>NZ_CP152031.1:0-4754561 GCF_038630435.1 Lysinibacillus sp. FSL K6-4013
TTGGAACATTTAGAAGAACTATGGAACAATGTCCTGGCTCAAGTTGAACAAAAAATTTCTAAACCAAGCTTCGAAACGTGGCTAAAGTCTACAAAGCTACTATCTTACAATGGTAGTGGCTCCACTGTGACAATTGCTGCACCCAATTCGTTTGCTCGAGACTGGCTTGAAAATCATTATATTCATTTGATTACAGGTATATTAACGGAGCTAACAGGCGAAGACTTGCTTATTAAATTTGTTGTTCAAAAAAACCAGGATTCGGACGATTTTGATTTGCCAGCGCCGATTATCCAAGCAAAAAATAATGAACATCATGATATTTCACCAGGTATGTTAAACCCGAAATATACTTTTGATACGTTTGTTATTGGCTCTGGTAACCGCTTTGCACATGCAGCTTCGCTAGCTGTAGCTGAAGCACCTGCGAAGGCATATAATCCCTTCTTTATTTATGGGGGAGTAGGGCTAGGTAAAACGCACTTAATGCACGCCATTGGTCATTATGTATTAGAGCATAATCCTAATGCAAAAGTGGTGTACTTATCATCTGAGAAATTTACAAATGAATTTATTAACTCAATTCGTGATAACAAAGCACTTGATTTTCGCAATAAATACCGCAATGTGGATGTACTGCTAATTGATGATATTCAATTCCTTGCTGGAAAAGAATCAACTCAAGAAGAATTTTTCCATACTTTTAATACTCTACATGAAGAATCAAAACAAATTGTTATATCAAGTGACCGACCTCCAAAAGAGATTCCAACTTTAGAAGATCGGCTCCGCTCACGTTTCGAATGGGGGTTAATAACTGATATTGCGCCACCCGATTTGGAAACTCGTATCGCTATTTTGCGTAAAAAAGCAAAAGCAGACGGTCTAGAGGTACCAAATGAAGTAATGCTTTATATTGCGAACCAGATTGACTCCAATATTAGGGAGCTTGAAGGTGCGCTTATTCGCGTCGTTGCCTACTCATCACTTGTAAACAAGGATATTACAGCGACATTAGCTGCCGAGGCATTGAAGGATATCATCCCAAATTCAAAGCCGCGAACAGTGACAATATTAGACATTCAAAATGCAGTTGGGGAACATTTTAGTATACGTTTGGAAGATTTCGCTGCCAAAAAACGTACTAAATTAATAGCTTTTCCGCGTCAAATCGCAATGTACTTATCACGCGAATTGACAGATTTTTCGCTGCCGAAAATTGGCGAAGAATTTGGTGGTCGCGACCATACGACTGTCATCCATGCACACGAAAAAATTTCTTCTATGTTGAAAAATGACGCTCAACTTCAACAAGATGTTAAACAAATTCGTAGTATGCTAGGCAAGTAATTGCTGTGGACAAACTAACGATTTAAACACAAACTTATACACAGTCTATCTACATGTGGATAGACTGATTTTATTCATAAAAATATACTTATCCACAAATCCACAGGGCCTATTACTATATCTTTTTATTTTATATAAATAAATAATATAAATATGTGAGGGAAAACGAATGAAATTTGATATTTTACGTGACCGTTTATTAGAGGGTTTAAATGATGTCATGAAAGCAGTAAGTTCAAAAACAACTATTCCGATTTTAACAGGGATTAAAATTGACGTAACAGAAGAAGGTATCCGCTTAACAGGTAGTGATGCTGATATAACAATTCAAACATTTATTCCAGTAGAAGAAGATGGACAACAAATTATTCACATTACAGAAACAGGTTCAATTGTTGTACAAGCACGTATGTTTAATGAAATCGTACGTAAATTACCAACAAACGATGTTGAAATCCAAGTAACACCTGGTTTCCAAACGCATATTCGTTCAGGAAAATCAGAATTCCATTTAATTGGCTCAGATGCAGCAGAATATCCTTTATTACCAGAGCTTACAGAAGATCAAAAATTTACTATTCCGGCTGATCTTTTAAAAACAATTATTCGTGAAACAGTATTTGCTGTTGCTACTTCAGAAAGTAGACCCGTGTTGACAGGTGTAAACTGGCAGATCAAAAATGAAACGTTAATCTGTGTTGCAACAGATAGTCATCGTTTAGCTAGACGTAAAGTGCAACTGGAAAATTTACCAGAAGTTGAACATAGTGTAGTTATTCCTGGGAAAAGTTTAAATGAATTAAATAAAGTATTAGAGGATTCTACAAACCTTGTACAAATCGTTATTACAAGTCAGCAAGTATTATTTAAAACGGGTGATGTATTATTCTTCTCTCGCTTACTGGAAGGAAATTATCCTGACACAACTCGTTTAATTCCTGAAGAATATCAAACAAATGTAACGATTAACGGAAAATCTTTATTACAAGCTATTGACCGTGCCTCACTTGTTGCAAGAGGAGATCGAAATAATGTTGTACGTTTTGAAATTTTAGATAACCAGGCAGTTGAAGTTTCTTCTAATTCTCCTGAAATCGGTAAGGTACAAGAAGAAATTCCTGTGGAAGCATTAGAAGGGGAAGGTTTGAAAATCTCATTCAGTGCAAAATATATGATGGAAGCATTAAAAGCAATTGATGGACAAGATGTAGTTATTCAATTTACTGGGGCAATGAGACCGTTTATTTTACGTTCCGTTCATGATGATGCTATTTTACAATTAATTTTACCTGTACGAACTTACTAAAGAACATAAGATCTGTTAAGATAGTCGCTCATAGTGACTATCTTTTTTTACTTATGGCGTAATTTTAGGTATGATAGAGAGATAGACAGTCTGTATTCGGAGGGGAACACACTATGCAGGACATTAAAATTGATGAGGAGTTCATCACGTTAGGGCAGCTCTTAAAAATTACGGATGCCATTAGTTCAGGTGGAATGGCCAAGTGGTTTTTACAAGAACATGCTGTATATGTAAATGGAGAAATAGACGATCGTCGAGGTCGGAAATTACGTAACGGAGATGTTGTAAATATTCCTGGATGTGGTCGTTTTCAAATCATCGGACCAACTGGACAATAAATTATGTATATTGAGCAAATAAAACTTACAAATTACCGTAACTATGATGCCTTAGATTTAAACTTCTCTCCAAAAATTAATGTTTTCATTGGTGAAAATGCACAAGGAAAAACAAATGTTATGGAGTCCATCTATGTTTTAGCAATGGCTAAGTCCCATCGCACAACGAACGATAAAGAATTGATACGTTGGGATTCAGACTATGGTAAAATAGAAGGGGCCGTTAAAAAAAGGCACGGTATTTTACCGATCGAACTTACGATTACAAAGAAAGGTAAGAAGGGCAAGATAAATCATATAGAGCAAAGTCGCCTTAGTCATTATATTGGTCAAATGAATGTCGTTATGTTTGCGCCAGAGGATTTGAATGTTGTAAAGGGAAGTCCGCAAATACGCCGACGTTTTATTGATATGGAGATTGGGCAAATTTCGCCTGTCTATTTACATGATTTATTAACCTTTCAAAAAGTTTTAAAACAACGTAATCATTTTTTAAAAATGAACCAAGGCAAGTCCTTGTCAAATGATGTGATGTATGAGGTCTACAATGAACAATATATTCACGCTGCTACCCAAATTATTCGTAAAAGATTTCAATTTATGGATTTATTGCAGGAGTGGGCGGAACCCATACACGCAGGGATATCGCAAGGTAAGGAAACATTGGTTATAAAATATCGTACGGTAGCTGGTATAGAAAAAGAACACTCTACTAGTGAAATTGAAAATACTTTACATCAAAAATTAATAGAAGCGAGAGAACGTGAATTTGATAGGGGAGTGACACTAGTTGGTCCACACCGTGATGATTTACAGTTTTTGGTAAATGGCTATGATGTCCAAACTTATGGTTCACAAGGGCAACAGCGAACTACTGCATTGTCTTTAAAGCTTGCTGAAATTGAATTAATTAAACAAGAAACAAATGAAACACCCATACTACTTTTAGATGATGTTTTATCGGAACTCGATGATTATCGCCAATCGCATTTATTAAATACCATTCAAGGTGAAGTCCAAACCTTTGTTACAACCACAAGTGTGGAAGGAATTCACCATGAAACGATGGAACAGGCTCAACTGTTTCACGTGAAACAAGGTGCGATTGAAAGAAGTTAGCCAGGGTAGTTTTTTAGATTACAAAAAGAATGGTAATAGTCAGCTCGGTTGACTGTTCATTCATTTACACACAATGATGTTATGAAGGAGTAGATGAAAGCCGTGGCTATAGAGAACGAAGGTTTACAAAACCAAGCTTATGAGGCCGATCAGATACAGGTATTAGAGGGTTTAGAAGCAGTACGTAAAAGACCAGGGATGTATATCGGTTCAACTAGCTCTAAAGGGCTTCACCATCTAGTATGGGAAATTGTTGATAATAGTATCGATGAAGCACTTGCAGGATTTTGTACAGATATAAAAGTAACAATTGAAAAAGAAAACTGGATCCGTGTAGAAGATAACGGTCGTGGTATTCCGGTTAGTATTCAAGAAAAAATGGGTAAGCCAGCAGTTGAGGTTATTATGACTGTTTTACATGCTGGTGGTAAATTTGGCGGTGGAGGCTATAAAGTTTCGGGTGGTCTCCATGGAGTTGGGGCATCAGTGGTAAATGCACTATCTGTTGAAACAATTGTCCAAGTTCATCGTGAAGGTCATATCCATGAAATAAAATTTGAACGTGGAAGAACAGTTCAAGAGTTAACAGTTATCGGTGAAACAGATCACAATGGTACAACAACACGTTTTAAAGCTGATCCAGAAATATTTAAAGAAACAACTGTTTATGAATATGATATTTTAGCTCATCGTATTAGAGAATTGGCTTATTTAAATCGTGGTATTAAGATTACGATTGCTGATGAACGTGAAGATGAGATTCGTTCAACTACATACCACTATGAAGGTGGTATTCGTTCCTATGTGGAGCATTTAAACCAATCTAAAGAGCCAATCCATGATCCAATTGATGTTCTTGGAGAGAAGGATGGCATCACAGTAGAAATTGCCATGCAATATAATGCTGGATTCTCTTCTAATATTTTCTCATTTGCTAATAACATTAATACGTATGAGGGCGGTACACATGAGTCTGGTTTTAAAACAGCCCTTACACGCGTTATTAATGACTATGCACGAAAAAGTGGATTACTAAAAGAATCTGACGCTAATCTTACAGGTGAGGATGTACGAGAAGGGTTAACAGCTATAGTTTCCGTTAAACATCCAGATCCGCAATTTGAAGGACAAACAAAAACAAAGTTAGGGAACTCAGAAGTAAGTCAAATTACCAATTCATTATTCTCAGATGGCTTTGAACGTTTTATGTTAGAAAATCCAACGGTTGCTCGTAAGGTTGTAGAAAAAGGTTTAATGGCGGCCCGTGCGCGTGTAGCTGCGAAAAAGGCACGTGAATTTACTCGTCGTAAAAATGCCCTCGAAGTATCTAGCTTACCGGGTAAATTAGCTGATTGTTCTTCTACTAACCCAGCTGATTGTGAAATTTATATTGTTGAGGGTGATTCTGCCGGCGGTTCCGCTAAATCTGGGCGTGATCGTCACTTCCAAGCAATTTTGCCTTTACGTGGTAAGATTCTTAACGTTGAGAAAGCTCGACTAGATAAAATTTTATCGAATGCGGAAATCCGTGCGATGATTACAGCATTCGGCACTGGTATTGGTGAGGAGTTTAATTTAGAAAAAGCTCGTTATCATAAAATCATTATTATGACAGATGCCGATGTCGATGGAGCGCATATTCGTACATTACTTTTAACATTCTTCTTCCGTTTCCTTCGACCACTTATAGAAGCAGGCTATATTTATATTGCACAGCCACCACTTTATCAAGTGAAACAAGGTAAACATATTGAATACTGCTATGATGAAGAGACATTAAAAGCAATTTTAGAAAGACTACCAAAAATGCCAAAACCAAATGTGCAGCGTTATAAAGGTCTTGGTGAAATGAACGCTGAGCAGCTTTGGGAAACAACAATGGATCCTGAGTACCGCACATTATTACAAGTAGAATTAGATGATGCAATTAAGGCAAACCAAGCATTTGAACGTTTAATGGGCGATGAAGTTGAACCTCGTCGTCAATTTATTGAGGAAAATGCCGTATACGCTAATTTAGATATCTAATTTTTCTTGAGAGGAGGTCTACACTTTGTCAGAACAAGAACGCTCCGGTGTTAAAGGAGTTAATATAACAGAAGAAATTGAAACATCCTTTCTTGATTATGCAATGAGTGTAATTGTGTCACGTGCATTACCTGATGTACGTGATGGATTAAAACCAGTTCATCGTCGTATATTATATGGGATGCAGGAATTAGGGAATACAGCAGATAAAGCCTACAAAAAATCAGCACGTATCGTTGGGGATGTAATGGGTAAGTACCATCCACATGGTGACTCTTCCATCTATGATGCAATGGTACGTATGGCACAAGATTTCAGCTATCGCTACATGCTTGTTGATGGTCACGGAAACTTCGGCTCCGTTGATGGTGATGGCGCAGCAGCCATGCGTTATACAGAATCACGTATGTCTAAAATAGCAATGGAAATGCTCCGTGATATTAATAAAGATACAATTGACTATACAGATAACTATGATGGATCAGAAAAAGAACCAATTGTATTACCAAGTCGTTATCCAAACCTATTAGTGAATGGTGCTGCAGGGATTGCAGTAGGTATGGCAACAAATATTCCCCCACATCAATTGGGCGAAACAATTGATGCTGTTATAGCACTTTCTGAAAATCCTGCAATTACAACTGAGGAGCTAATGGAAATTATCCCTGGCCCAGATTTTCCTACTGGAGGATTAATTTTAGGACGTAGTGGTATTCGTAGAGCCTATGAAACAGGTCGAGGTTCCATTATTATTCGTGCAAAAGTAGAAATTGAGCAAAAGGCAAATGGTAAGGAAACTATTCTTATCCATGAATTGCCTTACCAAGTGAATAAGGCAAAGCTCATTGAAAAAATTGCAGAACTTGTACGTGATAAAAAAATAGATGGTATCACAAACTTACGTGATGAATCAGACCGTCGTGGTATGCGTGTAGTAATTGAAGTTCGTAAAGATGCAAATGCTAATGTCGTACTAAATAATTTATATAAACAAACGGCTATGCAATCGAGCTTCGGCATTAATATGCTGTCTTTAGTAAATGGTCAGCCTAAAGTATTAGGCTTAAAGGAAATGTTATACCATTATCTAGAACACCAAAAAGTAATTATTCGTCGTCGTACAGAGTTCGATCTTCGAAAAGCTGAAGACCGCGCTCATATTTTAGAGGGCTTACGAATTGCACTCGATCATATTGATGAAATAATTGCTATTATTCGTGGTTCACGTAGTGGTGAAGAAGCGAAGCCTCAATTGATGGAACGCTTTAACTTATCTGAGCGTCAGGCTCAAGCTATTTTAGATATGCGCCTCGTTCGATTAAGTGGCTTAGAGCGTGAAAAAATTGAAGCAGAATATCAAGAGCTTCAAGTTCTAATAGCTGAATTAAAGGCAATTTTGGCAGATGAAGAGAAAATTGTTGATATTATTCGTACTGAAATCTTAGAATTGAAGGAACGTTTTAATGATACACGCCGTACTGAGATTACATCAGGTGGTATTGAAATGATTGAGGATGAGGATTTAATCCCTGTTGAAAACTCAGTTGTTACTTTAACGCATAATGGCTATATCAAACGTTTAGCTGCGAATACATATCGTAGTCAAAAGCGTGGTGGTCGTGGTGTACAAGGAATGGGTACAAATGAAGACGACTTTGTAGAGCATCTAATGAATACTTCTACCCACGATACAATTTTATTCTTCACGTCTAAAGGTAAAGTATTTAGAGCAAAAGGATATGAAATTCCTGAGTTCGGTCGTACTGCTAAAGGGTTACCAATCGTAAACTTGCTCAATATAGAAAAAGGCGAAAAAGTAACAGCTATGATTCGTGTTGCGTCGTTTGATGAAGATGCTTACTTTATCTTTACCACAAAAACAGGTATTACAAAACGTACGCCTGTTTCACAATTTGCTAACATCCGAACAAATGGTTTAATCGCAATCAGCTTGAGAGAAGACGATGATCTTATTTCTGTACGTCTTACAGATGGAGAGAAACAAGTGATTATTGGTACACGTGATGGTATGCTCGTTCGTTTCCAAGAAGACGACATTCGATCTATGGGCCGTACAGCCGGTGGTGTTCGAGGCATTAAGCTACGTGATGGTGACGAAGTTGTTGGTATGGAGATTGTTGAGCCAGGTCAAGAAATTTTAGTAGTAACTGAAAAAGGTTACGGTAAACGTACTTCTGAAGAGGACTATCGTTTACAAAGTCGTGGTGGAGTAGGACTGAAAACGATCCAGATTACAGATAAGAATGGTCCAATGGTGGCTGTAAAAACCGTCGATGGTTCTGAGGATCTAATGCTTATAACTATTAATGGAATGCTTATCCGTATGGATGTGAATGATATTTCATTAATTGGGCGCAGTACGCAAGGTGTACGTTTAATTCGACTAGGAGATGACGAATTAGTTGCAACTGTAGCTAAAGTGGAAAAAGCAGAAGAGTCTTTAGAAGACGAAGAGGAAGTCGAAGAATAATTTAATCCGATGATGACATTCTTGAATGTCGTCATCGGTTTTTTTACGTAAATAATGAAAAATAAGTAATTATTTTGAATTCCATGATAAAATAGAAATACCTTATTTTGAAGCAAGAAATAGTGGAGAGGTGTTCATCCGTGGAAACTATACATGTTCCAATTTCAGAGCTAGGTGTTGGCAAGGTAATTTCTGAAGATATATTTGCTAATACACAGTATCCGATTATTTTCAAAGATACAATGATTTCTTATGTACACTTGCAAGTTTTTCATGCATTTAATATTTTCAACGTCCCTGTTTACAAAAGTGAAAATGATATGCGTGTAGAAAAGAATGAGAGCGATGTCGAAGTTACAATAGAAGAAATTCCGACTTTTAGGAAAATCTATAATCATTCTGTTGAACAGTTTAAAAAAGAATTTAAAAACTGGGAAGCGGGAGCAAAGGTAGATATTGCAAAGGCCAGAACAATTATTTTACCTTTAGTAGAGTTGGTGTTAGAAGATCGTACTATTATTTTTGATTTAAATGAGTATTCAAATCCCAAAGACTATCTATATCATCATTGTGTAGCAACTGGTTTGATTGCCTCAGTTATTGCCCAAAAACTTGGCTATGATAGAGGGACTACTATTCAAGTAGCCATCGGTGGTTTATTAGCTGATTGTGGTATGGCTAAAGTACATCCTCGTATCAGGGATAAGAAGACACCATTAACAGAGCAAGAATATGATGAGATTTATAAACATCCGATTTATAGCTACAATATGGTGAAAGATTTGACCATTTTAAAAGAAACGATGAAAGAAGCAATCTTCCAACATCATGAACGTTTAAATGGTAGTGGGTATCCGAAGAACGAAAAGATCGCCAATATTTCTATATTTGCACAAATCATTGCTGTTGCAGATGTTTTTCATGCTATGACATGTGAACGAGTATATAGAACGAAACAATCTTCATTTAAAGTGATAGAAATGATTAATGAATCTGAGTTTGGTAAATTTGATATTAAAGTAGTACGTGCATTAATTGATATTGTTGCAGATCTTCCGATAGGAACAATTGTAGAACTTTCTAATTTAGAACGTGGGGAAGTAATGTTTGTAAATAAATTTGCCCCAACACGACCACTTATTAAATTAATTCATTCAGGGGAAATTTTTGATTTAGGGAAAAATCGCAGTTTTTATATTTCACGTATCATAACTAATTTATAGATAGACGGGCAAACTATATTATGTGGTTTGCCTTTTTTTATTAGGTAAGAGATGTACTCTACGCAAGTGCTAATATAATTTTTTCTTAACAAACACTTCGCAATAATCGTAATCAATTAAATAGTGAGCATTTTAACCATAATTGTTTTTTGAAACATTTATATATTGTATTAAAATATTTTTGGAGAAACTGTTGACTTTGTTTTGGAATCTTGATATTATAAATGAGTCGCCAAGAGGTGACAACGAAATAAACAAAATGAACCTTGAAAACTGAACAAGCAAAACGTAATCAATAAAGTTTTAAGTAGCTAGTTTTGCTAGTGAACGAAACATAATTTTGGACATCAAACATGATGCCAGCAAAACAATTTGAGCTAATCAAATTTCTTTTATGGAGAGTTTGATCCTGGCTCAGGACGAACGCTGGCGGCGTGCCTAATACATGCAAGTCGAGCGAACAGAAAAGGAGCTTGCTCCTTTGACGTTAGCGGCGGACGGGTGAGTAACACGTGGGCAACCTACCCTATAGTTTGGGATAACTCCGGGAAACCGGGGCTAATACCGAATAATCTCTTTTACTTCATGGTGAAAGACTGAAAGACGGTTTCGGCTGTCGCTATAGGATGGGCCCGCGGCGCATTAGCTAGTTGGTGAGGTAACGGCTCACCAAGGCGACGATGCGTAGCCGACCTGAGAGGGTGATCGGCCACACTGGGACTGAGACACGGCCCAGACTCCTACGGGAGGCAGCAGTAGGGAATCTTCCACAATGGGCGAAAGCCTGATGGAGCAACGCCGCGTGAGTGAAGAAGGTTTTCGGATCGTAAAACTCTGTTGTAAGGGAAGAACAAGTACAGTAGTAACTGGCTGTACCTTGACGGTACCTTATTAGAAAGCCACGGCTAACTACGTGCCAGCAGCCGCGGTAATACGTAGGTGGCAAGCGTTGTCCGGAATTATTGGGCGTAAAGCGCGCGCAGGCGGTCCTTTAAGTCTGATGTGAAAGCCCACGGCTCAACCGTGGAGGGTCATTGGAAACTGGGGGACTTGAGTGCAGAAGAGGAAAGTGGAATTCCAAGTGTAGCGGTGAAATGCGTAGAGATTTGGAGGAACACCAGTGGCGAAGGCGACTTTCTGGTCTGTAACTGACGCTGAGGCGCGAAAGCGTGGGGAGCAAACAGGATTAGATACCCTGGTAGTCCACGCCGTAAACGATGAGTGCTAAGTGTTAGGGGGTTTCCGCCCCTTAGTGCTGCAGCTAACGCATTAAGCACTCCGCCTGGGGAGTACGGTCGCAAGACTGAAACTCAAAGGAATTGACGGGGGCCCGCACAAGCGGTGGAGCATGTGGTTTAATTCGAAGCAACGCGAAGAACCTTACCAGGTCTTGACATCCCGTTGACCACTGTAGAGATATAGTTTCCCCTTCGGGGGCAACGGTGACAGGTGGTGCATGGTTGTCGTCAGCTCGTGTCGTGAGATGTTGGGTTAAGTCCCGCAACGAGCGCAACCCTTGATCTTAGTTGCCATCATTTAGTTGGGCACTCTAAGGTGACTGCCGGTGACAAACCGGAGGAAGGTGGGGATGACGTCAAATCATCATGCCCCTTATGACCTGGGCTACACACGTGCTACAATGGACGATACAAACGGTTGCCAACTCGCGAGAGGGAGCTAATCCGATAAAGTCGTTCTCAGTTCGGATTGTAGGCTGCAACTCGCCTACATGAAGCCGGAATCGCTAGTAATCGCGGATCAGCATGCCGCGGTGAATACGTTCCCGGGCCTTGTACACACCGCCCGTCACACCACGAGAGTTTGTAACACCCGAAGTCGGTGAGGTAACCTTTTGGAGCCAGCCGCCGAAGGTGGGATAGATGATTGGGGTGAAGTCGTAACAAGGTAGCCGTATCGGAAGGTGCGGCTGGATCACCTCCTTTCTAAGGATTATTTCGGAATACAAACCTTGGGTTTGTAAGATTACGTTTTGCGTTCAGTTTTGAAGGTTCATTCTTTCTGAATGAAATACTTCAAAACTTGTTCTTTGAAAACTGGATAAAACGACATTGAAATTGTAACAAACACATTTATTTTTTAAGTTTTTTTATAGGCTTAATAACTTGGTTAAGTTATTAAGGGCGCACGGCGAATGCCTTGGCACTAGGAGCCGAAGAAGGACGGCACTAACACCGATATGCTTCGGGGAGCTGTAAGTGAGCTTTGATCCGGAGATTTCCGAATGGGGGAACCCACTACGTTTAATCGCGTAGTATCTTGACGTGAATACATAGCGTCTTGAAGGCAGACCCAGGGAACTGAAACATCTAAGTACCTGGAGGAAGAGAAAGAAAAATCGATTCCCTGAGTAGCGGCGAGCGAAACGGGAAGAGCCCAAACCAAGAGGCTTGCCTCTTGGGGTTGTAGGACACTCTATACGGAGTTACAAAAGAGCGAGTTAGATGAAGCGACTTGGAAAGGTCCGCCAGAGCAGGTAAAAGCCCTGTAGTCGAAAGTTCGTTCTCTCCTGAGTGGATCCTGAGTACGGCGGAACACGTGAAATTCCGTCGGAATCCGGGAGGACCATCTCCCAAGGCTAAATACTACCTAGTGACCGATAGTGAACCAGTACCGTGAGGGAAAGGTGAAAAGCACCCCGGAAGGGGAGTGAAAGAGATCCTGAAACCGTGTGCCTACAAGTAGTTAGAGCCCGTTAATGGGTGATAGCGTGCCTTTTGTAGAATGAACCGGCGAGTTACGATTACGTGCAAGGTTAAGCTTTAGAAGGCGGAGCCGCAGCGAAAGCGAGTCTGAATAGGGCGAAGTAGTACGTGGTCGTAGACCCGAAACCAGGTGATCTACCCATGTCCAGGGTGAAGGTGAGGTAACACTTACTGGAGGCCCGAACCCACGCACGTTGAAAAGTGCGGGGATGAGGTGTGGGTAGCGGAGAAATTCCAATCGAACTTGGAGATAGCTGGTTCTCTCCGAAATAGCTTTAGGGCTAGCCTCGTGATGAGAATACTGGAGGTAGAGCACTGTTTGGACTAGGGGGCCATCCCGGTTTACCGAATTCAGACAAACTCCGAATGCCAGATATTTATACACGGGAGTCAGACTGCGAGTGATAAGATCCGTAGTCAAAAGGGAAACAGCCCAGACCACCAGCTAAGGTCCCAAAGTAATCGTTAAGTGGAAAAGGATGTGGCGTTGCACAGACAACCAGGATGTTGGCTTAGAAGCAGCCATCATTTAAAGAGTGCGTAATAGCTCACTGGTCGAGTGACGCTGCGCCGAAAATGTATCGGGGCTAAACGATTCACCGAAGCTGTGGATTGACATCTACGATGTCAGTGGTAGGAGAGCGTTCTAAGTGCGTTGAAGTCAGACCGGAAGGACTGGTGGAGCGCTTAGAAGTGAGAATGCCGGTATGAGTAGCGAAAGACGGGTGAGAATCCCGTCCACCGTATGACTAAGGTTTCCTGAGGAAGGCTCGTCCGCTCAGGGTTAGTCGGGACCTAAGCCGAGGCCGATAGGCGTAGGCGATGGACAACAGGTTGATATTCCTGTACCACCTCCTCACCGTTTGAGAAATGGGGGGACGCAGTAGGATAGGGTAAGCGCGCCGTTGGTTGTGCGCGTCCAAGCAGTAAGGCGTGTGTGTAGGCAAATCCGCACACTGTAACGTTGAGCTGTGATGGCGAGTCCGTATGGACGAAGTTCCTGATTTCACACTGCCAAGAAAAGCCTCTATCGAGGTGAGAGGTGCCCGTACCGCAAACCGACACAGGTAGTCGAGGAGAGAATCCTAAGGTGTGCGAGAGAACTCTCGTTAAGGAACTCGGCAAAATGACCCCGTAACTTCGGGAGAAGGGGTGCTCTTGAGCGTGCAAGCGCATGAGAGCCGCAGTGAATAGGCCCAGGCGACTGTTTAGCAAAAACACAGGTCTCTGCAAAACCGTAAGGTGACGTATAGGGGCTGACGCCTGCCCGGTGCTGGAAGGTTAAGAGGAGTGGTTAGCGCAAGCGAAGCTGCGAATTGAAGCCCCAGTAAACGGCGGCCGTAACTATAACGGTCCTAAGGTAGCGAAATTCCTTGTCGGGTAAGTTCCGACCCGCACGAAAGGCGTAACGATCTGGGCACTGTCTCAACGAGAGACTCGGTGAAATTATAGTACCTGTGAAGATGCAGGTTACCCGCGACAGGACGGAAAGACCCCGTGGAGCTTTACTGTAGCCTGATATTGAATTTTGGTACAACTTGTACAGGATAGGTAGGAGCCAGAGATCTCGGAGCGCCAGCTTCGAAGGAGGCGTCGGTGGGATACTACCCTGGTTGTATTGAAATTCTAACCCATGCCCCTTAGCGGGGCAGGAGACAGTGTCAGGCGGACAGTTTGACTGGGGCGGTCGCCTCCTAAAAGGTAACGGAGGCGCCCAAAGGTTCCCTCAGAATGGTTGGAAATCATTCGTAGAGTGTAAAGGCACAAGGGAGCTTGACTGCGAGACCTACAAGTCGAGCAGGGTCGAAAGACGGGCTTAGTGATCCGGTGGTTCCGCATGGAAGGGCCATCGCTCAACGGATAAAAGCTACCCCGGGGATAACAGGCTTATCTCCCCCAAGAGTCCACATCGACGGGGAGGTTTGGCACCTCGATGTCGGCTCATCGCATCCTGGGGCTGTAGTCGGTCCCAAGGGTTGGGCTGTTCGCCCATTAAAGCGGTACGCGAGCTGGGTTCAGAACGTCGTGAGACAGTTCGGTCCCTATCCGTCGTGGGCGTAGGAAATTTGAGAGGAGCTGTCCTTAGTACGAGAGGACCGGGATGGACACACCGCTGGTGTACCAGTTGTCTTGCCAAAGGCATCGCTGGGTAGCTATGTGTGGACGGGATAAGTGCTGAAAGCATCTAAGCATGAAGCCCCCCTCAAGATGAGATTTCCCATTACGCAAGTAAGTAAGATCCCTCAAAGACGATGAGGTAGATAGGTTCGAGGTGGAAGTGTGGTGACACATGGAGCTGACGAATACTAATCGATCGAGGACTTAACCAAAACGTTTGAAACATTCAATGCACCGTTTATCCAGTTTTGAAAGAATAAATCTTTCAATTAAATACAAAGTCTAGTGATGATGGCAAAGAGGTCACACCCGTTCCCATACCGAACACGGAAGTTAAGCTCTTTAGCGCCGATGGTAGTTGGGGGCTTCCCCCTGTGAGAGTAGGACGTCGCTAGGCAACAAAACAGTCAGCTGTGTGCTGGCTGTTTTTTTACTTTTTCTTGATAACTTTTAACTTTACTAAAGAGTTTGTTCAAATGTGTTTATTGAATTTAAAAAATGCAAATAAATGCCTCGAAAATGTAGTTAATTATTTGTATTGTTTATCTTAATTGTTATTTGTTAAAAATCTGAATTGTCTTTCTTTTATAAGTTCCTTGACAGTAGCAGTCCACGTTGTTAATCTTACAATTAATATTCTTTTAACTATAGGAGGAAGTTACGAAAATGTGGGAGACTAAATTTGCCAAAGAAGGTTTAACTTTTGATGATGTATTATTAGTACCAGCTCATTCCGAAGTACTACCGAAAGATGTTGATTTATCTGTTCAATTAACACCAAAGATTAAATTAAACATCCCAATGGTCAGCGCAGGTATGGATACAGTTACAGAGTCTAAAATGGCGATTGCGATGGCACGTCAAGGCGGTATCGGTATTATCCATAAAAACATGGGGATTGATGAGCAAGCTGAACAAGTAGAAAAAGTAAAACGTTCTGAAAATGGTGTTATTACAAACCCATTCTTCTTAACTCCGACACATCAAGTTTTCGATGCTGAGCATCTAATGGGTAAATACCGAATCTCTGGTGTTCCTATTGTTGATAGTATGGAAAATCAAAAGCTAGTAGGGATTATTACAAACCGTGATTTACGTTTTATCTCTGACTACTCTTTAAAAATTGAAGATGTAATGACGAAAGAAGATTTGATTACAGCACCAGTTGGAACGACTTTAGAGGATGCTGAAAAAATTCTTCAACAATATAAAATCGAAAAGCTTCCAATTGTGGATGAAGAAGGTAGATTAACTGGACTTATTACAATTAAGGATATCGAGAAAGTTATTGAATTCCCGAATGCTGCGAAAGATACACATGGTCGTTTACTTGTAGGCGCAGCAGTTGGTGTATCAAAAGATACGATGGTACGTATTGAGAAGCTTGTAGAGGCACAAGTTGACATTGTTGTAATCGATACAGCCCATGGTCATTCAGAAGGCGTATTACAAACAATTCGCTCAATCCGTGAGACTTACCCTGAGCTAGAAATCATCGCTGGTAATGTTGCTACAGGAGAAGGCGCACGTGCATTATTTGAAGCTGGAGCAGATGTTGTTAAAGTAGGTATCGGTCCTGGTTCAATTTGTACTACACGTGTTGTAGCAGGTGTAGGTGTACCACAAATTACAGCAGTATATGATTGTGCTACAGTAGCTCGTGAGCTAGGTAAAACAATAATTGCTGATGGTGGTATTAAATATTCTGGTGATATCGTAAAAGCTCTAGCAGCTGGAGGCAACGTTGTAATGCTTGGTTCCCTTCTAGCAGGCACATCTGAATCTCCTGGAGAAACAGAAATCTTCCAAGGACGTCGCTTCAAAGTTTATCGTGGTATGGGTTCTATCGGCGCTATGGAAAAAGGTTCTAAAGATCGTTACTTCCAAGAGGATGCAAAAAAATTAGTACCTGAAGGTATTGAGGGCCGTCTTCCTTATAAAGGACCATTAGCTGATACAATTTACCAACTTATTGGTGGTATTCGCGCTGGTATGGGTTATTGTGGAGCTCCACATCTTGAGCACCTACGCGAGAATGCACAATTTGTTAGAATGACAGGTGCTGGTCTACGTGAATCACATCCACATGATGTACAGATTACAAAAGAATCACCAAACTATTCCATGTAATATATTACTTGCAACTTTTATGCTTTCGCATCGTCTACAAAGATGGCGCGAGAGCATTTTTTTATGGTAGAGAGTCAACACGTTTGTTGTTATCTATGATAAAATGTCGAGGACAAGATTATTTTTTGGAGGGCTTTAAAGGTGAAAAAGAAAATGAACACCGTATTACGCTTACTCCTAATTCCTGTTTTATTATTTAGTATTTTTGCAGGTATTCCTGCAAAGGCAAATGCGGAAACAGATTTAGGATTAACAGTGGATGCTGCGATTTTAATTGATGCAGATTCAGGAAAAATTTTATTTGAACAAAATGCAGATACTTCACTAGGTATTGCAAGTATGACAAAGATGATGACTGAATACCTGTTATTGGACGCGATTGATGCAGGGAAAGTTAAATGGGATCAAGAATATCACGTAACAGATTATACGTATCGTATGTCTCAAAATCGTGCATTAAGTAATGTACCTTTACGTAGAGATGGCTCTTATACGATTCGTGAGTTATATGAGGCAATGGCAATCTATTCAGCAAATGCAGCAACCGTAGCTATTGCTGAAACAATCGCAGGTTCTGAAACTGAATTTTTAAAGTTAATGAATAAAAAGGCAGAAGAACTTGGTTTAGAGGGCTATAAATTTGTCAACGCTACTGGTCTGAATAATGCTGATTTATTTGGTATGCATCCATCGGGCACAGGCCCAGAAGATGAGAATGTGATGCCTGCAAAATCTGTAGCAAAACTAGCATATCATTTATTAAAAGATCACCCAAAGGTATTAGAGACATCTAAAATTGCAAAAAAGACATTCCGTGAAGGAACAGAAGATGCAATTAAAATGGAAAACTGGAACTTTATGTTGCCAGGATTAGTGTATGAATATCAAGGTGTAGATGGATTAAAAACAGGTACAACAAACTTTGCAGGTCACTGCTTTACGGGTACTGCAGAGCGCAATGGGACTCGCTTGATTGCAGTTGTCATGAAGGCTGTAGATGCAAATGGTCAAGGATCATATAAAGCTCGTTTTGATGCCACAGCAAAATTATTTAACTACGGTTTTTCACAATTCTCAAAGCAAGAAATTTTACCAGGGAACTATACTTTCAAAGATCAAAAAACAGTAAAAGTCACAAAAGGTAAAGAAGATAAAGTATCGATTGCAGTAAAAGAACCAATTTCCTTTATGATTAAGTCTGCTGATAAAGACTTATATAAACCTACATTGGTTTTAGATAAAAAGAGTTTAGAGGCAGATGTTAAAAAAGACACTGTTGTAGGAAAGGTCGTTATTGAGCGCACAGAAGGCACAGATTACGGCTTTATTGATGGCAAGGATATTTCATCCGATGTTGTCACAACAGAGGCTGTAGAGCGCGCTAGCGGTATCTCATTGTTCTTCCAAGGTGTAGGTAGCTTCTTCGGTAATTTATGGGGAGGCATTACAGACTTTGTTGGGGGATTGTTCTAATATTTAAATACGAGCACATGAATGTACTTAAGCATTCATGTGCTTTTTTCACATTTTTACATGCTACTGCATACGCTAATAGGCGAAAGGATGTGGCTAAATGTGTGGCATTACAGGCTGGGCTAGTTTTCACAAGGATTTAAGAACAAGTGACACAATATTAAAATCGATGACGCAAACATTAAATAAGAGAGGGCCAGATGATGAAAATATTTGGTGTAGTGAGCATATTGCATTTGGCCATCGACGGTTAGCTGTTATTGATTTAATTGGCGGCAAACAACCGATGAAAAAAATTCATGATGGATTAAACTATGTCATTACATATAATGGCGAACTTTATAATACAGAAGAGCTACGTAAGGAACTTCAAAAAAGAGGACATAGTTTTATAACACAATCGGATACTGAAGTGTTATTAACGGCCTATATTGAATGGAAAGAGCAATGTGTAGAATTTCTAAATGGTATTTTTGCCTTTGGTGTTTGGGATGAGCAAAGACAATCTTTATTTTTGTGTCGAGACCGATTAGGTGTAAAACCCTTGTATTATACAGAGCAACAAGAAGGTGTACTTTTTGCATCTGAAGTGAAGGCTCTGCTAGCACACCCCACGGTCCAAGCAAGTGTAAATGTTGAAGGGTTGGCAAGTATGATGGCTGTAGGACCTTCTAGAGCGCCAGGTAAAACACTCTTTCAAAATATTGAAGAATTACGACCTGGCTATGCTATGCGATTCTCTAGAGAAGAAGGTTTAAGAAAGTGGCCGTATTGGCAGCTACAAAGCCGTAAGCATGAAGAAACATTAGAAGAAACAATGGAGCATGTTCGTTTTTTGTTAACGGATGCTATAGAACGTCAGCTAGTTTCGGATGTTCCTATTTGTACATTTCTTTCGGGAGGACTAGATTCCAGTATTATCACGGGCATTGCGGCAAATAGTTTCCAACAGCAAAACCATCAATTGCATACGTATTCTATTGATTACGAGGATAACGAGCGCTTCTTTAACCCACACTCTTTCCAAACTTCCACGGATACGTACTGGATTCAAAAAATGACAGATACTTTTCAGACGGCACACCATGCAGAGGAAATCACTCAGCAACAGTTAATTGATTTATTAGTGGAATCGGTCATCGTTCGTGATTCCCCTGGTATGGCAGATGTAGATTCTTCGTTATTGTGGTTTTGTCGAGAAATAAAAAAGGAATTTACTGTAGCGCTATCAGGAGAGTGTGCAGATGAAATTTTTGGTGGGTATCCATGGTTTAAAGAAAGGACTTCGGGTTTTCCTTGGATCCGTTCATTGTCTGAAAGAAGTGCATTACTTCAAGAGAAGTGGGATAAAAAATTGACAATTGAGTCCTATGCACAACAACTATATACACAAACAATAGCTGAAGTGCCATTATTAGATGGAGAAGGTTTAGCAGAGGCAAGACATCGTGAAATGTCTTACTTAAATATACTATGGTTCATGCAAACATTATTAGAGCGGAAGGATCGTATGAGTATGGGGGCAAGTTTAGAGGTACGTGTCCCTTTTGCAGATCATCGGCTTGTAGAATATGCCTGGAATATTCCGTGGGAAATGAAGAATTTAGATGGAATAGAAAAAGGATTACTTCGAAAATCAATGGCACATCTATTGCCGAATGAAGTGTTATATCGTAAAAAAAATCCTTATCCAAAAACCTATCATCCTGTCTATACAGCAGGGGTGCAAAAATGGTTGAAGGAAATTCTACATGATAAAAATTCGATTTTACATGAACTATTTGAACGACAAAAGCTTGAGGAGTTAGTTGAATCTGGCGGTAGCTCTTTTAAGATTCCATGGTATGGGCAATTAATGGCAGGTCCTCAACTTTTAGCGTATCTAGGGCAAATTCATACTTGGTTTGAGCATTATCAAATTCAATTAATTGAGACTTAATATAAAACGACCCATCTACGTAGATGGGTCATTTTTTTGTATTCCCCAGCAATCCATCAACTGCTCAATGGATGATTCGATTGCTTGTACGGGAATTCCTCCAAAGCCTAATAAAAATTGAGCTTGTGAAGATTCATAATGATCTAGTCGATAGGCTGATAATGGATAGATACCGATCTGTGCTTGAGAGGCGAGCTGTTGTAATTGTTTTTCTGTGAATGTGTGTTGAACCTCTAATAAAATATGCATACCAGCTTGCTCACCAGTAATGTTAATGGATGATGAATATTTTTCTAAAATAGAAGTTAGCTTATCATGTTTTTTACGATAAATTTTACGCATTCGATTGAGATGCTTTGCAAAATGCCCATCACCCATAAAATTTGCCACAATATGCTGATCAAAACGAGGCACAGTTGATGAATAATAATTAAAGACATCGTTATAAGTAGCAAGTAGTTTAGGTGGAAGTACAAAATAAGCTACTCGTAAGGATGGCATTAAAGATTTGGTAAAAGTACTCATGTAAATAACTTTATCGTTGCGATCTAGTGCGTGTAGGGCAGGAATTGGTTTTCCAGCATAACGAAATTCCGAATCATAGTCATCCTCTATAATATAGCGAGAGGTGCTTTGTGCCGCCCAATTTAAAGCCTGTGCTCGTCTTGTAGCAGATAATACAGCCCCAGTTGGGAATTGATGTGAGGGTGTAATATACACAACATTAGCATTTGTCTTTTCAAGATCATGAATAATTATGCCCTCCTCATCAACTGCAATTGGGTAAACTTTTCGTTTATGCTGCGAAAACATTCGATGCACGGCAGGGTATCCTGGATTTTCTAATGCAAAGCTTGTGTCCTCACTAAAAAGACGGAGAATCATAGGGAGAAGCTGCTCCGTACCTGAACCAATAACAATTTGTTCAGGGTGGCATACAACACCACGGGATTGATATAAATAATTAGCAATCTCTGTGCGTAGAGACAGTTCTCCTTGTGGTTCCCCTGTTAATAATAGCTCCTTTGAGGTGTCGTCAAAAAGCTCTTTCGCATACTTTCTCCATGTTTGAAATGGAAAGGCATCGATATCAATAGAACCAGGGTTAAAATCAATTTTGTATGATTTTTTCTTAGGATGTTCATTAATGGACGCCACAGTATCTTGTTGAATGTAGGGCAGTTCATCTATCTCTTCTACAAAATAGCCAATACGTGATTTGGACATAATATAGCCTTCAGCTAATAGCTGGGCATAGGCAATTTCAATTGTTGTTTGGGAAATGTTTAAAAAATCAGCTAATTTCCTTTTTGAAGGCAATTTTTCTCCTACAGTTATTTTCTTAGAAATAATAGCTTCTTTAATACCATTATAAAGCTGATCATAAAGCGGTTTATCACTATCTCTTTCAAGCTGAAATAAAAGCATATCCATGATCTGGAACCTCCTGACCTTATAAATATTTTAAAAACTGGATATTTTGATATGGTCAATTTCTATTATACTAAACTTCATCATAAAGGTGGAGGTTAGAAAATGAAACAAACAGGTACAGAGCTAGTAAAACGTGGTATGGCAGAAATGCAAAAAGGCGGCGTCATTATGGATGTCATTAATGCAGAGCAAGCAAAAATTGCAGAAGCTGCAGGTGCTGTAGCAGTGATGGCATTAGAAAGAGTACCTTCAGATATTCGGAAAGCTGGTGGCGTTGCGCGCATGGCTGATCCTCGTATTGTTGAGGAAGTAATGGGGGCTGTAACTATTCCTGTGATGGCCAAAGCACGTATTGGTCATATTGTTGAAGCACGTGTCTTAGAAGCAATGGGTGTCGATTATATTGATGAAAGTGAAGTTTTAACACCAGCAGATGAAGAATACCATTTATTAAAAAGTGAATACACCGTACCGTTTGTGTGTGGCTGTCGTGATTTAGGGGAGGCAGCCCGTCGTATCGGAGAAGGCGCATCGATGTTACGAACAAAAGGTGAACCAGGAACAGGGAATATTGTGGAGGCAGTTCGACATATTCGCAAAGTAAATGCACAGGTACGTAAAGTGGTAGGCATGACAGAGGATGAATTAATGACAGAGGCGAAATTACTAGGAGCTCCTTTCGAGTTATTAAGAGAAATTAAACGTCTTGGTCGTTTACCAGTCGTAAACTTCGCAGCAGGAGGAGTGGCGACGCCTGCTGATGCAGCCTTAATGATGGAACTTGGAGCTGATGGCGTTTTCGTTGGTTCAGGTATTTTTAAATCTGAGAACCCTGAAAAATTCGCACGTGCCATTGTAGAGGCGACTACTCATTATAAAGACTATAAGCTTATTGTGGAAATATCAAAAGAGCTCGGAGTGCCAATGAAGGGGATTGATATTGCACAGCTTGGACACAACGAGCGTATGCAAGAGCGGGGTTGGTAGCATGAAGCGAATTGGTGTATTAGCATTACAAGGAGCAGTTCGTGAGCATATACAAATGTTTGAAGCTCTTGGCTGTGAAGCAATTCAAGTAAAACAGAGAAAGGATTTAGAAAACCTAGATGGACTTGTGTTACCAGGTGGAGAAAGCACAACAATGAGAAAATTGCTGGATCGGTTTGATCTACTAGAGCCAATTCGTGGACTTGCACAGCAAGGATTACCAATGCTTGGTACATGTGCGGGATTAATTTTATTAGCCAAGGATCTAATTGAAGATGAAACACATTTGGCTGTGATGGACGTGACTGTAGCAAGAAACTCATATGGACGTCAGGTCAATAGCTTTGAAGTACAACTAGATATTCCTAAAATAGGTGTAGGGATTCCAGCAGTATTTATTCGTGCACCTCATATTGAAGCCGTAGGTAAAGATGTTGAAATTCTTGCACAACATGAGGGGAAAATAATCTTGGCACAAGATGGCCATTTATTGGGTTGTTCGTTTCATCCCGAATTAACAGAGGACACACGAATTATTGAATATTTTGTATCCTCTATGGTATGACTTGCAAAATTTGTTTTCATATAGTACAGTATGGTTAAATTTTAAATAACCGAACACGATGATGGGAAGTAGTAGCAAGCACGTTTTTTTTAGAGAGTCAGCGGTTGGTGGAAGCTGATAAAAGCACTTGTGAATCCGTCCTGGAGTTGCACAGTCGAAGTGAATGAAGTAGGCTGTAGCCGGCTGAAATGCCGTTATGAAATAAGTGGATTAGGCAGAAATATGTCTAGTCAATTAGGGTGGCAACGCGGGTAGCTCTCGTCCCTTTTTAGGGATGAGGGCTTTTTTGTGTTCATTTCGCTGCAATGATTTCCCATCATGAAGAAACTATTGGAGGTATGAAGATGTTAGATATTAAACGCGTACGCGAAAATTTCGCGGAAATTAAAGAGATGTTATTAACACGTAATGAGGACTTAGGAAATTTAGATGACTTTGAAGACTTAGATGCAAAACGTCGTGAATTGATTGCCAAAACAGAAGAATTAAAAGCAGAACGCAATAAAGTATCTGAACAAATTTCAGTTATGAAACGCAACAAGGAAAATGCGGATGAAGTCATTGCTCGTATGCGTCAGGTTGGCGATGAAATTAAAGCATTAGATGTACAATTAAATGATGTTGAAGAACGCTTTAAAGATATGATGATGCGTTTACCAAACATTCCGCATGAATCTGTACCAGTAGGCACAACAGAGGACGACAATGTTGAAGAATATACTTGGGGTGATATTCGTGCATTTGATTTTGATATTAAAGCACACTGGGACCTTGCTACGGATTTAAAAATTGTAGACTTTGAACGCGGCGCGAAAGTAACAGGTAGCCGTTTCTTATTCTATCGTGGTCTTGGCGCTCGTTTAGAACGAGCATTAATGACATTCATGATGGATTTACATGCAGAGGAGCATGGTTACGAGGAAATGCTACCACCTGTCATTGTTAATCGAGATAGCCTAACAGGTACAGGGCAACTTCCGAAATTTGAGGAAGATGTATTCAAATTAGAGGAAACAGATTATTTCATGATTCCAACTGCAGAAGTACCAGTTACGAACTTCTATCGAGATGAAATTTTACCAGCTGAAGCTTTACCACAAGGCTTTGCAGCGTATAGCGCGTGCTTCCGTTCAGAAGCGGGATCAGCAGGTCGTGATACACGTGGTTTAATTCGTCAACACCAGTTTAATAAAGTAGAATTAGTTCGTTTTGTAAAACCAGAGGAGTCATACGAACAATTAGAGCTATTAACAAGTCATGCAGAAAAGGTATTACAATTACTAGGCTTACCATATCGTAAGCTAAAAATGTGTACAGCTGATTTAGGTTTTACTGCAGCGAAAAAATATGATTTAGAAGTTTGGATTCCTGCACAAAACATGTACCGTGAAATTTCTTCTTGTTCTAACTTTGAGGATTTCCAAGCACGACGAGCAAATATCCGCTTCCGTCGTGAGCCAAATGCAAAACCAGAATATGTGCATACATTAAACGGTTCAGGTCTTGCCATTGGCCGTACAGTTGCTGCTATTCTAGAAAATTATCAACAAGCTGATGGCAGCGTAGTAATTCCAGAAGTTTTAAGACCTTATATGGGCGGTAAAGAAGTAATCACAGCAAAATAAACGACAGATAAAGCTATTTTAGACAATTCTTTTATGGATGTTCTAAAATAGCTTTTTTGTGTTGCAAAAATTGAATTCTCTCATAATTTTTGAAAATTCGTTATAATGGGTAATATTCATGGGGACAAGGGGGAGAAATTCATGGAATTGCAACAATTTGCACAAGCCTTCAATGAATTTGATAATGTGTTAATTACAGATGATAAAGGCTGTGCAATCTTTTATGACTTAGCAGATTTAAATATATTATTGGAAATCGGCTTAACACCAGATGAATTTTTTCATAGCACTGTGACTGATAATTATCAAAATTTATCACCTGAGACAAGTACTGTGTTTCAAGTCATACAAACAGGGCAACCAGTTTTATACTATGAGCAACAACTTACTACATTGAACGGTTTTAGTTATTTATCGTTGAGTTCGACCTATCCCATTATGGAGGATGGAAAAGCCATTGGTGCCATTGAATTCTCAAAACATTTTTATGAAAGCAAACAAATTAAATACTTAGATAATTTCCTGGGACATAAATTATATCGAGATAATTATACGACCTACCGTTTGGAGGATTTCATTACGACAAATACTGAAATGAAAACTCAACTTGAAAAGGCACGTCGAAGTGCTCAAAAAAGTGCCCCTGTTTTACTAACTGGGGAAACTGGAACTGGGAAAGATATTATCGCACAAGGCATACACAATGAAAGTGAACGCTATACAAAGCCGTTTATTACTTTGAACTGTTCAACATTGACAGAGGATAATCTATTTACTCAGCTATACGGATCAGAGAATGAAGCAAAAAGTGGAAAGTTACAGGAGGCTAATGGTGGGACACTACTCATTGATCACCTTAATTTATTGGATATATCTTTGCAGGCGAAACTTTTGCATGCAGTAGATATAAAAGTGCTGAATGGTGAGCCGTTGGATATACGATATATAACGACTGTCAATGAAGATGTAGATAAACTATTAGCTGAAAAAAGGTTACGCGAGGACTTATTTTATCGCTTAAATGTTCTACAAATTGATTTGCCACCGTTAAGATTAAGGAAGGAAGATATTCCAGCTATCCTTGATTTTTATATACAATTTTACAGTGAACATACACTACAGAAAAATGTAAGCTATCGTAATGAAGTAATTCAATTATTTTATGCCTATCATTGGCCAGGTAATGTGCGTGAACTAAAAAATGCTCTTGAATCGGCATATAATAATTTGCTTGGAGATGAAATACTTGTTGAGCATATTCCAGAAAGGATTAGAAAAAATGTTCAACATTCAACTCAGCAGATAATGCAAAACAACCAAACTGGACATTTACGAGATTTAACGGAAGCCTATGAGCGCCTAATTATAGCGGAAAAGTTGCGTGAAACTGATGGACGTTTAGCGGAAACTGCTCGTCGTTTAGGTATTTCGCGTCAATTACTAAAATATAAGTGTTTAAAATATGAATTGCTGTAAAAAAATTTTTACAAAAAGGGGATAAAAATTTATCTCCTTTTTTCGTGCTTTTAAATTTTCTATTATTTAAATAAATCTTCTGTAAACGATTATAAAGGGGTTGAGGATATGTCTAAAGTTGTACAGCATACGATAATTGTCGGGCTAGCCTTATTTGCTATATTTTTTGGTGCCGGGAATTTAATCTTTCCGCCATCCATAGGAAATAGTGCAGGGGAATCATGGATTTCTGCTTTGATGGGCTTTAGCTTAACGGGCGTTATTTTACCTGTGCTTGCGGTGTACGCAATTTATAATACTGGGGGAACCGTGGAAGCGCTCACAAGACCAATCGGAAATTGGTTTTATAAAGCCTTTAATACGGTCATGATGGTTTGTATTGGAATGGTTGTCACAATACCGAGGATGTCAGCGACAACTCATGAATTAGGGGTATCACAAATTATTCCGAACATACCTTTAATTGCGTCAGTATTAGCGTTTTTCGCGATTTGCTTTTACTTTGCGATGGATCAATCAAATGTTATCGATAAGATTGGGAAATGGCTGACACCCGTTCTTGTTCTTATCCTCATTATCCTCATTGGTAAAGGGGTACTAGATCCAATGGGAACAGCAGTCAATACAGGGGCTGAAGGGGTGTTTGCTAACTCGATAATAGCTGCCTATCAAACAGGAGATGTAGGGACAGGTATTCTTTGTGCTCCGATCTTTTTAGCAGCAATAGTTGGTTATGGCTATAAAGGGAAACAATCTAAAAAGGTTGCGCTAGGTGGAATGGCTATTGCTGCAATAGGATTAATAGCAGTTTATGGTGGCCTACTTTATTTAGGGGCTACAAGTAATGGTATCATCACAAATCCTGGCAGTGATACAGAACTATTAGCAGCCATTGCCTTTAGTGTCATTGGTAATTTGGGTAAGGCGTTACTAGCTATATGTGTTGTTTTTGCCTGCTTAACATCAGCGATTGGCGTCATGGTCATATCATCACAATTTTTAAACGAACTAACAAAAGAGAAGCTAGGCTATAAAACGTGGGTCTTTATTTAAGCGGTATTTAACTTTCATGGCAAGTATGCGCCAGTATTCGGTAGATAACCAAATCCTCATTTTTATGCAAAATCCAAAAGCTACTTATGTCGCTGGCTTTCAAGCATGGAAAAAACATGAGCGTTATGTGCAAAAAGGGGAGAAGGGTATTCAAATTCGTGCCCCTATTTTTGAACAACAGCCGGTACTTGATCCCAAAACAAAGCAACCAGTTTATGAGAACGGCAAGCTGAAGATGGAGAACGTCTTAGTTCGGTATAAATGGCTAACGGTGTTTGATATTGCACAAACAGCAGGAGAGCCACTTAAAACGACAAGAGATTTTGTAAATGAACAATTTCAAACGGATGAGGATGCTCAGAGGCTATACAATCAGTTTAAAAATTATTTAAATCAATTTAAGCAGTTGCACGTTGTAGAGAAGACGTATTCGATTCATGAGGAAGGACGAGGTTACTTTGTGCCATCGACCAACGAAATTACCATTAATGCGAGTGAAAATAATTCTGTTGCAAAATTAAGTACGCTTATTCATGAATTTGCTCATGCTCAGCTGCACGGGCGTATTGCGATTATCGTGAAGCAACACGTGCCCATAAGGAGGCGCAAGCAGAATCGATTGCCTGTGCAACAATGGCGTATTTAGGCTTTGATACGAGCCATTTTCCATTAGGGTATATTGCAACGTGGGCAAAAGATACGGAATTAATGCGAAAGGCGTTGTTTGAGATTCAGGCGACTCTTGAAAAGACGTTAGCAACGCTAGATGTTGTGCTGCACCCGCAACTGTATGAGCAATTAGAACAAATCATTCAGGAGCCAAAATTAGAGAACAAGGCGGTTTCATTTGAGCAGTTGGCCAAACATTTACCAGCTATTTCTTATGTAAAAGCTCCTAAAATTGCGATTGAAGTATTTGATGCACGTTACAATGGCTTTGAAATCGCTAAGTACGACCGTCAAACAAAGTATTTAATGGACGAACGAGGGGAAGTTATTAATGAAGGCATGCTAAAAGATAAGGTCATTTTATTGATGAATGTCATCGATCGACAGCCCACAGCAGCGATGATGTATGAGAGCTTTTCAGAGCAATTTGCTTTGCTCGAAATGCACGTGCCAAAGCCAGTTATAGAGCTGTATCATAAGAAAACGGACGCACCGATTATTGGATTTAGCGAAGTGAAAGAGGCAAAAGCATCGTTTCTCCATGCAGCTGCATCTGAAAATCAGATGGTGAAGGCTTATATTTATGGGAAGGATGAGTTGAAACATTTTAAACCGGTGTTGGAGGGGAATGGTTATACTATTGAAAAGATTGCATATAAAGTTGGCAAGGATGAATTGGATTCTAATATAGATTTGAACGGATATAATAAGAAGATTAGAGAGAGAAAACTGTAATATCATAGTCTGTTTCTTCAAATTGAAAATATTTAAGTTGATTGTTTTCAATGATTTCTTCCAGCATATAAACATTTGAAATGTAATATTTAGAAGTTATTTCTTCTAAATTTCTAATGATAAAATCGCTTGAGTTTTTATGCTTAAGATTTGTTTTATTTCTTAATTCTTGATCTTTTTCAGATAAAAAAATGTTTTTAGCTTTTAATATTAAGTTATCAATCATATATTTTCCCCCACTATACAGATACTATGGTTTTACTAAGATTAAATTTTGTAAATCTATGGTTTCTTTATTATAAATTTCAGGAGTTTGTTCTTCTGGAATACCTTCTAACATCAATGCCCCTTTAGCCTGTTCAAAAGCTTTGTAAATAGAATGTCCGAATCTAAGAGCAGAATAAAATTGTGCTGCAAAGATACGTGCTGCATCATCTCCAATAGAAGTATTCATCCCAATGGCAGCATTAATATGACGCGTTATTTCTCTAGCTTGGTTGAACGAAAAACACGTATTAAAGAAAACTAATTCAATAGTATCTGATGTCGAAACCATTGTTTGAATAATGGCCTCTTTAGAAATTAGTTTAGTTTGCCCATTATTATCTTGAAAGACTAATTCATCTTGATCCGAACCATGTCCACTAAAATTACAATTGTAGGTTTAAGTTCATTGAAAGTTTGTAAAATATCTAATGGACGTGCTGCCCATTTAGTAGTAAAAATAATTGAATCTCTATAATCAGATTTACGAATCATTTGTTCGATTTCTCTAGCTTCTTCATCTAATCGTAATTGGTGCTGATCTAAAGGATTAGAAGCTATAAATAAAACAGTGATTTTCTCTGGTATGTTTTTAAGTTCGGCCAATTCAATTTGTGTTTTTTGATGAAGTAGGTCGTGATGAGAGATAGATGACTGGAGATTTTTAATTTCGTGTAGTTGTTTTTTTTCTGATTCATATCTCTTTTTTTATGCTTTAGATTCCTCTCGACGAAGTTTACTTTCCTCATTTGATATTTCGGTCGATTTCTGAGCAATCTTTTTTTCAATTCCTGGAATTTTTTGATTCACTTTATTTAATTGTGTACTATATCTATCGATATCTCTTACCTTAGATTTAATAATAGACTCACTTTTAGTTCGGGATATACTGCTTTTAGCGGAAGCAATTTTCTTTTCTAAATCGGCTGCTTTTTTAACTTCTGAAGCTTTATCCGATTGTAACTTAGACAATTCCTTATTTTTTCGTAAGATAGTATTAGATAAAGTTGTTGTTGGCAATTACATTTTCTCCTTTAGAGAAGGCTATAGATATCTATAACCTTCTGAAACATGATTAAAAAATTTCAATAGAATGACGTATTGAGCCACCGGTGATACCTAAATCTATAGTAATATTCCAATTTCCAGAGAATTCTACAGGAATAATGACGGTGTTATTAATTGCTTGTCCATAATAATATCTATGTCCACGTCCATTTTTGTAATTTCTAAAATTGCTGTCATCCATTAATTTTACATTTGCAGGTCTACTTAAAGTCACTTTTACTTTTTGCCCACTCTTAATGAATACACGTTTGTGTAAAAATTGCATTTTTAATCAACCTTTCGGAGGAAATGGATCATTACCATAACTATTTTTTTCTCGAATTTTACCTTCGCGATTATGAATTACTACTTCACTCTTTTGATTTTTAGCAATTCCAGTCGCAATTTTTATTGCTTCTTTTTGAGTAGGTACATTAACAGTTGCCCTTGTTCTTCCAGAAAGGGGGATGCTTAATCGATATCCGCTTCCAGTTTTGATTGTTACTCTTTCTGCTTTAGACAATTTATCTGTCATTTCCATTGTTTCTTTTTCTACCCGGTGATAATCGGCTTTCATTGCCCCATGTAAAAACATGTCCTCAGTAATTCCTGGCATTGTAATCACACTGACTCCGTGAATATTCGCATTTTTCCTAGCTAATGTATGTGTTAAAGAATGCTTAGTTAAGCAGAAAACAAGATCGTATTCCAGTATCTTATCAGACGCTTCCTTTGTAGGTTCTTCACCTGATTTTGTTCTGTCCTCCATCTCATAAAAAGAAGTATTCCATCCATTTGCAATTAAGGCATCTTTAAACTTTTTGGCTAACAAAGATGTACTATGATCTGTTAAAACTAATATGGAACTCGATTTAGAAACATCTAAGTTATCTGACATAATATTTGCAACAATACTATGAAGCATATTCATCCTTGGGCACTCCTTTTTTATACAACCTTTTTTTATTCATCAAATAAACACTAGCTAGAACAAAGAATAATCCAACCACCATGCCGATGCTAACGTTTTCTCCAAGAAAAATAACTCCTAATAAAATCGTCATTATGGGCATTAAATATGTTACTAATAGAGCGAATAGGCCGCCTCTTGATTTAACTAAATAATAATAGAGCATATTTCCGAATCCTGAACTAACCATGCCTATAGCAATAAACAATAAAAAAGGTTTCCAACCCACAAAATTTCTGAAACTCATCGGCTCAATAAACAGCATAAATACACCAGAATAAATAGTACCAAGTGCCATGGTTATAAAAGAAAGAGTATACACCGAACAATGCTTTAAATACATGGACAAAAAGATAGCTGACATTGAATAAAAACAAACAGCAAACAAAAGCAATGCTGCAGACCCAACATGAAATTGGCTATTTCCATTCATTCCTGCAAGGATAGTTATACAAATTCCAGCAAACCCTATTAATACGCTCCAAATCTCGTGCTTAGGAATAACTCTTTTTAAGATTACAACACTCAAAATAGTTCCGATTATAGGACCCGAAGCATTCAACACTCCACTAATGGTTGTATCAAGTCCTTTTAAACTTAAACTCATGAAAACCCATGGAATACCTGCACTTATTAAGGTTATCATGATAAGCTTAGGAAGCTTATCAAAATCACCTTCCTTTTTTTTTCAAAGGAAAAATGGTAAAAGCCCCAACATTCCAAATAAACATCGATAAAAGACAATTGAAACGGGATGAAAATCAATGAGCAATAATTTGGTTAGAAAAAAAGTAGATCCCCAAAGAAGGCTTAAAACAAACAGTGCAATAATTGGCATATATTGAGTCCTCTCCCTTAGAAAAAAGACCCGGAAAACCGGATCTCTAATCTACTGTACATATTCTGCAGTAATACGAGCAGTTAAGGTCCGCGGAAGAAGAACTGGCAAGTTGCTCCCCTCCATGGCATCTTTTTTATGGGTTTCAGAATATCCCATACAATCGAGAACAATTAGCTCTGCTCCCTGAGACTTTAACCTTTGGCCGGCTCCTTTTACATCACTATCTTCATAAGGAGAAGCAACTTCAACGAAAAGTTCCAGATTTGGATTTCCCCATTTTTTAGTTAAAGTATTTCGTTGCTCCTCTAATGGAACAATCACTCCCAGCTTCCCCTTTTTTAATATTGCTTGGACTGTATGGTTCAATATCTTATCAGGATAAATTAGTGGCTTCTTACTCTGAATGGTCGGGAAATCTCCTGTGCAAAGCATAATAACGACAGTAACCTTCTCTTCAAGCTTGGTTAACTCGTCTTGCAATAATGGTAAAAGCTTGGATTTTCCAATCTTAACAGATTTGCCATTTCTTAATTTTGATATATACGTAATTTCTTGATCATCAGGACAAACTGACTTTATTTTGTCATCACCAAGTCGATCAAGTCCACCTGCCTCTATAATATCAATCGAATCCCCTAAAAGAGCGCGGATAGAAGGGGTTACGTCTTCACGTGGGGATTGTCCAATCGTCAGAATACCTACTGACTTTCGTGTCATGACGAAACACTTCCTAGTGTTTGAAGCTTCTTCATTGAACCATACAATTTCTCAAGATGACTGAACTCTGCCTTATCATAGAAGTCAATTTGCCCGCGTGTAAATTCCTTTGCTACTTCAATGCTAAAACGAACAGCTTGTGCTACATCCACTTCATGACTTGCACCGGTTCCACAGCCTGGAACAGCTGATTTAGCCGTAATAGCAAGACCAACAACTGGTACATCCGTTGCAACAGCAGGCTGCAGAATGCTATTGATGTGGTATACATTGTTTCCATAAGGGGTAATATCTTGAGTCGTTACAGCAAATGTCACAGGTAATTCCCCAGTAGACATCTCCATGATTCGAAGCAAATCATCACTGAACTTTAAAACATACCCTTCTTTTACAGTTGGAGATAGGGCAATTCCACGATGGTTAATGATTTTATTTCCTTTTGTTGTATCAATGGATAAAACGGCATCCATTTCAGGCAAAACTTCATACTGATTCATGGTAAGGATATCAACTGGTGACCCCATAAAATCAACTGGTTCATGTGGCTCTGTTGGAGCAAATGGACAAATATGTGTTGTAATATAGACATCACCTGGTAGACGATCTCCTTTTTCAGCCATACTCGCAAGCTTTAACGCTATTGTGACAGCGGCTGCGGCTCCATCTCCGTCTGAAACAAATCCAATACGGGAAGGACGGGCTCCAAGTCCACCCAAACGACCTACTACTCCTAGAGAAGGGGCATTACCACCTGCTAATTTCCCTTCAAATCCTTTTACAACAATTTTTACAAAGTCTGTTGACCCACGATCACCCGATACAGTTTCGTAGGTCGCCTCAACATTCGAGAAATCTGCAAAAAGATCGGAAATCATTTGTCCATTTGCTTTTGGATGATCCAACAATTCCATTACTTCTATTGTATATTTCAGTGACATTACTTCTCTCCCCTTTAAACAATCTTTTTATGAATAATCATTTCTATTGACTTTAGAAGCTTTTCATTAAACATTGTTGAGCTTAATTTTAGGTTGTCTTTCGGTACTGAAATGACCGCAATACTTTGACCTTCTTGAATCTCGGCGCTTACTAATGGACACCCCGTTTTAGCATCAAAAGTCATAATTAAATCTGGGAATGTTCCCTTACGTTCGCCATTTATCTCAGCAGTCATGTATTCATTCCAAAAAGTAAGCTCTAAATCATCAATCTTCACAAATCCAACATCGAATCCGCCTGTTTCATTCAGTTCATACGAACTTACCGTTCCTGAATGAATAACCCGCCCTTTTAGATATAAGGCAACGGCTTCAATTCGCTCTGGTCCCTCAGGTACGGATAGGAAGACTTCACCAAGTTCTATTGCCTGAGTGATGCCACCCACAGCAGCATTTTTTTTCACATAATCAACTTGCACTGGGTTTCTGCAAACTCCTACCATTCCTCCAGCCTCTACAGACATGGAACGGACTACATTTGAAGCTTTGTTAATGGAAGCAGATACTATCCCTTCTATTTTTTTATCATTTTTTCCGCCTGAAAATGTCTGAATTGATAAATACCCATCCACTTCGGTTAAATTTAAAGAACCCATCGATCCTGTCGGATGTGCCCTTCCATTACAAGGAGCATCGATAACCGGCAAGCCAGTACCTGCAGCCTGCAGCCAGCCATTTATCGTTGTAGAAGCTCCATTTTCGTTTGTCATAATAGCTTTGATTGGCTGCGGAAATTCTTTTTGCATGCGTTGAACCGTTTGGACTAGCTGTTGTGAGTCAACATACAACTCTTTTGCAGAAGGTGCCCCGACAAGGGACACACATGCAACATAGTCATCGTCTTGCAATTCATCAATTGTAATCAAGTTAGGAGTGCCCATTTCAAAGGCAGATTCTGATTTTGCTAGACCATCATGAATCCATCCTCCGCCTCCGAGAATACAGCCTCCATAGACTGCTTTCTTTGCATCATCTTTAGTTAATATTTTTTTAGTCATTTAGATCCCCCTCTTTATCTAGCTTTCCAAATCGATGTAAAGAAGCTATATATAGCATCCCCGGCAATAAATCCTGCTGCGGTTGTGTACATTGTTTTTTCCGCCTCTGGACCACGAACTTTTAGTATTGTTATACGGATGAGAACCCCGATGATTACTGCCCAGCCTGCAATTGGGGATGAAATCAATAGACCTGTCGCTAACAAAATTCCCATTTGCCTCTTTGGCCCACCAATTAATTGAATGATAGCTCCTGGAATAGCCCACAATAATATTAACGATGTTACGTCACCTGAAATCCTAGCTTCAATTGTCGCAGCGTAAACGCGATCTACTGGGGGAACTAAGTCTTGTGTGAAAAAGGAGTCTGCAAAAAGAGCAACCATTATTATTGCAACACCAAATCCAATCGCTGCACTCTTAAATTGCTGACGTCTTGCAAAAAGCTCTTGAGCACTTGAAACACCTCGTCTAATCAGGACACCGGCTTTGAAGTCAAAACCCATGTCTGCAAAAGCAGGACCTGTTGCCGCTGTATAACCTGTAAGTAAGGCAAGTGCAACTGGTGGAAACCCTATGATCATTCCGATGATTAGTGAAATTAACGTAATAGCAAATGCTGGAAACCACCCTGAATGCATCGCTGCAATCCCTACAATAATTTCACTTACTATAGCAGCAAAGGAAGCATATAAAACAAATAATAACAGTTGCCAGATAGGCATTTCAGCCATAATTCCACCCATAACAGCAACAAGCGCTGCCCCAGCTATATAAAGAACTAAACCAAGACCAAATCCTTTTTTTACATCACTTTCATTTCGTGTATATTCATGATTCGTTTCCACATCAGGTTCTTTTTGAGATCGAGACTTAACAAGAGTCATTATAAATTGGAGTAGTGCCACAACTCCTGCACCAATCATCATTCCATGTGGAATATAGTACTCATTTAAGTCCACCCCAAAAAGCTGAACAGAATATCCTCTTAATAACAAACCCAGACCAAACATTGATAACGCCCATATGTTTCCGATAAATGCAACACCCAAAGCTGACATCGGAATACCGAAATGAGAACCAGCAATTCCACCTAGAATTCCTAAACCTAGGAATTTTGCTTTAGATCCACCCTTATCTCCAGCCTTTAGGGCTTCAGCAGTTGCAATACCTTGGGGCCAAGCTTCATCTGCACCAAACAATTTCGAATCAAATACTTTATATAAAATGAATGCATCAATAAATAAGGCAATCCCAGCTCCGATTAGCATAGGAATGATTAACTCCGGCATCCCTAAAACATAAGGTAATCCAATAGGGATTAATAGACTATTAGCTGCACCAAACGTGGCAGCAGAGATAGTCGTTTGAACTAAATTCTGATTATCCAAGGACTTGTATTTATAGAACATTTGCATCGGAATCCGAGCTATAACCATCGCAATTAAAGCACCAATTATTGATGTGTTCGGAGTAATTCCAAGAGAAGTGATCAGCTGCATCCCTATGATTGCACCAAAAATAGAGATTAATATCGAAAATACGATAAACGAGAAATCAAACGTTTTTTGATGCATTCCCTACACTCCTTTCTATCAATTGATAAGCTATTGCTTGTGCTTCTACTAAATCGATGACTGGTACAGATAAGTACTTAACAAAATACTCCTTTAAGCGAATCGTTGAAAATCCTGTACAAGCAAATAAAATAACATCTGCTCCAGAATCAATTAGCCTTTGAGCTACTTGTAGTAACTCTTCTTTTGCACCTTCTTTAAATAAATCCGTAGTTTTTCTTAACTTTTCAGAATAGTCATGTGAATGATAGTGTTCACCAAGTTCCTTTTTCATCCGCCCTGGTATAAAATCTGTGATGCCAATTACCCCAACACGACTTCCAACCATACAAGCCGTATGTGCTCCACATACTCCTGCACCTAAAACAGGCACATTCACAACATCTCGTGACTCATCAATAGCTGGATCAGCCGCACAGCTAATTGTGATTGCATCTACATTAAACTCTTCTGCCATTTTTTTAGCCAATTTTACTATTTTTGGAATGGCTACTTGTTCAGATTCATCATTATAAATACCATTAGGTTGATCTTGTATACATTTTGTAATAGAGTCTACCCTAGCATATTTCTTCATTTCATTTCCATGTTCTTGCAAAACAGACTCATCTTCAGTTGTTAAAACTCGAATAATTCCTAACATCGTGTTATCACCCCCCTTTTTTAATAATTATAAAAATTTAAACTAATTGGACAAATGTACAAACCGGGAAGGATTTAGATTGAGTTTTTGCTCACTATTTCCACTTTTCTCATAAAATAGAGTGTTGCACTAAAAGGGAGTCAATAAATTTCTAAAATAAAAGCCGGAGGAAAAAACGAACAGTTTTTTCCTTCCGGCTTTTTTGACTATGGAATGGGTAACCTGTACAATCTTAAAATAAAAATAACAGGTTAAATAAAATAACATATGAATTTACTTAAATTAACTCTTTCAATTTTAAACAAAAACGCAAAGTAAAGAGGTTTTCAGGATCATCCAGCTGCATGTTTAGCAGTTCTTTAATTTTTTGAAGCCGAAAGGTCATCGTTCTTCGATGAATAAATAATGTCTCTGCAGTACGCGATACATTTCCATTCTCTTTTAAGAAGGCAATTAAAGTCTCTAAAAGCTCTCCATCATCACTTGTAAGAGGTGAAAGAACTTCATCAGCATATAGCATGGCAGTTGAATTCGTGCTCAAATTAATAAGAATTTCATAAATTCCCAACTTATCATAGGTATAAACTTTTTCATCAGGTCGCACTTTTTGACCTATTTCCATAATTTTAACGACAGATTTAATTTTCTCATCATAGTCTTTTAAATTTCTAAAAGGAGCACTAACAGAAACTGCGACATCTATAATGGAGGAATTTTGCAATGATAGTTTACATACATTTTTTAAATATGACACTATGTTTTGATGCTCGTTTTCTGAAGACTGGATAAGGGAAAAAATTTGATTATGTTTTTCGAATAGAATACACTCTTCACACAGCAGGGTCTGCATCCATTCTTTTATATTTTTTCTTACTAAACAATTGATGTCCAACAACGGAGAAGGTTGTAGAGAAGGTATATCTTTACTTTTTCTATAAAAATACAAAAGGACAAATTCGCGATTTACATTTGCGGAATTATGCTTATCCAAAAGTAACTCCAATTTGGCCTTCTCTTTGATCCGTTCTTTTTGTAAATCTAACTGCTCACTCAAAATTGTTTCAGAGAGTTTACGACTCAGGTGTTCTACATGATGGGGCTTAACCTCTTGAAACTTAGATTGACTTTTAAACGGAAGATGGATAAACGCAAAAATATCCTTCTTCGATAAAAGTGGTACAATCAGCCGATTCCTTTGATCCGAAAATTTTTCGCGTCTTAATAAGCTAGGCTGGATATCGCTTTTCCAATCTTTTATTAGCTTCTTATAATTTGGATTGGAAGGTACAGAAAATAATAAATTAGATTTTCTCCAGCCATCTGATGAAAATGTTTTTGAGCAATAAAGTAATTGACCTACACAATCCTCAATATAGACTTGAGCCTCCAAGATTTCTGATAAACGTTCAACCTCATCTTCCACCTTGGCATAATCCTCGACAATAAAATCATAGAAGGGATTGGAAGAATTCTGCTTAACTCTTCTTTTTTCCTCATATAGATTTTCATATAAAGGGGTTACTACATTTATATATGATACATTTTTCGGAATTGAAATGATTGGAAAAGAATTTTTTTCTGCTAACGCAATCATTTCTTCAGGCAGGTAATCAAGAAACCTTCCTAATTTCACCACCATACCTGCAGCACGTTTTTCGATTAACGTTTTTAATATATCATATTGCTTTTTAAAATCATCTTTAACCGAATAAAAGCTTGTCAACATCAAAATCCCTTCTGTTGCCCAATTCCCTACTTCTGGAACTTCCATGACCTCAATCGAAACAATCTTTCGTAAAAGACCTTTTCTCCCTGTAATCACTTCACCTTTTGACAATTCGCCAATCTTTAAAGCATCTTCTACATTCATCTCTCTCCCCCCTATCGAAATTTTTTAGCAATTATATCATAAAAGTAGTCGGAGACCACTATGGATATTTTGTAATGAACTGAATACAATAATAAAATTTAACACAAAGAAGAAAGGGTTTTACATATTAGTCATATCTAATATGTAAAACCCTTTCTGTTGATAAACTATTTAGTCAATGAAATTTTTTTGAAAAATCAGGTAAAGTCCTTTCAATTCTATGAAATGAGTTGGAGGGATTTTTATGTTCTTTACTACTTCAAGACAGACCATCGAAAAAAATCGGGAGGCTTATTTAGCTATGTATGATAAGAGCCATCTGTTAGTGCAATTGGATCAATTAATTGATTGGCAATCGATTTTACAAAAGTTGATGCGCTATTATTCAAATACACCTATTTAAATTTAGCTGCAATTACACACTTTAACTTTTGAATCAACATCGACTAATATTGTTTCATTAAAGGGAAGGTATGTTTTAAGAAACAGATTTAAAACAGCATCTTTGTTAGAACTAATATCCTCGATAGCCAGTTCCGTTCGATTATTTTTCCATTTCTACAACTGCTTACAAAGTGGTCAAAGAAGCTCTCCCCTCCAAAGAATAAAAACTTCCTAAAAACAATCAATAAATAAATTAATTTAAATTTTTAAAATTTGCTGTAAATTTTAAAAATTCTGTGATAACATACAAATTACAGTATTACTTTAATTTTTAAATAAAATTACAGTTTTACATTACAACCTAGATTTACTGGGGGTTAGGAATATGAAAGAAGTATCGACCAAAATTCGTGAATTAAGAATTGAAAAGGATTTAACTCTAAAAGAGATAAGTGAAAAAACAGGATTATCTGTAAGTTTTTTATCTCAAGTGGAGAGAGCTTCTTCGTCAATTGCAATAACTTCTTTAAAAAAAATTGCAGATGCGTTAGAAGTTCCAATTACTAACTTCTTTGAAGATTTTTCGAATGAAAATTTTCAAGTGAAGAAAGAGGAACAGAAACCTTTTAAATTAGAAGGTTCTAGTGTTACTTACACAAGACTGGGTGGAGAGTTTTCAGGAAGAAGTATCGAGCCAATGCTTGTAACTTTCCCTCCAGGACCTACACCTGAAAAAACTTTCAGCCATCCCGGTGAAGAATTTTATTATGTACTCGAAGGAGAACTAATATTTGAGGTGGATGGAAAAGAATATGTTTTAAAACCTGGTGACTCAATACATTTTCCATCAACACTTTCACATTCGGTGAAAAACCCATTAGAAGCAGATGCCAAAGTCCTTAGTGTAGTAACACCAGTTATTTTTTAATAACTGAATTTTTATACATTGATTTATTAAATAAGAAAGGTGGCTAGATTTATGAGAGTAGCAACAGATATCGGAGGAACTTTTACTGACCTAGTTTATATCGACGAGCAAGGAAAAGTTGGTGTAGCAAAAAGTCACACAACTCCTCCTAACTTTGAAAATGGGGTATTAAATGTTATCGAAGTAAGTGGTATAAAGACTGAGGAACTCGATACATTTATTCATGGAACAACGGTTATTATTAATGCTTTAACTGAACGTAAGGGTGTAAAAACAGGCTTAATTACAACCAAAGGATTCAGAGATGTTCTTGAAATTGCTCGTGGAAATAGACCCGATCTATTTAATATTCAATATAAAAAACCTACGCCTTTCGTTCCGCGATATTTACGTCAAGAGGTAACAGGACGCTTAAATTACAAAGGTGAGGTTATACAAGAATTAGAAATTGATAGAGTAAAAGAGATTATTGAATACTTCAAACAAGAACAAGTAGAGGCTATTGCGGTTTCATATTTACATGCTTATAGTAATCCGATTCATGAAATTGAAACAGTTAAGCTTATAAAGGAACTATGGCCTGAGGTTGCTGTGACAGCATCCTATGAGGTAACAAGAGAGTGGAGAGAATATGAACGCACTAGCACAACTGTCCTAAATTCTTATGTAAAGCCAATTGCCTCAGCTTATATAGAACGTCTTGAAAAAGAGTTAAGCAAAATCGATAATTCAGCTAATAAATATATAATGCAATCTAATGGTGGTACGACTACTTTCGAACAATCAAAACAAACTCCGATTAACATGGTGGAGTCTGGTCCTGTAGCAGGTATTTATGGCGCTGCTATATTAGGGGAAATTCTTGGTGAGGAAAACATTATAGCCTTTGATATAGGTGGAACAACAGCGAAATGTTCTCTAATTGATAGTGGTGAAGTGAAGGTAACCACTGAATACAATATTGAGCGTGATGATCGTACTGCGGGATATCCAATCAAAGTTCCAGTTGTAGACATTGTTGAGATTGGAAACGGTGGAGGATCAATTGCATGGATAGATGATGGTGGCTCATTAAGAGTTGGACCTCAATCTGCAGGTGCATTACCTGGTCCAATTGCATATGGAAAAGGCGGAACAGAACCTACTACTACAGATGCAAATTTAGTAACAGGAAGACTTTCACCTAAAAATTTTGATAATGAAGTAGATATGGAAAAAGTGAAGACAGTAGTAAATGAAAAAATCGCTACCCAATTCAATATTTCAACTGATGAAGCTGCTTTAGGTATTATTCGTATTGCAAACTCAAATATGTTGAATGCTCTAAAATTAATTTCAGTTAGAAAAGGCTATGATCCACGTGAATTTACTTTAGTTGCATTTGGTGGTGGAGGATCTATGCATGCTCCCGCACTAGCTAAAGAGTTAGGTGTTAAAAAAGTAATTGTACCAGTTGCTGCTTCGGTATTCTCTGCTTGGGGAATGTTAATGACAGATTTAAGACATGACTATATTCAAACATATATACGTCGTGTAGACACGATTGACTATGAAGAGTTTAACAATATTCTAGAGGATCAAGAAAGCAAGGCGTTGGCTCAATATGCCGATGAAGGTGTAGCAGAAGATCGGGTTATGTTTACTAGATTTATAGATATTCGCTATATTGGGCAAGAGCATACGGTAAAAGTACCTGTACCAAATGGGAAGGTAACAAAAGAGGTAATGTTAGATGTGATACAAAATTTCCATAATAGACACGAACAATTATACACATTTAAGTTAGAAAATAATCCGACGGAAATTGTAAACCTACACTTAATTGCTTTTGGATCTGTACAAAAACCTGAGTTATCTAAAATGGAAAATAACGGATTAGATTTACAAGATGCACTAAAAGAAGTTAGACCCGTTTTATATGAAGGAAGTGGATGGATTGATACACCTGTATACGATAGAACAAAGTTAAATCCAGATGCATTCTTAGAAGGTCCAGTGATTGTAGAGGAATCATCCGCTTCAACAGTAGTTTATCCTGGTCAGTCCGTAACAATCGACTTATATGGAAACTTAATTATCGATATGGGGGTGTAAATTATGGAGAAAACAATTTATCCAACAGCAACGAAAGTAGATGCATTTACATTAGATATTGTTAAGGATTCTTTAATAGCAATTGGAGAAGAAATGTTCTATGCATTAGCTCGTACTTCAATGAGTCCTATTATATATGAAGTTTTAGACTATGCGAGTGGTCTAACTGATTCAAAGGGACAACTATTAACTCAAGGTAACGGTGTAACAGGTTTTATTGGAATGCTAAGTTTCATGGTTAGAGAAACCTTAGAAAAGTACAATAAAAATGGAGATTTAAAACCTGGCGACATCATTTTAATTAATGATCCTTATGGTGGAGGCGGATCCCATTTATGTGATGTGGGGTTAGTTATGCCTATCTTCTACAATGGGGAATTAATTGCATTTTCCGCTAATAAAGCCCATTGGACAGAAGTTGGAGGAAAAGACGCAGGTTCAATGTCTACAAATTCAACAGAGATTTACCAAGAAGGCTTACAATTCCCTTGTGTAAAACTTTACGATCAGGGAGTTTTAAATCAATCTGTTGTTGAAATTATTGCTGCGAATGTGAGATTTCCAGATCTATCATTAGGAGATATGTGGGCTCAAGTTGCTGCTCTAAAAACTGGTGAGAGACGAGTTCAGGAATTATGCGAAAAATACGATAAAGAAACAGTTGTAAACTCTATTAACTATTTATTAGATCATGGAGAACAAATTGCACTTAAATCATTAAAAAATCTACCTAAAGGAACATTTGAAGCGGTAGATTATATTGATGATGATGGAATTGAAAAAGGTCCTTTTAAAGTACAAGTAAAAGTTGAAATTACTGATACTGAGTTTATATGTGATTTCCGAGGAAGTCATCCACAAGTAACTGGATCTATAAATTGTACCTTAACTGGTCTAATTTCAGCAGTTCGAACTATTTATCTTGCTGTAACTAATCCATCACAAGATGTAAATGATGGCTCTTTCCGACCTTTACGTGTAATTACTGATGCAGGTTCAATATTCAATGCAGTACGACCTGCACCAGTATCTATGTATTGGGAGTCAATGTTATTTGGAACAGACTTAGTTTGGAAAGCTCTAGCACCATTAGTACCTGACCGTCTATCTGCTGGGCACTTCTTATCGGTTTGTGTAGCTATTCTTGGTGGAAAACATCAAGATACAAATGAACCATTCTTAATCGTTGAACCATCTGTAGGTGGATGGGGTGGAGACAGAGAAAAAGATGGTGCCTCTGCTCAGTTCTGTATATTAGATGGCGAAACATTCAATATTCCAGTAGAAGTTTGTGAAACTAGAAATGGTGTATTAATAGATGAATATAGCTTAAATACTGATGGAATGGGTGCCGGCGAATTTAGAGGTGGTTATGGAGTTACAAGAGCCTACCGTTCATTAACAGATAATCAGTACTTTACTGGTTCCTTTGGTCGTCATAAATATAACACATGGGGAACAAATGAAGGTAAAGAAGGTTCTACTAATTACTTTGAATTTGTTAAGAGTAATGGTGAAACATTCGGACCATATGGGAAGTATAATCAATTCCCGTTAAGTAAAAATGATGTTACAAGACTAGTCACTGGTTCAGGTGGAGGCTATGGGAATCCACTAGATCGACCTATCGATAAAGTGATATGGGATGTAAAAAATGAATACATCACAGTGGAACAAGCTGAAAAGGACTATGGTGTTACTTTAAACCCTAAAACACTAGAAGTCGTGGGGCTTTCTGCAGAGCGCAAACAAAAGGAGGGCGAATAAATGGAAATCGTATCAACTAGTGATGTGAAATCTAGCAGCCAAACAGAAGTCATTATGAAAACTATATTTGACGAAACTGTAATTGAAGGTGGAAGAACAGCTTTTGGAACAGTAATTATTCCGCCTGGTGCTAGAATTCCTCTAGAAGGTACTGGATCTCATACCCAGGATGAATATGGATTAATATTAAAGGGTTCTATGCTAACAATGAGTGGCGGAAAAGAATATAGGGTAGTTGCAGGACAAGCGACATTTATTCCACACGGAGAAAAACATTGGGCATATAATGATGGCCAAGAAGATTGTGAAATAGTATGGGCTCTAGTTTCTAGATAAATTACATGAGGGTTCTTCCTTCTATTATTACACTAATAATAGAAGGAAGCCTTTTTAAAAAGGAGAATGTTGAATTGATATACCAAGATCGTATCAAAAAAGCTCAGGAAATTTTGAATGATTTAAATATAGATGCTCTTTTAGTAACGTCTTCAGCAAACTTTTTCTATTTTAGCGGGACATGGCTAGAATCACATGAAAGATTACAGGCGATTGTTATTAATAAAGCAGGTCAGCCAATTATGCTTATACATGAAATGTCTAAAGAAGAAATTACTAATCCAACGCTATTTCAAACTGTATTTTGGAAGGACGGTGATAAATCTATTGAGATTTTAGGAGAGTTTCTCCCTAATGAAGGGGTTATTTCTATTGATAACCAGTGGCCAAGTCTAAATTTAATAAACTTAATTCAGCTTAATAACAATATTAAATTTGTAGATAGTACTAGTATCATAGGTAAATTAAGATTAAAAAAAGATTTACGTGAGATAGAATTATTGAAAAAATCAGGGGCTATAGCTGACGAAGTTGTAGGTAAAACAATAGATTTTATTAAAGTAGGTATGACTGAATTAGAAGTTGTTGATGAAATCCAACGTTTGTTTGAGATGCATAATGTCAAAAAGATGTCTTTTAATCCTGTTGTAGGGGCAGGGAAAAATGGAGCAGTTCCTCACCATCATTCAGGTGAAACAAAAATTTCAGAGGGAGATATGGTGGTTATTGATATAGGAGGAATTAAAGATTTCTATTGCTCAGATATTACTAGGACTATATTCATTGGAGATAGTGTGACTGAGGAAATGCAGACTGTATACAACACAGTTAAGTATGCGCAGGAAGAAGCAGTTAAAGCTATAAAACCTGGCGTACCATTAAAAGAGATTGATAGAGTAGCTAGAGATATAATTACTGAAGCTGGTTATGGCGCTCAATTTACACATAGGACAGGTCATGGCTTAGGTATAGAAGTACATGAGGAGCCATTTGTGACATTTAATAATGATCAACTTCTTGAAGAAGGTATGGTGATAAGTGTAGAGCCAGGAGGATACCTTAGCGAAAAATTCGGAGTCAGAATTGAAGATATTGTAGTGGTTACACAATCTGGTTTTGAACGTATTAATAATTATCCGAGAGAGCTAGTTATAAAAAATAGGTTGCCATTATAGAAGTCTGAAAATTCAGAAAGGTAGTGAGTGAAATGAGTGAACTAGAAAAAAAATCAGCAATTGGGAAAGATGAAGCATTAGCTGCAGTACCTTTAAATGAAAGGCAACATTGGATGACACCAGCCATGATCTTTGGTGGTCTAGAGTTTACAATACCTGTTTTAATGGTAGGGGCTTCTCTTACAGGTGGCTTTTCTTTAGCAGAGATTTTACTAATAGTAGTACTGTCTATGGTTGTATTTCAATGGCCAGGAAACTTTATACAAGGTTATATAGGTGCAAAAACGGGACGTGCATCTTCAGTTATTGCAAAATCAAGTTTCGGTGCTCTACAAGCTAGATTTATTGTAGGATTAACTATTTTTATCGTATCTATGGGATGGTGGGCACTTCAAACTGCGGTTGCAGGTAACGCTATATCTGCTATGTTTGGAATTGACTATACTACAGAGTGGGGTGCGTGGGCTTTAATTACCGTGATAGCTGGAGCATTATTTGCCCTGCCTGCAATAATCGGTTATTCATCAATGAAGTGGACTGATTACATTGCAGTACCAGCTGGACTTATTTTGATAATCGGTGGAATTTACTTAGCATTTAAGAATATAGGTTGGGACACAATCACTTCTTGGAATCCTGAACCAAATATGACGATCCTTGCAGCAATAAGTCTTGTTATCGGGGTTAACGTTTCACAATGGGTTATAGCATCAGACTATACTAGATATGCGAAGCCGAAAGTGAAAGATAATTTATTAATACCTATAGGGATTGTAGGTGTAGGAATTCCATTATTTTATGTTGGGGCAATTATGTCTGTTGGCGTAGGAGAAGCAGATATAGTAACTGTTATGTTAAACATGGGCTTCCCTGTTTGGGGCTTCCTAATCTTATGGTTTGCGACGTGGACTAGCCAAATTGTAAATAACTATAGTATGGGATTAGCACTAGCGAACATGTTGAATGTAAACTCTGGGAAAGGGCGGGCATTACTAACATTAGGTGGAACAATCATTGCAATTGTAATAGCTCTTGCAGGAATCTTAGATTATTTCACAGATTTCCTATATATGACAGCATTGATATATCCAGCAATCGCTGGGGTAATGATGAGCGATTTCTTTTTAGTACGTAAACAACAATGGGCTGAAAATGAAGGTTGGAATTGGATGGCAACTATTGCTCTTGTCGTAGGTACTTTTGTGGGATATCTGACTCAATATGTATACCCATTTGGATTACCAGCTGTTCAATCATTAATAGTTTCTATTGTTGCATATTATGTTGCTATGAAAATAAAAGGATCAGTTTCACCAGATCAATTTACAAAAGTTGATATAGAAGATATAAAAGACCAGTATAGAGAACCTGGTAGTATTGATAATGAAGTTGAAGACGCTAGGAGTATTAAAGAAAGAGTTTAATTAAATCTTCTTAATATCTAAAATGCGTTGGATAAAAACCCAACGTATTTTTGTATGTGCAATAAGGCGTGGATCTTTTAGCTTCAATAAAACAAATTTACCACGAGTTTCTTCTATAATATAGTGTTATCTCCATTTTCAGAATGAAAAACCGTCCAACCAGTTGATTTGGTTGCCTCTTTAAACATTTTGACTAGCTCCTGTCCACTGAATCATTTTCCACTAAGCCAATTAATAGTTGTTCGGTAAAATCGTTTGCCATTTTATGTACTGGATCAATTTAATTCCATTTTATACTTATCCAATCTTTACTTCCTCTTACATCTTACATCTGTAAAGCATCAAAATAAAATTTAGGGATGATGACTTGTCTTTGCTTTGATAATTTCCTCTTTTTTTTTGCTGTGTTCATGAACATTATCTCAATTTATGAAAGTATGATTTATTTTAAAAATAAAGAAATTTAAGGGATAGAAAATATCTATCAACCTTAAAAAAAGACTGTTGTTTAAGGTTGAAAATTTTATAATAAAAAAAACGTAAGTTCTTATATGAAGATATAAAAAACACAAAAAGAAACTTTTCAAAGGTGGAAATTTCTACTTTTGAAATATATACTTATTTTAACGCGAGGAGGGACATATATAATGGAAGAAACACTATTTTCTTTGCAGCAATATAAAATGACGAAGCAAAAGGATGAGACGCTGCAGGCAATTCGGCAGGAGAAATTGGATCGGTACCAATCGGACTTCAATTTGTTTCAAGCCTTTTGCGACCAGCATCTATTGGCGAAGGATTTTGATGCTTTAGAGCTGTATCTCCATGAGTTAGTCACGCAGCAGCAAGTCCGTTTATCGACTTTTAACCGTCGCTTAGCCGGCGTGAAGTATTGGTTAACGAATGAATACGGATTTCAAGTGACCCCAGAGCAGGAAGGGAGCATTAAATTACTGCGTAGCTTATACGATCAAGAAGAGTATCTACGCTTAAAGCCGATGAGGGGGAAACGAGCTGAAAAGCAAAGTGATGTGCTACGTCTCATTGATCGTTACGATACCCACAAAAAAAGCGATATTCGCAAGCGTGCCATTTGTTTAGTTAACCTGATTACAGCAAATCGGCCGTCGGAAATGGTGCGCCTCAAAGTAAGTGACTTTGATTTAGAAAATCGTACGGTCCAGGTGATGATGGTGAAGCAGGGCGAGATGAAAGAAAAACGCCTAACGCTGGAATGCGTGCAGGCGGTGCAGAATTATATCGCTGCATGTGAATTAATGCCGGAAGATTACTTTGTCGGTGCAGCTGATAAATGGGGGAACCACACGAGCCGACAGATTAGTGAAGTGAGCTATAACCAAGCGATTCAAAGCTGGCTTGGATTTGCGCCGTACACGTTCCGTAAAACACAAATTACGGCAATGTATCAAAAAGGCGCCGATATCCCGACAATCGCGAAGCAGTCTGGCCATAAATCACATCACACGATTATGGAGCATTATATTAAGTTGAAATCAGATGATGTGGATGAGTTTTTGTAATTAGGGAGATTATGCGATGAAGTTAAAAAAGACACAGAGCCAGAAACGTTGGAAGAAAAACAAAGATGGTTTTTGGAAAATGTAAAGGAAAATAACCCGATGTACATTTATGAAGAAATGAGAAGTCATTGGTTTTGCCACATTTAAACGATTTTATCCAAATGAAGGGTATAAATTTTCCATGGAACATTCTGTTTATGTCTCATCAAAACATCAAGGAAAGGGGGTTAGAAAACAACTTTTACAAAAATTAATTGAAGAAGCGAAGAAACGAAAAGTGAGAACGTTAATTGCTGTTATTGATTCAGAAAATGTTGGAAGCTTCAAATTGCATGAACAGTTTGGTTTTCATTTGGTCGGTAGATTAAAACATATCAGATATAAATTTGGAAAATGGTTAGACATTGTCTATTATCAATTAGATTTATATGAATGATGAATAAAAGAAATTGGGTTATTTACTTAACCTAGTTATTCCAAAATCTAGGTGCTGTTCTTTGATAAGAAGAGCGCTTTTTTCAGTTATTAAAGTTATGTATTCAAACATGGCATCTCGCTTTGATAAACGCAATTGTTACCGTTGTAAACCAAAAATTGCGAAGTATTTTAATTTACCAAAAGATGATATAACCTAAAGGCACATTAAACGATCGAGAGCTTCCTTCACATGTACGATAGGCTTCAAGGGGCATTTGTCTTTACCTCACATAATTTTGCAATACTGACTATATGAGAGAGAAGCGGTTTAACAAAATTCTGAATAAAAATAACACAATTTTGCAATACTTACGTTAATAACGTTTTGAGAGGAATTTATTATGTATATAAACAAAAATCTGTCTGAACATATTAAGGGTAGACTAGATGATTGTGATGATTTAGTAACTAGGACATTTCCTGAGTTAGAAATTGAGGTATTATTTTTCGGGCATTTAGTAGGGGAAGAGGAATTGAGAAATAATATTGTACAACCATTTTCAAATATAAAAAACGATGAAGTGATAAATATATTAAGAAGAAAAGAATTTAAACAAGAAGAAGATATTAACTCAATGGTTAATGGGATTCTGGAAGGAAAAGCATTAGTCATTTTTAAAAATTCACTAGCATATGCAGTTGATATTTATGTTCCAAAAACAAGAAGTGTTGCAGCAGCAGAAATTGAAACTGTGATTGTAGGACCTAAAGAAGCTTTTATAGAAGACATTGGAACTAACTTATCTATGATTAGGAGAAGAATAAAATCAGACTGTTTAAAGGTCCTTAGTAATAAAATAGGCACGATAACTCAAACGAAAATGTATCTATTATATATTGAGGGTATTACTTCCCCTGTGGTAGTTAAAGAATTGCAAGAAAGAATCAATAACATTGACATAAAAGGGATTAATGATTTAAATCAACTAATACAATACTTAGACAGGAAGCCGCTTTCTATTTTCCCACAATATTTTACGACAGAGCGTCCAGATGTTTCAACTTCAAAGTTGCTTGAGGGAAGAGTTATTTGTTTGTTAGATGGTAGTCCCTATTCATTATCAACCCCAACTAGTTTTTTTGAATTTTTTCAATCTCCAGATGATTACAACCAAAGATGGTTACTTGGTACTCTATCCAGGGCATTAAGATTTGCTGCATTAGTAATAACATTATTTGCTTCTGCATTCTATGTAGCAGTATCTATGTTTCACTATGAGATTATTCCTGTTAAATTACTGCATGAGTCTATTAAATCAAGAAATGATGTGCCATTTAACCCACTAATTGAGGCATTAATTATTGAGAGTATTATTGAGTTGTTAAGAGAAGCAGGAGCAAGACTACCGTCTAAAATAGGACAAACAATTGGTATAGTTGGAGGTATAGTTATTGGTACTGCTGCAGTAGAGGCTGGTTTTACGAGTAGTATACTAATTATAGTTGTTTCTATATCTGCTATATCTTCTTTTGTAGTTCCACATATTATTATGACCGCTTCTTTAAGAATTGCTCGATTTATTTTTATTATTCTTGCATCACTAGCGGGATTCTTTGGAATAATTTTCGGATTTATTATTTTATTAATTCATCTTTGCAGTTTAAAAAATATGGGGGAGTATTATTTTAAACCTATAGCACCATTATCTTTGAAGGACTTAAAAGATACTATTATTCGTGCTCCTTATCAGTTCTTTAAGAAATAAGTTAAGGAAGAGCCTAAATATGCAAAATGAAAAATTTAAACCGTTCTATTTATTTTTTATTACCTATATGACTCAAATGGGTATAGTGTTCTTTAGCTTACCAAATATTATAGCCGATCATTTTGGATATAACGGTTGGATCATGATTATACCTATTTCAGTTGTTGTTTTGATTCATATTGGATTGATTGCTAAAATTTATAGTTTTAATAAAGGTGAGTCGATTTTTGAAACAATTGAGAGTTTAAATTCAAAGGCAAAGATGATACTAATGCTTTTATATATTTCTTTAAGCATATTCTGGTCAATTCTTGCTGTTACAATCGCAAAACACTATGCACATGTTATGAAGTTTTTATATTTTCCTTATACTGATATACAGTGGTTTGTACTGTTAACATTAATTCTTGCTTTTTACCTTGTCACAAGAGGAATTATAACAATAGTTCATATCACTACTATATTTTTCTTTTTATCTGCACCAATAATATTTCTTTTATTTTATTTTGTTCCTGACTTCTCCTTTTTGCAATTTTCTACATTTTTGTTTAATGAAAATAAGGACTTTTATGGAGGGATTATCGAATTATATACTGCATTTCTAGGGTTTGAAGTCATACTATTTATGTTCCCGTATATAAGTAAAGAGAAAAGCGGTTTTAAATATGTTTTTTGGGCCCACTTATATACTTCCTTTGTATATTTGATTGTTACTATATTTAGTTATGGATTTAACAGTATACAACAATTAACTCGTCAAGTTTACCCAGTAGTAACTTTAATGAAATATATCGAATTTGAATTTATTGAACGATTGGACTCTATCATTTTTATATTATTTTATTTAAAGGTGTTAATTACTATTACGATGTATGTCTGGATTAGTTTAGTTACCTTAAAAAGGGTGGTTAAATGGAGTGATAATCTTATTGTTTTTGTATTATTGATAGTTGGATATTTATCAACTCTCCCTTTTGTAACAAAAAAAGAATCAATCATTTTGTTATCTGCCTTAACAAAAGTTCAATTGTTCCTATCTGTCTTCTTACCACTATTATTATTGATGATTATTTTTAAAAAAAGGAGAAGTAATGGCTAGAATTTTACTGATTAGTCTAATCTTGTTGATGCAATCGGGATGTATGGACCAAAAAATTGTTGAGGAGTTAGGATTTATTCATACAATAGGTTATGAGTCAATTGAGGAAGGAGAGGATATCGGAAAGCTTAAAGTAACCGTCTCATTTCCAATAGCAGAAACCTTAGAACAGCAAACAAACACTACTGTAGTTGATACTCCAAGGGAATCAATGTTATTTTTGAATCAAAAGACAGATAAAAATCTAGTTTTGGGTCAAGTAAGGAGTATTCTAATTGGAGAGAACCTTGCAGAAAAAGGAGTATGGGATTTAATCGATACATTCTATCGTGATCCAGTTTTAAGACCAACTGTAAAACTGTCTATTGTAAAAGGCAGCCCACAACAAATGCTATCTAAAGACTATCCCAATTTTCAAATGGTTGATAGTGTTATCGAAGAGCTTTTGAAAAAAGAAGCAAGGTTAAATACCATTCCTGAAATGGATATACTTAAGTTTGCGAGAGATTACCTAGATGACGCTATTGATCCTATTGCTCCAATTATTTTACAATCTGAAGATGGAATCATGTCGGAAGGTATTGCATTATTTAGTGATGATCAGTTAAAAACATCACTACCAGAAATAAAAGCAAGAGTTTTCTTTCTTTTAACTGGTGAGTTTAAAGAGGGCAAATTATTAATTAAAATTAATAAAGAAGAGAACGTATTATTTAGTTTTTTAAAGAATAAAAGAAATATAAAGGTTGAATTAAATAATAATCAAGATATCAATGTGAATTTGTCAATTGAACTCAAAGGATTTTTACTGGAATACCAAGGAAAAAAAGATATTAATAATGAGAAACAAATGGCAGAGATGGAGAGAGATATTCAAGAATATTTAGAAAATGAAATAAATGAAATATTAGAAATTATGAAGGAACATCAAATAGATAATCTCGGTTTAGGAAAGTATATAAAAAGAAAAATGGATTATCACACATGGAAAAACCTAGACTGGCCCAAGTCAATTGATCGAGTAAACATTAACCCTACTGTAACCGTGACCATTATAGATACAGGATTGGTTAAATAATAGGGGAGTATCTACCTTATCGGATTTAAAAATTAAAACCAAAGACTTGGCACACGTAGTCTTTGAACTAAGGGATAGAGCAAACAGTTGTAAAGGGTGTTGTAATGGAAGATAGTACTTAGTTCACAGCCAAACATGTACTAGTTGCTGCGAATCTTGGAGGGGCAAAAGAAATATTGAAGGAACATGGTAATGCCTTTTTCTTTGACTGCCTTTTGAAAGGCTACTGATGTGTAAACGGACCCTTGGTCGCTATGTAGTAAACACCCTCGGGTAAGGCGGGTAGTTTATGGTCATCACTCATTTGGCGATAAGTAAAACTGTCTTTTGGAACTAAAGAGTAACCAACTGTGTTTTCATCTTCTCTTCCATCAAAATAGGTAGAACGTGGAAATAATCCTTTTCTAGAGGATGTTAGAACTATTCCATTCTCATCACCTAAAGATTTTTCTTTTGATTCAACTAATAAGTGATCAAGTTTCTTGTTGTTCCAACTCTTAGTAAATTCTTTAAACCTTAATTTTGGTGCATTCATTCCTTACACCCCCAATTCCTTAAAGAACTTCGCCAATTCCTGATCTACTTCCGCAATCTCCGCATCAATCTCTTCTAAACGCTTTGTCACAGCTTGTAAATCAATCGCTTCTTCTTCCTCAAACGTATCCACATAACGAGGAATATTTAAGTTATAATCATTCTCTTTAATCTCTTCTAATGTCGCTGCATACGAATACTTATCGATTGTCTCACGGCGTGCATACGAATAGGGTCGCTATTTTGTTTTCCACTTTCATCGAAACAAATTAATATATCAAGTGTTTCGTCTGAGGGTAATTGTTGCAAAAGAAATGGCACCTCCGTTTGTCTCTAGACAAAATGTCTAATTTTTTGTTATAATGGGCATACAATATAGTATAGAAACGTTTAACTCATGTCGCTTGGTACATGCGTTAGCGTATCGGATAAAGAGAACTCGTGTCGCTTGGTACACGCGTTCTCTTTTTTGTATTAAACCTAAAATAAAGTAGAAATTCTTACTTTTTTTAGGTATTCTGTTTATTTATCCTCGTGAAATGCCTCTACCATAAATTCAAACTGGCGTTGTTGACGATTCGTCAATTCGTTTTTTACGTAACTATCAATTAGCTTTTGTAAAATCACGTATGTTTTGCCTTCATCCATAAATGAACCTAATAAATTGATTTCGCTGTGAATGACTGTCGGCACTTTTAAACTTTTCGTGCTATTTGTTTTACCGACGCCCAGCTTTTTACGTGGCTGAGCCGGTTCAATCTTTGTGACTTCTTTTCCAACAACTGTTGGTTCAACCAAGGGAGGTGGCTCGTCCTGTTTTGTAGGCGCAACGTAACCGAAGTCCATATCATTTTTTTTCACAGGAATAGAAGGCTGCATGATTGCCGGCTTTTTCTTCTTTTTAATTAATCCTCCTTTTTCATTACTCATACTTACCAGCCTCCTCAAACTGTGCTAGTTTTTCCTCTAATTCATCAATCACATCTAAGAACACTCGGTGTGCTTTACGGTCATGCATATCGTTGTCTGTAATGCCTGTTACGTCCCAAGCTTTGAGGCGTTCCAAATGCTTAATGACATTTTCCATTACGTTATCTTCACCGAACATTTCTTTTGCACGCTCAATTGTCGACATATCAACACGCCCGCCTGGACGAAGTAATACCGGCAGAACGCCAGCCACCTGAATGTCCGCATCGTAGTTGTCGGCCATGAATTGTAGATACTTAACATACGTTTCAGCACCTTCAAGCGACAGCTCTTGAGCTTGTAGGATAATTAACACGTAATCCGCAGCCATCATTGCATTATCCGAGAAGTCACTGATAGTCGGTGGAACATCAATAAAGATGTAGTCGTAGTCGTCACGAATTGGATCCAGCAGCTTCTTTAAATAAGAAACTTGATCAATCTCTTCCTTTATATTTGAATATAAAAATTTAGGGAAGTTTTTAAACGATACTTGTGCCGGAATCATATGTAGATTATCCGATACTTCAACGATACAATCTTTTAATGAACCATTTTGGAAGCCCTCAAAAATACTTGTATTAATCTCCGTTACACCTGTTGAACGTGCAATAAGTGTACTTGCATTACCTTGTGGGTCCATATCAACTAAAAGGACCTTCTTCTCGCGAGCGAAGGCTAACTCCCAGCTCGCCATTACCGAAACTTTGGTCTTGCCTACGCCACCTTTAAAGTTACCAACCACGATTGTAATTGCCATCTCTTCATCTCCTCATATATATCTTCGAACTTACTATTTAATAACTAAAGTATACTTTATAAAAAGATACTTTGCAAAAATCTTCTTTGCAAATTTCTACTTTTGTTTTTGATAAAAAAACCCAAGTGTGATATAAGTGGATAGGGAGGCTTTTTATGAATAAAGCATTAATTAATTTAGCGATTATATCTAGTATAGTATCAGTGATAATAGTATCAACAATTGATATTAGTTGGAAAGTATATGGAGCTGTTTTTTTTACACAATTAATTTTAGTAATTGTGAATTTTTCATTTTCTAAAAATAAAAATTTATTTAAAAATTTATGGATTATAAATCTTATATTTTTTATCTCTTATAATATAAGAATAAGTAGGCGCAACTATCGGCTCCTTAGGTGTAGGTGCCATCGTCGAAAATACATTGCCCATTTTCTTGGTAATTTATCCTGTCATTATTGTACTTGTGCTACTGGGGGCTTTTGATCGTTTTGTGCCAAATGCAGGAGCCTATAAAGGAACAGTACTATTTGCATTTCTAGTAAGCGTTGTTGAAACATTTGCTAGCTATGAAATTACCATACCTGGTGTGACACAGATGGTCTTACATTTACCATTGCAGTCTAGCGGATTTGCTTGGATTATACCATCTATTGTTGGCTTTATTATCGGTACTATTTTGCATAGGGTGCTGAAAGCAGAAGATCCTGAAAAATCTACTTTTGGTATGGAAGAAATAGGAGTTGAAAAATGATGAAAATTATTTGTAACGCAAAGATTTATACGGCAGATATTAATCAGCCATCTGCAACTGCCATGGTGATTGAAGACGGAAAAATACTTTGGATTGGACAACAGGATCAATTACCTCCCTATCAGGGAGAAATAATAGATGTACAAGGAAAGGTCATTATTCCTGGGATAATTGACGCTCATATGCATCCAATTATGCTAGCGGATGTTTTGGAACAAGTGGCATGCCTCCCTCCATATATTCATTCCATTGAGGACATAATTAATGCACTGGCCAAATATGATGCAAGTCAGCGTGGATGGATATTAGGCTGGGGTTATGATGAAGGAAAACTAAAAGAAAGAAGAGCGCCTTTAAAAGAGGATTTAGATCTTGCTTCCACTGAATTACCTATCATTGTTATGCGTACATGTGGTCATATTATATCGGTCAATAGCAAGGCATTAGCAATTGCAGGTATTACAAAGGATACCCCTGATCCAAAGGGTGGGCAAATCGATCGTAATGACAATGGGGAACCTACAGGCGTACTGCGTGAAAATGCACGAAATCTAGTGCTACAGCATTTACCTACACCCACTGAAGAAGAAATTGTCAACAGGCTTCTAAAGCTATCACAAACTTTGGCATCCTATGGTGTAACAAGTATTACGGAATTAATGGCCACTGTAGCACCGATTGATTATTTAAGCCTGTACCGTAAAGCCCGAGAAAAAGGCTTTAAGCAACGTGTAGCAGTTTATTATGTTTGGGAGGATATTCAACGATATGAGCTGTTAACAGCAGATAATATCGATCGTTCTGCAGGAGCCTATATTGGAGGCATCAAGCTATTTTCGGATGGCAGTGTTTCAGGCCGTACAGCACTTGTTTCTGAGCCATTTTTGGGAAGTAAAGAAAAAGGCATAGCAATGACTTCGAAAGAGGAGCTGCTAGCGGCTGCTGCGGAAGCAAAAGAATGTGGTATTCAATTAGTGGTTCATGCAATGGGGGACAGAGCCATTGATTTAATTGTCGACACATTTTATGAGGAAAAAGCTTGGTTAACAGATGCACCTTCTGTTCGTATTGAGCATGCCGCCATGCCTTCTGAAAGTGCCTTGCAAAAAGCTGCTGAATGGGGGATAGGCTTTGTGCCACAACCCATCTTCTTATTCTGCGAAATTGAGAGTTATTTAGAGAACCTGGGGCTAGAAAAAACACAGACTTTATATGGTGTACAAACATTTCTACAGAGGGGTATTGCGACAGCACTCTCTTCAGATGCGCCTGCCACATCTTGGGCAGAAGCGGCTAATCCCTTTGTTACGATACAAGCTGCTGTTACACGAAGAGCTTATGATGGAACAGATTTAGGCGCGGCAGAAAAAATCTCTGTAGAGGAGGCAATACAGCTATATACAGTTGATGCCAAGACGATGATTCGTATGGAGAACGTTGGTCAGTTAAAAGAGGGCTATGAAGCTAATTTTGTTGTACTAACAGATGATCTGATGACCCTTTCACATAACCAGCTTATGCATGTAAAACCATTCGCTACATATATCGAAGGAGAATGTGTTTTTACACAATCCACTATTCAAGCTCAATAAATTAGTTATGAAGATGCTGTCGCTGCTACGACACATTTCATATATATCGCCATTCCCTTAAATATAAAGAAGGTGTCTCATTAGGAGGCACCTTCATTAATGACCATTTACATTGTTGGAAGCTAATCGTGCTTTTTTCTCAGCCTTTTTACGGTCTCGTAATGCCTTAAAAAAGTCTGTTAAAATTTGACCACATTCCTCGGCTAAAATCCCTTCTGTTACATCACATTCATGATTAAAGCGTTCATCATTTAATAAATGGTAAAGAGAATCTACACAGCCAGCTTTTTGATCTCTTGCACCATAAACAACCCGGGGCACACGTGATTGGAGAATGGCTCCTGCACACATTGGACAAGGCTCCAATGTAACATAAAGAGTAGTATCTTCCAGTCGCCAACTTCCTATTTTTTTGCAGGCTTCTTGAATCACTAACAGCTCCGCATGTGTTGTTGCATTTTGCGTTGTTTCTCGTAAATTATGTGCACGTGCAATGATTTTTCCTTGATAAACAAGTACTGCACCAATTGGTACTTCCCCAAGTAAGGCTGCGTGTTGAGCTTCCTCTAATGCTTGTTTCATAAATAAACGATCTGCTTCAAAAATATCCACTAAATATCTCCCCTTAAAAGTAGTTTATCCTGCTTAATGAGTAATTGCTACTTTTAACTTCTTGCAGATTTCCAAAGCATTATGTATTGACATCCCTAAAATATCCCTATATATTTATATATGAACACATGATCATATATAAATATTGAAGAATGGGGTAAACTTCTATGGATGAAAAATTAAACAGTTCAGAAATGCAAAAAAATATTGATCAGCATTTAGATGAAGAGACATTATTTGTAGTATCTCAGACTTTTAAAGCCTTGAGTGATCCAACACGAATTCGTATTTTAAACTTACTTTGTTCAGATGAACATTCTGTAAATGATATTGCAGAAATTTTAGATTTAGGCCAATCAACCGTTTCCCACCAATTACGCTTTCTTAAAAATTTAAGATTGGTGAAATTTAGAAGAGAGGGAACAACCTTATATTATTCTAAGGACGATGATCACATTATGAATTTATTGAAGCAGGCCATTGAGCATGCAGCTCATAACTAAATGAAATGGGGAATAACAATGGGACATCAACACGATCATGGCCATGATCATACACATGGCGCAAATAAAAAGGTATTATTACTGTCGTTTATTATTATTACAGTGTATATGGTAGTGGAAGCCATTGGTGGCTTTTTAACAAATAGTTTGGCTCTTTTATCAGATGCAGGGCATATGTTAAGTGACTCGATCTCTTTAGGTATAGCGATGTTAGCTTTTATGTTTGGGGAAAAAGCTGCAAGCTATAGTAAAACATACGGCTATAAACGATTTGAGATTTTAGCTGCTGTATTGAATGGTATTACACTAATAGGAATAGCATTATTCATTTTCTATGAAGCGATTGAACGATTTACAAACCCACCAGAAGTAGCTACAACAGGAATGCTTATTATAAGTACAATTGGTTTGTTCGTTAATATTTTAGTTGCCTGGATTATGATGCGTGGAAGTGATACAAAGGACAATTTAAATATGCGCGGAGCCTTTTTACATGTACTAAGTGATATGCTAGGGTCTGTAGGGGCTATTGTTGCGGCATTATTAATTATGTTTTTTGGCTGGGGCTGGGCAGATCCTCTTGCTAGCGTTATTGTTGCATTATTGGTCGTACGAAGTGGCTACCATGTCACAAAAGCCTCAATCCATGTCTTAATGGAGGGGACACCTTCAAATGTAGATGTTCAGGAGATTATTCAGTTAATAGAGCAAACTGAAGGAATAGAAAGTATTCACGATTTACACATCTGGACAATTACTAGTGGAACGAATGCATTATCGTGTCATGCCGTTGTAAATGATCAATTGAAAATAGCTGAGAGTGAGCATATCTTGCGGAAAATTGAGCATAATCTTCAGCATAAGGGCATAAAGCATGTAACAATTCAATTAGAAACAGCATTACATCGACATGATGAGTCTATTTTATGTAAATTAGAAAATGACCATGAACATCATCATGATGATAAATAAATTTTTTTATGGCTTGCATACCCTTCTCGGGTATAGTATGATAATTACAAATAGGAGGTGTAGTGAATGGAGGAGACAGTAAAAGAGGATGCTTGTCATACAGAGGAAGCTACGTCTTGCCGAAAAAGTCATCACCCTGAGCGTGTGAAAAAGGATTTAACAACCCGCTTAAATCGTATTGAAGGACAGATTCGTGGTATTAAGGGAATGATTGATAAAGACGTTTACTGTGATGATATTATTACGCAACTATCTGCTACACAATCTGCATTAAATAGTGTGGCTAAAATATTATTAGAAGGTCATTTAAAGGGTTGTGTAGTGGATCGTCTATCAGAGGGCGATGAGACAGTATTAGATGAGTTAGTAGTAACAATTCAAAAGTTAATGAAAAAATAGATTGAAAACATACAAAAGGAGAGATTTTATTATGCAAAACGTAACATTAAACGTACAAGGAATGTCATGTGGTCATTGTGTAAACGCTGTGGAAAAAAGTGTCGGTGCTTTAGCTGGTGTTGAACAAGTAAAAGTAAATTTAGCAGAAGGTTTAGTTGATGTTGCATTTGATGATGCACAAGTTTCACTTGACCAAATTAAAGAAACAATTGATGATCAAGGATATGACGTAAAATAATAATTGTAGAGTGCTCCTGTAGCACTCTCTTATTTTCAAAATTATATACCCCCTGTTGGTATAAGGAGAGGTGAATGGTAAATGAGTTCTGCTAGTAAAGAAGCTAATTTGCAAATTACAGGTATGACATGTGCAGCCTGTGCCACTCGTATAGAAAAAGGTTTAAATAAAATGGATGGTGTAGAAAATGCAACAGTAAATTTAGCACTTGAAAAATCATCTATTAAATATGACCCAGCTAAACTAAGTGAAGCAGATTTTGAAAGAAAAATAGAAGCACTTGGCTATGGTGTTGTTAAACAAAAAGCTGAGCTTGATATTACAGGTATGACATGTGCAGCTTGTGCCACTCGCATTGAAAAAGGGTTAAATAAGCTAAGTGGTATTTCCTCTGCTAATGTTAACTTAGCACTGGAAAAAGCGATGATTGAGTTTAATCCTTCGGAAGTATCCATCGCAGATATCATTACAAAGGTTGAGAAGCTAGGCTATGGGGCACATCAAAAGGCAGATGAACAGGAAACTGTAGATCATCGCGAAAAAGCAATTAAACAGCAACAACATAAATTTATTTTATCGGCTATTCTTTCATTACCACTGCTTTGGACGATGGTTGGTCATTTTTCCTTTACATCATTTTTATATGTTCCAGAATTTCTAATGAATCCATGGGTCCAAATGGTATTGGCTACTCCTGTGCAATTTATAATTGGTAAGCAATTTTATGTAGGGGCATATAAAGCATTACGCAATGGTAGTGCAAATATGGATGTGCTTGTTGTAATGGGAACATCAGCGGCCTATTTCTATAGTGTCTATCAAGCGATTGTAACGATAGGATCACACCATGGTCCACATCTTTATTTTGAAACGAGTGCTGTTTTAATTACACTTATTTTATTAGGTAAATTATTTGAGGCAAAGGCAAAAGGACGCTCATCTGAAGCCATAAAAAAACTAATGGGACTCCAAGCAAAAACAGCTATCGTTGTACGTGACGGTGTAGAAAAAGAGGTCCCATTAGAAGAAGTCATCATTGGCGATGTTATTTTAGTGAAACCAGGTGAAAAAATTCCTGTAGATGGTGAGGTAATAGAGGGGACAACAGCTGTTGATGAATCGATGTTAACAGGAGAGAGTCTACCAGTTGATAAAAAGCAAGGTGATCTATTATTTGGCTCAACGATTAACAAAAATGGTTTTATTAAAATGACTGCAACAAAGGTTGGCCGAGATACAGCATTAGCACAAATTATTAAAGTGGTCGAAGATGCTCAAGGATCGAAAGCACCTATTCAACGTTTAGCAGATCAGATTTCGGGTATTTTCGTACCTATTGTTGTTGGCATAGCCATTGTCACTTTTTTAATTTGGATTATTTGGGTCCGTCCAGGTGAATTTACACCTGCTTTAGAGGTATTAATCGCAGTTCTTGTCATTGCTTGTCCATGTGCACTTGGGTTAGCAACACCGACTTCAATAATGGCAGGCTCTGGACGTGCAGCTGAGTTTGGTATTTTATTTAAAGGCGGAGAACATTTAGAGCAAACACAAGGCATAGATACAGTTGTTGTAGATAAAACAGGAACGGTGACACATGGTAAACCTGAGCTTACAGATGTTTTGTTAGCGCCAGAGCAAGATGAAGCACGCTTTTTATCCTTAATCGGCGCAGCAGAGAAGCAGTCAGAGCATCCACTAGCAGAAGCCATTGTTCAAGGAATAGAAAAACGCGGCATAGCTTTAGGTGATGTTCAATTCTTCGAAGCAATACCTGGTTATGGTGTGCAGGCAACTGTCTCAGGTCAAGGTATTGTCATTGGCACACGTAAATTAATGCAACAATATGGAATTGGTATTAATGATATTTTACCAACAATGGAGCAATTAGAACGAAACGGTAAAACAGCCATGTTAGCTGCCATCAATGGGCAATATGCGGGTTTAGTCGCTGTGGCTGATACCGTGAAAGATACATCAAAAGAAGCTATTCGTCGTTTACAGGATATGGGCATTACGGTCATTATGATGACAGGTGATAACGAACGTACTGCTCAAGCAATTGGAACAGAGGTAGGCGTGAATCATGTTATTGCCGAGGTCTTACCAGAAGGTAAAGCTGATGAAGTGAAAAAACTTCAAGCCCAAGGGAAAAAAGTGGCGATGGTAGGTGACGGTATTAATGACGCACCTGCCTTGGCAACAGCGAATATTGGGATGGCAATTGGAACAGGGACAGATGTGGCGATGGAAGCAGCAGATATTACACTTATTCGTGGAGACTTAAATAGTATCGCGGATGCCATTCTAATGAGTAGAAAAACAATGCGTAATATTAAACAAAATCTATTTTGGGCATTTGCTTATAATACATTAGGTATTCCAATTGCTGCACTCGGTCTGCTTGCGCCATGGGTAGCAGGTGCAGCGATGGCCTTTAGTTCAGTATCGGTTGTATTAAATGCACTTCGTTTACAACGAGTGAAATTATAAGAAGGTATAAAGGCATCGGGAAGTAGATTCTCGATGTCTTTTTTCTATGTCTTTTTTCTATATCATCAGGAGAATACCACAGGTAAATTTACTAGAACAATAGGTTGATTCTGTTTTTCATTTTCCTACTATGATAAAATGAAAGGTACTGATTCATTTTATGTAGGACACAATGATCGAATCCATAGAACAAAAGGAGGAGCTTCTGGTGACGGTTCCATTTGTTACGGTAGAAGGTCCGATTGGTGTTGGTAAAACCTCTTTATCGAAAGAGATAGCAGCGACATTAAATTACCATCTATTAAAAGAAATTGTAGACGAAAACCCTTTTTTAAATAAGTTTTATGAAAACATTGAGGAATGGAGTTTCCAAACGGAAATGTTCTTCCTTTGTAATCGCTATAAGCAACTAACCGATATTAAAAAATTTCGTTTAGCTCATGCCAAACCTGTTGTAGCAGACTATCATATTTTTAAAAATTTAATATTTGCGAAGCGTACATTGGCACCAACTGAATACGAGAAGTATGAAGAGATCTATAGAATTTTAACGAAAGACATGCCTGTTCCAAATGTAGTGGTTTATTTATATGCCAGCGTTGAGACATTAATGAAGCGTATCGCCATGAGAGGGCGAGAGTTTGAAAAGATGATTTCACGTGATTACATGGAGCAGCTTGTGGCCGACTATCATTCTTTTATCGAGCATTTTGAAAGCATGCATCCCGAAATTCCAGTTATTCGATTTAATGGAGATCAGCTTGATTTTGTAAAAAATCCAAATGATTTAAATCATGTTTTAAAAATAATTAAAGATACGTTACAACAAAGGAGTTTGCAATAATGAATTTAAGAGAGAAGTACGATATTCCACCACAAACGGTTATTACGATTGCAGGTACTGTTGGGGTAGGAAAATCGACGATGACAAAGGCTTTAGCAGAGGCACTGAACTTTCGTACCTCGTTCGAGAAAGTAGACACAAATCCATACCTTGATAAATTTTATGAGGACTTTGAAAAATGGAGCTTTCATTTACAGGTCTACTTTTTAGCAGAGCGTTTTAAAGAACAGAAGCGTATTTTTGAATATGGTGGAGGATTTGTACAAGATCGTTCTATTTATGAGGATACTGGCATTTTTGCTAAGATGCATTATGATAAAGGAACAATGAGTCCAACAGATTATGAGACTTATACAAATTTGTTTGATGCAATGGTGATGACACCTTATTTCCCACATCCAGATTTGCTTGTCTATCTTGAAGGACCTATTGATGCAGTTATTGGACGTATTCAAGAGCGTGGACGTACAATGGAGCAACAAACACCGAATGATTATTGGATAGAAATGCATGAACGCTATGAAAATTGGATAAATAATTTTAATTCTTGTCCAGTTCTACGTTTAGATATTAATGATTATGATTTATTAAAAAATCCTGATGCCATTGAAGCAATTGTAAGCCGTATCAGTCATATGCTAAAACAAACAAGCCATTTACGAAAATAAAAGTAAAATAAATGACCAAAAAACGTGAGACAATATATAGCCGATTGTTTCACGTTTTTTGAATAGGAGGGATTATTATAAGAATCGCAGTGTATTGCGGATCCGGTTTGGGTAAAAGTCCTATTTATGCAGAGAAAGCTGCAGAGCTTGGTACAGCACTGGCAAAAAACGGTCACGGGGTTGTCTATGGTGGTTCTAAAACAGGCCTAATGGGGAAGGTAGCCGATGCTGTTTTAGCAGCTGGAGGAGAAGTGATTGGTGTGATGCCAACACATTTACAAAAGCGTGAATTGGCCCATGCCTCATTAACAGAAATTCATATTGTAGACTCTATGCATATTCGTAAAGCTAAAATGGCCGAGTTAGCAGATGCTTTTATTGCTCTGCCAGGTGGCGCAGGGACTTTAGATGAATATTTTGAGGTATTTACTTGGGCTCAGATTGGACTTCATACAAAACCTGTCATTTTATATAATGTCCATGGATTCTATGATGCACTTCTACAGCATTTTAAAACAATGCTAGAGGAGGGCTTTATACTTGCAGAGCAAAAGAAGTTCTTACGTGTAGCGGCTACCTCTGAAGGGATTTTACGTTTATTAAAAAAACATGGATGAACATTCTCCATGTTTTTTATCTTGATGCAGCAGGTACACTAACATCTGCTGCAATTACACTGAGGCATAATTAATGTAATATAAAAGTAAAATAATTAAATTTTAAGTAAAAAATTAGTAACGGATGGGGTGTTCTTTATGCATAGTGTAGAGGCTCAAGTAACCGATGATTTAGTAGTACAGGCTATTGAACGCAATATAGCCATTATCCGCTTCGATATGGATAGAAGAGTGGCGTATGTCAATGAACTATTTGCTCAAACATTAGGCTATACAGTGCAGGAAATGCTAGGAAAACATCATAAAGACTTTTGTTTGCCTGATTTCGTTAATAGTATGGAGTACGATAAATTTTGGCGCCACCTAACGGCAGGAAACAGCTATCAGGACAAAATAGAAAGAATTGATGCTAGAGGTAATATAATTTGGCTGGAAGCGACATATATGCCTGTCTTCGCAAATAATACAAGAAAAGTAATAGGTGTATCCAAAATAGCTACCAATATCACTGAACGTCAACATGAGATAGTTAGTGTTGCCGACAAGTTGAAGGGCATGTCTAATAAGCTTTACCAGCGTTCAGAGGCGGGCATTCAAAATAGCCAAGATCTACTAGAAACCATTAAAGTGGTTTCAAAGGAATCAAATGAAAATGTAAGTAATCTTGTACAGCTTCAGAAACAAGCAGATTCTATTAAAGGGATTGTCAAAACTATACAAGAAATTGCCTCACAAACTAATTTATTGGCATTAAATGCAGCTATTGAAGCCGCTAGGGCTGGAGAATATGGTAGAGGTTTTGATGTAGTGGCGAAAGAGGTACGTAAGCTTTCTGTAAGAGTTGAACAATCTATTTCAGAAGTGAAGGATAATGTGGAGGGTATTGAGCGAGAAATTGGTCAGGTGACTGATAGTATTACAAAAATAGCAGAAAAAATAGATAAAACAAATGAACAAATTACTGTCACAGCAAATGACTTTAGTGAAATAGCATCTGCTGCTGAAGCCTTAGACGAGCAATCAAAGCAATTTATTGAAATTATTTAATTCTAATAATGACTACTATTTTCGAGATATATTGAAATAGGATATATTTTTTATTTACAATACTAGTGTAAGTCATTAATCATAATAGGGGTGTTATGTATGACAAAAGTGGAAGTAAGCTTTCAGCATTTACCAACAACAGCTATTTCAGATGCAACTGGCGGGCATACCAATGTGCGAAGTGATATTAAGCCGTTAGCAGACCATTTTAAAGTTGCTGGGCGAGCTGTAACTGTACGTTTACCAGATGGTGAAAATGGGGCAGTTTTGGAAGCGATTAGGGCTGCAAATGAAGGGGATATTTTAGTCATTGATGCAAAAGGAAATACAAACCGAGCTGTTGCTGGAGATTTTGTGATCTCCTTAGCAAAAGGGATAGGTGTACAAGGTTTTGTTGTGGATGGTGTAATCCGTGATATTGCAGCAATTCGCGAATTAAATTTCCCTGTATTTTCGTTGGGCACTACTGTAGCAGCAGGCAATAAAAATGGCGGTGGTCAAGTAAATGTACCGATCGCCATTGGAGGAGTTACGGTTCATCCTGGTGATTATATTATTGGGGATGTGGATGGTGTAATTGTTGTGCCACAGCAAGATGCTGAAAAAATTGCTGTAGCGGCAGAGGCTAAGCTTGAAAAAGATGAAAAACGCGCTCAAGAAGCACATGCCAATGGAAAAGAATCAATTATCGCTTATTTAGATAAAGTGTTAGCAAAATAAAAAAACCCTCACGATGCCATCCAACATCGTGAGGATTTTTTTAAATTACGCTAGATTTTCATTATCATTAAAGTAATTTTTCATCTTTTCTCGATCGAAACGGCCTTCCCATTTAGCCATTACTAATGACGCTAATGAGTTACCAATTACGTTAACAACTGTACGTCCCATATCAAGAATACGGTCAATACCAGCAATGAAGGCTAGTCCCTCAAGTGGAATACCTACAGTACCTAAAGTTGCTAGAAGTACTACGAATGATACGCCTGGTACACCTGCAATACCTTTTGATGTAACCATTAATACAAGCATTAACGTAATTTGTTCACCAATGCTTAAGTGAATACCGTACATTTGTGCAATAAATAATGCTGCAATGGCTTGATATAGTGTTGACCCATCTAAATTAAAGGAGTAACCGGTAGGTATAACAAAAGATACAATATCCTTTGGCGCCCCTAATTTCTCCATTTTCATCATAATACGTGGTAACACAGCTTCAGAACTTGCTGTTGAGAAGGCTAAAATTAGCTCATCTTTTAATACTTTAATTAAATAGAAGATGCTGATTCCTGCGAATTTTGCCACAAGTCCAAGAACGACAAAGATAAAGAATAGCATTGTTGCATAAACAAGAATTGCTAATTTGGCAAGCGGAACCAGTGAAGCAAACCCATATTTGGAAACGGTTACACCAATTAAACCAAATACCCCTAGTGGCGCGAATTTCATTACGAGGTTTGTTACCCAGAACATAGCATCTGCTACCCCTTGGAAGAAGTCTAAGACTGGTTTCCCTCGATCTCCTACTGCAGCAACCCCTAAACCGAAAATAACTGAGAAGAAGATAATTGCTAGCATATTACCTTCAGCCATTGACTGAATAATATTTGTTGGGACAATGCCTACAATGATATCAAATGGTCCCTCATGCTGAACTTCCTCAGTTGTTGATACATACTTCGAAATATCCCCTTGAGATAATTCATTCATGTTAAGACCTGCACCAGGTTGGAAAATGTTTGCGGAAAGTAATCCAACTACGATTGCAACTGTAGTAATAATCTCAAAGTAAATTATAGATTTCCCGCCTAATCGTCCAAGTTGCTTCATATCTCCAGTACCAGCAACACCAACGATTAATGTCGAAATAATAATCGGTACAACAATCATCTTAATAAGATGTAAAAATATATCCCCTAATGGTTGTAGATATGTCTCAATTTTGGGATTTCCGTAAAAGATACCACCAACAATGATCCCTAAAATCAAACCGATTAAAATCTGAGCGGCTAAACTGACTTTAAATTTCTTTTTCAAATCCTTTGTACCTCCCCTAATATTAAATTTTTAGGACACGCCTTACTTTAATAATACGGAGGACTTATGGAATCCGACAAAATCCGAGAAAATTAATTTACTTTTGTTAAAATGTCTGAATATAACACTTGAATAAACTTCTTAATATTTACCTTTGCTTTACGATTATCGTGATCTTCAATCTGTGTCATGAGCTGACGAATTTCTTTAAAATCAAAGTAGCGAGGGGCATAGTACTCGAATTCTGAGTTTGTGTAATCAACAACCCCTAAATTAGCGAGATTAATCATGGCAGCTAATATAGTTCGACGCACACGTTGCTCGATGGCTTTACTTTCTTTTAAAATTTCATCTGGTGTAGCCTTGGTCACAGCTGCAATTTCTTCATAAAGCTCTTTTAATGGAGGAAGGGGTGCAATCTTGTGCTGGTGAGCAAGTAATGTTTCTATAATGGCAATGATATCCTCACTACCGATTTCCCCGACAATCCCCATATCATTTAAAATAGATTGAATATGGTCTCGTGATGTAGCTTTATGAGCCTTTTGTTCACTTAACTCAATGTTTGTAAGAGATTGACGTATCACTAATAGTGAGTTTTTAAGTCGAAATTGTTCAGTTGTTTTTTTCAAAACATTCTCGACTTCAATACGATTGATTGGTTTATGAATGAAGAAATCAATTCCTTGCTCATAAGCTTCACCAACCATTTCCTTATTCACTACCTGTGAAATCATAATAAATTGTCCCTCGAACCGATTTTGCATTAGTTGTTCTACAGTTGCTATACCATCAAGCTTAGGCATTAGTAAATCAATAAGCACAAACTCTGGCTGCGTCATTAAAATTTGTGGAATAGCATCCTCACCATTGCGAGCCTCACCAATAACTGTGCCTAACCCGCTATCCTCAATAATTTGCTTTAACATAACACGACTTGCACGATCATCGTCTACAATAAAATACCTCATTTAAGTCTCTCCCGTTTGAATAGTTTGCGTAGGAATTATGATTTTAAACGTTGTGTATTGATTGTTTGATTCAACGGTTATTGAGCCTTTTAATTTTTCTACTAGTTCAGCAACATGTGAAAGCCCAATGCCAGTTGCTGCAACACCATCAACATTGAATTTAGTGGTGTATCCAGGTTCAAAAATAACAGAAATATCTGCTTGTGAAATCCCTTGTCCATTATCACATACTGTTATTACAGTATTATCTTCTTGGCGCTCAATAGCAATAGAAATGATCCCCTGCTCTTTAATAGCCTCAACAGCATTGGCTGATAAATTATTTAATAGAGCAAGGAGGGCAATATGATCTTTTGTTTGAAAATCGAAGTCTATACATGTATTAAATTGTATTTCCTTCCCAAGTAATTCCGCATATTTCCTATTACCTTCTTCAATATAATGCAATAATTCAGATAATACAAAAGGGCCAAAGCTCTTTTCACCAACAATCTTTGAAATACCAGCATATATCCGTTGAGAATCCTTTTTCACTTCATGGATTTCCTGGGCAATATGAAGCGCTTGTAAACTTTCTGCTCGAAAACCTAGAGCCTTTAGTTGTCGATATAATTCATAACCACTACCTGTAATCGTTTCAATATGATTCATTGATTTTTTTAAATATAGTGTCTCAACATAGAGGTCAGATCCAATATTAAGCATTTCTTGTACCCGCTTTTTTTGTTCAGCAATCAAAATCGAGCTGTAAATCCCTACTACAAAAAAGCTACGTAATAATGCTACCGCTAATAGGATCAAGAGATCATGAAGAAATAAAAAATTATACGTTTGGACAAAAAAGCGGAAAATCTGTTCCGCTAAATTACTAATGACCTCACTAAAGGCAACGAGTAAACCAAGTTTTAATGGTTTTTCTCTGTATTGTTGAATATTTAAAATTTGCAGGCATAGTGCAAACAATACATAAAATAAACCGGCTGGTAAATGGTTAAATATACTCTCAGAAATCGGAACATCATGTAATGCCGAATTAAAAACCCGAAAAATAGTTGTCACAATACTGGTAGCTACACCAGCTAAAATAATTGGTGTAGGTTTAATTAATGTACATAAAAAGAAGACAATTGTTCCTAAACCAAAACGAAAAGTTGTATTCGCAAAAGGCATAATTTTTATTTCACTACCAATTGCAGTCATAACAGCAATTATGAATATCCAAGTAAGGGAAGCACGCGTCATAAGTAATTTCGATTGCAATTCAACAACCTCCCATCATTGATATAATAAAAAATACCACAACCGAGGCGGAAGTGGTATCTAACAAGTAAACATACAATTTAGGCAAAAAAAAACGGCTACATTCGTAGTCGGAAATTTAAAACTGGAGGAGGTAGAGGGATTCGAACCCCCGCGCGGTGTTACCCGCCTGTCGGTTTTCAAGACCGATCCCTTCAGCCAGACTTGGGTATACCTCCATGTTATGTTGCTCTGTTGTCTTATCGACAAAAATAAATTTATCATAACTAGAAACAAGCGTCAATATATATTTTGAAAAATTTTTTATTGTTTTAATCATGAGTAGCGAATAAATAATTTGTGCATTAAGTTGCAATTTATACAAACAGTCAGTATACTAGTTATTGCCGTGCTAGGTGGGAAGGTAGCGGTGTCCTGTAACTCGCAATCCGCTCTAGCGAGACTGAATTCCTTTTTCGAGGCTGTCCGTATTGTTTGGTCTGCCTTTTGCACGTAGTGTTGACAATTGGGTCCTGCGCAATGGATACCCATGAACCATGTCAGGTCCGGAAGGAAGCAGCATTAAGTGGTCTTATTCATGTGCCGCGGGGTTGCCTAATCTGAGCTAACGACAAGAGTAACGCTTATGTGCGGCTGTCAAGGAAAGGTGCACGGCATTAAATTGCCAATTCAAAGCATCCGTCTATTATAGGCGGATGCTTTTTTATTTTAAATTTAGCAACTTCATTTTCTATATAATGCAGCAAATGCTATAATAAAACTATTCAATTAAATGGAGAAGGAGAGAGGAAATCAGTGACGTATCAAGCATTTTACCGTGTGTATCGACCGCAATCTTTTCGAGAAATGTCTGGTCAGGCACATGTCAAAAGAACGCTACAAAATGCTCTCCTAGCAAATAAAACAACACATGCTTACCTGTTTTCTGGGCCCCGTGGTACAGGGAAAACAAGTACGGCTAAAATCTTTGCGAAGGCCTTAAATTGCGAACATGCACCATCGAAAGAGCCGTGTAATGAATGTGCTACATGCATAAGTATTACAGATGGTTCTCATCCAGATGTAATTGAGTTTGATGCAGCCTCGAATTCACGTGTTGAAGAGATTAGGGATATCATAGAAAAGGTTCGCTTTGCTCCTGCAAGCAGTAGATATAAGGTGTATATCATAGATGAAGTGCATATGCTTTCTACAAGTGCTTTTAACGCTCTTTTAAAAACATTGGAAGAACCACCTCCCCACGCTGTGTTTATTTTAGCAACAACAGAGCCTCATAAATTGCCTGCAACGATTATTTCCCGTTGCCAGCGCTTTGATTTTAAACGACTTTCTACTAATGATATTATTGAACGGATGAAGGTTGTTTTAGAAGACATTGACTTACCATATGAAGAACAAGGTTTAAAGGTGATTGCACAATCTGCCGCAGGAGGAATGCGTGATGCTTTAAGCTTATTGGACCAAGTTGTGTCTTTTAGTGGGGAAAAATTAAAACTTGAGGATACGTTGCTAGTTACAGGTTCTATTAGTCAGGATATTTTTTATGAATTGGCTGAGGCACTCAAAGTGAAAGATGTTGCGCAAATGCTTGCGCTTTTAGAGCAACTTATAGCTGACGGTAAGGACCCTTTGCGGCTCTCAGAGGATTTAATTACATTTTTCCGTGATTTATTATTACTTCAAACAAGCGATGATTTAGCTGAACTTTTAGAGCTTGTGTCACCTGAGGAACGTGTATTTACATTAGCACATGAGTTTGCACCAGATATGCTTTATGGTTATATTGATATACTCGCAAAAACACAGCAGGAAATGCGTTTCTCTCACCATACGAAAATCTATTTAGAGACGGCTTTGCTTAAAATGGTTCAGTTTTCGGGGGGAGTAACCCATCAATCAGTGGCCACAAACGAAACGATGCAAAGCCCTGAGCTCACTCAAAAAATTATAGATCTTGAGCAAATAGTTCAGCAATTATCCTTACAACTGCAAACAGGGACACCTGTGCAAGCGTCGGCAGCACAAAAAGAGCAACGACCCCGAGCTAAAAACCCGAATGGTTATAAAGCACCGACAGGTCGTATTCAGGAAGTGCTGAAAGATGCAACAAAGCAAGATGTGCAACGCATTAAGTCCATTTGGGCACAAGCCTTAAGTCAAATGCAAAAATCTCAATCGGCTCTTTTAGCAGAAGCCGAACCTGTTGCGGCATCTTCAAGTGCTTTTGTGTTAAAATTCAAGTATGATATTCATTGTCAGATGGTTGCCGACAACCAGTCTTTAAAGGCTCACTTTACACAATTAATTGCAGGGCAAACTGGTACAATGTACGAGATGCTATGCATACCAGAAGAATCATGGTTAAAAATGCGTGAAGAGTTTATTCGTGATCATGGTCTGCAGCAAAAGAAATCACAGACTGTATCAGAGCATGGAGAAGAATTATTAGAGCCACCACCGGCAGAAATGCCAGAAGAACCATTTATCGATGACGCTCAACCTCTTGCTTCACAGGATCCGCTTGTGACAGAGGCTGAAAAGCTCTTTGGTAAAGATTTTGTAGAAATTATTGAAGATTAAATTTTTAGGAGGAAACATTTATGCGTGGAATGGGAAATATGCAAGGTATGATGAAGAAAATGCAAAAAATGCAAAAGGAAATGATGGAGGCTCAAGAAGCTTTAAATGCTGAGCAATTTGAAGGTGTTGCGGGCGGCGGTATGGTGAAAGTAACAGTTTCTGGTCAGCGTGAAGTAGTTTCAGTAAATCTAGATGAATCTGTAGTAGACCCAGAAGACATCGAAATGTTACAAGACCTAATTGTTATTGCAACAAATGAAGCGTTGAAAAAGGTAGAAGAAAAAACAAACTCAACTATGGGTAAATTCACTCAAGGCTTAAACCTTCCATTCTAGGAGGTATCCATATGTACTACCCAGAACCAATATCTAAATTGATCGATAGTTTTATGAAATTGCCAGGTATCGGGCCGAAAACTGCGGCTCGTCTGGCGTTTTTTGTGTTATCCATGAAGGAAGACGATGTATTATCCTTCTCTAAAGCACTGATTGATGCTAAACGAAACCTAAGCTACTGTTCTGTTTGTGGCAATATAACGGATGTAGATCCATGTCACATTTGTACGGACAAGCAGCGAGATCATTCTATTATTTGTGTTGTGCAAGATACAAAAGACGTAATCGCAATGGAAAAAATGCGTGACTACAACGGTATGTACCATGTGCTTCAAGGGGCTATTTCACCAATGGATGGTATTGGTCCAGAAGATATTAATGTTGCTTCCTTGCTAGTGCGCTTGCAAGATGAAAGTGTCCAAGAACTTATTTTAGCTACGAATTCAACAATCGAGGGTGAGGCAACCGCTATGTACATTTCTCGCCTTGTCAAACCGTCAGGCATTCGTACAACCCGTATTGCTCATGGATTACCAGTAGGTGGAGATCTAGAATACGCAGATGAGGTTACGCTATCTAAGGCAATGGAAGGTCGACGTGAGTTATGAGTGAGGGATTAATATGTTCTTCCGTAGTAAAGGGAAATTAAAAAAAGAATTCGATGATAAGCTTGTGAATCTGATTAAAGAAACAAAAGAGGATTTACAGCAGGCGAAGATAATAGAAGAATTAATGGATGATTATGACCTAGGTGTGATTGCTCAACGCAAAACAGCAGAAAGTATTCATTTCTATTTGTTTAAGGAAGCTAGAATTCGTAAGGTATTAATAAAATAGTTCTTTTTAAAATATTCATAGAAGCAAAACAGGAAACATAAACTTTCATAATTATTTAATTGAGGAGGCAACTATATGTCTTGGTTAGTTATTGTGAGTATTTGTATTCCTGTCGGGCTTCTTTTTCTTTATATAATAATAAGACATGCTAAACTGGGGAAAATTTTAGAAGGATTATCGGTGTTTTGGTTTAGATTTGCATTTGCTTTTCTATTATTATTCGTAATCCATTTAGGTATTGGTTATATAGGATATAATGTACCAATCAATCTGTTTTCTGTCTTAACAATCGCCGTCTTAGGTATTCCTGGTGTATTAGGAATAACAGCCTTAATATTTATTTTATAAAAAGCTTGTAATATAAAAAGATTATGGTATAGTTATAGGAGTCGCTAATACAACTGATTGAAACAAAAAAAGATTTTGAAATTATTGTTGACACAGTGTGAAGCACATGGTATTATATAAGAGTTGCTGCTGAAACAGCGGCGAACAAATGAACCTTGAAAACTGAACAAGCAAAACGTAATCAATAAAGTTTTAAGTAGCTAGCTTTGCTAGTAAACAAAACACAATTTTGGACATCAAACATGATGCCAGCAAAACAATTTGAGCTAATCAAATTTCTTTTATGGAGAGTTTGATCCTGGCTCAGGACGAACGCTGGCGGCGTGCCTAATACATGCAAGTCGAGCGAACAGAAAAGGAGCTTGCTCCTTTGACGTTAGCGGCGGACGGGTGAGTAACACGTGGGCAACCTACCCTATAGTTTGGGATAACTCCGGGAAACCGGGGCTAATACCGAATAATCTCTTTTGCTTCATGGTAAGAGACTGAAAGACGGCATCTCGCTGTCGCTATAGGATGGGCCCGCGGCGCATTAGCTAGTTGGTGAGGTAACGGCTCACCAAGGCGACGATGCGTAGCCGACCTGAGAGGGTGATCGGCCACACTGGGACTGAGACACGGCCCAGACTCCTACGGGAGGCAGCAGTAGGGAATCTTCCACAATGGGCGAAAGCCTGATGGAGCAACGCCGCGTGAGTGAAGAAGGTTTTCGGATCGTAAAACTCTGTTGTAAGGGAAGAACAAGTACAGTAGTAACTGGCTGTACCTTGACGGTACCTTATTAGAAAGCCACGGCTAACTACGTGCCAGCAGCCGCGGTAATACGTAGGTGGCAAGCGTTGTCCGGAATTATTGGGCGTAAAGCGCGCGCAGGCGGTCCTTTAAGTCTGATGTGAAAGCCCACGGCTCAACCGTGGAGGGTCATTGGAAACTGGGGGACTTGAGTGCAGAAGAGGAAAGTGGAATTCCAAGTGTAGCGGTGAAATGCGTAGAGATTTGGAGGAACACCAGTGGCGAAGGCGACTTTCTGGTCTGTAACTGACGCTGAGGCGCGAAAGCGTGGGGAGCAAACAGGATTAGATACCCTGGTAGTCCACGCCGTAAACGATGAGTGCTAAGTGTTAGGGGGTTTCCGCCCCTTAGTGCTGCAGCTAACGCATTAAGCACTCCGCCTGGGGAGTACGGTCGCAAGACTGAAACTCAAAGGAATTGACGGGGGCCCGCACAAGCGGTGGAGCATGTGGTTTAATTCGAAGCAACGCGAAGAACCTTACCAGGTCTTGACATCCCGTTGACCACTGTAGAGATATAGTTTCCCCTTCGGGGGCAACGGTGACAGGTGGTGCATGGTTGTCGTCAGCTCGTGTCGTGAGATGTTGGGTTAAGTCCCGCAACGAGCGCAACCCTTGATCTTAGTTGCCATCATTTAGTTGGGCACTCTAAGGTGACTGCCGGTGACAAACCGGAGGAAGGTGGGGATGACGTCAAATCATCATGCCCCTTATGACCTGGGCTACACACGTGCTACAATGGACGATACAAACGGTTGCCAACTCGCGAGAGGGAGCTAATCCGATAAAGTCGTTCTCAGTTCGGATTGTAGGCTGCAACTCGCCTACATGAAGCCGGAATCGCTAGTAATCGCGGATCAGCATGCCGCGGTGAATACGTTCCCGGGCCTTGTACACACCGCCCGTCACACCACGAGAGTTTGTAACACCCGAAGTCGGTGAGGTAACCTTTTGGAGCCAGCCGCCGAAGGTGGGATAGATGATTGGGGTGAAGTCGTAACAAGGTAGCCGTATCGGAAGGTGCGGCTGGATCACCTCCTTTCTAAGGATTATTTCGGAATACAAACCTTGGGTTTGTAAGATTACGTTTTGCGTTCAGTTTTGAAGGTTCATTCTTTCTGAATGAAATACTTCAAAACTTGTTCTTTGAAAACTGGATAAAACGACATTGAAATTGTAACAAACACATTTATTTTTTAAGTTTTTTTATAGGCTTAATAACTTGGTTAAGTTATTAAGGGCGCACGGCGAATGCCTTGGCACTAGGAGCCGAAGAAGGACGGCACTAACACCGATATGCTTCGGGGAGCTGTAAGTGAGCTTTGATCCGGAGATTTCCGAATGGGGGAACCCACTACGTTTAATCGCGTAGTATCTTGACGTGAATACATAGCGTCTTGAAGGCAGACCCAGGGAACTGAAACATCTAAGTACCTGGAGGAAGAGAAAGAAAAATCGATTCCCTGAGTAGCGGCGAGCGAAACGGGAAGAGCCCAAACCAAGAGGCTTGCCTCTTGGGGTTGTAGGACACTCTATACGGAGTTACAAAAGAGCGAGTTAGATGAAGCGACTTGGAAAGGTCCGCCAGAGCAGGTAAAAGCCCTGTAGTCGAAAGTTCGTTCTCTCCTGAGTGGATCCTGAGTACGGCGGAACACGTGAAATTCCGTCGGAATCCGGGAGGACCATCTCCCAAGGCTAAATACTACCTAGTGACCGATAGTGAACCAGTACCGTGAGGGAAAGGTGAAAAGCACCCCGGAAGGGGAGTGAAAGAGATCCTGAAACCGTGTGCCTACAAGTAGTTAGAGCCCGTTAATGGGTGATAGCGTGCCTTTTGTAGAATGAACCGGCGAGTTACGATTACGTGCAAGGTTAAGCTTTAGAAGGCGGAGCCGCAGCGAAAGCGAGTCTGAATAGGGCGATGTAGTACGTGGTCGTAGACCCGAAACCAGGTGATCTACCCATGTCCAGGGTGAAGGTGAGGTAACACTTACTGGAGGCCCGAACCCACGCACGTTGAAAAGTGCGGGGATGAGGTGTGGGTAGCGGAGAAATTCCAATCGAACTTGGAGATAGCTGGTTCTCTCCGAAATAGCTTTAGGGCTAGCCTCGTGATGAGAATACTGGAGGTAGAGCACTGTTTGGACTAGGGGGCCATCCCGGTTTACCGAATTCAGACAAACTCCGAATGCCAGATATTTATACACGGGAGTCAGACTGCGAGTGATAAGATCCGTAGTCAAAAGGGAAACAGCCCAGACCACCAGCTAAGGTCCCAAAGTAATCGTTAAGTGGAAAAGGATGTGGCGTTGCACAGACAACCAGGATGTTGGCTTAGAAGCAGCCATCATTTAAAGAGTGCGTAATAGCTCACTGGTCGAGTGACGCTGCGCCGAAAATGTATCGGGGCTAAACGATTCACCGAAGCTGTGGATTGACATCTACGATGTCAGTGGTAGGAGAGCGTTCTAAGTGCGTTGAAGTCAGACCGGAAGGACTGGTGGAGCGCTTAGAAGTGAGAATGCCGGTATGAGTAGCGAAAGACGGGTGAGAATCCCGTCCACCGTATGACTAAGGTTTCCTGAGGAAGGCTCGTCCGCTCAGGGTTAGTCGGGACCTAAGCCGAGGCCGATAGGCGTAGGCGATGGACAACAGGTTGATATTCCTGTACCACCTCCTCACCGTTTGAGAAATGGGGGGACGCAGTAGGATAGGGTAAGCGCGCCGTTGGTTGTGCGCGTCCAAGCAGTAAGGCGTGTGTGTAGGCAAATCCGCACACTGTAACGTTGAGCTGTGATGGCGAGTCCGAATGGACGAAGTTCCTGATTTCACACTGCCAAGAAAAGCCTCTATCGAGGTGAGAGGTGCCCGTACCGCAAACCGACACAGGTAGTCGAGGAGAGAATCCTAAGGTGTGCGAGAGAACTCTCGTTAAGGAACTCGGCAAAATGACCCCGTAACTTCGGGAGAAGGGGTGCTCTTGAGCGTGCAAGCGCATGAGAGCCGCAGTGAATAGGCCCAGGCGACTGTTTAGCAAAAACACAGGTCTCTGCAAAACCGTAAGGTGACGTATAGGGGCTGACGCCTGCCCGGTGCTGGAAGGTTAAGAGGAGTGGTTAGCGCAAGCGAAGCTGCGAATTGAAGCCCCAGTAAACGGCGGCCGTAACTATAACGGTCCTAAGGTAGCGAAATTCCTTGTCGGGTAAGTTCCGACCCGCACGAAAGGCGTAACGATCTGGGCACTGTCTCAACGAGAGACTCGGTGAAATTATAGTACCTGTGAAGATGCAGGTTACCCGCGACAGGACGGAAAGACCCCGTGGAGCTTTACTGTAGCCTGATATTGAATTTTGGTACAACTTGTACAGGATAGGTAGGAGCCAGAGATCTCGGAGCGCCAGCTTCGAAGGAGGCGTCGGTGGGATACTACCCTGGTTGTATTGAAATTCTAACCCATGCCCCTTAGCGGGGCAGGAGACAGTGTCAGGCGGACAGTTTGACTGGGGCGGTCGCCTCCTAAAAGGTAACGGAGGCGCCCAAAGGTTCCCTCAGAATGGTTGGAAATCATTCGTAGAGTGTAAAGGCACAAGGGAGCTTGACTGCGAGACCTACAAGTCGAGCAGGGTCGAAAGACGGGCTTAGTGATCCGGTGGTTCCGCATGGAAGGGCCATCGCTCAACGGATAAAAGCTACCCCGGGGATAACAGGCTTATCTCCCCCAAGAGTCCACATCGACGGGGAGGTTTGGCACCTCGATGTCGGCTCATCGCATCCTGGGGCTGTAGTCGGTCCCAAGGGTTGGGCTGTTCGCCCATTAAAGCGGTACGCGAGCTGGGTTCAGAACGTCGTGAGACAGTTCGGTCCCTATCCGTCGTGGGCGTAGGAAATTTGAGAGGAGCTGTCCTTAGTACGAGAGGACCGGGATGGACACACCGCTGGTGTACCAGTTGTCTTGCCAAAGGCATCGCTGGGTAGCTATGTGTGGACGGGATAAGTGCTGAAAGCATCTAAGCATGAAGCCCCCCTCAAGATGAGATTTCCCATTACGCAAGTAAGTAAGATCCCTCAAAGACGATGAGGTAGATAGGTTCGAGGTGGAAGTGTGGTGACACATGGAGCTGACGAATACTAATCGATCGAGGACTTAACCAAAACGTTTGAAACATTCAATGCACCGTTTATCCAGTTTTGAAAGAATAAATCTTTCAACAAAAAAAAGAGAGCTTCAAGACACAAGTAGTACAAGGAAGCAAACGAGTGATTGAAGGAGCGTACTTATGTACGTGACTGATTGAACGAGAGCAGCTGACGCAGTAATACGCCGTGTATTGGAGGTCGAATAAGTCTAGTGATGATGGCAAAGAGGTCACACCCGTTCCCATACCGAACACGGAAGTTAAGCTCTTTAGCGCCGATGGTAGTTGGGGGCTTCCCCCTGTGAGAGTAGGACGTCGCTAGGCAAAAAAGGAACCACTGAGAAATCAGTGGTTTTTTTGTATGTTTTGAAACCTAGAAATGTTAAAGTTTAAGAAGGTTATCAAAATATTCAAAGGGGGTCAAAAGAATGGCAACAGGGCAACATAGTAAGGAAATCAATATACAGAAAAATAAATTAGAGGATTTTATTCATCATAAGGAACAATGGGCTGTTTTAATACCAGGTTACTTACATCATGAACTACTAAATGAAGATGATATGATATGGGTTTTCCAAGGAGATTTTGGCATTATTCAAAAAGCTGTTAAAGTGAAACTTAAGGTAAAAAAATCGGATGCTCATCAATTACAATTTGATTTAGAGGGTTTATCTGATCCAATAAATGGTGATGGTTCTTTTGAAGTAAAACAAAATCAAAATGAATCACCACAGCTGACTGGTAATTTAACAATGAAAGCTAGTGGATTTTTAGCAGGAATGATGAATCCAGTATTAGATAATTTTGTACCTCGACTAGTTGAACAATTAGTGGAAGCAATGGCACTTCAAGCTGCAAAAGACTAGTTGTATGATGGAAAAATTGGAGAACCGATTATTGCTGTTATCTGTAATAATCGGTTTTATTTTGATCTAGCAACTTTTACGTGTGCAAAAAGGGCGATATAGGTATAGAAGACCCTCCTTTTCGAATAAGATATTTTTGTTGAAAAGGGATAGCTTTTTTCTCTCCTTATAATTTCGTATAATTAAGGGAGAATCTAACGAAAATAGGTGTTTGTTTTGCAAAAGAAAAAGCCAATTATAGAAAGGTTAGAACGCTTTAGACAGCAGCAGAATATTTCTTTTCATGTCCCAGGTCATAAGCATGGCGAACTGTCTCACCTTCCGCAAGCATTTAAAGATGTAATGCGTTATGATGTAACTGAATTATCCGGTTTAGATGATTTACATTACCCTGAGGAAATGATATTAGAAGCAGAAAATTTATTGGCAGATACATATGGGGCAACGAAGAGTTTCTTTTTAGTAGGAGGGTCTACTGTTGGAAATTTAGCAATGATTTATGCTACTTGTAACAAAGGCGATACCATTATTGTTCAGCGTAATGCGCATAAATCGATTTTCCATGCTATTGAACTTACTGGGGCTAAGCCAATATTTGTGTCTCCGCTATGGGATGAACGAACGATGTCGGCGACACATGTAACATATAGAGATTTAAAGGAAGCAGTAGAAAATTATTCAGAGGCGAAAGCGGTTGTTTTAACATATCCTACTTATTATGGGATGACTTCAAATGAAATACAGCAACAAATTGCTTATTGTCATGAAAAGGGGATACCTGTATTGGTGGATGAAGCACATGGCGCACATTTTAATGCATGTACGCTATTTCAGCCATCCGCATTGACATTTGGAGCAGATGTTGTTGTTCAATCAGCTCATAAGACTCTACCTGCTATGACGATGGCTTCTTTTATGCATGTTAAGTCGGAATTGATAGAGGCTGACAAAATACATTATTACTTACGCATGTTACAATCTAGTAGCCCATCTTACTTATTATTAGCATCATTAGATGATGCTCGCTATTATGTACAGACATATATGGAGAGTGATGGGGCATATATAATAGAAAAAAAGAATCAATGGGTAGATGCATTACGATCAATTGGTTCATTGGAAGTAATTGAAGTAGATGATCCACTTAAAGTATTGTTACGTGTTAATGGTTATAGTGGCTTTCAGTTACAGGAGGCATTAGAGGCAAAGCATGTTTATGGGGAACTGGCAGATGCCAATCAAGTTTTATTTGTGTTACCTTTGCTGAAGCAAGGACATACCTATCCATTTGCTGAAATCAGGGTTCGTATAAAAGAGGCTATAACGATGCTATTAAACACAGCTAAAACAGATAGCATAACTGCTTCTCAAACAGCCTATCATTTTGTACCGATTACTGAGCCTATATATACCTTTAATGAGGTTGCATCATTAAGTAAAGAGTGGTTACCCTATATGCGTACAATGGGACGAATTTCAGCAAATATGATTATCCCTTATCCACCTGGTATACCATTATTAGTACCAGGTGAAAGAATAACAGTAGCTAAGTTAAGTCAATTGGAAGAGCTATTAGCAGCAGGTGCAACATTCCAGGGGAATCATCGATTAGCAGAAAAAATGATTCAGGTTATTAAATAGTTGGAGGCAATAACAGCATGAATAGCAATTTATTTATTACATTTGAAGGACCAGAGGGAGCAGGGAAAACAACGGTCATTCAAATGATAGCAGAGCGATTAGCAAAAAATAATATAGAAGTTCTAGCAACAAGAGAACCAGGTGGAATCGAGATTGCGGAAAAAATAAGAACGATCATTTTGAATCCTGCACATACTGCGATGGATGAACGAACAGAAGCATTATTATATGCTGCAGCAAGAAGCCAGCATTATTTTGAAAAGGTACGCCCTGCCTTAGATGCAGGGAAGTTGGTTATATGTGACCGTTTTATCGATTCCTCTTTAGCCTACCAAGGATATGCAAGAGGAATCGGTGTCAATGAGGTGCTTTCTATTAATGAGTTTGCTATTGGGAAGAAATTACCTGATCTGACCATATTATTTGATCTTGCTCCAGAGGTTGGCTTAGCGCGTATTCATGCAACAGGCAATCGGGAAGTAAACCGCTTAGATGTTGAAAGTTTGCCATTTCATCAGAAGGTACGTGAAGGATATTTACAACTAGTAGAGCAGTATCCAGAGCGAATACGTGTGGTCAACGCAGATCAAGATATTGAGAATGTTGTGGAAGATGTATGGTTATTATTATTGGAAGCAATACAGTAAATGCATGAAGTTGTCTACAACAATGTGATATAATGATACTATCCATTAATTTAACTTCGCTAGGATAGCATCAATTGGGAGTATCCATTATGTCGGAGGGCAATTACCGCTGACGCTTCACTTTCAAGCAGATCTAGTTTTAGGTTAACTAACCTGCATTGTATAGGCGGGCAACATTGGTGATATTCCTCAATTTTAATGGATGTTTAAACATCTGCAGAATCAAGATAAAGTTTATAAGCTAATGCTTAGGAATAGTATTAAAACCTATATAGGTGAATTTTATAAAAGGGGTGAGTGCGAATGAAGTTAGTCGTAGCTGTAGTGCAAGATCAGGATAGCAGCCGCTTATCAAATGCTTTAACGAAAAATCAGTTTCGCGCAACTAAATTAGCGAGCACAGGAGGATTTTTACGTTCAGGAAATACGACATTTCTTATAGGAACTGAAGACTCTCTCATACCCAAACTTTTAGATATTATTCGGGATAATTGTCGGGCAAGAGAGCAAATGGTTGCACCCGTTTCTCCGTTAGGAGGAAATGCTGATTCCTATATACCTTACCCTGTGGAGGTAGAGGTGGGAGGAGCTACCGTATTTGTTTTACCGATTGAACAATTCCATCATTTTTAAAAAGTAGCCTCCGAAGCTAAATCATTGATTATTTGTTACTATTAAACATTTTATTTAAAATCGATTATGCGTAGGAGAAATAGATGAAAATTGTGGGGGCGAAACCAGCTTGAAAATTAATCAAGATATACGTGTCGGGTTAAATACAAATCGCAAAGAGCCACTACAAAATAATAATCAAAATAACCGATTTGGAGATATGGTCGTCAAGCAAGGTAATAAGTTGCAAACAGAACAACTCACACGTTTGTTAGGGGATATATCTACTGCAGGGGACCGAGTAGCTAGATCACGTAATTTACGAGAACTTGCTAGGTTTAAAATGCTTGTAAAACGATTTCTACAAGAGACAGTAGAACATGGTATGGAGTTAAAACAATCACATACCTGGAATCGTTTTGGTGAAGGAAGACGTCTGAAAATCATTGAGACCATTGATACACGTCTTGTCGAGCTTGCACAGGATCTCTTAGACGAAGAAAAAGAAGCAATAGATCTTCTTGATAAAATCGGTGAAATTAAAGGCTTATTAATTAATTTATATATGTAAAACCCGTGTCTCGTTCTCATATAGGCGCGGGCTTTTTTCAAATGTTGATGTGGCAACTCGCCATTAAAGTAGAACAACGGCAATGTTTCTTTACAGAAAACAAAAGTGCAAGAAAGTACCACTTTTGTTGTAGAAACAGGAAGGAATTTAAATGTATGGCCAAGAATTTTGAAGAGCTACTCACACTACAACCAGTCGTAATGAAGCAACTTCAAACGATTTTTGACAAGAACAGATTAGCACATGCATATATTTTTGATGGTGAAAAAGGGACAGGCAAGGCAGATATTATGCACTTTTTTGTCAAATTGATGTTATGTGAGCAACCAAATGGCAATGTTCCATGTGAAACATGTCGAAATTGCAAACGTGTAGATTCGGGAAATCATCCAAATATTCATCAAATTTATCCAGATGGTCAATTTATAAAAATTGATCAGATGCGAGAACTCATTGGAGAAATGAAAATGATGGGTGTAGAAGAAGGACGTAAGATTTATGTGCTTCATCATGCAGACCGTCTTAATACAGCCTCTGCTAATATGATACTTAAATTTTTAGAGGAGCCAGATGGAGAGGTAACTGCTATATTACTAACGGAGCAAATGCAGTCAATACTTCCAACTATCCGTTCTCGTTGCCAACATATCAAATTTCAAAAAATGCCACGTCATGTTTTATTGAAGCATTTACAGGAAAATAATATTTCACATTCAATGGCTTCAACAGTAAGCATGATGACAAACGAGCTCGAAACAGCTATATTTTTAGCAAATGATGAGCAGTTTGCACTCGCTCGAAAAACAGTGTTAAAATTAGTAGAGGCCATTCGGCAAAATGTACATGAAGCAATGCTTATTGTGCATGAAGAGTGGTTGCCTCACTTTAAAGAAAAAAGCGAGATGGAACAAGCATTGGATTTACTACTATTTGCTTACCGTGATATAGTGTCAATAAAAGCTAATCCCGAGGCAGCTTGTACTTATCCAGACATGTTACCACTATTTAAAGAAGTTGCGTTATATTCCACTTATGATAAATTGTCAAATCAGCTGGAATCTATTTTACAAGCACGCGCATCTTTACAGCGTAACATGAATAGGACGTTATTGATGGAGCAGTTAATGCTAAATCTGCAGGAGGGATATACATTTGTATAATGTAGTAGGAGTCCGCTTTAAAAAGGCGGGTAAAATATATTATTTTGATCCGGCATCATTTCTACTAGAAGATAATCAATATGTTATTGTAGAGACAGCCCGCGGTGTAGAGTATGGAAAGGTAGTTGTCCCTCAAAAGGTAGTGGGTGATAATGATGTTGTATTACCACTAAAACAAGTACTTAGACCAGCAGATGATCGTGATCGTATACAAGTAGAGGAAAATGCAGCAGAATCAAAACGCGCATTTGAACTCGCTAGTACTAAAATTATAGAGCATAATTTAGAAATGAAACTTGTAGATGTTGAATATACATTTGATCGTAATAAAATTATTTTTTACTTTACAGCTGAAGGACGAGTTGATTTCAGGGATCTAGTAAAAGATTTAGCCTCTGTTTTTAGAACACGTATTGAACTTCGCCAAATCGGTGTGCGTGATGAAGCGAAGCTTTTAGGTGGTATCGGTCCATGTGGTAGAATGCTTTGTTGCTCCACATTTTTGGGTGATTTTGAGCCCGTTTCTATTAAAATGGCTAAAGATCAAAACTTATCATTAAATCCCTCAAAAATATCTGGCCTTTGTGGACGTTTAATGTGTTGCTTAAAGTATGAAAATGATGAATATGAAGAAGCAAAAGAGGGCATGCCAGATGTTGGTGAGATAACAATGACACCAGATGGCCGTGGGAAAGTAGTAGGGATAAATGTGCTGGAAAGACTTATTCAAGTATATTTACACGAGCAAGAACGCACAGTTGAGTATACACTAGAAGAACTGCTAGCATGCGAAAAAAATCTTATTTAAGATAGAGAATTTAACGAGGTGGCTTGGGTGAAGGACCGTAATTTCTTAGATACCGTTATGGAGTTCGAACAACAGCTCGAAGCAATGCAGGAGCAATTTGGTGCATTGAAACAATTTGTAGCGTTAATGATGGAAGAGCATAAGGCGCTTGAAACAGAAAATCATCATCTACGTACACGTCTAGAAGAACTACTTTCTAATACAAACTCCGTACAAGCTGCTGAAGTAAAGAAAGAAAGTCCGCTAGATATTGGTGAGGGATATGATAACTTAGCTCGCCTCTACCAAGAGGGCTTCCATGTTTGCCATGTTCATTTTGGAAGTTCACGTAAGGGTGAGGATTGTCTGTTTTGTCTATCATTTTTAAATAAACAGAATGTGTAATAAAAGGCTGATTCCCGCTACGGTGGTGTCAGTCTTTTGTTTTGTAGCGTAGGAGGAGTAAGCATGGAAAAATGGCTAAAAGGTGATGAGCGGTTAGATTATTTGTTGGCTGAGAATTTACGTATTATTCAAAGTCCCTCTGTCTTTTCGTTTTCATTAGATGCAGTGTTGCTTTCGAAGTTTGTCAGTATTCCTTATCATAAGGGAAAAATTGTTGATTTATGCTCAGGAAATGGTGTGATACCACTTTTTTTAAGTGCACGTACAAAGGGACAAATAACGGGAGTAGAAATTCAGCCACGTTTATTTGATATGGCAGAGAGAAGTATCCGTTATAATCAGCTAGAACAGCAAATACAAATGATTCTTGGAGATGTCAAAGAAATACCGAAACAACTAGGCATTGAAAAGTATGATGTGGTTACCTGTAATCCACCCTATTTTTTAGCACATGAAGCAAGTGATAAAAATCTTAGTGAGCATCATGCCATTGCACGACATGAATTGTATTTAACATTGGAAGAAGCGATTCAATCAGCAAGTAAATTATTAAAGCAAGGGGGCAAGGCCGCATTTGTCCACCGACCAGGGCGATTATTAGATATTGTGACAGCTATGCGAGCAAATCGCTTAGAGCCTAAACGGATGCAGCTCATTTATCCGAAAGAAGGGAAAGAGGCTAATACATTATTAATAGAAGGAATAAAAGATGGAAAGCCTGATTTGAAAATTATGCCGCCGTTGTATGTTTATGATGCCAATAATGAATACACGGCAGAAGTGAGAGAAATTCTTTATGGAAAAGAGTAATAATCACTATTTTTATGTGTTAGAGTGTGCTGATCAAACTCTTTATGCAGGGTATACAAATAATATAGAAAAACGTGTTGCTGTACATAACGCTGGTAAAGGAGCAAAATATACAAGAGCTAGAGGTCCAGTGAAATGTATTTATAAAGAGAAATTTGAGACAAAACAAGAAGCAATGCGTGCTGAATATGCCTTTAAGCAATTAACAAGAACACAGAAAATTAATTATATAAGGAGGGGTGAATCGTGAAATCACAAAAAAGTACAATACACGATCAGACAGGTTGTTTATATCTGGTAGGAACACCTATTGGTAATTTAGAGGATATGAGTGTGCGTGCACTTCGCATTTTAAAAGAAGCCGATATTATCGCTGCAGAAGATACTAGAAACACCAAAAAGCTGTGCAACTACTTTGAGATTGAAACACCACTGATAAGTTACCATGAACATAATTTAGCCGTGGGTGGAGAAAAATTATTAACATTACTACAAGAAGGAAAAACAATTGCATTAGTAAGTGATGCTGGTTTACCTTGTATTTCTGATCCAGGTGCAGATATAGTTGAAAAAGCAATTGTTCAAAACTTTTCTGTCGTACCCGTGCCAGGGCCTAATGCAGCAATTTCAGCGTTAATTGCATCTGGGTTGTCGCCACAACCATTTTTCTTTTATGGATTTTTGAATCGTGGGAAAAAAGAACGTCGTCAGCAATTAGAACAATTAAAAAAACGCCAAGAAACGATTTTACTATATGAGGCACCACATCGCTTAAAGGATACATTAAAAGATATGGAAGCTATACTCGGGGAACGTCGTGTCGTTTTAGCTCGAGAGCTGACAAAGAAGTTTGAAGAGTTTTTACGAGGTACATTGGCTGAAGCTGTAGAATGGTCACAAACAGAGGAAATACGGGGAGAGTTTTGTATTGTCCTGGAAGGTAATAGCTGTCTAGAAGAGGAAGATCACGAAGAAGCCTATTGGCAAAACATGTCCATTGTTGAACATGTTGATTTCATTATCAATCAATCGAATGTATCCTCAAAAGAAGCCATTAAAGAAGTAGCTAAGTTAAGACAAAAGGCAAAGCGAGATGTTTATAATGAATATCATAGTGAATAATAGTAAAGAGTTACCTTATTAGGGTAGCTCTTTATTTTTATTTTGTTACTGTCTCCGAAACTAAAAGTTGAAATGTAATAATTTTGAGACACAATTTTAAATTGATAATAATTGTAAATAATAGTACCCTTAAGTAGCAAGGTCTGACATGTACATTATAAGGGGTCAAGAATTTGGTTATATTAAAAACAGAAACACCTAAATCACTGTGTTGATTTAGGTGAGTAATTAATTATTTTTTTAAGTTAGATTGAATTTCTTTAACTAACATTTCAGCGCCTTCTGGACTTAAAATTAATTTGCCTCCAACTAGACGGAAGTTATCATCTGAAACTTCACCAGTAACAGCACATGTCATATTAGGCATATATTTTTTTAAGATGATTTTATCATCATCCACATAGATTTCTAAAGCGTCCTTTTCAGCAATACCTAGCGTACGGCGTAACTCGATAGGAATTACTACACGACCTAACTCATCGACTTTACGAACAATCCCTGTTGATTTCATAATAGATTTCCTCCTAATTTATAAAAGTTATATTGGTATTTCGTCAAATTTCGACATTATTTCTTTGTCTGATAGTTATCATACCAAGTAATGCCATAAACGTCAATTAATTAATGCACTAATATTATGGTTTTTGAAAAAAATTTTTGAGAAGAATGCAGGTATTTTAATTTTTTTAAAAGGTTTTTAATAAATATTTTTGCTAATAGTAAAAAAGGTTCTTATTTAAGTCATTTAATGGATTAAATATATTATTCGACAATTTTCGCGTTTAATAAACTTTCATTGAAACGAATTTCGTACTTCGTTAGAATAGAAAGTATATTGTAAAACAATGGAGGCAGTTCTTGTGAGTGAACAACAAAAAACATTCTATATAACAACACCCATCTACTATCCAAGTGGGAAATTTCATATTGGTACGGCATATACAACAGTAGCATCTGATACTATTGCACGCTATAAACGTTTAAAAGGTTATGATGTACGCTTTTTAACAGGAATGGACGAACATGGCCAAAAAATTCAAGAAAAAGCAGCTGAAGCGGGTAAACATCCTCAAGATTATGTAAATGAAATTGCAGATGCTGCGAAAAAACTTTGGGGTTTAATGGATATTTCTTATGATGACTTTATTCAAACAACGCAGGATCGACATACGAAAGCTGTCGAAAAGATTTTCCAAAAGTTTTTAGATAATGGTGATATTTATAAAGGTCAATATGAAGGCTGGTACTGTACACCGTGTGAATCATTCTTTACTGAGACTCAACTAGTTGACGGGAATTGTCCAGATTGTGGTCGTCCAGTGCACAAGGTTAAAGAAGAATCGTACTTCTTTAATATGAAGAAATATGCAGATCGTTTATTAGCTTATTATGAAGAGAACCTTGAATTCATTGAGCCAGAATCACGAAAAAATGAAATGATTAACAACTTCATTAAACCAGGGCTAGAGGATTTATCGGTATCAAGAACATCCTTCGATTGGGGAATTAAAGTACCAGGAGATCCAAAGCATGTCATTTATGTATGGGTTGATGCATTAACGAATTATATTACATCCTTAGGTTATCTATCAGAAGATGAATCACTATTCAATAAATATTGGCCAGCAGATGTACATGTAGTTGGGAAGGATATTGTTCGTTTCCACACGATTTATTGGCCAATCTTCTTAATGGCATTAGATTTGCCATTACCGAAAAAAGTATTTGCACATGGTTTTATTATGATGAAGGACGGAAAAATGTCTAAATCAAAAGGCAATGTGATTTATCCAGAAATGTTAATCGAGCGTTATGGACTAGATGCGACACGTTATTTCCTATTACGTGAATTACCATTTGGATCTGATGGGGTATTTTCACCAGAATCATTTATTGAACGTACAAACTTTGATCTGGCAAATGATTTAGGGAACTTATTAAATCGTACAATTTCAATGATTAATAAGTATTTTGATGGTATTATTCCGACAGAAAATCTTCAATCGACAGAATTTGATGCAGCTTTAAAAGAGCAAGCTGAGTCAGTACGTATTAAATATGAAGAAAGTATGGAAAAAATGCAATTTAGTGTCGTTCTTGCGGACTTATGGACGCTTGTTTCACGCACAAATAAGTATATAGATGAGACACAGCCTTGGGTGTTAGCAAAAGAGGAATCAGACAAGCCAAAATTAGGTGCTGTTATGCGAAATTTGGCAGAAAGCTTACACCAAATTGCTGTCATGTTGCAACCATTTATGACAACAACTCCGAAACGTATGATCGATCAGTTAGGATTAGATGACAAATTCTTAGCATGGGATACAATTGAAACATTCGGCAATACTATTCCAGCAAACATTAAAGTGGTAGAAAAAGGGATACCAATTTTCCCACGCTTAGAAAACGAGGTTGAGATTGCTTATATTCGTGAGGAAATGCGTGGTTCTGTGAAAACACCACAAGAGGAAGAAAGTAAAAAGGCTACAGCGACTGACGAAAATCCAGAAATTCCTGAAATTACTATTGATGATTTTATGAAAGTTGATTTGCGAGTAGCGACGGTGACTGCATGTGAAACTGTTCCAAAAGCAGATAAATTATTAAAGCTTCAAGTCGATCTAGGATATGAGCAACGCCAAGTAGTTTCAGGTATTGCAAAATTCTATACACCAGATGATTTAATAGGTCAAAAAGTGATTGTCGTAGCAAATTTAAAACCAGTAAAATTACGTGGTGAATTATCACAAGGAATGATTTTAGCTGGTGAGAAAGATGGAATTTTAAAATTAGCATCCGTTGATCCTGAACTCGAAAATGGTGCAAAAGTAAAGTAATGAACTTAAGGAGGCCTGCTGAATATGAATTATTCAGCAGGCTTTTCAAATCTGTAAGGAAAATTGAGATTAAATTATTTTGAAATAATTTAAGTTGCATAAAAAATGGGGTTTTGTGGGTTTAAAGTACTATTTCGAGCAATGTCGAATAAGTGGAATGACACAATACCAAATAGTTTGTAATGAAATTGTAATGCTTACGAAAAATATGAAATAATAAATTTTAATAAAATCAATGTTAGGAGAATGAAGATGTTTATAGATACACACGTACATTTAAACGCAGATCAGTATGAGGAAGACCTTCAAGAGGTGATTGATAGAGCCCTTGAAGCTAAAGTAGAAAGAATGGTTGTTATTGGTTTTGACCGTAAAACCATTGAGAGAACAATGCAACTAATAGAGCAATATGACTTTGTTTACGGTGTCATTGGTTGGCATCCAGTAGATGCGATTGATTGTACTCAACAAGATTTAGAGTGGATTGAGGAATTAGCATCACATCCAAAAATAGTTGGCATTGGTGAAACAGGATTGGATTACTATTGGGATAAGTCTCCAAAGGATGTTCAACAGGAACTTTTTCGCAAGCAAATTCAATTAGCTCAAAAGATCAATTTGCCAATCATTATTCATAATAGGGATGCAACGGGTGATGTTGTTCAAATTTTACGTGAAGAAAATGCTGCATCTGTAGGGGGGGTTATGCACTGCTTTAGTGGAAGTGTAGAAACAGCACGTGAATGTATAGGTATGAATTTTATGATTAGTCTTGGGGGACCAGTGACATTTAAAAATGCACGCCTACCAAAGGAAGTAGCTACAGAAATAGCTCTTGAGCACTTAATGATTGAAACAGACGCTCCTTATTTAGCTCCACATCCACATCGAGGTAAGCGCAATGAGCCCGCTTTCGTGCCTTTAGTTGCTGAGGAAATCGCACGTTTGAAAGGGTTGACAATTGAGGAAATTGCACAAGCAACAACAGCCAATGCGAAAAAATTTTTTGGGATTGACAATTAACTAGCTTAGATGCCTCCAATACTGGGTTTGTGGTTGGCAAAAAACAAGAAGTCAATTTTCAAAGAAATACTTTCGGGTTGACAGTGCCAAAACTAGTCCGTATAATCCAACCTTGTATTAAGGAGGCGTTTTTTCATGTCAAATAATTCCATGAAAAACTTGTTCTTAGGATCATTGAGGAGTAAGCAAACAGTGATAAGAATTATTTCACTTGTCCTGTTTGTGTCTGTAATCTCTTTCGTGCTTTATCAAGGTACGAAAAAGTCCGTTAAGCTTGAAGCGAATGGAGAAACAATCGAAGTATCAACACATGCCAAAACTGTAGAACAATTATTACAAAATCAAAATATAGATATAGCAGAGCATGACAAAATTTCACCCTCTCTGAACACCAAAATTGTTAATGGATTAGCAATTACATGGGAACAGGCAAAAGAAGTAACTATTTCAGTTGATGGAAATCAGTCAAAAGTTTGGACAACTGAAACACTTGTGAAGGACATTTTGAAGGAAGCAAATATTAAAGTATCTGAACATGACTCTTTAGCGCAAGGTCTAGATACTGAACTAGGAGCAGAAAACAAAATCGATATTCAAAAAGCGTTTCAAGTAACGCTTGTCGATGGCGTAAATAAAAGACAAGTATGGTCCACTTCGACTACGGTCGCTAACTTTTTAAAACAACAAGGAATTCAGCTAAATGAATTCGATCGTGTCGAAAATAACCTGGAGAACGTTATTACTCCGGAGAGTAAAATCACAGTAGTTCGCGTAGAAAAGGTTATCGATGTAGTGGAAGACTCTTTAGATTTCGCAGTTGAAAAGAAGCAGGATGCTTCATTGCAAAAGGGGAAACAAAAAGTAGTAGCAACAGGCGAGAAGGGCTCAATTACTCGTACGTATGAGGTTGTCAAAGAAAATGGTGAGGTTGTGGCAAAAAACCTGCAATCTGAAAAAATTTTAAAAGAGCCGAAGAAACAAGTGGTTGCAGTAGGCACAAAAACAATCGTTGCAAGCGCAGCAACTGTTTCACGTGGTTCTGCAGAGCCTGCTAACGGTAAAGAATTTTATGTAACGGCAACAGCTTATACACCATATTGCAACGGTTGTACAGGTACATCAGCAACTGGTATAAACCTACGTTCAAATTCTGGCTTGAAGGTGATAGCAGTTGACCCTTCTGTTATTAAGTTAGGCTCAAAGGTTTGGGTAGAAGGCTATGGTACCGCTATTGCTGGGGATACTGGTGGGTCAATTAAGGGTAATAAGATTGACATACTTGTACAAACAGATGCCCAAGCACGTAACTGGGGGCGTAAGAAAGTGCGTGTTAAAGTATTAAATTAGAAAAATTGTAAAATTAATCAAAATGTTTTTCACAAATGGAGCTTTCCTGTTTTGACTGGCGGGAAGGCTTCTTTATTATTTTTTAGCAAATAATATTTGTAAGGTATGTATAGCAGAAGTTGAATAAGATAAGTTCATCTGTACCTTGTATTCCTGTACAAATCGTATAGAGCAGTTGTAAAATGGTCAGAAGATAAGGTAGATAGAAAAGAGGAGCCTTTTTGCAAATTAAAGAAATTATTGTTGTTGAAGGAAAAGATGATACGACAGCTATTAAACGTGCTGTACAAGCAGATACTATAGAAACAAATGGATCTGCAATTTCTGAAGAAACATTAAAACGAATTCAGCACGCCCAAGAAAAACGTGGAGTTATTGTATTTACAGATCCCGACTATCCAGGACGTCGAATACGCGCCATTATAGAGGAGCGTGTACAAGGGGTGAAGCATGCCTTTTTACCAAAAGCCAAAACAATTGCTAAAAACGGTAAAGGGCTAGGTATTGAACATGCTGCTGACGATGATATACGTGAGGCACTTCAACATGTCTATACCCCTATTCATGGCGTGCTACACGAAGAGGTGATTACACTGGAAGATTTAATGACAGCTCGTTTAATTGGACATCCACAGTCAAAGCAGCGTCGTGATCGACTAGGGGAAATCTTAAATATAGGTGCTACAAATGGTAAACAACTTCATAAAAGAATGAAAATGTTTCAGATTACAGAGGAGCAATTTGGTGCGGCTATCGCACAGTTAGATCAGGAGGAAAATGATGCATAAGGATATTGCGACACCAATTCGAACACAAGAAATTTTAAAAAAGTATGGTTTTTCATTTAAAAAAAGCTTAGGTCAAAACTTCTTAATTGATCCTAACATTTTAAGAAATATAGTGAGTCACGCCCATTTAACTGAGAATAGTGGCGCAATTGAAGTTGGTCCTGGTATCGGTGCATTAACTGAACATTTGGCGAGAAGCGCTAAAAAGGTAGTTTCCTTTGAAATCGACCAACGTTTATTGCCCGTACTAGAAGACACACTTAGTCCATACAATAATGTGTCTATCATCCACTCTGACATACTTAAGGTAGATGTTGAGAAAGTAATTGCAGATGAGATGCCAGGTATTGATGATATTATGGTTGTGGCCAATTTACCGTATTATGTAACGACTCCAATTTTAATGAAATTACTCAATGACCGATTACCGATCCGTGGTTTTGTTGTGATGATGCAGAAAGAGGTAGCAGACCGTATAACGGCTAAGCCAGGGACGAAAGAATATGGTTCTTTATCAATTGCCATTCAATATTACGTGAAAGCAGATATTGCAATGACAGTGCCTAAAACAGTTTTCATGCCACAACCTAACGTCGACTCTGCTGTAATTCGTCTTATCAAGCATGAGGAACCACCAGTAAAAGTAATAGATGAGGATTTTTTATTTGTTGTAACACGGGCCTCATTCGTACAGCGAAGAAAAACGATCTATAATAACCTGCAATCTGGTTTACCAAATGGAAAGGTGAAAAAGGATCAAATTTTACAGGCATTAGAGCTAGCTAATATTGAGCCAACTCGCCGTGGAGAAACACTTTCTATTCAAGAGTTTGGGAAATTAGCTGATGCACTGCATCCTGTTTTTGCAAAGTAAAAATTTTTGTTAACATTTTTTCGGATATGTAAAAAAATAAATATTTTTTATAAAAAATAAGTTGACAAAATTTATAAGAGGCTGATAAAATATTATATTTTGTTGACATTTTTAGGCCATTAGCTTATACTTGTTATTAGTGAGGTGTAAGCGAAAATGCCAAAAACTTTAGCGGACATTAAAAAGTCGTTGGATTGTCATTTGGGTAAACGTTTGCAATTAAAAGCAAACGGTGGTCGCAAGAAAACGGTTGAGTGTGCAGGGATACTACGTGAGACATATCGCGCCATCTTTGTAGTCGAACTCGATCAAGAAGACAATACGTGCAAGCGCGTATCGTATAGCTACACAGATATTTTAACTGAAGCAGTAGAGATTACATTTTTAGACGAAGCAAAGGCTGCTGTCGCAAAATAGTTTCTAGTACTTATTTCTATATTTTAGAAACACTCATGTATGTTAAAAATACATGAGTGTTTTGCGTTTTCATGGGCATACTAAATTCGTCAGTTGTTAAAGGAGGAGTTTATATGCCTAGAAAAGGTATCATGTCACCTCGATTAAAAGAAGAGATCGCAAAAGAGCTTGGATTTTATGATGTTGTGCAAAAGGAAGGCTGGGGCGGCATAAAAGCTCGTGATGCCGGTAATATGGTCAAACGTGCCATAGAAATGGCTGAACGGGCAAGTAGTGAGCAAGAGCGTAAGTAGGCTGTTTTTGTTAAAATAGTCATCTTATCAAGTTTCATTCAGCAGGGATGAAAATCCTTACTAACACAACAAATACAACTGACGAGAGAGAGCCGTTACTCCGAATAGGGTAAACGGTTCTTTTTTTCCATTTTCGTATTCTCAATATGGTAAAATAAAATGAATAATCTTGCGCGAAAAAAAGAACTGTTTATACGTGTAGCTATAAGGGAGGAAGAAAGATGCTTTATGTAAAGGCGCCTGCAAAAATCAATTTAACATTAGATGTACTTTATAAAAGACCAGATAATTTTCACGAAGTGGAGATGGTTATGACAACAGTCGATTTAGCTGATCGTATCAGTCTTGAATCTCGAGAAGATGGTGTTATTCAAATAATTTCAACAGATAACTTTGTACCAAATGACCATCGTAATTTTGCTTATCAGGCAGCGCGTCTCATTAAAGATACATACGGCATTAGACAAGGTGTATCCATTACAATTGAAAAAGAAATACCCATAGCAGCAGGTCTCGCAGGAGGCAGTAGTGATGCAGCTGCAACATTAAAAGGGCTAAATGAACTGTGGAATTTAGGTTTATCAATAGATGAATTAGCGGAGCTTGGTGCTAAAATTGGCTCGGATGTTTCGTTTTGTGTTTACGGAGGCACGGCACTCGCTACAGGACGAGGCGAAAAAATAAAAGAATTACCAGCTCCACCTAACTGTTGGGTTGTACTAGCTAAACCTAAAATTGGTGTATCGACAGCAGAAGTATATGGGGGTCTTAAGGTTGAAGGACTGGAACACCCAAATACAAAGCAGATGATACAAGCTATAGAGACAAAAGATTATGAGCTATTATGTTCTTCATTAGGAAATGTTTTGGAAACTGTAACATTTAAGCTCCACCCAGAAGTTGTGATGTTAAAGGAACAAATGAAGCGTTTTGGGGCAGATGCCACGTTAATGAGTGGAAGCGGTCCAACTGTATTTGGGCTTGTGGATAGTGAAGCTCGTGTAAGTCGCATTTATAATGGTTTACGTGGTTTTTGTGAGGAAGTTTATGCAGTACGAATTTTAGGTGAGCGAAATACGCTTGCTTAGAAACGCAAATTTGTGTTAATTTTACCTATAAATATTCGTGTTTAGGAGAGGGTCGCATGAAATGGAAGCGTAGTGAACGACTTGTTGATATGACGTACTACTTACTAGAACATCCACATCAGCTGATCCCGCTAACTTATTTTTCAGAACTATATCAATCTGCAAAGTCATCCATTAGTGAGGATTTAACGATTGTAAAAGAAACTTTCGAAGAAAAAGGAATCGGGTTATTGATGACAGTGCCGGGTGCTGCAGGAGGAGTAAAGTATATTCCGAAAATGTCCGAGGCAGAAGTACGTTTAGTGATTGAAGATTTAAAAGCAGAGCTAGAACATTCAGATCGATTGTTACCAGGCGGTTACTTATTTATGACAGATTTGCTTGGAAACCCAGATTTAATAAATCGAGTAGGAAAGGTCTTTGCCTCTGCCTTTGCAGATCAACAAATCGATGTCATAATGACAGTAGCAACTAAAGGGATATCTATTGCCCATGCCATTGCAAGACATTTAAATGTACCAGTGGTTGTTGTGAGAAGAGATAGTAAAGTAACAGAAGGTTCTACAGTTAGCATTAACTATGTATCTGGTTCTTCCAGAAGAATTCAGACAATGGTATTATCAAAAAGAAGCATGAAGAGTGGACAACGTGTATTAATTACGGACGACTTTATGAAGGTCGGCGGTACTATGAATGGCATGAAAAATCTCTTAGAGGAGTTTGACTGTCAGCTAGCAGGCATTGCCGTGCTTGTGGAGGCTGAGCATGCGGACGAAACATTAGTAGATGATTATTATTCACTTGTAAAGCTTCATGAAGTTAATGAAAAAGATCGAACAATTGCATTAAGTGAAGGTAACTATTTTTCTAAAAGGGGACATGACAAATGAAAGTAGTAGCAACAACAAATGCACCAGCAGCAATCGGACCATATTCACAAGGTATTATTGTTAACGGAATGTTTTATAGCTCTGGTCAAATTCCATTAACAGCTACAGGGGATTTAGTGGAAGGCGATATAACTGTACAAACAAATCAAGTATTTGCTAATTTAAAAGCAGTTTTAGCGGAAGCTGGAACTTCTTTAGATAATGTTGTGAAAACAACAGTATTTATGAAGGACATGAATGACTTTGTAGCGATGAATGAAGTTTATGCAAATCATTTTGGTGATCATAAACCAGCGCGTTCAGCGGTAGAGGTAGCCCGTCTTCCGAAGGATGTAAAAGTAGAAATCGAAGTAATCGCGATCGTAAAATAAATTAAGCTTGTAAAGCTCACTAAAGAGAATCTTTATTCTTTTTAGTGAGTTTTTTTACGCTGACAAACAATTGTCAAAAATTCCGTATATAAGAAAAAATATTATTCTAATAAGTATTCAAATTTTTTAGAAAATTTGATAGACTATGAAAAGGAAAATATTCGGTAATTGAGAATATGATATTTTCATTTAGGCATCCAAGAAGAGAGGTGGTGAGAAAATGGAAGTTACTGATGTAAGGTTACGTCGGGTACAGACGGATGGTCGCATGCGTGCGATTGCTTCCATTACACTTGATAATGAGTTTGTTGTTCACGATATTCGTGTAATTGATGGAAATACTGGTTTATTTGTAGCTATGCCTAGTAAACGAACACCAGATGGGGAATTTAGAGATATTGCTCATCCAATTAATTCTGATACTCGAAATAAAATTCAGGAGATCATTTTAAACGAGTATCATAACTCTAGTGAAGTAGAGGAAGCTGGTAAAGAGGAAGAATTAGAGGGAATCGGTGTGTAATGGATAGGTAATAACTTACTTTTTAAGGATATGTTACAAACTGAGGGTAAAAAAGATATCAAGAACTCTTCTAGATGGAAGGGTTCTTTTTATTTTGATAAAAAGATAATATGAGCAATTTTAGGATATACTTCATGACATTCGAGCATAAGGTGCATTGGATTTAGGAATTCATGTTTTTGTCAACTCTACATGCCTTGAAAATAGATGAATTTTGCTATATAGTCATAAGAGAAAATGAGCGTATTGGAGGACTTACAGATGAGCAATGTTTTTGCTGTCATTTTGGCTGCAGGTCAAGGTACACGTATGAAGTCCAAATTATATAAAGTGCTCCATCCAGTATGTGGGAAACCTATGGTACAACATGTGGTGGATCATATTCAAACGTTAGATGTGAAGCGCATTGTAACGGTAGTCGGACATGGTGCTGAAAAAGTGCAACAACAGCTTGGAGATAAAAGTGAGTATGTACTGCAGGCTGAACAATTAGGTACAGCGCACGCTGTGCAACAAGCAGAGGCTATTTTAGGTAATGAAGAAGGTACAACATTAGTTGTATGTGGAGATACACCACTAATTCGTCCTGAAACGATGCAAGCTCTATTCGAACATCATCAAGCAAAGAATGCTAAAGCAACTATTTTAACAGCAATTGCTGAAAATCCAACTGGCTATGGCCGTATTCTACGTGGCAATAACGGACAGGTGGAGCAAATTGTTGAACAAAAAGATGCTTCAGCAGAGCAGCAATTAGTAAAAGAAATAAACACAGGCACATATTGCTTTGATAACAAATTATTATTTGAAACATTGAAGCTTGTGAAAAATGATAATGCTCAAGGTGAATATTATTTACCAGATGTCATTGAAATTTTACAAAAGCAAGGTGATATTGTTGAAGCATATGTCACTGATGATTTTGAAGAGACGCTAGGTGTTAATGATCGAGTGGCTTTGTCGCAAGCTGAGACATTCATGCGTACAAGAATTAACGAGAAGCATATGCGTAATGGTGTCACAATTATCCATCCTGAAACAACGCATATTAGTGCAGATGCAGTTATTGGGCGTGATACGGTGATTCAACCAGGCTCAATGATTGAAGGTGCCACTATGATTGGTGAAGATTGCATTATCGGGCCAAATACTCAAATCATAGATAGCCGCGTTGGTGATCGCACAACTATACATTCTTCAGTTGTCCGTGAAAGCGCTATTGCAGAGGATACTGCTATTGGGCCATTTGCTCATATTCGACCACTTTCAGACATCGGTAGTCATGTGAAAATTGGTAACTTTGTAGAAGTGAAGAAAAGCAAGCTAGATAACGAAACAAAAGTTTCACATTTAAGTTATATTGGCGATGCCGAGATCGGTAGTAACGTCAATATTGGTTGTGGTTCCATTACAGTAAACTATGATGGAAAAAACAAATTCAAAACGATTATTGAAGATGATGTATTTGTAGGATGTAATACTAACTTAGTAGCGCCAGTGAAAGTTGGAAAAGGTTCATTTATTGCAGCAGGTTCTACAATTACAAAAGAAGTTCCTGAAGATGCACTTGCCATAGCTCGTGCAAGACAAGAAAACAAACCGAATTATGTAAGCAAATTAAATTCAAAATAATTATCAACTAAACAGGAGGCCATCATGCCGTATCATTATGCAAACTCACAATTAAAAATATTTTCACTTAATTCTAATAATCCATTAGCTCAAGAAATTGCGCAGGAAATGGGCGTAGAATTAGGTAAATCTTCTGTTAAGCACTTCAGTGATGGAGAGATTCAAATTAGCATTGAAGAAAGTATTCGAGGTTGTGATGTGTTTATCGTGCAGTCTACTTCTGCACCTGTAAACGAACATTTAATGGAGCTTTTAATTATGGTAGATGCAGTTAAACGTGCATCTGCTCGTACAGTAAACGTTGTAATGCCTTATTATGGCTATGCACGCCAAGACCGTAAAGCAAAAGCGCGTGAGCCAATTACAGCTAAATTAGTGGCAAACCTACTTGAAACTGCTGGTGCAACACGTGTTATCGTATTAGATTTACACGCACCTCAAATTCAAGGTTTCTTCGATATCCTAATCGACCACTTAATGGCAGTACCATTACTATCAGATTACTTTAAATCTAAAGGTATTCCAGGAGATGAAATCGTTATTGTTTCACCAGATCATGGTGGGGTAACACGTGCTCGTAAAATGGCTGAACGATTAAAAGCACCGATTGCAATTATTGACAAACGTCGTCCGAAACCGAACGTTGCGGAAGTGATGAACATTGTTGGTAATGTTGATGGTAAAGTGGCAATCTTGATTGATGATATTATTGATACTGCAGGTACAATTACAATTGGAGCAGATGCGTTACGTGCAGCTGGAGCAAAAGAAGTTTACGCTTGCTGTTCACACCCTGTATTATCTGGTCCAGCAATTGAACGTATTGAAAACTCTGCTATTAAAGAATTAGTGGTGACAAATACAATTCAGCTTTCAGACGAGAAAAAATCTCCAAAAATTACAGAGCTTTCTGTAGCTAAATTAATGGCGGATGCTATCTCTCGCGTTTATGAAAATAAATCTGTAAGTACTCTATTTGATTAATAAATATTGTAAGTATGAGACCAATCTATTCTTTGAGTAGATTGGTCTTTTCTATATAAATTAGACACTATTTCGTCAAGGCGAAGAAATAGGTGAGTGTTTTATGTGTGAGCCTTCTCACAAAGGGGTATAATGATAATGTGACTTAATAATATTTACTCTACCTTAAAAAAATAGAGCTAAATATTATCATAGCCTACAACGAATTATTGTTGAGGCGTAAATAATTTTCTTGGAAGGGGAATAAAGAAGTATGAGTACAGTATTAAGTGTTACAAAGCGCGAAACTGGGCATCGTTCAACATTAACCCAACTTAGAAAAGGGGGAGCCATTCCTGCAGTTATTTACGGCTACAAAGTAGATTCAACCCCAATTTCTATTGCTGCAAAGGATTTTAAAAAGTCTATTCAAAAAAATGGGCAAAATAGTGTGTTTTCGCTAGAGTTAGAGGGGAAAAAAGTGAATGCTGTTGTGTCAGAGATTCAGCAATGTTCATTGAAAGATGAAGTAAACCATATTGATTTTTTAGCCATTAATATGGCCGAAGAGCTAGAAGCTGATGTCCCGATTAAATTACTTGGACAGTCAGTTGGTGTGAGTGAGGGCGGTATTTTAATGCAGCCTAACTTAGAATTGAAAGTAAAAGTAAAGCCAGCAGAATTACCTGAATCAATTGATGTGGACATTTCATCGTTGAAAATTGGGGAATCCCTAACGGTAGCAGATATTCGAGATACTACATCTGTTGAAATCATTAGTGAAGATGATTATATGTTAGTAACAATTGTGGCGCCTGTTTCTGTAGAGGAAGAGACTACAGATAGTGAAGAAGAGCAAGAGCCAGTATAAAAGTAAATGACTGTTAAGGCTAATAAGAAGGCTATAGCTTTCTTATTAGCCTTATTTTTATGCCTTTATGAATTATACAAAATGCTTTCTAGGTATGCTATATGGTAAAATAATGACTATTAGATTTGAAAGAAGAGAGGTACTTATGAAAATTATCGTTGGTTTAGGGAACCCAGGTAAACCTTATGAGCATACAAGACATAATATTGGCTTTGATGTCATTGATGCGTTAGCAGAAAAATGGGGAACACCTTTAACAAATTCAAAATTTAACGGGATGTACACTACTGTACATCGACCAGAAGGAAAGGTTCTACTTGTTAAACCATTAACATATATGAATTTATCAGGGGAATGTGTTGGTCCCCTAATGGACTATTTTGACATAGAGGTAGAAGATTTAATTGTCATTTATGATGACTTGGATTTAGAGACAGGTAAATTACGTTTGCGACAAAAAGGGAGTGCAGGTGGTCATAACGGCATTAAATCGTTAATTCAACATTTAGGCACTCAGGAATTTAACCGTATTCGAGTGGGCATTAATCGTCCACCAGCGGGCATGAAGGTAGCAGACTATGTCTTAGCTAAATTTTCGAAGGAAGACCAAGTTCTTATGCAAGACGCCATTGTAAATTCTGTAAACGCTGTTGAAGCATCTCTTTCAAAGCCGTTTCTTGATGTGATGAATCACTTTAACGCAAGCAAATAGATGGAAGGAATAAAATTTCTGTTAAAGTTTTTGGATATTGGCATAGTGTAAGGTGAGTAATCAACTGCCTTACACTATAATTACAGCTAATGCTTGTAGTGAATAGTCTTAGCTACAAGTAAAAATTAATTCTCTAATTTTCAAGTAATTGCAATGATGATGACAGTGAAAAGTGCATAATCCTTTTTATAAATGTCTATACTTTAAGTAGAAAGTTGCTTAAAGGAGGATGATTTGGAGATGTCAGTTCGCTATCGATGTCGGCATTGTGAAGTAGAAATAGGGACACTACCATTTGATGCAGATGATACAATTCGAAAGTTGCATATTTTTGAATTGGGAGAAGCGGATGATTATGTTGAGAAAGATCAGCATGGCCAAACGACTGTGCACTGCATTTGTGAGCAATGTGAGGATTCGCTGAGACAATATCCAGATTATCACGCACTCAATAAATGGATTCAATAATTGGAAGGATGCTTTGACACACTTATGTGTGTTCAAGGCTTTTTCCATTTCATAAAACAGCCATTAATAGAGATATGTAAAATAACACTAGAATAATAGAAATAAAAATAATATAGGATTTTACGCTGAAAGGAGCTTTTGACTGTGGAGGTTTTACGACAGCTTGTGTCGCAAGATAAACATATTACATCATTTTTAAAGGAAATTCAGAGCGGTCAAACTGCATCACAGCTTATTACAGGTTTAACAGGAAGCGCACGCCCCGTAATGGTCGATGTGTTATTTGAATATGTAAAGAAGCCAATCTACATTATCTCTCCTAATCTATTGCAGGCACAAAAAATGGTTGATGAGCTTGCTGGATTGTTAGGTGAGGAACATGTTCATTATTACCCAGCAGATGAATTTATTGCAGCCGATCTTTCTGTAGCTTCACCAGAACTTCGTGCGGAGCGGATTGCGACGCTTGATTGCTTAGCTAGAGGTGAGAAAGCCGTATATGTAATACCTGTGGCTGGTTTACGTAAAATAATGCAGCCTAAGGAGCACTGGCTACACTATTTTTTACAAACAGCAGTAGGCGAAGATATTGAAATTGAGATGTGGTTACAAACATTAGTTGAGATGGGCTATGTACGGAATTCAATGGTGACATCACCTGGAGAGTTCGCGTTGCGTGGGGGGATTTTAGATATTTATCCACCTTATTTAGAATCACCTATTCGTATTGAATTATTTGACACAGAGGTTGATTCCATACGAACATTTTCAGCAGATGACCAACGTTCTATTGATAAATTACAAAAAATTCGTATTCTTCCTGCTTCAGAGGTCATTCTTACTAAATCAGAAAGACAGGCATTAGCAGGCCGTTTAGAAGTGGCATTAGCAGCCAGTCTAAAGAAGGTAAAAAAGCAGGAGACAAAGGAACTTCTGTATCAGCATATTCAATATGATATTGAATTGCTACAGCAAGGGAATTTACCTGATTATGTAAACAAATATGGCTCATTATTATACGATAAAACTGCCTTTTTGGGAGATTACTTTGAACATGATGGTATTGTACTTTTTGACGAGCTTGGACGTATTCAAGAGGTAATGGATGCATGGGAACGTGAAGAAGATGAATGGTTTTTATCTTTAATCGAAGAGGGAAAAATGGTTCATGATGTCAAACCTGCCTTCTCATTAAAAGAAATACTGGCGATGTTGTCACAACAAAAGCTTTCATTTTCATTATTTTCGCGAACATTTGCAGGGATTACGTTTAATAAAACAACTAACTTTTCTTGCAAGCCAATGCAGCAGTTTCATGGACAAATGTCCTTGCTTCAAAGTGAGGTTGAACGCTGGTTACTTGGCAAATTTACAGTTCTAATCGTAGCAAGGGATAAAGAACGAGTAAAAAGGGTTCAGCAAATGCTTGAAGAATACGATATTCATACGGCAATAGGTGAGCCGACAGAACCTGGTATTTATATTGTAGATGGGGGCTTGTCGAGTGGCTTTGAATTGCCTCTACAGCGTTTAGCAATTGTAACAGAAGACGAGCTTTTTAAACAGCAGGCAAAGAAAAAAGCACGTACACAAAAAATGACTAATGCTGAACGTATTAAAAGTTATACGGAAATTAAGCCAGGTGATTATGTTGTACATGTTCATCATGGGATTGGTAAATACATCGGTGTAGAGACATTAGAGGTTAATGGTACACATAAGGATTACTTGCACATACGATATCGTGCAGACGATAAATTATATGTCCCTGTAGAGCAAATAGACTTAATCCAAAAATATGTGGCGTCAGAGGATCGTGAACCAAAGCTACATAAATTAGGGGGAGCAGAGTGGAAAAAGGCGAAAGCGAAGGTATCCTCTGCTGTACAGGATATTGCAGATGATTTAATAAAGCTGTATGCAAAGCGTGAAGCAGAGAAAGGGCATGCTTTTACACCTGATAACGACGACCAACGTAATTTTGAAGCGATGTTCCCTTATGAGGAAACAGAGGATCAGCTACGTTCAATTGTTGAAGTGAAAAGAGATATGGAACGTGAACGTCCTATGGATCGTTTAGTCTGTGGCGATGTAGGCTATGGTAAGACAGAGGTAGCCATTCGTGCCGCATTTAAGGCTATTCAAGATGGAAAGCAAGTGGCATTCCTTGTCCCTACTACTATCTTGGCCCAGCAACATTATGAGACAATTCGTGAGCGCTTTCAGGATTTCGCCATTAATGTTGGATTGTTATCTCGTTTCCGTTCGAAAAAAGAGCAAACAGCCACATTAAAAGGCTTAAAAGAAGGCCGAGTCGATATAGTTATTGGAACACACCGCATTTTATCTAAAGATTTAATTTTCCAAGACCTTGGTCTGTTAATTGTGGATGAAGAGCAACGTTTTGGTGTGACACATAAGGAAAAAATTAAACAGTTAAAGACAAATGTCGATGTCTTAACTTTAACGGCTACACCAATCCCAAGGACACTTCATATGTCCATGGTAGGAGTCCGAGATTTATCTGTTATTGAAACGCCTCCTGCTAATCGCTTCCCAGTTCAAACATATGTGATGGAGCACAGTGGTGCATTAGTACGAGAAGCTATTGAGAGGGAAATGGCACGTGGCGGACAAGTATTTTATTTATATAATCGGGTTGAGGATATGGCTCGAAGGGTTGAGGAGATTCAAGTGCTTGTCCCTGAAGCAAGAATAGGCTTTGCTCATGGGAAAATGACTGAGTCAGAGCTAGAATCCGTAATTTTAGCCTTTTTAGAGGGTGACTATGATGTGCTTGTCACGACAACAATTATTGAGACAGGTGTCGATATACCGAATGTAAATACGTTAATTGTCCATGATGCTGATCGTATGGGCTTAGCCCAGCTCTACCAATTACGCGGTCGCGTTGGGCGTTCTAACAGAGTAGCCTATGCGTATTTTATGTACCAACGCGACAAAGTTCTAACAGATGTAGCAGAGCAACGTTTACAAGCAATTAAAGAATTTACAGAGCTTGGCTCAGGCTTTAAAATTGCGATGCGAGATTTATCTATTCGAGGTGCAGGAAACTTACTTGGAGCGCAGCAACATGGCTTTATTGATTCAGTCGGCTTTGATTTGTATTCACAAATGCTTCAGGATGCCATCGCGGAACGTCAAACAGGCGTGAAGAAAGAAGAAAAGCCAGATATTGAAATTTTGTTAAGTATTGATGCCTATATTCCTGACGCTTATATTCCAGATGGTTATCAAAAGATCCAAATGTATAAACGAATTAAGGCCATGGATCAGGTGGAGGAGTATGACGAAATCATGGAGGAATTAGAGGATCGATTTGGCGATCTTCCAATTGAAACAGAGCGTTTACTTCGAATTGCACGAATGAAAGTTTGGGGATTAGGTGCGGGAGTAGTATCTGTAAAGGAGAAGCAGAAGCTTATTACAATACTATTGTCGGAACAAGGGACAACAAATGTCGATGGCAGTAAGATTATTGAAGAGTCAATGAAGTTTGAGCGTGCTGTTGGTTTTGGTATGGATGGCATGCAGTTAAAATTAACAATAGATGAACGCAAGTGTGGCAAACATCAACCATTTGATATTTTGGAAGAATTAATGCAAATTATTGATAAAGCAAAAAAGCAGCAATAGTTAAAAGGTCATCTTATCTTTTACATGAAAAGATAAGATGGCCTTTTTTTGTTGATTCAGTAATCAAACATATTTGCTCAAGGAATAGTTGATTTTTCTAATACATTTCTTATGAATTAATTATAGAAACTTATTCCTTGGGTAATCTAATAAGGAGTTGATTGATGTAATACCGTTTTTTGAAAAAAATTGATGGTTGTGAAATCCTTTTTCTTCAGTTTTTGCATAGATTGCTTAAATAAAAACCATACTATCATTGAATAAAAATTTCATTGTAGCGAAAGCGAGGCATTAGAATGAAGGCAACAGGAATTGTTCGTCGTATTGATGATTTAGGGCGTGTAGTTATTCCAAAAGAAATTCGTAGGACGCTACGTATTCGTGAAGGCGACCCGCTTGAAATTTATACGGACCGTGAAGGCGAAGTCATTTTAAAAAAATATTCTCCCATCAATGATTTGGGGGAATTTGCAAGAGAATATGTTGAAACACTTTATGAAACAATGGGCACACCGGCATTTGTCACTGACCGTGATGAAGTAATCGCTGTTGCAGGGATTGGGAAAAAGGAGTATATCAATCGTCGCATTACGTCCTTTGCGGAAAGCTTTATGGACGAGCGCTCAACAAAAATTGAAAAAATGGAGACAACGATTGAAATTGTCCCTGGACAATATGAGCAAGTAAAATCTTATTGTGCGACACCTATTATGGTAAATGGTGACCCAATAGGCTGTATTATCGTCTTGTCTAAAGTACACTTTGTTGGTGAGGTAGAAGTCAAAGTAGTGGAAACAGCTGCAAACTTCTTAGCAAAACAAATGAATAGTTAATGCATGGAAAAGTTATTGCGATGACCTTTAAGGCTGAACAATAACTTTTTTGCGTACATAAAGATGAATCATTATAGGAACAGTAGTGCCACCTTGCACGTCAAACTTTCGAGATATGCTATACTATTGGCATTGTTAAGAAGGAAAGAGGGCAATTTATGTCGCAACGTTTTGGTATGAAAAGCTACATGAAGGGTGCCGCCTTATTGACGATAGCAGCCCTTATTGTAAAAGTTCTTAGTGCCATTTACCGTGTGCCTTTTCAAAATCTAGTAGGTGATGAAGGCTTTTATATCTACCAACAGGTATATCCAGTTATTTCTATCTTCGTTGTTTGGACATCTAGTGGCTTTGCTATAGCCATTTCTAAAATGCTTGCAGACAATGATTGCATTGTTGATACAATAGAACGTGATGAAAGACGTCGAACTATAACACAGGTAGTTTTCAGGTATTTAACGGTATTATCACTACTGTTTTTCGCCATTTTATTTGGAGGTGCTGAAAAGATTGCCCATTTGATGGGAGATATTCAATTAGCACCACTTATTCGTACAGGCTCCCTAGTAGTATTGGTTATGCCGGCGCTGGCTATTTTAAAAGGTAGCTTTCAATCTAGAGCAATTATGGAGCCCATTGCTTATGCCCAAGTACTTGAACAAGCAGTGAGGGTAACTGTCATATTAGTAGGTACCTTTCTTATTATGACAACGACGAAATCACTTTATGGTGCAGGAAGAATAGCTGTTATCGGTACAGTAATTGGAGAAATTACAGCCTTGTTATTACTTGCTTATATCTCGTATAAACGATTTGGTCTACTGCAAGTTAAACAGCAACTACAGCGTAATTCAAGTTTACCTATCATTAAAGAGGTCACATGGCTGAGTTTGAGCGTCAGTATGAGTGGTCTACTGCTACTTGGCTATCAATTGGTCGATTCATTTACAATCTATTCTTCATTAATTGATAATGGCCTAACGCCTACAATAGCAAAGGAAACGAAGGGTATTTATGATCGAGGACAGCCGTTAGTTCAACTGGGTGTTGTCATTGCATCTTCATTGTCGCTGGCCATTGTGCCACTTGTCGCCCATTTGTCGAAAAAGCAAGAGGGGCGAAGTGCCGTGCCATTCATACAATTAACATACAAAGCATCTGTCCTGTTTGGCTGGTCTGCTGCACTAGGCTTAATGCTAGTTATGCCTTATTTAAATGAAATGCTTTTTAAAACCAATTCCTTATCTGAGGTATTGATTGTCTATGTATTTCAAATTGTCCCGTTGTCGATTATTCTTACATTTACGGCGATCTTACAAGGCTATGGAAAATTAAAAAAACCAGCTTTATTTCTTATGTTTGGTTTTCTATTAAAAGTGATATTGAATGTACGATTAATCGGTTGGTTGGGAGTATTAGGAGCTGCCATCGCTAATGATATAGGATTATTATTAACAGCAATCTTGCTCATTATTTATTTAAAAACATTGACTGGCATTCAATTAGCTTCAGGTGCCTTTTATAAAAAAGTAGGAATAGCATCTTTTAGTATGACAATCGTCGTGCTTGTATGGTTACAGCTAGTATCGTCCTTGTTAAACCATCTGATGTCTTCACGTATGATAGCCATGGTGGCAGGTTTGACAGCAGTATCTATTGGGGCATTTGTTATGCTAACAATTATTGCAAAGAAACGAGCATTAGTAGAAAAAGAATGGTATTTACTTCCGTTTGGACGTAGAATGGCCGTTTATCAACTTTGGCTAAATTCAAAGAAGTAGGTGTAAATATTGAATACATTATCAATTATTGGTTTAGGTGCAGGTGACTTTAATCAGCTGCAAATGGGTGTTTATAAAAAGTTAAAGGCTGCAAAAAAATTATATGTACGGACAGTGGATCATCCGGTTTTAGAGGAATTAGCAGCAGAGGGCGTGGCATTCGAAAGTTTTGACAATGTGTATGAAAAACACGATACATTTCAACCTGTTTATGCAGAAATTGCTGATTCTCTGATGAAAGCTACAGCTGTTGAGGATGTTATGTATGCTGTGCCAGGGCATCCATTAGTTGCAGAGCAAACAGTGCAATTACTTATTGCCGCAGCAAATGAAGGGAAAATTGAGCTAGTCATTGAGGGTGGTCAGAGTTTCTTAGATCCCATTTTTGGTGCCTTAAAAATCGATCCAATTGAAGGCTTTCAATTACTTGATGGTACGAGCTTTTCAATGCATGACATTAACATGCGTCAGCACATCTTGATTGCTCAAGTATACGATACATTCAGTGCATCAGAAGTGAAGCTGACGTTGATGGAGAAGTATGATGATGAGTATCCTGTGACGGTTGTGACAGCTGCAGGATCCTCACAAGAACAGATTGTCACAGTGCCGCTCTATGAACTCGATCAAAGTGTAGAAGTAAATAATTTAACAACAGTCTATGTACCACCTGTAAAATCACAGGAGGAGTCATTAAGAGATTGGACAACATTCCGCCAAATCATTGCAACGCTGAGAGGCCCAAATGGCTGTCCTTGGGATCAAAAGCAAACACATGAGTCGTTGAAGAAATACTTACTTGAAGAAGCACATGAATACTTGGCAGCGGTTGATGCGGAAGATGATTTTGCCATGATTGAGGAACTTGGTGATGTGTTGTTACAAGTATTTTTACATGCACAAATAGGAGAAGATCAAGGCTACTTTACACTTGAAGATGTGTTAGCTTCAATTAGTGAAAAAATGATTCGTCGCCATCCACACGTTTTTGGGGATGTAGCAGTAGAAGATGCAGATGGTGTTGTGGCTAATTGGGAGGCCATCAAGGCTGAAGAAAAGGGAACTAGCGATAAACCGTTATTAGACGAAGAGTATAGAGCGTCTTCTGCGTTACAAACAGCCTACAATTATCAAAAAAGAGCAGCACAAGTGGGCTTTGACTGGCCAGATGTGGAGGGAGCATGGGATAAATTTACCGAGGAATGGGAGGAATTTCGCCATGAGGTGACGAAAGGCTCTAATGCATCCCGTCTTGATGAATTTGGTGATGTATTGTTCACACTAGTAAACTTAGCACGTTTCTATAAATTATCACCAGAAGAAGCAATGCTACATGCAAATGAGAAATTTGCAAGACGTTTCGGCTATGTTGAGCAACAGGTAAAGGCAAGTGGAAAACCATTTTCCGATTTTACATTAGAACAATTAGATGCATTTTGGAATGAAGCAAAGCAACTAGAAAAGGAGTAAGAGTATGAGATTAGATAAGTTTTTAAAAGTATCCCGTTTAATAAAACGCCGTACTTTAGCCAAAGAAGTGGCAGATCAAGGACGAATCACAATCAACGAAAAGATTGCAAAAGCAAGTAGTACAGTGAAAGCTGGTGATGAGCTTGCTATCCGTTTTGGTCAAAAAATAGTAACGGCACGTGTAGAAGAAATACGTGATACGGTAAAAAAAGAAGATGCAGCAAAAATGTTTACCATTTTGAAAGAAGAACGACTTGAAAAAATTGAACCTGAATTTATTGATGATGAGGAATAAAGCTAAATTTAATTTCTAGCCCTCTAATGTTGTCCCGCCTTTCTTTCTGTGGGTGAAAGTATTACACAACTTAAATAAAGTTGTCATGCTTTGAAGGTTGTCCGCATAAAGTGAACAGAAGCTAGGACGACTAAAGGAGGAAAAAAATGACGCTACATCAAGAAAGTAATCGTTACACAATTCCATCTGGAGAGCATATTTTAACGATTCGTAATCGTAAAAGAATGGACATGACTTCTGTAAAATCAATTGAACGCTTTGATCAGGAAGAGTTTTTCATTAAGACGTCCCAAGGGCACTTGTTAATCCGTGGAGAGGAACTGCATATCGTTCATTTAGATGTTGACAAAGGATTATTGACACTTGAAGGAACTGTAAAAACCTTACAGTACGACGAGGAGGAAAGTGGCTTCTCGAAAGGTTTCCTTCATAAATTATTTGGATGATTGTCAGTGAACAATTTTATCAATTAATTGTCATGGTTTTGAGCGGTATAGCAGTTGGTTTCATTATTGATAGTATAAGGCTCATTGTTTTTTCAACTCCAAAAAGGTCAAGCCTTCGAAAGTGGATGATGGTTGTTGAGTTATTAACATGGATTCTACTTGGAGGTTTGACATACTATTTATTATTTTGGCTAAAGGATGGCGCTTGGCGGGCTTACGACCCGCTAGCGCAGATAGCCGGAATTTTTTTGTATCAATCATTTTTTCAAACCTTTTTACGTTTCATTGCTAGAATTTTGGTGAATATAACATGGAGACCCTTTTGGTTCATTGTACGCTTCATAATTACAGTTATTCGACAAATTTTGCAATTATTAATAAATATTGTTATGTTTGTTATAAGACCTTTTGTCAAAATTTATTCGTATTTGTCCTACACTTTTTTTAAAAAATTACGATATTTGAAGTATAATAAAAAGCAACAATAATTTTCGGAGGTGCGGACATGACGAGACGTCATTCATCAAATGATGAATCACAAAATTTCACTAAGCTTGATAATGACTATGTCCGTAACACGGATAGAGCTATAAATCGCAAACAACAGGCTCGAAAACGTAAGATGCGTCGTATTGTCTTTTTTGCGATTGTACCAGTCATTATTATTGCTCTTCTCTTAAATGTGCTGCTACAACAGAATGAAACATTAGCAGCAAAAGAGAAATCCAAAGAAGAAGCGAATCGGCATCTCACTGAATTGAAAGAAGAACAAGATACATTAAATCTTAAAATCAAACAATTACAGGATGATGAATATATCGCAAAGCTATTAAGAAAAGAGTACTACTTATCGGAAAAAGGTGAGATTATTTTCATCATTCCAGATAAGGAAGATAAAAAAGACGACTGAAAAGCTATGTATTGTTGACACTCTTTTATTGTTATATATAATGAAAAGAGAAGCTTATTGCAGTAAAAAGTTTGATTAAATTGATTACATGGCTCAAAAGAGTCGCTTAATTTTTAAGGAGGAGCATTTTTTTTATGTCAATTGAAGTAGGCAGCAAGGTACAAGGTAAAGTAACAGGAATCACAAATTTTGGAGCATTCGTTGAGCTGCCAGATGGCAAAACAGGCTTAGTTCACATTAGTGAAGTTGCTGACAATTATGTAAAAGATATCAATGAGCATCTAAAAGTTGGAGATGAAGTTGAAGTAAAAGTGATGAATGTTGAAGCGGACGGAAAGATTGGTCTTTCAATCCGTAAAGCAAAGCCTCAAGCTGAGAGACCAGAGCGTCCAGCACGTCCACGTCGTGATAATCGTTCTAATGATCGCAACGAACGCCATCAGCCAAAAGAAAATTTTGAGCAAAAAATGGCACGCTTCTTAAAAGATAGTGATGAACGTCTAGCAACACTTAAACGTGCTACAGAATCAAAACGCGGAGGTCGCGGAGCTAGAAGAGGGTAGTTTGCTGACTGTTTTAATCGTAGAAAAAGTGTATGAAATAGAGTTGGGAGTAGCTTTTTAAAAAGCTACTCCCTTTTTTAATATACCTATAAAGTTGAAGAAGGTCTCTTTTTCTTTTTTGTGGGTATTACTATTTTTTCATCAGGTGGAGCTATCGATTCTTTCTTCACTGGATGGATAACCATTTTGACAAGTGAAAAAACACCATATACACTTACAGCTAGTCCACAAAGTAATAGGATTATTTGAACAAAAAACGGTAAGTTTATGAGAATTGAAATAAGAATAATCATTGAGCCACTTCCACAAATTAAAGCAGCCTTTGTTAATGCACCCAAGGGAATAAAACCTCCTAAAAACGTTGTTTTTACTAGTATGCCATACTTTTATATTCTGTCACATAGCTTTACTTAAAGCTGACGGATAGAATTTGCAAGGTAATAGATAGATGGTATAAATAGATGGATGAAATAAAAACAGGTATCTCAGAACTAGATTCTGAGATACCTGTTTGAGATGACCCGTACGGGATTCGAACCCGTGTTACCGCCGTGAAAGGGCGGTGTCTTAACCACTTGACCAACGGGCCTATTTGGTGGCGGCCGAGGGGATCGAACCCCCGACCTTACGGGTATGAACCGTACGCTCTAGCCAGCTGAGCTAGGCCGCCATATTTATAAATGGAGCGGAAGACGAGGTTCGAACTCGCGACCCCCACCTTGGCAAGGTGGTGTTCTACCACTGAACTACTTCCGCATGTCGTTTAAGCAACAAGTTAAATAATACAAGCCAATTGTGCTAGTGTCAAGTAGGTTTGTAAAAAATATTTAAAGATATTTCAGGACAGTTACATAGAAGGGTATTTTAGCGGATTTTTTGTTCTTACGTAGAAATATATCCTAGAGAATAGTTGAATTAAAGCATTGATAGTAGGTAAAATCCCTTCAAATTAGGCTTTAAGATGAATAGTAAATGATTATGATATTGATTCCGTAATTGAATTTTCTGATATTTTTATTAATCAAAAGCCTTTCACTATAGAAATTGTTGCCAATTCTCGTATTTATGAATAGCTATTAGTCGAAATATTTATATTTTTTTATGTCAACGTCAGACAATCTTTCCACACATAATTTTTTATAATAACCAAAAGTGCGGAAAGGGGATAGTTAAATGACAAGTATTGAATGGTATAATACAACGGATGTAGATGACCAAAAAATAGGGTTGAAAAAGAAGCAGATCCTAATAGGCTCTCTCTTTTTTTTAACCGCCTTTTTCTTGGCTCAATCTGTTGTATTTGAAGCGGCTGTACCGTTCTCAGTTCCTTTTTGGGCCATTATTCGAACAAAATATAGGGAGTATGCCAAATTTGTTTTATTTGGGAGTTTAGCGGGGTGCTTTTTCTTAGGCTTTGGACAAGTCTTAATTCTCGCTTTACAAATTCTCCTGTATGAATGTATTATGCGTTTCCGTTATTGGCAACTGCCCCAAAGTATTGCGGTGTCTTTAGCTGTGTTACTGGTACAAATAATGTGGCAAGGAGTGATGTATCAGGGCTTACCACCAGTGCTTGTACAATTTTATGTGGGCTGTGAAGCAGCTTTAGCTCTTATTATGACATTGTTTATGCAAGTATTATTTGTTAATTCGTATGAATGGTTTACGACGCATTGGACATATGAAAAGCTTGGTTCAGGATTAGTCGTCTTTGCAGCCATGCTTACCGGAATGCAAACGGTTGTAATAAGCTATTTTTCACTCCCTATTTTTTTACTGCAGCTCTTTATCTGTTTTGGCGCATTGGTTGGAAGTGTTCCGTTAGCAACTGTCATTGGCGCAGTGCTAGGGACGCTTATTGGTGTGGCCAAGCTTTCGTTTACTGGCATGCTCTCAGTAGCTACCTTAACAGGATTATGTGCAGGTATGGGAGCGAAAGGTGGTAGGTTTGGTGTTGCTCTCGGTAGTATTTTACCTAGTGTATTTTTTTTATTTTATGACGCCACTTTGCCTTTAGATAGTGTTTATTTCACCTCAATTGTTATTGGGAGTGTTCTATTTCTAACAATTCCAAAGAAATATTCAGATAAGGTAAGGGACAAGCTCTTTCCACAACGAGAGGAGATTTTACTAGCCCGACAGAATTGGTTAACGGAACATGTAACGTATAAATTAGAGCACTTTCAGCATTTTGTACAATTCATGAAGGAACTTGTGTTTGATCGCTTTATGACAGCACCTGTTGAAGCCGCGAAGGAAGTAGCTCCAATGAATACTTGTTTAAGCTGTTTCCGTTACGATCATTGCTGGGGTGCGCAAAATAATGGTATGGACAAGCTGATGACAGATTGGTTTCATATGAAAGGAGTAGGCAAGGAATCAGCTATTCATCGTGTTGAAGAACAAATACGCTATAAATGCGTGAAGTCCACGAAAATTTTTGAGGAATTAGATACAGAACTTTATAGAGAACGTATTAATGGACAATATTTCCATGGCAAAAAGATGATTGCCCTTCAACTTCGCGATATGAGCAATCATTTAAATCAGTTAATTGCTGAGATGAAGGAGGATACAATTTCTTTTGTAAGTGTTGAAAAGGACATTGTTGAACGTTTAAAGGAGGCTAATATCGAATGTTTTCAACTTGATGTTCTAAGCAATAAGCCTGGGGCAAGAAAGATTGTTTGTGCCTTAGCACCAGCACGTGTCAACTGGGAGGAAGATACAACATTAGCTGAACGTATGATTCTGCCAATTCTTTATGAGATTTTTGATGAACCTTTTGAAATTGAAAAAGTAGTAGCTTGTGAAATACCGTTTCGTCATGTTCAAATATGCTTTAGATCAGCTATTAGCTTTGAAGTAGAGTATGATATATATAGCATGTCTAAAGATGCAACTCTATATTCGGGTGATTCCCATGCTCTTTTCCAGTTGCATCCTGGATTATTTGCAATATTGCTGTCTGATGGTATGGGGCAAAGTAAAGAAGCACAACATGAAAGTAGAAAATTGATCCATTTGATGAGAGAGTGCCTAAATTACAATATGAATCCTGAAACTGCGATGCATACGCTCCATTATGTCATGGCATTAAAGCAGCAAGATGATATGTATGCAACACTTGATTTTGCACTTGTCGATTTACAGCACGGCGATTTGTGGTCGTGGAAGGCTGGTGGAATGTCTACCTACATTTTGCGTGGAAAAGAGGTACTGAAAGTTGAAAGTAATGCTGCACCTGTAGGATTCTTATCTATTTCAGCAGTCGAAGCTGAAAAAAGAAAACTGAAGGCAGGTGACGTTATTTTAATGCATTCAGATGGGCTGTTCTCAAGTGTAGCTGATTGGGATGAACAAGAGGAGACATTTTTAGCTTTCGCACAGCAGGTAGCTAGTACAAATAAAACGATTCAAGAAAAGCTAACAACCATTATGCAATCATTCCAAGGTTATTTTGAAATAGAAGATGATTGTACAGTATTAATGTTAGAGGTAACGCATGTTGTACCGACATGGGCTGTCTTTAGACCAGCTCAATATTCAATGAGTAAATCATCTTAAAATAACAACGAAAAGGGGAGGAGAAGCGTTTGTCATTTGAATTAAAGGTCAAAACATTTATTGAAGAAGAGCAATTATTACAGCAAGGCGACCATCTTCTCGTCGCCGTTTCGGGTGGGGTAGACTCTATGGCTTTACTTCATTACTTTATTCAAACCCAGGAGCAGTGGAACATTCAGGTGGAAGCCGTACATGTTGATCATATGTTGAGGGGGGAAGCCTCTGCTGAGGATAGAGCCTTTGTTCAAAAATATTGTGACGCTAATGGCATTTATCTACATGCCACGGAAATTTCAATACCTGCAATAATGGCACAGGAAAATGGTAATACACAGTTAATTTGTCGTAGGGAAAGGTATCAATATTTCAAAGAAATTCTGCAAAAAACAAATGCTAATAAGCTTGTAACTGCACATCATGCGGATGACCAACTGGAATCAGTATTAATGGCCCTTACAAAAAATGCAACAATGAATAGCATGCAGGGCATACGTCCTCAAAGACTTTTTGAAGGAAAAACATTAATTCGTCCGTTTTTAACGGTTACAAAGTCTGAAATAAGGGAATATTTACTTAGAAAAGGTTTAAATTATCGAGAAGATGCTAGCAATTCTAAAGATACCTATGTACGTAATCGTTTCAGACATCATGTGGTACCCTTACTGGAGGCAGAGAATCCGCGAGTGACTGAACAGGTGACCCATTTCACAAAGCAATTGCAAGAAGACGATACCTTTTTAATGACATTGGCCCAAGATGTATTTTCCCAAATCATCATAAGAAATAATGAAAATACATATAGCATGGAAATTGAGGCATTTCAATTGGTACCACTTGCTTTACAAAGGAGGCTCATTTTAATACTATTAAACTATCTTTACAAAGATTCAAATACGATACAAAGTTATGCCTTATTGACTTCAATTTTAAAGCTTTGTGATACAACAGCAGGGTATGCTGAAATTCACTTACCTGAAGATTTTCTAGCAGTTCGCCGTTATGGAAAATTAACGATTCAGAAAAATGAGCCGTTAGAGGGCCTAGCTTCTCCTGAGAAACAGGTTATTTTGACTGCTAATGGCTGGACAACACTGACAAATGGTGAGCGCTTACGCGTAGTCAATTTGCATGATTTATCGTCTGAATTGCTGACGGATACTGCACAACTTTTTTATTTTAACGCTAGCAAACTCCACCTACCGCTCTATGTTCGGGCACGCAAGGATGGAGATAGAATGCTGTTAAAAGGAATGGATCAGCCAAAACGCTTATCTCGCCTTTTTATAGATGAAAAGATTCCTTTAAATGAGCGAAATAGCTGGCCGTTACTGATTTCTCAATCTGATGAGGTGGTAGCGGTAATTGGTGTGCGTATGGGAATATTTTTTTCAACCACTCCGCAACCAAACGATGATACAGTGCTCATCGTAGACTAAGGTCTTTGTAAAATATTTCACCGAAATAGGGTGAAGATTTTTTGATACATCACGAGGAGGAATCGATATGTTACAAAACGACATCGAAAAAATTATGATTACAGAAGAACAACTGCAAGAAAGAATTGCAGACTTAGGCGCGCAATTAACAGAGGAATACAAAGATGCATTTCCATTAGCTGTTGGCGTACTTAAAGGGGCAATGCCATTTATGACAGACCTAATGAAACGCTTCGATTCTTTCATCGAACTTGATTTTATGGATGTGTCTAGCTATGGTAATGCTACCGTGTCGTCTGGTGAAGTAAAGATTTTAAAGGATTTGAATACAAGCGTTGAGGGGCGTGACGTATTAATTATCGAGGACATTATTGATAGTGGTTTAACTTTAAGCTATCTAGTAGATTTATTTAAATACCGCAAAGCAAAGTCCATTAAAATTGTTACATTACTTGATAAACCATCAGGCCGAAAAGTAAATTTATCTGCTGACTATGTTGGTTTTGAAGTGCCAGATGGCTTTGTTGTAGGATATGGCTTAGATTACGCTGAAAAATATCGTAACTTACCTTATATCGGTATTTTGAAGCCTGAGGTATATTCTTTCTAAGATACAAAAGACCAGCTATAAAAAGTAAAGGTCTCCAGCGCAAGTCACGTATTTTTTGTTATGTTGAACATAATTCAAAATCTTGACACAATGTTTAGCTATATCGAGCCCGAGGAACAGGTACAATTACGCTGGGACATATAAAGATGGCCTAAAAACTGTTGTGATAACGGCAATAAGTGAACGAAACATTTTTTAAGTAGGGCTTTTCGTTGTATGATGAAATCATGATATGTTAAGATTTTACTTATAATTTTTCTGTTTGTAATGAGGAGGCTGGAGATGAATCGAATATTTCGATATACCATATTCTATCTACTGATTTTCCTAGTGATTATCGGTATTTTTGGTACTTTCAATGGTGGAAATTCACCAACGAAAGAATTAACTTATCATGAGTTTCAAGAAGCTCTAGATAAGAAAGAAATAACAAGTGCTACAATTCAACCTGATAAATCAGTTTACGTCGTTGAAGGAACACTGAAGGGGTATGAAAAAGGGGAAAGTTTTACTTTAAACATCCCTCGTGAAAACCAATCTTTAATGGACCGCATCGATGAGGCTGCTAAGGATAAAAATAGTAATATTAGTTTTTTAGCAGCACCAGAAACAAGTGGATGGATTCAATTCTTCACAGGAATTATTCCTTTCATTATCATCATTTTCTTATTCTTCTTCCTAATGAGTCAATCTCAAGGTGGCGGTAATAAAGTGATGAGCTTTGGTAAAAGTAAAGCTAAACTGTATGATGATCAAAAGAAAAAAGTACGTTTTACAGATGTAGCAGGTGCTGATGAAGAGAAAGCAGAACTTGTCGAAGTGGTAGAATTCTTAAAAGACCACCGCAAATTCACTGAAATTGGTGCCCGTATTCCAAAGGGTATCTTACTTGTAGGTCCTCCAGGTACAGGTAAAACATTACTTGCACGAGCAGTAGCAGGTGAAGCAGGCGTCCCATTCTTCTCTATCTCAGGTTCTGACTTCGTAGAAATGTTTGTCGGTGTAGGTGCTTCACGTGTTCGAGATCTATTTGAAAATGCTAAGAAAAATGCTCCATGTATCATCTTTATCGATGAGATTGATGCAGTAGGTCGTCAACGTGGTGCTGGTCTCGGTGGAGGCCATGATGAGCGTGAACAAACATTAAACCAGTTATTAGTTGAAATGGATGGTTTCGGTGCCAATGAAGGGATTATTATCATTGCCGCAACAAACCGCCCAGATATTTTAGATAAAGCGTTATTACGTCCAGGCCGTTTTGACCGTCAAATTACAGTAGGACACCCTGATGTAAAAGGTCGTGAAGCAATTCTTAAAGTACATGCACGCAATAAGCCTTTAGCAGATACAGTTGATTTAGCAGCTGTTGCTCAACGTACACCAGGTTTCTCAGGTGCGGATTTAGAAAACTTACTAAACGAGGCAGCGCTTGTAGCGGCTCGAAAAAGTAAACGCACTATTAATATGGCAGATATCGATGAAGCATCAGACCGAGTAATCGCTGGTCCTGCAAAAGCCAGTCGTGTATATTCTGCCAAAGAGAAGAAACTAGTATCCTTCCATGAAGCTGGCCACGTAGTCGTTGGTCTTGAACTAGATGAGGCTGATACAGTACACAAAGTAACAATTGTTCCTCGTGGGCAAGCTGGTGGATATGCGATTATGTTACCGAAGGAAGAGCGCTTCTTTACTACCAAACAAGAGCTTTTAGATCGTATTGCAGGTCTTCTTGGTGGTCGTGTAGCTGAAGAAATTGTTCTTGGTGAAGTTTCTACTGGAGCGCATAACGATTTCCAAAAGGTAACAAGCATTGCCCGTGCTATGGTTACTGAATACGGAATGAGTGAGAATCTTGGCGCAATGCAATTTGGTTCAAGTCAAGGTGGTAATGTATTCCTTGGCCGCGACTTTAATTCTGACCAGAACTATTCTGATTCAATCGCCTATGAAATTGATAAAGAAATGCAAAAAATTATTGATACACAATATGAGCGTACTAAGCGTATCCTTACGGAAAAGCGTCACCTGCTTGATTTAATTGCCAATACACTAATGGAAAAAGAAACATTAAATGCACAGGAAATTGAGCATTTACGTGATCATGGTGTATTACCAGAACCAGAGGCTGTAGAAAAAATTGAGGAGAACACTCCAAAGATTGAAGCAAAGCCTACATTAGATACTATTGGCGAACCAGTTGTTGAAAAAGAGCTATTAAGTAAAGAGCCAAATCCAACAACTTTGGATCTAGCAAAAGAACGTAAAGAACCAAATGATGCACCTAAGGGTATCGATGAAAAACGTGATTAAAAATAGGGAAGACTGTTTACTAGTTCAGTAAGCAGTCTTTTTCTTTGCCTTTTCTTGCTAATAAGCATTAGGATAAAGTAGTAAAAAAGACAAGCTGCAACGATCTATATTTAGGATAGAGTGATGTGGTATTTGTTAGCTAAAACAGATGGGAGTGTATACGCATGGGAAATGTTGTATTGAATAATGGACTTAAAATGCCGTTGGTTGGTTATGGTGTTTTTCGAGTACCCGAAGGAGATGACCTAGCTGAAGCAGTTAAAACAGCTATAGCAAAAGGTTATCGTAGTATTGATACAGCACAAGTATATCGCAACGAGGAAAGTGTTGGACGAGGGATACGAGCAGCCATTGAAGAAGGCATAGTAACTCGTGAAGAATTATTTATCACATCAAAAGTTTGGAACGATGGACTTTCCTATGAAGAAACACTTGCGGCATATGACAGCAGTTTAGAAAAAATAGGATTAGACTATTTGGATTTATATTTAGTACATTGGCCTGGAATAGACCAAAATTATCTTGAGGTTTATAAAGCGCTAGAAAAGATTTACCAAGATGGTCGAGTACGTTCAATTGGAGTTAGTAATTTCCACGTACACCATTTAGAAAGCCTTTTGAAGGAAACGACTGTCGTCCCTGTTATTAATCAAATTGAATTCCATCCGCACTTAACACAGGAGGAAGTACGTGCTTACTGTAAGGATAAGGGGATACAGGTGGAGGCATGGTCTCCGTTGATGAATGGTTCTCTACTGGAAGAAACTTTGATTCAAGAGCTAGCCGCTAAATACGGCAAAACGCCTGCACAGATTGTATTACGCTATGATGTACAACATGATGTTGTCACGATTCCAAAAACGATGACACCTGCACGTATGACTGAAAACCTAGCTGTTTTTGACTTTGCGTTAACTGAGCAGGAAATGACACAGTTGGATGCAATGAACGATGGACTACGTTGTGGTCCAGATCCAGAAAAATTTAATTTCAAATGATCTTAAGAGAGGCGGCCATATTTAGGTGCCTCTTTTTATGGAAGGATGAAACAATATAGTTTTGATCTCCATTTGTAGTAGACGGTGCTGTACCTAGCATGCCCCCTACAGTACAAACAACATCTGCTGAATCAAGATAAAAAGTATGGTATCATTTTCTAAAGTGTTTTATCCTCATTCCAGTTAGAGAGAATGTTGTAATATGGGGATTGCGAAAGTTACAATGACGATATGGGAGGTGTCATTTTTGATTTTAGTTTTAGATGCAGGGAATTCAAATATTGTATTAGGTGTCTATGATGACAACGATCAATTAGCCTTCCATTGGCGTATGGTGACGGATCTTCATAAAACAGAAGATGAATATGCCATGCAAGTTCTTTCCTTTTTTAATCATGCAGGCATTTCATTTGAACAAATAACAGGCATTATTATATCCTCAGTTGTGCCACCAATTATGTTTTCCCTAGAGGCGATGTGCCAGAAGTATTTTCGAAAAAAGCCTTTGGTAGTAGGACCAGGTGTAAAAACGGGTTTAAATATTAAATACGAAAATCCACGTGAGGTTGGGTCTGATCGCATAGTGAATGCCATAGCAGCTCTAGATTTATATAAGGCCCCTTGTATCATAGTTGATTTTGGGACAGCAACAACCTATTGTTATTTGAACGAAAAGGGTGATTACATGGGGGGAGCTATTGCGCCAGGCATCACTATTTCTACAGAGGCTCTTTATACACAGGCTGCAAGATTGCCGCGTATTGAAATCGTTCGACCTACACATATCGTGGGGAAAACGACCGTTTCTGCCATGCAGGCGGGAATTTTTTATGGCTTTGTCGGGCAAGTTGAGGGCATTGTTAATCGTATAAAAGCACAAAGTAAAGAGGAGCCATTAGTTATTGCTACAGGTGGATTAGCAAATCTAATCGCAGGGGAGACACAAATTATAGATGTTGTAGATCCATTTTTAACGTTAAAGGGTTTATATAAGCTCTATAAACGTAACCAATAGGAAATGAGGGACATTCCATTTATGAGTGATTATTTAGTAAGAGGTTTAGGATTTAATGGACAAGTTCGTGTGTTTGCAGCACGTACAACAGCCACAGTAGGAGAAGTGCAACGCCGTCACGATACATGGCCAGTCGTATCAGCAGCTTTGGGTCGTTCAATGACAGCGGCTGTTATGATGGGAGCCATGTTAAAAGGTGAAGAGAAAATCACTATTAAAATTGAGGGCAACGGTCCAATTGGCCCAATGGTAATTGATAGTAATCCACATGGAGAAGTGCGTGGATTTGTGACAAACCCTCATGTACACTTTGATTTAAATGAACAAGGAAAGCTGGATGTTCGAGCAGGTGTTGGAACAGAAGGTGCTCTTACAATCGTTAAAGACCTTGGTTTAAGAGATATGTTTTCAGGACAAACACCAATTGTTTCTGGCGAAATTGCTGAAGATTTTACTTATTATTTTGCTACATCTGAGCAAGTACCGTCATCTGTAGGTTTAGGCGTGTTAGTTAATCCAGACAACACTATTCTTGCAGCAGGCGGATTTATACTTCAATTAATGCCAGGCTGTGAGGAAGAAACGATAACTGAAATTGAGCAACACCTTGCTACAATAGAGCCTGTTTCCAAAATGATTGAAAAAGGCTTTACACCAGAGCAAATTTTAGAAGCTGTATTAGGGAATGGACATCTACAAATTTTAGATTCCATGCCAGTTGAATTTAAATGTCAATGTTCAAAAGAGCGGTTTGGTGCGGCAATTTTAGGTCTAGGAACAGCGGAAATTAGAGAAATGATTGATGAGGACGGCGGTGCAGAGGCACAATGTCACTTCTGCTTAGAGACATACAGCTTTTCTAAAGATGAGCTAGAAGGGTTTATCGATGAGCTCAACGCGTAATCGGCGACCTTCAACCAATGTAACACCAAACCAAACTCCTTTATTGCAACGTCGTTTAAAGACAAAGCCTGCTTTAGCTGTCATAGCCGTTTTGTTATTAGGAAATATATTATGGTTCATTAGTTGGTTGATCCCGAACAAAGGTCAGGAAATTGGTAGCGACGAACAAGTCGCTGCCATTGACGGGGATGTTATCACACGCCAAGAGTGGATGATTGCTATGGAAGAACGATATGGTAAAGAAACACTCCAAAATTTAGTAAATGAAACGGTAATGGAAAAGGCCGCAAAAACATATAAAATTAAAGTTACTGATAAAGAAATTGATCTTGAATTAGCGTTAATGCGATCTGCTCAAGATAAGTTTGATACAGCCATGCAAAATCTTTCGGCAGAGCAACTACGCCAAAAAATACGTTCACAGCTTATATTGGATAAGGTACTCACGAAAGACGTAGTGATAGAGGAAGAAAACGTTGAAAAGTATTATGAAGAAAATCAAGGCTTATATAATACAAAAACAAGCTATCGTACGAATTTTATTGAGGTCGATTCAAAAAAAGCTGCTGATGAGGCACTGGGTGAATTGAAAAATGGCTCTGACTTTACAGTGCTGGCACGAGAAATTTCTGTTGATAGTGCTTCAGCAAGTTTAGGAGGGGATATTGGTTTCCTTACAGAAAATCAGGAAAATGTAGACCCTGCAATTATTAATACTGTAAAATCACTTAAGGCAAATGAGGTAAGCAAAGCCTTTAAGTTAGATAATGGTCATTATGGCATTGTTCAGGTACAAGAGGTATTAGAAGGACAATCCTTTACATATGACGATGTGAAAGAACATATTGAGCGAGAATTAGCTTTAGAGCAATTACCGCAATCTGTTACGCCAGAAGCATTTTGGTCTGAATTTAATGCTACTTGGTATTATGGAGAGTCTAAAAAAGAAAAATAATACATGAAAAGAGTCTGCAGGTTTTGCGGGGTAAAATGAGTCTGATCAAACTTACAGGCATTCGTAGTGAATTACCCAATAAATGCAGATTCTTTTTCTTTAGCAAAGAATCAGGTTTTTCCTTTTCAAAGCCATGATAAATATTCTGAAAATATAAGTTATATTTATTGACAATCGAATGGAAAAATTGATAAAATACGAAATAAGTAAAACCTATAAAAATAGTAGGGATTGGGAGTGGATTAGTAAATGAGTAGATTAGCAAACTCGGTAGCTGAATTAGTTGGTAAAACACCAATTGTAAAATTAAATCATGCAACAAGTGAAAATGAAGGAACTGTGTATGTAAAATTAGAGTATTTTAATCCAGGAAGCTCGGTGAAAGACCGTTTAGCTTTAGCGATGATCGAAGCTGCAGAAAAAGACGGGACATTAAAACCTGGTGGTACGATTATTGAGCCGACATCTGGTAATACAGGTATTGGTCTTGCAATGATTGCAGCTGCTAAAGGTTATAAAGCCATTTTAGTTATGCCAGAAACAATGAGCTTAGAGCGTCGTAATTTATTGCGAGCATATGGTGCAGAGCTTGTATTAACGCCTGGTCCAGCAGGTATGAAGGGTGCAATTGCGAAAGCAGAAGAACTGTCTGCAGAACATGGCTACTTCCTACCACAACAATTTACAAATCCTGCGAACGCGGTAATTCACCGTCTAACAACAGGACCAGAAATTGTAGAAGCATTTGATGGCCTAACACTTGATGCTTTTGTTGCTGGCGTAGGTACAGGTGGTACAATTACTGGTGCGGGTGCTGTCTTAAAAGAAAAGTATCCAAACATTGAAATCATTGCTGTAGAACCAAAAGATTCACCAGTTCTTTCTGGTGGGCAACCAGGACCACATAAAATTCAAGGAATTGGCGCTGGATTTGTACCAGCAGTTTTAGATACGGAAGTCTATTCTTCAGTATTCCCTGTTGAAAATGAGGTTGCTTTTGAAGTAGCACGTAAAGTAGCGCGTGAAGAAGGAATTCTATGTGGTATTTCATCTGGTGCTGCAATCTATGCTGCAATTGAAGCGGCAAAACGTTTAGGTAAGGGTTCGAATGTCCTTGCTATTGTGCCTTCTAATGGTGAGCGTTACCTATCAACACCTTTATATCAATTTGAAGACTAATTCAATTTTTTTATGTAAGGGCTCCTTTAGAAAGGGGCCCTTTTTTAGTGTGAAAACATGGATACTATGATAATTATAAAAATATTCGCTTCTATGTAATAATCAAGTTAAGATGGAATCACATCATATGTTTAAAGGGGAAAATAACTTGAAAACAATATTTACGAAAACATTAACGATGGATGCAGATTCATTTTTTTATAGTTATAAAGAACAGTCAGAGACTCAGCAAGCACATGTATTTTTAGAAAGTGGACGTGGTGGACATTTTTCAATAGCTGCGTGGAATCCATTAGCTACCGCACGTTCAGTAGAGGGTGGGCTTTTAGTAAAATGGAGAAATGGTAGACAAGAGGTTTTACAAGGAGAGGCACTTAACTTACTAGAAGAGCTTGTGGCGGAATATCAGGTTATATATAATGCAGAGCTTCCGGTTTTTCAGGGAGGGGCTATTGGATTTGTGTCGTATGATTATGCCCGTAAAATTGAGGTGCTTCCTAATACGGCAACGGATGACCTACATGTACCAGATATTTTTTATTATATTTTTGATTGTTGGGCAGTACATGATGTAAAAACGAATATAGTGACACTTATGAAGCTAGAAGATAGTGAGGTCAGCTTGGAAGAATGGGCTAACAACTGGCAGGTTGCAGCACAGGCTGGATTAGTCTCGCGCAAATTTGAGAAAACATCTGCTGTAGAAGTTATGAATGATGAGAATGAGTTGCTTGTTTCATTTGCAGGAGCTGATTTCGAGGCAGCGGTTAAAAAAATTCAAATGTATATCGCTCAAGGCGATGTCTTTCAAGTGAATTTATCTGTTCGGCAGTCTAAGAAACTAAATGCTACTGCACTTGATGTTTATGAGGCACTTCGAGCGTTTAATCCGTCACCTTATATGGCGTATATTGAAGCACCTGATTTTTCTGTTGTTTCTGGATCACCAGAGTTACTAGTCAAGCGTCAAGGCAATGAGTTGTCAACCAGACCAATCGCAGGCACTAGACCAAGAGGAAAGTCCGAAGTGGAGGATTTAGCGTTGGCTCAAGAATTAATAGATAATGACAAAGAGCGTGCTGAGCATGTGATGCTAGTAGATTTAGAGCGCAATGATTTAGGACGTGTCTCAACCTATGGAACAGTGGAAGTGGATGAGTTCATGGTCATTGAGCGCTATTCACATGTTATGCATATCGTTTCAAATGTGCGTGGAGAAATAGCAGAAGGTAAAACGAATGCAGATGTTATTCGTGCGATGTTCCCAGGTGGGACAATTACAGGAGCGCCAAAGATTCGCACTATGGAAATCATTGAAGAACTAGAGCCTGTACGACGTGGTTTATATACAGGTTCAATTGGCTGGCTTGGCTTTACGGGTGATATGGAGCTCAATATTGTGATCCGTACAGCATTTATAAAAAATGGAGTTGCACATATTCAGGCTGGAGCAGGTATCGTCATTGACTCTGTTCCAGAAAGAGAGTATCAGGAATCTTTAAATAAAGCGAAGGCAATGTGGCAGGCGAAGGCAATGGCAGAGGAGCGAGTAAAATGATTTTAATGATCGATAATTATGATTCATTTATTTATAACATTGTCCAATATTTGGGTGAGTTTGGTCAGGATATAGTAGTAAAACGTAATGATGTTATTACAGTAGAGGAAATAGAACAACTCGCACCCGATATGATTGTTATTTCTCCAGGGCCATGTAGTCCAAATGAGGCGGGTGAAAGCCTGAACATTATTAAATATTTCGCGGGAAATATTCCGATTTTAGGAGTTTGCCTTGGTCATCAGGCACTTGCACAGGTGTTTGGCGGTCAAGTCATCCGTGCCGAACGTTTAATGCACGGTAAGACATCACCTGTACTGCATGCTGAAATAGGCTTGCATAAAGGTATGCCAAATCCGTTTCAAGCAACCCGCTATCATTCTCTTATTGTAGAGAAGGAAACCTTACCAGCGTGTCTAGAAGTAACAGCTTGGACGGAAGAGGGAGAAATTATGGGTCTTCGTCATAAGGAATATCCTATTGAGGGTGTACAATATCATCCAGAATCCATTATGACGGAGCAAGGTAAACAACTTCTTCGCCAATTTATTGAGACGTATGTAGAAGGAGTGAAATAGATGCAGTGCTGGATGAACGGGAACTATATGGCGGCGCAGGATTTACGGATTTCTCCATTTGATCATGGATTTTTATATGGATTAGGATTCTTTGAAACGTTCCGAACATATGGAGGTCAGGTATTTTACTGGGAAGCACATATGGAAAGATTACAGCATGCTTTGTCACAATATCACATTCATTTAAACTATTCTCAGAGTGTTTTACTTGAGGTTGTTCAACAACTAAATCAACTGGCGGGCGGTCAGGATGGTTACTTCCGTTTAAATGTATCTGCGGGAGAGCATAATATTGGATTACAGCCAACAGAATATAAACAACCTAATGTCATTATTTTTCGCAAGGAACTCCAAGACACACCGCGTGGAACTGAAAAGACTGCAAAATGGCTTACCATACCACGCAATACACCTGAACAAGCCTTACGCGTTAAATCGCATCATTACGGCAATAACGTACTTGGTCGCTTTGAAATGCCTTCACTGGCTCAACAAGAAGGTTTCTTTTTAACAGAAAAAGGCTATGTGGCTGAAGGTGTGACATCAAATGTATTTTGGATAAAAAATGATATACTATATACGCCTTCTTTGGAGACAGGCATTTTACCGGGGATTATTCGTGCATGGGTTTTAGACAAGGCTAGTGCACTAAATCTTGACGTACGAGAAGGTTTTTATACAAAAGAGGATTTACTACAAAGTACGGAATGCTTCATTACCAATTCGGTACAAGAGATTGTGCCTATTCGGAGCTTGGAAGACCAGCGATTTTTAGGCAATAAAGGACCTATTTATTCGATTTTGCATAAGGCATATGTTCAAGAAGTCGAGCAAGGATAGAAGGAGCGTTTACATGCTAGAAAAATATACGAAACCATTAACGATTAATGGGATTACACTAGACTATACACAAGAAACATTTATTATGGGGATTCTAAATGTTACACCTGACTCCTTCTCAGATGGAGGAAAGTATAACAATGTGGAGGCTGCTGTTACCCAAGCGAAAAAAATGGTGGCTGAAGGAGCAAAAATTATTGATGTAGGTGGAGAATCTACACGCCCAGGGTATGAACGAATTTCAGATGAAGATGAAATTGCACGCATCGTGCCTGTTATTCGAGCGTTAGCACAAGAAGTAAAGGTCATTATTTCAGTTGATACGTATAAAGCAAGTGTGGCGCGTGCCGCAATTGAAGCCGGCGCACATATCATCAATGATATTTGGGGAGCAAAGGCAGAACCAGAAATTGCTCAGGTTGCTGCAGACTTACATGTTCCAATCATTTTAATGCATAACCGTGAAAATATGGATTATGGTGTTGATTTTTGGACGACTGCAAAGGCAGATTTAGAAAAAAGTATTGCCATTGCACAGCGAGCGGGAGTTCCCGATCATCATATCATCTTAGACCCCGGTATCGGCTTTGCTAAAAATACTGCACAAAACATAGCTATGATGCAACACTTATCGGATTTAGTGGCTATGGGCTATCCCGTATTATTAGCAACATCACGTAAATCAATGATTGGTAATGTCTTAAACTTACCTGTTGAGGAGCGTCTTGAAGGGACAAGCGCCACAGTGGTTTATGGAATTGAAAAGGGTTGTCATATGATAAGAGTTCATGATGTAAAGGAAATGGCGCGGGCAACGTATATGACGGATGTATTAGTGGGTAAACGTTTGTTTAAGGAGGAAGCGTGATGGATTATATTCATTTAAAGGACATGCAGTTTTATGGTTATCATGGTGTATTAGCAGCTGAAACCACTCTAGGCCAACGCTTTCGAGCAAATGTTTCGCTTGCAGTAGACATGACAAAAGCCGGTGGAACGGATGATCTTTCTTATACCGTAAATTATGCAGAGGTATATGCGTTATGTCGGGATATTGTAGAGGGTGAACCGTTTAAGCTTATTGAGGCTCTTGTTGTGAAAGTAGCAAATGTGATTTTAGCAACCTATCCTGATAAAGTAAAAGGAGTTCGTGTAGAGCTTATTAAACCAGACCCACCTATTCATGGTTATTATAAAGAAGTCTCTGTTGAGGTTACGAGGGGGGATTTCTAATGAATGATGTCTATTTATCTATCGGAACAAATATGGGGGAGAGATATGAGAATCTTCAGCATGCAGTAGACCTTTTAAAAGAAAAGAAGGAACTAGAGTTGATTCGTGTTTCATCTGTTTTTGAAACAGCTGCTGTAGGTTATACGGATCAGGCAGATTTTTTAAATATAGCTGTTCATCTAAAAACAGCTATATCGTCTGTTGAGATGTTGAATATTTGCCAAGAAATCGAACGGGAATTAGGGCGTGTAAGAGAATTCCGCTGGGGCCCAAGAGTTATTGATCTTGACATTTTACTTTACAATCAAGAGAATATTGAAACGGAGAACTTAATTGTTCCTCATCCAAGAATGTACGAGCGAGCATTCGTCCTAGCGCCGCTTGCAGAGATTACACCTTCACCACTTGATGAACAGCTACAACAAGCGCATGATCTGTTACAGCAAATGGATTGTGAAAAGGAAGGCGTAATCTTCTGGAACCACTTTAATGAGCCGTCAGCGGTGAATTAAGTATTTGTATAGGAATGAATTATCAGCGTATAGCATTAACGATAGATAGAGAAAATAGGTAAAGCCTATAGAGGAGGAAGAAAAACGTTGGGTCAGTCAACAGAGAAGCCATTTCAAATTGGCGATATTGTCATGGACAACCGAGTAGTATTAGCGCCAATGGCTGGGATTTGTAACTCTGCTTTCCGATTAACGGTTAAGGAGTTTGGGGCAGGTCTCGTATACGCTGAAATGATTAGTGATAAGGGCATTGTCCAAAAAAATGAAAAAACATTAGGTATGCTTTATATCGATGAACGTGAAAATCCTCTTTCACTGCAAATCTTTGGTGGAGATAAAGAAACCTTAGTGGAAGCAGCGAAATATGTGGATGAAAATACGACTGCTGATATTATTGATATCAACATGGGGTGTCCTGTTAATAAAATTATAAAATGTGAAGCGGGAGCACGTTTACTACTTGATCCTAATAAAGTATATGAGATGGTAGCGGCTGTTGTGGATGCTGTTAAAAAGCCTGTTAGCGTAAAAATGCGTATTGGTTGGGATGAAGAACATATCTTTGCGATTGAAAATGCTCAAGCTGTTGAGCGGGCAGGTGCAGCTGCAGTAGCAGTTCATGGTCGTACACGTGTACAAATGTATGAGGGTAAAGCGAACTGGGATTATATTCGTCAAGTAAAGGAAAATGTCAGCATCCCTGTGCTTGGTAACGGTGACGTGGAAACACCCCAAGATGCTAAACGTATGCTGGAAACTACAGGTGTAGATGCAGTAATGATTGGACGTGCTGCTTTAGGTAATCCATGGATGATCTATCGTACGGTTCAATTCCTAGCAACTGGTGAATTAAAAGAAGAGCCAAGTGTACGAGAAAAAATGGACGTATGTTTACTACACTTTGAACGACTTCTTCAATTAAAAGGAGAAGGAATTGCAGTACGTGAAATGCGTAAGCATGCATCATGGTATTTAAAAGGAATCCGAGGTAATGGTAAGGCCCGCAATGCTATTAACCAAACAGAAACTGCGGCAGAACTTCGTGCATTATTAAATGGTCTTGTACAGGAATATGAAGAGAGCGAATCAAAATTGATTGTACCGGAAGCCAAAGAATTAATAATATAGTTTTTATTATGGGCGTCTCTATAATTTAATAGAGGCGCCTTTTCAGCAGTACCTTTAATTTTTAGAATTATTAATTATTTTGTATTGGATTGAAAATAAATTGAAACAGATGATTACAGCACTAAAATTGTGTACAATAGAAATATTATGGACGTAAACGCGGACAATTTACTTAAGGAGTGAAACAAGTGTCAAATATAGAAGAATTAAATGATCAACTATTGGTGAGACGCCAAAAGATGACAACGATACAAGAAAACGGACAAGATCCATTCGGAAGCCGTTTTGAGCGTACACATTTATCAACAGAAGTACGTGAGCAATTTGCAGATCAAACAAAAGAGCAGCTTGAGGAAAACCTTCAAGAGGTAATTATTGCGGGACGTATTATGACGAAACGTGGTAAAGGAAAAGCTGGCTTTGCACATATTCAAGATTTAAATGGTCAAATTCAAATTTATGTTCGTCAAGATCATGTAGGCGAAGAAGCGTATGAATTATTTAAACAAGCTGATTTAGGAGATATCGTAGGTGTGCGTGGTAACGTGTTCCGTACACAAGTGGGAGAACTTTCTGTAAAGGCTGAGGAATTCACATTCCTTACAAAAGCGCTACGTCCTATGCCAGAGAAATTCCACGGCTTACAGGATGTTGAGCAACGTTATCGCCAACGTTATCTAGATTTAATGACAAACGAAGATAGTAAAAAAACATTTATCACGCGTTCAAAAATTATTCGTGCAATCCGAAATTATTTAGATAATGCTGGATACTTAGAAGTAGAAACACCAATGCTTCACACGATTGCTGGTGGCGCAGCTGCTCGTCCGTTTATTACGCATCACAATGCCCTCGATATGGAATTATATATGCGAATTGCCATCGAATTGCATTTAAAACGTTTAATAGTTGGTGGTTTAGAGAAAGTTTACGAGATCGGACGTGTGTTCCGTAATGAAGGAATTTCTACACGCCACAACCCTGAATTTACAATGATTGAACTATATGAAGCATATGCTGATTATCAAGATATCATGTCTCTAACTGAAAACCTTATTGCACATGTTGCCCAAGAAGTTCTTGGTACAACATCAGTTCAATATGGTGAAGATGAAATCAACCTTGCAGTAGGCTGGAAACGAGTTCACATGGTTGACGCTGTAAAAGAGGCAACAGGTGTAGACTTCTGGCAGCCAATGACAAAAGAACAAGCACAAGCGCTTGCTAAAGAGCATGGAGTAGAAGTGAAGGATGTTCATGAAGTAGGCCATATTATCAATGAATTCTTCGAACAAAAAGTAGAAGAGACGCTTGTACAGCCTACATTTGTATATGGTCACCCGGTAGAGATCTCACCTCTTGCGAAGAAAAATCCAGAGGACGAGCGTTTTACAGATCGCTTTGAGTTATTTATCGTTCGTCGTGAGCACGCTAATGCCTTCACAGAATTAAATGACCCTATCGACCAACGCCAACGCTTTGAAGCACAATTAGCAGAAAAAGAAGCAGGTAATGATGAGGCACATGAAATGGACAATGATTTCATTGAAGCATTAGAATATGGTATGCCTCCAACAGGTGGTTTAGGTATTGGTATTGACCGTTTAATCATGTTACTTACAAATTCACCATCAATTCGTGATGTATTATTATTCCCAACTATGCGTCATATTACAAAATAAATTGCTGCGTAGGCTCTTTATAGAGCTATTAAAGAACAGTTAATGGATTAAGAGGAGAATTCACAGGATAAGTGAGTTCTCTTCTTTTTGTTCAATGAAAAAAATTAAGTTGTTTAAACGTAGATTATATTTAGGTTATACTTTTATAGTTCTATGTTTTTTAAATACAATAAGTATAAAAAAGAAGTATTTTATTGGGGGCTTATAATGAATTACAAAATTATTAACAAACAAGTATTTGAACAGGCACAATTACGTTCTGTTTCTGATGTTCCATTTACGGAGGAAGAGCTCGAGCATGGTATGAAATTAGTCGTTGCTAAAAAAGACGAGACACTTACTTTATATTTAGTGGAAATAGATGGCCATAAGAAATTTGATGTTCGTTGGGACGATTCTTCTGAAATCTTTAGTGGCTGGTATTCTGCATGGGATAACTTCTTGTGGTGCTTAAATATAGTTGACCCTCAAGGTAATGACATAAAATAGGGACATGTTAGGAATAAGCAGGCGCTAAAGTACTTCTACTTTAGCGCCTGCTTATTTTCATTAACAACATAATTAGATTTGCAGTTTTTATTAAGGAAGTAATTTTAAAGTTTTATGAGCTATATTTAACTTGAAAAGTAAGTAGTATTTTAATTTAAGATATTGAGAATTAATAGAAAGAGATGTATAGTAAAACAAATAATAAATAAGGAAAGATACTATGATTTACAATTCTCGTAATTGCGCAAAATAGCTTATTAAAGCAGGTTTATTAAATTAAATTAGATTTTGTGTAAAAAACACTTGCGAAGGCCTGTATAACGTGATAAATTATTACTTGTCGTTAAGACAACGCAATTAACAACATTAGAACTTCAAAAGTAATTTGAAATAAGATGTTGACATGGATGATTGATTATAATATACTTTAAAAGTTGTCTCCGTTGATTCGGAAAAACATTTTAAAAAAATGTTGACAACAAAACGAAAAAGTGTTATAATATAAAAGTTGCTGTCGAGAGATGGTTGCTAAATGAACCTTGAAAACTGAACAAGCAAAACGTAATCAATAAAGTTTTAAGTAGCTAGCTTTGCTAGTGAACAAAACATAATTTTGGACATCAAACATGATGCCAGCAAAACAATTTGAGCTAATCAAATTTCTTTTATGGAGAGTTTGATCCTGGCTCAGGACGAACGCTGGCGGCGTGCCTAATACATGCAAGTCGAGCGAACAGAAAAGGAGCTTGCTCCTTTGACGTTAGCGGCGGACGGGTGAGTAACACGTGGGCAACCTACCCTATAGTTTGGGATAACTCCGGGAAACCGGGGCTAATACCGAATAATCTCTTTTGCTTCATGGCAAGAGACTGAAAGACGGCATCTCGCTGTCGCTATAGGATGGGCCCGCGGCGCATTAGCTAGTTGGTGAGGTAACGGCTCACCAAGGCGACGATGCGTAGCCGACCTGAGAGGGTGATCGGCCACACTGGGACTGAGACACGGCCCAGACTCCTACGGGAGGCAGCAGTAGGGAATCTTCCACAATGGGCGAAAGCCTGATGGAGCAACGCCGCGTGAGTGAAGAAGGTTTTCGGATCGTAAAACTCTGTTGTAAGGGAAGAACAAGTACAGTAGTAACTGGCTGTACCTTGACGGTACCTTATTAGAAAGCCACGGCTAACTACGTGCCAGCAGCCGCGGTAATACGTAGGTGGCAAGCGTTGTCCGGAATTATTGGGCGTAAAGCGCGCGCAGGCGGTCCTTTAAGTCTGATGTGAAAGCCCACGGCTCAACCGTGGAGGGTCATTGGAAACTGGGGGACTTGAGTGCAGAAGAGGAAAGTGGAATTCCAAGTGTAGCGGTGAAATGCGTAGAGATTTGGAGGAACACCAGTGGCGAAGGCGACTTTCTGGTCTGTAACTGACGCTGAGGCGCGAAAGCGTGGGGAGCAAACAGGATTAGATACCCTGGTAGTCCACGCCGTAAACGATGAGTGCTAAGTGTTAGGGGGTTTCCGCCCCTTAGTGCTGCAGCTAACGCATTAAGCACTCCGCCTGGGGAGTACGGTCGCAAGACTGAAACTCAAAGGAATTGACGGGGGCCCGCACAAGCGGTGGAGCATGTGGTTTAATTCGAAGCAACGCGAAGAACCTTACCAGGTCTTGACATCCCGTTGACCACTGTAGAGATATAGTTTCCCCTTCGGGGGCAACGGTGACAGGTGGTGCATGGTTGTCGTCAGCTCGTGTCGTGAGATGTTGGGTTAAGTCCCGCAACGAGCGCAACCCTTGATCTTAGTTGCCATCATTTAGTTGGGCACTCTAAGGTGACTGCCGGTGACAAACCGGAGGAAGGTGGGGATGACGTCAAATCATCATGCCCCTTATGACCTGGGCTACACACGTGCTACAATGGACGATACAAACGGTTGCCAACTCGCGAGAGGGAGCTAATCCGATAAAGTCGTTCTCAGTTCGGATTGTAGGCTGCAACTCGCCTACATGAAGCCGGAATCGCTAGTAATCGCGGATCAGCATGCCGCGGTGAATACGTTCCCGGGCCTTGTACACACCGCCCGTCACACCACGAGAGTTTGTAACACCCGAAGTCGGTGAGGTAACCTTTTGGAGCCAGCCGCCGAAGGTGGGATAGATGATTGGGGTGAAGTCGTAACAAGGTAGCCGTATCGGAAGGTGCGGCTGGATCACCTCCTTTCTAAGGATTATTTCGGAATACAAACCTTGGGTTTGTAAGATTACGTTTTGCGTTCAGTTTTGAAGGTTCATTCTTTCTGAATGAAATACTTCAAAACTTGTTCTTTGAAAACTGGATAAAACGACATTGAAATTGTAACAAACACATTTATTTTTTAAGTTTTTTTATAGGCTTAATAACTTGGTTAAGTTATTAAGGGCGCACGGCGAATGCCTTGGCACTAGGAGCCGAAGAAGGACGGCACTAACACCGATATGCTTCGGGGAGCTGTAAGTGAGCTTTGATCCGGAGATTTCCGAATGGGGGAACCCACTACGTTTAATCGCGTAGTATCTTGACGTGAATACATAGCGTCTTGAAGGCAGACCCAGGGAACTGAAACATCTAAGTACCTGGAGGAAGAGAAAGAAAAATCGATTCCCTGAGTAGCGGCGAGCGAAACGGGAAGAGCCCAAACCAAGAGGCTTGCCTCTTGGGGTTGTAGGACACTCTATACGGAGTTACAAAAGAGCGAGTTAGATGAAGCGACTTGGAAAGGTCCGCCAGAGCAGGTAAAAGCCCTGTAGTCGAAAGTTCGTTCTCTCCTGAGTGGATCCTGAGTACGGCGGAACACGTGAAATTCCGTCGGAATCCGGGAGGACCATCTCCCAAGGCTAAATACTACCTAGTGACCGATAGTGAACCAGTACCGTGAGGGAAAGGTGAAAAGCACCCCGGAAGGGGAGTGAAAGAGATCCTGAAACCGTGTGCCTACAAGTAGTTAGAGCCCGTTAATGGGTGATAGCGTGCCTTTTGTAGAATGAACCGGCGAGTTACGATTACGTGCAAGGTTAAGCTTTAGAAGGCGGAGCCGCAGCGAAAGCGAGTCTGAATAGGGCGAAGTAGTACGTGGTCGTAGACCCGAAACCAGGTGATCTACCCATGTCCAGGGTGAAGGTGAGGTAACACTTACTGGAGGCCCGAACCCACGCACGTTGAAAAGTGCGGGGATGAGGTGTGGGTAGCGGAGAAATTCCAATCGAACTTGGAGATAGCTGGTTCTCTCCGAAATAGCTTTAGGGCTAGCCTCGTGATGAGAATACTGGAGGTAGAGCACTGTTTGGACTAGGGGGCCATCCCGGTTTACCGAATTCAGACAAACTCCGAATGCCAGATATTTATACACGGGAGTCAGACTGCGAGTGATAAGATCCGTAGTCAAAAGGGAAACAGCCCAGACCACCAGCTAAGGTCCCAAAGTAATCGTTAAGTGGAAAAGGATGTGGCGTTGCACAGACAACCAGGATGTTGGCTTAGAAGCAGCCATCATTTAAAGAGTGCGTAATAGCTCACTGGTCGAGTGACGCTGCGCCGAAAATGTATCGGGGCTAAACGATTCACCGAAGCTGTGGATTGACATCTACGATGTCAGTGGTAGGAGAGCGTTCTAAGTGCGTTGAAGTCAGACCGGAAGGACTGGTGGAGCGCTTAGAAGTGAGAATGCCGGTATGAGTAGCGAAAGACGGGTGAGAATCCCGTCCACCGTATGACTAAGGTTTCCTGAGGAAGGCTCGTCCGCTCAGGGTTAGTCGGGACCTAAGCCGAGGCCGATAGGCGTAGGCGATGGACAACAGGTTGATATTCCTGTACCACCTCCTCACCGTTTGAGAAATGGGGGGACGCAGTAGGATAGGGTAAGCGCGCCGTTGGTTGTGCGCGTCCAAGCAGTAAGGCGTGTGTGTAGGCAAATCCGCACACTGTAACGTTGAGCTGTGATGGCGAGTCCGAATGGACGAAGTTCCTGATTTCACACTGCCAAGAAAAGCCTCTATCGAGGTGAGAGGTGCCCGTACCGCAAACCGACACAGGTAGTCGAGGAGAGAATCCTAAGGTGTGCGAGAGAACTCTCGTTAAGGAACTCGGCAAAATGACCCCGTAACTTCGGGAGAAGGGGTGCTCTTGAGCGTGCAAGCGCATGAGAGCCGCAGTGAATAGGCCCAGGCGACTGTTTAGCAAAAACACAGGTCTCTGCAAAACCGTAAGGTGACGTATAGGGGCTGACGCCTGCCCGGTGCTGGAAGGTTAAGAGGAGTGGTTAGCGCAAGCGAAGCTGCGAATTGAAGCCCCAGTAAACGGCGGCCGTAACTATAACGGTCCTAAGGTAGCGAAATTCCTTGTCGGGTAAGTTCCGACCCGCACGAAAGGCGTAACGATCTGGGCACTGTCTCAACGAGAGACTCGGTGAAATTATAGTACCTGTGAAGATGCAGGTTACCCGCGACAGGACGGAAAGACCCCGTGGAGCTTTACTGTAGCCTGATATTGAATTTTGGTACAACTTGTACAGGATAGGTAGGAGCCAGAGATCTCGGAGCGCCAGCTTCGAAGGAGGCGTCGGTGGGATACTACCCTGGTTGTATTGAAATTCTAACCCATGCCCCTTAGCGGGGCAGGAGACAGTGTCAGGCGGACAGTTTGACTGGGGCGGTCGCCTCCTAAAAGGTAACGGAGGCGCCCAAAGGTTCCCTCAGAATGGTTGGAAATCATTCGTAGAGTGTAAAGGCACAAGGGAGCTTGACTGCGAGACCTACAAGTCGAGCAGGGTCGAAAGACGGGCTTAGTGATCCGGTGGTTCCGCATGGAAGGGCCATCGCTCAACGGATAAAAGCTACCCCGGGGATAACAGGCTTATCTCCCCCAAGAGTCCACATCGACGGGGAGGTTTGGCACCTCGATGTCGGCTCATCGCATCCTGGGGCTGTAGTCGGTCCCAAGGGTTGGGCTGTTCGCCCATTAAAGCGGTACGCGAGCTGGGTTCAGAACGTCGTGAGACAGTTCGGTCCCTATCCGTCGTGGGCGTAGGAAATTTGAGAGGAGCTGTCCTTAGTACGAGAGGACCGGGATGGACACACCGCTGGTGTACCAGTTGTCTTGCCAAAGGCATCGCTGGGTAGCTATGTGTGGACGGGATAAGTGCTGAAAGCATCTAAGCATGAAGCCCCCCTCAAGATGAGATTTCCCATTACGCAAGTAAGTAAGATCCCTCAAAGACGATGAGGTAGATAGGTTCGAGGTGGAAGTGTGGTGACACATGGAGCTGACGAATACTAATCGATCGAGGACTTAACCAAAACGTTTGAAGCATTCAATGCACCGTTTATCCAGTTTTGAAAGAACAAGAAAGTTTTAAAAAAAGCTTGTATTTATACTTAAATATGGTATAATAAATCTTGTCTTTTAAAAAGTCTAGTGATGATGGCAAAGAGGTCACACCCGTTCCCATACCGAACACGGAAGTTAAGCTCTTTAGCGCCGATGGTAGTTGGGGGCTTCCCCCTGTGAGAGTAGGACGTCGCTAGGCATAACACCCAGGAGGATTAGCTCAGCTGGGAGAGCATCTGCCTTACAAGCAGAGGGTCGGCGGTTCGAGCCCGTCATCCTCCACCATATGCCGGTTTAGCTCAGCAGGTAGAGCAACTGACTTGTAATCAGTAGGTCGTGGGTTCGATTCCTATAGCCGGCACCATTTTTTCGAGCCATTAGCTCAGTTGGTAGAGCATCTGACTTTTAATCAGAGGGTCGAAGGTTCGAGTCCTTCATGGCTCACCATTTAGAAATAATAATAAGCGGGTGTGGCGGAATTGGCAGACGCACTAGACTTAGGATCTAGCGCCGCAAGGCGTGGGGGTTCGACTCCCTTCACCCGCACCATTATTTTCATTGCCAGATAAAAAACTTATGCACATGCGGAAGTAGTTCAGTGGTAGAACACCACCTTGCCAAGGTGGGGGTCGCGAGTTCGAACCTCGTCTTCCGCTCCAAATGTGCCGGGGTGGCGGAACTGGCAGACGCACAGGACTTAAAATCCTGCGGTAGGTGACTACCGTACCGGTTCGATTCCGGTCCTCGGCACCATTTTAAATGCGCCCGTAGCTCAATTGGATAGAGCGTCTGACTACGGATCAGAAGGTTATGGGTTCGACTCCTGTCGGGCGCGCCATAAGAACAACGGGAAGTAGCTCAGCTTGGTAGAGCACTTGGTTTGGGACCAAGGGGTCGCAGGTTCGAATCCTGTCTTCCCGACCATTTCCTAAAAAATACGGGGCCTTAGCTCAGCTGGGAGAGCGCCTGCCTTGCACGCAGGAGGTCAGCGGTTCGATCCCGCTAGGCTCCACCAATTCAATTACATGAACCTTGAAAACTGAACAAGCAAAACGTAATCAATAAAGTTTTAAGTAGCTAGCTTTGCTAGTGAACAAAACATAATTTTGGACATCAAACATGATGCCAGCAAAACAATTTGAGCTAATCAAATTTCTTTTATGGAGAGTTTGATCCTGGCTCAGGACGAACGCTGGCGGCGTGCCTAATACATGCAAGTCGAGCGAACAGAAAAGGAGCTTGCTCCTTTGACGTTAGCGGCGGACGGGTGAGTAACACGTGGGCAACCTACCCTATAGTTTGGGATAACTCCGGGAAACCGGGGCTAATACCGAATAATCTCTTTTGCTTCATGGCAAGAGACTGAAAGACGGCATCTCGCTGTCGCTATAGGATGGGCCCGCGGCGCATTAGCTAGTTGGTGAGGTAACGGCTCACCAAGGCGACGATGCGTAGCCGACCTGAGAGGGTGATCGGCCACACTGGGACTGAGACACGGCCCAGACTCCTACGGGAGGCAGCAGTAGGGAATCTTCCACAATGGGCGAAAGCCTGATGGAGCAACGCCGCGTGAGTGAAGAAGGTTTTCGGATCGTAAAACTCTGTTGTAAGGGAAGAACAAGTACAGTAGTAACTGGCTGTACCTTGACGGTACCTTATTAGAAAGCCACGGCTAACTACGTGCCAGCAGCCGCGGTAATACGTAGGTGGCAAGCGTTGTCCGGAATTATTGGGCGTAAAGCGCGCGCAGGCGGTCCTTTAAGTCTGATGTGAAAGCCCACGGCTCAACCGTGGAGGGTCATTGGAAACTGGGGGACTTGAGTGCAGAAGAGGAAAGTGGAATTCCAAGTGTAGCGGTGAAATGCGTAGAGATTTGGAGGAACACCAGTGGCGAAGGCGACTTTCTGGTCTGTAACTGACGCTGAGGCGCGAAAGCGTGGGGAGCAAACAGGATTAGATACCCTGGTAGTCCACGCCGTAAACGATGAGTGCTAAGTGTTAGGGGGTTTCCGCCCCTTAGTGCTGCAGCTAACGCATTAAGCACTCCGCCTGGGGAGTACGGTCGCAAGACTGAAACTCAAAGGAATTGACGGGGGCCCGCACAAGCGGTGGAGCATGTGGTTTAATTCGAAGCAACGCGAAGAACCTTACCAGGTCTTGACATCCCGTTGACCACTGTAGAGATATAGTTTCCCCTTCGGGGGCAACGGTGACAGGTGGTGCATGGTTGTCGTCAGCTCGTGTCGTGAGATGTTGGGTTAAGTCCCGCAACGAGCGCAACCCTTGATCTTAGTTGCCATCATTTAGTTGGGCACTCTAAGGTGACTGCCGGTGACAAACCGGAGGAAGGTGGGGATGACGTCAAATCATCATGCCCCTTATGACCTGGGCTACACACGTGCTACAATGGACGATACAAACGGTTGCCAACTCGCGAGAGGGAGCTAATCCGATAAAGTCGTTCTCAGTTCGGATTGTAGGCTGCAACTCGCCTACATGAAGCCGGAATCGCTAGTAATCGCGGATCAGCATGCCGCGGTGAATACGTTCCCGGGCCTTGTACACACCGCCCGTCACACCACGAGAGTTTGTAACACCCGAAGTCGGTGAGGTAACCTTTTGGAGCCAGCCGCCGAAGGTGGGATAGATGATTGGGGTGAAGTCGTAACAAGGTAGCCGTATCGGAAGGTGCGGCTGGATCACCTCCTTTCTAAGGATATTTTCGGAATACAAACCATGGGTTTGTAAGATTACGTTTTGCGTTCAGTTTTGAAGGTTTATGAAATCTAATAAAACTTCCAAGAGGGCCTATAGCTCAGCTGGTTAGAGCGCACGCCTGATAAGCGTGAGGTCGATGGTTCGAGTCCATTTAGGCCCACCATATATACCTCTTGGGGCCTTAGCTCAGCTGGGAGAGCGCCTGCCTTGCACGCAGGAGGTCAGCGGTTCGATCCCGCTAGGCTCCACCAATTTTTGTTCTTTGAAAACTGGATAAAACGACATTGAAATTGTAACAAACACATTTATTTTTTAAGTTTTTTTATAGGCTTAATAACTTGGTTAAGTTATTAAGGGCGCACGGCGAATGCCTTGGCACTAGGAGCCGAAGAAGGACGGCACTAACACCGATATGCTTCGGGGAGCTGTAAGTGAGCTTTGATCCGGAGATTTCCGAATGGGGGAACCCACTACGTTTAATCGCGTAGTATCTTGACGTGAATACATAGCGTCTTGAAGGCAGACCCAGGGAACTGAAACATCTAAGTACCTGGAGGAAGAGAAAGAAAAATCGATTCCCTGAGTAGCGGCGAGCGAAACGGGAAGAGCCCAAACCAAGAGGCTTGCCTCTTGGGGTTGTAGGACACTCTATACGGAGTTACAAAAGAGCGAGTTAGATGAAGCGACTTGGAAAGGTCCGCCAGAGCAGGTAAAAGCCCTGTAGTCGAAAGTTCGTTCTCTCCTGAGTGGATCCTGAGTACGGCGGAACACGTGAAATTCCGTCGGAATCCGGGAGGACCATCTCCCAAGGCTAAATACTACCTAGTGACCGATAGTGAACCAGTACCGTGAGGGAAAGGTGAAAAGCACCCCGGAAGGGGAGTGAAAGAGATCCTGAAACCGTGTGCCTACAAGTAGTTAGAGCCCGTTAATGGGTGATAGCGTGCCTTTTGTAGAATGAACCGGCGAGTTACGATTACGTGCAAGGTTAAGCTTTAGAAGGCGGAGCCGCAGCGAAAGCGAGTCTGAATAGGGCGATGTAGTACGTGGTCGTAGACCCGAAACCAGGTGATCTACCCATGTCCAGGGTGAAGGTGAGGTAACACTTACTGGAGGCCCGAACCCACGCACGTTGAAAAGTGCGGGGATGAGGTGTGGGTAGCGGAGAAATTCCAATCGAACTTGGAGATAGCTGGTTCTCTCCGAAATAGCTTTAGGGCTAGCCTCGTGATGAGAATACTGGAGGTAGAGCACTGTTTGGACTAGGGGGCCATCCCGGTTTACCGAATTCAGACAAACTCCGAATGCCAGATATTTATACACGGGAGTCAGACTGCGAGTGATAAGATCCGTAGTCAAAAGGGAAACAGCCCAGACCACCAGCTAAGGTCCCAAAGTAATCGTTAAGTGGAAAAGGATGTGGCGTTGCACAGACAACCAGGATGTTGGCTTAGAAGCAGCCATCATTTAAAGAGTGCGTAATAGCTCACTGGTCGAGTGACGCTGCGCCGAAAATGTATCGGGGCTAAACGATTCACCGAAGCTGTGGATTGACATCTACGATGTCAGTGGTAGGAGAGCGTTCTAAGTGCGTTGAAGTCAGACCGGAAGGACTGGTGGAGCGCTTAGAAGTGAGAATGCCGGTATGAGTAGCGAAAGACGGGTGAGAATCCCGTCCACCGTATGACTAAGGTTTCCTGAGGAAGGCTCGTCCGCTCAGGGTTAGTCGGGACCTAAGCCGAGGCCGATAGGCGTAGGCGATGGACAACAGGTTGATATTCCTGTACCACCTCCTCACCGTTTGAGAAATGGGGGGACGCAGTAGGATAGGGTAAGCGCGCCGTTGGTTGTGCGCGTCCAAGCAGTAAGGCGTGTGTGTAGGCAAATCCGCACACTGTAACGTTGAGCTGTGATGGCGAGTCCGAATGGACGAAGTTCCTGATTTCACACTGCCAAGAAAAGCCTCTATCGAGGTGAGAGGTGCCCGTACCGCAAACCGACACAGGTAGTCGAGGAGAGAATCCTAAGGTGTGCGAGAGAACTCTCGTTAAGGAACTCGGCAAAATGACCCCGTAACTTCGGGAGAAGGGGTGCTCTTGAGCGTGCAAGCGCATGAGAGCCGCAGTGAATAGGCCCAGGCGACTGTTTAGCAAAAACACAGGTCTCTGCAAAACCGTAAGGTGACGTATAGGGGCTGACGCCTGCCCGGTGCTGGAAGGTTAAGAGGAGTGGTTAGCGCAAGCGAAGCTGCGAATTGAAGCCCCAGTAAACGGCGGCCGTAACTATAACGGTCCTAAGGTAGCGAAATTCCTTGTCGGGTAAGTTCCGACCCGCACGAAAGGCGTAACGATCTGGGCACTGTCTCAACGAGAGACTCGGTGAAATTATAGTACCTGTGAAGATGCAGGTTACCCGCGACAGGACGGAAAGACCCCGTGGAGCTTTACTGTAGCCTGATATTGAATTTTGGTACAACTTGTACAGGATAGGTAGGAGCCAGAGATCTCGGAGCGCCAGCTTCGAAGGAGGCGTCGGTGGGATACTACCCTGGTTGTATTGAAATTCTAACCCATGCCCCTTAGCGGGGCAGGAGACAGTGTCAGGCGGACAGTTTGACTGGGGCGGTCGCCTCCTAAAAGGTAACGGAGGCGCCCAAAGGTTCCCTCAGAATGGTTGGAAATCATTCGTAGAGTGTAAAGGCACAAGGGAGCTTGACTGCGAGACCTACAAGTCGAGCAGGGTCGAAAGACGGGCTTAGTGATCCGGTGGTTCCGCATGGAAGGGCCATCGCTCAACGGATAAAAGCTACCCCGGGGATAACAGGCTTATCTCCCCCAAGAGTCCACATCGACGGGGAGGTTTGGCACCTCGATGTCGGCTCATCGCATCCTGGGGCTGTAGTCGGTCCCAAGGGTTGGGCTGTTCGCCCATTAAAGCGGTACGCGAGCTGGGTTCAGAACGTCGTGAGACAGTTCGGTCCCTATCCGTCGTGGGCGTAGGAAATTTGAGAGGAGCTGTCCTTAGTACGAGAGGACCGGGATGGACACACCGCTGGTGTACCAGTTGTCTTGCCAAAGGCATCGCTGGGTAGCTATGTGTGGACGGGATAAGTGCTGAAAGCATCTAAGCATGAAGCCCCCCTCAAGATGAGATTTCCCATTACGCAAGTAAGTAAGATCCCTCAAAGACGATGAGGTAGATAGGTTCGAGGTGGAAGTGTGGTGACACATGGAGCTGACGAATACTAATCGATCGAGGACTTAACCAAAACGTTTGAAACATTCAATGCACCGTTTATCCAGTTTTGAAAGAATAAATCTTTCAATTAAATACAAAGTCTAGTGATGATGGCAAAGAGGTCACACCCGTTCCCATACCGAACACGGAAGTTAAGCTCTTTAGCGCCGATGGTAGTTGGGGGCTTCCCCCTGTGAGAGTAGGACGTCGCTAGGCAAATGAAAGACCAGAGAATTTCTTCTCTGGTCTTTTTTGTTGTACTGAAATTAAGAAAGTAGGCTGTTCCCGGAAAAGGACAGCCTTATACTTAAAACTCAAGAGCATTCCGAAGATCATTTAGATAAGATTGACTCACTGGTAACTCACTTCCATCAATTAAAGTGACAATAAAATTTGATGTTAAATCGCGTGCCATTTTTTTTATGAAATGTATATTTACAATGTAAGATCTATGGATACGAATAAAATATGAGGGTAATCGTAATTGAAGTTCTTTAAGTGTAATACTCGTTTTATACTGATCACCCTCTACATAAAACCATGTTTTTTTCTGTAGGCTTTCAATATGAGATATTTTATTAATTGCTACAGGATTCCATTCCTCCTCTTGCTTTCCAGTTAAAAATTGATATGGTTCGGCTCTTTTTGTTGTAAATGATGACGGTAGGACAATGACAAGAGCAGCAGGCTTATTTTGAATGTATATGGGATAACCAATGCCGTAATATGGCGTATCAAATAGGGAATTATCTAAAATAGCATCTGTTTTTTTTTGAGTCTGTAACACTTGGTCCGCAATACTCCCAGGTAATACTTGTTGCCCTATCTCTAAATGAATACTTTGGTGACCAGAGTGAAAATAAACATAAGAATGTTCAACAGCAATCGCAATGGATGAATCAGCAGGTATCCAGTCTTTTAACATAAAAATATATTGTTGTGAAATATCTTTTACGAAAGAATTTAACTCATTGTTCATTGTGAATATCCCCCTTGTTTGTAAACAGTCTTCCAAATTTCATCCTTAAAAAAGGTAGTTTTATCCTTAAAATTTGATCTTTTATCGAAAAATAATGAAAATTCAAATAGTCTGTTATATATTAATTTACAACAAATAAACCTGTTATGGAACAGATAATTAAAAGTTTTTTAACAGAGTATATTGTACACAAAGGGGAAGGTGGAATTTCAATATGTCAACTCGTCAAGAAAGAATCGAAGCTTTAGAAAAACAATGGGCTGAAAACCCACGTTGGGCTGGTATTGAACGCACATATTCAGCTGAAGAGGTTGTTAAATTACAGGGGACAGTAGTAATTGAACAAACATTAGCGCAAAAAGGTGCTACTCGACTTTGGAATTCATTACATGAGGAACCGTTTATCAATGCATTGGGGGCATTAACGGGGAATCAGGCAGTACAACAAGTAAAAGCTGGCTTAAAGGCTATCTATCTATCAGGCTGGCAAGTAGCTGCAGATGCAAACCTGTCTGGTCAAATGTATCCTGACCAATCATTATATCCAGCTAACTCTGTACCAGCAGTAGTAAAACGAATTAATCAAGCACTTCAACGTGCAGATCAAATTGATCATGCTGAAGGACGTGTTGATCAATTTGATTGGTTCGCGCCAATCGTAGCAGACGCAGAAGCAGGTTTTGGTGGGCCTCTAAACGTATTCGAGCTTGTAAAAGGTATGATTGAAGCAGGAGCAGCGGGTGTTCACTTAGAAGATCAATTAGCATCTGAAAAGAAATGTGGACACCTTGGAGGTAAAGTATTACTTCCAACACAAAATGCTGTTCGTAACTTAGTAGCTGCACGTTTAGCAACAGATGTTATGGGTGTAGATACAATTTTAATTGCACGTACAGATGCTGATGCTGCTGATATGGTTACATCAGATATTGATCCACGTGATGCAGAATTCATCACTGGTGAACGCACACCTGAAGGCTTCTTCCGTACAAAAGCTGGAATCAAACAAGCAATTGCTCGTGGTTTAGCTTACGCTCCATATGCAGATTTAATTTGGTGTGAAACTTCTAAACCATCACTTGAAGAAGCTAGAGAATTTGCTGAAGCTATTCATGCTGAGTTCCCAGGTAAAATGCTTGCATACAACTGCTCACCTTCATTCAACTGGAAGGCAAATCTTTCAGAAGAAGAAATTGCAGAGTATCAACGTGAACTTGGTAAGTTGGGTTACAAATTCCAATTCGTTACTTTAGCAGGTTTCCATGCACTTAACCACTCTATGTTTGAGCTTGCTCATGACTATAAAGATAATGGTATGGCTGCATATTCTAAGCTACAGCAGGCAGAATTTGCTTCTGAGTCTAAAGGCTATACAGCTACACGTCACCAACGCGAAGTAGGTACTGGATACTTTGATGAAATCTCTCAAGTTATCTCTGGTGGTACTTCTTCTACAACAGCAATGGCAGGTTCTACTGAAACAGAACAGTTTGTATAAGTTGTAGTTTAAATACGTGTTTTCCTAAATTCATAATCATAGAATAGTCTCCTCCGCTCCTCCTAAAGCGGAGGATGACGAAACTAAAATGGCAAAGGTGGGTAAACAGCTAATGGAACAAGCAACGACAGGTAAGCTTAAAATTGTTGGAGAACAAAATGAGCAAACTAATGAAATTTTGACACCTGAAGCTCTTGAATTTGTTCTTGCTCTGCACGAAAAATTTGATGCTCGTCGCAAGGAGCTGTTGGAGGCTCGACAAGGACGCCAAAAACGACTTGATGCGGGAGAGAAGCTGGATTTCCTACCAGAGACAAAGCATATTCGGGAAGGTGATTGGGTAATCGCACCACTTCCAAACGACTTACAAGATCGCCGTGTTGAAATTACAGGGCCAGTTGATCGGAAAATGGTTATTAATGCGTTAAATTCTGGAGCAAAAATGTTCATGGCATGCTTTGAAGATGCATCTTCTCCGACATGGGAAAATATGATTGGCGGTCAAATTAATATGCGTGATGCTATTAATAAGACGATTGAGTTTACACAAGAATCCAATGGTAAAACATATAAATTAAATGATGAGACAGCAGTGCTGTTAGTTCGTCCACGAGGTCTACACTTGCTTGAGAAGCATGTCCTGGTGGATGGAGATCCGATTTCTGGCAGTTTCTTTGACTTCGGTTTATATCTATTCCACAATGCCAAAAACGCACTTGCACAAGGTACAGGACCATATTTCTATCTACCAAAACTTGAAAGTCATTTAGAGGCTCGACTATGGAATGATGTCTTTGTGTTTGCTCAAGATTATATTGGTATTCCACAGGGGACAATAAAAGCTACTGTATTAATCGAAACGATTTTAGCAGCGTTTGAGATGGATGAAATTTTATATGAGCTACGTGAACATTCAGCTGGTTTGAATTGCGGTCGTTGGGATTATATTTTCAGCTATATTAAGCGTCTACGCAATCAAGCTGATGTTATTTTGCCAGACCGTGGGCAAGTAACGATGACAGTACCTTTTATGAAAGCCTATACATCTTTATGTATTCAAACATGTCACAAGCGAAATGCACCAGCAATGGGCGGAATGGCAGCTCAAATTCCAGTTAAAAATGACGATGAGGCGAATGCAGTGGCATTTGCAAAGGTGGCAGAGGATAAACGTCGTGAGGCAACAGAGGGGCACGACGGTACATGGGTAGCACATCCTGGTATGGTTGCAACAGCGATGGAGCAATTTGATGCAATTATGACAACGCCTAACCAAATTCATAAAAAGCGTGAGGATGTACAAGTATCTGCCGAAGATTTAGTAGCTGTACCAGAAGGAACAATAACAATTGAAGGTCTACGTATTAACTGTAGTGTTGGTGTACAATATATTGCTTCATGGCTTCGAGGTAACGGAGCTGCACCAATTAATAACTTGATGGAGGATGCTGCAACAGCAGAAATCTCTCGTACACAAGTATGGCAATGGATCCGTCATCCGAAAGGAATCTTAGATGATGGACGTGGTATTACATTAGCATTTGTTTTAGAAATATTGGAAGAAGAACTTGTGAAAATTAAAGAGGCTGTTGGGGAACAAGCTTATAACAGTGGTCGCTATGAAGAAGCTGCTGAACTGTTTAAATCCTTAATTGAACAAGATGAATTTGCGGAATTCTTGACACTTCCAGGGTATGAAAAATTAGCGTAAAATACAAGTCTACTATCCAACATATCAAACTTTCCTAATAACTATCTAAGGATTGCACTCGAGTACAATCCAGCCTATTCCACTAACATAACGTGACGGGGTCTGTTCCCCCGTTTAAAGAGATGAGCACGATTGAATTAAAAGGGGTCTATAAATAAAAGTTAAGAGATTTTAAGGGGTAAAGATGTCTTACTAGCTTAGATGGGGAGCAGTAAGGCATCTTTTATATAGTACATCCGCGTAACTGCTTTTTTAGTTACGCGGTTTTTCTATGCTAATTTACTACGGCTAGTACAAAGCCGTCATACCCTTTCACACCAACTGTTTGTATAGCTGTTGCTTCAATTCTAGGGTTTGCTTTTAGTAAATCCACAAATTCCTGTACGCCTCTAACGCGTTCATCCTCACTATTTTCATCAGTTACCGCACCGTTACGCACAACATTATCAGCGATGATAACAGCCCCAGCCTGTGCTAATTTTAACGCCCACTCTAAGTAAGCAGGGTTATTAGGTTTATCAGCATCAATAAAGATAAAGTCGAATAATAGTCCAGCTTTTTTTAAGTTTGGCAATGTATCTAGGGCATTTCCTACAATTACCTCAATCATTTGTTCATAGCCTGCATTCTCTATATTTTGCTTGGCGACTTTGGCGTAATCTTCATTAATTTCTAAAGTCACTACCTTTCCTGCTTGAGGAAGAGCTTGGGCTAAGCAAATACTGCTATAGCCTCCAAGTGTACCGATCTCTAAAATATTTACCGCACTTTTCATTTTAGCGAGTAAATATAATAGTTTCCCTTGAGTAGGAGATACATCAATTTCTGGAATACCTGCAGCTTTATTAGCCTGTAGTGCACTATTAAGGTGTTCGTTTTCTGGTAGGAGCTTAGTCATGAAATAATCATCTACATTATGCCAAACATTTAATTCTGTCATTATACAGCCTCATTTCACTATTTTTTAAAGTGCAAGCTTGCCAATAAAGTGTATGATAGAATGAATCATAATAAAAATATATTATTATTATTTATACATAACTAAAGATTATGAATTGAGGTTAAATCATGAATAGTCATGGCTTAAAATTGTTTTATCAAGTTGCGGCTACAGGCAGTTTTACAAAAGCTGCAGAAAAGCTATGTATCAGTCAACCTGCCGTTTCAAGTCAAATCAAACGTTTTGAGCATGAAATTGGCGTCCAGCTATTTCAACAACAGGGACGTGGTGTAGTACTTACTGAATTCGGTGTGGCACTAGCAGAAAAAGCTCAAAATCTTATTGCTCTTGAACAACATATTGAAACATTTATAGAAGATTATCGACTTGCAAGAGCAGGAAATTTACACATTGTTGCAACCTACTTACCTGCTAATTTTTTAATTCCTAAATGGGCAGCTACTTTCAAGGCTGCAAATGAACAGGCGAATTTAATGATTACAACGACCAATACAAAGGATGCCTTTGAACAGTTAATAAACTATAAAGCGGATATGGCTATTTATGGTGGGGGAATGTCTGAAAGACCTAAGGAAATAGAGTGGGAGGAATTATATGAGGATGAATTATGGTTTGTAGTATCGCCAAATCATCGTTATGCACATCAATCTATTACATTAGTCGAAATGTTTCAGGAGCCTTTTATTATGAGGGAAGTAGGGAGTTCGATGAGGGAGCATCTTTTCTCATTATGTCAAACATACCAAGTGAGACCACCAAAAATCGCACTCCAATTTAATGGCATTCATGAAACCATTCGCTCAGTCATGGCAGGCTATGGTGCAAATTTTATTTCTTCTCTTGCGGTTAGAGAGTATGTAGAGAGTGGGCAATTGGCGAGGGTTTATGTCAAGGATATACATGCCATTAAACATAAAATTGCGATTTGTACGAGGAATAATGAGAAGCAGAATTTACTTGTGCAAAGATTTATTGAAACCATTAAAAATTCTCCCATTTAAAAATTTGTATCTCATGCAAGGTGGAGAGAAATTTGTTATATTAGTTGTATAACAAATATGGAGCTGATAAACATGCTTATTCAAATAGAATTTCAATCAGACGTACCTATTTATGAGCAGGTGACACGTCAAATTATTGAAGGAATTGCTAGAGGAGAAATGAAACCAGGTGATACTTTACCGTCTGTGCGAAGTTTAGCTGCTGATCTAGGTGTTAATATGCATACTGTTAATAAGAGCTATCATGAATTAGAGGCAAAAGGGATTATTACCATTCGACCAAAATCTGGAGCTATTATATGTTCTACAGAGGAGAGAGCTTTAACACCTGAGCAACTACGACAAATCGAAAAGAATTTGAAACCTGTTGTGGCAGAAGGAATGGTGCTCGGTGCAACAGCTGAACAAATTGAGCACATGATGAAAAAAGTATTCGCTGATTTGCAAATTCCAGCAGAGGGAGTGTAGCAAAATGCTACTTGGTGTTTTTACAACCATTTACATCATGACATTAGCTTTGCAAATAGTGGTTCCTTATATTGTACGAGAGACAATCGTTTTTGGAGTCACTGTGCCTGAACAAAAGATTAAACATCCCATCCTAGCTCAATTGAAAAAACAGTATGTTCAATTCGTAGGAGGCACAGGGATAGTATTTCTAATCATCATGATTATTAGTTACAATCAATTTGCGCCTTCTGAATCCATGCAAAGTATTGTTTTATTAAGTTGTTTGTTTAGTATACTTACAGTAAGTATGGTGTTGTATTGGATAAATCATCAAAAGGTATCTACTTTGAAAAAACAAGAGCAGTGGGGCGTAAATATTAAACAAGTACGGGCAGTAGATTTAACTGCACGAAGCCGCGATGAAATGCTTCCTTGGTCTTTTTTTGCTGTACCGTTAGGAATATCAGTATTTTTGATCATTTACACAGTACTACATTACGATCAAATGCCAAATGATATAGCAGTACATTGGGGGCCGAGTGGAGAAGCAGATGCCTGGAGAGATAAGACCTATTTTACGGCTATTTCACTGCCATTGATAATGCTAATGATGCAATGTATGATGTGGGGAATTACCGACTCCATTAAACGTTCTGCAATTAAATTAGCTGTAAATCACAAAGAGGAATCGTTGGAGGATCAGCTCAAAACGCGAAAATACATGAGTTGGCAAATATTAATGATAAGTTATGCATTAACAGCTTTATTAACAATTTTGCAATTAAGCAATATCTATCCTTCTATGACAGTAGGCTATAAGCTATTACCAGTATTTATTTTGTTCTTAGTTGTTTTGCTGGGCTCATTACTTATATATGTTTTGAAAAAACATAAACACAAAGTACGCTATGAAGCAAATATAGATTCACAGGTAATGGACGTGGATGAGGATCGCTATTGGAAGGGTGGCTTAATTTATATGAATCGACAAGACCCTTCCATTTTTGTGGAGAAACGCTTTGGGGTAGGATGGACTATGAACCTTGCCAATCCTAGAGGCTATATTGTTATTGGTTTACCTTTTCTCTTATTGCTGTTGATTTCTATATTTTCGTTATAAAATAATAGTAATTTGTGATGAAAAAATTCGTTCTATGTGATCGGATTTTTTCTTATTAACTGGAGGTGGGCAGATGAAGATCCTTGTTGTTGATGATGATGTTCATATTTTACAACTAGTAAATATTTATCTTACAAGGGAAGGTTATCAAGTGTTACTTGCTGAAAATGCACAGCAGGCATTAGCCTTACTTGAAGGGAGTCTGCCTGATTTAGCTGTTGTCGATGTAATGATGCCAGGAATGGATGGTTTTACACTAACAGAGTCTTTAACCCAAGATTATGATATCCCTGTTTTATTATTAACAGCAAAAGGGGAGCTAGAGGATAAAGAACGTGGCTTTTTAGCAGGATCTGACGATTATGTTGTAAAGCCCTTTGAACCAAAGGAGTTATTATTTCGTATAGCCGCGATTTTGAGGAGATTGGATAAAAAAAATCAAGTAACCATTCAAGTAGGCAAACTAGTAATTGATCGTCGAAGCTTTGAGGTTGTAATAGAGGGAAATACACTTATATTACCTTTAAAAGAATTTGAATTACTGGCTTTGTTAGCATCACGACCCCATCAAGTGTTTACTCGTAGCTATATTATGGAACAAGTATGGGGCTATGACTATGATGGAGATGAGCAAACGTTAAATACGCATGTGAAGCGGATTCGTGAAAGATTAAATCGATATGACACGGCTGTTGAAATTACAACAGTAAGAGGTGTTGGCTATAAGCTAGAGGAAACAACATGAAAACGTTATATAGTAAATTTGTTGTAACAACAATGCTAGTAATGATTGGAAGCTTATGTATGGGCTTTTTAGTAACAAATACCTATTACCATCAAGTTGTAAAAGAAAAAAATGATACGAAAAATGTTAGCATAGCACAGGATATTGTGCATTATATTGAGACAGACAAACCAGAAGATTTAAATAGCTATTTGACAACATTGGGCGAGATTGGCTATCAAATTTATGTAACAACTGGTGAGGAGGGGCATTTTTTTGGCGGCCCATATCGTGATAAAACATTGTCAGCATCTGTTATTGAGCATGTTTTAAACGGAGAAACCTATCATGGTATGCGAGATTTCCCTAAAGAAACCTTTGTAACAGGCTTTTTTGCTAATGAACTAAATAATACAATTGGTGTGCCATTTACCTATGAAAACAAGCCCTATGCTTTATTCATAAGACCTGATATTCGTTTATTGTTTTCTGAGGTGCATACAATACTTGCAGGATTAATGTTGGTTATGACGGTACTGAGCCTACTTGCCATGCTATTATTTGCTAAAGCATTAATTCGCCCCATTACAAAGCTAACAGCAGCCACTCAACAGCTAGCACATGAAAAATTTGATACAGTTCTAGATATTGATCGTGCAGATGAAATTGGTCAATTAGCGGCAAGCTTTAATAGGATGACTGAGAGACTACAGGAAAATGATCGTACAAGGAAGGAATTTATCAGTAATGTATCACATGACTTCCAATCACCTTTATTAAATATTCAAGGGTATGTTGATTTACTGAAAAATCCTTCCCTTACTGAGCAGGAAAGACAGGAATATGCAGCAATCATTGAGCTAGAAACAAAACGCCTATCTACATTGACCAAGCAATTATTATTATTAACATCGCTTGATCAATCGACAAGAATCGTAAAACGTGAGTCTTATCGGTTAGATGAACAGCTAAAGGAAACCGTACGAAAGTATCGTTGGCAAATGGAAGAGTCACAGCTTCAAGTATCATATAAGCTAGAGCAAATTATTTTTGATGGCGATGCAGGGCTTTTACAAAATGTATGGGATAATTTACTGACAAATGCCATTAAATATAATGTAGAGGGTGGGCAAATACGTCTACATGTACAAAGAAAATCTGCCTCACTTGAAATTCTTGTTGAGGACAGTGGAATAGGAATGACTGAGGATCAATTAGCAAAAGTATATGACCGTTTTTATCGCGCCGATGCGTCTAGAACCAAGCAAGGGACGGGGCTAGGCTTAGCGATTGTCAAACAAATTGTTGAGCTACATGGAGGGACCATACAGATGGAAAGTAAAGTGCATGCAGGCACAAAGGTTTATATCCATCTACCAATTTTGTCATAAGGAGTTCATGTAAAGTTCATGTTCACGCGATAAACTGCTACTTAGTTGAAACAAACATAGGGGGAGTTATCGTATGGAACAAAAGTGGAGCATACGCCTTATTCGATTAGCGGCAATTTTTGCCTTAATTGGCACATATTTAGGATCACATATGTCGGGATCAGGTAGTTATGAATATAGACCGATACATGCACATATTTTACTTGTTGGCTGGCTTAGTATGTTTGCCTGGGGTATTTTTTATCGAGCCTTCAAAGTGAAATCACAAAAATTAGTAACCATTCATGGTTGGACAGCTATTGTGGGTGTTCTGGGCTTAACATTAGGCATGTGGTTTTACAATATAAATCCATTTAATTTCGGTAGTACTTTTACATTAGTCTTCTTTATTGTAGGAGGAACTACGCTATTAATTAGCTTTGCTTTATTTATTGTTGTAACATTTATGATTAATCAAAAAGTGGATATGAAAAAATAATGAAACCTACCGTGTCACGATTTGTGGAGCGGTAGGTTTTCATGTTTATTGAATAACTTCTAGAGATTTTTCAGCCATTTTGAAGCCTCTTGGTACTCTTGTGTACCAAACCCGATAACAAGCTGGGGTTTTTTGGTTTTACTCTTTATAACGATAAAATATAACTTAAGTACCATTTTCGCGCTATTCTAATATGTCTAGTTTACAATACATTTTGTATATGATACTCTACATTTAGAGGTGGGTGAATTGAAAAAAAGCAAAGTAAATAACAATGTGCGCCATTTTCGACGATTACTTAATCTAACACAAGAAGAATTTGCTGAAAAAATAGGTGTACATAGACAAACCGTTATTGCGATTGAGAAGCAAAAATATGAGCCTTCAATTGGTGTGGTATTAATGATTTCTTCGGTTTTGAAGGAGCCAATTGAAAAACTATTCTTTTTTGATGATAAAGTTGAATAAAGGATTTAAGGGGGTAAATATATATGCGGTCAAAGAAATGGATGATCTTAATTTTTTACTTATATTTATTCTTATCATTGGGGTATATGAGTTATTCCGCGTATGGTAGGGAAGATAATATTTGGATTATATGGTTAATTGCAAGTTTGTCTGTAGGCTATCAAATCATTCGATTCTTAATTGACAAAAAGAAAGATGGATGGAATAGCAGTTATGTAGTAGCCGATCAACGAATTTTTGGAAAGATTAAATTGTCGTTGGCAATATCCTATGTATTTATAATTGTTTTTTTAATAATTGGAGCTTTGGGAATTAGTCAAGGTTTCTTTATGTTTGATTCATTTGAAACGATTGTTGCAGCCATTATTTTTAGCTTATTAGTATTTATGATTTCTCAAATAGTTCAACAATTTATAAAGTAACAAACAAAAGGTTGTTATTTTTCATTTTAATTCTTCTTAATATGGTGTACGTACAAAAATACCATTTTAGGGGGAATTTTTTTATGACAATTATTAACGCATTATCATTAAATAATCAAGAACAACAAGCAGTAGTGGAAAAGATTAAGGACCGAGTAACTAGTAAATTAAATCTTGCTGTTGATTTCTCAAAATTACATGGGAATCAAGTCGATTTTTCTTTAATGAATCGTGGCGAAATTCGAAAGTTAGATAACACGATTGGTAAACAATTTACTGTTCCCACAAAAACATATGAGGGTTTAAATGGTCAGGTCCAATATACAGAGTTAAACGACATTTATATGCTTAATGTAACTACTCCAACAAAAAACCCGGAACTTTTAATTCCACTTCGCAATCTTGCTAAAGCTAATGAAAAACTTGATCGACTTGCAAAACATGTAGTTGCAGAAGGATATACGCTTATTGACAGTGATGAGGTAGTTATTCAAACACAAAAAGCAGTTTTTGAAAATGCAATCGAAACTTTTGTTGAAGCAACGAATATGTATACTCTTCCTATCTACAAAGATGATAATGCTGTCGGTTATTTAGTCTTTGATGAAATTAACTCTAATCCCATTGTAATCATTGGGAATGATATGACTGCAATCAATGAAGAGGGAGAAATAATTACAATCTTTGCCTCAGGAGATAGTTGTTCTTTAAAATGGGCTGACTGTATGCAACAAGAATTAGGTTGTAGTAACTGGTCTTCGTGTTTACTTCTGTTTGGTACTTGTATCTCCGCTTGTTGTACTTGTGCAGGTGTCGTTACTTGTCTTGTATGTGTAGGTTGTGCAATTCATGTATTTAACGCTGCGTGGTCTTGTCGTATGTGCGTTCCTGATGCAGCACGACCAAAAGAATGTCCGGTTAAATAAAAGTGTACTACCTTATGCCATTATTTAGATTCCAACTCTGTCTGCAAAAGATTATTCCTATTTTATAATTATAGGAAGATCCAGCCTTGGTTAGAAGGTGTGCCAAGTAGCTCCCATATTCTCAAAAATCTATAGATAACATAATAATAGCGCCCCCTAAAAACAGGGGCGCTATTTGACGCTTTCATTTTTTTAGAAAAGGTTGTGATATTTGAAATTGCTTTTTCTATATATCTTATGAATATTAGTGGAGGTGTTAGAGAGTGAGTGATACTCAAGTTAAACTAATATTAGGTTCAAACTCTTTTGATGAAGAGAAACTAAAAGAGAAAGTAACAAATAATATCTCTCTTATTGGAGCAAAGCACTTTTGGGATCAAGGATATAAAGGTAAAGATGTAGTTGTTGCTATATTAGATACTGGTTGTAACTATCATCATATAGACTTAAAGGATCGCATTATTGGTGGGTATAATTTTACAAAAGAATCTAATGGTGACTCTTCTATTTTTGAAGATTTTAATGGTCATGGAACGCATGTAGCTGGAACAATAGCAGCTTCAATTAACGGTATAGGAATCGTAGGAGTAGCGCCTGAAGCTAGTCTACTTATTTTGAAAGTATTAGATTATAAAGGAAGCGGTACGTTAGCTTCATTGGTTAAAGCCATTGATTATGCTATAAATTGGACAGGCCCAAATAATGAAAAAGTAAACGTTCTATCTTTATCGTTAGGCCTATCGTCTTCACAACACTTAAATTTAATTCTATTAATTACGACAAACGAACGAGGCTTATACAATCAAGATTTTCTACTACTTTAGATGCCCCAATTAATTTTAGTGAAGACCAAGAAACATTTCTCGATTTAATAGCCGACGAACAAGCTGGATACAACCCTTTAGAGGAGGTTGTTATAAACGATGACCTCGATGAACATATAAGCTGTCCAGTATTGTATGATGCATTAAATTCACTTACCAAAAAGCAAAAGGAAATTATTAATTTAGCGTATGCAGAAGGATTAAGTGATACAGAAATTGGACTGATATTAAATAAAACGCAGCAAGCGGTCTCTAAAACTCATAAGAAAGCTTTAGGAAATATGCTAACTTACATTGAAAAACGAAAGAATAATGGAGGTTAAGGATAAATAAAGGGGGTGACTTATTGATGATAATAGAACCATCAGAATGGCTTACGATCATCGGAAATTTTGGATTTCCTATTGCAATAACAATATATCTGTTTATTAGATTCGAAAAGAAAATAGAAAATCTTGAACTAAGTATTAACCAATTATCAGAAGTTATAAAGGATTTAAGAAGGGACTGAAAATAAATGTCACAAGAATTAATTGCCCTTGTAGAAAGATCAAAACATGATGATAAAGCTTTATTAACTATATTAAATTATTTTGAACCTAAATTGAAACATTGTCTTTATCAAACGTCTCCACATCATAGAGAAGATTTACGTCAGGATTTACTTATTAAGCTCATTAATACTATAAGAAAATATGATGTCAATTCTGTTCCTGGGTTTTGGGATATGAAGCAACGCTTTAGTGACAAACAAAATTTAAAAAAATCCAATTGATTACGAAACGGTCAAAAAGATGTGATTAAATCTTTTTGATCGTTTTATTTTTGAAAGGTTGTTATTTTAAGTAGTATTTCTTCTTTAATTAATATATCCTACATGGTGGCATAGCCAAGCGGTAAGGCCAAGGTCTGCAAAACCTTTATCCTCGGTTCAAATCCGAGTGCCACCTTTTGTAACTATTAAGCTTAAACTGAGGCTTTCAGTAAACCATTTTATAAACACCTTTATGAGGTTGGTCTGACCCAGAAAAGTTAGACATATTTAGTTAAACAACTTTTTAGACCTGAGTTCGGACTGATATGCTCCCTATTAGGTAGACAGATTAAAAAATAAAATCTGTTTATCTAAGGGGAGTATTTTTTATGGGTCTTTGGTCTTTTAACTTTGGAAAATAAATTTTATAAAATGGTTGTTATTTCGTATTGCTGGGTTTCTTTATTACTTATAACAAGATAAGGGGGATTTTTTATGGAAGTAATAGTATATTCTAGTAACGGTTGTGGATTTTGTACTAAACAAAAGGAATTCTTAAAAGAGAAAGGGATTGTTTTTGAGGAAAGGGAGGTTAATACTAACGAACAATACTTTCAAGAATTCGAAGAATTAGGTGGTTTAGGTGTACCTTTAACGATTGTGAAAGAAGCTGGAGAGACTGTTTCGACAATTATTGGTTTCAATAGGGAAGAACTATCTAAGATCTTAATTCAACAATAAATGCTAGGTGGGTGAGAAATATTCTTGTCCACCATTCACTAATTACTTACATACCAGAGTTTCCGGGTTTATCCTGTAAGAAAGATCTCATTCGCCAGTGTTTACTGCACTTCCATGACCAACTTATAAAAGAAAACAAAATCGACCAAGGGGCCATTTTGATTGATGGTACTAAAACTGAAACAACAAAAAAGAGTCCGGATGATATTGCTATGCGTAAACAGTTGCGTAGTGAACGAAAAAACAAATGTTATAACAAATGCATGACTGGATGACGTGTAAACAGAAGTACTTTTTTGCTCAGAATGCATTTCTAGCTGATAGGTCTCATATAGAATTTCCTCTAAAACAAAAAGTGCCTTTTGTAAAGATGCTACTGAGATTAAAGTAGCAAGTAAACTAGCATCCTGTAAATTTTAAGTTAATTTTGTAAGGGACTGCTACATTAAGTTCTGACATTGGTCTTCAATAATTATGTTATGCATGACAATAGCCCCCACTTCTTAATATGTCTTCGCTTCATTTCCAATGACTCTATGCTTCTAACCTAGATAAAATGGCACCAAATCTTACAAATCCGCTAAAATACTTCTCCTAAAATCACTTTGTTCATATATCGGAGAAAAATCGATATTATTGATATGTTTTAATGGGATTCATCAGTTGAATTGTTGCTGTTACATGATACTATTTGATATAAGGGAGATTCGTAGCTACGGAGGACCTGTCAGCCTTTAGTTGGGGGATCGAAATGAAAAATATTGCAGCTATTATACCAGCATATAATCCACAACAATCACTCATTACCTATGTACATCAATTATTAGCAACGACTATTACACAAATCATCATTGTCAATGATGGGAGTGATCAAAAATATAAGGATATTTTTGAAAACTTAAATAAAATTGACCGCTGCCAAGTACTACAGCATGATTGCAATATTGGGAAGGGTGGCGCACTTAAGACCGCCTTTGCATATATAAGAGAACAACAAGCCAGGTGCCATGGTATCCTTACAGTTGGGGCACATGGGCAACATACTTTACAAGATGTTAAGCTTGTTTTAACAATGACAAAGGTGTTTTCTGAAGGGATTGTGCTAGGTGTACGTAACTTTCATTCAGCTGATAGTACATTTCTTTCTTACTGGGGAAATCGTGCAACAAGCTTATTTTTTGAGTTACTGTATCACAAGAAATTAATGGATACACAAACAGGTTTGCGCTATATTTCGATAAATGAGTTGCCTTGGCTAATAAAAGTAAAAGGTGAACGTTATGATTATGATACAAATATGTTAATTGCTGCACTTAAAAGAAAGTGTCCAATTTTCGAGGTAGAAATTGGACAATTACGTATAAAGAAGAATTCAATAATCCAATACGATGAAATAACAAACGCTGGTACCATTATTACGAGAATGCTCATGAATTATTTAAAGCCAAGGAATAGTAATGGCTAGGTTTAAATTTAAAATAACGAGCTAGGATAAAGAATAACGATCACTCATTAGAGCGTAGCGAGTATAAGAAAAGGAGCAATGGTTATGGAATATTCAGATCAAGTAAAAAATCGTGTGAAACGGATGGAAGGACAGCTACGTGGCATTTTGAAAATGATGGAGGAGGAAAAAGACTGTAAGGCAGTCATTACACAATTATCAGCAGTACGCTCTGCTGTAGACCGTACAGTTGGGGTTATTGTTAGTACAAACCTATTGGAATGTGTTCAGAATGCTGAAGGGGATGGCGAAAAAATGAATGAAGCCATTCAGGAAGCAGTTAATTTAGTTGTGAAAAGTAGATAAAAGCTATGAATTCGTAACAAAAATATAAAGTAGAGTAATTAAAGACTTTCGGAAATCAACAAACAAATATTAACAAGCGCAAATGGACCCTTAAATGAGTTCTTTGTGCTTTTTTTGTATATAATGTAAAGAAGACGGTTGGAGGTGAGGAGTTTGTGGAAGAAATTAGCTATAATTGCCATTATTATTATTTTTATTGATCCCATTTATACGGCTGGTAAGGCTGCTGTTCAGCAGGTGATCGATTGGACAAATAATGATGAAATAGAAACTATGCTACTTTCAACAAAGGAGAAAATCGTAGATGTTACGGCAAGACTTTCAGATAATGCCTCAATTGAAACAGCCCTGCCTATTGAAGATATACATGAAGCGGAGGTAGCCCCTGCAGCTCCACCCATTCAGAAACCTGAAACAAAGTTAGTCGTGACAAATGCCAAGGAAATGGCTGATGCGATGTATGCGTATTATAATAGCTTTTCACCAAAGTTTGAAATTCAATATAAAGGGAATACACAGCGAATTGAACAAATTGTAGAAGAGGCCTATAACAATGCTATCAAACGAGATGACTATGTTTACGGCCATGTAAGTAAGCATTCAATTCGATATGAATATGGGCGAAATAAAGCAACTATTTATGGAGAACAGAGCTATTTAATGACGCCAGAGCAGGCTGCATATGTAGAGATGAATGTTCAAGAAATTATCGCTAAGATCAGTAAAAAATCTATGACGGATGTAGAAAAGGTACGAGCTGTCAATGACTATATTGTTGCCAATACTTCCTATACAGATCAAACGAATTCTAGCCCACACAGCGCCTATACTGTTCTTGCTGAGCATGGAGGAGTATGCCAGGGCTATGCTTTACTTGCTCACTCCATGCTTCAAAAATTGGGTATTGAAACAAAATATATCGTGGGTTATGTAGGTCAAGAGGGACATGCGTGGAATCTCGTCAAACTTGATGGACAGTGGTATCATCTTGATACGACATGGAATGATCCAGTACCAGATCGTAAGGGCGCAATACGCTACCAATACTTTTTAGTAGATGATCGTACAATGGCGAAGGATCACACGTGGATTGCTGAAGACTATCCTAAGGCAACAAGCACAATGTATAGTTATTATCATGATATTGACTTCCCAGCACAAGTTGGTGATCAATTGTTTTATAGTAATATTGCAGATGACAATAAGTTATATGTACTAGATATGAAAACTGGTAAGACGAAGCGTGTCACAAATTCCCGTGCACAATATATCGTGTATTCGGATGGCTGGCTCTACTTTAGTAATTATTCCCGAGGGGCGTATTTAACAAAGATTCGTCCAGATGGTAGTGGAGAAGAGGTACTAAATAGGGAGGATACGAAGGATTTATTTATAAAGGATGGCTATCTCTATTTTACGACAAATGAATTGAAGAGAATGGCACTTTAAAACAAGAAAAGGGCTATGACTTATAAACAGTCATATGCCCTTTTTGTACGTTCAATTAGATAAGTAATAGGCTGATGCTGACAAAGTAAAATGTCCACTTGAGGATACATGGAGGTAATTTGCTCTGTAAAAATCATTAAAATGAGTGGATTATGCTTGATGGCACCACCATTACAATAAAAAGTAAATGGTTCATTCTGATAGTCAATTTTCTTCAATACAGCGCTTGCTAGAAGGACTAGTTCATGGGCAGCTTGTTGAGATATTTCGATGGCGCAAGCATCTTCTTGCTCGACTGCCTTTGCCACAAAGGAGCCCATCTTGGCCAGTTGTGCATTTGTATAGGAAGGATGGAATAGCCATTCGGCAAGCTCTGTAACATCCTGTATACCTAAAGATTGATAGACAGCTTCCTTTAAGATTGTTGGTTTACCACGACCATCCTCCATTTTAAATATAGCTCTTACTACCTCCTGCCCTAACCAATATCCACTTCCCTCATCGCCAGCCCGATGTCCCCAGCCCCCTGCACGTACAATTTGTTGTCCATCATAGGCATAGGCAATAGCTCCTGTTCCAGCAATGAGCAGAGCACCTGCCTGTCCAGCAGTCACACCTAAGAGTGTGGCCTCTGCATCATTTTCAATAATCAATGTATCGACTTGTAGCTGTGTGGTCTGAAGAGCGTTTTGAACAATGGCCACTACTGCTGTATGATCCTTCGGCGAATCAATTCCAGCTAATGCAAAGGTAGCTACAGCAATTTGAGAATTAGGATACTTTTGCAAAAATGTTTCAACATTTGCTAAAAGCTCTTGTAATATTGCTGTAGCTGATTCAACACCAATGGCTTGATAATTAGAGCCTTTAGCGGATGTAGAATATTCAACGTCACCAGATTCAGCATGAACGACTGCACATGCTGTTTTTGTCGCCCCACCATCAATAATTAATAACCATTGCTTCATTGATTCCATTCCTCTAGAAAGGCGGCTAGTTCTTTTTCTGCTTCCATAATGGAACTTTCCTTTAAGCGAATCCACTCATAAAAATCATGTGCATTCAGTTTGGAGCGTTCAAGAGCAGCTTTCATAGTGGCTGGAGCGGGACCACCGAGTAATGTTCGCACACCAACAAAAGATTCTGGTTTTAATGTCTTATAGAAATCCTCTTCCGAAATAGTTAATTCCTTACCCGTGATCAATTTCGATTGTGTATTTGCAAGTCCCCATGTAAGACTAGCTAATGATTCTTCTCCGTGAGCAAGCAGAACTTTAATACATTTACTAACAATACTATGTGCTTGACGGAATGAAATACCCTCTGAACGGACTAATGTATCAGCGAGCTCAGTGACATTTGCAAAGCTATTTTCAGCGCGATTTTTTAACTTCTTCTTATTGACATCCATTGTGACAACAAGCGAACCAAACAACTTATAAATGCCAATTAAGCGGTCAATGGCACGCCATAAATAAGGCTGCATATCATCCTCGGTGTCTACGATATCTCCAAACGGTGTATTATGTACCATCTGTAATACTGTACTTGCATCTCCTACAACCGCAGATAGTAATGAGCGTGTATGTTCTATAGAAACAGGATTACGCTTTTGAGGCATAATAGAGCTTATCTGCACATATGGACTTGCGAGTGTAAACGCATTAAACTCCTGAGTAGCCCATAATAAAAAGTCTTGAGAAGTTCGGCCAAGATTGAGTGCAGCAAGCTGTACAATACTTGCAGCCTCAGCTATATAATCTGCGCCTGCAACTGCATCCCATGCATTTTCGATAATATCATCAAAGGCTAGTAGCTCACGCATACGCTCTCTACTAATATTAAAGCCTGTCGTTGTTAAGGCAGCGGCTCCCATACTGCTACGATTGACTGTTTTATAGACATGTTGCATGCGTTCAAAATCACGCTCTAGTTGGTCGATGACAGCCTTTAAATAATGGGCGAAGGTTGTAGGTTGTGCCTGCTGTGTATGTGTGTAGCCAATCATAATGGTATCGATATGTTCCTCTGCAGCAGCGATTAAATCATCGCGTAATGTAAGTAATTCGCGCATTAATAATAATAGTTTTTTTCTTAATGTCATTCGATAAATGGCGATACCCATATCATTTCGGCTTCTGCCAATGTGAAGATTTCCAGCAATATCACCAGCAAGCTCTATTAATTTATTTTCAATGCGGAAAAATAAATCCTCATATTGGGGACTGTAATCCTCTAAACGATAATAATTTAAGTCTATTTTTTTTAGAGCGATCCCAATTTGCTTTGCTTCATCTTTTTTTACAAGTCCTTGTTCTTCTAACATTTTCAAATGAGCAATATTGATTTGTAGCATGATTGTTAAAAAATTTTTCTTCGCCTCATCATAAGCTGGCTGTAAAACGATTTTTCGATAGATGTTAGATGGGAATATCATCCCATCTTCCTGCTGTGTTTTGTTGCGAAAATCTTCAAACATTGTCATGGCCCCCTAATAGATTGGCAGCTAGATGGCTGTACCAGCACTGCCTTTTGATAGTTTTTCAGAAATAATAAGGACAACTAAAATTAAACAAATTTGTAAGACACCATAAGCACAGGCGGTCCCAAATTTAAATGCATATAATTTTTGGAATATCGCTACAGACAATGGAATAGTGGATGTACTGTAAATTAGAATGGATGCAACAAATTCACCAAAGCTTTGCACGAGGGCTAAGAGTGTCCCTGCTAAAATCCCGGTGAATGTTAAAGGCACGACAATACGTCTAAATGTATACCACCAATTGGCTCCTAAGCCACGTGATGCCTCTTCAATCGATTGATCTAGCTGTACAAGAGAGGCGGATGTTGATCGAAAAATAAGTGGTAAATGTCGAATAAAGTAGGCTAATGGCAAAATCCAAAATGTTCCGATCAATACTTGATTAAAACTAAAGATACTTTCTGTACTAAAGGCAGCAATTAAATTAACAGCAACAACTGTTCCTGGCAAAGCCCAGGGTACCATTATCAAAATGTCGAGCAAGGTTTTCCCTTTAAAATTTAAGCGCACCATAGCATAAGCAGCCGCGACACCAAAGATGATATTACCCAGTGTTGCAATGACACCCATTTGAATGGAGTTCCAAATTGGTCGCCATGTGCGTTCATCCGTAAAAAGGGCAATATAATGATCGATTGTATAGTCGGTCGGGAGAATTTGCGTTTTCCAAGCGCCATCCACAGAAAAGGAGATCAATATCAACACTAAAATAGGCAGTATCAATATTAATGTGCCAGCAAAAGAGGCCATTGTTGCTAGAATCTTTACTTTTTTTGAGGATACCTCTGAACGATGAACGCTAATGCCCTTACTCAGGTTTTGATAATTTCGGCGATTTTGATACCAACGCATAATGATTAAAAAAGTGATAGATACAAAGGATAATATCATCGACTGTGTTGCAGCCATCTCAAGATTCCCATTTGTCCGTGATAAATAAATTTGCATCGTCATAGTGCGCTCCACACCAAACATCAAAGGTGCAGTATAAGAAGCCATAGAAATCATAAACACCAATAAGGATGAAGCAACAATAGAAGGTGTGAGCATTGGTAAAATAACCTTTGTCCATACGCGAATACGCCCCGCCCCCAGACTAGTAGCTGCCTCTTCAAGAGCAGGATCAAGGCCCTTAATTGCAGCAGAGGCTGTTAAATAGAAGTACGTATACATTGTGAATGTATGAACGACGATGACTCCCCATATTCCCTTCAAGGCAAAAGGCACGTGATCCAACCCAAATAGATGCTGAAAAATTCGTGGGAAAATCCCGCTATCTCCATATAAAAATGAAAAGGACAGCACACCCACTAAAGGAGGAAGTGCCATTGGAACCAAAACTAAAACAGACAATATGCGTCTCCCAGGGAAATTATAGCGTTCTAGTAAAAAGGCCATTGTTACCCCGACAAGTGCACAGCAAATAACACTGACAAATGAAATATAAATGCTGGTCCACAAAGCTTCTAAATTTGCTGGACTAGCGATATCAAAAAATTTCTTATAATGAAAGAATGCTTCATCACCTGCAAAGCTTTGGATGAAGGTTTGATAGAAGGGATAAACCACATAGGCGAACAACACTAAAAATAATGGCGAAATTAAAATATAGACAAACCAATTGGCATGAAATATTCGCGTCCACGCACTTACAGACTGTTTCTCCATATTGGCTTCCTCCTATTCCCCTAAAAAATACAGTGAATCTTGTGCCATATGGATTGTAATATCCTCACCGATCTTTTTGATTTGGTCATAAGAATTAATAAGCATTACTTTAAGTGAGAACGCTGTAAAATCTACAATGTAATTAACGCTAATACCTGTAAACTCAACAAATGTAATTTTTCCTGATAATGTGTTTTCCCCAGTACCAAGTTGAATCGATTCTGGACGAATAGAAATAAATACTTTGTCTCCAATCATATGCGTTAAAGAGGGAGAGCTTTGTTGCTTTCGCCCAGTTAAAATATGTCCATTTACTGTTCGTACTTGTACATTTTCCCCTTTAATAGCTTGGATTGAACCTTCAATTAAATTAGTTTCACCAATAAAATTTGCCACAAAACGATCTTTGGGCTGATGATAAATTTCTTGAGGAGTCCCAACTTGTTTAATATTTCCATCCTCCATGACCATAATTCGATCAGACATGGACATGGCCTCCATTTGATCATGTGTAACGTAAATGGTTGTGACTCCCAACTCAGATTGGATGCGTTTGATTTCAATACGTGTTTCCTCACGCAATTTTGCATCTAGATTCGATAGAGGTTCATCTAGCAGTAAAATATCTGGCTCTATCACGAGTGCTCTAGCTAAAGCAACCCGCTGCTGCTGCCCACCAGATAGCTCATTTATTTTTCTGTTGCCGTAAGCAGCAAGATGCACTTGTCCTCTAATTCGATCAACCCTGTGTTGAATCTCAGCCTTTGAAAATTTTCGAACCTGTAAACCAAATGCAATATTCTCATCAACCGTCATATGGGGGAAAAGGGCATAATTTTGAAATACCATGCCGATATTGCGCTTATTGGGCTGAAGTCGAGTGACATCTCGCTCATCAAAAAGAATTTTGCCTTTAGTAGGGTAATAAAAGCCTGCAAGCATCCTTAAAGTGGTTGTTTTGCCACAGCCGCTAGGACCGAGAAAGGTAAAAAATTCACCAGCTTTTATTTCAAGATTTAAATCTTTCACGCCATACACTTGACCAAATTGCTTCGAGACATTTTCGATTCTGACACTTCTCAATCATAAACTCCTCTCCAACAAAGAATCTAGATGATACAGGAAGGTAAAAATTCGCTACATAAGCCGAATTTTTACCCGTTCTACTATTTACCTCGCCCTTTAATATTGTTATCCCAGTATTCCATCCATTCAGCTTCTTTGTCAGACATTAGCTGCCAATCAATATCGAAAGTCTTTAAATCTAATTCCTGATACCATTCTGGCATGGAGGCTTTATCGATATCAGAACGTGTTGGAATTTGATAATAATCATTAGCTAATTGTGTTACCATCTCTTTTTCAAATAAAAACTCTACAAATAGTTTCGCATTTTCTAGATTTTTCGCATTGTTTACAACTGCTACACCATCTACTAAAATAGGGGCTCCACTTTTTGGATAAATATAATCAAAGGGATAATCTGTCGTATATTTTTTTAACAAAATATCTTGCAGATTCCATAGAGAGACACTGCCTTCTTGACGTGTTAGCTTTAAATACAAAGCATTCGGGTCTTGTGTGTACTCCTTTGTATTGGCATCTAATTGTAGTAACCATTCATAGCCTTTATCAGGTGAATCGGCACCTTGTCGTACAATCATCGAAGAATAAATCGTACGCATTGTGCCTGACGCAAGTACACCTCTGATTAAAATTTGATCCTTCCATTTAGGATCTAATAAGTCATCCCAGTCCTGTGGACCAGTTTCTTTTGTTAGTAAATCACTATTAATCATAATTACTTCTGGTAACAGCATCTCGCCGAACCATCGTCCTTCTAAATCTTTGTGTGCGCCATCAATTGAGTCAATAAAGCTCGGCTGCCAAGCATGTAGTAAGTCTTCATTTGCACCAACAATGAGAGCTGATTGCGTTCCGCCCCACCAAAAATCTGCTTGAGGATTGGCTTTCTCTCCACGAAGACGTTCTAAAATTTGTTGAGCACCCATCGTTAGAAATTCTACTTCAATGTCTGGATATTTTTCATTAAACTGATCGATCACATTTTGCACCATTTCTTCGTCACGTCCAGTGTAAATTACTAGCTTGCCTGAAGGCGACGATGCTACTACTTCTGTTTTTTTACCATCAGATGCTTCGTCGTTATTTGCTGCATCATTTGTGGATTTTTGCTGATCTTTGCCGTTACAAGCAGTTAAAACAAAAAGCATTAACATAAGGAAAAAACCAAGAATATAGGCTTTTTTCATCAACTTCCCCTTTCTTAAAGTAAGTTACTTGCATATTGCAGTATAATACCGAAGGGGAATATTAATGTTAGAATTATTAAAAAATTACATTTGCATTCATCATAACGAAGTGCATACTGGTAAGCAATGGCATTTTAATAAAGTTCAAAAAAACTCCTTAAAAAGGAATCCTTCCATTTTTAAGGAGTTTTTGTCGTTTTATGAATGTGCTTCTGATAGGCTATCTTTTTGTTGACGCTGTGCAACAATGGTTGGCAGCATCATGCCAGCAATCACCAGAACAATCCCGATAATTTGTACGAAAGTTAAAGGTTCATGCAATACAATAACAGAAACAGTAACGGCCACTGGTAATTCGATGGCGCTTAAAATAGAAGCAAGCGCACCACCGATTTTAGGAATAGCAATCGAAAATAGATAAATCGGTAAAATGATACCGAAGAGACCTAGTGCTAGTCCATATTTCCACAGGCCTTGCAGGAATAGTTTGCCGTTCCAAATAACCTCAGGGCTTAGGAAAATACTGATCATAATAAGGGCTACAGAGGAAACGATTAATACCCTTGATGTGGTAGTAACACCCTCGACAGGTCGAGAATTAAATTGAATAAAACATGCAAAAGTAACGGCTGCTGTAAAACCGAATAGCCACCCTTGAATAGGGATGTCACTTAAATCTACATTTAATACACCAGCAGCTAGAATCGTTCCTATAAATAAGATGACGATTGAAATTACTTCAGGCCTACTTGGTAATCTTTTATGGAGGGCACAATCAATCAGTAGACCAATCCATGTAAATTGAAATAACATGACAACTGCAAGAGAAGCAGGAAGATACTTCAAAGATTCTCCGTACACGATACCTGTCGTCCCAGTAAAAATTCCCGCACATATTAAAATAAGTAAGCCCTTCTTGGACGGTCTTGGTAATTTTCTGTCTGTAAAAATAAAGATCGATATTACGAGTATAAAGCCAATAATATACTGGCTTGATACAGCCTCCGCTGATGTAAAGCCATGCTGCATAGCTACTTTCACAATAGTCGACAAGATCCCGTAACTACTAGATGCAATGACAATCAAAAGAGGGTAAAGCAAATTGTTTTTCATATATTAGTTATTCACTTCACTTCCTAAAACTGTTTAACCATATGGTAAAAAGGCTCATCAATTATTGACCAAGGCTCTGTAATAACAAAGCCTAGTCTTTCATAAAGACGGCGAGCATCTTCTTTTTGGGTTTCAACATTTAATGATAATTTTGTATAGCCACGCTGCTTTGTCAGCTCTTCAGCAAATTGTAAAAGCAATGTTCCGATTCCTTTACCACGTGCAGCTGGTGTAACGCAAACTGTATCAATGTAAGCCTCATCTTCATGTGCTTCTCGATCAATAACAATGGATGGTGCATTTTTTGCATCAAGCCATTTAACAAGGTTAGCATCCATGTGAACGGCTTGTGCGCCGTGATAATAAACGAGAATTCCTAAAATCTGTTCATTTTCAGTAGCGACAAAAGTATTTAAATAAGAATGTCGATTGTCTTCTCGTTGAAAAAGAACAGTCAGTTCTTGCATAACAGCCTCCGCTGAATGCTCGCCAGTTAAGCGATTAGCAATATCGCCAATGGCATCGATAATTAAAGGCACAACGGCATGGGCATCCTGTGGTTGCGCTTGTCGAATTGTAATACTCATTTTGATAATCCCTACCTTTCTATAGGCAAGTATAACAAAGATAGGGGATGACTCAAGCTATCCATCCCCTTATGAATAAATGCCAAAAGTAAAAACCTTTATAGAATGACAATTTTCGTGTTAATCTATAATGACTAGACTTTCAGGAGGACTATCATGACAAAGCAAGAGAAGGATTTTATATTAGTCTATGGAGATGCTTTTATTGACTATATTGCAGATGATGTAACAAACACATCTTTTACTAAATATATGGGTGGCGCAACGGTCAATGTTGCAGCGGGTATTAGCCGCATTGGTGCGCCTTCAGCGTTGATTACAATTACAGGGGATGACGAGGGCTCGCAGTTTGTACGAGATGGGCTTGCCCAAGAGGGTGTAAAACTGGATTATGCCGTATTTGATCCAGCAAAACGTGTGAGTGGTGTATATGTGCATCTAACAGAAGCATGTGAACGAATTTTTAAGGATTACGTTGATGAAACACCCGATTTACAAGTTGAACCATCACAGCTAAATGAAGCAGCCTTTAAGCATGCATCTGCTTTAACGGTGTGTTCAGGCACGATGTTCCATCCAACAGCCCTTGCTACAACACGAGCAGCAGTAGAAATGGCTAAGGACAAGGGGGCAATTATTGCAATGGATGCAAATATTCGCCCATTACGTTGGAGCAGTGAAGAAATTTGTCGAGAAACGATTACATCATTTTTCGAGGATGTGGATATTTTAAAGGTAACGGATGATGAGTTATTCTTCCTGACAGAGACAAGTAGCTTAGAAGAAGGGATCGAGCAATTAAATAGCTATTTAGTGCCTATTATTTTAATTACCGTAGGAGAAAACGGGACTTATGCAGTTCTTAATGGTGAAGTTATCCATGTACCGACTGAGAAAGTAGTGCCTGTGGATACAACAGGTGCGGGAGATGCATTTATGGCAGGTGTCCTACGTGATGTCCATTACAATGGCTTACCTACAACAAAAGAAGAACTAGTGCGTTGTACAAGCTTTGGCAACAAATTAGGCGCTTTTGCCGCAACAAAAGCAGGTGCTTTAACGGCACTACCATATTATGAGGATATTAAGCATTTACTAAAATAAACATGTGAGGGATGGAGAATATGGGGAAAGACTACGATGTTTTAGTAAAGGATCAACTGTTCTTTGGCGGTGCAAAAGATGCAGAGTCTGCATTTATACAAGAATCGGTTGATGTTGTGATAGATGTTCGTGTTCAAGGGCTATCCCCTCAAGACCAGGAGACAGTTCCTTATTCTTATAAACATATGCCTATAGCAGATGAAGATAGTGAGGTAGCATCATCCATCCAACGAGTTGCGCAAGAAGTTGCTATGGCCTATGAGACAGGGCAGAAAGTATATGTTCACTGTGGAAGTGGTGGGGGACGTGCAGGCGTTGCAGCTACCGCTATATTAATGGAGTTGGGAATGGCTGAATCATTAGAGGCAGCAGAGGCAGCTGTCAAAAAAGCTCGTCCAGAGGTAACAATACGCCCTAAAATGGAAGATGCTCTGCAAAAACTTTATAAGTAATAGAGAAGATGTACTCATTGAGGTACATCTTTTTTTAGGTATAGGAGATATTTTGTTCTATACATATTAGAACAAAGTTGTTATAGTTAGTGTATAACAAATAATGAGGTGATCTGTATGATGGAGGAATTAGCAAAAGTTCCATGGGCAGTTATAGCACCGCTCATCATCGTTCAAATTATTTTGATGATCGTAGCACTTATTGATTTACGTAAAATTCATGCAACAAATGGGCCTAAAATTCTTTGGGTATTTATCATTATCTTTGCTAATCTATTAGGGTCAATTGCGTACTTTATAGTGGGGAGAAAGCAGTCATGACAACTTTACTTCAAGTTACAGGTTTGACCAAGCAATTTGCACAGCACAAAGTTGTAGATGATATTCATTTCAACTTAGAGGAAAAAACTTCTACAGCTTTAATCGGTCCAAATGGAGCTGGCAAGACAACCACTTTATCTATGTTAACAGGGCTTTTAAGACCGACTGCTGGAAATGTAAAGATGCTAGGTAATGATTTACGTGCGAATATAGGTTTTTTACCGCAATATCCACAATTTCATCCTTGGCTAACTGCGCTAGAGTTTACAGAAATGGCTGCAAAGCTGAATGGTGTAGCAGCCAAAAAGGCTAAATTAGAAGCACAAAAAACCCTAGAATTCGTAGGGTTAGGGAATGCTCAACATAAAAAAATTGCCTCTTTTTCTGGCGGGATGAAGCAGCGACTTGGTATTTCCCAAGCAATAGTGCATAAGCCTAAATTACTGCTATTAGACGAACCTGTTTCAGCATTAGATCCAGTTGGCCGTAGAGAAGTACTTGATTTATTAAAAGGACTACAGCAAGAGACGACTATTTTGTACTCAACACATATCTTAAATGATGCTGAAGAAATGACAGACCAACTATTATTCTTGCAAAATGGAAAACTCGTAGAACAGGGAACATTACGTGAGGTAAGGCAACGTTTTGATAAGCAAAATTATGTCATTGAGTTTAGTAGTGAAGAAGAGGCTAAGCTTTTTGCAAATCCATCTAATCATGTAATCGGTTGTTATGTCTATATTGAGATAGTGAATGAGGAGCCAACGATGAAGAAGTTGCTTCAACGATTAAGTGAATGTCCGTATACAATTAGAAAGGTAGAGCGACAGACAGCATCTTTGGAAGAAATTTTCATGAAGGTGGCGAAAAAGGCATGAGAGGATTCAATGTACTTCTGCAAAAGGAATTTAGAGAAGCATGGCGGAGTTGGAAGTTTCTATGGATTCCTCTTGTGTTTGCTCTGCTTGGAATGAGTGATCCACTAACAAACTACTATATGATGGATATTTTAAATGCTGTTGGGAATGTACCAGAGGGCTTTGAAATGCTGATGCCAGAATTAATGCCACTTGATTTAATTCAGGCTTCTATCGGGCAGTTTCAAACGATAGGCTTATTGGTGATGATGGCTTCGTTTGTAGGGGCTATTAGTAAAGAACGTGCTAATGGTATGGCCACATTATTATATGCTCGGCCCATTTCATTTGGCGCATATTTTTTGAGTAAATTTGTTGTTATGAGCACCATTTGTTTTGTTAGTATTTTAGCTGGGTTTGCTGCAAGTGTCTATTATACAAGTATTCTATACGGAACGTTGGATATTGGTGCACTGTTTGTAAGCTTTTCTACGTACTATATTTGGTTGCTATTTGTGATAGCTGTTACGTTAATGATGAGTGCCAGTTTTAAAACAGTTATTGCTACTACATGTGCATTTACAGTGATTTTTGTTGGGCAAATCATCGATATGATTATAGGAATCTTTTGGACGATATCACCCTGGAAGCTTGCAAGCTACGGAATTGCAAAAATTCGAGGAACAATAGAGATGTCAGATTACTGGTGGAGCTTAATAATTACGCTAGCTTTGACAATTATCTGCATCGGCATTGGTATCGTGATGATGAAAAGAAATGCGTCTATGACAAAAATCTGAAGAGAAACGGTAAAAACCAACTTATAATGGATTTTTACCGTTTTTTGTTTTAAATCATCCCACCATTTATAAGTAAAATCAATCCCACAAAGAACATAACCCAAGAAAGGGTTGAACTTGTTCTTTGATCAAAAAGCGTTTGAATTTTTCTTAAAGGCTTATTCATAAATCGGCGGAATAATAAATGGAAGCACAAAAGGATAATTCCTGGTGCAATCATTATCAAATTGTAACCAGCTAATAATGGTAACCATTCATAAAACTCTATTTGATTACTCGTTAAAATACCTATTGCCGCGAAATAAGGAAGAGCGGTTGCAACTTCTAAAATAGAAGTTGAGAAACCTAAAGCTACCATAGAGCTCACATGTAAAGATTTTGGTTTAGGTGCTCCATTTGTCTTTCTCTTTGGTACTAACCAACTGCCAATAAATAAAGCTGCCCCCACAATGGTCATGATTAATCGAGCTGAGTAGCTATCTAGCAAATTAGAAATTGGATTGAATATGACCCCTAGACCTAACATTAAAAAAATCCCAGTACTAAAGTAAAACAAGGCTACAGTCATTAAATAGGTTAATAAAAGGCGGATTTGCTGTTTTTTAGCCACAAGCAATACATAGACGGATACCCCAATAATAGAAGGACTAAACATGTCTAACAATGCTAAGGCACCAATCACAAGCAATATTTCTATGTTCATGGTTGTGACCTTCCTAACACCTGTTTTTTTGTTTCATAAACATGAAAAGCCTGCTCTATAAAGTGTAGAAATTCTTCCTCTAAAGGATATAAACCCATTTGTTCAGATTTGTGTGCGGATTTTCTTATTGTCCACATCTTCTCTAAAAACTCATCATTTCCGATATATTCTATTTCAGCCTTTTCCATCATTCGTTTGATAATAATCTGCACGGAATCAGCTTCAGGGCTTTCCTTATGAAGCTGCTTTAACTGACCTAATAAACCAATCCATTCTAAAGAATTAGGATCATTTTGATTTAAATTGGGTAATTTCTGAAAAAGCTCCATTTCGGCAGCTACAAAAATCTGTTGGCGGAAGGCTTGCTTATTATCTCGTTCTTGATTGGAAAGCTTAATGTATTTTTGGATAAGGGACTCTGTTAGCCCACCTTCGATAGACGAGGCATTTTTTAATCCAAGGATGGCGTTCTTCATCTGCTGTAGTTTCTTTTGTTCTTCTGCTAGAAAAGCTAACTGATGGTCTAAACTTGCTTCCCAATTCCACGAATTATTGATAAGTGTTTGAATTTCCTTCAACTTGAAGCCTAATGCCTTTAAAAAAACAATTTGTTGTAACATTTTGAGCTCATTCTCACCATAAATTCTGTGTCCTCCCTCAGTCTTTGCTATAGGAAGTAACAAGCCGATCTCCTCGTAATAACGCAATGTTCGAACAGAAATGCCAGTTTGTTTTGATACATTGTGAATCGTAAGCAACGTAATCACTCCTCCTCTCTGTTAATGACATTATATTAAATGACGTAACGTCACTTTCAAGCGGAATTGTAAAACTACTTTCTTGGAATCTCTATAACTTAGGAATATAATGGGTGTGTAACTCGAAATTTGTCAAATAACTCGGAAAATATATAGACTACTATAGAAAGAGGGGACATGAAATTGGGAACTGAGAATTCCGATCGTTTCCTGACAGCGTTTAATCGAATAGATCATAGACTACGAGATATTGTAGGTGCTAAGGATTTTATGCCTTTTTATCGGCTGATTGATCAAGCAAAGAAAAAGGATGTCTTGGTGAAGAAATATGAAGATGATCTCCGCTCATATGCAGACTTACGAAATGCGATTGTGCATCATCGTACATCATTACATTATGTGATTGCAGAGCCACATACTGATGTTGTAGAACGAATTGAATACATAGATGCTACCCTTGCTAAGCCGACGCTTGTAGGGCAAATGTTCCGTAAAAGAGTATTGATTTTTCAAGAAAATGATTCTTTAAAACATGTTTTAAAAGTGATACGTCAGCGCAAATATACACAATTTCCTGTTTATTATAATAAGCAGTTTAAGGGGCTAATCACAACAGTAGGAATCACAAATTGGCTTGCGTCAAAGATGGGTGGGGATCATCTACCGAAAAGAATTCCAACCCTGCATGATATCTTATTGCATGAGAAAAATAGCGTGAATTACAAATTTGTCAGTAGATCTATATCCATCTATGAGGCTGAGGAAATATTTAAACAAGGAGTCGAAAGAGGGAGACGCTTTGAGGCATTATTAATAACGGAGCATGGTCAACCACATCAAAAATTACTCGGTATTATTACACCATTAGATATTGTCAAAATTGATTGATAAAAAAACGAGACTTGACAAGCAATTAAGGGCTTGAATGTCTCGCTTTATCTTTTAAGCTGATGTACAAGGAACCATTTGTTTGGACTTGAGCAAAATAAACTTCTTCTACAGACTGCACATTTTGCTTTTTCAATTTCTTCATTACCCAGTCTTCTGTCAGCTCAAGTTCAACAATATTTTCGGTAATAAGTTGACCATCAGAAATAACTTCGGTAGGAAGATAGGTAGGTGGTGTTACATCTGCTTTAACATCCTGCTTTGTAGCCACTTGTTCAGAGGTTTTTTGTAGTACACTGAGTTTCCCATTCGTTTCTAGTAAGGCATACTCAACGTCCTGTACGGAGAAAATAGCTTGTTCACGAAGCATCATTGTAAGCTCATCTAGATGAAGACGATTTTTTTGTAGGGCTGATTCTAATATAAGACCCTTTTGAATCACAATCGTTGGCTTATCATCAATGAGAACGCGGGCCTTTTTAGATTTAATCGTAATAACGGTCATTAAATACGTTAAAGCACTCCACCAAACGAGGGAAATCATACCATCCAAAAAGGGTGTTTCTTCCTGAGAGGCAATTTCTGAAGCGATCGACCCAAATGTAATACCTGTAATGTAATGGAAAAACGTTAACTGGCCTAATTGTTTTTTACCAAGTAGACGTGCCAGAATTAGTAAGGCAAAAAACGAAAGTGTTGTTCGTAGAATCATTTCCCAAAAGTGAGCATGAATAAAGCTTTCCATGCATATATCAACTCCTTTTACAGCTGTCGAATTATAGCTTGTGCAAAATGGTCGATAGTATGCGACAATCATGTGTAAATAAAAAAGAGTGAGGTGGCAACATGAATAAACAATTAAACGTAACAAACCCAATCTATCCAATTATGATTGCTATCGGTGTTGCTCACCTTATTAATGATACGATGCAAGCTGTTATCCCGGCGATGTTTCCGATATTTAAGAGTGAGTTAGGATTGACCTTTACACAAATTGGGCTGATTTCTTTCGTATTAAACATATTTGCTTCTGCATTACAGCCTGCTGTAGGCTTTATCAGTGATAAAAAACCAATGCCCTATGCTTTACCCATCGGTATGATTAGTTCGTTTATAGGGATTGCCATCATAGCATTCACAACGCAGTATTGGATTATTATTATTGCGGTATTATTTATAGGCTTTGGGTCAGCTATCTTTCACCCTGAGGGATCGAGAGTTTCCTTTATGGCAGCTGGATCTAAACGAGGTCTTGCGCAGTCTATTTATCAAGTGGGGGGAAATTCAGGGCAAGCACTTGCACCATTAATTAGTGCTTACATCTTTGATATTCTTGGGCAACGTGGGGCTGCGATCATATTAGTCATTGCAACATTTGGTATCATTTTATTAAGTAAAATTGCTACATGGTATAAAAAACAGTTGGAGCAGGAGCGTACCACTAAGAAAAAGAGAGTACTCGTCTCAACATTGCCTCCATTAACAAAGAAACAAGTTGGAATTGCATTAACTTTATTATTTACAATTATTTTTGCACGATCATTTTATACAACAAATATAACGAGCTTTTATGTGTTTTATTTGATGGATCACTATGATGTCAGCCTGCGACTAGGGCAAATATTAATATTCACCTTCATGGCATTTGGTGTAGTAGGTACCTTTTTTGGAGGTTCTTTATCAGACCGTATTGGTAGGAAAAATGTCATTATTCTTTCTGTAGTAGGCCCTATGCCATTTTGTTTAGCATTGCCATATGTACCATTATGGGCCGCTATGCTATTTTTAGTTATTATCGGTACGTTGATTATGATTAGCTTCTCCGTAACGGTGGTCTATGCGCAAGAGTTAGTCCCAACAAAAATTGGCACAATGGCTGGTTTAACTACGGGCTTTGCATTTGGTATGGGCGCAATAGGGGCAATGGTTATCGGCGTTTTAATGGATTATAAAGGCATTGATTTTACAATGATTGTCGTTTCATTATTACCTTTATTATTACTAGTTGCCTTCTTCTTACCGAAGGATAAACCTGCTTCAGCTGCTGTCTAATAAAAAAACGCGTAGATACGCGTTTTTTTTATTGTCTTAATGGAGCTAAAAATTCTGCTGGCAGTTTCTCCTGATCAATTACATAGCCCTCTGAAATATGAACTTCATGCATTTTATCGTTGTAAGTAAATTTAAAGATGCCGTTGTCAAAATCTGTGCCAATTTCTTTGAAGAATATTCCTTCAATCGATACATACTTAGGACATGTAAATGCTACTTTAAAGTTCTCCTGTTCTTTAATTAAGTAAGCACGTACTCCTTTTTCATAGGTTTCATTTGCATCATCGTCTGTTGGGCGTTGAACAGCTACAATATGAAAATCAACAAAAGGAACTTCTTTTAACAGTACGTTTAGGAACGAACCTTTCGTGATTTCCTCCCAACGGCTTTGTGCGCTTTGCCCAACGATAATTTGCGAAATACTATAATTCTTTGCGACCTCTGCAATAACTTTTTGTATGGGGCGTTTTTCATTATCTTGCAAAATAAATTTTTCAACCTCAAGCTCATCTGATAACTTTTTCCATTGCTCTATATAACTAGATTTTTCTGCGTCAAATGCATCAAGGGGTTGCGAATCGACTGAAAGAATATAGAGTGGGCAATCAAGCATTGTGGCCATCTTATGACCACGACGAATCAAACGTTCGCCATTTAAGCCGTAGTAAACACAAACTAATATACTTTCATCCAAACGCCCTTTTACATGCTTCATAAAAAATGTACACCTCTTATCTGTTGGTATTTTGTTAATTTCACTGTTGATTATGAAAAAATTATCCTAAAACAGCTAAAATCAATGCTGTTACAGTGCATTATGCTCATTTATATTGTATACTTAAAAATGTATAAAAGTTAACGAAAATATATTGGAAAACCCTTGAAGGAATAAGCTTAAATCAATAATTTGAGATTATTTAATTTATGCATTCTGTGCATCTATGTTAATTTGCTTTCATATGCCACACTATTATGCAGTGAGTTAAATAGATAGTCAAGTGTCTTCATTGTACTGATATTAACTGAGTTATAACTGTATAAATTATCTGATTTTCCACAAGTTATTTAGGCTTGCATCGGGTTAGAAGTGACTAAATAACTAAAATAACCATTTTTATAAACAATTAGGCACTTTGATACCCCACCACATTCCATTAAAAAATTTCAAGAATACATCTAATATGTTACTTAGCTTGAACAAATTTCTAAAGTCTTAGCACTTTACATGTCAATCACCACAAAAATTTGCTAGATGATTTTGATAGTAGGAGGTTTTCATTTGGTCACAGTTCTCATTGCGATACTTTTGCCATTTGTTTGTGCTGCTCTAATTCCATTGCTTTACAGGCGACTAAGGCGTGTCACACATCTTGGCTGGTTTGTTTTATCTGTTCCATTCATTTTGTTTCTTTTACTTGCTCGCTATATTCCTCAATTAGCCGAGGGTAAAACGTTTATTCATACATATGAGTGGATTCCCTCTTTTAATATAAATTTCACCACTTACCTAGATGGACTCAGTATGATTTTTGGTCTGCTGATTACAGGTGTAGGTAGTTTGGTCATTTTATATTCTATTTTTTATTTATCAACGAAAGAATCTCTTCATCATTTTTACTGCTATTTATTACTATTCATGGGCGCTATGCTTGGCGTTGTTTTTTCAGATAACCTAATGGTATTATACACATTTTGGGAATTAACAAGTGTGTCATCATTCCTATTAATCGCATTTTGGCATCATAGAAAGGCATCTCGGGCAGGGGCCAAAAAAGCGATGATGATTACAGTCTTTGGCGGACTATCAATGCTTGCGGGTTTCTTAATGCTCTATGTAGCTTCTCATACATTTAGTATTCGTGAAATTGTAGCTAATGTAGAGGTTATACGAGATCATACCTTATTTACGCCAGCGCTTATTCTAATTTTACTAGGGGCTTTTACAAAATCTGCACAATTTCCATTCCACATTTGGTTGCCTGATGCTATGGAGGCCCCAACACCTGTTAGTGCTTACTTACATTCCGCAACAATGGTGAAGGCAGGCATTTATTTAGTTGCTCGTTTTTCACCGGTTTTTGGAGGAGAGGCAGTATGGTTCTGGCTAGTTAGTGTTATCGGCCTAGTTACATTATTCTGGGGCTCCTTTAATGCTGTCCGTCAGACGGATTTAAAAGCATTATTAGCCTTTTCAACAGTGAGTCAGCTTGGTTTAATTATGAGTCTCTTTGGTCTTGGGTCTGTTGGTCATTATTATGGCTATGAGGAAAACTCAATTCTTTACACCCAAGCAAGCTTTGCAGCGCTATTTCACCTTGTGAATCATTCGACCTTTAAAGGAGCTTTATTCATGATGGTTGGAATTGTCGATCATGAAGTAGGTACTCGTGATATTCGTCGTTTAGGTGGCTTAATGTCTTTCATGCCTATCACTTTTACAATTGCTGTGATTGGTAGCTTCTCAATGGCAGGACTGCCACCATTTAATGGCTTTTTAAGTAAGGAAATGTTTTTTGCAGCAGTATTGGCCATTCGTGATGTAGAAGCATTCTCTATTGCTGATATAGGGCTGTTTTTCCCTATAGTAGCATGGGTGGCAAGTATCTTTACCTTTGTCTATAGTTTGATTTTAATTAGTCGTACATTTTTGGGTAAACTACAGCCAGAGAAGATTGATAAAAAACCACACGAAGCTCCACTTGGCATGTTAATATCGCCAATTATTTTATGCTTGTTGGTAGTTGGTATCTTTTTCTTCCCTAATATATTAGGTCATTATATTTTAGAGCCTGCTATGGCTAGTATTTATCCAACATTCCCAACTACAAGTGAGTTAACACCACATATTCATGCATGGCATGGCATCAATGCAGAGTTATTGATGACAGTAGGTGTCATTATTATTGGAATTATCTTATTTAAAACTTTAAAAAGCTGGAAGCCACTTTATCGTCTATTTTCACAAAAGTATACGTTTAATACGTATTACAATCGAATGATAGAGATGAGTGAAAATGGCTCACAGAAGCTTACCAATAAATATATGACAGGTAATTTAACACATTATTTTGTCTATATATATGTATTTTTTGTTGCACTTATCGCAGGTTATTTTGTTTGGTCAGATGCCATGACCTTTAATTTTGACAAAGATTCCGCTATAGAATCCTACGAGTTAATCCTTGTGTTTGTCATGATTTTTGCAGCTGTTTGGATGATTTTTGCAAAGGGTCGAGTGACAGCCATGTTGCTAAATGGTGTATTGGGCTATTCTATTGCCTTCTTCTTTGTTATTTTCCGTGCGCCAGATTTAGCTTTAACACAATTAGTTGTTGAATCGGTTACAACAGCTTTATTCCTTTTATGTTTTAAATATTTACCAGATTTAATGCCAGAGGTACCGCGTAAAAGGGTTCAATGGTCAAAAGCATTGATTTCTATTTTTGTTGGTGCAACCGTAACAATTGTTGGCTTAGCAGTAGTACACTATGATCGCTTTGAACCAGTGTCTACTTACTTCAATGATGCTTATGAATTGGCTGGCGGTTCCAACATCGTTAATACAATACTAGGGGATTTCCGTGCTTTTGATACGATGCTTGAGGTTGTTGTTCTTCTAATTGCTGGCTTAGGGGTCTATGCTCTGACAAAGCTTAAGCCACGAAAGGAGGGAGCAGATCATGAAAATTAATGATGTGATTTTAAGGACCATCACCAAGGTTGTCGTTTTCATTATTTTAACACTCGGTGTGTATTTGTTCTTTGCTGGGCATCACGCTCCTGGTGGTGGCTTTATAGGTGGTCTGGTGTTGGCCTCGGGTGTTGTCTTATTATATCTAGCCTACGATATAGAAACTGTGCATAAGGGGATGCCTTTCGACTTTAAAAAAGTTGCAGCTCTTGGTGTATTGCTTGCAACTGGAACTGCAATAGGCTCGTTGTTTTTCGATGTGCCATTTTTAACACAAGCACATACGTATATAGATGCTCCTATTTTTGGGAAAATGGGCTTTTCAACTGTCACTATTTTTGAAGCGGGTGTTGCTTTGACGGTGGTCGGGGTTGTTGTAACAATTATTTTAAGTATAAGTGAGGATGAGTAGCCAATGGAGTCTTTAATACTTGTTTTAGTAGGTATATTAGTAGCTGTTGCGACGTACTTAATCCTCTCGAAGCAGTTACTGCGTGTTATTTTAGGTACTGCTGTTTTATCTCATGCTGCCCACTTACTGATTCTGACTATGGGAGGTCTAAAAAAAGGGGATGTACCGTTATTAGGAGAATCAGAGGGACCATATACAGATGCATTACCTCAAGCATTAATATTAACGGCGATTGTGATTAGCTTTGCTGTCACGGCCTTTGTTCTCGTTTTAGGGTATCGTGCGTACAAAACAAATGGTTCAGGGAATTTTGATGAATTGAGAGGTACACCTGATGAGTAATATGATTGTTTTACCATTAATTGTACCGGTAATTACGGCTATTTTACTGGTGTTTTTAAAAGAGCATGTGACGCTACAACGCATCATCAGCTTATTGACATTGAGCTTTATTATTATCATTAGCGTCATTTTATTAGTAGAGATTCAAGAGCAGGGAGTGATGCGCATTGATTTTAGTGGATGGGCACCACCATTTGGAATCTCATCTGTAGCCGATTCCTTTGCGACATTATTAGTGTTAGCTGCAAATATTGTAGCCCTCATTTGTATGCTATATGCAATTTTTACAATGGAGCTAAGATATGAAAAAATGTATTTTTATCCATTTACGCTGCTGATGATAGCAGGTGTCAATGGCTCATTTTTGACGGGCGATATTTTTAACTTATTTGTATGTTTTGAAGTAATGTTGCTTGCTTCCTACGCACTGATCAGTCTAGGTGGTGAAAAAATTCAGCTACGTGAAGCATTAAAATATGTGCTCATCAACATTGTTGCCTCTTGGATTTTCTTGGTGGCACTCGCTTTTCTGTATGGAACAGTAGGCACATTAAATATGGCCCATATTTCCATTCGTGTAATGGAGGCAGGAGCTAATCCGCTTATTACAACAGTGGCGCTTATCTTCTTAATCGTCTTTAGCTTGAAGGCTGGACTTTTATTATTCTTCTGGTTACCAGGCTCGTACAGCGTACCACCAACTGCCATTGCAGCTTTATTTGCTGCTTTATTAACAAAGGTAGGGATGTATGCACTTGTACGTACTTTTACGCTGTTGTTCCCTAATAATCCTGAAGTCACACACACAGCACTTGGCATCATGGCGGGAATTACAATTATTGCAGGTTGTATCGGTGCACTTTCTGGTCGTGATGTTAGAACAATAGCCTCCTACAATGTGCTAATTGGCGTTGGTTTTATAATAATTGGGCTAGCGGTAGGCACTGAGTCAGCCTTACAAGGTGTTATCTATTATCTAATGCACGATATGGTAGCGAAGGCTATGTTGTTTTTAGCTGTTGGTATGATGATATATGTCACTGGGGAAACAGTAATTGATAAAATGAGTGGACTTATTCGTAATTATCCCTTTTTTGGATGGTTGTTTTTTATAGCGATGTGTTCACTAGCTGGTATACCACCATTAAGTGGCTTTTTAGGAAAGGTTTTAATCGGGCAAGGTGCGATAGAGGGTGGCCATTTTGTTCTATTAGGACTAGGTTTTTTCTCTAGTTTAATTGTTTTATATTCACTACTGCGGATATTTCTTTCTTCCTTTTTTGGTGAAACCATTATTAGCTTAGAGGATGAAAAACCGTTACCTAAACGTATATTGTTGCCATTAACATTACTGGCTGTTTGCACAATTGGTTTAGGTATTGGGGCAGAAAAACTGGCACCATTTGTCACAGATGCAGCTGAAACACTTTATACACCATCTATTTATATTGATGCAGTTTTAGATGGCCAACAATGGCAAGGTGAGGTGAATAAATAATGGCGATGCAGTTTATTTTAAATTTATTTATCGCAGCACTTTGGTTACTTCTACAGGATGAAGTGACACCACAATTTTCAACATTTTTAATGGGCTTTGTTGTAGGTATGGGTATTCTATATGCGATGCATCGCTTTTATGGTACTCAATTTTACATGCGAAGAGTCTTTTCCATCATCAAGTTATTATGGCTGTTTAACTGGGAGCTATTTTTATCAAGCTATAGTGTATTAAGACAAATCACTACACCTAAGCTAAATATTACACCTGGTATTTTCACCTATAAAACTGTATTAAAGGGTGATTGGGAGATTACAGCTCTTGCTTTACTGCTAACATTAACACCTGGCTCTGTCGTCATGGAGGTATCGGAAGAGGGAGATGTCTTTTATATCCATGCTATGGACATAGAGCAGTCTAAGGATGCCGTTATACGATCGATTGGAAAATTTGAACAAGCAATAATGGAGGTGACACGCTAATGATTAACAATATATTACTTCTTGCACTTGCTTTCTTTAGTATTTCAATTGCGCTGTCGTTATATCGTGTTATCCGCGGCCCATCAATGCCTGATCGAGCAATAGCTCTCGATACAATTGGTGTTAATTTATTATCGGCTATTGCGATTGTCTCTATTATATTGAAGACTAAAGCATATTTAGAAGCTATCCTTATTTTAGGTATTTTAGCGTTTATCGGAACGATTGCATTTACAAAATATATAGAAAGAGGTGTGATTGTTGAACGTAAATCAAATGATTGAATGGGCAGCAGTTATCCTTATTCTTATAGGTTCCATAGTGAGTGTTATTAGCGCATTTGGAATGATTCGCTTACCAGATGTCTATACACGATCACATGCTGCAACGAAAAGCTCTACATTATCCGTTTTAACCTGTTTGTTAGGAGCGTTTATCTATTTCTGGGTGCATGACGGTTTTGTTAGTGTACGGCTTATTTTAGGTATTCTTTTCGTCTTTGTGACAGCACCAGTCGCAGGGCATTTAATTTGTCGTGCAGCCTATCGTTCTCGCGTTCCATTAGCGAAGGGCTCTGGGGAAGATGAATTAAAATCAAAATTGTTCCCTGAAGAACATACGGTTAAATAGAAGGAGGACTGTTTGCCCGAAAGCAAACAGTCTTTTTAGTGCAAAAAAAATGAAAAAGTTGAATTGCAAAATGGATCAATAGATTGTTCAAAGAGAGTGGTGAAATCCCTGCACGAGAGATGAGAGAGCAGTGGCTTGAAGGTAGTAAACATTGGACAAGTCTTAACATTCAAGTGGAGTTTAAATAAGTGAAAGGGAAGTTGAGCGGTTTAATCAACTTCCCTTTCAAATTATGCTTGAAAAACTAATTGATACCCAGAGCCTCTTACCATAACTATTTTAGCTGTGTGACCTGGAATGGTTTCAAGTTTTTTTCTTAAATTGCTGATATGAACTCGTAAGGCTTGTGTTTGCCCAAAGCTATCCTCTTCCCAAATAAGTCGATACAGCTCATCAGCTGGAAAGGCTTGATTGCAATGCTGTGCTAAAAAGAATAAAATTTGGAACTCCTTTGTTGATAAAGTTAATACAGTATCACCGATTGAAACCTTTCCTGAGTGTATATGAAAGTGTAATGTATGAATAATTTTGGTTCCTTCATTTACAGAAGCATGATCAACATGTTGTATCAACTTTTTATGCTCCCTTCGTTCAAGTAGCCGCTCAATTGTTTTTAAGAGTCGGTTGTGGTCAATGGGCTTTAAAATATAATCTATAGCCTGTACATTAAAGGCTTCTAAAGCATAATTTTCGTACGCTGTAACAAAGACAATATCTATATAGCTTGAGACATCTTCTATTTTAGAAGCAAATTCAAGACCTGTCATTTCAGCCATTTCAATGTCTAAAAATAAAATATCAGGTTTTAATATATCAATATTTACGAGGCCATCCTTTGGATTCTGGAAGGTTCCAATAATCTCAATAGAGCCACTTGCCTTTAGCATGGATTCTAATAAACGAATGGCTAAAATTTCATCATCTATAATAATTGCTTTTAACAAGCTGCTCACATCCTCTAAATAGTGATTATTGGAAATCTTATTTCCACAGTCGTTCCTTTGTTTTCGAGGCTATCAAAATGGATAGTAGCGTTATCGAATTTTTTTAATCTTTTAGAAATATTTAGAATGCCAATGCCTTGACTAGCTGTTTTTTCACCATTTTGGATTTGCCTTAAAAGCTCTGAAGATATACCAATGCCATTGTCTATCAGTTGGAAAATCACCATATGCTCTTCCTGCCTTATAACTAATTGTAGCTTGCTACGCTCTTTCCTTACTTTCAAACCATGAAGAAGAGCATTCTCTACTAGAGGCTGAAGTAGTAAAGGAGGAATAAGGCATTGGATAGGCTCATCCATGCAAATATTAAATTCTAATTGCTCAGGATATCTAGTGCGATGAATATTTACATATGCCTCAATAAGACTAAGCTCCTTTTCCAAAGGAACAAGACTGTTGGCATTTTCAAAGGCAAAACTGTTACGTAAAAATGTAGCAAAATCTGTAATCATTGCCCTTGATTTGTCTAAGTCTAAATAGCTTAGGGATAGAATGGAATTTAAGACATTATAAATAAAATGCGGTTTAATTTGTGCTTGTAAAAACGCGGTTTCCATTTTCACAGCTATTTCTGCGGACTCCTTCAATAAAAGAAGATTGCGAACCCTTGTCTTAAGCTCGGTAGCATCCAAAGGTTTATGTAAAAAATCATTTGCCCCAGATTGAAAGGCTGCAATCATATCCTCTGGGCGAATCGCCGCAGTCAACATTAGAATAGGTAGCTCTGTAGACGTGTAATTTTGTCTAACCTGTTGACAAATCTCATAGCCAGAAATAGTGGGCATCATAATATCCAAAATTAATAAATCAATACTAGGTTGCTGTGTAAGGTACTCAAAAACATGGTGTCCATTATCAATTGCTATAATGGAATAGTTTTCTTGTGACAATATATCTATTAGCACCTTTAAATTAACAGCATCGTCATCCACAATAAGAATTTTTTTCTTTCCTATTTGTTCAACAATATGTGGGAATGTTAGGAAAGGATGTTGGTATGTTTGGATTGGCATTGATGGTAATTCCTCATTTGTCGGCTGTGCTTTTCGTAATTTAATTGAAAAGGTTGCACCTTGTCCGACAATTGAATCCACAAATATTTTCCCACCCTGCCGCTCAACAAGCTCCTTTGTAATATGTAAACCTAATCCACTGCCACCGATTGAATAATTGAATTGTTGGAATGGATTAAAAATAGTTTTTAAATTTTCTGGCGCGATTCCACAGCCGGTATCCTTAATTTCAATTACTAAGAATGACTGTTTCTCATAACAAGTTATATCAATTTTTCCTTCATTTGTATACTTCACTGCATTATGAATTAAATTATATAAAATTTGGCGAAGACGATTTTCATCTGCTTGGACAAAGGTTCCCCTCTCAATGTGATTGTAGATTTTGACATTCTTGCTAATGGTATAGGAGAGTACTTCTACAGTCATATGTGTAATGGCATATAAATCAACAGAAGTCATCCGCAATGTTAATTCATTCTCCTTCAGCTTTGAAAAATCAAGTAAATCATTGACTAAATAGGAGAGACGTTCAGCAATATTAAAAATAAGGGATACTTTTTCCTTTTGTTCGTCCGCTGAGATAGGTAAACTATTATCCTTCAGCATAGATTGTGAAATGCCTATAATGCCATGTAAAGGGGTCTGGAATTCATGAGATGTTTTAGCGAGAAACTCATCCTTTAATTTATCTACACGTATAAGTGCCTCTGTTAGCTTGCCTTTTTCTAAATAAGAATCTGCAAAACGATGAGAAATATATAGGGAAAGCATTGTTAGGCAAATAAATGGCAACAACGGTGGTAGAGCACTCAGTTCAAGATTAATATTTGTATTTAACGTCGCAACGATAAAATAAAGCAAAATGGCTAGGGAGCTTAAAGTTAAATACATTACACCAGTCGCACGTCGGTAAATTGCTATAATTTGCACATAGAAAATATAAACAATATTTGCGAATACATACAATGAATTGATATTTTGAAATAGTGAATTAATTGATGTTGGAAGCAATGCAACAAGCATAAGAAGAGTACCTATTGCGCAAAACACTTTCACAACCAAACGATTCATATATTTGATTAAAGCACGGTAAAAATACAACAATATAAAAAGACCTACAGCTATACTAGAGATCATTTGTATTTTCTGAAATGGAGCGTAGGGCATATTTATCAAGGCTAGTAAAAATTTTTCGCCGTGTGTGAGAGTGTAGAGCCCACTTGCGAAACAAAATAAAGAGAAGTAAAGCTGCTCTATACCAAATTTTGAATAAAGATAAGAGCCAAAAAAGTAGATAAACATTGTTAAAAAACCTGCAAGAGTAATTAAATCGTAGAAGAGGGCACCCTCTCGAAGCTTTGCAATACTTGATTGATCCCCTAAAAAAATGGAGCTAATAATTCCTCCTCCCGGTGCATAATCGAAATTTGCTACATGTACAATCAATTCAAGCTCTTTTTTATCAGGCGAAAAATAAGCAGTATACGGGGTATTATGAGGTATATAGCTGCTATCCTCAGCTGGCTCTCCACTATGGCCAACTCGCTTTCCGTTAATATACAATGCGTTCGACATTCGGATATTACTCGTTTTAATCCCTAAAATATCTTCAGTATCATCGATTAAAACCTTGAGTCGATAAGTTCCACTTTCAAATACAGGTATTTGTTTCCCATCAATTGTATATTTTGTCCAAGCGGAAGGGACATCAACAAGATAGCTTTGATAAGCATCAAAGGCTTCACCATCCACTAATTGATTCGGGATAAATGCCCACTCCCCATCTAATTTGATAGGCATATTATCGTGAAATGTATGATGACGTAAATCCATCACACCTTTAATCGCTTGCGGCCCATGAGACTTAGGTTGAGTTAAGAAAAAGGTAATGCCTGCTATCAGCATTGAACCAATAATAATTGCGAACAACAACGATAATTTTTTCATCGTAAAAATCCCTTTCAAATGATTTATATGGATTATACAAGATAACTTACGCCATTAATATAAAATTCCTACTAACGATAAGATCTAAATATTGTGAGCTTAAATGATGATGATCAATCTCTATCTCTGAACTGTTGAAATTAAGTTGTTTTTATAATGGAGGAATAAATAACGATAAAACGGAAAATAGTAAAGTTACTTTATAAAATAAATGAAAATAAAAATAAATTGACTTATCAGAAAATTATGTATATAATATTTGGCTGAAAATTTTTTAGTTTATCTTGATTATTATTTCAAAAGAGTATATCTTAATTAGCAGATAGATTTTTTATTCTTCAATATGAATAAATATCCAATCGATTATTTTAGAGAAATGTATTCTCATACACAATAAATTATAAATAAAAGGAGTTACAGGATATGAAGAACAAATTGTTCATCATGATGCTAGTACTAGTAATAGGTGTACTTGCAGCATGTGGTACTAAAGACAATAATGCAAGCAATACAGGATCTACTACGGATACAGAGGGTAAGCAAGTATTAAAAGTTGGTACATCAGCCGACTATGCACCATTCGAATATGTGGATGCAGCTAAAGGTGAAGAAATTATCGGATTTGATATTGATTTAATCAAATTAGTTGGAGAAAAAATAGGCGTTGATATGCAAGTACAAGATATGGACTTTAACAGTTTAGTGCCAGCACTACAAGCAGGAAAAATCGATGTCGTTATTTCTGGTATGACACCGAACCCAGAGCGTGAAAAAGTGGTTGATTTCTCAGATAAATATAATGAAACAGAGCAAGTAATCCTTGTTAAAAAGGATAGCGGTATTAAAAAAGAAGCGGACTTAGCTGGTAAAAAAATAGGTGTACAAACAGCATCTATCCAGGAAAACTTAGGTAATGAAATTGCGAAAAAGGTTGATGTAGCAGTAGAAGGACGTACACGTATCCCTGAGATCGTTCAAGATATGATGTCTAAACGTTTAGACGCAGGTATTTTAGAGGGTGGCGTTGCGAAAGGCTATTTAAAAACGAATGATCAATTAGAAGCTTTCCCTGTAGAAGAACAGCCTGAAGATTTCAAAGCAATCGCTGTTCCAAAGGGAAGCGATTTGAAAGATAAAATTAACCAAGCTTTAAAAGAGCTAGCTGAAGAAGGCAAAATCCAAGAGCTAGAAGAAAAATGGTTAGAAAAAGTTGAATAATAATCGCGTGCGATAGCTCTACTTTTGGGCTATCGCTTGTGCTTTTCATTATTATCCTTTAAGCCTCTATCAAATTTGTGTTGGGTACAAAAACACAGCTACATCATGATGAAAAGAAAGGAGGGAGCGCTGTGAATTTAGATTTTACAGCTATCGTTCCCTCTATTCCTTATATTTTAAAAGGGATAGGTGTTACACTTCAAATTGCAATCGGTGCATCCATCATCGGTTTTATCGTAGGTATACTTTTAGCATTATGTAAAATTGGTAAAGTGAATTTTTTACGTTGGTTTGCCGATTTCTATACGTCGATTTTCCGCGGTACACCACTTGTATTACAATTATTAATTATTTATTATGCAGTACCACAATTACTAGATATCCAAATTGAGCCTATTCCAACAGCTATTATTGCTTTTGGTTTAAACTCAGGTGCATATATTTCAGAGATTATCCGTGCTGGTATCAATGCAGTTGATAAAGGACAAATGGAAGCGGCACAAGCACTGGGGATTCCATATGCAAAAATGATGAAGGATATTATTATTCCCCAAGCAGTAAAAAATATTTTACCATCCTTAGTAAATGAATTTATTACATTAAATAAAGAAACGGCAGTTGTGACAGTAATTAGTGCATTAGATATTATGCGCCGTGCCTACATTGTAGGGGGTTCGACATATCGTTATCTTGAGCCATTACTTTTTGCAGGGGTAATCTATTACATCATGACGCTTGTTTTAACGTTCCTTGGTAAACGAATCGAGAAAGGAATGAGAAAAAGTGATTAAAATTGAAGATTTACACAAATCCTTTGGACAGAATGAAGTATTAAAGGGTATATCAACTGAAGTTAAAGAAAAAGAAGTAATTGCGATTATTGGACCCTCTGGATCAGGTAAATCGACATTTCTTCGTTGCTTAAACTTATTGGAAACTCCTACAAGTGGAAAAGTAACGATTGCAGGGGATGTCCTTACAGATAAAGGGACAAATATAATGAAAATACGTGAAGAAGTAGGTATGGTATTTCAGCATTTTCATCTTTTCCCACATAAAACGGTGCTTGAAAATTTAACCTATGCGCCAATCAATGTAAAGGGTATGGATAAGGCAACTGCTATCAGCAAAGCAGAAGAATTACTAAAGAAAGTAGGTCTGTTTGAGAAGCGTCAAGAATATCCAAATCGCTTATCGGGGGGGCAAAAGCAGCGTGTTGCCATTGCGCGAGCACTTGCCATGGACCCTAAAGTTATATTATTTGATGAGCCTACATCGGCACTTGACCCTGAAATGGTTAAAGAGGTATTAGCCGTTATGAAAAACCTCGCCGATTCTGGTATGACCATGTTGATTGTGACACATGAAATGGGCTTTGCTCGAGAGGTTGCTGATCGTATCCTTTTCTTAGATGGCGGCAAGCTAATAGAAGATGCTTCACCAGATCAGTTTTTTACAGCGCCATCAACACAGCGTGCAAAGGATTTTTTAGAGAAGGTTTTATAAAATACAAAAGGCATTTAGCTTCCCTGTTTAGACGAGAGCTAAATGCCATTTTTATTTAAAGGACATTTCAAAGAGAAATAGGCTCCTGCAGGAAGTTTATTGTTAAGGAGTCTTCCGGCAATTCATATTATATTGGGATAAATTTGTAACAATAACTTTGCAATTTCCCTACCCACCTCATCATAGCCCCGATGATTAGATATTCCTATTTTTCATTTAGTAGTTTCTCTCTTAATAGCGACTAAAGCGTCAATCATATGTGTTTTAAATTGGGGAGAATTGTCGCAAACCCACCCTACTTCTCGCTTATTCCTTTATAAAGCATGGAGCTTCGCCAATAGCAAACTTGTATTTGAACATTGTGGAAGTTAAAAAAGAATGCTTCTAGCCTCACTAATCATAATAAAAGGTTAAGAAAAATTAACCTAAAAAATGGAATGATTTCATAGTGAAATCTATTGACCTATAATATAATGAAAAAAAGGCTAAAAGTCACCGAATAAATGCAATAATAGTCTTTTTAGTTGGGTATTAAGGATTAGTTATTAATAGGGTTTATAAAATCTGAATTTTTAGATAAATGAAGTGAGGGAGATATGCCACACATGGTTTATGATTCTATAATCATTAAGATTTTCAATAAAAGGATTTTGCCAGGTTTTCAAGGTAATGGAGGAGGAACTTATCTAATTAGCAACCTTCAGCAAAAGACAAAAGAAGAAAATAAACCAGTGATATTACAAGTTCTTCATACAAATCCTGCAAGAAATCTATATGAGAGACTAGGATTTCATGTAGTGTCAACTGATGAACTCTATTTAAAAATGAGGTGGCAATAAACGTATCAAGTCTTTTAAAGCTGCCTCTCGTCCATTATTAAAAACTAAAGAGAGGTGAATGTGAAGTGCCAATATCAAATTCGGCTTTACAGACATATGAAGAAAATTTACAGCAAACGATTCAGTACTTTTTTAATTTAGAGGGACAAATCGAAAGTGTCATTGTACACATTGACAGCAGTATCAAAAACTATATTCAAAAAAAAGAAAGGAGATTTTTATTAGCAAGTAAAAAGAAAGAAAAACATCTCGAAGAAGTAAGAATACTACAATCGGATTTACAAAAATCTTTAATTGGTATGGCACATATTAAACAGCTACTAGTCAATGAAATAAACACTTTGCAAAAAAATAACAGAGAATTACAGCAAACTTTTAAGGAAATGCTTCCCCTACTTCCATTTGCAGTATCAAGCATCCCTTTTGAGACAAGTTTTTCTTCAAATGTTCAATTCAACATATTGCTGTCCCTCTTAATTGAAAAAGAGATAGTAACAAAATTACCCCTCCTAACTGCAACAATTGAATCGAGTCAAGTGAATGAAATAATAGTAACCCTAGAAAATTTTGATGTGAACATTAAAGAGCAAATAAATGAAGCCAAAAGCAGTGTTACTAAATTAATGTCAATCATAACGGATACTGAAAATGAATTGGATAGGCAATTTGGCGATGTGATCTCGAATTTAAAGCAAAGTGATAGATTGACAGCATCGCCCTATACCCAACAGGACTTCATTGCTGAGATTAAAAGCAAGGGAGCACTGTTGAAAATATGGGCAGACCATTATCAAATGCTTCGTACAATGCTTGGAAAAGATATGAAATTCCAAGAAGCTATACATCTAACGGCAAAAGTATTAAGCGAAAGTTTAGAGGAACCAGCGCAAATCTATCAAAACCAGAGTACTTTACAGGGAGCTTATCTACTTGAAACAGGCGCGACCTATATGACATTAGTACAAGATGTAAATCTATCTGAACAACAGGCAAAGCTGTTAGTAGCAGCATACTTATTGCTAAACCAAGAGAGCATAACAGCAGTTGCTGAACAAGTGAAATTAGAGTTTATGGAGATTGAAGCTTTTTATAAAGATAATAAAGAATTATTTTCTTTAATTACTTCCTAATCAGAAAGGAGAAAATGTTATGCCAATTTCGGAATACCAATTAGATAACTATGTGAAGGAACTTCAACCCAGTATCAAAAATATAATTGAACTAGAAGACAAGCTTGGAAAAGCCGGTGGAGGTATAGACAGTATTTTATCCAAATTAAAGGATGAAGGATTTGATCTAGGTGCATGGCTTGGTGACAATCTATTTCGGACAGATAACCCAAAAAGGAAAGAAACAGCTATTCAACTGTTAAATGACTTAAACAATGAATTAATTAATGCAAAAATTGATTTAAATATTTTAAAGCATGATATCCAAGATGAATTAAATACTTTATTAAAAGAGTATGGGGAATGGAAAACTTACTTTGATAATAGGCTACCATTTATTGCGTTCTCCATAGCTGTACCTAAATTTCAGGCTTTTAATCCCTTTCATCGATTAATGCTAGGGTTTGTATTAACCATCGTGTTGAAGGATATATTACTACCAATATTTGAGGTATTAGGGTTAGGTGTTTTCGGTCTTGTTGTCGTGGTGGTGTTAATAGATGGAATAATTCAAGGCGAGAAAAGAATGGAGTTATTTGAAAATATCCAAAAAGAAACAAAGGCTGCGATGGAGGATGTTAAAAAGTTAAGACAGGATATCAATGATGTGCAGGTGCAGGTAAATACCTTTTTTGAAGATGTGGCAAAGAGCTTTCAAGAAACAGGCTTGTTAACGAAGTCATATACAAACCATCAGGAGCTAGTATCGTTAGTAAAACAACAGGCTGGTACATTAAGACGATGGTCGGATCAATATGATTCGATGAAGCGAATGATTAATAAAGGCTTAGATATTGAATTTTCAGCAGAAGTTGTTGCTGCAAATCTAGTAAATAAACAAGATGATGAAAATGAATTAGACAATTACAGCAAACTGTTAATGGGTGCCTACCTTATTGAAATGGGAGAGCAAAATAGTGTTGTTTCTCAAAAGCTTGATATGTCCCTAGAAAGAATTAAAAAAGTAAAAGCAACCTACATGTTATTTAAAATGCATACACCAGATGAAATTGCACAAGTCTTGGAAATGGATGTAAACGAAGTCATGACAATTCAAGAGACGAATAGCGATTTAATAGCAATTGTTAGTTAAAAAATAATTTTAGAATGGATGGATAATATGGCGATTACAGAAGCGACATTAGCAACCTATGTAGAAGAATTACAACCTTCCCTAAAAAATATTTATGAGGTAGAAGACAAGCTGGCTGAATGTAAGGAGGGAATTGATAGTATCATTTCTAAGCTATTGGACGAGGATTTAGAGATTAGTGCTTGGATTGGTGACCATATATTTCGTACAGATAACCCAGAGCGAAAGGCACAAGCAATTAAGCTTTTAAAAGAGCTGAAAAGTGAGTTAAGCGGAACAGCAATTGACTTAAATATTTTAAAGCATGATATCCAAGATGATTTAAATAGTTTGCTAATGGAATTTCTAGAATGGCGAAAGTGCTTTAAAAATACGCTGCCACTGATTTCCTTATCAATCGTTGTGCCTTCTTATAAAAAAATCACTTTAGATAAATACGTCGCGCTTACATTATTTGTAGTTAATCAATGGATTGGAAAAATAAAAGTGCTGGATAGCTTAGTTGCAAAACTTGGTACGCTTGGTGCAATAGCCGCTGTCCTTTATCTTATTACAGGTATTATTCAAGGGGAATTACGGAAAGAGTATTTTGAAAATATTCAAGCAGAAACAAATAAGGCAAAAGAGGATTTAACTAAGACAAAAGAAGAGATTAATCATGGGCAAAGCCAAGTTAATGCTTTCTTTAAAGATCTTGCAAAGACTTTTAAGGAGACAGGACTTTTACACGATAGGGATGTAAATCATCGAGAGCTAGTTTTCTTAGTAAAGGAGCAAAACTATACATTACGCAAATGGTCGGATCAATTTAATGCTATGAAACGGATGCATGAAAAAGGGATGGATTTATCTGTGGCAGCGAGTATAGCTGCAGAAGCATTATGTAAAAACGCTGTGGACCAAAATGAGCTACAAAAAGTCACTAATACTTTATTAGGCTCGTATTTGATTGAGAACCATAAGGATTTAGCTGAAATCTCAAATACTTTAAAAGTTTCTGGAGATCAAGCAAAGAAAATAAAGGCTATGTACATGTTATTTACGAAGCACACACCATCTGAGATAGCAAGAGTTTTAGAAATGGAAGTCCACGAAGTCGAATCTATAAAAGAAGAAAATAAGGATATTTTAGCGAGTGTTGCTTGAAATTAATTGAAATTTCGGAAAAAGGGGTGAGTAGCTTAGCAAAAATGAAAGATAAAGTGAAATTGAGAGTGGCATTACCTGAAGAGGAAGATACCCTTTATTCATTATTTGTATCTACAAGAAAAAGTGAATTTGCCATATTAGAATGGGATGAGCAACAAATAGAAGGTTTATTACGCATGCAATACGATGCTCAAAAAGCTTTTTATCAGCAACAATTTCCTAATGCTAAATATGAAATCATAATGTACGAAGGTTTAGGAATTGGTAGATTGATCACCGAGATACAGCAAGAAGCAATACGTCTGATTGATATTTTTATAATTCCCGAATATAGAGGGAGAGGAATCTGTACAGCGCTATTGAGTGAATTTCAGCATGTAGCTGCTGAATTGAGGTTGCCTATAGAACTTAATGTGTTGATGGGAAATCCTGCACAGAGGTTGTATGAGAGATGTGGGTTTGTTGTTACCGGAGAGGTAGTGCCGCATGTGATGATGGCGTGGCATAGGAATTAATAAATGGTTTTTTGAATTTGAACTTGTTAAGTAGCTTTAGCATTGGAGTTAAAGTGAGTGTCGGAGAACCTTTTCAAGCATATTTGAATTAAAGGAACTTTCCCACTGTAATAATAAATAAAATTAAAGTGAGGTATAAATTATGGCCGAAATGTATATAGGATCTATTGTGGCATGGTCAGCACCATTTGCTCCAAAGTACTGGGCGTTTTGCAATGGTCAAGAACTTCCAATTCAACAGAATCAAGCTTTATTTGCTGTATTAGGAAATCGATATGGTGGAGACGGACAGAATACTTTTTGCTTACCAAACCTGAATGGACGTGTACCAGTAGGTGCTTGTGGGAAATGGGGAATGGGAGGAACTATACCACAAGGGGTCACGCCATATAATTTAGTACAGACTGGCGGTGTGGAGAAAGTAACACTTTCTCCATTGAATATGCCACAGCATACTCATAGTGCAACTACGTCTACATCTAATTTAACTGTAAGTAATATGAACGTTGCAATCCCAGCCGCCTCTCAAGGGGGAGGAAGTAATTCACCAAATAATGCAAGTCTTGCAGCCTCTGTAGATCAAGGTATGGGAACAGCAGATTTTTATACGACGGGAACTACGGATACAACCTTGAAGCCATTTCTCATCTCTGGTGGAACAGTAAGTGGGAATGTAACAACTACGATTTCTCCAGCTGGACAATCGGCGCCCTCTGCATTGGATATTCGGCAGCCTTTCCAAGCAATGAATTATATTATTTGTATTCAAGGTTGGTTCCCTACTCCAGAATAAATAAAATCTATTTTTAAATTTAAATAAAATCAAAGTGAGGTATATTATGGCGGAGAATTACACAGGAACGATTGTAGCATGGCCAGCATCATTTGCTCCACAGGGCTGGGCATTTTGCAACGGTCAAGAACTTTCAATTCAACAGAATCAAGCTTTATTTGCTGTATTAGGAAATCGATATGGTGGAGACGGACAGAATACTTTTTGTTTACCAAACTTGAATGGACGTGTACCAGTAGGCGCGTGTGGAGATGGGGGAATGGGAGGAACTATACCACAAGGAATCACGCCATGTAATCTAGGACAGACTGGTGGTGTGGAGAAAGTAACACTTTCTCCATTAAATATGCCACAGCATACTCATAGTGCAACTACGTCTACATCTAATTTAACTGTAAGTAATATGAACGTTGCAATCCCAGCCGCCTCTCAAGGGGGAGGAAGTAATTCACCAAATAATGCAAGTCTTGCAGCCTCTGTAGATCAAGGTATGGGAACAGCAGATTTTTATACGACGGGAACTACGGATACAACCTTGAAGCCATTTCCCATCTCTGGTGGAACAGTAAATGGGAATGTAACAACCACGATTGCACCAGCTGGACAATTAGCACCTTCTGCATTGGATATTCGGCAGCCTTTCCAAGCATTGAATTTTATCATATGTATTCAGGGGATATTTCCTAGTCAACAGTAGTTGGTGCAAAATGCTAGGTTCATATAACATTCCTTTATTTGATACATAGAAGGAATAGTTTTGTTGGAGGAGATATTTATGAGACAACGTTATAAGAAAATAGTAAGTATCCTACTAATCTTTCTATTATTTTTTCAATGGATACCCAGTGCATTTGCTGATTTTACACTAGCAACACCACCAAGTGTAAGCTATAAAGCAGTGGCTTATGGTGATGGTAAATATGTGGCTACTTCTTTGGGGACGAATACTACAGTTTATTATTCAACAAATGGATCAACATGGACACAATCTACTACTATAACTTCCTCACAAACGATTAATTCAGTCGTTTACGAAAATAACCAGTTTATAGCAGTTGACAACTTATCAAATTTTTATACATCATCGGATGGGCAAACATGGACAACAGCTATTTCAGTGGATGGTAGAAACCCACTTCATTCAGTAACATATGGATATAATAAATATGTTACCGTTGGTGGTAATATACATGTATCAAGCGATGGTATAGAATGGAAAAAAATCCCGCAGATAAATCAACTTTATGGTGTAATATATGCTAATAATCAATTCGTCGCAGTAGGTGCTGATGGAACGATATTGACATCTTCAGATGGGGAAAATTGGTCAAGACAAACCTCTAATACCAAAAATATTTTAAGATCTGTAATTTATGCAAATGGTCAATATGTAGTCGTTGGTCAATCTGGAACGATTCTCACCTCACCAGATGGTATGATTTGGACAAAACGGGATAACTTACCATCAAGTGCAACTACTATCCTCTTAACTAGTGTATCTTATGGAAATGGCCATTATGTAACAGTTGGATTTTCTGGTAAAGCATATTACTCAGCGGATGGAATAAATTGGACTGAACAAGCAACTGGTTTAAGTAGCGGTTTACAGGGGGTTACTTATGGAAATGGTCAGTTTGTAATCGTTGGTGCTAATGGAGCTATACTGTATGGAAATCTAGATGTACCGACTCAGGTTCCCAGAGTTATAACCTTAACTCCAGCGACAAGTATTACGAGTACAAGTGCAAGGGTAGGTGGGGAGATAACTTTTGATGGAGGAGCCGAGATTACAGAACGTGGAATTGTGTATTCAACGAGCGCAGAACCAACTATGGAGAATGGTGAGAAAGTAACTGCTACTGGAACAACGGGAGCGTTTAGTGTTGATCTATCAGGTCTTAATCCAAGTAGTACTTATTATTACCGTGCGTACGCGAAAAATTCGGTGGGAACTAGTTATGGTGAAAATGAGATGTTTGAGACACTATCGGTTTTGCCAGAAATGGCAGGAACGGTAAGCATCATAGGAGAAGCGAAGTATGGTGGTGTGCTAACCGCAGATATTAGTGGAATTACGTATACTCCAATGACGATAACGGATGTGCCGACCTTTCAATGGTATCGTGGTGGAACGGCCATTTCAGGAGCAACCTCTTCCACATATACGTTAGTTCAAGAAGATATCGGTGAGCAAATCAAAGTTACAGTTACTGCTGATGGGACGCATGCGGCAGGAAAAATAACAAGCGTGGAAACAGCTGTAGTAGAAAAAGCGAACAGTCCAAGTACTCCGTCAGCACCAACTGAAGCCAGTAAAACAACAACAAGTATTACGCTAAATGGAGTAGCAGGTCAAGAATACAGTAGAGATAACGGGACGACCTGGCAGGATAGTCCGATCTTTAGTGGACTCACTCCAGATACGGAATATATGTTTATCACGAGAGTGAAAGAAACGGTTACTCATAAAGCTTCGTCAGTAAGTGCAGGAACCCCGATCCAAACTCAACCTGTAGCGATTTCGGTAATGGCAGGCACGGTAAGCATCACAGGAGCGACGAAGTATGGAAACGTGTTCACCGCAGATATTAGTGGTATCACGTATACACCAACAACGACAGCAGATGTGCCGACCTATCAATGGTATAGGGGGAACACGGTAATTCCAGGAGCGACCTCGTCCACATATATGTTGGTAGAGGCGGATATTGGTGAGAAACTCAAGGTTACAGTTACTGCCGATGGAACGCATGCGACAGGAAGTGTAACGAGTGGAGCGACGGCAACTGTGGAAAAAGCGAATGGTCCAAGTGCACCGTCAGCACCAACTGAAGCCAGTAAAACAACAACTAGTATTACGCTAAATGGAGTAGCGGGTCAAGAATACAGTAGAGATAACGGGACGACCTGGCAGGATAGTCCGATCTTTAGTGGACTCACTCCAGATACGGAATATATGTTTATCACGAGAGTGAAAGAAACGGTTACTCATAAAGCTTCGTCAGTAAGTGCAGGAACCCCGATCCAAACTCAACCTGTAGCGATTTCGGTAATGGCAGGCACGGTAAGCATCACAGGAGCGACGAAGTATGGAAACGTGTTAACCGCAGATATTAGTGGTATCACGTATACACCAACAACGACAGCAGATGTGCCGACCTATCAATGGTATAGGGGGAACACGGTAATTCCAGGAGCGACCTCGTCCACATATATGTTGGTAGAGGCGGATATTGGTGAGAAACTCAAGGTTACAGTTACTGCCGATGGAACGCATGCGACAGGAAGTGTAACGAGTGGAGTGACGGCAACTGTGGAAAAAGCAGATGGACCAAGTGCACCATCAGCACCAACTGAAGCCAGTAAAACAACAACAAGTATTACGCTAAATGGAGTAGCAGGTCAAGAATACAGTAGAGATAACGGGACGACCTGGCAGGATAGTCCGATCTTTAGTGGACTCACTCCAGATACGGAATATATGTTTATCACGAGAGTGAAAGAAACGGTTACTCATAAAGCTTCGTCAGTAAGTGCAGGAACCCCGATCCAAACTCAACCTGTAGCGATTTCGGTAATGGCAGGCACGGTAAGCATCACAGGAGCGACGAAGTATGGAAACGTGTTAACCGCAGATATTAGTGGTATCACGTATACACCAACAACGACAGCAGATGTGCTGACCTATCAATGGTATAGAGGGAACACGGTAATTCCAGGAGCGACCTCGTCCACATATATGTTGGTAGAGGCGGATATTGGTGAGAAACTCAAGGTTACAGTCACTGCCGATGGAACGAATGCGACAGGAAGTATAACGAGTGGTGAAACAGCTTTCGTGGAAAAAGCGGATGGACCAAGTGCTCCGCCAGCCCCAACCGAAGCCAGTAAAACAGCGACAAGTATTACGCTAAATGGGGTAGTAGGTCAAGAATATAGTAAAGATAACGGGGCAACGTGGCAGGATAGTCTAATTTTTAATGGACTAATCCCTGAAACGGAGTATACATTTATCACGAGAGTGAAGGAGACACCCACTCACAAGGCATCACTGGTAAGTACAGGAACATCGATCCAAACACAAACTCAAACTGTAGAGGTTCCAGAAATGGGAGGTACGATAAGCATCACGGGTGAGACGAAGTATGGAAGCGTGTTAACCGCAGATATTAGTGGGATCACGTATACGCCACCAACGACATCAGATGCACTAACCTATGAATGGTATCGAGGGAATACGGCCATTTCAGGAGCGAACTCTTCCACATATATGTTGGTTCAAGCAGATATTGGAGAGACGATTAAAGTAAGAGCCAGTGCCGATGGAACAAATGCAACAGGAAGTGTAATGAGTGGGGAAACAACTATTGTGGAAAAAGCGGATGGACCAAGTGCTCCGCCAGCCCCAACTGTAGCCAGTAAAACAGCGACAAATATTACGCTAAATGGGGTAGTAGGTCAAGAATATAGTAGAGACAACGGAACAACGTGGCAGGACAGTCCGATCTTTGGTGAACTAACGCCTGATACAGAGTATACGTTTATCACGAGAGTGAAAGAAACGGCGACGCACAAAGCTTCATTAGTAAGTGCAGGAACCCTAGAGAATACTTCTGTGATTAGTACGTTTACTATCACCTACAACGGCAATACAAACACAGGGGGCACAGTTCCAACAGATAGTGAAACGTATGAGCAAGGAGAAACTGTAACAGTTCTGGGTAATACAGGAAATCTGGTAAAAGTGGGTTACACGTTTGAGGGCTGGAACACGCAAGCAGATGGAAGAGGAATAGATTATGCACCAGCTTCAACTTTCCTAATGGGTAGTGAAAGTATCATATTATATGCAAAATGGAAGCCAGTGACTGTGACTTATACGGTAAGCTTTGATGTAGCGGGGGGAAGTCCTGTCTCTAATCAGACGGTGGTACATGAAGGAAAAGCAAGTCAGCCAACCCCAGCACCAACGAAAGCTGGCCATATATTTGAAGGCTGGTATACGAGTCCTGCCTATACAACACCATATGATTTTAATAGTGCCATTACTAGGCACACAACGATATACGCAAAATGGATACCAATAAAGTATACGGTGCGTTTTGATGTCAACGGAGGAAGTGCCGTCTCGAATCAAACGGTAGAGCATGGGAAAAAAGCAAGTCAGCCAGCCCAAGAGCCAACGAAAGCGGGCTATACATTCGGTGGTTGGTATATAAGTAATGCTTATACAACACCATATGATTTTAATAGTGCCATTAACGAGAACACAACAATCTATGCAAAATGGATTCCTGGGATGTATACAGTGAGGTTTGATGTCGACGGCGGTAGTGCTATCTCAGATCAAACGGTAGAATATGGGAAAAAGGCAAGTCAGCCTAAGATTGAGCCAACGAAAGCCGGCTATACATTTGTTGGCTGGTACACAAATAATGCCTACACAACACCATTTAATTTTGATACTGCGATTACAGCTAACACAGTGATCTATGCAAAATGGATTAGTAATGATACAGGTGGCGGTAATACTGATCCTTCACCAAATCCTGATGCAGGTTCAACAACACCTTCAACCAACGTAGAGGAAATTGTGGTAGATGTAGAGTCGGGTGATGGTGACCTCGTCTCTAAAACAACGGTAAAAAGAACAAAAAACACCGACAACACAATCAGGGATGAAGTGTTATTAACACCAGAGAGCGCAACAGAGACGATTAGGAAATTAAAGGAACAAGGAAATGATAAAGCAAGAATCATTATTCCGGATCAACAGGATCAAGTAAATCAAGTCCATGTATCCGTACCAAGAAATGTCGTGACACTTCTACAAAATAGTGCAGTCCATCTTGAGATTGTCACAGATAACGTTAGAATTGAAGTGCCAAAAACTTCGTTGGAAACGTTTAATGATAATCTCTATTTCCGACTTGTTCCTATAAAAGAGCGGGCTAATCAATTGGATATTAAAGAACAAGCTAAAAAGGAAAGGGCTGTACAGCAGTTGGCAGGAAGTACGGTTGTTGAGTTGCTTGGTCGTCCAATGACCATTGAAACAAATATGCAAAGCCGTCCCGTTATATTAACCTTACCTCTACCAACTGATTTAACACATGAACAGCTTAATCATCTGGCTATTTATATCGAGCATAGTGATGGCACAAAAGAAGTTGTACGTGGGAAAGTTGTAGAATATCAAAAGGGAATAACAGGTTTACAGTTTGAGGTGAATAAGTTCTCCACCTTCTCCATTCTCTACTTACCAGAGAAGGAAGAAGTGAAGGAACCAACTACTGATGGTGTTACACATCTACCTTATATTCAAGGCTATCCAGATGGTACCTTCCGTCCAAATGCTCCTGTTACAAGGGCACAGATGGCAAGTATGTTTGCTCGTCAATTAACAGGTAATGCCATTCCCCAAGCAAAGGCAACCTATACAGATACATTCCAACATGATGCTAAAGATGCAATCGAATTCGCGAAGGAGAAGGGTCTGTTTAAAGGGGTTACAGCAACTAACTTTAATCCAAACGGCTTGATTACACGTGCACAGATGGCTACAGTGGCTGCCCGCTGGATAGAACAGCAATGTGTAGAACGTCCTGATGCAGATTTCTGTCCACCAACCTCACCAAGTGCAGCATTCAAAGATGTGAGCGTCCATCATTGGGCAGTGAAAGCAATTGATACTGTCAATGCAGCGGAGATTATGACAGGAGTAACAGCAGATACATTCAATCCAGATGGTTTTTTAACACGTGCACAAGCAGTGAAGGTATTAAATCGACTGTTTGAACGTCAGGTACTAACAGAAGTCCAAACACCATTATTTACAGATGTGCTAAGACAGCATTGGGCATTTTATGAAATTCAAGAAGCGGCAAAAAAATAAGCTAAAAAGGGTACGACGATTCGTTATGTAATCGCCGTGCCCTTTTTTCATGGTTCAAAAAGGAATTGATACCCCGAACCTCTCACTGTCATAATCTTTGCTCTATGGCCAGCAACGGATTCTAGCTTTTTTCGTAAATTACTAATATGAACCTTCAATGCCTGTGTATGCCCGATACTTTCCTCTACCCAAATAAGCTTATACAGCTCTGATGGGGGAAAAATTTGTCCTGGTCGTTGTGCTAGAAAGAAAAAAATTTGAAATTCCTTTGTAGATAGGGCTAATGCTGTGTTACCGATATATACTCTTCCAGAATGAACATGAAAGTGAAAATCCTCTATTATATGAGCTTCTTCCTCTATGTGGTGTACAGCAGCTTTAACATGAAATTGCTTTCTACGCATGGATATTCTCTTGATTGTCTTCATTAAACGCTCTTTCTCAATAGGCTTTAAAATATAGTCAACAGCCTGTACATTAAAAGCTTCTATTGCAAAACGTTCATATGCAGTGACAAATACAATGTCCATTAAAAAAGGAAGGTCTGCAATCTTACTAGCAAATTCAATACCATTCATTTCGGCCATATCTATATCTAAAAAAAGAATATCAGGTTTGAGTGTAGGGATGTTTGCAATAGCCTCTAGTGGATTTACGAATTTTCCGATAATAGTAACATCGCTATTATCATGTAACGTGGCTTCTAATAAATTGATTGCTAAAATTTCATCATCTACTATGATGGCTTTCAACATTTTTTCACCTCTTATCATCTAAATTTAGAATATTATGTAGCGCAACTGTACTAAATAAATTTTTCGTCATCAGTTTTATACTTGCCTGTAGCAATGGAAGCTGGATTCTGAAATTATTCGATTCTGTAAATTATGTAATTTATTAGTATGTAAAACACATTTATCGTCCAATCTAACTGGATCATTACTTACAATAAAGCAATTTTTTTCTCCTTTAACTGATTTAAGTTTATTAGTATTCTCGCACTTTAGTAAATGAGATGCATTTCCCATATCGTGATGTATTATGAGGGGATAATAAAATATGCCTTTCTACCCATAGTATAGCATGCCAATAGTTAACAAATAATAGATTAAAGCGTGTATCATAATCTAATGATAAAAATTTTAAGCTAAGTGTATTTGTGCATTTTGTGTTTTTAAAGTGCATATACTTACAATCACTCTGTTTTTTGCTTATAATGAGAAAGTCAGAATTATTTCTGAAAAAAGTAGCCACAAAGTGAGCGATTGCGATTGAAAAAATTATTATATGGTATCTTCTTTGTTGTTTTTATAGTCATTTTTTTGTACGTAAACAATCACTGGCTAGTCGTAAGTAAACATGTGTTTGAATCAGATAGTGTGCCTGACAGCTTTGATGGGCTACGCATTGTACAAGTTTCGGATTTACATGACGCTGTCTTTGGTGACAAGCAACAAAAATTGATTGCTAAGGTAAAGGATACAAAGCCTGATTATATTTTTATCACAGGTGACGTGATCGATAGTAATCGCTATAATTTAAAACAAAGCCTACAAGCAGTGGAAGGACTAGTTAAAATAGCGGATGTTTATTATGTACTAGGAAACCATGAGGTAGCGACGAATAAGGTGAATGAAATTTATGAGGCGCTGTCATCGTTAGGGGTACATATTATGGCCAACGAATCGACCGTGTTAGAGCGCGACGGGGAGCGCTTGGCGATTGTTGGTATTGAGGATCCGTTAATGGGTAGAACAACAGAAGATATGCTGGACATTGCAACGGCCTATTTGCCAGACGATATGTTTAAGTTGTTACTAGCACATAGACCAGAATTATTTAATACGTATGTAAATTATCACATAAATTTAGTATTTTCGGGACATGCGCATGGTGGGCAAGTTCGTATTCCTGGGCTTGGAGGACTTGTGGCACCAGGACAGGGGCTGTTCCCAAAATATACAGCTGGTGTCTACGAAGCAGGCGCGACGAAAATGGTAGTTAGTAGAGGGTTGGGTAATAGCACAGTACCATATCGTATTTTTAATCTACCAGAAATTATTGTGATGGATCTAAAGAAAAAATAAGCACTGCGTAAAATTTACGCAGTGCTTTCAATTTGTTTGCGTTCTATACGTTTAACGAGATAAATACTTATTTCATACAAAATAATCATCGGTATTAATACGAGTAACTGACTTATAAAGTCTGGTGGCGTGATAACAGCGGAGCCTACGCCCATTGCGATATAAGACCAGCCTCGTATTTTTTTCATGGATTCAGCAGTCAGTACACCAATGGCAGATAAGAATAGGGCAACAATCGGTAACTCAAATAATAGACCAAGCGGTACTGTAGTCATGATTAAAAAGTGCATATATTCATTTGCTGATACCATGACATCGAAATTGGTAGCCCCAATGCTTACTAAGAATGTATAGCTAAGTGGGTTTACGACAAAATAACCAAAAGCAACTCCTACTAAAAATAGAACTAACATGATTGGTGCATAGAGGCCTAAAAATCGACTTTCCTCTTCTTTTAAGCCTGGTTTAATAAAGCTCCATAGAAAGTGAACGAGGAAAGGCATTGCAAGACCAAAAGCTAAAGTAGTTGAAATCGTCATGTAAAATTTAACTACTTCTAATGGTCCTAAAATAACGAGTGAGTGACCTCGCGTTATGAATGGAAACCAAATATTAATAGTAGAAAAGACAACAATGAAAAATAAAATAAAAACAGTTAACCCTTTGATAATTTGCTTACGTAAATCAGTAAGATGCTCCAATAATGAGGTAACAGGAATAAGGGGCTCATTATACACATGCTCCTCTTCAATTGCTACCTTTGTTGTTATTTCAACTAAAGCCTCCACTGGTTTTGGAGGCTCAGCTTGTGGTTTATCAAGAGGGCTTAAATATTTTCTTTTTCCGTCTTCATATGGATCCATAGGAAACCCTCCTACGAAGCATCAGATTTTTTTTCGACCTTTTTCACGGTATCATCATCATCATCATCCATAAGTCCCTTAGTAGACTTTTTAAATTCTGCAAACGTTTTACCAACTGCTCCACCGATTTCTGGTAATTTTTTTGGGCCAAATACAATTAATACAATCACTAAAATAATGATTAATCCAGGTACTCCAATTGCTCCTAGACCTCCCATAAGTCTTGCCTCCTTTAGAATGATTTTTTTATACTAATGAACCACCTGATTGACTATATTTAATGACTCCCTCAGCACAACGGTAGGCAAGTGCTCCTAATGTACCTGTGGGATTATAACCGCTATTGTGTGCAAAGTTGCCTGCACTTACTGCGAAAAGATTATCAACATCCCAGTGCTGTAAGTAATTATTCACAACACCTTGTTCTGGTGTTAAGCTCATCACCGTACCACCCGTATTATGCGTTGTTTGGTATGGGACGATATTGTAATCGGTAATTTCTGCGTTAGGGACAATTGTTTTTGCACCCATTTCCTTCATAATCTCTGCTGCACGTGCAGAGATATATTTATGGAGAGCTCGATCCTGATCAGTAAAATTGTACGTTAACTGAGTTAATGGTAGTCCGTAAGCATCCTTGTAGGTAGGGTCAAGTGATATATAATTTTCCTTATGTGGCATAGATGCTCCTTGCGCACCAATACCGAATGAGCGTGTATAGTAGTAAATTGATTGCTTTTTAAATTCTGGTCCCCAAGTAGGTGTATCTGGTGGGGTTGGATTTGAGCCGATTGGTCGCGCACCTGTCTGTGTAAGCGCAATGTTACCTCCGTGAATAAAATCTAAATCACTGTGGTCAAAATTATCCCCATTGTAATCGTCTATACACATACCTAACGAACCTGCACCCATAAATGTATTGTATTGTTCCTCGAAGAATCCAGCGGCACCTGGCAAGATTTGATAGCAATAGTTTCTGCCGAGTGTTCCTTTACCAGTAGTAGGGTCATATCTTTCGCCTATGTCAGATACCATTAATAGCTTGGCATTATTAAAGACATAACTAGTTAATACAACAGCATTAGCTGGCTGAATGAATTCTTCTCCCGAAACAGTATCAATGTATCTTACACCTGTAGCCTTGTTACCCTGCTTTAAAATTTCAACAACATTGGAATTGAAGCGTAAATCAAAATTTCCTGTCTTCAGGGCGGTTGGGACAACCGTAATTTCTGCGGACGACTTTGCACCATATTCGCATCCAAAGCGTTCACAAAAACCACAATATTGACAAGCATTGATCGTTTCGCCATCTGGGTTTTTATAAACCTCTGACACGTTAGCTGAAGGAACCATATAAGGTGTTAGTTTCAGGTTTGTTGCAGCTTTTTCGAATTGTGCAAGCATAGGTGTTTTTTTCATAGGCGGTGTTGGATAGGGATTCGAACGCTTTCCACTAAATTTATTTTTATCATCGCCTGAAATACCAGCAGTTTTTTCAAACTTATCCATATAAGGTTCAAGCTGATCGTATGTTAAACCCCAATCTTGAATCAGATAATCTGGTCCAAGCTTATTTGGTCCATATCGTTTATCTGTTAATGTTTTGATCTGAAAATCATAGGGTAAAAATCGATAAGTCATCCCATTCCAGTGTGTTCCTGATCCACCCAGACCCTCACCAAGCAAGAAGGAGCCAAGCTGACGCATTGGTAATGCCTTCATATTTCGATCATTACGAAAGCTTACTGTTTCTTTGGATAGATTTTGCATTAAATCATATCGAATCGCATAACGGTATTCATCATGGACATTTAAATAATCCTCGGTACCACGCTTTTGACCTCGCTCTAAACCAACTACCTTTAGGCCAGCTTTGGCACATTCAGCAGCAACGATACCGCCTGTCCAACCTACACCAACTGTTACAACATCTACACTCGGTAATGTTTTAGCCATTTTTAATCCCCCCTTAATGGTTGCCTAATGAATTAGGCTCAATTTTTTGGAATTTCGCATCTTCTATTTGTGTAATATAAGCCATTTGATGACCAGGGAAGCCCTTCATACGCCAGCCATCCATATTACGATTTCCTCCATACATAGGGTCAGAATAAGCTCCCTCTAATGTAGCTGCTCGTAATAATGTAAAGAAGAACGCGGAAGTAACCCCAACCATTTCTATGTCACCTTTTTGGAAGGCAGTTAAAATTTCATCCATTTGCTTGCCATCTAAATCGTTAAAGCTTTTCTTATAACGCTTTTGTGCTTCATCCTCCATTTTTTGAATACCCTGCCTAAAAATCTCCGCTCGCGTTAAGCGGCTCTGATAGCCTTGAGTTGGGGCACCCACATCAAATGGACCTTGCATATATTCTTTAGAGTTACTCCCATAATTTCCTGCAAGTTGATGATCGATAAAATAGGGAACATCTAAACCAATGGCACCTGGTCCCAAATCGTCTTCTGGGAAAATACGTTCTGTGGCCTTTGATAAGATACTAAAATCTTTTTCATTTCTGAAAAACATCTTAGCCTTCGGTGAGCCGATGGCCTCGTTTGTTGTTTCATGACCACCATGTTCCAGGGTAGAAGTACCTTTACCATGGATGTTGTAGCCTACTAATCCTCCAATTAAACCACCACCGACTAATGTACCAGCAGCAATACCTGTTGTTTTTAAAAAGTCTCGACGAGAAACATTATTTTTGTCTGAACTCATGGAAATCCTCCCCTCAAAATGTGTTAAACGGATCCTATCTTTAATAATCAGCAAAAAATGTGAATTATAATCAATTTTTGTTGGAAAATGTTTAAATTTAATCCAACAACTTTATATTCTCTGTCTTTTTATAACAAGAAGGATATATGAATTGAAAATTTTGTAGAAAATTGTTAGCACTATAAGGATAGTTATAATGGTATTATTATACATTTATTAATCATATTGGAAAATCTTTGTTGACTTCTACTTTTAGTGACTTTACTCTGAAGTTATGCAAAAATATGTGGTTTGTATAGCTAAAAATGGAAGAAGTGAGAAAAAGAGAAATGTGGTTAAAAGGTATTGGTGGTAAATTAATCGTTGCAATTATAGCTCTTGTATTTGTAACATGCGGCACGCTCGGGCTATCTACTTGGATAAATAGTACAAAAGCTGTGAATGAGCAAGTGGAATCTAATTTGGTTTCAAGAGCAGAGGATATTTCTCACTACATAGAAGAACACTTCCAATTAACACTAGTGGAAGTGGAAGCAATTGCAGAGCAAGAGGCAGTTCGGAGCATGGACTTTGAGAAGCAGAAAAAATATCTATCGAAACGACTTGCTAGTAATGAAAATTACTTAGGCTTTGGCATTATCAACGCTGATGGGGTTGCTCATTATCTAGATGATACAACAGCTGAACTAGGGGATCGTGATTACGTAAAAGAAGGCTTTACTGGTAAGTCTGTCATGTCTGAAATTACGATTAGTCGTGTGACAGGTGAACCAGTCATTTTAATCGTTTCTCCAATTGAAACAGTAACAGGTGAAAAAGCCTTATTATTGGCACGTATTGATGGCTATTACCTATCTAAAATAGTAGAAGGCATTAAGGTTGGAGACAGTGGCTACGCATTTATGCTAGACGCTAACGGAACGATTATTGGACATAATAATCACGCGTATGTGAAGGAGCAATACAATCCAATCAAGGAAGCAGACGAAACAGGTCTCAAGACAGGCAGGGCAATGGCTGTTAAAGAAATGCTTGCTAATGATAACGGTTATTTTTCTTTTGAAACGGAAGATGCAGGAATTAATTTAATGGGCTATCATACCCTTGATAATGGTTGGAAAATGGGTGTTATCGCATTAGAAAATGAGATGCTTTCAGGGCTTTCTAAGCTTAAGACAAACTTTATAGTCACTACGATCATTGTTTCGATACTCGGGCTATGCATCTCGTTTGCCATTTCCCGCTCTGTTAGTAGACCACTTCGACATGTACTTCGCATTAGTGAGGGGTTATCAGAAGGAGACTTTACACAGGAGATTCCAGAAAAATATTTGAAACGTATTGATGAAATGGGAACGATGGCACGTGCATTAGATCGAATGATTGATAATATGCGGGAAATGATAGTCAAAGTCAGTCAAGAAGCAACGGCAGTGAATGAAGCTTCGTGTGATTTAATGGGAGATGTAAACGGAGTAACAAAGCATTCAAAACAAATTGCTGGTGCAATAAGTGAAGTAGATCGAGGGGCACAAAGTCAAACTGTGATGGCAGAGGAAAGTGCCTCAGCAATGGAACAAATGGCAATGGGGATACAAAATGTAGCTGAAGTTGCCTCCACAATTGCTTGTAATACAGATTTTATTTCCCAGAAAATTAGTGAAAGCAATCATGCTGTCCAACAATCAATTCGTCGTATGAATGAGATTCAGCAAGGCACAACAGATGAACTAACAATTATTCACAAACTAGAAAAAGAGTCAACGGAAATTAGCTTAATTTCAAAAATGATTACCGATATTTCCGATCAAACGAATTTATTGGCATTAAATGCCTCTATTGAAGCAGCACGGGCAGGAGATGCTGGTAAAGGCTTTGCCGTTGTAGCGGAAGAAGTTCGCAAGCTATCAGAGCAAACAGCAGAATCAGCTACTAAAATTAATGTGCTCATTGAAAGAGTTCAATCTTATACATTAGAAGTAGTAAAAGCAGCGGAATCAGGTGAAGATAATGTTGAGCGTGGTTTAGCTTCCATTGAGGCAGTTGGAGAACGCTTCGAGGAAATGGTTCAAGCAGTAGGAGAAATAGCAGGTCAAATTGAAGAAATGAATGCTTCAGCTGAACAAATGTCTGCCAATACGGAGGAAGTTTCAGCATCTATGGAAGAAATGGCAGCTACTGCACATGCAGCAAGCGATTATGTTCATGAGGTAACAGATGCAACAGCGGAACAGTTGAAGACGGTAGCAGTAATGAACAATCAAACTGAAAAACTATCAGAAATGGCAAAACGTTTATATGAAGCCATTCAAAAATTTAAATATTAAATGAGAGAGGAGCTGTCTATTAATGATAGCTCCTCTATTATGCAATTAAGCGTCTTGCATCGCTGCTAGTAATTCTTCTTTCGAAACGGTGTAATCGCCACCGCCTTGTACCATTTGGTCACTTCCGCCACCCTTACCATTAATAAGAGGCAGTGCCTTTTGAGCAACATCCTTCATGCTTTTTGAAACATTATTACCTCTTGCTGCAACGAATTGTAGCTTGCCTTCATTTTCGGACACAAGTAGAGCTATTACATCTTTCTGTTCCGTAACAATAATACGGGCTATTTTTTGTAGCTCTTGCATTGTTCGCTGATTAAAAGCAGCTGTTACTACACCCTCGTTATTAACAAGTGCCTTTGCTTCATACGTGAGTAATTCCTCTTTCGCAGCAGCAAGTGCTTTTTCTGTATTTTTTTGAGCAGATAGAACTTTTGTGAGTGCTGTGGCAGCTTCAATCTCAGGGACACTTAATTGTCGAGCAACGTCTGCTAATACTTTTTTTCGCATGCCAAGCTCAGTCAATACACGTTGACCACAAACAAAAGAAACGCGCACATTGCCCTTCATTTTTTCGGTACCTAATATTTTGATGGTACTAACTTGTCCTGTAGATGTAGGGTGAGTGCCACCACAACCGTTGTAATCAAAATTAGGGATAATCACAAGTCGAATATCACCCGTCACGGCTACTTCTTTACGAAGGTTATAGTTACCAAGCTCTTGTTCTGTAACCCAGGTAGTTTGAATAGGGCGATTCTCTAAAATAATGTCATTGGCTCTTGCTTCTGCTGCTGCAAGCTGTTGCTCAGAAATCGTTTCTACAGCAAGATCAATTGTTACTTGCTCACTGCCTAGATGAAAGCTTACAGTCTGTGCATTAAAAAGCTCAACAAAAGCAGCTGTTAAAATATGTTGGCCAGCATGCTGCTGCATATGATCAAATCGTCTTGGCCAATTTAATTTTCCATGTACGACGCCATCTAAAGTCGATAGATCACCTTGAATATAGTGACGAATTTCATCATCCACTTTTTCAACATCTATGACCTCCAACGCATTCAATGTACCTGTATCGTGGGGTTGACCTCCACCAGTTGGATAGAAAGCGGTGTTCGATAGTACAACATAATGACGGCCTGATTCATCAGTTCCTTTACCAATAATAGTTGCATCAAACTCTTGTAACATAACGTCTTGATAATATAGTAGCTCTTTCATGAAAAAGCCTCCTTGTATGTAGGGAAATTTAGTTCTAAATTAATTCCATTTCATTGTGGCATAATTACTTACAGGTGTATACGGCTTTTCTAGTTGACCCATGCTGAAATTGATTTAATATAGAAAAGAACAGCTAAAGAAAAAGGAGCAAACATAATGGAAATTACACAATTCTCAATGGAAGAAATTTTAGACCCAACAAATATTATTGAAGGTAAGCGTTATGAATTTATACTGGATGTAGAAATTGATGAAGAGGATGAGCTTTACCACGAAGCTGGTATTGAAATTCGTGTCCTTATTGGTGAAAAAGACGAAGAACCATTCATATTAAATTACTTCATCATGGAAAAGGCTGAAGGTGAATATTTAGACTTTGCATTAGAGGATGATGAACTAGAAGAAATTTTGACATTCTGTAAAGAAGAAATAGCGAAAGCATAGTAAGTAACAGGTAGAGAGTATATATTCTTTACCTGTTTTTTTATTGAATTAAGGATTATGTAAGCTTGATGAAATATACATGTAGTATTGAAGGACTAAACTTAGTTTTAGTGTTCAGAAAATAGGGCAATTTAAAGAGAGAGGTGTTTCTATGTCAACGTATACACAATCCATTTTTATAGCTTTTTTCATAACCATCATGTTATCCTTCGTACTATTTATACCATGGCTTATTTATACGTATCGAAAGTATGGATACTTATCGATGTCCAAAACCATTATCATGTTCTCATTTATTTTTTACTTTTTATCTGCGCTTTGTTTAGTATTATTACCATTTCCATCTACCAGAGATACTTGCTCACTTCAATCCCAAGACACCGTTCATACTAATTTGCGACTTTTTCAATTTGTTGATGATGTTCTAAAGGATAGTGGAGTAGTTTTAACAAATCCATCTACATGGCTTGCTATCACAAAACAGCAGGCATTTTTTCAAGCCTTCTTTAATTTCTTACTACTGATGCCATTCGGCGTTTACTTGCGATATTTTCTTAAAGAAAGAAGGTACTGGAAACGTGCATTTTTAATTAGCTTTTTGCTAACATTGTTTTATGAGGTCACACAAAGAACAGGCATTTATGGCATCTTTAATTGCGCATACCGAATCTTTGATGTAGATGACTTATTACTAAACAGTGTAGGTGCGCTCCTAGGCTTCTTTTTAGCACCAATTGTTTGGGCATTATTCCCCTCTCATGAAGAGGTTGAGGCTAAAGCTGCTGAAATGGAAAAAAATGATATTGTTAAGCCGATTTCTATTTTACTAGCATTGGTCATTGATTTATTTATCGCCCAATTGGTTTGGATGATTATTGGTGTTCTGACAGGGTACAGTGGTACTTTTGAATTCTTAGTGAAAATGGCTCTGTACATTGTACTCTTTGGTTTGATGCCAAGTTTAATGAATGGTGCAACGCTCGGTATGAAGGTGATGCGTTTTACAATGGTCAACAAGAATGGCAATAGTATTGTAAAGCAATCATGGCGTCGCTGTATTGCCATTATCGCTACCTTGTGTTTATCAGATGTCATTTCAACATTAGGTGACATTCAATTAGATATGGATTCACCATTTTATGTTCTGCAAATTGTCATTTCTCTACTTGCCGCAATAGCAGGCTTTGCACTTACAATGATAATAGCCGTTCACGTGGTAAGGGTCATCGTAAGTGGTGGAAAACGACGTTTGTATATCGATCAATATGCAGATTTAATGGCAACAAGGAAAAAATAAGGGGGCTTGTAGAATGAAATACGTCATCATTGGGGGAGATGCTGCAGGTATGTCTGCAGCAATGGAAATCTATCGGAATGTTCCAGGGGCAGAAATAACTACTTTAGAACGTGGTTTTATTTATTCATATGGGCAATGTGGATTGCCTTATGTTGTAGATGGTCGTATTTCATCAACCAAACGTTTAATTGCAAGAGATGTCGAAACTTTTCGAGATAAGTATGGCATTGATGCAAGAGTTGGCTATGAGGTAGAGAATGTAAACATAGAGAAGAAGGTTATTACAGGTACACAAGCAAGTGGTGATAAATTTGAGATTACCTACGATAAACTTCTTATTGCAACGGGGGCTAGTCCAGTCATGCCTGTGAAAAGGGGGATTGAGCTAGAAGGTATCCATACTGTGAAAACAATTCCTCAACTGGAAGATTTGATGGCAGATTTAACATCAGAGATTGAGCAGGTAACCATCATAGGTGGTGGCTATATTGGTTTAGAAATGGCTGAAACCATACATGCCTGTGGGAAAAAGGTAAGGCTTATTCAGCGCGGAAGTCATGTGGCCCGTATTTTAGATGAAGAACTTGCTCAGCATGTTCATGAGGAAGCGAAAAGGAACGATGTAGAGCTGTTATTAAATACGAGCGTTGAAGCTTTTGAAGGAAATAAACGAGTGGAACGTGTTATTACAGATAATGGCGTTCTAGAGACGGATTTAGTCATTGTCGCTTCAGGCATAAAACCAAATACACAGTTTTTAAAGAATACTGGGATTGCACTTGCAAAAAATGGAGCGATCATTGTAAATCGCCATTTAGAGACTTCCCTTGAAAATATTTATGCAGCTGGCGATTGTGCAACTCACTTTAATATTGTGAAAGAACGTTTAGATTATATACCTTTAGGAACGACTGCTAATAAGCAAGGTCGTTTAGCAGGTCTCAACATGTCAGGCAAATTTGCTCCGTTTAGAGGAATTGTGGGCACTTCTATTTTAAAATTTTTCAATTTAACTATTGCTACAACAGGTATTAATGAGCGCGATGCTAAAGAGCTTGGTTTTGACTATGAGGCATTTAAATTATCTGCACGCCATATAGCCGGCTATTATCCAGGTGCACAACGTATGTTTATAAAAGTGGTCGTTCGCAAGCGTGATCAATTGTTATTGGGTGCACAAATCGTGGGACCAGCGGGAGTTGATAAGCGTATCGATGTGTTTGCGACAGCATTATATAGTAAAATGACCTTACCTGATTTGCTAGATTTAGATTTGGCCTATGCACCACCATTCAACGGTGTTTGGGACCCTTTGCAGCAGGTGGCAAGAATGAATGGACGTTTATAATAGGAGGTAGAGAGATGAGCATTTATGATATTAATGTAACTTTAGAAGATGGTACTATCTATAGCCTTGAACGTTATAAAGGAAAGCCGATGCTAATTGTTAATACAGCTTCCAAATGTGGCTTTACACCACAATTTGAAGAATTAGAAGGTCTCTATGAAAAATATCAGGAGCAAGGTCTGGTTGTACTTGGTTTTCCATCAAATCAATTTAAACAAGAGCTAGCGTCAGCTGAAGAAGCTGCCTCCCAATGTCGATTAACATATGGTGTGACATTTCCCATGCATGAGATTGTTAAGGTGAATGGTAAAGAAGCACATCCTATTTTCGATTATCTCACTTCCCACTCCAAAGGATTTTTAGGCAATAGTGTTAAATGGAACTTTACAAAATTCCTTGTAAACCGTAATGGAGAGGTTGTTGGACGATACGCCTCAGCAGATAAGCCAAGTAGCTTTGAGGAAGATATTCAAAAAGTATTAGCTCAATAGATTAGAAAGGTTCATGCACTACTTGTGTATGAATCTTTTTTTTGTCTATAAATTTCAAAAAGCTGAGGATTTAAGGTTGCTGTAAGCTTGCGACAAATTTGCTGTAAGTTTGAGGTCGTATACTAAAGTCAGAAAGAAGAGGTGAGCGTATATGACGCCATTATTAAAGGTACAAAACGTTGGAAAAACTTACGGCAAAGGCGCAAATACTTTTACAGCGCTATCGAATATATCATTTGAAGTAGCAAAGGGAGAGTTTGTTGGTGTAATGGGTCCTTCTGGGGCGGGGAAATCTACGCTTCTTAATGTATTAGCAACGATTGATACGCCAACGACTGGTGAAATTATTATTGAGGATACCAATTTGGCCCGTATGAAGGATGCTGAATTAGCAGATTTTCGTCGTGATAATTTAGGGTTTATCTTCCAGGATTATAACTTGCTCGATTCTTTAACAGTGAGAGAAAATATTGTCTTACCGCTAGCGATTGCGAAGATGCCAACAAAGGCTATTAATGCAAGAGTTGACCGCATTGCTGAATTGTTTGGCATTAGTGAATTATTAAATAAATATCCTTATCAAATTTCAGGTGGGCAAAAGCAGCGTACCGCCTCGTCACGAGCATTAGTGACAGAGCCGAAATTAATTTTTGCTGATGAACCTACAGGTGCACTAGATTCAAAATCTGCAACTGACTTGCTAGAAAGCTTAAGTGATTTAAACCAATCTCAAGCCGCAACAATTATGATGGTTACCCATGATGCCTTTGCAGCTAGCTTCTGCCAGCGCATACTATTTATTCAGGATGGACAGCTTTCTAAGGAAATTCAACGTGGGACTCTAACGAGGAAGCAATTTTTCCAAGAGATCTTGCAGGTGCTGTCTAGCATCGGGGGTGGAGTAAATGACGTTATTTAGTTTAGCGCGTAAAAATATTCAACGCAATTTATCGAATTACTTTTTATATATTGCTTCGATGGTATTTAGTATCGTTATTTACTTTACGTTTGTGACGCTCAAATACAATGATGATCTTTCAGCCTTAAAGCAATCGTCACAACAAATTAAAGGATTGATGAGTGCCTCGTCAGTCGTACTTCTGTTCTTCATTGTTATCTTTATGGCCTATTCCAATTCGTTTTTTATGAAGAAGCGGAAAAAGGAAGTAGCCCTTTACTCTTTACTTGGTGTGCGTAAGCAAAAAATTGGCTTAATGCTCTTCTTTGAAAATTTAGTCATAGGGCTTGTCTCTCTAGTGTTTGGTATCCTTCTAGGTTTCTTTATGTCCCAAGGGTTATTAATGATACTAGTTCGCTTAATGGGCTATGAAGTGGTTGGTAGTCTGACATTTTCAATGGAGGCACTAATTAATACAACGGGCATTTTTACACTATTGTTTTTATTCACATCCTTACAAGGTTACCGTGTGATTTATCAATTCAAGCTAATTGATTTATTCCATGCAGACAAACAGGGAGAGCAAATTCCACGTGCATCATTAGTAGCTGCTTTACTTGGCACTGTATTTATTGCATTTGGTTATTATACAGCTGCCTCTGATATGTTTACGAGTAAAATATGGCGATTCTTTACGGTGTTAGGTACGCCATTAATGGTCATTGGCGTAACAATTGCAGGGACATACCTTCTATTCCATAGTGTGAGTGTCTTTGTGTTAACAGCATTAAAAAAAGCAACATCATGGTCATGGAAGGGCTTAAATTTAATCGGTGTTTCTCAGCTATTGTATCGTATTCGAGCAAATGCTAAATCGTTGTCAATTATTGCAATTTTAAGTGCCACTACGATTACAGCAGGTGGCGGTGTCTTCGGTATGTATTACAATGCAGAAGCTTCTGTACGTCAGATGCTGCCAAACACATTTATGTGGAAAGGCGAGATAGTAGAATTTTCACAAAAGGATGTCTTATATAATGAAGCACTGGCTGTGAAAAATTTACGTGTGGATAATGAATTCTCATTTTTCGAATATACATTACTTAAGGAATCGGACTATAACCGCTTAGCGAAATTACAAGGCAAGGATAAAGAGCTACACATTGCAGATGGCTCTACGGTTTTACTTGATGCAGCCTATGATGAACGATTTTCACATGATTTTACAGGTGAGGACTTTAAGCTACAAAACGGCGACTCCTTTCATGTAGAGAAGATGTACACGGAAAGCGTGTTAAACTTTATAGCAGCTGGAACAGTTCTCGTTGTGAATGATCAAGAATTTAAAGCTACTGATGGCGATGAGATCATGATGCAGGTTGTTGGATTAGACAATGATTTGAAACAACAGGACGTGTCAAAAGACATTTACCAGCAGTTATCTACTGAACAGCAAGAATCATTCTCTAGTGTACCGCAAAGCTATGAGGATAGTTTAGCAACAGTAGGTGCCCTATTGTTTGTGGGAAGCTTCCTAGGATTGGTCTTCCTAGCAGCAACGGGCAGTATTATCTACTTCAAAATTTTAACGGAAGCCGAAGAAGATCAGGCGAAATATGCTATTTTAAATAAAATCGGTGTAAATAGTAAGCAAATCTTAAAGACAGTAGCAGGACAGGTCGCTGTTATCTTTAGTGCGCCACTTATTGTAGGGATTGCACATAGTGCGTTTGCATTACTAGCATTTTCACAGCTATTTAACATGAATATTACAAAACCAGTCATCTTGTGGATGATTGCATATTCAGCTATTTACTTTATTTATTATATCTTTACGGTTCGTTCGTTTTATAAAATAGTGAGACAGGGGAATTAATATGAAAAAAGTATTTTTCGGAATAGGTGCGTTGTTCATCTTATTCGTAGCAGGGTTGATTGTATTGATGACAGTAGATTTTAACCGTTTAAATAAAGATACTTACTATGTTCATATCACGGCTGATGGTGAGGTAGAGGAGTATAAGGCAGATAGTGGTGAAATCTTTAAAATGTATTGGTACGAGCTACCTTCTTACGATAAAAATGGGGGAAAGAAAACATTAAAGTTTTCCGCTCATAAAAATTTACGCCAGGATGCTTATTTAAAGCTTTACGTGAAAAAGGAAACAGAAGTTACTTCATTTGATGAAGTGAAATTCCATGAATTACCTGCTAAAGTACAGGATCAAATGAAATAGCACAAAGTGGGAGTCTCAAAATTATATGAGACTCCTTCTTTTTTACACGTAAGCGCAGTATAACGAAGCGGTAGTGCCAAAATCTAATTGGTTAAATTTGGTTTATTACTTATTGGTATCCCTTTTGTAGATCAATAATAACGCATGTACCTTTTCCTTTTTCCGAGGTGATGGTTACTGTTCCTCCATGAGCCTCAATGATATCTCTAGCAATAGCTGTACCTAAACCAGTCCCAGCAGTATTGTCCGTATTTGTGCCTCGGTAATAGCGTTCAAAAATATGTTCTAAATCCTCTGGGTCTATCCCCTTGCCATTATCAGAAATTGTAAGAGTATGCTCATCAACAGACACATGGACAGATACATCGGGAGCATTATGAAGCAATGCATTGTGTAAAAAGTTCATGATAGCTCTGCGCATAAAATGTTCATCGATTTGATGCAGACTTTTCTCGGTTGTCGCCTCAAACATAAGATTAGCTTGTTCATATTGTGGTGTATTTAATGTTTCAATCACTATCTCTCGAATAAAAGGCACCATGTTCACTTCATTTAGTGTAAGTGGAAGCTGTTGATGTCTTAAACGCATCGTTAAATTTAAGTCATCCAGTAGATTTTGCATATGCAATGATTGTTTTTCTATAATTTGTGCATACTCCATTTGCTCAGTATTGGTTATTTGTGCATCATTCAATAGTTCTGCATAACCTCGTATAGAGGCAAGTGGGGTTTTCATATCGTGGGAGACATTACTAATCCATTCTTCACGCATGATCTCTAGTCTCTTTCGTTCCTGTTCATGAGCTGCCAATTCTCGTGATACTTCATTTAAATTTTCAAAAACCGGCTTGTAGACACCACCAGGAGCCTTAATAGACGTATGATCATGATTTTTTAAATGGTGAATGCGATCTATCATCGCATAAAGAGGCTTTGTTAATGTACGACCAAAAAGCCACCCTACTAATGTAGCTACTAACAAGTCCGCAATCACGATGAACAGGCCAAATTTTCCTATAAACTGTAAGAGTGATGTGCCAGAAACATGCGTCACAATTCTTGTAACACCGCTCCCTTTAATACCGATTAAATAACTAATGGGACCCTTACTGCCAATATACACCGTAGTATCAGAATCGAATTCTTTATATTTATATACTTGAATTAAGTCGATAGGTGCATAGTGCAATGGTGCTTTATCTGGTGCAAAATGAGAATCAATAACTTGGCCATTTTCATCAAGCAATTGTATCCAAGCATTTCTTTGATGCAATTGTTCGAGTCCTTCTGCACGTATGGAGGTTGCTCCATTTTTTATCTCGATATTTTTTTGGAATTCTCGCACAAAGTCTTCCTCTTCGGTGGCAGAAACGCCTTCAGAGTCAGTTGCTAGCCGATAAGTAAGGAGTCCCAGGAAGATAGCTGTATTGACGAAAATAACAATGATGACGATAGAAAGTACGGAAAGGAGAAAGCGAGCGGTTAATTTCCACTTCATTCTTGTGCCTCTTTTGGCATGACAAACTTATAGCCAAGTCCTTTTACAGTTGTGATATATAGAGGATTAGAGGCATCCTGCTCAATTTTTTCACGCAAACGACGAATATGCACCATAACAGTGTTATCAGAACCGAAGAAATCCTCTCCCCATACACGTTCAAACAATGTTTCTTTACTTAAGATTCGATTGGGATTGTGCATAAAGCATGCCATTAATCCAATTTCCTTAGCTGTTAACTCCAATAATACGCCATTTTTATGCACCTCAGTTTCATCGGCATTCAACTGAAATGGTCCAATTTGTAGTGTTTTTTCAACAATATTCGTTACGGTATCTTGTGTTTGATAGCCAGCTCTACGCAATTGAGCCTTCACTCGATAGGCAACTTCTTTAGGACTAAAAGGTTTTGTAATATAATCATCTCCGCCAATGGCTAATCCTAAAATTTTATCGATTTCCTCGTTTTTAGCAGACATAAAGAGTACAGGGACATGGGATACTTCACGGATACGCCTACATAAATCGTAGCCCTCACCATCTGGAAGCATGACATCTAGAAGTATAATATCAGGTGTTGTTTGTTGAAAGCTTGTCCAAGCATCGTGAATGGTGCCAGCTGTATAAATTTGTTTGTAGCCCTCTTTTTGTAAGCTTACTTTAAGAAGATTCGCTAAATCAGCCTCATCATCCACTACTAAAATGGTTGGTTCTTGCACTTGTTCACACGACCTTTCGATTTGGAAGAATCTTTACTGACAATCATTATAAATGAAATGTATAGAAAAGAGGAAATGTTGGTTTGCACATCTTAACCAACAGATGATTTTAAGAGAAGCAACATTTTGTATATAAACCGCTCCATAGTGAAACCTTTAGAGATGGTAAAGCGTAAAAAGAGTATGACAAATTAGGAGGAATGACGATGTTTAAAAAAATAGCAGCAGATGCACTTGGACTTTCAGATATTGGAGTGGTTGTACCGCGAGAGGACTATGATAAGACAGATGCAGATGATTTTATCTTACATGAAATTGATGAAAAAATTTATTTTTTAATTAAAACGAAGGCAGATGAGTATTGCTTTACGAATCGTGCCATTATTCATGTAGATGGCGAAAGCGCTATGAGTAAGAAACGATTACTGCGACGCTATGATTATTCAATGTATACTGTTACAGAAGTTTTTCTCGAAACAGCAGGAACAATCGACCTTGATGTCGAAATTAAGTTTACAATCGGCAATTCCCCACTATCCATCGACATTCATAAACGCTTTATAGATGATATTAAAGATTTATATAAAGCACTACATGCCATTAGCTATGAACAAAAGAACAATGCTTATAAGCTAGAAGTAGCAGAAAAAAGTTTACACATTGCTTCTTCTTCACTTGGACGAATTGGCAATGACAACATTTCTCCATCAGCGTCATTCGAGGAAATTACACGCTTTGCAAATACTTGGATGATCGATCATAAAGATAAGTATAAAAAAGAAGACTTCTCACATATTTTTGATTTATATATGAACAATTGATAAAAATAGCTCTCTGCAAGTGTGGAGAGCATTTTTAACATATAACGATATACATAAAAATTATTCTAGGAGCGTGATAGAAAATGACAAACGAATTGCATGTGCTAGAAAAAGAAGAGGTAGAAAGTGATGATTTTATACAGCGACCTCAAGCCGCTGAGACATTGTTCGTAAATGAGTTTATTGATGGTATTTTAGATCCGTCACAAAAGATGTTAGGACCGGTTAAGGATGGTGGAACGATTATTGCCAATACAACACCTGGGTGTTGGGGGCCCATGCTTACACCCACTATTCGTGGAGGACATGAAGTTACGAAGCCCGTGTTTGTAGAAGGGGCAGAGGTGGGTGACGCTATTGTTATAAAAATTAAATCTATTCAGGTCACATCTCTTGCAACTTCATCTGGTCATGATGAGGCAATTGTAGATCGATTCATTGGTGATCCGTTTGTTTCTGTAAAATGCCCAGGCTGTGGCAAGCTTCACCCAAGCACAGTTGTAAAAGGAATAGGGCCACATGCAATTCGATGTTCAACATGTGATACAGAAACCGCACCCTTTAAAATGACAAATGGCTATACGATGGCACTAGATCATAAAGGGCAAATGGGTGTGACTGTTGGACGTGAGGGTGCTAGACGAATTGCACTTGATGCTAGGAACTTCATGAGAACACCTGAAAATTCTGTACAAAATCCTGTTGTTGCACTAGCTCCAAGTGACTTAGTAGGTGTAATGGCGAGAATGCGACCATTTTTAGGTCAGCTTGGTACAACCCCTTCTAAAGCGATGCCAGATTCTCATAATGCTGGTGACTTTGGTTCATTCTTAATTGGAGCACCACATGAATATGCTTTTACCCAAGATGAATTGGATTTACATCGTACCGATGGACATATGGATATCAGCCGAGTTCGTGAAGGGGCGACAATAATTTGTCCGGTTAAGGTACCAGGCGGTGGTGTATATATTGGAGATATGCATGCCATGCAAGGGGATGGGGAGATTGCTGGTCATACAACCGATGTAGCGGGGATTGTGCAGCTTCAAGTAAAAGTCTTGAAAAAAGTAGCATTGGAAGGCCCTATTTTACTACCAAATGTAGAAGATTTACCTTACACAGCAAAGCCCTTTACGAAGGAAGAAAAACGTCGTGCACGTGAGCTAGCGGAGGAATTCGGTGTTAAACAGGTAGAGGATGCATTCCCAGTGTCGGTGGTTGGTTCTGGGAAAACGTTAAACGATGCGACTGATAACGCGATCAATCGAGCTGCGAAGCTATTTGAGATGAGCGAGCCAGAGGTTTTAAATAGAGCAACAATCACAGGCTCCATTGAAATCGGACGCCATCCAGGGGTTGTTACAGCCACCTTCCAAGTACCTAAATCCGTATTGAAAAAGGTAAGAATATATAAAACTATTAAAAAACAATATGACTAATAGATGATTTCTTGAAAAAGCAAACTTTTAAAAGTTTGCTTTTTTGTATGGGTTACAAGTCAGATAAGTAAAGGTTTGTCTGAAATTTGAAGTTTGGATTGAAATCTATTGTTGTATTGATATAATAGTTAAAGTTTAACAATGATTAACATGACGTATATAAATAAATGAGTATGGAAGAGAAAAGTTGGTGTCGAATGACAGAAATTATAGGTGCGGAAAACAAAATAGAGAAAAAGAGTAGTATAAAACCTTTTATATTAAAAATGAGAGGAGGAGGTCATGCTCCTTCTCGAACAAATTTCGCAGATGCCTTTACTGGAGCAATAGGTGGATTAATATGCATTTTTGTGTTGCTATGGCTAACTAACATTACCGATTCACCTTGGTTAATGGCATCATTAGGTGGTAGCTGTGTTCTTGTATTTGTCGTCTGGAATGCACCATTGTCACAGCCTCGAAATATAATTGGAGGTCATTTCATTTCAGCCTTTATTGGGTTGACCATGTATTCATTACTAGGCTCCAATATATTGTCTATTAGTCTTGGCGTTGGATTAACTATATTTTTTATGGCCTTTTTAGGTGTCATCCATCCTCCAGCAGGCGCTAATCCTATAATTATTATTTTAGGAGGTTATGGTTGGAATTATTTACTAACCCCTGTATTCATTGGAGCAGTCATCATTGTATTTTTCGGGTTGCTGATAAATAATTTACGAGAAAAAAGAAAATATCCATTGTTTTGGTAAGGATGATATCCATCTATGAAGTGTGTTCACTTAATAGATGGTTTTTTATTTGTTAACGTTTTCGCTATGCATACCGATATTTTTTTAGCATATGTTAGTTAAGATTTGTTATATTGAAGAAAGAGTGTAAAAAACATGTATTTGAATGGTAGGGGAAGATCTTTGTTGGTAGAAATTGATGGGAGGATCCATTTTTATGCTGTTGGACTGTGATGAGCAATTATTCATGGCTTATAAACAAAAAAGTGAAAAGGGTGCTGAAAATATACTAGCAACATGGCTGGAGGCAGAGTCAAATCTACAAGAAGATCCAAAAATACTTGGTACTTCGCTTTCACCCAAACTATTTTTAGTAAACGAAGAAACGGCTAAGAATATTGCCTTTTCCACAGCACGTAAATATTGGGGTCATGTATCAACAGAAATGCAAATGTATTTTGACAAGTATGGTTTGGATTCAAAATTTGTGAATGAGCGTCTCAGTGCTTTTTTCTATACACAAAAAGGTAAAGATACTTTTTTTGAGCAGCTTTTTGCCCAACATACAATAGACTTAGAACGTTTAATTTGGTTGGTTTTCGGAAAACGAATGCAAATGGCTATGCCAGTTAATGAGCTACAATCAATTATTTTATATAAATTTCAAGATGAATATTTAGTGCATATGATGTATAAAGAGCATGCGTCTTTTTGGCATTGGCTTTTCACAAAAAAAGTTTATTCACTGCTTATCCACAAACCATTAGAGCAATTCACATTTCTTTATGAAATAATGGGACATTTCGAGCAATCTATGAGAGAAAATTGTGAACATGTGGATAACTTTGTGTATAACTATAAGGCAATACTGGATAAGTGTATAACTCATGTGGATAAGCATAATGCTAGCTGTTTGGCAAAGAAACAGTTACGTCTTTATCAAATTGTTACTCATTACTGCTTATCAGAAGGTGATTTTAATAGTGTCAAAGCGTTTATTACCTCATTTGAAGCCGAATGGCGCTACTCAATGTATGCACTATCAGAGAAGGAAAAAGTGTTAATTGCCTATATTTTATTTCATATAGCAAATAGAGAACAGCAGAGTGAAAAGGTTATACATTATGGTGAATATTTATTAGAGGATGAACGAATAAATAATTATGCCATTGAGATACTACTGGAGTATAAAGAACTATTACCAAATCGTAAACCAACACCACCTGCCATTATTAAAAATTATCAGCTAAATTATTTAGAAAATTTATATGCCATTCTACTTGAGCACTATGTAAAAATGGCACGTTATGAGGATGGCTTACTTTTATTAAAAGAGCATGTTTTAGCATCGAATAAAAAAATTAATTCCTCATTAGTACAAAAAAACTTTAGTAGTGAACAACTTATTGCGATTGAGGCATACGTTCAACAGGATATAGCACTTCATGTGAATAACTCTCTACAGCATATTGGCTTGTCTGTGGAGGAGTGGCGACGCAATTATCGTCAACCAGATGCACCATACTATGTTGTAGCACAAAGTGCTTCTCTGCATATGTTAAATATTTTAAGAGTATTGTTTGTCACCGAGCAGTACGAGCTTTTTGAAAAATTAATGGAGATTTATAAAAAATATCTACTAATTGATGATCATTTTGAAAACCTACGTATGTTTATTAGTGCGTATGTATAAAAAAGGTGTCTAATACGTCACAGTATTAGACACCTTTTTTTACTCTAAAACGCCTTTTTCTTTCAAAGCTTCGATTTGTTCAGCATCAAAGCCCAGAGATAATAAAACTTCCTCATTATGCTCTCCTAGCTTAGCGCCAACATGCTTGTATTCAGGCTGCGCACCATCAAATTTAAATGGAGAGGCGATTTGTTTTTGCATAGTCCCATCGCTTTTGGGAATAGTTACAATCATTTCTCGTGCCTTTAGCTGTGGGTGCTCACATGCTTCAGGAAATGTTAGAACTGGCTCTACACAACCTTCAAAATCCTCGTTAAATACTTCAAGCCATTCCTCATATGTCTTGGACAAAAAGGCGTCGTGAACAGCCTCTTTAAAACGAATTTGTGTATAGTAGGAATCATTGAAGGTGTTATCGATTAACTCAGGAATATCGAGTGCTTCACAGAGTAATTTGCGAAATTGAGGCTCTAAACTACCAACAGAGAAAAACCGCCCATCCTTTGTTTTGTAAAAATCATAGTAACTGCCTCCATTTAAAATTTCTTGCTCTGGCTGTGGGACACGTCCACCTCCAATAAATGCAGCTCCATACATAGCATTAAGTGAAAAGACAGCATCTGTCATACTAATATCGATGAACTGTCCTTCTCCAGTTTTTTCACGATGAAGGGCAGCAGCAAGCACGCCAATTGCTGCATGCATTGTCCCTCCAGCTATGTCAGCTAGTTGAACGCCCATGGAAACAGGCTTTTTATCCTTATGGCGGGAATAGTCGAGTATGCCTGCTAAGGATAGATAGTTATTATCATGTCCTGGTCGATTACTATAAGGCCCTGTTTGACCATAGCCAGTAATGGCACAATAAATAACCTTAGGATTTATTTCTTTAAGCGCTTCATAGCCGATGCCAAGTCGCTCCATTACACCGGGTCGAAACCCTTCGATAATAACGTCATACTCCTGTACAAGTGATTTAACAATGTCGATAGCTTCTGGTGATTTTAAATTTAACGTTATGGATTTTTTTGATCGATTTAAATGTTGATGGATGTATGCCTCGTGATCATCGTCATAGGGAGGCATAATTCGCGTTAAATCAACTCGCTTAGAAGATTCAACATGGATGACATCTGCTCCTAAATCAGCAAAAATCATTGTTGCCATTGGTCCTGGTAGTAATGCAGAAAAATCGAGAATTTTTAACCCCTTTAAAATGCCCAAATCTTCCAACCCCTTTTTGTGTAGGCTACACAACCATCTGTATGATGATGGCGAGTAGCGCTTTTCTCATAATCCCCATTGTGTGAAAAGCGTATTCTATATACTGTATTATTACAGTTTATTATATTTTAATGAGTATTATAACAGATTGAATCTTAACTTGCCTATGCTAATTTTTATTATAAAATAAACGCTTCAACTTTTATATGTCAGAATAACAATAAAAGTAAAAAAAATTAGAATTTGGATTTTCTATCAAATTTCAGATAATTAGAGTCAGCTGTTAGAATATTTAATCTAAGTATCTAAAATGTTGGAATTTTGTTTGCTAGATTCTATAGGATACGACCTCTTTTATTGTTACAATCCTAGAGGTGTATTGGATTCTTCTTACACAATTAATACATGTTACTTTTACCTATAGGAGTCTTTGCTTATAATAGGCACTAATTGTTTAAAGAATCTCTCAAAATATACATATTAAAAAATATAAACAGGAGGGCAGAAATGAAATCGCATCAGTTAAAATTAAAGCATCTTATAATGGGCGTAGCGATGGCGGCATTCTTTTTTACAAGCATTGGTAGTGTTTGGGGCGGGTATAGGATGAACATTGATTCCATTAAGGAAAATACGCTAGAAACGAATAGAGTTTATGCTCAAAAATTGGCCTCAACGGCTGATTCCTATCTACATGAGGCTTTTCAAATCTTAGGATATAGTGCGGATCAGATCAGGACGAAAATGGATGATGAACAAGTATTGAATCAGGAAACAGAGCGATTGAGATTGCAAAATCAAATGTTCAATTCTGTGGTTATAACAAATGCAAAGGGACTTGTTTTATCTGTCTCCCCACCCTCTATAGAGATTAAAGGAGAGGTTTTAACATCAATTGGCGCTAAAGAGGCATTAGCCAAAAAGACACCAATTATTTCTAAGCCATATGAGGCGATGACAGGGCGGCTCATCATTTTTATATCGTACCCTATTTTCTCAGAGTCCAATGAATATCTAGGAATGATTGCTGGCACTATTTATTTAAAGGAACCTAATGCCTTTAAAACCTTATTGGGAGAACATTATAGTAAGGATGGTTCTTACGTATATGTAGTTGATTCAGATGGACGAGTTATCTATCATCAAGATCCAAGCCGTATTAATGACGTTGTAACCAAAAATAAAGTGGTTCAGGCTGTTACATCCGGCAAGGATGGTGCTCAACTAGTTGAAAATACAAAAGGTGTGAAAATGCTAGCTGGCTATAGTGCAGTGGCATCGACAGGGTGGGGAGTTGTTGCACAGAAACCTTTAGATGTAGCATTAGCACCTTCATTTGATCGTGTACAGGAGGTCATTATAAAATCTGTTCCTCTTATGATTGTTTCGATCATCATTGTACTTTGGGCTGCAGCACGTATTGCGAATCCTTTACAACAACTAGCATCATTAACAGAAGAAAGTTTAGATAAGAAAAATGTTGAAGGTTTAAAATCTGTAAGTGGATGGTACTTTGAAGCCTATTCTTTGAAGAATGCATTGGTTCGAAGCTTATCGTTTCTACATGGACAGGTCTCTTTTTTTAAGGATCAATCTACTGTTGACCCACTGACGGGTATTACGAACCGACGTACAATGGATTCAATGCTTGCTGAGTGGTTAGCAAATAAGATACCTCATGCCATTATTTTGCTAGATTTAGATCACTTTAAAAGTGTGAATGATACATATGGACATGCAATAGGCGATAAAGTTCTACAATTTTTAGCTAGACAAATGGAATCAGTAGCTCGTGAAGGCGATGTCTGTTGCCGTTACGGTGGCGAGGAATTTGTCATACTTCTGCCGAACACGACGATAGAGGAAGCCACACTAGTCGCAGAACAATTACGAAAAACTTTGGCCGATACGGTCAGTCCATGTGGTAGACCAATAACATTATCTGCAGGAATAGCTGCCTATCCAGCAATGGCACATACAACTGAAGCGCTAATTGAAGCGGCTGATGACGCACTTTACCTAGCGAAACAAGAAGGGCGCAATCAAGTAAAAGTTGCAGTCTCAAAAAAGGATTAAAAAAAATATAATAAAAGAGCTTACAACGCAAATTTTTGGGGTAATGATTAATGCAAACATCATTTGGGCAAGCTATGTATAAGTCATCCGCCACATGACTTTTAAACCATGTTCAAATGATATGTAACTCGGGCCACATCTCTTGATCGACTTGACAAGACGTAAGGTTATCCCCCTTTCCCTTATGACACCCAAGTACGACTAGATGCATGCCTATATATCGTCAAAAGCCAAGCGAGCACCGATGCTCCTTGGCTTTTTTTGTTGAGTGCTTTAGTGAAGTTCATTTGATATTTGGTGGGGAATACAAATAGGGTGGAATCCTTATGAAATGCTTGGGAATAATTAGGTTGTTCTAATGAGGAGTGTGGGAGTGATCACAAAAGTGAGGAATCCGCTCAAAGAGGGTGGAGAAGTGATCACAAAAGAGTTGCCCCCGCTCATAAGGAGTAAGAAAGTGATCCATAAAGAGTTGCCCCCGCTCATAAGAAGTGTAAAAGTAATCCCTAGAAATCAATCCTACCTGGGTTACTAAGGGGAATTGAAACTATTTTTCGACAAAGAAATTAGCATAGTCTGAAACTATTATAAGTATTAAGAATTTTACCTGACTATTTTAAACTTATCTATGAAGGTTCACTAGCCTTTGGTCGATATAAAGGATATGAGCAAAATGATATTTGTACGTATCAAAATACATAAGCGAAAGGAAGAGTGGAATGGATAAATCTAAAATCCAAAAAGTAAATAAGGCCTTGATTGCAACAGTATTTGCTTCAAGTGGGATTGCTGTAGTAGTACCACCACCAAAAGCAGCAGCGGCTACTTCTCCCTTTACGGATATTAACCAATACTCGGATAATTATAATGAAATATTAAAACTATATTCTCAGGGTGTTATGAGCGGTTTTGCGGATAATACTTTCCGTCCTGATGTCAGTGTAACTCGTGGAGAGGCAGCGAAAATGCTGGCAACAGCGTTAAAACTGGATACAAAAAATATCCAAGATCCTTACTATAAGGATGTTCCAAAGGGCAATCAGTATTATAAATACGTGGCGGCCTTGCAAAATGCAGGCATTATGTCTGGCTATTCAAACGGCACGTTTATGCCAAATGAAGTGCTGACAAGAGGCGAACTAGCCAAAATGGTTGTAGTTGGATTCCATCTAGAGGTCTCCCCTACGTACAATAATATTTTTAAAGATGTGAATAGCAAAACAAATAATGCCATTTATATTCAAACTTTAATCGATTTGAATATTACTAAAGGCACAACACCTGTTACATTTTCTCCATTTGATCCTGTAACTCGTGGACAGTTTGCTTCTTTTGTTGTAGGGTCTCAAGAGAAGAAAAATAATGAAACATCTTACAAAATTACAAGTGTGGATGATGACGCAGTATATATAAATGGTCAGTCTTATACAATTCCAGAGAGTCTTGCTCATATTTTTAACGAATATAATGCTCCGGTGTTAAAAGGTGCATTCATTGAGGGAGATTTATCGAGTAAGGGAATTCGCTCCATTTCAAAATTGACCCTTAATGCAAGTGGGACAAGCACACGTTCTCTAGATTTTGATGGAAATTACGGTTCTTTTGGTGCAACGATTGTAGTAAATGGTAATTATATCGAATTCTCGAATATGAAGCTAACAGGCACAATGTTTGTCAACGAAACCGTTCGCCCACCATTGCATTTAGGTGCAACTTACAATCAACCATTAACTCTTGGTCGTGTGGCAAGTAACAATATTTCATTTATCAATTGGTCGAATCCAGACAACAATAAAGGAGAAGATTCGTCAAATAACAATTCAAACGATCTTCAAAATTGGACAAAACCAAATAATGAAAATGACAAGCCGTTCGTCAACTGGTCTAAAGAAAAAGAGGAAATGAAAAATGTTGAGAAGTATTTAGAATTCTATAACAGCAGTGTTTCTCGACTAGTAGTTTCTCAAACGGGTACAAAAATTGAAACGAATACAAAACTACCGCGTGTAGACATCATTGGAAATGTGCGAGAGTTTGAAATTCAGGGCGATATTGGCACGTTAAATTTAAATACTGAAACAAAGCTGACGATTTATGGTTCAGGAAATATCGATTGGATCAATTACAATAGCTACACAGATCTAGAGCTGTATATTGATGGTCGAATTGGCACATTATTTGTTGATAATGCATATGGCAAGATTGATATTGGAGATTATACGTATATTGATAAAGTTATTTTACCTAAGGACGTGTCACCGAATGATATCTTCGATGACTTCTTAGATGATAAAGATAATGTTGGGGAAATTACTGATCCAGATGGCAAACCAATCGATAAAGACGATAATGAGAACCAAAATCCTGATGATAAAACAAAACCTCTTGTTAGTATTACGGAACTCCAATTACTAAATGGTAGTGAGATACAAGTAGATTTCACTTCAGATGAAGTCGGTACCTACTACTACATTGTGCGTGAAAAGGATGTAGAGGCACCAAATAAAAGTGAAATGGTCAACCGTCTTTCAAACAAGAATGTAGCACATGGAACTGGTGCAGCCATTAAAGGTAAGAATACTATTAAGGTTTCTAATTTAGGTGAGAAAAAAGAATATGTTATCTACATTATGGTAGTAGATGGATCGAAAAATGCATCAGATATTGTATCTCAATCCTTCCAAATGAAAGATGCATCACCACCAGTAGTAAAATCTTTACAAGTTACGCCTTTACATGGTGGAACAAGAGCTGAATTCAAGTTTACTGCAAGTGAACCTGGAGACTATTATTATTATTTACGCCCAAAAACGACAGCACCTGACCCAACAACAGCAGATATTGTTGCCAATCCAACGGGTAAAGGGAAAGCAAAGGCTGGCGCATTAGGCATAACAGAAATTTTAACAGGCTTACAGGCTGAAACAGGCTATCAGCTTTATGTAGTAATGAAAGATGAATCAGGCAACTTTTCAGTAGACCCTGCTGTAGCTAAGGATTTTACAACGAAAGAGCTTGATAATATTCATCCGTTTGTAGACAATGTGAAGCTTGAACCTGCAGGTAAAGTAAACCAATTTTATGTTTATTTTAATGAGGCTTTAGATCCTGAAAGTGCGCGAGATGTAAATAATTATGATTTATCCGGAACAGTTATTGTTAATACAACAGGTCAGAAAAAAATTAAACCTTCTTCTGTGGAATACAAAGACGGTGACAAAAAAGTATTATTTACCATCCCTTCAGGAACCGGATTTGTTTACAAGGATACATTACGCGTAACGATTTTACCTGGTGTCAAGGATTTAGCAGGGAATGATTTTGAGAATTCGAATACAGTACAACCCGGTGGAAATATCCGTAACTTTGCGGAATACGTCCATGAAAAATTTGAAATGCCTGTCATTAACATAGAGAATATTGTAAATAAACCGGATGAATCGGATAATTTCAAACGAGTAGAAGTTGAGTTTAAACCAAGTAAGGCTGGTACGTACTATTATATGATGCTACCTGATACTGTTGTTGATAATGGTGAAACTAAAACATTTAAACAATATTTAACGGACAAAGGAATTACAGAGCGTGATTTTGTAAATGAATTTGCTGCAGATTCATCATCAAAATCCGGATATTTCCAAATAGATGGTAAAGATATTTATGTTGAAATGGGTTCTGGACCAGCTGATTTAGAAGAAAAAACCAAAAAATTCCCAATTACTATTTCGAAAGACAAACTTAACCCATTCTTAAGCTATTCTGTTTATATGGTTTTAAAAGATCGTGGTGGAGAAATATCTAAAATCACATCGAGAGAAATGATTGGAGATTCTAAGGCGCCTTTAATTTCTGATTTAGTGTTAAAATCAGGTACTATAAAAGGACCCGATGATAAACAAGCTACTATTAGCTTTAATACTGATGAGACAACAGAACTTCATTATTGGTTTGTACCAAAGAAAAATGCTGATGGTAGTGAAAATCCAGATGCAAAACTTACAATAAACACAGCTGCAGAAAGAAAACAATTAGAAGATAAACTAAAATCCAGTCCTTCTATTAAAAAGAGTGGTAAAGGTGCCTCAGGTATATTAGATATGAGTGGAATTTCCTTAACCCCTCATACAGAATATGTTGTCTACTTTGGTGCACAAGATACGTACGGTAATTTTACTGTTTACACAGCTGATTCAAGCGGTAATAATCATGATGAAACAGAAAATGGCTGGATGAAACAAAACTTTTATTCAGATGGTACACCACCACGGTTCGAAAAAATTGTCGATGGGAAAAAGAAACAGAACATAGTTTATCGTAATCCTAATGAAACATTTACAATCACTTTTAGTGAAGCTATTATGCGTGATTCGAATGGCAAATCTACTATAAATGATTTAAGCTTGTTAAGTATTGAAAATGAAAATGGTGATGACATAACATCAGAATACCAATTTGTTTCTTACACAAGAGGTACAAAAACCACAGATGAAAGTTATTTAATTATAAAACCATCTTCGTCTGGTACAATGGACAAAACGTTTACAGTGAAAATGAAGGATGATGCAGTAGACTATCAAATTACAGGATTTACTGGTAATAAATTTGATGTCAATGACTTTGGTAAATATGTACATCAAGGTGCAGTTACAAATAGCATTGAGGATGCAGTAGTGACAGGTACAAATATAGGTACAAGCAATGTTCCAGCTTCAAAAACAATGCGCGCTATTGTAAACATTGATGCCGATTTATCATACGAACAAAGATATTATTATGCAGTTACGGGCTCAGCAACTAAAATTGATCCACAGCTAGTAATTGATTTGGTTAAAGACCCTAACACACCTAACAATTCTATACTAGTGTATGGAACTGGTGTATTATCAGCAACAAACCCTGCAGGAAAGCAATTCACATTGGATTTAACTGCTCCTGTATCGACTACTCCTGGATATAACCCTATCTTTAGAAAAGGCAATAATTTCTTTATATTCACTTTAGATAAATTCGGTAATATTGTATTAGCCAAAAATCAAAATAATATGAATAATAGTTACTTTGAAATTGGCTCTGATATTAAACCATAATAGTCACCAACACCCTTCAGCGTATATACTGAGGGGTGTTTTTTTGGTCAATTAAATTTCACAGTGTCAATCGTTGGTCAAATTGTGAACATTCGCAGTCTTTTATTCGAGAATCATTTTCAATTATAGTAGTAATTGCAAGAAGGTAGATAGGAGGAGTTAGGTGCATTATGTGGACTCTTGCTGCTATCAAAGTGCTTTATGTTAGGACAATCAAATTGAGTATATTCAGCAATTTCAAGTCATACATGGTAGCAAAGGAACGCTCTTAGATATTTTTCTAAAAGAGGATGAGCTAGAGTATTATTTGATTTTTATAAAGTGATCTTGCCTGTCCTACACATTAAGAAATAGTAGAACTCATGAAGTAATCCATTTCAGTTGCATTATCGTTTTATATCAAATTACACGAAATTGTGGATCTCCTTACCTGCTGTGAAGGAAAGGGAAGGTTAGACATTAGTTTTTCCTGAAAACAGTAAAGTTACAACAAAGAGGCTGGGGCAAAAGAAGAAATGTTAGACCATTTACAAGTTTGGTCTAACATTTTTTTGCGTTATTAGAATACATATACTTTAATAAACCACAAAACTAACACTTATTTTTTACTTTTTCTCAATAAAATGAATTATATCCACCCTCTTTTCAGCTAGGGAGAAAAACTACTTAATTAAAATTTGCTATATCTTTTTTATGAAAGAATAATATTTATAAATGTTATTATTTTACAATAAATACCTATTTTAATAAAACGTAGTTATAAATCTTTTTTATGGTAAATTAGTAAAATTAATAGATAAGATGCATTACAAGGAGGAAAAGATATGAGTAATATTTTAACATTGTCGAACGTCACAAAGAGTTATCGAAATAATAAAGTAATTAATAATGTTTCCTTCTCAGTTCCGAAAGGTGAAGTAATAGGGTTAGTTGGACCAAATGGTGCAGGAAAGACAACACTTATGCGAATAATTATGGGATTAATAACAAAGTTTGAGGGAGAGGTTCGGTTTGATAATTGCTTGGCATGTCCGATACGTAGCGCCGTTAAATAATCTGTTGCACTTTGATCAAATGCCTTTTTAAATGCCTCTCCAAAGTAGCTGGAACTCAGACCCGAAATGAGTGCTAGATGCTCAATCGTGAGAGGTTGATGATGGTTTTTAGCAATATAATCTCGAATATCCTTTAGTGATATTTGAGTTGTCGTATCTGTTCTACTTTCCGTTTTCATATATGAATGTCACCCCTTATTATAAGTATGAGAATTACCTGGCAGTAACCAATAGCTTTGGCAATGCACCGAGTAACTTCTCTCTTGTAAAGGCATCTCCGTAATTCCACTTTGTTGCATCCACTAAATAAGCATGGTTAGTTTGTACAGCAGGGAGTCCTTTCCAAATATCGCTATTAATCAATTCAATCGTAGCCATTTGCGATTCGGGTTTATCAGATAACAACATAAAGATGCGGTCACCAGCATACTGAGGTAAGTGATCTATTGGTATTTCTCTATACCCCTCGCCTGCTTGAAGTAGTTTTTTGACTTGTGGGTGAGGCTGAAATCCATCTGGATGGAAAAGGGCAGTGGATAGACCTGTACAGCCCATAATAAAAAGGCGTTTGCCATGATCAAAAGTCAAAACTGATGCCGATTCACCAGGCTCTACAACTGTTTGAAGCTGCTGCCACATCGTTTTTTCTTGGGTTTTAAAGTGTTCTAGCCAATCTTCTGCACGCTGTTGTTGGCTAAGCCACTGCCCTAATAAAAGAACGCGTTCCTCCAATGAATCCCAGGAATTTAGGGTAACTGTTGGTGCAATAGAAGATAGTGCTTGATATTGCTGCTCGTCATTATTTGTAAAGATAATTAAATCAGGGTTCAGCTTCGAAGATTTTTCAAGATTGATTGGAAAGGCAACATCTTGAATATAAGGAACATGGTTTTTATAGAAGGATTTACTAATAGAGTTTTTGTCACCACCTATTGGTTGCACATCAAAAATCAACATATCCCCAAACGTTTCTCCATGATAAATAACACGATGTGGTGAGCGAGGAATGGCTACCTCGTGTCCTGTCCAATCTTTTACAACAGTTTTTTGTTTAGATTGTCGTGCAAACTGTTTTGGAGGAATTCCAAATACCTGTCGGAAGCGGCGATTAAAATAATATTCATCATCAAATCCTACTTGCTGCGCAATATCTTTTAATGGCTCATCTGTTTGTAGCAATAATTTCTTGGCATTTGTAAGACGTAAGTCTGTAATATAATCTAGCGGTTTCTTCCCAGTTAAGGTTTGGAAGATCGTACTATATTGCCATTGAGCTATACGAGCGAGTTCCGCTAGCTTTTTCACTGTTAAAGGCTGTCGAAAATAGTTATGTATATAGTCAATGGTTTCTTCAACTGCTTTTGTCATTGTCATCTGGTAGTTCTTATGAAGCTGATGTTCAAATAATAAATTTAATAGTTCATACAAGAGTCCTTGTTGTTTAAGAAAATCCAATTTAGGATTTATATTATACAGATCTTCGGTAAGACGAATTAATCGTGTATAAGGATAAATTGTATATTCCACTTCATCAGAAAAAATAGATCCTAGATGTGGAGAAGGGTGCTTATGTTTTAGCTGAAAGGCTGAAAAGGCAATTTTATAGAAACAGTAACCATTATTTATATCCGATATATCAATCATAGTTTGTGGCTGTACAAGAAAAATCTTTCCTTTCGTCACCAAATAGGGAATATCATCAATCGTCAATGTCCCGCAGCCATTTGTAAAAAGTATCAATGTATGATGAGAAGTCAAGATAAACGGATAGCTCTGCGAAATACAGTCAATATTTTCTAAATGAAATAGTAAATCATTATTAATAGAAGCTGATTTGTTGTCTTCCATCTGTTCACTTCCTTAATAAATGAAAATGATTATCAATTAAATGTATTGTATAAAAAGTAAAGAGACATTTCAACTAAGATGAAATGTCTCTTGTTAGCTATTTTTTTAACATATTAGGTAATTGTGATAACAGCCATTCTCTTGTTGAGGCATCACTATCACTTTTTTCAATATCAATCGTGTAGACATGACCGTTCTTCACTGCCGGTAGGTTCTTCCAAATTGGACTTTCCATCATTTCCTTTGTCGATTGTTTTGCTTCATCATCGGCTGGTGTTAGGATGAAAATTCGATCACCAGCATATTCAGGAAGAAGTTCTGTAGAGATTTCAGCAAAGCCTGTACCATCATCAAGAATTTTTTGTATTTTGTCACCAGGCTTAAGCACATTTGAATCGTATAAAACTTGAGAAAGTCCAGCACGTGCCATGACAAATAATCGATCTCCTGGATAATATGTTAAAACCGATGCCGTTTCATCTGGTTTAATGATGTCATCAGCTACAAGGGACTCCCACATTTTATCCGCTTTTTCTGTATAAGCATCCATCCATTGAGCTGCTTCTTCTTTTTTATTAAGTATATCGCCCAGCTCGGTTAAACGTTGGTTTAATGGCGCAAAAGTATCAAACACGATAGTTGGAGCGATTTTAGAAAGCTGTGAATATGTCTTATCATCAGAAGTACCAATAATAATAAGGTCAGGCTTTAATGACAATGTTTTTTCCACATTAATAGGAAAACCAACGTCCTCCAAATCTTTTACGCGATCTTCCCAAGCGTAATTTGTAATCCAAGAGAAGCCAGCACCTACTGTTTTGATTTTCAATGCAAGTATATCACCGTATCCTTCTCCATGATAAACCACCCTCTCAGGATCTACAGGAATTTCAACCTCATGACCTAAATAATCCTTATAAACACGAGTTGTTGATTCTGATGTTGTTTTCTCTTCTTTTTTTGTCTCTTCATTGGTAGAACTACAAGCAGCTAGTATGATACTAACCAGTAATAATAGGCTACAGATGAGCATATATCGCTTAAATTTTTTCATGTCTTTTCCTCCGCAAATGATAATCATTATCGATATAGGCTAGCATAAATTAGTCCTTGGCCTAGGACAATGGACAAAATGAAAAAGAGCCATTAAGGTTTATCCAAAAATCTAACTGCAACTTTAAAATAAAATTCGTTTTACCGTATAAGTATCCTTCCATTGGTGGAGAATGGACCTTTCATAGGACTAAGATTCGATTAATGAAAGGGGTTTAAAGATGAAAAATTATTGGGTGTTTGTCATAACAGGAATGCTATTAATTGTTACAACTACGGGTTTTGGTCGTATGGCATTATGGCGTTATATTGCCGTTTATGCAGGAGGGATTGAGTCTCACAACCATTCAATCTGGTTACTTAGGAACAATGCTGTTTTTAGGTTATGTACTAACAGTAGGTCTTTCTGGAGCTTTACAACACACATTGGTGCAAAAAATGTTCTGTTAGTAGGGGGAGCCTGTGTCATTTTAGGGTTAATAGGATTGGTGTTTGTTGCAAATTTCTGGTGGGCTGCCATCACACTGTTCCTTGCAGTGTTGGGAGTGCCCCTAAGAAACGAGGTCGGTCATGGGACTGTTAATGAGTGGAGCTGGGATAGGGATGCTTTTTGTTAGTGTTTTGTGCAATAACAACCCAGTTCTATACAGAAGGAAACCATGCATGAAAAAACAACAACATGGCGTAACAAGCAGCTAATATCATAGCAGGTATTTACTTCTTAGTAGGGATTGTCTTAATCTATGCCAAATAAGCTGTATGATAATACTTGAATTATCTAATGGGCTAGCAGGCTCCATATATACTATTGCGAGGTTTATATCTAGTAGAGGTGCACCGTTTTGGGAGATGCTAGCAGAAGATATAATTGGTGTGAATAAGGCATTAACAACAGCCTTACTATTAGCGACTGTTGGCGATATACTGCCAATCATGCAAGAGACCATGAGTGGATATATATTATCTACTATTCTTTGGGGTTCTTCACTCGGTGGTGTTCTAGTATTGACTTTCAAACTCATTCTAAATTGAACGGAGAAAGGGTAGCACTAAAGAAACCAACATCGTTTCTCATTGGTATTTCTTTAGTGCTTTATATTTTAATTGTTTAGGATTTGGAATGTGTCAGATGTAGTTGTTTGGATAATATGACGATTTCCACTGATGATGAAATCGGCAGGTACTCGCTTACCCACATCGTTTGAGCGAACGATGGATGAATTTGCTGATAAACCTTCAATTATGATTTCCATATTGGCATCAAAGGTTACTGGTTTTTTATTCAATGTAGCTTGAAGTGTAATTCGGTTTGCCTTTTTTGTAACTTGAATATCCATTACCCCTTCATCTTCATTGACAAGTGTATAAAGTGGTGGAATGATGATGGTCATTTTGTCTTTTGTTGTTAGAATATAACGTTCCGTGTCAATTTCTGATGTGGCTACATTTATTTTGGCTCTATAAGTATTTTTATTTTTTGTCATTGCAGTTGTTTTCCCAGGAATAGCTGCTGTATCTGATAAATCAGGTTTTTTAGGTATGTTATCTTTTGTAGGAAGTGTGTGTTTTCCTTGTACAAAATCCACTAAAGTCCAAACGTTTGGCACGAGCTGCTGTTGGACAGGTGTTAATGCTTCAAAAGATGTTTTGACTGCCTGCACATCCTGAGCTGTAGACGTTTTTGGTGATAAAGCTGCAATTGCGTTTTCCACTTCTTTAGCTGCCGCTTTATCCTTCACAACAAGCTGTTCAGCATCAAGTAACAACTGTTCAATACCTACAGGTAAAGAAGCATTAGAAAACTTACGCAGTATATTAAGCTCTGCGCGGGCATCGGCTACATCCTTATGGAATGAGAGACGAGATGAGTTAATCAATTGAATTTTATTGACTACCTTTTCAACAGATGTATTTGGTGCAATATAGGAAGTTAATATTTTTTGCGCAGATGCGCTTACAAAGGTTTTTTGTGCTGCATTCAAGGTATTATACCAATCTCTTGTTTCAATAACATTTTGATAATAATTAGCAGATGTAGAATCCACAGAATTTAATTTCTCTTCAATTTGTGCTGCAAGCTTTCGATAAGCAATTCTTGTCTGCTGATGTGATGACAATGTGGAATAGTTCGTGACATACTGTTTTTCTGATCCCGTTAAAGCATTATAAGCCTTTAAAGCGGCCTCTAAATTTGTTTGGAAGGTAGCTGTTGTATTGTTAATATTGTTAATTAGTTGTACAACATTCGCCACATTAGCATTGTAGTTAGCAAGTATGTAGGCTGGCTTTGATATCTCAGTAGCCGATGCTGGCGTGCTGTAAAGAAGGGAGGGAACGGCCACTAAAGACAGTAATACTAATTTTTTTTTGTTTTTCATCTTGGAGAAGCCTCCTATTTTAATAGTTAATGTATATAGAACTGTAACCCAACTAATATTTGGTAGTATATTAATTCTATCATAGCCTAGGATTTTTTTATGCCCTTTTTGGGTGAATAGGTATAGTGGTTATAAAATTTATAGTAGAATGGCATAATTTTAGGAATCATATTGATAAAGATAATAGAATAATAGTGAGAAAACAGGTGATGTGAGGTTAATACATTGCCTGTTTTTTTATATTGTAGAGGTATTTTATCTTGTGTATATGGTTTAACACCTTCTGAAGCAAGGAGTAGGTTAGGGTATAGTTCCTATTCCTTTTGTAGCTTAATTTTAAAATCATGGTTAGTATCAAGTCCTCTTAAATCAATAGTCCCTTGTGTAGCAGCTACTCCTTTTGCAGTATTGGTGAAATCCATCCAAATAAAACGTAGAAGTGTAAGAAAGCAAAAAAACAATCCGGCAACGAGAATTACGGTAATTTTTTTAGAGAAAATTTTCTTTTTTATCATAAACAATAAATTTCGACAAATAGGCTCTATTCTCCTTCAATAGTAACAGTTCCCTATCAATTCTTTCAAAAAATGAACGATAATAATACAAGGAATAGTTTTTAAGGAGGGGAATAGATGAGAATCGTGCTAGTGGATGATGAATATTTACCATTAACGAGACTAAAAACCTTGCTTGAAAAAAGTAATGTCTCGGGGATTGAAATAGTTGGAGAATACACAAATTCTTTCGAATTACTTAAAGATATAGAGATCCTACAACCAAATGTTGTATTTTTAGATATTGTCATGCCTGATATGGACGGTTTAGCATTGGGTGAAAAAATTCAAGAAATAGTACCTAATGTTGAGATTGTGTTTACTACAGGTTTTGATCAGTATGCTATTGATGCATTTAATCTACATGCTATCGACTATCTATTAAAACCTGTACAAATTTCACGTTTAGAAAAAACTTTAGAACGGCTAGACCAAATCAATAACAAAGTAAAAGAAATTAAACCTAGACTAACAGTAATAAAGCTTTTTGGTGGCCTTCATGTTGTTTTACCAGATGGTCGGACACAACCAATTAAATGGCGAACTTCCAAAGCTAAAGAACTATTTGCTTACATGCTAGAGCATAAAAATGAAATGATTTTCCGTGATACGATTCTAGAGTTATTTTGGCCAGAGTCTGATATTGATAAAGCATCAAAACAACTCTATACCGCCATTTATACAATAAGGAAAACATTAAAAAACTATGGGGTGGAGGGCGTGAAAATTTCAAGTCCTTTGCTAAGTTCGGGCTACAAACTAGTAGTTGAAAATATTGTGGTGGATGTAGAACAATGGCTATCTCGCTTAAAATTGCTACCTCCAATACAACAGACAACAGTCGATGAACATGAACAAGTATTCCAGATGTATACAGGTGATTATTTAGGAGATTGTGATTATTTATGGGCGGAAAGTGAAAGAGAACGTTTAAGAAGACTATGGTTGTACCATGCTCAGCAATTAAGCGAATTTTACATAAAAAATGAAAGTTATATTGCCGCCATAAAGGTGCAGGAAAAAGTCCAAGCACTATTCGCTGATGCCGAGGATAACTATTTTACTTTAATGAAACTTTACGATCTGCTTAATAATACAGCCGCAGTTGAGGAGCAATACTGGCTGTTAAAAAAGACGCTTCAAGAGCATTTGGCAGTGGAACCGAGTGAGGAGATTGAGGATTGGTATAGAAGCTGGAAACAGATAAATATCATGTCTTAAATAGATGCCTTTAATTAGTCAAAATTTTAAGGACTCTGCATAAAGCAGAGTCCTTCTTTTAGTGTAATAAACCATCACGTTTAGCAGAGTTGTAATAGCTCAATGCGCTGTTTAAATTATTATAAGCACTTACGACTTCAAGCTGAGTTGCGTAATAATTGTTTACAATAGATTTAGCTTGTTCAATATAGTTATTTAGATAGATCCAATCATTTTGGGAAGTCCATTTTGAGTAATAAGGTACATCACTGCCATCTCCATTGTACGATATTGAAACAAGGTCATTATAGGCTGAAGTGATAAGGGACTCTAAATAAGATTTTTCGACATTATAACCACCATTTGTGCCATACTTATAAGCATTTTTATAAGTTCGTATAGCATTGTTTAAATTATTGATCGCGTTGGCAATATCGGTTTGAGTCGCATAATAATTATTGACAATTAACTGTGCAGACGAAACAGCAGCTTCGATTGCGTTTCTTTCCGTCTGAGTAGTCCAAGGCGAATTATAAGGTACATTTGATCCGTCCCAAGAAACCGTAACATATTGAACAGAATTAATTAAAGACTGTAGTGAAGCTTTATCGCCATAACCATATTTTGTACCACTCTTTTGAGCAGCTTGGTAGACTGCTAGTGCATTTTTGTACTGATTGATGGCATTTTTCACCTGTTCTTGTGAGGCATTTGAATTATTTGCTACAGCCTTCGCACTTGCTACAGCAGAATCAAACACTGTGCGGTCTGCTTGTGTCGTCCATTTGTCCGTATTTAAAATATCATAGCCGTTTACAGATACTTGTACATATGGTGGGGATGCGATAAGTGTATTAAGTTCCTTTTTATCAATAACAGGTAGTGTCACGGAGACATTTTTATTGTCTACTTGTACATTGTTTACCAGATGTCCTGAATCTAAAGCTACTTTAGTACCGCCCTTTACAACGATTTGCTCTATTTTACCCTCACCATAAAGATTGAAATCTTTCGCAACATCAATTGTAAGCTTTTCTATATTAGACATAGCTTCAAAAGATGTAACTTTACCTACTACATCTACTTTGGAAAGAGTTTGGTCAGAAGATATATTGACTTTAGTACGTTCCAAATTGATGTTTGATGATTTCATATCGATTAAAGTAACGTATAGCCAACTTACATTTTTCGTGACAATTGGTTTTAATGTAATTGTTTCATCTACTACTACATCATCAAGTGTAAGGGCTTTTTTTACTCTGTTTGTAATGAAAAGCTGACCATCCACACTAACATCTTGAATCTTTAGATAGTCTGCATTTACAGTAAGATCTCCAGAGATTTGTGCATCACCTCCATCAAAATAGACAGATTTTTTGCTTGTACCTGCTTTGTTTAATATTAATGAGGTAACGTCCGTAATTTGACCATTTTTCACTACAATGGTAGCCCGGGCATTTGTTAATGCAGTTTTATTTGAAGTATCAAATAGGGGCTTTAATGCCGATTGAACTCTAAATGTACCATTAGATGTTATCACAGTATCTTTTGTTATGTTTTTGATCGTTACGGATTCACCAATCACCTTTTTTGCTGCTGCTACCTGTGTCTCATATAAATTTGATTGAATTTGAGATGATGCGGCATTCGCAGTAGACATTGGTAATACTAGTGTCGCTGTAATAGCCGTGGCCATTAATGTTGATAGCGCTTTATTTTTCATGTGAGTCACTCCAATCATTCTATTTAATAGTTAATATATCATATTCTTCTATAATTTAGAATTCGAAGAGAATGTTTTACTATGAATCTCAATTCAAATAAGTCATTAGTCCTTTGTATTGAAAAATGATGATTGGCAATGTATCGGTATTTTTCTCTATAATTTTGTAAGTTTTCTACTTTATTTGCTAAATAATTTATTGTGATACAATCATCCATCCATTATTATTAGTATAAAAGTGGGGGTGTTAGTAATGAAAAAATCAAGAGGAATTGCCTTAAAACTTTCTTCCCTTATAATAGGATTATTTCTCATTTTATTTTTATCCTATACTGTCATAACGGGGATTATTATAAAAAAGCAAAGTGTTGAAGACGCAGAGCATGGAACATTGCAAACAGCTGAATCCTCTGCAGCTATTATGAGTGAACGCTTTAAGAAAGCCAATACGACATTACAAACAACAAAGCGTATCATAGAAAGCATGGAGAAGAATAATTCGTTGTCTACCAAAGGTGTTATAGACATAATGGAAAATAATTTAGCTAACAATAATGACATTCTTGGGGTAGGAGCAATCTTTGAGCAGAATTCTATTATTCTTGAACCAACTGAGGCTGCTTTAATAGATACTAACAAGCGTTTTATACCTTATTTAAGTAAGAACGGAAATGATATCACGACTGCTCAAATCGAAGGTATTGATGATAAGAGTGTTTCTGAGTGGTATTGGGTACCAAAAGAAGACAGACGTGCAGTTTTGACGGAGCCCTATGATTATAATGTAAATGGGCAATCTGTATTAATGACAACGATTTCGGTGCCATTAATCAATGCTTCTGGAGCATTTTTCGGTGTATTGACAGCGGATGTATCAATAGACTTTTTAAATGATTTAACAAAATCGAACGCCCCAGCAGGCGGTTACGCAGCAATTATTACGAATAAAGGTGTGCTAACAGCTAACAGTTTTGGTGAAGAGCTTGTTGGGCGCAATATGCAAGAGGATCCTACTTGGACAAGTATTAGTAAGACAATGGAAAATGGTGAACTAACAAGTATGTACGCTGATTCTAATCAGCTGAAGGAAAAGGCATATAATGTTTTTGCTCCAATGATTTTAGAGGGCATTGACGAAACTTGGACTGTTCAAGTCGTGTTAGCTGAATCAAAGATCCTAGAGACATATAATCATGTATTTGTATTTACGATTATTGCTTCTATTATTATGGTCATTTTGATGACAGTTGCAAGTGTGTTATTCATCTTTAAACAGTTAAAGCCACTTAAATTTTTACGTGCATCGATTGAAACGGCAGCCGAAGGGGATTTAACACAAAAGGTAGAGGAGAAATATATTAAGCCTGATGAAATTGGAGCAGTGGCTGTGGCCTATAATAATATGTTGGATAAAACCAATAGTGCAATTCAAACCGTTCTAAATTCTACGAGGTTATTGAACCAATCTTCTAATCAGGTAAATGAGGCATTTAATGAGGTAGTTGCTTCTAGTCAGGAGGTTTCGGTAGCTATCAACGAAATTGCACAGGGAGCTTCGAAGCAATCAGAGGATACAGAAGAAACAAATTATCGGATGATGGATTTATCTGATCAGATTGATGCCATTACGTCCCTTTCCAATGAAATGGATGAGCTATCTCATAAAACAGGTGTAACAACGGAAAAAGGATTGCATGAGGTTGAAAGTTTAAGAGTGCGTAATATGGAGACAAATGAGATGAATGGGCGTATCCAGCAGCAAATAGAATCATTAGCTTCTAATATTGCCAATATTAATCAGATCATTGCTTCGATCCAAAGCATTACCGAGCAGACTAATCTGCTAGCTTTAAATGCAAGTATTGAGGCAGCACGTGCTGGTGAACATGGTAAAGGATTTGCTGTAGTAGCAGAGGAAGTTAGAAAGCTAGCAGAACAATCTAAGAATGAAACAGAAATTATTAAGAGTACGGTAGAAAGCATTCTTGAAAATTCTCAGCAAACGGTTGCTGTTATTGCATCTAATGCAGATTTAATGCAATCACAAAATGAGTCAGTACAAAGCACGCAACTAGCATTTAAAGATAGCAGTGACTTGTCAGGTTCAATTGCCAATTCTATTAGTGAATTAATGAATAAATTATCTAGTATGTTAGAGCATAAAAATCAGGCAATCATGGCTATCCAAAGCATTTCGGCTATTTCAGAGCAAACAGCAGCCTCTGCGGAACAAGTAAGTGCTTCCGCAATGGATCAACAAGCAGAATTACAAAAAGTAGCAGAGTCTATTCAAAATATGAACGATATTTCAAACGAGCTACAAGAGGTTGTAAATCGATTTAAGCTTGCTTAAAGGGAAAGGCTGCCTTCGTTATAGAGGCAGTCTTCTTTTATTGTGTGCTTTGAAAACCCCCTGCTATGCAGGGGGTTCCGGAAAGCTTTTAGCTATGGACAATAAAAAAACTCCAAACGTACAATAAAGTCAGGTCTAGTCAACCGACTTCGTACGAAAGGAGCCCCCATAAATGGATAATAAAAGTTTAGCACATACAACGTGGAATTGTAAGTATCATATCGTCTTTGCGCCAAAGTATAGAAGGCAGATTATTTATGGTCAAATTAAAGCGGATGTTGGAAGAATATTGCGCCAATTATGTGAAAGAAAAGATGTAGAAATCATAGAGGCAACAGCCTGTCCTGACCATATTCATATGTTGGTAAGTATTCCACCGAAATTGAGTGTATCTGCGTTCATGGGTTATTTAAAAGGGAAGAGTAGTCTAATGATTTTCGACCGACATGCAAATTTAAAGTATAAATACGGTAATCGTCAATTCTGGTGTCGAGGATACTATGTGGACACAGTCGGCCGAAATAAGAAAAAGATACAGGAGTATATAAAAAATCAATTACAAGAAGATATCCTGCAAGATCAAATGACGATGAAAGAATTCATTGACCCATTCACAGGAGAAGAAATCAAGAGAAAGAAAAAATAAGTAAGCCGCTTTAGCGGTTTGTGTGAAAACGGAGTGCGGTTGGCGGACCATTCAGAATGTCTTTAGACATGGGCCAGTACCCCAGCGTTTCACGCGCAGAGCAAACCACCAGTTATACTGGTGGTTCTGATTGTGAAAGTCAGAGAAATTGACCTAGAAGGAATTCGGCACTACTATTAACACTGGAAGGGGGACATTGATATGATGTATCTCGGAATGATTTTCTTTCAAATTGTTGTACCTATTTTAGTGTTACTTGTAATAGGCGCTATACTACAAAAGAAATTTCGCTTTAATTTAAAAGCATTATCTCAGCTTATTACATATTGCTTTATGCCAGCAGCTGTTTTTGTAAATTTATATGAAACGCATGTAGAGTTATCTGTACTGGGAGAGGTCGGATTATTTATTGTACTCTTTATCGGTAGTCAAATGATACTCAGTCATTTTATGGCGAAAGGGCTCGGTTTAGCTAGAACAGAGGCAGCTGTCTTTAAAAATAGTGTGGTGCTTATTAACTCAGGTAATTATGGTATTCCGGTGGCTCAAATGATTTTTGCCACGCAACCTATTGGAGTAGCCATTCAGGTCATGCTCGTAATCTTTCAAAATATGACTACGTATACATATGGTTTATACAATTTAATTTCTTCTACAAAATCGGGTATGACAATCATTAAGGATTTCTTTAAAATGCCCATTATTCATGCGCTGATTATAGGTGTCGCTATGAACTATTTTGATATCGGTATACCACAATTTATCAAAATACCTGTAGAACATGTGGCAGATGGATTTATTGCTGTGGCATTAATTACATTAGGTGCGCAATTATCACAACTAGAGATGAAATCAATGTTTAATAAAACTGTCTTTATCAGTTGTTTTACGCGATTAATTATTGGACCATCAGTTGCATTAGCCATTATTTATGTATTGGGATTAGATGGAGTCGTCGCACAATCACTGTTTATAGCTAGTGCCTTTCCAACATCTCGTAATAGTTCTAGTCTAGCATTAGAATATGATGTAGAATCTGCAACAGCAGCGCAAGCAGTTTTATTTTCAACAATTGTAAGCTGTATAACTGTAACCATTGTGATATATTTTGCGGAAGTATTATTTACCTAGAAAGATAAAAAATAACTTCCATCTCTTAGTATTATCTGCTACACTAGCATCAAACTAAATAGTATTAACTAGGGGAGTCTGATGAGTCAGGCTGAGAGGGAAACGCTACGAAGTTTCTTGACCCTTTGGACCTGATCTGGCTCATACCAGCGTGGGAAAGTTAAGAAGCTATTGCAGAGTATGCAATCAATAGACCTTTACATTCGTGGCCGGATCCAAATAATTATTTTGGATTCGGCCTTTATTTTTTAGATTGTTGGGGTGAGCTAGAATCGGTCCTTATATCAAAATAAATTTAAGGGAGAGAAGTAGCTCATGTCAGCAATTAGTGAAAAGAATATGACCATTATGTCCAGCTTTGAGGGAAGCAAAAAAGTATATGTGGAAGGATCACGCCCAGATATTCTAGTACCTATGCGAGAAATTGCATTAAGTCCGACAACAGGCAGTTTTGGAAATGAAGAAAATCCTCCTATTCGAGTATATGATACGAGTGGACCCTATACAGATCCAGCCTACCAAGTAGATATTACGAAAGGTTTACCTGCCTTACGAAATACATGGATTCAAGAGCGAGGGGATGTAGAAGTATATGAGGGACGCGCCGTTAAACCAGAGGATAATGGCTTTCGTCGTGCAGATGACCCACGTAATCATGAAAATATCTTTCCTGGATTAGCAAGAAAGCCTTTACGTGCTAAAAAGGGTAAAAATGTGACACAGCTTCATTATGCACGAAATGGGATTATAACGCCTGAAATGGAGTTTGTAGCGATTCGCGAAAATGTGGAACCTGAATTTGTCCGTTCAGAAATTGCAGCGGGGCGTGCTATAATGCCTTCTAATATTAATCACCCTGAGGCAGAGCCGATGATTATTGGACGTAATTTCCATGTGAAGATCAATGCTAATATTGGGAATTCTGCTGTAACTTCTTCCATTGCGGAAGAAGTTGAGAAAATGACCTGGGCAACACGATGGGGTGCAGATAATATTATGGATTTATCGACTGGTAAACATATTCATACAACAAGAGAATGGATTATTCGAAATGCTGCGGTGCCAGTGGGAACAGTGCCAATTTATCAGGCTTTAGAAAAGGTAAATGGTGTAGCAGAGGATTTAACGTGGGAGGTTTATCGTGATACCCTCATTGAACAAGCTGAGCAGGGTGTGGATTACTTCACCATTCATGCAGGCGTCCTTTTACGCTATGTACCACTTACAGCAAATCGTGTAACAGGCATTGTATCTCGTGGGGGCTCTATCATGGCACAGTGGTGTTTATATCATCATCAAGAGAATTTCCTGTATACACACTTTGAGGAAATCTGTGAAATTATGAAAGCCTATGATGTTGCTTTTTCCTTAGGTGATGGTTTACGCCCAGGCTCAATTGCAGATGCCAATGATGAGGCACAATTTGCAGAGCTTGAAACATTAGGTGAGCTAACGCAAATTGCTTGGAAGCATGATGTTCAGGTGATGGTTGAAGGGCCGGGTCATGTACCAATGCATCTGATTAAAGAAAATATGGACAAACAATTAGAGGTTTGTAAGGAAGCGCCCTTCTATACATTGGGACCACTCACAACAGATATTGCTCCAGGTTATGACCACATTACCTCAGCCATTGGAGCAGCGATGATCGGATGGTTTGGTACAGCGATGCTTTGTTATGTGACACCGAAAGAGCATCTTGGTTTACCGAATCGTGAGGACGTTCGTGTGGGCGTTATCACTTATAAAATTGCTGCACATGCTGCTGATTTAGCAAAAGGCCATCCAGGTGCACAACAACGAGACGATGCACTGTCTAAAGCGCGCTTTGAGTTCCGTTGGCGTGATCAATTCAATTTGTCACTAGATCCCGAGCGTGCAGTGGAATATCATGATGAGACACTCCCAGCGGAGGGAGCAAAAACAGCACACTTTTGTTCTATGTGTGGGCCTAAATTCTGTAGTATGAGAATTTCACAGGATATTCGTAATTATGCTAAAGATAAGGATTTAAATACGACTGAAGCGATCCATCAAGGTATGAAGGAAAAGGCTGAGGAGTTTAAAAAAGCAGGCAGCCAAATTTACCAATAATGAAAGAAAAGGCTTATGTCAAAATGAACTGAACCCCGAATAGTGGACACTTAAAAAAAGTGGACCTATTCGGGGTTTTTCTATTTTCATCACCGAAAAATCCCGTTATACTGACCATACGATTGAAGAACAGGAGAACATCATGAGTAAAATTATTTTTAATGACCATCAACGTAGACAAATTGAAGAGAATCCAAACGTGGCGTCTGTTTCGGATCGCTCTATTCAATATACAGCGGACTTTAAATTAAAGGCTGTTCAAGAAAATCTAGCTGGAAAAGGTCCTGTCCAAATTTTTCAGGAGGCGGGTTTTGATTTAGAAATGATCGGAATTAAAAAAGCTCAAAGTTCATTGGGGCGTTGGAAGGCTACCTATAAAACACAAGGTGAACAAGGATTTCTAGAAGAGCGTCGAGGGAAAGGCAGCACAGGTCGCCCTCGTGCCGAAAAATTAGCAGCGGACAAAAAATTAGAGAAAGCCGAAGCACGTATTCGACTACTAGAAGCAGAATTAACGCTCCTAAAAAAGCTCGACGAAATGGAAAGGCAGGCGAAGAAGAAACGTTTCTAAAACCTCGAGAAAAATACCAAGCAATCAACGAAACGATTCGTATGTATCAACTCAAAAACATGACACGCTATTTATGTCAAGTAGCGAATGTCAGCCCAAGTGGTTACTATAAATGGCTTCAAAATACGCAAAAGGATGCACTACGTGAAGAATCGGATTATCAAGATTACTTACTATTAAAATCGATTTATGATCAAGCGAAAGGAAAGATTGGCTATCGTGGATTTTATATGGCGTTAGTGGATATATTAGACCAACCAATAAATCACAAAAAGATTCTTCGTCTGATGCGTAAATTCAATTTATACGCTAAAATTCGCCGTGCGAACCCATATCGCCACTTAGAAAAAGCAACAGAGGCACACCGCCGTATTCCGAATCATTTAAACCGTGAGTTCAACCAAGATGAGCCAGGAAAAGTATTCTTAACCGATATTACGTACTTACAATATAGAGGTGGTCAAACGGCCTATTTATCCTGTGTAAAAGATGTCGCGACACGAGAAATCGTTGCCTATGTGTTATCAACAACCCTTAAGATGTCCATTGTTTATGAGACGCTTGAACAATTAAACATTCATTTAGATGGAAACCTCCATCCAGAAGCCATCATTCATTCAGATCAAGGTTTCCATTATACACATCCGGAATTTCAGCAACTTGTGAAAGAAATGGGGCTGAAACAGTCGATGTCACGTCGTGGGAACTGCCTCGATAATGCGCCAATGGAATCGTTCTTTGGGCATTTTAAGGATGAGGTAGATTACAAGGAGGCAGAAAGTTTTGCGGAATTACATACACTTGTCGTAGACTATATGAATCATTACAACCATACAAGAAAGCAATGGACATTAAAAAAGATGACTCCGGCAAATTACCGAAGTCATCTGATCGCAGCTTAAGAACAACTAAATCCCTTTTTATTAAACTGTCTACAAAATAGGGTTCAGTTCAAAATATAGACATAGGCCTTTTCTTTATCAAAAAACTCCATGTGAATAGTGGATTCACATGGAGTATAAGTTGGATTTGGATATCAATAATTAAGTGGATATTAAACGTTTGTTGGTTGTTTTACATATGGGTTTGTAAGGTCCATACCTTCTAATGAAAGACCCATCGCTTTTGCTACACCTTCACCATATGCTGGGTCGGCTAGATAGCAGTGAAGGATGTGACGGCGTTTGATAAATTCTTCAACAGAAGCCATATCATTCGCTGTATTTTCAAATAAGCGTTGTTGCTCTTCCGCAGTCAATAGACGGAATAGTTTACCTGGTTGCTCAAAGTAATTATTATCGTCTTCACGGAAATCATGAATACCTGCATGACCATCAATGCGTAATTCAGGCTCTTTATGATCTAAATTATGCTCCCACTCGCCATAGCTATTTGGTTCATAGCTTAATGTCGAACCAAGATTGCCATCAAAGCGCATTGCTCCATCGCGGTGGAAAGTACGGAATGGACATTTTGGTGCGTTGACAGGAAGCATATAGTGGTTTACACCAAGACGATAGCGTTGTGCATCCGCATATGCAAAGATACGACCTTGTAGCATTTTATCTGGTGAGAAGCTGATGCCAGGAACAATGTTAGATGGTGCAAATGCAGCTTGTTCAACTTCTGCAAAGTAGTTGTCCGGGTTTTTGTTTAACTCGAACTCACCTACAGGAATTAATGGGAAGTCTTTTTTATACCATACCTTTGTTAAATCAAATGGGTTGTATGGTAGCTCACGCGCTTGCTCCTCTGTCATTACCTGAATGTACATTTTCCATTTAGGGAAATCGCCTTTTTCAATGGCTTCATATAAATCACGTTGTGAAGATTCACGGTCTTGACCAATAATCTCATTAGCCTCAGCACCAGTTAGGTTCTTAATGCCTTGCTCTGTACGGAAGTGGAATTTAACCCACACACGCTCATTATTAGCATTGATAAAGCTATACGTATGAGAACCAAATCCGTGCATATTGCGGTAACCAGCTGGAATACCACGGTCAGACATAACAATTGTCACTTGATGAAGTGCTTCAGGTAATGAAGTCCAGAAATCCCAGTTAGAGTTGGCATTTTTCATATTTGTACGTGGGTCACGTTTTACCACGTGGTTTAAATCTGTAAAGTGTAATGGGTCGCGGAAGAAGAATACAGGTGTATTGTTCCCTACTAAATCCCAGTTTCCATCTTCTGTATAGAATTTAAGGGCAAAGCCACGAATATCTCGCTCTGCATCTGCTGCACCACGCTCACCAGCTACTGTAGAGAAACGTGCGAACATTTCAGTTTTCTTGCCGATCTCTGAGAAGATTTTCGCTTTTGTATATTGTGAAATATCATGCGTTACAGTAAAAGTACCAAATGCACCAGAGCCTTTTGCGTGCATACGACGTTCTGGAATTACTTCACGATTGAAATTTGCTAATTTTTCAACTAACCATACATCTTGAAGTAAAAGAGGGCCACGTGGACCTGCTGACATAGAGTCATGGTTACTTACTACTGGAGCACCACCTGCTGTTGTAAATCGACGGCTACGATCATTTGCGTTTGTCATATTAGTTTACCTCCTGAAAAAAATGTGAGTCAAACTCTTCGTCTATAACTATAACAAATATAAAATAGAATTGCTAGTACATTATAATAATTATCGTTAAAGAATTTTTATATTTAAGTACAAACTATAAATATATGCGCTAGACATGCGAATTATACATAGTTTTTAGCTTTAATTTATTTTATTTAATCTCAATTTTATAGATAATTGTCACATTAAGATCAAGATAATGACAGTATGATAAAAATCTTTATTGAAAATAAAATGAACTAATTGAAAATTATTTTAATCAAGCTTTTAATTTTTTCTATATCGGTTAGGCGTAATACCAATTTGTTGCTTAAATAATTTTATGAAATAATTTGGGTCATCAAAACCGTTTAAATGAGCGATTTCACTAATAGCAAAATCTGTTTCTAGCAGCATTTTTGTGGCGTGATGAATTCTTACTTGCTGTAAATAGCGCTTAAATGGCAAGCCTTGTTTTTTTGAGAAAATCGTACTTAAATAATTGGGGCTTATTCCAAGCTTATGAGCGACAAAGGGAAGAGACAGTGCGCTATCTTTAAATTGTTGATCAATTACTTCTATAGCTAGTTCAACATAGTCAGCTCGTTTCTCTATTCTAGCTTCCCTTGCTAACTCAATTAATGTCTGCGTGAAAGAAATAATCCCATTGAGTATCGTATAAAATATAGGATGCTCAATGATTAAGTGAAATAGCTGACGGTAGTTTTGTTCGATAACCGCTTTTTCATGTAATTTATATTTCAGCATAAAGCGTCTAATTTGTGCTAAGACACTCGTCAGATGAATGCGTAAATCATCTTGCTCATAATATATGCCTTCATTAGAAAGCCGATATAAAAATGTTTTAACGGCCTCTAGGTTTCCATCTTCCAAACTACTTATTAGTAATTGTTGTTCTTCTGGTGTTAGTAAGGGGTCAAAGGGCTGAGTTTCATATTGTTTGCTCGCATAAAAAATATGGCCAAAGCCTTCGTAAAAACTTTGATGTAGTGCACGCTTTGTTAATGTATACATATTTTTAATGGTTGTAGGTGTTCCATCATATATCCCAATATTTAAAGAACTATTACTAATCACACGCCATTCCTTCATAAGTGTACGTACATCTTTTTCTACAATCCTTATATCATTTGTTTGAAAAAGACATACGATGCTATTAGATAGAGGATATGTTTTCATATGGAAGTGAATCGGTGTTTGTTGAAGCCAATAGTAAAGCTTATTGAAGGTTTCTGTATGCTCGGGTTCAATCATTGTGAAATGTATCGTTGTCTCAATTGAACTAGATTTATTATCTAAAAATAATTGATTATAAAAGGAATCGTTTGTAGTCTCTTGAGCATCTTCTGTAATCTGTGGTGTGCGAAGAGAAATGGTTGTGAGTTTTTTCTTTAGTAGCTCTAAATCAATAGGCTTCACAAAAAGATGAGCAACTTGTAAATCAATTGCCTTCAAAGCATTTTTAAATAATGGCTCAGTTGTCATTGCTAAAATGGCACCAGAAAGCTTTTGTATATCGCGATAAAGAGCTGCTAAGCGATTATTAGGGAATAATATCGATATTTAACAGTATGGCATCAGGTTCAAATTGTTTAATGCTATGAGACACCTCTGAAATACTTGTGCACATTTCAATAAAAACATCCCCTGGGAAATATGTATGTAAAAACCATTTTATTCCTGCTAGGTCGGTTGGATCGCGATCAATTAATAACAGCTTCATACCATCAGCCTTTCTTAAAATATTCTAGTTTCATATAAAAGTACGATTATATTAATAAAAATAACATAGTAATCTGAAAAAAGTCTTGTTTTCTCTATTAAAATTCTCTATATTCTGAAAAAGGTAGTTAGTACAATGTAAATAGAGTAATTGATCATCAGCAGAAGCCAACTTTTGTTATGAAAACGCTTAATAAGTTTGATACTGATGTTTTTATATTACGAAAATTTGAATGAAGAGAATTTATTTACATAGCCATATAGGGAATAGGGGGATGTCATGTGAAGTCAATCATCGAACTTGATGGCAATACATTAACAAGACAACAAATTGAGGAAATCGTGAAGGGGCAAGCAACAGTTGCACTTGCTACAGAGAGTTTAGAACGTATTCGTTTAAGTAGAGAGCGTATCGAAAAGCGTTTAGCTGAAGGACAAACAATTTATGGTGTGAATACAGGGTTTGGTAAACTCAGCAATATAAAAATTGAAGAAGAAGACATTGAGCTATTGCAGTTAAATTTATTACGGTCAGATGCAACAGGTGTTGGTGAACCATTCCCAACAGATGTTGTACGTGCAATGATGGTGTTACGTGCCAATGCTTTAGCCAGAGGATTTTCTGGCATTCGTGAGGAAACTGTCCAACTACTATTGAATTTTATTAATAAAGGTGTTCACCCAATTGTTCCGTCACAAGGTTCGGTTGGAGCAAGTGGTGATTTAGCGCCTTTATCACATTTGGCATTAGTGTTAGTGGGTGAAGGAAAGGCTGAGTTTAACGGAGAAATCATGAGTGGTAGTGAGGCGCTAAAACAAGCTGGATTAACCCCTGTTAGACTTCAAGCTAAAGAGGGGCTAGCATTAGTTAACGGTACACAAGCTATGACGGGTATAGGTGTATTAACGGTCAATGAAGCTGAACGAATTGGTCTTGCAGCGGATATGGCTGCTAGCTTAACACTGGAAGCTTTAAAGGGTATTACCTCAGCATTTGATCCAGCACTTTTAGCAGTAAGACCACATCCAGAGTTAGAACTTGTGGGAGGGCGTATTCGTAAGTGGCTCGATGGCAGTAAACGTTTGACAAAGCAGGGTGAAATTCGCATGCAGGATGCTTATTCATTACGTTGTATACCGCAAGTACATGGAGCTTCTTGGCAGTCATTTTTCTATGCACAGGATCGTGTTCAAACTGAAATGAATGCAACAACTGATAACCCAATCGTTTTAGAAAGCGGGGAGGTATTATCGGGTGGGCATTTCCATGGACAGCCAATAGCCTTAGCAATGGACTTTTTGAAAATAGGTGTATGTGAATGGGCCAATATTTCAGAACGCCGTACAGAACGTATGGTAAACCCTCAACTTAATGAAGGGCTGCCACCATTCCTAGCAACAAACCCTGGGATTGAATGTGGACTTATGATTGCTCAATATACAGCAGCCTCTATTGTCTCAGAAAATAAAGTTTTAGCACATCCTTCTAGTGTGGATTCTATTCCTACATCAGGAAACCAAGAGGATCATGTAAGTATGGGAACAACTTCGGCACGTCAAGTACGTCAAATTGTTCACAACGCTGCTCGCGTTCTAGCAATCGAATTAATTTGTGCATCACAGGCTATTCATTTAGACAAGGCAGAAGAGCAATTGTCTCCTACTACAAGTAAATTCTTAAAGAAAGTGCGTGAATTTTGTCCACCATTACTAGCCGATCAACCAATTGGCGATGAAATTGAAGCATTGGCGAAATATTTACTATCAAGTAATGATTTAGTAAATGAGTATGTGTAAATTGGTTTAAGTTTTGATATGAAAGAGCAAAGGCGTCGCTCGGTTTATACACCGAGTAGCCTCTGCTTTGAAAATATTTATATGTATTTAAGTCTGAATATTCAGTTATTAATAGCTTTAGACAGCAACATTCACATTTTTTTAATAGGAAAAGGAGCGTGTTTTTAATGGTATTTAAGACAGATATTCGTGCACCACGTGGAAATGAACTAACATGTAAGGGATGGACACAGGAAGCAGCAATGCGTATGTTAATGAACAATCTTGATCCAGAGGTGGCAGAGAATCCAGATGAACTGATTGTTTATGGGGGGATTGGCAAGGCTGCTCGTAACTGGGAAAGCTATGAACAAATCATTGCATCTTTGAAAGAATTAGAGAATGATGAGACTCTTTTAATCCAATCTGGAAAGCCAGTAGCCGTATTCCGTACACATGAGCATTCCCCTCGAGTGCTGATTGCCAATTCAAACCTTGTACCAGCATGGGCAAATTGGGATCACTTTTATGAATTAGAAGAAAGGGATTTAATGATGTATGGTCAAATGACTGCTGGGAGCTGGATTTATATTGGCGCTCAAGGTATTTTACAAGGCACTTATCTGTCCTTTGTAGAAGCAGGCAAAAAGGTATTTGGCACTGCTGATTTACGTGGTAAATTCATTCTTACAGGTGGTATGGGCGGAATGAGTGGTGCACAGCCATTAGCAGGGAAAATGGCAGGTGCTGTAATCTTAGTTGTTGAAGTGGATCGTGCTCGCATTGAACGTAAAATCAAAGAAGGCTACTGTGATTATATTGTAGAAACTGTAGATGAAGCGATTGCATTAGTTAATAAATTACGTGACCAAAATGAGCCAGCATCCATTGGTCTTGTTGGTAACTGTGCTGATGTTAATCGTGAGCTGTTGAATCGTGGAATTATTCCAGATTTTGTGACAGACCAAACATCTGCACATGATCCGATTAATGGCTATGTACCAAATGGCATGACCTTTGAAGAAGCGCTAAAACTTCGCAAAGAGGATGTAAAAACATATGAGCGTAAAGCAAAAGAAACAATGGCAGAGCATGTTCGTACAATGCTAGAGTTCCAAGAGGCAGGCGCAGAAGTATTTGATTATGGGAATAACATTCGCGCCTATGCCAAAGAGATGGGTGTGACAAATGCCTTTGATTTCCCAGGCTTTGTACCAGCGTATATTCGTCCGTTATTCTGTGAAGGAAAGGGCCCATTCCGTTGGGCAGCGCTTTCAGGAAATCCTGAGGACATTTATAAAACAGATGCACTGGCGAAAGAGATGTTCGCTGAAGATGAGGGTCTTGTCAATTGGATTGATATGGCACAAAAAATGGTGAAATGGCAAGGGTTACCTGCACGCATTTGCTGGTTAGGCTATGGTGATCGTCATCGTTTTGCATTAAAGGTAAATGAAATGGTTGCAAGTGGTGAATTATCAGCACCGATTGTCTTTGGTCGTGATCACTTAGATTCAGGTTCTGTAGCATCACCAAATCGTGAAACAGAAGGGATGCTAGATGGTTCAGATGCGGTATCGGATTGGCCGATTTTAAATGCTCTTGTTAATACTGCTAGTGGTGCAAGCTGGGTAAGCGTACACCATGGTGGTGGTGTAGGAATGGGTTATTCACAGCATGCAGGTCAAGTCTTAGTAGCAGATGGATCAGAGCTTGCTGCTGAAAAAATTGCACGTGTATTAGTTTCAGACCCTGGAATGGGTGTTGCTCGTCATGCTGATGCAGGCTACGATATTGCTATCAATACAGCAAAAAACAAAGGTGTCCATATACCAATGTTAAAGGGTGATGCGAAGTGACCATTCTAATAAAAAATGCAAATGAAGTAATTACCTTGAAAAGTAATGCACAAGGACCACGTACAAAAGAACAAATGCAGGAAATTGCAGTAATAGAAAATGGCAGTGTTCTAATTGAGGAAGAGCGTATTGTAGCAGTAGGAGCTTATGAGCAACTAAAAGCCGACTTCCCAGAAATAATAAAGAAAGCAGAAACGATTGATGCTACTGGTAAGATTGTTATGCCTGGCTTAGTGGATTGTCATACACATTTAGTGCATGGTGGAACACGCGAGCATGAGTTTAATATGAGACTAAATGGTTCTACCTATATGGAAATCATGAATGCAGGAGGTGGCATTCATGCTACAACAAAGCGTACACGAGAAACAAGCTTTAACGAATTATATGAAAAGACGATGCAGCATTTAGATGTATTTTTAAAGCATGGTGTAACAACAGTTGAAGCAAAATCAGGCTATGGCTTAGACTGGGAAACGGAAAAGAAACAGCTAGAGGTCGCAAAAGAATTACAAGCTGCACATCATATTGATGTCATCAGCACGTTTATGGGAGCCCATGCAGTTCCTCGTGATTATAAGGGGCGTGAGGATGAATTTGTGGAAGTTGTGGTCCAAGAGATGCTGCCAAAAGTAGCGGAACTAGAGTTGGCTGAATTTAATGATGTATTTTGTGAAAAAGGCGTCTTTACACCCGAACAATCCCGACGCATTTTAGAGGCTGGAAAAGCACTTGGCTTAACACCGAAAATACATGCGGATGAAATCGAGCCGTATCAAGGCGCCGAGCTTGCTGCCGAAGTAGGGGCCATTTCGGCAGAGCATTTGTTAGTTGCTTCTGATGAGGGAATTCGAAAAATGGCTGAAGCGGGTACGATTGCTGTATTGCTGCCAGGTACCGCATTCTTTTTACGTGCACCTTACGCAAGAGGGCGGCTTATGATTGACGAGGGAGTACCTGTAGCGATATCAACAGACTTTAATCCTGGATCATCCCCGACAATGAGTCTACCTTTTATTATGAATTTAGCTTGTATGCATATGGGTATGACATTGGAGGAAGTATTAACGGCAACAACAATTAATGCGGCATATGCACTGAATCGAGGAGAGCAAGTTGGTTCCCTTGAAGCACATAAAAAAGCGGATGTACTGATCCTTGATGTAGAGAACTACAAGCAGCTGCAATACTTCTACGGTATGAACCATACACATACGGTAATCAAAAATGGGCAAGTTGTTGTACAAAACGGAATTTTGCTGAAAGATCAATAATAAGAATGGGCATAAATAAGGCAGAGTTGCTTTATTTATGCTTTTTTTATAAATCAGTTGCAAAAGCTTTGAAGAAAGATTATAATTTTAATAAATAGTAATTAGTGAATTACAAATTACTAGAACCTTGGAATTATAGAAGGGGTTATACAATGACAAAATTCCGTACTGAAGAAGAAGTGCTTGCACATTATGATTCTTCAAAATATCAAACACCTGATGGATATACCGCAGATATTGCCATTTTTACAATTACCTCAGAGAAAACAGAGGATAAGGCACCGCCAAACATGACGCTAAAGATTATGTTGATTAAGCGTGCTATTAAGGATGCTGAAGGTAATCCCAATATTGAAGGAGGGAAATGGGCACTTCCAGGAGGCTTTGTAGATGCCAATCAAAAAGAAACGGCCTTCATGGCAGCAAAGAGAGAATTAAAAGAAGAGACAAATGTAGAAGGTTTACATGTTCAACATTTTGGTGTTTATGATGAGATCGATCGAGATCCACGTGGTTGGATGATTTCGAATGCATTTTATGCCATTGTTCCTGAGACATATATTGAGCAACGTCAAGCGAATGATGATGCAGACGATGTAGAACTGTTTGATATAGAAAGTGTATTTACGCTTCCATTAGCTTTCGATCACCGAAAAATCATTTCCGATGCGTTGCATTTTATTAAAAGGGATATGATACAGACAACTGTTGCTAAAAACTTTTTACCACAAGAGTTTACATTGTCAGAGTTGCAACGAGTACTTCTAACAGTTGGAGAAGATCCACGAATCTCTAATGATTCTGTATTCTTTACAAAAGCACCGAAATTACCCTTTATCGAAAAAGCATTGGATGAAGAAGGTAAACCAAAGAAAACGAAACGAAATTCATTTAGGCCTTCACAACTTTATACATTCAATGATTTTGAAATCGTGGAGTCCATTTATCATTAGGAAAGAGCTTTCTTTCCTGATTATTTTAAAGAATGTAATTTGTAATTTAAAAATTACTAATTAAAAAATAGGAGTGATGAAATGATGAAAAAGCGTGCATTAATTAATATTGATTATACAGTGGATTTTGTTGCGACGGATGGGGCTCTTACTTGTGGAGAACCTGGGCAGCTGCTCGAACATGCAAATGTTGATTTAACAAAGGAGTTTATTAAGAGTGGTGATTTTACTGTATTTGCGGTAGATGTTCATGAAAAGGGAGATGTTTATCATCCAGAAACTAAGCTATTCCCACCTCATAATATTCGTCATACAGAAGGTAGAGAGTTATATGGTGCATTAAACTCATTATATGAAGAAAATAAAGACCAAGATCACGTCTATTACATTGATAAAACGCGTTATTCTTCTTTTGCAGGAACAGATTTAGAATTGAAATTGCGTGAAAGAGGAATTACTGAGCTACATTTAATCGGCGTTTGTACAGATATCTGTGTTCTTCATACAGCAGTAGATGCTTATAATAAAGGGTTCGATATCGTCATTCATAAAAATGCTGTCGCATCCTTTAATCAAGCTGGACATGAGTGGGCATTAAATCATTTCGAGCATACTCTAGGTGCCACTATTATTTGACATGAATGGAGGAGGAAATATGAAATATGTAGATGATAGTTTCATGTTACACACAGACCTATACCAAATTAATATGGTTCAAACGTATTGGCAAGATGGTGTTCATCAACGTAAAGCTGTTTTCGAACTATATTTTAGAAAGCTTCCATTTGGCAATGGCTATGGAGTTTTCGCTGGATTGAAAAAAGTGATTGAGTTTATTAATAACTTTGGTTTCTCTCAAAGTGATATTCAATATTTACGAGAAGAGGGGAAGTATCCTGAGGAATTTCTTGAATACCTAAAAGAACTTAAATTTACAGGGACAATTAAAGGGATGAGAGAGGGAGAACTTGTCTTTGCTAACGAGCCTATCCTGCGAATTGAGGCACCATTAGCCGAAGCCCAATTAATTGAAACGCCGTTGTTAAATATCGTTAATTACCAAACCCTGATTGCGACAAAAGCTTCACGTATCAAGCAAGTGACGGGTGAGGATGTTGTAATGGAATTTGGAACCCGCCGTGCACATGAATTTGATGCTGCTATTTGGGGAACGCGTGCTGCTTATATAGGTGGATTCTCTGCAACAAGCAATGTAAGAGCAGGAAAATTATTCGGTATTCCTGTGTCAGGAACACATGCCCATGCGATGATTCAAACCTATCGAGATGAATATACTGCGTTTAAAAAATACGCAGCAGCACATAAAGACTGTGTTTTTCTAGTAGATACTTATGACACACTACGTTCTGGTGTTCCTAATGCTATCCGCGTAGCGAAGGAGCTAGGGAATCAAATTAATTTTATTGGTATCCGTTTAGACAGTGGAGATTTAGCCTATCTCTCAAAACAAGCAAGGAAAATGCTAGATGAAGCAGGATTTACAGCAGCTAAAATAATGGCTTCGAATGACTTGGATGAATATACAATCATGCATTTAAAGTCGCAAGGAGCGCAAATTGATGCTTGGGGAATCGGAACTAAGCTGATTACAGCCTATGATCAAGCAGCTCTTGGTGGAGTATATAAATTAGTTGCGATAGAAAACGAAAGTGGAGAACTGGTTGATACCATTAAAATTTCAGCAAATCCTGAGAAAGTGACTACACCTGGACGTAAACGCGTTTACCGTATTATTAATGCAGAGAATGGTCATGCTGAAGGAGATTATATTGCGTTAGATAATGAAAACATACAGCAAGAAGAAAGATTGAAAATGTTCCACCCTATTCATACGTATATTAGTAAATTTGTTACAAATTTTACGGCAAAAGAGTTACATGAAAGTATCGTAGAAAACGGAAATATTGTTTATAAGGAGCCAACTATTCAAGAAACACAAAAATATGTAAAGGAAAACTTACATTTATTGTGGTGCGAATATAAGCGAACAATGAATCCTGAAGAATATCCAGTCGATTTAAGTCAAGCATGTTGGGACAATAAAATGGCATGCATACAGGCGATAAAAGAAAAGGTCTCACAACGTATTTAAAAGAAAATTGTAGGAGGTAGAGACGATGGCGAGAATAGGCATTTATGGTTCATCATTTGATCCTATTACCAATGTCCATCTTTGGACAGCAAGCACTGTCGCACATCGGTGTAAGTTAGATAAGGTTATTTTTTTGCCTTGTTCAAATAAACGCAAAGATAAAACCATCAAAACAGCTGATACACATCGTTGGAATATGCTTCAGTTAGCCATAGCTAAGGACGATCGTTTTATTGCAGATTCCTATGAGATGGATCAAGAAGGCTGGAATATTTACACATATGACACCATGAAATACTTTAGAGAGAAGAACCCAGAGGATGAGATACATTTTATTATGGGTGCTGATTTATTAGTGGATATTGGTGCAGGGTTATGGAAAAAGGGTGACGCATTAGTAGCGGAGAATAAATTTATTGTAATGGCACGACATGGCATCGATATGCTATCAACCATTAGTCGTTCCCCCATTTTAAGAAATAATGATGATGGAAGATTTCACCTTATCGATAAAGGGCTAGCGATGGAAATTAGCTCTACCTATATTCGAGAAGAATTTGCAATGGGGGGAGAACCAAGATACCTCTTGCCTACTGCTTGTTACAACTATATTAAAGAACATCATCTTTATCAAAAATAAAATAGTGAAGCTACAATTATAAGTGTGGATGACTACCACACTTATTTTAATTTTGAAAAGATGGTGAATTTTATCATATAGGCCTCAGCGTAAGCTATAATAAAAATAGCAATGGTATACAATTTTTTTGCTGTCAATAATTAAGGTTCTATAATAAATGTTGGGGTTTTTAAACAATTTCTAAAATAAAAATGCACAACATCACCTATTTTACTATACTTGAATTGTTGAGAAACAAGTTAGTAAAGGGGAGTTGTGCTGTATGAATTTTAACATGGAATTACCAGGATTTAAAGGAGTAAAGATTGAGGAAATTATCGAACAAGAGAATCGCATTTTGCTGTATATTTCAATGCCTATAAAGGAACATATTTGTCCCGAATGTGGTAAAAACACAACGAAAATTCATGATTATCGAATGCGTAAGATTGGACATCTTCCAATGTGGGGACGTTTAACGATATTGATGTATAAAGGTCGTCGCTATCGTTGTACTTGCGGAAAGCGTTTTTCCGAAAAAGCTCCATTTATCGAGCGTTATCAACGTTTTTCTAAAGAGGCAAATCAAGCTATGATCCTTCAATCTGTTAAAGCGAAAACATTTAAGGAAGCTGCAATCACACTTGGTACATCTATTTCTACAATACTTCGGAGATTCTACAAACAAACCAAAGTAGCGTTACCTGAAGGTTTTCGTTTACCAAAAGCCATTGCCATTGATGAGTATAAAGCGGATACGGATTCGGGAAAATATCAGCTGATTATAGCGAATGCGGAGACACATGAACCGATTGATATTTTACCGAATCGTCGACTACAAACAATAAAAGCTTACTTACAAAAATACGGTCAAGATGTGGAAGTTGTCGTTATGGATATGAATGGAAGCTTTAAAGCGGCTGTCTATCAAGCTTTAGCGAAACCGATTATTGTAGCAGATCGGTTCCATTATTGTCGGTATATTCACTGGGCTTTGGATGATGTCAGAAGAAAAGTTCAAAAAGAATGGCACGCCTATGATCGCAAAAAGTGTAAGAAAATGCGATTTGTTTTACATAAAAATTCAGCGAAATTAACTGAGGAAGAGCGTTGGTATTTAAATTATTATCTTGGTTTATCACCTGAATTGAAAAAAGCATATGAGTTAAAAGAAGATTATAAACATTGGTTTACACAGGCCAAAGAAGAAAAGGATATTCAAAAGATTAAAAATGGATTAGAAGCATTTTACCGTAAGGTAGAAGAGGCAACTATTCCTGCATTTAGAAAGCGAATACAAACGTTAAAAAACTGGCAGGTAGAAATCTTAAATAGCTTTGTATTCAACTATTCAAATGGTTTTTTAGAAGGTATTAATAATAAATCAAAAGTGCTCAAACGAAATGCTTATGGCTTCCGCAAATATGAGCACTTTAAAGCGAAAATATTATTAGGACACATGTATAGAAAAATAGGATTATATGTTGGGTGAGAAAATGAAACGAGCCGACCTGCCCCATCCATTGCTTCCTCGCTACGCTTCGTAAGCAATGGATGGGGCAGGAAAAGTGATTCTTGTAAACTAAAAAATTTACTTCTCTCGTTTGTCACCCCAACAATTGACAAAGGACCATAATTAATAATGATTAATGTTAGAAAGGAATTCATGAATGTGCAGCTTACATTAACATTTCTTATTTTAGGAGCAACAATTTTCGCATTTGTGACCAATAAAATACGAGCAGATCTTGTAGCAATTGTGTCACTATTAGCATTTGTCATTATGGATATTTTGACGCCCGCGGAGGCATTAGCTGGTTTTTCAAACTCTGTAGTTTTAATGATTGCAGGGTTATTTGTCGTGGGTGCAGGGATTTTACGTACGGGCCTGGCAGGCATGGCGGGGCAACTCTTACTAAAATGGTCAGGCAATAGTGAGCTGAAGTTATTTGTGCTACTGCTTATTATTGTAGGATCGGTTGGTGCATTTATGAGTAATACGGGTACTGTCGCCTTAATGATGCCAATCGTTGTAAGTATAGCAATAAGTATGAAAGTCAGCCCTTCTAAATTTCTACTACCACTCTCCTATGTAGCAAGTCTTTCTGGTCTGATGACACTGATTGCGTCACCAACCAATTTAATTGTCAGTCAGTTATTAGTTGATCGAGGCTATAATAAACTTGGCTTTTTTGAAGTGACTCCTATTGGCATCGTGGGGATGATTGCTGGCATTACTTATTTAGTACTTGTAAGAAATATTTTATTACCAAATGATCAAAACCGCACACAAAGCAATGAAGGCTATAAACTTTCGCCCAAAAAAATTATTAAACAATATGATTTAAATAATCGTCTATTTAAAATCTCTGTTCCTGAGGAGTCGCCTATTATTGAAACATCGTTAGCGGAATTAAAACTACCAGCTAAGTATATGCTCTGTATGATGAAAATTCATCGTAAATCTCAGGAGGGTATTAATTTATTACCGATGACTTATCAAGAAATGGCAGGACCAACTAGTGTCATTCATGCCAAGGATGAGTTATACGTTCAAGGAGAAATAGAAGATATTCATCGTTTTGTTGAGGATTATCATCTTGAGATGCAAGGATTAGTAGAAGGGGAAGCCGATGAGTTAGTATCGAAGCATCTGGGTATTGCTGAGGTATTGCTTACCCCTAATTCGAGCTTTATCAATGAAACGGTTAGCTCCCTCGGTTTCAGAGAAAAATACAATCTAAATATCATTGGTATTAATCGCAAGGGTGGTTATAAACTTCAGGATATGGTATCTCACAAATTAAAATTTGGAGACGCAATATTAGTACAGGGAGCATGGGATGAAATTCTTTTGTTAGCAAGAGAAACACAGGATGTCGTGGTTGTCGGCCAGCCGAAAGAACACGCAAGTGTGGCAGCGGCTACAGGCAAAGCTGGAATTGCGGGGATTATTATGTTATTCATGATTATTTTGATGGCATTTGAAATTTTTCCTGCTGTAATCTCTGTGATGATTGGTGCCGTACTGATGATTTTAACAGGTTGCTTGAGAAACATGGAAGATGCCTATAGCAATATGAATTTTGAAAGTATTGTGTTAGTGGCTGCTATGTTACCAATGGCGACAGCGTTAGAAAAAACAGGAGGCATGACCATTTTATCTGATGGTATTATTAATGCTTTAGGTGGTTTCGGACCATATGGTGTACTCATAGGGATTTACATTTTGACAGCCATTTTTGGTCAATTCATTAGTAATACGGCAACTGCTGTATTGTTTGCCCCCATTGCCATGAGTGCTGCCATTGCCATTGAGGTTAGTCCCACAACATTTATGATTGCAGTCGCAGTCGCAGCAAGTATGGCGTTTGCTACGCCAATTGCTTCCCCCACGAATGCACTGGTAATGACGGCAGGGGGCTATAAATTTATGGATTTTGTAAGAATAGGGATACCGTTACAAATTATTATGTTTATTGTGATGATGATAGCCATCCCGTTCTTTTTCCCATTTTAAAAACTCGGTTTCTCTACCGAGTTTTTTGTTTTTTTTAAAGATCTATTATTTTTTTGTAGGAAATTATGATAAAATTATTTTCTAGTTCATGGTCTAACATTGAACTAGCTTGTGATTAGATTTTATAGTTATTAATATAGGAAGTTTTCCGTTGATAATAAAAAAAATAAAGTTTTTTATTAAAAAGTGTTGACCTTTTAAAAATAAGGGTGTAGTATTATACAAGTCGCCAGGGTGACACGCTAAAACAAAACAAAACATGAACCTTGAAAACTGAACAAGCAAAACGTAATCAATAAAGTTTTAAGTAGCTAGCTTTGCTAGTAAACAAAACACAATTTTGGACATCAAACATGATGCCAGCAAAACAATTTGAGCTAATCAAATTTCTTTTATGGAGAGTTTGATCCTGGCTCAGGACGAACGCTGGCGGCGTGCCTAATACATGCAAGTCGAGCGAACAGAAAAGGAGCTTGCTCCTTTGACGTTAGCGGCGGACGGGTGAGTAACACGTGGGCAACCTACCCTATAGTTTGGGATAACTCCGGGAAACCGGGGCTAATACCGAATAATCTCTTTTGCTTCATGGTGAAAGACTGAAAGACGGTTTCGGCTGTCGCTATAGGATGGGCCCGCGGCGCATTAGCTAGTTGGTGAGGTAACGGCTCACCAAGGCGACGATGCGTAGCCGACCTGAGAGGGTGATCGGCCACACTGGGACTGAGACACGGCCCAGACTCCTACGGGAGGCAGCAGTAGGGAATCTTCCACAATGGGCGAAAGCCTGATGGAGCAACGCCGCGTGAGTGAAGAAGGTTTTCGGATCGTAAAACTCTGTTGTAAGGGAAGAACAAGTACAGTAGTAACTGGCTGTACCTTGACGGTACCTTATTAGAAAGCCACGGCTAACTACGTGCCAGCAGCCGCGGTAATACGTAGGTGGCAAGCGTTGTCCGGAATTATTGGGCGTAAAGCGCGCGCAGGCGGTCCTTTAAGTCTGATGTGAAAGCCCACGGCTCAACCGTGGAGGGTCATTGGAAACTGGGGGACTTGAGTGCAGAAGAGGAAAGTGGAATTCCAAGTGTAGCGGTGAAATGCGTAGAGATTTGGAGGAACACCAGTGGCGAAGGCGACTTTCTGGTCTGTAACTGACGCTGAGGCGCGAAAGCGTGGGGAGCAAACAGGATTAGATACCCTGGTAGTCCACGCCGTAAACGATGAGTGCTAAGTGTTAGGGGGTTTCCGCCCCTTAGTGCTGCAGCTAACGCATTAAGCACTCCGCCTGGGGAGTACGGTCGCAAGACTGAAACTCAAAGGAATTGACGGGGGCCCGCACAAGCGGTGGAGCATGTGGTTTAATTCGAAGCAACGCGAAGAACCTTACCAGGTCTTGACATCCCGTTGACCACTGTAGAGATATAGTTTCCCCTTCGGGGGCAACGGTGACAGGTGGTGCATGGTTGTCGTCAGCTCGTGTCGTGAGATGTTGGGTTAAGTCCCGCAACGAGCGCAACCCTTGATCTTAGTTGCCATCATTTAGTTGGGCACTCTAAGGTGACTGCCGGTGACAAACCGGAGGAAGGTGGGGATGACGTCAAATCATCATGCCCCTTATGACCTGGGCTACACACGTGCTACAATGGACGATACAAACGGTTGCCAACTCGCGAGAGGGAGCTAATCCGATAAAGTCGTTCTCAGTTCGGATTGTAGGCTGCAACTCGCCTACATGAAGCCGGAATCGCTAGTAATCGCGGATCAGCATGCCGCGGTGAATACGTTCCCGGGCCTTGTACACACCGCCCGTCACACCACGAGAGTTTGTAACACCCGAAGTCGGTGAGGTAACCTTTTGGAGCCAGCCGCCGAAGGTGGGATAGATGATTGGGGTGAAGTCGTAACAAGGTAGCCGTATCGGAAGGTGCGGCTGGATCACCTCCTTTCTAAGGATTATTTCGGAATACAAACCTTGGGTTTGTAAGATTACGTTTTGCGTTCAGTTTTGAAGGTTCATTCTTTCTGAATGAAATACTTCAAAACTTGTTCTTTGAAAACTGGATAAAACGACATTGAAATTGTAACAAACACATTTATTTTTTAAGTTTTTTTATAGGCTTAATAACTTGGTTAAGTTATTAAGGGCGCACGGCGAATGCCTTGGCACTAGGAGCCGAAGAAGGACGGCACTAACACCGATATGCTTCGGGGAGCTGTAAGTGAGCTTTGATCCGGAGATTTCCGAATGGGGGAACCCACTACGTTTAATCGCGTAGTATCTTGACGTGAATACATAGCGTCTTGAAGGCAGACCCAGGGAACTGAAACATCTAAGTACCTGGAGGAAGAGAAAGAAAAATCGATTCCCTGAGTAGCGGCGAGCGAAACGGGAAGAGCCCAAACCAAGAGGCTTGCCTCTTGGGGTTGTAGGACACTCTATACGGAGTTACAAAAGAGCGAGTTAGATGAAGCGACTTGGAAAGGTCCGCCAGAGCAGGTAAAAGCCCTGTAGTCGAAAGTTCGTTCTCTCCTGAGTGGATCCTGAGTACGGCGGAACACGTGAAATTCCGTCGGAATCCGGGAGGACCATCTCCCAAGGCTAAATACTACCTAGTGACCGATAGTGAACCAGTACCGTGAGGGAAAGGTGAAAAGCACCCCGGAAGGGGAGTGAAAGAGATCCTGAAACCGTGTGCCTACAAGTAGTTAGAGCCCGTTAATGGGTGATAGCGTGCCTTTTGTAGAATGAACCGGCGAGTTACGATTACGTGCAAGGTTAAGCTTTAGAAGGCGGAGCCGCAGCGAAAGCGAGTCTGAATAGGGCGATGTAGTACGTGGTCGTAGACCCGAAACCAGGTGATCTACCCATGTCCAGGGTGAAGGTGAGGTAACACTTACTGGAGGCCCGAACCCACGCACGTTGAAAAGTGCGGGGATGAGGTGTGGGTAGCGGAGAAATTCCAATCGAACTTGGAGATAGCTGGTTCTCTCCGAAATAGCTTTAGGGCTAGCCTCGTGATGAGAATACTGGAGGTAGAGCACTGTTTGGACTAGGGGGCCATCCCGGTTTACCGAATTCAGACAAACTCCGAATGCCAGATATTTATACACGGGAGTCAGACTGCGAGTGATAAGATCCGTAGTCAAAAGGGAAACAGCCCAGACCACCAGCTAAGGTCCCAAAGTAATCGTTAAGTGGAAAAGGATGTGGCGTTGCACAGACAACCAGGATGTTGGCTTAGAAGCAGCCATCATTTAAAGAGTGCGTAATAGCTCACTGGTCGAGTGACGCTGCGCCGAAAATGTATCGGGGCTAAACGATTCACCGAAGCTGTGGATTGACATCTACGATGTCAGTGGTAGGAGAGCGTTCTAAGTGCGTTGAAGTCAGACCGGAAGGACTGGTGGAGCGCTTAGAAGTGAGAATGCCGGTATGAGTAGCGAAAGACGGGTGAGAATCCCGTCCACCGTATGACTAAGGTTTCCTGAGGAAGGCTCGTCCGCTCAGGGTTAGTCGGGACCTAAGCCGAGGCCGATAGGCGTAGGCGATGGACAACAGGTTGATATTCCTGTACCACCTCCTCACCGTTTGAGAAATGGGGGGACGCAGTAGGATAGGGTAAGCGCGCCGTTGGTTGTGCGCGTCCAAGCAGTAAGGCGTGTGTGTAGGCAAATCCGCACACTGTAACGTTGAGCTGTGATGGCGAGTCCGTATGGACGAAGTTCCTGATTTCACACTGCCAAGAAAAGCCTCTATCGAGGTGAGAGGTGCCCGTACCGCAAACCGACACAGGTAGTCGAGGAGAGAATCCTAAGGTGTGCGAGAGAACTCTCGTTAAGGAACTCGGCAAAATGACCCCGTAACTTCGGGAGAAGGGGTGCTCTTGAGCGTGCAAGCGCATGAGAGCCGCAGTGAATAGGCCCAGGCGACTGTTTAGCAAAAACACAGGTCTCTGCAAAACCGTAAGGTGACGTATAGGGGCTGACGCCTGCCCGGTGCTGGAAGGTTAAGAGGAGTGGTTAGCGCAAGCGAAGCTGCGAATTGAAGCCCCAGTAAACGGCGGCCGTAACTATAACGGTCCTAAGGTAGCGAAATTCCTTGTCGGGTAAGTTCCGACCCGCACGAAAGGCGTAACGATCTGGGCACTGTCTCAACGAGAGACTCGGTGAAATTATAGTACCTGTGAAGATGCAGGTTACCCGCGACAGGACGGAAAGACCCCGTGGAGCTTTACTGTAGCCTGATATTGAATTTTGGTACAACTTGTACAGGATAGGTAGGAGCCAGAGATCTCGGAGCGCCAGCTTCGAAGGAGGCGTCGGTGGGATACTACCCTGGTTGTATTGAAATTCTAACCCATGCCCCTTAGCGGGGCAGGAGACAGTGTCAGGCGGACAGTTTGACTGGGGCGGTCGCCTCCTAAAAGGTAACGGAGGCGCCCAAAGGTTCCCTCAGAATGGTTGGAAATCATTCGTAGAGTGTAAAGGCACAAGGGAGCTTGACTGCGAGACCTACAAGTCGAGCAGGGTCGAAAGACGGGCTTAGTGATCCGGTGGTTCCGCATGGAAGGGCCATCGCTCAACGGATAAAAGCTACCCCGGGGATAACAGGCTTATCTCCCCCAAGAGTCCACATCGACGGGGAGGTTTGGCACCTCGATGTCGGCTCATCGCATCCTGGGGCTGTAGTCGGTCCCAAGGGTTGGGCTGTTCGCCCATTAAAGCGGTACGCGAGCTGGGTTCAGAACGTCGTGAGACAGTTCGGTCCCTATCCGTCGTGGGCGTAGGAAATTTGAGAGGAGCTGTCCTTAGTACGAGAGGACCGGGATGGACACACCGCTGGTGTACCAGTTGTCTTGCCAAAGGCATCGCTGGGTAGCTATGTGTGGACGGGATAAGTGCTGAAAGCATCTAAGCATGAAGCCCCCCTCAAGATGAGATTTCCCATTACGCAAGTAAGTAAGATCCCTCAAAGACGATGAGGTAGATAGGTTCGAGGTGGAAGTGTGGTGACACATGGAGCTGACGAATACTAATCGATCGAGGACTTAACCAATATGTTTGAAGCATTCAATGTATCGTTTATCTAGTTTTGAAAGAATAAGTCTTTCAGCTGAATAAGTGAAGTGATGATGGCAAAGAGGTCACACCCGTTCCCATACCGAACACGGAAGTTAAGCTCTTTAGCGCCGATGGTAGTTGGGGGCTTCCCCCTGTGAGAGTAGGACGTCGCTTCGCTTATTTTTTGTGGAGGATTAGCTCAGCTGGGAGAGCACCTGCCTTACAAGCAGGGGGTCGGCGGTTCGAGCCCGTCATCCTCCACCATTTTGGTCCCGTGGTGTAGCGGTTAACATGCCTGCCTGTCACGCAGGAGATCGCCGGTTCGATCCCGGTCGGGACCGCCATTATTATTGCCGGTGTAGCTCAGTTGGTAGAGCAACTGACTTGTAATCAGTAGGTCGTGGGTTCGACTCCTATCGCCGGCACCATTCCCTTGGAGGGGTAGCGAAGTGGCTAAACGCGGCGGACTGTAAATCCGCTCCTTAGGGTTCGGCGGTTCGAATCCGTCCCCCTCCACCATTTTAGGGGCATAGTTCAACGGTAGAATAGAGGTCTCCAAAACCTTTGGTGTGGGTTCGATTCCTACTGCCCCTGCCAGGTATTGAGGTACTCGTTCATATACAGCTATTATAAATTTATATAGTGGCGATTGTGGCGAAGTGGTTAACGCATCGGATTGTGGTTCCGACATTCGTGGGTTCGATTCCCATCAGTCGCCCCATTTTAACATTGGGGTATAGCCAAGCGGTAAGGCAACGGATTTTGATTCCGTCATGCCTAGGTTCGAATCCTAGTACCCCAGCCATTTTTTCTTTTTTTATGAGCCATTAGCTCAGTTGGTAGAGCATCTGACTTTTAATCAGAGGGTCGAAGGTTCGAGTCCTTCATGGCTCATCATTTTTTAATTAATATGCGCCCGTAGCTCAATTGGATAGAGCGTCTGACTACGGATCAGAAGGTTATGGGTTCGACTCCTGTCGGGCGCGCCAATAAATTCATGTTTACGGAATGTAGCTCAGCTTGGTAGAGCACTTGGTTTGGGACCAAGGGGTCGTAGGTTCGAATCCTGTCATTCCGACCATCTTTCATGATTAATGGGGCCTTAGCTCAGCTGGGAGAGCGCCTGCCTTGCACGCAGGAGGTCAGCGGTTCGATCCCGCTAGGCTCCACCATTTTAATATTTTTGGAGGTATACCCAAGTCTGGCTGAAGGGATCGGTCTTGAAAACCGACAGGCGGGTAACACCGCGCGGGGGTTCGAATCCCTCTACCTCCTCCATTTTCGGGTCAGTAGCTCAGTTGGTAGAGCATTAGATTGAAGCTCTAAGTGTCGGCGGTTCGATTCCGTCCTGACCCACCATTATTGCGGGTGTAGTTTAATGGTAAAACCTCAGCCTTCCAAGCTGATGTCGTGAGTTCGATTCTCATCACCCGCTCCAAAATGGGCCTATAGCTCAGCTGGTTAGAGCGCACGCCTGATAAGCGTGAGGTCGATGGTTCGAGTCCATTTAGGCCCATCATTATTCCGAAGTAGCTCAGTTGGTAGTAGCACCTGACTGTTAATCAGGTTGTCGCAGGTTCGAGTCCTGCCTTCGGAGCCACGGCCCGTTGGTCAAGTGGTTAAGACACCGCCCTTTCACGGCGGTAACACGGGTTCGAATCCCGTACGGGTCATCAAGCATGTAGCACAGATGTGTGTTACATGCTTTTTTCTATTCTCCTTTAATTCTATTCTCCTTTTTCATGTTGTTGAAAAAAGATCACTAGCAGAAAAAGACCTTTTAGCAAGGTAGAGGTAGATTTCCGTTCTGCCAGCTTCCTTTCCAGGCGGCGTCCGATGAGCCGCTTCACTCACTTACGTTCGCTCCAGGGTACATCTGTGACGCTAAATCCCCCTCGGCGTGACGCTGGCTCCTCTCCAATCAACCATTCTGCAAAGTGTCTTTCCTTTTTTCAAAGTAGCATAGCGATCAAAAAGCCCATTATCTGTATTCTCAGAGAGGATAAGCCCTTATCTTCAATGTGGAGAAGGGAATGAGTTACAACAGCCATCCATAAGTGAATACCTACAATTTATTTGTGTGGATAAATGAGGAAGACTACTTATTGCCGGGGTTAGTCAGACAGAGACTAGCCCCAGCGCGAAAGTAAAGCGTCAGCAGCATGTAAGTAGCCTAAAATGGAAAGACTTTTATCTTTCACAAAATTCTATTGATTGCTTTGCTGCAACACTATGAAGATTACATGATTAATGTAGTCTTTTTATAATAATTAGGATCTCTCTTACATTCTCTTACGAAAGTGAGTCTATAGAGTAAATTTGAACAAACTATTTCATATATAAAATATGTATGTTTTTTTAATTACTATTTTCATGGTGCTTGTTGTTTTGTTCCTCTAATATGAGGATAAGTGGAGGAATCGATATGAATATACAGGAGATACAGCAGTTTTTAAGTCTATACCAGACAGAACAAAATGAATCAGAACTTTGGTTAAAGAATAGATTACAGGCAGTTAAGGATGCAGGTGAATATCACCCAACAACAGAAGAGTTAGTTTTTGGTGCACGAGTGGCATGGCGTAATAGCAATAAATGTATCGGACGTCTGTTTTGGCAGTCACTCCACGTGGTAGATGCACGCGATGTTTTAGATGAAAAGGCTATTTTCCGAAAATTACTAGAACATATTGATTATGCGACAAATCATGGGAAAATCCGTCCAACAATAACAGTGTTTGCTTCAGATAGAGTACGGATTTGGAATCATCAACTAATTCGCTATGCAGGCTATGAAACAGAGGCAGGCGTTATTGGAGATTCGCAGTCCATTGAGTTTACAAAAGTATGTGAATCTCTAGGGTGGAAAGGCAAAGGAACAGCTTTTGATGTGCTACCACTCGTTATACAGGTAGATAGCCGGGCTCCCCAAGTGTTTGTAATTCCTGAAGAAAATATAGTAGAGGTTCCAATCCGCCATCCAGAGTCAATCGATGTGGAGAAATTAGGAATGAAGTGGTATGCTGTACCCATTATTTCGAGTATGCGTTTTCAAATGGCAGGAATTGACTTTCAAGCAGCCCCATTTAACGGATGGTATATGGGAACAGAAATCGGTGCACGCAATTTAGCAGATCATGAGCGCTATAACATGCTACCTGCTATTGCAGAAATTTTTAATCTAGATACAACTAAACAAGCATCACTTTGGCGTGATCGTGCATTAGTCGAACTTAATATTGCTGTTCTTCATTCATTTAAAGAAGATGGTGTGAGCATTGTTGATCATCATACAGCGGCTCAGCAGTTTAAATTGTTTGAGGAAGCAGAAAAAACAGCAGGAAGAGAAGTTACAGGCAACTGGACATGGTTAATCCCGCCACTTTCGCCTGCAACGACTCATATATTTCATAAACCCTATGTAAATATATATCATACACCAAATTATTTTTATCAAAAACCATGCTATTAGAGTAAAGGAACTGTTTACTTTCAATAGTTAATTATCCATTCGTTATACTTTCGATGAGAGAGGGCTTACTATGTTAGATCAGCAAATTCCCAATATCCCATGGAGACAATTGACAACACCTTATGGTAGAGGTACAGCTATTCCTCAGCTGATTGAACAGGAGCAATACACACAGCTAGCTGATTTAATTGAACATCAAGGTACATTGTGGCAGGTGACACCATGGGTTTTGCTTATTCTTTTAAAAAAGCTTAAAAGTAAAAAAATAGAGGATGTCTCCTTACAAGAATTACAGTTATATTTAGCTGTGGCACATGCTATTACGAAGGATTATCTAGACCCAACCAATACTGTTGAAAATATGCAGGAGCTATTAAAAGTCAACTATTTATGGAGAGAACATGAGGACAATGATGAGCAGGAGTGGGAGGAAGAAACGCCAAAGGGCTATGAGCAGCAAGCTTTTATAGGCTATTACTATTATAGTTATAAGCTCTTACAAGAAGCTGTTCCTATTTTTTCTGCTATAACAGCTCGTAATAATGAAGAATCAGATTACCTTGCTGAATTGCTAACATTACTCCAGCAACTCGACAATTAAGTAATGTGGAAACACTATATAGAAATAGAGCAGATGGAGGAAGTCGATCCACCTGCTTTATTTAATTTTAATGCACATATTCATCCTTAGAGGCTCTCATTGAGCAAAAGAAGAGTAACATTGCCACAACGACAAAGAGCCATCCCGCAATATTCCAGCCACCAAATAAATCATGCAAGTAGCCAAAAAGAATAGGACCGATTGCGGCAAATAAATAACCCAAAGATTGTGCAAAGCCTGATAAATCTGCTGCTTCAAATGCAGTACGAGTGCGGAGAGTGAAGAACATCATTGCTAGAGCGAATGAAGAACCACCTGCTAACCCTAGAAGAACCATCCATAGTACTCCAAGACTTGTCCATTCCATGACAACCCCAACAAAGCCTACTAAATAGAAGGAAGTAAACATCAATACAAGTGGGCGTTGAGAAGTCATTTTACCTGCAATAATAGGCACTGCCAAGGCCATTGGTACTTGTGAGAATTGCATGATTGAAAACATCCAGCCAGCTTTATCAGGCGCTAAACCTTGAGCAATATAGATTTCAGGTATCCAAGCTGCTGTTGTGTAGAATAATAAAGACTGTAAACCCATTGCCCCTGTGACAGCCCAAGTAACAGGTGATTTCCATAGAGGTGTACTGGTCTTTTTAGATGTAGTAACTGGTTCCGGTTTATTTGACTTTAGTTGAGGTATCCAAATTAAGATTGTAACTAGAACAAGTATGAGTGCAATGGATAGCGCCCCTTGCCAGCCTAACGATGAATTAGCTATAGGATAGCTAATACCAGCACCAAGACCAGCAGTAAAATTCATGGACATGGTGAAAAAGGCCATCAATAAACCAACATGATATGGAAATTTCAATTTTAATAATCCAGGAATTAATACATTTCCAAAAGAAATGGCTACGCCAATTAACACAGTACCCAATAGAAGTAATTCTGTTGTACCAAGTGAACGTAGGACAATCCCTAAGGCCAAGAGTAAAGTGGATAAAAATAATGTTAGCTCAAGCCCTAGTTTGCGTGCTACAACTGGCGCAAATGGAGATATAATAGCAAAAGCCAGCAATGGAATAGTTGTTAGAAAGCCTGCCAATACATTAGATATCCCTAGATCTTCACGGATAAAGGATATAATTGGGCCAACAACAGTTAGTGGCATTCGTAATGTAGAGGCTATAAAGATAACGCCAAAGACTAAAAGTAAGGTTGTTCCTTTCCAGCTAATTTTTTTACTTGGAAAACTAGTGGAATGATCATTTGTAGTCAAAATAAAATCCCCCCTAATAATAACCATTCTAATTGAACTACTATAACACTTTATCACACTATTAAAAATAGTAGAAGATTCATAAAATACAGAACATTTCCCGTTGTATTGAAATGTCTATGGTCTTATGTTAGTATAATAAACATCATAAATTTAATAATTATATGCCTCATGTTTGTATTGAGGTAGAGGTCGCGATATTTATAAGTATGCTAATTGAAATGACAAGCATTGATGAAATTAGCTGAAAGGAAATATTGCCGAAGTGTGAGGGGACTTGAAAACCTCATGCTGGGGCTGTCTCCGAAAGGAACAGAACTGTCACGTTTGCACAACGTGTTGAGCTATCATGTAAGAAAAACTGAGGATTAACGTAGCCATCACAGTGTATATGTGATGGCATTTTTTTGCCTCATAAATAGGAAGGAAGCTATATCGTGAGTGAAATAAAAGTAAATCAGCTCGGACATAAAGCACCGAAGCTGAAAAAAGAATTAAAAAGTCGTCATATCACAATGATTTCTTTAGGCGGTACAATTGGTACGGGGCTATTTTTAGCCAGTGGTGGTGCTATTGCTCAGGCAGGACCTGGAGGAGCATTGCTTGCCTATGCTTTAATCGGTATTATGGTGTATTTTTTAATGACAAGCTTAGGGGAAATGGCTGCTTATATGCCATCATCAGGTTCATTTAGTACGTATGCAACCAAATTTGTAGATCCCGCTTTGGGCTTTGCATTAGGCTGGAACTACTGGTATAACTGGGCAATCACCATTGCTGCAGAAATTGCTGCTGTATCATTAATTATGAAATATTGGTTTCCAGATAGCTCATCAGCACTTTGGACAGTATTATTTATTGCTGTTGTACTGACGTTTAATTTACTATCCGTAAAAAGTTATGGTGAAAGTGAATATTGGTTTGCCATGATTAAAGTAGCAACGGTCATTGTTTTTATTATCATTAGCTTACTAATGATTTTTGGTATTTTAGGAGGGCAGGCTCCTGTAGGTTTCACTAATCTCTTTATTAGTGATGGGCCATTCCATGGTGGCTTCCTTGCCACATTTGGTATTTTCCTAGCAGCTGGATTTTCATTCCAAGGAACAGAATTACTTGGAATTACAGCAGGTGAAACAGATGATCCTGGTAAAAATATTCCAAAGGCTGTTAAATCTGTATTTTGGCGTATTATTTTGTTTTATATTTTAGCGATTGGTGCAATTGGGATGTTGATTCCATTCACAGATGAACGTTTATTATCAGAAGATATCGCAGTCTCACCGTTTACACTAGTGTTTGACCGCCTAGGTATTGCCTTTGCTGCTTCATTAATGAATGCCATTATTTTAACGGCTATGCTGTCAGCAGGAAATTCAGGACTATACGCATCTTCTCGTATGCTATGGCAATTAGCAGTGGATGGACATGCACCTAAATTTTTCTCAAAGCTAAGTCGTCGAGGTATTCCGATTTATGCACTTATGGCAACATTAGCTGTAGGCTGTTTAGCATTTTTGGCATCCTTCTTTGGTGATGGAGTGGTTTATATCTGGCTATTAAATGCTTCTGGAATGTCTGGCTTTATTGCATGGCTAGGTATTGCATTTAGTCATTATCGTTTCCGCCGAGCGTTTGATGCACAGGGCTTAGATCCAAAGTTATTACCTTATAAAGCTAAATTATATCCATTTGGACCATTATTTGCTTTTACTGTTTGTATGATCGTAGTCATTGGACAAAATTACACAGCCTTTACAGGTGAAAAAATAGATTGGTACGGTATCCTTGTTTCGTATATTGGGATTCCACTATTTTTAGCATTATGGTTGGGCTATAAAATAAAGCACAAAACAAAAATGCTTCCACTTAAAGATTGTGATTTAAAAGTTGAAGATTAATTAATAGAGCTGTTCTGTAAACCAAAAAGTGATGGTTTATAGGGCAGCTTTTTTTTAACACTCATGAACAAAATCTCTCCAATTAAACATCATAAATATGGTAATGTAATATACATATGGAAATTGGGTTTTAGTAGGAGAGGTGCATGATAATGCAAAAGCATATTTTACTGGTAGAAGACGATGAAGCCATTCGTGAAATGGTTGAAAATTATTTAACTATGGAAGGTTTCAATGTCACAACCGCGATCAATGGTGAAGAGGCATTACAAAATTGTTTGCAAAATACCTTTGATTTGGTCATCTTAGATATTATGATTCCTAAACTAAATGGATTGGAAGTATTAAAGATTATTCGAGAGCAGGCAGCACTTCCTATCATTATTATGTCTGCCAAAGACAGTGATGTTGATAAAGCACTAGGCTTAGGATTAGGGGCAGATGATTATATTGCTAAACCTTTTTCTATGCTAGAATTTTCAGCCCGTGTAAAGGCTGTTATCAGAAGAGCTACGAAATACTCCAGTCAAGCTGAACAAAAGCAAGAGGTCCTAAAAATCGATAATTTAAAGATAGATATCGTTAATTTCTCAATAGCAAAGAGTGGACAAGAGATAAAGCTAACATCAAAGGAATTTTCCATTTTAAAATTGTTTGTGACAAATCGTCACAGGGTTTTTACCAAAGAGCAAATTTATCAGATGATATGGAAAGATGCCTATTATGGAGATGAAAATATTATAAATGTACATATCAGAAGACTACGTGAAAAAATAGAAGATGATCCATCAAATCCTCAATATATTAAAACTCTATGGGGAATTGGCTATAAGTTTGAGGGATAAAAATATGATGATATTTCTATTATTAATAATTGTATTGCTAATCGGGATTCTCACTTTTCAATGGAAAGTCAAGAAGGAACAAGATCGCGCTATCCAATACATTCATAGTAAACTACACGTAATTGTAAATGAACAGACGTATGAAAAGATTCTAGTTACAACTACAAATTCAGAAATTCAACAGTTACTTGTTACAATGAATGCTTTGCTAGATCAGCATCAAAAAATCCAGGCTACGCATCGTAAAATGGAAAATTCCATGAAAAAGATGTTGGCCAATATTTCGCATGATCTTAAAACACCTTTAACAGTTGTACTTGGCTATATTGAAATGCTTCAACTTCAAAATGCGATGAGTGACGAGGAACGCCAACGATTACTTACAGGTGTACATGCTAAAACATTAGAAGTGTTAAAAATTATCCATACATTTTTTGACTTGGCGAAATTAGAGGCTGGAGATACAGATTACCCAATCACTAAAATCAATGTCAGTGAAATATGCCGTAAAAATATTTTGTCTTTTTACGATCTGGTTACTTCAATGGGATTAGCTATTAATATTGATATTCCTGCAAGCCCCATGTATGCACTTGGTAATGAAGAAGCATTAAATAGGGTGCTAAACAATCTACTGTCTAATGCTATTGCATATGGAGCAGACGGCAATGTAATTGGAATTACCGTAAGAAATGAAGAAGCCAATATTGATATTGATGTGTGGGATTGTGGCAAGGGTATTGATGAATATCATATCGATAGCGTATTTGAAAGGATGTATACACTTGAGGATTCTCGCAATAAATCTTTTCAAGGCAGTGGTTTGGGACTAACGATTACAAAGCGACTAGTAGAAATAATGAATGGCTCCATCCGGTTATCGAGTATTCCTAATGAAAAAACTACTTTTACCATTTCGCTAAAACGAATGATGTATTGAATCCATTGTGCTTGTAGAGCTTTAATGCTTTGCAGGCTTTTTTACTTAAGAAATTTGTAAGAATGCAGTAATAAAATAGAGAGTTTCATTTTTTATAATGAATCTAGTCACAATTGAGGGAGAGAATTACATGACATACATTGTAAAAACAAATCAGCTTACGAAAGTTTACGATGGAAAAGAAGTTGTTTCAGCTGTCAATATGAACGTTAAGAAGGGGGAGATTTATGGATTTTTAGGACCCAATGGTGCAGGTAAAACCACTGTTATGAAGATGCTAACTAATCTAACGAAGCCTACTAGTGGGGATGTAGAAATTTTAGGGGAGAAATTGACAGACAAATCCTATGAATTACTAAAAAGAATGGGGACAATTATTGAATATCCTATTTTCTATGAAAAATTAACGGCTAGTGAGACCCTGGAATTACATTGTGAATACATGGGTTATTATGATAAGAAAGAAATTGCACATGTTCTTAATTTAGTAAAGTTAACGAATACAGAGAATAAGCAGGTTAAAGATTTTTCTCTTGGGATGAAACAGAGATTAGGCATCGCAAGAGCCATCATTACAAAGCCAGAGTTACTTATATTAGATGAACCAATTAATGGATTGGACCCAGTTGGGATAAAGGAGTTAAGAGAGCTTTTCAAGATGCTTTGTAAGGAGTATGGCATAACAATTATTATTTCAAGTCATATTCTGGCTGAAATAGAACAATTAGTCGATACAATAGGAGTTATTAAGAATGGAAGACTTATCACAGAGGTAGCGATGGACACTATAAACCGTGATCAGGTCAATTATACAGAAGTAATCGTAAGTGACGGAAAAAAGGCAGCATTTATTATTGAAAGTGAATTAAAAATTACCAATTTTAAGCTAATGGATGATAACTCTATACGTATATACGACTCAACCGTATCTCAGCAAAATCTATCGAGAGCATTAATTGAACATGACGTTGAGATTGAGGAAATTAGCAAAAAAACAAGTTCATTAGAGGATTATTTCTTAAAGCTAATTAATGGAGGCGTTGTTCATGCTTAATTTAATGCGTTTAGAAATGAAAAAGTTTCATTTAGGATCATATGTTAGAGGAGCTATCATTGCTAATTTAGTCATTCTCGGGTTTCTGTTTATGATTTTATTTATTTCTAAAGTAGAAGGGGATCCAGGGCTAGAAAATTACGAGGTTGCTTTAAGTGTCATTGATTCATTTGTAAGAGCAGTTTTTATTATTTTTGCTTCTACGTTAATAGCTAAGTTAATCATCGGAGAATATAAATTTAAAACCATTACATTAGCCTTTATGTATCCGATAAGTAGAAAGAAATTAATGGTCGCAAAGTTAGCCATTGTCATGCTATTTACTTTCAGTATGATCATTATCTCCAATGCTCTTATTACAACCATTTTTTGTGTCATAAGCGATCAATATGAACTAATTCCAGATGTACTATCAAGTTCTTTAATTATCCAGCATATACCCTCTGTATTGATGAACGCGATAGCTGCCTCAGGCATAGCTTTAATCCCATTGTATTTTGGGATGAGAAAATACTCTATACCGACAACTATCATTTCATCTATTATAATTGTGTCTGTAACTTCGTCCAATTCAGGTAACTTTACTTTAAACGATATTATTATTATTCCAATTACTTTAGCCATCGTGGGTCTGGGTATTGCTTATTTAGCTATACGGAATGTTGAGAAGGTAGATGTTTAAAAAATACCAGGTACTCATGCTTAAGAGTACCTGGCTTTATTATTAGGAAAATATTGTTTCCCACAGTAAGTAGATATTCAATGCCACAACGATGACGACTACAAACCAACCTAAAACCGTTGTAATCCGATGATTGACTAAACTGCCCATGATGTCCCGTTTGCTTGTAAACATGACAAGTGGAACAAGGGCAAATGCAATACCAAAAGATAACACAACCTGACTTAGAACGAGAGCATAGGTTGCGTTTACCCCTGATGCAATAATGACTAGTGGAGGCACCATAGTAATCGCCCTACGTAAATATAGTGGTATTTTTCTTTGAATAAATCCTTGCATGACTACATCACCTGCTAAAGTTCCCACAGAGGAGCTAGCTAGCCCTGCAATGAGTAAACCTAAGCCAAAGGAAATAGCTGCCATTGGGCCAAGTGCCTCTTTTAAGCCATTATAGGCTACATCTAAATCTTCTACTACCAAGCCTTGGGTATGGAATACTGCTGCGGCAATTATAAGCATGCTCATATTGATGGCACCAGCAATAATCATAGCAATGATTATATCGATAAATTCAAAACGGAAAATACGTTTTTTTTCAGCCTCATTACGACCAATAATACGACTTTGTGTTAAAGAAGAATGTAAGTAAATAGCATGAGGCATAACGGTTGCTCCTAAAATACCTGTTGCTAATAATAGTGAATCTACCCCTTCAAAGTGTGGCGTGAACATGCCAATCGCTACATCGCCCCATGCGGGCTGTGCTAAAAATGTTTGGAAGGCAAATGCCAATACAACAATTAAAACCATGCCAGAAATACCAGCTTCAAAGGCTCTAAATCCTCTTCTTTGTAACTCTAAAATAGCGAACGAGCCCACTGCTGTAATTAATGCGGCGGGAAGCATTGGGATATTGAATAGTAAATAAAGCCCTAATGCTGCTCCGATAAATTCCGCCAGATCAGTGGCAATGATGACCAATTCTGCCTGTATCCATAAAAAGATAGATGTTTTTTTAGAAAAATGCTCGCGAGCGACTTCAGGTAAATTTTTTCCTGTTGCAATCCCAAGCTTGGCAGATAGGGATTGAATTAATACGGCCATTAAATTAGAAAAGGCTATAACCCAAAGTAGCAGGTAGCCGTATTGAGAGCCTGCTGTAATATTTGTAGCAAAATTGCCAGGATCGATGTAGGCGACTGCTGCAATGAAAGCAGGTCCTAAAAATGGCAAAAATCTTCGCCAACCTTTTATATCTCCATCTAAAACCGCCTCTGCAGACGATTTTGTGACTCGTTTGTAAACCATATTGTTCCCTCGTTTCAAAAAGTATCATTAATGAAATAAAGTTTCCTATAGGAAAATAAGATATTAGTATTCTAACGCTAGGAATAAAAAAAGTGAAGTGGTTTGCTTTATCTTTCTAAAATAAGTATGCTCTTTTGGATGATGTGAATGAGTAGAAAAATCAAATTGCAGGAAAAATTAAAAATATATAGAACTAATGAATGGAGAAAGGAGACAAGATGATGGACATGGTATGGGTAAAATCAAAAGTAACAATTCCACGTACAGTGCCAGATGCATTAGAGAGGAAGAAATTATTTTCTATTTTATCTAACAATAGAATGAAGAAATTAACCATAATAAAGGCACCAGCAGGATATGGCAAAACGACACTCTTAAGCCTATGGTTGAAGCATATTGATGAATCGGTAGCATGGTTTACAATCGATCAGAATGACAATGATCCTGTGCGGTTTTTAAGGTACTTAATACATACATTATCTTTTAGCATATTGAATGTAGAGCAAAAGTTAAACAATATACTAGATGAAATAACCTCTTTTGACACAATTGTAGATACACTGTTAAACGATTTGGATACATATAAAGGAAATATTCATATTGTTTTTGATAATTTTCAAGAAATCCACACCCCTCAAATTTATCAAATTTTAAACCGACTTATTGAATATTTACCAGCCAATGTACGGATATATATAATAACCCGAACTAATTTAGAACTTCCACTAGCAAAATGGCGTGTTAAAGGTTGGATACTAGAAGTGGGGGTGGGTCAATTATCTTTTGATTTAGAAGAGCTACAATCTTTCTTCTCACCTGTTACAAATGATGAACAGAAGGATGTGCTGAAGCCTTTACTAAAGACAACAGAGGGCTGGATAGCAGGTATCCAACTGATAAAGCTATCAACAGGTGGAATGATAGATAATCTAAGTAGTGAAGAAATTTTAGCCAAAGCTAGTTCATATATTCATGAGTACTTCATGCAAGAAATTCTCTTAATATTACCTCAAGAATTGCAGGATTTTCTACTACGAACTTCCATTTTAAACTACCTAGAGCCGAGTGTTTGTACATCTGTAACAAACGAATTAAATAGTTTAACTATATTCTCAGAGCTGGAGAAAAATTGTTTGTTTATTGAACAAGTACAAGCACATCCGCCTGTTTATCGTTACCATACTTTATTTAGGCATGCCCTACAGGTAGAATTTCACAGGCAACAATCCTATGAAATGATTGCCTCTATATATTACGAGGTAGCCACTAATTTATGCCAAAGAGAAGACTATGTTGCAGCAATTGAGCTTGCCCTAAATGGCGAATTATATGAGCTTGCACATGAATGGATACAAAAATATTTAGTTGAAATATTTGCCGAGGGACATACTCTATTATTTGGGCAGTGGATACAAAAATTAAGGAATGCTCAGTTTCCAGTAGATATTAATTTGCTTGTCTTATATATTACTACACTGTTTTCAACTCATGAAATGGATCAGGCGAAGAAAATTATAGAGGAACTACTTTTTAAACAAAATAAATTGAAATGGATGGATGGTTTTCAATTTATTGCTGTATCAAAAATCTTCGAAATTATGAATGCTTATATAGGTTATATGGAAGATGGAGATCTTGAAAAAGCAAAAGTAGGTTTACAAACACGCGTAAATGTAAGAAAAAATAAGTCATCTTTATATCATATTTCTTTAAAATATAATCAATTTGAGCCTAGAATTTTACGTACCTTTGTGGGAGCGCGAGGAAAATTCTTACCAGTGGGAAAAATGGAAGAACTGATTCACGTGTTGAATGAAAGTGAAATAAAGGAGCGAAATATTACAGGAGTTACCTATGGATTACTAGCTGAAATATTGTATGAGATAAATGATTTAGATAGGGCAGGTAAAGAGTTAGAAATCGGTTTAAAATATGGTTTACGTTTTCAAGATCCAGGATTATTTATACCAATGTACTTGTTAAAGGCTCGTATTTATATGACTAAAAAACAATTTGAAGAAGCACATATGGTATTGATTGAAGCTATGAAGGAAACCGATAAACCTTATTGGGTCGGTATGCTCTATATTATGAAAGCACAATCTTATTTATTGGAAGGTAATATTTCATATGCGCAACAGGAGTTTTTTAGAGTGACAGATTTTATCAATTATAGAATTGCATCAAGAAATCCCTTTTATTTATTAGTTCAAGGTAAAATCCTATATGCCAACAATCAACTAGAGGAAGCATTGCAAATTGCTATTCGTTTAAAAGAAGGGGCAATTCAGGAGAAGCAAATCGTTACGCTTATTGAAGCGGGTCTGCTAGAAGCCATTTGTCATTTTTCACTTGGGAAAGAGGATTTCGCTTTAACAGGATTACACGCTGCCCTTGAACATGGAGTTTTATATGGTTATTACCGTACATTTATAGAAGAGGATTCTATCTGGCCATTACTAAATAAATACTGGCGTATACGTCAGCATAGTAAGGGAGATACATTTAAGTCAGTGCCATTAGCATATGTAAATAAACTATTACAGAATGATAGCTCAGAAGATGAGTTTTTCGCTAACTTTACTGCAAGAGAAAAAGATGTTCTACAATTACTCGCAGAAGGTGCTTCTAATAATGAGATTGCTCATCAATTACAGCTGACAGAGGGAACTATTCGCGTTTATTTGACGGAAATTTACAGTAAAATAGGTGTGAGATCCCGTACAAAGGCCATTTTATGGGCGAAAGAATGGCTAGGCTTTTAAAGTTGTTAAAGAGAAAGGAGGTTTATATGATGCCAAATATTTTATTAGCCTCAAAAACAACCGTACCCCAAACGGGCAAGCAAATTATTGAAAGAGAACGGTTAAATGCCATTCTACATCAGTCAACAGCGAAACTTATAGTAGTGCAAGCGCCAGCAGGGTATGGTAAAACCACTTTGTTAAGTAGTTGGTTTCAGCAACTTGAAACGACAGTTGCATGGTATACAGTGGACCAAACAGATAATGATCCAATTCGTTATTGGAAGTATTTAATTCATGCTATTGGTCACTCCTTGCAGCAAGAAGCTTCCTCACGTATTGATTCTATACTCCATGCTCAACCACAGTTGCCTTTAGAATATTTAGTGGACGCTCTATTAAACGAATTATCGCTATCTACTGAAAAGGTTCATATTATGATTGATGATTATCATCATATTTTTAATGTTACCATCCATCAAACGATGACTCGCCTCATTGATTTCTTACCTGAACACTGCTTTATTTATTTGACTAGTAGATCAACTATTTCATTACCTATTGCAAAGTGGAGATTAAACCATTGCTTGCTTGAAATTGGCATGGAGCATCTACTTTTTACGTATGAAGAGGCGAAAGAATTTTATGAAAATTTAAATAAACAGCTAAAGGCAAAGGAGCTTCAAAAGGTTTTTGAGATAACAGAGGGTTGGGCTACAGGGTTACAATTAACCAATTTAGCAGGTTTCCACAATGTAGATGACAAAGAGTTTGGAGAAAGTAATTCAAATGTGATTCACTATTTAATGAATGAGGTATTTTCAAAACTAGCAACACCTCTCCAAACCTTTCTACTTTATACTTCGCTTTTGGAACAATTAACCGCAGATACATGTAATGTCCTAACAAACCGTACTGATGCTCAACTAGTATTATTAGAGCTTGATCAACAAGGACTATTTATTAGCAGAGTAGAAGCAAAAGAGCAGGTTTTTCGATATCATAATTTATTTAGAGAAGCATTGCGTCAAGAATTGAGCAATCGTTTTACCCAGCATGATATTTTAAATTTATATGAAAAAGCAGCTGTTGCTTTATATAATAATGGGAGTTTTTTATCTGCAATAGAGCTTGCTTTAAGCGGCAACGTGTTTATTTATGCTGAACAATGGATTCAGGAGCATCTTGTAACATTCCTTTCCTGTGGTCATTCCACATCCTATGTAAATTGGATTGATACTTTTTTGACGAATGGTTATGAGGTACACCCAGAATTGATGGTAATGTATGCCTATACACTCGCAGCATTACACAATTTAGAAGATGCTTATCAGACGATACTAGACCTAGAACAAAAGCATAGGTCCAATCAATGGATGAATAAAAGTGAATATGCATCCGCTGTCGATGATTTTCTAGGTGTGAAAGCCTATGTCTTTGTCATGAAAAATGGAGATCTTTCACAAGCTGGGGAATATATTCGACAAAGGCTGGAGAGAAATCCTGTCGGGTCCAAATGGGACGCAATTTTTATACAATATAATCAAACAGAGCCTATGTTGTTTAGAACAAATATTGGCTCTCGAGGAAAATTACTTTCAGATGAACAGGCTATGTCTTTTTTCGCTAAGTTTAGAACAGGGGAATTCAAAAACTTAAGTATGACGGGCTATAGTTATGGCATGCGTGCAGAAAAATTATATGAGTGGAACCAATTTGATGAGCTACCAATAGAATTAGAGGAAGCTTTACGTTCTGGACATCAATTTCAAGATGCAGGATTGTTAGTACCGATGTACATTCTGAAAAGCAAAATAGCTGTGTTAGAAGAGCAGTATATTGTTGCTCAAGGTGTTTTAGATCATGCAATTGAAACGGTCAACGAACGTTATTGGATTGATAGTATAAGAGTAATGAAGGCACTTTTATTTTTACGTGAAGACAATATTGTCCAAGCAAAACAGGAGTTAGCCAAGATCGAAGAAAATGTGTATAAGGATTCTCCATTTTATTTGCTAGTAAAAGCACGCTATTTACTCATGAAAGGGCATCTACTAGAAGCACAGCAATTGATTATACAGGTGCAATTACAGGCACAACAACAAGAACAGCTATCTACTCGTATAGAAGCTACAATTTTATTAGCCATATGTTTGGCGGAGCAAGAACAAGCAGAAGAGGCGTTGAGGACGTTACATCAAGCATTGAAATTAGCTGAACCTTATAACTATATAAGAACCTTTTTAGATGAGAATAAAATTATTCCCCTTATAAGGGACTATATTGATTTTCGCCGGAAGCGTGCTAAAGATGACTGGGATGAGGTAACCCTTGGCTATGCTTATCGATTGCTAGATTATGTTCAAGAACTAACACCAGTATTAGAAGCTCTTTCTGCTCGTGAACAAGAAATATTTTCACTACTTTCAGAAGGCGCTTCTAATAAGGAAATAGCAGAGCAACTATTTTTGTCTGAAGGGACCATACGCGTGTATCTTTCGGGAATTTACAATAAACTAGGAGTAAAAAATCGAGCCCAAGCATTATTATTAAAACAATCTAAATAAAACAAACCGCTATCAATTTTTTGATAGCGGTTTATTTATAGTTAGTGAAAAATTAACATTCCTCAATAGTAGAAGTAAATTGATTTTTTTAAGATAAAGAAGAGTGTTTTTCTTTATAAGGATAAATGTATGGAACTTCTTTATCGAGGATTCATAAAGGAAGGGGGCTATTTGAAGCTGAAAATTTACAAAAGGAGAGAGGATGAATGAAGAAAAACATTACCATTATGCTTATTGTATTACTGCTCTTTTTCCAATGGGGACAATCCCTGACCTATGCGAATGAACAAAATGACATAGAAGAAAAGGCTAAAGAAGCAGGTGGAAATGAAGTAGATAATAAGATTGAGGTTGATGATCATGAGCAAATAGATAATGATCGTAATTTAACCAATTTCAATACAAGCGAATTTGAGATACAACCAAATAGCACTGGTGTAACGATTGCTAAATATTTAGGTGCGGGGGGATCTGTTGTTATTCCTGAAACTATTGAAGGAAAACCCGTAACAATAATAGGAAATCTTGCGTTTTATGAATCTAACCTAACAGAAATAGTGATTCCTGAAAGTGTAATAACGATAGGTGATTGGGCTTTTGCCAAAACTCAACTAAGCACGATTGTGATTCCCGATAGTGTGGCGGATATAGGACGTTGGACATTCCAAAATAGTAAATTAACAAGCGTAACCATTTCAAAAAACCTAACTACCATAGGAGATCAAGCATTTTATGGTAATCAATTAGTACATGTGGACATCCCTGATGGTGTTACGGATATAGGTTATCAGGCTTTCTTTGGAAATCGATTAACAACTGTAAATATTCCTGATAGTGTAACAAAAATAGGAACCCAAGCATTTACAAACAATCGGATAACGAATCTTAAGATTCCAAATAGTGTAACAAGCATAGGAGATGAGGCTTTTGGCTATAATCAGTTAATTAATGTCGAACTTCCAAACAGTATAACAAGTATAGGAAATTATGTATTTGATAGTAATAGGTTAACAACTGTAAATATTCCAAATAGTGTTACCAGTATAGGGAAAGGGGCATTCCAAGCTAATTACTTAACGAATGTAGAACTTCCAACTAGTCTTCTTAGTATAGGGAATCTAGCGTTTTTTGGTAATAAGTTAAAAAGTATAGTCGTTCCTAATAATGTTATAAGTATAGGTGATTGGGGATTTGGTCAAAATCAACTAACATCTATACAACTTCCTAATAGTCTTCTTAGGATAGGAAATCTGGCATTTTATGATAATCAATTATCGACTGTATCGTTCCCAAACAGTTTAACGAGCATTGGGGATAGGGCATTTGAATATAATCGGTTACAATGGGTTCAATTTAATAGCCCATTAATGTTGGGAGTAAATGCATTTAACAGCCAAGGTAGTACTTTTGACGGTTGGTACCAAGATTTATCATGGGTAACAAAATGGGATGGAAATGTAACACAACCCTTGAGAATTTATGCCAAGGGAAATGTCCAACAGTACACAGTTACATTTGAAACAAATAGTGATAGTACTACCATAGAAGAACAGAAAGTATTGTCTGGGGAAAAGGTGGTAGAACCCGATGTTCCAGTGAAAGCAGGTTTTACATTTGGTGGTTGGTATAAGGATGAGGAATTGAATAAACCCTGGAATTTTAATACAGATGTGATAACAGAAAATAAAATCTTGTATGCAAAATGGTTAAAGAATTTGCATACTGTCACATTTCATTTTGATACCTACATTACAACTGTCGAAGTACCGGATGGAGCGCTACTCAACAAACCGAGTATTCCAATAAAAGAAGGACATAAATTTTTTGGTTGGTTTAACAAAGAGCGCACGGCAGAATGGGATTTTGAAAGATCTAGGGTAACATTTGATATAGATTTATATGCTGTGTGGTTGAAAAATGTATACGGTGTCAGATTTGAAGCAGGAAATAGTACTCCCCCTATAATAATTGTCGCAGAATATGGTGATAAGTTGGAAGAGCCAGAACCGCCTATCTTAGCAGGACAAATATTTGCTGGCTGGTATAAAAACCCTGCTTTAACTAAACTATGGAACTTTGCAACGGATGTGGTCACAGAGCACACAACTTTATATGCAAAATGGGATATAGTGCAACAACAGTATGTGGTTCAATTTGAGTCAAATGGTGGAAGTCTGGTCCCAAGCCAAACTATTAATTCTTATATGACGGCTACTAAACCAGAAAACCCAATAAAAGAAGGATATACATTTGCAGGCTGGTATAAGGATAAAAAATTCACAACCCTATGGGAATTTGAGATAGATAAAGTGACAGAAAATATAACCTTATATGCGAAATGGGATTTAGTACAGCAATATGAGCTTAAATTTGAGTCAAATGGTGGAAGTTCAGTTCCAAGTCAAACTTTTACTTCTCCTATGAAGGCTACTAAACCAATTAATCCTACAAAAACAGGGCATCTATTTGTAGATTGGTATAAAGATGCAGAACTCAATAGTTTATGGAATTTTGAGACAGATAGGGTGACGGAGGATACAACCTTATATGCCAAATGGGAAAAGGTAGCCGTACAATATACGCTGGATTTTGAAACAAATGGGGGAAGTGCAGTAGCCTCACAGAAGGTAACTGAAGACAACTTCGCAATAAAGCCAGCAGACCCAACAAAAGCTGGATATGAGTTTGCAGGTTGGTATACAGATGCTGTATTCAGTACACCATGGAATTTTACAACGGATAAGGTAACCGAAAATACAATCTTGTATGCCAAATGGGAAAAGGTAGCCGTACAATATACGCTGGATTTCGAAACAAATGGAGGTAGCGCAGTAGTATCACAGAAGGTAACTGAAGACAACTTCGCAATAAAGCCAGCAGACCCAACAAAAGCTGGATATGAGTTTGCAGGTTGGTATACAGATGCTGTATTCAGTACACCATGGAATTTTACAACGGATAAGGTAACCGAAAATACAATCTTGTATGCCAAATGGGAAAAGGTAGCCGTACAATATACGCTGGATTTTGAAACAAATGGGGGAAGTGCAGTAGCCTCACAGAAGGTAACTGAAGACACCTTCGCAATAAAGCCAGCAGACCCAACAAAAGCTGGATATGAGTTTGTAGGTTGGTATACAGATGCTGTATTCAGTACACCATGGAATTTTACAACGGATAAGGTAACCGAAAATACAATCTTGTATGCCAAATGGGAAAAGGTAGCCGTACAATATACGCTGGATTTCGAAACAAATGGAGGTAGCGCAGTAGTATCACAGAAGGTAACTAAAGATACCTTAGCAATAAAGCCAGCAAACCCAACAAAGGTAGGCTATGAATTTGCAGATTGGTATATGGATCCCGCATTCAGTAAACCATGGAATTTTACAACGGATAAGGTAACTAAAAATACAATCTTGTATGCCAAATGGGAAAAGGTAGTCGCACAGTATACGGTGAATTTTGAAACGAATGGAGGTAGCACAGTAACATCACAGAAGGTAACTAATGATACCTTGGCAACAAGGCCAGTAGATCCAACAAAGGCAGGTTATATATTTACAGGCTGGTATAAGGATATTGCACTGACGATACCATGGGATTTTTCTAAGGATGTAGTGAAGTCCAATATCACCTTATATGCCCATTGGGTAACAGACGGTTCATCGGGTGATGGAGGAAGTATATCTCCGAATCCATCACCAATACCAGAGCCAAACATACCTGAAAAACAAGAGCCTAAACCTGAAGAACCAATTGATCCGCAACCAACAGAGCCAACACCCCAACAAGAGCCAGATATCATCTTTTCAGATATTTCTCAAGGACATTGGGGCTGGGCGATGATTCAGGAGATGGCAAAGCAGGGCATTATTACAGGCTATCAAGATGGCACCTTCAAGCCAAATGCACCAATTCAGCGCCAGCATGCTGCCCTGATATTGACAAGAGCATTAGAGCTAGAACCGAAACAAGATACGCGAGAATTTAACGATATACCTAAAAGCCATCTCTATTTTGGGATAATCGATCAGGTGCAACAAGCAGGTCTGTTTGAAGGCATAGATGGGAACTTCCAGCCAACTACGAATATGACACGCGCTCAAATGGCAAAAGTATTAGTTCTTGCCTTTAATTTAACTTCATCGAATAAAGATACTTTCAAGGATGTGCCAAAAACACACTGGGCACACAACTTTATCGCTATACTCGCAGGAAATGGGATCACAATTGGAGATAATGGCAACTTTAGACCAAATGATCCTGTAACACGTGCGGAGTTTGTAGCATTTTTGTATAGAGCATTGCATCAATAATAAAAAACTCACCAATGGCTATCCATAAAGCTTTTGGTGAGTTTTTTTTGTTCAAATTATTAACATTACTCAATAGTGCGTAAGGATGTAAATTATTATGCTAATAGAAAAGGAAGTGTTTCTATTGAAAATCGTTCGTCTTACCTTCTTCATACTATTCTTAAGTTTAGCTTTTGTATCGATTAAACTTTCAATTAAAACAGATGAAAGGAATTATGATTGGCGTAATAACTCTGATGGTACAGTGACAATTATTCATTACAATGGTCCACATCTGGAGTTTCCCTTTCCAAGCCGTTTAAATGGCAAAAAAGTTGCTAAGGTAAGCTCAGGAATTTTTGAGAAAAGAGATATTTACAGCTTTTTACCGAAAGTTTATTAGTTAAAGAAATACCCTGTGTCAAAAAAGAAATGTATTGTCTTTCTCATCATTTTCTAATTAGACTTTCACCACTTGTATCGTATACGATGAAAAGAAAAGGCGAAGGACGGATTCGACATGACACATCGAATTTTAATTATAGAAGATGAAGAAAATATTGCGAGAGTACTACAACTGGAGCTTCAATTTGAAGGATATGAGGCAACAATGGCTCATACAGGAGCAGAAGGCTTACTACAATACCGTGAGCAGCAATGGGATTTAATTTTACTTGATATCATGCTACCTGAGATGAGCGGTATTGATGTGCTAAAGCGTATTCGTGCAACAGAATCCCAAACGCCTGTTATCATGCTAACTGCCAAAAGTGAGGTAGAGGATAAGGTAAAGGGCTTGGATTTAGGAGCCAATGATTATGTGACAAAGCCTTTTGAAATTGAGGAGCTGCTGGCACGTATACGCAATGCTTTACGATTTTCGCAGAAGGTCAGCCCAAAGCAAGTTGCTCTTACATTTGGCCATTTATCGATAAACGAGCAAACAAGGGAAGTTGTATATTTCGATAAGGAAATTCAGCTGACACCTCGTGAATTCGATTTGTTGTTCTATTTACTGAAGCATCCTAAACAAGTACTGACAAGGGAGCAAATATTAGAGGCTGTGTGGGGCTATGATTATTATGGGGATACAAATGTTGTGGATGTTTATATACGTTATGTACGACAAAAGCTTGAAGCTGCTAATCCAATACCTCTTATCCAAACAGTTCGAGGTGTGGGGTATGTGCTAAAGGAACATAGTTATGAGACTTAAAACAAAAATTCATCTACTAACAACATTGCTTATGCTAGTTATAGTAGTGGCAACAAATAGTGGAATTTATTTGTTGTATGAGAAATTTGCCTATGATACGGAGTATAATCAGCTCCAGTCACGGGCAAATGAGTTAAGCTCCACACTGAGTCAGTTAAATGCACAAACCAACCTACAGCAAGTTTTAAGAGCATATATGCCAACAGATGGTGCTGTTTATATTTATGATGGTGAACGTTTGAAAACGAAGGTTCAGGCTACACTTAAAATGCAAAAGGCGCCTTCCATTACCTACACAATGCCTGCTATTTGGATAGACGGAACGGTAGTGGACATTACATTACAGCAATCTATGGAAGAAGTAGAGCGGACTTTAGATTTGTTAAAGGTCATCTTAGTTGTTGTATCTTTCGTGGCAACGATTCCAATTTTCCTAGCGAGCTTGGTACTTGGGCGACTTATTTTATTACCGCTAGAACGTTTAAATGAGACCATGCGCAAAAGTGCATCTACTGGGAAATATGAAAAAATAGATACCACAGAAAAAGGTGGGGACGAGTTAACAAACATTAACCGCACTTTTAATATGATGATGGAGAAGCTTGAACAGCATTATCAAAAGCAACAAGAATTTGTATCAAATGCCTCCCATGAGTTAAAAACGCCTATAACTGTTATTGAAAGTTATGCAAAACTTCTCCAAAGAAGAGGTTTTGATAATCGGGAGGTTGCTCAGGAATCCTTACAAGCCATTGCCAATGAATCATCTCGTATGCATGAAATGGTGTTGCAATTGCTAGAACTAGCTAAAAACAAAGAGCAATTGGACGTTCATTTCGAACAACTAGAGCTTGTCCCATTCTTAAAAAAAGTAGCTTCACAAATGGAACAGGCTTATCATCGAACATTTAGAATTGATGCGCAGATTCCAAAATTTATTTATAGTGATGAAAAAATATTGAAGCAGCTCCTCTTTATTTTGCTTGATAATGCTAGGAAGTATAGTGAGGATGAAGTCCATATTCTAGCCACAGAAACAACTAATCAAGTACGTATTACCATCCAAGATTTTGGTATGGGTATTCCTGCAGAGCATATTCCTCATTTGTTTGAGCGTTTTTATCGTGTAACAGAGGATCGTAATCGTAAAACAGGTGGTTCAGGCCTTGGGCTAGCAATAGCACATGAGCTGGCACAACAATTAGGTATAACGATAGATGTGAAAAGTAAGCTAGGGGAAGGCTCAAGCTTTACTTTATGTATTCCAAAGGAGGGGCAGCAATGAAAAAGTGGATGTTGATAATTGTTGTTATTATCCTTCTTTGTAGTGGAGTAATTTGGTTTGTTCAAAATCGTTATTTTTACGTTCAACCTCTTAGTGAAGCGGAGGCTATTCGCTATATTGAGACTATCTATAATGGTCATGTTACACATGTGGAAAAACAAGGAGATGCCTTTGAAATGCTTTTTACGCGAGAGGATGTTAAGTATGCAGCTATACTGGATGTTACGACACAACAGGTGACTGATCTAATCATGAAAGAAGGACAAAGTAAATTACTGTTAACCGAAAAGCAGATTAGACAAATGGTTAAAAAGGAATATGGAGATGTAGAAAGCGTTATGCTTACAGACTCCATTTACACTGTCCGTGTTGAAAATGAGAAGATTCAGAAGGATTTAACACTTGATGGTTATACTGGCGAACTACTGGCAGAGAAAAAGGTTGAACCGCAAGAACAACCTATCGAAGAGCCTATTATTACTGGGCAACAGGCCATTCAAATAGCTCTCAAGCAATTAAAGGGTGAAGTGGATTCAGTTGATTTTGAAGAAACCTCAGAGGGTGGTTACTATTTAGTCGAGATTGAAACGCAGGAGGACGAAGCTACATTTCAAATTCATGCTGTTTCAGGAAAAGTACTGTCTGTGACATGGGATGACGATCATTAAATCATTCTCATGAAATTCTAATGTTCCTCTTATAGTTCTATCATCTTCACTTGGTAAGCTAAGTTTAGATAAAACAAAGGAGAGATGAACATGAAAAACATGAAAAAAATGATAATGATTCCAGCACTAGTAATTACTCTTGGAGTGGGAGTAGCGATTGGCTCGACGACTTTATTATCAGGAAATGCCCAAGAAAAAAAGATCTTATCCATGCAGGAAATTGAGAAGAAAGCGCTCGCGGTAGTGGATGGAACAGTTGCAAAGATCGAATTTGATCAAAATCAGTTTAGCTCTATTTATGAAGTAGAGGTGCATACAGATACAGAAGAATATGATTTGAAATTTGATGCTTATAGTGGAAAATTACTCAAGCAGAAAAAGGAACCTCTTGATGGAGATGATTGGGATGATCATATTCCTGCTACAACAAAAATAATTACAAAAGAGCAGGCTATCAAGACAGCCCAAACAAAAGCAAACGGTAAAGTGACAAAAATTAAGCTCGATGATGGTGTATATGAGATTGAATTGAAAGACGGTCAAAATGAATACGAAGTAGACGTGGATGCAGTCTCTGGGAGCATAATAGACTTTGAACAAGGCTACGATGACTAATTTAATGAGCTGTCTTAAAGGTAGAACATCCCTTTAAGGCAGTTTTTATTGTTTGTATTGTGGGTATATACTAGGTATTCAGGAAATTTTATTTAAGAGGTAGTTATTTAAATGTTCAAAAAAGCCTATGTTTTTACTCAAAAAAAAAGAAAAATTTTCTTCTTTACTTTTTCAATTAGCAGGCGTAATATGACATCATTATAAAAGTTTCAAATTTCTAAATCGCTGAAGCAACTAGACGCGGGGGAACCAATTTTGACGGATGGCATAGCCATTCTTGGGGTGAATCTCTTCCTTTCGGAGGAGTAGGGCAACTCAGGCCCGAATCCGACAGCTAACCTCGTAAGCGTTAAGAGCAGAAAAGTGGAGCTTGGCAGACGGATGAGCGTCTACAAGTCTTATTTAGTGATGACTTGTAGACGTTTTTTGATGTTATTTAGAAAGGCGAAACACATTCTATGAAACCAGAAGGTGTTTATCAATGAAATCCTCATTCAAACGTTATGTAATCGGCAAACCATTAAGATCCGATGCGTTAGGGGAACAAAAGCTAAGTAAAACAAAGGCATTGGCCATATTATCGTCCGATGCGTTGTCGTCAGTAGCCTATGGACCAGAACAAATTTTAATTGTCCTGATGACGGTAGGTACAATGGCGTTTTGGTATTCCTTACCTATTGCCACTGGAGTGGTTATTCTACTCGTGGCACTGATTTTATCCTATCGTCAAGTTATCTTCGCCTATCCACATGGGGGAGGCGCCTATGTCGTATCACGAGAAAATTTAGGCGTGAATGCAGGTCTTGTGGCTGGGGGTTCTTTGCTTGTTGATTATATTTTAACGGTAGCAGTAAGTGTGTCAGCTGGGACAGATGCCATTACATCTGCATTTCCAAGTCTTCACCCTTACAATGTACCCATTGCTATTATATTTGTGATTTTCTTAACGATTTTAAACCTGCGAGGTGTAACAGAGTCGGCATCTATCTTGGCGTATCCAGTTTATCTATTTGTAGGCGTTATGCTATTGCTAATCGGGGTTGGGCTCTATAATGTAGCAACTGGACAGGTGCCTGCAGAATTGCATCCAAAGATTGGTACACCAGTGGCAGGGATTAGCCTATTTATTTTATTAAAGGCATTTGCATCAGGAAGCTCAGCGTTAACAGGGGTAGAGGCTATTTCTAACGCCATACCTAATTTTAGAAATCCTGCTCCTAATAATGCTGCTAAAACGCTTTTAGCAATGGGCGGCATTTTAGCCGTTTTATTCATCGGGATTGTTAGTCTAGCTTATTTTTATGGGGTTGCACCAACAGCAGAAGCAACAGTTGTTTCCCAACTTGCAGAAGCTAGTGTTGGTCGGAATTTCCTTTATTATATTGTACAGGGGACTACGGCAATGATTTTAGTACTTGCCGCAAACACAGGATACTCAGCATTTCCATTGCTTGCTGTGAATTTATCGAAGGATGGTTTTATTCCGAGAATCTTCCAAATTCGAGGGGACCGACTTGGCTATTCAAATGGCATTTTAATGCTAGGTGTTGCAGCCATTGTTTTAATTATCTTATTTGACGGGGCCACAGAGCATTTAATTCCGCTCTATGCAGTAGGTGTATTTATTCCCTTTACATTAGCGCAAACAGGAATGATGCGAAAATGGTGGCGCGAAAAACCTAAAGGTTGGGTAGCGAGATTTACGATCAATACAATTGGGGCAGCTATCTCTTTCATCGTAGCAATGATGTTTTTTGTGACAAAAATGCCTCAAGTTTGGCCAGTGTTTATCTTTTTACCAATTATTATTTTTGTATTCCATCGCATTAAGCACCATTATCAAGCTGTTGGAGAACAGTTAAGATTAAATCATGAGGAACTGGCTACTATTGAGGGGAATGTTTTCATTGTGCCAGTAGCTGGTATAACAAAGGTGGTCGAAAACTCCCTACATTATGCTAAATCGCTCAAGGTTGATAAAGTAATCGCCTTTTATGTAGCTTTCGATCAAGCAGAAGCAAAAGCTTTTGAAGAGAAATGGAATTCATGGCAACCTGATGTACGATTAGTTACTTACTATTCACCATATCGAAGCATTACACAGCCATTAATTAAATTTATTGATAAAGTAGAACATCAATGTACAAAGACAGGTCATAAAGTAACGGTTGTTATCCCTCAATTCTTACCGAAAAAAGGGTGGCATCATATGCTACACAACCAATCGAGTCTTCTCATTCGTACATCACTGTTATTTCACAGAAATGTCGTCATTATGACTGTACCGTTCCATTTATCAAAATAATGCTAGCAAGCTAGAAAATAGTCTGTTATAATCAGTACGTTGATTGAAAACACGAACGTTTACAATTAAAAAGTTCTAGAATACCATTAAATTCCGAAAAATCAAACTTTTTTTGGTGAGAGATAGTAGCCCTTACCGAATAAAGTGATAAATTGTTTATTCTGATAGTTTCATACAAATCCACTCATATAATAGCGAGAATAGGGCTCGCAAGTTTCTACCGATTTACCGTAAATGAATCGACTATGGGTAGCAATGCTTTTAGAGAACCTCAATTTTAATGTTGTTTTCTATTCATTTCGACGTTTTTGCGCTGAATGCTTTGCTCCACTCGTAGCAGAATGGAATCAAAGTATTCGGCTTTTTTTATAATTTTTTACGAAAGAAGGATATGAAAGAAATGAAGTTATTACAAGACAAAATCATGCAAGAGGGTAAAGTATTATCTTCATCCGTATTAAAAGTTGATTCATTTTTAAACCATCAAATTGATCCGATGCTAATGAAGGAAATTGGTCATGAATTCGCAAATCGCTTCTCGGATCAAGTGATTACAAAGATTTTAACAATAGAATCTTCAGGTATCGCTCCTTCTGTCATGTTAGGACTAGAAATCGGTGCACCGGTAGTGTTCGCTCGTAAACGTAAATCATTAACACTTTCAGATAACCTTTACACATCAAAAGTACATTCATTTACAAAAAATGAAACAAATGATATTTCTGTATCACGTAATTTTTTAAGTGAAGACGACAATATTTTAATTGTAGATGATTTCTTAGCAAATGGTGAAGCTGTCAAAGGCTTACTTGATATAGCTGCACAAGCGGGTGCGAATGTTGTGGGGGTTGGAATTGTTATTGAAAAGGGCTTCCAAGATGGCGGAAAATTATTACGTGAGCAAGGTGTTCGCGTTGAGTCATTAGCGATTGTAGATTCTCTTGAAGATGGCAAAGTAACATTTGCTACGGAGGCTCGCGCGTAATGAATACCTTTAAATCGACTGCGCTAGCGATTCAACATTTACTTGCAATGTATGCTGGAGCCATCTTAGTGCCACTGATTATTGGTGGGGCAATTGGCTTCGATTCAACACAAATGACGTATTTAGTAGCGATTGATATTATGATGTGCGGGATCGCTACACTTTTACAAGTTTATTCAGGTAAATTCATTGGTATCGGCTTGCCTGTAGTACTTGGCTGTACATTCACAGCGGTAAGTCCAATTATTGCAATTGGTACAAACCCAGAACAGGGTATTACGGACATTTATGGTTCTATTATTGCCTCTGGTGTAATTGTAATGATAATTGCGGGCTTCTTCGGAAAGCTTGTAAAATTCTTCCCACCAGTCGTAACAGGGTCAGTTGTTTCAATTATCGGTATTTCCTTATTACCAGTAGCATTAAACAATATGGCGGGTGGACAAGGTGCTGAGGATTTTGCCTCTGCTTCTAATGTAGCTTTAGCCTTTATTACATTGGTTATCATTTTAGTCGTTTATCGCTTTTCTACAGGCTTTGTTCGTGCTATTTCTATTCTGATTGGATTAGTAGTAGGTACCGTTTTAGGTGCCTTCATGGACAAGGTGGATTTCACGCCAGTAGCAGATGCTAATGTATTTCACATGGTACAACCTTTCTACTTTGGCATGCCAACATTTGATGTAACGGCAATTATTACTATGACACTTGTAGCAATGGTATCTTTAGTAGAATCATCTGGTGTCTATTTTGCGCTAAGTGATATTTGTAATAAAAAATTAGATTCAAAAGATTTAGCTCGTGGCTACCGTTCAGAAGGTCTAGCTTCAGTAATCGGTGGTATTTTCAATGCCTTCCCATACACAACATTCTCACAAAACGTGGGACTAACGCGTATGTCAGGCGTAAAAGACCGAAAAGTCATTTACATCACAGGTGGTCTACTTGTAGCACTTGGCTTCCTGCCAAAAATCGCAGCATTAACAACGATTATTCCAACGTCTGTACTAGGTGCGGCAATGCTAGCGATGTTCGGTATGGTAATTACACAAGGTATGGGGATGCTAGTACCTGTTATGAATGAATCAGCGGAAAACGCCATGATTGCTGCGATTGCAGTAAGTTTAGGTGTCGGTGTATCAGTGGTTCCTGGTATTTTTGATGCTCTGCCAACAAGCGTTTCAATCTTAACGTCAAATGGTATTGTTTGTGGTTCAGTCACAGCGATAATCCTTAATATTTTATTCAACATGATTGGGCCAAAGCATAAAAAAGACCCGATGCATGGGGAGATATAATAAAGTTTCATCATAAAATGCCACCTGCTTCTTACTATTTTATATAGTAGCAGGTGGCATTTTATATTAATTATTCAGAAACGTTACTAGCATCAGTTAAAGATAGTGCCTTAGTTTCTGGAGCCCAAGCAATCGAAACAAGAGTACCAATGACTAAAATACCTGTTAAACAGAGCATCGTGTTTTGTACACCAAGGTTAGCCATACTCATTGGAAGCAGGAATGTACTAGCAGCAGAACCTAACCGGCTAATAGCTGTGGCAAAGCCTACCCCTGAGGAACGAATGTCTGTTGGAAAGCTTTCAGCAGGGAAAACACCTACTAGATTACTTACGGCAGATAAAATTAATGTAAATACAGAGAAAGCAATGATCATAAGCACCGTTAAACTACTTGGTAATATACTTAATAGTCCCAAAGAAATAACCAAAACAATGAAGGACGAAATTAAGAAACCACGTCTAGAATACTTAACTGTAAACCAAATTCCTAATAATGCTCCTATAATTAGAAGACCATTTAGTAAGAAATCTGTAGTATGTCCCGCTCTTAACCCGATTTCATCTAGAATGATTGGTAAAAACGTATAAATAGCGAAATAAGGCATTACTAAACATACAAAGAAAATACAGTTAAAGGCAGTACGCTTAATCATATCCTTATGGAATAAAGAGACAAAGCTACTTTTCTTAGCTTGTGCTACTTCATCATCTAAAATAATATTTGGTCCTATATATTTTTGCACAATTTGAAGAGCTTCTTTATGTCGGCCCTTACTTACTAACCATCTTGGCGATTCGGGTGTACCCATGCGAATAATTAAAATAATAAATGCTGGGATGGCAGAAGAGGCTAGCATCCACTTCCATGCATCAGGAGAAGCACCTGTTGCGAAAATTCCGACAATATTGGCTGCAACATATCCAATTGTCCAAATCACGCTAAAGGAACCAAGTAAAACCCCGCGATGTTTACGAGGTGAGAATTCAGCAAGCATAGTATGCCCAACACTATAATCTCCACCAAGACCAATCCCGATTAATATTCTATAAAAAACTAATTCAGTTGGTGAATCAGCAAAAAATTGAAGAATAGAAGCAAGTGTTATAATCGTAAAACTGAGAACGAATATTTTTTGTCTGCCAATGTAATCAGAAATCCAGCCTAAAATCAAGCTACCTAAAAATAAGCCTATTAAGGCAGAGCTTCCAATCAACCCCACCCAAAATGAAGACAAACCCATTTGTGGAGTAAGTAATGTAAGGGCAAACCCTACAATCCCTAAAATATATCCATCAGTGAAATGTGCTCCAAAAGTTAAACCTGCAATTTTAATATGAAACTTATTAAGTGGTGCATCATCTAGCTTGATCTTTAGTGAGTTATCCATTGTCATTGTGTTACTACTCATATCAAATTCCTCCCATCGCCCTTTAGTAAACATATTCTTGTTTGAAGTAATATGCATAAATCTTTTGTAGAGGAAATTGTTCTTAAAAAAAGTTCGTAATATGAACCGTATGATCGTAATGCGAATATTTTAATTATATGTCTATGGCTAATATGTTGTCAATTTCTTTTTGAAAGCGAATTCAATACGAAATTTTCTCTTATATAGCAATATTCCCTTTAATATTTGAAAATTAAATCAATTGTTCATAAAAAAAACAAAGCCGTAAAATCGACTTTGTCTCTAATTTCTAAATAATTTATTTTAACTGTCTTTCAATATCCTTTGCTGCATTTAATACCGTATCTTTAAGATTCAATAAATCTTCTTTAGAAAGTCTAAAGCTGGGGCCACCTACTGTTATAAATGCAACTAGGTTCCTGTTATCAAATACAGGTACAGAAATAGCATTTTCATTTTCATCAAATTCACCAATTGATAATCCCACCTGATGAGAACGTACCCATTCTAGTTCTTCTTGCAATAGCTTAGGATCTGTAATGGTATATTTCGATGTTGCAATAAGCTCTTTTTCTAAAAACTGTTCGAGTTCTTTTTTAGAAAGTAAGCTTAATAGGACTTTTCCATTAGAGGTACAATGTAATGGTGTAACAGTATTTGTATAATCAACTAATCTTACACTATGGTTCGTATCAATTTGATCAATTGTTAAAATACCGTTATGCTTTGGAACGCTTAATAATACTGTTTCACCTACCTTTTCCCTTAATTCCTCTAATGTATTTCGAGATCTGCGAATTAACGAAGTATATGGATTATTTTGTAAAGCTAATCGATAGAATGTAAATCCTAGCTGATAGCTATTCGTTGCGATGTCTTTTTCAACAAAACCTTCATTTTCTAAACTTCCTATTAACCGCCAAACAGTTGTCCTATTTAAACCACTTTTGAGAGATAAATCTTTTACAGAAATAGGTGAGCTGTTTTCTCCTATAAGCTTTAGTAGGAGTAAAGCTCTATCTACAGCTTGAACTGTAGTGCCGTCTTTACTATTTTTATTTGCTATAAGTTTATTCGTTTCCATATTTTTAATTATACATAGTTAATTTTGAAAATCAAAGCTGTCCGTATTACAGGTAATTTTATTGAATGAAGGTTCATAAATAATCTAAATGAAATCTAAAAATCTACGCTTTTTTTCGTGTTGACTTTCGTAATTTTCAGACATATAATAGCCTAAAGTTCTTAATGCGAATAAAAAGTTCATAATATGAACAATTAATGGTGTAGAGGTCATTAATTGTTGTAGAGGGAGCCATTCAAATTATGCGAATAGAAACTGATTTCTTGGGAACTGTGGAAATTCCTAATGATGCTTTATATGGTATTCAATCTGTTCGAACGAAAGAAAATCTATCTTTTTCGAAAAACATACTAAAAGATTATCCAGATTATATTCAATCATTAGCGATGGTAAAAAAAGCCGCTGCTATGGCAAACTATGAAGCCAAGGTAATTTCATTACCAATTAAAGAAAAGATTATTGTAGCGTGTAATGACTTGATTGATGGTAAGTATACAGAACATTTTATTGTTGATGTATACCACGGTGGGGGCGGTATTGGCATTAATATGAATATGAATGAGGTAGTAGCTAATCTATCTAATGAAATCAAAGGTACTTATGCTCCTGTCCATCCCATCGAACATGTAAACGCTTCACAATCAACAGCAGATGCTTGCCATACTGCTATTCGATTAGCGCTAATGAGTGGTTACAAGCGTTTAGATGTAGAGTTACAATATTTATCGCAAATTTTAAAACGGAAAACAATCCAGTTTATGCCCATTACAACTATTTCACGAACATGCTTGCAGGATGCTTCACGTATTCAGCTCGGGCAAAAGTTTAGTGGCTTTGAGGCAGTTATAAAAAGAAGACATCAAAAATTACAAGCATCCATAAACGATTTAATGATGATCAATCTTGGAGGAACTGTTATAGGTAAAGGTGATGGTGCTAGTGAGGACTATAAACAAACTGTTATTAAAAAATTACAAGAAGTGACACAATTGCCTATAAGACGACGGGAGAATTTATTTGATGCTGCCCAAAATATCGATGATTTAGCTGAGGTGTCCAAGCAGTTGAGTTTGTTTGCTACGGCATTATTAAAAATGGCTAAAGACCTTCGATTGTTATCTTCAGGGCCAGAAGCAGGTTTTGCTGAAATATCATTGCCAGCTATACAGGCGGGGTCATCTTTTTTCCCAGGAAAAATAAATCCCGTAATGCCTGAAACAATAATTCAATGCTGCAGTGAAATTATTGGCATTGAGCGAGTAGTTCAGACGGCATTTGAGCATGGAGAACTGGACTTAAATGTATTTGAAAACTTTGCAGGTGTGCATATATTAGATGGCTTTTATATGCTTACTAATTGCTTAAAAAGCTTCATAAATCTTTGTCTTGTTGACATTCAAGCCAATGAACAAAGATGTCTAGAACTATCTAATACGCGTATACCCAAAATTTGTGATTTAAAAGACAAAGTAGGATACAGCGAGGCTACAAAATTGTTGAAACAGCAATCTTTAGAGAAATAGGAGGACTAAAAATTATGAATCAGAAAATTTTTGATGGTATTGAACAACCAAAACTAGAGTGGGCTCATGATTGGTTATCTTCAACCAAAAAAAGTTATATCAATGGACAGTGGATAAATAGTAGTAGTCCTACAATCGATTCTATTAATCCAGCCAATGGGAAGGTTATTGGCAAATTCCATTGTGCTACTAAAGAGGATGTAGATTCGGCAGTTCAAGCGGCGAGAGAAGGGCTTTATAGTCCTGAATGGAAAAATATGAGCAGAAAACAACGCGGTAGAGTATTACGTGAAATTAGTAAGCTTATTATTGAGCACCACGCAGAGCTAGCAACTTTAGAGGCACTTGATAATGGAAAATTATATACAGAAGCTTACAATGATGATGTGCAAGAGGCACACGATTTATTTGAATATTATGCTGGGTGGACTGACAAATTCTATGGTGAAAATAATCCAGTAGAAGGAGATTTCTTAAGTGTAACGACGCGTGATCCAATCGGGGTTTGTGGTCAAATTGTACCCTTTAATTTTCCGATTCAAATGGCAGTTTTAAAAATGGCTCCAGCTCTAGCAATGGGAAATACCGTTATTTTAAAGCCTGCTGATAAAACTTCTTTCTCCGCTATACGACTGTTTGAAATTATTGATGAAGCTAAGGTATTACCAAAAGGTGTCATTAATTTAATTTTGGGGGATGGTCAAGTAGGGGCTTATATTAGCCAGCATATGGATATAGATAAACTATCATTTACAGGTAGTACTAAAATTGGTAAACAATTATTACGTGATTCCGCTGATAGCAACTTGAAACCAGTTACATTAGAATTGGGCGGTAAATCGCCGAACATCATCTTTGAGGACGTAACAAATTTAGAGGGCGCGATTGAACGATCCTTTTATGGTTTGTTTACACATAAAGGTGAAAAGTGCTCTTCACCAACAAGATTATTTGTTCAGTATGCTATTTATGACACTGTTGTTGAGAAGATTGCTGAATACGCCAAAAATTACCAATGCGGAGACCCATTTGATCCAAACAGCAAGCAAGGTGCTCAAATATCAAAAGAGCATATGGAATCAATTTTAGGTTATATCAAAAGCGGTAAAGAGCAGGGGGCAAGAATTGTCGCTGGTGGAGAGCGTGATCTAACGGGTACAAATGCGGAAGGCTATTTTGTACAACCAACCATTTTTGCAGATGTAGATAACAATATGAAAATCGCGCAAGAAGAAATTTTTGGCCCTGTACTTTGCATTATTCCATTTGATACGGAAGAAAACGTTATTAAAATGGCAAACGACACGATTTATGGCTTAGCTGCCGGTCTATGGACAGGTGACCCATCACGTGCCCACCGCGTAGCCAATCAATTAGATGCGGGTATGGTATTTGTTAACAAATACGGATGTTATGATTTTGCTAGTCCATTTGGAGGGGTTAAGCAAAGTGGATGGGGTAAAGAATATGCCATCCATTCCTTATCTGCTTTCACTAAAACAAGAGCAATTTGGTTTGCATATTAATTTGATATTTTAAGGGGAAATCACTATGAAAATGAAAGCTGCTGTTATGACAGAAATAAATAAACCATTAGCAATTTTAGAAGTAGAGCTTGCAGAACCAAAACATAATGAAGTGTTAGTAAAAATCGCAGCTACAGGCGTTTGCCATAGCGATTTAAATGCATTGGGTGATGGCACAACACCAACTCCAACCATTCTAGGTCATGAGGGTGCAGGAATTGTAGAGGCTGTTGGTTCAAGTGTAACGAATGTTAAAATTGGCGATAAGGTGGCGTTGAGTTGGGTTCCTTACTGCGGTACTTGTGAATTCTGTGTAACAGGAAAGGTCCATCTTTGTGAATCTGCGTTTGGACCAATGTTTGATGGTACATTATTGGATGGCACTACTCGATTAAGCATAAACAATGAGAAAGTGTACCACAATTCATTGCTTTCAACATTTGCTGAATATGCAGTTGTACCAGAGATGTCATGTATTAAAATACCTGATGAAATGCCACTTGCCCAAGCATCACTTATTGGCTGTGGTGTAGCTACTGGCTATGGTGCTGCAGTCAATGCGGCGGGTGTAAAACCAGGCTCCACTGTTGCGATTTTCGGCATTGGTGGTGTTGGTGTTAATGCAATACAAGGAGCTGCCATAGCAGGTGCAGCTAAAATAATTGCCTGTGATGTAAAAGATGCTAATCTTGAAATTGCTAAGGAATTTGGTGCAACACACATTATTAACACAAAAGATCAAGATGTTGAAGCAATTGTCAAAGAAATTACAAACGGTATAGGCGTTCATTATGCAATTGATTGTTCAGGTCATACGATTGCTACTGAAAATGCATGGAAAATAACTCGTAAAGGTGGAACAGTGGTTGTAGTTGGTGCCTTTAATCCAGAGCAAAAAATAAATTTACCTGCAGGTGGATTCCATCGTGTTGGCAAGGTGTTAAAAGGTAGCTTCTATGGAGATACACAGCCATTCCGCGATTTCCCTATGATCGCCCAATTATATTTAGATGGGAAGTTTAAGTTAGACGAGCTAGTTTTAGAGCGCATCAAGCTAGAAGATATTAATAATGCATTTGATTCCTTCCATGATTGTAGCTGTGTCAATGTTGGTCGAGCTGTCATAGAGTTTTAAAGCAATTCATAATAGAAGCAAAGGAATTAAAGGATGCGTATAGAAAAAGATTTCTTAGGTGAAATGCAGATTAGTTCTGATATTTATTATGGTATCCAAACAATGCGCTCCTTAGAGAATTTTCCTATCTCAGGGAGATCCATTGAAAGTTACCCTTACCTCATAGAGTCAATGGCCTATATAAAAAAAGCAGCAGCACTTTCAAATCATAGTGTTGGAGCACTTGATGGCCATATTAAAACAGCCATTGTGAATGCGACAGATGAAATCTTAGCAGGAAAATTTGAAAATCAATTTCCTGTAGATATTTATCAGGGAGGTGGAGGCCTTTCAACAAACATGAATTTTAACGAGGTCATTGCCAATCGAGCAAATGAACTTATTACTGGTGAAAAAGGCTATACATGTGTACATCCAAATGAGCATGTAAATATGTCACAGTCCACAAATGATGTATTGCCAAGTGCAATGAAAATGGCATGTTATCTTTATATTGATGAATTAATGAAACACTTAGAACTATTAGAAAAGACGATGGAAAATAAAGTAAATGAGTTTCGATCAGCCATTAAAATATCTCGAACATGCTTACAGGATGCTCTTCCTATAACTTTTGGTCAACAATTTAATGGATATTTATCATTTATTAAGAGACAAAAGAAGGAGTTATTAAAACTCCAACAAGACTGTTTGATGCTAGTTATCGGTGCTACCGCAGTTGGTACAAGCTTGGGTGTAGCGAAAGGCTATATTAAAGCAATGTATCAATATTTACCAATAGTTTCTGGAATACCAGTAACCAAAGTAGAAGATTTTTTTGATGGTTTACAGCATGCAGATATTTATATAAAAATCTCAGGCTGCTTAAAAGGGGTGTGTAGTGGGTTATCTAAAATGGCAAGCGATATTAGGATACTAGCTTCAGGACCTAAAGCAGGGTTAGCTGAAATCACTATTCCTTCTGTGCAACCAGGTTCATCTATTATGCCCGGGAAAATCAATCCCTGTATTCCAGAAATGATGCTACATGTTTGTTTTGATATTTATGGGATGGATCAGACAATTACAATTGCTGCTGATCGAGGAGAGCTAGAGTTAAATATATGGGAATCGATTATTATGAAAAATTTATTTGATGCATTTTCACTTTTAATATCAAGCATTCCTATCTTTAATCAAAAGTGTGTTGAGGGAATTCAAATAAATAAGGAAACAAATCAGCGGAATTCTGAAAGATCTTATTCAATTTCTATTGTCATTTCTAAATTATTTGGCTATGATATCGCAAACAAAGTAGTTACTGAAGCTGTTGAAACCAATGCTACAGTTAAAGAAATTGTCATTAAGAATGGTTTACTCAGTAAAGAAGAAGCTGATAAATTACTAAATCCCATGAATTTAGTTTATGTAGATGTTTAAAATAAAATAATCAGGGAAACGTTATAAAAACTAGATTTTATAGAATGTGACAACTTTTTAGGACATACAATATAGGGAATATATTCATTACTTTTTGAAAGGATCTAGCACAAATGCAAAGTATCGTTTTAATTTTAATCCTACAATTAGTATATGTACCTTTTTTAACATTACGAACAATATTTTTAGTAAAGAATATCACGTTCCTTGCTGCGATATTTGGGATGCTGGAGATGTTAGTATATGTATTTGGCCTTTCACTTGTTTTCAGCGGGAAGCAAAGTATGTTATCTATGGTTGTCTATGCTGTTGGGTTTGGCTTGGGTATATTTTTAGGAGCAAAAATAGAACGAAAGCTAGCGATAGGCTATGTTTATACAACCATTAATACGCAAAATAAGAATGAGGAGCTTGTGAAATTTCTTCGTAACGAAGGGTTTGCGGTCACGATTTATATCGGAGAAGGGCGAGATAGTAACCGCTATAAATATGAGATCTTAACGAAGAGGAATCGTGAAGGAGAGCTCTTTCAAATAGTAGAGCAATTTGAGCCGAATGCGTTTATTATCTCGTATGAGCCTAAATCATTCAAGGGCGGCTTTTTACTTGCTCGTATGAAGGCTAAGCAGAAATAATATTCAATATGAGAGGACCCTCGCTAAAAGCGAAGGTCCCTTTTTTACATATTACATAAATTTTGTTTCAACCCAGTTTTTGAATAAGGCATAATCTGTATAGACGGTTTCTTTGTAGCTCATTGCTTGTAAAATTGTATGTTCTATAAATACATTCTGTTCTTTACCGATTGCTTTTAAAATCTCCTCCTCGCTGTGATAGGTAAAAACATGAGAATAATCGATGTCAGCTCGTGCATGTATTTTAGCGGCAATTTTCCCCATAAGTGATGTTGTTGTAAAGTAATCCTCTACATCCTTATAGTTTTTAGGCTTAATCTTCTTTTTATAAGGAGAACGTTCTCGAATATAAAATTCCTGACCATTCATTGTAATAAAGGCTAAATGTGGATCCTCTAAGTGGTGCATGGCTTTTTGAGTTCCAACTACTCGTGCTCCTTGGTGCTCATAATGAGCCCAAAATAGATCCTGATAGGGAAGAAAGTAGGCAGGAATGGCTGTGCGTACTTCTTTCATTTCTAACACTAAATTTTCAACCCATGATGCACCCTTTTCATCTTCCACTAAAATATAGTAACGTTTTAAACCGATTGAAGCTGTACCAGATCCATATTTATAAGCTATGTCCCTAATTTTATAAGTGGAAAGTGCGTTTGAAATGGAATTGTATTCTTCAGCAGTGACGGGTTGAATTTCTTCATTCCATAAGAAAGATCGTTCTCCATCTTCATTCAGATACGTAATATCCTGTAAAAAGTAAGATCTTGGGCGTTTCTCAAGCTTTTTTAATAACCTCTTTGCAGGTCCCTTTGTATTATCTTTTGTGAATATGAGTGTTAGAGGATCATCCTGTTTACGCTCAAATCGTTTTAGCTGATCGATATAACTGTTAAGGAAATGTTGAATAGCTGTTTCTTGAGTTGTTTTATGTAAGCCCTGCTCCCCTAAATAAAGTGCAATACTAACACTCATTCGAACAATATCGTATAAATAAGAGCCTACATAGCCCTCATCGAAATCATTGACATCAAAAACAATGGAGCCAGCTTCATTTTGAAAAGCACCGAAGTTATCCATATGCATGTCACCTTGAATCCAAGTCGGTTTTCTATCAGGAGTATGGAAGATTGAGGCGGATTTTGTCATATCAAAATAAAAGAGATAGGCACTTCCACGGAAAAAGCGAAAAGGACTTTCAAGCATTTTACGGTATTTCTCCAAGCGCTGTACCTCTGTTAAGCGCATTCGTTGACCATCAAACTCTTCAAAGATTGTTTCCAATTGTTCTTGTCTTAAAAAAGTTCTAGTATGTTTAACTTGTTCCAATAAAGCATGCTCCATATCATAATCCCCTTTGTTAATTTAAAATTTATCTGTATATACGGAAATAAATTGAATAAGTTTCGAAGAAATTTAGCAAATGCACTCGATAAAAATGGCTAATCATCTAAGGTTATTTCATAACATGTTCAATAACCTATTTTCATACTATAAGACATGCATAGACACGGAGGGGGGGGGGGTTGTATGTATTTCTTTACAAAAAGTCTAGTCATTATAATAGGAAGTATTTCATTGTCGTTAGGAATAAACTTATTTTTAACGCCCTATGAAATTTTAGATGGGGGAGTAGTAGGGTTAGCGCTAATATTACATTATTTATATAAGCTCCAAATTGGTTTAATGATTATTATCATTAGTATTCCAATTTTTATTATTGCGTGGTTTAAATATAAAACCTATTTTTACAATAGTATACATGGCTTACTAACGTCTTCCTTCATTATCGATTTTTTAAAGCCTGTCCGCAATCTTGTGCAAATTGATGCGCTCTATAGTGCCATTCTTGGAGGAATACTTGTAGGCTTTGGTATTGGTCTAATGCTGCGATTTCAGACAAGCACAGGGGGGACTGACTTGATAGCACAATTTATCTGTGATAAAACGGGTATCAATGTTGGGATATTAATATTTTTTATTGATTCCATCGTGATTGTTATAGGTGGCTTTCTCCTATCAACCTCGACCTTGCTATTATCTATAATTACAGTGCTAGTTGTGGGGATTACGACAAGCATTATTACTAGTCGAGTTTAATAAACATAAAAAAAGTTCCAGTATAAACTGAAACTATTTGGGGGTCTGATTATCGAGTGCTTTCATTAGCTTCTTTTTTGGATGTGCGGGTTTCACTTCGGCAATTAGTATAGCTAGTAAAATAAGGACGGCACCAACGACCATACGGCTTGTTAGCATTTCATGCAAGAAGATAACGGATAAAACCATGCCGAAAAAAGATTCCGTTGATAGTATAATCGCAGCCTTTGTGGCAGTTGTATATTGATTGGCCACATTCTGGAAAAGATAAGCTATTGTCGTAGAAAAAATCCCTAAATAAACAAGCGAGTAAATTGCCTCTTTTTCAAGCGACGTAGGAATTTCACCTTGACTAATGACAACGAGAACACCTATAAAGGATGCTGTGAGAAACTGAATAATAGTTAGAGCAATGGCATCTTCTTTTTGAACAAAAAGGTTTGTACAAAAGATATCAAAGGCAAAAGCAACAGCACAAGCTAATGATAGGGCATCACCTATATTCATTGTCAATGAGCCTTGTAATGATAAAAAGCCAATGCCCACAATTGCCATTATCGAACCAATGATTTCGTAGCCATCGATACGCCGTTTATAAACGGCATATGCTATTAAAGGAACAATAATGACATTAACTGCGGTTAAAAAGGCATTTTTAGAGGGTGTTGTATATTGCAGTCCGACTGTTTGAAGGGCAAACGCTATATACAAAATCGTACCTAATAAAGCTCCCTTCCAAATTACTGATCTCGAAGCCTTTTTTAAGCGGGCGCCAAATAAAACGGTTAATATGATTGAAGCTAATAAAAATCTACCAGCCATTACTTGATATGCTGTTAAATATTCTAGAGCAATGGCCGTTACAACAAATCCACTACCCCACACGATTGCAGTAACTAATAACATGCCATCAGCTATGTAAGTTTTCATGTGTTCTTCCTCCTAACTTCAATAGAATAGCATAAGAGAGAAGAAAAGAATTTGATTTTATTTCTAAATATTCAGGCGTTTTTTTGTACTTATTCCAAAGCGATTAGTCACTGGTCATTTTGCTATGTAATAAGTACAATTTAACGGCTGTAGCTAGGCGTTCATAAAAAACATAATCATTATCTATGGGTGCTACTAGCTGACGTATTTTAGCCATACGATAGCGAATTGTATTTGGATGACAGAATTGTGCTACAGCAACTTCCTTAATATTTCCTTTTTTAATGATATAAGTTATGGCGGTCTCCATTAAGTCTGGATCAGCCTTTTTATCAAGTAAAGGGGCTAAAAAAGAGGTAACATAGTCCATTGCGAATACTGAATCTTTACGGTACAACTCGATTAATAAACAATCGGACGCGAGATTCTTATAATGACAGCTAGGGAGCATATCGATTTCAGCGAAAATATTAGCAAAAAAAGCTTCGCGTAATGCAATGGGAAATCCTGTCTGGGTATCATAGCAACTGCTATAGCCGAAAGTGATTGTATCAGTGGGTATGGCATATAATGCTAGCCATTCACGTAACACCCTTTCAAATTGGAACTGCTGAGATGAATGTGTCATGATAATAAATAGACTTTTTTTATAAGAACAAATCAAACCCGATTTTAATAGTGGCTCCAACGAGTGAAAGGACTGCATCCAGCTCTGGTGGATTGGATCACTTGCTCGTAAATTTGCTATAAATACATATTTTTCAAAGGGTTTATTGAGCTGTTGTAAAATGGATTTTATTTGCTCCTGTGTTACATCTTCCTCCATTAACCTTCGTAAAATCGTCTCTAAAAAGTAGGAATAATCCTGTGTCTTAGCATAAGCCATCGTTTCTAAAATGATTTTTTCAAAAAACTCATCTCCACCAAAGCGCAATATAGGGAAATTATGCTGCTCTGCATACGACAAAACTTCTTCAGGTAATTCCTTAAAAATAACAGGCTTATAGGCTAAAGCACTCGCCCCAAGCTCAATTAGATTTTTAACAGCATTGAATAAATACTCAGGCTTTTGCTTTGCAAATAATAAACTACTTAACACAACACTGTTGGGGGTAAAGATAGTATCCCTGACATGGTGGATATCAGGTGAAAATTCAAAGTCTAATATTTCTACATTTTGAACAGCTTTATTTAAGCCCTTGTGACCAGCAATAACAGTGAAGTCTTTTGTAATAGGTAGTTGTAAAAATTTTTCTACATTCATGAATGGATCATTGCCTTTCCTGTAGTAAGCTTCTAGCTTCTATTATAAAATTACTTGTTCATAAAAAACCATTAGTATGAATCCACCAAAAAAATCTGCTCATTCAGCGGTATACCGCGAAGTGAGCAGATTTCCAACACTTATCGTTTAGATATTAGCAAAAATATTTGGCTTTCTAGTTCTCTGCGGATTTGCTTGCTCAACTGCATGGCCAACATTTAAAATGCGTCCTTCTTTAAAGGCTGGACCAATAATTTGTAGACCTATTGGTAAGTTTCCTTTAAAGCCACAAGGAACTGAAAGGGCAGGTAAGCCTGTTAGGTTACTAGGGCCTGTAAAGCGGATAATATTATCGATTAAATCTACTTTTTGACCGTTTAACTCTGCGAAATAATCCCCAATTGTACTAGCTACAACAGGTAGGGTTGGGGTAATGAGCACATCTACCTCATTAAAAATCTCTGTAAACTCCTGCTTGATTTGACGACGTACCTGCTGAGCCTGTAAGTAATCGACTGCAGAAGGCAATTCACCAAGCTCAAATAGCAGACGAATATCGTCACCAAAATCTTGTGGTCTCTTTTGTAAATCTGAATGGTGTATAGCTGCTGCCTCTGAAAGGGATGTCACAAGCTCTGCCCATTCTGCATATTGTAGGGATGGAATACGCACTACTTCTACTTTAGCGCCTTGATCCACTAAGCTTTGAATACTCGCTCTAACAGCCTTCTCTACATCAGCATCAACATTTTTAAAGAAATATTCTTCATTGATACCAATTACTAGATCCTTGATATTGCCAGTAATCTGCTTCTTATAGTTGTCTATTGGAATATCAATGCAAGTAGGGTCTCGATGATCAAAACCAGCAATGATTTCGAGCAAGCCCGCTGCATCCTTAACGGTCTTTGTCATCGGGCCAATATGGTCTAAGCTCCATGCAAGCGGGTAGCAGCCATATTTACTTACACGACCGTGTGTAGGTTTTAAACCAACAATGCCGCAAGCAGAGGATGGGATTCGAATAGAGCCTGCTGTATCTGTACCTAGTGAAGCAACACTTGCTCCAGCTGCAACAGCCGCACCAGAGCCGCCACTTGAACCACCAGGAATTTTATCTAAATCCCATGGGTTACAAACAGGACCGTAATGAGGGTTGTTATTGGTAATTCCCCAAGCATATTCATGCATGCTTAACTTGCCAGTGAAAATAACACCAGCGTCACGAAGCTTTTCAACTACTGTCGCATCATAATCAGAAACGAAGTCCTTATGAATTTTTGAGGACATCGTTGTTATTTTATCTTTAAAATACAAGTTGTCCTTTAAGGCCATAGGTATCCCATGATACATACCCTTGTAATGACCTTGGAGAATCTCCTGTTCAACTTCTTTTGCCCTTGCTAAGGCTTCTTCCCGATAAAAAGCCATATAGGAATTAATTTTAGGCTGACTTTCCTCAGCAAAATCTAAAATAGCTTTCGTTAATTCCACGGGAGATAGCGTCTTTGATGCAAGTAAAGGTGCCAACTCTTCAACAGATTTTAAATGTAAATCAGTTGTCAATGTGATCACCTCCAGGAATACTACGTACTGCGATGTCTGCATCATCAATCGCAATACCTTCTAAATTGCTACGAAGGGACTGCATACCTTCCCAGCGTGTTTTTAATAGTTCAAGGTGTTCAGGTTTCGGTGTAATTCCTTTGTTCTCCAGTAATTGTTGAATAGACAAGCTCATTAACAGGATCCTCCCTTGAATAATTTTTATCTAAATAGGTTTCCCTATTAAGATCGATACAGTAAAAACACAAAAAAATATAATAGGTAATATAAACCTATTATTACAATCATACACTATTATTAGTTTATATCAAATAAATTATTTGAAATAGTTTTAATATTATGAAATATTTACTAGTCAAATGTTTTGTTAAATCGTATGTAGGAACTCGCTCTTTTTACATTCGATTCACAGTCTATTTACAATCAAAGCGTACAATGAACCATAATAACCAAATGAAGAGGTGCAAGAATGGAGTCTGCAGTGGGACAAAGGATAAAAACAAATAATTTATTTTCTTTTTTAAAATATTTATATAGTCAACATCAAAGCAGTTCGTTATATATGAAGCGTTTAAAAGCATTGAAACAAATTATTCAGCATAACGATTTACATACATACTTTCAACCTATTGTAGATTTACAGTCAAAGCAAACAATAGGATTTGAAGCATTAAATCGACCTATACCTTCAACATTATTTAATAGTGTGGATCAGTTTTATGAGTTTGTAGGGCAAACAGATTGCGTTTTTTTATTTGAATGTTTTTGTAGAAATCTTTCCTTGCAACGTTTTAAGGAACGTTTACACAAAGACTTGGCGAATAAAAATTTTTTAGTGTTTCTTAATATACATCCGAATGTTTTATTAGATAAAAAATATCATAGTGGAGAAACACTACAATTACTGAAGGAGCTTGGAATTAAACCTCAGCAAGTCGTTTTTGAACTAACTGAACGGAGTGCTGTAATAGATTTTGTGGAGTTTGAACGAGTATTATCGCATTATCGATCACAGGGCTATCGCATTGCCGTAGATGATGTAGGATCAGGCTATAATAGTTTGAAAACGCTGATCTATTTAAAGCCAGAATTTATTAAACTAGACCGATCATTAATTCAATTCATTGACAAAAATAGTGAACAACAGCAGCTTGTTACATTGTTAATGAAATATGCCGAACAAGCCAATACAAAAATCATCGCTGAAGGGATTGAACGACAAGAGGAGCTTGATTATCTGCATCGTATCGGCATTCATTATGCACAGGGTTATGCCATAGGAAAGCCTGCAAAGGAAATATATATGGGGAAAATAAGGGTGGGTGACCATGAAGATAGGGGAAGTCATTGAGAAAGTTCCGTGTATTGATGAATTTGTGAAAAATAAAGAAGTAGATGTACTTTTTACAAGTAATCCATCGTTGCGTAGCGTTGTTGTTGTGCGTGATGAAAAACCAATTGGACATATTACACGCACACATTTCTATCAAAAAATCGGTACTCGGTATGGCTATCATTTATTAATGGAACGTCAAAATCAGCTGATGATAAAGAAAAATCCTTTAATCGTTGATCGTAATACACCAATCACAGAGGTCAGTACATTAGCTATGGCCAGACCTCCTGAGGATTTATATGATGATGTCATCGTCACGAAAAACAAGCTTTATTATGGCATGGTTAGTATTCGAGAGTTATTGTTAAAGCTTGTTGATACACAAGTAGCCATTGCAAGCTTCCTGAATCCATTAAGTAGTCTTCCTGGCAATAAATTAATCGATGAAAAATTAGAGGAAGCATTACAGCTATCGCAATATAGTTTAATCTATTTTGATTTAGATCACTTTAAATCCTACAATGACACATATGGCTTTAATAAAGGCGATAAAATTTTACGGTATTTAACAGAAATACTAAAAAGACATATCTGCGGCGTAGAGGAATTTTTAGGACATATTGGTGGAGATGATTTTGTAGCTATTCTACCTTATTACGAGGTAGAAAAGATGTGTCAAAAAATTATTGATGACTTTGATGCCAACATACTTAGTTTTTATGAGTTGGGGGATTTAGCATATGTTCAGGTAGCTAATAGATCTGGCGAACTGGAGCCTTTAACATGTACATCCTTATCCATTGCCATAATTACGAATGAATATCAGTATTTTGACTCCGTCGAACAATTATCTAATGCGGTAACACATGTAAAAAAGCAGTGTAAAAAAATAGCTGGTAGTTGTTACCTCATTAATAAACAACACAATTATTTTGTTCATTAGCAAACTATGTTAGAATTGCGGAACTAATATGTAAAATATATGAAAATTTAAATAAAATTGATATATATTTTGGTTACAGGAGGTGTTTAGATGGATTCAAGAAGAATGCACATTTGGCAACCCGTCACTTGCTTAGAAAGAGCCCAAATCGTTAATGCCACATTGAATTATACAGATCGAGGGCTATGCTTAACATTAATAGATCGAAACAATACAGAAGTTGATATTATCTATGATAAGATGTCTCCTATTCAAGATTATGTTTGGTCTTTTCGCTATACTGGAGAAATCCCACGATCTGATTTAGTAGACATGGTCACTGAAGCCATGACCCAAGAACAATCTAAAAATTCTTCAGCAGAATGGTTTTATAAAATGAGCAATTCAGATTATATAGAATGGTTTGATCAACTCCCGTGGATTGGAAGCAAAGAAATTCCTACCGTAGAACATCATATCTACTGCTATAATGACGGTGTGTTTGACATCATTAGTGACTACGAACCAAGATTTGTAATTAGAAATAATGCTTAAAAGGCTGCCCCTGCACTGTTAAAAACTAACAGTATAGGGGCAGTTACTCATTTGTCACCAAATGTAGTGGCATTGATTAAACTAGCTATACATTTACAAACATTTTTTATGAGCTTTTCCATGATTAATCCTTTGCCAGAGGATGATTGTTACGCCATTTTTCGGGGTATAATCCTTAGCAAGAAAGCATTCTGTTATAGGAATTTATTAATCTTAATAAAACATACTTGAATTATAGGGATTATGGGTATATAATTCGATTACATTATTATAAAACATCTTAGGAGGCATTCCATTGTCGAATTTACAAATCATTCTTAACGTAGCAGTGTTGCTTGTGTTCGTTGGAATTTTATATGTTATGAATAAAAAGCACGTTAAGTTTTCTAATCGTGTTTTCGCCGGTTTAGGCTTAGGGATTGTACTTGGTCTTGGACTTCATTTTATTTATGGTCTCGATTCTGAAGTATTAGCCAAAACAACATCTTGGTACAATATTATCGGTACTGGGTATGTGAAACTGCTCCAAATGGTAGCAATGCCTTTGGTATTTATATCCATTTTAATTGCATTTACTAAAATGAAGATTGGAAAAAATTTCGGAAAAATGGCAGCACTTATTTTAGCCATTTTAATCGGTACAACAGCCGTTTCGGCAGCTGTAGGGATTCTTTCTGCAACAGTCTTTGATTTAGATGCAACACAAATTTTACAAGGTGATGCAGAAGCTGCACGTGGTCAATACCTTGAAGAAAAAACAACGGGCTTAGCAGCTCCTGATCTACCAACACAAATTATTGAGTTATTCCCAGCAAATCCATTCCTTGATTTAACGGGTGCTCGTTCTACGTCAACAATTGCGGTTGTAATTTTCTCTGCATTCCTTGGTTTTGCTTATTTACGTGTGGCACGTAAGGATGAGGGAACAGCAGCAACAATTAAAAAAGGCTTAGATGCTATCTATGCTCTTGTAATGGGCGTTGTAACAATTGTATTACGCTTAACGCCATACGGAATTCTAGCGATTATGGCTCGTACTGTCGCAACATCTGATTTTGGAGCGATCTACAATTTAGGTAAATTTGTGATTGCTTCTTATGTAGCATTATTTATTGTTTTAATCGTACATTTATTAATTCTTACATTAAGTGGTTTAAATCCATTTACGTATTTAAAAAAATCAGCAGAAACATTATTATTCGCCTTTACATCACGTTCTAGTGCGGGTACTTTACCGATGAATATTAAAACGCAAACAGGTCGTCTTGGTGTATCTGAGGGGATTGCAAACTTCTCAGGCTCATTTGGATTATCAATCGGTCAAAATGGTTGTGCAGGTGTATATCCAGCAATGTTAGCCATTATGATTGCACCAACAGTCGGCATTAATCCACTTGACCCTGTGTTTATTATTACAGTTATTGCAGTAGTAGCTGTAAGCTCGTTTGGTGTGGCAGGTGTTGGTGGTGGTGCAACATTTGCAGCTATCCTTGTATTATCAGCACTTGATTTACCAATTGCTCTAGCAGGTGTATTAATCTCTGTTGAGCCTTTAATTGATATGGGTCGTACAGCGTTAAATGTAAGTGGATCAATGACAGCAGGTGTTACAACAGCACGTATTACAAAAGAATTAGATACAGAAATGTATAATAATAAAGAATTAGGTGCTCAGGTAGCAGACCTATAAGATCAAAAAAGCCCCTTTAAAGGTAAAACTTTAAAGGGGCTTCTGCTTTATACGATTTTTACATAAAAATCCTTACCGTTGATTAATTCGGATAGCTCAATTTGATAATTTTGTTTATAGTAATCATAAATATTGTAGGCTAAACCGGAGTGTCCATTCAAATAGGTTCCCTTTTTAATCTCTTTACGTGGATTATGGAAATCAAAATATAAGCGTGAATCATGACTCATTGTATTTAAAATAGCAAGAAATTCTTGTTCTTCAATATGAATTCCCCGTGTATACCGACATTCTCTACGATACGTATCATGTGACACATTTACGGGAGAAGCTTCAAGAATCATTTCAATATGTTTATTCAAATGATGACAGCTCCTTTCAAATTATAGGTAAAAACCATAAGAACAATCAGCTTTTATTACTTCTAGTATATAATTGTCAGAAAATTATATCAATATTTTTCTACCAGTTTTGCTGTTGAATTTCTTCAGCTATTAATTGTAAGTCATAGGCAGTTACTGTTAAAAGATTATAATCATGGGACTCCATATATTTTTCTGCAAGCCGTTTGATATATTTGGGTGAACCCTCATTTTCTTCATCATAAATTAATAAAAGTCCATCTGTATTTTGGATAATAAATTTGTCCTTCTCAATAAATTGCCAAGGAGCTTCATAGGGTTTTTTGGTCACGCTTGTGACAAAATCAGCTTGGGCAATTAATGCTTGATACTTTTCTTTTTTATGATCTTGCCAATTTTTCTCTTGCTCTAAAAAAGGTGTGATCACGGCGTATTTTAAAAGTGGGAATTCTTTTTTTAACATTAAAACAACTTCAGCACTCCAAGTTTCTACGCCCTGCTGACCGCTGATAATAACCCATTCGAGTCCTTCATCAAGCAGTGTACGTAGATGAGCTTCCAGTGCTTTCTTTATGATGACAATACCAGGATGTTTGTCATTAAAGATACCAAGCTCATGTGGTTTATAGCCAGTAATCATAATACGATGTAACAACAAAATACCCCCTAGGCTGTATAGTTGTAATACTAGTATACAGCAAGGAGGCAAATGAAATCGATATTGTCTATGAAAAGGCAAATAGTGTTAAAATTACTGCTACAGCTGCACAAATGCCTAAAAACCACCATGAGTCTGTAAAGTCTTCTTTTGTGTCACTATTCATAAAAAATATTCCTTTCTAATTTGCTTGTTTGAGGGGTTTTATTTTACTTGACCAGTCCAAGACCAATTTGTCCATATTCGTAAAATTGTTTCAAATGGACCACGTTTAAATTTCTTTAAATAGGCAAGGCTGAAAACACATTGCAGGCTATAAACAACGATTCCGAAAAGGATTCCGCCAAAGACCCCTAATTTGCCATATAAGCCAAGGCCATAGCCATAAAAAACAGTTGTACAAATGATGGTTTGTAGTAAATAATTGGTTAGTGATAGTTTGCCAACGCTCTCAAATGCAGGAGCCAGTAGTTGAACTGGACGGGTGTTATAAATGTATGCTGCGAGGCAAACATAGCCAATCGCTAATAACTGGGAGCCGCCCATTAATAAAATAGAAGAAAATGCACTTTTACTTTCTATAAAACTTACACTTTTACATACGAGTCCTATAGGTACAAGGAGAGCACCAAGCTTATACCATTTCATTTCCTTATTCATCTCCACGAAGGCTTGCTTCTTAGCAAGTGCCATCCCAAACAGGAATAGTGGTGCGTAGAACATAGGTGCAAAAATTAATATAATGAAAATAAATGAAGAATCATCCATTCCTGGTACTTCGGCATTAGCTCTAAAATCAAAAATTTCTAAGTAGCTGCCGTTAGCGTAAACATCATCCGCTTGCTCGATGTATGTGTCTATCTCTTTTTGTTCTTTTTTAGACGTTTCCATAGAGCCGTATGTTAACGCCGTAGTTAGTACAAATAGGATACCAGCCCAAATAAATAAAGTTTTTGGTTTACGATTAATAAATGGGATTAAAAATAACATCATACAGCCATAAGAAAATAGAATATCGCCTTCCCACAATAAAATAGAATGTAATAAGCCAAGGGCAATTAATCCTGTTGCACGACGTAAAATAGACCAACGGCTTTTATTCTTTTTTCTGCGGATGGATTCAATTAATTTAATAAGTGAGAAGCCGAATAAAATAGTGAAGATGGGCATGAACGAGCCTTCAATCACAACTTTTACAAAATATAAAGCCCCGTTATCTAAGGTAGAAAGATTATTTAATTCATCTTTGCCATACATCCCGAATTGGAAGATTAGCAAATTTGCCATTAAGATGCCAAATAAACTAAATCCACGCATTGTATCAATGAAAGTAACACGATTAGTTGTCATTGCGTTTTATCTCCTTAATTGGTTATCTTATACATATAATAAATAAGGAAGCTTATGGTGAAATAATGACTACCTTAAAGTAATCTTAAAAGTAGGTGAGGAAATGCAGGAAGCATCAATTTTAGTGTTAGAGGATGAACGTGCCATTGCTGAAATGATTGAAATCATTTTAAGAAAAGAAGGAATTACCAATATTACCTTATGTAATACAATTGACGAAGCAAAAGATGAAATGAATACTAAAACATTTGACTTTTATCTATTAGATATCATGCTACCAGATGGAAGTGGGTTGGATATTGCGAATAATATTCGAGAAAAAAGTGACGCCCCTATTTTTTATTTAACCGCAAAAAGTAGTGATGCAGATAAGCTTCGTGGTTTTATGAATGGTGCAGATGATTATATTACAAAACCATTTAACCCCTTAGAGCTTGTAGCACGAGTAAAGGTGCAGCTAGTCCGTTATATGAAGAAAAAAAGTGTACCAGAAAATCACATATTTAGTTGTAGCCGTTTTACATTTGACATTGATGCAGCAGAAATCGAGGTAGACGGTGTAAAGGAAATAATCAGTGGTCGCTTGTTTCATTTATTAAAATATTTATGTGACAATGTAGGGCAAGTGTTATCAAAAGAGCAAATATATGAGCGCGTATGGGGTGATTGCTTATTTGATGATAATACAGTGATGGTACATATAAGAAAGCTGCGAGAAAAAATAGAAAAAAATCCTGGAAAGCCGACATGCATTATCACTGTAAGAGGCATTGGTTATAAGCTTGTTGGGGATATTTCTGCATGAAGCCTGCTGGAAAATTAACTCTTCGTTTTGTTTCGTATTTCATCATATTCTACCTCTTAATTATTTCAGGTTTTATTATAAGCTTGGTGTTTTTTGCTATCTTTATCAACGATCGTGTTGGTGACAATATTCATGTGATGAGCTCCTTTGAAATTGAAGATGATGCAGTTGTAGAGAAAGGGAAGACGGCTAAAATTGCTGATTATTTAGTGGAGAGAGCTGAGGAAAATGTAGGACAGCTCTATTTATTTGATCCATCCATGACGATTGTTGACTATACTGGAGATACATGTGGTCTATGTGGAAAGTCAGATAATGAAATATTGGCATTGCGGCAACCAGGCATGCATACATGGGAACTGCCGAATTACTACTTATTATTTCTTCCGAATACTCCTGTGCAACCACTCTTTGAGGAGGCACTTGAAAACTGGACAGCAACAGGGGACATTTCTGCTGTAACAAAGCAACGTCTAAAAGAAAATAAAGCTAGTGTTGAAATTTATGATGAGCAATGGAATCGGATTGAGGTCATAGGCGAACGCTATGAGAAGCTAAATAAGCCACAATTACTAGAGGAAAAATACGATATTTTCGAGCATGCGGAGCTGAATCAAAGTGCAGCGTTATCCAACGATAAGACATTTGTTGTAAGAATGCCTAACCCATCGTATAAGCCATTTGAAGAGCCTTTTAATAAGGCGATGGTATTGTTTGTTTCTATCTTTTTTGGGGGGCATATTATTTTGCTGTTGGGCGTTCTTTTCTTGTCTATTAGTATTTCACGTCAATTCGTGCGTCCGCTCGTCTATGTTATTTCGCGTATTGAGCGACTTACCCAATTTGATTACAGTGAGATTAGCGACAAAAAAATCCATCATAAAAAGACAGGAAAGCTGAAAAGGAAATTTAAACTGTTCCAACCTGTAGAGGAGTCACTCAACCACTTATCGGAGCGACTTAATTCAAATGAAAGGCAAATCAAGCATGCAGAGCAACTACGTGAGGAGTGGATAACAGGTTTATCGCATGATTTAAAGACCCCGTTAAGCTCAATTTACGGTTATTCAACAATGCTGGCATCGGAGGATTATGAGTGGACAAAGGATGAGATGCGTATTTTTGCACAGACCATGCAGGAAAAGGCAACCTATATGGATGCACTTATTCAGGATTTGACGTATACGTATCAATTAAAAAATAAAGCCATACAGCTCGATAAAGTGGTACTGCCGCTAGCAACATGGCTGCCACAATTTGCAGACGAACAGGTGTGTGTGAAGGTGTATGGTGATGTGTTGTTACAAGCAGATGAGCTTTTACTCAAGCGAATAATGGATAATTTAATTACCAATGCGAAAAAATATACCCCTGAAGGCACGAAGGTAATTGTAGAAGCACAACATACTGGTAAGGAAGTGATGCTTACCATTGCTGATCAAGGACCTGGCATTCCTCAGGAGGTGCTCGATAATCTATTCGAACGCTATTATCGAGGTACGAATACAACAGACGATATAACAGGAACAGGGCTAGGACTAGCCATTACGAAGCAGCTCATTGATTTACACAATGGCACAATTAGTGTTCGTTCAGGTCAAGATGGAACAATCTTTGTGCTAAAATTTCAATGTCATTAGGGTGAATCTCTGTACTTTCTTAAGATTGTACAAAGGTCTGTCATAGAACTTAGTTTCATTCAACATAGTAAAGAGGTATCAAGGTGTTCATTTGATACCTCTTTTTTTTATTTCTTACAGCGTTCAGCGGGCTGTTCAATTTTTACGTAACGCCATAAGTTATTGGCGATGTCACGGGCTTCTGCGATATGTTCTGTGCCGACGAAGGCCTTACGGAAAGGTGTAAGAAGTGATTCGATGATAAAAAGCTTTGGTTTTTCTTTCTGCAATTCTTCTAATAAGAATTGTGCATACTCCAAACCTTCCATTGTTTCGTTATTTGATAATCCCTTTGTAAAGCCTTGAAGTTGTTCAATAACCATTTCTTTAGTAACAGTTTTATAGTTCACGACATTTTGAATGGTATTGATCATTTCAACACTTACGATAATTTCTTTCGACTCAAGCATAGTGGGTATAATTACGCTAATATTGCGCAATGCTACACGTACAATAGCTTCTCGATTGATATATTTATAATCGGCAATAAAGACAGCACGTAGAGTGAGGTTAATCATTCCGAGTGTTTGAACAGCACATTCATAGCTAATAGGGCTAATCTCTTCTCCAAAGACTTGTACTAGACGATTGGCGAGCCATTCTAGTTCTTGTAAATGGTAATTAATAATAATTTTTTTTAGTTCTTTATCTCTTGATTGGAAGATGGATTCGAATATCTGTACTAAATTATGTTCACGATTGACATACATGAGAACAGCGACTTGCTGCGTCAATACCTCTAAATCTGTAGGGTCCTTGCCATAAATGAGCTCATGGCGACGATTACTAGCTTCTTCGCGACCTTCATCTAAGATGGCGATTAAACATTCATTTTTCGAAGTAAAATGATTATAAAATGTACCTTTAGAGATTTTAGCCGCATTGATGATGTCATTAATCGATGTATCTAGAAAGCCTTTTTCAATAAAAAGTTCACGTGCTGCTGTTATAATTTGTCTTTTTCTTTTGTTCATAACCTCACCTTTTTTATAATATTATACTCTTATTCTACACTTGGAATGCTTTTATATCAACGTTTATAAAAAATATAAACTTATTTGTTGAAAAAAGTAGACTACGAGTATAAAATAAGTTTTATCGTAAAACACAAGAAAGAATTGAGGGATATAAATGAATAGTGAGCAAACAATGAAAAAGCCCCCTTATGGCATGATAGCTATTCTATTTGTGGGTGCTTTTGTTGCTTTTCTAAATAACACATTGTTGAATGTGGCATTACCAACAATCATGAAAGATTTTGGGATCACCTATTCAAAAGTACAATGGTTAGCAACTGGGTATATGCTTGTGAGTGGTATTTTAGTGCCTGCTTCAGCATTCTTTGTGACACGCTTTAAAAATAGACATTTATTTATTACAGCGATGTCTATCTTTACAATTGGTACAATTATGGCAGGTTTCGCTCCTAATTTTGGCGTGCTGCTAGCAGGTCGTATGGTGCAAGCAGCCGGAGCTTCTAGTATGTCACCACTTTTAATGAACGTTATGCTAACAAGCTTCCCGAAAGAAAAGCGTGGGGCAGCAATGGGGATCTTTGGTTTAGTTATGATTATGGCGCCAGCAATTGGTCCTACATTATCAGGGTATATTGTGGAACATCATGATTGGCGTATGCTTTTCCAAATGATTATTCCATTTGCTTTAATTAGTTTATTATTTGGTGTTTGGAAATTAAGAAACGTGATGGAGACACGTGAAGTTCACTTAGATTTCCCTTCAGTACTTTTATCAACAGTTGCATTTGGTGGTATTTTATACGGCTTTAGTACAGCAGGAGATAAAGGTTGGTCAAGTCCATGGGTATATGGCACAATTACGATTGGCTTCATCGCTTTAATTATTTTCGTTGTTAAACAGCTGAAAATGGATGAGCCATTACTGGAATTACGTATTTATAAGTATCCAATGTTTGCTTTAGGGTCAGTTATCTCTGTTATTGTCTCTATGGCAATGTTCTCAGGGATGATTTTGACACCAGCATATGTACAGTCTATCCGTGGTATCGAACCATTTGAAGCAGGCTTGATGATGCTTCCAGGTGCACTTGTCATGGGGATTATGTCACCAATCACTGGTAAGCTTTTCGATAAGTTTGGTCCCCGCGTGTTGGCCATTATTGGATTAACGATTACAACTATTGCAACTTTCGGTTTAACAAAGTTAGAAATTGATTCAAGCTACACATATATCGTATCCATGTATACGATTCGTATGTTCGGTATGTCGATGGTCATGATGCCTATTATGACAAATGGTTTAAATCAACTACCGCAAATGATGAATCCACATGGTACAGCGATTAACAATACATTACAGCAGGTATCAGGAGCAATCGGTAGTGCGATCCTTGTAACATTTATGAATAATCGTACAAAAGTTAAAGCGGAAGAATTAATTGCAGAAGCCAAAGCGAATGCTGCACAATCAGGAGCAGCGCCTACAGCAGAGCAAATGCAACAAATGCAAGATCAGATTATGCAAACCGCCTTATTAGATGGTATTACGCATTCCTTCTTAATTGCAGCTGGTATAACAGTGATTGCAGTGGTACTTGCATTCTTCTTGAAACGCGTAAAAGTTGAAAGCGCAGCAGCGTCAATGGATTTAAAAAAACCAACTAAATAATCAAAGTAGCCCTAGCCAGTAAATATTTACTGGCTAGGGCTTTTTTTATTGAGTACACATGAAAAAAAATTTTAGGATTGGTGTTATTTTTCATCATTTTATTTTATATGATAATACTAATTTACAGAAAATTTAGATATTTAATAGTGGGGTGCTTCCTTGGTAGATGCATATATAACTGGCTTAGTGAAAGAACAGAAAATTCCAGGTGCTGTATTAATTGTTCAGCAGCAAGAAAGAAGGCTATTTTCATGCAATTATGGAGCCTATACTGCTGAGGATGGCAGCGAGCAAGCTATTCTAAGTAATACGTTGTTTGATTTAGCCTCCTTAACAAAAGTTGTCGCAACACTCCCAGCTATTTTACTCCTGATGAGTCGAAATCAAGTTTATATAACAGATCCAGTCCAAACCTATTTGCCTGATTTTAATTATCCTCTTATTACAATCCAGCATTTATTGCAGCATTGCTCAGGATTGCCAGCAGATTTAACACCTGTAGTTAAAAGACATCATAAGCGTGACATCCTGCAGGAGGTACTGGCAAGTGATGTAGTATGGCAGCCAAATGAACAAGTGCAATATAGTGATTTAGGTATGATTATTATAGGAAAGGTGATTGAGGAAGTTACTGGCATTTCATTAAAAAGTTTTGTAGAGCAAGAGGTTTTTAAGCCATGGGGCATGCATCATACATGTTTTCAACTGCCTGTGCATACAAGAAGGCTTGCAGCATCTACAGAAATGGTGGCAGGTCAATTTGTACAGGGAATAGTCCATGATGAGAAAGCTTTATTACTAGATGGTATTGCTGGTAGTGCAGGTTTATTTTCATGTGTAGAGGATTTAGCAAAGTATGCGGAAATTTGGTTGGGGATCAAGCAACAAAGTGTAATTCCATATGAATGGTTAGAGCTTGCCTATACGAAAACTTTTAAAACGAGGGGACTTGGATTTGAAGTATGGGGAGGAGATGAAGCATCATTTTGTTTTGGTAGGAGGTGGAGCAAGGGCTCATTTGGTCATACAGGATTTACAGGCACGAGTATTTGGATGGACCCTGTAAAAAAGGCATTTGTCATTTTACTAACGAATGCTGTGCATTATGGGAGAAATACAAACATGGGAAGGATTAGAGAGAAGCTTCATACGATGATTTATGAAAAATTACTGATATGAAGGGTGGATCTGCTGGTATGAGACAAAAGAGTAAATGGTTATTGTTGCTTCTTTTATTACTCGTTGTGGGTTTAGTAGGCTGTAACACGAACGAGAAAATAACGACCTCAACAACACCTGATAATGAAGAGAAATCGAAAACTGAAGAGGTTTCGCTAACAATAGGGAGTTGGCGCACAGAAGATGTTGCCAAGTATGAAAAAGTGATTGCTTTATTTAATGAACAACATCCTGATATACATGTTTCATTTAACCCAACTAAAAATACTGAATATAATACAGTCCTCAATACGGCATTACAGGCTGGAGAGGGTCCAGATATTTTCCATTTGCGTCCTTATGCAGCTGGATTGAAGCTTGCGGAGGCAGGTTATGTTGAGAAAATAAACGGCTTAAATGGATTGAGTGTATTTCCTGAAGAAGCTTTAAAGGCTTCTCGCGATGACCAAGGGAATCAGTACGGTGTACCAATTAACTTAAGCTCTACACAATTTTTCTATAATAAAAAGATCTTTAAAGATAATAATCTTGAAATTCCTACTACATGGGATGAATTCATGGCATTAAATGACCAATTATTAGAAAAGGGCATTACGCCAATTGCAATGGGTACAAAAGAAGGCTGGTTGTTATCGTTGCTACATGGGATTGTCGGTCCTGCTGTTTATGGGGGCAATGATTTTTATCAAGCAGTGCTCGGAGGAGAAAAGGATTTTACAGATGCGAAGTTTATTGAATCAATACAAGTGATGAATGACTTGAAAAAGTATTTTCCAGCCAACTCTGAAGGCTTAGGAATGGATGATATTCGTACTTTGTTTGCGCTAGAAGACGCAGCTATGTTCCCGTTAGGTAGCTGGGAAATTCCTGTTGTATTAGAAATGAATCCAGATATAGATTTAGGTTATTTCCCTATTCCATCTAAAGAGGGGAATAAAACAGTAACGACCTGGGTTGATGGCTCATTTGCGATCAATGCTAATTCGAAAAATAAAGAAGCGGCTAAAGTGTTTTTAGAGTTTTTAACAACAAAGGAGTTTGGTGAGTTGTTTGTGAAGGAGTTTTCCATGATCAGCGCCATTCCTGGTATAACTTCTGACGATGTATTGTTAAATGATATCAGTCATTCGACTGCAAATGAAGCAACGCCATATATGTGGGTAACTAATTTTACTGGTGGGGACCCAACAACAAAGAGCTTGCTTGAAAGTGAGCTACAAGGCATGTATTTAGGTCAAGTAACGCCTGAAGAGGTGGCCGCAAAAATACAGGAAAACGCAAAGACTTGGTTTACGCCATTTCAAAAATAATGAAAGCATCTAATCAGTAGACCCCTGAAGTGCTATACAGGAGTTTAGGGGTCTTGTTGTCTCAGGATTAGTAAAAGGAGGCTGCTGATGATGAGAGAATATACAGCTTCATCAGTAAGAAAACGGAAATCAAGAGCAGGGTGGACTATCCATCTTTTCCCTATCCCTGCACTGATAGTATATGGGTTGTTTGTGCTTTATCCGATAATAGCGGCATTATCCTATAGTTTTTTTGAATGGAAAGGGATGGCTCGTGGCGATTTTATCGGTTTCCAAAATTTTGTGACGCTTTTTACGACAGAACCCTATGGCTCCATGTTTTGGAATGCCTTTAAACATAATGTCCTCTATTTTGTTGTGCAAATGATTGTTATGAATGGATTAGCCTTCTTTCTTGCCTTTATTATTTATCAAAAAGTTAAAGGAGCGGAGTTTTTTAAGGCTGCCTTCTTTTTACCGCGATTATTATCAGTTATTGTTGTAGGATTCTTATGGAAACTCATTCTAAATCCTAATTTTGGTACTTTAAATGTTATTTTGGAGAAATTAGGTCTTGAAACTTTACAAAAGGCTTGGCTTGGTGATCCCAAAACGGCGTTAATTGCCATTATTTTAGTCAATTGTTGGTTTGGATTAGGTTTTGGTGTCTTAATTTTTCTTGCTGGCTTTCAAGGGATTCCAAGTGAGTTAGTCGAAGCTGCAAAGTTAGATGGCGCTAAGGGCTTTACTTTATTGCGTACGATTTACTTGCCTTTAATGGTGCCATCAATTATGATCATGGGCATTTTAACATTTATCCAGTCGTTTGAGGCATTTGAATTAGTATATGCAATGCAGGGTTCTATGGGAGAGCCGTACTATTCTACAGATACGTTAGCCGTATTTTTCTATCGCTTAGCATTTGGTAGCTCTACCGCTTCTGGCACAACAGCTATTGGATTGGGTTCGGCATTGGCTACGGTACTATTCTTATTTATATTAGTTTGTACCACACTATTTTTACGTTTTGCCAATAAAAAGAATGTTCAAATGTAAGAGGTGAGTATAGTGAAGCAAGGCGCTATTTGGGTTCGACCATTTTATTATCTTGTGGTGTTTACGGTGGCGACCATTAGTTTATATCCGGTTTTGTTAATGATTTTATCTTCATTTAAAAAGAGCGTGGACATCTATAAAAATCCATTGGGTTTACCGACTAGCTTTAGCTTAGATACTTACCGTACATTATTATCAAAAATTCCATTTACAACGTACTTTCTAAACAGTCTATTTGTCAGTATTGTATCTGTTGTACTAATAGTGGTTGTTTGTTCACTTGCTTCATTTTATATTGCCCGCTTTAAATTCTCCTGGAATCATGCATTGTTCTTTATTTTTTTATTAGGCATGATGATTCCTATAAAATTGGGGATTGTCCCGCTCTTTATATTAATGCGTGATTTAGGGCTGATAAATTCCTTATGGTCTTTAATTTTGATGAACATGGCGACAGGTATTCCATTATCCATGCTGATCTTAACAGGCTTTTTTAAAACAATGCCTTATGAGCTAGAGGAAGCGGCCCGGATAGATGGGGCGGGGAACTTAAGGGTTCTTTGGCATGTGATGTTACCGTTAATGAGACCTGCACTTGGCACAGTGGTAATTATAAACTTTATTGCTGCATGGAATGATTTCTTCTTCCCACTTATTTTTATTACAGAAAAAATGAAACGGACGATACCTGTTGGAATGATGTCGCTTTTTGGGGAGCATTCGGCAGATTGGGGCTCTCTTTTTGCAGGTTTAACATTAGCTTCATTACCAATGATCCTATTATTCTTGATTGCGTCAAAGCAATTTATGGAGGGGCTGACGGCTGGTGCCATTAAATAGACAATACATTATTGGGGTCGATGGTGGCGGGACGAGAACCCGTGCAGTGATTGGGACCAGAAAAGGTGAGGTGCTGGCTTTTGTTGAAGGAGCTGGAACGAATATAAAATCAATGCCACCAGAAAAGGTAAGGCTTCACATTATCCAGCTCCTTGCCAAGTTACTACAAAAGATAGATGCGACAAAGAATGATATTTCTACAGTGTTCTTCTGCGTGGCAGGAGGCGATCGCCAGGTAGATAAAGAACGCTGGGAGCAATGGATGAGCTTCCTTTTCCCTGATAGCTTCTGTAAGATAACCATCACCAATGATGCAATAGCGGCACTTACTAGCGGTACATTTACACAGCAAGGGCTCGTTGTGATAGCTGGAACGGGTTCTATCGTATATGGTGTTGGAAAAAATCATCAAATTAGTCGTGTGGGAGGATGGGGTTATTTATTAGGAGATGAGGGCAGTGGATACTATATTGGGCAAGAGGCATTGCGTTATATTGCACGACATTATGATGCATTTGGTGTAAATGAGAATCTATTTACTGAGACTATTTTGGAGCATCTGGCCTTAAAAAATCCTACTGAAATTATTACGTATGTTTATGAGCATCCACAGCCCCGAGTAATCATAGCCTCCATAGCTCGAGCGGTGTTACGTTTAGCAGAACAAAATAATGATAGGGCAATGAAAATTATTGAACAGGCTACTCATCATTTAGTTCAATTCATCCAGACAATGTTCAAAAAAGAGCCGCAGCTACAAGTTTATCCTATTGTCCTATGTGGAGGTTTATTCGGAAATTCATATTTTGTTCAATGCTTTCGAGAGAAATTACAGCTTGCTAAAATACCTAATCGACTATTACAGCCAGAAGTGCCTCCTGTTATAGGAGCCTTCGTTAATGGACTTCTCAGTGAAGGAATATCAATGACGGAGGCTTTACAACGAACGATAAAAGAAACTTGGGTGAGCATCCATGAAAAATAGCGTAGGAGGGATTTGATTTCAATGGAACGAATGACAAAACTGACGACTGAAGGCTATCATCCAGATACGACAAATTTAGATTTAATGTCCACTATTGAAATTATAAAGCTGATGAATGAAGAGGATAAAAAAATACCATTAGCCATAGCAAAGGTTTTACCTGAAATCGAACAAGCTATTACAGCTGTTGTACATGCATTAAAGAGTGGCGGTAGATTATTTTATGTAGGCGCAGGAACAAGTGGGCGAATTGGTTTGCTAGATGCAGTAGAATGTCCACCTACATTTAGTACGTCACCAAAGCTTGTGCAGGCAATATTGGCTGGCGGAGCAAATGCAGTAATGATTGCCATAGAAGGTGCAGAAGATGATCTTTCATTAGGAGCGGTTGAACTACAGAAACAACAGCTAACAAACCGTGATGTAGTGATAGGGATTGCAGCAAGTGGTCGAACACCTTTTGTGAAAGGGGCATTAATTTATGCACAACAACTAGGGGCAAAAACAATCAGCCTAGTCAGTAACGCTCATTCTGTTATTAGTGAGCATGCAGATATTGCAATAGAGGTGATTACAGGACCAGAAATTTTAACAGGTTCTACAAGACTAAAGGCTGCAACAGCTCATAAACAAATATTAAATATGATTACAACGACAACCATGATTAAGCTTGGAAAGGTCTATAAAAATTTAATGGTGGACGTTCATGCTAGTAATTTTAAATTGCGAGAGCGAGCCAAACATATCGTCTGTGAGGTAACGGGTGCTTCTTATAGTCAGGCTGAAAGTGTTCTTGAGCAAAACAATTATCAAGTAAAGCTCGCAATTGTGGTGCTACTGACGAATACAACGATTGAAGAGGCGACGGAATTACTTGCTCAATCAGAAGGGCATGTGCGGAGAGCGGTGGCACTAAAGAAATATTGATGAAGGAGGTACATGGATAACTTCCTTTTATCTAGAGATGGAGCTGGAAAAATGGAAAAAATAAATGCGGGTTTAATTATGCTTGCTGAAATGTGCGAAAAGCTTCCACTCTCCGAAAAAAAGGTGGCAAGCTATATATTAGCACACCCAACACAGGCTATAAAAATGACAGCGGTTGAACTAGGAGAGGCAAGTCAAACAAGTAGTGCCGCAGTTATTCGTCTATGTAAATCGTTAAATATTAGTGGTGTTCAAGAGCTGAAATTGCGCATTGCTGGTGATTTACAACATGCTAAAATTGAAGATCGAGATATTGAGGCGAATGAAGCGTTGCCATCGATTGTAGAGAAGGTAACGACGCAAAGTAGTGAAATTTTGACACAAACAGCTAATTTAATAAATATTGCTGAATTAGAGCGTGCCATAACGGCCTTATCACAAGCTGATAAAATTATATTTTTTGGTGTGGGTGCATCAGGTATAGCAGCAATGGATGCAGACCAAAAATTTTTACGAATCAATAAAAATAGTAGGGCATTTGTGGATTTGCATTTAGGCGCTACAGCCGTTGTTAATACACAGAAGGGGGATGTAGTAGTAGGTATCTCCTTCTCCGGAGAAACGCACGAAGTGGCTAAAATCCTTGAAATAGCTAGCCAAACACCAGCCACTACAATCAGTTTAACGCGCTACGGTAGTTCACTAGTGTCTAGCCTAGCAGACATTTGTTTATATGTCTCTCCAAATGTTGAAGCAACTTTTAGAAGTGGTGCCACTTCCTCACGTCTAGCGCAGTTACTTGTCGTTGATATTTTATTTATGGGGGTAGTGACGAGTGCCTATGAGCAGACAGTGGATTATTTAGATGAAACACGTTCTGTTATTCAAGGGTTGCATAAAAAAGTGGCTAAACGAAAAAATAAAATAAAAACATATTAATATTAGTATGTTCAGCCTGTAGACAAAAGCAAACGAGACGTTTTCTCTCGATAGCTTTTGTCATTTTTCTTTTTCTCCCATATTAAAAATCAGTAAATAGGAACGCCTAGTTCATGACTAATTTATTATTAATTTAAATTTCCATTTTCTCTGTTGCAATGAAGGGAAATTATCCGAAATCATCTACTCTTATTTAGTGTCTTAGTAAGGTAAAAATAACGTTACAGGTAATCGTATTTCTAAGATCTTTTTGCATGAGTGATACCCGAAATAAAAATGAATTCTGTTTTAAGGTATATAGTTAAATATTATTATAAATTTCTCTCTTAAAAATTTCTTATAAGCAACAACAATGTATTGATATTTTGGATAGGTGAGTTAGTCCATTTTGGAAAAAATATATTCTTTAACCCAATTTTAACCTTGCTATTGTAATGTGCTAGGTAAAGCAATATTTTGTAAGGAGGTTTTAAGAATGGATCAATATGTCGGAGAAATTCGATTATTTGCTGGTGATTATGCCCCAGATGGCTGGGCTCTTTGTAATGGTCAACTATTATCTATTTCCGAAAATGAAATACTTTTTTCTTTGATTGGCACAACCTATGGGGGAGATGGTCAATCAACCTTTGCATTACCAAATTTTCAAGGCAGGGTTGTAGTACATCAAGGACAAAATCCAATGACTGGCACTACCTTTGTCAATGGTCAAATGGGAGGGGTGGAAACCGTCACTTTAAATTCATCACAGCTTCCTGCACATACACATCAGGTAAGGGCATCTTCTCTTGATGGCACAACACCAAGTCCAGAAAATGCTGTTTGGGCAAAAAATATACAATATTCGACACAACCACCAAATAGCACAATGAATGCCGCCATTGTTTCAAGTGTGGGAGGAAACGCTCCTCATAACAATGTAATGCCGTTCTTAACAATTAGTTACATTATTGCCCTTTACGGTATTTATCCAACAGAATAGGAGGTATGAAGGATGAGTGAACCATATGTAGGTGAAATACGATTATTTGGCTTTGGGACAGTTCCGAGGGGATGGGCACGATGCGATGGGCAAATATTGCAAATTAATACAAACCAAGCGCTGTATTCAATTTTAGGAGCAACTTATGGTGGTAATGGCTCCTCAACGTTTGCATTACCTGATTTAAGGGGAAGAGTTCCAGTTCATGTAAGTAGTAGTATCACACGTGGACAAAAAGCAGGAGAAGAGGTACATGTATTAACAATTAATGAGATGCCGACTCATTCACATATTGTTAATGGTAGTTCAGAAAGTGCTACGTTGAAAGTGGCTTCTGGAAACGTATGGGGTTCTTCTTTTAAAAACATCTATGAAACAGCACAACTTAATACACAAATGAGCATACAAGCTTTATCATCTGCAGGAAACTCACAACCACATCAAAATATGCAACCTTACAGTGTAGCGAATTACTGCATAGCTCTAGTAGGAATTTATCCATCAAGAGACTAGGGAAGGAGGAAGACGAAAGTGTCAGAAGCATATATTGGAGAAATTAGAATATTTGGCGGTAATTTTGCGCCAAAAGACTGGGCTTTATGCGATGGCAAGATAATAAACATTGCCTCGAATAGTGCATTATATGCTATTTTGGGTAACAGATATGGAGGAGATGGAAAAACAACGTTTGCATTACCCAATTTAAATGGTAGAGCAGCTATTCATCAAGGAACAGGTGTAGGATTAACGCCTAGAATTATAGGGAGTAGTGGCGGTGCACCCTCTGTAACGCTGTTGGAAAATGAGATACCTAGCCATAACCATCTAGCAAATTGTAACAATCTTCAAACCACTAATAATGATCCAACGGGTGCAATATGGACAGATCAGCAAGGGAAAGGAACTGTCCCAGTTTATACGCCACAAGTAAATAAACAAATGAATCTAATGACTGTTAATGTTGTTGGAGGAGGTCAACCACATAACAATATGCAGCCATACTTAGGACTGAACTTTATTATTTGTTTATATGGGGAATGGCCTCCTAAGAGTTAACGATTCATTAAATGAAGGGTGTGAAACCAAGAAGGAGAATATAGAATGGGAAAAAAGATATTAACCATAACCTTGTGTTTGCTGTTAGTCGCTTATAGTCAAATGGCAGGAATAGGGTTCGTGTCACCTTTAAAAGTGGAGGCGGCTGCATGCGATTCGCCAGATTTTCCAAGTTGTATACAGGATTTAAGTCAAGCTTCGTGGAAAGATGACACAAATAATGGCTTTGTAGTAAGCGGTATTCCTGGTGATAATGGTATTGATCTATTCACGTATAGCAATGGATCACAATTTCCAGCTGGTTATTATTTCGATGCAGATGAATATTCACCACCAAAATCAATTAGAATTTCTGCTGGGGAAAGCTTTGCAGGCGGGATCTTCGATTTAAAATCAATAAAAATTAATACGACTAATAAACATCTTGAAAACGATGCATTGTCCATAACAATTCAAGGGTATGATGAGACCGGAAACCCGAAAGGAAATCCTGTAACTTTTAAGACAGTTGCAAATCATGAGCCTATTTATGATATTCCTATTAATATAGAAGGAATCAACTCATTTGTCATTACTGCGAGTGTACAATATATACTTACTGTACAGGCGGGACTATGGGATTTAACGTTTACCCAATTTACGATTGATATCCCAAATAATAGTCCACCAACAATTACAAATGGTGCTATAACTTCTTCAAATATTACTACCTCAGGCGTACAGTTGGACTGGGCTAAAGCATCTGATGATATAACAGCTCAAGAGGATTTAGAATATCAAGTCTATCAATCTAGTAGTAACAATATTGATACGGTTAGTACCATAGAATTGAATGGGACACCGTTAGGCGGTTATACCAAAGATAGTAACTCCTTTAATGTTACAGGTCTTGTAGCCAATACTACCTATTATTTTAATATCATTGTCAAAGATACCAATGGCAATAAGAGTGCATATTTAATGCAGGAGGTAACAACCCTTGCCTTAAATAAACCACCGACATCCAGTAATGGAAGCATAGATGTAAACGAGGGTCAAGTGTATACATTTACTAGTACTTCTTTTGCTTTTTCAGATGAAGATGCTGGAGATACTTTGCAACAGATTCAAATCTCTACTATCCCAAATAGCGGACAGCTCTTTCTTGATAGCAACAATAATCAGCAATTTGATGGTGGGGAAGCTATTACAAATGGTATGACAATTAGTAAGGCTAATTTAGATGCAGGTAATTTAAGATATATTACGGAAAATGGCACATCTTCATCTTTTACATTTAAGGTAAGTGATGGTATCGATTTTAGTACTGACTATACAATGGAGCTAGTCGTCAATGCACGTCCAGCAGTGATAATTATACCAAATGATTCTAGTCCAACAAATAGCAATTCAATTCTTATAACTTTGGTATTCAGTGAGTCAGTGACAGGCTTTATGATTGGGGATATCGAAGTTACAAATGGAAATGTGGCAATTCTGTCAGGGAGTGGTACCACATATACAGCTCTTATATCACCTATTGCTGATGGAGCTGTGAAAATCAAAATTCCTGAAAAGGTAGTTGCAAATAGTGGAGGTGCATTGAATAAAGCATCAAATGAATTACAAATATTCTATGATAGTACACCACCTACTGATATTGAGCTCAATAATACTACTGTACAAGAAAAGAAACCCATTGGTACAACAGTTGGAACATTGGCGGCAGTGGATACAGGAAGCTCGCAAACATTCACGTATTCATTACAGTCTGGGGATACAAGCTTCTTTACGATTGATGGAAATGTATTAAAGACAAATATGTCGTTTGAATATGATACGAAAAATAGTTATAAGATTACGATAAGAGTAACAGATGAGGCTGGCAATACGTTTGATAAGGAGTTTACAATCCAGATTACTAAAAATCATGCACCATCAGGTTCTATCCTTGTTAACGGCGGACAAATCTCGACAAGTTCTATAAATGTTACCTTAACTTTGACGGCAACAGATTTAGAAGGAGAAGCGATAGAAATGCGCTTTTCAAATGATGGTATTACTTGGTCCAGTTGGGAGTCAAAAGTATCTACGAAAAGTTGGACTTTGTCCCATGGAGAAGGTAGTAAAACAGTTTATATGCAACTAAGGGATACTGCTGGCAATATATCAAATACATTCTCAGATACAATTGTTCTAGATACAACACCTCCAGTCATAACAGGGGTTACAAAATTTACAACACCAACGTAACCATTAGCTTTAATGAAGGAACGGCAACCTTGAATGAAGCTATTTTCACAAGTGGATCCACTGTGAGTACCTCCGGAAATTATACATTGGTAGTAACGGATAGTGCAGGTAATACGGCAACCATTACATTTGTGATTGATAAAGCTCTGCCAAAAGCTGTAGAGGTGAAGATCAAATCGAATAATCTGGATCCTACAAAGGCTAAGGTAGGAGATACGATTACCTTAACAATGAAAACAGATAAAAATATACAAGCACCTATAATTACCATTTCGGGGAAAGCTGCTATTGTAACAGGAGCATCCACGAACTGGCAGGCAACATATGTTATAGCCAATGATGATTTAGAGGGAACAGCACCTTTTACCATTAACTTTAAAGATCTGCTAGGTAATTCAGCAATAGAGGTAACGGACGTAACTGATGGAAGCTATGTCATTGTCGATAGCGTAAAGCCAACTGTAAAAAGGGTGACAATGGCTTCAAACAATGCTAATCAAACAGTTGCTAAGGTAGACGATGTAATCACAATCGACTTTGAGACAAGTGAGGACATTCAATCACCGAATGTATCTATCCTAGGACAAACAGCAAATGTAAATGATAAAGGTGATGGGGATGCTAAAACATGGCAAGCAAGCTATACGCTGAAGCCCGGAGACACAGAGGGACCAATTAGCTTTACAATTGATTATCAAGATTTAGCAGGGAATAACGGCTTACAGGTAACAGAGATTTCATCAGGAACAATTGTGATGTTTGATAAAAAGGCTCCTGAAATAACAACCTATTTCCCAGCGCATCAGGCAACTAATGTACAGCCTGCAGATAATCTTATATTAACATTTGATGAAAAGGTCTTACCTGTAACTAGTAAAAATATTGTCATAAGAAATGCTACAGATAACCAAATTGTCGAAACAATTGCTGTTACACAAGCAAATGTTTCTATCACTAATGAAACTGTGACAGTAAATCCTACGTTGGATTTAGCCCATAACACCACTTACAGCATTCAAATTGACGCAGGTGCATTTACTGATGTAGCAGGTAATGCGTATAAAGGTATTACTAATAATACATCCTGGAATTTTACGACTAGTGCACTGCAAACATATACGGTTACGTATGACAGTAACGGGGCTGATGGGGGGATAGTACCAACAGATTCAAAGGAGTATAAACATCAGGACCCTATCACAATACTGGGTAATACAGGTAATTTAATAAAAGCAGGCTATACATTTGTCGGATGGAATACGAAGGCTGATGGAAAAGGTGTTACTTATAAAATGGGGCAAACGATTCAAATGGGCAAAGGGAATTTGATCTTGTATGCTTTGTGGTCTAAAAACAATGTACCAGGAGATGGAGGACCATCAACACCTGATCCTGTTGCAACGGTTACGTATGACAGTAACGGGGCTGATGGGGGGATAGTACCAACAGATTCAAAGGAGTATAAACATCAGGACCCTATCACAATACTGGGTAATACAGGTAATTTAATAAAAGCAGGCTATACATTTGTCGGATGGAATACGAAGGCTGATGGAAAAGGTGTTACTTATAAAATGGGGCAAACGATTCAAATGGGGAAAGAGAATTTGATCCTGTATGCTTTGTGGTCTAAAAACAACGTACCAGGAGATGGAGGATCATCAACACCTGATCCTGTTGCAACGGTTACGTATGACAGTAACGGGGCTGATGGAGGGATAGTACCAACAGATTCAAAGCAGTATAAACATCAGGACCCTATCACAATACTGGGCAATACAGGTAATTTAATAAAAGCAGGCTATACATTTGTAGGATGGAATACGAAGGCTGATGGAAAAGGTGTTACTTATAAAATGGGGCAAACGATTCAAATGGGGAAAGAGAATTTGATCTTGTATGCTTTGTGGTCTAAAAACAATGTACCAGAAGATGGAGGATCATCAACGCCGAGTCCTACACCAACACCTGATCCTGCTGCACCAAGTAATCAGCTAAAGATAAATGTTGTAGATCAAAATATGCCAGATGATGTGGTCCTCCAAACCGTGTTAACACGTGTATTTAGTAACGGTAGCTTTCAAGATACAGTAAACTTTACGGTTGCAAATGCAAACGAGTTTCTTCGGATATTAGGAAATAAGGAAGATAAAAGATCTCGACTTGTGATCCCTAATATAGAACCACCAGCAAGTGCAACAAAGGTGATACTTGATAGAGGGGCTGCGAAACGATTAATAGAGGGCAAATCACATTTTAGTATAGCTATGGGAATGGTCGAAATAGATGTTCCTTTTGCTTCAATGAATGATTTTAATGAAGATATTTTCTTCCAAATTGTGCCGATTAAGGATGCATTGCAGCAAAAAGCTATCGAGGATCGGGCTAAAAAAGCTGAAATAGTTTTACAACTGGGTGATGGCGCTAATGTAAAACTCGTTGGTCAGCCAGTATCTATCGACACAAATCTCCAAAATCGCCAAGTAACATTGCTACTACCATTACCAGGGAATCTCACATCAGCTCAACGAGAAAATATGATGGTCTATGTAGAGCATAGTAATGGAACAGCTGAAATAATACATGGGCGTTTTGCAGAATTTACGAGAGGACAAACAAGTATAGCCTTTGATGTAGAGCACTTTTCTACATTTTCTCTACTTTATGTAGAACAAGAGCAGGAAGAAGGGCAACCAGAGAAAGAACCAATAGAGGTAGACAACACATTTGCTTCCTATATTCATGGTTATACAGATGGCACTTTCCGTCCAAATGCAAATGTCACTCGTGCCCAAATGGCAGCGATGTTGGCAAGAAACCTAAGTGACAATCATGTACCAGAAGCCTCTAATCTATTTTATGCGGATACAGCTACTTCATGGGCAAAAAATGATATTGAATATATTCGTACAGAAGGAATTATGCAAGGACGTCATGATCGATCATTCGGACCGAATGATATGATTACTAGAGCCCAAATGGCGGTTATTGCTATGAGATGGATTGATAAGCAATGTGTAGAAGGGTCTACAGATACCTCGTATTGCGAAATAACGACAAGTGGAGAAACATATAGTGATGTGACGTTCACACATTGGGCAGCAAAAGAAATCAATCGCCTAAGTGCGATAGGTATAATGGTTGGCTCAGGCAATGGTGAATTTAGACCTGAAGAAAAACTAACACGTGCACAGGCAGTAAAGGTACTGAATCGAATCTTTAATCGTCCAATACCAACTGAGGACACAGAACAAATCTTCAAGGATATACCAAAAGAGCATTGGGCTTACTTTGAGATTCAAGCCGCTGCAAAAAAAGATCAATAGAATAAGCACGCTAGGTGGATAATGCCTAGCGTGCTTTTAATTCGATATAGTAGTTTGAATAAATTCGATTGCCATCAATGGTATATACAGCTGGCTTTCTCTTCCCGAACTCATGGATTCGAAGCATGCATGCTTTAAAGACGTTCTTCTGTTTGAGGATCAAAGAAATGGATCTTTTCTTCTTTCATAAATAGGAAAACCTTGTCGGATGGATGAAAATTGTTATCAGCCTGTACTCGAGCAATAAAATTCTGATTTACTAAAGAACAATAGAGATAAGTTTCTGCTCCTAGTAATTCTGCAACATCAATCGTTGCAGTGAAAGTGTAAGGGGAAATAACATCTGTCATTTGTAAATCCTCAGGTCGTATACCCATAATAATCTCTTTCCCTAAATAATTTTTTTCCTTTAACAATGGTAAATGCATGGATGGGATAGGGAAGCTTTGCTCGCCTAAAAGGATCTCGGTATCTGTTAGACGACAGTGGAAGAGGTTCATGGATGGTGAACCAATAAAGCCTGCCACAAACATGTTAAGTGGTGTATTATATACTTCTTTAGGTGTCCCAATTTGTTGTATAAGGCCATCCTTCATCACTACCAGACGGGTAGCCATCGTCATAGCCTCTGTTTGGTCATGTGTGACATAGATCGTTGTCGTTTGAATTCGTTGATGGAGCTTCTGGATTTCTGCTCGCATTTGTACACGTAATTTGGCATCCAAATTAGAAAGAGGTTCATCCATTAAAAATACCTTAGCATCTCTGACAATTGCTCTTCCCAGTGCTACACGCTGACGTTGTCCACCAGATAGAGCTTTTGGTTTTCTTTTTAAATAATCCTCTAATCCTAAAATCTTAGCAGCTTCTTTAACACGACGATCTATTTCCTTTTTATCAACCTTTCGTAGCTTTAAGCTAAATGCCATATTATCATAGACTGTCATATGTGGATATAAAGCATAGCTTTGAAATACCATTGCAATGCTACGATCTTTTGATTCCACATCATTCATGAAAACATCGTCAATGTATAGTTCTCCCTTTGATATATCCTCTAAGCCAGCAATCATACGTAAAGTTGTGGTCTTACCACAGCCAGAAGGGCCTACAAACACAATGAATTCTTTATCATGGATATGCAAATTAAAATCAGTTACGGCCTGGATATTTTTATCGTAAATCTTATAGATATGCTCTAACCGTAATTCCGCCATACATACTGCACCCCTTTACTAGTCATATTTTCATTGTAAATGACTTTAGAATAGAGTGATATGGAAAGCTTGCACAGTGTTGAAGGCATAATTTGTGCAGTTGGTCTTAAAGTGATTCTAAGAAAATAATTGCGAGATAAACTTCTAGCCGATGGGAAAATTGCCGAATATCCTTTTGCGTCATTTGTTGAAATTTTTCTAAGCGATTTTGTAAGGTATTGCGGTGCATATACATTTTTTTAGAGGCTAATGTAATGTTTCCATCGCATTCAATCAATTTCTTAATTGTATGGAGTAATTCTGGCTGAGAAGTGGCTCTTTTTAGGATAGAGGAGATAAAACTTTCTTTCGCTTGATAGGCTAGATGCTGCGTTATATAAGGCACTAAAAGCTCTTGCTGTGTGAGTACATGCTTTGGTGTATAAGTCCAAATGGATGGTAGAAGGTGAACATACCAGTTAAATCGTTCCTTGGTTGTGGTGATGTTGTGTATAATATCAGAAACAAAAATTTTAAAATGAGTCTCTAAGTCTGCCATTATGGGATTAGCATAATGAGTCAAATCTAAAAACTCCTCATTGTAGTCGATACATTCGATTATGACAAATAATTGTGGCTGAAGCGATAGCAGTATAATATCCTTCCCAAGTAAAGCTTCGAAGACTGAACGCAATAATGTAGGTGTTGAAAAGTCTTTATCAAAGTGAAGAAATAACAAACGATGCATAGGAAGATTAGTTGGAGCAATATCTGTTTTATCTGTAAAATAATCAAGCCAAATCATATCATAGTTATCGTATAAAACAGTGGGGCCTGAGAATATTCGCAATAGCTCATATTCATTTTGTGTCATTGTGTGTATGGGAATTTCGTAAAGCTGATTGTCAAAATTAAATACATAATTTCCATCAGTTTTACCTGAGAAGGGGCTTAATAATGGGAAACGTTTCTGTAATTTTTGAAGATCCATGCATGCCACTCCTTATTTAAATAGAATGTAATAAGGTCAATTTACTATAATTATATGATGAAATGCTTATAGTATTAATATAAAAAACACGGACATGAGCAAGTATGACAATCATACCTAGCTAATGTCCGTGTTATCTATTTAGGCATCTTTTTTAAATAACTTACCTGGCCAGAAAGCATATTTACCTAGTACTGTTGTGATGGCTGGTACAAGTAATGGTCTTACAATAAATGTATCGAGCAATACACCAATGGCTGTCACAACACCAAATTGAACAAGCACTTGAATCGGTAATGTTGCTAGCACCGCAAATGTACCTGCTAGGATGAGTCCAGCAGATGTAATAACGCTTCCTGTTCGGACAACACCTTCTTCTACAGCTGTTAAATGGTCAGTGGTTTTGCGCTTTTTCCAAATCTCTGAAATCATAAAGATATTATAATCCTCTCCGAGAGCAACTAAGAACACAAAAGCATACAATGGAATAGCTCCAGAAATTGCCTCGGCCCCCATGATATGATGTAAGATTAACCATCCAGCGCCTAATGCCCCAAAATAAGAAATAATAACAGTCGCTAATAGATAAACAGTTGCTGTAATAGAACGTAAATAGACAAATAATAATAATGCGATTAAGGCAATCATGGTTGGCATGATTACTGTTTCATCTCGCTTAGTTATTTGTTGTGTATCATATTGACTAGCTGTTTCTCCACCAAGCCAAACATGTTTATCAGCGTTGTTGAGACCTTGTGCCTCTAGTATTTTAATAACCTCTTTTTGTAGTTCAGGAATATGAGCTAATGACTCCTGTGCATAAGGGTTGGCATCGAAATTGAGTTCATACAAGTGTATATTCTTATTTTTTTCGCCAATTTGTACATCTGCCACACTATCAATATACGAGATAGCTTCAAGTTGTTGCTGGATATTGATATCAGTACCTTCTGTGTCAATTACTAATTGAACAGGTGCTAGTTCTCCAGGCGAAAAATTCTCTTCTATTAATGTAAATCCTTCTCTAGACGGCATATCTTTTGGGAAGGATGAAAGCAAATCAAATGTATATTGAATTCGCGGAACAAATGCCGCCAACCCTCCAAGTAAGATTACAGTTACAGCGATAACGACCCAAGGTTTATGGGTAACAAAATGACCAATTTTATGACTAATCTTATGTGAAGGCTTATGCTGTTTCTTGCCCTTTTTCTTGGCCATTTCCTCCGTTCGAGGAGTGAAGGGGAAGAACGCTACTCTCCCAATAAGGACAAGAATTGCTGGTAGGACAACAAGTGCTGCGACCCCCATGACAAGCACACCAAAACTAAATGGTACAGCAAAGCGTTGAAATGCGCCATAATGGGCAAGACTAAGGGTCGCTAAACCTATAACTACTGTTAGGGCACTCATTAAAATAGCACCACCCGATTCTTTAACAGCTAGCTTCATTGCGACCGTCTTATCCTCAACATCAAAGAGTATTTCTCTATATTTTGAAATTAAAAATAAACAATAGTCAGTACCTGCACCAAATAGTAAAACAGTCATAATGGAGACTGCCTGTGAATCTTTATCTATCCATCCCTGTTCAGCAAAAAAACCAAGTGTCGGGCTAATCACACCATAGGCAAGCCCTACAACAATTAAAGGAATAATAGCTAGCAATGGAGAACGATAAATAATAATAAGTAATACTAAAACGAGTAATACAGTTGCGATCAATAGCTTCACATCTGCTTGTGAAAATAAACTAACAGCATCAGTGGCAATTCCCACTGGTCCAGAATAGCGCACATGGAGTGCATCGCTTGATAATTTATCATCTAATTGGACTTGATAGCCTTCCATTATTTTTGTCAGCTTATCTAAACTATCCTGTAGCATATCTGTTGCGACACCTTTTTCAAAAAACACAGGTGTAACAATTGTTGTACCATTTTCAGAAGCGGAAGCCATTAAAGCCTGAGGTGGCATTTGATCAAATGGTGGAACCATTGTTTGATGGGCTAAGGGCTTTGCTTGCAGCTCGTTGTATACACCTTGTATAGCCGAAAAATCATCAGGTGTTAAGCCATTTTCACGATGCCACACCAACAATAGAGGTGTTCCAGCATCATTAGGAAATTGCTCTGCAATAATGGACGCAGCTTGCTCAGACATTTCGGTATTAGGTAAGTTTTTGCCTGACTCACTTTCTATACTATTGATTTGTGGCCAAGCAAATGAGAATACAACTACTAATAGCACCCAAAAAGCTAGTGCTAATAATCTTCCCTTTTTACTTGCAACCATTGAGCCCCATTGCTCAAGTGGATGTTTTTTCATCAAAAGACCTCCATTTCATGTAAGTGATTTAATTATATATACTAGAAGGTTAATTAATCAATCCATAAATATTAATATGTTATAATATGCGTAAAAAGAATGCTTAATTAAGGAGGCGAACTTGTTGAAACAATCACCGCGTGTTCTCGGGAGACCTCGCCATGATGAAAATGCGAAACCTACAAAAGATATTGTCCTTGAAACGGCCACAAGACTTTTTATTAAAGAGGGCTACAAAAATATTTCAATGGATGATGTAGCAAAGGCTTGTAACGTAACAAAGGCGACTGTCTATTACTACTACCCAACTAAAGGGGATTTATATACATCTGCTTTAATCGCTATGATGGATCGTATCAAGCTATCTATTCTACAAATTTTAGAGCAGCCTAAACCATTTAAAGAACGACTCGAACAGCTCGTTGAGGTTCATTTATCAGCCACTATCGATATTGATATGAAAAATTTTATGAAAGAGGCTACCATTAATTTATCGGAATCGCAGCTGAGACAAGTTCAAGCATCCGAAAATGGTATGTATCAAACAATAGAGCATGCTATGCAAAAAGAGATGGAAAAGGGCACAATTCGAAAAGGAAATGCAAAGTTTTTCGCTCATAACTTTATGGCATTGATGACTGTAGGGTATTTTAAAGATGGGGATGGTAAAACTTTGCTAGGCTCAGTAGATGTGACGGCAAAGGAAGTAACAAATTTCTTCTGGCTTTCTGTTGAAAAACGTTAACACAAAATAGGTTTGTAAAAGGAGTTATCTCATTCATTTGGGATACTTCTTTTTTAGTGATGTAAGTCACAGACAATCAGAGTGATTCTTCATTTTAGTGGGGGTGTGGCCTAAAAAGTAGTGGAACATCGTAAATCAAAAGAACCTATAATAGCATAAAAACAGTGTAATGGAGGAATGACAATGACAATTATACCAATCCAAGCAATGCTAGAAGAAAAGACAAAACATATTGGTAAATTAGGGAGTATCGCTGGTGCAGATATTTTGAACATTCAATTGCGTGCAGGTGAAAAAATCCCTGAGCATCGTGCGGACAATGAAGTGCTAATTATTGTTCAATTTGGTGAAGTTCGCTTTATTGTTGAGGGTGTGGAAGAAATTTTAACACAAGATACAATTTTAACTTTAAAACCATCTGAAAAGCACAGCTTAGAAGCAGTTACAGACGTTCGTGTTATTGTCATTAAATTAAAATAAAAAAAGCTCCTATATTCTACAATCTACTTTGTTAGCCAAGAGGGACACATTTCTATTGCACTAACAAAAAAGATATAGCGTCCTTATTGAATATTACTAGAGAAACCTAAAGCTGTCGTTTATCTGCTTTCCAAAGAGAAGGGGATATAGAGATGACAGGAAAAGGAATTATCAATAAAAATTATGATGCGCTGGAAAATTTATTATAGCAAGACAGTTAATAGTTGATGAAATCAATGAATTTTGAAAAGATTGTCGAAATTGTGATATAGCTCATTGAAATAATGTACAAACAGTCTTATAATGAAGGTTGTAATGTCACCAAGACAAGATAAGGATGGTATTATGATGCGCTTTTTGCGATTTAAAGTAAACATTGTAATAACAAGTCATACGAATCGCTATCCAGCCCTTGTGACTGGTGATTGTGTAAGATATACGCTGTAACGACTGTTAAGTTTTACCTTAATGGTCTTTTTTACATGTAAGCAATAAAAAATAGTACTAGTGATGGCAAAGGAGAGTTCAAAATGTCAGAAACGAATAACCAAACACAGGCTGAACAAGTAACTGTGAGTAAAGAGCAATTAGATGTACTAGATCAATTATTAAAGCCTGAAGTTCAAGAATCACTAACAACTTTAGTTGAGCAATTACCAAAGTTAACTGAAATGATGACATTATTAACGAAATCATATGAGTTTGCTCAAGCTGTTGCAACAGACGAAGTGCTTAAAAACGATACTGTTGGAGCAGTAACAGAAATCGCTGGTCCTGTAGTGGGCTCTGCGAAAAACCTTGCAGCAACTGCAATTGAAGCGAAAGACCGTGCATCTGAAAGCCATGAAGTAATTGGTTTATTCGGTCTTGTGAAAATGTTAAAAGACCCTCAAGTTCAAAATGTTTTCCGTTTTGTTAATGCTTTCTTACAAGTAAGCTCAGAACGCAAAGCCAAATAAGACTCAAGGTAAATTCAATTCGTAAGGACGGAGGATTAATTAATCATGTCAAAAGAAATCGTCATCTTAGGTGCAGGTTACGCTGGCGTTTTAACTGCATTAACAGCACGTAAGTATCTATCAGCTGATGAAGCTAAAATTACTGTAGTAAACCAATTCCCAACACACCAAATTATCACTGAGCTTCACCGTTTAGCTGGTGGTACAATTGCAGAAGGTGCTGTTGCATTACCACTTAAAAAAATCTTTAAAGGTTTAGATATCGACCTACACATTGCGAAAGTATCAAAATTTAATGTAGATACTAAAAAAGTTGATTTAGATAATGGTTATACATTAACTTATGACACACTTGTAGTATCTTTAGGTAGCCAAACTGGATTCTTTGGTATCCCAGGATTAGAAGAAAACTCTATGGTTCTGAAATCAGTAAATGATGCCAATAAAATCAACAAACATATTGAAGACCGCATTAAAGCATATGCACAATCTAAAGATGAAGCAGATGCAACAATCGTTATTGGTGGTGGCGGTTTAACAGGTGTTGAGCTTGTTGGTGAAATCGTGGACAACTTCCCGAAAATCGCTGCAAAACATGGTGTTAATTTTGCTGACCTTAAAATTAAACTTGTTGAAGCTGGTCCGAAAATCTTGCCAGTTCTTCCAGATACACTTATCCAACGCGCTACTGAAAGCTTAACTAAACGTGGCGTAGAATTTATTACAGGTACACCAGTAACAGGTGTTGACGGCAACGTTATTTCTTTAAAAGACCGTGAACCAATTGTTGCAAATACACTTGTTTGGACAGGTGGGGTAGCTCCACTTCCAATCGTAGGCGAATCAGGTCTAGCTGCTGATCGTGGAAAAGCAACTATTAATGAATTCTTACAATCTACGTCACACGAAGATGTCTTTGTTATTGGTGATGCATCTGTTGCACTACCAGCTGATGGAGGTCGTCCACTATACGCTCCAACAGCACAAGTTGCATGGCAAATGGGTGAATGTGCTGGTTATAATGTATTTGCACAATACAAAAACCAAGACATGAAAGCATTCTCAGCTGTAAACTCTGGCACACTTGCAAGCTTAGGTCGTAAAGATGCTGTTGCTACAATTGGTGCGAGCAACACAGAGCTTAAAGGCCTTCCTGCAACATTAATGAAAGAAGCTTCTAATATTCGTTACTTAACACATATTAAAGCTTTATTTGGTTTAGCCTATTAAAAAACAAAACACTCACTACTATCACGCTATGTCGTTGTTAGTAGTGAGTGTTTGTTTTTTTCTAAAGATGTATATTAATTACTTTAAATCCAGTAAAATAAATACATATTCAATATTCTATTTTCTGAGGTGATGGCTGTGTTAACAATGTTCCAAACAAAAAAAGTAGATATAGAGCAATTTAAGGCTAAAATTGATGAACTGAATGCAAAGCTGGATAAGAAAGATCATGAATTTCAAATTTTTTTAAATGAGTTACATAAGGAAATCATTGAAACTATTGAACAACATAACAAGGTAAATGACCAGCATACTATTTTAGGAGAAATGGTCGCAGATATTGTAGGAGAGTTTAATAAAGTTGAGGATAGCACAATTCACTCCAATAAAATTTCTGAAAATGCCCTAGATAAAGGCAATTTATTAATCTCTTCCTCGGATCAAATGATGACATTATCGGTTGAAAGCAAGCAGGCTGTTCAGGAAGTAGAGCATTTGATTGATGCGTTGGGAGAGCAGTCTCAAAAAACGTCTTTAAGCATGAGTAATTTAAGTGAGCGCTCAAAGCAAATAGCTGAAATTGTAAATGTAATTGGAGAAATATCAAATCAAACCAATTTACTAGCTTTGAATGCATCTATTGAGGCAGCAAGAGCAGGGGAGCATGGTAAAGGCTTTTCGGTTGTTGCCGAGGAAGTTCGCAAATTAGCTGAAAATACGAAAACAAGCACAGAAGATATTGCTAATTTAACAAAGAAAATCGAAGAACAAATTGGACTTGCTTACGAGGATAATAAAAATAACATGCAGCTAGTAACGGAAGGCATTGATAAAAGTGCTAAAACATCAGTAAAAATTGATCAATTACTGCACATTATGACAAATGTTCAAACGGGAATAAATGAGCTATTAGCTTCAATTAAAGATCAGAAGCTATCAAACGAAGATGTTATACATAAATTTAATAGGACGACAGCTTTATTTGATGAAACAAATCGCGTTCTAACAAGCCATATTGATGAATCAGAAATTGTAACAAAAAAATTATTAGAGGCAGTTGATCAAGTAAAGCATTTCCCAACTGAAAGATAGAGATTTTAACTTCATTCTATGGAAATTTAAAAAGCAAGAACCCTGCATAGCAGCAACTTTTCAACTTCTTAGTGACTACTACAGGGTTCATTTAATTATTACAAAAAGTCAACTTCAGTCATTTCATTCATCAATTTTCCATCTCTCATACCGCATCTTTCCATGATTTGAACACCTTGAGCGGTCCTCCACTGTGCTAACGCTGACTCGATATAGGCAGCATCAGTCCTATACAAAGATATACTCCACATAACAACATTTTCTATTTGTCATCCCAGATTAATAGGTAACAAATAGGAGGATGAGAAAATCAGTTATAGAATAAAGCTCCTTTTTACTTAAAATAAACTTTTAATCAATGTATCAATCATAACAGGCATCTCTTTAAACGCACTATCCACATGCAATCGTTCTGTTTTTTGGTGGGCATCCTTCCCAAATGGACCGACATTTAAGACAGGACCTTGTAATGCCGTCATTTCTTTGAATGGAATATGATACGTATCGCCCCATACTGGTGTGTTTCGTTCAAATGCTAGCCACTCATTGGATGCATCTGAATAGTTGACATAGCTTAAATCACAAATTCCGTTAAAGTAATGGATCTGCTCCACCTCAATATCAAAGGTTTGAGCTGTTTGCTTCATTAATTCAATCGACTGTTTCACTAATGGATGATTGGATGAATTAATGGCTGGATAGTAAGGTGGTGCATATAACAGGACGGTAGCAGGCGCTAATTCCTGACAGCGAATCATGAGCTGATCCACAATACGAATGGATTTTTCACGATCATCCCATGCACGATGCTGCTGCACCTGCTGCTTAATCGCTTGAACTTCTTCAGCCCCTAGCTTATGGATGGCATGCTCCAATAAGGCCTCGTAACGTAAAACCTTTACCTTGCCCACCCCCTGCACATTTTCTCGTGTACAAATGGCCTGATAGTGTGCATTGCAAGCAGCCATAGCCTGTAACGCAACTTCCTCAAAAATAGCCATCACCTCTGCCGCTGTCCGTTTTAATAAAAAGACATTGTAAAGTGCCGCCGCACGGTATGGTGTTTGTGTAGAATACTCCATTTTTAAATCTTTTAATTGTAGAGAGACAGGTAGTGGTGTGCTTTCACCTAAATCTGTTTCACGGAAAAGGGGGTTCCACTCCATATGCTGTGTCATATAGGAGGCGATAAAGGTAGCCGTCATTCCTTTTAATGGCTCACCAACATGTGTCTCTTTTCCATAGAACAGCGCAGCAGGCATGATTTTACCAATTGTACCTGAATAAATATATTCATTCGTATCTGACGGCCCTTGTGAAAACGATGGCTCACTATTTAAAAATAATTTATAGGATAAACCATACTGCTCACGTAGTCTCACCAGTTCCACAACAGCCGCTCTCATACCAGCAGAGTTGACTTCCTCATCAGGAACCGTCGTTAAAATCAAATTAATCGGCCATTGCTCAAAGCTTGCCTTTTCGATCAGCTGGATGTGTAAGGCAAGGCCCATTTTCATATCCATTGTGCCGCGTCCAAATAAGTAATTCCCTGACTCCAGGTCAATGCGGGCTGCCTCTGGTAAGTCTTTTAGGTATTTAGGTTCTAGGAGCTTTTTCGTTAGTTCTTCTGGAGAAAAGGCTAACGGCTCTAGTTCACCATATTCCTCCGTATGCACCGTATCAAAGTGACTGATTAATACAACGGTTTCTGTTGCCGTTGGATGCTTATAGAAGGCTGTCACCGCATTTCTGCCAAGTCCTGCATCATGTAATTCAATCAACTCCGGGTGTTTTTCAAAATATGGAAGCGTTAACAATTTATCTTTTAACTGATAGGCAAATTTATTTTCGCCCTCCGTTAATGTTCGGCTTTCCCAGCTCACAAGTTCACATAATAGGGCACGTAGTTTTTCAGGTGTATCCCACATAAAAGCATTCATGATTTTTTCTCCTTTTATAGTAATATGTTTTATTTTCATGATGATATAAATAGATAATTAGAAGAGAAATACATATTTTTACTGTCATTTATTTTTCACTATACGAAATTAAATCTATATAGTGGAATATAAATTCATCGTAAATGGAAAACAGCAAATTGTCAATTTTAATTTTTGTGAATACTCGTAATTTTCCGCACTAATTGAGTGGAACTATGTATATATTTCATGTAGCATCTATTTATATGCATAAAAATTAGTTAAAATAAAATGAAACTACATTCAAAAGTAGGGCTACATGTAAAAAATTGAAGGTACATAAAAATTTGATAATTTGCATGAATTTTAATTTCATAATGATCCCAGTTAAAGCTAACTGGATCTATAAAAACCTTAAGATAGTGATCATATGGGGAAATGAAAGGGAGTAATTGTAATGATTCAATCAATCGAAAGAGCTATGTTAGTTATAAATATACTGGCGAAGCATCCGAAGCGTTTTTTTACTGTGCAAGAAATTTTTAATGAAACAGACTTGCCTACTAGCACAATATACAGATTATTATATACATTAGAAAGTTTTGATTTAGTAGAGAGAAATGAGAATAAAAAAGAATTTCGATTAGGGTATACATGGTTGCAACTGGGTATGAAAATGTATCATGAGACGGATATTAGAGAAAAAGCGCATCCTCTATTAGAAAACCTTGCATATAATGTTCGCGAAACAATCTATTTAAGTATTGCTAAACAGTTTGCATCCATTATTATTGATCGAATTGATAGTCCTAAAAATGTCCGTATTATTGATATGATTGGTGAAAAAATCCCATATCCTATAGGGGCTCCAAATAAAGTATTGCTTGCGTTTTCTAAAAGCGATGTACAGCAACAATTTTTCCAACAACTTGAGGAGCCTGAAAAAGAAAAATTGATAGAGAGCCTCAATGATGTAAGAGAAAAAGGCTTTGCCATAAGCGTTGGAGAAAAAACAAAGGGGACAGTATCCATAGCAGCACCTATATTTGATTCAAATAAACAAACAATTGCAGCCATTAGTGCAGAGTGCTTTGAATATGATACAGATGCTGAAAAATTAGAAAGTATAACACAGGAAGTCATTAAAACTGCACAGCAGCTATCCTATGAATTAGGGTATATATAAGATTGCTTATTTCGATAAAAAACCATCTAGTGTCAGTAATTAGTAGACATTAGATGGTTTTTATATGAAAAGTGAGATTATTGTTGCTTGCTACTTATCAACCTTTTATAATAGTGGCTTTTCGAAGGTTTTATATTTAGCCATAGTAGAATGACAGCTACAAATGCCATCATAAAGGATGCACTAATGACAACTGAGCGTATGGTAATCCATTCAGCGAAAATCCCAAAAATAGTAGTAAACATAATAATAAAAAGAGCTTCAAAAAATCCATAAATACTTCCTATACGACCCATGCTCTCAGAGGGAATATTATTTTGATAAAATGTATAAAATCCTGTATTCGCAAAGGCAGTTGCAAAGGATAATACAAAGCAACCTATAGCAGCTATAAGAAAGGAAAAGGATGAGGTAAATATTAAATAGCCCAATGCTGTTACGAGAGACCCCATACCTATTAACCAAGAAGTTGGTATTTTTTCGACAGTAACAGAGTTAGTTAGCGAGCCAATTAAAACACCTACCCCCGCGATACTGACTAAAATACCATATTCCCCTTCAGATAAAGCTAATATTTGTGTTGCAAAGGCAGCCTCCAAAGAATCAGTAGCTGTCATCAAGATGATGATAGCACTAAACAATAAATAGACTACCATCACGTAGGAATTTTTTAAGCTAAAGCGTATGACCATTTGCCAGTCCTGAAGCAATACGCGATAAAGGGATGTTCTTTCTGTATGTCCAACAAATTTTTCAAAGGCTTCAATATTCGGCATTTTGAACGTTATACAGGCTGATAGAAATAACGCAATCGCATTTAAATATATAGCCATATGTGGTGTTCCAACTGTGAACAAGAAACCTGCGATTGCTGGCCCAGTTAGAAATGCACCAGAGTCGAGCAAGCTGCGTAATGAATTAAAGCGTTTCCTTTGTTCGATAGGAATTAACTTAGTGATATAAGTCATAGATGTCGGCTGATACATAGAGCTAGCTACTGTAATGATAAAGACAAAGACATACATCCACACTAGGCTTGAAAAGCAGGGGAGTATGACAATGAGTATAGATTGAATCATATTTAGAATAATCATTAGCTTTTTCTTATTAAAACGATCGATGAGGCTTCCTGACCAAAAATTAGTGAACAAGGAAGAAATCGCTCTTACAATATACAATCCAGAGACAGCCAAAGCAGATTCTGTGAGGTTTAACACAATTAAATTTAAGGCGATAAAATAAATCCATTCGCCAACACTGGAAACACCAATACTACATAATAGGATGGCAGGATAGCGCCAGCTTTCTAAAGCTTTTCTCATATAAATTCCTCCTTAAGCAAAGTGACGATTTGCAAAATAAAAAACCCCACCCCCAAGACGATTAGTCTTAGGGACGAGGTTGTAGAATTTATATACTCACGTGGTGCCACCCTAGTTCACTATTATGTCACCATAATAGCCTTTTCAGTACGGCATAGTGCCTATGCTTATACTGTAACTCTATAACGGGAGTTCCCGTCGCACCATCATTCAAACAAAATCCAATGCGCTACTCCGAGGCTTGTTTCAATAATTCGTTCTTACTCGTTTTCAGCAATCCGAGCTCTCTGGGAAGAACAGCCTTATTTACTCTTCTCTTCAATGTATTTTCGCTAGTGTAACATATGTACATGATTTTGGTAAATAGTCCTATAAAAAGAATACTAATTATTTTGTAGAAAGATTTTTAATTGTGATATCAGCGATTGGCAGTGCTGTATGGATAAATCAACATTCAAGGGAATTTCAAGTGAATGATTAAGGTCCTCCAAAACAGCAAGCTGAAGGGTAGCAAGTTGCGCTAGCTTCTCCTGTGAATAATGAGGGTCCGCTGTACCAATTGCCAAAAATGCATGTTTGTCTAATAGATTTGCCATTGTATGTTGAAGAGAAAGTAATGGGGTGAAAAGTACATAACGAGCAGGGATAGAAGGAGTCTGCTGCATATAATAATCGACAATTGGCATAGTACCTAAAGATTTTCCTAGATAGACGACTTCTCTATAAGGCTTTGATTGCAAGCATTTCTCTACAATAGGATTGGCAACACGATAGACCATTTTTGATATGGCTTGGGAGTCCTGTTCAAAGTGCTGCTGCTCAAATGTATAATTGATTTGGATGACATCATAGCCAAGTTCTAGCAGTAATGCCGTAGAATAATAAAGTATAGGTTTATCATAGGTATAGCCTGTGCCAGAGAGCATAAAACATACCTTATCGCTTTTTCTATCAAAAAAGCTGTAAGATATACCATTGTACATGGCGTGCTTAGGTTTGATTTTCATGAATATTCCTCCATCATTTCTATATATAGTATATAATTTTACTATAGCAAGGAGGGAGAAATTTATGAAGGCTATTATTATCAATGAATTTGGCACATCTGAGGTTTTAACATCTATTGATTGTCCAAAACCGACTATTTGTGAGGGTGAAGTCTTAATACGGACAACCAATACAAAAGTAAATTTTGCAGATATTAAAAATCGCACAGGTAATAAAGCTAAAGCAAATTTTCCGATGGTTCTTGGTTTGGATGTTGCAGGGGTAATTGAAGAAGTTTTTAATGATAGCAGTGGTTTTCAAAAGGGTGACCAAGTTATCGCATTCCCGAAAAACGGCGCTTATGCAGAATTTGTTGTAGCAAAGGAACAACTAGTCTTTAAAATACCTAGTGGTGTACCAATCGAGAAGGTAGCAGCTGTACCGACTGTTTTATTTTTATCATATATGTTAACACATCAAATAGCAGCCATTGGTCAGCAGGATGCCGTCCTAATTCATGCTGCTTCTGGTGGGGTAGGGACAATGCTTGTTCAAATGGCAAAAAGGCTGGGAGCTAAACAGATTATAGGTACAGTGAGTAATTTAGAAAAAGCCCCAATCGTTTATCAGCTTGGTGCGGATCATGTACTAACATATGATCAATTTAGTACAAATGTCAATGAACTTACAAAGGGTCAGGGTGTTGATATTGTGTACGATTCCATTGCAGGAGCTATCACCGAGGAGAGTTTAACTTGCTTAGCGCCTTATGGCACGCTTGTCCAATTTGGGAATAGTGGAGGCAGAGCAGGTAATATTAAAACAGCAGATTTACACAATAGTTGCCGCAATATAAAAGGATTTAGCTTAGGTACGACAAGGGCTTTGAAGCCAGAACTGTTACAACAGGTGGCACAGGATATTTTCTCTTTAGTAAAAGAAGACAGTTTTCAGGTGCCGATTGCTAAAATATTTACCTTAGAGGAAATGAAAAAGGCTCACGAATTTATGGAAAGTCGTCAGCATCAAGGAAAAATACTTATTAAAATATAAAAGCACAAAAAAATGACACTCCAAATATGGGTGTCATATTTTGTCAATCAACCATCTAATTCAGTAAGTTTTTCATAAATACGTCTTTTACGATACAGCATCATACCCGTTTCGGCTACATCCTGAATCATGCCCTTATTGGCATAGGCTCCAAAAACCATCCCTGCAATAGGGATCATTTGAAACAGCTTTTTCCAACCTAGCTGATCACGATATGTGTAAAATACTTCCTGCCATCCTTGAAGCTGAGAAATCATGTTATCGGAAGCCTTTTTTGAGCTATTCATAGCAGAAAGCTCCTGTAAGATTGCTTCTTTACCAACAATATCAGCAGAGGTAAATTGTAGACATTTTACAATAAAAATACGTTCCATTTTATCGTTCGGATCATAGCCATGTATAATTGCTATTTCTTGCAAAGTTTTTAGTGCAGTCCCTAAAATCATTGGAATATCAATAGCTAAAGTAAAGATGCCACCAAAGCCAGTAGAGGCTCCTTGTACAGTAGCAAATTTCACACGTTCATTTTGTAATTTATCACTGAGGGAGATCATGTCCTCTAAAGGAATCTGACCAATATCAGAAATCGTTATAATATGCTGTGTGGAAGAATGGTCACGAATTTTTTGTATCATGGCTTGTTCATTGATTAAATACTTTCCACCTGACTGAATATAATTGCCTAGTTCATCTACCAATAAAGCAATTTTATTTTGGAGAAAGGCAGGTGTCATTTTATCTAATAATTTAAATGGTATTCTCCCTAATTTCTCCCAAAACCATAAATCTTTTTGATCTTTTTCCCACACTTGAATCTCTTGTAAATGCTGCTCTAATAACTCTCGATTCTCCATTATTGTCTTATCCCCTTATGTGTCCATTTAACTTTAAATACGAAAAAAACTATATAAAGTTTCGCTTTATTTAAATGAGATTTCGACAAACTAATGAATCACATACTATTGCCAAACGGACGCAAGGAGTGCAATTCCTTCATCTATTTGCTGAAGTGTCAGTCCACCATACCCTATAATGATCATTGTTTCATTTGCTCCATTTTGATAGGAGGTAGAGCATGGGTAGACTTGAACCCCTACCTCTTGAGCAAGCTGGATTGCTCTACTCTCGGTGAGATGTTGGGGTAGCTTGATGACTATATGAAGTCCAGACTTTTCACCGATTACTTGAAATTCATTTGAAAAATGTGTAGAGATGGCGGTCAATAATGCTTGCTGCTTTTTACGGTAGATTGTTCGCATTTTTGCCAAATGCTTATCAAATAGACCTTGTGCAAGAAAGTCTGCTAAGACAAGCTGGTCTACTTTCGAGACAACCGATTTTTGCTCAAGATGAAAAGTCATAAACGGCACTACTAGAGACTTTGGAAGGATCATATAACTAATGCGTAAGGATGGAAGCAATGTTTTCGAAAATGTTCCGAAATAAATGACACGCTGAAGCTGATCCATTTTTGCTAAAGATGGGATTGGTAGCCCCTTATAACGAAATTCGGAATCATAATCATCTTCAATAATAAGCCCCTTGTTCGAGTTAGCCCATTGTAACAATGCCACTCTTCTTTTTATGGTCATAATCATGCCTAATGGAAATTGATGAGCAGGTGTTGTGTATAACATGTGAATTGGTGTTGCAGGGAGTGTAACCCCTGAATAGTCCACAGGAATCGCCTCTGTGGACAATCCACATTGCTGTAAAACGGCACGCACTCTTTTAAATCCTGGCTCCTCTAACCCAACGCGTATCGCAGACCCAAGAAAATGACAAAGAGCCTGAAGCTGGCTTTGTGTACCACTGTATATAAATACCTGTGAAGCATCACAGCTAACCCCACGAGAACGCTCTACATAGCGGGCAATCTCTGTGCGTAAAGTTGTCTCTCCCTCCCAAGGGCTTGTTGATAAGTTGTTACTATTAAAATGCTTTTTTATAAGCTTGTGCCAAGCAGCATAGGGAAAAGCCTCGTTATCCACATGTCCATTTGTAAAATCAAATTGTATATTGTTAGGGATATTGTTACTTGGAACAGATACATGCCGGGGTACTTGCTGTAGCCAATCAAATTCAAAGGGCGCAATAAAATAACCAGAACGCTCTTTACTATAAATATAGCCTTCTGCAAGTAACTGCTCATAGGCTTCCTTTATGGTGTGTACACTCACATTCAATGTTAGGGCGAGAGCTCGTTTAGAAGGCAGTTGTTCATGAGCAAGTAATTTTTTAGTAATAATCTTATGCTTTATTTCTTCATAGATTTGAATGTATTTCGCTAGATTGCCTGTAAATATAATGGAGAGCTCCAGATAATTTCCTCCTCCTCTGGTATGGTTGATTTTTTAGTAATTGGTTATATATATCATATCAATTTTACCGTTAAATAAGTAAAAAGGAGTGAAGTGTAATGGAATTTATAACATTAGAAAATGAAGTGGTTAAACTAAAGCCTTTAGAATTGAGCGATTTACCAGGAATTTTAGAGACAGGAAGTTATCCAGAAATTTGGTCACATATGTCCACAACCATAGAAAAAAAGGAAGATGTGAATAAATTTGTGGAAAACGCATTAAAGGCAAAAAACGAAAAAACAGAATTTCCATTTGTGATTGTGGATAAACAATCAGGGGACATTATCGGGTCTACACGTTTTATGGATATTGATGACAAGCATCAGCGATTAGAAATTGGCTATACATGGCTAACACCCGCATACTGGCGTACAGCTATTAATACTAATTGTAAGTATTTGCTATTACGATACTCTTTTGAGCATCTTCATTTACAACGTGTACAAATAAAAACGGATCATGAAAATATTCGTTCTCAACAGGCAATTGAGCGAATTGGTGCTACAAAAGAGGGAATATTGCGTAACCATATGATTCGCAAAGATGGGACAACTAGGCATACCGTTATGTATAGCATTACAATAGAAGAATGGCCACAGGTGAAAAAGCATTTAGAAAGTCTACTAGTGCAATTGGGATGTTAATAGGTATAAAAAGGGATTTATATAACCCGTAAAACCCTTTTTTCTTATAAAAAGTGTCAAAAAATAAAGGGGAGGGTAGAGTAGAGTACCGAAAAATTGAAAGAGGGTAATCTACTTGAAACCTAAATACACGTTAAGACAAATTTATGGTGATAATGCTGTGTATACACCAAGAACACCGTATAGCGATAATCCGTGGATGATGGATGATCCTCATAAGCTAGATGCTTTAACCTCAAGAGAAGTTGCTATTGCTGATATCCCCGTGCTAGTACATCGAGCAACACAAACAGAAAAGGCGCAAGAGCTTCATCAATTAGCAGGATTACCATGGGTAGAACAGCCTTATAGCTATGAGACTCAAGAGGAATATCTGGCACAGATCCAAACTTGGTGTAAGGAAGGGAAGACCATTGTATGTCAATATATACACGACCTGGAGCATATGGATCGTCAATGTTATTGGATGGATGCGGAGAAATTTAATGAGTTGAATACAAAAGCTTATATTGATCATTTAATCGATAGTAAATATGTGCCAAGTCGTCTAAATGTGGAGACGTATAGACTTTCAGATGCCATTAAAAATTGGCAGCCCCCTGTAGTATTAAAGCCTGGTGATGATTCGCCAACCTCGGGAGGATATGGCGTTACCATTTGTCATAATAAAGATGAATTGACGGAAGGTTTACGACAATTTCGCATGACAGGAACTGAAAGTATAATTATTGAGGAGCTTTTACAGACAAAGGACAACTATAGCTGTCAATTTGTTTACTCAGAGGAGCTAGGGATTCAATACTTAGGAGCTTCCCAGCAAATTACGGATGATAACGGCATTTACGAAGGGAATATCATTGTAGATAAAGTACCCGAAAAAGTAATTGAAGTAGGAAAGCATATTATGGAACGTGGCGTTGAGGAAGGCTTTGTAGGTGTGGCAGGCTTTGATTTAATTGTCACGGAAGCTGGTGATGTTCAAGCAATAGACTTAAATTTCCGCCAAAATGGTTCAACCTCAATGCTGATGTTTCATGATGCTTTAGGAAAGCCCATCAATAAATTTAGCTCCTATTCAGCACAAAGCCCACAACAGAATGATCATTTCTATCAAACAATTAAGAAATATATAGAAAAGGGTATGTTATTTCCTTTATCTTTCTATGATGGTGATTATTTTGAGGAGTCCGTCCCTTCAAGATTTGTCGGTGTATGGTATGCAGATACGTTAGAGGAAATTGAAAAACGGGAGAAGGAATTATTACCTGAAGAAAAGAATGGTCTTTAATCGACCATTCTTTTTTTATAGATAATTGCTGCGAAAATCCAAGAAAGAAGAGACCATACAATTATCGTAATCATAGGAATAAGAACATCTGCCATCGAATACTTACCTTCTAACGCCTCTGCTAAAAGTAATAACTGTGAGCTTGGTAGCCATTCAGCTAATTTTAAGATTGGGTATGCCGAAGATAGAGCTAAGGCCAGAGGACCAAATGAGAAGATAACCATTACAGGCAACACAATAATAGATGCTTCCATAATAGATTTAGCAAATAAACCACATATTGTACCTAGAGCAATATAAAACACAGCAGAAAGCAATAATGCAATTGCTAAGATAAAAAGGTTTGCAGGTTCGTAGCCAACTAGAAAAATAGCCATTGTTACAGATACAATTGTAACAATTAGAACAAACAGGCTTTTACCAATTAAAATATCTCCAAGTGAGGCAGGGGAGAGCATAAGACTGCGAAGAGTGTTTTTTTCCTTTTCTTCTGCAATTAAACTACATTGTACGTAAGTAGTCACTATGGAAAATGTCATGTTAATTGGTAGAAAATACATGCTAATAGTATTTGCACCTAATTGATTATATAAAAACGCCATTATAAGTGGTAGTAATACCATAGTTGATACGGCATAGTTACGTGAGAATTCCTTATAATCCTTCATCAATATAGCTTGAATACGTGTCATTGAAATATTCATACTAAATCACTCCCTGTTATTTGCATAAAAATGTCACCTAGTGTTGGCTCGTTTGTATAGATACGTGTAACTTGATCGGATTGCATCCATTGAAATAACTTCTCTGCATCTTGAGAACCATTTTCTATAATTTCCTGTTCACCATTTTTAAGCTCTACTGTAATAGTGTCAGAGCCAAATTCTTTTTTTAGATCTTTTGGAGCGCCGATTGCTCGGATTTTCCCTTTATGCAGGAAAGCAACACGATCACAAAGTATTTCTGCTTCGCTCATATCGTGTGTTGTTAAAAAAATTGTTGTACCCATAGCATTTAATTTTCGTAAGCCATTATATATATGTTGTGTATTTACTGGGTCCAAAGCAGAAGTAGGCTCATCTAAAAATAATAATTCGGGCTTGTGCATAATTGCACGAGCAAGTGTAACACGTTGAATCATTCCTTTGGAAAGCTGACTGATCTTTTTCTTACGTTCTGCATATAAATTGACAAAGTCCAAAGCTTCTTTTACAGCGGATTGAGATAGCTGATATAAATTACTATAAAGTATTAAATTTTCTTCAATTGATAGTCTCGTATACAAGCCACTATTATCTGTTAAAATACCAAAACGTTTACGATTTTGACTTTGCTTCATTTCAGATGCATGTTGCCCAAATAATAGAACATTACCTGCCGATTTATCTGTTTGTGCGGTTAATATTTTAATTGTAGTAGTTTTACCAGAACCACTTGGGCCAAGAAAGCCGAATATTTCCCCTTTTTTAATGGTAAAGGAAACATCCTGTAATGCTGTTTCATTATTAAAAATTTTTTTCAAATGTTGCACATCAATCACTGCGTTCATGTGTAACCTCCTGTTTGTTGTTGATGTCTACACTATAAACAACAAGGGTAAGGCTCACAGTAAAAATCATGTGAAAGGCAGAAAAAGAACCTTCAATGGAATTTTATTAAAGGTGACAGGAGTCGATTATTTCCTGGGAAATCTACTAAATTCCGAGTATTTCCTTTAAAGTTGCCAATTTATTTTTCGACAGTGGAACAACTGTCTTTTCTGTACTGTTGAGTGCTAAGCTATAGCTATTGCGTGTCCAAGTAATAATCTCTCGAACCTTTTGTAGGTTCACAATATAAGAACGATGGCTTCTAAAAAAGCCGAATGGTGTCAATTTTTGCTCTAACTCATTTAGCGATAGAGTACATGGATAAGCTTCACCTGCTACATAAATAGATACTTCTCCTTCAACACTTTCAATATAATCAATTTCGGGTGGATTAAATAAAATAATCTTTTCATTTTTCTTTGTTGGGATTTTATCTAGTCGAATTGGTGCATCTTCAAGAGGCTTTGGAGCTTGCTCAAGGCTACCCTCTTTTACGTCTAAAGGATGTAAGTCTGCACCATCTAATCGATGTATAGTTGTACTTGCAACCATTAAGTCTTCTAGATTATTTGATAACAAAATGATAATTTTATGCTCTTTTGCGAGATTTTTTAATAACTGTTGGATAGTTTGCTTTGAAAATTCATCTATATTTTGAAAGGGTTCTTCTAAAATTTGAATAGATGCCGGATGTAGGTACATATTCAATAGTTTTAATCGCTGTTTTTCACTATTAGAAAGCTTACTAATTCTATTGTTTTTTTGTTCAGTAAGTTTAAAAAGCTTCAATATGTTCTCTGTTTCATTAGTTGGGCGGTTAAAAAGCTTTAAAATGAACTGGATATACTCGCGCGCTGTGAGTCGCTCATATAACGAGCTTTCACGAAAAGAAGTATACGTATCATCTCGTTTCATAAACCATTGCATTAATGTATGTATTTTGGAAACATCTGTATAGATGCCTATAATCGTGCCAGGTTGTAGAGAAAGATGGAAGCTTGGATAAATAACATTGCCTGCTTCAATATATGGATCAACCTGAATATCAATATTTTGTTCCACGTTTATTCCTCCTATAGCTTGCTAGCTTGTAAAAAGTATTGAATGTCGTTGAGTGCTTGCGAGTGGCTCAACTGACAGTAGTTTGAGTTAGAGGCATCCATAAAGCCATGTAAGCCTTGAAATTGTTTGATTTGAACATTCGGTATGTTTACAAGAGTATCCTTCAATGATTGAATATCAAAGCTATCTTCATGGCTAGGTAAAACAACCAAAGTTGGACAAGATGGAATGTTATCAAGGTATTGGCGGATCCGTGAGCCATATACACAAATGACACGGTGTAGGGGGAGTGTAGTTAATCTCCAGGCTAAAGTTGCACCTACACTATATCCAATTAATATTACCTCGTTGTAGTTTTCACAAGCCTCCAATATTTTTGGGGAAAGCAACTCAAGAGGAGCATCAAAGCCAACTGTCTGTAAGAAAAAGTCATAGGCTTGTTTTTCCTGGTCATATGGAAAGGAAAGCCCTTCTGGATAAAGTGAAATAAGGGAAACGGCAGTGTCCTCATCGCTGTATATTTGTATTTGTTCTTCAATAAAATGATTAACTCCATAGATTTCATGTAATATAAAGATTTTTCTTTTCATTGTGCCCTCGATCTTTTTTCCAATAGTGTATCAAAAAGTAAGTAAAACGTATAATCTGCTTTTAGAATGAATAGTGCAAAAGCATAATGATGAAAATTTTTAGGGACAAATACATAAATTTATTTTTTTACTAATTACATAAATGAAAATATTAATAAAAGGTGACCACATCTGTTATTAATATCATGATTTGTTATAATTTTATTTGATAATGATTATCATTATCGTATAATGGAGTTAAGGAGGATTTTCCAAAGCAATATTTACATTTAGACATTTACGATTGAGCTGTTATGCAGTACGAGCTAGTCCAATTGTTGAGATAGTAATGACCAAATGAAAGGTGTGTTAGGAATTGTTAGAACAAGAATTGTATGATGTAACCATTATTGGTGGTGGGCCAGCGGGTTTATATTCAAGCTTTTATTGTGGTTTACGTGAAATGAAAACCAAGCTAATTGAATCACAACCACAGCTAGGCGGTAAAATTCATGTTTATCCAGAGAAAATGATTTGGGATGTGGGAGGTGTAACGCCTATATCAGGGGGGCAACTAATTAAACAATTAGTTGAGCAAGCCTTAACCTTTAATCCTTCTATTTATACAAATGAAAAAGTGCTGTCCATTGCTAAAAATGAAGATGGTATATTTGTCATCGCAGCAGAGTCAGGGAATATTCATTATTCCAAAACAGTTATCGTTGCTATTGGTGGTGGCATCCTAAATCCTCAAAAAATTGAAATTGAGGGGGCTGAACGCTTTGAAGTATCTAATTTAAATTACACAATTAAATCCTATGAAAAATTTAAAGATAAGGCAGTTATTATTTCTGGTGGTGGTAACACAGCGGTAGACTGGGCATTAGAATTAACGGAGGTAGCATCCAAGGTCTATTTAACTTATCGAAAAGATACATTGTCTGCACATGAGGCTCAAATTACAGAGCTTGCAAATAGTTCGATCGAATGCCATTTCAATTCTGAAATTACTAAGCTGATTGCAGACGATCAAGCAGGAATGATTAAAGCTATTGCTTTAACAAATCATGAAACTGGGACTGTAACAGAAATTCCTGTTGATGAAGTTGTTATTAGTCATGGGTATGTGCGTGATAAAGAATTGTTAGATAATAGTCCATTAGCCATTGAGCGCAAAAATGATTATTTTATCGCTGGTACGATTAATAGTGAATCATCGATCCCAGGCCTTTATGCTGCGGGTGATATTTTGAGCCATGATGGTAAAATTCATTTAATTGCAGCAGCCTTTCATGATGCACTTCATGCAGTGAATAGTGCGAAGAAGTATATTCAACCTGATGCTTCTGAGGGAGGTATCGTTTCCTCACATAATGATATTTTCAAACAACGTAATCGTAAGCTATTACAGGAAAGTTTAAAATAATCGATTTTAGGAGCACTGAAGTATTCATGGTGTTCCTTTCTTTTATCTTGATGTCTATTTTAGAAGAAACACTTCTGAGGGACTATCAATATAATAAACAAAATATAAAGCTGATTATGGAGTATATAGAAGAAAATTATACAGAGAATATGATTGTCATGGTATCGCGAAATATTTGAGAAAAAAATGGGTGTTAGTCCAAATGCTTATCTCACTGATGTGTGGTATTCAAAAATCTAAAATGTACTTGAGAACATCTCATTTATCCATTAAAGAATTTGCTGAAAAATCGCCTAGCCAATTCCGTAAATATATGAATTAACAAACACCTAATGAAAAAATAACTTTCATTAGGTGTTTTTCCTCTAGAAAGAACATAGCTTTTCCTTTTTTGGACACCCTAAACTAGAAAAAATGACATGGGGTGATGATCATGAAAATAGAAAGGTCGTCCGAGTGGGAAGAAGGCTTTATCGATCGATTAAATCATCTTGAAAAATGGGATAGCTGGACATTGTACAAGATGAACTATGATATTGTGAAAATGAAACTAATTCCTGATTTTACAGGATTGCAGGCTACAAAGTATTTACCTAATCTACAACCTTTGAAACACCAGCTAGAGGCAGCCGAAACAGTTATTGAACGTATGAATGGGAAAGCTATTTTAGCTGATGAGGTGGGGCTAGGGAAAACAATTGAAGCTGGCTTAATCTTAAAGGAATACCTTATTCGAGGTCTTGTGAAAAGAGCATTGATTTTGGCTCCTGCTTCTTTAATTAATCAGTGGATTGAAGAGTTAAATATAAAATTTCATATTCCTGCCGTTGCCTATAAAAAAAATTGCCCAATAGAGCGCTATGATGTCCTTATTATGAGTATGGATACGGCAAAAAAGAGTCCACATAGAGAGCGCATTTATGAGCAGGATTATGACATGATAATTATTGATGAGGCACATAAATTAAAAAATAATAAAACACAAATTTACGAGTTTGTACAAGGCTTAAAGAAAAAATTCTGCCTATTATTAACAGCCACACCTATTCAAAATGATATTTTTGAATTGTATTATTTAATCTCCTTATTAAAGCCTGGACATCTGGGTAACTATGACACGTTCCAATCTGCCTTCTCTGCTAGTAAGCATGATTTAGAACATGATGATTATTTAAAAGAGTTGGTTAATCAGGTAATGGTAAGAAATCGAAGGGAAGATACGGGGATTGATTGGACAAATCGTCGTGTACAAATTGTACCGATTACATTTACGGACGAAGAAAGAGAAGTTTACGAAATGCTTGGCAACCTTCAAAACACAGGGTCATTTTCATTAATAACGTTGCAAAAAGAAATGTGTAGTAGCAAGGAAGCTACAGCATTAACATTAACGAATATGCTGGATGATCATGTACAACCACAAGAAATTGAAGCGATTATAACTAAATTAATGACCTTGGAAGTGAATTCAAAGGCAGAAAAGGCATTGGAAATTGTTAAACAAGCAAATGACAAGGTTATTATTTTTACAGAATATCGTGCTACGCAAATTTATTTACAATGGTACTTACATTCTAATGGCATATCAAGTGTGCTGTTTAATGGTAAGTTTAATAAAAGTAAACGAGATTATATGAAGCACCTATTTAAAGAGCGAGCCCAGGTGCTCATCGCTACTGAGGCAGGAGGAGAGGGGATAAACCTTCAATTTTGTCATCATGTAATCAACTATGATCTACCTTGGAATCCAATGAAGCTAGAGCAACGTATTGGCCGTGTCCATCGTTTGGGACAGGAGCATGATGTTCATATCTATAATCTTGCTATAGAAAATACGATTGAAGAAAAAATTCTGCAATTGCTTCATACGAAGATTGATGTGTTCGAGAAGGTGGTTGGAGATTTAGATGCCATTTTAACAAACTTTAAAGAATCAGTATAAGGTAGGGAGATGCAGCTATGTATCCGCAGCAAGTTCACCACTATTTAAAGGAATTTTTTATGGAGAATGACTGTGCAATTTTAGGAGAAGAGGATCATTATCTAACCGTTCAATTAACAGTAGACATAGATAAAAGAATTATGAATAGGCCATTTTATTGGCAATACGTTGAAGCAACAAATAGTGAGCCAAACCCCGCTCAAGTAACCTTCATTACAAACCAAACAGCAATGGCTGGTAACATTTTTGGGGAAGCTATTCATTACGGCTCTCCACGTTTAAATCAAGTATTTTTAGCTACAAGAGAACTAGGGGCCTATGTTCAATTGTTTGAAAAGGTTGATCGTGATATGGGGCAGGTTATTTTAACGCCCTGGTTAGGTGTTAACTTTAAAGTTTCGTATTGCTGTGATCGTACAAAAGAAATGCTTTACTCATTTGGCATTAATTTATTGACTGGTGTTATTAAGGAGGATTTTCATGAAATGATTTGTTCTTCGGACTTTAACACAAAACCCGAAGAAAATGTATTTCATGTGCAATATATTATTAAGCCTGCCCGAGCACTTGAAAGATTGAAAGCTACAATTGAGTCAATTATTGAGCAGGATGATCATTCTTGGGCAATGGAAGCACAAAAACGATGGCAACGTGATCAACGTGTATTAGATTATTTTTATGAAGATGTAGAGGATAAACCGGAATGCTATGAAATTGAAAGAAAAGCATTAGAGGAGCAATATGAAGCAAAAATTAAGATAGAAGTCATTAATGGGGGATTATTTTATCTCTTTTAAATAAATAAGGAGCTGTCTAAAAATAAACTGTACCCTTTGTAAAGGACATTTTAAAAAAAGCTAGGTAACTTGTTGAAGCTGCTGTCTGTATTTTGCAGGCGGCAGCTTTTTCAAATGCCATTGCCCTCGATAATGGTTGTAATACATCATATAACTCTTAATTTCTCGTTTGACTTCTTCTAATGTTTCACATTTCTCGATAGTTGTTTCATCTTTAAAATGTCCAAAAAATGATTCTTGTGGCGCATTGTCCCAACAGTTTCCACGGCGAGACATGGATTGTCCTAACCCCATTTTCTTCACAAGTTTTTGGAATTGTGGATTGGTATAATGGAATCCTTGATCCGAATGAATAAAGGCATCTTCCGTTAAATGGCGGTGTTTCTTCAATTGATGAAGCGTATTGAGGGCAATATCTATACTTAATGAAGACGACACTTCATACGCTAAAATTTCATTCGTTTCAGCGTCTTTAATCGTTGATAAATAAGCGCGTTTACTGCTTCCATACGTTAAATAGGTGATATCTGTCAGTAACACTTTTCCGGCCATACCCTGTTTAAAGTTGCGTTGTAATTCATTTGGGCACGTACGATGTTCTTTCGTTGCTTTTGCCATACGTCGAGTTGGATTCGCTTTTCGAATCGGGCAGATAATCTGATATTTTTTCATCACACGGCGAATACGTTTCAGATTGTACGTAATTCCATATTGATTTTCTAACGTCATTTTAATTTGACGTGCTCCTTTTTTTCGCCCTCTGAAATGATACGCTTTTAAAATGATTTCCTTTACCACTTCATCTGCTTGTTCTTGCTCCACACGCTTCTGAGCTGATTTTTCTAAAAAATAATTGTAATAGCCAGACCGAGATATACCCATCACATCACATAAATAGCTGACTAAACGCTTTAATTTATACTTTTTCATCGTGTGATGGATGAGTTCAAATTTTAGTGTCGTAGCGATTTTTATTTCTTCTTCAACATCTGCCTTTCGAGTAGATCGAGCTTTTTTAACAATTCATTCTCTGCTTCAAGTAACCGATTTTTCGCCTCTAAACGCTTCAATTTTTCTTCTAATGTCAATTCGCGTTCGGAAGGTCTACCTGAATTTGTTTTACGTGTATCTTGTAAACCTCCGACACCTGCTTTACGATAAGAAGCTCGCCAGCGTTTGCCTGAAGATTCGATTCGTTTTATACCGATTAATTCAACATCTAAACCCGCATTTTCAAAAATTTCTCTTGGGAATTTACCTTTTTCATTTTCCGCAATAAAATGACGTTTAAATTCGTCAGTATATGTGATCGCTTTCTCGCTAACTGCTTGCACATTTGGATTACATTTTAGTTGTTCTTGTTCCATTTTCGTAAAATATCTTTTGGTCATTTCACTCTACCCCAACATCTTTTTTCTCATTATAAACAAAAGTACCCTATAGGATAGACTTTTTTCAAAGTGTCTATCTTATAGGGTACAGTTTAAAAATGGACAGCTCTTTTTTGCTTTTAATGATCCTCCACCATGCTTTGAAGCTGAGCCAATTTATTGTCCCAAAATAAATGGAAGTATTGGAGCCAATCTTCAATCTCCTTTAAGCGCTCACTATGCAACGTATAGATTTTTTCGCGCCCTTTTTTTTGAGCAGAAATTAGCTCCGCCTGTTCCAATATTTTCAAATGCTTCACGACAGCGGTTCGACTAATCGTAAAATGCTCAGTAATATTGGAAATAGGTCTGTCACTTGCTGCAAGGAGCTGTAAAACACTTCTTCTTGTTGGATCAGCGATTGCTTGAAAAACATCATACCTTATGGCTGCTTCAGTCATTAGGATTCAGCAGCCTCTTTTAATTTATGATTAATAATCATTGTCCAGCCACCATCCATATTAGTACGTATGGCTTCAGTGGCAGTGTTCGCTTTAGGAATAATATGTGATGCTTCCTTCCAGCCGCCATGTGTTAAAGTAAATTCAGTTTGCTTGCCTACTTCTTTTAGCTCAAAAGTGACGAACCAACCATCTTGATCCCAAGCAAATCGCAGAAAGTGCGGTGCATCAACACGTTCTACCTTGCAGGGTGAAGGGCCGAACGGTGATTGAATAGTAAATTCGTGACCTTCAATAGGTTGAAAATCATTTGGCATAAACCAGGAAGCAATTTTGTCAGCTGTTGCGACAGTCTCCCAAACTTTTTCGATAGGGGCATTTAATGTAATTGTTTTGACAATATCCTGCAATTTTTCAGTCATGTTCTATTACTCCTTTTGGTTGATGAATGATACCTTGGTGTAATGGCGTACAACGTTATTCGAGTCCACTAAAGCAGAGGAATCTGTATGACATATAACCATAAGGTGTTATGAATATATAACACCTTATGGTTATATGTCAACGAAAACATTTTGTATCTTTCTGTTGCTCTTGGCGTATGTTACAATTATTTTTATAATTTTCTGACAGAAAGGGTGGGCGTAATATGGTCAATATATCTGTGTTCTTAGTTATGTGCATTTTACTTATTATTTTACCTGGCCCTGATACAGCGATTGCAACAAAGAACACACTGACTGTGAGCAGAAAGGGCGGTTTACAAACAATCATAGGTTCTTGTTGCGGTTTATTAATTCATACTTGTGCGGCTGTTATTGGACTTTCAGCGATTATTGTAAAATCTGCCTATATATTCGCTGTTTTAAAATATGTTGGTGCGGTTTATTTATGTTATTTAGGAATCAAGACCTTATGGACACTTCGAACTATTCGCACACAATCCCCGGCTGTACAAGATGAAGCAAGTATTGAGCACAAGTATTCTCAACAATCTTGCTTTAAGCAAGGGTTTCTCACAAATGTGACAAATCCAAAGGTCGCAGTATTTTTCCTAACATTTCTTCCTCAATTCGTAGATGGTAACAGTGGAACATTCCTCCCATTTTTAATAATGGGTCTCATTTATACAGCATTAACAATGCTATGGTTTATCTTCTATGTGTACCTTTTAGATCGAATTAGCGCATTTATGAAAAAGCCATCAACTAAGGCAGTAATTGAAGGACTAACAGGTGCAATATTAATTGCATTTGGGATTAAGTTAGCATTAGAAAAAGCACACTAAGTAGAAAATACACCACTTTTTAAGGTGGTGTATTTTCATGTTGTTGAAAAAAGGCGAGGAGTTGATTTCCGTTCCGTCCTTTCCCAGGTGGCGTCCAATGAGTCTCTTCACTCCCTGCGTTCACTAGTAGTGACGCTAGCTCCAGTTTATAATTGATTGTAGGACATATAACTCTCAAAAACTCTCCATTATTAAAATATAGAAATCTAAAACTTTGATGATCAACTGATTGAAAAGGATTAAAAAGGAAGAGTGGAGAATTTATTACTAAAGGGAATTACTTATAGATACTTTATAAAAAATATGAATAAATGGAGACGATAGTGATGGAATTAAGAGATTTAAAAGCCTTTATGGCTGTTGTTGAACATAGGAGTTTTACAAAGGCTGCAAATGATTCCTTTGTATCTCAGCCTTCATTAAGCAAAAGTATCAAAAAATTAGAAGAATCATTACAAGTTGAATTGTTGAATAGGTCAACGCGTAATGTAGAACTAACAGATGCAGGTAGTATTGTGTATAATCAAGGACAAAAAATAATGCATGCTATCCAAGAACTACATATTTTACTAGATGATCTATTAAATATTAAAACAGGTGCTATCAAGTTAGGGATCCCACCTTTAATTGGAACATTATTTTTCCCTGAAATTGCTAGGGGATTTCATCAGCTATATCCTGAAGTGCATTTAGCGCTTGTCGAACGTGGTGCAAAAATGGTAGAAATGCTAGTAGAAAATGGTGATGTTGATATGGGCATTGTTGTATTACCAGTAGATGAAAGGAAGTTTGCTGTTCAATCCTTTATAGAAGACCAGTTTTATGTTTTTATGAATGAATCTCACCCCTATGCATGCCAGGAATCGATAGCTTTACAAGATTTAAAAAATGAAACATTCATTATCTTTGCGGAGGAGTTCACCCTTCACGACTATATAATTAAATCCTGTGAAAGCGTTGGTTTTACACCTACAATTGGCTATAAAAGTTCACAATGGGACTTGATTGTAGAATTAGTATCCTCTAATTTAGGGATTACATTGTTACCGCATTCCATAGCTGCTAAGCAAACAAATACAAATGTGAAAATAATTCCATTAGATAATTTTGAAATGCCATGGCGTTTAGGGATTATTACGAAAAAGAATGCCTATCAATCTTATGCATTAAAACAGTTACTTGAAATGATCTGTAGGAATAGCGAGAAGAGATTTATTCTAAATAGGAATAAGTAGTATTCTAATTAATTCCTTTACTTGTAAAATAGCAATGATGTAGAATTTTCCTTAACAAACGAGCAATTCAGGGAGGTTTCGAGATGGGGAATGGGAAGGTATGGAATTCATTTGAAGAGGCGATTGCGGATATTAAGGATGGCGACACATTAGCTGTAGGTGGCTTCGGGCTATGCGGTATACCCGAAAAATCTATCGCAGCATTAGTGCAACAGGGAACAAAGGATTTAACGGTTATCAGTAACAACTGTGGTGTAGATGACTGGGGGTTGGGTCTACTATTAGCAAACAAGCAAATTAAAAAAATGGTTGCTTCTTATGTAGGAGAAAATAAGATTTTTGAACAACAATTTTTAAGTGGTGAGCTAGAAGTAGAGTTGACACCGCAAGGAACTCTTGCAGAACGTTTGCGTGCAGGTGGAGCGGGAATTCCTGGGTTTTACACAGCTACAGGGGTTGGAACGCCGATTGCTGAAGGAAAAGAAGTGAAGGTTTTTGATGGCAAAGAATATATTTTGGAGGAAGGCATTGTTGCCGACTTTGCTCTGGTCAAAGCATGGAAAGCAGATAAGCTAGGAAATTTAGTTTACAGAAAAACATCACGCAATTTTAATCCATTAGCTGCTATGTCAGGAAAAATTACAATAGCTGAAGTGGAGGAAATTGTAGAAGTTGGAGAACTAGATCCTGATCATATCCATACACCAGGGGTTTTTGTACAACGTGTATTAGTAGGTGAAAATTATGAGAAGCGTATTGAACGTTTAACGGTGAAAAAGGGGGAAGCATAATGGATACAAGACAAAAAATTGTTAACCGAGCAGTAAAAGAAATAGCCAACGGTATGAATGTCAATTTAGGCATAGGTATTCCAACACTTGTTGCGAATGCAATCCCAGCCGATTATGACGTGCTTTTACAATCCGAAAACGGACTTCTCGGTATTGGTCCTTATCCAGTAGAAGATGCAGTAGATCCTGATCTAATCAATGCAGGTAAAGAAACGGTTACAACAGTTCCAGGGGCATCCTTCTTTGACAGTGCAGAATCATTCGCGATGATTCGAGGCGGACATATAGACCTTGCCATTTTAGGAGGTATGGAGGTATCTGAAACAGGAGATCTTGCTAATTGGATGATTCCAGGGAAAATGGTGAAGGGCATGGGTGGCGCAATGGATCTCGTAGTTGGTGCCAAGAGAGTGATTGTCGTCATGGAGCATGTGAATAAAAATGGTGAATCTAAAATTAAAAAACAATGTGAGCTTCCACTAACAGGTAAAGGTGTCGTACATCGATTAATTACAGATTTGGCTGTATTTGATTTTACGAAAGATGGTATGCAATTGATAGAATTAGCAGAAGGTGTTTCTTTAGAGGAAGTAAAAGAGAAAACAGCCGCTTCATTTACAGTTGCTCTTATACAATAACTTCAGACCTATGACTGTTTCCAGCGCTGTTGTCTCATTTTACAATAGTCTAAAAGGAGATACATAACGATGGAACAACAATGGACAAATGAATTAGCAGTCTCACAGGTAAGAGTGGCAAGACCAACCGCTCAGCTAAAGGAAATAGCACGGTTTTACTGTGAAGGCGTCGGATTAAAGAAAATAGGCTCTTTTGCAGGTCATCGGGGCTATGATGGTCTAATGATTGGTCTTCCAGATGCAAGTTATCATTTAGAATTTACAGAGCATATTGAAGGTAGCCCTTGTCCTGCACCAAGTAAGGACAATCTTCTCGTACTTTATATCCCAAACAGAGATACAATTCGCCATATTGTCGAACGTCTTGCACTTATGGGATATCCCGAAGTAGAGCCTGAAAATCTGTATTGGGCTGAAAAAGGGGTAACCATTGAAGATCCTGATGGCTGGCGTATAGTACTCATGAATACAGAAGGCATTTAAATAGAAAATTTTAAGCACGAGCTATGTCTGTAGTCTCGTGTTTTTCATGCGACCTAAAATACCCTGTGTAGTATATAATTTGTTTAGGAGGTTACTAAATGCAACGAATAACAACATTGAACACGTGGTACGAAGTTTTGGAGCAATCGAAGTTCAAACCTTGTCTTGTATTAAAAATTAGCATGACATGTATAAGTAGTATTTCAGCTTTAAAGGAATATAAAGTATTACAAACGAAATTGCCTAAATATATTGTGATTGTACAAATGGACCGAGTAGTTTCAAATGCTATTGCCTGTGATCTTCAAGTGAAGCACGAATCACCACAGCTAATAATTTTGCAGGGTGGGAAAGGAATTTGGCAAGCAACTCACTACAAAATAAAGCAATCTCTTTTAGTAAACGCTATAGAACAATATGTAAAAAAAGATACTCCACAATAGGGCGTGGGGTATCTGTATGTGCTTAATCTTCCAAGGCCTCATCTTCATGATAATTTGTGGCGCTAGACTCGATATCGACCTGTAGATAATTGGCCCAATCTACTTTGTGAAAATCCTCTTCACTAAAATAAATATTCAAAACCTCTGTCATCGTTTTGTCCCCATCAGGTTCAGTGAGCGGAGCATACCAAGTAATAGCTGGTGTCTTCACATTTTTTAATTTGGACAAATCAGCGAAAATTTTAGTAGAATCTCTTAGCATCTGGTTTTTCGATCCTTCTGTCACATCTGTATCTTGAATGGAAATTGTGACAACACCGTTTTTTGATTCATCCACAGAGAATTCATTTTTCACAATCGCGCCTACAATATCTTCAACATTCGTATTTTGATCGACTGCTACTTCCTTTGGCTCTGCGTTCTTTCCACAAGCTACTAATAGTAGTGAAGTAAAAACCAATAGATAAATTAATTTTTTCATTGTCATAACCTCCCTTGTTACTTCATCTATGTGCAAAATGGGAGGGAATTATACAAAATAAGAGCAAAATAAACAGAATAAAAAGAGGTGAGCCCATTATGTTACCTATTGATATGGAGATTGTAATGATAGTCTCAAATTTACATTTACCTAGTAAACTTAGTGAGCTGTCCAAAGTAGATCCTCATAAAGCAATTGAGTTAATGCAAGCTTGGGGATGGAAAAAAGGTGTTAAGACAATATGGAATGACGCAAACAATCATTTGAGTAAACATGTCTAGCAATAATAGTAAGGAAGAAATTTGTCATGTTTGAAAAGGACTTAGCAAGAATGTATGCGTATCTACCAGTAGTATTGAGTCAACTTGCTAAGGTAAATCCAGATGCAGCGCTTGAGATAATTCAAGATTGGGGAGATGGAAGAAAAGACATCCGAAAGCTATGGGAGACTACGATTAATGCTTTGGAGGATGCTGGTACTTATTCTGATAGAGTGAGCGACTTAGATGTAGGAGTAAGGGGGGGAAGGATGAATAGAGGCATAAACAATAGTAAAGGAGTAGGGCTATGCATAAAAAAGAATTGATTCAAATGTATGCTTTTCTTCCTGTTAAGCTGAGTGAGCTTTCTAAAGTAAATCCAGAAGCCACAATAGAAATATTACAAGATTGGGGCGCAGGGAGAAAGAGTATACGTAAACTATGGGGTGCTACAATCGACGCTTTAGTTGAGTCTGATACAAAATCAAATAGTGATCATGAATAAGGTAGAAATTAAAAGGAAGTATTTTAGCTAATTGAGGAATTAAACTAAAGGATGTGAGGAGTTTGCAATTTAAAGAATTAGTTCGCATATATGCTTACCTTCCTGTAAAGTTGAGTGAGCTTTCAAAAGTAGATCCTGAAGCAGCAATTAAATTTTTACAGGATTGGGGTGAAGGGAAGAAGACCATTCGTAAGCTTTGGAAGGAAACTAATGATGCATTAAAGGAAAATGATAAAGAGAATAGCTAAAAAAATAAAGAACACTGATGACTACTCGGTCAAAGAAACTGTGATGGATTATAGAAAGACATAAATGGGAAGTTGAATAAACATCTTTCAAATAAAGATTAATATGATGGATATAAGCTATAATGGGTTGCTCAACGAGACAACTTTTTTTGCATGGCAATGTTATTTATAGGTGTTCAAATTTTAGGTGCAGTTAATGCTTGAGAAAAAATATATTAATGGTTATATTTACTATTATGAAATATTAAAAATTGGGGATGATTAACATTTATAGAGCCTATCAATACGTTGATGATTTGAAAGCAAGTTTTGGGGATACAATAGATGATTATTTTGCAATTGGAGAGAAGCTTTATAATAATCAGAGGCAACAAATTGAAGATTCGCTAAAGGATTTTTATATGAACGAAAATACGCTTAATGGCAGAGATATAAAGGAAAAGTGGTTTCCAAAGATAGATGCAGATGTGTTTCTCTCACATTCACATAAAGATGAGAAAACAATTATTGCTCTGGCTGGATACTTATATAAAGAATTTCATATAACAAGTTTTATAGATTCTACTGTATGGGGGTATGCAAATGATTTGTTGAAAATGATTGACAATGCCCACTGTAAACTAGAAGGTACAACTAGCTATGATTACGACAAGAGAAATTATTCGACTAGCCATGTACACTTAATGTTAAATACAGCCCTTTTGGAAGTGCTAGATGAAACTGAATGTGTAATATTTGTAGAAACACCAAATTCTATTCAATCCGTAAAGGAAACGGTTAATAAGGGTACTTATTCTCCTTGGATTTATTCAGAACTTAATCTAATTAACTTTTTACGCGTAAGAACACCTAAAAGAGTACTGGAGAATTTCCAAAAGCATGCTAATAGTAAAGAAGAAAGAGAAATATTAGCAGAAGGCTGGCAAATTTGGCATGATGTTTCAACACCGCTAGAAGCTTTAATCCCTTTACATGCCAACCATTTAAATGCACTGGCAGCTTGTCGCATGCACAATAGACAGCGAGAAAAGAAATTGATAGCACAAGAAAACTTAGATCGATTATATAAAATGGTAAAGCGGGAGAAAGAAATTGCAAAATGATACTCAAGAAATAAGTTCAGAAGTAATTCATAAAGAATTAGATTTGATTCAAGCGTGCATTACAAGAATGGCACAAAACTCTTTTATTATAAAAGGTTGGTTTGTTTCACTTGTTGCAGTTTCGATAGCTTTGAAGATTAATAATACGTGGGTTTATGGCGGATTATTATTGGCTTTAGGTTTTTGTTTTTATTTTGTGAATTTACAATTTTATGTTTACGAACGGCAATATAGAGATCTGTATAGTGAAAGAATTAAATTAAGAGTAGAAGATCGGGTATTAACTGATTTATACAAACTCGCTATAGATGGTTTTAAATTAAAAAGTATTCCGATGTATGCTCCTAGAAATAAAATGCTTATGCTATTTTACCTTACAGTACCTTTAATTTTTTCTGTGATTAATTTTTTCATGAACCAAAGTGCAGATGGTGATAAATTGATTATAGAAATTCAAGGTTTAAAAGAGATACTAAAGTAAAAAGATTCCAACCACAAAAGCTACTCAATTTGAGAGCTTTTTTTGTTTATAAATTTTAGTAAAAAAAGAACCGTTATGAATTTCATAACGGCTATCAATGAGAGGGGTGCTAAATAGTGATTTCACTTTGTATCTTAGTATAGATAGGTGTGTATAAGTCGACATCTGCTTCTGTAGATAAAGATACAATTAAACTATACCGCATAGTGTTTTCTACTTTACCTAACCACTTTCTTTCTCTCCACCAACCAATAGCAGGGAATACACCAATTAAGTTGCTTGTAGCTAATTCAGCTGCAGTTCCTTCCCAAGTATCAGAGTGAATAGAACCTACATTTCTTTGTTGGCCTAATAACCAATTGACATTGCTGCTTGTTAATGTTTCTTCTTCATCTTCAGAAATTACAGCTTTATTAATACTTTTTAAAAACTCTTCTCTATTTCTAGAACCATTTAATTCGAAACGTAAGAGGCTAGAAGGATATCTATACTGATTCTTCCAACCCTTTTCACCAGGACCAGGTTCAATGAAATAAGATAAAGTCACCTTAAGCTTAACCTTAGTTTCACCTAAATCTAATAGTTGTTGTTTAGGCCAAGGAAGTTCATGAATATGCATTTCATTTGTTTTGGGTGGTTTACCTTTAACATTTATATAAGGCTGTAATTCAGTTTCAATTACCAAATTCACACTATTATCAACAGAATTTAAAGCCTGGCTTAAATTTGGTACCCCATAACCACAGCTTCTTAAGAGGTTTCCATAGTCTGTTTTATTGCCTGTGGTTAAAAACTGACTCTTCATTGCATCAGTCCACTCGGCAGAATGCACCATCAGAGCTCGTGCGGTTTCTGGCCATAACTGTGGGTATTTATTATAGATTTTAGCTGCCATCCAAGAGGCATGAGCCGTAGCTTCACTAGTTGCGTTTATATAGTGAAATTGTCGAGTAAAAATATCATGGTAAGTTGTTAAGGATGAAAAGTTTTCTTCTTCATAGAACTCTGTAGAATTTGTAATACCATTTCCACCTTCGAAAAGGATTTCAGGTTTGATTGGCCATTTTTTATCCCACATTAAAGATGTTTTAGAAGTAGGGGAAATCCCACCACTAGGTGCAATCGCTCTCATACCAGGTGCGCTTATTAATGATGGATCTGATTTAACGGTGTATGCCCCAATAGTTAGTGCGTTCCATGATTGCCCGGGATTTTCAACTGAAGATATTTTGTTCGAATCAATGTAACCACCCCAATCAGTAGTGGGAATATTTCCGGCCGATATTAACATTAATTTTTTTATACCATCTACAGCTCCAGATGTTATCTCATCTACAGCAGCAGACCAAGAAGATGGGCTGCCGTCATATGTATCTATTTCTGGAGAAGTAACAGCCATACAATTTACTCTAATTCTATTAGGGTGGTTGATAATTTGTTCGCTGATAACTTTACTAGTAATAGCACCATAAAGTTGAGGCTCATTTTCTCCTTCATCCGGAAGTATCTTAGATGATTCTAAAGTATGCGTAACAGAGTGAACATCTGAACTCTCCAATAACATTTTTACATCATCGTATAGCGCTATTCCGGCCATTAGTGTACCATGACCCATTTGATTGTTATCAAACTTGTCCCACTCCGGCTTGTAGGCCACCATGTCTACTTCTTCAATAAAGTCGGAGAGTAGATTATGTGTTCTACGTATTCCGGTATCTAGAATGTTAATTACAACTTGAGAATCAGTATCTTTTTGAATACGCTCTTTAGCATCATTTGTCCAATTAAGTTGATATGTATTTTCTAAATCAAGGAAGAAAGTATTAGCTTCAGCTGCTCTTCTCATTTCAGCTATATAGGGGCTATGATATATCAAATTACTCAGATCGTTTTTATCTGCGTATACTAGTAATATTGTCCGCTCAGGAAAACGTAAAAATTCTGGAGATACTTCAAGGTCTAATAAAGCGGCAGTCTTTCTAAATTGATTTTCGATTTCAACACTGTCGTCGCTAAGCCATATTTCATACCACTTTTTTTCTGATTCGCTTAGCCATTGGACATGGTTTATAGGGAAAAATGACTCTACTAGCGCCAACTGTACATTTTCAATACTATCAATTAAGTTTTGATTTAAAGGATTACTAGTTTTTTCGGATACTTTTTCTAAATAATCGTTAGCTTTTTTTATAAAATAATGCTCTTTACCTTTTGGAACAAAAACAGTGGCATACTCTATTTCTTTTCCATCTATATTTCTATTGCGAACATTTAGTAATTTGATTTTTTGTTGTTTGTTTTCAAGACTTTTGATGGTAAGTGAAAAATTTGGGGTACTTTGAAATTCTAAATAAGTCCCAGTATGTATTGAAAGCGATGCAGCAGCTCTTTTATCTTTTCTTGAACTCTCCACCGCTTTCCAAATTTCATTTAATTTATTTGTAATATATTGACCGTGAGTTTTACGATCCCTAGACGGTAGTTCAGGTTTGCCGCCCCCAGATTTTTTTGAAGTGAAATTTAAGTTACTTTGAGTATTAAATAAAAATAAATTGTCGTGAGTTTGAACCATTCTTATTTCTCCCAAGTATATGTTTTAATTTTCTTCTCTATATTTTTTCTGATGATATCTTCAGTTACTTTGTCTGAATCATTTAAGATTGTTTCTTTAATAGAATCTTTACATACATTTACTAGTTCTGCATGATTTAAACCTTCAGATAGTTTTCCGACTCTAACTAAATCTATTTCTGGATTAAAAAATTGACCAAGCGTATTCTTAATCAGCTTTTTTCGTTGCGTTGCATCAGGTAGTTTATATACAATTACGTCATCAAACCTTCTGAAAATAGCTGAGTCGAGTAGTTGAGGGTTATTTGTCGCCCCGATAATAAATCCATTGTCATTAGATTCAATGTACTGTAAAAAAGAGTTGATGATCCTTCTGATTTCCCCAACGTCATTTTCGAAGTTTCGTTCACTAGCTATTGAATCGAACTCATCGAATAAGTAAACCGCTTCGAAATTAGCCATATAATCAAAAATTTTACTTAATTTCTGACTTGTTTCCCCTAGATACTTTGTCATTATTTTATCTGTGTGAATAATACACAAGGGGAGTTGTAACTCTGTAGCTAAAACTGATGCTGTCAAAGTTTTACCAGTACCAGGTTTCCCTGCTAAAAGAATTTTTCTTCGATTCATTAATCCGAATTGAGCTAATTTTGATCTATTCTCGTATTCCTTGATAACATTTATTAAATTATCCTTAACTTCTTTAGATACAACTAAATCAGCCAACCTATAGGTGCTATTACGGACTGTAATTAATCCCTCAAGTTCAGGATCAATATATTGAATTTTAGAAGAATTTTTCTTCCCTTTATCAATTAGACTTTTTAAATCACGTGCTAATGCTACATGTCCTTTTTGTGCTTCAGAAGCAGCTACTTGGATGAGTAGGGTGTCAAACCTTGCATCATCATTTTCGTAATGTGCCTTTACTAGTAATTTAAGTTGTTCAGCAGTTGCCATGCTTTTCACCTCCTAAACAAAATTTGTTAGTTATATTTTACCTTTTTAATGGGGGATTTACACCATGGAAGAATAAGATTTTTTGTAAAGATACAAGTTCCTTTTATTAACAATATGCTACTCTTATAACAATTGCCACTAGTATGCTACAAAAACATATCTATATACTTAAAGTAGCATCACTATAATAAAAATAAACTTCACAACGTTTAATTTTAAATTTTTGCACACGAGGGGAAACTGCATAAAAAAATCACCCTCCAACAATAGAAGGGTGATACACTTCAAAGCCTTGTGGCTGTAAGATCAAATTAAAAAGCCGCGTATGCCGTAGTTATTATAGAAAGTTTTAAACCACCACTCCTCAAAGTGGGTGTTCGCAGAAGTTTTCCTGCTTATCCTCATGCACCGTAGTGTGAGGCCCGTCATTCCAACTCCAATAATAAAACTCCCTTTTACAGCTTAAAGGTTAAAACTTAATATTATACGAACAATGCAGCCTTTATGGATATAATAAAGCATGAACGATAAACATGCAAGTAAGATGATAATGGCAAATTAGTCAATGGGCAAGTGTTCCAAATAGCGTAATGAGCATCTTGAAATACCTTCAAAAAGGTACGGATGCTTCATATTTTTTTCACAAATGCGAACGGAAAATACGAACAACCTTTGCTAATTAAGGTCGACTATGTAAAGATAGGAGCATAAAGAGGATTTTCCTAGCAAATATGTAAAAGGGGGAAGCGGAAATGGCAGCTTATCCAAATTGTCCAAAATGTCATTCAGAATATACGTATGAGGACGGAGCCAACTATGTATGTCCAGAATGTGCGCATGAATGGAGTATGGAGGCAACTGAACAGGAATCAGATGCACTTATTGTAAAAGATGCAAATGGTAATTTGTTAGCTGACGGTGATTCAGTTACTGTTATTAAGGATTTAAAGGTGAAGGGCAGTTCTTCCACTTTAAAAATTGGTACAAAGGTAAAAAGTATCCGTCTAGTAGAAGGCGATCATAACATCGACTGCAAAATTGATGGCTTTGGTGCCATGAAATTAAAATCAGAATTTGTGAAAAAGGCCTAACAAGCAAAAAAGCACCTCAACTTTGGTAAAAAAGTTCAAGGTGCTTTTTTGTTTAGTGAAAAACCCTACGTAATAGAATGGCAAAAGCTGCGCCAATTAAGGCGAAAATGGTATGTAAAAGTGCAATGTAGCCAGCTCCAATCACAAGCGTTCCTATTTCTGTTAAGGAGAAGGTTGTAATATAGAGCTCATTATTAAGATTATTAATGATAGCCCAAACGAATACAGGCACAGAGCTTATGATAAAGACAATCCAGATGTTTTTATAGAAAAGGTAAGAAAGACAGCCGAAAAGTGCATATGAGATGACAAAGCCCTTTTGATTGCCGAGTAAGGACGAGTTAATGGCAAACATAAAGGATAATACAATAAATATGATATGAAAAAAGGATACTGTTCTTTTCATGGGTAAGTATGCGTTCTGAGTTGATGAATTGGCTACAAGCTTCTGACATTGCTGACAAGTTGTTAGATGCTGTTCAACAAATTCTATTGTTGATGCTTGAAGCATTTGTTTTTCATAAAGAGGTAATAAATCTTCTACAATTGAGCATTCCTGTGACAATACTTTCCCTCCATTCAATCTCTCCTCATTATACGACTTTTTGTGGAAAATAAAAAAAGCCTTCCGTGAATTTTTCAATCGGAAAACTTGTACATGCACCCTATTAGTTTGATGTTAATACTTCATTTGTTAATGCTTGAATATCGATATGTGTTTTTTCCTTTACTGCGTCCTTTAAAATTTCTGTGCGGAAATATTGGACGGTCGCTTCAAGTGGAATCGCCAACAGTTTTGAAAGGGCTGATTGATACATATAGACAAACTCTTTGTCAGTATTGCCGCGCTTTAATTCTGCGAAAGCTTCATAAAATTGATCTAGTTTATCTGCAAATTCAAGTAGCCGCCCCTCTAAAGTCTGATCCTTTCCTTCTTTCATCCGTTCAAAGAAAATAGCCTGAAATTCTTGTGGGATTTCATTGATAATAAATTTTTCCATCATCTTTTCTTCCACGTGTGCTAGCATTTGCTTTAACTCTGGACTAGCATGTTTTACAGGTGTCTTGATGTCGCCAATAAATACTTCAGCAAAGTCATGATTAATCGTTTTTTCATATAAAGATTTCCAATCAACTGTTGCACCGTGCATTTCTTCTAATGTTGCGAAAAACATCGCATATTGGGACACCTTCCAAGAATGGGCTGCCACGTTGTGCTCTTCAAATTTGAAGCGACCTGGGCAACGAATAATACGCTCTAAATCATTAAGGCTTGTAAAAAATTGGTGAATTCCTATAAAAATCACTCCTTTTTGTTCTATAAGTGCATGTTACTATAAACAATACCCTCTTTATACGGTTTTCAAACAATTTAACAATGATTCAGGCTGTGTTTACAAAGGATTCACAATTGCTGATAAAGTAGATTCAGCTTGAATGCTATAATGAAGGGGACTGATGAAAAGGGGAGTACACAGCATGTTTTCCATTTATACACTTCTTCTTTATATACATATTTTAAGTGCTATTCTTTCGATTGGGCCTTTGTTTGTTGTACTAACCATTGTAAAAAAAATGCGCACAGCTTCCACTGATGACATGTCACCATATATAGAAGCATTTAAGGGTGCCATTGCGCTCGTCAAACATTCAGGGCATGTACTAGTAGCATCGGGTATTTTGTTAATGTGGTATGCAGGCTATCATTGGAATACCTCATGGATTGTATTAACATTCCTCGTGATGTTTGCATCGATTGTATTTCTAGCGAGAGCGTTTAAACCGACGTTGCGCACATTTAACACGCCTGCATATAACCATCAACAATTTGTTTCACTGTTACATCGAAAAACATGGATGTATATTTTATTATTGCTTATTATGCTTTGGCTGATGGTAGCAAAGCCCGTTCTTTGGTAAAAAAAATACTGTCATCTGCAGAAAAAGACCTTTTCACAAGGCGAGAGATTGATTTCCGTTCCGCCAGCGTCCTTTCCAGGGGGCGTCCGATGAGCCACTTCACTCACTTACGTTGGCTCCACTCCAATCAACCATTCTGCAGAAGCGTCTTTTCCTTATCAGCAGCATCGATCAGATCAAATAACCCATTATTTGAATTAGGGCTTTTATTTTCAATGTGAGAAGTGATGACACTCCTCACTAAAATGAGTAGTTAACACCTTCAATTTATTTGAAACATTTTCACCTTTCATAAAGATTTTATTTATTGATTTGTTTTTCAACACTTTGAAAAAATCGCACCCCTTAAGGAGTGCGATTTTTTAGCTTACTAAGCGTTTAAAATAACTTTTTCGAATTAATACATAGCTAATGAGGAAAAGCACAAAGAAACAACAAGAGCTAGCTATGGAAACTTGTAAAAATGCTGTAGAAACCATTGTTTGTATAGCCAAAAGTGTAATTAGCAAGAGTGTAATAGCTATGGTGAATGGTACAAAAATAAGAATCGCCAATTCTTTAGTGATAATGGTAGCTAATTCATTTCTAGAAAGTCCTAACTTACGTATACCAATATACTTTTCCTTCTCTTGTTGTAATGTTGTTTGTAAATAGAAGTACAATATACTCATGGCTGCACTTAAGAAAATTAGACTTAACATGGAGCCGATAAAGAACATGACACTTTTAACAAACATCTCTGTGTTATATAAATCAATTTTGGATGTTACATAACGTTCTCCAGGTAAAGAGGGTAAGTCACTGGTAATAATTTTTGCCAAATCTGTGTGGGCTGTCCAATCTTCCAGTTCATAGATATACGTTTTATAAACAGGGTAGTCAATGGTTTTGTAAATGTCATCAGGTACAATGAAATAACTTTGTTGGAAGCCAGTAGATAGCAGATTTTGCTCATGGGTGCTGGCTAGTTTTAAAGATTTTATATACAGATCGCTGGCATTGTTTGTTGTAGGCGCTACATCTCGACTGCCAGCGACGGCAATAAATTCATCTTTACTTAGTTTGTTGTCCTGATGCTGGATCAGGTTATAATCCGATAACGCCATATAGCCAATGCGTTGATCTTCCTTTGATTTAAATTCAATAAAATACTTGTGGGCTTGAACCGTTGATAAAGTATCTTCAAGATAATCAAGATCAGCCTTTACCATGTTGTCATCAGCTTTTGGATCAGCAATATATTGAAAGCTATATGGATAATTTTCTTCACTAGTCTTTTTTACATTGTAATAAGAGCTAAATAAAATACTTGTACATAGAAAGACACCGCTTAATAGGATAGTAATTAGAAACAGCATATTTGCATGTGATTTCATTTTTGCATTTAAATTGGACGCCAAAAGCATATTTGTTTTTTGAAGATAGGCAGGAGACTTTTCATATATTTTTAAAAACAAACGAAATCCTTGTGTGATGACTAAATAAATCGTACTAAGAATGCTAATAAAAAATAACAGATAATAAAGGACACTTAAAGTGTCTACAATGGAATGCTCGATTTTTAGCAAGTAAGCTAAAGTGGCAGACATCAAAATACTTAGTATTAATAACACATAATGAGGCTTAATAGATTTCTCGATAACTGTATCGCTTTTTAAAAGTTGGATAGACGCTTCTTTATTAATGAACCTCGTAACAACTGTCGATATTACAACAAATAAAATCAGAAATAATCCTATGGTTATGCTGATTGCTTGAAGAGGGATGTACATACCAAATGTTTCTGCCTTTAAAATGACTTTTGCACCCATTAAGAAAAGAGGTGTAATAACAAGGCCGAGAACGATAGCCGCCAGAATAGCTAAAATGCCAATCAACAGATTTTCACGGAAGACCAGCTTACGAATCTGCTTCATGGAAGCCCCAGTAATCATAAATATTCCTAAGGTCTTGGTCTTCTTACGTAAAAATGCTGTGATTGAATAGGTAATGTAAATAAAAGAGAATAAATAAACGAGCATACTAGCTAGCATTAAAGAAATTCCAAGTGTAGAGTTTGGATCTAGGCTTTTCAGATTTGGATGAAAGACGATAACAGAAAATAGAAAGAAAATAATAATAGAAAACATACTACTCAAGAAGTAAGAAACATACGTCCATTTGTCACGTAAAATATTTTGAATCACAATATGATTAAAGCTCATGCTGTCCACCACCTAGAAAAGCAAGCGTGTCCATAATTTCCTGATAAAAATGCTTGCGGTTGTTGCCTCGATGTATTTCGTTATATAATTTCCCATCTTTAATAAAAATAATGCGATTGGCAAAGCTTGCTACATAAGGATCATGTGTCACCATGAGAATAGCCGTATCAAGCTCTTGATTAATTGAGGAAAATAAGTTCATGACATCATTGACAGCCTTTGAATCCAAGTTTCCAGTAGGCTCGTCTGCTAACAATAAACTTGGCCCATGTATAACGGCACGAGCGATAGCTACTCGTTGTTTTTGTCCACCTGAAATTTCATAAATACGTTTCGACAATAGTTCCTCGATACCAAGAAATTGAGCGACATCCTTTAAACGTTGAAGCATTTTTGAAGCAGGTATGCTATCTAATGTTAATGGCAATAAAATATTTTCTTTCACTGTTAATGTATGCACAAGATTAAAATCCTGAAATACAAAACCTAGTTCAGAGCGTCTAAATTTGGCGAGCTCCTCATCATTTAATGCGTAAGGATTATGATTGTTTATGAAGATATCGCCAGCGGTAGGACGATCAATAGTGGATACACTATTTAAAAATGTTGTTTTCCCACTACCTGAAGGTCCCATGACAGCTACAAATTCCTGTTGCTGTAGCTGAAAATCGATACCGTTTAACGCTTTATAGGTGATCTCACCGATGTATTCCTTGTGCAAATTGGTTACTTGAAGTATTGTGTTGCCCAAATTAAAACAACTCCTTTATGGTCATTAGATAACTTTAGTATAGAAAAGGAGCGGCATATAACCTATTTCTCTTGATGACATGAAGATGACAAAGTTGTCATCTCAGACTGTAGACAAACTCAATGAATTTTGAGTTTGCCTACAGTCTTTTTTCTTTTACAATAAAATAAAGTAAAGCCGTTGATTTCCACTACGGGCGGACGCTTTCCGCGGGCGGGGTCGAGCTGCTTCCCTCGCTTCGCTCAGTCCAGGATCTCGACTTTCCCGCTTTTCCCGCAGGAGTCGCCACCCTTCGTTCCAATCAACTTCTACATAAAGAATTCCTAATTCATCTATTGATAAAAAGTACACTTTCGAGGTGATTAACCATGATGACGAAAAATCAAATCAATGAACGTGAACAATTAGAAATGCTAACGATTGATCAATTAGTTCCCCAAGATCATTTAGTACGAAAACTAGAGGCGGCTATTGATTTTTCATTTATCTATCCTTTAGTAGAAAACCTCTACTCTGCTAAAGGACGCCCTAGTATTGATCCTGTTGTTCTCTTTAAAATGACGTTTATTCAGTACGTTTTTGGTATACGGTCCATGCGTCAAACCATCAAAGAAATTGAAACGAATATGGCGTATCGTTGGTTTTTAGGATTTGGCTTCCATACAGAAGTCCCGCATTTCTCTACCTTCGGTAAAAATTATGTCCGTCGCTTTCAAGACACTGATATATTTGAGCAGATATTCTATCGTATATTAAAGGAGATTATGCATCAAGGACTCCTCCATGCAGACCATTTATTTATCGATTCTACGCATGTGAAAGCGAGTGCGAATAAACGAAAGTATGATAAAAAAGTTGTGCGAAAAGAAACACGAGCTTATGAAGAGAAACTTCAATTAGAGTTAAATATGGATCGTGAGGAACACGGAAAAAAGCCCTTTCCCCCGGAGAAGTTTGAAAAGGAAGAATGGAAAGAAATAAAGGAAAGCACGACAGATCCTGAAAGTGGATATTACGTGAAGGATGAACGCACGAAACAGTTTGCGTATTCTTTTCATGCAGCGACAGATGAAAAAGGCTTTGTCTTGGGTGCCATTGTAACTCCGGGAAATGTGCACGATAGTCATGTATTACAGCCACTTGTGGAAAAAGTCATTGAAAACGTTCAAAAACCATTAGCTGTTGCGGCAGATGCAGCCTATAAAACACCCGCAATTACAAACTTTTTATTAGAGAATCAAATGTTGCCTGTTCTTCCTTATACACGTCCTAAAACGAAAGATGGATTCTTCCGAAAACATGAGTATATATATGATGAGCACTATAATTGTTATCTTTGTCCACAAGGACAGATATTGAAGTATACGACAACGACTAAAGAAGGGTATCGTCAATATAAATCGAATCCTTTGATTTGTGCGAAGTGTCCGAGCCTATCCCAATGTACAGAAAGTAAGCAACATCAAAAACTCATTCAACGTCATATTTGGGAATCGTATGTAGAGGAAGCAGAACATTTACGCCATTCCAATGACATCAAACAAATCTATGCAAAGCGCAAAGAAACGATTGAGCGTATCTTTGCAGATGCAAAAGAAAAGCATGGTATGCGATGGACAACCTTAAGAGGTCTAAAAAAATTGTCTATGCAGGCGATGCTTACTTTTGCTGCCATGAATTTAAAGAAACTGGCTACTTGGACGTGGCAGGCAGCTTAAGAAGGTAGCTATGCTCGAAGAGTATGTTGAATTTGGTAGTATATTACCAAATGTTAAAGATAAAATAGGAAGAAAAATGACAAAAGCCCATCGAGAGTGAACCTCTCGATGGCTTTTGTCTACAGTCTGAGATGACAAAGTTGTCATCTTCATTTTTTAAGACTATTTGAAAAACGAATGGAAAAAGTAGTGATATGCTCAGAAGATTGTAAAGTAAAGGGATGCTCTAACGTAGTTAAAATCTTTTTCACTAAATATAAGCCTATACCTGTTGCTTCGCCACTCGTTCGTCCCTTTATGCCTGTATAAAATAAATCAAAGACTCGTGCTATTTCGCTAGTAGGGATGGTCTCACCACGATTTGTTATGTGTAAAGCTTCGTTTTCATAATCAATATGGATGGTGTTTGCCATTTCACTATATTTAATGGCGTTATTTAATACTTGATAAAGTACAATTTTTAACCACTTTCGATCTGAATAAATGATTTGGTCTTCAGCAAACGTCAGCTTTGGAAAAACTTCACTTATGATAAAGAAATCCTTCAAATCATTGATGACTTCTTGCACGAGTCCCTTTAAAACAATAGGTTCAATTTTTAAATCACCTACTAAATGAGATGTGCGCTCATACGTTAATAACTGATTGAGGGTAAATGTCAATTTATTGCACTCTTTATTGATGGTATGCCATTGCTGCAATTCGTCAGTGGTCTTGTTGGACGTAGCTTGAACGATTAATTGAATAACAGATAAAGGTGTCTTCATTTGATGTGCAAAATGTGATAGAACTAGTTGCTTCTCATGTGCCTGTTCTTCCAATCTTTGCTGTTGGGTTAAAAATAAATACTGTATTTGTCTTAGCTTTTCACTATAGTATTGCTCAATAGCTGCACGTGGTTCAAATAAATGAAGATCATCCTGCGTTTTGATATTTTTTTGTAAATGATGATAAAACTTTCTTCTTCGATAATAACGACCAAGAAGCCATAGAATAAATAGAAAGCTGACAAGAAAAATAAAGTAGGCGTAGTGTGAGGATAGGTCATCTAATACATGAATAATCCAAGGAAGTAGAAGGAAGCTTATGCTATAGAGAATAATGATACTAAGATGATCTCGAAAGAATAGCTTCATTTACCTTCCTCCACCAATTGATAACCGAGACCACGAATTGTTTTAATCTCAAGTTGAGAGTGTACGGCTTCCAATTTTCTCCGTAACCGACCAATATTCACAGACAAAGTATTCTCCTCAACAAAGGTTTCATCATCCCAAATAGCACTTAAAAGCTTTTGACGAGGTACTACATTAGGGTAAGCTTCGAATAATAACTTACTTAGCTGCATTTCTTTTAGCGTTAACAGGCTCTCATTGCCTGTTGTTTGAAGACGAACTGTATCTGGATTTAATGTAGTATTCGCTATTGTTATAGTTGTTGTCTCGGTTAATGCGTATTCCCCATAGGTACGTCGAAGTAGTCCATTTACTTTTGCCATGAAGACATCCAATGAAAATGGCTTTGTGATAAAGTCATCGGCACCATTTTCAATTCCATATACTTGATCAATATCATTTACTCTGGCAGAGACAATGATGATGGGACATGTTGAGAGTTGACGGATTTTCCGTGACCAAAAATAGCCATCGTAAGTGGGGAGATTGATATCCATTATGACTAGGTGTGGTTGTATAATGTTAAATTCTTCAATAATGTGTGGGAATTGTTGTACAGTATAGCATTCAAACTGATATTTAGCTAAATGCTCTACAATCAGTGAAGCTATATTTGCATCATCTTCTATTATGTATATTTTGTACATACCTACCATCCTTCCTTTGTTTTATATGTATAATGTACCCTTGTTTCCAAAAATCTATAGAAGAATTGTAACTTGAAACTTTGGGAAGAGCCACCTCAAAACAAATAGAGATAGTATATTCCGTTTTTATTTGCAATATGGACAATCGGATGATTCTAAAACGTAAAAACAAAGATACAAATGAAGTAGTGAGCAAATGAATTTATGAACAAGGGTGAGGAGCAATAAATCACTAGTTTCCCTCTAAATTCAAATAAGAACTTTAAGACTAAAAAAATTGAACTTTATGGGTATTATAGTTCGATTTATTTTTTTACTGTATTGAGAATAGGGGAGAATTTATTAGTTTTTAAGTATTTTTTAAGAGACATGGCGTATGATGATTGAATAAATATATGAAGTTTGAGTTGAAACAAAGATAAAATTTAACGAAAAAATCATCTCAATGGGAGAAATGATCTATTGTGGGTAAATTCAAGTTAAAGTTATCGTTTCTTATAGTTAGTATGGTGATAATAGTTGTACTCGCGGCATCTAGTATTAGTATTTGGAGTAGCTATTTAAATTTTAATGAAATTTTGCAGGAAAATAAAAAGGATATGAAAGAAACCTATGTAAAGGAAGTTTCCACACTTACTACAGACTATTTACAAGGTTCTGTGAAAGATGATCGTTCATTAGAACCATATATGGAGCAAATAGTAGATACTTTACTTGATGAAAGAGCTATTTCTTTTAGTTTACTAATTAAGAAAACCATTATCCATATTATTATAGTAGTAGTTGTGGTATTAGGGTTAGCTATATGGTTAGCGAAAAAAATTACCCGACCACTTAAGGATCTTGCAACAAGAATAGAGATAGGGGAGACATTGCAAGGAACAGAGGATATTACTGATTGGTATTACGAAGTAAAATTATTGAAAAGTAATGTACAAAATATGATGATTTGTTCCGAAAGTAAAATTACAGATTTAACAGAGCAATTGAATCTAGACGCATTAACTGGAATTCCTAATCGAAGAAGAATGGATCAAACTTTACATGAGTTGATTGTTCAAAAAGTGCCACATGCGATCATCTTAATTGATTTAGATGATTTTAAAAGTATAAACGATACATATGGTCATACAGTTGGGGACGAGGTTCTAAAGGCTTTTGCTAATCATATGCAAAGCAGCATAAAGGATCAAGGCTTGTGCTTTAGATATGGCGGCGAAGAGTTTATGGTCATCTTACCTTCCATGAACATAGATGCTGCAGTCCAACTGGCAGAAAACTTACGAATTAAACAAGCTTTACAGGAAACTGCATGTGGTAGACCTGTAACCATGTCTGCTGGAATTACGGCTTTTACACCAAATGTCCAGAGTCCGAATCAATTGATAGAAATTGCAGATCATGCTTTATATAAGGCTAAACAATCAGGAAGAAACTGTTTATGTGTTGTTAGAAATATGAGACAAATGATTATTAAATGAATGTATGAAAGCATGCTAGTGTACGGTACTAGCATGCTTTTTCGTGTCTTCCAAATAATTCAATTAAAAGCTTGTTGGGTCTTAGAAAGAGCTCTTATTTCCATTGCTCGATTTATTTTTGTATCAGCTAAAAAATAGCAAACATCTAATATGATAAAGGTTAAACCGCCCTACTAAATTATAGATATATACGCAACAAATTGATTAATTTACTAAAAAATTAATTAAAATTGTATATTTTTCCGTTTTTATAGTAATAATTCCTAATATCAGGCAGCTAGTCCTGAGTTATTAATTTGCAAACTTATGGTTGCTTACATAATAGAGCTTTTAACTCTAGTGTGCTAGCAACAGATTTGCAACAAATAATAAAATGATGGAGGTATTACTAAACATGAAGAAAAGAGCATTAGCTTTAGCGGTAGTATTGACATTTGGTGTGAGTCTCTATGCTAGTCCTTCCTTTGCTAAGGACAAATCGCCAGGCAATATACTATGGGCACTCCCGCAAATTTATAATTTAACAGTAGGTGAGTTCCAGCAATTAAATGAAAAGGATTCATTATGGTTTTACCCAGAGCAAGACTTAGTGAAAGACACGTCAAAAGCAGAAGAACCATTGGGGGATGAATATGTCATCAAAGGTGGGGATACTTTATTTTCAATAGCTCGTATTAATAATGTAACTGTAGATGATTTGAAGAAATGGAATCACCTTGCGTCAGATTTGATTTTAGCTGGTGAATCGATAGCTATTAAAGCTTCAGCTGCAAAACCAAAACCAAAAACTTCCGGGGGGATTGCAACAGCTACTAAGCCTGCTGCACCTGCCAAAACAAAACCAGCAAGTGCTCCAGCAACTGTCTCTGGTAAAACATTAACAATGCGTGCGACTGCGTATACAGCCTATTGTGAAGGCTGTTCAGGAATTACAGCAAATGGAACAGATATAAGGTCTAATCCTAATTTAAAGGTAATCGCTGTAGATCCACGGGTTATTCCACTCGGTACGAAGGTTTGGGTGGAAGGTTATGGTGAAGCAATCGCTGCTGATACAGGGGGAGCTATTAAAGGAAATAAAATCGATGTATTTATTCCTACTGAAGGACAAGCACTTCAGTGGGGTGTCAAAACAGTAACGGTAAAAATCTTAAATTAATTATGAAAGGGGTTTCTCGAACTTTGGGAAATCCCTTTTATTTTGGTTGAGTTTCCTATTCAGGCTCAAATGATATAGGAGCCATTATAGAATCGTAAATGATTAATTGTGCATAAGTACTGAAGAAATTGGAAATCATCAGAAAGAGAGGAGGTATTTTTATGAAAAAAATAAGCTTAATGGGCCTTTCTTTACTAATTTTTGTTGCGGGTTGCAGTTTTTTTGATAAGAAAGAGGAAAAAGTAGCTGTCAATGCTTCTTCCCCTTTAACAGCTACTGCAAAAGTGATTGGTGCTAATAATGAAAGCTATGGTAATGCATATCTTCAAGAGGAAGATAACGGCGTTATGATGACGCTCGCGTTAACAGGCTTACCACCAGGCACACATGGTATCCATATTCATGAAGTAGGGAAGTGTGAACCACCTAAATTTGAATCAGCTGGTGCCCATTTTAATCCAACAAAAAAGGAACATGGTAAATTAAATCCTAATGGCTATCATTTAGGAGACTTACCAAATTTGGAAATTGGTGAAGACGGCAACGTGGATCTTAACTTTTTAGCTGAAGGGTTAACTTTACAAAAAGACCAACCTAATTCGCTATTAGATAGTGATGGAAGTGCTATTGTCATTCATGAATCAGCGGATGATTATAAAACAGATCCTGCTGGTAATTCTGGAGCAAGAATAGCCTGTGGAGTCATTCAATAGGATGAAAAATGAGACTGTATCTGAACGTTAAAAGATACAGTTTTTTTATTTTAGGAATAAATAGAAAAAATCTGTGATTTAATCTAAAAATGCGATAGGTTTTATAGTTATAATGCATAATGTATATAATTTATTGCAATTTACTAAAAACCTATTGTATAATCCTTTTATCAGAAAATTCAACTAATAAGGAGTGATACGATGGGGAAGTTGTTAAATTCAAAGTTTGAAACGTATTTAATGGATCAAGAATATGATTTACGTGACGAGGAAGAGAAAAATGAGGAGCAAATGGTGAACATTCAGTATGAAGAGTATCCAGAAGGGTTTTTTACAAGTTTATAATGAGAATTTGATGGGCTATGTTGAAAGTGTATTAACTTTTAGCATAGCCCATTGTATTTTATACCTCTATTGATAAAGGGTTTTTTCAGCGCATATGTATGTACTATATAATTTAAATAAGTGGGTTAGGTCTGAAGACATATGTACTTTTCTGAAAAAGATTCATGTATAATGGGAAACAAAAATGCGTATAGAGGTGTAATTATGTCAAAAGCTTTAACAGTAGAAGAAACGATTTATCAATGGTTTGATCATTTTCATAAATATCCTGAAGTAAGTTGGAAAGAGTTTGAGACTACTAAAAAAATTGCTTCCATACTGGATGAATTACATGTTAGTTATCGTTTATTAGGTGATATACCTGGATTAATAGCTGAAATTGGGACAGGTAATGAAATTGTTGCAGTACGTGCTGATATTGATGCTTTATGGCAGGAAGTTGATGGGAAATGGCAAGCCAATCATTCGTGTGGACATGATGCGAATATCTCAATGGTTCTTGGTGCATTATTACTACTGAAAGATCGCTCCTTACAACATCGTGTTCGTTTCATCTTCCAACCTGCTGAAGAACTAGGAAATGGCGCATGTGCAACGTTTGATAGAGGCGCAGTTGATGGAGTATCACATTTATTTGGTGTTCATTTAAGACCAATAGAAGAATTACCACTTGGCAAAGTTTCGCCTGCCATTCATCATGGCGCTGCTTATTTTTTAGAGGGATCTATTCAAGGTATTGATGCACATGGGGCTAGACCACATCAAGGTAAAAATGCCATTGATGTAATTATGGCCGTGCAACAAATGCTACACAGTATTCATTTATCACCATTTGAACCGCATTCTGCTAAGTTAACAAAAATTATTGCGGATGGTGGTAGTACAAATATTATTCCTGGAAATGCTTGTTTCTCGATGGATGTTCGCGCACAACATAATCAACAACTTGAATTGCTGCGCAGTAAAATTGAGTCTGGATTGAAATCGATACAGCAACAATTTGAAATTAATATGAGTTGGAATTGGATAGATTTCACACCAGGTGCTGAAGTTTCCTCGGTTGCTGCGAACATGGCGAAGACTGCCATCATTGAAGCTTTGGGGGAAGAGCATTTAGCGGATGAAATAACTACACCAGGTAGTGATGATTTCCATTTTTATACAGTTAAAAAGCCGGAGCTAAAAGCAGCAATGATTGGAATTGGTGCAAATTTAACCCCAGGATTACACCACCCTAAAATGACATTTGATCGTAGTGCCTTAATTGATGCTGCGAAAGTGCTTGCATGTGTATTAGAAAAAAAGCCTGAATAAAAAATTTTTTAAAAGCTAGATGAAAAAATGTAACTATTTTTTCATCTAGCTTTTTTTGCATGAACATTTTTAATAATGCATGGATATTCAAGGGTTTGCATTGTTTTTTATTGCTACTTGAAAGCGTTTTATTACGCTAAAATAAAGGGATTTGCTAGGGAAGCATAAATTTTTTGCGTTGACTTTTAATTTTTTGAATATTAAGCTAAAAAACGTAAAAAATTATTTGCGTCTTGAAAAAACCGAAATGGAATTTGGTGCAAAAAAAGGGGATGGAAAAATGAAAAAGGATATTAATGCGGGCTGGGCACTACTAACTTTTGCAATTATGATTATTACTATGTTGATTACAGTAGTTGTTTTAGAACAAAGTCCTCACGTACCTCTTCTTGTAGGCACAACTGTAGCAGCAATTGTGGCCAAAATGCATGGATATAAATGGGCAGAAATTGAAGAGATGATGTATAAAGGGATACGTCTGGCATTACCTGCCATTGTTATTATTATTTTAGTAGGTTTGACAATTGGAGCATGGATTGGCGGCGGTGTCGTAGCAACAATGATTTTCTACGGTCTAAAGTTAATTTCTCCAGCGTGGTTCCTAGTGACAATCATGCTGTTATGTTCAATCGTGTCATTAGCTATTGGTAGTTCATGGTCTACAATGGCGACAATTGGTGTCGCAGGTATGGGAATTGGTTTAAGTATGGGTATTCCAGCGGCTATGATTGCTGGTGCAGTTATTTCGGGTTCATACTTTGGAGATAAAATGTCACCATTATCAGATACAACGAATCTAGCAGCGGGTTTAACAGGTACAGACCTATTTGCTCATATTAAGCATATGCTTTATACAACGATTCCAGCGTTGATTATTTCACTTGTTGTTTTTGGATTCATGGGTAGAAAATTTGCAGAAGTTTCAATGCAATCTGAAGAAATTTTGACAACATTAAAAGTGATGGAAGAAAGCTTCGTTATTTCTCCTTTACTATTACTAGTTCCTGTTGGCGTTATTGTATTGGTGGCTAAGAAAGTGCCAGCAATTCCAGCTTTAATAATTGGAATTGTCTCAGGTTTCTTACTTCAGATTTTTGTACAAGGTGGTTCAGCTGCAAGTGCTGTACAAGCATTACAAGCAGGCTTTGAAATCTCAACAGGTAATCACATGGTGGATGATTTATTTAACCGCGGTGGTTTAGACTCTATGATGAATACGGTTTCAATGACAATCGTTGCGATGACATTTGGTGGTATTTTAGAGTATTCAGGAATGTTAAAGGCACTAATGAATGTAATTGTGAAGTTTGCTAAATCTACAGGAAGCCTTATTGCTTCAACGATAGCAGCTTGTGTAACAACTAACGCAACATGTTCTGAGCAATATATTTCAATTGTTGTACCTTCACGTATGTTTGCAGGTGTCTATCAACAACGTGGTTTACATTCTAAAAACCTATCTCGTGCATTAGAGGATGGGGGAACTTTAACATCTGTTTTCTTCCCTTGGAATACTTGTGGTGTGTTTATTTTAGCTACTTTAGGTGTAAGTGCAATGGAATATGCACCATATGCAATTCTTAACTTTACTGTACCGATTATTTCTATTATTTATGGATATATTGGATTTGCTATTGTTAAATTAACACCAGAAGAAATAGCAGAAGCTGAGAAGCATAAAAAGGCACAAGAGGCTGAAAATACGGATAATTTGGTAATGGCTGACTAAAATAAAAATTCTCGTAGATTCATGTGTATCTACGAGAATTCTTTTATGAGGTAGTTTAGTAAGTTGAAAAATTCAATTGATAAATTTTACGAGGACGTCCTTGCTGATGGGTCATTTCTTCACCAACAATCTTTACATAACCATTATCAACTAATTTTTTGATAATACGTTCGGTAGTACGTCGTGTTACTTGGAGGTATTCAGAAAGATTTTGAGATGTAAATTGAGCTGACTGTCGTTCATTACTGAAATTAATTAATTTAGAAATATTTAATGGACTTAAACTTGTAAGCTTAGCCATATGTAAAACATAAGGATCATCCGTTTTCAAAGAAACTTTACCTTCTGTATTAGGGAAAGGTCCTAATAAGTTTTTATGTTCATCAAGAATATAAATCTCAAAAGGTTTAGTAAATGTTAAAGCATGCTGTGCATTTTGTGTAGCTTCCAAAATGGAATAACCATAGCCGAATGCTAGCTTAAATGGTTGTTCAACTTGCTGTATGAGCTGTTCTAGGTTGTCCTTTTCTAGAGCATTTTGCAGATTGCCAGCAGTTGTGTATAGCTCAAAGGAATGTGTTGAAATTTGCTTAAAAGTTGAAAAGGTAGCTTTCGCAATTTGACTTAAAACAGTTGATTCAATGGAAGTATTTTTAGGGATTTCTAAGAGACCCACTACAGCCTTGAAAGCTTCTGACTTGGTTAATAGTGATTTTGATTTTGTTTCTTCAAGGCATTGAATAATAGATTTGGTAGCATCTAACATACGCATTGACGGTATTTGAAGTGCTTGTAATTCATCAAATACACTATGAATACTGGTAATGACAAAATCAATACTTTTTGAATTCCACAGGGCGATATGGCGTTTTAAAATATTCTCAGTTGGTTCAGTAATCGAAATATGCTGAACATATGGCTTTTGACCATGAAATTCTATTTCTGCTAAAACATTATCAACGAATGCAGGATTCATTACATCGATGGATATCCTGTCGATTGCCACTGCATGTTTGGCTACTAATGATAACAATGTTGTAGAAATGGTTGTTTCATCTTGCTTAATATAATTCCAAGGTATTGGTACTTCTGATAATAATGATTGAGTGTGTAAATAGGGTAACGTTCCTCCGAATAATATTGCATCACATGGTTTTATTTGCTTCATTAAAGTAGGTGCTTCAGAGGGGTGGCTGTAAAGATAAAATTCTAATTGAATATCGGTTATGTTTTGTGCGATACTAATAATACGCTTCATAAATGCTTTTGAACATATAATCGCTATTTTGGTAGACATGGGCATCCGTCCTTTTCTATTTTTTTAAACATTTAGCGACGTATTAGCGACAACTTTAACGACAAGGGAGACTGATTACGATGATAATTAAACAAGTAGAAATTTTTGCTATACATTTACCGCTAATTGATCCATTCATCATTAGTTATGCTACATATGATACAATGCCTTCCATTATTTTAAAAGTAACTACCGACACAGGTGTGGTAGGGTATGGTGAAGCAGTTCCTGATGAACATGTAACAGGTGAGTCATGGGAAAGCACATATGCTGTGCTGAAACATCAGCTTGTCCCGGCTATTATTGGGGAAAGTCCAATGGCCTTTGAAAAGCTACACGATAAAATGAATAAAGTTGTGAAAGATGTACCAGCAGCAAAAGCAGCTATTGATATTGCTTGCTTCGATATTGCTGGGAAAGCGCTAGGGGTACCTGTATACCAACTTCTAGGGGGGCGTTATCATGAAAAATTCCCAATCACACATGTACTAAGCATTGGAACACCTGAAGCAATGGCAGAAGAGGCAGCTAATCGAGTAGAAATGGGCTATCGCTCTTTTAAAATGAAGGTAGGTACAGAGGTACTTCGTGATGTAGCCCGTATAAAAGCGGTACGTGAGCGAGTAGGCGAAGACATTGCTATTCGAGTGGATGTAAATCAAGGATGGGGTAATGCAGCCATTACATTACAAGGTTTACGTGCTATGAAAGATTTAAATATCGATTGGTTAGAGCAACCTGTAGATAGTGAAGACATTGATGGAATGGTAGAAATTAAATCAAAGTCTGATGTGACATTAATGATTGACGAAGGACTACGAGGCGTACGCGAAATGCGTGAAATTATAGCCAAGCGTGCTGCAGATAAAGTAAATATAAAATTAATGAAATGTGGTGGCATCTACCCTGCTATGAAGCTTGCTGTAATGGCAGAAATGGCAGGTATTGAATGTCAAGTTGGTTCTATGGTAGAGTCGTCAGTTGGTTCTGCTGCAGGTTTCCATGTAGCATTCTCTAAGAAGATTATGACGAGTGTAGAACTCACGGGTCCATTAAAATTCTCAAAAGATGTTGGGAACTTACATTATGATGTACCATTTATTTGCTTAAATGAAAAACCAGGATTAGGTGTAGATGTGGATGAAGCTGTAATCCAAGAATTATGTAAGTTTTCAACTGTTGTCACAGCCTAAGGAGGCGTAATATGGAAATTATTTATGATGGTATGCTTGGTGAGACACCGTTTTTTGTTATAAAATTAACGCCCCAGCATTTACAACAAGTTGAAGAGCTACAAGTTGCGGTTTATGAAGCATTAGCAGACAAAAGTATACTACAACCCTTAAGCACAGAGGAATTTGAGTATATTTTAAATGGGCATGGAATGATGATAGGTGCTTATGTAGGGGAAGAATTGATTGCCTTTCGTGCGCTGTTAAATCCACCTATGGATGAAGAACACCTTGGCTATGATTGTGGAATTGCAGAAAACGAATTTCAACGTGTGTTATATCAGGAAATATCGAATGTTTCACCAAAATATCGAGGTTACGGATTACAGAAAACATTAGCCACTGTAGTGATGGAAAATATCGATTTAGAAAAATACGATTATATATGCTCCACTGTAAAGCCCTATAATATTCCGAGCTTAAAGGATAAATTCTCGCAAGATCTCGTTATTAAAGGATTGAAAATTAAATATGTAGATAAGCTTCGTTATATTTTTTTTAAAGACCTACGACAAGAGATATTCCCGACCTTCACTGAAAAACAAGTGATATCAATGGGAGACACGACTGCGCAACAGCAACTTTTAAAACAAGGTTTCCTTGGCACAACGATGTATGAAGAAAACAACGATTGGTTTGTTGTATACGAAAAATAAAGCACAAAGCCTTACCTTTCACATGAATTTGTGGGGGGTAAGGCTTTTTTATAGGGCTCTATTATTTCTTCATTGGACAAAAACCACAAGCCATTAAACCTGGGATATCTTTAGAAAAACAACATGACTTTCTTACAGGAACATTGACTAAATTAGTCGGGCTAAGGCCACCTGTATATTGAGCCCACCAAGATTTATTGGAGAAGCGTGCCCATGTTTTAGGGTCTTCTAAAGCCTCAATATCCTCCATGGCTTGGTCGGCTAAGCCAGGATTAGATAATAATATATGATAATGCCATAGCAAGTAGCCAAAGAAATTTTCCCAAATGGTAAGAGGGGAGATGGATGTTACTTTACGAAGCTGTTGGACAATGACGTGGCCATCGTAAAGAATTTTCTCAATAACAGCTTGACGTTCATCTTCATCAACGTAGCGCCAATCATTTGGATTAGCGAACATGGCAACAGTAAAGCTGTTAAATTCCTTTGCAGCATCAAAACGCAATTCAAGCGGCTTACCATCCCATACTTCATCATAAGCGGCAAGCATATAAAATTGCATCGCAAAAAACATTCCATAGCGGCGTGCAAAGTGTGAAATAGCGGCTGTTTCTGTTGCTGCATCTGTTATACCCATCATAAGGTTTAAAAAATCAGGATGGTAAAAGTCTTTATGTATATCAGCTAAAGTAAATAAAGTCCGCTTAGGTTCAGTTGTATAAATACTGTACGAGTTTAATTGTTGAACTTGATCCATTGTTAAAGCTGGCATGGTTATCCTCTTTTCCTTTGAACATCTGTTAACATCATTATAAAGTAATCATTTTTGCTTCACAAATGGAATATCATGTAGTAAAATACATTAAACATATAAGAAAGGTGGGTTTTAGAGTGTCGCAGCCTCAGACAATTCCAAGGCCACTAGTTAGACTGAACCAGTGGACTATTCTTTTGAGTGTCATTTTATCATGGGCAACAGGAATTACCTGGATATTAATAATTCCACTAGCTGCAAATTTACTAGGTATTTTATGTAACTATAATCCAGTACTTCGTGTAGGGAAGCTCTTTTTAACAAAGCCTCCATCTGTGTATATACCAGAGGATGCTCAGCAACAAAAATTTAATTCCAGTATTGCAAGCCTTTGTTTAGCAGTGGGTTTGTTAGGTTATCTATTACATTGGCAGGTTGTTGGTCATATCTTTACTAGCATGGTTGCTATCGCATCGTCCATCGCAATAGCAGGCTTTTGTATAGGCTGTTTTCTGCATTTTCAGTTGAAGCAATGGCAGTACCGACGCTCATTAAAAAAATCTTTTTAAAAAAGTAAAAAAATTATAAGATTATGATTGACATTTTAATTGATAATGATTATCATTATCGTATAAAGATTATTCCTCCTCTACAATACAGTGTAGAGAGGATGAACTTTAGCTACTTTTCTCCAGAAGTTTGCTAGTTCATGATTACGCTCCTAAAACCCCCCTCATTTTTTGGGAACGTGAAAATCTCAGACGACTTATTCTAAATTTAGAATAGAGTCGTCTTTTTTTGTCAAAGAAACAGCCCATAAAATGGACTGCTAGGAAGTTGTGTTTTGTTGCACAGCATTCTTTTTCCCAATAATCATTGTATAGTAGCTATGTAATAGCATACCAACAATGATGACACCGAGACCTGCAAGTGCAATAGGGCTAGGAAAGGCAATTCCTAATAGTAATACTTCACCCATAATAACAAAAAGAATTTCTGTTGACTGAGTTGCTTCCACAGCAGCTAGCTTGCCTTGATGGTCTCTTACGCGATCCGTTGCTATGAAAAATAAAACAGTTGCTATAACACCTGAGCTAATTCCGACAAGCAATGATTGGAACATTTGACTTGCTGAGGGAAGTCCTACTGTAAGAAGGGCATAAATAGCCATGATGATCCATGCTGGCAGCGAAGCAATTGTCATACCTAACACTCGCTGAAAAGTATCAATTCGCCCCCCGCAAACTTCCATCATTTTGCGATTGCCGAGAGGGTAAGCAAACGCTGCAACAATGACAGGTAAAATACCAAGCATTAAACTTCTAAACGATACTGATTGTGCATGAGGTATTTGTATAAGCAAAATACCTACTAAAATGACACATGAAATAAGCAAAGATATAAAAGGTATTTTTTGTCGCACTGTTTTACCAGCAATGACCGAAACAAAAAGAGGAGCTAATAATACACCAGCAACGATTGTAAACTGCCATGTACCAGAAACCAACCAACCTGGACCAAAAGCAGCAGCATATGTTAAGGGCGCATAAAATAAGACAAAACCAACAAAGCTCCAAAGTAGCCATGCTATAGGCTGTGCTTTTATTTCACCAGAAAGCTGAGAAAAGCCTTTACGATAAAAGACTATGATGAGCAAGAAGGGGAGCATAAAAAAATATCGTAATGATGCACTCCATAGCCAACTACCACCTTGCATTTCCATTGCGTGATTTAGAATAAATGTCACGGCAAAGAAAAGGGAAGCTAAAATACCTAATGCAATTTCTTTCATAAACATCACCTCAACCTGAGTTTATTGCCTCAAGCCCTTTATGTAATTTGAAAATTCAGTAATTATGGCTGAAAAAATTACGAAGAGAGGAAAAACCTCTCTTCGTAGCTATAAAAATTTTTCATGACTCCTTAGGTAAATGCGTATAGAAATAAGCTCACTCAAAACTATTATTTTGCTTGCTGTTCAAAAAGCTGAACGATTTCTATGATAACCTGAGTTGCTTTTTCCATTGTTTCAGCGGATACATACTCGAATTTACCATGCATGTTTTCGCCACCAGCGAAAATATTTGGTGTTGGTAGGCCCATATAGGATAATTGTGAGCCATCTGTACCACCACGAATTGGCAGGGTATTCGGTGTAATATCTAATTTTTCCATTGCAGTCCGTGCAATGTCAACAATTTCTTTAACAGGCTCAATTTTTTCACCCATATTGTAGTATTGATCTTCAATTGTAATGCTCAGTGCATGCTCACCAAATTGCGCTTGAATTTTAGCTGCAGCATCACGCATTAATTGTTTTTTCTCTTCAAACTTTTGGCGATCATGGTCACGCACGATATAAGATAGCTCAGTATGCTCAAGAGCCCCTTTAAAGCCCATTAAATGAATGAAACCTTCATAACCTTCTGTCTTTTCAGGAACTGCGTCAGCAGGCATTTCATTTTGGAAGGCGATGGCCATTGTAATAGCATTTACCATTTTATTTTTGGCAGAACCAGGATGCACGCTAGTGCCTTTGGTAACTACTTTTACGCCAGCGGCATTGAAGCTCTCGAATTGTAGCTCACCAAGAGGTCCACCATCCATAGTATAGGCATAGTCTGCACCAAAGGCAGCGACATCAAATTTATGTGGCCCACGACCAATTTCTTCATCTGGAGTGAAGGCTACACGGATTTTACCATGCTTAATAGTAGGGTTTTTAATGAGGTATTCCATTGCCGTCATAATTTCAGCAATGCCTGCCTTATCATCAGCGCCTAATAATGTAGTACCATCTGTTGTGATAAGTGTTTGACCTACATAGTTTTTAAGCTCAGGAAAGTCAGTTGGAGACATAACTAAGTTTTCATTTAACTGAATATCTCCACCATCATAATTATCTACGCGCTGTGGCTTCACATTTGTGCCTGTATAGTCAGTAGCTGTATCAACATGGGCTAAAAAGCCGATAGTTGGTACTTCTTTATCTGTATTAGCTTCTAATGACGCAAATAAATAGCCATTTTCATCTAATGTAATGTCTGTTAAACCAATTTCGGCAAGTTCGTCTTTTAAAACATGTAATAGGTCAAATTGTTTTTGGGTAGAAGGAGTTGTATCGCTTGTGAAGTCTGATTGTGTATCAATTTTTGCATAGCGTATTAATCGCTCAATTACTTGTTCTTTCATAAGTATGGCCCCCTAATGTGTATATGTTAAAATTCTTTGTGCATTTACAAAGCAGATTTCAGACGCAATTATGCCTTGGCATAATTGATATTATTGTAACACTTTACTTCGGATTTCGGAATATTGAAGGATACTTAAAGCAATAAGTAATTGGGCGCTATAATAAGTCAGCATGATAATTTCATGAGAAAAAGCTAGTGGCATGACAAATTTGTTAATAGCTAAATAAGAGTCAGATGCAATAAAAAATAATGCACCACTTGCTGCTAGCGTAGATCCAGTTTTAATAGCTGTCCATCCCATTGTAAGTATCACAGAAATATAGGCGATTACTGCGATACCAAGTATGGTTTCGCCTGTTTTAAAGACAGACCCCGCAATCCATATTGCCATACTTGCTCCGTAGAGTAATAAAAGTATTTTTGCCCATGTTGGTATATGCCGCTCATTTGCAGTAGAGAAAGCAAAAATATAAAAAATATGCCCGATAAGAAAGCTAGTTAGCCCAATTAAAAACCACTGCAATGTATAGTCTCCAATCATACAAAAAATAAGTCCCGCAATAATCAAAAGTTGGTATTTTTTAATATGTAATGGCTTCTGAATCGCAGCTAAAATAATGATGAGCAACATTGGAATTACTTTAAAGATGAGTTTTAAACTTTCCGCAATATGGGAAAAGAGAAAAATATAATAAAGACCCAATAAAATAATGACACCGATTAATAATTTTTTTAACAAATTTTTCAGCTCCTTTCCTTTTGAAATTCAATATTTATGGTAGAATTCCTTTCTGTACAACGTATGTATGAAACTTTTTTAGTATGTGACCGTAAAGTAAGTAGTGAGAAAGAAGAAGAGAGGATGAACCAAATGACTAAGCTACTGATAGCTTCTGCAGTCATTGCATTGATCGCAAGTGTGTTAGTGACACCGCTTATTACGAAGAAGCGAGAAGATGGACAATCGAAAAAGGTAATCGGATACTTTTTTATTGGAATCTTTGTATTAGGATTTTTAGCCACAGGCATTACTTTATATGTAACAAAAATTGATGTAAATTGGCTTGTTTTTTGGCCTGCTATTATTTTATTAACATTGGCGGGAGCTCTGCTAGCAAGTGGTATCGAACGGAAAATAAAAGGTCTTTTATTTTTAGCAAGTCTGGGTGTAGCTGTGTATGTATTATCAGCACCTTTATGGAATGCTAATGAAAAATTTAAGTCATCTGAAATGAAGGAAGAAGTAGAAATAAAACCATTCGATGAGACACAAACACCTGCAAGTGTACCACCGAAATTTGCTCGTAATAAAATGAAAAAGGCTTTTGGACAAGTGCCAAACACGAGTTACTATGAATTAGGACGCTTACAAATTCAAAAAGTGAAGGGCGAATATGTTTATATCGCGCCAGTTGAATTTTCGGGATTCTTTAAATGGATGAACGGTAGTACAACACCTGGTTACTTCATAATGAGTGCTACAGATTCTGCGGATAATCCTAAATTTATTAAAGAGGAAATGAAATACGTACCTTCTGCATATTTAAATGCTAATTTAGAGCGTCATATTCGTTTACAACATCCATTCCTTATTTTTTATGGTGACGTACAACTGGAAGTAGATGATGAAGGAAAGCCATACTACATTCGCTCATATGGTGAATTTATTTCCGCGCGTAATGGCTTTGATGTAAAAGGAATTGTCTTGGTTGATGCACTGACAGGGAAATCAGAAGTAATTAAACTGGATCAAGTACCTGAATTTATTGATGGTGCTGTATCACCAGAGACAGTAAGTTTACAAAACAGTTATTTTGGTAACTATGTACATGGTTTTTGGAATAGTATGTTTGGTAAAAAGGATGTAAAGATTCCTTCTGATGAAGGAACAGAATCGAATGTTAGCCCAATTTTCGACGAGAAGGGTGATATGTATTACTTTACAGATTTTACAAGTCCTAAAGAAGGTGTGGATTCAATGTTAGGCTATTCACTAACAAACGCACGAACAGGGCATGCAACATACTATACAGGGAATCAAGACTCAAGTTATATGGATTCACAAGGTAATTTACAAATAATCGAGAAGAAATTCATTGAGAAAAAGTGGAATGGTGAAATGCCAGTGTTGTATAACTTTTATGGAGAAGCGAGTTGGCTGACAGCTGTGCTAGATTCCAATGGTTTCTTACAAAACTATTTTATCGTGTCCGCAGCCAATCCTGAAATTTCCGTTTACGCTACTACTCCTAAGGAGGCATTGAAATTATATAAAACTGCCTTAAGTCGAGGAGGAAATACTGTAGATGGTAGCTCAAGTGCTGAGGAGAAACAAGTTAGCGGAAAGGTATTGCGTGTATATAAAGAACGTCTAGGCGATTTTACAACTGTATCTTTCTTATTAAACAATGGCGAAAATTATTTAGTGAGTGCTGAAACAGAACCTTTAGCAATTTATTTACAGGAGGGTGATGAGGTAATACTCACTTATGGTGATACAGGAGAGCAGTTCCTACCAGTGCGCTCTCTTATAATTAAAGGACTACAATAAAAGAACAAAAGACGATCTTGATATTACGAAGATCGTCTTTTTTATGTAGATTGTTCTTGAATATAGGTAAGCATTTTTTCTCTATGGTTCATAAATAGTCTTTCGGCATGATCATTTAGTGTAAAGATTTCTTGTATATACCCTTTTAATAATTTATCTTCATATTCAAAAGCATGGCCGTAAGTGTTTTCTAAAATATAGGATAATAAAAGAGCATGCAAGACAACGACTTCTAAATTCTGTGTATTCGTAACGAATTTTAAATTGAGAATAGTAGTATGAGAAACGAACTGATTGACATAATCAATGGGTTTTTTATATACATTCAAATCAATATGTGACTCTAGTCGTTTTCTTAATTGGGTGCATTCATTATTTAAGTCTTCAATTTTTAAAAATAAACCTCTTACACTTCTCTTATGCTGTTGTTCTAAGGTGCGAGCAAGATGTTTATTGATATTGGACATTATTGGTATAACTCCTTTCTTTGTTAGGTATCATTTATTAACTATGAATGGAATAGTTGGAAAAGGAAAGAGTCTTTTCGTTTAATTTATAGATATAGTTAAATTAAGAAGTGTGGCAATATACCTGTATCGGACATAAGTAGGTAATAATTTTATGTAAAAAATGGAATTATTATCATACGATAGTAACTCCATTTCTGTTATACTATTTCCAATTAAACCCTTTTGTTGCTAAAAATTCTTTAATATGCGGACGTCGTTGCTCGATTAAAAAATCAGCCATTTGTTTTGTCCAATTATCAATTTTTCTGTTTGATGAACGGCTGTTATAATATTTTTCCATTTCCTCGTTGTAGGCTGGTAAAAGCTCTTCATATTTTTCAACATTGTATTCATTTTCATGTAATACAGCAGATACAGGTAAACGAGGTTTTACCTCATTGCGACGTGCTGGAACGCCGATTGTTAGCCCAAATAATGGGAAAACGTGATCAGGTAGATTGAATAATTCGCTAATTTCAGAAGGTTTATTGCGTACCCCTCCAATATAGCAAATGCCATAACCCATTGATTCAGCTGCAATAACAAAATTCTGTGCAAACAATGATACATCAGCTACACCAACAAGGACATTTTCAGCAGAATCGGCTACAATATCTACTCCTTCTAGTTTCCCAGCCATTTGAAGTCGCTTGAAATCTACACAAAAAACAAATGCCCCACCTGAGGTTTCATATTGACGTGGATTACCAGATAGTAAGCCTAATTTTTCCTTTTTATCTGCATCTGTTACCCAGATTACACTATAGGCTTGCACAAAATGGGATGTTGCAGCCATTTGTGCTGTTCCAATTAAATCTTCAATGATTTCTTTTGAAATCGGTTCACCATCATAGATGCGTACCGAGGAATGGCTACGTAATAGTTCTTTAACCATTAAAAACTCTCTCCTTTGTGTCTGTTCTATACCTTGAGCATAGCACGCTTTTCTAGCAAAATCGAATAATGAGGGATAAAAAGTTATACATCAATAATTTATAAATGTAGAAATTATCTCGTAAAGTAAAATATTTCATTTGATATAGATTAAATATTCTAAATAGTATAAAATTATAGGTGCGACTGTTTATTTGGTTGTGCTACCAAAAATTACAAAATCTTTATTCTCAAATGTTTAGACAGCATTAGCTATTAGGTGATGAAATGCTCCTGGAATAAAGATATAGCCTCTGACGGATGTCACAGATTTACTGGAACCAAATATGCAAGTTGAACAAAAATAAAGTGGAATGGAGGAATAGGGAATGGAAGAAAAATTTGCAAAAAAGCTTCGTCATGAACAATTACGAAGTAAGGTTGTAACAGCCGAAGAAGCAGCATCTTGGATTAAGGATGGCATGGTATTAGGGATGAGTGGATTCACACGTGCTGGCGATGTAAAGGTTGTACCTCTTGCACTTGTAGAGAAAGCGAAAAAAGAGGATTTCCAAGTAGATGTCTTTACAGGTGCATCACTTGGCCCTGAGGTAGACCAATACTTAGCAGAAGCAGGGGTCATTCGTAAACGCGGTCCTTTCCAAGCAGATGCTGGCATTCGTAATAAAATCAATAGCGGTGATATCACATTTGTCGATGCCCATCTTTCCCATAATGCTGAGCTTGTTCGTCAAGGTATTATTGGACCAATCGATTTTGCGATCATTGAAGCGGCTGCAATTACAGAAGATGGCTTATTAATTCCTACAACTTCAGTTGGTAACTCTCCTATTTTTGTGCAAGAAGCAGACCAAGTCATCATTGAATTAAACGTAGCACAGCTTGATGCATTAGAAGGTATACATGATATTTACGTGCCTGCACCACAAGGAAAGCGTGATCCAATTCCTTTACAGAATGTTTCTGATCGTCTTGGTATAATTGGAATTCCACTAGATTTAGATAAAGTAAAAGGCATCGTCATTTCGGATATATTAGATGCGCCATCAACTATTGTCCCCGCGGATGAAGAGACAGATGTTATGGCTACTCACTTATTAAATTTCCTACGTGAAGAGATTAAAGTAGGTCGCTTAACAACAAGTTTGCGACCAATTCAATCTGGGGTAGGTTCAGTAGCCAATGCTGTATTGCTAGGCTTTAAAGATTCTGAGTTTGAGAACTTAGAAGTTTATTCAGAAGTTCTTCAGGATGCAGTGTTTGAATTGATTGATGCAGGGAAAGTGAATTTTGCTTCTGCAACTTCTATTACCCTTTCTGAGCAAGTAGGAAACCGTGTTTATGGGAATTTTGAAAAATATGCTGATAAATTAGTGTTGCGCCCTCAAGAAATTTCGAATCAGCCTGAAATTATTCGTCGACTCGGATTAATCTCAGTGAATACGGCATTGGAATTAGATATTTACGGTAATGTTAATTCGACACATGTTTCTGGTACAAAGATGATGAATGGTATCGGTGGGTCTGGAGACTTTGCTCGTAATGCACGATTAGGGATATTTGTGACAAAGTCTTATGCTAAAGGTGGAGATATTTCGAGTATTGTCCCAATGGTCTCGCATGTTGATCATACAGAGCATGATGTTGATGTCATAGTAACTGAACAGGGCGTAGCAGATTTACGAGGACTTGCTCCAAAAGAACGAGTTGGGCTTATCATTGATAACTGTGCACATCCTGATTATAGGGAACAGCTGTGGCAGTACTTTAATGATGCCAATGAGGCAACGGGCGGACATCATACACCACATGACCTAGAAAAAGCACTATCATGGCACGTTAATTATGCGAAAAATGGTACGATGAAGGACCCTGCTTTCACGAAACAATAATACTACTTTAAAAGCCTTGAAGGACAGTTAGTCTGTTTCTTCAAGGCTTTTACGTTTTATTTAATCAAAGTCTTATAATAATCCAATCCATTTCCAATAAGTTGCAGAGAACAAAAGTACGAGAAGGAAACCAATAATGGTTAATGGAATGCCTGATTTCAAGAAATCCTTTGTTGTAAAGGAACCTGTACCATAGGCAAGCATGTTTTGTGGTGCACTAATCGGTAATAGGAAGCCAAAGCTTATGACGAATTGTTGCACAATAACAAAACCAACTTGATCCACATTAGCCGTTAATGTGGAGGCTAAAACGATAAACACAGGTATAAGTGCTGAGGCTAAGCTAGTTGCGCTTGCAAAGCCTAAATGAATCAAAATGTTAAATAAAGTTACGAGTGCGATTGTTGCTAGTAAAGGCATTGCATCTAGCCCAAGTGAACCAAAAACTTTATCTGATAACCATGCAGCACCTTTCGTATTCAGTAAAATGGTTCCTAGCATAATGCCTACAGCAAAGACGATAATTGTCCCCCATGGAATATGAGGCTCAACTTCCTTCCATGAATACACACCAATTTTAGGCATTAATAGAATAGCGATAGCAACTATTGTGACTGTGGTCGTATCGAAGGGATGTAATTTACCTTCAGTTGCCCAGAAAAATAGTAAAACTAAGGAAGTAACGATTAAGCGAATTTCAGGAGCCTTTAATGGGCCAAGCTCTGCAAGCTGTTTTTTGATGACCTCTTTACCACCTTCGATATTGCTAGTCTCAGGTTTAATTAACGCAATCATAATGAAAAATAAAACGATCGACATAATAATCGAGAAGGGAGCAGCGTAAAGTAGCCAAGCACCCCAGGAAATATCCACATTAAATTGCTCTTGGATAAAGTTTAAAGCCACCATATTTTGAGCTGCTGCAGTTTTAATGCCGATATTCCAAATGGAAACGGCTTGTACCGAAGTAATAACTAGCAAAGCAGCAAGCCGACTATCACGTGGTAAACCAAATGCTGCCACCATTCCAAGCAATATCGGTACTACAGCGCCAGCTCGTGCTGTAGCAGAAGGAACAAAAAATGCGAGGACGATAGAAACTAAAATGGCGCCAAATACGATAGCCTTTGTTTTCGTTCCTACCAGTGAAAGAATCCACAGAGCAAGTCGTTTATGTAGATTAGTAATTTGCATTGCAGCCGCTAGAAAAAGAGCTGCTGCTACTAAAGCAACGGCAGAATTACTAAATCCACTTAAGGATAATTTTAATGCGCCAGCTGTTCCTAGCTCTGTAGATGGGTCATCCATTGACGGAGCGAGTCCTAGTAAAACAGTTACTAGTGCAATGATCATGGCCGAGCTAACAGGATATGAAACAGCCTCTGTTACCCAAAGGATGACTGCAAAAGCTAAGATGGCTAAAGCTCGTTGCCCAGCTATAGGTAAATCGCCGTTATTAGGTAAAAAAGTAATAATGATTAGTAAAGCGAATGCTAAGCCAATCCATAGAGGCTTTAAGTTACGTTTTGTAGCTGCTTGTTTTGGTGAAGACATAATTTCTCATCCTTTCTACGATAAAAATGACGATTATTATCCATAACATCGGACTCCGTAATGTTTTATTAAGATAAGAATATGTCTATTTTATTGTAGAAAAAAACCTGTGTAAAATAGATGTTTTTTACAGCAATATTAGTAGATAAAGAGAAAATATATGGTCACACAAAATACAAAAATATCCATAAAATATTATTTCTTTTTCTTAAAAGCAGTAGTTACTTTAGGCTCTGTCCCATTAACTAAACGTTTAATATTTTCTATATGCAGGATGATAGCTATGCCAAAAAGAAGGACAGCTATAATGGTTGGGCCAATGCCTGGAATCCATAAATAAGTTGCTGTACAAAAAACGAGATAAAATTCTAGAACACCTACAATTAAATAATTTGTTGCAAAGGATAAAATAACAAATAAAATAAGTGCAAATAAACCAATCTTCCAATCAACAGCAAGTAAAATACCAATGATGGAGGCCGTTCCTTTCCCGCCGTTGAAGCCCATATAGAATGGGAAATTATGACCTAAAATAACCCCAGCAGCCATAATGTAAGTAAGCAGCCATATTTGTTCTTGTGTCAAATGAGTGGCATCCGCTAGATAAAAATGTGCACCGATAATAGCGACAACGCCTTTGCCGATATCAATGAGGGCTACTAAAACGCCATATTTCCAGCCAAGGGAAAGAGTAGCATTCGAGGCACCCGCATTTCCGTGGCCAGCTTTTTTTAAATCAACCCCAGATAAAAATTGAGCCACTTTAGAGCCGTGAATACAGCCTATTAAATAGCCAATCATAAGAAAAATGATCACGGCCTTTACCATAAAAATACTCCTCTCAAAATTTTTTCTAAAATAGTGTATGCGTTCATATTACGTATAAGAGCAGACAGAAGTTTCGGAAAAAATAAAATTTACATGTTGACAGAAAAAAACTCTATGTTTATACTGTGTAACAACGATGGAAATTGAATCTCATACTCTTATCAAGAGCGGCGGAGGGATAGGCCCTATGATGCCCGGCAACCAGTAAGTAATGAGCTTACTAAGGTGCTAATTCCTACAGATTCTAACTTGGATCTGGCAGATAAGGGGAGGAAAACTTGCAACCGCAACCCTCTTCTTAGCTGAAGAGGGTTTTTTGTTTTCTACAGAAAAATCCTCCTCATCTCCGGTACCATCGTAAAAAAATAACCATTTGGAGGTACACAATGACAAATTTTAAACCAGAAACATTGCTGTTACATGGTGGTCAAGAGCCAGACCCAGTGACGGGTTCTCGGACAGTTCCAGTCTATCGCTCAACTGCTTTTGTATTTAAAGACACTGCTCATGCGCAACGTCTTTTTGCCCTAGAGGAAGCAGGGAATATTTACACACGAATTACCAATCCGACTGTTGATGTGTTTGAAAAACGTGTGGCTTTATTGGAAGGTGGAACAGCAGCAGTAGCACTTTCATCTGGTGCAGCGGCTATCGCATTTTCCATTTTAAATCTAGCTGGAGCTGGTGATGAGATAGTAGCAGCTAGTTCTTTATATGGCGGTACGTATAATTTATTTGCTAACACATTACCAAACTATGGTATTAAAACAATTTTTGTAGATGAAACAAACCCAGAGAATTTCAATGCGGTGATTACTGATAAAACAAAAGCTGTCTTTGCAGAAGTTTATGGTAATCCAAGCTTAAAGGTTTTAGATATTGAAGCAGTAGCTAAGATTGCACATGATAATGGGCTACCACTAATTATTGACAGCACGTTTGCTTCTCCTTATGGTTCTACACCTATTGAATATGGTGCAGATGTTGTTGTTCATTCAGCAACTAAATGGATAGGAGGCCATGGTACAACCTTAGGGGGCGTTGTTGTAGACGCTGGTAAGTTTGATTGGGCTAGTGGGCGATTCCCAGGTTTTACTGAACCAGATGCTTCTTACCATGGGTTACGCTATGGAATTGATACAGCTTCTGCTGCTTTTGCTACAAAGCTACGCGTACAATTATTACGTGATTTTGGTCCAACATTAAGTGCAGATGCTGCCTTTAATTTATTGCAAGGGTTAGAAACGCTTCATTTGCGTATCCCTAAACACAATGAGAATGCATTGGCAGTGGCTGAATATTTACAAAACCACCCATCTGTGGAGTATGTAAATTATAATGGCCTAGAAGATTTCCCGACACATGAGTTGGCAAAAAAATATTTAAGAAATGGCTTCGGTTCAGTGCTTACATTTGGCATCAAAGGTGGACGTGAAGCTGGGCGAAAGCTTATTGATAGCGTGAAGCTATTTTCACATGTAGCAAATGTAGGTGATGCTAAGTCATTAATTATACATCCTGCTTCCACTACCCATCAGCAGCTATCAGCAGACGAATTAGTTCAAGCTGGTGTAACCGAGTCGCTCATTCGCTTATCCATCGGTTTAGAGGCAGTAGAGGATATTATTGCTGATTTAGATCAAGCCATTACACAGGCAACAACAAGTGAACAAACTGTAGAAGCTTAAGATTTAGAACAGAGGGAAGAATGGTGTAGCGTTTACGTATTTTCTCATTCGATTTGCCTCATTTGGTAATGCGTTAAACGTTGCTACATCAACTATTTACAGCATCCGTTAATTATCAGAACCTTATAAAAAATAATACCAAGTAATTATATATGTATTATTGACTTAATTAAATCCATGCTATATACTAGGAAATAAGTTAAGAGTACGGAAATTATTGTTAAAAAGGAAAATGTTTTCATAAGTGCTCCCTCACTTTTGAATATATAGAAGAGTAGTTGCCTAGCCAGTAACTGCTCTTCCCAAAAAACTGATGATAAAGGAGTGTTTAAAATGGGTAACATCTATAGTGCGCAAAACATTGTATCCTATCTAATATATGAGCTAAATGAAGGACACGTTTTTGTCAACAATAAATCCATTCAACACCTTCTTACATCAGTCGAAAAGAAATGGCAACAAGTTTTTGGTCATACAGCATTTCAAGAACAAGTTTTTACTGAAAAAGAAGACTATACTGTTAAGGAAGTATTTGAGACATATGAACAGTACGGTGTGAGCCATATCTCACTTCCTGCCACAGAGATTTACTTAAAGTATGGTACATTTCAATTAGTGGAACGTACGTATGCAATACCAGATTTTACAGAAGAAGAAATTAGTCTTGTTCAACACGCTTTAGAACAATATCGCTATCAATTGCTTTCAAGAGCAAGTTAAAATCCCCTCATATTTTTATGCTCATTCTCTGCTGCTACAGGGAATGAGTTTTTTCTTTAAAGGGATTGTTATGAATGTCTGAGCATACATATATAATAGAAGAAAGACATTCATATATTGAAATGTAAAGAGTCAATATTTGTTCAAATCTTATAGAATGATTAATAAAACGTATAATAAAGGGAATGAAACCGATTTCTTTTGCACATCTAGAGAAAACAAATGTCCTTCCTAGAAAGATTTTTCTTGTGCAATGTATGTATTTGCGTTACAATTTTCTTTAAGTTAAATTTTGAATTATTTGAATTTGTATGTGTTCCAACACATATAGAAATAGCGAAACTCATACAAAGAAGAGTTGTTGGCTAAAGACTGCGGTGGGTGTCAAATAGTCATGACACAACCCCATGGAAAATTAGCATTAATGAAACTGCGGAATGTAAGTTGGAGGGAATAACAAGAATGGCAACTATAAAGGCAGCGATTTTAGGATTTGGAACGGTAGGTCAGGGGATCTATCATATTTTAAATGAAAAACGAGAAGAGCTAAAAAATAAATTAGGTATTGAATTAGAGGTAGCGAAGATTTTAGTGACAGATGCTAGTCGTGAACGTGTGCCTGGCACAGCACATTTAATGACAACAAGTATGGATGAAGTCTTAGCAGAGCCAGGTATGCAGGTTGTGTTTGAAGCAATTGTGAACGAAGAACCTGCATACAGTTATTTAAAGCGAGCTGTTGAACATAAATGTCATGTTATTACTGCTAATAAAGTGATGTTTGCCAAACGAGGTTTGGAGTTACAGGATCTTGCAAAAGCTAATGGCGTTTTTGTAGGCTATGAGGCTACCACTGCTGGTGGCGTACCTGTTATTAAAACAATGAAAAATATTTTACTTGTTAATGATGTAAGTCGTATACAAGGCGTCTTAAATGGCACATGTAATTACATATTAACAAAAATGCGTGCACAGGGCTGGTCGTTCGAAACAGCTCTAAAAGAGGCACAAGGCTTAGGCTATGCTGAAGCAGATCCGTATAATGATATATCTGGGCAGGATGCATTTAAAAAATTAATGATATTAAGTGCCTTAGCTTTTGGTGAGCAACCAGATTGGTCAGATGTAGAAGTAATTGGAATCGATAGTATCTCTGCTGAACAAGTTCATGAAGCGTGTGAAAAGGGTCTGCGTTACCGCCATGTTGCTGAAGTGGAGAAACGAGCTGACGGTAAAATTATTGCAAAAGTCGGTCCACAACTAGTTGATAAAGAGCATCCACTTTATCCAGTCGATGATGTGTTTAATGCAGTGGCATTAGAGACTAACTATATTGGTACATTAACATTAGTCGGTCCTGGAGCAGGGATGTATCCAACTGCGAGTGTCATGGTAGAGGATTATGCGGAAATCATTGGGAAAAGAGCAGGATTTGTTGTGACAATCTAATAAAAGCTTAAAAAAAGCCCGCCATTCAACAATGTTCATTGTATGAATGGTGGGCTTTTAGTCTTCATCTTTGACATCAATATCCTCTGGAATAGGGGTAGAACGCCAAATCTCAATTTCTTCTTTAATACGTTCCAATTGATTAAAATAAGTGCTGAATTGTCCACTATTGATTAAAATTTGTTGGCCATCGTAAACAGAACGGATGCGTCCTTCGTAAATTAGACGCATTACTTGATCCACAGGCATGCCAAGATCAATAGCTGTCTCTTCAATTGTTTTGTACATACGATTCGCTCCTTTTACTGTTTTTATTATAACGTCCATTAATGAGAATGCATACTGTGGTAATTAAAAGAAAAGTAAAAATGATAATTGTTTGATTTTGGATAAATATGTATGATTAGTATTAATAAAGTTGTGAAGCGGGGATGAGTTGAAAAATGTTAAATTCATTGTTTGTATTACTAGCAGCTATTCTATGGGGAATGACAGGAACTGCCCAAACATTTTTGGAACAAGGTGTCTCTCCTATAGCAGTGGCCACAATTCGTTCTGCAATTGGTGGCGGTTTATTATTAGCTATTACAATTATAATGGAGAAAATTAACTTTTTAAGATGGTCATGGAAATGGACAATTTTAGCTGCGGCTAGTATTGCCCTTTTCCAAGGACTTTTCTTCTCATCCATTCGTCTAACAGGTGTAGCCATTGGAACTGTTGCTACTATTGGTAGTGCACCAGTATTTTCTGGTGTATTAGAATGGCTAGTATGGAAAACACGTCCTACAGCAGTATGGGGACTTGCTACATTGATGGCGATTATCGGATGTCTTTTATTATTCATGAATAATGGAGAAGAGTCAGTACACGTTGGTGGATTCACATTAGCTCTTTGTGCAGGTTTATCCTTTGCATTTTACACAAACATAAGTAAAAAATTAATGGCACAGGAAGATGCATTACCCGCAGTTGCTATGACATTTTCCATTTGCACCTTGTTTTTACTGCCATTTTCATTAGAAGGTGGTTTTTCCTGGCTAGGAAACGTGGACAACTTATGGACAATGCTGTTTATGGGGATTATGTGTACAAGCGTAGCGTATTTACTGTTTTTAAGTGGATTACAAAAAATTAGTTCATCCTCAGCTGTAACACTTTCATTAGCAGAACCATTAACTGCTGCAATTCTTGGTGTGTTTTTAATAGGAGAACACTTAAGTATAGTATCCTGGCTTGGTGTAGCGATGCTTTTAGGAGGCATTGTTGTTTTAACTTTAGGTGGGAGAAAAAAGCTAAAACCTTAAGAAATTCTTCATTTTTATAATAGCTGGTTTTTAAGATTTAGAAGATACACTTATATTTGAGAGCGAGGTGTATATCATGACGAAATTAACAGTTCTTGTTACAGATGACGATCAAGATATTCGTGATGGTATTGAAATTTATTTGAAAAATGAAGGCTATCATGTCATTAAAGCAGCAGATGGCTTAGACGCATTAAAAAAGCTAGAGAATAATGAAGTACATTTAATCATTTTAGATATCATGATGCCAAACATGGATGGAATTACAGCAACATTTAAAATTAGGGAAGAGCGCAATATTCCCATTATCATGCTGAGTGCAAAGGCGGAGGATGGCGATAAGATTCATGGATTATCAGTTGGAGCAGATGATTATGTAACAAAGCCATTCCATCCATTAGAGCTATTGGCACGTGTAAAATCCCAGCTGCGTCGTTATGTTCAGCTAGGAACGTATAGTGAGGGTGCTACAAAAGTGGAAATAGACGGACTTGTTCTTGATGAAGAGGCAAAAGAGGTTGTATTAGAAGGAGAGCCTGTTCGACTAACACCGATAGAATATAAAATAACGGAATTATTAATGAAAAATGTAGGGCGTGTATTTTCGATTCGTGAAATTTATGAACGTGTTTGGAATGAGGAAGCTTATAATGCTGAAAATATTGTAGCTGTTCACATTCGGAAAATACGTGAAAAGATTGAAGCTGATCCGAAAAATCCGCGCTATCTAAAGGTGGTATGGGGCGTTGGCTATAAAATGGAAAAATAAACTAGAGAAGTATATGACAATTGCAGGATTTGTTGCAGGCGTTGTTGGACTCATTTATTTTGGTGTTTATGCCTATCAAATTGTCAATTCTCGCTCCTCAGAGGTTTTACAGTTACTAGAAAGAATTTTTTAGAGGAGTGTAAAGATTTATGGTAAAAAAATGGAAATCCCTTCTCGTATTAATGTGTTTAATCTGGACGATTTTCGGTATGTTTACTTTTTGGCATGTAGGTTATCAGTATATTGGTAAATCATATTTCGATTCAGAAAATTTTCAGCATGAAATCGATAATTTCACGGCAGAGCTAGGACCGTTAGTAATAAATGTACCGAATGCTGAAGATTTGAAAGATAAAATAGAGGTTACGCAATCGGAAATAGAAGAGCATCGTAATTACTACGGAACACTGGGACAGCAAATCGATAATATTAAAGCCCAATACGAACAGCGCATTCAGGAAGCTGTAGATGCCAATGCAACAGAACTAAAGGCAAAGCTAGAGACTGAACGCGATAATAAAATTAAAGATATTACGACAAATTTTGAAGATGATGAGCATGTACGAAAGAAGATTCTTGCTGGGGAAGAAGCACTTATCGATCAATATATCAAGGCAGCACAAGGAGAAGCTAAAAACTTTAAAAAGGCTTATGATTACTGGTCTTATGAGCTGACGAATAGTGAAACAGGCAAAACGTACCGTGCAGGTAATATTTCAGAAAGTAGTGCCTATAAAATCAAGTATACTGAGCGAAATCCATTATATGTAGGGAACATAAGTGAGAATTTAAGGGATACTTTTTACCGTACAGAAAATTATGTGAATGTAGATAATCTTTATGAAACTGCTGAATATACGGGTGTCTTAACCATCTCAAAAAAGGCAGTCCAATCATTAGGGGTTATGCAGGATTATAGCCGTTTTCATCGGAATCAATATACCTTTTTCTTTGTGTGGCTCACTAGTATTGTAACGGCAATCTTTGCTTGGAGAGGGCGTAAGGATTTAATACAAACTGTCAAAGGTATGAAGGAACAAGAGATTTTAAATAAAGCAAGATTCGACTTTCAAGTTATTCTAGTATTAATCACAGGGTTGATGTCTCTTATTGCTTCTCAAGTTGTTTTTGAATCGATTGAATACACTTACGACTACAATTATCAACATAATTATGTACGCTATATATTAGATGTTGCTTTTAAAATTGCTGTTTTAGTGATAATTGGCAGTGCTTTCTTCGTGCAATTAATATGGTTGTATACAAGAGTAGATACTTTGAAAAAGCTAGAGGAAAATGTGAAATCTAGCTATCTATGGTCACTAGGGGATTCAATAACTGATTTATTTATCAATCGTTCGATTGCATTGCATTCAATTGTAATGCTAGCTGCAGCCTTCTTTGGAGGAGGTAGCCTTGTCGCTACCATGATAGGAGCAGGAGTAGGGGGCTTCGCAGTCCTTGTGCTTGGTATTTGTATGTTTATAGGATTCCCTGCTATGATCGTTTTCCTATCTAGAATGGGTTACTTAAATCGTATTATGAAGGATACGAAGGATATGGCTGAAGGGCGATTGAATCGTGATGTGAAGGTGAAAGGGAAGTCTCCACTTGCAGGTCATGCGGAAAACCTTAACCATTTACGAGAAGGTGTTCGTACGTCCATGCATGAGCAGGCGAAAAGTGAGCGGTTAAAAACAGAGCTGATTACAAATGTGAGTCATGATTTACGTACTCCTTTAACCTCTATAATTACGTATACCGATTTACTGAAGAAGCCAAATATTACAGAGGAAGAACGGAAACAATACATCCATATATTGGATAAAAAGTCTGAACGTTTAAAAGTGCTGATTGAAGACCTTTTTGAAGTATCTAAAATGGCAAGCGGTAATATTGAACTTCACCGCAGTCGAGTAGATCTAACGCAGCTTATTCAACAAGCAGTAGGAGAGCATAAAGAAGATTTGACACAGTCCCAACTAGATTTACGAATGACCATGCCACATGATCCAATCTTTGCATATGTGGACGGTCAAAAGTGGTGGAGACTTATTGATAATTTAATTGTCAATGTTTTGAAGTATGCGCTAGAGGGAACGCGTGTTTATGTGACATTAAAGCGTACGGCAGATGGCGATGCTGAATTTACAGTGAAAAATGTAGCGAAGTATGAAATTAGTGAGGATGCTGAGGAATTATTTGAACGCTTTAAACGTGCAGATGCTTCACGTCATACAGAGGGCTCGGGGCTTGGATTAGCCATTGCACAATCCATTGTTGATTTACATGGAGCAAGAATGAGCATTGATGTAGATGGCGATTTATTTAAAGTAATTGTTAGAATTTCAGCAATTTAATGGTAAAAAGGCGGCAAACATTTGCCGCCTTTTTTATAAGCCTAAATTTTTGGCAATAATAACCTTCATGACTTCATTTGTACCCGCATAGATCGACATAACAGGTATATCTCTATACCTTCTAGCAATCTTATATTCCTCCATATAGCCATAGCCACCATGTAATTGCATACATTGGGTAGCAAGGTCACGTGCATTTTCAGTAATCCAGTATTTTGCCATAGATACTTTTGTCACAACATCATTTCCTGCAATATGCTCTTCAATCAAGGTTTCCAAAAATGATTTACCAAGCTCGATTTTAGTCGCCATTTCAGCTATTTTAAATTGTGTATTTTGGAAGTCACCAATTGTTTTGCCAAAAGCCTGACGTGATTTCACATAATCGAGCGTTAACGCAAGCATATCCTCAGCGGCTGTTTGTGCGGCAATCGCTACTGCTAATCGCTCTTGTTGTAGTTTTTCCATCATGTATTGAAAGCCCTTGCCTTCTTCTCCAAGTAGGTTTTGAACAGGCACTCGACAATCTTCAAAATAGAGTTCAGCTGTGTCTTGGGCATGCATACCAACTTTTTCGAGCTGTCTTCCTTTTGTAAAGCCAGGTGTACCTTCTTCAATAACAAGTAGGCTGATGCCACGATGCTTTTTCTCAGCCTGAGGATTTGTCTTTACTGCAACGACCGCTAAGTTTGTATGGATGCCATTTGTTATAAAGGTTTTTTGACCATTTACGATATAATGATCGCCATCGCGAATGGCTGACGTTTTTATATTCGCCAAATCTGAACCTGTACCAGGCTCAGTCATTGCAATAGCTGTTATATAGTCGCCTGTAACACATTTGGGTAGCCAACGAGATTTTTGTTCGTGTGTTCCATATGCTTCGATATAAGGGACGACAATATCATTATGCAGACCGATTCCGATAAGACTAGAGCCTATACGTTCAAGTTCCTCTTGAATAATGATGCCAAAGCTGAAATCCAGCCCTAGCCCACCATATTGTTCTTCTACTTGTGGACAAAGATAGCCCATATCACCAAGCTTACGCCAAAAAGAAAGCGGAATAAGATGATCCTTTTCCCATTGTGCATAATGCGGTTCAGCTTCTTCAGCTAAAAACTTACGAAAGGTTTTACGAAATAACTCATGCTCTGTTGTTTCAAATTTATAACGTGTCATTTGAAATAGCACCCCTTTTTCCTCGTAAATGCGTAAATTTGCTCGTTCATCTACTATGTTACTGGAAGATTTGTGAAAATTAAAGTGCATTTAGTGTGTAAATGACGAAAATGACATCTATATACAGTGAAATGTCATGTAAAACGAGAGTAACTAATGAAATGAAAAGGTAAAATTATATTTGTCATTGCATAAAGTGACAAGTTCCTATTTTCTTTAGAAGATTATTCAAGTGCTTTCAGCAATATGATTGCTAAGTGTAATGATATAATCAATTAAATTATAGAAAGAAAGTAGAGGACTTGGTTATGCCAAAAGTAATCGGCGGTGTTCTTTTAATTAGTATTTATAGTGCGTTGACTTTCTATTTAGGGTGGGGAGTAAAGCAGTGGCTTGTAGCAATGGGATGGTTCCGTTTTCCAGCTTTATTTTGGTTAGTGCTGTATTTTGTTGCTTTTAGTATTATAATCGGAAGATTACATGAGTCTTTACGAGTGTTTTCTGTAATCAGTAATTACTGGATGTTTATCTTTGAATATGGCTTATTGCTATGCTTAGTTGCACAAATCATTATTTGGTTCACACCTTTAAAAAATGTACAATTAATAGGTAGTATAGCAGTAGCAATCCTATTCTTGTTAAGTATCATTGGCTCTTATTTAGCCTACTCTCCAGTTGTTCGACATTTAGAAATAACAATTGATAAAAAAGATAGTGAGTTAAACACACTAAGAGCTGTTGTGGCATCTGATTTTCACTTAGGTGTTTTATCACATAAAAAACATTTACAACGTTTTGTAAGTTTAGCTAATGAAGCACAACCAGATATCGTGTTGTTAGCTGGGGATATCGTGGACGATGACCCGAAATGGTTTGTTCAAGAGGGTATGGCAGATGTCATGAAACAATTAACCTCTACATATGGAACATATGGTATATTAGGTAACCATGAATATTACGGGAAAAAAATTCCTGAATTTATTAAGGAAATGGAAAATGCCAATGTAAAAATGCTCCTAGATGAAACAATTGTTATAGAAGATGCGTTTATATTAACAGGGCAAGAAGACAAAACGAATAAAGAAAGAAAAACACTTGAAGTACTAAAGCCTTCTGCAAACTTACCATGGCTTGTGATGAATCATACACCTGACGACTTGATTACGCCTTCTAAAATGGGCGTTGATTTACATATGTCTGGTCATACACACAAGGGACAACTGTGGCCAAATCAGTATATAACAGCTCGTGTATTTGAACTAGATTATGGTTATAAGTTGAAGGAACAGATGCATACACTTGTTTCATCAGGCTATGGCTTCTGGGGCCCACCGATGCGAATTGGCAGTAGATCAGAGCTTTGGGTAGTAGATATAAAATTTCAATAGTATGTGATAATCTAACAATGGCTTGTTAGGTGAAATGGCAGTAGTATATGAAAACGGAGTATTCTATAATAAGTGAGTATTTGATTAAAAAAGGTAAGGTGACATGGTGGAAATTATAGAGTTATTAAAAGCATTAATATTGGGCTTTGTCGAAGGTATGACGGAATTTGCACCAGTATCTTCTACGGGTCATATGATTATCGTGGATGATATGTGGTTAAAGACAGAGGAGTTTTTAGGGAAATATCCTGCCAACACATTTAAAATTGTTGTACAACTTGGGTCCATATTAGCGGTTATCGTAGTTATGTGGAAACGTATATTAAGCTTAGTCGGTTTATATAATATTGAAGGTCAAGCTAAGTCCATAAATGGCCGCTTTAACTTATTGCATGTTATTGTTGGGATGCTACCGGCAGTTGTCTTAGGTTTTGCATTCAAGGATTTTATTGACGACCATCTTTTTAAAGTAGAGCATGTTGTTTATGCATTAGTGGCGGGAGCAATTCTAATGATTGCTGCAGATAAGTTAGCACCTAGAAAACCAAAAGTAGATTCTTTAGATAAGATTTCCTATGGTTTAGCATTTAAGGTAGGGCTAGTACAATGCCTATCTCTATGGCCAGGTTTTTCTCGTTCAGGCGCAACTATTTCGGGTGGGGTACTATTTGGTATGAGTCATCGTGTTGCAGCTGATTTTACATTCATTATGGCTGTGCCAATCATGGCAGGAGCTAGCCTCGTATCCGTTTTGAAAAACTGGGATACTTTATCAATGGACTATTTCGGTTTTTATGCTGTCGGATTTATTAGTTCGTTCGTCTTTGCATTACTGTCCATTAAGTTTTTCTTAGCACTTATTTCAAAGGTAAAATTAATGCCTTTTGCAATTTATCGTTTAGTTTTAGCCGCAGTTCTTTGCGTTATTATTTTCATGTAAACAATAAGCCACGCTTCTTCTTCTGATCTGACCCAAAAAAGTTAGACATATTTAGTTAAGCAACTTCTAAGACCTGAATTCGGTATTCCACCGGACTTAGGTCTTTTAATTTTGCCTTCATTCGTTTGTGATTGTAATAGTAAATATAGTCATGGAGTTCCTGTTCAAAATGTGCCATGGACTCAAATTCTTGTAGATACAGGAGTTCAGATTTTAATAAGCCAAAGAAATTTTCAATAACTGCGTTATCCAAACAATTGCCCTTACGGGACATACTCTGCGTAATCCCGTGTTGTTTTAATGTTTGTTGATACTTTTTCATTTGATAATGCCAACCTTGATCTGAATGAAGAATGACTTGATCACCTGATTCGAGGCGCTCCAATGCTTGTTCTAACATATTATGGACTAGTTTATACACTGGACGCTTCATTACCGTGTATGCAATGATTTCGCCATTACATAGATCAAGGACGGGTGATAAATAGCGTTTCTCACCAAATAGATGGAACTCTGTCACGTCTGTTACCCATTTCTCGTTCATTTTTTCCGCTGTAAAATCGCGTTGTAATATGTTTGGGGCAATTTTTCCGACGTTACCTTTATACGAACGATATTTCTTCATGCGGACTTCACACTTTATGCCAATGGCATTCATCAAGCAGTTAATCGTTTTTGGATCGTGATGAATACCGAATTTTTTTAGTTCTTTGGTGATCCGACGATAACCATAACGTCCCTTATGTTCATGATAAATGGACTGAATTGCGACTTTCACATCAGCGTATTTATCATGACGATTCAAACGCTTTTCCCAGTAATAATACGTACTACGTGGAATATCAGCGACTTTGATTAATTCCACTACTTCATAGATTTCCTTCAGTTCATAAATTACTTGCGCTTTGATTTGATTGGTAATTTTTCTTGCATTTGAACTAAAGTATTCAACTTTTTTAAGTACGCATTCTCCATTTCTAATTGTTTAATTCGTGCTTCTAACGCCTCAACAGATCCTTCAGCTGGTGTTGATTTCGTTGTTCTTTTTGTCTCTTTTTTCATAGATGGATGCCCCTTTTTCTTAGAAACAAGGGCATCATAACCACCAACTTCAAACTTCAACTTCCAATTCCGAATCATGCCAGGAGATGAAATATTGAATAGTGCAGCTGTGTCTCTCGAAGATGTACCTGTCTCGTTCATATAATTAAGTACATTCATTTTATAGTCAGCTGAATAGTTTGTATAGGACTTTAAGAAAGTCTCTACGCCATTTTTTTGATAACGGCGAACCCATTCACTGACGATCTGAGCTGTCACACCGATATCTTTCGCAATTTCGATCAAAGTTTCATTTCCATTTAAATATCGTTGAACTGCTTGAATACGTTGTTCAGCACTTACTTTTGCCATAAAAAAACCCCCGTAAAAGTTAGATTGGTGTCTAACTTTTACGGGGCAGTTCATTCAAGAAGCAGTGGCTTTTTTTGCGTTAAATTTATTGAATCCACCATCCATTTTTTCATTAAAGTGAAGGAAAGTGAGTATAAAGAATCATCTTTATACATAAAATAATAGCAAATTATAATAATATTAGACATCATTTACCTATATATTGTTCATTTATCTGTTTTGAGATTATAATTGATACATAAAGTGTCTAATTATATATTGTTTTATAATGAAAAATAGGAATATAGACTTAGTTAAATATATATGATTAAAATATGAGGTGGAGAAAATGTTTCAACTTATCAATAGATCTAAGAAAAATACAATTGAAATAAGCAATGAAACAACTATCGGTATTTTTATAGAAGATCCAGACCGTTTACTACAATTAAATCTTGTAGGGTTAAGTGTTCATGATCTTCAGCTGATTAGTAGTTTAAAACCATATGTAGAAAGAAATGTAGTAGAAGTGGTAGGGGCATTTTATCATGCAATAGAAAGTGTTCCTTCCTTACAAAAGGTTATTCAATCAAATAGCTCCAGCGAACGTCTACGTCAAACATTACGTCATCATATTATTGAAATGTTTGAGGGGCGAATAGATGAAGCCTTTTTAGAGAAGCGGAGACGTGTGGCAAAAATGCATGTAAAGATTAATTTATATCCGAAGTGGTATTTAGCTGCTTTTCAAATTCTTGAGAAATCACTTCGCAAAATAGTCTATGAGCTTCGATTACCAAAGGGTGAGGAAGAGAAGTTTTGTGATGCTATCAGTAAAATATGTAATTTTGAACAACAAATCGTTTTAGAAGAATACGATAACTATGCAAGCATACTAATTGAGGAACAACGCAATAATGTTAGGGATCATGTAAAGGATATTATAGGCGGAATTTCTACGCAATTAGAAGTTCAATCTCAAACTACGACTGAAACAGTAACAGAGCTTGTCTATAGCGAAAAGCGTGTCAACGCTTTCTTGAAGGAAAGTGTATATGAGGCTGAATCTATGCAAAAAGTGTCTAGTGAAGGTTATACTAAAATAATATCTATTGATGAGCAAACAGGGAAGATTCATCACAAGACCGTTGAAATGGCAAATATGGTAGAGCAATTAGATGCATCTTCTTCGAAAATAAATGCCGTTGTAGAAATTGTGAAAAGTATTTCTGGGCAAACAAATTTACTTGCGTTAAACTCTGCGATTGAGGCAGCACGTGCTGGTGAGCATGGTAAAGGCTTTGCAGTTGTTGCAAACGAAGTACGCAAGCTTGCGGATCAAACGAAAAGCTCTGTTGAACAGATTGCTGAGTTAATCATGACGTCAAATGGTATTACAACTCAAGTTGTACAAGCTATTCAGGACATACAGGAGCTTGTGAATAGCAGTATCGAACGTAATGCTGAATCTCTAAAAGCATTTGATGCGATTTCTGGCTCTGTAGAGGATTCGATCTCTAATTTTCAAAAGGTTGGTAATCAAGTATCTGAACTGGCTACTATTATTGAATCGATTGGTGAATCTTCGGAAGAATTAGAGAGAGTGGCGAATCGCTTAAATACAACAATTAGAGAGTTTTAAAAGAAATATAGCTATGCATTCTATTTATGCATAGTTCAGACTGTAGACAAACTCAATGAATTTTGAGTTTGCCTACAGTCTTTTTTCTTTTACAATAAAATAAAGTAAAGCCGTTGATTTCCACTACGGGCGGACGCTTTCCGCGGGCGGGGTCGAGCTGCTTCCCTCGCTTCGCTCAGTCCAGGATCTCGACTTTCCCGCTTTTCCCGCAGGAGTCGCCACCCTTCGTTCCAATCAACTTCTACATAAAGAATTATTGATAAAAAGTACACTTTCGAGGTGATCAACCATGATGACGAAAAATCAAATCAATGAACGTGAACAATTAGAAATGCTAACGATTGATCAATTAGTTCCCCAAGATCATTTAGTACGAAAACTAGAGGCGGCTATTGATTTTTCATTTATCTATCCTTTAGTAGAAAACCTCTACTCTGCTAAAGGACGCCCTAGTATTGATCCTGTTGTTCTCTTTAAAATGACGTTTATTCAGTACGTTTTTGGTATACGGTCCATGCGTCAAACCATCAAAGAAATTGAAACGAATATGGCGTATCGTTGGTTTTTAGGATTTGGCTTCCATACAGAAGTCCCGCATTTCTCTACCTTCGGTAAAAATTATGTCCGTCGCTTTCAAGACACTGATATATTTGAGCAGATATTCTATCGTATATTAAAAGAGATTATGCATCAAGGACTCCTCCATGCAGACCATTTATTTATCGATTCTACGCATGTGAAAGCGAGTGCGAATAAACGAAAGTATGATAAAAAAGTTGTGCGAAAAGAAACACGAGCTTATGAAGAGAAACTTCAATTAGAGTTAAATATGGATCGTGAGGAACACGGAAAAAAGCCCTTTCCCCCGGAGAAGTTTGAAAAGGAAGAATGGAAAGAAATAAAGGAAAGCACGACAGATCCTGAAAGTGGCTATTACGTGAAGGATGAACGTACGAAGCAGTTTGCGTATTCTTTTCATGCAGCGACAGATGAAAAGGGCTTTGTCTTGGGTGCCATTGTAACTCCGGGAAATGTGCACGATAGTCATGTATTACAGCCACTTGTGGAAAAAGTCATTGAAAACGTTCAAAAACCATTAGCTGTTGCGGCAGATGCAGCCTATAAAACACCAGCGATTACGAATTTTTTATTAGAGAATCAAATGTTGCCTGTTCTTCCTTATACACGTCCTAAAACGAAAGATGGATTCTTCCGAAAGCATGAGTATATATATGATGAGCACTATAATTGTTATCTTTGTCCACAAGGACAGATATTGAAGTATACGACAACGACTAAAGAAGGGTATCGTCAATATAAATCGAATCCTTTGATTTGTGCGAAGTGTCCAAGCCTTTCCCAATGTACAGAAAGTAAGCATCATCAAAAACTCATTCAACGCCATATTTGGGAGTCGTATGTGGAGGAAGCTGAACATTTACGCCATTCCTATGACATCAAACAGATTTATGCAAAGCGCAAAGAAACGATTGAGCGTGTATTTGCGGATGCAAAAGAAAAGCATGGTATGCGATGGACAACCTTAAGAGGTCTAAAAAAATTGTCCATGCAGGCGATGCTTACTTTTGCTGCCATGAATTTAAAGAAACTGGCTACTTGGACGTGGCAGGCAGCTTAAGAAGGTAGCTATGCTCGAAGAGTATGTTGAATTTGGTAGTATATTACCAAATGTTAAAGATAAAATAGGAAGAAAAATGACAAAAGCCCATCGAGAGTGAACCTCTCGATGGCTTTTGTCTACAGTCTGAGCTATGCATTCTATTTATGCATAGTTTTTTAGTATGTGAATTAGGATGAAAGGTCTTATTTTATGGATGAATCAACTAATAGGCTGATGAAATAGCTAATAACAAATTTTATAGAAAGAGGAAGACTACAAAACCCTAGAAAATGCTTGTTTTAAGTGTTACGCTATAGGCGAATTAGGGAATTGAGTAGAGGGGTGTTTGGAGCATGAAAAAGAAATTATTTATAGCACGTAAGTTTCCTGCACATATTGTTGAACTATTACAGGAGTTTTATGAAATCTCACAGTGGGATGAGGAAGAGATTGTGATCCCACGTGAAAAATTACTGGCAGCTGTCGCTGACTGTGAGGTACTGTGGGTAACGTTAGCCGACCAAGTAGATGAAGAATTACTTTCACATGCACCCAACTTAAAATTAGTGACGAATTTAGCAGTTGGATATAATAATATCGATGTGAAGGCTTTAAAAAAACGAGGCATTATGGCGACAAATACGCCGGGTGTTTTAACGAATACAACTGCAGATTTAGTATTTGGCTTACTGCTTGCAACTGCCCGTAGAATTCCAGAAAGTGAAAGATATTTACGTGAGGGCAAATGGAAAAGCTGGTATCCAATGCAATTGGTTGGCAAGGATGTTTCAGGAGCCACAATTGGCATTATTGGCATGGGGAGAATTGGCCAAGCCGTTGCTAGAAGAGCAAAAGGTTTTGATATGAAAATCTTGTATAATAATCGCAGACGTCGTCATGAAGCGGAAGAAATGTATGGCTTCCAGTATGTTTCACTGGAGGATCTATTAAAGCAATCCGATTTTGTTGTGATCATGACACCTTATAATAGTGATACGGAAGGACTTATTGGAGCGCGGGAACTTGCTTTGATGAAAGAAGATGCGGTATTAATTAATGCCTCAAGAGGTGGAATTATTGATGAGGATGCGCTATACGATGTTCTTAAAAATGGGAAGCTTTGGGCTGCAGGGCTAGATGTGTTTGAACAAGAGCCGATTGCAATGGATCATCCCTTATTAACACTTCCAAATGTAGTAGCTCTGCCGCATATCGGTAGCGCGTCATTAGAAACGAGAACAGCTATGCTAATGTTAAATGTAAAAGCTTTGACTGCTTATGGACAAGGCAAGGCAATATCCAATCGAATTGATTAAAAAGAGGAGCATATCGGTGAAAGATATGCTCCATTTTTTTATCTATTGAATAAATCGAATAAGCCGCCGATACCGCCTTCACCTTTAGATTGACCGCCTCCACCTTGCGAAATAGGGGCAGCTGCAAAGACACGACTGGCTAAACGGCTAAATGGTAATGATTGTACCCACACTGTTCCAGGACCACGTAATGTAGCAAAGAAGATTCCTTCGCCTCCAAACAGTGCTGTTTTTACACCTCCAACCATTTCAATATCGTAATCCACATTGGATGTCATTGCTACAAGACATCCTGTATCCACACGTAAAACTTCACCCGGTTGTAATGTTTTTTCATGAATGGCTCCTCCTGCATGCACAAACGCCATGCCGTCACCTTCTAGCTTTTGCATAATGAAACCTTCACCACCGAAGAAGCCTACTCCGATTTTTTTCTGAAATTCAACGCCAACAGAAACACCTTTAGCAGCAGCTAAGAATGCATCTTTTTGACAGATAATTTTACCGTTTAATTGGCTTAAATCCATTGGAATAATCTTCCCTGGGTATGGTGAAGCGAAATAAACATGTTTTTTACCTGAGCCAACGTTTGTAAATGTTGTCATGAATAAGCTTTCCCCTGTTATTAGCCGTTTCCCTGCACCTAATAATTTCCCCATTAGACCACTTTGTGAGCCACCTCGTGAGCCGTCACCAAAAATAGTTTCCATATGGATCGAATCATCCATCATCATTAACGCACCTGCTTCTGCAACAACTGTTTCCTGAGGGTCAAGCTCAACTTGCACATATTGCATGTCGTCACCAAATAACTTGTAGTCAATTTCATGATTATTCATAAAGGGATTCCTCCAAAAATAAATTTAATGATATTGTATACGATTATAAGCTGCATTGGTTTCAATAGAAAATTAAATATTTTAGAAAAAAAGGGAATTAGTTAGAAAATGTCGAATATAAAAAACTAGAATGTGTATTATTTATTTTCATTTAACTAAGGGTATTGTGAATATACATAACCCTAAGAGGCTTCTAAATTAAGAAGCCATCCTCTATATTGAGGTAAGGAAGTTAAGTGGAAATAAAGCCTCTGGCAGTTGTCACCGATTATTATTGAAATGCTAGTATTACAAGGTGTGGTGTATATTGAAAATTCGGAATTTTGACATATTTTATCTCCGCTCACTCCAAGATTCCTAATGAGACATTTTTTCTTTTGGTGGGGAGCAACTATTGATGTATGGAGATAAAGCCACTGGTAGCTGTCACGAATAGTGAAGCGTGCAAGCACATTCCACTGCTCGGACGCAATTTCCAAAGGCAAAATGGATTCTGGTTAAATTCATAGACTTATACCTATGGAATACGACTGGTACAACAGCTGAGGCATCATAGAGTATTTCAGGGGGTGTATGTAGTGGAGATTAAAAACTATATCGGTGGTAAATGGATCACACATTCACATTTACAAAGTATAGCAGTGACGAACCCTGCAAACGGTGAGCAGCTTGCTACCATTCCACGCTCTACTTCGAATGAGGTAGGCGAGGCTGTAGCTGCTGCTAAACAAGCACAAAAGAGCTGGGCACTTATACCAGCACCAAAACGTGCAGATTATTTATATGCCATCGGTCAAAAAATGAAAGAAAAAAAAGAACATTTGGCGACCGTTTTAACAAAAGAGATGGGCAAGGTCATTGAAGAGGCTAGAGGAGAAGTCCAAGAAGGAATTGATATGGCATACTATATGGCTGGTGAAGGACGTAGATTGTTTGGTGAAACAACACCGTCTGAGCTTGCCAATAAATTTGCTATGAGTGTAAGGGCACCTATAGGCGTAGTAGCACTCATTACACCTTGGAATTTTCCTGTTGCTATCGCCACGTGGAAGTCATTTCCTGCCATTGTTGCAGGGAATACATTCATTTGGAAACCGTCTAATGAGACTCCAATGATGGCCTATGAAATGGGTAAAATTTTTGAGGAAGTAGGCTTACCTGATGGTGTTGCTAATATCGTATTTGGTACAGGACCTACAGTAGGTACAGCATTAATTGAACATCCTGACGTCAAAGTTATTTCATTTACAGGTTCTACAACAACTGGCAGTAAAGTAGCTGAACTTGGCGGGAAACATTTGAAAAAGGTTTCTTTAGAGATGGGTGGAAAAAATGCTGTTATTGTCATGAATGATGCTGATTTACAGCTAGCTACAGAGGGGATTTTATGGAGCGCATTTGGTACTGCTGGGCAAAGGTGTACAGCATGTAGTCGAGTCATTGTGCATAAAGATGTAAAAGAACAATTAGAAAAACGTCTCTTAGATGAAATGCAAAAGCTCACAATTGGGGATGGTCTAGATGAGGGAGTTAAAATCGGGCCAGTGATTAATAAAGCAGCATTGGAAAAAATTAATCACTATGTACAAATAGGTAAACAAGAGGGTGCTACATTATTAGCAGGTGGCAGGATATTAAATGAACCACCTTATGATAAGGGGTTCTACTATGAGCCAACATTGTTTACGAATGTGAAGCCTGACATGATTATTGCCCAAGAAGAAATCTTTGGTCCAGTCGTATCTCTAATTGAAGTGGCAAGTTTGGAAGAAGCAATTGAAGTAAATAATGGTGTGAAATTTGGCTTATCTAGTTCAATATTCTCACAAGATGTCAATACAATTTTCCGCGCACAACGTGATTTAGACACAGGTATTGTTTATGTAAATGCCGGCACAACAGGTGCTGAAATCCATTTGCCATTTGGAGGTACTAAAGGGACAGGAAATGGTCACCGCGATTCAGGTGTAGCAGCCCTAGATGTATACACAGAGTGGAAAAGTATTTATGTAGACTACAGCGGTAAATTACAAAGAGCACAAATCGATACAGAGTAACAGATCAACGAAAGGGGATGTTCTTGATGAAAGTTGTTGTATTAGGTGCAGGTTTAATGGGGAAAGAGGTAGCTCGTGATTTAATAAAAAACGATAAAGTGGAGCGTGTATATTTAGGTGATATCGATGTAAAAGTTGCACAGGACTTTGTAGATACGCTAGATACGAATAAGGTAGAAGTGGTAGAACTACACGCAGAACGTGACGATTCATTAATGAACGTTATTTCGAAGGGGGATGTTGCCGTCAATGCATTGTTTTATTCGTTCAATGAGCGAGTAGCAAGAGCAGCTATTGAGGCAGGTGTCCATTCCGTCGATTTAGGTGGTCATATCGGTGGCGTTACAGAGAAGATACTAGATTTACATGAGGAAGCAAAGGCAAAGGGTGTTACAATTATCCCTGATTTAGGTGTTGCTCCCGGCATGGTCAATATTCTAGCGGGCTATGGTGCTTCAAAATTAGACGAAGTAGAATCTATTAAACTATTTGTTGGTGGTATTCCAACTGAACCAAAGCCTCCACTTCATTATACACGCGTATTTTCTTTAGATGGCGTATTCGATCATTATACTGAGCCTTCAAAAACGATTCAGAAGGGCAAGCTTGAAGAAGTTCCATCCCTATCAGGCGTTGAACCTATTTATTTTGATGATTTTGGTGTGCTTGAGGCATTTTATACATCTGGTGGTATCTCCACATTGTATAAGACATTCCCGAATGTCCGCACATTAGAATATAAAACCATTCGTTATAAAGGCCATGCTGAGAAATTTAAACTTTTAGCTGATTTAGGTTTCCTTGATTCTGCAAATAAGGTAGAAGTGGATAACCAAGAAGTACCTGTTCGTGCAGTCGTACGAGAGGCGCTCAAAAAGAAACTAGAATTAGGCACAAAACCTGATGCTGTATTGTTACGTGTTATTGTGGCTGGTGAAAAAGCCCAGCAGCAGGTGACATATGAATATGAAATGGTTGTACGTAAGGATATGACAATTAATGAAACAGCTATGGCGCGTGCTACCGCAAATACAATTTCAGTTGTAGCACAGATGATTGGTGCGGGTGCTATTACAGAGCATGGTGTATTCCCGCCTGAAGCAATCGTGCCAGGTGATACGTATATTGAAGAGATGGCAAAACGCGGCGTGGTGATTAAAGAGACCTCACATAAATCTGCTATGATTGTGAAATGGTAGGTGCTGACCATGAACTTTGAAATGTCCACTGAGCAAGAAATGCTACGAAAAACAGTAAGGCAGTTTGTTGATGATGAAATCATTCCCTATATTGCAAAGTGGGATGCTGAAGGTGGCTTTGATGCTAAAATTTGGTCAAGACTAGCTGAGCTTGGCTTAATGGGGGTTTGTGTTCCTGAGCAATACGGAGGTAGTGGCATGGATTATAATGCACTTGCTATCGTATGTGAGGAGCTTGAACGAGGAGATACAGCATTTCGCACAGCTGTATCTGTCCATACAGGTTTAAATAGCATGACCTTAATGCAGTGGGGGACTGAAGAGCAAAAGCAGCGATACCTTGTTCCGCAAGCTAAGGGTGTTCGGATTGGCGCTTTTGGTCTCACAGAGCCGGGCGCTGGATCTGATGTAGCTGCTATGTCAACAACTGCTGTTCGTGATGGAAATCATTATATCCTCAATGGGCAAAAAACGTGGATCTCCTTATGTGATATTGCAGATCATTTTATCGTATTTGCCTATACAGACAAATCGAAGAAACATCATGGGATTAGTGCGTTTATTGTAGAACGTTCCATGGCTGGCTTCACATCTAAAGCGATTAAAGGGAAATATGGTATTCGTGCTGGTAATACTGGTGAACTCTTTTTTGAAGATTTACGCGTGCCAATCGAAAACCGACTTGGTGAAGAGGGCGAGGGCTTCAAAATTGCCATGTCTGCTTTAGATAATGGTCGATTTACAGTAGCAGCAGGTGCTGTTGGTTTAATCCAAGCTTGCATAGAGGCTAGTGTGAAATACTGTCATGAACGAGAGACGTTTGGTAAGCCTATAGGTGAGCATCAGCTTGTTGGACGAATGATTGCTAATATGGAAGCAGGCTATCAAATGAGTCGTCTCCTTGTCTATCGTGTTGGAGAATTGAAAAACAAGGGTGTTCGAAATACTCGAGAGACATCATTGGCAAAATGGCAGTCTTGTGATTTTGCCAATAAGGCTGCTGATGATGCGGTACAGATTCATGGAGCATATGGCTATTCAGACGAATATCCAGTTGCCCGTTATTTAAGAAACTCCAAAGCTCCAGTCATTTATGAAGGAACTCGAGAAATTCATACTATTATGCAGGCTGATTATGTATTGGGAAGACGACAAGATAAGCCATTAAAAAATATGTTGCCTAAATGGCCATTTGAAGAATAAACGAGAGGGAAACATTTCCCTCTCGCTTTTTGTAGTGGTTTAACTTACTTAGAAAATTTCAGAAAAATGTAACTTTCCTCCTTTTTACTAGTCTAATTGATAAACAAGTATATGAAAGAGAGGGAAAATAATGAAAAGTAAATGGCTCGCAATTATGCTGATTATTGTTCTAGCTATCGTGCCTGGCATTTTTACATGGATAGTGAATACAGATGTGACGGCAAAGGCCGCTAGTGCAAGTATGGCAACACAAAACTGGCAAGCATCTTTTTCGGTTGCTTTAAAGAAAAACAAAATTACTGAAGAATATGTCTATATCACTACGGAAAAAGGACGCAAAGTACCTGCAACAATTGAATTGTTGGAAGATCAGAAAACGGTAGTGGTGAAAAAGTTAGCACCAGGTAGTTATCAATTGCATGTGAAAAAGGAAGCCTTTGCACAAGGCGGACTGAATGTAGCTTCACAAACAATCCCATTTACAATTATCGAGACTTTAACAGCCGTCAAATCTGAGAAAGAGTTACAGCAGTATTTTAAAAAGTTGTTAACAACTCAAAGAGTAGAAATTAGAGAAGAAGAGAGCGCCCAAAATGCAACAAGTGAAGATAAGGCAACTGCAAATAATGAGTCTACTACCAATAATCAAGTAGAAGGGGTAGAAGAGGGAGACATTGTTGTTGTAAAAGATGGCTTTATTTACACTGCAAAAGATCAGAGCATTACTGTTGTGAATGCTAAAGATCCTAAGAATTTAAAGATGGCTACAAGTATTAAATTAAAAGAGTCCCAATACATTTCTAAGCTTGCGCTATATGACAATCTATTAATTGCCATCGGGGATCAATATATTGAAAAAGCAGGCACTGCTATGGTAACAGCCTCATTTTATGATATTTCAAATCCGAGCAATCCAACGCATGTACGTGATGTGGGGCAAGAGGGCTTCTTACAGGATATTCGAATAACAAAGGACACATTATATTTAATTGGTAATATGTATCCAAATTATTGGATGCTACAAGAAAATAATAAAACGGATTTAAAGCCTAAAACGTTTGATAGTATGGCAGGATCCGAATACAAAAGTCTACCTTTAGAAAAAATCTCGATCTTACCAAATACGATGGATGGTACCTATAGTTTAATTACAGCTGTCGATTTAAAAAATGGAGCTAAGACAACGGCCAATACGAAAGGGTACTTAGGCGGAAGTAGTGGTCTTTATATGTCAGAGAATGCTCTATATTTAACGACACCAATATATGAAAGTAATATTGATGTTTCATCAGAAAAGCGCATCATGGATATGATTTGGTTACCGAGATCAGCTGACACTCAAATTTTCAAGTGGAATGTAGATGGAACGACTTTGAACTTTGTTGGAAGTACTGAAGTAAAGGGAACTGTGCTAAATCAGTATTCAATGGATGAATATAAGGGGAACTTCCGAATCTTTACAACAGAAGGTAATACGTGGAATGAAAAAAGTACTTCTTATAACCATCTCTTTATTTTGGATGAACATTTAAAAACGCTTGGTTCAGTAAAAGATATGGCGCCTGGAGAAAAGATATATTCAGCTAGATTTATGGGAGAAAAAGCATATGTGGTGACATTTAAACAAGTGGATCCACTGTTTGTCATTGATGTAGCGAATCCGAAAAAGCCTGCTGTACTAGGTGAATTGAAGATTCCTGGCTTCAGTAATTACCTCCATCCATTAGATGATACGCATTTAATTGGTATTGGTTATGATACGGAGCAACGCTATGATTCGTATACGAAACGTAATTTCACTGTGACAACCAATATGAAGATGTCCCTATTTGATGTATCAGACTTCCGAAATCCGAAAGAGCAATCGACCGTAAAAATCGGTGGGAAAGGTTCTTCCTCTGAAGTGCAATACAATCCTAAAGCGCTATTCCGCAATAAGGAATTCAACTATTTTGGCTTCCCTGTAGTACTGTATGAGGCAGGTAAGGGAGATGAAGTTGTCTATCAAGGTCAAGGTGCTCAAATTTATGAGATTACTGCTGAGAAAGGGATTGTATTGAAAGGAAATATAATCAATCGAAAGAATGGTGAGTCATATGAAAATTGGGAGCAGGTTGTACAACGTGTTGTCTATATAGATAATACGCTGTATACAATAGCGCGTAACGAAATAAAAAGCTATCAGTTAAATGACTTCAAGCCTTTAGATACATTAACAATAAAATAATAAGAAAAACAAAACAGTCAATTGAAAGGTATCAAGTAGCCTACTCTTTATGAAGAGGTGTTGTCACCCATCACTTCTCCGCATTGAAAATAAGAGTTTACTCTAAGTATACAGAAAAAGGGCTATTTGATCGCTAAACTACTATGAAAAAGTAAGACCTATGCAGAATGGTTGATTGGAGAGGAGACAGCGTCACTCCTAGGGGATTGAGCGGCTCAGCGGACGCCCCCTAGAAAGGAAGCTGGATCAACCTCTCACCTTGCAAAGTTGCTTTTTCTGCCGTTGACATCATCTTTTTTCAACAAAAAGGAAGGGGCTGGGACAAAACCCATCTCTAAACTAAAAAGCCGATGAAATTTTACGATCAGTAAAATTTCATCGGCTTTCAATTTTTTCATAAAAATAAGGACCACTTCTGATAAAATTAAGTCACCACAACCAAATTATACAGAAAGAAGGATCCTTATGTTTAAAGATTATAACATGAATCAATTAGTTTTGCCTTTAGATTTAGAAGTAAAATTACAAAAGAATGATATTGCCTTCCATGTCCATCATTTAGTCGAAAGTATCCCGCCTGAAGCGTTTGAACCATTCCTTCGAAATGAGGGCTGCCCTGCCTACCATCCACGCATGATGCTTAAAATTATCTTATGCGCCTACACGCAATCTGTCTTTTCTGGTCGTAAAATTGAAGCGCTTTTAAAAGACAGTATTCGGATGATGTGGCTAGCTCAAGGGCATGAACCAACCTACCGCACAATCAACCGATTCCGTGTCCAACCAGACGTAAAAGAGTTAATTCGTCAATGCTTCGTTCAATTCCGCTGCCAGTTGGTACAAGGGGGATTAATTAACCAGGAAGCTATTTTTATTGATGGAACAAAGATTGAAGCGAATGCGAACAAGTTTACATTCGTGTGGAAAAAGTCGATTGAAAAATATCATAACGGACTAATTGAAAAGTCAAACCAGCTTTACGATGAGCTGCTTGAAAAAGAAATCATGCCAGAAATTGAACGGGAAAATGAAAATGAATTAGCATTGGAAGACCTCGCTCGAATGGTTGAAAAAGTAGATGAAGTAATTTCTGAATATGATCGAAAAATTGAGGATTCATCAGATGTAGCAGAGCGAAAGGCTTTAAGAACGGAACGGAAATTCCCAAAGCAAGCTCGGAAAAAATTAATCGACTATATTGAACGCAAACTAAAATATCAAAGAGACTTCGAAATCTTTGACGAACGAAATAGTTATTCGAAAACAGACCCGGATGCGACATTTATGCGTATGAAAGATGACTATATGAAAAATGGTCAATTGAAGGCAGGTTATAACATACAAGTGGCAACAGAAGGTCAGTATGTGCTTGCCTACAGCATTTTTCCGAACCCAACAGATACACGTACATTAATCCCATTTTTAGATGAAATCGAACAACGTTATTTTAAGTTACCCAAACACATTGTCGCAGATGCCGGATATGGCAGTGAACAAAATTATGATGATATCCTTTCGAATCGTAAGAGAGAAGCCTTAATCACGTACAATATGTATTTAAAAGAACAGAAGAAAAAGCATAAGCAAAACGAATTCAATACAGCGAACTGGGATTATGATAAAGAACATGATCGATACACTTGCCCAAACCAACAACAGCTTGTATTTAAATATCGTACCACGAAAACGGATCAATATGATTTCAAGCGTGAGTTTAAGATATACGAATGTGAAGACTGTTCCGGATGCCCTCTCCGTTCATCGTGTACAAAAGCAAAAGAAGGAAATAATCGTAAGATAATGGTGAATGAGAAGTGGGAAGAACAAAAAGAATATGTGCGAGCAAAGCTTTCAGAAGAAAAAACAAGTACCATTTATCGTCAACGTAAAATTGACGTGGAACCAGTTTTTGGATTCTTGAAGGCTAATTTGCGTTTCACCCGATTTTCTGTACGAGGAAAATCGAAGGTTGAAAACGAGATGGGCCTCGCATTAATGGCCGTGAATTTAAGAAAATTCACAGCCATTAGCTAAGATCTATAGGGAGACTACATAAAAAATAGAGAAATCCGAATTTGAATTCATTCAAATTCGGATTTCTCACTAATTGAAGCTAGTTATGTCCCAGCCTCTTTCTTTGTTAATTACTATTGTCGATATGGCAGTATCTCGGATACAGTCACAAATTCATAACCCTGCTCTTGTAAATAGGCAAGAACAGCGTCAAGTCCGTCAGCAGTGGATTGATGAATATCATGCATTAAAACAATGGCATTATTGTGTAAATTATTTTTTACATGTGGTAAAAGCTGCTGTGCATTGCGGTGTTTCCAATCTAATGTATCAATCGTCCATAACACAACAGGAATAGGAATTTCAGCGTTAATTGTGTCATTAGTTGCGCCGTATGGCGGTCTAAAAACTGTGGCACCTTGATTGATTGCCTTCTCTATTTCAGTGGCAGTAGTGTTATACTCTTTCATCACTTGCTCTTGCGGAAGCTTTGTTAAGACAGGGTGGTTCCACGAATGGTTTCCAATTTCATGACCGCGTGCAAGAACATCTTTTACGATGTCAGGGTAATATTGTACACGACTACCGAGCATGAAGAAAGTAGCCTTTGCGTGATACTTATCGAGAATATTTAAAATTTGCTCTGTCACTTTTGGATGTGGACCATCATCAAACGTTAATGCAATACGTTTTTTATTTGGATCACCGGTTGGTGGTGGATTGATTGGTTTTACATTTTCCATTGCGATTTGAAACTCGGAGGCTAACAATGGATTAATAAGTGAAAGGGGTAGCTTCACTATTGGGGTACCTGCTGCTCCACTAGCAATCTCATATTCATCGAAATAGATTTGTAATGAATCGTCAACAATAGCAAAGCGACTGAAGTTAGACCATTTTGGTTCCGTAGCTTTTAATAATTCATCGTTGAAAAGCTCATCCTTTAATTGGAGGTTTTTTTGCAAATCTTTTCGGACGTTTACAGCTAACGTAGATAGATTATTCTCATCATTTTGTAAGAGTGTTTGGATCGTAATTTGTTCGCCAGTTTCGTTGTTAATAAAGAATGTTTTTGTTGAGACTTCGTGATTGGCACCACCTAGATATAGCATTTTTGTTAACACAAAGGAATAGTAATGCTCTCGGTATGGAAAAGTTTCAAGACTAATATTTAATTCACCCATTGCTTCTTTATCTTTATTTTTTTTCATCGATGTTAGATAGTTTTCTTTTGAATCCGATATGTATTGTAATACGGCATCATTAAGAACCTCGTTATCTGTTTGTGGGTAATGAATAGCAAATGGTGTTCGTTTGTCATTTGAAACGTCTGTAACAATACGTATGCCAGGAAACGCAGAACTTTCAGTCGATAAATGACTATTTACCGATTCTGTCTCGGATTCTTTTGAAGCACTAATCTTTTGAAACTTAAATTCATCCTTTGAAAGGATAATAAAAAGTATAACGGTCGTTAAGGTCACAATAAGGCTAAGTAATAAGAAATCAATTATTGGACCGCGTCTTTTTCTGCGTTCCTGCATGGTTTTGGATACGCTCCCCTCTTTTTTATTTTCTATACAATCAGACGTGTCAGTCATTAAAAAAGTTATACAAATCTATAATCTTTTTATGTTATTTTATGGAAAATTATTAACATCACTTTTCTTCTATAATTAGTGAATGAATTGTAGTTGTACTTCTATATAAGAGGTTGTAAAATACCTACTAAAATAGAAAAAATGCTCAATATTAGTTGAAAATAAATTGAACGATAATAACCCATTGCTTATGAAAAAATTTTCAGTTGAGTTTTTATTGGCAGTTCGTTAATATTGGCAAGGAACCTTTTGAAGGAGGCAGATAGCTGCAATGGTCTTACAAGATGTGGATAATGAACTTACGATTGACTGTTTGTTGCTTGCGGGACGTATTATGATCGAAAGTGGTGCAGAAACATATCGCGTAGAGGATACAATGCTGCGCATGGCACATTCTCAAAATATGCCAAATGCTCAATGTTATGCCACACCAACTGGCATCATTTTTTCGTTAGGCAAGACACAGCCAACAAGAATTACATCAATTCCCAGCAGGGTTACAGATTTACAAAAAATAGCCTTGGTAAATTCAGTATCTCGTAGACTCACATCTCAAATCATAACACTAGAAGAAGCTTATGACGAGCTAAAGTCGATACAAAAAACAAATTATTTTTTACCAACTTATTTACAAGTTTTGGCTGCTGCACTTGCTAGTGGTTGTTTCCTTATTATGTTTAAGGGTGGATGGTCTGATTTTCCTATCGCCTTTTTAGCAGGTGGGCTAGGTTTCCTAGTACTTGTAATAATCAATCATTTAACAAGGGTAAAGTTTTTTTCTGAATTTACAGCATCACTCGTCCTCGGCTTTGTTGCCTTCTTTGCAGTAAAGTATGGTTATGGTACTGAACTTGATAAAATTATTATTAGTTCCGTCATGCCACTCGTACCAGGTATTTTGATTACAAATGCAGTTCGTGATTTAATGGCAGGTCATTTTATGTCAGGGATGGCAAAGGGAGCAGAGGCCTTTTTAACAGCCTTTGCTATTGGTGCAGCAATCGCCGTCACACTAGGATTTTAGGAGGCGGACAATATGCAGATGATGGACATTATTATACAATTAATAGTTAGTTTTTTTGCAACGGCTGGGATTGCCATTATTTTTAATGTTCCTAGAAAAACACTACTTCATTGCGGACTCGTTGGGGTAATTGGCTGGATTATATACTATGTTCTAACAGAGCAAGGTATGGATGTTGTCAAAGCTTCTTTCTTTGGCTCATTTGTCATTGCAATTGTTGCTCATTTATATGCCCGACGTTTTAAAATACCCATGATTATTTTCATTGTTGGTGGAATTATACCGTTAGTGCCAGGGGGCATGGCCTATAATGCAATGAGAAATGTGGTAGAAGATGATTACTTACAAGGCTTGCAATATGGCTTGAAGGCATTTTTAATTACAGGTGCCATTGTTATTGGACTAGTTTTTGCAGAAGTAATTATTCAACTCATCTTCCGCTCAGTGCGTTCAAGTAAAGTAAAATTACAAAAGGTTTATAAAAAATAGAAGGAGGCTGCGTGCACAATAAACGCAGCCTCCTTATTTATTTATTGTTTTTTAGTCAGTACTAGTTCAATTTCTTCTGGTGTCACGGGTTTGCTAATATAATAGCCCTGAATGGCATCGCAGCCGTAAGTGATTAATAGATCTGCTTGTTCAGCTGTTTCTACACCTTCAGCAACAACTTTCAATTCCATGGATTTGCCTAGCTGTACCATACCATGCATAAGCTTTTGGCTCTTTTCGGATTTCAAGAGTGAATTTGTAAAGGTTTGATCGATTTTTAAAGTACTTATTGGTAAAATTTGCATATATCTAAATGAACCGTAGCCAGTACCGAAATCATCTAATACAAAAGCGATACCTTCGTTTTCAAGCTTACGCATTTGCTGTGCGATAGAAGATGCAGCTTCAGCTTCTAAAGCAAATTTTTCAGTAATCTCAATTTGTAATAGATTTGCTGGACAACCTGTTTTTGTAATCATTTCAAGTATGGATTTTGCCATATTCTTATCACGGAATTCACGTACAGAAGAGTTAATAGATACTTTTAAATCATAGCCAGCCTTTTTCCAAAGTAAGGCTTGTTCACAAGCCTTTTCCAGCATGAAGGACCCAATATTGTTAATCAGACCTGTTTCTTCCGCGATAGGAATTAACTCATCAGGCGTTACAACACCTATTACCTCATCTTCCCAACGTACAAGTGCTTCAACAGCAGTAACTTTCCCGGAATACACATCAATTTGTGGCTGATAGAGTACCTTCAAGTTTTTTTGGTCAAGTGCTTGGAGTAAGCGCTTTTCAATTAATGCTTTACGATTTAAAGCTTTATGTGTTGCTGTTGATAATGAAACAATTTTGTCTCCACCAGCCTCACGTACTGTGGAAATAGTAGCAATGGATGCCTTCATAAGCTGAGAGAATGTTGATTGATCCTCAGGATATCTAGTTATGCCGCCACTAATAGAAATTGGTACAGCAATATTGCCGCTATAAATCGGATGTTGTTGTAAGTAAGATAAGAAGCCTTGAATAAACCATTCACTTAAAGGCGTGATGACAACAAAATCATTTTCATTTATACGAGCCATCGTGCTATCTTGGAAATACATTTTTATACGATTTGTAAATTCAACAATTAGGCTTTGATCAATTTGTTGATCATGTAATTCTTTAAGTGTATAAAATTTATCAATACTTAGATAAACAAATGAAAAGTGTCTTTCATCGTCAATCATATTGGTAATTACTTTTTCAAGTCGATGTGCATTCATCAAACCAGTTTCTGTATCGATGTAAGCAATTTTTTCAAGTTGGTGTTGAATTGTTTTTGACTTTGTAACATCTTTTTCAATTAGGATAAACTGTTGTTCATTTGTTTCAAGATTAACGAGGGGAATAGCCGTTAGTAGTACCCAATAGGATTGCCCCGTTTTTGTAATTTTTTCAACTTCTCCCTGCCATGTATGACCGTTATTTAAATTACGCCAGATTGTATGTGTTATTTTTTCACTCGCTTCATTATCAGGGAACAGTTGCCAAAAGGTTTTGCCGATAACACGCTTTGGTGTCCATTGGCTTGTTTTTAAAAATTCATTATTACATTCTAAGATAAATCCATCGTGATCGAGTGTAACAGTCATGAAGGTCGCATCTAAACCTTGCTTAAGATTTACAAAGGTATTGCAATGAGAGATAGCTTGCGTCATTAATTCTGGTAGCATAAAAATCAATAGAATAAAACGTTCTCCCTCATTTGTAAAAGGTTTAGCAAGCAGAGCTGTTGTTATTTCTACATTTGAAGCTGTGTGTACTTGAATTTTTTCTAGATACGTACTGTCCTCTTTTTGTAAAATAGATTGAAGTGTTTCGACAGGAAGCTGACGCAGTAGATTTTCGTGTATAGATGGAGTAGTATTTCCTTTAATATCATTAGCTGATAAGCCAATCAGATGTTCAGCACTCTTTCCCCAAACCGTCGCTTGTCCATCTTGATTAATGATAATTGCAGGAAAAGGAAGTGAATTTAAATAATGTTCATCAATCGTAAATGATTTATGCATATGACTCATGATTATTCGATCTCCTTGGGTAATCAATATATACTAATATTATAGATAATAATCGGGAATTAGTCATTATGAATATATTTGTAAATATTTGATAGTGAAAAATAATAGGACTTTTCTAGTGAAGTTCAAGAAATGATTTGAAGAAAAGTAACAATTTTTAGTACGTATATAGGAAGCAGGATTGGTATGGAACGTTTAAAAGGAATAATATTTATCATCTCAGGTGCTATGTTATGGGGAGCAACTGGCCCTTTAATGGAGTGGTTGCTAAATCATACACCTTTGACTGTATCCTTTATGTTAACAATCCGTTTATCGGTTGCAGGTATATTACTACTTACATATTTATTGTTAACAGGAAAAAATATTTTTGGAATATGGCAGCACAAGCTATGGGGGAGGCAACTCATCGTTTTTGGTATTGCAGGTATGCTGGGTGTACAATTTGCCTTTGTTGCTGCAATTAATGAAAGTAACGCTGTGTTGGCTACCTTGCTTCAGTTTTTAGCGCCAATATTTGTTGTCGCATATGTCTCTCTTAGTTTAAAGAAGTGGCCACCAAAATATCAAGTATTAGGTATTATTGGTACCCTTATAGGGTTATTTCTATTACTAACGAATGCATCATTTGATAGTTTGCTTATTAGTCCAAAAGCCTTGATGTGGGGTATAGCAGTAGGCTTAACATTTGCATTTTACACCTTGTATCCTGCACGCTTAATGAAGGAGTGGAGTGTGCTTTTAGTAGTTGGCTGGGGGATGCTGGTGGGTGGCTTCACTTTAGGCTTAGTAAGCCGTGTTTGGCAGTCCACTCAATGGGGTGTTCTAGTAGACTTTAAAATTTTAATGTTATTAGTTGCTTTAATATTTTTTGGAACAGTAGCTTTTATATTGTTTTTAAGTAGTATGAAATACATTTCGGCAGTTGAAACGAGCATTCTTTCCAGTATTGAACCATTAACAGCAATGGTTATTTCAGTTATTATTTTCGGTACCTCTTTAGGTTTCTGGCAATTAATAGGAGTATTCGTTATGCTTGTTTGTGTAACTTGGCTTTCAATAGCAGGAGAAAAAGCATAAATATACTATAGTGTTAGTAGTTTTTGACTACCTGGAAATTTTATCTACCAACAAGGGGGAAAGAATATGAAAGAAGTTTTTTCCTATGTAAAGCCATATAAATGGACAGCTATTTTTGCTTTATGTTTAATGCTTTTAGAATTATTTGTGGAGCTAGTGCAGCCACTCATTATGGCCAAAATAATCGATGAAGGAGTAAGGGCTCAAAATCAAGGAATGGTTTTGCAATGGGGGGCTGTTTTACTTGCGCTATCTTTTGTTGCCTTTCTGGCGGGCATTATCAATTCTTATTTTTCTTCCCATACAGCTCAAAGCTTTTCGTATGATCTTCGAAATGCCATGTTTGATAGGATTCAATCCTTTACGCTAGCAACCTATCAAAAATTCTCCACAGCATCGCTTATTACGCGATTAACAAATGATGTCACACAAGTACAAACAGTGCTGTTTATGAGCTTACGTATTATGCTTCGAGCGCCACTTGCTGTTATAGGAAGTATTATTATGGCTTTTGTCGTAAATCCGAAATTGGCTTTATTTTTGGTGATCGGTGCACCGATCATTTTTATTTTTCTTATTTTTATGGTGGCAAAAGGTGTGACTTATTTTGGACGTGTACAAAAGAGGGTTGATCGTTTAAACAGGGTTTTACAGGAGAATTTACAGGCAATACGATTAGTGAAGGCTTACTTAAGAGGAGCATATGAGGCTACACGCTTTGATGAAGTTGCATCGCGGTTAAAAGTTGATACTGTGAAGGCTTTACGCATAATGGAATATATTATGCCGGTTCTTTTGTTAATTATGAATATGAGCCTGCTTGCAGTTTTATGGTTTGGTACAAAACAAATTGCGACAGGAACAACGCCGCTTGGAGATATTGTGGCTATTGTGAATTATGCAATGCGTATGACAGGCTCATTTTCAATGTTCGCGTTTATTATTATCTTCTACGCACGTGCCAAGGCATCTGCAGAACGTATGGCAGAAATCCTTTCGATTGAAAATGAGGTTGAAGATACGTCCCTTATAGAAGAAGTAGGCCATGCAACACAATATGGAGAATTAACGTTTGACCATGTTAGTTTTACTTATCCAGGAGGAGATGTTCCTGTTTTGTCAGATGTGAGCTTTCAAGTTAAATCTGGTGAGAAGCTTGCGATTATGGGGGCTACTGGTGCGGGAAAATCAACATTATTACAGCTCATTCCTCGTTTCTATGAAGTAACGCAAGGCAGAATACTTGTCGAGGGCCAGGATGTTCAACATTGGGACTTACAAGAGTTACGGGAAATAATTGGCTATGTCCCTCAGCAGTCATTGTTATTTACAGGAAGTATTGCAGATAATGTGCGTTGGGGAGATACACAGGCTGAAATGGATGCTGTACTACAGGCTACAATGCAGGCACAAATACATGCATCTGTTGAAGAATTTCCAAATGGTTATGATACCAAGGTTGGGCAAAAAGGTGTTAATTTATCGGGAGGGCAAAAACAGAGATTATCCATAGCTAGAGCTCTTTTGAGAAAAGGACATATTTTAATGCTTGATGATAGCACTAGTGCCTTAGATGTTAAAACAGAACAGTCTTTGTGGGAGGCATTGAGTGAAGAAAAGGCGACGATGCTTGTTGTGACGCAAAAAATACGTACAGCAAAAGGTGCGGATCGCATTTTACTGATTGATGCTGGAAAAGTTGTTGCTTATGGCACACATGAAGAGCTTTTACAGACTTCCTCGCTTTATAAAAAAATAGCTATCTCACAACAGGAGGTGGAGGAATAATGGGATTTTTCCAGAAACCTTTTGGTTATGAACCGATTTTGACAAAAGATGATCTGAAACAGGCTGTGAAGAAAAAGAAGGGGCCACGTGCAGCTGATTGGAGAAGTACATTGCTGCGGTTATGGAAAATTGTCGATGAACAACGTGCACTTCTCATTGTGGTGCTTTTATTAGTGATGATTAGCTCCATATTAGCTTTACTTGGCCCTTATCTAATTGGTCAAATGATTGATCACTATGTTATGCATGGCGAGCTTTTAGGCTTAGGTAAGGGGATTGGCGTATTAATTGCTATTTATGTTTTATTAGCCGTTTCACTTTTCCTACAAAACTATTGGATGATTGGCATCGCCCAGCAAACGATCTATAGATTAAGAACAAGTGTATTCGCTCATTTTCAACGACTGCCAGTGGCATTCTTTGATCGTCGTCAGCATGGTGAATTGATGAGTAGAATGACGAATGATATTGAAGCGGTCAGCTCAACATTGAACAGTTCTTTTATCCAGGTATTTTCAAGTGTACTTACGCTTGGAGGGACCGTCATTATTATGCTCAGTTTAAGCCCATTGTTGACAGTTTTGACGATGATTATTATTCCACTGATGTTTTGGGCGATGCGATGGATTACACGTCGTACAGCACCACTGTTTAAAGAACAGCAGGTAGCTATTGGTGCCTTAAACGGAATGATAGAAGAAACAATTTCAGGACAGCGGATTGTGAAGGCATTTTCACAAGAGGAGCGAATGAAAGCGGAGTTTCGTGAAAAAAGTTTGCGCTTAAAAAGGACTGGTTTTTGGGCACAGACTTACTCAGGTTATATTCCTAAGGTTATGAACTTCTTAAATAATATGAGCTTTACCATTGTTGCAGGTGTAGGAGGAGTTCTCGCATTATATGGACATGTAACGATAGGAGTAATTGTGATATTCACTGAATATGCACGACAGTTTACACGTCCTTTAAATGACTTAGCAAACCAGTTTAATACGGTATTGTCAGCTATTGCTGGTGCAGAACGTGTATTTGCCTTGCTCGATGAACAACCAGAAGCAGAAAACGTGTCAGCACAAAAGCATCAGCTATTGGGATATGTAGCGTTTAAGCAGGTGTTCTTTAAATATGTACAAGAAGAAGAAGGGTACACACTAAAAAATGTAGACTTTAAAGTGGAACCTGGTCAAACGGTAGCACTCGTTGGTGCAACTGGTGCTGGGAAAACGACAATCCTTCAACTTATTGCAAGATTTTATGAGGTCTCAAAGGGAGAGGTATTATTTGATGGTATAAATGTACAGCAAATTGATCGACAATCCCTTCGTTCACAGATGGCCTTTGTCTTACAGGATCCATTTTTGTTTGAGGCTTCTGTTCGCGAGAATATCCGATATGGTCGACTGGATGCGACTGATGCTGAGATTGAGGAAGCGGCCAAGCGAGCTAATGCACATGATTTCATTATGAAACTCAAGGATGGGTATGATACCATTCTTGCTGCGGATGGGCGCGAGATTTCACAGGGTCAAAAGCAATTACTATCTATAGCAAGGGCACTTATTGCTGATCCGAAAATTTTACTATTGGATGAAGCCACAAGCAGTATTGATACTGTGACAGAACTAGCGATACAAGAGGCTCTTGATACGTTAATGCAAGGGCGCACCAGCTTTGTGATTGCACATCGTTTAAATACTGTGCATAATGCCGATATGGTCTTAGTTATGCATAAAGGGGAATTAGTTGAGGCTGGACCACAGCAAAAACTAATCGAATCAGGTGGTCTTTATGCACAAATGTTACATTCATCCTCACACCATCTTGAGGAATAGATGGGAAAAGAGCAATTTCATTTGAAATTGCTCTTTTTTATTGAATTAAAAATGTTATTAATTTGAATAAATAGTATAATTATTATAAAACATTATTAAAACAGAAAGTAGTATATAGTTTAAAAGTAGCAGGTTGTAAAAGGATGAATATCTCTATTTTCGCAGAATTAGTATAATATTTTATAGCTATTATTTCTAGTAAATTTCAGTCACTTTTCTAAATTTTTATAGTAAAAATCCTTTTATTTTCCCATTATATGGAGTAAAATTCTGATTAATAGAGGGGATAAATATATTTTGTTGCCAGCTTATTTTCATTCTTGCTACAATAGGGCAATAGTCTGTTACAGGAACGGAGTAAATGATGAATATTTCAGTGATGACAGTGTCTTTTCCATTAGATGGAGAAACATTGAAAGAAGTAAAGTTTTTATGTGAAGAAGCAACAGTGCAAGATTATCGAGTATATGAAACCATTATGAATGTACCAATGGCTAGCTCTTTCGAGACTAAGGGCTTTATGGTACTAGCGTATGAGGATGATAAGGATTTATTAGTTGGTGCTGCTAGTGCAATTGACTTAATGGGGCTTCATACATATGAGTGGTCATTAGTGGTGACACCTGCATATCGACAAAAGGGTATTGGAACAGCGTTAGTTGAAGGTATACAAGTTGGGCTAGAAGAGAGAGGGGCAGAGGGGCAATTAGCTGTAATAATTGATGGCTCACCTTATGGGCACACATTTATTGAAAACAAAGGTTTTACCTACAGTTTTTCCGAAGCTACTCTAGAAACAAAAGCAGAGGCCGTTACATTACAAAAAGATATTAATATTCAACCCTATAATGGTGAACAAGCTGAACTGATTACTATTTATAGTGAAGCATTTGGAGATTTACCAGAAGAATCAGAAGAGCTTATTGCCTTTAATACATCAAAAAATGGACGAAAGCTTTGGATTGCTTATCGGGATGGCGCAGTTGTTGGAACAGTGACAACGGCTAAGGAAAATGAAATCCAGTGGGTAACAGCACTTGCTGTACATCCGAATTGTGAAGGACAAGGTATTGGGACAGCACTTCTTTCCTTCTCAAAGGATTATGCGAGTAAGGTTGGTGCAGCATTCGTCATGCTAGATGTAGAAGTAGACAATAAAAAAGCACTTTCTGTCTATGAAAAAGCGGGCTTTATGAAAGCGCAGCAAATTGATTATTATGTAAAACAATAGAAAAAAAGGGCTATGAGTGATATAAAATGTACCCTATAAGATAGACACTTTCAAAAAGGTCATCTTATAGGGTATTTTTATTTATAATGAAGAAAAAACGAGCGGTGGTAGATTGTATGACTAAAAAATTTTTTTCGGAACAACAACAGGCACAATTAAAATTAAATCCATACGTCAAAACAGTAAGCGCGAAAGCCATTACTTATACAGATGAATTTAAAGAATTTTTTATTGATGAATACGATAAAGGAAAATATCCAAGTGAAATCTTTTTTGAGGCGGGTTTTGACATTGAAGCCCTTGGTCCAGCTCGTATTCGGAGAGCTTCGAATCGTTGGCGTACAGCTTATAAAGAGCATGGGCTTACAGGCTTAGAAGATGCCAGAAAACATGCTTCAGGTCGCCCTTTAGAACGCGAATTAAGTATAGAAGAAAAATACGCCCGCTTAGAGGCGAAGATGAAATTGTTAGAAGCAGAAAACGAATTTTTAAAAAAGCTAGATCAACTCGAAAGGCAGCTGATAAGGAAGCAATCAAAATAAGTACTACACAAAAATTTGAGTTAATCCATCAAATTATTGAAAAATATCAATTAAAACGGATGGTACGATATCTTTGTGAAATGGCAAAGGTTTCACGCTCAGGCTACTATCGCTATTTTAGAGAAGAAGCTGTCTTAACTCGTCAAAAACAGAATGAAGAAGATGAAGTGGTGAAAGAAGTCATTTTAAAGGCCTTTCATTTCCGAGGACGAAAGAAAGGCGCACGTCAAATAAAAATGACACTAGAAAACCAATATGAAATTACGTACAACCTTAAGCGTATCCGTCGCATTATGAAAAAGTTTAATATTATCTGTCCCATTCGAAAAGCCAATCCAGCGCGTCGTATGGCAAAAGCAACGAAGGAACACCGTATATGCCCTAACAATTTACAGCGCAACTTCAAGCAAGGTGTGGCAGGAAAAGTATTACTAACCGACATCACATATTTAACATATGGAGGCGGTAAACGTGCTTATTTATCAACGATAAAAGACGCCGAAACAAATGAAATTTTAGCGTATGAAGTATCCTCTACATTGGGTATAGAAATTGCGCTCAATACGTTACATAAATTAAAGAAACATCGGCATTTAAGGGAGGATGCCTTTATCCATTCGGATCAAGGTTTCCACTATACGAATCCAAAATTCCGAGCCTTAGTGAAGAAAATTGGCTTAGGACAGTCCATGTCACGTCGAGGAAACTGTTGGGATAATGCGCCACAAGAATCGTTCTTTGGGCATTTTAAAGATGAAACAACTATTAGAGCATGTGAAACGTTAGAAGAAGTAAAGAAAGAAATTAAGAGTTATATGATTTACTACAATCATTATCGAGGGCAATGGAATTTAAAAAAGCTGCCGCCTGCAAAATACAGACAGCAGCTTCAAGAAGTTGCCTAACCTTTTTCAAAATGTCCTTTACAAAGGGTACATTTTAATATTTAATATCAACTCATTGCCCTTTTTTATCATAATCACCTACTATCTTCATATAATATTAATAAGCTTTAAGAAAGGAGCCGTGATCATGCGCATGCCAGCATTGCCAAAGAAAAAGTCTCCTCCGAAGGAAGCCCCTAGCTCATGGTGGAAAGTTGTGAAAGCTTATTTATCCAAAGGGAAGTTTTATAAATTACCACCAAGAAATTAATGATGCAAAGAAAAAAGTCGCCCATTAGCGACTTTTTAATTTTCTAATAAGAACGAACTTTTAGATGGACCGATTAAGTATAGCTCATGCATGGCTCGTGTAAGAGCTACATAAAGTAGCTTTCGGTCAATAGGCGTATCGTAAAAGGGTGTATCATAGGCAGCTACAATGACGGCATCGAATTCAAGTCCCTTAGCTAGGTGACTTGGCACAACAAGTAACATTTCTTGATTAATGGATTCATTTTCCGTTAGTAGTTGTGAAGCAATCTCATTGTCTTTTAATGTCTGTTGTATAGTAATGGCTTCTGCAGTAGTTTTGCAAATTAAAGCAATGGATCGATGGCCATTTTGACTTATGGCTTCAAAGATTTCTTTAATTTTTAAAGCATCAAATTGCTCTGCTTGAATAAAACTTGGTACGCTACCATGACGAACAACAGGTTCTACTAGAGGTAGCTGTTCATTCATTTGCGCTAGAATTTGATTCGCGACTTCCATAATTTCAATGGTTGTTCGATAGCTTTTTTGCAAAGTTCGGAAGGTTGCACGAGGAAATAAGCTTTGGACAGGCTCCCATGCTGTTAATGAGCGATAGCTATGAATACCTTGAGCTAAATCACCGACCATTGTGAACATATCCGTATCAAGACCTGCTTTTAAAGCAGCAAGCTGAAATAAACTATAATCTTGGACCTCATCGATAAAGACTACACGCATTTTCCATTCATCTGCAATGCCTTTTAAACGTGCATGTAAATAGTATAGTGCAGCTAAATCTTCGAGTACCCATTGTTCTTTACGATGTGCCTGCAAAAATTGTTGCTGTTCAAGATAATGCCATTCAGGAGCGAGTTCTGCTAATAGTTCTGCATCGGTGAGAAGGGTACGATAGAGTGTTTTAATATTATGTTTGGTAAAACGACGCATATAAGCTGATGCCGTTGATTTAGCTTCTTTCTCAATGGCGGGAATTCGCTCATCTCGCTCATCGATGAATTTTGTGACAACACGTCGCCGTTTTTCATCATCTCGTATTCCATTTAAGGCTTTACCCAATGCTTCATCGTACTTTTTATGGAGTGTAGCTAAAACAGCCTGTTTTTTTTGACGAACATGGCTTGCTAACACTTTTTTAATATGTTCAAGTCGCTTTTCGATAGGCATATATGAAAATTCATATAAAAATAGCTTCTTCAGGTGGGAGGCGCGCATGATACAGTATTTTTCAATATAGACATCTTCGAATTGTTCTGCGATCTTTTGTTCCAGCTTTTGTAAGTATCGTTCGATGACATCACGATAGTATAGAGAGCCTTTCATTTCAGCAATCCAGGCAGTAGGCTGATGACTACCTCCAGCAACGAGCGACTCTAATTGCTCATTCGGATTTTGAAGCTTAAGCTTTAACTTAGTGGCAGAAAGAACATAGTCTGTAAAAGTAGTTTGGCATATTTTATCGACGCCAAGCTCTGGTAAAACATCGCCTATATAATCAATAAATAACTTATTCGGTGCTAAAATCATGAGCTGCTCAGGATTAAAATGTTCACCCATTGTGTAAAGGAAATAGGATATTCTGTGTAGAGCAATGGTCGTTTTTCCACTGCCAGCAGCACCTTGCACAATGATTGGTTGACGAAGATGTGCTCGAATAATTTCATTTTGTTCCTTTTGAATGGTTGAAACAATTTCAGTTAGACGAACATCTGCTTTTCCAGCCAATGCTTCTTGTAGGAGTTCATCATTTGTTGTTAAGTCAATATCTCGTATTTCGAGTAATTCGCCATTTTCAATCTTGTATTGCCTTTTAGCAAAGAGATGCCCTTTATGAACTTCTCCACGGACATCGTACTCCATATCGCCAAGACGTCCATCATAATAAACATTCGCTACGGGTGAACGCCAGTCAACAATAATGGGCTCATGGGTTTCACGATGAAATAGAGACGTTTTCCCGATATAAAGAAATTCTTCCGGGTCACCTGTTTTTTGGAAATGGATTCTAGCGAAATAGGGCTTCTTGCGAACGGCCTCTAGACCTTCTTTTTGATTACGTGCCATTTCAAAGAATCTGGCATTTGTTAAGATATTTAAATAACTTAAACTTGAATCTAAGTAATCAAGATCGGCCATAGATTTGCGGATATTTTCTTGAGCAGATTGTAAATCTCGTTGTGATTCGTCTAATATTTGTTGCATATAGCCTTGGGTATACGCTAACCGTTCTACTTCAGCCTGAAAATCTGGATGTTGTACAGTCATTTTTTAGCACCTCCTAGGTACTTACAATTTCAAAGTAGATTATCATACTACTATATATAATATTTACCATCAAGTGAAAGCTAAAAAGTTAATTATGCTACTATTACAAGGGGATGAAAGGTTTTTCTTTAATAAAAAATAGAGGAGGTTAATGAATTTGGACATATTTGCACATAGAGGTGTTTCGATAAACTATCCAGAAAATACGATGGCAGCCTTTCAAGCAGCAGCAAAGCTCCCTATAGCAGGGGTAGAGCTAGATGTTCATTTAACTGCAGATAAAGAGGTAGTGGTGATTCATGATGAAACCATTGATCGTACCTCCAATGGCTCAGGCTATGTAAAAGATTTTACATTACAGCAATTGCGTACATTTGATTTCGGTTCGTGGTTTTCGCGGGAGTTCGGAGATGAAGTAATTCCAACGTTGGGGGAAGTGTTAGAGCTTTTTGCAGGTACCAATCATCGCATCAACATTGAACTGAAAACAGACATTATTGCATATGAAGGGATCGAAGCGCTCGTGCTCAAAGAAGTAGCAGCACAGCAAATGACAGAGCGGGTGATCATTTCCTCTTTCAATCATGAATCATTGCAAACAGTATCAAAAATAGCGCCTTATATAGAAAGTGCAGCATTGTTTGCAGAGGTGTTGGTGGATTTTCCTACTTACATTGCTCTTATTCCAGCTAAGGCGTTACATGTAAGTTTGCCAACTTCCTTTCGTAAATCAGTTAAGCTAGCCCTCACTGAAGGTGCAACTGTACGTGTATATACCGTAAATGAGCAACGTGATGCTCGAAGCTTACAGCAACTAGGTGTACAGGCGATATTTACAGATGATCCAGAAAAAATATTACGGGCCTTTAGTTAGAGCAAAGTAGTGACAGGTAGGAGACAAAAAAGCTTCCGTGGAATCATTTGCATTTTCAAAATACCCACGGAAAGCAACGTCTTCTAGAGGATTTGTGCTACCATTTTGCACGATGTTCTTCAATACATCCTAGCATTTGTTGAATAACAAGTGTTTCGCCATTGTCGAGTAAAATGGAACCGTCGTAATAGCCAAATAGTTGATGTACCTCTGATTTAACTAGTTTGGCATTCGTTAGAGCAGTACGCTCAAAAAAAGGTGAAAAGGTTAAGGAAACCTGATTGGAAAATTTTGTGTCCACTTTCCAACGCTGCATATAATCTTCAGAATCATATTGAAATAATAAATCCTCATGTATTTTTGTCATTTTACCATCTACAAAAACAGCATTTTCAGTCATGCCGGTGCCATCTGTCCACTTACCTCCTAAATTAAGTCCAATCCGTCGTCCACGTACTCGTTGAGAGGCCATTCCCCAATTCCATAATGCCTCACGTGGCCATACACCTCGTCCAAAATCTAACACAGCAAAATTCTCCTCAGCTGAGAAATTAAAACGTCGAGTACCAATTGTGACAACACCTGAGGTTGGCAGTATGTGATGCTTACCTGTAAACTGAAATGTTTTACGATTCCAAGGAATAACGACATTTAATGTTTCATCCGTTGGTGGGTGCTGAATGATAAGCTTTGCTCGTAAAACATCTCCATCAAAGTTTGGTATGGAAACAGATAGATGCGTCTCATTTTGTATATATACTAAATCAATCATCATTTCGCTATTTTTAAATGAAACAGATTCTAAAACCTGTGTAGGCATTTTTAATTTACCACCGAAGGGAATTGTGATCGTTTTTTCGAAATAGCGCTGTGTTTCATATTCAAGAAAATAAACGAAGCAGACTGCTGCGTAATCTAGATGACTGATTGTAGCTGAAAACAAGATTTCATCACCGTAGACACACCAATAGTTCCATTTCTTTTTGCGCATGAGATGGCCGCTTAAATTGCTGTTAATAAGTGGCTTGCGTGCAAATCCGATGGCTGCTGGATTTAAATTACCTTTTTTATCGCATAAAAGAGTTGGCTGTAAAATCTCTTTCTCAGCATGCTGCTTCACATTCAACATCCCTTCTGGTCATAAAATAAAATTGACATATCTTTAATCCTTATTGTAGCAAAAATGTTCTTGAAATTGGAAAGGAACATGCTGAATATAATGGATTTCAATAAGAATTATGAGGAAGGACCTAACTAATAGAAATACTTGAATAGACATATGATGGCATGAGGAGGGGATGTATGGCAAAAATGTATAATAGGCAGGCTGCAGTTCAATATGCTAATTTGTGGTGGAACAGACGTAATCCAGCTTTTCCAAACTTTGATGTAGATTGCACGAACTATATATCTCAGTGTTTACTTGCAGGGGGGGCACCAATGCGAGGTGCACCAAATAGAGATAAAGGCTGGTGGATTCAGCAAGGAAATTGGAGCTTTAGCTGGTCTGTTGCCCATTCATTACGATGGTATTTAGAAGGGTCTACGACTGGATTGAAGGGTAGACGTGTACAATATGCAGAAGAACTAGAGCTTGGAGATGTCATTTTTTATGATTTTCAAGGGAATGGAAGAATTGACCACTCTGTTATTGTTACAAGTATTCAAAATGGTATTCCATATGTGAATGCCCATACCTCAGATAGTATTAATCGACCTTATTTTTATGAGGATTCCACTGCCTATACGCCAAGCATGACCTACTTTTTCTATCATATAGATGACAGCTTTGCTTAAGGACAGGTAGTTTTAAAGCATACAAATTTATGATAATGTGAAAGATAGAAGAGATAAACTCTAATATGTTGTCTTATGGTAGAAGGAGAATTGATATGAGCGAACAAATTTTATCTGTTAGAGATGCAATTATTCAGCGTCGTTCCATTAAAAAGTTTAATGGTCAGCCTGTGGAGCGTGAGGATTTAATGGCTATTATTGACGATGCGGTATGGGCTCCAAACCATGGTAATCGTGAGCCGTGGCGATTAGTTGTTGCCTGTGGAAAGGAATTAGCAAACCTTCATCAGCTATTACGTGACCTGACAATTCCGAAATGGCAGGAGCTTTCAAGTGAAGATTTAGCGAAGCAGATGTTGAAATTTACATTACCAGGTGGCTATGCCTTTGTGATCGTGCCAGAGGATGTGCGTCAAAAAGAACGTTTAGAAGATTATGCAGCAGCAAGTACATTTATTCAAAATATCCAATTACTTGCATGGGATAGAGGCATAGGCTCTTGCTGGAAAACGCCAGGCTTCCTAGATAATCCTAAATTCCGTGAAGCATTAAAGGTGCAGCCAGGTGAGCGTGTCATTGCTATGCTACAAGTTGGTTATTTTGATGAAGTGCCAAAAGGCAAAGAACGCAAACAAGCAGCTGATATCGTTACGATTTTTGGTGAGTAATCAAACAAAAAAATCCCTTCACCTTAAAAGTGAGGGGATTTTCTAATTACTCGATATTTATTTTTGTAATGCTGAAACCTCATATAAATAATCACTAAGAACACGTAAGCCTTTATCAAAGTTTTCTAAATGGAAGTGTTCATTTGGTGCATGGAAGTTTTCACTTGATAGACCGAAGCCCATTAACACCACAGGTAATTCTAAAATTTCATCAAACGCAGCGACGATAGGGATGGATCCACCGCCACGTGTGTATGCTGTTGGTACATTATACACTTTTTCATAGGAGCGTCCAGCAGCCTGAATAAATGGATGATCGAAAGGCGTTAGAAATGGACGGCCTTTATCGAATTCAGAAATGTTGATCTCTACACCAGCAGGTTTGTGCTTTTCAACATGTGCTTTTAAAAGTGCCACGATTTCATCGGGCTCTTGATTTGGTACAAGACGGCATGTGATTTTAGCGCCAGCTTCAGCTGGTAGCACTGTTTTGATGCCTTCACCTGAGAAACCACCAAATACACCGTTAACCTCTAGTGTTGGGCGCGCCCAAGTTCGTTCTAAGTAAGAATAGCCTTGTTCACCGAATAATTCTTTTACGCCAACTTCCTGTTTAACAGATTCTTCATCAAAGCCAAGTGCTAGATAGGCTTCACGTTCCTCTTCAGTTAATGGCAACACTTTGTCATAGAAACCTTCAACTTGAATCGTACCATGCTCATCACGGAAAGATGCTAAAATTTCAGCCAATGCATGAATGGCATTTTGTACGCCACCACCATAAAGACCCGAGTGTAAATCTCCCTTAGCTCCACGAACATCAATTTGAATGCCTGTTAAGCCACGTAGTCCATAGCACACAGCAGGCTTACCAGGACCATAAAGTCCCGTATCGGAAATTAAAATTAAATCGGCTGCTAGTTTTTCTTTATATTGTTCAACATAGGCAGGGAGATGAGGGCTACCGATTTCTTCCTCACCTTCATAAATGAATTTAACATTGACTGGTAATGTCCCTGTTGTAGCAAACAATGCCTCGATCATTTTTAAGTGCATAAATACTTGCCCTTTATCATCACTAGCGCCACGAGCAAATAATTTATTGTCTCGAATCGTAGGATTAAACGGCTCACTATCCCATAAATTTAAAGGATCCACAGGTTGAACATCATAATGACCATAAAATAAAATAGTTGGTTTACCTTCAGCATGTAGCCAATCTGCATAAACAACAGGGTGTCCAGCTGTTTGTGTAATAGAGATATTTTCAAGATTTAGTTTTTCGAATGCACTGGCTAGCCATTGAGCTGCATGTTGAATATCTTCTTTATGTTCTGATAAAGAACTGATACTTGGAATTCGTAAAAATTCATTCAGTTCATTTAAATGTGCCTCACGATGTTCTGTAAAATAAGCATCTATTTGCTGTAAATTAGTCATCTAGTATCCCTCTTTCCAATATTTCGATAATAGAAATAGTATAGCACAATTTGCTTTTAGGAATCTTAAATTGTCTTGAAAGATTACACATAGCACCTACAAAATAAACCACAAGAGCTAAATAGCAATTGTGGTTGAGTCTTACTTGAGTAGTTTAAAGGGATCAGACACACCAGCCAGACGCTTCATACCATTAATGGCTAGAACTGCATGATTACATGTACTAGCTATCAGGCTATTCAAAGTCCCATTAGTGAGCAGTATAACCGCCATCAACAAGAAGGGTTGTCCCATTGACGAAGCTTGCGTCATCGCTAGCTAAGAAGAGAACGGCTTTAGCGATTTCCTCTGGTTTACCAAGACGACCTTGTGGATGAAGGGATGCTAAATATTCTTTCTTTTGAGCATCCACTTCAGCCAGTAGAGGGGTGTCGATATAGCCAGGACAAACCGCATTTACACGAATACCCTGTTTAGCGTAAGCAGTACATAGGTTTTGTGTTAATAACTTTACGCCACCTTTTGCAGATGAGTAGGCTGTAGGGTTTGGTAAGGCAACGAAGCTATGAATTGAACCAGCGTTAACAATGACGCCACCTGTTCCTTGAGCCAGGAATTGTTCAATGGCATATTTATCAGAAAGAAATACACCTGATAAATTAATATCAATTGTTCTTTTCCATTTTTCGAAAGAAAGCTCGTGTGCTGGTGCATCGTCAGCTACGCCAGCATTTGCATACATAATATCAAGTTTACCGTATTTAGTAACGGTTTCTTTTATCATGTTTTGAATGTCTGCTTCATTTGTTACGTCAGTTTTCACGAAGAGTGTATCAAAACCATTGTTATTTAATTCTTCAGAGACGCTTTGTCCACGATCAGAAAAATCGGCAATAACCACTTTAGCTCCTTCTTCTACAAAGAGACGAACTGTGGCTTCACCAATACCACTAGCCCCACCTGTAACAATTGCTACTTTATCTTTTAGTTTCATATTAATGACCACCTTTAATGTTATTTTGCTGTTGCTCCGCCATCAATGACGAATTCTGCACCTGTTGAGAAGGAAGACTCATCAGAAGCTAAAAACAATACAGTTTGCGCTACTTCCTTAACTGAGCCCAAACGTCCTAATGGGAATAAATTTTTGCCTAATTCATCTTTTGAGCTTCCTGTTGTTGCTGATGCATAGTCTGCCATACCTGTATCGATGTAGCCAGGATGAATAGAATTGACACGTACGCCATATGGAGCATATTCCATAGCAGCGTCTTTGGTCATAATGCGAACAGCTCCTTTGCTAGCTCCATATAAGACGTGACCAGCAGCACCTGTTAAGCCTGCAATAGAGGAGGCATTAATAACAGATCCATGATGTTGCTCAGCCATAAGTGGCATAATATGTTTCATACCTAGGAACACACCTGTCACATTAATGGACATTAAGCGGTTCCAGTCAGAAAGCTCGATTTCTGCAAGTGGTTTTATGATATAAATACCTGCATTATTGAAAAGAATATCGACTTTGTTAAATGTTTTTATTGATTCATCTGCAACCTTTTTCCAGTCTTCTTCATTACTAACATCGTGACGGATAAATAATGCCTCACCGCCAATAGCTTGAATATCACGGACTGCCTCGTTACCAGATTGCTCATTTATATCAGTAATAACTATTTTTGCTCCTTCTTTAGCAAATAATAGTGCAGTTTCTTTCCCGATTCCTGTACCTCCACCTGTAATAATGGCCACTTTATTTTCTAATCTCATTTCAAGCACGCACCTTTCATTATTTCTGGTTATATGGTTACCTTAGGATTCAAAAGTATTCGCATTATTTAGCGATACTTTCATCTTACTCCTTTCAATTTGAAATACTATCCTATAAGATGCTGTATAATATAGTGAGTGAATATCCTCTATTTATAGGGGTATTTTAGTGTGAAGGAGAAGAATTTCCTATGACGCATCCATTTCAGTCAATTGAAGAAGTTACACTTCAAGAGTTTGTGTTGTTTATTAAAATTCATCATAAGCAAATTGAAGAGAATACAAATATCTACCTTAATCTAGAACCTTCTATAACTGGGGCAGATCGAAAAAGAACAGCAATGCTATTAGATTCATTTTTGCGTTTAATGACACATGCAAATATCGAGGAATTAAATAATGATGATAAGTATTTTTTTAACACATGGCTTCAATCACAGTTGTCCATTATTGATAGGAAGAGCTTTAATTTATTCCAATTAATTTTCGAGAAAGCATTGATTACTTTTATGATTCAACAGAAGAGTAGTCGAACGAACGCCATCTTCATGTATGTATTATCGACATTTACGTTACTTGTAGAGCTTTATTATGACTGTGAGGGAGATAACCAAACTAGTAACATCGCTAGCGAAAATCAGAAAATTAGGCATCTACAGCTATTAGATAGGCTTGATAAATTGCTTATTAGTTCCTCAGGTTATCAGGATTTAGCGCTGATTTTAAAAAAATGTGAAGAGTATTTTAGTTATAAAAGATGTGTATTTTACGCATATGTCCCATGGTCCAATCATTTTTATGGAGTTATTGGCGCAGAGCTTCCTAAGGTGCAAAGCATGAAAGGGGAGTTGACTGGGGAAAACACAATACTTAGTTCAAGAAAACCCATTTATTTAAAAAATCCTAAAAATTACTTGAAAGAAGAGCATATCCAATTATTTAATTTATCCTCGATTATTTTTATTCCCATTTTGCGTCAAGATCAATTATTTGGGTGGTTAACATTTGATCAGCTAGGGGAGGAGTTTGATTGTACAAAGGAAGAATTAACACTCCTTGAGGAAGTAGGGAAGCGTTTAGGTTTATTTTTATCACGTAAGGGCGAGAAGGTAGAAAAGAATACAGTGCTTCATTTAACTGAAAGGGAATCGATGATACTTGGCCTGCTTGCCGAAGGATATGATAATAAAAAAATTGCTGGTTTATTATTTTTAAGTGAGCATACTGTCAGGGATTATGTAAGCAGTCTTATGACAAAGCTCAAAGCAAAGAATCGAACACAGGTCGTTGCCTCAGCCTTTCGTCTAGGACTGTTAAGCTAAAACACCCAATGCACTTCTATATAGGAGTGCATTTTTTGTTTCTTCAAATGCTAATTAATATTCTGACAATAAATACTATTGAAAATATAGTTTGATTAATAGGTAACTATTGTCATCAAAAGCTTTTTTGGAGGGAAAGCAGTATAGTAGTAAAACAATTTTTACGAATATTACAAGTGAAAGCGATTAAGCTTACACGATTGTAATGAAATTGAAAGCCAATGCGATAGAGTGTAATACATTATTTTGCGAGAATGTGTATAGAAGCAAGAACAAGAAGCGGAGGCATACACAATGAATGAAAAATTAGAAGGCGTATACGAGGAATACAATCGTTATATATATCATTTATGTTTAAAACTAACTCGCAATAATATAGAAGCTGAAGATTTAATGCAAGAAGTTTGGGTTAAGGTTGTACGCTATGAAGATAGCGTGGCCGAAGTAGAGCATATTAAAGCTTGGCTAACAACTATTACAATGAATACATTTAGAGATCGCTATCGTAAAAAAGTACGACGTAGCAAATATATGATGAACCAACCTGAAACATTAGACGTGCCGATTCTAGATTTGGTTCCCAATAACGATATTTCTACAGAAGAAAAAATTGAAAAGGACATTGTAACAAAACTAGTCCAGGATAAAATGGAGCAATTAGATGCTATTTATAGAAAGACTTTATGGTATTTCTACATAGACCAATACTCACTTGCAGAAATCTCTACAATTATGAAAGTTTCCATTGGTACTGTGAAATCTCGTTTATTCCGTGCAAAGGCTCGATTAAAAGAAATGCTCATGTCAGATACAGCTATTGTGGAATCTGTGCTACCAGCGTAATAAAGCAGATTGGTCGCACATCACAGTACTTAGACGGAAGTATTTGGTCGACTAATCAAAAAAGATGCATTCGCAAACAGTTGCAAATGCATCTTTTTATTGTGCTTTAATCTGGTCGATTTGTCTCCACATCCAATAAACATTTAGAGAAAATAGTTCGTAAGGTTTGCAGTTCCTCCGCTGTTAGCATACCAAACATATTATTAATGATTTCGCTCACTTGTTGACGAGATTCTTTTAATATGTTTTCACCGTCAGCCGTAATGACTAGTTGAGAAGCACGGCGGTCTGTGGCATGCTGTGTTTTTTCAATAAAGCCACCATTTATCAGCTTGGTTGTTAAAACAGTGACACCACCAGTAGTTACTTTTAACCGCTCAGCAATAGCAGAAGGGCGTTTTGGGCCCTCCTGCGATAAGTAGTCTAAAATTAAAATATGGGATTTTGAAAAGCCGAGTACATTATGATTATTCCACTCGTTTGCCCACTTACGCTCAATAGATGAAACGACTTCAAACAACGAGGTAATGGCTTTTTGTTTTTCTTGGTCCATAGAAGGTCATCTCCAAAACTGTTTTAACTTTCTTGTGCCAATCTTGTCATCGCATTTAATTCGTAAGCACGTACTTTACGTGGGATAAAACGACGGATGTCCATCTCATTGTAACCAACTTGAATACGTTTTTCATCTATTATAATAGGGCTACGCAACATTCTTGGGTGTGCCTGAATGATAGCAAATAGCTCTTGAATAGAAAGTTGGTCGATGTCGATATTTAAGTTTTTAAAGTCATTTGAGTTTGTTGCAATGATTTCATCTGTGCCATCTTCAGTCATACTTAGAATTTCTTTGAATTCTGCAAGTGTAAGTGGATGAGATGTAATACGTTTTTCTTTATATTCTATGTTGTGATCTTTTAACCATTTAAGTGCTTTTCTGGATGAAGAACAGCTCGCTTGTGAGTAAATTGTAACTGTCATTCTTCATTCCTCGCTTTCTTTTTTAGATTATATTTTACAAATAGCTTATTAGTAAGTTAATAGTTTATATATATATCTTACTAGTAAGCTATATATAAATCAATAGTTAATTGAAAAAATTTCTCAATCGAATTATTATTTTTTCAGTTATATTAAAATATACGAAGATAAGCGTAAAAAGTTTCGTTTATTCAGCTTACAATGATGTAAGTTATGTTAACTCTATAGAAAATGTCTTTTTAAGCTATAAAATCCATGTTGAATTAATAGGAACTACTAGAATTCTAAGTTGTCTCGTAGGAGAGAGTTAGTTGGAAGTAGGGGTAAAATTGTTAGTCCACTGATTATAGTATGTTTAAATGAGGCTATTTATACATAGAAGTTAAAAAAATTTAAAAGAGCAGCCCCATAACATGTTGGAGCTGCCCTTGAAATAATTAGTCTTGGCCTTGTTGTCCAGAAGTAAACCAATCTTGAACATTCCAGACTTTTGTTACGAGTCCTTCATAGAAATCAGGTTCGTGACTTACTAGCACAATGGTACCTTTAAATTCCTTCATGGCACGTTTTAATTCATTTTTTGCATCTACATCTAAATGGTTTGTCGGTTCGTCGAAGAGTAGCCAGTTAGCTTCCTCCATCATTAATTTACATAAACGAACTTTAGCTTGCTCGCCACCAGATAATGAATTAAGTGGACGTGTAATATGGTCGGTTTTTAGACCTGCTCTTGCTAAAGCTGCACGTACTTGGGCTTGTTCCATAGAAGGGAAGGCATTCCAAACATCATCTATCGGTGTGATTTTCTCTGCTTTTACTTCCTGTTCGAAGTAAGAAGGATACAGGTAGTCACCACGGACTACTTTCCCGCCAAGCGCATTAATTTTACCTAACATTGTTTTTAATAATGTGGATTTACCCACACCGTTCATACCGACTAAAGCAATTTTTTCCCCTCGTTCAATAGCAAAAGATAGTGGGGGAAGTAATGGCTTGTCTTTATCGTAACCAATAACTAAGTTCTCGGCCTCTACAACATAGCGGCTAGATGAACGGGCTTCTTTAAAACCGAATTCTGGTTTTACAGCTGTTTCTGGGCGATCTATTCGCTCTAAACGATCAAGTTGCTTAGCACGTGATTTTGCACGACCAGTAGTGGAGTAACGTGCCTTGTTTTTGGCTATAAAATCTTCTTGTTTTTTGATGAATTCCTGTTGCTTTTCATAGGCTTCAATATGCTGACGTTTATTAATTTCAGCAAGTTCAAGGAATTTTTCGTATGTTGCAGTATAACGAGTTAACTTTGAAAATTCTAGTTGGAAGATGACATCCACTGTTTCGTTCATAAACTCTGTATCATGTGAGATTAGAAGGAAGGCATATGGATAGTTCTTTAAATAAATTTTCAACCAAGTAATATGTTCTTCGTCAAGATAGTTCGTAGGCTCATCTAGTAAAAGTACTTTTGGTTTTTCTAATAAAAGCTTAGCAAGTAGTACCTTTGTGCGTTGTCCACCAGAAAGAGCAGCTACATCACGCTCTAAGCCAATGGCATCAAGTCCAAGTCCACGTGCCACCTCTTCAATTTTCATATCTAATGAATAAAAATCTCCTGCATCTAATGCATCTTGCACTTCTGCCATTTGTTCTAAAAGTACTTCTAATTCTTCAGGCGTTGCCTCTGCCATCTTGCCAGTAATTTCATTCAGTTCTTCTTCTTTTTTATATAATGGTAAAAAGGCATCGCGTAATACTTCACGCATGGTTCTACCAGCCGATAGGACGGTATGTTGGTCTAGATAACCATAGTGTGTACCAGGCAGCCACTCAACTTTTCCTGTATCGTGGATCGTTTGACCTGTAATGATGCCCATTAAAGTAGACTTACCGACACCATTCGCTCCTACAAGTCCAATATGATCACCTTCCACTAAGCGAAACGATACATCTTTAAAGAGTGTACGATCACCGAAAGAGTGACCTAAATTTTCTACTGTTAATATTGCCATATCTGTTCCTCCAACTATCTTTCTTGTTTACATTTTATAGTTCTGCAAGTTGCTTGTTAAGTTCGGCTAATTGTGCTTCCATATTCGCAAGACGTTGCTCTGCCTTAGCTACCTGATCATTGTGCCCAGTGGACTCCAACTTTTCTATATCACCTTGTAAATTGATATAGTCCATTTTTAACTCTCTAATTTGGTATTCAATATCACTTTTTGTTGGCATGATGACTACTCCTTTTGAGAATGTTTTTATAGTGAATGCGTGTAAAAGCGATGGAGGTTTTAAGAATCCCCCACCGCTTATTCTTTAAAATCAATCGGGTACTTGTTGAATATACTGATGTCCCAACTTCTATAAGAGGAGTTGGAGTGAAAAATTCTTATATATTGTATCATAATCATCTTGGAAGTAGCACTAAGTAGAAGCGATATTATGACGATCATAAGCAAAATCTAAGAGTAATGCTTGGAGTGTTTCATTATTACCAGCAAGATTGAGCTGTCGCTGTTTTCTCACTGCTCGTTCACTGCGGGCTTCGTGTAAAAGAAATTCCATGACAGCATTTTGTATTTGTGATTGCTTCATTTTACGACCAAGTCCTAGATGAATAAAGCCGTTGTGCTCGCGAGGGAAGGCGTGTAAAAGCTCAGCTTCAGTTTGCGCAAGTGTAATGCATGGTACACCATAAGAGGCAATTTTATAAGGTGTATAGTTAGCATTACAAATAATGACATCTGCTTTAGGTAGTAGTTTGAGGAGTGCATTTTTATCTCGAAGAATGGCAGTATTGCGACGACTAAGTACCATCATTTGCAAGTCATCCGTTGCATGGCGATAGCTGTCGTCAATCATAACTGTAATTTGTAGTGGTATTTGTAGTTGAGTTAGGTGTCGAAGTGTTCGATATGTTAAATTATGCTCGTCCCCATCCTCAAAAGCGACAACGATATGAGGCGGATTTTCAGGTGTTTTACTATCAGGTATATTATCGAAATGTTGATAGGCATCTGGAAGAGCAAAAACAAAGCTTCCACCAATATAATGCGATGGTAAATAATCTTTCACTTCTTGATAGAGTGCTAGTAGTACACAATCACAGGCTTGGCCACCTTCACCAAAATCGTCAAAATGAATAATTGTTTTGCAGAAAGGTCGTAATTCTTCTACTTGCCAACTTTCAGAATTTCGCCCATCTCTAACAATTAAATCAGGTTGAAGTCCTTTGATTTGCTTAGGTAATTCGTTAAAGTGATCAAATAGAATAGGAGAAACTCCTTCATTCATTAAAATTTGGATTCCGTCATTTGAAGGAGTCTTTACAAAGATAAAAACCTTCTCATTCGAAAGTAGTTTAGCTAATGTTGAAACCCGTTCAAAAGGATACAGCCCTTTATCAATACAGCTTTCAATAATGAAAACAATCGTTTTTTTTGGTTCAATTGCGTGTGTTTCGTTTTGCAAATGTATCCCATCCTTTCCTCTGTCTCTTTAAATTATGGCGAAGAAAGAGCAAGTATGTGTAAAATTTAGGATTTGATCATGAATGTCTCTAAAGGAATCCTCTAAAATAGCTATCTTTAATCTGTTTTAATCATTAAAGAAATGGTCGATATAGATAGTAAGGCCATTGGTAGGAATGATACATAACAACTGGAAGGTCTTTATCTTGATTTAGAAAAATCCCTCTGCACAAAGAGAGACGATAGCATGTTTTTGCTTAATTCCAATGTGTCAGGATAAAGCCTACGTAAGGTATTGCGGATTTGGAAGACGAGCTTGTAGTGCGGATTCGGAAAAATCTGGATGCTGTTAGCGTGAGGCGTCATTGATACACTATCAATATGTAGAAGGATGGGAGAAAAAATGAGTATGCGTGCAGCGATTGTTGTAGGGGCGACTGGTTTAACCGGCTCCGCTCTAGTTGAACAATTATGTGAAAATGATGAGTATATTTCAGTAACAGTTATTGCACGAAGAGGGCTAACTTTTACGCATCCGAAGTTAGAAGTGAAAATTCGTGATTTTGATAGAATAGAAGAAAACGATATAGGATTTGCTCACGAGTTGTATTGTTGCTTAGGTACAACCATTAAAAAGGCAGGCTCTCGTGAAATGTTTGAAAAGGTAGATTTTGAATACCCATTAGCAATTGCCTCTTTAGCAAAAAAACGGGGAATCCCTCATTTTCTTGTGATTACGGCAATGGGAGCTAATGAGAATTCTCCATTTTACTATAATCGAGTTAAAGGCAAACTTGAGCATGATTTACAGGAACTAGGCTTACAAAGACTTTCCATTATTCGTCCCTCACTCTTAGTAGGGAACCGAGGAGAATTTCGATTAGGAGAAAAGGCAGGAGAAAAATTATTAAAGCTTGCACAGCCTTTATTAATTGGACCTTTAAAGCGTTCTAGAGCAATCGAAGCTACACAAGTGGCAAAGGCTATGATTATCATTGCCCTATATGGTAAACAACAGCCAGTCACTATTTATCCATCAGATGAGTTAGCAACATTAGAGTATCCAGAAGTATCAGAAGAGGACATTTCAAGAGAGATATTATTTAATTGGGATAAGCTGAATGAAGGCGAGAAAGTAAATCGTGAGGTTGTTATTAATCGAGATAAATATAAGCTGGAGGAAACGGTCATTGATAAGGAAGTCCATTTCCGACATCATGATCAGGATAATTAATTTAGGGAATAATTTTGGCGTTCCGTCTAAAGGCTGAATTTATATCTAAAGTCATGACAATCCTTTCCGAGCCACTTTTCATTTGTTACAATATTATTGTAGAAGATGAATGTGGAGGCATAGTAATGATGAAAATTTTACTCGTAGATGGCACGATGTTTGGTCGTAAAACTGGTGCTATTTTAGAGCAAGTGGAGCAATATATTAAAGAATTAGATGCTAGTTTCGAGTTAGAAATGATGCATTTTAGTCAATATAAGCATCAAATTGTGGATGGTTCTCCATTAAATGATGATATGAAAAAAATGATTCAACAATTTGAGGAGGCAGACGCTTACATTATTGCAACGCCTATTTTCCAAGCGTCTATTCCAGGTGTTTTGAAAAATGCCTTTGACTTCTTACACCCTAAAACAATGCGCTATAAGCCTGTATCCATTGTTGCAAATGGAGGCACATACCAGCATCATCTTGTAGTCGAAAATCAATTAAAGCCTATTTTAGACTACTTCCGAGCGCTTGTTACACCAAATTATGTGTATACACATACATCACATTTTGATGCAAACAATAATATTGTAGATGCAGACGTTCATAGCCGTTTACGTGAATTAGCACGGGTATTTGTTCAATACTGTGAAATGAGCAAGAACTTGCCCAAAGAAACAATTGACCAACATTAAGATAGCCCTTGTACGGTGGTAAGAAATCACTGTGCAGGGGATTTTTCTTTGTAAGTATTGTTTTAGGATGTGATAAAATAAAACTTTAGTGACACAGGAAGGAGGGCTGCTCATGCAGGACATCGCTTTACTAGAAAAACAACGCTGTAATCTTATTTTGACCAATAAGGCGAAGGAAGCGGTAGAGGAATGCTCAGCAAACGAGCATGCCTTTTTTGCGTTACAAAGATCCTTTACTGTCTATATTGAAAAACGAAAAGCAAAAACAGTTGGTGAAACCTTTTTATCCATCTATTTTAATGCAGAGGACAACGAAAAATTATCCGATCTTCTTGCTAAGAAAACGGTCATTATGGATTGTGTGCTAAAGGTGGAAGGTTTGCTGGCAACCAATATACGATTTGTCCATATGCGTGGACCTATTAACACAAACCGTCGCCTAGCAGCCGCATTACAATTTGTGACGAAGCCTAATAATGGAGCAGGTATTCCACTTGAGCTGCACAGCAAAATAAGACAGCTACCGATTGCAGAAGAACGTACAGAGTATGTAAAAAAACGTATAGCCAGCTGGGAAGGCTATCTAAAGATACAAGAACAAGACGCGACAATTGATGATATTCATACAGAATTTAAGCAAAGCTATTTCAATGAAGACTTTACACGCTTAACCATTGTATGCCCCTACATAAAAAGTAAAGAGTGGAAAAAGCTAGAGGGTTTAAGTGTTAGCATTCAAGGAGTTCGTGGCGAAATTGGGCAGGTTTTAAAGGCGAATGCAGGAAAGCAAACGGTTGAAATTGATTTAAAACCTTTCGTACAGGATTTAGCTCGCAGAGATCAGCTGAATCTTCGTACAAAACAAGCGAGCTTCAGTAATTTTGCAACATTAAGCCAAATTCGACGACTACGTAATGGTTTTACAAAGTTAGAAAAGGGTGAGGCAGTAAACCCTAATTTAGAAACAATACTGTTTGAGCGGCGTCCTACAGTTCGCGCATCCAAGCTACGCGAAGATATTGAGTTTCATAATAATTTAAATGAATATCAACGACGAGCCGTTTTAGGTGCATTATCCGTTGAGGATTTGTATGTCATTCAGGGTCCACCTGGTACGGGGAAAACAACTGTCATTTCAGAGATTTGTCAGCAAAATGTTAAAGCAGGCTTAAAAACACTTGTTGCCTCACAGTCTAATTTAGCTGTAGATAATGCATTAGGACGCTTACTGTCCAATCAAGAAATTCGAATTTTACGCTATGGTAGAACGGAGAGTATTGAGGAAGAGGGTAAAAAATTTATAGAGGAAAATGTTGCACTGCAGTGGCGTGAGCAGACACTTGCTGCGATTGAAGAAGCAATTACAATATTTCCAGACCGTCAGAAAGAGCTAGAAGCAAATCTTGTAAAAGCAAAGGATGAGCAAGAGAAATTAGAGCAATGGCTAGAGCAATTAACACAGGAAATTGCTGCAAAAGAGCAGGCAGCTATTGAAGAACCCATTCTACAGCAGGAGATTCAAGCATTAAAAAAAGAATTGAAGGCTGCTAAAACAGAGCAACAAACATGTGAAGCTCAAAAAGAGCATTATATAAAACAGCTCGCACAAATTGAGCCAATTGTACAGCAGCTTGAACAGACACTTGCTGATTACCCTTCAGTTGAGCAATTACAAAGTACGATTCAGGAAACTGCTGAAAAAGTAAAACATCTAGAGGCTGCTGCTCAATATAAAGAACTACAAGAGCAAAAGCACCAGTTAACACAGCAATTTGAAGAGATACAGCAGAAATATGAAATCGAAAGCAATCGTCTCGTTATCATGAAGGAAGCGCAAAAATATATATATACCTTAACCTCATTTGAGCTTATCCAGCGTTTTTTACAACATTATCAAATTCGTCCTTCTCATGTACTTTCGCAGCAAATTGATCGCTTGCAGCATTTAGAAGATGCTAAGGATTTAGAGGCATGGTCAACAATTAATGCTCGTTTACAAAAAGCAATTGTGAAGCTTGAGGCTTTGGTTACGCATGAAGTCAAGGAGCGTGCCCTTGCTAAAAGTAGACTACAACCAGTACAATCGTTTTCTTTGCAAAACCTTACTGGTGTATTCGCACAGTTAAACACGGCTTTTCAAGATGGTCAAGCACCAGCAAGTGATGTTATTGAAAGTTATTTGCTCGGGCTATATATGCGTCGTGATTTTGTTTGGCAAAAGGGAATAGCACTAAAGCAACAGCAAGACCATAAAGATCAGGAATACGAAACTTTTCGTAAAAACCTAGTAACTTTAATTCATCAGGAGTGTGCAATAACTAGCTTTGATGTGCAAAGTTACCAGCGGCAGCTCCAACCATTTATACAACATACTGAACGGTTACAACAACTGGCAAACGCCTTTCAGATTACTGAAGAACCAGAAGAATCTGTAGAATATTTAAAAATTCTTGCCTCACAAGCTAGAGAGTCTCTTCAACAAGCAAAGCAGCAGCTTGAGGCAGTGGAACAGGCTAAAGTACAACTTGTTCCTAAACAAGCCTCTTTACAGACTATCCAAACAAACTTGCAGGAAGTAGAGCAGCAGCTAACGCAGATGGAAGAACAGATAAAAGGCATTAATATAGCTGGATTGAAGAAAGAAAAGCAATTAGCTTCCTATACAAAGCTTTTACAATCTACGCCAGAACGAACGGCAGAAGAGGTGAAGGAAGCTATACAAACTGCAAACCAAGCAATTAAAGCATTACAACGTCAGGAAAAACAGCTACCACTTCGTAAAAAACTACAAGAACAATGGCGTGAAAAACTACAAAACGCAACAGAGTATGATTTAGATGAAATTCGAAAATTATATGTGCGTCATGCGAACGTTATTGGAACAACATGCGTAGCCTCTGCTAGTAAGGAGTTTATGGAAAATTATCCAACCTTTGATGTGGTTATTATTGATGAAGTTTCAAAGGCAACACCCCCAGAATTACTTTTACCAATGCTGAAGGGGAAGAAAGTTATATTAGTAGGTGATCATCATCAGCTACCACCATTGCTTGGAGATGATACACTAGAGGAAACATTAAAGGCAATGCTTGAAGAAGATCCAAACTTTGAGGGTGCACAGGAATTAAAAAATCTGTTGCGTGAATCTCTATTTGAGCGCTTATTTAATAATTTGCCACCAACACATAAGCAAATGCTAGCACTGCAATACCGCATGCATGAGAAGATTATGCAAAGTATCACACCATTTTATGCGAAAGAGGAAAATGGCTTGCAATGTGGCTTACCAGATTCGGATGCAGCAAGAGATCATGGCTTAGAGGGGCAATTTATAAAACGTGATGACCATTTACTATGGATTGATATTCCAACAGAAAAACCTTATTTAGAGGAGCAAGTAAAAGGTGGAACGAGTCGTTATAATGAAGGTGAATTACTAACAATTAGACGTATTTTGCTGGATCTCAATGAAGCGGTGAAGGCGGCAAAAGAAGCAGGGCGTATGCCACAGGATGCTCAAAAAAGCGTTGGTGTCATCAGTTTCTACGGTGAGCAGGTAAAGAAAATTAATCGCCTTCTTCAGCAGGAATTACAGCTACCACACCTGCAATTTAGAACAGGGACTGTTGATAAATTCCAAGGAATGGAAATGGATGTCGTTTTAGTGAGTATGGTTCGTAATACACCTAAAGGCGGGGATATTGGTTTTGCCAGAGATTATCGTCGTTTAAATGTCGCGCTATCTCGTGCTCGTGAGTTACTACTGCTTGTTGGAAGTGCAGAAATGTTTGCAAAACGTGCAAAACATCAAGATACAAGAGAGATGTATGCAAATTTATTAAAGACAGTAAAATCCTACGATGGCTTGCGTAATCATGAAGGATTGGTGATATAGATTGTCAAAATTACAGCAACGGCTTATGCGTGAGCTTCAGCAGAATCGTAATATTAAGATTGTCAAAACGGCTGAATGGTGTATTCCCATTCGGACAGTTGATGTGACCTATAAGCCAGTTCGCCGTTCAACAATGGATGTCTTAATGACAATGCTTCTGCTTAGTATTCAAGAGGCCGATTTTGGAAACACACAGGAATTGAGTGAGCTATTGCTTGTAGATCCATTATTTATCGAGGACTTGATTTCTTTAATGATTCGAGTAAATCTTGTGAGGAATGAAGATGATTTCTATAGACTAACTGAGAAAGGGCAGCAACAGCTAGAACGAGGTATTTTTGAAGAAGAACTAGAAGAAGAAACCTCCACGCTTTACTTTAGTCCTTGCCATCAATCATTTCTCACAGTCGATACGAATAATGATGAATATGATGAATTGCCAGAGCTCTATCGTTATATTGACAAAGAAGCAGAGCAACAGGAACAGTTTGAGGAGTCCATGGTGATCGCAGCTTTACAGGAAGTGGATGAAGAGGAGGAAGGGAACTCTCAGAAAGTCATCGCAAATATTGTTCAAACAGAAGCTCAACAAATTAATGATAGCCCGTGTTTAGAGTTTGTTCTTTATGATAAGGAGCAGGATATAGTATTTGTACGAGTGTGGAATACATTACTCAATCAATGGGATCACCATTTAGAGCAACAGCTTACAGACAAAGAACAATTATCATGGCGCGAGCAATATTTATCTTGATTCAGCAGGATATCAATTGCTAGAAAAAAACGAACGTGAGACGCGTTCGTTTTTTTTGATTTACATGATTAATTTACAAAGTTAGGTGATAATCGGAAAATTTTTTCGATAAAATACTACATTAGCATATAGTAAAACCTTGTTAAGGAGGGGACAGATGTTATCAATTAGTTTATGTATGATTGTGAGAAATGCACAATGTACGATTGAAAGATGCTTAGATTCGGTTCAGCACCTAGTGGATGAGATCAACATCATTGATACAGGCTCAACTGATCGAACAAAGGAGATTGTCCAAAATTTTACCTCTCGAATTTACGATTTTTCCTGGTGTGATCATTTTGCTAAAGCACGAAATTTTTCCTTTCAGCAAGCAACAAAAGACTATATTTTATGGCTCGATGCTGATGATGTTATGACAAAGGAAAATCAGTACAAGTTCAGCCAACTAAAGCAATCCTTATTTCCCTCTATTGATGCTGTAACAATGGATTATTATTTGACGCTTGACTGTGACGGAGAAGTGGAGTGTAGTGAACGAAAATATCGTCTAGTAAAAAGGGCGAATCATTTTCAATGGGAAGGTGCTGTCCATGAGAATTTAAGGGTGTCTGGGCAGCTCTACCATAGTGATATCGCTGTTACACATTTACCGTTAACAAAAGATATCCATCGTAATATACGTATTTATGAGGGATTAATAAAGGATGGACATTCTCTTTCAGCAATTGAGACATTTCATTATGGGAATGAATTAAAATTACATCAACGTTACCTAGAAGCTATTAATCAATACAATCTATTTTTGGATAGTAACTTAGGCACAACAGATGATTGCATTGAAGCTTGCTTACATGTAGGGGAATGCTATCGACGTTTACATGATGATCAACAAGCACAGCAAGCTATTTTGCAATCTTTCTTATATGATCGACCAAAGCCAGAAGCATGTTGCCGAATGGGCCAATTTTTTATGGAGCAACTAAAACATAAAGAGGCTATTTACTGGTACTCTCAAGCCTTGCAACAAGCTCCTGTCGATACAATGACTGTCCAAAAACGGGCATATTCAACATGGATTCCTCATCTACAATTAAGCCTTTTATACAGGGAGTTACGGTTATTTGAAAATGCCTATCAGCATAATTTAGAGGCGCAAAAATGGAAACCGCATCATCAGGAAATAATTAATAATAGAAAATATTTACTTAGTCAATTAAGGATATAAATCTTTTTTATGGGAAAGGCACATCAATAAACAAGACATAAATAGCTTGGCCAATTAACACAGAGACACCTACCACAACCGTCATAAAAATCACATTGCGTGGCCTAAAATTTTTTGCTTCCATTCAAAACCTCCTTTGATATAGAATATTCAGTCAATTCAAGATATGTTTTGAAGGGATGAGTATGCATAATAAAAGAGCAAATTCACATATAGAGTGAATTTGCCCTTTTAATTAATCGAACTTTAATCCCTTCAATGCTTCAGCAAGTGCATTGTTCACAGGCTCCTCGTTGTTTTGCTGCTTTAAGTACTTTTGTACGGAGCGCTTGTCGACCTTGCCTCCGCCTTCTTTTTTACGTCTTGCTTCAAAGGCGGATAATTTTTCACGATAGCCACATTTACAAACGAAAATTTGACCATCACCTTCTCCGCGAAGCTCTAATTTTTTATGACATTGTGGACAACGTGCATTTGTGGTACGTGAGACATTTTTCCGATGACCACATTCGCGATCTTGGCAGACAAGCATTTTTCCTTTCTTGCCATTCACTTCAAGCATTGGTTTACCGCAATCAGGACATGATTTGGTAGAGATATTATCATGCTTATACTTTTTGTCACTACCCTTAATCTCTGTAACAATTTCCTTTGTGTAATTTTTCATCTCGCTAATAAATACATCTTTTTTTAGCTTGCCCTTTGCAATAAGTTCAAGCTTTTGCTCCCAATCTGCTGTCAGGGCAGGGGATTTTAATTCCTCTGGCACTAGGTCGAGTAGTTGACGACCTTTAGAGGTAATATAAATATCTTTGCCACCACGCTTTTCTATTAAGAAGGAATTGAAAAGCTTTTCAATAATATCTGCACGTGTAGCGACTGTGCCAAGACCGCCTGTAGATTTTAATGTATCGGCTAATTTTTTATCATTCGTTGCCATATATTTTGTTGGGTTTTCCATGGCTGATAAAAGAGTAGCTTCATTAAATCGAGCAGGTGGCTTTGTTTGACCAGAAGTTTGGGCAATAAGCTTTACTTTTAATATATCGCCCTTATCAATGCGTGGTAGTATTTGTTCCTTTACGTCATCTGTTGTGTCCTCATCATCAAAGCGATGCTCATAAACTTCCTTCCAGCCAGATGATAAAATCGTTTTTCCACGAGCAATAAAGCTTTCATCGCCAATTTTTGCACGCAGTGTTAGTTGTTCATATTCAAAAGCAGGCAGTAGAACAGCTAGGAAACGCCTTACAACAAGATCATAAATTTTACGTTCCTTATCTGTGAAAGCTGAATAATTTACATAGCCCTCTGTTGGAATAATCGCATGATGATCTGATACTTTACTATCATCGACAAAGGCCTTTGTTGGCTTGATTGGTTTAGTAAGCAGTTTATTGGCGATGGAGCGATATTCACCAATACCACAGGCCTTTAAGCGTTCTGGTAGTGTAGCAACGATATCCTGTGAAATAAAGCGAGAATCCGTACGTGGATAAGTTAACACTTTATGTTGCTCATAGAGTTTTTGCATGATATTCAATGTTTCTTTCGCTGAGTAGCCGAAGATTTTATTGGCATCTCGCTGCAATTCAGTTAAATCATAAAGACCAGGTGCAAATGATTTTTTAGGTTTCTTTTCAATGTCCGCAACGATGGCATTGCTATTTCCAATTTTTTTGACCAGCGTATCGATTTTATCTTTATCGAAGCTACGACTATTTCCATTTTGGTCTTGCCATGTGAGCTTCAAGTTGTCAGTTGTTTGCGCTTCAATACCATAATAAGTTTGTGCCTTAAAGTTTTTAATTTCATCTTCACGTGCAGCAATTATTGCTACTGTTGGTGTTTGTACACGTCCGCAATTCAACTGTGCGTTAAAGCGGGTAGTTAAAGCACGAGTAGCATTAAGCCCGATATACCAATCTGCCTCTGAGCGAGCTACAGCAGAGGCATAGAGATTATCATATGCATTGCCTGGCTTTAGATTAGCAAACCCATCTTTTATTGCCTTATCGGTAACAGAGGAAATCCATAAGCGTTTCAAAGGCTTTTTAATTTTCACTTTATCAAGTATCCAGCGTGCTACTAATTCACCTTCACGTCCAGCATCTGTAGCAATGATGATTTCATTAACATCATTACGTGTAAGCTGACTTTTGACCGCATTAAATTGCTTTCCAGTTTGCTTTATAACCGTTAATTTTAAGCGTTCAGGTAACATGGGGAGATCTTCAAGATTCCATGTTTTATATTTCACATCATAGCTTTCTGGGTCAGCCAGTGTTACAAGATGTCCAAGCGCCCAAGTCACAATATATTTATCTCCTTCAAGGAAGCCATTTCCTTTTTTATTACACTTCAGCACACGTGCAATATCACGTGCTACAGAAGGTTTTTCAGCAATTACTACGCTCTTTGCCATTGTTAACACCCTTTCATAGTTCCATGGTTTTAAATATAGCATAGGTTGAGTGGGTTCGCAGTTTAACTGAAGCGAAATTTATTAAATGTCGGAGGATAGATTTAGGCAGGTAACAGTAAGGAAACATAAATTTCAGAAAAAATATTGAATTCTGAAAATTATTATGTTAGTCTAGTGTACATGAAAATGAAGTAACGACTTCATAGTATAGATAAAAAAAGGATGAGCTTCTTTTATGAGAGATCAAACAATTCAGCAAATGATTCAAGAGAAATATCAAGAGTTGTCTAAAAGTCAACAAAAGGTAGCTACATTCATATTAAAAAATTTACAGACAGTAGGAATCCACTCTGCTTCATATGTAGGGGAAAAGGCCGGAGTAAGTGAAACGACAGTTATCCGTTTTTGTTACGCATTAGGCTTATCTGGTTATGCACAATTGCAACGTCAGGTAACCATGCATTTATTTAATGAAGGGAATGCAAGTAGTTTGCAGAATTATTTGCAATCGAAGCAAGCTCTTTTTGAAAATCCACGTTTTTATGTAAAGACGATGGAAAAGGATGCATCTCGCATTTTAAATATGGCTAAAAACATTAACGAGGAAGATTTTAATCGAGCTTCAGTATTGCTCCATGAGAAGAAAAAAATATATATTGCAGGGAATGGCTCTTCCCATTTAGCTGCACAGTGGCTTCATTTTACATTAAATCTTTTGCGACCGAATGTTGTTTTATTAAATTTTGAAACAAGTGAGGTCATACGTGCTATTCAAGAGATTGATGAAAATAGTGTAGTAATTATTTTATCATTCCACCGTTACTTTAAAGAGCCGATCCAATTTGCAGCCGAATTACAAGAAAAAAAATGTGAGATTATTGGCATAACCGATTCTCAGATTGCACCTATAACTCAATATGCAACTATCACCTTTGTGAATGAACAACAACAAGAAGTTTCAACAATTGATGCTATGCCAGCACTCATAGCATTTTTAAATACACTAATAGCAGGAATGACTGCTCAAGATCATGACTATTATGAAAATCAGCGCGTAAAATATGACGATTTTCAAAATAGCTTTTTAGCAAACCGATGGAGTTGACTAATATGAATCAAATTTTACAAGAGTTACAGCCACTTCTTACAGATATTTTTAAACATTTACATGAACATCCAGAAGTTAGTTGGCAAGAGCACAATACAACTCAATATATAGCAAATTTATTAAGAGAGGCCCAAATGGAGCCACACCTTTTTGAAGATATGACAGGACTTTATGTTGATATAGGGGAGGGAACACCTAGAGTAGGGTTCCGCACTGATATAGATGCACTTTGGCAGGAGGTTAATGGTGTCTTTCAAGCTAACCATTCTTGTGGACATGATGGTCATATGACGATGGCTATTGGAACTGCATTGCTGTTAAAGGACATGGAGCATTTACTGTCAGGTGCTGTACGCATACTATTTCAGCCTGCTGAGGAAAAGGCCCAAGGAGCACGCGCATTTGTCGAAAAAGGTATTATAGATGATTTAGATTATTTATTTGGTGTCCATGTTCGACCATTAAAGGAATTACAGGATGGTTCGTATGCACCAGCATTATACCATGGAGCAGCAAAGCTTTTTACAGGGACCATTATTGGGGAAGAGGCACATGGCGCACGACCAGAACTCGGCATTAATGTAATTGAGGTTGGAGCAGCTATAGTCGAAGGTCTTCAAAAAATTTGGACGGATCCAACTATCTCTGCCTCTGTCAAAATGACACAGTTTAATGCGGGAGGCACCTCTACAAATATTATTCCTGGTAAAGCAACCTTTAGCATTGATGCAAGGGCCCAAACAAATGAAGTGATGCAGGTAATCACAGAGGGGGTGGAGCGTGTAAAAGCCTCTGTTGAAGCGATGTATGGTGCCAAGATTACCTTACAGGTAGATGCTCATATAGTGGCAGCATTGGTGAATGATGAAGCCTTACAACATATGAAGGCAGCTATTATTGATGTAGTTGGGGAAAAGGCTTGCGCTCCATCAGTTGTTACACCAGGAGGGGAGGATTTTCATTTTTATACCTATGAACGTCCGAAGCTTAAAGCTACAATGCTTGGATTAGGCTGTGGGGTTACTCCTGGCTTACATCATCCGCAAATGACCTTTAATCAAGACCGGCTGTTAGTAGGAGTAAATATTATTACAAGGGCTATTTTGAGAGCATTATAAAGATATAGAAAGAAGAGATAGCTATGATAGAGATAAGAGAAATCAAAACAATAGAACAACTTGAGCAGGTTCAGCAATTAGAGTTGAATGTATGGGGAATGTCTGCTATTCCTCTCCATCAAACGCTGACAGCAGTGAAAAATGGGGGCATCGTTGTAGGTGCCTATCAAGAAGATAAATTAGTCGGATTTAGTTATGGTTTTGCGGGTTTTCGAGAAGGAAAAAGCTATCTATGCTCTCATATGCTAGGGATTGATGAAAAATATCGATCACTAGGCATAGGAGAAAAGTTAAAGTACGAACAGCGAGCTATTGCTATTGAACGTGGCTATGACTTAATGGTATGGACATTTGACCCTCTTGAAACCCGAAATGCTTATCTTAATTTATCTAAATTAAAGGGTATTTGCTATACCTATATAGAAAATTGCTACGGTGAAATGCAGGATGGTTTCAATAAAGGGCTACCCTCTGATCGATTTGAGGTGAGCTGGCATTTAACTTCAGATTATGTGGTGAACGACATTACAATAGAAGTAGCGGATGCAAAACCAGTGGCAAGCTGTGAACTTACAAAGCAGGGCTTATTATGCTTAAAAATGACTGAAAATTTTGAATTTGTAGAAGAGTTGTATACGCTACCTGTTCCTAAGGACTTTCAAGCCTTAAAAGCACAAAATCCTAGCTTAGCATTGGATTGGCGTTTCAAAACAAGAACTATACTAAAGCAACTATTTTCAGCAGGGTATGCAGCAATTTCACTGCAACAACGAGAATGCTATAACGAATATGTTTTAGTGAAAAAAGCAGCTTTAAATTTGGAAGGGGCATTTTAATATGAAAATTACAGAAATCACAATACGACAATTGAAGATGAAATTAAAAGCACCGTTTACAACAAGCTTTGGCACGTTTGATGAGAGGAACTTTTTAGTCCTCGAGGCAAAAGATGAGACAGGCTTAATCGGTTGGGGAGAATCAGTTGCCTTTCATTCACCTTGGTACAATGAAGAAACACTTCAAACAAACTGGCATATGCTTGAAGACTTCCTCATTCCTCTTGTTTTAAATAAAGAGATTCATCACCCAGCTGAAGTGAGTCAATTATTTGAGCCGATTCGCAAAAATAATATGGCGAAATCGACAATAGAAGGAGCTATTTGGGATATATATGCACAGCAAACTGGTCAATCCCTAGCAACAGCACTTGGTGGTAAAAAGGATAAAATTGAAGTAGGTATTAGTATCGGCATACAAAATTCAATCGAGGAGTTAGTTACATTAGTTGACGGCTATGTAAAGGAAGGCTATAAGCGCATGAAAATCAAAATAAAACCGGGCTGGGATATAGAGGTTATGCGTACATTAAGGGAAACATTTCCTGATGTAGCCTTTATGGCTGATGCCAATTCAGCCTATCGTCTAGAGGATACTGAAACATTGAAACAACTTGATGCATTTAACTTAACAATGATTGAGCAACCATTGGCTTCAGATGACATTATCGACCATGCTTCATTACAAAAATTAATGGAAACACCAATTTGTTTGGACGAAAGTATCCATTCGTTAGAAGATGCACGAAAGGCTATAGAACTAGGGAGCACCAAAATTATAAACATAAAAATTGGTCGTGTTGGTGGCCTAACAGAGGCAAAAAAAATACATGATTATTGTGAGACACATAACATCCCAGTATGGTGTGGCGGCATGTTGGAATCTGGTATTGGTCGTGCGCACAATGTAGCCTTAACAACGTTGTCAAATTTTATATTACCGGGAGATACTGCTGGCTCTAATCGATATTGGGAAAAGGATATTATCGAACCAGAAGTAGTTGTAAAAGATGGTTATATTGAAGTACCACAACAAGTAGGAATTGGTTATGAAATAAATAGGGAAACGGTTAATTCCTTCACAGTCGCACAGAAAACATATCAATAAATAGACTTAAATTTCTTATATTAGAATAGTAGGTGGGCTATGAAAAAAAGTTGGCAGATAGGTGGAGCATTTGTAGGCTTAATTGTTGGAGCAGGGTTTGCATCGGGTCAGGAAATAATGCAGTACTTTACTAGCTTTGGCTTGTACAGTATGGTAGGTGCCATTGTTGCTACCCTTGCCTTCGCATTTTTAGGAATGAGTTTAGCTCAATTAGGAACAGATTTACAAACAACATCACATAAAGAGGTGATCTATCATATAGGAGGGCGATATGTTGGCATTATTTTAGATATCGTTATCACGTTTTTCTTATTTGGCGTTGCTGTTGTCATGTTTGCTGGATCAGGCTCAACATTTCATCAGATGTTTGGCATCAATCCAGTAGTTGGTAGTATTTTTATGGTTGTTATAACTATACTAACCTTACTATTAAATGTTAATAATATTATTAATTTAATAGCATTGGTTACCCCTTATTTAATGGGTATCATTTTTATTATTTTGATTTATTCTATCTTTACGATGGATATATCTATTGCAGAGCAAAATACTTTAGCGAAAGCACAATCATCTGCAGCATCTAATTGGTTAATGGGAGCGTTACTTTATGTTTCCTATAATATCGCTGCTGGTGCAGCAATGTTAATTGTAATGGGTGGAACAGTAAAGGACCGCAAAGTTGCTGGCAGAGGTGGACTACTTGGCGGTTTAATGCTTGGTATCTTAATTGTATTAATCAATATAGCCATGTTTGCTAAAATAAATGTTATTGATGGAGTAGCAATGCCAACATTAGAATTAGCAAAACAAATTCACCCTATAGTAGGTGTCTTAATGTCTATTGCTTTATTAGGCATGATGTACAATACTGCGGTGGGGATGTTCTATTCATTTACAGTTCGATTTATTGCGCCAGACCATCAATATTTTAAAGTAGCTATTGTAGTTATAGGATTAATAGGTTTTGCTGCAAGCCTAGTAGGATTTACTACATTAGTTGGTAAAGTCTATTCAACAATGGGCTACTTAGGTTTCGCCTTAATTGTTGCTGTTATTATTTCGTGGCTACGTAAACTACCAAAAACTTTATAAAGTAAAAATTTCCCTTTTGTGAACGTAAGGGAAATTTTTTTGTTTTTTGTGATGAAAGCAAGATATATATCATACAGTTAATTTGTGTTTGCGAAATCTGTCCATGCTGTTTTAAGTAAAAATTATGCTCGAAACTATAGAAAAAAGCTATTCGGTGCTAGACACCAAATTTTGAAAATGCTATATTTATGTTGTCATAGTATTTTTATAATTAGGAAAAAAAAGAATACTTTATGGGTTTAATGGTTTTTCCTGATTATAAGGAGTGATGAAGTATAGAGCTAGATGAAGGATGATAGGGCCTATGGTAAAGAAAACGTTAAAACAAAGAATTGTAGACGCTTCAGTTGAATTATTTCAACAAGATGGTTATCACAATGTAACCGTGGATCGTATTGTGGAATATATTGGGGCATCAAAGGGTGGATTTTATCATAATTTTAAATCAAAAGATGAACTGTTGTATGAAATTCATGATGTCTTTATTTCATATGTCATTCAACAATCGCAAGCTGCATATGACAAATTCGATACACCTATCACACGTTTGTGTGCCATGCTGCAAACACTGACACAAGTATTTGATATGTATCAAGCACATATTACGATTTTTTATGAAGAAAGTCGTTCACTCTCAGATGAATATAGTGACATCATCCATAAAAAGCGAGATCACTATCGTGATATTTTACAAAGAGTGATAGCAGAGGGTCAGGAAGCAAAGGTTTTTCGTACCGAATTACCTTGTACAATTGTAACAATGGCAATTGTCGGGATGATTAATTGGACGTACAAATGGTTTAAGCAATCAGGACCATTAACGATGGAGCAAATCACAGATGTTTTTACCGATATGGTATTACGGGCAATTGTGACAGAGCAAGCCATGGGAGAAGCGAAGCAATTTATAATAAAGGGGTAGCCAGTAGGAAACACTGGTTTTATTATTTGTTTTTACAAACCGACTAGTCGGTATTTCACTGTAAGCAATTGTTCTTGAGCTACATCTACTATGGCAAATTCAACAATAGGGGGATTAGGGATGAATTTTGAATTAACAAAAGAGCAAGAAATGATTCGAGACATGGTGCGTGATTTTGCTGAGAAGGAGATTAAACCGTATGCTCGTGAGGTTGATGAGACATCAACAATGAGAATAGAGAGCTTTAAGAAAATGGCAGAACTAGGCTTATTGGGTATCCCGTTTCCTGAGGAATATGGTGGATCAGGTGGTGATACGGTGTCCTACGCTTTAGCTGTAGAGGAAATTGGTCGAGCATGTGGGGGCACAGGGTTAAGCTATGCAGCTGCTGTTAGCTTAGGAGCCTCACCAATTTACAACTTCGGTACAGAAGAACAAAAGCAAGAGTGGCTAGTTCCATTAGCTAAGGGTGAGACATTAGGATCATTCGGTTTAACAGAGCCAAATGCAGGTTCAGATGCTGGTGGCACACGTACTACAGCTGTTATTGATGGTGATGACTACATCATTAACGGAGAGAAATGCTGGATTACCAATGCAGGATATGCTCGACAAATTATTGTAACTGCGGTAACGGGTAAACGTGAAGATGGTAAAAAAATTATTTCTTCTATTATTGTGCCAACAAACACACCAGGTGTAACAATCAACTGTAACTATGACAAAATGGGTGTACGTGGCTCCAATACATGTGAGATTGTGTTAGAAAATGTTCGTGTCCCAAGAACAAATCTATTAGGGGATGAAAAACGTGGCTTTAGCCAGTTTTTAAATACACTTGATGGTGGTCGAATTTCCATCGCTGCTCTTTCTGTTGGAATTGCCCAGGCTGCTTATGAAAAGGCACTAAAATTCGCGAAGGAACGTGAGCAATTTGGTGCACCTATTTCGAAGCTACAGGCGATCCAATTTAAATTAGCTGATATGGCGATGGAAATAGAGCTTGCTCGTACGCTAGTACATAAAGCAGCATGGTTAAAAGATCAAAAGAAGCCATTTGGCAAAGAAGCTGCGATGGCTAAACTATTTGCCTCTGAAATGGGCTTCCGTACATGTAATCAGGCAATCCAAATTCATGGCGGTTCTGGATATATGAAAGAATACGATGTAGAACGTCATTTACGTGACATTAAATTAATGGAAATCGGTGAAGGAACATCTGAAATTCAACGTCTCGTTATTTCTCGTCTAATTGGCTGTTAATCATCATCAGTTAAGTTAAATAGCATAAATAAGGGGGATCTTCATGGCAGAACTTGTGTATCAAACAATTGGTCAATTGCTAGATGAACAATCAAAAAAGTACCCGCAGAATGAAGCATTGGTCTATGCTGATAGAAATTTACGTATGACTTATGAGCAGCTAAACCGTCAAGCACGTTACGTAGCGAGAGGTTTAATGGCGCTTGGAATTGAAAAGGGAGACCATATCGCAGTATGGACGACGAATGTTCCTGAGTGGGTACAGCTTCAATTTGGTACAGGGAAGATGGGTGCTCCAATTGTAACGGTAAATACGAATTACCGTGCGAGTGAGTTGGAGTATTTATTGAAGCAATCTGATGCTAAAACGATTTTTCTAATTGAAAATTATCGGGACCATTCTTTTATCAATACACTGCAAGAGTTATGTCCAGAGCTTGAACATTGTGAACCAGGTAATTTGCAATCAAAGCGACTACCTTTATTAAAAAATGTTATTTTAATCGGTGAAAATAAATACCCTGGTGTACTTAATTGGTCAGACGTTTTAACTGCTGCCGAGCAAGTAACCGAGGAACAGTTAGATCAGAGAGAGCAATCTCTCCATTATGATGATGTCATTAATATTCAATATACATCTGGTACGACAGGCTTTCCTAAGGGAGTCATGCTAACGCATTTTAACTTAGTCAACAATGCTGTTAACATTGCAGAATGTATGCGTTTAACGGCGGAGGATCGTCTATGTATCCCAGTTCCATTCTTCCATTGCTTTGGTTGTGTCATAGGAACATTAGCTATTACAACGAGTGGTGGAACGATGGTACCAGTACAGGAATTCTCACCTGAAGAGGTACTAAGAACCGTTCAACAAGAGAAATGTACTGCATTACATGGCGTGCCAACAATGTTCATTAGTGAACTGAATTTATCGAATTTTGCATCTTTCGATCTTTCAACTTTACGTACAGGGGTCATGGCAGGATCAAACTGTCCAATTGAAGTTATGAAAGCGGTCATTGAGAAGATGGGCATGAAAGATATAACAATATGCTACGGTCAAACAGAATCATCACCTGTTATTACGCAGACAAGAACGGATGACCCGTTAGTGTTAAAGGTGGAGACAGTTGGCCGCGCTCTACCTAACCTAGAAGTAAAGATTGTTGTTCCTGGAACTACCGAGGAAGCTCCGACAAATGAACAGGGAGAGCTATGTACGAGGGGCTATCATGTGATGAAGGGCTATTATAAAAACCAGGAGGAAACAGATCTGGCGATTGACGAGGATGGTTGGTTGCATACAGGTGATTTAGCAACAATGGATGAAGCCGGTTATGTCCGTGTAACAGGTCGCTTGAAGGATATGATTATCCGTGGGGGTGAAAACCTATACCCTCGTGAAATTGAGGAGTTCCTTTATACACATCCGAAAATTTCAGATGTTCAGGTTGCAGGTGTTCCTGACCCTGTTTATGGGGAGGAAGCGGCGGCTTGGATTGTTTTAAAAGAAGGAGAGCAGGCAACAGCGGAAGAAATCCGAGATTATTGTCGGGATAAAATTTCAAGACATAAAATTCCACGACATATTTTCTTTATTGATAACTATCCAATGACTGCATCTGGAAAAGTTCAAAAATATAAATTACGAGAAGATTTCGTTATGACCGTAAAGTAAGGAGGGGCAGTGGATATGTTCAACAAGGTATTAATTGCAAATCGTGGGGAAATTGCTAGACGTGTGATCAGAACATGCAAGCGCCTAAATATTCATACGGTTGCTATCTATTCAGAGGCAGATGCTGAAAGCTTACATGTGAAAGATGCAGATGAGGCTTTCTGTGTAGGGAAGCCACCTGTTGCACAAAGCTATTTAAACATCGACCGCATTCTAGAAATTGCACTAGAAAGTGGCGCAGAGGCTGTTCATCCTGGCTATGGTTTACTATCAGAGAATGCAAATTTTGCAAAACGGTGTACAGAGGCAGGTTTAGTGTTTATCGGTCCAAGTGCTGATGTGATCGCTTCAATGGGCAGTAAATTAGAGGCTCGTAAGACAATGAAAGCTGCTGGTGTACCGATTGTAGAGGGTGTAGAAGCGCCTGTGAAGGATGTAGAAGAAGCCACTGACATAGCGGAGCGTTTAGGCTATCCGATTATGTTAAAGGCATCGGCAGGCGGTGGCGGTATCGGTATGCAGCTAGTTGAAAATGCTGAGGAACTAGCCAAAGCTTTTGAGGGCAATCAAAAGCGTGCACAATCATTCTTTGGTGATGGCACGATGTATATGGAGCGCTTCATTGCTAACCCTCACCATGTTGAAGTGCAAATTATTGCTGATCATCAAGGCAATGTCGTTCCATTATTTGAACGAGAATGCTCTATTCAACGAAGAAATCAAAAAGTAGTAGAAGAAGCACCATCACCGTTTATCTCACAAGAGACAAGAGAAAAAATGCTAGAAGCGTCAGTTAAGGCGGCGAAGCATATTGGTTATGTCAATGCTGGAACAATCGAATACTTGGTTGATGAAAATCAAAACTTTTATTTCTTAGAAATGAATACAAGACTACAGGTAGAGCATCCCGTAACAGAGGAAATTACGAAGCTTGATTTGGTTGAAGAGCAATTGAAAATTGCGGCAAAACAACCTCTTGCATTTACAAGAGAAAGTCTTACTAAAGAAGGGCATGCGATTGAAGTGCGCATATATGCTGAAAATCCTTCGACATTTTTCCCGTCTCCAGGTACCATTACGACCCTTGAATTACCGACAGGTGAAGGCGTTCGACATGAATGTGGTGTTGAATCAGGTTCAGTGGTAACACCATTCTATGATCCAATGATTAGTAAATTGGTGGTGTGGGGGGAAACAAGAGAAATTGCCTGTGAAAGATTAGCACAAGCGCTAAAGGCGTACAAAGTGGAGGGGATTCAAACGAATATCCCAATGCTGTTAAAAACCGTCACACATGAGCAATTTTTAAAAGGCTATACGACGACAAAATTTGTTGAGCAATATTATTTACCGCAATTAGCAGAAACAAAATAACAATTTTCATGTATTCGTGCTTCCATAGAGGGACGAATACATGATTAAAAAATTAGGAGTGAATGAATATGGCAACAGTAAAAGCAAGCATGGCAGGAACAGTATGGAAAATCGTCGTAACAGAGGGGGAGAAAGTGGCAGCAGGTCAAGATGTAGCCATTTTAGAATCGATGAAAATGGAAATTCCAATTGCAGCAGAAGAGGATGGCGTAGTGACAAAAATCATTGCCAATGAGGGCGACTTCATTAACGTTGATGATGATATTTTAGAAATTGAGTAAGAGGAGGCTTGTTTATGCAGCTACCTAAGCAAGTCATAATCAAAGAAGTTGGTCCACGTGATGGCTTACAAAATGAAAAAAAGCATATTACAACAGCTGATAAAGTGCAATTAGTTAATTTATTAAGTCAAACAGGATTAAATTATATTGAAGTGACATCGTTTGTGCATCCTAAATGGATTCCTCAATTAGCAGATGCAGTCGAGGTTCTGCAAGCCATTAAAAGACATAAGGATATTACCTATGCGGCACTTGTACCCAATATGCGTGGCTTAGAACGTGCATTGCAGGCTGAAGTAGATGAAGTAAGTATTTTTATGTCTGCTAGTGAAAGTCATAACCAAAGTAATATTAATAAAACCATAGCAGATACATTTCCCATATTAGAAGAAGTTGTAGTAGGAGCTAAGGCTGCAAAGAAACATGTTCGAGGCTATATCTCAACGGTTATTGGTTGTCCCTATGAGGGGTATATACACCCTGACAAGGTATTACGAGTAACGGAAAAGTTATTGGAGATGGGTGTGACTGAAATATCGCTTGGCGACACAATTGGTGTGGGTGTACCGACACAGGTTGAGTTTCTTTTAGAAGAATTACTAAAAAGGTATCCTGCTGAGAAATTTGCCATGCACTTTCATGATACACGTGGTACAGCACTAGCCAATATTATGAAATCTATAGAAATGGGTATTACCAAGTTTGATAGCGCGCTTGGTGGGCTAGGGGGCTGCCCATATGCAAAAGGTGCCTCAGGCAATGTAGCCACAGAAGATTTATTGTATTTATTCGATGAGATGGGCATTGAAACAGGGGTAGATCGACAAAAGGTGCTTGAGGCAGCACTCTTTATTGAAGAGAAGTTAGGCAAAGCTGTTGCATCAAAGCAAATGGCTATTGTCCGCAATGAAAGGAGTGCAAATCAACTATGACACAACTCGTTCGTTTTGAATTACTAGAAGGTAGTATTGGACTTATTACTCTTTCAAGACCAGAAGCTGCTAACGCTATGTCGGTTCAATTACTTCATGAGCTATCTGACACGCTTGATCAAATCAATGGAGATCCAGCAGTGCGCGTAGTCCTTCTAACAGGTGCAGGCGAAAAGGCATTTTGTGCAGGTGCTGATTTAAAGGAACGTAAAGGCATGTCTGATCGACAAGTGAAGCAGATTGTGCAGCTGATTGGTGCCACTGTGGCAAAAGTTGAAACGCTTGCACAGCCTGTCATTGCTGTCCTAAATGGCGTAGCCTTTGGCGGAGGCTTGGAGTTGGCACTAGCTTGTGATTTACGAATTGCGGCTACACATGTAAAGCTGGGCTTAACCGAAACATCGCTCGGTATTATTCCAGGAGCTGGGGGAACACAACGACTTCCACGTCTAATTGGTCTTGGTAAAGCAAAGGAATTAATTTATACAGCGCGTAGGCTGAATGCCGAAGAAGCTAAAAATTATGGCATTATCGAGTATGTTTATGAAGGACATGAGGTATTAAATAAAGCACAACAGCTTGCACTGGAAATGGCAAAAAATGCACCACTTTCTTTAGTACAAGCCAAAGTTGCGATCAATCAAGGTGTTGAGGTAGATTTAGCTACCGGATTAAAAATTGAATCACTTGCATATAGTGCACTGATCCCAACAGAAGACCGATTAGAGGGCTTACTTGCCTTCCAAGAGAAGCGAGCGCCACAATATTCAGGGAAATAAAACGCCAAGAAATCATTTTGGTGTAATCGATTGGGCAAAGGGAGGAAATTAACATGAGCAATATCTCGACAGAAAATACACCACCTACAATGAAAGATAAAATTTTAGCAGGTGGATTACCAAAATATCATGACAAAAATGCACAACAAGGCAAGCTATTTGTACGTGAGCGTCTTGAACTGTTACTTGATGATGGTCTTCAATCAGAGGATGGGCTCTATGCGAACTGTTTAGCAGGAGATTTACCAGCAGATGGTGTTGTCACTGGTATTGGTAAAATCCATGGTCGTACAGTTTGTGTGCTAGCGAACGATTCAACGATTAAAGCAGGTTCTTGGGGAAAACGCACAGTTGAAAAAATGATTCGCATTCAAGAAACCGCTGAAAAGTTGAATTGTCCATTACTCTATTTAGTGGATTCGGCAGGTGCGCGTATTACAGATCAGCTTGAAATGTTCCCAGGACGCAGAGGCGCAGGTCGCATTTTCTACAATCAAGTCAAGCTGTCAGGAAAAGTTCCGCAGATTTGCTTATTATTTGGTCCTTCGGCTGCAGGTGGTGCCTATATTCCTGCATTTTGCGATATCGTGGTTATGGTAGAAGGGAATGCTTCTATGTATTTAGGTTCTCCTCGTATGGCCGAAATGGTTATCGGTGAGAAAGTAGATTTAGAAACAATGGGTGGCGCAAAAATGCACTGTTCTGTTTCAGGTTGTGGAGATGTGCTTGTTAAATCCGAACAAGAGGCTATTACTTATGCGCGCAAATATTTAGGATACTTCCCTAATAACTATGCAGAGCGTAGCAAGGTAGAGACACCCAAACCGCCGGCTTCATTTGATAAATCTATTGAAGAATTAATACCTCAAAACCAAAATGTTCCATTTGATATGTATAAGCTAATTGATCGTATTATCGATGAAGATTCGTTTTGTGAGGTTAAGAAATTATTTGCACCAGAATTAATTACAGGGCTTGCGCGAATTAATGGACAATCAGTTGGGATCATCGCTAACCAACCTCGCGTCAAGGGAGGCGTGCTATTCCATGATTCTGCTGATAAAGCGGCGAAGTTTATTTCACTTTGTGATGCTTTCAATATCCCGCTGTTATTCCTAGCAGACGTTCCAGGATTTATGATTGGTACTCAGGTTGAAAAAGCAGGAATTATCCGTCATGGTGCTAAAATGATTTTTGCCATGAGTGAGGCAACTGTTCCTAAGCTAACGGTCATTGTGCGTAAAGCGTATGGTGCAGGATTATATGCAATGGCTGGTCCTGCGTTTGAACCAGACTGCTGTATTGCCTTATCAAATGCACAAATTGCCGTAATGGGACCAGAAGCTGCTGTCAACGCCGTCTATGCCAATAAAATTGCAGAACTTCCAAAAGAAGAGCAAGCAAGCTTCATTGCCGAGAAACGTAAAGAATATCAAGAGGAAATTGATGTGTATCGCTTAGCTTCAGAGCTTATCATTGATGATGTGATTGAGCCTAATGAGCTGCGTAAGGTACTAGAAAATCGCTTAGAACTTTATATGTCAAAATACTTATTATTCTCACAACGTAAGCATGGGGTAAACCCAGTTTAAACATACTTATTAAAAGGCTGTCTCTGCTGGTAAACTGTACCCTTTGTAAAGGACATTTTAAAAAAAGCTAGGTAACTTTAAACTGTACCCTTTGTAAAGGACATTTTAAAAAAAGCTAGGTAACTTGTTGAAGCTGCTGTCTGTATTTTGCAGGCGGCAGCTTTTTCAAATGCCATTGCCCTCGATAATGGTTGTAATACATCATATAACTCTTAATTTCTCGTTTGACTTCTTCTAATGTTTCACATTTCTCGATAGTTGTTTCATCTTTAAAATGTCCAAAAAATGATTCTTGTGGCGCATTGTCCCAACAGTTTCCACGGCGAGACATGGATTGTCCTAACCCCATTTTCTTCACAAGTTTTTGGAATTGTGGATTGGTATAATGGAATCCTTGATCCGAATGAATAAAGGCATCTTCCGTTAAATGGCGGTGTTTCTTCAATTGATGAAGCGTATTGAGGGCAATATCAATACTTAATGAAGACGACACTTCATACGCTAAAATTTCATTCGTTTCAGCGTCTTTAATCGTTGATAAATAAGCGCGTTTACTGCTTCCATACGTTAAATAGGTGATATCTGTCAGTAACACTTTTCCGGCCATACCCTGTTTAAAGTTGCGTTGTAATTCATTTGGGCACGTACGATGTTCTTTCGTTGCTTTTGCCATACGTCGAGTTGGATTCGCTTTTCGAATCGGGCAGATAATCTGATATTTTTTCATCACACGGCGAATACGTTTCAGATTGTACGTAATTCCATATTGATTTTCTAACGTCATTTTAATTTGACGTGCTCCTTTTTTTCGCCCTCTGAAATGATACGCTTTTAAAATGATTTCCTTTACCACTTCATCTGCTTGTTCTTGCTCCACACGCTTCTGAGCTGATTTTTCTAAAAAATAATTGTAATAGCCAGACCGAGATATACCCATCACATCACATAAATAGCTGACTAAACGCTTTAATTTATACTTTTTCATCGTGTGATGGATGAGTTCAAATTTTAGTGTCGTAGCGATTTTTATTTCTTCTTCAACATCTGCCTTTCGAGTAGATCGAGCTTTTTTAACAATTCATTCTCTGCTTCAAGTAACCGATTTTTCGCCTCTAAACGCTTCAATTTTTCTTCTAATGTCAATTCGCGTTCGGAAGGTCTACCTGAATTTGTTTTACGTGTATCTTGTAAACCTCCGACACCTGCTTTACGATAAGAAGCTCGCCAGCGTTTGCCTGAAGATTCGATTCGTTTTATACCGATTAATTCAACATCTAAACCCGCATTTTCAAAAATTTCTCTTGGGAATTTACCTTTTTCATTTTCCGCAATAAAATGACGTTTAAATTCGTCAGTATATGTGATCGCTTTCTCGCTAACTGCTTGCACATTTGGATTACATTTTAGTTGTTCTTGTTCCATTTTCGTAAAATATCTTTTGGTCATTTCACTCTACCCCAACATCTTTTTTCTCATTATAAACAAAAGTACCCTATAGGATAGACTTTTTTCAAAGTGTCTATCTTATAGGGTACAGTTTATGGTAGGAGACAGCCTTTTTGGATGATAATTTTTTTCAGCTACTTGCAAGCTATAGTTGAGCATATTAAAATATGGGAAGGAATAAAAGGGAAGTGGGTGTTAAGCTTGTCTAAAAACAACATAGCGGATGTTCAGAATAATGCCAAGCTCCCATTACCATATCGGGATGTCATTGATACATATTATTTGCCGCTAAAGGTAGCAGGTTGGATTTTATTTAGTATCTATTCATTTATGGCTTTTTATAAATTGGTTATTGATCGCCTAGTAGATGTAGTCGTCATTTTATTTAAAGGAGATTACTCTATAGGTGACTTAGGATTGTTTGATTATAGTAGTTGGCGTTTAACTACAAATTTTATTCCCTTCGAAACGATTCTCCGTTATATAAACTACTCTCAATATTTTAATTGGGAAATTATAATCGTTAACTTACTTGGCAACTTGTTAATTTTTACTCCAATGGGCTTTTTACTGCCATTACTATCGAAGAAATTCCGAAAAGCATGGATTATTATTTGTTTGGGCTTTTTTGCTAGTCTTGCTGTCGAAACCGTTCAATTTATTTTTACCGTTGGCTCTGCGGATATTGATGATTTAATTTTAAATACAATGGGGGCATGGCTTGGTTACTTAGCTTATAAAGGTATATTGATTAAACCCAAAAAATGAGAAAAGCAGTCCAGAATGTGAGGACTGTTTTTTTATGTTGATTAACACTATTTGTTTAGTGTATATGTAATAAATTTTATTGAAAATAGTAGAGAGCTAATAAATGAATATGAAAAGTATTAGTCGGATGAGGTTCTTTATACCTATTTTTGAAAATGATTAGTATCTCTTTAGGAGGTTAGTAGTAATTAGTGCTTGAATTTAATAGTGAAAATTCCGATAATGAGTGTACAGAAACTATTCAAATGGTATAGATAGAGTGTGAGAAAGAAAGTTCATATCTGTTAACTTATTAGCATATGAAGATAAAAGGGCGAGGTGAAAACTATGAAAATAACAAATTTAATGGAACAAGAAAGAATTTCATCCCAGCATAATCGTAAAAAAATACTGCAGCGTAAAGAGGCAGGAGATGCCTATAGAAAAAATGCGATGTATTTTCAGCCAAAGAAAAACCCATTATTGATTGAACTTGAAAATTTACTGTTAGGGCGTACTGACCAAGATTTATATGAGCAACAGCAAGAAGAGTCAAAAGAAGTAACTCCTCAGCAGCAAGCCATTATGGAAGATTTACAGCAAACAGAAAAGAATGTACGGGCCCATGAGCAAACCTATAAGGTAGGAATGAATGATAACGCTGATTCCTCGCATATATCCGATTCAGAACTAGGTGACACACTACTGCCCATTTTAGAGCAGGTACGTAATGCAGCATTGTCATCAGCAGAGCCTTCTCCTCAAGATTTACGTGTGGCGCAAAGCGTTGATGCTCACATACAGCATATGTTAAATAATTCAAATGGTGACGAGGTTTCCACAAATGAAAGCGAACCATCTTTTGTACGTGACATCATCGAAGTGAAGGTTCCTGAACGTTACGCGAAGGAATTGAAATTGGACCCATTTGCAGATACAATTTTCGGTAAGAATTATGAGACTGCATTCAAGTTAAGAGCATTCAAACAGGCATCGGAAAGATATGCGGCTCACGTTCAAATGACAAAAAATGGCTATCGTCCAGACAAGGATTCTATGTTCTCTTTGATAGCCTGATGCTGTAGATAGGAGATTGTTGACATGGCAAAGGCAAAGCATGCGAAAACGAATGCGATTCGTTTATTAGAACAACAAAAAATGCATTTTGATGTGATGGAATATGAAACAGGGGACGGTCAAGTTGATGGTGTTTCTGTAGCTGAGAAAATAGGACAGCCTGTTGCTCGGGTATTTAAAACATTAGTAGCAAAAGCAAGTGCACAAAAGCTATTTGTATTTGTTATTCCAGTAGCTGAGGAGCTGGACTTAAAAGCAGCGGCAAAGGTGGTTGGGGAAAAGAAAATCGAAATGTTAGCGGTAAAAGATCTACTTAGCCATACTGGTTATGTTCGTGGTGGATGTTCACCAGTAGGGATGAAGAAGTTATATCCAACGGTCATTGATGCATCTGCTCAAGAACAAGGTAGTATAATTGTTAGCGCTGGGAAAATTGGTATGCAAATTCATGTTCAAGTAGATGATCTGAAAACTATAACAAAGGCACAACTTGCCTCAATTACAGCTACCCATGAGTGAGAGAATGGGTAGTTTTTTTATGTGTTAAGATGAAAGGTTTAGATCAAGCACAATAGCTTAATTTTGGTTGAAAGTATGATAAAGTAATAGCAATATTATTCATAGAGAGAAGGATAAGGAATGCGTAGAATAATGGGGTGGCGTTGGACCTTTTTTATTGGTGGCTTAATTGTGATGTCACTTGGAATCACGATGTCGATAAAGGGGAAAATCGTTGGCACAAGCCCATGGGATGTTTTACATGTAGGTCTCTTTCAAAATTTTGGGTTAAGTATCGGCACATGGTCTATTGTAACAGGACTCTTTATAGTTGCTTCAACATCCATTGTATTACGTCAATGGCCAAAGATAGGTACTTGGCTCAATATGCTGCTAATCGGCTCGTTCATTGATGTATTTAACTGGCTGTTGCCCTCAACGGATGTATATGGCTTACAAATTACATATTTTATTATTGGTTTATTTGTTTTGAGCTTTGGCTGTGGGATGTATATTGCACCGAATATGGGCGCAGGACCAAGGGATACCTTAATGATGATACTTGTTGAAAAATTTGGTGGATCTATTAAGACAGCAAGAATGGGAATTGAAGTACTTGTAACAATTGTTGGCTGGCTTCTAGGTGGGCCAGTTGGCGTGGGGACGGTATTGATCGCCTTAACCTCAGGCTATATTGTGCAATATTCATTACCATATTGTCGTAAAATATTAATGAAATGTATTGGAAATATGGAGGGCATGAAGCCTTTCTATTAATTCATGAAGCTACTTTTATCTGTCATAGATAGAAGTGGCTTTTCATCTTTTTTGGTGTTCCTTCATATAATGCAGGGCGGAAGCTAAAGGAGGAACGACATTTGAACGGAAATGTAACGTATTATTTTGGACACGCATTGACTGGTCAAGGTGTGAAGCATTTATATAAAGAAATGATGGAAGAAGCGGCGCTTGTTTATTTTTTGCAAGGGCCTGCCACATTTAAAGGTTCAGAACTGTTAAAAGAACTAGGATACTTCTATGTGAAACAGGGCTTTGCCGTCGAGTGGTTTAAGCATGCTTTATTAGAGGAAGTTGTTGAGGCCGTTTATGTAAAAGGCTGTAACAGACTTTTTGTATGGGCATCTGAGTGGAATATCGAGCCAACTTTACTCGGTACAAAGCATCGTGTCATGTCTTTCTATGACTGCTTAGAGGATATACAGCTTAAAAAGGTTGGAGAACAACTTGCTGAGGCGATGCAGGAGCGTGCAACGTGGCGTGAAAAATGCATAGCAAAACTGGATCAAGCAATCAAGCTACATGATGACTGGGAGGTTGTCACACAAAGTTGTATGAACTGGCAGGCATTAAATGAACAGGTAGAAAATTTAAAGAATGAAGTGTTTCAATCCATTGTTTTGAATAAATCAGGTATCCGAACACATCGTTTACTTGGAACGTTAACTCCTAGAGGTGCGGAAAATACAGTGGAAAGTATCACCAAGAGTATCACGACTCGCTTCATGATTAAAGGCAAGCCAGGTACAGGTAAATCTTCATTAATGAAAAGTTTAGCGGATGAGGCAAATGCAAGAGGGCTTGATGCACAAATTGTTTGGTGTGGCTTAGATGCGGAATCTGTGGATATGGTCATTATCCCAGAGCTAAATTTCTGTATCTTTGATAGTACAGAGCCACATATCTTTTATCCAGAGGATGGTAGATTAGGGGATAAGATATTTGATATTGGGCAACATTGTGCGCTTTCAGAGGAAGCAGAAACTGCGATTGAAGCAGTGCGAGCGCAATACAAAGAAGCTATACAGGATGCGATGGGCCATTCCAAACGATATGCAGAAGCAGAATATACTGTTCGTCGCCTATTAGATAATTGTCTATCCGCTTCTTTATGGCGTGAAAAAACAGCGCCACTATTCGAAAGATTAACAAAGTAATGTAGCTAATGGCTTGCATGTGCTAAACTAGGAGCGAGAACAGTTTTCCTAGGAAAGGATGATACGCTTGTCAAAAGTATTGAATGCATTTTTAGATGAAAACCTACAAGCCCTACATGAACAAGGCTTATACAATGAAATCGATCCAGTAGAGGGAGCAAACGGCCCGATTATTCAGGTCCGTGGAAAAAATCTTGTTAACTTATCCTCTAACAACTATCTTGGTTTAGCAACAAATGAAGAATTAAAGCGTATTGCCAAAGAGACAATTGATAAATACGGTGTTGGAGCAGGTGCTGTTCGTACAATCAACGGGACACTCGACTTGCACGTAAAATTAGAAGAAAAGCTTGCGGAATTTAAAGGAACAGAAGCGGCTATTTCTTATCAATCTGGATTTAATTGTAATATGGCAGCTATTTCGGCTGTAATGGATAAAAATGATGCCATTCTATCTGATCAATTAAACCATGCCTCTATTATTGATGGATGTCGCTTATCAAAGGCAAAAATCATCGCGTTTAATCACTCTGATATGGAGGATTTACGTGCAAAGGCAAAGGCAGCAAAGGAATCAGGTTTATACAATAAAATCATGGTTATCACAGATGGTGTCTTCTCAATGGATGGTGATATTGCTAAATTACCTGAAATTGTGGAAATTGCGAAAGAGTTTGATTTGATTACGTATGTGGATGATGCACATGGTTCAGGTGTAACAGGTAAAGGAAAAGGAACTGTGAAGCATTTTGGATTAGAAAAAGAAATTGATTTCCAAATTGGTACATTATCAAAAGCCATTGGTGTAGTAGGTGGCTATGTAGCAGGTAAGAAAAATTTAATTGATTGGCTAAAAGTTCGCTCACGCCCATTCCTATTCTCAACAGCATTACCACCAGGTGATGTAGCCGCTATTACAGCAGCCGTGCAAATGCTGATTGATTCAACAGAGCTACACGATAAGCTGTGGGATAATGGCAACTATTTAAAAGCGGGGCTTGAGAAGCTTGGCTTTAATATTGGCGCGTCTGAGACACCAATTACACCATGTATCATTGGGGATGAAAAGTTGACACAGGAATTTTCAAAACGTTTATTTGAAGAAGGCGTTTATGCAAAATCGATTGTCTTCCCAACAGTTCCAAAAGGTACAGGACGCGTTCGGAATATGCCAACAGCGGCACATACAAAAGAAATGCTTGATGATGCAATTGCGATTTACGAGAAGGTTGGTCGTGAATTAGGCGTTATTCAATAAGAAAAAGGCTTCCTCATGAATGGGGAAGCCTTTTTGCATGATAGAAATGAAAAAGTGTAGGATAGAATCAAAAAAGTGACCGATAGAAGCTTAAATCTAATTGGTAGCGATCTAAAAATAGACAATCACTTTATTTTGACCCAATTATTTTGGCTGCCTTGAGCTGTTGAATAGCTTGATCAGAAATATTTAATGCCTGTAAAATTTCTTCATTATGTTGCCCTAAAGTAGGGGCTGCATTTGTTAGCTGTCCAGGTGTTTGTGAAAACTTAGCTGGGAAGCCCAATGTTCTCATTGGTCCAGCAGTAGGGTGCTCATAGGACAGTACCATGCCACGCTCTAGTATATGAGGGTCATTTAATGTTTGATCATAAGAATAGATTGGACTAGATGGTACACCGTGCTTATCCAATAGTTCGAGCCAGTAGATAGCCTTATGCTTGATTAGCTCGCTTTCAATTTCTGCTTCCAGCTCCTTCACATGTTGGGCACGTGAATAGTTGGTAGCAAAGAGAGGATTGTCTAACCAATCAGGTCGATTGACAACCTTTACAGCAAAAATCTCCCATAGCTTTTGATTGCCAGCACCTACTAGAATATAGTCATCCTGTGTTTTGAAACCTTGATAGGGCGCTGACACACGATGGGCGGTTCCTGTTCGCTCAGGTAACTCACCTTGTCCGAAGTAAGCAGCGGCTTCCCAAACAGTCCACGCAAGACCTGACTCCACTAAGGACACATCAATATATTGACCTTCACCACTACGAAGCTTATAGATATAGGCCATTAAAATGGATTGTAAGGCTGTTTGTGCAGCGGCAATATCATTCACCGCAAAGCCAACTTTTACAGGTCGGCCATCTGCTTCACCTGTCATATGCATTAAGCCACTCAGACCCTGAGCCATAATGTCATAGCCACCCTTTTGACTATAAGGACCTGTTTGACCATAACCGGAAATAGAGCAGTAAATTAGGCCCGGATTGATGGCTTTTAATGTGTCATAATCAATCCCAAGCTTTTTCGTGACACCTGGTCGATAATTTTCCACAAGTACATCAACAGATTGAATCAATTCTTTAAATAAAGCCAGTCCCTCAGTAGTTTTTAAATTGATGCAGACACCTTTTTTATTACGATTAACCATCATATACATATGACTTTCTTCATTAACGAATGGACCCATTGTACGGGTATCGTCTCCATTTGGATATTTTTCAATTTTGATAACTTCTGCACCCATATCTGCTAACACCATCGTGCAATAAGGACCCGCTAAGACTTGTGATAAATCGACAACCTTTAATCCTTGTAATGCTTGTTTCATTTAACCTCAGTCCCATCCTGTTTGACTAATGTGATGTTACGTAATCCCTTGACAGAGGTGGCGCCTGCTAATGCGATGGAAACCTTTAATTCATCATAAAGATTGGTCATCACCTTTTCGACGCCTTGTTGTCCTTCAAGGGCTAGCCCATAGACGAAAGGACGCCCAATTGCAACGGCATCCGCTCCTAAAGCAAGTGCTTTTAAGGCATCCATGCCACGATATACACCACTATCTAATATAATAGGAATTTGTCCATGCACAACTTTCGCAATAGCAGGAAGGGCATCAAGTGAACCAATCACGCCATCTAATTGACGGCCGCCATGGTTTGATACAATAATGCCATCAATACCATTGTCGATAGCTAGCTTTGCATCTTCAGGATGTAAAATTCCCTTCAATAATATAGGAAGATTTGTACGTTTTTTTAACTCTCGAACATGCGCCCAATTAAGTGTTGGGTGGAAGACATTTTGCAAGACACCTTGTACATAGGACTCGAATGAATCATCAGGTAAAGTGGCTGTAAAAACGGGGTCATTCATATAATTTCCTCTTGCATAGCCTAGCTTCAATGGTGAAAATTGATTGCGTACATCTTCTTCACGCCAGCCAAGCATTACGGTATCGACAGTTAAAACGATCGCTTCAAATCCAGCTTCCTCTGCACGTGCAGCCATACTAAAAGCAATTTCTTCATTAGTAGACCAATATAATTGAAACCATTTTGTTGCAGAAGGGGCAGCTAGAGCAACTTCTTCAAGAGCAAAAGTGGAAACGGTGCTTTGTATATAAGGAATATTTAAAAACTGGGCGGCACGTGCAACGGCAAGCTCACCTTCATCGTGAACCATTCCGTTCATGCCTACAGGAGCAAAAAGCAAGGGAGTTGGATATGTTTTACCAAACAAATGAACCGATGTATCAACTTTTGACACATCATTTAAAAATCGGGGAACAATGGAATACTTCTCAAAAGCTGCACGATTATTGCGCAGTGTTTGTTCACCGCCAGCACCTGAGCGGATGTAGCCAAAAGGTCCAGCTTCGATTTTTTCCGCTACGGCCTTTTCTAAATCTGCAAAGCAAATGGGGAAGGGGGCTTGTGCAGTTATATTTTTTAAGAGTAGATCGCCATCAGTTATGTTTGTCATCGTTACTACCTCACTTATTGATTGAAAATAGGCTTTCTTTTATTTAAAAAGGCTTGAATACCTTCGTTATAATCATCTGAACTAAATGAATCCAAAACTAACTGTGCCAGCTCATCGTTTTCTTCATTTTCACCATCTACAATTGCTTGGATAATTTTTTTGATGCCTGCGTTTGCAATGGATGATTTACTTAATAAATGTTCAGCGAATTGCACTGTGGCCTTTTCAATATCCTCTGGTTCATGTAGGGCCGTGATTAAACCAATATTTTTTCCTTCTTCAGCTGTAAAAATAGTAGCTGTGTACAAAATTTCCTTTGCCTTAGCGACACCAACAATATTGATGAGACGTTTCGTGCTTTCTAAATTATAGACAATGCCTATGTTTGCAGCGGTGATACCTAGCTTACTCTTAGGTGTTGCTATTCTAAAATCACAAGCGTTTGCTAACTCTAAGCCACCACCAATTGCTAAGCCCTGAATCATAGCAATTGTCGGGTGCGGAAATTTATAAAGAGCATCGATCGCCTTTAAAGCCAATTCATTATAGGCTTTGGCATTGTCTGTAGCATAACGAACATCTAAAAACTCGCTAATATCTGCACCAGATGAGAAGGCTACTTCATTGACACCGCGAACAATTAAGAGCTTGATAGTAGAATCTACACGTAGTTGCTCAAGGTGGTCTGCTATAGCTTGAAACATTGCCCTTGATAAAGAATTTCGTTTTTCTGGGCGGTTTAATACTAACGTTGCAATATAGCCATTTTTCTCTACATAAATTTCCTTTGTCATCTTCATTCTCCTCTTAATCTTTTTTCAACTTCGCAGCGAAGCGGTTACCGATGGATTGAATGCTCTGTACAAGGATGATTAAAATAAAGACAGTTGCATACATCACATCAACCTCATAACGTAAATGACCATAGCGATAGGCAAGGTCACCTAAACCGCCAGCACCAACCATTCCTGCCATTGCTGTTGCACCAATTAATCCTATTGTGGCAATCGTTAAGCCTAAAATAATAGATGGTCGAGCTTCACGTAATAATACATGCCAAATTATATGGCGACGTTTAATACCCATAGCTGTGTAGGCTTCTACCACTCCTGAATCCACTTCTAAAAGGGCAGATTCCATCAGTCGTGCTATATAAGGAGCCGTGTAAACAACTAATGGAACGATTACACCTTTAACACCAATTGTTGTACCAACAATTAGCTTGGTAAAAGGTAAGATGAAGAATAATAAAATGATAAATGGAACAGAGCGAACAATATTGATGAATAGATTAAAAAACTGATAGAAAAATTTATTTTCAAAGGATTGTCCTGGTCGAGTTAAAACGATTAATAGCCCTAATGGAATACCAATTAGAATGGAGAACAACAATGAAATTCCGACCATTTGAAATGTTTCGATAATTGCTTTGCCAATAACATCTGACCAATCTGTAAAGAAGCTTTGGATACTACTCATTGAACGCACCTCCTAATTCTTCCACTGCTACGCCATTCTCTGAAAAATACGTTAGCGCCTTTTGGACAATATGCGTCTCCCCATGTAGATGCACCACAATATTGCCGACAATACCGTTTTTTAATTCAATAATATTAGCTGTTAAAATATTTGGTTGCACATCGTATATCTTAGTGACTTCTGCTAATAATGGCTTACCAGTACTTTCACCAAGAAATGTTAAACGGATTACACTTCCTGAAACATTTAATTGCTCAATAAGAGAAGGGGATAAATTACGTTGTGAAATTGTATTCAAAAACTTTCGCGTTGTAGGGTGCTTCGGTTTTGCAAAAAGTTCAATCGCTGTGCCAAATTCCACAACTTTCCCTGACTCTAGAACAGAAACCTCATCGCAAATTTTTTGAATTACATTCATTTCATGGGTGATGAGCAGAATCGTAATGCCTAATTCCCGATTAATTTTTAACAACAATTCAAGAATGGCTTCCGTTGTTTCAGGATCAAGTGCACTTGTTGCTTCGTCACTAAGTAAAATCTCTGGTTCCTGTGCTAAGGCACGTGCAATAGCCACACGCTGTTTTTGACCACCTGAAAGTTGATTTGGGTAACTATCTAGTTTATCTGTTAAGCCGACAATTTCGGCATACTTAGCTACTCGGTTTTTTACTTCCGCCTCTTTATAGCCTAGCAGCTTTAAGGGAACAGCAATATTATTGTAAACCGTTGCTGTTTTTAGTAGATTGAAGTGCTGAAAGATCATCCCGATTTTTTGGCGTGTTTGACGTAATTCATGAAGAGAAAGGGTCGTAATGTCTACATTGTCTATCACTACTTTTCCCGCTGTAGGACGTTCTAGTAGATTAACGCAACGAATGAGTGTACTTTTCCCAGCACCACTATAGCCGATTACTCCATGAATTTGTCCCTTTTTTACATGAAGATTGATGCCATCCACAGCTTTTATGATGCCTTTTTTCGATTTAAATTCTTTTGAGATATTTTGTAATTGAATCATACGATTATTTGCTCCTTTCTCAACCTTCTAAAAAGCAAGAATCTGCTCGTTTTCCTATAGAGGAATTTCGGCAGATTCTTCGGCTTATAGAAGCTTTCTGAATGTATTACCAACTAGGGATTACAGAACCTTTAAACTCTTCTTCGATGAATTGACGTACCTCATCAGACTGATAAGCCTCAACGAACTTTTTAATTGTTGGATCATTTTCATTTTCAGCACGCACAACAATATAGTTCACGTATGGAGAATCAGTAGATTCCAATAAAATAGAGTCATCTTTAGGATTAATGCCAGCTTCTAATGCAAAGTTTGTATTAATAGCTGCTACATCTACTTCACTAAGTTGTTTAGGAATTTGAGCTGCCTCTAATTCAATGAATTTTAAATTCTTTTTGTTTTCTTCTACATCACGGATCGAGGCTGTTAAGTCTGCGCCATCTTTTAACTTAATATAGCCAGCTTCCTGTAAAACAAAGAGGGCACGCGCTCCATTCGTTGGGTCATTTGGTAAGCCAAACGTTGCACCGTCAGGAATGTCATCAAAGGATTTATATTTTTCCGAGTAGATACCCATTGGATTTAAAATCGTTTTGCCCACTGGTACTAAATCTGTATCATGATCTTTATTAAATGTATCCAGGAAAGGCTCGTGTTGATAGCTGTTCGCATCAAGATCACCTTCAGCTAAGGATGTATTAGGTAAAACATAGTCAGAAAATGATTTTAGCTCTACTTCCAGCCCGTTTTCTTTTGCTACTTTAGCTGCTACTTCTGCAATTTGCTCGTGAGGACCAGAAGTGACACCTACGACGATTTTCTTTTCATTAATTGCCTCAGCTTGGCCTTTACTATCTTCTTTAGAGCCACAGCCTGCTAAAGCTGCTACTAATGTTAGACTTGCTAAACCTACTAAAAATTTATTTTTCTTTTTCATGAAAATACCTCCAAGATTGTTTTTATCGGTTTCTTGAAAATAAAAAAACTCTCTTACAAATTAAGAGAGGCTCATGAAAAGATGTCCTCTCTTATCTATCAAACGAAGATCGTTTGCAGGATTTAGCACCTTCCTTTAAAAAAGGAGGTTGCCGAGCTTCATAGGGCCAGTCCCTCAGCTACTCTTGATAAGAGATTTATAATATTTTTTTGTAATTCCGATAGAACTAATATAATTTATAGGGTATAGTAAGTCAATAAATAATTTTTAAATTTTTTATATAATTATAATATTTCGACACAAAAGAGGGATAACAATGTCTGTAAGAGTTAATTATGGTATAGGTTCATTTGGTAAGGTTATTAGTGCTCGTTTTCTAACGGGAACAGATATCATTGAAGGGATTGAAGCGCTTTGCGAAGAGAATAGTATAGAGTCAGCCACAATTGTAAGCTGTATTGGCAGCTTTCAAAAAAGTAGCTTTGTTTATTTAGTGCCAGATGCAACAGCTCCAATTCAAGTTCGTTTTAGTGATGTGATTGAAAAAGAGGGACCATTAGAATTTATTCAAGGTTCAGGTGTGGTGTGTAAGCGAGATGGTGGATATGAGACACATTTCCATGGCTCTATGAGCGATCAATGGGGTGTTGTATCAGGTGGGCATTTAATAAAAGGGGGCAACCCTGTTATTACTGCTGACATCGTGTTGGCAGAGGTACAAGGGATTCAACATATTCGAAAATGGGATGATGAAACAGGTCATGTTCAATTTTATCCATTAGAAAATGGTTTAGGGCAACCAAGGAAAATTGAAAAATAGTAATAATCCTGTAGCTAGGGATAGCTACAGGATACGGCATCCTTATCTATTAAATAATTGTAATTGCTCGATTCTATGGATTGCTTCACGTAAGCGCTCCTCACTAACCAGCAACCCTACGCGCACATAGCCCTCACCATATTGACCGAAGCCATTACCTGCTGCTACAGCGATATCAGCTTTTTCGAGCAAAAGATCAGCAAACTGTTCACTTGTATAGCCTAGTGGTACAGGGAGCCATGCGAAGAAGGAGCCTTTTGGAGCCGTAACATGCCAGCCAATTCTTCGAGCTTCTTCAATGAGTACATTGCGGCGACGCTCATAAGTAGCTCGTAATTCATCCGCACATTGTTGGGAAGCCGTCAGTGCTACTGCTGCGGCTTGTTGAATGGCAGGGAATTGACTACAAAACAGATGATCCTGAATTAGATTAATAGCAGCAATAATCTCGGCATTCCCTACAGCGAAGCCTATACGCCAGCCAGCCATATTATAGGTTTTCGATAATGTATACATTTCAACTCCTACTTCTTTTGCACCCTTTGCTTGAAGGAAGCTAACTGGTTTATTACCGTCAAATCCTATTGCCCCATAAGCAAAATCATGTGATACGATAATATTGTGCTCCTTCGCAAAGCGAACGGTCTCTTCAAAAAACGCAAGTGATGCTGTACCACCTGTAGGGTTGTTCGGGTAATTTAAGTAAAGAAGCTTTGCCTTTTCTTTCACTTCATCAGGTAATGCATGATAATCAGGTAAGAAATCATTTTCAGCAAAAAGTGGCATCACTTCAAAATTGACGTCCCCTAGTACGACACCTGATAAGTAATCTGGATAGCCAGGGTCTGGTAAGAGCATCGTGTCACCAGGGTTTAACACAGCTAAAGGTAGCTCAACTAGACCAATTTTTGTTCCACCAAGAATCGCTACCTCTGTATCAGGATTTAGTTCTACCTGATATTCACGTTGATAAAAGTCGGCAGCAGCTTGGCGTAATTCAGCGAGACCTCTAAATGGTGAATATTTGTGGTTTTGAGGATTTTCAGCTGCTTCCTGTAATGCTTGAATGATGTGAGTAGGCGTTGGCTGATCAGGATTTCCTTGCCCAAGGTTAATGACATCACGCCCTTCTTCTAGGGCCAAGTTTACTTTTTGAACGAGTGCTGCAAAAAATTGAGTGGGTAGTTGCTGTAGTTTTTTAGAGAATTCCATGCATGATCACCTTTTTCAGAATATAATAATTATTATTGAAGAATATGAAGCAAATAGTATTACTTTTTCTGTTAATTGTCTAGAGGAGGAATGGATATGAAAATCGGATGTATTCAATTAAATGTTGGCTTTGGCAAGGTTGAAGAAAATTTTGAACGTGCCGAGGATAAGATTCGTGAAGCTGCAAAAAATGGGGCAGAAATCATCGTGTTACCTGAAATGTGGAATACAGGCTATGCTTTAGAGAAACTACCTGAGCTAGCAGATATCAATGGTGAGCGGACAAAGGCCTTTTTGGCTAAACTTGCAAAGGAACTTGATGTACATATTGTAGGGGGCTCTGTTTCAACAAAGAAAGGCGACAAATTTTATAATACGATGTATACCTTTAATCGTAATGGAGAACTTGTTGGAGAATACAGCAAGGCACATCTTTTCCGTTTAATGGACGAGCATCTTTACTTGGAAGCAGGGGATGAAATGAATCGTTTTGCTTTAGATGATATTGAAGCTGCGGGTGTCATTTGCTACGATATTCGCTTCCCAGAATGGTTACGTGCACATGCATTACAAGGAGCAAAGGTATTATTTGTACCAGCGCAGTGGCCAACTCCAAGGATTGACCATTGGAAAACATTGCTGCAGGCTCGTGCAATTGAAAATCAATGCTTTGTCATTGCAGTAAATCGTATTTCGAAAAAGGTAGAAAATTTTAATGGGCAATCTATGATTATTCAGCCTTGGGGAGAAGTACTTTGGGTTGGTGCTGAGGATGAGGAAGTAGCGGTGATTGATGTAGACTTTTCTATCGTCGATGAGGTACGTGGAAGAATCCCTGTTTACGATGATCGTAGACCTGGACTGTATCAGGATGTAGTTGTGAAAGGGTAAAAAAGAGGCACGCTTAGAAGGGAGATTCCCTTTTGGGCGTGCCTACTTTTTTCTAGCTCTTATCCTCAATCAATGAATTGGCTAGTAGCATAAATTCAAGTGTAATGCGGTTATGCCCGTTCATGAAATTTTTCCCTAGTAAACTTTCAAGCTTTTTTAAGCGGTGATAGAGTGTTTGACGAACAATAAACAATTGATTCGCTGTTTGCTGTTTAGAGCCATTTGTTTGTAAATATACCTGCAATGTTTCGAGAAGCTTGCTATTATATTTTTCATCGTATTCAATAACGGGCTGTAAATAGTCATAAATCACTTCCTGTAAATCCACCTGCATTTGTAATTTATAAATTAAATGATATAAATGCAGATCATCATAAAAGAACGAGGACGTTTGTACTTTTCGACAAATATATAAGGTTTCTAGTGCAGTTTGATAGCTTTTAGGAATTTCATCTACATCACAAACGACCTTTCCAATGGCTATCTGATAACCTTGAGCTTGCTGCTTTTTATAGAATTCCGTTTTGGCCAAGGAGGAAAACATGTTGTTTAACATATCACGAACGGCTTTACTATCTTTTGTATGCAATAAAATAAAAATAACATAGCTTTTTCTTTCAAATAAAAATGGAATAAAGCCATGTTGCTCAAATAGATTACGATAATAAAGCTTACTATAGACAACATCCTCCTGAGCCTTTGTCAACGTATTAGGAGAGGCCAAAATAAAGACAGCTCCACTAGATTGTGTATAGTTAGCATAATGTGTAACGATAAATTTGTAGATTTCCTCCTTAGACAGTTTTTGATCAATCCAATCAGCTAAAATCGAAGCATCCTCAATATTCTTTTTTTCCTCAATATAAAACTCTCGCATTAAAAGCTGTGCCAACGCTGTTGCCGTGCGATCTAATATTAATAATTCAAATTCGGAGAAAAGCCCATCTTCTCGATAAATTGATAAATCGGCATAATGTTGATCAAATAGAAAAATAGGCTCATGTTTAAATTGCTGAGTCGATGTATTCAATGTTAGGAATTGTTGCCGCTTTTTATGCGCCATATTCGGGAAAAAGACAGGCTCTCTTCCCTTAATGGAAAACATAATTTGTATTTTTAATTCATTATACATATTTTGTAAAATATCGTCCGTGTTTTGTCCCAATACTGCATTTTTGTTCAATGTTTGTGAGTAAGCTTCTAGTGAAGAAATCAGTAGATACTGCTGATTGATAATTTGGCTATGTAAATCCTGTGTAATACGAACAAAAGGAACTGCTTCATGGAAAACAATAATAGGAAACTGGTGGCGGTTGGCAAGTGTTAAAATCGCTTCAGGTACTGCTTGAATAGAGGTTCCATATTCAATACAAAGGGCAGCACAATTTTTTTGAATGATGGCTTCAATAAAGGATACAAAGTCCTCAATACTATGTTGGAGACTAAGCCCTGTAGTTAATACTAACTCTTCACCAACTAAAAAATTATCAACATGTATGATTTCTAGTACATGTACCCATTTCACGTTCCTTGTTAATCCCTCATGACCTGCAACTACCTCCGCATTTTGAAAATATTTATTCTGTAAAACGTCTAGTACTTTTAGTTGAAATGGGCTCAATTTTGCCCCTCCTTTTGACATGCATCCATTTGGTTTGATTTCAATAATTTCTACTTAATGCTGAAAATTATCTCATAAAATCATTTTTAATTTATTTTAAGAATATTTAGTCTATTTTACATTATGTATAAAACAAAAGTATAGAATTTTACAGTTTGTCTATTACTTCAACGTTATGAAAGATGTAAGATTTTTGTAAGCGATCAAGCAATCTACTAAAAGAGGTGACAGATATGGGGCAACAAACGCATTTACAAAGAGGATTAAAGAAGCGGCATATGACGATGATTGCGATTGCCGGTGTAATCGGTGCCGGACTATTTATGGGGAGTGGCTCGGTCATTAACTTAGCTGGTCCAGGGGCAATTTTATCGTATATATTTGCAGGAATTATCGTTGTATTAGTTATGCGTATGCTAGGTGAGATGGCGGCAGTCAATCCAACGAGTGGATCGTTTGCTCACTATGCACATGAAGCCATTGGTCCGTGGGCAGGTTTTATGATTGGATGGTTGTATTGGTTTTTCTGGGTAATCGCCATTGCTTTAGAGGCAACAGCAGCAGCTGCCATTATTCAATATTGGTATGATGGGATTCCTTTATGGCTATTAAGTCTGTTCTTAACTGTAGCACTTACATTAACAAATGTTCTTTCTGTCAAAGCTTTTGGTGAGTTTGAGTATTGGTTCTCTCTTATTAAGGTTGCAAGTATAGTCGTTTTTCTAGGTCTGGGTGCCTTTATTATCTTTGGTATCGCTCCAAACTTTACTGCTGTTGGTATGACCAACTTAGTTGGGCAGGGTGGTTTTTTACCAAATGGTTTTGGCGCTGTTCTAATGGGTGTCGTTATCGTTATTTTTTCATTTATGGGGACAGAAATCGTTGCGATTGCTGCTGGTGAATCGGATGAACCGTTAGCTGCTGTCACAAAAGCTACCAATTCTATTACTTGGCGTATTTTAATTTTCTATGTGGGCTCTATTGCAGTTGTAGTGACGCTATTACCTTGGCATTCCTCAGATATTTTAACAAGTCCTTATGTAGCGGTACTTGATTATATTGGTATTCCTGCAGCCGCACAAATTATGAATTTTGTTGTTTTAACTGCTGTATTATCATGTCTAAATTCAGCACTTTATGCTACATCACGAATGGTATTTTCTTTAGCGGAAAAAGGAGAAGCGCCAAAAGCATTTTTAAAATTAAACAAAAATGGTGCACCTGTCAATGCCATACTTGCCGCAACATTTTTCTCGTATATTGCGGTCATTATGAATTACGTTTCGCCAGATAAAGTATTTATGTTTTTATTAAGTTCCTGCAGTGCCATTACGTTGATTCTTTATTTAATCATTGCCTTTTCACAATTAAGAATGCGACGGAAGATTGAACAAGAAAATCCAGAGCTATTAAAGGTGAAAATGTGGCTATTTCCATATTTAACGTATTTCACAATAATAGCAACAACAGCATTACTCATTGCCATGTTCTTTATAGAGTCAATGCGTTCACAAATTTTATTTACATGCGTTATTGTGGCCATTGTAATGATTTTCTATATGCTTACTCAAAAGAAAAAGGTGATTAAACAAGCCGATGAATCAAGTTCCCTTTTCACAAAAGACAAGTTTGATTTTGAACAATAAGACGATGAAGGAGTGGTCCTATATGACAGTTCAGCAAGAAATGAAAACGCTAACACATTTTATCAAAGGAGAAGAGGTAGCAGGAACAAGTAACAGATTCTCTGAAGTATATAATCCGTCAACAGGTGAGGTCATTGCAAGAGTACCCCTTGCTTCAAGAGATGAGGTAAAGCATGCTATTCAGCTTGCAAAGGAAGCCTTTCCAGCATGGAAAAAAACATCAATTGGGAAGCGGGTAGAAGTATTACATCGATTCCGTCAGCTGTTAGTAGAAAGACAGGAAGAGCTTATCAATGTGATTTGCCAGGAAAGTGGAAAAACTAAGGAAGATGCGAAAGGTGAAATTGTTCGTGGTATTGAATCTGTAGATATGGCAATCAGTGCCCCACAAATGCTAAAAGGAGAGTACTCGGTCAATGTAGGTGGAAATATTAATGCTTTTTCTGCCAAATCGCCACTTGGTGTAGTAGCAACCATTGCACCATTTAATTTTCCTGTTATGGTACCACTGGCTATTACAAGTATGGCTGTTGCGGTAGGAAATGCCGTTATTCTAAAGCCATCTGAACGTGTACCTATTTCAGCATTATATTTGAGCCAATTATGGAAAGAGGCAGGTCTACCAGACGGTATTTGGACAGTGGTTAATGGAGATAAAGAGGCAGTCGATGAACTATTAGAAAACAAAGAGATTCAAGCAATTTCATTTGTTGGCTCAACGCCTGTTGCTGAATATATCTATCAAACTGGGACAAAGCACAATAAACGTGTTGCGGCATTTGGTGGTGGAAAGAACTTTATGATTGTAATGCCTGATGCCAATTTAGAACAGACAGCAAATGCCTTTTTAGGAGCAGCATATGGTGCAGCATCTCAGCGTTGCATGGCTATTTCTGGTGCACTCGTTGTAGGGAAGGATACGGAGCAACGATTTACAGAAATATTGAAAAATAAAATATCCCAACTAAAGGTAGGGCCTTATACAGAGCAAGACGTCGATTTCGGTCCTGTCATCACTAAACAATCAAAGGAAACGATTATACGTTATATCGATGGGGCGGTCAGTGAAGGAGCGAATCTTGTCATCGATGGAAGACATCCAAAAGTATGTGAATCGTCAAATGGTTTTTATCTTGGTCCTACTCTACTTAATCATGTAAAACCAGAAATGACGATCTTCAAAGAGGAGGTCTTTGGTCCAGCACGTATTGTAGTGGGGGTTGACTCTCTACAAGAGGCTATCGACTTAATAAATGATCATGAGCTTGGCAATGGTGTCACAATGTTTACAAGCAGCGGCGCAGCGGCGCGTAAATTCCAAGAAGAAATAGAAGTGGGCATGGTAGGAGTAAATGTACCAATACCAATTCCAGTTGGCTATCACAACTTTGGTGGATGGAAACGCTCTAAGTTCGGTGAAGGGCATATGTTTGGCCCAGATCAGGCGAGATTCTTTACAAAGGCAAAAACGATTTCTGAGCGCTGGCCAGATGAAACAGAAGATACAACAAGCTCCTTTGCGTTCCCGAGTAATAACGATGTGAAAAACTAATGTAAGGAAAATAATAATGAGGGGTGTTTGGCGATGACGCAGATCAATCTTAAAAGTGATGTATTAGCAAAGGATGAGCAATATGTATGGCATTCAATGAAACCCTATAATCCGCAAGCCACGTATGTAGTAGAGAAATCTGATGGTGCAAAAATCACAGATACAGATGGTGCGGAATATATTGATGCGATGGCTGGGCTATGGTGTGTCAATGTTGGCTATGGTCGTAAAGAATTAGCGGATGCAGCACATGAGCAAATGATGAAAAATGCTTATGCACCTTTATCTCAGGGACATTTACCAGCAGTCGAACTAGCCGAAAAACTTAATGAAATGCTTGGTGGAGATTATGTTATTTTCTTCTCTAACAGTGGTTCAGAGGCGAATGAAACAGCTTTTAAAATAGCACGCCAATACCACCAGCAAAAAGGACAAAGCTCGCGCTATAAAATTGTCTCTCGCTACCGTGCTTATCATGGGAACTCCTTTGGGGCTTTAGCGGCAACAGGGCAGGCGGAGCGTAAATATAAATATGAGCCTCTATCACCTGGCTTTATCCATGTTGCACCACCTGATCAATACCGTGAGCATGAAAGTGATACTATTGCGCCATTAGATTTAGCGAGTGTAAAGGCCGTAGACAAAACGATGACATGGGAGCTGGGCGACACAATTGCAGCGATGATCTTAGAGCCTATTATTACAGGTGGTGGTGTCATTATGCCTCCAGAAAACTATTTAAAAGGTATTGAAGAAGTATGTAAAAAACACGGCGCTTTAATGATTGTGGATGAGGTTATTTGTGGCTTTGGTCGTACAGGAGAGCCATTTGGATTTATGAATTATGGTGTACAGCCTGATATTATTACCATGGCTAAAGGAATTACAAGTGCCTATTTACCATTATCAGCTACAGCAGTAAAGCGTGAAATATATGAGGCGTTTACTGGATCAGATGCATACGGCTATTTCCGCCATGTAAATACATTTGGTGGCTCACCGGTGGCATGTGCAGTCGCATTAAAAAATATTGAGATTCTTGAGCAAGAGGCATTATTTGACCGTTCCAAGGAAGTTGGTGCAGCAACACTAAAAACATTGCAGCAAGAATTGCAGCAACACCCAAATGTGGGGGATGTACGAGGTAAGGGCTTATTGATTGGGATTGAATTAGTTGTAGATAAAATCTCGAAAGAACCTTTACCTGTGGAGAAAGTGAATGCAGTCATTGCAGCATGTAAAGGGCAAGGTGTCATCATTGGGAAAAATGGAGCTACTGTAGCAGGATTTAATAACGTCTTAACGTTATCGCCACCACTTAATATTGCACAAGAAGATCTTGACCGCATACTAAGTGTGGTTGTGAATAGTATAAATACGCTATAGTAACTATTCATGTAGGTTCTAAAAGCCATATCATAAGGGCTTTTAGAACTTTTATTAATGGGCTTTGGAGCAACAATCAGCTGTAGGGAGCATTATTATAGCTCAATAAAAATAAATATAAAATTCTGAAATTTATTAAAAAAATACTGGAAATATTAGATTTCATCGTTTATAGTTGTTAAAAATAATGAAATTTTCTGATAATAAAACAATGTTCTGAGAGGGAATATTTTTTTAATCACTTATTTTCAGCAGTGGAATAAATATACCTTGTATTTTGAACTATACTTTCTGAGTTAAAAGCAATTGTGATAGTTGAGGAAGCAATATCTTTCCTGAATTGAATTGTCTAATCTTAAGAAAATATAGTTTATTTTTTGCCTATTTATTTTCATCAGTGGAGAAAATAAATTCATTTTGGTAATTATATTTCTTAATCTAAGTTATAAGAAATATTTTTATATATTTTTACAAAGGGAGTAGATGAGATGAATTATGTTAAAAAATTGGTTTTTGTAATTCTATGTACATTGCTTTTAGCGGCATGCTCAGAGAAAGACAATTCTAACGCATCAAATACTGGGGACAAGTCTACTACAGAATCAGGTACAGCTAGTTCAAAAAATGAACTTGTTATCGCTGTAAATGAAAACTTTATTTCAATGGATCCGCATAACACTGGGGATACAAATTCGAGTTCTGTACAGGAGACAATGCTAGAAGGATTGTTAGGCTTCGATGCAGATGGTCAAATTATTAAGGTTTTAGCAGATGATTATTCAATTAGTGAAGACGCTCTTGTCTATACGTTCAAACTTAAAGAAGGGGTTACTTTCCATGACGGGGAACAGTTTAATGCTGAGGCTGTAAAGGCCAACATTGAGCGAATCATGAATGATGAAAGCTTACGTTTATATTCTCGTGGTTTTAGCTTAATCAGCAATGTTGAAATTCTAGGCGACTATGAAATTAAAGTTACTTTAAAAGAACCATATGGACCAATGATTACACGTTTCGGAGTTGCCAAAATGATTAGTCCAAAAATGATTAAAGAAAATTCAGCAGATATACCTAAAAAACCTGTTGGTACAGGTCCTTATAAATTTGTTGAATGGGTACAAGGAGATCATTTAACAATTGAAAACTTTGACGGCTACTGGGATGGAGGAGAACGTGTTGCTAAAATCACCTATAAACCAGTGCCAGAAAATGGCTCACGCGTAGCGATGCTAAAAGCGGGTGATGCACAGGTTATCTATCCAGTGCCAGCTCAAAATATTGATGAGCTTTCTAATAGTAAAGGTGTAGAGGTAAATAAAGTCCCTTCTACAATTGCACACTACGTTTCATTAAATACCTATAAAAAACCTTTGGATGATATTAAAGTTCGACAAGCCTTTAACTATGCGGTGGACAAGGATGCTTATTTAAAAGTGGTGAATGCTGGACTAGGTTTACCATTAGACTCCATTATTCCTTCCAAAACCGTTTATTATAAGCAGCAAAAAATGTATGAACACAATATTGAAAAGGCAAAAGCATTATTGGCTGAGGCAGGCTATCCTGATGGCTTCGATATTGAAATTTGGGGGAACACAAACTCAGATACGATGAAGGGTATGCAGTTTATTCAACAACAGTTAGGTCAAATCGGTGTAAAAGTAGAAATTAAATCAATGGAAGAAGGTACTTTATCAGACGAAATCTATGGTGCACAAACACCAGAGGATGCGAAATTACAAATGTGGTATGTGAGCTGGTCAGCCTATGCTTCGGATATAACGAATGCGACAAAGCCTCTTTTCCATAGCGTATCATTCCCACCGAATGGTGCAAATACAGCTTACTATCATAATACAGAGGCAGATCAATTAATGGATGAAGCTAACTCCATTTCAGATGTAGATCGCCAAGCTGAATTATATGAAAAGTTACAGGAAATTGTTTATCAAGATACACCTTGGATTTTCTTAGGGGTAGATGAGGTTGTATATGGTGTACGTTCAAATGTCAGCGGTGTGCAAGTAAACCCTACAGGTGGACTTGATGTGAAGAATGCCAAAGTCGAGTAATGAACAATAAAAGGAATTGATGCTCGTCAATTCCTTTTCTACAAAAATAGAAAGGAGGAAGGCAGCATGTGGAAGTATATAGCAAGAAGAACTGTTGAAATGATACCAATATTAATCGTCATTTCCATATTAACATTCTTATTTATTCATTTCATACCAGGTGACCCTGCAAGGTTAGTAGCTGGGAAGGATGCCACGCTAGAAGATGTTGAAAACGTACGCCATGAGTTAGGTTTAGATAAACCCATTCTTAAACAATACGTGGATTATATGAAAAATCTTGTGACGGGTGAGCTTGGAACATCTTTAACAACAGGACTACCTGTCATAGATATGTTTAAAACAAGGTTTATGCCTTCTCTTCATCTTACTTTTCTTTCCATGTTTTGGGCTACATTAATGGGTTTGGTAATTGGTGTTGTTTCAGCCATCAATAAAAACAAATGGCCTGATTATTTTGGAATGGTAACGGCTGTTTCTGGTATTTCAATTCCAGGATTTTGGCTGGGCTTATTATTGATTCAATTATTTTCAGTGCAGCTAGGGTTATTTCCAACAGGTGGATTAGATGGCTTTTCTAGTTATATTTTGCCCTCCTTGACCTTAGGGGCTGGCATTATGTCAATGATTGCTCGATTTACTCGCTCTTCTATGCTGGAAACGTTACAAGCAGATTTTATAAGAACAGGGAGAGCAAAAGGACTGAAAGAACACTCTGTTATTGTGACCCATGCTTTAAGAAATTCCCTAATTTCTGTGGTAACAGTAGCCGGCCTACAATTCGGATTTCTATTAGGAGGATCGGTGGTAGTGGAGACAGTCTTTAGTTTTCCAGGGATGGGACGACTTCTAATCGATTCGATTGCCTTTCGAGATTATCCCGTCATTCAATCTGCACTGCTGTTATTTGCATTTGAATTTATTTTAGTCAATTTAATAGTTGATGTGCTTTATACCGTGTTAAATCCAAAAATCCAATTAAATTCTTAAGGGAGGGAACAAAATGACTTCACCAACTACTATGCAAAATAGCCAAGTGCAAAATACACAAAAAAAATACTCTCCTCTTAAAGAATTTTGGAAGTCTTTTAAAAAACAAAAGGCTGCTTTGGTAGCAAGTATCTTTATAGTGTTGTTAATTGTAGTCGCTTTTATTGGTCCTTATATCGCACCGTACGACCCTTTTGAACCGAATTATGATGCTTTATTAGAGGGACCAAGTGCAAGTCATTTGGCAGGAACTGACGAGTATGGTCGAGATATTTTTAGTCGTTTGATAGTAGGTGCAAAAATATCCTTGATGGTGAGTTTTAGTGCCGTATTTTTAGGCTTAATACTAGGAACTATTTTAGGTTTAATTAGCGGTTACTTTGGTGGGTGGATTGACAAAATCATCATGCGTAGCTGTGATGTATTGTTTTCATTCCCAGATTTATTATTAGCAATTGCCATTGTAGCCTTATTGGGTCCTGGTATTAATAATGTCATCATTGCTGTGATGATCTTTAGTGTGCCATCTTTTGCACGTTTAGTCAGAGGTGCTACATTGAATGCGAAAGAGAATGTTTACGTAGAAGCAGCACAATCAATGGGAGCTTCACATGTTCGAGTGCTGTGGAAACATATTTTCCCTGAAACCATTAGTGAGTTAATCATTTTTGTCACAATGCGTATAGGAACAGCCATTTTAGCAGCTTCTGGTTTAAGTTTTTTAGGCTTAGGTGCAAGCCCTGAGATGCCTGAGTGGGGAGTAATGCTAAGTAGTGGGCGCGACTATTTAGGGACATCTTCGCACGTAGTCATCATGCCAGGCATTGCCATATTTTTAACCGTACTAGCATTTAACTTAATAGGTGATGGATTACGAGATGTCTTAGATCCAAAAATAAAAAATAATTAAGGAGAATGCCTATGCCAGAACATGTATTGCGAGTAAGTGACTTAGAAACGTCCTTTACGCGTGATAAAAGGGAAATCAAGATTTTAAGAGGTGTCAATTTTTCCATCCGTAAAGGAGAGATATTAGGCTTAGTGGGAGAATCGGGTAGTGGAAAAAGCTTAACATCGTTATCCATCATGCAATTATTTCAAGGTACTACAGGCAAAATCGTCAATGGCTCTATACATTTCAATGGACATGACTTGACGAAAATGTCCGAATCAGAAATTCGGAAGATTCGTGGCAAGCAAATGGCCATGATTTTTCAAGAGCCCATGACCTCTTTAAATCCTGTCTTAAAAATAGGCAAGCAGTTAATGGAAGCAATTGAGATGCATTTAAAGCTGCCGAAGAACGAAAGTAAGCATCATGCAATCCAAATGCTAAAAAGCGTTGGTATAGGAAGAGCTGAGGAAATCATTTATGAATATCCACATCAGCTATCAGGAGGAATGCGCCAGCGAGTTATGATTGCAATGGCTATGGCCTGCCATCCTAATTTACTTATTGCTGACGAACCAACCACTGCGCTTGATGTCACGATACAAGCTCAAATTTTAGAGCTAATGAAAAAGCTAAAGGAAGAAAATGAAACAGCTATTTTATTAATCACACATGATTTAGGTGTTGTTGCGGAAATGTGCGATAGGGTAGTCGTAATGTATGCAGGGCAGGTTGTAGAGGAAGCAGATGTCTTTGAGTTATTTGCTAGCCCCAAGCATCCCTATACAAAAGGTTTAATTGCATCCGTACCGAAAATTGGTGATAACAAAGAAGTATTAGAATCTATTAATGGTCAAGTACCATCCCCACAAAATATGCCGAATGGTTGTAAATTTGCTCCACGATGTAATCAAGCGATGTCTATATGCCATCAGGAGAGTCCACCGACAGTAAAAATTTCAGCTACTCGCCAATGTAGCTGCTGGCTATATGTGAAAAAGGATGTGGAAGTAAATGCCTAACAGTATATTAAAAGTGGAGAATTTAAAAAAGAGCTTTCAAATAGCAGGAGGGCTATTTCAAAAAAAGCAGTATGTTAACGCGGTCATAGATGTTTCCTTTGAAATAGAAGAAGGTACGACGTTTAGTTTAGTTGGGGAAAGTGGTTGTGGTAAATCTACTACAGGTAGATTAATCACTAGATTAATAGCACCAACGAATGGAAGTATCATTGTGGACGGGAAAGAAGTAGCAACTGCAAAGCAATCTGAATTAAAGCATTTAAGGCAAACTGTTCAAATGATTTTTCAAGACCCATATGCCTCTTTAAATCCAAGAATGAAGGTCAAGGAGCTTATTGGGGAGCCTTTAGAAATTCATACAAAACTTTCAAAAGCAGAGCGTGAAAAACTAGTGCTTGAAATGCTGGAAGTCGTTGGATTAAATGCTGAACATGCTGATCGCTATGCGCATGAGTTCAGTGGAGGACAAAGGCAGCGTTTAGGTATTGCACGCGCATTAATAACAAAGCCAAAATTAATTATTGCTGATGAGCCCGTTTCTGCGTTGGATGTATCTATACAATCGCAAATATTGAATCTATTAAAGCAATTGCAGCAAGAATATAAAATATCTTATCTCTTTATTTCTCACGATTTAAGTGTTGTAGAACATATTAGCCATTATATAGGGGTCATGTATTTAGGGTCTATTGTAGAAATCGGGCGTAAAGAAACCATATTTAATGAACCAAAGCATCCCTATACAAAAGCGCTCATTGCATCCGTACCGATCGCAGACCCAACATTACGAAAAAAGAAGATCGTTTTAACTGGTGATATTCCAAATCCTAAAAATCCGCCAAGTGGTTGTACCTTCCACACAAGGTGCCCCTTTGCATCAGATATATGTAAGCAAGCTATTCCGGAAATGAAAAAAATTAACGAAGAGCAAAGTGTCGCATGTCACTTTGTCAACTAATCGAAAGGGTGTATAGAAATGAAAATAGGGTTAAGCACATATAGTATGGTCAAAAAAATGAGACAGGGGGAAATGAATGTACTGGATGTCTTACAATGGGTAGCAGACAACGGTGGACAGCATGTAGAATTAGTACCCTATGAATTTACCGTTGTAGATAACTATGAACTTGCAACTCAAATAAAAGATAAAGCAGCAGAGCTAGGATTAGAGCTATCCGCCTATTCGTTACCAGCTAACTTTATTCAGGATACGGAGGAAGCTTTTTTAGAAGAGGTTGAACGTTTAAAGAAGCATGTTGATGTCGTACATCATATGGGCATTCACATTATGCGCCATGACGTTACTCTCTTTACTTTACCAAAGGAGCAAACGTCCATTCATTATTACAACGAGCACTTCGAAGAGATGGTTAGAGGCTGTCAGTTAATTGCAGATTACGCGAAACAATTTAATATTACGACAACGATTGAAAATCACGGCTTTAATGTTCAAACAAGTGATCGTGTACAACAATTAATTCATGCGGTAAACAGAGACAACTTTAAAACAACTTTAGATATCGGTAATTTTTTATGTATTGATGAAGAACCTCTAATTGGTGTTATGAAAAACGTCCCTTATGCTGCTACGGTGCATTTTAAAGATTTTTATATTCGTCCTTATTATGAAAATCCAGGTGAGGGCGAATGGTTCCGTACAGTTCATAACAACTACATCAGAGGTGCTATTGTGGGACATGGCGATATAAATATTCGAGAAATTATTAAACTCGTAAAAGGCAGTGGATATGATGGCTATCTTACTATTGAGTTTGAAGGGATGGAAGATTGCCAAGTTGGTTCAAAAATAGGGATGGATAATGTACGTCGTTTATGGGACGAATGCAAGCTCTAAAGGAGGAAAGAACATGGACAAATTAAAAGTTTGTGTCATTGGCACAGGTTCTATTTCAGATTTTCACTTAGGTTCCTATTCGAATAATCCATTCGTTGAGTTATATGGCGTGTATGATGCTTCTCTTGAACGAGGCAAAGCAAAAGCAGTTCAATTTGGAGCAACACATGTTTTTTCTTCAAAAGAAGAGCTATTCGCAGATAAAAATGTGGATGCTGTAAGTATTTGTACATGGAATAATACACATGCCGAATTGGCGATTCTTGCTTTGGAAAATGACTTACATGTTCTAATAGAAAAGCCGCTATCTATGACTTATGCAGAGGCTCTAAATATCCAAAAGGTTGCAGAAAAGCATCAGAAAGTATTTCAAGTGGGCTATGTAAGACGGTTTGCCACAAATACCAAAGTACTGAAAAGCTTCATCGACGATAACAAATTGGGCGATATTTATTATGCTAAGGCTTCCTGCCTAAGAAGATTAGGTAATCCAGGAGGCTGGTTTGCTGAAATTGATAAGTCTGGCGGCGGACCTTTAATTGATCTAGGGGTACATGTAATTGATATATGCTGGTACTTAATGGGGAGACCAAAGGTGAAACGTATAACAGGTCATACTTACAATCAGTTAGGAAACCGAAATCATATAGAAAATTTATCCTTCTACAAGGCTGCAGACTATGATGCAACTAAAAACACAGTAGAAGACTTAGCAAATGCCCTCATTACATTTGAGAATGGAGCGTCACTAATGGTAGACGTTTCCTATACACTACATGCTTTAAAAGATGAAATAAGTATTAAGCTATATGGCACGAACGGTGGTGCAGAGCTAGAGCCAGAATTAAAAATTGTAAGTGAAGAGCATAATACGATTTTAAATATTCATCCTCAAATTAACGATTTAACATTTGATTTTGCGACAGCCTTTCAAAATGAAATCAATTCATTTGTTGATTGTTGCCTTCATCATTATGATTCAGTTGCACCTGTAGAGGATGGAGTAGAAATTATGAAAATCTTAGAAGGTATTTATATTTCTGCAACTGAAGGAAAGGAAGTTGTTTATTAAAATGGTGAAATTGGATAATAAAATCGGTGTGATAGTAGACAGCTTTCGTTTACCTATTCGTGAAGGTTTGTTAAAGGCGAAAGAAGTTGGTGCACAGGGGGTACAAATGTATGCCGTTTCAGGTGAGTTGGACCCCGATAACCTAAATGCTGAACAAAGAGCAGAATTGAAGGCGTATATCTTAGGGCTAGGTCTAGAAATCTCCGCATTATGTGGAGATTTAGGTGGTCATGGCTTCCAAGACAAAGCAGAAAATGCCAGAAAAATAAAAAAATCAAAAGAAATACTGCAATTAGCCAAAGACCTAGGAACATCCATTGTTACAACTCATATTGGTATTATTCCTGAAGATGAAAATGATCCAATTTATCAAACAATGCTGGAAGCCTGCGAAGAATTAGGACAATATGCTACATCATTAGATGCTTATTTTGCGATTGAAACAGGGCCAGAAACGAGTAAAACATTAAAAGGGTTTTTAGATAAGCTATCAACGAACGGTGTATCGGTTAATTTTGATCCTGCCAATATGGTGATGGTAACAAAAGATGATCCTGTAGCTGGAGTCAAACTATTAAAGAAATATATTGTACATACACATGTAAAGGATGGTATTCAACTGCAACCAACGAATCCTAAAGATGTGTACGGGTACTTAGGATACGATTCTGGAACATCTCATGATAAAATAGAAGAAATGGTGGAAAATGGAGAGTTTTTCAGAGAACTTCCATTAGGTCATGGAGATGTCAATTTCGAGCTTTATTTTTCAGCTTTACAAGAAATCGGATACAATGGCTATTTAACTATTGAACGAGAAGTGAGATCAAATCCCGAAAAAGACATCAAAGAAGCTGTACAATTCATAGAAAAGTTTAAATAGGGGTTGAATCTAATTTGAAAAAGCAAGATCAAGTACAAATGCGAAGACAAAATAAATATATTGTGCTTGACGCAATAAGGCAGATGGCGCCAATTTCAAGAATTCAATTATCAAAATATACAAAAATGAGCCCTACAACCATTACGCGTATTGTGCAAGAACTAGAAGCGGAAGGCTTTATTCTTGAAGGGGTATCGGAAGAAACAGCTATTGGTAGACGTCCTACGTTAATTCATATGCGCGAAGATGCTTTATATACGATTGGTATAGAAATTGACTGTTTTACTATTCGAATAGGTATATTAGATTTCTTAGGGAAGCTTATTGCCTTTCAGGAAATCAAATGTAACATCAAGCATCAATACGAAGAAGCTATACATCTACTAAAACGATCTATAGAAAATATCATGACAGAATATCAGATTGCTCACGATAAATTACTAGGCATTGGGATAGGAATTCCAGGAGTAATCAATAACGAGGAAGGGATAATCGTTTCCTCTGAGCAATTGAAGTGGGAAAACTGCCATATAAGAGAAGATTTAAATGGAGTTTTTGGTTGTGAAGTCATCGTAGATAATGAATTAAAAATGCAAATTATTGCTGAAATTGGTGATATCTATACACCACTGTATTCAAATTGTATTTTAGTCGGAATCGGAACAGGAATAGGAGCATCTATATTATTAAATGGAGAAGTGTATCGTGGCATTCAAAATAAAGCTGGAGAAATAAGCCATATAACGATTAATCCCTTTGGTGAGATGTGTCACTGTGGTAAAAGAGGGTGCTTATCCATGTATGTTTCTGAAGTTACGCTGTTAAAAAGAACACCTAAAAATCTTAATATTCAATCAATAGAAGAGATTTTGCATTGTGTTGATCAAGGCGAGCAATGGGCGGTTGATATTCAGCAAGATGTAGCTACTTTTCTAGCTATTGCCATCAATAATCTAGTTTGTTTATACGAACCAGAGGCTGTCATCGTCAGTGGAGAAATTATTGAGCACAATGTGACATTTCAAAAACTGCTTAGTGATAAGTGTAAACAGTATATATGGAAGGAATTACAACCCTACTTTGATTTACAGTTTTCCAATCAATTAAAAGAAGGGGTTGTTAAAGGAGCGGCATTACAAGCACAAAAGCAGTTGCTGTCTGTTTAAAGAAAGGTTGGTTGATTCGTGGCTTACGCAGAATTTTTAAAGGAGTATCGTTCAGGATTAATGGAAAATGTGCATTATGGACAAATAAGTGCTGTGAATCTAACGAAGGAAGAATTCGTCTCTGTAGGTCAAGATTATGAGCCTGTGTATTTTCGTTCTGCAGCAAAACCATTTCAAGCCATTCCCATTTTTATGACTGATTTTATAGAAAAGTACGGGATTACTTCAAAAGAAAGTGCATTATTTCTAGCTTCACAAAGAGGCGAAATATATCATCAAGAGGCATTAGTCTCTTTGCTGGAAAAACTTCCTATTAATGAAAATGAGTTAATTTGTGCAGCATCCTATCCATTAAATGAGGAACCTAAAACAAAGTATATTCAACAGGGGTTTGAAAAGAGGAAACTATTTCATAATTGCGCTGGCAAGCATTTAGGATTTTTAACTGCATGTCTAGCGAATGGCTATGATGTCAAGCAATATTGTCATCCAGAACATCCACTGCAACAGATGATAAAAAAATATATTGCTTATTTAAGTGAATATGAGGTAGAGAAAATTCGTACAGGGATTGATGGCTGTGGTGCGCCCGTCTTTGCGATTCCGTTAAAAAACATGGCCATCGCTTATTTAAAGTTAGCACGACCAGAATTAATTGATGATCGACTGATTCGTGAAGCAGTAATAAAGCTTACGACAGTAATGAATCAAGAGAATCATATCATTGCAGCACAAAATTTTATTTGTACGGCATTATTAAAGGACCCCAATATTGTGGCAAAGGGCGGGGCACAGGGCGTATACTGTTTTGCTCTTAGAAACGAAGGATTAAGTTTTGCCTTGAAAATTATGAATGGTTCAGAAAGTCCATGGCCGAATGTAATTGCTTCTGTATTGGAACAAATTCAGTATACAAATCAAGAAACAATTGACCGTATTAAAGCATTGTCTCCTGCATTTGTGCGTAATGATGCAGGGGTTGAGGTAGGAGAAATTGTTTCTACAATTAAAATCGTATAGAGGTGAAGGCACTTGTATGTTTTGGCAATTGATGGTGGTGGAACAAAAACACTTGCGACAATCTCAACGTGTCGTGGGCAAATTATGGCGCTAGCAGAAACAGGAAAAAGTAATCCCACATCCATGAGCTTCGAGCAATTTACTGAGACGATAACAGAATTAATAAATGATTTAAAAAGACAACAACCTCACGAATTTCAACACATTACAAAGTGCCATGCGGGCCTGTCTGGTGTAACAGAAAATAATAATGAAGAAATTACCCATGCATTACTAACCTCGCTTTTACCGAAAGACTGTCAACTATCACTATCGAATGATGGGTTGAACGCGCTGTATGCGGGAACATTGGGTCAGCCTGGCATTGTACAGATTTCTGGTACGGGTGCGATTACACTCAGTATTGATTCTTCGGGAAGAATTGAGCGTACAGCAGGATGGGGTTATATTTTTGATGATGAGGGCAGTGGCTATGATATTGGCATTCGTACATTAAAAGCGGTATTTAAAGCATTTGATAAAAGAGGTCCTGAAACGCTTCTAACAGCAGCAGTATTAGAATATTTTCAATTACAATCCGTTCCGCAGATAATTGAAGTGGTCTATGGTGAAGCACATCCGCGTGATACCATATCTCCTTTAAGTAAGATAGCAATTGAATGTGCTAAACGTGGTGATGGAGAAGCCAATACAATTATTGATCAAGTGTGCTATGTTTTTTATCAAAGTATAGATGCTTGTTACAAAAAAAATCCATTCACAGATAAGCGAGTCAAAGTAGTCTTAGCTGGTGGCGTTTTTAATGAATTGGAGCTATTTATTAAAAAGTTAATCACTATTGATAAAAAGAATAGTAATCAGTATGACTTCGTGGGTGCTTATAGCTTACCTGTAGGTGGTGCCGCTTTAGCTGCATTAAAATTACCAAGTAAGGAAGCCCAGCTATTTATCGATCAATATAATGCGAGTATGAAGGAGTTTTTAACGAATTAATCCCCCTTTAATCTAGCAAGTAGAGAATGCATGAATTTTTCTCTACTTGCACTTTTGTTAGTCCCCTACTTTAAACATATAACCCTTATATGAATTATGAATAATCATGACGATTCCAATAAGCATAAAATTGGATAGTAACGAGCTTCCACCATAGCTTAAAAAAGGTAGGGTGACACCTGTGACAGGTAAAAGCCCAATGGTCATGCCGATATTTTGAGTAATTTGAAAGGCTAGTAAGCTTGAAATACCTGCACCCATTAAGGTCATGAAGGGGTCTCGCGCTACTACCGTAATAACAACAATACGATAGATAACAAAAAATAGAAGAGCTATTACAAATGCTCCTCCAACAAAACCCAGCTCTTCTGCAATAGCGGAGAATATAAAATCGGTATGTTTTTCTGGTACATAGACATTGTTATGTAGATAGCCCTTGCCCACAAATTCCCCTGATCCGATGGCCATAAAGCCTTGGCGTACTTGAAAAGAAGAATCAGTATATTCATAAGGCTGAAGCCATCCATAAATTCTTGAAATCTGATGTCCTGATAGGGCACCTAAAACCTTCTCTGTAAAAAATTCATTAAATCGGACATAGAGCACTACTAGCGTACTGATAATAACTAGAGGAACAGCCGTAAATACGACTAGAAGCTTTCTATGAATACCTGAAAAGAAAATCATTGGTAAAATCATCGCCATATACAACATAACCATACCTGTATCGGGTTGCCTATAAACAAGTAGGGTAGGAGGAAGGACAATTAGCCCGATTTTTACAAGTAGCCAAAAATCTGCTAGATAAGAGGGGCGGACATTTTTTTCTTGATGAGCAATAATGACCTTACTTACAACTATTAAAAAAGCGAATTTTAAAAACTCTGATGGTTGGAGAGAACCTAAAAACGGGATTTGATACCATGATTTTGCCTGATTGATCGTCCGAGCAATGCTCTCAGGTGCAACAATAAGCCCAGCCGTTAAAGCAACTATTAGGAAGTAAAAGGGCCATCCAATCTTCTTTAGCTGTTCAATATCAAGTAAGGATATTCCAAACATGATGGTTAATCCGATGAGATAAAATAAGAATTGCTTGATAATAAAGGAGCTTGCATACTGTTCAAAATTTACACTACTAGAATGGACAAAAAGGCAACTAATAGCGCCGAGTATTAGAAGACTTATTACTAAACTCCAATCTAACTTCTTCAATTGCGTCAAATGTAACACCTCCATTCTCTATTATCAACGCTGACAATGTATGGAAGGTTGCGGATGTTTTTTCAAATAATAGTATGAATAAGAAGCTATAGTATGGCTAATATAGTGATTTAAATTACCTAAAAAGAACTAAATGATGGGTATAAATTCTTAATATTTCGATCAAAATTTACAAAAACATAACACTGGCTTTATATCTCTATACTATCATTATTGGTAAGAGTTGGAGGAGGAGCCAAGGACCATGCATTTTTTCCGTTTCATTAAGGTGAAGGACAAGTTACTTGTACTCATGATTGTTTGTGTATTATCGAATGTATTGCTAGGTGTATTCAGTGTAGATTATTTAAGGAAAATGTCGTGGCATGCAAGTGAGAGTTACACACAGGGACTTGTCCCAATTGGATGGCTAAATGAGCTTGAAGAATCACAGCGCCGACTAGATTTTATAGTAGATTCGAAAGGTGACGATAAAGAAATGACAGCCATTTTACAAAACATGGCACAGCCTTTAGAGCAACTAGATAGCCATGAAATTGATAAAAAGATGAGTCATCAAATTAAGAAGTATAAGTCATTGCTTAAGAAGCAGGAAGAAGCCATTGAGGATTTTAAACAATTGAAACATGATGAGCTAGATCCATTTTATTTGCAAATATTCTTACCAATTAGTCAGGAGAGTCATGCATTATTAGAAGATACGCAAAATTATTTGGTTCAAAGAGCAAAAGACCAACAGCAGGCTTATCAAAAAGATGTGCAATTCGGTTATTGGTTATTAGGTGGTGTATGCTTAGCGGTTGTCTTGCTTGTTATCCTTATAGGCTTTATCGCAACGAAGGCAGTTAATGTACCAACACGTCAGCTAAAATCATTATTAAAACGTGCAGAACAAGGTGATTTCACTGCCAATGCAAGTTATGTGGCTCATGATGAGCTTGGTGAAGTAGTTCTGTCTTACAATCAAATGGTAACAGAGGTGAAACGACTACTCCATACTGTGACAGACAGTGCCTATGAAGTAGAAGAAATGACAGGGAAATTGCAGAAATCCTCTGAGCAATCATCAACAACGACATTAAAAATAGCGAAGGATGTACAATCAATTTCAGAATCAACGTCTGCATCTTCTAGTAAACTAGCTTCAAATACGACTTCCTTAGAGGAAGTTTTAAATGATGTACAGGTTATTTTAGAAAAGGTTCAGGTAGTAGAAAGTTTTGCCAAAAAAACGGCCAGAGATGCAGAAAGTGGAACTGAAATTGTACAGGCTAATTTAACGCAAATGCAAGCTATTAAGCAGGCGGTTGAAAAATCTAATACAGCTATCTTTAATCTAGTAGAGCGTGCTGCATCGATTGACCAAATGATTGAAGTAATAGAAAGAATAACAGCACAAACAAATTTACTAGCGTTAAACGCATCTATTGAGGCTGCTAGGGCAGGAGAGCATGGCAAAGGTTTTGCAGTAGTGGCTAATGAGGTTCGTAAGCTTGCAGAGCAAACTGTTCAATCGACACAAACGATTACATCCATTGTACAGAACATCCATTTAGATTCGAGTTATGCGGTACAAATGATGGAAGGCGTTTTAGTAGCGACTGAAAAAGGTGTAGCTGTCACAGGACAAACTGCGTCAAGTTTTGATCAAATTTTAGAAAAAGTACATACGATTAAGCCTTATATTATGGAAGTATCTGCTACAGTTCAAGAGATTGCCAATCACACGAAGAAGGTAAGTGAGGATGCAAGTATGCTGACAGCTTTATCCGATACGAATGCCGTGTCTACTAAACATGTTGCTGCATTAACAGCTGATCAATTAACAGCTCAACAACAGTTCCATAATTATATTAAGGAATTGCGCAAAGTATCAAAAGTTTTGCAAATAGCTGTCAAACGTTTTTCGATATAATTTAATAGTAAAGAATAATATTGAAAAGGGGTCTTCTTTGCAAAAAATAGCAAAGAAGATTCTTTTTTGCATGGCTACAAAACTAGCTTATGAAAGCGTAAATGTTGTGTATTTTTGAGGTGTACAATTGTGTTTTGTATATTTTTGTAGCACAATATTTTTTATGTCCTCATATACTGTGGATAAGGGATTGTATGTTCTTTGTAAGGAATATTATTAATATAATTGTTGTATTTTCAAAACGAACACATTATAATGAATTTCATTGAAAGTGTTATTAAATCAATGTTTATCAATACATTTTTGTACTTTCTGGAAGTACAATTGTTCACATGTGGAGGTTTTGGGAAATGAAAAAGATTATTGTTACTGGAGCACTTGGTCAAATTGGTTCTGAGCTTGTAGAAAAACTTCGTGGTATTTATGGAGAGGACAATATACTTGCTACAGACATTAGAAAGCTTGAACATACTAAGGGCCCATTTGAAATATTGGACGTGACAGATGGACAAAGAATGCATGATTTAGCAAAGGACTTCGGTGCAGATACGATGATGCATTTAGCTGCGCTATTATCAGCTACAGCAGAAAGAAATCCATTGTTAGCTTGGAATTTAAATATGGGCGGGTTAATGAATGCGTTGGAGGTTTCACGTGAGCTAAATATGCAATTTTTCACGCCAAGCTCAATTGGTGCGTTTGGTCCGTCTACACCTAAGGAAGATACACCACAGGATACTTTGCAAAGACCAACAACCATGTATGGTGTAAATAAAGTAGCGGGTGAGTTATTATGCGATTATTATTTCAATCGTTTTGGTGTTGATACACGTGGAGTACGCTTCCCAGGATTAATTTCTTATGTAACGCCTCCAGGTGGTGGTACAACAGATTATGCAGTAGAAATTTTCTATGAAGCAATCGAACAAGGCAAGTATACATCGTATATTCAAGAAGGTACGTTCATGGATATGATGTACATGCCAGATGCTCTACAAGCTATCGTAGATTTAATGGAGGCAGACGGTAGTAAGCTCGTTCATCGCAATGCTTTTAATATTACAGCTATGAGCTTTGAACCTTCGCAAATCGCGGCAGAAATTAAGAAGCACTTACCGAATTTCACAATGAGCTATCAGGTAGATCCAGTTCGTCAGGCCATTGCAGATAGCTGGCCAAACTCTTTAAATATTGAAGCGGCTCAAAAAGAGTGGGGCTTCAAAGCTGAGTATGATTTAGCTAAAATGACGGTAGATATGTTAGAGAAATTAAAAATTAAACTGCATAAAAAAGCAATTTCATAATAAATGGACAACGGGTGAAGAACTAGACTTCATCCGTTTTTTATATGTATATAAAAGAAAATTATTGGAATATATAGATTAAATTATGAAATTAAAATATAATAATATTCCGAATATTAATAGTATTCAGTTAAATTGATGCTATGAAGATTTCACAAGGGGAAATTCACAAATGAAGGGATGATGTGTTTTATGATGCAAGCACCATTAGTTTTAACTAGTTTTTTCAAACGAGCAGAGAGCTATTTTGCAAGAAAATCAATTATTTCACGGACAAGCCCACACAAAATACACCGTTTAACATATGGACAGTGGGCGAAAAGAACGCGTTGTTTAGCAGATGCCCTTACGAAGCTTGGGATGACAAGAGGAACAAAAGTCGGCTCCTTTGCGTGGAACCAGCATCGGCATTTAGAAGCCTACTTTGCTGTACCTTGCTCAGGGGCAATCTTACACATGGTAAATATTCGTTTATCAGAAGAGCATTTGATCTATATTATTAATCATGCAGAAGATGAGATTTTAATGGTCGATGTTGATTTATTACCGATCATTGAAAATATTGCGCCAAAACTTAAGACAGTGAAGCACTATATTATTATGACGGATGAACCAGCTTTACCCAAGACTACACTACAAAATGTTTTATCCTATGAGGACTTATTAGCTACCGCTGATGAAGAATTTCAATTTCCAGAGGATATTGACGAAGAAGCACCTGCCGGTATGTGCTATACAAGTGCCACGACAGGGAATCCAAAGGGAGTTGTCTATTCCCATCGGGGTCTAGTATTACACAGTATCATGCTGAGTATGTCTGACTCTATGGGGATTGCGGAAAGAGATGTTGTGATGCCAATTGTACCAATGTTTCATGCAAATGCATGGGGCTTACCTTTTGCTAGTGTTAATGTTGGTGCTACACAAGTTTTGCCAGGTCCACAATTTACATCAGCATTAATAATGGATTTAATCGAACAAGAAAAGGTTACATTAACTGCTGGTGTACCAACCATTTGGATAGGCGCCTTACAGGAGCAGGAAAAGAAAGAACGAGATATTAGTTCTTTAAGAGCGATCTGCTGTGGAGGATCGGCTTCACCAACTCGACTCATTCGGACATTTGAGGAAAAATACGGAATTCCTTATATTGTTGTCTACGGCATGACGGAAACTACACCAATCGTGGCATTGTCCAATTATATGTCGTGGATGGATGATTGGCCGATTGAAAAACGTATTGAAGCTCGAGCGATGCAAGGGATGACAATGGCAGGTATCGAATCTAGTATTATTAATGAGGCGGGTGAGGTTCCTTGGGATGGCGAAACGATGGGGGAATTACGTTTAAAAGGCCCATGGATTTCCGACGAATACTATCGTGATGAACGAACAGCAGATGCCTATCGAGATGGTTGGTTATATACTGGTGATATTGCAGTACGAACAGAGGATGGCTTTATTAAAATCACGGACCGTACAAAGGATCTTATAAAATCAGGTGGGGAATGGATTTCCTCTGTTGATTTGGAAAATGCACTAATGACGCATGATGCAGTTTTTGAAGCAGCTGTCATTGCCATGCCTCATGCTAAATGGCAGGAGCGTCCATTAGCTTGTGTTGTATTGAAAGAGGGACAATCAGTAACTGAACAAGAGCTTCTTGCCTTTTTAGAAAATCAATTTGCCAAGTGGTGGGTACCAGATGCAGTCGTATTTCTAGAAGAAATTCCAAAGACATCTGTCGGGAAATTCCTGAAAGCGAAGCTGCGAGATAATGTAGCTGAAATTTATCCTAAATCATTGGTATAGGTGAAAGAGCGATTTCCATAAATGGAAGTCGCTCTTTTTTTATTATTTAGCTAACATGTGGAAAACTTGTTCAACGTCTTTATCGCCACGACCAGAGATATTAATAATAATGCTTTCCTCAGGTGATAAAGTTGGTGCTAATTTTAGAGCATGGGCAACTGCATGTGAGCTTTCAAGAGCAGGAATAATACCTTCTACCTTAGAAAGTACTTGGAAGGCTTCTAAAACTTCTTCATTTGTCACGGTCACATACTCAGCACGGCCAATTGTTTTCAAATGGCTATGCTCAGGCCCAGCACCTGGATAATCTAAACCAGCTGCTATTGAATAGGTAGGAAGTGGATTACCTTCTGCGTCCTGAAGAACTAAACATTTGAAGCCGTGTAGCTCTCCTGGTGTTCCTTCGTTTAAGGTAGCAGCTTGATCCGGCTCTATTCCAATCAGACGAACATCTTCGTCTGCAATATAGTCAGCAAATGCCCCAATTGCATTACTACCGCCTCCTACACAGGCAAGAACAGCTGTTGGCAGCTTTCCTTCCTTTTCTAAAATCTGTTCACGACTTTCGCGGCTAATCACTGATTGAAAATGTTTAACCATTGATGGGAAGGGATGTGGTCCAACTGCCGAACCTAATAAATAGAATGTTGTTTCATAGTTTTCTACCAAGTCAGCAAATGCTTCATCTACTGCATCCTTTAAGCGGCCTTGCCCTTTATCAACCGCTACAACTTTTGCGCCGAGAAGTTCCATGCGAAATACGTTCAATGCCTGACGTTTTGTATCCTCCAAGCCCATATAAATCGTGCAATCCATTCCAAACATGGCACACGCTGTAGCTGTTGCTACACCATGTTGACCTGCACCAGTTTCTGCAATTACACGGTTTGCGCCCATACGTTTGGCTAGTAAAATTTGTCCTAATACATTATTGATTTTATGGGAGCCTGTGTGGTTAAGGTCTTCCCGTTTTAAATAAATTTTTGCGCCACCTAATTGCTTTGTTAAATTTTCTGCAAAATAAAGAGGGGATTTACGACCGACATATTCACGGAAATAGTAATCTAATTCTTGTTTAAAGTCATCATCTTCTTTATACTTTTGAAAATTCTCATCTAGTATATTTAAAACATTTTGAAGCTCCTTTGGAACAAAGCTTCCACCAAATTCACCGAAATATCCCTTTTTCTCTACTACTGTACTCATCTTTCCTCGACTCCTCTATGCTAATTTTTCCAAAAAAAAAGCCACTCCAATCCCTTATAAAAAGGACGAGTAACCGTGGTGCCACCTTCATTCGCAATTTTTGCGCGCTTTCCTGCTCCGGTAACGGGGAGCGAAACGGCCTTACATTTGATAAGGCTGCTCTGAAGTCCATTCACAAGTTTGTACTACTGGTTTGCACCAACCACCAGCTCTCTTGAAGTAACAATGCTTGCTACTACTCTTCTTCCTTGCATTTATTAGAAAGAATTGTAGAGTATTTTCAGAATAGTGTCAAGAAAAAAGACGAATCTAAAAAGACCCGTCAGTTAAATCAAACTTTTAAAGTGAAGGCGTTTGTTTAATACATACATAATCGGTGCACCTACAGCTAATACAACAAATTCACCCGCCGCGACTGTTAGCCAAGTCCAAAAGAATGGTAGCTCTAAAGCCAAGTTCAGCTCAAAGGCAATAATAAACATAGTACATGTAAAGAGCAATGTATTAATAATTAAACGTGCCCAAATATTTTTGACAAATTTGCAGATTAAAATAAACAGACCGAGTGTAATCATTGAATGACCTACACCAAACACTAAATCGTAAATGCCAAGTGGTGAAAATAGGTTAGAGATCAATACTCCAATAATAATCCCTACGGCAAAGCGTGGATTAAAGGCCACTAAATGGTTAAACATCTCAGAAACTCGGAACTGAACCTCTGTAAAACCAAATGGTGCAACAAGCATGGTTACAGCTATATAGAGAGCCGCAATGATACCACTTGCTGCTAAAAATTTTATCTTCATATTCATTTCTCCTTAGTTTTTTTTCGTGGGATGGTTACGAACCACGGTGCTTTCACACAAGTAAATATTTTATTATAGATATCTAGTAGAAGTCAAATGTCAGACTTTGTCTATAATGTCCTATCGTCGCAAAATTGTCATAAATATTTTTTACTATGTTGAAAAAAGAAATCGAATAACTAAAACAGCGTAGTTTAGCGGTTTAAAGCGCCAAATTAAATGAAAAACTAAAATATTTTGTCACTTTTAAAAGTCAGAACATTCATAATGTTGTTGACGGAGCTCGATAATAACGATAATATAGCGATACATTCACACTTTGTTTGGATAAAGTGCGATAGATATTCGAGAATATAATCGGGGGGATTATTTGTGAAAAGCAATGTAAAGAAGTTGTCATTCCTTCTTTTTGGATTAGTGTTGCTTCTTGCTGCTTGTGGTAGCAGTGGCTCAGGTACAACAGATTCAAAAGGAAATGAATCAAACAATGCAAGTGAGAGCGGAAATGCAGATGATAAAACATATAAAATCGGGATTACTCAAATTGTTGAGCATCCATCGTTAAACGCAGCAACGGAAGGCTTTAAAAAAGCAATTGAAGATGCAGGCTTAAAAGTTGACTACGATCCACAAATTGCACAGGGGGATAATAGCCTTAACACAACAATTGCTAACAATCTAGTAAGTGCAAACGTAGATTTAATTTTTGCAAACTCTACACCTTCTGCACAAGCCGCTGCAACAGCAACAAGTGATATTCCAATTATTTTTACATCGGTTACAGATGCTGTTGGTGCACAGTTAATTGACTCAATGGAAAAGCCAGGGAAAAATATTACAGGCACAATCGATTTACATCCTGAAACGATTTCTAAAACAGTAGCATTCCTAAAAGAACTTGGTGCGAAAAAGGTAGGGATGGTCTACAATGCAGGTGAGCAAAACTCAGTTGCACAAGTTTCAGAAGTGAAAAAGGTTATGGATGAACAAGGTTTAACGGTGGTAGAAGCATCAGCATCCACTTCCGCAGATGTAAAACAAGCGACAGAATCTCTAATTGGTAAGGTAGATGCTTTCTATATTATTACTGATAACACAGTAGTTTCTGCATTAGAATCGGTAATTGATGTTGCCAATACGAATAAACTACCATTAATCGTAGGAGAACTGGATTCTGTGGCACGTGGCGGTTTAGCCGCTTATGGTTTTGAATATTTCGATATCGGCTATGAAGCGGGTCAAATGGCTGTGAAAATTTTAAAAGGTGAAGCTACACCTGCCGATACACCCGCACAATACCCACAAAATCTGAAACTATTAATCAATAAAAAAGTTGCAGATGATTTAGGAATCGAAATTAAAGATTCTTGGGGTGCCGAAATTCTAGAACAGTAAAACGAAGCGGGGGAGAACTATCCCCGCTTTATCTTCATTTTACAAGCGATATAAATAATAAAGAGATTTAGGAGATGATTCAACGATGTTTTTAGCATTATTTGGCGCAGTGGAGCAAGGAATCATCTATGCAATTATGGCACTTGGTGTATATTTAACATTTCGGGTGTTAGATTTTCCGGATTTAACGGTTGATGGAAGCTTTGTAACAGGGGCGGCAACGGCAGCAACAATGGTTTTGCTTGGCTACCACCCAATCTTAGCGACTTTAGTGGCAATTGTTGCTGGATTTATTGCTGGATGTATGACAGGAATTCTTCACACGAAGGGAAAGATTAATCCGTTATTATCAGGGATTTTAATGATGATTGCTTTATACTCGATTAATCTACGTATCATGGGGTTAACTGCAGAAAATACGATAGGTCGCCCGAATATTCCACTATTAAACTCTGAAACCATCTTTTCGAAGTTTCAAGCTTTTTGGAGCAATTTAGGGGTCGATGCTGCTCTTAATAACCTATTAAAAGGCATAGGCTTTCAGCATGTACCAGGTACATGGAGTGTGCTGATTGTTGTATTAATCATCACGATTTTAATTAAGTTAATAGCAGACTGGTTCTTAAAGACAGAGGTCGGGCTAGCTATCCGAGCAACTGGTGATAATAAACGAATGATTCGCAGCTTCTCAGCAAATACAGATACACTTATCATTTTGGGGCTAGGACTTTCCAATGCACTTGTCGCATTTTCTGGAGCTTTAATCGCACAATACTCGAAATTCTCCGATGTTAGCATGGGGATTGGTATGATTGTGATTGGTCTCGCATCCGTTATTATTGGTGAAGCAATTTTTGGGACAAAAACTATTATCCGTACAACTTTTGCAGTCATTGCAGGAGCTATCATTTATCGTATTATATTAGCATTAGCATTACGTGTAGATTTCCTTGATTCAGGAGACATGAAATTAATTACGGCGATCATTGTTATTTTGGCGCTGATCTTACCGCAATTTATCAATAAGAATAAAGAACGTAAACGTAAAGCCAAACGAGCTGCAGAACTTTCGTAAGTAAAAACAGTAGAGAAGGGAGGAAAAGGCATTGCTTAAATTACATGGTATTAATAAGGTATTTAATGAAGGAACACCAGATGAGAAGATTGCACTTGCAGAGATAAACCTACATTTAAAGCCAGGTGATTTTGTGACAATCATTGGTAGTAATGGTGCAGGTAAATCAACGATGATGAACATGATTTCAGGTGCCTTAACACCCGATTTTGGGACAGTGTTAATTGATGGTAATAATGTGACAAGTTTGCCTGAATATAAACGCTCTCAATACATTGGTCGTGTCTTTCAGGATCCAATGGCGGGAACCGCGCCTACGATGACAATTGAAGAAAATCTAGCACTAGCATACTCTCGCAATAAGCATAGAGGGCTACGTAATGGTGTGGATAAAAAGCGTCGGGAATTTTTTAAAGAATCACTAGAGATGCTAGGTTTAAATCTTGAGAATCGCCTTTCTGCTAAGGTAGGCTTACTTTCAGGTGGGGAACGTCAAGCTTTGTCGCTTTTAATGGCTACCTTTACAAAGCCATCTATTTTATTGCTGGATGAGCATACGGCTGCACTTGATCCATCACGTGCAGAGTTAATTACTCGTATTACGAAGTATTTAGTGGAAAAAGATAATTTAACGACATTAATGGTAACGCACAATATGCAGCAAGCATTAGATTTAGGCAATCGTCTTATTATGATGGACAAAGGCCAAATCATTTTAGAAGTCGGTGAAGATCGCAAACATGAATTAACAATCCCTGATTTAATGGCTGAGTTTGAACGTATTCGTGGTGAAAAAATGAATTCAGACCGTGCTCTATTAGGCTAATAACGAAACGCTCATACAATAGTATGGGCGTTTTTTAGGGTAATAAAATGAAAGATAAACATAAAAAAGCCTCACTTGCAGTGAAGTGAGACTCTTCATTTTAAACGAGTAAGCCAAATAGTTGAATGTCGTTGTTTACTTCCTTGTATTTAAAGCCGAATTCATCCATTCGGGCAAGTAGTCCTTCATATTCAGCACGATCACCTAGCTCAATACCGACTAGTGCAGGGCCACTTTCTTTATTGTTTTTCTTCGTATATTCAAAGGTAGTAATGTCATCGTTTGGTCCTAGTACGCTAGTGAGGAATTGACGTAATGCTCCGGCACGCTGAGGGAAGCTGACGATAAAATAGTAAAGTAAGCCTTCATGAATAAGTGACTTTTCTTTAATCTCCTGCATCCGTCCAATGTCATTATTACCACCACTGATGATGACAACAACTGACTTACCTTTAATTTCTTCTTTATAAAAATCAAGAGCTGCCACTGATAATGCTCCAGCTGGCTCAGCGATAATCGCGTGTTTATTATATAGATCTAGAATGGTCGTACATACTTTGCCTTCAGGTACAAGAACTATATCATCTAAATAGCGACGACAAACATCATAAGTGTGGTGACCGACGCATTTTACAGCAGCACCATCCACGAATTTATCAATCCAATCAAGGGCAACTGCGCCACCTTCAGCAAAGGCAGCCTTCATACTACCAGCACCAGCGGGTTCCACACCAATAATTTTGCTAGAAGGAGAGAGATTTTTAATGTAGGCAGACACGCCTGACATTAAGCCACCACCACCAATACTACCGAATACGTAGTCGATAGGCTCCTCCATATCATTCATAATTTCTACGGCTACCGTCCCTTGACCAGCAATGACATCGAAATCATCAAATGGGTGAATGAAAATCTTACCATGCTCTTCACAATAGCTTAACGCGCTTTCAGCAGAATCATCGAATGTATCTCCCGCCAAAATAATTTCTACATATTCGCGTCCAAACATACGCACTTGGTCTATTTTTTGCTTCGGCGTTGTTTGAGGCATAAAAATGCTTGCTTGAATTTTTAATTGGGCACAGGCATAAGCTACTCCTTGTGCATGATTGCCTGCACTTGCACAGACAACTCCAGCATTGCGTGCTTCATCCTCGATTTTTTTAATTTTATAATAGGCACCACGAAGCTTGAATGAGCGTACATGCTGTAGATCTTCGCGTTTAATATAAATATTAGCTCCGTATTTCTCGGATAAATAGTCGTTTTTTTGTAGTGGTGTATGCACAACTACATCTTTTAAAAAATGATGTGCAATCAAGACATTCTCCACTTGCACGGTTCTAGTATCAGCAACTTCCATAGTATTCATCCTCCGTTATACGTTTAAAACATTTATCTATGATAGCACACTTTATTTGCTTTTTGTGATTAATTTTTAGTAAATTCTAAATTTTCCGTGTCTATTTTATGATGTAAGCGTTTTATCTTGATATAGCTAATTATTTTATAAAGAAGCAATGTCTCAGACCTAGAATTAGCTCAATTTAAGGGGAGAAAATCTGTTGTTTCAAATCTAAAAAATACAACTCTCATAACAAAAATGGTCAAGCATATACTAGATTAGCTTAGGCCAAGTAGGAGGGTATGTAGTGGAAATCATTCAAGGAATTTTATCAACATATTGGAAATTTTTTGATTTTGCGATGTGGCAAGAAGTATTAATGGACCCTGTCTCCTGGGGACTAATATCCTCATTAATTATTATAGAAGGTTTGCTGTCAGCAGATAATGCATTGGTATTAGCGGTACTAGTGAAACATTTACCAGATAAACAGCGAAAACGGGCATTAATGTATGGTATGTTAGGTGCCTATTTTTTTAGATTTTTATTTATTGGTATAGGAGTTTATCTCGTAGAATTTTGGTTTATTAAAGTATTAGGTGCTTTATATTTAGGCTGGCTTTGTATAGCTCATTTCCTTCATATAGGGAATGAGGATAGTGTGAAAGAGGTAAAGAGGTCAGGGTGGATGGTACGTCTTTTTGGCACGTTTTGGGCAACTGTCATTTCGGTTGAGCTAATGGATATTGCCTTTTCAATTGACTCAATTTTCGCTGCCTTTGCGATATCAGATCAAGTTTGGGTACTTTTAATAGGAGGGATGTTAGGGATATTAATGATGAGGACCATTGCAGGTGTTTTTTTAATCATTATCGAAAAAATTCCAGAGCTTGAAGCAACGGCCTTCATTATTATAGGTGTCATCGGCTTAAAAATGTTAGTGAGTGTCTTCAATGTCCATATACCTCATTATTTATTCTTCCTTTTCTTAGTGATTGCTTTTTCCATTACAATCATTGTGCATATGATGAAGAGAGTAAGAGCTGCCTAATTAAAAGTACTGTTCTCCAAAAATGAGAACAGTACTTTTTTTATTTTACATATTTATCTGGGTCAACAATATAGAACTTTTCAACATTTAGCCAGCTCTCACTCATTGGTTCGCCGTCATCAATACGTTTTTCAGTTTCCTGCATCATCCAACCAGTCTGAGATGCATGGGCTTGTAATGCTTTTAATTTGTCCATTCGCATTTCACGAATATCGTAAACAACATGTGGTTCTCCATTTTTTTCAATCGTATCATTGGCGAAGGCACAGCCGAATACTTGTGGACGAGCAGCCTTTGGCATACGACGTACAGCTTCAACTACCGCACGTGCTGTTGCTTCATGGTCTGGGTGGACAGCAAAGCCAGGTAAGAAAGTGAAAATTAAAGAGGGCATTAGTTCTTCGATTAGCCCTTCCATTAGCTTTACCATCTTCTCATCATCTTCAAATTCAATTGTTTTATCACGTAGACCAAGCATACGTAAATCTTGAATACCCATTGCCTCTGCTGCTGCAACTAATTCCTTACGGCGGATTTCAGGTAAAGACTCGCGCGTTGCAAAGGGTGGATTACCTAAATTACGTCCCATTTCGCCTAATGTTAAACAGGCATATGTAACAGGTGTATTCATTTTCTTTGTATAGTAGGCGATGGTCCCAGCAACTGAAAAAGCCTCGTCATCTGGGTGAGGGTACACAATTAAAATATGACGTTGTGGTTGTAAATTCAAATAGTCGTCCCCCTTAGTAAGTAAATGGCGTTTCACTAATTTCAAGTGCAATCGCCAATTTTCCAGAGTAGTCTAGTCCAGCCATTAATAAACGGCCTAAATCATCTAATTCGAAATGTGTAATGCCCTGAGCATAAACCCAGCCATGAGGTAATTTTAAACCAACACGATGAGGTGCATGATCTACAACCTTAGCAAGCTCATAATTAATTTTAGCATTACGAATAAAAGCACCTGCATTAAAAAACTGTTCATCATAGTGTGCTGCATAAGATCCGTTTGTCGTCTCAAGATGAATATAAACGTCTTTGTTGGCGAAAGAATTCAGCAATGTTTGCAACGTCTCTACTTGTACTTCTTGCATCTTAACACTCCTCTCGATCATTTCTCCTTTAAGTATAGTAAAAAAAATTCGCAAAGGGAAATTGATTGCTTTGATATGAAAAATTGATGATATGCATTTATATACCTCAGCGCCATGGGGGTCGGAATTTTTTGAGCGTGTGAAATTTGATCCTAGCATCGAGGGAAATAAATCATCATCTCTAAATCTATGACAAGTTCCTAAGCAATATTCTTGAAAAAATTATTGTAATGTATCAATATAGGGAATGTGGAAATAAATATGTACAAAATGTGTCGTTTCGTATTGTATCCGTTTTCACATCTGAAAAGATATTGCAACCATGATTTCTTCCTAATTCGTGTGTGTAGACAGCTCCAATTGTTGAAGGGAGTATTATTTCAGAAATAACGAATTCTATCTTGGTACAATAGATGACGTTCCTTGAACAGGCTATAATTGGTAGCTGTGAAAAAGGGAAGAAAGATGAAGCTCATTATCATAGTATAATAAAAACCGCGACTCTCTTTTATGACGGAGAGTCGCGGTTTTTTATTAAAAATTAGTGTAGGCTATGTATTTGTTAGTATCGATTAAGCTTTCGTTCTATTGTATCTAAACGATTATTAACATTTTGTAATTGTTTAAACATTTGCTTCATATAAAGATTTTGATCCTGTTTTTCATTATTTTTGGCATGTGCCAATTCTTCCTCCTCCTGCAGAGCTAATATTGTGGCAAGGGTGGATAAAGAGTAACCGAGTGTTAATACGATGGAAGCAATTACTTCAACTTTTGAAGAGGTGATTTCGCCAGCTAGTAAACCTGATTCTTCCGTTAAGTCCTCTACCTTATTTTTTTTCATTTTTTCCCCTCCCATACAGCTAATATATGGGGTGGGAAGCATTAACGTATCTTGTCCTATTTTAATCTTTATCTGATAGATGCTAATCATTAACGGATTGTTTAATGTTTGTAATTTTCTAATAATTACATTGATTTTTCCATTTAAATATAGCATTATAGTAGGAATAAACAAACGTTTAGAGGGGGAATTGATGTGAATAAGGACTTTAAATATTGTAAGGAATCAAGAGTGATGCGTACAAGTCGTGTGTTTCCAAACGATGTAAATAATCATAATACATTATTTGGTGGACGGTTGATGAGCGATATTGATCAGGTTGCTTCCATTTCGGCTGCAAAGCACAGCAGGAAAGATTGTGTCACAGCTTCAACTGATTCTGTTGATTTTCTACATCCCATTCGCCCTACAGATTCGGTTTATTTCGAATCCTATGTAACATGGACTGGAAGATCTTCCATGGAGGTTTTTGTCAAAGTTATTTCTGAAAACTTGAAAACTGGAGAGAGAAAGGTGGCAGCGACTGCATTATTAACATTTGTGGCATTGGATGAAAATAATAAACCAGCGCTGGTCCCACGAGTAATTCCTGAAACAGTAGAAGAGACAAAATTGCATGAAACAGCTTCAGAACGAGCGAAGGCACGTGCTGAACGTAAAAAGGAAAGTAAAGCGTTAGCGCAATTTATATCTATGAATGATCCATGGGATTATCGGCTAGAAATGATGGAGAATTATATGTAAAAAGAGGGATGTCTCAAATGACTTTGAGACATCCCTTTCATTTTTATATTTCTGTTACTGTTACGTGTGGAGCGCCGAAGCGAGATTTCGCTCCATGCATGACAGGTCCTACATAATCATTTAACGCCCAACCATGTGCAATAGCAGCAGATACAAACTCTTTTGCTTCAATGACTGAATCTTTAATAGTAAGACCGTTAGCAAGATTGGCTGTTACAGATGCAGCAAATGTACAGCCTGCACCATGGTTATTTGTAGATGCAACTTTTTCAGATTCTAATAAGTAGAATGCTTCACCATCAAAGAATAAGTCTGTTGCTTTTTCTGTAGCTAGGGCCTTTCCACCTTTAATGACAACAGCTCTAGCCCCTAGCTCATGGATTTTGCGAGCGGCCATCTTCATGTCGTCAATGTTTTTAGGTGTACCTATGCCAGCTAATTGTCCAGCTTCAAAAAGGTTTGGTGTTGTTACCGTTGCTAATGGTAAAAGATGCTGAATCATGGCATCTGTATTACCGGGATTCAGTACTTCATCGTCCCCTTTACATACCATAACAGGATCGATGACAACATTTGTAGTGCCTGAATTTGCGATAGCCTCTCCAGCAATACGGATAATTTCCTCTGTTGAGAGCATCCCTGTCTTAATGGCATCAATTCCTGTTGAAAGAGCTGTGTCAATTTGCTTTTGTAGTAAATCAGTTGGCAAAGGTGTGACGTTGTGTGTCCAGCCATTCGGTTCCATTGTTACGACAACTGTTAATGCCACCATCCCATATGTACCATGCTCCTGAAATGTTTTAAGGTCGGCTTGCATCCCTGCACCGCCTGATGTATCTGAACCAGCAATTGTTAATGTTTTTTTTAGAGTCATTTTTAAAGATCTCCTTTATTGTCTAGAGTTATAAAATTACCATCTAGTATAGTCTGATTCTGATTCTATAAAAATAGCCAGAATACTATATTTTTATATGGTCAGTTTCAACTGATGCTTGAATTCATCGTTAATTTTTTGTACCGTTGTAAGAAGAGAAAGGGGCTTAAAGAGCGATGAAACAAGTATTCCCGAATGATTGGCAAGAAGTACTCAAAGATGAATTAGAAAAACCTTACTATCAAAAACTACGTCAATTTGTCGCAAATGAATATTCGACACAAACCATTTATCCACCTATGAATGATGTAATGAACGCATTTTATACAACAGCATATCATGATGTGAAAGTTATTATTTTAGGACAAGATCCTTATCATGGACCTAATCAAGCTCATGGGCTAAGCTTTTCTGTTAAACCAGGTATTCCACATCCTCCTAGCTTACGGAACATGTTGCAAGAGCTACAGGATGATTTAGGCTGTCCAATTCCTCAAAATGGAACACTAACAAAGTGGGCTGAACAGGGTGTTATGCTATTAAATACGGTGCTTACAGTTCGAGCAGGACAAGCGAATTCCCATAAAGAACAAGGGTGGGAGCAATTTACCGATGCTGTTATCGATCTATTAGCTGCAAGGGAAGAACCACTAATTTTTGTATTGTGGGGTAAACCAGCACAACGCAAAAAGCAATTAATCCGAAAATATAAAACACCTCATGTCATACTCGAAGCGCCACACCCAAGTCCATTAAGTGCTTATCGAGGATTCTTTGGCAGTAAACCTTATTCAAAGATTAATCAGCAATTAGTAGAGTGGGGCAAGCAGCCAATTGATTGGTGTTTAGCATAGATTGGCACAAATCGTTTGCTTTATACGCTTTAGCAATCATGTTACATTTAATATAGAAGAAAGTGAGGGACATTGATGAAGGTGAATTGTTTTAAGTGTCAATTTTTTAAAGTAACCTGGGACCCTCAAACCCCACGCGCATGTTCAGCTTATGGCTTTAAAACAAAGCAAATACCATCCGTTGTTGTGAAGCAATCATCGGGTGTAGATTGTTTAAAATTCGTACCAAAAGTAGAAAGTGGGAGAATGTAATGATTTCTTATCAAGCTGTTATACAGCAACTTGAAAAACAATTATCTAACGCCAAAAATGCGGGAAATGATCAGCAAATTCGTGAGGCGCTTACAGCCATTCGAGCATTATGTGATGTGGTGTTAGATTCTTCAGGTGATGCACCATCTATCACTCCCCATAAGCACGTACCGCAGATGCTTGTGTCAGAGACAAAACCATCCTCTTTATATACAGCAAAGATCGAAGAAGATGGAGCAAATGGCGATTCGATTTTTGATTTTTAATCCATTTTAAAGGCAGGGTAACGAAAAATGAAAAGATTTATCGTGACAGGTGCTCTTCATGGCCTATTAGCAGTAGCATTCGGTGCATTTGGTGCACATGCTTTAAAGGAAGTTTTAGATGAATATAGTCGAGGTATTTGGGAAACGGCTGTGCAATATCAAATGTTTCACGCTACAGGATTATTAGTTATCGGTCTGTTAATGAGCTCTAAACTATTAGGTGAAGTGAAACAATTAAATCTAGCAGGTATTTTCTTTAACCTTGGGATTGTTTTCTTTTCGGGGAGCTTATATGTTCTGGCGATAAGTGGAATAAAAGTATTGGGAGCTATTACACCAATCGGTGGTGTACTATTTTTAGCTGGATGGCTACTTATTATTTTTACTGCTCTCAAGCATGCACGTTAATTTTAAGTTGACTCTCTTACATTATTTGTAGGAGAGTTTTTCTTTGTGATCAGTCATAATTTTAAGATAGGGATTTAAATCCTATCCATTTTGTAAGAATTTATAGTACACTACTACTATTACTTGCAATATTTCGAAAATACCAAAAGTGAGGTTATGTAGTATGGAAAAACTATTTACATTACTAGATGCTAACTATGATGAGATGGTAGGGATTCGCCGCCATTTACATGAATACCCTGAATTGTCCTTTGAAGAAGTGGAAACGCCATCCTATATAGCTACTTTTCATAGAGAATTAGGTCATGAGGTTCGAGAAGGAGTGGGAGGGCGCGGTGTCGTAGCGATATTACGTGGCAAAAAGCCTGGTAAAACGGTGGCATTGCGAGCGGACTTTGATGCATTAGCGATACAAGAAGAAAATGATGTACCTTACAAATCTAAAATAGCTGGGAAAATGCATGCATGTGGACATGATGGACATACAGCTACATTGCTTGGGCTAGCTAAGGCATTAAATGCGATGAGGGACGAAATTGAAGGCAATGTCGTATTTATTCATCAGCATGCAGAGGAAGTGGCACCAGGTGGAGCTAAGCCGATGATTGAGGATGGTTGTTTAGAAGGAGTAGATGTTATTTTTGGAACGCATTTATGGGCACCTACACCATTAGGAGAAATTTTAGTGAAAGATGGAGCCATCATGGCTGCCGCGGATAAAGTAGAAATAACGGTTCAAGGAAAAGGTGGACATGGCGCAGAGCCGCATCATTCCATTGATGCTGTTACCCTTTCCTCCCAATTCGTCGTCAATGCTCAACAGCTTGTCTCAAGACGTATTGACCCATTGAAATCAGCTGTTTTAACAATCGGTCATTTTGAGGCGATTAATCCGTTTAACGTTATTGCTGATCGGGTAGTATTGGCGGGGACAATTCGTACTTTTGAAGAAGAAGTACGCACACAAATGGAACAAGAGTTAGAAGCAGTATTAAATGCGACCTGTCTGGCATTTGGGGCAAGTTACGAATATCGTTACACAAGAGGTTATCCACCCGTTTATAACCATCAGAGCGAAACCGAGTTTGTGGCACAGATCGCGTCGACTATACCAGGGGTAGATCAAGTAATAACATGTCCTCCGTTTATGATTGGGGAAGACTTTGCGTATTATTTAGAAAAAGTACCTGGCACATTTTTCTTCACAGGTGCTAAAAAGTCTGAATGGGAAAAGGCCTATCCGCATCATCATGCACGCTTTGATTTTGATGAACGTGCAATGCTCATTGCAGCGAAAACCTTAGGTAAGGCAACTTTAACGTATTTAAAAGAAAAATGAGCATAGTGAATGATAAAAATCCGCATACGCCCATCGACTTTTGGTCAGTGAGTGTATTGCGGATTTTTACTCTAGAAGATAGAATTATGGATTTTGATTAAAGTAAGCCATTTCTTCATCATACTCAGCAAAATCGAAATAAATCATAGGGAAAAGAAAACGATGATTAGACTTAAGCTCACGAATAATGACATGATCTCGACCAGCAGCTTCTACCACACCACGAACAGTTTTTGTGTTTTTTCCCTGCTCTACTGCGTGCTCAAAAGAAAAATGGAAGGTAGCTGGTTTTCCACGATTCAAACGCAAAATATTTTCTATATAGGACTCCTCACGGCCTGGTGGTCGTCCGCTCGGGAGTGTGACTGGAGGAGGAGTCATTTGTTGTTGCGTTGTTGGTGTCCAATAATAAGGCATCATCAATTATCAACCTACTTTCTTTTTAAATTTGAGGACAATCTTGTTCAGTTGGCGAGAAAAAACAATGGGATTTGAATCTGCCAGTATTCCATTGGCCATACCATTGGGCAGGACAATCACCTGCTGGCATGAAAAACCACAAAGAGCGGGTAGCTGGATGAAATCTTTCACCCTGAATCACCCTTTTAGCTAACCGAATATCTTGATCACGTGCTCGTTGATAAAAATAACCCTTTTGTGTTGCCTCAAAGCCTCCCGGACGCTGATAAACCATTTGTTCAATTGTTCGAATATCACCAAAATCTAAACAATCACCTCTTACACGATTAACGCCAACATTCCCAACCATCAGCATGCCTAATTCTCCTTCACCTTCTGCTTCGGCACGCATTAGTCTTGCGAGTAGGGCTGTCTGTGCATCATTCGTCTTAATAACAGCGATTTTCATACCTCCTCGCAGACAGTATATGCATGAAGGTATTGTAGACATGTTCAATTTTGTTAAGAAAGACATTCACACATTAAAGTTACTATGCATATAGTAGTAATAACGACAAGTACGTAGAAATTACTTCGAAACCCTGCAAGATCCGATAGTTTTTTTATCAAAAAGGGTAAATAGAAAAAAATAGAATTAGGGGAACGTGAGATCAATGAATTGCATGTGTATCTAATACATGTGAGGTGATGGCTTATGGAAATTGGCGTTTGGTTTGGGATTCTATTAAGTGCAGTACTGGCTTTTCTATTAGGGGAGTTTTATGGACAGCCACTCCATTGGTATCTCTTTATTGTCATTATAGTGATTGGGTTTTTTATTCAAACGGTAATCTTAATTTTAAAAGTAAAGGACGAAGGCTCTTAATGAAGTGTACAAAAGAAAGTGTTGGGGTTAAGAAAGTGTCATCGCTGAAGGATGGCACTTTTTTATAGTGAGTATAAATGTTCTAGTGTGGAAAGCAAAGCATCAGGAAAAATGACTTTTCCTTAATAGGCGATGAATGCTTGTTTTAGCTGCTATTTCAATGAGACGTAATTATTCTTACCTTGCAAGTATATTAAAAATATACCGAGACATACTAAAAATGACTTAATTTTTGCTTTTATGAAGGAGCGTTTTCATGCGTATTTTTAGTATGTTTGTAGCGATCATCATCAGCGCTTTTCTGGCAGTTGGAATAGCAGAATATTATCATCAACCATATAATTGGTATTTAGTTTTTCTTATGATGCTAACTGGATTTTTTATTCACATTATTATTTTAATCTTCGAATCCGAAAATGCAGAAGAAAACGAAATTTAAAAATGCGAGTCCGCCAATATGGACTCGCATTTTTAATTAGATATTAAACAGTTAGGAATTTAACCAATTTTTCTTTATCAAGTAGGTTGCCGACGAAGAATTCCCCGAACTCGCCATAGCGTGCCGACACTTCGTCAAAGCGCATTTCGTATACTAGTTTTTTGAATTGTAGTACGTCATCAGCAAATAAAGTTACGCCCCATTCGTGATCATCGAAGCCTACAGAGCCAGTGATAATTTGTTTTACTTTACCAGCATAGCCGCGACCAATCATCCCGTGAGAACGCATTAATGATTTACGCTCATCCATTGATAGCATGTACCAGTTATCGTTCCCTTGACGGCGTTTATCCATTGGATAGAAGCATACATATTTAGCACGTGGAAGTTCAGGATATAGACGCGCACGTACATGTGGATTTTGGTAAGGATCTTCATTTGATTCGCCAGCTAAATAGTTTGAAAGCTCTACAACAGATACATAAGAGTATGTAGGAATTGTAAAATCTGCAATAGCTAATTTATTGAATTCCGCTTCAAGCTCTTGTAACTCATCCATCGTTTCACGCAATGTCATAATCATAAAGTCTGCTTTTTGACCAACGATTGCATAAAAAGCATGAGCACCTGTTTTAGCTACGTCTGCTTCGTTCAGTTTTTCTAAATAAGTAATAAACTCCTCTACTGCTGCTTGACGTTCCTCTGCAGAAACAAGTTTCCAAGATGCCCAGTCGATTGAGCGGAAATCATGTAAAGCGTACCAACCATCTAACGTAATTGCTGCTTCATTCATTATTGAAAACACTCCTTTATAAGTGAATACCATTCAAAAATTAGTTTATCATAGTTTGTACAAAATCCCTAAGTTCATGATAGTTATTCACGAATTTGACACCAACTAAAGATAATGTATTCTAAAGAGAAGAGATGTAATTAGAGGAGTACCAATATGAAACATATTTTACAACAGCCAATTTGGCGTTATTATGATCAATCCATTAGTGCGAAGCAAAGGTCACCGCTTGAATCTTTTGCGACGGACGATACGTTGTGCCAATTAGTTGGCCAATCGTTGTCTCCGCCAACAATTCGTACATGGGTGCATGAGGCATCTGTTGTACTAGGTATCCAAGACCACCGTTTACCTTATGTTCAGCAAGGTATGGAATTACTAGAATCTAGAGGCTATCATCCTATTGTTCGTAATTCTGGTGGATTAGCGGTTGTGCTAGATGAGGGAATTCTCAATATTTCCATTGTATTGTCTGAACAAAAAGAGTCACTCAGTATAAACGATGGCTATGATGTGATGGTTGAACTTGTGAAGGGATTGTTCCCAGAGGTAGCAGAAAAAATTGAGGCTTATGAAATTGTGGGCTCTTATTGCCCAGGTTCTTATGATTTAAGTATTGAAGGGAAAAAATTTGCTGGCATTTCACAAAGACGCTTACGACAAGGGGTGTCAGTGCAAATTTATTTATGTATTGAGGGAAGTGGCTCGCAACGTGCGGCCCTTATCCGTGATTTTTATGAACATAGCTTACAACAAGAGGAAACAAAATTCACTTACCCTCAAATCATGCCCGAAGTGATGGCTTCGCTATCAGAGCTTGTAGACCCAAATTTAACTGTAGAAGCTGTTGTTATTCGTCTACAACAACTACTTAATTATTGGGCCGAGGAAGTACGTCCACAGTCCTTCTACGATGAAGAATTAGCGTTGTATGGTTTTTATTTACAGCGTGTTTTTGAACGCAACACCAAAATGCTTGAACGAAAGTAAATGGGTTGATTATATGAAACAGAAAAAGCGATGCGGCTAATTTAGCGCATCGCCATTTTCTGGTTGATAAATAGAACTGCTAGTTACAAGATTTCCGTTCTTCTCCATTTTAAAAACGGGTGCAATTCGCTCTTCCTCTTCATCAAGCGTAACAAGACGTCTAGCACGGTTCATAATTTGAACAAATTGCTCGTAATCTTTGCGAATCGCTCGATTTTCTTCTTCTAGTTTTGTAATGGTTTTCTCTAGTTTTTTATTTTTCTCAGATGTTACATGGACAAGTTGTCGCCATTTTGAAGATTCATTTCCTACTTCACCAGAATGCTGTAAACGTAGTAAATAAGCTATGACAATATCAAGAGAAAGGGCAGATAGCGGAATTGATTTTCCTTCTGCGGCACTATTATTGACAGTAAACATACTAGAAGCACGGCGTCTTGCTGGTGCTCCCAACACTCGCATTCTCTCTTTTCTTTCCTTTTTAGCTTCTGCTAGTTGCTCCTCGTATTCTTTACGAACAACAGCATTCCAACGAAAACCACAGGCTGCAGCAGTACGATTTAATGCATCGCCTGCTTCTTCAAAGGCATTAAGCTGTGTACTACCTTCTGTTACATGACGGATTACAGCCTCTGCTAGTAATTCATCGTTTTCTTTTAACCAAGCATCTTGTCTTACTTTACTCATATTAAAATCCTCCCACCTTTATCTGGAACTTGTTATTTAAGACTAGCATGACCAATCTTTTAACCTTTTATTCATCTATGTAGAAGGAATTATGCTTGAATAGAAGGGGAAAAGTACGATACAATACCCGATGTAGGTTTGTACACATGCTGCATACTTAAATATGTGAAGGTCATGTGTTCAATAGAGCGATTATGTTTTGAAAAATACTATATAGAAAGGGTTGTTGACAAAATGGCAAACGAATTTAAAGTTTGCGATGAATGTCAGGCCGTTAACTTAAAGACGTTAATTCCAAAATTAAAGGAAATCGATCCTGATGCAACCATCGAAATTGGCTGTCATTCTTACTGTGGGCCAGGACGTAAAAAGACATTTACCTTTGTAAATAGCCGACCTGTTGCTGCATTAACAGAAGATGAACTAATGGAAAAGGTTTTAGCAAAATTAAAAAAGTAAAACTAAAAGCTATCTCTACTTGGGGGATAGTTTTTGTTTTGCTCATTTTTATATGTTGAGAAATTAGACCAATGTAGACTTAAAAATAATGATGAAAGTAATTGAAATAGGTTGTTAATATCTATAGAAAAATGGCAATAAGTATGCTAGTCCTAGATTTATCGCATATAATAGAACTATAACAAAATGGGGGTGCTATCCAAATGACATATGCAAACGCTAAATTAGAAGAAGAAAAGGTATTTAAAGACCCTGTACACCGTTATGTACATGTTCGAGATCAAGTGATATGGGATTTAGTGGGTACAAGAGAATTTCAGCGTTTACGTAGAATTCGTCAGCTAGGTACCACATTTTTAGTTTTTCATGGAGCAGAACACAGTCGCTTTAGTCATTCTCTAGGGGTTTATGAAATTGTACGCCGCATAGTAGATGATATCTTTGTAGGTCGTCCAGATTGGGATGAAAGCGAAAGATTATTAGTATTATGTGCAGCCCTTTTACATGATTTAGGTCATGGACCATTTTCCCATGCTTTTGAAAATGTATTTGAGCTTGATCATGAAGATTATACAAGGCAAATTTTGCTGGGGGATACAGAAGTAAATGCGATTTTAAAAAAAGTGGCAGATGATTTTCCAGAAAAGGTGTCCCAAGTAATTGAAAAGACATATCCAAATAAGCAAGTAATTAGTTTAATTTCGAGTCAAATTGATGCAGATCGTATGGATTACTTACAACGGGATGCTTATTTTACAGGAGTTAGCTACGGTCACTTTGATATGGAACGGATTTTAAGAGTGATGCGTCCACGAAAAAACCAAGTAGTGATCAAAGCAACAGGCATGCATGCGGTGGAAGACTATATAATGAGTCGTTATCAAATGTACTTACAAATTTACTTTCATCCTGTTTCACGAAGTGCAGAGGTAATTTTAAATAATATATTAAAAAGAGTAAAACAATTAAGCTTAGAGGGCTATACATTTAAGCATGAGCCTACTCATTTCCTGGCATTCTTCCGAAATACTATTACATTAGAGGATTATCTTGCGTTAGACGAGAGTATACTTTTTACATATTTTCAGTTATGGATGCAAGAAGAGGATGCAATTCTAAGTGATTTAAGTCGCCGCTTTGTCAATCGTAAGCTATTTCAATACATTGATTTAGATCCGGGGGTGGAGCTCAATAAATATCAAAAACTCCAAGAGCTTTTTAAAAAAGCAGGATTAAATCCCGATTATTACCTTGTACATGATACAACGGCAGATCTGCCATATGATTTTTACAGACCTGGAGAGGAAGAAGTGCGTGTACCGATTTTTTTAGAAATGAAAAATGGTGAGCTACGGGAGCTTTCACGTGAATCAATTATTGTTGATGCCATCTCAGGGCGAATGAAACGAGATCATAAAATCTATTTTCCATTAGATTTCTTAGAGGACGACTCTTCACATCCAACGATCAAACAACAAATACTAACATTGTTAAGAAGAGACGGAAAGTAAGTTGTTTCTGACAACATGATTTCCATGAAATCTTATAAAAAGGGTAGGGCACTCTAATGTGCTCTACCCATCTTACTATTATTTGTCGCTAAAACGAACGCCTGCAACGCCGTAATGGTTTTTAGACATTTCTTCAATAAAAACTGTTACATTTTCTGCAGGTGCATTAACTGTGCGAGATACTGCTTCCGTTACTTCTTTTACAAGAGCACGTTTTTGTTCCTCTGTACGACCTTCTAGCATTTTCACTGTTACGTATGGCATAATATTGCCTCCTTTATAGAATAATGTTGTATAGTTAGTTTATAAGAAAGTATAAACTTCTTACTTGCGTTGAGGCATATGCGCAATGGCGAAAATAGTGATTGTTTCGATAAAATATGCGTTGATATGCTTTCCTTTATAATAGCAGAATGGAGGATATTTAAGTATGACAAATGAAGAAAAACCAAAACAAAAAATGGGTTTTACCATTATAAAAAATGATCCAACAGATGGACATAAAGGGTTTGGTATCGGTTCACTTTCATTAGAGAATGTATCGCCCGTCATTATTGATGTAGAAGAGGGAACGGCTTCTGTTGAAATTGGTGCCATGCATGCACGAAGTGATGTAGAGCGTGGGATAAAATTTACAATGGACCGTGCTGATTCAGAGGGCGGAAAACCTTATTGGCTCGTGTGGGTGACGATAGACCATAAAGAAAATGGGCCATATTATGCGGGGGTTACAGCCTGTGAGATGGTTGTAAATCGGGAAAAAAGACGTGGCTATAAAATTCTAGCTGATCATGTGAATAAAATGGATAAATCCATGAAACGTCATATTATTGTTGAGCATATGGATGCATCATCTAAAAAAGTGTTAGCTACTTTCCTTGAACAACTTAATCCTGAAATGTGGGAACGTAGTGAGGAGCAATTGCGTCAAGACTTATTTGTCGAATAGACTCGTAATGATTGAACAATCTGTGACATTTTGCAATCGCTTTCGATATTAGGTTGAAAGTGGGTTTGAAACAAAGTACACTTGAGGCAGAGCTTACATTTTAGTAAGCTAGGACACTTGGTATCGCGAATGTGATGAGCGCTATGCGGCATTTGAATAACCCAAACCCAAGCCAAATGCCCCATGATGCTCATACTTCGCGGACCATAAAAAAGAAAAGCTTTCTGTTCCCACGGACACGTCTCCGGGGAAGAGAAAGCTTTTCTTTTTTCGTTATCAGTTACTTTGTCGAGAGCCTTCATAGCTTAAAACGTATTAGGTTTAAAAAGGTTTCCGAAATTATTTTGTTTTTAGTCCTTAAATATAGAGAAGGGTAGCATATTCCAAAATTCTCCCCATGTATTACTGTCGAGAATATCGAAATTTGTACATTTTTCGGTTGGCACATCCTTGGACTCTACATAGACAAGACGTTGTTTAGGACATGCGTCAGTCGCTAATTTACCTGTTTCAATATCAATGACAACGCCCTCTACACCTTTAGGTTTTTTGAAATCCTCATTTTTTGTACCTTTGTTGACCGTTTCCATAAAGTCAATCCAGATTTGCTTTGTTGCAGCAGTATCTTCTTTTGTCGTAAGATTTTTACCCTGATCATAGCCATTCCATACACCAGCAGTAAGTCTTGGTGTAAAACCGATTAACCATTGATCACTATTGGTAGAACCTGATTTAGCAGCATATGTGTGTGTCATACGTGATCGAATACTGATTCCTGTAGCAGGTGAATAGTCACTGAAAACCGGATCAAAAATACCTGTCATCATTTCTGTTAAGATATATGCATTTTCTTTAGAAATGGCTGTTTCAGCTTTGCTTGCAACATTTTTGTTTTCATAAATAACATCACCATGTGCATTTTTAATAGAGACAATGGTTGTTGGTGTTGTTTGCTGACCTTGCGACGCCAAAATATTATATGCATTTGTCATTTCATATAATGTCGTTTCAATCGTTCCTAGTGCAATGGATAAATTATCCTTCGCGCCAATCCCTACATTAAAACGGTTTGCCATATCATGAAACGCTTTAAAGCCAATATCCTCTAGGGTTTTTACTGCGTAAATATTATCTGAGATAGCAATAGCTTGTGCCATCGTCATATCATGATCTGCAAATTGACCATTAACGTTTTTAGGTGCATAAGTGCCACGCCCATTATCATAAGTAAATGTTGTTTCCCCAACATCTAAAAAAGTTAGTGGAGTGTAACCATTTTCAAGCGCAGCTGCATATAAGATCGGCTTAATAGTAGAACCTGGTTGACGTTTAGCTTGAGTAACTCGGTTAAATGAGCTTACTGAATAATCACGACCACCGACTAATGCAGTGACAGCTCCAGTTTTAGATTCCATACTCACGAACGCAGATTGCAAATCGTTGGCAGGCATGTTTTTGGCTACCGCTTCTTCAGCCGCTTTTTGATGCTCCAGATTAAGCGTTGTTTGAATCGTCCAGCCACCTTCACTAATATCAAGGTTTTTTGATTTTAAGATTTCACTGGCTTCTTGCCAAGCTACATCCAGGAAATAAGGGGCAACAGATTTGGTTGCAACCCAGCTATCATTTTTTAAAACAAGCTGTTCATTTTCAGCCCGCGTTTTTTCTTCTTGTGTAATGGCGCCTTGGTCTGCCATAAGTTTCAAAATAACGTGTTGACGATTGGTAGCCTTATCTAAATTGGCAATTGGTGAGTAAATACTAGGTCCTTTTGGTACGCCTGTTAGCATTGCTGCTTCGGCAAGCGTTAAATCACGGGCAGATTTTCCGAAATAAAAACGACTGGCAGCTTCTACGCCATACATACCATGGCCATAATATACCGTATTTAAATAGCCCTCTAGTATTTCGTCCTTGTCATAAAAAACTTCTAATCTATAAGCATACAGGGCTTCGTTTAATTTACGTGTCCAAGATTTTTCATGGGAAAGGTAAAGGTTACGAGCATATTGTTGCGTAATGGTACTCGCTCCTTGAACCTTACCACCAGCCTTAATGTCCACTAAAATGGCACCAGCAATACGTGAATAGTCGAAACCGCCGTGCTGATAAAAGTCTTTATCTTCTACAGCAACTACTGCTTCCTTTAAATAAGGTGACATCTCATCGAGGCCAACCCAATAACGTCGTTGATTTGTAAAGTGATCTCCAATTTGGTTCTCATTTTCATCTAAGAAAATAGAAGCCTTTGGTACGGTTAAAGGCGGTGCACCAGCCACTTGAACATAGATGCGGAGTGCGACAAATGCTACGACAATTGCAGATGTAAAGGCCACAAATAGCGTAAGGCCTTTGCGAGTGCGCTTTACACGCTGTTGCTTTCGATGATAGCTTTTTCGTTTCATCCGACTTCACCTCGTTTTCTCACAACTTCGAACTTAGCTTTAGTATGTGTTCGAACATTCATCTTTAATCGAAATTCTACCTAAAAACTATTGCACTTTATTCAAAAACATCTATACTTTTTTTGTACTACTTGAAATGCTGGCATTCGACAAAAAAATCGCACCTTGTAGATTTTAATCGAATTTTGCTAGGCGTTCCAATAATGTATACGAGGTTAAAAGGATACAGGTTTCATTACAATCCTGTAAGCCATAATAGAAGAAGATGAAAAATGATGATCAACACAATATTTTAATTATACGGAGGACTAGCAATGAGATTTGATGAAGCTTATTCAGGAAATGTTTTTATAAAAAGTCATCCTACATATGACGATGCACAGGCAGTAATTTATGGCATGCCAATGGATTGGACAGTAAGTTATCGTCCAGGATCACGTTTCGGTCCACAGCGTATCCGTGAGGTATCCATTGGTCTTGAAGAGTACAGTCCATATTTAGATCGTGAGCTTGAGGAAGTAAAGTACTTTGACGCAGGTGATATTCCACTACCATTTGGAAATGCACAACGCTCATTAGATGAAATTGAGAAATTTATTGAAAAATTATTAGCGGATGGCAAGATTCCTGTTGGCATGGGTGGGGAGCATCTAGTGTCTTGGCCAGTAATGAAGGCTGTATCAGCTAAATATGATGATCTTGCTATTATTCACTTTGATGCACATACGGATTTACGTGTGGAATATGAGGGAGAGCCTCTTTCACACTCTACACCAATCCGTAAAATTGCAGAACATATTGGACCAAAAAATGTCTATTCATTTGGTATCCGTTCAGGTATGAAAGAGGAATTTGAATGGGCAAAGGAAAACGGCATGCACATTTCAAAATTTGAAGTGCTTGAACCATTAAAAGAGGTCCTACCAACGCTAGCTGGACGCAATGTGTATGTAACAATTGATATCGATGTGTTAGATCCAGCACATGCACCAGGCACTGGCACAGTGGACTGCGGTGGTATTACTTCCAAAGAATTGCTAGCTTCCATCCATGCTATTGCAGCAAGTGGTGTAAATGTAGTAGGCTTCGACCTAGTTGAAGTAGCACCAATCTACGATTCTTCAGAAATGACAGCAAACACAGCTTCAAAATTATTACGAGAAATGATCTTAGGCTGGGTAAAATAAATAAGATTGGTTGAATGGGGTTTAGCTATGAGCTAGCCCCACTTTTAGCCCCAATTGCCTTTAAACTTTCACTAAATACGGATACTGTTTGTGCCTCCATCTCTTGGAGAACGTGACCATAAACGGTGTGGATCATCTCTGGCGTATTTCCTAATCGTTCGGCAATCGCCTTGACAGGAATACTGTTATTCATAAGTATGGTGGCATGTGTATGCCTTAATCCATGTATCGTTGTTGCTGGTAGTCCAGCTGCTTCTACAAATCGGTTAAAAATTGCGTTTAACCCTGTGGAAACAAAAGGCTCTGCTGTGTGAGGCGATAAAAAGATAAATGAATCATCTTTGGTTAAATCACTATGCAGTCTACGACCATGTGAAAGTAACAACGCTTTAACAGCCGTTTGATAGCTCTGTAGCTGTTGCAACACTATATCATCTACTTTTATGGTACGCTCACTGTTTTTTGTTTTAGTGGAGCCTACACCGTTATTTCCTCTAGTTCGCTCAATAGTTATTGTTTGACTGGCAAAGTCGATATTTCGCCATTGAAGCCCCAATGCCTCGCCTTTACGCATACCTGTATAAGCAATCGTTAAAAATAAGCTGTAGTAGGCAATATCCCCATGCTGCTTAATATGATTCAGTAATATACTAAGTTGGCCAGGTGTGAGATAGTTCTTTTCTGTTTCCTTATCTCTTAGAGAGGGAAGGGCGGCTCCATGTAGCTTATTGCGAATTATGATTTCTTCCGCAACAGCCGCATTCATTGCAATCCTAAAAATCGAATGCAAAGCACGGATCGTAGAGGGCTTTAACTTGTCCTCTAACACGTTGATAAACGACATTTGATAAATAACCTTATCCAGCTTCTGCAACTTGTAGGAGCCAAGAAGGGGCTTAAAATAAAGCTTTATAAAGCCCTCACGCTGAGTAACAGTAGAAGGTTTCCATTTACCTTTATTCATGTCAAACCACATATCTAGCCATTGAGAGACGGTTAGGTTATCATGTTCCAAATGTTTTGTTTCACCACGCAGCGTTGCAGCCTTTACTTCCAAAAGGGCTTTCAATGCTGCTTTTTCTGTTTTAAAGCCACTTTTCTTCTTCTCACGACGCTTTCCAGCAGCATCATAATACTTATGTCGAAACATCCATAATTTTTCTTTATTCGCATTGAAATAGTGATATATTTCAGGTTCTTTTGCTGATTTATATAGTTTCACCTTGTCCATTCCTTTCATGCTTGGCGGCGTGTGTACAGGAATAGGTGAGTAAGTTATTTTTTAATCTTCATAATCAAATGTATCTTCCATTTTTTCGATTGCTAAAAGTATTTTTTTTATATCATTTGGTGAGAGTTTACGCCCTTTGTAGTTTACCCCTTCTAAGTTAAGTAAATTACTTACATCATAAAACGATTTTTCCGCTTCTTCTCTAGGGATTGGAACCAAATGTTTTTTTGCGTTAATAGCAACTTCCTTCATTGCAGGTGTAGTAAATGAAAAAGTAAATTCATGATTTTCTTTTTTAGTTTCTTTTTCTTTTAAAAGTGCACGCATTGGAGCAAAAAATTCTTCAACACTAATGTTTTCTTCTAATAAAAAATCTTTATAGCCGTTTCTAATTCCATCTGAAACTGGTCTTTCTTTTGCATATTCAATGTGATAATTAAGTACACTTTTTATCTGTTCTTTACTGAGTTTCCTGTATAAGTTAAAACCTTTCTTGATACTATATTTTTCTAATTTATCTAGTGAATCCTTATTTTCAAATTTGAACATGGGCGAATTAACATATTCGTATAAAAAATCATCAAGTTCTGTCCTCTCTTCAGAGCTTAATATACGAGTTGATTGAGTACTTATCATCAGTAGATTAGAGAGTTTTTCAAAACTATTTCTTCCTTCGATAGATTTTACAATAGCTTCTAACTTTTTAATAATCACACTTTGGTCATTTTGGGGATTTGAATAATCTTCAATTTGGTTGTTTAAATCACCCAGTATTTTCTCCCGATAAATTAATGAGTGTTTTAATTTAACTACTCTCTTTTTAACAACTTCTTCAATAGCTGGATCTATTTTTTTCTTGGGATCAATTTCTTGGGAATTTCTTTCTCGATTTTCATTCCACCAACTCAACTCCATTTCATTCATGGAAATTTGAGTTTTAATATCTCTAATTTCTTTTATTAACCATGCTTGAGCGTCTATGGCCTTCTCTAATATGGTTTTTTCATCAATATATCCTGCTTTTTCCATTAATTCCGTATAGTTAATATCTAACGTTTCTGAAAGTTTTTTTAAAATCTCAGGTGTAGGTTTTCTTTCCTTACCACTTCTTGGGTCGATTCCTTTTTCTAACGTACTCAAATAAGTGTGACTTAAACCAGTAATCCGTTCCATTTCACGAAGCGATTTATTACCCCGTATTTCTTTAAGGTACTTTCCAAAGTCATTCATAGGATACCCTCCAAAAAAATTCTTTATCTATATTGTAAACCATGACTTGCAATATTAAAACATGCAATTTATACTAGAGATCAAGGAGGTGTAATTCATGATTAGCAACAAGGTGAAAGAAGTTCGACGGAAAAGAGGTATGTCTATTTCTGAACTTGCGAGAAGAACAAACTTAAGTAGGGTAACGATTATGAATGTAGAAAATAAAGAAGTTATACCTAATTTAGAAACAGCGATATTAATTTCGAGGGAACTAGATCGAGAAATTGGTGATATTTTTTTTGAAGTTAGTGTAAACCATGAATTGCAACGGAGTGAGGTTGTTAAATAATGATTCCTACAGAAATCAGTGTTCAAATTGATAAACAAGCAATCAAGCAATACGTTGAAAAGAAACTTGATGAAGCTATCCAAGCGCAACTATGGATGGTGGATGTAAATAAACTTTCAGAATTAACTTGCATTTCTAAAAGATATTTAGAACAAGAAATTTTGTCGGATGTTCGTTTCAGGGCCATAGAGAGAAAGAAAAGTTCAAAGCGTTGGTATATGGCACACGAAGCTTTTGCTTTAGTTGAAGAAATAACGAGTGAGTGGTAGATCAAAAACAAATACGTTTGGCGGCGTTGTACAGGAATATGTGAAAGAATGGGGGCAAAGAGAATGTATGAAAATTTAACAAATGATGAATTACGTGTATATCGCATTCTAGAGGGATTGGGAGATTCAGAGAGTTTAACAGGTTCACAAATTATGGAGCGATTAATGATTAAAGATCGCCGTTATTTTCACCAGCTAATTTTTGAATTACGGTTGAAAGGAGTACCTATTGTAAGTATTAAGAGCGGCAGTCATTCAGGCTACTGGTTAGCACGAAATAAGGACGAGCTTGCATCCTATTTACATGACAAGGAACTATATATAGCCACTCATAAGAAAATCATTGAAGCCATGAGGGGAGCTGCAGAAGCAATTTTTTAACCATAATAATAACGAAGGTAGGAGGTGTGTTTTATGACAGCTTCTAAGAATCGAGGTGAATAGTTTTGAAAATTGAAGAACGGCTAGTAGAAGGGGCATTTTTAGGTTTTTCACCTGTTTTAGCTAAAATAATCGGTTTGAATGAAGCCGTCTTTTTGAATCAACTTCACTATTGGAAACAAAGGTCAAAGAATGAACGTGACGGTTTTGTGTGGGTATATAAGACGTATTTAGAGTGGCAACATGAGTTGCCATTTTGGTCTAATGCTACTATTCGCAGAGTAATTAGTAGTTTGGAAAAACAAGATTTATTAGTCAGTACGAGTAAATATAACAAAATGGGTATTGATAAAACAAAATGGTATCGGATTAATTACGAAAATCTAACAAATATCATGACTGCTCAAAATGAGCAATCGACTTGCTCAAATTGCACAGACGATTTGCTCAAAATGAGCAATCCATGTATTCAAGATGAGCAAACCAGTTGTTCAGAACGAGCAGACGAGTTGCTAATAATGAGCAATCAGACTGTTCAAATTGAGCACACCAATAACCATAGATTACTACAAGATACTACTTCAGATAATACTACAGAGATTACTTCAAAAGGTTTTAGAACAGAAAAGACAGACAGACAATCTTTTCCCGCCTCTAGTATTACTAATAGCGTAAATAGAGAGGCGGTAGAAGAGACAAAAGAAAAAACAGTCGTCGGTCGGTCTGTTCCTTCTTCTGATACTTCAGATCAATTAAAACAAGTTATCAAAGCCTGTGAGTTTACTTTCGGGTCTGTAAATCAGAATGATATTGATACACTTAAGCGGTTGATTGGAATGTATAAGGACCACAGACTAATTTCGGCAGCTTTAAACGAAATGGCGCAACATGAGGATATTAGTGCTAAGTCAGTTAATGACATACCAGCACATATTGCTAAATGGCGTAGTCAAGGCATACACAGCTATGAGCAGTTAATAGAAAAGCAGGAACAAACAGCCTGATTCGTCATGGAGGTTAAAAAAGAATAGTAGAGGGGTTGAAGAAATGCCGATAGTGAGAGACGAGCATAAGTACAGCTTATATATAAATGCTTATATCCGCACATTAGAAGCATTACCGGTATATGAAGGAACTGACCAGACTTCATACCTTCAAAAGATGGTGTACTACGGTGTGAAGGCAATAGCCACGCATCCCAAATTGAAGAATTATCAAGAAGCAATTGCATGTTTTGAATTCATATCCAGTTTAAAAACAATTATGAGCATTTTAACGCTCAATGAGTTCATGAACATATTCCCGATTGAGAAAGTGTTTGACGGCGATAAATACGAAATGAAGGATTACTATTCTACACTAGAAGCCATCAATGAATTAGAGCTAGAGCCACATAAGCAAATAGGTGAAAGTATTTTAGAGTTAATCATGGAGTACATGAATGATGACATTATGAATTTCGCTGTTCAAGGTATGGTAGCCATGAGTGCTATGAGACGTTTTAATGGTCACCTAGACTTGATGGAAGAGTTTATGGCATCAGAAGGGCATAAAACACCTAACACCTTTAAAAATGATAAAGGACAAGTTTATTATGTGCGACATGGAAAGCCACAAAAAATAAAAACGAGCAAGTCGAACCACTTGCGTCTAGTAAAGGGATGATAAGTTGTTAGCAACATTCAAATATACCGATACGGAATTGAAAAAGCTATTAGCTTCTATGATCGTGCTGGTAGACACAAGAGAACAGGTCAACCAGCACATTACAAACTATTTTGAGCTTCATAATATCCCATATACAGCTATAAAGCTAGATACAGGGGATTACAGAGCAATGCTTCCTCAGAATTTTGAGCTAGGTATATACAGAGACACTTACTTTCCGTTCACTGTGGAACGTAAGAACAGCATTGATGAATTAGCTAGTAGTATCAAAGAGGAGCGGTTTGAACATGAATTGATCAGATCGCAGAAATCACACTTTACTTTATTAATAGAAGGTAGTTACTCAGACTTGGTACATGGTAACTACAGAAGCCAATACAATCCTAAAGCATTACTAGCACGAATCAAAACGTTTGAAGCACGCTACCGCTTCTCTACAACCTTTTTGAATGATATGCAATTAAGCGGTAACTGGATATACAACCATCTTTATTATCATGTTCGAGCCGCATTGAAAGGGTAGCTAGTATATACGAACACATCGAAAGAATAGTAACGACGCATTACTTACTAAAAGGAACTTGATAAAACTTGAACTTATTACATTAATGATGTTGACATTTGTTAACGTATTTTTGCTTGTAGGTACAAAATATTGAATCTGTATGAAGAAAAAAGTAATCAAATGAATAAGAATGATAGCAAATGATAGCATTCCGCTTCGTATAAAAGGTGGCAATTGTCGGCAGTAAAACTATAAAAGGGGATGGACCATGGAACACGTGAAAAAATTACACCATAAATTCATTAAAGAAATACGCCCTATATTAAAAGCAAATGGACGTAATAATATGGCAAAAGTTTCTCAATATTTCAATCGCAACGTAAGACGTGGGATTGACGAAAGGATGTTAGCGGAGCGGTTATTATTCAACGCTCGACGTAGTAGAAAGGATAAAGCACTTGTTATCTGGGCCAGCGACCTAAAGGTGATCCATAAGGAACAAGCTATAGAACAGGTTGTAAAGCTTATTCAGTTTTATAAAAAACGATCCGCATTGAATGAACGTGAACGAGCTTATTATGAGGAGCTTCGAAAAGTAGAAGTAACAGAGACATTCGGTGGAGATATAGCTTAGAACGTACAAGAATCTACAGGAACGTTTCAAATCTAGTTTATGAGAAAAAGTACAAAGATGAAACGAATGTTCTTAAAAAGGCTTTGGGATGTGTTTAAGGGGGGATGGCATTTTAAACAGTAAATATGATTGGGATTGGATGCGGGAATATTACGCACGCTCTCAAAAAAATAGCCGTACATCGTTAAAGGACGTTTCTAAACTCTTTGGCGTACCATATCAAACTGTTAGAAGAATAGCAGCAAAGGAAAACTGGGTAGGCGGTGTAGCTGTATGTAGATGCGCTGAATTGATTGTGTATTTTCCGAGTACTGAATACCAAGAACAATATTTGAAATTGGCTGTTCCACTAGCACATCGAGATTATGAGAAGTTGGAAGAAATGCAACGGTTCGATGAATGGTAACGTTTCGAAACAAACAACGTTCCTTTTAAAAAGCTACAAAACACAGGATTAAATACAAATTTCAATGTACTGGGACATGTTAAGCAATGTTAAGGTTGCAACGTTTCCAAAACGGAACTCAATTCACTTCCCAAACGGAACAGGGCAGTAATAAACAGTAGAAATTGTGAGGTGTTTGTGAGGTATTTATCGATGATAAGTCCTAACATTTAACGGAGTACTCCATTGCAGTACTCCAATCAACTACGACAATTTTTCGTAGTACTACCATGCTGCAGAACAGAAAAAGTATGCATCTAAAAGTGTGCGTACCAAACGAAAAAGGATGCAACCTTTTCAATTGATGGTTGCAATGTTTGAAAAATGAGAGGAGGAAAACATAGTGGACATTAAAACAGAGAAATGGCTCGATTATGAAATTCGTTTCGTGGAAATTGAAGGTGAGTGGTGGGGGATTGCTAAAGATGTAGCAGATGCTCTTTGTTACAGTAGTACAGCTGCTATGACAAGACACTTAAAAAGTAAATTTCTTACACATGTCAAATTGGCAGGTATGAATCAGAAGTTTACAGCAATATCTGAACAGGGGATCTACAAAGCAATAACTCGTTCACAAAGACCGGAAGCAGAAGAATTTGAAGATTGGCTATTTGAAGTAGTTAAAACACTCCGTCAGTCTAGTGGATTAGAAGGTTTTCAAATATTTAGAATGCTAGATAAAGAGCATCAAAAGGAAACAATGGCTAAGTTACATCAATCATTGCTTGAACCAACAAGGGTGAACTTTATAAAAGCAAACACAATTGCTAACAAAGCTGTATCCAGTCGTTATGGGCATAAAAATATGTTAAAGAAGAATCAAATGACGCCAGAAATGTTGATTGAACGAGAGCCAATCTTAGCTGATACAGTTGATTTAATGATTGCAAAAGAAAAATTCAGGCTTGATTTGTCTGTCAGTAAGAAAGTGTATGAAGCTTAAAAATTTCAAAACAAACAAATACATGAATTCAAACAAAAATAGTGTGTATCTAGAATGCAACCATGCTAACTTTTGCTAACATTTTTTACGTATTAGGGATGCTGAGAAATGCTAAGGTATGTCGCTTGTAGGAGGCTAATAACCGCTTCGAAGATGTTGGCTTTTGTCGGCAACCCACTAAAATGTTGGGAAATGTAGGTGTACTGTATATACAGGATGGTGAAAGATATTGACCCTAGATGAACTAAAACGACTTTTCAAAAAGCAAATACCTGCAGCATACGAATCATTAAAAGAAGCGGAAGCCATGCCAGAAGGTGAGGTAAAGCGTTATAAAATATCGGCTGCTATCGAGGTGATTGAAAAGGCTCAAGATATTCTCTCAAGTTGCTGGGATGAATTGAAATTTAAGGACGAGCTTATTTTAGCCCATAGACTTGATAATGTGCCGAGAGAACGTACAGCCATGGTTTTCTATGATTATGTTCAAACCGAGCCTACAAGGGCTATAAATAATTTAAAAGCATTAGAGGATTTAGCATACAAGAAACTGCATAAACTTCTAAACTCTCAGGAAGTCCATTCAGAAGATTTATCAAACACTACACAACAAAGTATGGTTGACCGCTTAAAAGCAAGAGAACAACGAATGAAAGGGTGATAGCATGCTAACAGACAGCCAGTTTTGGGCGTACTTACATGCACAACAAGAATTAGAAGAAATCGAACGAGTATATCAAGCGGAGCGACAGGAAGCTTATGAAGGTATTGCTCCAACGATAACAGGTTTCGATTATGGTAGCGGACGCATTTACAAATTGGCTTGTCATGTTGAAGATTATGCAATTTACCTGGTAGAACTTCATGAATCACGAAATCAACGCATGAAACAAGTAAAACAGCGTGTTGAAGTATTAGAAGAAGCAGTTTCCCTTCTCTATGATGACGAGCGAGCGCAGTATGAGGCTTGGAAAGTAAACCCCGTTGGTTTATACCCTAATGTGTTAAAGGCGCTAAAAGAGTGTTTGAGCTATGTTTTAGAACGTGACCAAATAAAAGAGGATGGCTTTGAAGTATCAGTGACTGAATGGGATGCACAGATAGATACAATGGAAGATGATGAGTTGCTTACAGATTACTGGGATCGTGATGGTTCATTTGACGAGCAGATTAAAAAGCGGCGAGAAAAAGAAAAACAGTATGGCCGGGTTGATTTATCTGAAAGCGCGTTACAGAACTATGCTGAAAAGTTTACGATAAAAAACCGCTTCCGTAAGACAATAGCGTGTTCCTAGTACTGTAGGTACTACGTATGTTTCTGTAAGTAACTACATAGAAAGGAGTATCATACATGTTTTGTGTCATTCAGAAAATACAAAAGAAGAAGCCTGATGAATATGGAGCCGCCAAGGAATTGTTAGTTGATACGGATGTTTATACAGTCGATGGGGAAGAAATAACGGAATATACTTACCATTACAGTGAGGATCGCTTTGAACGCCCTATACTGGATGCATACAAGATTAGTATTCATCATTCGTATAGAGAAAATGGTAAGGTTAAAAAGAAACAATGGGCAATCTGTACAATGAGTTATTATGATATTGTTGAATATGGCTTTGATGATAAGGTTGTAAAGTCTGTACTTGATGCAAAGATAGCGGAAATGGGTATTAAAAGAGGTCAGTTTTATAGAATGGTTTATGATAAGTTAAATCCGTTGGAAGATGCAATAAAAGCCGAGTTTGAGCAAACAGAGGAATATAAAACCCATAAAGAACACCAGGCTATTTTAACAACACATAGGAATACCAAGAGAGAATTTGAAAAACTATATGGTAAAGACACCTACAACCGTATTTATGATGTGTATGGCATAGTTAGAAATAAGGAATACTTAGAACGGTTGATAGCCGCTAAAGGTACGGCAGAAGAAGCGCAAAAGGCGCAAAAAGAATATAAAAGACGTAGCGAGCAAGAACAGTGGAAACGATTCGAGGAACACTTTGGAACAGGCGGTGGTAGTTACCCGTCAACTTCAAATAGTAACTACAACGAAAATGAAAAAACTATGTTAAAAGAAATCTATCGCATGGCATCAAAGAAGTTCCATCCGGATGCTTGTGGCGATGATGGCAGCAAGATGAAATTCCTCACCAAGCTAAAGGATCAGTGGGGATTATAAACAAAATGGCAGTAAAGAAGCATCTACAATCAGTGTACGGTAGGTGTTTTTTAATTTGTCACAAGTGGCAGAAAGTTTTTTGTCTAACGAGATGAATTCCTCTTCCCAACTTTTCGGGAAACTTTGCGAAGTGTTTCGAAAATGCAACCACTTGAAAGGACAAGGGATATTCCCCCAGACCTTTGAGGTGTCGCCAAAGTTGGCGACACTTGACTTTGTATCAAAATGTTATTACATATTTTCAACCTCATGGTTTATGATTAGCGTGGAGGGGTTTTTATGAATAAAAATATAATAATTTTATACGCTTCACTACTTTTAGTGCCAGTAATAATTAACTACGGATTATTATCTTGGACAGCTCCTGGAGTTTCAATGGAAGCTAATCCTTGGTTGGGGTTTTTAGGTAGTTTTTTAGGGTTAATTGGAGCGATATCAATAGCGTTACTGAACAATCACAATCAGAAAAAAAGTGATTATGAGAAAGAAATGAAGAATAACAGATCATTTATTGTTCTTAATGATTTCCAAGGACCCATAGGATTAAAGAATGTAAAAACTCATGAAAATAGTAGATTGATTAGAACAGTGGGCTATGAAGAATTATTAAAAATAGTACCGAAAGATGATTATGTTTATACTTCAACTTCTTATATGAAAATTTCGCACTATGGAAATTCGGATGTAATATTAGACTGTAATATCTGCATTAGTTCTGAAGATAACGAAGGTAGTCAATTACCGGACATAGTAGTTAATACGGGAGTGTTGGAAAAACAAATTGAACTCTTTATTCCTATTGCACAACCATCAATTGGGATGGGCAATATAATAAACTTAAATAAAGTTGTTGTTGAATATTCGACACTTATGAACGAAAGATTAGAATACATAATGGATTTTGGAAATTTAAAAGAGTGTCATTATGTGATAAATGATAAAAAGGAAAAAGAAATTTTATTTGAGTTTGATGTTAAAGGCTCAAAGTGGACATATCCAAATAAAAGAAAAGATTAAGAACATCCTGTGGGATGTTTTTATTTTTGCCCAAAAAAGTGAGTATCGGGCACTTCCGCCCCTTTACAGCTAGGGCAACGGTACTTACTTTTGAGAGTGAAAAATTATTACATATATTTCTTATTATAGATTATTATTGGTTAGAGGTGATAAATTATGACAAATGATTTAGAAAAGATTATTGAAGAAATTGGCGAGAAGATAGAAAAAGTATCTGACTTTCTTACAACTGTAACTGATAACGAAATAGTGAAATCCAGTGGGGAAATATTTAAATTTGTAGATTTAGGAATTAAAGCAAACAATTGGATTAGTCAAAAAAGATTTGAACAATGCTTGAAAGGTTTTACAATGGACGAGCCTACTGAACAGCAACTAAATAAACTAAAAAAGTTTATTGATTCCCCTGAGAAAGCTGAATTCGTAGCAAATACATTTCGACAAGTTTTGCTAAGTAATTCTTCGAAAGCATCATTAATAATGGGAACTATTTTGAATTCTGTTGTAGATGATGAAAAGGAAGTATCACATGAAACGCTGATTTGTTTGAATGCGTTATCACATTTTTATGATATTGACATAAAAAACTTAAAATTATTAGATCAATACATTGATTATGTTGGACCAAATGAGTTGAGAACTCCTAAGTTAAAAAGAAATAAGACCGAGTACTTTTATGTTAGCGGAAGGTTAAATTACTTTGCTAAAGAGAAGGATGTAACTAGAAATAGTTTATTAATAACTCTTGAGAAAAGTGTGGGATTACAACTGATTACAAAAGAATTGGAACCAGATATTGGCGTGGATATTGATACAGATATGGAAATGGCCGACGTAACGCAAGATATAGATGAAAAATACTATTTTAATAGTGTTGGAAAAATTATGCTCTCACTCATCCAACGTATTGAAGATTAAGCACTCTTGAGAGTGCTTTTTTATTTTACAAAGCAACTAGCATAATGGGGTGATGCCATTGATTGAGAAGAAATTAACACCGAAAAAACTAGCATTTGCTGATTACTATATTGAGTTAGGAAATGCAGTAGATGCAGCTATAAAAGCTGGATACAGTAAGAATTATGCCAATACGCAGAGTTATAAATTGTTGGAGAATGCTAGAGTAAATACATACATGCTCTCGTAGAATTTGAACACAAAGTCATTTAAATGTACAAGATGAGTATTTTATAAGGCTGATTATTAGTTGTTTCTGAGAGGTTCTCATAATCTTCTTAGCTATTAATTAACAAAGTAAGAATATGACAATTTATAAAGTTCGTATTATGATTAGTAGAGAAAGGGAGGTTAGGTATGATATCTAAAAATGAATCAAGTTATGATGACTTTAAAAAGTTAAGGGAAAAAGAACTCGAATGTTATGCTGTTAACGATGAAACTAAATTAATTAGATACATGGGTTTACCAAAGTTTTTAAGTCTAATCGAAAGGGAAGAATTATTTTTAAATAGAGCAGATAAATTCGAGGATTTATTTGAAGGAGATGCCCCATTTAAAAATGTTATTGCTTATTCAAAAGGGCTTCAAAGTTTAGCTTGGTTAACTAAAAAGAGCGAAGAAGATGAACTAGCAGAAGACAAAATCCAAGAAGTACAAGGCGGATATATTGAAAAAACAATTGAGATTAAAAAAAGTGCATTTGTAAGTTGTTGGAATGAAATGAATAATGAATCTTATGCGTTATGGCAAATCTACGCAAAAGATTATGGAATAGCTATTCAAACTAGTGCAAAAAAACTTAAAAACTTACTAGAGCAAGAAAAAGGATGCCTCTACAAAGTAAGATACATTAGAGAAGATGAAGAAAAGCAAATAGAGGTTCCTCGCTATATCGAACGAGAAGGACCTAAAGTAATTGAGAATTTTTTAGTATTAAAAAAATCTTATTATGATTATGAAAAAGAGGTAAGAGGTATTGTTTTTAAGGAAAATGCAGAATCAATGTCATTAAAAATCGATGATTTGAATGATTTTATAGAGAAAATTTATATAAGTCCTTTTGCAGAAAATGGTATGTTGAGTTAATAGCAAACATCGCAAAAAATAAATATGGATTAAATGCAGAAGTAGTAAATTCAGATATTAAATTTAATGTGTAATACCTGTCAAAAAAGGAATGTATTCTCGACTGTTAAGCAAAGAGTGTTTTAATGGATATTCTGTCTCATACCACTGTTCTCAATATTCCAATCCACATTCTCATATAGAAAAAAAGCATCCGCTCCAGGAGAGTAGATGCTTTTTGTGCTGCCATTAGATTTTGTCACCATTTTTTAAGAAGAAAAAGCCTTCAAATTCAACCTCTAATACAGTAGCAATTTTTCGTAAGTCTTGTTCGTTGAAATTATCCTTCTTCAATTTCGTATTGATATTCTGTCTTGATTGCCCCAGTAGTTCGGCTAAATCTTGAACAGACATATCTTTTCGATTCAAAAGAACTTTAATTTTTTCTCCCATCGTTAAAGACATTCTAACACCTCCTACAATATTATTATACCATATATTATATTGCTTTTGACAACTAAAACATTGCTATTAGCAATGTTTATTTTTACAAAATGCTTGATTTATGCAATCAAATGATTTACAGTGGAAATATAAAATTTTACAAGTTGACTATCAACAGTCAGTCGGTGAATGGACTAGAAATAGCCGACATGCAACATAAAGGTAGGTGAATGTATGATGGTACTAACAACGCAAGAACGCCAGAAAATAACACGAGCCATGCTAAAAGGCTATATGAAGTTGCTTACACAGCAAATTAAAAAGTGACTAAGTGGGGAGGAGAAGCGATATGCGTTTACAAAACACACTTGATTATCTAAAAGAACAATTCTATACAGCTGGAGCTGAATGGAAAGAAACGAAGGATAGTAAATTGCTGACAGAGTTGAATGCGTTAGTAGCGGCTATCAATGCAATTGAGGTTTATTTGTATGACCGGCGTATTACTGTAATAACAGATTGCGTATAAAAAGCATGTTAGAAAGTAAATTTGGATGGAAAAAAGAATGGCTTGTTATGTCGGACCTCAAAAAGAAGTTACCCATGAAAATCAAGCGAGGCATGTATAAGAAATATATTTTAATCTCATGTAATAGATTCTTAGTTTTTTGATCATAATGGTGAAAAGATAGATTTTAACTTTAGTAAATTTGAACTTAAGTAAAGCTGCTTTAAAAAATAAATACAGAGGTCGGTGAGAGGCATGAAAAGTAAAATATATAGCGATAGATTTTTGATTTGTAGCGATAACACAGCAGGTATTTTATCTTTGAAACTTATACACAAAGTAGAAGGTATTGTTCTACATGAATGGAAAGAAAAAGTTAAGAGTGAACGTGAAGCTATTATATCATTAGAGGCCTATAAACGCTGTATGTTCGAAGAGGATGGTGCTCTGGTATTTATGGCTAAATATGTGGCAAGTCTTTTTGACATAGACTACAAAGGGAAAGGTTTAATCGAGGTTACAGAGTTGATAAAACAAAAAGCAAAAGAGTTGGAAGAGAAGGGGGAAATAATATGTATTCAGTAACAAATCATCCTAGATTCGCTGAATTGTGGGATGCTAAAGCAGCTGCTTATAACGCTTTAACAGAGGTGCTAGTTAATAAAGGTTTAGAAGAAGAAATTAGCAAAGTGATAGCTTTTCAACTTGCACAAAAAGAGCTTTATGGAATGTATGAGGAAGTTGCTTTTGACAATGGTGTCCTGAATACGATTAATCATATTAAAGGAATTCTAAGGGAGAAAAATACTCTTAAGATGGAGGAAGCAAAATGAATGGATTCAAATTAGAAATAACAAACGACAACGAGTTTCTAGGGCTATTAGAAGGTGATGAGGTATTAGTCTCAACAGTTGAACAGCCTCGAAGCAACGGAAAGGATTTAGCGGTATTTGAAGCGGCAGGGGAGTGTTTTATTAGTCCTTTCACTCGCTTTGGGAATCAAATTATGTTACTCGGTGAACGTATTCAGGTGGTACGAGAACATCAGGTGAAGATTATTGGTAAGGTGATTGATTACAGTTTTGAGGCCAAAGAAAAAGCTGCAGCGTTTGCAGACGTTACAGCCGAATTGATTCATGCCCTTTGATGTGCAGAAACAGTTTATCATGCAGCTTTAATATCTAGCAATCAGAAGAGCCTTACAATATAATGTAAGGCTTTTTATTTTGCTTGAAAACTGCAACAACAAGGATAAAATTCAAAAAAGGATTTTTATTTTATATTCACTGGTTTATTTGATTTACCAAGTACTGAAGAATTATTAGAGCGGATAGGGGAAGTTCTTTTGCTTGGTTCATTGCTAGTGCTACTATTTAACTGTCTTATGACTTTTTCGACTTGTTCTTTTGCATCTTGGCTTATTTGCTTGTTATTTGTCTTATCAGAGCGCATTTTCTTCATCTCCCTCTATGTCATCATTATACTCTTTTTCAAATGCAGAGTGAAGCATCTCCTCAAATTCCTCTATATACCCTCGTAATTGAAGATTTTTTTCTACTTCATCTTCTTCCAACAAATCTGGATCTAGGGTAATCAAGCTAATATACTTTACATTACTTATTGTAATTGGATTTGTGATATACTGTCTACCTTCTTTTGTACCTTTTCCATCATAAAAAAATGTGTAAAATCCTCCAAGTAATATCCCTCTGTAAATTCCGTTTCTTTGGACCTTTAACAAATCCTCTAACTTTTTGGCTTTTCTAGAATTAATAGATATTGTGTTGATTCCTGGGAAATATGGAGACAAAGTATCAATACTATCCATAAGAAGTGCATATATCATTACATCTTTATTTTTTAAATTGTTAAGGGGTTTGCTCTCTATACCCATTACTTGTTTTGAAATGAATTCCAGTAGCGGGTTTACATTATTTACATCGTTAAAGAATTTATTAACAGATCGTGTATATTCTTTATATATTTTTTTATCTAAATAATAATTTTGTTGAATCATCCCATTTAAATCCGTTTTATCTTTAACATATCCATCTAAATGCTTTATTTTACATCGCATAGTTTTGTTTTCTGGTATATTTTGATAGCTATATATTTGTACAGCTTGAATAAGATCATGTTTTAGACAGAAATTTCTCATAACAATTGATAATGTTTTTTTCTGGTCAAATTCTTTAAGTTCTTGGTACTTTCTTAGAAGAGTTCTGCTTGTTTCACGTTTATCCTTCTCAAATTGTTCATTAGCTTGTAAATATTTAGTGAAAACCCAGTATACAAATGTAGAAACAAATGATATACAAAGTAAAATATATATAGTAGAAATCTTCTGGTCATATATTATTTTTGCTAATTCATAAAGTGTTCCAGAATCATTTTCAACCCATATATCAATAAATAACGGGTAAAATACTAGAACAACCATTAAAAAGAAAGAACCTATAACAATTCCTGAAAATTTAAATGTTAATTTCAAATTTTTTTTCACTATTTTTCCACCCTAAAATTTATTATCTTTAACTTAAAAATGATAAAAAATAGTTAACTAATTAATAGTTAACTATTCTCCATTAATTTGAATTTGCGTTCTAGGTCTTAATGGTATAAGAATATTTGAATAAGTTCTAACAACTTTGTTATAAAAATCTTTTACTCTTGGAGCTTTCATACTGATAACTAAAGCATAGGGAATTGGTTTTGGATCCTTGAGAGCTTGACCTTTGTCTCTATGGTGATAATAAATATCAAAAAATGGGTCAACTAAGGTGGAAGATCTAAAAGTCCATTTTGCTTTTAAACAAGGTTCCCATTTATGACCATCTTCTCTAAGATCTAATTCAGCTGAACCGAATATTCCTTTACGATTAAAAAAAGACTTTGACTCTGGGTGTTCAGAGAAACGGCCATTCTCATTCAATTTATGTTTTTGAGAATTAGGTCTAAAAGTTATTTCTAACCCAGCTCTAGTATAAGTGTTTGGGTAACTAGGATCTATTTCTGGTGAAATTACTAAAGTAGCACTTACAGTTATCATGCCACTTAATTCTCCATCTGGCATTGGAATTGGTGCCCTTAAATGTTCCCCTACAGGAAGCTCACCTTGAAAAATTACAATAGCCTCATCATCTTCGCAAGTTATGAGTTTATTAAAATTGGTTTCAAATCTTCCCCAACCAACTTCTTCTATTTTGTGAGATTTAGGATCACGTTCCGCTTTATGAATAAATAAAGCCCTGTTAGCTAACGAACTAAAATCATTCCCAAGTTGTGCACGAACAGCAACTGCAGATCTCAGTAGGGAAGGGGCAGCAAAACTTGTACCATCAGTCCCTACAAGTGTAGGTTCGTCGCTTGGAGCTAAAACAATAAAAGGCTTTTTGGAACTCCCTCCAAAAACTAAACCATCAGGTTTAATTATACCAGGGCATCGACCAGGTCCGATGCTGCTGTATCCAGCTCTTTCCCATTTTACTCCATCTGTATCACAAGAACCTACAGTAATAACATTTACAGCATCAGAGGGAGGTTGTATTCTATTAAGTCCTAAAACAGGGTCACCTTCACCAGAATTCCCAGCTGCAACAGTTACAAAACTTTCATTTCCAACCAATCTTTCATCAAGACTAGCGGTCCAAATATTTATTTCATCATCTTCAACAGGTATATTCGGTCCTAAGCTCAAATTAATAAAGTCGTAAGGAGTATTTAGTCTTTTTGCTTCATCTAAGGTAGAGAGAATTCTTTCTAAAACATCATATAATTCAAAATCTCCATTAGTTCCTGTGTTTTGATCAAGTACCCTAATATGATCTACTTTGCATATAGGGCGAGAGACTACTTCCGTTTTCGGGTCTATAGAACCGAAAAGTACTGCTGAAGTTACACCCAACCCATGCTCTAAAAATTCCTCATCTTCTGGTCCAATACCGTCGGGTTCGATTAAATTTACCCATTGCATAATTGGAGAATTTTTCGGTATTCCTCCGTCAAAAACAGCAACCTTCATATTTGGTTCGATTTCTTCTTCTTCTGGTAAAGAAATTTTATTTTCTCCAAATTTTCTTTGAGAGTCAGGGTTGAAGGTTCTAAGTTGTGGCATAGATCTAAGTACACGGACATAAGTAAATTGAGCAAGTTGTTTAGCGCATGTTGGAGTTGCATATACCGGAATAAATGCTAAGTTCCCAACAATTTTTATTTTTTCTAATACTACATTTGCCTTGTTTTTCTTAGCATAATGTTCAAATTGTTTTATTATTTTTTCGTCATTACCTTCATGTAAAACAAATTCAAATAATCTAACATTCAAATCGTCATTTGTGAATTTTATTTTATCCTCTACTTTAAAAGCCTGTATATTTTCCAAATGTGTAAGTTCAATACTGCCTTTAAAATCCTCTGCCCAATTACTGACATTAGAAACCCAATTATTAAAATCTTGTCTTGAGCCGATTACGAAGATTTCGTCAGTAATTGCGTCTTCAGGATGATTTTCTATTCCCCATGACTTAGGAACTATTTTTTTTGAACGCCCACCTACAGCTCTAACTCCAACAGTTTCAAATAGATGATTTGGAAAGTCACTCTTTGAGGTATATCTAGGATGCAATGTTATCACAGCGCTTACTTTACCTTCAGGGCTAGCATCTTCCGGGATTTTATCAAATTCATCAACAGTTTCAGTAAGCCACTTTTTAACTTGTTTTTTTGCTGTACTCCATTCATAGGGAGGGCTCTTATCTCCACCGCTTTTTTTTATCTTTACACCTTCAGTCAGTCGTTCTCCATTACCTAATAGAAAATTATTTTCATTTGCCACAACTATCCCTCCAAAACCTATACTTTATTGGAATATTTTCGAATGGTATCTCTGGATAAACCAAGAATTTCTGCAGTTCTACGTTGGGAGTATCCTACTTCTAAAAATTTTAAAGCAATTGTGATTTTTTCTGTCTTTTCGATATTGGTAGATAATTTGTTGATTAAATCTTCTAATATTATCAATAAAGATTGATTTTGTATTATGCTTTCTTTTCTTGCGTTGTTTATTTCTTTGGTAATGTCTGCATAAGATTTTCCGTCTGATAAAATAGATAATATATTGACTATTACATCTTTCTTATCGAAATAGTCATTTTGTAACAAATCATTAATAGTATAACTTATTTCTATAGTAGTTGGTTTAGGAAATTCAATAATTCTTTCGAACCTTCTCCATACGGCAGGGTCCAATAGCTCTTCATGATTAGTTGCAGCTACTAACAAACCTGTTTCAGGCCATTCATCTATCTCTTGTAGAAGAACTGTTACAAGCCTTTTAAGTTCACCTACTTCTGAATCGTCTCCTCTTTTTTTAGCTATGGCATCAAACTCATCTAACAATAAAATACAATGATTTTTTTTGGCGTAATCAAGAACCGCACGTATGTTATTTCCTGTTTTACCAAGATAACTACTCATTACCGCCGCTAAGTCTAAAGTCAAAATTGGAATATCCAATTTTGATGCAAGCCATTTAGCAGCCATAGTTTTTCCAACCCCTGGTTCACCAACAAATAATGTTGTACGAGTTGGAGTCAAACCTTGTTTAATTAATTCCGTTTGATATTTTCTTTCTTGAATTATTTTTAATAATTCTTCTCCGACATCTTTTGGCCATACAAGTTCTTTTTCAAAAGAAACAAATTCTTTTTTTACAAGTTCTAGTTTACTATCTAAATCAATTGGGAGTGGGGTTCCGATATTCTTTCGAACTACAGTTGATTTTTCTTGAAATGATACAAGTTCATTTTTTAAATTGATAGACAATTCAGGATGAATATTTTGAAATTGTTTTATGTTTTTTTTTACTAATGTCAGGATATCTTGTTGTCTTCCTTCTAATGCAAGTCTAACTAAATGGACATAAGAATCGCTTATTCCAATCATTTAGTCCACCACCTATTCTTTTGATATAAACTATTTTATAACACAATGGACTAAATTATTCAATTGTAACGCGGATTAGTCCGCATGAATCCATGGGGAAAGGAATTTTGAAACAATCTTCAACTTTTCGGCTACAGAGCACAATATATACAAGTGTTGAACACTGATTTTGGTAGATGTTTTTGTTTTAATTGAAAGTATTACTATGTATCTCTATCTTTTTGTATATATCGGGTATTTGTTGTTGGAGTATATTTCCTAAATATTAAGATGGTTTTTGGAGGAGATGAACGAATTAAGAACAGTTACCTCCCTCAATAAATATTGATATAGTAGTTAACTGTCTAAGGTATATTATTTTTGATACCATCATAAATAAAAAAGATTGAAGCGGGTAGCCCCGATCTAAATAACCCACATATTCCTGTACACACGCTGCCTAGTTTTAAAGTCCCCAAATCTCGCCCCACTTAGCCCCAGAATAAGGCTTTTATATGCAGTGATTTGCATTATAAAAAATGGAGTGGGGGTTTCTAAAACATTGATACATCAACGTTTCAGCGGTCTATCTTATTCATCTTGCTTCTCTACCATATTAGGCTGGGTAAAATAAATAAGACATTGTAAATATGATTGGTTGAATGGGGTTAGCTATGAGCTAGCCCCATTTTATATTTTGAAATGAAGAATGAGCCTTAGCATAAAATTGAAACTTATTTTATTTTGTTGCGTAGATAAAATAGGTAATAGTTTATATATTACAAAAGAGAGAAAGATTGATGAAAATAAAATGTATGTTTCTTCAATTTAAATAAAGGAAGGAGGAGTATTATGATTTGGTCACTTCTCATTAATGATTTATTCATTTTTGTCAGTTCAATGGAATACTTTTGGCTATTAGCATCTTTGGTTTTAACTGTACTAAGTGTTCATTTGCATCTGTATCTTGTTCATGAAATAACCGTTCAAGAAGTGAAGGACGAAGAGTTTGAAGTTGACTATAATATCACTAATACTTGGACTCCACCTATGCTAACGTGGTTTGTATTGTGTATTAGAATGTCAGAAAACAATGAGGAAGAAAGTGTATCTCCTAGTTTGAATTAAACTATAAACTAGGAGGAAAACCATTGTTAACATTTTTAGCACAACCTATTATTAGTCTCATTCATTTCATCCATTCTTTTACAGGGAGCTATGCAGTGAGTGTCATTGGCATAACGATTGCAGTCAGATTAATTCTTATGCCCTTATTTATTCAATCGGCAAAACACCAAAAACACTCAAAAGAATTAATGACTACCATTAAGCCTGAATTAGATGCGCTTACAGACAAATATAAGAATAGTCAAAGCGAATCTGAAAAAAGAATGGTACAACATAAAATCCAAGAGCTAACTTCAGATTCATTGAAAAGTTCTTTATTAGGATGTTTACCAATTATCATTCAATTGCCGATATTATTTTCACTGTACTACGCAATTAAGCTAGATTCAGTGATAGCCAGTGAAAATTTCCTTTGGATGAATTTAGGTACGATTGATATGGGGATTTCGATGATTGCTTGTTTGATTTATTTCATTCAAAGCTGTATAGCCCTAGAGAAAAGTCAACCATTAAATATGAAGATAATGGTATTTATTAATCCAATCATGATCCTCATTTTTAGTCTGTTCAACCCAGCGATTATCCCCATCTATTGGACTGTTAGTGCTTTATTGTTAATAGTTCAACAATTGATTATAAAAAAATGGTATAGATAAAATGAAATCCTCTCTCTCCGTTATTGGAAGGAGAGGGTTTTTATTTTCTCTAATAAACTTGTTATGGAGCTTTACATCACTTCTATCTTGAAAAACCATAAGTATTCATCCTATAATAAAAAGGTTATAGTAAAAGACTAAAAAGGGGCATCCGTTATGACGAACGAAGTAAGATCGCAGGTGAACATTAAGCTCATTTCTACCATTCGTCCAAATGATGGGGAGTCCGAAAGTTATGAAATGTGGCTCAAAGGGCAACTACTTGAAAAAGCGGGAAGCTTGTATTTGAAATATGATGAGGTGCAGGAGGATAAAACCATCCGCACAACGATGAAGTTAGGTCATGAGAAGGCACTCATTATGCGTGCTGGAGCGGTTAATATGCGGTTACCACTGAACATAATCGAACACCAAAAGGGGCATTATGAAAGTGAGTTTGGTTCTATGCCACTTGTGATTGATACGAAAAATATGATGTTTACAAAACAGGCAACAAGCGGAGATTTCCATGTACAGTACGATTTACTAATGGGTGGGCAATCCGTTGGCAATTATACATTAGATATTACATTTACGGAGGTACAATGATGAACGCAGTAGAACAAGTACAACAGGCTATTAAAGCAGCGATCGTGCAGGCTGTTGAAAAAGCTGGCTTAGTTGAGTCTGGCACAGAATTATCGATTCACTTAGAAACACCAAAGGATAAAGCAAATGGTGACTATGCAACAAACATTGCGATGCAATTAACGAAGTTAGCTAAAAAACCACCTCGTGCTATCGCGGAAGCTATTTTAGAAAACCTTGATACAACAGGCACAGATATTGAAAAGATTGATATTGCTGGTCCTGGCTTCATGAATATCACAGTGCGTAAAGATTTCCTAACAGAGGTAGTGACACAGGTGCTTGAGCAAGCTACTGACTATGGCCGCTCAAATGCTGGCGCTGGGGAAAAGATTCAAGTGGAGTTCGTTTCAGCAAATCCTACTGGAGATCTTCACCTAGGACATGCTCGTGGCGCTTCTGTTGGTGATTCCTTATGTAATGTGTTAGATATGGCTGGTTACAGTGTCTCTCGTGAATACTATATTAATGATGCAGGTAATCAAATTAATAACTTAGCTTACTCATTAGAAGCTCGTTATAAACAAGCATTAGGAATGGCAGCTGAGATGCCTGAAGATGGCTATCATGGGCAAGATATTATTGAGATTGCGGGTAAATTAGCTGAGGAGCATGGTGAAGCTATTCTAGCAAAATCAGATGAAGAACGTTTTGCCTTCTTCCGCCAGCATGGTTTAGCTTTAGAATTAGATAAATTAAAAACAGACCTAGCAAACTTCCGTGTAAATTTTGATGTCTGGTATTCTGAAACATCTCTATATGAAAACGGGAAAATCGAAGTAGCATTAGATAAATTAAAAGCTAATGGACATGTGTTTGAAGAGGATGGTGCCACTTGGTTCCGCTCTACAACATTTGGTGATGATAAAGATCGTGTACTAATTAAAAATGATGGGTCATTCACCTATTTAACGCCAGATATTGCTTACCATGAAGATAAAATTGTCCGTGGCTTCGATAAATTAATCAATATTTGGGGAGCGGACCATCACGGTTATATTCCACGTATGAAAGCAGCGATTCAAGCACTTGGCTATGATCGTGATACGTTAGAAGTGGAAGTTATTCAAATGGTTCAGCTTTATAAAAACGGTGAAAAATTCAAAATGTCTAAGCGTACAGGGAATGCAGTAACAATGCGTGAGCTTGTAGAAGAGGTTGGCCTTGACGCAGTTCGTTACTTCTTTGTCAAAACAGCTGGCGATTCTCATATGGACTTTGATCTTGATCTTGCAGTATCACAATCTAATGAAAATCCTGTGTACTATGCACAATATGCGCATGCACGTATTTCGTCTATTTTACGTTCAGCAAATGAACAAGGCTTTGCTGCTACAACAGAACACCTCAATTTGTTAACAGCAGAAAAAGAAATTGATTTACTGAAAAAGATTGGCGATTTCCCAAAAGTGGTAGCGGAAGCAGCGAAACACCGCACACCACATCGTATCGCAAACTATATTCAAGAGACAGCAGCTGCATTCCACAGCTTCTATAATGCAGAAAAAGTATTAGATGCTTCAAACAAAGAGTTAACAGAGGCTCGTTTAGCATTAATCACGGCAGTCCGCACAACAATTGCGAACGCACTACGTTTAATCGGGGTATCTGCACCTGAAAAAATGTAATTAGATTTTAAGCTCCTAACATTTAAAAGTGTTAGGGGCTTTTTTCTTGGATAAAGTGCTAAAAGTGGCGGATATAACGGTAAAAGTGACGAATAGAGTGTCAAAAGTATGGGATAGACCGTGGGAAATTAGCTGTCTCAAACTTTATTTTTCTGTTAATTTTGAAAATTTTGTTGAAGTTTACGTTAACGTCAATGGTATACTGTTGCCAATTAGGAAAGGGGAGATGGTTTTGAAGACGATTCAGGAGGTAGCAAAGGAGTTTAATGTGTCTACGCGGACAATTCGTTATTATGAGGAACTTGGACTTCTTTGTCCCCATCGCTCATCTACCAATCAACGAACCTTTTCCAAAAAAGAATTGGCGAAGCTCAAGCTTATTTTCAGAGGTAAGCGTTACGGATTTTCGTTGGAGGAAATCAAAGAGATGGTTTTACTATTTGATTTTGATCGCTCGGGGATTCAGCAACTAGAGCGAACGGTTGAATACGGAGAACAAAAAATTCAAGAGATTGAGAGTAAAATAGCTGAGCTGACGCAGATGAAACATGAATTACAACAAATGCATGGCATGTTTAGTGAAAAATTAGCGACTTTTAAGGGAGAGATGCAAGATGAATAGTTCCAATTTGTTAGCACGTAATGCCCGTAAATATCCGAAAAATGAAGCCGTTATTTGTCATGGCAGAAGAGTAACCTATCAAGATTTAGATCAGCAGGTGACATGCTTCAGTCATGCTTTACTAGAGCAGGGAGTAAGGCAGGGGGATAAGGTTTTAATTTTTATGCCAAACGTTTTAGAGTTTGTTGTTAGCTACTTTGCTATTCAGCGTATCGGAGCGATCGTTGTGCCAGTCAATGCAAAGTTTACATTACTGGAAGTAGAGTACGTGGCGCAGCATGCCGAAGCGAAGGCCATTGTCGTACATGAGGCTATTTTTGCAGCAGTTGAACAGCTAGCTGGTATTCCGATAAAAATTAAAACAGGTCAAGAAAAAGCAGGATGGTATCAGTATGAAACAATGCTACAAAATGCTAGTACACAAACGATTGATTGTCAGTTGCAGGAGGATGATCCTTCCACGATTTTATATACATCTGGTACGACAGGAAAACCAAAGGGTGTGTTATTTAGCTACCGTAATATTTTAACAGTGGCGCAAATGATTGCTGTTGAAATGGAGGTAAAACCTGAGAGCCGTATTTTGCTCATGATGCCATTAACACACTCTGCACCATTACATTTATTTTTAATGGCGGGTGTATTGGTAGGCTCAACAAATGTATTAACACCAACTTTTACACCCGATTTATTCATTGATTCCATTGAAAAGGAGAAAACAACACATTTCTTTGGTGCACCTGTTGCTTATTTATTAACGGCACAGCTGCCAAGACTCCATTCGGCAGATTTGTCTTCTATGAAATGGTGGGTCTATGGTGGGGCACCGTTATCTCAAAGTGAGGTTCGATTCATTCAGCAGGCATTCCGCACAAATAATTTGACTTGTGTATATGGATTAACAGAGGCAGGTCCAAGTGGTTCATTATTATTTGGCAAGGAGCATGAAGCAAAGGCAGGAAGTATTGGTCAGCGGGCGCCACTTGGTACAGAGTTGCGTATTGTGAATGACAGTGGAGAAGATGTAAATGTAGGCGAAGTGGGGGAAATTGTTTTGCTGGGTGAGGGCAACATGCTTGGCTACTATAAGGATGAAGTAGCTACTAATGAAGCCTTTATTGACGGTTGGTTAAAAACAGGAGATCTAGCTCGCAAAGATGAAGATGGTTTTATTTGGATCGTAGATCGTAAAAAGGATGTCATTATTTCGGGTGGTGTCAATATTTATCCGAAAGAAATTGAAGATTGTTTATTGAGCTTTGAAGGGATATTCGAGGCTGCGGTAATTGGTGTACCACATCCACAATGGGGGGAAACTGTAAAGGCGGTGTATTCTGCTAAACAAGACATCGATGAGGAAGCTTTGAAAGCTTATTTAGAAGAACATCTTGCAAAGTTTAAAATACCACGTATTTTTGAAAAAGTAGAAGCGCTACCACGTAATGCATCAGGCAAAATATTAAAACAATCTTTGAAGGGGCAAGAGGTGAGCTAGCATGAAAGTATTACAACAAAAAGAACTGCGTACTACGAACTTTTTTACCGAGGATGAAACGCTTCAAAAAATATTAGAAATGATGCTAGATAAAGAGTTTTTATCCTATGCACATCGAGAGTTAACAGATTTTGGTGAGCTATGTGCAGGTGATATTGATACGAGGGCAAAGTATACAGATCGACAGGGAGAGCCTCGCCTTCAAAGATATGATGCCTACGGTGAAGAGATATCAGAGGTTTGGGTTAATGATGGCTATAAAAAGACGATTGAAGAGACATATAATACAGGGATTGTCGGCTATGTACACAAGGATATTCCGCAGCTAGGTCACAAGGGTAATTATGTTTATAGCTTTGCGCAAGGTTATATGCTATCACATGCAGAGCCCGGTTTTTACTGTCCCGTAACATTGACGATGGCTACTGCCTATCTATTAGACCATTATGCGGATGAAGAGGTAAAGCAGCGTTTTTTACCACATGTTTGTGCAACAGGAGACACAGATTTATATGAAGGTGCGACATTTTTAACAGAACGTCAAGGAGGCTCTGACGTTGGTGCAAATGTGGTGGAGGCTAGAAAGGATGGCACTGCGTATCGCCTATATGGTGAAAAATACTTTGCATCCAATGCAGGCATGTGTGGTGTAGCGATGGTATTGGCGCGACTAGAAGATGCGCCAGCAGGTTCCAAAGGCTTAACGTTGTTTGCAGTTCCATGGCGCAAAGAAGATGGAACAGCGAATCATCTACGTATTCGCCGACTGAAAGATAAGCTAGGGGTTCGGGCTGTTCCCTCTGGTGAGGTAGAATTTGAAGGTGCACTTGCCTATGTTGTAGGAGAGCAAAATAAAGGGATTTATTACATGCTAGAAGCACTAAATCTATCAAGAATTTGTAATGCAGTCGCTTCAATTGGTATTATGCGTCGCGGCTTCTTAGAGGCAAAACATTATGTAACCAATCGACATGCATTTGGCAAGCCCTTAACACAATACCCTATGATTCAGGATACTTTAGGTAAATTTGCAGCTAAGTTGCACGTGGAGGTAGCGACAGTTTTTGATCTTATTCAGTTATACGATAAAGTGACGAGTGGACAGGGAACACAGCAAGACCTTATTATGAATCGTTTATATATTGCCATTATGAAAAAGGAAACGGCAGAGCAAGCCGTTCATTATGCTAGTGAGGCAATTGAATTACACGGAGGTAATGGCTATATCGAAGACTTTGTAACGCCACGCTTATTAAGAGACGCGCAAGTGTTGACGGTGTGGGAGGGGACGGCTAATATTTTGGCCTTAGAACTCATTCGTTTGGTAGTTAAGTTCCATGCCCATGAATTGTTTGTACATGAGATGAAGGAACGATTAGACAAATTAGCTGACAGCTCATTGGTACAAATCGTTAAAGAAAAATTGGAGGATATGTCTGCGAAACTACAACTCTTTAGCGCTTTAGACGAAGCGACGAAAACTTTTGAAGCAAAAGATATGGCGAAAAAGATGGCTCATCTTTATGAAAGTGTTGTAGCGGTTGAATGGGCACATAAATTTGGTGGGAAATATGAAAAACTTGCGGACGTTTATTTAGAGCAGACATGGTCATTAAGAGAAATGGGTGCTCAAATGAAAACAGTCCAATACTTTTCTGAAATTGTATAATAGCTTGGAAGTCGTCTTGAATGGAGGCGACTTCTTTCATTTTCATGTATAATGAAATCAACTGAATATTATAAAGGTTCTTTACTTAAGTAAAGTGAAAAGGGAAATCGGTGTAATTCCGATGCGGTCCCGCCACTGTAAGTGTGAGTTTTTTCAAATGATGCCACTGAATATTTCGGGAAGGCTTGAAAATCGCAAGCAGCACTAGCCAGGAGACCTGCCTTTATAACGACATACAACCTACGAGGATAGGGTGGTGGATTTTGTATCAGTTTTTTTGGTGCGATTTTGACCCCTCATCTTTCAAAGATGAGGGGTATTATTTTGATTAGAATAAGAAATATCGCACGGATCAACCAAGGAGGATTCACATGAAGAAATTTTGGAAAATAGGATTATCAGCATTTTTAGCAGTCGGCTTGCTAGCTGCTTGTGGACAGGAAGCAAAGGATAACAAGCCAGCTAATGAGCAGCAAACACAGCAAGAAAAGGCACAGGTGGAGGAAGCAACATTCCCAATGACAATAACAGATGCCCTTGGTAAGGACATTACACTCGAAGCACCTCCTGAGAAAATTGTTTCACTTATTCCAAGTAACACTGAAATTCTTTTTGGGCTCGGTTTAAATGATGAAATAGTTGGTGTTACTGACAACGACGATTATCCACCAGAGGCAGCTGAGAAAGATAAGGTTGGCGGCATGGAATACGATATTGAAAAAATTATTGCCTTAAAACCAGATATCGTTTTTTCTCACGAATCTAGCATGTCTCTGTCAGAAGAGGCTATTGCACAGCTTGAATCGGCAGGTTTAAAAGTATTTGTAGTGAAAAATGCACAAGACTTTAATGAAACATATACGACAATTGAGCAGCTTGGACGTGCTACAGGAAAATTACCAGAGGCAGAAAAAATTGTTGCTAATATGAAGGCTAAAGTAGAAGGAATTTTGACTAAAGTCAAGGACGTTGAACCAAAAAAAGTGTTAGTTGAAGCATCGGATGAGCCAGATATTTATACAGCTGGTAATGGCACATTTATGAATGCAATGCTTGAAATGCTCAATGCAGAGAATGTAGCTGTAGATGGCGATAATTGGTATAAAATTGATGCAGAGCAAATTATCGCGAAAAACCCAGATGTCATCGTGGTGACATATCATTATGTACCAGATATTTTGACGAAGATACCAAAACGTGCGGGCTTTGATACGATTAATGCCGTAAAAAATAATGCGATTGTGCAGGTAGATGAAAGCACAACAAGTCGTCAAGGACCACGTTTAGCAGAAGGTCTAGAAGAATTAGCAAAAGCGATCTATCCTGAGGTATTTAAGTGAAAAAAATAGCACTAGCCTATACACTAACATGTACGCTTCTTCTTATTAGCATCTGGTGTGGCGTAGCGATAGGCTCAGTTCATATTCCACTAGAAGTATTGTGGAATAAGGCGGTTGATGAAACAGCCGCCAATATCTTTTGGAAAATTCGTTTGCCTCGCGTGTTATTAGCGGGACTAGTAGGCGCATCTCTAGCTATTGCTGGAGCAGCATTCCAAGGTTTATTAAAAAATCCATTAGCAGATCCATATACACTAGGGGTTTCATCAGGGGCTTCTGTTGGTGCTGTTTTAACGATCTTTTTTAGTATTTCTATACCTGTTGTCGGTTTGTATGCGCTGCCAACCTTCAGTATGATTGGTGCTATCATCACGATGGTAGTTGTTATGAGCTTTGCTAGACTCGTAGACCGCTCATTGAAAATGGAAACGTTGATATTAACAGGTGTTATTTTTAGTTCATTTTTAGGTTCCCTTATTTCATTAATGATTGCCTTATCTGGTGAAGAATTACGTCAGGTAATAGGCTGGCTACTTGGTTCTGTTTCGATGCGTGGTTGGCCATATGTCCAAATGATCATTCCATTTGTGATTGTAGGTTCAATTATGCTATGGACGCAAAGACGAGAACTAAATGTTTTGTTGTATGGTGAAGAGCGAGCAAAACATTTAGGTGTTAATGTAAAGCGCAGTAAATATTTGATATTAGCAGGTGGCTCCATGTTAACTGGAGCGGCTGTAGCGGTTTCTGGCACAATTGGCTTTGTAGGATTAGTGGTGCCGCATATGACAAGGATGATTTGGGGTTCTGATCATCGCCACTTATTGCCATTATCTTTTTTTAATGGTGCAACATTACTTATTATTTGCGACTTAGTAGCACGAACAATCATTGTGCCAAGAGAGCTACCAATTGGTGTAATTACGGCATTTATTGGAGCACCTGTTTTCTCCTATATTTTTTATAAGCAGCGAAGAAGCAAGGGGGTACGGGCATGATTGTTGTTGAACATCTATCAGGTGGCTATGAAGATATACCAATCGTCAAGGACATTAGTTTTACCGTTGAAAAAGGGAAAATTCTTGGCATTCTAGGGCCGAATGGTAGCGGGAAATCTACATTATTAAAAGTAATGAGTGGTATTTTACCTGCTACTGCTGGAACCATTTCGATTGATGGACAAAATATTCTTTCTTATAATGCTCGTGCTTTGGCGAAAAAAATGGCTGTATTACCACAGCTTCATGCAAATGCTTTCTCGAACAGTGTGAGAGAGGCAGTTTCACTAGGGCGCTATCCGCATCAAACAGGTTTTTTCTCAAGTTGGTCTACACAAGATGAGCAGGCTGTTCAACATGCTATGCTTCAAACAGGTGTAAAGCGATATGAGCATACACCGATGGAATTTTTATCTGGCGGTGAACAACAAAGGGTATTTGTAGCACAGGCCTTAGCTCAAGCTGCAGAAATCCTATTACTGGATGAACCAACTAATCATTTAGATATTGCACACCAACGTCAAATTTTAGATATGGTTCGGAAGGAAGCTTTGGAATGTGGTTTAACGGTTGTTATGGTACTACATGATATGAATCTAGCGTCGCTTTATTGTGATGAATTGTTACTTATGGAGAGTGGGCAAGTGAGAGCAATGGGGGTACCCCATGAAGTATTAATTGCCTCTCAAATTGAAGATGTTTACCAAGCACGGGTGACTACGTATGCACATCCTGAAATACCAAAACCACAAATTACCATGATGCCCGCAGCTATTAACTACCAGCAGCGAGCTGTCATTACAAAAGAGCACTTTACGATAACCGAGCAATATATCAAACTTCAAGCAGAGCTTCCTTTGAAGACCGTATCCTCTGCAGTTCATAACCCAGGTATTGGCTGGCATAATTGCTTATTAAATCGCTCAGTTCCTGGTGATTATGTTATCAGCGATGTAAAAAGCGAAGTTAGTGATTTTTTAAAAAGGGAAAATTTTTCACCTACAAATACTGTTGTTATGCTAACAGCAGTACCAACAGCTCTAGTGGCCATTAATGAATTTTCAGCTCCTTTTGGCAGTTTAATCGTAGCTGTAACAGCTGGCGTAGGCAATGCAGTTGATGTATCTCGGGTGCATGAAAGACAAGATGAGCCATATATTGGTACTATTAATACATGGGTTATCATTAATGGTTGTTTATCGGAAGAGGCATTTTTTCAGGCATTAATGACAGCAACTGAGGCAAAAACAAAGGCGTTGCAATCAGAAAATATTCGTGATGAGCGCAGTGGAACCATTGCAACAGGTACTGCTACAGATAGTCTGTTAATTGCTGCAACTCAAAAAGGGGAAGAAATGCTGTATGGTGGCCCAATTACGGAAGTTGGTAAAATGATTGCAAAGGGTGTCTATGAAACAACAGTTCAGGCGATTAGGAATTATAAAAACCAGTTTTAGGAGATGAGAGAAATGAAGCTTTACACGAAAACAGGCGATACGGGGAAAACAAGTCTTATTGGAGGACGTGTTGATAAAGATAGTTTACGTGTGGAAACATATGGAGCAATTGATGAATTAAACTCCTTTATTGGGAAAGCAGTAAGTGAATTAGATCAAGCGCTTTTCAAAGATATTTTAACAGACCTAGAAACAATTCAGCATGAGCTGTTCGATGCTGGTGGAGACCTTGCTAATGTGATGAAAGAACGCCATTATAAATTAACAGAGCAACCGATTGAAGTACTAGAAGCTCGTATAGATGCTTTATCAGACGAAGCGCCACCTTTACAACGTTTTATTTTACCAGGAGGCGCACCAGCAGCGGCAACTTTACACATTGCCCGCACGGTTGCACGTCGAGCAGAGCGTGAAATGGTGACGCTTATGAAAGAAGTTGAAGATGTGCCAAAGGTTGTACAAAAATATTTAAATCGATTATCAGATTATTTATTTGCAGCTGCACGTGTTGTAAATGCGCGCTTAAACGTAGCGGATGTTGAATATATTCGCAGCGGAAATGTTTTTAAAAAATAAAAGTTTGATTTAGTAAATGTTTTTGTAGTCATATTAAAAGGTCAGATAATAAAGCCTCCTTTCCCCTATGAGGGATAGAGGCTTGTTTGCTTTTTTAGCAAATGTTCAGGCGTGTACTGAATCTATGATATTCAGTAAGTATAAATTGATAAGGAAAGTAAAAAAATGCTACCTTGGAAAAATTCAGGGTGGCTTTTTTTCTTGTAAAATGTAAGAATATAAAATTATCAGAAATATTTCCGTTTTATGTTGACTGAATGCTCACTCATTTATTAGAATAGGAATATAATGATAAAGTGAAGTACATTTCTGTATGAACTAGCAAATTCGTCACAAAGAGAGAAAATTACGACAAACTAAAGGGGGGACCAACCATGAGTCCATTATTAATTGCTAACATTGTCTTAACAGTCGTGGTTGTGCTTTATGCAGTAGGATTGTTCTTCTACCTGTTGAAAACACGCTATAAGTATGTGCAATTGGGGAAAAAGGTTGAGTTTGATGAAAGTGTTAAAGAACGACTTCGTTATATTATGGTCAATGTATTTGGTCAAAATAAGCTATTAAAGGATCCAAAGAGTGGTTTAATCCACGTTATGTTTTTCTATGGATTTTTGATGGTACAGTTAGGGGCCATTGATTTAATTTGGAAAGGACTAGCACCAGAATCACATCTGCCACTAGGCATTTTTTATGGTGTCTTTACATTCTTCCAAGAGCTTGTAGTTTTAATGATTTTAATCGCGGTAGTATGGGCATTTTACCGCCGCTATGTTGAAAAGCTGGTGCGGCTAAAACGAGGATGGAAAAATGGTCTTGTATTAATTTTCATTGGGGGATTAATGGTATCTACATTATTCGCTAATGGTATGGGATTAATTTGGCATGGTGAGGGATTAACTTATACGGAACCAGTTGCTTCAAGTATTGCTGCTATTTTTGGCTTCCTACCTACATCAGTTGCCGCTGGCGTGTTTTATGTAATGTGGTGGGCACACCTTTTAATTCTATTAACGTTCCTTGTGTACGTACCGCAGTCTAAACATTTCCACTTAATTGTCAGTCCACTTAATGTTTACATGAATCGTTTAGATCGTACGGGCACATTAACACCAATTGATTTTGAGGCTTTAGAAGAAGCAGGAGAAAATGCTGAAAGCGAAGAGGATATGCCTTCTATTGGGGTAGGACGCATACAGGACTTCACGCAAAAGCAAATGCTCGATCTATACTCTTGTGTAGAATGTGGACGTTGTACAAACATGTGTCCAGCAACAGGAACAGGAAAAATGCTGTCTCCTATGGATTTAATCGTGAAATTGCGTGATCATTTAACATTTACGGGCGCTGTTGTAACAAAACAAAAACCATGGGTGCCTTATCAATTCTTTGCCAATACAAAGGGTAATCAACTTGCAATGGCAGCTGGTGCTGAAGGTGCTGTAATTGAGGATATTTACAGTCCATCTTTAATTGGCGATGTCATTACAGAAGAGGAAATTTGGGCTTGTACGACATGTCGTAACTGTGAAGATCAATGCCCAGTAATGAATGAGCATGTTGATAAAATCATTGATCTACGTCGTTATCTAACAATGACTGAAGGAAAAGTAAATCCTGATGCTCAACGTGCAATGACGAATATCGAACGACAAGGTAATCCTTGGGGCTTAAACCGTAAGGAAAAAGAAAATTGGCGTGATCTAGATCCAACAATCCAAATCCCAACTGTAAAAGAGCTAAAAAAATCTGGTGAGGAAATGGAATATTTATTCTGGGTTGGTTCGATGGGAGCTTTCGATAACCGCTCTCAAAAAATTGCTTTAGCTTTCTGTCGCCTATTAAACGAAGCTGGTGTGAAGTTTGCAATCTTAGGTAATAAAGAGAAAAACTCTGGGGATACACCTCGCCGTTTAGGGAATGAATTCTTATTCCAAGAGCTGGCTACAGCGAATATTGATGAGTTTGAGAAAAATGACGTGAAGAAAATTGTAACAATCGATCCTCATGCTTACAATATCTTTAAAAATGAATATCAAGACTTTGGCTGGAAAGGCGAAGTGTATCATCATACTGAGTTATTAAATCAGCTAATTGAGGAAAATCGTCTAGCGCTAAACTATGAGGTTCATGAAACGATTGTTTTCCATGATTCCTGTTATTTAGGTCGCTACAATGATGTGTACGATGCCCCACGTGAAATTCTTCGAGGTATCCCTGGCGTGAAGCTTGTTGAAATGGAACGTAATCGCGAAACAGCGATGTGCTGTGGTGCTGGTGGTGGCTTAATGTGGATGGAAGAGCATGTAGGAAATCGCATTAACGTAGCGCGAACTGAGCAGGCTCTTGCAACAAATGCATCAGTTATTTCATCGGGCTGTCCGTACTGCCTAACAATGCTAGAGGATGGTACAAAGGCTAAAGAGGTTGAAGACTCTATTGGAACATTTGATGTTGCAGAATTACTAGAGCGTTCCGTGTTCGGTGAAAAAGTAAAGGTAGTTAATCCTTCTTCAGAAGAAACAGAAGAAACATACGAAGAAGTGGTAGCATCTATAGAAAATGCTCAACAAGACGAGAATATGGAAGCGAACGCAGAAAAATGATTGCTATTGCAGAAATATTTTAGTTATCTGAAAAATATAAATTGCACAATAAAAAATTGTTTTGTAGAATAAGATTAAATGGGAATGGGAGTTGAGATAATAAACTCCCATTTTTCCTCGATAGAAGTCGAGCGAGCGTTCAGTCAATGATGCTTTGCAGCTTCATCGAGAACGTAAAACAAAAGGGGTGTTTTACTTGAATAGAGCTGTAATTTTAGCAGGAGCAAGAACTGCATTTGGTAAATTTGGAGGTTCATTATCAGCATTACATGCAAGTGATTTAGGTGCGATTGCAATCAAAGGGGCATTAGAGAAAGCAAATCTTGCACCTGAGGAAGTGGATGAGGTAATTTTAGGTTCTGTTTTACAAGGGGGACAGGGTCAAATTCCTTCTCGACAGGCTGCACTGAAGGCCAATTTACCAACAGCAGTAAAAACAGAAACAATCAATAAAGTTTGTGCTTCAGGGATGCGTGCGGTGACATTAGCAGATCAATTGATTCGTTTAGGGGACGAAGAAGTGATTATTGCGGGTGGCATGGAATCTATGTCCAATGCACCATATTATCTTCTGAATGGTCGAAACGGTTTGCGTATGGGAGATTCTACAATGGTAGATGGCATGCTATATGACGGCTTAACATGTGCTTTCGATAAAGCAAGACCGCATATGGGTAGCTATGGTAATGCAACAGCTAAAGAATTCTCGCTAAGTCGAGAAGAACAGGATACTTGGTCAGTACGCAGTCATGAACGCGCGCTAGCGGCAATTGAAAAAGGTTACTTTGCTGAAGAAATCGTACCAGTAGAGATTCCTCAACGAAAAGGTGAACCACTTATTGTTGATATAGACGAGGCGCCAAGAGCAGGAACGTCTTTGGAAATACTGGCGAAGTTAAAACCAGCCTTTGACAAGGATGGCACGATTACAGCAGGTAATGCACCTGGGGTTAACGACGGTGCATGTGCACTTGTCGTCATGAGTGAGGAACGTGCAAAACGTGAAGGTAGAGAACCATTGGCAGTAATTATTGGTCATGAAGAGCTTGCGCTTGAGCCTGAAAACTTCCCACAAACACCAGGTCTTGTTATTAATAAATTACTGAAAAAGACCAATAAATCATTAGCAGATATTGATTTAATTGAAATCAATGAAGCCTTTGCGGCGGTCGCTTTAGTTAGCAAGCAGTTGGCAGATTTAGATGCAGAAAAAGTGAATGTTAATGGTGGTGCAGTTGCTTTAGGTCATCCTATTGGGGCATCTGGTGCACGTATAATATTAACACTTGCACAGGAATTGAAGCGTCGTGGCGGTGGCATCGGCATTGCTGCAATCTGTTCAGGCGGCGGTCAAGGTGATGCAATTATGATTGAAGTACCAAAAACAGGGGGACTGAACTAATGGGAATTCAAAAGGTAATGGTCATTGGTGCGGGGCAAATGGGCTCTGGCATTGCCCAAGTTTGTGCACAAGCAGGCTTTGATGTGAAATTGAACGATATCAAACAAGAATTTTTCGAGCGTGGATTAGGGGTTATTACGAAAAATTTATCACGTGATGTAGAAAAAGGTCGTAAAACAGAAGATGAGAAGACTGCTGTTCTAGGTCGAATTAGTATGTCACTAGATTTACAGGATGCTAGTGATGTAGATATTATCATTGAAGCAGCTGTAGAAAATATGGAAATTAAGCAATCTATCTTTAAGCAACTTGATGGCATTGCACCAGCACATGCTATTTTAGCTACGAATACATCTTCACTGCCTATTACGGAAATTGCAGCAGTAACAAAACGTCCAGAGCAAGTAATTGGTATGCATTTTATGAATCCTGTACCAGTTATGAAACTTGTCGAAATCATTCGAGGCTTAGCAACAACAGATGAAGTGTACAAAGCTGTTGAAGAGATGACGGTTAAATTATCGAAAACACCTGTAGAAGTGAATGATTTCCCAGGGTTTATTTCAAACCGAATCCTACTACCAATGATTAATGAAGCGATTTACGCACTTTACGAAGGTGTAGCGACGAAAGAAGCAATTGATGATGTGATGAAGCTTGGTATGAACCATCCGATGGGGCCATTAACATTGGCAGACTTCATTGGTTTGGATACTTGTCTTTACATCATGGAAATTTTACATGAGGGTCTTGGAGACAGTAAATATCGCCCTTGTCCACTGCTACGTAAATACGTTGCGGCTGGATGGCTAGGTAAGAAATCAGGAAGAGGCTTTTACGTTTACGAATAATCCTATGGGGATGGGGTTATTTAGATGTTTCGGGACAACTTAGAGGGGTGACATTATAGATGCATTTGCAATTTACAGATGAGCAAATTATGATGCGCGATATGGTTCGTCAATTTGCTCAGGAAAAAATTCAACCATGGGTGGAGCGAATGGAAGCGGGAGAATTTCCACGTGAGCTTCTACAGCAAATGGGTGAACTTGGCTTAATGGGGATTACGACTCCAGAAGACTTAGGTGGCTCTGGTATGGATTTTACATCTTATATTATTGCGATTAATGAACTATCAAAAATAAGCGCTGTAATGGGTGTTATTTTATCCGTCCATACTTCAGTTGGAACGAATCCAATTATTTACTTTGGGAATGACGAACAAAAGAAACGTTATGTACCAAAGCTTGCAACAGGCGAATATTTAGGAGCATTTTGTTTAACAGAACCAAGTGCAGGCTCAGATGCTGGCTCTTTACAGTCAAAGGCAGTGCGTGATGGCGATGAATATGTGATTAACGGCTCCAAAGTATTTATTACAAATGGTGGAGAAGCTGATGTGTATATTGTATTCGCCTCTACTAACCCAGTTGAAAAAACAAAGGGTATCTCGGCATTTATCGTTGAAAAGGGAACACCTGGTTTAATCATCGGAAAAGATGAGCATAAGATGGGCTTACACGGCTCACGTACAGTTCAGCTGACATTCGATAATTGTCGCATTCCAGCCGACAACCTACTTGGGGAAGAGGGAGAAGGCTTTAAAATCGCGATGGCTAATTTAGATGTTGGACGAATCGGCATTGCGGCACAGGCTTTAGGAATTGCTGAGGCGGCACTAGAGGCGTCTACTACTTATGCTAAAGAACGCATTCAATTTGGCAAGCCGATTGCCGCACAACAAGGTGTTGGCTTTAAGCTTGCGGATATGGCAACGGCTGTTGAATCTGCAAAACTGTTAGTCTATCGTGCAGCTGATTTACGTGCAAAAGGTTTACCATGTGGAGCAGAAGCTTCAATGGCTAAACTTTTCTCATCACGAACAGCGGTACAAACGGCAATAGAAGCTGTTCAAATATTTGGCGGCTACGGCTATACGGAAGATTATCCAGTAGAGCGCTATTTCCGCGATGCAAAGGTGACAGAAATCTATGAAGGTACAAGTGAAATTCAACGACTAGTCATTAGTAAACATTTACTGAAATAAAGCCTGATATTAGGAATGGTACAAAGTGATGGAAACATTCCAGAGTGAGGGAGACACGCTCATAAAGCGTGTAGGTCTGCTCTAAAAAGTGAGAGAAGCGCTCAATCCAACCTAACAATAATCAGGTAACACAAAACAGAGTCTAACTAAAAAGGGGAAATGGACAATGAACTTTCAGTTAACAGAAGAGCATGAACAATTACGTGAAATGATTCGTGATTTTGCTATAAATGAAGTGGCGCCAACAGCTGCTGAACGTGACGAAAATGAAGAATTTGACCGTGCGATTTTCGACAAAATGGCGGAGCTTGGGCTTACTGGTATTCCATGGCCTGAGGAATATGGTGGTGCAGGATTTGATTACCTTGCATATGTCATTGCTGTTGAGGAATTATCACGTGTTTGTGCTTCGACTGGGGTAACTTTATCTGCACATACTTCACTGGCAGGTTGGCCTCTTTACAAGTTCGGTACAGAAGAACAAAAACAAAAATATCTTCGCCCAATGGCTGAAGGTAAACATATTGGTGCCTATGGTTTGACAGAACCTGGCTCTGGCTCTGATGCGGGCGGCATGAAAACTTATGCAAAACGTGATGGCGATGATTATATTTTAAATGGCTCAAAAATCTTTATTACGAACGGTGGAGTAGCAGATACATATATTGTATTTGCAGTAACAGATCCAGAAGCAAAACATGGCACATCCGCATTTATCGTGGAAGCTGGATTTGAAGGTTTCTCTGTAGGGAAGAAAGAAAAGAAATTAGGAATTCGTTCATCTCCAACAACAGAGATTATTTTTGATAACTGTCGTGTTCCAAAGGAAAATCTATTAGGAGCTGAAGGGGAAGGCTTTAAGATTGCGATGACGACATTGGATGGTGGACGTAATGGTATTGCGGCTCAAGCAGTAGGAATTGCACAAGGAGCTTTAGATGCAGCAGTTGACTACGCCAAAGAACGTGTGCAATTTGGTAAACCGATCACTGCAAATCAAGGTATTTCCTTCAAATTAGCAGATATGGCAACTCAAATAGAGGCTTCTCGACTTCTTACATACCAGGCGGCATGGTTAGAATCTAATAACCTACCATATGGTAAGGCATCTGCAATGGCGAAATTAATGGCTGGCGATACAGCAATGAGTGTAACGACAGAGGCGGTTCAAGTATTTGGTGGCTATGGTTATACAAAAGATTACCCAGTAGAGCGCTTTATGCGTGATGCTAAAATTACACAAATTTACGAAGGTACGCAGGAGATTCAACGTCTTGTAATCTCGCGTATGCTAACGAAATAATTGATGACTGAAAAAGATAAAAGGCCCCAAGTCCAGTCAACCGTAAAAGATGAAAATCTAATCGCCATTCGTCGTGAACAAATGATTCAAGGAGCTATTAAGTTATTTAAAGAAAAAGGCTTTCACCGTGCCACGACGAGAGAGATTGCAAAAGCTGCTGGCTTTAGTATCGGTACTTTGTATGAATATATTCGAACGAAAGAAGATGTTCTATACCTTGTTTGTGACAGTATCTATCACCATGCAATGGAGCGTCTTTCAAGTTATGAGATTAAAGCAGGAACAATTGATGAGCTAAAAGAAATGATCCGGGAATACTTCCTGCAAATCGATAGTATGGTTGATGAGCTAACAATCATGTATCAAGAAACAAAATCATTGTCAAAAGAAGCACAACGCTATGTCTTTAGTAAAGAATTTGAAATGGTTGCCACATTTGAACGCTTATTACAGCGATGTGTACAGTCTGGCGAACTAACAATGACAGACAAGCAAATCCATTTAGCAGCCAATAACTTAGTTGTTTCAGGACAAAGTTGGGCGTTCCGCAAATGGGCTTTACATCGTCAGCACTCTATAGACGAATTCATTGACATGCAAATCACCTTGTTCATTTCAGGCATAAAGGGGTTCTAATATTTTGTAAGGGGTTTGTCAGCAATTGCATATCGCGATATTGCAATTGCTGGCTTTTTTTATTCAATAAGGGGAGAAAGTGGGGATTTCATATGACAAAGGTAGAAGTATATCGTCCAAAAAATCACGTACGTTTTGTGACAGCATCGAGTCTTTTTGATGGACATGATGCTTCAGTCAATATTATGCGACGCATTTTACAATCGAGCGGTGTAGAAGTAATCCATTTAGGTCATAACCGTTCTGTTGAAGAAGTCGTGAATGCTGCGATACAGGAAGATGCACAAGGGATAGCTGTTTCTTCTTATCAAGGCGGACATATGGAATACTTTAAATATATGTATGATTTACTGCGTGAAAAAGGAGCACCACATATTAAAATTTATGGCGGTGGTGGAGGAGTTATTTTACCTCGTGAAATTAAAGAGCTTCATACGTATGGCATTGCAGGAATATTCTCACCAGAGGATGGCCGTGTTTTAGGGCTACAGGGAATGATTAATGAACAAATTAAAGGAACAGATTTTCCGACTGCAACAGGTAATTACTTAGAAAAATTAAAGGCTTTAACGACAGAGACGCCTGAAATTTTAGCCAATCTAATAACAGCAGCTGAGTCAAATGACGATGAAGCTACGAAAGAAATGCTAGCAGAGGCAAGAAAGCTTTCAAAGGGTACGCCTGTAATGGGGATTACGGGAACAGGTGGTGCAGGGAAATCATCCTTAACGGATGAACTGATTCGCCGCTTCCTAAAAGAATTCCCAGATAAACGTGTAGCCATCCTATCCGTTGATCCAACAAAGCAAAAAACGGGTGGAGCATTGCTTGGGGATCGTATTCGTATGAATGCTATTTTTAATAACCGTGTTTATATGCGTAGTTTAGCAACACGTGGCTCACGTACTGAATTATCTGCATCAATTGGTGATGTGCTAGATGTAGTACGTGTAGCAGGTTATGACTTAATCATCGTAGAAACAAGTGGAATTGGTCAAGGTGATGCCGAAATTACTAAATATACGGATCTATCCATGTATGTCATGACAAGCGAATTTGGTGCACCTACACAACTTGAGAAGATCGATATGATTGACTTTGCAGATGTTATTGCGATCAATAAATTTGAGCGAAAAGGCTCAGAGGATGCCCTTCGACAAGTACAAAAACAATATCAACGTTCACGTGAGCTTTGGGATGAATCACTTGATAGCATGCCAGTCTACGGTACAATAGCTAGCCAATTTAATGACAAAGGTACAAATGCATTATTTGCCGCCCTCGTTAAAATAATTAACGAAAAAACAGGCTTTAATTGGGAAACAAGCTATGAGCAATTTGCGAAAACGCAAAAGCAAGATGTTATCATTCCAAACGATCGCCGTTATTATTTACGTGAGATTACGGACACTGTCCGTGGCTATCATAAAAAAACAGAGCAGCAGGTGGGATTTGCTCGACGACTATTCCAATTAGAAGGTGCTATTGCCGCCGTTCAAGAAAAAGCGCCAGATGATGCGCTTGTGGCATCGCTTACTTCTTTAGCAGAAGGTGTTAGAGATGAATTAACAGCAGAATCCAAGCGTATATTGGATAATTGGCAGGCATTAAAAGAAGCTTATGCTGGTGATGAGTTTGTGACTAAAGTTCGCGATAAAGAAATTCGTACCATCTTAAAAACAACTAGTCTTTCTGGCACGAAAATTCCAAAAGTAGCATTACCGAAGTTTGAAGACTATGGTGAAATCTTGCGTTGGGTTTATAAAGAAAATGTTCCTGGAGAATTCCCATATACGGCAGGTGTTTTCCAATTCAAACGTGAGGGTGAAGATCCGAAGCGTCAATTTGCTGGCGAGGGAACACCAGAACGTACAAATAAACGCTTCCACTATTTATCGAAGGATGATGATGCAAAACGATTATCTACAGCCTTTGACTCCGTGACATTGTATGGGGAGGACCCAGATTACCGACCAGATATTTACGGTAAAGTCGGTGAATCAGGTGTATCGATCTGTACACTAGAAGATATGAAAAAGCTTTACGCTGGGTTTGATTTATGTGCACCGTCTACATCTGTATCAATGACTATTAATGGACCAGCACCTATTATTTTAGCAATGTTTATGAATACAGCAATCGATCAACAAGTTCAATTACGTGAGCAAGAGCTAGGACGAACTTTGACAGTTGAAGAGTTTACCGAGACACGTGAAAAAACATTGCAGGTTGTACGTGGAACAGTGCAAGCAGATATTCTAAAGGAAGATCAAGGACAGAATACATGTATTTTCTCAACAGAGTTTGCTTTACGTATGATGGGCGATATTCAGCAATACTTTATAGACCATAAAGTACGTAACTATTATTCTGTTTCCATTTCGGGTTATCATATTGCGGAAGCTGGAGCAAACCCTATTTCTCAATTAGCCTTCACCTTAGCTAATGGCTTTACGTATGTAGAGTATTATTTAAGTCGTGGCATGAATATCAATGACTTTGCACCAAATTTATCATTCTTCTTCTCAAATGGACTAGATCCAGAGTATACAGTAATCGGTCGTGTCGCACGACGTATTTGGGCGATTGTAATGCGTGATAAATACGGTGCGAATGAGCGCGCTCAAAAGCTAAAGTATCATATTCAAACGTCTGGGCGTAGTTTACACGCACAAGAGATTGATTTCAATGATATTCGTACTACATTACAGGCTTTAATGGCATTACAAGATAACTGTAACTCATTGCATACAAACGCCTACGATGAGGCCATTACTACACCTACGGAGGAATCTGTAAGACGTGCTATGGCAATTCAAATGATTATTACAAAAGAGCATGGTCTAGCAAAAAATGAAAACCCACTACAAGGCGCGTTTATTGTTGAAGAATTAACAGATCTTGTGGAAGAAGCGGTTCTTGAAGAGTTTGATCGTATCAATGATCGTGGCGGTGTGTTAGGTGCTATGGAAACACAATACCAACGTGGTAAAATTCAAGAAGAATCTATGTACTACGAAATGTTAAAACATTCAGGAGAGTTACCAATCATTGGTGTTAATACTTACTTGAACCCAAATCCACCTTCAGATGCTGATATAGATAATATGGAAATTGCTCGTGCATCGACAGAAGAAAAAGAGACGCAAATTCGTAATTTACAAGCCTTTTGGAAAGCACATGAAGAGGAAAGTGAAGCTGCGATTGCACGTCTACAAGAAGTGGCTGTCAATAATGGTAACATTTTTGCTGAGCTGATGGAGTCAGTAAAGGTAGCAAGTTTAGGGCAAATTACAAAAGCTTTATATGAAGTTGGCGGACAATATCGTCGTAATATGTAAGCAAGGTTGATCAAAACTTCTTGTATTCTACTTCAAGCATCATGCTTCTCTAATTTCTAGTGTCTAGTCTTAAGATTAGGCACTTCTTTTTATTTTCGTTATAATAGAAATGTAAAAAAAGGGGAGGCGCAGTAGAGGATGAAATCAGCTATTCACTACATAATTATATTAGCTTTAGTATTGGGAGCCTTTTTCCTGTATAATAAGCAAATTGGCGCTATTCCTTTACTACTATTATCTGTCTATTTGTTTTATCTTGGAATAAAAAAAATGCGTAATATAAAAAACAGTAATTGAAGCTAGCAAAGGGGCTAAAACTTTGTATATAATGGGTATTATGCTTATTGTATGGAAAGTACCTTTTGCGTGGCCTTTTTTGCTGCGCTTGGAGAATAAAGCACCATGTAATTTTAAAACGTCCATTGTGACGAGGGAAAGGAAGTGCACGAATTGAATTTTCGTGAAATGACAAAGGAACAATTAACAGAAGAATCGTTAATTAACTTAGCTTATGCAATTTTAAATGAAAAACGTGCCTCAGTGTCTTTTAATGATTTATTAAAATTAATTCAAGAGCTTGTGGGCTACAGTGATGCAGAAATGAAATCCCGTCTGTTACAATTTTATACAGATATCAATATTGATGGTCGCTTCTTATATAATCAAGAAGCAGGCTGGGGCTTACGTGAATGGTTTAAAGTAGAGCAAATCGAAGAAGAAACAGCACCTTCTGTTAAAACTCAAAAGAAAAAATCTAAAGCTGCCTTTGATGATGAAGATCTTGATGAAGATGTAGACTTAGATGAAGAAGATATCGACTTTGATGAAGACTTTGAAGAGTTCATTGATGAAGAGGATCTTGAGGAAGAAGATGACGATAAAGAAGATATCGACTTTGACGATGAAGAACTAGAAGAAATTGATGAAGAAATCGATGAAGAGTTTATTGATGAAGAGGAAGAAGAATTTGAAGAAGAAGAGGAAGAGATCTAATACAGTACTCTTAGAATTTTCTTTCTTTTAAGCTAGAAGCAAAAAATCTTGACTTCTATCGCGGTTACGTTTAATCTTTTACTTGGGCTCCTTAAAAGAAGGAGAAAGACCGTGTATATAATACGCTCCCCCTGCAAACCTATGCAGGAGGAGCGTTTTTTTGTTTTTAACTTTAATCATTTTAGTTCTCCTATACTTTTAATACCGATATGAATATAAATGTTTTTAATTATTCATGATGTATAGTAAACGGTGACTGAAAAGTTATTAGAGTTTTATGGTTTAAAGGAAAGTGGAAAAGAGATAGAACCGATTACAGCTTCGAATCGACTACATTTTGTAGACATTCTCGGCTTTTCTTTTTTTAGGGTATTAGAATGTAAATGGTTCTGATCCCCCCTAAACGCACTAATATTTTAGAACATCATAAGGAGGAATTTATTCATGACGAAGTATATTTTTGTAACAGGTGGGGTTGTATCATCACTTGGAAAAGGGATTGTTGCAGCATCTTTGGGCCGTTTATTAAAAAATCGTGGGTTAGAAGTTACGATTCAAAAATTTGACCCATATATCAATATTGACCCAGGTACGATGAGTCCTTATCAACATGGTGAGGTTTTTGTAACAGATGATGGTGCTGAGGCTGATTTAGACTTAGGACACTATGAACGTTTTATTGATATTAACCTAGGGAAACATTCTACAGTAACTTCAGGTCGTGTTTACCAATCTGTATTACAGAAAGAACGTCGTGGAGATTATAACGGTGGAACTGTCCAAGTAATTCCTCATATTACAAACGAAATCAAAGATCGTATTCAACGTGCTGGTCGTGAAACAAATGCAGACGTTGTCATTACAGAGGTTGGTGGAACAGTAGGTGATATTGAATCATTACCATTCCTAGAAGCCATTCGCCAAATGAAAACAAATTTAGGGCATAACAATGTAATGTATATACACTGTACGCTTATTCCTTATATTAAAGCAGCTGGTGAACTTAAAACAAAACCTACACAGCATTCTGTTAAAGAATTACGCTCTTTAGGTATTCAGCCAAATATTATCGTAGTCCGTACAGAGCAAGAAGTACCACAAGATATGAAAGAGAAATTAGCATTATTCTGTGATGTTCAACCACATGAAATTATTGAGTCTCGTGATGCTGAGCATTTATATGAAGTACCATTAAACCTGCATGCGCAAGATATAGATGATATTGTTTTAGATCATTTTGGCATTGAAGCACCAGAGGCAGACATGGAAGAATGGCGTGACCTTGTAGAAAAAGTGAAAAACTTACCAAATAAAAGAAAGATAGCATTAGTAGGGAAATATGTAGAACTACAAGATGCTTACATTTCTGTAGTTGAGGCATTAAAGCATGCAGGATATGCATTTAATTCTGATATTGAAATTGACTGGATTAATGCAGAACACGTTGATGCTGACAATGTTGCCACGCTATTAAAAGGTGCTGACGCTATTTTAGTACCAGGCGGCTTTGGTGATCGTGGTGTTGAAGGTAAAATTTTAGCGACGCAATATGCACGTGAAAATAATGTTCCTTTCCTAGGCATTTGTTTAGGTATGCAATTAGCAACAGTAGAATTTGCACGTAATGTTCTTGGTCTAAAAGGTGCTCATTCTACAGAGCTTGATGCAAATACAGAGTATCCAATTATCGACTTCCTACCAGATCAAAATGATACTGTGGATATCGGTGGTACTTTACGTTTAGGCTTATATCCATGTAAATTAAAAGATGGTTCGAAAGCAAGCAAAGCTTATGGGAAAGAGCTTGTTTATGAGCGTCATCGTCACCGTTATGAATTTAACAATGAATATCGTGAGGCAATGGAAGCAGCTGGCCTTGTCTTCTCAGGTACAAGCCCTGATGGCAAATTGGTTGAAATTATTGAGCTACCAGAAAACAATTTCTTTGTAGCATGTCAATTCCACCCAGAGCTAGTGTCACGTCCAAATCGTCCACAACCATTGTTCCGTGACTTTATCGGCGCAACATTTAAATAATCAAAAAAGTTGTCTCGTGTATAACGAGACAACTCCATTCTGTTGATAAACTATTTAGTCAATGAAATTTTTTTGAAAAATCGGGTAAAGTCCTTTCAATTCTATGAAATGAATTGGAGGGATTTTTATGTTCTTTACTACTTCAAGACAGACCATCGAAAAAAATCGGGAGGCTTATTTAGCTATGTATGATAAGAGCCACCTGTTAGTGCAATTGGATCAATTAATTGATTGGCAATCGATTTTAAAAAAGTTGATGCGCTATTATTCAAATACACCTACCGGGCGTCCGTCTAAAGATCCGATTATGTTGGTGAAGATATTATTGATTCAAAGTCTAGAAGGGTTTCGATCTGTCCGTTTGACGTGTAAACAAGTTCAATCAAATGCCACGTATCGTTGGTTTCTAGGGATTCATCTATTTGAAAAAGTACCTCATCATAGTACAATTTCTCGTTTTTTATGGGAACGTCTGAAAGGACCTCCATTTTGGTTAGCGTTGTTTAATGAACAAGTGTGGGCCATTCATCAGGAAGGATTTATTGCGAATAAAACGTGGGCTGCAGATGAAACGGAGTTAAAGGCCAATGCCAATAAACGTTTTCGTCAACGGCTCCTTGTGAAAAAAATGGTTGAAGAGAATGAGAACGATTTAAAACGAATCAATCAATTCCGCGAAAAACAAGGAAAAAAACCATTAAAGCCGGCCCTATCTAAAGTGATATTTCATCCAACGAATTTTAGTCCTGTCGATGAAGATGCGCGCCTATCCGTTAAACATGTGGAGAGAGGGCAATTTGCGTATTATGAACATCGTATTGTCGATACATTACATGGATTTATTATTGCCTCTGAAATCACAGCAGCAAATAGACCTGGACATCAAATTTTACCTCAGCAGCTGAATCAATTGCATGAACTATTTCAGCAGTATGCGAAAGAAATTACATTAGATGCTGGCTATTATAATGCACAATGTGCGAATGAGCTCTTTAAACGAGGCTTTTTTGTCTCCATACCTTATAAAAGAAGCCAGACAAAAGAACATCCAAGCTGTCGGCGTCATCAATTCAAAAAGTTAAACGAAACGACGTATGCTTGTCCAATGGGCGTACCGTTTCGTTATACAACATCAACGCGCAAAGGCTATCACGAATTTAAAGCATCAAAAGGAAGCTGCAAAAACTGCCCGTACGCTTTAAACGAAAAAGACCGTATTTTAAGGCTTTCTATTCATCAAAAAACCTATGATCGTCTAAGAGAAATGAGATTATCATGGAAAGGGAAAATTTTAAAAACTGTCCGACCACAAACGATTGAACTAAGCTTTGCCCATAGCAAAGAATACCACGGTCTCCGTTATGCCAGATACCGTGGTATACCCAAAGTAAAAACACAAGTTTTGATGATCGCACTCATTCAAAACTTTAAGAAATGGACCAAGCTCCGTTCACTAAAACAAGTTGGACTCCATCTCACATATAAAATTATAGAAGATTCTTTTGAATAATTCAAAAAATCCCTGTGGAAATTCACAGGGATTTCATTGACAGGGTTGTTTTTCAACAACGTGAAGTTGTCTCGTGTATAACGAGACAACTCTTTTTAAATTGATCACTACAATTCTTCTTCATCTAACCCAAGCATTTCATCATAAGCCATTTTGACAGCTTCATAAACAAAGAGTCCTGCTAGTGCATGTGGTATAACAATACGTTGACCTAGATCATTGGGTATTAAACCGCCTTTAACGCGTGTAGAAACATACGTATAGGCTAAATCTGCAAGAGGGTTTTCTACACTAGCTGCTTCACTAGCTACAGCAGCAAAGGGAATAAATTGTGTATTTAATTTTTGAGCTAAGACGAGTGCTTCTTCATCATTTGCACTACGAGTAAAAATGCAAACACGATCAGCTTCTGTTAAGCTTGTGTCTGAAGTCCATGGTGCTAACTTGCTAAACGGTTCAACTGCTTGAAGTGCATTTAATTCCACAATCTGCATTTCTCCAAAGCAAGCAAAATAGACATTTCCTTCGCCAATTGCGGCTTGTGCTAATAACCTTGCTGTCTCTTCGATAGCATCTTCTTCATTTTGAGTAATTCTTTGTAATAATCCACTTAATTGTGTTGTTAGAATTTTTGACATGTTCCCACCTCTATTCATATTATAGGGGGTAAAAGGTAGAAAGCAAAAGCAGATAATTTATAATACTAGGAGGTATTAAGCTGAAAAAGGAGAATTATACATAATAAAGAAAGTTTTTGTGTAAGAATAAAACTAAAAAGGGCGGAATGTGATGTGAAACGATTACTAATTGTCGATGATCAGCAAGGAATTCGTTTACTTTTAAATGAAGTGCTGAAAAAGGAAGGGTATATTACATATTTAGCAGCTAATGGTTCAGAGGCATTAAAGTATGCAGACGAACAAGAGATGGATTGTGTTTTGCTGGACATGAAAATTCCTGGAATGGATGGTATTGAAATTTTGAGACGTTTAAAAGAGAAGTTTCCGAAGCTGCCTGTTTTTATGATGACAGCATACGGAGAGCTGGATGTTGTGCAAGAAGCGTTAGAATTAGGAGCCATTCGTTACTTTACAAAACCATTTGATATTTTCGAAGTGCGTGATGAAGTAAATAAAGCTTTACAAGCTTAAAAAGCAGGCGGTGGACACACGGCCTGTTTTTTTATGTTGATTAATAGCCCCTGCTTTTCAGGTGCGAGGACTTCGTTGCGTTCCACTACACTGTGTTGACCCTGCCGCTTCATTACATTCCGCTATCGGGTAGAAAATAATAGCCCCTGCTTTTCAGGTGCGAGGACTTCGTTGCGTTCCACTACACTGCGTCACCCCTGCCGCTACGTTCCACTTCGCTATCGGGTAGAAAATAATAGCCCCTGCTTTTCAGGTGCGAGGACTTCGTTGCGTTCCACTACACTGCGTCACCCCTGCCGCTACGTTCCACTTCGCTTTCGGGTAGAAAATAATAGCCCCTGCTTTTCAGGGGCTAGGACTTCGTTACGTTCCACTACACTGCGTCACCCCTGCCGCTACGTTCCACTTCGCTTTCGGGTAGAAAATAATAGCCCCTGCTTTTCAGGGGCTAGGACTTCGTTACGTTCCACTACACTTCGTCAACCCTGCCGCTACGTTCCACTTCGCTTTCGGGTAGAAAATAATAGCCCCTGCTTTTCAGGGGCTATTATTTTTGCTATGATTGAGGAGCATGTTTATGTAGAAAGAATAGTCCTATGAGGAGGATTTTTAGTATGGCATTAGTATCTATGAAAGAGATGTTAATTAAAGCAAAAGCAGAAGGTTATGCTGTTGGTCAATTCAACATTAATAACCTTGAATGGACTCAAGCAATTTTACAAGCAGCTGAAGAAGAAAAATCTCCAGTGATTCTTGGTGTTTCTGAAGGCGCAGGTAAATATATGGGCGGATTTATTTCTGTTGTTCATATGGTAAAAGGTTTAATGGAATCTTACGGTACTACAGTTCCTGTAGCGATTCACCTTGACCATGGTTCTAGCTTTGCAAAATGTAAAGAAGCAATTGATGCAGGCTTTACTTCCGTGATGATTGATGCATCACATCACCCATTTGAGGAAAATGTGAAAATTACTTCAGAAGTAGTAGAATACGCACATGCTAAAGGCGTTTCTGTGGAAGCAGAATTAGGGACAGTTGGTGGAGATGAAGATGGCGTAATCGGTGGTATTATTTACGCTGATCCAGAGGAATGCCGCAAAATGGTTGAACTAACAGACATCGATTGCCTAGCGCCAGCTCTTGGTTCTGTACATGGTCCTTACAAAGGAGAACCAAACTTAGGCTTTAAAGAAATGGAGGAAATCTCTAAATTGGCAGATCTTCCACTTGTTTTACATGGTGGTACAGGTATCCCAACAAAAGATATTCAACGTTCTATTTCATTAGGTACGGCTAAAATCAACGTCAATACTGAAAATCAAATTGAAGCAACAAAAGTAATTCGTGAAATTCTTGACAACGACAAAGTTGTTTACGACCCTCGTAAATTCCTTGGTCCAGCACGTGAAGCCATCAAAGCTACGGTTATTGGTAAAATTCGTGAATTTGGAAGTGCACAAAAAGCATAATTTTTGCATTTAATATGTTACAAAAGCATAGATAAATACACATAATAAGAGAAGTGTTGATGCTTTCAATCGACCTTCTCTTGTTTTTGAAATAAAGAAATTTTGGAAAATATTTAATAATATAAGAAAAATGATCAGGAGGAAATAATATGAAATTTTTCATTGATACAGCAAACTTTGAAGAGATTAAAGAGGCACATGCATGGGGTATTTTATCAGGAGTGACAACAAACCCATCGTTAGTGGCTAAAGAAGAAAATGTTTCTTTCCATGATCGTCTTCGTGAAATCGCAGAGCTTGTTGATGGCTCTGTAAGTGGGGAAGTTATTGCACTTGATGCAGAAGGTATGATTAAAGAAGGTTTAGAATTAGCTGCGATTGCGCCAAACATTACTGTAAAGCTTCCAATGACTCCTGCTGGATTAGAGGCATGTCGTTTCTTTGCAAACAAAGGCATTAAAACAAATGTGACATTAATCTTTAGTGCTAACCAAGCATTAATGGCTGCGCGTGCAGGTGCTACATACGTATCACCATTTATCGGCCGTTTAGATGACATTGGTCAAAATGGTGTTGAGTTAATTGAAACAATTGCAGATATTTTTACAATTCATAATATCGATACACAAATTATAGCTGCCTCTGTACGTCACCCACAACACGTTACAGCAGCAGCTTTAGCAGGTGCACATATTTCAACTACTCCGTTTAAAGTATTAAAGCAGCTTTTCCACCATCCATTAACTGAAAAAGGAATTGAAGGATTTTTAGCGGATTGGAATAAGAGAAAAGGCGAATAATAAGATTATAAAGTATGCAAATTGCAAAAATACTACTTTCCAATCATGAGGGAGAACGCAAAATGGATGTTTATAAAATTACTGGCGAAAATCGTCTACAAGGTACAATTAAAGTTAGTGGTGCAAAAAATAGTGCAGTCGCCTTAATTCCTGCATCAATTTTGGCGAACTCTCCAGTGACTATTGGAGGGATACCCGAAATTTCAGATGCTTGGACGTTAAAGGCTCTATTAGAGGAGATTGGTGGAGAAGTTTCATTTGAGGATGGGAAAATGACAATCGATCCGACAGAGATGATTGCATTGCCTTTACCAAATGGCAACGTTAAAAAATTACGCGCTTCTTATTATTTAATGGGCGCTATGCTTGGACGTTTTAAAAAAGCAGTCATTGGTTTACCTGGAGGCTGTTTTTTAGGACCTCGACCTATTGATCAACATATAAAGGGCTTTGAGGCTTTAGGAGCTAAAATTACTAATGAACATGGAGCCATTTATTTACGAGCAGATGAGTTAATAGGGGCAAAGATTTATTTAGATGTGGCAAGTGTCGGGGCTACTATTAATATCATGCTGGCTGCTGTCCTTGCTAAGGGACGTACTGTCATTGAAAATGCTGCAAAAGAACCTGAAATAATTGATGTTGCGACACTTCTAACAAATATGGGTGCCAATATTAAAGGTGCAGGTACAAGTGTTATTCGTATCGAAGGCGTAGAAGAGTTACATGGTACTGAGCATACAATTATACCTGATCGCATTGAGGCCTCCACATTTTTGATTATGGCTGCAGCAGTCGGTGATGGAATAACGATCGATAACGTTATTCCACTGCATTTAGAAGCAATTATTGCCAAGCTTCGTGAAATGGGTGTAAAAATTGAGATTGGTGAAGAAAGCATTTATGTACCAAAAACAGACCTCTCAACATTACAGGCAGTGGATGTCAAAACATTGGTATACCCTGGATTCCCAACGGATATTCAGCAACCGCTTGCCGTGCTAATGTCACAAGCATTCGGTTCCTCAAAAGTAACAGATACTATTTACACAGCTCGTTTTAAGCATATTGATGAGCTTCGTCGTATGAATGCAGATGCTCGTGTAGAAGGAAACACAGCAATTATTAAAGGGCCGAGTAGATTACATGGCTCCACTGTAACAGCTACAGATCTTCGTGCTGGAGCAGCTTTAGTGTTAGCTGGACTCTTAGCAGAAGGAGAAACTGAGATTCAGGATATCTATCATATCGAACGTGGCTATAGCTCACTTATTGAGAAATTACGTGATTTAGGCGCTGATATTCGACGTGAAACAATTGTGGCACGTGTAGCTGAGACAAAGGAATAATGAGAGCTAAAAGTTTTCAACCAATTATGTTACAATAGAGGTAATTTGAATGTTTTGGCACGAAAAGATGCCGATAACGGGAGGCAAAGCAACAATGGAACGTAGTTTATCGATGGAAGTAGTACGAGTAACAGAAGCAGCAGCAATCGCATCCGGGAAATGGATGGGGCGCGGTTTGAAAATTGAGGCAGATGATGCAGCAACAACAGCGATGCGCAAAATGTTCGATACAATTCCAATGCATGCTACAGTAGTAATTGGTGAAGGTGAAATGGATGAAGCACCGATGCTTTATATTGGTGAAGAACTTGGTTTACGAAATGGTGGTCCTAAAGTAGATATCGCTGTGGATCCTTTAGAAGGTACAAATATTGTAGCAAAAGGTACAAATGGTGCGATGACAGTTCTCGCTATTGCAGATAAAGGGAATCTGCTAAATGCACCAGATATGTACATGGAGAAAATTGCTGTAGGACCAGAAGCGGCGGGCAAAGTGGATATCAATGCTTCCGTTACTTATAACTTATTACAAGTTGCAAAAGCTAAAAATAAAGATATTTCTGATGTTGTAGCTACTCTTTTAGATCGACCACGTCACCAAGCGATTGTTGATGAAATTCGTGAGGCTGGTGCACGTATTAAATTTATCCAAGATGGTGATGTAGGCGCTGCAATCAATACAGCCTTTGACGAAACAGGTATTGATATAATGTTTGGAACAGGCGGCGCACCTGAGGGTGTTATTGCGGCAGTAGCTTTAAAATGCCTTGGTGGAGATTTCCAAGCAAAACTAGTACCAGAAGATGAAGAGCAATTAGAACGCTGCACGAAAATGGGTGTGGATGTTGAAAAAGTTCTTTATTTAGATGACCTAGTAAAAGGTGACGATGCTATTTTTGCAGCGACAGCTGTAACAGATTGCGAGCTTTTAAAGGGTGTTCAATATAAAGGTGCTTATGCCTTAACTCATTCAGTAGTTATGCGTGCTAAATCTGGTACGGTTCGCTTTGTTGAAGGCCGTCACGCTCTTGAGAAAAAACCTAGATATTAATGTTATTTTCTTCTAAAATATACCTAGTACATCTATTGTGCTAGGTACCTTCTTCTTTAAATAACCATCCCATATTTTTAAGGCAATGTTTAGTTATATGGTGGAACAATAGATAATATTTAAGGCAACCATATAAGCGTTAGCAGAGCCAATCGTAAACTTCAATGATAACCCCATTAAATTGAATTATATTTTGAAAAAGACTGGAGTTGTGCATATGTCTGCATTGACAATCGCTCAATTAGAAAACATGACGTTAAAAGAGCTTTACGCCCTTGCACGTCAATATAAAATTTCTTATTATAGCAAGCTAACGAAAAAAGAATTGATATTTGCTATTTTGAAAACGCGTTCAGAGCAAGAGGGCTATTTCTTTATGGAAGGCGTATTAGAAATTGTTTCGCAAGAGGGCTTCGGCTTCCTTCGACCAATCAACTACTCACCAAGTAAAGAAGATATTTATATTTCTGCATCCCAAATCCGTCGCTTTGATTTGCGTAATGGGGACAAGGTGTCAGGAAAGGTGCGTCCACCGAAGGAAAATGAACGCTATTATGGCCTATTACAAGTAGATGCTGTCAATGGCGAGGATCCTGAAGTAGCGAAAGAACGAGTTCATTTCCCAGCACTAACACCTTTATATCCAAATCGACAAATTAAGCTAGAAACAACACAACGCAATTTATCCACTCGTATAATGGATTTAGTGGCACCAGTAGGCTTTGGACAACGCGGATTAATTGTAGCCCCACCAAAGGCAGGGAAAACGTCTTTATTAAAAGAGATTGCAAACGCTATTACAACCAATCATCCACAAGCGGAGTTAATTGTCCTACTGATTGATGAACGACCTGAGGAAGTGACAGATATTGAACGTTCTGTCAATGCAGATGTTGTCAGCTCAACATTTGATGAAGTACCTGAGAATCACGTAAAAGTGGCTGAAATAGTATTAGAACGTGCACGACGTTTAGTGGAACATAAGCGTGATGTAATTATTTTAATGGACTCCATTACACGTTTAGCTCGTGCTTATAACTTAGTAATTCCGCCAAGTGGACGTACACTTTCTGGTGGTATTGATCCTGCAGCATTCCATAGACCGAAACGTTTCTTTGGTTCGGCTCGTAATATTGAAGAAGGCGGTAGTTTAACAATTTTAGCGACGGCATTAGTAGATACAGGTTCTCGTATGGATGAAGTTATCTATGAAGAATTTAAGGGAACAGGGAACTTAGAGCTTCATCTTGATCGTCAGTTAGCAGAACGCCGTATATTCCCTGCACTTGATATTCGTCGTTCGGGTACACGTAAAGAAGAGCTTCTTCTGGAGCCAGAACAACTTGAAAAGCTATGGGCAATTCGTAAAACGTTTTCTGATGCACCTGATTTTGCAGAGCGCTTCCTGAAAAAAATCCGTACAACAAAATCAAATGAAGAATTTTTTGAAAAGCTAAACGAAGATATGAAAAAGGCAACAAAGGGAAAAGGACTTTTATAAATGGCATCACCATTGACAAGGAAATTGTCAATGGTGATTTTTTTTTGTATATGTTTTATATTATAAATGTATATTGAAATTGAGAATCATTATCAATATAATGGTGAGTAAATATGTGTTCTGAAGGAGACGAAGATGAATTATGATGCCTATATGCTTCTTTGGCAAAATGCATTTATCCAGTTGAAGCAAATCGATTACATAAATAAATCAGATGTTCATGTGTCAAAGGTTTTAACATATAGCTCGTTTCTTATTGTTACAGAAGGTGGTGCACAGATTGTCATTGATGATCAATCTTATCATGTGCAGCGCTTCAGTATTTTTCATCTAGGTAAATCTCAATGTCTTCACATTAGGGCGCAGCAGAGTGTTAGCTATTTTCTCATTAGCTATAAGGGAGATGTCATGTACAAGGATGCCTTTATGCAGCATTTGTACATGCACTATCAACCATTCCAAACACATTTCTCTTGTGTACCCGCAAATCCGATAGTCATTCACAACATCCTTCAAGATATGTATAGCAAATGGCAATCTGGCTCTATACAGGAGCATTTATCTGTAAGGGCATCCTTCTATGAGCTTATCTATCATGTCTTTCGAGAATTAGCAGAAGGACAGGGGAAACCACATGAAATTGATAAGGCAGAAGCCGCACGATTATTTATAAAGCAACACATTCATCAACCATTATCTATCCAGACAGTAGCAGATATGCTTCAGATTAGTACACGACATTTATTACGCATTTTTAAAGCTCGTTATAAAATAGGTCCACAAATATATTTACAACAATTGAGAATAGAGCAGGCTAAGCAGTATTTATTAACCAATCAATATGGCATAAAAGAAATTGCCATATCTCTTGGATTTGAAGATGAATATTATTTTAGCCGTGCTTTTAAAAAAGCAACAAAACTGGCTCCAAGTAGCTTTAGGCTGAAATATGCATCTAATATGTCCGAAATTACCATTACAAATGAGAATCATTTTCAATACAATAATAATCAGCTCGCGCAAGCAAAACGATTTGAGAATGGAGAAAATGAAATCATGATGACGAAGATGATTCACCATATAAAGCTACCTTTTTTATTAAGCCTGTTCGTTTTACTGGCAGCGTGTAATGAAGAGACAAGCCAATCTAAGGTTGATGAACCAACTTCGCCCGAGAAGGCAGAGACTAGAACCGTAACAGATGATAGTGGACGCGAAGTAGAAATTCCAATGCAGGCAGAGAGAGTCGTAACTGATTGGTATCTGGGGCAAATTTTAGCGTTAGATGTTGTACCTGTTGGAGGCGTAACGGCTAACCTTGATTATGCTGCTTTCTTAAAGCAACACTATAAGGATGGAGAAATTACGAATATTGGTACGGATGGTAAGGTGTCATTAGAAAAAGTTTTAGAGTTAAAGCCAGACTTGATTATTACTTGGAATGTGGAAGATGTAGCAAAGTATGAAAAAATTGCCCCAACAATTGTCTTTGCTGAAGATGCCCATCAATCAGTGACTGAGGAGATTAAGGCAATGGGGAATTACTTAGGTAGACAAGCAGAGGCTGAAGCCTTTACAAAGGAATTTGAAAATCGGATAGCAAAAGCTAAGGAAAAGATCATGAATATAATTCCGAAATATTCCACATTTACTACTTATGAAATGTTTGAAAAAAATGCAACGATTGTAGGGAAGTCAAGTGTATCGGGTGGTAGAGCACTCTATCAAATTTTGGGCATGAAGCCACAGGGAAAAGTGCAGGAGCTATTTGATACAAAGGAAGCAAGTAATGGACGGTATGAGGTTTCCTATGAGGTAGTCGGTGATTATGTAGGTGACTATAACTTCATGATTAATTTCTTTAACAAAGAAGGCCAGTTGCCAGCAACATGGACAAATTTAGATGTCGTTAAAAATAATCAAGTATTAGAGCTTCCTTCTGAATACTATTTTGCTTCCGATCCACTCTCAGGCTTACACCAAGCTGAAGAACTAGCTGACAAAATAGTTAAATTTACAAAGGCTCAACAACAATAACTGAGATAACAGGAGAGCTATTGTAGATAGCTCATTTATAGAGACGTAAAACGAGATCACAATAGGAGGCTACACCATGTTATTACAGCGCTTTTTTTCATATTATAGGCCCTATAAAGGTTTATTTATTTTAGATTTTAGCTGTGCCATATTAGTGGCGCTAATTGAGCTAGCGTTTCCAATTGTTTTAAATAAGGTAATTGATGATATTTTGCCAGATGGGGAATTAAAGTGGATCATTATGGCAAGTTTATTGCTGTTTGCATTATATATTTTTAACTCCATTCTTCATTTTATTGTTTCGTATTGGGGACATATGCTGGGCATTAATATTGAGACAGATATGAGAAAAGAATCCTTCAGCCATGTACAAAAGCTATCCTTTAGATATTTTGATAACAACAAAACAGGGCATCTTGTGTCTCGTTTAACGAATGATTTAATGGATATTGGCGAACTTGCTCACCATGGTCCAGAGGATATCTTTATAGCAGCAATGACGATTGTTGGAACATTTGGTGTTATGTACTATATTGATCCAACCTTTACGATTCTTATTTTCTTACTTGTACCGATTATCTTAATCTTAACCATTATTTTCGGAAAATTAATGTCCAAGGCATTCCGTCAAATGTTTGGAGATATTGCAGATTTCAATGCACGTGTTGAAAACAATGTAAGTGGTATTCGTGTTGTACAGGCTTTTACAAATGAAGATCATGAGATTAAACGCTTTAAAGTAAATAATGAAAGATTCCGTATGACAAAGCTGTTTTCCTATAAAGTAATGGCTTGGAATGAAGCTATTTCAGGCATACTCACGAAGGTGTTATCACTCTTTACTTTATTTGTGGGGGCTTACTTTGTATTAAATGGGCATTTAACAAATGGCGATTTTATCGCATTTATTTTACTTTCAGGTATTCTCTTAGGCCCAATTAACAAAATCAATATGTTTATAGAAAGCTATCCAAAGGGCATGGCAGGATTTAGACGCTATATCGAATTTCTCGAAACGGAGCCCGAAATTGCGGACCGTCCAGAAGCGAAAATAATTGAGGAAATTGATGGTGAAATTACTTTTTCTAATGTATCGTTTGGCTACGCTGCCAATAATCGTGCCTTACATCAAATTAATTTAAAGGTACGTCCTGGTGAAACGGTTGCCTTAGTAGGACCTTCTGGTGCAGGGAAATCTACGATCTGTAGCCTATTGCCCCGTTTTTATGAAGTGAATGAAGGCTCCATTAAAATTGATGGCGTTGATATACGAGATTTTAAACTGCAATCTTTACGTTCGCATATCGGGATTGTCCAGCAAGATGTCTTTTTATTCGATGGTACCATTCGTGAAAACATAGCCTATGGTGATTTAAATGCCAGTGAAGAAGATATTTGGTATGCCGCACAACGAGCACAACTGACGGATGTCATCAATGCTTTACCAGAGGGCATGGATACACTCATTGGTGAACGTGGTGTCAAATTATCAGGTGGACAAAAACAAAGATTATCAATTGCACGTATTTTCTTGAAAAATCCAAAAATCTTAATACTAGATGAAGCAACATCTGCATTGGATACAGAAACAGAACAAGCGATCCAGCAAGCCTTAAACGAGCTTTCTATCGGTCGTACTACATTAGTGATTGCCCACCGTTTAGCAACGATTAAGGATGCAGACAGAATTGTTGTGGTATCGAAAAAGGGCATTAGTGAAGAAGGTACACATGAGCAATTAATGGAACGCCAAAATGCTTACTATGGCTTGTATACAGCCCAATTTGGTTTACAAATTTAAAAGTAATAGCATTCTCAAAAGTGAAAGGAAGTTAAAGATGTCAGTACTTGAAATAGATCATGTTGCGATTGGTTATTCCTCAGCGCTCATCGTCAATGATTTAAGTGTGGAGATTCCGAAAGGCCAGATCTCCACGATTATTGGTCCAAATGGTTGTGGCAAATCTACTTTATTAAAGGCTGTTGCACGTGTATTACGCACGCAAAATGGAGCTGTCTATTTAGATGGCAAAGCTATACATCAATTAAAAACAAAAGAAGTGGCCAAAAGAATGGCTATTTTACCTCAGACAGCAACAGCACCAGGAGGATTAACGGTTTTTGAACTAGTATCCTATGGTCGTTTTCCTCATCAAGTAGGGTTTGGTACATTGCAAAAGGAAGACTATAAATATATTCATTGGGCTATTGATGTTACGGGGCTAAGAGAACTTAGTGATCGACCAATCGAAGCATTATCAGGTGGTCAGCGTCAGAGAGTATGGATTGCCATGGCGTTGGCGCAAGGCACGGATATTTTAGTACTGGATGAGCCAACAACTTATTTAGATTTAGCACATCAGCTCGATATTTTATTGTTGCTACAAAAGCTGAATAAGGAAGAAGGACGAACAATTATCATGGTTTTACATGATTTAAATCATGCATCACGCTTCTCTCATTTTATAATGGCCATGAGAGACGGCAATTTAATGGTGAATGGCAGTCCAAAAGAAGTGATGACAAAAGAAAATTTACAAAAGGTATTTAATATCGATGCAGAAATGGCTGTATGTCCCTATAGTGAAAATCCAATTTGCCTATCTTATCAGTTGTACGATATGAAAAAATAAAAGCTTGTTGGAAGCTATGGGGAGGAAATAAAATGACTACGTCGACAGGAGTAGGAGAGCTCAACGATTTAGAAGAGCTACAGAAGCGATCTCATCCGATACGTGGAGTAGTGACTTTAATCGTAGGAGTAATTGGATTAATAATTGCCATTGGTTTATCAATTTCTTTTGGTGCTGCAGATATTTCATTGGGTACTGTTTGGACAGCAGTTACCCATTTTTCGCCAGAATTAACAACACATCAAATTATTCATGATATTCGCTTACCACGGGTACTAGGAGCAGCATTAGTCGGTGCAAGCTTTGCGGTAGCGGGTGCAATCATGCAGGGGATGACACGTAACCCTTTAGCTGACTCCGGATTATTAGGGTTGAACTCAGGAGCTGCCTTTATGTTGGCTGTGTGTTTTGCCTTTTTCCCTGGTCTACCTTATATGTATTTAATTTTATGGTCCTTTGTAGGTGCAGGTCTTGGTGTTGCCATCGTGTATGGTATTGGCTCACTTTCTAAAGGTGGCTTAACACCTATGCGACTAGTTTTAGCTGGTGCTGCTGTTAGTGCATTACTTGGAGCGCTAGGAGAAGGGGTTGCTCTTTATTTTCGTATTGGACAAGACCTCGCATTTTGGTATGCGGGCGGAGTTTCGGGCACAAAATGGAGTCATCTACAAATTTTATCTCCATGGATACTTGTTGCGATGATAGGAGCGCTTATCCTATCGCGTTCCATCACGGTGCTGAGCTTAGGTGAAGAAATTGCAGTCGGTCTTGGGCAACGTACGGCGGTAGTAAAAATTTGGGGAATGATCATTGTTTTAGTTTTAGCAGGTGCAGCAGTATCTGTTGTCGGTGCGGTTGGTTTTGTAGGGTTAATTATCCCTCATTTAACGAGATACATAGTTGGTCATGATTATCGCTGGATCATCGCCTGTTCCTTGGTATATGGAGCATTGCTTGTTGTGTTAGCAGATTTAGTAGCACGTGTTATCAATCCACCTTATGAAACACCAATTGGTGCGCTCATAGCCTTTATCGGTGTCCCATTCTTCCTTTATTTAGCTCGTAAAGGAGGAAAAGAACTATGAATAACAGCTATTTAACACCAAGTCAACTGAAGGCGAAAAGGAAAAATTTCTCCATCCTTGCGACGCTCATTGTGTTAATCGTCATTACCTTTGTTATAAGTATGAATACAGGGGTTATTAAACTGACACCAATGGAAGTTCTTCGGACTCTTTTTGGTCAAGGTGACGCACAACAGCAACTTATCTTATATGAATTCAGACTTCCAAGAATAGTGATTGCTGTATTAGTAGGTATGGGGTTAGCTATTTCAGGCGCTATTTTACAGGGCATATCTAAAAATGCTTTAGCAGACCCAGGAATCTTAGGGATTAATGCTGGAGCAGGTCTTGCTGTCATGCTCTATGTGTCGTTTTTCCCCACTACGAAAGCAGCACCTGTTTATTTACTGCCGATACTGGCTTTTGTGGGGGCAGGTTTGACAGCTGTACTGATTTATTCACTTTCTTACCGACGTCATGAGGGTATTACACCCATGCGTTTAATTTTAACAGGGGTAGCTGTAGCAGCAGGGATTAGCTCGGCTATGATTGTGCTAACACTACGTCTATCACCAGAGAATTATCAATTTGTAGCAACATGGCTAGCAGGCAGCATTTGGGGCTCAAATTGGAGATTTGTTCTGTCGTTATTACCATGGTTAGTGATCTTATTGCCATTCGTCTATTCAAAATCACGGGTATTAAACGTATTGAATTTAGGTGAATTAACAGCAGTAGGACTAGGTGCCTCGATTGAAAAAGAGAGACGCTGGTTGTTGGCTGCTGCTGTTGGTTTGGCTGGAGCTAGTGTTTCTGTAAGTGGTGGTATTGGTTTCGTAGGACTTGTTGCGCCACACTTAGCTCGACAGCTTGTTGGGGCCAAACACCAGTTTTTATTGCCAACTGCAGCATTATTAGGAGGTTTTTTAGTGTTAATGGCTGATACAATCGGTCGTTCCATTTTAGAACCTTCAGAAATTCCAGCAGGGATTGTTGTAGCAGTTTTAGGAGCACCTTATTTCTTATATTTAATAGCACGATTAAAAGAATAAATGACGCTTTTTCCTTTGTGTATGAATAGTATTGCCATCAGGGGAAAGAATAGACGGTTATTAATACATCAGATTAGAAAGGAAATATCAGAAGAACTATATGATGTAACGATTGTTGTTGGTGGCCCAGCAGGGCAGTTAGATTAATAGCTGGCGCATTTACCGATGGATACTAGCGTTAAATAGTGGAAAACTATACACTTGGAGCAAGATGCATCGAAAGTAGCCTATGTATCAACACATAATATTCGCATCAAAGAACGAACTGAGTAAATGGGGATAGTAATATTTTTTACTTGAAAATGATAAAATGTCTATGCTATACTTCAAAAGTATGCAACGTGTACATATGTAGCTGACGTTCCACTTCGACACATATTTTGTAGTCGACATATTCGGGCTATGTAAGGTACAGTTCGATAATACTCTGTTCCAGATGGTTCAGGGCGAGAGGAGAAAACGAATATGAAACAAGGAATTCATCCAGACTACAAAGAAGCAACAGTAACTTGCTCTTGTGGGAACACTTTCAAAACTGGTTCAGTAAAAGAAAACATCGTTGTCGAGTTCTGCAACGAATGTCACCCATTCTACACTGGCCGTCAAAAATTCGCGTCTGCTGATGGTCGCGTGGATCGTTTCAACAAAAAATACGGTCTTAAAAACTAATGTTAGTTTAATACCTGCCAAGCATGCGCTTGGCAGGTATTTTTTTCAGTAAATAATACACGTTGATGCAAGTCTTTTCAAAATCCAGATAGACACAAAGAAAGGGAGAAGACAAAATGGCACAGCTATATTTTAAACATGGTGCAATGAATAGTGGGAAATCAATAGAAATTCTAAAAGTTGCCCATAATTATGAAGAACAACAGAAGCCTGTAATGATGTTTACTTCAGGTCTAGATACGCGTGATGAGGTGGGCTTTGTTTCCAGCCGAGTAGGTTTAAGACAACAAGCCATTCCTGTTTATGAAGATACAAATATTTATGAATTAGTGGAAAATAATGCTGTCAAACCGTACTGTGTGCTTGTGGATGAAGTTCAATTTTTAAAAAAGGCACATGTTTTACAGCTAGCTAACATTGTGGATCAATTGGACATTCCCGTTATGGGCTTTGGCTTAAAAAATGATTTTCAAAATGAGCTATTTGAAGGCAGCCAGTACATGCTTACATATGCAGATAAAATTGAAGAAATGAAAACAATTTGCTGGTTCTGTCATAAAAAAGCAACAATGAATTTGCGAGTAGATGAAAGTGGAAAGCCAGTTTACACAGGTGATCAAATTCAAATCGGTGGTAATGATTCGTATTACCCTGTTTGCCGAAAATGTCATGCACATCCACCACTTTAACGCTAAATAGCATGACATAGTGCTAAGAAAAAGTAGCATACATGTGAAAATTTCCTTATACTAAGTAGTGGAAATAAGAAATGAAAAAGCCATTACGCCTAAGCGTAATTTTGATGGAAGCGGCTTCTCTGTAAAAAGGAGCATCTTAAAAAACTAAATAGAGGTGAAATCCATGTTTGATCGATTACAGGCAGTGGAAGATCGTTATGAAAGGCTTACTGAGCTTTTGAGCGATCCGGATATTGTTAATGATAATAAGAAATTACGCGAATATTCTAAGGAACAATCAGATATCCAAGAGACCGTAGATACTTATCGTGAATATAAAAGTGTTAAAGAGCAGCTAGTAGATACGCGTGAAATGTTAGATAGCGAAAAAGATCCTGATATGCACGAAATGGTAAAGGAAGAATTTAACCTATTAAAAGCACAACAGGAAGAGCTAGAAGAGCGTTTACGTATTTTATTGATTCCGAAAGATCCGAATGATAATAAGAACGTTATTATGGAAATCCGTGGCGCAGCTGGCGGTGACGAGGCTAATATTTTTGCGGGTGACTTGTTCCGTATGTATTCTCGCTATGCAGAAACACAAGGCTGGAAAATTGATATTATGGAAGCTACACCAAACCCAATGGGCGGCTATAAAGAGGTAATCTTTATGATTAATGGACAAGGGGCTTATTCAAAATTCAAATTTGAAAATGGCGCACACCGTGTTCAACGTGTCCCTGCTACAGAATCACAAGGCCGAATTCATACATCAACAGCAACAGTTGCTTGCTTACCTGAGGTTGAGGAAGTAGATGTTGAAATCCATGAAAAGGATATCCGTGTAGATACATTTGCGTCTTCTGGTGCAGGTGGTCAATCTGTAAATACAACGATGTCTGCTGTTCGTATGACCCATTTACCAACAGGTGTTGTGGTTTCGATGCAGGATGAACGTTCACAAATTAAAAACCGTGAAAAAGCAATGAAAATTCTTCGTGCTCGTGTAGCAGATATGTATATGCAGGAAGCGCAAAAAGAGATTGATGCTACACGTAAATCAGCTGTGGGATCTGGTGACCGATCAGAGCGAATTCGCACATACAATTATCCACAAAACCGTGTAACTGACCATCGTATCGGCTTAACGATTCAAAAGCTAGATCAAATCGTAGAAGGCAGACTAGATGAGATTATCGATGCTCTTATTTTAGAAGAACAAGCATCGAAGTTAGAGCGATTAAATGATGATTTATAAAAATGTGATGGAGGCCCTTGAGTGGGCTTCTTCTTTTTTAGTGGATAATGGTCGTGAACAAACAGCAGCGCGGATTGTTATGCAACATGTGCTTGGTACTAGTTATGGAGAGGTCATGTTGCATTTGCAGGAGGAATTAACACCAGCACAGCAAAGGCAATTTAATGAGCTTATAAAAGAACATGCCAGTGGACGCCCTGTCCAATATTGTGTTGGGTGTGAGGAGTTTTATGGCCGTTCATTTTTAGTCGATGAATCTGTCTTAATACCGCGACCTGAAACAGAGGAATTGGTACTTGGAACAATTAATCGATTACCGAAACTATTCACAACGCAAACATTGAGGCTGGCTGATATCGGTACAGGTAGTGGGGCCATTGCTATTTCAATGAAGCTGGAATGTCCGCCATTAACAGTCATAGCTACCGATTTATCAGAAGCAGCATTAGTGACTGCCCAAAAAAATGCAAAGCAATTAGAGGCAGATATTGATTTTAGATTGGGAGATTTAGCCACTCCACTTGCAGGAGAGAAATTTGATATTGTTTTATCGAACCCACCATATATCGCATTGGATGAGGCACAAGAAATGTCAAGCGTTGTGCTAGAGCATGAGCCGCATAGTGCCCTCTTTGCAGAGGAAGATGGTCTTATTTTATATAGAAAATTAGCTGAACAATTACCAGCTTATATGAATAGACCAGGGTTAATTGGATTAGAAATCGGTTATACACAAGGGGAGAAAGTAGCCAAATTCTTTCAAGATAGTTTTCCACAGGCGACAGTTTCAGTAGAAAAAGATATTAATGGTAAACCTCGAATGATTTTTTGTGAAATACATGTATAAAGTTTCTGGATCTTGCCAACAATGTTGAGCAAGGAGGGATTTTTATGTTAAACGAATACAAGATTATTAGATTACCTAAACAAAATATCTTTCTAGCTTTTGCTAGACTAGTATTAATTGCGATTGTTTTACAGTTATGTGTTTTATATATTCCATCATTAGTAGGTTTGGCGAAGGAATCTTCCGATGATGTGCAAGAAAAAGATTTTCGTATACGTGTTATTGCAAACAGTAATACTGCACAGGATCAGCTAGAGAAACAGCAGCTTGTCCAAGATTTAAAGCCGTACTTTCTACAAGTGAGTACCGCTGGATTTGCAGGGAATGAGCAAATTCTTTCGTTAAAACAACAAATTGAAGCTGAACTGAGCGAAAATTATCCACAATTGGATACACAGGTTGTTGTTGGGGATAACTTATTCCCGCCAAAAAGACAAGGTGCTGTACTTTATCCACAAAATGTCTATCAATCAATTGTTGTAAAGATCGGTGATGCACGTGGAGATAACTGGTGGTGCAGTATCTTCCCATCTATCTGTGAGCCTGATAAAGAAGAGGTAAAAGAAGAAGTAGAAGAAGAAAAAGAACAAGTTACATTTTTTATATGGGAATGGATTAAAGGACTTTTTGAATAAATTGTGCACAAATTCAGACAACTTATACACATTTTTTAATAAGTTATAAACAATATGTGGATAATTACGTTAAAACGAATAATGAAGGTAGGTATTAATCATGGAAACCGTTTGTAAGGTTGTGGACAGTAATGTGAATAGTCAGATTAATTATACACAAGCTGTGGATATCTTAAATGCAGGAGAGGTAGTCGCATTTCCGACAGAAACGGTTTATGGCTTAGGAGCAATTGCCACAAATGATCTGGCAGTTAAAAAGATATTTAAAGCAAAAGGTCGACCTTCAGATAATCCTTTAATTGTCCACGTTGGTACAAAAGAGGAAGTAGCAATCTATATCGACCATATTTCTGACATAGCTAAACAATGCATGGATTTATTTTGGCCAGGACCATTAACACTGGTGATGCCAGCGAAGCCAAATGTATTAGCGAAAAGTGTCACTGCTGGATTATCAACAGTTGGCATTCGAATGCCTGATCATCCAGTAGCGCTTGCTTTACTACAACAGCTCCAAAAACCGCTTGCTGCACCGAGCGCTAATCGTAGTGGAAAGCCAAGCCCTACAGAAGCTGTTCATGTTTTAGATGATTTAGAAGGGTACATACCTTATATTTTAGATGGAGGTTCTACAGGCATAGGGCTTGAATCCACTGTACTAGATGTAACACATGAACCTCCAGTAATTTTACGTCCAGGTGGTATTACGAAGGAAATGCTTGAGGCTAAGATTGGCCCTGTTATTCAACCAACTACAATAGAGCAGAAGCTAGACACAACGCCTAAGGCACCAGGAATGAAATATACGCATTATGCACCAAATGCTCCAGTGTATTTAATAGACTGTGATGTTGAGAAAGTCAACGAAGCTGTTCTACATTTAAAGAGACAAGGACATAGTGTAGCACTACTTGCACCTGAGAACTTTGAAGAAATTAAAGTGGATTTTTACTTCTCTATTGGTGAAGCAGGAAGTAAAGAAGAAATGGGTGGGGCCTTATATAATGCACTTAGAGCATGTGATAAAACTACCGCTACCGTAATATTAGCAACAACTACTTCAATAGAAGGAGTAGGTGCAGCTATTATGAATAGACTTGAAAAAGCCTCTGGAGGTAAATGGTATTCATTGTAAATAATAATAGAACAATTATAGGCAAAAGACATTGAAAAACCACATGTTTTTTGTCTTTTTTTGTCCAATTATTATATGTTAAAAATGAAAAACAATAGTAAACAGTTATGATAATAATGTATTTTCGAGCATAAAATGATAAAATATTAGGGAGCGAAGGAGTGCGTTCTTGCAGGGAATTCTTGCAGGTATATTAACGTCTGTTGATGTGATTGGTCTATATGTTTTGCTGCCAAATGTTAGATATCGATTATTTTTATCATTATGGACGGCTGCATTACATATGCTTTTCCCTTTATTAGGATTTGAATTAGGAAACTATTTAATTCGATTTCTATTAGAATGGGGACAATGGATTTCAAGTATTTTATTATTTTGTATCGGTATGCATTTACTCTTATTTTCTCACAGAGATGAAAAAGTAACGATTTCACCTGTACTTTTAGCAGTGACTGCAAGCCTAGATACCTTTTCAGTTAGTGTTTCTTTTGGTATGCTTAACTTAGAAAAAACAATTTTTATTATGAGTGCAGGCTTAAGTGCATTAATTTGTGCTTATGGGTCATTAGTCATTGCGAGTAGAAGCCAAGTCTTTTTTGGCAGTAAAATTCAAGTAGTTGCTGGCATTATATTTATTATCATGAGTATTCTAGCTATTCAACAATAGATCAAATTGGAGAGTGATAAGTGTGAAGATATTATTTGTTTGTACAGGCAATACTTGTCGCAGTCCGATGGCAGAAGCTATTTTAAAACATAAACAAATAAACAATGTAGAAGTGCGCTCAGCGGGTATTTATGCGATGCCTAATGCACAAATGTCAGCACATGCACAACAAGTGTTAAATGAAGCCCAAATGTCCCATCAACATTTTGCGACGCAATTATCACAAGCTGAAATGGTATGGGCAGATTTAGTTTTAACGATGACGAATGCGCACAAAGATACCGTCATTTCCAATTATCCAGAAGCTGAGCATAAAGTATTTACATTGAAAGAATATACAAATGAGGGCAGTTTGGAAAATGTAGGGGATCCTTATGGTGGTAATAGAGCAATTTATGAAGCAACATTTGCAGAATTAAAAAAACTGGTCGATCAATTAATACAAAAACTAGAAAAGAATTGAGGGGTCCTATGAAAAAACAATTTGGTTTACGACTAAAATTGGTGTTATTTGTTAGTATTCTTGCACTAATCACCTACAGTGTCAGTTTTATATTCATTGAGTTTTTACAACCTACTTTCTTCCCTGACACAAATAGAAAAGTTTTTGAAGTGATTACGTATGCGTTAGGCATCACTTGGTCAGGGATATTAGCTGCCTTTTTAAGTGTAATCCTCATCAAGCCCTTACAGCAGCTTGAGCATTCAGCAACACTTGTGGCTGAAGGGAAAATAGGGCAGGATGTACAAATGCCTAACACCAATGATGAGATTCGATCCGTTGCAGAGGCGTTCCAACAAATGGTCTTAAACTTGCGTCAAATGGTGGAAAGTATTGATCAAAACTTCCAACAAACAAATCAATCGATTATTCAGCTATCCGATGAAGCAGGAGTGGCGACAAGAAAGGCAGAAGGCATTGCGTCTACCGTAAAGCATATTTCTACAGGAGCAGAAGCATCTGCAACAGCTGTACAAGATACTGCTGAAGCAATTGAAGATGTAAGAACGCTTGCAACAGAGGTAAATAGTAGGGCAGAGGCATCAGCATCACAAACTAAAGAGATTCTACATAATTTATCGACAACAACAAAAGCCATCGAAACATTAGTGAATAGTATTCAACAAATTGCGACAGGCAATAATGAGGCATTAAAAAGCATTCATGCGCTAGAAGAGAACGCGGGACAGGTAGAACGTATAATTAGCTTAGTTGGTGACATTGCAGCACAAACCAATCTGTTGGCACTAAACGCCTCTATAGAAGCTGCCCGTGCTGGAGAGCATGGAAAGGGCTTTGCGGTAGTGGCTGAGGAAGTCCGTGGTTTGGCTGATGAAAGTGCAAAAGCAGTACAAGGGATTACAGCTTTAATTCAAACCATGCAGCAAAACGTAGAAGTAGTTGTGAAACAAATGAATGAACAAGTAGCCTTTGCTACAAAGGAAGCTGATCGAGTTTCTGAAACAACGACAGCAGTAGAAAATATGGCTTCTAATGTACATGAAATGGCATCATCAATTGTTGAGATTTCTTCTTTAATCGAACAGCAAATGCATAATATTGAAACGACAGCTCGACAATCCCAGGAAGTTGCTGCCATTGCAGAACAAACGTCAGCGGGTGCACAGGAAGTTCGTAGTGCTGCTGAAGAGCAAGCCTATGCAATTGAGCAAGTCGAGCATCTGGCTCAAAGTTTGAAAAAGCAATCGGAAGCATTGCATAAAATGATTCAACAATTTGATAGACAAGCATAGTCCTAAAGGTTATACATAAATCCATGAAAAATCGGATTTATGTATAACCTTTTTTATTAGAGGACAATTTATGTCCACTGTAAGTAAAAAGCTAAAAAAACTTCAGAAGATGGAATATTACAACAAAAGACCATTATCCGAACTTATTAACATGATATTCACATTATCCACAAAAATATAGGTTTAAAAGTGAATATTTTTATGTTAATATACAATTAATGTTCGTCTTTCGGGAAAAATCAGCGTAAAAATACAAGAAAAATCGTGTTATTCTTCAGAAAGAAGTGGTACACTAAGGTTGACTATAATTCGAAAAGAGGGAACCCAGTGAGAATAGCAATTTCTTCTGATCACGGAGGCAATAACTTACGTCGTGAGATTATGCAGCTATTAGATGAACTTCAAATTAGCTACGAAGATTTTGGTCCACAATCTGCGGATTCAGTAGACTATCCAGACTATGCAAAACCTGTATCTGAAGGTGTTGCGAACGGAGAATTTGATAAAGGCATTTTAATTTGTGGCACAGGAATTGGTATGTCCATAGCCGCTAATAAGGTCAAGGGCATACGCTGTGCATTAGTACACGATGTATTTAGTGCCAAGGCAACGCGTTGCCATAATGATTCGAATGTTTTAGCAATGGGTGAGCGTGTTATTGGCCCTGGTCTTGCACGTGAAATTGTACAAGCATGGCTAGAAACTGATTTTGAAGGTGGCCGCCATGCGCGCCGAATTGAAAAAATTACTGAACTAGAGCAATAGTAGTTTTGTTATTCCATCTATGGCATTCGTATAGGATGTCATAGATGGCGTGATTTTAATGGATATAGATGAAGGAGCTGAGCTTAATGGTTGTAAAACAAATACGAACACATTTGACTCAGTTACTCAGTGAATTTGAAGAGCAGGTAACGTTACGACCCCATACAATTTTTGTAGTAGGGTGCTCTACATCTGAAGTGATTGGTCAGAAAATTGGCACAGCGGGAGCGTTGGAGATAGCAGAAGCTATTTTTGAGCCGTTACAAGAATTTGCAGCAAAGCATCAATTGCTTTTAGCATTCCAAGGTTGTGAGCATATAAATCGCGCCATTACTATGGAAGCATCAACAGCTGAAAAATTTGGCTATGATCCAGTAGCAGTTGTCCCAGTACGCACGGCAGGCGGCTCAATGTCAGCATATGCCTATACGCAATTTGATAACCCAGTGATTGTTGAAACAATACAGGCACATGCAGGTATTGATATTGGACAAACATTAATCGGTATGCATTTGAAAGCAGTAGCTGTACCTGTTCGAACATCAGTAAAAATGGTAGGAGAAGCTGTTGTGACGATTGCAACAACACGTCCTAAGCTAATTGGCGGAGAACGTGCAGTATATAAATAATTATCACCCTATTTAGTGGTAAAGATGAATAACGATACTTTAGGAGGCTTTTTCAAACATGGCATATGAAAAATTAGCAGTACAAGACAAAGCAGTATTAGATGGAATTCTTGCAGAAAAAACACGTCAGCAAGCAAATATTGAATTGATTGCATCAGAAAACTTTGTATCCGAAGCAGTGATGGAAGCGCAAGGATCTGTACTGACAAATAAATACGCTGAAGGTTATCCTGGTAAACGCTATTATGGTGGCTGTGAGCATGTAGACGTAGTAGAAGATATTGCACGTGATCGTGTAAAAGAACTCTTCGGAGCAGAATATGCAAATGTACAACCTCACTCAGGTGCACAGGCAAACATGGCTGTTTACCATACGATTCTAGAACCAGGTGACACAGTTCTTGGTATGAACCTTTCACATGGTGGTCACTTAACACATGGTTCTCCAGTAAACTTCTCTGGAATTCTATATAATTTTGTAGAGTATGGAGTAACTCAAGATACACAAGTGATTGATTATGAAGATGTACGACAAAAGGCTTTAGAGCATAAACCGAAACTTATTGTTGCAGGTGCATCTGCTTATCCACGTGAAATTGACTTCTCTAAATTCCGTGAAATTGCAGATGAAGTGGGTGCCTATTTCATGGTGGATATGGCACACATTGCTGGACTTGTTGCTGCTGGCGAACATCAATCACCAGTGCCATATGCTGATTTTGTTACATCAACTACACATAAAACATTACGTGGACCACGTGGTGGATTAATTCTTGCTTCAAAAGAATGGGAGCAAAAATTAAATAAATCTGTATTCCCAGGAATTCAAGGTGGCCCATTAATGCATGTTATCGCTGCAAAAGCTGTAGCATTTGGAGAAGCTTTACAACCAGAATTTAAAGACTATGCAAAACAAATTAAAGCCAATGCAAAGGCTTTAGCAGAAGTATTAATTGCTGAGGGTGTTGAAATTGTTTCTGGTGGTACAGATAACCATTTATTATTGCTAAATGTTAAATCTCTTGGTTTAACAGGTAAAGTAGCAGAGCACGCACTAGATGAAGTGGGTATTACAACAAATAAAAATACAATCCCTTACGATACTGAATCTCCATTTGTCACTTCTGGAATTCGTATTGGTACACCAGCTGTCACTTCTCGTGGCTTTAAAGAGGAAGATATGAAAGAAGTAGGAGCAATTATAGCAGCTGTTCTTAAAAACCCTGAAGATGAGGCAGTTAAAGCAGATGCAAAAGATCGTGTGAAGGCATTAACTGATAAGCATCCATTATATGTATAATCAATAGAATAATAGCTGTGTTTAAAGTACAAAATTTACTTTAAATACAGCTTTTTATTTTGGAAATGAAAGATTAAACTGTAAAAAACATCTTTTTTCTAATAAAGTAGAATAATCCTCTTATTTTTGAATAAATTTACATAAAAACGGTATAAAGGGATATATTATAGTAGGCAGAGGACAGATAGTGTCCTAGAAAAGAAGTTTTTTTTAATAAAAGTGAAAATTTAATTAAATTTTATGTACAATGGAAATGAGATGAAGTGATAGAAAAGGAGGGGTTGGATGGTCACTAAATCGTTAAACACAGATTATGATGTATTATTAAACAGCATTCGCAAATTAGGGAATAATTCTAAAGAAAGCTACGTTATTTTTGATGCGACAAAGCATCATTGCATATTGGAGTGTAATGATTCTTTTTGTATGCTTACGAATGCTGCACGTTCACAAGTTCTCAATACTGATTATTTTTCATGGCTATCTATGGACGAAAAAAAGACAACCATTGAAATGATTAAAGAAAAAATACATAACGGAATAATGGTGCAGGCGAAGCTATATCATAACGGCATCAATAAACCTCCCTTCTGGGCAGAAATACAAGCATTACCATTTTGCAATGATGCAAATATAACGCAATTTGTTTTAGTATTTGTGAAGGATGTTACATATTATCATACGGAAGACTTCTTAATGCGTTTAGAAAATGATATGTACAGGGCAATTGAGAAGGAGTTTACTTTCGAACAAAAGATGAAGATTATTTGTCACGGTCTCGATGAATTTTTTATGCCAAATATTGCGAGTATGGTGCTTATAAAAACAGAAGTAAACCAATTACAAGTTTTCATAGGAGATAATCAAACAGAGAGCGTACCAAGATGTTGTGCAAACAATGATTTCTTTAATAAGGTCATGCAATCAGAAACATCTACTTTCATAGAGAACTTAGATGAAGTGAATATTCCTGAAGAACATAAGCAATATGCTTCGCTAGCGAAAAAGCCGCATGGATGGTTTATACCTATACGCAATCAACAGCGGCAAGTAATAGGTGTTTTTTCGATCTTTAGCCAAAAAACACAAAGTGACCAAATGTTTAAAAATATGTTTCGAAAAATAGGTGCTCTTGTTGCATTGGCTTATTCGTATGCAAGGACGCAGAAAAAAATTTGGGATTTAGCCTATACAGACATTACAACAGGTTTACCTAATCGTCACAGCTTTGTTAATACGATTGAAAGAGAAGTTCAACAGGGTCAAAGCGGCTTTATTAAAATATTAAAACCTAGTGAATTTCATCAAGTAGTTGAACTGTATGGCCGTGAAATTGGTGATGAACTATTAAGACAACTTGCCAAACGTCTTGAGCAAGACAAATCGGAAAATAATGAGTATGTTGCTAGATTTACAAGCTCTAGTTTGATTATGACTACAATGTCACTTCATGAAAATTTGCATGATTATGAGATGAGAATAAAAGAAACGATTCGCCAGCCTTTTATTATAGGAGGAAAGCAAATCTATATTACATTAAAAACAGGAATTGCTTCCTATAATGATGACATAAATATTAATGATGCGATCCGTTTTGCAGATAATGCGTTATCCTTTGCAATTGATCGACCAGGCACACATACAGAAATATTTACAACAGAGAAAAATGATGTGCTTGTACAGAAGATGACGGTCTTGAATCATTTATCAGAAGCCATCAAAAATAAAGAAATTACAGTCCATTTACAACCTAAAGTAGATTTACGCAATGGAGAAATTCAAAGTATTGAAGCGCTTGCAAGGTGGATTTCTCCAAAATTAGGTTTTGTTTCACCAGCAGTCTTTATTCCAGTAGCAGAGAGTGCTGGTAAGGTTCGAGAAATTGATGTGCTGATTTTAGAGACGGTACTCTCATGGCTTTCAGAACGACAACGCTTGGGAAAGAAATTAGTGAAAATAGCTGTCAATATTTCACCTGATCATTTTTACTACACACACTTTGTTCAGGACACGCTGAAACTTGTGCAGAAATATAAAATTGACCCTAGCTACATTATCTTAGAAGTGACAGAAAATATTGGTTTAGTAGATTTTCAATCAGCCTATAAGATCATTCAAGAGCTAAAGAGCTATGGCTTTAAAACATCCGTAGATGATTTTGGAACAGGCTTTTCTTCATTAAGCTATTTGCAACAACTGCCATTTGCTGAATTAAAGATTGATCGTAGCTTTATTAATGCTATTGAAGATCCTGCAACACTTGCTATTGTTCGCTCTATCATTCAGTTAGCATTAAATTTAGGAATGATTTCAGTGGCAGAGGGCATAGAGACAGAGGAACAGGTTGAGATTCTACGTGCGCTAGGTTGCACTGTAGGACAAGGTTATTTCTATTTTAAGCCGATGCCAATTGAACAATTAGATATAATCCTTGATCAATAATTTAGTTTTGACAAAAGAATAGATGATAAATGGAGTTGTCCTAAATTTATTTTTGAGGCGACTCCTTTTTTCTGTTATACTAGTTGAGATAAAAATGAATCCGAACGGTGAGGAGAGAATCCCTTTGAGCAAAGTCTATGTATTTGATCATCCACTAATCCAACACAAATTAACTTATATTCGCGACAAGAATACAGGAACAAAAGAATTTCGTGAGCTAGTAGACGAAGTGGCAACACTAATGGCATTTGAAATTACACGTGATATGCCAGTAGAGGAAATTGAAATTGAAACACCTGTAACAATTGCAAAAACAAAAGTACTTTCTGGTAAAAAACTTGCAATCGTACCGATTCTACGTGCAGGTATCGGCATGGTGGATGGCGTATTAAAGCTTATCCCAGCTGCAAAAGTTGGTCATATTGGTCTTTATCGTGATCCAGAAACATTAAAACCAGTTGAATATTATGCAAAACTTCCTGCAGATGTTGAAGAACGTGATTTCATCATTGTAGATCCAATGCTTGCAACTGGTGGTTCTGCAGTGGAGGCAATTCATTCATTGAAAAAGCGTGGAGCTAAAAACATTAAATTCATGTGCTTAATCGCTGCTCCAGAGGGTGTAAAAGCTATTCAAGAAGAACATTCGGATGTAGATATTTACATTGCTGCACTTGATGAAAAATTAAATGACCATGGCTATATTGTACCTGGCTTAGGTGATGCGGGAGACCGCCTATTCGGTACAAAATAAAAATCAATACATGATATTTCCTCATTTAGGAAACTAATAACTTGTGAAAGCGTCCTTCAAATTGAAGGGCGTTTCATAGTATGTGTAGGTAAGTAAACCCTCATCAACGGGTAGATTGACCTTACATACAATAACAAAAAGGACGGTGCAGATCGTTTTGACAAAGAAATGGAAAGTAATGACGATTTTTGGTACAAGACCAGAAGCAATTAAAATGGCTCCTCTTGTTTTGGAGTTACAAAAGTATCCTAAGCAAATAGAATCTATTGTAACGGTAACAGCACAGCATCGCCAAATGCTCGATCAAGTATTAGAGACATTTAGTATTACACCAAACTATGACTTAAATATTATGAAGGATCGCCAAACATTAATTGATGTAACGACAAACGCCTTACAGGGTTTAGATAAAGTAATGAAAGAAGCACAACCAGATATCGTTTTAGTACATGGTGATACAGCCACGACTTTCATTGCGAGTCTTGCTGCGTTCTATAACCAAATTGCTATAGGGCATGTAGAAGCGGGACTTCGAACATGGAACAAATATTCACCATATCCAGAGGAAATGAATCGCCAACTAACAGGCGTGATGGCAGATTTACATTTTGCGCCAACTGAAGTATCTAAAAAGAATCTTTTAGATGAGAACAAAAATCCAGCGACGATTTTTGTTACAGGTAATACAGCAATAGACGCATTAGCAACAACAGTCAGTGAACACTACACTCATCCTGTATTAGATAAAATTGGCGAGGATCGCATGATTTTATTAACGGCACATCGTCGCGAAAATCTTGGTGAACCAATGCGCCATATGTTTAAAGCGATCACCAGAATACTCGCAGAACATGAGGATGTTCAAGTTGTTTATCCAGTTCATATGAATCCGGCTGTAAGAGAAATTGCTAATGAAATTTTAGGGAATAATAAACGAGTGCATTTAATTGAGCCTCTTGAAGTATTTGATTTCCATAACTTTGCGGCTAATTCATATATGATCTTAACGGATTCAGGCGGTGTACAAGAAGAGGCACCTTCATTAGGGAAGCCAGTGCTTGTTCTTAGAGATACGACAGAACGTCCAGAGGGGATTGCAGCAGGAACATTAAAGCTAGCAGGAACAGAAGAGGAAACAATTTACGCCTTAGCAAAGGAATTACTAACAGATAATAATGCCTATGAAGCAATGGCTAAAGCATCAAATCCATATGGGGATGGACATGCATCTAAGCGTATTGTTGAAGCATTGCTAGGATTTTTACAAAAAACTAATTAATATACTATATTTTATATTAAAAATAAGTCTAATGTACCTGTTGAAATGGGTAAGCTAATTTACGAGCATAATCTTGTCGTAAATTAGCTTTTTTTATGCGTGAGAAGGTTGAGAAATTTTGAAACTATGAAATTTCATACACAAATTTGTCAACAATTTGACAAGAGTATAGAGGCTGTGAAGTTTTTCTCCTTTACCAATTGACTTCAAATATCACCTATTGTATGCTTACAAAGGGTAAGAATGATAAGGGTTTCTGTTCATAAATAGGACGTTGAAACACTTGTTATATCAACTTTCTACTAAATTGACAGTTCAAAATAAGACTGTCGATTTGCAACGTTTTGTGCGTTTCGGTTTTTACCGAGTCGGTAAGGGGTGTAAGTTATTTTTTTGGGCATTTACACCTGTAATTGAAATGACTCTCCCATTACTATTCCGCTGTGAGTAGTGCTTTTCACTGCTCTTTTCTGATTTCACATAGTGGTCAGCAAACGTTTTCATTACTCGAAAAAACGATTCAGGAGATTACAACCAATGCTAGATTTGCATCACATTTTTGCTGTGCAGAAGAGGGCGTTATTTTTTTTGCTTGCACTCTGCGCATTAGGCTGGGGATTTACCCCCTATCAAACTGTTTTTGCGGGCATCGCAGTCGGTGCATTCTTTGGTACGTATAATTTTTGGATTCTAGTTCGGCGTATGGAGAAGTTTGACAGATCCATTAGTGAAGGGAAGAAAATAGGCTCACTTGGTACAGCGCTTCGCTTTGGATCAGGTGTTGCGGCAGTCGCAATAGCCATTTCGTTGCCAAACTATTTTCACTTAATTAGCACGGTTATAGGGCTAATGATTCCGTACGTTTTTCTCTTTGTCGAGAGAATTGTGTCACATGTAAGGAACCGCTAATGTGCTTTAAATTAGAAAGAGAGGTGAAAAATAACAATGAATCATGAAGCTCCGTTACTAGAAGTCGGTTTTTTAACATTTAACTTATCGACAGTTATGATGTTACTAGTTGCAGCAATTATCGTATTTTTAATTGCCTTTATTTCAACTAGAAGCCTAAAGTTAAAACCTACTGGTATGCAAAACTTTATGGAATGGATTATGGATTTCGTTAAGAATATCATTAAAAGCAACATGGATTGGAAAACTGGTGGTCGATTCCACGTTCTAGGTATCACACTAATTATGTTTATCGCAGTATCTAACTTACTAGGTCTTCCTTTCTCAATTGTCTATGGGCATGAGCTATGGTGGAAATCACCAACAGCTGACCCTACAGTAACGATGACGTTAGCAGCAATGATATTAGTCTTAACGCATTTCTATGGTGTAAAAATGAAGGGTACAGGTCATTATGTAGGTACATTCTTCAAACCAATGTCATTCATGTTCCCACTTAAATTAGTAGAAGAATTTGCAAACACATTAACATTAGGTTTACGTCTTTACGGTAACATTTACGCGGGTGAGATTTTACTTGGCTTACTTGCAGGTTTAGCATCATCAGGTGCTGTGGGATTCATCGGGGCAATCGTTCCTATGATGGCATGGCAAGGTTTCTCAATTTTCATCGGCTTTATCCAAGCCTTTATCTTTACAATGTTAACAATGGTTTACATGGCTCATAAAGTGAGCGATGACCATTAATATAAAGCATATACCCTATGCTTGAACAACAAAAACAAACAATTCCAAGGAGGAAATTTTCAAATGACAGGTTCATTAGGTTTATTAGCAGCAGCAATCGCAATCGGTTTAGGTGCACTTGGTGCAGGTATTGGTAACGGTCTTATCGTATCAAAAACAGTAGAAGGTATCGCTCGCCAACCAGAAGCTCGTGGCGTTCTTCAAACTACAATGTTCATCGGGGTTGCATTAGTTGAGGCCCTACCGATCATCGCAGTAGTAGTAGCATTCATCGTAATGAACAAATAATTCAGTTGAACACTGAATTTTACTAGTGGCGAAGCAGGATTCTCCAGATGAAACTTCGCCCTTCATTTTGGAACGGATAAAAGCTATGTGTAAATATAGCTTTTTAAAATAGGTAGTTTTTTAGTCACTATATTATGTTGAAGTTAAAGCTCTTGAAGGGAGTGAAACAATCGTGTTTTTAGATAATCTTGTACTAGGTGCAGGCGGTGCTTCGTTAAATAGTGGAGATATCATCGCAACATTAGTTATTTTCATCGTATTAATGTTACTACTAAAGAAATTCGCTTGGGGTCCACTTATGGGCATTATGCAACAACGTGAAGAATTAGTAGCGAGTGAAATCGAAGCAGCTGAAAAAGCGCGCAAAGAATCGCACCAATTTTTAGAAGAACAAAAGAGCCTTCTTAAGGAAGCTCGTACAGAAGCACAATCGATTGTTGAGGGCGCTAAGAAGCAAGGCGAATTACAAAAAGAAGAAATTCTTACTGTAGCTCGTAATGAAGCAAACCGCTTAAAAGAATCGGCTTTACGTGAAATCGAGTCTGAAAAAGAAAAAGCTATTGCAGCTGTACGTGATGAAGTCGTTTCATTATCTGTACTTGCAGCATCTAAAGTCCTTAGCAAAGAGATTTCTGAGGCAGACAACCGTGCTCTAATTGAAGAGACGATTGCGAAGGCAGGGGAAGCTCGATGAGTAATTCAACTGTAGCAAAACGTTACGCTCAAGCGCTTTTTGAATTGGCGCAACAAAAAAATATTCTTACTGAAGTAGGAGCAGACTTAAGTGAACTAACAAAAGTAGTAAAAGAATCTCCTGATTTTTTAACGCTTTTAAATGCACCTAAGTTCTCCGTCGAACGAAAAAAACAAATGGTAGCTGACATCTTTAATGGTGCAACACCAGAAGTTTTACACACTGTTCAACTTCTAGTTGAGAAAAAACGTGTAAACGAGATGACACAAATTGCTAAGGCATATGCTGAACTTGCTGCGCAAGCACAAGGCACTGCAGATGCAACAGTATTTTCAACACGTGCACTTTCTGCAGAAGAAAGCGCTAATATTTCAGCAGCGTTCGCGAAACTTGTTGGAAAACAATCATTAAATATTACAAACGAAGTTGATCCATCTTTACTTGGTGGTATTCGTGTTCAAATCGGTAACCATATTTATGATAGCTCAGTAGCAAACAAACTAGAGCGTCTAAAACGTGAATTAATCGGTTAATAATTTAGAAATGTGAGAGGTGACATACATGGGCATCAAGGCTGAAGAAATCAGCAGTCTGATTAAACAACAGATTGAGAATTATGAATCTGAACTTAAAGTAAGCGAAGTTGGTACAGTTATCCGTATTGGTGACGGTATTGCTCTTGCTCATGGCCTCGACAACGCCATGGCTGGAGAACTACTAGAGTTCTCTAATGGTGTTATGGGTATGGCTCAAAACCTAGAAGAAGGTAACGTTGGTATCGTAATCTTAGGTCCATACACTGACATCAAAGAAGGCGATGAAGTTCGTCGTACAGGTCGTATCATGGAAGTACCAGTTGGTGAAGAACTAATTGGTCGTGTTGTAAACCCACTTGGACAACCAGTGGATGGACAAGGTCCTATCAACACTACAAAATCTCGTCCAATCGAAAGTCCTGCTTTCGGTGTAATGGCTCGTAAATCAGTACACGAACCACTACAAACTGGTATTAAAGCGATTGACGCATTAGTACCAATCGGTCGTGGTCAACGTGAGTTAATCATCGGTGACCGTCAAACTGGTAAAACATCTGTAGCTATCGATACAATTCTTAACCAAAATGACCAAAACATGATTTGTATCTACGTAGCAATCGGTCAAAAAGAATCTACTGTACGTGGTGTTGTAGAAACTCTTCGTAAACATGGCGCTTTAGATTACACAATCGTTGTGACAGCTTCTGCTTCTCAACCAGCTCCATTGTTATTCTTAGCACCATTTGCTGGTGTATCTATGGCTGAAGAATTCATGTTACAAGGTAAACACGTATTAATCGTGTATGATGATCTTTCTAAACAAGCATCAGCTTACCGTGAACTTTCACTTCTTCTTCGCCGTCCTCCAGGTCGTGAAGCATATCCTGGTGACGTTTTCTACTTACACAGCCGCTTACTTGAACGTGCTGCGAAGTTAAATGAAACATATCAAAATGGTTCAATTACAGCTCTTCCATTCGTTGAGACACAAGCTGGGGATATCTCTGCATACATCCCAACTAACGTAATCTCAATCACTGATGGACAAATCTTCTTACAATCTGACTTATTCAACTCAGGTGTACGTCCAGCGATTAACGCCGGTCTTTCTGTATCACGTGTAGGTGGATCTGCTCAAATTAAAGCGATGAAAAAAGTTGCGGGTACACTACGTCTTGACTTAGCTGCATTCCGTGAGCTTGAATCATTTGCTCAATTTGGTTCAGATTTAGATAAAGTAACACTTGCTAAACTTGAGCGTGGTAAACGTACGGTTGAAGTTCTTAAACAAGACCTTAACAAACCACTAAAAGTTGAAAAACAAGTTGCGATCCTTTACGCATTAACTAAAGGTCATTTAGATGATATTCCAGTACAAGATATCGTTCGCTTCGAATCAGAATTCTTAAGCTGGTTAGATTCAAACCACACAAACGTTTTAGATCATGTTCGTACTACTAAAGAGCTTGCTCCTGATGCGGATTATGAAGCAGCAATCAATGCATTCAAAAAAACTTTCGCTAAATCAGAATAAGTTCTAGCTAGTCACTTGATTAAAAAACAGAAGGTGGTGAAATACCAGTGGTAAACTTACGCGAAATTAAAGGTCGTATTACTTCAACAAAGAGTACGAAGCAAATTACAAAAGCAATGCAGATGGTTTCTTCTTCTAAGTTACGTCGTGCAGAGCAAAATGCTAAAGCTTACGTTCCTTACATGGAAAAAATTCAGGACGTAGTAGGCGCGATCGCTTCAGGCACAAAAGACAGCGGACATCCAATGTTAACTGCTCGTCCTGTTAAGAAAACGGCTTACTTAGTCATTGGTTCTGACCGTGGTCTTGCAGGTGCTTACAACTCAAGTATCCTACGTCAAGTACAACGTACAATTAACGAGCGTCATAAATCAAAAGACGAATACGTTATTTTAGCAGTAGGTCGTGTTGTTCGTGACTACTTTGTGAAACGTGATCATAATGTCATCAGTAATGTTGTCGGTCTACCTGACCAACCGACATTTGCTGATATAAAAGAAATCGCTCGTAATGCTGTTGGTATGTTCATTGATGGTACGTATGACGAACTTTATATGTACTATAATCACTTTGTCAGCGCTATTGCTAGCGAAGTGACAGAGAAAAAACTTCTTCCATTAACAGATATTGCCCCTGCAAGCGGTACTGCTTCTTATGAATTCGAGCCATCTGGTGAAGCAATTCTAGAAGTTTTACTTCCACAATATGCGGAAAGCTTAGTTTATGGCGCATTATTAGATGGAAAAGCAAGTGAACATGCTTCTCGTATGACGGCTATGAAAAATGCAACAGATAATGCAACTGATCTTATTTCAGACCTTTCTTTGCAATATAACCGTGCACGTCAAGCGGCGATTACACAAGAAATTACAGAAATCGTTGGTGGAGCTGCAGCCTTAGAATAGGCAAGCAGCTTCCCAATGTCGTATAAGAATACGATAGGAGGGTACACAGTAATGAATAAAGGACATGTTATTCAAGTAATGGGTCCAGTTGTTGACGTTAAATTCGACAATGGCCAATTACCAGCAATCTATAACGCTTTAACTGTTAAGATTGAACGTCCTAATGAAGAACCAACAATTCTTGCATTAGAAGTTGCGCTTCATTTAGGTGATGATTCTGTTCGTACAATTGCGATGTCATCTACTGATGGCTTACAACGTGGAGCAGAAGTAACAGACTTAGGAAAAGCTATCTCAGTACCAGTTGGTGAAGTTACACTAGGTCGTGTATTCAACGTACTTGGAGAAGTAATTGACTTAGGTGAAGAGATTCCAGCAGACGCACGTCGTGATTCAATTCACCGTGAAGCACCAACTTTCGAGAATCTTTCAACTACAGTTGAAATTCTTGAAACAGGTATCAAAGTAGTAGACTTACTTGCACCATATATCAAAGGTGGTAAAATCGGTCTATTCGGTGGTGCCGGTGTAGGTAAAACTGTATTAATCCAAGAATTAATCAACAATATCGCACAAGAGCACTCTGGTATCTCTGTATTCGCTGGTGTAGGTGAGCGTACTCGTGAAGGGAACGACTTATTCTTCGAAATGAGCGATTCAGGCGTTATCAAGCAAACAGCGATGGTATTCGGTCAAATGAACGAGCCACCTGGTGCACGTATGCGTGTAGCTTTAACTGGTCTTACAATGGCGGAATACTTCCGTGATGAGCAAGGCCAAGACGTACTTTTATTCATCGACAATATCTTCCGTTTCACACAAGCAGGTTCTGAGGTTTCTGCCCTATTAGGTCGTATGCCTTCTGCGGTAGGTTACCAACCAACACTTGCTACTGAAATGGGTAAACTACAAGAGCGTATCACATCTACGAACAAAGGATCTGTAACTTCTATTCAAGCGATTTATGTACCAGCCGATGACTATACTGACCCGGCTCCAGCTACAACTTTCGCCCACTTAGATGCAACAACTAACCTTGAGCGTAAATTATCTGAAATGGGTATCTATCCAGCGGTTGACCCATTAGCTTCGACTTCTCGTGCATTATCACCTGAAATCGTAGGCGCTGAGCACTACGCAATTGCTACTGGTGTGCAACGTACAATCCAACGTTACCGTGAATTACAAGATATCATTGCAATCTTAGGTATGGATGAATTATCTGATGAAGATAAACAAACAGTAGAACGTGCTCGTCGTATTCAATTCTTCTTATCACAAAACTTCCACGTTGCGGAACAATTCACTGGTCAAAAAGGTTCTTATGTACCTGTAAAAGAAACTGTTCGTTCATTCAAGGAAATCCTTGATGGCAAATGGGATCACCTACCAGAAGATGCTTTCCGTCTAGTTGGTTCAATTGATGAAGTAGTTGAAAAAGCGAAAAGCATGGGCGTAGAGGTTTAATACTAGGGACGAGGAGGAAAAAATATGAAGACAGTTCTAGTCAATATTGTCACTCCCGACGGCCCAGTATACGATTCTGAAGTATCAATGGTAATCGCTAAAACAACTTCAGGAGAAATCGGTGTTCTTGCAGGCCATATTCCAATGGTTGCTCCACTTGCAATTGGTGCAGTGAAGCTTAAAAAAGAAAACGGTTCGACTGATATTGTTGCTGTAAGCGGTGGTTTCATTGAAGTTCGTCCAGAAAAAATCTCAATTTTAGCGCCGTCTGCTGAAATTGCTGAAAACATCGATGTTCAACGTGCTAAAGAAGCCGTTAAACGTGCTGAAGGACGTCTTCAAAGTAAACAAGACAACATTGATTTCAAACGTGCTGACCTAGCATTAAAACGTGCGTTGAATCGTATCAACGTTCATGAGGGTAATATCTAATTCATTTTTAACGGGCAGATATCGCATCTGCCCGTTTTTTAAGGTGAATAAACAGATTGTGATTGTAGGAGAAACGGAGGATGCCGCATGGAAATATATGAAGCGATAGGGCAAGAAGCTTTATTGGGAATTTTTTCTCATCTATTTTTTATTGCTATTACTTTTTACGCATTACAAGCTTTTATGATCGAAAAACTATTTAAAAAGAATCGAGTTTTTCAAATTCAGCTCATTTATATATTACTTAGTATTGCGATAGGCTCAGCAGTATCTAATTTCTTTCTTCAAATCTCTAGCTGGTCAGGCAAACTTCCTTATTTATTTTAAAGAATTCGTTTCTCTTTTAAATAAATTCATATGTCTACATGCTTCAAAGGACTTTATAATACCCTTTGTGTGGCCCTTTGAACTATGTAAAAAGACTGATCAACACTGGATACGCAATCTAATGACGCCAACACATTAGATTATTATAAGCTTTACGCTATTAGCTACCAAGATAGCCATTGATAAATGTACGATAATAGGTGCCCACCACTTTTTTTATAGAAATTAAGTGAAAAGTTGTTTTTTATTCATATATCTTTGGGTATGTATTAGAAGCGAACGGGTTATTGGTCATTCACAAAAAAAAATTGGCAGCGTACAATAAATAAATAGCAAAATATCTAATAATGGCTTAAAATAGTGATTTGGACGCTTGAACGAGCGTTGGAAAAGTTGTACTATAGAGTTGTTTGTTTACTGATTATGACATTATACTTCTTTATTAAAATAAAAATTCGATAGGTTAATAGATTGAATTCGGAGGGACATAGGGTGGATAAAATAATAGTGACTGGCGGCCAAAAACTACAGGGAAAAGTACGTGTAGAGGGCGCAAAAAATGCAGTGTTACCAATCCTTGCAGCAGCTTTACTTGCTTCAAAAGGAGAAAATGTAATTAAAGAAGTCCCTAATTTAGCAGACGTCTTTACAATAAATGAAGTACTTAAAAGTTTAAACGCAGCAGTTACATATATACCTGAAGATAATGCCGTATATATAGATGCAACAAAAGAACTTTCAAGTGAAGCTCAATTTGAATTTGTTAGTAAAATGCGTGCATCTATTTTAGTAATGGGATCTCTACTTGCTCGTAATGGCTATGCTCGTGTGGCACTTCCTGGAGGCTGTGCAATTGGATCACGTCCGATTGAATTACACTTAAAAGGCTTTGAAGCAATGGGTGCAAAAATTTCATTTGGCCATGGCTATGTTGAGGCGAAGACAGAGGGTCGCTTAAAAGGGGCGAATGTGTATTTGGATTTCCCAAGTGTTGGGGCAACTGAAAATATTATGACAGCTGCATCTTTAGCTGAAGGGACAACTGTAATTGAAAATGCAGCGAAAGAGCCTGAAATCGTGGATCTTGCAAACTTTATTAATAGTATGGGTGGCCGTGTAATCGGAGCGGGGACAAATACGATTCGTATCGAAGGAGTCGATACATTATATGGAGTAGAGCATCATATTATTCCTGACCGTATTGAAGCTGGTACATTTATGGTGGCAGCAGCTATTACGAGAGGAGATGTGGTGATTGAAAACGCAGTTCCTGAGCATATGACTGCTTTAATAGCTAAAATGCGTGAGATGGGTGTAGAAATTACTGAGTTGGATGAAGGAATCCGTGTACGAGTTCCCAAAACACTAAAAGCAGTTGATATCAAAACAATGCCACATCCTGGTTTCCCAACAGATATGCAATCACAAATGATGGCGTTAATGCTTACTGCTGAAGGTACGAGTATTATTACAGAAACGGTATTCGAAAATCGTTTTATGCATGTTGAGGAATTCCGTCGCATGAATGCTGGTGCTAAAATAGAGGGACGTTCTGTGTTTATCGAGGGGCCTGTGGATCTTCAGGGAGCTGAGGTAATGGCAACGGATTTACGAGCTGCGGCTGCATTAATTTTAGCGGGTCTTGTATCAGAAGGAATGACACGTGTCACAAAACTTCATCATTTAGATCGTGGTTATGTTGATTTCCATGGAAAATTAGCATCTCTTGGTGCTAATATTGAACGTATTACAGAAGAGGTAGTGACAATTGAAGATGTAACAGTTGAATTGCCTACAAACTAAATAGATTTTAAAACCCTTTGCTTTTTATGCAGAGGGTTTTTGTTTTCTCATAACTACAAGAAATCTAGCATATTATTCCTTATGAAAAAATGGATGATTAGTATAGGTGTCATTTGCTTGATTGGGGCATTATATATGCTTCCTATAGTAGGGTTTAGTGAAAGACAAGAGGCTATCATACCTCAAACTAGTGATAAGAATGCTTGTGAAATATTTATAGAAGTGGAGGGGCAAGAAGAAAAAATCCCTTTGGAAACGTATATTACAGGAGTAGTTGCTGCAGAAATGCCCGTTTCTTTTAAAAAAGAGGCATTGAAGGCACAAGCTATTGCAGCACGCACATATGCGTTGAAAACGACAAATTACGGAAAAATTGCGATCTCCCCAACTGTGGCAAAGCAAGTCTTCTATGATGAAGAACAAAGAAAGGCGAATTGGGCTAGCAATTTCCTGGGAAATGAAAAGAAAATTGTCGAAGCTATCAATGAAACACAAGGACAAGTTATTCTTTATAATAATGAATTGATTACAGCCATGTTTCATTCAACAAGCAATGGTAAAACAGAAAGTGCTTATGGATATGGTGGAAATGATATTCCATATTTGCAAAGTGTTGCAAGTATATCTGATCAAACATCTCCTAAGTTTGAGGCTGAGCAAGAATGGACTTTAGCTCAATGGAATAAGCTCTGGCCTATACAATGGCAACCTAGTGATTTTAATCGTATCCAGTTATTTTATAATGATTCTGGACGAGTAGAACGTTTACAGCTAGGGAATAACGTCTGGACAGGGAGAGAGGTAAGAACGCTCCTTGGTATACCATCAACTGATTTCACAATCATCTTTAATGCCAATAAAAGAAAAGTTCAAGTGAAAACTCAAGGTTATGGGCATGGAGTGGGCATGAGTCAATATGGAGCTGAGGCAATGGCAAATGAAGGGAAAACAGCTGCCGAAATTTTACACTATTATTATCAAGATATTGAAATAAAAAAAATAGATGCATGTTTAAAATAACTTCTAGTTGTTCACACTGCAACTAGAGGTGATGAAAATGAGAGAGGATAAAAATAACAAAGCTTCTCAAAACCAAGATCCAAATCAAAAGGAAAATGGCCAATTACAAAAGAAACCGTGGTTTTGGCCAGTAGTTTACACAGGTGGTGCACTTGTTCTAGCAGGATTGTTATTTGGTTACAATAGTCTCGTATCAAAAGTAGAAGAGGCTCCTTTACCAGATTTAGCTGAAGTAGATCCAGGTCCTGTAGTGGAAACTAATGCACGAACTGAAAACATGAAGTATCCATTCAAAGAAGAGAATTTTAGTAAAGTACAAGTCTTACAAGAATTTTACGAGTTAGAGGCAAATGAAGAGTCTCGTGAAAATGCACTAATGGTATTTAATCAAACATTTACTACATCTTCAGGAATCTCTATTGCTATGAATGGTGAAGAGTTTGAAGTACTAGCTGCTATGAGTGGTAAAGTACTAGAGGTAAAACTAGACGCATTTACAGGCAATAAGATCGTGATCGAGCATCCAAATGGTATGCAGACACATTATAGCTCTGTGAAGGATATCGCTGTTAAAGAAGGCGATGAGGTTACACAAGGTCAAGCATTAGGAAAAGCGACTGACAACGAGTGGAATCAAGCGGCTGGCGTCCACATGCATTTCGAAATTCTTGAAAACGGAAAATATATCAATCCGAAAAAATTACTAGCTTTTTAATGAGAAAAGCTAGTAACGCATAAAAAGTCAGCATTTTATCAAGAAAATGCAAAACGTGTTCTGAATAGCTTTGTCCTCACATAAGGTGAAGAAATGCGCAAATGTGCATCTGATTGCCAAAGCATTTTGTGAAATTGTGTGGAAAGGACGAAGAACGTGCATGAGCACATTCGGAAGCGCTGCATACGCCTCGGTGAATTACTGATTGAGACGCGTGAGACTGTGCGTGTCCTCGCGAAAATGACTGGTTATTCAAAAAGTACGGTGCACAAGGATTTAACAGAGCGATTACCAACAATTCATGAAGGATTAGCTGACCAAGTGAAAGAAATACTCGCCTACCATAAGGCCGTACGTCATATTCGCGGAGGAGAAGCAACGAAAAACAAGTGGAAAGAAAGAGCGAGTCAAGAATGATTCGTTCTTTTTTGCTGTGTTGGACAAGCATAAGTAATGATTTTCTAAGAATAGTAATTCTATATTATAGCCGTTCACTGCCTAAAAAGAAAACAGTCTTATTCACTAAATTTAGGTGAAATTACCAATAGAATATGATAAAATATTCTAGATAAAGAGATAAAATGAACGTTATGTAGTTGGAACTGGCGGGAAGGAGAAATTATAAAATGTTTTCGAAAGATATTGGCATTGACTTAGGGACTGCGAACGTATTAATCCACGTTAAGGGGAAAGGGATCGTCCTCAATGAACCATCTGTTGTGGCGATCGATAAAAAGACAAATAAAGTATTAGCGGTTGGGGAAGAAGCCCGCCAAATGGTAGGGAGAACGCCAGGTAATATCACAGCTATTCGTCCACTAAGAGACGGAGTCATTGCAGATTTTGATGTGACAGAGGCGATGTTAAGACATTTCATCAATAAATTAAACGTAAAAGGATTTTTGGCGAAGCCACGCATATTAATTTGTTGTCCAACGAATATTACAAGTGTTGAACAAAAGGCAATTCGTGAAGCTGCTGAAAAATCTGGTGGTAAAAAAGTATATTTAGAGGAAGAGCCAAAAGTAGCAGCAATAGGTGCTGGAATGGATATTTTCCAACCAAGTGGAAATATGGTAGTCGATATCGGGGGCGGAACAACAGATATCGCAGTTCTATCAATGGGTGATATCGTAACAAGTGAATCCATTAAAGTAGCAGGCGATGTGTTTGATAACGATATTTTGCAATATATTAAAAAAGAATATAAATTGCTAATTGGTGAACGTACTGCAGAGGCAATCAAAATGACAATTGGTACAGTTTTCAAAGGTAGTCGCAATGATACGATGGATATTCGTGGCCGTGATATGGTAACGGGTTTACCACGTACAATTACAATTGAGTCTGAAGAAATTGAACGTGCACTACATGAATCAGTAGCCATGATTGTCCAGTCAGCTAAAAATGTCTTAGAAAAAACACCACCTGAACTATCAGCCGATATCATTGATCGTGGAGTGATTATAACTGGTGGTGGTGCATTATTACATGGAATGGACCAGCTATTAATAGAAGAGCTAAAGGTACCTGTTTTCATTGCAGAGAGACCTATGGATTGTGTAGCCATTGGTACAGGTATTATGCTTGAAAATATTGATCGTGTGCCAGCATCCTTATAAAATTAAAATGAGGTGATTTCTTTGTTTAAAGGATTTTATACAGTTGCAACAGGTATGATCACGCAACAAAGAAGAACAGAATTACTTACCAATAATTTATCAAATGCGAATACACCAGGATTTAAGGCAGATCAATCTACGATTCGCTCATTCCCAGATATGCTAATGTCTAGCATTGGTAAAACAAATGCTCCTGCTCACCAACAAGCCGGCGCTGAATATATGAGTCAAGTAGGAGCTTTAAATACAGGGACATATTTACAAGAAACATTGCCAAATTACATACAAGGCCAAATCTATAACACTGATTTTACAACAGATATGGCATTGATTAATGGAAACTTACCACAAAATGAAGATGGTGTTACAGGTTCAATTTTCTTCCGACTAGAACATCCTGCTGGTGGTGAGGCTTACACACGTAATGGTAATTTCACATTAGATGGGCAAGGCTATTTAGTTAACGGTCAAGGATTATATGTACTAAATGATGCTGGGCAACGTATCCAGCTACCAAATGATGATTTCCGATTAGATGAAAGTGGCGCTATCTTTGTAAATAATCAACAAGTGGCTCGTGTTGGTGTATCATTTGCTGCTAACCCGAACATGCTACAAAAACAAGATAATGGCCTTATTCGTACAGAAAATGGTGAGAACTTGCCAACAGCTTATGGAGCGAATGGTGTTTCCTTTACACTACGTCAAAACTTTTTAGAAGGTTCGAACGTAGATTCTGGTCGCACAATGACAGATTTAATGACTGCCTACCGTGCATTTGAAGCAAATCAAAAAGTATTACAAGCTTATGATCGTAGCATGGAGAAGGCTGTGAATGAAATCGGAAAAATTTAATGGGCGAACAGGAGGCTTTTATCAATGCTACGTACAATGATTACAGCTACAAACACAATGGGGCAATTACAAAACAAACTGGATACAATTAGTAATAACATTGCTAACAGTAATACAACGGGTTATAAAACAAAGGAAGCATCCTTTAATGAATTACTTTATCAGCAATTTAATAATGATAAGCAGGATCGCGCAGAACGACAAACACCTGTTGGTATTCGCTATGGATCTGGTGCAATGGTTGGCCAAATTAAATCCAATGAAAAGCAAGGTTCATTACAAACAACTAATCGTGATTTAGACTTAGCTTTCACAAAAGCGAAACAATATTTCAATATTTTGATGCCAGATGGTGAAAATGGAACTGAAACAGTGTATACTCGACAAGGTGACTTTTATTTATCTCCATTGAATAATGGAACAGTTATGCTTGTAACAGCAGAGGGTTATCCAGTAGCTAATGCTGCAGGACAAGCTATTACATTACCCGACACGGTTCAAAAGTTTGCTGTTCGAGATGGTGGTGTATTAGAAGCATCTTATCCAAATGGAGATATAATTCGTACGAATTTAGCTGTAACAGAATTCCAAAAGCCGCAATTAATGGAGCATGTTGCCGGTTCTTATATGGGATTACCTAATAATTTAGCTGAACTTGGTTATACGCAGGCGGAAGTTTTGACAGAGCTTGTGGGAGCCAACCGTCAGCAAATTGGCATGCAAAGTGGTACACTAGAAATGTCCAATGTTAACCTCTCGAAAGAAATGACAGAACTTATTCAAACACAACGTTCTTATCAATTCAACGCAAGAGCGGTGACATTAGCAGATCAAATGCTTGGACTAATTAATGGCATTCGATAGGAAGTTATCCAAAAGCGCATAGTAAGGAATGAAGAGGAGTACAATCTATGACAAACGATTCACGTCGACGTTCTGTGCCGACACAAGAAACCGATACGCAACCGCAACCAGAAAAGAAAGAACGCCGCTCGACTGGAGAGCAACGCGAGGTTCGATGGGTGCAAATCCGACTGATTCCGATTTGGTTACGCATTGTAATTGTTCTCATTTTAGTCGTTGTTGCCGCAGCATTAGGCGCAATGTTTGGCTTTAGCGTTATTGGAGAAGGCAATGCTATGGATATTTTTAAACGAGAAACATGGCAGCATATATTTGATATTATGAATGGTAAAGAATAACATTATTCTTTACCTTACTTTGTGTATACATACTTAATTTTTGAGGGGGAATTGACATGTTATCTGCAGAACAAATTCAAGCAATTTTACCACACCGCTATCCTTTTTTATTCGTAGATCGCATCATTGAATTAGAAGAAGGGAAGCGTGCAGTAGGATTAAAAAATGTTTCAATCAACGAAGATTTTTTTAATGGGCACTTCCCAGGTTATCCAGTTATGCCAGGCGTGTTAATTGTGGAAGCTTTAGCTCAAGTAGGTGGAGTGGCTTTATTAAATGCTGAAGAATTTAAGGGTCGTTTAGCATTTTTAACGGGTGTTGATAATTGTCGTTTCAAGCGTCAAGTTGTACCTGGCGACCAACTTAAATTGGAAGTAGAATTTGTAAAACTTCGTGGCGCAATGGGGAAAGGTCATGGTGTAGCTACTGTTGATGGAGAACTTGTATGTGAAGCCGACATTCTATTTGCAATTGGGCCTGAACAGCCTAAACAAGCTTAATTTGCATTTGTAGACCAAAAGATATAAAATAGATAAAGTCAAGTCAAAAATTGATTAGTAGGTTCTTAAATTGCGATGGTAAATAAGCTATTGTGAATTGAAATAGATGTAATTTTTAGGTTTTACAAACGTAGGAGGATTATTAAGATGTATAAGGAATTGTCTTCAGGTATTAAAATTAGCATTACTCGTTCGATTTCAACATCTTTTGAAACATACTTAGCAAGTATTGGTTGGGATGAAGAGCGCTTTTCCATGGAAGACTTCATTGCAAGCTGGCAGACTTATTTTCAGGAGAATGCCGCATGGATCGAAAAAATCCCTGCTGATACATTGATGAGTGCACAGTTTCATGAAGAAATGGCACAAAAAATCGATGAGGTTATTGCCAAAATTTTAAATGAAGAACCAACAGCACAGCAAGTCGAAACAATCGAGGCATTGCAAAAAGAGCTAGGTACAAACTATAGCTACGACTGTAAAGCAGAGGCAGCATATATTGAACAGTTATTAAAAGAAAAACAAAAATAGTTTGTACAAAAATCGGATAGTTCCCTCCTTTCTCGGGCAATCTATGTAAGATCACAAATACAGAAGATGTATTTGATGACATAGTACCCAAGAAAGGAGGTTTTTTACTATGTGGAAAATGTCATTTTTAACCATCATTCTTGCAACTGCATTCCTTGGAGGTTGTAACTGGGGAAATAATGCAGTAGAAGATCACCCTGTTCGAGAAGCCGAGAATGACGTACGTCGTGGTGTTGACAACGTCGAGGATGCATTAGATCCGAATAGACGAGATAATGCATACGATCGCAATAATGTAAATGGGAATGGTGTTGATCGAGGTACTGTAAACGATAATACAACATTACCTGAAGCAACAACACCTGGTTCTAATGCTGATATCAACAGCACAAACGGCTATGACAACACACCAAATGCAAACGGTGTAAACGGTGTTGAACGTAATGACAACATAAACAGCAATAACAATAATAATGTTGTCGACGATAAAGTTAACAACACTGAAAAATACCGTGATGGTATGAACAACCGATAACATAAAAAAGAGTGTTTCCTTTATGGAAAACACTCTTTTTTCAATTTAGAGGGAAGCGAAGCGAATATCCGCGGGAGGAGAGTGAATACCCGCGGAAGGAGAGCGAATACCCGCGGGAGGAGAAAGAATACCCGCGGAAGGAGAGAGAATACCCGCGGAAGGAGAGAGAATACCCGCGGAAAGAGAGTGAATACCCGCGGAAGGAGGGTGAATACCCGCGGGAGGAGAGAGAATACCCGCGGGAGGAGAGAGAATACCCGCGGAAAGAGAGTGAATACCCGCGGAAGGAGAGTGAATACCCGCAGAAGGAGAGCGAATACCCGCGGAAGGAGAGCGAATACCCGTGAAAGAGAAGCGAATACCCGCGGAAGGAGAGTGAATACCTGCGAAGCTAAGCAAAACCTCCATCAAAAATAATTTTTCATATGTTCCAGTAAATTTTCTGGTAAATGGTAAACACGATTCTTATAGGTACCGGTATATGGAAACTTAAACTTCCGTAGCAATCGAGTAGCTGCATCGTTAGAATTAATTCTAAAAAACGCTCGTAACTGTTTATTGGTAATAGAATGACTAATCAATAACCGATAATCAAGCAAAGCCTCTGCGAAAATTTCTATACTTCTATAATGACAAAATGAACATTTCCAAATGCCACGATGGAAGTACATATTATTTTGATAGGTACATTTTGGACAAAGAACACCGTGTCGAAATCGTGATGGGGCAATTGATGTATGAATCTGAGGAATAATTTGTTTAGAAAGTAGTAGGTGCACTAATTGGGTTAATTGATTATCTATTAATTTTTTAGGGTGCTTTTTAAAAAGCGACTGGAGATACTTATGAAGTCCGGACGCATGAAAAATGGGAAGAGTACTAGTTGAATTGACGATGATTGTGGAAGGATTTGCTATAACAACAGCCCCTTCAACAGGAAGGGAATAACTTGTAATCAGATTTTTAAGAAATTCCATATGACGCTCAGTTTGAGTAAGAGCATTTGGAAATCCTTCAACAGTACCATCAACCCTTGTGCGTGTGCATTGATGTGTGTGTTGATCAAATTCAAGACGACCATGTATGTTTTTGATTTCTACAACCAACATAAAATGTGGACAAATAAAAAGCGTATCAATCTGATGCAGATGTTGAGCCGTGTTCATAAGACATAAATTATGTAAGACAAAAAAGGTATTTGGATATATTAATTCATGCCATACGCGATCAACCTTTTGCTCGCCAGCAAACCCTGCATCTAGTCGACGATACTGCTCTTGATAATAATGATATTCTACATCATCCTTTAAAAGACGCCTCATCAAAGCCTCAAGCCATAATAATTTTAAAGGCTTCTTCCTTATAGCAACCACCAAATGTAACCCTCCTTTTTTAAATTGTATTGTACAAAAAAATTACTGCTTGTCCAATAAAAAAACGATGCAAAAATTCGCATCGTCAGTCATTTTTTAATTTTGGTCGCTTTTTCATATCTTGTGTAAAGCGATCCAGTAAATCCTCTAAAGAAACACCCTCAGCAAGTAGCTCGGAAAGTAATTGTTCTGCATATTTTGATCGTTTAATTTTAAGCGTACCTTTTAATAGGACTGAAACATGATTACCGATTTCTTCAACAGTATGTACGATCACCTGAAAAGGAGCGGGTTCATTATCTGGAAATGAAATAACTGCACGTACATTGAAGACTGTAGCATTTGCTAAGAGCTCATCAAAGGTTGAGCGATATTGTTTTTCCATAAACAATTCAAGTACCCAAGATTGATGGCTATTTTCCTGATTAATAATGATGCCATCGATTAAAGGGAATGGTTGCACGCCATCTTCTGTGACAAGGTCAAAGGAAAGCATTTTAAAGGTTTTCAATATGTATATTCCTCCTAAGTCTGTCATTCTTTTAGTATAACACATGAGGTAGCAGTTGTTTGTGATGCGCACCTGTGACGATTTTTCAAAAACTGCGAAATTGCAGATTTCATGAAATAGCATTTGCCATTACAGCTTAAAGCATTCAGTTAAAAAATTAATAAAAAATAGAAAATTAAAATTGCTAATTTACCCAATTTATGCTCAATAACTGAAGGAAATTAACAATATTGATTTTTGCGAATGCTGGAATCATTTTGTAAGATGAGAGCAATCAAAAACAAAGGAGGTGAACGAATGAATCAAGTCGGATTGGTTGGAAGGTTTACAAAAGACCCAGTGTTACGTTACTTATCTGGAAATCGTGTGCAGACTCATTTCTCACTAGCCATTAATCGTAATTTTAAAAACAATCAAGGGGAAGTAGATACAGATTTTGTTTTCTGTACAGCTTGGGGAAGGCTTGCAGAGAATATCGTTAAATATTGCGGTAAAGGTTCGTTAATCGGTGCCAATGGCCGTATTCAAACAAGGTCATTTGTAAATGAGGAAAGCACAAAGATTTTTATGACAGAGGTAGTGGTTGAGGATGTTAGATTTTATCAACTTAAACAAAGAGATAGTGACGAAGCAGTTACTGTACCGTCACAGCCACCGAATGAACAAGAGCACTTAAAGGATTTTGTATTACCTTAGCAAGAAAGTTTACATACGGGGCAAGAGAATATTCATTGTCTGATCCGCCATTCTCCTTATAATTCTTGCACCGTAACGACAGAAAGGAATGTGATGTGTACCCCTAATAATAAACATTGCTGAAGACCGCACAGCAATGGGATTTTCAACACAACTAAATATGAATGATGAAGTAAGTAGGGAAAAGAAGTAGCAAGTTCCACTAAAAGAGCGCCAAGAATTTGCTCTTGGCGCATCTTCATTATTATATATCTAATGTTATTAAATCACGGAGTTCTTGATCTTCTAACTCGGTCAACCATTGGCTTGACTGAATAAGCTCTTCGGATAATGCAGATTTCTGCACCAGCATCTTATCAATTTTTTCCTCGATCGTGCCAATTGTCACAAATTTATGGACCTGCACAAATTGTGTCTGTCCGATGCGATAAGCACGATCTGTTGCTTGATTTTCAACAGCAGGATTCCACCAGCGATCTGCATGTAAAACATGATTGGCTGCTGTTAGATTAAGTCCTGTTCCACCAGCTTTCAAAGAAAGGATAAATATAGGGAAATCTCCTGCCTGGAAAGCCTCTACTAAGCGGTCTCGCTGCTGCTTAGGCATAGCACCAGTTAAAAACGGTGCATCTACATTATATAATTCACTAAAGCAATGCTGTAGTAATTGTCCCATTCCAATATATTGTGTAAAGATGAGACATTGCTCTCCATTGTCCACAATCTCTGCTGCCATTTGTACAATGCGCTCTAGCTTAGTTGAACGTGCAAGCATTGTTTTGGCATCCTCGAAAGGTTCCTTTAAATATAAGGCAGGATGATTACATAATTGCTTTAATTTACTGAGCATCTTTAAGACGCGCCCCTTTTTTTGAAAGCCTGTTAACTGCTCTAGCTGATCAAGCGTCTCTAAAATATACCCCTCATAGAGTGAAGCCTGCTCTGTTGTTAATGGACAATATTCATTCGATTCTAGCTTATCTGGTAAGTTAAGCTGTAAATGTGGGTCACGCTTTGTACGACGTAACAAGAACGGCTGAATTTTTGCTCGAAGCTTCTGTTTATGCGACTCTGATTCGTCCCGTTCAATAGGCAAAATAAATTCTTCATTGAAGCGGCCAAAGCTACCTAGATAACCCTTATGAATAAAATCAAAAATAGCCCATAACTCAGATAAACGATTTTCTACAGGTGTCCCAGTGAGAGCAATGTGATGGTCACCTAGCAATTTACGAATGGCTTTTGATTGTAATGTTTGCATATTTTTTATATTTTGAGCCTCATCAAGTACAACTGCTGCCCAATCGATATTCTGTAAAAATTCAGTATCCTGTGACACAGTACCATAGGTTGATAAAATGACATGTGGTCTTTCTGCTGTCACTAGCTGTTTAAACTCTTCATCCTTTGCTCGATTTGTTTGATAATGTGTATGCACAATTAGAGACGGGGCAAATCGAGCAAGTTCTTTTTGCCAGTTCCCAAGCACTGAAGTAGGACAAATAATGATGGATGGCTTTGTATAATCAGTTGATGACTCATAAATATGAAGTAAATAGGTAATCAATTGAACCGTTTTTCCAAGGCCCATATCATCAGCTAGACATGCACCGAAACCTTGTTGGCGCATAAAGACTAACCATTCATAGCCCTCTAATTGATAGGGACGTAATTCGGTTTGTAAGGACAATGGAATTGAAACGGCAGGCAAGCCTTTCTTCTCTAGAAGCTGCTCCATGTATGCTTTTAATGATTGTTGTATTTCTAGTGCAAAGACTGGATCATCTCTCAGTGCATCATCTGCATCCTCTTCCTCAAGAGGGGCAGACAAGTCTTCTGGTAATTCTCTAAATAATAATTCTCGAACAGTCCAACTTTCATCTTCTGCCTGCTGCATTAATTCACGCATTTCTTGCATCCAATTGGCATCTACTCGGAACCATTCAGTACCAATACGAATAAATTCACGTTTCTCATCCACGAGCTTTTTAAATTGCTCAGCCGAAATCGTTTGTCCGTTCATAGAAAATTGCCATTTAAACGTTAAAATATCATCTAAACCTGCTACCTTCCTTGTAGAGACATTGCTAGTTGTGACGCGTACTCGAATTTTAGATTGTTTTAAATCCTTTAGCCATGCTGGGAGTACAACATCGAAACCAAGAGCCTGTAATCTAGCGAGATCCTCACGTAGGAATGAGCGAACTTCTAAATCTTCCAGTGTCACACGAATAAAGATATCACTATTGATCGTATCAGTGGATAGAAGTTCTACAATTTGTTGTTGTTGCTGCGCAATTTCAGTTGCAAACATTCGCCATTTTGCAGGTAGTGCCTCTTCTATAAGTAAAGATTGTTTACGAATAGCAGGTGTCCAATAGTTTTTGGTTGTAGCGGTGCTTAGGACCGTTTCTAATAACCATACATCTGTCTCTTCCTCGGGCTCACTTAACCGTAAAGAAACGGAAACGGCTCCAGCCTGACGCGCTTGATCTAATGGCCAGCCACCTCGTAGGAAAAAAGGTAGTAACTTTGGTAAATCAGCTAGTATTAGACCAACCTGAGAAAGCTTCTGCTGTACAGCTGTTTCCAATAATGCTGAATCTATATGATCAATAGGGAAACTTAATGATAAAAAATCCTCTGCAATCACAGCATGTGACCAAAGGGACGGCTCTTGCCAGTATTCCTGTAATGCGAATACCTTTTTCAGCCATTCCATACTTTCTTCATTTGCACCAATCCAATTGATGAAAGGGTGCTGGAAGCTTGTTGAAAAAATATCTAGTAACTCAGCTGTAGAAACCTCAATTGTATAATCAGTCCGATTTGTTAATAATCCATAAACATTTGCCTCATAAGTAAAGAATAGCGAAGAAATTAGTGTATCAACATCAATTGTTGCACCATTTGCAGTAAAACCCTGCAACGTAAAATATCCTTCCCGAGCTACTTCAATACGGAGCTGTTGTGTTTTGGAAAAAGGGGAAGGAGCATTTATTGTCATCATACTAAGTTTCCTTTCTCAATTTCTTCTTGTAACGCACGTAGTCGTTTATATTCTGCACGAATGGTTTGCATATATGTTTCAAAATAAGCTGCTTTGCCAGCTCGCTTTGCAGCACTCCGCATACTTTTCCAAATACGCACAGCCTGTTTATAATTTAAGCGTGATTTTTGAGCAATTTCAGCCATTGCATAGACATGATATAAAGGTAAAACAGTTGCAGGTTCAATCTGCAATACATCCTTTAATCCACACATTTCTAAATAGGATAGAGAGGATGGGTTTAATTGATGTAGGGCTGCCCATTCCCGATAGCGACCTTTTTTAATTAAAAAACTGGAGAACGGCTGTAGTCCATACACACCAAAGGCACTGTATAGCATTGCTTCCTCTTCCTCCGTAAGCTGGATCTCATCAAATAGAAGTTGGAATTGCCTTACGTATTGGGCACGTTGAACGACCGGAACGACCTCCTGTAGAAATACTTCAGTCAAAGGTAAAATTGCTCGTAAAATGACTGCTAATGAATAGGACTCTCCTGCACGTTGAGCAAAAGTAGCCAGTTCAAACAAGTCCTGCATTTGTGGTAAATCAATTTGTGCCAAACTTTCAAGCAGCAAATTCTCTTTCTGTAATAGCACATAAAATAATAATTTTAGCGATTGTAGAGAAATTTCTGCTGAAGGGTGATCAAGATTATTTATATATGCCAATTCCTTTTCACGTCGAGGCTTCTCATAAAAAAGCACTGCCCATAGCAGCATGTATAGACGAAGTCGGTTGGCGAAAAGCCCTTGCCGTTCTAATAAAAATTCTCTTACTAGCTCTTGGATGGCGTCATAAAATGGGTCAGTCGCAAACAGACGTGACCGATTAGAAAGCTCTGTGAGAATGCTCTCAAAAGATTGAGTGCTTTGATCGATAAAATATTTCATATAAGATGAATCTAAAGAATGACCAGGTGTTTCATTTAAATGCCGCCATATCGAATTTAAAATGGCTAGTTCCATATAGAGCTTATAAAGGGGTTGCCATTCACGCTCAAAGGGCATATGCCGACGAAGACGCTCTAAAGCATCGGTTCTTACAGCGGAAAGCCCATAGCCCTCTAGTACACGCCCAGACGGTAATAAATGTTTCATCACCTCATCCACCATCATCGACCAGCTTTGTGGGCTGCGTTCATCTGCTAAAGATTTTAACTGAACTGATTTTTGAGCACGCCAAGCACTCGACCAATTTTGAACAGAATCAAAATATTGGTAGAGAGCGAGTAAAGCACCTATTTGATGTCGACACCATTTTGCTTGAGGACAGCTACAATGTAGCTCTTCCTTGGAAAAATCAATTTCAACAGAAGCGGGTCTGACATCTTGAACACTTGCATATAATATAGAACTTGCTCCATTAAATCGTTCAAAAACAATGGACTTATTCCTTACTGAAAAGACAGCACGGCGCACTAGTTCCTCATCTTCGGTAGAGGAAGGATGTAACCCTTGTTCAGCTTCTTTTAATTTAGTCAGCACAAATGCTTGATGTTCCTTAGCTAATTGCGATATAGACAATGCCATAACCTCACTCCTTTCATCATGTATGGCTATAGTTAACATTGTTAATTGTAAAAAGGAAAAAAAGACTGTCCTTCCATTATACGATTAAAATGCAGTAATGATAAGCTGAATGATCAGAAAGAAAAAAATGAGTTAAAGATAGTTAACAAGGCTTTAGATTTATGTTAAAATCTGAATAATCAGATAACTAAGGAGGGATGAAGGATGATGCAAGTTCAATACATGAAGCCGTTTTACACAAAAGTTACTGGAGATAAATTACGTCTCGTATTTGCTTATCAATATTTCTCTATTTTAAAAGAGAATGAGATTTTCCATTTCATTCCCATAGAAGGTAAAGAGATGATTATCAACATGAAGACACAGCAGATTGAAAATTTATCTGAGGTTTTTGTTTTCCAAAAAGGAAATCGCTTTATTCGGTTACCACTTTATCAACTATTGCTTATTACCAATGTCCATGAGCATTTAGCACCAATACTTGAAAGCGCTACACCAAAGCAACAAATTCCAATGGTTTCTACTGTGACGGTTGGCGAAATCGATCAGCTTATTGCAGAGCTAGAGGAGAAAAATTTGGATCATTTGATTGATCAGGCATTACTAGAGAATGATAAAGAACTCTTTTTCGAATTGCTACAGCAAAAGAGCCATCAACTTGGGGGTTTCAAAATTGAATAGATGGAATGTCCAGTAAGCACCTACTTATCATAAATGACAAGCAGGTGCTTTTATTATGTAGTTAATCAACTATAAAATGTTAAAAACGCATAAAAAATTAGAAACAATTTCCAGTATAAAGGTCAATAGATGAGATGTTGAACCGATATAAAAACAAGAAGGTGGTGAAATCATGCTTGGTAAGTGGTCAGCAACGGGGATGGCAATCCTGAATAATATGAATCATCATTATGGGGCGATGAGTAAAGCTATGCTGCGAATTTCTTCGGGTTATCGCATTAATAGTGCGGCTGACGATCCAGCTGGACTGGCGATTTCTGAAAAAATGCGTGCACAAATTCGTGGCTTGAATATGGCAGCTAAAAATATACAGGATGGTATTTCTCTTGTGCAGACGGCAGAGGGGGCACTGAATGAAACACATGCCATGATTCAGCGTATGCGTGAGTTAGCAGTGGAAGCAGCCAATGATACATTAACGGATGATGATCGTAAAAAATTAGATTTGGAATTTCAGGAATTAAAAAAGGAAATTCAGCGCACATCGACCGATACAGAATTTAATACGAAGACATTACTCAATGGGGATTATGAAACAAATGGCCTTAAGATTCAAGCAGGTGCAAATGCAGGGCAAAGTATAGAATTATTTATCAATGGAATGGGGTCCGAGGCACTTGGATTGAAGGATGCTTCCATTGCTACTCGTGAGGAAGCGGAAAAAGCCATGTCTTCAATGGATGAAGCCTTAAAACGTGTTTCCAACGAACGTTCACGACTTGGTGCCTATCAGAACCGCTTGGAACATGCCTATAATGCTAATGTGAACACGGCAGAGAATTTACAAGCAGCAGAGTCTCGTATTCGAGATGCAGATATCGCAAAAGAGATGATGAATATGGTGAAGGCGCAAATTTTAATGCAAGCAGGTCAATATGTTTTAGCCATGCATATGCAACAGGCCCAATCCATTTTAAAATTATTAGAAGTAGGAAAAAAATGATGAATTTCAATTAACATTGAAATTCATCATTTTTTAATGTTTATTTTGACAAAGCATCAATTGCTAATTTAGCTGTTGCTGTTGCTTCATCTTGTAATGGGATGACAGCCTGGCGCATTTTTTCTTGAACCGTTGTATAGGATTCGAGGATTGCCACAGCTTGTTCAAACAATGTCACACCATTCCAATCATCAACCTCAACATGACCGATGACGGGCTGATCAACGATATCAGCAAACGCATCAATTTTCGGGTCATAGGAAATCGCAATAAATGGTGTTGCATAGATTGCCGAGAAAATTAAGGAGTGTAGTCGCATACCTATTAATAGTTGCGATTGACCAATCACTGCGATTTTTTCCTCAATGGATAAATCAGCAGGAGCAATTAAGCTCTTTTCCTTCATAAGTGCTGCTACTTCCTGTGAAGTGATAAAATCATGCTCACCATGCATAGGGAGGAAGACGATTTGCTCACCCTGACGCACTAATTCATCTAGGCTATGTGCAATTTTCTCTTTGTAGGCAACAGCGGAAGGCCAATCACGAACACTTACAGAGATATAGCTATCGGCTGATAAAGAAACACTTTCTAGCCAATCACAATGAAAGTTATTACCGTTTAATCCCATCACAGGATCTGGTACGATCTTTGTTTCTTTTCGTACACCGATCTCTGTTAAAAGAGCTAGAGAGGCTCTATCTCTAACCGTTATTTGCTCAACCTTATTAAAGACTGTACGAACAATGAATTTACTAAGTGGATGATTAATCGGACCCATACCTTGGGCGTAAACAAATACTGGCTTCTTCAACCATTTTGCAATTTGAATAACGCCCGCATAGTAAGGAATAGTTTTCATGCCTGTTTGATCCTGCATAAGACTACCGCCACCACTAATCAGTCCATCCGCTGTTTTAAGTAATTGGCGAATTTCTTTCATTTTCCAACGATTAACGGCTTTGACACCATATGTTTGCTCAGTAGCTGCTGGATTATTAGATAATACCGTGATCTCTATATCACTTTGCCACTTTTTTAATGATTGGATAATGGACAGTAGAATGGCATCATCTCCGACATTATCAAATCCATAATAGCCAGATAAAACAACGTGCATTATGACCACCTCGCGATTGCCTTAGAAACCCAACGATAACCGATTTTGAAGATTAGGATAAACACTAGTCCTACTACAAGACCTAGAGATACGCTGTATAGTGTACGTAACACAGAAACAGCTACTGGGATGTGTAGGTGAGTAAATGTATTCATGATGGATAGGAAACCGATAACACCTGGTACAAGGAGAATACTACCCCATTTACGATTAATACCCATTACATATAACGCTAAAATGAAGAATGGGAAACCAATTAAAAATTCCTTCGTTCTTGGTCGAACATACAATGTATTTTCTAGCCATTGTCTAAAGGCTAATTCCATATCACTTACAGAACCAGAGTTTCCTGTTCGGCTAATGTAAAATAATCCGACACCAGCCAATACAATGAGTAGTAGCACATGCCAATATTTTAATTCTTTATTTAACAATGTTACCGTATTGGATAAAGAGTTCTTAATGTTTTGATCAGCTAGTCGGTTCATCTCAATTACTGTAAATAATAAGACACCCATAATTGGAATAAGATAAACAAGCTTAACCCCTTTAAATACAGCAAAGCCTGTTATAAAAGCATTACCATTCAATAAGCCAATGACAATAACGATCCCAATAACGCTAATTGCTACTGCCTTTAAATATTGGACAATTATGTTAGATAGCTTTGTAGAACCTTGCGCTGATTTGATGACTGCATAGGTTGGTGCAAGGACAGCAATAATGAGTGCAAATGCTTGTAAGAATAGAGTACTTTTCAGGATAAAGTACGCAATCGCAAGTACAGCCATAAAGCCAGCTGCCGCGATACGAAGAGGCATCCATTTTACTAATTCTGAAATGATAAAGGTAAATAAAATACCTGCTACTAATACGGCTGCTTTGACCCAAGCTGGCACTGCAACTTTATCAAATAGCTTTGGTTCACCTGCTTTGAAATGATCTGGCATTGTGTCATGCACACCATTTAAGTAATCAATCGTTTCTTCAACATTTTCTTTGGCATTGCCTGTTGTTTTAATATGATAGAAGATAGAGCGAATATTACGCTCTTTGACAGCTCGTGTTGTACGATCAATACTTGCATTTAGCTTTAATTTAGTCTCTCTGTTCACATTGATGCTATGCAAACGAATCATATTGTAATCCGTCATTTGAGCGATTTTACTTTCGCCTTTAAGTGGGTTACTTTCAATTGTGTAGAAGTAATAGCCAGCATCATTTAATTTTTCAACTAATTGATTGCCGTTTTCTTGTCCAAATCCAATGGCTTCATCACCTTGGCCAAGTAAGCGGCCTGCTGAAGCCTCTTTTAAAGCGACTAATTGATTAACCAACTTTTCATTAGCTACTTCATTATCTGCATTTTCCACCTTAAAGATATGAGCCAGTCCATGCTTACTAATCATGTCAATCGCAGGCTGATCGTAGCCAATCGGTGTTTTTAAATCAAAATTGTGGTTAGAAGCAGGAAGGAAATAAAAAGCTTCTTCACCTATTTGTACTTCCTCTGGTGTAACGCTCTCCATGATCAGCTTTTGGTAGCTTTCATTTTCAGGTACTCGAATATAATAGCCGCTATTAGAGATATCAACAGCATCTTTATAGGGTGTAAACAATAATTGTGCTGCTAACTCACTTTCCTTATAAACGGTAATTAAGTTTTGTTTATCCATTTCCTTTAATGTTAAGGGCTCTAGACTCACAGTATTCAGCCCAGCATCCTTTAAGGAGGAAAGGATTTCATCCATTGTTAGATCGCTATTTTTTTCTGCGGTTTGTATTTCATCATAGGGAATAACAATCTCATAAGCATCATTCGATTGCTCTGCATTCCACCTCATCATGATACCTGTAGAGGAAACGACGAGTAAAAGAACAATGATCCCCCAAAGCCATTTCTGTTTTGACATAAGTGTCCTACCTCTCTTATTTATGAAAATCTTTTTCCGATAACAGGGATTTTCTTTAAATCTTGTTTATGAATAGCTTTCATTAGCCATAGTAGAAGGAAGTAAAGTGCCCCTCCAACTACGATTGCGACAGTTAGATAGCCCATAGCTAACATTCTTGACCAATGTGTAAAGTCAAGCCAAAGTGTTGGTAATCCAACTGCGGCTCCCATTACAATTGAAGACACAATCATTTTCACCGTATCTTTTCCAAGGACAGTAAAGCGAATCGTACGATAAATAAAGACAGAATTCACAATAAATAACACAAAATACACTAGCAAAGTTGCATAGGCAGCACCATCTAAACCGAATGCCTGAATAAGGAAGATGTTAGAAAACACCTTAAGGACAACACCACTCAAAATAATGAGGGCTCCTGTTTTGGCAGCATTCATACCCTGTAGAATACCTGTTCCAAGCAAAGTCAGAGATGTAAAGACAGAGCTAAGGTTGATGATGGCTAACATTAAGCTTCCCTCTAAGTCTTTAAAAAGAGCTAGATTTAAAGGCAAGGTTAAGGCTAGTAGCCCAATCGCAGCTGGCCATGAAATAAGGTGTGTCATACGATGAGTTTGCTCAATAATAGTGCGTGTTTCATCCAATTTACGTTCAGCTAGCTTCGTTGTAATCAAAGGTACAAGCGGCAAGATAATCGAAGAAGCAAAAACAGTCGTAATTTGAACTAATGTTAGTCCTCGACCATAAATACCATAAAGATAGCTAATTTCACTCGCATCTGCACCAGCACTTCTTAAGCCATATGTAACCGTAAAGGAATCAACAAAGTTAAAGAGTGCCATTGTGACAGAACCAATCGCAATTGGAATAGAAATTTTTAAAATGGTTTTACTGTATTTAGAGAAATCCTTACCAGAATATTTCTCCTTACTCGTCACTTTTACCGAAGAACGGAAATATTTAAAGAGTAAATAGAAAAGTGACCCTAGAGCTCCTAATACAGAGCCTGCCATAATTCCACCAGCTACGATGTCATTTGAATAATCCATTGCTACTAGGAAATAAGCAACGATTAAAATTAACGCAACACGTACTAACTGCTCAATCACTTGCGAGATGGCAGTAGGTCGCATATCCCCAAAGCCTTGGAAAAATCCTCTATAGACAGCCATATAAGGAGCTACCAGTAATGTAAGGGCAACAATAATTAAGGCGATCTCTGTTGATGGCCCACCAAGTGCATTTGCTATCTGCTCTGAAAAGCCGTAAATGATTGTAAAACTAATGACGCCAAAGGATAATGCAAGGATTCTTGCAGTCACATAAATTTTCTTAATTTTGGCAGTATCCTGACTCGTCTTGGCTTCCGCAATTAGCTTAGAAATAGCGATAGGGATACCTGCAACGGATAAATAAAGGGCTACCATATAAACAGGATAGACAAGACTAAAAATACCGAGTACTTCATCACCAGCAATATTTTGAAGTGGTATACGGAAGATACTACCGATTACTTTAGAAAGTAAGGTTGCTATCGTTAGGATAAGTGTGCTTTTAACAAATGTTGACTGACTCATTTTGTTTTGCCCTGACCTTTAAGCTTTAATGCAAATACCTTTAAAGCAAAGCGTGGGAGTACAAGCATTCTGCCAAATCGACTTGGCTGGCGTAACAGTCGATAGAGCCATTCAAGATTTAACTTTTGCCAAAGTACTGGAGCACGTTTTACAGTGCCTGCGATGACATCGAAGGAGCCACCTACACCGATAAATACACCCTTTGAAAATTTCTCAAGGTTTTCCGTTATCCATTTTTCCTGTCTTGGTACACCTAATGCCACAAATACAAGATCAGGCTGTAAAGTTGCAATTTCTTTTGCAAAATCATTATTATTCCAGTCGAAGTAGCCATCATGATAGCCAACGACATCAACGTTTGGATAGTTCTTATGAATATTGGCAACCGTCTTTTCGATGGTTTCCTTTTGAGCACCTAATAAATAGATTTTAAAACGTTTTTGCTGACCAACTTCCAACAGACGTACCATCGTATCATAGCCAGTTACACGCTCTGGAAGTGAATCACCAAGGATTTGTGCAGCCTTAACGACACCAATGCCATCCGCACAAATGTAAGTTGCCTGCTTTAAGTAATTCATGACAGTTGGATTTTCATTTGCCTGCATGACAACTTCAGGATTGGCTGTCACAACGAAAGTTTTTTCTTGCTGTTCAATACGATTAACGAGTAAATCAACAAACCCTTGCTGACCAATATGTAAAAAGGGTATGCCCATAATCGTTACATGCCTCATATAGTGTTCAAACCTTTCTGTAATTCCATTTTCACTGCAATCTATCATACCATAAAAGCAATATTGACAGGAAATTTTCGATAATGGGTTTAACGGGGACTAACTAGGGTATAGCGCTAATAACTGAACGAATGTTAAAGGAAATAGCACTCGTCCTATTAAGCTTTTTTAGGACACTATTTTGACGTAGATAACTACTAAATTTTAGGAGGATAGTTTGAAAATTATATCCTAAAATTTCGAGTTTCTTCTATTATATAGCGCTTTCATCTAGGTGCTAAAAAATGACTAACAAAAAGAGTGCGAATCATCATCGCACTCTTCTTTTGCGCATCCTATTAAAATCATTTTTTTACAATATAATCGCCATGTACCCAGCCTGTTTTTCCGTTGTAAAGCACCTGATACCAGGCACCATTTTTTATAAATTCACCTTTATCGTCTACAACGCCGATAATAAAGCCATTCGGTTTAACAGTACCTAAAATAGCACTTGTAGTAGATGGTTCGCTTCGAACATTGAGTGTAATGTTCATATTGACAATTTGTAAGCCATTTTCAAGACTCACATAATCATCAAGCACCCAGCCCTCTTGTTCATTGACACTTACTTTCAACCAACCACCATTTTCACCAAGAACTTTAAAGGAGGTATCCTTTGGCAAATTCGTAATAATCGAAGCATTATCTGCTGTATTCGGATACGTTCTCATATTGAGATTAATCGTCGTTTTACCTGCTGCTCCAGCTAACCCTAAATCCAATGCGTATTGCTTCGATGGATTCGGTAATAAAGGAGCGGAAGATTGACTTTGATATGCAGGCACATCAAACACTAGGTTAGTTGTCGTATGAGCACCAATTAATTCATAAATATCATAGATCTTCTTCGCTTGAATGACAGCCCACATCACATGTGTTGCATACTGGTGGACTGTCGGATTATCAGGATTCCAACGCATTTTATAAAGCGTATCCTGACCCTTGCTAATATACTGATCCTTTACAAATTGGGCACCTCCGATAATAGCATCCTGAACAGTAAACCATCCATTTGTATAAGCACGCTCCGCACCATACTTATTAGCATCAGCATCAATAGCGCCAATACCGTAAGCATTGTAGGTTGTCTTAATAGCAGTTAATTTATCGCGATTTTCTGGTGTCGCCATCATCGGTTTGCCATTTGTATCTAAGCCAACCTCGATCCCTTTAATAAGTGCAGAAGCCCCATTGGCTGTTTCATGCAAGGCATGGGAGACTAAATAAATAGCATTAATCTTATTGTCTACACCAGCCTGAATAAAGGCATCCGCTGTACCTGCTAAGCTACCTTTATTCGCAAGTACTTTATCATTCAGCTCTTTTGCACTCAGGTTATTAACGACAGTAGATAATTTTAGGAATTGATAATAAGATGGGCTATCCTGCATAAAGCTTTTTGGGTGTACATAGTATGACACTAGTGCCTCGCTAGCCGTGAAAATGCCAGCACCATCGACCTTTGGATTATTCATTGTTTGTTTACTCACTACAGAAGAGTAATCATGTGAGTAATTCGTCGTCATGTATTGCTTACCACCTGCCCCAGGCGCCTCTAGATGGATTAAACGATAGAGCACGGTAGCTGCCTCAGCACGAGTTGTTTGAGCAAGAGGTGCAAATTGATTATTTGGCTTCCCAACAAGTAGTCCTGTTGTGACGACAGCTTGTACATCTGCATAGGCCCATTTGGCAATGCGCGCATTATCACTAAAAGCAATAGGGGAGGAAGAAGTATTGATGTTTTGATAAGTAAGAGCTCTTTTTAACATAGCCGCCATTTCCTGACGATTAATGTGATTATTCGGATGGAATTTGCCTTGCTCATCACCTTTAATTAGCCCGTGATAGCTTGCTTGTTCGACTACTCCGTAATACCAGTCACCTTTTTTAACATCTGTAAAGGTTGCCTGACTAGAAGCCGCTGGCAAGTTCAGTGTTCTAACAAGAAAGGCTGCAAATTCAGCTCGAGTGACAGCATCATTCGGACGATAATTGCCGAATTCATCACCCTTCATTAAATCGTTGGTAATAAGATAGTTCATTTCATGGTAGGCCCAGTGCTTCGAAATATCTTCTGCAGAAGCGGAAGTTGGCGCAAGATATAACATGCCTGCCAGTACGGCCCCATAAAGAGGAAATTTACGTTTCATTTTTTAAGCTCCCTTCAATAGCTGATATGTTCTATCAAACTATCAAAAGTGTAGCATAAAAAGTGGCAATCTATTATTACAACATGGGGACAGATAGATTTAACCATTTACTTAATAAAGAAGAAACTCATAAAGTTGGTGGGGAAGAGGCAGAATTCGCTAAGAAACGCCTTCTATATTTCTGTTTCTTTACAATTATAACTAAAATATTACGGGAGTCTTTAATTTTTGACAATTTAGTAACCATTCCAGAAAATGCTTGGTTATTATTGAGAGTAAGGTATAATAGGTAACGGAACTATATGTTACCAATCCAAATGAGGATATAATTAGTTGTAATTTTAATGGGTTTTACTAAATACCATATTAGGTATGGTAAAAAAATCTTCTATAACTAAATTTATGTCCCAATGCTTGAATTTCGGAAAAGATAGTGTTATATTATTGTAGAAAGTGAATAAACTTACTAGAATGGTATTCTACTACGCTTTTTCTAGTAAATTTACTAACAAATTTGCTTTAGTTTTGTATTATTCAAGAAAGCTATAATACATACATTTAGGTAACTAGGCGGTACTATAGTTTTCGTTGGATTAATATCAATTTAAGGAATTTTAGGGAGGAATACATTAATGGCAAAGCAAAACAAAGGCCGTAAGTTCTTCGCGGCATCAGCAACAGCTGCATTAGTTGCATCGGCAATCGTACCTGTAGCATCTGCTGCGCAAGTAAACGACTATAACAAAATCTCTGGATACGCTAAAGAAGCAGTTCAATCTTTAGTTGACGCTGGTGTAATCCAAGGTGACACTAACGGGAACTTCAACCCACTTAACACAGTAACTCGTGCACAAGCTGCAGAAATCTTCACGAAAGCTCTAGAATTAGAAGCTGACGGCGATGTAAACTTCTCAGACGTTAAAAAAGGTGCTTGGTACTACAACTCAATCGCAGCAGTAGTAGCAAACGGCATTTTTGAAGGCGTAAGTGCAAACGAATTCGCTCCAAACAAATCTTTAACTCGTTCTGAAGCAGCTAAAGTTCTTGTAGATGCTTTCGGTTTAGAAGGTAGCGAAAGCCTAAGCCAATTCGCTGACGCTTCTCAAGTTAAACCATGGGCTAAAGATGCTCTAGAAACTGCTGTAGCAAACGGAATCTTCACTGGTTCTGAAGAAAACGGCAAATTAAACCTTAAACCAAACGCAGCAATTACTCGCCAAGACTTCGCAGTAGTATTCGCTCGTACGCTTGATCTAGCTGTTGAAACAGTTGACGCTTCAATCAAAGCTATCAACGCTACAACTGTTGAAGTAACATTTGATGAAGAAGTTGATGTTGATAATGTAAAAGCTGAAAACTTCAAAATCGACGGTTTAGAAGTGAAAAGCGCAGCTATTAAACAAACAAACAAAAAAGTTGTTGTTTTAACTACTGCTGCTCAAACTGCTGATAAAGAATACGTTCTTTCTTACAAAGACGAAGAAATCGGTAAATTTAAAGGTGTTGCTGCTGTAATCCCAACAAAAATTGATGTTACAACAGCTTCATTACAAGGTGTTATTGGTAACGAAGTTACTCTTAAAGCACAAGTAACAGTTCCAGAAGGTCAAGATAAATCTGGTATTCCAGTTACTTTCAACATCGTAAACAATAAAACTACAAATGAAAAAATTGAGAAAGTAGCTTATACAAATGCTGAAGGCGTTGCTACTTATTCTTATACTCGTTACTATGGATCAGAAGATTCAGTTGCTGCTTACGCAACAGATAAAGCTTCTGTAGTATCTAACGCAAAAGTATACTGGGCTGATAAAATCCAATTAGCAGTTTCAGAAATTACTACAGGTAATGATCTTACTAATAACACTAAAAAATCATACAAAGTAAAAGGTGCTAAAAACACAACTTACTATGTAACAGTAAAAGAAAATATCGGTGTTACACCTGATAAAGTTACTAAATTAAATGTTCAAAATGCAGGTTCAAGCCTATTTGTAGTTCCAACTGAGTTATCAACAGGCGGAAACAACGTAGTTGCAACAGTGGTAACTGATGCTGATGGTGAAGCAACATTTACTGTATACGGAGAAAACTTAACAGCTACTCCAATCGTATACGATGCTAAAACAGTATCCGGTAATCTTAACTCTGCTGGTACTCTTGTAGATGATGAGTACTCTAAAACAGCATTACAAGCTGAAGCTCCAGCAGTTAAATACTCAAAAATTGATGCATTGAAATTATCTGTAGTAGCAGAAGGTGTTGCAGAAGCTGCTCAATATGATACAACTCCAGGTGCATATAACCAAAATTCTGTAGGTGGTCGTACTTATACAGTTACAGTAACTGATAAAGATGGAAAATTAGCACCAGCAGGTTCAACTGCTTATGTGACATTTGAGGAAAACAACTTCGCAGATAGCGTATACTTCTCAACTGGTAAAAACAACTTCCAAAAAGTTACTAAAAATGCTGTGTTTGCAATCACAGTTGGTAAAGAAGGAAAAGCAACATTCCGTGTAGCTGGTCATGGTTCAACTGCTTTCGTAAAACCAACAGTATTCTTAAATACAGCAGGTAGTACTTCTACTCCAGCATTAGATAAAACAGATGTGCAAACTGTTGCAGATGTAACTTACTTCAAATCTGCAGTTGTTAAAAATGCAGTATTAAAAGTTACTGATGCAAATGGTAACACAATTACTTCTACAACTGTAGGAACTGATGCGTATATAAAATATCAATCTGTTGACCAAAATGGATTTGCGTATAAACCAACTGTAAGTAACTATCAATTAGCATTTGACGTAACTTCTACATTTGGTAATACAATTGTTAAAGATGAAAATGGTACTGTATTAAATGCTCACCACAACCAAGGTAATACAAAAACTTACCAAGTGTTCTCTAACTCAGTAGGTGAAGCAGTTATCCGTGTATCTACAACTAGCGCTGATACAGTGAAAGTAAATGTTACTGGTGCAAACGGAATTCTTCCGACTCAAGATGCTACAGTATCATTCACAACTGCATCTACTGCTGATGTAGCTACTGGAGAAGTAATTTCTATTAACAAACCAGATCAAAAATTTGTAATCCAAAATGCAACAGGTGCATCATATACTCTTTCTTATGATGAAGACGATGTAGCTCAATATCAAATTGCTGGTGTTCGTGTAGAATACGATGTGTTCGAAGCAGCGTTAACTACAACGGATAGTGTTTCTGCAACTAAAACTGCAGATGGCAAATATATCCTGAACATTACAAATGACAGAGTGGCAGGTCCTGTTACAATTAATTCACAAACAGCATTTAATCAAGCTCTTGCAAACGGAGAAACTTCATTTAACTTAAACATCACTAGTGGTGGTTTAACAATTAACACTATTGCGACAACTACACTTAACTTAACAGGTTCTGTAGTTGGTGATGTAACTGTAAATGCTCCAAATGCACATATTAACAACACAGCAACAATTACTGGTAATGTAAACATTATCGATGTTGCAGGTTCATCATTTGTAAATGCTGGCTCTATTACTGGTAACGTAGTTATCTCTGATAGCAACGCTAAATTTGATACAACAACTGGTACATTTGCTGGTAAAATCATCATCAACGGTACAGGTTCACAAACAATTACTTTATTAGGTACTGCTAACAATAACATTGTTGTAGGAGCTAATGTTACACAATTAACATTAACTTCACCTAATGCAAATAACACAATTTCTGCTGAAAGTGCTACTACAGTTGTTTCTAACAATGGTACAACATTCACTCCTGGAGTAGTTGGCGGAAAAGGTACTACTGGTGTGATTGAACTTGATGCAGCTGATTATGTTGTAGGTGCAAAAGCACTTGTAACATTAACTGATGCAGATTTAGATACTAACCCAGCAGTTCAAGACAAAGTAAAAGTAAAACTAACTTATGGCACTGCTACTGCAACAGAATTAGAACTTACTGAAACATCTGCAAACTCTGGTGAGTTCGTAGCGTATGTAGCTGCTGATAAAGCTGGATCATTGAAAGTTTCCTACACTGATGTTAAAACTGCTTCAGGTACTGTTGAAGAAAAACTAGCTACAGCTGTTGTTTATGCAACGGATGCTGAACAAGCTAAACCTGTAGTGGAAAAGTTTAAATTGGATCATAAAGTAATTTTAGCTAAAACAGTTGAGACTGTTGCAATTACTGACAAAGCTGCTGTAACTGCTGCTAAAACGGATTTAGATAAATTATCTGCTGCTGCTAAAGCTCAATTAACTAAAGAAGCAACTTTATTAACTGACCTGGCTACTAAAATTGCTGATTTAGAAGCAACTCCTGAATAAAAATAAACGAAACGTTGCTTTATAAACTAGTTCAGTACTAGTGAAATAAGCGGAAATACACCCTATAAGTATGTATAAATTTTAATGAAATTTGACTATTACTTATTAGTGTGTTATTTCTAACTGTTAACTTCCATTTGATAGGTGAATTTCCTATCCTTGCTAAACAGTCTATCAGGCAAGTGCCTAATCCTCCTGGATCCAGTGATGTGCTGATACACAAAAGGGATTAAGTCAGGTGAAGTCGTACTCAAGCGAATCTGAGGCGGGGCTCTTTAAAAGATAGCTATGGTCAGGAAGACGAATCCATGTAGGCAGGGTGAGGTAGTACATGTCGCGAAATAAGCTAGGAGTTCGGCATGTATCCTACCTTCTGCAATGTTGGTATGGCGATTAGTAAAATTGACTGTTAAACTAGTCGTTCTCACTCCTGGATAGTGGAGACCTAAGGTTATCAAAATAAGGGATGGATGTAACGGAACGTTTGAAGTCTTTATAGAGTAGATGTATCAGCATCAGTGAGACTATAAAGATGGCAGCGGGTTCATAGTAGTGTTGATGGCTAGCCGTTTGGACTTGTATGGTAACATATGAGAAGGGTAAAACTAGCAGGAGCGAAGGAACCCAGTCAGTAGTAGAATTCTATAAAAGCTTATTTCCCCAAATTTAAGCTTACAATTTCATAGGGCCAATCATTCTATAATGATTGGTTTCTATTTTCACCTAATTGATAGGTATATTTTCGTGTGAAACATTACTTATGAATTTGGGTATAAAAAGTATTACTTACTATTGATGGAACGCCGTGTGCGATGAAAGTCGCTTGCATGGTGTAGGCTCACTATAAGACATAAGGTGAGAATAGCAAATCTGAAATTGATAATGTATTAACTGCTTATAACATTAATAAAGATACAGCATTTGGTGGATATATTTTAGGTTTCAATAAGACTGACTTAGTATCACAACCTACAGCAGGTAAAACAGTAACAAATGATTATGTATTTGTAATTGGTAATAGTGAATATTCGATTTATCCTCACGCTTCAATTGCAGACCGTTATTACGTGCGTATTGCAAATGTAACAAGTGAAGATGCAGTAAAAGCAGGTACAATTAAAGCTAAGTAATTTGGTAATTCTTAAGAGGTAATATTCGTATAACGAAATTAAAGAGAATACACATTATGAGTCTTCAAAATGCTGTATTCTCTTTTTTAAAATTGAATATCTGGTATAGAAAGAAAAATTATGAGGTGAATAAGTTGAGCAAAAATTTTTTAAATCGTACTACTAAAGCAACACTAGCCACATTATTGGCAACATCAGCAATTGTACCAGCTGCAATTGTAAATGCTGAAGAAACTTCAGCTTTTGACCAAGCACTTTCTGCATTAAATAAACGTTTAAAAAGTGATACGAATTTTAATTTAAATAATGAAGAAGAAGTTCAGGGTGAATTATCAGCTCAAGAAATTACTTTAACAGTAAAAGTTAGTGTAGATTCGAATAATAATTTCACTTCATTAAAATTGTTAGATGTGGAAAATGGGATTGAAAAGATCTTAAAATTAAGTGACAACAGTAATGAATTAATTATGGCAGATGCACCAACAGATGCACCAACAGATGCACCAACAGATGCACCAACAGATGCACCAACAGATGCACCAACAGATGCACCAACAGATGCACCAACAGATGCACCAACAGATGCACCAACAGATGCACCAACAGATGCACCAACAGATGCGCCAACAGATGCGCCAACAGATGCACCAACAGATGCACCAACAGATGCGCCAACAGATGCACCAACAGATGCGCCAACAGATGCACCAACAGATGCACCAACAGATGCACCAACAGATGCGCCAACAGATGCGCCAACAGATGCGCCAACAGATGCACCAACAGATGCACCAACAGATGCGCCAACAGATGCACCAACAGATGCACCAACAGATGCACCAACAGATGCACCAACAGATGCGCCAACAGATGCACCAACAGATGCGCCAACAGATGCACCAACAGATGCACCAACAGATGCACCAACAGATGCACCAACAGATGCACCAACAGATGCACCAACAGATGCACCAACAGATGCACCAACAGATGCACCAACAGATGCACCAACAGATGCACCAACAGATGCACCAACAGATGCACCAACAGATGCACCAACAGATGCGCCAACAGATGCGCCAACAGATGCACCAACAGATGCACCAACAGATGCGCCAACAGATGCACCAACAGATGCACCAACAGATGCACCAACAGATGCGCCAACAGATGCACCAACAGAAGAAGATGCTCAAGAGGTTTTAAATAATTATGTATCTAAAATTGTTGTAACAGACGCAGAAGGAAATGAACAAGAACTTTCAATATCAGAGTATACTTCAAATGTAAGTAGCGGTATTATTTATGATATTAATCCAACGAATGCTCTAGCATTAAAGGATGCAAGTGGTATTGTGATTAATGCTACATTTAATGATTATTGGAGTGAAATTGCTGATTTAGAAGGATATACTTCATTAACTCAAATTTTTGAAAGTATTATTACTAAGAAGAAGGCTGAATAATTAAGTATAAGTAATTTAGTTTTTAATTTGAAGAGTGTCTAATCTGTTATATACAGTTAGATACTCTTTTGTGTGTAAGTTGTGAGTAATGTGTTATGTAATTAAGTACCAAATGAAAGTGAAGCTATAAATTATAAAAATTTTAAGTAAAACTTTAATAAAAAAGCAGAGGTGGTATACGTAATGGAGGATTTAATATCGATTATTTTCCCAGTGAAGAATGAAGGGAATAATGTTCTAAATACTTTGAATTCGCTAATTAGTACTAAGACAAATAGAAGTTATGAAGTAATAATTGTTGATGATAATAGTGAAGATGGTTGCTGTGATTTTTTAAAAGATTTTAAATCAACAGTTCCGATTAAGTATATTAAGGCCAATGGTATTGGATCTTCACAAGCTAGAAATGTAGGTGCAGAGGCTACTAAAGGGAAATACCTCATTTTTTGTGATGCACATTTATTTTTTGAGGATTATTGGTTAGATAAAATGATAAAGCCGTTAGAAAATAATTTAACTAATGCAGTTACACCTATTATTTCACCACATGATAATCCTAAAGTTAAAGGATATGGACAAACGCTCAATATGACAAATTTTAGAGCCAAGTGGAATGGAGTTAGAACTGAGCTGTCTGATACAGCAATATTATCTGGTGGATGTTTTGCTATTAGTAGAGAGATTTTCTTTGCTGTAGGAGGATTTGAAAAGCGTTTTAGGGTATGGGGATTTGAAGATATTGAGTTTTCGATTCGTATGTGGTTATTTGGATACAAATGTTCGGTGGAACCGAGCGTTCAAATATTACACATTTTTAGGAAAGTATTCCCTTATCAAATGAACGCTAACTTTTCAGATTACAACATGATTAGATTAGCATATAGTCACTTTAGTGAAGAGCGTATTGAAAAATGTAAGAAATTTGTTAGAAGTCAACAATTAACGAATCAATTTGTAGAAGACAATATTAAAGATAGTGTATTAGAACAAAGAGCATTGTATTTTAGCAAGCGAAAATACGATGATGATTGGTTCTTAAACAAATTCAATATCGAGTTTTAATTCTCAATGACAAATTGTATCACACTTTAAAATGGTTCATAGCCGTAAATTCGCCAAGTTCTTTTTCTATGAAATTTGCTATAAATTTATATTTGGGGTTTATTCCTGTTTTTTTACTTTATGATCGGTGTATTTCCATTTGATTTCACAATCAGATATTGGGCAACCAACTCTAAGATTTGAGGTAGAATCAGAAAAAATAATAAATTATTTATATCTTATGATATGTAATGAAAGAAGGAATAATTTGATCAAGGAATGGAATTTATTAAGAGCAGTAGCTTGTCTGAGTATAGTATTTCTTCATAGTACGACTAGAATAGGTGCAGTTGTAGGAATGCCAGAACTAAATAGTTCTTATCAATTTTTTAGAATATTGTTATGTTACGCTACTCCAACATTTATAATTATCTCTATTTTAATTTTGGTATATAAATATCCAGATGGATTAAGAAAAGGTTTTTGGAGTAAGCGTTTTAAATATATATTCGTACCATTTCTAGTATTTGGTGTGATTGATGCATTTGTATCTTGGGATTTATATTCAAATGTAGTGCTTGAGGAAAAACTATATAAAAATTTAATTTTTGGAGACTATGAAGGTTACTTTATTTTAATTATTTTTCAGTTTTACTTTTTATTTTATTTAACAACGAGGTTTCAAGTCTCTAATTTAATATTTTTACCTCTTAGTATAGTCATTATGTATGTCTATCTGTATTGGTTAGATTTAAATACTCCTTGGATAAATGAAAGATTATATTTCTTAAAATTACCTTTTCTAGCTTGGGTAGCTTATTTTGCTATAGCATATTATATAGGAAAGAACTATGAAGTTATTGCAAATCAACTAGTGAAATATAAATGGTGGACAGTAGCTTTATTGTTTAGTGCTATATTATTGGTTTGGCTTTCATTTGAGCATGGGAATAATTGGCCATCATCAAGAGAGTTACATATTTTACCTTTAAGTATTGCAGTAACAGCCTTTATTTTAGCATTTGGTTATTATATCCCAAATAATGGAATAATTAACTTGATAAGTAGATATTCATTGGGAATTTATTTATTACATTGGCAAGTACAAAGATATCTAGCGCCTTATGTAGTTGATTTATTTAATACTCTGCCACTTCGAGTCGCTATGTTGTTTATTATTAGTTTATGTATAAGCATTATCATTATAAAATTAATATCGTTGTTGCCATTTGGTGAGTATATTATTGGAAAAGTGAGGAAAATTTAATTTGCAATACTTTTCTAATAGGGTATCAACCACATACCATTACCCACGATTAGTTACTGAATTTTTTTACTTGAAATTTATGCCAAAATTAGGAAAAAGCTCTTCAAATCTTTTAAGTAGTATTAGCTATTGTTAGACGAAATTATTTTGATAATTAATAAGTACAAATGAGTAGTTGTGCTAAAAAAATTATTTTACTTTCCGGGAACTATTACACCTTGGTGAATTATTATTTCAATCAGTAATGATTCTTTAAATTGCTCTGAGTTGATTTTTACTTGATGAAGGACAATTAGAGGTGTATTGTATTACTTAATTACCACCCAAGTAAGTTTGAAAAAAATACTAGAACCGAATAAATGAACTCTTAACTATATATCCTAATAATCAGTAGTACCATTCATCCCATCATAGAGTAAATTGCATTTTTAATTTTTGAAGGAAAAAATTGTGTATCCGCAAAGCGTATAGACATTGCGTAAGTAAATTCTAATGAAAAAAATGTATTTTATAGAATAAATTTAATTGGGGAAATAGGTAAGATATTTTACCGCTGAAGGATTGCTGTGTGCGATGAAAGTCACATGCATGGTGAAGGCTCATTATAAGACATAAGGTGAGAATAGCAATAATATTTTCAATATACCAACTGGCTGTCTTTATTGGATTGGCTCGGCAGATACTTACAAGAATATTCCTCTTGAGGACCACCTAAATGCTTTTACTATCAATTTTAGGGATAAAACAGAAGCTCGCTTTGTTTCTAAATATTCTGTATTATATTCATATGAATTAGAAGGAATTACTACACCATGGGTAGATATAGAAATTACTGCTCCGGAAAATGCATCAAAGGCAGTATTAAATGTTACAGGAACAAATCCGAAAAGTAATAAGGAAGTAAAATTGAAATCTGACGGGAAGAAAAAGTACTTTTTATATTTATTTCCGGCTGGATTTGATGAAAAATTAGCACCTATCAATAATCAAAGTATATTACCTACTGAAGATACATTTAGGTGCATTACACAGAGCGGATCAGGGTACTACTGTTAAAAAGATTACGTTTGATGGTAAGGATTATGTATGGAACGGAAATGCTAAAGGTAGCAATTGGAAAACTGAAGGTGAGACATCTGTTACCTTAGTTTCAGATGTAGTAAAAAATAAAAATAGTTCTATTAAAACAGTAAACCTAACAATAAATGGTATTGAAGTAAGCTTTATTGCTTAAGATGTCCCAACAAAAGAAAGCATCTGGACAAAATAAGAGGGAGAGTCCTATGCGAGAGAAATCTTAGTATGGCTTTTCTTTTTAGTGTTTAGTTCTTGTATTAATAAATTTACGTAACAACTCACTTTTGAAATTTAATCTTATTAAGAAGTAACAGAATGACGCCTTTCATTCCAGCAGGAGTGAAGGGCTTTTTATAATATAAGCATGAGTTCATATGGAAGAGAAACAAAAGAAAATATCTGAAAAGAGGATTCAGATAGTGGATGGGGTGCTGGAAAAATCCATGCTGTATCAAAATCACCATATTCGTTCCTCACACAAAATGCTTATGAAATTAAGCATCGTTTTTTTGTAGATATGGATCGTGAGCATTTTAGACACAATCAATTAAGCTCGTGTGGTTTGATTGTGTCCACTTCTCGGTACTATTTTAGGTGATTTGAAAAATAGGTAAATAAAGTTCAGGTAATATAATAAATATATATAAATAAAATGGTCTATACAAGAATTAGTCGTTTAATAGTATTTTGTTAAATTAGGTATAAAGTTGTGTTGAAATGTCTGAATATTGGGATTTAAAAAACCTCCAAAATATTATATAATTGAAATGGGGAAATAAGTTAAAATGCTGACGGCACGCCGTATGCGGTGAAAGTCGCTTGTACGGTGTAGGCTCGGATCAAAAGTCATTTGGGAACGAATGGTATAAGACGAGAATAGCGTTTCGCAAGTGGATATTGATGGTGCATCATTTTCTTATGCTTTAGAAACATATTTTGACTATAATTCTCCAGTGTTTAAAGATAATACATTTACAATATATGTAGATGCCAATCACTCATTAGATGAAGATGGTTTTTTCGTGAATAATGAGGGGAATAGTGCAGGTGAGGGACTCTATACACTATCCCTATCATTAAAGGGTGATATGGATATAAGTAAACTATATGAGGAAATAAAATTCTTAAAGCCAAAATCTGACAAAATAAAAAATGCAACAAAGGTTGATATCTATATTGATGGTGCTCTAGTGTTAAAGGATGCTGATACAAAAAATATTCCTGGAGTTTACTTCCCAGTTGCAAGTACTTATGTTGGGGAAGAGAGTTTAAAAAGTAGTATTATACCAAAGTACGTACGTGGCTACGATTTATGGAAGTCAACTTTTAGTATCTCTGATGATATTATGGAGCCCCATAGTAATAGAAATGAGTTGTCTGACGAAAAGCTTATTGGTGGGAAGCAAGTGCTTAAAACAAATTATATTAAATTCAAAGCATTAACAGGTGAATATCAGTTTAAATTAATCTGGAAAGACGATAATAATATTGTTCATGGTCAAAGTGATGTTAGTATAAAGGTTGTTAAACAGTTAGAAATTCCCTTTGCTTATCATCGATGAATACAGTGTATCGGGTGCACAAACAATTCTGATAATACAATACAATACAATACAATACAATTTATAAAGATACAATGAGTGAGGTTAGAGAGGGAGAGTCCTATGTGAGAGAAATGAACTGACCCCTTCGGGTTACACAAAACAAAAAAGCATCTTCAATTGAATTTAGGGTAATGTATCCTAATATCTATTGGAGGTGCTTATTTTTATGGGAACGAGAGTGAGTTATCCGCAAGAAGTAAAATTAAAAGCAGTTGAAATGAAGTTACAGGGTATTCCTACAAAGGTGATATTAGCAGAATTAAATATTCGTAATGACACTCAAATAGAAACATGGACACGTTGGTATAAGAATGGTGAAATACATCGTTTCAAACAACCTGTGGGAAAGCAATATACTTTTGGGAAAGGTCCAGATGATCTTTCAGCTATCGAACAGTTGGAGATAGAAATAAATTTTTAAAGCAACGAATTGAAGTTTTAAAAAAGTACGCCGAATTGGAAAGGAAGTGGTTGGACAAGTAATTGTGGAGATAATTGAAAAATTAAAAGAACAAGTAACTGTTCAAGAACTATGTGCAATATTGAATGTCCCTCGATCTACGTATTATAGATGGCGTCAAGAATCCAAACGGATTCAAGGGGCGTACCAATTAGAGAAAAGCGTTGGGGAACTTTGTAAAGCAAATAAATATCGTTATGGTTATCGAAAAATCACAGCTATCTTAAGACAAGATCGGGTTGTGAACCATAAGGCTGTGCAACGTATAATGCAAAAGTATGGTTGGCAATGTCGTGTGAAAGTTAAAAAACGTAAACAAACAGGACAACCACCTTACGGGCTAATAATCTGATGAATCGTGAATTTACATCACAAAAGCGCTTTGAGAAACTCGTTACAGATATTACCTACTTACCTTTTGGCGGGAAAACGTTATATCTATCTAGTATACTCGATTTATTTAATGGTGAAATTATTGCTTATACGATTTCTGATACTCAAAATGTAAATCTTGTGTTAGATACACTTCAGCAATTACCTGTTTTACCGCAAGGTTGTCTTTTACACAGCGATCAGGGGTCAGTTTATACTTCAGCAGCGTATCAAAAAGCAATCAAAGCAAAGGGCATTATCATGAGCATGTCCCGTAAAGGAACGCCCGCTGATAATGCCCCAATTGAATCGTTTCATGCGACACTCAAAGCAGAAACGTTTTATCTCGACGGATTAACTCGAACTACAATGGCCATTGTAGATCAAACCGTAAGAGATTATATAAATTATTATAACAATACTCGTATTCAATTGAAATTAAACAACCAGTCTCCAATTAATTATCGGAAACTGGTTGGGTGATGCTTTTTTGAGACTGTCTCACTAATGGGGTTCAGTCCCAAATCTTGCGTGGGGCTTTTCTTTATGTGCATTTAGCTTATGTAGATATTGTATTGGGTCGTTGCGGTTGGCTAAAAAGTAAGTCAATTAATAAATCAAACAAATCAAAAAGGAATAAAAAGAAAATTATTATACTTTATGTAATAACTAGATTATAATTTAAATGGGGAAATAAGTAAGAAATTTAGTGGCTGACGGAACGCCGTATGCAGTGAAAGCTGCCTGTATGGTGTAGGCTCGATTGAAAGCATAAAAGTGTATAAGACGAGAATAGCACGATTGAACAAGTATTAAATGAGTTAGTGAATAAGAAAATCATATCTCCAATGAATATTTATGGTGTTGCAAAAATATTAACTATTGAGCAACTTAACGGTGTCTATCATATAACTTATGATTTAGAACATAATGGGGTTTCTACAACATTATGTAAAGGCGAAGTTATTACTATCGTAAATAATGTAGCTAATTATAAATATTTCTTTACAAATAAAATAGATACAATTTATACAGATGGTTCTATAAAGGTTGATAATAATACGCTTGTTGTGACATACACTGAAAACAGTGAAAATCCTAATAGTAGCAGTATTAAAATATCTTTTAATCTAGATACTGATACAATCATTGATATAAATAATTAGGGAGTGTTGCTAGTATAGAACTATTGGTTGTACATCTAGAAGAGTTCATCTTTAAAAGATTTCCTGTTCATGAGTTTTACTTTTGTGGCCGAAGAAGTCAAAGATAAATATAGATTATATTATTAGAATAAGTCCTAACATCTTTGGAGGTGTTAGGACTTTTTGTTGTTTTTCAGGAGGAGATGTCATGAAAGAGGAACGTCTAAAAGAAGTACCAGAAAAACGAGTTGATATTGTTCAGGTAAAGGTGAAGTTAATTCGAGAGAAAACGATGCTATATAACATTCATGTACTTAATCAACTGTTTTCATTGTCCAAAGTAATATATTGAATGCTATAGTGCAAGCACTAAGTCAACTGTTTAATATGAACACACTTTTTTGGGTACGAAAAATATGATTTGATTATAAAGATATATGTATGTAATATTTTGGTGTTGTGATTGGCTAAAGGGGGTAAACCTAATATGCAGATAAATCGTAATTTTTAAAAAATAGCAGAAGGAATATTGTATTTTCGAAAGTGAATAAACTATAATTTAAATGGGGAAATGAGTAAGGAATGTTACCGTTGACGGATCGCCGTATGCGGTGAAAGCTCGTTATAAAAACAAGAGATAAAGAGGGATAAGGCGAGAAAAGCATTGATGTAACAGCATTGAAAAATGCACTTGTAAATGCAAATAAACTCTACACACAAGGAGTAGAAGGAATTGAAGTGGGACAATATGAAACGGGTTCAAGATCGATCTTAAAAAACGCTATTGATATTGCCCAGATAGTAGTTGATAATGCTGCAAATTAAACAGCTCAACAATTAGTAGATGCGGAAGATAACCTAAATCAAGCAATATTGGCTTTTGAGAATGGTAAAGTGAAAGCTGGCGATACTACAGCATTAATTTCAGCCATTGAAAAAGCAACAATACTTCATGTGAATACAATGGAAGGTACAGGGATTGGTCAATATGCAGTCGGTAGCAAAGCCGTACTAAAAAATGCTATTGATGCAGCCCAATTAAAGGTTGATAACGTTGCAAGTAAAACAGCACAACAATTAGCCGATGCAGAAGCAACATTCAAGATTTTAGTAGATACTTTTGAAAATAGTAAGGTTGTAGCACTAACAGGATTAGTGAATGTAACAATTGAAGATACTGCAACAGATTCAAGTAATCGTCTAACATTGGAAAATGGTGAGACACTGGTTCTTATATCTAGTGATATAACGAACGCTGTAGTTACTGTAACAAATGATTCAAATGGAACAATAAAAGTAACAGGCGTTGCAGCTGGGGGAACGATTACAGTTACAGTTCAAGTGCAAAAAGATGGACAAATGACAAAAACAGGTATATTTACAGTAACAACAATTGCTTCAGCACTTCCTGTAAGTATGACGAGTAAACCGATAACGAATCTTGATTTTCCAACTGTGCAGGCAACACAAGCGAAACTTGTTAGTAAACCTGTTACAGTAAATGATTTTAATGGAAATCGAAAAGAGTTTACAATTAAGATTAACGGAGATAGCTTCCAATTTATGTTGATTGGAAGCTATCAACTGAATTCCCGAAAGGTGCAGCGATGGGTAGTGTTGTAGAGAGTCATATTCAACAATACTATGTTGACAAAGGTGGATCTACAGCACTGATGAATCGTCCAATTGCAGCATTTGGATTCGATGATACATTCCAAATCAGTGCATTCCAGCCAGGTGCTGCTTCATCATTTGAGTTAGTAGGGCGAGATTGGTCATACTTTTTTGAACAATCCTCGGCACAAAGTATAGATTCGGATACATCTAAAAACAAATCATTCACAATTAGTGATGGAACAGCAACTGCAACGATTCAATTGACTTCCAACTTTGCTACAATGGATGCCATTGTTAATACCATTAATAATCGTTTAACAAACGCTGGAGTAAAGGCAAAAGCAGAAAAAGTAAATGCAACGCAATTTAATATAACATCAACGACACCTATAGGAAACATAATAATTGATGGTGTGAATAAAGCCGACTTTTTTGAATGATTTGAGATGTCAAGGTTTTAAGTAACCAGTCCACTGATGGGACGCCAAAGTAGCTCTATGGAGAGAAATCTCTGTAGGGCTTTTTTTATTGAAACAATAAATAGGTTAATTTACAACTGAAATGTATGGAAATCAAATGTACATTATATCCTTGAATAAGTTCAAATGACTAAACTGTAGTCATTTGAACTTATTCATTTCTGAAAGTATTCCTAAGAGGCAATCCGTGGGAAAAAGAACATGTAATCACAATCGTCCATCATATGACATTCAAATACCTTCACCTGAATATTTAACTAGTATGGAAAGCCGTGTAGAGGAATAGGTATTGATGATTTGGATCATTTGATTTGTACATACATCAAAGAATGGGTGAAAGTTATAGGTGGTTTAGAGGATGAAAGAATTACAACTTTTTATGGAAGGCATGAGTAGATTGATAGGTAAGAAAATATTACTATGCGGAGTATGAATAGCTATTTTTTGGAAAGGAAGAAATCAATGCAACACTATTGATTTTTTTATATTTTATTTAGGCAAAAATATAAATTAAATTGATATTTTTGTTTGCTTTTACTTATTAAATTTACATTAAGAAAATATTATTTGGTTACCAATATGATAAAAAACCAAACGAGTAAATAGAAAAATAGCTCAACAACAATAGTTATAGTGCATACAACCTATTATTTACTCTTATGTAATAATAATTATATGATTTACATTGATTTACATATAAATAAATTACCACTAATATAGCATTAATATATATATGGTTTCATATTATATATGGGGAAGTAAGTTTTAAGAATATTATTGACGGCACGCCGTATGCGATGAAAGTCGCCTGTACGGTGTAGGCCCGAACCGAAAGCTGCAGAGAAGCAGTATAAGACGGGAATAGCGATAAGAATTTTAAGTTGTCATTGATGCATATGAATGACACACATGCAAGTCTAGCAAATGCTGCAAAAACAGTAACAGCTGTAAAGCAAGTAAGAGATGAAAAACCAGAGGCCTTATTATTACATGCGGGTGATGTATTCTCTGGTACATTGTATTTCAATGAATTTAAGGGACAAGCTGATTTAGCAATAATGAATTTAATGAAATATGATGCGATGACGTTTGGTAACCATGAGTTTGATTTAGGTTCAACACCAGAAGGCCATCAGGCATTAGTTGATTTCATTAAAGGAGCGAATTTCCCGTTTATTAGCTCAAATGTTGATTTTTCAGGAGATGAAAAGTTTACAGGCTTATTCTCGGATTTAATTTCAAGTGAACCTGAAAAGGGGAAAATTTATAACGGCGTTATTAAAGAGGTAAACGGTGAAAAAATCGGTATTTTCGGTTTAACAACTGCAGAAACAATTGATATTTCGAGCCCTGGTAATGTTAAATTTGACAATTATATAGCTGAAGCTAAAAAAGCGGTTGAAGCTTTTGAAGGACAAGGAGTCGACAAAATCATTGCCCTCACACATATTGGCTATGATGATAATGCGGCAATTGATAATGATTTAACTTTAGCTAAAGAGGTAGAAGGCATTGATATTATTGTTGGTGGTCACTCACATACAGAGTTAAAAGCTCCAGTGGTGGTAAATAATCAAACACCGACAGTTATAGTACAAGCAAAAGCGAATAACGAATTTGTAGGAACAATAGATGTAGAGTTCGATAAAAATGGAGTAGTGGTAAAAAATGAAGGTAAGCTGATTCCGATTGGTAAATTAGCAGAAGATGAAGATGCAAAAAATGTTTTAGCGCCATTTAAAGAAAAAGTGGATCTAGTAGCTACAGAAGAAATTGGTGTTTCGGCAAATGTAGTTTTAGATAACCCTCGTACTGATGGTGATGATACGAAACCAAGTGTACGTAAAAATGAAACCTTACTAGGTAATTTGATTACAGATGGGATGCTTGAAAAGGCAAAATCATTTACTGGTAAAGATGTTGTGATGGCACTTCAAAATGGTGGAGGTATTCGAGCAGCTATTAATGATGGACCGATTACTGTAGGTGAAGTAATTGAAGTATTACCGTTTGGTAACACATTAGCAGTGATGGATGTTACGGGTGCAGAATTAAAAGCCGCATTTGAGCACAGCTTCAGTCTGTATCCAAAAGAAAATGGAGGATTCTTGCATGTAGCTGGAGCGAAAGTGGAATTTGATTCCTCTAAACCGGCAAATCAACGTGTTGTATCCATTAAGTATAAAGATGAGTCAGGCAACTATGTTGAAATTAATGATACTAAGACTTACACAGTTGCAACAAATGCGTTTACAGCTCAAGGTGGAGACGGCTTTGATATGTTCAGAAAGGCCTATGATGAAGGTCGCGCAACAGATCTTGGATTATTAGATTGGGAAAACTTTAGAGATCATCTAAAAGCGTTACAAACTTTACCAAGTTCTATTGAAGGACGTGTTATAGATGTAGCGTCTAGTCAAACAGAAGAAGTTGCACCTGAAGATTTCAATGGTACAGAAGAGGCACCAAAAGTTTTTGATGGAAATATTCGTGTAGATATTTCAGATGTCTCCGAATTAAAAAACGCAGAAATTAAAGGTGACTTAGTGTTATCTGGAACAGCTGGAGAAGAACTAACTCTTTCTAATATAAAAGTGTCGGGGAATTTAATATTAACTGATCTAGAAGGTGATATTGTCAACTTCGACGGCATTGAAGTAGCAGGAGAAACGGTTCTTTAATAAAAGAGACCTTCTTCGTATAAGGAGAAGGTCTTTTCTATAGCAAATAATTAAAAAGGGGAAAAAAGAGAATGTCGAATAGGAAATGGAAAAAATCATTAAATGCCATGCTAGCAACAAGTTTAGTAGCAAGTATAGCAGTGCCGGCAAATGCAAATGCTGCTGGGTTGGCAACGGATTTGATTATTTCAGAGTATATTGAAGGATCAGGGCTTAATAAAGCGATTGAGCTTTATAATGGTACAGGCGAAACAATTGATTTGAGTCATTATACTTTGGAGTTATATTCAAATGGAAGTACTACTGCAGGGAATACACAAAAATTAACAGGTAGTTTAGCACACGGTGAAACAATTATTATTTATAATAGTGGTGCTGATGACAGCATAAAATCAAAAGGTGGTATATCATCGTCAAGTGTAACCAATTTTAATGGAGATGATGCTATAGTACTGAAAAAATCAGAAAATATAATTGATTCTATTGGACAAGTTGGTCACAATATAAAAACTATGGAGAATATTACTCTTGTTAGAAAAAGTAACATTCAATCCGGGGACGCAATAATTAATGATCCCTTCAATTATTCAAATGAATGGGATAATTATCCGGTAGATACATTTGAGTATTTGGGATCCCACACAATGGATACAGGAGAACCAGGGCAGCCGGAAGAGCCTAAAGCAGATGCTGTAACAGCTTCCCAAGCTCCTGGAACAGTTTCCGCAGGTACAAGCATAGCATTATCTTCCACAACTGAAGGTGCAAAAATTCATTACACAACAAATGGTACAGAACCGACTGTGGACAGTCCTATTTATTCTGAACCAATTGTAATAGAGCAAACAACAACTATTAAAGCAATGGCAGTTGCGGATGGAATGGATAACAGTGAGGTAAAAACGTTCACCTATATAGTAATGGGGGAAGAAGCTATTAGTTCCATTGCTAGTGCAAGAGCTAAAGAAATCGGTGAAACAGTAACGATTAAAGGTGTCGTTGCAGCAAAGCTGAAAAATACTATTTCTGTGCAGGATGAAACAGGAGGAATTGCTGTTCGCCCAACTAGCTTAGACGCACAATTAGGGGACGAAGTAACATTAACTGGAAAATCGGCAGACTTCAGGGGACTTCGTCAATTAGATAGTGCTTCAATTGTTGCAAAAGGCTCCAATATCGGTGTCCCTAAATCGAAAACGATTACTGGTGATGAGGTTACTGAAATCAATGAATCTCAACTTGTTACCGTTGAAGGCATTATACTCACGCTTGATTCAGAAGGAGCAGGATGGAAAAACTATAAAGCAACAGATACTTCTGGTAAAACGTTTTTAGTTCGTGATGAAAGAGCAGATCTAGGTTTATTAGTAGATACAAATTATGAGTCTATAACAGGGATTGTTCAGCAATTTGATAATGACTATCAAATTATTCCACGTGGAGAGGCTGATATTGTTTTAGACAGTACAACATTACAACCAGCAATTGCTTCTCCATCGGGAGGAACATACGTAGGAGCACAAACTATTAACCTTACTGCTACAACCGCTGGAGCGGAAATTTTTTATACATTAGATGGCACACAGCCAACTATAAATAGTACAAAATATGAAGGTCCGATTACAATTAGTGAAAGTACAACAATTAAAGCGATAGTAAAGGCACAAGATGGAACATTAAGTGAAGTTTCTACATTCGACTATAATATTACCGATAGTTTACAAATTCATGATATTCAAGGAGAAGGTCATAAGTCACCTCTTGTAGGAAATGCAGTAGAGGATATTCAAGGGATTGTGACATACACATATAAAATCGGGAGTGGAAATTACTTCCATATGCAGACACCAGATAATTTAAAGGATGATAACCCAAAGACATCCGAAGGGATTATTGTTTATACAGGAAATCAGGTTGTAGCGAAAAAAGGTAATTTTGTAAAGGTGTCAGGTACTGTAGATGAATTCTGGATTGACGGTTATAATGATTCGAAGAAAGAGACTGATTTGTCTGTAACGCAAATTAATGCGAGAAATGACCGTGGTGGTATTATTACAGTAGTAGAAGAAAATGTAGCCCTTCCAGACGCTGTAACAATTGATACAAAAAACCTTCCAGCAAATGTAATTGATAATGATGGCTTTGCAGAGTTTGATCCAGATGAAGATGCTATTGATTTCTGGGAGAGCTTAGAAGGAATGTTTGTAGAAGTAGGGTCAGTAAAAGCTGTTTCTCCACAGGAACATGGCGATTTAATTACTGTGCTTGAGGATAGACAGACTGATACCATTCACGGAGGCGTGAAATTAACAGAGCAATCAGCAAACCCTGACCGAATACAGTTTAAATTATTTGACAATAATGAAGCTAGAAACTTTGAAGTTGCCACAGGAGATAACTTTACAGGCCCAATTCAAGGTGTTGTGAACTACGGTTTCCAAAACTATAAAGTTTATGTCGATTATGATTATATGAAGGCAAAACATCAAAAAGGAAATACAAAGCCTGAAACAACAACGATTACAAAGGATGATAAGAAATTAACGATTGCGTCTTATAACCTTGAGAACTTCTCGAATAATACGAAAGAAACATCGGAAGATAAAGCTCGTAAATTAGCTAGAGCTTTCGTGCAAGATATGAAAAGCCCTGATATTATCGGTGTAACAGAAGTGCAGGATAATAATGGTTCAGAGAGTGGTGATTCCAAGGCAGATCAAAGCTATCAACGTTTAATTAATGCAATTAAGACAGCAGGTGGCCCTAAGTATAAATACTTAAATATAGACCCGGTGAATAATTCAGATGGTGGAGCGCCAGATGCCAATATCCGTGTTGGTTTCCTTTACAACCCTGCACGTGTAGCATTACCAGATGGTATCCAAGCTGGGAATGCTACAACAGCTGTGGATTATCAGGATGGAAAATTAACGCTTAATCCAGGACGTATTGATCCAACAAATGCAGCATTTATTAGCAGTCGTAAACCATTAGCAGCACAATTTACGTTCCAAGGTGAAGATGTAATTGCGATTGTTAACCACTGGAATTCAAAATCTGGCGATACACCGTTATTTGGTCAAGTGCAGCCTCCTGTGTATGAAAGTGAAGTACAACGCAAAAAAATCGCTCAAATTGTTTATAATTTTGTAGAGGATATTAAAAAGAAAAATCCGAACGCCAACATTGTATCAGTAGGTGATTTTAACGATTTTCAGTTTACAGATGCTTTAAGAACCCATGAAGGTCAATTAATGACGAATATGATTAATAAAGTAGACCCAGCTGATCGCTACACATACTTGTTCCAAGGGAATTCACAAGTATTAGACCACATTTTGGTATCGAATAATTTAGTAAATAAAACAGAGATTGATATTCTGCATATCAATGCAGACTTTACAGATATGGCAGGTCGTGCGAGCGACCATGATCCAGTGATGGTTCAAATTGATTTGAAAAATGACTCAAGTGTTGAACCAATCCAAGCTGAAAAGGTCTATAATTTTAAGATCTTTAAAACAGATAATTTGACGATTACAAAACCAAGTGTGGCAGTACATTTAGATGCTCAATCTGTTATTACAAAGGGTATTCTCTTTAAAGGCAACTATGCTGAATTACATGGTGAAGGATTTAAGACAACAGATGTGACAATAAATCCTGAAAATGCTGGCGCAATTATTGATTTAAAAGGCAATGCTATGAAATCTATCACAATTGACGGTTCAAATGTGAGCGAAATTAGGGGGGCTGATAATATTGATATCCAATCAATAAAATATATCAATGGTGCAGTTCCAGAGAAAATTAAATTTACTGATTCAAAAGGGGGTCCCATTGTGGATCCTTCTTTACCTTCTGAAAACAAGCAACCTATCATTAAAAAGCCTATTACAAATAAAACGGTGACTGCTGGAGAGGAAATTCAGCTTGATTTAACAGATCACTTTTCTGACCCGGATGGTGATGACCTTACTTTTACTTCTACAAAAGGCTCTATAAACGGAAAGATACTAACACTTAATTTAAAAGAGGGTAGTCATATTGTTGGGGTTACAGCATCAGATGGTAGAAGTAGCGTTACTACAAATTTCAGTGTGACAGTATCCACATCGAATGATTATTATGCAGGTGCATTGAATAAAGAAGGACAGGCATTAAAAAATGCACTACATGATATTATCTCTAAGCAAAAAGTACTTTCTTATAGTAATGTTTGGGATGCCATAAAATATACTGATGAAGATCCAAATAATTCGAGTAATGTCATCTTATTTTATTCTGGAAAATCCAGTTCTAAGACAAACAGCGGTGGGAATGTAGGGAACTGGAACCGAGAGCATACTTGGGCGAAATCGCATGGGAATTTTGGAACTAGTAATGGGCCAGGTACAGATATCCATCATTTACGTCCTACTGATGTGCAAGTCAATAGCTCTAGAGGAAATTTAGACTTTGACAATGGCGGAAGTCCTGTAGCAGGTTGTAATGGTTGTTTGAAAGATTCAGATTCATTTGAACCGCCTAATCGGGTAAAAGGTGACGTTGCACGAATGTTATTTTATATGGCAACGCGTTATGAAGCAGGAGATAAAGTAAATCTTGAATTAAATGAGAAGGTCAATAACGGTACCGCTCCTTATCACGGTAAACTTTCAGTTCTTTTACAGTGGCACAAGCAAGACCCTGTCGATAATTATGAAAAACAAAGAAACAATAGAATTTATGAAGTCCAAGGCAATCGCAATCCATTTATCGATCATCCTGAATGGGTAGAGATGATATGGAAATCTAAATAAATAACATTTATTCTTCTACTCCTTATGGAGGAACTAGTGAATGACCAAATGCATGAAAGTAATCTTGTGATTATTGTAAGGCCCTAAAAACATTATTATTATTTATATTTGTATATGTAATTGTTTATTAGAAGATAGGTATAAATAAAACTTTCTTAAGCACTCTCAATTGGGGGTGCTTTACTTATTGCTTTTACCACTTCGATTTGGGGAAAGTAACTATTTCTAGATAATTTTGTAGGAATTATGTAAGTGAAGAATTCTTGAGAATACAAACTCTTCAAATAACCAATTCAATTATACCTTGATGTCTACAAATTATTTTAAGAATAGTGAGTGATAGTGATATAGAATCCTTTGTTATTACCTCTAATTACTTAATACGATTACATCTTCCAACCTAGTGATTTTATGAAGGTAGTAATCCTCACAAATTTTCATTTTTTCTCCCAAAAGTTAATGTAACTTTTTTTAATATAACGAGTCTACTTACTAGAAATACTATTTAATTTAGATTACAAAGTGACCAAATCAAATATTATTCATACATAGATGGAAATGAATTTTTTAATAATCAGCTTTATTTCTTTAAATTTCATTGCAAAGGAGGTTATATAAAAGAATTTATTCAGAGGCAATAAGTTTGATAGAAAATATGCATGGTATTTTGGAATACCTTTTATCTTACATGAAGCTTTTGAAGGAGAAAGGCTAGCACTCTAGTACCGAATTCTACTTTATTCGATAAAAATCCCACATTTTGGGCTTTGTTCATGTTAAGATGGTAGAGACGATTTTAAGAGGAAAAAAGGAGATTGAGATGTTTAGAAAACTAAAGACTACATGTATTGTATCAGCAGTTGCGTTGGCTACGATTTTGCCAGGACAAGCGTCTGCATCAGCTACTAGTAACAAGGGAATTCAGATAAAAAACAATGTTTCGATTACGATTAATGGAGAAGCAATCAATGTTAATGATCCTATTTTAAACAAGTCGGACTTCTTATTATTACCAATGCGTGCATTATATGAAGCGGTTGGTGCAAGTGTGGATTGGGATAAGGAAACGTTGACTGCATCGGCGATTCGCAATGGTAAGATGGTTGATTTAACGATCGATTCGAAGACGGCTTTAGTAGATGGTCAAGAGGTAGCAATGGATGTTGCGCCATTTATGTATAAGGATCGTACTTATATGCCATTACGTTTCGTCAGTGAAAACTTTGATGGTGTTGTGAATTGGGATGAGGCTACCCAATCGGTAGATATTACATTATCAGATGAAACAACAGCACCACCGCAGGAAGACCCATATATCTTACATATCAATAATAAACGTATTGTCATGAAAGATCCGATTGTTTCAAAGGATGGAAGAACCTATTTACCTGCTAGCTATATTTATGATTATTTAGATGATTCATCTGGCACTTGGCAACCTGATGGTTCCTTTGAATTGTTAATTGGTGGGATGAGCTTTATTTTCAATGATAACAGCAATCAGGCTCTGATTAACAATGAGGCAGTGACAATGATCGAAAAGCCATTTATACAAAAGGGCAAAATGTATGTTCCTGCTAAGTTTCTTGTGGATGCATTAGGCGGGAATTTGCGTTATATCACAGAAAAGAAAGAAATGTATATTTATGTATATCGTTATATGTATACAAGCTCTTTCCTTGAAAAATCATACGGCACTACGTCATCGCCAGAGGTTGTTCCTTCTGCTCGTTTAGAAGGGGATCGTGATCTATTTATTAGTGATAATCCAGAAACATTAACACGCAAGCTTGTACCAATAAATAATGTAACACTTGCACAATACGACGTAAAACCAACGACAGCAATGAATAAGCACCGTGTCTTTGGCTGGCACTATAACACGCTAGGAACAGATGTCAATATTGGCATTACTGTCCAAAACAAGTCTATGACAGAGAGCATTAAAGTGACTGACTCGAAAGGCATTAACCAAAAAACTGGTAATAGCTGGGTAGGTCATGATATTGGTTTAACAATTGCGGATGCTGTATTAAATAATAAACTAAAAAAATCAGAGAGTAGTGGCATTGTTATCGCACCAGGTGAAACGAAGCTAATTGAAACATATGACCTACACTATGATTATATTATCGGCTTTTTACATGATTTAGATATTCAAGCAGTCAATGGTGGAAAACCTGAGTATACAATACGTACAGTGCTTTCAAAGGATAATACGGATTTAACAACAATCAAATCGGACCAGGTTGCGGTGGATGAGTATGCGAAACATCCAAGAGGTGCGTGGCCAAGTGCTACAATTCTAGCAGAGCTACCAGCCTATACAGTAGATACTCCTGAGGTAGGCTATAACATTTCTAATGGCCGTACAGACCATCTACAAACGGCTGAAAATTCACTTTCTCAGATTAATGGTGCTGTAGGAAACCCAGGTCACTTCGGTATGAACTACAAAGTTTCCATTCCAGTTGTCAATCCAACAGGCTCTACAAAAACGATTAAGCTGAAACTAGCTGGTCGAGGAGGATTATACAGCGGAGCGATTAAGGTGAATGGCAAAGTGTATTTAGTGCCTTCTTTAAGAGTAGGGGCAGAGTATGTTGAATTACCAGATTTCAAGATGAAGGGTTCGAAAGATACGATTGAATTAGAACTAATGCATGCTGGTGGTGTCAATCTTCCAGTAGCGATCTATGTAGAAACAAAATAAAAAAGTCACTGGCACGGGCCTTGTGACATGGTACGTGCCATACTTTGAATTAATTCGGAGTGAAAAATGGCAAGAAAACTAATAACGATTATTGTTGTCCTATTCATGCTTACACTAACAGTTAGCCCCATTAATGGACAAGCTGCTGGTTTAGGCAATAAAGTCAGTGAAGTTAAAACAGAGGTTTCACCACAGGTAATCCATTCACAGCAAAACTATACGTCAGGTTCTATACGTCAGTTTGTAAATGTTTTAGATGTCAATTTAAATAATACATATACAAAACTAGAAATTGGTATGCCTAATCCTATTAATTCATTAAAGACAACATCAGCGATGGCTAAGCAAAACACCTTTGATGGGCACCGCGTTGTTGGAGCTGTTAATGCCTCTTACTTTTTAGGAAATGGTATGCCTGCGAACTTGTTAGCAGAAAATAATGAAATTGTGAACTATGGTATTTTGGGAGATACATATGATAGCCCAACACAAAAGCCAGTTGCATTTGGTTTATCGAAATCAGGGAAAGCGATAGCAGACTATTATTCTACGAATCTAACTTTCCAAGTGAATGGCAAAAGCTATCCTATTGATCTTATTAATAGTGAACGAGGAACAAATAAAAACGTTTTATATACACCTGATAAAAGATCAACAGGGACAAATACATGGGGTGTAGAACTTGTTGTGTCGGGCGCTAGCCAAGATACAAGCACCTTGCATTTTGGTGACCAGTTCTCAGGCACAGTATCACATGTAACAGCCTATGGAGCAGAAGGTAACTCGACTGTCCCAGCAGATGGCTTTGTTATCTCTGTACAAAATAAAGAATTAGCTGCTGAATTAAGTAGTATTACAGCAGGTACAAGCGTGGATGTCAGCTTATCAATCGATCAAAAATGGATGGATGCACAGTTCATTTTAGCTGCTGGACCGATGCTTGTGCGTAACGGTAAAGTGGATATTTCTATGCCAACGAATTCAGGGTTTGCTTCCACACGTAGCCCACGTACAGCGGTAGCTATCGATGCTACAGGTACAAAGGTATCTCTTGTAACGATTGATGGTCGCATAAGTGGTCATAGTAACGGTGTTAATTTATCAGATTTAGCTGCTCATTTAATTTCGGTGGGTGCTACTTCGGCTATTAACCTAGATGGAGGCGGCTCTACAGCAATGGTCGTGCGTAATCCAGGGGGTTATTTCGCCAATCTCGTAAATAGACCATCAGAGGGCAGTGAGCGTCGTGTATCAGCGATTTTACAGGTTGTGAATACAGCGCCACCAGGGAAAGTAAAATCCATTACGTTAAGTAGCGTTGGTCAAGTAATGAAAGGTTCTTCTGTAGATATGCAGGTTGTAAGTGCCTATGATCAATACTTGAATCCAATGACCATCAACCCAGCAAATATGAACTGGTCAGTTGAAGGTAATATTGGCAAGATGGACGGTGCAACCTTCACAGCAACACAAAAGGGTGAAGGGAAAATTATTGGAGAGTATGAAGGTATTCGTACGTCTACAGCTGTGAAAGTAGTAGATCTAGCAGAAAAACCTATTGTACTAGATAACTTTGATAATACGTCATCTTGGACAACAGAAGTGGCGAAAGCTAGTGCTTCATTAGCAAGCTCTAAAGAGTATGCAAGACAGGGAGCTGCTAGCTTACAATTAAACTATGATTTCACAACAGCAGGCACAGGCACAAAAGCAGCCTATATGGTTGCGAAAACACCAATTGCTATTTCAGGGCAGCCTAAAAATATCGGTCTTTGGGTATTTGGCGATGCTGGTAAGCATTGGCTAAGAGGCGTTGTGATTGATGGTACTGGAGCTAAGCATACAATTGATTTTACAAGCCAGGGTGGTTTAGACTGGAGTGGTTGGAAGTACGTAACGGCGAATATTCCGAGTGACTTACCTCAGCCATTGAAATTCGAGCGTATGTATGTTGCTCAGCCAACAGCTTCTCTTCAGAAGAAAGGTCAGCTGTATTTCGATCAGTTACAAGCAGTTTATAAAGACAATCATGAGGAATTAGTTTATACAGATGTGACAAAAGGGCATTGGGCATTTTCAGAAATCCAAAGTCTATACGATCAATCCCTTATTAAAGGATACTCAAATGGAACGTTCAAACCAGAGGCATCCATTACACGTGCAGAGGCAGCTACGATTATTGCCAGAGCGCTGAATCTAACGACTACGAAGGATTCTAGCTTTAAAGATGTAAGTAAGAGTCATTATGCATACAGTGCCATTGCCGCAGTTGAGCAGGCTGGCATTATTAAAGGGCAAGAGGCAGGAAAGTTTAATCCAAACGGACAGCTTTCACGTGCTGAAATGTCTGCCATTTTAACAAGAGCCTATAAATTAACAGGTACAAGCAAAGTAAGCTTCTCAGATGTGAAATCAACACATTGGGCATACAGCCATATCCAAGCACTTGTCGCAAATGATTTAACTGGAGGCTTCCCAGATAACACATTTAGACCAGATGCACAAATTACACGTGCTCAATTTGCAAGTTTCTTAAATAGGTGTTTATCATTAAAATAAAAATGACGAATCCCCTGTAGTAATCTACAGGGGATTTCTATTGTAAAAAAAACCGCCTTGTCCATAAAAGGACGAGGCGGATTTGGATTAGAAAACGATATATTTCACATATTGCTTCCAAGTTAATTCTTTAAAATGGCTCCATTGTATTTTCTCAACAGGTAATGTTCTGAAGGTATAGGCTTCGAGATTACGTTTCTCATTCGAGAGCATTGGCGTACCTTCATCAAGATAATCCATAAAAATAGCTGACTTAGCCGTTTTAAATTGCACATTGACATCAATTAGCTGAATTTTACCGTCCTGATTGATGATATATAACTTTTTGTTCCCTTTTTTAGCTGTAGCTAGCCATGATTTATCGACTTTATAAGAATCAAATGCTTCGTTGACAATAATAGAGGCTTTGCCAGTTGTCGAAAATGGGATGTCCTCGAGTGGGGCATCTTGCTGTAAGGTCACTTCATAATTAGTTGGTTGTGGTAAGGTAGCGGTTCTGGCTAGCTCATTTGCCCAAACTGTCTGATCGTCAGTAGCAATCGTTTGTTTTTCTAATACGATGCCAGATAGATCATCCTTGACATGTTTCACCTTGAAATCTACAGTTTGCCCTTCCTCCACCTTTTGCCATTCCTTTTCTGATAAATAGGCATACATTGCTTTTTCATTCGAATAGATTTCAAAAGTTAGCGCACCAGCTTCTTCCTTAATCGCTGCCACCACACCATCAATAGGGCTGACAATACCCTGACGAGATTGAATTTGTGTAATTTGGGCTTCAAGTAATGCAATTTGACGATTTGTTTCAGCAATATGTCGGTTTAACAGCGCAACTGCTGTCGAAGCAGAATTTTGTTGAGCAAGCTCTAATTTTAGCGTTACGGATAGCTTATCATTGATTTGATCCGTATTAATGGAGCTTTTTGGATTAGAAGCGTCTCCATATTCATCCTCAATTTGATCAAGTGCATCCTGTAAATCTTGTAGTTCTGTTTCATAGGCTGTGCGTTCAGATTCAAGCTTAGTTAACTCCTCGTCCACCTCATCTGTTTTATAGGTAGCGAGTACATCATTCATCATCACTTCTTGGCCACGCTTTACATTCACAGCTGATAAGTTAGTTGCATCCGCAGTAATTGTGTATGTCTCAGCAGGTGCTACAATAGTTTCTTTAGTAACACGCTCTGTATTTGTGCCGACATAAGCCTTTTGAAACTCATCGATAAAGTAGGATCGTGTCACACTGCTATTATCTTTAAAAACAAAATAAGCATTTATACTGATTACTAGCAATGCTAACACGATGGTCATAGTTGTCCATGGTCTTGTTTTGATAAATGCCATCATCCTAACCCCCTAGCAATCCATTCTTTAATTGGTAGCACACTGATCAAGCCTACAAAAAGGGCCATAAATAGCTGCACAGCAATCAATTTGATTACTAACATTTTTCTACTAGCTTCTTCCTCCCATTTCGATAGGAAGAGATACTGAACAATAATGATTAAAACCGTTGTTACCGTCAACTGATTGATCGTAAATAACACGAAATCTGTTTCAATCACCTGTAAGGCAGCAGGAGCCAAGGAGAAGAAAGAAAACATGGTCGTATAGCCTACTGCATAGAAAACAGCAAAGAGGACTGCTTTTTCAATTAATAGAAAGGCCACAACATAAAGCTGGACTCTTTTTATCCAAGTATAAGGAATGTCCGTTAATAGATGTAATAGATAGGTAACACCATAATAGTGGAAGCAAAAATAGACGATTGCCCATAAAACGGCACCAAGCATCGAAAGTATACGTGCTACATAGTATTCATTTTGTAAATCCTTTGCGAATAAGGACGTTAAATTTTCTGTCCCCATTCCCCAGTATTCGCGAGCAGCAAACAACAGGATGAAAAGAATGAACACCGTTAGTACTCTTTTTTTATATCCGATGACCTCGCCTTCCTCTACGATGCTAGTAAAGTAGGTAGGATTTTTTAAGCTATGCCAGAACTTATAATGGTAAAACATAAAACAGCGTCCTTTCTTCCAAAATAGGATATCAAAGTTGTAGTATACACCTTGTAAAGATATTATGACATATGAAAATAGCTGTTTTTTTCCAATAAATTCATTGAAAAAACATAATCTCTTATTATATGTCAATTGATGAAAACCTTATATAACACCATTGTATAGTATAATTGAAATAACTTCCTGTTTTTCTAGCTAGTAATTTAGAAAAATTACTTTTGATATGTCTCATTTTGTAAATATATTAGAATGGCTTGAAATCAAGCAATTTTTACCGATACTAAAGTCATAAATTCTAAATGAAAATGAATACAATCATTTTCCTATACATAAACGATGAAAGGGTGGTTCGATTGAATCGAAAATTGACAGCAGGGGTCATAACGGGTCTTTTATTGGCACCTACGGCTATAGCGAACGCACAGGAAAATGATGCACAATCCCGCGTCACAACACATACGGAGCAAGTTGCCTATACGAATCAGATAGCAGCTGCAACGACAAGAGAGCAGCTTATTGCACAATTTGGTAAGCTGTCGGAAAACTCATCGGCTGATGATATGGTCATTGCAAAAGGAGATCTTCAAGTTTTAAGTGCTGCAGGCTTTAATGAACACGAAGTTGCATTTATTGAAGCAAAGTATCGCTATGTGGAGGAGCAGCGTAACTTATTAAGTGAGCTACAAAAATTAGGAAAAGAAATGACGGGAATCTCGTTTACAAGTAAAACATTTATTGCAGAGGTAGCCGCTTTCGATACGAAATATAATAACTTTTTAAATATTGGCAAGGATGAACTAAAAGCGTATGTAACTGTTCAAAAGGAATTTGAAGCAGCTGTCAATGAGGCGCTAGTGAATAATGCAAAAGACATTGCCAGTACAATTCGCGGCACATCTTTACAATACGGCTATACCGATGCAGAACGCAATGCCTACTTTAAAGGCAAGGGGATGGATGTTGACAAATTAAATAAGTTAAAAGTGGATGCGACTAAAGCAGAAGGAGTAGCTACAGAATTAGTTCTGTTAGTTGAGTTATTGGAAAAATCCTCAGATTACTCAGCTGTTTTGCCTAAAATAAATAGCTTTAAGGCGAATTATAATGGGTTAACAACAGAGCAAAAGAAAGTAATTGAAGCGTACAATCCAAATGATGATAAGGTTACACCTTTTAAAAAGTATAAGGATGCATTAGCAGGTTTGTCTGCTCTAGAAAAAGTGACTTCTAGTATTGCAGAATTAAAAGGCAAACAGCCAGCAGATTTCACTTCAGCCTCAAGCTTTATTAATGCGGTAGCAGCAATTGATAAAGCCTACAATAATCTGGATGCAGCGTCTAAAAATTTAGTAGAAACAGAATATAAGAGCATTGAACAATATCGTCAGGCGACCAATATTTCGAAAAGCATTTCTACATTACGTGTATCCAAAGAAGACGCATATCGTAGCGCAGTTAATGAGCTAAAAACAAAATACAATAACCTAACAATCAATAAAGACTTTGTTAAAAACGCGAACGAATTACAATCAGCAATAGCCAATATTACTGTAGCTGAAAGTATCGAAGCCCTTATAAAATTGATTGAGCCTAAAGCAGACAGTGAAAAAGTAGCTGCCATTAAAGCAGCACGTGCAGCTTATGATAATCCACCTGCTCCAACTGGAATAACAATCAATCCAAGCAATGTAAAAAAAATCGTCAGTAATTTAGCCGAGCTGACATCTTGGGAGAAAAATTTAAGTGCTGCGTTAAAGGTAGATAAGTTAATTGATAGCCTAGATCCAACTGCAAAAACTTTTGAAAGTAAGACGCTCTCTGCCTGGACTACCTATAACAAATTAAATGAAAATGATAAAACGTTAGTGCAAGGAGCTGCAAAACTAACACTGTTTCAAAAATACGCTGATCTATCAAAAACAATCAATACATTAAAACCCTCAGCAGATTACAGCGGACAGCTTGCCGCATTAAAAAACGAAGTAGTTAAATTAGATGCACAAGGTAGTGGCTATGAAGAAGCTCTTTACAATTTAAAAACACAGCTGATTGAAAAAATAGAGGCTTTAATTAATGAAGAAAAAGCGGTAAAAGAAGTTATAGAGGAAATTGATCTGCTAGATAAAAATATAGCTATTGAAAAAATATTGGATGCACGAGCTCACTATAATGCGTTATCACCAACAGCTAAAAAGCGTGTGACAAATATTAAAGTGTTAACAGATTTAGAGAAATCCTATAAATCAGTCGTTAATGTCATCTCTCAATTTGAAAAATTGGATCCTTCCTCTAAAAGCTATATTTCTAAAGCAAAATCAGCTTATACGGCTTACTCCAAACTAGATAATGCTAATCAGGAGTTTGTTTTAAATTATAAGGGCTTGAGTAAAAAAGTACCTGTTATAGATGTTATTGTTCAAATTGATGCTTTAAATACTTCAAAAAAGACCTATAAAGATGATGTGCAAAAGGCAACGGGTGCTTATAACGCATTAAATAATATAGAGCCAAAACTTCAAGACGAGGTCATCAATTATGTACACCTAACAAACGCACAAGGCTATATCAATACGGCCAAAGCATTTGATGACCGTATTCTAGCCTTAGCAAATGAAGGCCCTGACACATTTGTCAAAAAGGTAGCAGAACTTACATTAGAATATAAAGCAATGGATAAGAACGCGCAGAAGCTAGTGGAGCAAGCCAAAGTGTTAAGCTCCTACGAAAAGGATAATAAGGCAGTAATCAAGGTGATTCAAATGATCGATGCCTTAAATCCAACAAATAAGGATTATACAAAAAAGGTTCTTGATGCACGTAAAGCCTATAATGCACTTGATCAAGTCTCCCAAAAGCGAGTAACAAACTATGCTAATCTCACTGCTGTAGAGGATGTTGCTTCCTTAATTGGTCTCATTGCGTCGTTAAAACCAACAAGTAAAACTTTCTATCAAGATATGAAAACAGCGCGTGAGCTTTATGATGCCTTGCCAGCAGAGAAGCAGCAAGCGATCGTAAACTATGATGCACTGGTAGCAGCAGAAAATGAACAGGGATTAGCACAGAGTGTAGTCGAGCTAATTAAATTAACAGAAGTGCAAGATGCTGACTATTTAACGAAGCTGATGAATGCGCGTGTAGCATACGATAAGCTGTCATCTGACCAAAAGAAATTAGTGACGAATATTAAAGATTTAACAACACGTGAAAAAGCAGTGAAACCAATTTTAAGTGTGATGGTTCAAATTAATGAATTAGATCCAGAATCAACAAGCTTTGTTAGTAAGGTAAACTCAGCACGTAAAGCGTATGATAAGCTATCGAAGGATCAAAAAAAATACATCGATAATATTAATATTCTCTTAAAATTTGAGCCTGTCTCGAGTGTGATGGAATTGATTAGTAAACTAAAATCTTCAAGTAACACATTCCTTCAAGATACATCGCGAGCACGCTCACTTTACGATGCACTACCTGGCGATATGAAGCAATATGTGACAAACTACTATTTATTGCAAGCAGCGGAGTCTAGTATTTTAGGGGCTGGTAATGTCATGCAAATGATTAATGACTTACCATCCGTTGATCCAAAGCAATATGTGAAACGTATCCAAGAAATCCGTGCTGCTTACAATGCTTTACCAAAGGATCAGCAACGAGCTGTTCAAAATTATAAAGTGCTACAAGATCAGGAAAAGCTAATAAAGCCTGTAATGAGTATTGTAGAAGATATTGATCGATTGCTAACGGCAAAAGATATGAATAGCCAATACCAAAAGATTTTAAAAGCCTATGATAAGCTCAATGCTGATCAACGACGCTATGTTTATAACGACCAGCTATTGCTTTCACTAGATAATGTTATAAAGGTTTATAATAATATTGCTAAATTGAATCCAAAGGATAAATATTACTTTGGTATGGTGGAAGCGGCGCGTAAAGAGTATGATAGTTTGAATACGACAGATAAACAGCGTATCTCCAATTATTCTCTTTTACTCGAAGCAGAGAAAAGTTTAGCTGATGTGAAGAAGGTTGTGGAGATCATAGCGGGACTGTCTCCAAGCTCGTCGACATATATTGAAGATGTGGCGAATGCCGTTGCTGCCTATAAGGCATTGGACTCTAAAATTAAAGGACAGGTCATTAATGAGGATGTCTTAAAGCAGGCTGAAAAAGATGTGGCTGCCGTTCTCAAAGTTGTTCAAGCGATCGGAAATATTGATCCAGACAGCTCATCATTTGAGAAAAAAGTGCTAGCAGCTCAAAAAGATTATAGTAATTTGTCGATTGAGCAACAGGGCTTAGTGTATAATTACCGCATTCTAGAAGACTATCTTAAAATGATTCAATAGTATGATAAAAAAGGAGTTTTCCCAATGAATATAACGGGAAAACTCCTTTTATAAGTAAGAAAAAATGAATCCTAATATTAATTTCCAAAAAAGTGAAACTATATCATCTGAAATTCGTATCTTATAGTATAAATGGTCACTTTGATTGGGAGGTACCATTTCATACATTTTTATTTTGCCAACGTGAGGAGGTCGCCCTGTTGAAAAAATTATTGAGTATAATGGTACTTTCAATAGCTGCAACCGTAGGAAGTTTAACTAGTTTTAGTCAAGTAGAAGCAGCATCTGCTAAGGCAGTAGATGTGACAAATTCATACTGGGCAAATGCCTCGATTCAACATATGCTCACAAAACAATATATGACTACATATCACGACAACACTTTTAAGCCAGAGCAAGCTATTACAAGGGCAGAGGCTGCCGCTGCCATTGCTCGCTCTCTTCAAACTAACATTGACATTGAGAACCCTGTTAAATTCAAGGATGTTCCTATAACGCATCCATATTACAAGGAAATTTGCCAGCTTGTTAAACTGGGAGTCATTCAAAAGAGTGAGGCCTTTCATCCAGAAGAGCCTTTAAAGCGTATGCAGGTGGCAAAAATGCTAGCACTAGCTTACCAAATTAAAGTAGATAGCAAAAATAATAGCCAGTTTGCGGATATTACGCGTACTCATTGGGCAAAAGATTATATCGAATCCTTAGCAGATATCGGTATTATTGGTGGGGTGGATGCTAAACATTTTGCACCTGACCAATTGGTAACACGTGCACAGTTTGCTGTATTTGTTGAGCGAAGCATGGCTTTTCAGCAAAAAATTAAGGCATTGGAAGTAGTCTATGACTATCTAGCAAAGGATTATATCCCAACTGTAAACCTTTCTTCTGAGTGGTCTAAAAAGGTGATTGAATTAATAAATGTTGAAAGACAGAAGAATAAGCTAGAACCTGTTGCTTATGATTCGGAACTTACTCAAATTGCCATTATCAAAGCACAGGACATGGTAAATCGCCACTATTTTGAACACGTTTCCCCATTTTATGGGGCACCTTGGGATTTAGCGACATTATTTGATTACAACTATACAAGTTTTGGAGAGAATATTGCTAGAAATATTAAAACACCTGAAATTGCTGTTAAGGCATGGATGGCTTCACCTAGCCATCGAGATAATATTTTAAAAGAGCACTATACGAACACAGGTGTTGCAATAGCACAGGATAGCAAAGGAAATTACTATTGGGTCCAAATGTTCTCTAGTCAATAAGTTGTTGTGTAACAAAGCATCGCTAATATTACAGAAATGTTACGAAAGTTCCAAATTACGATAAAAAAATCCCCTTTTTAACGCTGGAAATACCGCCAAACGTTGGTATTACAGCGTTTTTTTGCTGTCTAAAACCGTTACACAATTGAAAAATAACATTCGCCTCTTTTGTGATAGTCTATGTATAGGCAAAAAAGTTTTGAGAGGGGTATAACAAAAGTATGAATAAGAAATGGTTATTACCGATTTTTGCATCATTTATGTTATTTTCAACTACTAATATTAATACTGCTGAAGCAGCGTCTAAAGCAGATTTAACTGATACAGCTTCTAAATATTTAGGTGTTCCATATAAATACGGCGGTACAACAACAAGCGGCTTTGATTGCTCTGGCTTTACTTCTAAAGTATTTTCGGACTTAGGCATTCAATTAAACCGTACGTCAGGATCTCAATATCAACAAGGTACTGCAGTAGCCAAGAGTGATCTTCAAGTTGGCGATTTAGTATTTTTCAATACAAGTGGTAGTGGTATTTCACATGTGGGGATATACATAGGTGATGGTAAAATGATCCACTCTCAAACTGGTCAAGGTGTAAGCTATTCAAATGTTAATGACCCATATTATTGGGGCGATCGTTATGTAGGTGCTAAACGTGTGGCAACATTTGATGCTCAACAACAAGCTGAAGTAAAACAAGCAGCTATTGACTTTTCCGTATATGCTTCTCGTGCAGAGGTAGCAGTACAAATTGCAAAAGCTTTAAACTTAGATACATCTGATACTACTACTGGTTTCGTAGATGTAAAACCTACATATGCTCATGCAGGTGCTATTGCAGCTGTAGCAAAATTAGGTATCTTTGAAGGCGATGCAAATGGTAAATTCAACCCGTCTTCACCAATTACGCGTGCACAAATTGCTAAAGTATTAGTGCTAGCATTTGGTCTTGAAAATAATGGTGGAAGTGTAGCTTTTAGTGATGTGCCTCAAAAGAGCTGGGCTAATGAATATGTTTCTACGCTAGCATCAAATGGCATTACAAATGGTGACGGAGACGGTAGCTTCGGTTCTGATGAATTATTAAAAATCGAACAATTAAAAGTATTTATTGAAAGAATTCAACAATAAGTTCATAAAGTTAACACTTTAATTGTGTCATAGATTGCAAGAAATGATCTTTTGAATAGCGTATAATGGAAGAAGGGTTTGCAATAGCAGACTCTTCTATTTTTATGATAATTTTGTAGGAAAGGATGTGAATTGGAAAATTAAATTTTAACAGTTCTATTGTATGATGCTTTATTTAGCTAATTTTGTTAAAATGGACACGTTAAGAGAACAAGAAGGGAGGAAATAAGACATTGAACATCAAAAAAATTAGTCTTATCTTGTGCGTCTTATTCATTTCGGCTTCTATGTTTACGATACATAGTGCAAGTGTCAGTGCAGCTAACAATTCGAATATTACATTTGAAGATGTTACTAAAAATCACCCAGCCTATGAAGAAATCAATTATTTAGTAAATTTGGGGGTAATTCAAGGTTACTTTGTGAATGGTAAGAGAGTCTTTGGCCCAAATAATAGTGTAACAAGAGGACAAGCAGCTAAAATGGTTGTTGTTGCCTCTGGTAATAAACCATTAGTTGTAAATAAATCTAGCTTTTCAGATGTTACAGTCGGCACTGAAATGTCAGGTTATATAGAACGTGCTGTACAGCTAGGATTTTTCGACAAAAATATAAAAGGTCAATTCTTACCAAATAAGCCTCTAACTCGTGGAGAAATGAGTTATGTATTAACAAAGGCTTTTAATTTAGATACTAGTGAGTATGAGGGGATCGACTCACCATTTACTGATGTAGCAATCACACATGAATATGTGAAATACATCAATACAATCTATTATAATGGTATTACAAACGGAACAGGTAATACGTATTTACCAAATGGTACTGTAACACGTTCACAATTCTCATTATTCGTGGCGCGTGCAAACAGTGAAAAATATCGATTAGAGCTTCCTGTAAAAGGTGTACAAGTTCCAGATACATCACAAGTAATAGGCTTAGTGAAGGTCACTACAGATGGGCTAAACATCCGTAAGACAAAAGATTCTACTTCAAGCACGAACATTGTAGGCAAAGTCAATACAGGCGGTAAATTATCAGTCTACGCTATAGAAAGTAATTGGCTAAAGGTTACTTATAAAGGCGCTTATGCCTATATCTATAAGCAATATGCAGAATTTGTAGATGCAGATGGCAATGCGTTAGGAACAGTCGAAAAAGAAGTAACAACAAAAAATGCTGTCAATTTATATGTGAAGCCTACTTCATCAGCAAAAGTAATTTCATCGATTAAAGCGAACGAAAAGCTTCCCGTTTACAAAACAACAGGTGGCTACTACTTAACACAAGTAAATGGTTTACCAGGTTATATTGTAGCGAATAGCACTACGGATATTGTGGAGGAAGAAAAGCCAAATCCAAATCCAACACCACCAGCTTCTGGTGATGTGCTAGGAAGAGTAACGGTAGCTAATTTAAATGTTCGCAGTCAAAGTAACTCTACATCAGCCGTGTTATTTAAGCTGAATAAAGGAGAGTATGTCCAAGTTAATAACATCAATGGTTACTGGGCAGAAATCACCTATAATGGCCAATCAGGCTATGTTCACAAGTCTTATTTGAAAATATTAAATCAAACAGCTAAACCTTTACAAAATCGTATTATCATCCTAGACCCAGGTCATGGTGGTAAAGATCCAGGTACAGTAAAGGGCTCTGCTTCTGAAAAGAACATTACATTAAAAGTCAGCACACAAGTGAAACAATTACTAGAGAATGCTGGTGCAAAAGTTTATATGACACGTACTGGTGATACGTATCCATCCTTACAAGATCGCGTAGACTTTACACAAGCAAACTATGGTGAAATTTTTGTAAGTGTTCATGTCAACTCTGCTGCTAATACGTCAGCGTCTGGTACTGAAACATATTATGCAATATCTACAGGAGATATGTATCAGGAAGACATTGATTTAGCGACATTTGTTAATAATCAAATTGTCAACAATTTAAATATGAAAAATCGTGGTGTCAAGCAAGAGCAATACTACGTAATTCGTAATATGGTGATCCCGTCTATTCTAGTAGAACTTGGTTTCTTAACGAATGCAGAGGATAACAGTAAAATGACAAATGATCAATACGTTAAATTATTTGCAGAATCTATTTATAATGGTATTTTGCAATACTATAAAAAACAATAATTGATTAAGAGACGATTCCAAAGATGTACTAGCCTTTGGGATCGTTTTTCTTATTCTCTATATACCCACATAAGAGAAAGACAAACTAATTGATAGAAATGGCTATAAAATTTTCTCTAATCATACAAATAATAGCTAAATTGATTGCTACGGCTAGCTAGTATGAAAGATAAGGAAAAGACACTTTTGCACATGGGTGATTGGAGTGGAGCTAGCGTCACAGAGGATACCCTGGAGCGAACGTAAGTAAGTGAAGCTGCTCATCGGACGTCCCCTTGAAAGATCGCTGGCGGAACGGAAATCCACCTCCTGCCTTATGAAAAGGCCTTTTTTGCTAGTGACTTTATCTTTTTTCAACAACAATAAATGGCTGTCTCATTTATTAGAGACAGCCATTTACATTATTTCGCAGTATTGATGAATTTAATATAATCCTTACTTATATATCCTGGTTCAGTGTTTAGTTTATCCGAAACAACTTGATACCAACCGTTAGAGCTAGTATCTGTGACGATGACAGGCATATTACTCTTACTAAATGTGAAGAGCGGACTTTGACTTGTTGATGCATCTGCACGAACATTCAGTCCAGCCGTTGTTGTGAGTGCAATTTTATAAGGATTATTCGCATCTTTAAAGCCTAGAGCTTTTTCTGCACGATAGTAATGTCCTGCAATTTTTGCGCCCCAGAATGGATCTGAAGCGTATTTTACATTGAAGCCGATAGCCTTAGAGCCAACAACTGCGCCATTGGTATAACGTCCACCTGGCGTAATATAATTTGGCTGTAAGAATTTTTCAACCAACTCATAAATATTGGCTTCGACACTATCAAACTTCTTGTTCAGAGGATTCGTATCATAGACATATAATCCAAATAGATTGTTTAGGTTTTGCGCGTGATCACTCATACCATAGGCACTCTCATGCTGTGCTAGAGATAAAATAAGCATAGCATTGATATGAGAATTTGCTTCCACTTCTTTTAATACAGAGCCTAAACCAAGTAGTTTACTTTTAGTTGTGGCATTTTTATAAATCGAAGCACCTGAGCTTTCAACCTCCGCTAATTTTCCCACAATATATTGATCTAGCTCATCTGCTGTATATTGAGTTGTAGCACGAGCGGGTAAGAATTGATAGTAGTTATAGGCTTCTCCCTTTGAAGAACCATCAGCATTGGTAAAGTTAATGCCATCCCAGCTAAAGTATTTCTCACCCTGCTTCATAAAGCTAGGTGCCTTGCCATACACGTAACTAGCAGAATATTTATTGGTTTTATAATCATATAAGGTATGTTTTATTTCACCGTACTCATTTGTGTAATAAGAACGGCCTTTCACTAAAGCAGAAGGAATTAAGCTAACGTCAGCCTGCTTTAAATAGCCAGTATGACCAGCTAAGCGTACTTTAACTTGTGTGGCATCACTACCTAGATACTCCATTTCTGTATTACCCGCAACTGCGATTTGATCCTTAATGGTTTCAGAATTTAGAGCAACATAATTATTCGTTACAACATAGCCTGAAGTCATTTTAATAACTTTATCATTTTGAGTAATCACGAAGGAACTATTCGTCATCGCCTTTTCAGCTGCTTCAAAGCTAGTAAAGGTTTGCTTGTCTACCAAGTTACCATTAGAAATTTCTTTGACGATATATGTGGTAGTATTACCATTATTACCAGTATTATTGTTGTTCCCATTATTATTAGTATTACCGTTATTTTCGGAGTTACCATTGTTTTCATTTTTACCAGCATCAAGCTGATCAGCAAGAAGAATTAATCGTAGAATAAATGTCGATGCCTCACCAATTGTGGCATTGTCTCTTGGTAAAAACATGCCATTGGAGCTTCCTTTAATAAGTCCTAATTGTGCACCGATTGCAACATCCTGACGGAAATCTTTAAAAATAGTTGCATTGTCTTTGAAGGTAATAGAAGAAGTACCTTTTGGTATTTTTAAATAATCAACTGCTCTGATTAGCATCACTGCCATATGCTCTCTTGAAATACGGTCATCTGGCTTAAATGAGCCATCCGTATAGCCAGTAATAATTCCAGCAGTAGCGGCAAGCTTAATTTCATTTGCAAATAAATATGTGTCTGACACATCTGTAAACGTTATCTCGTTCTTTGTGTCCAAATCTAAAGCTTTTGCTATGTATGTGGCGAATTCACCGCGTGTAACCGTAGCATTTGGACGATAGCTTCCATTTGCATCCTTCAGCAATGCGTCTTTCTGAATTAAATAGCGCAAACCACTCTCATGCATATGTCCTGATAGCTCATCTGCAGAGACCGATTGGGGTTGCCAAATGACTAGACTAACAAGCATCATGAGCAACATAAAAATTGATAGTTTTTTCATAGTTTTACCCTCCTAAACTGATATCATTTTAACAAAGTTACACAAGCAAGATAAGGGTCAAATGTTAGAAATACCATAAAATATACCAGCCCTTTATAGGCAATAAGTATGCTTTTATAATTTGAAGTGTGAGTTAGTTTTAAAGGTCCTTTGTCAATTGTTGGGGTGACAAACGAGAGAAGTAAATTTTTTAGTTTACAAGAATCACTTTTCCTGCCCCATCCATTGCTTACGAAGCGTAGCGAGGAAGCAATGGATGGGGCAGGTCGGCTCGTTTCATTTTCTCACCCAACATATAATCCTATTTTTCTATACATGTGTCCTAATAATATTTTCGCTTTAAAGTGCTCATATTTGCGGAAGCCATAAGCATTTCGTTTGAGCACTTTTGATTTATTATTAATACCTTCTAAAAAACCATTTGAATAGTTGAATACAAAGCTATTTAAGATTTCTACCTGCCAGTTTTTTAACGTTTGTATTCGCTTTCTAAATGCAGGAATAGTTGCCTCTTCTACCTTACGGTAAAATGCTTCTAATCCATTTTTAATCTTTTGAATATCCTTTTCTTCTTTGGCCTGTGTAAACCAATGTTTATAATCTTCTTTTAACTCATATGCTTTTTTCAATTCAGGTGATAAACCAAGATAATAATTTAAATACCAACGCTCTTCCTCAGTTAATTTCGCTGAATTTTTATGTAAAACAAATCGCATTTTCTTACACTTTTTGCGATCATAGGCGTGCCATTCTTTTTGAACTTTTCTTCTGACATCATCCAAAGCCCAGTGAATATACCGACAATAATGGAACCGATCTGCTACAATAATCGGTTTCGCTAAAGCTTGATAGACAGCCGCTTTAAAGCTTCCATTCATATCCATAACGACAACTTCCACATCTTGACCGTATTTTTGTAAGTAAGCTTTTATTGTTTGTAGTCGACGATTCGGTAAAATATCAATCGGTTCATGTGTCTCCGCATTCGCTATAATCAGCTGATATTTTCCCGAATCCGTATCCGCTTTATACTCATCAATGGCAATGGCTTTTGGTAAACGAAAACCTTCAGGTAACGCTACTTTGGTTTGTTTGTAGAATCTCCGAAGTATTGTAGAAATAGATGTACCAAGTGTGATTGCAGCTTCCTTAAATGTTTTCGCTTTAACAGATTGAAGGATCATAGCTTGATTTGCCTCTTTAGAAAAACGTTGATAACGCTCGATAAATGGAGCTTTTTCGGAAAAACGCTTTCCGCAAGTACAACGATAGCGACGACCTTTATACATCAATATCGTTAAACGTCCCCACATTGGAAGATGTCCAATCTTACGCATTCGATAATCATGAATTTTCGTTGTGTTTTTACCACATTCGGGACAAATATGTTCCTTTATAGGCATTGAAATATACAGCAAAATGCGATTCTCTTGTTCGATAATTTCCTCAATCTTTACTCCTTTAAATCCTGGTAATTCCATGTTAAAATTCATACAGCACAACTCCCCTTTACTAACTTGTTTCTCAACAATTCAAGTATAGTAAAATAGGTGATGTTGTGCATTTTTATTTTAGAAATTGTTTAAAAACCCCAACATTTATTATAGAACCGTTTTAAATAGGGGAAGGAAGGTGAACCGAAATTCACATGAGTTTCTTCTATTATATATGTCATTTGTGTTAACCCTAAAAAATAATGCCGTACATTGCTTACTAAGAAACAATGTACGGCATTTTATTGAAGTAATGATTAAAGCATTTCTGAAGTTGTTTTTGCTTGCATATGCAGTTGTAGGTAGTCTGGGCCACCTGCTTTTGAGTCTGTACCTGACATGTTGAAGCCACCGAATGGTTGGTAACCTACGATTGCACCTGTACAGCCACGGTTGAAGTAAAGGTTTCCTACATGGAATTCTTGACGTGCTTTTTCTAGGTTCATACGGTTTGTTGTGATAACAGCGCCTGTTAAACCGTATTCTGTATCGTTTGCAATTTCAATCGCATGGTCGAAATCTTTTGCTTTTGCAATCGCTACGACTGGTCCGAAGATTTCTTCTTTCATAATACGAGCAGAAGGATCTACGTCCGCAAACACAGTTGGTTGTACGAAGTAACCGACTGAATCGTCTGCTGTACCCCCAGCTACTAAACGACCTTCGCCTTTACCGATTTCAATGTACTCTGTAATTTTATTGAATGCTGCTTGGTCAATTACTGTTGCCATGAAATTGCTGTAATCAGTTGGGTCACCCACTGTTAAAGCGTTTGTTAACTCTTCTACGCGATTTACCACTTGCTCATACACATCTTCTACGATGACAGCACGAGAACATGCTGAACATTTTTGACCTGAGAAACCAAATGCTGATTTCACGATGGATTGTGCAGCTAATTCTAAATCTGCTTCTTTATCCACTACGATTGTATCTTTACCGCCCATTTCAGCGATAACACGTTTAATCCAAATTTGGCCTTCATTTAACACAGATGCACGTTGGTTGATACGTAAGCCGACATCACGTGAACCTGTGAAGCTGATGAAGCGTGTTTTTGGATGATCAACTAAGTAGTCACCTACTTCAGCACCAGAACCTGGTACGAAGTTCACCGCTCCTGCTGGAAGACCAGCTTCTTCTAATACTTCGATAAATTTATATGCTACAACTGGCGTTGTTGAAGCTGGTTTTAATAACACTGTATTCCCTGTTACTAAAGCAGCGACTGTTGTACCAGCCATGATGGCAAATGGGAAGTTCCAAGGGGAAATCACGATACCGATTCCTAATGGAATGTAGTCATAACGGTTGTATTCGCCTGGACGACTTTCGACTGGTTGCCCGTCTTTAATGCGTAGCATTTGGCGACCGTAGTATTCCATGAAGTCGATTGCTTCTGCTGTATCTGCATCAGCCTCTGCCCATGGTTTACCAGCTTCTTTTGTTAATAAAGCAGAGAATTCATGTTTACGACGACGTACGATTGCTGCCGCTTTGAATAGAACGTCCGCACGAATCGCTGGATCAACTTTTTTCCACGTTTTGAATGTTTCATCTGCCGCTTGCATCGCTTTTTCAGCTAAATCTTTGCTCGCTTTTGACACGCGACCAATGACTTCTGTTTTCTTTGCAGGATTGTACGAAACGATTTTATCTTCTGTTGTAATGCGCTCGCCACCGATAATGAGTGGATAGTCTTGACCTAAGTAACCTTCAACTTTATTTAAAGCCTCTACATAAGCATTGTAGTTTGCCTCTTGTGAAAAATCTGTGAATGGTTCGTGTTTGTATGGAATCATGTCAGTTTCCTCCCCATGGATAAATGGTGCCAAATGATTATGCACCTCTTAAGATTGTGTTAATTATATAATGCAATATAATTTGGCATTAATCAACTCAAATTTTAAAACTTTTTTAATTTTTGCATCTGCTTTTCATATTGGTGTTAGAATAAGCTTAATGGATTACAGGAGGACAAAATGGATAACAAGGTACTACTAAGTATTTATAAATACGTCATTGAAAAAGGCGATATGGGCATTTGTGTGGTAGACACAGAGGGTAAATTGCTTATATACAATAAAAAAATGAGAGAATTGGAAGGCGTCAATGAGGATGAGTTTGAGGAGAGGCGAGCCTTAGAGATTATTGATTTTGAAATCGAAAAAAGTGATATTTATAAGGTCCTCAGCTCTGAAACGCCAGTGCACAATATAAAAAAAACGTATTGGAATAAAAAAAATCAAGAAGTGACCTACATAAGCAATATTTATCCGTTGCACTATGAAGGCTCTTTAATAGGCGCTGTGGAATTTGCCCGAGATATAACACAGCTTGAATACATGATGTATCAGCCTCTAAGAAGATATGGCGCACCATTGACATTTGACATCATCACGGCTGTGTCACCCGTCATGAAGGATGTCATTGAAAAAGCAAAAATTGTGGCGCTAAGTAGAATGCCTGTTGTGTTAATAGGGGAATCAGGTACTGGGATTGATATGGTTGCTGAGGGAATACATCATGATCTAAAGGTGCAAAATGATATGTTTATTGCTTTAATTTGCCGTCGAGATGAGAAAACGGTATTAAAGCAATTTGAAAAATATATTGTGGAAAAGGAGAAAATAACCTTCTTTGCTGAGCGCATTGAATATTTATCTCTAGAGGCACAAGAAAAGATTGTTGAACTTTTAAATAATCATCCTAATCATCAGCATGTTTTAATTGCTAGTGTTGGCAAAGATCCAATTGATTTAATTCAAAAGCATGAGCTATCCAAAAAGCTTTACCGTCTTTTTTCTGGTATTACGATTTATGTGCCTCCTTTACGAGAAAGAAAAGAGGATATTATGCCTTTTATCGATGATTATTTCAAAAGGCATCGTGATAGCTTTGGCTCATCTATTCAAGGGCTTTCAGATGAAGTGCGAGATACTTTTTTAAAATACGATTGGCCGGGAAATTTAAAGGAATTAGAAGTCTTGCTGGATGAAATTACCTCATTGATCACCAATGAAACGATAGTGGAATCACATATGCTGCCAGTGCATTTTAAATGGAAAATCCAAAGCGCTTGTGAGGAGACGGAAAAAGAGGTTTCTACGAGTGATTTGTTTGTCATTAAAAATCAACAGGATATTCGACCATTAGATGTCTATATGAAAGAGGTAGAGGAGTACTATATTTCAAAGGCATTAGATTTTCATCAAGGAAATATTTCTAAAACGGCTGCTGCATTGGGAATTCGTCGACAAAGTCTCCAATATCGTGTTAAAAACTATAAGCTCAATAAAAAAAGCGAAAACATTGATTAACGATGTTTTCGCTTTTTTGGATAGGTTCCCAAAACTAAACTGATGAATAGTCTCAAGCTTGTGTAATTATTTCCCTTTTTTTGAAAGGCGACCTAGGGCAAATGCTGCTGCTCCTAAGCCAATTGCCATGTTCGTTTTTTTGTTAAATACCTGTTTTGTTACAAGTGCTACATTTTGTGGGCGCTCTGCTAAACGACGCATAAAGTAACCGTACCAATCGTTACCGAATGGAAGATATGTGCAGAAGTTATAACCTTCACGTGCAAGATCTAGCTGCATTTCTTTACGGAAACCGTATAGCATTTGGAATTCGAATTTTTCATTTGGAATATTGTGTTGTTTCACAAATTGCTTTACATGGTTGATCACATTATGGTCGTGTGTCGCAATCGAAGTGAATTTACCATGTAGCAAATGATATTCAATTAGTTTTAAGTAATTATGGTCAATATCAGTTTTTGATTGATAAGCCACATTTTCAGGTTCTTTATAAGCACCTTTTACAATACGTAAGCGGAAGTTTTTGTATTTCTCAATATTTTCCTCTGATTCGAAGAAGTAAGCTTGAATAACTGTTCCTACGTTATCATACTCTTTGTGTAATTCCTCTAATAATTCAAAAGAGCTATGTAAACGCTCGTAGTTTTCCATATCAAAATTCACGAAAATATTATATTGATGTGCAAGAGCTACGATTTCTTTTAAGTTTTCATAGCAAAATGCGTAATCAATATCTAAACCCAATTGTGAAGGTTTAAGTGAGATATGTGCATCAAGCTGTTCATCATGAATAGCTTGTACAACAGCTAAAATATTATTTTTGGCAGCAGTTGCCTCTGATTTTTCGTAGACGAACTCGCCTAGATTATCAACTGTACAAGAAATATTAGCCTTGTTTAATTCTTTAATCGATTGCACAACTTCTGGTAAACTTGTGCCAGCAACAACACTTTGGGCACCCATTTTTAAACCATACTTTTGTGCAGCGCTGTTTAATAATTTGTTCTCTGATAAGTAAATGAAAAAGTCACGTAATACCATCATATGCCTCCAAGAATGAAAATTTTAAATTCTTGGCGATTATAACACTTTTTTTGAAAAGTAAAATGGTTTGATTTTCAGAAAAAATATTTTACAAAGCCAGTTAGTGAGATAAAACTATTGCAGTCATTGACTTTTTCATGAAAAAAATTAAAATTAAAAAAATTTTTTTCAAAAAAAAGGACTTTTCAAAATAATAGATTTGTTTTATGTTGATTATTATATGTCTTAATTTAATTAAATGTATAATATTGGTATTTAAGAGAGCGGTTTTTAAGAATTGTCTATGGAATTAATAATATTTCAATATAATTTATTGGATAAATGATAGTGGATATCTTAGAAGCGAATCTTAGATATCCACTTTTGCATTTATTAATATAAATATCATATTAATAGTAGTTTATAGTAAAAAAAAACAGGGTGTATTATAATAAAATGGTATATAATCATGAGTGAATTATGTACATTTTGTGAATTTATAGTTGCTTTTGATTTAGAATAGTGTGTCTATATAAGCAATAGAAAAGGGAAATATGACTACTCTAAACTAAGATAAGGTGGAAAGTATGGCAAGAGGCAGAAAATTTAATTCAAATGGAGAACTAAGTAAAAAACTATTACTTGAAAAAGCGATAGAGCTATTTTCTGATAAAGGTTATCATCATACCAAAATTAGTGACATTGTAAAGGCTGCCAATGTAACTCAGCCTACTTTTTATCTCTATTTTAAAAGCAAGGATGCCCTTTATAACGATTTGAATGCGCAATTTCAAAGCGGATTCTTTGCAGTAATGAATAGTAAGTCTACGGACATTATTGAATATGGATTACAGGGTTTTGTCACGCTATTAGAGCAAAAGCTATTGAACCTGTTCGTATACATAATTGAAAATCCTGAATTAACAAAAATAGGTTTTATTGAATCCAAGCAAGCACAATTGGTAAAAAACCAAATGACTCAGCAATTGCTCCACCTTATTTATCTGCATGATTGTGACAAAGATCTACAACTGTATAGTGTGGATATAAAAATTATGATAGATTGTTTAGTAGGATCAATAGAAAGACTCATCATAACGAATTTATTAGAAGAAAAAAGGTTACCTGCAGAACTAGCAAATGACATTGTACAATTATATTTTTGGAAAACAGGTCCTTTGTCAATTGTTGGGGTGACAAACGAGAGAAGTAAATTTTTTAGTTTACAAGAATCACTTTTCCTGCCCCATCCATTGCTTACGAAGCGTAGCGAGGAAGCAATGGATGGGGCAGGTCGGCTCGTTTCATTTTCTCACCCAACATATAATCCTATTTTTCTATACATGTGTCCTAATAATATTTTCGCTTTAAAGTGCTCATATTTGCGGAAGCCATAAGCATTTCGTTTGAGCACTTTTGATTTATTATTAATACCTTCTAAAAAACCATTTGAATAGTTGAATACAAAGCTATTTAAGATTTCTACCTGCCAGTTTTTTAACGTTTGTATTCGCTTTCTAAATGCAGGAATAGTTGCCTCTTCTACCTTACGGTAAAATGCTTCTAATCCATTTTTAATCTTTTGAATATCCTTTTCTTCTTTGGCCTGTGTAAACCAATGTTTATAATCTTCTTTTAACTCATATGCTTTTTTCAATTCAGGTGATAAACCAAGATAATAATTTAAATACCAACGCTCTTCCTCAGTTAATTTCGCTGAATTTTTATGTAAAACAAATCGCATTTTCTTACACTTTTTGCGATCATAGGCGTGCCATTCTTTTTGAACTTTTCTTCTGACATCATCCAAAGCCCAGTGAATATACCGACAATAATGGAACCGATCTGCTACAATAATCGGTTTCGCTAAAGCTTGATAGACAGCCGCTTTAAAGCTTCCATTCATATCCATAACGACAACTTCCACATCTTGACCGTATTTTTGTAAGTAAGCTTTTATTGTTTGTAGTCGACGATTCGGTAAAATATCAATCGGTTCATGTGTCTCCGCATTCGCTATAATCAGCTGATATTTTCCCGAATCCGTATCCGCTTTATACTCATCAATGGCAATGGCTTTTGGTAAACGAAAACCTTCAGGTAACGCTACTTTGGTTTGTTTGTAGAATCTCCGAAGTATTGTAGAAATAGATGTACCAAGTGTGATTGCAGCTTCCTTAAATGTTTTCGCTTTAACAGATTGAAGGATCATAGCTTGATTTGCCTCTTTAGAAAAACGTTGATAACGCTCGATAAATGGAGCTTTTTCGGAAAAACGCTTTCCGCAAGTACAACGATAGCGACGACCTTTATACATCAATATCGTTAAACGTCCCCACATTGGAAGATGTCCAATCTTACGCATTCGATAATCATGAATTTTCGTTGTGTTTTTACCACATTCGGGACAAATATGTTCCTTTATAGGCATTGAAATATACAGCAAAATGCGATTCTCTTGTTCGATAATTTCCTCAATCTTTACTCCTTTAAATCCTGGTAATTCCATGTTAAAATTCATACAGCACAACTCCCCTTTACTAACTTGTTTCTCAACAATTCAAGTATAGTAAAATAGGTGATGTTGTGCATTTTTATTTTAGAAATTGTTTAAAAACCCCAACATTTATTATAGAACCGGAAAACAAAAGAAGTGATATAAAAAACCTGTCATCGATTTTTACTGTCGATGACAGGTTTTTTTATTTGTTTATTCTTATATGCTGATAGTAGCCTTTTTGATTTTTGCTACGTGCATTTGGGTGAATAAGTAGCATATATTCCTGATCCGTTAATAAAGCACTCTTAGGAGTAATAGTTAATGAACGCCCTTCAAATTTAACTGTTACGGGTACTTCCTTAGCTCCTAAAGCAACCAGTTGAATGTTGCTCTTAGCGATTTGAGAAGTAAGTGCTGTAGGAAATTTCACTGTGAATTTTTTCGTATCAGCAATATTTTTTACCGTGGAGAGTTGTTTATATTTAGGATATTTCTCCTTCAATGCATCATAATGTGCCTGGAAAATAGGTGCTGTTGTGGTTTGAACATTTGGTTTAACGCCTACTTCATGGATAATATGACCAGCTGGACCTGTAAATTTACCAACTGTAAGCTTTAAATAGCTTCCATCATGTAATGTATAAAAACCTTGCATAGCACCTTTCCCATAGGTTGTTTCTCCGTATAAAATAGCAGCTTTCTGGTCTTTTAGTGATGCGGAAAGCATTTCAGAAGCACTTGCACTATAGCGGTTTACAAGAATACGGGTATCTTTAGGAAACTTTGTATCTTGTTGAACTGCTGGTATGGTATAAGAGGCGTGAGCTTCTTCTAATAAATAGGCAACTTTAGCAGATGGAAATAATCCTGTAAGTTCTTCAGCTGTTGTCACATAACCGCCACCATTATTTTGTAAATCTAAGATAAACGATGTTGCACCACGTTTTTTTAAGTCTATCAGCGCATTTTTGACAAGCTGTGCACCATCCTCTGAAAAGGAAGCCAACGAAATATAGCCCACATTTCCAAATAGCAGATCAGTTTGTACATTCGGTAATGTGAATTTTTTACGTGTAATAGTTTTAGTAGTTTTTGAACCATCACTATTCTTTAATGTAACTTCTACCTTAGTCCCTTCATTACCGATTAAAAGGGAGGAGGTCTCTTGTGTAGAACGCCCGATAATGGATTCACCATTAACGCCAATGATGATATCTCCAGCCTGAACCCCAGCCTCAAATGCGCCACTGCCTTCGATTACTTGTAAAATATGAATGCCATCTTCGTGTTCTTCAATCACCACACCTATACCTATAGTAGATAGGTTAATGCTATTCATATAATTTTCAAATTCTTGTTTAGTGAAGTAGGTTGAGTAAGGATCAAGCATATCCATGATTTCTGAGATGGATGTAGCCTTCTCTAAGTTTCCATCAATTGTTCCAACATAAGTATCTTTAACAATCTCCTTAATCTCCTTGATAAGCTGTTGATCATTTTCAGCCGCTTGAGTGCTTGTAAAAGGGAGAAGGAAGAAGCCTAGAACAAATGCGAATGACCATATTAACTTTTTCATTGGACACCTCTTTTCTAGAACTCAAAATAAAATGTAGCATTTTATGGTATTAATTGGATGGTTACATTATGCAATTGAGTATCTGATTTTTATTATACATGAAGCTATAGCTATCGTGGTGGACTAGAAAAAGAATCTACTTGTCGCTATAGGCAAGTAGATTCTTATAAATTATTTATTTTTCAATTTATGAATAATAAAACCGATTACTGCGCCCACAATAGCTGGTAAAAGCCACCCTAAATTTTGTTCATACATTGGCAATGCTTTCAGGATAGTTTCATAAGGCGTAATTTCAACTTTCATTTGTTTTAAGCCATCATATAGACTGACAAGGAAAGTTGGAACGAGCGCTAAAATATAAACAATTTGTCCACCTTTAAAGAAGTGATCTGCTAGTGACAAGACCATTAACACCATAGCTAAAGGATAAATGATTAATAGCACAGGTAGTGATGCACTAATTATTGTTGAAAGTCCCACATTTGTAATAGCTGTACTAAAAATAGTGAAGACCACTAAAAACGTTTTGTATGAAATTTGAGGGAAGAGTTTATGGAAAAATTGTGCATTAGCAGTTAATAAACCAACAGCCGTTGATATACATGCTAGTAAAATAGTCGCAGACAAAATAATACTTCCAAGGCTACCAAAGAGTACCTCAGCTGATTTTGCAATAATATTTCCGCCATTATCAGAGATACCAATTGCAGTGATACTTGTGTTACCAATATGCCCTAGAGAGATATAAACAAAGGATAAACCAATAGCGGCAACGACACCCGCAAAAATCGTAGTTTTTACTTGTTTTCTTGTATCCTTCATCCCCATATCACGCAGGGCCTGTAAAATGACGATACCAAAAACAAGAGCACTTAGAACATCCATCGTTAAGTAACCTTGTACAAAGCCTTCAGCTAAAGGTGACACTTTATAGTTGCCAACAGCTTCTCCTGGTTCTCCCATTGGAGAAATAAAACTTTTAACAGCAAGCAATAAAATAACGAAAAGCAGGGCAGGTGTTAAAATTTTACCTACTCGATCGACGAGCTTCGAAGGATTAATAGATAAATATAAAATTAAAGTAAAAAACAAAATAGATGTGATGAAAAGTGGCGCCCAATGATCCCTCATAGCTTCTGAGAGAAACGGAGCAATGCCTATTTCATAGGACACAGATCCTGTTCGTGGTACAGCAAAGAATGGTCCAATTGCTAAGTAGACAATGGAGGTGAAAATCACCCCAAAAGCAGGGCTAACACGGTTAGCAAGCAGTTGTAAGTCGCCTCCTGCTTTGGCAACAGCAACAATCGCTAATAATGGTAGACCAACACCTGTTATAAGGAAACCAATCATAGCTACAGTGATGTTTTCACCTGCTTGTTGGCCTAATAATGGTGGGAAAATAATATTACCAGCACCCAAGAACAAGGCAAATAGTAGTAATCCTACTGCTAAATTTCCTTTGATGAAATGCAAGATGTTTTTCATAAGTATAATAACTCCTTTAAGATTGAAAAGCTAAAACTTTCTAAAAATTTTAAATACAGAAGTGTATGTTATCATAGGAACACTAATCTTGCAACGAAAATAGTATTTCAATATAGTCGGATTTCGTCGTATTCTATAAGTTTCCTATAATGTTTGAAAAATAGTCAGTTTTTCCGATTTTTCATGCCATAGTTATCTAGTATGATAGACACACAAGAGAATATTCTAGCACGAACGGAGGCACTTTGGTATGCAAAAGACAAAAAAATGGAGAATTCTTGTTCTAAGTACTTTAGCAACTTCATTTTTAGCATTACAAACAGCGGAAGCAGCAACATATACTGTACAAAAAGGAGATACTTTAACGAAAATCGCCCAAAATCATCAAGTCACGATTGGGGATATTATGAAGTGGAATAATCTATCGAAAGATACGATTTATGTAGCTCAAAAGCTTGAGATACAAAAGCAATCAAAGAATGAGGGAGTAAAGCCCTCCACTCCATCAACATCTGTAAAGCCAACAACTAGCTCACATACAGTAGCGAAAGGTGACACATTATCAAAAATCGCAAAGCTGTATAATGTGACAATTAAGGATATTATGGATTGGAATAAGCTTGAAAAGGACACAATTTTTATTGGACAAGTCTTAAAGGTTTCTCCAGGCGCAGTGATACCCGATGGTGATACTATACATAATAATGTGACTTCAGGTACGGGCACCCCATCAAAAGTAACCTCAAAAGATCCTACAGCTAATGGACAAGCGATTTATAACAAAACAGTTGAAGTTGCCAATACTTTAGTTGGAACACCCTATCTATACGGTGGAAATACACCTGTAGGCCTAGATTGTAGTGGTTTTATTTTTTATGCCTTTAATCAAGGTGGTTTAAAAATAGGAAGAGCAAGCAGTGAAGGTTATTTTTATGGAAATACAACGCATGTAGAAAATCCGGTACCTGGTGATTTAGTATTCTTCGAGAATACGTATAAAGAAGGTATTTCTCATATGGGAATTTATCTCGGTGATAATAAATTCATTCATGCAGGTACAGATGGTGTAGAAATTTCAGATGTTACGTACTCTTATTGGTCTTCTAAATTAGTAGCCTACAAACGATTTGACAATGTGAAATAAAAAGTAGCGATTTTTGCCTAGGCAAAAATCGCTTTTTGTTTTTAAAAAACCCCCTTCTGTTAAAAGTGAAGTGACCCCTAAAAGTTAGACACGGTTATTTTGTTTAGACAGCTTGGGTAAAATGAGTTCGGTACTGCACTGGACTCATTTTTAATTTTGCCTTCATACGTTTCGTGTTGTAATAGTTTATATAGTTTTCCAGTTCCTTTTTAAAATGCTCGACACTTTTAAATTCCTTTAAATAGAGAAATTCCGATTTCATGATGCCAAAGAAATTCTCCATGACAGAATTGTCGTAACAGTTGCCTTTACGCGACATACTTTGCACAATCCCTCTTGATTGAAGGGCGTGGCGATATTGTTTCATTTGATAATGCCAGCCTTGATCGGAATGCATGAGGAGCTGGTGTTCTTCTGGCAACCGCTCTAAAGCCTTTTCTACCATCTCTGAAACTAACGAATATGTAGGTCTAGAGCCAATTGTATACGTAATAATTTCGCCATTAAATAAGTCTAAAACAGGCGATAAATAAAGCTTTTCACCAATTAACTTAAACTCCGTAATATCTGTTACCCATTTCTCTTTAGGCGCTTTTGCTGTAAAATTGCGATCTAAAATGTTAGGCGCAATTTTACCAACTGTCCCTTTATATGACTTATATTTTTTCATACGAACGATGCACTTTAAGCTTAGCGCTTTCATCAGGCTTTGCACTTTCTTATGATTCACTTTTTGCCCACGATTCGCTAGCTCATCACGAATGCGACGATAGCCATAACGGCCTTCATGTTCCTTATAGATTTCTTGAATTTCGGCCTTTAACTCGGCATCTGGATCGGGACGATTCATCTTCTTTACTAAATCATAGTACGTGCTACGTGGAATTTCTGCGAACGCTACAAGCGCCTTCACCGAGTATTTATGCCTTAATTCATAGATGACGTTTACTTTGTCTTCTTTGGTGATTTTTCCTTGGCTTGAACTAAGGCGTTTAACTTTTTTAAATATTCGTTTTCCATACGTAGACGATTGATTTCTGCTTGAAGTGCTTCTGGTGAGCCTTCTACTGGTGCTTGTTTTGGTTGTTTATTTGTTTCTTTTTTCATGGATGGACGCCCCTTTTTCTTTGATTGAAGGGCATCGAATCCTTTTGTTTCAAATTGTTTTTTCCAAAAACGAAGTGTAGAAGGAGTAGCTATATTAAAGATAGCTGCCGTTTCAAGTAAGGACGTACCGTTTTCAATCATATAGTTTAGTACGTCTAGTTTAAACTGTGCCGAATAATTTGTATATCGTTTTATAAACGCTTCTACGCCGTTATACTCATATTGTTTCACCCAATTAAGAATCGCTTTGTGATCTGTTCCAATTAATGTAGCAATTTCATGTGAACTTTCTTTACCTTCTATGTAGCGTAGAACTGCTTGTAATTTTTCTTCTGATGTATATTTAGCCATATAAAAACTGCTCCTCCAATTGTTAGATGTGTCTAACAATTGGGGAGCAGTTCATAAAAGAGAAGGGGGGTTTTAGGCTATTGTGTTACACGAGCTGTCCAACGAGAGAGGTCAGCGTCTTTTGCATCAACAAGCTCTGCTGGGAATATGAATGTCCAAGGCTTTGTAGAGTTTGGTTGGACAGTTAAAATTGGATTCATTTTAAATGAACCTTTTGCAATTTGTTTTCCTGTTGCATCAATAATTTCTAACGGTAATTGCTCTAAATTGATTGCTTTCTTATGTCCATTGCGGATAAAAATGGTTGCATTTAAATTACCATTGTCAGCTAGTTTTGCTTGTAAACCAGTGAAGTTTACCTCTGTTTCGCCTAATTCTGGTAGAGTTTTGACGATTTTCGCAAGCTCTTCTTTTTGTGCCTCTGGTAATTGTTCTTCCCATGATGGATCTAATTCTAATTGATGACCACGAAGGGAAACGAGGTTAAAGGCAATTTTCCAACCATCTTCTGGCACTTCATCGGCTTTAATTGTAGCATTTTCAAACTCAAACACCCATGGACGGGCACTTTCTGCTGGAATTGTACCTAGTGCTTTAAAATCGAATTTTTTAGATGCTACAAGCTCATCGTTTTTATCCAAGATGAAAAGTTCAATTTCTCCTAGTTCAATTGCTTGGGATAAGGATGAACGGAAAAATGCACGAACAAGCCATTTACGAGTGAGTATGTCTTCTTCAATACTAATAGAAGATAGTGATAATTGATTTGGTTTCAATGGTTCTAGCTCATTCGCTAGAAAGTTAAAAATGTATTTTTGTTCTTGTGGCACATCCCACTCAGGATGGAAAGATAATTTTGTTTCTACATCACGATTATCACCAGTGTTTTTTGCAGTATTTCCTAATAAATCTTTTGAATCAATTGTGTTTTCCTGAACAACTTTATCTGATTTTTTAAAGAATGAGAATAAGCCCATTATTGTGCCTCCTGTTGTGCCTCAACTGTTTTCATGAAGCCTGTAATTTCAATGATTATTGAACGACGTAATTCTTGGAAGTTTTTACCGAATAATTCAAGTCCTTCGCGTTGGTAAATACGCATTGGATCTTCTTGCTGATAGTGACGTAAACCGATTCCTTCTTTTAAATGACTCATTGCCTCTAAATGCTTTACCCAACCGCTATCAATATGGCTAAGCATGATTTGTGGAAGTACTTCCATTACTCTTTCGTTTTCAGCAAATTTCTCCATATGACTTAACAGTTCTTGTTCAGAAGGCTGAACATCCATTAAAATTTGCTTTACTTTTCCAACTTCGCGATCGATTGTCACTGGTGTGATGAACAGGGAGTTAAGTGCGTACTCCATTTGATCATAATCCCAATCAATAGAAGATACATCTTCTGGTGCGGCGTCATGAACAGCGAATTCAACGGTTTCACGAAGCATTTTTTTTAGCTCACCCATCAAGTCTTCACCAGCTAAAATTTTGTCGCGTAAGCCATAAAGAACCGTGCGCTGATCATTAATGACATCGTCTAGCTTTAGGTTGTATTCACGCATGCCGTACTGTGAACCTTCAACAATACGCTGTGTACGGTCTATAAGCTCTTGTACCTCTTTATTTTGAATAATGCCCTTATCATCTACAATCATTTTTGCAGAGAATTTTTCTACTTCTTCTTTTGCGTAGCGGCGGAACATATCATCTTCAATAGAGAGAATGAAGCGGCTTTCACCTATATCACCTTGACGACCTGAACGTCCACGTAACTGATTGTCTACACGGCGGCTTTCATGTTTTTCAGTCCCAATTACATATAAACCACCAAGTTCATGGACATCATCACCTAGCATGATATCTGTACCACGACCAGCCATGTTTGTCGCTACAGTAATACGACCCTTTTGACCTGCCTGTGAAATAAGTTCAACTTCTTGTTCAACTGTTTTTGCATTAAGTAATTGGAATGTTAATTTTTCCTTTTTTAGATACTCAGCTACAGTTTCAGACTGTAGTATCGATGTTGTTCCAATAAGAATTGGCTGGCCTTTTTCGTGGCGCTTTTTCACCTCGGCTGCAACATACTTATATTTTGCTTCTTGTGTGCTAAAAATAATATCAGGCTGATCAACACGTTGACGTGGACGGTTTGTTGGAATTTGGATAACCTCCATGCCGTACACTTCACGAATTTCCTTTTCCTGCGTTTTCGCTGTACCTGTCATCCCAGAAAGCTTAGGATACATACGGAAATAGTTTTGAATAGTAATTTGCGCTTGAGATTTATTTTCATCCGTAATGGCTACGCCTTCTTTAGCTTCAATTGCTTGATGTAAGCCATCAGAAAGTGAACGACCTTCTAAAATACGACCAGTAAACATGTCAACAAGCTCAATTTTGTCTTCTTTCACAATGTAATCAACATCGCGCTTAAACATAACATGTGCACGCACAGCTTGGATTACATAATGGAAAAGTGTTTGATGTTCTAAGTCATACAGATTGTCTACATTGAAGGCTGCCTCAACCTTTTCTATACCTTTATCTGTAAGAGAAGTCGCCTTTGTTTCTTCATCGAAATCATAATCTTCGTCTGCTTTAAAGCGTTTCGCTAACATAGCAGCAATACGATGCAATTCATCGTTAGAAGGCATTTTACCTGCGATAATTAACGGTGTTTTTGCTTCATCGATTAATACACTATCCACTTCATCGATAATAGCGAAGTGATAAGGACGCTGTACTTTATCTGCTAAGCTATAAGCCATATTGTCACGTAAATAGTCGAAGCCAAACTCAGTACCCACACCGTATGTAATATCTGCATTGTAGGCTTCTTTCTTTTCACTTGGTTCCATCATCGGTACATTTAAACCGACAGTTAAGCCAAGGAAACGATGGATTTGACCGACTAGCTCATAGTCACGTTTCGCTAGGTAATCATTAACTGTAATGACATGAACACCTTTACCTTCTAATGCACGCACATAAGAGGGAAGAGAAGCAACAAGTGTCTTACCTTCACCAGTAGGCATTTCAGCAATATTACCTTCAGTTAATACTAGACCACCGATAAGCTGCACATCAAAATGACGCATTCCTAATACACGCTTTGAGGCTTCGCGTACTACAGCAAATGCGTCTGGGATGATTGATGTAATAGGCTCACCTTGTTCTAATTGATCTTTGAAAATAAAAGTCATTTCTCGTAATTCAGCATCTGACTTGTTAACATATTTTTCTTCAAGATTGTTAATTTGATCTACTATTTTGTAGTAGCGTTTTAATTGACGAGCACTAGTTTGCTCTTTGTTACTTTTGAAAATTGAGAACATGAAATATACGCTCCTTTAAAGTTGTCTACATGCTAGACACTCCATTATTCTATCAAATTTTGCGTATGATGACTACAATTGACTGTATAGGAATCTATTAATGCTAAAATGTACAAAATATTTGTGAAATCGTGGAAAATGTTTAGAAAAAGTATATTTCAATGCTTGTTCATGCTATAATCAATTTGGATTTCAATGTAGATTATTTATTTGAGGAGGAGAGACATGCTTTACGTGTCTTTAATAGCAGCATTCGTTGCATCCATTTTGTTAACTCCATTAGTGAAACGTTTAGCGTTTAGAATAGGTGCAGTTGATGCACCAAACTATCGAAAAGTACATGCTCGAATAATGCCAAGACTTGGCGGTTTAGCCATTTTCCTTGCCTTTATTATTGGCGTGACGATTTTATACTCATTTTTAGTCCATACGAAACATGGTAGTAACGAGGCTTTATTAGCTATCATTATTGGTGCTTGTATAATCGTGATCACGGGTGTTATTGATGATATGCGTGAGATTTCCGCTAAAGCAAAAATGCTAGGTCAGCTAGTTGCAGCACTGATCGTTGTTTTTGTAGGCGGTATTGAAATTGAAATGGTTAATCTACCGTTCTTAGGTACATTAGACTTTGGTTTACTGAGTATTCCATTAACGATTATTTGGATCATCGGTATTACAAATGCCATTAATTTAATTGATGGCTTAGATGGTTTAGCTGCAGGTGTTTCTACAATTGCACTGATTACATTAGCCGTCATGGCATTTATTATGAGCAATATGTTTGTTTTAGCGTTAGCAGCCATTTTAGCTGTAGCTTCACTTGGTTTCTTATTTTATAATTTCCACCCAGCTAAAATCTTTATGGGTGATACAGGAGCATTGTTCCTTGGATTTATGATTTCTGTGTTAGCGTTACTTGGTTTTAAAAATATTACATTCGTAGCTTTAATCATCCCAATTATTATCCTTGGTGTTCCGATTTCTGATACATTCTTTGCGATTGTTCGTCGTGTTCGTATGAAAAAGAAGTGGTCTGACCCAGATAAATCACATTTACACCATCGATTACTCGATATGGGCTTTACTCATCGACAAACAGTCCTAATCATTTACGGAATTGCAGTGATGTTTGGATTAGCAGCTATCATTTTCTCTATGGCAAAGGTGTGGGGAGCTATATTACTTGTAGCGGTCATCCTAACAGCTATTGAAATCTTTGTAGAGGTTATCGGGTTGGCTGGTAAAAACTACAAACCATTATTAAATTTTGTACGGATATTTAGTAAATAAAATATAAGCAATCATACAATTTGTATGATTGCTTTTTTTTTGTTAAACTTGTGAGTCGTTAGACAATGAGAAGCTCTTTCTAAACCGTTTTTTATGTATAAGGAATGGAAGAGAAGGGAAACTTAAATAAGCAGTTTATCGATTACAAGGAGGGGTAAATAGAAAGGGGGGTCAATCAATGAAAAAGTCACGTAAAAAGACCATAGACAAGTTATTTGTCTATGGTCTGAAAGGTCTTATTCAATAGCTGAATTTTCATCGCTGCTAGCCGCGCTGTCTGTTCCTGTATTGCCACTAGTCAGGCTCGATGATTGTTCATTTTGGCCAAGATGGTTTTTGAAAATCTCTTTTACTTCTTCAACAGAATCTTGATTTAACTGGTAATAATAAATACCAGTAGATGTATCATCCGTGCCATCTAATGTTAAGGAATCGATACGTGGTGCGCCTTTAGATAAATAAGATAAGAAGGACTTCATTTCAGTGAATGTCATATCTGTTTTCATATTATCACCAAGAGCTTTAATGACATCATCATATTTCGTAACGGACTTAACAGAAGCGACTTTTTTAATAATCGCAGATAGAATTTCCTGTTGACGTTTACCACGCTCAATATCATTATCTTGTTTACGTGTTCTTGCGAGTGCAAGTGCCTGACTACCATTTAAATGCTGTAAGCCTGGCTGTAAGTTAATTGTAAACTTATCAAACTCATCTAATTCATGTAAAGCATAAGGTACTTCAGCTTCAATACCACCTAAAGCATCGACTACATCAATAAAGGCATTGAAATTCATACGTACATAGTAATTGATTGGAATATCAAATAGTTCCTCTACTGTTTCAATTGTAGTAAGTGTTCCACCCATAGCATGTGCATGAGTAATTTTATCTTTATAACCTACTTTAGGAATATAAACGTATGAATCACGAGGAATGCTTAGCATTTTAATTGTATGAGTTTTATTATTTAATGTAGCTAAAACGAGTGCATCGGAGCGTGAATGATCCGAACCTTGCCCTCGATTGTCACTATCATCAACACCTACAAATAAAATAGAGACATTGTCTTGTACAGGCTCTACTTTCTCTACACGTTGCGTTGAAACCTCTCGACCTTCTAACTCCTCATATGCTGAGTCTGCAGCATGCTCTACCTGTTTTGTAAGGTAAACAGCATAAGCCGTTACACAAATCACCAAGCTTGCAACAAGGAGTAGTGTAACTTTTATAATTAAGGAAGCTTTAGAAGACCTCTTTTTATTTGGACCAACAGATCTTTTTTTCATAATAGATATATTCTCCTCTAATTATTGGGAATAATAATGCGATGAAGCTAAATTTTATTCAATTTAACTAAGTAATTGTGTGGACAATAAAATAGCCTAACAAAAAAATTATACTATGCATATTTAGTTTCGACAATTAAAACTATTTAATTGACAATAAATTCTACAAATTGAGCATCTTCGAAAGTGATAGAAGCCTGTCCATTAGTCAGTTCAGTTATCCAACTTCTGAACTGTTCCTCTTCCTCTTTTAGCACAGAAACAATGATTTCAACACCCTCCAAATAACGTATTTCCTCTAGGGTATATGATGAACTTCTTATTTCATTTTCAACTTTTCCTAGCCATGTATAATCAATAGCCACTTTCATGAAATGATGCAATTTACGTTCAACTACCTGTGCAGCAATCAATCCCTCTGTAGTTGCTTTTCCGTATGCACGAATAAGACCACCACCGCCGAGCTTAATGCCTCCAAAATAGCGAGTCACAACAACGACCGTATCTTTTAATCCTTGTTTTTTTAAGACCTCTAACATAGGGACGCCTGCAGTACCGCTAGGTTCCCCATCATCATTTGCCTTTTGAATATGATCATGCTCTCCAATAATATAAGCGGAGCAGTTATGAGTTGCATTATGATGCAATTTTTTTATACCATCTATAAAAGAAATTGCATCCTCTTCCGTTTCTGCACGTTCTATATAAGTGAGAAAGCGAGATTTGGAAATGACAATTTCGCTTTCACCATATCCTTTTACTGTTAAATAGTTTTCTCTCATTTGTATCAATCTCCTTTTAACTAGAGTTCTATTCTATAATTTTCATGAAGAAAAAGCATTAAATTTTAGCATGGTAATGCTATAATAGGTGTAGACTATGGAATATGTGATTTTAGTCTATTAAATTAGTAAGTAATCATAAGACATTAGACTGGGGAGTATACTATGTTTTCAAATGATACCTTCGATTTAAAGTCGCTTGATGACATTTTTAATCGAATGTTAGATACAATCATGAGCTCAAAGGATGATATCTTTATTATAAGTGAACAAAGCCGCAGAAGCTTTGAAGATATGCAAAAAGAGCTAGAAATTGTTCGAAAACAAATATCAATCGTAATTGATGATGGCGATGCATTGGAAAAAAGTACGCAGCTTGCTAAGCAACGACTTGTGCTAGTGAGTAAAGCTTTTGATAATTATACCGAAGAACAAGTTAGAGAAGCATATGAAACTGCACATGATTTTCAAGTAAAGCTCTCCGTTATTAGAACACAAGAAAAACAGCTACGGGATAAAAGAGATGATCTAGAGAGAAGATTAAGAGGATTACTCGATACGATTGAACGTGCTGATCATATTGTTAATCAGGTAAATGTCGTTTTGAATTACTTAACTTCAGATTTAAGAAATGTTGGTTTAGCCCTTGAACAAGCAAAAATGAAACAGGATTTTGGGATACGTATTATTGCAGCTCAAGAGGAAGAGCGTAAGCGTTTATCAAGAGAGATTCATGATGGACCTGCTCAAATGCTTGCAAATGTCCTTATGCGCACTGATTTAATAGATAGAACGTATCGTGAAAAAGGTATTGAAAAGGCTTTGGCTGAAATTGCCGATTTAAAGAAAACGGTGCGTAATGCTTTATCTGAGGTGCGACGTATTATTTATGATCTACGACCAATGGCACTTGATGATTTGGGAATTATTCCGACATTAAAGAAGTATTTATCGACAGTGACTGAATATAATCCAGGTGTTGAAATTCATTTCCAATCGAGAAGTACAGAAAAACGTATACCTTCAAATTATGAAGTATCCATTTTCCGATTAGTACAAGAATGTGTAACCAACGCCATGAAGCATGGAAAGTGTAAAGACATTTGGGTAAAGCTTGAATGGTTAAAAGATGCCGTCAACATTGTTGTAAAAGATGATGGCATAGGCTTCGACCCACAAGTAGTGAAAGATCATTCCTTTGGGATTTTAGGAATGAAAGAACGTATTGAAATTTTAAATGGTACAATCACCATTACGAGTGAAATCAATCGAGGGACAACGGTGTTATTTAAAATACCGTTAGAAGTAGAATGATGTAACTGTCGCAGAAATCTAGGGGGTAAAGACAAATGACAAAGATTATTATTGTAGACGATCACCAGCTATTCCGCGAAGGAGTAAAACGCATTTTAGATTTTGAAGATACGTTTGATGTAGTAGCAGAAGGTGACGATGGTACAGATGTGGTTACGTTATATGCTGAAAACGAACCAGATGTAGTGCTTATGGATATTAACATGCCAGGCAAAAACGGAGTAGAAGCAACGGCAGAGTTAATTACTGAATTTCCAGATGCAAAAGTGATTATGTTGTCTATACATGACGATGAAACATATGTTACACATGCATTAAAATCAGGTGCTCTTGGCTATATGTTAAAAGAGATGGATGCAGATGAAATCGTTGAGGCGATTAAAGTTGTTGCCAACGGCGGTTCTTATTTACACCCAAAAGTAACGAAAAACCTAGTAGCAGAATTTAAACGACTTTCAGAACATGAAAATAAAGGAAACTTCCATCAAACTGAAATTCGTCGTCCATTCCATTTGCTAACTAAGCGTGAATGCGAAGTATTACAATTATTAACAGATGGTCAATCAAACCGTACAATCGGTGAGACACTGTTTATCTCTGAAAAAACAGTTAAAAACCACGTATCAAGTATTCTACAAAAAATGAATGTAAATGACCGTACACAAGCAGTTGTAACAGCCATTAAAAATGGCTGGGTTGAAGTACGTTAATTGCTAAAACTGTTTTTAAAAGCTACTTTTTATTGAAGTAGTTTTTAAAACAGTTTTTTATTGTTTTTTGGTAATAATTTGTATTGGGCTTACATGATGAAGAACAGGTCATTCACAATTTTGTAACATTACTAATCATTAGTATGAATATGATAACTAGCAATTCATGCAACATTTTACAGCCTAATGCGTCATAAGGAAGATGTAGCACTTAAATGTTGAAAATGCACAACAAAATTCCTACGAAAGCATTTATATGCTACAATATGCGCGGGAGGTTTTTTGATGTTAAAGAAAAGTTTTCTAGCAGTTCTAATCTTATTAGTGTTAACTGCCTGTGGTAATAAAGATGAGAAGATGAGTGATGAAGAACGAGATAAAGTAATAGAGGATGGTACAGTTGGCTTTGAAATGATGGGTGGAAACGTAGAAAAGGCTGATAATGTACCAGCGGAAGATGAAAAGGCAATTTTAGCATCTTTTGATGAGTATATTGCTGCATTAAATGCTGAAGAAATTGATCGTTATATGAATACAATCTCGAAAAATCCAAAGGGTTTTAAATACGATGAAGAAAAAACATATGCATCAGAAGTATTTGATCAATTTGATATTAAGCGTGAAGTAGAAAATGTAACAATTGCAAAGTATGAATCAGAAGAGGCGCAAGTATTTGCCAACATGAAAATGCACTCACTTCAGCTTGAGACAAATGTCGAACATGAAAGTGCAGGACGTCAGGTAACAGTCTTTGTGAAAGAGGACAATGATTGGAAAGTAACAAGTGTCTTTTATATTGGTGACGACTCACAGTCAAGTACAGGAAATTAACAGAAGCTATCTTCATTCAACATAAGAATTGAGTGAAGATATGCCTATTATACATAGACAATGAATGTGAAATGGAAGCTAGCTTACTAGCACGACTCTAGAAGGGCGAGAACGGGAATCCGGCGTTCGTCATTCATTTCACATTCATTTCTTTTTGTTTTTCGTAGTTTGTGTGAAAGCAAAGTGATGGCAACAACAATTGCACCAATAAGAAATAGATTGTAAACTAAGAATCATAGGAGAGTGGACATGGATGAGGACGGCAATCGTAACAGATAGTACTGCATATATTACAGCTGAGGAACGTGCACGCTTAAACATTCACATGATACCTTTAAGTGTCAATATCTCAGGTCAATTATTTGCAGAAGAAGTAGATATCACAGCATCTGAATTTTATGATAAGGTGCGTGGTGCCAAAGAATTTCCCAAAACAACACAGCCTCCAATCGGAGAATTTGTCGCTCTTTTTGATGAGCTAGCAAAGGATTACGATGAGGTAATTTCCATCCATTTATCGAGCGGTATTAGTGGAACATACCAAGGTGCAGTGCAGGCCGGTGAAATGGTGGAAGGTATTAATGTTTATGCCTTTGACAGTGAAATATCCTGTGCTGTTCAAGGCTTTTACGTATTAAGAGCAGCGGAAATGGCGAAAGAGGGCCATTCAGCAAAAGACATACTTGCAGCATTAGAGGACATGCAACAGTCTATTCGTGCTTACTTCATCGTAGACGATTTAGCACATTTACAGCGTGGTGGGCGTTTATCTTCTGCAGCTGCATTAATCGGTGGCTTATTACAAGTAAAGCCTGTTTTACATTTTGTGGATAAGGTAATTGTACCTTTCGAAAAAATCCGAACACGTAAAAAGGCATTAAAGCGTGCTGAAGAATTGCTAGCAGAGGATGCAAAAAAGTATGCAGCGATGGACGCTGTTGTCATTCACGGAAATTGCCCTGCTGAAGCCCAAGAATGGCTAGAGCAATTAGCCGCAACGTACCCAAACGTAAACTTTAAATTGAGCTATTTTGGTCCTGTTATTGGTACTCATTTGGGTGAAGGGTCAATGGGATTAGGATGGACAAAAAAATAACGAATTGTGAGAAGTCTCTACAGCAAAAGTAGAGGCTTTTTTCTATGAAAGGGGAGGTTTTAATGAGATATAGGGGTTGGTTGTTGCCCCCAGCATTACGTGATTTTCATGAAGGGCGCATTTGGTTAAAAGAACATTCGCCATTTTCATCTGAAGATATTGAGAAAGCAATAAAACGAAAATACGTCAGTATAATAGAAGGAATTCAAATGAAGCCAACTATGAAATGCAATCGTTGTCACAATACAGACCCGCACTTATTCACAAAATTCGATTGCTCAAAATGTCAGCAACAATGTGTGTACTGCCGACACTGTATTAAAATGGGGAGAGTAAGTAGCTGTACAAAATTGATGATTTGGACAGGTCCCAAGACGATAAAAATTAACAAGCATTCAATAAAATGGGCAGGGCAATACACCGAACTCCAGCAACAGGCTGCTAATGAAACCTTGGCAAGTGTGAAAGCAAATCGCTCCCATTTAATTCATGCAGTTTGCGGTGCAGGCAAAACAGAGCTGCTTTTTCCTACTGTCTATGATGCATTAAAGAGAGGGCTACGTGTTTGTATTGCTACACCACGGACAGATGTAGTGTTAGAACTGTATCCACGCTTTCAAGAGGCTTTTCCTGATACAGTTATTCATGCTTTATACGGTGGAGCACCTCACCAAAATGGCTATGCACAGCTTGTTATAGCAACAACCCATCAGCTCTACCGATTTGATAAGGCATTTGATGTCATTATTGTAGATGAGGCAGATGCTTTTCCTTATACATTTGATGAAACTCTACAAAGAGCAGTAGAAAAGGCTAAAAAGGAAAATGCTCCTCTGGTATTTGTGACAGCAACCCCATCAGCATCATTACTCCATACTTACCAGCAAGAAAGCTACTCTTTTATTCCAAAACGCTATCATAATCATCCATTACCAGTCCCACAAGTAAGTTCTTTATGGGGCTATGATAAATGCTTTAAGCGAGGTAAAATCCCTAAAAGGTTAAAAAAGTGGGTGGAGGAGCGCTTACACCAAAAGGAACCCTTTTTACTGTTTTTCCCGACAATTGACTTAATGAAACGTGCAACTCCTCTTTTTCAAGGGTTAAATGAAGACATATTAGCTGTGCATGCAGCTGATCCAGAGCGGAAGGTGAAGGTGTTAAAGCTACGAAATAAAGCAGTTCCGGGCTTATTAACCACTACGATATTAGAAAGAGGCATTACAATCAGCAATGTACAGGTGGCTGTTATAGGGGCAGAGTCATTGATTTTTACTGCAAATGCTCTCGTTCAGATTGCAGGTCGAGTTGGGCGAAATGTTCAATTTCCTAATGGGGATGTCCTATTCTTTCATCACGGTATTACGGCAGAGATGGATGAGGCATGCGCAAAAATTCAATTTTATAATAAGAAGGGATTTTCTGAATGAATAAAATAGAACCTCGTTGTTTAATATGCACACAGCCGTTAAAAATAACTATTTCCTGGAAAATGATTCTAACCAAACAATTCTCACCGACAATATGTGAAAGATGTGCCGCTCGTTTTGTACCTTCACAATCTGCTACATCCCTTTATCAATATAATCAGGCGATGAAGGATTACTTACACCAGTTAAAGTTTCTTCAAGATGTGGCTCTTGCCAAGGTATTTCGACAGGAGCTCTATGATCGTCTCAATAAAGAAAAAGCAATTATTCTCCCCATTCCGATGCATCCTCTCAAGCAACAGGAGCGTACTTTCTCGCATACTGATGAACTATTAAAAGCGGCTCATATTCCCTTTATTCAATTATTAGAAAAGACAACGACAGAAACGCAAAGCTCCAAAAATAGAGAGCAGCGAATGCAGGCAGCTCCACTTTTTTGCTTAAAGGAGGGAGCACAAGTTGAACATAAAAATTATCTTCTTTTTGACGATATAAAAACTACAGGGACAACTCTACAGCATGCTGAAAATGTTTTAATGCAGGCAGGTGCTAAAAATGTCCAATACTTCACATTAATTGAAGGATGAAAATACCAATACATTATGTATAATAGTTAATGAACAGTATTCGTAGATAAGTTTTCTAGAAAGAGGAGGAAAGGCCAATGGCAGAGGTTCGTAATTGTCCGAAATGTAATGAATTTTTTAATTATACAGGAGTCCGAGAAGTGTGTCATAAGTGTGCACAATCAGAGGAGGAGCTTTATCAAATCGTTTATCGTTTCTTACGTAAACGTGAAAACCGTGCGGCAACTGTAGAACGTATTGTAGAAGCAACGGGGGCAGATAAAGACTTACTGTTTAAATGGGTTCGTAAAGGCCGTTTACAGCCAGCTATGTTTCCAAACCTAGGCTATCCATGTGATAACTGTGGTCATCTAACGACTACAGGAAAGCTCTGCTCGAAATGTCAAGATGAATTAAAAGCAGACTTACGGACATTTGAAGCTGCCAAAGAGTTTCGCCAAAGTGTTGAAGAACGTGACCGTGTAACCTATCACTCAGAACGTAAACGTTAATTACGCTAAGTGTGTTAATTTTAAACAAAATTAGCACACTTTTTTCTATGTGAAAACTTAACATTATGTGAGACAATCCGAAATAATAGGAAGATAGGATTTAGAGATGGGGGGTATTGAAATGAAAATTACATCTTATGGAGTTAATGCAGTAAACGCCTATAAAAACCAAGTACGCAATGCAAAATCAAATACAAACAAGGCATCTTTCGCCGATAAAATTGAAATTTCAAAGGCTGCGCAGGAAATGCAAGGGGTTTCAACATACAGTACAGAGCGAGCAAACCATGTTCAACAATTGAAAAAGGATATCGCTTCTGGTGAATACAAAGTAGACGCTCGTAAAGTGGCAGAGGATATGCTGAAATATTATCGTTTCTAGGGAATAGCAGAAAGGGTGTATAACGATATGTCTGTAGAAGCAATTAGTTCTACACTAACAATGCTAGAGAGAATGCATAAAAGCTTACTCGAACTAGCCTTTAAAAAAACAGAAATTATTAAAAGTGGCGATATCGAAGCTTTAGACCAATTGCTCAAGGACGAGCAGGCACATGTAGCGGCCATCGATAAGCTCGAGCAACAGCGTCAGAAACAGGTAACGGACTACCTTGAAGCAAAGGGACTTGCTTCATCTGACAAAACAACTGTCGCGGATGTCATCGAGGCTGCTGAACAACAAGCAGACAAAGCAACACTTTCAGCAGTTCGCGAACGTTTAATGCAAATTATCAATGACCTACGAAAACAAAATGATCTAAATCAAAAACTCGTTTTCCAATCATTACAAATCGTCAACCTAACATTAGATGCAGTAAGACCCCGTACAGAGCAAATGAACTATTCCAGCAACGAAGTACGTGGAACTAATACCATAGCTAAAAAATCATATTTCGATTCACAAGCATAACAAGGGAGGAAGAAAAATGCGCTCAACATTTATGGGCTTAGAAGCTAGTAAACGTGGCCTCTTCACACAGCAAACTGCTTTATATACAACAGGTCATAATATTTCCAACGCCAACACACTAGGCTACTCTCGTCAACGAGTAAATATGCAGGCAACACCAGGTTTCCCAACGGCTGGGTTAAATCAGCCCACTTATCCTGGACATCTTGGAACTGGTGTAGAAGCAGGCTCAATTCAACGTATTCGCGATGAATTTATTGATCGTCAATATCGTCAAGAAACGAATAAATTTGGCTATTGGGAAGCCCGTTCCAATGCGATTTCACAGATGGAAGATATTATGGATGAGCCATCCCAATTTGGCTTAAATGCAGCATTAGAGCAATTTTGGAAAGGGCTAGAGGATGTTAGTACGAATCCCGAAAATGCTTCTTCCAGAAAAGTAGCGATTGAACGAGCAAAACATCTTGCACAATCATTTAATTATATGGACACGCAGATCAAAACAATACAAGGTAATTTAGGAAACGAAATTAATGTATCTACAGATCGTATTAATTCTATATTAAAGAGAATTGCATCGATTAATAAGCAAATACAAGAGGTTGAGCCAAATGGGCATGTTCCTAATGATTTGTATGATGCGCGTGATGTGTTAATTGATGAACTAAATAGCTATATACCAGTATCGATTGAACGTGTTCCTTCAGGTGGGATTGCTAGTGAGGTGGCTGAGGGAAGTCTAACAATAAAGTTTAAGCCGTATCCATCAGGTACGCCAATAGAATTAGTTAATGGTAGAGAATATGCAGCATTAACTACTACGGGAACAGATACAACAGGTACTGTAGCAAGTATTGATGGCAATGATTTAACAAAGGCTTTTCAGGAAATAAAAATTTCCAAGTTAGGTGAACCACCAACAAAGCCTGCTGCTGATGCTGTAGGGTTGGAATCGATTAAATATAACGAACTTGAGCCTGGAAAAGGTAAACTACTATCACTTATTAATTCGTACGGATATGCTGAATATGACGCGGGAGGTGCTTTTTCAGGTATAAAAGGTTACTATCCAGAAACATTAGCAAATTTGGATAAACTAGCGTCTACCTTTGCTAATACATTTAACATTGTACATAAGGCGGGCTATGATTTGACAGGTGTGCAAAATGGATTAAACTTCTTTGAAACGATGGATGGTTCTACAACAATTAATGCTAGCAATATTAAAATAAATGAAGAATTTACCAAAGATTCTTCGAAACTAGCTGCTTCTTCTGCTCCTAATGAAGTAGGTAATGGTAAATGGGCAATTGAACTAGCCAATTTACAATCAAAAGCAATTGGTGCTGGAGGATTTACAATTTCAGTTGGTGCAAATACTGTTGTAGTTCCACCTTCAACAGAGCATCTTGATAGCGCAACTTTCAACTCTTTCTATCAAGGAATGATTGGAAAATTGGGTACAGACGGTGAAGAAGCCTATCAATTAAATAAAACCTCTGAAAACCTTTTATTATCAATAACTTATAACCGCGCATCTGTCAGCTCGGTGTCCTTAGATGAAGAAATGACGAATATGATTACGTTCCAACAGGCGTACAATGCAAATGCGCGTATGATTACAGTTGTCGATGAAACTTTAGATAAAATTATAAATGGTATGGGCCGTGTAGGACTATAAAATTACTAGAAAGGGGTTTTTTCTAACATGCGTGTGACACAAACGATGCTATCAAATAACATGCTGCTTAACCTAAACAGAAGCTATGGCAGAATGTCTAAACTACAAGACCAAATTAATTCTGGTACAAAAATTACTAGACCCTCTGATGATCCTGTTATTGCTGTAAAGGGAATGGGCTATCGTCGGGATTTGGGACGAGTTGAACAATATACACGAAATATGAATGAGGTCAATAACTGGATAGATACAACCGATGAGTCACTGAACCAAGTAGGTGAACAAATGAAGCGTGTTCGTGAACTTGTGATTCAAGCAGCCAATGATACAAATACACCTGATGAGCGTGCAAAAATTAAGACAGAAATTGATCAAATTCGCCAACAGATTCAGGATGTGTCGAATACAAAAATTGGTGACCGTTATATTTTCAGTGGTACGAATACGGATAAACCTTTATTTGTAGATGCCACTCCCCCAAATGCCGATGGTTCAAAAATAATTAATGCAGATTATCAACTTTACGATGGAACGAATATTATTTCTACTGCTGCTGATAAATTAACAGCACCCAATGCTGATGTACAAATTGAGGTCTATGATGGGATTAAATTACAGGTGAATGCACCTGGCGCTGATTTATTTGGGAATATCGATTCCTTAATGGGGAAAATATCAAACTTATTGGATCCTGAAAGAGTTCCTGGGCCAGCGACCAGCGAAGAAATTAGTAAAGCATTAGGTGGTTTTACCTCCAATAGTAAATCGGATGATATAACAAATATACACAATAAAATCCTTGAGACGCAGGCCGATATGGGGGCACGCCAAAATCGTGTTGAATTAATGGAAAACCGCTTGTCGCTTCGGGAAATTAGCGTAACTAAACAATTATCAAACAATGAAGATGTTGATTATTCAAAAGCGATAACGGAAATGGTCACTTCAGAGTCTATTCATCAGGCCGCATTATCTGTAGGGGCAAGAATTATTCAGCAAACTCTAGTAGATTTTATTAGATAATACTCACTAGTCATAATCTGAAAATCAAGAGATTATAGGGAAAAACAAAGTGATATAGGTATAGCGAACAAATTTTATAAATGAAGAAGGAAAGCGTTTGGACAATTCGTTCAGACGCTTTTATTGAAAGGAGAGGTAAAATGAGACTCCCTCAAATTCAAATTCGTACAACAGATGCCAAATTAGACCTTCATATAGGAAAACCACAACAACATATTGAACAACCAGAGGCTACTCTGCATATTGAACAACCAGCCGCTATCTTGGAGATTCATACAACAAGAGGTGTTTTAAAAATAGATTCCTCACAAGCGAGGAGAGATTTAGGGTTAATTGGACCAATTGAAGCGACTAAAAATGCTGCTAAAGAAGGTCAACAGACTGCTCTAAGTGGTATTGAGAGACGAGTAAATGAAGGGCGACAAATAATGATGTCAGCTGGTAAAGGACAAGGACGAGCTATTATGCAAAATATTGCTAAACAAAATCATGGGCCTCATCGTGTACCATTCAATATCAAATTCGTACCATCCATAGGCTCTGTAAAAATCGACTATACTCCTGGCACAACAGATGTCAATATTGAGCGGAGAGAGCCAATAATTGACGCAAAGGTGAACAAACCAATCTACGAATACACACCAGGGAAAGTAACTGGTACAATGGTACAAAGACCAAATGTTGACATTGATGTAATTGGTTAAAGGAGAGAGTAATCTAATGGATATTGAAACAAAATTTTTAGGAACAGTTGAAATTAATGAACAAGACATCTTAACATTTGAAACAGGACTGCCAGGCTTCCCAAATGCTCGTAAATTCGTCTTGTTACCTCTCGATGCAGATTTACCGTTAGTAGTCTTGCAATCTGTTGAACAACAAGAACTTGGCTTTGTGCTCGCTTATCCATTTGCCTTTAAAAAGGACTATGAATTCGAAATTGATGAGGAAGTTAAAGAGGATTTGCAAATCGAAAAAGAAGATGAGATTGTACCATACACAATTTTGACATTAAAAGAAACGTTCCAAGAATCTACAATGAATTTACTAGCTCCAGTTGTCATTAATACAGTAAAAAAACTTGGAAAACAAATTGTGTTACAAGATAGTGCAAGCTATCCATTACGCTATCCAATCGGTGCTGCGGAAGGAAGTGCCAAGTAATGCTTGTATTATCTAGAAAAAAAGGCGAATCCATCATGATTGGCGACCAAATTGAAGTCAAGATACTTGCGATCGAGGGTGATCAAATAAAGCTTGGCATCGTGGCACCAAGATCCGTCAAAGTTCATCGTTCGGAAGTATTCAAGGCAATACAGGAGCAAAATAGAGAAGCGCTTGCTACCCCAAAAGATTTATTAGAAAAACTAAAACGGAAATAACGGTTAGAAGGTGTCTAGATAGTTTATAGACATCTTTTTAATTGGTTTTAGAACATGAAAAGAAAGTGTATAGTTATAAAAAGAAGGTTAGACTGAAAAATACTCATGTAAAGGGGGAGATCAATATGAGTAAGTTAAATGCTATGCAGATACTCAGTTTTCGAGGATTGTCAGATATTTCGCTTAAAAATTTTTCTAAAATCAATTTATTTGTAGGGGAAAATAACACGGGGAAAACATCTTTGCTTGAAGCCATTTATTTACTTGCTAATTACTCAACAAAACAAGGTTTTTTACGATTAGCAAAAATGCGCGAGCAATATATTATGGAGCGTGCAACTTCTACAGAAGAATTAATTAGTTGGCTATTTAACAAAACAACAGAGCCAATTAACATAAGCTACAGTTTAGATGGTGCTAATAAAAGTATTCAATGTTCCTTAGAGGAAAAAGAGTATATTGTATTGAGTGGAAGTTCCGATGAGTATGATATAAAAGAACGAGTAGTGAAGGATCAGTTTATTAAAATAGAAGAGACTGGCAACAAGCAGGAGAAAGTGAATATTCAACATGAGTTTATTAATTCAACTGATAAAACAACAGAAGTTTTAGAAAAACAAAAAAATTTATTTGATTGTCATTTTATCTCAGCTATTCATCATCGTGTTGAACCGTTGTCCCCATATATAATTGATGATCTTGTGAAAGGCGGAGAACGTCCCGCGTTAATTGAGGCTCTACGTCAGTTTGATAACAATATTAAAGGTATTGAGTTGCTAATGCAAAATGGCTCACAGAAGTCTCCGAAGCCAATCCCTTATATTCAACACGACGATCTTGGTTTAGTGCCAATTTCAATATTTGGCGATGGTGTGAGAAAGGCACTTATTATTGCTTCACAGATCATTCGCTTCAAAGGTGGCGTTCTGCTAATTGATGAAATCGAAACAGGCATTCACACAAAAATGATTCCAGTGTTTTTTACTTGGTTAGCTCAAATATGTTACAAGCATGATGTGCAATTATTTGCTACAACCCATAGTTTAGAGGCATTAGACGGAATGTTAAAGGCGACTGAAGGAGATTCCAATCAATTATCTGTGTATCGTTTAGGCGAAGCTAATAATAAAAAGCAAGTAAAATATTTCTCAGGTGAAAAGTTAAAAGTATTAAGATACGAGCTTGGACAGGATGTGCGTTAACATGAAAAAATATTACTATTTTATTGTTGAGGGTGTCCATGATTCAGCAGCTTTAGGGCGTTACCTACTAGAAAGAAATATTCCACTCATTCGGAATATAGAACAAGTAGATTCATATTGGCAGAGGCTTATTCCTAGAAGTTTTCCGTTTAACGGTGATTTATTGATGCGCATGCCTGTGCCAATGTTTTATGAAAATGATGATTATGCTATTGCTATCCAAACAGCTGGGGGTGATTCAGGCATTACAAAAGCTTTTGATAGCCTTTTAAACCTTGAGTACGAACAATTAGCAGGTATCGCTATTTTTTGTGATGCTGATACAAAAACAGCAAAGGATTGCTTCGATCACTTGAAGCAACGCCTAATAACTGAGGTCGATGAAGAATATCATTTTATTTTTAAGACTGCTAAATTTGGAGAAGTGACGACTGAAAATCCTGCTTTCGGTGTCTATATATTCCCTAATAATGAACATGAGGGTACATTGGAAAATTTATTATTAGAGGGTGGAAGCATTGTTTATCCAGATCTAATGGAAAATGCCCAAGCATATGTAGACAGTATTTCAACAACTTATCGCAAACGGTGGAAAATATCAAGTGAACCAAAAGTATTATTTGGCGTTATGGCAAATGCATTAAAGCCTGGAAAAGCAAATCAAGTATCGATTCAAGACAACGAATGGATTAATGCTAAAACAACTGAATCCCACAGCCAATCACAACTTAGAAACTTTCTAACAGGTTTATTAGGCGAATAAAACATAGAATCACTTGATAGTCTTATATCAATTTCACAGTTTGGACAAATAAATAATCCGCTTAAAAGAGGAGAATAACGTCAAAAACCTTATCATCTCAGTGTTTGTTGGCAATTGAAATTACTTAAAACTAAAATAAAAAAATTTATAAAAACTATTAAACATTTGCAGCACATTACGATATATAGATTGTAAGGCAGAAGTAGTACATACTACAGAAACCAAGCTCTCCCACAAGGATGTGGGTTACAAAAAAACAATTCAAGGAGGAATTCCAAATGAGAATTCAACACAACATTTCTGCATTAAATGCACACCGTAACTTAGGTTTCAACAACACACAAGCTTCAAAAAACCTTGAAAAATTATCTTCAGGTTTCAAGATCAACCGTGCTGGTGATGATGCTGCTGGTTTAGCAATCTCTGAAAAAATGCGCGGACAAATCCGTGGTCTTGACATGGCTACGAAAAACTCTCAAGATGCGATTTCTTTAATCCAAACTGCTGAGGGTGCATTAAACGAAACTCACTCAATTCTACAACGTATGCGTGAATTAGCAGTTCAATCAGGGAACGATACAAACGTTAACCTTGACCGTGACGCAATCCAACAAGAAATTGAGCAATTAACAAAAGAAATCGACCGTATCGCGGGTACTACAGAGTTCAACACTCAAAAATTACTTGATGGTTCATTCTCTGGTAAATTCCAAATTGGTGCGAATGAAAACCAAGATATGGCTATGGACATCGGCAACATGGGGGCTGCAAACTTAGGGTTGACAAAAACAGTTGTAGGTGCGACTGGTAAAGATGTATCAACTAATTTCAAAGATGGTTCATATAAAGTTGACAAAGATGGTAATTTATTAGATGCTAAAGGTCAGAAAGTTGGACAAATTGCTGGCAATAAAATTGAAGTAGATGGTAATGTTGTAACAACATTCACAGGTATTGCTAATGGAACAGGTCTTTCAACTGGTACTACTCTTAGCGTTAAAGATGGAAAAGCTGAAGTTCGCTTGAATGCAAATGCAGATGTTTCTAAAATTGCTGCTGGTGAATATGAAATTAGCGGTTCCAATGTTTTAAAAGACGGTAAAAAAGTAGGGACATATGCTAGTGGTAAAGTAACAATTGAAATTGATGGCGGTAAATCAACTTCAGTATCATTAACAGCAACTGGAATTGGTCTTACAACTGCTTTTGGCGACGGAAGAAAATTCACAGTAGGCGGTGTAGATGTATCTACTCGTGACCAAGCTACTGGTACAATTACAGCTGTTGATGATGCAATTAAAAAAGTATCTGAGCAACGTTCTGCGCTAGGTGCGGTTCAAAACCGTTTAGAGCATACAATTAACAACTTAGGTGCTGCTTCTGAAAACTTAACAGCTGCTGAATCTCGTATCCGTGATACAGATATGGCGAAAGAAATGATGGAGTTCACTAAGAACAATATCTTAATGCAAGCTGCACAGTCAATGTTAGCGCAAGCTAACCAACAACCACAAGGTGTATTACAACTTTTAGGTTAATTTTTAAATAAGCTCCCTATCTTTAATAGATGGGGAGTTTTTTGTATAAAATTATAAGAAGGAACCGATATAGTAATTAGGTAGGTGAGCGAGATGAAATATACTATTGAAAAAGAACAATATACATATGAAACATTAAAAATTAATAACTTATATGTCCATAGTAAGTATAATCCAATCAAAGAAGCGGAAAGAATCGTAGAAAAAGGCTACAAACCTCATCATGTACATGTTTTATTTGGATGGGGATTAGGATATGTTTATGAACAATATAAAAAAGTGAAAAAATTTGATGAAGAAATTTATATTATTGATCCTTTAGTAGACTTAGGATTATTAGAGATTAAAGAGGATATCAACTATTTAAAATTAGATAAAAAAAGTTTAAATAAGCTTTTTCTATTTTTAACTTATGAGAGAGAACAAAATGGTAAGTTAATTCAAATTATAACAACACCCAATTATGATAAAATTTGTTCAGAAGAGTATAAAAATTTATTGCAGCATATTAGAAAATTTCAAGAAACTTTGTTAATAAATGAAAATACAAAGTATGATGGAGCATTGCAATGGGAATTTAATCGATTAATCAATATGGGGAATCTACTAAAATCTTGCTCTGTTAAACACTTAGAAGGAAAATATAATGCTCCAGTTGTTGTTGCATCAGCAGGACCATCGTTAATAAAACAATTACCCCTAGTTAGGAAATATCGTAAACAAATTATCCTGGTTGCTTCAGGATCTACAATTACAACATTGATGAAGGAAAATATTGAACCAGACTATATACTATCATTAGATGGCAATATAGTTAATTATGAATTATTTAGTCCATTAAAGTTTAAACATGCAAAGCTTATCTATCATATGACAAGTCATCCATTTATCCCAAGACAATTTAAGGCACCTTATTATGTGACTGAACGAGACGGTGGGGGTATTAACTATCGCTATTTAAAAAATAAATTAAATATTACTGTTCCAATGTTAGCAGCAGGACCATCAGTTGCTAACCTATCTTTATCTTTTGCATTATATATAACGACAGGAAAGATTGCCTTTATAGGACAGGACTTGGCCTTTACTAATAATTTAAGTCATGCCGAAGGAAATGCGGGATCAATTAAAATAAAAGATGAAGAGCATGTATTGAAAGGGCATTATAAAGTAAAAGGATATTATAATGATGATGTGTGGACTTCTTCTGTAATGAATGCAATGAAAGAAAATTTTGAAAGTCAACTCCGAAATTTCTTTGGAAAAGAACGAGTATTTAATTGTACTGAAGGTGGAGCATATATTGAAGGAATGAAACAACAGCCTTTTAAGGAGTTTTGTGATCTAAATGTTTCTAAAGGTATAGTTGAAATTATTGAACCAACAAGGGAACAAATAATTTCATTTGATTTAGAGGCTGAATTATTGAAAGAAGTGAGAGTACAACAAAAAGTTATTTCTTATTGCAAAGAAGGATTAAGTGCTCTTGCGCTAAATAAATCACCAGTAGCATTTTCTCCGCAAACGTTAAAAAAATTAGAAAAAGCGGATGAACAGATTCAAAAAAGTTTAAGTGAGTTACCGATTAAGGCTATTTTAGACCCGATTCAACAAAAGATTATAACGGGTTATTTGCCAAAAGTAAATGAAACAGATAAAGAAGCTTTTGATAGAGTATATGAGCAAAATAAATCTTTGTACATGGAATTAATAGATATTTTAACGTATGTCAATCGACTGTATAAAGAAGCGATTAAATATTATAAAGAGCAGGAGAATTTATGATGGAAGAAATAAAACAAGTAGTTGAGAGTTATAATGAATATATTGTAAAGGTACCAGCAGGGTGTATAATTATTGCGAATGATTTAAGAGTTGCAAATAAAAATAGAGGATTAGCTATTATTCAGGATTTTATTGATGGAATGTTTTGGTTGATTGAGGCAGATAAGCTGTTGATACAAAATAAAGTAGCAACAGGATTTAGTGTAGAAAAAGCAACAGAGTTTTTAAATGAAATCAATAGTGGATTAGAGAATAAGGATTACTTTTTAGTAGCTGATTTATTTGAGTATGAGGTAGCTCCGTTTTTCGAAAAATTGGAAGCTATTAGTTTCCAAAATAATTAAAGAGATCAGGAATAGTGTAAACATTATTTGAGTTACTCTTAACGAAATATTTGAAGAATAAGTGGATGATTATACATAATATCCAAACACTTTTAGAGCAGAGGTAGGATTTGTTATGCTACAAGATAAAACAGTATTAGTAACAGGTGGTACAGGTTCATTCGGTAAGACGTTTATACGTAAAGCTTTAGAACTAGATGTAAAAAAGATTATTGTTTTCAGTAGAGATGAATTAAAGCAATATGAAATGAAACAGGAATTTCATGATGAACGTTTACGCTTTTTTATTGGAGATGTTCGTGATAAGGAGCGATTATATAGAGCATTTGATGGTGTAGATATCATTATTCATGCGGCTGCAATGAAACATGTAGATGCTTGTGAATATAACCCATTTGAAGCAGTCAAAACGAATATTCATGGTGCACAAAATATTATTGAAGCTGCAATTGATCGTGGCGTAGAGAAGGTTATTGCACTTTCAACAGATAAAGCTTGTTCACCAGTAAATTTGTATGGTGCAACCAAATTAGCATCAGACAAACTATTTGTTGCAGCAAATTCATATGTTGGTGAGAAGAAAACCCGTTTTGCAGTAGTTCGTTATGGCAATGTTGTTGGTAGTCGAGGAAGTGTTGTTCCATTTTTTAAAAAGATTAAGGATACAGGTGTGATTCCGATTACAGACGAACGTATGACGCGCTTTTGGATTACGTTAGAACAAGGTGTCCAATTTGTATTAGAAAACTTAAAACGTATGCATGGCGGCGAAATTTTTGTGCCTAAAATTCCAAGTATGAATATTATGGATTTAGCAAAAGCAATTGCACCAGATTGTAAATATGAAATTGTTGGTATTCGTCCAGGGGAAAAGTTGCATGAAGCAATGATTATGGAAGATGATGCTCGTCATACTAAGGAGTTTGATACGTATTATGTCATCCAACCTGAATTTCCATGGTGGTCGATGGAATATATTAATGAAGGGAAGCTTTTACCAGAAAACTTTGCTTACACAAGTGATAAGAATACAGAATGGTTAAGTATTAAACAATTACAGCAATTAATAGAAAATCTATAACAACAATATGAATAATTTTAGGGGATTTTATATTATTTAAAATATTATTAGAATTTAATTAGGAGGTACAAGGGTGAACATAATAGTTATTATTCAAGCAAGAATGGGTTCATCACGTTTACCAGGAAAAATTTTAAAACCGCTTCATGATGTTGATGTATTAACATATAACGTTACTCGTTGTAAATCAATTGAAGGAGTAAGTGAAGTGATTGTAGCAACAAGTTCATTACCACAGGATGATGAACTTGTAAGGTGGTGTGAAAAACATGACGTAGTATATTATCGTGGGTCAGAAGATGATGTGCTTGATCGCTATATACAATGTGCAAAATTGTATCAACCTGATTATATTATGAGAGTTACATCAGATTGCCCATTTGTAGATTATGAAATGGCTAGTGAAATGGTTAAATTAATACAAAAAGAACACAAGGATATTATTTTTTTAGAGGGAGATATTCCGCGCGGATTAGCGGTTGAAATCATTTCATACAAAGCACTATTACATATTTATAATGTGGGTCAGAAGCCACGTCATCGTGAGCATGTTACATATTATGCATATGAATTTAAAGAACAATTTGAAGCAGTGACTTATAAAGTTCCAGAAAATCGGAAAGCTTTAAAGTTACGTATTACACTCGATACAAAAGAAGATTATAAATTAATACAAGCTGTTGCAAATTATTTTCAAAATCCCTTAGTATCAAGCGTAGAAGTTATTCAATATTTAAAAAATCATCCTGAAATAGCAAAAATAAATGCACATATTCAGCAGAAACCGGTGATTTAATGAAGAAAATTGTGATTGTAGCAGATGCTTCAATTGAAATTGGTATCGGTCATATTATGAGATGCTTAACTATTGCAAATAATTTAAAGAAATATTCATATTATATTACTTTTGTCATGCGTAATTTGCCCGGTAATTTAATTGATTATGTTATAAAACAGGGATATGAGCATAGTTTTGAATATACAAAAGCAGATTTATATATAGTAGATTGTTATGATAGAGATATTCAAGATGAAAAAGAAATGCGTAATTATACAAAATATATTATGGTGATAGATGATTTAGCAAATCGTGAGCATGATTGTGATATTTTATTAGATCAAAGTGTACTTCCAGACTATTCTGTACGTTATGATTTATTAGTGCCAAAACATTGTATAAAGCATTTAGGACCACAATATTTAATTTTGCGTGATGAATTTTTAGCTGTACGTCAACCTAGAAAAATACATTCAATTAATCGTCTACTTGTTTTTATGGGCGGATCTGATCCGACAATTGAAACTTTAAAAGTATTAAAAGCGCTGCAAACTACATCGTTTGAACATGTCGATATTGTTGTTGGAAGTAGTAACATGCAAAGACAAGAGATTCAAAAAATTTGTATAGAAAAAGGTTATCAATATCACCAACAAATTAATTATATGGCTGAATTAATGAGTAAAGCAGATTTATCTATAGGTGCTGGAGGCATCACAGCTTGGGAAAGAAGTTTTATAGGTTTACCTTCAATATGTACAATTGTTGCAGAAAATCAACGATTAGGTACTACTTATGCGGGGCAGATAGGGACTTGTATAAATCTAGGATGGCACGAAGAAGTAACTGTAGCCACATATAAAAATATATTGAATACTGTTACAGTTGATAAATTACAACAAGTAAGTGATAAAGGATTAAAGATAACAGAAAATGATAAACCTAATGCATGGGTAGATTCTATATTGGAGTTGATACAATGATTAAAATAGGAAATCGTGAGATAGGAAAGCATGAAAAACCTTTTATTATTGCTGAGATGTCGGGCAATCATAATCAATCATTAGAACGAGCTTTACATTTAGTGGAGTTGGCAGCAGAAGCAGGAGTAGATGCGTTAAAATTACAAACGTATACTGCGGATACAATTACATTAGATGTGCATACAGATGAATTTTTCATAACAAATGAAAATAGTTTATGGAAGGGACAATCATTATATGATTTATATGAACAAGCATACACACCATGGGAATGGCATAAACCGATTTTTGATTATGCAAATGAATTAGGGTTAATTGTATTTAGCTCACCATTTGATGAAACAGCGGTAGATTTTTTAGAAACATTGAATGTCCCAGCCTATAAAATAGCATCATTTGAAAATGTCGATATCCCTTTAATAAAAAAAGTAGCAAGTACAGGTAAACCTATTATTATATCAACTGGTATGGCGACAGCATCAGAATTAGATGAAGCAGTTAGAACCGTATTAAGAGAAGGAAATAACCAAATTATTTTATTAAAATGTACAAGTACATATCCTGCATCACCACAGAATTCAAATTTAGCTACTATACCACATATGCGTGATTTATTTAATGTAGAAGTGGGTTTATCTGACCATACGATGGGACTAGGAGTATCTGTAGCAGCTGTGACTTTAGGAGCGACAGTTATCGAAAAGCACTTTACAACTTCTCGTATTGAAGGTGGAGTAGATTCGGCATTTTCGATGGAACCACATGAATTAAAAATGTTAGTGGAAGAAACGGAGCGAGCTTGGCAAGCTGTAGGTAATATAAAATATGGTCCGACAGAATCTGAAATAAAAGCAACCGATGACCGACGCTCTCTTTACATTGGTGAAGATATGAGAGTAGGAGATGTATTTACAAAAAAAAATTTAAGAGATGTACGTCCAGGGCTTGGATTGCCTACTAAATATTATGATTTATTATTAGGTAAGACGATTAAACAGGATGCTAAAAAAGGAACACCTGTAAGTTGGGAGCTAATATTATAGTGAATTTAAAAGCTTTGGCTGTTGGTGCTGGAGAAGAACAAATCTTTTTTATTGAAGAAGCACAAAAATTAGGTATCTATGTTATAGCTGTAGATGGCAATCCTTTAGCAAGGGGATTGACTGTAGCTAATGAAGGTTATTGTATAGACATAAAAAATGAAGAAAAAATAATTGAACTAGCAAAAAAGCATGCTATTAATTTTGTTATACCAGTACCAATTGGAAGTTTAATTACTACAATGGGTGCTGTCAATGATGCATTAAACTTAAAGGGAGTAACTCGAAAGCAAGCTGAATTATTTTCAGATAAAGAAAAATTTAAGGAGTTTAAGATAACTCATGGATTCTATAATCCAAAAGAACTTTCAATAAAAGAGCCTACTATATTTCAGATTCAAGCTGCTCTAGAAGAATGGAATTGTTGTTGTATTTTACGTCCAAGTAAAGGTTCTGGAAGTCGAGGTATTGTTCTTGTTGAGAAAGAAGACTCTGCCTTAATACAAGAACATCTAGATGCTTTATTACCAACAGAGCACTGTTTAATAAGTGAATTCGTAAAGGGGATTGAATATGGTGTGGATTTAGTTATTTCAGATAAAGTTTATATACTGAGTATTCGTGAGAAACTGCTGACTGATATGCCATATCGACAAGAAACAGGATTTACTATTGTAATTGATAATAGCATTCAAGAAAAAGTAAAAAAGGAATTTGAAAAATTAGTACATATAGTCAGGTTAAAAAATGTAATGATGCATGCTGATGTAATTATTGATGGGGAACAAATTTTTATTATTGAAGCTTCACCAAGACCAGCGGGGTTAGGGATTTATGAGAACTTACTTAATGTGTATTACAGAGAACCTGTTGTTCAACAATGTATCAATATAATGACGAATGACAATAATGATTGTGTACTAACAGACAAAACAAATTTCATAGGCTTATATTTTTGGGACTTGCCAAATAAAAAAATTACAAAAGCTTTAGATTATTCAAAGGATGGTATCATTAAATTTAAATTTAACCTAAATATTAATGATACGGTACCTACAGTAAAGCAAGGTGCTGATATTTATAAGAGAGGCTATTTTCTATTAAAAGCAAATACAAAAGAAGCAATATTAGATTTAAGACAAAATGTATTAGATTCGGTGGTGCGATAATAATGGTGAAAAATTATGATGAGCAAAATAAAAAGATTTGGTCCTCTGTTATTGAAAAGGATGTTATGTTATATCCAAATGAACGAGTAGTAGCTTTTTTAGCGCGTAACTATCCAAATATAGAAGAAAATAAGGAAACACGCAGAGGTTTTGATATTGGTTTTGGATCTGGTAGGCACTTGAAATTATTAATGGATTATGGATTTGAGGCACATGGAATAGACTATAGTGAATCAAGTGTAGATACGGTCAAAAGCTTATTTGGTAGTAATGTTCATGTAAAATTAGCTAATTTAGATGATGTAAAATATACAGAGTTTTATGATGTTGTTTTGATGTTCGGAGTAGCCTTTTTGCGACCTGAAGAAGAGATAAAAAAAGATTTAGAAAGAGTAAATAAATTTCTTAAAAAGAATGGTAAGCTTTTTATTAATTTTAGAACAAAAGAAGACTTTTTATATAAACAAGGAAAGCAGTTAGCAAGAAATACATATTTACTTGAGAATCAAGGAGTTTATAGTGGGCTTACTTATACTTTTTTGGATAAGGAAGAGGCTGTGAAATTATTACAAAATGCAGATTTTAAAGTTGAGTTAATTGAGCGAGATGATTATTGGAAAAATAATTTGAAAGAACATAATAGCTGGTGGGTTATCACAGCTCAAAAGATTAATTAGAAAGATATAAAATGTATTATTAAAATAGAAGAGTAACAAGTTTCTGATTTGAATTAGATACATATGGCTCTTTATTATACGCAGAGAGTTTTACGAAAAATATTGTTAATTATTTCTGTGTTTATTGTTATTTTGTGAAATGAGGAATAATAGATAATGCGAAAATATATGCATTTTATTTCATATGGTTGTCAATCAATTGATGAAGAAGATATTCAAACAGTTATTGATACACTACGTTCGCCATTTTTAACACAAGGACCTAAAGTTGCTGAGTTTGAGCAAGTAATTGCGAATTTTGTTGGAGCAAAATATGCAGTTGCTTTTTGTAATGGAACAGCAGCATTACATGGTGCTTGTTATGCTGCGGAGGTTGGAGAAGGAGACGAAGTTATTACTTCTCCTATTACTTTTGTTGCTAGTGCAAACTGTGTACGTTATGTTGGAGGAACGGTTGTTTTTGCTGATATTGACCCAGTGACTTATAATATCAACCCGGCACAAATTCAAGCTAATATTACAGAGAAAACGAAAGCAATTATTCCGGTTGATTTTACAGGACAGCCTGCCGATATGGACGAAATTATGTCAATTGCGAAAGAGCACAATCTGGTTGTTATTGAAGATGGCGCTCATTCGTTAGGTGCTGAATATAAAGGGAGTAAAGTTGGAATACAAGCGGATATGACAATGTTTAGCTTCCATCCAGTAAAGCCGATTACAACTGCTGAAGGTGGCGTTATTGTTACTAATAATAAAGAGTATTATAAAAAGCTTCGAAAATTCCGTAGTCATGGTATTGAACAAACGTCTTATGCAAAAGAGCAAGGTGACTGGTATTATGAAATGACTGAACTTGGCTATAACTACAGAATGACAGATTTACAGGCAGCACTAGGTCTTTCACAAATGAAAAAGCTGGACCAATTCATTGAGAGGCGTAGAGAAGTTGCAGAGTTGTATACAGAAAAATTGAAAATTATGGAAGGTGTTATTACGCCACAGCTACTAGAAAATACAGCGTCTGGGTGGCATTTATATATGATTCAATTAGAGAAGGGAAATCGTAAACAGATTTTTGAAAAAATGCGTGCAGCAAATATTGGTGTACACGTGCATTATATCCCTGTTTATTGGCATCCATATTATCAAAAATTGGGTTATGAAAAAGGGCTTTGCCCAGAAGCAGAAAGTTGGTATGAAAAAGCTTTAACATTACCTATTCATCCACAAATAAGCAATGAAGAAATAATGTTTGTTATAGATAAATTAAATTCATTTGTAAATACTAATTAATTTTGTGGGACTGAAAGTTAACTTAGAAAGAAACTAGTTTAATAAATAGGACAAAAGAATTATAGGGGGAAGTTTGTTGATTAGGACTGATATAATGGGTAAAGTAATGATAGTTCCAAAAGGCACTGAGGAATTTCGATGTATAGGTACTGCCTGTGAGGATCATTGTTGTAATAGCTGGAGAGTTGATATTGATCGTGTTGGATTTATGAAGGTGACAACATCTAGTAATTCTGTAATTAAGCCTTTAGCTAAAAAGGCGTATGTGAAAAATCAGAATGCTACAAATGATTCTAACTATGGCTTAATGCAATGGAATGGCGAAAGATTATGCCATTTTTTAGATGAGAACAAATGGTGTATTATTCATAAAGAATTAGGGGAAAGTGCTTTATGTAATACATGTGCTATTTATCCTCGTGAGCATCGTCAAGTCGGTGAGTATGTTGAAAAATCTTTATCACTGTCCTGTCCAGAAGTAGTCCGGACATTATTACTTCAAGTAGAGGGATTAGAATTTGAGGAAGTTTTGGCACAGTCGAATGAACGAGTTATAAATAAAGCCTTTGTAAAAGGTGAAGCAGTAGATTTCATATGGAAAGTTCGAATATTTGCGATAAATTTGCTTCAAGAACGTAGTATTCCACTCGATATACGTATGTTGCTTTTAGGAGTATTTATGGAGCAAGTGAATAAAAAAACGCAAACACTTGAAAATATTGAGCAAGTAATTTTGAAGATGGAGCAACGGATATCAATGCCAGAATACCTACAAGCAATTTTGAGTGTTAAGGGTAACGAACTTGTACAATTACAACTGCATAAAGAATTAATTCGAACAACGATTGAAGAAATTTCATTTAATCCTCGTTTTGTGAATGTTGTCAACCAATTTATTCGAGGGTTACAAACAGGACCACTTGAAGAGAAGGAAATTACAGAAGAAACGCTTAAGGCATATATTACTGCACAGGCTAACTATCATAAGTTTATTCAAGAGCATCATTATATTTTAGAAAATTATGTAGTGCATTATATTTTTACAAATCTATTTCCTTTTAATGCTGCAGCACCATTTGAGGCATATGAGGATATTGTGATTAATTATCAAATCATTAAAGCTCTTTTAATTGGTGTGGCTGCGCATAATGGTGAGCTCACAGTTGATGATGCGATACTTGTTATTCAAAGTTATTCAAAAGTAGCGGCACATAACAGTAAAAGTTACAGCACGTTACGTAAAAAAATGAAAGAATCTGGGTTAGAGGCATTACCATTTTTATTTGCTTATATTAAAACAAATAAGTGAAGTTGATTGAAAGCTCACTAAGTTTCTTTTCAGTGTATTAATTTGGGAATAAGAATAGTTGAATTTTTTTCCTTTGGAGGGATTTTGGGGTTATCCAATCTCTCTTTTTTTCGTTTTTTAAGTATTTTGGGTAATATAATGAGATAAATATATGAAAAAAGGTAGATGATGAGCGTGGAGCATTTATTTTTTAAGAATGTCCATAGTTTTCGAAATGATCAAGGAAGAGTAACTGATTTAAGTAAGGGATATTTACAGCAATCGATTCAGTTTATATTAGTCAACGTAGTATTAGCTGCTAAGACAGTTCGAGTTTGCAAAGAAGAACCAGGATATATTTTTATTTACTTTATGGATAAGGTGTATTATGGAAAAATAGTACGGTTGTATTCTAAAGATGAAATTAAAAAATTGACCGAAGAATTAGCAAATGAAACGTTTACTTATTCAGTTGAGATAGCAGCTTTAAAAGAAATGCCTGTAGAACATTTAAAGTATTTATTTGCAAAGAGTAAGCGGAAGTGTATTGGTGATGCTAATTATTCTTTATTCCAGACGAAAGATGATAATTATCCATATGCTACTCCAATTGTAGATAATACAAAGGATTTCTTTCTGGATACATATTGCATTGTTAATGACTTTAAAGAAGTTATTTTATACAGCAATGACACTATTCAAAATCAAAAAACATACGGTAAAATTGTTGAAGAGGATGGGGAAATTTTTGTTACTTTAACGAACGAAAAGATGCTTCAAGTGGATACGGGTTATTTATTAGGCGAATATGATTCACGCTTCCCGAATTATCGACCGTATTTTTATGAATTTATCCCAGTCCATTTAACAGATAAAAAAATAGAACAAATGGGGTTAGAGAGAAATAAATGGTATAACGTAAGCCTTTATATTGATGTATCTGTTCAGGGGGAATTTAATGAAAAAATGATTAAAGGTACACTTCTTTTTAGTGCTTCTCCTATCATACGTAAAGGACGGCGACTAATATTTGGAGAAGAGGCTTCTACAGATATTGAACAGCATTTTAATCAATTGTTAAGTCAAGAACAGGAAAACTGGATAGTGAATAAAGGGGATGAAGTAAAGGAACAATTTGAACAAGCTTTAAATTTATCACAATATAATGATTTTGAAATAAATGTTATTGTCTATTCAGTAGGCCAAGGTAATTGGATTCAAGTGAAAGGTATGGACAAAGGGAATGAAATATTTTCATTGTGCTTTGATATTGGATTTACTATCACTGAAACAAGTACCCTTTATGAGGATGCGATACAACAGGCGGCATTAGAGGCTAAAAAATCAAATTTAATCATACTCTCCCATTGGGATTTAGATCATATTTTAGGTGTTTCTAAATTCAGTAAAATCGATTATGAGAAAACATGGATTGTCCCACAAATTATTGATACTGCGAGTGAATCTTCTAAACGATTAGCAGTTTATTTAGTAAAAGAAAGCAATATTAATGCCGTTTTTGCTGCAGATACATTTAATGGAACAGTCATTTTTAAGAGCGATTATTTTGTATTAGGAAAAGGACAAGGGAATCAATCAGGAAAAAAGATGACAATTGGAAATACTTATAGCTGGAAGACAAAGTACAATAATTTAAATAATTTAGGGCTAATATTAGAAGTGAAAAACAATGGGCATTCAATGTTATTGCCTGGCGATTGCGAATACATAGAGTTCCCGCAACCTTTTATGAAACTCTATAATACAATTGTCGTGCCACATCACGGCGCAGCTGTAGAAGGTGTTGCTTTACCAGACCAAAGTGTACATTGCAGTGAAGCGATTGCCTGCGTAAATCGTAAGAAAAGTAGAGGCTATCCGAAGAAAAAGCATGTGGATATTTTAGAGAACGATAAAGGTTATCAAGTAAATTCAAATACTTGTTATAAAATTTCTAAAACTTTTAAATTATAATTTTAAAACTGGGGTATCTGAAAATTTAGGATGACTACGTATGTTAAACTATACATCAATAGCATAGTAAAAAATAATAAGTATAGTTAAGGATGGAATAGGTAAACTTATAAGACGAGGGGGAGTTTGATGTTATTTGAAATTGAAAACTTTAAAGGTTCTACGTCAAATGTTGGGGTGGTGTAATCTTTAGCATGTTAACCCAGACGAACCCCGATTTCTTTATACTTAAATTTAATAAGATTTTTGCTCGAAAGTGATTGAAGCGTCGAAAGCCATATGCATTCCGTTTCATCACTTTTGTTTTATTATTAATGCCCTCCAAGAAGCCTTTGGAATAACCAAAACTGAAGCTATTTAAAATTTCTACTTGCCAGTTTTCAATGTTTGAATTGCTTTTAAGAAAGTGGGTAATTTTGTCCCTTCTACCTTACGGCAAAAAGCTTGTAATCACTTTTTCTTTTCTACGACATCATTCCTTGCCCAATCAAACCAATAGGCTTCCTTTAATTCATGAGCTACTTTCAATGTTGCAGACATTTCTGTATAGCGCTGTAAGTACCACTGTTGTTTCGGTGATAATTTGGATGCACGTTTATAAAACACAGGACGCATACGTTTACATTTTGTGCGATTGCATTTGTCCCATTCTTTTTGTACTTGTCGGCGTACTTCATCCATAGCCCAGTAAATATAACGACTAAAATGAAAGCGATCTGCTACAATGACAGGTCGACCCAGCGCTTGACGAACAGCTGCTTTAAAACTTAGATTCATATCTATGACCACTATTTCAACATCTGTTCCATACTGACTCAAGTAATTTTTTATTGTTGCTTTTTTACGATTGGGTAAAATATCAATCGGTTCGCGTGTCTCCGCATTTGCAATGATTAGCTGATAGGTATCTGTATCTGTATTGCCTTTATACTCATCAATCGCAATCGCTTTTGGTAACCGTACACCCTCTACTAATTGTTTAGTCGCTATCTTTTTAAAACGGAGAATGACCGTCGTGGTTGATGTACCTAGTACTTCTGCAACTGCTTTAAATGTTTTGGCTTTAATAGCACGTATACTTACCACTTGATTCCATTCTTTTGAGTAGCGTTGATATTTATCAACGAAAGGGGTATTTTCAGAGAATCGCTTTCCGCAATGACATACATAACGACGACGTTTATAGAATAGAATCGTTAAACGTTCAAACCACTTTAAATAATGGATCTTCTGTATACGATAATCGTGAACCTTCGATGTTTTTTATAAACTGGACGTGGATACGTATATTTTGGCAATTGTACATATAACGCGATTCGATCGTCTATTTCTTCCATTTTCATAACTTCTACATCTTTTAATCCTGGGATATTCATGTTAAAATTCATTTGCACAGTTCACCTTTCTATTACTTGTTTATCGACAATTCAAGTATATATAAATAGGTGATTCTGTGCTTTTTTTATGCGTGTAATTGTATGAATACCCTAAAAAATATTATAGAACCAAAAATTAAAAGACCTAAGCCCGGCGGAATACCGGACTCAGATCTTAGAAGTTGCTTAACTATATGTCTAACTTTTTTTGGTCAAATTACTTATTGTAAAAGATTAGCGTTAGGTAATACTATGAATCTTAATCCCCAGCTTTTTTTCAATTTTCTTTTTTCGGTGTTTTATCTGTTCCATCATTAGGTTTGTAGTATTTGGGGATAGCTGATCAAATTTGCTTTGCGCTCTTTTGGCATAATTAATAAAATTTCCGTATACCCCTCGATTTGTTCCTAAATCGGTATATAAACCATAAATACGTTTACGATAAGGCGCTTTGTTTAGACTTTTTCTCTTTTGCACTTTTTTTGCCCGGTGGATTAGTCTATATGCTTGGCGATAAAATTTATAAGGGCTTTTTCCACGCATAGAGACATTTTTTCCATCGAAAACAAAGCCTAAATAATCAATTTTAGTTAATGTTTGGCCATCGCTAGTTGTTATTTTTTTATCTTTATAAAGGTAAGAGTTAGTTTTTTCTTTTTGAATTTCGATACTATTTAACGATGCTAAACGAAGCACATTCATTTCGATTTGTCTGAATTCTGCCAGTGACAATATATGTGTGCATTGATCTTTAGGAATGACTAAAATAAAATCATCAGAGTATCTTCTATAGACACCCGAATATTGATTGGCTATTCTTTTCATTGAGACATCAAAGTCGGTTGCATAAACATTAGCAAAAACTGCACTTATAGCAGTGCCTTGGGGGATGCCATAAGGATGCTTATTTTTTTTCGTCTTGTGTATCTTTTGGAATTCTCTAAATCCCTTAAGTTGACTAAAGTAACTAGTTTTCTTATTACTTTTTAATTGTTTATCTGTACCAAATTGTTCGATTAGAAAATCCTTTTTATAATAACCGTATTTCGTAATAGACTTAAAAATATTATACCAATCGTTACTTAAACGAATATCATTTAAAACGACTAGCAATCTTCTTTTTAATAATCTATGGTTGATTTTAGTCATTTATAATTGTAGCTGCGAAATCAATGTTTGATTGACCATGTTTATTATTTCTGTATGCAATTGAGCATTCGTCAACTCCATTATCATCACACCATTTATTATATTTTTTGTTTAAAATTTCCTCAGTGTAATATTTGTAAATATAATTATCAAGATGACCTGCATACATAATATTGCGTTCTTTAGATGTAGCAGGGCGATTGTTTAATTCAGGATTATTTATGCCAGTATACTTTTCAGATGTAATCGTATAATGAATAAACGGTAAAAAACTATGTACAGCAATTCTCTTTGAATCTGTTATATAGCTTTCAACATGCTGTATTTGTATTCTATGATCAAAGTGTAAGTAGTGTTTCATTCTATATTTTTGGCTATCTAACATATATCTTCACCCTTTTTTGGAACAAAAGAGACGGCAAACCTGGCTTTTGTCAATTGTCTCTTTTGCGCTCTGAGTCATAGTACTATAGTATTGACCATTTTTTATATATAGTACGCCAGAAAGTTTAATCAACTGTGTTACGATGTGATTGCATCGATTGTCAGTAATCAGGAAGGTGGCATCGACATGAAGTTATCAGTTCTGCCAATCTTGTTTAGCTTAGTCGCTATTAAGATATCAATCCAGTTTCTACTAGATTTACTCTATAAAGCATTACTTGACAGTCTTAATCCCCGTGTTCTACTAACATATGTTATAGTAGGCAATTTCATAATAGCATATCTATTAGTAAGGGTATACAGATTAAACATGTATTTAACAATTGCTCTACCCTTGAGTGAAATAAATGAGCAATAAGGTAGAGACTACTGGCGGACAAATCTAATTTAATATGAAATTTTAAGTCAATAGGAACCAGTGCTTGATTTTGTATCTATAGGTTTAAAAAGTAGCCTATACTTTACGAAATATCATAACAGTAATAGATTTGAAAGCATGGACGAAAAAACGATAGAAATGTGGTGTGCAAAATGTGGCAAGGGGATATTACCATATGTATATGGATATCTTGTATAATAAGAATAACAAAAAATGATTTGTACAAAGTAAGATAGCGAGGGGTGTGTCGATGACAAGTCATGCAATTGAATCGATATGTTTAACAAACTTTACCGTTTTTCAAAAAAATGAAATAACATTTGCTAAGCATATTAATATTATTAGTGGGGAAAATGGTGTTGGTAAAACGCATTTGATGAAGGTGTTGTACAGTATAGGATCTTCACTTCAGAAAACGGAGGAAATCTCTTCAAAAAAGTTAGAGGAAAATCTTGCGGCTAAACTTGTTGGCGTTTTTCGCCCCGATCAACTCGGCAGGTTAGTGAAAAGAAAAGCAGGACGTCATAAAGCGAGTGTTGAAGTGAAGTGGTGTTCAGGTTCCACGTTTACAACGACATTTGCAACAAGTAATTCTAAATCTGTCAGTGTGGAGTTAAATCATCCACAACAAAAATGGCCAACGATGGTGTTTATCCCTGTAAAAGAAATGATTTCAGCAACGGAAAATTTCACTGGTCTTTATGAGGAGTATCATATCGCGTTCGAAGAGACGTATTATGATTTAAATAAACAGTTACTATTGCCATTGAAACGCGGACCTTTTGTTCAGACTCAAAAAGAATTATTATCAACGTTAGAAAGAGCGTTGTCAGGGCAAATTATACAGGAGAACAATAAATTCTATTTAAAGCAGCTTGGCATTGGGAAGCTAGAAATGGGCTTATTAGCTGAAGGGTACCGTAAAATTGCGACGATTGTTCAATTGATTGCAAATGGTACAATTCAGGAAAATACGATTTTATTTTGGGACGAGCCTGAATCAAATATTAATCCAAAAATGATTCCTATTTTAAGTGAGCTATTCTTACAGTTAGCGCGCTTAGGTGTTCAATTGTTTATTTCAACACATAGCTATTTTTTATTACAAGAAATGGGACTCTTCACTGAATACAATAACGAGGAGCAGCTAGACATTCAGTTTCTATCTATGCATATGGAGGAAGGGGTATTAAATGTGGAAACTGTATCCCAATTAAAAGACTTACAGCATAATCCTATAGCAGATGAATTTAACAGACTGTATAACCGTGAGCAGGAGCTGTTTTTCAATGACTGAAGTAATAGAGAGTCGTATGAAATTTTCAGTCGATGACACTGTTGATTTTGTAAAATTTGATGAAACTACTTTCTTCAATAAGCATTTTAAAAAACTACAAGATTCTAAAGGTATTGATTTTATTTTTTATGATACTGAAGCGAACGAGTATGTCATTATTGAAGTGAAAAATTTCCGAGGTGCTGAACAAGAACCAACTACTAAGAATCGTTTGAAAATTAATCATCCAGACAGTGTGATTACAGAAACAGCTTTGAAGGTGAGAGATTCGCTTTCATGTTTAATAGGTGTTTCAAGAAGTGAACAAGACTCTGAACTAAAGTCTTTTCAAAAGATACTTAAAAAAGATAGTAAGATAAAGATAATTTTGTTGTTAGAGGCTAATTCAGTTGATAGTAAATGCTATAAGATATTAACAGACGATTTAAAGAAGAAGTTGGCATGGCTGAATATCCGTGTATTAGTTGCTAATAAAGACGATTTACAAAAATATATTACATGGTTACAAATAAACAATATACCAGATTAGGAATCTTCACCAAAAACTGCAATTTCCACTACAAGCGGACGCTTTTTGCAAGGCGTCCGGTGAGCTACTTGGGGCAAAAGAAAGTGGGGCACGAAGGCATTGTCACAGGACGTGACGTATTAAGCCTTCGTTCTTCAATCCGTCCAATCCGTTTTTTATCCCCAAAGTATTTCTCCTTTTAATTCCGCATATTTACATATTTTTAGCTCAAGAACATATTTCGATATTGATTCTAAATTAATCAGTCATTTTTTTATAATCGATCGCTTAATTTCAGAGATGTTTTAGGCTGCCTTATGAAATTAGGCTAGTTTAAAGTGACCATTCGTTCTGTTTTGCTCTTTTTTAAGAGACAACAATCTACAGTTTTTTTCAGGAAATCTCTACAATCCTCCCAACCTCTATTACATTGTTTCATAAAAAACTGAAATTCTATATTTTTCATCCGATATTATTACTACTAATATTTGTATGACGGTCAAGGAGGATGGACATATGCGTATTACAAGTAATGCCGATATAACTGCAGTATCTGTAGGTAAACAAGATAAAATAGCCGTACAAGCAGTAGATCAAACAGCATCCAATCAAAGCGAAGCCGTGCAGAATAAAAAGGCACCTACGGTTGAGCAAATACAGCAGCTGAGTCATGATGATGAAACAAAGGCAAAATTGCAAGAAGTTGTTGATAAAATGAATCAGATGCTAGAAGTAAATCATAATGCAGCAAAATTTAAATATCATGACGGACTTGATCGCTATTATGTAACAGTAGTAGATCGTGCGACAGATGAGGTTATAAAAGAAATCCCGCCGAAAAAGTTACTTGATGCATTTTATGAAATGCAAAAGTTATTCGGGATGATTGTAGACGAAAAAGTGTAAATTTACTTTAAAATGGAGGGCTAATTATGGTAATGCGAATTGGTGGACTAGCATCAGGAATGGATATTGATGCTTTAGTAGAAAAATTAATGAATGCAGAAAAGGCACCATTAAACAAGCTATTACAAAATAAACAAAGATATGAGTGGCAACGTGATGCTTATCGCGATGTTAACAATAAGTTAAGAACATTTGATACGTACATTGCAGATAATTTAGTATTAAAAAATTTAAATACAAAAACAGCAAGTAGCTCAAATTCAGATTTAGTATCAGCTATTGCAACTAGTAAGGCTACAGGAACACTTTCCATTGAAGGGGTTTCACAATTAGCATCTGCAGCACGTACAACAAGTGGACAAATTGATGGTACTGGTTCAACAAAAATGAGTGAGTTAGTGGGAAGTGATACGGAATTTATTGAATTCACAGCTCCTACAGCTGATGGTTCAAATCCAACAAGTGTAAAAGTTCCAATTACATCCAATATGACAGTAGATTCCTTTATTGAAAAAGTGAACGAAAGTAATGCAGGTGTTTCAGCAATTTTTGAAAACGGACGCTTCTCTTTCACAGCTCAAAATACCGGTAAAGGCGATATCACTGTTAATGGTGTTAATGCTAATGGCACAAATACGGATATAAGTAAATTGAAGTTACAAGAGGGTGAAGGTGCAACAGTAACTGAAGGGAAAAATGCTATTTTCCAAGTAAATGGTATTGCCACAGAGCGTAATTCAAACACATTTACACTTAATGGTTATAACATTACCCTAAAAAAGACATTTAATGATACAGCTACAAATGTAAATAAATATCTTGCTGCACAAACAGAATTTACTAATGCTACAGCAGCTAAGGCTGATTTAGATACAAAAGCTACAACTGCAAATCAGGCATTTAATACAGCTTCACTTGCATATCAAGATAAGCTTAATGATGTATTTAAAGTTGGATTTGATGATACAGAGAAGGCAGCTTATAACAGCTTTAATCAGTTATTTTTAGCTAATCTAACAGATGATGAGATTTTAGAACTAGGTAATCTTCCTGTATTTGATGCAGATGATACATTTGAAGATATGCTAGCTAAAATCTCAGCTGATAGTACGATTTCAGAAGATTTAAAGGAAAAGCTACACACTTCTTTATCTTCAAAGGAACAGTTAGAAACATTGAAAGATTTAGATGCAACAGCTTTAACGAAATTCCGTGCAGAAGCAAGTAGAGAGGTTGACTATGCTAGTTTAAATAAGTCTTTTTTAAGTGGATTAACTACTGATGAAATTGAGGTGATTGCTAGCCTTGATTTATCCAAAGACGATCCATTTGAAGGGCTAAGCCTAGATGCTGATTTACAAGCAAGCGTTCAAGCAAAATTAGATAGTTTATCTACGGCACAAAAGGAGAAATTAGATACAGTTACCAAAGAAGATTTAACATCCTACTCCGAACTTGCACAATTACAAATTGTACATGATGAGAAAAGAGCTGCTAAAAACTCAGCAGATGCTGCACTTACTGCTGGAGAAGCTCGTTTAACAAATGCGACTGCCGCATTTGCATCAGCAAAGGCTGAAGCTGAAGCTGCAGGGATTTTAGAAGAAGGAACTGAAAATATTAAAGAAGGGTTGCCTACAAACCCAACTGAAGCTGCTGTTACATTGTCTTCTACAACAAACGTTGACGATATGATGAACAAAATTAAAGATTTTGTGAATATGTACAATGCGTTCGTTACAGATTTAAAAGACCAAACGACACAAACGAAATATCGAGATTATGCGCCACTAACAGAAGATCAGAAAAAAGATATGAAGGAAAATGAAATTAAGCTTTGGGAAGAGAAAGCGAAGAGTGGTTTACTTCGTAATGATTCTATCCTTCGTGATGGACTTTCGAAGATGCGTTCTCTTGTCTATGAAACAGTTCCAGGTCTTGAGGACTCAAAATTCCAGACATTATTTAGTATCGGTATTACAACTACAAAAAATTACAATGATGGTGGCACATTAGAAATTGATGAAAAGAAACTACGTGAAGCGCTAGAAGAAGACCCAGATGCAGTAGCACGCCTATTTAAAAATGATGCCGGTAATGAAAAGGATACTGTAAATGGCCAAACTGTTGATACACGAGGCTATCTTGCAAGACTCCGTAGTTCAATGGATGAATTCAAAATTTCAATTGAGCAAAAAGCTGGTCGTGCTACGATGACAGATCACCAATATACGATTGGTAAAAACTTAATTGATACAGAAAAGCGTATTTCTACATGGCAAGATAAGCTAAAAAATATCGAAGCTCGTTACTGGAAACAGTTCACAGCCATGGAGCAAGCCATTAATAAAGCTAATCAGCAATCTGGAATGTTCATGCAACAAGGTTGAGGCTTCTAATTAAGGTAGGGGAAAAATATGCAGCTAATAGATCAACTATTGCAAGCTTCAGCTAATTTATTTAAGCATTTGGGTGAAACTCCAAAAGGTGAAGACCGAGATGAATATATCGACACTATCAACAGCATGTTGGACAAACGTGGTACGATTTTGGAAAACCTAATGAAAGAAGGGTTTCGTTTCGATGAACAAAATCGCATTCATCGTACACTGTTGGAACTCGATAATGGCATTAAAGAACGGTTAGCGGCTGTTATGGATGCAGTTAAACAAGACATGGCAAACCTACAAAAAACGAAAAAAAGTGAACAGCAATATTATAATCCTTACTCGAATGTTCGCGTAATGGATGGCATGTATTATGACAAAAAAAATTAATAGTTTATCTTCATTCATCGTGCTGGAAGTTGCTAGCTGAATGAAGATAAAGCATTGGCAGATGTCATCCGATTTTAAAAGGAGTGAATTGTGATCATACAATTCAAAATCCAGACAAAATTACGCTGAGACGTAAATAGCTTTTCTTCGGAAAATGGTTTAAACTAGTAAATAAGTAACCTTTCAAAGGAGTTGTCCTTTATTGGCAGCAAATTTAACAGCACAAAACGCGTATAAGCAAAATAGTGTGACTACAGCTTCACCTGGCGAACTGACATTAATGCTTTATAATGGATGCTTAAAATTCTTGCATAAAGCGAAACTAGCTATCCAAGATAAAAATATTCAAGAGAAAAATACAAACATTCAAAAAGCTCAGGCGATTATTAGTGAACTTATGTCTACACTCAATATGGACATTGAGATTTCGAAACAAATGCTACCTCTTTACGAATATATGAATCATCGTTTAGTAGAAGCCAACATTCAAAATGATGTAGCCATTATTGAGGAAGTGGAAGGATTTGTGACGGAATTTCGCGATACGTGGAAGGAAGTTATTCGCATTAATCGACAACAGCAGTTTGGTCAGGGAAACAGCGGACAAATTTAGACACAATTAGAGACCATCGAAAAAAGATGGTCTTTTTTTTGTTAAACATTGAATTCGTAATTATCACTAACTAGTCATAATTTAGGCTATTCAACGGTAAAATATGTTACTTATTCCCTGTAGCTGTAAGTTGGGCATCATGGCATAATCAAAGCAATAAACATGTTTAAAAGAGTACTGGGGTGGGAATATGATCTTTAAGCGTCAAGAAGGTTTCCGATTTAAATTTAAGGAGCCGATTCAAATAACTTTTGCTATTTATGAGAATGGAAAGGTCAATCATGGACAAACGGCTATGGCTGAATTGTTGGATATTAGTCCACGTGGATTGAAGATGTTTACGGAAGTGGATTTAGGTATAAACCCTCCTCCATTAGATATCCATTTTGTGCTTGATACACAAGAAGTTCGAGCGTATGGAGAAGTAATTTGGAGTCGTCCATTTGGGAGCGGCAAGCAATACGGCATTTATTTTAATAATCAAGGACCAGTGGAAGATTTGATTGTTGGAGAACTAAAGCTTCGGCGAAAAAAGGAAGCAGCGGAAGCGAAAAAACAAAATAATAATTCATAAAAATTTTTGTAAAAAAAAGAATGATTTTAGAGGAATTTCACACACTTGTGTAGAAATAGATAGTATAGCAGTTATAAAGGAGGAGTTTACATGTTAAACTTTAACATTCGTGGTGAAAATATTGAGGTAACTCCAGCTATTCGAGAGTATGTTGAGAACAAAATCGATAAAGTTGAACGCTATTTTAACGAAGATGTTAATGCCAACGCTAATGTCAATTTAAAGGTTTACAATGACAAACAAACTAAAGTGGAAGTTACTATTCCAATGAAGAATCTAACTCTTCGTGCTGAAGAGCGTCATAATGATATGTATGCTGCTGTTGATCTAATTGTTGATAAATTAGAGCGTCAGATCCGCAAGCATAAAACAAAAGTAAACCGTAAATTCCGCGAGCGTGAAGGTGCAGGCCTTTATTTTGCTACTACTCAAGCAGCCGCTGATGCTGTGTCAGAGGAAGAAGAATACTCAATTGTTCGTACAAAGCAATTTGATTTAAAACCTATGGATCAAGAAGAGGCTGTTCTACAAATGAATATGCTTGGACATGATTTCTATGTCTTTACAGATGCTGAATCGAACGGCACAAATATTGTATATAAACGTAAAGATGGAAAATATGGCTTAATTGAAACTACTTAAAACTTCATGATGACAAAGGCTCTCGCGATGGCGAGGGCCTTTTTTTGGTATGACAATCATATGTAGCCGGGGTGACAGTTTGCATGAAACTGTTACACAATGGTAAAATGAAAGTTGAATCTATATAGGAAGTGAAAAACATTCATGGCAAACCTATTAAATAAATTATTTGATTTCAATAAACGTGAGCTAAAAAAATTAGAAAAAATCGCTGACCAAGTTGAGAGATTCGCTTCTCAAATGGAACAGCTTTCAGATGATCAACTACAAGCGAAAACAGATGAATTTAAAAAGCGCTATGCTGAGGGTGAGCATTTAGAGTCGATTCGTGCCGAAGCGTTTGCTGTTTGTCGAGAAGCGGCAAAACGTGTATTAGAGATGTACCCATTCCGCGTTCAAATCATGGGGGCAGCCGCTCTTGATGAGGGGAATATTGCGGAGATGAAAACCGGGGAAGGTAAAACTTTAACAGCGACAATGGCTGTTTATTTAAATGCCATCACTGGTAAAGGTGTACATGTTGTAACAGTCAACGAATACCTAGCGAGTCGTGATGCTGCTGAAATGGGACAACTTTATAATTTCTTAGGCTTATCTGTTGGGCTTAATTTAAATAGCCTTTCAAAAGATGAAAAACGTACTGCTTATGAGGCAGATATTACGTATAGTACAAACAATGAGCTAGGATTTGACTACTTACGTGATAACATGGTGCTTTACAAAGAGGAACGTGTACAACGTCCATTGCACTATGCTGTCATTGATGAGGTGGACTCGATCTTAATTGATGAAGCTCGTACGCCATTAATTATTTCGGGTCAAGCTGGGAAATCAGCACAGCTTTATAAACAGTCTAATGCGTTTGTGCGTATGTTAAATGCAGAGACAGACTATACGTATGAAGAGTCAACAAAAGGTGTTACGTTAACAGATGCAGGTGTGGAAAAGGCAGAAAAAGCATTTGGCATCGATAATCTATTTGATTTGACACATGTTCGTTTAAATCATGCGATCAATCAATCATTAAAGGCGCATGTAAGTATGCATAACGATGTCGATTATGTTGTGCAGGATGGCGAAATTGTGATCGTTGATGGCTTTACTGGTCGTTTGATGAAGGGTCGTCGTTATTCTGATGGCTTACACCAAGCGATTGAGGCTAAAGAAGGCGTTGAGATTCAAAATGAATCGATGACAATGGCGACAATTACCTTCCAAAACTACTTCCGTATGTATCAAAAGCTTGCAGGGATGACAGGTACAGCGAAAACAGAGGAAGAGGAATTCCGTAATATTTACAATATGAATGTTGTCGCTATTCCGACGAATAAACCGATTGCTCGTGATGATCGTGCTGACTTGATTTTTGCAACGATGGAAGGGAAATATAAAGCAGTTGCTGCTGATATCGCAGAGCGTCATAGAGCTGGTCAACCTGTTCTTGTTGGTACAGTTGCTATTGAAACGTCTGAGATTATTTCTAAACTATTGGATAAACATAAAATTCCTCATAATGTATTAAATGCGAAAAATCATGAACGTGAAGCTGAAATCATTGCGAACGCTGGTACAAAGGGTGCAGTGACAATTGCAACTAACATGGCTGGACGTGGTACCGATATTAAACCTGGCGAAGGAGTACTCGAAATTGGCGGTTTAGCGGTAATCGGTACAGAGCGACATGAATCACGTCGTATTGATAATCAGCTTCGTGGACGTTCTGGTCGTCAAGGGAATCCAGGGGTTACACAATTCTACCTATCCTTAGAGGATGATTTAATGCGTCGTTTTGGCTCTGATAATATGAAGTCGATGATGATGCGCTTAGGTATGGATGATTCCCAGCCATTGCAATCTAAAGTTGTGTCGAGAGCTGTAGAATCAGCGCAGAAACGTGTCGAGGGTAATAACTTTGATGCGCGTAAACGCTTATTACAATATGACGATGTACTACGTCAGCAACGTGAGATTATTTATAAAGAGCGTTATGATGTACTAGAAACAGAAAATATGCGTGTGCTTGTTGAGTCTATGATTCAAGAAACAATTGATAATGTTGTTAGCCTGTATACTCAAGGTGAACAGAAGGATTGGAACCTAAAGGCTATTGAAGACTTTGTAGCGGCTAATCTTTTAGAGGAAGGTCAACTTAAAGTATCTGATTTCCAAGGCAAGTCTGCTGAAGATATTAATCAGCTAATCTCTGATGCTGTTCATGTTCGTTATGATGAAAAAGAGGCAGAACTGACACCAGAGCGTATGCGTGAGTTTGAAAAGGTTATTTTATTACGATCAATCGATACAAAATGGATTGATCATATTGATGCAATGGATCAACTACGTCAAGGTATCCATCTGCGTGCTTATGGTCAAAACGATCCACTTCGTGAATATCAACAAGAAGGCTTTGCGATGTTTGAGGATATGGTAGCCTCTATTCGCGAGGATGTTGCGAAATATGCGATGAAAGCAGAAATCCGCAATAATCTGGAGCGTGAAGAGGTGGCAAAGGGGCAGGCTGTTAATCCAAAAGAAGAAGGTGGCGCTGCGCCGAAAAAGCAACCAGTACGTAAAGCTGAAAACATTGGCCGTAATGATTTATGTCCATGTGGTAGCGGCAAGAAATTTAAAAACTGTCATGGCACAGCTCAATAATATCTAGGTGAAAAACAACCCTGTCAATGAAATCCCTGTGAATTTCCACAGGGATTTTTTGAATTATTCAAAAGAATCTTCTATAATTTTATATGTGAGATGGAGTCCAACTTGTTTTAGTGAACGGAGCTTGGTCCATTTCTTAAAGTTTTGAATGAGTGCGATCATCAAAACTTGTGTTTTTACTTTGGGTATACCACGGTATCTGGCATAACGGAGACCGTGGTATTCTTTGCTATGGGCAAAGCTTAGTTCAATCGTTTGTGGTCGGACAGTTTTTAAAATTTTCCCTTTCCATGATAATCTCATTTCTCTTAGACGATCATAGGTTTTTTGATGAATAGAAAGCCTTAAAATACGGTCTTTTTCGTTTAAAGCGTACGGGCAGTTTTTGCAGCTTCCTTTTGATGCTTTAAATTCGTGATAGCCTTTGCGCGTTGATGTTGTATAACGAAACGGTACGCCCATTGGACAAGCATACGTCGTTTCGTTTAACTTTTTGAATTGATGACGCCGACAGCTTGGATGTTCTTTTGTCTGGCTTCTTTTATAAGGTATGGAGACAAAAAAGCCTCGTTTAAAGAGCTCATTCGCACATTGTGCATTATAATAGCCAGCATCTAATGTAATTTCTTTCGCATACTGCTGAAATAGTTCATGCAATTGATTCAGCTGCTGAGGTAAAATTTGATGTCCAGGTCTATTTGCTGCTGTGATTTCAGAGGCAATAATAAATCCATGTAATGTATCGACAATACGATGTTCATAATACGCAAATTGCCCTCTCTCCACATGTTTAACGGATAGGCGCGCATCTTCATCGACAGGACTAAAATTCGTTGGATGAAATATCACTTTAGATAGGGCCGGCTTTAATGGTTTTTTTCCTTGTTTTTCGCGGAATTGATTGATTCGTTTTAAATCGTTCTCATTCTCTTCAACCATTTTTTTCACAAGGAGCCGTTGACGAAAACGTTTATTGGCATTGGCCTTTAACTCCGTTTCATCTGCAGCCCACGTTTTATTCGCAATAAATCCTTCCTGATGAATGGCCCACACTTGTTCATTAAACAACGCTAACCAAAATGGAGGTCCTTTCAGACGTTCCCATAAAAAACGAGAAATTGTACTATGATGAGGTACTTTTTCAAATAGATGAATCCCTAGAAACCAACGATACGTGGCATTTGATTGAACTTGTTTACACGTCAAACGGACAGATCGAAACCCTTCTAGACTTTGAATCAATAATATCTTCACCAAAATAATCGGATCTTTAGACGGACGCCCGGTAGGTGTATTTGAATAATAGCGCATCAACTTTTTTAAAATCGATTGCCAATCAATTAATTGATCCAATTGCACTAACAGGTGGCTCTTATCATACATAGCTAAATAAGCCTCCCGATTTTTTTCGATGGTCTGTCTTGAAGTAGTAAAGAACATAAAAATCCCTCCAATTCATTTCATAGAATTGAAAGGACTTTACCCGATTTTTCAAAAAAATTTCATTGACTAAATAGTTTATCAACAGAATGAAAAAATCATTTTAACTACGTGTTAAAATGATTTTTTCTTTTTAAAATTACTCAAAAATGAAGAAATTTTAGTATAAAAAGTCAGAATTTATAGACAATTGAAAAATATGGGTATACAATAGCTGTAATAATAGGTATATAGTACAAGTTATTTATCCTGTTATTATCCTGAATTTTTGATGGTGATACTAAGTCTTAAGGAGGATCGGAATTTTCAAGCAATCTTACTCATTGAAAATAGCGGGAATGTACGCATATTTGTATATTCCTTTTTATTTTGACTGGAAGCAACATAAAATGTATAAAGGGGGACTATAGATGCATAAAAAAGATATTATGAATAGTGAAACAATGATGTATATGCCTGTGTATGATTCCTTTGGAAATTTATGTACGCAGGTGTATGAGAAAAATAATGAGTATATATCTACGTTACCACCAACGAAATTATTGGACTTTAATCTGCGTTATTTTGGTTCTAGTTTAAGAGGAGCGTTCGATGGTTCGAAAATGATCCTAGGCAAGCTTAATAAAAATCCTATCGTCGTGCACGAACGTTGTAATATTTTATGGTTTCCTAGTAGGTCTCCTTTACACCCTGACTGTATCTGGTTCGCTGTTCATCATATTGATGACTATGTCGCTGTGGATAAAAAGAGGACAAAGGTTACTTTTATGAATGGCAAGGAATTTATTGTGGATGTCAGTGTCAATGCGTTAGAGTCTCGGATTCAAAGAGCATTTTTATTAAAATATAGACTAGAGAAACGAACAAAATATTTACTTGTTCAGTATGACCGTGTGAAAGTATTTCAACGTCTTGCCAAAAATATGTTTGAGGACGAGACGCAGGATAGTTGACTTAATTCCACAAAACATCTGCTAGATAGTATGTTTTCGTTTCTAAAAACGTTATAATAAAAAGATACGGAGCTTTATAAATAAAGTGTTAGCTCCATGACTAACGTTCGGAGGATTTAACGATGATTGAATTAGCAGATGTACGCAATGTGTTAGACACTACAGCCAAAAAATTGGCGGACTTTAGGGGGTCTCTTTGACTTAGAGAACAAAGAGGCACGTATTCAGGAGCTAGATGAAATGATGCTAGAGCCAGGCTTTTGGGATGATCAGCAAGGTGCTCAGGTGATTATCAATGAAGGAAATGGCTTAAAAGCGATTGTCAATGAATATAAAGATTTAGTGGAAACACATGAAAATTTAGATATGACACTGGAACTTTTACGTGAAGAACCAGATGAAGAATTACAAGAAGAACTAGGCAAAGAACTAGCAGAATTCCAACAAAAGATGGCTGATTTCGAGCTACAATTACTGCTAAGTGGCCCATACGATCAAAACAATGCCATTTTAGAGCTACATCCTGGTGCTGGTGGTACGGAATCACAGGACTGGGGTTCAATGCTATTACGTATGTATACGCGATGGGCTGAGAAGCGTGGATTTAAAGTGGAAACAGTGGACTATCTACCAGGAGATGAAGCTGGGATTAAATCTGTAACATTGTCGATTAAAGGTCACAATGCTTTCGGTTATTTACAAGCGGAAAAGGGTGTGCATCGTCTAGTACGTATTTCTCCATTCGATTCGTCTGGCCGCCGTCATACGTCCTTCGTTTCCTGTGATGTTATGCCAGAGTTTGACGACAATATAGAAATCGATATTCGTACAGAGGATTTAAAAATTGATACGTATCGTGCAACAGGTGCAGGTGGTCAGCATATTAATACGACAGATTCTGCCGTTCGTATTACGCATATTCCTACTGGTACGATCGTACAATGTCAAGCTGAGCGCTCCCAGATTAAAAACCGTGAAAAAGCGATGACGATGTTAAAAGGGAAGCTATATCAACTAGAACTTGATAAACAGCAGGCACAATTAGATGAAATACGCGGTGAGCAAAAAGAAATAGGCTGGGGCTCCCAAATTCGTTCGTATGTCTTCCACCCATACTCGATGGTGAAGGATCATCGTACAAATGAAGAAACAGGTAATGTGGGTGCTGTGATGGATGGCGATTTAGATCCATTTATTAATGCCTATTTACGTTCAAAAATAAATTAATACCCAGATTCCCCAAGAGTGAGATGCTCTTGGGGAATTTTTGTTAAAAGGGTGGATGATAGGGTGCATCTTGGCTCAGCTGTTTTCGTTCATTCATGTAATATTTATACAGCATAGATGCGTTAAGAAATTGTTTACTAATGGAAGCATAACGAATAGGTAGTTCGATTTGTTTATCATTTTTTAACGTTACAATACACCCCAATTCACTAGGAGTAATATTAATAATTGCATGAAGCCCTATCCATATATTGTGAATGGAGCTGGGTGAATAAGTTGGCAAAAAAATACAGGGATAACCATAATCAAAGGCCACGACGATTGGTAGCTTGTGTTGATTGCCGAAAAAACGTTTAGCCGATTGTTTTGCGGCTTCATAAGTTGATCCTAATGAGAGACAGGATTTTCGAAGGACATGCATCGGTTTGCGTGTAACAATCAGCTCATTATGCTTATCAATCACGTGCGTGAAGACTTTGGAGTCATGCTGAATAGGTTGCAGCAAATAAGTATTGAATGAAATTAAGTAGCCGTTTACAAAGTTAGTTGTCATATAGGGAGTGCCTCCTTTTTTCTAGTTATAACGGTAGTGTAAAACAGAATATGACTTTCTTAAATTAAATGAAATAGTTGAAAATCGTTGAGAAAAGCACGAAATGCCTAGAGAATTTGCTCTAAATATCAATTGATTAATAGCTAATCCAAGATATTTTCGAATCGTAAGCATTGCTTTTTAATTTCAATTTTCATATAATTTAGAAAAGGATCGAGGTGAGATCGTTGGATAAATATTATTCGTATACAGATTTTCTGAAAGCCGTTGGTCAGTCGAAAAAAGTTGATGAGGCAGAGAAATTATTAAACGAGATTTATTTAGATTTATTTTTAAATCGTATCCAGCGTATGCATCGGCAAGAGCAGCTCATGGTTCTGATAGATAGAGCACTCGATGAAAAAGATGAAAACGCATTTTATCAATACGCATCCGAACTAACTTCCTTACACCAAACAGAAGATGAATCATGTTGACGAACCCGCTCTCCATATCTATTGGAGAGTGGGATTTTTTTGCTTTTGAAAATATTTGCAGAGGATGTGAAGATTGTATGTTTTGGTTAGAAGAAGTGATCTTGCTTATAGAATGGGGAAAGTCATTTAAAAAGTTTGAGACGCTGTTTATAAAAAAGTGAGAGTCGCTCTAAAAGTACATAGCCCGGCTCCTGAGAGAGTGTGAGCTGCACATAAAGCAAAACAGGAAATCTCATCCATAAATAAAGCTTGAAAACTTGATAAAACGGCTATTATAAGAGTAAAAAGTTAAATTGAACGCCATGTTATGTATTAAAAATTTTAGAGATGAAAAAATTTTTTACAAACATTCGTTCGTTAAATGTTCGAAATTTTAATATCGCTATGCTAAAATATATGTACAAATTGGAAGGAAAGGATGGGGACATGAGTGCAAACATTTGATTTACAAGCGCCATATCAGCCTAACGGGGATCAGCCACAGGCCATTGCGGAATTAGTGGAGGGTGTGAAAGCAGGCAAACGTCATCAAACATTGCTTGGTGCTACTGGAACAGGTAAGACGTTTACCATTTCGAATGTCATCCAGCAAGTCAAAAAACCAACACTAATCATGGCACACAATAAAACGTTAGCTGGCCAGCTATATAGTGAATTTAAAGAGTTCTTCCCAAATAACGCCGTTGAATATTTTGTCAGCTACTATGATTACTACCAACCAGAAGCTTATGTACCGCAGACAGATACCTATATAGAAAAAGACTCTAGCATTAACGATGAAATTGATAAGCTGCGTCACTCTGCTACCTCTGCATTGTTTGAGCGTGAGGATGTCATTATTATTGCATCTGTGTCCTGCATTTATGGTTTAGGTTCTCCCGAAGAATATCGAGAAATGGTTGTTTCCATTCGTACAGGTATGGAAATTGAACGTAATCAGCTACTGCGCAAGCTTGTAGACGTTCAGTATGAGCGTAATGATGTTAGTTTTACTCGCGGAACATTTCGGGTACGTGGAGATGTAGTGGAAATTTTCCCAGCCTCTCGTGATGAGCATTGTATTCGGGTGGAATTTTTCGGTGATGAAATTGATCGCATTCGTGAAGTAGATGCACTAACTGGAGAGATTTTATCGGATCGAGAGCATGTTGCTATTTTCCCAGCATCCCACTTCGTTACACGAGAAGAAAAAATGCGAAAAGCAATTGAAAACATTGAAAAAGAATTAGAGGAACGACTTGCATTATTACGATCAGAAGATAAATTACTAGAGGCACAGCGTTTAGAACAACGTACACGTTATGATTTAGAGATGATGCGTGAAATGGGCTTTTGCTCTGGGATTGAAAACTATTCACGTCATTTAACATTGCGTGAGGCAGGGGCCACTCCATATACTTTGCTAGATTACTTCCCTGATGACTTTTTGCTTGTGGTCGATGAAAGTCACGTAACACTCCCACAGGTTCGAGGAATGTACAATGGTGACCAAGCGCGTAAAGGTGTGCTCGTGGAACACGGCTTCCGCTTGCCATCTGCTTTAGATAATCGTCCATTACGTTTTGAAGAGTATGAAAACCGTGTACATCAAGCCATTTATGTATCAGCCACACCAGGTCCATATGAGCTGGAGCATACACCAGAAATGGTAGAGCAAATTATCCGACCAACTGGATTATTAGATCCATTAATTGATGTACGTCCTATCGAAGGGCAAATCGATAATTTAATTGATGAAATACAAGATCGAATTGCGCGTGATGAGCGAGTTTTAGTGACAACGCTAACGAAGAAAATGTCTGAGGATTTAACGGCTTACCTGAAGGAAATGGGCTTAAAAGTTGAATATTTACATTCAGAAATTAAGACACTAGAACGTATTGAAATTATCCGTGAGCTTCGCAAAGGAACGTATGATGTACTAATAGGTATTAATCTATTGCGTGAAGGTCTTGATATCCCTGAGGTGTCCCTTGTGGCGATTTTAGATGCTGATAAAGAAGGATTTTTACGTTCAGAACGTTCATTGATTCAAACCATTGGTCGTGCTGCTCGTAACGCGAATGGTCATGTCATTATGTATGCGGATCATATAACAGACTCGATGAAAAAGGCGATTGATGAAACGCAACGTCGTCGTGCATTACAAATGGCTTATAACGAGGAGCATGGCATAACACCTCAAACGATCATTAAGAAAATCCCAGATGTGATACGTGCAACACAAGTAGCAGAAGAAGAGGAATCCTATGTAACAAAGGCAACAAAAGGCAAAAAGCTAACAAAGGCGGAAAGAGAACAGCTCTTAGCTTCCCTAGAAGTCGAAATGAAGGAAGCAGCAAAAGCGCTTGATTTTGAACGTGCGGCTGAGTTGCGAGATACAATATTTGAATTGAAGGTAGAAGGGTGAATGACTTGTGAAAAATACTGAAATTGTCGTGCAAGGCGCACGTGCTCATAATTTAAAAAATATCAATGTCACAATTCCACGTGACCAATTAGTCGTTTTAACAGGATTATCAGGCTCTGGAAAGTCTTCTCTAGCATTTGACACAATTTATGCGGAGGGCCAACGTCGTTATGTTGAGTCCCTCTCCGCCTATGCCCGCCAATTTCTTGGACAAATGGATAAACCAGATGTCGATGCAATAGAAGGCTTGTCGCCTGCTATTTCCATTGACCAAAAAACAACTAGTCGTAACCCACGATCTACTGTCGGTACGGTAACGGAAATCTATGATTACCTACGTTTACTTTATGCACGTATTGGTAAACCGATTTGTCCAAATCATGGCATAGAAATCACTTCCCAAACGATTGAGCAAATGGTGGATCGTTTATTAACCTATCCTGAGAGAACTAAGATGCAGCTCCTTGCACCAATGGTTTCTGGACGTAAGGGTACCCATGTTAAACTACTAGAAGATTTAAAAAAGCAGGGGTTTGTTCGTGTACGAATTGATGGGGAATTGCGTGATTTAGATGATGCTATCGAACTTGATAAAAATAAAAAGCATTCCATCGAAGTAGTAGTGGACCGTGTTGTTATGAAGGAAGGTATTGCAGCTCGTCTGAGTGATTCTTTAGAAACGGCTTTACGTCTGGCAGATGGACGTGTGCTTGTCGATGTGATGGAACATGAAGAGTTACTATTTAGTGAGCATCATGCCTGCCCATTATGTGGTTTTTCGATAGGTGAATTAGAGCCTCGTATGTTTTCATTTAATAGTCCATTCGGTGCTTGTCCAAGCTGTGATGGCTTAGGTTCGACACAAGAGGTGGATTTAGATTTAGTGGTACCTGATTGGGATCGTTCCTTGCTAGAGCATGCCATCGCACCATGGGAACCAACTAGTTCACAATACTACCCACAATTATTAAAAGCTGTATGCGATCATTACGATATTCCAATGGACGTGCCTGTGAAGGATTTGCCAAAGGAAAAGATGGATAAAGTTTTATATGGCTCTGGAAAAGACAAGATACACTTCCATTATGAAAATGAGTTTGGCAATGTGCGAGATCAGATGATTGAATTTGAAGGTGTTGTGCGCAATGTTGAGCGTCGTTTTAAAGAGACAACATCCGATTATGTTCGTGAGCAGATGGAAAAATACATGGCACAGCAGGCTTGCCCTTCATGTAAAGGGTATCGTTTAAAACCTGAAACGTTAGCAGTGAAAGTAGCCGATAAGCATATTGGTGAGGTTACCCAATATTCGATTCAGGAAGCAGACACATTCTTCAAAGAGCTTGATCTCTCTGAAAAGGATATGCAAATTGCTCGATTAGTTTTACGAGAAATCGAAGAACGATTGGGCTTCCTTGTGAATGTTGGTTTAGACTATTTAACATTGAGTCGTGCAGCAGGTACATTATCTGGTGGAGAGGCGCAACGTATTCGACTTGCTACGCAAATTGGTTCACGATTAACGGGGGTCCTCTATATTTTAGATGAGCCTTCGATTGGTTTGCATCAGCGTGATAATGATCGGCTGATTAGCACGTTACAAAATATGCGTGACATAGGAAATACGCTAATAGTGGTAGAGCACGATGAAGATACGATGCTTGCAGCCGATTATCTCATCGATGTAGGACCTGGAGCAGGCGTTCATGGCGGGCAAATTGTGGCAGCAGGTACACCGCAGGAAGTTATGAATAATGAAAAATCTTTAACTGGACAATATTTAAGTGGTAGAAAGTTTATTCCTTTACCAATAGAAAGACGCCAACCAAATGGTCGAAAGCTCTCCATTAAAGGTGCCAAGGAAAATAATTTACGCAATGTTAAAGTAGATGTTCCATTAGGCTTATTTGTAGCAGTGACAGGTGTCTCTGGTTCAGGGAAATCGACACTGATTAATGAAATTTTATATAAATCTTTGGCACAGAAGCTGAATCGTTCAAAGGTTAAGCCTGGCGAGCATAAAGAAGTGACAGGTATCGATGAGCTTGAAAAAGTAATTGATATTGATCAATCGCCAATTGGGCGTACACCTCGTTCAAACCCAGCAACTTATACAGGTGTTTTTGATGATATTCGCGATGTTTTCGCAGCAACAAATGAAGCAAAGGTACGAGGCTACAAAAAAGGACGCTTTAGCTTTAATGTCAAGGGCGGTCGCTGTGAAGCATGTCGTGGCGACGGCATTATTAAAATTGAAATGCATTTCCTTCCAGATGTTTATGTACCATGTGAAGTATGTCACGGCAAACGGTATAACCGTGAAACACTTGAAGTGAAGTATAAAGATAAGAGTATTGCAGATATTCTCGATATGACGATTGAGAATGCAGTAGTGTTCTTTGAAAATATTCCAAAGATCCAGCGTAAGCTACAAACGATTGTTGATGTTGGGCTGGGCTATATGAAATTAGGTCAACCAGCCACAACCTTATCGGGTGGAGAGGCACAGCGTGTAAAACTAGCCTCTGAATTACATCGACGCTCTACAGGGAAATCCTTCTATATTTTAGATGAACCAACAACAGGATTACATGCCGATGATATTGCTCGTTTACTTGTCGTGTTGCAGCGTCTTGTTGAAAACGGTGATTCGGTATTAGTTATTGAGCATAACTTAGATGTGATTAAAACAGCAGATTATATCATTGACTTAGGTCCAGAAGGTGGAGACAAAGGTGGTTCGATTGTTGCAACTGGTACACCTGAAGAGGTAGTAGAAGTAGCTGGCTCCTATACAGGCAAATACTTAAAACCAATCCTGGAACGTGATCGTATGAGAATGGATGCATTGCTAGCAGAAGCTTCTAAATCTTAATGGATTTACATTTGAACGGAAATGATCAATTTGGATTGAACGGTGATCTTAAAGTGGAGAAAGTCGCTCAATCCAGATTGAAAATGATCCGAAATGGGAAGAACCAGCTTAAACAGAGGCCGGAAGTGATCCAACTAATCTAAAAAACGAGCAATAAAATCTTCATAGGTAAAAGCCTGACGATGTTGTAATGAAAAGACCCAATTTATTCAATTTTGCAGTGAAACTTTTCACATGATGGATCGTATAAATAGTATAACGAACTGAGGGAGGCTATTTATTTATGCAAAATGAACGTCAACGAATTTTAGAACTTGTAGAAAAAGGAACAATTTCGGCACAAGAGGCGATTACATTATTAGAAGCATTAGAGCAACCTGGCAAGTCTACTCAACATGTTATGAATGATGTGTCGAAAGAGACGCAATCCTTTTCAAGTGAAAAAGAGCCATTATTTGAAGAAAAATCAAAAGATGGTGACAAGAAAAAAGATGATTTTATGAAATACTTCCAAGATGAAATGCAAGATTTTCGTAAGGATTTAACGCAAATCGGTTCTCTTTTTATGGATATGATGAATACGGCTGTTAAAAAAGTGAAGGAATTCGATGTTGCTTCTCCATTCGGAGATAAAATTGAATTTACCCATACAGAAGAAGTGGCTGCTGCTAATGTAGACAAGATTATCGTTGAATTACCTAATGGTAACTTCTCATTGGACTCCGGTGAAGGCGATACTATTCAAGTAATCTGCAAGGTAAAGGCACCTTTGATGAACGATAGTGAAGAAGAAACTCGCAATCACTTTTTAGAGCAATTTGTTGTGAAAGAGGAAGCGCAATCACTTCGTATTTTAAGCCAATTAAAGCTTGTTCAAGTCAATGTGAAGGTGCTAGTACCAAAGGATAAGCTTGAAAAATTATCTGTGCGCCTAATGAATGGTAGTGTTTCATTACAGGATACAGAATTTGAAGAATTAAAAGTGAAAACGTTAAACGGTGCCATTAAAGGAACGAAATTTAATTTCGGAAAAGCGGAAGTGGATTCTTCTAATGGTTCCATTGAATTAACGAATGTTCGAGGTAAGGAATTAGAGGCTGAAACATTGAATGGGCGTGTATATTTAGATGGTGCTTTGGATGAAGTGGAAGCTAAGTCTGTCAATGGACATGTAGTCGTGACAACATGCTCGACAAATTCATCTAAAATTAAAGCTCAAACAGTCGCTGGAGCAGTGGAATTATATGTTCCACGAACAATTTCATTGAGCGGCAAAGTGGTCACAAATTTTGGTAAAGTGGATGTGGGTATCCAGGATGTTTCTAAAATGGAGTCACAAGATCAATTCCTATCCAAGGTAGTCCGCTTCGACAAAGAAGTTGAAAATGCGAATCGTTTATTCATCGAAGGCGAATCAAAAACAGGTGCTGTCTTAGTGCGCTACACAACAACAGATGAACAACAAATTTAACAGTAGGAGCATTCAAGTTAAAGCTTGAATGCTTTTTTTCTTGTCAAACAAGATTCGACCTTGCATATAGAGGCGAATCTTGTTTTCATTTTTGTCATTTTCTTAAGGATAATGGCAAGGAAAGAACGAAATAGAAGGAACTGCCACGGATTGAAATGAAACTGTAATAAAAAAACAGAAATAGAGTGCTATAATAGTAAAAGAAATACCTCTTACATAGATGAGAGTTTTAGGTGGTTTAATCATGATAGAAATGAAAAATGTGACAAAGAAATACCCAAACGGTGTTGTTGCGACAAATGGTATTTCGGTTAATATAAAGCAAGGCGAATTTGTGTATGTAGTCGGTCCAAGTGGGGCAGGTAAGTCTACATTTATTAAATTGATGTACCGTGAAGAAAAGGCAACATCAGGACAAATTATTGTGAATGGTATTGATTTAGCAACTTTAAAGAATAAGAAGGTCCCTTTTTTGCGCCGTCAACTTGGTGTAGTTTTCCAGGACTTCAAATTATTACCTCGTTTGAACGTTTATGAGAATGTAGCGTTTGCGCTTGAAGTAATTGAAGAAAAGCCAGATGAAATTCGACGTAGAGTTATGGAAGTGTTAGAACTAGTTGGATTGAAGCATAAAGCAAGAATGTTTCCAAATGAGCTTTCAGGCGGAGAGCAGCAACGGGTATCGATTGCTCGTTCGATCGTCAATGTTCCAAAAGTGGTGATTGCAGACGAACCTACAGGGAACCTTGATCCTGAAACATCATGGGAAATCATGAATTTGTTTGAGGAAATTAATGCACGTGGGACAACGATTGTAATGGCGACCCATAACCGTGAAATTGTAAATACGATTCGTCGTCGTGTTATTGCAATTGAAGGCGGCTTAATTGTCCGTGATGAACACGGAGGTGAATACGGCTATGAAATTTAGTACAGTAAAGCGCCACTTCCGGGAAAGTATCAAATCACTTGGTCGAAATAGTTGGATGACCATTGCCTCTGTCAGTGCCGTAACCGTTACGCTCATTCTAGTAGGTGTTTTTGCGCTTATTATGATGAATTTAAATAAAGTAGCAACGGATTTAGAAAATGATGTCGAAATTAAAGTGTTAATTGATGAGACAGCAGATGAAGCTGCGGAAAAAGTTCTCATCGAAAAAGTCAAAAAATTGCCTGGTGTCTCCGAGATGACTTATTCCACTAAGGAAGATGAGTTAACCAAGCTAGTAAAAGACTTCGGTGATGATTTTAAACTCTTTGAACAAAGTAACCCATTACGTAATGTTATTTATGTAAAAGCTGCTGATCCACAGCAAACAGCAAAAGTTGCGAAAGCTATTGATAAATATGAGTATACATATGACGTGATGTATGGCGAAGGAAAAGTAGAAAAACTATTTAACTTCTTAAATATTAGTCGTAATGTAGGAATCGTACTTATTTTAGGGTTATTATTTACAGCAATTTTCTTAATTTCAAATACAATTCGTATAACGATTATAGCTCGTCGTGATGAAATAGAAATTATGAAACTTGTAGGGGCTACGAATTCATTTGTGCGTATCCCATTCCTATTAGAAGGCATGTGGCTTGGGATTTTAGGTTCTATTATTCCGATTGCGGTTGTCACAACCCTTTACCACAATATATATAAAATTATTGCTCCACGTTTACAAGGAGAGCTTGTTCAATTACTAGACTTTTCCCCACTTGTGTATCAGGTAAGCGGTCTTCTGTTACTCATTGGTGTTCTGATCGGTATTTGGGGAAGCTTCATGTCAGTACGTAAGTTTTTAAAAATTTAGTCACAACGGATATTTGTGAAAAAGAAAAGAATAGTCGAAGGGGAGTTCAATCGGTGAAAAGTAAGGCGAAAAACACATTGAAAACACTTGCAGCTGCATCTGCTCTAATTCTTTTTATCCAAACTCCATCAGCATATGCAACAAGTTTATCGGATTTAAAAGAAGAAAAGAAACAAGTTGAAACAAAGAAGAATCAGTTAAATTCATCTATCAGCAATAAATCAAATGCAATTACAGCAAATCAAGAAAAGCAACAACAAATCTTAGATCAAATTCAAGCATTGAACGCTGAAATCGACAAGACTAATAGTAATATTAAAAAAGTACAAGCAGATATTCGGGCAACAAATGAGGAAATTAAAAAGTTAGAAGCGTCTATCGAAGAGCTTTTGCATAAAATTGAAGAGCGCGATTTATTGTTACAAGAACGTGCACGTGCGATTCAAGCAGGGGGCTCTGTTAGTTATTTAGATGTATTGCTTGGCTCTAATAGTTTTGTAGACTTTATTGATCGTTTCTCTGCAGTTAATGCATTATTGGAAGCGGATCGTCAAATTATTCAAGATCAAAAAGATGATAAACAAAAATTAGAAGAGCAAAAGCAAATTGTAGAAGAGAAGCGTAAAAACTTAGAAGATAAAAAAGCTGAGCTTGAACGATTAAAAGCATCATTAGATAGTCAAAAAGCTGAGAAAAATAAACTAGTCGACCAATTAGAAAAAGAGCAAGAAAAGCTGAAATCAGAAAAAGTATTACTTGAAAAAGAGTACTCAGAGGCTTTAGAAGTTAGTCAGGAATTGCAAGATCAAATTATTGCTGAACAAAATCGTTTGGCTGAAATTGCGCGTCAACAAGAGGCGAAACGTAAAGCAGCCGCAGCGGCAGCAGCTGCTGCTGCTAACAATGGTGGCGGATCATCTGGTGGTACAGTCCATGCACCTCAATCAAACGGAACATGGATTAAACCAACGAATGGTCGTTTAACATCACCATATGGTTGGCGAAATCTTGGAGCAGGACCTGAATTCCATTATGGTGTCGATCTTGCAAATGCAACAGGAACACCAATATGGGCAGCAGCAGATGGCGTTGTTTCTTACGCAGCCCCACTTAGTTCGTATGGTAATGTTGTCATTGTGACGCACTCAATCGATGGACAAATTTATACAACCGTTTATGCACATTTAAGTGCATTTAATGTTAGTGTAGGACAAGAAGTAACACAAGGTCAGCAAATAGCAGCGATGGGTAGTACAGGTCGCTCTACTGGCCCACACTTACACTTCGAAGTGCATATTGGACCTTGGAAAGGACAAGCAGTCGGCAGTGTTAATCCACTGAAATATATTCCATTGTAAACATAAAAGCTATACACTAGCGTTTTCTAGTGTATAGCTTTTAATATTTCATCGAATGTTTCACCATTCACCAGTTTATAGGTTTGCCCATCTATCGCCAATAAGCCATTATTGTAGAAAAATATTTTTAATGTATGGTCATAGTAAGTAATGTCCAATTGATAGACAACATCAGCTTGTTTGTTATTTAATAAGGTTCTTTTTACTTCCCAAGTACTTAAGGCTAAACGCATATCCTCTAATCGTGGATCGTCACGATTGATAATAGCCAAGCTTTTATTGGTACCATTGCCAACTTCCCAAATTGTCATCTTATTTACTATTTCTTCAAGATCCTTATTAGGTAAAAAATCTTGTAGCAAATTCTTTGTTTGATACTCTGAATACAGCATCAGAATACTAATGCCGAGAAAAATGGCGGCAATCCATAGTATAAGTCGCTTTGAAAGCATATCTCCCTCTCCCCTTTTATCATTTTACGAAATATTCCAATGAAAGTTTCATCGCTATTATAAGATTCTAATTAATGTTATGATGAATATATACATAGTGGGGTATTTTTATTGTTGTTATTTCTGAAGATTTTCTTAAAACAATGTGAAATATTCTTTTTTAAAAAGGTTCTATGCTATGCTTTCGGAGGAGGATTCGTTGGAATGATAAATACAGAGTGGTACTCGATCCGAACATTAACTTTACCAGCTACTGCAGTCGCTTTACTTATTACTTTTTTTATTGTATGGCTGATCCTGCGCTTACAATTTTCTAAAAGGTTGTCTGAGTTATATAGTGACGCCATTTTCACGTTTATTATTGTTTGGAAGTTAAGTTTGCTTGTAACAGATTTCAGAACGGTTATAAGCAATCCAATCACATTGCTTTATTTTAATGGCGGAACAATGGGTGTTTATCTTGGTGTTATCGTAGCATCCTTACAAATATGGAGAAAGCGACAGAGTCTACAGCTTGAGGAACAAGAGATGCTAGCTGGTAGCTGGGCTATTATTTTAACCCAATCCATTTATCAAATGCTTGCGGTGCTACTTAATGACAATAACACATCGAGTGAAGTTATAACATTAGCTGTGCTAAGTGTGGTCACACTCCTCATATTATGGAAACTAATAGCAGTGAAACAAGCTTTATTACTCTATACATTAAGCTATTTGATAGTGGCTTTCATACAGCCACTTGGTATATGGCAAACAGCTGTGGCTGTTAGTTTAATACTACTTAGTTTGGGTTTAATCATTCAGCATGAACGAATCAATGTGGGAGGTAAGAAATGAAAAAAAATATTGGGCTGCTGATCGTTGTGCTATTAGTGGTTGCGATGATTGGTACATATGTAAAACAACAAATTGACGAAGAACGTGCCATTGATAAATCGGCTCTAGGTAAGGATATGGAGGAGTCAGAAACCGGCTTAGGTAAAGGCAATATACCGCCTGATTTCACCTTAACAAGCTTAGATGGGGAAGATATCACATTAAGTGACCTTCGTGGAAAAAAAGTTGTTTTAAATTTCTGGGCGACATGGTGCCCACCTTGTAAGGCGGAAATGCCACATATGCAAAGCTTCTATGATGAGTATGCAAAAGAGAAAAATGTTGAAATTATAGCGGTCAATTTAACAGATGCTGAACGTGATGTGACCGCTGATGCCAAAGTGGATACAGTGATGACATTTAGAGATAGCTTTGAGCTAACGTTCCCCATCTTACTGGACCCAGACAATGAAGCTGGCTTAAATTATCAAGTCATCACAATTCCAACCACTTATTTTATTGATTCCAACGGCTACATTCAACGCGCCATCAGAGGACCAATGGATGTGGATATGTTAAATGATTATGTAGATGCACTAGATTGATTCATAAAAATCTGCTCGTTTTCTATAGTAGAAACGAGCAGATTTTTTTATTTTCTATGAAGTCAAGGTGAGTCGCGGAAGCATGTTGAATACCCTCGAAGTCAAGGTACATTCCTGCGAATCAGCAATCATCATGCATGTGTAAAGTGAAATATTCTCTCTTTATAATTTTGAAAGGTAATTTTGTATGTTTGAAAAAATAGAGTCATACAGTAAAAGAGACGGAGGAGGGAAGATTTGCGCAAATTAACAGCCGGTGTCGGAGTCCTACTTAGTAGTTTGGTGGTGGGCAGTGGTATTTACTTTGATTGGTTTAATATTGGCGATAAAAAGGAGCCTGTTACGGAGGTTGATACTATTGGTGAGGCTATGACACTCATTGAAGAGAAATCAGTATATAGTACAAAAAAGGATGCATTGGTGGAGGGGGCTCTTCGTGGTATGGCTGATGCCATTAAAGATCCTTATAGCACGTATTACTCCAAGGAAGAGGCTGAGCAACATCGGCAAATGTTGGCTGAGGAACGAGTAGGCATCGGTATTGAACTGACGGAAAATAAAGGGAAGTTTATCGTTGTGTCACCTGTTCGTTCATCCCCAGCAGAGAAAGCAGGGATGCGTTCACTCGATGAAATTGTACAAGTTGATGGGGTACGAATAGATGGAAAAACGATGAGTGAATTAATGCATTTAATTCAAGGTGAAAAGGGAACGAAAGTAACCATTGTTGTCTATCGTCCAAGTGAAGATAAGCATATTAAGATGACGATGGAGCGCGCAGCCATTTCTAATAAAACGGTTACCAGTGAGGTTGTGAAGGTAGAAGATACAGCTATTGGCTATGTGGTGATCTCCTTATTCGGTGAAAAAACCGCTAATGAATGGGTGGCTGAAACGAGTAAATTACTTCGTAAAGATGTGGAAGGAATTGTAATCGATGTACGGGATAATCCAGGTGGTTATTTACATAGCGTCGCAGCGCTACTGAGCACAGTATTGGACAATGGCAAAGTATTTGCATATATGCAAAATGCGGAAGGTGCTATGGAACCATTAAAAACACAAACAAAAGGCTTCGATCAAAAATATATAGAAACGATGAATAAAATTCCCATTGTTGTGTTACAAAATCAAGGTAGTGCGTCTGCTAGTGAAGTATTAAGCGGTGCTTTAAAAGGCTGGGGACGCGCTTCACTTGTTGGGGTTAAGAGCTTTGGAAAAGGGACTGTACAAGAATCTTGGGAGCTTTCCAATGGTGGGGAGCTTAAATTATCAACCAATAAATGGCTAACACCAAAGCGCGAATGGATTCATGGGCAGGGCATTGAAGCCAGTTTAATGATCGAGCAAAATGAATTATTTGCTTTTCAACTTCATCCACTAACAGGTAAGTTTAAAGTGGGCGATATGAGTGAAGAGATTTCCTATTCACAAAATGCCTTACAGAAACTAGGTTATCAAATCGATCGTTTAGATGGCTATATGGATGAAACGACTGCAGAGGCCGTTAACCTTTATCGTAAACAGAAAAAATTAAAGCTAGCAGAAGATGAATTTTATATGGATACGACATTCTTTAATAGTTTAAACGAAACATTAAAGGATTTTAAAGCCGATCGTCAAAATGACCAGCAATTCCAAATGGCCACTAGTTTTTTACTGCATACGATTGAACAATAAAACTTGCTGACAGAACAAAAATACCATAATACAAAGCTTTCTATGAGTTTGTACTACGCAAGCGTGTAGTCCTTTGATACAATAAATTCATAGTATTCAAGATAGAAATGGCGGGTGTTCGTATGGTTAGTGAGATATTAATAGAAATAGTAACAGCGATTGGCCGCTTTTTACTCAACCCATTACTGTATATAGTCATAATATTTGCTATTATTTTAGGTTATCGTCGAGTAAAACAGGAGCGTAAATTCTTTAATAGACGTATTATTTGGGGCTGGACGGAGTTAATCGGACAATGGAAAGATGGGTGGCTCTATGCACTAATTATTTCTGTCATTAGTATTGGAGCAGGTCTAACTGTCCCAAAGGAATTTTTAATCATTTTAACGGCAGTTTCTATAGTGGCACTTATCTTATTTGTCATGAATGCAATGTCACCTATTTTGACAATGGGGATTGCCACACTTGCCATATGGGGTATGTCCTATTACAATTGGTCATTTTCCTGGTGGAAAATTTCATTAGGGACTGTCCATTTAGAGAATGGCGCAATTGTGACAATTACCATTCTTGCGGGCCTTTGTGTCATTGCAGAAGGGCTATTAATTCGACGTATGGCGATGAAGGTGTCAACACCGTGTATTGAGAAAACGAAGAGGGGTATGCAGGCAATTGTCTATCGTTCAAGAAATGTGTGGGTATTACCTATTTTCTTTGTTATTCCTGGCGAGGCGATTTCGGCGATGTTCCCATATTGGCCTCAGTTTACGATAGGTCATAATAGCTTTGCGCTTGTGTTATTTCCACTTGTCATTGGCTTTACTAAACTGACAAGAAAGGAATTACCAGCATTAATGTATCCAAAAATTGGCCGACCTGTCTTTTTACTAGGGCAGCTTATTTTAATAGGAGGATTGGCTGCATATTTTGAGCCAGTGATTGGGTTCATTACACTTGCTGTTGGTGTAATTATCCGTATTATAATTGCTATCTACTTTGCACAGCAGGAAAAAACAGATCATTATGCAGTTGCGCCAAGTACGAAGGGTGCTATTATTGCAGCCGTTCTTCCTGATTCACCTGCTGAGAAAATGGGCTTACTTGCTGGGGAATGTATTCGCAAGGTAAATGGTGTGTCAATTTTTACAGAAAATGAGTTATACGAAGCACTGCAATTAAATGCCGCTCATTGTCGTCTAGAGGTTTTAGACCGAAACAATGAATTACGTTTAACGCAACATGTGATTTATAGTAATGATCATTACCGTATTGGACTATTATTAGCTGAGCCGAGGGAAGTATAATGGACGTTTTTGGGAAAATGATGTTAGCATTATTCATACCAGCTATATTGGTATTATTATTCACCAGAATTACCTATAATCGCTATGTTGCATTGTTATTAGCCATTGCACTTATTGCCGCCTCAGTATATGCAGGCTATACATCCCCACCTATTATTTTCGTTATTGATGCATTTTCATTAACAGTAGGCTTTTGGCTAGCAAGTAAAATGAATAAATAAGAAAGGTCAGTCCAGGCATAAACTGTACCCTTTGTAAAGGACATTTTGAAAAAGGTTAGGCAACTTCTTGAAGCTGCTGTCTGTATTTTGCAGGCGGCAGCTTTTTTAAATTCCACTGACCTCGATAATGGTTATAATAGATCATATAGCTTTTCACTTCTTGTTTTACATCTTCTAATGTCTCACAATCTTTTATATTCGTCTCATCTTTAAAATGTCCAAAGAATGATTCTTGAGGTGCGTTGTCCCAACAGTTTCCTCTGCGTGACATCGATTGACCTAAGCCCATTTGTTTCACGAGTTTTTGGAACGCTGGATTGGTATAATGAAAACCTTGGTCTGAATGGATGAAGGCGTCCTGAGCTAGGTGCTTTAACTTTTTCAGTTTTTTCAAAGTGTCGAGCACAATTTCCATTGTGATGCTATCTGCTACTTCATACGCCAAAATCTCATTCGTCTCAGCGTCTTTAATCGTTGATAAATAAGCACGTTTACCATTTTTATATGTCAAATACGTAATATCTGTTAAGAGGACTTTACCAGCCACGCCTTGTTTAAATTGGCGTTCGAGCAGATGTGGACACGTACGATGTTCTTGTGTGGCTTTGGCTAGACGACGGTAAGGATTCGCTTTACGAATTGGACAGATAACCCCAAACTTCTTCATAATGCGGCGAATTCGCTTCAGATTATAGGTAATACCATATTGATGGTAAAGCGTCATTTTGATTTGACGGGCTCCTTTGTGACGTCGTCGGAATCGATACGCTTTTAAAATCACTTCCTTTACGACTTCATCTGCTTGGTGTTTCATCGCTCTTTTTTGAAGAGATTCTTCCTTAAAATAGTTATAATAGCCTGAGCGTGATACCTCCAACACTTCACAAAGATAGCGTACCATTCGCTTCAATCCATACGTTTCAATCGTTTGACCAATCAGTTCAAATTTCAGTTCTGGTGCGAGTTTTATTTCTTTTTCAACATCTGCCTTTCGAGTAAATCGATCTTTTTTAATAGTTCGTTTTCAGCTTCCAATAAACGCATTTTTGCTTCAAGTCGTGCATACTTTTCCTCTATACTTAATTCTCGCTCGATAGGGCGTCCTGTACTGTGTTTTCTAGAATCTTCTAAACCGGTGATTCCACGTTTTTTATAAGCTGTTCTCCACCTAGTACCTGCTCTGTGAATACGTGTTATACCAATCGCTTCCACGTCAAATCCCGCTTCTTCAAAAATTTCTCTTGGTAATTTTCCCGTTTCAGATTGTGCAATAAATAAGCGTTTAAACTCATCTGTATACGTAATCGCTTTATTGCTCACAGCTTTTACATACGGATTCTTTTTTAATTCATTTTGTTGGTGGGGTGTTAAAAAGTTTTTAGTCATAGTAGTGGCTCCGAATCTTGTTTTTTTCAATTATAAACAAAAATGCCCTATAAGATGACCTTTTTCAAGTGTCTATCTTATAGGGTACACTTTAGCAATGGGACTGACCTTTTTACATGAAAAATCGCACAGCTGCCATAATAATTACTCCTGCAACTACTGTAATCGATAAGCTTTTTGTGACAAGGGCAATAATAAGTGTAGGAACAAATGTAATAAAGACTGGCCAATCAAGTGACACTACTTTGCCGCTTTCAGTGTCTATTAAATTTTCAATGACAAGAGCACTTAATATACAAACAGGAATAAAACTAAGCCATTTTAGCACAACATCAGGTAGTGTTACACTACGCACAAAAATAAATGGAATGACACGTGGTAGCCATGTTACAAGTGCGCAGCCAATAATAAGCCAGACCATATAAGAAGTTGTTGTCATTTATCTGTCACCACCCCAATTGTTGCGACAATCACGGTAGCCAGAAGCACAGCCACATGTGAAGGGACTACATAAGAAAGACCGTACATAATAACCGCCATATAGCCGATTAATTTGATATATTGCATGATTTTACTTTTGCCAACGCTGCTCAATTGCAAAACTAAAAGTGCAACAAACATGGCAATCAAGGCAAAATCTAAGCCCCATTTTTCAGGATTTGCTACCCACTGTCCTAAAAAGGCACCTGTAACACAGGAAAGAATCCAGAAGATGTAGGCTGTTAAGTTTAACCCATCCATCCATTTACCGTATAATTTACCTGTTTGCATTTGCTTTGTTACGGCTACCCCAAAGGTTTCATCCGTTAATAATGTACCGAAGCCTACATTTCTAAGCATGGAATAACTCGTAAAATGAGGTGCTAATGTTAAACTCATTAATAAATGGCGTAGATTCACTACAAAAATGGTTACAATGATAGCAGAGGCAGGGCTACTTGTTAAAAGAAGTGCACAAAAAATAAATTGTGCAGAGCCTGCGTAAATCAATATCGTTAATAGTGCGATTTCAAGGACAGATAACCCTGAAGCGGAACCTACAACCCCAAATGCTAGTCCTATACTAATATAACCGAGTAATGTAGGTACACAATCTTTCACGCCTTGTAAAAAACTGTCGTTGGAAGAGCTTGTTGCATCACCGTGTTGAAGCTCTGTTGTACTTGTCATAAATAGGTCATCCTTTCTTAATAATTTCCATGTATACTATTGATGGAATTGTTTGATAGTTCTTAATGTTTATTAAAGTATACATATGTCTGATAAAATAAACAATAGAAATTGGTGAGTAAAAATGGAACAAATGAGTCGAAATTTAGCATTTCAATTAAAGAAAATTAGACAGCAACGTCATTTAAGTCTTGATGATGTGGCCAAAGCGACAGGTGTCAGTAAAGCACAGCTTGCACAAATTGAAAAGGGTGAGGCCAATCCGACTGTTTCAACAATTTGGAAAATTGCTGCGGGTATGCGTATATCGTTCTCTTCATTATTACAGCCGCCAACTGCCCATTACATGCGTTATAGCAGTAAAGATGTACCACATGTCGATGAGGATGAGGGTCGCTATCGTGTTTACTCCATTATTCCGTATAATCCAGAGCGAGGCTGGGAGTTTTATAAGGTTGAAATGGAGCCAGGGGCAGTTAGTAGGAGTGAAGCCCATACAGAAGGGGTAGAGGAAACTGTAATGGTCATTAAAGGACAAGCAGTTATTTCTGCTGGAGACATGCATGAATTACTGGATGAAGGGGACACACTAGTATTCTCAGGGCATCAGCCCCATGAATATCGCAATACTTCAGAAGGATTAACAATTTTTCATTTAATTTTACAGTATAAATAGAGGTGTCGATGTTGAGTGAATGGTTTACTGTAGAAAATATTGAACAGGTTGCGGCACAGTATCGAACGTTTGGCCCAATCATTGGTTTACTGCTACCCTTTTTAGAGGCATTTTTACCATTCTTACCATTAGTTGTATTCGTTGTAGCGAATGCGAGTGCATTTGGCTTATGGTTAGGATTTTTATTATCTTGGCTAGGCTCTGTAGCGGGCTCCTATGCGGTTTTCTTACTTGTGCGTCATTTTGGCAAGCATCCACGACTACAATTTTTAACAGGTAGTAAAAAAGTACAGAAGCTTATTAAATGGGTGGATATGAATGGCATCAGCCCTTTGTTTGTCCTCCTCTGTTTCCCTTTTACACCATCTGTTATTGTCAATATTGTAGCGGGATTATCACATATCCATAAAAAATTTTACTTGATCGTTTTACTTGCAGGAAAGTTTGTCATGATTTTAGGTATGAGTGTATTGGGCTATGATCTAAAATCACTCTTGACAAGTCCAGTGAGATTGATAATTGCAGCTGTGGCCATTGTTATTTTGTGGTGGGTCGGTAAGTTGATAGAGAAGCGTTTGAATGCCCGTGTAGAAAGAGATTTAAAGCAAGCGCGAAATTTGACGAAAAAGCAGGACCACCATGCCAGTTAAGTAAGGTATCTGTAGCCTCTTTCATTATGTGAAGAGGCTGCTTTTTTGTGTTATAAAATCAACCTTTTTATAGGTAGGTGAAGGTTGATAGATAGTATTTACTAGCTTTTTTCGATAGAATTTAAGCTAGATGATTTATGTTGTTATTGGTGGCTGGGGAAACTACTCCAAAATAGATGAGAAGTGAACAATCTACTGAAAGAATCGCTCAAATAAGACTACAAATATTAATTTCATTAAAAAAGACATCCGCACACAGCAAGTTAATGAGGAGGGAGAAAATATATGACATTGCGTATTGTTTCAGGACGTTCGGGAACAGGGAAATCAGCATTTATTCATCAGGAAATTGTTGAGCAATTAAAGACAGATCCATTGGGACATCCGATTTTCATTATCGTGCCTGACCAAATGTCTTATTCTACGGAATATGAGCTGACAAATAAGCATGGTTTACAAGGCTTGATTCGAGCACAGGTGATGACGTTTAAACGTTTAGCATGGTTGGTTTTACAGGAAACAGGAGGTATTGCTCGTAAAGAAGTGAATGGCTATGGCTATCGAATGCTTATTCGTAAACTTTTGGAGGAACAAAAAAGCGAGTTTTCCTTATTTCGACAAGCAGCAGGAAAACGTGGCTTTACGGAGGAAATTGAAACCCTTTTAAGAGAATTTAGTCGCTATAGCGTCAATAGCTCAGTCTTGGCAGAGGTAACGGAATCGTTAAAGGCAATAGATGCACCTAATACATTGCAGGCGAAAGCGAATGATTTACATGTCGTTTTGCAGGCATTGGAGGAACGACTTGGTACGACCTATGTTGACAGCGAGAGCTATTATCCGATTTTAACGGAGCAACTGAAGTATGCAGAAACGATGAAGCAAGCGACCATCTATATTGATGGTTTCACCGCCTTCACTGTGCGAGAGTTAGAACTGGTTCGTGAATTGTTAAAGGTAACGAAGCAAGTAACTGTCGTCCTTCCCTTTGATCATATCGATGAAGCCTTTGATGAACAGGCACTATTCCATGAAGCAGCCTTAACAAATCAACGACTTCATGATATGGCAAAAGAAGAGGGCATTGATGTTGAATTACCATTACATTTTTATAAGACACAAAGATTTCATTCTGAGGATTTACAGCATGTAGAGGCAAAGTTTGCTGATTTGGAGCCTCAAACGAAAAAAACCTCAGGAGACGTAAGGGTACTTGAAGCTTCAAATCGTCGAGCAGAGGTACATGCGATTGCCCGGGAAATAACAAAACTGACAAGGGAAGACGGTTTTCGCTATCAGGATATCGTACTGTTGTATAGACAAGCAGATCTCTATGATCCGCTCATTACAAGTATTTTCCAACAATATGAAATCCCTATTTTTACAAATACAAAAAAGACGATGTTACATCATCCATTAATAGAACTAAGTCGTTCAGCCTTGGAGGTTATGACCTCGAATTGGAAATATGAGCCTGTTTTTCGTAGTGTGAAAACAGATTTATTTTTCCCTTTACAAGCGGAGCTAACGATTTGGCGTGAGCGAGCAGATCGATTAGAGAATTATTGCTTGGCACAAGGAATCTATGGGGAACGATGGTTTGAGGAGGCACGTTGGTTTTATAAAAAGTATCGCGGTTTAGAATTCCATTCTCGTGTACAAACAGACGAAGAGCGTGCAATGCAGGCAGAAATCGAGGCTATTCGGGATGAAATTTGCCAACCCCTAAAACTTTTACAAGATAAGCTTGATAACGCGAAGAATGGCAGAGATATTGCGACTGCTTTATTTGAACTTATAGAGTCATTACAGGTATATGATAAACTGCAAGCAATGAAAGATCGTGAGCTAGAGCGCGGTGATGCATTAGCAGCAAGTGAACATGAACAAGCTTGGAATGAATGGGTTGCTGTTCTTGACCAATTCGTTTATATGTTTGGTGAGCAGGAGATGACTGTAGAGGAAGCAGCAAAAATTCTTGATGAAGGTTTTGATACATTAGAATTTTCAAGAATTCCGCCAACTCTTGATGAGGTAATGGTGGCTACTGTTGATTTAGCCCGTTTATCCAATATCAAAGTTGCTTTTGTAATAGGGATGAATGACGGTGTTTATCCAACTCGGATGGAGTATGAGGGCTTGTTGTCAGATATAGAGCGTGAATGGTTTAGTCAAATTGGCTATGAGCTAGCACCTACCTCTACTAATCGCTTATTACAGGAAAATTTCTTGTTCTATCGTGCTATTACAACGCCATCTAACAAATTGTATATGACCTATCCTACGGCGGATGAGGAAGGCAAGGCACTTCTAGCCTCACTTTATATTAAGAAAATAATAGGGAATGACAAAAAGGCTGGCTTATTAAGTGATATTTCCATAGAACGTGTTGTAGTCGATCCGATTGAATTACTAGATGGAGATGTTTTACCATATTTACGCCATCCAAGGACTGCATTGGCACATCTAATGGTACAGCTACGTCAGGCTGAGCATAGCCGTGAACTAGCGCCAGAATGGCTAGCTTTACAAAGATTTTATAAACAAGATCCGTATTGGGCACTCATTTTCGAGCGCGTACTTTATCCAATTACCCATAAAAATGAGGCTGAACCACTTGAAACCTATATTACACAGGAATTATATGGTCAGAAGCTAACATCCAGTGTGTCGCGAATTGAGAAATACTTCAGATGTCCTTTTTCTCATTTCACTACGTATGGCCTACGTCTAGAAGAACGAGCTGAGTATCGTCTAGAAACGTTTGCAATGGGTGACTTATTCCATGAGGCATTAAAGTGGATTACAGAGGAAACACATCGTCAGCAATTGTCTTGGATTCGTTTAACAACAAAGCAAATTAAACAATTAGCACGGCAAGCAGTAGAACAAATTGTTCCAGTCTTTTCCCATCAAATCCTATTATCCAGTGCCCGTTATCGCTATATTCAGCGTAAGCTAATTCGAATTGTGGAGCGTACAATGACGGCATTGACACAGCATGCACATGTATCACACTTCAAACCAATTGCGATTGAGGCGTCATTTGGTCCTGGACAACATGAACAACTACCACCATTAGAGATTGATTTAACAGGTGGAAAGAAAATGTTTATGCGTGGACGTATTGATAGGGTGGATAGTGCAACGATAGATGACCGCTCTTATTTGCGGATTGTTGACTATAAATCCTCAGCTCGTGACCTTGATCTAAATGAGGTTTATTATGGATTATCCTTACAGGTCCTAACGTATTTAGATGTGGCAATGGAAAATAGCTCTTACTGGCTATCAGGTGAAGCAGAGCCAGCAGGGGTACTGTATGTCCATGTCCATAATCCAATGCTAAAGCTGGATAAGGATTTGACGAACAGTGAAATTGAAGAGGATCGTTTAAAGCAGTATAAAATGAAAGGTTTACTATCTGAAAATGTTGAAGCGATATTATCGATGGATGAGCATTTGGAAGAAAGTAGCGGGCATTCAAAAATCATTCCTGTCTATATGAAAAAAGATGGGACTCCGTCTGAATCACAATCGCGTATAGTTCCTGTTAATGATATGAAAAAGTTACAACATTTCGTTCGTCGTAAACATCAGGAGGCAGGGAATGGTATCTTATCTGGTGATACGGCCATTAGCCCCTATAAATTAAAAGCGAAAACGGCATGTGATTATTGTCAATTTGCTGCGGTTTGCCAATTTGATCCATCAGATGGTAAACAAGGCTATCGTCAATTAATGCAAGCAAAGCCGAATGATATAGTCGATAAAATTCGGAAGGAGATTGAATAGCATGGTACAAACAATTCCTGTTAAGCCAGCAGATGTCACATGGACAGACGATCAGTGGAAGGCCATTTATGCTAGCGGACAAGATACACTTGTTTCGGCTGCAGCAGGGTCGGGAAAAACAGCAGTCCTGATCAATCGTATGATAGAAAAGGTTATTGCTACTGAAAATCCGATCAATGTAGATGAACTATTGGTAGTGACTTTTACAAATGCCTCAGCCGCTGAAATGCGCCATCGTATGTCAGAGGCATTAGAAAAGGCGATAGCAGAAAATCCAACATCTAATCATTTAAGACGGCAGCTTAGTCTTGTTAATAAAGCACAAATCTCCACCCTGCATTCCTTCTGTTTAGCGATTGTAAAGCAGTATGCGTATTTACTTGATATCGATCCAGGCTTCCGTATCGCCAATGAAGCAGAAATCGCATTATTGAGAGATGATGTTTTAGCAGAAGTTCTAGAAGCTGCCTACGATGCTGAGGACGAGGCTCACGTACAAGCCATCTATCGTCTTGTCGATAGCTTTACCTCAGATCGTGATGATCAAGCCATCGAAACGCTGATTAGTAAACTTTATGATACGTCTCGTGTCCATGCTGAGCCTCAAAAATGGCTATGGAGTTTGCCAAAAGCATATGAACTAGCTGATGAAGTGACAATTGATGATTTAGAGCTATCTCAATACGTCAAATTAACCGTACGTCATAGCCTGGAAGAGGCGTTTGTGTTAATTTCTGAAATGCGCGCAATTACATTACAGCCAGATGGACCTGCCCCCTATGCTGAAACAGCAGAGATAGATTTTGCTATGATTCAGGAAGGGATTCGTATTAGTCAAAGTGGTACATGGCAGGAGCTATTTGATTATTTTGCAACAGTTAAATGGTCTACATTAAAACGGGTATCGAAGGATGCACTAGTTAATGTAGAGCTACAGGAGCTTGCGAAGAAAAAACGAGAAGCAGCCAAAAAAATGATGAATAAAATTAAAGAGACGTATTTTGTTCGTACGCCTGCACGACTACTCGAGGAAATAAGGTTAATGGCACCGACTATTACTACGTTAGTGGAATTGACCACTACGTTTAGTGAACAATTTCGACGAGCCAAATTAGAACGGGGAATCATTGACTTTTCAGATTTAGAGCATTATGCACTTCAAATTTTAACAGTAGAGGTAGAAGGCAAGCTGCAGCCGTCACCAGTTGCACTAGATATGAAAAAGCGTTTTAAAGAAGTACTGGTGGATGAATATCAGGATAGTGCGACACGTTGCTAATTGAAAAGATTAGCCACTAGCATCATTTCGCTAGGAGAACTAAGAAATCAGATGAGTCGAATGATGAGGTAACGCTCTGAAAGGCTCGACCTAATCCTCCGAATAGCATTGTCGCGTGCAATCGTGATGATGTTATAAGCTCGGTGAAGTCAGTTGAACATCCTCCTAATCGAAAGAAGGAAAGCGGGATAGAGGTATTCTGTGGGATGGATAGACTGGGGGTCTATAAAAATACTCATGGTTAGAATGTAGGGAACAAAACTTCCTACTGACGAAATTCCGAATGTACGGCTCTAGAGGTATAGGTATTCGAAAGGGTACACCAACTTATTGTTGGGTTAGTGAGGTGGAGTAAAATTTGTCTTTATGAAACACCTTATAGTGTTACAGGCACTATCCAGCTAACAGGGTTAGAGGAATGACCTAAAAGTATTATATGTACAGATATGATTTCTTGGAACGTGGTAAGCTGGCTACGTGGAGAGATTGCACTCGTTGAAGCGGTATGAGGGAAAGCGTCTATAGTATAACCTCATTTTAAGCACAGTGAAAGTGATGGCACAGTACCAGTGAAGCCGTGATAATAAGCGGTGGAGGGATAGCCATTAGTCAATTTATGAATAACTAAAACATTACTTTATACTATCAGGTTCTCGTATGACTAAAAGAAATGCAATCGCCAAAAGAAGTAATAAAGTGGTGAGAGTATTGACTGAAACAGCAAACAAGAAAGTTTTAAAACGACAGTCCTTACGAAACAATGAATATTACGACATGCAACAAACCTTAGATGACCTTTACAAAGCAAGTCAAATGAACAAACGCTTTAAAAATCTGTATGAATTGATTATTAGAAGAGAAAATATTTTACTGGCATATCGAAACATCAAGAAAAACAAGGGTTCTCTCACCAAAGGTAGTAATGAATCGACAATCATTACTATCGGAGAAAAAGACCCGAACGCATTAATTGATTATGTCAGAAAAAGACTTGAAAACTTCATACCACACAAAATAAGAAGAAAAGAAATACCAAAAGCTAATGGAGGAATTCGCCCACTCGGCATCCCGACAATCGAGGACCGAATCATTCAACAATGTATTAAACAAATTCTAGAGCCAATATGCGAAGCGAAATTCCATCATCACAGTTACGGTTTTCGACCGAACAGAGGAACTTTACATGCATATTCTAGAGCAGTAACATTAGCAAATATCAACAAACTGCACTATGTGGTTGATATTGACATCAAAGGTTTCTTCGATAATGTCAATCATGGCAAACTTCTTAAACAAATGTGGTCAATGGGTATCCAGGATAAAAAGGTTCTCTCAATCATAAGTAAACTACTGAAAGCAGAAATTGTAGGAGCAGGAACACCTAATAAAGGGACTCCTCAAGGTGGTATTTTATCACCGCTACTATCTAATATTGTGCTAAACGAATTAGATTGGTGGATAAGCAATCAATGGGAAACGTTTGAAACGCAGAAAAACTATGAGCGTAAAAGAATTATTGGTGGCAAGGTTAGATTTGATAGGTCAGTGAAATATAGTACCTTAAAAAGAGCCACAAGCTTGAAAGAAATGTTCATTGTGCGATATGCAGATGATTTTAAAATCTTTTGTAGAGACCATAAAAGTGCCTTCAAGATTTTCGAAGGTGTGAAAAAATGGTTAAAAGAAAGATTACATCTCGACATTAGTAAAGAAAAATCAAAGGTCATTAATTTAAGGAAAAACTTTTCGGAATTTCTAGGGTTTAAAATGAAAGTGGCTAGAAATAAAAAGAAGCATACCGTAAAATCATTCATGACAAATAAGGCGAAGAAAAACGCAATTAGCAAAATCAAAGAAAACATCAAACGAATTAAAAAGAAATCTAATGCTTCAGAAGTGTCCAAACTCAATGCAACAATTCTAGGACTTCATAACTTCTATCAGCAAGCAACGATGGTAACGAAAGATTTTAGTGAAATTGCATTTTCAGTCAAACGAACCTTATATAACAGCTTGAAGAAAGTTTCATCGGATAAAGGTGAGCCAAGTACGTACTACAAGAAACATTTCAAAGATTATCTTGGCAAGAAAAAGACATTCGTTGCAAAAGTAGCGATATTCCCTATCGATGGAATCAAACACAAAAATCCGACAAACTTTACGCAAGAAATCAATAATTATACAGTTGAAGGTAGAAGTCTGATTCATAAAAAGCAAAAATCAGTATCAGAAGAAGTTGTGAAGTATCTCATGAAAAATCCTGTCATCAATCGTAGTATTGAATACAACGACAATCGTATTTCTAAATACATTGCTCAAAAAGGGGTTTGCTTTATTACAGGAGAAGCACTCATTCTGAAAAATATGGAATTACATCACATCGTTCCAAAGGCAAAAGGTGGTAACGATAAGTATGACAACTTAGTTTTTATAACGAAAGAAGCCCATAAACTGATTCATGCCACAACAGAAGACGTCATTAATAAATACCTTCAAATGTTAGAGTTAACAAAACAAAGTTTGGACAAAGTAAATAAACTTCGTGTGAAAGCTGGAAATAAAGTATTAGTATAAAGATTCATAATTGATGGAACGCCGTATGAGGGGAAACCCTCACGTACGGTGTGAATGGGGGGAAAAGCAGGAGATTACTTCAAATGCTTACCTATCCATATCCAATATGCTACAGGAAACCATCTTACAGCTCGTCAAAACTGGTGAGGAACAAGATGGCAATCTTTTTATGGTTGGGGATGTAAAACAAAGTATTTACCGTTTCCGTTTAGCTGAGCCAAAGCTTTTTATGCGAAAATATAGTGAGTATTTGGAGACACCTGATGTAACGGGTATGAGAATTGATTTAAACGCTAACTTCCGAAGTCGAAAAGAAGTATTAAATGCCACAAACTACGTTTTTGCACAAATTATGGGTGAGCGAGTTGGTGAAATTCTTTATGACGACAATGCGTCATTAAAGCCTGCTGCGCCTTATGATGAGAAAGAAATACCTGTTGAGCTGGTCGTAATGCATCCACCAGAGGAAGAAGAAGTAATAGAAGAATTGGAAGAAATAAGCAATGAGGCTAATGAGCTAGAGGAATTAAAAAAATCACAATATGAGGCACGCTTTATTATCGATCGTATCCGTCAGATGATGGAAGATGGAACAACCGTTTATGATACGAAAACAAAAACAGAGCGACCATTAAAGTATAGCGATATTGTAATATTAATGCGCTCGATGACATGGTCAACAGACTTAGTGGAGGAATTTAAGCTGGCAGGGATTCCGCTCTATGCAGAATCAGCTAAAGGCTATTTTGACGCACTTGAAGTAATGATTATGTTAAACGTCCTGAAGGTAGTCGATAATCCCTATCAGGATATCCCCTTAGCCTCTGTACTGCGCGCACCGTTTGTTGGTTTAACGGAAAATGAGCTTGCGAAAATTCGTTTAGCTGATCAAAAGGTCCCTTTTTATGATGCTTTACGACAATTTATTCGTAGTGAGGGACATGGTGTGCAAACCTCTACATTTGAAAAGCTACAACGCTTTATGCTGGCCTTTGAAAATTGGCGTGATTTAGCACGGCGTGGATCATTGTCCGATTTAATTTGGAAAATTTATTTAGATACACATTATTATGAAATGGTTGGGGCAATGCCGAATGGCAAACAGCGTCAGGCAAATCTACGCGTTTTACATGATCGCGCGTTAATGTATGAAAAAACAGCATTTCGTGGACTCTTCCGTTTTTTACGCTTTATTGATCGTATGCGTACGCGTGGCGATGATTTAGGTACTGCCAAATCAATTGGCGAAAAGGATGATGTGGTACGTCTGGTGACAATACACTCTTCCAAAGGTTTAGAATATCCAGTAGTCTTTGTGGCAGGAATGGGACGTCCGTTTAATAAAATGGATTTTCATCAGCCCTATTTGTTTGATCAAGATTTTGGACTAGCTGTTAAGGCCATTGATCCTGAAAATCGTATCACATATACATCGTTACCGTTTTTGGCATTAAAGGAGAAAAAAGAACTGGAGATGCGCGCAGAAGAAATGCGTGTCTTATATGTTGCTATGACTCGTGCGAAAGAGCGTTTGATTTTAGTAGGCTCAGTGAAGAACTGGGAGAAAACACGCGAAAGCTGGCAGGACGCGCAAAGTTTACCAATGGATGCACCGCTTCAGGAATATTTACGTGCGAGAGCAAATAGTTATTTGGACTGGGTTGGCCCAGCAGTAGCAAGGCATGCAGATTTTGCAACAGTAGCAAGCACTACTTATAAAGAAGTTGAGGATCAATCACATTGGTGGGTTCAAGCCATCGATACAAAGCATTATTCGTATGAGTTACAGGCGATGGGCGATGAAGTACAGCAAGCGTTTGCAATGCAAGAGGATGAGGACCTGCTAGCTGAAATCACGACCCGCTTTCAAGCGCAGTATGCCTATCAAAAATCAACAAGAAAGCGCTCCAAAACATCTGTTAGTGAAATAAAGCGAATAGAAAATCTACAGCGCCAGGAGGAACCCGAATATTATTTTGCCTCTCCTACCAAGCAAAAGGCTTCGTCCATTGCACCTCGACCAACTTTTTTACAGGAGCAACAGCTAACAGGAGCTGAAATTGGTACAGCTGTGCACACAGTGATGCAGCATGTCCCTCAGTTTGGCTTTAGTCATATCAATGCTGTAAGAGACTTTGTAGAGGATTTAGTGGCAAGACAGCTTTTAACAGAGGCGGAGGGCAAAGTAGTTCCACAAGCGAAGATTTATCGTTTCTTTGAGACAGAAATAGGGCAACGCTTTCAACGCGCAAGGCAGATACGTAGAGAAATGCCGTTTACGATTAGTAGAATCGATGAAGATGGTGATGCTCAAATTGTGCAAGGAATTATTGACTGCCTATTTGAGGATGAAAACGGTGATTGGATCTTGTTGGATTATAAAACGGATCGTATACAATCTCATTTTGCGCAGGAGCCTGCCCTGTCAAAAGAAATATTAGGTCGTTATGCTGTTCAGCTTCGTGTTTATAGTGAAGCCATTGAATCTATTTTACACATTAAGGTGAGCGATAAAGTATTATATTTATTCGATAATGAACAGACCATATACGCATAAAGAACTTGTTATGGCCAAAGTAGGGCAAAGTTTTTTCTTGCCCTGCCTTCACCATAGCTGCTAGTCAAGAGGAGGCTATTTTGTGGAGTTAAAACCGACAATGTTGCAGGAACGAATAGCAACATTAGATATTTTACGAGGGATTAGTTTAGTAGGTATCTTACTTGTAAATATGTATACCTTTTATTTGCCAATGCCGCATATTGATTTGGCATCATGGTTTACAACCCCATCGGATATTGTTTGGCAAAAAAATATAGATATTTATGTGCAAGGTAGCTTTTATCCGCTTTTTGCCATGCTATTTGGTTATGGACTAGCCATGCAGTGGCAAAAGGCTCAGAGCCGTGAACAAAACTTTTATACACTAGGGCTTCGTAGACTGTCCATTCTGTTTGCCTTTGGTTTTGTCCATGCTGTGCTAATTTGGTGGGGCGACATATTAATGATGTATGCATTTTGTGGCGTTTTCTTAGTGCTTTTACTACGATTGAGTCCCATCTGGCTATTAGCGAGTGCTTTGATTATTAATGGCTTGATGCAAGCTTTTATGCTCTTTGTAGTAGGGATTGTAAATTTTAATACAAAAGTAGATGATTACTTAGATATCGTTTCAGTAGAGAAGGCCATCACGGCTTATGGGACAGGAAACTGGGTAGATGCCTTTTTGCAACGCTTAACAGATTTATCAACGCAGGCAGGCATCGAGATGTGGTTTGTCGCACTGTTCACGATTTTACCGTATATGTTAATAGGGGCCGCTGCCTCTAAATGGCATTTAGTAGAACGGGCTAAAGAATTGAAGTGGCTCTGGCTGGCGTTTGCAATTGCTGGATTGGTCATCGGTATTGGTATAAAAAGCTTATCTATTATGTTTACAAGAACATATTTACTAGATTATTTAAAGGTATACATAGGGGGCCCAGTTCTATCGGTGGGCTATATTGGGGTCATTGTGTTACTTTGCTTAGTGCCAATAATGCCAAAACTACTTAGTCCTTTTGCTAAAATCGGACGCATGTCATTAACGATGTATATTCTTCAATCTATTATAGGTACTTGTTTATTCTACCAATTTGGCTTTGGCTGGTATGGTAAAGTAAGTGTAGAAACAGGGGTATTAATTGCTGTCGGCATTATTGTTGTGCAAATGATCATAGCAGAAATCTGGTTATCTAAGTGGAAACAAGGACCGTTAGAAACAATATGGCGTAAATTAACATATAAGCAAAAAGTAGAAGTGCGTTAATATATTCCTCTTCACATGCATATTTTATGAAGATATAACAACTTATAAAAATGTTGTCGCAAAAATGAGGTAATTTCTATCATATTGTTGTATTATGTAGAAAAAAGAAGGAGCTCTTTCAATCATGAAAATTTTATCATTCAAATTAGGTGGACATGTAAGCTTTGGACCAAAAGTAAAAAAAGAAGAAGCGGTATGGGATGTACTCGCTATTCAAAGTGAACTTCAAGTTCTCCCTTCTTTTTCAAGTTCAATCGTGGATGGCATTGCTTTAGGCTTTGATTTTGTGGAACAGATTCGTAAATTAGTAGAAGCAGCAGAAAAATCAGATAATGCTAATAGTTTTAAACGTGAATTTACAGAGATCGAATGGCTTTCACCAATTCCACGTACACCTAAAAATATTATGTGTATTGGTAAAAACTATGATGAACATGCAAAGGAAATGGGTGCAGAGGCAGCACCAACGGATTTAATGGTATTCACAAAATCACCAACTGCAATTGCTGCAGATGGACAAACAATTTCCATACATGCAGATCTTTCTTCAAAAATGGATTATGAAGGTGAGCTAGCTATCGTTATTGGTAAACGAGGCAAAAACATTCCTAAAAACTTAGCGTTTGATTATGTATTTGGTTATACTATTGCCAATGATGTAACAGCTCGTGATTTACAAGAGAAACATAAACAATTCTTCTTGGGTAAAAGCTTGGACGGTACTTGCCCTCTTGGACCATACCTTGTGACAAAGGATGAGATCCCAAATCCACAAGACTTAACAGTAGTGACAAAGGTCAATGATGAAGTACGTCAAAATGGCTCTACGAAAGATATGATGTTCTCTGTTGAAACGTTAGTATCCATCCTATCTCAGCATGTAACATTAGAGCCAGGAGATGTGATTTTAACAGGTACGCCAGCTGGTGTTGGCAAAGGGATGAACCCGCCGCAATTCTTAAAAGCTGGAGATACAGTAAAAGTATCTATTCAAGGAATTGGTACTTTAGTCAACCATTTTGAATAATGATGATATCAATCCGCGTGAGTCTATACTCCGCGGGTTTTTTACTGCTTTAAGGCATAGTAACAGAAGTAAAAACTATGAGATGCAAGGATTCCAAGTTTTAAATGATGTAAATTGTGTGAACACTATTGTAATATTTGAAACCCTTTCCATCGCATGGTAGGATAGAGTTTGATAGAAAAAGAATGAGGGGGACAAACATGAGTTTTTTAACTAGCCAAACGCATTTGCATATTACTACGTGGGTAGTAGGTATTGTCATCTTTTTAATTGCGGCACTAATGGGCAAGCAATCAAAAGGCTTACATATGACATTACGTCTGTTTTATGTACTAATAATCATCACAGGTGGGGCATTATTTATCGAGGCAATGGACTATGGTAAAGGTATGCTTTACGGATTTAAGTTCTTAGGTGGCATACTTGTAATTGGCATGATGGAAATGGTCTTAGTGCGTCAAAAGAAAAATAAACCAACAGCTATGTTTTGGATTTTATTTGCAGTATTCCTATTAATCACTTTGTTCCTAGGATTTAAACTGCCAATGGGTCAAGATTTCTTAGCATAATGATTTAAAAGTCGTGAAGTAGTTGCTTCACGGCTTTTATTTTGTAAACGAAAACGGAAGACGGAATTGACACCTTTTTGTCGTAATTCATTTCGCTTTTACGCAAAATCTTTGGAAAAGATAGCGACGTGACAGAGTTATTTGGTAAAATGACGTTGATTGGTTTGAAAGAGAGGGAATAACAGTGAAATTTAAGAAGTGGATAAGTGCGACGGCTGCATCACTTTTATTAGCAGCTTCATTCGTAGGTACCATTCCAGTAGCACATGCGGATGAATCAGCGACTAGAACAATAGCAGAAGAAAGCATCTATGATTTACTCGTTGACCGTTTCTTTAATGGCTCGGGCACAAACGATTTTGATACAAATACGCAGGACTCTTCGAAATTTGCGGGGGGCGATTTTACAGGTTTACAGGATAAACTGAAATTTATCGGTGAGATGGGCTATACAATTGTTTCCATTGGGCCTATTTTTTCTACAGAGAAGTATGATGGATCAATGCCCACAAGTTATACTACAATAGAACGTCATTTTGGAACAACGGAAGAATTCCAAAGTACTGTAGAGGCCTACAAAGCGAAAAATATGTCCATTATGGTGGATTTTCCACTTACAAATGTGAGTCCAAATCATGAGTGGGCAAAGGATGCATCGAAAGCGGATTGGATTGCATCTACCAATAATGGACAAGTACAGTGGGATTTATCAAATAAGGATGTGCAAGAAGCACTTATTCAAGCAGTAACTGAATTTGTTTCTACATATGACATCGGTGGCATTCGTTTAACAAATATCGCAGGGGCTGATACAGCGTTTATCAATGCAGTAATAGCTGCATTAAAAGAGACAAAAACATCACTTTATGTGATAGCAAATGAAGAAAGCGATGCTGACTTTGATGCAACTTTCTCACCTGTAACGGCAGATATCTATCGTAATATATTTAAAAACGTGGATATGGATTCTTCTAAATTAATGGAACCCTTCGCAGGAGAAAAACCGACACAAATTATGGTGGATTCACTTGAAACTCATCGTTTTACATTTGACTCTGCTAATGAAAATATGTTCCCACCTACCCGCTTAAAAATGGCGATGGGTGCTTTATTTATGCTACCAGGAATTCCTGTCGTACAATACGGGACAGAAATTGCTATGAATGGGGAAGCAAAACCAGATACACACCAGCTTTATAACTTTAAAACAGACGAGGAACTGATAGATTATATTAAAAATGTTCAATCTTTACGTAATCAATCAGCTACTTTACGTAATGGTGATTTTGAAGTCATTACAAATGAAAATGGCCTTCTTGTCTTTACACGTTCTTCTGACGAAGAAAAGTGGGTAATCATGGTTAATAATACTGGTAAAACACAACGCGTCGACTTAACACCTGAACAACTTGGTGAAGGGAAAATGCTGAACGGTATTTTACATGAGGAAAAAGTTCGCATAAATGAAAAAGAAGTCTATCCTGTTATTTTAGACCGAGAAATGGTTGAAATTTATCAAGTTCGCAATGATGAAGGCTTAAACACTCCTTATATGGTGGCTCTTGGCTTAGTATGGGTGATCTTTATTGGCTTTGTTGTCATCATCATTAAACGAGGGAAAGTTCGTCGTCAGGAGCAAGACGTCCAATAATAATAACACGACAAAAAAGCATGCCAGGAGCCATCCTAGCATGCTTTTTATTAGCCTTCAAAGCTTTTATTTGTGAAGAAAATTGCAATAGTCCCAGGTCCGACATGTGAGCCGATCGCGGAACCTATCATGGTAATTTGCACAGCTTGAGGTGAAAAACGCTCCTGGATAGAGGCTTTTGCTTCATTCGCAAAGGCAGCGTCGTCACTATGGCTAATACCTACGATTTTATTTGTAAAGCTGCCACCACGCTCCTGCATTAAATCTAACATACGATTAAGTGCTTTTTTTCGACCGCGCGACTTTTCAATCGGTACAAGTTTGCCATCTTCTACATTTAAAATAGGCTTAATACTAAGAAGGCCACCTAAAAATGCACTAGCTTTTGATACACGACCACCTTTTGCAAGGTAATCTAAGTCTTCTACAGTAAATAAATGCTCGACCTGAGGTGCAAGGGTGTTTATTTTAGAGGCCATGTCTTCTAAGGATACTCCTATATTTCGCAGTCGTACAGCTTCTTCCACGACAAGGCCATGGCCTAGTGATGCGCATTTAGAGTCGATAATGACTAGTTTTAAGGAAGGATACTGCTCAAGTACCTGATTGCGAATCATTTGAGCAGTACTATATGTGCCTGATAATTCTGATGAAAAAGCGATATAAATACCTTCTTCATCATTTTTGGCTAGCTCCTCAAAATGCTTCAAAAAGAGCTCAGGTGACACTTGTGATGTTTTTGGCTGAGCACCTTGGCGTATTGCATCATAGATCTCTTTGGAATCAATTGAAATCACATCTTCATATTCTTTGTTGTTCAATTGCACTCGTAAAGGGAGTAGCACGACATCATTTTCTTCATAGTAAGATTTTGGTAGATCACATCCACTATCCGTAAAAATCTTCATTCTCTTGTCCCCCTAATTTCAACTTACTTTTAAAGCTTTTTAACTTTATTCAGTAGATACTCACTTTAGATAAATGGAAGGGGTACCACTGAATAAAGTTAAACTGGTAAAAATGGAATGTTAACTTGAACTTACTACTTAACTATGATAATTTCAAGCGTTCAATGAGTATTTTTGCAATTCCATCATCATTATTCGTTGTCGTAATTTCATTGGCAATGTTTTTAAGACTTGAAATACCGTTCCCCATCGCTACACCAAGTCCAGCATATTCGATCATTTCTAAATCATTGTCTTCATCACCAAATGCGATGATGCGCTCACGAGGAATACCTAAATCTTTTGCCACATGTGCAATACCCACAGCTTTATTTAAGCCGCGACGCACAATTTCAATAATATGAAGTGGTGCGCCCCATCGACGATGTTCAATGACTTCTGCGTGCACAGCCTGCAAATGATCACGTATAATAACTGAATTCGCTTCATTTGCCTGAATTAATAAACTTGTGGGATTATCCAGGAGGTGTGTGTATAAATCCCCAAGTGTAATTTTTGGATTACCCATATTAAAAATATTTAAAATACGATCGTCTTCTGTGTGGACATAAATATCATCTTTTACCTCAGCGATAATATTTTCGTATTCATAACTGTTAATAGAATCAACAACATCATGTACGACACTTAAATCAATTGGTGTGTGCATATGTTGCCAAGAGACATTTTTAGGATGATGCACATATGCGCCATTAAAATTAACAATGGGTGTAGTGAGCCCAAGTTCATGATAATAAAGATCGCTTGCACGGTATGGACGTCCCGTCGCAATCATCACTTGATGCCCTTGTTCCTTAGCCTGCAATAATGTTTTTTTCGTTTTTGCAGAAATTTGCTGTTGATCTGTTAATAAAGTTCCATCTAAGTCTAATACGATTAAATGCGGTTTCATAGCTCGTTGCCCCTTTCCTATAGTTTGAATAGTATCTCTTTGTCTTACATTCGTCAAAATTTTGTCACAGTGAAAAAAGTTTGCTAACATAAAGATGAGAGAATAGTTGGGAGTGACAATAATGTTTGTAGAAAAAGAAGTGTGGGGAAATATTCCTTTATTACATATACATACAGACAATATGAATGAAGAAACCCCGGTAGTCATTTTTTTGCATGGCTTTATGAGTGCAAAAGAACATAACTTACACTATGCATACCAATTGGTGCATAAAGGGGTGCGTGTCCTATTGCCAGATGCAAAATTTCATGGTGAGCGTAGCGAAGGCCTAACGGAAATGCAAATGAATTTAAATTTTTGGGACATTGTTTTAAATTCTATTCATGAAGTACAACAATTATATGATGAATTAAAGAATAAAAATTTATTAGCTAGTCATAAAATTGGCATAGGAGGCACTTCAATGGGTGGCATCGTGACATCAGGCTGTCTGAAACTTTATGATTGGATACAAACAGCTGCAATATGCATGGGTGCACCTGGTTTTATAAAATTGGGTGAATACCAATTGCAACAATTTGCTAAAAGCGGAGTTAACTGGCCGATGTCAGAGGAAGACGTTGAAAAAATTAATGAAGCCCTTGCTAAATATGATGTCAGTTTAACACCAGAAAAATTCGCGGGCCGCCCTGTATTCTTTTGGCATGGAGAATTAGATAAAACAGTTCCTTTTCACGAAACGTATAAATTTTATGAAACATTACGGGAATACTATGAAGCAAACCCTGAATATTTAAAGTTCATGGTTAACAAACGGGCTGGACATGCTGTACCACGTGACGGTATGCTAGCAGCCACAGCATGGCTTGCACAGCATTTGGCATAACAGGGTGCATCTGCTATGATAAGGTTAACACTATGATGGAAGGAGAAATACGAATGGATCAGGATATGAAAGATAGCATGTTAGGTGCTTTAGAAAACGTAATTGATCCTGAGCTTGGCATTGATATTGTCAACTTAGGTTTAGTATATGATGTGGAATTAGATGATGAAGGTGTTGCAACTGTTACGATGACGCTAACATCTATGGGCTGCCCACTTGGTCCAGTCATTGTGGATCAAGTGAATACGGCGTTAGGTGAACTTCCAGAAGTGAAAAGTACAAATGTTAATATTGTATGGAATCCACCTTGGTCGAAAGATAAAATGTCACGCTATGCCAAAATGGCATTGGGCGTACGTTAAAATGGCTTATTTAAAACCCTGCTTATTGAAAAATAAGCAGGGTTTTTGCTTGTAACGAAACTAATCGATACGGCATATTTGTAATGGACAATTTTCACAGGCAATTTCATTTTTTAAAAATTGTAAATCATGAATGGTAATAAATCCTTTATCAAAAGTGATAATCTCATGTTTTTTTAAATCATTCAGCATACGATTAATCATTTCCCGACTTGTCGCACACAGATTTGCAATTTCTGTATTTGTTAGTTGAAAATCAATAAAAATCGAGTCATTTTCTACAGGTTTACCATACGTATTGGACAGCCGAATGAGCGTTGAAAATAGAGCACCTTTTTTTCCGTTTAACACTAAATCGCGCAAACGACTCTGATGCTTTAAGTTTTCTGTTTGTAGCCACTTCATGTATTCCACCATAACTGTCGGCTGCTCTTCTAGTAAATGCTCCAAAGATTTACGACTCAAAACATACAACGTAGAGGGTTCTAAAACTTTGGCAGTCATCGAATTATAGACGAGATTACAAAATAACGAACCTTCTCCTATTATGCTGTCAGGGCCACAAATACGAATGGTTAATTCCTTACCCGTCTCGGATTCTTGGCTAATCGAAATAACACCTGATTGGATGTAATAAATTTCTTTTGCCCGTTCACCCTCTAGAAAAATTTTATTTCCTTTATTCACTTTGATAAAAACACCATGGGTTTGAAAAAGATCTTTAATTTTTTCAAACATATTATCCATTAAAACCATATCTCCAACACATCGCTTTCTTTTTGTAATAAATGGCGATTATTACAAAAGGATAGTGGATTTCGATACTAAAACATAGAAACATACCATTATTATAACGTAAACTTCCATAATAAGTGAAAAAATTTTAGGGCGATTTCTTTGCTAAGCATTGTCGAGTGATGTAAAATAAAGTTAGTCAAAAAAGGTCAAACTTTTTTTCTAATGAATAAGAATGGGTATATAAATAATGAGAAATATGAAAAAAAGGAGTGCTAGCTATGCAATTTCAACAAACAGACAATAAAAAACCATTAGAACAATTTGGACGCAATTTAATTGAAGAAGTAAAAAACGGCAAGATGGATCCTGTTATCGGGCGTGATGAAGAAATTCGAAATGTAATTCGTATTCTAACACGTAAAACAAAAAATAATCCTGTATTAATCGGTGAACCAGGAGTTGGAAAAACGGCAATTGTGGAAGGTTTAGCACAGCGTATTGTTAAAGGTGATGTACCAGAAGGCTTGAAAGAATGTGTATTATATGAATTAGATATGAGTGCGTTAATCGCTGGTGCAAGTTATCGTGGACAATTTGAAGAACGCTTAAAAGGTGTGCTAAAAGAAGTAAAAGAATCAGAAGGACAAATCATTCTATTTATTGATGAAATTCATACGATCGTAGGTGCAGGAAAAACAGATGGCGCTATGGATGCAGGAAATATGCTAAAACCTATGCTAGCACGTGGTGAATTACACTGTATTGGTGCTACTACCTTAGACGAATATCGTATGTACATTGAAAAGGATCCTGCCTTAGAACGTCGATTCCAGCAAGTACTAGTACGTGAGCCATCTATAGAAGATACGGTATCCATTTTACGTGGTTTAAAGGAACGCTTTGAATTACATCACGCAGTACGTATTCATGACAGAGCAATTGTTGCGGCAGCAGAACTATCCAATCGCTATATTACAGAACGATTTTTACCTGATAAGGCCATTGATTTAATTGATGAGGCTTGTGCAATGATTCGTACAGAAATTGATTCAATGCCACAGGAATTAGACGCAGTCACACGTCGTATTATGCAGCTTGAAATTGAGGAACAGGCATTGCGTAAGGAAAAGGACGAGGCAAGTAAAAAACGTCTGGAGCAATTACGCGAAGAATTAACTAAGTTAAAAGAGTCATCTAAGGGCATGCGACAACAATGGGAAGCAGAAAAAGAAAAACTACACGATATTCAGAAAAAACGTGAAACATTGGATAAATATCGTCGTGATCTAGATGAGGCAGAAAGTAAATATGATCTAAATAAAGCTGCTGAATTACGTCATGGTAAAATTCCAACACTTGAAAAAGACATTCAGGTACTTGAAAAGGAATTAGAGAACGGTGCGGAATCTCGTATTTTACGTGAAGAGGTAACAGCAGATGAAATCGCTGCAATTGTTTCGCGTTGGACAGGAATCCCTGTAACAAAATTAGTAGAGGGTGAGCGTGAAAAACTATTACGTTTAAAGGATACATTACATGAACGTGTGGTTGGACAAGATACAGCAGTTCAATTAGTGACAGAAGCGGTATGGCGTGCACGTGCAGGTATCAAAGATCCACACCGACCTATTGGTAGCTTTTTATTTTTAGGTCCAACTGGTGTAGGTAAAACAGAACTTGCAAAGGCACTTGCTGCACAGTTATTTGATTCAGAAGATCACTTTATTCGGATTGATATGAGTGAATACATGGAGAAACATAGTGTGTCTCGACTTGTTGGGGCGCCTCCAGGCTATGTGGGCTATGAGGAAGGTGGACAACTAACAGAAGCCGTTCGCCGAAATCCTTATTCTGTGGTGCTACTAGATGAGATTGAAAAAGCTCATCCTGATGTGGCGAACATTTTATTGCAAATCTTAGATGATGGACGTATTACAGATAGTCAGGGACGAATGGTGAATTTTACAAATACAGTGGTCATTTTAACTTCGAATATTGGCTCTAGCTATTTAATGGAAGCAAAAGAAAATGATGCAGCTGTGGAGGACTTAGTCATGTCAGCCCTAAGACAACATTTTAAACCAGAGCTATTAAACAGAATGGATGATATCATCTTCTTCCATGCTTTAACTACTAAACATTTTACGGCGATTGCTTGGAAGTATGTAGAGCAATTGATTAAGCGTGTCGCAGAGCAAGAAATTACTTTATCTGTCGAGCAAGAGGTCATTGATTGGGTAGTAGAGCAAGGAGCAGATGCCCAATTTGGAGCAAGACCACTAAAGCGCTTTGTACAGCGACATATTGAAACAGCCGTTGCTAAAGAACTTTTACGTGGAGAAGTTTTACCAGGGGAGACATTGCATGTGAAAATGCGTGATGGTCAATGTGTTGTGGAAAAATAACAGAAAAAACCTGTTCGGCATGGTGCTGAACAGGTTTTTTCTAGCTGAATTAATGATGGTCTGCAGCTTCTGGTGTAGGGTCGTTTGGAATGATCGCTCCAATAATAAAGATAAGGATGGAGAATACAACAGAAACGATTGCCCCAGTTTGGAAATTAAATGGTACACCAAGTACAGAGCTGACTACGTAGTTTAACATAGAAACTAGTAGGAATGACCATATGAACGTTACGATATATTGCATTAATTTCACCTCAACCGAACTTTTTTCATCATAAGGTTTTACTCATATTCATTATCATATCATAACATAAATCAAAAAAAAATGAACCATTTATGTGAAACATGGCGATTTTGTCACAACAAATATGAGATTTTGCATTTTAGTGATGTAAAGTATTTAGGGACGGCTCTGAAATAGGGGGAATCGCTCCAAAAAAGAGAACTCCATTTCATAAAATTCCTATAATCAACCACCACCCTTCTATATATTAATTTTAAATCATCTTGCGTCATTCCTTTTATATGCGTTATAATTATGACCAGTTACTAATAATTGATAGTAAGAAAGCTGAGGGGTTGCTATATGAACGCTGGTATTATAGGAATAGGCAAATATGTTCCTGAGAAGGTCGTTACAAATTTTGATTTGGAAAAAATCATGGATACTTCGGATGAATGGATTCGTACTCGAACAGGCATTGAAGAACGTCATTTTGCGGCAGATGATCAGGAAACTTCAGATTTGGCAGTAGCTGCTGCAAAAGAAGCTATTGCAAATGCGGGTATTACGCCTGAGGAAATTGGTTTAATTCTTGTAGCAACTGTCACACAGGATCAAACTTTTCCAAGTGTAGCTTGTATGGTTCAGGAACAACTCGGAGCAGTAAATGCTGCAGCAATGGATCAAGCAGCAGCATGTGCAGGATTTATATATAGCTTAGTGACAGCAAAGCACTTTGTTGAGGCAAATGCTTATAAATATGTCTTAGTAGTAGGTGTTGAAAAGCTGTCGAAAGTAGTTGATTGGGAAGATCGCAATACAGCTGTATTATTTGGCGATGGTGCCAGTGCAGCTATCGTTGGGCAAGTCTCTGAAGGTAGAGGTATTTTATCATTTGAACTTGGTGCTGACGGAACAGGCGGAAAGAATCTTTATTTAACGAAGCAAGACACAATAGCGATGAATGGTCGTGAGGTGTTTAAATTTGCTGTACGTCAAATGGGTGAATCGGCTGTTAATGTATTAGAAAAAGCAGGATTAACAAAAGAAGACGTTGATTTCTTAGTGCCACATCAGGCAAATATACGTATTATGGAATCTGCTCGTGAGCGTTTAGAGCTACCACCAGAAAAAATGTCAAAAACGATTCATAAATACGGAAATACTTCAGCAGCATCTATTGGTATTTCCTTGGTAGATGAGCTCGAAGCAGGTAAGATTAAAGAGGATGATTTATTAGTCCTTGTAGGTTTTGGTGGCGGCTTAACATGGGGTGCCGTAGCTATGAGATGGGGAAAATAAGTAGGAAAAATGCTTGAGGGGAGTAAGACAATGAGTAAAAGACGAGTAGTAATTACAGGAATTGGCGCAGTTACACCACTAGGAAATAGCATCGAAGAAACATGGGCAAACATTAAAGCTGGTAAATCTGGCATTGGTGAGCTGACACGTTTAAATAAAGACCTTTTTGCAGCAAAAATTGCTGCAGAAGTGAAGGACTTTGATATTGAAAAATACATTGATCGTAAAGAAGCACGTAAAATGGATCGTTTCACACAGTACGCATTAGCTGCTTCGATTATGGCAATGGAAGACGCACAGCTAACAATTGATGAAGAGCTAGCTCCACGTGCAGGTGTATGGATTGGTTCTGGTATCGGTGGAATGGAAACATATGAACAACAATTTTTAACATTCCAAGAGCGTGGTGCAAGACGTGTTAGCCCATTCTTTATCCCAATGATGATTCCTGATATGGCATCGGGCCAAGTCTCTATTCACTTTGGGGCAAAGGGAATTAACTCTTGTTCTGTAACGGCATGTGCTTCAGGTACAAACTCTATTGGGGATGCCTTTAAAGTAATTGAACGTGGAGATGCTGATGTTATGATTTCGGGTGGTGCTGAATCACCAATCGTAACAATGGCTGTGGCAGGCTTCTGTGCCAATACAGCATTATCATTGAATCAAGATCCACAAGCAGCATGTCGCCCATTCGATAAAAACCGTGATGGCTTTATTATCGGAGAAGGAGCGGGTATCGTTATTTTAGAAGAGTATGAACATGCAAAAGCTCGTGGTGCCAAAATCTATGCTGAAGTTTTAGGTTATGGTGCAACAGGCGATGCACATCATATTACGGCTCCAGCTCCAGAGGGTGAAGGCGCAGCGCGTGCGATGACGCAAGCATTAACAGATGGTGGTGTAGCGCCATCACAAGTTGATTATATTAATGCACATGGTACGAGTACGCCATACAATGATTTATTCGAAACACAAGCTGTTAAAACTGCATTCGGTGATCATGCGTATAACCTTGCTATGAGCTCTACAAAATCTATGACAGGTCACTTATTAGGCGCAGCTGGTGGTGTGGAAGCTATTTTCACAGCATTAGCTCTTAAAGAAGGGATCTTACCACCTACAATCAATTTAAAAGATCCTGATCCTGAATGTGATTTAGATTATGTTCCAAACGAAGCAAGAGAAGCAAATATTCAATATGCAATGAGTAATTCTCTTGGTTTTGGTGGTCACAATGCAAGTCTTCTATTCAAAAAATATGAAGCATAATATGTAAACATAAAAAACGTCAGCCGAATTTTAAAATGTACCCTATAAGATAGACACTTTCAAAAAGGTCATCTTATAGGGTATTTTTATTTATAATGAAGAAAAAACGAGCGGTGGTAGATTGTATGACTAAAAAATTTTTTTCGGAACAACAACAGGCACAATTAAAATTAAATCCATACGTCAAAACAGTAAGCGCGAAAGCCATTACTTATACAGATGAATTTAAAGAATTTTTTATTGATGAATACGATAAAGGAAAATATCCAAGTGAAATCTTTTTTGAGGCGGGTTTTGACATTGAAGCCCTTGGTCCAGCTCGTATTCGGAGAGCTTCGAATCGTTGGCGTACAGCTTATAAAGAGCATGGGCTTACAGGCTTAGAAGATGCCAGAAAACATGCTTCAGGTCGCCCTTTAGAACGCGAATTAAGTATAGAAGAAAAATACGCCCGCTTAGAGGCGAAGATGAAATTGTTAGAAGCAGAAAACGAATTTTTAAAAAAGCTAGATCAACTCGAAAGGCAGCTGATAAGGAAGCAATCAAAATAAGTACTACACAAAAATTTGAGTTAATCCATCAAATTATTGAAAAATATCAATTAAAACGGATGGTACGATATCTTTGTGAAATGGCAAAGGTTTCACGCTCAGGCTACTATCGCTATTTTAGAGAAGAAGCTGTCTTAACTCGTCAAAAACAGAATGAAGAAGATGAAGTGGTGAAAGAAGTCATTTTAAAGGCCTTTCATTTCCGAGGACGAAAGAAAGGCGCACGTCAAATAAAAATGACACTAGAAAACCAATATGAAATTACGTACAACCTTAAGCGTATCCGTCGCATTATGAAAAAGTTTAATATTATCTGTCCCATTCGAAAAGCCAATCCAGCGCGTCGTATGGCAAAAGCAACGAAGGAACACCGTATATGCCCTAACAATTTACAGCGCAACTTCAAGCAAGGTGTGGCAGGAAAAGTATTACTAACCGACATCACATATTTAACATATGGAGGCGGTAAACGTGCTTATTTATCAACGATAAAAGACGCCGAAACAAATGAAATTTTAGCGTATGAAGTATCCTCTACATTGGGTATAGAAATTGCGCTCAATACGTTACATAAATTAAAGAAACATCGGCATTTAAGGGAGGATGCCTTTATCCATTCGGATCAAGGTTTCCACTATACGAATCCAAAATTCCGAGCCTTAGTGAAGAAAATTGGCTTAGGACAGTCCATGTCACGTCGAGGAAACTGTTGGGATAATGCGCCACAAGAATCGTTCTTTGGGCATTTTAAAGATGAAACAACTATTAGAGCATGTGAAACGTTAGAAGAAGTAAAGAAAGAAATTAAGAGTTATATGATTTACTACAATCATTATCGAGGGCAATGGAATTTAAAAAAGCTGCCGCCTGCAAAATACAGACAGCAGCTTCAAGAAGTTGCCTAACCTTTTTCAAAATGTCCTTTACAAAGGGTACATTTTATTTAAATGGCTGACGTCTTTTTTTATAGTTTTGTGAATAAATGATAAGTAAGAAGAAGTAGAAAGGATGCCACTACTATGTTTCGTCTCTTTTTATTTTTAGTAAGTTATGGCTTAATGATCCTCTCAGTAGGGAATCTTATATTGTATTTAAATTACCGCACACTAGGTTATTCATGGAAGGTTGTTTTCAAATTTATTTTTCAAACAACAGAATTTTATATGGCAGTAGGAGCCTGTATTATCATCTGCGCAGTTGTGCTTGATTTAGGCTTTGATCGTTCCTCAGACAAGCCATAAGTTCAGCGACGTGCGCGACCAAGACCCATAGCATCTTCCATACGTTTTAATGTAGCGCTAGCAATCGCATTCGCCTTTTCAGCACCTTCATCTAGAATGACATCTAATTCTGATGATTCTACTAGATGATAGAATTTTTCTTGAATAGGTGTTAAGTGTTCGATTACGGCTGTTGCTACACCCTGCTTGAATCCACCATAGCCAATTCCCTCATATTTTTTGACTAAATCTTCAATGGCTACTCCTGAAATAGCCGATTCGATTGTCAATAAATTTGAAACACCTGGTTTATTTTCCACGTCAAATGCAACGATACCGTCAGAGTCTGTTACAGCTGATTTAATTTTTTTCTCAATGTCTTTCGCAGTATCTAATAAACGGATTGTTGCTTTCGTGTTTGGATCGGATTTACTCATTTTCTTAGTTGGCTCTTGTAAGGATTTAATGCGTGCACCTGCTTTTGGTAATTGAATTTCTGGAATCGTTAAAACATCACCAAAACGTTTGTTAAAGCGTTCTGCAAGATCACGAGTTAGCTCAATATGCTGCTTCTGATCATCGCCGACAGGGACTATATTTGTATTATAAAGTAGAATGTCCGCAGCCATTAGCGGTGGATATGTTAAAAGTGCAGCAGATACGCTTTCCTTACCATGTGATTTATCTTTGAATTGTGTCATACGTTCTAGCTCACCGATAGACGCAACGCACTGTAACATCCATCCTGCCTGAGCATGTGCTGGCACCTCTGATTGAATGAATAACGTAGACTTTTTAGGGTCAATGCCAGTAGCAATATAAGTAGCAGCAAGCTTACGAATACTTTCTCGTAATTCTTTAGGATCTTGTGCAACAGTGATGGCATGTTGATCAACGATACAATAAATAGCATTTCCTTCATCTTGTAGTGCTGGGAACTGCTTGAATGCTCCTAAATAGTTCCCTAAAGTTACGATACCTGTAGGCTGTACGCCAGAAAAAATTGTTGTCATTAAAATTTCCTCCTCGAATTCAATTTCTGTGACATTTTGTCAGCAGCGTTGTCTTCACTGATGAAGACAAAAAAACATCATGCGTCCTCATTAGATTTTTTCTAATGAAGGGACGAATGATGTTTGAATCCGCGGTACCACCCAGCTTGCCTAGAAAGGCCACTCAGCTTCGTAACGTGAAGGGACGAGCTTTGCTAATAGCTTCAAGTAGCGTTCACAAAGCTAACTCGGAAGTCCATTCCACATGCATCCACGATCTGTTTGCAGCAACCACAGACTCTCTATACGTGAATTAGCATATGTACTACTCTTCGTCAGCGTTTTTCTCAATTTAAATTGTTCAAATTGATTTGATTGCAAAGAATTATATTATAAAGATTCCTTTGTGTAAAGTCAGACTTTTGACGGTGTTTTTTTTCTAGAAAAAATTATATGCTTTTTTTGTTATGTAATTTTGTTATAAATTTATAATTTTTTATTAAAAAATTGTTTAGATGTACACGTGGGATTGACAATTTTCTCGATTATTTTTCTTAAATGAGAACAACTGAGATATCTGTTTAGATGTTTAAAATGCTTTAAAAATGGGAATGGTAGTAGTAGCACATAAGTTTGAAGAAAATACACTACATTAAAAAGCTGTATAAATAGACAGAATATTTAGGGATAGGTTCAGACTTTTTTTATTGGAACTATATTCAAATACAGCAGAGTACTGTATAATGGTACTGTGTATTTTACATTACATTAATTCTAATTTAACACACTGGTTCTGGTTTATAGATAATGATTTTGAAATGAAAGGATGTGTCAGAATGATCGTAACCCTATTTACATCACCAAGTTGTACCTCTTGTCGTAAAGCGAAAGCTTGGTTAGAGGAGCACGAAATTCCATATACAGAACGTAATATATTTTCTGAACCACTCAGCATTAGTGAAATAAAAAAAATTTTACGTATGACAGAAGACGGAACAGATGAAATTATTTCTACTCGTTCGAAAATATTCCAAAAATTAAATGTGGACGTTGAAAGTTTACCATTACAGCGTTTATATGAATTAATTCAGGAATATCCTGGATTATTACGTAGACCAATCATTTTAGATGAAAAACGTCTGCAGGTTGGCTACAATGAAGATGAAATTCGTCGTTTCTTACCTCGAAAAGTTCGAGCATATCAATTACAAGAAGCGCAACGAATGGTGAATTAAACCTTTCTTTTCTGAATAATATATGTAATAGATGTTACAAATGTGGAATACATGTTGTGACATCTTTTTTTATGTTTTACTTCTGTAAAACCTTCTATATGAAGTATAATAATTAATAGGGAAAAGTCATATATTTCCGTAAAAGTATGTTAAACTTGATTTAAGTTAAATAGTTTACTACAATTTCAATAATTCAAATATCTTCTGTGAAACGGTGTATATCCTTTTCATTTTATGACAGAACAGCATACAATAGAGTTAGAGACAACTGTGAACACAAAAACTCATGTTTATGGTTACTCGATGGTTTTACTGTAGTGTGGTCAAAGGTTGAAAAACAAATGCAGTATGAAGGTTAAAAACAAAGAATAAAAGCATACTAATGAAACAAAACTGTTTTTCGACATATGACAGTGAAGGGAGATGAGGTCTAGTGGACATCGAACGTGTAAATGAAAATACACTCAAGCTCTTTATTACGTACAATGATATAGAGGATCGCGGCTATAGTCGTGAAGAAATTTGGTACAATCGAGCAAAGGGTGAACAACTTTTTTGGGATATGATTGATGAAGTAAACACGGAGGATTATTTTGATGTAGAGGGTCCGATTTGGATTCATATCAATGCTTCTGAAGTAGGCTTAGAAATCATTGTCACACGTGCACATATTTTAAAAGACGGTGAAACATTAGATGGTCATTCGAATTTTGATGAACACAAAGATATGTTTGCGCCATTCGATGAAGTTGGAGAGGATCTTCTTAGCCAACTAACTCAATTTGGTGACATGGATGAGTCAGAATTATTTATGGATACAGACATTTATGTTTATAAATTTAAAGATATTGATGAGTTAATCCCTGTCGCAAAACGAATGACAGATGAATTAGTGGATTCCTCATTATTCAAATATGAAAATTGGTACTATCTAGTTGTTGATTTCGGAAACGCAGATGAGGATTTAAATCGTCATGATAGAAATGCAGTTATCAAGGAATTTTTAACACCATCCAATTTTACAATTCATCGTCTAGAGGAGTACGGTGAAAAAATTATGGAATTCAATTGCTTTGAAACAGTGCGAAAATACTTTGCATAGGCAATGAACCACTAATTATTTTAGACTGTAGTGAAACTCGTAAATGAATCGAGTTCACTACAGTCCTTTTTTATGCTTTCAACATCACAGAAATAACATCGCATTTTTAAAATTTCAAGAAAAAACTGCTTTATTTTTGTTAGTGAAAATCCATTCTATTATAGTTGTTAAAAAAGGAGCTGATTATATGCTTATTGCCTATAACAATCAACAGCAACTATTTCTCCCATATCAATATACGAGGAAAGCTTTGCAGCGATATAGGCGGCAGATGAAATTTTTTTGCCCTCAATGTTTAGAACAAGTTCAATTAAAAATAGGTAACTATAACATTCCTCATTTTGCGCACTTTACAAAAAACCAATGTTCACAGCTATTCGCAGAAGGTGAATCTACATTACATTTACAAGGTAAAATACAATTATATGAATGGCTCAAAAAGCATGGACATCAGGTGAAATTAGAGCCCTATTTAAAAGAGCTTTCTCAGCGACCTGATTTGCTCGTTACGATAGATGAGGAGCAGTTCGCAGTTGAATTTCAATGCAGTTCAATCTCTCATGAAAAATGGCGACAACGAACATTGGGCTATGAAAGAAACGATATACAAGCAATTTGGCTATTTCAAACTCCACAAAGCAAAGAATCCACCAATGGCATCAGAAAAATTAGAATCTCTCCATTGCTTCAAAAAGCGTTTATAACAACGACAACAGGCTTGCCTTATTTACTAACATACAACGCGGGGACAGCCCAATTTATTTATTGGACGAATCTTCTTCATGTTCACGGGCATACTTTCATAGGTAAAGTACAGAAAATTCCGATCGATCAACAACTTTTTCCTTTTTATATACCTCAACGTATTACTCAAGAAGAATTTCAACGCTATTGGCAGCTCTATAAACAGACTTGTAGGCAATTTGCGTATAATCGTCTTTTACATAGCAAGAAGGGAGCACAAGATCCATTTTTACGTAATTGCTATGAATTAAATCTTTCTCTTACTGCGATGCCGTCTTACATTGGGATTCCAGTGAGAGAAGGAGCATCTATCTCTTTGTTCACGAGTGAATGGCAAACAATGCTAGTATATTTTAGTAAACAATTAGGACGTCAACCATTTGAATTAACAAAGGGGCAGATGGAAAACTTTTTAAATCAGCATCAGCTAGAAGTAACCGAACAAGCAGTAAGGGCTATTCAAAATTATGGGCATCTACTTAAGTGTATGAACCATGAAGGTGGTTTACTAGATAATTGTGAGCAAGTCTATGTACATTTATTTGCAATTGCCACAATATACTGAGAAAATATGAGAGTAAAAGGAAAAAAGCACATATAAAGGGGGCTGGCATAATGGCTAGTAACAGTAATCAGGTTTTGGTTAGAAAAGAAGTACCAGAAGAATTAACATGGCGCTTAGAGGATATTTTTGCAACAGATGCAGCTTGGGAAGAGGAATGGAAGGAGGTTGCAGAGCTTGCTAAACAAGCACCTAGCTATGCAGGTACTTTAAATAATGGGGCAGAAGCATTATTAGCAGCTTTGCAGTATCATGATCATATATATGAACGTGCAATGAAGCTCTACACATATGCTCATATGCGTTATGATCAAGATACGACTAATAGCTTTTATCAAGATATGAACAGCCGTATACAAACATTGGCAACGAGTATCTCAGCTGGCCTTTCCTATTTAACACCAGAAATTCTGTCATTAAATGAAGAAACGATTGAAGGCTACTTAGCAGAAAATCAAGACCTACAATTATATAAGCAATCTTTAAAAGAAATTACGATGGCACGTCCACATGTGTTACCAGCTGAACAGGAGGCATTACTAGCACAAATGTCGGAGGTAACGGGTTCAGCTTCGAATACATTTAGCATGTTAAATAATGCCGACATGGTATTCCCTCATGTGAAAAATGAAGAGGGGGAAGAAGTACAACTTACGCATGGTAACTATATCAAGTTTTTAGAGAGCAAGGATCGCTCTGTACGTGAAGGGGCATTTAAAGCGATGTATGAAACGTATGGCAAGTTTAAAAATACGTTCTCGGCTACGCTAACTGGTAATGTGAAGAAGCATAATGTAAGTGCTCGAATTCGCCATTATGAATCTGCACGCCACGCTGCCATGTCTAATAACTTCATCCCGGAAACTGTCTATGATCAACTTGTGGAAACAATTCATAAGTATTTACCAGCTATGCAACGTTATATTTCGTTGCGTAAGAAATTATTGGGCGTAGACGAATTGCATATGTGGGATTTATTTGCGCCACTTGTTAAAGAGGTGGAAATGAAGGTTTCCTATGATGAGGCGAAAGATATTTTAGTAAAAGCTTTAGCTCCATTAGGGGAGGAATATCAAAGCATCGTTCAAAACGGACTGGATAACCGTTGGGTCGATGTTTTAGAAAATAAAGGGAAGCGTAGTGGAGCCTATTCATCAGGCGCATATGGTACGAATCCGTATATTTTAATGAATTGGCAAGACAATGTGAACAATTTATTTACATTAGCACATGAATTTGGCCACAGTGTTCATAGTTATTATTCACGAAACAACCAGCCATTTGTTTATGGAGATTATTCTATTTTTGTGGCAGAGGTAGCGTCTACTTGTAATGAAGAGTTATTAAATGACTATTTACTGAAAACAATTGATGACCCACAACAAAAGATCTACTTATTAAATCATTGGTTAGATGGTTTTAGAAGTACGGTATTCAGACAAACAATGTTTGCAGAGTTTGAACATCTTATTCATGAGATGGATAAGAACGGTGAGTCGTTGACAGCAGATCGTTTAACAGAAGTTTATTATGAATTAAACAAAAAGTACTTCGGTGATGATATGGTAGTGGATGAGGAAATTGGCTTAGAATGGGCTCGTATCCCACACTTCTACTATAATTACTATGTTTATCAGTATGCGACGGGTAAATCCGCCGCTACAGCATTGAGTAAACAAATTTTAGAGGAGGGTGCACCAGCTGTAGAACGTTATATTAATAACTTCTTAAAAGCAGGATGCTCTGATTTCCCTATTGAAGTATTAAAGGCAGCAGGCGTTGATATGAACGAGGCTAAGCCAATCGAAGATGCATGTAAAGTATTTGAAGAACGTTTAAACGAACTAGAGAAATTATTGTTGAATAACTAATTGATTGGGCTATAGGAATGTTCCTATAGCCCGTTTTTTTTATAACAGCATAATTGAAAAGGAAAGAATAATGATTTTTTTTGATTTATAAATAGGTTTAAAGTGTGCATCTTGGAAAAATACTGTTTGTAATCGCTTTCTATTTGACAAATTTGTGAATCTAGTATTGGTTTCATTGCTAAATATATTATTCCGTGATAGAGTAATTCTTGTGAAATAAATCACAAAACAAACATACACCCCTTTGTTTGAACGTGAACATTTCTCCCATCCCCTTTGTGAAAAAGAAGCGTCTCTATCGGTCGAGGATAGAGGCGCTTCTTTGTATTTTGCGTTATCTTAAAAAGGGACTCCATCATGATGACTGGAGTCCCTTTGGTTTATTGTATTATTTAAGACGCCATAACGTAGCGTGAGTAGTCTGGATTCGTTCGATCTTTTGTTGCAGCATACGTTTCTTTAGTTCACGCTCTGCTGCTTGCTCTGTTAATGAATAGATAAAAGCTATTTCATTAGTAGAAAGAGTATGGAATTTAGAAAATAAGTCCTCTATTGATGGTAATGGCTGACGAACAAGCTGTTCATTCAGCATTTCTTGTAAAATATGTTCATAAACTTCATAGGAATAGCTACCACTAACTTTTAGTCCCTCATCTTCAATACATTCATTGAAAAATACGATACTTGGTACTTCTTCCACTTCCATTTCGCGTTTAATATATAAATCGCATTGGAAAGCACGTGCTGCCTCCTTAGAACCAAAGTCAACAGTAAACTCATTCATATCGAGTTGAACATCCTCAGCTATTTTTAAAAGCGTTGCATAGGAGTTTACATCTTGATGACTTAATAATACATATTCTTGTAGTTTTGATAAATAACGTGCACCTGCACGCTTCCCCTGTAATTCAGCAGCTTTAATAGCGATAGAAGGTAAAACAGGGTGATTAATATCAAGTTCGATTCCTGAAATACAACCTTTGACACGTTTACTTAAGCAGTTTAAAGAAGTAAGTTCTGTGCTTAAAACAAAGCGCCATGTGAAGTAATGGTTGTATTCAAGCTGTAATTTACGAAGAGTTGCTTGCATGCTGAAAGCTTCAGGGCAAAGTGGATCTACGAAAATATACAATTCAATTGGCTTGTTTGCAGTAGAAATCGTTGGCGTTGGCTCTTGCAACATTTGAATATTATTCACGTAACAATTCCCCCTCATCGTCATTTGGCGTATTAACCATGTGATGAGCTGTTAATACTAAACGTTGATAATAAGTTTCACGGAACTTCCCTTCCAAACCTACCTCATCCATTGCTTCTGACATACACTCTAGCCAAGCTTGAGCGCGGTCAGGTGTAATAGGAAAATTCATGTGACGTGCACGCATCATTGGATGACCATGTTCTTCAGTAAAAAGATTTGGACCCCCTAAATACTGTGTTTGAAATTGAATTTGTTTACGGGCTGTTTCTGTTAAATCCTTTGGAAAGATTGGAATAAGATCAGGATGCTGAGCAACTCTTTTATAGAACGCATGAATGAGTTCTGACAGTTTTTCAGCTCCCAGCTCCTCATAAGGAACAGTGTATTTTCGACTCATAAGTTATATGCTCCTTTAATTCTTTATATCGTAAAGTACCATATTGTATACTTCATCCTCATCAAAATGTGAAATTCTTGTGACTACCTTCATTCTATCAACGTCTTTTCGTTAACACAAACAAAGAGCTCTTTCGAATTGCTGTTCGCTATAAAAGCACAAATTTCACCACTATGGGTGAAATTTGTTGGAAATGACATAGATAACGGGAAAAATGCGATTACACTGTAAAGTAATTCATCACTTTTTTGACATAATTCTGTGTTTCTTTAAAAGGAGGGATTCCTCCATATTTTGTAACACGAGATGCGCCAGCATTATAGGCTGCTAATGCTAATGTAGGGTCATTATTAAACTTATCCAGCATTTGACGCAAATATTTTGCTCCAGCCATAATATTCTGCTCTGGATCAAAAGCGTTAGTTACACCTAAATATTGTGCTGTTGTGGGCATAAGTTGCATTAAACCTTGCGCCCCTGCATGGCTTACTACAGTTGGATTAAAATTAGATTCTTGTTTAATAACTGCTGCAATAAGCTTTGCAGGTATCTGATAAGTAGCGGCTGCTTTTTCAATAATGGCCGTATATTCATTTGCTCCTGCTAGTGAATTGGCATATGCTGTAGAACCTATTACATCGTCTGAAACATAGGATTCAAGTTTGTTAGTAGCATATGTGTTTGCTAAAGCTTGTTTGACTGATTCAGGTATGAACACAGCATTAGACCCTTTGTAAAGAAATGATTCTAATGGACTTTGCTCAGAAGTAGCCAGCTGATTGATGAAATTTGAATTATTTGATGTGCCTGTAGCAAGCAAGCTTGATAATTTAGCATTCCTTGCTGTCGACGTTTCTCCTAATAATTCGTTAATCATGTCTGAAAAAATAGACTCATTGTCTGTGGATGAACTTTCGCTAGATCCAAGTGCTTGCAATGCCTGAATTTCTAGTAAAGATTTTAATGATTGAATATCCAAGGAGTCAGACACCTTCCTTTTTATAAATTTTGTGCTTTTAGTGCTTTCATAAAACGGGCGATTTTTTTATCAGTTGGTCGCTTATCAATACCATATTGTTGTAAAAAACTGTCGAAAATTATATTTCCTTTTATTGCATCTTTTGCTTCATATTCTACCTCATAATCGTCGCACTGCAAATAGAAAGAATGATCGAAAACAAGAAGTCCCTCTTTGTAAGGAATTTCGACACGATCTGTAGTGAGCGAACCAAATACATGCAATTGTTCTAAAGGAATATGATGGAGAGCTAATCTTTTAGCTACCTCTTGGGCATAAAATCCTTTGCCATCTAACATTTGTTGCGCCTCTATTGCTGTTATCTTATCCGTTGTTTCAAGGTGAGCATGCTCAGCATTTTTCTCTTTGAGCGTACATTCGTAATAATTACCAATTTGTCTAATACGAAGACCACTTTGTAGTTTGCGAATTGCTTGATTAGGTGTGTCAAAATAATGATTTGTTTGACGATGAATAGCATTTTGGCTAATGTGGAACTCTTGTAATAATTGCTCGTATTGTTGTTTTGTTAATAGATTTTTAAATTCAATCTCAATTTCTTGTGTCATTTATAGTCACCTATTTATTTTTTATTTTTCATCCGTTGTTTCGCTCGAATTAATATTTACACACTGCAACTATTTACCCTGTGTGCTAAAATAAGAGGAAGAGTACAACGAAAAGGGGAACCGCATGTGCGTAAAATTTATACAATAGATACATCGAATTTTGAACAAGATCAACTTCATTTTAGTTTAAACGACAATGAAGTAAATTTACAGTTAAAACCTGCTGGACAACTCATTGCAGATTCAGATGATTTTGCATTTATTTATTTACTTGATGCAGGTGACGACTATCATTACTTGCGTTTTCCACCGAGTAGTTGGGAGAATCTTGTACATATTTTACAAAAAGGGAAAAATCCATTGCTACGAATAGGTGAAGAAGTGATTGAGCTGACAAATTTCTACGAGGAATTGGAAATGCTCGTGTATAATATTGAAGGAAATTACAATTATGGGGCAGAATTTGTCCAAGCAGTGGAGCAACACTTCAAGGCTATTCTCGCTGAATAGAAAGACAAAACGAACAGACGGTGGTGTTCGATACCGATTGTCGGGAGGTTTTTACAATGGGACAATGGGAAATATTTTTAAGTCCTTATAAACAAGCAGTAGACGAATTAAAAGTAAAATTAAAGGGCATGCGTTCGCAATTTGGTATTGTAAATGCCAATTCGCCAATTGAATTTGTCACAGGACGTGTCAAGCCTTTAGCAAGTATATATGACAAAACGTTAGAAAAAGGATTAGCTTTTGAGCCTTCTAAACAACTTGGTGATGAACTTGGCGATATTGCTGGCCTTCGGATTATGTGTCAATTTGTTGATGATATCTCAACGGTAACTGAGCTTATTCGACAGCGAAAAGATATGCGTGTAGTGGAAGAACGCGATTATATTACACATAATAAGCCTAGTGGTTATCGCTCCTACCATATGATTGTGGAGTATCCTGTTGAAACTATTCAAGGAAAAAAAGTAGTATTAGCGGAAATACAAATCCGTACACTGGCCATGAATTTCTGGGCTTCAATAGAGCATTCTTTAAATTATAAATATAAAGGCATGTTCCCAGAAGAAATTAAGAATCGCTTGCAAAGTGCTGCCGAGGCGGCATTTCGGTTGGATGAGGAAATGTCATCCATTCGCAGTGAAATTCAAGAGGCACAGGCCTACTTTAGCGAATATAAAGAAGCATCGAATCCTAATTTACTAACGGAGAAGGAGCGTGACGCACAATGAAATTTTCGATTCAATCACGTAGAGATGCACAATCCAATGAGCTGATGGAACTTGCAAAAACCTATTTACAGGATTTTGGCTTAACCTATGATGAAGAGACGCCAGAAATTGTTGTTTCAATTGGAGGAGATGGCACGCTATTGCATGCCTTTCATCGATACGCTCATTTATTAGACCAAGTAGCCTTCGTTGGTATCCATACTGGGCATTTAGGATTTTATGCGGATTGGAAACCATCTGAATTAGAAAAATTAGTTTTATCCATTGCTAAAAAGGACTTTAATGTTGTGGAATATCCACTGCTGGAAGTAAAGGTAGAGCATCATAATGCAGAATCAAATACGTATCTAGCTTTAAATGAAGCAACAGTCAAATCGCCAGATGTTACACTTGTAATGGATGTTGAGTTAAATGGCAATCAGTTTGAACGTTTCCGTGGAGATGGCCTCTGTGTATCCACTCCGTCGGGTAGTACGGCTTATAATAAAGCACTAGGTGGGGCCATCATACATCCTACACTTGCAGCACTTCAAGTTACTGAAATTGCCTCAATTAATAACCGTGTGTTCAGAACAGTAGGATCACCATTAATTTTGCCAGCGCACCATCATTGTGTATTGCGTCCTGTAAATGAACAAAATTTTAATATGACTGTTGATCACTTGCAAATTACACAAGGTGATGTCAAAGCGATAGCGTTTAATGTAGCAAATGAAAAAGTACGTTTTGCCCGTTTCCGACCATTCCCATTTTGGGAGCGAGTGCATGAATCCTTTGTCGCAAATGAATAATATGGATACACGATTTACATTGCAATTTGTGGCGAAGAAAAATGGCCAACTATTACGCGAAGCCCTTCAAGAGTGGCGTATTTCTAAGCGAGCTCTAACCGCTATTAAATTCGATGGTGGTATGTTGACTGTGAATGATGTCGAACGTAATGTAAGGCATATCCTGCAAGCTGGTGATTGTGTGAAAGTAACGTTTCCTCCTGAAGAAAAAAGTGAAGGGCTTGCTATCGAGCATGGAGATTTGTCCATTGTATACGAAGATGATGCCATCTTAGTGCTCAACAAACCAGCTCATCAAAGTACGATACCCTCACGAGAGCATCCAACCAACAGCATTGCAAATTTAGTTTGTGGCTATTTTCAGCAACAAGGATTGGCCTCTACGGCTCATATTGTTACAAGGCTAGACCGAGATACATCAGGTTTACTATGCATAGCTAAGCATGCTCATATTCATCATTTAACAGGGCTTGCTCAGCGTAAGAGAGAGATTTCAAGACAATATGAAGCCATTGTACATGGACATATCGAACAAAACTTTCAATCGATTATAGCTCCGATTGGTCGTAAAGAAGCTAGTATTATTGAAAGAGAAGTACGAGAAGATGGACAATATGCACATACGGATGTAAAGGTTCTGAAGCGTTTTTCACTGGGTGCTGAACCAATGACACATGTACGACTTCAATTGCATACAGGGCGTACACATCAAATTCGCGTGCACATGTCACATCTTGGACACCCACTTGTGGGGGATGACCTTTATGGTGGTAGTCGTCTTCAGATTGATCGACAAGCATTACATTGTGTATCTTTAAGTATGGAGCATCCTTTAACAAGTGTGCCATTACACTTTACAAGTATGCTAAATGAAGACATGCAAAGATTACTGAAGGAATCTTCAGCATAAATTTTTGATAAAAGGAGGTGTTCGCGCAAACGAGCATCTCCTTATCGTTTTTTGAATTAGGTTAAACTGCGTATTTCTTCACGAGGGAGATTCTTAATATCACAGGTTGTATGGTAGGTGAAAATTGGATGTATTGTTTATCTGCGCGTCAACAACAACTATCTTGGAGTTTGGCTAGAGAAGTAGATTATTTTTTACACCTTATTCATAACAAAGTGACAAAGGTAAGGTATAGTAAAATAGAATCGTCATGATTTTAGGCGTAATATTGAATTTTATAAAAATCTGCCCAATTGCTCATAAATATAACTTAAAAAAGAGTTTGCAGAAAAGGTACATTACACTCTATTATATAGAAGGTAGATTTACGGCAGCATTGCCCGTAAAATGATTGAAAGCTCGGAAGGAGGGGACAAGCATGATAGAGGAAAGAAATGAAAAGGATGATGTGCAATTTGATGAGGCACATCTACGAGAAATGCTGGAAGCACATAATATTGACGCATTCCGTGATGAGTTTTTAGAACTTCATCCATATGATCAGGCAACGTTTTATGAAAAGGTGGAACCTGATATAAGGAAAATCATCTATTCGTTCTTGTCTCCGACAGAAATGGCTGATATTTTTGAGGCAATCGATATTGAAGATGATGAGTATAAAGCATATCTTGCTGAAATGGATCCATCATACGGTGCAGAAATGCTATCTCATATGTATGCGGATGATGCGGCAGATGTCTTAAATGAACTGGATACAGCACAGCGCGAAAGCTATTTAGAAATGATGGATGAAGAAGCGGCAGAAGATATTAATGAGCTACTAAGCTACGATGAATATACTGCTGGCTCTATCATGACCACTGAATATGTCGCTATACCAGAAAATTCAACAGTTCGTTCAGCTATGGCTATTTTGCGTAAAGAGGCACCAGATGCAGAGACCGTTTATTATATTTTTGTTGTGGATGAAGAACATCGTCTAACGGGTGTTATTTCGTTACGTGATTTAATCATTGCTGACGAGGATACACTTATTCGTTCCATTATGAATGAACGTGTCGTGATGGTACATGTAGGCGATGACCAAGAAGAAGTCGCGCAAATTATGAAGGATTATAATTTTTTAGCGACACCTGTTATTGATGATAAAGGAGAATTACTTGGTATTATCACGGTTGACGATATTATTGATGTTATTGATGAAGAGGCTTCTGAGGATTACTCTAAATTAGCTGGTATTTCGGATATGGATAAATTTGATGTAACACCATTCCAAGCAGCTAAAAAACGTTTGCCATGGCTAGTAGTTCTACTGTTTCTAGGTATGTTAACAGCTAACCTAATGGGGCAATTTGAGGATACTTTAGATAAGGTTGCCTTACTAGCGGTCTTTATTCCATTAATTTCAGGAACTTCAGGTAATAGTGGAACACAGGCATTGGCCGTGGCCATTCGAGGGATTGCAACAGGTGATGTAGAAGAACATAGTAAATTGAAGTTACTATTACGTGAAGCAGGTACTGGCTTAATGTCAGGCATTGTTTGTGGATTAATTGTTATTGGGATCGTTTATTTTTGGAAACATGAACTTGTCCTAGGTATGTTAGTAGGGGCAGCGCTTTGTGGTTCTATTTTAGTGGCAACATTAGCTGGTTCATTTATTCCATTGTTAATGCATCGACTAAAAATTGACCCTGCTGTTGCATCAGGACCCTTTATTACTACATTAAATGATATTACAAGTATTTTAATTTATTTGGGCTTAGCGACAGTTTTCTTAAGCCAAATAGGCTAAGAACCAATTTGCTTACTTTCGCATATTGTATGGAAAAAAGGGAAGTGAGTAAAGTGGATCAAGAACCACGCTTGTTTATAAAATCACCATCATATTTTTTAAATATTTCTAAGGTGTTACATGAACTTGATTTGGATGAAAGTACATCTGTCTATGTAAAGGACACTATGTTCGATGAGCAAATAGTTGAAGAAAAAAATGAGACAGTGGATGAAGTACAAATAGATCCTTATTTACTGAAACAGCTCCAGTTTTTAGAAAAACCATTTCGTCAGAGAGCCTATCAGCCATTATTAGTTTGTTTAAAGGATGGTAGAAAATTAACTGGGACAGCTTCAGATGTACAGAATGATTCTTTAATGCTCACATCATTAGAATTAAAAATACAGGAAATCATTCATTTTGAAGATATACAGCAAATACTTTGGCGAGGAAGAAAATTGCCAACTTTATAAAAAAAGTGTACAGCAGAGGATGCTGTACACTTTTTTTATGTGTGTGTGTCAAAGGTGAAAGAATTAGTCACAAATCCCTAAGTCAACATCAGCGATACATTGTACAGCGCAGAAGCAAGATAAATCCACAGTAATACAGCTATCTGTTGAGCTCCAGTCATCTACTTTACAGATTTTCTTCATGTTGATACAACAACCATCTTTGCTTAGTAAGTCTACTGTACTTTCACTAGAGTCAAATGTACATAATGGCTCTAAAACACGTAAAGTAGCACAGCATTCATCAAACATATCTTCTACACGGAAGAATACGGATGTACAAATACAAGGATCTGCTGTTGGAGAGTTAAAGAATGCTTTGAAAGGAGTACCATCTTTTGTAATTAACATGAAGACACGTGTATCTGCTTGTGAGCGTGCAGGACTAACAATCCCGCCTAGTGGTTCTAAGAAACAGTTTGCTGTACATGGAGAACACTCATCTCGCACCGCTTGATTTTGAATATCTAAAATAGCGCGAACTACGTCACAAACGCAGCCTGCTGAATGGATTGGTCCAATAGGATTTGTTGGCTTACCACAACCCATTTTGTCACCCCCTTTCCTTGTTACTACTTCTACAATATGTACTTTTGAAAACTGGACTCGGGCTTTTGTGTATTTCTTTGAATGAATAGTTTTTTTATGTGTGGAGAAACTGTAAAGAAAAGGAGGGTAAAACTTGAGGCTATTAGGAATGACGTTACCTCTCTTAGTTGTTTTATCGCTGTTAAATGGTTGTGCTGAAAAGGAAAAATTTATCGTCTATGGGTCTACACAAAATGAAAGTGAAGTCGAAGCCCTTATAAAAGAAGAAGACTATGTTGATCGTTCAACGGTTATCCAATATGACGATAGTATGCTTGTTGCAGTACAAATTAAACCATGGGAGAAGTGGAAAAAAACTAAGTTAGAGAAAAAGTTGCAAAAGAAATTTGAAAAGAAATATCCAAACAAGGATGTGTTTGTCTCCGCTGATTACAAAATTTTTTATGAAGCCAATAAAATAAAAAAGGATCAGATGGAAGATACTAAATTAAGCGATAAAATTACAGAACTAAAAGAACTTGCAAAGGAGGAGACATAAATGGAAAAAGAGCAATATCAACAGTTAGAGCAAAATGTTACACCAAAGCCCCCTTATTTAAAGAATGTAGCAAAGGCCTTTTTCGTTGGTGGTTTTATTTGTGCAATTGGTCAAGCTGTGTCTCTTTTTTATATTATTTTCTTCAATTTTACAGAGGCGACAGCAGGAAATCCAACTGTTGCAACAGTGGTGTTTTTTTCCATGATTTTAACAGGTCTTGGCCTTTATAAAAGAATTGGTCAATTTGCTGGGGCTGGATCGGCAGTACCAGTAACAGGCTTTGGTAATGCTGTTGTTTCGGCAGCTATTGAGCATCGTTCTGAAGGGTTAGTATTGGGAGTCGGCGGAAATTTATTTAAATTAGCAGGATCGGTTGTATTATTTGGTGTAGTGTCTGCGTTTTTTGTAGCACTCATTAAGTATATCCTCGTAACGATAGGAGTGGTTTCATGGTAATTTTATTTCAAACGAAGCCCTCTCTTTTAGCTGGTGGAGTGGTAGCGGGTCCATTAGAGAATCGGAGTGTTTTTAGTCAGTATTTTGACTCCGTTTATGATGATGAACGTTGGCAAATGAAAACAAATGAACAGGGTCATCGCAAAATGATTGAAGAAGCCTGTGAATATGCTATGAAAAAAATGGGTGTACAAAAAGGTGATATCGATTATTTGATGGGCGGAGATTTAGTCAATCAAATGACACCGACTAATTTTGCTGCTAGAGATTTAGAAATTCCTTTTATTGGACTATTTTCTGCATGTGCCACTTCCGTTTCTTCAGTAATTATTGCATGCCTATTAACAGAGTTAGGTGCTGCTAATTTTTCATTAGCAGGTGCCTCTAGTCAACATAATGCAATTGAACGCCAGTTTCGTTACCCGATCAATTATGGAGCACAAAAACCACAAACAGCTCAATGGACTGTAACTGCTGCTGGTTATGCGCTAATTGGGAAACATCGCGAGGAGTATCCATCTATAGAAGCAGCAACAATTGGGAAGTCCGTTGACTATGGTATGGATGATCCTTTCCATATGGGTGCTGCAATGGCACCTGCAGCTTTTCAGACGATTCAATCTCATTTACAACAGAGAAACCAAAAAATTTATCATTATGATTTAATTTTAACAGGCGATTTGGGCCAGCTTGGCTTAAAGCTATTAAAAGGAATGCTTGTAGAAAATGGCGTGAAAAATGAAGAGCTCACGTTATTACGTGATGCAGGTGCTGAATTTTATGGACAGGATGAAGCATTCCAATCTGGTGCAAGTGGAGCAGGCTGTTCGGCAGCTGTTTTTTTTAGTTATGTTATTCAACAAATGCGTGCAGGGAGCTATAAGCGAGTATTACTAGTAGCAACGGGGGCGCTATTATCCCCGCTATCCTATCAGCAAGGCGAGACGATTCCATGTACGGCACATGCGATAGAAATTACGATGAAATGAGGCAAAAAACATGGTTATGACTTTTATATTTGCATTTATTGTTGGAGGCATTATTTGCGTCATAGGCCAATTATTAATGGACGTTGGCAATTTAACACCTGCACATACATTAAGTACGTTAGTGGTTGTAGGCGCTATATTGGATGGTATGGGCTTATATGAGCCATTAATTAATTTTGCTGGAGCAGGTGCGACTGTACCCATTACATCCTTCGGGAATTCATTAACACATGGTGCTCTGGCAGAGGCAGAAAAACATGGACTTGTAGGCGTATTAACAGGCATGTTCGAGGTAACAAGCTCAGGAATCAGTGCTGCTATTGTGTTCGGCTTTATTGGTGCATTAATATTTAGACCAAAAGGAAATATTGACTAGACGAATACCCCTCCCATTTTTACGACCGAAACATATTATAGGTTGTAGAAGGGAGGGGTGCTTTTATGGGATACCAAGGCTGGGGCTCACAACCGTATGGAAATAACGTTGGTGGGTGGAACAATAGCTACTGCGGAGGTTACTCTGGAGGCAATAACTATGGTTATGGTTCTACATTTGTTCTAATTGTTGTACTATTCATTTTATTAATTATTGTTGGCGCTACTTACATCTAATTTGATGAACATAATAAAGGCTTTAGCTTTTATTTAGGAAATTCTAAATAAAGTTAAGGCCTCCACCATTTGCGAAATGTTTCGTGCAAGACGCAAGGTCATTTTGAGTTTTAATGATAGGAGGGAAAACATGCATCGCTCGTTTTTTAATTCGATTGAGCAAAAAACAGGTGTATCGATGGATGAAATCTTCGCATTAGCCAATGCCATTCAACATGCGGATTTTACCAGTGAAAAACAAGTAAGAAAAATTGTACGAAGAGTTGCTAAAATATCTAACAGATCGATTACGCAAGAGTTAGAAGATAAATTAGTACAATCTATTATTCAAGATGGCGCATCACTAGATTTCGATAAAATCACTAGAATGATGAAGTAGCGCATGGCATATCTACTTGGCAATGCAGCTTGTTACGATAGAGTAGATAAATGGTGGCAAGCGAATTCGTCTCATAAAAAAGGGGTGTTACGACATTATAAATATCGTAACACCCTTTCATTAAATGTTCTTCTCCATAGCACGGTGTGGAATACCTGCATCCATAAACTCGGGTGAGGTAACTGTAAAGCCTAGCTTTTCGTAGAAGGGAATAGCATAGCTTTGTGCATGAAGTTTTAAGGTTTTTTTATTAATGGAAATAGCGTGCTTCTCCATTTCCTTCATAATTAATGCACCTAACTTTTTGCCACGTTGGGATTGTAAAATACAAACACGCTCAATTTTAGCTGTATTGTTGTCAATACTGCGTAAACGTGCTGCTCCAACAGGCTCATCGTTATCATACATAATAAAATGTGTTGCAGTTGCATCTTCAGCATCACATTCTAGATGAAGCGGAACACCTTGCTCTTCAACAAATACTTTTTTGCGAATGGCAAAGGCATCATCGTGTTCTTGCTTTGTTTCAACAATTTTAACGGTATACAACAATCACTCAGCTCCAGACAAACGGAATGTTTCGTATGTTGTCCATGAACCATCTTCTAATTGATATAAAAGATGAATGCGATCAATTGTATCTTTTTCATCAACGCCCGTCATGCGTAATTGACCAAAAATGTCATCATGCTCTGAGTCTGTCATTTTTTGAGCGATTGTAATATGTGGAACAAATACATGTTTCATTTCCCCATGAGGGATTTTTTCTTGAAGCTCATGTTGGAATGCTGCTAATTGTTCTGTTGGTTCAATGCGGAAGTAAATCGCATTTGTTGTAGGGAAAAACGAACTAATGCGAGATGCATGAATGTTTAAAGGTGCATATTTGGCAGCAAGTTCATCTAATTGCTTGACGATGGTTTGAATCTCTTCTTCAGACGCATCGAAGCTGTCCTTTAATGTCATATGCGGTGTAATCTTTGCATAATGAGGATCGTATCGTTTACGATAAGTATTCGCTAAATCTTGCAATTTTTTTGATGGAAATGCCACAATACCGTACTTCATAGTCCATTACCTCCCGAAAATAAACAATTTTTCTAATTAAGTATAACAGAAATTTCAGTTTTCGTAATTTGAATCGCTTCATATTAATTGAAATTTTCAATTAATGCACGTCGAAGGTCTGGTTTCCAATATTTCCATGTATGATTACCATCGAACTCGTCATAAAATGTAGTAAACCCTTTATTTATCATGAGATCATGCAATTGACGATTAGGTGTTAAAAAATCTTTGATGGTTTTATCCATTGTCACAACCCGATCCTCGCCTTTGCCTACGATATGGTAAATAGAAATAGATCCTGGATCTTTAAAATTTTCCACGGCCTTTAATACATCAGCATCTACATAAGGTGATTGTAGAATGACTTTGCCAAAGATGCTTGGGTACTTTAAAGCAGCCATTAAGGAAGCAGTAGCAGCCATAGAGTCACCAATCACTCCACGACTCATACCCATTTGGTAAGTGGCATACTCCTGATCTAAATAAGGCACTAGCTCATGTGCTAAAAAGCGAAGATAGGCTTCATGTTGCTCACCGCTCGGGATATATTTATGACGTCGATCTTTTATGTCTTTGTAAGGAACAAATGCAATAATTAAATTTTCGATTTCATAGTCATCAATCAGTTCATCAGCTAGCTTTGTAATACCACCAAGTTGGAAATAATCTTTACCGTCTGATGCGATTAAAATGTTGTATTTATATAGTGGAGAATAATTTGCAGGAACATAAATATAAAGCTGTAATTCTTCCTGTAATGACTCACTGTAAAATGTTAAATCCTGTACTGTTCCCTTATCCAATGATGACACTCCTTCTTGTGTTTGTAACAAAATTGTACCATATTACGTAAGTAAAGGTATAATAGGTTGGGCTAGCATTATACTAGCAATAAAAATCGAAATGAGGGTTAAATATGCATAATAAAAGTATTCGTGTGCACTCTGACGAAGTAGCAAAGGCAGCTCAAGCCGCGTTAATTCGTAGAGGTGTAGCGATAGAGGATATCGCGCAAATTGTTTACGAAATGCAAAAAACCTATAATGAAGGTTTAACACTAGAGCATTGTGTTCATTCTGTTGAACGTGTATTACGTAAGCGAGAAGTGCAACATGCTTTATTAGTAGGGATTGAATTAGATGAATTAGCAGAGAAAAAATTATTATCTTCACCACTACAACAAATTATCGAATCAGATGAAGGTTTATTTGGTGTAGACGAAACAATTGCACTAGGATCTGTATTTACATATGGCAGCATTGCCGTTACTACTTTTGGTCACTTAGACAAGCAAAAAATAGGGATTATAAAAAAACTAGATACAGAACCCGGACATCATGTCAACACGTTCTTAGATGATTTGGTTGGTAGTATAGCAGCTTCAGCGGCTTCACGTATTGCACATCGTATGCGTGACCTAGAAGAAGAAGGCGAAACATTCGCTGATATCGAACCTGAAGAGCTAGGACCAAAACCAAAATCACATAATGAAATATAAAATGAGTTTCTTCTATTAAAAAAAGCCTTCTCAAATTTTGAGAAGGCTCTCATGTTGTTGAAAAAAGATAATGTCAAAGGCAGAAAAAGCAGCTTTGCAAGGTGAGGGGTTGATTTCCGTTCCGCCAGCGTCCTTTCCAGGGGGCGTCCGATGAGCCGCTTCACTCACTTCCGTTCGCTCCAGGGTCTCATCTGTGACGCTAACTCCACTCCAACCAAAATGTCTTTACTTTTTTCATGCTAGCATAGCAATCAAATAGTCCAATATCTGTATTCTTAGGGGGATGGGATTTTTATTTTCAATATGGAGAAGGGATGTGTGACAACACCTCTCCATAAAAAGTAGTGAAGACCTTTGCTAAAAAGGTAACACTTTTGTAGGTTGGAGTAGAAGGCTACTTGACTCTCATGGAATAGCTAGCCCACAGGAAAGCAAGTAGCCTGCAACGGAAATCCAATTCTTTCAATTGAATGTTTTGTTTTTCAATACTAATAGAGCCTTCTCAAATTTTGAGAAGGCTCTAATTTATTTTACTTTTTATCGTTATATGCTTTTACAAATTCTTTTACTTTTTCGCTATCTGCTTGAAGTTTTAAACCAGTATCAATTAATGGAGAGACTGTGGATACAGCTGGTTTTTTATTGCCTTGATAATAGCTAATGAATTCATCTTGGTTAATAGAGTATAGAATTGCTTTACGTAAATCTGCAGAATCAGAAACTGCACGGCCAGATGTATTCAATTGTAGGTAGGACACAGCATTACTATCTGCCGTATTTAATGTTAATTTCGTATCTGATTTGACAATATCCAGTTTCGTTTCTGGTACTGTTTGCAGAACATGAATTTCACCATTACGTAATGCAGATAGGGCACTATCAACATCAGAGATAAAACGAACATTGATTTTAGCAATTTTCGGCTCGTATTCGCTGCCAGAACGATATGCAGGGTTTTTCACAAACTGTGCTTCATAATCATTTTTTTTCACCAAAATGTAAGGACCACTTGCATATAGCTGGTTATTGAATGTTGCTGAACCTTCCGTTACAGTAGCTTGATCACCATAGGCAATGTCTTTGTCAGGATTATAACTAGCTACATCATACGTATTAATACTTGTTACTTGTTTTTCAGATACGATACCACCAGATTGGTGTGCTAAGTAATTTAATACTTGTGGGAAAGGTGTAGGTGTTGTAATTTTAACAACTTGGTATGCACCTGATGCATTATTAACAGCACCTTTATCTTTTGCTAATTGCGCTACAGAAGCAGGTAGGTTTTGTGATAATGCTTCTAAAACGGATTGCTCAGAGCCTGCTACTTTTTTATTTTGTAATTCGGATAAATCAGAAACGATTTCGACTGTTTCAATATTTTCATGAATGCTGTAGGTACGATGATCCGGTACTGAATTAGCATCTTTTGCACGGTTTAGTGAGAAGACTACATCCTCAGCCGATACTAATTCACCTGTATCAACAGCTGCACCATCTTTCACAGCAGCAAAATTGATATCATCGCGTAAAATGAAGTAATATTCTTGATTCCCTTCAGCCATTACATGGTTATAAGATAATGAACCATCTGACACAACCTCATCTGTGTCTGTTAAGTTAACAAGACGAACATACATATTCGTGTTTAATGTGTTGATTGAACCATCATTCCCTTTAATCGGATCAAGTGAAGTAAGAGAATTGATTGTTTGGTGCAAAATTAAAGGTTCTGTTGCATTTTTAGATGGATCATTAAATTCGATTTTTTCCCAAACTTGTGCACGAGATTTTGGTAAAAGAACTGTTTTAGGGTTAACAAGTTCAGAATAGATACCTTGATACTTATTGGAAATATATAAAGGCGCAATATAAGCCTGATCGAATACTAATAATTGCTCTAAATCTTTATATTTAGCTGCAGCTTCTTCACCAGTCAATGTGCTCGCTTCATCAATCAACGCATCTAGTTTTGAATCTGCCACCACACTGTAGTCACCGCCAGTTTTAAATAAACCACGAACAGCATAGTCAGGGTTCCCTGTAACTGTCGTCCAACTTGAAAGAGCAAGATCATAGTTACCTGCTTCTTTTTGAGCAGAGAAAGAACCGTAATCTGGTTGAATGTTAAGTTTTACATCAAAACCATTTTTCACTAATTGGTCACGTACAATGTTCATGTCTTCTTCAGAAGCTGCCATGCCTAATACTTCAATGGCAATCTTGCCATTGCTCTTGTCACTATCTTTTGAATCTTTACTGCCTTCTACGTCAGTTTTTGTTTGTACACAGCCAGCCAAAGCTAGTACTGCAACGAATAAAAATACAAGTAATTTCTTCATAGTTACCTCCGATTAATTTGTTTTTGGATCTAAAGCATCTCGTAAACCATCTCCTAAGAAGTTAAAGGAGAGGACAAGAAGCATAATACAAAGACCTGGGAAAATCGCGACATATGAATGTGTTTCCAGGTACGTACTACCAACTTTTAAAATATTGCCCCATTCGGGAATATGCGGCTTAATACCAAGCCCTAAAAAACTTAAACTACTCGTTGAAATAACAGCTCCACCAATCGTTAATGTTGCTTTCACAATCATTGGTGCTAAAGAATTGGGGACAATGTGCTTGAAAATAATAGCTGCATCAGATGCACCTAAAGCTCTAGCCGATTCTACAAACTCATAATTAGCAAGCTGCATAACATTTGCCCGCATTGTACGGGCATAGGTTGGAATTGCTCCAACACTAAGTGCAATAATAAGATTCACAGTATTAGCACCAAATGCGGCGATGATAGCAATGGCTAACAATATTCCAGGAATGGCATATAAAATATCGAGACTTCGCATGATGATATTATCAGTGGACTTACCGTAATAGCCTGAAAAAGCTCCTAATGCGCCGCCAATAACTGCGGGGATAATCGTGGAGAAAAATCCGACGATTAACGATATTTGTGCCCCGAATACTATACGAGAAAATAAGTCTCGGCCATAATTATCTGTACCTAATGGGTATTCTAATGTCGGTGTTTGTAGCAATGCTCCATAATTATTTTCCGTAGCGAAATCATAGTCGAAAGTCCAAGAGCTTGTAACGGACAATGAGAACATGAAAATGATAAAGAATAAACCGAATACAGCCATCGTATTGCGTAAAATCTTCTCCCATATTTTTTGCCATTTCTCAATAGAAGATGGATTTGCCTTTCGAGCCTTTTGAATAAGGCTATATCCTAATAAAGTCGCAAATAGATTACCAGTGAAAGTCGCCAATAGTAGGACAATACCTGGAATGAGCATCCATTTAGGTGCCTCAGTTGCTGTGACGTATTTTGTACATAAAATGGCCATCACGATATAAAGAAGTGAGAGTACTAAGAAAACGCCCATTGCCAGTAAAAAGGTATCTGTTACATATGGCTTAAATAAATTTAATGCTGCAATACCTAAGATGAATAGTTGTGTTATAAAGGCATAGGCAGCAAAAGTATATTCTGCAGTCTTTCTTTTTGACACAAGCATAAATGCAAAGGATGTCGAAAAAATATTGCCTGACAGTATCGTTATTAAAAGGGGATAGCCAAACATTCGAGTGGTTTTTTGAATGTCACCATACTTGGCTAAATCCTTTTTAATTCGCAAATTCACGAAGGCAACATATGCCGTGGTAATGGCATAAATAATAAAAAAGAGCAGAACAACAGGTCGCCAGCTATTGCTGGAAAAATTATAGCTATAGGCTAGAAATAGTAAAGAAAACAGTAAGGAAAAGACAAAGGTAAAATGAGAATTGACATATTCCTGTGTAATCTTCAAGAGTAGTTTGACATGTAAGATGTTTTTCACAGGCGATCCTCCTTTAAGACTTCTTCATTTTCGAGCGAATGCGTGGATCAAAAAAGGCATACATGATATCAATGAATAAATTGACAATTGAAATGGTGATGGCGATATAAACAACGCCCCCAAGAATGGCCGGAATATCAGGGATAAATTGTTTATCGACGATATAGCTACCTATCCCACTAATGTTGAATACCTTTTCTGTTACAGATGCGCCTCCCAACATACCTCCAAAAAGAAGTCCAATCACCGTAATAATCGGAATCATAGCATTGCGAATGGCATGTTTTGAAATCACTTTGAATTCATTTAAGCCCTTTGCTTTTGCTGTAATAATGTAATCCTCATGAATCACCTCAAGCATACTTGACCTTGTCATCCTAGCAATAGATGCCGTAATCGATGTTCCCAAAACGACAATTGGCATGATGAGCGATAGCCAATTATGAGGGTTATAGGTAGCTGGAAACCATTGTAGCTTTAGAGCGAACGTCAAAATAAAAATTAAACCTTGCCAAAAGCTCGGAATGGATAAACCGATTAAAGCAATAAACATAAATGTATAATCCAAATATGAATTTGGACGAACAGCTGAAATAATACCGACTGGAATGGCAATAGCAATAGCCATTAGCAACGACAATACGGCGATTTCAAGAGTGACAGGAAATTTAGTAGCAATGCTGTGTGTGATATCTTCTTTACCTGCAAAGGATGTACCTAAATCAAATGTAAATAGGCCCGATAATGCGTTCCATAGCTGTGATAAATAAGGTTGATCTAAACCATGAATGCGATTAAAGTTCACTATTTGCTCGGGTGTTGCTTCAACTCCGAGTAGATTTCTTGCTGGATCAAATGGTGATAAATATAAAATGGTAAACACTAATGTAGCCACACCAACAATCACAATAAAGCTTTGTAAAATACGTTCAATGATAAATTGCAGAAATGGATTCGCAAATAAGATAAGTACTACATAAAATAAAACAGCTGGTAGAAAGGTAAGAGCCACAAAACGTTTGTTAGTTAATTGCTGATTAAAAAATTGATTTTCCAAGATCCAATGACATCCACAAACCCTACTATACGAATAGGTGATCAAGTGGCTGAAAGTTTAATCAAGCATCAGTCAATGTCAAAAACTGAGGCCTATCAACAAACAATAGAATTATTAAAACTGGTTGGTATTAGAGACGCAGAAGAACGGTATCGACAATACCCTCATGAATTTTCAGGTGGTATGCGTCAACGCGTAATGATTGCAATGGCGCTTGCTTGTAATCCCTCGCTGCTTATTGCAGATGAACCAACAACAGCATTGGACGTTACGATTCAAGCTCAAATCCTAAAATTAATGCGCGATATGCAAAAGAAAATGGGAACGTCTATTATTTTAATTACACACGATTTAGGTGTAGTTGCAGGTATGTGTGATCGCATCATCGTGATGAAAGAAGGAGAAATAGTTGAACAGGGCACAACAGAAGAAATTTTTGCAAATGCCCAGCATCCGTATACCAAGAAATTATTAAATGCGTTACCAAAGCTGCATGAGAAAAAGCAGCCAAAAGAGATTGCTACAATTCAGCCAGGTATCGATCGACATAAGCCGTTAATCGAAGTAACCCATCTGTCCAAAGAATTTCCATTAGGCCGTGGTCAAACGTTGAAAGCAGTGAACGATTTATCATTCTACATATATCCTGGTGAAACATTGGGCTTGGTTGGTGAATCTGGTTCAGGTAAATCGACTACAGGTAGGACGATTCTTCAGCTTCATCAGCCTACAAATGGAGAGGTACTATATCAAGGAATACCTGTAACAAGGTTATCGAAAAAACAGCTAAAGGCAATGCGTCGCCATATGCAAATTATTTTCCAAGATCCTTATTCATCGTTAAATCCTCGCAAAAAAATCTTAGACATTATTGGCGAGGCTCTTGATATTCATGGTCTGGTGAGGACACATGAAGAGAGGCGACAACGGGTAGAGGAATTGCTTGAACTTGTCGGTTTGAAGAAAGAGCATGCCATGCGGTATCCTCATGAATTTTCAGGAGGTCAGCGTCAACGAATCGGTATTGCAAGAGCGTTAGCAGTTGAGCCAAACTTTATTGTTTGTGATGAACCATTATCAGCACTGGATGTTTCCATTCAAAGGCAGATTGTTGATTTATTAAAAGAATTACAACAAAAGCTTGGATTGACGTATTTATTTATTGCTCATGATTTATCCATGGTGAAGCATATCAGCGATCGTGTAGCCGTCATGTATGGTGGGAAGATTGTAGAACTGGCAGAAAGTGAAGAGCTATATGCTAACCCACAACATCCATATACACGTGCATTATTACGCTCCATTCCTATTCCAGATCCTGCAATAGAGAAACAGAAGTATAGTGAGGCTGAACATGCAGAAGATGTGAAAATACGTTATGAGGTAGAAAATAGTCAACTAGTAGAGGTTTCTCCTAATCATTGGGTAGCTGTGACTCGATGATAGCTTGAATGTAGTAGCTTGATATTTTACAATAGAAACATCGTGTAACTTGTTATCTTCGTGATAATGAGGTACACACCTTATACGAACCGCTCGTATAAGAAATGATGATTAGTTGTGAGGGGCCTACTACATGAAAATGCAAGATATAAAAACATTAATAACAAGTGGTACGATTATTTTGGCTGTAGCATTGTACATGATATTTGGCAGATCACCTGCGGAAGATCAAGATACTAATTCAGTTACAGATCAGCAAGGTACTATATCCATTGAACAGGTGGAAGAAAAAACAGGAAATAAACGCTTTGAGCTAGACTATATTAAAGCATATGATGGAGATACGATTCAGGCGACAATTAATGGTGAGAAACGAAAAATTCGTCTGTTAATGGTGGATACACCTGAAATGAATTACAACAAAGGTGGCGCCCAACCATATGCTGAACAAGCAAAAGAGTATACGATCAATTTAATGGAAAAGGCTAAAAAAATTGAAGCGGTCTATGATGTTGGACCAGAAACAGACAATTATGATCGTCTTCTAGCCTATGTGTTTGTAGATGATGTATTATTGCAAGAATCTTTATTAAACGAAGGACTTGCAGTTGTACGTTATATTCATAAGCCAAACAACACATTCGAAGATGCCTTTAGAGCTATTCAACAAAAAGCTCAGAATGCAAAATTAAATATTTGGTCACATGATGACTACTTCCAAAACGATGGTTTCCATCCTGAAGTAGTTCAATAATCTACCCCTTTACTATACGCTTTTTAAAGGATAATTTTTTAATAGCTGCTAGGCAGTAGCTTCTATGTTGAAATATGGCGATTTCATTCGCAGAAACTTTTGACAAGGTGAGAGGGCGTCCGATAAGCCGTACACTCAAAATATTGGAATTAAAAATCTAATGTTGGGGTGCTAGTTCATAATTACGCTTCTGAACCCCCTCATTTTTGGGAACGTTTAAAATTGTAGACGGCTCATTCTATTATAGAATGAGCCGTCTACAGTCTGAATCCATTTACTAATGAGTAGTAAATGGATTCTCTTTTTATGCATCCACATCTTTCGTCCATTCGGCTACTTTATCTGGATTGTTATCAATCCATTTTTTCGCAGCTTCTGTGGCACTCATACCTTCCATAATATCAAACATTACACTTTCTATATCGTCGGCACTCCAGTTGAAACGGTCAAGGACACGATAGGCTTCAGGGGCATCCTCTTTTAAACCATTTCGCGCAAAAGTGCCAATATATTCTTCTGTTCCATATAAGCCTTTCGGGTCATCTAAATACTTTAAATCATAGGCATTAAAGATCCAGTGTGGTGACCAGCCTGTAATGATGATTTCTTCATTATTGGAAATGGCTTGGCTAAGGGCTGCGGTCATTGCACCAGCAGACGAGGTCAATACATTCCAACCTTCCAGATTCTTATATTCCTTATAGGCATTTTCAGTCGTAGCCATCATATTGGCTCCTGGTTCTATCCCAGTAATGGTTTGATTAGCTTGGTTTGTTAAATCTTCAATAGAATCGACATCCATATAACTTGGAACGACTAAACCAATCTTAGCACCCGTTAGATTTTCACCTAAATTCTCTATTTTATCTTTGTATTTCTCTACTTGTGGGGCATGTGTTTGCGGTAACCAGGCAGATACCATACCGTCTACCTCTCCGTTTGCAAGTGCCTCCCACATGATCCCATTGTCTAAAGGCGTCAATGTTACCTTATATCCTAATTCCTCTAATACTTGTCCTACTACATGTGTAGAAGCAACCTCAGTATCCCATTCAACATATGCTAAATTGATTTCACCTTTATCATTATTCTTTGTATCCTCTTTTTCTGAACCACATGCAGTTAACACTAAAATGCATATAAATACTATACCTATTTTCAATAATTTTATGATTCTCATATTACATCTCCTTTCTATTATTTCTTACATATAAGTAAAAATATTTACAAGTAACAACTTAATTTTATAAACAAGTTGTTACTTTTGTCAAATTGATGGTTTATTCAAACAGTCGAAAAAGATGGTAAATAGTCAACTAAACTTCCCTGTGCCCATAAATTTTTTTATTGGTGACATACGATAGGTGAAAATGGAGAGATGGAGATTTGAGGAGGCTTAGTATGCATTGGATTACAATTATTCTAATAGGAATTGCTGCGAATTTAGATAACTTGGGGATTGGCCTAGCTTATGGCGTCAAACAAGTTAAAATCCCGATTTTATCGAATGCTGTGATTGCTGTTATGTCGATGATTGTCACATATGTCGCAGTAACAGCTGGTAGCACAGTTGTTGAGTATATTTCACCGCATACTGCCAATTTACTAGGGAGTTTACTACTGTGTGTGATTGGTATATGGACTTTGATGTCCAATAATTTTTCTAATCAGCGGATAGCAGGAAATCCCGAATTATTTGATGAAGATAAAAATCTAGTAATCTCAACAAGAGAAGCAATGGCACTTGGCTTTGTCTTGTCAGCGAACTGTTTAGCAGGGGGTATTGCAATAGGCGCAAATGGCATCTCGGCCCTTTGGACAGTTATTTCCATCGGGGTATTTTCCTTTATCACAGTTGGGGTGGGAAGTAGATGTGGCTCTTTACTAGGAAAAACGTTTATTGGCAGGCATTCTACTGCAATATCAGGATGGCTACTAATTATGATTGGTATTTTTGAGATTTTTGCAAAATAATATATGCTGTGCTAAATATCACCAAATTTTGGTGATATTCTTTTTGTTAGGAGGGAAATTTGACATATTGAGGTCGAATTTGGATTAGTGTTGACATACACTGGTAGAGGAACCTATACGACCACAATTTCATGATTTATTAGCGATCAATCCTCATATTGTTGGGTGGATTTTAGTGGATGGGACAAAACTTAATAATCCGATATAACAAGCTGATACCAATGACTATTATTTAAAACTTTAAAGATCAGGAGAGTCGGGCTGGAAGTGTGTTTATGGATTACCGAAATAATATACTGAGTATGGACAAAACCACGGTTTTATATGGACATGCTATGAAGAATAATACAATGTTTGGTAATCTTAAAAATTACTTTAAGCAAGGCTATGTGGATAAACATCCAATCCTATACCTCGATACCTTATATGAGGGCTATGAACAGGAGCGGTCTGCTATTCAGATGGATGTTGATTTAAGTCCAGAGGATAAAATTCTTACTTTATCGACATGCAAGGATGCTGTGATGAGTGACGATTATCGCATTGTTATGCAAGCAAGTTAGTAAAACGTGGAGGGTAGAATAGATAGGGATGTACCGATAATAAAATGTACCCTATAAGATAGACACTTTCAAAAAGGTCATCTTATAGGGTATTTTTATTTATAATGAAGAAAAAACGAGCGGTGGTAGATTGTATGACTAAAAAATTTTTTTCGGAACAACAACAGGCACAATTAAAATTAAATCCATACGTCAAAACAGTAAGCGCGAAAGCCATTACTTATACAGATGAATTTAAAGAATTTTTTATTGATGAATACGATAAAGGAAAATATCCAAGTGAAATCTTTTTTGAGGCGGGTTTTGACATTGAAGCCCTTGGTCCAGCTCGTATTCGGAGAGCTTCGAATCGTTGGCGTACAGCTTATAAAGAGCATGGGCTTACAGGCTTAGAAGATGCCAGAAAACATGCTTCAGGTCGCCCTTTAGAACGCGAATTAAGTATAGAAGAAAAATACGCCCGCTTAGAGGCGAAGATGAAATTGTTAGAAGCAGAAAACGAATTTTTAAAAAAGCTAGATCAACTCGAAAGGCAGCTGATAAGGAAGCAATCAAAATAAGTACTACACAAAAATTTGAGTTAATCCATCAAATTATTGAAAAATATCAATTAAAACGGATGGTACGATATCTTTGTGAAATGGCAAAGGTTTCACGCTCAGGCTACTATCGCTATTTTAGAGAAGAAGCTGTCTTAACTCGTCAAAAACAGAATGAAGAAGATGAAGTGGTGAAAGAAGTCATTTTAAAGGCCTTTCATTTCCGAGGACGAAAGAAAGGCGCACGTCAAATAAAAATGACACTAGAAAACCAATATGAAATTACGTACAACCTTAAGCGTATCCGTCGCATTATGAAAAAGTTTAATATTATCTGTCCCATTCGAAAAGCCAATCCAGCGCGTCGTATGGCAAAAGCAACGAAGGAACACCGTATATGCCCTAACAATTTACAGCGCAACTTCAAGCAAGGTGTGGCAGGAAAAGTATTACTAACCGACATCACATATTTAACATATGGAGGCGGTAAACGTGCTTATTTATCAACGATAAAAGACGCCGAAACAAATGAAATTTTAGCGTATGAAGTATCCTCTACATTGGGTATAGAAATTGCGCTCAATACGTTACATAAATTAAAGAAACATCGGCATTTAAGGGAGGATGCCTTTATCCATTCGGATCAAGGTTTCCACTATACGAATCCAAAATTCCGAGCCTTAGTGAAGAAAATTGGCTTAGGACAGTCCATGTCACGTCGAGGAAACTGTTGGGATAATGCGCCACAAGAATCGTTCTTTGGGCATTTTAAAGATGAAACAACTATTAGAGCATGTGAAACGTTAGAAGAAGTAAAGAAAGAAATTAAGAGTTATATGATTTACTACAATCATTATCGAGGGCAATGGAATTTAAAAAAGCTGCCGCCTGCAAAATACAGACAGCAGCTTCAAGAAGTTGCCTAACCTTTTTCAAAATGTCCTTTACAAAGGGTACATTTTATAACTCGTACATCCTTTTTTATATTTTAAAAATTTACTTTTAATTACTTGACGTAACTAAATTATTAATATATAGTAAGTTACAGAAAGTAATTAAAAACTTTTCATAAGCTAAGATGTAAACAAATAAGTAACTACAAATGTTTATCCTATCCCATTTTGGGTAACATAAAAGATGTAGTTGCTTCATATTTTAAAATATATCTCGAAATCGAGATAAAATCAACCAATTGGAGGAATTTATAATGGCAAAATGGAACATTGATTTAGGGCACTCAGCAATTAACTTTCAAGTAAAACACATGATGGTATCAAAAGTTAAGGGTGTATTTGACAGTTACTCAGCAGATATTGAGGCAGCAGATCTTGCAGATTTAACAACTGCTAACATTAGCTTTACAATCGACCCAGCAAGCATTAATACACGTAGCGAAGATCGTGATAATCATTTAAAAGCAGCAGATTTCTTTGATGCAGAAAAATATCCAACGATTACGTTTAAATCTACAAACATTGCTAAAAAAGCAGGCGATGAATATGCAGTAACTGGTGATTTAACAATCAAAGACGTTACAAAATCAGTAACGTTTGATACAGAATTTAATGGAAAAGGCACAAATCCATGGGGTCAAGAAGTATACGGCTTTGAAGCTGAAACAACAATTAATCGTGAAGACTTTGGTCTAACTTGGAATGCGGCATTAGAAACTGGTGGGGTCCTTGTTGGGAAAGATATTAAAGTAACGGTTGAATTAGAAATTAATCCAGCTTAAAAATAGATAGCTAGGGCATGTTTGAAATAATTTTCAAACATGCTTTTTATATAGCTTAAAATAGATACTTGTTAATGAATTAAACTAGTAAAAAGAATTTGAGAAAAATTACCAACAAATAAGTTTCTTGCATATTTTTAGTAATTACTGCATATAAATCATCATATTGTTTTTGGGGGCGATAGGATGAATGTATTAGTGACAGGTGGCTATGGTTTTATTGGTAGTGCAGTAGGTAGGCGCTTTTTTGAAGAAGGTGCGACGATTTATATTATTGATAATTTAAGTACGGGGCATTTACGGAATGTTGACTTTGAGCATAAATCCTATCTTTTAAATGTTGAAGATGAGGTTTGCGAGCATCTTTTTAAGGAAATAAACTTTGATGTGGTCGTCCATTGTGCAGCGCAAACGAGCGTGCAGCAATCTATCCAGGAGCCAGTAAAGGATATTTTGACAAATATCGTTGGGCTTAGCCAAATGCTCTTTTTATCATCTAAGTATAAGGTACAGCACTTTGTCTTTGCCTCCTCAGCAGCTGTTTATGGAGATAGTCACTATCCACCATTAGAAGAATCCGATGTCTGTGAACCAATATCTATGTACGGATTAAATAAGAGCATTGGCGAAACCTACTGTGAGAAATGGCAAAAGGATTATCGTTTGCCCGTTCTCATATATAGATTTGCCAATGTTTTCGGTCCAGGACAGCAAATGCAAGGTGAAGCGGCCGTGATTCCAAGTATGTTAAAAAGCAGTATAGCAGGTAAACCATTTACAATTTACGGTGATGGTGAACAAACGCGTGATTTTATTTATGTAGATGATATTGCTGATGCTATTTATGCAGGTGTATCAGCGCGTTTACAAGGTACGTATAATGTATCCACTAATGAGGCTTGGTCTATTCACCAAGTCATCTTACTGCTCCAACATTTAAATCATCCACTAGAAATTCAATATGCCCCAGCACGAGAAGGAGATATTGAGCATTCATTTTTAAATAATGATAAATTAGCGAATGCAATTGGTTGGAAGCCTAAAATTTCTTTTGCAGAAGGCATTGAACGTACACTGCACGCGCTACAAAATGAAACATTAGCAGAAATTCAACAAAAAAGTGGATAAAGTATAAAGGCATATTACATTGCGTAATATGTTGCATGGGCTAGAAACCTTGTTGTATTAGTGTTTCTAGCCTGTTTTTTTATTGATTGGCCCCACTTGTTTGTAAACTTTGACTAAACAAAGATACAGATTCAGTCTCCATTTCTTTCAAAACATGTCCATATACTTTATAAACCATATCAGGCGTGTTACCCAATCTTTCAGCGATTACCTTCACATTTACTCCTCGATTCAACAAAACGGTACAGTGTGTATGACGTAAACCATGTACAGTTATTTTAGGAAGCGATTCCAAACATAGGGAGGTGTAATTAATTGAATGAAAAAGAAGTACATCGAAAATACCTTCAAGATTTTCAAGCGAGAATTAAAATGAAATCACAGACCAATCCACAAATTTTACAAGCACTACAGCTTTCCTAAGCTTTACGTGACGCTTATGCATTGTGTAAGGGGAAGTACATCGCTATACCCCATTAAAAGGGCACAGATACACGTTCAATATAGTTCTACAACGGATGTTTGAAAGCAAAAGTATCTAGACCTACAGGATGAAATTTCAAGGCTAAAAGTAGAACTACTTTTAGCAAATACTGATAGAATTATTTATAAAAACCAACTAGAGTTTAATAAGGTTACCCCATTAATATAAGATAGCCATAAAACACTCACTTCGGTAGGTGTTTTTTTATATCCATTAATTGTACGTGTATGTCAGAAACAAGCATTTGGACGTTCGCTTGTACGTCTTGTGAAGAAACAAGCAATTGAGACTACTAAATTGGTAGTCTCTTTTTCATGAGAACAGCGTATCTCCTAGATATGCAGCAGCATAAGAGGGAGAAAAGACTTGGTGGAGAAGGGGTGTTCTCAAAGTGAAAGATAGTGGGAGAACAATCACAATAATTTATTGAAGTCTTGACCCAAACAAGTGTCTATTAACACGATTCTTTGTAATGGTTTAAGGATACTGTTATTTAAATACTTATTACCCATTTACTATAAAACAATAATAAATTAGTATATTAATTTCTTTACTAACATATATGGGGGATGGTTACAATTTTAACGAAGAAGAATAGAAGTATATTGGTCGTTTTTATTACAACATTATTTGTTATTATCTCTGCAACACAAGCATATGCTTATGTTCGAAATGGCCCCAATGGTAAATGGAGTGCCGTTAGTGCAGCTAATTTAACTTATTGGAAAGATGCTTCTGTTGGTAGTTATGGTTATGGAGGTCGCGTTGATTATGGGGCCACTCAATGGAATAATGTATCGACAAAGGTGAAACTTACACCTGTTACATCGGGTTATGTAGATATAAAAATTTATGCAGGTGACACAGGGGATACAAGTGTAGCTGATGCCCTAAACTACAAAACTGATTTCTTTGGAAACTATGTTGCATGTTGGGATTGCACTTATGAAATGTCAAGAATAAGGATTAATCAACCAGTATATAAAAATATATCTGAAAAATGGCAATACAAGGCACCAGGACATGAGTTTGGTCATTCTCTTGGATTAGATCACTCTAATACATCACCAGCCATCATGCTTCAAGGAGATCTTGATTATAGTGTAACCCAGACGGATGACAAAAATGGCCTAAAAGCCATATATGGGAAATAGACAGGGGGAATATTTTAATGGTAAACAAAAAAACTAAATATGGATTAATTGTATTATTAGCTATAATCGCTGTCGGCTATGCTACGTTTGTCTATCTCGACAATACTTTAAAAAGTACCATCATATCCCGTTCTGATATGCAGATATACCAAGAGGTTTCTGAAATAGAAAATGATTCAGATGTTATCGCAACTGTCCGTGTAACACCAAACGTAATAAATCATATGGAATATGACAATGATGGATTACCCCTGTGGTATTGGACCGAACGTGAGGTTATAATTACGAAACCCATAAAGGGGGAAGTAAAGATTGGTGATAAGTTAACTGTCCTTGAGCCATATGCAATTGGCGAAAATAAGACTATTGGGAAGCTCGAGGTTATTTCCGAACAATATACCAAGATGGCTGATGAAGAAGAATACATCATGTTTTTAGTAGAGCGCGAAGATGGAAAGTTCATGATTGCAGGAAAAGATCAGGGAAAAGCAATGATTAAACCGAGCAAGGAATTTTCAACCAACTTAGAAGCTGGCTCGGAATTTGAAGAATTACACAAAAAAATTAGAGCAAAATATGAATAAAGTAATCTTTACTTTATCAAATTGTTCATTTCGTAAATAAAATTAAAATTTTTATTAAAGTAACTGAGCTATAGTTTAATATGATAGGACTTGCAATGTGATTATTCTTCATAACTGTAAGTCCTTTTATTATGCTCGAGAAAGCTCCTGTGGGACATCCAGACATTGCTCCTATTGCAACCCCAAGGTTATAGCGTTTTTAATGTAAAATAGGTTTCGGAATAGAGGGAGAATAAGTAATACGTAGTCACAATAACCAGATGTGGCTTTTTAAATTTCCTCATAATTCTACCAGTTACATATAACTCCATTCATTATAATATTCTCTGGAGGAAAAAATGAAAACAATATTGATGGTATTTAACAATGCATGGGTAATAAGTATTGTAACAGGCGTGATAGTATACTTTATAACAAATTGGATGAATAAATTAAAAATAATAAAGACTATCAGAAAAATATAAGACAAGTTACAAAAGAAGTTTTACATGTGTTACAGGAATTTATTGTTGAAAATAAGTTACCAGAACCAAGTATAATGAGATCTTATTATTTAGCAACATGCACAAAGCATAAGTAGAATTAAAAGATGCAGATGATATAGTAAGTATATTAAATATGTTGATTAAAGAAATTTTAGATTCAAGTTTTTTACCAAAAGATGATAAGGAGAACTATTCTAAAGAAATTGAAAAAGTAAAGTATCATTTTATAAATGACGAAATTGATAATACGGAAATAGCTAATTATAAATTGAAAGAAGAAGAGAATACTAGGACATATAGCAGAATGGTTAGCTTATTATTAGCAGGGCTTTCTACTCTTTTTTCTTATCTTACTTTATTAAAAATGGATGGATTTTCATTACCTTTAGATTCAAACATAGAAAAAATTAAATATCTTGCGCTAGTGATTTTAACTATATTTGTAATAGTTATTTCTATGATTATGTATCTTGAAGTTAAAAGCAAAGTAAAAAATAAATAAAGGTCACGGTCATAATAAACAAAAATGCCCTATAAGATGACCTTTTTTAAGTGTCTATCTTATAGGGTACAGTTTATTAACCCCAATCCAACTCAGACATTTTTGTACGCATGTTCGTCGTATATTTTTAATCCAAGTTTTTACATTTATCTAGCCCTACTCATTAACCGCCATTATTGAATTCATTGGTCCCAATCTAGCCCCACTTAGCCCCAAAAGCATACTCCATTATGCTTTATTCTGCATAATTATTTTAACATATATAAGTTGGAAACCCTTGATATAACTGAATTTAAGGTATTTAAAGCGATGTTTTGCATTCAATTAGTATTACATTGCGTAATATGTCTTTTTCTATGTCTATAGTATAATAATTCATTAAAGAAATGGTTGTGGACGGAGGCTTACATATGCTTGTAGATTTTAGAGTAAAAAATTGCTTAAGTTATAAAGATGATACGTTGTTTTCAATGGTAGCGGGAAGTCGCCTACGAAAATGGAAGGACACCCATACAATTCAGTTTGATACACTACGTCTTGTAAAAAGTGCATTTATTTTTGGCCCAAATGGAAGCGGAAAATCTAATCTTTTTACGGCTATTAAAGTATTACGATCCTTGCTTTTTAATTTTGAAAACTTAAATAATGTAAAGCAGTTACGTTTACCCTATCAACCGTTTAAGTTAGGAAGTCAGCAAGACAAACCAACCGAGTTTATGATATCGCTTTTTTTGGACGGCGCTTTATATGATTATGAAATACAGTATAATGCTTCTCAAGTTCTCTATGAACGTCTTGTGAAAACGAACAAGTCACTGAAGGAAGAACTATTTGTCAGACAATGGGATGGTACAGAATATTCTTATGAAACATTTCAAACAGCTTCACAGGAATTGACAAAATATACACGTAATAATACAGCCTTTCTATCAGTATTACATGTTTTTAATGATCCAGACGCTTTAAAGATATTCGATTGGTTTTTACATAAAATTCTTTTCCTAGATGAAGCAAATCGGTTATCAAATCATCCTCTTATTCGTAAACTTGAAGAGGAGCCCTTTAAAAAGGAAGTGATTAAACTTCTAAAGATTGCAGACCTCTCCATTCAAGATGTCACTGCTAGACGTGTGGAACGCAGAGAGAAAAATACAATTGGCTATGAGTTTGATTCATCTGAAGTGATTCAAGAAGTAGATATTGATCTACATTATTTATCGTTTGATGAAGCAGGTGCACCGATAGGGACAGAAACAATTAATTGGACAATGGACTCTAAGGGGACAGTGCGAATGCTGCATTTAGCCTGTGTGATGGTAGATGCTTATAATAAAGGAAAAACTATTTTTATAGACGAATTCGACACAGCATTCCATGTATCGATTTGTGAGTTTTTAATGGCTATTATGAATAGTAAACGCAATAGCAGTAATCAATTCGTCGTGACGAGTCATGAAATAGAATTACTTGATCAGCCATTACGCTCCGATCAAATTTGGTTTGTTAATAAAAGTTTTAAAAATGAATCGGAATTATACTCCTTATTTGATTTTGCAGATTTACAAAAGAAACGTGGAGATCTTTCTTATGCGAAACGCTATATGAAAGGGGAATTTGGTGCAACACCTGTTATTAATGAGTATTTATCTGAACAATACTTAGAAGAAGCGGAGGTATCTGAGCAGTGAGAGTACGTCAACAAGGGAGCCGAACACTGCGTAAAACCATTTTAATTTATTGTGAAGGTGAAACAGAACGCATCTATTTTGAACAAATGCGTATTTTAAAGCGCTCTAAGATGGTTAGCGTCAAAATAAAAAACGTTAAACGTTCAGCGATCAAACTGGCCCAACATGCTTATAGAGATTCCAGCTATCAATACTTTGATGAGGTTTGGATTGTTTTTGATAAGGATGATCTAACCGAAAAGCAATTAGAGGAAGTAAATCAATTTTGTGAGGAAAAAAATATTCATATTGCCTATACAAATGAAGCATTTGAATTGTGGTTACTCTTGCATTTTGAGGAAGTCGACAGTACAGAAAAATACCCCCGGGCTGTCCTAAATGACAAAATGGAACAGCATCTTGGTGTGAGTCGTTATTTTCGGCATAAGGCTGATGAATCCATCATAGCCCCCATTGCATTACGACATGAGGTAGCAATTAAAAATTGCACAGATATGATGGCCCTCCGAGAGACAGAGAGCCGTGACAACCCATACTGTAACATACATGAAATGATACGATACATATTTTAAAATGGAGCAGGTTTTCTATTAACAAATAGAAGCCTGTTTTTATCTTTACATAAGGCTTTGTCTAAATGAAGGCATGTTTCTTTTTCAAAAACATATAGTGTATATGGAGCGAAATTCAGTACATGTATGAAAGGGGATTGCGTGGATAACTCAAAGTCGAATCAATCCAAAAATGTAGAAGGAAACGCAAAGGATCATCAACTTGAGCCGTTTCGTGTCGAGAATGAGGGCACGAAAATGACAACGAATCAGGGACTAAGGGTGTCCAATGATGAAGATTCGTTAAAGGCAGGTGTTCGTGGCCCGACAATTATGGAGGATTTTCATCTTAGAGAAAAAATCACCCATTTTGATCATGAGCGTATTCCAGAGCGTGTTGTACATGCCAGAGGTTTTGCAGCACATGGCGAGTTTGAACTATATGAATCCATGTCAGAGTATACGAAGGCGAAATTTTTACAGGACCCGAAAAAGAAAACACCGGTGTTTGTCAGATTTTCGACAGTGGTAGGGAGCTTAGGTTCGATGGACACAGCTCGTGATGTACGTGGGTTTGCAACGAAATTTTATACGGATGAGGGGAACTATGATTTAGTCGGTAATAATATCCCTGTCTTTTTTATTCAGGATGCCATTAAATTTCCCGATTTGATTCATGCCGTAAAGCCTGAGCCACACAATGATATGCCACAAGCAGCCTCAGCTCATGATACGTTTTGGGATTTTGTAGCGAATAACCAAGAGATTGCTCATATGATTATGTGGCATATGTCTGATCGAACAATTCCTAGAAGCTTTCGTATGATGGAAGGCTTCGGTGTGCATACGTTCCGTTTCGTCAATGACAAAGGTAGATCAAGATTTGTTAAATTCCATTGGAAGCCTGTGTTAGGAGTGCATTCTCTTGTGTGGGATGAAGCTCAAATAATTGCAGGGAAGGATCCCGATTTTCAACGTAGAGATTTATGGGAAGCCATCGAAATTGGAGATTATCCAGAGTTTGAGTTAGGTATACAAATACTAGAACCTGAGGATGAATTTAAATTTGATTTTGATATTTTAGATGCGACAAAGCTATGGCCAGAGGAGCTAGTGCCTGTAAAGAAAATTGGAAAGATGACCTTAAATCGCAATGTGGATAATGTCTTTGCTGAAACAGAGCAAGTTGCCTTCCATCCAGGTAATGTTGTACCTGGCATAGATTTTACGAATGATCCTCTACTACAAGGTCGATTGTTTTCCTATTTAGATACACAATTGATTCGCTTAGGTGGACCAAATTTTGCAGAAATCCCTATTAATCGCCCGATTTGCCCAGTGCATAACAATCAACGTAATGGCTTTAGTCGACAGACCATTAATTTAGGCAGGGTAAGCTATCATAAAAATTCATTAGCAAATAATACACCAGCTACTTCTACTGCAAAAGAAGGCGGTTATGTTCATTATGAAGAAAAGGTTGAGGGACGAATCACAAGAGCACGTAGTAAATCCTTTGACGATCACTTTTCACAAGCAAGGCTCTTTTGGAACAGCATGTCTCCACCCGAAAAACAACACATTATCGATGCCTTTAGCTTCGAAGTGGGAAAAGTGAAAAGTAAATTTGTTCGTCAGCAAGTAGTAGATATGTTTGTTCATGTGGATAAAGTAATGGCTACAACAGTGGCAGACAATGTTGGCGTTAATCGACCTAATGGCGAACAGTCTAAGGTAACGGCCTCTTCACCTGCACTGAGTCAAGCCAATACCGTTAAATTGCCTTATACGCTGAAAGTAGGTGTCTTAATTGGTGATGGCTTTGATGCAAATGAAGTCGGGGAAGTATTGAAATATTTGACAAGACAAGGTGTGCGCTACAGTATCATCTCTGATCGACTAGGTGTTGTGACAGGGAATAATGGTGTGCAATTAACAGCTACTGACACATTTATTACAACCGATGCTGTATTATTTGACTCATTATATGTTGTTGGAGTAAAGGCAAGTAATCAGGCCAAATTTAATACTTATATCGTGAATTATATAAATGAAGCATATCGTCACTTTAAGCCCATAGGATTTGCTGCAACTGGCACAACCTTCTTCAATATGTCGAATGCCAATGTAGGACCAGGCATCGTTTTAGCTACAGGTAACAAAGATTTTCCGAAAAAATTTGTAGCTGCCATTGCCCAGCAACGATTTTGGCAACGAAATATTTATTAAACACTCAATGATTGTCGAATACTCGCGAAAGAGAAACAAATACCCGAGAGCAGGTCAATACCTGTGAAAGAAAACCGAATGCTCACAAAATGTAAACAAGTATATCAAAGGGCCTTTCATTGTATGGAAGGCTTTTACTATGTCTGTCATTGCATTCAAAATTTGCAAATGATATGGTGGTACATGAGGTGAAAATTATGGAAAATTTTGATATTGCTATTATTGGAGCGGGACCAGGTGGCTATGTGGCTGCCATACATGCAGCCAAGAATGGCAAAAAAGTAGCGCTAATCGAACGAGATAAATTGGGAGGAGCCTGCTATAATGTTGGCTGCATTCCGTCAAAGATTTTATTGGAGCATAGTAAACTTGTGCAGGAAATAAAAAGAGGGAATAGCTGGGGAATAGAAGTGCCTAAAGTAGAAATTAATTTTCCTCGACTAATGCAACGAAAAGATACGATTATTCATGAACTAATAACAAACATTGAGCATGATATTGCCAGCAATCATATTACTTTATATCGTGGTGAAGCTTCAGTCGTAAAGGATTTAACGATAACGATCGGGAATGAGACGATAAAGTCATCACATATTATTTTAGCGACTGGTAGTAAACCATTTGTTCCACAATTTGAAGGATTAGAGACATCTACCTACTATACGACGGACACCTTTTTCGATATAGACAAGCTTCCAGACCAGTTAACGATTATTGGTGGGGGCGTAATTGCAATTGAAATGGCGTTTAGTTTAGCACCACTTGGTACAAAGGTAACAGTACTTAATCATAGCGAGGATATTTTACAAACGGAAGAGGCTGAAGCAAGACCGCTGATTCGAGAAAAGATGAAGAAACTTGGTATTGATCTTGTGACAGATTTTCAATTTGAAAAATTTGAAGATAATACCATTCATACATCTAAAGGATCTTATACATATGAAAACCTATTATTTGCAACTGGACGTCGTCCCAATATCGAAATTGCTACACAATTAGAATTAGCTCTTGATGGTCGATTAATCGCTGTCAATGAGCATTTTGAAACAAGCTTGCCAAATATTTATGCGATTGGTGACTTAGTGGGTGGTTATCAACTTGCACATGCTGCCAGTGCAGAGGGAATATATGTTGTCGATTATATAGTAGGCAATCAACCAATACCAATTGATCAAACATGCATTCCACGTTGTGTTTATACACATCCTGAAATTGCCACTTTTGGTTTACTAGAAGAGCAAGTCAAATCACCGTTCATTGTAACGAAAATGCCACTACAAACAAATGCAAAGGCATTAATGGAGGGGAATACCGAAGGCTTTGTGAAGCTAATTTCATCCAAGGATAATGGGCAAATTTTAGGTGCTTGTGTAGTAGCTGATGGTGCAACAGAAATGCTTAATGCACTATTAGCAACAAAAAATATCGGGGGTACAGCTCAATCACTTGCACATATGATTTTTCCACACCCTACTGTATCGGAGCATATTGGTGATGTAGCAAAAGCTGTATTTGGGAAAGCAATCCACCAATGATAAAAAGCTGTTGACATTCAAGAAATTTATGTTAAATTAATTTTATAAGAATACTAGGTATTTAAGTTAACTAGACATCTAGAGGCTTCTATTTTACAAAACGATTATCCATCGAATTGTAGAATAGGGGCCTTTTTTAATAACAATGCTAAGGGGAGTGGGTAAGATGACAAAAGCAGTCATTATTAATGGAAGTAATTCAAAAAATTCTAGAGTTACCGCCATTCATGAAAAGGTGGAGAATCATTTCATTGCACAAGGAGTAGAGGTTCACTCAAATTATGTACATGAGCTCCCAGCTACAGATTTATTAACAGCGAATTTTTCTAGTAAGGAAATACAATCTGAAAATGAGCATGTGAAGGGAGCAGATTTTATTGTCATCCTCACACCTATTTATAAAGCATCCTATACAGGTATTTTGAAGACTTACTTGGATTTACTACCCCAGAAAGCCTTGCTCGATAAGGCTATACTCCCGATTGCCGTAGGAGGGTCAATTAGCCATTTACTGGCATTGGAATATGCGCTTAAGCCAGTATTAGCTGTACTGGGAGCCACATCCATTACTAATTCTGTTTACATTGTAGATAAACAAATTATTCGTTTGGAAGAGGGGGGCTTTGCGATAGAGGAAGAGGCCATCAGTAGACTTGAAGCACAATTAGAACAATTGCAGCAAGTATTTATTGTTAATTAGAATAATAAAAACGCATTATAGGGGCATCCTATAATGCGTTATTTTTTAATTTCCTTCTGGAATTTCTTCATTCTCCACAGGTATTGTAGAGAGATATAAGAAAGCCTCATCTTGTAATAGCACTATTTTTTCTTCACAAATTCCATGCGATAATGGTCCAGAAAAAATGGACTCCCACCATGTTCCTGTTGTTGTTGTCATTCATCTACGCCCCCGTTTCGGTTTTAATATGTAGTTGTATATTTCCCGAGATGAAAAAACTAAAACATTTCATTTCACATATTGCCATTACACCCCCTTGATGTAGAAAGAGGATTTTTGCCTCTCGATGTTGTATCGTATAGACAAAGATAGTTTGTTTCAAAATGAAAAAAACTATGTATGCCATTTTAAAAAAAGGGGTGCTTTATTGATGAATTTTACGTTACAAGATGTAGAAAATATGATTACAGAGCAACGTCAATTTTATTTTTCCCGCGCTACAAAAAGTGTGAAATTTAGAAAAGAGCAACTAAAGAAATTAAAAACTTCAATTTTGAAATATGAGAAAGAAATATTGAATGCGCTATACTTAGACCTTCGTAAAAGTGAATTTGAAGCATATGCAACAGAAATTGGCATTGTATTAGATAGTATTTCATATATGGTAAAGCATGTAGAAGAATGGATGGAACCAGAAGCAGTCAAAACACCGATACAATATCAAATGGGCAAGAGCTTTATTGTTCGTGAGCCATATGGAGTTACATTAATAATCGGGCCTTTTAATTATCCATTCCAGCTTGTAATGGAGCCACTAATTGGTGCCATTGTTGGAGGAAACACAGCAATCGTCAAACCGTCAGAAACATCTGTACACACAGCAGCCATTGTGAAAAAAATCATTGAGGAAACATTCCCTTCTTCATACGTACGTATTGTAGAAGGTGAAAAGGAAGAGGTTACGGCTCTTATCCATGCTTCCTTCGATTATATCTTTTTTACAGGTAGTGTAGCCGTAGGTAAAGTAGTAGCAAAAGCTGCTGCAGAACGTTTGACACCGGTTGCTTTAGAGCTTGGTGGCAAAAGTCCTGCAATTGTCGATCAAACAGCAAATTTAGAAGTAGCGGCAAAGCGGATTGTATGGGGGAAATTTACTAATACTGGACAGACATGTGTGGCCCCAGATTATCTGCTTGTACACAAAGACGTTTATGACCGGTTTATGAAAATATTAAAAGAAACAATCCGTTCGTTTTATGGCAAAAATCCTTTGAAAAGCCCTGATTACGGACGTATCGTCAATTTGAAACAATTCGATCGTTTACAGCAAATAATAGTGGAAGAACGTGATGCCATTACATATGGTGGACGAATGGATCGAGATGATTTATATATTGAACCGACAATTATTGAATATGTAAAATGGACAAGCCCTTCAATGCAGGAGGAACTATTTGGCCCTATCTTACCTGTTATGATGTATAATGATTTGCCACTTGCAATTCATCAAATTCGCCAATTACCGAAGCCTTTAGCGGCATATTTCTTTTCAGAACATGAAAAAGCAATACAATACTTTTTGGAAGAATTACCATTTGGAGGAGGATGTATTAATGATACCATCACACATGTTGGAAATTTACATTTACCATTTGGTGGTGTAGGTCCTTCAGGTGTAAAAGCATACCATGGCAAAGCGAGCTTTGAAAACTTTACTCACCCGAAATCTATCTTGAAGAAATCTTCCAAGCTGGAGACAAATGTGCTGTTCCCACCATATAAACAAAAAGTGAAAATTGTACGCTCAATTATGAAATAGCCTAACAATGGAGGTATCTTCTCATGCCTCCATTGTAACTATAAGCTTCAAATGCATAGACGATTGTTCTCTATATAAACCTTTCTCGCTATGTCGAAAAATGCCGATTGGTGATTATAAATGAAAATTTGAAGAAAACATGATTTTTTCTTCGAATGAAAGCGTTTTCGTCGAAAAAACACAAGAGAGGCATTTTATTTATCATGAAATAAGTAGTAAAATAAGTTCAATAGAACGTGGGGGATTTTATATTGTCGTTTTTTGTCGATTATTAAGAATGATGATATGAGTGTAGAGATTGATTGGAGGACTATGAAATGTATGCAGAGGAATTGTTAAGCGCATTACCTTTGAAAAAAATAATTGGCGTGCTGCCAGATCAGGTTAGCGATATCGTAATAGATTCGAGAAGTGTGCAACCAAATAGCATGTTTGTTTGTATCAAAGGTTATACAGTAGATGGGCATGATTATGCGCAAAAGGCTGTAGATGGCGGCGCAACAATTGTTGTAACAGAGCGTGAATTACCGCTAGGAGAGACGATTGCACAAGTGATTGTGAAAGATACAGATCGTGCAGTAGGTTTACTAGCTGCAAAGTTCTTTGATTATCCTTCTAAGGACATAACAATGATTGGTGTAACAGGAACAAACGGTAAAACATCTGTAACAGGAATTATTCAAAATATAATGCATGGGATGGGCGAAAAATCGGCCTTATCCGGCACAATTGGCTTTAATTTAAATGGTATCTTATATGAATCAGCTAATACAACGAGTGATGCGTTATCAACACAACAAATGATTTTCCGTGCAAAAATGGAAGGCTGTCGATTAATGACAATGGAAGTTTCATCACACGGATTAGCACTTGGACGTTTAGCAGGTGTTGATTATGATATCGCTATTTTTACGAATCTAACGCACGATCATCTTGATTTCCATGGTACGATGGAGGAATACGGCCATGCAAAAGGCTTATTATTTTCCCAACTTGGACAAGATTTAGAAAAAAATAAATTTGTTGTGTTGAACGCTGACGATGCTTGGTCAGAGCGGTACGCTGCAATGACACCATTTCCAGTGTGGACATATGGTTTAAAAAATGAAAAGGCTGATTTCCGCGCCATTAACTGTGAGTATCACGACTATATGACATCATTTGACGTGGAAATGCCTGAAGGAATTTATCGTGTAAAAATGAATTTGCTTGGGGAATTTAACATTTATAATGTATTGGCAGCCATGATTGCATTTTATGGTCGCGGCTATTCAATGGAGTCCATTATTGAGCAAATCGAGCAACTACCGCCCGTCAAAGGTCGTATGGAGAAAGTATGTTCAGATCTACCTGTACAAATTTTTATTGATTATGCACATACTCCAGATGCAATTGAAAAGGCGATTGAAGCAGCGCAACCTTATAAAAAGGGCAAGCTGATTTTCTTAGTTGGAACAGGTGGTAATCGTGATAAATCGAAACGTCCTGCCATGGCTGAGAAAGCGTCTGCTGCGGAATATGTTATTTTAACGACAGATGATCCACGCTATGAAGACTACGATAGTATTACAGGCGATCTTGCTAAAGGTATGCTTCATGATAATTATGCTTGTATTGGAGATCGTGCAGAGGCAGTGCGCCATGCGATTGAAATTGCTGAACCAGGTGACATGATTATTTTTGCTGGTAAAGGCCATGAGGATTATCAAATTATCGAAAATACCAAATTTCCACATAGTGATGCAGAAATTGCGATAGAAGCAGGCCGATTAAAATTCGTGTGATGAAAGCTGAATTCTTAGGAAACCCTTTTAGTTGTAACTAAAGGGTTTTCTTTTTTGAGATTTCATGTAAAAAGGTTGTACGAAAGGCAAGTCTTCTTTTATTATTATTAAGTATGAAAAAAGGAGAATGACGAGATGAATTCAAATTTAGAACAAGATATACTATCGCGTCGTACTTTTGCCATTATCAGTCACCCTGATGCTGGGAAAACGACGATTACAGAAAAGCTTTTACTTTTTGGTGGTGCCATTCGTGATGCAGGTACAGTAAAAGGTAAAAAAACAGGTAAATTTGCAACATCGGACTGGATGGAGATCGAAAAACAACGTGGGATTTCGGTTACTTCATCTGTCATGCAATTCGATTATAACGGCTCTCGTGTGAATATTTTGGATACCCCTGGTCACCAAGATTTCTCGGAAGACACATATCGTACATTGATGGCTGTAGATAGTGCCGTCATGGTAGTGGATGCTGCCAAAGGGATCGAGGCACAGACTTTAAAGCTATTTAAGGTTTGTAAAATGCGTGGTATTCCTATTTTTACATTTATTAATAAGTTAGACCGTCAAGGGAAAGAGCCGCTTGAATTGATCGAAGAGCTTGAAGAGGTATTAGGTATCAATGCATATCCTATGAACTGGCCAATCGGTATGGGTAAAGAGTTCCTTGGTATTTATGATCGTTACAATAAACGCATTGAGCAATTCCGTACAGATGAAGCGGAACGTTTCTTACCAATTGACGACAATGGGGAGCTTGCTGTGGAGCATCCAATGAAGGTGACTTCTTATTATTCACAAGCAATGGACGATATTTTACTTTTAGATGAAGCGGGAAATGCATATTCTGAGGAAAAAATTCGTCGTGGGGAATTAACACCTGTATTCTTTGGTTCAGCATTAACGAACTTTGGTGTTCAAACTTTCCTGGAAACCTATTTACAATTCGCACCGACGCCGCAGCCAAGAATTACTGAAGATGAGCAGTTTATTGATCCTGTGGAGCATGATGAGTTTTCAGGTTTTATTTTTAAGATTCAGGCCAATATGAATCCAGCACACCGTGATCGTATTGCCTTTGTACGTATTGTTTCTGGTAAATTTGAACGTGGAATGAATATGACGTTATCTCGTACAGGGAAGTCATTTAAAGTCACACAATCTACACAGTTCCTTGCAGATGATCGTGAGACAGTAGATGAAGCAGTTGCTGGCGATATTATTGGTTTATATGATACAGGAACATACCAAATTGGAGACACTGTTGTAGGTGGCAAGAAAACATTCCAATTTGAAAAATTACCACAGTTTACACCAGAATTATTCGTCCGTGTCACGGCGAAGAACGTTATGAAATCAAAGCAATTCCATAAAGGGATTTTACAATTAGTGCAAGAGGGTGCTATTCAATACTATAAAACGCTGCATACAGAGGAAGTGATCCTTGGAGCAGTTGGTCAATTACAATTTGAAGTATTTGAACATCGTATGAAAAATGAATACAATGTGGAAGTAAAAATGGAGCCAATTGGTTCGAAAATCGCACGCTGGATTGAAAATGAAGAGGATGTCAAAGAATCAATGTCATCAGGTCGATCAATGCTTGTAAAAGACCGTTTTGACAATCTTGTTTTCCTATTTGAAAATGAGTTCGCTATGCGTTGGTTTGCAGATAAAAACGAAAACATTAAACTTTATAGCCTTTTATAATTATAAAACACGAATCGACAATTTTGCGATTCGTGTTTTTTTGCAAGGAAAAATGACACTGTTTGTAGAATATATACATTATTAGGAAATATAAGTTTCCTTAGAGATAGTATCTCAATAACGGGAGCTTATTTATAAAATAATCTCCTTTTCGGCTATCATAGAAAGGAAGAGGTAGAAAAGGAGTTTGTTTATATGAATATTAGTCATTTTTCTATTAAAAGACCTGTCTTTACGATTGTTACTATGCTTTTTGTCATCATACTAGGCGGTGTATCTTTATTAAAAATACCGATTACGTTAATTCCAGAGTTAAATCCTCCTATTGGAGTGGTTGTCACCTCATATCCTGGGGCAAGCCCGACGGAGGTAAATGAAAAGATAACGAAGCCATTAGAGGCTACACTTGCCACCTTACCTGGTATTAAAAAAATCCAGTCAACCTCCCAGGAAGGCTCCAATTTAATTGTGCTTGAGTTCAACTGGTCCACAAATATGGATGTTGCCCAACTTGATATTTTACAGCGAATTGATATGACCCCATTGCCTAATGATGCTGGCAAGCCTAGTTTCCTAAAATTTGATCCGTCTCAATTTCCTATTATTCAGCTGTCTTTACGTGCGGAAAATAATCAAGTAGATGTACGTGTATTAGCAGAGCACTTAGAGAAGGAACTGCTACGGACAGAGGGTGTTGCCAGTGTGAATGTTTCTGGCAAATTGATTGATGAAATCCAAATAGAATTGGATGAAGCAAAGCTAGTTGAAAAAGGCTTGACTCAGACAGACGTGATGCAAATAGTTCAAGCGAATAATGTGTCTCTTCCTGGTGAGCCTGTTTCAACAGATGATGGCAAAATGCTAACAACACGTATTGTTAGTACATTATCGTCTCCGGAAAGCATTGCCGATTTAATTGTTTCTGTGAATCCTTTAACGGGCAAATCACTAACCGTTGGTGATCTTGCAACCGTCGAGAGGACAGAACAACAAACTATTACCACAACACGTGCAAATGAGCATCCAGCAGTTCTTATGTCTGTATTACAGGAATCTGGTGCAAATACAGCAGAGGTTTCTAAGGAGTTCCAGAAGGCCTTAGAGGCATTACTAAAGAAAGAACAGTATAAAGGAATTACAGCAGATATTTTAGTTGATCAAGGTAATTATGTAGATTTAGCGATTAGTAACATTGGCTCTTCCTTACTACTAGGTGGATTATTTGCGATGTTCATCCTTTTTGTTTTTTTACGTAGTGTAAAGAGTCCAATCATCATTGGTATTGCGATTCCTTATTCTGTTATTGTTACATTTGTTTTGATGTTTTTTGCGAATTTTTCCCTCAATATTATGACATTAGGTGCTCTGGCACTTGGGATTGGCATGCTTGTGGATAATGCCATAGTCGTTATTGAGAATATAGAAAGACATCTAGGACTAGAAAAGGATCCGATTACTGCAGCAAAGGAAGGAACAAAGGAAGTAGCCCTTGCGATTACCGCTTCCACTTTAACCACAATAGCAGTATTCATTCCTGTTATGTTCATCGAAGGATTGATTGGTCAAATTTTTACAGAGTTTGCCTTAACAATCTCGTTCAGCTTAATTGCCTCTTTGGTTGTTGCGCTAACAGTCGTTCCGATGCTAGCAAGTCGACTTTTAAAAATGAAAAACAGTAATTTTTATGTCCAACGCAGTAAATCACGATTTTATAGGCATTACAAGGCGTCAATTGTATGGGTACTAAAGCATCGAATGCTTATACTACTTTTTACAGTGGTTTGCTTTAGTCTTTCTTTGTTTGGACTGACTAGAATAGGTACTGAATTTTTACCACCTACAGATGAGGGGTTCACCTCTATAAGTGTCAATCTTGAAAAAGGTGTCGCTGTATCAGAAACAGAAAAGATTGTTAAGCAAATTGAGGAACGATTAAAACAGGAAAAAGATGTAGATGTGTATGTTAGTTTCATTGGTGGTACGCAACAATCCCAAGCACGTGGACAAACTAGTGCCAATCAAGCTGAAATGTATGTAAAACTTGTCCCACTAGCAGAAAGAAAGCGTTCCATTTTTGAATTTGTGGAAGAATTAGAACAAGATATACAGGGTGAATTTGGAGAGCAAGCTGAAATTACTTTTAATGTATCGACAGCTACAGGCTCGTCACCACACACTTTAACATTCCGCTTAACAGACTCTGATGAACAGAGGCTACAGCAAACGGTTAAGAAAGTGCAGCAGAAACTACTAGCGATTCAGCAAGTGACAAATGTTTCTACGGATTTAGATAATACTGTTCAAGAGATTCAAATTGAGGTTAATCGTGAAAAAGCAAAAGACTATGGTTTTGCTCCAGCACAAATCGCTCAAACTGTAAATCAAATGACAAAAGGTCAATTAACGTCCCAATTGATTACTGATGACGGTGCAGTATTACCCGTTTATACAGGTTTTGGGCAGTCATTTAATACGAGTATAGATGCTTTAAAAGCTATGCAGCTTCGTTCGCCAGCAGGATTATTTGTAAAATTAGAGGAAGTGGCTACTGTTTCTATACAAGAGGGGCCGGTATCCATTCGTCGTTCTGATCAAGCAGCAGCAGTGGCCTTTTTTGTAGATTATGAAACAAAGGAATCGTTGGGAGGAATCTCTGCAAAAGTAGATAAAGCATTAGAACAAGTTAATTTACCATCTACTACTCAAGTTGTGTTCAGTGGGGACAGAGAGCTCTATGATAGTGCAATCGATGATATGCTTCTAGCTGTGATGCTAGCAATCGTGCTTGTATATATTGTGATGGCAGCTCAATTTGAGTCATTTAAATATCCGTTTGTTATCATGTTTACTGTTCCATTAATGATCATTGGTGTGGCGATCGCTATGTTCGTTACAAATACTTTAATTGGTGTAACCTCTGTTATCGGTATCTTAGTGCTAGTTGGCATAGTCGTAAATAACGGCATTGTACTAGTAGATTATATTAATCAGCAAAAGGCAATGGGCATGCCAGCTTATGAGGCAATTTTACTTGCAACCCAAGACCGGCTTCGTCCCATTTTAATGACAGCCTTAACAACTATTTTAGGGCTATTACCACTCGCACTTGGCATTGGAGAAGGGACCGAGATGAATCAGCCAATGGGGATTGCTGTTATCGGAGGGCTTGTAACCTCAACTTTACTGACGCTGTATATTGTACCGATTATTTACAGTTTAATGGATAAAGAAACAAGAAAGATGCACTAGGTTCAAGGGGGAATGGGAAATGAAGGTTCATTTTTTTACAGGTTTTCCTGGTTTCATTTCGAGTCAACTAATTCGAGCGTTATTTCAAAAGAAACAAACACAACAAGTTATTGCAATTGTGTTGGCAGGTGAAATCATAAAGGCACATAAGGAAAAAGACAAAATATTAGAGGATTTTCCTGACTGTTCGATTCGAATAGTGGAAGGCGATATCACACTACCAAACCTTGGATTAGACAATCAGAACCTCAAAGAAATTGTACCGCAAATCGAAGTGCTTTGGCATTTAGCTGCAATCTACGATTTAGCTGTGCCACGTGATATTGCATGGAAAGTAAATGTTCATGGCACAACAATGGTCAATGATTTTGTCCGTACCTTACCAAATTTACAACGCTATATGTATTTTAGCACTGCCTATGTGGCTGGTACACGAGAGGGAGTACTACGTGAAAATGAACTTATTCGACCAAGAGCATTTAAAAACCATTATGAGGAAACAAAATATGAGGCTGAGCATCGAGTAGAAGATTTAAAATCAGAAGTACCGTTGACAATTATTAGACCTGGCATTGTTCGTGGCCATTCACAAACTGGTGAAACCATTAAATTTGATGGTCCTTATTTCTTTTTAAACTTAGTGGAACGTTTAAAAGGTTTACCTTTTATTCCGTATATTGGTCAAACTACCTCGACGATTAATGTGGTGCCAGTTGATTATATTATAAATGCTTCTACTTTCCTGGTTAGTGAACAGCATGCAGAAGGGAAGACACTTCATTTAACTGACCCTAATCCTCACCCAGTACAGGAGGTGTACCGTACAATGGTGAAACTAGTTACAAATTCATATCCAAAAGGACGTTTACCATTTATAGTGGCAAAGCTATCATTACAGATACCTTTTATTCGAAGGAAATTAGGTGTCGAACTAGAAACATTAGATTATTTAACATGGAATGCCACATTTGATACGGCTGAAGCACTTCATATTTTACAAAAAGGAGGTATTACATGCCCTGATTTTATACAAACGATGCCAAAAATGATTGAGTTTTATTTAGCACATAAGGAAGACAAGAGCTATCAAATTCAGATTAAGTAACGAAAAAAACATATAGATATTTTTGTCAGCTGTAAATGATAGTGCTATAATATTTGAAAGAAGATACCTTCGACAATTTGTCAAAGGGGAGTAGCTAACAGGCAACTAACTTTACCTGGTTTCACATCCGTCAAGACATGGTACTACCATCGGGTGTGATAGTGAATGGCTCTATACGTATGACGTGTAGATTGAAGTACCATAAATAGAAAGGGTACGAATTTACTTAGCGAGACCTTTGCCTGAATTAGGGCAGGGGTTTTTTTCTTTTATACTTGGATGACATGGTCATTGAGGGTATAGAGAGCTTAGAGGAGGCACTAGAATGGAAGCGATTTTATTACAATATGGCTGGGTGTTAATTGTCCTTGTAGTATTAGAGGGATTACTTGCAGCCGATAACGCGGTAGTAATGGCTGTTATGGTGAAGCATTTACCACAAGAGCAGCAAAAAAAGGCATTATTTTATGGACTATTTGGAGCATTAATATTCCGATTCTCCGCACTATTTGTTATTACAGTTTTGGTTAATTATTGGCAAATTCAAGCAGTCGGTGCTGCTTATCTATTATTTATGTCTGCGAAAAATATTTATGATTTGCGGAAACATAAGGATGAAGAAGAAGAGGCAACTGAAAATGCTGGAAAAAAAGGTTCTGGTTTCTGGTTCACCGTTCTAAAGGTAGAGGCGGCCGATATAGCATTTGCTATTGATTCGATGCTTGCAGCCGTTGCAATTGCTGTAACATTACCACACTTAGGCGAATTTGATATTGGCGGTATCAATGGCGGGCAGTTTATTGTGATGCTCCTTGGTGGATTTATTGGTGTTATTATGATGCGTTTTGCTGCGCAATGGTTTGTAAAAATATTAAATGATTACCCGTCACTTGAAACAGCAGCATTTCTTATCGTTGGCTGGGTAGGCGTGAAGCTAGTAGTCTTAACATTGGCCCATGAGAAGGTGGGAATATTGCCTAAAGAATTTCCACATTCCACGGCATGGGAGTTAACATTCTGGATTGTCCTAGTAGGTATTGCTTTTGTCGGCTATTTAGTCGGTGTAAGAAAGAAAAAATAAGTAGATGAACGTTGGAGGAATAGTTATCACTATTCCTCTTTCTTTTTTTATGTATTTTTTCTATACTATAATCTATCTAGTTGGGCATCATATGTGGGAGGAGTTGTTAAAGTGCCTTGGAAAAAATCATCAAATAAACTAGTCACACCATTTCAGGTACTTGTTTCTTATTATTTTATAGCGATAGCGATTTCCTTCCTGTTATTACGGCTTCCAGGCGTTCATCAAGAAGGGGTAAAAGTCTCTTTTTTAGATAGCTTGTTTACGGCAGTAAGTGCAGTAAGTGTTACAGGGTTAACAACGATTAATATTTCGGAAACCTATACAACCTTTGGGCTTGTAATGATTCTTGTTATTTTACAGTTAGGCGCCATTGGTATTATGTCACTTGGTACCTTTGTGTGGCTTCTTGTTGGGAAAAAAATAGGGATGCGTGAGCGTCAGTTAATCATGATTGATCATAACCAGTATAGTGTCTCTGGTGTTGTTAAATTAATCCGCGAAATTTTAAAAATTTTATTTGGCATAGAATTAACAGGTACCATTATTTTGACGCTACATTTTACGAATTATTTTGACACATTAGAAGAAGCCTTTTTACATGGAATTTTTGCTTCTATTTCTGCTACAACAAATGGTGGTTTCGATATTACGGGCATGAGCTTACTCCCATTCCATGATGATTATTTTGTACAGATGGTTACCATGGTACTGATTGTATTAGGTGCTATCGGCTTTCCGGTATTAATTGAACTGAAGACTTTTTTGCTTAATCGACGCGAGAATTTCCGTTTTAGTTTATTTACTAAAATCACTACTTCAACATACGCCATTTTATTTATAGTTGGTGCGCTTGTCATTTTACTCCTTGAATCATTCCATTCTTTTAAGGAAATGTCTTGGCATGAGGCATTATTTTCAGCAATGTTCCATTCCGTATCAACGCGATCAGCTGGACTGACTACTTACGATGTCACGACTTTTAGTGAAGCTACAGATATATTCATGAGCTTCCTGATGTTCATCGGCTCTTCGCCAAGTTCAGTAGGTGGAGGGATTCGTACCACAACGTTTGCCTTGGCCATTTTATTCTTAATTACCTTTGCTAGAGGAAGAGAGGATATTCAAGTATTTGGACGAGAAATTCATTTGATTGATGTCTTTCGGTCATTTGTCGTCATTTTATTAGCCTTTTTCATGGTATTAGTAGCAACCCTGATCTTGCTTATAACAGAGCCACAAGCATCTCTTATCCAAATTATTTTTGAAATTACTTCAGCGTTCGGTACATGTGGTATGTCGTTAGGCATAACATCTGATTTATCAGTGGTTGGTAAAATCATTATCATTATTTTAATGTTTATTGGTCGAGTTGGATTAATTTCATTCCTTTATACACTTGGAGGAGGCGGAAGAGGAAAGAAATCAGGCTTCCATTATCCGAAGGAACGAGTAATTATTGGTTAAATTTTTAAAGTATACGGGCATTAAGTAAGGAATAATTCCAACGTATACCTCTATAAAAGTAAGAAATTATTATCTTGTCATAAAATATTCATAAAATTTAAACTTTTATTTCCTGATTGGATTGAATACTTTTTGGGCATTTTTTACAAAGTTCTATCAATCTTTGTTTAAGGAATTTGACCTATATTAACGAGGGTGACTGTGAATACTTAACTAACCGAATGACTGACGTGCAGAAAGTACAAATTAAGCGGTATTTATTGTTGCTTTAAGGATTTAAGAATCGTTTAAGTAAGAAAAAAAGCTAGTCCTGATAGTTATTACAGGACTAGCGTTTCTTATTAGTTAGAGTAGATTGTTGCAAAATAAGGCGCTTGGCCATGACGGAAATAGGTTAACAGATAGCCATTTTTTTGTACAATTTTGCCATTTACAAACTCTTGGTAGTCAAGTGCATGAGGGATAATCAAGGTATGCTTAAACAACTCTTTTTCAGTTAACTTAAAGTTAGCAAATTCCTCGCCTGCGATAGCTGGATTTTCTCGTAAAGCATGGTAAAGAGTTTTTTGCTGCTCCTCAGTAGGACGCTCATTCCACCACAGCTTCCGTGGTTGGAACTGCTGAGCCATTAAGTAATCTAGCTGCATTAAACTCTGGACAATGTTTAAATTCACATTATCAATCGTTTCTAAAAACATTAATAAACGGCGGAATAAATCCTCCAGTTGATGGCCAATACGAGACCAACCTTTTGTTTCCCAATATGTTCCGAAATTTTGGAAGAAATCAAATGGTGTATCAAAGACCTCTGTAACTAAGTATTCAATCGTATGATCCATACGGTGATCATTCCAATACTTCTCAAGAACATCCTCTGCATGTTTAATGCGAACGATATCATCAAAAGTTAGTACATTATTTGAAAAGATTTCGTAAGGTGATAGATCCACATAGGTATAGCCAAACTTTTCGGCTTCTAATCGAAGTCCTGTGCCGCGTAAAAGTTTCAAAAAGCCAAGCTGTAATTCCTCTGGTCGCATTGCAAAAACATCATTAAATGTTTGACGGAAGCTAGCGTAATCTTCCTCTGGTAAACCAGCAATTAAATCTAAATGTTGATCTATTTTTCCGCCATCTTTCACCATGGTTACTGTTCGCTTTAACTTTTCAAAGTTTTGACGACGTTTTACAAGAGTATTTGTTAAATCGTTTGTTGATTGAACACCTATTTCGAATCGGAACAAACCTTTTGGTGCATTGTCATTTAAGAATTGAATGACTTCAGGGCGCATTATATCAGCCGTGATTTCAAATTGGAATACCACGCCAGGTTTGTGTTCATCAATTAAAAATTGGAACATTTCCATTGCATAGCTACGACTGATGTTGAAGGTACGATCTACGAATTTAATTGTTCGAGCTCCGTTATCCATTAAGAAACGAATATCCTCTTTTATTTTTTCACGGTTAAAGTATCGGACACCAACTTCAATAGAAGATAAACAAAATTGGCAGCTAAATGGGCAGCCTCGGCTTGTTTCAATATATTGAATTCGTTTACCTAGATGGGGAAGATCCTCCTCAAAACGGAATGGACTTGGTAATTCACGCAAATCAATTTTAGGTGGCATAGCGTGAATCTTGACTTTCTCATCCTCTAAATAACAAATACCAGGAACATCTTCTAACAATATTTCACCATGGAAGTAGCGCAGTAATTGTTTAAATGAAGTTTCTCCTTCACCCATCACAATGAAATCTACCTCAGGTATTCGACGTAACCAATGGTGACAATCATAAGATACCTCAGGTCCCCCGAGCAAAATTTTAACATTTGGACAGACAGTTTTTAACATTTTAATCACGTGAATTGTTTCTTCGATGTTCCAGATATAGCAACTAAATCCAACGATATCAGGTTTTTTTTGGAATAAATCTGATACAATATTAAAAGCAGGGTCTTTAATAGTATACTCTGCTATAATTGGATTAAACTCCGGTAAAGCTGCGCCTTTTAAATAGCGCAATGCTAAATTTGTGTGAATATACTTTGCATTTAAAGTAGTTAAAATAGTATTCATGCAATAATCTTCCTTTCAACATCCTATTGTATCAGTCAAGTATCTGACATACAATATAATTCTTTTTACCTATTTATTTTGTGAACAGTTCGTGAAATAATTTAAAATACTTAAATTTACTAAATTTTGTAATAATAGAATCGTGCTGTCATAAAGTATAGTAAAGGCTCAAAATTCGATTTAGAGGTTTTTTACTCTTTTGAAAGGTTCGGTGAGAAAGTTGAAGCAAAATGATATTAATCAATGTTTTGGAAATCTTATGAAAAGTACTTCGTCACCAACACTTATACTCAATAAAGCAGGGAAAATTTTGAACGTCAATGAGGCTGCTATCAAGCTTTTCAATCTTAATTTAACCTATATTGGCTATTTAGCTATGGACGAGCCATCTAATTTTAAATGGACTAAGTTCGTCAAACAGTTACAAAATGATTTACGTTCAGAGGAAATTTTCAATATTCGCACAGTTGGAAATGACTACGAAATGTTATCTTTCAAATGTTTTTACGATCCCAATACAGAGGAAATTGTTGCGCAAATTTCAACATTGAATGATGATGTTGCCCATAAATTATATGTTAGTCAAGCACATGAGAGAGCGCAATCTTTTAATGCCTACGATTACTTACCTTATGCTGTTATTGTTAGTGACGCTAGTGGTATTATTCTTGGGCTTAATAAGTATGCCGAAATGTTTCTGAAAGTTGAAAATTCACAGCTCCTTCATAAAGCGCATCAGCATATATTTGATTCTTTTACATTGAAAAAAGGGCAAATTACAACCTACCTTTCTAAGCTAATGGGTGAAAAACATGCAAGCATTCATGTAGTCGACGAAACACAAGTAAGCAGAACTTGCTATTATGAAATTTCAAGTATTTTTGATGAATACAATAATATTATTGTCACTGTTATCAATGATGAAACAGAGAAAAAGCAACTTCAGCATAAAGTTGAGCATCAGCAAGCATTAAACGTTGTTGGACAGATGGCTGCGAGCATTGCGCATGAAATTCGTAACCCATTAACTTCTTTAAAGGGTTTTACTGAATTACTAAAGTTAAATGCTGATGATGAATCACGCATGTATCTCTCTGTTATTGACAGTGAGCTTCAACGGATGGAACAAATCTTATCCGAATTATTAGTATTGTCAAAGCCAACAACGATGAAAGTGGAATTATTAGAACTGGATCATATTGTAAAGCAAGTCATTGAGTTTATGCTACCTGATGCACTCATGAAAAATATTATGATTCAGTATATTTCAACTTCTAATCAAGTATATATTGGCGGCAACGAGAATCGATTAAAACAAGTGCTGATGAATTTAATTAAAAATGCAATGGAATCCATGAATAATGGTGGAACGATTACCGTCGAAATGGCAACAAATGACTGTGCGATTGTCGAACTTATGATTAAAGATGAAGGTGTTGGCATGGACAGCACGACACTTCAAAACCTATTCCAGCCTTTTTACACGACAAAATCATCAGGGACAGGACTGGGCCTTGCTTTCGTGAAAAAGGTGATTGAAGAGCATGAAGGTGTAATCGGTGTTAGTAGTGAATTACAGAAGGGGACATGCTTCCATCTGCAGTTTCCAATTTACACATTCAATCAGCTGGATACAATGGAAGTATCCACAAAAGATTCTGCTTATTTAGTAACATAAAGAGAGTAAAAATGGTTGCATAATGAACAATAAAACCTTCTAAATTATATATTGCTTTTGACAATGCTTTTCTAATGTCGCTATAATGTCATGTATAAAGAGCGAAGTGAGAGGAAAAGAATATGCCGTCAGAAGATCTAAAACAATCTTTAAAATTATATATTGTATTGTCACGTGCACTAAAAGCAATTAATGAAACAACACATCAATTATTTCAGGATAATGGTTTAAACCCAACTGAATTTGCTGTTCTAGAACTTCTCTATCATAAAGGAAGACAGCCATTACAGCAAATTGGCAATAAAATTTTATTAGCCAGTGGGTCTATTACGTATGTCATTGATAAGCTGGAGAAGAGAGGTTACTTATTACGAGTATCTTGTCCTGCTGATCGTCGTGTTACGTATGCAGAAATCACCTCGGAAGGTGAAGCCTTTATGGGTGAGCTGTTCCCAAAACACGAGCAGCATTTGCATGAATTAATGAGTGTACTTTCATCAGAAGAAAAAGAACAAGCTATTACGCTATTGAAGAAAATAGGCCTTTCTATAAAGGACCTATCTTATTAAAAAAGTTGTCTCATTGATTTGAGACAACTTTTTTGTGATGAAAAGGTAAGGACGATAGACAATAGTCTATCGTCCTTAGTATTTTATTATTTTTTAGATATAGTTGCTGCCATATTAAGCATAGCATCTGTTAAATCTTGTTCATCATTATCATGAATAGTTAATTTCGTAATGAGACCATCTTTCTCAAATACAACCCCAATTACTTTCTCAGTGTCGAAGTCCACAACATAACCCTCGATATTTTGAACATCTTTAAATGCTGCTAATTCCTCGGCTGTTAGAGCTACTGTTTCTCCCACTGCGTTCATATAATCTTGCATAGTTGTTTTTACTTCTTCAAAGCTCGATTGTGAAGCTTCAATTGTTTCAATACGCATAAACACTTCATCATCATCATTTGACACTAACATGTCTTTACCAGGTTCTTCTTGTGTCAGTGTAAATCCAGGAAGCTGTTGTAGTTTATAGCTTTGATCAACACTTGCTGATTCAGTTGCCTTTTCTGTTTTATCTACACCCTTTTGGACGTATTTCACATCTTGTTGAGGCTGTTTAGCATCCTCTGTATTTGTATCATTTGCTGCAGGTGTATCTTCTTCTTCCTCATTTGATTCACCAGCTGTATTTCCAGATGGTTTTTGATCGGCAGCAGTATTTGATGGCTCATTTTGTTGAGCATCTGAATCCCCTGTTTTATCAGATGTATTACAACCTACAACTAATACGGCTGTTAGTAATAATGCAAGAATAGAAACTAATTTTTTTTGCATAAAAAACCCTCCTTTTCTAAATTAAACGTTAGTAAAGATAAAATGTTTCCAAATATTAATGTTATGATGTTAAAGGCAACACTAAAAATAATAATAGTACAAAAACGACATGAGCTACAATAACAAGTGGCATACTTTTACGCCATTCATATAAGAAGCCCCAAATAATGCTTGTTACCAGTGCAGCAATGACACCAAGCATAAATCCGCTTAGGGCAATTGAGACAGCACATAATACTGCGGTAACTATGACAGCCAAAGTTGGGCGCATAAAGCGTTTTAACTGTTGTTGGATATAACCACGCCAAAATAATTCTTCACCTATGGAAACGATAAATACGAGTAAAACATAGTGCCAAATATTTTGTGGTCCGTAGCTTGCTAAAAATTTTTGAACGGATTGTACTAAGTTATTATTAATATATGGAGCGAGCCAGTAACCAAAGCGAATAATACCATATGTGATGGTACCGTATCCAATACCAAAGAGTAAAAATTGCCATGTAGGTAATTGATCTTCGATGGAGCCAGCTAAAATGGCAATGGCAATACATACTAGTAGAGTGAATGCATACATGTACCAAAATACCGCTTGGTTAGCAAAGGTAAAAGCAAGCATGCCATAAACGAATAATAAAGAAAGGAGAAATAGAATTGTTTGTTTCGAATTTGTTAGCATATTCGACCTCCATACCCTAATCTTATCAAAAAAATAGTCCCTTATCATCTATTAAGACAAATAGGGACTATTCAGACTATTAAGCTTCATTAGTATATAAAATTTTATATCGTTTATGATTGACGACCGTTTTTTCTTCAATTTCAAGGGAATCAAAATTCTCCATATATGTTAAATTAACGATCACCGAATTTTCATTTACCTTTTCTACAATACCTTGGAGACCATTTTTAAACTCGATAATATTTCCAACTTCAGCTATTTTCACAGACAGTCAGCTCCTTCATCGACTAATAATATACAGTTTGCATGAAAAATTGGTAAACGTAAAGCCTTTTTTAAATAATTCATAATTTATTACACAAATGAGGCAAAGAGAGGAATAAAGTTCATGGAAAAATACGAAAATATGCTTAAACAATTACAAAATGGGGAAAGAGAAAGTATTGAAATTCAAAAGGAAGAATTTTACGAATTTCGTGAAATACTTGTAAAACACCCATTATTTAAACATTTTAGAGGTGAGGCCAAGCAAAATGGACGAATTATCTATACTTATACTGAAACACCAAGAAGTTAATTTGTCGAACATTGTCGTAAGTTAATGCTGTAAGAAATGAAATATAAATGTATAATAATGGTATGATTATTTGTGTGTGGAGGGTTGTATGAATGGTCAATCTACTCTTGAAACAAATGGAACAAACTCGTGAGATGATGATTCGCTCAGGTGTAGAAAACGGGTTACAAAATGCAAAAACCATTCAACTGAGTCGCAGATTAGATCAGTTAATGAATACTTATTATAGACAGATGGCATTTGAAGAAGAAAAAGACCAAGAAGACTAAAAAGATTGTTCCAGTATTCAGAGTAAAAAAACATTTTAACATATATGTTTAAAATGCATTTCTATGGGGAATAACTTACTATGAACACAGCAACATTCTCATTTCCCCCTTTAGAGCAGTGATCCCCCAATCACTTGCTCTCTTTTTTTTGCTTATTCGGTATATATGCCCTACATATAAATTTTAGTACAAGTTGTGGGAAGGGTTTGAATTATTTCTTTCCTTCACCTAAACTGAAAAGATATAGAGTTAGACTCTCACGGAGAGTGCAGACATTCTAGAACAAAGGAGCATGTACATATGACAAAGAAACGTATTGCATTTATTGGAACTGGAGTAATGGGTGCAAGTATTATTAAGCATTTATTAAAAAATGGTCATGAAGTAACCGTCTATACGCGTACACAAGAAAAAGCAAAACCTCTTGTTGCTTTAGGGGCGTCATGGGCAAGCTCGCCTGCTGAAGCATTTAGAAATCATGAAATTGCCTTTACAATGGTTGGCTATCCTTCAGATGTAGAGGAAGTATATTTTGGGGAAAATGGCCTTTTCCAAACGGCAGAACAAGGCAACATTGTCATTGATATGACGACTTCAGAACCATCTTTAGCAAAGAAAATTTATACGCATGCTCAATCCATCGGTGTAGAGGCTTTAGATGCTCCTGTTTCAGGTGGGGATATTGGTGCGCAAAATGGTACTTTGTCTATCATGATTGGTGGCGATCAGATTACATATGACAAGGTATTGCCAATTATGAAGCAATTTGGAGAAAATATAGTTTATCAGGGTGAGGCAGGAGCCGGCCAGCATGCAAAAATGTGCAATCAAATTGTCATTGCCTCTGGTATGATTGGGGTGTGTGAATCGTTAGCTTATGGACTAAAGGCGGGATTAGATTTACCTACCGTATTACAATCGATCTCTTCAGGTGCAGCAGGTTCATGGTCTTTAAGCAATTTAGCACCACGTATGATAAAAGAAGATTTTGCACCAGGCTTTTATATTAAACATTTTGTGAAGGATATGAAAATAGCTTTAGATGAGTCAAATAAAATGGGCATCACATTACCAGGACTTGCATTAGCCTATGAAATGTATGAGAAATTAATCGCCTTAGGCTATGGTGAAAATGGTACACAAGCGCTCTTAAAGTATTATAAATAATTCGCGATGTGATTATGAATAGGAAACCTGAAGACTCCTTATGAATGGGAGGCCTTCAGGTTTTTTATTTACTCTTTCCCAAAAAGTTGAGAATCCAGTGAGAAGCTAGACGGGCCTGCGAGAGCAAAGTAAAGAGCTATGGCGCCTAAAGCTAAATCTAATTCATAACCAGCCAATCCATCTGCCCCGATAAAGCCGATGCTAAGCTTTGCCGTAAAGATCGCTACAATCATTGTAATGGTTAATAAAGCACCAAATATTCTTGTTGCTAAACCTAAAATAATTGCAATTCCACCAACTAATTCAATAATCCCCACGATATACGCCATAAATCCTGGTATACCTAGGCTATCAAAGAAGTCAGCTGTATAGCTGATACCGCCTTGAAATTTTTGAAAACCATGCACTGCAAAAATAATGCCTAAAACGATACGTAAAATAGTTGAACCAATATTTTGCATAATAGAGTAACTCCTTTTCTTCTTTACTTACAATTCGTAACTTAGTTTATTTTTAAAAATAACTTTTGTCAAGTAACTAAATGTTTTTTTAGAACAGTTTTTTTAAAAAAAGTGATATACTGTTAAATAGGAACTAATATACAAAGGGGGTAAGTCATTTGGATCAAAAAAATATTTGTCCACGATTTGAAAAAGCACTCATGATATTAAATCATCGTTGGAATACTCTACTTATTTATCAGCTACTAGATGGTCCACAAAGGTATTCGACCATTAAAAATCAGCTAAATATTAGTAGTCGTGTATTAACAGAACGTTTAAAGGAGTTAGAGACTGAGCAAATAGTGCTTCGCACAGTAATTCCATCAACACCAGTTGTCATTGAGTATGAACTGACGGAAAAAGGTTATGCTATTGCACCTGTGCTAAAAGCGATTGAGCAGTGGTCCTCTGAATGGGTGACCATAGATATAGAATGATAAAAAGGTATTCAAGCGAGGGGCTTGAATACCTTTTTTGATTCACAAGGAAAATGAGTATTCAATTATCGGCCAATTGGCAGTTATTTTTCAGTGAATTTACTGTTATATTGTAAATAATATTAATTTTCTTTAAAAAAAGGTATTTTTTATTACAGAGAGAAATTAATTGATTATTATAGAGAATGGAGGGGAGGGTTTTATGAAGAAGAGTACAGCTATAGACGTACAACATCGAAGTCAATTAGCCATTTATTTATCATTGCCGATACTTTCATGGGCATTCTATGATTTTGCGAATACAATTTTTTCTTCAAATATAAATACAATATTTTTCCCGTTTTACATGGATGAGGTTTTAGGTACAAATGAAGTCATGCAACAAGTTGCGAGCACCTTTATATCGTATGCAAATGCCATTGCAAGCTTGTTGCTCGTTATCTTTTCACCGCTTTTCGGTGTTTGGATTGATAACACAGGTTATAAAAAGAGATTTATTGTATGGTTTGCATCCATATCTATTCTGTTTACGTTTATGATGGGAATGTTTGCGAATATACAAACCACTGTCAATTACTCTGGTGTACCTCTTAGTTTGTTTTTGGTTGTTGCAAGTTTTGTCATAGCAAAATTTTTCTTTAATTCTAGTTTAGTATTTTACGATTCTATGATGGGTGATCTAGGGACAAAAGAAGAAATGCCACTCATCTCAGGGTATGGTGTTGCAATCGGGTATCTTGGTACACTTTTTGGATTACTTGTTTACTTGTATGTTGGTAATAGCGATTTTCATCGAGCTTTTATTCCAACAGCTATCCTGTATCTACTCTTTTCATTGCCATTATTCTTAATTAATAAAGATACACCGATTCCTAAATCACAGCGGAAGTCCTTAAAGTTTTTAGATGGTTATAAGGAAATCATTCAAACATTTAAAGATATGAAGCAATATAAAGCAATCTTTACCTTTATGATTGCTTATTTCTTTTTAAATGATGCCATCGCTACAACGATTGCAATGATGGCTGTTTATGCGACAACAATTGTCGGCTTTAGTTCTGGACAATTTATTGTTCTTTATTTGGTCTCTACAGTTTCAACAATCCTTGGATCACTTGCATTTGGGTATATTACGAAATCAATAGGAGCTAAACGTGCCATTTCAATTGTTGCACTTATTATGATAGTTGCGTTAGTATTCGCTGTTTTTGCCTCAGCACAATGGATGTTCTGGCTTGCTGGTAGTCTTTTTGGTATCTCACTTGGCTCAATGTGGGTGACATCTAGGACATATATAATTGAATTATCACCAAACGAAAAACGCGGTCAATTTTTTGGGTTGTTTGCTTTTTCAGGTAAGGTATCATCCATTATCGGTCCAGCCGTATACGGAACTGTTACATTGTGGATGAAGGATTATGGTACTCTTGCTAGTCGTGTAGCACTATCAACGTTGATTGTTATGACTGTCGTTGGTCTACTGGTACATCTAAAAGTTAATGATAAAAATGGAAATAGCAAGTAGGAGAAATGTATTGCCTATGATACAATTGAATTATAAACAGATGTAGAGAAAGGAGCGGGGTTGCATTGGAACATAAAGGAATATTATTAGAAAGTGGCACAAATGAGCTAGAGATCGTTGAATTTGAAGTAGCAAACAATAAATTCGGCATCAATGTTATTAAAGTAAAAGAAATTATTCAACCGATCCCAGTAACATTTATCCCACACGCGCACCCGCATGTAGAAGGAATCATTCAATTACGAGGTGAGGTATTACCTGTTGTAGATATGCTACGAGTATTAGGGATTCAAGGTGCTGAGCGTAATCCACAACAAAAATATATTGTAGCAGAGTTTAATAAACAACGTGTGGTTTTCCATGTAGATAATGTCACACAGATTCATCGTATTTCTTGGAATCAAATTGAAAAGCCTTCAGATATGTATCAAGGAGGTACATCACAAGTAATTGGTGTCATTAAACAGAATGAGCAAATGATTCTATTACTAGATTTCGAAAGAATTATGGTGGATATCAATCCTGCATCAGGAATTAGTGTGGAATCTGTTAAAAAGCTCGGCAAACGTGAGCGATCTGGTAAGCGAATTTTAATTGCGGAAGATTCACCGTTATTACGTAAATTACTATTCGATACAATGAGTGAAGCTGGTTATGACAATGTTGAATTCTTTGAAAATGGCCGCGATGCTTATGAATACTTAGAGGGAATTGTGAAGAGTGGTAGTGATATAGCAGAGCATATTCAATTGGTGGTAACGGATATTGAAATGCCACAAATGGATGGCCATCATTTGACACGAAAAATCAAAGAGCATCCCGATCTTCAAAAGCTTCCTGTTATCATTTTCTCAAGTCTCATTACAGATGACCTACGTCATAAAGGTGATCAAGTAGGGGCTGAGGATCAAATAAGTAAGCCAGAAATTGCAGAGCTCATTTTACGTGTTGACCAACTAATTCTGTAATCACCATGGCTTACATGATACTTCTCAATTTTAATAATTGGTATCCTGCAAGTAAAAATAAATGAAAGAAAAGTCGGATGCCTTAATTAAGAGGGACCGACTTTTTTTGTATATGTCCAAATATTATGAACAAAATAAATTGTAGACGCTTGAAGGATGTGATTATTTGAATGAATTAAAAACAGCGATTATTGATATCGGCTCCAATACTATTCGATTAGTATTATATCAATATGATAATGAAGAGGGACTTCGTGAGCTTGGAAATATCAAAACGGTAGCACGATTGCGTACATATATACAGCCCTCAGGGGAGATGTCTGATGAAGGTATTCAATTGTTATCAGAAACTTTATTAACATTTAAAGCAATGCTTGAGGATTTTGAAGTAACAGATGTAAAAGCTGCTGCGACTGCTGCCATCCGACAAGCCACTAATCGTGACAAAATTATTGAGGTAATGAAAGAACGAACAGGTATCCAAATAGAGCTTTTATCAGAAGAGGAAGAAGCCTATTTTGGCTACGTTGCTGTTGCTTATTCCATGGGTACGAAATCGGCTGTGACGATAGATATCGGTGGTGGTAGTACCGAAATTACGCTGTTTGAAAATAAAGAAATTCAGCAATCACATAGCTTTCCTTTTGGGACAGTTTCTTTAAAGCAACGTTTTGTAAAAGGTGACATTATCAATAGTAGTGAGAAAAAAGAGCTTCTTACCTTTGTAAAAGAGCAGTTCCAAACTCTCCCTTGGATAAAAAATATTGCTCTACCTATTATCGCAATTGGTGGTAGTGCGCGCAATATTGCTCAAATACATCAACAAAAGCATGATTATCCTATTGCCAGCGTTCATGGCTACGAAATGACAAAGGGAGATTTGGATGATTTAAGCTTATTTTTAGGGCAATTAAGCTTTCAGGAATTGAAACAATTGGACGGTCTTTCATCAGACCGTGCAGATATCATTGTTCCTGCATTAGAGGTATTTAGAGTGTTGATGGAGGTAGTTGGTAGTGAGTCCTTCCAACTGACAAAACGAGGTTTACGTGAGGGACTCATTTTTCAACGGATTTTGCAAACAGAGACACAAGCCTTTGATAAATATAATGTATTTGAAGGAAATGCTAGAAGATTAGCACGTCAGTATGGTCGGAGTGAAATGGAAGTAGATTATTTAATGCATTTAGCAGATCAATTGTATCGTGAATGTTGTCATTTAGGCTACTTGCAATATAATCCAGAAGATTTGCATTTATTAGCAAAAGCGGCGAAGGTTTTTAATATAGGAGAGTATATCGAATTAAGCTCTTCAAGCCAACATACTTTTTATTTAATTGCAAATCAATCCATTGATGGTTTAAATCATTTAGAACGAGTAAAACTAGCACTTCTTGCCTCCTATAAAAATAAAGATTATTTCGAACGATTTGCTGCTCCATTTGCTACATGGATGAGTCGGGAGGAACATCGTAAAATACGAGATTTCGGAGCGTTATTAAAATTTGTCTATGCATTAAATGTTTCAAAGCGCAATATTGTACACGCTATTGAAATGCACACCGAAGAAGATCATGTTCAGCTTGATATTTATGTTAAAAAGAATGCTGCGGCTGAAAAATATCAAGCCAATCGACATAGAAAACATTTAGAACGTGCATTAAAAATCCCAATGAAAATCAATTTTATTGAAGAAGGGTGGAACAATGGATGACAACTGAAGTAACGAAAAACGAGCTATACGAGGAAGAGTTTTCCGAAAACTACAATCTATTGTTGGAGGAAATTGCAAAGCCTCAATATTACAATAATCGGGAATTAAGTTGGCTTGCCTTTAATGAGCGAGTATTAGAAGAAGCAGAGGATATTAATAATCCTCTGCTAGAGCGTTTAAAATTTTTGGCTATATTTAGTTCAAATTTAGATGAATTTTTTATGGTGCGTGTTGCAGGATTACAGGACCAGGTACGCGCTGGTTTTCATAAGCCCGAAAACAAATCTGGCTTAACGCCAAAGGAACAGTTGGCCAAAATCGCAGAACGCACACAAGCATTAGTTCGTCGACAAACCGAGGTATATCGACATTTAATCTATGATTTACTGCCACAACATAATGTACATATTGCGGACATGAAAGATTTAAATAGCACACAAAAATCATTTATCAATGAAATGTTTGCAGAAACTATCTTCCCTGTTTTAACACCTGTTGCAGTGGATGCATATCGTCCTTTCCCAACCTTACTTGGTAAAACCTTGAATTTACTAGTACTGTTAGAGCAGGATGAGTCAGATCTTGAAAGTCGTGAAAAAGTGGCAATTGTCCAGGTTCCATCTGTGTTGGATCGCTATATAAAAGTACCGTCAGAAGAAGGAAAGACAGTTGTCGTTTTATTGGAGGATGTGATAGTAGCGCATATAGAAAAGCTGTTTTATGGCTATAGCGTAAAATCAGCACAAGCCTTCCGTTTAACAAGAAATGCGGATTTAACGATCCATGAAGAAGGGGCTCGAGATCTTCTCGTGGAGATCGAAAAAGAGCTGAAAAAGCGAAAATGGGGAGTAGGAAGCCGTTTAGAAGTTCGAGTTGGAGAAATGAATGAGGAAGTGCTGAGATACTTACTAGATGAATTTGAAATAGAAGAATCCGATGTATTCCATATTGATGGTCCATTGGATTTAACGTTTATGTTCTCTTTTGTGAAAGGTATTTCTGTAGGTCGTGAGCATTTAGAATATGAAAGCTTTATCCCACAGCCACCTTTAGATTTACAGTCTGACGAAAATATTTTCGAAAAAGCACTTCAACAGGATATATTTTTCCATCATCCATATGAATCTTTTGCCCCTATTGTTGATTTTATTTCTGAGGCCGCTGTTAACCCGAATGTATTGGCTATAAAACAGACATTATATCGAGTAAGCGGGAATTCACCGATTATTCAAGCGTTAAAGCTTGCCGCTGAAAACGGTAAACAAGTCACGGTATTAGTTGAGCTAAAGGCTCGCTTCGACGAAGAAAATAATGTGCACTGGGCAAAACAATTAGAACAAGCAGGTTGTCTTGTGATTTATGGGATGAATAATTTAAAAACACACTCCAAAATCACGCTAGTCGTTAGTCGTCGTAACGGCAAAATTGAACGCTTTGTCCATTTGGGTACAGGAAATTATAATGATGCTACTGCAAAAATCTATACGGATATGGGCATAATAACGACAGATAAAGAGTTTGGCATTGATGCGACAAATTTCTTTAACTACTTAAGTGGCTATACAGAAAAGCCTACTTTTAATCATTTAGTCGTGGCACCATTTGATATACGAGATGAGTTTATTCGTTTAATGGATGAGGAAATTGCCTGTCATAAAAAATATGGAAATGGTTTTATTCGTGCAAAAATGAATTCATTGACAGACAAAGATTTAATGATGAAGCTTTATGAGGCATCAATTGCGGGTGTAAAGGTCGAACTTATTATTCGTGGCATATGCTGTATTAGACCAGGTATCCCAGGTATTAGTGAAAACATTACCGTAACAAGTATTGTTGGTCGCTTCCTTGAACACTCTCGTATTTATTGGTTCCATCATAATGGGGAAAATAAAGTCTATTTATCCTCTGCAGATATGATGACACGCAATATGATTAAACGTGTAGAAATTTTATTCCCTGTATATGCAAGTGAAGCAAAAACTCGTATTATTGACATAATGAATGCACAATTAATGGATACTGCCAAAGCACGTATTCAAGACTCTAATGGTAAGTATCATTATAAAGAGTTTGATCGTAGCGAAGATCCATTGAATAGCCAGGAAATTTTCTTGAAGGAAGCATTAAAGCCTACGCTAGACGAAGAATAGAGCAAACACGCTACTTAGTGAGGGATAGAATGAAAAAATGTAGAGAAAGTGTAGCGCCATTTGCAGATTATCAACAGCTCATGCAACTGAATCCATTTGATGCAATCGTTTTTTTGCAACAAGTTGATAAGACAGTGTTTGAGGTCGTTGAATTTAATGATAAGCTATCGTCAATGATTGAGCTGGAGGATATAACAGCCAAAAACGCTGAGAACTTTTTTACTAAGCAATGCTGGCTGCAATTGTCGGGATTTCTAATTGAAGACTTCAATAAACAGCATACTCTAAGATTAGGTAATGGTCTTCAAGAGAAAACATTTGCGCTTCATGTTCAGCACTTTTCTGAATCAATAGTTGCCATTATTCTTCGAGCGATAGCAGTTGAAGAAAAGCCCTATTTACAGTTCATTGAGCAACATGTAAGTCCAGTGTTAACGACAGATTTACAAGGTCGAATAATTCATCAAAATATTGCTGCTACTGCTACACTGTCGAGAGAGCAGCAAAGTCTAATTGGACTAGATATTTTTTCATTACTCGAAAGTAAATATCTCAATGAATTTAAATTATTATTTACCAAAACAATTGAAGGTTCAGCGTTTGGCATGCCTAAATGTTTATTGAAAGGTGATTTGCTAAGTAAAGAACCCTTTTATTTAAGAACGCATCCAACATATTATAATGATGAAGTTGTAGGTGTACACTTATTTGTTAAAGATGCCAATTCATTTATGAATGATCATGAAGCATTCTATTACCTAGCACTAATGGACGAATTAACAGGTATTTGGAATCGAAAAGCTTTTAAAGAGCATTGGCTCCAACATTTAAATGATAAAAAGCAAGAGCATAAGCAAGCCGCTCTTATTTTAGTTGACATTGACCGATTTAAAAAGTTTAATGAATCCCTTGGCGAGAGCAAGGGAGATGAGTTGATGCGTATGTTTAGCCATAGGTTACGGGAGCTTTGCTACTCAAAGTGTTCGTTATATCGATATAATAGTGATGAGTTTATTTTTGTACTAAAAGATGCAACCATCCAAAAAATTGAGCGGACTGCAAACTTGATCATGGACGTATTAAAACAGCCATTTATGATAGATGGACAGGAATATTTTATTAGCGTATCGATTGGGATTTCACTTAGTCCAGCAGATGGTAAAGATATCGAGACACTTGTAAGGAAAGCTGATAAAGCTTTATTTTCTGTTAAAGAACATGGTCGCTCACATTACCGCTACTACCGTGAAGATATGACGGCCATTTTTCCAAACGAAGCATTGATGGAAGCACATTTACGTCGAGCAATTGAATTTAATGAGCTAAGTCTTCATTTACAACCACAAATGGATTTGGCAAATAATAGCATCAATAGCTTTGAAGCTTTATTACGATGGAATAATCGTAAATTTGGTTTTGTATCACCAGCACAGTTTATTCCTATTGCGGAAGCTTCAGGTTTAATTATTGAAATCGGGGATTGGATTATTGACGAGGTATGTCGATACCAAAGAGAATGGCAATCGAAGGGATATCGTCCTGTACGGATTGCAGTCAATATATCACCAAAACAGTTTAGAAAAGAAAATTTTGCCCGAAAAATTAAAACAGCTTTAAAGAAATATGGTGTACCACCTGAATTATTAGAAGTAGAAATTACCGAAAGTTCCATGACAAATGTACATGAAACATTTTCGATTCTTACAGAACTGAAGCAATTAGGTGTTTATGTGTCTGTGGATGACTTTGGGACAGGCTATTCATCATTAAGTTATCTCAAGCGTTATCCGATTGATATTATTAAAATTGATCAGTCATTTATTGCAGATATAGCAAAGGATGACAAAAATGAAGCCATCATAAAAGCCATTATCTCGATGTCTCATAATTTAGGGTTAGAGGTCATTGCAGAGGGAATTGAAGAACCCACACAAGTCGATTTTCTCAAACGCCATCGTTGTCAAAAAGGGCAAGGCTATTTGTATAATAAACCATTACCAGTTGAAACGATTGTACAACAATATTTTGTTAGCTAGAAAACGGGTAGCACTTACATCATAAAATAGATGAAGTGCTACTTTTTAATTTGTCGTTTTTAAGACCTTTTAAAACAATTGCTGTAAATTGGGACATCTCGGAGGTTAGGTCAAAATCTTCACTATGTATTAACCAATCATAGACATTCGCACGCATACAGCGCTGAATAAGTGTTTGTATGGTAGTAGCAGATAGATCCTGTCTAAATTCCCCTTGTTGAATACCTTCCGCGATATAGGTATTCATTATCTGAAAAATCTTTCGTTGTGGATTGATTAAATAATGATCCTGTTCTACTTGGTTTGTCATAGCAGCCGTATATACTGTACGCAATAAATCCTTTCCTACAATTTTTGTTAAATAGTTCATTTGCTCTTGAAACACTAATAGTATTTTTTCACTTGCTGGTAATGTGGCATCAATATTTTTTTCAACTGTACTATAAAAATTATCAAGTTCCTTAAATTTATCTAAAATAACATCGTATTTAGATGGGAAATGTGTATAAAAGGTACCCTTCGAAACATTGCATGCCTTCGTAATTTGTTCAACAGAAACATGTTCATAACCATGTTTGTTAAATAAGTCTAAAGAAGTTTTCAATAATTTTTCACGTGTTTCTAATGCCTTTTTCTGTCTGCTTGTGAGTGCTTCCATAGGTAGCTAATACCTCCTATATAAAATATTGTAAAATATCTTTTATAAAAAATATTCTGAAAATATCAAATTTTTAATTGACGAGATGGATTTCGATTGATTATGATTTAAATGACCAAGGTCAATGACTATGGTCAGTGAAATTATCTCGTTATTAATGTTACTTTAAAAAATGAAAGTTGGCTAGTATATCATCAAGTTTTCCTGGTGTATTTTCAAGGTATGAGGAGGTCACAATGAAGGAAAAATTAGGTTTTATTGGCTTAGGGAATATGGGTTTACCGATGTCTATTAACTTATTAAGAGCAGATTATGAGGTGTTTGGTTTCGATACGAATGCGAAAGCAATGGAACAATTCGTCGCAGCAGGTGGTATCGGTCTTGAGACAGCAATAGATATTGCGAAACAATGTGATGTTATTATGACAAGTTTGCCTACCCCTCACGTTGTAGAATTGGTTTATCAGTCAGAACAAGGAATTTTACAACATGCAAAGAAAGGATGCCTGCTGATTGATTTCAGTACTGTTAATCCCGAATTGAATGATACGTTACATACAGAAGCTAAAGCTTTGGGATTACGTTATTTGGGCGCACCTGTCAGTGGGGGTGTAATTGGGGCTGTCAATGCGACATTAACCATTATGGTTGGTGGTGACACAGCTGATTATAAAAGTGCTACAGAAATATTCGGAATAGTGGGAAAAAACGTTTATCACCTGGGCACATCTCCAAGTGTAGGAACGCGAATTAAATTACTCAATAACTTAATGATTGGCTTTTACACAGAGGCAGTCGCTGAAACTATTTTACTTGGAGAAAAAATGGGTATTCAGGCAGACACGCTGTATGAGGTATTAAGTAATAGTTATGGGCAAAGCCGTATTTATGAACGCAATTATATGGAATATATGAAAAATGATAATTATGAGCCAGGCTTTTCGACAAATCTATTAGTAAAAGATTTGAAATTAGCTAAGGAAATGGCAGATGAAGCAGGCGTATCTCTGCGAATCGGTGAAAAGCTGGTGGATCTTTACAGTGAGATTGCGCAGCAGGGCTATGGAGAAAATGATATGTCTGCAGCTTATTTAAGCTTAAAAGAAAAATGTAAACTAGAACAATTTTAAGAGGAGGATATGGATATGACAACAGCTCAAGTGGTTAAAACATTAACACATTTTATTGGTGGCAAAATGGTTGAAGGGAAAAGTGGGCGATTTGGGTCGGTATTTAATCCAACAACAGGTGAAGTCATTGCTAAGGTACCCCTTGCAACAGTAGAGGAAACACGAGATGCTATCGAGCAAGCTCAAGCAGCATTTCCAGCTTGGCGTGATACATCAGTAGCGAAGCGTGCAGAAATTGTACTAAAGTTCCGTAACCTTATCACTGACAATATGGAGGAGCTATTACAGATTATTTGTACTGAAAGCGGTAAAACGATTGAAGATGCCAAAGGTGAAATTACAAGAGGACTTGAATCTGTTGATTTAGCCATTGGTGCGCCCCACTTAATGAAAGGAGAATACTCTGTAAATGTTGGAGGTCAAATAAATGCTTATTCTGCAAAATATCCATTAGGGGTTGTGGCGGCAATTTCTCCATTTAATTTCCCCATCATGGTGCCTCTAGCGCAAACGAGTATGGCCCTTGCTGTAGGAAACGCGGTGATTTTAAAAGCATCCGAACGTGTGCCGATGACTGCATTGTATGTTAGTGAGCTTTGGAAGAAGGCAGGGTTGCCTGATGGTATTTGGACAGTGGTCAATGGTGATAAAGATGCGGTCAATGAACTTTTAGAAAACCCAACTGTGCAAGCGATTTCATTTGTTGGATCAACACCAGTGGCAAAGTATATTTATGAAACTGGATCAAAATACGGAAAACGCGTTACGGCACTAGGCGGGGGTAAAAATAATATGGTTGTAATGCCAGATGCCGATCTTGAACAGGTAGCTAATGCCTTTATTGGAGCAGCATATGGGGCAGCCTCTCAACGCTGTATGGCGATATCTACTATTATGCCTGTAGGAAAGGATACTGCAGATCGTCTAGTGGAGATTCTGAAGGAAAAAATCTCTAATCTTAAGGTCGGCCCTTATACAAACCCTGATTCAGATTTCGGCCCTGTTATTTCTCAACAATCAAAAGAAGCAATACTTACTGCAATTGATCGAGGAGAAGCAGAAGGAGCTTCAGTAATCTGTGACGGACGGGAACTTGACATTGTTAAAGAGTCTAAAGGGTTTTATGTAGGACCTACATTATTAGATCATGTAAAGCCAGGCATGGAAGTTTATGAGCAAGAAATATTTGGTCCAGCTCGCAATGTAGTTCGTGTAGATTCATTAGAGGAAGCTATAACACTTATAAATAAGCATGAGCTAGGTAATGGCGTCACAATCTTTACGAATGATGGATTAGCAGCTCGCAAATTTACGACAGAAATTGATGTTGGCATGGTTGGTGTCAATGTACCAATTCCAATTCCCGTTGGCTATCATAACTTTGCTGGCTTTAAAGGCTCTCGTTTTGGTGAGGGGCATATGTTTGGACCAGATCAAGCACGTTTTTTTACAAAAACAAAGACAATTTCAGAGCGTTGGATGGCTGGTAACGCCTCCACAGCATCCACATTTGCATTCCCAAGCAATAACGACTAATAAAACCTAGAGCTGTAGAGACATACAGCTCTTTTTCTAAAAAAGGGGATGGGTGAGGTGTAAATGTTAGAGTATATCGGTCTTTTTGGTAGTTTATTTAACAAAGAGGGGGTATAAATCTACTTATTTCAGCACCGTTAACTGCGCTGTTAGCAGCCTTAACAAATGGTCTCGCATTTTTTCCTCAAACAGCTAATGAAAATCAGGCCAACTTCCTAACTTTTAATTGTAGCCTTAACTAGTGGCTGTCTCGTGGCTTATTTAGTGAGCTACAAATATGCAAAGTCAGTTGGCGCAACATTAGCAGCAGGTGCAATAGGTGCGATCATTGCCATTGCCAATACGGCGGCTGTTGTCGGCTTTGAAGGCGTAGTAAAAGCAACGCCATCCTTTGTTGCAACAGTAGATGTAATGACCAATATTCCTGGTAGTCCGCTGATTGGAGGAGCCTTAGCAATAGCTGTTATTGCTGGTTTAACAGGTTCAGCATCAGGGGGACAAACGATTCCAATGCCCTTACTTGCACCGCATTATATCGAGATGGGTGTAGATACAGAGGCACGTTACATCGAACAATCGCTATAGCATTTGGTTCCCTAGATTCATTGCCACACGGTGGATATGTTGTGACAACCATCAATTCAGTTTGTAATGAAAAGCAGAAGGATGCATATATGCCATTTGGAGCTTTGACGGTTATTATCCCCATCATAGGTACAATACTTGCGATCATATTATTCTTATTAGGGATGTAGGAGGGATGTAGTATGCAAGGAAAAACGGTTTTTATTACAGGAGCAGCTCGTGGTATTGGCCTTGCCATGGCACAAGCATTTGATGAGCAAGGGGCTAATGTTGTGATTACGGATAAAAATGAACAGCTTTTAGAAGAAGCTGTCGCACAAAACCCCTCTTTAACTTCCTTTATATGTGATGTGACAGAAGAACAAGCCATAAGAGAAGCCATTGATTTTACGATTAATAAATTCTCAACATTAGATATTTTAATCAATAATGCAGGATTTCAACATGTGTCGCTTATTGAGGATTTTAAGACAGAAATTTTTGAGTCAATGCAAAAAGTGATGGTCGTTGCTCCCTTTGTGGCGATGAAGTATGCGTTACCACATATGAAGAAAAATCAATTTGGTCGTATTATTAATATGGCATCCATCAATGGCGTTATTGGGTTTGCTGGTAAGGCTGGTTACAATGCAGCAAAGCATGGTGTGATTGGGCTCACTAAGGTAACCGCACTAGAGGTGGCGACAAATGGAATTACGGTAAATGCCATTTGTCCAGGGTATGTTGATACGGAATTAGTACGTAATCAGTTTATGGATTTAGCAAAGACACGGGGTATTCAAGTGGAAGAAGTACTTGAACAAGTGTTATATCCACTTGTCCCACAAAAACGTTTACTTGATGTCTCGGAAATTACTGGACTTGCATTATATTTAGCAAGTGATGTAGCAAAGGGGTTAACCGGTCAGGCCATTCTATTAGATGGTGGCTATACAGCTCAATAGCTTAGGAGGGAAAATATGATTCAAACAAAAACCATCTTTACCGTTCATTCACCAGGAACGATTGTATATGGTCGTGATTCATTTGAAGAAGTAGGAGAGTATGCTAAAAAACTAGGCTCTAAGGCATTAATTATTAGTGATCCAATCATGGACAGTTTAGGCTTTGTCAAGCAATGCCATACACTGTTAAAGAACCAAGGGCTAGAAGTCGTTTCATATTTAGGGGTGACAACAGAGCCAGATGATACGTATGTAGCAGAGGGATTGCAGCTTTTGCAGAAGGAAAACTGTGATGTCATTATATCTGTTGGTGGTGGTAGCTGTATTGATACGGCAAAGGCGATTGCAGTAGTGGCTACAAACGGTGGCTATATAGGGGATTATATGAAAATGGCAAAGGTAGCAGCTTCTGTACCAATCCCACACATAGCGATACCAACGACAGCGGGTACAGGCTCTGAAGCAACAGATGCAACCGTTATTACCAACACGATAAATGATGTGAAAATGATGATTAAGCAACCAGCTTTTATGCCAACTGTTGCGATTGTTGATCCTATTTTAACCATTACTTCACCTCCTGCCATTACCGCAGCAACAGGAATAGATGCATTGAGCCATGCCATTGAGAGCTATTTATCGCGCTTAGCTCATCCTTATTCGAATGTGCTCGCCTTATCTGCTATGGAATTAATTGTGAATAACATCATAAAGGTTTATGAACATGGCGATGATGTTGATGCTAGAGAAGCGATGTCATTGGGCTCGATGCAGGCAGGGCTGTCATTTTCAAATGCTTCTGTTGCCCTTGTGCATGGAATGTCGCGTCCGATTGGTGCTCTTTTCCATGTTCCTCATGGTATCTCCAACGCGATGCTTTTACCAGCTGTACTAGACTATTCAAAAGATACTTGTATAGATCGATTGGCAGATTTAGGACAATTTTTTAATAAAACAAAAGAAAGTCTATCACAAGAGGAGCTTGCTCAGCTTGCTATTACTTCCATTAAAAATATGTGTAAGCATATGAAAATTGGCAATTTAAAACAATGGGGAATAGAGGAGCATGCTTATTATCAGGCCATTCCTAAAATGGCTGAGGATGCGCTTGCAAGTGGAAGCCCAGGCAACAATCCGAAGATACCAACCTTACAAGAGTTAATGGAGTTATATAAAATTGCCTATACGTATGAGTTTTAATTATATTGAAGAGCTATTCAGACTAATGAATGGCTCTTTTATATTTTTTTAGAAAATAAACTCACATTCTATAGAATTAATATGACATATTCGAGAATATATAGTAAAATTTTAGTGAATCATCATTCATTTTTAACAAAGGGGGAAATGGAATGTTGCAAGGGAAAACGATTATTATTACGGGTGGATCAAGTGGCATGGGCCTGTATATGGCAAAGCAATTCGTGACTGAGGGAGCTAATGTTGTTATAACAGGTCGTAACGAAGAACGATTAGCAGAGGCAAAAAAATTTATAGCGGAGGCTGGTCCCTCTATTGAGACATTCCAAATGGATGTACGTGTACCTGAGCATGCTGAGGCTATGCTCGCATTTGCTATTGAAAAATTTGGTCAAGTGGATGGGCTTGTGAATAATGCAGCAGGTAACTTTATTGTACGTGCAGAGGATTTATCCCCGAATGGCTGGAAGGCTGTCGTGGATATTGTATTAAATGGTACATTCTATTGTTCTTCAGTAGTAGGCAAGTATTGGATTGAACATAAGATTAAAGGGTCTATATTAAATATGGTAGCGACGTATGCTTGGAATGCAGGAGCAGGTGTGATCCATTCTGCTGCAGCAAAAGCAGGGGTACTTTCATTGACGAGAACGCTAGCTGTTGAGTGGGGGAAACAGTATGGAATTCGCGTTAATGCTATTGCACCAGGTCCAATCGAGCGTACTGGTGGAGCCGATAAGCTTTGGGAATCAGAAGCAGCGGCAGCTCGTACACTAGATTCTGTTCCACTAGGCCGTATAGGAACACCAGAAGAAATTGCTGATTTAGCTACGTTTATGATGTCTAACAAAGCAAGTTATATGAATGGAGAATGTGTAACTTTGGATGGTGGGCAGTGGCTCAATCAATATCCATTCTAAAAATGTTTGCATAACGAATAGCTGGGTTGACGCATACTAAGGGTAAAGAAAGGAGTTTTGCCGATGGGTATGTGGTTAATACCAGCAATTATTGCCATTGTAATCATTTCTGCTATTTCGTTTGTCTATACGCTAAAAATAGCCAAAATGACTTCTGAACGGAAATCTGAAAATGATACTCCGATTTCTGAAACAGTTGAAGAGTATGCAACGATGTTGAACCCAATTGTTTGGGTCTATGCAATTTTTTTGCTTTTTTTAGGGATCATGATTTTTTATTACTGGAGTAAGACTGGCTATTAGATAGGAACCATCTTCATTCAGTCACGAAAAACTGGACTGAATGAAGATATACTAAGTTTTTGCTGTAAGGGTTAAAATAATTCATTGTTCATGAAAAACTCTTCTTGGCCTTGTCGTGGTCATACATAGAAAAGTTGTGATATGATGAAAGGGAAGGACTGTTCTACACAGTGAGGACAGAAAAGGAGAAGAAGTTCATGATTTCAACTAACAGCAAAGACTTATTAGCAATGCCAATTAGTGATTTTATCATTTCCTCTGAAAAAGTTGCGCATGTACAAAGTGGAAATAGTGCAGAACATGCACTCCTTGTACTAACACGTACAGGGTACTCGTCCATACCTGTATTAGATTTGAAATATCGACTTCAAGGTTTACTTAGCATGAAAATGATTACCGAATCGATTCTTGGACTTGAGCATATTGAATATGAAAAGCTACCTGATATTAAGGTTGACTCTATTATGGAAAAAGAGATCGCTGTATTAAAGCTGACGGATACTTTCCAGCGTGCTTTGGATTTAGTCATTAACCACGCCTTTTTATGTGTAGTGGACGAAGATGGTACATTCGCAGGGATATTAACAAGACGTGTTATTTTAAAGCAATTGAAAAAATATATTTATCAAAAAGAGTAGTAGCTTAAGAGGGAACTCAGATGAAAATCATGAGGCCCTCTTTGCTTGTATTGGAGGTTTTACAGATTGATGGCAACAGAGGCAGAAATTTTAAAGATCTTAGCTGAAGAACGCAATATGCGAAAAGCAGCAGAACGTCTATTTTTATCCCAACCAGCCCTTTCACAACGATTGCAAACAATTGAGAAAGACTGGGGTGCACAATTATTTATTCGCTCACAGAAAGGTCTAACTGCAACACCTGCTGGCGAACAGGTGATAGCCTATGCAAAGGAAATGCTGACTAAAAAGGAAGAAATTTTTGAAACCATTCAATCCTTAACGACAAAGGTAAACGGGACATTGAAAATTGCTTGTGCATCCATTGTTGGTCAGAACTGGCTACCAAAAATCCTGAAGGAGTTTGTGTCAAAATATCCAGAAGCTAAAATATCACTGATGACAGGCTGGAGTTCTGAAATTGTGAAAGCTCTTTACGAGGGCGAGGCCCATGTAGGCATTGTACGAGGCCAAGTTGACTGGAAAGGAGAAAAGATCCACCTTTTCAGAGATACTCTTTATTTAGTGGACAAAGAGGTTAAAACAATTGAAGATGTGTTAAAGACAGACCGTCCATTTATTCAATATAAAAGTGATTCCAACTATTATCAAGAAATTCAGCAATGGTGGCAGCAGCATTTTGCCTCGAATCCAAGAAAACAAATTTTAGTGGATCAAATTGAAATTTGTAAACAAATGGCATTAAATGGTATCGGTTATGCAATCTTACCTTCTATTACGTTAAATGACCACGATGCCATTCACAAAATCCCTCTGACAAATAACGAAAAGGAATTTGGGCTTACACGCGATACTTGGCTAATTGGTTATGAATCTTCCTTTGAATTAAGGCAGGTAGAGGCGTTTGTTGAAGTGGTGCAGGATCATGCGCGGTGTTTGTTTGACTATACTAAATAGAAAATCAGGCAGCTCCAAGTTGTTTTGGAGTTGCCTTTTGACATTGTAGAAATCTTAAGAGTTTATGAATATTCATGAAGATATCATAAGAAATGGAACAAAATGCAATCTAAATCGTATAATTATGTAACCATCTATTTACATAAAAAGGGGTTGAGCTTTTGAAAAAGACAAAATGGACGGCACTGACCTTACTAGTCATGCTTGTAATGAGCTTTATCTTGCCTGCAACAGAGGCGAGTGCGGCTGCTACGCTAGAGGTGAAAGCAACAGCAGGTATTTCTGGTAAAGCGAAATATCAATCAGTAGTACCACTACAAGTTACAGTGAAAAATAATGGAGCTGACTTCTCAGGAGATATGGCGATTAATTCATCAAATTCTTATGAGGCAGCTTCAGCACTCGTCGTGCCAATTGATATAGCAGCAGGAGAGGAAAAGACATTTACTTTCTATCTTGATGGTTTAGCTGACTATAGTTATTCGGACACAGATTTATTTGCCTTTTATGAGGGGAACATTGAAAAAGGAAAAAAGATTGCCTATAAGGGAACAAAACGTCTGCAATCAAACTTTTTAGATCCCTCATCAACATTCATTTATACACTAACAGATAAAAGTGATCGACTTTCAGCACTATTACGTTTATCAACATTTGTAGCTCAAAGCAATGTGGAAGTATTTAATATCAATCAATTAAAAGATTATACACTTCCAGAAGATTCGCAGGGACTTGCAATGGCCAATGTCATTGTTGTAGATGAAGTGGCTATTGCTGATTTAACTCAGAAGCAACAAGAAGCATTATTAAAATGGGTGCAAGATGGAGGTACCTTACTTCTAGGTGCTGCTGACCAAATTAATGCTACAGCAGGCATTTTTAAAGAGTATTTACCTTTGTCATTATCACAAGAAATGACTGCGATTTCTGCAGAAGCTTTAACTAAAATGTCAGGAGGCGGCATTTTTACACAGCCGATTTCAGTTTACTCAGCTACTAGTAGTGAAGGAAGTTTACCTGTATTAACAGAAAATAATACAGTGTTAGCAGCAAAGAAAAAAGTGGGTAGCGGGGAAGTGATTCAAACTACCTTCTCTTTAGGTGATCAACCACTTGCTTCTATGGACGGCTACGGAGCACTTTTAGCCAAAGTGATAAATATTCAAAGTATTTCACAGCAAGGAATAATGAGACAGGGACAATCTCCTCTCGATCAAATATCTTATGAACTTCGTAACATAAACGAATTATTTCCATCCTTCGAAGTATCAGTGAGCTATATGCTAATTGTCATTATTCTTTATATTTTAATTATCGGGCCAATCCTTTATTTTATCTTGAAAAAAGCGGACAAGCGCGAGCATGCATGGTGGATTATACCATCTATCTCTGTTGTTCTTTCCATTGTTCTCTTTATTGTCGGAGCGAAGGATCGTATTGTTCAGCCACAAGTTCAACAATCGGCATTCTATAAAGTAAATGAAGACAATAGTGTAAATGGCTACTATGTAGAGTCCATTCTAACGAATCGCAGTGGGGACTTTGTGGTCAATGCTGACCAAAATACAACGGCCGTTGCATTAAGAAATTATAATAACTTCACAGGCACAATGGGACCATTACATGAATCTTCTTATATAAAAGAAAATGCTAGCGGTTCAACACTAACATTACGTGATTTAAGCTACTGGTCTGTGCAATCCTTTGGTGGAAAAACATCAGCGCAAAATATTGGGAAGATGGATATTGATATTACACTGAAAAATGAAAAACTAACAGGAACGGTTAAAAATAATTTCCCATTTGCATTAAAAGATGTCACATTAATCTCCGGTGTGAAAGAAGTGAAACTGGGTGATATTGAAGCAAACGGAACATTACAGGTAAATAAAGAACTGAAAACAACGGTTCTTCAAAAACCATCTATCTTCAATAATTATAATTATAGTTACCCATCGAAAAAGGATGAGGTAGACCCAATGCGTATTGAAAGAATGAAAACATTAGCATTGCCGCTTGTCGAAAAGGATAACCAGCCAATACTTACAGCTTGGACAGATCAAGCTGTGGTAGGTGTTGAACTAGAAACAAGTGCTAATATGTCACCAATTACGATGCTTGTTCAACCATTTAAAGGAAAAGTTGAGCTAACAGGTCCATTTACAATGAAGCGTAATAACTTCTCGTATTCAGTAGAGCCGCTATCAGCAAATGGGTATTATGAAAAGATCGAGGAAGAATTGAATAAATGGTACCTATCTGAAGGGTTGTACGAAGTAACGATGGCCATGCCGGATCAATTTATGGATGCCGTTGAATCACTTAATGAGCTCACAATTTCTAATAAGGATGTCTCACGTATGCAGCTATCCATTTGGAATAATGAAACGAATATATATGAGCCTTTAGTCGATACAAAGCAAGTGTTTACAGACAAAGTTTCAACATACTTTAATCAAGATGGAGAGCTTCGAATTGAAATCAAATATGGTCCTGATCCATCAGGAGAACAAACAAAGTTACCAGACATAGAGCTGAAAGGAGTGGCAAAATAATGATTGAAATTCGTGATTTAACGAAACGATATGGCTCCTTTACAGCATTAGATCATTTAAACTTATCTTTGGAAGAAGGCGTTGTATTTGGATTTGTTGGCGCCAATGGAGCAGGTAAATCAACAACATTCTCTATTTTAGCTACACTATTGTCACCGACTTCTGGGGATGCTCTGATAAATGGCAAAAGTGTTGTGAAGGAACCAAAGGAAGTTCGAAAGCAAATTGGTTATATGCCCGATTTCTTTGGTGTATACGATCAGCTAAAAGTAGATGAATATTTAGATTTTTATGGAGCGAGTTACGGTATTCAGTTAGCAGAGCGCCAAGTGTTAATTCCACAACTATTAGAACTCGTAAATTTAACAAATAAACGCTATGAATATGTTGATTTATTATCACGTGGGATGAAGCAACGCTTATGTTTAGCTCGTGCACTTATCCATGATCCAAAGGTACTGATTTTAGATGAGCCTGCATCAGGACTAGATCCACGTGCTCGTGTGGAAATGCGAGATATTTTACGAAATTTAAAGTCCATGGGGAAAACAATTTTAATATCGTCACACATTTTGCCAGAGTTGGCTGAAATGTGTGATGAAATCGGTGTTATAGATAATGGTAAATTAATTGCACATGGCAATGTAGCTGCCATCCAAGCACAACTACAAGGGGAAAAGCGTATTGTGCTTAAAATAACAGATCGTTTAGACGAGGTACGAGCATTTTTAGAGGAAGATCCGCATATATCATCAATTGATGTCATCGACAATCGTTTAGAAATAGCCTTTAACTATCGAGGAACAGACGCAGAGCAGGTGGCATTGCTGAAAAAGGCGATGCTTGCAGATTTACCGATCTATGCTTTAAGTGAAGAAGAGAAAGATTTAGAGGATGTCTTTATGGCGATTACGAAGGGAGCGGACAATCAATGATGGAACGCTTTTATAATCCAGTATTTGTTAAAGAATTGAAGTTACGCTTCCGTTCTTTTAAAAGCTTTTCAGGTTTAATGTTTTATTTAGCTGTACTTTGTATTTTCATTGCAGGTTTTTTATTGCTTACAACTGAATTTACTGGCAGAGGCTTCTTTAGACCTGAGACAAGCTTTATGATGTTTGCTGTGCTTACCATTTTACAAATGGCATTAGTTCTTTTCATTACACCAAGTTTAACTGCAGGTGCTATCAGTAGTGAGCGCGAAAAGCAAACATTAAATATTTTATTAACAACAACACAAAGTTCTACACAAATAGTTATTGGAAAATTACTATCTTCCGTAGCATTTCTAGTATTGATGCTGGTAGCAGGCTTACCACTATATAGCCTAGTGTTTCTGTTTGGTGGTGTGTCGCCTTCACAGCTTATTTCTATATTTTTATTTTATTTAGTCACTGTAGTAGCGATAGGTAGTATAGGCGTGATGTTTTCTACGATTACCAAGAGAACCATTGTTGCCATGATTGCCACATACGGCTCAATTATTTTCTTAGGAGGTATTACTGCATTCTTCTTCTTTTTAACAATGGCCTTTCATCAAATGGGCAACGCCATTGGAACAGGTGCCTCCTTTATGACCTATTTCTGGGCGTCAATTAATCCAGGTGCCTTGATGCTGACACTTATTTCTCCAGAGATGGGGGATGCGTTAGCAGAGCTTTCTGGTGTAGAACTACCTGTATGGATTACTTATTTAATTGCTTATGTATTCATCATTGTACTTTGTTTAACGATTGCGATTAAAAAATTGCGTGCCAACATGAAAAGTAACCGATGAGGAGGAATTTGTATGGAGCGTCGTAAGCAATTACGAAAATATATTCAGCGTGCAAAATCGAGATTAACTCTTGAAAGAAGCATTCCCATTGCACAATATGGTTTGTTTTTGGCATTGCTTTCGAGTGCTTCTCTCGTACTTATTTCCCGACTATTTGTCTGGCCATATTATCGCCAAATAGCATTAGGAGCCTTTATTACTGTTATTATTGCAACCATTGCTTATATGTGGTGGAAAAGGGTCAAAGAGCGAGAGGCATTGCATAAACTGGATCATTATTTCTCACATAATGAATTAGTGACAGCTTTATCATTTAAAGATGATCAGGATCCTCTTGTTCAATCATTATTATCGAAAGCAATGCAAAATGCTGAAAAAGCATTCGCAGACTTTAAGGCTCGAAAGAAAAATCTATTTCGTCCAAAGGCGTTTATCGGATTGTTTATTACAACAGTTGTACTAGCCATTCTTTACATGTTCCCAGCAGCTACGCAAATTGAAGCAATAGAGGTTGAAAAGGAGCAGGCAGTTATCCAAGATATAAAGAAGGAAGTTGCTGAATTAGAGAAAAAGGCGGAAACAAAAGAAGTAAAAGAGCAATTGCAAGAACTTCAAAATACTTTAAAAGAAGCTGAAACAGCAGAAGAAGCTTTACGAGAAGTTGTCAAAAAACAAAAGGAGCTAGCATTAAAGGAGCAGCAATTAAAGGATAAACAATCGGCTAGTCAAGATGGCACAACAGAAGGCCAAGGATTATCGAAGGAAGAGGTTGAGCAGCTAAAAGAGCTTGCCCAAATGCAGCAAGGGCTTACAGAAAATGCAAATGCCACACAAACTGCTATGAGTAAACTTGGTAAACCAGCAAGTAATTCCTTACAAAATGCAATTGCGAGTGCCAATAATGCAAGCAGCCACAATCAAAATAGTCAACAGTCATCTGGTAATTCCCAACCAAGTAATCAACAAGGCCAATCTAGTCAAAATAATGCTCAAAGTGGTTCTCAACAGCAAAATGGTAATAGCCAGAGCAAAGGTCCAGGACAGGGTCAAGGCCAAGGACAGGGTCAAGGCCAAGGACAGGGCCAAGGTCAAGGACAGGGTCAAGGTCAAGGACAGGGGCAAGGCCAAGGACAGGGACAGGGACAAGGCCAAGGTGGTCAAGGAGCAGGAAGTGGCCAAGGCGGTCGGAATTTGTTAACGACACCAAATCGAATTGGTGGGTCAACTGAGACATCCGTAGATGGTGGCGCATTAGGAGATGGTTCCCATGTATCTGAGCAACAAGGAAATGGTCCGATCACAAAAGGTTCTATTCGACCTTATGAAGAAGTAATTGGATCATACAAAGACAGCTATTTAGAGAGTTCAGAGCGTTTACAATTACCGAAGGATTTACAAAATGTCGTGCAATCTTATTTCACGTCAATTGAGTCGCAGTAGGAGGAAAAGAAATGGCCTTTACAGAGCAACAATATGTAGATATGAGTACGAAATTACAACGAGTTAAAGAAGAAATTCATCGCTTCATTGTTGGACAGGAAGAAGCAATTGATTACACCCTATATGCAGTATTAGCGGATGGTCATGCATTGTTAGAAGGTTTACCTGGTTTAGGAAAAACGATGTTGATTCGTACGATTTCAGAGGTACTGGATCTGTCGTTTTCACGTATTCAATTTACACCAGATCTTATGCCAGCAGATATAACGGGAACAAGCATGATTGAACGTACACCCGATGGGAAGCAGCAATTTACGTTTCAACCTGGGCCAATCTTTAGCCAAATGGTATTGGCTGATGAGATAAATCGCGCCACACCAAAAACCCAAAGTGCCTTGTTGGAAGCAATGGGGGAAAAAACGGTAACAATATTGGGGGATACAAAAAAAATGGCGAAACCATTTTTCGTGTTGGCCACTCAAAACCCTATTGAAATGGAAGGAACATACCCATTACCAGAAGCGCAGATGGACCGTTTCCTTTGTAAAATTCTTGTACCCTATCCTGAAAAAAGCGAACTTATGGAAATTATGAAGCGAACGACAGGAGCCCAGGAAATTGGTTTACAGAAGCAAATGGATACGGATGCTCTTATTGAAGCTCAGCAAATGGTAAAAGAAGTGATGGTTGCTGATGAAATGCTGGAGTATGCAACGGATCTAGTGGTGGCTACGCATCCTGAAAGAATAGATGCGCTTGATGAGGTTAAACAATATGCAATGTATGGAAGTGGTCCACGTGGTTTGCAGAGCTTAATCAAATTGGCAAAGGCAAGAGCTTTAATGAATGGTCGTTTTCATGTTTCTGTAGCGGATATTAAATCTGTTGCTAAGCCTGTTTTACGTCATCGAATGCTGTTGAATTATGAAGGGGAGGCTTCAGGAAAAACGGCAGACGATGTGATTGATGTAATTTTAGAAAAGGTTCAGCAAGGTATTAGCAAGTGACAGCTAAATACTTATTGCCCGAAGACTGGTTAGCGAAAATCAGTCGCTTTCAAATAGCGACGGCCTCCAAACTACGCGGGCAACATAAGGGCTCGCACCGTTCTCAACGCTTCGGGGCATCCCTCGATTTCTCAGATTTTCGAGAATACCATTTAGGAGATGATGTACGCCAAGTGGATTGGAACGTCTTTGCTCGTACAGATAAATACTTTATTAAAAGGTTTTTAGATGAGCAAGAGATGCGTGTACATATTTTACTAGATGCGACCAAATCAATGGGAGAACATGCTAAGTGGCTATTTGCTCGTCAAATTGTGGCCTCCCTCGGTCTAATGGTATTAGGTCGAGATGATCGTCTTTCCTTTTCTATTGTTCAAGATGAAGTGAAGCCACCATTTCGACGGAAGGGTACCATGTATCGCCGAGCTTTTTTACAGCTAGTAACTGATATAGAGGAAGCTAATTACTCTCATCGTTTTGCCAAGGATGCACTTAAAGCTTTGCCTAAAGATAGTACCTTATTATTCATCGTTACTGATGGATTAGAGCCAATTGAAGAATGGGAACAGCTATTAAAAAGGCTACCACGCTACGCTGGAGATGTTCGCATTTTGCAAATTGTAACGCAAGAAGAACTGTCACCAAATTACTCGGGTGATGTACGTCTCCTTGATCGTGAAACAGGTAATGATGTGAATGTGACGATGTCCTCTAGAGTACTGGAGTCCTACCATGCAAGACGTATACTACATGAAGAAGAATTTGAAGCCATTTGCCGTCGCTTTGGTGTTCGACAATTACAATTGAAAGTGGAAGATGGCTTACAATATGCGATTTTCCAGCAATTATTAAAAGCACATTGGATTAGGTGAGGTGAGCCGTATTGGGCTTTAGTCAAATTATATTTAGCTGGACGGCCATCATCCCGGTCATTGTCCTACTTTATTATTTTTTTCGAAAAAAATATACAGATCAAACTGTTTCTTCGACACTTTTTTGGTCGGAGATTATGCAGGAAACGCGTGTATCGCCTTATTTAAAGCATTTACAAAAAAATGCCCTACTATATTTACAGCTTCTTGCTTTACTGCTACTTGTTTTGGCATTGATGAATCCTTATATAAAAAAATCAACCATTGTTGGTGCACAAACTATATTTATTGTAGATACTTCAGCCACAATGCTGGCAGGCAAAGAGCAATCAACCTTTGACGCTCATAAACAGGAAATGCTGAACTTGATGGATGAATTGAATGGTCGACCTGTCACATTAATTACAACTGGCGCAGCCCCAAAAGCTGTTTTACAGCAAGAAACAAACACAAATGAAATAAAAAAAGCTATTCAAGATTTACAAGTAACCTATGAAACTGCTGAAATGAATAAGGCACTGGATGTAGCACAGGCATTTGTGGGCGATACACCAACTTCTATCTATGTTTTTACAGATACACTTGATAAAAAGCAATTACCGATGGACAAGGATTCTGTTAAATGGCTAGTAAGAGGCGCTACTAAAGACTTAACAAATATTGCAATTACACGCTTTGCTGCTACGACAGATGGACAAGTTACGCTGGCGCTTATCCAACTTCATAATGATACAAATACCGAGCAAAAGATAACACTCGCATTGAAAAATGCAAAGGGTGAGGAGCTGGTAGCAGAAAGTGTCGTTGTGCCTCCAAATGAAGCCATTACGAAAACATTCAAAGATTTGCCTATTGCAAAATCGATGACAGCTACTATCGATGCAAAAGATGATTATGCTGTAGATAATCAACAAACTGTTTTACTACAAACGACTTCTTCAAAAATTGTTGTGGATCAAAGCATGCATCAACTGATACAAAAAGGTTTTCAAACGGTTAGTAGTGGTGTGAAAATCGTTCCTTCATCGCAAGTAGCTGACAATCAAGATGCTACAGTAATCACAAATCAAACAGCCTTATTAGAAAAGATGGATAAACCGCTTGTATTATTTGGTCGTGATGATGCAGAGAAAATAAAAGCAAGTGGGACGGTAAGCACTAGGAGTGATGCATTGTTTGCTTTTAGTGAACTAAAGGATGTTTATGTTAGTGCTATTTATCCTGGCTTTGCGGACTATGAAACGATTGCTTCTGTTGGAGAAGAGCCGTTCATACAACGCTCCCCTAAAGGAGATATTGTTATTTTAGCGGATATTGCCGATACTGACTGGCCCTTACATCCATCATTTCCACTATTTCTATGGAGTACTGAGCAGCAGCTAACAGAATCAGTTGGTTCACTTGGGATTTTTTCACCCAATGAACAGCGTGCAGTAGCTTTAGCGCAAGGAGACTGGAATGTTTATTCGCAAGAAGACGAGTTTCTTTCGTCTGTTACGAAGGGGATGTTAACTGCGCCAAAAGAGCCGGGCATTTATATGGTACGTTCAAATAATGAGGAAAAACAATTGATTGTCCAATTGCAAGCCCAAGAACGTGTTATTGAACAAGGAACAAGCTTTACATTAGGTGATATCTCAGACAACGGGAAGGAAGAAGTATCGATGACCTCTTTCGTACCTTGGCTAATTGTCATTATTTTACTATTGCTTGTTTCAGAGTGGGAGGTGCAACGACGTCGTGGATTTACGAATTGATATGCCGTTAGTATTGTTGTTACTCCTTCCATTATTCTTGTATTTTGGATGGACATACTTTCATGAGCGGCAGCGACTCAAAAGAAGTCATATTGTTGTACTTACTATTCGCATAGTGGCAGCAGGCTGTTTAGTTTTTGCACTTGCAGGACCGTATCTATTATTACCAATAAAAGAAGAACAAATTGTTTATTTAGTAGACCGTTCTGCATCTATGAATGGTACGGAAGATGAGATGGTTCAGTTTATTCAGGAAAGCCTACAATCAAAAAAAGAACCACAGCTTGCGGGCATTTATTCATTTTCCTCCACTTTACAAACAGAAGCCATTTTGTCTAAAACCTTAAAGGAAGTACCAAAACTGACTGAAATCAAAGCTACCGATCAAACGAATATAGAACAAAGTCTACAGCTTGCCACAGGTATTATAGATCCTAAAAAGGCAACTCGTCTTGTGCTATTAACAGATGGTAATGAGACAAAGGGAGATGCTTTAGAATTTGCTTCGAAGTTGAAAGGCTCCAATATTAGTGTGGATGTTAAGACTTTTAGTCAGCCAGTTGTCAACGATGTGTCATTAAAAAGCTTTGTATCCCCTCAGGTTGCTTATGTTGGAGAGCAGCAACAATTAGTGACAGACATACATGCAACATCAGCGGCCCAAGGTGAGCTTTTACTATATGAAAATGATGAGCTTATTCATCGAGAGGCCATTGAGCTGACTGAAGGCACGAATGTGTTTACCTATAAACATGCAGCAACAGCTGAAGGGCTTGTAAAATATGAAGCCGTTGTTCAAGTTGGTCAGGATGCTATTTTTGAAAACAATAAGCTAACGAGTGTCACAATGGTTCAAAGTGAACCACATTTATTAATCGTGAATGGTTATGAAACAGCTTCACCAATCGGAGCAGCACTTGGTAGTCAATCGATTGCCTATGATGTTGTAGCGCCCGACAGTCTACCAAATGAATTATCCAGCTATTTGCAATATAATGCTATTATTTTCGACAATGTGCCAGGTCATTTAGTGGGTGAAGCAAAAATGAGTGTTATTGAGCAAGCAGTCAAAAACTTTGGGGTTGGTTTTACAATGGTGGGTGGAGAAAATAGTTTTGGTCTAGGCGGCTATTTTAAAACACCGATTGAAACCTTATTGCCAGTGGAAATGGAAATTAAGGGCAAAGAGCAATTACCTTCCTTAGGATTAGTGATTGTACTTGACCGTTCTGGCAGTATGCAAGGCTCGAAGCTTGAGCTTGCTAAGGAAGCAGCGGCACGTTCTGTTGAGATGTTGCGAGACGAGGATACATTAGGATTCATCGCCTTTGATGATCGTCCTTGGGAGATTATAGAGACAGGGCCTCTTAGCAGTAAAGAAGAGGCTGTGGATACTATTTTATCAGTAACACCTGGTGGTGGAACAGAAATCTATAGTTCACTAGCTAAAGCCTACGAGAACCTTGCTGATTTAAAGCTCCAACGTAAGCATATTATTCTCTTAACAGATGGGCAATCACAGGCAGGGAACTATGAGGATTTAATTGGTGAAGGAAAAGAAGAGGGTATAACCTTATCGACAGTAGCGATTGGACAAGATGCCGATGCGAACTTATTAGAAGCGCTTAGTGACATGGGCAGTGGACGTTTCTATGATGTGATAGATGAGCAAACCATTCCTTCTATTTTATCTCGTGAAACAGCTATGATTTCCCGAACGTATATTGAGGACAATCCATTCTATCCGGCAATTTATAATGCAGCAGGATGGAATTCACTGTTTGCTAATGGTGTCCCACAAATGAATGCATACATTGGCACAACGGCAAAACAGGGGGCTACTGTTGTGGCAGAAAGCGAGAAGGAAGATCCTGTGTTAGCCCAGTGGCAATATGGTCTTGGTAAAACATTTGCCTTTACATCTGATTCAACGGGTAAATGGACAGGAGATTGGGCAAGATGGCAGGATTGGGGAGCATTTTGGCAAACACTTATTTCTCAAATGCTACCAAGCTACAATGATGTAGCCTATGATGTAAGATTGGAAGCAGATGGTTCCTTTATGATTACAGACCCTACAAATGAAGCTGCATTTTTAGATATTGTAGCTGTAAATGAAGCAGGGGAGGAGCTAGAAACACAACTTGAAACCATTTCCGCATCCCAAGTTCGAGCTGTAGTACAAGCTGAACCTGGATTAATTTTCTTCCGTGTAGCAGATGAAAAGCAGGCCATTTACCAGGCAGGTCTAAGTGTTCCTTATAGTGCTGAATACGAACTACTCCCTGTAAATAATCAACTGATAGAAGAGTTGACTCAACAAACAGGAGGCACTGTTTTAAAGGAACCACAAGATGTCTTCCGTGACTTTACGACAAAAGGAGCAGATCGGCAAAATATTGCCACATGGCTGCTCTTAGCGAGTATGCTCCTATTCTTTATTGATATTACCATAAGACGTTTTGGTTGGAATTTCCTAACGAACGCGAAGAAGAAAGAGCCGCTGGTTGAGGAAAAACCTGTACAGGCAGAGAATACAAATGTAGCACAGTTATTAAAAGGCATGAAAAAGCGATCTTAAAATGGCGGAGGCAGTGCAAACTTTAATAGGTTTGCACTGCTTTTTTTGTATTGTTTGAATAGAGAGTTGCTCCCTTTGTAGAGAGCGGCAAGTGGGCTCTTTGCTCATAAGGAGAAGAAAGGCGCTCTAAGAAGAGCCATTGCCGCTCATAAAGGAAGAAAGACCCTCCAAGTTGGGACACAGCCGCTCATAAAGCGAAGAGAGACGCTTTAATTTGGACTACCTCTATTTCAAAGAATGCTCCTATTCTCCCCTCTCAATAAAGAGAAGAATTAAACCTCTTTACTAGCTCCGTTTTACACAAGCTGCTAGCAACCATAACACCTAAAATGGCGCCGATTATACTTGATGTTAAAAAGGCTGGTAGGAAGAAGAGAGCTGCTACAGATGTGCCCATGAATAATTTTGCATAAGGGACGGCAATAAGTGAAGCAAGAATGCCAGTGCCTACAACTTCTCCGATACTTGCTAACCACATTTTACTGCTATACTTATAGGCAAGAGCAGCACAGAATGCGCCAATGACACTTCCAGGGATAGCTAATAGAGAGCCTGTCCCGGTAAGGATTCGAATGATAGCCGTGACAAAGGCAACAATAACTGTTGGTACGGGTCCAAGTATAATGGCTCCTATCACATTAATAGCATGCTGAACTGGGTACGCACGTGCGATTCCTGTTGGGATGGATACGAAAGTAGACCCTGCAACAGCAATGGCTACTAATAAAGCCATAACTGTTAATTTACGAATTGACATAAGGTTCACTCCTTTTGATAAAGTTCGTGAGGAAAAATAAAAAGGCCGCCTCCTTGAAACACAATAGGAAGCGGCCTTGCCTGTATATAGTGACAATAGCAAGTAGCGCCACTTCCCTCCGCTAATATGAACTAGATCAGGTTCAAAGGGTCCGTATATTACCATATACGTCTCAGCCTTTTAAAGACTCCCCTAGTGGTTAAAATCATTCAATTTTGTGAATCAACAATAATGTAACATACTGCTAAAAATAGTCAATGATTTTTCAGACTATTTTGTATCGGGATGCATTAAATGAGGTGCTTTTTTCAATGTCCAGATGAGCGCAAGGAAGAAGCAGGCTAATAATATGATAGATCCGAAAATATAGGGGCTATTCATATTCCAGTCAAATAATAGACCAGCTAAAGCAGGTCCAATCATATTCCCAAGGCTCATATAGGCATTATTCAAGCCCGCAGCAAATCCTTGCTCTTTCTCTGCAAGCTTTGAGATAAGTGTATTAACAGCTGGACGAATTAATGTCGTTGCTGTAGAGAAAATCGTTGCTACAACTAATATAAGGGCAAAGCCAGAAACAAATAATATTAAGAAAATAGCAACAGCTGCAATAAATAAATTGACAAGTACTACTTTCATTTCACCGAAGCGATTGAACAGCGGTGTAATGATAAACATTTGTACTACTACTCCAAAAGCACCACCAACAACTAATATAATTGCTATATCCACAGGTGTGTAATTAAACTTTTCTGTCACAAATAATGATAATGTCGTTTGGAAATTTGCAATTCCGAATGAGAACACCAGCATAATAATAAGCATTACAAAATAAGGCATATGTATGGAACGAGCCATTTGCTTCGCCAGATTGTCTTGCTTTTGTTTCTTTTGAGCAGTGTTTGGTTTGGTAGATGGTAATAAGAAATAAGATAAAATAGAAGCTAGGATGGCTGCAGCTCCAGCGGTGAAAAATGGAAAATGTAAGCTTACCTTTGCTAAGAAACCACCGATTCCTGGCCCAATCATAAAGCCAAGAGACATAGCGGCACCCAACATCCCCATACCTTTCCCACGTTCTTCATAGGTTGTGACGTCAGCAACAAAAGCCATAATAGGAGGTGCAACAAATGCGGAACCTAGACCACCTAAAAAGCGTGCTAAAAAGAGCATCCATACATCTGTAGCAAGGCCGAAACCGATTTGAGCAAGACCTGTTACGATAAGACCGAAAATAATTAAATTTTTTCGACCGTACTGATCTGAAAGATTCCCAGCAATTGGAGAAAATACGAATTGAGCTAAGGCGAACGTTGCAATTAGCATACCTAGAACTTGTCCTGCTGCACCAAATATTTTTAAATACTCTGGCATGACAGGAATAATTATGCCGATACTCCCCATTGCGATAAACATATTAAACATTAAAATATACAAAGCCGCCTTATTGGACTTCTGCTGGGTCATCGAATGAACCCCCTTTTTGTAATCAAATATAGTACAGTCTATCATAAAGAATTATTGCTTGGCTAATAGTTAAGATTATAGTACTGGTTCTATATTTAGAATGGTTTTCCACAAAAGTTTTCGTCGGGGCACTTATGAATTGTAAAATAATCCATTTTTGTAATAAAAGTGGATGGACTTCGCTTGTGAAATTTGTGGGTTTGTCTGTAATGGCATAAAGTTTAACTATGTTCAGAAGTAATGAGTGAAGGTTATGTAATACTAAAAGTACATTTTTATGGCTTGCTTATTGATAAAATAATTTGTGCAGGATAGGTGACAAGTATCTATATGCGAGGTTTTTTCATAACAGAAGATGTGGGGAATCTTCAAATTCTAGTTAAATTATTTTCTAAATATAATAATACAAATAGTTGATGGATAATGTTCTTAATTTAATAGAAAGTTAGATAAGCAGAGAAAAAACTAGCGAATTGGTGTGAAACCAATTCGCTAGCTGAATTATCGAATACTCATTTTAAATTCTAAGAATAATTCATTGTATTTCCCTAAATAATCAGGTCCTAAATTTTTGTAGACCTCTAATGTGTCACGTTGTTCTTCAGAAGGATAGTAACGTTCGTCAGAAACAACTTCTTCGTCCATTAAGTCCATAGCTGCAATATTAGGTGTTGAGTAGCCTACAAAATCGGCATTTTGAGCACCAGATTCAGCACTTAGCATGAAGTTGATAAAGGCATGGGCACCATCAATATTTTTTGATGTTTTTGGGATGACCATATTATCAAACCATAAGTTTGAGCCTTCCTCAGGTACAGCAAAGTCTAGCTCTTCATTTTCATACATCATGTCAGCAGCTTGACCAGACCAAGTAAGGGCAACTGTTGCCTCATTATTGATCATTAACGGTGTAATTTCATCTCCAATGATCGCTTTTACATTTGGTGCAAGTGTGATTAACTTGTCAGTAGCTTTGCGAAGTTCCTGATCATCTAGTGAATTTAGAGAATAGCCAAGACTGTTTAAGCCCATGCCAATGACTTCACGAGCACCATCTACTAAAAAGACTTTTCGTTTTAAAGAAGGGTCCCATAAATCGTCCCAAGAAGAGAAGTCTAAGTCACCAACTAGGCTTGGATTATAGACTATACCGACAGTTCCCCAAAAATAAGGGACAGAGTATTTATTGTTATCATCGAATGGTAAATCTAAAAAGTAAGGATCAATATTTTTTAAATTAGGGATTTTCGTTTTATCTAAAGGAATCAATAAATTTTCTTCCTTCATTTTTTCGATCATATACTCAGAAGGGACAGCAATATCATAAGCTGTTCCGCCTTGTTGAATCTTTGTCATCATAGCTTCATTGGAATCGAATGTTTCATAAATGACATGAATGCCTGTTTCTTTTTCAAATTCTTTTAACAAATCAGGATCAATATATTCTCCCCAGTTAAAGATGGTTAACGTATCTTTTCCACTTTTACCGCCACCTGCACTTAAGGCATCAGCCGCATAGAATAGAAGGGCTGAAACGACAAGGATGGCGATGGTTGCTTGAATTAGTGACTTCATCGTTGCCCCTCCATTTTTTTATTCGTACGACTTGTAATGAAATAATAACCAACAACAACTAAAACCGTAACAAAGAATACTAAACCAGAAATCGCATTCACCGTTAGAGAAATTCCTGCGCGGGCCATTGAATAAATTTCTACTGATAAAGTACTAAAGCCATTACCTGTTACAAAGAATGTCACGGCAAAATCATCTAATGAATACGTAAGGGCAAGGAAGAAGCCTGCAAAAATCCCTGGTTGAATATAAGGAAGAATGACACGCATCATAACGTCCTTTTTCGTTGCCCCTAAATCTAATGCTGCATCGATTAATGAGTTATTCATTTCTAGTAGCTTTGGTAAAACCATTAATACAACAATCGGTACACTAAATGCAACATGCGCTAATAAAACAGATGCAAAGCCCAGTTTAATACCTACCAGTGTAAATAAAATTAAAAAGCTAGCCCCGATAATAACGTCTGGGCTGACGATTAAGACATTGTTTAAGGATAATAAAGTATTACGCATTTTTGAATCCTTAACCGTCACAATTCCAATAGCTCCTAGGGTACCAATAATAGTGGAAATGAGAGCGGAAAGAAGTGCCACGATAACCGTATTTATTAATATAACAAGAAGACGTGAATCTTCAAAAACCGCCTGATAATGCTCCAAAGTAAAGGATTTAAAATTATTCATGGAACCGCCACTATTGAATGAGTAAAAGATTAAATAGAAGATCGGAGCATAGAGAACGATAAAAACAATTGTTAAATAGACTTTGGCTGATGCAGATAGTTTGTTCATCGTACGCGACCTCCTTTATCCTTTTGCCCCGTAACTAGCATAATAATCACCATAAATAAAATTAAGAATACAGCAATAGTGGAACCCATACCCCAGTTTTGTGTCACAAGGAATTGCTGTTCAATCGCTGTACCTAGAGTAATGACACGGTTCCCAGCAATTAAGCGAGTAATCATGAACAGGGATAGAGCAGGAATAAAGACGACTTGAATACCAGATTTAACGCCATCCATTGTCAATGGTAAAACAACACGACGGAAGGTAGTAAAAGCCGAAGCACCTAAATCACGTGCTGCATAAATGAGCGTTGGGTTTAAACGATCTAAAGAATTGAAGATCGGTAAAATCATAAATGGAATAAAAATATAGACTGACACAAAGACAAAGCTAATATCAGTAAAGAGCATTTGCTTTGGATCGAAGCCAAATACTTCGATAAATGCATTAATAGGTCCGTATAACCCAAAGATGCCGATAAAGGCATATGTTTTTAACAAAAGATTAATCCATGATGGAATAATAATAAGTAGAAGCCAAAGTTGTTTATGCTTTGTCTTCGTTAAAAAATAAGCAGTTGGATATGAAATTAATAGTGTAAAGAGTGTAATTAAAAATGCATACCAAAATGAGCTCAATGTCATCTTTAAGTAAACTGAAGAAAAGAACGCTTTATAGTTATCGAGCGTAAAGTTGCCATGTAAATCGAGTAGGGAATAATAAACAACAAGTGCAATTGGCGCGATAACGAAAAAGGCAATCCATAACACATATGGAAATAACGCTGATTTCGATGTTTTAGTTTGCATCTTCATCGTCTCCATATGATTCTAATCGTTTATCAAACTCTTCCTCTGTTTCATTTAAGCGCATTACATGAATCGCCTCAGGATCAAAGTCTAAGCCAATTTCTGTCCCTACTTCTGCTTTCTTTAATGAATGGACTAGCCACTCATTACCATCTTTATCGTATGTGGATAATTCATAATGTACCCCTCGAAATAATTGTGTATCCACTTTTACTACAAGTTTGCCTTTATCAATTGTTGTCATTTCTAAATCTTCAGGTCGAATAACAATATCTATTTTTTCATTTGGCTTCATTCCTTGATCGACACATTCAAAAACTTTGCCAGCAAATGCAACCTTAAAGTCCTCAATCATCACACCAGGTACAATATTGGATTCACCAATAAAGTCAGCAACAAAGCGGTTAATTGGTTCATCATAAATATCCACAGGTGTACCTGATTGCTGAATTTGACCTTCACTTAAGACAAAAATTTCGTCACTCATGGCAAGTGCTTCTTCTTGATCATGTGTAACAAAGACAAATGTTTTGCCAAGACGTTGCTGTAATTCACGTAGCTCATATTGCATTTCTGTACGTAGCTTTAAGTCTAAAGCTGAAAGTGGCTCATCCAGTAAAATCACTTCAGGATCATTGACAATGGCACGCGCAATCGCGACACGTTGTCGTTGTCCTCCAGACATTTCAGATATTTCGCGGTTACCATAGCCTGCCAAATTGACAAACTTTAAGGCTTCAGCCACACGTTCTTTTATGTCCTTTTCAGGAAGCTTTTTAATGCGGAGGCCAAATGCGACATTTTCAAAAACATTTAAATGAGGGAATAGCGCATAATCCTGAAAAACAGTATTAACTTGACGTTCATTGGCAGGAACTGCATTAATCTTTTTATCATGGAAAAATACATTTCCTGTTGTAGGTTCGGTAAATCCTGCGATAATTCGTAAAATGGTTGTTTTACCACAACCTGATGGACCTAGGAGTGTGTAAAATTTCCCTTTTTCAAGCTCCAAATTGATATTTTTTAAAACGACGGTACCGTCACTATATGACTTTGAAACATTTTCAAAGCGGATAATTGAATTGGTTGTCATGGATGCGCCTCCTTAAGCTATAAATAAGAATCTGTTGCGACAAGTAAAATTTTTGTTTCATCATCATGTGCATTAAAAATCTGATGATGGTCTGTCGCGTCATAATAAAGTGCGTTGCCTTCACTTGCGATATACTGTTCATTCCCTAAAACGAGACGAATACGCCCTTTAACCACATAAATAAATGTTTCCGAGAGCGAAGGCTCAAACTGTTTGAACTCGCCATCTGCCGCAAAGGTTAAGAAAATGGGTTCCATCTCTTTCTCATTCGAAGTAGGAATCAGCCATTGAATTTCATATTTTTTTTCTTCATCGGTATAGGTAGATTGATCTTCCTCTGTATAAACAACCTTCTGTTCAGGTGATTCATCATCAAAAAAGTCTTTAGGTCTCGACCCTAAAACTTCTAATATTGAAAATAATGTTTCAATTGAAGGTGAGTTTAGATCACGTTCTAATTGGGAAATATAGCCTTTACTTAAATCTGTACGTTCTCCAAGTTCCTCTTGGGTAAGACCTTTTTTTAAACGAAGCGCTTTAATTTTTGCTCCTATTTGCATCTTTTCCCTCCTAAGAGAAGTTTAGCAATGATAAACTTTTGAAATATGAAGTTTACTTTAACGAAACTTTTAGTTTACTAAAACCATTACAATTATACATAATAATAAAAAATTTGCAATCGTTTTTCGTGAAAAAAATAGCTATAAAAAGTTAAAAAATGAGGTATAAATGAAAGTGAGAAAAATTTTGTATAGTGTAGAATATTTTTGTTAAAAATAGCTAATAGAAAGACATTAGTGATAATTCCAGTGATGGATTTGACGAATTTTTGTCAATCCATTTCAATCATCCGAACGGGCGGAGTTTACTTGTTTGAAAAACTGCGGTTACTCTGCTATCGTAGAAGACGAGTTCGCTAGTGCGAATGGAATATATAAACTACATATTTATTCGGAGGGATTTATTATGGCAGAACGCATGGTAGGTAAACAAGCACCTGACTTTACAATGGAAGCAGTACTTTCAGACAAATCGTTTGGTAAAGTATCATTAGCAGATATTAAAGCACAAGATAAATGGACAGTTCTTTTCTTCTATCCAATGGACTTTACATTTGTATGTCCAACTGAAATCACTGCAATGAGCGATCGTTATGACGAGTTCGAAGACTTAGATGCAGAAGTAATCGGTGTTTCTACTGACACAATCCACACACACTTAGCATGGATTAACACAGACCGTACGCAAAATGGTCTTGGTGAATTAAAATACCCATTAGCTGCTGATACAAACCATCAAGTATCTAAAGAATATGGCGTATTAATTGAAGAAGAAGGTATCGCATTACGTGGTTTATTCATCATCAACCCAGAAGGCGAATTAAAATACCAAACAGTATTTGATAACAACATCGGCCGTGATGTTGATGAAACACTACGTGTACTTCAAGCACTACAAACTGGTGGTCTTTGCCCAGCTAACTGGCGTCCAGGCCAAGCAACTCTATAATTTAAATAGAGTTCAGGCATTATGCAACAAATTAACAGTCCCCACGACAAGCTTGTGGGGACTTTTAACTGAACTTTTATTATTGGAAAGAGTTTTTAGACCGTTATCTAAATATTGAAGACAAACAATCTATTAGAGGAGGATTTTTATGAAACTTCGTGAACAAATGCCTGAATTAGTTGGCGCTACGACTTGGTTAAATGGTGAAGTAACAAAAGCAGAATTAGTAGGCAAAAAACCAACATTAATCCACTTCTGGTCAGTAAGCTGCCACTTATGTAAAGAGGCAATGCCAGACGTAAACAATTTCCGCGATCAATATAAAGATGAATTAAACGTTGTAGCAGTACATATGCCACGTTCTGAGGCAGATACTGATTTAGATACAATTAAAGCAGTAGCAGCAGAGCATGATATTGTGCAACCAATCTTTGTAGACAGTGAAATGAAGCTAACGGATGCTTTTGAAAACCAATATGTGCCAGCATATTTTGTGTTCGATAAAGATGGTCAGCTGCGTCATATGCAAGCTGGTGGTAGTGGTATGAAAATGCTAGAAAAGCGTGTAAACCGTGTGCTAGATGAGATGCGAAACGCTGAATAATAACAATATTTAGAAGGCGGGGATATAGGTCCTCGTCTTTTTTGCTGTCCAACATTGACGAATGGGCTCTTGTTTTGACAATACATATTGCAAAGAATACGCTACAATGGTGGTATAGTAGTTTTCGGAGGGATTTTTATGATGAAAAAAGAGTTTGCAGTCATAGGGCTTGGACGTTTTGGAGGGAGTATTGTTCGTGAATTAATGAGTCAGGGCGCACAGGTAATGGCGATTGACCATTCTTCAGAGCGTGTAGATGAGTTTGCTTCCATTGCTACACAAGCTGTTATTGCAGATTCAACCGACGAATCGGTATTGAATTCATTAGGTATTCGTAATTTTGAGCACGTAATTGTAGCAATTGGGGAAGATATCCAGGCAAGTATATTAACAACCATTATTTTAAAGGAAATTGGTGTTGAGCAAATAACAGTAAAGGCTCAGAACGATTACCATGAAAAGGTTTTACGTAAAATTGGCGCAGATTTTGTCGTCCATCCTGAGCGGGATATGGGTATTCGTATTGCTAATAATATGTTATCGAATACTGTTCTAGATTATTTAGAGCTATCAGATGAACATTCAATTATGGAATTAAAGGCCAATGATGCGATTGCTGGATATTCCATTATGGATTTGGATATTCGCGCTAAATATGGCATCAACATTGTGGGAATAAAGCGTGGGGCTGATATCATTGTATCTCCACAGGCAAGTGACAAGATTTTATTAGGAGATATTATGCTTGTTATAGGCGCTGATGTTGATATAAATCGTTTTGTTAAAAAGGCATTGAACGGGTAAGAGCAGATGACGAAACGCAGATGGAGACTTGTTATATTAGCTGGTATTTTACTAATTGGTGCTTTTATTATGCAAAACAGAGAAAAAAGTGAAGATGAGGCAATCTCTCTTGTTCTAGATCATGCTACAGAAATTGATGACATTGAATTATTTCAAGGAGATCGATCTCTATTTCGTGCTACAGGCGATGAGGCACAAGACTTTATTGAGAAATATCCATTGAGTCATGTAAGGAAGCTTTCCAAAAAGGAAAGAACTATTTTTGAAGAAAAGCCAGCATATCATATCGTTTATAAAATGAAGGATAAGCCTCTTTATGAGGTGGAAATATTAAAAGTGGTTATTAGTTCTGAACTTGATGAAGAGTTGCAGCAAATGGTTTTTCGCTTGGATGATGCACAATATTTGGTCTATTGGGCAAAGGAGAAAAAGGTACTTGAACAATCAACCAATACGCAACGGTTACTTGAACAATACGGGCAATAATGCAGGTAGTGATTCAGCAATTCATGCTGGTCACTACTTTTTTATATCTGTAAGAAAAAAATGGAAAAAATATTTGATTTTAACGAGAGAGTTAGATTAAACTTTGACATAACGAAGGGGGCTAGATGTAATGAAAATCATGTCAACTAATTGTGTAATCGAACAATTACAACTAGAACATTTTACAGATATACATAAACTCTACTCTAATAAACAGGTTCGAACTTACCTCGGTGGTGTTCCATCAAACAGCTATATAGAAGCATCTTTTAAAGGCATGCTAGAAGCGCCATTTCCTAATACATATTTATCTATCACTTTAAAGGAGACAGGTGAATTTATCGGTCTTGTCTCAATCGATGAATACCATGATAAGGAGTTATATGAGCTTTCCTATCAATTTTTACCTCAGTTTTGGGGGAGGGGGCTAGCTTTTGAAGTACTTACACAGATAATTGAGGAGGGTTTGAATTATCTGAATATAGCATCTATTGTGGCAGAAACACAAACAGCTAACAAGGCATCGTGTCGCTTGCTCGAAAAGTTAGGAATGAAGAAAGTACAGATGTTAGAAAGATTTGGGCAGGAACAAGCTGTATATGAATTAAGAAAAAATAATAAACCGACAAGACAAATCATTGCCCTATCAGGCGGCGGATTTTCTCAACAGAATCCTTCATTTATCGATGAGTATATTTTACAACAAGCTCAGACAAATGAACGAGTTAAAATTTGTTTTATTCCCACCGCAAGTAATGATGCACAAGGGTATATCGAGAAGTTTTATGCAGCTTTTCATCATTGTGAAGCAACACATATTCTGCTAAAGGATATGCTTGATAATAATATTCGAGAAAAAGTACTAGCACAGCATATTATCTATGTGGGCGGGGGAAATACAGGTTATCTTCTTGAAAAGTGGCGAGAATATGGTTTTCATGAATTGTTAAAGGAAGCTTATCAAAAAGGGGTTCTATTAGCTGGTATCAGTGCTGGGGCAATGTGTTGGTTTGAAAAATGCTATAGTGAAAATACCGAGAATGATTTTGAGGAATGGAATGGCTTAGGGCTATTATCAGGTACCTATTGTCCTCATTATAATGATCAAGAGAGAAGATGGGCATTTGATCGCTGGATAGAAAATCATCCCACATTACAAGCTTACACACTCATAGATACTGAGACACTCCATTTTAGGAATGAAAAGTTAGTAGCTAAAATTCAAACCTATTAGAAGGGACGAAGAAAGTATGAGAATTCCAGCAAAACTAACACTGGGTGATGAGATACTTTGGTGGCAATGTCCATATAAATACAAAAGAATTGAGGTTTCAGGTATCTATATTTTAGAAAGAGAGCGTGCTAAACATGATCATACGAGAAGCAACCCGACAGGACAGTGAACAAATGATAGCTGTTATGACAAATGCAGAGGCATCTAATTTTATGTTATTTGGACCAGGTGAGCGCAATTTAACACCTAAACCATTTGGGGAGTATATAGACAAGCTACAGAATAGTCACCACTCAGCTTTGTTCGTAGCTGAAACGGATGAGCGGATTGTGGGGTACTTAATTGTACAGGGCAATGAGCTGAAAAGAATTGCTCACCGTGCTTATCTTGTCATAGGCATACATAGTGACTATAGAGGGAGAAAAATTGGAACGGCTTTATTTCAACACGTAGAAAATTGGGCAATGGAGAATGGTGTACATCGACTAGAATTAACCGTTATGGAAAATAATGAGGCTGGGGTTGCTTTGTATAAGAAAATGGGCTTTGATATCGAGGGAACGAAGCGGGCTTCGCTGTATGTAGATGGACAATATATTAATGAATACTACATGTCAAAACTATTGATTGGGAAAGGACTTAACATATGACTTCAAAAATAAACATCGGCATCTATTCACCGTCCTCCCCAGCAACCGTGACGGCTTTGGAACGATATGAACGTGCTAAAGCATTTCTCGAGAATAAAAATTTTCAAATCGTGACAGGTTCTCTAACTGGTAAATCCGATTATTATCGTTCAGGTTCGCCAAAGGAAAGAGCCGAAGAATTGAATGAGTTACTACGCAATCCGAATGTGGATATGATTATGTCTACCATCGGGGGCACCAATGCTAATAGCATGTTACCTTATATTGATTATGAGGCTTTTCGACGACATCCAAAATGGGTCGTAGGTTATTCGGATGCAACGGCCGTTCTGTTGGCACTTTATGCAAAAACGGGAATATCAACTTTTTATGGTCCGGCCCTCATACCTTCCTTTGGCGAGTTTGCACCATTAGTAAATGATACCTTCAAATTTTTTGAGCATTATTTCTTTAAGCCGCAAGCAATACCATACGAAATTCCAATGCCTCCTTATTGGTCGGATGAGCCTGTTAATTGGCTTGAGAAGACAGTGGATAAGAAACTCAAGAAGAATGAATGGTTAGCGATTCAGGGAGGGGTTGCGGAAGGGAGATTAATTGGTGGGAATGTCAATGCCATGTATGGATTTATTGGTACGCCGTATTTCCCTGAAATTGTGGAAGGTGATATTTTATTAGTGGAGGACTGCTTAAAAAATGCTGCTGTTGTTGAAAAGAATTTTGCAATGCTAAAATTGCATGGTGTCTTTAACAAAGTTAGTGGAATCATTTTGGGGAAACATGAATGCTATGATGATTTAGGAACGGGTCGACAGCCATATGATATTCTACTTGAACAGTTGGATGGAATAGAGATTCCTATATTAGCAGAGGTGGATATTTGTCATACACACCCTATGCATCCGATAGCGATAGGCAAACGAGTAAAGCTAGATGCCACAGCTAAAAAGATATACTGTATAGAGAGATGGTTGTAATGATTAAGCCTTGCAAACGTAGCAAGGCTCTATTTGCTAGAGGTTTCGATAATCATCATCAGTTATGGCGTACATTTTTACATTTTGGTATTGTCCCTTAACAAGCATACTTTTCCGTAATAACCCTTCAAACTGCATACCTGTCTTCTCCATAACCTTTTGGGAGCCAATGTTTTCTTCAAAGCATCGTGCTTGGATACGTACTAAATCTAATTCATTAAAACCGAATTCAATGAGTTTTTTTGTTGCTTCAGTTGTGAATCCCTTATTCCAAAAATCCTCAGAAAGCACATAGCCAATTTCCGCGTATTTATGGGTGTCATTAATCGTGACAAAATCAATCGTTCCAATAATTGTGCCTGCATATTCAATACCCCATAGCATCAAATTGCCTTGCTGATAACCATTAAAAATTAATGCCATAAAAGCCTTTGTATCCTCTAAGCTCGTGTGTGCTTGCCATGTCACATAACGCGCCACATTTTCACGGGAAGAGTAGTCATACATTGCTTCTAAATCCTCGTGTGTAATAGGTCTCAATAGTAACCTTTCCGTTTTCATAATTGGTATTTTACTCATGATTTACCCCCTTTAACAAATAGTATCAAAAAAGTCGACCCATAATAATGAATTAGGTCGACTTTTTAGATTTATCCATTTTTGCAGCACTATAATAAAAAATTCTACCTTCACATTATCGATAGCGCTTATCTGTTGCTGAGGAATCCTTAGTTTTGGATTTATGTTGTTCATCTTTCACTTTTTCATTCAATTCTTCGACAGGTATTGGATCAACGGTTTTCATGTCCTCGTGTTTATCAAAAATACTTTCTTTATCTGTATCCAATACATCAGGGTTATTCGTATTACGTGTTTTCGCCTGTTTTTTATCATTCATTCACTATCACCTCTTACTATTAACTTTCACTTTTTTACTAGAGTGTAAACATTTTATTTTGGGTGATAGTGTAAGCTGATTGTTTGTTGGTTGTCAGCGTCAACCCATAAGTTCATAGCTTTTACTAGAATGAAAAAGAGTGTAGTGAAACAGAGATGGCTATCATTTCCACCATTTTTTAGGAAGAAATAGTGGTCTTTCCTTGAAGTGCACGTTCTTCCATAGCTATATCAAACTCTTTTTCAGATTTTGAAACGACCACACAAGCTACCCCATTACCAATTAAATTTGTTACAGCACGAGCCTCAGACATAAAGCGATCTACCCCGATTAACAGCGCTATTCCTTCCACTGGTATCATTGGGAATGCCGCCAAAGTTGCTGCTAATGTAATAAATCCTGAGCCTGTTACACCTGCTGCACCTTTAGAAGTAATCATTAAAATTCCGAGCAGTGTAATGATTTGAATCCAAGTTAGTTCCATTCCATATGCTTGTGCGATAAACAATGCAGCCATGGACAGGTAGATGGAAGTCCCATCTAGATTGAAGGAGTACCCAGTAGGAACGACTAAACCTACAACCTGCTTCGAGCAGCCATAATTCTCAAGCTTTCGCATCATAGATGGCAGAGCTGATTCAGAAGAGGAAGTCCCAATTACTAAGAAAATCTCATCTTTGATATAAGCGATAAATTTAAAGATGCTAAATCCAAAGAACTTTGCAATGGCACCTAAAATAAAGACAACAAATAAAAACATTGTAATATATACGGCAGCCATTAATAGACCTAGGTTACCTAAAGATTTTAAACCAAAATTCCCAATTGTATAGGCCATTGCACCAAAGGCTCCGATTGGTGATATTTTCATGACCATACTGACAATCTTGAAGAAGATCTCTGCTACTTGCTCAAAGAATGTGATAACTGGTTTTGCAGGTGCTCCGATTGAGGCAGCTGCTAAGCCAAATAAAACAGCAGAGAATAGGACGGGTAATAATTGACCAGTTGCCAATGCACCAACTACATTCTCTGGAATAATACTAGAAATGAAGGCACCTAAGCCCTGCTCAGATTCAGCTGCAGCAGTTGTATATTTCGAAATATCAGCATCAGATGCACCTGATGTATCCAAGCCTGTACCAGGACTTACGATTAAAGCAACAGCAATTCCGATTGCTAATGCAATTGTGGAAACTATTTCGAAGTAAAGTAATGCCTTACCTCCGATTTTCCCGACCTTTTTCATATCTCCCATACTGCCGATTCCAATAACGACTGTTAGGAAAATAATAGGGGCAATTAACATTTTAATTAATTTAATGAATAGATCTGCTAAGATTTTTAAGCTGGCACCGAACTCGGGGAAAATGGCTCCGACAATAATCCCAAGTATGATAGCCGCTATAACCTGAACAGTCAAATTTTTCAGTAACTTCATTTTTTGCTACCTCTTTTCTAAATTTTCTCTTTGATATCGCTTTCACTAAAAAGTATCATAGCGAATATTTCTTGAAAAAAGAGATTTAGAAAATAAGAAACATATCGTTCATTAAGTACATTTACTTACAATTACATATAAATATAGTAATATCAACAACTACCCCTGTTATGGTACGCTATAGTTAATTAATTATTGTTATAATACAAAAACATAGAGTGATAATTAAGTTCTTTTTAAATTATCAATTTATAATATTGTTCATTAAATTCAATATTTTCTGCTACTTATCTAGACTAAAGGTGTTGTCAAAAGATTTTTTTGCAGATAATCTTAAAACTAAATAAGTGTGCCACTGATTATGGGAATGCAAATTTGAAAGGAAGGAATTTTTTAATGATGAAAATGCCTGTGAACGGCAAAATACTGTTAGTGACATTTTTAATCATTGCACTCTCCTTTTTACTAGGTGGTATTTTTTTACTCGGTAACCTATTATCTGAACAGGAAAAAGATTTTGGACAGCGGGCAATGCTTGTGGCAAGAACTGTATCCAATGTACCAGAGCTTAGTGTACATTTGGAAAATGACAATATAAAAGAATCTGCAAAAAATATTAATAAAATTGTAGATGGCATTAGGGTGATTCATAAGGCCGAGTATATTGTTGTAATGAATATGGAACGTATTAAACTATCACACCCAGTAAGTAAGGAAATAGGAAAACGCAGTGAGTCGCAGGATTTAAACGCCGCATTTAGTGAACATTATTATGTATCAAAGGCACGTGGAGAATCGGGTGTTATGATACGGGCTTTCGTGCCAATTATTAATGATAAAAGGGAACAAGTGGGCATTGTAGTAGTTGGCTATTCATTACCCACACTGCTAGAAATGCTTCAAAGCTATGAGCGAGAAATTATGATAACTATTGTTATATCACTGATTTTCAGTATTTTCGGTGCATATACACTTGGACGACATATAAAAAAACAAATGTTTGGGCTTGAACCTCATGAAATTGCAAAAATGTATGTGGAAAGAACAGAAACCTTTAATGCCATGCATGAGGGAATAATAGCGGTTGATAAGGAAATGAATATCACCATTTTTAATGAAAAAGCGGCCGATATTTTAGGCGTTACTAGGAAAATAGAGGACTGTATTGGACAAAAGATTTATGATGTTTTGCCTGATACCCGTCTGCCTGAAATTGTTGAAACAGCAACACCTGTTTATGATCAGGAGCTTTACATTAATCATCATAGTATCTTAAGTAATCGTGTACCTATTATTGTGAATGGAGAGCTAGTTGGTGCAGTGGCTATGTTTAAAGATTTAACAGCTGTGAAAAAGCTTGCGGAGGAAGTAACAGGTGTAAAGGCCTTTGTTCAAGCATTGCGTGTGCAAACCCATGAGCATAAAAATAAGATTCATACGATTGCAGGACTACTGCAATTGGGACATACAAAGCAAGCGCTTGAATATGTTACTGTCACTACTGAAAATGAAGCCTCATTGACGAAGTTTCTAAATGAACGCTTTCATAATGAAAATATTTCAGGTTTGTTATTAAGTAAAGTAAGCTATGGAAAAGAACTGGGTATCGAGGTTGAGATTGATCGGAAAAGTCATTTTAAACGCTTTCCACCTCTATTAGATCATCATGATTTTGTTGTGTTGTTTGGCAATTTAATCGAAAATGCTTTTGAGGCTTTAAATGTCCTTTCGAAGGAAGATAAATATGTAGCCATCTCTGTAGATGAGCATGATGGCGTCTTAGCGATTGCAGTTACTGATAATGGGATTGGTATGACCAAAGAGGTGCAGGATCGTATGTTTGAAAATGGATTTTCATCAAAGGCTAGTGAAAATCGGGGCATTGGCTTGCATTTAGTCTATGAAATTGTAAGAAAAGGCAATGGAGATATTGAAGTCATAAGTGAATTTATGAAAGGAACAAGTTTCTTAATTTTATTTGAGTTAGGAGAAGTATAGATGGATGTAATAAATGTCTTATTAATAGAAGATGATCCAATGGTACGAGAAGTGAACAGACAATTTATTGAACAAATCAAAGGTTTTTCATTAGTTGGCTATGCTAGCAATGGAATGGAGGGAATTCAAAAAATTAAACAATTAACCCCAGAGCTTGTCTTTATGGACATTTTTATGCCAGAGCAAGATGGCATTATTACGTTAGGGAAAATCCGAGAAGAGCATCTTCCTGTTGATGTTATTGCTGTAACAGCTGCGAATGATATGCCCACTGTGCAGCGAATTTTACACTTAGGTGTCTATGATTATATTATGAAACCTTTTACGTTTGAGCGGATTGAGCAGACTTTAAAAAATTATCAAAGCTATAGAAGAAAAATAAGCGGTATGCAAGATTTAACTCAGCATGATGTCGATCATTTAATGCAACAGCGTCTTCCTGAACAAATTGTAGTAGAAACAACAGGAATGGACGCCATTCTTATAGAAGAACTCCCAAAAGGGTTTAATCGAGCTACCTTAGATAAGGTACTTGCATATATAAAAAAAAGTGGTGAGGCAGTATCAGCAGAAGAGGTATCAACTTATATAGGTACAGCACGTGTAACAGCTAGACGCTATCTAGACTTTTTAGAAAAGCAGAAGCTATTAAAAGTAGATATACAATATGGAAACGTAGGACGTCCTATTCATCGTTATTATATTTAATGATTAGTTATATGTACTGATACAAGATAGAGCCAATTTAGGAGGCGTTCTAAAAGCTTTATTATAAAGGAGAGCAAGAAGCCCGATCTCCCCATACATATAAGGTAGCATGTAAATTCGAATAGTAAGGAGTAGGGATGAGTTTTCAAATCCAGATATGCTTGTAAAATTGTTAACTTTATTGAATATGGACATTTTTATTTCTCTACTGTATAGGGGAAATGAAAATGTCTTTTTTAAGGCGATGTAGTAGGAGTAGGCAGATAAGCAAAATTGTTCGGTTGTTTGTGAATAGTATGAATAGGAGTACTTTACTTTGACAATACATATAGCAAAGAATACGTTACAATATGGAAATAGCCCGTTACCTAAAAAAATAAAATGATTTAGGTAATAGAAGTTCTAATTTAGCTCATAGGAAGTAGGTTAGGCATATGTTTAACGTCCGAAAAGAGACACTATTGAAATTTTTGAAGATTCTATTTCCAATATTACTTTTGGTGGTAGCTATTTATGAAATCCAACAATCAGTGAGTGGGATAGATGTTCATTTACTACGAAAAGAAGTGAATGAGCTTCAGCTATGGGAGCTTTTATTGATTTTTCTAATCACTTTTTTCGCAATTACACCAATGATTTTTTACGATCTTATTTTAGCAAATATATTAGGCATCAACATCAATAGACGTAATTTGCTCAATCATTCATTTATTGTAAATACCTTTTCAAACCTTATTGGCTTTGGAGGGTTAGTTGGTATATTCTTACGTGATTACTTTTATTCCAAATATAAAGAAGATAAGGAAGGCATGATCAGAAGTATTGCTTCGGTCACCCTGTTCTATTTAACAGGGATTTCTTTGTTAACGTGGATTATGTATATATTCTTTTGGGATTTCCCATTGCTAAAAGAAGAACGGTGGTTATCGATTGCAGTTGTTCTTGTCAGCCTATATGTACCAGCTTTTTGGGCGATGTATATGATTCGATATAAAAAGGAAAGTTCTTTAAAACCAAAAATATCACTTCAATTGATGGCCACTTCAATAGCTGAGTGGCTTGCTGTATTTTTCGTAATTTGGGCTTTAACGTTTATTTTGAAGATTCCAATAGAATTATCCGCATTAATTCCTATATTTTTAATTGCTTCTAGTGCAGGAATAGTCAGTATGATACCTGGCGGAGTTGGCTCCTTTGATCTCGTTTTTTTGTGGGGAACACAAAGTATAGGAATTGCTGATGAAAAAGTGTTGTTTCTATTAATTTTGTACCGTATTGGCTATTTTGTTCTACCATTTTTGGTTTCCGCATTCTTATTTATTAAAGAATATTGGATGCGGTGGAATCAATCGTGGGATGACTTACCTAATATTATTTTTCAAAAACTAAGCCATTTGCTATTAACAATATTGGTGTTTATTTCTGGCATTATTTTATTGCTATCTGCAGCAATGCCAGGGGTGCTAAGTCGTCTAAAAATTGCTCAGGAATTTTTATCCTCACCAATAATGAATGTCTCACACCAAATGACGGTAGCGGCGGGCTTTATCCTCTTAGGGTTATGTAGGGGGATAAAATATAAAGTAAAAAGGGCATATCAGCTCGCAATAGTAGTGCTAAGTAGTTCGGCGATATTTTCTATTTTTAAAGGTCTTGATTATGAGGAAGCTATTTTTTTAGTAATTGTCACAGTGTTATTAATGGTATCCAAAAAGCAGTTTTATCGAGAAAGTTATGTTTTGACATGGGGAATTGTCATACTTGACCTTGCGATAGTAACAGTTATTACAGCTATGTATGTGATGATTGGTTATGTCAATTTACCCTCTGCCAAAATTCATTTTCCTAGTGCCCTACAGGACTATATTATAACCGATTATCACGACCTCTTTTATAGTGCTGTCATCGGTATTCTTATCGCCATTGTTATTTTTTATATAGGTTATTTTATACGTACACCTAAGAAAATGGTAAATCTTTTATCTATTGAGCATGAGGAAGCTATTAAAAATCATTTGATGACCTATAAGGGAACGGAGTATTCACATCTGATTTTTTTGCATGATAAATTTGTACATTGGAATGAAAAAGGAACTGTTTTATTCTCTTATCAAATTTATGCAGATAAGATTATCGTTCTTGGAGATCCAGTTGGAAATGAATCTGATTTTTTATCTGCTATCCAAGAATTTTTAGAATTGGCAGATCGGCATGGTTATACACCTGTCTTTTATGAGATAAACAATAAAATTTTCTCTGCATTACATGAGTATGGATATAGTTTCTTTAAGCTTGGTGAGGAGGCATTTGTAGATCTAGAGAAATTTACCCTCACAGGTAAAGAAATGAAGGGAAGTCGAGCGATAAAAAATAAGTTTGAACGAGAAAATTATATAGTAGAAATACTGAGTCCTCCTTATTCTCAGGAAGTCATGAAGGAATTGAAAGAGGTATCAACAAAATGGTTGCAGGGAAGAGCAGAGAAAGGTTTTTCGCTCGGTTTTTTTGATGAACATTATTTAAGCACTTCAAATATTGCCATTTTACGTGGCGCACAAGGAACGTTTGGCTTTGCTAGTATTATGCCGATGTATGATCGAGGCGAAAGAGTTTCTGTGGATCTTATGAGGTTTAAGCCTGGTTCGCCATCTGGAACAATGGATTTCATTTTCCTATCATTATTTGAATGGGCAAAATCGGAAGGCTATCGTGTCTTTAACATGGGGATGTCGCCTTTATCCAATGTCGGACAGTCTAGATATTCCTTTTTAAGTGAAAAAATAGCTGCACAAATCTTTCTACATGGGCAGCATTTCTATCATTTTAAAGGATTAAAAAACTTTAAGCTAAAATATGCGGATTTTTGGGTACCAAAGTATGTAGCGTATCGGAAGAAATCCTCATTACCGTTCACAATGGCACAAATTACGTTGTTAATCGGGCAAAAGAGGAAAAAGTAAGGAATTAAACTTTTAAATAATAATAATTCAGGTGCTGCATGAAGCAAGATGTGAAAGCACAAGAAATTATTCTTAAGACATGAATAAAGACGAAAAAGCCCTACATAAAGTAGGGCTTTTTTAGCGTCAAGATGCGTTTATGATTGTTTATAAGCTAAATTCTAATTGTTATTTTATCCTCAACAATTATCTGAAATAAAATCTTCACTTTTTTTCTAGCGAGTCACCATGCTCAGCAGTAGGTTTACCAGCTTTTAATAAGACTTTACTGCCCAGAAGGAAAAATCCTTGGATGAAGAGTAATAGTCCTGTACCGATGAGTAGCCACTCAATAGCAATAATATCAGCTATTGGCCCAAAAATTAGCATTCCTAAAGGCATCATAGAGGTAGATATCATACTAAGAATGCCAAATACTCTTCCCATATAGTCACTTTCCACTTTTTCTTGTAATAACACCGTTGCAGGTGTATTAAAGATTGGCATGGCTATGCCAGTAAGGGCCATGATCCCAAGATACAGCCAAAAAACAGGGATGATTCCGAGAGCCATTGTACAAAGACCAAATAATAGAGCGGATAATGTCATCGTATGCACTTTATTTTTAAAGCCACCCCAAGTTGCGATTGCGATACCACCAACTAACATCCCAATGGCAAAGGCCATTTCGATGGCAGTCAAACGCCATACATCATTGCCAAAAGTTCGTGTAACTTGTAAAGGCGTTAAAAAGGCAGCAGGTGCAGCAAGCAGCATGAAAAAGGCAAAGAACAAGAATAATTGTTTCAAGAAAGCATGCTCTTTAATATAGATAAAGCCTTGTTTCATATCACTAAAATAGCCTGTTGTTTGTGGCTGATTAGCTTTTGCATGTGCAGGAATATGCAGAAATAATAAGAAGATAGCGATGGCAATAGCCGCTGTTGTCACATCAATAAAGAATATAGATTCAATAGAAGCCATCGTTAATAATGCACCACTTGCCATAGGAGCAAGAATCATGATAAACGCTTGAATGCTACTATTTGCGCCATTAACCTTCATTAAATGCTCTTCAGGCACAAATTGTGGTAAAATAGCGCCCACTGCTGGTGTTTGAATACCTGCACCAACTGCACGTACAGCTGATATAACAAATAGTAGCCAGAGCTCATCATAGCCGATCAAAAATAAAATCGCTAAAATTAGCGTAGATAAGGCAATCATACCATCAGCTAAAATAATAAGCCATTTACGGTTATAGCGATCTGCCCAGACACCAGCAATAGGTGCTAAGAAGAAGGTTGGTAAAAAGCCGCAAATAATCGCAATGGTCATCATGCTGCCTGATTGCGTTGTAAGTGTGATATACCATGTAATGGCATATTGCACAAGAGCAGAGCCAAAAAGTGAAATTGTTTGACTACTTAAAAAAAGTATCGTATTACGTTTCCAATGTTCCAAATTCGTCATTCCTTTCTAACAGTAGTGCCTGTGTGGAAAGTAAAAGACAACACAAAAAAAGAGGGGAGTAGCAGTCCCCTCTTTTCCAGTATTCCTAAAACAGACTAGACCTAATTCCATTTCCCTTGCACAGCAGGCAAAGTGTACACATATTTAATTAATAATGTGAAATCGTAGTCTAATTGAAGCTGTCATTTGGAATACCTCCGTTCTATATAAGTTGTGTTGATTGTAGCATAAAGTTCATCTATGCGTAAAGAATGAATGAAGCAAAAATTAGGTTGAATTTAAAAATATGGAAATTGTAAAGAAGCAACTCATCTACGTTTTTTCACTCTTTTGCTATATTTATAGTTTTTGTTAAAGGAAAAGTATTACTCATCGCTTTTTCAGTAGTTTTTTATGGTTTGTATACATATTTTGAATCTTTCTGAAACGTTTGTAGACGTGAAACTTATTAACTGCTTCCATTCCTCCCGATAAAGTTGCTTCGGAGACGTGCATAAAGCGGGTACTTATCATATACTAAAATAGAAAAATAGCAAATGGAGGAAATATGAGAAAGAAAAATAGTAAATGGAAACTCTTAACTTTAGTCGCGATGATTTTTATGTTATGCCTATCGACAATCCCTGCAAAGACTGCCATGGCAAGCACGACACAGCCAAAAAGTGAAATGAGGGCTGTCTGGATTTCAACCGTTCTTAATCTTGATATGAAAGCAGGTATGACGAAGGAGCAGTACACGGCTTGGACACGCCAAACATTGGATCAACTTAAAGCCAATAAATTCAATACTGTTATTTATCAAGTAAGACCGACAAATGATGCAATGTATGCCTCTGAGCTAGCGCCGTGGTCATCTTACATAACAGGCAAAAAGCAAGGCACAAATCCAGGCTACGATCCTCTTGCGATCATGATAGAGGAAAGCCATAAACGGGGTATGGAGCTGCATGCATGGATGAATCCTTATCGTGTAACAATGTCTGGACAAAAACTGACAGACCTTGCTGCAGATAATGTGGCGAGAACACATCCAAACTGGGTTATCAAATATGGCAAGCAGTATTATTTAAATCCAGGTTTACCAGAAGTACAAGACTATTTAGTTGAAGTGGTAAGAGAGCTAGTAGCCAATTATGATATTGATGCAGTGCATATGGATGATTATTTTTATCCATATAAAATTGCTAATGAAGTTTTTCCAGATCAAGCAGCTTTTAAAAACTATGGAGGTTCCTTTAAAAAGGTGGAGGATTGGCGACGAGATAATGTCAACCGTCTTGTAGAAAATCTTTACACGGCCATTAAAGACACAAAGTCATATGTTCAATTTGGTATTTCACCATTTGGTGTATGGCGCAATAAATCGCTAGATAAAACAGGAAGCGATACAAAGGCTGGTGTTAATAATTACGATGATTTATATGCAGACGTCAGAACATGGATTCAAAATGGCACAATTGATTACGTTACACCACAAATTTATTGGTCAAGAACATTATCTGTTGCGAAATATGGAACGCTGCTAGATTGGTGGAGCCATGAAGTGCAAACCTACGCAACAACACACCCTGTCCATCTATACATTGGACTTGCTGATTACAAAGTTGGCAATGATAGTGATGCAGCATGGAAAAATAAAATGGAGCTGCCTAGTCAAATACTAGCGAATCGTTCGGAAAAGGTAGCGGCTGAGGGGCAAATGCATTTCTCCTTAAGAAGCTTTCAAAACAATAAACTAGGCTATGCAACGATTGTTAGTCAACAGCTATATAATTACACAGCATTGACACCAGAAACAACTTGGAATGATGACACAGTGCCGAACGTGCCAACTTTTGTGCAGGTGACAAAGGAAGCGACAGGTCGCAAAATAGAGATTATAGACGAAAATGAAACACAACCACGCAAGTATGTCATTTATCGTTTTACAGGAAACAAAGAAGGCTCTTATGATGACCCTCGAAATATAGTGGATGTTGTTTATAATATGGATGGCCTCACTAAATTTGTGGACAAGTCAGCTCTTGCTAAGCATAGCTATACATACGGCATTAAGGCTGTATCTGCTACAGGTGTGGAAAGCAAGGAAGCTTTTGTAGTGAAAGAAGATTAATAAAAAAAACAGCCACTCACATGCAATGACTGCATGAATGGCTGTTTTTTTATTAATTTTCTTCAATATCTTTACGGTTTTTCTTTAACATTTTAGATAGCATTTCATAAACAATTGGTACAACAACGAGTGTTAATAGGGTAGAAGATAATAAACCGCCAATTACAGTAATAGCTAAGTCTTTGGAAATTAATCCACTACCGCCAGTACCAAGTGCCATTGGAATCATAGCACCAATTGTAGCGATGGCTGTCATCAGGATAGGACGTAAACGTGTTGCCCCAGCTTCAAGGATCGCTTCACGCATGGCAAGACCATCATGTTCCATATGAATGATACGGTCAACTAATACGATGGCATTTGTTACAACGATACCAATCAACATCAATAGACCCATCATGACAGATACAGAAATAGTTTGCCCTGTAACGAATAAACCAATGAATGCACCAATTACTGCGAATGGTAGTGAGAAAAGAATAGCGAACGGAGCTAAACCTTCTCCGAATGTAACCACTAGAATGAAGTAAACAATGGCAATGGCTGCTAACATCGCAATACCAAGCTTAGTGAATGTTTCTTGCATATCTGCAGCAACACCAGCAACACCAAGTGTTACACCTTTTTGTAAATCTAATTTATCAATTTTTTTATCAGCAGCAGTAGTGGCTTTTGAAATATCGTCACCGATAATCGTACCCGATACTGTTGCAAAATATTCACCTTTTGAACGAGATAATGAGTTAAGTGTTGTACCTTCCTCAACATCTACTAATTCTCCGATAGTCATTGTTGTACCCAATGCTGTTTTAATTTCAGTGGCTAAGACATCATCAAGTGAAGTCGCAGCTGCTTTAGCATCGCGTTGAACGATGACATCGATATCTTTACCATCGTTTTTCACGGTAGTTAATATTTCTTGTGATGTATTTGAATTTAATGCCATCACGATTTGAGCTGTCGTTAACCCGTATTGAAGGACATTTTTTTGTTCAACTTTTAGCACATGCTCTACATATGGATCTTCATTATCAGATTTAATATCTTCTAAGCCATCCACTTCTTTTAGAGCGCCCTCTACTTGCTTCACAGCATCTCGAAGTTTATCTAAATCATCACTATACAGTGTATAGCTGACTTCGTTTGATGACATCGACATAGAAGTGAAGTTTTGAGACTTCCATTCTCCTGATTGCCCGATGTTAAATACATAGTCTTCAACCTCTTCACGAGCTTTAGGGAAGTCTTCCATATCCGGATCAAAGATAAGGTACATTAAGGCACCGCCAGCACCTCCACCCATCATCATTGCTGATGGATCGACATTCTTCGCATCTGTAATGGAAACTTGTAAAATATCAACATCTTTACGTTTCATTAATTCTTTTTCTACTTTTTCAACATTTGCTGCCGTTTCGTCAGCCAGCTCTCCCGTTGCAGGCGTATACGTTAAGTACATAACTTTTTCTTCTTGTGATCCCATAAAACTAAAACCAATAAGTGGTGTTAATGCAAGAGAACCAACAAGTAAAAGAATCGCAATGACAGATGTAATAATTTTGTGATTTAATACTTTTTCTAGGACACCTTTGTACCAAGTAGCAAGTTTACCAACTTCTTTATGTTGGCTTTCAGTCTTCTCACCGTATAATTTTTTACGGAATAAGAAGTGAGATAAAGCAGGTACGATTGTGATCGCAACTAATAATGATGCACCTAATGCAAATGTCATTGTAAGGGCAAATGGCATGAATAATTCGCCTACCATACCACCTACGAAAATAAGGGGAGCGAATACAGCTACCGTTACTAATGTTGAAGAAAGAATTGGTTTAAACATTTCAATTGTTGCTTCACGAATGAGGGTACGACCTGTAAGCTTTTCTTGCTTTAAGTGAATTCGTCGGTAAATATTTTCTACAACTACGATTGAGTCATCGATAACACGGCCAATTGCGACGGTAATCGCGCCCAGGGTCATGATGTTTAATGTAATATCCATCCAGTGTAATAGAAGTAATGCCATGAAGATAGAAACTGGGATAGAAATAATTGAGATAATCGTTGATTTGAAATCACGTAAGAATAGTAAAATGATTAATACGGCAATTGCGCCACCAAATACTGCTTTTTCGATCATTGTAAATACAGAATCTTCGATTGGGGCACCTTGGTCAAGAGAGATCTCTACGTTTAAGCCGTCTAATCGTTTTTCCTCATCCTTCATAAGGTCTTTGACTGCATTGACAACTGTTACCGTATTGGCATCTTGGCCTTTCACGATTTGAATAGCAATGGCATCTTGACCATTTGTACGTGAAACAGATTGCACTTTACCTTCTACTTCAATTTTTGCAATATCACCTAGACGAACGAAAGGTGAAGGATTTGTAGCTGAAGGTGTAACTGGAATTAATAAGTCTTTCAGTTCATCCACAGATTTTACCTTACCGTCTACTGAAACTGCTTGTTCGCCGACAGTAAATTGATATAAACCAAGTGACAGTGACATATCACTTGCCTGAATCATTTGTTTAACAGTATCCTCTGTTAAACCAAGTGCTGCCATTTTTTCTTCATCATATTTAAATGATACTTGTTCAATATGCTGACCTGTGATAGTAGCGGATGCCACACCATCAATTTTTTCGATTTTAGGAAGTAGAACATCTTCAACTGTTGAAGTTAAATCAACAATATCTTCCTTAGAGCTACTTACAGATAAAGCGACTACAGGCATCATGTTCATGCTGATTGCCATAATAGTAGGCTCTTGAGCGCCTTCAGGTAGTTTAAGATTATCTAAAGCTGCCTCTAATTGTCGTTTTTTCTCATCCATATCAATTCCATAGTCGTATTCCACTTGAACTTGTGCTACGTTGGAAGAGGATGTTGAGTAAACAGCCTTCACATCTTCTAAACTTTCTATGGATTTTTCGAACGGAATGGAAAGCTCATTCATGACTTGTTCAGGCGTTGCGCCAGGATATACGCCCATGACAATTAAATACGGGATCGAAATATCGGGTATCGATTCCATTTTCATCCTTGTACCCGAATAAATACCAGAGACAGTGATGATAATTGTTAATAACCATACTGCCAATTTGTTCTTTAATACAAAATTAACTAAACCTTTCACCTTCACACCTACCCTTTATTGACTATCTAAATTCAATTATTTATACTAATGACTAATCGGTCATTTGTCAACGAAATGCATTAGGAGAGAGTTAAAAATATGTTAAAAAAGCAATTAATTATGGAGAAAGCGTTAGAACTGTTTTCCGAACAGGGTTTTGAAGCTACGTCAGTACAGCAAATTACAGACCGCTGCGGGATTTCTAAAGGTGCATTTTATTTATCCTTCAAAACCAAAGATGAGCTTGTTATATCAATGGTTGATTACTATTTACAGCAGTTTATTATAGATGTTGACCAAGTAGTCAGAGGAACGTATAACAAAGAAACTGTTTTGGTTGAATTTTATAAAAGCATTTTTCAAGCATTCAAAGACCATTCTGCATCCGCACGTGTATTCTTTAATGAAAAGGTCTTTTTAACAAAAAAAGAGCTATTTCATAAAATAACGGCGTATGAAGCAGAAATGTCGAAATCAATTCTCTATATGCTTGAGCAACTTTATCAGGATCAATTACAAGAAACGAAATATGATGTAATGTACTGCATAAAAGGATTTATGAAGAGCTATGCTGAGCTTTTTATTTTTTCAGATATGCCACTTGATTTAGAGCAATTAGCTAAATCTTTAGCAGAAAAGACAGATATTATTGCACATCATACAACTATTCCTTTTATTACAGCAGATCTTGTGCCGTTTATTGCAAAGCCGTGTGAGCAAGACGTGTCAAAAGATGCTTTACTACAATTATTGGAGCAAAATATAAATCATGCTGAGGATTCTATAGAAAAAGAATCCATTGAGTTGTTAAAGCAAGAAATAGAAAATCCTACTTATGGTAAAGCAATCATTAAAGGACTAATTGAAAATCTACGTTTAGACCCAGCGTATCATTGGATTGCATATGTAACTGCAAAATACTTTAATATTTGAACTCAAGGATAGAATTGTTCACGTTTGGTGGTGAACAATTCTATTTTTAATGGTTTTTATCTATGGATGGGGGCAAGATTGCAAGGCCTCTAAAGCACTTGCAAAGGGTTCTTGAATCCATAATAGGCGCTCAAGAAAATCTTGGACATTGGATGGTAACTTCAATTCCTGCTGCCAAGCTTTCTCTTTTTTATTGCTTGGCTTGTAGTCTGAGTATAGTAAAAATAATAAAAAATGGCCGACAAAATAAAGATCACTAATATGATTTTCAGCACGTTTTGGGTTTTCAATCGTAGAGATATCGATTTGCTTTTGATAAGTGGTAGCTAGACCAAAGTCAATAATATGCAATTGTTGACCCACTAACAATATATTCGGAATCCGTAAATCGCGATGTACAATATCATAATTGTGTAACTGTACAATTTGTTCTAATAGTTGCTTTGTAATAGCAAGGGATTGAGCGGTTGAAAATTTGGCACCGTTTTGAAAAATAAGCTGCTCAAAAGTTTGCCCATTGACATAGTCCATCATAAAAAATGGGCAATCTTGAATTGTTCCTGTTGAATGAATGGTAGGAACATAGGGTAGTGATAGTTGCTGGAGTATGTGTATTTCTTGTTGAAATTTTTGAATGGTTTTCTGGTGATGACGATGTTTGGGACGCAAGCATTTTAAAACAAATAGACTTGCTGAAGAGCGATCTTCAATTAAATACGTACGACCATATGAGCCATAGCCAAGGAATTTTTTAAAAGAAAAATCGGGATGTTTGGCAATGTAAAGTTCAACAGCCTGGTCAAAACTTTTTTCGGATAGTCGTTTCCACCACATTAGCTACTAAAGAAACTCATAGAGCTGAAAAAACTGCGTGAACTTTTACGAGAGCTACGCTTATAATGCTTATGACCATAATAATTATGTCGTTTTGAATATCTGCTACGGCTACTTGATGAAGAGTAACGGCGTTTGGATTTACTATTGAGTAAGGAATGTAGAATTTTATCTAGCATAAAAACGCTCCTTTTTGATGTTGTTATTACTATATACGCAAAAATAAAAAGGAGGTTTCAAAAATAAAAAAGAAACTATGTAAATTTTTACATAGTTTCTTTTTATGAGGTTAAACCTCCATAATAATTGGTAAAATCATTGGACGACGTTTTGTTTTTTCGAATAGATAAGGTCCTAAAACGTCTGTAATTTCATTTTTCAATTCTGTCCATTGAGGTGTTTTGCTTTGAATTGTTTCATTCAGATGACGGTTTAACATTTTTTGTGCCTCATTGATCATCGTGCCTGATTCACGCATATAGACAAATCCACGTGAGATGATGTCAGGACCAGAAACAATTTTTTGTTTTTCCATATCAACGCTTACCACTACAATCACTAAACCTTCTTCAGAAAGAATGCGGCGATCACGCAACACAATATTGCCGATATCGCCAATACCATTGCCATCAATGTAAACATCTCCTGAAGGGATTCGGCCCGCTACATGTGCTTCGTTGGCACTTAGTGCAAGAACATCACCATTTTCCATAACAAATGTATTATCTAGTGGAACATCGCAATCTTCCGCTAGATGTGTATGCATTTTTAACATACGGAATTCACCATGGATAGGCATAAAGAACTTAGGCTTCATTAAACGAAGCATCAGTTTTTGTTCTTCTTGAGATCCGTGACCAGATGTATGAATATTGTTTAATGCGCCGTGAATGACTTCAGCCCCTGCACGGAACAATAAATTAATGATTTTATTAACGCTTACGGTATTACCTGGTACTGGTGAAGAAGAAAAGATAACTGTATCGCCAGGCTGTATTTGAATCTGACGATGCGTACCATTGGCAATACGTGATAAGGCAGCCATTGGTTCACCTTGAGAGCCTGTACATAAAATCATCACTTCGTTGGCAGGAAGTCGATTGATGCTTTGAGCATCAATAAATGTATCCTTTGGCGCAGTAATATAACCTAGCTCACGGCCAATCGTAATAGCGTTGTCCATTGAACGACCGAAGACAGCAATCTTTCTTCCATATTTTACGGCTGCGTCTGTGGCTTGCTGTAAACGGTGAATATTTGACGCAAAGGTAGCAAAAATAATACGGCTGTCCACCTTGCGGAAAATCTCATCGATACTTTTTCCAACTGTGCGCTCTGACATTGTGAAATTAGGCTTTTCAGCGTTAGTACTATCAGATAGTAAGCAAAGAACGCCATCACGTCCAATTTCAGCCATCTTTGTTAGGTTGGCTGGTTCACCCACTGGTGTAAAGTCAAATTTAAAGTCCCCTGTGTGAACGATATTACCAGGTGGTGTTTTAACAACAATTCCATAGGCATCAGGAATGCTGTGTGTTGTTCTAAAGAAGCTAACAGATGTTTTTCTGAATTTAATAACATCCTCTTCCTTAATTTCAATTAGTTTTGTTGTACGTAGCAAGCCATGTTCTTCTAATTTATTACGTAATAAGCCAAGTGCGAGCTTACCGCCATAGACAGGGATATTTACTTGACGTAAAAGGTATGGAATACCCCCAATATGATCCTCATGTCCATGGGTAATAAACAGTCCTTTGATTTTGTCGACATTACGTACTAAGTACGTATAATCAGGAATAACATAGTCAATGCCTAGTAAGTCGTCTTCTGGGAATTTAATACCGGCGTCAATTAAGATAATTTCATCTTGAAATTGAACGCCATAAGTGTTTTTGCCGATTTCGCCCAGTCCGCCGAGCGCGAAAACAGCTGCTTGGTCATTTTTAACAAACTTCATGTTTGTTAAATTTCCTCCAAGACGAAGTTCGGGCTTGCTTGTTCGTACTCTAAGTAGTTACCTTCAAGCAGTTGAATGAACTCGATGTTGTAGTTTCGGTCTTTTAGCTTTTCACGTACTTCACGTTCTGAAGTAGCTTCTAGGTATAGACTTTTAGTATTTTCGCGAACTGGAATCTCATTTGCATTTTCTTGATAATAAACTTTGTAAATCATAGTTTGCTCTCCTTTAATTGCGTACAATTTTCTTGCACCTTTGACTACTACCACACACGTGCTACAAGAAAACAACGAATTTCTTTTATTGAAGAAATGTACATTTGTAATACTTGTATCTCAATGCTTCAGATGTGCACTATGTTATAAAATTGTATAGGAAGTAGTGAGACAGTGGTTGCGTATAGCCAAATAAATGCATTTCCTTTATATTATCACGCACTTCCTCTAAAATAAAGAAAAGCCCTTCAAATAATGAAGGGCAAATGTTAGGCAATTGATTTTTTTCCGAGTACGCCACGAAGTTGCTTCAACAATTTCCGTTTGAGTTTCTTCAGCATGGCACATCACTCCTTAGGATCATTATAATTAAAATTATTGTCTGTGTAAAGTCATTAAACTTGAAAGAATAATATTTATGGAAAGGGTTAATAGAATGAACAAAATTTTATTTTTTGATGTCGATGGTACTCTCTATAACAGTGAAAAAAAATTACCCTCATCTGCAAAAGAGGCACTTTTAACAGCACGTCGTAATGGTTATGAATTGGCGATTGCTACTGGTCGAGCACCATTTATGATTGAGTCATTACTAGAAGAATTAGAGATCGATACGTATGTTACCTTCAATGGCCAATATGTTGTCTATAAAGGTGAGGTTGTCTATACAAATGGGATTGCCAAGGATGAACTAGCAAAAATTATTGCCTTTGGTGAGGCACGTAACGAACCCGTAGTGTTTTTAGATGATAAACGGATGATTGCCTCAGTTGGAGATCATCCTATGGTAGCTGAAAGCTTAGATACTCTTAAATATCCGTATCCAGAATTAGACTCATCTTATTATATGCAGAACAATGTATATCAAACACTTATTTTTATGGAAGAAAAAGATGAACCTTTATATAATGAAACATTCCCGAATGTTCAATTTGTACGTTGGCATCCCTATTCTTGTGATATTTTGCCAAAAGGAGGTTCGAAGGCCGCTGGTATTGAGAAGGTGCTTGAGAAAATGGGCATCACTTTACAAGATGCCTTTGCTTTTGGTGATGGCATAAATGATATTGAAATGCTACAGGCTGTTGGGACAAGTGTTGCTATGGGGAATGGCCATGAGCGAGTGAAGGCAGTCGCTCATCATATTGCGGACCATGTAGATGAGGATGGTCTCTCAAAAATAATGCGCAAGCTATCCATTATATAAAATAAAAAACAACTAGTTGGAGAACTGAACTGAACCCCGAATAGTGGACACTTAAAAAAAGTGGACCTATTCGGGGTTTTTCTATTTTCATCACCGAAAAATCCCGTTATACTGACCATACGATTGAAGAACAGGAGAACATCATGAGTAAAATTATTTTTAATGACCATCAACGTAGACAAATTGAAGAGAATCCAAACGTGGCGTCTGTTTCGGATCGCTCTATTCAATATACAGCGGACTTTAAATTAAAGGCTGTTCAAGAAAATCTAGCTGGAAAAGGTCCTGTCCAAATTTTTCAGGAGGCGGGTTTTGATTTAGAAATGATCGGAATTAAAAAAGCTCAAAGTTCATTGGGGCGTTGGAAGGCTACCTATAAAACACAAGGTGAACAAGGATTTCTAGAAGAGCGTCGAGGGAAAGGCAGCACAGGTCGCCCTCGTGCCGAAAAATTAGCAGCGGACAAAAAATTAGAGAAAGCCGAAGCACGTATTCGACTACTAGAAGCAGAATTAACGCTCCTAAAAAAGCTCGACGAAATGGAAAGGCAGGCGAAGAAGAAACGTTTCTAAAACCTCGAGAAAAATACCAAGCAATCAACGAAACGATTCGTATGTATCAACTCAAAAACATGACACGCTATTTATGTCAAGTAGCGAATGTCAGCCCAAGTGGTTACTATAAATGGCTTCAAAATACGCAAAAGGATGCACTACGTGAAGAATCGGATTATCAAGATTACTTACTATTAAAATCGATTTATGATCAAGCGAAAGGAAAGATTGGCTATCGTGGATTTTATATGGCGTTAGTGGATATATTAGACCAACCAATAAATCACAAAAAGATTCTTCGTCTGATGCGTAAATTCAATTTATACGCTAAAATTCGCCGTGCGAACCCATATCGCCACTTAGAAAAAGCAACAGAGGCACACCGCCGTATTCCGAATCATTTAAACCGTGAGTTCAACCAAGATGAGCCAGGAAAAGTATTCTTAACCGATATTACGTACTTACAATATAGAGGTGGTCAAACGGCCTATTTATCCTGTGTAAAAGATGTCGCGACACGAGAAATCGTTGCCTATGTGTTATCAACAACCCTTAAGATGTCCATTGTTTATGAGACGCTTGAACAATTAAACATTCATTTAGATGGAAACCTCCATCCAGAAGCCATCATTCATTCAGATCAAGGTTTCCATTATACACATCCGGAATTTCAGCAACTTGTGAAAGAAATGGGGCTGAAACAGTCGATGTCACGTCGTGGGAACTGCCTCGATAATGCGCCAATGGAATCGTTCTTTGGGCATTTTAAGGATGAGGTAGATTACAAGGAGGCAGAAAGTTTTGCGGAATTACATACACTTGTCGTAGACTATATGAATCATTACAACCATACAAGAAAGCAATGGACATTAAAAAAGATGACTCCGGCAAATTACCGAAGTCATCTGATCGCAGCTTAAGAACAACTAAATCCCTTTTTATTAAACTGTCTACAAAATAGGGTTCAGTTCAAACTCACACTAGTTGTTTTTTTATTTATTTTTGGCTCTACGCTATATTGACGATTTTTATTTGAACACCTTTATCCGAAAAATGTTGAATCGTCTTTTTGGAAAGGGCGTCATCTGTGATAATGACATCTATGTCATTCACTGGACAAACTTGAATTGCTACATCTTTATTAAATTTTGAGGAATCTGTAGCTACATAGACTGTTTGAGAGATGGAAATAATTTGCTTTCTAGTAATGGCTTCATCCAAGCTAAAATCAGATATGCCTTTTTCAATTGAAACGCCGCTAGCGCAAATAAATGCTTTATTAATATTAAGGTGCTCGAAGCGAAACAAAAATTCATTCGATGTCACTGATTTTTCAGAATGACGTACTTTACCGCCAAGCAGTATAACCTCAATGTTAGAGCCAATTAGATCAAATGCTACAGGTAGTGAATTTGTTACCACTGTTAGTTTTTCCTTGTCCAATAAAAATGGTGTCATTTGATAGGTGGTTGTTCCACTATCAATAAAAATACACTCCCCATCTTGAACGAGCGAAGCACATGCTTTGGCAATGGCAATTTTCTCTGTTAACTGTTCGTGAAGTCGTTGATCGATTAGTCCCTCTATTGGCTCAATGTATTTAACGCCCCCATAAAATTTTTCGATTTTTTTGTCTTGCATCAACTGTTGGACATCGCGACGGATCGTCTCCATTGAAACATTAAACTCTTTTGTAAGTGTTACTAATTTTACTACCTTATGTTGACGTATAAACTGCAAAATTTGATGTTGCCTCTCTATCATATACATTTCATCACCTCTACTAGATATTTACTCAAAGTAATCATTACTTTGTCAACAGTTTGTCAGAATTTACTCAACATTTACACAAATAAGCAATTTCCTTTACAAATGGTCTCTATACTGAAGCTAAGAACTGAGTGAGGTGACCAATTTGTTAGAGCTAAAAAATATCTCAAAAAGCTATAAAAATAAGAAAGTTTTAGTAGATATCAACGTAACCATCGAATCAGGTGAGATCATTTCATTGCTAGGGCCGAGTGGCTGCGGTAAAACTACTTTGCTAAATATCATTTTAGGACTTGTAGATCCAACTGCTGGTCAGCTTGTCTACAATGGACAAGATATTTCCAAGCAATCAATGCAAGAAAGAGGATTTAATATTGTATTTCAGGATTTTGCGTTATTTCCTCATTTAAATGCATACGACAATATTGTTTATGGATTAAAAAATAGAAACCTGCAAATGTCCAAAGAGGAGATACAAGAATACATTGATTTTTTAGAGCTAACTCCTCATTTGCATAAAAAGATTCATGAACTGTCTGGTGGGCAAAAACAACGTGTTTCCATTGCCAGAACACTCGTGATGCAACCTAAAATTCTATTATTAGATGAACCACTAAGTGCACTAGATGGCGTTATAAAGGAATCCATAAAGGAACGCATTAAATCCATCGCAAGTGAATTTAATTTGACGACGATTATCGTGACACATGATCCAGAAGAAGCGCTTACCTTATCAGATAAAGTCATGATAATTAATGAAGGTACAGTTGCTCAATTTGGCACACCTCATGAAATAGTAACAGCGCCGAAAAATCAATTTGTAGAGGATTTTATCTTAAGACAGCTTCAAATTAAGCGACATAACATCTATCAATTATTTGGAGAAACATATGCTTAAAACAAATAAAATGATGAAATTAATTTTTCTGCCGATTCTACTATTTTTTCTATTCTTCTTAATTGTGCCATTGCTTTATATGTTTTGGCAGTCATTCAAAATAGGTCATGTCGTGACCACTCAAAATTATATAGAGGCTTTACAGAGTATTGAAATTCGTGAAGCTTTTACGAATAGTTTTAAAGTTTCTTTTGTAGCATCGGTGATTACAACCGTTTTAGCCTTTTTGTTGGCCTATGCTGTTCATTTTACTACGATGCATCGCCATACAAAAAAGTTAGTGCAAATTGGAATTACCTTGCCTATGCTACTGCCAACCATTACATATGGCTTTGTATTGATTTATACATTTGGAAATCAAGGAATTCTAACAAAATTAGTGGGGCAGCCTCTTTTTACAATCTATGGGTATAACGGCTTGGTGATCGGTTACGTATTATACACATTACCAGTTGCTTTTATATTAATGCAAAACTCCATGCAATATATCGATAAACGTTTTTTACTTGTTTCCATGTTAATGCATGATCATTCAATGCGTCGTTTTTATCATACCGTATTCCGTCCTATGTTAGGGACTGTTGGTGGGGCATTTATTTTAACATTTGTTTTAAGCTTCACAGACTTTGGGATCCCTGCATCTGTTGGTGGATATTACAGAGTGATAGCTACTGAGCTCTACCAAGCCATGTTAGGTTCCATTGTACATTTTGAACGTGGAGCAGTCATTTCGGTGTTCATGCTAGTACCTGCTGTACTAGGTGTTGTCATCCTAACGATTTTAGAGCGCTTCAATTTTCAATATAAACAAGTTGGGCAAAGTGAACTTGTTAAGCATCGTTTACGAGACGGGCTATTTACAATTTATTCAATTCTCTGTGTAACAGTTGTAGGTATTATTTTTTCAACCATGTTTATTGTGCCTTTTACCAAAGGCTATCCGTACGATTTCAGCTTTACATTAGAGCATGTTCAAAATGTACTTGCAGAGAAAGATTTGACGAAGGTTTACATCAATTCTCTCATCGTAGCGGTACTAACAGCCATATTTGGTGTGGGCATAACATTTATGTCAGCGCTTCTTAATGCAAGGACACCGTTAAAAGGACGGAAAAGCTTAGATGTAGCTTCTATGATGACAAATACAGTACCAGGTATGGTGCTTGGGTTATCCTACTTGTTTTTCTTTAATGGAAGTTCATTAAAAGGTACTTTTCTTATTATTATCGCATGTAATATAGTGCATTTTTTTACGACACCTTATTTAATGGCTAAAAATTCATTGCAAAAAATGGATCCTACCTGGGAAGTGACAGCTGAGCTGTTAAAGGATTCGTGGCTAAAAACCGTGATACGAATTATTTTACCGAATATTAGGCCGACGATTTATCAAATGTTTAGCTATTATTTTTTAAATGCTATGGTAACGGTCAGTGGCGTTATTTTCCTTGTCAGCACAAAGACAATGCTTGTATCGACAAGGATAAAAGAGCTACAGCATTTCGCAAAGTACACAGATATTTTTGTTTTATCAATATTCATTTTATGTACAAACCTCATTGTGAAATTAGGTTGTGATTATATAGCAGCACATAAAGAAAAAACGGAGGAGATTTCAAAATGAAGAAGTCAACAGGCATGATGTTAGGGACAGTGAGTGTAGCAGCAGTCGTTTTAGCTGCATGTGGAGGGGTAGCGGCAGATTCCAAAGAGCAAGTCATCATTTATTCAAATGCTGATGATGAAGCTATTGAAGTGATGGAAACTACATTGGATGACAAGGGCTATCAAGGTAAGTATTTAATCCAGTCGTTTGGTACTTCTGAGTTAGGTGGCAAAATGATGGCGGAAGGGACAGATATTGAAGCAGATGTTGTAACAATGGCTTCTTATTTTATAGAAAGTGCACAAACCTCAAAATCTATGTTTGTAGATATTTCTTCAGACTTAAAGCCTCTTGATGGGGGTGTTACGTATGCATTGCCGATTTTAGGTAACGTAGGCTCTATCTTTATTAATACAGAGGTATTACAACAAAAAGGGCTATCTATACCGAAATCCATTAAAGATTTAACAGACCCTGCTTATAAGGATTTAGTGTCCTTCCCAAACATTATGGACTCCTCAACAGGATGGCTCTTAGTACAAGCTATTATAAAGGAATATGGTGATGAGGAAGGGAAAAAAGTTTTATCAGATTTAACTAAAAATGCAGGACCACATATTGAAAGTTCAGGCTCTGGCCCTATTAAAAAGGTGAAAACAGGAGAAGTTGCTGCTGGCTTTGGTTTACGTATCCAAGCTATTGATGCCAAAAACGAAGGGTTGCCGATTGATTATATTGATCCGACAGAAGGAAATTTCACTTTAACGGAATCTGTAGCTGTTGTAGATAAAGAAGGTGATGAAGCATTAGCAAAAGAAATAGCAACGGTAATTGCAACAGAGGCTCGTAATGGTCTTTTAGAGCAATATCCTGTAGCTCTATATGAAGGAGAACAAGTAAAGGACGAGCACGTTCCGGCGTATTTGAAAAAATGGGATAAAACTTTAACCGTAGATTTATTAGAAAAACACCAAGCCTTCTTTAAGGAAGCACAGAGATAAGGAGTTATAGCAGATGAGTAACTATAAATTATTGACGCCAGGTCCATTGACAACAACTGAAGCGGTGAAACGAGAAATGTTAAAAGATCGTTGTACTTGGGATGACGATTATAAAAATGTGACACAAGTAATTCGTAAGCAGCTCTTAAAATTAGCACAAGTTGATGAGCCTGATTACACTACGGTACTGATGCAAGGAAGTGGGAGCTTTGTCGTAGAGTCTGTACTAACAACAGCAATTGGTGAGAATGATAAAGTGCTGATACTTACAAATGGTGCTTATGGTGAAAGAATTGTTGAAATGGCCAAAGTCTTAAAGTTGCAGCATATTGTTTATAGTGTTCCTTATGATGAACAGCCATCCTCATTAGAAGTTCAAGCCTTCCTTGAAAGAGATGCAAGTATTACCCATATAGCTATCGTACATTGTGAGACGACTACTGGTATTTTAAATCCAATTAAAGAAATTGGAGAAGTTGTTCATTCCTTCGACAAAACATTTATTGTGGATGCCATGAGTAGCTTTGGAGGCGTACCAATGGATTTATCAAGCTTGCATATTGATTTTTGCATTAGTAGTGCCAATAAATGTATTCAAGGTGTTCCAGGGTTTGGATTTGTTATTGCGAATACAAGAGCTCTAGAAAAATGTAAGGGACAAGCTCGAAGTGTTGCATTAGATTTGTATAATCAATGGGAGGTGATGAAGCAAGACGGGAAATGGCGTTTCACTTCACCTACACATGTAGTGGCTGCTTTTGCGAAGGCACTTGAAGAATTAATTGAAGAAGGTGGCATTCATGCTCGCTATAAGCGCTATGCGTATAATAATCATCTACTTCGCTCTCGCTTATCAGAGCTAGGATTGAAAGCGTATATTTCGGAGGAGCTTCAATCACCAATTATCACAACATTTTTATTCCCGCATAAAGAGTTTTCTTTTGAGCATTTTTATCAAGAAATGAAAAAGGCAGGTTTCGTTATCTATCCAGGTAAGCTTACGGATGTCGATACATTCCGTGTTGGCAATATTGGTGATATTCATGAGGATGATATGCTTGCATTATGTGAGGTTATTGAAAATTATATGGTGGTGAAAAACAATGAAAATTGAGACGGTAATTTTGGACTGGGCAGGCACAGCAGTTGACTTTGGTTGCTTTGCCCCTGTAAAAGTTTTTTTAACAATTTTTGAGGACGCTGGTGTTACAGTTACACTAGAAGAGGCTCGTAAACCAATGGGTATGCTGAAAATTGATCATATCCGCACCATGCTAGAAATGCCAAGAATTAAAGAAGAATGGCACCGTGTACATGGACAACCCTTTACGGAAGAAGACGTGCATGTATTGTATAGTCATTTCGAAACAAAATTAATGGAGTCTTTAGCGACTTATACAGATCCTATCCAGCATGTGAAAACAACAGTACAGCAATTAAGAAAAGCAGGTATTCATATAGGCTCTACAACTGGCTACACAACTGCAATGATGGAAGTAGTGGCAAAGCATGCGGCTGACAAGGGCTATCAACCTGATTTTCTCGTAACACCTACACAGGTAGGCGATAAAGGGCGACCATATCCATATATGATTTTTAAAAATATGGAGGCGTTAGGATCGCAAGCGACGAAGCAAGTTGTCAAGGTTGGCGATACAACATCTGATATAAAAGAAGCCTTGAATGCAGGTGTTTGGGCTGTTGGCGTAATTATTGGAAGCTCGGAAATGGGCCTTTCCGAAGAAGAATTCCGTTCTCTATCTTCAGAAGAGCAGCAACAAATCATAACGAAAACAAAATGTATTTTTGAAGAAACTGGCGCTCACTATACAATTGAAACAATGGAGGAGTTGCCAGCGTTAATTGAGACGATCAATGCTCGTTTAAATGTGGATAGACAATTAGAATATAAATAAAAAACAACCTCGGCAGATAGTACTAACTGCCGAGGTTGTTTTTAGTCGCGCTCATATGGGATTGAATCTGGTATTTCCGCAAACGGATTCTTTTCATTGATGCGGTCATAAAACATAACGCCGTTTAGATGATCTAATTCATGCTGAAAGGCAATAGCTGGCAAGCCCTTAAGGCGCATTTTTTTCTCTTCACCATCAATTGTTTTAAATTTTACTGTGATGCGTGCATGGCGAGGTACATACCCAGGAATATTACGATCAACAGAAAGACATCCTTCTCCTGCTGATAGGTATGTGTTTTCAACAGAGTGGCTAACGATCTTTGGATTAATGGCTACAAAGCTTAATTGTTCACCAGCCTCATCTTTTAAATGAAGGGCAAACATACGCTGTAAGCTATTTACCTGATTAGCAGCCAAACCAATTCCACTACGTAAATTGTATTTTTCTGCCACTTCAGGGTCTTGGCTGTTGATTAAATATTGAAGCATATCCTCAGCAAGCTTTCTTGTTTCATCAGTTAAAGGGAATTTAACTTCCTCTGCTTTTGTGCGTAAAGTCGGATGACCTTCGCGGATAATATCATCCATTAAAATCATATAGTAATCTTCCTTTCAACTTTGTAGTGCTTATTAATAAGTATACATCACGTTTTCGTACAATCCCATGAAAAAAGACCTTATTTGAATATACTCAAAAAATTTTTCTAATGCTATTAGATTTTCGAGAATGGGGTATTCTACTAGGGGAAAACCTATTGGAAAACGTAACAGTTGTATGGTGTGAGCAAGGTGTTGTAATACAGAATTTGAATATTAGTAATACAGTATAGGACAGCGGCGTTTGATTGTTATTCTAGAAAAAATCTTTGTATATAGCAGTAATAGATGATTGACCGACAGTATTTTATTCAGTATACTGAGTGTCAAGAATAAGTTGTACTAGTTAAAAAGGTGATTTATTTTAATACAGCTGAAAGGGAGATGTGACAAATGAGCAAGAAAAACAATAATATTTTTGATGCTAAACAAACGCTAACTGAAATCGAAGATAAGTTTGAAATGTTTCAAATTTTGAATGAAGAAGGCGAAATTATAAATAAAGAGGCGGATCCGAAATTATCAGATGAGGAACTTGTTGAGTTAATGACGCGTATGGTTTACACACGTATTTTAGATCAACGTTCAATCTCATTAAATCGTCAAGGCCGTTTAGGCTTCTATGCACCGACTGCTGGTCAAGAAGCTTCACAACTTGCTTCTCACTTTGCATTAGAACAAGAAGATTGGATTTTACCAGGTTATCGTGATGTACCGCAAATTGTATGGCATGGCTTACCTCTTGAAAAAGCATTTTTATTCTCACGTGGTCACTTCATTGGGAACCAGGTTCCTGAAGGTGTAAACGTTTTAGCTCCACAAATTATTATCGGTGCACAGTATATTCAAGCTGCTGGGGTGGCACTTGGTATTAAAAAACGTGGGAAAAAAGCTGTTGCAGTAACTTATACAGGTGACGGTGGATCTTCTCAAGGGGACTTCTATGAAGGCATTAACTTTGCAGGTGCATTTAAATCTCCAGCAATCTTCATCGTACAAAATAACCAATATGCAATCTCAACACCTCGTGAATTGCAAACAGCTGCTAAAACAATTGCACAAAAAGGTGTAGCAGCAGGTTTACCAAGTATTTTAGTAGATGGAATGGATGCGCTTGCAGTTTATGTAGCAACTCGTGATGCTCGTGAGCGCGCGGTTAATGGTGAAGGCCCAACATTAATTGAAACAATGTGTTACCGTTATGGTCCTCATACAATGGCTGGGGATGACCCAACTCGTTACCGTACTTCTGATACAGATAATGAATGGGCTCAAAAAGATCCTCTAGTTCGCTTCCGTAAATACCTAGAAGCAAAAGGTATATGGGATGAGAAAAAAGAAGAAGCAGTTATTGAGCGAGCAAAAGAAGAAATTAAAGAAGCAATCAAAAAAGCAGATGCTGCTCCAAAACAAAAAGTAACAGAGTTAATGGAAAATATGTATAAAGGCGAAATGCCATCTAATCTAAAAGAACAGTATGAAATCTATAAAGAGAAGGAGTCGAAATAACCTATGGCACAAATGACGATGATTCAAGCAATTACAGATGCACTTCGCACAGAATTAAAGAATGATGAAAACGTTCTTGTATTCGGGGAAGATGTAGGTGTCAACGGTGGGGTATTCCGCGCGACAGAAGGCCTACAAAAAGAATTTGGGGTAGACCGCGTTTTTGATACACCATTAGCAGAATCAGGTATTGGTGGCTTAGCAGTTGGCCTTTCTCTTCAAGGATTCCGTCCAGTTCCTGAAATTCAATTCTTCGGATTCGTTTATGAAGTAATGGATTCAATCAGTGGCCAGCTAGCACGTATGAGCTACCGTAGTGGTGGCGTATACAATGCACCAGTAACAATCCGTTCACCATTTGGTGGTGGTGTGCATACACCTGAGATGCACTCAGATAGCTTAGAAAGCTTAATGACAGCACAACCAGGATTAACAGTTGTTGTTCCATCAACACCATATGATGCAAAAGGTTTACTTATTTCTTCTATTCGTAATGACAACCCAGTTATTTTCTTAGAGCATTTAAAACTATACCGTTCATTCCGTGAAGAAGTGCCTGAGGAAGCATACGAAATTCCACTAGGAAAAGCGGATGTAAAACGTGAAGGTACTGATTTAACAATTGTTGCTTACGGTTTAATGGTTCATGAAAGCTTAAAGGCTGCAGAAGAACTTGAAAAAGAAGGACATTCTGTAGAAGTAATCGACTTACGTACAATTCAACCAATCGATGTTGAAACTATTATTGCATCAGTTGAAAAAACAGGTCGTGCAATCGTTGTCCAAGAAGCTCAAAAACAAGCAGGGATCGCTGCAAACGTAGTAGCAGAAATTACAGAGCGTGCAATTTTAAGCTTAGAGGCTCCTGTTCTTCGTGTGGCTGCACCAGATACTGTGTACCCATTCCCACAAGCTGAAGGTGTTTGGTTACCAAACTACAAAGATGTAATGGAAACAGCGAAAAAAGTTTTAACATTCTAATAAAGCTTCTAAACTTGAACAACAGTAAATAGAAAGGATGGGTACACATGGCATTTGAATTCAGATTACCGGATATTGGCGAGGGTATTCACGAAGGCGAGATTGTGAAATGGTTCGTTAAAGCTGGAGATACAGTAAAAGAAGACGATATTCTTTGTGAAGTACAAAATGATAAAGCGGTAGTAGAAATCCCTTCACCAGTTGAAGGAACAGTAGAGGAAGTTTTAGTAGGAGAAGGAACAGTTGCCGTTGTTGGTGATGTTTTAATCCGATTTGACGCACCTGGCTATGAAGACTTAAAGCTAAAAGGTGACGATCATGCTGAAGCAAAAACAGAGGCACAAGTTCAAGCAACTGCTGAATCTGGTCAGAACGTAGAGAAAGCTCCTGCTAAAGAGGAAAAGGCACCAGAAAACGCTCCTGAAAAAGCTACAGAAAAAGTGGAGACAGTAGTTGATGAAACTAAACGTGTGATTGCGATGCCTTCTGTACGTAAATTTGCCCGTGATAACGATGTAAATATCCGTGAAGTGAAGGGTACAGGCAAAAACGGTCGAATCCTTAAAGAAGATATTGAAAACTTCTTAAAAGGTGGCGGCACTGTAGAGGCCGATACTGCAACTATCGAAGCATCAGAAGAAACAGTTCAACAAGAAACGTCTGCACCAGCAGCACCAGTAGTTCTTGAAGGGGATTTCCCAGAGACTCGTGAGAAAATGTCAGGTATTCGAAAAGCGATTGCAAAAGCAATGGTACACTCGAAACAAACGGCTCCTCATGTTACACTAATGGATGAAGTCGATGTAACAGCTCTTGTAGCACATCGTAAAAAATTCAAAGATATCGCTGCTGAAAAAGGTGTTAAATTAACATACTTACCATATGTAGTGAAAGCACTTATTTCAACTTTACGCGAGTTCCCAGAATTTAATCGCTCTTTAGATGATGCAACACAAGAAATTATCCAAAAGCATTACTATAACATTGGTATTGCAGCAGATACTGAAAGAGGCTTACTAGTACCAGTTATTAAGCATGCAGATCGTAAATCTGTATTTGCAGTGTCTAATGAAATCAATGAATTAGCGACGAAAGCCCGTGAAGGGAAGCTAGCACCACATGAAATGAAAGGTGCTTCCATGTCCATTACGAATATCGGCTCTGCAGGAGGACAATGGTTCACACCAGTAATTAACCATCCTGAAGTAGCAATTCTAGGTATTGGTCGAATTTCAGAAAAACCTGTAATAAAAAATGGTGAAATTGTAGCCGCACCTGTGTTAGCATTATCATTGAGCTTTGATCATCGTATGATCGATGGAGCCACTGCGCAAAATGCTTTAAATCACTTAAAGCGTTTGTTAAGTGAGCCAGAATTATTATTAATGGAGGCGTAACAAAAATGGTAGTAGGAGATTTCCCAATCGAAACAGATACTCTTGTCATTGGTTCAGGTCCTGGAGGATATGTAGCAGCAATTCGTGCAGCTCAAACTGGCCAAAAAGTAACAATCGTTGAAAAAAATGTACTTGGTGGTGTGTGCTTAAACGTAGGTTGTATCCCATCAAAAGCATTAATTTCAGTAGGTCACCGTTTTGAGCAAGCTAAACATTCAGATGACATGGGAATCATCGCTTCTGATGTGAAATTAGACTTCTCAAAAGCACAAGCATTTAAAGACAGCGTTGTTAAAAAATTAACTGGCGGTGTTGAAGGCTTACTTAAAGGGAACAAAGTTGAAATTGTACAAGGTGAAGCTTATTTCGTTGACGCTCATTCAGTGCGTATCATCAATGGTGAATCTGCTCAAACTTACACATTTAACAATGTCATTATTGCAACAGGTTCTCGTCCAGTTGAAATTCCAACATTCAAATTCACTGATCGCGTATTAAATTCTACTGGTGCACTTTCTTTACAGGAAGTTCCTGGTAAATTAGTTGTTATCGGTGGCGGTTATATTGGTACAGAGTTAGGATCTGCTTACGCAAACCTTGGCTCTCAAGTAACAATTATTGAAGGCGGAAAAGATATTTTAGCTGGCTTCGAAAAACAAATGACACAAATCGTGAAAAAAGGCCTTAAAAAGAAAGGCGTTGAAATTGAAGTTAACGCATCTGCAAAAGGCGTAGAAGAAACTGAAAACGGCGTTGTAGTAACTTATGAAGTTGGCGGAGAAGAGAAAAAAGTTGAAGCTGATTATGTATTAGTAACTGTAGGTCGTCGTCCAAATACAGATGAAATGGGCCTTGCTGAAATCGGAGTTGAATTCGGTGAACGTGGTCTAATCAATGTTGACAAACAATGTCGTACAAATATTCCAAACATCTATGCAATTGGTGATATCGTTGCAGGTCCTCAACTTGCACATAAAGCATCTTACGAAGGTAAAGTTGCTGCTGAAGCAATTGCTGGTGAAAAATCAGTAGTTGATTATCTTGCTGTACCTGCTGTATGTTTCACAGATCCAGAAATGGCGACAGTTGGTTACAACGAAGAACAAGCAAAAGCAGAAGGCATCGAATACACTGCAGCGAAATTCCCATTCGCAGCAAATGGTCGTGCTCTTGCATTAAACCAATCAGAAGGTTTCGTGAAGCTTGTTGCTCGTAAAGAAGATGGCTTATTAATTGGTGCTCAAATCGTAGGTGCTGGTGCATCTGATATGATCGCTGAAATGGGCTTAGCGATTGAAGGCGGCATGACTGCTGAGGATATTGCATTAACAATTCACGCTCACCCAACATTAGGTGAAATTACAATGGAAACTGCTGAAGTATTACTTGGCAACCCAATCCACATTGTAGCAAAAAAATAATTTGAATAAAGGAGTGTAGATAAAGCGGATGGATCATTCGCTTAACTACACTCCTTTTTTTATTAGCTCTGGTTCAATTATTTACACGTATTGTCCTAATCATACCTTTTTATAGCTGATCGGGTTTTGATGACTGCAAAGGATAAGGATGTTGTATAGGGTACTGTACATGAAATAATGTCAGAGGAGAGAATACAGTCGCTTTTTGGTATAGAGCTAAAAAATACTATATGAGGATGAAAACGATTAGTAGAAACGATGGTGCCTCGTGCATTAGGTGCAGAAAAATAAGAACGAAATAATAGTTAGCATGTAGTTAGAAAACACAATGATAAGTAAAAAGTAGCTCCTTATGGAAAATATTCCGTAACACTATTGCCATCAAATATTAATTCTATCATTTACAAGTTCCTTTGATTATTCTGAATAATCGATAAATGCTATAATGATAGCATTGTAGAAAGTAAGGAGGATTTAATAATGGAGCTTAATTTAACAGGGAAAGTAGCAATTATAACAGGATCGAGTAAAGGGATTGGCTATTATACAGCCATGCAGCTTGTTAAAGAGGGTGCAAAGGTTGTACTTTGCGCTCGTGGTGAAAAACAACTACAAGTGGCTGCTGGATGCATAAAAAATGAAACAGGCGTAGATGTTTTAATTGTTCCAACTGACATTACAAAAGAAAAAGATTGTAAATATCTAATCGAGCGTACTGTAGAACATTATGGACGTGTTGATATTCTTATTAATAATGCAGGTACAGCTTCAGCGAATCCCTTTGAAACGGTGAGTAGTGAGCTGTGGCAGGCAGATTTAGATCTAAAGGTATTTGGAGCTATTCATTGTTCAAAATATGCAGCTCCATATATGCGTAAGGCTGGGGGCGGTGCAATCGTTAATGTGACAGCGGTGATGGCGAAAACGCCACCTGCAAGCTCACTTCCTACTACTGTAAGTCGTGCTGCCGGTCTTGCCTTGACAAAAGCGATGAGCAAGGATTTAGGGAAGAATAATATTCGAGTAAACTCTGTATGTATAGGACTGATTCGTAGTGATCAAATCGAAAAGAAATGGAAAAAGGAAGAACCCAATTTATCGTGGGAAGAATATTCTCGTAAAGTGGGGCAAGCAATTCCGCTTGGTCGTGTAGGTGATACGCAAGAAGCAGCAAACGTTATCACTTTTTTAGTATCTGATGCGGCAAGCTATGTTACAGGAACAGCTATTAATATTGATGGCGGCTCTGGTCACGCATTATAGGGAAAAATAAAAATCCACTATATGGAAATTATGTATAGTGGATTTTATATATTTTAACCTTCTTCGTTAATAAGAACATTTTTTCCACGCATTTTCATGAACAGTGGTATAAGTAACCAAGAAATCGCTACTACTAAAAATGTGAGAGATAAAGGCTTTGATACAAAAATAGAAAAATCTCCATTAGAGATAGTTAATGCACGGCGCATATTATTTTCAATCATCGGCCCTAGTACAAGTGCAAGGACTAATGGTGCTACTGGATAATCATTTTTAGCAAATAAATAACCAAGTACACCACAAGCTAGTAATAGATACAAATCAAAAGTAGCGAATTGTACAGCATAAACACCAAAAATTGAAATGGCGATAATAATTGGCAATAAATATTTTTTAGGTGTTTCGATGATTTTTGCAAAAATACGGACCAATGGCATGTTTAATGCTAATAACATTAAATTCCCAATAAACATACTAGCAATCAATCCCCAAGCAACTTGAGGATGCTCTTCGAATAATAGGGGACCTGGCTGGATATTGTACATAATAAGTGCACCCATTAAAATAGCTGTAGTACCTGAACCAGGAATTCCTAATGTTAGCAATGGAATCATTGCACCGCCTGATGCCGCATTGTTAGCTGATTCAGGTCCAGCTACACCAGCAATATGGCCTTTTCCGAATTGCTCAGGTGTTTTACTGAATTTTTTTTCGGTAATATAAGAAAAGAATGAGGCAAGGGTTGCGCCCGCGCCAGGCAATACACCAATGAAAAAACCTAATAATGAGCCACGGGCAATCGGAACAGCACTATCTTTTAAATCTTGCTTTGTTGGTAATACACGATTAATTTTTGCTATTTGACCATCTTCTTCGTCTTTTTCAAGAATCGTTTTAAACACTTCACCTAACGCAAATAAACCAACAGCAATCGTTAAAAATTCAATACCAGAGAATAGCATCGGCTGACCAAATGTAAAACGTTCGATACCGGATACTGCATCGATACCTACTGTGCCGAGCATAAGTCCTAAGGCAGTCATAATTAAAGCTTTTGTTATAGAGCGTCCTGCAAGTCCACTTACTGCCGCCAGCCCTAGTAACATTAACGAAAAGTATTCTGCTGGTCCGAATTTTAATGCTAATTTTGAAAGGGGGTTCGCTAATAATATCAGACCTAGTAACGCTACTACCCCAGCACAAAATGAACCGATGGCTGCGATAGAAAGAGCACTTCCAGCACGGCCTTGCTTCGCCATTTGATAGCCATCCAATGTTGTGACAACGGATGAGGATTCACCAGGCGTATTTAACAAAATAGAAGTAGTTGAGCCACCATACATGGCTCCATAATATACTCCTGCAAGTAAAATAATTGAGCTTGTAGCTGCCGCTTCCGTTGGTAAGCCAGCTGTAATGGTTGCTGTAACAGGGATTAATAAAGCAACACCACTCATGGGACCGATCCCCGGAAGTACACCAACTGCTGTTCCAATTATAACACCAACAAGAGCGAATAGAAGATTTTGCCATTGGAAGGCAATAGCAAATCCATCAACTAAAAATTGCAATGTTGACATATGTTCACTCCTTTATACTAAAAAGTCGGAAAACTAGGCAGAGACCCTCCTAGTAAACCTGTAAATACATAATAGACACCCAGTGAAAAACCAGCTGCAATAATGATTGAATAGATCAGTTTAGATCGTTCCATCATTTGGAAACTGATGCATAAAAATAAAAATGTAGTAATCATATATCCTATTTTTTCAAGGAAAAATACATACGCAAGAGCGCTACCTAAAATAATTAAGAACTTTTTGAGCTCTGTTGAAGATATTTTAGAAGAAGTAGTTGGTCCTCCTGTGATTCGCTCTTTCACAGCATTTTTCCACGATTCATAAAATAATTGAAGACTTAATAAACCTAAAATAATGCCTAAACAGAGTGGAAATATTTTAGGACCGACAGTAGATCCATAAGCACTATCAGAAATTTGTGTTGCTTGAAAGACAAATAAAATACTTAGTGTGAGTAAGATAATGCTAAATACTTTATCAAATGTGTGGTTCAATCGTTTTCACCTCCATAGAGAATAATAGAAGGTTACACAAGTAGTTCTATATTTCTTTGAAATACTTGTGTCCCTTTTCTTGACAAATATTATTCCTATTTTTGCATACCAAGAGCTGTTAACAGTTCAACAATTATTTTATTTTGATTATCTAGGTAGGTTGTAAATTCTTCAGCGTTGCGGTATTCGGCTTGCCAGCCATTACGTGTTACTTCAGCTTGCCATTCTTCTGATTCAGACATTGCTTGTAATTTTTCAGACCAATAAGCAACTGCATTTTCACTCATATTTTTCGGACCAAAAATACCACGCCAGATTGTAAATTCTTCATCAATACCAGCCTCTTTAAATGTTGGAACTTCAGCTAGCTCACCCTCTAAGCGTTCAGATGAACTTACAGCTAATACACGGACATCTCCAGATTTAACATACGTAGCAATTGTAGAAGCATCTGTTGCAATCACATCAGCATTCCCTCCGAGTAAAGCTGTTACGGCCTCACCGCCCCCATCATAGGAAACATATTTGATTGTTTTTAAATCAATGCCTGATTTATAAGCTGGAATAATTCCCACTAGATGATCCATAGAGCCTGGTGCAGAGCCGCCTGCTAATGTGACATCTTTGGGCGAAGTTTTCAGTGCATTTAATACATCTTCAAGCGTTTGGAATGGAGAATCCTGTTTAACAACGATTGCACCATAGTCGCGCGTTAATTGCGCTAAAGGTGTAGTGTCTTTGTAGCCAAATTTACTATTTCCTTCAGCCTTTTCATGATTAATAAGAATAGGAGGCGATTTAACCATCAACATATAATCATTATTTACTTCCTTTGTAGCGAATGTTGCCATAAAGGCAGCCCCACCACCGCCTGGTTTGTTCTCAACTTGGATTGCCTTATCAATTAAACCTGTATCATTCATTGTTTTTGCTATTGCACGAGCTGTTAAATCCCATCCACCGCCAGCCCCAGATGGAGCAACAATAGTAATATTACTTTTCGGATAATCACTTGTTTTCTTTCCTTCTGTTGTTTCTCCATTTGATGCTGAACAGCCAACCAAACTAGTAAATAGTAAGCCAGCTACCATTATTTTTGATATTTTCCTCCACATAAAAATCCCCCTTAAAAATAAAATGGTAGCGCTATCAATCTAGCGCTACCAATACTATAACGTATATCAGAATTGTTTAAATATTGTGTTAATAATGTGGATTAATATCATTTTGTTCATAAAGTTTATTTGGAAATAAAGTATCGTCGCTCAGGACGACCAACTGTACCATAGGTGAGTTCAGTGTATGCCTGCTTTTGTGTAACTAAAAATTCTAAATAGCGGCGAGCGGTGGAACGACTAACACCGATATTTCTTCCTAATAGTTCAGCTGTACTACCATCTTCCATCGTACTTAAATAATTGATAACATGATTCATTGTTGTTGAATCAATGCCTTTCGGTAGTAGTGGTGTATCTTGAGGAATAGTTAAAGTTGCTTTTGGCCATAAATATTGAATTTTTTCTTGTGTAAATTTCTCGTTCTTTTGCAGCAATAAATGCTTGTAACGGAATTTTTCTATACTTTCTTTTAGTTGATCGAATGTAAATGGCTTTAAAATATAGTCCGTAACATTTTTCAGATAAGCTTTTTGAACAATATGTGCCTCTGTAGCTGCGGTAATTAAAATGATGCTAATTGTTGGACTTAATTCATTGATTTTATCTATTAAATCAACTCCAAGAATATCTGGTAAAAATACATCCAGTAATATAAGATGTGGTGAAAATGATTGAAGCCAGTCTATAGCTTCTTCCCCAGTGTTGGCACGCGCAATTACTGTGAAACCTTCAATTTTCTCTAAAAAACGACAATGTACGTCTGCTACCCGTACATCGTCTTCAATGACTAGCACTTCAATATCATTCATTAATGATAATCCCCCTTTTGCTAATAGATACAATGAATAGGGCACCGCCTAAATCGCCTTCTCCAAGAGCGAGTGAGCCGTTTAAATCATGGATGCTGGAAATTACTTTCCTTAATCCGTAGCCTCGGAGCTTAGTATCTTTTGTAGAAATATTTTCTGAAAATAGTACATCTAGTTTTTCTTGTGCTAAACCATTACCAGAGTCCTCGACTTCAAAGATGATTTCCTCGCCATTATCCAAGATAAAGAGTCTGACGATTCGTTGTTGCTCTTTATTTTTTTCAACCTCTTCAAAAGCATTGGTTAATAAATTACCCATAATTGAAATGATCAGACTTTTTTCGATATTTTCAGGAAAATTTTCTAAATAACTATCCTCATCAAAAATCAATTGAATCTTTAATTCACGAGCACGGTTAAAAAATCCAATAATTAAACCATTTAAAAATGGGTCTTTCACACGATTTGTAATAAATTGTGTTAGAGAGGAATGTCCTTGTACTTCTTTATGAATAATAGATAGGGCTTCTTCGGATGCATTTAATTGAATAAGGCCTGAAATTGTATAAAGGACATTTTTAAATTCATGTGTTTGGGCACGTAAGGATTCCGTGTATTGTTTTACTTGTGATAATTCGATAGCCATTTGCTCAATTTCTGATTGTAAACGGAAGCTTGCAACAGCACCGACAATTTTACCATTCACCTTCATAGGAACACGATTTACAATAATTTCATGACCGTTGATATTCATTAATTTATCTAACTGTTTTTCACCGTTCATTAACACATTAAGAAGATGTGTATTTGGTATATGTTGCTCGATATTATCACCAATGATAGTCGTATTGTTTGCAAGATTTAAGATATTGGCTGCAGCATTATTCAATGTTGTAATTTCACCTTTATCATTTACGGTAATAATAGCTTCACGAACTGATTCAATTAAAACATTTTTTTCTGTTAACAGATTTGCAATTTCATTTGGCTCCAAATTAAAAATTTGCTTTTTAATATTTCGGGACAAAAATATAGAACCGATAATACCAATACTTAGTGCAATTACCATCGTATAAAAAATATTATCCAGGTATAAAAGGTATAAGTGATCTAATTCACTTGTTAAGTAGCCAATTGACACAACACCTATAATCGAGCCATTTGTATCAAAAATAGGTGCTTTGCCTCGAATTGATTGTCCCATTGAACCATTTGCAATTGAAATATAAGATTCACCTTTTTTCAATGCCCTGTCATTATCATCACCCACCATGGATTTGCCAATACGATCAGCAAGCGGATGGGTGTAGCGTATCCCTTCTTTATCTCCTATGACCACGTAAGTCGCTTTTGCAGCATGCATGATGTCATTGCTAATTTTTTGCAGAACCTCCGATGGGTTGTCTGTGTGAAAAGCTGCTATAACATCGCCTCTACTAGCTGTTGTTTCCGCCAAATATAGCGCTCTGTTACCAATTTGTGTTTGTAATGCATCCGAAATGGTTACATAAAAAAGTAGACCAGCTAAAGTGACGATAATAAAAATTAAAAAACTACTGTAATAGGCAAAGCGAGTTTGGAGTTTTAATGTTTTAAAGAAAATCGAAAATCCCACCTTAGAAATTTTAATAGTATACAAACTAGTATCTTGTGTAATTTTCGATTATATAGAAAATTTTAAAAATTTGCTAGATAGTGATTAAAATATATAATGAAATGCTTCTAATGAGCCAAGGATGCTGAAAATAACAAGAGAAGGAAGTTATTTTAACGGTCAGTGTATAAGAGGATCACAAAACAACAATACATTTTACATATGTAAAATCGTGATTTATAAAGGGAAAAGAATTTTAATAGCGTACCATAGAAAGGGTTGGTTTTTCTGTAACTGCTCATTATTTTTCTAAAATTATAATAGACAGAAAATTCCTGCAGATGTAGAATGAACGATATAGGGGGTGAAAAGTGGCGAAATGTTGAACGAAAATTTTGCTGCGTTGTTGTTACGTGTTGTTCGGATTATTGTGCAAATTGGGATACTTACTATTTTCTATTACATGGGGGTTGGCATTGTTTCTTACTTGCATATCCCTCTTCCAGGAAGCGTCATTGGATTACTTTTATTAGCACTTTCACTCAATTTTAAAATAATTAAGGTTGAATATATACAAGACGGAGCAGGTTTTTTAATTGGCATCTTAACGTTGTTTTTCATTCCAGCAACTGTTGGTGTTATTGATTATCCAGAACTCATGTCAATCACTGGTCTGCTCATTATTTTAGCAGTTATTGCTAGTACGTTAATTTCTATTTATGTAACAGGATTACTGACACAACTTATTGAGAAAAGAGAATTGGCCAAAAAAGAAAGCTCGAAGACTACTGTGGAAGAAGGAAAGGGGGAATTAACTGTTGATTGAAGTAACTGTTGTCCTTAGTACCATCATCATGTTTATTTTATTTACAAAGCTCTATCAACGTTTTCCCCATCCTATCATGATTCCCTTGGTCACTACTACGATTGTCAGTGCAGTGATTTTACTTGTGTTTGATATTCCGTATTCAACTTATATGGAAGGTGGGGAATGGCTTCAGAAAATGCTAGGGCCAGCTGTGGTGGCACTTGCATATCCTCTCTATAATCAACGAGCAATTATTATGAAATATAAGTACTCTATTTTATCAGGACTCCTAATCGGCATGATAACAGGCTTAGTGACAATTTTTGTGTTACTAAAATGGATTGGTGTAGAACCTAGCTGGATGCTCACAGCATTACCTAAATCGTTAACAACGCCTGTTGGAATGCAGGTGAGCGAAACGATTGGTGGCATTCCTCCTTTAACCGCTGTTTTCGTCATGATTGCAGGGTTTGTAGGGGCCATTATCGGACCATTAGTCATTAAGTATGGCAAAATCGACTCTGCTGTGAGTAGAGGAGTGGCAGTAGGAAGTGCTTCACACGGGGTAGGTCTTGTGAAATTAAGAGAATATGGGGAACAGGAATTATCAGTTGGTTCCTTATCAATGGGTTTAACGGCTGTTATCGGAGCATTCTTCTGCCCTTTATTTGTTTATTTATTTTTATAGATGGTGATATGCATAAGCAATTTATCGTTATGAAAATGAAATTAAAAATACTTCTGATAATATTCTATTATATCTATTTTGTAATGAAGAGAATGTTTTTCTGCTTGTGTTCAACACGAAGGATATCTTCATTTCTGTGTTGTATAAATATAAAAGCTAGCCCTTCTTTTTGATATGCTCCCCATTAGGTAGACAGATTAAAAAATAAAATCTGTTTATCTAAGGGGAGTTTTTTCATGGCTCGAAGTAAGCATACAATTGAAGTGAAATTAAACGTTCTTCATTTATTAAATGAAGGCTATTATTCTATCAAAGAATTATGTGAAAAATTCTTAGTAACTAAGCAAACTATTCAAATTTGGAAGATTAAATATGAAGTACATGGAGTAGAGGGACTTATCGAAGCAACCTCTTGGACGAAGTATTCCAAAGAATTAAAACTAGAAGCGGTAGAAGATTATCTTAAAGAAAGGTTAACTTTACTGGAGATTCTCGCTAAATATAAGATTAGCAGTATCTCTGTTTTAAAAAAATGGGTGAAAAAGTATACTAGTCATAGTGAAATAAAAGATTCGGGTAAAGGAATGAGCCAAACTATGACTAAAGGAAGAAAGACAACGTTTGAGGAACGTATTCAAATTGTCAACTACTGTTTAAAGAGCCAGAAAAATTATCAATTAGCAGCACAAGCCTATGATGTTTCGTATCAACAGGTATATCATTGGGTGAAGAAATTTGAAGCGACTGGTGAAGAGGGATTACGTGATCATCGCGGTCGAACAAAAAATGAAGTTGAATTAACAGCCGAAGAAAAATTAAGGTTAGAAATCAAACGAATCGAGCGTGAAAATGAACATTTACGTGCTGAAAATCTATTTTTAAAAAAGTTAGAGGAAATCGAAAGGAGGAGTCACTAAGCCAAATTCGCTTACAACAACGCTATTTAGCAATTCAAGAATTACACCAAGAGGAGAAACTTGCGATTCTTTTATTATGTGAAATCGCGGGTGTTTCGCGCGCTGCTTACTATAAGTGGCTAAGTCGCAAGCCATCTAACAGAGAAGTTGAAAATGAAGCCATTTCAAAGGATATTGATCTCCTTTACCACCAAGTAGATGGCATTTACGGCTATCGTCGTATGACGTTGACAATCAATCGTCAACGAAAAGAAAATAATCAAGCGACGGTTAACGAAAAGCGTATTTATCGTTTAATGCAGGTGAGTGGATTGAAGTCCGTTATTAGGCGAAAGAGAAAGCCTTATCGTAAATCCCCAGCACATCATGTGGCGGAGAACGTATTAAATCGGGCATTTACCTCGGAAAAGCCAAATGAAAAATGGTGTACAGATGTCACAGAGTTTAAGTATGGAAACGGGAAAAAAGCTTATTTAAGTGCAATTATCGATTTATATGATGGTTCAATTGTAAGTTATGTGTTCGGTCATTCGAATAATAATTCCCTTGTTTTCAAAACAATAAAATCAGCTATTCAATCATTACAATCAGGCGAGCAGCCATTAATACATAGTGATCGAGGTTTTCAATATACATCGAAGGGATTTAAACGAATTGTGGAAACAGCCAATATGACACAAAGTATGTCCCGTGTTGGTCGATGTATTGATAACGGACCAATTGAATCATTTTGGGGCACATTGAAGTGTGAGAAGTATTATTTGCATAAGTTCGATTCATATGAAGAGTTAAAACTAGCGATTGATGATTATATTCATTTTTATAATTACTATCGTTATCAGAAACGATTAAACGGCTTGAGTCCTTTAGAATTCAGGGCTCAAGCCGCTTAATACATTTTTTATTATTTCCACTGTCTACTTGACAGGGAGCAGTTCATTTTGAAGAGCTAGCTTTTATTTTTTAGAAAATTGGCTTACGTTCTTTGATAACACGAATTGTTTTTAAAGTTGTATCTTCTGGTCCTTGAACTGGTAAACCTGCTTCAATATTCATTTGAATATAATGAATATTTTCTTGTGTAATTATTTCCCCGGGAATAAAAATAGGAATCCCAGGAGGATACACCATAATAAACTCTGCACAAATACAGTTATCTGCTTCGGCAAGAGGAACGACTTCTGTATCTGCATAAAAAGCATCACGTGGGGACATGGCAAGTGCTGGAATTTCTGGCACATTCACCAAGGCCTCTGTTATAGCTGCTTCAGAATCAAATGCTTTTGACATACGAGTTAAGGCATTTACTAAAAGGTTAATTTCCTTTTTTGTATCTCCTAAAGTCACTAAACATAAGATATTATAAAGGTCAGACAGTTCTACTTCAATATTGGCATTATACCTCAACCATTCCTCAGCTCGATGACCAGAAATACCTAAATCTTTCACACTAATCAGAAGTTTTAATGGGTCCATATCATAAGTTGCAGATGAATGTAACTTTTCCTTCCCTGCACACTTTAAATGTGGTATTTGATTAATGCGTTTACGAGCATCCTTTGCTAAACGTAATGCATCGTCAATTAAATCGTATCCATGAATGGCTAGCTGACGTCGCGCTGTGTCAAGTGAAGCAAGTAATGGATAGGATGTCGAAGTTGTTGTTAACATAGAAAATACAGCTTGTACACGTTTTGCAGAAACAAGACCTTCACGTACATTTAAAATAGACGTTTGTGTCATGGAGCCACCAAGCTTATGCACGCTTGTAGCTGCCATGTCAGCACCTGCTTCCATAGCTGAATATGGAAGGTCATCATGGAATTTTATGTGTACGCCATGCGCTTCATCTACCACTACCGGAATATTACGGTCATGAGCAATCTCAACAATGCGCTTTAAATCAGCTGTAAAGCCAAAATATGTTGGATTAATAACAAGTACTGCCTTTGTATCTGGATAAGCATTTAATGCTTTTTCCACAGCTTCAGGGGATATGCCATGAGAAATCCCATATTCGCTGTCGACTTCAGGATGAATAAAAATTGGAATGGCACCAGCGAATACAATCGCTGACATAATAGATTTATGGACATTCCGTGGTACTAGAATTTTATCACCTGGACCGACGACGGTTAGAATCATCGTCATGATGGCGCCACTAGTACCTTGAACGGAAAAGAATGTATGATCAGCACCAAAGGCTTCAGCTGCTAAGTTTTGCGCTTCTTTTATAGCACCCTTTGGTGAATGTAAATCGTCTAGTGGAGCAATATTAATTAAATCAATTGATAAAACGTTGTCGCCGACGAATTCTCGGAAAGCAGGATCCATCCCTTGCCCTTTCTTATGGCCTGGAATATGGAACTGAATGGGATGTCTGTTCCGATGTTTTAATAATACGTCGAACAATGGAGTCTCTAATTGTGACAACGCAGGTACCACCTCACTTTATAATATCTAAGAAAACAAATGAATTATAGCACCTAACGACACGAAAAAATAGGCTTTTCCTAAAAAATAAAAGGATTTTTTTCAGGATATCGAGAAAATAGTATTGAACGAAAGGGGAGGTACTATGAATTGGAATACACGTGTGACGGACCTATTACAGGTTAAATATCCAATTATTCAAGGGGGATTAGCCTATTTAGCATATGCTGATTTAGCCGCAGCTGTGTCGAATGCTGGTGGTTTAGGGCAAATAACGGCTATGAGTTTACGAGATCCTGAATTGTTACGAGCAGAGATCCATAAAGTCCGAACATTAACAAATAAACCATTTGGCGTAAATTTTGCGATTGGCATGCATGGTACAGGCTATGAGGATATGGTGCGTGTTGCAATCGAAGAAGCAGTACCGGTTGTTACAATGACGGGGGGGAATCCAGCGCCTATATTTAATTTGCTGGCAGGCACAGATATAAAAAAATTAGTCCTTGTAGCTGCTCGTAGACAAGCTCAAAAGGCTGAACAGCTTGGAGCAGATGCTGTGATGGTCGTGGGTCAAGAGGGCGGTGGTCATCTTGGTCGTGATGATGTCGGTACAATGGTTCTTGTTCCACAAGTGGTTGATAGCGTAAGTATTCCTGTCATTGCTTCTGGCGGAATTGGCGATGGACGTGGCTGGATGGCTGCTCAAGCCTTGGGAGCTGAAGGCATTGAAATGGGCACTCGCTTTATAGCAACAAGAGAGTGTGTTGATGCTTCAGAGGCTTACAAAGAGGCGCTAATTGCGAGTACTGAGGCAGATACAACCATTATTAAACGCTCAATTGGTGCACCTGCTCGTGCCTTACGCAATGATTTTACTGCAAAGATTTTGGAGATTGAGGAAAAAACGCCAACATATGAGGCATTAAAAGAATATATTAGTGGCTCAGCGAATAAACGTTTTATTTACGATGGTGACAAGGATCAGGGCTTTGGCTGGGCTGGACAAGTGACTGGAATGATTCACGATATCCCAACCGTTGAAGACCTTATTAAGCGAATGGTTGCAGAAGCTGAAAGTATACGGTTAAAATGGGGGCAATAACGTAAAGGTGGTTTTGTCGAATGGAATACTCTTATCCGTTTTCAACTGATTGGTCCACAGAGGAGATCGTGGATGTTATTCAATTCTTCGAGGGGATTGAGAAAGCTTATGAAAAGGGCATCAAGCGTGAAGTTATGCTAGCTAAATATCGACGCTTTAAAGAGATTGTTCCTTCCCAAGCAGAGGAAAAATCAATTTTTCGCGAATTTGAAGAGGCGAGTGGCTACATTAGCTATCCTGTTGTAAAACAAACAAAGGAAGCCGAAGATGGGATGATCATAAAAGTTACCCCTAAAAATAGTCGTTAAAAGAGTGGATGTGAGTTAATCTCACATCCACTCTTTATTTTTTTGTGTTAGAAAACGGCATTTTGCATAAACTACATCAATAAAAAGCTTTAATAGCTAATCCTATTTTCCAACAATAACATTGTAAAGAGGAAGTAAGCTGTTAAATGTGTCCTCTATTAATTGATGTAATTCGCTTGCTGTTAGCTTTGTTGCTTGCTCTTTTGGAATATGACGGCCAATTAAGAATTCACCTTTTTTGACATCACGTAGGCGAATAAGTAGTTCTTCAAGCTTATCTTCTTTTGCTACTTCCAGAGAAACGGACTCAGGGGACATATGATCTCCTGACACAATAAAATCATCTGGAAGCTGCTCAATTAATGATTTATGAGCTAGTAAACGCTCAGCCATAACATTTTTTTGAGGCGCTTCATAAATAATAGCTAAGACGATGAATAAATGTGTGTGCCATAGACCAATCTGAAAGTGAGGCAATGATTTATAGCCTCTTTTATAAGGGGCGAAGGCAACCCAGCTATCTTTTGGGGGGTTAACAGTTCTTCGAGCATGTTTAGCCACATGAGGGAAGAATTCTTCACCTAATTGGCTAGAGAAGTATGCAGAGAAATCTTCCCCTAGCTGATTAAATTTTGGACGTACATGTAAATTTAAAGCATCCATTCTCTGTTCTAAACCGTCTATTGTAAAAACCTTAAAGTCTTTGTTTGTCCACTTTATTTTTGGCAATTTTATTTTACTCCTTTCGTTTTATAAGGTTTATTTTACGCTGAATTTGGGAAAAAATCTTATAACAAGAACTTTATCAAATGAGCGAAGTTTTTGTAAAAAAAATAAAAAAAGGAAGTGTTTTTTATGAAACCGTTCGTAAAAATTATACGTAAAGTTGACATTGAAAAGCAATATGAGCACATATTACAATTAGAATTAGATTATGAATTAGCTTCACTTTTTGCAGCAATGAATGAAAAAAATGACATTGAAATTGAAAAAAGTAAAAAACGTCTGGCAGAAATTCAGATGGAACTTGAAAGTTTGCACGCCTATGCGTAATCAAAATCTAATACCCATTTAAAAAATCACTTGCTGAATATTCCGACAGCAGGTGATTTTTATTGTGACAAAGGGTAAAATAGAAATTATATCATAAGGTAGTATTAGCTTTTATATAGCAAAAGTTATGAAGTAGTGGGAAAAGGTATCATACACATACGAGAGCGACCAACATAGATGGCCTTTTCTTATATTCGAAGGGTGGGTTATGAGTGGATTTACAACAAATTGATAAATTTGCAAAAGATATTATTTTTGAAGCTGGGCGACGTATTCGGGAGGCTTTTTCGTATAATCTAGTAATAGAGACAAAATCAGGTGCAAATGACCTCGTTACCAATATTGATCGAGAGACTGAGTTATTCTTTATTGAGCAAATTAAAGCTTTTGATCCAACCCACAAAATCCTAGGGGAAGAAGGAATGGGCGAACAGGTTAAATCGCTAGATGGTGTAGTTTGGATTATTGATCCAATTGATGGCACGATGAATTTTGTCAAACAGCATCGTCATTTTATGATTTCTATAGGTATTTTTGTCAATGGCGTAGGAAAATTAGGTTACATATTTGATGTCATGCGAGAGGATTTATTTAGTGCCATTGAGGGTCAAGGGGCATGGTATAATGATTCACCATTGCGAAAACTACAGTCTGTTACAATGGAAGAGTCTGTCATTGGCATCAATGCACATTGGGTCGCACCTAATCGACATATTCACCATGAAAAGGTGATAGATATGGTTCGTAAAGTTCGCGGTACACGGTCTTATGGCTCTGCGGCAATGGAAATTGCATTTGTTGTTAGCGGCAAATTAGATGCCTATGTCTCTATGCGTTTAGCACCATGGGATATTGCAGGAGGGACCATCATTGCTCAGGAAGTTGGAGCAGTTGCTACAAATCTACATGGTGAAGGCTTTGATTTCCTTCATCAGGATACATTTATTATTGCCAATCCCGCTATTCATAAAGAGTTATTAGAAAAATATATTGTGCCATATGAATAAAAAGGAGCAGTCTATTTACTAGACAGCTCCTTTTTATGTTCTTTAAAGTAATCCTTGCGCACGTAGTTTACGCTTCATTTTAAAGGCTGTCATGAAAATGACACAAGTAGCCACAATACCAGCTATTACACCAAATATACTACTAGCTGCAACAGAGTAGCCGATAGAGCACATTGCTAATACAGCTGCCAATGCATAGATGGCCATTACGATTTTTGCACGATTCATAGCCTAGCCTCCTATATAAAAAATTTGTCGATCAAATATATTTTTTAGAATGATGGAAATTCTAATAAGGACATTTCTATCCTTCTTGTGCTATAATATCACAGTTAAACATTCGAAAAAAGAATATGGAGTGGAATAATGACAAACTTACGTCAAGATCTTCGCAATATCGCAATTATCGCCCACGTTGACCATGGTAAAACTACTTTAGTCGACCAACTATTAAAACAATCAGGTACATTCCGTTCAAACGAACATGTTGAAGAACGTGCAATGGACTCTAATGATATTGAACGCGAACGTGGTATTACAATTTTAGCAAAAAATACTGCAGTAAACTATAACGGAACTCGTATTAACATCCTTGATACGCCTGGACACGCCGACTTCGGTGGTGAGGTAGAACGTATTTTAAAAATGGTAGATGGCGTTTTACTAGTTGTCGATGCGTATGAGGGTTGTATGCCGCAAACACGCTTTGTACTGAAAAAAGCGTTAGAACAAAAGTTAACACCGATTGTAGTTGTAAACAAAGTTGATAAAGACTCAGCTCGTCCATTAGAAGTGGTTGATGAAGTATTAGAATTATTCATCGAGCTAGGTGCTGATGATGATCAATTAGATTTCCCTGTTGTGTATGCATCAGGTGTAAACGGTACAGCTTCTCTTGATGCTGATCCAACAAAACAAGAAGAAAATATGCAATGTCTATTTGAAAAGGTAATTGAAGCAATTCCTGCACCAGTAGACAACTCAGCAGATCCATTACAATTCCAAGTGGCATTACTTGACTACAATGATTATGTTGGTCGTATTGGGATTGGACGCGTATTCCGCGGAACAATTGAAGTAGGACAACAAGTTGCTTTAATGAAGTTAGATGGGACTGTGAAACAATTCCGTGTAACGAAACTATTTGGTTTCTTTGGTTTAAAACGTGAAGAAATCCAATCAGCAAAAGCTGGTGACTTAATTGCTGTTTCAGGTATGGAAGACATCAACGTTGGAGAAACAGTTTGTCCAGTTGAACATCAAGAAGCTTTAACACCATTACGTATAGACGAGCCAACATTACAAATGACTTTCTTAGTGAATAATTCACCGTTTGCAGGTCGTGAAGGGAAATGGGTAACTGCTCGTAAAGTAGAAGAGCGTTTACGTTCACAACTTCAAACAGACGTATCTCTACGTGTAGAAGATACAGATTCACCAGATGCATGGACGGTTTCTGGACGTGGTGAGCTACATTTATCAATTCTTATTGAAAATATGCGCCGTGAAGGCTTTGAGCTACAAGTATCAAAACCTCAAGTTATCATTCGTGAAATTGATGGTGTAAAATGTGAGCCGTTTGAACGTGTACAAATTGATGTGCCAGAAGAAAATGTAGGTTCGGTTATTGAATCGATTGGTACGCGTAAAGGTGAAATGTTAGATATGGTGAACAATGGCAATGGCCAAGTTCGTTTAACTTTCCTTGTTCCAGCTCGTGGTTTAATTGGATATACAACAGAATTCATGTCTATGACTAAAGGTTTTGGTATCATTAACCATACATTCGATTGCTACCAACCATATATTCCAGGACGTATTGGTGGACGTCATCAAGGTGTTCTTGTATCAATGGAAACTGGTAAATCCACAACTTATGGTATGATGCAAGTAGAGGACCGTGGTACACTCTTTGTAGAACCAGGTACTGAAATTTATGAAGGTATGATCGTTGGTGAAAATACACGTGATAATGATATCACTGTAAACATAACAAAAATGAAGCAAAAAACGAATGTTCGTTCTGCGACAAAAGATGCAACAAACGTTATTAAAAAGCCACGTTTATTAACACTAGAAGAAGCATTAGAATTCTTAAATGATGATGAGTATTTAGAAATCACACCAGAATCTATTCGCCTTCGTAAACAAATTCTAGATAAAAATGAACGTGAAAGAATAGCGAAAAAATTAAAAAACGCTGAACAATAATTTTTTGCTTCCATGAAAGGAAGAGGAGTCTTGGATCTGAAGTCCGCTTTATTGGGTGAACTAAATGTTATTCAAGTTGCTGCACAGACAGGTACAGATGAAACAACACGAGTTTATGGGAGAATGGCTGGTATAACTAGATTTTTATATGAAAATTTACCAAGCTATGAAATAGCAGGTTATGTTGTATTTCTTCTTGTATTTGCACTTTCTGCCATTGTCTATAAGCTAGGCTTTGCCAAGAAATTAAAGTTATCTCAAAATATTATTATTTATGCGTTCCTATTTTTAGGGTGTATTATGCTTACGTTCTTTGCCCTATTCTTACCAATGATTGAAGGTCTGATTGTAGCGGCCTTAATTCTAATTGTCTATAAAACAAGATTATGGCGTGAAAAAAGAGAAGAGCAACAAGCTACCAATCAGTAACAATTACGTACTTTATAATAAGAACTTTTTATCTGTTATAAACAGTCTTAGCGGTTTTAATGCTAAGGCTGTTTTTTGTATGTTTCCCCTTGTAGTCAAGCTGAAGAAAACACCCGCACTCATTTTCTCCGAGAGCGCTTTTTAAACCAAGAAGCTCCGTTTTCTACATAAACTAAAAAATGATAGGCACCGAAATCTTCTTATGTGAATAAGTTAATGTCGATAGGCTTATTTTCAACACATCAAGGAGGAAAGGGAATGCGTTGGCTTACAAAAGGTTTATTGTTAGGTGTCATTGCTTTGTTACTCCTTTCTTTGACGGCATGTAATAAAGCAGAGCTAGAAAAAGTCAAAGTAGGAGAAGTAACTCGTTCAATATTCTATGCGCCTCAATATGTAGCACTTGAGAAAGGATTCTTCGAGGAGGAGGGTCTTTCTGTGGAGCTACAAACGATTGCAGGTGGCGATAAAACGATGACGGCGTTACTGTCAGATGGAATTGATATAGCTTTAGTTGGATCGGAGACGTCTATTTATGTCACTTTACAAGGTGCAAATGATCCTATTCAAAATTTTGCACAGTTAACCCAAACGGATGGAACCTTTTTAGTGGCAAGAGATAAGATGGATAATTTTTCGTGGGATCAATTGAAGGGCTCAGCGTTTTTGGGGCAACGTAAAGGTGGTATGCCACAAATGGCAGGTGAATTCGTGCTGAAAAAACATGGCATCAACCCTGTAAATGATTTAACGCTCATTCAAAATATTGATTTTGCCAACATTGCAACTGCTTTTGCATCAGGCACTGGTGACTATGTACAATTATTTGAACCTACTGCGAGTGTCTTCGAGAAAGAAGGGAAAGGTTATATTGTAGCTTCGTTTGGAACGGAGTCTGGTAATCTTCCTTACACGTCCTTTATGGCAAAAAGTAGTTATTTAAAGGATGAAGCTTCAACTGTTCAAGCTTTTACAAATGCATTACAACGAGCACAGGATTATGTGCAAAATGAGAGTGCTGCTGAAGTAGCAAAGATTATTCAACCATATTTTGAAAATGTAGATATAGAGATAATTGAAACTGTAATTGAGCGATATAAAGCACAAGGCTCTTATGCTACTGACCCAATCCTTGATGAAGGAGAGTGGGATAACTTGCAAACAATTATGGAGGAAGCAGGTGAACTTCCTCAACGAGTGGAGTATGAAAAACTTGTGAATACTACCTTTGCTAAAAAGGCTGCTGAGTAATATGGAATTTTTACAGCTAGAGAATATTCACCATAGTTATTTTTCAAGTACACAGGCAAAGGAAGTATTACGTGATATCAGTTTAGCCATTCATGAAGGAGAGTTTGTTTCGTTTATTGGTCCGAGTGGCTGCGGAAAAACCACATTATTATCAATTATTGCAGGATTATTCCCTGCCACTGAAGGCAATGTTTATATAGATGGTGAAAAGCTATCAGCAAATAATCAATCTAGCATTGGCTATATGCTTCAGCAGGACTATTTATTTCCTTGGAAGACCATTGAGGAAAATGTCACAATTGGCTTGAAGATAATGGAGAAAAGTCATAAAACACATAAAGTAACGGCCAACGCATTATTACAGGAAGTAGGATTACCGCATGTGGGGAACAATTATCCTCGAGAATTATCAGGAGGTATGCGGCAACGTGTCGCCCTTGCTCGTACCTTAGCTGTAAATCCTAAAATTTTATTATTAGATGAACCATTTTCTGCATTAGATTATCAGTCGAAATTAAAGCTTGAGGATTTAGTGGTGGAAACATTAAAAACTTATAAAAAGACTGCTATTCTTGTGACACATGATATTGGCGAGGCAATCGCGATGAGTGAGCGTGTAGTTCTATTTTCTGCAAACCCAGGGACAGTTCACAAGGTGTTTGAAATACCTAAAGCTCTTAGTGAGCTATCACCTTTTGATGTAAGACAGCATCCAGCCTATGCAGATATTTTCCAAACGATTTGGAAGGAGCTGGAGAGCCTTGGATAATACATTATTTAAGCAATATCAGCAATTGTTAAAAAGAGAAAAACGCTATGTTCGAGTATATCAGCTTATTATTTTATTGCTATTCTTTGGTGGATGGGAGCTGCTTTCACGATTAGAATGGATTGATCGTTTAATTTTTAGCTCGCCAACGCATGTATGGCATACATTTATTGAAAAAGTAAGTGATGGTTCTTTAACATTGCATGTGAGTGTTACATTAATGGAGACCGTAATTGGCTTTTTAGCGGGGACATTATTAGGAACATTGATAGCTATTGTCTTGTGGTGGTCCCCGTTACTATCAAAAGTACTTGATCCATATTTAGTAATTTTAAATGCGATGCCAAAAGTTGCACTGGGTCCGATTTTGATTGTTGCACTTGGCCCAGGCTACTTTTCCATCATAGCGATGGGTGCATTAATATCCATCATCATTACAACAATTGTAGTATATACGGCATTTAAAGGAGTCGATCCAAATTATAGTAAGGTTTTACAAACATTTGGAGCGACCAGATGGCAAATCTTTCGTGAGGTCATTTTGCCAGCCTCATTTCCTACGATCATTTCAACCCTGAAAGTGAATGTTGGCTTATCATGGGTAGGGGTTATTGTAGGGGAATTTTTAGTAGCTTCAAAAGGACTTGGCTATTTAATTATCTATGGCTTCCAAGTATTTAATTTTAACCTTGTCCTTATGTCACTTCTGATCATTGCCTTTTTTGCTACTATTATGTATCAAGTTGTAGAATTAGTTGAAAAAACGATTATTAAAAATAATGGATAGTAGAGAAAAAGAGGTGTCTCAAAATAGAGGCACCTCTTTTAAAGCTGTTCTTTAGTTAAAATTCTTTATCCATCTGTGGTGACGTACGATAAAAACGGAAATTGCCTGTTTCCATTCGTGCGACAGTATTTTCCGAAATGCGATCATGACAAATATTGCACATATAAGTATGAATTGGTCGATTACGCAATTTTTTCGCTAAAGGTAAATTATCATCTAAATTATGAATCGTATCGCAAATAACGCATTTAACGCGCATTGCATTCCCTCCTATTCAGCGCGGATGGCTGATACGTTTTTAATAGGATTGTCAATATTTGAACCGTCTCTTAGTAATACATGGATTGGACCATCTTCTAAAAGAGGCTTCCCGTCTTGGCTATATTTTAAAATAAGTGTATAAGCTTCTTCAATTGTGAAAGGATATTCTTGACCATCTTTGCAAGTTAAGACGATTTTTGTCGCTTCAGGTTTAATTTCAGCATTCTTCAAGAAATGACTTAATTCGATACCGAATGTACCTGTCTCCATGCCTTTACGGTCAAATTTCCTCTCTGATTTTAATGTAGGTGGGAATGTTGCTCCTTCCATAATTTCACGTGACCAGTGTGCCCCTACTTCACGCATATATTTGACGTCAGCATCTTCCTCAACATTTTGAGTAGTGAAGTAAGTGTTTAAATCTAATTTACGATCATCAAAAATCCACACAGTAGGATCTAATGTTAGTTGGTATGTGACTGCACCTGTGATAGGAATTATTGTTTCCATAATAGAAATCCTCCTCAAATCTTGTATATCCATGACATAGTATAACGCTAATGCCTAGAGATAATAAAGAAATATAATTCGAATTCTCTATTTTCCAATGAAGACACTTGCATTTTTATCGACTAAAAGATAAACTTTATTAAGATAGAATCGAAGAAATATCAGATAATGGGGGCGTCCTCATGGATACGAAATCACAAACTTCTTTTCAAGAGAAGGCTTTGGAGCTATTAGTTGCTGATGCAGATAAGATTGCTCGCCTTATTCGAGTACAAATGGATCACTTAACAATGCCACAATGCCCTTTATATGAGGAAGTATTAGATACACAAATGTTCGGCCTGTCACGTGAAATTGACTTTGCTGTGAAGCTTGGATTAATTGAACGTGAAAAAGGCAAAGAAATTCTCGATTCACTCGAGAAGGAACTTTCTGTACTACACGACGCGTATACAGACAAATAAAAAGAAAAACTCAAACGCTTTTTTGCGCTTTGAGTTTTTTTACTAGAACGAGGTTTTCCAATGAGACAATACTTAAAACGTTATGCACAAAATTTTGATTACCCCTTATTTTTTACGGTCCTATTATTAAGTTTATTTGGATTAATTATGATTTACAGTTCAAGTATGATGGTTGCTATTGTTCAAAAAGGTCAAGCACCTGATTATTTTTATCAAAAGCAAGTGACCAATTTAATGGTGGCACTTCTTGGCTTTATCCTTACAGCATTTTTCCCATATAAGCATTATGCGAATAAGAATATTATGTTATTGCTAACTGTTGTGTTAGTTGTGTTATTTACATGGGTAAAAGTAGCAGGTAATGGGGCAGAGGAAGTAGGTTCTCAAAGTTGGATTGCTATTCCAGGGTTAGGGAATTTTCAACCTTCAGAGTATGCGAAACTATTTATAATTTTATATTTTGCAGCTGCTTTTTATCGAAAAGCGCAAAAATATACGTTTGAAAAGCTACAACCTACTGAAATTTTTTACCCAATTTTTCTATGGATTTTAGTGGTTGCTGGGGTAGCCTTTGAAACAGACTTAGGAGCAGTGATTATTCTATGTGGTATTGCTGTTTCAGTTGTTGCTTCAAGTGGTATTCCATTTAAAACATTTTGGAAGTTTTTTGGTGTATTAGGTGCATTTGGTACAGCCATTCTTGGTATTCTATGGATATTTAAGGGAGAGCTACTAACAGGAAATCGAAAAGGACGGATATTGTCTTACTTAAATCCGTTTGAGTATGAGGATGGTAGTGGTCACCAAGTGGTGAATAGTTATTATGCCATTGGCGGAGGCGGCTTAGAAGGGCGTGGCCTTGGTCAATCCATTCAAAAATTAGGATACTTGCCTGAACCACAAACAGATTTTATTATGGCAATCATAATGGAAGAGCTAGGGATTTGGGGCGTTTTAATTGTCTTAGGTGGTTTGGGATTTATTGTATATAAAGGTTTTTCTATTGCATTACGAACAAAAGATCCATTGGCACGCATGATTGCGGCTGGCATTGCGAGCTGGATAGGCTGGCAATCGTTTATTAATCTTGGGGGTGTAACCGGGTTAATCCCGTTAACCGGTGTAACGTTACCTTTTATAAGCTATGGCGGTACATCTATAATCATTCTATCTTTAGCGATGGGAATATTAATCAATGTTTCTATGTTTGAAAAGGTAGAGAGGAAAAAAACACAATCATAAAGGGGGATACCTATGGAATCAATCAACAAAATTCTCGTAGCCAATCGAGGAGAAATTGCAATTCGTATTTTCCGTGCCTGTACGGAGCTGAATATCCAAACTGTTGCCATCTATTCAAGAGAAGATAGTGGTGCTTTTCATCGCTTTAAAGCAGATGAAGCTTATTTAGTGGGAGCTGGCAAGAAACCAATCGATGCTTATTTAGATATTGAAGGTATTATTGCCATCGCAAAAGATGCAGATGTTGATGCGATTCATCCAGGGTATGGTTTTTTATCAGAGAACGTGGAATTTGCACGTCGCTGTGAGGAAGAGGGTATTGTCTTTATCGGACCAACTTCTCAGCATTTAGATATGTTTGGAGATAAGGTCAAAGCACGGTCTCAAGCCATTGCGGCTGAGATTCCTGTTATTCCTGGTACAGATGGCCCAGTAGCCGATCTAGCAGAGGTAGAGACGTTTGCTAGCAATTATGGCTATCCAGTTATGATTAAGGCAGCACTTGGCGGTGGTGGTCGAGGGATGCGTCTAGTCCATGCGCCAGAGGATCTTGCTTCTTCCTATGAAAGAGCAAAATCAGAGGCAAAGGCTGCTTTTGGTTCCGATGAAGTGTATGTAGAAAAAGCAATCATAAAGCCAAAACACATTGAAGTACAAATTATTGGCGATAAACATGGTAATATTGTGCATTTATATGAGCGTGATTGCTCAATTCAGCGTCGTCATCAAAAAGTGGTGGAAATTGCGCCATCTCATTCGATTTCACAAGAGTTAAGAAATCGTATTTGCGATGCTGCTGTGAAATTAATGAAGAATGTCTCGTACATAAATGCAGGGACAGTGGAATTTTTAGTCGCAGGAGACGATTTTTATTTCATCGAGGTAAACCCTCGCATCCAAGTAGAACATACAATTACAGAAATGATTACAGGTGTCGATATCGTCCATGCCCAAATTAAGGTAGCGGCAGGCTATGAACTACACAGTGAAGAAATTCATATGCCAAAGCAAGAAGATATGCCAATGATTGGCTATGCCATTCAGGCCCGTGTGACAACAGAAGACCCTGCAAATGACTTTATGCCAGATACAGGAAAATTAATGGTTTACCGTTCAAGTGGTGGTTTTGGCGTGCGGTTAGATGCTGGAAATGGATTCCAAGGCGCTGTTGTAACACCATACTATGACTCTTTGTTAGTAAAGATTTCAACATCGGGCATGAACTTTAAAGAAGCTGCAGCGAAAATGGATCGTAATTTGAAGGAATTCCGTATTCGTGGCGTTAAAACGAATATCCCGTTTTTAAACAATGTTGTAACACATGAGAAATTTTTATCAGGTGCCTTTGATACTAGCTTTATTGATACAACGCCAGAGCTTTTCGAGTTCCCTGTGCGTAAAGACCGTGGAACAAAGCTGTTAAGCTATATAGGGAATGTGACCTTAAATGGCTTCCCAGGTGTAGAGAAGAAGTCAAAACCTATCTTTGCTCAGCCGAACCAGCCTAAAATTGATCCTTTAATTGTACCACCAGCAGGTACGAAGCAGATTTTAGATACACAGGGAGCAGATGGCTTAGTGCAGTGGATTTTAGCACAGGAAGACGTACTACTAACTGATACTACATTCCGCGATGCCCACCAATCTCTCCTTGCAACACGTGTTCGTTCACAGGATATGTATCAAATTGCAGATGCAACAGCTCGCATGATGCATCAGTTATTCTCGCTGGAAATGTGGGGCGGGGCAACATTTGACGTAGCCTATCGTTTCTTAAAAGAGGACCCATGGGAGCGCCTAGAGAAACTGCGTGAGCAAGTACCTAATGTCTTGTTCCAAATGTTACTGCGTGGAGCTAATGCCGTTGGTTACACGAATTACCCTGATAATCTAATCCGAGAATTTATCGCTGAATCGGCTTCATCAGGAATTGATGTATTCCGTATTTTCGATAGTTTAAACTGGATTAAAGGTATGGAAGTGGCGATTGATGCAGTGCGTCAATCAGGAAAAATTGCTGAAGCGGCCATCTGTTATACAGGCGACATTTTGGATGATAGTCGAGCGAAATATTCGGTGCAATATTATAAGGATATGGCGAAGGAGCTAGAGCTAGCTGGTGCACATATTTTAGCGATTAAAGATATGGCTGGTTTACTGAAGCCAGAAGCGGCCTATCGTTTAATTTCCGAGTTAAAAGAGACGACAAGTCTGCCAATCCATTTGCATACGCATGATACAAGCGGCAATGGGATTTACTTATATGCTAAAGCCATTGAAGCAGGTGTAGATATTATCGATACAGCGCTTGGATCTATGGCGGGCTTAACATCTCAGCCAAGTGCAAATTCCTTGTACTATGCGATGAAGGGGAGTAAACGAGAAGTACGTGCGGATATTGATTCTTTGGAAAAATTATCGTACTACTGGGAAGATGTTCGTAAATACTATAAAGATTTCGAAAGTGGCATGATTAGCCCGCATTCTGAGATTTACGTGCATGAGATGCCTGGTGGCCAATATAGTAACTTACAGCAGCAAGCAAAAGCGGTAGGGCTTGGTGATCGTTGGGAAGAAGTAAAACGTATGTATTCCCGTGTAAATCTACTGTTTGGTGATATTGTCAAAGTGACACCATCCTCCAAGGTGGTAGGAGATATGGCTTTATTTATGGTGCAAAATGACTTAGACGAAAATACGGTCTTAACAAGAGGGAAAACAATTGACTTCCCAGATTCTGTGATTGAATTCTTCCAAGGTTATCTTGGACAGCCACATGGCGGGTTCCCAGAGGCATTACAACAAGTAGTGTTAAAAGATCGCGAAGCAATTACAGTTCGTCCAGGAGAATTATTAGAGCCTATTCAGTTTGATCAATTAGAGGCTGTGCTAGAGGAAAAGTTAAATCGTCCTGTTACGAAAAAGGATGTTCTGGCTTATGCTCTTTATCCAAAAGTCTTTGAGGAGTATGCGAAAACAGCAGAATCCTTCGGTAATATTTCAGTTCTTGACACACCAACATTCTTATATGGCTTAAAGCTTGGAGAAATTATTGAAGTCGAAATAGAAAAAGGGAAAACATTGATTATTAAACTCGTTTCAATCGGGGAACCACAACACAATGGAACACGTGTCCTTTACTTTGAGCTCAATGGACAATCGCGTGAATTGGTGATTCAAGATATGACTGTTGAGGTTGATGGCAATTTAGCATTAAAAGCCGATCCAAGCAATCCAAACCAAATCGGCGCTACAATGCCAGGTACTGTGTTGAAAGTTGTTGTTTCTAAAGGTAGTCCTGTTAAACGTGGAGATCACCTGTTAATTACAGAAGCGATGAAAATGGAAACAACTGTTCAAGCACCTAAAGACGGCATTGTAAAAGAGGTATATGCAAGTGCAGGAGATGCCATTTCAACAGGCGATCTATTAATTGAAATTGAATAGATAGTCTTAAAAAAGGTTATTAGATACTTTTATTAGTATAAAATGTACCCTTTGTAAAGGACATTTTGAAAAAGGTTAGGCAACTTCTTGAAGCTGCTGTCTGTATTTTGCAGGCGGCAGCTTTTTTAAATTCCATTGCCCTCGATAATGATTGTAGTAAATCATATAACTCTTAATTTCTTTCTTTACTTCTTCTAACGTTTCACATGCTCTAATAGTTGTTTCATCTTTAAAATGCCCAAAGAACGATTCTTGTGGCGCATTATCCCAACAGTTTCCTCGACGTGACATGGACTGTCCTAAGCCAATTTTCTTCACTAAGGCTCGGAATTTTGGATTCGTATAGTGGAAACCTTGATCCGAATGGATAAAGGCATCCTCCCTTAAATGCCGATGTTTCTTTAATTTATGTAACGTATTGAGCGCAATTTCTATACCCAATGTAGAGGATACTTCATACGCTAAAATTTCATTTGTTTCGGCGTCTTTTATCGTTGATAAATAAGCACGTTTACCGCCTCCATATGTTAAATATGTGATGTCGGTTAGTAATACTTTTCCTGCCACACCTTGCTTGAAGTTGCGCTGTAAATTGTTAGGGCATATACGGTGTTCCTTCGTTGCTTTTGCCATACGACGCGCTGGATTGGCTTTTCGAATGGGACAGATAATATTAAACTTTTTCATAATGCGACGGATACGCTTAAGGTTGTACGTAATTTCATATTGGTTTTCTAGTGTCATTTTTATTTGACGTGCGCCTTTCTTTCGTCCTCGGAAATGAAAGGCCTTTAAAATGACTTCTTTCACCACTTCATCTTCTTCATTCTGTTTTTGACGAGTTAAGACAGCTTCTTCTCTAAAATAGCGATAGTAGCCTGAGCGTGAAACCTTTGCCATTTCACAAAGATATCGTACCATCCGTTTTAATTGATATTTTTCAATAATTTGATGGATTAACTCAAATTTTTGTGTAGTACTTATTTTGATTGCTTCCTTATCAGCTGCCTTTCGAGTTGATCTAGCTTTTTTAAAAATTCGTTTTCTGCTTCTAACAATTTCATCTTCGCCTCTAAGCGGGCGTATTTTTCTTCTATACTTAATTCGCGTTCTAAAGGGCGACCTGAAGCATGTTTTCTGGCATCTTCTAAGCCTGTAAGCCCATGCTCTTTATAAGCTGTACGCCAACGATTCGAAGCTCTCCGAATACGAGCTGGACCAAGGGCTTCAATGTCAAAACCCGCCTCAAAAAAGATTTCACTTGGATATTTTCCTTTATCGTATTCATCAATAAAAAATTCTTTAAATTCATCTGTATAAGTAATGGCTTTCGCGCTTACTGTTTTGACGTATGGATTTAATTTTAATTGTGCCTGTTGTTGTTCCGAAAAAAATTTTTTAGTCATACAATCTACCACCGCTCGTTTTTTCTTCATTATAAATAAAAATACCCTATAAGATGACCTTTTTGAAAGTGTCTATCTTATAGGGTACATTTTAGTATCTACATAACCTTTTTTATTGTGTTTAAGCGATAAATCATATAAAATTTGATTACTTAATCAAAAAAATGTTCGACCAATCAGGAGGGGTCTATGGATAGCAGTAAAAATACCTTTATTCAGGAAGCAAGAAAGCAGCAAATTATTGAAGCTACGATAACGACACTTGATGATATTGGCTATGTAAAGGCGAGTCTAGCACAAATTGCTAAACGTGCTTCTATTAGCACAGCATTAATTTCTTATCATTTTGTAGATCGACAAGATTTAATCAACCAAAGTCTCCAAGCACTGATTGAGCAATCCACAACTTTTATTTTGACAAAAACATATACTGCCAGTGACCCTGTCACACAATTAGCAAACTTCATAGAGGCAAGCATTGCTTATCAAGCAACACACCCAAAAGAAAATGCAGCATTATTAGAAATTGTCTTCAACGCTCGAACTGAACAAGACATCCCTTACTATAAACTGCCAGATGAAGAGGAAGATCCACTATTGAAGGCATTATGTAATATTTTAGAAGATGGAAAAAAACAGGGGACATTTAGTGTTCGCTCTGTCGATGTAATGGCAAAAGTAATTCAAGGAGCGATTGGTGAATACATGCTTATAGGGGGACCGCTTGCTATTGCGGCAGAGGATTACAGTCTCGAAGTAACAAATATTATATGGACAGCAATGAAAGTAGAGGGGCCAAAAAATGCTTAAAGCACTATTTAACTGGATGTTAGTCATAGGTTTAATTTTATTAGGAGGCCGTCTCGTAACGCTAATTTGTCGATATTTCGACATTCCTTTTACAACATTTTTTAAAGATTATGCTTTTGTATCCATGATTATTTTAATTGTTGGGATTATAGGGACTGAAGCTATGAAGAAACAAAAATAGTCATAGAAAAAAGATTCGACACATCGTTGGTGGCGAATCTTTTTTAATGGGCTATTTCTTTTTCTCATTATAATTACTTCGAGCGACTAGCATGATCATATAGCATAATAAACCGAATAAAAGGGAAATAAATAATGAATGCAGTAAAGCTACCGTTAAATTCAGTTTAGTAAGGACTACTAACATACCTGCAATAACTTGTAAAACTACTATTGTAAAGGCAATTATCCATCCATAGTATATAACACGTTGATGTTTATATTCCTTTACAGCATGCCAAGTTATGTATGCAATCCAAATGAAAATAATAAGAACTGCTAATCGATGTCCCATTTGCACCCATTCATACATATTATTCGGCGGTGCGAAAGGTGTTTCATTATAGCAAAATGGCCAATCGGGACAAATTAAGCTCGAATCTGTATGACGAACTAGCGCCCCAGTATAAACGACTAAATAAGAATAAATTGTGACAGCAATTGTATGCCAACGTAACTTTTTACCGATAAATACGTTATCAGCATCAAATTTCCGATCGACTTCAAATACAATCATAGAGAGAAGAAGAACCGCGGCAAAGGAAATAAGAGATATCCCAAAATGTAGTGCTAAGATGAAATCACCTTGCCCCCATAATACTTGAGCTGCTCCAATAAGAGCTTGCGCGATTAAGAAAAACATTGCTAAGAAACCTAATAGCTTTACTTCACGAATATGTCCGAGCTTACGCCATGTCCAAACGGTTAACACAAGAATTGAAATAGATACAACTCCTGTTACGAGACGATGTGAGAATTCAATAAGGACTTCTGGTGTAATCTCCTTTGGAATAAGAGATCCATTGCAATCAGGCCAGTTTCGACCACAGCCTAGGCCACTATCTGTTTTGGTAACGAGAGCCCCACCTAGTAATATAAGGAGCATCCCTACTGTAGCGGCAACAGCAAACCACTTCAAATACCTGTTGTGTTGCATAAAATGAGTCACCTACTTTATCTATCAACATTACAAGAACGTAATGTTTCTGCTACTAGATAATATCGAAAATACGTATAAAAAACAACTTGTAAAGAGAAGGGACTACTAGATGTCGATTCCATTTCACAAATTGTTCATAATTTCGTGCTTTAACCTTCACAATTCATTTTAGAAAATGTTTTACTATAGATATGTTGTTTTTAATTATATTTCTAGACAAAGCTAATTTTTACAACTTCATCTAAATTTCACTTAATGTCTAGAAATCAATCGCAAATTTCGCTATAGTTATTGTTAGCGGAATATGCTTACAAAAATGAAAGGAGAGGTATTATGTCAAACGGTCGTACACTGGCGGCTACTAGAAATACTGGTCCAGAAACAACATCTGTTGTAAAAGATTTCTTAGCACTAATAAAAATTGGAATCGTTAACTCGAATCTTGTCACAACGTTTACAGGGATGTGGCTGGCTTTTCAGTTTACTAGTAGACATTTCTTGCAAGAGCTTGATGTCATATTTTACACCATGCTGGGTGCGGCATTAATCATTGGTGGCTCAGGTGCAATGAATAATTTCATAGATCAGGATATAGATCCTATCATGAAAAGAACAAAGGCAAGACCGACAGTGACAGGCAGATTTAAGCCAAACTTTGTGTTGACCATTGCCCTCTCATTTTTAATTGTAGGTGAAATTTTGTTATTTGCGGCATCGTTTGCAGCCGGCATGTGGGGACTAGTAGGAATATTTGCTTATGTCGTTCTGTATTCAATGTGGTCAAAGAGGAAGCATGTTAGTAACACGGTTGTAGGTAGTATTTCGGGGGCTATTCCTCCTGTTATTGGATTCGCAGCGATTGAGCCCGCCTTAGGTCCAGGAGCACTAGCCTTATTCCTTATTATGTTTGCATGGCAACCACCACATTTCTATGCGCTTGCCATGAAACGGACTGAGGAATATCGTGCAGCTAAAATACCAATGCTACCTGTTATAAAGGGATTTAAACGTACAAAGTACTCAATGTTATTCTGGATTCTTTTATTATTACCGTTACCTTTCCTTTTAACAGAGCTTGGAATTGGCTTTTTAACTCTTGCTACTGCATTGAACTTGGGTTGGTTAATACTAGCTCTGAAAGGCTTTACAACAAAAGATGATATGAAATGGGCAAATAAAATGTTTATTTATTCGTTGAATCATATGACCATACTATTTGTAGCCATCATAATATTTGCGGTGTTTAGCTAAAGTTAGGGATTCTTTCTTTTTATAAGAATTCATATAGACAGAACTGATGTCCTAGGTACACATGAAAATACAACAAAGAAAGAGGGGTTTAATTAAGCTATGATGAAAGGGCTTAAAAAATGGCGTCTTTTTTCACTTCTAGCAGTGATGATGGTTTTCCTTTCAGGTTGTGGTGAAGATTATCTTTCTACACTAAAACCATCTGGAGAAGTAGGTAAACAACAATTGAATTTATTACTGTTAACTACTGTAATTATGACGCTAGTAGTAGTAATAGTATCCGTTATCTATTTACTTGCATTCCTAAAATACCGTCGTGCACGCGTGGGTGAAAATGTTATCCCTAAGCAAGTAGAGGGTAGTCATACTTTAGAAGTGATTTGGACAGTTATTCCGATTATTTTATTATTAATTATCGCTGTACCAGTTGTTACAACTACTTATAAATTTGCAGATGTTGCTGCAATGGATGAGGTAGATGAAGAAGGGAACAAAACAGCCCTAACAATCAATGTAACGGCAAAATTATACTGGTGGGAATTCGAATATCCTAACCAAGGTATCGTAACGGCTCAAGAGCTAGTGGTACCAACAGGTGAAAAAGTTTACTTTAATTTAAAAGCTGCCGATGTTAAGCACTCATTCTGGATTCCTGCTGTAGGCGGTAAAATGGATACAAACGTGGAAAACTTAAACAAATTCTACTTAGTATTCGATAAAGAATCAAAAGATCTTAAAGATGGCGTATTTTATGGAAAATGTGCTGAATTATGTGGACCTTCACATGCTTTAATGGACTTTAAAGTAAAAACATTAAGCCCAGATGCATTTGATGCATGGGTTGATGCAATGAAAGCAACTGAAGGACAAACTGCTGACAAAGCTTCAACTGATCTTGGTGAAGCAACTTTTGCTAATAGCTGCTTAGGCTGTCATGCTATCTCTGGTTCAGGAGCAGGCGGTACACCAGGTCCAAACTTAACTACGTTTGGTGACCGTAACCGTGTTGCTGGTTTCTTAGAGCATAATGAAGAAAGCTTAAAAGCTTGGATTAAAAACCCTGAGGAATTTAAACCAGGTAACTTAATGATGAATGCTGATGGCACTGCGCCTATTTACGGTAATTTATCTGATGAAGAAATTGAAGCTCTTGCAACTTACATCATGGGCTTATCAGTAGAAAAATAATTTTCGTTCTATGTAACAAATTTTGAGGGAGGTAAAAGTTGTGAGCTCATACACACAGAAAAAGGGCTTTGGAGCAGCTGTCTGGGATTACATCACTACTGTCGACCATAAAAAGTTAGCAGTGATGTATTTATTAGCCGGTACATTGTTCTTCGCTATCGCTGGTTTTGAAGCATTATTAATGCGTATTCAATTAATGAAACCAAATAATGATTTCGTATCAGCTGGTTTTTTCAATGAATTATTAACAATGCACGGAACAACAATGTTATTCCTAGCTGCTACGCCACTACTATTCGCATTTATGAACATGCTTGTACCATTACAAATTGGTGCGCGTGACGTTGCATTCCCGTTCCTTAACTCATTAGGGTTCTGGTTATTCTTCCTAGGTGCAGTATTCCTTCACCTGTCATTCTTTATGGGTGGCGCTCCTGATGCGGGCTGGACTTCTTATGCATCATTATCTTTATACTCTCCAGGACATGGTATTGATTTCTATGTACTTGGTTTACAAATTTCAGGGGCAGGTACTTTAATTTCAGGTCTTAACTTTATCGTTACGATTATTACAATGCGTGCTCCAGGTATGACATTTATGCGTATGCCATTATTCACTTGGACTGCTCTTGTATCAAGTGCCTTAATTTTATTCGCATTCCCTCCATTAACAATTGGTTTATTAATGATGTTATTTGACCGTATGTTCGGTGGTAACTTCTTTGACCATACAATGGGTGGTAACACAGTAATTTGGGAACACTTATTCTGGATCTTCGGACACCCAGAGGTTTATATCTTAGTATTACCAGCATTTGGTTTATTCTCTGAGATCATTCCAGCGTTCTCTCGTAAACGTCTATTCGGATACTCTTCAATGGTATTCGCTACAATTTTAATTGGTTTCTTAGGGTTCATGGTTTGGGCTCACCATATGTTTACAGTTGGTCTTGGGCCAACAGCAAACGCAATCTTCGCTGTTGCAACAATGGCAATTGCGGTTCCAACAGGTATGAAAGTATTCAACTGGATCCTAACTATTTGGGGTGGGTCAATTAAAGTTACAACTCCAATGCTTTATGCACTTGGATTTATCCCGTCATTCGTTGCGGGTGGTGTTACAGGGGTAATGCAAGCATCTGCACCTCTTGACTATCAATTACACGATTCTTACTTTATCGTTGCTCACTTCCACTACGTAATCGTTGGTGGTATTGTTACAGCACTATTTGGTTCAGCGCACTTCTACTGGCCAATTTTCTTCAACCGTATGTTAAACGAAACGCTTGGTAAGATTACTTTCTGGGTATTCTTTATCGGATTCCATTTAACATTCTTCCTTCAACATTTCTTAGGTTTGATGGGTATGCCACGTCGTGTATTCACTTACATGGAAGGTCAAGGTTGGGATCAATTCAACTATATCTCTACAATCGGTGCATTAATGATGGGTGTAGGGGTTATCTTAATGGTAATCAACTGCTTAATGTCTATTAAGGGCAAACCAGCAGGACGCGACCCATGGGGCGATGGACGTACTTTAGAATGGTCAATTCCACAACCAATTCCATTCTATAACTTCCGTCAAACACCACTTGTTCGTGGTTTAGATCCATGGTGGATTGAAAAGCAAGAAGGTAATAAAGAAGTTACATTTGCTGAGCCACTAGGTGATATCCATATGCCAAATAACTCAGCGATTCCATTCGTTATTTCATTAGGTATGTTTATTGCAGCATTTGGTGCACTTTACAATCCAGACGCAGATAAACCATGGTCTATCTATGTATTAATCATTGGTTTAGCAATTACATTTGGTGCGATGATTGCCCGTTCTGTTAAAGACGATCATGGCTTCCATTTACACAAAGAAGAAATTCTTGAAATTGAAGAACATCTTTACGGCAAAGGAGGAAATAAATAATGGATTTCAATACTAAATTTACTCCTCATACTTGGCCAGATCATCCTGAACAAGCTACGATGGAAGGTAAAAATAAAGTCGTTGGTTTCTGGATTTTCCTTGCCTGTGAAGTTGTACTTTTCGCAAGTTTATTCGCTACTTATTTAGCGCTTAAGAACAAAGGGCCAGCTGGCATGGAGTTCACAACTCAAGGTTTATTTGAATTACCATTAGCATTTGCTATGACGATGTTATTATTAACATCATCATTAACATCTGTTTATGCAATTTACCATATGCGTAACTTTAACTTTAAAGGTATGCAAACTTGGTTAGCGATTACATTAGCTTTAGGTCTTGGATTCTTAGCACTTGAAATCTATGAGTTCAACCACTATGTGCACCTTGGTTTTACATTTAACCAATCTGCATTCGCAACAGCTTTCTATTCTTTAGTTGGTACACACGGTTTCCACGTAACTTTAGGTCTTGTATGGATTGGTACTTTAATGATCCGTAATGCTAAACGTGGATTAAACCTGTACAATGCACCTAAATTCTTCGTAGCTGCTTTATATTGGCACTTTATCGACGTAGTTTGGGTATTTATCTTCACAGTAGTTTACTTGATGGGAGTGATCGGATAATGTCTTCACACGATACACCTATAGTTGCTAAGTCTCAAGCACAGTATGAGTATGATCGTCATCATAATGCCGTTCATATGCGTAAACAAGTAATCAACTTTGCGATTATGATTTTCTTCACTTTTATCGCATTCGCAGTAGTTGCAGCTGATTTTTCTAAATACTTAATTATGCCATTCGTATTATTATTGGCTGGCGTTCAAGTTGTACTTCAACTTTATTCTTTCATGCACTTAGAAGACAAAAAAACGCACTTTGGTGGCGTTATTGGATTCTTCATGTGGATGGGAATCTTAATCGCATTTACATTCTTCTTAGCATTTTTAACAATCATTTGGTGGTAATCACCAAAAAAGCACGTTCGTTATTTTGTACGAACGTGCTTTTCTTATGTTTTGAAGTTATTAAGGTATCAAAAGAGGCAAACGCTGTTAAACTTAACATTTGTTCACCTTTCGTTCATTGCAGTATAGCTGTAAGCGTTTTATAATAGGAGTACTGAAGTTTAAAGGAGTGCGTTCTATATGCCACTTAGTATATTTGGTTTCCAAGCATTGTGGAGCCCGTATTTAATAGGGGTTCTTGTTTTTATAACAATCATTTATTTTTTAGTCACAACAAAGTGGCGTAAAGATTTTAAAGTAAGTGAACCTTTGAAAAAAAGTGAAGCTATTTACTTTGTTTTAGCTATGATTACCATTTATATTATCAAAGGATCACCTATCGATTTAATGGCTCATATTATGTTTACCATGCACATGGTGCAAATGGCTATTCTGTTATTGCTTGTTCCTATTTTCCTAATTAAAGGGATTCCTTGGTGGGTTTGGATGGTGGCTATTGAGGCGCCGGTAGTTAGAACGTTGTTTAAAGTGCTAACATTACCAGTTGTTGCAGTCTTTGTATTTATCGGTCTATTTTCTATCTATCATTTACCGTCCGTATTGGATTACATTAAATTAAATGAAACATTACATGGTACCTATACATTTGTATTATTTCTTTCAGCAGTGTTTATGTACTGGCCTTTAATTCAAAATATGCCAAATAGTGATCAAATGAAGCCTTTGCATAAACTGGCGTATATTATTGCCAATGCCGTTTTAATTACACCTGCTTGTGGATTAATCATCTTTGCTCCAAATGCAATGTATGAGACATACACAAACGGTGATGCATGGTTAAAGGCAATGGAGCTTTGTGTACCAGCCTCTACATTGTCAGGATTATCTTTATCTGGACCAGAGCTATTTACAGACATGAAACCCGTTGCAGATCAGCAATTAGGTGGCGTGTTAATGAAAATCCTACAAGAACTTATTTTTGGTGTACTTATTGGTACAATCTTCACAAGATGGTATCGTTCTGAGCAAAAAGATCCAGATAAAATCACTGCTGACGCTTTAGCTGCCCACCAAAAGAAGTGGGAAAGTCAACAGCAACATTAAATGAAGAATAGAAATTTACTTTGTGTAAGGAGTTTTGACAATGGAATTGCAAATTTTGCCTACTATTAGTACATCGTTTATCGTTATTAGTGCTGTACTAGTAGCAATAGGGTGGGGCTTAATTATAAAAAGAAATGTAGAGGGACATAAGAAAGTGATGCTTGCTGCAGGTGTTGCAGCACTTATTTTCTTTATCATCTATGCGTCCCGTACAATCTTTATTGGAAATACGGCTTTTGGCGGTGGAGAAGATTTAAAACCATATTATACGTTCTTCTTGATTTTCCATATTATTTTAGCGACATCTGGAGCAGTGTTTGGTATCGTTAGTATTATTTCAGGTTTGAAAATGAACATTAAATTACACAGACGAATTGGGCCAATTACAAGTATTATTTGGTTCTTTGTTGCCATAACAGGTGTATTAGTTTATTTATTATTGTATATTTTATTTGAACCTGGTGAAACAACATCAGTAATTAAAGCCATTTTAGGATTTTAAAAAAAATCTCCCTCCTTATTTCTGTGCAGGAGGGAGATTTTTTATAGTTGGTTGGAATAATGAAAGCACTACGACAACAAGTAATGGACCAATTAATATCCCAAGAAATCCAAAGATTTTAAAACCAATAAACATAGCAATAAAGGTATTCAAGGAAGAAAGTCCAATTTTATCGCCAATAATTTTGGGCTCGATCATTCGGCGGATTAGAAATTGCCCAAAGGTTAATAAAATTAAGATAGCTGCATATAAATAATCGCCAGCAAATACCTGATAGATTGCCCATGGGACTAATAAAATAAATGAATCAAGAAAAGGGATAAAGTCTAAAACAACAAGTAAAAGTGCTAATAGTATAGGAAATGGTGTTTTTAAAAAATAAAATGCAGCGAATGATATGGCAAAGATCCCTATCCCTACAAGTAATTGAGCTTTCAGAAATCCAAATAAGGCTAGCTTAACACGTTGTCCAATAAAGATAATTTTTTGATGGTAATGAAAAGGAACAGGCGTTAATAATTTGCGATTAATTGTTGGTAATTCTAAAAGCAACATATACAACACAATCCAATAAACAAAAATATCAAATAGTCGTGTGGGAATATATGTTAGTAAAGTGGACCAAACATTGACGTTAGTTAAGGATAAGGAAAATTTTTCGATGGATGCTAAGGCTTTTGCAATCATGAATTGAATTTGTGAAACTAGCTCTACAGGTAAATGATAGGTGTAGTTGCTGAGCTTAGATTGCATTTGTATCCATAGGGCAGACAATTGATTAAGATAATCTGGTATATCAATAATAAAGGAAGAAAATTGTTTCCAGCTTATATAGAGGATAAGTGTACATAATAATAAAGATATACTTAGAAAAAATAAAAAAAAGAAGAAAACAACGATTTTCCGTTTTTTTCTAAACCGTTTGCACATTCGAACAATGATTGGTTCTAAAAGTAACGCGGTTAAGTAGGCAAGTAAAATTGGTAACGATATAGAGATTGACCAAAGGATAAGTATACCCATTGCGATAACAATAATGGGATGACGAAAAAAAGGACGATTAAAAAATGATAACATTTTTCCCACCTACATCTTGTAATAGATATAGGTAGTATGAGAAGAAAAAATTTTTTTACTCAAAATAAAAAAGACTGGACCACCAGTCTTTTTACAACCATGAAGCTATTTACACTTACTTGCAGTCACTTTAATGTACGAAAGATTAGCGTGCGTTAACAGGTTCAAAGTTATTTTTATTTGTAGGTTCGATTGAGAATTGATCTAATTCTAATTTAACCTTTTTTAAGATTTCTTCACATTTTTTTACAAGGTGTGCTGGATAAACTTCGTCATCGCCATATTCAACACCATGTGGATAATAGTATTTACCAAGGACTGGTTTCATTAATGTAAGGATGGCATCGTGTGCACCTACGTCACCAGAAATAGCATATGCGAATACGCGTAGGTAATAACGACCTTCACGAGTATCGAATCGTTTATCGAATGTCATACGCTCGTAATCCCAGCCGCCATCACATTCTAAACCATGTTTTTTCATAATGCTGACAAGTAGTTCTTGATCAGCTGTTAAATTTTCAAGGTTAGTATTTTCAAAATACATGTATAGTCCTCCTTTAGGTTCTCGTACAAAGTATACGCTCATTTTTATAATAGAGCATATTCGACATTGTTGCAATGACAACATTGTGTCAACCCAATTACAATTGATATAATAACTTACAATAATGGTGATGAAAAGGAGTCCTGTATGAAAGCTTTATTCCGCATTTTAATGGTTTGTGGTGCAGTTGCATTAATTGGCTTTATGTTCTTTAATACCCCTAAGGAAAATGAGCCACTAGAAGGCCCAAATACCAACTCGAATATCATACCTCAAACACAACTAAAGCAGGAACCTGCAATAGGAGCAATGACACGTCCACAAACGGGTATCTCCACATTGATAGGAAAAGGCACGCAAACTGTTTTAGAACAATATGGGGAGCCAGCAAGAAAAGAGCCATCTTCATTTGGTTATCAATGGTGGGTCTACAATAAAGATGTGTCAACTTTTTTTATGATTGGTATTGATAATAATATTGTGACACAAATTTACATAGCAGGACAAGAAATTGATGCATTTCCTTTTAAAGTGGGCCAAAAACGTGATGAAATATACAGAATGACAATCATTGATTATGAGGTAGCGGCCACTGTAGGCGAAAATATTTTCATTTTCTCGATGAGTGAAGAAGATATGCAAACAAGGCTGCTGATCAAATTTGATGGTCTTTATGCACAGCTTTATATAGATAGAGAGACGAGTGAGTTACAAGGGATACGATATACAGACAGTGAAACACTTGTCCTTCATCAGCCATATGAAATGAGCTACCAAGGGGAGCTTGTAAGACGTACGCCTCCTTCCTCATTTTTACAGCAAGAAATTGATGTGGCTAGCGCTAAACAATTAGATGATTTGTTAAATGTAACAAGAGTCCATCATGATTTACTTCCTTTAGAAATGGATGAATCGTTAGAGGAAGCGGCAAGGATGCATAGTGAGGACATGAAGGTGCAAAATTTTTTAGCGCATGAATCTCCAACCTATGGCGATCTAAAAAAGCGATTACAGACGCAACATATCGAGTATAGTGAAGCGAATGAAAACCTGGCAACTGCCTATTTTGATGCGATTGAAGCCATGCATGGCTGGACAAATTCTCCTGAACACAGAAAAGTTCTTTTGAATGATCGATATACCCGCGTTGGTTCTGGCGTTTTTGTAGATTATTACACGCAAATATATATTGAACCTACTACGCAAGAACTGGAAAGAGAAAAGCAAGATGATGATGAAGAGACAAAAAATGAAAAACAAGATAGCGAAGATTCTACAGAGAAATCAGATCAAACCTCACCATAACAGAATAATATTCAAATGAAGACAAGCTTTCAGCAAAAGGGCTTGTCTTCATTTTTTATGTGCATTTCTCCTTCTTTGAGGCTTCTACATTTTTCGTCACACCGTTACAAACGCCGTCATATGATAGAGAACTGAGAGGGGGAATGAGGTTTGCAATTAGCAGAGTTATTAAAAGACTGGCCATGCAGCGTGACAGGGGGATCTATACGGACAGAAATTACTGGTGTAGAGGACTATGCACAGGCAGTACAGCCTGGTGACATATTTATTGTGAGAAAAGGTAAAAAAACATCGGGAAGTCGGTTTGTCAAAGAAGCATTGGCACGCGGAGCAGCTGCCATCGTTTCAGAAGAAAGTATTTCTTTGCCAATTATAGATAAAGAAATTCCTTTTGTATGGGTTCCAAATACAGCATTATTTTTATCGTATGCAAGTGCGAAGCTTGCTGCTTTTCCAGCAGAAGCTTTAACTGTTATCGCCATTACGGGTACAAATGGGAAGACTACAGTGAGTCATTTTGTCAGTCAGCTACTAAATGCACTACATAAACAAGCAGCAGTTATTGGAACAGTTGGCTTTTTCATCAATGGTGAGAAACAACAAACAGCTTATGAGCAATTAACAACATTGCAGGCTAAAGAATTACATCCCATTCTTAAACAGTGTGTGCGAAAAGGTGTGACTCATGTTGTATTAGAAGCTTCTTCAATGGGGTTGCAGCAGCATAGGCTCGATCATTGTGACATTGACTGTGGTGTATTTTTAAATTTATCAGAAGATCATTTAGAAGATCATGGAGGGTTAGAAGCTTATAAACGTGCTAAAAAGCGTTTAGCGGATTTATCAAAAAAGCTAGTATTAAATGGAGATGATAATTTTTGCCGTTCTGTTGGCATTTATGATAAGAAAAAATCTTGCTCATTTGGTTTTGATAATCACAATGATTTACATATCCAAATCGTCAGTGAATCAGTTGGGAAAACCGTTCTTTGTTTACAGACTACAGCGAGTGAACATATTGTAGAAATTCCTTTTGTCGGAAAATATCATGTGCAAAATGCTGTAGCTTCTTTAATGGCTGTATGGCGCTTAGGTGTACCTATGGAAGATATAGTTGGACATATGTGGTCATTAAGGCTACCAGAGGGCAGGCTAGAGAAGATTGAAAATCCATTAGGTATTGATGTATATGTAGATTATGCCCATACAGCAGAAGCTTTACAAGCGGTGTTACAAACCTTTGATCGCTCCAAAACAATTTACCTTGTTTTCAGTTGTGGGGGAAATCGAGATAAGGCGAAACGCTTTGCAATGGGAGCAGTTGCAAGTAAATACGCTGATGTTATTTATTTAACAACAGATAATCCACGTGATGAAGATCCTATTGTGATTAATGAAAGTATTATTGCTGGTTTTTCAGAGCAACAATATTATGAAATTTATTTAGATCGCAAACTCGCTATCCATCAAGCGTTAGCAAAGGCAGAAAAAGGTGACATTGTCCTTGTTGCCGGAAAAGGGCATGAACAAACACAGCAAATTAAAAATCAAAAATTCCCTTTTTCCGATCAACAATGTATTAAAGACTATTTTGCGAGTTTAATTACAGACGACGCTGAATAACAAAGAAAGATCCTGTAGCGATGGCAAGCCTACGACCAGTTTCATCTTCGATATCACATTCCATGACAAGCGTTTGGCGTCCCTTATGGACAAAACGACCACGTGCAATCAATTCTTTATTGGTTGTGGTAGCAATATACGATACATTCATATTCGTAGTAACTACATTATAGCCCTCAGGCACAGACCGCGAAGCAAGCCCTCCCATAGCAGCATCAGCAATCGTGGCAATAATACCTCCATGTGGCACCTTTATCGTATTGTGGATGACAGGTGTAATAGGGATACGAACCTCACTGGCCTCAGGCTCAAATATACCTACCATATGTAAAGTAGCATTAAGATAACGACGGTGAATGCCTTGCTGTTTCTCCCGTAGTCCATTTAAAAGATGTAATAAAACTTCTTCATCTTCCTCGGTACTATCTTGTAAAATCTCGGCAACTAATTGTTCAATCTGACCTTTAGATGTTGTCATCATTTGGAAAACCTCTTTCATTAAAATTATCAATAATGTAAAATTACCATAAAATCTGTTATGATGGGAAAGAGATTGGGGGAATTAAAAATGATGATGACCTCTGACTGGGTAATCATTTTGGATGAGGCGGAAGCGCTTTGTGAGATGATTCTTTCCTCAGAACCTGCGATGGCGCTACAACAAGCTTATGAAGCAGTATATAGTGATGCACAAATTGTTGAAGCTATATATGCATTTAATCGCATGAAAGAGCAGTACGAAGATGTACAACGTTTCGGTAAATATCATCCGGACTACCATACAATAATGAAGTCGATTCGCCAACAGAAAAGGGCCCTTGACTTAAATGAGAAAGTTTCGGCCTTGAAAATTGCTGAAAACGATTTCCAGGATTTACTTGATGAGATTAGCTTATTAATAGGAAAAACTGTCTCTGAAGCGGTAAAAGTTCCTGTTAGTAATCCATTCTTTGCATCTAGTTCATCTTGCGGAGGTGGATGCGGCTCGGGCGGTTCATGCTCTTGCTCAGCGTAAATCGGATGTGTATATAACATATCTCTTCTAGACTGTAGACAACTCGAAGGCAACAACTGAGTTAGTTTACAGTCTTTTTTATCATTAAATTGAAGGAGGAAGCATGAATGAAAACATATCGTATCGCTGTGATACCTGGGGATGGAATAGGAAAAGAGGTTGTGCCAGCTGCAATAAAAGTTCTAGATCGGGCAGCGTTATTAGATGGTCGCTTTCAATTTGAATGGACAACTTTCCCCTGGGGCTGTGAATACTATTTAGAGACAGGGAAAATGATGCCTGATAATGGCATTGAGCTGTTAAAACAGTATGATCAAATTTTTTTAGGTGCAGTCGGAATGCCTAACTTGGTTCCAGATCATGTATCATTATGGGGTCTGCTCATTAAAATTCGACGTGAGCTACAGCAATCTATTAATGTGCGGCCAGCAAAGCTTCTACAAGGGCTACCATCACCTTTACGACAACCAAATGGCTTTGATTTTATTGTTGTAAGGGAAAATTCTGAAGGGGAATATGCGGAAAGCGGAGGAAGAATACATAGTGGTCAAGATGAAGTAGCAATCCAAAATGCTGTTTTTACAAGAAAGGGAACAGAACGGGCGATGCGCTATGCATTTGAATTAGCCAAAACACGTAATGGACATGTGACAAGTGCTACAAAATCAAATGGGATTACATATAGCATGCCTTTTTGGGATGAAGTGTTTACTCAAGTAGGAAAAGAATATGAAGAGGTAGGTCAAGCATCTAATCATATTGATGCACTAGCAGCATTTTTAGTGATGAAGCCAGAAAATTTTGATGTTATTGTAGCATCGAATTTATTTGGGGATATTTTGACAGATCTAGGCGGTGCCATTATGGGAAGCATTGGTATTGCACCTGCAGCAAATTTAAACATTGAAGGGCTATATCCATCAATGTTTGAACCTGTCCATGGTTCTGCACCAGATATAGCTGGTCAAGGAATTGCCAATCCTATTGGACAAATTTGGACAGGTAAGATGATGCTCGATTTTCTTGGTTATCAAGATGTGGGAACAAGGATATTGAATGCTATAGAGCAAACATTAGCGCGGGGTATAAAAACGCCTGATTTGGGTGGAGCTGCCACACTACAAGAAGTAACTGATGCAATCATAGATTATTTAACTTAAGTATTACTGTAATGGGAAGTAATAATGGATCTAACATTTACATGAAGGGGAAGCACATCAGTTCAGTGTGCTTCCCTTTCATTCCTGGTCTTATTTAGACTCTTGAGCTTGTAATAACTCAACTGCAATATCCGGACGATCTGTAATAATGCCCTTTGCTCCATTATTGAGTAATTTTTTCATCGTATCTAGGTCATTGATTGTCCAATAGTGGACAGGAATATTGAGGTTGTTTAAAAACTGAATAAATTTAGGAGAATCTAATGCAATAACCCCTGACTTTGGAGGGATTTGAAAAACATCCACTTTAGGGTGATATAAATGTCCAAACTGACTTGAGAAGGAAGCAAATGCTTTTCTGACATCTGATTCACCTGCACCAAGTGCTACTTGATTTTGAGCATATAAATTAAAACGATCTATTTGCTCACCATAAAAGCTTGTCACAACAACACGATGTTCAGCTTGAAGTTCTTCAATTAAGCGCCAAAGTTTAGAAGGCATCAGACTCCCTTCGTACGTATCAGGAGCATCTTTGATATCAATGTTGATTAACATATTTGGATAGGCTTCAAGCAACTCTCGTAAAGTTACGACTTTTAATTTATCCTCTCGATATGGGAAATTTCCCTCTAAATCTTCAAATTGGTAGCCGTGGTTCAAGGCATTGATTTCTGCCAACGTCATATCTGCAATGAGACCATAGCCATCCGTTGTACGTTCAACTGTCTCGTCATGGAAAACAATAATTTCCTCATCTTTTGTTAGGCGAATGTCGATTTCAAAGCCATCGACACCTAGCTGTGCAGCTTTTTCAAATGCAACCATTGTATGTTCTGGTGCTAAAAGAGCTCCGCCACGATGTGCAAGAATTATGGGGCGTTCGAATTGTAATGCTTGTTTACCTTCGCGTTGCTGTGGTTTTGAAATAGCTTTACTGCCTGCCCAAGCTGCTGCACTTGCTGCTGCAATTGCAAGCGCAATTTTTGTTTTCTTACCCATATTCGTCCTCCTTAACAATTATCCTCATATAAAAAGTAGTAGTGAATTCATTGTTTAATCAATAGTAGTAAGTACAGGGCCTACTATTAAAATTAGTTATATAAGTGAATGATGATTTTTTTATCCCGATTTTTGCCATCCTATTTGAAAAACAATCATTATGGAGGTGCAAATGTCTTGTAAAGGGTTCATTTGAGGCATGATCATCTTTCAGCATTCTTCTGTTCCTGTAATGATGCTACAATTGAATTTAATTAAAACAACTGATTCATCTTCACGATGTTCAACGTCGTATGCTTTTCCATTATAACGGAAAATTGAGCGTTCTGTCAGCTAAACTCTGTTGCTATCATTTTCTGGTCTATGGTATTCTTTTATGTAAGAAATGAGGGAATCCACTATGAACGAACGACAAGGGCTAATCGTTTACGTCCATCAATTAAAACATGCGAAGTCACTTCGGAAATATGGTCATGTTCTTTATATTTCTAGAAGGCAAAAATACGTAGTGCTTTACTGCGATCGTGAGGATATTGACATGATGACAACAAAACTACAACGCCTTCCATTTGTGAAAGACGTTGTGGCGTCTTATCGTCCTTTTGTAAAAACTGAATATGAAAATGCAAAACCAGATAAAGCAAAGGAATATGACTACAAAGTAGGTCTATAAACTTATGTTAATGCAGGTATATAGTTATTTAGTCTTAATATACCTATTAAGTATTGATAAAATAGTTTTGATTCCGAAAATATAGATGAGTGCTTTATTTCTACAACTACTGCTTTTCGACCGAGTTGTTCTATTTGTGCTTCAAACATTTTTTGTCGCTGTGTTGGCTGTTCGTCATTGTATGGGATGCCTTCTCGACAAATATAAATAGGCATGAACTTACTTTCGCCGACTGGTTTAAGGGCGACAGCTAAAGAAATCACCTTCTTGTCTTCTTTTGTAGATGTTAGTAAAAAGGCTTGATGAAAACGTTCCTGGTTGGTTTTAATAATTTCGAGTAGCTCGTAAACATCACCATAGCCTTCACCTAATTCTATAAATTGTTGTGGCATAATAATTGCACATCCTTTCCAATATTCATAGTATCATGCTGCGGGAGGTCAAGCACATGAAATTTGCATTAAGCTTTTTTTCTATTTTAGCACTAATCATTACAGGAACGGTATTTTTCCAATACCATGCTTATTCATCTGATTTAGAAACAGGCATAGGGGATTTTCATTATTCTCAGGAAATAGAAATTGTCTATCGCGAAAATAGCTTAGATATTCGTCAACATTTTAAAAACCTACCAAATCAAAAGGTGAAAATTAAATGGCCTGAAAAAGCAACAAACGCTAGTTGCTTTATTGAAAATGAAAAAAGCTGTGATCGTTTATCAGATGAAGTTTCTTACTTTGCAAAAGGGGAGACAAAATCACAATCTGTGTCATACATAATTCCAATTGAGGGTGGCTTAAAAAATAAGATGCTCCTTCAAAATGTTTTTGCTACACTAATAAATGGTGAAGCATCGTATTCAATTGTTTCAATTTCTACAGACAGTAAGGTGAAAGGACAATGGGTTACGGGTTTGCCCCTAGTAGGTCAACAACAACTTGTACTTGTCAATTACACAATGTTTAGAGGAAACGGTACTGTTCAAGATTTATATTGGCAAGCTGGGGAGCTTAAAGCGCAAGAACAGACACCGGTGTTATCAATTTATGCCCAGCAAGAAGTCCCTAATGATTTTCTAAAGTCATTAAAAAATTTACAGCTTCTAAGTGATGAGCATATTGCAATTATTCAAGAAAAAAGTCCAGTAGCAGTTCATGACGAAAGATTGTTATTTTTACCAACACTTACTGCACAAGCTGTAGAGCAAGAAGTAATTTTATCACAAATCAAATCACAATATAATTTTGTAGATTCCCCAGAATGGTTGCCTGAGGTTGTGGCATCCTATTTAATAAGCGATCCAATTGGTGGAGAAAAAACAAAGAAAATCATCAAGACATTAAATGATTACATGACGGATGCTCAACAACAAGCTTGGCAGGAAACATTGAAAAAGCTTGGAGATGAATCGATTTCACCAGATACAATGGACAAGTACTTATCACAGGTATTAGATGCCAAGACATCTTATTTTACATTAAATGCAGCTCAGCAAAATGGAACCTATCCACTTTTATTTGAGGATGCACGTGATGTCTATGTGGATGATACATTGAAGGAAGATGTTCATGTTATTCTCTATGAGGGACAGGTATTGTATACGGCAGATACATTATTGCCTTACCTCGGCTACTCAGCTGCGGAAGGAAAGAATGGCTATTATGTAAATAGTGAGCATCGTACATTCCGTTTCCCTAAAGAGCCTGGATTTTATGTATTCAACCAGCGTAGGTATTCGACTATCTCTGAACCAATCATTAAGATTGCTGATCATTATTATGTAGAAGAAGCTTGGTTACAGCGATTATTCCTAGTTGAACTACAAAAAAAGGATGAGCGTATTCAAGTATTAAAACAAGAGCAACAATAACTTTTGCAGCGGAGGGCCAACCTTTCGCTGCAAAATACTTTATATAGACGAAAGTACGGTGAGATGCTGATATGAGAGTTGTAGCAGGAGAGCGCAAAGGAATGCCGCTTAAAGCAATAGCAGGAAATACGACAAGGCCTACAACTGACAAAGTAAAGGAGTCCATTTTTAATATAATTGGGCCATTTTTTGATGGAGGTTTAGCGTTAGATCTGTTTGCTGGAAGCGGTGGCTTGGGGATTGAATCATTAAGTAGAGGAGCAGAACGTGCTATTTTTATTGAGAAAGATCCTAAAGCATTCCAGGTGCTACAAGAAAATATAAAAAAATGCCGTTATGAAGAATATACAGAGCTTTTTCGTATAGATGCAAAGCGCGCTGTGAAAGCGCTATTAAAGCGTGATATTACATTTAAACTCGTTTTTTTAGATCCACCTTACCATCAGCGGGAATATTATGACCTCGTACAGATTTTGGTCGATAACCGTAAAATACAACAAGATGGTATTATTTTATGTGAACATGCAAAAGAGGTACAATTACCTCAAAATTTTGGGGAATTTGTTTTAACAAGACAAGAAACATATGGCGGAACAATTATTTCTGTTTATCGCTGTACAGAGGAAGAGGGAGAATAAGTTGTCTGAAAAAATTGCTGTAGTTCCTGGAAGTTTTGACCCTGTAACATTCGGCCATTTAGATATAATTAAACGTGCGGCGGATGTGTTTGATATCGTATATGTAGCAGTATTAAACAATTCAGCAAAGAATCCTTTGTTTTCTGTAGAGGAACGTATGGCTTTGATGGCTGAAGTGACAAACACCTTACCTAATGTTCGTATAGAGAGTTCTTCAGGCTTATTGATTGATTATGCTAAGGAAAAAAAGGCGAAGGCAATTGTTCGTGGCTTACGAGCAGTGTCAGATTTTGAATATGAGATGCAAATTACATCGATGAACCGTTTCCTGGATGAAACAATCGAAACATTTTTCATCATGACGAAAAATCAATATTCATTCCTAAGTTCTAGTATAGTAAAAGAGGTTGCGAAATACGGTAGTGATGTTAACGAGCTAGTCCCTACATGTGTCGTAAAGGCTTTAAAAGAAAAATATGGTTTTGCACAATAAGGATGCAGAGGATGTCAAAAGAACAACGACATCCTCTTTTTAATATTTAGAGCGATTGTTATTTTAGAAAAAATAGAGCATAAATAGTGGGTACAATGATTATGCTAAGGAGGCGGAATTTAATATAAGGTCGTACAGAAAGTTTTGCAGATTTGGCGATGACAAAAATTTGTAAGTGAATACTTATACTTTGCATCGTTAACAAAATCACAACAAGTAAATGGATATACGGAAGATCTGGAAATGCTGTAACTGTCATTTTAAGACCGTTCGTTACCTCCAGAACAGCCGCTATGGAAAGCTCAAGCGTATAGGGAAGCTTTGGTATCAGCTGATCTAAGCCTTGTTGTACGATGGTTTGAATCGTTGTGAAAAAGATGATGGTTGTACCAACTAGCAGAATTGTTGGGGCTGTTTCTTTAATACTTTCCGAAAATGGAGCACTATAGAGTGGTGTGTTGTGTACGGAGATATTAGGTGAATCAGTTTTGCGAAAGAAAAAGTAGCCAGTTACTAGGCAACAAATATTAAACGTATGTAGTAAACATAAAAACAACCATCCAAATGTATTATTGTGTAGTAAATCAAGACTTACAAAACCTAATACAAAAAGTGGACTGGGGGCATGACAAACAGCTAACAAAAAATTTGCCTCTTTAGGGTGTAGTTGACCACTATTTTTCAAATAAACAATAGTGGTTGCGCCAGTTGGATAGCCTCCAAGAGCACTAATAATGTAGGCTTGTACGTATAAAGAAGCCCTTTTTGTTTTGGTACGCATAGGGGCTGTTAAACGCAGAAGCCATTGTGTTAACACAAGATACGGCAATAAGTACGGAAAAAGTGCTTCCATGAAAAGATTTAAGCCTAAATCAGTACCACTGTGAGCGGTTTGTGGGAATAACAAGAGTAAGAGAATTAGAATTACGCAGAGCACTATTTGAATTGTAGCAAACATGTTATCATCTCGTTTCAACTTTTTGTCATTCACATAGGCAAATGCTAAAATCAATATATGTGAGAAAGGCAAAAACATGAACGTATGGTTTTGCAAGCGTCCTAGGAGGTGTTTTCAAGTGAAGAAAAAAATTAGTATTTATGCAGTGTTGATAGTCGTGATTTGTTTTATGATGTTATACCGACTAGACGCGTATATTATGAAACCTGGAAGTGCCTATGATGTCAGTAAATTTGTTACTGTGGATAGTAAAGAGGCAGATAGTGAGGGGTCTTTAAGTTTAATGACAGTTGCTATGCAGCAAGCCACACCATTTTCGTATTTGTGGGCGAAAGTTCAAAAATATCAAAAGCTAATGGATATTGAACAAGTACGAAATCCTTTAGAGGATGATGAGGAATATAATATTCGACAGTTAAAGTTAATGTCTGATTCACAATTTAATGCCAAATATGTAGCCTTCCAAAGAGCAGGGCTAGAGACAAAGGTTCTTTTTAATGGTGTATTCATATTAAACGTTTTAGACGGAGGAGCTTCGGACGGTATTTTAAAAGCTGGTGATGAAATTGTCGAGGTTGATGGACAAAGAATAACCAGCCAGCAAATGCTTGTGGATCTATTAAAACCTAAGCAGCTTGGCGATAAGGTAACCATTCAATTTATACGTAATGAAGAACAACACCAGGAGACTATTACACTACAGGAAATTCCTAACGCCCAAGAACATAGAGCGGGTTTAGGTATTTCTTATACTGAAAGCAAATCGATTGAAACTAATCCGAAAGTGACGATGAAAACAGAGGATATAGGGGGACCTTCTGCTGGACTGATGTTTACACTTGAAATATTAGACCAATTACTTGATGAAGATTTAACAAAAGGCTATGCAATTGCTGGAACAGGTGAAATGCTAATAGATGGATCTGTTGGAAGAATTGGTGGAATAGACTATAAGGTTATTGCCGCTGATCGTGACGGCATGGAAATCTTTTTTGCACCAGATGATGAAATCTCTCAAGAAATGAAAGCGAAGTACCCAGAGCTAGAATCGAATTATGCAACGGCTGTCAAAACGGCCAAAGAGATTAAAACAAAAATGAAAATCGTTCCAGTGAAGAGCGTTGACGATGCTATCAATTATTTAAAGCAACTTCAACCTAAATAATATAAAGGGATGCTAAAAGGACTTTAGCATCCCTTTTGATGTCTTTAGCAACGAATAGGTGGTGTTTGATAATCCTTCGGCAGCGTAAAATCCTTTGTTCCTTGCTCGATACTTAAATTATAAAGCTCTGCTGCATGTATATCGATAGCTAACATCGCATCATTTGTAGCTGCAACTCGACTGATTAAGGGTAATTCTATATTCTTTTTTTGCTGACCTAAATAAGCTTGTCCTGTCGAACTCATACCCAATAGCCGAATAAAAGAGGGCGCGTTAAAACTTTGAAGCTGCTTTTTGGTAAACCCTGTATAGATATGTGTTATCATCCGTTGAAGGCGGGTCCAAGTATAACGCTTAGATTTTATTTTTTCCATAAAGCTATAAAATGTAGAGCTGCTTTTGGCTGCCTTTACAATTGCGTTTTCTATGCCCTCTGTTACTTCTGCATAACGAGTAAGTTCTGAAGGGGTATGTCTTATAATGGTGAACTGTAATAACGGCCAAAATGTTTCCCAGCTTGCAAATTGGTTATACTTTGTATGCCAGTCTGTTAAATAATCAAAAGTAGCTGTAGGAACAACATTTTGTACACTTTGTAAAGAATTTGTAGAGGCAAGGGCTTTACGTATGCCAGTGGCACTGGCGATCGATGCATCTTCCTTTAATGCATCATGATATCCTGCTGCAACGCGAGGAATTGTTAATGGTTTAATGTTGCTGTTAAGTGCCCTCGCTGCTTCAAGATAATGAAAGCCCAATATATTATTTGGTTGTGCAAGATCGATGTATGGAGCAGGGTACATCTGAGAAAGCTGTTCATAGGCGTAATGTAGGCTTTTTGGGTAGCTGGCACCTGTTTTAAGGCTGTCTTTAATGAACAGGTCATATTCTGCACGGTGGCTGTCAATCAGCGCGAAAGTGTTTAGAAAGGGCTGTATAGAGCCGTCTTCACTTCCAAAGGCAAAAGAGTTGCAACCAACAGCACTTAATAAGGAAATGGCACCTTTTGCGAAATCTGTAGCAGGTGCTGTACTATAGACATAAGGCAGTTCAATAACAATATCTACACCGCCAGAAAGCGCCATTTTAGTACGTGTCCATTTATCTACCATGGCAGGTTCTCCACGTTGTAAAAATGTGCCGCTCATAACAGCGATTACGAGATCTGCCTGTGCTGCTTTTTTAGCCTGTTCTAAATGATAAGCATGTCCGTTGTGAAAAGGATTATATTCAACAACAATTCCAACTGCTTGCATGCTTCTCCCCCTTATAATTTGTGTCTTTATTTTAAACTGTTAGGAGTAAATACACTTCTTATAGTATATAATTATAGGTGGGTTTTAAAGTGGTGACAAGAAATTATCTTGACATCTATTTTTACACATTATATAATCAACAGTGTTGTCTCGAGGTGATTAAACGAATGAAATGGTCAATTCATCAATTATCTAAATACCGCCAAAACGGGATGCCAATCGATGCCTTTGTCCAGCTGGATGAAGTGATGGAGCGAAACCAGGATATTCGAGCAATTTCGCCCGTTCATGTAAAAGGGCTATGTACTTTTGGTGCATCGCAAATGACATGTCAGTTAACTGTGACAGCAACGTTAACACTACCATGTGCTCGCACATGGGAGGATGTTGAGTTTCCAATTGAAGTTGAGACAGTTGAAATTTTTAGCTGGGTTGACGAAGATAAACGAGGAGACGATGACGGAGACATTCACTATATTGACGGTGAAGTCATCGACATGAAACCGGTTCTTGAGGAATTAGTTTTGCTTGAGGTACCAATGCAAGTGTTCAAGGAAGATTCTGAAGGACAAGTGCATGGTGGTAAAAATTGGTCTTATGCAACAGATGAAGACGTAGAGCTACACAAAAAAGCTGACGAACAAAAAGTGGATCCAAGACTAGCTGCTTTAGCTAAGTATTTTGATCAAACAGACGAATAGACGATCTGTAAGGAGGTGCCATCAATGGCTGTACCATTTAGAAGAACTTCTAAAACTGCAAAAAGAAAGCGTCGTACGCATTTCAAATTATCTGTACCTGGTATGGTAACTTGCCCTAACTGTGGTGAGGCTAAATTATCACACCGTGTTTGCAAAGCTTGCGGACAATACAAAGGTAAAGAAGTAGTAAGCAAATAATACAGTGTTTGCTCACTTAAAAGGCTAGTAGAGAGACCATGGCTCTTTACTAGCCTTTTTGTTTGCTTGAAAAGACGGAATATTTCGTTGATTATGAAGTTCTTTACGATAGTGAAATAATTGTGTGATACAATTTATTCATTGCGACAAAGGGGGTAGTAATATGTCTTATACGATTGACAATCATGATGGCATTATGACGTTTACCATTAACCGTGAAGAGAAACGGAATGCTGTCAATGATGAAGTGATGAACGGTCTTCAAGAAGTCATTACATATATTCGTGGGCATGAAGATGTGCGTTTCTTAGTAGTGACTGGTGCTGGCGATAAATCGTTTTGCTCAGGAGGGGATTTATCTGAGTTTCATTCATTGGAAACAGAGGATGAGGCATTTGGTATGTTAAGTAAGATGGGGAAAATATTATATGACCTTGCTACGCTTCCTGTACCAACTATAGCACTTATAAATGGTACTGCTGTTGGAGGGGGCTGTGAGATTGCAACAGCTTGTGATTTTCGTTTAGTAGCTAGCCATGCGAAATGTGGATTTATTCAAGGAACACTAGCCATTACAAGTGGCTGGGGTGGCGGTACATATTTATTTGAACGAGGTTTGCGTCATGATCGTGCGATGAAGATGCTCGTGGATGCGAAGCCTTACCCTGCGCAATTATTATATGAGATAGGGTGGGCTATGCGTGTTTTTGAAGGCTCAAAAGAAGATGCCTTGAACGATTTTATTGAACATATGCGAAAAATTCATCCTTCTGTTCATAAAGCTTATAAGGAGATTGAGCTTAGAAAGTGGCGTGAACGAAATATGTATGAGCGTGTGATGGAAGAAGTTCGTACCTGTGCAAAGTTGTGGGAAAGTGAAGCGCACCATCAAGCGGTTAATAATTTCTTGACAAAGAAGAATAATAAGTAATGTATAAAGACAGTGTTGAGAGTAAAAACATCATCACTGTCTTTTTTCATGCAATGATTCTATTTTGCTTGCTTTTGCATATAGTAGTAAAAAATGCGAGGGTGATAGATTATGGAATTGAAAAAAAGAAAAGATCAATGGACAAAGGAAGATGATGAAAGACTAGCAGAAATCGTATTGCATAATGTGCAAAATGGCAAAACACAGCTAGAGGCCTTTGAGATGGCGGCCATAGAACTAGGTCGTACAAAACAAGCGTGTGGCTTCCGATGGAATAAAACATTGCGTGGTCAATATAGTCAGTCACTACTAGCTGTGCGAAATCAGCCCCAACAATCTATGCGAAGTCATTTGAAATTAGCGTTGACAAGTTTTGACGAATTAACGGAGGCTTATCAAACGCTTGAAATGAAGCATCGGGAATTGCAAAATGAGCATGAGAAGCTAGTGAAATGGCTTCAGCAAGGTTATTCATTAATGAAAGATTAAAATTATGATTACGTGGTTTTTGGAACATGAATTACATTGCTTTTCTTTTATGGACATAAAACCCTTTCTGTATATCGTCAATAATCAGTCTATCCTGTATAATAAAAGAACCTGCGTAGAAGGTGCCTTAGATGTATTCTAAGGCACCTTATTCTTATAGTTTTATGAATGTATTATTCAGAGGTGAAGCATCAGATGGGTGTTTTAGAAGTCTACTGATATAAGGGCATACAAAAAAGTGCGTAACCCTCTTTGATGGTGTGAATAATATCGTGTTGCTTCAAAGTATCCCAGAGTGTTTCAATTTTTTTTGAACAATCTGGATGTAAAGACCTCGAGGTAACATTGATCAGTAAAGATGGAAAGGGTGTAGACAATGAAAGTAGCGATAATTGGGGCAGGGGCGGTTGGTCAATTAACAGCAAGCTTTTTAGCGGAGTCTGGTGTACCGGTAACGTTGGTTGCCAGAAGGCAGGAACAAGTAAATGAACTAAATGCCAAGAAGTTAACACGTATCAACGTTGATGGGACTAAAACTGTGCAAAGGATTGTTGCTACTACGGATTTGGCTAATCTCCCAAAGCAAGATTTACTAGTGATTGCTGTTAAATATGGACATTTGCAAAAGCTCTACAATCAATTATCCTTATTCTCAAGTGATATGCCGTTGCTTTTTATGCAAAACGGCTTAGCGCATTTTGAGGAGGCGCTACTCTTGCCACAAAAAAATATCGCCTTTGGTTCAGTGACCTTTGGAGCTCAATTGTTGGACCAATCAACGGTTCAGCATAGAGGAGTAGGACTATGTAAAATAGCGATAGAACGAGGAGAACACCAGGCTTTTCAACAGCTACTACAATTACAACATTCCTCATTTCCTATTGAATTGGCTAGTAATGCAGAGCAAATGCTTTTTGCAAAAGCGGTACTTAATAGCTTAATTAATCCATTGACAGCTGTATTGCAAGTAAAGAACGGAGAGTTAGTGACTAATCAACAAGCATTTATACTGCTAGAGAATATTTATCGAGAGCTTACGGAAGCTTTTGAAGAGATTGAACACACCATATCTTTTAGTGATGTGATAGACTTATGTAGGAAAACGGCCAACAATACTTCATCTATGCTAGCAGATCGTCTGCAGGGAAGAAAAAGTGAAATCGAAACAATTGTTGGTGTCATTCTAAATAAAGCTTTAGCAAACGGTCATAATTTACCTGCTTTGCGTACTTTATATCATCAAGTGCTTGCAATAGAGGAGAGCGGTGAAAGAAGTTGAAAGACCTTTTACATATAGTTATTAGTATTATAATTTTTTGTCCAATTGTTCTTTTCATCATTGTTTATCTGGTTGGCAGGAAAGTTAAAATTCGTGGCACACATGCTTTTGGAGCAGCCTCTGATGTTACGACATTGTGCTTGTTTTTTTCTGTTCCATTAGCTATCGGTGTGCTTTGGCGTGTGAATGTTGGGGCGCTTTTGGTGATACTCGCGATAATGATGGCCATGATTTTTACATATATTGATTGGCGGACAAAAAAGGAAATAGAAGTAAAGCCGTTATTAAAGAAAATTTGGCGTTTTTTATTCTTATTACTTAGTACAGCTTATCTAGTGATATGTATCGTGGGTGTTATTCAATCCATTATGGAATATTTACAGGTTGTCTAAGCATTTTCTTTTCATGTTGAAGCTTTAAGCGTTAAAATAATAGCATTAAAATAGTTATAAAAATCATTCTATGGGGATGAGAATATTGATTGCATTCATAAACCTTCGTAACAAGAAGTGTAGTTTAGTAACATGGACGAAGTGAACCAGCACATGTTTTTTATACCAAAAGCAAAGTTAGGTATAGAAAATCCTGCTTGAGGGAGATTGATGGCTTTTTAATGAGTTTGAAATGTCTGCTGAAACATTGTCAAAAAGTGTTTGATGATACACTGTTACCTCAAAGCCGCTAGATCGCGGATTTTTTTGAGCTATTTGAACGTCAAGGCGACATTGGAAGCCTCATGTGCATAGTATGAATGAAATTCAATTTCTTGTTATGAGTAAGGAAATGATTTAGTGAGTAGAGGAGTTTATGTTAAATGAAACTGGAGTCAATCCAAGTACCTATAAAAAATCATGTACTAGCAGATTACTGGTCGCCAAATACTGCCATTCATCAATTTTTTGAGTATGAATACAATGATCAAGCTTTTGAGAAAAGAGCGGAGCATTTAGCGAGAAATTCCCGTGATCAAAAAAAATTAACAACAATCATCCGTCAATTTATGGAGCCGCTGGGGTTATCCAAAAAAGCGAATGAACATTTAGAACAACTAGAGCAAGGAGCTATGGTAATAGTCGGTGGACAACAAGCAGGTATCTTAACAGGCCCTCTTTACTCCGTTCATAAAGCGATTTCAGTTATTGCATTAGCGAAAGAGCAAAGTACGAAGCTTCAACAGCCTGTTATTCCTGTTTTCTGGATAGCTGGAGAAGATCATGACTTAGAAGAAATCAATCACACCTATACGGTCCATGGGGAATTGCTGAAAAAAAGAGCTTATGGAGAGCGCTCTAGACGTAAAACGATGGCTTCTGCAACAACCCTAAACAAAGAGTCGATGACGCAATTAATTAATACAATTATTCGTGATATTGGAGAAACAGAGTATACAGAAACGTTGATTAAGCAATTAGTTGACGCATTGAACAATAGTGAAACATTTACAGATTTCTTTGCCTGTCTAATGAATCAATTATTCAAAGAAGAAGGCTTATTATTAATCGATGCCGCCAACTTTCAATTCCGTCAATTTGAACATAAATATTTTGCTCAAATCATTCAATCCAATGAAGAAATTGCTAGAGTAGTAACGGAAAAGGAGCAAGAGCTTGAATGTGCTGGCTATGGTAAGCCTATTTTAGCAACATATGAAGCCGCTAATTTATTTTACGTAGAAGATGGGGAGCGACATCTTTTAGAAAGAAAAAATGATCTGTTTGTTAATTTAGCGGCAAACCTTAAATTTACACAAGAAGAGCTATTAGAAGTGGCGCATAATCATCCTGAACGTTTAAGTAATAATGTAGTAACTCGCCCGTTGATGCAGGAGATGACATTGCCAGTATTAGCGTTTGTTGGGGGGCCAGGAGAGTTAGCTTATTGGGCAACACTGAAAAATGCCTTTTCAGCGTTAGGTTTACAAATGCCGATTTTTGCTCCACGCCTACATATTACTATTGTGACTCGTCATGTAGAGCAATTATTACGTGAGCATCAACTAACCGTTACTGACGTATGGGAAGGAAAAGCATTACAACTGAAAGAACGTTTTATTGCAGATGTACAGGACAGTGAAGCCAAACGTCAAATTCAGGCCATGCAACAGTTGTTAACAGAAAAATATGAAGAACTTGCCTACTATTTAGAGAAACAGCATCTCCAATTAGATAAGATTCTTGAGAAAAATCAAGAAAATCATGCGAAGCAATTTGATTATTTGCAGCAAAAAATTGAACAAACTGTATTGAGTAAGCATGAAACGACGATTCGTAAATTTATGACGCTACAAAATGAATTGTATCCAAATGATGGTTTCCAAGAGAGATCCTTTAATCCGTATCAATATTTCAATGAGTTTGGACCTATGTTAATTACTGAAATGCTGAAGCAAAATTATAGCATCGGTAAACACCACTATTTACTTTATTTATAAAATTAATAAATAGATACTTTTTACCTAAGTAGTAATTTGATATCCTGTGAATTTGATGAATAATGTCGAGATAAATAGTATTTAAAGAGCTATCCTACTAGGGGTGGCTCTTTTTTTGTATCATTTAGCATATGTCAAAAAAATTCCTAAAGGTCTAATTGCACATTAAGTGATAAAATGTCAAGTTTTTTTTAAAAAAAGTGGAGGAAAGTGGGGGGATGTGGTACATTATTTAATAAAGTGGGGTGAGTAGTATGTTCATGGGAGAATATCAACACTCCGTTGATGCGAAAGGGCGATTAATCGTACCGGCAAAATTTCGTGAAGCCTTAGGCGAAACGTTTGTTGTCACAAGAGGTCTCGATAACTGTCTATTTGGCTATCCTATGAATGAATGGCGAAAACTCGAAGAGAAATTAAAAGGTTTACCAATGACCAAAAAAGATACACGAGCATTTGCGAGGTTTTTCTTTTCTGGAGCAACAGAGGTAGAGATAGACAAGCAGGGGCGTATCAATATCCCAACTACCCTTATGCATCATGCGCATCTAGTAAAAGAATGTGTGGTGCTGGGTGTTTCAAATCGAATTGAGATTTGGGCTAAGGATGCTTGGGAAGCTTACTTTAGTGAGTCTGAACAATCTTTTAATGAAATTGCAGAAAATATGATTGGCTTTGATTTTTAACTTGTAATAGGCATTGCAACGTGATAGTTGAATGAGGTTAAGGCCTGAGAGGAGCGAGTGGTATGTTCGATCATACAACCGTGTTATTAAAAGAAACTGTTGATGGGTTGAACATAGATCCTGATGGTGTATATGTGGACTGTACACTTGGTGGTGCGGGACACAGTGAATATCTAGTACAACAATTATCAGATAAAGGCCGCTTAATTTGTTTTGATCAAGATATGACGGCTATTGAAAATGCGAAAATTCGATTAGCACCTTATATACAGCGTGTTACATTTATCCATTCGAATTTCCGTTACTTAAAAGAAGAACTATTAGCTCATGGCATTAAGCAGGTTGATGGTATTTTATATGACTTAGGCGTATCTTCTCCACAATTAGATACACCTGAGAGAGGCTTTAGTTATCACCACGATGCACCACTTGATATGCGTATGGATCAAACTGCAACACTGACAGCGTCAGATGTTGTTAATCAATGGGCATACGAGGATCTTGTTCGTATATTTTTCCGTTATGGAGAAGAAAAGTTTTCTAAACAAGTTGCCCGTAAAATTGAAGAGGCTCGAAAAACAGCACCGATTGAAACAACTGGTCAACTTGTAGAATTAATTAAAGAGGGTATTCCAGCAGCGGCACGCCGAAAAGGTGGACATCCGGCAAAGCGCATTTTCCAAGCAATACGAATTGCTGTTAATGATGAGCTAGGCGCAGCAGAGGATTCTTTAGTCGATGCGATTGATATGATTAACGTAGGGGGGCGCATTAGTGTCATTACGTTCCATTCATTGGAGGACCGCCTATGCAAGACAATCTTTAAGGAAGCGTCATCATTACCGGAATTACCACCAAATTTACCTGTAATTCCTGATGACATGAAGCCAACTTTAAAGCTTATCACACGAAAGCCTATTATTCCTTCTGATGAAGAATTGGCAGTTAATAATCGTGCGCGTTCAGCGAAGCTTAGAGTGGTGGAGAAAATTAACGACAAAGGGCGTGAGTAAATGGCAGCAGTTCGTGTAAGGCAACAGCACCAACATCAACAAGTGCAACAACCGATAACACCACCTAGTCCACAACCCACTATCATACGTCGTAAAAAAACGAACCAGAAGTTTGAAAAGACAATGCTAATTGTTTTAATTGGCATTATTGCTGTACTAGGAATACTTGTATTAAATAAACAAGCAGCGATTCAAACTACAAGTATAGACATTCAAAAAATCGAATCAGAAGCAGAAGAGATTGCGAAACAGAATGTTGACTTAACGGTTCGTGTAAGTGAACTTTCTACATACGAAAACATATGGAAAAAAGCCAAAGAACTCGGTTTAACTCAAAATGAGAAAAATGTAAAGGTAGTGCCGGGAGAATGAAAAAAAAGAGATTTCGATTCCAATGGGGAGCCTTTCTATTATTAATTTTTTATGGAGGGCTCTTTTTTCTATTATTCACAAGAATGGTGACATTACAGGCTACAGGTGAAGTAGAAGGACAAGAGCTTGCAGCGAGAGCAGCAGCTAAGTATGGTAAGGAAAGTGTAATTACAGCTAATCGTGGGAAGATTTATGATCAAAATGGACAAGTAATTGCAGAGGATACATTAAGTTATCGCATGATTGCCATTGTAAGTGAAAAGGCTACAACAGATCCTAAGAATCCCCGACATGTAGTGGATTCGGAGAAAACGGCAAAAGTACTAGCGAAATATATACCAGCGATGAAGGATAAGGAAGACGAGATTGTTAAAAAGTTGAACAATCGATATAGAAGTGATGGTGAACCTTTATATCAAGTTGAGTTTGGTAGCGCAGGCCGTGGCATTAGTCACGAGGTCATGAGTAAAATAAAGGAAGAAAAATTACCGGGAATTCTCTTTGTAAGTGACTTAAAACGGTATTATCCAAATGGTGTATTTGCCTCTCATTTAATTGGCTATGCTCTCAAAAAAGATAATGAAGATGGCACGGTTACAACCAAGGGAGAAATGGGTCTAGAATATACGTATGATAAAGAACTAACAGGCGTTAATGGCAAAGTGGAATATGAGACAGATGCTTTCCGCTATTTGCTTCCGAACAGTGAGAAAATGATTACTCCTGCAAAAAATGGGGACGACATTTATTTAACACTTGATAAAACAATCCAAAGCTTCTTAGAGGAAGCAATGACAAAGGTTGAACAGGAATATAATCCTGAGTCCATGACCGCGGTTGTGGCAGATCCGAAGACTGGAAAGATTTTAGCAATGTCACAGCGTCCTACATTTAACCCAGAAACACGTGAGAGTCAAAATATGAAGTGGCTAAACGAGGTAATTGAAGAAACGATTGAGCCTGGTTCAACAATGAAAACTTTCACACTTGCATCTGCTATTGATACGGGAAAATGGACACCGAATGATTGGTTTATGTCTGGTTCATATACAGTATTTGACCGTACGATTCGAGATCACAATAGATATGGCTGGGGTCCAATTACTTATTTAGAAGGTTTTCAACGCTCTGCCAATACTGGTATGGCCCATTTATTAACTAAGATTGGCGATGACGTATTTATTGATTATCTGGACCGCTTTGGTTTTGGGCACAAAACGGGTATTGATTTACCGAATGAAGCAGCGGGTACTATTTTATCAAAGTACCCTATTCAACGAGTAACAACAACTTATGGCCAAGGCTCAACAGTAACACCTATTCAGTTAATCCAAGCGATGACTGCTATTGCAAATGATGGCAAAATGATGCAACCGTATGTTATCGACCGTATTGTGGATTCTTCTACTGGGAAAATTATTCAAAATCATGAGCCTGTTGAAAAAGGGCAACCAATTAAAGCTGATACAGCGAAACAAGTACGAGAAATCCTTGCCTCCACATTAACATCAAAACATGGGACAGCGAAGGATTTTATATTGGAGGATTATGAGGTTGCAGGGAAAACGGGTACTGCCCAAATTCCAAAAGCTAGCGGTGGATATCTTTCAAACCAATACCTTTATTCATTTTTAGGCTTGGCTCCTGTAGATGATCCACAGCTAATTGTCTATGTCTCAGTGAAAAAACCTAAGCTGAACAATGAGCTTGGCTCCGTACCAGTATCAAAAGTCTTTAATCCCGTTATGTTAAATAGCTTAAAGCACCTTAATATCAATCCAGACGATGTTCAACATGTCAATAAAGTCAGCATTCAAGATTATACAGGTCAAAGTTCTGAAGCAGTTGAGGTAGAATTAGCGAATGATGGTTTACAACCAATCGTTGTAGGTAGTGGCGGTAAAATTATTGAACAATATCCAACAAACACTCAAAAACTCGTAAAAGGTAGTTTTGTATTTTTAAAGACTGAAGGCGAGATAACATTGCCAGACTTCACGAATTGGTCATTACGTAATCTACTAGTCTTCAAATCTATGACTGGACTAGAGATGGAAATATTCGGTGAAGGTTTTGTTGCAAGTCAAAGTGTTTCAGCTGGAACCGTCATCACCGATAGTTCACCGATAGTCGTCAAGCTCAAAACACCTGCTGAGAGCTTTGTACAAGACGTTGAGTCTGCTTCTGAGGGCGAAGTTGAAGAAGTAGAGGGTGAATAATACTGAATAGAAGTCCACTTTATTTCATACGTTGTAAAAAACAAGGTGTGATGTCGAATGAAGTGGATTTCTATCCATTCTAAAAAGCGTTTACGTATTTTATATGTGTTGTTTATGTGTGTAGCAGTGGCAATTGTTGTTAGGTTGTTTTTTTTGCAAGTGTTAGATCAAAAAGAACTAACTACCAAGGCAGAGGAGAACTGGGACAGGGAAATTCCATTCGCGAATGAACGAGGGCATATAACAGATCGAGATGGAGAGAGTATTGTAACTAATAAGCTAGCGCCTACTTTATATTTCATGCCTTCACAAAGTAATGATATTGAAGGAGCTGCAGAAAAAATTGCGCAAGTTCTCGAAGTGGATAAAGCGAAGCTATTAGAAAAAATGCAAAAAAAAGCCTACTTAGTGAAACTAGCGCCTGAAGGCAAAAATATACCTTATGAAAAAGCGGTAGAATTACAAGGTATGCAAATTGAAGGATTGTATAGTGGAGTTGATTATTCAAGGGATTATCCTTACGGCACGCTCTTATCTCGATTTTTAGGTTTTACGGGCTATGATGCTCAAGGATTAGCTGGAATAGAATATGAATATGATAAATTCCTGCAGGCCAATTCTTCTGCTATCCGTCTATTCACAGATGCAAAGGGTAATAATTTGCCTAATGTTTCAAGTGCTTGGAAAGCAGGAGAAGATGGTGCCACAATTGAGCTAACAATTGATGTCGATGTACAACAAGTCGTAGAGCGTGAAATATCGCAAGCTATGAAGCGCTATGAAGCTGACCAAGCATTGGCCATTGCTATGAATCCAAACACTGGCGAAATCTTGGCATTAGCCTCTTATCCGACTTTCCATCCAGCTGAATATCAATTAGTAGAGCCAGCCATCTACAATCGTAATTTGCCTGTATGGATGACGTATGAGCCAGGTTCAACTTTTAAAATTATTACCCTTAGTGCTGCGTTGGAAGAAAACTTAGTGGATTTGGAGCATGATACATTTTATGATCCAGGTTATACAATGGTGGCGGGAGCAAAGCTACGCTGTTGGAAACGTGAAGGGCATGGTCATGAAACATTTTTAGAGGTAGTTGAAAACTCCTGTAACCCAGGCTTTATAGAATTAGGTCAGCGTCTAGGCAATGAGCGACTACTTCAATATATTAAAGATTTTGGTTTTGGAAAAAAGACAGGATCTAATATAGCTGGTGAAGCATCAGGGATTTTATTTTCTAGGGAAGCCTTTGGTCCTGTCGAGCAGGCAACCACTTCATTTGGTCAAGGAGTAGCCGTGACACCTATTCAACAAGTTCAAGCAGTTGCTGCTGCCATAAATGGAGGCAAGCTTTATACGCCATATGTTGTGAAAAAGGTATTTAATCCAAATACAGGGGAAGTCATACAAGAAACGCAGCCAGTTGTTAAAAATCAGGTAATTCGTGAAGAAACCTCTGCTAAGGTTCGAGGTGCCTTGGAATCAGTAGTAGCGAATGGTTCAGGTCGACAAGCCTTTCGAGATGGATTGCGAATTGGTGGTAAAACTGGAACAGCACAAAAAGTTGAAAATGGCCGTTATAAAAGTGGAGAATACATCGTATCCTTTATTGGCTTTGCACCAGCAGACAATCCGCAAATTGTTGTCTATGTTGCTGTTGACAATCCGAAAAAGACTACCCAGTTTGGTGGTGTTGTAGCAGCACCTATAGTGGGGCAAATTATTGAGGATGTTGCGCCTTTTGTAGGTATTGAAAAATCGAAGGAACAACTTGAAAAGGATTATCGTTATGGTGACCCAATTACTGTGAAGGTACCGAATTTTATTGGTCAAACGAAGGATGATATTGCCAAGCAATTTTACCCATTCCGTATTGAATGGCATGGAGAAGGGACCAAAATTGGTAATCAGTTACCTGAAGTGGATAGTGTTATCAAACAAGATGGTACCATTCATTTATATTTGGAGAACTAGAATAACTTTACCTTTAAAAAATGGGAAAGAACCACTATTATTATGAAGGGTAGTAATAATAAAATGAAAGTTAATGCTTTTTTCTTAAAGAAGAAAGTGAAACAAGATTTAAAGGAGATTTTTCAATGAAACTCGCAACAACACTTACCATTTTAGCTCTTGCTTTCTTAGTAACAGTTATCCTGGCACCAATAAGTATTCCACTTCTTCGTCGTCTAAAGTTTGGGCAAAGTATTCGAGAAGAGGGACCAAAATCACATATGAAAAAAGCTGGTACACCAACAATGGGAGGAATTATATTCTTAATATCCATCCTCCTTACAACTGTTGGTGTAGGTAGCTTTTTAGATTTATTAACGACACAGACCGTAGTACTTTTATTAGTATTAGCAGGATTCGGCTTAATAGGTTTATTAGATGATGGTTTAAAGGTTGTATTTAAAAGAAATCTAGGTTTAACCTCTCTTCAAAAATTGATAGGGCAAATTGTTATTGCTATTCTTGCGTATTTCCTTCTACATGTAGGATCGTTTGATACAACGCTAGCCATTCCATTTACGGAGTGGACAATTGATCTTGACGTATTCTATGTAGCCTTTTTAATTTTCTGGTTAGTAGGCTTCTCTAATGCAGTGAATTTGACGGATGGACTAGACGGGCTAGTGGCGGGTACTGCTTCGATTGCCTTTGCAGCATTTGGGGTTATAGCGCTATTCCAAAGTCAGGCAGATATTGCACTATTTTCGTTTGCAGTAACAGGTGCTTTATTAGGCTTTTTATTATTTAATGCCAATCCTGCCAAGGTATTTATGGGGGATACGGGGTCATTAGCATTAGGTGGTGCATTGGCTATGGTATCTGTTTTAGTAAAAGAAGAGTTCTTGCTTTTACTAGTTGGCTTAGTGTTTGTTATCGAAACACTTTCCGTTATTTTGCAGGTAGGTAGCTTTAAGCTTCGAAAAAAGCGTATTTTTAAAATGAGCCCTATTCATCATCATTTTGAATTATCAGGTTGGTCAGAATGGAAAGTGGTGCTTGTCTTCTGGTCAACGGCCTTAGCAGTAGCATTAATTGCAGTTTTATCGGAGGCGTTCTAATGAAAAACTATACAGATTTACAACATAAAAAAGTACTTGTGTTAGGTCTAGCAAAAAGTGGTGTTGCTGCTGCTGAAATTTTACACGAGCTTGGCGCATTCGTAACAGTTAATGATTCGAAGCCATTTGATGAAAGTCCAGATGCACAAGGGCTATTACAAAAGGGGATTACAGTAATCTGTGGTCGCCATCCTGAAGATCTACTTGATGAAGGCTTTGAGCTAGTGGTGAAAAATCCAGGTATACCTTATAGCAATCGAATTGTGGCAGATGCCCTTAGTCGAGAGATTCCGGTCTGGACAGAGATTGAGCTAGCTTATTTAATTAGTGATGCACCATTTATTGGTATAACGGGCTCGAATGGCAAAACAACGACGACAACTTTAATATTCGACATGTTAAATAATGGAAGTAAAAATCCGTTAATTGCTGGAAATATTGGAACAGTTGCATGTGGCGTCGCAAAAGAAGCTAAACAAGATGACATCATTGTAACAGAATTGTCTTCATTCCAATTGATGGGGATCAAAACGTTTAAGCCTAAAATTGCTATTTTGACAAACCTTTATGATGCGCATCTAGACTATCACGGAACATTTAATAACTATGCTGAAGCGAAGTTTGGTGTTACTCGAAATCAAGATGACAGTGATTATTTTATTTACAATGCCGATCAACCGATAGTGGTTGGATATGCAGCACAATCTCATGCACAGAAGATTCCATTCAGTTCAAAGGGACGTACTGAAAATGGCATTAGTGCAGATGAGACAACAATTTATTGGCAAGGTGAGCCGTATATGGATCGCGCCAACATTGCCTTGCCTGGCAAGCATAATTTAGAAAACATCTTGGCAGCCGTCGCAGCTTGTATTTTAGTAGGCTGTGACAAAGAGAAGATGGAAGAGGTTTTAGCGACATTTGGGGGAGTTAGACACCGTACACAATTCGTACGTGAATGGAACGGTCGAAAGATTTATAACGACTCTAAGGCAACCAATTGTTTAGCAACAAAGAGTGCTTTAGATGCTTTCCAAGCTCCTGTCATTTTACTCGCAGGTGGCTTAGATCGTAGACATTCTTTTGAAGAACTTCGCCCTTGTATGAGTCATGTAAAGGGTGTTGTTGCATTTGGAGAAACTGGCTTACGCTTTGTAGAATTTGCAAAATCGTGTGGTGTCCAACAAACCGTCATTGCTCAAAATGTAGAAGACGCTGTTCAATATGCAGCACCGATGTCTGCAGAAGGAGATATTATCTTACTATCTCCTGCATGTGCAAGCTGGGATCAATATGACAGCTTTGAAATACGTGGAGATGTTTTTATTGATGCTGTAATGAAGCTGTAATGAGCCTGTAACTATTTTAGAATATACTTGACTTGGAAGGATGGCATTACTGAGAGGTAAAGAAAGCTACTTATTGCTCGTCACAACTTTGATGCTATCAATAATCGGCATTATTTTCGTCTATTCTGCAGGTACCTATTGGAGTGCCGTTCATTATAGTGGAAAAATGCCGTTTTATATGAAGCAAAGCGTATACTTTGTGGTAGCCATTGTCGTATTTTTAATCACGATTCGATTAAATATTTTGAGAGAGCAGTCCTTTTGGAAAATGGCCTATATATTTTCGTTAATATTACTCGTTCTCGTACTGATTCCTGGTATAGGACTCGTGCGAAATGGTTCGCAAAGCTGGATTGGTGTAGGTCCATTAACAATACAGCCAGCAGAGTTAGCGAAAATTACCGTCATTGTGTACTTGAGCCATATATTAGCCCAACATAAAACGGGCACTCCTGTTGTTAACTGGCGACATGGTTTCATCCTGTTATTACCTGTTGTTCTCATCATGTTGCAGCCAGATTTTGGCTCAGTATTTATTCTCGTTGTATCTGTATTTTTATTATTTTTTGTCGCTGGCTATCCTCTAAAACTATACGCCATGATTATGCTAGCTGGTGTCGCTGGATTAGTAGGTCTCATAGCGACAGCGCCATATCGTCTAAAGCGTATAGAAGCATTTCTTGATCCATGGGCTGATCCCTTGGTTAGTGGGTTCCAAGCGGTGCAATCATTAATGGCTATCGGCCCAGCCGGGATTTTTGGGCATGGCTTTGGACAAAGCAGACAAAAGTTTCTGTATTTACCAGAGCCTCAAAATGATTTTATTTACGCCATTATTTTAGAGGAAGTCGGATTGATTGGTGGCCTCGTTATTTTAGCGCTTTTTGTACTAACGATCTATGCAGGCTATAGATTTGCTGTACAGGCTAAAAATCGAACGTCCTATTATGCGATTATCGGGCTTGTCACAATGCTTATGGTGCAAGCATTTTTAAATATAGCCGTAGTAATAGGTTTAGTGCCAGTAACGGGTGTCACATTACCTTTTATTAGCTATGGTGGAACATCTTTAGTAACAATGTGGTTAATAATAGGTATTATTTATCAATTAGCGAAATAAATATAAAGGAGGAGTACTTTTTGGAGAAAGTAATTGATATAGAAGATCGCATACCTACGCTAAAAAAGCGACGAAAAAAGCGTACAAACCGTAAATTTATCGTGCTAATATTACTTTTCTTTATTGTGTTAGCAGTACTCCTTTATTTTCAATCTCCATACAGTAACATCAATAAAATCACAGTCAATGGTGCAAAGCTAGCAAATGACCAATATTATTTGGAGGCAAGTACTCTTGCACCAGGAAAATCAATGTGGAGTTTCAAAGTGGAAGATATTGAGCAGATTTTATTAAAGGATAAATGGGTAAAAGAAGCACATGTTAACCGTAACTGGTTACAAGGCGTAACGATTGATATTAAAGAATGGAAAAAAGTTGCGTACTTAGCTGGAGACGGCACTTATTATCCTTTGCTAGAAAACGGCAAGCGCTTTGAACAAACAGGAAATGATACACCCATTGATGCACCTGTTTTTATCGGGATAACTGGTGAAAAGACCATAAATAAGCTTGTTGAACAGCTAGCACAATTAAAGCCAGAAGTATTAGCTTTAATTTCTCAGGTTAACACGAATAGTAATGAGGCAAATCCAAATGCAGTCAAGCTTTATATGAATGATGGCTATGAAGTTCGTGCTGTTATTCAGACACTAGCGGAAAAGTTAAATTACTATCCCTCTATTGTCGCACAAATTGCCAATTTAGAAAAAGGTGTGATTGATTTAGAGGTCGGTTCATACTATCGTCCCTTTAACGAGGAATACAACAAGATTAGTATTGACATGGAAGCGAATGCAGATGGGGAAATGGTTAACCAGGAAGTGACGGAAGATGAACAACAAGAAGACGAATAGCAAAGGGAGTTTTTTTACTAGAAAACAATTTGAATTACTAATTGTTTGTGTAACAACAGGATTTATCATCGGCTATTCATACAACCAGGCAAAAGATAACCGAGAAGCAGGCACTATTGATTCTGAACTTTTTGAGCAAGAAGAATCTTATCGGGAGGAGCTAATCACTCAACAAGAGCGCAATAAAGAACTCACAGAAGAACTAAATAATTTACAAGAACAAATTCGAAAGTATGAAAAATCCTTTGCTTCAAACGAAAAGGACTATAAGAAGCTTGTTGAGCAAGCAGAAGATTTACGGCTTTTACTCGGTGAACTAAAGAGTGAGGGGAAGGGCATACGCATAACCCTTCAGGATGGAGACTATGATCCAAAATCCTTAAATCCAAATGATTATATTGTCCATGAAAGTCATGTTTTTAAATTGTTAAATGAACTAAAAATTTCAGGCGCGCAAGCTATTGCTATTAATGGACAACGTGTATTAGCGAGTTCTTATATTCGCTGTAATGGTCCAGTAATAACAATTGATGGTACACAACATCCAGCTCCATTTGTGATCGAAGCGGTTGGTGATTCAGATACATTGATGGCTTCTTTAAATTTAAATGGGGGCGTAGTGGATCAATTATTAAATGACAATATTGTGGTGTCACTTGAAGAAAATCAAAAGCTTACAATGCCAAAAGTAAAAGTAGAAAGTTAGGACAAGTTCTATACTTTAAGCTTCAAGTTTAATTTAGCCTCCAGTTTTATAGTCAATTGTAGAGAATTATACAATTCAAAGTCGTATTCTGAGGGGCATACGATACGTCTAGGAGGGGCTATTTTGAAAAGAAATATGTACACCCGAATAACGATCGTGCTATTTATTATCGGTTTGATGATAGCGGTACAATACAATACCATACAAAAACCAGCTGAGCGAGATACACGAGATATTTGGGCAATAAGAGAGGAATTAGCACAAGAAAAACAAAGACATTCCGCATTACTGGCAGAAATTCGCTCACTTCATGAAGTAGTGGATCGCTATGAGCAATCTGAAAAAGTAAATCAGCAAGCAGCCTTAAATGAAACATTGAATCGTTTAAAGCTACAAGCAGGATTAACAGAAGTTATCGGGCCAGGTGTTGTACTTCGAGTCGAACCTGCACCTGAACTGATAGAAATGGGCTATGAAATTAAAGAAATTTCACCCGATTTGTTAACTCAATTATTAAATACCCTGTTTAAGAACAATGCGACTAATGTCTCGATTGATGATAATCGTGTAGTACAAACAACAGCCATACGAGATATAAATGGCAAGACAACAGTAAACAGTATACCATTGTCTTCGCCTTCTTTTGAGATATTTGTAGGGACAAGCGATTATAAAGCAGCGCAGAAAATGTATAATTCCTTGCAGGCCTCAACATTTATAGACTCATTTTATTTAGATAATTTTAATTTAGTAATTGAAGAACCAATTGAACAGTTACAAATTCCAGCATTTGATCAGCCGTTGACAAATGATTATTTAGCAGAGGTTAAAAAAGGAGATTAATATATGTGGCTACCATTTTTAGGTTTGGTATTTGGACTTGCCCTTGGCTTGTTAACAAATATACAAATCCCCTCTATGTATGAAAATTATCTGTCAATAGCTGTTTTAGCAGCTTTAGATACATTATTTGGAGGTATTCGTGCTCAATTGCAGCAAGTTTACGATGATAAAGTTTTTGTATCAGGATTCTTTTTTAATATAGTTCTAGCAGCAGGTTTAGCTTTTATAGGAGTGAATTTGGGGATAGATTTGTATTTAGCAGCGATTTTCGCTTTTGGAGTACGTTTGTTCCAGAATATAGCAATAATTAGGCGTATATTACTAACTAGGTTAGATGAGAAACGTCACAAGCGAAAAAAATCTTCCATAGAATGAGAGAAAAATTGACCAAAATACTCGATTTGCTTAGACATTATGCCAAATTTACAATAGAATGAAAACAAGAGCATTTTTCAAGGAGGTGCAGCGAATTGAATCAGCAAGATTTATACATTTCCCTTGATATTGGGTCCTCCTCTGTCAAGGTATTAATAGGTGAAATGAGTGACGGGCAATTACATGTAATTGGCGTCGGAAATGTAAAGTCGAATGGAGTTCGAAAAGGTGCAATTGTTGATATTGATGCAACAGTACAATCTATTCGAAAAGCAATAGAACAGGCCGAACGAATGACGGGTTATCAAATCCATGAAGTCGTTTTAGGCGTTCCAGCTAACCAGACGATGTTACAGCTAGTTAAAGGTGTTGTCGCTGTAAATAGTGAAAATAGAGAAATTACAGATGATGATTTAGACAGAGTGGTAGAATCTGCACAAGTCATGTCAATACCTCCTGAACGTGAATTAGTTAACATCATTCCAAGACAGTTTATTGTGGATAACCTTGATGAAATTAAAGATCCTCGTGGTATGATTGGCATTCGTCTTGAAATGGATGCAACAATGATAACGACATCCAAAACGCTTTTACACAATGTTCTTCGCTGTGTTGAGCGAGCGGGTTTAAGTATACGAGAAATATATTTGCAGCCATTAGCATCGGGCTATTTTGCTTTAACAGAAGATGAAAAAAACCAAGGAACTGCCTTTATTGACTTAGGTGGCGGATCTACAACAATCGCAGTATTTGAAGAGGGTTTATTAACGCATACTGGTGTCATACCAGTTGGTGGTGATCATATAACGAAGGATATTTCAATCGTTTTAAAAACACCAACAGAACAAGCAGAACAAATTAAACACCAGTTTGGACATGCCTTTTATGATGACGCATCAGATGACGAACTCTTTGAAGTGCCCGTCGTAGGTACAGATTCTACTGATCAGTACAGTCAACGTTATATATCGGAGATTATCGGTGCTAGATTAGAAGAATTACTAGAGCTAGTTATAGATGAATTAGCGCGTTTAGGTGTTAGAGATTTACCAGGCGGTGTGGTTTTAACTGGTGGTGTTGCAAAGCTTGAGGGGATTGCCCAATTAGCACGTCAAATTCTACAAACACGTGTTAGAATCTATACACCCGATTATATCGGGGTTAGAGAGCCTTCATTTGCGACGGCAGTTGGACTTATTCGTTACGCCTATTTAGAAGATGATTTTTACGGTAAAAGTACGAATACGCAGCCTGTTGAATATGCAGTTGTAGGGGCTCAACCAGCTATAAGCAAAAAGCAAGAGTATTCTGCACCTTCAGAACCAAAAGAAAGCGTAATTGGGAGAGCAAAAAAATTATTTGATAAGTTCTTTGATTAACTAGAATGCGTAATGAATGATACAGAGTCGAGTTACCGTGGGAGGAAAAAGAGATGTTAGAATTTGATACAAGTGTTGATGAACTTGCAGTAATAAAGGTCATAGGTGTTGGTGGCGGCGGTAACAACGCTGTCAATCGAATGATAGAACATGGTGTGCAGGGTGTTGATTTTATCGCAGTTAACACGGATGCACAGGCATTAAATTTATCCAAAGCAGAAGTAAGGCTACAAATTGGGGCTAAATTAACGCGTGGATTAGGTGCAGGTGCAAATCCTGAAGTAGGGAAAAAAGCTGCAGAAGAAAGCAGAGAACAGCTAGAAGAGGTTTTACGAGGAGCCGATATGGTATTCGTGACTGCTGGTATGGGCGGCGGAACGGGTACGGGTGCAGCTCCAGTGATTGCACAAATTGCACGTGAATTGGGAGCCCTTACAGTAGGTGTTGTCACACGTCCATTTACTTTTGAAGGTCGTAAGCGTCAAACACAAGCAATCGGTGGAATTGGCGGTATGAAAGAAGCAGTAGATACACTGATTGTGATACCAAACGACAAGCTACTACAAATAGTTGATAAATCAACACCAATGCTAGAAGCATTTAGAGAAGCCGATAATGTATTACGTCAAGGTGTACAAGGTATTTCAGATTTAATTGCTACACCGGGTCTTATTAACTTAGACTTTGCAGACGTGAAAACGATTATGTCCAACAAAGGTTCAGCCTTAATGGGAATTGGTATCGCGACAGGCGAAAACAGAGCTTCTGAGGCTGCAAAGAAAGCTATTTCAAGTCCATTGCTTGAATCGTCTATCGACGGTGCAAAAGGTGTTCTTATGAACATTACAGGTGGTTCAAATCTTAGCTTATTTGAAGTACAAGAAGCGGCAGATATCGTAGCTTCTGCGTCAGATGAAGAGGTAAATATGATTTTCGGTTCTGTTATTAATGAAAATCTTAAAGATGAAATCATTGTTACAGTCATTGCGACAGGCTTCACAGAGGAAGCTTTACAGCAACAACGACCAACAGCAAAACCGACACTTAACATGAACAGACAATCTGCTCCACAGCAACAAGCACCTATTCGTGAACAACGACAAGAAATGCATGTGCAACATGAGCAGCCACGTCAAAATCAGCAAAATTATGCACAGGATGACATGCTTGAGGTTCCAGCATTTTTACGTAACCGCAAAAATCGTGGTTAATTAACTTCTAAAAAGCTCGTATTTTACATATGTAAAATACGAGCTTTTTATATTGACTGTCATGATGTTCAAATGTGTAAGGAAACCATGTTTTTTGTCAAAACATTTTTAGGAAATGATGCGATTGTTTGACAATATTTGTGGGAGTAACGTGCTAACTTTGTAAGTAGGAGGCGGCTGTTATGTATGGAGAATGGCTGGTGCTCATTAATACGCTTTTTAATCTAGCGATACTCACGTTTACGGCAAGAGTAACAGGAGTCCTTGTAAAAAATTCAAGATTATTAATGAGTTCTATTTGTAGTAGTTTTGTAGCTGTCATTGGCGGTCAAATGCTGTGGACGACAATTCTTAGTTTTATATTATTAATTGGTATAGCGTTTCATTTTAAGATTCGAAGCTTTCAGAAGCAAGGACCGATTGTGTTAACAGCAACGATCGTTATTGGCGGATTGTTAACAGCACTACAACCTTTTTTAAAAAATCTTTCTGCCACCCATTTCATAATCATTTGCTTTTTGCTGGCAGTTTTAAATCTTGTTGCATTTTATAAGCAATGGGGTTTTGTAAAGTTAGAACGCTTAAGTGGTCAATTTGTATTTGATACGAATTTAACAATCTTTGGGGCAACAATACCACTATCTGCCTTTGTAGATACAGGAAATCAAGCTATTGAGCCATTATCAGGAAAGCCGGTTCATTTTGTTTCCTATACTGCTTTGAGACCACATTTACCTTCAGCGTTCAGGGAAGCATTAATGGAATGGCAAGAAACAGATCCGTACAATGTATCTATGTTTTCAGAAGATTATCAGCGTTATATACGATTTATTCATGTCAATACAGTACAACAGCAAACCGTTGTCCTTGGTTTTCGCTTTGATGAGTGGCATATAAAGGGGGAGCCTTCACAAGTGAAAATGAATGAATATATTGTATTAACCAAAAAAGCTAAAAATTTTCCACATAGCACAGCAGCAATTTTACATTTTTCAGCGCTTTCAAATAACTCATAGAGGGGGAGAACTATTGCTTCTTAGGCTACTTGCTAGCTTGAAAAAATTATGGAGTAAGTTTCGGAGTCGTGAAACGTACTATATAGGGGGAAATGATTCATTGCCAGTGCCATTAAGTCGAGAAGAAGAAGTTACAGTCATTGCATCCTTTATGAACGGTGATTTACGAGCTAGAGACACACTAATTGAACGTAATTTACGTCTTGTTGTTTATATTGCTAGACGTTTTGATAATACGGGAACGCCAATCGAAGACTTAATCAGCATTGGCTCCATTGGTTTAATAAAGGCGATTGAGACGTTCAATACGGATAAAAATATTAAGCTTGCAACATACGCATCACGCTGCATTGAAAATGAAATTTTAATGCATTTACGAAAAACAAGTCGTATGAAGGGTGAAGTATCCTTAGATGAGCCACTAAATTCTGATGCAGATGGAAATGAATTATTACTGTCAGATATTTTAGGAACAGAAGAGCATATTATTTTAGATAATGTGGAGAAAAAAATTGAACGTCAGCATATGTTCCACGCTATTAATTTACTAGGTGCGCGTGAACGTTATATTATGGAATGTCGCTTTGGTCTCAATGGAAAAGTTGAAATGACACAAAAAGAAGTTGCAGATCATTTAGGCATATCGCAATCATATATTTCCCGTTTAGAAAAGAAAATTATTCAAGATTTACGTGAAAATTTAAATCAACCAATTTCTTAGAAAGGGAAATTTAACCTACCTAAAATTGGTCGCAGCTTTTGTGCATATTCTTGTTTCTCTCGGACAAACTGATGTCACGGTTTAGTCAGAGAATAACATCCGGAGGAATCGAATATGCGAACAAAAGTAGATCTTTGCGGCTTAGATACATCGACTTTGCCAATTCTAAAGCACGAGGAAATGAAGGAACTCTTCATCCGGTTACAAGCTGGAGAAACAGAGATTAGAGAAGAGCTTGTGATGTGCAATTTAAGGCTCGTGCTTAGTATTGTCGGTAGATTTGCCTATAGAGGTGAACAGGCAGATGATTTATTTCAAGTGGGCTGTATTGGCCTCATGAAAGCCATTGATCATTTTGATTTAAAGCATAATGTACGATTTTCGACATATGCTGTACCAATGATTATTGGTGAAATTCGTCGCCATCTGCGTGATCATCATGCATTACGTGTATCTCGCTCTCTAAGAGATATAGCTTATAAGGCAATGCAGGCAAAAGAGCAATGGATAACCGATAATTTGCGAGAACCAACGATTGAAGAAATTGCTGAAATGATTGACATGAAAAAGGAAGATGTTTTATTTGCTTTAGATGCCATTCAAGATCCAGTTTCATTACAAGAGCCCATTTATTCAGATGGCGGAGATGCTGTTTATATGATGGACCAATTACGTGATGATGATGTATCTGAGGATCAATGGGTTGCCTATGTGTCGGTAAAGGAAAGCTTGCAAAAGCTAGATGAACGTCAGCAAATGATCGTTGCCAAACGATTTTATTATGGAGAAACCCAAACTGAGATTGCCAAAGAACTTGGGATTTCTCAAGCACAAATATCACGTCTTGAAAAAAATGCAATTGAAACAATGCAAAAAGATTACAAATAAAAAAATGCGCATCGTATAATTCGGTGCGCATTTTATCTTCATTCAATGAACAAGTAATACATAAATATAATGTAACAGCAAAGTTTGATGGTAGAAATGATTATACGAAAGTAAACAATAGAGGAGGTATGTCATTGCGTTTTTCGATGTTACAACAAAAAGAAGTCATTGAAGCAGGAAATGGACGATTTATAGGCTTTGTAATAGATGCTGAAGTATCAAAAGAAACGGGCTATGTGACAGCATTTTTGATTGCAGAGCCTCGCAAATATCTTGGTTTTTTTAAAGGCGAAGAGTCTGTGAGGAAAGTGTATATGAAGGATGTGCTTGTTGTTGGCAAGGATGTCATTTTAGTCAAAGCCCTTTCCTAAGACATAGGCTCATTAAAATTATGAGGATTGTATGCTGACATAGGTCAGGCTATTCATTGATAAATCAAGCATTGCTTGTTACAATAAAAGAAACTATTGTTGTAAAGTTGGGAAAAACAGTGACAAAAATCTTAACAAATTTAAACAAACTAAATGAATTAATAACAGCAGCAGAAAAAAAAGGGAATCGTGTGGGCGAGAAAGTCCAAATAATTGCCGTGACAAAGGAAGTTTCTGTTGAAAGAACGCAAGAAGCAATTGAAGCAGGACTCACTCATTTAGGAGAAAACAGACCAGAAGGCTTACATCGCAAAATTACTGAGATTCACGCTGATGTACATTGGCATTACATTGGGTCGCTTCAAACACGTAAAGTAAAACAAGTGATAAACAGCATCGATTATTTGCACTCCTTAGATCGTTTGAGTTTGGCAGAAGAAATTGAAAAAAGAGCAGAACAACCTGTTAAATGTTTTGTACAAGTAAATGTTTCTGGTGAAGAATCAAAGCATGGGTTAACTATCGAAGAAGTTTTGCCTTTTGTAGAAGCATTAAAAGGTTTTACTAAAATTCAAGTTGTAGGTTTAATGACTATGGCACCAAACACCGAAAACGAAGCAATTATTCGCTCTGTTTTCAAGCAATTAAAACAATGTCAACAGCAAATAGCCGAGCAAGGATTCGCACACGCACCTTGTACCGAGTTATCAATGGGCATGTCTAATGACTTTGAAATTGCGGTAGAGGAAGGGGCTACTTTTGTTCGAGTCGGAACGGCTCTTGTTGGAAATGAAAGAGGGGAACAGGATGAGCATGAAAAATAAGATTAAAAACTTCTTTTACCTTGAAGAAGAATTAGAAGAAGAAATCACGCAAGCTCCTATTCAGCAACAACAACCCATACAACAACAGCAACCGATTCATTCAGTTAAGCCAAAAAAAATGATGAAAGAACGCAAAGCACCTATTCATGAAATCATGCCACAAAGCACAGCAACTCCTAATAACATTGTCAGTTTGCAGGCAGCGATGAGTTCTAAGGGAGCAAAAGTTGTTTTAATAGAACCGAGAGTTTATGCAGAAGCACAGGATATCGCAGAGCATTTAAAAAATAAACGCGCAACAATTGTCAATTTACAACGTATTGAACGAGAGCAAGGCAAACGCATTATTGATTTTTTAAGTGGCACAGTCTATGCTCTTGCTGGAGATATTCAACGTATCGGTAAAGATATCTTCCTTTGTACGCCAGATAATGTAGAAGTGACTGGTGAAATTACAAACTTTATTTTAGACGATAATTAATAGCGAGGATTGTAGTTTATATGACTTTTTTTATTATACTTGGTTATGTATCATTAGCATTTAAGATTTATTCATTCATGCTAATTGCATATATCTTAATGTCTTGGGTGCCTGCCGCTCAAAATTCAGCCATTGGTCGCATGCTTGAAAAAGTGTGTGAGCCATATTTAGGGATTTTCAGAAAATTCATTCCGCCACTTGGTATGATTGATATTTCGCCAATTGTAGCCATCTTTATGCTGAATTTTATAGAAAGAGGGCTTTATATAGTCATTCAGAAAATATATTTTATGTTCGCTTAGAAATAAATCCTCACGTTTTGGTGGGGATTTTTTATTTATTTTAATTATCTCCGCTATTAAAGCGACTAATAAAAAATTTTAAAACAATGACGTCCAAACGTCATTAATTGGGAATACTAAGTTTCCAACTAATAAAGCAAAAAGGAACGAGTGAAAGAGGAGACAACAAGATGGAACACTTAATACAGCATTTTCGAAAAGATGAACAGCCCTTTATTGAACAGGTAATAAACTGGCAGCGTGAGGTTGAAGATCGTTATGCACCTAAGCTGACAGATTTTCTTGACCCAAGACAGCGTTTTATTGTGACATCGATTATCGGGCAAGATGATACCCTGAAAACTGCCTGTACAGGTTTATTTGAAGGGGCAGAGAGGCAGCGTATGCTCATTTTTCCTACTTACTATGAAGCGACAAATGAAGACTTTCAGTTAGTAGCATTTACGATTCAGTACCCGGTGAAATTTGTCCAATTACGACATCCCGATGTTTTAGGTGCATTGCTATCATTAGGTTTAAACCGTGGCAAATTTGGCGATATACGTGTAAATGATCAGCAGGTGCAATTTGTTGTAGCTCAAGAAGTAGCAGAATATGTTCGGTTACATTTAACAGGTATTGGTAAAGTAAAGGTGCATATCGAGTCTTTAAAAGAATCAGAGTCCCTTATTATTAATGAGGAAGAATGGTTGGAGGAATCTCATACAGTATCTTCGATGCGATTAGATGTAATTATTGCGACTATATTAAATGTATCACGCCAAAAAGCTCAAGCTTTAATTACTGGAAAAAAAGTGCGTGTTAATTGGACAGAACGAGATACAGTTGCTTTTGAATTACAAGAAGGAGATATATTATCAATACGAGGAAGTGGTCGGGTGAAAATTATTATGACTGAAGGCCGAACAAAAAAAGATAAAATCCGTCTTCAAATCGGTCGATTGGCCCAAAAAAGCTGAAAGTGAAGTAAATTTCATTAATTTTTACTGCTAAGTTGTCGGAACAATTGTATAATAGGAGTTACGAATGTACATGTAAAGGAGAGAAGGATTGTATGCCATTATCACCTATTGATATACATAATAAGGAGTTTACAAAAGCCTTCAGAGGTTATGCTGAAGATGAAGTAAATGAATTTTTAGATCAGATTATTAAAGACTATGAAATTCTGCTTCGTGAAAAAAAGGAAGTTGATAAGCAATTAGAGATGGCTTTAGAACAAGCGAGACATTTTAACTCCTTAGAAGAAACTTTGCAGAAGTCTATTGTCGTTGCACAAGAAGCGGCTGATGAAGTGCGAAGAAATTCTCAAAAAGAGGCAAAGCTCATTGTAAAAGAAGCTGAAAAAAATGCTGATCGAATTGTCAATGAAGCTTTGACGAAGGCTCGTAAGGTGACAATTGAAATTGATGAGCTGAAAAAGCAATCTAAGGTATTCCGTAATCGTTTCAAGATGCTTGTAGAAGCACAGCTAGATTTACTAAATGCAGATGATTGGGATCATTTGCTGCAATATGATATTGATTTAACAGAAATTCAAGCATCTGTTGATGAAGCACAGGATGCTGAAGATATTTAACTTTTCTTTTTAATTGTTGCAATTGACAAATGAAACTTGACGCGATTGTGTGAATTTCATATACTTTGTAATAGTAATTATTTTGAACAGATATGCATAAAAGCAGAGACGAAGACAGTATTTGTTAGGCGTTGTTAAGCGATTTGGGGACAGTGAGAGCCCAAACATACAACTAGCATTGAACATCACTTCTGAGCTAAATAACTGAAAAAAGTAGGTTATTTCGTGATGCACGACGTTAAATGTGCTTTTAAGAGGTAGTGCAATTTTTTGTGCTACAAGTAGGGTGGTACCGCGAGTAGAAGCTTCTCGTCCCTTAGTGGGATTGAGGGCTTTTTTTGTTTGTTTCCGAATCGTTTTAGATAAAATTGCCAATAACTGTCTTATGAGAAAAATGTCTAACTGTTTATGTAAAATAAAGGAGGAATTTTAATGGTTGAATACAAAGATACTTTATTAATGCCAAAAACTGATTTCCCAATGCGTGGAAATTTACCAGCGAATGAGCCAAAAATGCAAGAAAAATGGAATGGTATGGATATTAACAAATTACAGATGGAACGTACGGAAGGTCGTCCAGAATTTGTTCTACATGATGGTCCTCCCTATGCAAATGGTGATATCCATATCGGCCATGCTCTAAATAAAGTATTGAAGGATATGATTACACGTCATCGTTCCATGACTGGCTACCATGTCAACTATATTCCAGGCTGGGATACACATGGTTTACCAATTGAGCAAGCATTGACTAACAAAGGTGTAAAACGTAAAGAAATGTCAGTAGCAGCATTCCGCCAACTTTGTGAAGAGTATGCTTACGAGCAAATTGACAATCAACGTGCTCAATTCCGACGTCTAGGCATCCGAGGTGATTGGGAAAATCCTTATATTACGTTGAAGCCTGAGTTTGAAGCACGTCAAATTGAAGTATTCGGTAAAATGGCGGAAAAAGGGTATATCTATAAAGGGTTAAAACCAGTTTATTGGTCTCCATCTTCTGAATCTGCTTTGGCGGAAGCTGAAATTGAATATAAGGACATCAAATCCCCATCAATTTATGTAAGCTTTGCTATTAAGGATGCGAAGGGCGTTGTTCCAGCAGATGCAAAATTTATCATTTGGACAACAACACCATGGACATTACCAGCAAACTTAGGGATTTCTTTGAATCCTGAATTTATCTATGTAGTAGTTGCAGTGGCTAATAAAAAATTCATCATTGCCAAAGAATTATTAGAGTCAGTGGCAAATACGCTTGGATGGGAAGACTATGAGGTTGTACAAGAAGTAAAAGGTGAGGCACTAGATCGTATTGTAGCGCAACATCCATTCTATGATCGTGAATCTCTTATTATGGTAGGTGAACACGTAACTGCTGAAGCGGGTACAGGTTGTGTTCATACAGCACCAGGACACGGTGAAGACGATTATCATATTGGTAAACAATATGGTTTAGGTATTCTTAGTCCTCTTGATAATAGTGGCTGTTATACAGACGAAGCACCTGGCTTTGAAGGCGTGTTTTATAATGATGCGAATAAACTAGTCACAGAAAAACTAAAAGAAGTAGGAGCATTAGAAAAGCTTGATTTCTTTACGCACTCCTATCCACATGACTGGCGTACGAAAAAGCCTGTTATTTATCGTGCGACTCCACAATGGTTTGCATCTGTTGAAGCATTCCGTGGGGAGTTATTAGAGGCTGTAAAAGCAACAGCATTTACACCAGCTTGGGGAGAAACTCGTCTTTATAATATGATTCGTGATCGTGGAGACTGGGTAATTTCTCGTCAACGTGCGTGGGGTGTGCCAATTCCAATTTTCTATGCTGAAAATGGTGAACCTATTATTACACCTGAAACAATTAGTCATGTCTCAGCATTATTCCGTGAGCATGGATCAAATATTTGGTTCCAAAAAACAGCGAAAGAATTATTACCAGAAGGCTTTACACATCCAGGTAGCCCGAACGGCGAATTTACAAAAGAAAATGATATTATGGACGTTTGGTTCGATTCAGGGTCATCACACCAAGGTGTACTTGTAGAACGTGGCATGAAATATCCTGCTGATCTATATTTAGAGGGTTCTGACCAACACCGTGGTTGGTTTAATTCATCTCTAATTACATCTGTAGCAATTAACGGCTATGCACCATATAAAGGACTTTTAACACATGGTTTTGTTCTTGATGGTGAAGGACGTAAAATGAGTAAATCTTTAGGGAATGTGATTATTCCACAAAAAGTAATGGATCAGTATGGAGCAGACATTCTTCGTTTATGGGTTGCATCTGTTGACTATACAGCAGATGTGCGCATCTCTATGGATATGTTAAAGCAAGTATCTGAAGTGTATCGTAAAATTCGTAACACTTTCCGTTTCTTACATGGCAATATTGCTGATTTCGATCCTAAGCAAGATCGTGTAGCTTATGCAGATCTTCGTGAAATGGATCAATATGTGTATATGCGCTTACAGGATGTCTTAAAAGCTGTGCGTGCTGCATATGATCGCTATGATTTTGCTGCTGTTTATCATGTAGTCAATAATTTTGTAGCTGTGGAGTTATCTTCATTCTATCTTGATATTGCAAAAGATGTAGTCTATATCGAGGGTCATGACAATAAGGATCGTCGTGCGATGCAAACAGTTATTTATGATACATTGATGACATTGGTAAAAATCATGACACCAATTATCCCACATACAACAGATGAAATGTGGTCTTACCTACATGCTCAAGGTATTGTAGAAGAAGTTTCTGTTCAATTAACAGATTTCCCAGAGGTAGATGTTCAAGCGAATTTTGATAGCCTACGTACAAAATGGGAAAAAATTATTGATGTACGCGACGATATTTTAAAAGCATTAGAGGAAGCACGTAATGCGAAAACAATTGGTAAATCACTTGAAGCAAAAGTCACTGTCTACGCAAAAGAAGATGTTGTTGCATTATTGAACGATGCGAACATTGACTTTGCACAACTTTCTATCGTCTCAGCTTTTGAGGTAGCTGCCATTGAAGAGGCACCTGCACAGGCTTTAGCACTTGAGCATGTTTCCATTGTTGTTGAAAAGGCTACAGGTGAAAAATGTGAGCGTTGCTGGTCAATTTCTGAAACAGTTGGTTCAAATGAGGCGCAACCTACAGTATGTGCTCGTTGTGCAGAAGTTGTAGAAAAGTATTACGTTTAATCGATAAATAATAAGAATCTGCATTTTAATGTAGAGGATGTGCAAGTCTCCTTGATGGAGGCTTGCTTTTTTCATGGAAGTTTTGCAGATTCTTTTCCATTATTTAAATAAAATTTCTGTCGTATTGCGATAGTCCGTAGGAGAGATACCTACATATTTTTTAAAGGTTAAACTATAGTAATTTGGTGTATTGAAGCCACAGGTGAAGGAGATTTTTTCTATGGTGTAGTCGTACTTGCGTAAAAAAGGTAAGGTTTTGATAATACGTGTATAAGCAACATAGTCAACAAAATTGCGACCCGTTTCTTTTTTAAATAGTCTACTAAAATGAGTTGGGCTAAAGTTAATATATTTTGCAACATCACGAATGGTCAGTTGTTCGTCGTAGTGTTCTTCAATATACTGAATAGCTTTTTGAAGCTGTTCATGCTTTGTTAAATCTTCGTAATATCTGATGTGTATATTATGAATAGGTGGTTTTCTACGTGCTTTTCTTGCCTGACTATAGGATTCCTTCACTTGCATAGCATCCTGAAATACACCCCCAACCCCCATAAAAAGATGAATAGAATAATCCCTTTTTAGTGTCTCGATCACCTCTAATAAACAGGCTTCACCCTCTGTCCAATGTTTAAAAGAGTTGTACTCAGACGGAATTCGCATGAGAAGTAATAAATAGCGTTCAAAATGTAAAAAGGATATTGAGGCCTTATCAGCAAAGTGCTGGCGAAAAACAGTTGTAATACGACTACTTGCATCATGTGGGAGAGCTCTCTTATTATCCCCATCAATATAGCCTTGAATTAAAAATACAATATTAGGAATACAGCTTGTCGATAAAAATGATGCAGATTGTATTATTTCTTGTTCATTGTCAATTTCTCCGCGGATCAGACGTTTTAAAAATGCTTCCCTGAATGGAGAGGTATGTTGTTGGGATACTTGTTGTGATAGCTCAAGCATTGTAAGTGTACTCGCCTTTTTTTCCTGATAGGACGTATACAGCTTTTTTACGATTCGCAAAAACTTTGATTTTTGTAATGGTTTTATGAGAAGTGCAGGTAAAGCTAATTCAATTGCTATACCAGTCGAGTAGGTAAGGTGTTCTGTAACAAACGGGACAATTATACTATTAGGATAATTTCTTTTTAATCGATTAATCTTTACCCAATCAAATAACCGATTGACTTCATAGACAATAATGACCTCATCTTCTGGCTTTGGCACTTTACATTCCTCTAAAGCGTTTGGTAAAACCTCTTTTAACCATTCACTCATTTGCTGCTTGTCAAATGAGCTTTCCATATACCATACCACCTTTAAAATGCTATCAGCCCCCTATGAATAAAAAGATAAAAATATTTTAACTTAAAATAGCAATTTTTTGTACTAATACAGCAATATTTTATATCTATATTGAAGTTGAAATAGAATAGAATAATTGTAGTGAATAATAATTTGAAATTTCAGACAATTATTCACTTATCAGAAAAGGGGGAGTTTGCTGATGGCGGAAGTAGGCAGTCATGATTATGACTATGTAGAAGCAGGAACAATTGATGTGAGAGATCTACCACCTTTAGATGCGACAACAAACAAAATTATGAAAGATGAATTTACTACAGGTTTAGGTTTAACGATATTTTATTTTATATTGATTTTTAGTATCCCTGTTATGAATTGGTTTGCGCCAGCATTTGCATTTAAGAAGATCTGGGGTGGTATGACAGTCACATGGTTTGTGACAACGATTGTAATGATGGCTATGGCATTTATTATTGCATATGTTCACACAGCCATGTACGAGAAACGTCTAAAAAAATACGATATAGCAAATAAGTAGTTGGTACGAAGGGGGAAATGTTGAATGATGGAAGCTCTATTAGAACCAAAGATGTTAATGACCATTGCTTTAATGGGAACAATTGTATACATTACGTATTTAACAAAAAGAAATGCAACAGCATCGGATTTCTTTGTAGGAGGCCGAAGCTTCGGATGGTTTACAAATGGTTCTGCTATCGGTGGGGATTACTTAAGTGCAGCAACATTCCTGGGCATCGCAGGTTTAACATTTCAACTTGGATATGATGGTGCTTATTATGCTTTTTGCTTCTCCATTGGGTTAACATTATTAGCGATTTTTGTGGCGGGTCCTTTAAGACGCTTTGGTGCGTTTACTGTTGCAGATTTTTTAGGCTATCGTTTTCACAGTAGACGAGCACGGCTTGTAGCAGTGGCAGTGGTTTTAGCTATTTCTGGTTTTTATGCAGCTCCCCAATTATTAGGTGCTGCACAAATTTTAAGTATGTTTTTTGGTACTTCTTATGAATTTGGCATTATTTTTACTTGTGTGGTAATGATTTTTTATGTAGGTATTGGAGGTATGAAAGGCACAACCATCAACCAAGCATTAGAGTTGTGGATTCGTCTTGGTGCGTTTATCGTGATGTTAATTGCAGCGGTTTATGGTGGTTTGCATTACGATAAAATTTTAGCAGCCATCCATTCATTTAGTGGTCCGATCACAGGCACTTCACCGTATGCCTTAGATGGCAATGAAATAAATTTTGATGGTGCTGCTTGGACAGGCACGGGCTTCTATTTCCCGACGTTCTGGCAAACCATTAGTATGACGATTGGATTAGCGCTAGGTACAATTGGACTTCCTCATATATTATTGCGCTTTTATACAAATCCAAGTGCTAAAGCAGCACGTAAATCTGCACTCATGGCCATTGGGATTGCAAGTGCATTCTTCTTATTAGCTGTTTATTTAGGTGTTGTAGGTCGATCTATTTTCATTTCTGGAACAGCTAGTGAGGAAGTTATGCGTGATTTAGTGCTAGGTGGTAATAATATGGTTATTCCTACTACAGCCCTTGCACTAGGGGGTAAATGGCTACTAGGATTAGTTATAGCAGGAGCATTTGCAGCGATCTTCTCCAATCTTTCAGGGTTGTTTATTACAAGCTCAGGTGCACTAGCTCATGATTTATATGCCAATATCATGAAAAAGGATATTACACAAAAGCAACGAGTGATTGCTGGGAAAGTGGCTATTGTATTATTAGGTATTTTATATGGAGCATTGGGCTTACTTGTAAAAGATGCATCCATTGGTCATTTAGTGGCGCTCGCCTTTACTGTCGCTGCAAGTACATTTACACCAATATTTATTTTAGGTATTTGGTGGAGAGGCATGACAGAGAAGGGAGCCATTGCTGGATTATTAATAGGACTTGGCGTGTCGATGTGGATGATCTTTTTACCAGGAACGTTACCAAGCTTCTTGCAGTTTAAAATTCCAGGTATTGTGACTGTGCCTGTGGGCTTCTTATCTGTTATTATTGTGTCATTAATAGATCGTAAAGTACCTGCTGATGTAAATGACTTCATGAAGCGAGTACATTCAAAAGAATCTGAAACTGTCTAACCAATAAGTTATGGCTATTTCTATTGCGTAAACGTAATAGGGATAGCCTTTTTATATTTCTTGAAGAGATTTAGAATCAGCCATATTTAGATGTGATATTAGTTATTGTGAATGGTACTGTTATGGTAGAATAGGTAAGATGTTGAGTGAACGGAGGAATGTCTGTGTATAAATATTATGGATTAGCCGCTTTTGTCGTTTTATTGGATCAATGGACAAAATGGCTAATTGTGAAAAATATGGAATACGCTGAACGCATTGCTGTATGGGACCCATGGTTTGGTATTTTGTCTCATCGAAATAGAGGAGCAGCATGGGGGATGTTAGAGGGGCAAATGTGGCTGTTTAGTATTGTTACAGTTGCTGTTATCTGTGCGATTATCTATTTTTATCATAAAGAAGCAAAGGGAAAGCCTGTTTTTCAAGTCGGCTTAATGCTCTTGCTTGGTGGTGCAGTAGGAAACTTTATTGACCGTCTATTTAGAGGAGAAGTGGTCGATTTTGTAGATGTATTAATTCCAATTATTAATTATGATTTCCCTATTTTTAATGTAGCGGATGCTGCATTAACAATAGCGGTAGTTGTGCTGATGATTGGCTTAATTATGGAAGATAAAAAAGAGAAGAAACAGGTGAAACAATGACGCAAGTAACATATACAATCGAAGAACAGCAGCAAGGAGAGCGCATTGATAAAGCACTTTCCAGCATACAATCTGAGTGGTCACGCACGCAAATTGGGAACTGGATTAGTGAGGGAGTCATTAAAGTAAACGGTGATGCTGTAAAGGCAAAATATAAGGTGAAAGCTGGTGACATCATCGCTATTGATGTACCAGAAGTGGAAGAATTGGATGTTGTCCCAGAAGATTTAGCTTTAGATATTGTTTATGAGGATGCACATGTTCTTGTTGTGAATAAACCAAAGGGTATGGTGGTACATCCAGCACCGGGCCATATGGGAGGTACACTGGTAAATGGGTTAATGTATCATTGTAAAGACTTATCAGGGATTAATGGTGTACTACGACCAGGAATTGTCCATCGTATCGACAAAGATACATCGGGCTTATTGATGGTTGCTAAAAACGATACGGCTCATGAATCATTAGTCAATCAATTAGTTAATAAAACAGTTACTCGTAAATATATTGCTCTTGTCCACGGGCATATTGCACATGATAAGGGGACAATTGATGCGCCAATTGGACGTGATCAAAAAGATCGCCAAAAACAGGCAGTCGTTGATAATGGTAAACATGCTGTCACACACTTCCAAGTTGTTGAACGTTTTGGTGACTATACGCTAGTGGAATGCCGTTTAGAAACAGGACGTACACACCAAATTCGTGTGCATATGAATTATATTGGTTTCCCACTTGTTGGAGATCCAAAATATGGTCCGAAAAAGACAATCGACTTTGGTGGACAAGTTTTACATGCAGCGACTTTAGGATTTGATCATCCTTCATCTGGAGAATATTTGGAGTTTGAAACACCACTTCCTGCTGATTATGAACAATTATTAAATGATTTACGAAATAGGCATTGACGTATACGAAAAGAAAGTCTATACTAACGACAGTGAATGAACAACCTAACTAAATATTCACCTTTAATGGCAGTCCAGAGAGGCTGAGAAGGGACATGTGATAGTGTTGTGGAAATTTGTGCTGCAAATTTTTCCAACATGCTTTTTCGACACGTATACAACCCTCTCAGGCTATTCGCCTCGAGAGGTTTTTTTATGGACACATGGCCAACACTAGATTGAAGAGAGGAGGATACGAATATGGCACAAAATGAATTATTAGATGGCCCATCAATGACACGAGCATTAACACGTATTGCCCATGAAATTATTGAACGTAATAAAGGAATCGATGAATGTATTTTAGTTGGCATTAAAACAAGAGGTGCCTTTCTAGCCAGACGTTTAGCACAGCGAATTGAAAAAATAGAAGGTAAACCAATTCGTACAGGGGAACTTGATATTACACTTTACCGAGATGATTTAACAACAAAACATGAAAACGAACAAGCACATGTAGAACAAGTTGATATCGAGTATCAAGTGAAAAATCAAAAGATCATCTTAGTGGATGATGTACTTTATACAGGTCGAACAGTACGTGCAGCTTTAGATGCTGTAATGGATTTAGGAAGACCTGCACAAATTCAGCTTGCCGTTCTAGTGGATAGAGGACATCGAGAGCTACCAATTAGAGCCGACTATGTGGGAAAAAATGTTCCAACTTCTGGCTCTGAGCGCATTGTTGTCAATTTACAGGAAGTAGACGGAGAAGATTGCGTCATTATTTACAAAGAAGACGAACAATAAAGTGAGGAAACAGTATGTCAAATGCAGTTTTAGATATTAAGGATAAACCGACCCCGCTCCAGCTAGTGACATTAAGTTTCCAGCATATGTTTGCGATGTTTGGTTCAACGATTTTAGTACCGCAGTTAGTAGGACTTAGTCCAGCGATTGCCCTTTTAACAAGCGGAATTGCTACATTATTCTTCCTATTAATTACGAAATTTCAGGTACCCGCTTATTTAGGATCATCTTTCGCCTTTATTGCACCAATTTTACTTGCTGCAGGTGGTTTAAATGAAGACGGTTCAAGTGTAAACCCAGGCAATGCCATGATCGGTGCCATGGCTGTCGGCATTACGTACGGAATTGTATCCTTAATTATTTGGAAAAGTGGTTATAAGTGGATTATGAAAATCTTGCCACCGATTGTGGTAGGCCCAGTAATTATGGTAATTGGGCTTGGACTTTCTGGTACGGCTGTGAATATGGCGATGAACGTCAATGGAGAGTATAGCTTTTTACACTTCTCAGCTGCTTTAGTGACGGTCTTTACAGCTATCATCTTTACGATTTTCTTTAAAGGAATTTTAAGCACTATGCCAATTTTGATGGGTCTAATTGTAGGATACATTTACTCCATGATGATCGACATAGTAGACTATACACCGATTGCTAAAGCAAAATTCTTCGCAATGCCTGATTTCTTACTACCAGGTGTGCATTATGAGTTTGAAATAACAACAAAAATTCTACTTATCATGGTGCCAATCGTAATTGTAACAATTTCGGAACATATTGGTCATCAACTGGTATTAGGAAAAGTAGTAGATCGGGATTATATTAAAGAGCCAGGACTACACCGTTCGCTACTAGGTGACGGGCTTGGTACATTTGTGAGTGCTTTAATCGGAGGTCCTCCGAAAACAACGTATGGTGAAAATATTGGTGTACTAGCCATTACTCGAGTATACAGTATCTATGTTATTGCAGGGGCAGCAGTGGTTGCTATCTTACTATCATTCTTCGGGAAAGCAATGGCAGTAATTGCAACGATTCCAACCGCAGTACTTGGTGGAGTTTCCATCTTACTCTTCGGAATTATCGCGGCAAGTGGCTTACGTATGCTAGTGGATAATCATATTGATTTTGGTAACAGTCGTAACCTAGTAATTGCTTCGGTGATTCTAGTCATTGGTATTGGCGGTGCCAAGTTTGTTATCTCAGAATCATTGAGTGTTGAAGGAATGGCACTAGCGGCGATTATTGGTGTGCTATTGAATGCGATTCTACCAGGTAAAAAAGAAGCTGATATACCCGTACAATACAATCAAAATAAAGATTCATAGTAGTACCTTTTAATGAATTGTCCAGAGAGGCAAAAAAAGGGAAGTTGTGGACAGGCTGAAGTAGGATATATGTCTTGCTGTAGTTTGTCACGCCTCCTCATGCCTCGTTGATGACATCAACGGGGCTTTTACTTTATATACAGAGAACGTCATATATAGACGTTCACGATTCACAACCTAATGGAGGTCACATGATGAAGAACTTATTATCGATGGAACATTTAACAACAGAAGAGATTAACCAAATCCTAGATCTTGCGCAAGCATTTGAAAATGGTGAAACATCATCGTTATCTCGCACACACAAAGTGGCCAATTTATTTTTTGAACCAAGTACTCGCACAAAAACAAGCTTTGAAATGGCAGAATACAAAATTGGCTGTCATGTTATTTCTTTTGATGCAGGGTTTTCGAGTGTTACGAAAGGGGAAACGATGTACGATACTGTCAAAACGTTAGAAATGATTGGTTTAGATGCTGTCATCATTCGAGCGTCAGAAGATGAGTATTACAATGAGCTGCTGGATGGTATTAATGTAGCGATTATTAATGCAGGGGACGGTGCTGGACAGCATCCTTCACAATCCTTATTGGATCTTTATACCATCAAAAAAGAGTTTGGCTATTTCGAGGGGTTGAATGTCACAATTGCTGGAGATATCTCACATAGTCGAGTAGCGAAATCAAATGCAACAGCATTACAAAATTTAGGGGCAAATGTTCATTTCCTTTGTCCGGAAGAATGGTCTGGCGGCTTTGAAGCGCACCATTCATGGGATAATCTGATCGAAATAAGTGATGTCATTATGTTACTACGTGTGCAACATGAACGTCATAAGGTAAATAAAAGCTTCTCAAAGGAAGGTTACCATCAAGAGTTTGGTTTAACAATTGAACGAGAAAAGCAAATGAAAGAATCAGCCATTATCATGCATCCAGCACCCGTCAATCGTGATGTCGAAATTGCTTCTGAGTTAGTCGAGTGTGATCGCTCTCGAATTTTTGAACAGGTGCGGAACGGTGTTTACACACGGATGGCTATTATGGAAACCATTTTAAAGGGGAGAGAATAAAATGACAAAGGTACTTCAAAATGTACAAATGCTAGATGAACAAGGTGAATTGAAGACAGTCAATATAGCAATGGCAGACGGAAAGATTACGGCTATTGGTCAGGATGTAACTGTAGCAGGTGCAGAGCAAATTGAAGGACATGGTTTAATCGTGGCACCAGGCTTTATCGATGTTCATACACATTTACGAGAGCCAGGATTTGAGCATAAGGAAACCATTGCAACAGGTTCGGCATCAGCAGCAAAAGGTGGCTTTACAACAATTTGCGCAATGCCTAATACAAAGCCAGTACCTGATTCAGTTGAAAACATGCAGCTCATCAATGGGCTCATTAAGGACAGCGCTGTTATTCGAGTACTCCCATATGGTTCCCTAACAAAGGATATATCGGGTGAGGTTCGAACAAATATCGAAGAATTAAAAGCATATGGAGCAGTAGCATTCTCAGATGATGGTGTTGGCATTCAGCTAGCCTCTACGATGTATGAGCAAATGAAAGATGCAGCCCAGCACGATATGGTCGTTGTAGCACATTGTGAGGACAACTCATTAATCTATGATGGTGTGATGCATGAAGGAAAGCGTAATAAAGAGCTAGGCCTCCCAGGAATACCTTCCATTTGTGAATCCGTACAAATTGCACGAGATGTACTACTTGCAGAAGCAGCAGGCGCTCGTTACCATGTTTGTCACGTATCGACGAAGGAATCAGTGCGTGCGGTCAGAGATGCAAAGGCTGCAGGAATCCGTGTCACAGCAGAAGTTTGTCCACATCATTTATTACTAGAAGAGATGGATATTCCATCTGATGATGCGAATTGGAAAATGAATCCACCATTACGCGCAGCGGATGATAAAGATTCTCTACATGCAGCACTACTTGATGGCACAATCGACTGCATCGCAACAGATCATGCGCCACACACAGTAGAAGAAAAATGCTGCGGTATGGTTGGCGCACCATTTGGTATTGTAGGTTTCGAAACAGCTTTCCCACTACTTTATACACAGTTTGTAGAAACAGGAAAGTGGACGTTAAAACAATTAGTTGATTGGATGACAGTGAAGGCAGCTGAGATTTTTGATCTGCCATATGGCACATTAGAAGTGGGTGCTTCAGCTGATATGATTTTAATTGATACTCAAAAAGAACAAACGATTGATGCAGAAGGCTTTGTATCAAAAGGTCGTAATACACCATTCAATGGCTGGGTGGCAAAGGGTTGGCCAGTACTAACGATTTTTGAAGGCAATATCGTATATCAGGAGGCAGAGTAATGAAAAAACGTTTACTAGTTTTAGAAGATGGCACAGTATTTACAGGTACAGCATTTGGTAGCGAGCGCGCTTCACAAGGTGAGGTTGTATTCACAACAGGGATGACGGGTTATCAGGAAACGATTTCAGATCCCTCATTCTATGGACAAATTGTCACTTTAACTTATCCTTTAGTTGGTAATTACGGCATTAACCGTGATGACTTTGAATCGATTACGCCAGCCATTCGTGGATTTGTTGTGCGTGAATTAGCTAAAAATCCTTCAAATTTCCGCTGTGATTTAACTTTAGATGATTATTTGACATCAAAGGATATCCCAGGAATTGAAGGGATTGATACACGAAAATTAACACGTATTATTCGTAGTAAAGGTTCCGTAAAAGCGATTTTGACAGCTGCTGATGAAGAAGTAAATGTGGATGAAATTGTGGCACAATTACAAGCAACGCCAGCCATTACGCACCATGTTCGTGAAGTATCACCAAAAGCGGCCTACCCATCTCCAGGACGTGGTAAACGAGTTGTCCTAATTGATTATGGTATGAAGCATGGGATTTTACGTGAATTAAACAAACGTGATTGTGATGTGCTAGTAGTACCTTATAATACGTCAGCTGAGGAAATTTTAGCTTGGCATCCAGATGGCATCATGCTGTCGAATGGACCAGGAAATCCTGAAGATGTTCAAGAAGGCATTGAAACAGTACGTAACTTAATTGGGAAAGTGCCAATGTTCGGTATTTGTTTAGGCCATCAAATCTTTTCTTTAGCGAGTGGTGCGAAAGCCTTTAAATTACCGTTTGGACACCGTGGTGGTAACCATCCAGTAAAAGATTTACGCACAGGTCGTACAGATTTAACATCTCAGAACCATGGCTATGCCATCGATATCGAATCATTGAAAGATACTGATTTAGAATTAACACATATCGCGTTAAATGATGGAACATGTGAAGGTGTGCGTCATAAAAAATATCCAATTTTCACTGTGCAATATCACCCAGAAGCATCACCAGGTCCAGAAGATTCAAACCACTTATTTGATGAATTCATCGAAATGATGGAAGTAGAAGCAGGGAAGGGGAAACAACATGCCTAAACGTACAGATATTGAAACTATTTTAGTAATCGGCTCAGGCCCAATTGTTATCGGACAAGCAGCAGAATTTGACTATGCAGGAACACAAGCATGTCTTTCATTAAAAGAAGAGGGCTACCGCGTTATTTTAATCAATTCAAACCCTGCTACAATCATGACAGATACAGAAATTGCAGACAAAGTCTATATTGAGCCAATTTCTCTTGATTTTGTATCACGTATATTACGTAAAGAACGCCCAGACGCGATTTTACCAACACTTGGTGGTCAAACGGGCCTAAATATGGCGATCGAATTAGACAAATCAGGTATTCTAGATGAGCTTGGGATTGAAATTCTTGGTACTAAATTAGATGCCATCCATAAAGCAGAGGACCGTGATTTATTCCGTAATCTAATGTATGAGCTAGGAGCTCCAGTTCCTGAATCTGATATTATTCATAACTTAGATGAAGCGAAAAGATTTGTTGCGAAAATTGGCTATCCTGTTATTGTTCGACCTGCCTTTACACTTGGCGGTACAGGGGGCGGTATTTGCTACAACGATCAAGACTTAGAAGAGATTGTGACATCGGGTTTAAAATATTCACCTGTAACGCAATGTCTATTAGAGAAATCAATCGCAGGCTATAAAGAGATTGAATACGAAGTAATGCGTGATGCAGCTGACAATGCCATCGTTGTATGTAACATGGAAAACGTTGACCCAGTAGGGATTCATACAGGTGACTCAATCGTTGTTGCACCAACGCAAACACTATCTGATCGCGAAAACCAAATGCTACGTAATATTTCACTCGATATTATTCGCGCATTAAAAATAGAAGGTGGTTGTAATGTACAGCTTGCACTTGATCCATATAGCTTTAATTACTATGTGATTGAAGTAAATCCACGTGTCTCTCGTTCATCTGCATTAGCATCAAAAGCAACAGGTTATCCAATTGCTAAGCTAGCCGCTAAAATTGCAGTAGGCTTAACGTTAGATGAAATTAAGAACCCTGTAACAGGTTCAACATATGCTTGTTTTGAGCCTGCACTGGACTATATCGTAGCAAAAATTCCTCGCTGGCCATTCGATAAATTCGAATCTGCTAAACGTAATCTTGGTACGCAAATGAAAGCGACTGGTGAAGTAATGGCGTTAGGTCGTACTTTTGAGGAAGCTATGCTAAAAGCGGTTCGTTCTCTTGAGACAGGTCAAGTACATTTAGAGTTAAAACATGCTGAAGAAAATTCCGATTCTTGGATTGAAAAACGTATTCGCAAGGCTGGGGATGAACGTCTATTCTTCATCGGTGAAGCTTTACGTCGAGGTGTAACAATTGAACAAATTCATGAATGGTCAGCAATCGATCAATTCTTCTTAAATAAATTTAAAAATATTGTGGATATGGAACAAACGCTTGCAGACAATAAGAATGACAAAGACGTACTACGAACAGCTAAACGTTTAGGCTTTGCAGATAAGAAAATTGCTGAACTTTGGGAAACGACACCAGAAGATCTTTACGCTTATCGTAAAGAGCATGGCATTATGCCAGTCTATAAAATGGTGGATACATGTGCAGCAGAATTTGAATCAGAAACACCATATTTCTATGGCACATATGAAGACGAAAATGAATCGATTAAGTCAGAAAAACCTTCTGTTGTGGTACTTGGTTCAGGTCCAATCCGTATCGGGCAAGGGGTAGAATTTGACTATGCCACTGTACACTCAGTATGGGCGATTCAAGAAGCGGGTTATGAAGCAATCATCATCAACTCAAATCCAGAAACGGTGTCAACAGACTTCTCAATTTCCGATAAGTTATACTTTGAACCATTAACAATTGAGGACGTTATGCATATTATCGACTTAGAACAACCAATTGGTGTTGTTGTTCAATTTGGTGGTCAAACGGCTATCAACCTTGCTGATAAATTAGCTGCTAATGGCGTGAAAATCCTAGGTACATCTCTTGAGGATATTGACCGTGCAGAAAACCGAGATAAATTTGAGCAGGCGCTACGTGAATTAGATATTCCACAACCTCAAGGAGAAACAGCGGTTTCTACAGAGGAAGCTCTTGCCATTGGTGAGCGTCTAGGCTTCCCAGTGCTTGTTCGCCCTTCATATGTACTTGGTGGACGTGCAATGGAAATTGTTTATAACCAAGAAGAATTACAGCACTATATGGAAAATGCGGTAGAGGCATCTCCAGATCATCCAGTTTTAGTAGACCGTTACTTAACAGGTCAGGAAATTGAAGTAGATGCTATCTGTGACGGTGAGAATGTGTTAATTCCAGGAATTATGGAGCACATCGAGCGTGCAGGAGTTCACTCTGGTGACTCAATCTCTGTTTACCCACCGCAAAAATTAACACAGGCACAAAAAGATACATTAGTTGACTATACAACTCGTCTTGCGAAGGGGCTAGGCATCATCGGCTTAATGAACATTCAATATGTTATTTCACAAAACGAAGTATTTGTTATCGAGGTGAACCCACGTTCATCACGTACAGTACCGTTCCTAAGTAAGATTACAAATATTCCAATGGCTAATATTGCAACAAAAGCAATCCTTGGCAAATCCATTGTAGAGCAAGGCTATCCAACAGGCTTAGCAGCGGAGCAAAAAGGCGTATTTGTAAAAGTACCAGTGTTCTCATTCGCTAAATTACGTCGTGTAGACATTACATTAGGGCCTGAAATGAAATCTACTGGTGAAGTAATGGGGAAAGATGCAACATTAGAAAAAGCTCTTTATAAAGGCTTAGTTGCAGCAGGTATGGAAATCCGAACAGAAGGTACAGTATTATTCACTGTGTCTGATAAAGATAAGGAAGAAGCGATTGCATTAGCAAAACGCTTCTCAACAGTAGGCTATCGCATTGTAGCTACTGAAGGTACAGCAAAAGCATTTGAAGCAGCAGGCGTAAGAACGGATGTAGTAGGTAAGATCGGGGCGAAAGGACAAACATTGATTGACCTTATTCAAAATGGGGAAGCTCAGCTTGTTGTCAATACATTAACAAAAGGCAAGCAACCAGCTCGTGACGGCTTCCGAATTCGTCGTGAGTCTGTAGAAAATGGTGTACCTTGTCTAACATCTCTAGATACAGCAGAAGCAATGGTACGTGTTATCGAATCTATGACATTTACAGCAGAACAAATGCCAAAAGCGGAGGTAGTACACTAATATGATACGTCAAGAGAAAATGACGGTCGTCTCTCAAAAGCAAATTGCGACAAACATTTTCGAACTGACACTTCATGGTGAACTGGTTCAGGAGATGACTCCTGGCCAGTTTGTCCATGTAAAGGTGTCGGATTCACTGGAGCCGCTTTTACGTCGACCAATTAGTATTGCAAATATTGATCAAGACAACAATGAATTTACGATGATTTATCGTGCCGAGGGGCGCGGTACGAAAGTGTTAGCGACGAATCGTGAGGGGCAACAAGTCGATGTACTTGGCCCAATAGGGAATGGCTTTCCAGTAGATGCAGTTCAGGAAGGAGGCACGGCGCTATTAGTTGGTGGTGGTATTGGTGTACCTCCATTATATGAGCTAGCCAAGCAATTGAATGCTCGTGGTGTGAAAACAATCCATGTCCTAGGCTTCCAAACAGAGGATGTCTGCTTTTATGAGGATGAATTTAGTGCACTTGGTGAAACGCATTATGTTACGGTGGATGGCTCGAAAGGTACAAAAGGCTTTGTAACCACGGTTTTAGAGACGCGTGCTCCTGAATTTGATGTTTTTTATTCCTGTGGCCCCTTACCAATGTTAAGAGCATTAGAAGGCTATTACCCTGAAAAAGAGGGCTATTTATCATTTGAAGAACGTATGGGCTGTGGGATTGGAGCTTGCTTTGCATGTGTATGCAAAACAACGGATCAAGTTGAAAAAGACTATGTTAAAGTTTGCTCTGATGGTCCAGTTTTCCCGAAAGGAACGGTGGCACTATGAGTCGTTTAGCAATTCAAATACCAGGCTTAGATTTAAAAAACCCTATTATGCCAGCCTCAGGTTGCTTTGGCTTTGGTCGTGAATATGCACAGCTTTATGATTTGTCTAATCTAGGTGCTATCATGATTAAGGCAACAACGGTCGAAACGCGTGCGGGTAACCCTACGCCTCGTGTTGCCGAAACAGCAGCAGGAATGTTAAATGCCATTGGTCTACAAAATCCAGGCATTGAAAAAGTGATGAATGAGGAATTAAAATTTTTAGAGGGTTTTGATGTGCCTATCATCGCCAATGTCGCTGGAACAGAGACAGCAGATTATGTAGAAGTAGCACGCCGTATTTCAACAGCACCAAATGTTAAAGCGCTGGAGCTGAATATTTCTTGCCCTAATGTGAAATGTGGTGGTATTCAATTTGGAACAGATCCTGCTACAGCCCGTGAGCTTGTCAAGGCAGTAAAGGCTGTGTCAGAAGTGCCAGTCTATGTGAAGCTATCACCAAACGTGACGAACATCGTTGATATTGCCCTAGCTGTTGAAGCAGGTGGAGCAGATGGTATTACGATGATTAATACATTGGTTGGTATGCGATTAGACGAGCGTACAGGTAAGCCAGTCATTGCTAATGGCACAGGTGGACTATCTGGTCCTGCTGTAAAGCCTGTAGCAATACGAATGGTTTATGAGGTGTACAAGGCTGTCAATATTCCGATAATTGGTATGGGCGGTGTAACAGAAGCGCAGGATGTCATTGATTTTATGTCTGCAGGTGCTTCAGCTGTAGCAGTAGGAACAGCTAACTTTGTTGACCATTTCGTTTGTCCGAACATTATTGAAGAATTACCAGCAAAGCTGGATGCATTAGGTGTAGAACATATAACAGAGATTATTGGAAGGAGCCATCGTTGATGAATACGAAACCTATACTAGCTCTAGATTTTCCAGGAGAAAAAGAAGTATTCGATTTTCTTAAAAAGTTCGATGAGCCTCTTTTCGTGAAAATTGGAATGGAATTATATATGCAAGAAGGACCTGATATCGTACGCAAAGTAAAGGATTTAGGTCATGATATTTTCCTTGATTTAAAATTACATGATATCCCAAATACAGTAGGCTCTGCGATGAAGGGTCTAGCAAAATTAGGGGTAGATTTAGTTAATGTCCATGCTGCAGGCGGACGTCCTATGATGGAAGCTGCTCTAGAAGGACTTGAAGCGGGAACGCCATTAGGCAAAGTACGTCCTGCACTAATAGCCGTTACTCAATTAACATCCACAACAGAAGAACAAATGCAAGCAGAGCAAAAAATTGCTCTTTCATTGCAAGAGTCTGTCCTACACTACGCAGGGCTCACAAAGGAAGCTGGCTTACAAGGTGTTGTTTGCTCTGTCCATGAGGCTAAGGCGATTGCTGAGGCGTGTGGAGATGAATTTCTACGTGTCACACCTGGAATTCGTTTAGCTGGCGGTGCTGCACACGATCAAAAACGTATAGCAACACCTGATGGGGCAAAGCGTGATGGTTCATCACTCATCGTTGTTGGCCGTGCTGTAACAGGTGCACAGGATCCAGTAGCAGCGTATAAAATCGTAAGTGAATTATGGGAGGCATAAATTATGACATTACAAAATGAAATTGCACACGCTATGTTAAAAGTTGGGGCTGTAGAATTAAATCCTACAGAGCTATTTACATGGGCATCTGGTATTAAATCACCTATATACTGTGATACACGTTTAACCATTTCCGATCCAGTTATTCGAAAACAATTAGCAAATGGTTTAGCCTCTGTCATCAAAGAGAACTTCGGTGCGACAGAAATTGTAGCAGGAACAGCTACAGCAGGTATCCCACATGCAGCATGGGTAAGTGATATTTTAGAATTACCAATGGTTTATGTACGCTCGAAAGCGAAGGAGCATGGTCGTGGCAATCAAATTGAAGGAAAATACGCAGCAGGACAAAAAGTAGTGGTTGTGGAGGATATCGTCTCTACAGGTGGCTCTTCCATTACAGCAGTAGAAGCATTGCGTGCAGCAGGCTGTGAGGTGCTTGGCGTTGTATGTGTTTATACATATAATCTTCCACGCGCTGAACAAGCATTTGATGAGGCTGGCATCCAATATGTATCATTAACAAATTTTGATTATCTGATTGAAGCAGCAAATGAATCCGGCGCTATTAAAGAAGAAGATATTCCATTCTTAAAAGAGTGGCATGGAAAATTAAAAGCTGGAGAGCTATAATTAGAAATCTTGTAAAAGTAGTAGTAAAACATAGAGTTACTGGAATATAAAAGAGAGCAAATGCATAGAAACAACTATCGATACTTTTGTTGATAGTTGTTTTTTGTGTTTTTTCGACGTAGTCAAAGGAAAATAAACTTTGTTAACTTTTAAAAGAAGTATGGCCTATAGATTAAAGAAATTGTAAAAATAATTTATTTTTCTAATGTAATATAAAATACTTTATTTGTTTAGCACTTTAATAAATAAAATTATTCATTAATAATAATTAGGAAAATTTAGTATCATTCTATGAATTAAATAAACAATAAAAATCCTTTTATAATCATGTTTTCCAAATAAAAGTAAATTTTAACGTAGTATGAATAGGTCAATTGAGTAGGTTGTTATTATTTTAGTAAAATAAAAAAATGATACTTTAGGCAAATAAAGTTAAAAATGAACAAATGTTCAGTATGGCAAAACCTAAAGCATCTAATTTAAAATGGTATAGTTGTATGGATTATTTTGTATGTAATATTATGAGAATTGTAAAAATTCACTTGATTAAATGTATTATTTCCAGATAAAATAGCATTACGCCTAATTGTCAGAATATTATATACTGATCCAGTTACTATTACATTTGGAAAATAGGGTCAATTTTATGTAAGGAAGATGTTCTTTTTAAAATTTGATGTTTTTTTTAGCTAATATAATTTTGAAATAGGTTTAACACCTTATGATCTAATTTTTCGGAATATTGGATCTTATGAGGGAATCCAAAAGCTAATTTCTTTTTACATCTTTTACTTAAAGAATACATTTTAGACATATGTTTCTGTTGCTTACATAAAGGATGTAGTGATTTTTAGTAAAAAAATTAAAGGTGTGATATTAAATGAGCTTAATGTTAGAAGTGAAAAACCTTAAAACTGGTTTTGATATAGATGGGGAGATTTATCATGCTGTTGATGATGTTTCTTTTTCAGTCAAATCAGGTCAAATTATTGGGGTAGTTGGAGAATCTGGATGTGGAAAAAGTGTCATGTCCCTTTCAGTTATGCAGCTTCTTCCAAAAGGGATTGGTAAAATTACAGGCGGAGAAATTAAGTTTGAAGGCAAAAACATCGAAAATTATTCTAGCGATGACATGAATAAGATTAGAGGAAAAGATATCAGTATGATTTTCCAAGAACCCATGACATCATTAAATCCCGTTTTTACAATTGGTTCACAAATACAAGAGATTATCTTAAATCACTCTAAAATCTCAAAGGCAGAGGCTAAAAGTAAAGCAATAGACTTATTAAAACAAGTTGGCATACCGAGAGCGGATCAAATTGTTGATGAGTATCCACACCAATTATCTGGTGGTATGAGACAAAGGGTTATGATTGCCATTGCCATTGCATGTCAACCTAAACTATTAATTGCAGATGAACCTACTACGGCTCTTGATGTGACGGTACAAGCTCAAATCCTAGATCTATTAAAGACAATTCAAGCAAAGAATGATATGTCCATCGTGCTTATTACACATGATTTAGGTGTCGTAGCCGAAATGTGTGATGAAGTAATTATCATGTATGCAGGGAAAATTGTAGAAAGAACAAATGTAGATAATTTGTTCCACAACCCTCAGCATCCTTATACAAAGCTATTAATGGCTTCTATACCAAGAATCGATGAGGAAGTTGAAAAGTTAACGACCATTCAAGGGATTGTACCTTCGTTGAAAAATATGCCCCAAATAGGTTGCCGTTTTGTGGATAGATGTCCTTCAGCTATGCCTGATTGTAGCAAGGTTACGCCGCAACTTTCCTTTATAGATGATGGACATGAGGTATCTTGTTTACTTTATGAAAGTTGCGATACTAGAAAGGGTGTGAGCTGACAACATGAATGAAACAATCGTAAAACAAAAAAAGGATAACTTATTAGAAATAATTGATTTGAAAACATATTACCCAATCAAAGGTGGCTTCTTAAGGCATACTGTTGGTCATGTAAAAGCAGTGGATAACATTTCTTTTTCTATTAAAAATGGTGAGACATTAGGGTTAGTTGGAGAATCGGGTTGCGGCAAATCGACAACTGGACGGACAATTTTAAGATTATTAGACTCGACGGATGGAAAAATTATCTTTGACGGTAAAGATATTACAAACTTGAGAGGGAAATCTTTAAGAGATATACGAAAAGATATTCAAATGGTATTTCAGGATCCATACGCATCTTTAAATCCTATGCAAATGGTAGGAAGCATTGTTGCAGAGCCGATTATGAATTTCAGTAACAAATCATTGAAATCATTAAAAGGCGAGGTAATGGAGCTATTAAGAAAAGTCGGCTTACCTGAAGATGCCTATTATAAATATGCTCATGAGTTCTCAGGTGGCCAGCGCCAGCGTATTGGTATTGCTCGGGCACTTGCACTTAGACCAAAGCTTATTATTGCAGACGAGCCTGTTTCAGCCTTAGATGTATCAGTACAATCACAAGTTCTTAATCTATTAAAAGAACTTCAGGATGAGTTTGATTTAACATTCCTGTTTATCGCACATGATTTAAGTGTGGTCAAGCATATGAGCGATCGAATTGGCGTGATGTATCTAGGAAATATTGTAGAAATAGCTGATAAGGAACATATTTACGATGAGCCATTACATCCTTATACACAAGCATTGATCTCTGCAATACCTGTGCCAGATCCGAGAAAGAAAAATAGTCGTATTGTTTTAGAGGGAGATATACCGAGCCCTGCTAATCCACCATCAGGCTGTCCATTCCATCCAAGATGTCCAAAGGCAATGGCAGAATGTTCATTATCTAAGCCAGCTTTAAAGGAGGTGAAGTCGGGGCATAGTGTTGCTTGTCATTTATATTAAAAACTAAAAACGGAAAATAGTTATTGACAAAAATAAAATTACGGGGGGAAAAAAATGAAAAAATCAGCATTATGGTCATTTATGCTATTGCTAGTTATGGCATTATTTTTAGCTGCATGTAATAATGACTCATCAAAAACAGAGAAGGAAAATGAAAAGGATACAAGCGGGGATACAACGACAACAACAGATGAACCTTCTACAGAGGGTGGCATCGTAACATATGGTACAGATGTTGCACCTGAAGGCGTATATGATCCTGCTTATTCAGGTAGTATTGTAGACAGCTATATTCAAAATTTCACAATGGAAGGTATTTATGATGTAAATGATGACTTAGAATATGTTCCAAACTTAGCTTCATGGGAAATTAGTGAGGATAAATTAACGTATACGTTTACATTCCAGAAGGGTGTAAAATGGCATAATGGTGAGGAATTAACAGCTGATGACTGGGTTTTTGCTTTAGAAACTCTTGCGCATCCTGATTATGCTGGACCTCGCTACAATTATGTTGAGGGAATTAAAGGTGCCAAAGCTAAAAAAGAAGGTAAGGCTGACAAAATCGAAGGTATTGAAGTAGTAGATCCATACACTGTAAAAATCACTTTTGAACAAGTGAAAATTAATAATTTAGAAAATCTATGGTCAAATCCAATGCCGAAGAAACATTATGAAGGTATTGCTGTTAAGGATTTAGAGGAGTCAAAGCAAGTTCGTGAAAATCCTGTTGGCTTAGGGCCATTTAAGGTGAAAAAAGTTGTAGATGGAGAATATTCTGAATTAGAGCGTTTTGATGATTACTGGAAGGGCAAACCACAGCTTGATGGTGTTATTGTAAAAGTAATTGACCCATCATTAGCAACTGGTGCATTCCAAAATGGAGAAATTGACATTATGGATATTAGACCACAATCTGTAAAAGAATTAGAAGCATTAGGCAATGTACGTATTGAAGAAACTAATGGTGTGGGCTATTCATATATCGGACTTCGTTTTGGTCATCGTGATAAAGCTACATTAAAAAATGTGGCAGATTTTGATAAATTTAATGCAAAAGAATTACGTCAAGCATTATTATATGCAATTAACCGTCCAGCAATGATCGATGCTTTCTTAGAAGGAAAAGCAACAGTTGCCAACACTGTGATTCCAACTACTTTCTGGACTGCTGCACCAGAGTCAGAACTAAACCAATATGAATTCAACCCAGAAAAAGCAAAAGAGCTATTAGCATCTGCAGGTTATGTAGATAAAGATGGTGATGGTTTCGTAGAAGATCCAAAGGGACAACCATTTAAAATTTCATTTGGTCACTATGCAGGTTCCGCAGCATTTGAAGGACGTGCACAAGCAATTGTTCAATCTTGGAATGATATTGGTGTAAAAACAGAATTAGCGACAGGTAGTTTAATTGAGTTTAACTTATATAATGATATGAAAGATAATGATGATGCAGCTTTAGAAGCATTCTTCGGTGCGTGGAGTACAGGTGCTGATCCAGATCCATCAGGATTATGGGGTAATGACGCTGAGTGGAACTATGGTCGTTGGGTAGATCCTAAAAACCAAGAATTATTGGATAAAGGCTTAAGTGAAGAAGCATTTGACAAAGAAAAACGTATGGCAACATATGTTGAATGGCAAAAATACTTCAACGAAGAATTACCTGCACTTCCTTTATGGGAAAACTTAGATTTATATGGTATTAATAACCGTTTACAAGGTGTTCATGTCAACGCTGTTGGCTTCCAAACGGATGTTTATAAATGGCATATTAAAGAATAAGCTATTGTGTACTTTAATTCTTGCTAACTAAGTCCTTGAAAAGAGGACTTAGTTAGTAAATTTATAGATAAGGAGACGTTACATGCTTCAATATACACTTCGACGACTACTTGGCATGATCCCATTGTTACTCCTTATTTCGTTGGTGGTATTCTTTTTAGCGAAAATGATGCCAGGAGATGCATTTGCTGGTGAAATTGATCCTTCTAATACGAATCCACAATATATCGAAGAAATGAGAGAAAAATTAGGCTATAACGATCCTATTATCCAGCAATACGGTAGATGGATTGTTAATTTTATGCAAGGGGATTTTGGTAAATCAACTGTTTATAAGAAACCAGCAGTAGAAATTATTGCGCAGCGTATACCTAATACCATATTTTTAGCCCTAACATCGTTAATTTTTACCTACATATTTGCATTTATCATGGGCATGTATGCTGGTAGAAAACCCTATACACTTGGGGATAATTTGATTGCAACGTATAATTATCTAGCTTTAGCCATTCCGTCATTTGTTGCGGGAATTGTAGCCATTTACTTTTTCTCGTTCAAGTTAGGTTGGTTCCCATTTAACGGATCTGTTGGTGTCGGGCTAGAGCCTGGAAATTTGGACTACTATATAAGTAGATTCCACCATGTTTTACTACCTGCGCTTATATTAGGATTGATGGGAACAGCATCCTATACACAATTTTTGCGGAATGACATTATTGAAAATAGTAGAAAAGATTTTGTAAGAACTGCGAGAGCAAAGGGAACAAAAGAATCGAAAATTTATAACAAACATATTTTACGAAATTCTATTATTCCTCTTATTACGTTCCTTGGGTTTGATATCGCAACTTTAATTAGCGGTGCGGTAATAACAGAAACAATCTTTACGTATCCTGGAATAGGTGCTCTCTTCCTTGAATCAGTTGGAAGAAGGGATTATGCAGTCATGATGTCGATCACAATGTTACTTTCGTTTTTAACACTTTTTGGAAATTTAATAGCGGATTTATTATATGGTGTAGTAGATCCACGTATTAGATTGGATTAAGGAGGGGGAAATATGACATTGGTAACGGATCAAGAAGTTTTAACGCCAAAATCGCCAAAGAAAAGCCCCTCGCCATGGGTAATTGCGAGACGAAAGTTCTTTAAAAATAAACTAGCCTTGATTAGCCTTATATTTCTACTGATCGTTATTATCTTATCGTTTCTAGCACCATATATTACAACTAAAGATATTGTCCGGGTTGATTTTACCCAAATAAGTAAACCACCATCTAGTGAAAATTGGTTAGGAACAGATACAAATGGACGAGATGTGTTTACAAGAATGCTCTATGCTGGTAGATCCTCCTTAACAGTAGGATTAAGCTGTATGTTCTTTATTGTTTTAATTGGAACTGCTGTCGGCGCCATTTCAGGGTACTTTGGTGGAAAAATAGATCAAATACTCATGAGATTTACAGATTTTATCTTAATGTTTCCATTTATGATTTTTGTAATTGTTTTAAATCAAATTCTAATTGGAAAAGTATCTGGTCTATGGACTTTGATTTTTGTTATCTCACTGTTAATGTGGGGATCAGTTGCAAGGATTGTACGGAGTAGGGTGCTTGCTGAAAAGGAAAATGAGTATATATTAGCAGCTCAATCAATAGGATGTAAATCATCAAAGATTATTATGAAGCATTTACTACCTAATGTTGCTTCGACGATTATTGTACAAGCAACATTGCTGATGGCTGTAACAATCGTCGCTGAATCTGGTTTAAGCTTTTTAGGGTTGGGCGTACCAGCAGATACACCAAGTTGGGGGAATATGCTGTCCGAAGCTAGAAACTCAGAGGTATTAAAGGAGAAGCTTTGGATGTGGGTGCCTCCTGCAACAGCTATTACGCTAGTAATTTTGTCCATTAATTTTATCGGAGAAGGGTTAAAGGATGCATTAAATCCAAAATCTAGAAGGTAATTAAAAAATGGATATTAAATAAGTGACAAGAAAATAGGGCACCTTTAAATGTAAAAGTAATCACATTTAAAGGTGCCGAATTTTATAAAGGATAATAGTTTAATACATAGTAATATTGATTGTCCTTACAGAGACCATAGAGACCTGGAAATAATGTTTTGAGAGCAACTATTATGGTCTAATCACACAAGGCTTTGGACTGTGGCATGGACCAGGGTAGGCAGATGCTGTGGTAGAACCAACACTAATTAATACGATTGTAAAACAACATGTAGCAAGAAGAAGTTTCATACTTTTTTTCATTGAATACACCCCTTTATTCGTGTTAACTCTATCATAATATATTCCTTAAAATATTTAAACTAATTTTACATAAATGGTATTTATTAACTAATTATTTTATGTAAAATAAAAGAATGAAGGGAATTATAGTCTACTAAAAGGTAGTAAGTTTATTTAGGTTTACACTGATCGGGATATTGGGTAAGGAAGAAGTAAAATTAAAAAAACTCCCATCTCAGTAATTATACTGTCGATAGGAGTTATAGCTTTTAGCGATTAGCAACCCAAGTTTTTACTAGATCAGCAGTACCATAAACATAATGCTGATCACCTACTTCATGGTAGGTTGCACTTTCGTCAACCTCTGTATGCTTGTACTGAATACGTTGACGGCGCTTCTCTGACATTGGATCAGGAAGTGGGATAGCTGATAGTAAAGATTTTGTATACGGATGAACAGGGTGATTGTAGATATCATCTGCTTTACCGATTTCCATGATTTTACCACGGTACATTACAGCAATACGGTCACTGATGTATTTTACCATAGATAAGTCATGGGCAATGAAAAGATATGTTAAGCCACGTTCTTTTTGTAGTTGTTTTAGTAAGTTAACAACTTGCGCTTGGATAGATACGTCTAGCGCAGAGATTGGCTCATCTGCAATGATAAACTTAGGATCTAAACTTAGTGCACGGGCAATCCCAATACGTTGACGTTGACCACCAGAGAATTCGTGTGCGTAACGATTCGCGTGTTCTTTGTTTAAACCAACAGCTTCAAGTAACTCTTGAATTTTTGCACGACGTTCTTTTTTATCCTTGTAAAGGCCATGAATATCAAAGGCTTCACCAATGATCTCACCAGCCGTCATACGAGGGTTTAAAGAAGCATAAGGATCTTGGAAAATCATTTGCATTTGACGGTTAAATTTCTTTAACTCATTTTTAGATTTTTTTCCATGGACATTTTCACCATCGAAAACAATCTCGCCACCTGTAATATCATATAAACGAATAATTGAACGACCAGTTGTTGACTTACCACAACCTGATTCACCCACAAGACCAAGTGTTTCACCTTCGTAAACATCGAAGCTGATACCATCTACAGCTTTGATAGGATTACTTGGCGAACCAAAATGCTGCTGTAAATTTTTGATTTCAAGAATTTTTTTCGCACCAGTTTTAGTCATTTTCTTGTGCCTCCTTTGCTAAATACCCTTCAATACGTTTAGCAACCGCATCTGGAAGAGGAATCTTTGGTGCATCAGGATGCAACAACCAAGTCTTTGCAAAATGTGTTTCACTTACTTGGAACATTGGTGGCTCTTGTTCATAATCAATGGCCATAGCATACTCGTTACGAGCTGCAAATGCATCACCCTTAGGTGGATTCGTCAGATCTGGTGGTGAGCCTGGAATCGTACGTAATAGCTCATCAGTATCATTATCTAAATCTGGCATTGAACCAAGTAGACCCCATGTGTAAGGATGCTTTGGATTATAGAAAATATCATTTACAGTACCATATTCAACGATTTGTCCAGCGTACATTACTGCTACACGGTCAGCGATATTCGCCACTACTCCTAAATCGTGTGTAATGAAAATGATAGATGTTTGCGAGTTTTTCTGAATTTCTTTCATTAATTCTAAAATTTGCGCTTGAATTGTTACGTCTAGAGCTGTTGTCGGCTCATCTGCAATTAATAGCTTAGGATCAGCTGCAAGGGCAATGGCAATAACAACACGTTGACGCATACCACCTGAAAATTCATGTGGGTATTGGTTATAGCGTTTTTCAGGGAAGGGGATACCTACCTGTGTTAAAAGCTCAATCGCACGTTTTTTCGCTTCGTCTTTAGAAACTTTTTTGTGTTGCAAAATTACTTCAGTTATTTGACGTCCGACCTTCATTGTTGGGTTCAAACTTGTCATAGGATCTTGGAAAATCATTGCAATTTCATTTCCGCGTACTTTAGACATTTCTTTATCAGTTAATGGAACTAAATCACGGCCATTAAATAAAATTTGTCCTGACTCATAAATACCAGGTGGCTGGGGAATTAGTTTCATTAATGCATTACTTGTAACACTTTTACCAGAGCCTGATTCACCTACTATAGCGAGTGTTTCACCCTCTTTTAAATCAAAGTTAACACCACGTACAGCATGGACAAGCCCTGCATAAGTTTTAAAGTTAATTCTTAAATCTTTTACTTCTAGAATTGTTTTACTCATTTCGGCCACCTCCTTATTTACGTAGTTTTGGATCTAGAGCGTCACGTAAGCCGTCACCAACTGCGTTAAACGCAAAGATTGTCAGTGAGATAAATACTGCTGGGAAAATCAAGCGCCATGGAGCATTGGCAATAGCTTTATTACCATCAGAGGCCATTGTACCCCAAGAAGCAGTTGGAGCAGGCACCCCAAGACCAAGGTAGCTTAGGAATGATTCAGTGAAAATAGCAGATGGAATTGTTAACGTCATCGTTACTAAGATTGCACCAAGAGCATTCGGAACTAAGTGTTTAATAATTAAATGGCCTGTACTAGCACCTAATGTACGAGCAGCAAGAACATATTCTTGATTTTTAATAGATAATACTTCACCACGAACGATACGAGCCATGTTAATCCATCCAGTGATGGACAGGGCAATAATCATAGGAATTAAACCAGGTTGCATAACAACTAAAAGTACGATTACTACTAGAAGGTAAGGTACAGCTGTTAAAACGTCGGCAATACGCATCATGATGTTATCAACACGACCGCCTGCTAAGCCTGAAATACTTCCCCATAAAACACCGATAATTAAATCAATAATCGCTGCAGCAATACCGATAAATAGGGAAATACGAGCGCCTTCCCAAATACGAACGAAAATATCACGACCAAGGTCATCCGTTCCAAACCAAAATTGTGCAGATGGTGGTGCGTTGTAAACACCTAGCTGATCACTTGCTTTATATTGAGAAAACATTGGTACGAATGTAGCCATTAAAATAACAATGATTAAAATGATTATCCCAATGATGGCTAATTTGTTATGAGAGAAACGGAGAAATACTTCTTTCCAAAAGGAGACTGATTTATCAGCTAATTTTTCCGTTGCTTCATGATTTCCACCAACAATTTTAAACTTATCTTTTTCAATTTGTTGCTGTGTCATTATTTTTTCGCTCCTTTCAGTTTAATACGCGGATCAATCACACTATATAGAATATCAACGATTAATACCGCAAATAAAAGGATGATGGAATAGAACACCGTCGTACCCATAATTACTGTATAGTCACGGTTTGTAATACTTTGAACAAAGTGCTTACCAAGTCCAGGAATAGCGAAAATTTGCTCAACAATGAAACTACCTGTTACAACACCAGCTGTTAATGGACCAAGGTATGTTACGACTGGCAGAAGGGCATTTCGTAATGTATGACGGAATACGATTGTCCATTTACCAATACCTTTTGCACGAGCCATTTTTACATAATCACTATTGTTTTGTTCAAGCATACTTGAACGTGTTAATTTTGCGATAAAGCCCATGTGAGAGAAAGCGATTGCAAGGGCTGGTAAAATACTATAAATAAAGCCCTTCCACCCACTAATAGGGAACCAGCCTAGCTTAAAGGCTAAGAAATACTGCATTAAACCTGCTAAGATAAATGAAGGTACTGATATACCGAGCACCGCAAAGGACGTTGCCAAATAATCCGGGAACCTATTATGATATAGCGCGGAAACTACGCCAATTAATACACCGAATCCAACTGCTAATAGCATAGCTTCAATCCCTAATGTTAATGAAACAGGGAAACTTTCAGAAATCATATCATTTGTAGAACGCGCTTTATATTTCATTGACTCACCGAAATTGAATGTGGCCGTATCGATTAAATAATCTTTATATTGAATATACCAAGGGTTATTTAATCCATACGTTTCGTTTAACTTCTCCTCAATTTGAGGTGGGAAATTACGTTCACTCGCGAAAGGACTACCAGGAGCGAGACGCATTAAGAAAAACGTAACCGTTACGATGACGAAAAGCGCGAGAAGTATATACATCAGCCTTTTCAAAATATATTTAATCACATAAAACTCCTCCTTCTATTTGTCAATTTTCAGACAAATATATGCCTTCGTATTTTAAAAAGAGCTGACTCGCGCCGAAGTGGCTACGAGGCAGCTCTTCGCTGTAGAGCTAAATAAGCGAATTATTTGTTGATTATTTCTCTACTTTAACCTCTTTAAGAGAGATGTTACCAAGGATGTCTGCCTTCATGTTTTTCACATAATCTTGTACTACAGATAGGTTCGTGTAGTAGTAGATTGGAATAACTGGGAAATCATTTACAGCAACTTTTTCAGCTTGTTTTAAAAGCTCAAGACGTTTAGCAGGATCTGCTTCAACGTTAGATTGATCTAATAATTTTTTGTATTCTGCACTTTCCCAACCAGTATCGTTGTTACCGTTTGCAGCAGTGTCATACATTTCTAAGAATGTATAAGCATCGTTGTAGTCACCAACCCAGCCCATACGGCCAACTTGGTAATCTAATTGGTTAAGTTTTTCTAAATATACTTGCCATTCAGAGTTATCTAGACCTACAGTGATACCTAGGTTTTTAGTCCAGCCCTCTTGAACGTATTGAGCGATAGCAGCGTGTGCTTCACTAGTGTTGTAAGAAAGGTTAATTTTGATATCTGCTGGGTTTGTAATTCCAAGTTCTTTCATACCAGCTTCAAGTGCTGCTTTAGCACCTTCGATATCGTTATCTTTGAAGTAACCACGGTCTTCTTCAAAGCCATGAACTGCGATAGGAACCATGCCTAATGCAGGTTTTTGCTCACCTTTAGTAATGTTGTCAATTAAACCTTGACGATCAACTGCTAAAGCTAACGCTTTACGGATGTTAGCGTTTCCAGTGATTTTATCTTTTGTATTTAGCTTGTACCAGTAAACAGAAGCTTGGTCATTAATATTTAATGAACCATCAGCTTTAAATGCGTCGATTGAATCAAGTGCCACAGATTGGAATGGTGCACCTAAGTAGTCAATTTCTCCAGCTTTGAAGCTTGTTGCTGCAGTTGCTTCAGACTCAACCATACCGATATTAACAGTTTCTAAAGAAACTTTATCAGCATCCCAGTACTCTGGGTTTTTCTTTAATACGATTGTATCATTGTGTCTCCATTCAGCTAATGTGAAAGGACCGTTTGTTACATAGTTTTCACCAGCATCTGCATACCACTCATCATTACCTTCAACTACTTTTTGGTTTAATGGTGCATATGTTTTGAATGCTGTTAATTCTAAGAAGTAAGGTGTTGGGTTTTCTAAAGTTACTACTAATGTTTTTTCGTCTTGTGCTTTAACGCCTACATCATCAGCAGAACCTTCACCATTGTTGTATGCTGCAGCACCTTTAATTGGGTAAAGGATTGAAGCATATTCAGAAAGATTGTCTGGGTTTAATGCCCATTTCCAAGCGTATTCGAAGTCACCAGCTACTACTGGATCTCCGTTTGACCATTTAGCATCACGTAATTTGAACGTGTATGTTTTTAAATCTTCACTAACTTCCCAGCTTTCAGCAGCAGCTGCAACTGGACGAGCGTCTGCATCAAGTGTTGTTAATCCTTCAAAAGTATTTGTTAGAATAACACCAGAAGTTGTATCTGTTGCTAATGCAGGATGAAGAGATGGCGGCTCAGAAGCTACTACTACATTTAATTCGCCACCTGATGAAGTTGTTTCTGAAGAACCAGAATCTTTTCCTTCGTCTTTAGATTTGTCAGACGAATCTCCACCGAAGCCACATGCAGCAAGTACTAAAGAAAATACTGCAAGGACTGTTAGTAATAAAAACTTTTTGTTTTTATTCATGTGAATCCCCCTTATACAATTTTTAAGCCTTTTGTGAAGCTCCTATTTAATATACCAAAAAAATCATTGTGTACAAAATAAAAAAGATTCGAATTTATATAGTATTATCTGACATTTAGGAGAATAATAAATTTTTCCGATTTATCACGCTAAAGAGGCGAAGTGTATATATATTAAAAATTTGATATTTACTTATTCTGAATATCAAAAATAAAGTAAAAATAAAAAAATGATTTACTATACGGAAAATTCCTATTTTTTTGATAATATTATCGATATTTGAAAAATGAATCAAAAGTCATAGATGTAATACCTTGAGGAATTTGTATAGATTTGTAGAAAATCTATGTAAAACTCAGTGAATTAGATTCTTTTACAGGTAATTTCTTGTAATTTATTATCGCAAAACATGAATATTTTTATCTATTAATGATATATAAGAAACTTGTTTTGTATTTTTCTAGGATTATCCATTTGTGGGGAAGAAAAAGAAAAAAATGAGCATTTGTATGAAAAAAGGTACCCATACTAAGAAAAATTTGGATTTAGTGACAAGCTAGTTTACGAGATTAAGTTTTTTTGAAATAATTTTGGGGCTAGTTGTATATACATGCATATATGCAGTCGGTTACTGTTTTATTCATCAGTTAAAAAATAAAAGGAATGCTTCATTTCGCCTTGTATTCTTCCAAAGAGAACTGTTTAAATCGTATTGTTTTTTTGAGGATGTCATTTGTCTTACTGAAGAGGATTGATAATGCAAATAATTACTAAAAATCTGTTTATTCATCGAATGAAAACGTTAACAATAGCTATTCAGAAGGATATTCTTCCACTTTTTAAGTGGTATACCATGAAAAAATATAAAAAACAGTGCATCCCATTTATAAAATGCACTGTTTTCTATTTAAAGTTTAAATTGATTGATCTGATTCTGTAAATCTAAGGACTTTTCGCTTAGATCTGAGGCAACTTGGTTTACTTGTTGTACTGTTATAGATTGTTCTCTTGTTGCTGAAGCTACAATTTTTGTATTATCCGCGCTCGTTGAAGCACCATGGGCGATTTCTGCAACGGACGCTGCAACCTGTTCAGCGCTAGCTGAAATTTCTTCAGAGGTAGCTGATATATCTTCTATTTGATCTGTCATCGTATTAATTGCTTTCACAATTCCTTCAAAGGCTTGTCCTGCATGTCCGATGATTTTAACGCCCTCTGTGACAGAATGAAGTCCATCAAAGACTGCTTTTTCTACATTATGTGTATCCTGTTGAATATCTAGCGTTAAGGCAACGATTTGGTTGGCTGATTGTTTGGATTCCTCAGCTAACTTACGAACCTCATCTGCTACTACCGCAAATCCTTTACCATGCTCTCCAGCTCTAGCCGCTTCAATTGCTGCATTGAGTGCCAATAAATTTGTTTGATCTGTAATAGCTGTAATAACAGCTGTGATCTGACTAATCTCATCTGATTGCTTACTCAATTTTTGAACAAGATTATTAATCGTTTGTGTTGATTCATGGATGACATTCATTTGTTGCTGAGCTTCTTCTACCGTCTCATTTCCATTTGTTGCTAATTCTGAAGTTGTTATAGCATTCTGATGTAGTTGTTGAGTTGCCTCAGCTATTCGTTGAACACCTACAGCCGTTTCATCCATAGCGTGTGCGCTTTCGTTAGCTGCAACTGTAGCTGTCACTGCAGCCTCAGCTGTTTCGTTAATCCGTATTGTAATTTCATCAGCAGTGGCAGTAATTTCTTCAGTTGAGGCAGAAAGTTCCTCTACTGAAGCTGTTAAATGCTCTGCATTGTCCTGTATATGCGTTAATAAATTTTTCAGATTCCCCTTCATGGCATTAAAAGCTGCTGAAAGTTGACCAATTTCATCTTTTGATTGATGGGTAATATCTGGATGAATTAATTCTCCATTAGCTACATGGTTTGCAGCCAGAACGACAGATTTTAAAGGGCGTGAGATTGTCCGTTGTATATAGAAAATAAGGAAAATACCTAGAGCGATACCAATAATGATTGCGATAATGGAAATAATTTGTGAATTAAACACGGCCTGTTTAGATTCTTTTGTCACAATATCTAGTTGTTGCTTTTGATAGTTTCCAATTTGATCGGATACATCTTGTATACCTTTATTAGCTTGTTGGACTTCACCATTTACCTTCTGCAAAGCACCTTCTAGATTACCAGCTTCAAATAAAGCTATTGCTTCAGTTGCTGCCTTGTTAAAAGAATCATTATGAACTTTTAATTCCTGTGCATATGTTTCCATTTCAGCTGAATTCGATTTTTCAGTGATTTCATCTACATGTGTGTCGAGCATACTTGCATATTTTGAGAAACTCTCTTTGTTAGCAGGTTTGTCTTCGATGATGATGGCACGAATGAAAAGACCTTGCATAGCCATTTCGTATTGAATATCATCTGCTAATTCTACCAGGGCAACATGTCCTTCTAATGCATTTTCAATCTTTTTTTCAATGTTTGAAAATAACAGGAACATAATGAACAAAGAAATGATTAATGTGAGAATAATTGCAAAGAAACCAAAGCTTAATTTTTTACCTACAGACATATAGATACGCCCTTTCCTGAATGCTCTATAAAAATTTTTATACTTTAATTTAGCGTTTCTCAGTAGTAGAAGTCAATATACGTTGAAGGAAACAGTGCAGATTATTCATGTGTTTTTATATTGTTATTATAATAAGGAAGATTGTCTGTAAAAATCAATCAAGATAAGGTTGTTTTCATCGTTTTATAGTACGGATTACGTGTACTCGTTATAAAAAGGAAGAAACCGATACTATTTGTATCGGTTTCTTCCTTTATGACTGTTTCTTTAACTGTAAAATGACTGCCTCATCCGGGTCAATATACAGTGTCTTTTGTTCAAAATAGATGACGAAACCAGGTTTGGCACCATTTGGTTTTTTGACCTGTCGTATTTCGGTATAATCTACAGGCACAGAAGAGGATTCTCTGGCCTTAGAAAAATAGGCGGCTAGAGTGGCAGCTTCTCGCAATGTCGTTTCATCGGGTTCACTTGAATGAATGACAACATGAGATCCAGGAATATCTTTTGTGTGTAACCAAATATCAGTCCGCTTTGCTAGTTTGAATGTCAGCATGTCATTTTGTTTATTGTTTTTTCCAACAGAGATTGTTACACCTGTAGAAGAAACATAGCGTTCTGGTTCAGGTTTCGCTTGTTTTTTCTTTTTCTTCGCATGACGTAGTTTTAAGTAACCTTGCTCTGCTAGCTCTTCACGAATTTCCTCAATATCTCCAGGAGAAGCCTGCTGAACTTGCTGTGCAAGCATTTCGAAGTAAGAAATTTCATCAGTAGTTTTTTCTAGCTGCTCTTGAACCATGACCAGGGCATTTTTTGCCTTTGTATATTTTGTATAATAACTTTGGGCATTTTCAATAGGTGTTTTACGTTCGCTTACTGGAATCGTTATTTCTTCGCCAGTTTCACTATAGTAATTTGTGACAGTAACTTCCTTAACTCCTTTTTCAAAGGCATAGATATTAGCCATTAATAGCTCACCATATAGTTGGAATTGATCGAGCTTGGAGGCACGTTCATAATCCTTTGTTAACTTTTTTGTTTTTAAAGCTAATTTGTCAATCTCATTTTGTAGCCAGCGCTCTAAATCGCCTGCTTGTTGTTTTACACGATCTCGCTCTGCACGGGCAAAGAATACACGATCAAGAAGCTCATGGACATTAGGATAGATTGTTATATCCCCATCATGCAAATGCGTTAATTCGATAGGGGAAAAGTATACTTTCTGATTGAAGAGTACGTACATAGGCTTCATTCCACCGTTCGCAAAGGAGGCCATAAAATCCTTGAAACATACTAGCGTATTTGAAGTCGTCTTCATTCGATACAATAATTCTTCCGCGTGAAGAGGTGAAAAACCAGCTAATTGTTGCACTAGCTCTTTAGAGGTTTTCCCTTCAGCAAAAAATGCTGTTAGCTCTTCATCTGTCACCGTTAAAGGATTCCATTTGTTTTGTGAGGGTGGTGCAATATACGGTTGCCCTGGTAGTACAGTACGGAAGCTATTGACTGAAGGCGGTAAATGTTTTAGGCTGTCAATAATTTTTCCCTGCTCTTGATCAATCAACAGTAGATTACTATGTCTACCCATAATTTCAGCATGTATTTCTCTTACAATTGGATCTCCAATTTCATTTTTACTTTCAATTTCTACTATTATAATGCGATCAAAATCACGCTGTTTTATAGAAGCAATAAAACCACCCTCTATATGCTTACGCAAAAGCATACAAAACATTGGCGGCTCTGCTGGATTTTCAATCACCTGTTCAGTAAGGTGTACACGTGCATAAGAAGAGTGGATGGAAAACAGTAATTTATGATTCTTTCCGTTCGCTCGCACATGTAAAATAACTTCTTGTGCATTGGGTTGATGTATTTTGGTAATCCGACCAGTGACTAGCTGTTGTAGGTCGGCAGTTATTGAATAAGTAAATAAGCCATCAAATGCCATATGAATTCCTCTTTCCAACGATATCAAGCATCTTGGTACTTTCGTATTTTTTTCTTAATGTATCTGCATGCACTATTTTTAAGCTCGCAAATACTCTTTTGGTATGTTTATCATAGCATTTTTTAGGTGAATATTAAAATATAGCTTCAATTGTGGTAGAATTAGCTTTTACTTTAACCAAATTTTTTTGGAGAGTCGTCATAATCGACAAAGCTTATGTTATAATAATCCCAGTATGCAAAGAAAGGTGTGACGAACCTTGGTGCGTAGTATGACTGGTTTTGGCAGAGGTGTCACAACAACTAGAGACTTTCAATTAACCGTGGAAATGCGCTCGGTCAACCATCGTTTTTTAGAAATTAATGCAAAATTTCCGAAAGAATGGCTTGAAGCTGAAATTTTTGCAAAGAAACTAATTTCTCAAGCTTTGTCACGCGGCAAAATTGATGTGATGGTATATGTGAAGGACTTAGAGAACGTAGAGCAATCTATTGAGATTAATTGGTCATTAATTGAAGCGTATCGTAAGGCAAAAGAGCAATTAGCAAGTAAAGTACCACTTGAAGAAAAATGGACGATGCAAGAGCTTTTATCGTTAGAGCAGGCACTTGTACAGCAAAAACCCCAGCTTACACCAGAGGATTTGCTCAGTGCTGTAGAACAAGCGATTTCACAAGCGATTTCACAGCTCGTTCAAATGCGTGAGCGTGAAGGGCAAGAATTACAAGAGGTTGTTGTACAATATAAAGAACAGTTAATGGAGCAAGTCAATCAGATTCGTTTGTGTTCTTCACTTGCTGTTGAAAAATATCGTACACGATTAATAGAGCGAATTAATGAAGTTGCAGATGGCACATTGCTAGAAGATCGTTTACTAGCGGAAGTAGCCATTTTTGCAGAACGAGTAGACATCTCCGAAGAATTAGACAGATTAGATAGTCACTTCAATCAGCTGGAGGAAACATTACTTGAAAAGATTTCGGTTGGGCGTAAATTGGACTTTTTAATGCAGGAAATACATCGCGAGATTAATACGATTGGTTCAAAAAATCAATCTACAGAAGCAGCGATTGCTGTTGTTCAGGCGAAAACAATTTTAGAAAAGATGCGTGAGCAAGTGCAAAACATCGAATAACTTGCACGTGTCTGTTATAAATTAAGGGAGATATAGAGAATAAATGATAAAAGAACGTGGATTATTAATTGTTCTGTCTGGCCCCTCTGGTGTAGGTAAAGGGACAGTGCGAAAAGAATTATTTTCTCAGCCGAATACGAATTATGAGTATTCCATCTCGATGACAACACGAAATCCTCGCGAAGGTGAAGTAGATGGTGTAGACTATTTTTTCAAGACACGTCATGAATTTGAAGTGTTAATCGAACAAGGTGGCTTATTAGAGCACGCTGAATTTGTCGGTAACTATTATGGAACACCATTAGCTTATGTAAATGAAACACTTGATGCAGGTCGTGATGTATTTTTAGAAATCGAAGTGCAGGGTGCAGCACAAATTCGTAAAAAAGCACCAGATGCCTTATTTATTTTCTTAGCCCCTCCAAGTTTAACGGAATTAAAAGATCGTTTAGTTGGACGTGGGACAGAAACGGAGGATATCATTGCCAAACGAATCGCTACTGCAAGTGAAGAGCTTGAAATGATGAGCTTGTATGATTATGTTGTGGAAAATGATGAAGTGACGAATGCCTGTGATCGTATAAATGCGATTATTAAAGCCGAGCATTGTCGTAGAGAACGTGTTGAAAAAAGATATTTGTCAATGTTGAGAGGAGAATAAAACAATGCTATACCCATCAGTAGACGCTTTAAAAAAAGAAATCGATTCAAAATATTCATTAGTGAGCCTTGCTTCTAAACGTGCTCGCCAAATGCAAGAAGAGCAAGACACAGAACGCTTACACAAGTATGTTTCCCATAAATATGTTGGGAAAGCGCTTGAAGAAGTAGCGGCAGGTGTACTTACGAAAGTATCACAGGATGAGTCAACTGTGTATGAGGACGAAATCTAACATCATGTAAAGAGCTTTACTATGTTTACATGCATGCTAGTCTAGTTAGCAGTAGATTTTAATTATACAGAATGCCGAAAGCTCCCAGGGAATCCTTCTTTGGGAGCTTATCATTTGAAAGGACGACACCTAGCATGAATAAAAATATTTTACTTTGTGTTTCAGGCGGGATTGCCGTATATAAAGCTGTGGCACTTGTAAGCAAGCTCTCACAAGCAGGAGCCAATGTAAAAGTCATCATGACAGCCTCTGCTAGACAGTTTGTAAATCCATTAAGTTTTCAAGTGATGTCCAAAAATGATGTTTATTTTGACACGTTTGATGAAAAAGATTCAAGTGTGATTGCTCATATAGACTTAGCAGACTGGGCTGATTTAATTTTAGTAGCGCCCGCTACAGCAAATATAATAGGGAAAATGGCCAATGGTATAGCAGATGATATGATCACAACAACCCTGCTTGCTACGACAGCACCTGTATGGATTGCACCAGCCATGAATGTACACATGTACGACCATCCAGCGGTAAAACGTAATTTGGATAGGCTATCAGCTGATGGCTACAAATTTATTGAGCCTTCCGAAGGCTTTTTAGCATGTGGCTATGTCGGGAAGGGCCGTCTAGAGGAGCCAGAAAAAATCACTGCACTTGTACAAGATTTTTTTTCTGGAAAAACTACACCACTAACAGATAAAACAGTCATAGTGACTGCGGGTGCCCTACATGTACCATTGGATGAACAGCATGTAATTAGTCCACAGGCAAATGGAGCCATAGGCCGAGCTTTAGCACATGAAGCAAGAATGCTAGGCGCACATGTAATTGAAATAGAAAATTCTAATTTGTTTGATGCTATACAGCAACTGGAGGCTTATAAAATCCAATATCCTCAGGCAATATTGATCCATGCAGCAAATGTGCCGACTATAAAGGAAACGCCGATCATTTCGGTAGAAGGCATAAAAGCGATCACTTTCGGACAAAAAGTGCAAGGAACTCCAATGCTTAATATACTTTCTGAGAGATGGATTGATTTTAGTGAAAAAGCGCAGCTTAACGGACAGTTTTTGGCTACAATTAACCCACAACTTTTTGCTCAGACATTATGGTCATATATTATAAAGGGTGAGGAACAATGAGCTTCTTGATAGCAGAGGTCATTGTAGATGTCTCTACTTACCATGTAGACCGTCCATTTGATTATCAAGTACCTGTAGAATGGGTTAGTGTTATCGAATTAGGAAGTCGTGTTAAAGTGCCATTTGGTCCAAGGAATGTCCTGGGTTTTGTTGTTGGATTGAAGAAAGAAACAGATGTACCGTTAAATAAACTAAAGGCAATCAATCAAATTTTAGATATGGAGCCAGTCCTAACAGAAGAGATGTTGCGAATGGCGAAGTGGTTGAAGAACGATACGATTTGCTATGAAATAGATGCCTTGCAAGTGATGTTACCATCTGCACTTCGAGCCAAGTATGAAAAAATGATTAAGCTACAACAAGGTCAACAATTGCCACTAGAGGTACAGGCTATATTCGGGAAGCGTCAACGAGCAAATTTTAAAGAATTTGAGCGAGCAGGTTTACTACCCCTTTTGAAGCAATTGGTTGCAGAAAACATTGTTTCAATCGAAAATGTTGTGAAGCAACAGGGAAATGTGAAAGAAATTCGAATGGTTCAAATAACAGCAGACCAACAACTTATTGAACGTGCTTTAGAGCAATCATCCAGAGCAGCTAAACAACGGCTATTACTGCAATGGATGTGCCAACACTTAGGAGAGATTTTTACTCCCCAACAAATTTGTGACGAAGCAAGGGTCTCTATTTCAGTTTTAGAGGCAGTAATTGATAAAGGAGCTGCTCAATTTATTCAAGAGGAAGTATTTCGTGATCCATTTACGAAGGAAGTTTCACGTACACATGCCTTACAATTAACGAGTGAGCAGCAGGTTGCTCTCCAAGCTATTACTACAGCTATGGACCAGCAAATAGCGCAAACCTTTTTATTACATGGTGTAACAGGAAGTGGCAAAACAGAGGTTTATTTGCAGGCTATTCAAAAGGTATTAGAAGAAGGAAAAGAAGCCATTATGTTGGTACCTGAAATCTCTTTAACTCCACAAATGACCGAACGATTCCGCAGTCGCTTTGGTGAGATGGTTGCTGTGATGCATAGTGGATTATCTGTAGGGGAGAAATATGATGAATGGCGTAAAATCCAACAAGGCAAAGTGAAGGTCGTAGTTGGAGCTCGTTCAGCTATTTTTGCTCCTTTTACGAATATAGGGCTTATTATATTGGATGAGGAACATGAATCAACTTATAAGCAAGAAGATTCACCGCGTTATCATGCAAGAGATGTAGCCATCTGGCGTAGTGAATATTATAAATGTCCTATTATTTTAGGAAGTGCGACACCAGCATTAGAGTCATTTGCAAGAGCTAAAAAGGGCGTGTATACGCTACTCTCATTAAAACACCGTGCTTTACATCAGGCTTTGCCGACTGTTTTTATTGCAGATATGCGTGAAGAGCTGAGACAAGGTAATCGTTCAATGTTTTCTCAAACACTGATTGAGGCAATCCGTGCAAGACTTGAGAAAAATGAGCAAATGGTGCTGTTTTTAAATCGTCGTGGCTATTCTTCGTTTGTACTCTGTCGAGATTGTGGTACAGTCGTTCAATGTCCAAATTGTGATATTTCCTTAACCTATCATCGAACAACTGAAAAATTGAAATGTCATTATTGTGGTTACGAGGAACATGTTCCTCAAATATGTCCGCAATGTCAAAGTGATCATATTCGTTATTTTGGTACTGGTACACAAAAGGTGGAAGAGGAACTGTATAAATTGTTTCCTGAGGCAAGAGTAATACGTATGGATGTAGATACTACGAAGCATAAAGGGGCCCATGAAGAAATATTGGAGACTTTTGGGGCAGGGCGAGCAGATATTTTGCTGGGTACTCAAATGATCGCAAAGGGCTTGGATTTTCCAAATATAACACTAGTCGGTGTACTTAGTGCCGATACATCCCTACATTTACCTGATTACCGCGCAGCAGAGCGGACCTTTCAGCTATTAACACAGGTAAGTGGCAGGGCTGGGAGACATGACAAGCCAGGGGAAGTCATCATTCAAACGTATACACCTGAGCATTACGCAATTGAATTAGCTAAAACTCAGGATTATGAGCCATTTTATGAACGAGAAATGTTTTTACGTCGCCGATCCAACTATCCACCTTATTATTTTGTAGCTCTTATTCAATTATCCCATGAAGATGTCATGATGGCTGCTGAATATGCTGGTCGAGTGGCTGATTGGTTACGAGGAAACTTATCGAATCAAGTAGCAATTATAGGACCAACAACTGCGAGTATTGCTCGTCTTCAAAATAGATATCGTTATCAATGTTTGATAAAATATAAAATTGAACCAAATCTAATTCCAGTGTTACAACGTCTACTTGCCATGTATAGAGCAGAGTGGGTTAAACAAGGAATATTAATGACCGTAGATTTAGATCCGTCTACTATATAGTTAGCGTGTAATAATAGCACGATTATTAATAAAAGTATCAAATAGCTAGTGAACTAGCTTTAAAGCAGAAATGAGGAAATCATAATGGCAATAAAAAAAGTAATTGAAAACCCTGCAAACGTACTATCAACACCGTGTGCTGAAGTGACAGAAATCAATGATGAAATTATTACATTACTTGATGATTTATATGACACAATGGTGGAATATGATGGCGTTGGAATTGCGGCACCACAAATAGACGTAGGGTTACGCGTAGCAATTGTTGAACTAGGTGAAGAACGTGATATTTTAGAAATGATTAATCCAACTGTCGTTGAAACGGACGGAGCAGAAGTAGATATTGAAGGATGCTTGAGCTTTCCAGGGTTATATGGAGAAGTGGAACGTCCTAGTTATGTCAAAATTGAAGCATGTGATCGTGAAGGACGTGTTTATGAATTAGAGGCAGGTGGCTTTGATGCTCGTGCGATCTTACATGAAATTGATCATTTAGATGGCGTGCTTTTCGATTCAAAAATCAAGCGTATTGTTACTGCAGAAGAGCTAGAAGAAATGTACGCAGAAGAGGAGGAATAAAATGACATCTATCATTTTTATGGGGACACCTGACTTCTCCGCACCTATTTTGCGTATGCTACATGATGAAGGATATGCTATTAAGGCAGTTGTAACACAACCAGATCGTCCAGTAGGGCGTAAGCGAGTACTAACACCGCCTCCTGTAAAGGCAACGGCATTGGAACTTGGCATACCGATTATTCAACCCGAAAAATTGCGTGGCTCTGAGGAATTACAGCAAATTCTTGCTTTACAGCCCGATTTAGTAATAACTGCTGCGTTTGGTCAAATATTACCAAAAGAGCTATTGGATGCACCATCTCTTGGTTGTATTAATGTCCATGCCTCACTATTACCAAAATATCGTGGAGGTGCTCCAATTCACCAAGCCGTCATGGATGGTGAAAAAGAAACTGGGGTAACAATCATGTATATGGCAGAAAAGCTTGATGCGGGAGATATTATCTCTCAAAAAGCAATCCCTATTGAGGAAGATGATCATACTGGTGGCCTTTTTGATAAGCTAAGTAAGGTTGGGTGTGAATTACTTAAGGAAACACTTCCTTCTATTATAAATGGTACAAATAACCGTACAGTTCAAGATGAAGCACAAGTTACCTTTGCAAGTAATATTTCAAGGGAGCAGGAACGCATCGATTGGACAAACGATGCTACTACTCTGTACAATCAAGTGCGCGGTCTTCATCCGTGGCCTGTTGCTTATACGACTTTTGAGGATGGGAATTTTAAAGTATGGTGGGCAACGATTGGCAAAAGTAAACATGAGGCTAATCCAGGTACAGTGGTTGCCATTGACAAAGATCATTTTGAGGTAGCAGCTGGCAACGGAACAACTTTAGCATTATATGATGTGCAACCAGCTGGTAAAAAGCGCATGACCGCAGAGGAATATTTACGTGGGACAGGTTCTAAATTACAGATTGGGGACCAATTTAAATGAGTAAAAAAAGTGTAGTGATTTGGGATGGCAATGTACGAGATGCCGCCTTGTCAATTCTATTAGCAGTTGATAAAAATCAGGCCTATAGCAACTTATTGCTAAATGAAACAATTAAACGACATAAAATTGAAGCAAAAGATCGTGCTTTATTGACTGAAATAACGTATGGAACTTTACAGCATAAAATGACACTTGATTATTACTTAGAGCCATTTATTCGCGGTTCAATTGATCATTGGGTTCGCTGGCTATTAAGAATCTCGTTGTATCAAATCCATTATTTAACACGTATTCCTCCACATGCTGCGGTAAATGAAGCAGTAGAAATTGCCAAGCGTCGAGGACATCGTGGAATCGCCTCTATGGTCAATGGCATATTAAGATCCGTGTTACGCAGTGGAGTCCCTTCAACAGATGACATAGCAGATCCAATTGAGCGTCTTTCTATAGAAACAAGTCATCCAGTGTGGTTAGTTCAACGATTTGTTGATAACTATGGTCTGGCAGTAGCGACTGAGATGTTACATGAAAATAATAGACCGCCTGTGCAGACTGTTCGTGTTAATAAAACAAAAGCAACCGTTGAACAGGCTATTGTCGAGTTAAATTCAGAGGGTTTAACTGCCAAGCAAAGCGATGTTATACCAGAGTGCTTACACATTACAAACGGCCAACCAGCTCGTACGAAAGCCTTTAAAGAAGGTATGATTACTATTCAGGATGAAAGTTCAATGATACCTGCTAATGTGCTAAATCCATCTCCAGGTATGCGTGTCTTGGATATGTGCGCGGCACCTGGTGGAAAAACAACGCATATAGCCGAAATAATGAAAAATGAAGGTTCCATTTTAGCAACAGACCTTCATCCACATAAATTAGATTTAATCGACCATAATACAGAGCGTCTAGGGCTTGATATTGTTGAAACAGCCCCGATTGATGGAAGGAAAGCGCCTGAATTTTTACAAGCAGCGTCTTTTGATGCTATCTTAGTGGATGCACCATGTAGTGGACTAGGGGTTATGCGACGTAAGCCAGATATTAAATATACAAAGCGTGAGGAAGATTTAGAAAGTCTTCAAAAAATCCAATTAGCTTTACTCGATGCAGCCACAAAAGTATTGAAAACTGATGGCAAGCTTGTATACAGTACGTGTACAGTAGACATACAAGAAAACGAAGGTACAGTGCAAGCCTTTTTAATAGCACATCCAGAAATGGAAGCTATACAACTAGAGTCTTTACCAACAAAATTAGCGGAAAAGCAAGCTAATGGCATGCTTCAAGTCTTTCCACAAGACTTTGGCAGTGACGGTTTCTTTGTCGCCGCCTTTCGTAAAAAAGGAGAATCCAACTAATGGTGGATCAAGAGAAATTTAATGAACGTATTAACGATTTAGTCGAAGAAGCAGAAGAAAAGCCCGTTCGACGTGTAAAAAAAGAAAAGCCAAATTTAAAAGAATCCATTTATTCTTTACAACCTCATCAATTAGAAGAATGGCTAAAGGAAAATGGTGAAAAGCCTTTCCGCGCTGCTCAAATTTTTGACTGGTTGTATAATAAACGTGTAAAGACATTTGAAGAAATGTCAAACCTTTCAAAGGGATTACGCGAAAAGCTAACAGCAAATTTTGCATTATCCACACTCTCAACCATTATTAAACAGGAATCTAAAGATGGTACCATTAAATTTTTATTTCAACTACAAGATGGGTATTCAATAGAAACGGTATTAATGCGCCATGAGTATGGAAATTCTGTTTGTGTAACAACACAAGTAGGCTGCCGAATTGGCTGTACGTTTTGTGCATCCACTCTAGGTGGTTTGAAGCGACATTTATTAGCAGGAGAAATCGTTGAGCAAGTTGTCAAAGTGCAGCAAACTTTAGATGAATTGGGTGAGCGAGTATCCCATATTGTCATTATGGGTATTGGCGAACCTTTTGATAACTATGATGCAATGATGAACTTCTTAAAAGTGATCAACCATGAAAAAGGTTTAAATATCGGTGCACGTCATATTACAGTATCAACATCTGGTATTGTTCCGAAAATTTATCAATTTGCAGATGAACAATTACAAATTAACTTTGCTGTCTCTCTGCATGCGCCAAACCAGGAAGCACGTCAAAAGCTAATGCCAATTGCTCGTGCTTATAAATTAGAAGAATTAATGGAAGCTGTACGATACTATACTAAAAAAACAGGTCGACGAGTGAGTTTTGAGTATGGATTAATGTCTGGCGAAAATGATTCAGTAGAAATAGCAGAGGAGCTATCTGCATTAATTAAAGGAATTAAATGTCATGTCAACTTAATTCCTGTAAACTATGTACCAGAACGTGATTATGTTCGTACATCTCGTAGTCAAATTTTTGCTTTTGAAAAAACATTAAAGAAAAATGGTATTAACGTAACGATCCGCCGAGAGCAAGGTACAGATATCGCTGCTGCGTGTGGTCAATTACGTGCACAAGAGAGATCTGAAGAAACGAGGTGACCAGTATTGGAATACACAGTCGAAAGTGATATTGGTTTAAAACGATCCATTAATGAGGACCGTGCTGCATTCTTTAAACGTCCAGATGGGCTTGCACTAGCACTTGTTGCGGATGGCATGGGTGGTCATAATGCTGGTGATGTAGCAAGTGATATGGCAATCCAACAGATGGAATCCTTTTTTTTACAGGCAGACACACATCATTTTGTATCCACAACATCAAAAAAAGAATGGTTATTACAAACAGTTCAACAATTGAATAAAACAATATATGACTATTCTTTATCACATGAAGACTGTAAAGGAATGGGCACGACATTTATTGCGGTGTTAATCGAAGAACAACATTGCTTCATTGCACATGTGGGGGACAGTCGTGTGTATTATTTCTTTGAAGATGGTGCACAACAAATAACAAGAGATCATTCATATGTGAACGTCTTGGTTGAAAATGGTGAGATAAGCGAAGAAGAGGCTTTGACACATCCAAAGAAAAATTTCATCTTAAAAGCGGTTGGGACAGAGGAAACAATCGAACCAGACTTTTATGAAGTAGATTTAGCATCAGAATCGTATTTACTCATTTGTTCAGATGGACTAAGCAATAAACTAACAGTTTATGAAATGGCATCGATAATTACGTATCCAGATTCTATTGAGGAGAAGGGACGTAAACTTGTGGAATTAGCAAATGCCAGCGGGGGAGAAGATAATATCTCCCTCGTGCTATTAACAAAAAAGGATGAGGAGGTGTAAGAATGCTTGTAGGTAAAAGAATTAGTGACCGTTATAAAATTATAGAACTCATTGGTGGCGGAGGTATGTCCAATGTTTATTTAGCACACGATATGATCTTAAATCGTGATGTAGCCATTAAAATATTACGCTATGATTTTTCCAATGAGGATGAATTACATCGACGTTTTCAACGTGAGGCACTGTCTGCTACAAGTCTTACACATCCGAATATTGTTAGTGTTTATGATGTAGGTGACGATGGGGATCTACATTATATTGTGATGGAATATGTTCAAGGAAAAACATTAAAGCAGTACATACAAGAATTTGCACCAATTTCTCCTGCTAGAAGTGTGCATATTATGAAGCAATTAACGTCTGCCATAGCTAATGCCCATGAAAACCATATTATCCACCGTGATATTAAACCGCAAAATATTTTAATGGATGCAGAAGGTAATGTGAAAATTACGGATTTCGGTATTGCCATGACGTTAAGTGCTACATCGTTTACTCAAACAAACTCTGTGCTTGGTACAGTGCATTATTTATCACCAGAGCAAGCGCGCGGCGGTACAGCTACAAACAAATCAGATATTTACGCACTCGGTATTGTGTTATATGAATTATTAACAGGTGAACTTCCATTTTCTGGTGAATCAGCTGTTTCAATTGCTCTTAAGCATTTACAAGCCGAAACGCCTTCTGTCCGAGCTTTTGATGCAACGATTCCTCAAAGCTTGGAAAATGTAGTTTTAAAGGCTACTGCCAAAGATTCATCCCATCGTTATACTACAGTGGAAGAAATGTATGAGGATTTGGAAACCGTACTATCACCGTCTCGAATCAACGATCCCAAATTTGTCATCCCTGTGGATAATGATGTGACGAAGGCTATTCCCATCATTAAAGAGCAGATGCATAAAAAAGACGAAGATTTAACCAAAACAAGAGTTATTGAACCGATTATGGAAGCTAAAGCTCCTTCTCAACCACAGCCTAAAAAGCCTGTAGAAAAGCCAGTTCCCGTTAAGGCAAAGAAGAAAAATTGGCCAAAGTATGTTGCGGGACTATTTATTGCAGCGATTGTCATTTTCCTATTCTTTATTTTTGCAAAAGATTTATTTAGCCCGAAAAAAGTGGCTATACCAGATGTAGCAAATTTAACAATAGAGGAAGCGACAAAAAAATTAGAGGCAGATGGATTTGTTGTTGGTGAAGAGCATCAGGAGCGAAATCACGAGGAAATTGAAAAGGGGAAGGTTATTGAAACGGACCCTGCAAAAAATGCATTACGTGAAAAAGGCTCAGAGGTAGACTTAATCGTTAGTTTAGGTGTAGAGATGACGACTGTTGATAATTATGTAGGACAAAATTATAGTCAAGTTGAAGCTTTAATAAAAGGTAAATATAAGGATGTCATAAAAGAGGATGTTCCTTCTCGTGAACCAGAAGGAAGAATCATTGAGCAAAGCATACCGCCAAATTCTGAGGTAGTAGCGAAAGAAGAAACAATCACGTTTAAAGTTAGCCAAGGAGTTAGGATGGTAAGGGTTGAAAACGTTGTAAATTATACGAAAGCGGATATGGATGACTATGTGAAAAGAGTAGGTCTCAATTGGCGTATCTCTCGTGAAGAACATCATGAGACCATCCCAGCTGGCAGTGTAATTTCGCAATTGACAAAAGCGGGTACTATGGTAGAGGAAGGTTCTATGATATCTGTTGTCATAAGTAAAGGACCAGCGAAACAGCCTGATAAACTACGTCTCATACCTGTAGTCATTGAGTATAAACCTACAGAAGAGGGAATAGCCCAAAACATTCGAGTTGAAATTCAAGATAAAAATCATACATTGTCTGAACCAGTGGAAGTATTTGAAATTTTAAGTGATACGCCATACAACATTCAGCTTACAATTGAAGATGGCAAAGATGCGAGTTATAGAATAATCCGTGACTCAGAAATAATTTTAGAAGGCAAAGTTAATTATAAGGATGTCGATTAAGGAGGAATTGGATGGCGCAAGGCCAAATAAGAAAAGCATTAAGCGGTTATTATTATGTATTTGATGGACATCAACTGATTCAATGTCGAGGACGTGGGGTATTTCGTAACCGTGGCGAATCCCCACTTGTTGGCGATATTGTAGAGTATACAATGGAAACAGAAGGCTCCGATGGGACTATACAAAAGATTTTAGAGCGTCAAAATGAATTGGTACGTCCGCCAATTGCTAATATTGATCAAGGTATTTTGGTATTTTCCGTAAAGGAGCCAAATTTCAATACCATTTTACTGGATCGTTTTTTAGTTGTGTTAGAATCCTTCCATGTACATCCTATTATTTGTTTAACAAAAATGGATCTGCTAGAAAAAGATGAACGTGAGGAATTACAAAATTATATAGCAGATTATGAAAACATGGGCTATACAGTTTTGCAAACATATAAAGATGAAGAAGAATTAGTTGAACGATTACGTCCTATTTTAAAGGGAAAAACCACTGTTTTAGCTGGCCAATCGGGTGTTGGGAAGTCAACTTTGCTTAATACACTAATTCCAGAGTTGAACTTAAAAACGGGTATTATCTCCCAAAGTTTAGGACGGGGTAAACATACCACTCGTCATGTTGAACTGATAGAGGTCTGTGATGGTTTATTGGCAGATACACCTGGATTTAGTTCCTTTGATTTTGACGAAATTGAGAAAGAAGAATTAGGTGTATGTTTTCCTGAAATGGCTAGAGTGGCGGATGATTGTAAATTCAGAGGTTGCTTACACTTGAAAGAGCCTAAATGTGCAGTAAAGGCAGCAGTCGAATCAGGAGAAATTCGAGACTACCGCTACAAGCATTATGAACAATTTATGCAAGAAATTATGGATCGAAAGCCGAGGTATTAATGATGATACAAATAGCACCATCAATATTAGCAGCGAATTTTGCAAAGTTAGGTGAAGAAGTAAAGGAAGTAGAGCAAGCAGGTGCACAACTTATTCATATTGATGTAATGGATGGTCACTTTGTACCGAATATCTCATTTGGTTCCATTGTATTGGACGCCATCCGTCCTTTAACAAAGTTACCATTAGATGTGCATTTAATGATCGAAAATCCAGATCAGTATATTGAACAGTTCGCAAAAGCTGGAGCAGATTATATTACGGTACATGTAGAAGCATGCCGTCATTTGCATCGCACAATTCAATTAATCCGTTCCTTTGGTGTAAAAGCTGGTGTCGTATTAAATCCACATACACCGATAGAATCAATTCAACACATTTTAGAAGATATTGATATGGTATTATTAATGACTGTTAATCCTGGATTCGGTGGACAAAAGTTTATCCATTCTGTTGTACCTAAAATTGAAGCATTATCAACAATGATTAAGGAGCGAGGCTTAGATATTGCCATTGAAATTGATGGTGGTATTACTGCTGAAACAATTGTGCCATGTGCACAGGCTGGAGCGACAATTTTTGTAGCTGGGTCAGCCATCTATAGTAAAGAAGATCGAACAGCTGCTCTTCAAGAGATTTTACTTGCTGGCGAGGCAGCGATTAAAGGATGACGACAGTCGTTGTTTGTGCAGGTGGTCCAAAAAATGAGCTTTGTTCATTTTCATCGTTTCAGCAGCAACAGGATGTTGTGTTTATCGGGGCAGATCGTGGCGCATTATATTTAATTGAGCAGGGAATTACGCCTCATGCCATTGTTGGTGATTTTGATTCTTTAACAGATGAAGAATATCGACAGGTGATGGCACAAACCAATGATCAGCAACGTTTTCAAGAAGAGAAAAATGAAACAGACACGGATTTAGCTTTGCTTAAAGCCTATACGTTTGCACCAAAAGAAATTGTTTTGACAGGTGTGACGGGTGGGCGTTTAGATCATTATGAGGCAGCTGTTCGTTCTATTTATCGGTTACAAAAAGAGCATCCTCAAATTGAACTTAAGATAATCAATCATACTAATATGTTGCAATTTTTACTGCCAGGCACACATACAATTTATGCAGATAATCGATACCGATACTTGTCTTTTTTTGCTCACGAGGAGCCTATTCAAGGTGTAACATTACGACAAGTAAAATATGAAACAACGAATGAGGAAATTTCTTTAGGAACATCTCGATTTACAAGTAATGAAATAATAGGAACTTCAGGGTCTATATCTTTCTCGCAAGGCATATGTTTAATGATAAGAAGCATAGATTAGCGTAAGGGGGAGAGAGTCCTGAAAGTATATACGTTCCAATTGCCGAAATTCGTGAGTAGTATCACGCGTACGTGTATTAACCTATTTAAGAAAGATAAGAAAGTAAAAAAATCCGACTAATGTTAGTCGGATTTTTTACTTTCTTATAGAATACTAATCAAGAAAAAAATCGATTGCGCTCAATGCGAAATCGATTTTTTAGAAGCAGCGATTAAACGCGCTCGATTTTACCTGATTTTAATGCACGAGCAGAAACCCATACACGTTTTGGTTTACCGTCAACTAAGATACGAACTTTTTGAAGGTTAGCACCCCAAGTACGTTTGTTAGCGTTCATAGCGTGGGAACGGTTGTTACCAGTACGAGCTTTACGTCCAGTGATTACACATTGTTTTGGCATGTTGTATTCCCTCCTTACTGTTGATGCTGAAAGATTATTATTTCAGTTCGGTATTTCACATACCATAATAATTTAACATACGATGGCGTTCAGTGCAACAGTTTTCACATAACCTTTCAAGAAAAAAACCTTTACAGACAAAAAACGTTTATGAAAAGTAGAGAAGTTATTGGGGAATAGTTCTCCTATCCTTTTCCTCGATAACCAAGTTTCAGCGATACACGTCTACCAGTATCAACTAATCGCTCAATTAATGTATTAATATGATCTTGAGAGACATTAAAGTTTACAAAACCAATACTGACTGCTCCTATCACTTCACCAAAACCATCTAAAACAGAGACGGCAATGGAGGAAGTACCTGCAGTTCGTTCTCCGTGACTTATTGCATAGCCTTGTTGTCGAATTTGGTGAAGCTGTTCCTCTAATTCGGCCATTTCATCTTTAGTTACTAGTTGCTCTAGTATTTCTTTTGATTGTATCGCTGACATTGAGGCAAGTATGGCTTTATTGGCCGCTCCAATATGCATAGGTATGCGAATCCCTAGCTGATCATAAATACGAATCGGATTTGCTGCACTGTCTATCCGTTCTATAATAATCGTATCTAATCCAGCTGGTTTACTTAAATAGACGCTTTCTTCAACCTCTCTGGCTAATCGTTCTAACTCAGGTCTAATTTTGCTAATATAATCCATCGTATCATACACCTGTAAGCCAAGTTCCATCCATATGGTTCCAAGCCGATAATGTTTAGTCTGCTCATCTTGCTCAATCATCCCTTGTTTAATCATGGCTTTTAAAATTCTATGTAAAGTACTTAGCGGTAAATCGCATTTTGTAGAAAGCTCTGAAATGGACAAGCTACTGTCGTTTGCATCGGCAGCTAAAACCTTGGCAATGGTCATTGCCCGCTCTAATAATTGCATTTGTCCCACCTCCCTTCATCCTATTTTATTTTTAATCTCCATTTACGTCTAGTTCCAATATTCCCGAACGAATCTGTAGCCTAAACAAAGACTGTATTTTAATTCAAGAAAGCTTCAAAGGGATTCTTTTAATGAATGCGAATACAGCTCTTTTTCCAAGAGTGAATGCAATTTAGATTAAAAGAAAAATAAAAGTTTTCTAAATATATTGACAGTATAGCATAAAACGAATATATTCTTCATATAAACTTTCCTCTTAACGGAAACGTTTTCCACTACACGGAAATGAGGTGAAAGGAATGCATTATTGTTCATCAATGTATGCACCTTTGAAACACGTTATTGTAAAAGATCCAAAAGATGCTTTTCGAAGCCAAACACATCTTAGTGAGGAATGGAAAACATTTAACTACTTATCAGAGCCTAATTATGAAGAAGCTCTAAGCGAATACGCTGAATTTATTGGGATTCTTGAAAAGTATGTTGAAACCATTGATTATCTGCCAATAGCAGAAGAAGTAGGATTAGATTCTCTCTACGCACATGATCCAGTTAAATTCACACCAAATGGTGCCATTATACTGAAATCGGGCAAAAAATTAAGACAGCCAGAAGCAGGAGTATACAAGGATTTTTTACAGCAAAAGGGTATTCCCGTAATCGGTGAACTAACAGGTGAGGCAGTTTCGGACGGTGGAGATATTGTTTGGCTAGATGATCGAACGCTCGTTGTGGGCAGAGGTTATCGAACAAATGATGAAGCCATTCGTCAGTTAAAGGATATGACAGCCGATTTGGTAGATGAATTTATAGTTGTACAGCTACCACATGATCTTGGTGAAGCTGAGTGTTTACATTTAATGTCTTTCATAAGTATGGTAGACCAAGATTTAGCTGTTGTGCATTCGCGCTTAATGCCAGTATTTTTCAGACAACTGCTAATTGAGCGTGGCATCCAGCTAGTAGAGGTATCAAAAGATGAATACGATTCATTAGGTTGTAATGTGTTAGCGCTTGCACCAAGGGTCTGTGTAATTCCTCAAGGCAACAAAGAAACAAAGCAACAGCTACTTGATGCAGGAGCAACTGTGTATGAATATAAAGGCGATGAAATTACTGTTAAAGGAACAGGTGGGCCTACGTGCCTAACTTGCCCAGTAGTAAGAGGATAAAGGAGAAGATGAATATGTTTAAAAATGTTATTGTTAAAAATCCAGGTAATAGTTTTGTAAACGGTTTAACGACTAGTGATTTAGGAAAGCCCATTTTAGAAAAATTATTTGAACAACATGAACACTATGTAGAGGCTTTAAAAAAATGTGGTGTTGAAGTAACACAATTACCAGCAAATGAAGCATTTCCAGATTCAACATTTGTAGAGGATACAGCTGTATTAACAGCTGAATTTGCTATTATATCGAATCCTGGAGCAGCAGCTCGTAACCGCGAAATTGAAGAAATCGAACCAGCTGTAAAACAATTCTATGAAAAAATTTACTATATTAAAGGTTCTGGAACACTTGATGGTGGAGATGTATTACAAGCAGAGAAAAAGTTTTACGTAGGGATCTCAGATCGCACAAATGAAGAAGGCGCTCAGCAATTTAAAGAGATTGTTGAACAAGAAGGTTATGAAGCAACTATTATCCCATTAAAAGAATTCTTCCATTTAAAAACTGGAATTGCCTATGTTGGGAACAATCGTATGGTGCTAGCTGGTGAATTTGTCGATCATCCTGCATTTGAATCTTACGAAAAAATCGTGATTCCTAAAGAGGATGAATATTCAGCTAACTGTATTCAAGTAAATGATTATATTATTATTCCAGCTGGCTATCCAGAAACAAATCGTAAATTACTAGACCTGGGCTATCAAACTATTGAACTTGATATGTCTGAATTTAGAAAACACGACGGTGGTTTAAGCTGTTTATCATTACGTTTTTAAGTAAATCAAACTATACCCAATCAATTTAAAAGAGAAAATTGATTGGGTACTTTCATTCTTAAAATATCAGAATATTTAATATTTTTACATTATATGGGAAGTAGGGATGGATGTTGAATAAAGGGGATCAGCTTGACAATAATCAATTAAAACGTTCGATGAAAAGTCGTCACTTATTAATGCTTTCACTTGGGGGTGTTATTGGAACAGGCTTATTTTTAAATGTAGGCTATACCATTAATCAGGCAGGACCCGGAGGTGCACTGATTGGTTACTTGTTTGGTGGCTTAATTTTGTTTATGGTCATGAACTGTCTTGGAGAATTGGCTGTTTACATGCCTGTTACAGGCTCTTTCCAAACATATGCAACACGTTTCATTAGTCCTTCTGCTGGTTTTTCATTAGGTTGGATGTATTTTGTCGGGTCTGCTGCCACAGCAGGCGTTGAATTTACGGCTGCAGGTATTTTAATGCAGCATTGGTTTCCAAGTGTACCAATTTGGATATGGTGTGCTGTGTTTATGGTTCTTTTATTTGTCTTAAATGCTTTAACAACGAAGGGCTTTGCTGAAGCAGAGTTCTGGTTTGCTAGTATAAAAGTTGTTGCAGTGATTGCATTTATTATTATTGGTGGAGCGGCTATCTTTGGTTTCATTCCATTAGCAGATCGTCCTACTCCACATCTCACAAATTTAGCACCTTCTGGTTTATTCCCAGCAGGTATTACGATTATTTTTGTCACAATGATGAATGTAATTTTTTCTTATCAGGGATCAGAGCTGGTGGGTATTGCAGCAGGGGAGACCGAGAACCCTGAAAAAAATATTCCAAGAGCGATTCGTACAATTCTATTCAGAATCATCGTTTTCTATATTGCTTCCATTATTGTATTATCAGCAATATTCCCAGCATCAGAGCTTGGGCTTATGGAAAGTCCATTTGTCACGTTAATGAATTTAGCTGGTGTACCATATGCCGCTAGTATCATGAACTTTGTTATTTTGACAGCTATTTTATCAGTCGGTAATTCATGTTTATATGCATCAACACGTTTATTATTTTCCATGTCACAAGAGGGGATGGCGCCCAAGTTATTTGGTCGATTAACGAAAAATAAAGTACCTTTAAATGCGCTTATTTTTACGATGGTATTCTCACTCTTATCTTTATTAACTAGTGTAATGGAAGCCGATGCTGTATTTGTATTACTAATGTCGGTAGCTGGTATATCTGTCACAATTTCATGGATGGGGATTTGTGCTTCTCAGTTAATGTTCCGTTATCGCTATGTGAAGTCAGGAGGAAATGTGGCTGATCTAAAATTTAAAACACCACTATTCCCGTTGATTCCAGTATTTTGTATAATCTTTTGTGTTTTAATTCTAGTATTTTTAGCGTTTGATCCAACGCAAAGGATTGGTTTACTATACGGGATTGGCTTCTTTATTGCCTGTATGATCTTTTATCAATTGAAATTAAAAAAAGCGGCGACTGCTGCTACAGATAGCAAAAGTGAAGAAACACTAGAAGTTCGTTAATCGTACCACTAACGAATGGGAGTTAAAGGAGAATTTTATGAATGCTTTTATGTGGGATACACCTGAAAAACTACGTGCCCTATTATGTGAACTTGTGAGCTGGGAAAGCCGAACATTAACGGAGGGCGAAAATAAATTTGCCTATCAGTTAAAAGATAAATTGTTAACGCTTCCATATTTTGAAAAACACCCTGAGTTGATTGAATTACATGATGCAGGACTTGGCAGAAATGCGGTGACAGCCTTCTATAAGCATCCAACAGCAACAGAAACCGTTGTATTAATCAGTCACTTTGATACGGTGCATACGGAGGAATATGGTGAACTAGAGCCGTTAGCCTTTTATCCAGAAGAACTAACGAAAAAGCTCCTAGAACCTAAATACCTAAAAGACTTACCAGAGGCAGCCCGCATTGACCTGGAGTCAGGGAATTACTTATTTGGACGCGGCACAATGGATATGAAAATGGGTCTTGCCTTACACATGCAGCTGATCGAAAAGGCAAGCTTTGAGCAATGGCCGATTAATTTGATTTTAACGACGGTTCCTGATGAGGAAGTCAACTCTGCTGGTATGAGAGCGGCTGTTGTGGAACTGGTGAGACTACGTGAGCAGTATGGTTTATCCTATAAATTATTTTTAAATAGTGAGCCATCGTTTTCACAAGGGCCGTCAGATACGAATGAATATATTTATTCAGGTACAATTGGTAAAATCATGCCTGCTGCGCTGTTCTATGGAAAAGAGACACATGTTGGTGAGCCATTAAAAGGAATGACGGCTACCTTTATCGCCTCCTATATGACACAGCATATGGAGTGGAACCCCCTTTTCCGTGAAACAGATTTAGGTGAAAGCACACCACTACCTGTCTCTCTACAATTAAAAGATTTAAAAATGGAGTATTCTACACAAACACCATACCGTGCGGCGGCACTTTACAATGTCTTTTTATTAAAACGGACAGCGGCAGAGGTGATGGCTATTTTTGAGGAAGTTGCGTTACAGGCTATGGCTGCTTGCAATGCACACTATCAGGCCATTTGTACACGAGAAAATGTGCAGGGGGTGGGCAAGGTAAAGGTTTTACGCTATGAGGCCTTATTGGAGCATGCCATCCATAAGCTAGGGGCTGAAGAAGTTCAAGCGATTAAGCAGCAGGTGCAGCAGCATCGTGCCTGGGATGATCGTGAAAAATCCATTCGTATTGTGGATCAGCTCATGATTCGCTGTCAGGAATTAGCGCCTGCTACCGTCCTGTTATATGCACCACCTTACTATCCAGCCATTAATTCATCCAATCATCCATTAGTGAAACAGTCGATTGAATTAATGAAGCAAACAGCTCAAACCTTTGATATTGAGGTGGAGCAGATCCATTACTTTAACGGAATTTGTGATTTAAGCTATGTCAACTATTCAGATGCATCCAATGAGTGGCTAGCATTTGAACGGAACACACCAGTATGGGGCGATACGTATCATATTCCATTCAAAGAAATGACGGCATTACAAGGTCCTGTCTTAAATGTCGGTCCATTTGGGAAGGATGCCCACCAAAAAACAGAACGATTGCATGTGGATAGTGCGTTTAAAGAGATGCCTGTTATGATTGATACGCTTATTAAAAGTCTATTTTAGCTAGATAAATTTTTTGATATTTAATTGAATACAATGTAAAAAGTTGATGCTATAAAGGTATCAACTTTTTTATTTATCAGAAAAATTTAGATTGACTTGTATTTTTCATTATCATGACGATACATATAGGACATTATAATTATTTGAAAGTGGGCATGAGGAGCGAGCATGATGGAAAATCAAGAAAAAATAGCTTTTTTTATTCGCGAAGAAATGGTTCAGTCGAATTTAAAAGGGATGAGAATAGTTGCTTGGACACTCATGTATGTATCAGTCATTATTTCGGTAATACATTATGGAGAGGTATTTTTTGTGAAGGCGGAAAGAGCCATGGTTCCCGTCTATATTGCCATTCATATCGCCATGTTTTATATAGATGTTGCAGTATTATTGTTTATCAGAGAAAAGCGAATTCATATTACTCCTTTAAATATACAGAAGTATGAACGGTTGGTTGTTGTTTATATTTACACAATAATGCTATTGATTACTGCGATATCGGTATTGGATGTTTACTTTTTCCGTCATGCAGCATTGTATGAGGTTATTTTAATCATTATTTGTACAGTATTCGCATTACCTTTACGAAAAATTGTCTGGATTATTTTGCTTTCTGCATCAGCCATTATTGTGAGTGCATATATGAGTGCTGGAATATCGAGTGAAAATATAAAAATTATATTACCCATGTCATTATTAATACCTATTGGTGTAATGATTCAATATCAGACCTATAAGGTTCGTAAACAAATCCATATCCAGCATATTTTATTGAATGAGGAAATGACCAAAACGAAGCGACTATCAGAATTGTTGGCTATTAAAAATAATGAATTAGCAGAGCAAGCATTAAAAGATTCTTTAACGAATCTACCTAATCGACGTGCATTTAATCAAAAATTGAATAAGATAGCACAGCAACTTCATCAAACGCAACCTTTAACAGTCATAATGATTGATATTGATTGCTTTAAAAAATTTAATGATTACTATGGACATTTACAAGGCGATGCAGCAATTGTCAAAGTCGCCTCTCTATTGGAAGAAATTGCAGGGAAGTATGATGCATTTGTTGCCCGTTGGGGAGGCGAGGAATTTGTTATGATAAGCCAGCAGATTCACAAGTTTGCCGAACCTGTGTGTGAAGAAATTTTAGAAGGAATTCGACAACTTCATATTCCACATATACAATCTACTATTGCCCAACAAGTTACGGTCAGTATTGGCATGTGTCAGGCTAAAATCGCAAAAAATGAGCATTTACAAACATGTTGTGAATTAGCTGACCAAGCGTTGTATTTGGCAAAGCAAAACGGACGAAATAACTATTATTGTAAAATGGCCATATTTGATGAAGAAGCAAATGCGTCTATTTAAAGTCAGAAAACGTTGCTATGAAGCCTTTCAATACCCCCTTAGGTTGCTTAAATTATAACGGAAGTGTTACAATATAGTTTAGTCAAAAAGAGCCAAGGGGGCATTTCTATGTCAATTGAATTAAACAATGAATTCGGCCAAATTGATATTTCAACAGATGTACTTGCACAAATTGCTGGTGGAGCTGCTGTAGAATGCTACGGTATTGTTGGCATGGCATCTAAACATCAAATTCGTGATGGTCTAACTGATATTTTACGTAAAGAAAACTTCGCAAAAGGTGTTGTAATTCGACAACAGGACGACGATTTACATATAGATATGTACATTATTGTTAGTTACGGGACAAAAATTTCGGAAGTGGCTTATCAAGTACAATCGAAAGTGAAATATACAGTAGATAAAACATTAGGTATGAGCGTAAAATCTGTCAATATCTTTGTACAGGGCGTTCGTGTAGCGAATTAAGAGGAGGAAGTAAATCGAATGCAGTCTTTAGACGGTATAAAGTTTGCTGAAATGGTACAAATGGGTGCGCATCACCTTTACCAAAATGCAAATTATGTAGATTCATTAAATGTTTTCCCAGTTCCAGATGGTGATACAGGTACAAATATGAACTTATCGATGACATCTGGTGCAAAAGAAACAGAGCATGCTGCTTCAGAGCATATTGGTAAAACAGCACAGGCATTATCAAAGGGCTTGTTAATGGGAGCGCGCGGAAATTCAGGCGTTATTCTATCTCAATTATTCCGTGGCTTTGGGAAGTTTATTGAAAAAGAGTCAACAATTGATGCAAAGAGCTTTGCTGGAGCCTTCCAAGCAGGTGTCGATACGGCATATAAAGCTGTTATGAAGCCAGTAGAAGGAACGATATTAACAGTAGCACGTGAAGCTGCGAAAAAAGGTGTAGAAGTAGCAGAAACTGAAAACGATATCATTGCCGTAATGGAAGCTTTTACAGCAGAGGCAAAGGCATCGTTGGATCGTACACCTGACCTACTACCTGTTTTAAAAGAAGTCGGTGTGGTAGATAGTGGTGGTCAAGGCTTATTATTTGTGTATGAAGGATTTTTAGCTTCCTTGAAGGGTGAGGCTCTTCCTGAGAAAAATGATGCGACACTTGATGATTTAATCAATGCAGAACATCATAGAGCACAAGATTTCATGAACACTGCCGATATTGAATTTGGCTACTGTACAGAAATCATGGTACGCTTAGAAGATGGAAAAGAACCTTTTAATGAGGAACAATTCCGTAATGAGCTAAATCCTTTAGGTGATTCTTTACTTGTGATTTCAGATGAGGAAATTGCGAAGGTTCATATCCATTCCGAGCAACCGGGTTCTGTTCTATCGATTGGACAAAAATACGGTAGTCTTATAAAAATTAAAGTCGATAATATGCGTGAGCAGCATTCAGCAATCGTGGGTGAAGAACATAAAGCGCCAACGCCTACCAAAAAAGTAGAAAAGCATCCGTATGCTATTGTCACGATTGCTATGGGTGAGGGTGTAGCAGATTTATTGCGCTCTATCGGTGCTTCCTATGTCATTGAAGGTGGTCAAACAATGAATCCTTCAACTGAAGATATCGTGAAAGCTGTACAAGAAATCGGGGCAGAAAAAGTATTAATCTTACCGAATAATAAAAATATAGTGATGGCAGCAGAGCAAGCGGTTGAACTATTAGAAATTGATGCAGCAGTTGTTCCTACTAAGACGATTCCTCAAGGAATGGCAGCGATTTTAGCGTTTAATCCAGAGGCGGCTGTTGATGTAAATAAAAAAACAATGTCAGACGCATTTGCAAATGTGAAGACAGGTCAAGTTACCTATGCAGTGCGTGATACATCTATAGATGGTGTTGAAATTCGCAAAGATGATTTTATGGCATTGGCAGAAGGTAAAATTGTCCTTTCTACACCAGCACTAAAGGATGCAGCTGAAAAAGTAATCAAGGATTTAGTCGATGAAGATGCTGAGATTGTTACAGTCATTTATGGTGAAGATACAACCGAACAAGCTGCATCTGAGTTGGTAGCTTTCATAGAAGAGAATTATCCAGATGTAGAAGTTGAATTATTTGATGGCAAACAAGGGTTATATCCATATATTATTTCAGTAGAATAATTACATGCTACTTTGCTATTCCGTAAAGAAAGCAGTGCACAAAACGTGTACTGCTTTTGTTTATGCTACAAAGAGAATGTTGGATTAAATTTATTAAAAACGTACTAAATATGAATAATTCAATGTGCGTACCCACAGGATATAAAATTTGGAAATATTGGAATGTCAACGCTTTTATAGTTGTGTATATATGGTGCGGACAATAAAGAAGCATAAATATTTACTATAAATTATAGTAGTGGTAATTTTCTGAAAGTTGATAAATTAAATGCTTTACTTTTATAGTAACTATCAAGCATGATATAAATAAAAATAAATATTATTATACGAATAGAATAGAGGGGTGTTTGTATGAAGTTTACTTCAGTATTTGATATTATTGGACCAGTCATGATTGGGCCTTCCTCCTCTCATACGGCAGGAGCAGCTCGCATCGGGCGTGTTGCAAGGGATTTATTTGGTAGACAACCTAAATGGGCAAAAATTCATTTATATGGATCATTTGCAGAAACGTATAGAGGGCATGGTACAGATGTTGCGATTGTAGGAGGCTTATTAAATTACGATACATTTGATGATCGTATTAAAACGGCATTTGAAGATGCCAAAAAAGCGGGATTAACTTACGAATTTATTCCTGAAACAGCTAATACGGAGCATCCAAATACGGCTCGACTTGTCATTGGAGACGATGAAGGGGAAATGTCAGTAGTCGGTATTTCGATTGGTGGCGGAAAAATTGAAGTTAGTGAAGTCAATGGCTTTAAGTTACGTTTAACTGGTGGCATGCCAGCTATTCTTGTTGTTCATGATGATCGTGCAGGCTGTATTGCCAATGTAGCCAATTGCTTGGCAATGCATGAAGTCAACATTGGGCATATGGAGGTTTCACGTATCGAACGTGGTTTAACTGCTTTAATGGTCATTGAAGTTGATCAAAACATTGAGGATAAGGTGCTACAGCAAATATCTTTAATTCCATATATTACAAAGGTCTCAAAAATTAATAACTAAGGAGGTGTCCCGTGATGGACGTTTTATTTCATAATGTTCGTGAACTTGTTGAACGAGCAGAGAAAGAAGAAAAATTAATATCAGAAATTATGATTGAACAGGAAATATTGATCACAGGTAGAACGCGTGAAGAAATCATCCAGCAAATGGATCGAAATCTGACGGTAATGGAAGAAGCAATTGAACGTGGATTACAAGGTGTGCAATCAGTAACAGGTCTAACTGGTGGGGATGCCGTATTGCTTCAAAATTATATTGCGCAAGGAAAGTCACTTTCAGGTGACTTATTATTAGATGCAGTAAGTAAAGCGGTTGCAACTAATGAAGTAAATGCGGCAATGGGCACAATCTGTGCAACACCAACAGCAGGTTCGGCGGGTGTAGTACCAGGAACACTATTTGCTGTAAAAAACAAACTAAATCCAACACGTGAGCAAATGATTCGTTATTTATTTACGTCAGGAGCATTTGGATTTGTGGTAGCTAATAACGCTTCCATTTCTGGAGCTGCTGGCGGATGTCAGGCAGAGGTTGGGTCAGCTGCAGGTATGGCTGCTGCTGCTATTGTCGAAATGGCTGGAGGTACGCCACAGCAATGTTCAGAAGCATTTGCCATTACACTAAAAAACATGCTAGGTCTTGTCTGTGATCCCGTAGCTGGCTTGGTTGAAGTACCTTGTGTTAAACGTAATGCAATGGGTGCATCTAACTCTCTTGTAGCAGCGGATATGGCACTTGCTGGTGTAACAAGTCGTATTCCATGTGATGAAGTAATTGGTGCTATGTATCGCATCGGACAATCTATGAGTCCTAATCTTAAAGAGACGGCACGAGGCGGTCTAGCAGCAACTCCAACAGGTAAGGCGATCAGTAAAGCCATTCTTGAAAATGGTGGCTTACAGAGTATTAAAGCCCTTCAATAAAAACAAGAAACATGCTATCTGAATAGGTAGCATGTTTTTATGTTGGTTTCGTTAAGAAAGATTTTAGTATAATGAAATAAGTACAAGGAATAGTGGTGGCAAGTCATCTGCATAGGACCTCAGGGGAATTTTTCTTATGTAGAGCGTTAAAGGAAAATAAAAGGAGTTTTTTTAGTGGAAATAGATTTGCAATATTTAGCAAAACAAGCAATAGAAGATCGACGTTATCTTCATCAATATCCAGAGCTTTCTGGTCAGGAATTTGAAACAAGTCAATTTATTCGCAAAAGATTAGAGCATCTTCAAATAGAAATATTAGCGTATGATTCCCCAAACGTAGTAGCTATGGTTCAAGGGACAAAAGGTACAAAGACGATTGCTTTACGGGCCGATATAGATGCATTACCGATAGTTGAAGAAGGTGATAAGCCATATATCTCCCAAAAGCCAGGAGTGGCTCATATGTGTGGACATGATGGTCATACAGCCATCTTATTAGCAGTTGCAGAATGGATAGCTAGAAATAAGAAAGAAATTGAGCCAAATATAATGCTTATTTTTCAATCAGCTGAGGAAATTACACCAAGTGGAGCAGATTATTTAATTCAAAACGGCGTTCTAGAAGGTGTCGATGCTATTTTTGGTATCCATTTATGGCAGGGTTTAAAGAAGGGGAAAATTGGATTAACACATGGACCAATGATGGCCTCTGTTGATGATTTTGAAATTGAGATTCAGGGTCATGGTGGACATGGCTCAATGCCGCATGAAACGATTGATCCAATCTATATTGCAAGCCATTTAATGCAAGCCTTTCAAAGTATCATTAGTCGAACTATTAATCCTATAGATGCTGGCGTTATAACAGTAGGCAATATCCAAGCAGGAACAACGTATAACATTATTCCAGACACAGCAAAATTAATAGGAACGATTAGGGCATTAACACCAGAAACCGTAGCTACGATTCAAACGAAGATGGTGAGTTTAACAGAAGGGATTTGCCGTTCGTTTGGAGCGGAGGGGAAAATCGACTTTATTATAGGGACACCTCCACTTATCAATGATCCTCGGCAATCTCGCTTTGTGGAATCTATTGTTTGTGAAGAATTTGGGAAGGATGTATTTGAGCTTGTCGATCCAGTTATGGGTGGTGAGGATTTTTCCTATTATCTAAAGCATAAACCTGGTGCATTTATATTTGTCGGAATGGGCGGTGAGAAAAGCCAATATCCTCATCATCATCCAAGGTTTGATTTAGATGAAGATGTTTTCCCTGATGCCATAAAGCTCTTCATTGATATTATTATGAAATATAAATGATGTAGTTTAACCCTATCAATCATTGGTAGGGTTTTTGCTTATGTGTAGGGTTAGGGAAATAATTTATGGTACATTAGATAGAGAGTATAACACTACATAAACAATCAATGAAGGGAGTTGTGGGATAAGGTGACTGAATTATATGGACCCGTCAATGAATTAAAAGGCGTCGGGAAAGAAACAGCAGCCCATCTTGAATCACTAGGAATCAATACAATAGCTGATTTATTATGGACGTTCCCACATCGACATGAAGATTTTCGTTTAAAAGATTTAACGCAAACGCCACATAACGAACGGGTTACAGTTGAGTGTAAGGTGGAGCGGGAGCCTACGATTTTATTTTTAGGCCGCAATAAGTCAAGACTCCAAGTAACTGTTTTAGCAGGAAGACATTTAGTGAAAGTCGTATTTTTCAATCAGGGCTATTTAAAGCAAAAGCTTGTACCTGGTTCTATTATTACGGTGACTGGTAAATGGGATCGTGGTAGACAAGTTATCAATGGCACTTCAGTTACATTTGGTCCTAAAACTGATCAAGTTGACTTTGAGCCTGTCTATAGTCTGAAAGGTTTGATCCCCCAAAAAAGATTTCGTAAATATATGCGACAAGTGTTAGATGACTGTGGGGCCATGTTGCCAGATACCATTCCACAATATTTACAAGAGTCGTATAAGCTCGTTTCAATAAGAGAGGGCTTGGAGGGTATTCATTTTCCGTTGGATGCTGGACATGCTAAACAAGCAAGAAGACGTTTTGCCTATGAGGAGCTATTAAACTTTCAATTGCGTATTCAAGCTTTGCGGAAAATTAGGAAGGATAGTGAACACGGTACAGTTATTCAATTTGATGTGCATAAATTACGGGATTTTATCGCTTCATTACCCTATGAATTAACGAATGCCCAAAAACGTGTGGTGAATGAAATTTGTAAGGATTTGAAGGAACCACACCGAATGAATCGCTTGCTACAAGGGGATGTAGGTTCAGGTAAAACCGTCGTAGCAGCAATAGGGCTATATGCGGCCGTAACAGCAGGCTTTCAAGGAGCCTTAATGGCACCGACTGAAATATTAGCAGAACAACACTTAGAGAACTTGCAAGAATGGTTCCAACCATTTGGCGTTCGTGTTGCCCTGTTATCTGGGTCCACTAAAACAAAGGAGCGACGTGTCCTATTAGCTGATTTGGCAAATGGAGAGCTTGATATTGTTATTGGTACACACGCGCTAATCCAACCAGATGTTGTTTTTCATAAGCTAGGCTTTGTCATCACGGATGAACAGCACCGCTTTGGTGTGGAGCAACGACGTATTTTGCGTGATAAAGGGGAGAATCCCGATGTGCTTTTTATGACAGCTACTCCGATACCACGAACATTAGCTATTACTGCATTTGGGGAAATGGATGTATCGATGATTGATGAAATGCCGGCAGGGCGTAAACAGATTGAAACGCATTGGATGAAGAAAGAGCAATTCGGCTCCGTTTTATCTAAACTAGAATTAGAATTAGCGGCTGGAAGACAAGCCTATGCGATTTGTCCACTTATCGAGGAATCCGATAAGCTTGATGTTCAAAATGCTGTGGAAATATATGAGCAGCTAGCGACTTATTTTAAAGATCGTTACCATGTCGGTTTAATGCATGGGCGCTTATCCGCTGATGAAAAAGATGCGGTTATGCGTGCTTTTAGTGAAGGGACTATTCAGGTTTTAGTTTCTACAACCGTTGTAGAGGTAGGTGTAAATGTACCGAATGCTACCTTTATGATAGTCTATGATGCTGAACGCTTTGGCTTAGCACAATTGCATCAGCTTCGAGGCCGTGTTGGACGTGGTGAGCATCAATCATACTGTATTTTACTTGCTGACCCTAAGTCTGATGAGGGAAAAGAACGTATGCAATCAATGACGGAAACAAATGATGGCTTCCGTTTAGCTGAAAAAGATCTTGAATTAAGGGGACCAGGAGACTTTTTTGGTAGAAAGCAAAGTGGTTTACCAGATTTTAAAGTAGCTGATTTAGTACATGATTATCGTATTCTGGAGACCGCTAGAAAAGATGCCGCAGAGATGCTTGAAACAAAAGCGTTTTGGCAGGATGACGACTATCAATACTTGCGTAAAATGCTAGAAGATACTGGCGTTTTACAAGGAGAGCGCTTCGATTAATATGTGAAGCTTATTAGCAAAGAAAGAATGTAAGTACTTGATTTCAAAACAAGTCTTGCATTCTTTTTTTATACTCTATATACTGATATTAGTACCAAGTGCTAATAACAACTCAAAAGGTGGCGGATGAAGTTGAGACGAACGAAAAAAGAGCGACAGCGACTACTATCTGAAACGATAGCTGAAAATCCATTCGTCACAGATGAACAGCTAGCAACACAGTTTCAGGTAAGTGTCCAAACAATTCGTTTAGACCGTATGGAATTATCAATACCAGAATTACGCGAGCGAATTAAAGATGTTGCTTCAAAAAGCTATGAAAATGAAGTAAAATCTCTCCCGATTGATGAGGTCATTGGTGAGATTGTAGATATTGAATTAGATCATCGAGCACTCTCGATTTTTGATGTACAAGAAGAGCATGTGTTTCAGCGTAATGGCATCGCACGTGGTCATCATTTGTTTGCGCAAGCAAATTCATTAGCGGTTGCAGTAATTGATGATGAACTAGCATTAACCGTACATTCTAATATTACGTTTGTGAAACCTGTACGAGCTGGAAATCGTGTTATTACAAAAGCGATTGTTATCGGACGAGATGAACAAAAACATCGTACAAAAGTCGAGGTAACATCTACTGTTAATGGTGAAACCGTTTTTGTTGGTGAATTTGATATGTACCGCACGAAAGGTAAAGGTGAGTAACAATGAAATTAGCGCTTGATGGAATGGGTGGAGACAACGCACCAAAATCAGTTGTTGAAGGTGCATTTTTAGCATTAGAGCAAATTCCAAACTTAGAAATCCAATTATATGGTCATCAAGATAAGCTGGAACCATTTTTAAAACAACACGATCGATTAAAGGTTATACATTGTGAGGAAGTAGTAGAAGGAACTGATGATCCTGCCCGTGCTGTTCGTAGAAAAAAGGATTCTTCAATGGCGCGTATGATGGATGCAGTAGAAGAGGGTAAAGCAGATGCTTGCCTTTCTGCAGGGAACACAGGGGCCCTGATGGCGGGTGGCCTATTTAAAGTAGGTCGCATTGAGGGAATAGCCCGACCAGCATTAGCTACAACGCTACCAACGCTAGATGGTAAAGGATTTTTAATGCTTGATTTAGGGGCAAATGCAGATGCTCGACCAGAGCATTTAGTGCAATATGCCATTATGGGTGATATTTATGCTAAAAAGGTTGGAGGTATACAAAAACCACGTATTGGCTTATTAAATATCGGTACCGAGGATAAAAAAGGGAATGAATTAACAAAAGCTGCCTTCGAATTATTGAAGGAAGCAGATTTGAATTTTATTGGAAATGTAGAAGCACGTGATTTACTTGAAGGAGTAGCTGATGTTGTTGTAACAGATGGCTTTACAGGAAATATGGTGTTGAAGTCTATTGAAGGGACAGCAGGTGCTTTATTTTCTATGTTAAAAGAGGCCTTTATGTCTTCAACGAAAACGAAAATTTCAGCAGCGCTCATGAAAAATAATTTACGTGACTTGAAAAATAAAATGGACTATACAGAGTATGGTGGCGCAGGATTGTTTGGCTTACAAGCACCTGTTATTAAGGCACATGGATCATCAAATGCAAAAGCGATTTTCAGTGCCATTCGACAAGCCAACACGATGGTAGAGCATACCGTTATTTCAACGATTACGGAGACAGTACGTCACATAGAAATTGATTAAGCAAAGGGGATTATTCAAATGACGAAAATAGCATTTATTTTTCCAGGACAGGGATCGCAGGTAGTTGGAATGGGTCGAGAGTTTGTTGAAAATGCTGTAGAAAGTAAAGCGTTTTATGATCGTGCAGATCAAGCTCTTCAGTTTGAATTATCTAAATTAATGTTAGAGGGTCCAGCAGAAGAGCTAACACTGACATATCATGCACAGCCAGCGCTTCTTACTACTGGTGTAATGGTGGCTGAAAAGTTACGCGCAGCAGGTATTCAACCACACTACGCAGCAGGTCATTCACTTGGAGAATATGGTGCATTGGTGTTAGCAGGCGTTATGTCATTTGATGATGCCGTGTCGATTGTGCATAAACGAGGTCTTTATATGAATGAAGCTGTGCCGGCAGGACAAGGTGCAATGGCAGCAATTTTAGGAATGGAACTTGAGGCATTGAACGAGGTAACAGAGCAGGTGTCGGCATCGGGTGACTCTGTTCAGGTGGCAAATGTGAATTGTCCAGGACAAATTGTTATTTCGGGCACGAAAGAAGGTGTAGATAAAGCAAGCGTTGCTGCTAAAGAAGCTGGTGCAAAACGAGCAATACCTTTAGTTGTAAGTGGTCCCTTCCACTCTGATTTGATGCGACCATCTTCAGAGAAACTGCAAGCAGCATTAGCAGAAATTCCTTTATCCGCACCTGAAATACCTGTAATTGGCAATGTGATGGCGAAGGAATTGAAAGATGTAGCAGCAATACAACAAGAGCTAGTTGAACAGGTATATAGTGCTGTACAATGGGAAGCTTCTATGCGTGAAATGCTTGCGCAAGGTGTTGACGTCTTTATCGAATGTGGACCAGGTAAAGTATTAAGCGGTCTCTTGAAAAAAATTGATCGCTCTGCTGCAGCCTATTGTGTTTATGATGAAGCTTCGTTAGAAGCAGTTTTAGAAGCGTCGAAGGAGTGGTCAATCAATGCGTAAATTAGAAGGAAAAGTAGCCGTTGTAACGGGAGCTTCAAGAGGAATCGGACGCGCTATTGCTTTAAAGCTTGCAGAAGAAGGTGCTAAGGTTGTTGTGAACTATAGTGGCTCACAGGCAAAAGCAGAAGAAGTAGTGGCGATGATTCAAGAAAACGGTGGCGAAGCAATTGCTGTGCAAGCTAGTGTTTCAAAGACCGAAGAAGTCACAGCTTTAATGGATGCTGCAGTGAAAACATACGGTTCCCTTGATATTTTAGTTAATAATGCTGGTATTACAAGAGATAACTTGATCATGCGTATGAAAGAAGACGAATGGGACGATGTATTAAATACCAACCTTAAAGGTGTTTTCCTTTGTACGAAAGCGGTCACACGTCAAATGATGAAGCAACGTGCAGGTCGCATCATTAATATTTCTTCCATCGTTGGTGTAGCGGGTAATGCTGGTCAAGCCAACTATGTTGCGGCTAAAGCAGGTGTTATTGGATTAACGAAAACGACGGCAAAGGAATTAGCTTCTCGTAATATATTAGTTAATGCTATTGCACCAGGTTTTATCGAAACAGAAATGACAGAACAATTGCCAGAGGATATCAAACAAGGTATGCTAACACAAATTCCTCTTGCGAAACTTGGTCAGCCAGAGGATATCGCAAAAGCAGTAGCTTTCCTAGCATCGGATGACGCTAATTATATGACTGGGCAAACACTTCATATTGATGGCGGTATGGTCATGTAATTTCAATTAGGCATATACGCTGATTTTTTGTATAATCATTTGAGGGGAGGTGAATCATTTGTCTACAGTATTAGAACGCGTAACAAAAGTAATCGTGGACCGTTTAGGTGTGGAAGAAAGCGAAGTAACGCTTGAAGCTTCTTTCCGTGATGATTTAGGTGCTGACTCATTAGACGTAGTTGAGCTTGTAATGGAGCTTGAAGACGAATTCGATATGGAAATTTCTGATGAAGATGCTGAAAAAATCTCAACAGTAGGTACTGCAATCTCATACATCGAAAGTAAATTAAACTAATTTCGTTAAAACTTTATTTAGTGAAAATAGATCACCTCTAATGGTGTAATGGTCATCGTAATCATACAATGGTTTTATGGTAGCTTGAATAAAGTAGAAATTACTTTTTCTGCATTCCTTGTTAGAAGGAGCAGATTTCAATGAATGAAGATGTATTTAAAGGGGACGAAATGGATCGGTTTTCGATCTATTCACGTCCCTTTTTTATGTTAAAAATCTAATGACAAGTCGGCTTCAAAATTCTCTCTAATGGGAGATGTATGCTGAATCAAGAGGAATTTCCGGAAAAATTTCCAAAACATTGTGTTTAAGCTGAAATACTTTTGCATAAACGCCCTGAAAAAGGTACACTAAAACGGTAGAAACTATTAGGAAGGCAGATTTGTTCAATGGCTATGAAAAGAAAAGGAACTATGCAGAAATCTGGCGTACTTCCTGAAAAAGTACGCAACCAATTTGAGCTGTTACAGCATGAATTAAATATCACATTTATTAATAAAAATTTATTGTATCAAGCATTCACGCATTCATCTTATGTGAATGAGCATCGCCGTAAACTATTTACGGATAATGAGCGTCTTGAATTTTTAGGAGATGCAGTACTTGAACTGTCTGTTTCTAAATATCTTTTTGAGAAATACCCAAATATGAGCGAGGGTGAGCTAACAAAGTTAAGAGCTTCCATTGTATGTGAGCCATCACTAGTGATTTTTGCTAACGAGCTAGGCTTTGGACGCTTTGTATTGCTTGGAAAAGGTGAGGAATTAACAGGTGGTCGGGAACGTCCAGCGCTACTTGCAGATGTATTTGAGTCATTTGTAGGTGCACTTTATTTAGATCAAGATTTACAAACGGTCGTGTCATTTTTAGAACGAATCGTGTTCCCAAAAGTAGAAGTCGGTGCTTTTTCGCATGTGATGGATTTTAAAAGTCAATTGCAAGAAATGGTACAGCAAACGAATAATGGACTTCTTCATTATGAGATTATCGATGAAAAAGGCCCTGCACATAATCGTACCTTTGTATCAAGCGTATTATTAAATGGACAAGAGCTTGGTATTGGTCGTGGAAAATCAAAAAAAGAAGCCGAGCAGCAAGCTGCACAATGTGCAATGCGAATGATGCGTGAAGAAGCTGCAAAAGAGGAGGCTTAATAGATGTTCCTAAAACGACTAGAAGTGATTGGCTTTAAATCTTTTGCGGAACGCATTGGAATTGATTTTGTACCTGGTGTTACAGCCGTTGTTGGACCAAATGGCAGTGGAAAAAGTAATGTCACAGATGCGATTCGTTGGGTACTTGGGGAGCAATCGGCAAAGTCGTTACGTGGAGCAAAGATGGAAGATGTTATTTTCGCTGGGAGTGACTCTCGTAAGCCACTCAACTTTGCAGAGGTAACACTTATTTTAGATAATACTGACGAGCAACTTGCTTTTTCTTATACAGAAGTCAGTGTAACAAGACGCGTATACCGTTCAGGTGATAGTGAATATTTATTAAATAACCAACAGTGTCGCCTGAAGGATATTACGGACTTGTTTATGGATTCAGGACTTGGAAAAGAGGCATTTTCAATCATCTCTCAAGGCCGTGTCGATGAGATTTTAAATAGCCGACCTGATGATCGTCGTTCTATTTTTGAAGAGGCAGCTGGCGTTTTAAAGTATAAAATAAGAAAGAAAAAAGCTGAGCATAAGCTTGTTGAGACAGATGAAAATTTGTATCGCGTATTAGACATTCTCCATGAATTAGACAACCGATTAGAGCCGCTTGAAATGCAGGCATCTAGTGCAAGAGATTATGTACAAATGTCTTCTGAGCTAAAGGATTTTGATATTGCAATTCTTGTGCATGATTTTAAAAATTGTGCACAATCTTTGCATGCGCTAAAAGAGGAATTTACGAAGCTTTCTGCAACAGAGCTAGAACAAGCTCAAAATATTTCCATGATTGAGAAACGGACCGCCAATATACGGAAGCTATTAAAAGATCTAGATGATTATTTGGATGTTTCGCAGGCTGAGCTTGTCAATGCCACTATGGAGGTAGAGCGTTGGGATGGTCGTAAGGCATTGATGGCTGAAAAACGCCAAAATGCATCGAATCAACTACTACAGCTGAATACGACATTACAAGAGGCTAAGGCGGAAGTAGAATTACTCCTGGTTCAAGAACAGGAGAAAAAAGAAGTATTCTCCGAGAAGCAACAAGCCGTATCCGTGTTAAAGCAGAGCATCAAGCAGTTAGAACAATCATTAAATCGATCTGTGACAGAAATCGAGGAAGAAATAGAAGACTATAAAAATCGATATATCGATTCATTAAATGAAGAGGCAACAGTCAAGAATGAATTGAAAAATATCGATCAGCAATTAGCGCAACAAAAAGCAATGGCGGCAAAAATGTCCAATCAAACAGATGAAATTGGACAAGAGCTTATGCAAATCATTGCTGAAAAAGAAAAGCTAGTGGCTGAACATTCCTTAACAACCAATGATTTGCAGAAAAAACTAGAGCAACATGAAACATTACAAATACAGTTGAAAAATGTCAACATATCCTTTACAGAAAAGCAGGATATGTTGTACAAAGCCTATCAGCATCAACAACAACTAAAGGCTAGAAAAGATACATTAGCTGAACTTGAAGCTGATTTTTCTGGGTTCTTCCAAGGTGTTAAAGAAGTTTTACTTGCGCGAGATAAAGGCGAACTACAAGGAATTGAAGGTGCAGTAGCAGAGTTAATCCAAGTTGAAGGAAAGTATTCACAAGCGATCGAAACAGCGTTAGGCGCAGCCTCTCAACATATTGTCACAACCAATGAACGCCACGCACAGCAGGCCATTCATTGGTTAAAACAAAAACGTGCTGGACGTGCTACTTTTTTACCAAAAACAGTCATGAAATCACGCAAAATTAATCCAGGCACTATTCAGCTAGCAACTGAACACCCTGCCTTTGTTCAAATGGCAGATGCGCTTGTCACTTTTAATGAAGACAATCGAACAATTGTTGAAAATCTTTTAGGAAATGTCATAGTGGCAGCAAATTTAGAAGGCGCAAGTCAAATTGCCCGAATATGTGGTTTCCGATACCGAGTTGTCACACTTGAAGGAGATATTGTCAATGCAGGGGGCTCCTTAACAGGTGGAGCTCTGAAACAGCAATCCTCACTCTTTACAAGAAAAGCTGAGCTAGATGATTTAATCATTAAGCTAGAATCGTTACAAGCTTCCATTTATAGTGCTGAACAGGCTGTTGCAGCCGAAAAAGAGAAGCTTGCGGAATTGCGAGATCAAGTAGAGCAACTAAAGCTTGAAGGAGAGCAATTACGAAAAGAGGAGATGCAACAGTCTAGTCGTATTCGTGAGCTAGAGGTCGTTGAAAAAAGCTTATCGGCCAGAGTAAACTTTGCTTCAACTGAAACAAAGGATGTAAAAACTCGTGAGGAAGCATTATTGATACAAAAACAGGCAGCAGAGGAGCGTTTAAATACCCTTGCTATAGTCCTTGTCGAAATCAATGAAACTGTCGAACAATTAAGTAAGGTAAAGTTACAAGGTGAGACAGAGAAAGATGTATTACGAGAACAGCTTGCTGAAAAACGTTCACAGTTAGCGGTTATGCAGGAACAGCTGTCGCAAGTTCAAATTACGACTGCTGAACTAGCACTACAATTAAACAAAGCGCACCAAAAAGTCAAAAATATTTCTCAGGAAATAGTGTGGCTTCAATCTGACGAATCGACAAATCATTTAAGTGATGAAGAGGTCGAGGAACAGGTTATGACATGGAAAGCAAGAAGAGATGCCCTACAAGAGACTATTGCTGAAAAGAAAGAGCAGAAATTAGGACAGCAACAAGAACTTTCTACATTAGAAGAACAACTCAAGGAACTGCAACGTATTCATAAAGGATACCTTGAAGCAATACGTGCCAATGAGTTAAAACGTAATCGGGTAGAATTTGAAATGGATAATTTTATCGAACAACTCGAAGAAAATTATCAGTTAACATTCGAAGAGGCTGAAAAAGAAGCTCTAGCAATAGAAGATGAAGAGTTTGTGCGAAGACGTGTGAAATTGTTAAAAAGATCCATTGAAGAGCTAGGCCCCGTTAATTTAGGTGCGATTGAGGAATATGATAGAGTGCTAGAACGTCATACATTCTTAACTGAACAACGAGAGGACTTGCTTGCTGCACAGGAAACATTACATGAAGCAATCAAAGAAATGGATGAAGAAATGACGTTGCGCTTTAGTGAAACGTTTTATGCTATTAGAGAGCAATTTAAACGTGTTTTCCGTGAATTGTTTGGTGGAGGTCAAGCTGATTTGGTTTTAATTGACCCACAAAACTTATTGGAAACAGGTATTGAAATTGTGGCACAGCCTCCAGGAAAAAAATTACAAAATTTAAGCTTGCTTTCTGGTGGTGAGCGTGCACTTACGGCGATTGCTTTACTATTCTCCATTCTAAATATTCGACCTGTGCCATTTTGTATTCTTGATGAGGTAGAGGCGGCTTTAGATGAGGCGAATGTTGTGCGTTATAGCCAATATTTGAAAAAGTTTAGTCTCGACACACAATTCATTGTGATTACTCATCGTAAAGGTACAATGGAGGGGGCTGATGTCTTGTATGGTATAACAATGCAAGAATCAGGTGTATCGAAACTTGTATCAGTAAAACTAGAAGATGAACCCGTACTTGCGGAGCAAAGGAGCGAACAAGCATGAGTTTTTTTAAGCGTTTAAAAGATAAATTAATGGGTAATCCGGAAGAGGAAGAGAAACTAGACACAGCTGACAAAGAACAGGAATCTGACCAGTCGGAGCCGGAGCTTGAGGAATTAAACGAGCCTGCTGCCATTGAGACTGCTGATCTAAAAGTACCTGAACAAGGTGAAGAAGCATCAGCAATGACGATTGTGAAAGAAATTGAAGTGCAAGCAGACCCCTCAGCTGAAATAGAAGAAGGACAGCCAGATGTTCAGGAGCTAGCAGTAGTAGAGGCCGAACCACTGGAAGAGAAAAAGCCTTCTGCTTGGTCAATAACACAAAAATTCAAGGCTGGCCTTGAAAAAACACGGAATTCCTTTACTTCAAAAGTGAATGACCTTGTTGCACGTTATCGTAAAGTGGATGAAGATTTCTTTGAAGAATTAGAGGACTTACTATTACAGGCTGATGTTGGATTTGAAACAGTCATGGAACTCATGGATAAACTACGTTATGAAGTGCAACGTAAAAATATTAAAGATACAAATGGCATCCAAGCTGTGATTTCTGAAAAGCTTGTAGAAATTTATGAGCAAGGTGAAGAAGATTTAATTGAGCTAAATATGCAGCCAGATGGTGAACTAACTGTTATTCTATTTGTTGGCGTAAATGGTGTTGGGAAAACAACGACAATAGGTAAGCTAGCGCACCGTTTAAAATCTCAAGGGAAATCAGTTGTATTAGCTGCGGGTGATACGTTCCGTGCTGGTGCTATTGATCAATTACAAGTATGGGGAGATCGTGTCGGCTGTGAGGTTATTAAACAATCAGAGGGCTCTGACCCAGCAGCAGTAATGTACGATGCGATTCGTGCAGCAAAAAATAGAAAAGCAGATGTGTTGATTTGTGATACAGCTGGACGCTTGCAGAACAAAGTGAACCTAATGAATGAGCTTGAAAAAGTTCATCGTGTGATTTCACGTGAAATTCCAAATGCTCCACATGAAGTATTATTAGCATTAGATGCAACAACTGGCCAAAATGCGCTTGTTCAAGCACAAACATTTAAAGAAGCAACGAATGTAACAGGGATTGTTTTAACAAAGCTTGATGGCACAGCTAAAGGTGGTATTGTCCTTGCTATTCGAAACAAGTTACACATTCCTGTAAAATTTGTGGGTCTTGGTGAGAAAATGGATGATTTACAGCCATTTGATGCAGAACGATATGTTTATGGACTATTTGCCGATGGTTTGGATAAGGAACTAGAAAATAATGAAGAGTAACAGTTAACTGTAGCTAAATAATTTTATCTTGCTTGGCATTTATCTCTTTTCTTTTGGAGAAGCTGGATGCTTAGTTTGCTTCAATTTTTGAACAAAAATGGATAAAAAGACGCTGACACGTATAGGATAAAAACGCTCGACTGTGTATAGGTGAATTGACTTGTTTAAAAGAGTAATACTAGCCAAAGGCAAGAAATGCCTGAAAGCAGCAATTTAAGCTTTTAGACAAGGAGATTACCTTGACACAGACGGGCGCTTTTCGTTATGATACAAATGACTAATAGCGGGAGGAGAAACATTCGATGCTACTTGAAAAAACAACACGCATGAACTTTCTCTTCGACTTTTATCAAGCATTATTAACTGATAAACAAAGAAGTTATATGGAGCTATACTATTTGGATGATAACTCTCTAGGAGAAATTGCTGAATCGTATGGTGTTTCACGCCAAGCTGTTTACGATAATATTCGTCGTACAGAAGCGATGCTTGAGGAATATGAAGAAAAATTACGTTTACTTGAAAAATTTCAACAACGTACCCAAATGCTGTCACAGCTAACAATGGGGATTACAGAAAAGAGTATGACAGCTGAAGAGCAGCTAGCACTTATTGAACAGCTGAAAGAATGGGATTAGGAGGCGAAAGCAATGGCTTTTGAAGGATTAGCGGAACGACTCCAAGGAACGATCCAAAAGATTAAAGGCAAAGGGAAAGTATCAGAGCAAGACGTTAAGGAAATGATGCGAGAAGTCCGATTTGCTTTAATCGAGGCGGATGTTAACTTAAAAGTAGTCAAAGAATTCGTAAAAAAGGTAAGTGAACGTGCTGTCGGTGTTGATGTTATGCAAAGTTTAACGCCAGGTCAGCAAGTTATTAAAATTGTACAGGATGAACTAACAGAATTAATGGGGGGCGAACAAAGTCCCATTAAGTTTAATACGAAGCCACCCACTGTCATTATGATGGTTGGTCTACAAGGTGCGGGTAAAACGACAACTACAGGTAAATTGGCAAATGTTCTACGAAAAAAATATAATCGTAAACCATTACTAGTTGCCGCTGACGTTTATCGTCCAGCTGCTGTTCAACAATTACAGACATTAGGAAAACAGTTATCACTACCTGTTTTTGCATTAGGTACCGAGGTATCTCCTGTAGAAATTGCACGTCAGGCAATTGAATTGGCAAAGGAAGAGCATCATGATGTGGTAATTATCGATACAGCTGGTCGACTTCATATCGATGAAGACCTAATGCAAGAGTTAAAGGATATTCGTGCATTAAAAGAGCCAGATGAGGTTTTCCTAGTTGTTGATGCCATGACGGGTCAAGATGCAGTCAATGTAGCAGAAAGCTTTAATGAAGCAATCGGTATTACTGGGGTTGTTTTAACAAAACTTGACGGTGATACGCGTGGTGGTGCTGCATTATCTATCCGCTCTGTGACACAAAAGCCAATTAAATTTGTCGGGATGGGCGAAAAAATGGATGCGCTTGAACCATTCCATCCAGAGCGTATGGCATCTCGTATATTAGGTATGGGCGATGTTCTGTCACTTATCGAGAAAGCTCAGGCAAATGTAGATGAAGCTAAGGCAAAAGAATTAGAAGAAAAGTTTAAATCTCAAACATTCACTTTTGATGATTTTGTCGAGCAATTGCAGCAAGTCAAGAAAATGGGCCCTCTTGATGAAATTTTAAAAATGCTACCAGGTGCTAACAAAATCAAAGGCTTAGATAATGTAAAAGTTGATGATAAGCAAATGGGGCGTGTAGAGGCCATTATTTACTCGATGACGCCTGCTGAAAAGACCAACCCAGAAATCATGAATGGTAGCCGTAAAAAGCGTATTGCGAAAGGCTCTGGGACATCTATTCAAGAGGTGAATCGTCTCATTAAGCAATTCGATGAAATGAAAAAAATGATGAAGCAAATGACTGGAATGACAAGTGGTAAAGGGAAGAAAAAAATGAAATTACCAGGCTTTGATTCATTGTTTAAATAATAATTTTTAGGTGTTAAGAAAAAACACTTTACAAACAACCTAAACATTGATAATATACTATCTTGTGTGAAACTTATTCGGAGGTGCTATTAAAATGGCAGTTAAAATTCGCTTAAAACGTATGGGAGCTAAAAAATCTCCTTTCTATCGTATCGTAGTTGCAGACGCTCGTTCACCACGTGACGGTCGTCAAATCGAAACAGTTGGTACTTACAACCCACTAACTCAACCAGCTACTGTAAACATTGATGAAGAGAAAGCTCTTAAATGGTTAGCTGACGGTGCAAAACCATCAGATACAGTACGTAACTTGTTCTCAGAACAAGGTATCATGGAAAAATTCCATAACCAAAAATTCAGTAAATAATCGGGGGCGACGTCTTTGAAGCAGCTGATTGAAGCAATCGTTTTACCGTTAGTCGATTATCCAGAAGAAGTTCGTATTGAGACGGATGAAAATGCAAATCGAATTGTTTATAAACTTTTTGTTCATCCAGAGGATAGAGGGAAAGTCATAGGCAAGCAAGGGCGAGTAGCAAAAGCGATTCGTACAATTGTTTATTCAGCGGCAGGTAGTCACCATCAAAAGAAGACCTACGTCGATATATTGGATTAATAGAAAAGATTTTCACGCTCTTGCAACAAGTACTAGTGAGTCCTGATAGGTGTGTTTACATGTCGCTTAGGAGTTCGAAGTGGCCTTTTAGTATGAAGCGTAAAATCTGGACGAAAAAGGAGGGAGCTTGTAGGTTCCTTCCTTTTTTTATCTTTTTTTAACATCAGCATATCGCTATGACTTCTATTTAAGTGGAAATTAAAGCTTGAATAAGGAGTATAGCTAAAGGATATTGCTTATATTATTCTTAACAAGACAAATGAGTCTTAGCTAAAACAACATTCTTCCAAAGCACATTTGCAAGAACGGAACCTTTTTTGGATAAGCGAGATGCATTGTGGAGATAAGCATGTTTTTTACGAGGTGAAAGTAGAATGGAATGGTTTAATGTAGGTCGAATTGTCAATACGCACGGTATTCGTGGTGAGGTACGTGTATTATCGACAACAGACTTTGAAGAAGAGCGTTTTGCGGTAGGAAATAAGCTTGCTGCCTTTAAAAAAGACGATAAGAAGCCAACCTGGGTAACGATTGACTCTATGCGTCGTCATAAAAACTTTATTTTATTAACTTTTGAAGGCATGAACAATATCAACTTGGTTGAGCCATTTAAAGAAGGCATGCTGAAAGTGACTAAAGATCAAATGACTGATGATCTTCTTGAAGAAAATGAGTTCTTTTTCCATGAAATAATAGGCTGCACAGTTATTTCTGAAGAGGGCGAAACAATCGGTGTTGTGACAGAGATCCTGCAAACAGGGGCAAACGATGTTTGGGTAGTAAAAGGCTCTAAGAAAGAACACTATATCCCTTATATAGAAGATATCGTGAAAGATATTGATGTTATGGACAAAAAAATAGTCATTCATGTTATGGAAGGCTTATTATGATGAATATTCATGTATTGAGCCTGTTCCCGGATATGTTTTCAGGCGTTTTTGGTGCATCTATTTTAAAGAAGGCACAAGAAAAGGGTGCTGTAAAGTTAGAGGTAACGGATATTCGTACATTTTCAGGGAACAAGCATAATCAGGTTGACGACTATCCATATGGTGGTGGTGCAGGTATGGTATTAAAGCCTGAACCGATGTTTAGTGCAGTAGAGGCTATAACGGCAGATAAACAGCCACGTATCATATTAATGTGTCCTCAGGGTGAACGCTTTACGCAGAAAAAAGCAGAAGAGCTAGCGCAGGAAACAGAGTTGGTGTTCTTATGTGGTCATTATGAAGGCTATGATGAGCGTATACGTCAGCACCTCGTGACAGACGAAATTTCCATTGGCGATTTTGTCTTAACAGGTGGGGAATTAGGGGCTATGACTGTTATTGATAGTGTAGTTAGATTGTTACCCGGTGTCTTAGGGCAAGAGGATTCACATATCCAGGATTCTTTTTCAACGGGTCTACTTGAGCATCCACATTATACACGACCTGCTGAGTTCCGTGGCATGAAGGTACCCGATGTTTTATTATCGGGGAATCATGCTAAAATCGAGCAATGGCGAGAGGAACAGTCACTGAAAAGAACTTTTGAGCGCCGTCCAGACTTACTGGAGCAATATCCATTAACAGATAAGCAAAAATTGTATCTAGAAAAACTAAAAAACAATCATCTAGATGCTTGATTGCCGACCCTATTTATGATAACATCTAATCTGTACTTCTATGTGAAGTACTGAATTACGGTGTTCCGCTGTGGCATAGATTGCGTGCAAGAGCATCTGTCTAAGGAGAGAAAACAATGTCAAACATTATTGCAGAAATTACAAAATCTCAGCTTCGCTCTGATCTACCAGCTTTCCGTCCTGGTGATACTGTTAAGGTACACGTGAAAGTAGTAGAGGGTACTCGTGAACGTATCCAAATTTTCGAAGGTGTAGTAATTAAACGTCGTGGTGGCGGAATTAGCGAAACTTTCACAGTTCGTAAAATTTCTTACGGTGTAGGTGTTGAGCGTACATTCCCTGTACACACACCAAAAATCGCTAACTTAGAAGTTGTACGTCGTGGTAAAGTACGTCGTGCTAAACTTTACTACCTACGTAACCTACGTGGTAAAGCTGCTCGTATTAAAGAAATTCGATAATTATGACTTAAAAGTGAGGGGCTTGTGTTCAAGCCTCTTTTCTTTTTGCTTGTCATCTTTATTCACTATCATCTAAAATGGTGTTAGACGAGGAGGCAATTCTCAATGGAAAAACAAGTGAAAGAAAAAAATGAATTATGGGAATGGACAAAAGCACTATTAATTGCATTTGCGATTGCTGCAGTTATTCGATATTTTTTATTTACACCCATTGCAGTTGATGGAGAGTCCATGATGCCAACCCTTGAAGATGGCGATCGAATGATTGTGAATAAAATTGGTTATAAAATAGGTGAGCCAAAACGCTTTGACATTGTTGTATTTCATGCACCTGAACAAAAAAATTACATAAAGCGTGTAATTGGATTGCCAGGAGATACACTAGAGTATAAGGATGATCAATTGTATATAAATGGTGAGCCAATTGATGAACCCTATTTAGATGCCTATAAAGCGCAAATTACTGAGGGGACCTTAACAGAAGATTTCACCTTAAATGACATTGATGTTTCCTTGGATAGCAATACCATTCCTGAGGGGTATATCTTTGTTATGGGGGATAATCGTCGATATAGTAAAGACAGTCGACATATTGGCCTTGTTGACCAGAAAGAAATCATTGGTAATACCAGTCTGATTTTCTGGCCGTTTAGTGACATAAAAATTGTAAAGTAATGCATGAAAGGGAGAGCAAAATTACTCCCTTTTTCTTTTAGTTTAGGAGGTATAGCTGTGACGATACAATGGTTTCCAGGGCATATGGCTAAAGCCCGACGTGAAGTAACTGAAAAATTAAAGCTTGTCGATATTATATTTGAATTAATAGATGCACGTTTACCGCTATCCTCACGTAATCCGATGATTGATGAAGTCATTAACCAAAAACCTCGTCTTTTGATCTTAAATAAAGCGGATATGGCAGATGAACAAGAAACACGGAAATGGGTAGAGTATTTTGCAAAGCGTGGTCATAAAGCAGTAGCCATTAACTCACTTGAGGGCAAGGGCTTACAGCAAGTCACGAAAGCGGCACAAGAAATTTTAAAAGAAAAATTTGACCGCATGAAAGCAAGAGGAATGAAACCTAGGGCTATTCGTGCCATGATTGTGGGCATTCCAAATGTGGGCAAATCCACATTGATTAATCGCTTAGCGAAAAAAAATATCGCTAAAACGGGCAATACACCAGGTGTGACAAAGGCACAGCAATGGATCAAAGTAGGTAAAGAGCTTGAACTATTGGATACACCAGGTATTTTATGGCCAAAGTTTGAGGATCAAGAAGTTGGCTTTAAATTAGCTTTAACTGGAGCTATTAAGGATACTATTACAAATATGGAAGACCTAGCTGTCTATGGGTTACGATTCTTATCTAATCATTATCCAAAGCGTATGGAGGAGCGTTACGGTCTCGAGTTTATCCATGAGGAGTTAGTGGATACTTTTGACCATATTGGTAAGCTACGTCGTGTATTTGGTCCTGGTGGAGAAATAGATTATGATCAAGTGGCCCAATTAATTGTTCGAGATATCCGTGGATTACAATTAGGTAAACTTACCTTTGATTTTGTGGACGAGCAGTTAGAAAAAGAAACAACTGAACAACTATAAGGATTTGAAACTGTCACACGTTCTTTTGTGGCAGTTTTTCTTTTAGGAATACATTTTTTAACCGATAATGATGATAGAGAGGAAATAGTTTTCAAGTTAAAGAGACTACATAAGAACCGAACATGATATAGTTTGATTGAATAGAAGTAAGAAGGAGTACACAATGAAAACCATTAAGGAAATTACAAGTGCATTGAAGGCTGCTGAGGAATGGCAAGATTGGATGAAAGAAATTGCAGCGGATGAAAGAGCAGGTGTACAAAAGGCATGGCTAACTTGGCAAAAGAGACAGGATAAAAAACGTCAATTACTGCAAGAGCACCAAAAAAAAGTTGCATTCGATTTAAGCTATGGGGGAACTGATGCATTTATTGCGGGTGTAGATGAAGCAGGACGGGGACCACTAGCAGGACCAGTCGTGACGGCAGCTGTAATTTTACCGACAAATTGTGAGGCACTTGTTGGTCTGAATGACTCAAAGCAATTATCGAAGGATAAACGAAACGGCTTTGCAACATTAATTAAAGAGCATGCCATAAGCTATTCAATTCATTTTCAACCTGCCGAACAAATTGATGAACTGAATATATATGAGGCAACAAAACAATCTATGAAGGCAAGTGTTGAATCATTATCGACCAAGCCTGATGTTGTTTTAATCGATGCTATGACATTACCTATTACAATTCCTCAAGATTCGATTATAAAAGGAGATGCTAAGAGCTTAGCGATAGCAGCTGCATCCATTTTAGCTAAAACAGCACGGGATGAGTATATGGAGCAATTAGACGAGGAATTTCCGATGTATGGCTTTGGGCAACATGCAGGGTATGGGACAAAGCAGCATTTAAAAGCGTTAGAAGAGTTTGGACCGACTATTCACCATCGTAAATCATTTGAACCAATAAAATCTATGTTTTCATAAAGTTAAAATACGGTAGACAATTACACGAAGGAGTAATTGATGAAAGGAGTATGTATATGACAGCCACATCATTTAATCCGATTCAACTGCAGCAAAATGCAATAACTTCGACAAATCAACCACTTGCTTTAAAACAAGGACAAGTATTTCACGGAACAATTAAGCAATTATATCCAGATCAAATGGCAGAAATACAAGTAGGTAATCAAAAATTTATAGCTAAACTCGAAGTGCCGTTAAAAGCTGGGGATGCCCATTTCTTTCAGGTAACAGGAACAAATCCACAAACGGAATTGAAAATAGTGACTGGACCAATGGCACAGGCAGCTACCCCTAGTCAGCAAATTAATCAGTTATTAGAATCCATGAATTTGCCTAAATCAGCAGAGATGCAGCAATTATTAGGGCATTTTATGAAAGCGCAGCTACCCATTTCGAAAGAACAAATGCTGCAAGCTGAAATGTGGTTAAAGGCATTACCAGAGGGTATATCAAAAGTAGATGCTCTGCAAACCATTCAAAAAATGATAGAGCTTAAAATGCCTATGACAAATGATGTGTTTCAAGCATTGATGAGTGGTCAAAAGACTTCTGGTATGACCACTATCATGGATAACTTTGCTCAGCTTTTAGCGAAGGATACAACTCTATCTGAGTCATTGAGGCAAAATTTAATGCAACAAATACAAGCGATTGCAAAGCCCTTTGAAGTAGAAACAGGTAGTGTTGTGCTTGCTAGGGTTTTACAAAGTTTAACCAATAGCGCTGCGACAATGAGTGAAAAAATGCAAGCTTTATCAATTTTAAAAGAGTCGGGGATTCTGCCTCAGCAAGCTACATTGCAAAACTGGTCAAATATGAATGAAGCAAAAGCCTTTCAGCCAATGCAGCAAGCTGGTCAAGTGATTCAAACCATACTTGCTACAAGGCCAGAAAATGCTAGTCAACTAGTGAAGCAACTTAAATCCTGGACTGGAAGTCAAAATTTATTAACCAATGAGCAAAAACAGCAAATCAATCAACTGGTGGATCGTTTTAATCAGTTACCAGTAACAAAACAAACGTTAGAGGTTTTTGCTAAACAAATGCAGGATCAGTTATTAAAAGCATTTACTCAAAATACAGCTGATCGTTTATTTACACAGGATGCCCATGCACTTTCGGTGAAAGATCATTTGTTATCCCTATTTAGGCAAGAGGCCAATTCTCCTTCACAGAATGAGGCATTCATGCGCAATCTTGTAAAAAATAGTATTGATTCTTCGCAACCATTCATACAACAAGTTGTAACGCAAGCAGATGCACTAGTGCAAAATTCAATGGATAGTAAAGCAATGGAACATGCTCTTAAAACGGTGTTGAAAAATTTGGGAATTAGCTATGAGGCAACACTAGGGAACAAGTCTGCTGATTTACACATGATTGCACATCAGCTAAAACCACAGCTCCATACATTATTGCAGGAAACTAATATAACCCCTCAAATGAAGGAAGCGGCAGAGATGCTTATGACGCGTATGAATGGAATGCAGCTATCTTCAGGAGAAAATGGTCATCAACATCAGCTCATCATGCAAGTCCCACTTGAATTTTTTGGCAAGAAGATGGATGCAACCTTACAGTGGAATGGTCGCATGAAAGATAATGGCAAAATTGATGCTAACTATGCACGCGTTTTGTTTTATTTACAAATGGCTTCCATGCAAGAAACAGTGATTGATATGCAGGTTCAAAATAGAGTTGTCACAGTAACGGTCTTTAATGAAAATTCGGAAATTCAATCACTTGCCGAGCCGTTAAAGGCTGCCTTAAAAATTGGATTGGCAGAAAAAAATTATCAACTTTCAGGTGTGTTTATTAAACAATTTGACAAAGGGCAAACAGAAAAAATAAGTCCTGTAGTAGAACAGCGAGAGGAGCAGAGTGGGGTGGATATCCGCGTATGAGCGAAGAAAAATTTACCCGAAAAGAGGCAATTGCGCTTACCTATAAGCTTGGTCAATTTGATAGTCCCACTGTTGTAGCAAAGGGAAAAGGGAAAATTGCAGAAAATATTTTAGCTCGCGCAAATGAGCATAATGTGCCGATTTATGAGGATCCTAACCTTGTGCAGTTGCTTGGTCAATTAGATTTAAACGAGTCTATTCCTGAAGAATTATATCAGGCTGTAGCTGAAGTTTTCGCATTTATTTATCGTTTGGATCAACAACATGCGCGAAAATATAGAAAAAATGAATTATTCTGATTATTTTTGCAAGCTGTTTTAGTACACAAAATAGAAAAAAGCGTCATAATAAGAGAGAAAATTCGAACTAAAGACAAAGTGTAGACTTTATCAGAATCTTTCGTTAGAATAGTCTATGTTAGTAAAACAATTCTATGCAAATGTTTGATGGGAGGATGTATTATGAATATCCATGAATATCAAGGGAAAGAGATTCTGAGAAAATATGGTGTAGCTGTACCAAACGGAAAAGTTGCTTTTTCCCCTGATGAAGCAGTAAAAGTAGCGAAGGAACTTGGCTCAAACGTAACAGTAGTCAAGGCGCAAATCCATGCAGGTGGACGCGGTAAAGCAGGCGGTGTCAAAATCGCTAAAAACCTTGACGAGGTGCGCACATACGCAAAAGAGTTATTAGGAAAAATTTTAGTGACTCATCAAACAGGTCCAGAAGGAAAAGAAGTAAAACGTTTGTATATTGAAGAGGGTTCTGATATCCAAAAAGAATACTATTTAAGTCTAGTATTAGACCGTGCCACATCTCGTGTTACAGTAATGGGATCTGAAGAAGGCGGTATGGATATTGAAGAAGTAGCGGAAACGAATCCGGAGAAAATCTTCAAAGAAGTAGTAGATCCTGTAGTTGGATTAACAAGCTTCCAAGCACGTCGTATGGCGTTTAATATGAATATTCCAGCAAACCTTGTAGGGAAAGCTGTTAAATTAATGTTAGGCTTATATCAAGCATTTATCGACAAAGATGCATCAATTGTAGAAATTAATCCACTTGTTGTAACTGGACAAGGCGAAGTAGTAGCATTAGATGCTAAATTCAATTTTGATGCTAATGCATTATATCGACATAAAGATATTGTCGAATTACGCGATTTCGACGAAGAAGATGCAAAAGAAATCGAAGCATCAAAATATGACCTAAGCTATATTTCATTAGATGGAAATATTGGCTGTATGGTAAACGGTGCTGGTCTTGCAATGGCAACGATGGATACAATTAGTTATTATGGCGGAAGCCCTGCTAACTTCCTAGATGTAGGGGGCGGTGCAACAGCTGAAAAAGTAACAGAGGCTTTCAAAATTATCCTTTCTGATCCAAACGTAAAAGGCATTTTCGTTAACATCTTTGGTGGAATTATGAAGTGTAACATTATCGCTGAGGGTGTAGTAACGGCTGCTAAAGAAATTGGTTTAGCTGTGCCATTAGTTGTACGCTTAGAAGGTACAAATGTTGAACTTGGAAAAGAAATTTTAAATGCGTCTGGTTTAAACATCGTTGCAGCGGATTCAATGGCTGACGGTGCACAAAAAATTGTGGGACTAGTAGGCTAAGGAAGGCAGGGAGAACAATGGCTGTATTTATTAACAAAGATACGAAGGTAATTGTACAAGGGATTACGGGCGAAACAGCTCTTTTCCATACGAAGCAAATGCTTGAGTATGGTACTAAAATCGTAGCAGGTGTAACACCAGGTAAAGGTGGACTTGAAATCGAGGGAGTTCCTGTTTTCAATACAGTAGCAGAAGCTGTAGCTGCAACAGGTGCTACAACTTCAGTTATCTATGTACCTGCACCATTTGCGGCAGATGCAATTTTAGAAGCTGTTGATGCTGAATTAGAATTAACAATCTGTATCACAGAGCATATTCCTGTCCTTGATATGGTTAAGGTTAAACGTTATATGGAAGGCAAAAACACTCGCCTAGTAGGTCCAAACTGTCCAGGTGTTATTACAGCTGATGAATGTAAAATTGGTATCATGCCTGGCTATATTCATACAAAAGGCCATGTAGGAGTTGTTTCTCGTTCTGGTACATTAACATATGAAGCAGTACATCAATTAACACAAGCTGGAATTGGTCAAACAACTGCAGTAGGTATTGGTGGAGACCCTGTCAACGGTACAAACTTCATTGATGTACTTGAAGCCTTTAATAATGATCCAGAAACTTACGCAGTGGTTATGATTGGTGAAATCGGTGGTACAGCTGAGGAAGAAGCAGCTGCATGGATTAAAGCAAATATGACAAAACCTGTTGTAGGCTTTATTGGTGGACAAACTGCACCTCCAGGAAAACGTATGGGTCACGCTGGTGCTATCATTTCTGGCGGTAAAGGAACAGCAGCGGAGAAAATTAAAGCAATGAACGAAGCTGGTATTGAAGTTGCAGAAACACCTTCTGTAATTGGTGAAACATTGATTAAAGTAATTAAAGAAAAAGGGCTATACGAAAAGTGTAAAACCCATTAAAATGGAAGATGTAGCCATTACGGCTACATCTTTTTCATTATTTATACACTGTTTATCATACTTCATTCAACAATTACCTACTTACTTATGAAGAAATCAACAATTTTGTGGCAGATGTTATAAATAATAATGAAATGTTGTGTTGAAAATTATCATGCGGTCATTTAATTTCTTCTATTATAAAAGGAGGTTTATTGAATGATCCTAGCAGTAGATACGCAGAGATTACTAGCCTTACATTATGTATACCCATTACCACTTCAGAAACTTCAGCAATTGTTGTCTCCTGTGAATTTTTTAAGCACTTTTGAAGACATTCATTATGACGACATCGCAAAGGTTTTACAAATATCGGCACATAAAGCATCTCAACTTTCTCAGCGCTTTCGACAAATTATGACAATACCACTTGAAGAGGCCTATGAACGGGCTCATATTTTCCCCATCCCGTTTTATCATCCCTATTTCCCAGCGCAATTATTTGAAATATCAAGTCCACCTACTGTATTGTATGTGAAAGGTCAATATTCCCTGTTAACAAACAAAAAACAGATAGCTATTATAGGCTCTAGGAAGGCGACAGCGTATTCGAAAAGAGCGATAGACTTAATTGTCCCACCTCTTGTTCAACGTGATTATACGGTTGTTAGTGGGCTTGCAAGAGGTGCAGATACAATGGCACATAGGGCGACAATGGATATGGGCGGTCATACAATAGCAGTGCTTGGACATGGTTTTAATTATCTCTATCCTGCAGAAAATCGCATTCTTGCTACACAAATGGCAGAGCACCAGTTATTAATGACAGAATATCCTCCTTATATGAAGCCTGAAAAATGGCATTTCCCAATGCGTAACCGAATCATTAGTGGTTTATCGCGAGCATTAGTTGTGACAGAAGCGGCATTAAAAAGTGGCACACTCATTACAACAGAGCTTGCATTAGAGCAAGGAAAAGATGTATTTGTGGTGCCAGGTCCTATAGATGCAACTCAATCGAAGGGGACAAATCAATTGCTTTTAGAAGGAGCAATTCCGATAGTGAATGGTCATCAAATCATTGAAACAATGGACCTCTTTTCTAACAAAAATTGAAAAAAAGTTGCATTATCTTAAAATCTGTTATACATTTTGCAACAGGTAACTTAAAAAATTAGTAATAGACCTCGCTAAGGGGGAGACATAGATGGCGGATTATTTAGTGATTGTAGAATCACCAGCAAAAGCAAAAACAATTGAACGGTATTTAGGAAAGAAATATAAAGTGAAAGCGTCGGTTGGACACGTACGAGATCTTCCACGTAGTCAGATGGGCGTTAGCGCTGAAAATAATTTCGAGCCTAAATATATTACGATACGTGGTAAAGGACCTGTGTTACAGGAATTAAAGTCTGCAGCTAAAAAAGTAAAGAAAGTTTATCTAGCGGCCGATCCAGACCGCGAGGGAGAAGCAATTGCTTGGCACCTTGCGACTGCATTAAATATTGATATTCACTCAGATTGTCGTGTTGTATTTAATGAAATAACTAAAGATGCGATTATAGAGTCTTTTAAAAATCCACGTCCAATTAACATGGATTTAGTAGATGCGCAGCAAACAAGACGTATATTGGATCGACTTGTTGGCTATAACATTAGTCCAATTTTATGGAAAAAGGTGAAAAAAGGTTTATCAGCGGGTCGGGTACAATCTGTAGCGCTCCGCATGATCATTGATCGTGAAAATGAAATTAAAAACTTCCAACCAGAAGAATATTGGACAATTGAAGGAACGTTTGAAAAAGGAAAAAAATCATTTGATGCTCTTTACTATGGAAATGGTAAAGACAAAATAAAATTAACAAATGAAGCACAAGTAAAGGCAATCTTAAAAGATGTTAAAGGAACAAACTTTGATGTTGTCAATGTAACGAAAAAGGAACGTAAGCGTAATGCAGCACCAGCCTTTACAACATCATCTTTACAGCAAGAAGCAGCACGAAAATTAAATTTCCGAGCTAAGAAGACCATGATGCTAGCACAGCAATTATACGAAGGTATTGATATTGGAAAGAAAGAGGGAACAGTCGGGTTAATCACTTATATGCGTACCGATTCCACACGTATTTCTGATACGGCAAAAGCAGAAGCGGTTACCTATATTGAGGGGAAATATGGCAAAGAATACATTGCAACAGAGATAAAGCAAACCAAGAAAGCTTCAAATGCACAGGATGCTCATGAAGCGATACGTCCAACAAGTACAATGCGGACACCAGATGAATTAAAGGCAGTACTTAGCCGTGATCAGTTACGCTTATATCGCTTAATTTGGGAGCGCTTTATTGCAAGTCAAATGGCACCAGCAGTACTTGATACGGTAGCTGTAGATCTTCAAAATGGTGATGTTTTATTCCGTGCAAACGGCTCACAAGTTAAATTCGCAGGCTTTATGAAACTATATATTGAAGGTACTGATGATCAAACAGAAGAGACAACAAAACTTTTACCTGAGATGGAAATTGGTGATCAAGTAAAATCGCTTGAAATTGAGCCTAAACAACATTTTACACAGCCACCACCACGATATTCTGAGGCGCGACTTGTTAAAACAATGGAAGAACTAGGAATTGGGCGCCCGTCCACATATGCACCGACCCTCGATACAATTCAGCGCCGTGGCTATGTTGTATTAGATGCTAAACGCTTTATGCCAACAGAGCTGGGCGAGATCGTACACCAACTCGTACTAGAATTTTTCCCAGATATCATAAACATCGAATTCACAGCACAGATGGAACAAGATTTAGATGATATTGAAGAAGGTAATCGACAATGGAAAAAAGTTGTGGAAGAATTTTATAAGGACTTTGAAGTCCATGTAAAACATGCGGATGAGGCTATGGAAAAGGTTGTCATTAAAGATGAGCCTGCAGGTGAAGACTGTGAACTTTGCGGATCTCCAATGGTCTTTAAGCTTGGACGATATGGCAAATTTATGGCTTGTTCTAATTTCCCGGATTGTAGAAATACAAAAGCGATTATGAAGCCTATTGGTGTGAAATGTCCTTCCTGTGAAACGGGCGAAATTGTGGAGCGAAAAAGTAAAACAAAGCGTCTATTCTATGGTTGCAATCAGTATCCTGAATGTGAATTTGTTTCATGGGACAAGCCAATTAATAGACCATGTCCAAAATGTAGTGCATTATTAGTAGAGAAAAAGATAAAAAAAGGTGTGCAAATTCAATGTACGAAATGTGACTATGAAGAAGCACCAACTCAATGATAGGAAGATGGTAAGAAACATGACTGAACAAGTAGTAAATGTAATAGGAGCAGGACTTGCAGGTAGCGAGGCAGCTTGGCAAATTGCTAAGCGTGGTATAAAAGTTAAACTTTATGAAATGCGTCCTGTAAAGCAGACTCCAGCCCACCATACTGATAAATTTGCGGAACTTGTTTGTTCTAACTCATTGCGTGCAAACGGGTTAACGAATGCTGTAGGCGTTATAAAAGAAGAAATGCGTATGTTAGATTCTGTTATCTTAAAGGCAGCAGATCAATGTTCAGTACCTGCTGGAGGCGCTCTAGCAGTAGACCGTCACGAATTTGCAGGGTATGTAACTGATGCTGTGAAAAACCATCCACTTGTGGAGGTTATTCATGAAGAAGTCACAGAAATTCCAGAAGGTATTACAGTTATTGCAACAGGACCATTAACTTCAAAAGCTTTGGCTGAAAAAATTCAAGGTTTAACTGGCTTAGACTATTTATACTTTTACGATGCAGCAGCACCCATTATCGAAAAAGATAGTATAGATATGAATAAAGTTTATTTAAAATCTCGTTATGATAAAGGGGAAGCGGCTTATTTAAACTGTCCTATGACAAAGGAAGAATTCGATCGTTTCCGCCAAGCATTAATCGAAGCTGAAGTTGTACCATTGAAGGAATTTGAAAAAGAAATTTACTTTGAAGGTTGTATGCCAATTGAAGTCATGGCAGCTCGTGGAGAGAAAACGATGTTATTTGGTCCGATGAAGCCAGTGGGTCTTGAGGATCCTAAAACAGGAAAACGTCCATATGCAGTTGTTCAACTTCGTCAAGACGATGCAGCAGGCACGCTTTACAACATTGTAGGCTTCCAAACGCATTTAAAATGGGGGCCACAAAAGGAAGTGCTACAGCTCATTCCTGGGTTAGAGAATGTAGAAATTGTTCGCTATGGCGTCATGCACAGAAATACCTTCATCAATTCACCGAAAGTTTTAGAAAAAACATATCAACTTCGTGAGCAAAAGAATATTTTCTTTGCAGGTCAGATGACTGGTGTAGAAGGCTATGTTGAATCAGCAGGTAGTGGATTAATTGCAGGAATAAATGCAGCTCGTTTAGCATTAGGACAAGAGCCAATTATTTTCCCATTCGAAACGGCATTAGGAAGCATGGCGCGTTATATAACAGAAGCACAGTCGAAAAACTTCCAGCCTATGAATGTAAACTTCGGCATCTTCCCTGACTTACCACCTGGTCGTCGTTCTAAGCCAGAGCGTGCGGAAATGCATGCAACACGCGCAATAAGCACAATTCGAAATTTTGTGAATTCACAAACAATTTAATTGCCAAAAGCCTCTAAAAGTTGTTATACTCTTAGAGGCTTTTTCTTTTTGTAGACAAAATGCTTAATTAGACGTATTTTATTATTTTGTATGGAGTTTTTCTCAAAATATAACTATTTACACTTGCTATATTATGAAGATAGGTTTAGTGTCAATATGTATGTTTATTAATGATCAGGAAAACGATACAAACTTGTAAGAGATGACAAAGGATTGTATATCCGTTATATTACAAGTGTCAGTCATTTAAGAAAATTATTAATAAATTATTGGTGGTGAATCTTTCTGTGTTAGTTTCGTCCCAAGATGCACTCGAACAGTTCATGCTTTACATCCAAGTTGAAAAGAACTTCTCTGTTCATACAGTGCGAGAATATGAATCAGACCTGCTAGATTTTTTAACCTTTTTACAAACAGAGGGAATTGATGATTTAGCAAGTGTTGAATATATACATGCACGTCTTTATGTAACAAAGTTGTACGATGAGAAAAGGGCGAGGGCTTCTATTTCTAGGAAAATTTCCTCGATCCGCTCCTTTTTTCGCTTTCTAAATAGACAGTACGGATTAGATGACGGAGCATTTCGTTCGCTCTATCATCCGAAAAAAGAATCACGCTTACCCAATTTTTTCTACGAAGAAGAATTAAAACAGTTATTTGATGCGAATACTGGTGATGATTTGAAATCATTAAGAAATATAGCTATATTAGAGCTGTTATATGCAACAGGTATTCGTGTGAGTGAACTGACTTCAATTCATGTAGAGGATGTGGATTTTCATTATTCGATCATTCGAGTAATGGGCAAAGGTCGAAAAGAACGAATCATTCCATTTGGTCAATTTGCGAGTTTAGCAATGCAGGACTACATAGAGCAAGCTCGTCCACGGTTGATGAAAAAAACGAATCATCAGCAGTTGTTTGTCAATATGCGTGGTGGGGAACTTACTCCTAGAGGGGTACGTCATATTTTAAACGAAATGATTGACAAGGCCTCACTCCATACGAAAATTTACCCACACATGCTTCGCCATACTTTTGCCACCCATTTATTGAATAATGGCGCAGATTTGCGGACTGTGCAGGAGTTATTAGGTCACTCACATTTATCTTCTACACAAGTTTACACACATGTAACAAAAGAGCATCTTCGTCAAACATATATGAATGCTCATCCAAGGGCATAATAGAGCTAAGGAGGAAGGCAGATGGGACAAATTCATGCAACAACGATATTTGCGGTTCATCATAACGGAGGCTGTGCCATGGCTGGTGATGGTCAAGTAACATTGGGAAATGCAGTTGTGATGAAGGGTACAGCAAGGAAGGTCAGACGTCTGTTTAATGGGCAGGTCCTCGCTGGTTTTGCAGGTTCAGTTGCAGATGCCTTTACACTTTTTGAAATGTTTGAAGGCAAATTAAATGAGTATAACGGTAATTTGCAGCGTGCAGCCGTTGAGGTCGCAAAGCAATGGCGTGGTGATAAAATGCTGCGCCAGCTAGAAGCAATGCTACTAGTAATGGATAAAACGACTTTATTACTCGTTTCAGGTACAGGAGAAGTGATTGAACCTGATGATGGCATTTTGGCCATTGGTTCTGGTGGCAATTATGCATTGTCTGCAGGTAGAGCATTAAAAAAATATGCAGGTGAAACAATGACTGCTCGTGAAATTGCTGAAGCGGCATTAGAAACAGCTGCTGAAATCTGTGTATTTACGAATCATAATATTATCGTGGAGGCGCTGAACTAATGACACAAAAAAATTTAACGCCAAGACAAATTACTGAGCATTTAGATCGTTACATTGTTGGGCAGAATGAAGCTAAGCGAGCAGTAGCTATTGCGTTACGAAACCGCTATCGTCGTTCGTTGTTAAATGAAGATATGAAGGCTGAAGTTATTCCGAAAAATATTTTGATGATTGGGCCAACTGGTGTCGGCAAAACAGAAATAGCCAGAAGGATTGCAAAGCTTACCAATGCACCTTTTGTAAAAGTTGAAGCGACAAAGTTTACCGAAGTAGGCTATGTGGGTAGAGATGTTGAATCAATGGTCCGTGACTTGGTAGAAGCTTCTCACCGTCTAGTTAAAGAAGAAATGATGGAGTCTGTCAAGGAACAAGCAGAAGAATTAGCAAATGAAGCAATCGTGAAACTTTTGGTGCCTTCTTTACGTAAAAAACAGGCGATGCAAAATCCGTTTGAAATGCTATTTGGTGGGAAAGAACAACCAACAAATGATGATTCATCAGCAGATGATGGAGAAGTTCGCTCGAAGCGTGCTCAAATTGCGATTGATTTACGCAGTGGTAAGTTAGAAAATGAGTGGGTTACTGTAGAGGTAACAGAACAAAATCCATCCATTTTTGATGCGTTACAAGGAACTGGGATGGATATGTCTGCGAATAGTGGTATGCAGGATATGCTATCTAGTTTAATGCCTAAAAAACAGAAAAAGCGCCGTGTGCAAGTAAAAGACGCACGTCGTATTTTAACAATAGAAGAAGCAAATAAGCTGATAGATGCAGATGAAGTAGCACAGGAAGCCATTAATAGGGCTGAGCAATCGGGTATCATTTTTATTGACGAAATCGATAAAATTGCTAGTAAAGAAGGAAATACCTCGGCGAATGTCTCCCGTGAAGGGGTTCAACGTGACATTTTACCAATTGTAGAAGGTTCTACTGTGACTACCAAGTATGGTGCAGTGAAAACGGATTATATGTTGTTTGTTGCTGCTGGGGCATTTCATATGTCAAAACCATCGGACCTAATTCCCGAGTTGCAAGGCCGTTTCCCAATTCGAGTAGAGCTAGAAAAATTAACAAAACAGGATTTTGTGCGTATTTTACAAGAACCTGATCAATCATTAATTTTGCAATATAAAGCACTTTTAGAGACAGAAGGCGTAGCAATTCATTTCACGTCAGATGCTATTGAACGAATTGCTGAGATAGCAACTGAAGTGAATCAGGAAACAGATAATATCGGAGCCCGTCGTTTACACACGATTTTAGAACGTTTACTGGAAGAACTATCGTTTGAGGCATCTGAAATTGCACCAGCAAGTATCCCGATCAATGCGGCGTATGTGGATCAAAAACTTGCGGGTATAGTAAAAAACAAAGATTTGTCACAGTTTATACTGTAAGATAAAGCTGATTAGTATCATTCAATAATAAAAACCTTTAGAATATTTAGTAAATACTCTTCGGATTATTTATAGGAGGAACATATAATGAATTTATTAGAAAAAACACGTAAAATTAACTCGATGCTTCAAGCTTCTGCTGGTAAGCCGGTAAACTTTAAGGAAATGGCCGATACATTAGGCGATATTATCGATAGTAATGTCTATATTTTAAGTCGTAAAGGTAAATTATTGGGTATTTCAATTCACCAACAAATTGAAAATGAGCGTATGAAAAAAATGTTCGAAGAGAGACAATTCCCAGAAGAATACACACATAGCTTATTTACGATCTCTGAAACATCCTCAAATTTAGACATTAATAATGAACATACTGCTTTCCCAGTAGAAAATAAAGATTTATTCCAAAACGCTTTAACAACAATTGTACCAATCGTTGGTGGTGGTGAACGTTTAGGCACATTAATCCTTGCTCGTTTATCTTCACAATTTGAAGATGATGATCTAATTTTAGCTGAATATGGTGCAACAGTAGTTGGTATGGAAATTTTACGTGAAAAGTCTGAAGAAATTGAAGAAGAAGCTCGTAGCAAAGCTGTCGTGCAAATGGCTATTAATTCACTTTCATACAGTGAGTTAGAAGCAATTGAACACATTTTCGAAGAACTTGATGGTAATGAAGGTTTACTAGTTGCTTCTAAGATTGCTGACCGAGTGGGTATTACACGTTCAGTGATCGTAAACGCATTACGTAAACTTGAATCAGCAGGTGTCATTGAATCTCGCTCTTTAGGTATGAAAGGTACTTATATTAAAGTACTAAACGATAAATTCTTAAATGCTTTAGCAGAAATTAAAATGAAATAAATGCTTCTTATAAGAAGCTAACGAAAGCGTCTATGGCAAACATAGACGCTTTTATTGTTGTTGAAAAAGAGAATGATGTACATGACCTTTTGGAAAGGAGAAGGGCTGATTTCCGTTCCGCCAGCATACAGGGGAGTGATTAATTCACTAGGAATGCAGCTAGCTATCAGGATACAAAAATGCCTTTTCATAATAGCAGTAGAAAATATAAAACGTATTATGTCTACTTTCAATGTGAAAAGGTGAATAGTCACAACAAAGCGTGATAAAGCAACCTTCGCTAAAAAGAGAGTACACCTTTAAGGATTAGAGTGGAAAGCCTATAGATTTCTGCGTGAGATAGTGAGAAAGATGAGACCTTAAACAGAGTGGTAGTTTTATAAGATGAAAGGTTAGCAACACGAGTATAAGAAGTTTAGAACAGAGTGAGAGAAGCAAACGCTAACGCGTTTCACCTTTCTTAAAAAGTTTATTAATTGTATTGTTTTTCAAAATTATGAAAGTGTCTATGGTAAATATAGACGCTTTTTTGCGTATTTTCGAAATTTTATAGCTCTTCTTTTTTAGAGATTTAATACAAAAACATAGATTTCGTTGCTTTTAGCCTAAGAATGTTCTATAATTTGTCACTACCATTAGCATATAAAAATTCCATATATGTTACTTTGGAAGAATGGTGAATAAACGTATAGTATCTCTATATAAAATACTCTACTATTGATCGAACTAGTAAAAAGGGACCTTTCTTAATTAAGATTAAAAAAGGCGATTAACCTCATAAAAAGGCATATTTCACAATAAAATCGTAAACACTGTCGAAATGGTGTAAAATAACTAGATGATTAATAATCTTTACTGAAGCTTAGAGGCACAAAGGATGGGGAAGTTTTGTCATGGTTGAGAGGGAGAAAAAATAGGGCGTATAGACTATTAAAAAGTGACAAAAGACAATAGACACTAGGTATCATCTTAATTACAATTGTATTATTGGATAAATTAACAAGTACATAGATTGAAATAAAATGAGGTGAACAGTTTTGAATATATTTGGAGGAACTATTAGTAGCCTGGAAAAAGGACTTTCCTATGCCACTTTAAATCATAAAACAATCGCAAATAATATCGCCAATGTCGATACACCTAATTATAAGGCGAAAAATGTAAGTTTTAAGGATATGCTGCAAGAGCAGAAGAGCATAGCTATTTCTGCATATCGTACTGATAATAGACATTATGATTTCACGTTTCGACAATCTACACCAGGTGTCAATATTGTGGAGAACTTGCGATATAGAAACAATGGGAATGCTGTAGATATGGATGCCGAGCAAGCAAAATTAGCAGAGAATCAAATTTATTATAATGCGCTAATCGATCGTGTTAATGGGAAATTAAACACATTGAATACCGTTATTAAAGGAGGTAAGTAATAGATGTCTATATTTCATGGGATGAATACCACTGCCTCCGCTTTAACAGCGCAACGTTTACGTATGGATGTTATTTCTTCTAATATGGCTAACATGGATACAACTCGCGCTCGTCAAGTGAATGGGGAATGGGAACCATATCGACGTAAGTCAGTGACGCTAACAGCACAAGAAGGACAATTCTCAAATTTTTTGAATATAGCACTAGGTAAAAATGCAAAAAGTGGTGTTGGTAATGGTGTAAAAGTTACTCGAATTTCAGATGATCAAGAAACACCTTTCAAACTTGTATATGACCCAACTCATCCAGATGCAAATGCAGATGGTTATGTAAATATGCCCAATGTCGATCCATTGAAAGAAATGGTTGATTTAATGTCGGCTACTCGTTCTTATGAGGCTAATATAACTGTATTTAATGCAAATAAATCCATGCTTACAAAGGCTCTAGAGATTGGTAAATAAATTTAAGTAGAAAGGAAGATACATACATGGCCATTTCGTCCATTTCGCTAATGACACCCACTCAGGTTGTAAATAACACGAATAAACTTAATGCAACACCTTATGAAGCGCAACAAAGCTTCGCGAACTCGCTAAAAGAAGCAATTGCAAAAGTAAATGATCAACAAATAACTTCTGATAAGTTTACTCAGAAGCTAATTAAAGGTGAAGATGTGGAGTTGCATGAAGTGATGATTGCTTCGCAAAAGGCAAGCATTACCCTAAACGCAACAATTGAAGTTCGCAATAAGGTGATTGAAGCTTACCAAGAAATAATGCGCATGAGTGTTTAATTTTATTGTAAAGATAAGAAACCTCTTTTCAATATAGATTAACAACCACAATTTAAAGTGGCTCATTATGTTCGCAAATTATTGATGGCTAGGTTATTCACTATAACCGGAGGATTCATAATGAATGAACGATTGACAAAAATAAAAAACGACACCAGTCAATTTTGGACAAGTCGAAGTAAAAAGCAAAAAATAGTTATGATTGGCTCCGTGGTAGTTGTAATCGCACTAGCAGCAATTGTGACATTTTTTGCTTCCAAAACTACATATGTTCCACTTTATAAAGATTTATCAACACGTGAAATTGGACAAGTAAAGGAAGCGCTAGATTCCCAAGGTGTGACCTATCAAATTGCTCCAGGTGGAACATCTATTTTAGTGCCAGAAGAACAAGTTGACTCCTTATTAGTGCAGTTAGCTTCAGAGGGATATCCACAAACAGGATCAATTGATTACTCATTTGCTAATAGTTCAGGATTTGGTATGACTGATAATGAATTTAACCTATTAAAAAAAGCAGCAACTGAAACTGAAATTGCTAAACTTTTCAAAAACTTGGAAGGTGTAAAAGATGCAAAAGTGATGATTACTGTTCCTGAGGAAGGGGTATTCGTCACAGATGTTCAAGGAGAGGCAACAGCATCTATCGTTTTAAATACAGACCCTGGCTATAAATTTACGGAACAGCAAATTACTACTATGTACAATTTAGTGTCAAAAAGTATTCCAAATTTAAAGACTGAAAATATCGTGATCTCTAACCAATTCTCAGAGTACTTTGATCTGAATGCAGCAACAGCTGATGGTACTTCCACAACAACAGCTGAAGGCCAATTGCAAATGAAGAAATTGGTAGAAAGAGATTTACAACGCCAAGTGCAAAATATGCTTGGAACATTGATGGGACAAGATAAAGTAATGGTTTCTGTCACAACGGATATTGATTTCAAGAAAGAAAACCGTGAAGAAAATCTTGTGACACCTGTTGATGAAGAAAATATGGAAGGTATTGCCATTAGTGCTCAGCGTATTACAGAGCAATATTCTGGTACAGGAGCAGCTGCTGCAGGAACACCTGAGGCTGAAACAACTACCGATAACTTCACAACATATAATGAAGGTACAGCAGGAAATGGTGATTATGAGCGTACGGAAGAAACGATTAATAATGATGTGAACCGTATACGTAAGGATATTCAAGAAGCTCCTTATAAAATTCAGGATATTGGGATTCAAGTAATTGTTGAACCACCGACAGCAACTGACGCAGCGTCATTACCAGACGGTGTTCGTGAAGATATTGAGAAAATTTTAAGTACAATTGTACGTACAACAATTTCCAAAGACGTAGCAGCAGAACTTACTCAAGAGCAAATCGATGAAAAAGTGGCGGTATCTGTACAACCATTATACGGTAAAGCAACAGAGGTAGCTGATGAAAAACCAATCATTCCATGGTGGGTTTGGGTTATCGGGGGTATCTTGTTAGCTGTTATCTTATTACTAGCATTCTTCATTATCCGTTCACGTAAGCGTGCGAAAGAAGAAGAAGAACTAAGTATCCTAGAGGAACAAGAAGAATTAATGGTTGATGATATTAATGAAGAAATTGAAACGGAAGCTACAATGCGTCGTAAGCAGCTAGAAAAAATGGCCAAAGAAAAGCCAGACGATTTTGCAAAGTTACTGCGTAGTTGGATTGCTGAAGACTAACTAGGAGGTTCGGCTGTGTCCAAGAAAGATAAAGAATTAACCGGAAAACAAAAGGCCGCTCTCTTGTTAATTTCATTAGGGCCTGAGGTTTCAGCTTCTGTCTATAAACACTTAACAGAGGAAGAAATTGAACGTTTAACATTAGAAATTTCAAGTGTTAAAAAAGTAGAATCAAATGTAAAAGAAGAGATCATTGAAGAATTTCACAATATTGCACTCGCGCAGGACTATATCACACAAGGTGGTATTGGCTATGCAAAAACAGTATTAGAAAAAGCACTTGGTGTAGAACAAGCACAAACGATCATTAATAGACTAACATCTTCTTTACAAGTGCGTCCGTTTGATTTTGCTAGAAGAGCTGATCCAGCGCAAATATTTAACTTTATCCAAAATGAGCATCCTCAAACAATTGCCCTGATACTCTCTTATTTAGAGGCAGGGCAAGCAGGGGTTATTTTATCTTCTTTACCACAGGAAGTACAAGCTGACATTGCTAAACGTATAGCGGTCATGGAATCGACTTCTCCAGAAGTGATCAGCGAAATTGAATCTGTGTTAGAGCGTAAATTATCATCAACTGTTACGCAGGATTATACAGAAACGGGCGGTATTGATGCAGTCGTTGAAGTTTTAAATGGAGTAGATCGACAAACAGAAAAAACAATACTCGATGCACTGGAAATACAAGACCCAGAACTTGCAGAAGAAATCAAAAAACGTATGTTTGTGTTCGAGGATATTGTTACACTCGACAATCGTTCTATTCAGCGTGTTATTCGTGATTGTGAAAACGAAGACTTACTGCTTTCAATGAAGGTATCAAGTGAAGAGGTAAAAGATATTATATTCCGCAACATGTCACAACGTATGGCTGAAACATTTAAAGAAGAAATGGAAATCATGGGACCTGTACGCTTACGTGACGTAGAGGAGGCACAATCTCGAATTGTTGCTGTTATTCGTCGTCTAGAGGATGCTGGAGAGATTATTATAGCTCGTGGTGGAGGAGATGACGTCATTGTCTAGAATCATCCGTTCTATTTACACACAGTCTGATAGCGATAATGTAAAAGAAATACAGATCCGTGATATGTTTGAACCGATGGAAGAATACCAAGACGAAGCCCTTCCTCAGCATCAATTAACGTTGGATGAAATCATGGCAGAGCGAGATCGTTTACTTGCTGAAGCAAGAAAGGCTTTGCAAGCGGAACGAGAGATGTTTGAACAGGAAAAACATCTGCACTTTCAAGAGATTGAACATTTAAAGCTAAGTTGGGAGGAAGAGAGGCCCAATCGTGTTCAAGAAGCTTATGATGAGGGATTTGGACAAGGCTATGAAGATGGATTAAATAAAGCCACTGAAGCAATGGCTCAGTCACTTCAAACAGCGAATGAAACAATGATGCTAGCGAAAGAAAATGCTCAAAAATATATTGAGGATCAAGAAGCGGTAATTTTAGAGTTAGGTTTAACGGCTGCAGAACGAATTATTGGCACTTCTTTAGAACAGGATAACGAACTATTTGTATCGATTGTGCGCAGAGGGCTGAAAGAAGCGAGAGAAATGAAAGAAATTAAAATTTATGTTTCGCCAGCTTATTATGCTTTAATTACGGCAAATCGAGATGAATTAGCAGAAATGTTCCCAATAGACGTACCATTTATGATTTTTGTTAATGAAGATTTGGACAATGAGACAGATTGCTATATTGAAACAAATCATGGGCGAATTATGGTTAGCATCGATGAGCAATTAAATGCACTCAGATTAAAGTTACATGAAATATTAGAGAGTAAGGAATGATCTTGATGAAAGCGGCTCAATTAATTGAACAAATTCCGCAAATCCCAACTTTTAAAAAGTTCGGTAGGGTTACTAGAGTTGTTGGCTTAATGATTGAGTCGCAAGGTCCAGATAGTTCTATAGGTGATGTCTGTAAAATTCATGTGGAAACTGTAAATCATGGTCACCAGATTATTTTAGCAGAGGTCGTTGGTTTTAAAGATGAAATAGTCGTCTTGATGCCTTTTACCTCCTTACGTGAAATATCTATTGGCTGCCTTGTCGAAGGGACGGGTGCTCCACTGGAAGTAAAAGTGGGTCCTGAGTTGATCGGCAAAGTATTGGATTCTATGGGGAATCCAATTGATGGCACACTATTACCTAAAGGTCTCATGACAGTCCCTACAGAGCAAGATCCACCAAACCCACTAACTCGTCCACCGATTAATGAAAGGCTTGAAGTGGGAGTCAAGGCTATTGACGGTATGCTAACGGTTGGAAATGGACAACGTGTTGGTATTTTCGCCGGTTCAGGTGTAGGTAAAAGTACATTACTTGGTATGATCGCAAGAAATACACAAGCTGATTTGAATGTCATTGCGTTAATAGGAGAGCGTGGTCGTGAGGTTCGAGAATTCATCGAACGTGATCTAGGTGCTGAAGGCTTAAGTCGGTCTATTGTTGTTGCAGCCACTTCCGATCAACCAGCATTAATGCGGATTAAAGGGGCATTTACAGCTACAGCAATCGCTGAATATTTTAGAAATCGAGGCTTAAATGTCATGTTGATGATGGACTCCGTTACACGTGTGGCTATGGCACAACGTGAAATTGGACTTGCCACAGGAGAACCACCAGCACAAAAAGGCTATACACCTTCTGTTTTTGCGATTTTACCTAAATTACTAGAACGTACAGGCACTAATGAAAAGGGCTCTATAACAGCATTCTATACGGTTTTAGTAGATGGGGACGATATGAATGAACCGATTGCGGATACTGTCCGAGGGATATTAGATGGTCATATTGTATTGGATCGAAATCTTGCCAACAAAGGGCAATATCCAGCAATAAACGTCTTGAAAAGTGTGAGTCGTCTGATGAATCACGTTGCAGAGCCAACTCATAAAAAAGCTGCTGAACGATTAAGAGAGCTCTATTATACATATGACAAATCAGAGGATTTGATTAATATTGGTGCTTATAAAAGAGGAACCTCTAAAGAAATTGATGAAGCAATTTATTATGAACCGCTCATTACTGCTTATCTTAAACAGGGTTACTTAGATAAAGTGACCCTAGAAGAAAGTGTCAATGAGTTAATAACATTATCGAACGGTGGTGCGAAATAGATGGTCAGTTATGTGTATCGTTTTGAAAAAGTGTTAACTATTCGCGAACAGGAAAAAAACGAAACCGAAATGGCTTATAAGGAATCTGTCCGTTCTTTTGAAGAAATAGCAACGAAATTATATGATTTGCTAAAAAAGAAAGAAGATTTAATTGCATTTCAGCAGGATCGTTTAATGGTCGGCTCATCCATAGATGAAATTCATCATTATAGTCGTTTTATTGATAGTCTCGAGAAGACAATTGCAGATGTGCAACAAAAAGTGATACAAGCCCGTGCAAAGATGAATTGGCATGAAGAAAAACTATTAGAAAAAAATTTGGAAGTACGTAAATTTGAAAAAATGAGAGAAAAGGATTTTAAGCATTTCCAACAAGAGCAAGATCGTATAGAAAGCCTTTTTTTAGATGAAATTTCATTACAAACGTATAACAAGAAAGAAATCAGGTGATTTCATGGCAAAGAAAGACAATCGAATAGCAACAGAATTAGCAGAAGAGCAACCGAAGAAAAAATCTGGGGGCTTTCTAAGGTTTTTTACTTGGATTGTACTGCCGATTATGTTTGTAGTAGCGGTTTTGCTTGTTGTGGCAACCTTAATGAATACAAATGTCTTTGATTTAGGAAAAAAGGCAATTGGTAGTTTACCTTTTATCCCGTCAGAGGAACAACAAGCAAAGGATGCTGTCGTTAATAATGACTCTAAAATAGTAGGTTTACAGGCAGAGATCCAAGAAAAAGAAGCAGAAATTACACAGCTTCAGAAAAAACTAGATACAACTATAACTGAAAAAGAGAAGCTGCTGACTGAAAAGGAACAACTTCAATTTGAAATTGAAAAATTAAATCGTGATCAAGATGATGTAAAGCGTGATTTTAACGATATTTTATCAACGTTTGATAAGATGTCACCAAAAGCCGCAGCACCTGTGTTAATCAATATGAGTGATACAGAAGCACTGCGAATTTTAACGAATTTAAAGCCTGATAAATTAGCAGCCATCTTAGAGAAAATGGATGCAAAAGATGCAGCAAAATATACGGAACTTATGGCTAAACAATAGGATAATTGAAAGGAGGTGAAAAAATAGTGGATGTAGCGATGATGCAAATGATTAATAAAACAGTACCTACAAAAACTGCAGCAACAAAGTCAACAACAGTTGGAAACGCTGATGGAAAAATAGACAGCACACCGAAGAAAGATAATTTATCAAATTTTGGTTCTGTTTTTGGGCAAGTATTAACTTCTTCAACTCAAACAACCCAGTCATCACAAACGACTTCAACAAATGAACTCGAGGATTTACAAGCGGTATTAAATGCTGACTCAATGGAGGAAGTACTAGATTTACTGGGGATTTCTCACGATGATGGCTTATTAATGCTTCAACTTGGAGAAGACGGTAAGGCAGTGGCAATGGATGAAATGCTTCATTTAGAAAATATTTTAAATGCTTTAGGGATTGATGAAGAGCAGCTTCAAAAAATCGTCCAACAGTTACTAGGAGAAGAAAAGGAAGCAAGTGATGTTTGGGAGCTCTTAACATTAGTAGATGCCCAAGCACCAGTACTACAGGCGAATATAAGCACTGCGTTACAAGGTGAAGGTCAAGTGACACCAAAAGAGGCATCACAACTTCTTCAAGTGTTGAAATTAGCGCAATTAGTAGGGCAGAAGACCGACTTAACAGCACCTCAAGAAGACCTGTTAACGACGGTGAAAAGCCTATTAACGACTTTACAAACGCAAGTAGGAACGTTGCAGGTAACAACAACTAAAACAACTGTTACATTGCCATTACAAGGCTTCCAGCAAGTTGTTCAGCAAGTCCAAGTGACGAAACAAAGTGAAACAAATACAAATGACATGGTGACGCCACAAACTGTACAAACGAAACCAGACACATTCCATGTAACGTTACCGACGGCTAAGCCTGCTCAATCCGAAGCTTTACTAAAAGAAATGCAAGCCATTATCAATCGAGCACAGATTTCGAATGCTCAAGGTATTACACGTTTAACCATAAAATTGTATCCAGAAAATCTAGGGACGGTTCGTATTGAACTTGTACAAAATGATGGAGTTCTTACAGCCCGTATACTTGCTTCTACAGCCCATGGACGTGAATTGCTTGATAACCAAGCACATCAGCTAAAACAGGCTTTTACTCAGCAAAATATACAAGTAGATCGCCTTGATATTGCACAATCATTACAAGATGCTGATCGTCAACAACGTGATCAAAGCTTCTTCAATAATTTCTTTAAACAACAGCAGGACGAAGAACAGGATCAAAAAAGTGATGATGAAGATGAAGGAATGTCCTTTAGTGACTATTTAATAAGTGAGGAGGTGTAATTATGGCAGATACTACAACAAAAGTGACAAATACATCAATAACGGATGATCTTTACTACTCCAATTATAGAAAGCCAACGAAGCAAACAGGAAATAGTGAGCTTGGTAAAGACGCATTTTTAAAATTGTTGATTACACAATTACAGCATCAGGACCCTACAAATCCAATGGACGACAGGGAGTTTATTTCTCAAATGGCGCAGTTTTCTTCGTTGGAACAAATGCAAAATATGACAAAGGCAATGGAATCATTATTGTCATCACAGCAACAATCTCAAATGATGAATTATGCAACCTTTATTGGCAAGGAAGTCAAATGGCATGAAATAACAGAAGAAAAAGATGAAAAAGGAAATCCTGTAATCAAAGAAGGTACAGGTGTAATCGAATCGCTTAAATTTGTGGATGGTAGTGTTGTTTTCAAATTAGTAGATGGAAAAGAAATCACACCTGGTAATATATCTGGAATTTTAGGTGGAGCTGGCAATTCTAGTTCAAATGGCAGTAATAATGTTCAAGAATCTCCGTTAGTGAAGGCTAGCCAATTAATTGGAAAGAATGTAACGTATAAAGATGGTGACCAAGAGCTAACAGGACGAATTATCTCTGTTTCCAATAAAGATGGGGTCATTAATTACGTACTTGACAATGATAAAAAGCTAACAGATAAAGATTTTACTGTTATTAGTGAATAAAGGTGGAGAATAATGATGGATAAGTTTTCAATTCATCGTGTACCCTTGCATCCATCTATTCGCACAGTACAGCCTAAGCCAATCAATACACAACAATCGTTTAAAGCGCATTTACAGGAAGCTTCTAAACATGAGCTAAAGGTGAGTAAGCATGCGAATGAACGTATTATTGAGCGTAAAATTAATATCTCTGAACAAGAATGGCAGGTTGTATCGGATAAGGTATTTGAAGCACACTCAAAAGGTGTCAAACAACCATTAGTCTTGATGGATCAAGCAGCTTTAATTATCAGTGCTAAAAACGCTACGGTTATTACAGCAATGGATCGCACGGAAGCAAAGCAACAGTTATTTACTAATATTGACGGCACAATTGTGCTTTAAAGGCTGGACCTTCTTACGTAAGGAAGCCTTGGTGAGCTGACTGATAGAGGCTCACCCTATATAAAACGAAGGGAGAACGAAAACATATGTTACGTTCTATGTATTCAGGTATTTCAGGTCTTAAAAACTTCCAAACAAAGTTGGATGTAATTGGTAATAATATAGCAAACGTTAATACAATTGGCTTTAAAAAAGGGCGTGTAAATTTTAAAGATTTAATGTCTCAAACGCAGGCAGGTGCATCCGCAGCAACAGCTACGCGAGGAGGAGTTAATCCACAACAAGTTGGTTTAGGTGCCCAATTAGCAGCAATTGATACAATACATGGTGGTGGCTCATTACAAGGGACTGGCCGAGGACTTGACTTAGGGATTGAAGGAGATGGCTTCTTCATGGTTGCCGATGCAAATGGAGCTCCAGACCCAGATACTGGCTTTATTGAAGAAGAGGGCTTCAACAATACCCTATTTACTCGTAATGGTGTGTTTTATATGGATAGCAATGGTTATTTAGTTAATGCTGATGGTAAATATCTAGTAGGTGTATCTGCTGGAGATCAAATTGTAATGGTAGCTGATGATGATGGTATCAATCCAGAGGATGCACCAATTGCTTCAGGTGAAGAAGGTGCAAATTTATTTGACGATGATGGTGTACTAGCCCCTGATACGGGAGATGTAGGTCCGATACGTATCCCAACGACTGCTAAAGAGATTAATATAGGACAAAATGGTACGATTGAATATGTTGACCTAAACGGTAATCGTAAATGGGCAGGACAGCTGATTATGGCAAAATTCCCGAATGCTGGTGGTTTAGCTAAGGTAGGAGGCAACTATTACCAACAAACAGCTAACTCAGGAGCTGCTTATGCACAAGTAGCCACTGTTGCAGGGATGGGTAAAGTAGTTCCTGGGACAGTAGAAATGTCCAATGTTGACTTATCTGAAGAGTTTACAGAGATGATCGTTGCTCAGCGTGGTTTCCAAGCGAACACACGTATTATTACAACTTCAGATGAAGTGTTACAAGAACTAGTAAACTTAAAACGATAATAATATAGTCCTTTCATAACGGACATTTTTACAAACATATTTTTCATATGAGGGAGGGTCGGGCCGGCTCTCATGCTAGACCCGGCCCTAATTCATGATTGAACTAACACGTCTAAATGGCAAAGCATTTACCTTAAATGCTTTATACATAGAAACAGTCGAATCATTTCCAGATACGACTATTACATTAACAACTGGAACAAAATTAATTGTTTTAGAGAGTGAAGAAGAGGTGCGACAAAAGGTAACTGCCTTTTATAACAATATACAAATACTATCCAACCCGCATCTACGAGGTGAAGAAGATGAAGAATAATAAAATGCTAACAATGATTATTATTTTACTAGTAGCAGTCATTCTGATTGGGGTTATTTTGTTTGTATTGCTCACGCAATTTAATAAACCAACAGGTGCTGTTGAGCCGTCCATTGATGAGATTGTAGAGGCTACAGTGGAGGTACCAGAGATCACGACAAATCTAGCAGATAATAGAGTTGTACGCCTGTCATTAAAAATCCAAACGACAAGCAAGGAAGCTGGTGCAGAGTTAACAAAGCGCGTTTTCCAAGTGCAAAACATTGCCATTCAAGAGCTTTCTGAAATGGAGAAAAAGGACTTAGAAGGTAAGCAAGGGAAACAAATTTTCCAAAAATCATTAAAAACACGATTAAATGAGTTAATGCAAGAAGGAGAAGTCCAGGAAGTATATTTTACCTCCTTCATTACTCAATAAAACAGAAACTGCTTGAATTGGAGGTGGGCAAATGGCAGGAGATGTGTTATCTCAATCCGAGATAGATGCGCTGCTTTCCGCTATATCGACAGGGGAAATGTCAGCGGATGACATAAAAAAAGAGGACGAGGGACGAAAGGTTAAAGTCTATGATTTTAAACGAGCACTTCGCTTCTCAAAAGATCAAATCCGAAGTTTGACCCGAATACATGAAAATTTCGCACGACTATTGACAACCTTTTTCTCAGCACAGCTTAGAAGCTATGTACAAATTACAGTTGCATCAGTAGACCAAATACCATTTGAAGAGTTTGTCCGTTCCATTCCAAATATGACACTCATTAATGTATTTGAAGTGCCACCATTAGATGGTAATATATTGATGGAAATCAATCCGAATATTGCCTATTCAATGTTAGATCGCCTAATGGGCGGTAGTGGGGCGAGTCATAGTAATGTAGATAACCTAACGGAAATTGAAACAAAAATTATGACAAACCTTTTTGAACGCTCATTCGACAATTTACGCGAAGCATGGGAAAATGTTGCGGAAATTGATCCAATATTAGTGGAACTTGAAGTAAATCCACAATTTTTACAAATGATTTCACCTAATGAAACGGTTGTTGTAATTTCGTTAAATACGATTATTGGTGAGACAAGCGGTATGATTAATATTTGTATTCCACATGTTGTGTTGGAGCCAATTGTTCCAAATCTTTCAGTTCGTTATTGGATGCAAACCAATACGAAGGAGATGTCACCAGAGCAAACAAAAATGCTTGAAACACGTGTGAAACAAGCCCAATTGCCACTCTCAGTTGAATTAGGTTTGACAGACATCACCATTGAAGATTTCCTAACAATGCAAGTTGGAGATGTTATACAGTTAGATCAAAAAATCGAAGCACCATTACTACTAAAAGTAGGAACATTGCCGAAATTTACTGTTCAACCAGGTAAAAAAGGTAAAAAATTAGCAATCCAGATTATCGACCCTTTGAAAGGAGGAGACGAAGATGAGTGATGAAATGCTCTCCCAAGAAGAAATTGAAGCGCTATTAAGGGGCGAGACGTTGGGAGATAAAAACAACGACACTGATGCTTCAACAAATGAAGAAATAAATGAGATACGAGTGGAGGATTACCTTGATTCGTTTGCACAAGATGCATTAGGAGAGGTAGGCAATATATCCTTTGGTAGCTCTGCCACTGCTCTTTCAGCGTTATTGGGTCAAAAAGTAGATATTACTACACCAAGTATTTCGATGATTAATCGCAATAAATTAGAAGAGGAATTTCCTCATCCATATGTAGCTGTACAAGTTGAATATACAATTGGTTTGACAGGTATGAATTTACTTGTTATTAAACAATCCGATGCAGCAATTATCGCAGATTTAATGTTAGGTGGCGATGGATTAAATCCGAAGCCAGACTTAGGTGAAATCCAGCTAAGTGCTGTTCAAGAAGCTATGAATCAAATGATGGGCTCAGCTGCTACATCGATGTCGACGGTCTTCAACAAAAAAGTAGATATTTCTCCACCGACAATTGATTTAATGAACATCTCGCAAGATGAAGGTCGAGAAAATATTCCAGAAGACGATTTGCTGGTGAAAGTTTCATTTAGATTAAGAATTGGTAATTTAATTGATTCAAATTTAATGCAATTATTACCGCTTAAATTTAGTCAAAATATTGTAAAATCATTATTAGGTGAAACAGGAGTATTTGAGGAACCTGTGGCAGCAACGATTGCACCTGAAGCTCCACCAGTTGCACCACCACCTGTACAACAGCATGTTCCTGTAGCCCCACCATCTGAACAACCAGTTTATCAGCAGCAATCAGCACCGATGCAGCAACCGATTTATCAGGAGCAACAACAATTTGCACAACCAGCAAGACCGGCACAGCCTGTCAATGTGCAACAAGCGCAGTTTGCTAGCTTCGATACAAATGTAATCTCTCAATCTGAAGCTAGAAATTTAAATATGCTACTTGATATTCCATTGCAAGTTACTGTAGAGTTAGGACGTACGAAACGTTCTGTTAAAGAGATTTTAGAACTCTCAAGTGGTTCAATTATTGAACTGGATAAATTAGCGGGGGAACCGGTTGATATTTTAGTCAATAGTCGTTTAATTGCTAAAGGGGAAGTCGTTGTTATTGACGAAAACTTTGGTGTCCGTATTACAGATGTTTTAAGTCAAGCAGAGCGTTTAAATAATTTAAGATAGTTTCAATTGGAGGAGTTAACCATGTCTAAAAGAATTTTGATTGTAGACGACGCTGCATTTATGCGCATGATGATCAAGGATATTTTATCAAAAAATGGATTTGAAGTAGTTGGAGAGGCAGCAGATGGTTTACAAGCTGTCGAAAAGTACAATGAACTAAAACCAGATTTAGTAACAATGGATATCACAATGCCAGAGATGGACGGTATTGCAGCTCTTAAAGCAATTAAGGGAACAGATCCAAGTGCAACTGTAATCATGTGTTCAGCAATGGGGCAACAAGCAATGGTAATCGATGCGATTCAAGCTGGTGCGAAAGACTTTATCGTAAAACCTTTCCAAGCAGATCGTGTAATTGAAGCGATTCAAAAAGCGCTAGGATGATTGCATGAAAATGTTAAAATCATTTCGTTTCACGATGATTTTCGCATTTCTTGTATCCTTCCTGTTTTTGTACCCGACACCAACTTCTGTCTATGCAGATGCTGACACAAATAGTGTCACGGATTGCATTAAAGACCCAGAAGCTTGTAATGGAGATACGACTGATCCAGCTGCTAAACAAGAACCAACTGTAACAGCAGCTGGAGATATATCTGCATGGGAATACATAAAAATGGTTTTGGCGCTTATTTTTGTTGTAGCTTTATTTTATGGATTGATGAAGTTTTTAAATAAACGAAATTTAAACTTCCAACGTAATCAAATGGTACAAAATTTAGGCGGTTTATCGTTAGGTGCGCAAAAGTCAGTTCAGCTTTTACAGGTAGGTAAAACATTGTATTTAGTTGGGGTCGGAGAAGATGTTCAGCTTTTACGAGAAATTACAGATCCTGAAGAAGTTGAAGCTCTTTTAGCACTTTATAACGAAAGGCAAGAATTTGCAGCAACATCACCGTATATTGCAGAAGTACTTTCTAAGTTTAAGAGAAAAGATAGCATAAATATGCAAAATGAGCAGCAAAAGCAAGATTCATTTGGCAATCTATTTGAAAAAAAGCTATCCGAAATAAAACAGGAGCGTAGTGATGAGATAGAGAGATGGAAGCAGAAGGAGAAGGATGGTAAATGAATGATTTAATCAATATTTTTTCCAACAGCGATCCAACGAACGTCTCGACATCTGTAAAGCTCTTACTTTTACTAACAGTTTTATCACTTGCACCAAGTATTTTAATTTTAATGACATCCTTTGCTCGTATAGTCATTGTCTTATCCTTTGTGCGTACAGCATTGGCAACACAGCAAATGCCACCAAATCAAGTAATCGTTGGGCTGGCACTATTTTTAACGTTTTTTATCATGGCACCAACCTTTCAAGAGGTTAATAAAGAGGCATTACAGCCATTGTTTGCTGAAGAAATTGGTATAGAAGAAGCCTATGATCGTGCTAGTGTGCCATTTAAAGAGTTTATGAGTAAGCATACTAGGCAAAAAGATCTAGATTTATTTTTAACATATAATCAAGCAGAAAAACCAGCATCAGTGGAGGAAATCCCACTGACTATGCTTGTACCTGCCTTTGCTTTAAGTGAAATTAAAACTGCATTTCAAATTGGATTTATGATTTTTATTCCATTCCTAGTGATCGATATGATTGTCGCGAGTACATTAATGTCGATGGGGATGATGATGTTACCGCCAGTAATGATTTCATTGCCATTTAAAATATTATTATTTGTACTGGTTGATGGCTGGTATCTCGTTATGAAATCGTTACTACAAAGTTTTTAGGGGATGATACAGTATGACAGGTGAGTTGGTTATTTCCATTGCAGAGCGTGCTATTATGATTATCCTTCTAACAAGCGGTCCGCTACTATTAGTTGCTTTAATCTCTGGTTTAGCGGTAAGTATCTTTCAAGCCACAACTTCGATACAAGAGCAAACGTTAGCATTTGTACCAAAAATTATTGCTGTCTTAGTGGCCATCGTATTCTTCGGTCCTTGGATGCTATCTCAAGTTACAAGCTATGCGAGAGACATATTCGAGAATTTAACGCGTTATATAGGGTGAGTACATGAATGAATTAATTCCGCATTTAACGGTTTTCTTATTAGTACTTGTGCGCATCTCAGCCTTTTTTGTTACAGTTCCTTTTTTTTCATATAGAACCATTCCACCACAAGTCAAAATTACTCTCGCACTGGTTTTAGCTTGGATGATGTACTATACAATTGATGTTGAGCCATTTGCATTCAATGATGATTACATATTATTAGTGATGAAAGAAGCACTAGTTGGACTATTACTCGGTCTAATGGGCTATATCATCATGTCCGCAATTCAAATTGCAGGAAGCTTTATCGATTTTCAAATGGGTTTTGCTATTGCCAATATAATTGACCCGCAAACAGGTGCTCAAAGTCCATTAATTGGTCAGTTTTTTAATATGCTAGCACTGCTTTTATTGTTAGCAATTGATGGCCATCATATGATTCTTAATGGAATCTACTACAGCTATCAATTTTTCCCGATGGATCAATTCCCAAATTTTATGAGCGAAAACTTTCCTCAAGTTATTATCAAAACTTTCACAGCAGTTTTTGCCATAGCATTCCAGATGGCTGCTCCTGTTGTAGCGACCTTATTTTTGGTCGATTTAGCTTTAGGGATCACTGCAAAAACAGTACCACAATTAAATATATTTGTTGTCGGTTTTCCTATTAAAATTGGTGTTAGTTTTTTAGTGTTATTTACAATGATGGCCGTTATGATTCAAGTTATTCAAAAGCTTATTACGATAATGATTTATGGGATGCGTGATTTAATGGCCATTTTAGGTGGTGGATAATATGAGACTACTACTGAATTTAGAGCTACAATTTTTTGCGGGTGAAAAAACAGAAAAGGCAACACCGAAAAAACGACAGGATGCTCGAAAAAAGGGGCAAGTTGTCAAGAGTCAAGATATTTCTAGTGCCATTGTAATGTTAATGGTATTTATCTTTTTGTTTTTCTTTGCAGGCTCTTTGCGTGATGAGCTATTAGCCTTTTTCAGGCAAACCTTTATTCATAACATACGCATTGAATCACTAACGATTGATAGTGTGATGCGCTTATTTACAGAAACTTTGATTCAAATGGCTTTTATCATTGTGCCAATTATGGCGATTGCATTTGTCGGAGCACTTGCAGGTAACTTTTTGCAATTTGGCTTTCTCTTTACGTTAGAGCCAATGAAGTTTGATTTAAAAAAGATGGACCCTATTAAAGGGTTAAAAAAGATATTTTCCGTGAAAGCCATTGTGGAGTTAATAAAGTCTGTTTTAAAGATTGGTTTTATCGGAAGTGTCACAACAATTATTATTTGGTCCAACTTACCGGAAGTTTTGGCATTATCATTTAAAAGTCCATGGATGACACTCATTACGGTAGGGAAGCTTGTTGGTATTATGGGTATAGCGGCTTCTTTAGTATTACTTTGTGTATCCGTTTTAGACTGGATGTATCAAAAACATGAGTATGAAAAAAATCTTAAAATGTCTAAGCAAGATATTAAAGATGAATATAAAAATAGTGAAGGTGACCCTCTAATCAAATCAAAAATCAAACAACGCCAACGTGAGATGGCGATGAGACGTATGATGTCAGAGGTTCCTAGTGCGGATGTAGTTATTACCAACCCTACTCACTATGCAATTGCCCTCAAATATAATGAGGACAGTATGGATGCCCCTCGTGTTATTGCGAAGGGGACAGACTTTATTGCTCAAAAAATCAAACTGATTGCCAAAGAACATGATGTAATAATGGTTGAAAATCGACCTTTAGCACGTGCTATGTATGATCAAGTAGAAATAGGCGATCAGGTACCAGAGGAATTTTTCAAAGCAGTAGCAGAAATACTCGCTTATGTTTACCGTATTAAGCGAAAAATTTAAGGCTTTTTGTAGGAGGGACACAAATGAAAGTTCGCGATATTGGGGTTTTAGGTGCGGTTATTTTAATCGTTGCGATGCTCATCATCCCTCTTCCTCCGTGGATGTTAAGTTTTTTAATTGTCATTAATATTACATTAGGATTAATTGTATTGCTTACAGCAATGAGTATGAAAGAAGCATTGGATTTTTCCATTTTTCCTTCGGTGATTTTACTATTAACTTTGTTCCGATTAGGACTAAGTGTTTCCACAACTCGTGCAATTTTAGCTAATGGAGATGCAGGTTCAGTCGTTGAAACCTTTGGTGATTTCGTAGTTGGAGGAAATATCCTTGTTGGTTTAGTCGTCTTCTTAATTTTAGTGTTAATTCAGTTTATTGTAATTACAAAAGGTGCAGAACGAGTAGCAGAAGTAGCAGCACGTTTCACACTTGATGCGATGCCAGGTAAACAAATGAGTATTGATGCTGATTTAAATGCGGGGATTATTTCCGAAAAGGAAGCACGCGAACGACGTGAAAAAGTTGCGGGGGAAGCGGACTTTTACGGTGCAATGGATGGTGCTACAAAATTTGTAAAAGGGGATGCCATTGCTTCGATGGTAATGGTTATTATCAACCTATTATTTGGTATCATCATTGGCGTCGTACAAATGGGGCTTCCCTTTGCAGAAGCGGCAACTCATTTTTCGAAACTAACTGTCGGGGATGGTATTGTATCCCAAATTCCCGCCTTGCTTATTTCAACTGCTACAGGGATTGTCGTAACAAGAGCCTCTTCTAAAGGTAGTCTTGGTCAAGACATTACAGGGCAATTATTTGCTCAAGCAAAGCTGCTTTATGTAGCAGGAGGTACGATTGTATTACTAGGGCTATTTACGCCAATTCCAAACTGGGTGACACTTCCAATAGGTCTCTCGTTAATTGCGGGAGCTTATATGATGGAGCGTAAGAAGCCAGAGGATGAAGAAGAATTACAGGAGATTGAGGAAGAAGTGGCTACTGACGGCATGAAGAGCCCTGAAAATGTTGTGAATTTATTAAATGTGGACCCAATTGAATTTGAATTTGGTTATGGATTAATTCCCTTAGTAGATGCCGCTCAAGGTGGAGATTTGTTAGACCGTGTTATCATGATTCGTCGACAGCTTGCTTTGGAGTTAGGTATCGTTATCCCAGTAGTTCGTATTCGAGATAATATTCAGCTTCAACCAAATGAATATCGAATTAAAATAAAGGGGAACGAAATGGCACGAGGTGAACTTTTACTAGATCATTATTTAGCGATGAGCCCAGGCGATGATGATTCTATTGAAGGTATTGATACTGTGGAGCCATCATTTGGATTACCAGCTAAATGGATTACAGAGCAAGTAAAAGAGGATGCAGAAATGTATGGTTACACGGTTGTAGACCCACCAAGTGTGGTGTCAACACATCTAACAGAAATTATTCGAGCAAATGCTCATGAGTTATTGGGCCGTCAAGAGACAAAGCAGTTAATCGATCACTTACGGGAATCCCATCCAATTTTAGTAGAAGAATTAACACCTGCACCTTTATCTACTGGGGAAATCCAAAAGGTACTGGGTAAGCTTCTTCGAGAAAATGTATCTGTGCGTAACTTACCAATTATTTTTGAGACACTTGCAGACTATGCAAAATTAACGAGTGATACAGATATCTTGGCTGAGTATGTGCGTCAAGCATTGGCACGCCAAATTACAGCGCAGTATGTTGGGGATAGTTCGGTATTAAAGGTGATTACGGTTTCAGGAAAAGTAGAGAAAATGATTGCGGATAGTATCCAACAAACGGATCACGGAAATTACCTAGCGATGGACCCACAAGATTCTCAAACAGTATTAGAAACTATTGCAGCGGAAGTAGAGCGTGTATCCTTTATGGAGCAATCAGCTATTATATTATGCTCTCCAGCAGTTCGGATGTATTTACGACAATTAACGGAGCGTTATTTCCCACAAATCCCGGTTCTATCCTATAATGAATTGGATGCTTCGGTTGAAATTCAAAGTGTTGGGGTGGTGAATGTTCAATGAAAATGAAAAAATATTATGCATCATCCATACCAGAGGCGATGAAGCAGGTGCGAGCAGAATTAGGTGAGGACGCAGTCATTTTAAATTCAAAAGTCGTCATTACAAAGAAATTTTTTGGGATGATAAAAAAGAAGAGTTTTGAAGTGGTTGCAGGTGTTGATGCAATGGAGCCACGTCAAGTGGCTTCAGTACCAACACCTGCTGTTCTGCCTGTAGCAAAAAAAGAAAATGCAAGGTTACAAGAGATTACAAATGCTATTCAAGCAAAAATACATCAGGAACCACCCCAGGATGTAGCAGTACATGAGGACGCTAGCATTTCAGAAGAATTGAGAAAAGAAATTGCTGATTTAAAATCATTAATGCAATCTATGCATAAAAAGACTACCCAAGCTCAATATCCCGATGAACTCTTACCCTTCATTGAATACTTAAGACAGCAAGAGCTAAGTGAAGAGCTCATCACAACGATAGGTGATGAGCTTTTTATGCATTTCAAAGAAGCATCTGAAATAAATTTTTCGCAATGTAAATTGATAACAAAAAATTTACTACGTAAGAAGCTAGAAGTACTTCCAGTCGGAGGATTGTCCTACGAAAGAAAATATATAAATATTTTAGGGCCAACAGGTGTTGGGAAGACTACAACTATTGCCAAAATGGCTGCTAGAGCTGTGTTAGAAAAAAAGAAAAAGATTGGCTTTATTACGACAGATACTTATCGGATTGCGGCAATAGAGCAGCTTAAAACATATGCTGGTCTTTTACAAGCTCCTGTTGAGATTGCTTACAATGCAACAGATTTTGAACAAGCGATCCAAAGATTATCACATTTAGATTTGGTATTTATTGATACAGCTGGTCGAAATTATAAAGAAGTCAAATACGTTGATGATCTCCAACGTCTCATAAAATTCGATGATCAAGCAGAATCTTATTTAGTCCTTGCAATGACAACGAAAGAAAGAGATATGGAGAATATTGTAGATCAATTTAAGCAATTACCAATTGAAAAATTCATTTTTACAAAAATTGATGAAACAAATTCTATTGGCACAATGATCAATTTAATGATTAAATATAATAAAGGACTTGCTTACTATACGAATGGTCAAGAAGTACCAGAAGATATTGAAGAAGCTGATTTAGAAGCAGTACTTAATTTGTTTTTTCAAGGTGAAGAAAAATGAGAGACCAAGCTGAAGCATTACGCTTAAAAATGATGAAACAGCAAGGCGAACTAGGTAGAGCGATTGCAGTTGTAAGTGGCAAAGGTGGAGTAGGTAAAAGTAACTTCACAATGAACTTTGCCATGACTTTAGCCCAAAAGGGAAAAAAAGTTGTCATTGTAGACATGGATATTGGGATGGGAAATATCCATGTCTTAATTGGGAAAAATGCTTCTTATAGTTTAAAAGATTACTTGGAAGGAAATAAGTTACTAGATGAGGTAATATTTGAAGGGCCTTACGATTTAAGGTATATTTCAGGTGGGTCAGGTATGACGAGTGTGCTTGATTGGTCTCATAGTATGTTCGAACGACTTATTCAAGCATTTGAAGAACTTCAAAAAAACTATGATTATATTTTATTTGATATGGGAGCTGGTGCGACAAATTGGTCGCTAGATTTACTCACATCCATCGATGAAATTATCGTGATTTCAACAGCGGAACCTACTTCTATTACAGATGCGTACTCTATGATGAAATATATTCATGTTCGAGATCCAGATAAGCAGTTTTATATTCTCTGTAACCGCGCTTTCAGTAAAGAAGAAGGAATAGAAACGAATGAACGTTTACAGTTAACAATGAAACGTTTTTTAGACAAAGAAACGATCATTCTTGGCTCATTACCTGAAGACCCAGTTGTGCGTAAGGCAGTGCGCGAGCAAGTGCCATTCTCTCTTGCTTATCCAGACGCATTAATATCAAAGACATTGCAACTTATTGTCGTTCGTTTTATGGAGCAACGTGCGGGGGAAATACACGCACATGATCAAACAACGAAAAAATTTTTAACGAAACTTAGAAGTATTTTCTCGAAAGGGCGTGATTAATTGGACTTTTTGCATAAAAGCAAGCTTTTAGTTGTGGATGATTCTGCTTTTATGAGAAAGCTAATTAGTGACTTTTTTGTTGGCAACTCGAAGGTGGAAGTAGTTGGAACAGCTCGAAATGGTAAAGATGCGATCAAAAAGATACAATCGTTGAAGCCAAACGTTGTGACAATGGATATTGAGATGCCTGAAATGAATGGGCTCGACGCTTTAAAAGAAATTATGATACAATGTCCAGTTCCTGTAGTAATGCTCTCAAGTACCACGCAACGTGGGACAGAAAATGCAATTGCAGCGATTGAGGGCGGGGCAGTCGATTTTGTTGCCAAGCCGAGCGGGACCATTTCCCTTGATTTACATAAAATTCAAAATGAACTTGTGCACAAAGTGGAACAAGCTGCAACGGTGCCAATTTCCAAATTGAAAAAACCTTCTGGTAGTAAACGACAACAAGAACAAGTGACAAGGGTGAGTACCGTAATAAAGGAACCACAACAACATGGACGAACAAATACGTCTACTAATGTTGTTTCTACTAAGGTAGCCGTAACTAAACCAATGGTAGAATGGAGTAAGGTAGGAAAGAAGATTGTGCTAATTGGCACTTCAACAGGAGGACCTCGCGCACTTCAAGAGGTTGTTACTAAAATTCCTAAGTCTATTCAAGCTCCTATATTAATTGTTCAGCATATGCCTGCTGGATTTACTAAATCGCTTGCGACCCGACTTGATCAGCTAAGTGAAATTTCTGTTAAAGAAGCTGAACAGGGTGATATTTTGCAAAATGGAGTGGCTTATATTGCACCAGGTGGGTATCATTTAAAGCTTAGAAAAGTAGGGACGACTTTTGGCATTGTTCTTGATAATCAAGAAGCACCAAGATCTGGCCATCGACCTTCTGTAGATGTTATGTTCGAAGATGTTAGTCAATATAAAGATTTTGATAAAGTAGCAGTGATTATGACAGGTATGGGCCATGATGGATCTAATGGTTTAAAAGCATTAAAAAATACTGGCAATGTCATTGCTATTGCAGAATCAGCAGAAACTTGCATTGTATATGGTATGCCGAAAGCAGCAGTAGAAACGCAACTTGTTGATGAAGTTGCAGATGTAGATGATATTGCACAAACAATAATGAAATATTTGCCTTAAAAGGGGTGTCCTCTTATGGAAGTCAATCAATATTTAGAGATGTTTATTGAAGAAAGTAAAGAGCATTTACAAGCGTGTAGTGAACATTTATTAGAATTAGAAAAAAATCCAGATGATTTGGCAATTGTTGGGGAAATATTCCGCTCTGCACACACTTTAAAAGGTATGTCTGCCACAATGGGCTTTGAAGATTTAGCAGATTTAACACATAAAATGGAGAATGTTTTAGATGCCATCCGTAATGAAAAGATTCATGTTACACCCGAAATTTTAGATGTTGTATTTGAATCTGTTGATCATTTAGAGGAAATGGTGATGGATATTGCTAACGGTGGGGATGGTAAGCGTGATGTTTCCTCAACTGTTGCACAGCTAAAACGAATAGAACTAGGCGAGGAAGCAATCCCAGAGGTGGTAGCAACGATTGCTGCACCGGTTGTTGAAAGTGTATTAGAATATGATTCGTTTGAACAAACAGTCATTACACAATCGGCTGAACAAGGCTTTAATGCTTTTGAAATTTCAGTAACATTACGCGAGGATTGCCTTCTTAAGGCAGCACGTGTATTTATGGTGTTTGAGATTTTGGAAAAAGATGGAGATGTCATTAAATCAAGTCCATCTGTTGAAAAGCTAGAAGACGAGCAGTTTGACCAACAGTTTTATGTGGCTTTTGTCACAAAAACATCAGCTGAGGATATGCAGAAAAAGCTAATGAAAGTTTCTGAAGTTGATGAAGTAATTGTGACAGTAATTGACCAAAGGAAATTTAGTGAAAAAGAATTTGAAGCTCATCAAGAGGTAGCAGCAACTGTAACAGCAGTGGCTGAAGTAGCTGCTATTCCAACTGATACGCCTACTGCTAAAGCTGAGCCTGTTGCAAAACCAGTCAAAGAAGCTACACCTGCAAAGACTGATAAAAATCATGCACCTGTAGGTAATAAAACAATTCGTGTAAATATAGAACGGCTAGATATTTTAATGAACTTGTTTGAAGAGCTTGTCATTGATCGTGGTCGACTGCAATCTATCTCTACTGAAGTCAATCATGGCGAGCTAAATGAAACAGTAGAGCGTATGAGTCGTGTGATGGGCGATTTGCAAACTATTATCTTAACAATGCGAATGGTACCAGTAGAAACAGTTTTCAATCGTTTCCCGAAAATGATTCGTCAGCTATCACGTGATTTAAATAAGAAAATCAACCTTGAAATTATTGGTGCTGAAACAGAACTAGATCGTACAGTAATCGATGAAATTGGAGATCCGCTTGTTCACTTGATCCGTAATTCTGTGGATCATGGCATTGAGAATCCAACTGCTCGTCGTGCAAAAGGCAAGCCTGAAGAAGGAACGGTCGTATTGCGTGCCTATCATAGCGGAAACTACGTCTTTATTGAAATTGAAGACGATGGAGCGGGCATAAATCGAGAAAAAGTATTAGCGAAAGCTATTTCAAAAGGTATTGTTACACAAGAACAATCATATTCAATGTCTGATAAACAAATAAATGAGCTTATCCTAGCCTCAGGCTTCTCAACTGCAGATGTCATTTCGGATGTATCTGGTCGTGGAGTAGGTTTAGATGTTGTAAAAACAACGATCGAATCACTAGGTGGCAATATTTCAATTGAATCAACACAAGATGTTGGATCCATCTTCTCGATTCAATTACCACTGACATTATCGATTATTTCAGTTATGCTTGTGGAGATTGAAAAGGAAATTTATGCAATTCCACTATCTTCTATTATTGAAACATCTATTATCCGTTCATCAGAGATTATGAATGCGCATAATCAAAAAGTAATCGACTTCCGTGGCAAAGTTGTACCATTGGTATTCTTAGAGGAAATCTTTGAGGTACCTCGTCAAGAGCATCAAGATGAAGAATTCCACTCAGTAGTGATCGTCCGTAAGGGTGAAAAACTTGCTGGTTTAGTGGTGGATTCATTCATTGGCCAACAAGAAATTGTCTTGAAGTCTTTAGGAAATTACTTAACAAATATCTTTGCCATTTCAGGAGCAACAATCTTAGGCAATGGTAAAGTAGCCTTAATTGTAGATTGCAACGCACTAATTAAATAAGGTGAATGAATAAGAGAGGTGTAAAGTATGACAAATGCAGTGGAGCAAGAAAGTATTAAAGTAATAGTTTTTCAGTTAGCAGATAAAGAATATGCAATTCCTGTGTCCCATGTTCAAGGTATCGAGAAATTAATGCATATCACACGTGTACCGAAAACAGCGAAATACGTAAAAGGTGTAATCAATCTACGAGGTGTTGTCACACCGATTGTGGATTTACGTGAACGTTTTGAATTACCTATTTCTGAACATGAGGAAACAACACGCATTATCATTATTTCATTAGAAGATATGGAAGTAGGCTTTGTAGTGGATTCCGCTAACGACGTTATCGATATTCCTGCAAGTGCTATTGAACCGCAACCTGAAGTCGTTGGCTCACTTGAAGAAGAATTTATTTCAGGCGTTGCTAAAGTAGAGAAGCGATTATTAATCTTATTACATTTAGAAAAAGTATTAAATCCACTAAAGTAGGGATCGATAATGACATTTAATCAAAAAATTACATCACTACATTTAGATGTATTAAAGGAAATTGGAAACATTGGTGCTGCGCATGCCGCGACAGCACTTTCCAATTTACTTGGGAAAAAAATTGATATGCGCGTTCCAAAGGTAGAAATGGTGTCCTTTAACGATATGATGGAGTTGGCTGGTGGATCAGAAAACGTTGTTGTTGGCATTTTCCTTCGTATTGAAGGTGATGCTGAAGGAAGTATGTTCTTTATTTTACCTATCGAACAAGCAAACCGCTTTATACGTCGACTCATTTTCGACGATTCTTTTGACTTTGAAAAACGACCTGTTTCAGAGTTAGGTTTATCAGCTATGCAAGAAATGGGGAATATTTTATCGGGCTCTTATTTATCTGCCTTATCGGATTTTACTAATTTAAAAATTTATCCGACTGTGCCAGGTCTAAGTGTTGATATGTTTGGAGCTATAATAAGCATTGGTTTAATAGAATTATCTCATGTCAGTGATAATGTTATTGTTATAAATACATCCATTTTTGAAGAAGGTGTGGAAGACCATGAAACGGTGAGGGGCCATTTCTTCCTACTACCAGATCCTGACTCATTTGATGCGATTTTTAAAGCATTAGGGGTTTCGTGATATGTTAACCAATAGTAGTGGACAAGTGATTAAAGTGGGAATTGCACAAATGGATGTAGTAAAGCTACCTAACACGATTCGAACTTCTGGTCTTGGTTCATGTGTTGGTGTTATTTTGTATGATGAGTCAAAAAAAATTGCTGGTTTAATCCATGTGATGTTACCAGATTCCAGTTTAGGAAGAGCTGAGTCAATCAATGTCGCGAAATTTGCAGATTCAGGGATTGCTGCAATGATTGATTTATTAAAGTTAGAGGGCGTTCAAAAATTTAAGCTCAAGGCAAAAATTGCAGGGGGTGCGCAGATGTTCCAATTTACTTCTGACAAAGATACAATGCGTATTGGTCCCCGCAATGTAGAAGCTGTCAAAAATGAATTAAAGAGACAGGGCATCCCTTTAGTGGCAGAGGATACTGGTGGAAATAGTGGTAGAACGATTGAATTTAATCCTGCAACGTCGATATTACATATCCGAACAGTTAACCAGGGAGTGAGTGAAATCTAATGTTTGGTTCTATATTTTACAACCTATGGGGAGCATTAATTGCCTTTTCGATTTATTTTTTTAGTACATTTCAAAAACCATTTACGCCTCTGCGAATCCTAATTAGCTCTTTTATTGCAGCAACCATCGTATTTTTTGTAATGTTCATTGTACGTTTTCTAATTGCTTACATCTTGTTTACACCAGAAGTAGATGAGGAAGCGGTTGAAGGTGAATTAGAAGAAAAGGAACTTGATTCTACGGAAGGCGTAAACCATGAAGTGCCAACAGCTAATTCTACGGTTGAATTTCAAGATGAGAATACCGAGGAAATTGCACAAGTAGTACGAACGATGATGAATCGAGAAGAAGATCAACAAGTGAATGCATAAAAAAAGAGTCGTGAATAACGACTCTTTTTTTATTTGGCTTGAAGTTTGTATTATACGAAAAACTTAAGTAAAATTTATTTTTTTTATATTATTCATATATACAGTCCTCATGTTAGCATATTTGTACAAAGGTAAAAGCTATTAATCAGAAAACCACAAGTTATAAAAATGTAGCTTGTTCTGTCAATCAATCACCAGAAAAAATGTTGATTATGGATAATTTCAATTGTTGAAAAGGAAAGAGAAATTTGCAATTTCTAGGAGAGGGAACTGTATGAAATCTTATGACTTTATGAAAAAAGCGCTTGAACTAGCTAAGGAAAATGAAAGAACAAAACATGGTGCTCCTTTTGGTGCAATTGTGGTCAAAAATGGACAAATTATTGGCTCTGGTGTAAATGAGGTTACCATCACCAATGATGTAACGAATCATGCAGAGATTCAAGCAATCCGTCAAGCTTGTCATGCACTGAAAACAACCAATTTAGAAGGTTGCGAAATGTATGCAAGCACGGAGCCATGTCCTATGTGTTTGAGCGCCATTTATTATTCTAAAATTTCTACAGTTTATTATTTTAATGCTAGTAATTCTAGTCAAGATTATGTCTATCATCAACTTTCTTTACCACATCAAGAGAGGGCCATTCAAATGGTTCATCTAGCTATTAATCTTCAATAAAATTCGGGGAGGACCAATCAATGATACCAACAGCATACTGGCTAACAAATGTACGATTAGAAACGGGTTATGGTTACGATAATGGGGCTGTTATAGAAACAAAAACAGCTCTTTTTAATGTACAGGTCGAAAATGGTAAAATAACTCAAATTATAGGTGCAGATCAGCCTTTAGAGACTGATTTGCCTAAACGAAATGCACATAGTTATTTAATGCTCCCTTCTTTTAGAGATATGCATATTCATATTGATAAAACCTATTTTGGTGGACCATGGAAGGCTCCTTCGATCCCCACAGAAGGTCTTATCACAAGATTAAAAGAAGAAGAGATTCTACTGCCAAGCTTATTGCCTGTTGCAGAGGAAAGAGCAAAAAAATTACTAGATTTGCTATTACATGCAGGATCAACACATATTCGTACGCATTGTAATATTGATCCGTTTATTGGATTGAAAAATTTAGAAGCAGTCTTAAGAGCTAAAGAGGCTTACAAAGATAAAGTTGATTTAGAGATTGTCGCTTTCCCACAACATGGCCTCTTACGTAGTGAATCTATTTCTTTAGTAAGGGAAGCTTTGCGAAGTGGAGCGTCTCTAGTAGGCGGTGTAGACCCAGCATCGATTGATGAAAATATAGAAAAATCCTTACAAACGGTGATGGAATTAGCAGTAGAAGCTAATGCAAATGTTGATCTGCATATCCATGATCCTGGTCATCTTGGTATTTTTACCTTTAAACGATTAGCTGCATTAACAGAGGAAGCAGGTTGGCACGGCCGAGTGACAATTAGTCATGCCATGGCCTTAGCTGATGTTTCTACTAATGAAGCAAGTGAAGTGGCAGCGTTACTAGCTCATCACGGTATTGACATTACTTCGTCTGTTCCTTTGAATCATACCATTCCTATTCCGTTATTAGATCAAAAAGGTGTTCATATCTCGTTAGGTGATGATAGTATTACAGATCACTGGTCGCCGTTTGGTATAGGTGACAGCCTAGAAAAAGTAGGCACGCTAGCTGAACGCTTTGGCTTAAGTGATGAACGTTCACTTGATCAAAGTCTAAAGTATATTACTGGAGGCATAACACCTTTAAACAAGGATGGACAGCTTCAATGGCCGAAAATTGGAGATATAGCCAATGTCGTGTTTGTAGAAGCAACTTGCTCAGCAGAAGCAGTCGCAAGGAGAGCAAGGAGAGTGGCAGTGCTTTTTAAAGGAAATATAGTTGTAGGCAAGCTTTAATTATTGAAGAAGAAAGGATAAATCTAAAATGAACTCTACTTTCTGGTTAACAAATGTACGTCTTGAAACAGATTATCACTTTGTAAATGGCACGATAACTAAAACGAATACGGCTTGTGCTCATCTATTCATTAAAGATGGAACCATTGCAGAAATAGTTGCTGCTGATAGTCAATTAAATGATGATTATCCAAAAAAAGATATGAAACAGCTATTAGCACTACCTTCTTTTATAGAAAAACATTGTCATTTGGATAAAACTCTCTTGAGCGACAAATGGCGGGCAGTTACACCTGTGAATAATATTTTTGAACGCTGTGAGATTGAAAAAGAGGTACTGCCAACATTGCATACAACTACACAACAACGCGCTGAGGAATTACTTAGTCGTTATGTGCAGTTAGGGGTTACACATGTACGTACGCATGTGGATTTATATCCTGAGGTAGGTTTGAAAAATTTAGAGGAGGTTCAAAAAGCTTTCCAAACTTTTGAAGGGAAATTGTCTTATGAAATCGTTGCCTTTCCACAACATGGTCTATTACGAACAAAGGCAACCAGTTTAATAAGAGAGGCTTTACGTTCTGGGGCTGGATTTGTAGGAGGTGTCGATCCGGCTACAGTGGATGGTGATATTGAGGCTTCTCTACAACAAATGGTGGAACTCGCTGTTGAAGGAAACGCAGGGATTGATTTGCATTTGCATGACCCAGACCAATTAGGTACTTTCACAATGAAGAGATTAGCCCAATTAACAAAGGAAGCGGGTTTACAGGGGAAAGTAGCCATTAGCCATGCCTTTGGGCTAGGAGATGTTTCACGCTCTGAGGCAGAAAAATGGCAGACATCTTACGTGATGCAGGCATTACCATTGTGACGAGTGTCCCCCTACGTAGAAAGTTCCCGCCTGTTGGTTTGTTAAACAGTAAAGGCGTACCCATTGCAATAGGTTGTGACAATATCTTTGATGTTTGGTCGCCGTTTGGTAATGGAGATTTATTAGAACGAGCTGGGCGTTTGGCAAAAAGTTCAGGTTGGGGGGATGAACGCTCATTAGCTCAAACCCTTCAATTTATTACAGGTGGAAAAACCCCACTTAATCAAGCAGGTGAGCAAACATGGCCAAAAGTGGGAGATAGTGCAAATATGGTGTTCTTGGAGGCCTCTTGCTCTGCTGAAGCAATTGCTCGAAGATCTCAACGCAAGGCAACCATGTTCAAGGGGAACTTTGTCTCTAGTTCGATTTAAAGCATAATTTATTACTAAAGAGTTGGTTCCATATTTTAGGTATTATTGTTCTTTTGTTCAATTTGTTTGTTGTTCTACAGTATTGCTAAAACTATATGAAAGAATTCAATAGCTTCATAAACTAAAAGCTTCATTATATCCAACTGTATCCGCGTGTCATTACACAATCAGGATACAGTTTTTCTATGTCTTTAAAAAACAAAGGAATATATTAGAGACTAAGAGAAACAAATGAAATTATAGTCGATTCTTGTTATAATATAGGAAAGATGGCAACTGCTTATCGGGCTTTAACTATTCAGGGCTCACGTCTAAATTAGCTTACATGTGGATTTTTATAAAAATAGCTGAGAAATCCTGTTGAATGATAAATTTTAAGAGCGCAGGTAGTCGTTGGCACATGAGCGTGAAAAAGCGTTTTTTAGAGAGGTGGATTTCATGACACAACCAATTCTGAACGATGAGCAAAAACTATGGAATCGATGGATACATGAGCGTGATCCAGATGCTGGTGATTTACTTATAAAAAAATACATTTCTTTAGTATCTTATCATGTCCAACGTATTGGTGCAGGTCTGCCAAAAAGCGTATCACGAGACGATTTAACGAGTTTAGGGATGGTAGGACTTTTTGATGCATTAAATAAATTTGACATTAACAGAGATTTAAAATTTGATACATATGCTTCGTTTAGAGTAAGAGGAGCCATCATTGATGGTCTACGAAAAGAAGACTGGTTACCACGGTCAGCGCGTGAAAAAGCCAAAAAATTAGATGCGCAGATTGAACAACTAGAGCAGAAATATATGCGTCATGTAACGCCTGAGGAACTTGCGGAGCATATGGAAGTATCTGTTGAAGATGTTTATCAAACTGTGCAAGAGCATTTTTTTTCAAATGTTCTCTCTATTAATGAACAACAAGATCAAGAAGAAACAGATGGCAAGTCATTTGTCATACGCGACGATACAACAAAAACACCTGAGCAAGCAATCATTAAATCAGAGTTATTAGATGATCTAGCGGAAAATATACAGAAACTCAATGAAAAAGAACAGCTTGTCCTTAGTTTATTTTACACGGAGGAGTTAACTTTGACTGAAATTGGTGAAATGCTTGAACTATCAACTTCCCGTATTTCACAAATTCATTCAAAAGCGCTATTAAAGCTACGAAAGCTATTATCTAGTGAAATGATTAATGCGTAAATATCCTTGAGGGAGAGATTCCAATGAGTTTAAAAGGTGTCGAGTTACAGATTGCTATACCAAAAACATTTGAAGCAGGGAAAATGGCGGATCAGGCACAGCAACAAGTATTAGCTCAGCAAGCACATGCAAATGAAGCATTAAAAAAAGAAGTAGAGCGCAAACAAAAAATTGTCAACACATCAGAAGGTATGGATGAAATTAGTGAGGATGAAGATGCGGGTGGTGAGTATTTAACAGGTTTTCATAAAAAGAAAAAAAAGGAACAACAAGAAAAACAGGCACAACATCCGTTTAAAGGGAATTTCGTGGATTTTAGTGGATAGGAGTTTACAATGACAACCATTCTAATAGCGGTGCTATTCTTTTTACAGCTAATTTCTTTTTACTTTCTTATCATTTTAAATACAAAGTTAGCAAAGTTTAAAGATTTGGAAAAGAAGCAAGAGCGATTAATGCGGGAAATGGATGATACCATTAGTGTGTATTTAACAGAAATGAAAGATGAAAATGATCGTCTTATTAAAGAGTTACAAAATGTCTCACAGTCGGAAATAGCGGCTAGTAGCATGCAGCACACGGAACAATATATGTCACCTCAGGAGGAGCCGCCTTTGCCAGTAGTACAGGAGGTGAAAAGTGATAGTTCTCTATCTTTAGAGAAAGATGCTCGTATCTATGTACCTAAGAATATTGTCGCAAATGCTTATTCACGTCAGCAACATACAGGTTCCAAAATGGTGAAAACAGCTTCACCTCTAAAAGTGGAGGAGCAAAAAGAACCAGATAAAGTACTGACAGTGGAACAACAGGCTCTAGAATTAGCAAAGCAGGGAAAATCACCAGAGGAAATAGCGAAACAACTGCAAAAGGGTAAAACAGAAATCGAGCTTTTACTGAAATTCCATCACTAAATTGTTGCGAATCATTCAAAGCTATGATATAGTTGCAAATGGTGTTATTACTACACACGTATTTTGATACAGTAAGTGGTGCTCTAAGCTTAGGGTAGCTTGTTGTAGATGATAAATGCGGAGGATAAAAACCAAACATATAGGAGGAAATTCACATGTCAGTAATTTCTATGAAACAATTACTTGAAGCTGGTGTACATTTCGGTCACCAAACTCGTCGTTGGAACCCAAAAATGAAGAAATATATCTTCGTTGAACGTAACGGGATCTACATCATCGACTTACAAAAAACTGTTAAAAAATTAGAGGAAGCTTATGACTTCATGCGTCAAGTTGGTCAAGACGGTGGTAAAGTTCTTTTCGTTGGTACGAAAAAACAAGCACAAGAAGCGATCAAAGATGAAGCTGAACGTTCAGGCAACTACTACATCAACCAACGTTGGTTAGGTGGTACTCTTACAAACTTCGGTACAATTCAAAAACGTGTTGCACGTATGAAACAAATCGAAAAAATGGAAGAAGAAGGAACTTTTGAAGTTCTTCCTAAAAAAGAAGTAATCCAACTTAAAAAAGAACACGAACGTCTAATCAAATTCTTAGGCGGTATCCGTGATATGCACGATCTTCCAGACGTAATGTTCGTGGTTGACCCACGTAAAGAACGTATTGCGGTTGCAGAAGCTCGTAAATTAAACATCCCTCTAGTAGGTATTGTTGATACTAACTGTGATCCAGATGAAATCGACTACGTAATCCCTGCTAACGATGATGCTATTCGCGCTGTTAAACTTTTAACTGCTAAAATGGCTGACGCTTTAATCGAGTCAAAACAAGGTGAAGAAGAAGCTCCAGCTGTAGAAGCTGCTGCTGAGTAATTCACGTTTACAAAAAGGTGATAAGTGGCTCAAAACCCTTATCACCTTTTTTAGAACCTATCATTAAATTATGTTCAACCAATTTGAGGAGGAAACACTAAATGGCAAACATTACTGCACAATTAGTAAAAGAATTACGCGAAAAAACTGGCGCTGGAATGATGGATTGTAAAAAAGCGTTAGTACAAACTGATGGCGACTTAGAAGCTGCAATCGATTTCCTACGTGAAAAAGGTCTTTCTTCAGCTGCTAAAAAAGCTGACCGTATCGCTGCAGAGGGTACAACTTACATTTTAGAACAAGGTAACGAAGCAATCATCCTTGAAGTAAACGCTGAAACTGACTTTGTTGCGAAAAACGATAAATTCCAAGTATTAGTTGCATCTTTAGCTGAGCAATTACTTGCTGCTAAACCTGCATCAGTTGAAGCTGCTTTAGAGCTTGCAAATGCTGAAGGCGTAAAAATTGTAGATCAAATCTCAACTGCTATTGCAACAATTGGAGAAAAAATTACACTTCGTCGCTTCGAAATTAAAACAAAATCTGATGCAGATGCATTCGGTTCATACTTACACATGGGTGGCCGTATCGGTGTATTAGTAACTTTAGAAGGTTCTACTGATGCAGCAGCTGCTAAAGATGTTGCTATGCACATTGCAGCAATCAACCCAACTTATGTTTCTCGTGATGAAGTTTCTGCTGAAGAAATTGAACGTGAGCGTAAAGTATTAACTGAACAAGCTCTTAACGAAGGTAAACCAGAAAACATCGTTGCAAAAATGGTTGAAGGCCGTCTTGGTAAATACTTCGAAGATGTTTGCTTACTTGACCAAACTTTCGTTAAAAACTCAGATCAAAAAGTACGTGATTTTGTAGCTTCAACTGGTGGTTCTGTAAACGGCTTTGTACGTTACGCTGTTGGTGAAGGTATCGAAAAACGTGAAGATAACTTTGCAGAAGAAGTAATGAGCCAAGTTAAAGGTAACTAATTTAGCTTGCATTTGATTCTAATCAAATAATATCTAGATTATCTAGACAAAAAAATGGGGAACACAACATAGCGTGTTCCCTATTTTTCCGAAGTGAATGAAAAATTGAAGAATTTTCTATTCTGCCTTATTCACAACTAGCAATTATTGTTAGATATACTATAATGGAAAAGGGAATAGGGATGTTTTAAATAAAGTCTTACGGAGGTTTACAATGAGTGTACCGCAATATAAACGAGTAGTTATTAAACTAAGTGGTGAAGCGTTAGCTGGAGAAGCGGGCTTCGGTTTATCACCAAAAATAATCAAGTCTGTTGCAGAAGAAGTAAAAGAAGTAGTAGATCTTGATGTAGAAGTTGCTGTTGTTGTAGGTGGCGGTAATATATGGCGTGGGAAAATAGGTAGTGAAATGGGAATGGATCGTGCTGCTGCGGACTATATGGGCATGCTGGCAACCGTAATGAACTCCCTAGCTTTACAAGATGCACTTGAAAAATTAGGCATTGAAACACGTGTTCAATCTTCTATTGTGATGACTCAAGTAGCGGAGCCATACATTCGTCGTAAAGCAGTTAGACATCTTGAGAAAAAGCGTGTCGTTATCTTTGCAGCAGGGACAGGTAATCCGTTCTTCTCTACTGATACGACTGCCGCATTACGAGCAGCAGAAATTGACGCTGATGCAATTTTAATGGCTAAAAACAATGTCGATGGCGTTTATTCAGCGGATCCTAAAGTGGATGAGACAGCCATTAAATATGATACACTCACATACTTAGACGTTATCCAACAAGGCTTACAAGTAATGGATTCAACGGCTTCTACTTTATGTATGGATAACGATATCCCGCTAATTGTTTTCTCAATTACGGAGCCGGGTAACATTAAACGTGCTGTACAAGGCGAGAAAATCGGAACAGTTGTTAGGAGGAATGTATAATGGCTAAACAAGTATTAGAACAAGCAAAAGAAAAAATGAACAAAACAATCGCAGCTTTCTCACGCGAACTAGCATCTATTCGTGCGGGTCGTGCGAATGCATCTCTATTAGATCGTATTTCGGTTGATTACTATGGAGCGCCAACACCAATTAACCAACTTGCGGGTGTTTCTATACCTGAAGCTCGTTTATTAGTAATCACACCTTACGATAAATCAATTTTAGGTGATATTGAAAAAGCAATTATGAAATCAGATATTGGTATCACACCAACAAATGATGGTTCTGTCATCCGTCTTATGATTCCCGCTTTAACAGAAGAGCGTCGTAAGGATCTAGTAAAACAAGTGAAAAAAGAAGCGGAAGACGCAAAAATTGCTGTCCGTAATGTTCGTCGTGATGCAAATGATGATTTGAAAAAACTTGAAAAAGCTGGCGAAATCACAGAAGACGATCTACGTGGCTATGGTGAAGATATTCAAAAATTAACAGATGAATTCATTGTAAAAGTAGATCAAGTAGCGAAAGATAAAGAAAAAGAAATTTTAGAGGTGTAAACAAACCTTTTACACGTCTATGATGGAACTTTTTGAGGAGATGAAGGCGTCCTATACTTAACAGGACGTCTTTTCTCTTTATTATTCATAGCCAAATTGCTGACTCAAGTAGAGAGCATGTATGAATGTGAAAAGGTCATTAATGATACAATCATCATTTTTTAACAAACTCATTCTTTAATATGTGTATAGTTCTAAAATAAGCTAGTACATACATAGTCAATTTAGAGGGAAAAAAAAGACAAAAGGCGCTTTTGTTTGATATGATAGGTTAGTATACGTCCGATTAGTTGTAGTGGGGGAGTTAGCATGTTTAAAAAGCTATTAGGTAAACAAATAAATATGGATACACTATCATTGGAGGAGCGTGTGGCCCTAGCTAAAAGCGAGCCGATTCCTGCCCATGTAGCGATTATTATGGACGGAAATGGACGTTGGGCGAAGAAACGAGCTATGCCACGTGTGGCTGGTCATCATGAAGGAATGAAGACGGTGCGTAAGGTGACGAGATTTGCGTCAGATTTGGGTATTAAAGTCTTAACTGTCTATGCATTTTCCACTGAAAATTGGAAGCGACCAAAACCTGAGGTTGATTTTCTTATGAGGCTACCTGTTGAGTTTTTAGGTTCCTTTTTACCAGAAATGATGGAGCGTAATGTACGTGTCGAAATGATTGGAGACCCCTCTTTATTACCTGCCCATACACAAAAAGCGTTGTATGAGGCAATGGAAGAAACGAAGCATAATACAGGGCTTATTTTAAATTTTGCGCTAAATTATGGTAGTCGTTCTGAAATGGTCAATGCCATGAAAATGATGCTTCAAAAAGTGCAGGACGGTCAATTAACGATGCAAGACATAACAGAAGATTGCTTAACATCTCATTTAATGACGGCCCATTTACCTGAGCCAGATCTTTTAATTCGTACAAGTGGTGAAGTGCGATTAAGTAACTTTATGTTATGGCAGCTCGCCTATACAGAATTTTGGTTTACAGATACATTGTGGCCAGATTTTAGTGAGGAAAACTTACTGGAAGCGGTGGAAAACTATCAGAAACGTAATCGCCGTTACGGTGGGTTGAAGGGAGAAGAAACAACTTGAAACAACGAATTATCACGGCAATAATTGCAGCAGCACTTTTTATTCCGTTCGTTATTTATGGCAAAGTACCGTTTACCATACTTGTGCTCGCAATGGCTATTGTCGGTTTTTATGAAATACTTAAGATGAAAGGTATTTCCATCTTTTCTGTGCCTGGCTTCTTAGGGCTAGTCACTTTAATATTACTGGTTATCCCGAAGGACTGGAGTGAAAAGGTTGTAGAATTAATAGGCTATTCATCTAATCTAATGGTAGTCTATGGTCTAATGATGCTACTTCTTATTTACGTAGTATTAGTAAAAAATAAAATAACCTTTGATGAAGTTGGCTTTATTTTATTAGGCGCATTTTATGTGGGCTTAGGATTCCATTATTTAATTGAAACTAGAAATGTTGGATTAGAGTATGTTGTCTATTGCTTATTAGTTGTTTGGACAACAGATTCTGGTGCTTATTTTGTAGGTAGAAAATTAGGGAAAAATAAGTTATGGCCAGAAATTTCACCTAAGAAAACGATCGAAGGCTTTATAGGTGGAATCGTCATTGCTGTTATTTTTGCAGTTGGTATGCAACTCATTTACCCATTCGCAAATGGTTATATATCACTTGTTTTAGTAACGATTTTTGCCTCAATCATTGGTCAAATGGGGGATTTGGTAGAGTCCGCTATTAAACGCCACTTTGATGTAAAAGATTCAGGCAATATTTTACCAGGGCATGGGGGAATTTTAGATCGCTTTGATAGTCTATTATTTGTCGTGCCTCTACTCCATTTTTTACATTTATTTAGTAATTAATTGTATAGGGAAAGACTCTTGCTAAATCATTTGCTTAGATAGAAAAAGGGGACAATTTGTTGTGAAAAAAATTAGTTTATTAGGTGCAACTGGTTCAATTGGTTGGCAAACCTACGACATCTTAAAAGAACAACGTGATGCTTTTCAATTAGTAGCTTTTTCATCAGGAAAGAACTTAGAGAAAACGCGAGAAATGATTGAAACATTAAAGCCCGAATTAGTTTCAGTACAATTAGAAGAAGATGCACTTACGCTTGCTAATGAGTTTCCAAATATCCAATTTACATTTGGGGCAAAAGGACTTGTAGAGGTCGCAACACATCCAGATTCGACTGTTCTTGTCAATGCTGTGCTTGGAAGTGTAGGGCTTGAATCAACATTAGCAGCCATTCGTATGGGCAAAACGATTGCTATTGCTAATAAAGAAACGCTTGTAACTGCTGGTCATTTAGTGATGGCAGAGGCCAAAAAATACAAAGCAACCATCTTGCCTGTAGATAGTGAGCACTCTGCCATCTTCCAATCAATGAATGGTGAGAATCCGAAAAATATTGAACGTTTGATTATTACCGCTTCTGGTGGTAGCTTCCGTGATAAAACGCGAGAGCAATTAAAACAAGTGACGGTCGCAGATGCACTTAATCATCCAAACTGGTCTATGGGTGCAAAAATTACGATAGATTCCGCTACAATGATGAACAAGGGATTAGAAGTCATAGAAGCACATGTTTTATTTGATATGCCATATGATAAAATAGATGTACTTTTGCATAGAGAAAGTATTATTCACTCTCTAGTTGAGTATCATGATACTAGTGTTATTGCTCAGCTAGGTACACCAGATATGCGTGTGCCAATCCAATATGCTTTAAGCTACCCAGACCGTATCCCATTACAAAATGGTCAGCGACTAAATTTAGCGCAAATTGGTCAACTACATTTTCAAGAGATGGACTTTGAGCGATACCCTGCCTTGCGTTTAGCGTATGAGGCTGGTCGTATGGGTGGTACGATTCTGACAGCAATGAATGCAGCAAACGAAGCGGCAGTTTCAGCCTTTTTACAAGGAAAAATCACATTCCTTGAAATTGATGAAACGATTGAACGTGTGATGCAAGCACACCAAAACATTGCAATACCAGATTTACAAACCATATTACATGTGGATAGTGAGACAAGAAAAATAGTGTTAGACATGGTAAAATAACGAAAGCACTGTAACGTTAACTAATCGCTATTAAAGGTGGGGTAATATGCAAACAGCCATTGCATTTATATTAATATTTGGTATGCTCGTCTTCTTCCATGAACTTGGACATTTCTTATTTGCCAAACGTGCAGGTATCTTAGTACGTGAATTTGCGATCGGAATGGGTCCCAAAATTTATGGAAAAACGCATGGCGAAACAATGTATACTATTCGATTATTACCAATCGGGGGATACGTACGTATGGCCGGCGAGGATATGGATGGCACTGAATTACAGCCAGGCTACCGAATAGGGCTTATTGTGAATGAGGATAATGTTGTAAAAAAAATTATTTTCAATCAAAACAATAAGCAGTTACCAGATTTATTATTTTTAGAAGTTGAACGCGCTGATTTAGAGAAAGAGTTATTTGTAGAGGGCTATGATGAAGAAGAACGTTTAGTTCGTTATCAAGTAGCTAGAGACTGTGTGCTAGTGGAAAATGGTCGTGAACTAGTCATTGCGCCACAGGATCGTCAATTTAATGCAAAAACAGTCGGCCAACGAGCGATGACGATCTTTGCAGGTCCTTTGTTTAACTTTATTCTTGCGTTTGTGATTTATTTAGTGATTGGTTTGATCCACGGTGTACCAACATACGAGCCAATCATCACGGAAGTAGTAGAGAATGATCCAGCTGCACAGGCAGGGATGCTGGCAGGAGATAGAGTAACAGCTATTAACGGACAAGCAGTTGAAAAATGGCAAGATTTAGCTGCTATCGTTCAAGATCATCCAAACGAAGATATTGCTGTGACAGTTGAACGAGATGGACAATCAGTGAACTTAAATATGACCGTCAAGGAAATCCAACAGGATGGCGAAAAATATGGTCAAATAGGTGTGCGCTATGAAAGCCCAAGAGAATTTAACCCATTAAAAGCAGTTGTCTATGGAGCACAAGAAACCTATAATATGACTGTGAAAATATTTGAACTATTAGGTATGCTGATTACTGGTAAGTTCACAATAGATGCACTTTCTGGTCCTGTAGGTATTTATAAAGCAACAGAGCAAGTTGCCCAGTATGGTATTATGAACTTAATGAATTGGGCAGCAATGCTAAGTATTAACTTAGGAATTATGAACCTACTTCCATTACCAGCACTTGACGGAGGCCGTTTATTATTCTTTGGTTTTGAAGCTCTACGTGGTAAACCAATTGACCGTCAAAAAGAAGGTATTGTACATTTTGTAGGAATCGTCCTACTGATGATTCTAATGGTGGTTGTTACATGGAACGATATACAACGATTTTTCTTTTAATTCATTTACAGTTAAATGAAATTTGATTTCCTAGCTTTGAGCGCAATTTCGATGAAACATTGCGCTCAAAGCTAAATTTGTTTATGCTATTGAGAGTATAAACTTATCTATTGAAAAAGGTGGAACACTGAATGAAGCAAAGTAAAACATTTATCCCAACGTTACGTGAAGTACCTGCTGATGCTGAGGTAAAATCACATAAGCAATTACTACGTGCAGGGTTTATTCGTCAAAATACAAGTGGGGTATACTCGTATTTACCGCTTGCAAAACGTGTGCTAACAAAAATTGAAACAATTATCCGAGAAGAAATGGAAGCTATCAACTCCATTGAGCTTCTCATGCCATCTCTACAATCTGCTGAGCTGTGGCAGGAATCAGGTCGCTGGGAAAAATACGGTCCAGAATTAATGCGCTTAAAAGACCGTCATGACCGCGATTTTGCATTAGGACCAACACACGAAGAAGTCATCACTACTTTAGTACGTGATGAAATTAAATCATATAAAAAATTACCGTTAACGTTGTATCAAATTCAAACGAAATTCCGTGATGAAAAACGTCCTCGCTTTGGCTTACTACGCGGAAGAGAGTTTATCATGAAGGATGCTTATTCTTTCCATGCCTCACGCGAAAGTTTAGATGAAACATATGAAGATATGTATCGTGCTTATTCTAATATTTTTTCCCGCCTTGGCTTAAACTACCGCGCTGTTATTGCAGATGCAGGTTCGATTGGCGGTAAAGGAACACATGAATTTATGGTGCTTTCTGAAATCGGTGAAGATACAATTGCATACTCTGATACTTCTGATTATGCAGCAAATATCGAAATGGCTGAAGTAATCGTTGATTATCAACCATCTGATGAAGCTTTAAAAGAAGTGGAAAAAGTAGCAACACCAGAGCAAAAAACAATTGAAGATGTTTCAGCATTCTTAAAGGTAGAACCTGCTAATGTCATCAAATCCCTAGTTTTTGATGTAGATGGAGAGCTTGTTGTAGTCCTTGCACGTGGGGATCATGAAATTAATGATATCAAATTGAAAAATGCACTTGATGCAGGTTCTGTAGAACTTGCTAGTGAAGCAGCAATTCAAGAATTATTAGGGTGTGGCGTTGGTTCAATTGGCCCAGTGAAATTACCAGTAGACGTAAAAGTAGTAGCAGACCATGCTATTAAATCTATCCGTAATGGTATTGCAGGTGCAAACGAAGATGGATTCCATTTAGTCAATGTTAACCCAGAGCGTGATTTTGCTGTTAATGATTATTTAGATATTCGTTTTATTCAAGAGGGAGATCCATCTCCTGATGGACAAGGGAACATTAAGTTTGCAGAAGGTATCGAGGTTGGTCACATTTTCAAATTAGGTACTACATACTCTGATAAAATGAATGGTACATTCTTAGATGAGCAAGGTAAGGCTCAACCATTTATTATGGGGTGCTATGGTATTGGCGTATCTCGTATTCTAGCTGCTGTAGCGGAGCACTTCCAAGATGACAATGGCTTTACATGGCCACCACAATTAGCACCGTATGATATTCATGTTGTGCCAGTTAACACAAAAGATGAGGCACAAGTGGCATTAGCAGAGGAGCTTTATGGCTTACTAAAATCATACCGTTATGATGTACTAATAGATGATCGTCCTGAACGTGCGGGTGTAAAATTCGCGGATGCTGATTTAATTGGTTTACCTGTTCGAGTAACTGTTGGTAAAAAAGCAACAGAAGGTATTGTAGAAGTGAAATTCCGTCAAACAGGTGAAACATTTGAATGGAAAAAAGAAGAAGTAATTGATCGCCTTAACGAATTTTTCCGTAAAAATTAACGATGAGCTAAATTGTTGTTTATAATTGGAATTCGATGCTTTTGATAGAGGCTTTCGTATAATTTTGATAAGATAGATATAAATAATTCGCGACACTTCTGCGGGACAGTGAGCCAAGCAAGAAACAACAGATGGTAAAATCTCTGTTAAACTTGAAGAGCGCCCGCAGTGTGGGAGCGAATTTTTTTCTTGAGTTTTCACATGCATTTGAGACGAACTAGAACATGAGGCTAAAGAAACTGCCTCTTTCTGAAAGTAGGTGTCATTAGATTGGAACAGCAACAAGAGGCAAGAATGAGACTTCGAATGCTCTTGCAACAACTAGAGTTAACAGATGATGTATATATGTCATTTTTTGAGGAAGGTGAACTATCACGCCTGACAGTTCATAAAAAGGATAGACTTTGGCATTTCACCATTAAGCTAAAGGATATACTACCATTTCCGTTATATCAGCTTTTCCGTACGCATTTAACTGAGAAATTTTCAGCCATCGCCCAAGTTAATACGACATTTGAAACATTAGATAAAAATGTCACAGAGGAACTGGTGCAAGCGTACTGGCTAAATGTTGTGGAACAAATTGATGAGATGGCTCCAACGCTTAAAAACTGTCTTATTACCCAAATACCAACATGGAACGGCCAAAAAATCACATTATCCTGTATGCAGGAAATGGAATTTATGATGCTCAAAACTAAATATGCTGACAAACTGGCAGAAAGCTATGGGCAATTTGGTTTCCCTCGTATGGCAATCGACTTTGTGCTACAAGAAGAAACAGAAGAAATGATAGCGGCACAGGAAGCGTTTATGGAGCAGAAACGTATGGAAGAAGTGGCTCTAGCACAGCAAGCAATGCAAGATTTCCAAAAGCGTGAGCAGGAGAAGAAGGACAATCCAGCATTGGCAAACCTTGGTGACCGTCCATTCCAACTTGGGATGCATATTAAAGATGATGAAGTCATGGAAATTAAACGGATTGTTGAAGAAGAACGACGTGTTATTATTGAAGGATTTGTCTTTGATACGGAAATTAAAGAGTTAAAAAGTGGACGTTCCTTACTACAAATTAAAATTACCGACTATACAGATTCCATTGTTGTAAAAATGTTTTCTCGTGACAATGATGATGCTGAATTAATGCAACATTTGAAAAAGGGCATGTGGGTTAAAGTTCGAGGCTCTGTGCAAACAGATACGTTTATTCGTGATTTAATCGTCATGGCGAATGATATTAATGAAATCAAAAAAGCAACACGACAGGATTTAGCACCAGAGGGTGAAAAGCGTGTTGAGTTACATTTGCATACACCAATGAGCCAAATGGATGCTGTTACACCTGTTGATCGACTTGTTGCTCAGGCTGCAAAGTGGGGGCATCCAGCCATAGCTATTACGGATCATGCCGTTGTGCAATCTTTCCCTGAAGCATATGCAGCGGGGAAAAAACATGGCATTAAGATTATTTATGGTCTGGAAGCAAATTTAGTTGATGATGGTGTACCGATTGCCTATGCTCCAGAGCATCGTTTATTGGCAGACACAACGTATGTTGTTTTTGACGTAGAAACGACAGGGCTATCAACTGCATACGATACCATTATTGAATTGGCTGCAGTTAAAATTAAAGATGGGCAAGTGATCGATAAGTACGAAAGCTTTGCAAACCCACATCATCCACTTTCAGCAACGACCATCGAATTAACAGGTATTACGGATGATATGGTTCGAAATGCTCCAGAGGTAGAGCAGGTCATTAAAGAATTTCATGCCTTTATCGGTGATGCAATCGTTGTCGCTCATAACGCATCATTTGATATAGGCTTCCTATATACAGGCTATAAAAAATATGGTCTTGAAGAGACAGTCCATCCTGTCATTGATACATTAGAGCTAGCAAGATTGCTTTATCCTACAATGAAAAACCACCGTTTGAATACGCTGTGTAAAAAATTCAATATTGAATTAACACAGCATCATCGAGCAATTTATGATACTGAGGCGACAGGGTATCTCCTGCTGCAGCTATTGAAGGATGCTGATGAGCTAGCTATTAAATACCACGATGACTTCAATAAGCATATTGGTGGTGGGGATGCCTATAAAAAAGGGAGACCTATGCATTGTACAATTTTAGCAGTAGATAATGCAGGCTTAAAAAACTTATTTAAAATCGTCTCACACTCACATACAAAAACATTCTATCGTGTTCCTCGTGTGACACGTGCAGTGCTTGAACAATATCGTGAGGGCTTATTAGTAGGATCAGGTTGTAGTAATGGTGAAGTATTCGAAACGATGATGAATAAGTCTCCAGAGGAAGCAGAGAAAGTCGCTCGTTTTTATGATTATATTGAGGTGCAACCGAAGGCTGTATATGCGCCATTAATCGAACGCAATGTTGTACGAGATGAATGGACATTAGAAGATATTATCCGTAAACTTGTGAAACTCGGGAAGAAGCTAGATAAGCCTGTTGTTGCAACTGGAAATGTTCATTATTTAGATCCGACAGATGGGATATTTAGGAAAATACTTATTGGTTCACAAGGTGGAGCGAATATTTTGAATCGCTCTAAGCTACCAGAGGTCCATTTTAGAACAACTGATGAAATGCTGAAAGAATTTGATTTTTTAGGACCTGATCTTGCAAAAGAAGTGGTTGTGACGAATACTCAAAAAGTGGCAGCAAGTATAGGTGACGTCAAACCAATTAAGGATGACCTATATACACCAAAAATTGAGGGCTCTGATGATGAGGTAACCAATTTAACTTATGAAATGGCCCATCGTATTTATGGCGAGGAGTTACCAGAAATCGTGAAAGCTCGAATTGAGAAAGAGTTAAAATCGATTTTGGGGCACGGTTTTGGAGTAATTTATTTAATTTCTGCCAAGCTAGTGAAAAAATCATTAGCTGATGGCTATTTAGTAGGATCCCGTGGTTCGGTTGGTTCTTCATTAGTAGCTACTTTTATGGAAATCACAGAGGTTAACCCATTACCTCCTCACTATATTTGTCCTAATTGTAAACATTCCGAGTTTTTTGATGATGGATCTGTCAGCTCAGGCTACGATTTACCAAATAAAGACTGCACGGAATGTGGTACACCTTATAAAAAAGATGGACAAGACATACCATTTGAAACCTTCCTTGGTTTTAAAGGTGATAAGGTACCTGATATCGATTTAAGTGCGACACGTTGCTAATTGAAAAGATTAGCCACCATTAATGGTAGAACTGCTATTTCGAAGTGTGGAATGACGGAGTAACGCCCCGAAACACACTCGCTGAAGCTACGACATGCAAGCGGATGACTGCAAAATTGAAACTTGTATGAAGCTCGTTAAAGTGGGCTGAAGTTCACCCAAACAGTACAGCTGTGGAAAAGGAGACATCCTGTGAATGATAGGTCTGGCGTCTATAAACTTTCTATGGTTAGAATCAGTAGATTGACTGGGACGAACCCTCGATTGACTTTTCGTGAATGTCACACAGTAGAAATGCTGTGGGGTCCAAATTAGGGCTTCTAGGTGTGGATGAGTAAGCGTTTGATTATGAAAATCCATCTTGTGTTATAGGCACATGCAAGCCTAGCGGAATTTAGGGGGAACCTAAGGGAAGATGTACAGATAGAAATAGTGGAACGTGTGAAGCTCCAAACGTAAGAGACAGTTGCATGTCGATGACGACGGTACGAGGAAAGGCTTTTAGCTATAACTCGTTTTAACGGAGTGGCAGTAGTGCCGTAGTACCGATGATGAAATGCCAATGATGACTGAATAACAAATAGGTCGGAGGAAAAAACATTTCTGAGGGAAGGGCACAAGTCGTTAGTGTTGAAAACAAACCTACACAAGTCAGATTCTAGTATGACTAAAGAGAACGAAAGCTCAAAGGGAGTGATTAGTTGACTGACTTAATGATTCAAAAGTTAAGAAACAATGAGTATTTTGGATTGCAAACAACTTTTGATGATCTTTATAACGAAAGTAAAAATGGTCGTTATTTTACAGACATTTATGATGTGATTATTTCCGAAGAAAATATCATGCTCGCCTTTCGTAACCTTAAAAGTAATACAGGTAGTAAAACGAAAGGTACTAATGGACACACAATTAAACATTTAAACAAAATGAATGCTAATAAACTAATCAAGCTTGTTCGAAGAAGACTAGAAAATTATTCACCACATGCAGTAAGAAGGTTATTCATACCAAAACCGAATGGAAAGATGCGACCTCTTGGTATCCCAACTATTGAGGATAGATTAATACAGCAAATGTTTTTGCAAGTATTAGAGCCGATTACAGAGGCGAAATTTCATCCGCAAAGTTATGGCTTTAGACCGAAACGAAGCACACATGATGCCCTCGCAAGATGCTATCATATGGTGAATCATAGTCATCAGCATTTTGTTGTTGATATCGACATTAAAGGTTTCTTCGATAATGTAAATCATAAAAAGCTAATGAGACAATTATGGACGATTGGTATTAGGGATAAAAAAGTATTAGTAATTATCAAAAAGATGCTGAAAGCTGAAATTACAGGTGAAGGAGTACCAACGAAAGGAACGCCCCAAGGAGGAATTTTATCTCCGCTACTTGCCAATGTAGTATTAAACGAGTTGGATTGGTGGATTTCAAATCAATGGGAAACGAAACCAACACGAGTACCTTATAAGCTAAAACGCAATAAAACGGACGCACTTAAAAAGACAAGGTTAAAACCAATGTATCTAGTTCGATACGCAGATGATTTTAAAATATTCACGAACTCATATGAAAATGCTCGAAAGATTAAAATTGCTGTTGAAAAATGGTTAAAAGAACGATTAGGGCTAGAAATTAGTGAAGAAAAAAGTAAAATCACGAATTTGCGTAAGAATGGTACAGACTTTTTAGGAGTTCGCTTTAGAGCGGTACAAAAAGGCAATGCGAAAACAGGATACATCGTCAATTCTAAGATGGACCCAAGAGCAAAAGAAAAGGTACAAGGCGTTATAAGGCATCAGCTAGTAAAACTAAGAAAAAGTCCTACTCCACAAAAAGTGATGAATTTTAATGCGAATATTTTAGGGCTGCAAAACTATTATAAGATTGCAACTCGGATCGCTCAGGATTTTAATGAGATAAGGCATAACATTCACCCAAACATTAAATCACTCATGATTAGAAACATCTTTTTGAAAACAAAAGAAACAAACGGAGTGATTGATAAATTTTACGGAGATTACAATTATCCACGTTTCAAAAGCAATGGATTGCTGGTATATCCTATTGAAGCTGTTCGACATGATATACGAGGACAGCGAAAGCCTGAATTCACAATTTACAATGAAGCTGATAGGAAAGTAATTCATAAAGATTTAAAACAAGTGTCCATTCGAGAAATCGAAATGTTTCGTAAAGGAATATATAAATCAAAAAGTGTTCTGTATGAGAATAACCGATTGAGTAAATATGTAGCACAAAAAGGCTGCTGTGGTATTACGGGTGAGAGATTAACACCTCATCAAGCGTTATGTCATCACATTAAATCAACAGCACAAGGTGGTACAGATGAATACGATAACTTGATTATTATTAATAGAAAGTATCATATGCTCATTCACAATTCAGACCCTTTAAGGAATAAAGAATATCAGAAGATTTTAAGTAAATTCGAAATAAAAGCAATGAATAAATTAAACAGGCTAAGAACGGAAGTAGGAAATCCAAAGCTTAGTCTATAACATTCAACAAAACTAACGATGGAACGCCGTGTGAGTGTGAAAGCCTCATGCACGGTGTGGGACGGGGGAAAAGCTGGCGATAACTTCAAAGGCTTACCTATCGTCATATTTCTCGGGTGAATATCAGCCTCAAGCGCACAACTATACAAAGGTGCTATTTGGCGAGGATTATGTATTCCGTGCTGGAACAATCGGTACAGTGGCAGAGAAAACAGCATATGGCTATGTAAAAGGCTATGCAAGTGATCATAATTTACATTTTCGTGGTGCAGAAGTTGATCGTTTAGTTCAAGGCTGTACAGGAGTAAAACGTACAACTGGGCAACACCCTGGAGGAATTATTGTTGTTCCAGATTATATGGACATTTATGATTTCTCTCCAGTACAGTACCCTGCAGATGCGCAGGATGCAGAATGGCGCACAACCCATTTTGATTTCCACTCTATCCATGACAATATTTTAAAGCTAGATATACTTGGACACGATGATCCGACGGTGATAAGAATGTTACAGGATTTATCAGGAATCGATCCTAAAACAATCCCGACCGATGATCCTGTCGTTATGAAAATTTTTAGTTCTCCTGAATCTTTAGGCGTGACAGAAAAGCAAATTGGTTGTAAGACAGGGACATTAGGTATACCAGAATTCGGTACGCGTTTCGTACGTCAAATGCTAGAAGATACAAAGCCTTCGACATTCTCAGAGCTTGTACAAATTTCTGGACTTTCCCATGGTACAGACGTATGGCTAGGAAATGCACAAGAATTAATTCAAAACGGTACATGTGTGCTAAAAGAAGTAATTGGTTGTCGTGATGACATTATGGTGTATTTAATTTATCAAGGCCTAGAGCCGTCATTAGCCTTCAAAATTATGGAATCTGTTCGTAAAGGGAAAGGCTTATCAGAAGAATTTGAAGCGGAGATGCTCGCCAATAAAGTACCAGGTTGGTATATTGAATCCTGTAAAAAGATAAAATACATGTTCCCGAAGGCCCATGCCGCAGCATATGTGCTAATGGCGGTACGTATTGCCTGGTTTAAGGTACATTTCCCAATCCTTTATTATGCAGCGTATTTCACAGTTCGAGCAGATGATTTTGATTTAATTGCAATGGTGCAAGGATCGCAAATGATTCGAGCACGTATTGATGAAATCAATATGAAAGGCTTAGATGCATCCACTAAAGAGAAAAACTTATTAACGGTGTTGGAGCTTGCGCTAGAAATGTGTGAACGAGGTATGAGTTTCCAAAAGGTGGACCTGTATCGATCACAAGCTAGTGAGTTTGTCATTGATGGCAATTCACTCATCCCACCGTTCGATGCGATTCCGGGTCTTGGAACCAACGTGGCGAAAACAATCGTTGCTGCTCGTGAAGAGGGAGAGTTTTTATCCAAGGAAGATTTACAGCAACGTGGTCGTGTTTCCAAAACGCTTATTGAATACATGGACCAGCTTGGTTGTTTAGAAGGCATGCCTGATGCTAATCAGTTATCGCTATTCTAGTATTGCAATTGTTTTGCATTGAAAGGTCACAATGTAAATTCAAATTCCTGACACAATATGGTTATCTAGAATGAAGGAAATTTGCATTGTGTCGAGAACTGTGCTATTCTTATGGTAATAATTTGTTGATATTTTTCCAGCAAAAGAGTGGGGCATACCCGCTCTTTTCTGTTGTTTAACCGTAGCAAAACAAATTTTGACTAACAGCAGGTAAGACCGTAAAATTTCACCAAAGCAACTGGTGGAATTTCTGTTTTATTATGGTTCATTACTGCGTTAACTTCATAGTGATGAACAATCATACGCTAGAATCTGATAAATACAGGAGGAAATAATGAGCAAAGTACCATCTTTAATTGAAGAGCTCGCTAAACCAATTGTGGATGAGTTAAATCTTGAGCTAGTGGATATTGAGTTCGTAAAAGAAGGACGTAACTGGTTTTTACGTGTCTATGTTGATACACCTGAGGGTGGAATTGACATCGATCAATGTGCTCAAGTGAGTGAACGACTAAGCTTGTTATTGGATGAAAAAGATCCAATTACACAAAACTATTATTTAGAAGTTTCTTCACCTGGAGCGGAACGTCCATTAAAAAAAGATACGGATTTTGTCAAAGCAGTTGGTAAATTTATTTATGTAAAAACCTATGAGCCCATCAAGGACATGAAGGAATTCCAAGGCTACTTAACGTCATACGATGAACATACATTAGTGATGGAAGTGCGTATTAAAACACGTAAAATAACAGTAACAATTGAACAAGAAAAAATTGCATTGGCACGACTTGCCATCGATTTTTCAGCATAAAGCATATTTAGGAGTGAAAACAAAATGAGTAGTGATTTGTTAGATGCGCTGAATGCGCTAGAAGAACAAAAGGGAATTTCAAGAGATGTGTTAATTGAAGCCATTGAAGCGGCATTAGTTACAGCTTACAAACGCAACTTTAACCAAGCACAAAATGTTCGAGTGGACTTAAATCTAGATAAGGGCTCAATTCGTGTATTCTCACGTAAAGATGTTGTAGAAGAGGTAGAGGATGATCGTTTGCAAATTTCTTTAGAAGATGCAAAAGTTATTAATCCAGCCTATCAGCTAGAGGACATCGTGGAACAGGAAGTAACACCACGTAACTTCGGACGCATTGCTGCACAAACAGCAAAGCAGGTAGTTACACAACGCGTACGTGAAGCGGAACGAGGTTTAATTTATGAGCAATACGTAGATCGTGAAGATGATATCGTAACTGGCGTTGTAGAACGTTTAGATGCTCGTAATATCTATGTAGGTCTAGGGAAAGTAGAAGCGGCATTGCCAGTTAATGAACAAATCCAAGGTGAATCTTATCATCCACATGATCGTATTAAGGTGTATATTACAAAAGTTGAACGTACAACACGTGGACCTCAAGTGATTGTGTCTCGTACACATCCTGGGTTGTTACGTCGATTATTTGAGATGGAAGTACCTGAAATTTATGAGGGTATTGTAGAGATTAAATCAATTGCACGTGAAGCTGGAGATCGCTCTAAAATTTCTGTCTTTGCACATAATGAGGAAGTGGATCCAGTAGGTTCATGTGTTGGGGCAAAGGGAGCTCGTGTACAAACGATTGTCAATGAACTAAATGGTGAAAAAATTGATATCGTTGAATGGTCTGAAGATCCAGTTGTATTTGTAGCTAATGCATTAAGCCCATCAAAAGTATTAGATGTACAAGTGAATGAAGAAGAAAAGTCGACAACAGTTGTCGTACCTGACTATCAATTATCTCTAGCTATCGGGAAACGTGGGCAAAATGCACGCCTAGCAGCGAAGCTTACTGGCTGGAAAATTGATATTAAGAGTGAGACTGATGCTCGTGAATTAGGTATTTATCCTTCGGCTACAAGCACTTTCATCCCTGCTGATGATGCAGAAAGTGATTTTGATGATGTAGCAGTTGACTTATATCAAGACGACGAAGAATAAGTAAGAAAGCCCGTGTGACAAGTTAGCTGACAGTATTCAGTGGGCCCCCTACGCCGACTGAATACTGTCAGAGCGTCAAGTAGAGCAAGACTTGTCCACCTCTTACGACAAGCTTCAGAGAGGAATGGTGATTCTTATGGCTGTAAACAAAAAAGTACCTCTTCGTAAATGCGTAGCAACTGGAGAAATGCTACCAAAGAAAGAGATGATACGTGTTGTTCGTTCGAAAGAGGGCGAAGTAAGTGTAGATGTCTCCGGGAAAAAGCCGGGGCGTGGTGCCTATGTCTCTAAATCAGAGCAGGCAGTTGACCTCGCGCGTAAGAAAAATGTATTAGGGCACCAACTTGATGTGAAAATTCCTGAAGAAATATATGAGGAACTTATTTTGCTGATTCGTAGGGAGTCTATTTTATGATGAATCAAGCAATATTTAATTTGCTTGGAATCGCGGCAAGAGCACGTAAGGTGATTTCAGGAGAAGAGTTAGTAGTAAAGGAAGTCCGCAATGGCAATGCTAAACTAGTACTGCTTGCAAACGATGCTTCTAAAAACTCTAGTAAAAAAATTCAAGATAAGTGCACGTACTACAACGTTGAGTATCATGTAATTGGAGATCGATATGATCTAGGACATGCTACAGGTAAGGAGGCCCGAGTGGCTTTAGCTATTACCGATAAAGGTTTTGCAAGTAAATTGTCTAGTCTACTCAACGAAAACTAATCGGGGGTGAGCAGATGACCAAAATCAGAGTTCATGAATATGCGAAGCAAGTGAATAAAACGAGTAAAGAGGTTATTGAAGCACTAAGTAAATTAAATGTGAGTGTAACAAACCATATGTCTATGTTGGAAAAAGACGCTGTGGCAAAGTTAAATCAAACATTTAAAGCAACACCTGAGAAAAATGTAGCAAAACAATCAACTCAAAACATGGCACAAAAGCCTCAATCAAATGGCCAGCAAAAACCACAGCATTCGGTGAAAAAGCAAGAAGGACAAAGGCAGCAATCTGCTACTTCTAAGCCAAAAGCAAACAATCAGCAACATGCACAGCAAAACTCAAATTCGTCTAACGAAAAATCTAAGAATACAAAAGGTAATCAAAATAGAAATATGACACAAAATAATAATAATAACAATAATAATCGTAGAGGTGGCGGTGGTTACAACCAACGTCCAAAACCAGGGATTCATGGAGGCAAACGTCGCCATCCAAAAACGCATCAACCATCAATTCCAGTGAAACAAAAGGAACTTCCAGAAAAAATTACTTTTGTTGAATCATTATCAGTTGCAGAATTAGCAAAAAAATTACACCGTGAGCCATCTGAAATCATTAAGAAATTATTCATGCTTGGCGTAATGGCAACAATTAACCAAGAATTAGATAAGGATGCAATTGAATTAATTTGCGCAGACTATGGTGTAGAAGTGGAAGAAGAAATTCGTGTAGATATTACGGATTTAGAAACACACTTCGAGCAAACAGAAGAAGTAAACGAGGCAGATTTATCAGAGCGTCCGCCAGTTGTAACAATTATGGGTCACGTTGACCATGGTAAAACAACTTTATTAGACTCTATTCGCCATACAAAAGTAACAGCAGGAGAAGCTGGTGGTATTACACAACATATTGGTGCATACCAAGTTACAGAAGGCGACAAGAAAATTACATTCCTTGATACACCAGGACATGCGGCTTTCACAACAATGCGTGCACGTGGTGCAAAAGTAACGGATTTAACAATTTTAGTCGTAGCTGCTGATGATGGTGTTATGCCACAAACAGTAGAAGCTATTAATCACGCCAAGGCAGCTGAAGTACCAATTATTGTGGCTGTGAATAAAATGGATAAACCATCGGCAAATCCAGATCGTGTAATGCAAGAATTAACAGAGCATGGCTTAGTTCCTGAAGCATGGGGCGGGGACACAATTTTCGTTCCAATTTCAGCGTTAAAAGGTGAAGGCATTGATACATTGTTAGAGATGATTTTACTTGTAGCTGAAGTAGGCGAGCTTAAAGCTAACCCAGAACGTTTAGCACTTGGAACAGTAATCGAAGCGCAGCTTGATAAAGGTCGTGGCTCTGTTGCTACGCTTTTAGTACAAGATGGAACATTAAAAGTAGGTGACCCAATCGTTGTAGGTCATACGTATGGTCGTGTACGTGCGATGGTAAATGATAAAGGTCGTCGTGTAAAAGAAGCTGGCCCATCAACTCCAGTTGAAATTACAGGTTTAAATGATGTACCTCAAGCAGGTGACCGTTTCGTTGTCTTTGAAGACGAGAAAACAGCGCGTCAAGTTGGGGAAACAAGAGCAATGTCAGCGATCCAAGCACAACGCTCAGAAAAACAACGTGTAACGCTAGATAACTTATTTGAACAAATGAGCCAAGGCGAAATGAAAGAGCTTAACTTAATTGTGAAAGCTGATGTTCAAGGTACTGTTGAAGCAATGGCAGCCTCTCTAATGAAAATTGATGTGGAAGGCGTAAATGTGAAAATTATTCACACAGGTGCTGGAGCTATTACCGAATCTGATATTTCTCTTGCAGCAGCTTCTAATGCGATTGTTATTGGATTTAACGTCCGTCCGGATGTTAACGCAAAACGTGCAGCAGAAGAAGAGGGTGTAGATATTCGCTTACACCGCATTATCTATAAAGTAATTGAAGAGATTGAACAAGCAATGAAAGGTATGCTTGATCCTGAATTTGAAGAAAAAATTATTGGTCAAGCAGAAGTTCGTCAAACAATTAAAGTATCAAAAGTTGGTACAATTGCTGGTTCATATGTAACAGAAGGAAAGGTAACACGTGATTCAGGTGTACGTGTGATCCGTGATAACGTCGTTATTTTTGAAGGTGAGCTAGATACGCTTAAACGCTTTAAAGATGAAGTTAAAGAAGTGGCAAAAGGATACGAATGTGGTATTACGATTACAAACTTCAACGATATAAAAGAAGGCGATATTATTGAAGCCTATATTATGGAAGAGGTTAAACGCGCCTAATGATCGTGTATGCAGAGGTTGAATTTATCATTCAAACTGCCCATTCGTTAAAGGAAAAGCGTGCTGTCTTACAGCGTATGATTACCCGCACAAAGCAGAAATTTAATGTTTCTATTGCGGAAATTGACCATCAAAATGTATGGCAGCGTACGAAATTAGCACTTGTTGCTGTTTCCTCATCAAAGGACGCAGCTGAACGGGAAATTAATCACGCGCTCCATTATTTACAGTCAAATCCGTCATGGGAACAGCTTAATGTGTGGCGAGATTATTTATAAGTAATAGTAGATAGTTGAGAGTGTGAACAGCAATAATATATCAACTATCTGTACATCGAAATAGAGGTGACAAATTATGTCTCTACGTTCAAACCGTGTTGCCGAGCAAATGAAAAAGGAGCTTGGTGATATTCTTGGCCGTAAAATAAAAGATCCGCGTGTTGGTTTTGTGACTGTTACAGGTGTTGAAGTAACGGGTGATTTACAGCAAGCGACTATTTATATTACATCTTTAGGCAACGAACGTGAACGAGAGGAAACGCTTAAAGCTTTAGTAAAAGCTTCGGGCTTCATTCGCTCTGAAATTGGATCACGTATTCGTTTACGACGTACACCAGAATTAATCTTTGAATTTGATTCATCGATTGAATATGGTAACCGTATTGATTCGTTGCTTAGAGATTTACACAAAGAATAAGCTAAAAAAAGTCTGCCACATGCATGTTTATGCAGGCAGACTTTTTATCTTCATGGAAAAGGTTATATTGCCAATGAATTATAGAGTAGGCAATTTGGGAGGAGCTATATGAACGGTATTTTACCGCTTTGGAAAGAAAGAGGCATGACGAGCCATGACTGTGTCTTTAAATTACGCAAAATTTTACGGACAAAAAAAGTTGGGCATACAGGGACACTTGATCCAGGTGTTGAGGGCGTACTGCCAATTTGTATTGGCCAAGCAACTCGAATAGCAGAATATTTAACTGACGCAGGGAAAACCTATGAAGCCATTATCTCAATAGGTCGTTCTACGACAACCGAGGATGCTGAGGGTGAAACCGTTGAAGAAGATCTTACGATAAAAAATTTTTCTCGTGAGCAGGTGTTAGAGGTTTTAGCTTCATTAACTGGCGTTATTGAACAAACACCACCCATGTTTTCAGCAGTAAAAGTAAATGGGAAGCGCCTCTATGAATATGCGAGAAAAGGCGAAAGTGTTGAAAGACCTACTCGCCAAGTAACAATTTATAATTTGGAGCTACTTGATGAGCTAGCACAATATGAGGGGCAAGAAATCACATTTCCAGTACGTATCGCTTGTAGTAAAGGGACATATATTCGAACATTAGCTGTGCAAATTGGTGAGGCTCTTGGCTATCCAGCACATATGAAAGAGCTTGTACGAACTGCTTCCGGTACTTTTACACGGGATAATTGTTTTACGTTAGCACAGGTTGCTGAGCTAATGGAGGATGAGCAAATAGCTACCTGTATTTTACCTGTCGAGTATGCATTAGCAGACTATCCATATATTGAGATTACGAGTGCTAATGAAAAAGAAATTTTCAATGGACAAGTGCTTCCAGCAGATGCATTATTAAATAGTCATGATAAAATTGTATACGGAATCAATGGAAAGGCAGTTGCGGTTTATCGGGCTCACCCTACAAAGGATGGGTTGATGAAGCCACATAAGATGTTTCCGACGATAGAGTAGGAGGATTTTTCAATGGAGGTCATTCATTTAAAATACCCACATCAATTACAGCAACGAGAAAGCATGCAGCCATATTCATTAGCTCTTGGCTTTTTCGATGGTGTACATAGAGGGCATCAAGCAGTTATCAAGGCAGCTAAGGAAGAAGGAAACAAGCGACAAATTCCAACTGCAGTGATGACATTCGATCCACATCCTTCATTAGTCCTTGGTGGACGTAACGAAAAGGTTTTTTATATTACACTCTTACAGCAAAAATTACAGCTGTTTGAAGAACAGGGTGTGGATACGGTATTCGTTGTCCACTTCACTTCTGATTTTGCCAAACTTTCACCAGCGGCATTTATCGATACATTTATCCGTGGATTAAATGTTCAGCATGTGACAGCTGGCTTCGATTATTCATTTGGAGCATTTGGTAAGGGAACAATGGAAGATATGCGTGTATTAAGCAATGGTGATTATGGCGTTACAATTGTTGAGAAGAAAACAGATGATGTTGAGAAAATCAGCTCTACCCGTATCCGCAAGCTATTACAAGAAGGCGATATGGAAGAAGCAACAGTGTTACTAGGGAGACCGTTTGAAATCAATGGGATTGTTGTACATGGTGATAAGCGTGGCCGTACTATTGGCTTCCCTACAGCAAATGTCCAAGCTTTAGAGGGAACGTTTATTCCAGCAAGTGGTGTCTATGCTGTTCGTCTGCTTGTGCAAAATAGCTGGTATGATGGTGTTTGTAATGTAGGCTATAAACCAACTTTCAAAGACCCAAATGATAAGCAATTATCGATTGAAGTCCATATTTTAAACTTTGATAAAAATATCTACGGTGAAGAAGTACATGTGGCATGGTATAAACGTATTCGAAGTGAACGGAAATTCGATGGTATTGAGGCCTTGAAAACGCAAATTGAAAAGGATAAACAAGAAGCAATCCGTTACTTTAACGCGCTATAATACGACTTCATCATTGTAGTCACATTTCCAAGTCGACGTTTTACTTGCTTGACTAAGTAATGTATGATAATATTCATAAGTGCATAAATGCTTAACCTTAGCTCGGTATATCGATGACTCCAACGTTTACTGTGCTAATGGGGATTAATTATAATTTAGGAGGTCCATACAAATGGCTATTACAAAAGAACGTAAAAACGAAATTATCGCTGAGTACCGTACTCACGAAAGTGACACTGGTTCACCAGAAGTACAAGTTGCAGTATTAACAGAGGAAATCAACGCTCTAAATACTCACTTACGTACTCACAAAAAAGATTTCCACTCTGAGCGTGGTCTTCTTAAAATGGTAGGTCGTCGTCGTCACTTATTAAAATATCTTCGTGAAACAGACGTACAACGTTACCGTGAATTAATCAACCGTTTAGGCTTACGTCGCTAATTCATAGCAAAAGTAATCCTATATTAGACTGTAGACAAACATTCGTTTGTCTACAGTCTTTTTTTTGAAATAAACATTGTTCATAATATTTTGTTCAACAATAAGCCATAACTTTTTTACACTACGATGAACGATAGATAAAAATGATTTGATACTTGATAAAAGGGTGATATATTCTAATCACATTTCACAGCCCATGTTATAGTCATTGCGATCATCATTTGCAAGTGCAATTGAAGTAGACTGCTATTATATTTCATGAAATCAATCCAGCAAATTATAGATAGAGGCTCAAACAATTGGTACATAAGCGTCAATCATACAATCTAAATGCTATCATTGAATACTAGTAAAACGTTGGCTTTGGGTTAGAAAACTAGATGGTGAAATGTAAACTAAATCATTTAGAGGGGTGAGTAGGATGTTTAACCAATTATTAAGAGAGAATAATATTGTTGCAGGTATTCTAACAGTTATTCGTGTTTATTTAGGCTGGCATTGGCTTACAGCAGGTTGGGGAAAACTGTTTAATAGCTTTGATGCATCTGGCTTTTTAGCCAATGCGATTACAAATCCAGTGACAAGTGGAGAAGAGCTTGCATATCCACTGTATGTAAAGTTTATTGAATCATTTGCTTTGCCAAATGCCGGGCTAATTAACATTCTTGTGCCGTGGGGAGAATTTTTAGTAGGGCTAGGATTAATTCTGGGATGCTTAACGACATATGCTGCATTTTTCGGTATGGTCATGAATTTTGCTTTCTTAATGGCAGGTACGATATCTAGTAATCCGTGGGATATTTTACTTGCAATCTTTATAGCTGCTGCAGGTTACAATGCTGGGAAATTCGGACTCGACCGCTTCATTATGCCTATCATAAGTGAAAAGATGGCGAGAAATAAGAAAAAAGATGTAGTTCAACCTGTTGCTAAAATTACATAATAAACTTTTTTAGATATCTTATATTAGGAGACTACTCATTAGTTTGAATATACCCCACCCATTATATGGGTGGGGTATTCATATTGTTGAAAAAAGAACACGTCACTAGCAGAAGAGATCTTTTTGCAAGGAGAGGTGGTGATTTCTGTTCCACCTGCGTCCTTTCCAGGGGGCGTCCAATGAACCGCTAAATCCCCTAGGAAAGAAGCTGGCTAACCATTCTGCAAAAGTGTCTTTTCCTCTTTCATACTAGTAGTGAACGAAATAGCCCATTATCTGTAGTAGTAGAGAGGATGGGCTCCTATTTTCACGGTGGAGAATTGATGCGTTACAACAGCTTCCATAAAATGAGTAGTGAAAACCTTCACTTTATTTAAAAACCTTTGCTAAAAAGTTAACATTTGTGTTTCAACACTTTGTATAACCCGACTATTATTTACCAAGCTACTAACTTTTCTAGCTGATTCGACTTTCTTTTACCTTATAAGATGTTGTATGATAAGCTCCATGTTATAATAAGTCTATTGTTTAAACTTGTACGTGAAAAACTAATGTTAGCGAAGCAGTTATTTCCATTTACATACATTACTTTTCGTCAAGAAGGAATCAATATAAAAAAATCCATATACCAAAAATGCTTTTTCGATAAAATAAAGAAATAAATCTTAAATAAATTGGCAATAACTGAATTTAAATGTATGATTATTTCATGAAATATTATTTAGCATAGAACAAGCATTTTTGGTACACTTACTATTAGTACATACAGACGAAGTAAGTGTTTTTATAATAGAGAGGGGTTCATTGAATGAACGAAAAGAAAGTCTATTCCTATGAATGGGCTGGCCGTCCACTTGTAATTGAAGTAGGACAGTTAGCAAAACAAGCAAACGGAGCCGCATTAGTACGCTATGGCGATACTTCTGTACTTGCTACAGCAACAATGTCAAAATCACCTAAACCACTTGATTTCTTCCCATTAACAGTAAACTATGAAGAGCGTCTATATGCTGCGGGTAAAATTCCTGGCGGCTTTATTAAGCGTGAAGGACGTCCATCTGAAAAGGCGATTTTAGCAAGCCGTTTAATCGACCGTCCGATTCGTCCGATGTTCCCGGATGGTTTCCGTAATGAAGTACAAGTTATTTCTATGGTTATGTCAAATGATCCTGACTGTACATCTGAAATGGCAGCAATGGTTGGTTCATCACTAGCATTAGCGATCTCTGATATTCCATTTGATGGGCCAATAGCAGGTGTACAAGTTGGTTATATTGATGGAGAATTCATTGTCAACCCGACAGTAGAGCAATCGAATCGCTCAACAATTCATTTATCTGTAGCAGGGAACAAAGATGCTATTAACATGGTTGAAGCGGGTGCGCTTGAAGTACCAGAGGAAATTATGTTAGAAGCGATTATGTTCGGTCATGAAGAAATCAAAAAAATCATTGCTTTCCAAGAGCAGATTGTGGCAGAGGTTGGTAAAGAAAAGTTACCAGTGACACTATTTGAAATTGACGAAGCGATTCAAGCCGATATAAAAGCAGCTTGTGAGACTGATATGCATGATGCTATTCAAACGGCTGAGAAACATGCACGTGATGAGGCAATCCAAGCTGTTAAAGATCGAGTTATCGCTTCCTATGAAGAGCAAGAAGCAGATGACGAAACAATGAAACAAGTGTATACAATTCTTGATAAGATGGTAAAAGAAGAAGTACGCCGTCAAATCACGGAAGATAAGATTCGTCCAGATGGTCGTAAGCTCGACGAAATCCGACCACTTTCTTCTGAAACAGGCTTATTACAACGTACACATGGTTCAGGTCTATTTACACGTGGACAAACACAGGCACTTTCTATTTGTACTTTAGGTGCGCTTGGTGATGTACAAATTATTGACGGTTTAGGTGTGGAAGAGTCTAAACGCTTTATGCACCATTATAACTTCCCGCAATTTTCTGTAGGGGAAACAGGACCAATCCGTGGGCCAGGTCGTCGTGAAATTGGTCATGGTGCGTTAGGTGAGCGTGCACTTGAAGCAGTAATTCCTGATGAATCGGTCTTCCCTTATACAATTCGTTGTGTATCAGAAGTACTTGAATCAAACGGATCAACTTCTCAAGCTTCTATTTGTGCATCTACTTTAGCCATGATGGATGCAGGTGTTCCATTAAAAGCACCAGTGGCAGGTATTGCTATGGGTCTTATTAAAAAGGGCGAGCACTATTCTATTTTAACGGACATTCAAGGAATGGAAGACCATTTAGGCGATATGGACTTTAAAGTTGCAGGTACAGCTAAAGGTGTAACAGCGCTACAAATGGACATTAAAATTGATGGCTTATCTCGCAATATTTTAGAAGAAGCACTGACACAAGCAAAAGTTGGACGTATGCATATTCTAGAATCAATGCTTGCTACACTGGCAGAGCCACGTAAGCAATTATCTGAGTTTGCACCAAAAATTGTTATTGTAAAAATTAATCCTGATAAAATTCGCGATGTAATTGGACCAGGTGGTAAACAAATTAACAAAATTATTGAAGAAACGGGCGTTAAGATTGATACGGAGCAAGATGGTACAATCTATATTTCTTCTGCAGATGAAGCAATGAATGCACGTGCAAAACAAATTATTGAAGATATCGTACGTGAAGCAAAAGTAGGAGAATACTACTTAGCAACAGTGAAGCGTATTGAAAAATTCGGAGCCTTTTGTGAAATCTTCCCAGGGAAAGATGGCTTGCTTCACATTTCTGAAATTCAAGAGGAACGTACGAAGCAAGTGGAGGACGTCTTAAAACTTGGCGATCAATTACTTGTGAAAGTGATTGAAATCGACAAGCAAGGTCGTGTGAATTTATCTCGCAAAGTAGTAATTCAAGAGGAAAAAGAGCGCGCTGAACAAGAAAAATAATATCGATCAAAAGGCTGCGTAAATTGCGCAGCCTTTTTCGATAGTAGCAAGAAGAATAGTAGAGGATTTTTATAATTGGGGGAGATAGTTTGGTTCAAGTACATACATGTCAGAATGGTGTTCGTATTGTATCAGAGCAAATTGATCATGTGAGATCGGTTGCATTAGGAATCTTTGTGAATGCGGGCTCTCGCTACGAGCTACCTGAAGAGAATGGTATCACACATTTTATTGAGCATATGTTGTTTAAAGGAACAGCAACTCGCTCAGCTCGTCAAATCGCTGAAGAATTTGATCGAATCGGAGGAGAGCTAAATGCCTTCACATCGAAAGAAAATACATGTTACTATGCTAAAGTTTTAGATCATCATGCGGAGCTTGCGGTCACAATACTAGCGGATATGTTTTTCAATTCTACATTTGCGGAAGAAGAATTAGAAAAAGAGCGACAAGTAGTATTAGAAGAAATATTAATGAGCGAAGATGCTCCCGATGATGATGTTCATGAGAAGCTGTGGGGCGTCATGTATCCGAATGATGCACTCGGTCGTCCAATACTAGGCACAGCTGCTACGTTAAAGACATTTACAGCAGATGCTATACGACATTATATGGATAAACATTATGGGCCAGAGTCCGTTGTTATTTCGATTGCAGGTAATATTTCATCTCAGCTTATGCAAACGATTGAAGATTTATTTGGACACTATCAACCTTCACCATATGCTATGGCGCCTGTCCTGACAAATCCTTCATTTTATCCAGGGGAAATTACAAAAATACGCGATACAGAGCAGGCACATGTTGCGATTTCATATCCAGCAATCGGTGTAAAAGACCCAGATATGTATAGCTTTATTGCGCTTAACAATATTATTGGAGGCAATATGAGCTCTCGCTTGTTTCAGGAAGTACGAGAAGAGCGTGGGCTTGCCTATTCTATTTTTTCCTATCAATCGTGTTATGCCGATGTAGGCGCTTTTACGATTTATGGTAGTACTAGTCGACAGCAATTAGCGCAGCTTCAGCACACGATCGATGCCACTTTATTAGATATTGTAGCGGGTGGTGTTACAGAGGAGGAGCTTGATAATGCGAAAGAGCAGCTTAAAGGCAGCTTTGTCCTTGGGTTAGAAGGGACAGGGGCTCGTATGAATCGTAATGGAACAAGTGAACTTGTCCATCGCAAGCATCGAACAGTAGACGAGGTTCTTAAATCGATAGATGCTGTATCGATGGAGTCAGTAGATCGACTGATTGCTAAAATTTTAAAAGCAGAACCAGCTATCTCAATCATTGGTCCTAGCGAATAAAAATATTTTAATAAGGATAGCATTTTTTCCAGGCTATAACGAATTTTTTATTATATTGATACCTAGAAAAGGAGAACTTTGATTATTTTCAAAGTTCTCGTTTTCTATTCGTTTATCATCATTAGCAAAATAGCCTATTATTTCCAATTTGGATAAGTGACAGCAGCCCTCCATAATGAGGAGTGCATACCTTTGCTAAAAAGGTAACACTTTGGGCTGGCGTGGAAGGTACTTCACGAGACAGACCAATCTCTAAACGGAGAGGTAGCGAAAGAGGCAGCTCTGCGCATACCCATAAGAAAGCCAGTAGCCTGCAACGGAAATCCATTTCCATTTTAATTAACTTTTTTGTTATTCAATACGATTAAAAATAAGCAGCCAAATAAAGTAGCCTATTTTTTGATGACTGTTTAGTAAATCTCCTTTGCCATATATAAATAAAGACATTTGTAAAACACAATAAAACTGATGAGGATACTAACCAGTGTTGGTATGAACAAGATAATTAAATTTGCTGCTACTAGTGATAAATAGTAATGAATAACAAAATTTAGCAGAATGATAAGCACAACAGCTGTAAGCATTCTAACTGTTCGCATTCCCTCTGTTTCCTCAAGATGCTGAATATAAAATTGACTACAGATGAGGAAAGAGGCGCTACTTATATAAGCAAAGTACATAGCTAAATGCTCTATAAAATTTTCAGATGCTTCAGGTTGTGAGAAATACGTTGGCGCTAGGACAATAAAGAGTAACGAAATAAGGCCATAGCAAAATAGAAAATCGGATTGCAATTGTGTCTTCTTTGAAAGAGGTAGAGTATTGACATACACGTTCCACTTTACTTGACGATCGCCTCTATATAAATTATCTACGAGGTTGGCAGAAATAACGACAACAAATAATCCAATGGAAGGACTATCTACAAAAGGTATGTGAACAAAATTAAAAAGTAAACATATAATCATTGCAAAAAGAATAATCCATTTTTGTACGACAATTCTTTGTAACAATAGTGCTCGCATGAGATACCTCCTAAAACTCTTTTCTTTTATAAATAGCTGTAGAAACTAAAGAGGAGAGGCATAGCAGTAAAAGTCCGCCAAAAGGTGTTAAATAGACATATTGCTTTAAATATAAAAAGGTTTGGGGCATATCAGGAATATATTCTTTAAACATCCCTGTTAAGAAGCCAGGGATAAAACATAGCGCAATTAGGACGATCCTTCCTTTAATAGAGCCAAATTTAATATAGATAGGTAGTAACACGGCTAACGAACAGAGCGCCAATGTTACAATCAAATTAAACGTTAGGAAAAATTCTGAAGTGATTTCGTTATTGGTAAAGAAATTGATAAAAAATAGGATAGGTAAAGCCATAACAAGGCCGATAATCATTAACATCACACTAAGTATATATTTACTAAAAACAATATCCGCTTTAGAAATTGGTAAAGTATTAGCATATTTATCCCACTTACTTTGTTCATCGTAGCTAAGCGCAGTTATCGCTTGTATCGTAACAATAAAGACAATAATAGCTAGGAGCATTGAGCTTTGCTGCATAAATATCGCCATCACAAGAAGAAATACAAGAACAAATGCTTGTGCTTTCATTTGACGTTGAATGGTCATTAAATCTTTTAAGATAAGTCCTACCATATTTAAACACTACCTTTCACAAAAAATAGCATGATATCTTCTATAGAAGGTCTTTCAAGTTTGAAAGCCTCATTTACTTCCTTTTTCAGCACTAATGCTTCTATTCCAAACGTACCAGGACGGGTTCTCAGAATAGCATGCTTCGGTAAGTCGTTTACTTCCTCACTATTTCCTTTGAAAATACCATATTCATATAAAAGAGCATCTTTACTCTCGCTCAATAAAATTTCACCATTATGAATTAACGTAATATAGTCAGCAATTTTTTCTAAGTCGCTTGTAATATGAGAAGAAAATAAAATGCTGTGCGTTTCATCCTGCATAAATGCTAAAAATAAATCCAAAATTTCATCCCGAATAATAGGGTCTAATCCACTTGTGGGCTCATCTAAAATCAATAGTTTTGGATGATGTGCCAATGCCAAGGCGATCGATAGCTTCATCCTCATCCCTCGTGATAGTTCCTTAATCTTCTTCCTCTTTGGCACCTTAAATTGAGCTAACCTTTCAAAATAATAGCCTGAATCCCATGTTTGAAATACTTTGCTCATGATTTTGTCGAGTTGCGTCGCATTTAGCGTTTCTGGTACATGTAAATCGTCAAATACAACGCCGATGTCGTTTTTTATCGATAGTTCGTGTTCGACATGATCTTTGCCAAATAGCAAAATTTCGCCATATTCTTTTTTTAGTAAATTCAGCATGCATTTTATCGTTGTTGATTTCCCAGCCCCATTTTCCCCAACAAATCCCATGACAGTGCCTTGAGGGACGGAAAAACTTATATTTTTGAGAAAAAAGCCTTCAAAGCCCTTATGTAAATCATGAATTTCAATGGCGTTCATTTTACTGATCCTCCTCTAACATTAAAGATAGTAGTTCTCGCAATTCTTCACTAGAAAGTCCAGCGGTTTTCGCTATTTTTGCTGCTCTTTGCAAATGCCCCTCTACCTGCCGTAATAGCTCCTCACGTAGAAAGTCTTGATTTCGTTCTGTGACAAAGCTCCCTTTACCAGCGACTGTTTCAATGAAACCGTCTCGCTCTAAATCAGCATAAGCCCGTTTAGTGGTCATCACACTTATTTTTAAATCCTTTGCTAGAGCGCGGATAGACGGTAGTGCGTCACCTGCCTGTAATTTATTAGCCAAAATAGCCTCTTTGAGCTGTATGGTGATTTGCTCATAAATAGGTTTTTCACTCGCATTACTTAAATGGATATGCACAAATCATCACCTCTTATTACTGTATATACACACTATATACAGTTGGTGATGAAAATGCAACATATTCGTACTTTTGGTAGGGGTCACGATTTGCAAAAACTCGGCATATATTGAGGTAACGGCTCAAGGAGGGAGATGAGGCATGCTACTATCTGAGATGGTGGATAAGGAGTTAATTCAAATTGAGGGTGGCGTACATTTTGGCATCCTGGCACATACAGAATGCCTATTAGATGTGCAAACAGGGAAAATACATGGCTTTGAAATTGTGAAAGATAAACTACCATTCCAAAAAAAGAAAATGAAAGTTAGTGAAATGATACCTTGGCACGAAATTATTTTAATTGGTGAAGATCGTATTTTATTTAATAAGACATCTACAGTACAGTCAGAATATTTACAGTGAGGTGAGCTTTTGGAAAACGAAAAATGGCTTGTTATCGGTGAGGACTCCCGGTTAAAGGAACTAGCTACAATGCTAAGAAGTCCATCGAGAACAGTGTTTTATAAAAGAACGACCGTATGGAACGAAGAGTTAAATAAACTTGTTTTAGAATTCCAGCCCAATAAAATTGTACTACCTATTCTTCCATTAAAAATAGAAGTTGAGCAGCTCTATGGTATATCACAAGTGAAATTTTATACAGGTCGATTAACAATGCATTGGAAGCAGTTACTAGAGAAAAATGAATCTATTTGCTATTTACAGCAAGAATCATTTATTTGGCAAAATGCTCGATTAACAGCAGAGGGATTTATCGCCACGTTTTACGGACTCGAGCAAAAATGTATTTACGGACAAAATTTCACAATCGCAGGTTTTGGGCGCATCGCAAAAATGCTCGCCTCTTTACTAGTTAAGATGGGTGCAAATGTTCATATTGTTGCACGTTCAGTTGTACAAGTGAGTGAAGCAAAAGCATATGGTTATAAAGCTACGAATTTAGATGATCGCCAATGGTCTATTACGGATGGCATTTTTATAAATACAATTCCTGCTAAATGGATTACAGAGTCTTTTATAGAGCATGTCCCAACAGTTTTATATGACTTGGCTTCAGAGCCAGGCTGTTTAGATATAGATTCTGAGCAACTACAAACATATGTACTATTGCCGTCATTGCCTGGGAAATACTTTGCACATGATGCAGCTACAATATTGTGCAAGGCAATAGAGGAGGAAGAAAATTGTTAACGGGGAAACGAATTGGCCTAGGTATTACTGCTTCCCATTGTACGTATGAAGATGTAGTACCTAAAATCCAAAATTTTATTGATGTCGGAGCAACAGTTATTCCAATTATTACGCATTCCGTTTTACATGCAGCTACTCGCTTTGGTACAGGAGAAGAGTGGATTGCAAAAATAGAAGCTTTGACAGGAGAAAAAGTTATTTCTTCTATAAAAGAGGCGGAGCCATTTGGCCCATCCAATCCATTAGACGCAATGGTCATCGCCCCCATGACAGGCAATAGCATTAGTAAATTTGCTAATGCAGCAACAGATAGCCCTGTATTAATGGCAGCGAAGGCAACTTTGCGTAATGGTTCGCCTGTAGTTTTAGGTATTTCCACAAATGATGCACTAGGCTTAAATGGCATAAATATTATGAAATTGTTAAATGCCAAAAATATATATTTTATTCCATTTGGTCAGGATGCCCCTCACTCCAAACCAAATTCTTTAATTGCTGATTTTGAGCAAATGGTGGATACTGTTCATGCAGCAATTACGCAGAAAAAGCAATTACAACCGCTGTTGATACAATATTTCAAATAAATAAGAGATTACACACAATTTTCAGTATTTTTGTGATACAATAGCACACATTATGGAACATGTATTCAAGGAGAGATGACAGATGACAAAGCAGTTAACAGTTGCGGTTGTTGGGGCAACAGGAGCAGTAGGATCAAAAATGATGGAGCAGTTGATTAAACGTAAATTTCCGATTGGACATATTAAATTTTTAGCTTCTGCTCGTTCAGCAGGAAAATCAATCGAATTTAATGGTGAAACATATACAATTGAAGAAGCGACACCTGAGGCTTTCGAAGGCGTCAATGTCGCTTTATTCTCAGCTGGTGGCTCAGTATCTGCCGCGCTTGCACCAGAAGCAGCTAAGCGTGGTGCAGTAGTTATTGATAATACAAGCCATTTTCGTATGGATCCAGAGGTACCGCTTGTTGTGCCTGAAGTGAATCGAGGCGACTTAGCGGAGCATAAAGGGATTATTGCGAATCCAAACTGCTCTACAATTCAAATGGTAGCTGCACTTGAACCAATTCGTAATGCATTTGGTTTAACAAAAGTAATTGTTTCAACTTATCAGGCAGTATCAGGTGCGGGGATTTCTGCGATCCAAGAATTAAAGGCACAAAGCGAAAACTGGGATGCAGGTAAAGATGTAGAAGCCAATATTTTACCGTCTGGTAGTGATAAACGTCATTACCCAATTGCTCGTAATGTCATTCCACAAATCGATAAATTCACAGATAATGGATTTACATACGAAGAAATGAAAATGATTAATGAGACGAAAAAAATCATGCATGCACCAGAGCTAAAAGTAGCTGCTACTTGTGTTCGTGTGCCAGTCGTTTCAGGTCACTCTGAATCTGTTTATATTGAGGTAGAGAAAGAAGCGTCAATCCAAGAGATTTTTGATGTATTACGCAATGCACCAGGTGTGGTATTACAAGATGATATTGCAACACAAACTTACCCAATGCCTATTTATGCAGAAGGGGAAGACGCTACTTTTGTAGGACGTATCCGTCAAGATTTAGACAACAGCAAAGGGTTCCATCTATGGATCGTTTCTGACAATTTATTAAAAGGCGCCGCATTAAACTCTATCCAAATTGCAGAAGCAATGCTTGAGGATAACTTACTATAAGAGGGGTGTAAGGATGAATTTAGGTCGAATTGGAACGGCTATGATTACGCCGTTCAAAAATGATGGCACGATTAATTATCCAGAACTAGAACGTATTATTAATCATTTAATAGACAATGGTACTGATTGTATTGTTGCTTGTGGTACGACTTCTGAAAACCCAACTATGTCTACAGAAGAGAAGATTGAAGTTGTTCGCTTTACAGTAGAGAAAGTAGCAGGTCGCGTACCAGTTATTGCAGGTACTGGGGATAATGAAACAGCTTACTCTATTGCAATGACACATAAAGCAGAAGAAAATGGAGCAGACGGCATTATGCTTGTAGCTCCCTACTATAATAAGCCAAATCAACGTGGGATTTATGCTCACTTTGAAACCATTGCTAAACAAACGAGTCTCCCAGTTATGCTTTATAATGTCCCAGGGCGTACAGGGGTCAATGTTGCCTATGAAACTTCTGTTGCATTAAGCAAGATTCCTAATATTGCTTGGATTAAAGAAGCGAGCGGTAACTTAGATCAGATGGGTGATGTTATTGAGAATGTAGATCCAGATGATGATTTCTTAGTGTATAGTGGGGACGATGGTTTAACACTCCCACTAATGGCCATTGGTGGAGCGGGTGTTATTTCTGTAGCTGCACACGTGGTAGGTAATGATATGCAATTAATGATTAAAGCGTTTGAAGAAGGAAATCATAAGCTAGCAGCCAAAATTCACCGAGCCTTATTACCTTTAGTACGTGCGCTGTTCGCTCAACCCAACCCTTCACCGATTAAATATGCGATGACAAAATTAGGATTTGATACACTCAATGTCCGTTTGCCAATGATGGAAATGACAGATGAAGAGAAAGCTAATTTTGACCGAATTTGGGATACGTATCAAGAAAAAGCGAAAAGTTTTAGATAAATAGCAACGAGGCTGATAGCATTTCAGCCTCGTTTTTTTATATCTTATAAAATAAAATGTTTTAACCAAATCTGTAGCTCCTTGTCCTCACAAATACTAATTAAGCTCTATTTATACAGGATATCCAATTTTTGTTTACCATCTGCTAGCAATAAGCAAATAGCAGGAAAATCTATTTCCAACGTGAAACATGTATTTTTAATTTGTGCAAAAGCTTTGCAAACCGTATAATAAATGTTAAGTGGTTGCTGTTCGGGATATTTTTTAGGAGGAAATAAATTGACAAAAAAGAAAAATGAATTAATCCGCATCATCCCTCTTGGTGGTGTAGGCGAAATTGGGAAAGCAATGTACGTAGTAGAAATTGATGAAGAACTATTTGTGGTGGATAGCGGCTTAATGTTCCCAGAAGATGAAATGCTAGGTATAGATATCGTGATTCCTGACATTACGTACTTAGAAGAAAATAAAGAACGTGTGAAGGGTATTTTCTTAACACATGGTCATGAAGACGCGATTGGGTCTATTGCCTATGTATTACAAAAAATAAAGGCACCTGTGTACGGATCAAAATTAACCATTGCATTAGCAAAGGAACATTTAAAAGAATTACCTGCACCACATCAGGTGAAGTTTTTTGAAGTAACAAACCGTAGTCGTATGAATTTTAACTCAACGTATGTAACATTCTTCCACACAACACATAGTATTCCCGATTCGTTAGGGGTAGTGTTCCATACATCTGAAGGCGCGATTGTTCATACAGGAGAGTTTAAATTCGATCAGTCAGCGACAGGTAAATTTAAACCTGATTTAGCAAAAATGGCACAGCTAGGAGAAGACGGCGTCTTTATTCTATTATCGGAGTCTTGCGAAGCTGAGCGACCAGGATATACGACATCAGAGATTGTCATTGAAGAACAATTATCAAAAACATTCCACTCAGCACCAGGTCGTATTTTAGTAGCTGTTTACGCATCAAACTTTATTCGAATTCAACAAGTATTTGCTCAAGCCCAGAAATCATTCCGTAAGGTTGTGATTGTGGGTAAACCATTGGAAAAAGCGGTTGATCTAGGCGTACAGCTTGGCTATTTAACAGTTCAAGAAGATACAATAATTCCGATATCGGAAATGCAAAAATATCAAGATGATGAAATTATCATTATTACAACAGGCAATAGAGGAGAACCCCTCGATGCTTTAGAAAAAATTGTCCGTAAACACCATCGTGACATTAAAATTAAACAAGGTGACACGGTACTAATCACCTTTACACCTTCTCCTGGCATGGAAGTTCAAATGGCAAATACAATGAACTCTATGTCAAAAGCAGGCGCTGAAATTTTGACTTCTAGCAAAAATGTTCATGTTTCAGGACATGGTAGTCAAGAAGATTTAAAGCTGATGCTAAACTTAATGCAACCAAAGTATTTTATTCCTGTACAAGGAGAATACCGTATGCTAATTGCACACTCTAAATTAGCACAACAGCTTGGTATGCAAAAATCCCAAATTTTTATCGCTGATAAAGGGGATATCGTAGAATATAAAAATAATAAAATGCGCATGAGTGGTCGTGTACAAGCTGGTAATGTCTTAATTGACGGTATTGGTGTAGGCGATGTAGGTAATATTGTACTTCGTGACCGTAAATTATTATCGCAGGATGGTATTTTCATTGTGGTGGTAACATTAAATCGAGCACAAAAGAAAATTGCCTCTGGCCCAGAAATTTTATCACGAGGCTTTGTCTATGTACGAGAATCAGAGGAATTAATGATTGAGGCTTCTGACATTGCGAAGAATGTGATTGAAAAGTACGTTGGGAAAGAAACCTTTGAATGGACGAATATTAAACAAGAAATTCGAGATACGCTAAATACGTATTTATTCCAAAAAACAAAACGTCGCCCAATGATTATTCCTATTATTATGGAATATTAATTGAACAAACTCATCGTATATGCTTTGAGGAAAAAATAAATGAAAAAGGATTTTCTCCCAATTGCGGTGGAAAATCCTTTTTTTGAAATAATCAAGTTCTACATGTGATGATTCGCTACATATATAGAATGGATTGCAGAAGAAGGTGAAATAGATGGCAGTTAGTAAGAGAAAAAAAGTTGCTAAAAGTAAGGCGACAACAGAAAAAAAAGAAATGCATCCGCTTATGTACGAAATTTTAGGGTTGCTCTTAATTGCGCTAGCAGTCATTATGATTTTTGAATACGGCATGATCGGGCGGATTCTACAAACAATCGCCATGTTCCTTTTAGGTAATTTACATTTTGCTGTTCCATTTATGCTTATATTTGTTGCATTGTTAATGATGATTGGTCGTAAAAAAGTTGGAATAAAGGATCGATTAATACTGGGCATGTTTCTCATTGTTATGAGCTTAACGATTTTTAGTCATGGCATATTATTTGAACAACTATCCAAATCAGGTGGTCTACTATCTGATTCTGTGCTACGTGAATCATGGCGAATTTTGATTAATACAGAAGGTATCATCCATCGCAGTAATGCTTTGGGGGGGGGGATGATTGGTGCCCTACTATTTAGTGGGCTTCATGTGTTATTTGAAGCCTCTGGGGCAAAAGTTGTTGCTTGGGTTATTTTCTTTATTGGATTAATTCTTGTCACTGGAAAAGCATTAGTGCCTTATTTAGCAGAAAAAACACCAGATATATTTGGCAAATGGAAAAAAAAGCACCGTGATAAGAAAAAAAATACACCGAAAAAGCCAAATAATCGTCGTTCAAGAGTAGAGAGTGAAGATGAAGTAGCAGCCGTTAATCAATCTATAGATATGCCTGAACAGGAAGAAGAAATACCACATGAGCCGATTATTTCTGCTTTTACACAGAATGTTTCACAGGAAAGAGAAGTGTTTGATACAACTCACTTGTTGGAAAATGAACTAGAAGAAACAACAGATGATGTCCAGATTCAGGGCACAGATGCAGTAGAAAATGCAGACTATCAGCTTCCATCATATAATTTATTACAATTACCACCACAACATGATCAAAGTGGTGAATATTCAGTGATTCAAGCGAATGCCAAAAAGCTTGAGCAAACGTTACAAAGCTTTGGAGTAAAGGCAAAGGTGACACAAGTGCATTTAGGTCCTGCTGTCACAAAATATGAAATTTTACCTGATATCGGTGTGAAAGTAAGCAAAATTGTCAATTTGCAAGATGATCTTGCATTAGCATTAGCAGCTAAAGATATTCGTATGGAAGCGCCAATTCCAGGGAAATCTGCGATTGGTATTGAAGTACCAAACAGTGAGGTAGCCATTGTAACACTTCGTGAGGTATTGGAATCGAAGGATGGTGCTAAGCCTGAAGCATTATTACAGGTAGCATTTGGCCGTGATATTACAGGACAAGCTGTACTAGCAGAACTCAATAAAATGCCACATTTACTTGTAGCTGGTTCTACAGGCAGTGGGAAAAGTGTTTGTATAAATGGCATTGTGGTATCCATACTAATGCGTACAAAACCGCATGAAGTGAAGCTCATGATGATTGACCCAAAAATGGTTGAATTAAACGTTTATAATGGGATTCCTCATTTATTAGCGCCTGTCGTAACAGATGCACGTAAAGCTTCGCAAGCACTGAAAAAAGTGGTATCTGAAATGGAACGTCGCTACGATTTGTTTTCTCATACAGGTACAAGAAATATAGAGGGTTATAATGCACATGTACAAAAGGTTAATGAACAAACAGAAGAGAAACATCCAAAGCTACCATATATTGTGGTTATTGTAGATGAGTTAGCGGATTTGATGATGGTCGCTTCAAGTGATGTAGAGGATTCAATTACACGTTTAGCACAAATGGCAAGGGCTGCTGGCATTCATTTGATAATTGCCACACAACGACCAAGTGTAGATGTTCTAACAGGTGTCATTAAAGCAAATATTCCATCCAGAATTGCTTTTGCAGTTTCTTCCGCAATTGATTCGAGAACAATTTTAGACATGGGTGGAGCCGAACGTTTACTAGGAAGAGGCGATATGTTATTTTTACCTGCTGGAGCTTCTAAGCCAAAAAGGGTGCAAGGTGCCTTTTTATCAGATCAAGAAGTGGAAGCAGTCGTTCATTTTGTTATAGAACAGCAAAAAGCTCAGTATCAGGAGGAGATGATTCCTACTGAAGAAGAAACCATTTTAGAGGAAACAGATGATTTATATGATGAAGCGGTCCAATTAGTTGTCAATATGCAAACTGCATCTGTCTCTATGCTTCAACGTCGCTTCCGAATTGGTTATTCAAGAGCTGCACGTATTGTTGATCAGATGGAACAACGCGGTATTGTTGGGCCTCCAGAGGGTAGTAAACCTCGTCAAGTACTTGTTCACCAATACGATAACTAAACAAAAAATGAAGCTGAAAATGATGAGAGTAACTGTATTTATGTCCAAAAATTTGCAGATAAAATAAAGAAAGAATGAATTCTATAACAGATTTTACTCAAAACTGTTTATTTCATTCTGCAAAAATGTTATATTTATGAACGATTAGTAGGAATGTTGTACATCAGATGTCTGATCTCTGATTTTGGTGGTGATATATGTGACTATTAAAGCAGATCATCGTCATCTCTATCTTCAAGTTATCGATCGTTTAAAATCTGACATCGAGGCTGGCATTTTTAAAGAAAATGAAAAGCTGCCTTCAGAATTTGAATTATCGAAATCACTAGGAGTCAGTCGAGCAACACTTAGAGAAGCACTTCGACTGTTGGAAGAGGAAAATGTGATTGTGCGCCGACATGGGGTTGGGACTTTTGTCAACCCGAAGCCGTTGTTTACATCAGGCATCGAGCATCTATCTAGTATTTCTTCTATGATCGAGGCAGCAGGTATGGAGCCAGGTTCGCGGTTTTTAAAAGCGACTGAGCACGTGCCTTCTGAGGAAGATTTAAAACGCTTCCAAAGTGATGGCGACGATAAAATACTCACGATTGAACGTGTCAGAACAGCGGATGGTGAGCCAGTAGTATACTGCATAGACAGGCTACCTGCAAGCTTCCTGCCTACTGACTTTGTCGAAAAAAAAGAAGTTTCACTGTTCTCTGCACTTGAGCAATCTGGCAAAATTCATGTAGCTTATGCTGTAACCTATATTGATCCAGTTGGGTATCATGAACAAGCCTCACCGATTTTAAATTGTGGACGTGAGACAGCTCTTTTAGTGTTAAAGCAATTGCATTATGATGATCATGATCAAGTAGTGCTCTATTCAAAAAATTATTTCCGAGCTGATAAATTCAGCTTCCATGTAGTTCGTAAACGGGTGTAGAACATTTCTAAATTTTTTCCTGCTAATTACAATACCTTTGGGGGGTTAATTAAATGAAAAAACGTAAATTTGGTTTAGTATTAACATCAGTATTAGCGGCAAGTGCTATTTTAGGTGCTTGTGGTACGAAAGACGACGAAAAGCCAGCGAAAGAAAATGACAAAGCTTCAGGCGGCGAAAGCACAGAAGAAGCTTTCTCAGTAGCAATGGTTACTGACGTAGGTGGCGTGGATGACAAATCATTCAACCAATCTGCATGGGAAGGTGTACAAGCTTACGGTAAAGAACACGGTTTATCAAAAGGTGATGGTGGTTTTGACTACCTACAATCAGCTTCAGATGCTGACTATGAAACAAACTTAAACAATTTAGTTCGTCGTGACTTTAACCTAGTATTTGGTATCGGGTTCATGATGGCTGATGCAATTGATGCAGTTGCTTCTGAAAATCCAGATAATCACTTTGCATTAATCGATGCTGAAGTAGAAGCAGACAACGTAGTAAACGTACTGTTCAAAGAGCAAGAAGGTGCTTTCTTAGCAGGTGTTGCTGCAGCGAAAACATCTAAAACAGGTAAAATCGGCTTCGTAGGCGGCGTTGATATTCCAGTTATTAACCGTTTCCACGCTGGTTTCGTTGAAGGTGCTAAAGCAGTAAACCCAGATATCGAAATTCAAGTAAAATATACTGGTGCGTTTGATAAAGCGGATCTTGGTAAAATTACAGCGAACAGCATGTATTCTTCAGGTGTAGATGTAATCTTCCACGCTGCTGGTGCAACTGGTAACGGTGTATTCTCTGAAGCAAAAGAGCGTAAAGCGAAAGATCCAAATGCTGATGTATGGGTTATCGGTGTAGATGCTGACCAATACGAAGAAGGTAAAGTAGACGATAAAACAAACGTTACACTAACTTCTATGTTAAAAGGTGTTAATACAGCAGTAGTAGATATTTCAAATAGAGCGAAAAATGGTGATTTCCCAGGTGGAGAAACACTTGTTTACGGTTTAGCTGAAGATGGCGTTAAACTTGCGGATTCTCGCGGTGCAATTCCAGAAGATGTACAAAAAGTAATCGACGAATATAAAGAGAAAATTGCTAAGGGTGAAATCAAAGTTCCAGAAAAAGTGGAAAAATAATTCATCTTTTGATCATCATAAGGGACTTTTAGAAGGACCTTATGATGATTTTTCAATCTATCGTTATATTTAGATTATTCGCAATACTCTATTTAGCTAGATTTATAGGAACCTTATAGAGGTAGTAATTATGATTTGAATAATGATGGTAACAAGTTAATAGAAGAAAGGTTTCTAACGATGACCTTTCCTGTATTAATTTAGCAAAACATCTACCTCTATACGTGGGATATTAAATCGGTCAATAAAATATAGCCTCTGGTAGAAAATTCATTACTGGACGTATGGCTTATCTGTACCATCCATCATGTAGCAGCAGATACTATACGCTAAGGCAAAAATACTTAATAATAGTGCCTATTAAGGGAGTGACAAATTTGGATTATGTGATTGAAATGCTAGGAATCCGTAAAGAATTCGGTAATTTCGTGGCGAATAATAATATCACCCTCCAACTGAAACAAGGCGAGATTCATGCATTGCTAGGTGAAAATGGTGCAGGTAAATCGACTTTGATGAATGTCCTTTTTGGTTTGTATCAACCAGAAGGTGGCGAAATTCGTGTACGTGGGAAGGCAGTAAAAATTACAAACCCGAATATTGCCAATGATTTAGGGATTGGCATGGTGCATCAACATTTTATGTTGGTAGAAAACTTTACAGTAACAGAAAATATCATTTTAGGCACTGAGCCTACTAAAATGGGAATTGTGAATATAAAAGATGCGGCTAAGAAAGTACAAGCACTTTCTGAAAAGTATGGATTAGATGTTGATCCAAACGCCAAAATCGAGGATATCACGGTTGGTATGCAACAACGTGTAGAAATATTAAAAACATTGTATCGCGGTGCCGAAATTTTAATTTTTGATGAACCAACTGCATCATTAACACCGCAAGAAATTACCGAATTAATTCAAATAATGCGTCGTCTTATCGCAGAAGGTAAATCCATTATTTTAATTACGCATAAGCTAAAAGAAATTATGGAAGTTTCAGACCGTGTGACGATTATCCGTAAGGGAGAAGGGATTGGCACTGTTGTAACCGCTGCCACAAATCCTGATCAGCTTGCTGAAATGATGGTTGGCCGTCAAGTTGAATTCAAAACGGAAAAAACGGATGCGACACCAACTGATGAAGTGCTTGCAATTGAGAACTTGGTTGTTACAGATTATCGAAATATAGATAAAGTTAAAGGTCTTAATTTAAATGTTCGTAAAGGTGAAATCGTGGGTATTGCGGGTATTGATGGTAATGGTCAATCTGAATTAATTGAAGCCATTACAGGTCTACGCAAAATTAAAAGTGGTAAAGTCAAGCTGAATGGTAAAGATATTACTAACATGAAGCCTCGTAAAATTACAGAGGAAGGCGTAGGACATATTCCACAAGACCGTCATAAGCATGGTTTAGTTTTAGATTTCCCAATTGGTCATAATATTGCATTGCAAACATATTACCAATCTCCAATAGCGAAGGGCTTTGTCATGGACTATAAAAAGGTGTCAGAGAAAGCTCGCCAAATCATTAAAGAGTATGATGTGCGTACTGGTAATGGGGAGATGACACCAGCTCGTGCATTATCTGGTGGTAACCAACAAAAAGCAATTATTGGTCGTGAAATTGACCGTAACCCTGATCTATTAATTGCTGCTCTACCAACACGTGGACTTGATGTAGGAGCTATTGAATTCATTCACTCTCGTCTAATTGAGCAACGTGATAAAGGGAAAGCCGTTTTGTTAATCTCATTTGAATTAGATGAGGTTATGAATGTTTCGGATCGAATTGCCGTTATCTATGATGGACAAATTGTCGATGAGTTAAATCCGAAAGAAACGACTGAACAAGAGCTAGGCTTACTAATGGCAGGGCAAAGTAAAAAAAATATCAAGCGTGATGCGAAGGAGGGGAACGACTAATGTCAAATCGTGTCATTAATATACTCGTTCCTATCATCTCTATCATTATCGGTTTAATTGTAGGGGCTATCGTCATGGTAGTCAGTGGCTATGACCCAGTGCAAGGTTATATCGCTCTTTGGACAGGTATTTTTGGAGATTCATATTCAATCGGGAACACAATTCGTCAAATTACACCATATATTTTAGCAGGTCTCGCAGTAGCCTTTGCATTCCGCACAGGGCTCTTCAATATCGGTGTTGAAGGTCAGCTAATTTTAGGTTGGTTAGCCGCAGCTTGGGTAGGTTATGCGTTTGAACTTCCTAAAATCATTCACTTACCATTAGCATTGCTTGCAGCAGCAGCTGCAGGTGCATTTTGGGCCTTTATTGCAGGTTTCTTAAAAGCGAAATTTAAAGTTCATGAAGTTATTGCGACAATTATGCTAAACTACACTGCACTTTATATTGCAAATGCAGTGATTAAAAAATTGTCCGATGGCAGCTTTAAAACAGAACGTATCCATGAGTCAGCTTCTTTACGTTCTCCGTTTTTAAGAGAGCTTACAGACAATTCAAGTCTTCACTATGGGATCATTGTTGCACTTTTAATGGTAGTCGTGATGTGGTTCATTCTAGAAAAAACAACACGGGGCTACGAGCTAAAAGCAGTAGGTTTTAACAAAAATGCTGCTGATTATGCAGGTATGAGTGTCAATAAAAATATTATTTTAGCTATGACGATTTCTGGTATGTTTGCAGGTCTTGGCGGCGCGATGGAAGCATTAGGAACGTTCCAAAACGCATCCATTAAACCTGGCTTTACAGGAATTGGTTTTGACGGTATCGCCGTTGCTTTACTTGGTGCCAATACACCACTTGGCGTAGTATTTGGGGCATCCCTTTTCGGTTCTTTAAAATATGGTGCATTAAATATGCCAAATGCTGCGGGTATCCCAGAAGAGATCGTATCCATTATCATTGCATTGATTATCTTCTTCGTTGCATCAGGCTATATTATTCGAGTAGGCTTACAAAAGCTGAGCAAGAAAAAGGAGGGACAATAACATGAGCTTTTTAGAAATGTTATATTTCATCATCCCTTCAGCGATTCTATATGCAACACCTTTGATTTTTACAGCCATCGGTGGGGTATTCTCTGAACGCTCTGGTGTTGTCAACATCGGGCTAGAAGGCTTAATGATTGTCGGTGCGTTTGTTGGTATTTTTGTCAATTTAGAATTCGCTTCATCATTAGGGGCAGCAACAGTTTGGGTAGCAATGCTAGCAGCTGTTGTGATTGGTGCTGTGTTCTCACTTTTCCATGCTGTAGCTTCTATTTCTTTCCGTGCCGATCAAACGGTATCAGGGGTAGCTATTAACTTACTAGGTTTAGCTGCAACCGTATTCTTAGTAAAAATGATTTATGATAAAGGTCAAACAGATATGATTGACCAACCGATTCGTCGTTTTGGTGTCCCTTACTTAGAGGATATTCCGTTCTTCGGTCGTTTACTGTTCCATGATGTTTACAGCACATCTATTTTAGCGTTCGCTGTAGCATTCGGGGCATGGTTTATCATTTATAAAACGCCATTCGGCTTGCGTTTGCGTGCAGTGGGTGAACATCCAATGGCAGCAGATACAATGGGTATAAATGTAAATAAAATGCGCTATATTGCCGTGATGATTTCAGGGGCATTAGGTGGTCTTGGTGGTGCAGTGTATGCACAAACAATTACACACGACTTCTCACATGCAACAATTGCTGGTCAAGGTTTCATGGCTATTGCCGCAATGATTTTCGGGAAGTGGCATCCAATTGGAGCACTAGGTGCAGCCTTATTCTTCGGTTTAGCACAAACATTAAGTATTGCAGGGAATCAAATTCCGCTAATCGAGAATGTTCCAGCAGTGTATCTACAAATTTTACCGTATGTGTTAACAATTCTTGCTTTAGCAGGATTTATTGGTAAAGCAAACGCTCCAAAAGCGAGTGGACAACCTTATATTAAAGGTAAACGCTAAGAAAAGCATTTTAAGGACTGGGCACTATGCTCGGTCCTTTTTTTATTATAATTGGCGTAATTTTTAATTTTTCCCATACATACTTTGGATTCCTTTTGCAATTATAGACAATAGACATGTATAGTATGTGTAGTACATCGTTATATTAAGAAGGATAGGAGGGTTTCATATGTTTAAAACAATACCTTTTGCAAAAGGTGTCAATTTGCATATCCGACAAACGACCCAATTTAAAACCGTAAATTTTTCAATTAAATGGAGAAGAGCATTAACAGCTAAAAGTGCATCAGAGCGTACAGTGTTAACAAATGTACTGCAGCACAGTAATGCTAAATATAAGACAACGGCTGCTTTTCGAAGCTTTTTAGATGACTTGTATGGTACAGTTTTGTATTTTGATACATCGAAGCGCGGAAATGAGCATACAGTTCTTATGAATGTAGAGACTGTTAATGATCATTATCTAGCGAATACAAGTGTCTTAAACGAAGTCCTTGGTTTATTGCATACAGCTATTTTTGAGCCTAATCTAGAAAATGGTGTCTTTAAGGAATCCGTTGTTGAGCGTGAGAAAAAGACAGTTATTCAACGTATTGAATCTATTTTTGATGATAAATCTCGCTTTGCACAATTCCGTCTACAACAAATCCTGAGACCAAATGAACCAGCATCCATTTCAGCGAATGGTAGTGTCGAAGAAATTCAAAAAATTACACCTGCCTCTTTATTTGAGGCATATCAATCGATGCTAGATAACGACAAAATTGATATTTATGTTGCTGGGGACATTAATGAAGAGGAAATTGTTGCGAAATTAAAAAAAGCGCTACCATTTAATGATCGTACACCTGAGGAAGTGCCAGCAGTGCTTCCACAACAACATCCTGCCAATGATTATGTAAGAGAACAGCATGAAATGAAACAAGGTAAACTTCATATTGGCTTTAGCACACCTGTTAGATTTGGTGATGTAGATTTCTCTAAGATGCAAATTTTTAATGGCATTTTTGGTGGATATCCACATGCCAAGTTGTTTATGAATGTTCGTGAAAAAGAGAGCCTTGCTTATTATGCTTCTAGTTCCTATGCATCGCATTATGGACTTGTATTTGTTGTATCTGGTATTGAAGCTAAAAATGAAGAAAAAGCGCTATCTTTAATTAAAGAACAACTTGCCGTCATGCAGGCTGGAGACATTACAGATTTAGAATTGGAACAAACAAAGGCTATGCTGACAAATCAGATAAAAGAGTCCTTAGATTCTGCACGAGGACAAATCGAAATTTTTGATCAATATAAAGATTTACCTGAGGAATTCTCAGTTGAAGCCTGGGCAAATAAGTGGAAAGCTGTGACAAAGGAAGATGTTGTTGCAATGGCAAAGCAAGTGCAGCTTGAAGCGGTCTATTTCTTATGTGGAAAGGAGCAAGCCGCACAATGAAAACAATAGAATTTAAACAATTAGATGAAACACTTTATTATGAAAAGCTAGACAATGGCTTAGATGTTTATATATTGCCGAAAAAGAGCTTCTCTAAAACATTTGTTACATTCACAACAAAGTACGGCTCTGTCGATCGTACGTTTGTACCAATTGGCGAAACAGAAAGTATTACTGTACCAGATGGTATTGCGCACTTTTTAGAGCATAAAATGTTCGAAAAAGAGGATGGAGACGTTTTCCAAAAATTTAGCGAATATGGTGCTTCTGCGAATGCATTTACATCGTTTACACGTACAGCTTATTTATTTTCGTCTACCGACAATATTTATAAAAGTACAGAAACATTATTGAATTTTGTCCAAGAACCATATTTTACAGAGGCTACTGTTAATAAAGAAAAAGGAATTATTGGGCAAGAAATTACAATGTATGACGATCAACCAGACTGGCGTCTATATTTTGGCACAATCGAAAATATGTATCATCATCATCCTGTGAAAATTGATATTGCTGGTACGATTGAATCGATTGATGGCATTACAGCAGAGCATTTATATACATGCTACAATACGTTTTATCATCCTTCGAATATGTTGTTATTTGTGATTGGTGCTGTAGAACCAGAGGAAATGATGACGTTTATTCGTGACAATCAAGGTAAAAAAGAGTTCCCAGAACCAACGCCAATTCAACGCTTCTTTGATATAGAACCAACAGAGGTAGCCATTAAGGAACGTACATTAAATATGGATGTTCAAAAACCAAAAATTTATGTTGGTTTAAAAGCGAAAGACACTAATTTATCAGGTCAGGACATGTTAAAGCATGAGTTGTCCGTTCAAATTGCGCTTGAACTTATTTTTGGACGTACTTCTGATTTTTATGAACGTGTTTACGAGGAAGGTTTAATTGATGAGACGTATGCTTTTGATTTTACCTTAGAAAATGGCTTTGGATTTGCCATGATTGGTTCAGATTCAGCAGAGCCTGATAAATTGTCAAAAACGATTATGGACGAATTAGCAAAATATGAAGGAAATAGCCAATTCGATCCTGCTGGTTTGGATCGTATAAAACGCAAAAAAATTGGGTTCTTCCTACGTGCACTAAATTCGATCGAGTTTATCGCAAACCAATTCACACGGTATTCCTTTAATGACATGAATTTATTTGATGTAGTACCAGTACTTGAGACTTTAACCGTTGAGGACTTACAAAAAGCATTTGCTTCTATCCAAGGTGAAACACAGCAAACAGTCTTTAAAATTCTGCCAAGTAAGCAGGATGCCCAGTGAAAAAATTTGCCCTTGTTTTAGGTGCATCAGGTGATATCGGTCATGCCATTTGTCAAAGCTTAGCTGAGGACGGCTGGTCCATCTATGTACATTATTCAAACAATCAAAATGCTGCACAGAGATTATGTGAAATGCTTTCCGAAAATTTCCCTGCACAAGAATTTATGCTTGTACAGGGGGATTTTTCAATCGTTAATGGAGCAGAATTAGTAGCCGCGCAAATTTTCAATGTGCAGGCAATTGTTTTTGCCAATGGACAAGCCCATTATTCATTGCTCGAAGATACAACAGTGGAGGATATGGATGCTTTATGGCGTGTTCATGTTCAAAATCCTATGAGACTAACAGCTTTACTTTCTGGAAAACTTCGCAAGCATGATGTAAGCTATGTACTATTTATAGGTTCCATTTGGGGAGAGGCTGGCTCAGCAGGGGAGGCACTTTATGCAACTGTTAAGGGTGCGCAACATGCTTTTGTTAAATCCTATGCAAAAGAAGCGGCATTATCTCGGATTAGAGTGAATGCTATTGCTCCTGGCTTTATAAATACCTCAATGAACAGCCATCTAAGTCAAGAAGAGCTTCAATACATTTTGGACGATATCCCACTAGGTTCCATTGGACAAACAAGGGATGTGGCTGAAATGGTACGTTTTTATTTGTCTGGTAAAGCTGATTATGTGACAGGACAAATCGTACGATTAAATGGAGGCTGGTACATATAATAATCTCTTTTGCACATACTACTTGTGTAAAGGAGGAGGAAGAATATGACCATTTTAGAAAACTGGCAAAAATGGACATCGTTTTTAGGGCAAAACGTTATGCAAGCTGAATCAAGCGGTATGCCGAAGAAAATGATTCAAACGGCTGCTGTCCAAATTGGGGAATATTTGGCGACAAATGTCGATCCTAAAAACGAACAAGAGCGAGTGCTGTCGGATTTATGGGGCGTTGCCTCTGAAGATGAAAAACATGCATTAGCGAATTGTGTCATTAAGCTTGTACAAAATAAGCATGTGCAGTAAATAAAAGAGGAGAGCCAATCTCCTCTTTTTGTTATACAATAAACTTTTTATCTGTAAAAACGGGAACATATGTAAGCCTTTTAACAGGCATCAAAAAAAATTAGCAAATAACGCTGTAATTCCATGTATTCTAACTTTCCATTACATAAAAAATCAGCTATGATGGAACTTATAAAGGATTTTTTACGTTAACTAATAGGAAGGGAACGAGTGTGTTGAGCGATTGGTACTTTGAATATGAAATTCAGGTGAATCGCCCTGGATTATTAGGAGATATTGCTTCACTTTTAGGGATGCTTCGTGTCAATATTATATCAATAAATGGTGTAGATGAGGATCGACGTGGTATGTTAGTGCATACAGACAATGATGAGGCAATTGAGCGTTTTCGTACAATTGTTTCGACAATGGAACATATTAACGTAACCAAATTTCGACAACCAAAACTTCGTGACCGATTAGCCATTAGGCATGGTCGTTATATTCCTCGAGATGCAGACGAAAAAAACACATTCCATTTCGTAAGAGACGAACTAGGTATTTTAGTTGACTTTATGGCAGAGCTCTTTAAAAAAGAGGGGCATAAGCTGATTGGTATTCGTGGGATGCCACGTGTGGGAAAAACTGAATCCATAGTAGCCGCAAGTGTCTGCGCCAATAAAAAGTGGATCTTTTTATCATCTACAATGATTAAGCAAACAGTTCGTAATAAGCTTGTGGGAGATGAATTTAGTCGTAACAATATTTTTATTCTAGATGGTATTGTGACTCGACGTTCATCTGATGAGAAACATTTGCAATTAGTGCGTGAAATGATGAATATGCCTTGTATAAAAGTTGTAGAGCATCCAGATATGTTTGTTCAGCACTCAGAATATAAAATAGAGGATTTTGATTATATCATTGAATTACGTCATCACACTGATGAAGAAATTACTTATGAAATAATGGAAAAAAATCATATGTCCGAATCCGATTCTTTTGGTGGATTTAATTTTTAATTTGATGTTAAAGTAGGTGTTATTAGTGGCAGAATTAGGGACTCGACTGAAAGAGGCGAGACTGTCTAAAGGCTACAGCTTAGACGATTTACAAGAAATAACGAAAATTCAAAAACGTTATTTAGTAGGAATTGAAGAGGGCAATTATTCCATTATGCCTGGCTCGTTTTATGTACGAGCTTTTATTAAACAATATGCAGAAGCTGTTGGTTTGGACGCGGAAGAAATTTTAGAGACATATAAAAATGAACTACCGAGCACTCCAAATGATCAAGTAAGTCAATCGATGACGAATAGCCCTAGCAGAAGAAAAGTAACGAAAGGCCCTTCGAATAAAATGATGGAGGCTATGCCAAAAATCATTGTTGCTTTATTTATTGTAGTCATTATTGTGGCTATATGGGTGCTATGGCAATCAAAAAACAGTCCAGGGACAAGCGAAGAAGTAAATCCAACTCCTGAGATGGAATATGACACAAATGTCAATCCAATTGATAGTGAGAAGGATAAAAAAGAACAAGAAAATAAAGATGCACAGAAAAATGATAAAGATAAAGATGATACAAAAGCTACAGAAGAAACACCAACTGATGAAGATGACACTGATCAAACTGAAGAGATGAAGCAAACAATTTCCGCGGGTACTGTTGAAGCAGATGGAGCGACAACTTCTTATACGTTAACAGGGACGGATACAATGAAACTTAAAATCGAAATATCAGGCCCTACATTTGTTGGTATTCGCAATCAACAGCAACAAGAAATCTTAACAGATACGCGTGTCTATAATGCCGGGGAAGTAGTTGAATTTGACGCCTCAACACAAAACTATGTTCGTATTCGTCTCGGTAATTCAACGCAAGCTAAAATCTATATTAATGACGAACTTCTAACGTATGCACAACAAATTGTAACGCAAAATATCGTCATCAATTTCAATAAAGAACAGTAGTCATCCTATGATGACTACTTTCTTTCATCATGAAAGGTGTTAGAAAAATGAACATTCCAAATAAAATTACCATCTCTCGAATCTTGCTTATTCCATTCTTTGTCATTGTTATGATGTTTGATTTTGGCTGGGGAACATTATCGCTTTTTGGTGCAGAGATGCCAATCCATCATTTTATAGGTGCACTTATTTTTATCTTTGCTTCAACAACCGATTGGGTGGATGGTTATTACGCACGTAAGTATAACCTTGTGACTACATTTGGGAAATTTTTAGATCCCTTAGCTGACAAGTTACTTGTCTCAGCAGCCTTTATTTTAATGGTCGAGCTTAAGATGGCACCTGCTTGGGTAATTATCATTATTATTAGTCGTGAATTTGCTGTTACGGGTTTACGTTTGATTTTGGCAGGTGGAGGAGAAGTGGTCGCTGCCAATCAGCTTGGTAAAATTAAAACTTGGGCACAAATTGTAGCGATTGCTGCTGCTCTTTTACACAATACAATCTTTACATTGGTTGGTATTCCATTTGATACAATCATGCTCTATATTGCATTGTTCTTTACACTTTGGTCAGGGTGGGATTATTTCTATCTAAATCGACGTGTATTACTTGAGTCTAAATAAGAAAGGTCTTGGGATCATGAATGCTGAAATTCTTGCGGTTGGCTCAGAACTATTATTAGGTCAAATTACGAATACAAATGCGAGATTTATCTCAAGCCAGCTATCCGAGCTTGGCATCAACGTTTTTTATCATACCGTAGTGGGCGATAATGCAAAGCGTTTAGAACAAGCTATCGAAGTGGCAGAGTCTCGTGCAGATCTCATTATTTTTTCGGGAGGACTGGGTCCAACAAAAGATGATTTAACGAAGGAAACGATTGCACGTCATCTTGGTGTTTCTCTTGAGTTTGATGAAGTAGCATTGACGTATATTGAGCAATTTTTTGCTAAACGAGGACGTCCAATGACGGAAAATAATCGTAAACAGGCATTAATTTTAGCAGGGAGTGAAGTATTAGCTAATCACCATGGAATGGCTCCAGGTATGATCTTCACAAAAAGTGATCGCACTTATATTTTATTACCAGGACCTCCAAAAGAGTTAGAACCAATGTTTCAATTTGAGGCTAAACCTAAACTTGCTGCGATGCTTAATGATGGAGGGATCATTGCATCACATGTTATGCGATTTTATGGAATTGGTGAGGCCGAGCTTGAAGTACAAGTTCAAAATATTTTAGATGCACAAACCAATCCAACAGTTGCTCCACTTGCTTCTGATGGTGAGGTAACGTTACGCGTAACAGCTAAAGCCGCAACAGAGCAGCAAGCTAGAGAGCTTATTAAGGCAAAGGTTGCGGAAATACAAGCACTTGTTGGTGATTATCAATATGGTGTAGATGATGATTCCCTTGCCTCAAAAACGGTAGAAATGCTATTGGATAATAAGCTAACAATCGCGGCTGCAGAAAGTTTAACTGCTGGGTTATTTCAATCTGAGCTTGCGGAAATTCCAGGGGTAGGCAATGCTCTTATAGGAGGCGTTGTTACCTATGCAGCAGATGCGAAAGTAAAACAGCTAGGCATTTCACAAGAATTAATTGATACACATGGTGTTGTGAGTGCTGAGTGTGCGGCGGCAATGGCAAGTGCTGTTCGTGAGAAATTTGCTACAAATATTGGGATTGGCCTTACAGGAGAAGCAGGTCCCACTGCGCATGATCATCAGCCAGTAGGTACTGTTTGGATTGGTATTGCCATAAATGATGAGGAGCCGCTTACATATTTACTTCATTTATCAGGCATGCGGAATACGAATCGACTCCGTGCGGTGAAATTTACATGCCACTATTTAATGCAGCTGTTAGAAGAACGTGGCTACACAAAACGTTATTAAAATAGAGTAAAACATAGGAATTTGGGTAGAGGAAAACTATCCAAATTTTTATTTTGAAGGAAAATCGAATAAATGTTCGCTTTTTTCTTGCGTGTTTTCTCAAAAACAAGTATAGTAGAGATAGATAAAAACAGTGAACAGTTTTCGAAGGAGGAAAATGAATGAGTGATCGTAAAGCAGCCTTAGAACAGGCTCTAAAACAAATTGAAAAGAATTTTGGTAAAGGTTCCATCATGAAACTCGGTGAAAAAACCGATTTAGAAATTGCCACATCTTCAAGTGGTTCACTTGCACTTGATGCTGCATTAGGAGTGGGTGGATATCCACGTGGACGTATTATTGAAGTATACGGTCCAGAATCATCTGGTAAAACAACTGTTGCTCTGCATGCCATTGCTGAAGTACAAGCAACAGGTGGACAAGCAGCATTTATCGATGCTGAGCATGCATTAGATCCAATCTATGCACAAAAATTAGGTGTTAATATTGATGAGCTATTATTATCACAGCCTGACACAGGTGAACAAGCACTTGAAATCGCAGAAGCATTAGTGCGTAGTGGGGCTATTGATATTATCGTTATTGACTCTGTTGCTGCCTTAGTGCCAAAAGCTGAAATTGAAGGTGATATGGGTGACTCTCATGTCGGCTTACAAGCCCGTTTAATGTCTCAAGCTTTACGTAAACTATCAGGTGCGATTAATAAATCAAAAACGATTGCTATATTCATTAACCAAGTTCGTGAAAAAATTGGTGTTATGTTCGGTAATCCAGAAACAACACCAGGTGGACGTGCACTTAAATTCTACAGCTCTGTCCGTTTAGAAGTGCGTCGTGCTGAAGCTATTAAACAAGGTAATGATATTGTTGGTAACCGAACTAAAATTAAAATTGTTAAAAATAAAGTAGCACCACCTTTCCGTACAGCTGAAGTAGATATTATGTATGGAGAAGGAATTTCTAAAGAAGGCGAAACAGTCGATTTAGGTGTGGAATTAGACATTGTACAAAAAAGCGGTTCTTGGTATGCATATGGCGATGAGCGCTTAGGTCAAGGACGAGAAAATGCTAAACAGTATTTAAAGGAAAATACTGCTGTCCTGGAAGACATAGCAAACAAAATCCGAGCTTCTTATGGTATTGCGGCTTCTTCTTATACAATTGCTGCACATGATGATGAAGAAGAGATGGATGAAGAATTAATGTTACTTCTTGAAGAAGAATAATTAATGATTGCATTGTTCCCACTTTATTGAGGGGGCAATGCATTTTTTTGTCTATATTCTTAAATTTTTACACATAATAAGAGAGAAGCTATGTATTTCGGTGTTTATTTCTAATGTACTGTTTTTTTATTAATTGTATTTAACGTGAAAATTTTCTAGTGAAATAGTAATAGGAAGAAAATTCGCTGAATGGATAGGACTTACTTTTTTTTGGCTAAGGTGGCGAACAGACGCCCGACTATCCTTGACAGAGCTTGAGGCTAGCTATACAATTAAATATGTATAATTTCTGAATTATGACTTTAAATAGGCAGTACATTTTATCTTCATTTAGCAAATGTTTTATAGTGAAATATCCTTTAAAATGGATGTCTAAACGCCTACTGGATGAAGATAATGCCTTTGGCCAATGAAACGGGTTTTGCACAAATTCTAACAAAATCTGGTGCATTTTAGCTAAGGCGACATAGATGTATGCGCCGACTGAAACTGTAATACCCAAATAGCAAGAGGAGGTGTTCATATGGATGGAATTACTATCATCTCCGCTTTGCTTGGACTCATCGTTGGTGCCGCTGTTAGCTATATCTACATGAAAAAAGTGAATGACTCAAAAATCACTGGTGCTAAACATGTCGCTGAAACAATCGTTGAAGAAGGAAAACGAGAAGCGGAGGCAATGAAGAAAGAAGCACTACTTGAAGCCAAAGATGAAACTCACAAATTTCGTACTGAAGCTGAAAATGACATTCGTGAACGTCGTTTAGAACTTCAAAAACAAGAGAACCGTTTATTGCAAAGAGAAGAGAATCTTGATCGCAAAGATGATGCTCTAAATAAGAGAGAAGCTGGCTTAGAGCGCAAAGAACAAGCTCTAGCTGAAAGACAACAGCATATTGAACAGATGGAGAGCAAAGTGGACGAGCTCATGGCATCACAAAAAACAGAGCTAGAACGTATTTCTGCTTTAACTAGGGATGAAGCTAAATCAATTATCCTCAATGAAGTAGAAAAAGAGTTATCAACTGATATTGCTGTGATGACGAAAGAAGCTGAAACGCGTGCGAAAGAAGACTCAGATAAAAAAGCACGTGAAATTTTATCATTAGCACTACAACGCTTTGCTGCAGATCACGTAGCAGAAACAACTGTATCTGTTGTGAACTTGCCAAATGATGAAATGAAGGGACGTATTATTGGTCGTGAAGGCCGTAATATCCGCACATTGGAAACGTTAACAGGAATTGATTTAATTATTGATGATACGCCAGAAGCGGTTATATTATCAGGCTTTGATCCAATTCGCCGTGAAACAGCACGACTTGCACTTGAAAAACTTGTACAGGATGGTCGTATTCACCCAGCTCGTATTGAGGAAATGGTGGAAAAAGCTCGACGTGAAGTGGATGAACAAATCCGCGAAACAGGTGAGCAAACTACATTTGAAATTGGTATTCATAACTTACATCCAGATTTAATGAAAATTTTAGGCCGCATGAAATATCGTACAAGCTATGGACAAAACGTCCTAAAACATTCAATTGAAGTCGCACATTTGGCAGGATTACTTGCTGCTGAACTTGGCGAAGATGTAGCATTGGCTCGCCGTGCAGGCTTATTACATGATATTGGAAAAGCAATTGACCATGAAGTTGAAGGAAGCCACGTCGAAATTGGTGTGGAATTAGCAACAAAATATAAGGAACACCCAGTTGTTATTAATAGTATTGCCTCGCATCATGGTGATACTGAAGCAACATCTGTTATTGCGGTATTAGTCGCTGCAGCTGATGCATTATCAGCAGCTCGTCCAGGTGCACGTAGTGAAACACTTGAAAACTATATCCGCAGACTTGAAAAGTTAGAGGAAATTTCAGAAAGCTATGATGGCGTAGAAAAATCTTTTGCGATTCAAGCTGGACGTGAAATTCGTATTATTGTACAACCTGAAAAAATTGATGATTTAGCCTCTCATCGTCTTGCACGTGATATTCGCAAACGTATTGAGGAAGAACTCGATTATCCAGGTCATATTAAAGTAACAGTTATTCGCGAAACACGTGCTGTGGAATACGCGAAATAAATAATAAAATATTAGGCATCCCTTGACCGAGGTCAGGGGATGCCTTTTTGTATGTGAATAAAATTCGATGTAATCTACCCAGTAAGAATAAATGGATGATTCCAACAATATAGTATGGAATAAAGCATAGTGAACTAGCCTCAACATGAATACCTTTTAAAAATTAACCAGCCTAGTTATACTCCGTTTTTACAACTGGTTTATGTTTTGACAAGGAGTGAGAAGCATTGAAAGAAACGATCACATTACAAGATATATTGAAAATAGTCCGAGAAAATCTTCTTTTTATCATAAGTTTTACACTTTTCGTAGCGTTGGTTACGGCCTTTATTAGCATCTTTATTTTAAAACCTACCTATGAGGCAGAAACGCAAATTTTAGTTAACCAAAAAAATATAGAGCAACCACATTTAGGCGTACAACAGGTTGAAACAGATCTCCGACTTATTAATACGTATAACATTATCATTACAAGCTCAGCTATTTTATCTAAAGTTATAAATAAGCTAGATTTGGATGTCACACCTGAAGTGTTAATGGATCAAATTACTGTATCAAGTGCCAATAATTCGCAAGTCGTCAATATTAATGTTGTAGACAAGCAAGCAGAATTGGCTGTTGAAATTGCCAATACAATAGCAGATGTGTTTCAAGAGGAGATCCAAGTTTTAATGACGGTTGATAATGTTAATATTTTGTCCGTTGCAAAATTAGATAAGGAGCCTGTACCGATTGCGCCAAATAAAACTCTTTATGTTGTAGCAGCCTCGTTTATTGGTTTTGTATTAAGTGCTGCCTTCATAATTATAATAGAGAGCTTAGATACCACAATCAAGACAGAGCAAGATATTGAAGAGTTGGTAGGGCTACCGATTATAGGCTTGATTAGTCAAATTAGTGATTCTCACAATAAAAGCGCTAGGATAAAATCCCGTAAAACGAGGAGGGGATCATAATGTTCCGGAAAAAAAAGAAAAAAAAGAAGCTAGTGAAAATGGCACGAAAACTTGTGACGATTGCAAATGGCCAATCTTTTATTTCTGAACAATTTCGAACAATCCGAACAAACATTACATTTTCAATGCCAGATAAAGAGATTAAAACAATATTAGTGACATCTGCAACACCAGGTGAAGGAAAGTCAACCAATGCAGCGAATATCGGCGTTGTTTTTGCACAAGAAGGAAAACGAGTCATCATCGTAGATGCAGATTTACGTAAACCAACAATGCATTATACGTTTCTATTGCAAAATGCTAGGGGACTATCAAATTTACTAACACGACATTTTACAATGTCCGAAGTTATCAATAGTACAGATATTGCTAATCTATTTGTCTTGACGAGTGGGCCTATTCCACCCAATCCAGCAGAGTTACTGGCTTCTAATGTAATGGAGAGTGTAATAGAAAACCTAAAGAAAGAGTTTGACATCATTATTTTTGATGCGCCACCGATTTTATCTGTGACGGATGCTCAAATTTTGTCCAATAAATGTGATGGTACATTATTAATTGTGAACAGTGGAGTTGCAGAAAATGAAAGTGTGTTAAAAGCAAAGTCAAACCTAGAAGCCTCAAAAGCAAATATTTTAGGCGTCATATTAAATAACTATAAAATGCCACTCCATCAATATTATGAGCAATATTATTATTAATTCAAGTACTTAGACAGGGAAGTGAAGTACAGTGATTGATATACACAGTCATATATTATTTGATGTCGATGATGGTCCGAAAGCGATTGAAGAGACACTTTGTTTATTTGAGCAGGCAGTTTTGGAGGGGATTACAACGATTGTTTCCACTTCGCATGCTTTACATCCATTGTATAATGTTCCTTTTAATGTAGTGAATGAACAAATCGAACAGTTGCAAATGGCAATTGACCAACGTAACATGCCGTTAAAGCTTTACACGGGACAAGAGGTACGCTTGGCGGGTAATATACTAGAATTGTATGAAAAAAAACAATTACATACATTAGCACATTCCAATTATTTGCTGTTGGAACTCCCCTCTAATCATATTCCAAAATATACAAAGGATATCATCTACTCGTTATTAACAGCAGGCATAACACCCATTATTGCACACCCAGAACGAAATAGAGTCATTACAGAAAATCCAAGTCAATTGGAACAAATTATACGGGAGGGGGCACTTGCACAAATTACAGCAGGAAGTTTAGCAGGATTGTTTGGAAAAGCCATCCAAAAGCTTTCAATAAAATTTGTGCGCTCGAATCTTGTCCATACATATGGTTCGGATGTGCATAACTTAAGTACACGTCCTTTCTTATTTGAAAAAGGTCTTCGATATTTAGAAAAGCAAAAAGACTTAGATATGGTGGATTTTTTGCTTGAGAACAACGAACGAATCATAAACAATCAGCCATTAATTGTATATGAACCAGATGATACTTTCACAAAAAAATGGTGGAAGTTTTTTTAAAATGCGAGAGCATCTTTCAGTTGGAAGGATATAAAAGATAGCAACAAGTAGCTGAAGCGCTGGAGACATTCAGTGTTTAAGGGGGCCGTATGGGATGCGAGTTGTTTTTATGAGGAGTAACCCTGTTTCACCAGACCCAAGGGTTGAAAAAGAAGCACTTTGCCTTGTGGAAAATAATTGGAATGTCCACATTTTAGCTTGGGATAGGGATAATAAATATAAAGTAAAGGACCAACTGCTAGAAGGTGAACATGCAATCCGTATTACAAGGTTTGGTATTCCTGCAACATTTGGGGGAGGTTTGAAAAAGAACTTAATTCCATTTATAAAATTTCAGATTAAACTTTTTCAGTGGTTACTTCGCCATAAAAATACGTATGATATGATTCACGCTTGTGATTTTGATACAGCACTAATAGGTACAATATGTGGGAAATTACTGCGTAAAAAAGTAATCTATGACATGTTTGATTCGTATACCTCACCATTTTATGGACCAGCGAGTATTGGAAAGGTCATTGAAAGTATAGATTTACGTCTTTTGAATAGTGTAGATGCAGTCATTATATGTACAGAAAAGCGTAAAGAACAGATTGCTAAAGCTTCACCTAAAAAAATAGAGATCATATATAATACCCCGCGTTATATAGATTCAAATAATCGCTTAGATTTGAATCCGAAAAAAGTAAAAATAGTTTATGTAGGCATACTTACTGAAAATCGGTTGATTAATGAATTGGTTGAAGTAGTAAAGAATACGCCAAGTTACGAGCTGCATATTGGTGGATTTGGTAAATTAGCCGATACATTGCTGCAAACTTCAAAAATGCATGACAACATTCACTTTTATGGTAAGTTACCCTATGAAAAAACAATAGAGTTAGAAAATAGTTGTGACATTATGACGGCTATTTATGATCCTAACATTTCTAACCACTATTATGCTGCACCCAATAAATTCTATGAAGCATTAATGCTTGGTAAACCTTTGATTATGGTAAAAAATACGGGAATGTCGGAAGTAGTTGCAGCAAATAATTTTGGAGAACTTATTGATTATAATAGAGAGAGTTTACAAAAAGGAATTGAGAATTTGGTAAAGCGTAGAAAAGAATGGTCAGATATTTCTCATGAAATGAAGGCACTGTACGAAGAAAGTTATAGCTGGGCGAAAATGGAGAAACGAATCACTAATTTATACAGTAATTTATAAAAGCTGTGCGAAGGACGGAGTGACTCGTAGCGGCAATCGATATCCCAATTGAGGAAATTTGTTCATCCACAATCGTAAGAGCAATATGAAAATTTACAATAGTATTGGATTTTTAGGGGGACTAAATATGAAGATATTATTTGTTGCACAAAATTTTCAAATGGGTGGTATCCAAAAGGCATTGATTAATATGCTAAAAGAAATCAGCCACTACGAGCAATATAAGATAGATGTTTTTACATTTAGTGGTGGGGAATTAATGAACGATATTCCCTCCAATGTGAAGGTAAATACAGGGAATTTACTGTTGCAACTAATTGCTACACCTTTTGCTGAAGTGAAAAAAGGAAGTAACATATGGCATATTATTTTACGAATTGTGTGTATGATAGTTGTTCGATTAATAGGTTCCCATAACTTCTATTCGATGCTTTTAAAAAAACATCGCAATAATTGTCATTATGATATCGCCATATCTTATTTTAATGATGTACCCAATCAATACTTCAATAAGGGGACCAATTTATTTGTAGATCAGTTTGTGATAGCAGATCGTAAGTTAGCATGGATTCATACAGATCCCATTAAAGCGAATTTTAATTATGAGGCTTGTGTCAAAACCTATAAAAATTTTGATCGATTGTTATGTGTTTCAGTAGCATGTAAGGAAAATTTAATACATTTTCTTCCACAATATCAACATAAAATTCAAGTGGTTTATAATTTTTTTCCAATCGAAGAGATTAAAGAACTGGCATGTCAATATACACCGTTTCATAAAAGCGAGTTGGATTTAATATCTGTCGGGCGAATTGAAAATAGTACAAAAAGGTTCGACCTTATTCCACATCTGTGTAAGTTGTTAAAGGAAGCTTCTATAAATAATTTTCGCTGGCGCATTTTAGGGGATGGACCAGACCTACTTTCAAATCAGCAATTAGCTTTGCAACTAGGTGTAGAGGATGTAGTTGAATTTGTAGGAGAAATGAAAAATCCCTATCCATTTATAAAATGTAGTGATGTATTCGTTTTAACATCTGCCTACGAAGGCTATCCAATGGTCATTGGGGAGGCATTAATTGTACAAACGCCTGTTATTACAACGGACTTTGCCGCAGCAGGTGAACAAATATGTAATGGTCATAACGGGTTGATAACAGGCTTTAATGTTGAAGACATCTTTCAAGTCATTGCCAATGTAATGAAAAATACAGAATTACTAAATAATATGAAAAATTGCATAGAAGAAAATCACTACACAAACGAAAAAGCTCAAGAGCAACTAGAATTGGAGTTTGATGCTATATGATAGTGGAAAATAAAAATTTTAGTGTGCTCATTTGCATTATTTCTAGTATCTTTGTCGTATTAAAAATATATACAGGTAGTAATCTATTTCTCTGGATCTTCTTTCTTTTAACAAGTACGGCGATGCTGCTAGATAAGCAGCAGCATCGAATTGACTATTTATTGTTTTTTATTTCATGGGTTTATGTCATTAAATTTGATATATCTGGCTATTCACTGCTTGTCGTACTTAGTTCTTTCTATATTTTGTTAAGTATTTTGACGATCTTTTTACAAAAGCAAGGTATATCAAAACGTCTCTTATTGACCTTTTTCTTATTTGCGTTTTATACGGTGGCCGTAACGTTAATTAGTGGGGGCAATCTTATAGCAGTTTTAGGCTTTGTGTTGAATTATAGTGTGCTCTTTTGTGCAGTAGTGACTATCAATGAGAGGACATATTTCAGAAGGTATACGTATATCTATGCATTGGGTTTACTAGCTGCTTCGATCGTTCGATTAATCAGTTATTCTGTTCCAAAAATTGATCATTTTATAGAGTCAATGACCGTTGTGAATACAGTGAAGACAATGAACTCAATTAGTACAAGATTTACGGGTTTAGATTTAGATCCAAACTACTTTAGTTTGCAAGTATTAATAGCAATGGCTTGTTTATTAGTGCTTTTTAATCTGGATGGAAAAAAGGAGAAAAAGTCAATTGTATTACTCGTAATATTAGCGTTTTTTGGCATACTGACATATTCCAAAATGTTTATTATTACATTCGTCGTTTTCATTTTGATGACATTCATCGTATTCATTAAAAATAATGTGAAGACAGCCATTAAATTTTCAACTTTTATAGTGATCATATGTGGGGTTGTACTCTATTTTTTTTACGAGTCTTTATTCGAAATTTATTGGATTCGGTTTTTCGGGTCAGGAATATCGACAGATGCTATTACCACTGGTCGAGTGAGTAGTTGGAGCATATTTATCAATGAAATCCTTCAAAACACGAAAGTATTTGTTTTGGGAGCAGGATTTGGCACAAGCTTTGCGAAGGTGAAGATGGCACATACAATGTACTTATCAACTCCCTATTATATAGGTTTAATCGGAATAGTCTTGTCAGTACTATACATTTCAAGCCTCTATAAAGTACTTAGAGAGAATGTCGGAATTATGAATAGACCAGGCTTTCAAATCCTTTCAATCAACGCTATTCCTCTCTATATCATGTTAATAGCGAATATAGGACTTGATTCATTTGTCATGGATTATTTTCCATATCATATTTTATTAATTATGTTAGCTCTGACTATGAGTAAAAGTAAGACGGAACTACTTACGATGAATGAGAGGTGAGGTGAGTGCCATTTTTAAGCATTATTGTCCCCATCTATAATACGGAGCCTTACTTAAATATGTGTCTTGATAGCATTTTGAGACAGGAATTCGTGGATTTTGAGTTGATATTAGTGAATGATGGCTCGACTGATAACTGCTCAGTAATTTGCGATGAATATGCCGAAGCTGATACAAGAATTACTGTCATTCATCAAGCAAATAGTGGTGCTGTCAGTGCCCGTAAAGCAGGGCTAAGCGTCGCCAAAGGACAGTATATTGGCTATGTAGATAGTGATGATTGGATTGAAGTGGATATGTACAAATCATTATGCAATGCTGCACGTGATTTTGATGTAGATATTGTCATTTGTGACATTGTAGAAAATTATCCACTCCAAGAAGTGAAGAGAGCGCAGCTTGTCGCGCCCGGTTTGTACAGGAAGGATAGGCTGGAAAAAGAAGTGTATCCAATTATGCTATATTCGGGCGAGTATTACCGTTTTGGATTATTTCCATCTTTGTCTAATAAAATATTTAAAAGAGACCTATTAGAGAAAAATCTATTTGATGTGGATGAAAAAATTTGCATGGGGGACGATGCTGCTTGTACGTATCCAAGCTTATTTGATGCAGAAAGTATTTATATATTAGAAAATCAATACCTCTACCATTACCGTCAGCATACTTCTTCCATGACAGCTAGTTATGATCAGCTGTTTTTTAACAAAATACTTATTTTGTATGAACAATTGAAAGTGTTAAAGCACAGAAAAGCAGACCTGGTTCCTAATTTTACTGAACAACTTCAGTATTATTTTACTTATTTAATGATTGCAGCAGTGAATAATGAATTGAATAGATTTAACTATAAGCGTTTACATGAAAAGCGTATCTTTATCAAGAAAATGTTGATTCATGAAGTGTTTCATGAATCGTTGCACACTATTCGTATGACAAATATGCCGCTCAAATCAAAGGCCTACATTTGGTTATTAAGGAAAAAACAAATTCTATTACTTTTCATGTTGAATAGGATCAATCGGTGGATAATTGATTGTAAAGGATTAATTCCCACTTTTACTAAAAGAAAAGGTGCTTACCAGCATGAGAACTAAGAGGGTAGTTTTAAATTTAATGTCTAATGTATTGCTACAAGTGGTTGCAGCGGTTATTAATTTCATTTTGCCTCGACTATTTATGACAACATATGGCTCTGCTACAAACGGGCTTGTTTCGTCGATTAAGCAATTTTTAAGTTATTTAAAAATAGTAGAGGCAGGTGTTGGTAGTGCATCCATAGTGGCGCTCTATAAGCCACTAGCCCAGAGAGATAAGGACCAAATAAATGGAATTCTTTCAGCAACTAATCTTTTTTATAGACGCTCGGGTTATGTCTTTGTTGGGTTAGTCGCCATTTTGGCCATTTGTTATCCGTTAATAGTAGGCGATGAGGTGAACCCTCGAACAGCTTTTTACATGGTACTTATTTTGGGGATAAGTGGCATGTGGGAGTATTTTTTTATAGGGAAATATTTAGTCCTACTGTCGGCAGATCAAAAAAGCTATGTTATTTTTCGCGTTCAAACAATCTTGCTTTTTATGAGTGCATTATTGTCAATTGCTTTGATAGTACTTGGCTTTTCCATCGTCGTTGTCGTTGCTAGTTCAAGTGCCTTAATGTTACTTGATGTTCTTTTTTTAAAATTGTATGTTAAAAAAAAATATCCGTATTTCAATAGTAAAGAACAAGCTAATACGTTAGCAATTAAAAATAAATGGGATGCTTTAATTCATCAAATTGCCTCGTTAATTATATTTAACACACCGTTTATTTTAATAACGATTTTTTTAGGCTTAACAGAAGTTAGTGTATTTACAGTTTATAGTATGGTGTTTAATGCAGTCACATTGTTCATCTCCACTTTTTCAGGGGCGATATTAGCAGCTTTTGGCGATATTCTCGTTAAAGAGGATAAGGACGCACTTCGGAAACAGTTTCATCATTTTGAATATATTTTTTATGGCATTATTGCTTTTAGTTACACATGTACGGCTATTTTAATATTGCCTTTTATAACGATTTATACAGCGGGTATTGAAGATGCCAATTACATAAGGCCATGGCTGGCAATATTGTTTGTCATTGTAGGAATTGTGAATACAATTCGGATTCCTGCGAATACGTTAGTGAATGCTGCGGGGCATTTTGGAGAGACGAAAAATCGTGCCATTATGGAAGCATTAATGAACCTAGTAGCGTCTCTTGTTTTTGTACAGTTTTTTGGCGCAGAAGGAATATTACTAGGAGGAATTTGTTCATACGTCTACCGAACTTACGATTTAATCATGTATTCTTCAAAAGTGATTTTACAAAGTTCCCCTTTAGATACTGTCAAAAAAATTGTGCGTAATAGTATCTTTGCATTTCTTGCAGCGACACCATTTATATTCTTTTTTGAGCTCCATATTACAAGTGCCAGTTCATGGCTTGTAGCAGCTATATGTATTTCCCTGTGGACGATGTTTATTGTATTAATAGGTAATTTTATTATTGAGCCTAAAGCAATGCGAGATATTTTGATGCAATTAAAGCGGACAATTACCGATAGTTAAATAATTTTATCCCTGCATTTTAGTAAGGTAAGAAGCATAATTGAAAGGCAAATAGATTCCTTTGAAATGGCAGGTGATGATGATGAAAAGAGAAGTCAAAGAAATATATTTACTACGATTCGTTGCTTGCTTAGGAATTGTGTTAATGCATAGTGTTACGTTGGCGTTGAACATGTATAACATAGAAGAAGGCCCACAATTCGTAATCCTGACATCAATTCAGCTGATCTTTATGTTCGGGACACCTCTTTTTATATTTATCTCAGAGTTTGTCATTGCCTTTTCCTATTCAGATCGTTTGCCGAAAAAGTTTTATGTAAAACGTTATAAATATATTTTAGTTCCGTTTCTTTTTATTGGGCTACTTGATGCAGTTCTTAAATCAATTGAATCACCTACTATTGAATTTGCAAAAAAACTCCTATTGAATTATTTAGAAGGTGATTTTCATGGTTATTTTATCGTAATTATTTTTCAGTTTTATATCATACATCCATTTTTTGTAAAATTTATTGTATCGAGATATCCAGCCCATAAAGTAATAATAACTGCGTTTATTATTAATTTTGGTTACTTAGCCTTTTTTAATTTTTTGGATCCATATAAGTATTTTCCGTATTTGTCTTATATTAGTTTGCAATGGGATTTCTTTAATAAGATGCCATTTCCAGCGTGGATTGCTTATTTTGTAGTAGCTTATTATTGTGGAAAAAATTATGAAAAATTTCTATCGTTGTTACAGCGTTTTCGTCATCTGCTGCTAATAGTATCGCTAATTACAGTAAGCATTTTGCTAGCCTCCCAGCTATCAGGTATCATTACGGAAGTTCATTCTAAGAGAATAGACGTTATCCTTTATACATTCAGTATAGCTTTTCTGTTATTTTTCATCGCGAGTAACAGAAGAAAAATGCCGAAATTTATCATTTTTATTAGTCGATATTCCTTCGGTATCTATTTATTACATCCCCTAGTTAATAGCCTACTTAAAATTTTTTTAACGAATGTTATCGAAACATTAAGTGTCTTCTCTGTTATTGCCATTTCATTTATTATCAGTATTAGTTGCTCTATTTGTATAACCTATGTAATGAGTAAATGGCAATTCGGTGCATTTTTTGTAGGGCAACTCACCAACAATGGGTACTCCTCTAATAAAAAAGATGCACAATTACCCATCCAGCAATCCTAGATAAATTGGTGCTATCCAAAAAGTATCCAAAAACGTAAATTGAGTATGGCTTACGTTTTTACTTTGCGATTGCTAAAGCAAAGATGGTAAACTAAAAGTTGTTATTTAGAGAAAGTGTGGTCTTGCATAATGAAAGTTCTATTTATTGGTGATATTGTTGGTTCAATTGGTCGAGATGCGGTGGAAAAATATTTACCTCGCTTAAAAAAGAAGTATAATCCAGATGTTGTGATTGCAAATGGAGAAAATGCTGCAGCTGGACGAGGGATTACTCGTAATATTTATAACAGTCTGCTACAAATAGGTGTAGATGTCATTACAATGGGCAATCATACATGGGACAATAAAGACATTTTTGATTTTATTGATGATGCGGATTACTTAATTCGACCAGCAAACTTTTCAAATGAAGCACCTGGTAAAGGTATGGTTCAAATTTCTAAAAATGGTGTGACATTATCCGTCATTAATTTACATGGTCGTGTATTTTTACCTCCACATGAGGATCCGTTTGCAATGGCAGATCAATTGATTGCAGAAGCACGACAAATATCTCCACTTGTCTTCGTGGATTTTCATGCTGAAGCGACTAGTGAAAAAATTGCTCTTGGTTGGCATTTAGATGGGAAGGCTTCAGCCGTTGTAGGCACACATACACATGTGCAAACAGCAGACGCAAGAATTTACCCGCAAGGTACAGCTTATATCACGGATGTTGGTATGACAGGTCCATATGATGAAATTTTAGGTATGACGAAGGAAAGTGTCATCTACAAATTCCAAACAAACATGCCATCTCGTTTTGAAGTTCCGAAAAAAGGGCGAGAGGTTTTAAGTGGTTTCTTTGTAGAGATAAATGATCGCACAGGGAAAGCTATTGCCTGTGAACGCATTTATATAAATGAAGACTATCCATTTCAAGGGTAGATAAGTCGAAGAATGTTTTTTTACGTTTCTTTTTCAGGGATATAGGTTTCTTTGTCAAACTAGTCTATTTCCGTTTTGCGGAGCATAAAATGTGCTACGGACAATAACTTGAGGTCCAAAAAGGGGGACACATGAGTTGTTGAGCGTAAACACTATTCGCGAAACGGGGAGGAATAATTGTGGATTCATTAAAAGTATCATCACGCTCTAATCCAAATTCAGTTGCAGGTGCATTAGTCGCGGTAATCAGAGAAAAAGGGCAGGCAGAAATGCAAGCAGTTGGGGCAGGTGCACTTAACCAAGCCGTGAAAGCAGTGGCCATTGCACGCGGATTTGTAGCGCCAAGTGGCACAGATTTAATTTGCGCGCCGGCGTTTGCCGATATTTTGATTGCTGGAGAAGAACGAACAGCATTAAAGCTGCTAGTGGAAAAACGTATTCGATAAAAAAGTAATGAAGTAAAATGCTCTGTCACATAATATTGTGGTGGAGCATTTTTTCGTTTTCCTATTTACATATGATAGATGTCACTTGAAATAGGGGCGTGATTTTGCTTAGATTTGAAAATTACAACTTTATGAACAGGATTTTCAGTCAAAGGTCTGATTTTCGCCTAAATCGTGGAGAAACAATAGTCCAGACGGTTTCTTCGTGTTAAACTTATGAAGGAAAAATAATAGTACACATTGGATTTAAGGAGTTGTTGACATGTTACATCAGCTTTCATGGAAAGTCGGTGGGCAACAGGGTGAAGGGATTGAGAGTACAGGTGAGATTTTCTCAATGGCAATGAATCGTCTAGGCTATTTCCTATACGGTTATCGTCACTTCTCTTCTCGAATTAAAGGTGGCCATACGAATAATAAAATTACAGTTCGTCCAACAGAAGTACGTTCAATTGCGGATGATTTAGATATTTTAGTGGCATTCGATCAAGAAACAATTGATGTCAATTATAAAGAGCTTACAGAAAAGGGTATTATTTTAGCCGATGCAAAATTTGATCCTGTTAAACCAGAGGATTCAAAAGCTCCATTATTTGCAGTACCGTTTACAGAAGTAGCAGCAGAGCTTGGTACTTCGTTAATGAAAAACATGGTGGCTATCGGAGCAACTGCGTCATTGCTAAACCTAGAAGATGCAGTTTTCCAAAATGTTGTCGATGATATTTTTGGTAAAAAGGGCGAAGAAGTCGTTCAAAAAAATATGGAAGCCATTACACGTGGTCGTCAAATTATGAATGAGCTTTTAGTTGATCGTATAGGCGAATGGGAGCTTGCACCTGCGGATGGTAAACGTCGTATGTTTATGATTGGGAACGACGCCATAGCACTTGGCGCAATAGCTGCTGGGACACGCTTTATGGCAGCATACCCAATTACACCTGCCTCTGAAATTATGGAATATTTAATTAAAAAATTACCGAAGTTCGGTGGCACTGTCATCCAAACGGAAGATGAGATTGCTGCAGCAACAATGGCTATTGGAGCTAACTTTGGCGGTGTACGTTCCTTTACCGCTTCTGCTGGTCCTGGTCTTTCATTAATGATGGAAGCAATTGGTCTTTCAGGTATGACTGAGCAACCTTTAGTAGTAGTGGATACACAACGTGGAGGCCCTTCAACTGGGTTACCAACTAAGCAAGAACAATCTGACTTGATGGCTATGCTTTACGGTACACATGGAGAAATTCCTAAGGTAGTCATTGCACCTTCTACGATGGAGGAAGCTTTCTTTGATACGATCCAAGCATTTAACATTGCAGAGGAATTACAATTACCAGTAATCTTAATGACAGATTTACAATTATCTCTAGGTAAACAATCTGTTGAGCCATTTGATTATAATAAAATTGAAATTCGTCGCGGTAAAATTGTGATGGATGATCTTGAGGAAGCGGCAGATAAAGCCTACTTCAAGCGTTATGAAGATACAGAAGATGGCATTTCACCTCGTGTATTACCAGGAACATTACATGGTATTCATCACGTTACAGGTGTTGAACATGATGAAACAGGGAAGCCATCTGAGGCAACGGGTAATCGCCAAACTCAAATGGATAAACGCTTCCGCAAATTAGAGAGCTTGAAATTTGATAACCCAGTCTATGTCAATGCACCACATGAGGAAGCCGATATTTTATTAGTAGGCTTTAACTCAACAAGAGGAGCTATTGAGGAAGTGCAAGAACGACTGAATGCGCAAGGAATGAAAGTGAATCATGCACATATTCGTTTAATTCACCCATTCCCATCTGCGGAAATGGCACCTCTTATTACACAAGCGAAAAAAGTGATCGTTGTAGAAAATAACTATACAGGTCAATTAGCTAATATTATGAAGATGAATGTTGGTGGTCACGATAAAATCGCGACAATCACTAAATATAATGGTACACCATTCTTGCCAGGTGAATTAGAAAATCGTGTGAAGGAGTTGACTCGCTAATGGCAACATTTAAGGATTTTCGTAATACAGTGAAACCAAACTGGTGCCCAGGCTGTGGAGACTTCTCCGTACAAGCAGCTATCCAACGTGCTGCTGCAAATGTTGGCATTGAACCAAATGAACTTGCTGTCATTTCAGGAATTGGTTGTTCAGGACGAATTTCAGGATATATCAATTCTTATGGATTCCATGGTATTCATGGTCGTGCACTTCCGATTGCACAGGGCTTGAAAATGGCTAATCGTGATTTACATGTCATCGCTTCAGGCGGTGATGGTGATGGATTTGCAATTGGTATGGGGCATACAATTCATGCAATCCGCCGTAATATTGATATTACTTATATCGTGATGGATAACCAAATCTATGGTCTTACAAAAGGTCAAACATCGCCACGTTCTGCTGCTGGATTTATTACAAAATCTACACCAGGTGGAGCGATTGAGCCATCATTGAAACCATTAGAGGTAGCATTAACAAGTGGTGCGACATTTGTGGCACAGGGCTTCTCTACTGACATTAAAGAATTAACAGCTCTAATTGAAGCTGGTATTAACCATAAAGGCTTCTCGTTTATCAATGTCTTTTCACCTTGTGTAACGTATAACAAAGTGAACACATATGATTGGTTTAAAGAAAACCTAACAAAATTAGCGGATGTTGAAGGTTATGACCACTCAGATCGTGGTATGGCGATGCGTACAGTGATGGAGCACGAGGGCTTAGTAACAGGCATTATTTATCATGATACGGAAACAAGGTCTTATCAAGAAAAAGTACCTGGCTACTCTGAGTTACCATTAACAGATATCGATATCAAAATGAGCGAAAATGATTTTAATGATTTAATAAAAGAATTTATGTAAAAAAGATAGAAACGAAGCATTTGGAATGTCATCATTCCAAATGCTTTCAGACTGTAGACAAACTCAATGAATTTTGAGTTTGCCTACAGTCTTTTTTCTTTTACAATAAAATAAAGTAAAGCCGTTGATTTCCACTACGGGCGGACGCTTTCCGCGGGCGGGGTCGAGCTGCTTCCCTCGCTTCGCTCAGTCCAGGATCTCGACTTTCCCGCTTTTCCCGCAGGAGTCGCCACCCTTCGTTCCAATCAACTTCTACATAAAGAATTCCTAATTCATCTATTGATAAAAAGTACACTTTCGAGGTGATTAACCATGATGACGAAAAATCAAATCAATGAACGTGAACAATTAGAAATGCTAACGATTGATCAATTAGTTCCCCAAGATCATTTAGTACGAAAACTAGAGGCGGCTATTGATTTTTCATTTATCTATCCTTTAGTAGAAAACCTCTACTCTGCTAAAGGACGCCCTAGTATTGATCCTGTTGTTCTCTTTAAAATGACGTTTATTCAGTACGTTTTTGGTATACGGTCCATGCGTCAAACCATCAAAGAAATTGAAACGAATATGGCGTATCGTTGGTTTTTAGGATTTGGCTTCCATACAGAAGTCCCGCATTTCTCTACCTTCGGTAAAAATTATGTCCGTCGCTTTCAAGACACTGATATATTTGAGCAGATATTCTATCGTATATTAAAGGAGATTATGCATCAAGGACTCCTCCATGCAGACCATTTATTTATCGATTCTACGCATGTGAAAGCGAGTGCGAATAAACGAAAGTATGATAAAAAAGTTGTGCGAAAAGAAACACGAGCTTATGAAGAGAAACTTCAATTAGAGTTAAATATGGATCGTGAGGAACACGGAAAAAAGCCCTTTCCCCCGGAGAAGTTTGAAAAGGAAGAATGGAAAGAAATAAAGGAAAGCACGACAGATCCTGAAAGTGGATATTACGTGAAGGATGAACGCACGAAACAGTTTGCGTATTCTTTTCATGCAGCGACAGATGAAAAAGGCTTTGTCTTGGGTGCCATTGTAACTCCGGGAAATGTGCACGATAGTCATGTATTACAGCCACTTGTGGAAAAAGTCATTGAAAACGTTCAAAAACCATTAGCTGTTGCGGCAGATGCAGCCTATAAAACACCCGCAATTACAAACTTTTTATTAGAGAATCAAATGTTGCCTGTTCTTCCTTATACACGTCCTAAAACGAAAGATGGATTCTTCCGAAAACATGAGTATATATATGATGAGCACTATAATTGTTATCTTTGTCCACAAGGACAGATATTGAAGTATACGACAACGACTAAAGAAGGGTATCGTCAATATAAATCGAATCCTTTGATTTGTGCGAAGTGTCCGAGCCTATCCCAATGTACAGAAAGTAAGCAACATCAAAAACTCATTCAACGTCATATTTGGGAATCGTATGTAGAGGAAGCAGAACATTTACGCCATTCCAATGACATCAAACAAATCTATGCAAAGCGCAAAGAAACGATTGAGCGTATCTTTGCAGATGCAAAAGAAAAGCATGGTATGCGATGGACAACCTTAAGAGGTCTAAAAAAATTGTCTATGCAGGCGATGCTTACTTTTGCTGCCATGAATTTAAAGAAACTGGCTACTTGGACGTGGCAGGCAGCTTAAGAAGGTAGCTATGCTCGAAGAGTATGTTGAATTTGGTAGTATATTACCAAATGTTAAAGATAAAATAGGAAGAAAAATGACAAAAGCCCATCGAGAGTGAACCTCTCGATGGCTTTTGTCTACAGTCTGGAAGCATTTGGAATGTCATCATTCCAAATGCTTTTTTTGTGCTTTAGTAAGTGTTTGATCGTGGGTAAATGCATAGCCACTTTGAGTATTTGATATGATCCTTATAAAATCCTTATATTTATTTTTTACACTTAGGTCATTGAAAGGATGATGACTAATTATGAATGACTTGATTTTGAAAACAAACAATCTTAATAAAACGTTTAAAGGACAAAAAATCGTAGACAATTTATCTTTAGAAATTAAACGCAATACGGTATATGGCTTACTTGGACCGAACGGAGCGGGGAAATCTACAACCTTAAAGATGATAACGGGCATGCTACGACCTAATGAAGGAGATATCATTTTTAATGGACATTTATGGACTCGAAAAGATCTGCAGAATATCGGAGCCTTAATTGAAACACCACCCTTGTATGATAATTTAACAGCTAAAGAAAATCTAAAAGTTCGAACGATCGCGTTAGGCTTACCGCAAAGTCGGATTGACGAAGTATTGGAAATTGTAGATTTAACGAACACGAGGAAAAAACGAGCAGGTCAGTTTTCTTTAGGAATGAAGCAACGATTAGGTATAGCCATTGCACTGTTAAACAAACCGAAGTTGTTAATTTTAGATGAGCCGACAAATGGTTTGGATCCAATTGGTATACAAGAGCTGCGTAAGCTCATTCGCTCCTTTCCAGAACAAGGTATCACTGTTATTTTGTCAAGTCATATTTTGCATGAGGTAGAACAAGTCGTGGATGATATTGGCATTATTGCTGATGGCAAGCTGGGCTATCAGGGACCAGCTCCACAAGGTCATGAATTAGAATCACTCTTTATGCAGGTTGTCACTGCCAACAGAAAGGCTGGTCACTAGCATGTTAGCCATCATAAAAGCAGAACGATTAAAATGGAAGCGAACTTTTATTCCCAAACTTCTTTGGCTTACGCCTCTTATAACCTTACTTTTAAGCGCTGTACTTATGGGAGGTGCTTACTTTCAAACAGGTGCTTATAACTGGTGGTATACGATGCTACTGCCAGGTGCAATGACGATTTGCTGTGCCTTAGTGGTCGAAAAAGATAAGAAGTTGAAATACCATAGTATACTGGCACTACCGCTTGACCTCAAAAAAGTTTGGCTAGGAAAAATACTTTCATCAGGTGTATGGCTTTTCCTTATCACTAGTATGTTCTTTGGAGGAATTACAGCAGGGGGCTGGCTATTTGGTCATACATTACCAATAACAAGCAGCTTATTAAGTTCTCTAGTTATTTTCGTAACATTTTTGTGGCAAATTCCTTTATGTCTTTTTCTGTCAGCTAAATTAGGGACCTATTTGGCTATTTTGCTTAATGTAGTGGCCAATATCGTAGGGATTGTAGTATTTGCTGATGGAGAGCTATGGTATTGCTATCCATTTACGATTGGTGCACGTTTACTATGCTCAACCCTCGGCATATTACCAAATGGTCTGCCTGTACCTGAAGGAAGTTCTTTACTCGATAAAGATGTTATATTTCCTGGCTTATTGATAACAATTGCTTGGTTTATCATAATAAGTTTTCTCACAACAAAGTGGTTTCAAAAAAGGGAGGCAAAATAGCAAATGGACATGTTACGATTATTGAAAGCAGAATGTCTTAAAACAAAACGCACGAAATTGTTACTTACACATCTACTTGTCCCCATAGCTATTTCTGGACTGTTTTTAGCTTACTATTCCTATTCACCATGGGATTCTCATGGAAAAATAACTGCCTATTTTCAAGGCTTAGCGTGTGGACTACCTATTATTATAGGATTAGTATGTGCAATGGCATCCGAGCAGGAGGCAAATGCAGGTCATTATCAAAGCATGCTAGTCACAACAAAATTAAAAATAAAGGCATATCTGAGTAAGCTTGTATTATTATTGATGTATAGCTTTGGAGCCATCTTTATGTCTGTAGCTATTTTTAGTATTGGTTTTAGAGAACTATTACATGAACTAGATTTTGACTATTTATTTTATAGTATTGCTGCCTGTATTATATTCGGCAGCCATATTATCTTTTATATCTTACATTTATTTGTGAGCTTACAATTTGGGAAAGGTGCTTCGATTGGTTTAGGTATTGTAGAAGCTCTGCTGGTTGCTTTGTTGCTTACTGGTTTAGGGGATACTATTTGGCCGTTTTTACCGTATGGATGGAGCGGTCACTTTGTTATTTTATGGATTTTAGCATCGGCGGGTACAAATTTAACATGGCTCGAGGCAAGTATCCAGACTAGCATAGTTTGGTGTTTAGGCGGAATCATATTAGCATTTGCATTGTCTTGCTTATGGTTTTGGAGATGGGAAGGTAGAGCATCTGAATAGTGGGAATGGATGGTTGATTATGGCAAATATATTAGTAGTTGATGATGAAGTTGATATTTTAATGCTGATTAAAAATGCACTACAGAAAGATGAACATTTAGTAAGCATTGTGTCTAATTCGACAGAAGTAGAGAAGATGGAGCTAGGTTCCTATGATTTGATTTTGCTTGATGTTATGATGCCTGCTATTGATGGATTTACGTTATGTAGGCAAATTCGCCATGCTGTAGATTGTCCAATTCTTTTTCTTACCGCTAAATCCTTAGAGGAAGATATTATGTTTGGTCTTGGTTTGGGTGCAGATGACTATTTAATCAAACCCTTTAGTATTGGAGAACTAAGGGCAAGGGTCAATGCTCATATTCGACGTGAAAATAGAGAGAAACGGAATATCCTTTTTAATGGTAAAATTCATTTTAATCTTTCCGGTAAAGAACTATTTGTTCAAAATGAGCGTGTTCTGTTAACCAAAAGTGAGTATGAAATATGTGAATTTTTAGCACGTCATCGCGGGCAAGTATTCTCTAAAGAACAAATATACGAAACGATTTTTGGATTTGATGGCAAAAGTGACAGTACAGCGATAACAGAGCATATTAAAAATATTCGTTCAAAGTTACATGCATTTGATATAGAACTTATTGATACGGTTTGGGGGATTGGCTATAAGTGGAAACCATAAAACCGAGGAAAGGAACACATCTGCATACATTTTTCCTGAGATATTTATTTTTTCTTTGCATTGGCATCATTCTTTTAGTAGCTCTATTAATAGGTCTATTTATGTTTGCCTTTTCAGCTAATATTATTTTACCTGCAAATTATGCAGAGACACAAATCACTTTAGCAAAAGACCGAATTGCGACAAGCAGCTCGGTAACGGACGAGATGATCCCTGATCTTGTAGATTATGCAGTGGTTTCTATGCAGGGAGAATTTATTTCAGGCAATTTAACAAAAGAAGAGGCTTCCTATGCATGGCATTTAAAACAAAAGGGAGAGAAGCAAGGAAGTTCTCGATTTTATGCATTTATTGAGCGCGAACAGGAAGTATGTATTTTACGCTATAGTTTAGTCCCTGAGTATCGATCTGCGATCATAAGAAATTATTTACCTAACCCGCAATTAACGGTTTTATTAGTTTTTATTATTGGAGTTGTTGTACAAGCAGCGGTACTTGCTGTTCATTTTGGCAGAAGACTAAAACAAAAAATGATGGGCTTGCAAGAAGCTATTGAAAAAATACAACATCAGAATTTGGCATTTCATTTACAACCATCTGGAATTCAAGAAATTGATGATATTGCTCTTTCCTTCGAACAAATGAAGGAAGCATTAAATACTTCTTTGACACAGCAATGGCGGGCAGAAAGATTGCGCAGAGAACAAATATCAGCACTGGCACATGACCTGAAAACACCATTGACAATTATTAAGGGAAATGCCGAGCTTTTATCGGACACTGCACTAGACGAAATGCAAAAAGAATATAACCAATATATATTAAAAAATACGGTTGAAATTGAAAAGTTCACAAAGCAATTAATGGATCTTTCGAATATGGAGCAAGGTATTGTCACATCAAAATCAAATGTAGCCATGCATTCTTTTATTCAACAGGTCGAACAACAAATGAAAGCTCTTGCTTTAGAAAAAAATCTTGAAGTTAGTGTAGAAAAGGTCAGGCTACCTACTTCCATTATGATAGAGGAAGAGCTTTTTTATCGGGCTCTATTAAATGTGATTGTCAATGCAGTTGAGCACACACCAAATAACGGCAAAGTTACTTTATTTGTTCAAGGAAAGGAAGATGTTATTCATTTTACTGTGAAAGATAGTGGTACTGGTTTTTCATCAAAAGATTTAATAGAGGCTACCAAACAATTTTATCGTGGAGACCAAAGTAGAAACACAACAAATCATCATGGTATGGGCCTTTATATTGCAGAGTCAATTATTAAAAAGCATGATGGGGTATTGACACTCGCTAATGATTCGATAACGGGAGGAGGGAAAGTGACAGTTACTATTCCTGTTATGAGCATGGAATGATAGCCTATTTTTTCAATTCACTTCAGGTATAGGTTAAAGTCATTGCTCTATTGAAGGCCTTTATGTTTACCCTAGAATAAAGTTAGTCCTTTTTATTGGAGGTAAGGTTTTACAACTAATTATCCTTATAAAGGACTTTTTCTATAGAAATAAAGGCGCAATTGGAGAAGAAAGCTTTTCTGTGGAATTTCACAAATTGGCTACTTTTTTAGAGGAATTTAATAAAAAACAAACCATTTAAGTGGATTGGATAAAGGGCTCTTTCAGGCAATGTTTCTATAAAAAATGCTACAATAAAAGAAAAAAAGAGGCGATGGACGTGAATAACGTCATTGATTTTATTGCAAAAAAAAAGGAACGTGAAGACCGAAAGCGTGCGCAGGATTTAGAACGTTATGTTGCAACTCAGTGTAATTTTCAGCAGCCTGAAAATATTGATGCTCTGGTAGAAGACAAACTAATTGAAGTCAAAGATCATACGTTATTTCTTGGTTTTCTATCCATTTTAAAGGATGAGCAAATAGAACCGCTAGATATTTTTCAAGATGTCTTTTCATTAGAGCCCTCTCGTTTTGAAATGTCCTACAATATGAGATGGTGGTCAGTTGTGCAACTGGCATTTACATTTTTAACAATTCTCAAGGAAAATGAGCCGCATACATATGCTGATTTTTTAGGTCTCTCCAAATAACCTAGGTATGTGTACGTCTGTAAAGCAAACGTACACATACTTAGGTTTTTCCTTATCTTCCCCCTTCAGCTTTACAAGTCTACTTCATTTATTCATTAAATTCATAGATATTTATAATTCCTCAATAATTTTTACTAAATATTCTTAACATCTCCATACTTGCTTAATGTTTGTTTTATAACATAACGTTTGTAAGCAAATAAAAATAAAGCAAAACAAATGGAGGGTCCAACACATGGCAATTCAAAAACTGTGGAAAAAAGGTCTAATTGGTGCATTAGCTATTTCCATGTTGGCAGCTTGTTCTGACAGTTCATCTAGTGCAAATGAGGTAAACAAGGATTTATCGCTTGAGGACATTACAGAAAAAGCAAAGGAAGAGGGCACTGTTAATTCTGTCGGTATGCCAGATACATGGGCGAATTGGGTAGAAACCTGGGAGGAACTCGGGACCGAATATAGCATCAAACACAAGGATACGGATATGTCGAGTGCCGAGGAGTTAGCGAAGTTTGAAGCAGAGAAGGAAGATGCTACAGCAGATATTGGAGATGTCGGGATTGCTTTTGGACCAATCGCTAAGGACAAGGGCTTAACATTACCATACAAAACATCATATTGGGATGAAATACCTGATTGGGCAAAAGACGATGAAGGACACTGGATTGTTGGCTATACTGGTACCATTTCTTTCTTGACAGATAAAAATAATGTGAAGAATGCTCCAAAATCATGGGAAGATCTGAAAAATGGAGATTACACAGTCAGTATTGGGGATGCATTAACAGCTAACCAAGCACAGTTTGCCATATTAGCAGCTGCTATTGCATTTGGTGGAGATGAGTCGAACATACAGCCAGGTATAGATTTCTTTGCTGAATTAGCGAAGCAAGGGCGTTTACAGGGGGATCCATCAGTAGCGAACCTAGAAAAAGGTGAAATCGATGTTGCGATTTTATGGGATTTTAATGCATTAGGCTATCGTCACCAAATCGACGAGGAGCGCTTTGATGTAGTGATACCAAAGGAAGGATCTGTTACTTCTGGTTATGCAACAGTTATTAATAAATATGCTAAAAACCCACATGCTGCCATGCTAGCACGTGAATACATTTTATCTGACGCTGGTCAAGAAAATTTAGCAAAAGGCTATGCTCGTCCGATTCGAGACAACGTAGAACTTCCACAAGATGTAAAGGATTTATTATTACCAGCTGATATGTATACGAATGCACAGCCAGTAAAAGATCAAAAGAAATGGGAAGAAACAACAAAGCAAATCCCTCAACTTTATCAAGAGCAGGTGTTAATCCATGCAAAATAACAAAGTGGTTCTCATTGTCATCGATGCATTACGCTTTGATACAGCCTGTACACATATGGGATTCTTACACCATCTAGTCGAGCGTCAGGTGGCTGCTCGCTATAAGATTTGCTCAGAGGTGCCATCTTTATCGAGACCATTGTATGAGACGATTTTAACGGGTACACCCCCTATTGTACATGGCGTTACCAGCAATATGACAGTGCGTTTATCGAACGGGCAAAGTGTCTTTCATGTCGCAAAGGAGCACGGTTTATCTACAGCAGCCTCCGCCTATTATTGGGTGAGTGAGCTTTATAATAGAGCACCATTCAATCATATGGAGGACAGAATACAACTCGATACACAATTACCAATTGACAACGGTATATTTTATTTTGAGGATCATTATCCAGATAGTCATGTGTTTGCCGATGCAGCATGGTTAATGGATCAAAAGCAGCCTGATTTCCTTTATATTCATCCAATGAATGTCGATGATGATGGTCACAAATTTACGGCGGATTCTGCCCAATATCGCAATCGTGTTTTAGCGATGGATGCCTTATTATCATTATTTATTCCAAAGTGTATGGCACAGGGCTATGAGGTGATCGTTACGGCTGATCATGGCATGACAAGAGATGGGAATCATGGCGGCACAACACATGAGGATCGTCATGTTCCGCTATTTGTCATTTCAGAGGCTGTAAAGGCTGGTATAAAAGAAGGCATTATTTCACAATTACAAGTTGCACCACTGTGCTGTCATTTATTAAATATCAAGCCTGCAGATGATATGGTGCCACTCCTATTAGACGGTGTGTTTACAGCAAAAGAGGTTTAAATAGTAGTAGTCGCTCTTATTGTAAGGAGCGGCTATTATCCCCATAAGCCGCAAGTCATTTATAGAAAGAAGTGAGTGTGTTGATATCGAAGCGGCAATCCATTGCTTGGCTTTCGCCTTTTCTTGTATTACTATTACTGTTTTTCTTAGTACCGCTACTATATATGCTCATTACAAGCTTTCAAAATATTGAGGGCTTTACATTGAATCAGTATGAATCGATTTTTACGAACGACTACATTCTCCAAGGTTTTAAAAATAGTATTACATTATCTGTTATCTCGGCTATGATTGCGTTACTTATCACATTGTTCGCGGTTTATGCCATGATGAAGTTTTCAGAGCCAGTACGGGAGAAAATTTTAATACTAACGAACTTAACCTCCAATTTTTCAGGTATTCCGCTAGCATTTGCTTTTATCGTTTTACTTGGCAATAGTGGTTTATTTACATTGTTATTTGACAAATGGGATATTGATGTGTTGACGTCCTTTTCACTTTACAGTTGGAGCGGATTGTTACTTATTTATATTTATTTTCAGCTGCCATTATCGCTTATGCTGCTCTACCCCATTTATGATGGGATTCAGCAACAGTGGAAGGAGGCAGCAGCCCTTCTAGGGGCATCCAGCTGGCAATTTTGGATGAAAATTGGTATCCCTGTTATGCTGCCAGGAATTGTGGGAACCTTTAGTGTATTGTTTGCCAATGCAATGGGTGCGTATGCCTCTGCTTATGCATTAACAAGCAGTAATTATAATTTAGTGGCGATTCGTATTGGCTCCTTAATAAAAGGTGATATTTTTGCTCAGCCAGAGCTAGCCAGCGCCATTGCAGTAATATTAGCAGTGACAATGGTGACTGCCATGCTTATCAGTGAATGGAGCATCTCTAAAACAAGGAGGAAAGTAAAATGAAAAAGCGTGGTTTGGCTGATTTCTTTTTCCTTCTGCTAGTGGGGTATTTACTATTACCTGTGTTAGCAACAATGCTCTATGCGTTTGCAACAAAATGGAATAAAACGATATTGCCAGAGGGACTTACGCTAAAATGGCTTGCTACATTGTTTCGGGATACCGATTTTATTCAGGCATTTGGTCGTTCAGTACTTTTAGCAGGTGGTGCAGTTAGTATCGCACTCCTCGTCATTGTGCCAGCCATCTTTGTCATTGTCTTGTACTTTCCTAAATATGAAAAGTGGATACAGATGGCAGTGGTGATGGTGTATTCTTTTCCAGGCATTATTTTAGCTGTTGGGCTTATACGCGTTTATAGCAAAATAGGTATACCGATGATATTCGTTGTTTTAGGTGCCTATGTTGTGGGGATTCTTCCTTATATCTATCAAGGTACACGAAATAGTTTAAGAAATATAGATGCGAGGCAGCTACTTGATGCGGCACAATTGCTAGGTGCATCGAAAAGGCAGGCATTCACAAAAATTTTACTGCCTACCGTTTATCCGGGCTTATTTGCAGGAGCATTGTTATCCTTCTCAGTCTTATTCGGTGAGTTTGTCTTAATTAATCTTGTTGTCGGTTCTCGCTTTGAAACCGTTCAAATTTATTTAATGAAAAAGCTTAGCACAAGTGGACATATAGCTAGTGCAGTTGTATTCATCTATCTCGTGCTGATGGGTCTTTTAACATTCGTCATTGCAATCGTAACAAAACGATCGAAAGGTGCTACAAATCTATGAGTTATCTTATTATTGAAGGGCTTCATAAAAAATATGGACAAGTATCTGTTTTAACCAATATTCATATGGAAATACAAAAGGGAGAATTTATCACACTATTAGGTCCTAGTGGCTGTGGAAAGAGTACCATTTTGCGGATTGTTGCGGGCTTAACAGATGCATCGGCAGGTAAGATTTCGATTGAAGGAAAAGATATGAGTGGCGTACAACCGAAGGATCGTCAAGTAGGTATGGTCTTTCAATCCTATGCACTTTTTCCAAATATGACTGTGCACGAAAATGTTGCTTTTGGTTTGCGTATGCAAAAAGTCAATAAGACAGATATGGAGCAGCGTGTTCATGAAATGCTTGCGCTTGTTCATCTAAGTGAGAAAGCTAATGCTTACCCGAAAGAATTATCTGGAGGTCAACAGCAGCGTGTTGCTCTGGCTCGTGCATTAATTGTCCGTCCTAAAGTATTGCTATTAGATGAACCACTTAGCGCGCTCGATGCTCAAATTCGTAAAAAACTTCAAGCAGATTTACGATCAATTCAAAGAAAATTAAATATGACTATGATTCTAGTTACACATGATCAGGAGGAGGCAATGGCTGTTTCGGATAGAATATTCGTTATGAATAATGGCAGCATTGCCCAAACAGGTACGCCAACGGAAATCTATACGAGACCAAATAATGAATTTATTGCTAACTTCATCGGTCATTATAATGTTTTTCCACGCCAATCTTTAGAAAAAATGCTTGGCAAATCTTTAATAGGTCAATCCACTAAATTTGCCATACGACCTGAAGCACTGCATCTCGATCAACGAGATGGAGACTTGTGTCTCTCTGGAATTGCCAAACAATCATTAATGAGCGGCAATATTATTCGTACTACGTTTGAAGGAGAAATGCCGTTTACAATGGAACAACTGCATCAACAAGGGTACTCGATTGAAATGGGAAAATCCTATAAGTGTTATGTCGCACAAGAAGATGTGATTGCGCTATCATGACTTACGCTAAACTGGAAAGATTTGAATTTATTTTAAAACAATTAGATACAGAAGGAAAAATTATTGTTGCTAATATTGCCGATGCCCTTCAGGTGGCACCAGAAACAATTCGCCGAGACTTTGATGAATTAGAGCAACAGCATTTATTATCAAGGGTTCATGGTGGGGCTATTAAATATACGAATGTACGAAATGAACCGGTATTTTTACGCAAGCTACAAATGCACAAGGACGCAAAGAGACAAATTGCTCAGATGGCAGCAAAACGCATTTGCGACGGCGATACTATTGCAGTAGACACAGGTACTACAACAGTACATATAGCCGATTTTTTACTAGCTGTTGAAGATATAACGGTTGTAACGAATTCAATTGCAGCAGCTATTCAATTTAATTTAGCCATAGAAGAACGACGTATGACAGGCAAGGTCATATTACTAGGGGGCACGGCGAATCCAAAACAATCTTCTGTTGCAGGTGCTATGACGTTAGAAATGCTAGATAATATGAATTTTGATAAGGCTTTTTTATCGTGTGGTGGTATGAGTGAGGGCATTGTTTATGATTACGATTTGGATGAATCTCTTATTTCTAAGAAAATGCTCAAGCATAGCAAAGTGAGTTATTTATTAGCCGATGGATCCAAAATTAATGGCAAATCATTTTTTCAAATCTGTCATCTTGATGAATGTACAGAAATTCTTTGCGAAAGCACTTGTCCATTAGAATGGCAGGCTTATGAGGAAAAATGGACGATATGTAATGGAGGGAAGAACTGATGACAATTGATTATCACGTACATTTAGAAGAGGGGCCTTATTCATTTCGCTGGCTAGAGCGTACATCGCAGGCACTGGAGTTTTTTCATTCGGATGATGAAACGGAAAAAGGCTCTAAGCAACAAATGACCTGTCATTTACAGCGGCTAGCACAGCGCGTGAAAAATGGCTGTTATAGTGAGGAATGGTTGGATTTATATCTCGAACAGGCAAAGCAGCTTGGCTTACGTGAGGTGGGTATTGTCGATCACTTATATCGTTTTCAAGAAACACGTGCCTATTTTGAGCGCTATATGAGACTGGATGATAGTGAAATTGGGCAGGTACAGCGCTATTGGCTGGATCGTGTGATGACAGAAAACATAGATGCTTTTGTGGCGTCCATTCAGCAGGCAAAGGAAAAATGGCGTCAGCATGGGATTACGTTGAGACTTGGTATAGAGGCAGATTATTTTGTTGGTGGAGAGGAGGAATTAACAGCTTTACTAGCTGGTTATCCTTGGGATTATGTAATTGGTTCTGTCCATTTTGTCGATGGGTGGGGCTTTGATAATCCGCAAACACAATATCTTTTTGAGCAAATGGATCAACTTTCTTTACAACAAAATTATGAGCGATTTTTTAAAGTAGTTGAGAAAATGATTCTTTCCAATATGTTTGATTTTGTTGCCCATTTAGATAATTTTAAAGTATTTAATTATCAGGTGGAGGATCGTGCTTTTCTTGAAGCTTGGTATAAACGTATTGCAAAGGCACTAACATCTACTCAAACCGCCACTGAAATCAATGCCGGGCTGTATTATCGTTACCCTGTACAGGAAATGTGCCCGAGCCCTCGTTTTTTACAAACCTTACTTGAACATGGAGTTGCTTTTACTGTATCCTCTGATGCACATTTCCCAGACGATTTAGGTAAATTTACATCTGCTAATACAGAGCTACTAAAGAGTCATGGCGTTCAAGCCGTTGTCTCCTTTGAACAGCGAGTTAAAAAAATGATTACATTATAGGTTGAGTATAGGGCACTACAGCTTCGATATAGTGCCTTTTACTCGTATTACATAACTACAATTTAGCTCGCATACACATGATTAAATTCATCTTTTTAATGTGAGGAGAGTCCAATTGACATCCATTAAAGAACAACCCTTTTTGCCAATTATTATACAATCGGGTCAACATGCCTACGGGGTAGCCCGCTCTTTTTATGCAGCCTATCGCGTGAAAAGTCTTGTCATTGAGCCAGCTAAAAAAGGAAGATCGATGCGCTCACTCTTTTTGGGGGGCTCTCAGGGAATTGCAACGCAAAATAGCGGTATTCTGGATTTTCAATATGTTGAACATTTAGATGATCCAGCCCTATTTGTACAAGCGCTAGTCAGAGTAGCCATGCAGTGCCAGCAAAAGAAATTGATTCTATTAGTGTGTGACTGCTACTATGCTGAGCTTATCATTGAAAATAAAAAGAAGCTTGAAAAGTACTTTATTTTACCTTATATTGATCAGGCTTTACTAAAAATGGTCCAAACTAAGGAAAAGTTTTACCAACTTTGTGATAAATATCAGTTAAAATACCCCAAAACCATCATCATAACAAAGGCACATCATCCAAATAGAGACATCCCTATCCAGTATCCCATTATTATTAAACCTTCCAATGCCGTGAGCTATACGAACTGTTCCTTTCCTGAAAAGAAAAAAATATATCTAGTGCATGATGCCGACGAGATGGAGCACATCATTCGCTGTATTTATCGTTCTAGCTATCAAGACACCTTAATCGTTCAAGAATTTATTCCAGGCGATGATTCCTATATACGTGTTCTAGACGTATATGTAGGAAGGGATCGAAAAGTAAAGTTAATGTGTGTAAGCAACAAGCTACTTGAAGATCCCTCTCCACAAAACAAAGGCATTTCTTTAGCGGTCATGACCGATTATGATGAACAGCTAATGGAATCCATTCGGTATTTTTTAGAGGACATCGGCTATACAGGCTTTGCTAATTTTGATATGAAATATGACATCAGGGATGGGAAATACAAGCTATTTGAAATGAATTTGCGCGCAGGGGCGTCAAGCTACTATGTGACCGCAAGCGGGTATAATTTAATGCAATATGTGGTGGATGATTATTTATTCCAAGTTCATCATGAACGAACATATGTCCAGACGAAGCATGTATGGTCACTCCTTCCACCAAAAACGTTATTTAAATACATGAAGAATGAAAAATTAAAAATAGAAGCAAAGCAACTAAAGAAAGATGGGCAATACACGGATGCATTACTATATAAAGAAGATATGAATATAAAGCGTTGGATAAAGCTGAAATTGTATCATTCATATTTACAGATAAAATACAGCAAGTATTTTAACAAAAGCAATGGTTAGCATAGGTGAAATGAAGGATAGGGCTTTAAAACTTTCAGGATAGAACGCCAGAGCTGATGGATAATTACGCCTATCTTCATATAATTAAGTCGAAACCACGACATTTGAGGCGCAAACCTTGTAGGAAGTATCAACTATTCAGTATAATAATAAAATGGGAATTCAAGTGCATGGATTTCGTTTGAAAGGAGTTACCTGATTGCGATGAATGAGGAACAACGCTTAGCAAATCAACAAGTCAATCAACCCAAAAAAGAAGACAAGCCTGAAAAGGATTATAGTAAATATTTTGAGAGGGTCTTTACAGCTCCTTCCTTAAAAGATGCTAAAAAACGTGGGAAAGAAGATGTCAAGTATCATAAGGATTTTAGCATTGCAGAAGAGTTCACAGGAATGGGCAAAGATCGCACCTTCTATATTCGAACTTATGGCTGCCAAATGAATGAGCATGACACAGAAGTAATGGCAGGGATTTTTATGCAGCTAGGCTACACACCAACAGAGGTGATTGAAGAGGCTGACGTTGTCTTGCTAAATACATGTGCTATTCGTGAAAATGCAGAAAACAAAGTATTTGGAGAACTTGGTTTCCTGCTGAAATATAAACGAAAAAACCCTGAGATGCTAATAGGGGTATGTGGCTGTATGTCGCAAGAGGAATCTGTGGTTAATAAAATTTTAAGAAGCTATCCACATGTCGATATGGTATTTGGTACACACAATATTCACCGTCTGCCAAACATTTTAAAAGAAGCCTACATGTCGAAAGAAATGGTCATAGAGGTTTGGTCTAAAGAAGGCGATGTCATTGAAAATCTGCCGAAAAAACGTCTTGGTTCCATTAAGGCATGGGTTAATATTATGTATGGGTGCGATAAGTTCTGTACGTATTGTATTGTTCCGTATACACGTGGGAAAGAGCGTAGTCGCCGACCAGAGGAGATTATTGCTGAAGTTCGTGAGCTAGCGGCAGCGGGCTACAAAGAAATTATGTTGCTGGGACAAAATGTCAACGCATATGGCAAAGATTTTGAGGATATTAATTATCGTCTTGGAGATTTAATGGATGAATTAAGAAAGATTGATATTCCACGGATCCGTTTTACAACGAGTCATCCACGTGACTTTGACGATCATTTAATTGAAGTTCTTGCAAAACGTGGCAATTTAGTGGAGCACATCCATTTACCAGTACAATCTGGCTCGAATGACGTGCTAAAAATTATGGCGCGTAAATACACACGCGAACATTTCCTCGGTTTAGTGGATAGAATTAAAGCGGCAATTCCTGAAGTAACATTAACAACAGATATTATCGTTGGCTATCCGAATGAAACAGAGGAGCAGTTTGAGGAAACATTGTCCTTGTACCGTGAAGTCGGCTTTGAGGCAGCGTTTACGTATATTTATTCTCCACGTGAAGGCACACCAGCTGCGAAAATGATCGACAATGTACCTGAAGAGGTGAAAAAAGAGCGTCTTCAACGTTTAAATGAAGTGGTGGGCGAATACTCACGCAAAGCATTAGAGCGTTTAAATGGCGAGGTTGTCGAAGTATTAGTTGAAGGAACAAGTAAACGACGCGACGATGTGCTAGCGGGCTATACGCGAAAAAATCGTTTAGTTAACTTTAAAGCACCAGCAGAAGTAATTGGTCAATTAGTAAAAGTAAAAATAACAGAGACTACATCTTATTCACTTACTGGTGAATTTGTAGAAGTCGTAAAAAATGAAAAGGTGGAAGCGTAAATGACACAAGTCTTATATACAAAAGAAGATTTAATTAAAAAATCACACGAAATTGCACATATGATTGCGAATACGCCAGAGGTTGAATTTTTCAAAAAAGCAGAAGCGCAAATTAATGAAAATCAACATGTACGTGAACGTATTGCAAGTTTAAAAAGCTTACAAAAACAAGCGGTTAATTTCCAACACTTAGGGAAAGAAAAAGCATTAAAAATGATTGAAGATAAAATTGCCAAAATCGAAGAAGAAATTAATGCCATCCCAGTCGTACAACAATTTAAAGAATCACAAGGCGATGTAAATGATTTATTGCAACTTGTTTCGAATACAATCGCAAATAATGTAACAAATGAAATTATTCGTTCAACTGGTGGCGATGTACTTCGTGGTGAAACCGGCTCGTATGTAGAAAACACTCAGCCAGGTAGCTGCTCTTAAAAGATGATAGAAATCAAAGCTCGAATGCTGTCATTCGAGCTTTTTTTACGTCTTCTTCTATTGAAGCTTACAGCGGCTATCTTAGGCCTCTCACAGAAAAGTTTTAAATGATCCATTTCATTCTCTAAAAATATATGTTCACCCAATGGGCGCTACCTGCATATGATGGAGTGAAAAGAGTCGAAGGAGGAATTGCGCTGAAACGTTTACGACAAATCGTGACGAAAGCAGTAGTTGCCAAAGGGAAGAAGAGAACGGAAGAACGTGTGACATTATCACCAACAAATAAACCGACAAGTATTTTAGGATGCTGGGTAATCAATCATACTTGCTCTGCAAAAAAAGTTGGGAAATTTGTAGAAGTAACAGGGAAATTTGATGTCAATGTATGGTATGCCTATAGTAATCATTCGAAAACAGCTGTGTTTTCTGAAACGGTTCACTATAAAGACAAAGTGAAGCTTCACTATCGAGAAGGTGAAATTAGTGTTGGTGATGATGTTCGTGTACGTGTGATACAAGAACCAAATTGTATTGAAGCGATAATCTCTCCATGTGGTACGAAATTTGAAATTGTAGTAGAACGTGAAGTAATTGTTGAAGTAATGGGTGAAACAACAATTTGTATTAGTGTGCATCCACTAGACTATGAAGAAGATTGGAACCTTAGTGATGAAAGTTCATCCTCATCTTCATCCTCATCAAGCTCTAGTTCTAGCTCATCTTCTAGTTCTGAAGGAGAAGGCAGGTATGTGTTAGAGTCTTCATCGTTTCCTGATGAACGTCCAAGATAAGTCTACTAAACATCATTTTTTGATACATGCGAAATGCTAGCATCTTAAAAAAGGTGATTGAAGCGTTTCGCATGTATCTTTTGTTATAATAAATATATCTATAAGGCAAGAGCGAGGTAAATAGTGATATGACAACATATACACCAATGATGCAACAGTATCTACAGGTAAAGGAAGATTACAAAGATGCCTTTTTATTTTTTAGATTAGGTGACTTTTATGAAATGTTTTTTGAGGATGCAATCAATGCCTCACAAATTTTAGAAATTACATTAACAAGCCGAGATGCAGGCGCAAAAGAGCGAATACCAATGTGCGGTGTGCCGCATCATTCGGCTAAAAATTATATTGAAACACTTGTGCAAAAGGGCTATAAAGTGGCTATTTGTGAACAAACAGAAGATCCAAAGCAAGCAAAAGGTGTGGTCAAACGTGAAGTGGTTCAGCTTATCACACCAGGAACAATTATGGAAGGGAAGGCCCTTGATGGTAAATCTAATCATTTTATTGGCGCGGCAGAGCAATTAGATGACACAACATTTGGCTATGCTTATTTAGATTTATCAACAGGTGAGGCAGTAGCGTCTTCTATTGAAGGCGATGGGAAAGCCTTATTAATGCAAATGCAGGCTTATGGCATTCGAGAACTGATTGTAACGGATAGTTTGCAGCTATTATTAGCAGAGCATGCCGTCAATGCTGGTATCGTGCTTTCAATTGAAGTGAATGAAATGCCTATGCACAAAGCAGCAGGCTATTTAGAAGCTGTACCACAACCGTTACAAATAGCATGTCTTCGATTGTTAGCATATATTGATCAAACGCAAATGAGATCTTTATCACATATTCAGGCATTCACATTTAATGAAATGAAAAATTATTTGCGCATTGATTCTAGCTCAAAGCGCAATTTAGAGCTGATTCAATCGATTCGTGGTGGCGATCAAAAAGGGACACTCTTATGGCTATTAGATGACACTGTGACAGCGATGGGTGGGCGAAAATTAAAGCAATGGCTACACCAGCCGCTTGCCACACGTTCAGCAATAGAGGCTAGACTAGCGATTGTGACGGATTTATTGGAAGAATATTTTGTACGAACAGAGCTTCAAGCATCCTTAAAACAGGTATATGATTTAGAGCGTTTGGCTGGTCGTGTTGCTTTTGGTAATGTGGGTGGACGAGATTTAGCCCAATTGCGTGATTCTTTACGCCAAGTGCCAACTATCCAGCAACAGTTAATGGGTTCAAATAAAGAAACGTTACAGCATTTAGGTGCAGACCTTGATACATGTTCAGATGTCGAGGCATTATTAGCAAAAGCGATTACCGATAATCCCCCTATTACCATTAAAGAAGGGGATGTTATCCGTGATGGCTATAATGAACGCTTAGATGAACTTCGCTATGCTGCTCGTAATGGTAAGGATTGGATTGCCCAACTTGAACAAGAAGAGCGTATGAAAACAGGTATTAAAAATTTAAAAATAGGCTATAATCGCATTTTTGGTTACTATATTGAAATTACAAAATCAAATATTCATTTAGCAGATTTAACACGCTATGAGCGCAAACAAACACTGGCGAATGCGGAGCGCTATATTACACAGGAACTAAAAGAAAAAGAAGCATTGATTTTAAATGCTGAAGAAGAAAGCTTAACATTAGAGTACAACCTATTTGTAGAAATTCGTGATGTATTAAAAGCTTATATTCCACGTGTCCAAGCACTGGCAGCAAGCATTAGTGAATTAGATGTTTTACTAAGCTTTGCAAGTGTCTCAGAAAAATATCGATTTACGAAACCGCAATTTCATGGTGGACGTGCCCTAGAAATTATAGAAGGACGTCATCCTGTAGTTGAAAAAATGCTGAATAAGCAAATGTATGTACCAAACGATTGTGTCCTAGAAGAGCAGAACAATATGATGCTTATTACAGGACCGAATATGTCAGGTAAAAGTACTTATATGCGTCAAGTTGCATTAATAGTTGTTATGGCACAGATGGGCTGCTATGTACCCGCTGAAAAAGCGAGATTGCCTATTACCGACCAAATTTTTACTCGGATTGGAGCGGCTGATGATTTAGCGGCAGGGCAATCTACATTTATGGTGGAGATGCTTGAATCGCAACATGCAATTATGCATGCAACAAAAAATAGCTTGATGCTATTTGATGAAATTGGACGTGGAACATCGACATATGATGGTATGAGTTTGGCACAATCAATGATGGAATATATTCATGACAAAATTGGGGCAAATACGTTATTTTCTACGCACTATCATGAATTGACAGCACTTGAAAAGGATTTGCCACGCTTACAAAATGTGCATGTTTCGGCAACCGAAAAAAATGGTACGGTCGTATTCCTGCATAAGGTAAAAAAAGGAGCGGCTGATAAATCCTATGGTATTCATGTGGCACAGCTTGCTCAATTACCTGAGGAAATTTTAGCTAGAGCCCGTGTATTACTTGAGAACTTTGAGGCAGGGAAAGAGGTAGTTGCCGAAACACAGGTGATAGCTGAACAACCAGTGCAGATGTCTTTATTTGCAGAGGAAGAGTCGATTTCTCCATCCGAGGCAAAGGTGCTAAAGAAATTAGAAAAGGTCAATATTCTAGGTACTTCACCGATGCAGGCGATGAATATTTTATATGAGCTACAGCAAGAGCTAGTGAACGCTAAAAAATAAAGGAGTGATACGTTAGTGGGAAACATACAAATTATGGACGAATGGCTATCCAATAAAATCGCAGCAGGAGAGGTAGTAGAAAGGCCAGCTTCTGTTGTCAAAGAGCTTGTGGAAAATGCTATTGATGCTGGAAGTACGTCCATTGATGTTTTTTTACTAGAAGCGGGTCTCACTTCCATTCAAGTAATAGATAATGGTAGCGGTATGGATGAAGAGGATGCACTCATGTCATTCTCTCGTCATGCTACTAGTAAAATTCATCAGGAACATGATTTATTCCGTATCCGGACACTTGGCTTCCGTGGTGAGGCTTTAGCATCCATTGCTTCTGTTTCTAAAATGACATTGATTACATCAAATGGTGAATCTGGCACACATTTAGAGCTTGAAGGTGGACATATCCTCACTCATAAGCCTGGTCCGTTGCGTAAAGGGACTGATTTAACTGTATCACAGCTATTCTTTAATACACCCGCGCGCTTAAAATATATGAAAACCATTCAAACTGAACTTGGGCATACAATAGACCTGATGAATCGCCTCGCACTTGGTAACCCACAAATTGCTTTCAGATTACTGCATAATGGTCAACAATTACTACAAACAAATGGCCGTGGAGATGTACAACAAGTACTTGCTGCTATTTATGGTGTACATAATGCCAAGAAAATGGTGTCTTTCCAAGGCGAGTCACATGATTATCAAATTTCTGGCTTTGTAACCTTGCCAGAGGTAACACGTGCTTCTAAAAATTATATGTCCCTATTTGTAAATGGTCGTTGGGTCAAGCATTATTTAGTACAAAAGGCTATTGTGGATGCCTTCCATACGTATTTACCTATTGAGCGCTACCCGATAGTTGTTCTATTTATAAAAGGTGATCCTTACTTAACAGACGTGAATGTGCATCCTGCAAAACATCAAATTCGTTTAAGTAAAGAGCCTGAGCTTTTGAAGCTAATAGAAGAAACCATTCGTGAAACAATACGCAACATTATTCGAGTTCCGCAAATGGAAAAAAAAGAAAAAATCGTTAAACCAGCTACTGAGCAATTAAACATTTGGAAGCCTGCTCCCAAGATGGATGTGGAGAAAATGAATGCCATCGTAGAAAAATTATATGATGTCCAAACCATTCAAGAAAATAATTGTGAGCAGATAGTTGAACCTAAGCCTATTTCTACTGTTCGAGAGGAAAGTTGGCAGCCTACACCTCAAATGGAGGCTGAAATAAAAGATGAAGTAACTATAGTGGCACATTCCGAAGTATTGGAAGAGGCGCCTACAAAGGAACCCTTTCCTGAACTCGAAGTAGTAGGGCAAATCCATGGCACATACATTGTCGCGCAGATGGAGGATGGTTTTTATTTAATTGATCAGCATGCTGCACAGGAACGTATTAAATACGAATTTTTCCGTGAAAAAGTCGGTCAAGTCAATCCTCATGAACGTCAGGCATTATTGTTACCATTAACATTCCATTATGCAGCCGATGAGGCATTGATCTTACGAGAACACAGGCATGAATTAGAAGCTGTAGGCGTATTTTTAGAGGAATTTGGACAGTCATCTTTTGTTGTGCGTGAACACCCGAGTTGGTTCCCACAAGGGGAGGAACAGGAAATCATTGAGGATTTAATTGAACAGGTGCTGACAACTAAAAAGGCTGATATCAAAAAGCTACGTGAGGCAGCAGCGATTATGATGAGCTGTAAAAAATCGATTAAAGCCAATCATTATTTAACAAAAGAGCAAATGGAAACATTGCTACGAGATTTACGCAATGCAGATAATCCATTTACATGCCCACACGGACGTCCAGTGCTTATTCACTTTACTTCGTATGAAGTGGAAAAAATGTTTAAACGGGTTATGTAAGTGAGAGGGGGAAAATGGATGGGCGAATTTATTTTAGCGATTGATCAAGGAACGACAAGTTCAAGAGCCATTTTATTTAATAAAAAAGGTCAAATTGTTCATGTAGCACAAAAGGAATTTCAACAAATTTTTCCAAAGGCTGGCTGGGTAGAGCATAATGCAAATGAAATATGGGGATCTATCTTGTCCGTAATTGCGGCTGTATTAACCGAAAGTGGCCATGAAGCAAGTGAGGTTCATGCGATCGGCATTACCAATCAGCGCGAAACAACAGTGGTGTGGGATAAACACACAGGTCAGCCGATTTACAATGCGATTGTCTGGCAATCACGTCAAACACAGGACATAGTGAATGCATTAAAAGAACAAGGACATGAAGAACGTTTCCAGCAAAAGACAGGGCTACGCTTAGATGCCTATTTTTCAGCGACTAAAATTAAATGGATCTTAGATAATGTTGAAGGTGCGCGTGAAAAGGCAGACAATGGCGATTTATTATTTGGGACGATTGACTCATGGATTGTTTGGCGATTATCAAAGGGAAAGGCCCATGTGACCGATTACTCAAATGCAGCTCGAACAATGCTCTACAATATTCATGAATTGCAGTGGGATAAGGAACTTTGCGAGCTTTTAGCTATTCCGATGTCCATGCTTCCAGAAGTGAGAAATTCATCAGAAATATACACAGAAACGGCTCCAAGTATATTTTTTGGAGAAAAAATTCCGATAGCTGGTATTGCGGGTGATCAGCAAGCCGCACTTTTTGGACAAACTTGTTTTACCAAAGGAATGGCGAAAAACACGTATGGCACTGGCTGCTTTATGCTTTTAAATACAGGACAGCAGGCAGTGACATCTGAAAATGGTTTACTAACGACCATTGCGTGGGGAATAGATGGGACAGTGACCTATGCATTGGAGGGTAGTGTGTTTGTAGCAGGATCAGCTATCCAATGGCTACGCGATGGACTACGGATGATTCGTGCAGCAGAGGATTCGGAAACCTATGCTAGAAAAGTAGACAATACGGATGGCGTCTATGTTGTCCCTGCCTTTGTTGGACTCGGTACACCTTACTGGGATACAGATGCACGTGGCGCCATTTTTGGGTTAACACGAGGAACGTCAAAAGAACATTTTATTCGAGCAACACTAGAATCATTAGCCTATCAAACGAAAGATGTACTAGATGCAATGGAAGAAGCAGCAGGTACTCCGATTGAAGTACTCCGTGTAGATGGTGGAGCTGTCAAAAATCAATTTTTAATGCAGTTCCAAAGTGATGTTTTACAGCTACAAGTAGAACTAGCAAAATTGAATGAGTCGACAGCCCTCGGTGCAGCCTATTTAGCAGGACTGGCGACAAGCTTTTGGCCAAACCAAGAGGCTTTATCCTCATTATGGGTGAGTGGGCAAACCTACCAACCTCACATGGATGAAGTGCAAGCCATGGCTCTGTATACAGGCTGGCAGAAGGCTGTTGAGGCAACACGAATTTTTAAATCATAGCTATTGGGGGAGAAAGGTATGTTTTCATTTGAGCAGCGACCAAAAATTATATATTATCTAGAGCACTATAGCTTTGACGTATTAGTCATTGGTGGTGGTATTACAGGTGCAGGAATTGCATTAGATGCCGCATCAAGAGGCCTTTCTGTCGCATTAATTGATATGCAGGATTTTTCAGCTGGTACGTCGAGTCGTTCAACCAAACTGATTCACGGTGGTCTACGTTATTTAAAGCAATTTGATGTGGGAGTTGTAGCAGAAGTAGGGAGAGAGCGTGAAATTGTTTATGATAATGCTGTACATGTCACAACGCCTGAAAAAATGCTATTACCTTTATATAAAAAGGGTTCACTCGGTCCGTTCACAACATCTATGGCTTTAAAGGTCTATGACCGCTTAGCAGGTGTCAAAAAACATGAACGTCGAACGATGTTAAACGCGCAGGAAACCCTGGCATTAGAGCCTTTACTCAATCAAGATGGCTTAGTTGGTGGTGGCTATTATGTAGAGTACCGTACAGATGATGCCCGTCTAACAATTGAAGTATTAAAAAAGGCTGCAGAATATGGAGCACTTTGCCTCAATTATGCGGAAATGACGGAATTTATCTACGAAAAGAAAAAGCTTGTTGGCATTAAAGTGAAGGATCATGTCACGGGGAGAATGCTGGATGTCCATGCTGCACAAATTGTGAATGCGACAGGCCCATGGGTTGATGACGTACGACAAAAAGATAAAGTAGCAGATAACAAGCAATTACGTCTAACAAAGGGCGTTCATATTGTCATCAAACAAAAGGATTTTCCACTAAAGCAAGCCGTTTATTTTGATATTGCTGATGGTCGCATGGCCTTTGCTATTCCACGAGATGGCAAAGCCTATGTAGGGACGACGGATACTGTCTTTGAGGGTAATCCTGTACACCCTGTGGCGACTCAGCAAGATGTGGATTATCTAATCGAGGCTGCAAAAAAGGTCTTTCCAACAGCTACTATTACAAGAGACACAATAGAATCCTCTTGGGCAGGCGTAAGACCACTGATTTATGAAAAAGGCAAGGATCCATCAGAAATTTCAAGGAAAGATGAAATTTGGACAGCGCCAAGTGGTTTAATGACAATCGCTGGTGGCAAGCTTACGGGCTATCGCCAAATGGCTGAAACGATTGTCGATAAAATTGTGAAGGCCCGTCGTTACAAGCATGCAAGTGCCTGTTTAACACGTGAGCTAGCACTTTCCGGTGCAAAGGGAATTAACGCTATAAATTTCCCTGACTATATTGCCTATAAAGCACGAGAAGGCGTACAGTATGGCTTAAATTATGATGAAGCCAAGCAGCTTGTACAAAAGTATGGCACGAATGTAGATGCCTTATTTGATCGCGTGAAATTTTTACATGAACATGGTAGTACAATGCCTCTTGCCTTACATGCGATGCTACTGTATGGCATTGAGGCCGAAATGGTCTATACACCAAGCGACTTCTTTATTCGTCGAACTGGTTTATTATACTTCGATATTGAAGCAGTAAAGCTTTATAAACAGCAAGTGATTCAGGTGATGCAACAACGCTTGAATTATACGGAGGAGCAAAAAAATAGGTATATTGCTGAATTAGAGCAAGCCATTAACGATGCAACAAATTTTGTGAAAGAAGGGGAGTAAGGGATGGAGCGTTATATACAAATGTCGGATGAACAATTTGTCTTCACTCGAACATTGGAGCCTTCAACGCCATGTATAGGACATATTCACATTTTGCATGGCATGGCAGAGCACAGCGGTCGCTATTTAACATTTGCGAAAACACTCAACGCAGCAGGCTATGTTGTGACGATGCACGATCACCGCGGGCATGGTGAAACGGCAGCATATAATGGGACATTGGGCTTTTTTGCTGAAGAAAACGGCTTTGAGCGTGTTGTAAAAGATGCTCATGAAGTGATTACACAACTCCACGCACCATATCCTAATGTACCTTTTATTGTCTTTGGCCATAGTATGGGTTCTTTTATTACTAGACGCTATATCCAATTATACGGAGAGCAAGTAGACAATGTTATTCTCTGTGGCACTGGGAATGTGACAGCCTTGCATGCTGTAGGAAATCTAGTAGCCAAAGCTTTAGCTAAGGGACTAGGGAAAGAAACTGAAAGTAAGCTGTTAAATCAACTGAGCTTTGGTAGCTTTAATAAGCAATTTCCGAATCCAAAGACTGCCTATGATTGGTTATGTTCAGTACAACAAGAGGTGCAAAAGTATATAGACGATCCCTATTGTGGCTTCATTCCAACGAATCAATTTTTCGTTGATTTGACAACCGGCTTTGCGACGCTAAATCGTAAAAAAGAATTAGCAAAAGTAAGAAAAGATCTTCCTATTCTCTTGATAAGTGGCAGTAAAGATCCAGTCGGTGAACAGGGGCTAGGAGTTTATAAAGTTGCTGAGCAATTGGTAGCGATAGGTGTAGAGGATGTAACGGTTTATTTATTCGAGGAAAAACGACATGAAATTTTAAATGAAGACAATCAAGAAGCGGTCTTTCAAGTTTTATTACGGTGGTTAGAAAAATATGATAGAAACTAAATTGCAGCAGGCAGAGGTCGTAGCAATAGTAGGACCGACTGCCTCTGGTAAAACGGCTTTAAGCATTGAACTGGCAAAAAAATATAACGGTGAAGTCATTAATGGTGATTCCATGCAAGTTTATAAAGGGCTCGATATCGGTACAGCTAAAATTACTGAAGAAGAGATGGAGGGCGTTCCACATCATTTACTAAGCTTTTTAGAGCCAACAGAATCTTTTTCAGTAGCAGATTATCAAAAATTAGTACGTGCGAAAATCACGGAAATTCAAGCTCGTCAAAAATTACCTATAATAGTAGGGGGCTCTGGCTTATATGTACAGGCTGTCCTCTATGATTTCCAATTTACTGATGAAAAAGTAGATGAAGAAGCACGTAAAGCCTATTATGAGGAATTAGCAAAGCTTGGCCCTGAGGCAATGCATGATAAATTAAAACAACTCGACCCTCAAACAGCGGAGACAATCCACCCAAACAATACACGACGTGTTATTCGTGCTTTAGAAATGCTGGAATTAAGTGGTGTATCAAAAGCAGCAGAAGCGCAAAATCGAGGGGAAATGCCTCTTTACAATCATGTTATTTTAGGTCTAGGTCAAAACATGTCCCGTGACGTGCTATATGACCGTATTAATCGTCGGGTTGATTTAATGATGGAAAATGGTCTTCTGCAAGAGGTGAAGGGATTATGGCAGCAAAATATCCGAGGTGTGCAATCTATACAAGCCATTGGGTACAAGGAATTATATGATTATTTAGATGGCAAATGTACCTTAGAGGAAGCCATTGATAGCTTAAAACAAAATTCCCGTCGCTATGCAAAAAGACAACTTACTTATTTCCGCAATAAAATGGATGTTCATTTTATTACGCCAGATGAACGATTATAAGAATAAAGAAAAATTTCTAAAAATTACTAATTGATAAATTGGTAGAACGTGCTACTATAGGAATGAAGAGGTAGAAAGTTAGTAGGGAGGCTATTTGATGAAATCAATCAATTTGCAAGATACGTTCTTGAACCAACTACGTAAAAACAGTGTTTTTGTAACTGTATTTCTATTAAACGGATTTCAGTTAAAAGGGACCGTGAAATCATATGATAATTTTACAGTATTACTATTAGATGCTGAAAATAAGCAGCACCTAATCTACAAGCATGCCATTTCTACATTCGTTCCAGCAAAACAAATAGAGTTTTTAGAGACAGACGTATAAAAAGATTGTAAAACAGTTAGTGTTCTCCACACTGGCTGTTTTTTTTGCTACAAGCTATAATGATAGTGGAATTTGATATTTTGGAGGACGAAGTTAATGAAAACAATGGAAACAACAGAATTATTAGATCTTTTAGATGCAAATGAGGACCTATATATTATCGATGTTCGTGAAGAGGATGAAGTAGCACATGGTATGATCCCAGGCGCTCAGCATATTGCACTTGGAACAATCCCTGAACGTTTAGAGGAATTAGATATAGAAAAGCCATATATTATTGTATGTAAGGCTGGAGCTCGTTCTGCCAATGCGTGTGCTTACTTAGAAGCACAAGGATTTGATGTAACCAACCTTGAAGGCGGCATGCTGGCTTATGATGGAGAATTAGAATTTAAATAAAGTGTGAGTAAAAAAGAAAGAGTTCCTTATCTTGGAATGACAACTTCCAACTCGATTAAAATTAATAGACCAGACATATTATACACATAAATATGTTTGGTCTATTTTTTTGTTTTGTTCGTTCTTAACTAACAGAGCAGTTTAATGGAGTGTCATATAAAGGGATTTCTCCAAAATTAAATCTTTCATGAGTTGAAAATTTATTTGATACTTAGTAAGCCTAGTTTAATAGCTGTTACAACAGCACCTAAACGAGTTTCAGCATTTAATTTGCGAATAATAGAAGATATATGATATTCCACTGTTCTCCTACTCATACCTAATTCTAAACTAATCTCATTATTGGTTTTGTCCTCAGCAATACGCTCTAAAATCTCATATTCTTTAGGTGTTAACTTTATCATATGTAATACTCCCCCCTATTTATTTTCAGAAGATATCGTATCAACAAATTCCATTTTATTCTATATTCTGGATAAAAAATACCGTTTAATCAAATGTAAAAAGTGACAATTTTTCAAAATAATAATTAAAATTTCACTATGATTGCGGAAAATACGGATACCTCATTTGAGAAGTTTTGTTAAATTTGAACTACAAAACAAATTAATATTTACATATTAGTACCTAATAATTAATTGTTTTGTTGTAGTTATAAGCGGTTTGAGGAGGTGAAAAAATGCTCAAGAGAATTAATCATGGTTTTAATAGTGCTATTTCTAAATCTAAATGGTGTGTTTTTTGTGATGCAAAAGATTATTGCAATAAGTGTGATGCTATGGATTGGGGATGTGCTGGAGGCTGGGAAACTTGTTTTAGAAAAGATACAGACGGTTAAAACAAGTGCTTAATATTTTGCAATGTAGAGTAAAATCATTATTTACTCTACATTGTATCAAAGAAATGGAGGGTATTTATGATTGAATCTATGGAGAAAAAAATTAAAGTATCAAGTTTTAAAGAGTTAGAAGTTAATCATAAAAAATATATTTATGTACCGAATACTAATGGTTTATTTGAAATAGATGATATTGTTTATTCTATTTTATCAAGTGACAACAAAAGCATAGTGGAAGTTTTTAATCAATTAAAAGAAAAAATAGCAGAAAATGAATTTAATAATATTATTCAATCACTAATAGAAAATAGGATTATCAATGATACTACTGAAAGTAATGCTGTTAACGAAGAAAATGTTAAAAACATAAGTGCACTCACATTAATGATGGTGCAAGAATGTAATTTACGATGTAAATATTGTTACGCTGGTGACGGAGAATATAACGAAAAAGGTAGAATGTCTATAATGACAGCAAAATCAGCAATTGACTATTTGCTAGAACAGTCAGGTGATCGTGATGATCTATCCATTGTATTTTTTGGGGGTGAACCTTTATTAAATTTTCCAGTAATTAAGCAAGTAGTAGAATATGCAAATCACAAAGTAAAATTACATAATAAAAAAATAGGCTTTAGTATGACCTGTAATGGAACGTTAATAAATAAAGAAATCACAAAATTTATTTTAGACAATAACATCGCTGTTCAAGTAAGTGTTGATGGGACTAAAAACGAGCATGACACAAATCGCTTTTATGGAAATAAAAAGGGAAGTTATGATGTTATTTTAAACAGAACAAAAGAATTAAGGGAGCAAAAACAATTAGGAGTTAGGGCAACCATTACTCCGAATAATGTTGATTTGGTAAATATATATGAGCATTTATTCGATTTGAATTTTAGAAGTATATATGCTGCCCCAGCTATGCAGATGTTTACAGAAGATCAATTCATTGAATTGTCTAAAAGTTATAATGAATTAATTTATTATTTCGAGTATTTAGTTAATAGAAGAGAATATTCTAAAGCAGTCAAACTCAATAATATAATGAAGAATTTAGAACGTATTCATATTGGACACGAATCAACATATTTTTGTGGTGCAGAGGTTAATTTTTTAGCAGTTGATATTAATGGTGATTTATATCCTTGTCATCGTTTTGTCAATAATAAAGAGTATAAACAAGGAAATATTTTTGAAGGGACCTACTCAATTGCTAGGTCAAAATTTTTAGAAGAAGCACATGTTTCAAATAGATTAAATTGTACTAAATGCTGGGCAAAAAATTTATGTGGGGGTGGGTGTCACCATGAAAATTTAGAATCAACAGGTAAAGTAACGACACCCCCTTTACATTATTGCATTTTAACACAAAAGCAATTAGAAGCTACCTTGCATTTATATTTACGTTTATCAGATGAACAAAGAGAATTATTATTAGAAAAGAAAAATACAAGAGAGTTTGTTAAAAATGGAAATCAAAATTAAAAATTTAACAAAAATTTATAAAAATATAAAGGTACTAGATAATGTCTCCTTAGAAATTCATAATGGTGTATTTGGTTTATTAGGGGAAAACGGAGCAGGAAAAACAACATTGATGGAAATAATCTCTACATTACTTCCATTTGATGACGGAGAAATTGAAGTTGCAGGGCTAAACGTAAAAAAAGAACCACTTAAGGTTTGTGAAATATTGGGTTATCTTCCCCAGAAGTTTGATTTTTTTCCAAAGGTTACTTTAGAAGAGTCATTTGATTATTTATGTAAATTAAAAGGAATGAATAATAGCGAAAGCCGAAAACAGGAAATAAACTTAAGACTTCAAGAGGTGGGGCTATTAAGCGAACAAAAAAAATATATTCAAGAACTTTCGGGTGGTATGAAACAAAGATTTGGCATTGCTCAAGCTTTAATTGGTAATCCCAAAATAATACTCATTGATGAACCAACAGTAGGTTTAGATCCTCATGAGCGCATTTCCTTTCGAAATTTAATTACTCGGATTAGTCGAGATAAAATCATTCTGCTTTCAACACATATTGTACAGGATATTGCTTCTACATGTAAAAATTTGATGGTGCTACAAAAAGGAAAAGTGAATTACTTCGGTAGTACAATAGACCTTATTAATAAAGTTCGAGGGAAGGTATGGCTTTATAATATTTTAGATGATGAAATACCTCATGTGGATTTATTTGTATCTTTACAAGATAAAGGCAGCAGTATTGAGATTCGTTACATTGCAGATAATCCGTTACAAGGAAGTATATCGACAGAGCCTACTTTAGAGGATGCATATATTTATATAAATAGAAAAGAGTTAACCGTATGAGAGAATTACCTTTTTTAATAAACTTTGAATTAAAAAGACTCATAAAGAGTAGAGCTATTTCCGTCTTTCTTATACTTATAATGCTGGTTCTTCCAATTATAATGAATAACTTAGACACTCAGGAAACGATTATTGAGAAATGGTATGGAACACTTCAGTTACAAATGGTATTTTTACTTATTTTAATACCGAGTATGGTTTCATATGTTTGGAAAGGGTATCTTCAATCATTTGAAAGAGCAGTCATCCTACTAAAATTGACAAATAGAGCGATGTATATAGTTGGAAAAATCGTAGCAGTTCTTCTTTTTGTTTCAGTTTATCTATTTTTCTTCTATGTAATTTTTTTTATTTTTTATGCAAATAAAATTCCTATTAGCATTTTATTAATTACATTGTTTCAAGTCTTCCTTTCTATTTTCTACAGCATTACCTTTAGCTTTTTCATTTCCTTTTATTTGAAACGTACTGTATATCTACACATTTTACTAATAGTATATTTGGTATTCAGTATTTATTTAAATTCTCCTTATTTTTCTATATGGTTTAATCCTGATTATATACAACATCAAATGACTGATCTGCTATTTAATGTAAAGAGAAGTATTTTTCTAAGTATTGGCATACTATTTATGTTTGGAAATGTGTTGCTATTTAAAAGAAGGGTGAATGACAAATGAGAGATATCTTTTTATTTTGGTCGAAAGTGGTCTTACGAAGTGATTATTTGTTGACTTATTATGCTATCGTCATTCTATTATGTATCTCTCAGTACTTCTTTACAGTCAGTGATGCGCAAGCATTGATTCCTTTATATGGGATTTTCTCAAGTGTATTAACGATTCAAATTATAACTTTGCATCAAAGATATCATGTAGAGAAATTTTTAATGATTTCCCCAATATCAAATGGGAAGCTTTTATTATGGCAATGGGTTTTCAGCTTTATTCTGACCACCCCTGCCATTATGTTATTAGTTGGTTTTGTAAAGTTTGTATATGTAGAGACACCAATATATAAAATTCTACTTATCGTTTTTGTTTTTCAGCTATTTACTATATCCATTCCATTTTTAATGGCAACAATTTTTAAAAATCAAGCCGTGTCTATAATTTTAATTGTCATCATTTATTTTTTACTAATGTTAATGCATGGTTATAGACTAGAAACGATTCAATATATAGCTCCTACTCTTAACTTTATGTATCCAGATTTCATTCATTATTTAAATGTTATAGGTGTTTTATCCATTTGTTTGTGTTCTATATCGTGCGCGATTTTATTCAGCAGGAGGGCCACAAATAAAACGGAAAAGTGGGTTGCTGGAATTATGACCAGTATGATGCTTTTCGTTCTATTAAGCTTACATTTTTATAATGGATATAAAGAAGAGGAGCTGTTAAATAAACCTTATCAAAATTATCAATATAACGGGCTAACTGTCCAATATAAAGGTGTGAGTATAGAAAAAGTGGAGAATTATGCGAATGTTTATAAAGACATTACTCAAATAATGGAGAGCTTCGGTGTCCACAACATTCCGTATCACACGCTGAAAATAACGAGAGTTTTTAGCCTTCCAGATAACAATAGTTTAGAAAATATTATTAGTAGTTCTGGCGACATCATTGAAATACGCCCGTATTCTAATAAATTTTTTGAATTTAATTATGGCTATAATATTACGGAAGACATGATAAATACATTAATGGGCGAACAGTGGGAAACCAAGGAACAAACTAATTGCTATGAGGTTTTAAAAAGAACGATCGAGCAAAAGGTTATATACACCAACAAAAGCATGCTCTTTAGTGAGGCGAAAAAGAAGTCAGTAGAAAACTTGCTCATTAGTAATGAAAAAGATCCGTATATGGAAAAGTTTCTACATATATTACAGGAAGAGCCGAAAAATGCTTATCTGTATATCAAAAGGTTATAAGAAAACCTTAACTAAATCAGGGAGATAGAGTATTATTTCATGAAAATATTAGGTGAGGTATTTAAGTATACAAAGCCATACAAAGCAAAATTATTTCAAGTAAATATTTTGATGGGTATTTCAATGATTTTAAGTATAGTACACCCCCTTTTATTTGGTAAATTTATTGATTCTATAACAGTAAAAGATCTCAATTCAGCATTCCTCATTATAGTGTTTATGGCTTTTTTGTTTCTGTTTAATTTATTTTTTAAAGTAATCCAAAAATATTATTTAACGAAATTTGCCTGCTATCTACAAATGGATATTAAATTAAAAATAATAAAAAGAATTATGGCTATGGACATGGATGAGTATCAATTAAAAGCAAAAGGTGAACTGATGAATAAAATAGAAAATGATACAAAGGCATTTTCTGAGGTAGTATCAGAGTTTTTAAATATTGTTATAGATTTTATCAGTATAATAATTGTGTTAATAATATTGATCAATCTAAATTTTATTTTAGCTAGTATTTTATTCATAGCTTGTCCTTTAGCACTTATCATTTTTAAATATTATGGAAAAAAAATAAGGATGATGGATACTGCCATCAAAAAAGATTTAGATTCTTATTTAACCTATCTGGGAGAATTACTGTCATCATTTAAATTATTTAAGATATTTAATAATGAGGTAAACGCCATAGATAACTATCAAAAGAAAATTACCTTATTATACAAAAATACTCTTGATAAAATGCGTTTAAGCATAAAATCAGGATCAATAATAGAATTAATAAACTTTACAAGTTATTTGATTATCCTTATTATAGGTGCCTACTTTATTTATAAAGGAAGCCTCACGTTAGGAGTATTAATAGCATTCACAACCTATGCCAATAACTTTAGTCAGTCATTTTTAAGATTTTCCCAACTAAATTCATTTTTACAAGAAGCAATTGTGTCTGTAAATAGAGTGAAAAACTTAATGGAAGACAATAAATATCAGCTAAGGAAATTAGAAGTACCAGACTATGTAAATTCATCGCATCATTTTAATAAAGATAAAATAGTATTACGGAATGTAAGCTTTACCTATACTAATGCATTTTCTCCAGTTTTAGAAAATATAAATTTCCAAATACCTTTGAAGAAAATTGTATTGATTAAGGGAGAAAGCGGATCAGGTAAATCGACATTATTGAATATATTATCAGGTTTATACATTAATTATCAGGGTGAAATATTTCTATCCAATCAGAATATTAGATATATTCCTATTGATGTTTATAGAAAAAGGGTATGTTTGGTAACGCAAGAGCATTTTATAATGACAGGGACAATAAGGGAAAATTTGTTATTAGCAAAGCCGAATGCAACAGACGAAGAATTAATTCAAATTTGTAAAATGGTTAACATTTATTCATATATAGAAACGTTAGACTATAAATTTGAAACGCTTATAGGGCATAATGGGCTTGAATTATCTACTGGGCAACAGCAAAGACTTTCAATAGCAAGATCGCTTCTAAGAGATGCGGATATCTATTTGTTTGACGAGATTACTTCTGCGCTTGATAAAGACAACCAAATAAATATAGAATCATTACTTTTATATTTAAATAAAGAAAAACAAAAGACTGTTATATTGGTTACTCATCACCCTGCTTTAATAAATGAAGCAGATAAAATATTTGAAGTTGATAGGAATCAGGTGAACGAGAGGGATTCATTTGTTGTGACAGGTTCTTGATAAGCCTATATTGTTTGAATAGGTGGTGGTACTAAGTTAACACTCAAAAAATTTTTATCTATTGACACTAAAAAAGTTGTAAAGTAGATTTAACATAATTACATAAAAGCAATAGGTGCCCACTAGGGAGAATAGGGAATAAAGTGAAAAGCTTTAGCGGACCCGCCACTGTATAAGGAAGTTTCATAGTGTATGCCACTAGCGAATTGCTGGGAAGGTACTATGAGATGTTGAACTTGAGCCAGGAGACCTGCCTACTTGCTTTAGAAGATATAGATGATGGAAAAGTCTGTAGTTTATTTGTCATGACAATAAACTACAGACTTTTTATTTTGTCTTAATGAGAACGAGAGGAGAAATAATTATGCCATTATTACAAGACACGATTGAAAACATTCAAGGGGTTGATATGAAAGGTATGGAGCAAGCTAGAAAGCGGATTGATGCGCTTTGTAAGCCCCCAGGTAGCTTGGGTAAACTAGAATCACTTGCCGTACAGCTCTCTGGTATAACAGGACAATTATATCCGACGGTTGACAAAAAGGTGATGATTGTTTGTGCTGCAGATCATGGTGTATGTGAGGAAGGTGTAACCACGAATCCGCAAGATGTTACAGTCTTTCAAACATTAAATTTTCCTAAGGGGGGGACAGGCGTTTGTGCAATTGCGCGCATTACCAATGCAAAGGTGGTCACAGTAGATGTTGGGGTAAAAGCAGATATTCCACTTGATGCTGGTGTCATTATTCATAAAATTAAATACGGTACAGATAACATGGCACAAGGTCCAGCTATGTCCAAACAAGAAGCCATTCAATCGATAGAAGTAGGAATCCGTGTGGCCACTGAGGAAATCATACAAGGTGCTGATGTACTTGGTACAGGGGAAATGGGTATTGGCAATACAACACCAAGTGCTGCGATATTAGCTGTTCTGACTGGATGTGACCCTATAGAAGTAACAGGGTTTGGGGCAGGAGTTGGCCAAGGAGGCATTGCCTATAAAGCGGCGATTATTGAAAAAGCAATTACCTTAAATAAGCCTAATCCAAAAGATGCTATTGATGTTCTGGCTAAGGTAGGAGGATTAGAGATAGGGGCGATGACAGGTATTATTCTTGGGGCTGCAGTTCATCGTAAACCAGTGGTTATTGATGGATTTATTTCGACTATAGCTGCCCTCATTGCTTATAAGCTCGAACCAAAAGTAATCGATTATATTATTCCTTCCCATGCTTCAGAGGAGCCAGGGGCAAAAATTGCCGCTGCATTACTAGGTATTGAACCGATGTTGCACATGAATATGCGTTTAGGCGAAGGTTCTGGAGCAGCCTTAGCCTTTCCTATTTTAGATGCAGCTTGTTCAATGATGAAAAACATGGTGACATTAGAAGAAGCAATGCAGTTGTTAAAAAGATAAGCTAAGTTAATGTCTTCTTCAATCATATAAGGAATGAAACCCATAAAAGATTATTATTAGACAAAAAATAAAATAGCCAATGACTTAATTTTTGGTCATTGGCTGAATAGTATTTATGCACGATTTAACTTACGTAATGGCAAGCGCCACTTCATCGTATAGGAAAGAATACGTAACGCAGTAATTACCGCGAATAAAATATAAAGGAAAATGTCCCCTGTAAAAACCTCGAAGCCGATTAGTAGTCCAGCAAGAGCTGCCCAAACACCATAAACTTCATCACGGAGAACTAATGGTTTTCTTCTAGCTAATAAATCACGCACAATGCCACCACCTGAACCTGTTAACACAGCAGCTACAACTACAGCACTAACAGGCATATCCAGCTTGACAGCATAAAGTGCGCCTTGAATGGCGAACGCTGATAAGCCAATCGCATCTGTGAAGTTACCCCAACGATGCCAATGTTGAATCAGATGATGCGGAAAAATAAAAAATATCGTAATCGCAGCCAGCGCAATTTGAAACATCATATCCTGTCCCCATAGGGTTGTGACAGGTAGCCCGATGAGTAAATTTCGAATGGCTCCTCCACCAAAAGCAGTGACAATACCAAGTATATATACACCAAATAAATCGTATTCTTCTTCCATGGCAATAATTGCCCCAGAAATAGCAAAGGCAATTGTTCCTATGATACTAAAAACCTCCCAAGCCATCCCTTTCACCCCTTCTATCAATAAATAAACTTTTTAAAGTTAAAAGACTATTTTACGTAACAGAATCTATGAATTTAATAGCCAAAATCGGTCATTAAATACGCTTCTCGAAATAAGTCCGCACATTAGCTTAGCGTAAAATGCTCTTAGAAACAATAGGCAAGTTTTACAGGTGCACATACAAATTGATAAAATGTGATTAAAATAAAGAAAACATTCGTCAAAAGCGTTCATATACCAGTAGTTGGTTAGGGTAATTCTAGAGTGATTGAAGTCAATTTAGATAGTCAATAAATGTTACTGATTGAAATGCGAGACATTGTGAAATGGAGAAGAAAGAATGACGTTTACATCAAATTTATCAATACAAACGCTATCGTTAGCGACAAAAATTGAGGAGCAAGTTCGGCCATATCATGCCAAGGTAGAAGAAATGGCGTTTTACAATCAGCAGAAGGTGCTAGCAGCGTTCAGAAAGCATCAAGTAGGTGATTATCATTTACATCCATCAAACGGCTATGGCTATGATGATGAGGGACGGGATAATCTAGAGCGTGTTTATGCAGAAGTATTTGGTGCAGAGGCAGCCATAGTTCGACCACAAATTATTTCAGGCACACATGCAATCACGCTTAGTCTATTCGGTGTTTTGCGTCCTGGTGATGAGCTGCTTTATATTTCTGGTCAGCCATATGATACATTGCAATCCATTGTCGATGGTGGTGATAAAGATACAGGTTCACTGAAGGATTATAAAATCGGTTATCAACATGTGGATTTGCTAGATAATCAGGCCATTGATTGGGCAGGTGTTGAAGCAGCCATTACAGCACAAACCAAAATGATTGCGATTCAACGTTCAAAAGGCTATGCAACACGTCCATCCTTTACAATTGAAGAAATTGCTACTATGTGTGCAAAGGTACGTAAATTGGCCCCAGAAGCTGTTATTTTTGTAGATAACTGCTATGGCGAGTTCGTAGAGGCACAGGAACCTACAGAGGTCGGTGCTGATTTAATGGCAGGCTCGCTCATTAAAAATCCTGGCGGAGGCTTGGCTAAAATTGGGGGCTATATTGCTGGCCGAGCAGATCTAGTGGAGAAATGTGCCTATCGCATGACTTCTCCAGGGATTGGTGCCGAAGCGGGAGCCACATTAAATACACTAGGTGACTTTTATCAAGGGTTTTTCCTGGCACCACATGTAGTATCGCAAGCATTAAAAGGTGCAATTTTTACAGCTGCAATGTTAGAGGAAATCGGTATGAGCACTTCTCCGAGCTATCATGCGAAGCGTACAGATTTAATTCAATCAGTATCTTTTCAAACAGCACAGCAAATGATAGCCTTTTGTCGCGAAATACAAGCGAACTCACCGATAAATGCCCATTATGCTCCTGAACCAGCCTATATGCCAGGCTATGAAGATGATGTCATCATGGCGGCTGGAACATTTATTCAAGGGTCCAGCATTGAGCTGACAGCGGATGGCCCAATACGACCACCCTATACAGCCTTTATTCAGGGCGGACTAACATATGAACACGTTAAATTTGCTATTTGCAGTGCGGTTCAAGCTATTCAAAAATCATAATAAGACAATAGATAAAGCCTAAATATGAATAGTTTTTTACAATTTTCACTCGGATTGAAAAAAATAGTACCAACCATGTTAGGTTACCTTACATGGTTGGTTGACAGTAAAAAAATTTCGTTATATGATAAGCGGGTATTGGAGGAGGACTTAAATGAGTCGTGAAATTAGACGAACTATGCCGTTATTATCGATGAGTATTGTGATGCAATTAACAGAGCTTTCGGCAAGACAAATTCGTTATTATGAAGAACACCATTTAATTGAGCCGCACCGAACAGAAGGCAATCGACGTATGTTTTCACTAAATGACGTCGATACATTGCTTGAGGTTAAAGACTACTTAGAACAGGGTATGAATATGGCGAAGATTAAAAAAATATTTGCTAAAAAGAAAAATCCTGTTGCAACAACTGATGAGCAAGACTTAAGTGATTCAGAATTACGACAAATTATGCGCGAAGAAATGCGTCAAGCACAGCGCATGCAAAAATCGTCCATCCGAAGAGGGGATTTATCTCGATTCTATTAATAAATAGGGTAGGGTAAACATAAAAGCTAGACAAATTATAGGAGTGTGGAAAACTGTGGGTAAATACACAAAAGAGGACATTAAACGTCTCATCGAAGAAAAAAACGTAAGCTTTATTCGTTTACAATTTACAGATATTCTTGGCACTATCAAAAATGTTGAGATTCCTGTAAGTCAATTAGACAAAGCACTGGAAAATAAAATGATGTTTGATGGCTCATCTATTGAAGGTTTCGTTCGAATCGAAGAATCTGATATGTATTTATATCCTGATCTTGATACTTTCGTAGTATTCCCTTGGACTTCTGAAAAAGGGAAAGTAGCACGTTTTATCTGTGATGTATACACTGCGAAAGGCGAACCGTTTGCTGGTGACCCACGTAACAACCTAAAACGAATTCTTAAAAAAATGGAAGAAATGGGCTTCTCAAGCTTCAATTTAGGGCCTGAGCCAGAATTCTTCTTATTCAAATTAGATGCAAAAGGCGAACCAACCTTAGAAGTAAATGACCATGGTGGTTATTTCGATTTAGCGCCAACAGATCTTGGGGAAAATTGCCGTCGTGATATCGTGTTAGAGCTAGAAGAAATGGGCTTTGAAATTGAAGCATCACACCATGAGGTAGCTCCAGGACAACACGAAATCGACTTTAAATATGCTGATGCTGTTACTGCGTGTGATAACATCCAAACATTCAAATTAGTGGTTAAAACAATCGCTCGTAAACATGGCTTACACGCTACATTTATGCCAAAACCACTATTTGGTGAAGCAGGCTCTGGTATGCACTTTAACGTGTCGCTATTTAAAGGTAAAGAAAATGCATTTTATGATGAATCTACAGAATTAGGTCTTTCTGAAACAGCTATGCAATTCATGGCGGGTGTTCTTGCACACGTACAAGGTTTCACAGCTGTAACAAACCCAACAGTTAACTCTTATAAACGTCTAGTACCAGGTTATGAAGCACCATGTTATGTAGCATGGTCTGCACAAAACCGTTCACCATTAATTCGTATTCCATCTGCGCGTGGCCTTTCAACTCGTGTTGAAGTACGTTCTGTAGACCCTTCTGCAAACCCATATTTAGCGATGGCTGTTATTTTAGAAGCAGGTCTTGAAGGTATTCGTCAAAGCCTAACTCCACCTGCTGCTATTAACCGCAACATCTATGTGATGTCGGAAGAAGAGCGTCAAGCAAATGGTATTGAAAACCTGCCTGCAGCACTTGATGATGCACTAACATTACTTGCTAAAGATCAAGTAGCACAGGAAGCACTAGGTGAGCATATTTATGCAAACTTTAAAGAAGCAAAAGAAATCGAGTTCGATATGTACCGTACAACTGTTCATCAGTGGGAACGCGATCAATATTTAAAAATGTATTAATCATAAAGATACCGAGTCCCTGATAAAGGTGACTCGGTTTTTTTCTGAACATATATTAGGAACGATGGGGTCATATGACAACCCCATCGTTATTTTAGTATTAGCGCATACGTTTATGATGGTGTGGCATAGGCATATGGCAAGGGTTAGGTGGCATACCGCACATTGTATGTGTTTCACAGCATTCATTCACGACAGATTCTGTGCATGGGAAATAGTACTGATGATCAATCATATGTTTGTTGACTGTTGTAACATGTGCAGGTTGTACGTGTGGAACAACCGTATGGATATAATTTGTGCGTACATATTGCTCTGGTGGTAAAAATTGTGGTGGATCATATTGCATTGGCATCATTTGTGGCGGACAGCAGTGTGGACCTTTTGCCGGATGGCGTCTTCGTTGAAACATGTTATTACCTCCTGTTTTGATAAGTTGTAGTTCATTATTAAGATATGAGATATACGTCGATAGGGTCTATTTATTTGCCTATTAATGCATAGGTAAATCTAACAAGTAACTAAAATAGTAGAAAATCTATAATCAATTTGCCTACGTCTTTGAGTGAAATGAAAGCATGACATATTGTTGAAAAAAGATGATGTCAACGGCAGGAAAAGCAATTTTGCGGGCGAGGCGTTTTCCGTTCCATCATTGTCCTTTCCAAAGGGCGATGATCCTCCCCTCAATCATGCTGCAAAACTTCTTTCATACTAACAGTAGTGAACAAAATAGCACATATTTTCGAAGTGAAAAGTAAAAGCCTCTAACAACCATCCACTTGCTTTTTTTCAACGCGATGAATAGGTTTTTTAAATAACGTTCTTCCTAGCGGCATAATGTAAAATAAATTTTTATTGAAAAAGTATGTTTTTTGAAAAAATATATATTGTCAATAAAACAATCGTACAGTATACTCTTTAATTGATAATGATTATCGTTATCGATTATTTCTTAGGAGGAAATGTATGCCAAAATTATCACTGCAGAAAAAGAACTTTTTTGTACTGTTCACACTACTATTAACCTTCGCGTTATTATTAGTTGGGTGTGGGGAGAAAACATCGAACTCCAGTAGTTCACAAGAGAACGACAAAGCAGAAGAAAGTAACACAGAATCAAAATCTTCTAGTCGTGAGATTACACATGCAATGGGTACTACAACGATTGAAGGCACACCTACAAAAATCGTTACACTATATCAAGGCGCAACAGATGTTGCAGTAGCTATGGGCATTAAGCCAGTTGGGGTAGTAGAATCTTGGGCTGAAGCGCCTGTTTATAATTATATGAAGAATGAGCTTGATGGCGTTGCAATTGTAGGACAAGAAACACAACCAAACCTTGAAGAAATTGCAAAGCTTAAACCAGATTTAATTATTGCTTCTAAAGTACGTCATGAAGAAATTTATGATCAGTTATCGCAGATTGCTCCAACAGTTGCTCATGAAACAGTTTTCGATTTCAAAGGAACAGCTGAAATGATGGGTCAAGCAATGAATCAAGAAGATAAGGTGAAAGAATTACTTGGCGATTGGGATACGCGAGTAGCTGATTTCCAAACAAAAATCAAAGAGAAGCTTGGCGATAAATGGCCATTCCATGTTTCTGTTGTCAACTTCAGAGCAGACCATGCTCGTATTTATGTGACAGGTTATGCGGGTTCTATTTTATCTGAGCTTGGATTCCAAGGTCCTAAAAATTTAACAGATGATTCTTTAGAAATTGTGAAGCTAACGGACAAGGAAAGTATTACCCAAATGAATGCTGATGTTATTTATATGTTTATGGAAAATGATGAGACAGTGAAAAAAACTTATGAAGATTGGACAAACCATCCACTTTGGAAAGAGCTTGACGCAGTGAAAGCGAATCAAGTTTATCAGGTAGATGAAATCAATTGGAATCTAGCAGGTGGTATTACTAGTGCTAATTTAATGCTAGATGATATTTATGACAAGTTTGAATTAGAAAAATAGAGAATGAAGGATGGGCTGTTAAAAGTGTTAGAGAATACTTGAATAACAGCCCTCTCATTGTAGTGTTTGAGCATAATTGAAACCTACATAAGATAAATTGTGGATCAAGAAAGTTGGCATAACATGAGAATTATTCTTTCCAGTAGACCGATGAAACAAGTAGGTTTACTCATCAGCTGTTTGATTCTTTTGCTGGCATTTATAATCAGCATAGCTATTGGTCAAACGTCCATACCTTTTTCGTCAATCTATGATGCTATTTTTCATTTTGATGCTGCTAATAAGGAGCATGTCATTATTCGAACATCTAGATTTACAAGAGCTGTGATCGCTACAGTAGTTGGCGCAAGCCTTGCCATTGCGGGTGCATTAATGCGAGCATTAACAAGAAATCCTTTAGCAGCTCCTGATATTTTAGGTATTAATGCAGGGGCCATATTTTTTATTGTCAGTGCTATTACTCTTTTTTCCGTTCAGTCTTTAATGAGCTATATGTGGATTGCCTTTTTAGGGGCAGGTGCAGCGGGAGCAATGGTTTTTTTCCTAGGCTCATTAGGAAGAGATGGGTTAACACCGATAAAAATAGTATTAGCTGGTGCAGCGATTACAGCTCTATTTGTCTCGTTTACGCAGGGGCTTTTAGTCATCGATGAACAAGGTTTACAAAGTGTCCTGTTTTGGTTAGCAGGTTCTGTATCGGGGCGTAGTATTGAAATGCTTGTGCCTGTCCTACCGTTTGTTTTAGGAGTGACAGTTGTGGCAATATTTATGGGGCGTTCAATCAATATTTTACAATCAGGAGATGATATTGCCAAAGGATTAGGACAACGAACAATGATCACGAAAATCACGCTAGGCATAATTATTATCATACTTGCAGGTAGTTCAGTAGCTGTTGCAGGTTCAATAGGCTTTATCGGCTTGATTGTCCCTCATATGGCGATCCATCTTGTTGGCACGGATTATCGCTGGATTATTCCCTACAGTGCCGTGTTGGGAGCAATATTGCTACTGTTGGCTGATATTGCGGCAAGATATGTGATTATGCCATTGGAAATGCCGATTGGTGTCATGACTGCCTTAATCGGAGCTCCTTTCTTCATTTATATTGCACGAAAGGGGTTAGCAAAAAATGCCTAATTATGTGACAGTACGAACGAAATCTAATCGTATATCCTTTCAAATTGTTAAAAGAACGGCTTGGATACTATTACTATTAAGCTTGTTATTAGTCATCATAACGGTTCTGGGTTTATCTGCTGGTAGTGAGTTTATTCATCCAGTGACAGTGGTGAAAGAATTGTTGGGCTATGGGAATGGAGATTATGATTTTGTCTTACATACATTAAGGCTCCCGCGTGTCTTAATGGCCTTATTAGTTGGTGCTGCGCTGGGAGTTGCCGGTTTAATTTTACAAGGAATTATTCGTAATCCTCTTGCTGCCCCAGATATTATTGGTGTAACGAGCGGAGCATCGATGGGTGCAATTATTTTTATCGTGTACTTTATGGGATCAGTCAGCATTCAATTTTTACCGTTAGCTGCTATATTAGGTGCTGGTATTGTCTCCTTCATCATTTATCTACTGTCATGGAGAAAAGGAGTCACACCCATTCGTATGGTATTAATTGGAATTGGTATCTCGGCCTTAGCAAAGGCAGTTGTGACGATGCTGCTTGTGATCAGTAATGTAGCCGCTACAACGAAGGCTTATTTATGGCTGACAGGTAGTTTGTATGGGGCTAATATGCAGGATGTCTATTTGCTATTACCATGGCTAGTCATTTTAGTGCCACTAACATTTATTTTAGCAAGAACGGTGAATGTGAAGGAATTAGGCGATGAAATAGCGATAGGGCTAGGCGTAAAAGTACAAGTGTATCGTGTACTTTTTCTACTCATTAGTGTCATGCTAGCTGGTTCTGCAGTAGCTTTTGCTGGTGGCATTGCCTTTGTTGGATTAGTGGCTCCTCATATGAGCAGAATGCTTGTAGGGCGTTCCTTTGCAGGATTAATTCCTGTGACAGCTATTATAGGTGGAATCATTGTCATTGTAGCTGATATTGTGGCACGCACAGCCTTTTTACCAAAGGATTTACCTACAGGAGTCTTTACTGCTGCAATTGGCGCACCATTCTTTATTTATTTATTATTTAGAACGCGCAATCAATAAAGCTCCATGTTAAAAAGTTAAAAGCGGGAGAAGAAGGTGACAGGATTTTGAAAAATGTCTTAGAAGCACAAAATTTACATGTAAGCTATGGAGAAAATCTTATTTTAGAGGATTTGAATCTTCAAATACCAAAAGGAAAAATTACAGTACTAGTTGGGGCCAACGGTTGTGGAAAATCTACACTACTTCGGACATTTGCACGACTACAAAAAGCGAAGTCGGGTGAAATTTTTTTAGATGAGAATAAACTAGAGGCCATTTCAACGAAAGAGGTGGCGAAACGTTTAGCTATTCTGCCGCAGGGCCCTGTTGCACCAGAAGGATTAACTGTTCAGCAATTGATTAAGCAAGGTCGTTATCCACACCAGAGCTGGTTAAAGCAATGGTCTACGGAGGATGAAAATATTGTAAACAATGCGCTTGCAGTAACGCAGATGACTGAATTTGCCGATCGTCCAGTAGATGCATTATCAGGTGGTCAGCGGCAGCGTGTATGGATTGCTATGACATTGGCTCAAAAAACAGATCTTATTTTACTAGATGAACCTACAACTTATTTAGATATGGCTCATCAAGTAGAAATTTTAGATTTACTATTTGATTTAAATGACAAAGAAGGGCGTACCATCGTTATGGTATTACATGATTTAAACTTAGCCTGTCGCTATGCCCATCATATTGTGGCGGTGCGTAATAAACAGGTTTATGCCCAAGGGAAGCCAGAGGAAGTGGTGACAACAGAGATGGTCCAGACTGTTTTTCGTATGGATTGTACCATTATTAAAGACCCGCTCTTTGGTACACCTTTATGTGTGCCACATGGCAAGGGGCGAACAGTTCAATCAGTGGAATTAGAGGAGGTAGGGATCTGTTGAGCCTCACACTGTCAGCTGAAGAAACATCCGTGTTACTAAGAGACTATCGATTGGCGATAGAGCCTGCAGTAGATGCTACATACTCTTTATATGCCAAAAATTTATTGGACAATGAACAAGCTCTAGATTATTTACAAAAAATTGCCCATTTCTTTCAATCGCCCTCTATCCTAGTTACGGCATCGTTATTTGCGAAGCGCTATAGTGTCTTAACGATAGCTTCAGCATTCTATGCTATGTCCAGATACGATAAAGGACTACATTGCAGAATTGAAAATATGTGGGTAGAAGCGGAATATGCAAAACCTTGGCTTCCTACTATTCGGCTAATTGATCGCACAGTGTCAATACCTACTGAAGACCGTGAAAAATGGCGTGATGAGGTTCTTAGAGAAATCTTTGCGAATAATTTAGCGAAGGTTTGGCGGTCATTAGCGAAAATAAGTAAAATCCCAAAAACAATCTTATGGGAAAACACAGCTATTTATGTGAATTGGCTCTATGAAACAAAAATAGGGGAAGGGGCCAGCGAGCAAGAAAAGGCTCGTATACAAGAGGATTATCACTATATTGTAAACCTAGCACCAGGCTCCATTTTTGGAGAAAGGAAAAATCCTTTGACGAACTACTGTGGTCCTAAAGTGAAAATTATGGAATCGGAGCAACCTGTACGCTTGAGAAAAACATGTTGTTTCTATTATCATACCTCTGATGAAGCAAATGATTTTTGTATCTCCTGTCCAAAAATAAAAAGATGATCATAACACAAAATCTCTAACCACCAAAAGTGAGTAAACACTTATATCATTTCATAAGTGTTTATTCACTTTTATGTTGATCATCAATACCTGCCAATAAATAAGGAATTACAGGTTTGATAAATTCTTCGGGCTGTATCTCCTGATTGCTAGTTCTCCATTCTATAGAAGCCCCATAGATTCCCCAGCTTAATATTACAGCAGTCATTTTTAGCGCTTCGTTCTCTGTCGCTGCATTTTGTTTCAATAACATTTTGTAAAAGATAATTTCAAGCTGCTCTCTAATAATTCGAGCAATTGTCTCTTCATAGCCTCTATGACAACGATTAGACAATGACTTTTGAAAATTAGTTATCGCTTTAAAGAGAATAATGAAAGCGCCTTCATTAAGTTCGTTATACTGTAGAAAGTCATCATTCAAATTAATTAATAATACTTCTGACAGTACCTTCTCTAACAAATCATATATATCTTCAAAGTGATAATAAAAAGTCGCACGATTAATCATGGCCTCTGTCGTAATATCCTTAACCGTTATATCCTTGAACTCTTTTTTACTAGAAAGTGCAATGAAAGAATCCATGATTAATTTACGAGTCCGTATAACACGAAGATCTGTCTTAGATGAGGTCATTACTTAGCACTCCTTTTTAAACAATTTCTTAAAAGTGTTGTATAAACAACAATTCAAATAAATTATTGGTTTAATGATGGTTTTATTATGAATAAAATACAACTGTAAGGCAAATAAGAGAGTTATATATTTATTCTTAACGAAAGTAAGAAAAGGGGATAGTCAATTGAAGAATCATCCAATGGTTTGTGATTTAGAGACAGGTGTATGTGGAGTAGCTAGCGAGGATGAATTGGGGATGATTGATTTTAATCAACCAAAGAAATCCGTTGAAGTATACTATGTAACTGATCCAATATGTTCTCATTGTTGGGCACTCGAACCCGTTCTTCGACGCTTTATAGAGCAGTACGGACACTATTTTAACTTTCATACGATTATGGGAGGATTACTAGAAAAATGGGGTGATGGTCCAGTAGACCCTGCAAATGGAATATCAGGACCTGCGGACGTGGTAGGACACTGGAGAGAAGTTGGAGAATATTATCGCATGCCAATAGATGGAACAGTGATGATGAATAATCCAGTGCAATCATCCTATCCGCCATCTCGTGTTTTTAAAGTGATTCAAAAAAATCAGCATGATGCTACAGCATTTGAATATTTGCGCAGAGCAAGAGAAGCGTTATTCATATTTAATCAAAATATTGCAGAGGAATCCGTTATGATTGACATTGTAAATAAGCTGGGGCTTGACGGAGGGGCTATTGTACATGAATCAGAACAAACAAGCGGGCAACAGTTATTAAATGAAGATTTTGATCTTGTAAGAAATCTAGGCGTAAGAGGATTTCCAACTATTATTATGATGAATGAGGATAATAAAGGCTTAAAAATTGTTGGTGGACGTCCATTTGTAAACTATGTGGAAGGACTAAAACAAGTTCTCAATTTTGAAGAGCTGCAACCAAAACAACAGCCATCTCTTTTAAGCTTACTTGAAAAAGAAAAACTTCTATTTTCCAAAGAAATTGAAGTCATGTATGATTTGGAAAAGTCAGAGGCTATAGCTTATGTGAAAAAAGAGCTTTCATCAGATCAATATGAAATGAAGGAAATGCTCGGTGAATGTTATATTACTACTAAATAATGAGGAGAATGGCAATGACATACGTATTACAGGTAGATTTTAAATTGGATGGACCATTTGGTGATGAGATGGCAGAAGCGTTTTCTGATTTAGCAAAAAGTATTTATGAAGAGGAAGGACTTTTGTGGAAAATTTGGACAGAGAGCCCTGAAACAAACGAAGCAGGCGGCATCTACCTATTCGAATCTAAACGCACAGCTGAACAATATATAGAAATGCATTCCAAAAGGCTAGTTGAATTTGGAATCACTACTATCAACGCAAAAATCTTTGCTATCAATTCAAAACTGACTGAAGTCACGAAGGGTCCAGTAAAACAATTAAAAAAAGCTGATGCATAGTAGAATTGCTAGCTAAATCAAAGGAGTCTAATTTCTAATTAAGAAGTTAGACTTTTCTATATTTAAGGATGAATAAATATTCAGAATATTGTGAGGTTGAACCAAATATGTTGTAGCGTTTACAATAGTTTTATAACACGTTTATGGTATAAAAACATGAATAATGTGAGTGTTATTCTATTTAATGCTCAATACTTCAAAGCTTTTATAATAGTCCTATAACAGAAGGAGGGATGAGATGTTGAATGAAAACAACATTTTTTTGCTTGTATAGTAGTACAACAATTGATAAATAAATGTTTCTTATAAACACTATTTTAATTGTTGTAATGCAAAATACATAAATTATTGAGATTAAAAGAGATGAGGTTTTAGAAAAAAATGAAAAAGTATTCTGTTGCTACATATTTTTCCTTCATTATTCCTTCTTTAATTGGTATCTTTCTATTTATGACCCCCATTTTAACGGAAGAGGGATGGAAAGTACCCATTGCCATATTAGCTAATGTTTTAGCGGGGATAGTGGCTCCAATCATTAGCTATTTTACAATTGGAATGTTTGCCATTTCTGCAATTGGTGCACTCATAGCGAAATTTATACCACGTAAAAATGCTAAAGAACCTAGTATTTTAGATACATTGTTTTATGTTAATTGGTTTTGGACAATTACTCGTATTATCGGTTTAGCCTTTGCTTCAATGGTGGTCTTCAATTTTGGACCTTCTGCCATCAATAATGAAAATACGGGTGGACTCCTAATGGATCCAAATGAGGGGCTTGTGACGTTTTTATTTACCATTTTTTTGTTTGCAGGTTTCCTTTTACCATTTTTAACAAACTTCGGTTTACTTGAATTTTTCGGGACAATGATGGTGAAAATTATGCGGCCACTGTTTAAAAGTCCAGGACGTTCTTCAATTGATGCTCTTACGTCATGGGTTGGAGATGGCACAATAGGTGTGTTAATGACCAGTAAACAATATGAGATGGGGAACTACACAAAAAAAGAAGCTGCGATTATTGCCACAAGTTTCTCAGTAGTGTCCATCACATTCTGTATCGTTGTATTGGATACTGTACATTTGGCACGCTATTTTATTCCTTATTATTTGACAGTAGTCCTTTGTGGAATTGTATTAGCCATTATTATGCCTCGAATCTATCCACTTGCGAAAAAAGAAGATACGTATATAGATGGGACAACAGTAGATTATTCACGTGAGAAATTACCAGAGGGCTATAATTCTGTCTCACATGGCTTAGAGAATGCACTTGCTATTGCGCATGCAAATCGTGATCCTCGACAATTTTTCAAAGATGGCTCTAGAAATGTAATTGATTTATGGGTGGGTGTTGCCCCTATCGTTATGGCTTTTGGGACAATTGCCTTAATGCTTGCTGAATTTACAAGTATTTTTGTGATTTTAGGAAAACCGTTCGAGCCAATTTTAACTGTCCTTGGCTTGCCTGAAGCGGCTGAAGCAGCGCAAACTATGGTCGTAGGCTTTGCCGATATGTTTCTACCTTCTATTTTAGGTGCAGGGATTGAATCGGATGTTACTAGATTTGTTATTGCAGTTGTTTCTGTGTCACAGCTGATCTACATGTCTGAGGTAGGTGGACTTATTTTAGGTACAAAAATTCCATTGAAATTTTTGGATTTAGTCGTCTTATTCATACTACGTACGCTTATTTCTCTTCCAATTGCAGCATTGGTTGGTCATCTACTCTTCTAACTAAAATGCCAAGTCTTAAATGGACTTGGCATTTTTCATAAACAGATTGTGATCGATTTTCTTTAGACGTCTCCATAATGTAAGCATGTAGATAAAGAGTACTAAAATGATAAGATAGGCACTTAACATGGAGCCTTCCGTATTTCCCATAATGTTGAAGAAATTATTCAGTCCATGGAAAATAATTGTTACGATAATTGATTGACCTTCCAATACAAGTAAAGCTAGAACTAGGCCAACTAAAAGAGCATAGATGATTTGAAGAATCGTATCTTCTAGAGATTGGCCACCTAGTAATTGTAATGCATGTGTGACGCCAAACAATATACTAGAAATCCAGACAGCAGAAAAAGCCCCTTTTGCTACTAGCATGCGTAGCATAATGCCTCTAAATACAGACTCCTCAATAAATGCTACTATGAAAATTTGCATGATAAACATGACAATTAAATCACTAATAGATGTCATATTCAATCCTTTTGTGCTTACTAAGATGATGCCTAAAATAAGAAGAAGTGGTAAGGTGATGAAGAAATGATTCTTTTTAATAGGATAAAAGAAATATTCTCTCCATTTCTTTTTCGTCGCTATATACATGAAGAGTCCTAATGCAAATGGGATTAACAGCGCAAACTGTAGAAAAGGGCTTGAAGGTTGTTTAATAGAAACAAAGGCACCATTTAAAACATAGAAAAATATGAGTAGTGACTCTAAACCAATTATTTTCATCAACATTTTTGGGGTCATGTTATTATCTTCCTCCTATTCTATTTATACAGGATTTACAGAAACCTTTCTCATACTAGCTGAAATAACTAGATAGAGGAAAATACTAACAACAAACATGCTCCCTAAAATCGCTAATATAGATGAATTGGCTAATAGTTTATACAACGGAGAATACCATTCAAAGATCACCATTAATATAGGTATTAATGCAAGGAAACCAATTAAGCTATAGCCTCCTAGTATGCCTAAACGATAAAAAACAACGTTAAGGAGAAGGCCAGAACTTAGACAAAATAGAAGCAAGATTGTATCCAATACTACTGTTTGTAAAAATGAATGGGTAATATCAAAAAATAAGATAGGGTGGATGATAATAATATCTTTGATCTTGAATAGAGTAGAAACATAAGAAATGATTTGATGAGCACATGCAATCATCAAGGCACCGACCAGACTCCAGCTGATAAAAAATAGCCCGACATACAACATATATTGCTGACGACTTAATCCTAGCTTTAAAAAATAGGGTAAGGTTTTATTGAGAAGCTTTGTTGCCATCGTACTGTAAAAAATATAAACAGGAATTGAAATAGTCATAGCAAATGATACATATTGACCGAAAAATGCATCTAAGAAAAATGACAAAAGCACGATAGAAAATAAAATGCTCCAAAAAATAATATTTTGCTTCTTATAGCTTTGAAATAAGATATAAAAACTGCCTTTCATCGTGTTCATCGCCCCGGCCTCACTTTCTGTTTACTTAAATAGACGAGCATATCTTGAAGAGAAACAGATTCAAGCTTAATGTTCTGATCTTCAATGGATTGACCATTTGCGAAGACAATAGCTGTCATCTCTTGCATAAATGTATGTTGATAGATTACTTGTAAATCCCCAATTGCTCTCTCAACATCTGAGGCATTGCCTTTTACAGCCACAATATGCTCTCGCCATTCAACAGTGGTCTTTTGGAGCAAAAGTTCGCCCTCATGTAGAATGAAAATTTCCTCAAATAGCTCGCTCGCCTCATCGATTAAATGTGTAGATAGAATAAATAATCGCGGATTTTCTGTTTGCTGTTCAATTAACAAATCATAAAACATATTACGTGCGGCTACATCTAAACCGATATACGGTTCATCAACGATAGTAATGGAAGCACAACTCGCAAAGCCTGTAATAATTCCAAGTGCAGATACCATCCCTTTTGAAAGATTTCGCACTTTATCTTTTGGATTCAGGGCAAATACTTGTAGCAGTTCTTGAGCTAGCTCCTCATCCCATTTTGGATAAAAGAAGCGATTGGCCTTTAATGTTTGGGCAATGGTCATTTCTTCTTGAAAGTTGCCACTTTCAGCGACAAAGCAAATATCACGTAATGTGGAAGGGGAGTTGAAGACATTTTCTCCGTTAACTAAAATTTCTCCGCTTGTCGTAGAGATGAGACCTGATAATAAATTTAAAAAAGTCGTTTTGCCAGCTCCATTGTGTCCTAAAAAGCCAATAATCTTTGGCCCCTCCATGGTGAAAGAGATATTTTTTAAAGCTGTTTTATGTTTATAGGATTTCGTGACATTGCTCACATTAATTTTCATTCATGATCCCCCTTGCATCAATTTTTGTAACTCTTCATCTGAAATGCCTAGACGTCTTGCTTCCTTTTTCAATGGTTCAATATGTTGCTGGAAAAAGCTTTCTTTACGCTCAGTAATTAAAATATTTTTGGCGTCTTCATGTACAAACATACCGACACCTCTCTTTTTATAAATGACGCCCTTATCCACTAATTCATTCATGCCTTTCCCAGCAGTTGCAGGATTAATCTGGTATTCTTTTGCAAACTCATTTGTAGATGGAATGCGATCTTCAGGCTGTAGCTGTCCATCTAGAATGGCATCTTCTATTCTTTCACGTATTTGTTGGAAAATGGGCTTTTTGTTATTTAAAGAATGAATCACAATCCACCTCACTTGTTAGTTGGTTAATCACTTATGTAACTAACCATATAACTTGTGGTATTCATTGTCAATGATTTGGTAAAAAAATGTACAAAAATTTTTACATGTAGAAAACCTTCTTATTCTTGAGAGGGCTCTAAGTAAACTAAATAGATGAACATGTTATTCATGAAAAAACTTCCTTCACTTTCTATGTTTGATAATAGCTTGCATCACAAAATATTATCAAAAAATACTAGTAACTTGGCTAGAGTTCCATTTTTGCATATGTGTCACATAACCACTATGCATATACTGTGGCAAGAGGGGGGGAGGTGAGCTTTTATGAGAATTAATTGGAAGGTTCGTCTTCAACATATTCCATTTCTACTAGGGCTATTTTCATTGTTGCTCTTACTCGCACAACAAGTGGCTGCAATTTTTGGCTATGATTTTACAGGTGTGATGAGTGAGCAAATGTCATCTATATTAAATACAGTTTTATCCATTCTTGTGTTAATGGGGGTCATTGTTGATCCAACCACACGGGGCACCAGTGATAGTGAACGTGCCTTAATGTATCGGAGACCGAGATAAAATAAACAAAAAGTGTAATTTTACAATAAGGATAAATGTGTTATAATGTTAGAAAATTGATAAAGTGGGGAGGATGATTGAATGTCCCTTGAATTGGAGCGCAGAATTGCGAAGCTCGAGGAGGAAATGGCAGATTTACGTCAGGAGTTGTCAGTATTAAAAGGTTCGCAAAGCACTGAAAAAATGAATACTCTTGATGCCAGACAGTCGATGATCAAGCAATCAGAACCAATTAAACCAAAACCAGTACTGGAGTCGAAGCCTATCCCGACTAAAGTAGCGGAAAAAGAAGTGCAACCACAGCCATCGATGGAGGAACGTGTTATGTGGGCACTTCCAAAAGTATTCATGGTTATTTTAGTAATGGGCGTACTTTGGGGTCTAAAACTTGTCAGTGACTATGGCTATTTATCGGATGGCGTGAAAATCATCCTTGCCTATGTACTATCGGTAGGATTGGCGGTTATTGCCTATGGACTAGAGCGTAGGAAAGTAGGCTCATCGGCTATAACGATTTCTTTATATGGTGGGGCATTTATTGTCGGTATTTTAACAACCGCAGCGAGTTCCATATTATATGAAATCATTGGTCTTATTCCAGCACTAGGCATTACGCTACTTTATATTGGCTATGGTATTGCCATTAGCTATTTAAAGAAAAATGAAGCACTAACTGTTTTTGTTGCCTTTACATCATTATTACTACCTTACTTACTAGAATATATGGATTTTAGTGCTGTCATTATTTTATTATTTGTGGTCGTATTGTTTGCTGCATTGCAATTAGTTATTTACCAGCACAAGCAAAAGCTAGCCCTTTATATTGCCACATTCTTTTCAGTGCTAGCAGTGAGTGTTGTAGCATTTATGAATAGTGATCAGCAAGTTGTTTTTGCACTTGGCTTACTTGTGATTCTAGCAATCTTTTATGCCATATGGTGTTTACTCTATAACGCTCAATCCAAATGGAAGCCACTTCACATCGGACTCCAATTTTCTTTAGGTTCATTTAGTTTATTACTGCTGAACCTGATTATCCGTTCTCTTGAGAATGGAGAAATGCTACTCTTCATTTTAATGGCTTTATTTGGCGCTGTAGCGTTTTATAGCTATCGTCAAAAATGGCAGGAGGTACTGGATAGTTCTGTGACACTTGTGTTTATCACCTTCTGTAATATGATACTGCTATTGAATATTCCGAATAAAGTGGATGATTTATTGTATCCTTTGATTGCATTTACAGGCGTGATGATGAGCTTACGAATACGTGCAAGTATAATGAAGGTTGTTACTTCACTTTCCCTTGTGATGACATTTACACTAAACTTTGTTTTCCATGAACCAAGTCCATTTTTCAGTATCGATCATTTAAGCTTATTTATGCCAGTCATCTATTTCATCATTATTTACTTATATGCAAGACGTCCAAAAGAGACACTCACACCTTTTGAAAAGGTCATGAAGGATTTATTTGTAATCGATATTTTAGCAGTGGTCACAGCTGGCTATTTCTTAGCCTATATTGGCAAGCTAGATACCGTATATTTTGCAGCAACAAATGGCATGCCATATATGATGTGTATCGCATTAGCTGCCTTATTTACTGGCTCTCTATTTGTAGAGGAAACTTACAAAGGACGCGCTTTAACGCCAGTACTTGGCGCATTTTTCCTACTAGTCTCCTTGATGATCAGCACTAGAGTGTCAATGTTGGAAAGCTTAAACAGTATTACAAGATTAATTTATATAGCAGTGATTGTAGCGATTGTCGCGGATGTGCTTGTAAAAGGAATTATTTATCGATTGTACGAGGAGCGTCTAGGGAAATATGTAGACGTCATTGTAAGCGGTGGTATCGTGCTCACGATGATTTCCATATGGGGGCTAATCCATCAATTCACGTACAACAACGTCCTTGATTGGAAGCTAAGCATCGCCCTTGCAACCATTACATTATTCTTAACAGCCAGTGTTTCACTATGGATTAGTTCCACACATCATTTAAAAACACTGCGCACAACCGGCTTTATTATTTTAGTCATTGCATTCATTAAGCTAATTTTCTTTGACTTATCTGCCCTTGATTTATTGATTAGAGCTATTCTATTTATTACCATTGGTGGTATTGGGATGCTGTTGTCGGGTAGGTTGTTGAGGAAATGAAAAATGGGTTATTTAGCGTGCTTTTTTCACCATAGCACTCTAAATAACCCTTAATTTTTGTACGTTTTTAGTTCTTAATATGAATATTCATACTCAGTAGTATAGTCAATTGAACCAGGAGACACTGTAGGGCTACCACCTGCACAGGCAGCTTCAAACTTGTCATTTCCAACAATAATAGATTCATGAACCCTGGTAGAAGTTCTAGCGTATATTTTACTGGTACCTCCTGAATGATCATTGATATTTCCAATGGCTAAATCCCCGTTGACGCAAATCTTAGCATTCCTTTTAAGATTCACTCCTTGATAAATGTTGGCACTTCCATGTACATATATAGTTGAATTCGAAATTTGATTGATCTGTGCCATCATAAAGGCTCCGCCAATAAATATAGTTGAATTGGTTAGATTATCTAGATTTCCAATCAAAGTGGTACTTCCTGCTACTTCAATAACAGAGTCGACTATACTACTATTTAGCTGACTTACATAAAGTGCACCACCAACATGTAATTTTACGTTAGTCATTGAATTTAAGTTTTGACCATTCATACTACCAACTATATAAAGTGTTGAGTTGGAACTAGAGTAATTCATATTAGGAACTGTAAGTGTTCCACTTACTCGATAGATGGAGTTATTGAATTTTAACTCATCATTTTGAGAATAAGTAATATTTCCTTTGATTTGACATTGTTTATTGGATAAATCCGCCCTTGTTCCAGTAGGACAAATATTTAAACTAGTCCCTGGATCAGCAATGGTATTGCCTGTAATAATTGTTTCATCAGATTCATTATTAGTTGTTGGATCAATCATATTGGAAAAATCTACTGTAATTGTCCCATTAATTTCCGCATTTTTGGCTTCATCATGCCCTATGCTTGTAAAATTAATAATTAGCATACTATTTTTATCTATAAAATTTATAGAATCTATTTCAAAATTATTTTGCGAATTTGAGTGTATGTTAATATTAATATTCAGAAAGGGAATTACTTCATCTTCTATTTCCTGCTTCATGTATCCAACAGCTAAATTTCTATAGTATTCATCTGCTTTAATCAAATTATCTTTAATATCTTTTTCTCTTTGTAAGAGTACTTTTTGAATAATTTTATCTTGACGAGTAATGATTTCATTAGTCATGGCATGTTGAAAATAACTTGCACCCATCTCTGCGATAGATTGGGATTGAAATGTACTTTCCACAATGTTATTTTGTTTTGTTGTATTAGAGGAAATAGCTAAAAATGAGAAAAAAATCACAGTAAATAATATAGATATAATTAATACTAAAGCCAATACATAGCCTTTATTATTATTTAGGACATTCCTCATTTTTTTTTCTCCTCCTTTAAGCGGCTTAATAAAGAATTGATTTCGATTTTATTTTTAGGGTTATCCTTTTCCTCAATTATTAAATGTATATCAGCATCAGTTGTTTTGGGATTTATAGTAAAATCATTTACTTGGATACACATTTGACTATTTTCAAATACTTCTGTTTTTGTTGTACTTTTAGTAGTGTATTGAACCGAAAGGATACAGTTGTTTGAAGTGGCACTATACTCAATAGAACGTTTATGAATCGAGTTTAAACTAGCAATAATAACATTAGCTTCTTGTTGCATTTGATTTTTAGAGACAGCTTTCTTTGAATATTCTGTGCCTTGAAAAAATATACTCCATGCTAGAATAGAAATTATAGACAAAATAATCACAGTTGCTAACACTTCTACTAAAGTAAGTCCTCTTTCATTTTTAGTTTTCATTATTTTCACCCTCAATAAAAGACATAGCCGTAAATCTCTGTTACTAAAATATTGCTATTTTTGTATATAAAAATACTAATCTGATTGGCTTTTGTTGGCGATGTTTTTAAATCTGGTTTTCTCGTTATTTTTATTTCTGTTTTATATTTCGAAGGCGCAGATTTAGTAGTAGTTGTAATGGTAATCGTATCATTATCATATGTAAGCTTGTCATCAGGTTTGATAAATGAAAACGTACCATTTGGATTAGCCAACAAAGTATTAAAATCACTCTGTAATGCAGATTGCCAATAAGCTAGCTCTTTTGATGCAAGGTTTACAGCAATTTGTTTATCTTCATTTTGGTTGTTTTTTTTACCCATTTGTGGAAGTAAATTAATTATAGAAACCAGTATGATTGCTAGAAGGACAATAGAAGCAACAACCTCTATTAATGAAATACCACGTTCGTTTAATACCTTTTTGTGGCTCATTTCTTCAACACCTTTCTGTTATTAAAAAATTTGAGACTAAGTAAATGGAAGTACTAAATTTATGTATTTAATTGAATTTGAAATTCTATGAACTATTTAAAAATAGTCAAATTTAATAATTTTAATCAGATACTTTGGATTCGAAGGATGAAATTTTAATTGATTTAAATAGTACGTTCCAATCAACTATGAATGGAAAAGATAAATAAGGGTAAATAAATCATGCAGCTTCATTTTAACTCAATCAACAACAAACAACTTCATATATGATTTAACTTCCTAATATTATAAAACTGGATTACATATTAAAAACAATTAGATAAAAATGACTATCTAGGATATTATAACAAATTACAGAATTGTTTATAATGAATTATAAAACACTTTGTAATTCTATAGAACTATTTTTTGAATTATTTTTGAATGTTTGTATGAAAATTAAAAGAAAAATCGGAACAAAGTTGCATTTTGGTAGTGTCAGAATACCATAGTTGTAGTATCATTTGTATATAAATAGAAAAACCACTAAGTAAAATAAAGGATGATGTGGATGAAAACATACATAAAAATAATTAGCTTGTTTTTGGTAATTGTTCTAATTGTGGGATTTTTTGTTCCATCATTTGTGCTAAATGACACAGTTTTTGCTAAAGAAGGTCCCGGATATTCCACCATTGGAGGGATTGAGATCAATGATGTGAAAACATCAGATTTAGCCACAACTTTACAAAATGCGATCTCAGAATGGCAAGGTGAGGAAATAGAAATTGTTAGTGAGGGCATTTCCAAAACCATTGACCCGAAACAATTTGTTTTTGATACATCAGCAGCTATTGCTCAGTACGAAATGCTGACAAAAAAACCTTGGTATGCATTTTGGCAAAAAGAGAAAATTGTTCATATTCCCATTCCTGTTACCGTTAATGAAGTAATTACACAGCAAATAGATGAAGCAGGTATTTGGGATACAGATAAAACCCTTCAGAAACTAATCTTGCAAGCCAGCTATTTGAAGGAGCATAAGGTTGAAGCCGTTATCAATGAAGATTCCATGCAAACCGAGGAAAGGATTGCCTTTCAGATTGCCGAGCTACCAGCAAATAGTCAAGGGGTAGCGAAAATCATTCCGTTATTAAATGATGTTAATCTTGTTCCAAATCAATCAATCTCGTTGCTTACACTTTTAGGTGAACAGGCTGGGGTTGTCAATGATGCAGGTTTAGATTTTGTCGCGTCTATGCTATATAGTGTCATTCTTCAAACGGATTACGAAATTCTTGAAAGACATTCTCAGGAAATCAATCCAAGCTATTTACAGCAGGGCATTGAAGCAGATATCAATGCAGCATTAGTAAAAGACTTACAGTTTATTAATCGTTCCGAACAGCTTGCTAAAATGAAAGCATCTATGGAAGGTAATCAATTAAAGATAGAAGTTTTTGCAGCAGCGAAAGACAAGGACATTACAGTTCGCGTCAGCAAGGATAAAATCGTGAAGCCACGAATTATTTATCGCTATTCGGAGGATTTAAAAGCTGGACAAGAACGAGTGGAGCAAGAGGGTAAAGAGGGTTCAAGAGTGGAAGTGTATCGTTCCATTGTAGAGAACGGAGCAACAGAAGAACAGTTCATCAGTAGAGATTATTATGCACCTCAAAATCGAATTGTTACGCGTTCATCGCAGGAGCCTGTTACGATCACAACACCTACTCAAAACGTAGGGGCAGGAACATCAGATCCTGATTTAGAAGTGGATTTAGATGGCAATGGCTTGCCTGACGTGAAACCTTCAACACCAGAGGAAACTAAGGAAGAAGATGGACCAGAAATTGTCTATGGCTACTATGACAAGGGCGGTAATTTTGTACAAACAAGTCCATAACGATTGGAGGTATGTTTATGGCAATGAAGCCAGGGCGTAAACGTTTAGGGGATTTACTGGTTGAATCAGGTGTTATCACAGCTGACCAGCTAGAGTACGCATTAACTACTAAGATGAAAAATGAGAAGCTTGGAGATTTCCTTATAAAAGAAAATTTCCTAACAGAGCAGCAGCTTATTGAGGTCTTAGAATTCCAGCTGGGTATCCCACATATCAGCTTGAATCAGTTTTCAATTAGTCCCGAATTATTACAGCTAATTCCTGCGGAGCTTGCGAAGCGGACAAATATTATGCCGATTCGCAAAGAAAAAAATAAACTGTTTATTGCAATGGAAGACCCGATGGATTATTTCGCCATTGAGGAAGTTCGTATGACGACGGGCTGCCAAATCGAGACAAGTATTGCAGCAAAAGATGATTTATATCGGACGATAACAAAATACTATGATTTGCAGGAATCAATGGATGCGGCCATGCTGGATTTGGCTGCCACTAGTACAGAAACACAAGAAGAAATCGAGAATGAGGATTCGCCTATTGTTCGTTTAGTGAATCAAATAATTGCCAATGGTGTCGCACAGCGCGCAAGTGATATCCATTTTGATCCACAAGAAACAGAGCTACGTGTCCGCTATCGAGTAGATGGTGTGCTTCGTACTGAACGATCTTTGCCCAAGCATATGCAAAATGTCGTATTGGCTCGTATTAAAATTATGGGTAATTTAAATATTACAGAAAATCGTATCCCACAGGATGGACGTATTAAAACCAATGTTAATTTTAGACCTGTCGATATACGTTTAGCCACATTACCAACAGTCTATGGTGAAAAGGTTGTTATGCGTATTTTAGATTTAACCAATTCAGCCAATGATATTGATAAATTAGGCTTTAGTGCAAGTAACGAAGCACTTTTCAGGAAAATGATAGCCCATCCAAACGGTATCATGTTAATTACTGGTCCAACAGGCTCAGGGAAGTCCTCTACGTTATATGCGGCACTTTCTCATTTAAATGAAGAAGGCGTCAATATTATTACGGTTGAGGACCCAGTAGAATATCAATTAGATGGTATCAACCAAATCCAAGTAAAAGAGGAAGTCGGCTTAACATTTGCGGTAGGTTTACGATCAATTTTACGACAGGACCCTGACATTGTGATGGTAGGGGAAATTCGTGACCTTGAAACAGCGCAAATTGCTATTCGTGCTTCACTTACAGGTCATCTAGTGTTAAGTACGCTGCACACTAATAGTGCCGTAGAATCTATTTCAAGACTACATGATATGGGTATCGAGCCATTTCTACTATCCTCCTCCCTCGTAGGAATCATGGCGCAACGTCTTGTACGTAAAGTTTGTCGTGATTGTGCTGAGCCATATGTATTCACTTCTCGTGAACTTGAAATACTTGAGGAAAATGGGGTGGAGGGCGTAACGCATGGAAAAAAAGGTCGTGGATGTCCTGCCTGCAACCATACAGGCTACCGAGGGCGTATGGCGATTCATGAAATCCTCCCTGTTGATCGCCAAATAAAGGATATGATTTTAAATCGTGTTGGTGATAGCGTTCTACGTGATTATATGAATGAGAAAGGCTTCCATACCTTATTAGTAGATGGATTACTAAAGGTTGTAGCTGGCAAAACAACCACATCAGAAATATTACGTGTTGCAAGTGCAGACTAGGGGTGAAAGAAATGACAGCATATTCAATCGTTGAATTATTAACACGTGCATTTGAAGATAAAGCATCGGATCTACATTTAACAAAAGGTATTCCACCAGTATATCGTATTCATGGGCAACTGGAGCATTATGGCACAGTGCCGTTAGAAACAGAAGATTTAAAGGAAATGGTAAAGGTCATTCTCCCTGTCCATAAACAACAGGAGTTTGAGGACAAAGGAGAAACGGACTTTAACTTTTCATTGCCTGGGAAATGTCGATTCCGTGTCAACGCCTATCATCAGCGAAATGAAGTAACGATTGCGGCTCGTTTAATTGAGGCTAAAATTCCTTCTATTGAAGCGCTCAATATGCCACAGGTGTTATATAAGCTTGCGGAAAAACCACAAGGCTTAATTTTAGTGACTGGCCCAACAGGCTCAGGAAAATCAACTACCTTGGCAGCAATGATTGATCATATTAATGAAACGAGATCAAAACATATTATTACGTTAGAGGATCCAATTGAATACTTGCATACACATAAGAAATCTGTCATCAATCAGCGTGAGATTGGTGTCGATACGATGAGCTTTGCAAATGGTTTACGTGCATCATTACGTCAGGACCCAGATATTATTTTAGTTGGGGAAATGCGAGACTATGAAACCATCTCCACGGCTATTACGGCGGCTGAAACGGGGCATTTAGTCATGGCAACACTTCATACAAGTAGTGCACCAACGACGATCGACCGTATTATCGATGTATTTCCACCGCATCAGCAGAGTCAAATTCGTGTGCAGCTTGCGAATGTACTACAAGGTATTGTTTCTCAGCGTTTATTTGTACGTAAGGATATAAAAGGGCGTATTGCTGCGACAGAAATTTTAGTACAGGCACCTGCAATTTCAAATTTAATTCGTAATGAAAAAATTCATCAAATTCCAAGTGTGATGCAGACAAGTAAAGCTTTGGGTATGCACACATTGGAATATTCGATGCAGCACCTAATTACGACAGGTAAGATTTCACTAGAGGATGCAAGACCATATATGAACGCTGGTGATTATAGTTGACGATATTTCGTTATAGTGGTCGTACCAAAACAGGAGCACCTAAAAAGGGCATTATCGAGGCACCGAATAAAAAGGTAGCCATGGAAAAGCTTCGAGCACAAGGAATTAATGCAAGAGAACTTCAAGAATCAAATAGCATTTTACATAAAGATATTGCTTTTGGTACAAAAGTGAAGCACCAGGAATTCGTTATTTATTGTCGGCAATATGCGACATTAATTCGTGCTGGCGTTCCTGTCGTTGAAGCAACTCATATTTTGGGTGAGCAAACACGGAGTAAACCACTGAAGCGAGCATTGATGCAGGTTGAAGAGGATATTCGAAATGGGATGGCATTTTCAGATGCAGCAGGTAAACACCCAAAAGTGTTCCCATTGCTATTTGTCAATATGATGCGTGCTGGTGAGGCTACAGGAAACGTTGACGATACATTAGATCGTCTTGCAAGCACACTAGAGAAGCAATATAACATTAAGAAAAAAATTCAATCTGCCATGACCTATCCAGCGATTTTATCGCTTTTAACTCTAGTGGTTGGTATGTTTTTAATGGTATTCATTGTGCCAACCTTTATGGATGCATTTAAGGAAATGAATTTGGAAATGCCGTTAATAACGGTCATTGTAGTGGGGATTAGTGATTGGCTCATACAGTTTTGGTACCTTGTGATTTTAGGGCTATTGGTATTAGTAGTGGGCCTACATTATTTCTATAAAAATAATAAAGAGTTTCATTATGCCGTCAATGTATTTTTACTTCGTATGCCAATCTTTGGACAGCTTTTGCAAAAGGATATTATCGCGAGAATGACAAGAACCTTGTCAACACTCTTTAGCAGCTCCGTACCAATCTTACAAGCCCTAACAATTGTCGAAAAGGTTGGTGGTAATCCGGTAATGGGTAAAGTAGTACTGGAAGCTCGCGATAATTTAGAAAAGGGTGGCACATTATCAGAGCCACTTGAAAAAAGCTGGCTATTTCCACCGCTTGTAACACAAATGACCTCAATTGGCGAGAAAACAGGGTCCTTGGATTACATGCTTGAAAAGATAGCTGATTTTTATGAAGAGGAAGTAAACCGTGCCGTCGATACCATGAAGTCACTAATTGAGCCTTTAATGATTGTGGTACTGGCTCTAGTTGTAGGAGTCATTGTAGCGGCTATATTCTTACCAATGTTCCAACTATACGAAAATATGTAAGAACTGTTAGATTCAACACTTGAAAAAGTGTATGAAGTTATATATCGATACCTACTCATAAAAAGCACACCTTAGGATAAGAAACATAGAAAGTGGATGTCTAAAAACTTTCTATTTCTTATTTAATGGGACCAGCAATATTTATAGAAGATACTGGTATAAGGCGCTAAAGGAACACGCAATGAATATTCTCACGGCAGCTGATTTCTTTTTTCTAGACAATCCAGATAAAACTGTAGTTTCAAGTGGTTAATTATTGGTACTTGGTTATTTAGATGATACAGGTAAATTCCAAGTAAGGGAACTATTAAAATAATTGTAAAGATAATCAAAAAGATAGAGAATATGATTCTAAGATTATTGAAAAATAAACCAAATTAGATACTAAGAAAATAGAAGTTCGTGTTTTCACACTTCATATAAAAATACTAAGGAGGAATATTAAATGTTAAAAAAATGGAACAATAAGAAACTATTGAAAAACGAAAAGGGTTTGACATTAATTGAGCTTTTAGCAGTAATAGTTATCCTAGCTATTATCTCTGCAATAGCCGTTCCTGCAATTGGAAATATTATTGAAAATACTCGCTATAACGCTGCAAAGGCGGATGCAGTTAATGTTCTAAATGCAGCAAATCTCTATTTTACGGATGAGCCAGATGAAACTTCAGTGACATTAGAGAAATTAAAGAGTGAAAAATATTTAGATCATGCTGGTAAGCTTGAAAAAGCCACTACTGTTTCAGTCACTAAAGCAAGTCCTAACAAAATATCAGCTACAAATGTTCCATTTAGTGGTACAAAAACGGTTTCATTTAATGAGGCAACATTAGAATCTATCAATGCGGATAACCAAAAAGGAAGTAACTCACCTAAATCAATAGGTGGCACAACAAAATAATCAGTCCTCCCAACCCACTCAGAAGCGCAAGAAAATTTGCGTTTCTGGCTGGGAAATGGATGACTAATTGAAAAAATCATTTATACTGGATAGGATAAGGAGGTCTTTTCACATGTTTAAGAGAAAAAGAAAGTCGCATGTTTCGATTGAACTGAAGGATTATGTGCTGCGTGCGATTGTGGCGAAAGGACCAGAGCCTAATCAGTGGCAAGGCTATGAATACCCTTTAGCAGCTGGAATCGTTGAAAATGGAACAATCGTCGATGAGGTAGCTCTTTTTGAGGTGATTAAAGAGCAAGTAATGAAATGGACAGGGAAAAAACAGGCTGTCCGTATGTTTGTCCCTGATACGACGGTTCTATTAAAAAACTTTGAGCACCCTAAAGATGTCAAGCCTCAGGAATTACGAGGATATGCTGAAATGGAATTGGGACATTCCATTCATTTACCATTTCAAGACCCTTTAATTGATGTTTATGATGCTGATGCCGAGGATGGCAAGGCTATCTTATTTGCTGCGCCTTCTGAAGAGATAACGAAAATGGTAGGGATGCTGCTAGATGTTTCATTAGAACCTGAAGCTGCCGATATTCGTGCGCTTTGCAATATACGCTTATTAGAGCATATGTCATTATTAGTGCCTAATAAAACGTATTTGATTGCGGAATGGTCGATTAATGAGCTCTCTATCAGTATTTTTTCCAATGGCCAAGTGGAGTTTTTGCGCTATCAATCCATTGAAGTAGATATGACGCAATGGCAGGGGAAGAAAGAGAATGAGTTTAACTATCAATTTATCTATAATGGCGAAGCAGAGAATTATCAAATGGTCGTAATGGATCAGGTTCTAGAGATTGATCGGATGATGAATTTCTTTAAGTTTTCTTTACATAAAGGTGAAAAAGCAGTGGATGAAATTATTATGCTTGGCGATAACCCACTATTGAAATCAATTGGAAACTTACTTGCTTCTAATTTAGAACCACCGCTAAGAGTTGTCGATGGGAAAAAGATTGAGAAATCATTTCCTCGCTTTAAGCGAGAATTTTCAACGTTGCTTGGCTTAGCTTTGAAGGAGGTTCATTAATGGTTCCAGATATAAACCTCTTACCACAACTTGAAAAAAGAACAACCTCCCCCAAGCTTTTTTACAGCTTGGTGATTGTCATTGTGGGACTTATTGTAGCTTATTTACTTTTTTTATTTTTTACATCCAAAAGTGAATTGTCACGATTGACTGCAGAGGAACATGCTTTAACAACACAGCTTGATCAATTGCAGCAAGAGTTAGATGCACGACAAAGTGTCGATCAGGGTTCATTGGAAGAGTCTGTGACATTTATTCAAGGTGTTTCTTATCCTGTAACACCGTTGATTGATGAAACGAAAACTTTATTACCAACTCATTCCTATTTACGTAGCTACGTTTTCGGAGAGAATACGGTGAATATTGAAGTGGATTTTGAAACGATGACAGATATATCGAAATATGTGGAGCGGCTTTTAATGAGTAGCTATTTTACAGACGCTCAAATTAACACTGTCTCAAACTTTGATATAGAGCTAGGTGAACAAAGGGAGTTAACACCCCAACAAAAATTTAAAGAAGTACCGCGCTATTCAGTGTCCATTACAGCGACAATCGATTTTATGTATTTAGCTGGAGGACGACGCTCATGAATAAATTAACGAGTAGTAAAAATTCATCTATGATCTTGTTACTTGCGCTAATAGCTGCTATTTTATTTGCGCTGTATTATTATTTGCTTTCACCAAAATTGAATGAAGTGAATGAAAAAGAGAGTAATGTGTTGCAGGTGAAGCAAGAATTAGCTAGTGTCAAAGAACAACTAGCTCAATTAGACAAGGAGCAGGGACAGCCTACAATCAATATATTAGCCTTAAGACAAAAGCTACCTGCAACAAGAGCCGTTGAAAAGATTATTCTTGATTTAGCTGAGATTGAAGAGGTGACAGGAACTCGTATACAGTCTTTAACTGTTCAAGGTGAGGACGGCACTGTAACAAATTCAGATGTATCGAATGATCCCAATATGTTGGAGCAGGCTGAAGCAGAGGTCAATGGTAATCAGGAGAACAAGGAGACAACGACACCGATTGCTTCTCTTTCGAAAGACTCTTTACCAGCAAATTTAAAGCTTATTACTTTTATATTAGAGGTGGGTGCGCTTGATTTTAATTCTCTTGAAAGCTTTTTACAGGAGGTTGAACAATTAGAGCGTGTCATGAAAACCGATAAGATTGAATTTAAATTGCCTGGAGAGCAGGCACAGCTAGAGAAAGATGCAGATCTTACGTTAAAGGCAACAGTGCAAGTGACGACGTTCTATTACGAAGAACAACAATAAACTTTATTGATAGGCGCCCCATACTTCATTTGTATGGGCGCCTATTGGTTTAGGAGGACATGAAATTGGAAATGGCTTATACGATCTTTATTTTTTTATTTGGACTTATCTTTGGCTCTTTTTATAATGTAGTTGGCTTACGTGTACCACAGAAGGAATCGATTGTACATCCTCCTTCACATTGTCCGAAATGCCAGAGACGACTAACGGTGCTTGATTTAGTACCCGTTTTGTCCTATGTATTTTTAGGAGGAAAATGTCGGAGTTGTGGCAATAAAATTTCTTGGGTTTACCCATTCATAGAATTAATGACAGGTGTATTATTTGCCTTTGCTTATTGGCAGCTAGGCTGGGGCATAGAATTGATAGTAGCGTTCTTTTTTATTTCCTTATTAGTTATTATCGTTGTGTCAGATTTGGCCTATATGCTAATTCCTGATAAGGTATTAATATTCTTTTTACCTTTGCTAGCTATTGGACGAGTTCTGTCACCATTAACACCGTGGTGGGACTCTCTTGTGGGTGCTGTCGTCGGTTTTGGCATATTATATATCATTGCTGTGCTATCTAACGGTGGCATGGGTGGAGGCGATATTAAATTATTCTTTTTAATTGGTCTCGTTCTGGGTACGATTGATACACTATTAACGCTTTTTTTAGCTGCAGTGATTGGTATGATTGTCGGGATTACCGTTTTATCGAAGAACAAACAAGGGAGAAAAACACCCATTCCATTTGGGCCATCTATTGCATTGGCCGCAGTCATTGTTTATTTCTATGGCGATCTATTAATCAATTGGTATTTAGGCTTTTGGTAATTGTTCAATCTTCAAGAATGTGGAGGGAAGCAAGTGAAACCGATTATTGGTATTACAGCCTTTGTGGAGGATGATTTATCCTCTCGATTAAATGCTGCTTACAGCAAAAGTATTATTGATGCTGGTGGAATTCCACTGATTATTCCAATTGGAGTAGAAGAAGAGGCAGCCCAGATTTTAGCCCTTACAGATGGTTTATTATTATCCGGGGGTCATGACGTGCACCCATTTCTGTTCGGGGCTGAGCCTTCATTAAAACTTGGAAAAATTCATCCCGCGCGTGATACAGTGGAGTTAGCAATAATTGAAGCCGCATTCCAACGAAAGATGCCTATTTTCGGGATTTGTCGAGGGATTCAAATACTAAATGTTGCATTAGGTGGTACCTTATATCAGGATATTGATAGTGATCATTTTAGCACTAAATTACTCCAACATATGCAGCAATCAGGTAGAGCTGTAGCTACCCACACTGTACAGATTATTGCTGATAATTTATTAGCGACTATCGTTGAACAAGAGAAGATAGCAGTGAATTCATTCCATCATCAAGCGGTGAATGTATTAGCTGAAAAATTAAAAGTAGCGGCAAAATCAAATGACGGTATTATCGAAGCTGTAGTTCATGAGGAAATGCCATTTTGCTTGGCTGTTCAGTGGCATCCTGAGGAACTAGCCATAGCAGGAGATGAGAGTGCTCAAAAGCTATTTTCAGCCTTTGTTGAAGCTAGCTTAAAATTTAAGAAGGAAGCTTAGAGGGCATTGTACAAAGAATCCAATCGTCTGTGGATTCTTTTTTTGCGTAAAAAAGAGGATACATGCTCTTAGAAGGAACATAATCCTCAAAACCTGTTTTAATAGTTAATGTACTCGTCTGTAAAGACCTACAACTTGTCCTAAAATAGAAACTTGATCGACAATAATAGGTTCCATAGAAGAATTTTCAGGCTGTAAACGGAAATGATTTTTCTCTTTAAAGAAGCGTTTTACAGTTGCTTCATCCTCAGCTGTCATAGCTACAACAATATCCCCGTTATTAGCTGTTGCCTTTTGTTTTACAATGACTAAATCTCCATCTAAAATTCCGGCTTCAATCATTGATTCTCCCATAATTTCTAGCATGAACAATTGATCTTCACTTGTGCCGTACGTATCGGGTAATGGGAAGTATTCTTCAATGTTTTCAATTGCTGTAATTGGAGAACCAGCTGTAACCTTCCCGACAAGTGGGACATGGATCACCTGTTGCTTTTGGATGGATTCTTCAGGCTCTAAAATTTCAATTGCGCGTGGCTTTGTTGGATCTCGACGAATAAAGCCTTTTTGTTCTAATCGAGCTAAATGTCCATGAACAGTTGAACTGGAAGCAAGTCCAACTGCTTCACCAATTTCACGTACTGATGGCGGATATCCCTTAGCTCGTACCTCTTCCTTAATGAAAGCTAAAATATCCTCTTGTCTTTTCGAAACTTTTTTCATGAGTGCTCACCTCTTTTTTCTAAAATCAATCTTCTTATTTGATAGTATAACAGAATGCGAACATGTATGCAAACATAGGTTCGAAAAGTGTTTGACAAAAACGTTTGTTCGCTTTATTATGAGAACATACATTCCGAACAAACATTCTTAAAAAGGGGTAATGATTATGACATGGTTTAAGAAAAACACACATATCTCAATTTTATTAGGAGCTTGCCTACTATTTGCAGCATACCTTTACATTACTGATCCAGGAAAAGTTAGTTACGCAGAAATCCAAATCGAACATGGGGATAGCTTGTGGTCGTTAGCGGAGCAATATCGTGGTAAAATGAGTACTGATGATTGGATAAAGCTTGTAAAAACGGAAAATGAACTAGCAGATATTAAAATTGTAGCGGGAAAATCTCTAGTTATTCCTGTAGTGAGTGATCAAGCCAGTCCCATCAATACTATCGAAATTGCGAGAAATGAACAATGATAAATAATCAACTGTCGGCTGTTGTCTATTGTCGCGTAAGTACTGAAAAAGAAACACAAAGCTCCTCATTAGAGCGTCAACAGGAAGAGTTGCTGCGCTATGCTAAGGAGCAAGGCTATGCGGTGAAGGGCGTGTTTAAAGATCAGCATAGTGGTTATGATGTAGAACGTGCAGGCTTACTAGAAATGCTTGATTTCATAAAAGATAAAAACATTAATGCCCTTTTTGTACAAGATGAAACTCGTTTAGGACGAGGCAATGCAAGAATGGCTGTATTGCATTTATTACAAAAATCAGCAACGGATGTTTTTTCTATGCGTGATGCTGGCCCAGTTCAATTAAATGAAATGGACACGATGCTGCTAGAAATTTTAGCGATTGTAGAGGAATATCAGCGTAGAATTCATAATGCTAAAATACGACGAGGTATGCGACGTGCTGTAGAAAACGGCTATCGTCCTGAAAATAATTTATCCAACAGAGGTAATCCGCAGGGGCAGGAGCGTAAAGATCTACCTGTAGATGAAATTGTAAAGCTACGCAAACGTGGATTTACCTTTGAAGAAATTTCTATAACGCTTAGAGGGTTAGGCTTTGAGGTAAGTAAGGCGACTGTCCATCGTCGTTTCCAAGAGCACCAAGAAAGATTAGCAGGAAAATAATATTCCTGCTAATTTTTTTTGTAAAAAACTACTGAGAGGAAGAAAAGCTCTCGATAATAACATTTTTAGGCAGTTGGAAAGGGTGCTCTTTATTTATTCGGTCATAAAACATGATGCCATTTAAATGATCGATTTCATGTTGTACAACGATGGCCCCATAGCCCTGTAACTGTACAATGATTTCATGTCCATCAATGTCGTAAGCTTTGACTTTAATCCTCTCATATCTCGGCACAAAACCAGGAACAGGTCGATTTACAGATAGACAGCCTTCTCCCTCCGGTAGATAAATCATATTGATGGAATGACTCATTATTTTAGGGTTAATCAGCATCATTTCTTGGTCATCAAAGAGTACAGCAAACATTCGTTTATCTACACCAATTTGATTAGCAGAGAGTCCACTTCCAGGGCGAAGCTTATATTTTTTTGCTAGAGTTGGATTTTGACTATTTTTCAGATATTGTAGCATGGCTAGGAGGGTATTTCGGTCCTCATTGGTCACAGGTATCGCCACTTCTTGAGTCCGTTTTCTTAAAATTGCCGAGTGTTCTTTCACGAAATCCTTCATTGTAATCATATAATCTGGGTGAAATTTAGTCATAGATAAACACCTCATCAACACGGCTATTGAGAACCTTAGCAATCTTAAAAGCTAATTCAAGGGTCGGATCATATTTATCATTTTCAATACTATTAATGGTCTGCCTCACAACCCCACATTCTTTTGCAAGTGCAGCTTGTGTTATACCTAATTTTTTTCTCAAAATTTTGATAATGTTCTTCAGAATTATCCCTCCATTTTGTCTAAAGTATTAGATATATATCGTAAAATAAGAATCAAGAAATGTCCAACTAATTAGACATTTATGAGTATTGAAAAACAAAACAGTCAATTGAAGGGTAGAGATGGATTTCCGTTGCAGGCTACTTGCTTTCCTCTGGGCGAGCACCAAATCGCTTCCGCCGCTACCGCTCCGTTTAGAATTTCGCCTGTCTCGCTATCCCACGGGAGTCAAGTAGCCCTCCGCTCTAACCCATAAATATTTAACTTTTTAGCAAAGATTTTCAGATAAAGTAAAGGTGTTTTACTCTTTATGGAGGCGTGTTGTCAGACATCACTTTTCTACATTGAAAATAAAAACCCTAATTCAAATAATGGGGTATTTTGATCGATACTACTGATAAGGAAAAGACGCTGGCGGAGCTGAAATCACCCCGTCTTGTTAAAAGGTCTCAATCTACTAATGACATAATCTTTTTTTAACAACATGAAATGTCCGATTAATTGGACATGCAGGTTTTAAATATCACTTAATACCAATTTTCATCAAAATTTAGCTTTAACGCATGACCAAAACAAATACCGAATGGAATAAAACCTCGTCCTTTTGCTGTAATGATATTGCCATCTTGTACCACTAGTTCATCTGAAAAGTTATGAAGCTCAAAGCACCCTAGCTGCTTCATGCCATCTAAAGGTAGCCCTACTGTATATTTTTTGTTTTGTAAGACACCTGCTTTTGCCAATAGGTAAGGGGAGCTAGAAATACTTGCAATCATTCCTCCTTTTGCAGATAGATGACGAATGAAATCTAGTAAGCTCTCTTCAAGTTGTAATGTTGAAATATCCATACAGCCTGGTAATAGTAGACTATCAATATCGTCAAGCTCTACTTCAGTCACGGGTAAATCAGCTATGCAATTTAAACCAGATTCTCCTCTGATAGGTTCGGTATTCGATCCTAGTGTGACGATGGGTTTCCCTCCTTGCATTAATATGGACAAAGCAACACTCAATTCATATTCACTAAATTGTGGGTATAATAACACCGCAGTTTTCTTCATTTCATACACCTCTTACCTTTAGATTGTTCCATTCTTCCTCTAAAATAGCGTAATAGTATTCATCCCACCAAGTCTCTCCATGAGGAATGCATTTTTTGAAAAATCCTTCTTGGCGCATACCGATCTTTTCCATGACTCGGTAAGAAGCGATATTTTCTGGCTGGCATGTGGCAATAATTCGATGAAGTTTCATATTATTAAAGCCATAGTCTAATAGGGCCTGAGCAGCTTCAGAAGCATAGCCATGATTATGATAGACAGGATTCATAACCCATCCAATTTCATACGTATGGTCGCCAAAGTATTTGTGGAAAACAAGATGACCAATGACTCGCTGTTGTTCACGTAAAACAATGGCGAAATGTTTTGCATGCTCGTTGCTATTCTCTGTTATGAAATTTTGAACCTGATCTTCATTTAACACACCCTCTGGCATATAGTGCATGACTTTTTCGTTGGACATATAGCTATAAACAGCCTGCCAATCTTGTGCTTCAAATGTTCGAATAAGTAGTCTAGGTGTTGTGATGTTCATGATAGTTCCTCCTATATGCTATCAAATTTTTCCTTTTGTTATTAGTTATACACCTCTAACATCTGGAAGTCATGTAAATAATGGCTATGAAGTGTTTTTAAGGGTTGGTATAACTGCATTTTAAGGGAAACCGTGCTATACTTTGCATACTGAGGTCATTAAGCTAGGTACTGAAAGGTGTGTAACGATGTTATCAAAGGAAAAAATTAACCGAATTAATGAATTATCTGCTAAAGCAAAAAGCGGACAATTAACAGAGGAAGAAGCAAAGGAGCGAACAGCGCTTCGCAAGGAGTATTTAGATACGTTTAGAGCAACGATGCGAGATACGATTGAAAACGTTAAAGTGGTCGATGCAGAAGGCAATGATGTAACTCCTGAGAAGGTAAAACAAGCGCAAAAAAATAAATTTCTAAATTAATGTGACACAATTCAATAAAGTATGTATGAAAACGCAAATAGTATAACAAAAGCATTGTTTTCTAAAGCAATGTTGACTAAACTGTAAAAGAACAATATATAGGACGAGAAAGGATGTCACAATATAATGACTCAACACGCGGATCTTTTAGCTATTAATGCTATCCGAACTTTGTCAATCGATGCTATTGAAAAAGCAAATTCTGGTCACCCAGGTTTACCAATGGGAGCAGCGCCAATGGCTTATACGCTTTGGACAAAACAATTACGCCATAATCCAGCAAATCCAAAATGGTTTAACCGTGATCGTTTTGTACTATCAGCAGGTCATGGCTCAATGCTTTTATACAGCTTACTTCACCTTGGAGGCTATGGTTTACCAATGGAAGAAATTCAAAACTTCCGCCAATGGGATTCATTAACACCAGGACATCCTGAATATGGTCATACAGTAGGGGTAGAGGCAACAACTGGTCCTCTTGGACAAGGAATCGCTATGACTGTTGGTATGGCAATGGCTGAGCGCCATTTAGCCGCTACTTACAATAAACCAGGTCATGACATTGTTGACCACTACACATTTGCGTTATGTGGTGATGGTGACTTAATGGAAGGTGTTGCAGCAGAGGCGATTTCATTAGCTGGTCACTTAAAGCTTGAAAAATTAATCGTACTTTACGATTCTAATGATATTTCTTTAGATGGTGACTTAGAAAAGTCATTTTCAGAAAACGTTCAAAAACGCTTTGAATCTTATGGTTGGAATTATTTAAAAGTGGCAGATGGTACAGATGTAGATGCTATTAATGCAGCCATTGAAGAAGCCAAAAAATCTACTGGCAAGCCAACATTAATTGAAGTGAAAACAGTGATTGGTTTTGGTTCTCCAAATAAATCTGGTAAAGCAGATTCTCACGGTGCACCACTTGGTACAGATGAAGTTGTCTTAACGAAGGCTGCCTATGAGTGGGCACATGAACCATTCCAAATTCCTGCAGAAGTTTACGATACATTTAATGCGGCTGCTGAAGCGCAAGGCGCACAACCAGAGGAAGCTTGGAATGCAAAATTTGCTGCATACAAAGAAGAATTCCCGGCGTTAGCAGCTCAATTCGAGAAAGCGATGAATGGTGAATTACCAGAAGACTTTGCTTCTGAGTTACCAGTATATGAAGCAGGTAAATCTGTAGCAACTCGTTCTTCTTCAGGCGATGCAATTAATGCTATTGCAAAGAAAACACCTTCATTCTTTGGTGGTTCAGCTGACCTTGCTGGCTCCAATAAAACAACGATGAAGGGTGCAGGAGATTTCTCAGCAGACGACTATGCTGGACGTAACATCTGGTTTGGTGTTCGTGAATTTGCAATGGGTGCTGCTATGAACGGAATGGCTCTTCACGGTGGTTTAAACGTATTCGGTGGTACATTCTTCGTATTCTCTGATTACGTTCGTCCAGCAATTCGTCTATCTGCATTAATGGGTCTTCCTGTAACATATGTATTCACACATGATTCGATTGCAGTAGGGGAAGATGGTCCAACACATGAACCAATCGAACACCTTGCATCATTACGTGCAATGCCAAACCTATCTGTTATTCGTCCTGCGGATGCAAATGAATCAGCAGTTGCATGGGAGCTTGCAGTAGCAGCAGAAAAAACACCAACTGTTCTTGTATTATCTCGTCAAAACTTACCTGTTCTTGACGCTTCTATTGAAACAGTACGTGAGGGCGTAGCAAAGGGTGCTTACACAGTGTCTCCAGCTACAAAAGAAGTGGCAGATGCTATTTTAATTGCAACAGGCTCTGAGGTTTCGCTTGCTGTCGAAGCACAAAAAGCATTAAAAGCAGACGGTATAGATGTAGCAGTTGTTTCTATGCCATCTATGGATCGCTTCGAAAAACAAGACGCAGCTTACAAAGAATCTGTTCTACCAAAAGCTGTTACAAAACGTCTTGCAATTGAAATGGGGGCATCATTCGGTTGGCATAAATATACTGGCTTTGAAGGCGATGTTCTAGCAATTGATAAGTTCGGTGCATCTGCTCCAGGTGAATTAGTAATGGAAAAATACGGCTTCACTGTTGAAAACGTAGTAGCAAAAGTGAAAGCATTAAACAAATAATATTAAGAAGACAAGCAAAAACATCTTCATTATAAAGTAAAAAGGCAGTGGGAAGCTCGATATATTCGAGCTTCCCACTGCCTCATTTAAATTAACGATAGAGGTATTTTTTATGCAATTTTATTTAATGGTATTTCCACCATCAATCACAATATTTTCACCTGTGATTAAATTGGAAGCATCACATGCAAGGAAAAGAGCAATGGCTGCAACTTCCTCTGGATAGCCGAAGCGTCCAAGTGGAATTTCTTTCATAGCTTGTTCGCCCACTTCACCAGCCCAAGCTTTTTTTCCAAGCTCTGTTAAAATAACGGTTGGTGAAATTGCATTGACGTTAATATCAAATTGTGCCCACTCCAATGCAAGAGAACGTGTAATACCAAGCACAGCCGCTTTACTTGCACAATAGGCAACATGATTATCCAGTGCAATAATGGCTGCTTGAGAGGCTAAGTTAATAATTTTGCCTCCAGTGCCTTGTTCGATGAAAATATTGCCAACCTTCTGTGCCATTTTAAATGTACCTGTTACATTAATATCCATGGTTTTTTGCCAATAGTCATCAGAAATATTTTCAGCATCATCGAGTAGAGCAATGCCTGCACAGTTTACCAAAATATCAATTTTTCCATAATGAGTATGGGCTTGTTTGATGGCATCATCCATACTTGCATTATCTGTTACATTACATAGAACACCAATTGCTCGCTCCTGGTGCAACTCCTTTGCAATAGCTGCTACATCTTCTTTTAAATCAAAAAGTGCAACAGATGCCCCTTTTTCAATAAATAGCTGAGCGATAGCATAGCCAATCCCGTTTGCACCGCCTGTAATTACTGCCACTTTATTTTCAATGCCGAAATTTGTATCAAAACCTTTGAACTTCAAGTGAATCCCACCTTTTGTTATTTTTTTGCCACAATCAGTTCAACATTATACGTTTGGAAAAGGTCGAAATAGTCTTCAGAAACTGGTTCATCTGTAATGAATGTATCAATATCTGCAATGGAGGCAAAGGCTGCAATAGAACTACGGTTTATTTTTGTATGATCGAGCAAGGCTGTCACTTTTTTAGCTGCTTGAACCATGCGCTTTTTCAGTTCAACTTCATAAACACTAAAATCCGTAAATCCTGCATCTTTACTAAAACCATTGGCAGATGTAAATAAGCGATCTACATGAATCTTATCTAAAATCTCTGCGCCAAGTGTTCCCTCTAATGAATTTGAACCTTGCTTCACGATTCCACCGATTAAAATAACAGTAATATTAGGAGAATCACTTAATTCCATTGCCACTTTTAAGCCACTTGTCACAACTGTTAGACGATGATTAAAGTCCTTTAAACAGTGGGCTAGTTCCAAAGCAGTTGAACTGGCATCAAGCATGATAGATTGATTATCTGAAATCGTTTGCAAAGCTGCACGTGCAATCGCATTTTTTTCAGTTTTATTTTTGAGCTGACGCGTAGAAAAGCTTGTTTCATGTTCATCTGTATCGACTAAAATAGCACCACCATGCGTTCGGCGTAACAGATTTTGTTGTTCAAGCTTTGTTAAATCAGTGCGTAAAGTAGCTTCCGACACATTTAAAGAAGTAGCCAATTCCTTAATCGTAATACTATTCTGTTGAACTAATTTATCCAAAATTATTTTTTGACGTTCCTGTGCAAACATTTTTTTCATCACATCACCTATAAATTTTCTATAATATTATTTTTTGCTTTTCACCATAAAGTGGGGTTGACTGCCACCCTGCTAGCATACTTTGTAAGTGCTGCTTCTTTTACATAGAGTAAAGTTTCCTTTGAACTCAGGTGTGTTGATTAGCCTTTATTTTACAGATGATACGAAAACCTTGTCCATTTCCGTTGCGGGAGACGCTTTCCGCTGAAGTCGTACCCTCCACGCCACTGAACAAGTAAAGGCTCTAAAAGAAAGTGTTTGCTTGCAACACACGCTAAGCACATCAGGTTGTTCTATGACATTATATCTATGCGATAGTAGCAACGCCTTTGTGACCAGGATCTTATCTTTTAATTACTATTTGAAAAAATATCAACCATATCTTTTAGTGATGAGCATATTGTTATTGTTTTTCGTTATTTTCACTATCATATCATACCTAGATAGTGTAAAAACAATAGGATTTAGAAAATTACAATTACAAGCAATATGATAATTAAGAAAGTCAGAAAAAATATTGCTTTTACATAGTAGCGTAAAAATAAATGAAATGAAAGTAAAAAATAGATAACGAAATTAAATAAAAATAAAAATTGAAATTCGAAAGTTTGGGTGGTACGATAAAAACAGAAAAACAAAAACAATCTGAAAAATGAAAACGCTTTTTTATAATGGGAGGATGAAATACATGTGTTCAAATCAAGTAGTAGACAAAGTGACAAAATCTATTGACAATATCCCAACAAAAATGAAAGCAGTTGTTGCCTATGAACCTGGTGATTATCGTTTAGAGGAAGTAGCTGTTCCAAAGATTGGGGAAGGTGAAATTTTAATAAAGGTAGAAGCATGTGGCATTTGTGCAGGTGATGTAAAAGCATTTGACGGTGCGCCAAGCTTTTGGGGCGATGAAGATCAGCCCGCATACATTAAAGCACCAATGATTCCTGGTCATGAGTTTATCGGTCATATTGTAGCAATTGGTGAAAATGTAGATGGTGATTTTGAACTCGGTGATCGTGTAATTTCAGAACAAATAGTTCCTTGTGAGAAATGTCGCTTTTGTAAGCGTGGTCAATATTGGATGTGTCAAAAGCATGATCTATATGGTTTCCAAAACAATGTTAATGGTGGTATGGCTGAGTATATGAAATTTACAAAGGAGGGCATTAATTACCATGTTCCAAATGAGTTACCAATTGAAAAAGCCATTCTTATTGAGCCATATGCCTGTTCATATCATGCTGTTCAACGTGCACAAATTGAATTAGAAGATGTTGTTGTATTAGCAGGTGCTGGAACATTAGGGCTTGGCATGATTGGTGCGATAAAAAAATCAGGTCCAGGAAAATTAATTGTTCTTGATTTATTTGAGGATCGTTTAGCATTAGCAAAACAATTTGGTGCAGATATAGTACTAAATCCTGCGAAAGATGATGTTTATGGCATTATTGATGAATTAACCGATGGCTATGGTTGTGATGTATATATTGAAGCAACAGGTGCACAAAAATCTGTCGAGCAGGGTTTAAAATTAATTCGTAAATTAGGGCGTTTCGTTGAATTTAGTGTGTTTAAAGACCCAGTAACAGTGGATTGGTCTATTATTTCAGACCGTAAAGAGTTGGATGTATTAGGTTCACATTTAGGGCCGTACTGCTATGAGCCTGTTATCAAAGGAATTATGAATGGAGATTTACCAACAGAGGGCGTTGTTACACATATGCTACCTCTTGAAGAGTTTGAAAAAGGGTTTGAGCTAGTGAAAAATGGACGGGAATCATTAAAAGTAGTACTAAACCCAAATTTATAGGCCGATAAACGCTAGACAAGGGGGGATATTATGCAATCAAATTTACAGGCGACATCAGTTGGTAAGCTAGGAATGGATAAAAAAATGTTTATGGGTTATTTAGGCGTCCTGATATTTATGATTGGGGATGGTTTAGAACAAGGTTGGCTTTCAACCTATTTAACCCAAAATGGAATGACTGTACAGGAGGTCGCTACATTACTTAGTTTTTATGGTATTGCTGTAGCTATAGCCTCTTGGCTTTCAGGTGTGTTAGCAGAAATTTATGGTCCTAGAAAAATGATGATTATAGGATTGAGTTTATTTGTTTTAGGAACGTTGATTTTCTTATTAATAGGTATTACAACGATGAATTTATCTATTATGCTTCCTACATATGCATTACGTGGGCTAGGCTATCCATTATTTGCGTATTCATTTTTAGTATGGATTACGTACTATGCTCCAATTGAGCGATTAGGAACAGCAGTTGGTTGGTTCTGGGTATCATTTGCAGGTGGTCTAAATATGCTAGGGGCCTATTATTCAAGTTTTGCACTACCATTTTTAGGCGAGATGATGACGCTTTGGAGTGCATTGATTTTTACAGCAATCGGTGCAGTTTTTGGTATTATCCTTTGCAAACCTGAAGTACAAAAAACAAATTTAACAATTAAAGAAGCAATGAAGCAAATGACAAAAGGCATCACGATTGCATTTGAAAAGCCACGTGTAGGTCTTGGTGGCATTGTTCGTGCTATTAATACATCTGGTGCATATGGATTAGTAGTCTTTTTGCCTGCCTATATGATTGATGCTGGATTTACGATGTCACAATGGCTACAAATTTATGGGGCTCTATGGGCAAGCAATGTTATTTTCAATTTAATTTGGGGTGCAGTGGCCGATAAAATTGGCTGGCAGCGTACTGTTATGTGGATCGGTGGTTTAGGTTGTGCAGTGTTTATGGCAGGTCTTTATTATGTGCCGTATTTCCTTGGTGCTAACTATCTGATGACAATTATTGTGGCTATGTGCTTCGGCTCCTGTTTAGCGGCGTATGTCCCACTTTCTGCATTAGTGCCATCATTAGCACCAGAAAACCGTGGAGCAGCAATGTCTATTCTTAACTTGGGTGCTGGATTAAGCACATTTCTCGGTCCAGCAGTTGCAGGTGCTTTAATCGGTGGTTTTGGTGCTGTTGGTGTTATTTGGGCATATGTTACTATGCATATTATAAGTGCTGGGTTGATGATATTTGTTCGTCTGCCAAAAGGCTCTAAACAAACCGATATACCGAAAGAGGTAGTAACAGGACATTGATAAAAAGGATATTCGAAAAGAATATCCTTTTTATATAATCGAAAACGAAAATAAACGAAAATTAACGAAAATAAAAATTGACAAACGAAAATCGGTGTGTGAGAATAATATTATATTTATCAGAAAATACCAAATATATATAGATGACAAGTAGGAGGAAATTGTATAATGAAAATTGGTTTAGGTTCAGACCATAATGCACATCATTTGAAACAAGTTTTGCAACAATATATTACCGAAGAATTAGGTCATGAAGTGATTGATTATGGTTCAAAAGACAATTGTACAGAAATTGATTACCCAGGTGTTGCGTTCACAGTAGGCACAGCTATTATGAACAATCAATTAGATCGAGGCATTTTAGTGTGTGGTACAGGGCTAGGTATGGCGATTGCGGCATGTAAAGTACCAGGGATTCGTGCAGCAACAACACATGATGTTTATTCAGCGGAACGAGCTTGTAAAAGTAACGACGCACAAATTATTACTTTAGGTGAAAAAGTAATTGGCATAGAAGCAGCAAAAAAAGTAGTAGAAATCTATTTGAATTCGGCTTTTCCAGGTGGTAATTCCGCGCGTAAAGTACAACAAATTATGAACCAAGAACAAAGTTATATTGATGGGGGTGTACATAGATAATGAAAAAATTAATGAATGATCCTGCAAATGTTGTGGATGAAATGATTGAAGGCTATGTAAAAGCCTTTCCAAATTATGTACAGCAATTAGCAGAAAATAAACGTGCTTTAGTTGCTGTTCGTGAAGAAAGCCAAAAAGTGGGTGTTTTAATTGGTGGTGGCTCAGGTCATGAGCCTGCTTTTATGGGTTATGTAGGATATGGGATGGCAGATGGTGTAGCTGTAGGGAATATTTTTGCTTCTCCTTCCCCAGATCCAATTGTTGAGGTAACGAAAAAAATTAATAATGGACAAGGTGTTGTCTATATTTATGGAAATTATGCAGGTGATTTAATGAATTTCGGAATGGCAGCAGAGCTTGCCGATTTAGAGGAAGATATTACTGTAGAATGTGTCATTGTAACAGATGATGTTGCATCCGCACCAAAGGAAGAACAGCACAAACGTCGAGGTATTGCAGGTGAGTTTTTCGTGACGAAAGCTGCTGGGGCTGCCTCTGAAAAGGGCTATAGTTTAGAAGAGGTTGTGCGTGTTGCGAATAAAATGAACGATGTGACACGTACAATGGGTGTTGGTCTTTCACCGTGCTCACTACCACAAACAGGTCAGCCAAGCTTTGAATTAGAAGCGGATGAGATGGAAATTGGTTTAGGACATCATGGAGAACCAGGTATTGAAAAAGGTAAACTTCAAACGGCTGACGAGGTTGTAGATAGATTGGTAGATGCTATTTTAGAAGATATGCCAATTGAAAGCGGTAACAAAGTAGCTGTATTAGTAAATGGTTTAGGCTCAACGACGAATATGGAACTATATATTTTATTCCGTCGTGTTGAACAAATTTTAACAGCAAAAAATATTCACATTCATCGTTCATTTGTGGGAAATTATAGCACATCTTTAGAAATGGGTGGTGCATCTATATCCATTGCACAATTAGATGACGAGCTGATGGAAGTCATTGATTTTGCAGCAGATTGTCCAATGTATGTACAGCGATAGGGAGGAAGCGAGATGGAAGTCACGGTAACACAATTTAAACAGTTTTTATTGAAAATAGTGGATATGATTGAAGAACAAAAAGATTATTTATGTGAGCTTGACCGTAAATTAGGTGATGGTGATCATGGTGTCACAATGTCTATTGGCTGGCAAGCTGTTAAAGAACAACTAGAAGGGCCTTTAGCTGAGGAAGAGGACTGTGTCAAAGTAAGTTCAACTGCTGGTCGTACATTTTTAAGTGCGGTTGGTTCATCCGTTGGTCCATTATATGCAACAGGCTTTATGCGTGGGGCGAAAGCCATAAAAGGTAAAGATATGTTAAATGATGAAGCATGGAAAGATTTTTGGGTTGCCTTTGTAGATGGAGTACAGGAGCGTGGGCAAGCAGAGTTAGGCGATAAAACGATGATGGATGCACTTATTCCAGCGCGTGAAACATTAATTACTGAATTTAATAAGGATGGAGATTTTCCTGTAGCCTTTGAAAAAGCTGTTGCTGCTGCTAAAGAAGGTGCTGAATCAACGAAAGATTTATTGTCAAAACGAGGTCGTTCAAGCCGCTTAGGTGAACGTTCCATTGGCGTGCAAGATCCTGGTGCTACATCAGCAGCATTAATTATGGAGCAATTTTTATACATCGCACAAAATACGATGCGTGTATAACTAAAAATAGCACTCATCCGCTTTAAATGATGTTTTCGGACATGCCTTTTTTAGGGTGAGTGTTTTTTATTGCCTTTTTTGAAAGGAATGATGAAAATGACTGTACAAATTAAGCATTTTGCAAATGATTTTATGAAAGTAACACAGATGGCAGCGCTGAACGCCTATCCGTGGATTGGACGTGGCAATAAGATAGCGGCTGATGGTGCAGGAACAAATGCGATGCGAAATGAACTGAACCAATTACCATTGGATATTACAGTTGTCATTGGTGAAGGTGAAATGGATGAAGCACCGATGCTTTATATTGGAGAAAAGCTTGGAACAGGAGAAGCTTTGCATGTTGATATTGCAGTAGATCCAATTGAAGGCACTACATTAGTAGCAAAAGGTATGAATGATGCAATGGCAGTGATGGCTGTAGCACCACAAGGAACATTACTTCATGCACCTGATATGTATATGAAAAAAATGGCTTGCGGACCTCAAGCGAAAGGGGCGATTTGTTTAACGGATTCTTTAAAAGAAAATATGCATCGTGTAGCAAAGGCATTACATAAGCCTGTACGTGCATTAACGGTGATGATTCAAGATCGTCCACGTCATCAGCAATGGATTGAGGATGTATTAGAGGAAGGAGCTAAGGTCAAGCTTTTTGCAGAAGTCGATATTACAGGCGTTTTAGCAACATCATTAGAGCAATGTGACGTTGATTTGTTTATTGGTATTGGTGGTGCACCAGAAGGGGTTATTGCTGCAGCGGCACAAAAAGGATTTGGTGGTGACTTTTTAGGTCAATTGATGCCAGAGACAGAGGAGGAATATGCCCGCTGTGTCAAAATGGGTATCAAAGACCCTCATCAAATTTGGACATTGGATGAACTTGTTCAAACAGATGATTGTTTATTTACTGCAACAGGTGTCACGGATGGCTTTATTTTAAAGGGGGTTATGCAACAGCAAGCGATAATGCATTCATATAGTTTAGTTGTTGCCCCAAATCATAGACAGTTTGTTGAAGCAAAACATGAAGAAAATGAGGTTTTAGTAACGGCTAATTAGCAATCACTCTTCTATTGAAATCGTATATAAGGGTGTAGCGAAGGGGGAGCTTACATAGTATCTCCTGTTGAAAAGCATGGTGCAGTCCATAAAGAAGCTGTATAGTTAATCAATAAATTCGGCGCATCCGCACCAGGTGAATTAGTCATCGAGAAATATGGCTTTACAGTCGAAAACGTTGTAGCAAAAGTAAAAGCACTATAAGCTACATAAAAATACCGCAACACAGCGTGACTTTACATCACGCTGCTATGTTGCGGTATTTTTTTATTGTTTTTCTTGCTAGTTACCCATAAACTAAGACACTGCACTATCACGATACTAATAAAAAGATTAAAGCTTTTTGCACTACCACCAATCCCTAGCTCATCAGCAATAATGCCAGAAAACCAAAGAAGCTGTGCGGCTACAATACTAGTTAAAGTACCAAAAAGAGTACATACCCAAACAGGCACTTTTTTCAGCAAAACGATGATAAGCAGTACAATGGAGAACAGCAGCAATACAATAAAAACAGGGTCCAATAATGCAAAAGCATTATTTTTAATAAAGTGCTGATACGTAAAACGACTATCCATGAAAGCTCCCCTTTTATAAATACTAACGTACCAAACGATAAAAAGTTCTATCTAACAAAACGTACTATCAAGATTATTTTGACTTCTCATTTCATAGTATCAATTTTGCTAAATCTCATCGAATATATATAGGCATGGTTAAACTAGTATATGGTAAGAAGCCTAAAAAATTTTACGAGTATTGCGATCAAATTTATTGGTGGTGAGGAGAGTACGATTTAGTTGCTAGTCTGACCACTTGGGATCCGTCTTGTTCTCTATATAGTAAGTTTAGAAGTATTGAAGTGCAAAGACCTACTGCTTTAATCCCTTTTCATCTTGGGGGGAGTATAGGATAAGATAAATCAATGGGTGTCTGTTGCAAGGACGTTTTCTACGCAGGATCATCCATTTATTTTGGCTCATACTAAAATAAATGGATGATTAGTTGGTAAGATTTCTGTTGAAAGATCGCCATGTCCTCAAAGCGTAATGGGTAGATGGTTATTTCGCTAGCCCATTTTGGAATGCGTAGACGACGGCTTGTGTACGATCTTGAACTTCTAGCTTTGCTAAAATATTACTAACATGTGTTTTCACAGTTTTTAGGGCAATATATAGCTCATCAGCAATTTCCTGATTGGCTTTACCCTGGGCCATTAGCAATAATACTTCCATTTCACGTTCAGTCAATTGTTCGTATAGTGGTGTACTATTGCCGTGGCGCATGCGGTGCATCATTTTGGAAGTGACCTCTGGCTCTAATACCGTTTCGCCACCCATCGTTTTACGAATAGCATCTGCAATCTGTTTCGCATTAGATGTTTTCAAAATATAGCTTACCGCGCCAGCCTCTAAGGCAGGGTAGACTTTATCATCATCTAAAAAACTAGTCACCATCATGATTTTTGCCTCAGGCCATGCTGCTAATATTTCCACTGTTGCCTCTGCCCCTGTCATAACAGGCATCACATTATCCATTAAAATAATATCTGGCCTTAGCGCTAGGGCACGTTCCACAGCCTCTTTACCGTTCTCAGCCTCACCTACAACCGTAATATCTGGCTGTGCTGAAAGATAGGCTGACACACCAATCCGTACCATTTCATGATCATCCACTATGAGCACTTGTATCATCGACATTGACCTCCTCCTTTTGTAAAGGAATTTTAACCTCTACAATTGTTCCTTCACCAGGCACTGATACAATTTTATAGGTGCAGCCAATTTCAACTGCTCGTTCAGCTATATTTTGTAAACCATACGATGTGGATTTATCTTCCTCTACATCAAAGCCTAAACCATTATCTTGAATTCGTAAAATAGCTAAGTCGTCTCGTGCCACAAGAAGTAATTCCACCTCACTTGCTTTGGCATGACGCAGTGTATTGGAGAGTGCCTCCTGTGCAATACGAAATAAATGATCTTCCTCTGCTTTAGTTAAGGCCATTTCTTCTAATTCATATTCTATATGGAAATAAACTTTTTGCTGAAGCTCAATAATCAATTCCTCTAAGCCTTGTGCCAATGTTTTATTGTGTAAAGCTACAGGTCGTAAGTGTAGCAGTAATGCACGCATTTCTAGCTGTGCCTGTTGAACGATTTTCTCCACCTGTTTTAAGCTAGTAGCATGTTCGTCATTTTCAGTTAATGCGGAGAGTAACATAGAGGCAGCAAATAGTTGCTGTGACACAGAATCATGTAGTTCTCTAGCTAGTCGTTGACGTTCAGCAATAATACGCTCCTGTATAATTTTATCATTGGCCTCAGCACGTTCATTGGACAAACGCTGTAAACTTTTACGTTGCGTATCAATTAATTCACTTGTTTGGACAATTGCCTTTTTTAACGATTTCGGAAGCGCTTGTTTTTTAGGAAAAACAAAATCAGGCTCGATTAATTGTTTCACTATTCGTGTTGCCTGCGCTTCTCGCGCCCTTGCAGTCATACTGATCCAGCTGGCAAACAGGAAGCTAAGTATAAACAGGCTAACTATGATGATGCCACCTAGAGGGATATTATCGTAATTCTGCTGCCATAGGGGCTCCCATGTTTTTTCATCAGGATTGCCCCATAGTGCAACAAGAAGACCGAAAACAGCACTCATTAAAATAAAAAATAATGTAAATAATCTTGAGATAAAGGCAATCATTTTCGTAGCACCTCCAAATCTCCAAGCCAGGTTGCGACATGAATAATCAGTACACGTTTAGCATCCTCAGGGTTGCCGTCGGAGAAAGTAATACTTTCATTTAATATACGTTGTGGCCCTACGTGTAAGCAGGAGAGCTCACCAAATAACGTCGTATACTGTAAACGGAATGGAATTTCATAAGGAATATAAATTTGAACTTTACCGATACCTTGTCGAATTGTAATAAGACTAGTACCAGCAGGTAAAATCGTTTGCGTTGTATCGATGGTAATATCTCCTGCAAGGCGCTGAATTTGTACATCTTGCCATTTATATGCTTCTGTAGGCGCTGGCATTGTGCCAATTAAGTCATTTTTAATTGCAGGAAGCTTTTCAAAAAGCTCTGCCCCAACTACTTTTGGCTCGTTTTCTCTTTGCAAGTATTGATAGAGCATATATAAGAGCATGATGACGATAAATAAACGTAAGCTCCACATCGTGAACAAAGCAATGGCAATAAAGAAAATTCCTGTCCATTTAAAAAATCGAACTTTTTTAGAAAAACTTAAATAAAGAAGTACAGCCCCAATCAATAAACAGAAGGCGCCACCATTATTAAAAATAGTTAGCTCCACAAAGACGAGTAAAAAGAAGCAAAGTACCCAAAATGTGAGCTTATTTGTTGTGAAATTTTGCAAGAGGGTCACCCTTCCTTCTACTAATAGTATAAGAGAGGGAATGGGACCCTCTATTCTTAAACGTGAAAGAATGCGCCCTTTAATGTTGGCGCATTGCTTTCATTATACCATGTTATTTATTTTCAATTAGCAGTGGTGAGCTTTCTTCTACTGCTTTTTTTTCTAATTCTGCCAGTCTTGCCTCAAAAGTTGTAAGCTCATGGTCTTTATCGATTTGATAAGCTAATTTATCGATATATGCTTCTAAATCTTCAAAGTTTGTTTTATTATTTTTGGCAATCATTCCATCCATTTGATGATGGGCACGAGTTACATTTTCTTTTCCCATCAGCTGTAATTGACGCACTTTCATATCTTTAATTTTATGCTTCATTGTTTCAAATTTACGCTCAAGCTCGAAGTATTCACGAGTACTTGCTTCAATGCTAGCTTGTAATGTAAGGTTACGAGCTGAATAAGCTGTTACTTCATCCGTTGCGAAATCAATTAAGTCCTGCTCTCCGCTAGATTTTGCTAATGCCAATTGAGATTCACGTTTCGCTAGTAAATCTGCGTTCTCTTTATATTCTTGCTCTAGCTTTTCTTTTAATTGCCCTTGTCGCTCTAATAATTTGCCTGTTTGTTCCGTTTGCTTTTCTGCTTCACGAATGTATTGATTTAACATCGCAATCGGATTTTTTTGTTCCTTCTTATCAAATAAGTGGTGTAAGTCTGCCTCTACTGTATATCTAAAACGTTGAAATAAGTTCATTTAAATTCGCTCCTTTTATTTTGTTAAGTTTGACCATTCTTTTTCAAAGTTTGTAAACGGATCTTCTTCTTTTTTCCCTTCGATTGTTGGAATTTTTACATCTTCGCCATTCCATTTTTTATAGATAACATAGATAATGGCGATTGCTGCAAGACCAACCATTGCTGGAATGTTAGATATTGCTGATAGGACACCGATTAGACCAACTGTAAACCAGAAGATTTTACCGAATGTTGACTTACTAGCAATGTAGAAGTGCATGCCCAGTGCTACAAATAGTCCAGAGAATAATAACCCTGCCAGTGGTCCAATTAACGCTAGTGCAACACATGCAGCAATGACGCCTCCAGTTAATAAAAGAAATTTTTTCATTTGTTTTAGCTCCTTTCGTTTGTACCTTTATGTTACCTATTTACAAGATTGTCTAAAACGGACTCGAAATTGATTTTGAACTAGGTCTTGAGGCTGAGATTCATCTAAGCAGCCAAAATAGAAGGTTTTTGTCCGTGTTTAATAAGACTTTTTCTTGTTTTTGGAAAAATGTTAATTATTTTTGGTTGGAAATACCATTTGTCATAAAGTCATTTATAGACCCGAAACTAGAATTTTTTCGACAAAAATAGAAGAGAGATCCCTCCCTCGTTTGACAAATAAACAAGGTTGAATGAGCTATACTTATGAAAAAGAAACTGAGCGAAGGAGGATTTCTGGTGAGAACCTATTCTATATATAAGATAAAAGAAGAGCATTTAACGTTTATTTTTGGCAGAGAGCGTAAGTTGTTAGAGATGATGCAAGGTTGTGAAGATGCCAATGAGAAATCCTTAAAAGAGCTTGCATATATATGTGAATCCGTTCGTTTTGAGGAGATTGCAGCCATGTTAGAGCATCAACTTGATTCCAAATATGCACACCTAGAAAGAGCTCGTAATGCTTTGTTTTTAGAACATCCGATAAAAGGTAAAATGGCTATTTATTTAGTAGATCGTAAAATTTGTGTTTATTGTGAAGGTTCGCGAATGCTAGATTTAGATTTATTTCAAATGCTTGCTAAAATGAGTGAACGTTTTATTGCTTTTAATAAACAGGATAATGAGTGTGGGTGGTTAAAGCCGATGAAGTATACAATGCACTAGGAAAATTCACTACAATATATAGTAACACGCTATTATTTCGTGTATAATGGAGCGTGGAGAGTTTTTTCTCGGTATATTGTAGTGGAGGAGGTTGGTTGTATGCCTATATGGGGCTGGATTATTATCGTAATTATCGCATTAGCAGCGGGCGCGGCACTTGGTTTCTATTTCGCTCGTCAAGCTACGATGAAATATTTAAAAGAAAACCCACCTATTAATGAGCAAATGATTCGTATGATGATGGCACAAATGGGTCGTACGCCGTCTGAAAAGCAAGTACGTCAAATGATGGCGCAAATGAATAAATTCCAGAAGTAATTTGGAATGATCAGAGCAACTAGTTCAAGCATAACTAGTTGTTTTTTTTTATTTTTAACAGTATTTAAAAAATTCTTGAAAATCATACAATTCTATCGGGAAACTATGTATAATAGAATTACCATACGGAAGGGAGTTGTATATTTTGCAAAAAGAAAAAACAAATGTAGAAAGTTTTGATTTAGATCATACAAAAGTAAAGGCACCTTATGTTCGTTTAGCAGGTGTGAAAACGGGCCAAAATGGCGATGAAGTATATAAATACGATATTCGCTTTAAACAGCCAAATAAGGAGCATATGGAAATGCCTGCATTACATTCTTTAGAGCATTTATCTGCTGACATTATCCGTAATTACTCTGATCATATTGTTGATTTCAGTCCAATGGGTTGTCAAACAGGCTTCTATGTATCATTGATCAATCATAATGATTATGAGGATTTATTAACTATTTTAGAGAACACATTTACAGATGTGACAAAGGCAACCGCAGTGCCTGCCTGCAATGAAGTGCAATGTGGCTGGGCTGCTAGCCATAGTTTAGAAGGGGCTCAAGCATTAGCGAAAGAGTTTTTAGCGAAACGTGATGAATGGCATATTATTTTTGAAGATTAAATAAAATAAAAACCTTGCGAGTAAAATGACGCAAGGTTTTTCATTGCCCTAAAAATGGAATGGAATGACATTCGAAGAAGAAGAATCCCGATTGATTTTTTGATAAATAAAATTGTCTAGAAAATCATGAATTAAATCCTCATATTCATCCATATTTTCATTAAAGGATTGTGCATGTGCCCCCGTATCAAAAAGTTTTAATTTTTTTGGACCGGTTTTTTTATTGTAGAGATCGAGTGACATGGAAGCTGGAATAAACGTATCAGGAATACTATGGATAAAGAGCACAGGTTTTTCAATATGTGTGACGGCTTCGGCAGGTGTTACACTTTTAAATGAGTAACCATCTCTGAGGCGAACAAAAAAGTCAGCAAAACGAATAGGAATAATGGAGCCATATTTAAATTCAGTTTTTGCAATTTGTTTGAGCAACATAGAAAAGTCAGAGAACGCACAATCTGAGATATAAAAATCAGCGCCATCCTCGACTGTTCCTGCATAGAGGAGCATGGTTGCTGCACCCATCGATTCACCGTGAATGCCAAGTATAGCATCCTCTCCAATCATGGCTTTTACTGTTTTCACCACAGCATCAAGATCGTTTTTCTCATAGTAGCCATAGCTTGTTGTCTTGCCTCCAGATTCACCATGGCGGCGGTGGTCAAATATAACGGAATTATAGCCAAGTCTTTCAAATAGGCGAGCATATTTCACGGAATTTATTTTATTTTCGGTAACCCCGTGGCAAATGATGATGGTGTTATTGGTTTGCAAAGGCTGAAACATAATGCCTCGAATTGAGTAGCCATTTGGGGAATCAATATTCAGCTCACATTTCAAGTTTTTATTGTACCAAGCCTCATCAAAGCGCTTTGCTGTCGTTTCTCGTTCCCGAATAAATTCAGGGTCTTTTTGTTGGATATACATTAATTTATTGGAAAGCGCGAAGCCGAACAGACCTGTTGCAGCTGCGGCTAGCGTTGTTGTAATACCAGAGAATAAAAGCATCTTCTTTTTCATCATAAAACACCTCCACATGCTGTTTCTTATTTGTAATGTTCCCAACTAAGATTGTTTAAAACACGTCAACATTTTACAATATCTTTGGCAAAACTGCGATTATTTCTATTATCGAAAATCGTCAAAATATTTGTTAAAATATACATATCTGCTAGTAGCATATGCATGCAGTGTTGATTCTTGAACGGGGAAAAGGGGAGAATGATTATGACAAACGAGGTAGTAATCGTGAGTGCGGTGCGTACAGCAATCGGCTCATTTCAGGGGACATTAAAAGACGTACCAGCGACAACGTTAGGTAGCATTGTCATTAAAGAGGCATTAGTGCGTGCTGGCGTAGCAGGAGAACAGGTCGATGAGGTCATTATGGGGAATGTTTTATCGGCTGGACTTGGACAAAATCCAGCGCGTCAAGCGGCAATTAAAGCGGGGTTACCTCAAGAGGTATCAGCTTTAACAATTAATAAAGTATGTGGATCAGGTTTAAAGGCTGTTCATTTAGCAACACAGGCGATTTTAGCGGGAGATGCAGAGATTGTTGTTGCAGGTGGATTTGAAAATATGAGCCAGGCTCCATACGTATTAAAAAATGCTCGTGAAGGATTCCGAATGGGCGACCAAAAGGTAGTAGATACAATGATTCATGATGGCCTATGGTGTGCTTTTAACGATTATCATATGGGCATTACAGCTGAAAATTTATGTGATATGTATCAAATTTCTCGAGAAGAGCAGGATGCTTTTGCAGCTCGTTCTCAGCAACGCGCAGAGGCAGCGATTGCAGCTGGCAAGTTTGAAAATGAAATCGTTGCTGTCGAGATTCCACAGCGTAAGGGAGAGCCACTTCTTTTCAATAAAGATGAATTTCCACGAGCAGGTGTGACAGCGGAATCCTTAGGTAAGCTACGACCAGCATTTAAAAAGGATGGCTCTGTCACAGCAGCGAACGCGTCTGGTATAAATGATGGTGCGGCAGCGGTAGTGGTGATGTCAAAGGAAAAAGCACAAGAGCTAGGCATTCAACCAATGGCGATCATTACAGCGAATGCTAGTGCTGGTGTAGATCCTGCAATTATGGGGACAGGTCCTGTAAAAGCAGTACAAAAAGCGCTGACAAAGGCTGATATTACTTTAAACGATATCGATTTAATTGAAGCAAATGAAGCATTTGCAGCACAATCAATTGCTGTAGATCGTGAATTAAGCTTTAATCATGATAAACTAAATGTTAACGGGGGTGCTATTGCTCTTGGTCACCCAATCGGTGCAAGTGGTGCTCGGATTTTGGTAACGCTATTACATGAGATGGAAAAGCGTGATGTGAAAACGGGCTTAGCCACACTATGTATCGGTGGTGGACAAGGCGTAGCAACAGTTGTGAAGCGCCCTTGATGTCAATAAGAAGGTGAATAGAAATGGGAAAGAAACGAAAACAGCAACAGCATACTGACAATAGCGTAACAGCTAGTCTACCTAAGCAAGAGGCCGTCACATTAGCAGATCAGCTAGGTGGCGATGTGCTAGCAAAATTAAAAGCAGCGAAGCAAGATTTAACTGCTAAAGAGCAGGCGGCAGAAGAAGAGCGTCAGGCAAAACTAGCTTTTGAACGTAAACAACGAGAAAAAAACAAATCGTTTGAAGAACTTTTAAACGAATACGGCGATAAAGGTACTAAATATTAAGAGAGAACAGTGAATTCACATAAGTGGGTTCACTGTTTTGTATTTTACAGCATAAAATTTATATGGCTGTGGTCGATATAGAGGGAGAGGTCTTTGAATTTAAACGAACGGGAGACGCTGCCAATAACATATACCTAATTGTAGTTTAGTATCGATTAAATTATGTTAGGAGAACAACATGGTAGAATTACAGACAGAAAGAATAAGATTAATTCCTTTAAACGCTAAGTATCTAAATTTACTAATAGAGCATGAGGAACAAATGGCGGAGGAGTTGCTCTTAAGAAAAGGTGAAGGGAGTTTAGATAACGAGCTTAAACAAGCATTGTATTTTAGACTTTCCAAAGTATTGGAAGATGAGCAAAACTATTTATGGCATACAAATTGGTTACTTGTATTAAAAGAAAAAAATTGTGCTATTGGTGGCATAATGCTAAAAGGAATACCAAGTGAGCAAGAGGAAGTTGTGATCGAGTATTATACTTTGCCTCCTTATATGGGGCAGGGCTATATGACAGAATCAATCATAGCTCTTAAAAACTGGTTACTTCATCAGCCAAATGTAAAATACGTTATTGCAGATACCGAAACAGATAATATGGCTTCCCATCAAGTTTTAGAAAAAGCAGGAGCTAACTTGTATAAAGTAACGAAGTCCCTCTATTTTTGGCGGTTTCAACTTTAAAATAAAAGACAAAAGGCTATAATTGTGCCTTTTGTCTTTTATTTTTGAGTATTTTTCTTACTGCAACAACGAGACTAACAAAAACAATGGCTCCAGCTGTGTCGACAAGCACATCTTGGGCACTCATTGTACGACCTGGCGTAAAGCTTTGACGAAATTCATCAAGCACCGCGATTGTTGCCGATCCACCGATAGCAATACTTGCTGCAAAACGTCTTTTTCCCCAGGTGAAGTAAAGGCCAAGTGCGATGCATCCAAATCCCATGAAGTGTGTCAATTTACGAATTAAAAACTCTACAAATGGAAAATAACCTCGTTCTTCCACTGAAACGATGGTTCCCCAATAGGGAATTTTTAAAATAGAAAGTTGTTTTTCCAAAGGTTTATTGGCAAGCAAATCTTCTAATTCTGGTAGAATACTCTGTTGTTCATAGGTCATACTAGAGGAAATTACTAGTACAACTAGACAAATGATAAAAATTAGCCATTTTTTCATCGATGTTCTTGATAGTTCTCATTTTTTGTTAGCTCATTAGCTACCTTGAAATCTGTTATTGAATTAATTTTCTCGTAGGAAGCAAGCGTTTGTGCTAGTTGTTGTTGTGAGCTTGCGCCAATGACCGTAGAAGCGATTGTCGGCTCTTTCAGATTAAAAGCGATAGCCAAAGCATGCAAATCATCATAGTGTGAGGCTAAGTCTGTTAACGTTGTTGTTAACTCCTCAGCAGTATAGGTGTTAAAACCATTAACATGTTGTAGACGTTGTTGCCAGCTATTCGTTAATAAGCCCTTTGCCACTGTGCCACGTGTTACAACAGATGCACCTTGATTCGCAATAAAATCAAACCATTCTTCAGGGCGGCGATCGAGAGCACTGTATTGCATCATAACGCTTTTAGCTGAGCTTGCAGGTAAAAATTGCTGCAATACATTAGGGCGAATTGAGGATATACCGTATTCACGAATGAGCCCTTCTTTTTTAAGCCCTTCAAATGTGTCAATTATCCCATCCCAATCATCTTCGATTGTGCCACCGTGTAATTGATATACATCAATGTAGTCTGTTCCTAAACGTCGTAAGCTAGCATGGACAGCTTCTTTTATATAGGATGGTGATGCATCCCAATGCCAGCCATCTACCCCTTTTGCCCACCGATTACCTACCTTTGTTGCTAGGATGATATCATGACGACGCTTACCTAACGTTGCGCCAATAATCTCTTCATTTGCACCATAATCATATAAATCAGCTGTATCTATATAGTTAATGCCAGCATCTAATGCCATATCGACAATGGTAGCTGCTTGTGTTTTATCTGTCGAAAGAGACATGCCTCCTAAACTAATCTCTGAAATAAACAATTCACTTGTACCAAGCTGTCTTTTTTTCATACGAATGACCTCCTTCGATTTCTCTACTTGTAATGGTACAATGAACATATCTGAAGAACAAGCGAGGTTATCGTCAATGAAAAAGTTCGAGGAAAAAACAACGAAAACGACACCGGTCTATGACGGAAGAATAATAAAATTACAAATTGATGATGTCACTTTACCAAATGGACAGGTTGCAAAACGTGAAATAATTAAGCATCCAGGTGCCGTAGCAGTGATTGCTGTTACGGACGAGGGTAAACTAGTGTTAGTAGAACAATATCGCAAAGCGCTGGAGCGTTCTATTATTGAAATACCGGCTGGAAAGCTTGAGCCAGGTGAGGAGCCAGTAGTGACAGCACGCCGAGAATTAGAAGAAGAGACAGGCTATGGCGCGCATCAACTTACTTTTTTACAAACATTTGCAACATCACCAGGCTTTGCGGATGAAGTTATTCATTTGTTTGTGGCGAAGGGATTATATACAATAGATAATAAAGCAGATTTAGATGAGGATGAATTTGTCGAACTATTAGAAGTTTCGTTGGAAGAAGCACAAGTAATGGTGGCTGACCAACGTATATATGATGCTAAAACAGCATTTGCAGTACTATGGCTAGCTGCAAATTTAGAAAATAATCTTTTAGCATAATAGAGACGGACGAGCATAAGCTGTACAAACCTTGATAGAAAAGGAGCATGTTTATGTCTCGTACGGTGTCTATTTTTTATCACGCTTCCATCATTGCAGTAAGTTTTGTTTGTGGCGTTATTTTCTTTCATATTATTGGTGGACCGAAAGCGGAACCCTTTATATTATTTATAGAGCCTCGTTTAGCAGATGGGGACAGGCAATCCATTTTTCGTTTAGTACTGCCTGTTGCTATTTCCATAGGTCTTATATTATTACTAGCAACTCATAGCGTCTTAAAGGTGTTAGTGCGTGTGACTGTAGCCATGCGTGCCACTTTTTTTGGCTTTAGTTCGGTTTTTTTATTACAAAAACTTGAAGCTTTTTGGCTTTATACGATTTGGTGGTTTCCATTTCAGCTTATCTATTGTATATTGTTGCTAGTCCTATGCAATTTACTTGTACCTGCTTGGTCAAAGCGAAAAATCGGGAAACAAGTATCTGGTCGGACAATTTTGTTGAATTTTATCTCATTTTTCATCATAATAGTTGCTGAGTTTATTGTTATTTCTTATGTGTTAAAATGATGGATTGAATGGACCAAAATTGTGATCAGATAAAAAAGTAGAAGCATGTTAGAAATCTATTCACTATCTTGTAATAGGATTTACTCCTTTGGTATAATGGAAAGAGTTTAGGGGGGCGTCACATGGAGAGCCGAATTGATCGTATAAAAAAACAGTTGCATAGTGCTAGTTACAAGCTGACGCCGCAGCGAGAAGCAACAGTTGCTGTTTTGCTTGAGCACGAAGAGGATCACTTAAGTGCTGAAGATGTTTATCTTTTAGTAAAAGAAAAAGCACCTGAGATTGGTCTAGCTACTGTTTATAGAACGTTAGAATTATTAACTGAGCTCAAAATTGTCGACAAAATCAACTTTGGCGATGGCGTATCGCGCTATGATTTACGCCAAGAGGGAGCTGCCCATTTCCACCATCATCTTGTTTGTATCGAATGTGGTGCTGTTGATGAAATTCAAGAAGATTTGCTTGAAGATGTGGAAGCCGTTGTTGAAAAACGTTGGAACTTTATCATAAAAGATCACCGACTAACTTTCCACGGCATATGCTGGCGCTGTCATGATAAAAACGACGAATCGAATGAAGAAAATTAACAAAAAACTGTCTGTTTTAATCTTTGGTATAGATTGAATCGGACAGTTTTTTGTTTTTTTATTGGAGTATAGAACGCCATAATAGTTGGTGGTTTATGTCGAATGGAGGGGCTTTTAGCACATTTCTTAAGGCCATGCTAAAATAGAGAATAATTGACAGTGAGGGGGCGTTGTGATGAATGAATTTCAATATGCAGTAGAGGACTATATCCATTTTATTCAAGTGGAAAGGCAGTTATCTGTTAATACATTAGCATCCTATCGCCGAGATTTAGAAAGCTATGTGCATTTTTTAAAGGAAGTAGAAGGTATGTCTGATTTTAGTGTGGTGGAACGGACAACTATATTACGCCATTTAGAGCAATTGCGGGCACAGGGGAAGACAAGTCGTACCGTTGCCCGTCATATTTCATCTATTCGGAGTTTCCACCAATTTTTATTACGAGAAAAGCGGGCAGAAACCGATCCGACAGTCCATTTGGAAATGCCGACAATTGAGCAAAAGTTGCCTAATATCTTATCGATCGAAGAGATTGAAGCTTTACTAACAGCTCCGAATCGAAGTAAGCCACAAGGTATACGTGATCTTGCTATGCTAGAGTTATTATATGGATCTGGTATGCGCATCAGTGAACTTATTGCATTGGATTTAGCTGATATTCATTTAACTATGGGCTTTGTACGTGTATTTGGGAAGGGTGGCAAGGAGCGAATCATACCACTCGGCAAAAGCGCACTTTCGGCAATAAATGCCTATTTAAATGGTGCTCGTGGTCAATTACAGGGAAAGTACCCCAAAACAGATGCGTTTTTTATTAATCAAAGAGGGAAACGTTTAACAAGGCAGGGTTGTTGGAAATTAATGAAGGAGCATGCCTTAAAGGCAGGCATCCAACATGAATTAACACCACATACATTGCGTCATTCCTTTGCCACTCATTTGGTTGAAAATGGAGCTGATTTACGAGCGGTACAGGAGATGCTTGGTCATGCAGATATATCTACTACGCAGATTTATACACATATTAGCAAAACAAGATTATCTGAGGTTTATAAGCAATTCCATCCACGTGCTTAAAAGTTAATAGGAAAAAATTATATTTCAGTCGGATGTCTGACCTTTATTTTTCGCATTTTTTTGGTAAAATAGAGTCATGAGATTAGGAGGCAACCATTATGAATAAACCATTTAACAAAATCCATGTTGTTGTCATGGATTCCGTAGGTATTGGTGAAGCGCCAGACGCTGCAAATTTTGGGGATGTTGGCGCACATACACTAGGACATATCGCTGAAAAAATGAATGGGCTTACAATGCCAGTAATGGAGTCATTTGGTTTAGCGAATATTGAACCATTGCATGGAATGCATGCAACTACTGACCCTAAAGCATACTACGGTAAAATGCAAGAAGCATCAGTTGGTAAAGATACGATGACAGGCCATTGGGAAATCATGGGACTAAATATTGATAAACCATTTAAAGTGTATCCAGATGGGTTTCCAGCGGAGCTAATTGATGAGCTAGAGAAACGTACAGGTCGAAAAGTGCTATGCAATCAACCAGCAAGTGGTACACAAGTGATTGAAGACTTCGGGAAGGAGCATATGGAAACAGGTGCGATTATAGTCTATACATCAGCCGATCCTGTTTTACAAATTGCTGCTCATGAGGAAATCATTCCACTAGAAGAGCTATATAAAATTTGCGAAATTGCTCGTGAATTAACATTACAGCCTGAATATTTAGTAGGTCGCGTCATCGCTCGACCATTTGTGGGGACACCTGGAAACTTTACTCGTACATCCAATCGTCATGATTATGCGTTAAAGCCATTTGGTCGAACAACGATGAATGTTTTGAAGGATGCGGGATTAGATGTCATTGCTATTGGAAAAATCTCGGATATTTTCAACGGTGAAGGTGTGACAGATTCTGTACGTACAAAAAATAATAGAGATGGTATGGATCAATTTGCAGAAGTTGTACGTCGTGACTTCCACGGTCTGAGCTTCTTAAATTTAGTAGACTTTGACGCCAATTTCGGTCATCGTCGTGATCCACTAGGCTATGGACAGGCATTACAGGAATTTGATGCACGTCTACCAGAAATTCTAGAGGCAATGTCAGAGGACGATTTATTAATTATTACAGCAGATCATGGCAATGATCCAACCTTCCCAGGGACAGATCATACACGTGAATATGTACCACTAATTGTCTATTCACCACGTTTCAAAGGTGGGGCGGAACTTCCGCTACGTGAAACTTTTGCTGATATTGCAGCAACGGTTGCAGAAAACTTTCATGTAGAAGCACCACCATTCGGTAAAAGTTTCTTACATGATTTGAAATAAGGGGGTTTTTTGTATGAATATGGTTCAATTGTTTGAAAAGAAAAAACAAGGATTAGAGCTTTCTCAAGCTGAAATTCAGTATTTTGTTGAAGGCTATACGACAGGCTCAATCCCAGATTATCAAGCAAGCTCTTTATTAATGGCGATACGTTTACTAGGTATGTCAGATGATGAGACATTTTATTTAACAAAGGCAATGATCGAATCAGGCGACGTCATTGATCTAACATCTATTGAAGGCTTCAAAATTGATAAACACTCAACAGGGGGAGTTGGTGACAAGGTCACACTTGTTGTTACGCCAATTATTGCTGCTCTCGGAATTCCTGTTGCGAAATTTAGTGGTAAAGGCTTAGGGATTACTGGGGGAACAATTGATAAACTTGAATCCATTCAGGGCTTTAAAACAGAGCTTTCATCCCAGGAATTCATTGATAATGTCAATCAGCATAAAATTGCAGTTGCTGGACAAACAGGTAATCTTGTACCAGCCGACAAAAAATTATATGCATTGCGTGATGTGACAGGTACTGTCGATTCTATTCCACTAATCGCCGCATCGATTATGAGTAAAAAAATTGCTAGTGGTGCCGATGGTATTGTACTGGATGTAAAATGTGGCTCTGGTGCGTTTATGAAGACGCAGGAAGAAGCACAGCGTTTAGCAGATACAATGACGGCCATTGGTGAAAAACTTGGCCGTAAAGTCATCGCACATATTAGTGATATGGATAATCCATTAGGGAAAATGATTGGTAATAAGCTTGAGGTAGTAGAGGCTTATGCCCTATTAAGTGGACGCTTGGAAGAAACGCATGAAGATTTGGTTGATGAATGTGTTGTCATCGCTTCCTTGATGTACCAAATTGCGGCTGGTGTGAATGAAGCGGAAGCGACAGCTGCTGTTAAGGGAGTGCTAGCAGATGGCTCTGCTGCTGCAAAATTCGAGGAGTTTATTGTGGCGCAAGGCGGAGTAGTCTCTGATATTGTTCAAAATGACACAGCTCATAAAGTAGCAGTGACAGCGGTTTCAGAAGGCACTGTGGAAACTATAAATGCTTTATTAGTTGGTGAAGCAAGTGTTAGTCTAGGCGCTGGACGTTTAACGAAAGAATCAAAGTTAGATTATGATGCAGGAATTCAGCTAATCGCCAAAAAAGGTGATCATGTTAATAATGGCGATACGATTGCTTATTTGTATTCAAATCAGCCAATTGACGAAGAGACAATTAATAAAATTCAGCAAGCTTATACAATTGCATAAAGATTATTAGCGAGAGCCCTCACTTATGAGGGTTCTCGCTTTTTTGTGTGTTCGATGAATCGCCAAAATTTAGAGCTCGATAGCGTTTAGAAATTGTTGATTTATCCCATACTGCACTTAACCTAAAAAGCTATAAGTATGTCGATTAGACACTATTTCGGAAGACTTTGCACTAGTTCTGTCAGCCGCAAGGATTCACCCTAAGGAATGTGGAATTGCACGAGGAGGAGGCGATGTTCATGCATTATCAATTAGAAATGGTCACAAGAGAGACAGTCGTTATACGTTTGTTTGGGGAGCTCGATCATCATGCAGTGGAACAAATTCGAGCGAAAATTTCTGCAGCAATTTTTCAAGGCACTGTGACGACCATCATTTGGAACTTGGAAGGACTATCTTTTATGGATAGTTCAGGAGTTGGTTTAGTGCTTGGTCGTATGCGTGAGCTAGAGGCAGTTGCTGGGCGAACTATATTATTGAATCCATCGCCAACAATGCGAAAAGTATTTCAATTTTCAGGGTTAGGACCGTGGATGATGGATGCAACAGAGGAACAAGCGATTGATCGCGTTAGGGGGATTGTAAATGGATAACGAAATGACATTAACTTTTTTGGCACTTAGTGAAAATGAAGCTTTAGCGCGTGTAGCTGTTACAGGCTTTATTGCACAATTAGACCCAACTATTGATGAGCTATCAGAATTTAAAACAGTTGTCTCAGAAGCGGTTTCCAATGCTATTATTCATGGCTATGAAGAAGATGGTAAGGGTATTGTGACAGTTCATGCTAAACGTGAGGATGATATTGTGACAGTATCTGTCATGGATAAAGGGATAGGAATTGAAGATGTTAGTCGAGCAATGGAGCCATTATTTACAACAAAAGGTATGATGGAGCGTTCAGGTATGGGCTTCACGATTATGGATAGCTTTTCAGATCAGCTAACAGTTATATCAAAATGGCAAGAAGGAACAACTGTAACATTCACGAAGAAATTCTACACAGTTCGCACAGCGGTAATGTGAGGTTAAGCCCGTGAAGCCGTTAGAACAGTCGTCCGATAAGCTATTGTCTCAGGAGGAAATGCGTGATTTAATTGCACGTGCACAGCAGGGCGATCATGAGGCTCGTAAACGAATGGTAGAAGGCAATACGAGACTTGTGTGGTCCATTGTTCAACGTTTTACAACGAGAGGTGTTGAGCTTGAGGATTTATTCCAGATTGGCTGCATTGGGCTCATGAAATCTGTGGATAAATTCGATTTAACCTATGATGTGAAATTTTCAACCTATGCCGTACCGATGATCATTGGAGAAATTCAACGCTTTTTAAGAGATGATGGCATGGTGAAGGTGAGCCGCTCTATTCGTGAGCTCAATTTTAAAATCCGCCATGCTACAGATGAATTTATTAAAAAGAACGAACATCCACCAACCATTCAAGAGCTTGCTCAGGTGCTTGGTGTGACAACTGAGGAAATTGTTACCGCATCCGATGCATTGAGAGACCCAGCCTCTCTTCATGAGCAATTGTATGAGAGTGAGGGGGATTCCATTACACTAATGGATCAAATGAAGGATGAAAAATCGGAGCAACCCTTTGACTATATCCCGTTGAAAGAAGTACTAACGAGACTTGAGCCAAGAGAACAGTCTATCATATATCTTCGCTATTTTTCAGATTGCACGCAAACTGAAATTGCAAATAGGTTAGGTATATCGCAGGTACAAGTATCCCGATTAGAGAAAAAAATCCTTGCCCAGCTGAAAAGTTGGATGGCAACAAGCGCAACAGTGGAGCAGGAAGTAATAAAAAAAGACATCTAAGAAAATGGTGACAGCATGACAAATAAATTATTTAACAGCTTAGAAGAAGCCGAAGATTTTCTTATAGAACAATTTGGTGACGGCGAATCGTTTGACGTTGGTATTAAACACTTATTTGTCAAGGATTTGCCGGTCCTTTGTGCATATATTAGTGGGCTTGTAGATGGAGAAGCTTTAACACAATTACTGTCTAGCATGCTTCCAGATGAGGACATTGAGATTGATGTAGAGGATGAGAAGGAATATTTTGAGTCCTATTTTAATTTCCATGGACGTTCAGAGGAAACAGAGCGTAAGGCCTATTTACTATCCATTTTGAGTGGACAAGTCACCTTTATTACTAAAAGTGGCTATTGCTATGTTGCAGAGCTTAGAAACTATCCAGGACGTTCTCCTGAAGAGCCAGATAATGAAAAAGTTATTCGTGGCTCAAGGGATGGCTTTACAGAAGGAATTTCTCAAAATACGGCTTTAATACGTAGACGAATTCGCAATAGTAATTTACGTTTCGAGCTACATAAAATATCCAAAATCGGTCAAACCGACGTGGCGATCGCGTTTATGAAGGATGTTGCCAATGAAGATATGCTCGAAAGTTTACGACAGCGTCTTGGACAAATCAATCATGATGGCTTGACGATGGCTGATAAATCATTAGAAGAATGGCTTTTTAAACAAAAGTTCCACCCAGTGCCATTTGTACGTTATACGGAGAGGCCCGATATTGCTGCAGCTCATCTACTTGAAGGGCATATAGCTATATTAGTCGACACTTCTCCATCCGTTATTTTAGTGCCTGTTACGGTGTTTCATTTATTACAGCATGCAGAGGAATATCGTCAGGCACCGACCGTAGGGACGTTTGTACGTTTTATGCGATATTTTGGCTCAGTTATGGGTTTACTTTTATTGCCGTTGTGGTATGTATTTGCAACGAATGAATCCCTACTTCCAGATGCCCTCTCCTTTTTAGGTACGGAGGAGAAATCGCATGTACCTTTATTGCTACAAATTTTGATTGCAGATATTGGCATTGAATTTTTGAGGATGGCCGCCATTCATACTCCGTCACCATTATCCACAGCGATGGGATTGGTTGCGGGGGTAATCATTGGTCAAATTGCAATTGATGTTGGATTATTCTCATCAGAGGTGGTCCTCTATACAGCAGTTGCCGCCATTCTTATTTTCATTATTCCATCCTATGAGCTCAGTATCTCCATTAAAATTTTTAGGTTACTGTTACTTCTAATGACGGGTCTCTGGGGTGTCAATGGGTTATTTATTGGTTTATTTTTATTGTTTACGTATTTATGTTCATTGCGACCAATGCAAGCACCTTATTTATGGCCGCTTGTTCCATTCTTTCCAACAGCGATGCTTCGTGTCATCATTCGTTTCCCAATGACTTCGGACGCACTAAGACCTTATGTAGTCGCTTCCAAACAGCGAAAAAGATCATAGGAGCCGTTGCACTCGTTTTTTTCATGTGATAAAGTTCACATATAGTATTTTGTGATTTTTGCAAAAATTATTTTCATTCAAGAAAAAGCAAGTACTATACATTTGTTTTTTTATGTGGATGGAAATAATTTCTTGATGGGATGGCTCTAAACAGTAAAGAACAATCCCCTATCAAGCCGTAAAAATAACAAGATGGAACGATGTGAAAAGGGAGAGATGCACATGCATTTATATGGAACACAAGCGATTTCTGAAAATGGTCATTTAACAATTGGACAGGTAGACACACTAGAGCTAGCAAAAGAGTATGGTACACCACTTTTCGTGTATGATACTGCACTTATTCGTAAGCGTGCGCGTAGCTTTATCGATACGTTTAAAAAACTAGGCGTAAAAGCAGAAGTAGCTTATGCTTCAAAAGCATTTGCATGTGTAGCGGTGTATCAATTAGCAGCAGAAGAAAATTTATCATTGGATGTTGTATCTGGTGGAGAATTATTTACTGCATTAAAGGCAGGTTTCCCTGCAGAGCGCATTCATTTTCATGGTAACAATAAAAGCAATGCAGAAATAGAGCTAGCTTTTGACTCCAAGATTGGATGTATTGTTGTAGATAATTTCTATGAAATACAGCTTTTGAAAGATATTTCGGAGCGCCGTCAGCAAAAAATGCGTATATTATTACGTGTTACACCAGGTGTTGAAGCACATACGCATGATTTCATCACGACAGGTCAAGCAGATTCAAAATTCGGCTTTGACTTAAACAATGGTCAAGCAGATGAAGCATTCCAACAGACATTTAACCATGAATTCCTAGAGCTACTTGGCTTACATTGCCATATTGGCTCACAAATTTTTGATACTGCTGGTTTTGGCTTGGCTGGAGAAAAATTGATTGACAAAATTTCTGATTGGAACAAGACTCACGGATTTACATGTACTGTGTTAAACTTAGGTGGGGGCTTTGGTATTCGTTATACTGAAGAAGATGCACCGCTTGAACCACAAGTATATGTAGAGGATATGATTACAGTTGTCAAAAATAAAGCAACTGTTCTTGGACTGAAGATGCCGGAAATTTGGATTGAACCAGGTCGATCACTTGTAGGTGATGCAGGAACATCTCTTTATACAATCGGTTCACAAAAAACAGTGCCAGATGTGCGAAAATATATTGCTGTTGATGGCGGTATGAGTGATAATATCCGTCCCGCATTATACGACGCTAAATATGAGGCAATCATCGCAAGTAAGGCGAACGAGCCGAAAGATGAACTCTATACAGTTGCTGGTAAATTATGTGAATCTGGCGATAAATTAATTATTGATGCTAAACTACAAGATGCTGCTTCAGGTGATGTGTTAGCCATCTTCTGTACAGGTGCGTATGGGTATTCGATGGCTAGTAACTATAATCGTGTGCCAAGACCTGCAGTTGTATTTGTAGAGGATGGACAGCATCAACTAGCTATTCGCCGCGAAAGTTATGAAGATATTGTGCAAAACGATCTCCCGCTAACTTTAAAAAAGGGTGAGTAAATTTGAGGAAAAATAAGAGGGTATTACTAGCGTCCATTACAACATTTATTTTATTATGGGGCGTAGTCTATTGGGTGTTGGCGTCGAAAGGTATTCTCGGACCTGGTTCGTAAGACAGAAATTGGCTTGCGGTAAAAGTACAAATCGTGTAGGATAGTCAAAGATTATGTACAGCTAGAAAAAGAGGGAATAGACAAATATGTTAATTCGATATAAAAAAGCTTTAGAGAAAATAGCAATGGGGCTACTTTCATTTATGCCTAACGAAAAAGACGTAAAAAAGCTTACAGAAACCATCCACTCCTATGAAAATGACGATAATTGGGTTTTATACTTATGGAAAAAGAATGATGAATATGTTGGCATTGTAGGGCTTGTTGTTGATGAGCATAATATAGCCACAATCCAGCACGTGTCGGTGATCCCTTCCTATAGGGGAGAGGGAGTAGCAACTGAGATGCTTCAAGAAGTGGCAGAAATTGGCCAATATGAAAGTGTGCGTGCTACAGATGAAACACGCAGTTTTGTTCAAAAATGTATTCATTGTATCGATGAAAAAGCAGACGATTAACAACGTCTGCTTTTTCTTTGTTTGCTTTCTTGTCGCTCTGCAAGAATATGTGAGCGATCTCGAAGCATATGTTTATGAAGAAGATAATTTGAGCTATTTGATGGCAAAAGCTTTATACGTGCTAGCGCTAAATCCAGCAAGTGAGGTGAGAGAGGGAGCTGGAAAGTTTGAAAGGACTTGCCCGTTTTAATCAAAGTGATAGCTTTTGCTATTTGTGTTAGGAGTTCAGGATAATCAATTTCTTGGAAAAAAACATGCCCTTCATTTACTTGAAAATTATGAAGTGCTTTTTCTAAAATTCGTTTAGCACCAGTATTGTTACCACGTCGCCAATGATAGAAGCCTGTTGCCAGCTGTACATAGCCGACAAGCGGATGCGTTTTATCACCAGGAGCAATTTCCTTCCAATATTCCTCTAGCACTTCATGGCATTCAAAAAAATCTTGATTGCCATTAAAATAAGCACAGTAATCTATAAATAAAGTATGATGCTGTGGATGCATTTTGGACTCCTTTCCACTATACTAAAAGAACATAGAATCTCAGGGTGGTAAAATAATGTCTTATGAAGTAAAATTAGAAGCCTTTTCAGGGCCTCTTGATTTATTATTGCATTTAATTCACAGATTGGAAATTGATATCTATGATATCCCAATGGCTGAAATTACACAACAATATATCGACCATATACATGCAATGCAAGTACTGGAGTTAAATGAAGCAAGTGAATATTTAGTAATGGCAGCAACGTTGCTGGCAATTAAAAGCCGCATGTTATTGCCAATTCACGAAGGAGAGATGGAGGACGCAGAATTAGAAGTGGACGGCCCTGACCCTCGTGAAGAATTGGTGCAACGCTTAATCGAATATAAAAAGTACAAGGAAGCAGCAAGTAATTTGCAAGAGCTTGAAACAGACCGAGCTCAGGTATTTACGAGGCCACCTGCTGATTTAACAGGATTAGCCTCAGAAGAACAGATGGCTTTATTTGATTTGAATGTGAATATCTATGATATGCTTGGAGCATTTCAAAAATTGATGCGTCGCAAAAAATTAAAGAAACCATTAAAAACAACTGTAGCAAGGCAGGAACGATCAGTAAAAGATCAAATGCGTTCTGTTGTGGATTCTTTACGATTAACAGGTGGACGTGCATCGTTTTTCGAGCTTTTTCCCTATGAAGATAAGCCAACACTTATTCTAACGTTTGTATCCCTTCTTGAACTGATGAAGCGTCAGGTCGTCATCGTAGAGCAAGATGGTAACTTTGAAGAATTAATGGTTACCTTACAGAAGGAGGAATGGGAAGATGACGAAAACATTGATGTTACAGAGTAAAATTGAAGCCTTATTGTTTGTTGTGGGAGATGATGGCTTAACGATTAAACAACTCTCACAACTTTTAGGAGAACAGGAAGAGCTGATCCTTCAAACAATGAATACATTGAGAGAAGCCTATGAAGAAGATTTAGCAAGAGGAATTACGGTGAAAGAAATTGCAGGCGTCTATCAGCTCATTACAAAATCTGAGTTTGCCGATACGATTCAAAGATTAGTAGAAAATCCAACGGCACAATCCTTATCTCAAGCCTCCCTCGAAGTGTTGGCAATAGTGGCATACAAACAGCCCATTACACGTGTAGCGATAGAAGATTTGCGCGGTGTCAAGTGTGAACGCCCAATCCAGACGTTAGTTTCACGAGGATTAATTAAAGAGGTAGGTCGGTCAGAAGGGACTGGACGTGCCATCTTATATGGAACAACAAAAGAATTTTTACATTATTTTGGCTTAAATAGTATAGAAGAAATGCCTCCTCTACCTGAAGAGGACCTTGCTGAAACAGAACAAGAAACAGATTTATTTATGACAAAATTCCAAGAGACATTTAGCGGGGCAAAATAATGGTTAGGTATAATGCGTTGCCTTCAACATAAATATAAATCTATAAATTCCTATCACATTGAATAAGGAGTGGCTCGTTGCTTCGGTTATTTCGTTTAACACTGATCATGATTATTGTGTTAATGGTCATGCTTCCTCAAACTAGTTTAGCAAGAGGAGGAAGCGGCTATGCTGTCTTAGATGGCGATACAGGACGGATTTTAATAGGGTCCAATAGCGATGAACGATTACCTATTGCTAGTTTAACGAAAATTTGGACAGCACTTGTGGCAATTGAAAATAGTGACTTGCAGGAAGAAGTCGTCATATCTCCGAAGGCTGCTATGGCTGAGGGGAGTTCTATTTACTTACAGGCTGGTGAAACGGTGACAGTTGAAACGTTATTGTATGGCTTAATGCTACGTTCAGGCAATGATGCTGCAACAGCTTTAGCCGAACATGTAGGGGGATCTGTCGAGGGCTTTGTCAAATTAATGAATGAAAGAGCCGTTATTGCAGGTCTTACTAATACCGTCTTTATGAATCCTTCTGGTCTTCATCATGATGAGCATTTATCGTCTGCAAGAGATACTGCGGAGATGTTAAGACTTGCTTTGCAAAATAAAACATTTGAGAAAATTGCTTCAACGGTACTTTATCGGGCAAATACAGTAAACGGAATGCTATGGGAAAATAAACACCGTCTATTAAGAGAAGGTTCAGGAATAGCAGCAGATATAGATGATGAGACAGAGCAGCCTGTTAGTTCCTTAAAGTCAGCCACTGGTACTGCATTTGCTGGAAAAACAGGCTTTACTAAAGTTGCTGGACGAACACTTGCAACGGCCTTTCAAAAGGATGGGCAAACCTGCATTGTCGTCACATTAAATGAATCAGATGATTGGAATGTACATCGAGGCTTATCCAATAAAGTATGGCAAGATTATAGTCTTGAAACAGTAGTGAAGAAGGGTAAATACAATGTCAATAAAAAGTTGGCTATTCGTTTACAAGAGCCTATTCGACTCCAATTAAATAAAGAGGAAAAAGAACAAGTGAGGCAAGTATTACATGTTTCAAGGAAACGTCAAGAAGCAGTCCTGTCGATCTTTTTAGGGGAAGAACGTATTTATGCAACGCCAGTAAAAGTTGAATCAGCGGATCGTTAAAAACGATTTGCTGATTTTTTACATTATTTGATTAATTAGTGTTAAATTTGGTAGAATGATAATGAAGATAGAATTCTTAATTTTCGAAAAAGGGGTGAGGAAATTGAGGAATGCTTCTATGGAAAGTAAAGGTAGACAAATTCAATTTGGGCTAATAATTGTCTTATTCTTATCAAGTTTAATTGTCCCTGTCATTCTACTATATCCAATTCAAGAGATGCTATATCGACCTAATGAATTTTATTATTTTGCACCTTATTTTAATGCTTATATTATCTTTATGGTCTCTTTATTTGTTATGGCCCTCGTACTACTAATCAATTATTTGATCATACCTAAAACGAAAAAAAGAAAGAATATTCAACGTGGTCTAGTGTCTGCTTCCTTATTAATTGCCTTAGGTTTTATCGCATTAAGCTTTAATACTTATAAATGGATAGATTCGAGAGGTATTCATATGAATCCATTTTTTAGTTTAAAAGTAAATTTTGTCGAGTGGGAAGAAATAGTGAAAGTTGAGCAGGTTAATCTAGAAAAAAGTGGAGTGACAAAGCCTGATCATCTGGTTTTTACATTTCAAGACGGTTCAACAATGGAGGAACCTTTGGCAGGCAACATGATACTGGCTAAAAACTATATAGCCAATGAGTTAAAGCAACGTGGCCTAACAATTGAAAATGTATACAAATAAAAGCTGCCGAATGGTAGCTTTTTTTCTGTCAAAATAAACATTATACAATCGATTCGCATGATTACCAAATGAGTATACTGCTAGTAAACAAAACAAAATCTCGGTTCAAATGTTAAGAAATTAGCGAATGAGAAATTATTTGGAATACTCAAATAAAAAATGTGAAATTTGTTTTTCTTTAATAATGTCTAAAAGTATGACATAATTTTCACAGATTAGCGGGAAAAATAACCCTATTCATTGGATCGAAATCGAATGATGACGAACGTGTCAATGTGAAAGAAAACTAGAGGTGAAAAAAATGGAAAGATTACAAAAGGTCATTGCCTATGCAGGCGTTGCGTCAAGGCGCAAGGCAGAGCAATTGATTTTAGAAGGTAAAGTTAAAGTAAATGGTGTAGTGGTTCGTGAGTTAGGAACAAAGGTATCTAATTCCGATACAATTGAAGTAGAAGGTGTAAAACTAGAAAAAGAAGATAAGGTATATTTCTTACTTTACAAACCACGTGGAACAATTTCTGCAGTTACAGATGATAAAGGACGCAAAACTGTCACAGATTTATTTCATCATATTCCGCAACGTATTTTCCCAGTTGGTCGTCTTGATTATGATACATCTGGATTATTGCTATTGACAAATGATGGGGAATTTTCCTATATGTTGACACATCCGAAATTTAAAATTGACAAAACCTATATCGCTCGTGTCAAAGGTGTGCCAACAATTGAAGGGCTTAAAAAGCTTCAACGAGGGATCAAATTAGAGGATGGTAAGACAGCACCTGCTAAGGTAAGCATGACATCTTTCGATGAAAAAGCGGGCAAAGCTATTTGTGAAATCACGATTCATGAAGGGCGCAATCGTCAAGTTCGTCGTATGTTTGAAGCGATTGGAACACCCGTTGTCAAATTAAAACGCGAACGCTTTGCTTTCTTAGATTTATTTGGCCTTGCTCCAGGAGAATACCGTGAATTATCAAAGCATGAAGTAAAGCAACTACGTGTGTTAGCAGAAACAGGAAAGCTTGATTAATGCAATTTTGCCAGAAGAAAGTGTGGATACCACAAGAGGTATTTGGATGTTTACACTTTCTTTGTGGTGAAATCGTTCATAAATCATTCATAATTAATAGCTAAGTGTTTTTGTATCATTTTGCTATAATAGGTGAGAATAGTACACCTAGTAGCAGTTTGTTCAAAAAAGCTGTAACACATTTAATCCGGTATTGTTGACGTCAATGTGAAAGAAGCTTTTACATACTTATAGACGTATAGAGCATGAAAAAGTTCTATTTGTCTCTTCCTTATGTAAAAGCAAACGCAAGCCGTAATTGATAGGGGGTTTATTAACTTGGAGAAAAAGAAAAAACGTCTTGTACTGCGAACTGTCATTTTAGCTGTGTTAGCGTTGGCAATCGGGTACACAGTATATGGAACAGCAACAAAGGAAAAAGTAGAGTTAGTAGCAGTAGGCTCTGAGGCACCTGACTTCACGTTAGTAGATTTAAACGGTGAAAAACATAAATTGTCGGATTATAAAGGGCAAGGGGTATTTTTAAATTTCTGGGGAACTTGGTGTAAGCCTTGCGAGAAGGAAATGCCTGCGATGGACAATCAGTATCAAGAATTTAAAGATCATGGTGTACAAACATTAGCTGTCAATATTGCTCAAACAGATTTTGAAGTACAGAATTTTGTCGATCGATATGGGTTGTCATTTCCAGTAGTTATCGATAAAACAAAAAGTGTTATGACTGCTTATAATGTAGGTCAATTACCTGCAACAGTGCTAATCGATCCAGAAGGCAAAGTGGCCAAAATTATTACAGGTGAAATGACGGAGAAGGATATTGCTTCGTACATGGAATTAGTGAAGCCAAATAAGGAGTAAATGACGATGGAAAAAATCATTTGTGCTTGTGGTCATAGTAATCCATACGGCACGAAGCTTTGTGAGAAATGTGGTCGTCCTTTAACCGAGGAAGAAAAACAAAATAAGGTTGTTGATATGCGCTATGATGGTATGGCCATTCGCTCCAAAACATATAACAAATCATTTGTTGATAAAATATGGAATTTCTTCTCAAGTGTTAAAGTTGGTATATCCTTAATTATTATCACATTAATTGCTGCTTCAGTCGGAACATTACTACCACAAGAGTTTTACGTAAAAGCTTCTGATATGGAGAAGGGGGCTTACTACGCAGACGTATATGGTACATTCGGTAAAATCTATTATACGTTGGGGCTTTCGGATTTATATAGCTCATGGTGGTTCCAGATTTTGGTTGGTATGCTAGCGGTATCAATTATAGTGGCAAGTCTTGACCGAGGCATTCCACTTTATAAATCATTAAAGAATCAACGTGTTAAAAGACATGAAAGCTTTATGAAGCGTCAGCGCATTGTTGCAGAAGGACAAGTGTCAGCCAGTGCGGAGGAAACGCTTGATAAAGTGGCTCAAAAAATGACTGAGATGAAGTATTCTGTTCGTCGAGATGGTAGCGCTCTCTTAGCTGAAAAAGGACGCTTTTCTCGTTACGGTCCGTACATAAACCATGTAGGTCTCATCATTTTTTTAGGTGGTGTCATGCTACGTCTAGTCCCAGGATTCTATGTTGATGAATCGATATGGGTGCGTGAAGGTGAAACACGAGCTATCACTGGAATGGAAGGCTATTTCATTGAAAACCGTGATTTTATTTTAGAAACACATGATAATACACCTCAAGGCGAGCAAGTTAAACAGGGTGTGAATGTAGTGGCTAAAAACTTCCAGACCGATATTACACTATACAAGCAACCTGAAGACGCATTACCAGGTGATACGGAAAATCTAGAAAAAGTAAAAGACTATTCCATTCGTGTAAACCATCCTTTGAAAGAAGATGGCTTTGCGCTTTACCAGATGGATTATCGTCTAAATGAATTAAAACAAATGAACTTTGAATTAATTAATAAGACAACAGAGAAATCATTAGGTAAGGTAGAGATTGATTTAACAAATCCTAAAAAGGAATATGATTTAGGGAATGGTTCATCCGTTCAAATTCTTGTCTATACACCTGATTTTGATGGATTTGAAAATGGTGAACCTCAGACTAAAACGTCTATTCCAAATAATCCTGCATTTTTATTTAAAATGACTACACCAGAAACACCTGAAGGAGAAGTAAGCTTTGTTGAAATTATGCAGCCTCCTTTAGAACCACTTGGTGAAAATAAATATAGAATGAAATTTGCTAGTGCAGAAATGCGTGATATGTCAGGTATTACAGTACGTAAAGATAGTACCATCCCTATTCTGTTTGTTGGTGGTGTCATCTTTATGATCGGTGTTGCGATTGGCTCTTACTGGAATCATCGTCGTCTATGGCTTCAAGTGGAACCAGACGGCCGTGTGTTAATGGCTGCCCATGTCAACAAAAATATGTTCAGCATGAAAAAGGATTTAGATGCTGTTACAACATTTGCTGCATTGCCTCCATATATAGATCAGTTAGAGAAAGATGAGGCTAGCGAAGAGTCCACAAATGGTGGCATTAAAGAAAAGGAAGGTGACAACACCTTATGAGTTTGATTGACATAAGTGGAAACTTACTATTTGTAGCATTTATTGCTTATCTAGTAGCGACATTATTATTTGGTGGTTCAATTAAGCAAGCGAATGCTACTGGTAAAAATACTGATAAATGGGGCAAGCTTGCCATTGTGGTTACCATTATTGGTTTCCTATCACAGCTTAGCTATTTTATTACGCGTTGGATCTATACAGGACATGCGCCAGTAAGTAACATGTTCGAATTTACAACTGCCTTTGGTATGTTCATTGTCGGCGCGTTTATCTTAATTTATTTTATTTATCGTTTGACTGCACTTGGATTAGTGGCATTGCCAGTTGCGCTTTTGATCATCGCTTATGCAGCAATGTTCCCAAAAGAAGTAAGCCCGTTAGTGCCTTCTTTACAAAGTCATTGGTTAACAATTCACGTTATTACAGCTGCATTAGGACAATCTATTTTAGCGATAAGTGCTGTGGCAGGACTTATTTACTTATTAAAAGTAGTTGATTTAACAAAGCCTTCTAAACAACGTTTTTGGTTAGAGGCCGTTATGTACTGTCTTGTAGTAGTTGTTGGGTTTGTTGCAGTTACATCTACATTTAGTGCGATGGATTATGAGTCTAGTTATAATTATGTGGATAAAGAAGGAACTACTCGTAAAATTATTTACAATTTACCTCCAGTATTCGGTATGAATGAATATGAAGTGATAGAAGAACATGGCATGTCGCCATTAGTAGAAATGCCAGCATTAATTAATGCGAAAAAATTAACAACTGTTGTTTGGTCATTAATGGTAGGATCTGTGTTGTATTTATTAATTCGTTTAATTGCTCGCCGTCGAATTAGTGCCATTTTCCAACCACTTGTTAAACGTGTCAATTTACAATTACTTGATGAAATTGGTTATCGTTCAGTGCTGATTGGTTTCCCTGTATTCTCCCTTGGTGCTTTAATCTTTGCGATGATTTGGGCACAAATTGCTTGGAGTCGTTTCTGGGGTTGGGATCCAAAAGAAGTATGGGCTCTTATTACATGGTTATTCTATGCAGCATTCCTGCATTTACGTCTATCAAAAGGCTGGGAAGGTCGAAAATCTGCTTGGTTAGCATTAATTGGTTTCGGGATTATTTTATTCAACCTAATTGCTGTTAACTTAATTCTAGCAGGTTTACACTCCTACGCGTAACCTGTGAAGCAACAAGCCTTTTCGCTGTAGCGAAGAGGCTTTCTTTTCTTTTCAATATGTGTCACACCATGTACAATAGAAGTTAGAGAAAGATTGGAAGAGAGGGATCGTGAAAGTGTCAGAAAATATTTCAGTATTAGTAGTAGATGACGAGGATCGTATTCGCCGCTTATTAAAAATGTATCTTGAGCGTGAAGGATACCTTGTTGACGAGGCCGAAAATGGTGAACAAGCGATCGAGAAATCTTTAGAAAAAGAGTATCACTGTATTTTACTTGATATTATGATGCCTGAAAAAGATGGGCTAGAAGTGTGTGCGGAAATTCGAGAGCGCGCAGCAACACCGATTATTTTATTAACTGCCAAAGGCGAAGAAGCGAACCGTGTACAAGGGTTTGAGCTTGGTGCAGATGACTATATTGTAAAACCATTTAGTCCTCGTGAGGTTGTGCTACGTGTGAAGGCTATTTTACGCCGTTCACAGGCTTTCTCACCAACGACAAATGCGTCTTCTTCAAAAGATTTAGTGGTGTTCCAACATTTAATGATTGATCATGATGCACACCGTGTGACTGCAGAGGGCATTGAGGTTAATTTAACACCGAAAGAGTATGAATTGCTTTACTTTTTAGCGAAATCGCCAGACAAAGTATTTGACCGTGAACAACTACTAAAAGAGGTATGGCATTATGACTTCTTTGGTGATTTACGTACAGTGGACACACATGTAAAACGTTTACGTGAAAAGCTCAACCGAGTTTCTGAAAACGCTGCTAAAATGATTGTGACGGTTTGGGGCGTTGGATACAAATTTGAGGTTGTCAATGAATAGAATATGGAATAGTGTTGTCGGGAAGCTATGGGTAACCATATTGCTTCTCGTTTCATTTGTATTATTTGTTTTCACGGTGTTAATGCTTGAATTTCTTCAAAATTACCATATGCAGCAAGCAGAAATTTCATTGCGGCAAACAGCTGCAACGGTAGCAAGTATAGTAGATGACAATGAAACAGCCGAATCTACCTCGGAATTATTAAAAGATATTTTACCTACAGGGACCAATGCATTGATCGCTATCAGTCATGTTGAAGTGTCCTTTGCGATGCAAGAAGGTGTCAATAAAAAAGAAATACAAGATACCATTTTAGCCAATAAATCTTTTCATGAAGTGTTTCAATCAGATGAACCGATTATTAAAGAAATGATGATGCCTTCTTCAACTGATCAAGAAAAGATGGAATCTTATGTCGTACTTGGTTTTCCGCTAAATGTTGAAAATGCAGTACATGGAGCTGTCTTCATCTATCAAAGCCCTGATGCGCTACATAAAACGTCTAAGGAAACAACGAAAATTGTCTTTTTAGCAGCCTTCATAGCATTTGTGTTGACGACATTCTTCGCATTTTTCCTTTCTTCACGTATTACTTCGCCATTGAGAAAAATGCGTGAATTGGCTTTTGAAATCGCGAAAGGGAATTTTGAAGCGAAAATGCCTACTACCCAAAATGACGAAATTGGTCAGCTTGCCGTTGCCTTTAACCAAATGGGCCGTCAATTAAAGCATAATTTAGAGGTCATCAATCAAGAAAACGAACAGCTTTCTAATATTTTGACATCTATGACAGATGCTGTGATTACATTTAACCGTGATCGTACAATATTATTAAGTAATCCACCAGCAGAACGGCTAATGCAAAAGTGGTTTGTGAATAAAGGCTCACAAAGTGCTAAACCTATCCCGCCAGAGCTGTATCATATGCTTGATCATGTGCTGATGTTTGAGGATAAACTAGAAGAGGAAATTGAAATGGACGGCAGCTATTATACGTTTACTATTAGTCCCCTTTATAGTGGTGAAATGATACGTGGCGCTGTGGCTGTTATTCGTGATATGACTGAACAACATCGCTTAGAAAAACTTAGATCCGATTTTATAGCCAATGTCTCTCATGAGCTACGGACACCGATTGCCATGCTTCAAGGTTACTCGGAAGCATTGATGGATGATGATTTTATTCAGGATCAGGAAGAGCGTAATGAGATTACCAAAATTATTTATGATGAATCGAAGCGAATGGGCCGTCTTGTGACAGATCTATTAGATTTAGCACGCATGGAATCAGGGCATATGACGCTATATAAAGATGAATTACCGATTAACTCTACATTCGAACGAATTACACAAAAATTTGCGCAGGTAGCAAAAGAAAAGCACGTTCGTCTGCAATTTGACAGTGAATTTAATGACGAAGCTATGATTAATATAGATGAGGATCGCATTGAACAAGTGCTTACAAATTTAGTTGACAATGCCCTTAGACATACAGATGAAGGGTCTGTGACTGTAAAAGTAGAGCAGGAGCCGACATTTGCTAAAATATCTGTCCAAGATACAGGACACGGTATTCCTCAAGAGGACTTACCCTATGTCTTTGAACGTTTTTATAAAGCCGATAAGGCACGTACTCGTTCCAAGGGTGGAACTGGTCTCGGCTTAGCCATTGCTAGAAATATTGTGAAGGCACACTCAGGTAATATAATGGTAGACAGTGTGCTGAAAGAGGGTACGACCTTCACGTTTTATTTACCGTTCGATTAATAACATGTATTGCTATTAATTGGCTGTAACTTCTATGAATGTAAGACGACAAATATTATAGAACGGGGGTGGAGTGCTTTGAATGACTCCGTGTTCCATCGACTATACGATGCATATCACCAAGACGTGTTTCAGTTTTTAATATATTTAGTAAAAAACCGTACACTTGCCGAAGATTTAGCACATGAAGTTTATGTACGAGTGTTGCGCTCGTACGATCAATTTGCAGGGAATAGTAGTGAGAAAACTTGGCTATTTGCTATTGCCAAAAATGTAGCGATTGATCATTTTAGAAAGCAAGCTGTACGCCAAAAGCATTCACATGATTTCTTTGACTGGGAAACGGAACAGCTCCATTCAACCACACCATCACCGGAAGATATGCTACAGGCCAGTGATGAATTTATGCAGGTAGAATCAGCACTTGAAAACTGTACAGGCGACCAAAAAATGGTCATTATTATGCGCTATTTTCAGGACTTATCAATTGCAGAAACAGCGCAAATACTAGATTGGACAGAAGCTAAGGTAAAAACCACCCAGCATCGAGCCATTAAATTTTTAAGGCAACAGCTACAGCCGATTAGAGAACAGGAGGCGAAACGGCAATGACGCATAAGCCATTTGATGATGAACAGCTTGAACATGTATTGAACAATGCCCCTAAGCTTTCTGACCGCCGTTCAAAAGAAGAAATATTAAATCGGTTAATGGCAGATGCTCGCTTGCAGGATAATAGTCACCTTCAAGAAGCGATACAACAACCTATAGAGAATGAAGAAGCACAACAAGAAAGTAAACCTTTGATTCAAGATGAACAACCATCACGATTTAAGTTCCGAAAAATGTCGATTTTTACGAGTATAGCAGCTGTTCTCGCGTTAACGGTGCTCGTTGGCTCCATGGTCATGAATAATAACGCTAGCCAAAAAGATCTAGCTAGTACACCGGAAACGGCTAATTACTCTACATTACAGGAAGATCGTTCTGCTAAAGAGGCCGCTACCCAGGATGAGGCACTTCAATCCAGTATTGTAGCGGAGCATGAGCGTATGTTATCTTTACGGTCATCAGTCTATGAGGAAGATGTGAAAGATGCTGTCGTTTTTCGTATTGGTTTGGCAGGACGTGATGCAGAAAGTGTACCAATGACATATGTTATACCAAATGAGCGTGTAGCAACTGATTTTGGGACGCAAAAACCTTCTACTTTACAGATGTATGAGAAATATGCTCCTCAAATTGATGAAGAAGCCAAAGGGTTTACGGATTATCATCCTTTTAAGGGTGAACTGAAGGAGAAAGATGACAAGCTTGTCCACGTTTTACCAAAGGACAATAACTATGATGTTGCTTCAGCTACCGTTAATGAATACAAAGGTACTTTAGAGGATACATTCTCGGATTCTGAATATACGGAAGTTGAGATTCAAAATGAAGATGGCACACCTTATGAGTTTTCTCAAGAGGGTGAGCCAAGCCAAGCCATGTCATTAACAAACGCCAAACATTTTAATTATTATTTATACCAAGATGGTAATGGGGCAGAATATCTATCACCAGATTTCCGTCAAACATTTGCTAATGTTACAGAGGCACTTACATTAATGAAAAACAAAAATGATGATGTTTATGTAACAGTTGTTCCTGAAAATGTGACATACACGGTGAAAGAGGAAGCAGAAGGTGTAGTCGTTACATTCGATATCCCTTTAGATTTAGCATCGATGGAGCCAATTCGCGCTACCCAACTGATTGAGGCTATGATGTTAACTGCTGCTAGCTTTGACCAACAATTACGCTTAGATAATGTGGTCCAAGAAAGCTGGGAAGGATTCGATTTTAAAACGTATTTGCCAAAGCCTGTGGGGCCAAATAAACAATATATGCCTTAGACAAAATCAAAAATGGAGCATTCCTGTAACATGGAATGCTCCATTTTTACAATACATACAAATCTAATCGGATTTTTTTTAAGCAGAACTATTTACTTTTTCTTGATAATTAATTATAGTAAGGTTGTAGTATAAAATAATATGATTCATCTTCGGGGCAGGGTGAAAATCCCGACCGGCGGTAATAGAGTGGTGAACCGTTAATGTTTTTCATTAACTCGAATGGTTTATGCTTCGCTCTTCAGCCCGCGACCTGTGCAAATTTATTTGCATGGCTGACTTGGTGTGATTCCAAGGCCGACAGTTAAAGTCTGGATGGGAGAAGATGGAGGTACGATCGTCATTCATTGTTATGAAATGAACTATGACCGAGCGCTTTTTTTGTATGACTTTTTAAACAGTGCTTAAAAATAGTTTATGTTGACGCTTATTCGTCATGCCTTTCTCCCTTGTGCTTTTCATGCATAAGGGTTTTTTCATGCTAACAATTGAAAGATCGTCACCTTTCTTCTTGCGAGATTGAATCAGCAAAGAGGAGAGAGTTTTCTATGAAGAAAAATGTTAAACTTCAATCGTTTATTACGATTGGCATGCTGAGCAGTATTTCGTTTTTATTAATGCTTTTTAATTTCCCAATTCCACCATTCCCAGCATTTTTGGAAGTCGACTTTAGTGATATGCCAGCATTAATAGCAGCCATCACTATGGGGCCTGTGGCTGGTATTTTAGTAGAATTATTTAAAAATGTATTGGATTGGATTTTCTCGGGAACGCCAACAGGTGTGCCAGTAGGTCATATTGCCAACTTTGCAACAGGTATTTTATTTATTTTACCAGTAAGCCTTATTTTTAATCGCTTTAAAACAATTGCTGGTCTTGTTGGAGGTTTAGCGACTGGAACAGTTGTAATGGCAGTAGGCATGAGTATTTTAAACTACGCAGTATTTTTACCGATGTACACATACTTCTTAGGTATGGAGCCTGTTGTAGGTGATTCGCTTTATAAAATGATCATCGCTGGGATTTTACCATTTAACATTGTAAAAGGTATTTTATTAACGGCTATTATGGCGTTTTTATTTACAACAATGCGCAAATGGATCGACCGCCAGCGTTCTATCTATATAACAAAATAATTTTTACTAACCTCGGGTGAACATACCTGAGGTTTTTTGTTGGAAGGAATGATGGATAGGGAAAGGTGTGAAGAATAGAAAGGCTAAACTAACGGATAAATATAGAAAAAAGTAATGGGGTAAAAAAGCTAACTAGTACTTTATAATTACAACCTAGTCGAAAGCTATATTTTCATGTAAAATAGAGAAGAGTTTAGAATGTTTGAGGAGTTTGAAGAGATGAGTGGAAAAAAAGGACAGTGGTCTAGTAAATTAGGTTTTATTTTAGCATCAGCTGGTGCGGCGATCGGACTAGGGGCAATTTGGAAACTTCCCTATGTAACAGGACAAAGTGGTGGAGGAGCATTTTTCCTTATCTTTGTGTTATTTACCTTGTTAATAGGACTACCGATGTTATTGTCCGAGTATGTTTTAGGACGTGGTACACAATCCGAGGCTGTAACAGCGTATAAAAAAATTGCTCCAACTAAGCCAGGCTGGGCTTGGATTGGTCGAATGGGCGTGCTAGGCTGTTTTTTATTATTAACTTTTTATAGCGTAGTTGGAGGTTGGATCTTTATTTATAGCGGGCTAGGTGTAGCTGGCGCGGTAATTGATCCAGCAGTAGATCCAGCTGAACTATTTGGAAAAATTATAGGTACGCCTTGGATTACGCTAGTTGGACTAGTGTTGTTTACATTAGCCAACGTACTTGTGATTTCATTAGGTGTACAAAATGGAATTGAAAAGGCCAATAAATGGATGATGCCGTTACTCTTCATAATGTTCATTGTCCTTGTTGTGCGTGCAGTTACATTAGATGGGGCAATGGAAGGGGTAAAATTCTTCTTATGGCCTGATTTCTCGAATATTACAGGTAAAGCATTATTAGAAGCCCTAGGACAATCGTTCTTTGGGTTAGCAGTAGGCTTTTCTTGTCTAGTTACATATAGCTCTTATTTAAAAAAGGATGTCAGTCTTCCGAATTCAGCGGGTTCTGTAGTGTTGTTAACCGTGCTTGTTTCATTTTTAGCAGGTTTAGCGATTTTCCCTGTGGTGTTCGCCTTTGATTTAGAGCCAGCAGCGGGTCCGGGTTTGCTATTTATGGTGCTGCCAACAGCTTTTAGTCAAATGCCATTTGGTGAAGTGTTTTTAGCCATGTTTTTATTGCTATTTTTATTTGCTACATTAACGTCATCATTTAGTTTATATGAGATTATCGTCGCGGCATTTATGGAGCATAGTCAGAAATCCCGACCGATGTGGACGCTTTTACTTGGTATAGTCGTATTTATTGCAGCTATTCCAGCAGCACTTTCTTCGAGTGTATTATCGGATATAATGATTTTTGAGAAAAGTATCTTTGATGCAACCGATTTTTTAGTGTCGAATATCATGCTTCCATTAGGGAATTTATTCATTGCTATTTTTATTGCCTATGTAGTGGATAAAGAATTTGTGAAGAGAGAATTGCTAACGGGTAGTCAAATGGGGCAAGGCTATTATTCTACATATCGTATGTTAATGTTAGTTGTTGTACCGATTATTATTCTCGTTGTGTTTGTTAATATGCTACTGCAGTATTAAAGAAAAACAAAACAGTCAATTGAAAGGTAGAAATGGATATCTGTTGCTTGGCTACTTGCTTTCCTATCTAACCAAAAAAATCTAATCTATTTAGCAAAGGTTTTCAAATAAAATGAAGGTGTTCATTACTCTTTATGTAGAGGTGCTGTCAATCACCACTTCTCCACATTGAAATCGCTATGCTACTATGAAAAAATGGTTGATTGGAGTGGAGCCAGGGGTCAAAGATGAGACCCTGGAGCGAATGGAAGTGAGTAAAGCGGCTCATCGGACGCCCCCTAGACGCTGGCGGAACGGAAATACCTTTCACCTTGCAAAGTTGCTTTTTCTGCCGTGGACATCTTCTTTTTTTGGTTCTATAATAAATGTTGGGGTTTTTAAACAATTTCTAAAATAAAAATGCACAACATCACCTATTTTACTATACTTGAATTGTTGAGAAACAAGTTAGTAAAGGGGAGTTGTGCTGTATGAATTTTAACATGGAATTACCAGGATTTAAAGGAGTAAAGATTGAGGAAATTATCGAACAAGAGAATCGCATTTTGCTGTATATTTCAATGCCTATAAAGGAACATATTTGTCCCGAATGTGGTAAAAACACAACGAAAATTCATGATTATCGAATGCGTAAGATTGGACATCTTCCAATGTGGGGACGTTTAACGATATTGATGTATAAAGGTCGTCGCTATCGTTGTACTTGCGGAAAGCGTTTTTCCGAAAAAGCTCCATTTATCGAGCGTTATCAACGTTTTTCTAAAGAGGCAAATCAAGCTATGATCCTTCAATCTGTTAAAGCGAAAACATTTAAGGAAGCTGCAATCACACTTGGTACATCTATTTCTACAATACTTCGGAGATTCTACAAACAAACCAAAGTAGCGTTACCTGAAGGTTTTCGTTTACCAAAAGCCATTGCCATTGATGAGTATAAAGCGGATACGGATTCGGGAAAATATCAGCTGATTATAGCGAATGCGGAGACACATGAACCGATTGATATTTTACCGAATCGTCGACTACAAACAATAAAAGCTTACTTACAAAAATACGGTCAAGATGTGGAAGTTGTCGTTATGGATATGAATGGAAGCTTTAAAGCGGCTGTCTATCAAGCTTTAGCGAAACCGATTATTGTAGCAGATCGGTTCCATTATTGTCGGTATATTCACTGGGCTTTGGATGATGTCAGAAGAAAAGTTCAAAAAGAATGGCACGCCTATGATCGCAAAAAGTGTAAGAAAATGCGATTTGTTTTACATAAAAATTCAGCGAAATTAACTGAGGAAGAGCGTTGGTATTTAAATTATTATCTTGGTTTATCACCTGAATTGAAAAAAGCATATGAGTTAAAAGAAGATTATAAACATTGGTTTACACAGGCCAAAGAAGAAAAGGATATTCAAAAGATTAAAAATGGATTAGAAGCATTTTACCGTAAGGTAGAAGAGGCAACTATTCCTGCATTTAGAAAGCGAATACAAACGTTAAAAAACTGGCAGGTAGAAATCTTAAATAGCTTTGTATTCAACTATTCAAATGGTTTTTTAGAAGGTATTAATAATAAATCAAAAGTGCTCAAACGAAATGCTTATGGCTTCCGCAAATATGAGCACTTTAAAGCGAAAATATTATTAGGACACATGTATAGAAAAATAGGATTATATGTTGGGTGAGAAAATGAAACGAGCCGACCTGCCCCATCCATTGCTTCCTCGCTACGCTTCGTAAGCAATGGATGGGGCAGGAAAAGTGATTCTTGTAAACTAAAAAATTTACTTCTCTCGTTTGTCACCCCAACAATTGACAAAGGACCCTTTTTTTAAACATGAAAAGGTGTATTCCGTCTATTAGGAATACACCTTTTTATTATGGTTACAAAGATTAATAATCGTTAAGTGATAGCTCACCTAGCCAATCTTCTTTAATAATCTTCCTTGCTTGTTCTTCGCTTTTGGCAATAGGGAATACTTTATCAACCTGTGAAATAGCGAATAAGTTGCGAATGAAATCATCGACGACAATAATGGCGATTTTCTTATCTTTTACAGACACTTTCTTAGCAAAATTAACGATCATACCGAATCCAGTACTATCAATATTTGTTACCTTTTGCATATCGATAATGTATCCATGCTTTGTGTCTAAGCTAAGTGTTTGAAGCTCTGACTTTATTTCTTCAATCATCCCGTATTCTAAATCGCCTGTAAACGCAATTACAATATAATCAGCCTTTGTGTCAATATTCATTGCAATTTTCTTCTGATTCATCCTATAGCGCCTCCATTATTCTTTTCTTGTTTGGGGATTTATTCAAACTTAAATTTATTCACTTCATTTTGTAAATTATCAGCAATTGATGATAACTCATCTGAGCTTTGTGTAATTTCTGCAACAGTCGCATATTGCTCTTCTGAGGTTGCTGCAATCTCCTCTGTAGCTGCGGCAGCGTCCTCAATGATACGAGAAATATCTTGAATTGCTTGTTGTACGCTTAAAGAGTTGTCGTTAACATGTGTAAATGCCACTTTCATTTGTTCGACGCCTTCCTCAGTTTCGACAACTTTCTCCACGATTTCCTTAAGGGCACTTCCACCTTTATTGATGATCGTAACCTGCTCCTCGACAGCCAGTAAATTGCTTTCCATCGTTCGTACGGTTACAGATGTTTCAGCCTGGATATCATTAATAAGATTTGTAATTTGTCCTGCTGCTAAACTTGACTGCTCTGCAAGTTGACGAACCTCTGATGCAACGACAGCAAAGCCTTTTCCTTGATCACCTGCTCGTGCTGCCTCAATGGCTGCATTGAGTGCTAACAGATTCGTTTGTTCTGCGATCCCAGTGATAACGGTAATAATACCACCAATTTCTTCAGAGCGCTTGCCTAATTTTTGGATAGAATCAGTTGCATAAGACACAGTTTTTGTAACATCACTTAGATGCATAATCGCTTCATTGATGGCTTCTTCTCCTTTACGTGCGATATGAGTGGATTCGATAGCGCTATTTAAAGTGATTTCAGCCTTTTGTAAGCTCTTTGATACTTCTTCAATCGTTTTTTGCATCATTGAAACTATTCGTTCAGCCTGATCAGATTGAGTGGTAGTACCAACGGCGATTTCATTCATTGTTAGTGCAATCTGATTAGATGCTTCACTTGTTTGATGTGATGATTCTGCCAAAGTGTGTGACGACTTTGCAATTTGGTGTGCACTACCAGCTACAATCTTTATCGTCTCTGTTAAATGATTTTTCATACTACTAAATGCGCGTGCTAATTCAGCGATTTCATCTTTGCCTTTAGGGTTTAACAGTTTAACATTTAAATTTAGTTCTGCTAATTCCTTGGCATTGGTACTTAAAATGTTAATAGGATTTACAATTTGCTTTTGTAAGAACCAACTAATTCCTCCGATCATTACAATGGCAATCACTAAGGAAATAGCTACATTCTCCAGTGCTGATTTTGTTGCAATGCTTATATAAGGAGCGGTAGGGACAGCGGTTGCCCATACACCGATCACCTCGCCTTGACTATTTACGATAGGATCATAGGCTGCTTGATGCAAACTTCCTAAGACATTTGCAGAACCGATAAAGCGCTTTTTTTCTCCGAGCACAACAGTTGCAACCTCGTCAGAAACCTTTGTATTTAAAGCACGCTCACCATTATCCACTATATTGGTACTGATACGAGTATCGTTTTGAAAGATGGATACAGCATTCCCGTTTGTAAGTTCTCCAACTTTATCAGCCACCTCAAAGTTTTCTACCATATTGATATCGCCTTTATAGAGCTGATTGTTTTTTATGGACCATTCTCCAGGGTATTTAGCATCTAAATATTCATAGCTCAATTGTATATCTGATAAAAGCTTTGTATCAGCACTTTCTAATAGATTGTTCTTGGCAACAAAAAAATTGACGCCTGCTAAAAGGGAAGTAAGTAAAATAATACAACCAAATATAAGCAGATTCATTTTCTTTCGTATAGATAACTTCATTAAAACGCCCCCAATTTTACGTTTACTTTATAGATGAAACTTTTTGGAAATACCTACTAAAAATTTTGTTTCAGAAATATTTTCGAACCAAATATGGTCTACCATATTTTTGACAAAAAATAAACCGCGTCCACGATCAGCATAATCAAGTTTGTCTAAATCGAATTGAAGAACTTTGTCCCAGTCCTTTTCGTCAATACCTTTTGCTTCGTCAGTGACAGTTATTTTTATTTCTTCGTTTGATTGAGTTACATGTATTTGAATTTCCTTTTGAGTGGGTATATTAATTTTCCCCATAGCCTCTACGGCATTGATGACTAATTCATGAACAACAAATCTTATTTCTCGTTTATAAGGTAGATTATATAAATTTGTATAATTCTCCATAATTTGATCAATAAAGGCTATAGCTTGTGTATCAGGATTTACATTGAGTGTGAATTCCATCTTCAATCACCTACCCTTTAATGTAATTGTTATTGAAACGACTGTGATGTCATCGCTGTAATCATTGTCAATTAAATTGTATTTTTGAGAAAATTTTTGTAGTGCATAGCTATTATCCTGTGAAGCATAAGCGTAGAAAAAGTCCATATCAATTGAATTTTGCTCGTTCAATGTTAATAATCCATCTGTATAAAGAATAATACGGTGCCAGCCTGATAAAGGTATTGTTTTTTTATTTATTTGAATAGTAGGGAATAGTCCGAGGATAGGTGTATTCGCTGGGAGGAAGACTGTTTCTCCATATTTTCCAAATAAAAAACCAGAAGGGTGAGCCGCATTCACATAGTGCAATGTTCCATTTTTCGTATCTAGAAGTATGTAAATCGCCGTCATTAAAAAACGGTCCATATCTTCATCAGAAAATAGCTCGTATATTTGGCGGTTAAGTTCTTGGATTACTGCTACTGGATCAATTAACTTAGTGATTATCCCTTTTAATAATGATCTAATGGACATCGTAACGAGTGATGCAGCTATGCCATGCCCCATTGCATCGTACAGAAGAATGGCGGTTAAGTGGTCATTAATCTTAAACCAACAGTACATGTCACCTCCTAGTGTATTAGATGTTACATAAAGACCATCAATCTGTATTTGCTCAAGATTTAATGGAGGAGATAGTGCGTTCTTTTGGAATTTTTTTGCAACGAATAAATCTTTTTGAATCATACTTTCTTGCTGCTTTCGAAGCGTGGCTTCCTTCTGATATTTTAAGGCTACTTGAATTCGAGTTTTAAAATGAGTAAAATCAAACGGCTTTAAAATAAAGTCGAAAATACCTGCTTCAAACACCCTATCGATTGTTATGTTTTTTTCGTAGGTAGTGGATAGAAGGATAGGGACATCTATCCAATTTTTAAGTACATGAATGTGCTGACAAATTTCCTCGCAATTGCTGAGTGTCATTTTAGTGTCGAGGACGATTAATTCCAGCTCATCTTTCAAAGATGAATCTACTAAATAATTCATTGCTGCTTCCGTTGTTGAAAAGCAATGAATATTTGGGATGCTGATACGATGAAAATATTTCTGCAGACGTAGCACATCATTACTTACGCTGCCAATAATTAATACTGACATGCCTACTAAATTCACCGCCTTATGTATCTATAACTAAATATTTCCTGGAAGCCAACATAATGATTTCTAACCATAATTATATACTCCGTATTTACTGATAATATGAATAAATGAAAATTCTAATTTGCTATAAATTTACCAATAAATATGGCATTATACAAGGCTTTTGTGATATAAAGTAAAACTTAATCAATAGGATTTTTGACATCTAGGTTCTTGGATAGGGTTCACGGGTTAACTTTTTAACGATGCTCTTGATATATCTGCATTTGATGCATGAGGAAGTAGAGAATGCTTCGTCTCTAGTCATGATACTTGACTGTACATTTTTAGAGTGACGAAGGATTTTGTAAGACTAAAGGCCTTTTGTAGAAAGTATTAATTTTGCCCTTCTTTTAAGGTGAAAGATCGCTATTTGAGATGGAAATGTGGTAAGAAAAATTAATCTAAAAAAGGGATTAATATATTCGATAAAATGCATGTTATAAAACATTACATACATATTGCTTATTATTCAATTTTAATGTATTTTTAGATCAGTCATAAAAAAGTATGTTAATTAAATTTACATTGGAGTGGTGAAAAATGAAACATTATACCAAAGAAGATATTATACGTCGAGTGAAGGAAGAAAATGTGAAATTTATTCGCCTACAGTTTACAGATATATTAGGGACAATCAAAAATGTGGAAGTGCCTGTCAGTCAATTAGAAAAAGCGCTAGATAATAAAGTCATGTTTGACGGCTCTTCAATCGAAGGTTTTGTGCGTATTGAAGAATCGGATATGTATTTAAAGCCTGATTTCAATACCTTCGTGATTTTTCCTTGGACTGCTGAAAAGGGGAAAGTGGCACGCTTTATCTGTGATATTGCAAGACCAGATGGTACACCGTTTGAAGGAGATCCACGCTCCAATTTAAAACGAGTATTGAAGGAAATGGAGGAGCTAGGCTTTACTTCGTTTAATTTAGGGCCAGAGCCTGAATTTTTCCTATTCAAGTTGGATGAAAAGGGGCGTCCGACACTGGAATTAAATGATAGTGGGGGCTATTTTGATTTAGCGCCAACTGATTTGGGAGAGAACTGTCGTCGTGATATTGTTTTAGAGCTAGAGGGAATGGGCTTCGAGATTGAAGCGTCTCATCATGAAGTAGCACCAGGCCAGCATGAAATCGACTTTAAGTATGCGAGTGCTATTGAGGCATGTGACAATATCCAAACATTTAAACTAGTTGTAAAAACCATTGCTGCACAGCATGGCCTCCACGCAACATTTATGCCAAAGCCACTATTTGGGGTCAATGGGTCAGGAATGCATTTTAATCTCTCGTTATTTGAAGGTGATAAAAATGCCTTCTACGATGAACATGCAGACTTGCAATTAAGTGCAACCGCACGTAGCTTTATGGCAGGAATCATGAAGCATGTGCATGGCTTTACGGCTATCACAAATCCACTTGTCAATTCCTATAAACGATTAGTACCTGGCTATGAAGCCCCTTGCTATGTAGCTTGGTCTGCTCAAAACCGCTCACCATTAATTCGTATTCCAGCAGCTCGTGGACTATCTACACGAATTGAATTGCGTTCAGTGGATCCAGCAGCAAACCCTTATTTAGCAATGACTGTTATTCTAGCATCTGGGCTGGATGGTATACGAAAAGATTTAACGCCACCAGCTGCAGTAGACCGTAACATTTATAAAATGACAGCAGCGGATCGGGAGTTGAATGGGATTGATAGTTTACCATCCTCATTAGAATTTGCGTTAATCGAATTAGAGATGGATGCCATTGTTCGTGATGCACTGGGTGACCATATTTACGATAAATTCACAGCTGCGAAAGAGATTGAATGGAATAAATATCGCACACGTGTCCATAACTGGGAGCGTGAGGAGTATTTAACGATGTACTAAAGGTTGGGGCTGTTTTAGCTCCAACTTTTTTATGTGACATGTACTTCTTTTTGCTCTATCATAAGATTAAAGGAGTGTGGACAATGACACAGATAACTCAAGTTGTGACAATTCAAAACAATGATATTGTGCAATTTGAACTTGATATTAACCGAGCTTTAGTAGATTTAAAAGGCTTTTTCATACTTGATATCAAATACAATACGCTCTTTATTGGAGAGCAGACGGTCATCCATTCTGCTTTAATTATTTATCAGCAAAGCGATTACACCATTTAACAAGAGGGGTCATGTCGATGAGACGTGACTTTTTTTAATAAAAGATAAACTCGAGTGTTGGGGAAGGTTAATGGTATTCGGGTAACTTCCTCCTTTGATTTTCATGCAATGTCATAAATGAATTCATCTACATCAGGGATCATCATTTTTCCCTAACCAGGACCGTTTCAAAATAATGAACCTCCACAACTTCATTATGTCTATAATAATTTCTTTAATAATCTTAATGAGATTGCCTGTTTCTTCATAAACCCTACCGAATGTAGCGTGTCTCAAAGTCTTCTACTGCCTCTTTACCACCTGATGGATCTGCCCGTATTTTTGCTTCATCCTTATTTCCTTGTAAAACCATTAATAATTGATTATCTTTCGTTTAAGCAAAAAGCAGCAACATCTTGCCGTTTGACCAAGAAAAAACCTCCATTTCATTTCTGTATATAATAAACTTATCTTTTTTTAATGTTGGTTAAGCAAAGGAGGGATAATAAAATACGGTTAGGTCTTCCTAATTCTTAATTCAATTGATTTTGTTAAATCTGTCCTGAAAGATTGGTCAGAGTTTAATGTATTTCAATAGAAAATTTAAAGAAAATTCTTTCTATTTAGCCTGTCCAAAGTTAGCATAAAAAGACAGGTTAAGCAGCCATATCTATTTTATGATGGAATCAAGGAGTGAGAGCAATGAGTTGGATTGAGTCGATTCAAAAGGCCATTAATTATATGGAGGATCATTTATTAGAGGATATTACGATTGAACAGATTGCACAGGAGGTTAATTCATCTGTCTTTCATTTTCAGCGAACATTTGCCATTTTGACAGATATGTCTATTGCAGATTATCTACGGCGAAGAAGATTAACATTAGCTGCACAAGAATTGCTGGGTACTGAACAAAAAATAATCGATCTTGCCTACAAATACGGCTATGAAACTCCTGAAGCCTTTACTAAAGCGTTTCGTAAACAACACCATGTAACGCCTAGTGAAGCAAGAAAGAAGCAAGGACCATTACAATCATATAATCGCCTGGTCATACAGGTAAGCTTGAAGGGAGCAGAACCAATGAAGTATAAAATTATTGAAAAAGACAAGTTTCAAATTGTCGGTGTAAAAAGAACATACAACTGTCAAAATGGGGAGAACACAACGGAAATACCTCTATTTTGGCAAGAGGTCAACCAAAGTGGCTTTGATCATCAGCTATACCAATTAAATAATGGCACGGTCAATGGCGTACTAGGTGTTTGTGTACCAAATACAGAACAGGGACAAAAGGGCTTCATTGATTATTGGATTGCTACTGATCATGTAGGAGAAGTAGGTGAAGATCTCTTAACAATGGAAGTACCTGCATCTAAATGGGTTATCTTTGAAGTACATGGACCTATGCCTGATGCAATGCAAAATACATGGAAACAAATTTATTCAGAGTGGTTCCCATCCAACCCATATGAACCAGCAGGAACAGCGGAGTTGGAGGTTTATCCTGAAGAGGATGCTTATAGCCCTGATTCGTATTCAGAAATTTGGATTCCAATAAAATAACAAGAAAGCCAAGGGTGCAATACTAGTGCATCCTTGGCTTTTATTATTCTACTGAAAAAATTCACCCTTTTTTTAGCTTTGTTAAAGATGTAAAATATATGTATGTTTAAAATAAACGGTTTAGCGGCGTTTATTAATCGTTACATAATTTCATAAGGGGGCTAATAAACGATGAGAGGTACGATTCAAAACAAACGTGTGGAAATTTCACAAGAGGACGCACAGCAATACTTAAAGTTGGGAAAAGTGGCACATGTCGCAACAGTTGATGAGGAAGGTTTTCCTTATGTTATTCCGTTTGTCTATGTATATGAAGGGGAGGACAAACTATACTTGCATATTGGTAATCTTCGAGAAAGTCACTTTTGGTCAAATATCAAACAAAATCCTAAAATTTGTATAGAAGTGTGCGATATGGGTGATTTACATCCAGGCAAAAAATATGCCTGTCAATCCGCACTAGTTTATCAAAGTGTGGTTCTGTTTGGACATATCGAAAGAATTGAAGAGGAATCAAAAAAAGTATGGTTCTTTGATGCGCTGCTGGATAAGTATGGAAATCCTGAATGGACATTTGAAAGAGAGGGCTATCCGATTATGCCGAAAATCGAACTATTTGAAGTAAAAATAGAAAAGCTGACAGGGAAAATAAATCACGGCATGTATCATTAATCAAAAAGGCTAAGTATTGGTTGAATTCTACCATGCTTAGCCTTTTCTTCTTACGATTTTGTTAAAGTGTAAAGTTGTAGAGTATCTTCAGTATTGTGCTTCTCTTGGTAAATGAAATTCAATTTTTTTAAAACCTTGATTGAATTGATATTGGCAGCGTCAACTTCTGCCACAATTGTTTCCATTTTTAAGTGCTTAAAGGCATAATCAATTAAAGCAGTTATAGCTTCTGTTGCATAGCCTTTTCCCCAATATTCCTTGCCCAAATCATAGCCAATCTCTGTTAGAGCATTGTCATAATCAAGCATATTAAAGCCGCATGAGCCAATGATATGATTAGATGCCTTTTCAAAAATAGAGAAGCGGATTGCCTTGTGTTGCTTAGCTAATTGTTCTAGAAGTTCAATCATTTCCAGGGCCTGCTCTTCTTGTGTAAACTGAGTAATATTCATATACTTGGTTACATCAGGATCAGACCAAATAGCTAATAAACTTTTAGCATCAGCTTTTCCCATTTTTCGTAACCGTAATCTTTCCGTGTCGATATTTTCAATCAATACTTTTGCCTCCAAAATTATAATGATGTTGGATGAAAAATATTGCTATCTGCGCATAATTCAGTCCCTTCATATGGATATAAGTTTATTATAATAGAAAGGATACATACTGCAAAATACTGGAGGAAATCGCATGATAAAAGTCTCGGAAGAGCAATATCCTATCATTAAACAATTTATTTCAAGTGCCCCGACATTTGTTTATAGTATACTAGATCGAATGATAGAAGGAGCTGTCTATTCCGATACAGCTGCTTTTCAAACATTATTATTTCACACGAAATCAGGGATATACTATGTATATGGCGATGAAAATAAGACTTCGATTGATTATCAGCTTGCTTATTGTTTTCAACAGGCTATAGAACAACAGAAACGGTTTACCTTATTTTCTTATTCTGAACAGTGGAATACTAAAATCGAACAATTGTTAAATAATCAGCTAAGAAAGCTAGAACGCTATACATTTACATTTGATGAAAATATTTATAATCATAGAGAGAAGCATGGGGAAGGTGATTACGAAGTCAAATTTATTACTGAACCCCTGATTAAAAATTCACTGGAATTTGATCAGACTTATTATGAGGAATATTGGGATTCTACCTCTAATTTTCTCAAAAATGGCTTTGGCTTTTGTTTCGTACATAATGAACAAATCATTAGTGAAGCCGTCTCTATATTTAAGTCAAATGACTATGCAGAAATTGATATTATGACAGATCCAAACTATAGAGGACAAGGATTAGCAAGTAGCATTGCAGAAGCCTTTATAGATCATTGTCTAGTCAACCAGCTAAAGCCTTGTTGGGATTGTGATATTTCAAATACAGGCTCCATTCACCTAGGCACAAAGCTTGGTTTTACGACTCCGCAAAAATATGCTATCTATACAAAAAAGTAGCCCACGCGGTTATTATAAACATCGTGAGCTTTATGCGCTGTTAAAAGAAACGATTGCGTAATTCAAAAACTCGATAGAATAGTCTAGCGTCTCTAGCCATTTTATTTGGTGCGTTCATATGGGGACGGAGGCATTGTTGAAACAATTCATCACAGTATTTTGTGCTACCGTGTCGTTCATAGCATTCATCATGCAGTTTACAGCAAGCGTCCACTGCATTTGTAGGCATACCTGGTCCTGAGCAGCCAGGGCCACAGTATCGGTAGCCAGGATAACAAAAACCGAGCTTGCGATTTCTATTCATCTCCTTAACCTCTCTTTTCGATGTCTTTTCTATAAAATATGTAATATTTCATCATAGAAGAGGATAAAAAACTATAAGACTATTCTTTTTGATTTGTAAGGTTCCTGTAAGCTTAAAAATAATTAGTTGTAAGGATGGTGCGTTATGCTAGCTATAGCATAAAAGATAAGGAGTTTTTCAACATGAATCCATCCGTTACACAAAAAGAACGAATCATTTCCTTAGATATTATACGAGGATTAGCGTTATTTGGTATTTTATTTATTAATGTAGGTGCCTATCAGCTCTTAATGGAGGGTGCACCAATGCCTGATATGAGTGGAATCAATGGGGTGATTGATTCACTTATTGATATTTTTATAGAAAAGAAATTTTTCTCTATCTTTTCATTCCTATTTGGAGTTGGTTTTTATATTTTTGCTTCACGTGCAGAAGCGCGTGGGGATAGACCGAGATGGCGCTTTGCAAGACGCTTATTTGCTTTATTCGTTATTGGTATTATTCATATTTTTATTTTTTGGGGCTCTATCCTATCCATTTACGCAGTAATTGGTTTTTTATTGCTACCATTTTACTCTGCGAAGGTTTCAACCATTTCTAAATGGTTATTTACCATTATCACACTGCATATTCTGGCACTATTAGGACAAATGTATATGCCGTCTAATGCCGTTTCGTCAGCTATTTTTGGCTTTTTAGGCAATGATGCAGTAGCTATCTTTATTATGTTTTTAAGTGGATTTTTAGTAGCAAAAGCTGATTGGATTGGGCATATTGGAGCGCATAGTCAAAAAATAAAATGGTTGCTTTATAGTACTTTCCCATTCTTTATTGGATTCTCATTATGGATTTGGTTTGCCTCACAAGCAGATGACCAACAGCTCCAATCTATCATTGGCTTAGGGGTTGTTCCAACAACCTATTTTTACTTAAGTGGTTTGTTTATTCTATTAGAACATAAAACAATAGCGAAGCTACTTCAGCCAATTGGACGTGTGGGGCAAATGGCCTTTACAAATTATTTGGCGCAAAGCTTTATTGGAACAGCCATCATCTCATTCATGGGGCTAGAAGTAGTTTCACCATCAGATATTGTAGTGATAGCGAGTATTACGTTTATCATTCAAATAATTTTTAGCGTGATTTGGTTTAAGTTCTTTACAATAGGACCATTTGAAAAATTATGGCGCTATATGACTTATGGAAAAAAAGTCGTATCAAAACAATCATAAAACACTGTAAATCCCAAACAATCCTACTGTTTGGGATTTTTTCTGCTAAAATAAATTGTATGTTTTTGTAAAAAACGAAACCTAAAATGGGAGATAATCGTAAACTAGGTACCAGAAATAAAGGAGCGCTTATAATATGGCAAAGCAAATAAAAAAATATATGGCTGTGACAACGGCATCTTTGATGGCTGTACAGCTAGCAGCATGTGGAAATAGTGAATCTCAAACAGTAGAAGAATACCCTTTAACTACTTCTAATCAGGTAACCGAAGATCAAAATCAAGCCATTACAAGTGATGAAATAGAAAGTGTTTACAATAGTGAAATGGCTGAAGCTTGTGATGAATGGCAAGAAGGTGATGATGGTTCCTTTGAATGTATCGATGAAAATTCACCTTACTATGCACAGCATTTCTTTAATGGTTTGATGTATGCAACGGCTGGAGCCATGATAGGAAGTGCGATATATAAAAGTCGCAATTTAAAAAATGGTACAGAGCGAGATGAGCAAAGCAATGGTGGCGGCTCAGCAGTGCCACGATCGTCATCAAGCGCTAAGGATGAGAGTAAACCAACAAATGGTATAACAAACAGTACGCAAAATAAGGCTAGTTCAACTTCAGGTAGCTCAACTTCAAGTGGATCAAATTCTTATTCGAGTGGACAACGCTCCTATTCGACGGATAGTTCATCTAAGAGTTCCAATTCCTACTCCAATAGCTCTTCCACAAGCACAGGAAAATCAGGCTTTGGTACTGGTGGGACATCTCGTGGCGGCTCGTCCTCCTCGTAAGGCTTGGGTAAGGAGTGAAGAACATGATGAATCACACACAGCAACGACAAGCATTTTACTCAAAATTTCCTGACTTCTTTCCTGACTTTGAGGATTTAGAGTATGCATTATATGATGTTTTAGAATTACCAAAGCAGCAAATTGATCAACTTTATTATGCAACACAAATACTTTGGCGCATCTTTTTAAAAGTCGGGAAACAATTTAAACATTTATCAGTCGATCAGCTCTTAGCCTTAGGTATTCGACCAGAAATGATCCCATATATTCAGTTAGATTATTTACAGCAGCAATCCATTCTGGCACGATTTGATTTTATTTGTACGGAGGAGGGCTACATTAAATGTTTAGAGTTAAATGGAGAAACACCTTTTCTTGTACAAGAAACCTTCAAGATGAATGACGCTCTATGTCAGCATTTTGGCTATAAAAATCCCAATGATGTATCAGCCTTACAAAAAGCATTGTCGGGCGCTCTTTTTGCTGCCATCCACTATTTACATGATGTCAAAAAGCCGAAGATTGTCATCACAGGTAAAACAGCGAAAGAGGACTATGAAGAGTATTGTCAGGTACAGTTTATCAAGTCCTGTATTCCTTTTGACATTGAGTATGTGCCCATTCAAGAACTTATTATCTTTTCTAGTGATACATCTGAGGTAGCACAAGGTCTTTATACACCCACAATGGAGAAAATTGATATTTTATTTAGACCTGCACACCCTGCAGAGTTTTTAATAGATGATGTGGCAGCGGATGGTGATCGCATTGGCTTGCATCTTTTAGAGCTTGTCAAAAAAAGACAGCTGGCAATTATTAATCCACCTGCTGCCTATGTATTACAATCGAAAATCTTATTATGGTTAATATGGGAGCGGAGAAATGATCCATTGCTCTTTACTTCTGAGGAACGAGCAGCTATTTTGCAATATATGCTTCCTACATACCTGACAGCAGAGCCATTTATTCGAGGTGATATACCCTATGTCAAGAAGCCTGTTTATTCTCGTGAAGGAAATACAGTAGAAATTTACGCAGGAAGTGGGCGGAGAGTAAATGCTTCCACATCCAAACATTATAATGATAATTTGTTTATTTACCAACAGTATGTGGAGATGCCTAGTATAACTGTGCAGTTAAAAGAAGGATATCACGCTAAGAAGTGGCTAATTGGCTCATTTGTTGCGGATAACCAAGCATGTGGTTTAAGCTGTCGGGTAGGCAATCAAATTACAGAATGGGATTCACATTGGTTAGCCGTTGGTTACAAGGAATAGCAAATCTATAGTGCTGAAAAACAAAACCACCCATAAAATTTTTTTATAAGGTGAAAATGGATTGCCGTTGCAGGCTACTTGCTTTCCTGTGGGCGAGCGCCGAACCGCTTCCTTCGCTCCGCTCCGTGCAGGGTTTCGCCTGACTCGCTATCCCACGGGAGTCAAGTAGCCTTCCACTCCAACCTACAAAAGTGTTATCTTTTTAGCAAAGGTTTTCAAATAAAGTGAAGGTGTTCACTTCTTGTCACTCATCACTTCTCCAAATTGAAAATAAGAGCTTATCCCCTCTATGAATACAGATAATGGGCGATTTTATTACTATGCTACTATTAAAAAAGTAAAGACACTTTGCAGAATGGTTGATTGGAGAGGAGCCAGCGTCACTCCTAGAGGATTTAGCGTCACTGATGAGACCCTGGAGCGAACGTAAGTGAGAGAAGCGGCTCATTGGACGCCCCCTGGAAAGGACGCTGGCGGAACGGAAATCAACCCTTACCTTGCCAAAAGGTAATATTTCTCCTAGCGATATTATCTTTTTTCAACAACATGAATTGGCGAGACTTTTTAAAGTATCGCCAATCGTTTGGTCCTTATTCATTCCAGCCTTTACAGACATCAATCCATTCTTTATAGGGAGCATATGTTTCAAGTTCTGAAATGGTTACCTCAATGGCTGAATTACTACTACCGCACGCTGGAAATACTGTAGTAAAACGTTTTAAAGATTCATCTAAATAAATGGCTACGCCCTCGTTGACACCAAAAGGACATACACCCCCGACATCGTGGCCAATCATCGTCTCCACATCATCTTTGGATAACATCTTTGCCTTCGTGCCAAATATGGCTTTATATTTTGCATTATCGATTTTAGCATCACCTGCAGCCACAATTAAGATCGCACCATCATTCACAAGAAAAGATAAAGATTTGGCTATGCGCTCTGGCTCACAGCCAAGCGCCTGTGCTGCTAATTCAACTGTTGCGGAGCTTTCTTCTAATTCTTGTATTTTGTGTTCTACATGCCATTGTGCTAAATGGCGGCGTACTTTTTCAATTGCCATATGTACATCCTCCTACTAATATCAATTATGCCTTAGCATAGGTTGTCGAGATTTTTTGAGATACATCGAAAAGCTCCCATTTCTATAGAGAGCGTTTTCTATATTTGATATACCACATTCACACAAAAAGCATTCATTAAATCAAGACAAATTTAATTTTACCATAATTTTCAGAATATATAGTTGTGAATGCTGTATCTTTCGGGTACCATTGGTGTAAGAGTGTAAAATTACACTAGGGAGGTCTTTGTATGCTTAAGTTTATACAAATAGTATCTATACTAATTGGTTTATCCTTTGTGACATTAATGGTGGCATTCATTATCACATTGAGTGGTGGACTGCATTTAATTTATTTGGTCTTTACTATACCTGTTTGTTTATTTGTCTGGATTGTTTGTAGCATGTTTAAATGGACCAACACAAAAAAACGAAGGGGCTTGCTATTTGGTGTCATGGGAATTGCCCTGTTGATTGCAGCCATCAAACCGATTCAACATTATTATAAAATGAGTATTCCCACTGTTGATGCGGAAATTGATGTAACAGTCTATCAGCCATTTGTCCCTGGCAATAAAGTAGTGAAGAATAAAGCTTCCTTACAATTGACAGAGTCATTACCACGATTAGATGGTGCAACAGCCATGTACCCTTTATATGCGGCTTTTGTGGAAGCTACTTATCCCAAAGGGGAATATCCTCCATATAATAGTAGAGTTCAAGTAAGTCGTACACCAGAGGCCTATCAAAATTTAATTGCTGGAGATGTTGATTTAATATTTGCGGCAGCCCCGTCCACCTCACAAGAATGGCAAGCAGAAAAAGAAGGACTTACATTTGATATGACGCCAATTGGTCGAGAGGCATTTGTCTTTTTTGTGCACCGTAAAAATAAAATCGATAATTTAACACTTGAGCAGGTCAAAAAAATATATGCTGGAGAAATAACTAATTGGCGTGAGGTGGGTGGGGAGGATGAGGCCATTCGTGCTTTCCAACGCCCAGCAGATAGTGGAAGCCAAACGACACTAGAAAAGCTGATGGGCAATACGCCAATCATGGAGGCACCCACTGAAGATGTTGCAACAGGAATGGGGGGAATCATTCGTGAAGTGTCGCAATATCGAAATTATAAAAATGCCTTGGGCTTTACATTTAGATATTATTCTACAGAGATGGTAGGTAACAAAAAGATCAAATTACTATCCATTGACGGAGTAGCACCAACAAAAGAGAATATTCAAAATGGGACATATCCTTTAGTGTCTGAATTTTATGCCATCACAGCAGGAACAGAAAATCAAAATGTACAGAAACTGATTGATTGGATACTTTCTGAGGAAGGGCAGGCAATGGTAGAAAAGGTCGGCTATGTACCAGTGGAAAATCATTGAATAGTTTGCTATACTAAGAGTAATAATCGAATAAAAGTTTTCTAGGGTTCCGTAGCGCTTGCTAGTCTGGTCCGAGAGAAAACCACAAATTGATTTTGTGACACGGAAGGATAAAAGCCTGGGAGATACTGTTTAAAGACAGTTTCTTCAGGCTTTTTTTGTTTGGCTAAAATCGAGTCATTCGGCGAATGCTGAAAAAGTAGTTGAATTAGCTAGTTATTCGGCCGTGTCTTATAAAATGGAGGGATTTATCATGAATAAACAATGGATCAGCGTTATTATAGCGGCTTGCTTTGAAGTTGGCTGGGTCATTGGGTTAAAGCATGCAACAAGTGTACTGGAATGGATTGGTACAGCAATTGCCATTTTTATTAGTTTTTATTTACTCATTAAAGCAGGTGAGCATCTACCAGTTGGGACCGTCTATGCAATATTTGTCGGATTAGGGACAGCTGGTACTGTATGTGCGGATAGCTTGCTATTTGGAGAGCCGTGGAAATTAGCAAAAATTATATGTATTGTTGTGTTACTTGCAGGAGTTGTAGGCTTAAAGCTTGTAACGGGAGAGCCTAAGGAACAAGAGGTGAGTGAATAATGGCATGGATGGCATTAGTTGTTGCAGGGTTATGTGAGATGATGGGCGTATATATGATTAGTAAATATAATAAGACGAAGAGTATGAAAAATTTAGGTCTGTTGATTGGTGCATTCACCTTAAGTTTTGCAGGCCTTGCCTATGCGATGGAAACATTACCAATGGGTACTGCCTATGCGATCTGGACAGGGATTGGTGCAGCTGGGGGAGCACTGCTAGGTATGCTGTTTTTTAATGAATCTAAGGACTGGCGACGCATCGTTTGTATTATCCTTGTATTAGGAGCAGCAATCATGTTGAAATTGCTATCATAATTAAACAGGCACTCCTTATGCAGGAGTGCCTGTTTTTATATTATTTTTTTACGTCTTTTGTCCATTCGGCTACTTTATCTGGATTAGCATCAACCCATTCTTTCGCAGCGTCTTTTGGATCTTTACCATCCATTACTTGTAACATAACACTTTCTAAATCTTCTGCTGTCCAGTGGAAGTTATCGAGTACTGAATATACATCTGGTAAATCTTCTTTTAGGCCTTTACGTACGAATGTATTAATCGTTTCTTCTCCACCATATACACCCTTTGGATCTTCTAAGTATTTAAGATCATATTTCGCAAATTTCCAGTGGGGTGACCAGCCTGTGACAATAATCTCTTCCTTATCTTTCAGCGCTTTTGATAATGCAGTTGTCATGGCGCCAGAAGACGAAGTAATGAAGTTCCAATCTGCTAAATTATCATATTCTTCTATTGCTTTTTCTGTAGCAGCAGTAATGCCTGCACCTGGCTCAATACCAGTGATTGTATGATCTGCTTCATTAGATAAATCTTCAATAGAATTGACATTCATATAGCTTGGTACAACTAAACCGATTTTTGCACCAGCAAGGTTTTCACCTAGCTCATCTAAATCTGCTTTATACTTTTCATATTGTGAAGCATGTGTATGTGGTAGCCACGCAGCAACCATTCCATCAGCCTCTCCTTTTGAGACAGCCTCCCACATGATCGCATTATCCAAAGGAGTTAATGTTACATCATATCCTAAATCTTCGAGTACCTGCCCAACAACATTCGTTGAGGCAATTTCTGTATCCCACTCAACATAGGCTAGGTTTACCTCCTTAGAATCACTGTTTTTTCCAGAACTTGAGCCCGAGTCTCCTCCACTACATGCAGCAAGCATGAAGCCTAGACCTAGAGCCATTCCTAACTTTGAAAGTGTTTTCAGTTTCATCGAATCTCCCTTTCTCTTCATCATTTTGTATCAAACTGCCGGCATCCATCGGAGGATGGAAGGTAGCAAGAAAGATGACAATTATAGTGCTTTCTTTTTATTAAAGCTTTGTGTTAAGCGGTCAATAATGATCGCGAAAATAACTAAACCTAAACCTGCAACGAAGCCATTCCCAACTTGGGTACGTTGTAGGGCTGTTAATACTTCACGTCCTAGACCTGGAGCACCGATCATAGAGGCAATAACTACCATAGAAAGTGACAGCATAACGGTTTGGTTAATCCCTGCCATAATGGTTGATTTAGCAAGGGGAATTTCTACTTTAAATAATTTTTGGCTAGCTGTACTACCATAGGAGTCAGCAGCTTCCACTAATTCTTTTGGTACTTGACGAATACCGAGGTTTGTCATACGTACAGTTGGGGGTAAAGCAAAGATAACGGATGCAAAGACACCAGGTACAATACCAATACCAAAAAAGGCAACGGCTGGAATTAAATACACAAAGCCAGGCATTGTTTGCATGAAATCTAGTATTGGTTTAATAATGTTTTCAGCTACCGTTGATTTTGACATTAGAATACCAAGTGGAATACCGATGATGATGGATATAATACTGGAAAAGATCACAAGCGTGGTTGTTTCCATAAGATGAGTCCATAATCCTTGGTTATAGATAAACAACAAGCCAATTAAAGAGAATGCAGCAAGCCCTAACTTTTTGCCTGAAACGAAGAAGGCAAATATCACGACAAGAAGTATAAGAATAATGGCTGGGATACTAATTAATAAATCAGTGACCTGATTCATGAGTAGTTTTCCAAATTGCTGAATAGAGTTAAAGAACGCTGAAAAATTACTCGTCAACCAGTCCATAGCTGATTCTACCCACGGAGCTAGTGGTAATGTTGGAATATTATCTAAAAAGTTATTCATGTGCTTCGGCCTCCTCATCGCTCGTTGACAGTGCTTGGATGACAACGCCCCTAATTAGTACACCAAGCAAGCGACCATCTTTCACAACGGCAATAGGAGTAGGAGAATTATAAATCATCCCTAAAATATCCTGTAGTAGCATATCTGGTGGAACTGTTAATACTTCTGATTGCACAATAGAATGGACGGTTTGCTCTTGTTTCTTTGCTGCAGCTAGTGCATCGTCTGCAGTGATATAGCCTTTTAAATGTCTATTTTTATCAACAGCCATTAATAAACTAACAGCTTCCTGACGCATACGCTTTAGTGCCACTTTAGGGCCATCTAGGTCTGTATTGACAGAAACTGGTCGTACCATGACATTTTCAGCTGTCAATACTTTAGAACGATCCACATCTTCCACGAATGTTTTGACATAATCATTTGCTGGGTTGGTTAATATTTCTTCTCCCGTACCAATCTGAATGATAGAGCCATCCTTCATAATGGCAATGCGATCCCCAATGCGTAATGCTTCATTTAAATCATGTGTGATAAATAAGATCGTTTTTTTCAATGTCTGTTGTAGATCGAGTAGCTCATCTTGCATTTCCTTGCGAATCAATGGATCGAGTGCAGAAAATGCTTCATCCATTAGCAATATTTCAGGATCATTAGCGAGGGCTCGTGCTAAACCAACACGCTGTTGCATACCACCTGATAATTGACTCGGATACTGGTCTTTATAAGCGAGTAATCCAGCATTTTCTAAAGCCTGTTCAGCTTTTGCTTGCCGTTCTTCTTTTGAAATACCTCGAATCTCAAGGCCATATTCGGTGTTTTGAAGTAATGTTCGATGGGGGAATAAACCGAAGTTTTGGAAAACCATGCTCATTTTGTTTCTTCTTACAGACCGTAGACTTTCTTTTCCCATGGTAGAAATATTTTCTCCATCGATATATATATTTCCGCTCGTTGGTTCAATTAGGCGGTTTAAAAGCCGTATAAGCGTGGATTTGCCACTTCCTGACAATCCCATGATAACGAAGATTTCTCCTTCGTTGACAGTAAAGCTTGCATCGTATACACCAACAGTTGCACCTGTTTCTTTTAAGATATCAGTCTTACTTTTTTGTTGCTTAACGAGTTCTAGTGCTTGGGGAATATGTTTGCCAAACACTTTCGATACGTGTTCTATTTTAATTTTTTCCATAGAAGCACTCCTTTCGTAGATTATTACTATGTGAGGATAATGATACCCAAAAATAAACAAGTAACAACCTTACTGTAGCAAAGGGTTGTTACTTTTGTCAAATCGACAAATAAGAAAAAACCCGCTTAAACGCTGTTATATCAGCGCTTAAACGGATTTTAATTTGGGTATAAAAAGCTTTGAACTCTAGCGAAACTTTCATCATTTCCAACAAAATAAATTATGTCACCTTCTTCAAATGAGACATAAGGACCAGGGGATAGTAATAATTCATTACCGCGTCTAATACCAACGATGGTGCTAGAAGTATTTTGCCAAAAATTTAAAGCTTGTACAGTTTGATGAATGCATGGACTATCCGCTGTCATTTCTAATTGATAGGGAATGAACGGATTGACTGATCGGTAATGCTCCGTGCGGCTAATTAGTTGCTTTGCCTTATCTTGTAAATTAATTAATTCATGATGTTGCTTTTGAATACTTGTCAAAAGTTCATTTTGTATTTCATGAATCGATTGTACATCATGAAACTGTCTGACGAATTGAGCCGCTTTTTCATACGATTTTATAATTACGCCGCTACCTTTAGAAGCTTCCACGATTTCTAAGTCTTGCAAAACGGCAATAGCTCTTCTTGCAGTCTCAGCGGAAACATTATATTGACTGGCAAGAGAGGATCTTGCATATATTTTATCGCCAATGCGGTATTTTCTTTCAACAATCTTGGAGGCGAGATCAATGGCTATTTGTTGATATTTTGGTTGCTTTAGTTGAACAGTTTTTTCTAAGTTCATGTTAAACTTCCTTTCGTCATTACAGTACCACAGCTTATTATAGACTAGCCTGCACAGAAAAAATAGCATCTCCATAAGCTAGTAGTATATGATGAAAAAGTAATAATAAAATTCCCATCACTTATAATTATAATTATTAGAGTAATAGCTGTTGTTTGACACTTTTTAGTTATTATTATAAACTAAGTTACATTATGTAAGTGATGTGAAAATACATGTGCTCAGTTGGTGAATTTCACTAACTGTTTCTATAGAAGGTTGGAGATTAATATGACAATTACGACTAAAGTGATGGACATAGTGAAAGATAAAATGACGATAGTAAAGCATACAAATACAGAGAATATTTGCCTAGTTGGACCAGTGAAATTACCTGTAAAACAAGGTGATTTTTCTGCAACTTTTCAATGGTATAACTGGCTTAAAATTGATGCAGATTTAACAAAAGAAGAAATCATTGATGGATTAGCCACTGCCAATTTAGCATTTTTGCAACAATCTTCAGTGCTTGTATATGGTGATTTTACCCATTCAGAAGATGCTTTAATCCGAATGCATAGTATTTGTCACACGGGCGACATATTTGGCAGTCAGCGTTGTGATTGTGGATACCAGTTGCATGAGTCTATGAAAATGATTGTTGAGCATGGCTGTGGTGCTATATTTTATTTAGCCGATCATGAAGGCCGTGGTATTGGACTATTCTCAAAATCTCTTGCTTACTTATTGCAAGAGGAGGGGCTAGATACAGTTGAAGCAAACCATGCACTTGGCTTCCCAGATGACACACGATCCTATGAAGAAGCACTTGCTGTATTAGCTACACTGCGTACAAAACCTGTAACACTTATTACAAATAATCCGAAGAAACTGGCTGCATTACAGGCTCGTGGCATGGCTGCGGAAGGGCATGTTCCTTTATGGGGCGGTTTGACAGAGACGAATCGTTTTTATTTAGAAACGAAAGTTGAAAAATCTGGACATATACGTGAAAAGCAATAGGTGGAGGTTGCAAGGATGATGAATGTAGATGAGAAGTATATGCAACTAGCATTAGATTTAGCTGCTAGTGCCAAAGGAAATACGAACCCAAATCCACTTGTTGGGGCTGTAATCGTGAAGAATGACATGATTGTAGGCACAGGTTTACACAGAAAAGCAGGAGAACCACATGCTGAGGTGCATGCTTTTCGAATGGCTGGAGAGCATGCAAAGGGTGCTACGTTATATGTAACGTTAGAGCCTTGTTCACATTATGGTAAGACACCGCCTTGTGCAAATTTAGTGAAGGAATCTGGTGTCAGTCGAGTGGTAGTTGCTATGCAAGATCCGAACCCAACTGTAGCAGGTCGTGGTATTCAATTGCTGAAAGATGCGGGAATAGTGGTAGAAGTTGGTGTTTTAGAGCAACAAGCGCGCCGCTTAAATGAACGTTTTATTCACAATATGCTTTCGCAACGCCCTTTTGTTACTTCAAAATTTGCTATGACTTTAGATGGGAAAATTGCCACGCATACAGGGCATTCAAAATGGGTAACTGGTGAGGGTGCACGTGAGGATGTTCACCATCTTCGTCATGAAGTGGATGGAATTCTAGTTGGCGTGGGTACAGTCATTGCTGACAATCCTTCTTTAACAACGAGATTAAAAGAAGGATACGGAAAAAGCCCAACACGTATTATTATGGATAGTTCTCTACGTACACCCGACAATGCAAATGTATTAAATATAGAGGATGCACCAACGATTCTTGTTTGTAGTGATGATGTAAGCCAAGAAAAGATTGCTTTATTTACAGAAAAAGGCGTTACAGTTTTACCTGTACAAAAAAATGAATATGGACTACAGATTGATGAGATGCTGGAAAAACTTTATACACATGGCATAACAGATATTTTGCTAGAAGGTGGAAGTAAAATAAATGCTTCCTTTTTACAGCAAGGTGCAATCGATAAATATGTGGTATATATAGCGCCTAAAGTTTTAGGTGGAAATCTATCATTAACACCGTTTGCTGGCTATAACCCCTCTCTCATGCATGAGGCATGGAATGTTGAATTTGCTTCATTTGATAAAATAGGTGAGGATTTGCGTATTATTGCTTATCCAAAGCAGGGTGAAGAAAAGTGAACTATCAAGCAGATGTCTGTATAGTAGGGGCAGGGCCTGCTGGTGTATTGTTATCCTACCTCCTTGCTAAAAAAGGGCTGTCGGTGATTCTACTAGAGCAAAACATAGCACTTGGTCAGGCATTTCGTGGCGAGCATTTAAATGAGGAGGGGGAGGCTGTTTTAAAAAGCCATCATCTTTTCGAAGCAGTCGAGGCACTCGGTATATTACGAATGGAGAAGCTTGAGTATTATGCTGGTGGCAGAGCATTTAAAACGATTCTTCCAGATGAAGCAATAGGACATTTAGGCATTCATGTACCACAGGCAAATTTATTAAAAGCAATTTTACAAAAAGCACAACCGTTCCCTAACTTTACATGCCTGCTACATACAAAGGTTACCAAGCTGATTGTGGATGCTACAGGTCATTATAGTGGCGTTATGGCGATAAAAAATGGAGACCCTATAAAAATCGATAGTCAGTTAATTATCGGTGCGGATGATCGTTATTCTACTATTCGTAAGCAAGCACAAATTGATGTTCAGAAACAGAAGCATGGCTTTGATTTACTGTGGGCTAAAATTCCCGCACCCGCTGATTGGGAGCCATCTATAAAAATGGCACTCATCGATGATAAGCAGCTGTCATTGTTTACACAAGTTGGTGGTTATATTCAAATAGGCTGGAATATTGAGCAAGGTAGTTTCCCTCAGCTTCGAAAACTAGCATTTACACCCTTTATCCAGCAGCTTGTGGAGGCATTTCCACAATTAACGAAAACAGTACAGGCACAGATAACATCCTGGCAGGATTTTGTTTTGCTTGATGTCTTTAGTAGCCATTGTAATAGTTGGGGGACAAAGGGCCTTGTCTTGCTAGGGGACGCCGTTCACACAATGACACCAACAGGCGCTTTTGGGCTAAATAGTGCACTAAAAGATGCAGATTGTCTTGCAGCATTGCTAAATAAAGATACGCTAGGACAATTTAACGTACAATATTTTCAACAAATGCGTGAGCAAGCCATTGAGGAAGTATTAGCAAAACAAATTGAAAAAGAGCAAACATTTGCTTCTAATTTTATAAACAAGGCTTCGTGAAAGGACGAACAACTAGATGAAGTTTGGCTTTGATATAGATGACACATTAATTGATTTACGCGCACATGCCTTTTCACTTTATAATAAAAAGCTTGGCAAAAATGTTTCCTTTGAAACCTTTCAAGCAATACAACGAGTAGAAATTCATGAACCATTTGGATTAACAGATGAGGAAGGTTCAGCCATGTGGAATAGCGTATTAGAAGAGATCTATTTTACGGATTGTCCTTCTTTTGAAGGTGCTTTAAAAACCCTCCAAACTTTAGCGGAGCAGGGACATGACATTTACTACATTACATCTCGTCCAAAACAATATTGTGCGCAAACAAAAGCTTGGATGGAAGCACAGGGCTTTCCAATAACAGAAGGTCATTTTTTCTGTGGCATGCAAGATGCAGAAAAAGTAGCCATTATAAAAGAGCTTGCTTTAGATATTTATGTAGATGATAAACCTGCAGTACTTGAAACGCTTCATGATGTGACAACTAAGGTAATATTAAAGAATCAATCTTATAACCAGCATGTAAATCTTCCACGTTTAGATGATTGGCAAGAGTTTCAAATGATGTTAATAAAATAAAGGATTGGTGCAACGGTTAGTCGTTGCACCAATCCTTTTTTTGCTAAAATCGACTAAGCTTAAAGGTAGATAAATCTTGTTTACTTTTGCCTTCTACAATTAAATCTGCAAGAGCTTCCCCAACGGCACTACTAAATTTAAAGCCATGACCCGAAAAACCTGCAGCAATCACAATATTCTGATGTTCAGGTAAAAAGTCGATAATGAAATCTTCATCTGGTGTCATTGAATACTTACATGTTTTTCCATATTTAAGTGCTCCATGCTGAGGCATAAACTGCTCAATGAAGTTTTGTAAGTCAACAGCATCAGATGCATCAAACGGACGTAGAGGATCGTTTGGATTAACCACATTACCACCATCGTGTCGACCAAGTTTTAACCCCGATTCATTAATACTTGGAAAACCGTAGTAGGTTGAATCAGCAAATTCAAAGCAATAGGCTGGAAAAACTTCATCCCGATACAGCTGCTCATCTGCCTCAAACCATGCAAAAGTTTTCCGCGTTGGTGTGACGGGTATGCTCACGTCTACTGTTTGCAGTAACTCTGTCGCCCATGCACCTGCAGTTACTATTAAATGCTTTGCTTTATAGCTATTATGTACTGTTTGTACCTGCACAATTTCACCAGCCTGGATAGCCAATACTTTTTCATTTGTTCGAAGGCTTGCACCCGCCTCTAAGGCTAATTTCTTATAGGCTTGGATACATGCTTCAACACGAAGGACACCAGCTGTTGGTTCAAAGCAAGCAACTAAATTTTTTGGCAAGAATAGCCCTGGCCATTTGTTCATCGCTTCATCAGCTGAATAGTGTTCAAGCGCTAAATCATAGAGCACAGCACTCGCCTTCACATTTTGAATAAAAGCACATGTTGGCTCTCCAATATTAACTACACCAGTTTGTAAAAATAAGCTTTCATTTGCTAAAGACTCTAGCTCTTGCCAAAGCTCGCCAGCTCTTTTTACGAAAGGTACATAGCTAGCTCCTTCACCATAAGCAAAGCGAATGATTCTTGTATCCCCATGATGACTACCTTCTTCATGCGGGGGAGTAAAGGCGTCTAGCATAAGTACATTTTTGCCTTCCTTTGCTAAATAATAACCAGCCGCCATCCCCATGGAGCCAGCACCAACTATAATGACATCATAGTCCATTTTAATCCCTACTTTTTTGCTCTAGTATAACAGATTTATAGAGAAGGAAACAGAAATTTTAGAAAATAAATAGACACAGCACCTCTAACCCGAATGGACTAGAGGTGCTGTTTGTTGTAGATAGCTACTATTTTGAGCTTGGTAGAATTTTATGAAGGAAAATCGCTACGAGCGCGGCGGTCGCAATAGGCGAACCAAATAAATATTGAACAGTTGTAGGTAATGAATAGAGGAAATCATCAGGCAATAATGTCAAAGCTAACGTTAAAATAACAGGAATTGCAATAACATACATTTCCTTTTCACCAATGTGTTCATTTTTCATGACCTGTAAGCCACTAATGGCAATGATGCCGCAGACGATCACAAATACACCGCCAATAACGGCTGAAGGAATCGCTGAAATAAGTGCTGCTAATTTACCAGAGAAGCCGAAGACGATAAACCAAATACCTGCTGCTATAAAGACACGACGGCTCGCAATTCCAGTAATAGAAATAACACCTGCATTTGTGGAGTAACCAGTAACAGGAGTGGAACCAAGTAAAGAAGCAATAAAGCAGCCTATTCCTTCACCAATAACCCCACGATTAATTTGTTTATTTGTTAAAGGTTGGTCGATGACATTGCTAATAGCAAACCAAGTTCCTGTTGTTTCTGCCATTAAGACAATATATATAATGACCATTGTAATAATAGCAGAAATATTAAAGCTAAAACTAAAATCTGCAAATGGAATTTGTGGCATACTAAACCATTTTGCTTGCGATACAGGAGATAAATCTAAAACACCCATAATATTTGCTGCAATACTACCAGCAATTAAGGCAATGATGACAGAAGCTATTCGGAATAGACGTCCTTTTTGATGGAAGACTGTGCCTAACATGACACAAATAATTAACACGAATGCTGTGATCAGCGCTAAATAGATGTTTTGATTAATAGATGCACCTGCTCCATTAAAAATATTATCACTTAAACCAACAGGCATTAAGGACAGCCCTACCACAAAGATAATTGTTCCACCAACAATTGGTGGAATAAATGTTTGGACAATTTTATTGAAGATGCCTGTATAGCCTAAAATAATAACCAAAATGGCTCCAATTAAACTAGCACCTAGCACAGTACTCCAACCTAGATCACCACTACCACTTGCTGCATAGATCCCAATAATGGCACCAAGTGGAACATAGGATGGACCTTGTGCCATCGGTAATTTCATACAAAAATGTGTTTGCACAATCGTCGCAATCCCAGCTGCAATAAAGGTTGATTGAATTAATGCGCTTGCCTGACCAGTTTGTAAGCCGATTAGCATGGCAATTAAAAAGGGCACCACGTATACATCCATAGCCATAACATGCTGTAAACCGAGTAGAGCAGACTGACCGAACGAAATTTTTTCATCTGGTAGTACAGTTAATTGTGTTTGTTGTGTTTGATTAGTTAGTTTTCTATGTTGTGTTTCCACGAAGTTGTACACCTCAAAATGATAGATTTTTAGTAGAGAATAAGAGAATGATTAGTCTCTCGTATGAACTTTATTTCCTTGCACCCATACCTCGCGGATATTTTCTGGGCGTACAAGATACATGATTTTTTGGAATATATCGTGTAAATCTTCATTTTGATCAAAAATCGGAAGCTTAGCAGTAGAGATTTTTGTATCGATAATTTGTACATCCCATGTATAGTTTTCCTGTAAACGGCCAATTGGAAGACTTAAGCTTTCTCCACCACCAGCTGTCGCGAGATAGAAGGCCTCATTAATGGTAATACGTGAATTTGACACACCACGCTTTTCAGCTACAATAGCTGTATCTACACCATCCTCTAACATTCTCGATGACATAACAGCTTGTCTTGCATTATCAAAAAGACTAGGAGAAAATCCACCTGAAACATCTGAGCCCAATCCAATATCAACGCCCATTGCATGGAAGCGGGCGATTGGAATCACGCTGTTTGCAAAATAGGCATTAGAGATTGGACAATGGCCAATGGCAGTGCCAGTTTCAGCAAATAATCGGGCATCCTCATCACTTAAGAAATTACAATGAGCCATGACAGATTTATCACCTAACAAACCAAAGTCATGTAAGGCAACGGCATCATTTTTGTTGAATCGTTCTTTGACGTAGCCGTGCTCCCAGTCACTTTCACTACAATGTGATTGAATATGTGTATCGTATTTCGCAGCCAGTTCACCTAAGCCCTTTAAGGCACCGTCCGTACAGCTTGGAATAAAGCGAGGCGTGACAACAGGATAAACACCCTGTTTAGTCGTTTTGGCTAAATCTTTTACAGCTAAAATAAATTCTTCCGTATCTTCTAATGCGGTTTTTGTATTTTCATCTCGATAAAAATCAGGATTCTGCTCAGGGTCATCCATGACTACTTTTCCGACTAGTCCTCGCTGTCCCTTTTCAGCACAGATTTTCGCTAAAAGTACACTGGCGTCCTTATGAACCGTCGCAAAATATAATGATGTAGTTGTACCATTGGCAAGAAGTGTGCTTACTAAATCCTCATAAACTTCTTGAGCAAATGCTAAATCGGAGAATTTTGATTCGATAGGGAAAGTATATGTATTTAACCAATCGTAAAGAGGAATGTCTAAAGCTGTCCCAGATTGTGCCCATTGAGGTGCATGTACATGCAAATCGACAAATCCTGGTAGGAAATATTGCCCTTCAGCTAATGCATGGAAGTTATTTTGATCTTGATATGTAATTAATAGTTGCTGGTAATCAGCTTGTTCAGGAGCGACAGTTTTAACAATCATGCCGTCAGCATTAATGAAAAATAAATAATCCTTTAAAATGTGAACGTCAGTAGCAGATTTACTAGTAAAAGCTGTTCCTTTGAAAATATGCGTATATTCAGACATAAAAACCACCTTAATGTTCGTTTATCGATAATAACACGGATTATTATAGGCTATAAAAACTATTAAGTCTATAAAAAAACGAATATTAGTATGGTGACTAAAGAAATATATGAACCTTTTTAACTACATTTTTACAGCTTTGACAAGCGTTGATAGATAACAAAAGAAGGCACCTATTTGAGAGTGCCTTCTTTCTACATGATCGATTCATTGATGATGTGAAGAAAATTATTAAAGGATGTGGAGTGATGCAATTCATTTTTTCTTGTACAAAGGTAGATCGGTCGTTGGATATCAATGTCCTTAATAAAAACGCGGGCAACTTGCTGCTGTAGAATAAAGCTAGAAGCTGCGATGGATGGTGCTAGCATTGTACCAAAACCTGCTGCAATGGCATGTATGGATTCATTAATCCCGTCTAGTTGTAAACCTACTTTCGGTGGAGGAATTTTATGCACTTTACATAGGGCATTTAAGTATTCTTTTGTGGAACTACCATCCTCCCTTGTGACGAAGGGCTGCTGCATAAGTTCTGCAAGGGATACTATTTGACCTGCCAGATGATGATTGTACGGCACAATAAACCAATAATCCAAATTCATTAGAAATTGATAATTAATATCAGCATGATGTCCATCTTCTTTGACGATAAAAGCTAAATCAGCTTTATAATGGAGTAAATCCTCAATTACTTGCTGGGAATTGGCGGTCTTTAAATGAATATGTGTTGCTGGATAAACTTGTTTAAATTGAGCTAACCATTTAGGTAGTAAAAAATGAGAGGGAACATGTGTGGAGGCAATTTGCAGTTCTTCATTGCCCGTATTTTTAAGCTGTTCAACTTTATTTTCAATATCAGTTTCTAGATCAAATAAGCGCTGTGCCTGTTTGTATAAAAAAGTACCATTTTGTGTTAGCGAAATGCCCCTACCTTTGGCTTCTAGCAATGTCAAGCCTAGTTCTTTCTCTAAATTTCGAATTTGAATGGTTACAGCAGGCTGACTAATCATAAGCGTCTGTGCCGCTTTGGAAACACTATTGAGTTCAGCCACCTTTGTAAATAAACGTAGAGCATGTAAATTCATGTCGTTACACCTTTCATAAATTTTTTTTATGCTTTTATATACATTATATATTAGATTTATTAATTTGCGCTCTGTATCCTTTTAATTACAGTAGAATAATATGAGAGGGGGGTTCATCATGAATCGACAACATATAGGAATTGTCTTAGGAGGAATTTTATTATTAGTTGTTGCAATGGGGATTAGTCGATTTGCCTTCACACCAATTCTTCCCTTTATGCGTCATGATGTAGGATTTTCATTGGAAGTGGCTGGTTTTTTAGCTTCAAGCAATTATATTGGTTATTTCATTGGCGCATTATGGGCAGGGTTCATTTATCGTCAACGTAAAAACGTTTTAATGGCAAGTGTTGTTACCAATGTCCTATCTGTTCTATTAATGGGCTTAATAGAAGTGTATAGTGTCTGGCTAGTTCTGCGTTTAATTGCTGGCATTACAGGGGGCCTTATTTTTGTGTTAACATCGAGTATTATTATGGATTACTTGGCGAAGCATTCATTATCACGATGGTCTGGCTATGTATTTAGTGGAATAGGCTTAGGGATTGCTATTTCAGGTTTATGTGTACCTGCTATAGAAGCAAGATTTGCTTGGCAGGGTGCATGGTTAGGCTTAGGAATTTTATCAGCGAATTTTTTATTTATTACCTCTTATTTATGGAGAAGTTTAGTGGTGCAGGACAGCACAAAAGTTACGAAATCTCTTGATACAAAAATGACAAAGGGTTTTATGCCATGGCTGATTTTATCCTATGGCTTAGAGGGGTTAGGCTATATTATTACAGGTACTTTTTTAGTCGATATTATTCATAATATTCCTTCTCTTCAAGCTTACTCCTCCTATAGCTGGGTCATTGTGGGGCTAGCGGCTATTCCATCAGCTCCTGTTTGGACGGTCTTATTAGAGAAGTTTTCAGCTATAAAAATTTTGTTTGTGGCGTACATACTGCAAGTGGTTGGTATCCTATTACCTGTTTTTGCACAAACGGTATGGAGCGTTTTACTAGCATCGTTTTTATTCGGTCTAACCTTTGTAGGAATTGTTACGCTAACTACTTCCTATGCACGACAGCTTTTCCCGACACAGAGTGGATTCGTTGTATCTTTATTAACAACCTTTTATGCTTTTGGACAAATTATCGGACCGATCGTCGCGGGAAAACTGGTTGAAGTTTATAGCAGCTATAAAGCAGCACTTGTATTTGCTGGTGTCATTGTGTTTCTTGCATTGCTCGTTATGGTAATTGGTAGATGGCTCACTGTAAAAAAAGAAGCTGTTGCTGAACAGACAATTTCTATATAACGCATAAAAGCCAGAAATCCTATTTGGATTTCTGACTTTATCATTTACTTAAAGAAGCCGTGCCTCTATCTACATGATATTAAAAAATAAAATAAAAGTCTATATATTTTTTTCTTTATATGGAAAAATAGACAAGTGCACAAAGGACGTAACGTTACGATTTTACTTTGAAATGGGGACTTTATATGAACACAGAACAAGCCATTCAACGCTGGAATCGATATGCGGAAAGGTATACAGCAAACTACGATGAGCAGGGTGACATTCATCGTGTTGTACTGTTAAATCCCACTATCTTTCCTTTGCTAGGAGAGGTAGATGGAAAGCATCTATTAGATGCAGGATGTGGAGAAGGCTATTTAAGCAGATTACTAGTAAATAAGGGTGCAAGAGTAACAGCCGTTGATTTTTCACAAAAAATGCTAGACATTGCTATGGAAAGAACACAACAGCAAGAAGCTATTCAATTTTCACAAGGCAATTGTGAAAATTTATCATTTTTAGCAGATGAACAATTTGATGGTATTGTTTCAAATATGGTTCTCCAAGATTTAGAGGATTATCAGGCTGCTCTATGTGAGATGTATCGATTATTAAAACCTAATCGCACTTTTATTTTTTCGATTTTACACCCATGCTTTGTAACACCTAATAGTGGATGGATGAGACATGAGCAGCTAGATCAACAGTATTGGAAAGTCCAACGTTATTTTTATGAAGGGGAGTATCACCAGCTAGATGCTGACCCACCAATCGTTCTATACCATCGAACATTAACAAGCTATGTGCAAGCAATTAGGCAAGCTGGATTTACTATTGAGACTATTGTAGAGCCCAAGCCATCACAAGACATGCTAAAGAAGTATCCTCAATTTGTGGAAGATTTGCATAGTGCAAATTTTATTGTTTTTAAATTAAGGAAATAAAGGAGAAGTAACCATGCGTTTATTTCATGTCAGTGAAGACCCTACTATTATGACTTTTCATCCTCGACTGCCTGAGCGACCAGATTTAGATGCCAAAAAAGGGCTAGTATGGGCAATCAACGAAAGATGCCTGCCAAACTATTTAACGCCTAGAGATTGTCCGCGTGTTTGCTTCCATGCAGGAGATCAAACAACAGAGCAGGACAGACAGCAATATCTACCTCAAGCTTCACATGTAGTAGTCATAGAAAACAAGTGGTTGGAAGTATTGAAAACTACAAGTCTTTACCTATATGAGTTTGATAGTAATGGATTCACTTTACAGGATGATATTGCGGGCTATTATACGAGTGAAATAACACAAATGCCCATCGATGTCTCAGAGATCAATGATATAGCTAAAGCATTATTGGAGCGCAATGTTGAATTGCGAATCGTGGATAGCTTATGGGAAATACATGATGACATCCAAAATACAAGCTTAAATTGGTCAATGTGCAGAATGCGCTTTGCACAACCAAGATTCTAAAAACAAGCCTCGTTATGCACCTATTGCATGAACGAGGCTTATTTTTTATTAGACAGTAGATGTTTGTTCAATTGGTGCGGAAGAGATATTGACTAATTTCTTATCTTGATATGTAAAAATATAATCATAGTTTGCTGTTTCATTGAGCATGGTAGGTAAATAATATTTTAAGTCCGCAATACCTACATTTTCAGGGTGGAAAATCCAAGTAAGCTCCTTCCAATCAAGAATGCCCTCAGCAAACTTTATCGGTGTTTCAAATGTAAAAGATTCAGGTAGTTCCGCTATAAACGCATACATACAGCCATAGTTCACAACGCCATCTGTCCAGGTAATCTTACCCTTATAGGTAATATCCTCAACCGTAATGCCTGTTTCTTCTTTAATTTCTCGCAAGGCACCAGCTAATGGTGTTTCATCCTGTTCAATTTTGCCACCAACACCATTCCATGCGCCCATCCACTGAGGCTTATCTCTATTCAATAAAAGGATATAATCACCCTTCTTCAGAAAACAAATTGTAAATTCAGCCAAGTTTGTTCCTCCTTTTTCTTTAGTTATCTGAATTGGCAGGAGACCAGCCAGTCTGCTGACTCCAATGATTTGCTTGTTTTAAAATTTCCCATATGATTGATTCTTTAGATTTTGTATAAAGTTGACGATTATGTTGGTATTTCTTAGCCAATTCATATTTTACCTGCTCATAGCGACGACAGTAATCTGGATGACAGCGCAAAAAATCTCGAAATAATAAGGCTAGCTGCTCTGCCCAACTACCAGCCTGTCGAACATGAATATGTACTCGTCTATCTCCTGGAGCCTCTCGAAAATAGCGTTTAGACTTGTCTGGATTTTCTGCTCGATAACTAAAACCTAGAGATTCTAATGGAGCTTTAAATGCTGCTAATGGTGTAAACGATGTGACGGATATTTGTATATCAATTACAGGCTTTGCTGCTAATCCTGTTACAGCGGTTGAGCCAATATGATCAATTCTCAGCGCTATGTTTCCTAAGGCCTCCCGTAATTGACAGCCTATGCTATGAAATTCCTTAGCCCACTCATCTGTATAAGGTAAAATCAAAATAGGATCAGGCATTTTATCTCCTCCCTTAATCTTCATAAAAATAGTGTAGCACGCGTGTTATAGTGAAATAAAGATAGTAGAGGGAGTGAGAAAACGATGATTTTAATAAGTGCTTGCTTAGCAGGTTTAAATGTTCGTTATAATGGCACAAACAGTCTAGATGAAAAAATACAAAAGCTTGTGTTAGAAAAAAAAGCTGTCACGGTTTGCCCAGAGCTGATGGGAGGCTTTTCAACGCCTCGTGAACCTGCTGAAATTGTAGGTGGCAATGGACAAGATGTACTTGATGGCCACGCAACAGTGGTTGAAAGTTCTGGACGAGATGTCACAGATTTATATCTGAAGGGAGCCTATGCAACTTTACAAAAAGCGCTTGAGGTAGGGGCAACTCATGTCATTTTAAAGGAATATAGCCCATCCTGTGGCAGTGCAAAGATTTATAACGGTGCGTTTAATGGAACAAAATTAGCTGGCGAAGGAGTAACTACGGCATTGCTTCGAAGAAACAATATTGTCGTGCTATCTGAAGAGAATTTTTTTGAATAGTTAATACTAACATTAAAGAAGAGGCCCCTAAACTAGTAGGGGCCAAATTTAATTATTCAACAATTAATATGCGAGGTGACGTTTTAGCAATGACATTGGTCGAAATCCAGCCGCCAAAAATGGCAGCTATCACACTTACAAAGCTTATACCGATACTTGTTGGCCAGTTTATAATAAGCGGTAGTTCGCGTAAGCCATAATCTAAAATAATCGACTGAAGAGCTAGAGGAATTAATTTTATCCCGATAAAGATTCCTGCTAATGCACCCATTATGGATAGAATTAAAATACCTATTGTAATCGACCATCTAATATTTGTAGAGGTCATGCCAATGGATTTATAAATGCCATACGTGCTACTTTCTTTTCTAACATTAATTCGTGATACACTAAAAATAATGATGCAGGTTACGATGATAAATAAAATACCAACGATTGAAAGGGGAATGACTAAAACTGCCACGACTTCTTTAAAGACGGCATCTAATAATAGCTGTTGTGTGACAGCTGATACAGAACTTTTAAAGTGCGTATTTACATCCTCAACGAATGGCGTAGCGACTGTTTCATCTAATAGATTAATCATACTTACTTCTGAAGTAGTGTAGGTTGTGTTATTCACTTTAATAACATCTGCTGTAATCCTTGCTGAATTCGACATATTTGCTATCGATTGATAGATTCCGGTCACAATAAGAAAATGCGGTTTCCCCTCAAGATAAACTTCTACAATATCGCCTATATTTTTATTTAAAGCGCGAGCAACATTGAGCCCAATCGCAATTTCGTTCTTACTGTTTGGATTACGGCCAGACAATGTCACATAGCCAGCGGCATCAAAACTACCCTCAATCACATTGACATTAATATTTAAAGGGGGATGGCTGTCATTAGGGAGGACTCCTGTGAATTGATCAAGCCATGCATGATCTTTAACCCGTTCATCAGCCATTAAAAAATCTTCAAATTGTTGTTTTGTAAAGGTTTCTTTATTAGATACAGTTACTACTACATGTGAGGCATCATATCCCCATGAAGGAGATGTTTCTTTGATGGAAGTAAAACTATTTAATATGACTACACTAAAGACAAGTATGGCTGACGTAATGGAAGTAAGTGCCATAACAAGAATGGAACTATAATCTCATGGATTATGGTAGTTCTAAACTTGGAGAAAAATATTTGAGTAGTGTGGATTTTGAAGAGGTTATGAATGGGTTCAATCAACTTGTTCAACAGGAAGCGATATTAAATCGACAAGTAAATGACTTAGAAAATTATTTAAAAACCATTATGGATCCCCTTATAACTTGAGACATGTTGTTAATTGTTTAAGAGAAGAATTAGGGTTTACTGTAGCAGAACTATGTGAAAAATTAGACTGTAATTTAACTGATTGGAAGCTATTTGTTGAAGGTGGTCACTGCAGTCACCAGTTGTTCTACAAAATTTTTCTGTATTTTAATGTACCAAAATTCGATTTATATGATAGCTGGTATTTAAGAGTCAAAGAAGACCATCAAAAGTTAATGTCTCTTGCTGAAAGAGAAGAGTGTACTGTATGAAAAACATCATAAAAAGATAAGAAGCGGTTAGTATCTATACAACCGCTTCTTTGTTTATTTAAAGTTATTTATGTCCTGTCACTTTGCGTTTAAGTGTTAAATAATCAAGTGTAGTATAAACGGAAATTACCCACGATAAATATTTCTTTGCGTTTTCTACTATATTAAAATTCTGAATACGCAATTAGATAATTTATCCAGATTCCCACCACCATAGTCACGTGCTACTATGTTATAATTCTCACAATAGCAGTACTATGAGAGGTGGCTTAATATTGAATAATACCTTCGAGATTTACTTTAGTGATAAGAGTAAAATTACATTCTCTGACATTATAGACTTTGAGGAAGACCAAAAAAGGGAAATTAAAAACATTGCTTTAAGGTTTACCAAAACAGAGCTTAAAATGATACAGACTGGCATTCCATTACAAAATGAACTAACAATAGACCAATAGAATGTAGTAGTAGACTTGAAAAAACAGGTTGTCAACGCTAAGACCGCTAAACAGCTTATCGCTCTGAAATTGGTTAAGGTGCTTCCCCACGCTTTGAAACAGCTTTTTCAAAGAACCCCAGATGGAGTAGCGCACAATAATGAATACTTAGTGGACAAACTTATACATACTGATCAAGTTAAGAAAGCACTATTCAAAGGATACGCTCAATTATCATACACTATGTATTCCTTATCAGATCCTGAAGAGTTTGAAATCCCCATCAGTTTTATTGTTAAAAGAAAGCATACAGAGGTGTTAATTATCACAGTCTATTTTGCAGACGCAATAGACACTCACACAGTGAACACTATTGGAGAAGGGGATGAAAACAAAAGAAAACTGTTGGCATTTTATAAGGCCAATTTTGAAAAGTTTTAAGTAAATAGGCTTGAATTACCTTCTCCAAGGGTATAGAATCACATATAATAGGTAAGAATTAGGATTAGCAGCAACTCTAGCGTAGAAAAAAAGCTGAGAACAAAAATGAATTCATAATAGGGGTGAATGTGGAATGGTAACTACAGAGGAGGTAGCTATTATTAGCGAGCCAAATATCCGTAAAGATGTTTTTGAATGGGAACATAACGGTACGACTTACCGTATATTGAATGTGCCTTTCGAAGTACATGAAGAGTTTGAAGAAGATTTACTTGATATGTCTGTTTCTATTACCCTTTCAAACCTTAGAGACCTTATGGTAACTGGAGAAATACCCGAAACTGTTTTAGATTATGACAAATTCGCTAATGTACTTTAATAAAGGTTGATAAGAGTCCTCGATTGAGGGCTTTTTTTTTATGACAAGCAAAAAGGTGGTGATTCTGTATGTCAACAACAGTAAAACAAAGTTCATATCGCGATATAAAACAAGCATATGAAAAGGGTGTAGAACAAGCTGGTGGTATTAGCGCTACCTATTTAGAGGCTACGTTTGACGATAAAAGTCAACAATTTGTAGAGGTTGATGAGGAATTTGAGGAAGATATACTGTTCCAAATAAATAAACTAATGCCATTTTTAGTTGCAACTAAATACAGATTAGAATTTATAGTTGAAGATACAAATACAAGTGAAAAGAAAAAGAGAAAATATAGAAACAGGTTAGAAGATTTGAATGCATATATAACAACTTTAGAAAACATTAAAGATGACATAGGATGGTCATAGTTGGGTTGATAATTTTTCCTGTAACAGTCCTATAAATGCATTATAATTTAACTAATTAACAAACATTGGAGAATATAAAATGGTCGTTTCAATTTCAGCACTTAAAGGATTTTTATTAGAGGAAGCTTTATCAAAGTTATTAGAAAACAGCGGATATACATTAATAAATAAAGATGTGCTAAATGACAGGGACAAATACCCGGAATTTGTATCACAAGGGAATGGATTGAACATTAAAGGTCGAGGCGGTACGCATCAAGCTGATGTATTAGGTCAATTTCCTATTTCAATTCCGTTTAATTATCCAGTAAGACTATTTGTAGAAGCTAAGTTTAGACATAAAAAAACCGGCATTGATGTTGTACGATCTGGAATTGGTATTCTTACAGATTTAAATGCAAATTACCAAACAATAGATTTAAACGGTGATGAATTATTAATACAACGCTTTAATTATCACTATGCTATTTTTTCAACAAGTGGTTTTTCAGAAAATGCTATCAGACTAGCTATTGCGTATAAAATAACTCTCATTGATTTGGGAGGTAGTGAATATTACGATTTATTACATATAATTGATGAGATTGCTCAAAACCTATTGGATTGGATGAAAGCACATAGAATTTCCTTAAATGAAGTAAGGGAGTACATTCGTTATAGATTGTTTAATGATAGGTTAATGGGTACTGGAAATGAAGATGAAAAATTTGAGTGGTTAGATTATTTTTTAGAGCCTTTCTTTAAAATAATAGATGAATATGGCGATCTATACTTAGCTTCTATTAATTCACCATTTTCAATTTTGATAAAGCCATCATCTCCTGATTTGTTTAGAAGTTTTATAGGAAACGTTGGAAAATCAACATTTGAAGTTAGAATCAATTGGTATGACGACGAACCAGAGATGTGGGAAATACGTTTATTTGATAATAGATTCGATGAACTAATATTTAAATTTTATTTACCAGAATTAATAAAACAATATGTTTTTAATAGACCTAATGTTTTAGTAAATGCATTAAATGCAAAAGAACAGTTTTTTGGAAGTATGATTTTTTATATGAGAAGTGCTGAAAAATTTATAACATTTAAATATATTCCAAGTGATCTAATTAAACGTCATGGTTAAAAACTAATTTCCATTGCCTAGCTCAAAAGTTAATGTTAAAATACAAGTATCAAATTACATATAAGATACTAACGGGAAAACCCCGCTTTAGATAATTCAAGGTGTAAAAAGGACTCTATTTTGTAGTCTTTACACTATTGTTTCTATAGCGAGGTTTTCTTTTTTTATTGCACAGCTTTTCATAAGGTTCAGCACTATAGTTACCTAAAATTATTTCATATTAAAAGGTGGTTGTATATATTGGGAAAATATGGCATACTTATAAGTAATAAGAAAGGGTTTATTCATTAACCAAAAAGAAAATATCAGAAAGAGGGATACAGATTACTAGGGCCCATACCCATTTATTCATCCAATTTTTTAGGTACATTTGATTCTCCTATGAGTGATTGGTTGTACTGAATTTATAACCGACTCCCCAAACCGTTTGAAGATAAACTGGATGAGAAGGGTTGACTTCAATTTTTTCACGAAGTCTTCTAATATAAACCGTAATTGTATTTTCATCTCCATAGGTCTCATAACCCCAAACGGCATCAAGTAACTGACCTTTAGAGAAAACTTGGTTTCTATTTTTAGCTAGGAAAAATAGTAGTTCAAACTCTTTTGCAGATAGTGGTATTGGCTTGCTATCGCGTAAAAAAATATATTCCTGTTTATTTATGACCATATTATCTATATGAATTACATCTACGCCTCTATGACCACCATTATCCTGAAGCCATCTATCTTGTCTTCGTAAATGAGCGTTTATTCTTGCGACAAGTTCACTTAAAGAGAATGGTTTTGTCATATAATCATCTGCTCCAAAGCCTAATCCCAGTACTTTATCTGTATCACTTCCTCGAGCACTTAAAATAAGAATGGCAACATTGCTATTTTCACGGATTTTACGACATAATTCAATGCCATCACAATCTGGTAGAGAAAGATCAAGGATAATGAAATCAGGTTTAGTTTCTTGCAAATAATGGATTGCCTCATGACCTGTTCGCACAATATGTGAATCGAACTGATTAACACTTAAGTAGTCCTTTATAATATTAGCTATATCATTTTCGTCTTCAACAATTAGTACTTTGATGTTCCTGTTGCGCATACATACTATCTCTCCTCAGTAAGATGTCTCAATCATTTTCTTCGGTTGACTAGGAAAAAAAACAAAACAATGATAAGGAATGCATAAATTATAATCCATGCGTATTGCCAGTAAAAAACGTTGGGTATAACGTCAATTTGATCGCCAACACTCATCATTTCTAATGAAAAATGAAGAGGTGGAAGTAACCAAAGTAGTCCAGTTAGAATAGAATCCTTTAAAGTAGCGATAGCGACAGAAATAATAAGGATGCCTATTACACCCCACCACGTATTTCGTCTATTTTTCACGAGTTCCCTAGTAAATAAAGCAGTGAGTGCAATGGCAAGTAACGATAAACTGAAATGAGACAAGAAACCTAGTAAAATATGTAATAGTTTGGGCTTCTCAAAAAATGCCTCTATTAAAATTGGGTAGATGACAGAAACACAGCTTAGGCTAAAGGCGAGTAGACCACAAATAATGAATATCCCTAAATTGTAGTCTATTTTTTTTTTCGTATGAAGGGTAGTAATCATTTTTTGTCCTTCATCTTCAGCATGAAATAATGTAACAGTAAACCAGCCCATTAAAAAAAAGAGCAAAAGTGATGTAAATGAATAGCTATCTAATATTGGATTAGGGACAAAAGTATAATTAACGATAAGACATAGAATGAAGATTGTAAAAGGTGGAACGTAGTGATAGGTTCTTAAATAATTTATCAATTGATAGCGCAATAAACTGCTCATCTTTTTCGATTCCTCCTTTCAAAAATGAGAAGAGAATTGTTCTTTTTTGTGGTGGACAGTAGCTAAATATTTAATTGAAGCATTTTGTTGTAATAATTTCAGTAAAATTTGATCTGAATCCTTTGCTGGAACAATCGTCACTATTTCATAATGTCCATTCACTAAAAGTTGTTTTTGTTGAATATCCATAGAAGGTATGAGTTCATCGAGTAATGATAGGCTAGCAATCTCAAAAATTAATCGATGAGTTGGGCTACTATCGAATTCTTTTATCTGAATGATCGCATTCTCTTGAATAAGTAAAACGGAGTCTACAAGGTTTTCGAGTAATTTGGTTTCATGACAGGTTAAGAGGATACTTAGTCCTTTGCTTCTTACTCTAGCTAAGATTTGTTCGAAATCATTTTGTGCCTTGGCATCAAGTCCTGACAATGGTTCATCCATTATCAGTAGATCAGTTTCTTCTAGCATCGCCTGCATAATCATTACCTTTTGCTTCATTCCTTTAGAGAAATGGATAATCCTTGTATTTTTTTCCTCTTTTAGCTGAAACATTTCAAGTAATTCTTCTATCTTCTGTAAAAGCTGCTTTTTAGCCATACCTCGTATACAGCCCATGTGATAAAGATATTCTTGAGGGGTAAATAAAATATGAGAAGGAGTTGTTTCTGGTACATAGCCAACTTTTAAAGACGTTTTATGCTTCACAATAGAACCACTGTCTGGTTTAATGAATGATGCAATAATCTTGAGTAAAGTGCTTTTTCCAGAACCATTTTTCCCCACTAGAGCAATGATTTGATTGGACGCAATTGAAAACGATACATTCTCTAAAATTTTTTTCCCATTATATTGTTTACAGATGTTTTGTACTTCCAAAATAGTTGTCATCTTCACACACCTTTTAGGTTAATTCTTCACCACAAAATCATTATAATGAAAATCCACCATTCACTTCAATTAAATTGGTTATATTTCCTGTTTTTAGTCATTTCAATTACATAAAAAAGCTCTGCTTCTCAAATAGCAGAACTTTTAAGGTTTGATTACAAAGAACGATATTTTTTTAAACTGATCATATTTAATGTAATGAAAACAATGGCGAAACAAGCAAGAATGCTGAGATTCACTATAATATCAGGAAGTGAATAACCTTTATACATTACACCATTCAATGCGTCCGCAGCATAGTATAGAGGCATGATACGTCCAATATTTTGAAGCCATTCCGCCATACTATCGAGCGGGAAAATACCCGAAAAGAACACTTGAGGAACAATAACAAGCGGAATATATTGCATCATTTGAAATTCTGAAGCGGCAAAGCTAGATAGCAACGCACCTAAGGATAACGATACAAGAGCGACCATCATATTAATAAGCAGGACAAGCCAGATGGAGCCAACATGGACAATATCGAGCACATAAATACCAAACAGGACAATAATAATTGTTTGCAGGAACGCAAATAAACCATAGCCAACCATATAGCCTGCTACAATTTCTGAGCGTTTAATCGGTGTCGCCAGTAAACGCTCCAATGTTCCTGAAGTACGCTCCTTTAATAAGGCAATGCCCGTAATTAAAAAGACAAAGAAGAACACGAAGAAACCAATTAGCATAGGACTAAAAATATCGAAAATGGCTGTATCTTCATCACCATAAACATAGTCTGTTTCAAAACTGCCCATAGCAGCTTGTGAAGGTTGTAAAACTTGTGCCAGTTGCATTGCTAATGCCTTTGCCAGGGAAGGATCATCATTTAATAAAGTTAACTTACTAGCATTTTGCTCTATTGCTAGCCAACCATCATACTCTTTATCTTGTAGCTGTTTTTTAGAAAAAGCATTGTCCTCGATAATTATAAAATCAGTCTCTTTCAATTTGTCGATCAATGGGGCGGGCGCATTAGAGATCACAAGTGTAACAGAAGAAGCCTCGTTACTATTGAAAATAAAAGACATTAGGGACAAGACAAGAAGTGGGGCTAAAAATAATAAAGCAAGAGTCCGTTTATCTCTTTTCATTTGTTGGATGATTCTTGTGACGATAGCACCTATTCTCATTGAACCTCACCTCCAGCTTTTACAAACACTTCATCAAAGTCTTTTGCTTGATAATGATCTTTTAACTCTTGTGGGGTACCCTGTGCAATAATATGTCCACTTCTCAGCATGGCCAATTGATCACATCTTTCCGCTTCATCCATCGCATGCGTCGTCACTAATATGGTTTTTTGTTCTTGCTCTTTTAAACGAATAAGTTCCTGCCAAATTTCCTTTTTTAAGACAGGATCTATCCCCACCGTGGGTTCATCCAAAATGAGTAGTTTAGGATTTTGTATAAGGGCAATAGCAAGAGATAAGCGACGTTTCATTCCCCCTGAATAATTTTCCACTTTAAGTTGTAAGTCATCAGTTAAACGAACGAGTCTTGCCGCATAGGCTACTCTTTCTATTCGTTCCGTCTTGGATAATGAATAAAGCTTTGCAAAAAAATGTAGATTTTCTTCCCCAGTTAAATCTGTATAAAGTGCATCTGATTGTGCCATATAGCCAATATCATTTAATAATTGCTTATGAGGAACAGTCAAATCTAACACTTGAATAGTACCACTATCAGGTTTCAGCATTCCCATAATCATTTTGATGAGTGTTGTTTTACCACAGCCTGACGGACCGAGTAAGCCCATTAACTGTCCCTTAGGAACATCCAAAGATAGGGGGGCAATTACTTGCTTATGTTGAAATCGTTTTTCGAGAGATTTAATAGAGATTGCCTGGTTGCCCATATGGTCCTCACTCCTTCACTGAACACAATGTTGATTTGATAAAAATTTTACGGTAGCATGTGAGCAAATACAATCAACAGTTTGCCAGCAAGTGTTAAGTAAATGGAGGGAAATAGGTGTCTGTACATGAGAAAATGAATTTTGAAACGAAGCAAGCCATTAAAAATGCTTTTATCCAACAAGTAGAGGAGGTAGGCTTTGAGCGTGTGACTGTAAAAAATTTAGCGTTAGTAGCTGAAATCAATCGTGGTACGTTTTACTTACATTATTCGGATAAATATGATGTGATGGAGGATTTGCAGCAAGAGCTATTAATGGAGTTAGAACGCTATGTCAAACATGTTCAGCCGTTGGATGCTTTTCAAACGTTAAAAATGGGGCAACTCTATCAGCCATTTATCAAGGTAATAACGTGTATAAAAGAGCATGCACCAGCTTTTCGTATGTTATTAGGAGAGCAGGGGAGTCCTAGCTTTACACAAAAGGTGAAAATGGTCTTTGGGAATCATATTTTGGACAGATTATCCCTTATACGCAAGGAAGCACAAGATCCAGAGTTTCAGCAATATTTACAAGCCTTTATAGCATCAGCCATTTTAGGGGTCATCCAGGAGTGGTTAGACAAGGGGAACGAGAACTTAACGGTAGAAGAAATGGTCGCGCTACATTTTCGATTAATACGTTTTTTAGGAAATGTAGTAGGTACTATTTAATGAAAAACCGCTACAGCCCTAGCGCTGTAGCGTTAGAAATTATAGATATAAATCACGTTTTACAAAAAAACAAATCGCTAAACTATAGCAAAGCAAGCCAATGAGTAAAAGAATACCTAGCAACCACCAGCAAGAGCTATCTTGTTGGATTAATTGAACGGAATCGAACAATGAATAAATTGTAAAGTATTGTAATTTGTCTAATGAACCACCCATATTGCTCAGTGCCTCAATCAGATAAAAGGCAATGGGAATGCCAGCACTATAGGCATAGGATGTTCTTAAATCTTTCGTGCTGCAAGACATAAGAAAACAGAATCCACTAATGGCAAAGTGCAATAAAAATAGCCCGAAATTTAGCAGCAGTAGGGCCGTTATGTCCAGCTCATTAGGGAATAATACTTCTGCAAAGACAATCATGACCAACGTAGTAACGGCAAGTAATGTAAAAAGACTAATAATCAAAAATAGTGCTTGTGTAAGGACAATTTTAAAGCGTGTATTCGGTGTAGCGATTAAGTATGCCATTGAACCATTATCAATATAGCCCATGATGAGCTTATTGGCTAACATGATAGAAAATACCATAGGTAGAATCATGAATAAAAATCCATATAAATAGGTGGAGAGAAATTCTATCAAGGTATCGCCAATGCTGGTCATACCAAAGGCTGCCATCATCTCAGGCATTGTTTCCGTTAATTTTTTTAGCGTGTCCGTCATTTCTGGGTTATACATGTAAATCACACTGATAATATATAGCATTAGCACAGCTAGAATAATGATAAATAGTTTAAGAGAGGCAAATAGCTCATGCTTGAATAAGGTAAAATTCATGATTGAGCACCTCCATTTTCGTAATAATGCATAAAAATATCTTCTAGTGATTGGGAAATAACGTCTAAATCTATAATTTTATAGTTAGATAGAGTATGAAGAAATGCTTGAAGGTCTCCAGTTATAGTAATCATAACTTTGGTAGAAGAGATTCGTTCGAGTACATATTCCTCATCAAGGAAGCGAGTGAGCTCTTGCTCATCTTGAAACTCAAGCATGTATTTTTTAGATTTACGTTTCTTTAAATCTGTAATGGTTTCAGTCGCCACGATTTTACCTGCATTAATAATCGCTACACGATCACAAGTTTTCTCTACTTCTTCAATCATATGGGAGGACATGAAAATGGTCGTTCCTTTGTCCTTTTCAGCTAAAATGAATTCAATAAATTTTGTTTGCATGAGCGGGTCTAAACCACTAGTAGGTTCATCTAAAATGACAATTTCGGGATGATGCATGAAGGCACAAACTAAGCCAACCTTCTGCTTCATACCTTTCGACATTTTCTTTATGAGCCTAGAAGCATCTAATTCAAAGAAATGCATTAATTTCTCAGCATGCGTGTAATCGTTCATACCTCTTAACTGAGCAATAAAGTGAATAAATTGCTTCCCGGTCATTTTATCAATAAACGCAATTTCTCCAGGTAAATAGCCAACAAACTGTTGAATGGTTGCAGATGCTTCCCGACAATTTAAACCGTTAATGAAGCAAGAGCCCTCAGTTGGCTGTAAAAAACCCATTAAATGGCGAATGGTTGTGGACTTTCCTGCCCCATTTGGTCCTAAAAAACCGAACACTTCTCCCTTTGGAATTTGTAGATGAACATTTTGTATACTATAAAAATCGCCAAACTTTTTGGTTAAATGGTTTACTTCAATCATGGACATGTCACTCACCCCATTTTATTGATACAATAATGTTTTCAAAAATAGAAAATATTCACTAGCCTCTTCCATGCATTGCTCGATTAATTCGTTAAAGAGCTCTTGATTATCTACATGCGCTTTTAATCTTTCCTCATAACGATGACTGATGCCATCTGTTACCCATTGAATAGTATCGATTGCCTTTTTTATATCCAAATTTTCTCGGAATAAACTAGTATCAATTCCTTCAAACGCCGTTGCATAAGCATTTTTTTGAATAGTGGCATTATAATGATTTAGTTCATCTCGTACTTCAGAGCTTGTTTCAGCATAGGTCTTTTTCAAAAAATCAAACAGAGCATGATATTGCTTCATGAGATCAACTTTAATTTTCATAATCTGTTGATAACGCTTAAAAATATCAGGCTCTGCTAAATCAATTTGGCGATTAAGTGCCTCGGAAAATATAGTAGTTGTATAGTCATATAAGAAAAGATACAAATTTTTTTTGCTACCAAAATAGTGATATAAAATGCCTTTTGAAATTCTGGCATTGCTCACAATTCTATTTGTTGAAGCGGTAGCATAGTGATTGATTGAAAATTCCTTTAAGGCAGCATTAATGATTGCTTGACGTTTATCTTCTGCTAAATTCATAAAAGCTTGGTACAATTTTTTACTCCTTTTCGTCATATTTTATGCCATTATATTGAAATTGACTACTGTGGTCAATGCAATTTGGAAAAATAAAAAAGAACATGATTGTGACCATTTCCAATAGTCTCACTCATGCTCTCCATTGCTCTAGTTTACTTATCATAATAATCGTTCAATGCAATTTCTAGACGTTCTTCTAGATGCTTTGAAATATAGCTGAGAACGTATTGCTCTTTGTCCATTTCAATTTGTGCGGACTTAAAAAATTTGGTGAAAAAACCGATTTTATTTTGTTGGGAGTATTGCTGTAATGCTTCTGTACGTAATGTGGAGACGATTTCATTTTCTATATGACGCTCTCTAATCTTTTGTACAATGTCCTTCACGCTATTCTCTTGTAGCTCGGTAATTTGCTTTTGGAGATGTTCATTTTCCTGCTTTAGTTCCAACGTTTCTTTTTGAATTTCTTCCACTTGAAGGACAGAATTGTTCGAAAAACGTTGAATGTTTTTGTCAAGAAAGTCCTGATTAATGTTAACTTGTAATGTCCCTTGCTCTTCATTCGGCAAAATTTGAAAAAGACCTGTTTGAATCATCTGCTGTAGGACGTTTCCAAGCAAGTCAATTTTATGTGATAAATCCTCAGAATCCATGGTCGTTGCCGTAATTTGGTGTTTCAGCAGCTGACCGTTATCATCAATACCTAGCAATAATTTAATCCCCCTCACACGATACTCATCCTTCAATAATAAAATCATGCGCAATCTCAAGATAGCAGGTAGGTTTAAACGAATATTACTATTTGTATTGGGCGAAGCATTGTCAAAAATATACTGTTCAAACGGTTTTAAATAGTAGCGCAGCATGGCGTCTGTAATATCAAACCAGCCCGCAACTTCTGCAATTGTATAGTGTTTCGATTCATCGATCTCTGCTAAATACCCATCATTATAAAGGTTTTCCTCTAAAGGCGTATGTTGTAGTGCCACAAACAATGGGTCATCTTGCACAATTTCAAGTACCATTTCTTTTGCATCATTTACTTTAAGCATCCTTACACACCCCACTTTATTTTTCCCATGACTAAATGTTCCCTATATAGGTTTCTATTCGATTGGCAGCAATTGTATGCCTATTTTATGTAGGAAATAGTCATTAGAACGAAGACCTTTTAATCTTTTATGAATCTTAAGGGAAATGGTACTGATGTTCAGGAGGAAGTTGATACAGAAGATTTACCGTCCTTTACAATTTATTTTTTATAGATAAAAGATATTTTGCTTTTCACCATATGAGATCGTGTTGATCTACTAGCTAAATAATGTCAATTATTAAGAAAAAGTTAAGAATTCTCCTTGCAAATCTTTAAGAAAGTCTCTTTATAGTTAGAACCATCAATAAAGAAAGCAAAGCGAGGAGACAACGAAATGCAGCTTATTACCTTCCTTACTGAATTTATAAAGCATCCAAAAACAATTGGCGCCATATCACCTAGTTCTAAGAAATTAGCATATAAAATGGTGCAACCTATTTGCTTTGAAACGGCTCAATGCATTATAGAGCTCGGCCCAGGGATGGGGGCTTTTACAAAGGAGCTTGTGAAAAGAAAAAAGCCAGCTACATTGCTTGTTCTCATTGAACATAATACGATTTTTTGTGAGAAACTACGTAGGCAATTTGCTCATGTAGCCAATGTTGTAGTGATCCATGGCTCAGCAGAAAATTTGAAGCAATATTTGAAGGACTTGAATATCGAAAAAATAGATTATGTTATTTCTGGACTGCCATTTACATCGTTGAAGGCAGAAGTATCATGTTGTGTTTTAAGAAATGTGAAGGATTGTTTGGACAATGGAAAATTCATTACTTTCCAATATTCACTTGTGAAAAAGTCATTTTTTCATACCTATTTTCAGGATATTTCACATGAGAAAGTATGGCTCAATATGCCACCAGCCTATGTATTGAGCTGTAGGCTAGGAGATACGAGGGTCAGCTAATGGAGCTACAGGATCTTTTATTATTTATTGAACAATATGGCTATTTTGCTTTGTTTTTTAGTTTATGGCTAGGAATCATAGGCATGCCGCTACCAGATGAAATGATTGTCATGAGTGGTGGTTTTCTATCGTCGCTAGGAAAATTGGTCATATGGAAGTCTTTCTTACTTACTTATTTAGGCGTTGTTTCAGGGCTTTCTCTAGGGTTTATTCTTGGAAAACTATTTGGTCATCGTGTACTCGATAAACTTGTGAAAAAGAAAAAGGCAAAGTACTTATCCAAGTCAAAAGAATTGTTAGATCAATATGGACACTTTGCATTAGTCCTGAGTTACTTTATTCCAATTGTTCGACATATCCTCCCTTACTTGGTGGGAATGAATAAGATGCCTTTTAGAACATATGCTTTATTTTCCTATACAACAGGCTTTGTCTGGACATTGATTTATTTTACACTAGGTTTATTATTTGGCAGTCAAATTGAATATTTTTCTATGATTGCAACGAAATATGGTATTTACTTTGGGTTATTCCTCGTCACTATTAGCTGTATTTATTATTTTTATATACGGAAAATAAAAAAATAGATAAAATAGAGGAACATTATGAATGGAAAATATTTGATTAATGGTGGGATTAGATGAGTAATGAAACAATTTTAATTGTAGATGATGAAAAAGAGATAAGAAATCTGATTTCCATTTATTTGAAAAACGAGGGTTTTCATGTGTTAGAGGCCTGTGATGGAGAAGAGGGCTTACAGTTAGTAAAGATGCATAAAGTACATTTAATTGTATTGGATTTAATGATGCCTAAAGTAGATGGCATTGAAATGTGTATGAAGGTAAGAGAAATAGCAGAAATGCCGATTATTATGCTGACTGCGAAATCTCAAGATATGGATAAGATTGTTGGTTTAACGATAGGTGCCGATGATTATGTAACAAAGCCCTTTAATCCGTTAGAGCTGATTGCCCGTATTAAATCACAGCTTCGTCGCTATTTGAAAATGAGTGGTATAAATAGTACTAATAATGAGGAGAAAGAAGTGGGTGATTTACGTATCAATACAGCGACACATGAAGTTTTTGTTAACAATGAAAGAGTGAAGCTGACACCTAGAGAGTTTGCTATATTGGAGTTGCTTGTTAGTAATCCAGGCATCGTCATGAGTGCAGAGCAAATTTATGAAAAAGTTTGGAAAGAGGGGGCATTTCAATCGGAAAATACTGTAATGGTACATATTCGAAAAATTCGAGAGCGAATTGAGACAAATCCAAGAAATCCTCAATATATTAAAACCGTATGGGGAGTAGGGTATAAAGTTGAAAAAGATCTTTAGGCTTTTAAAATTCCCAAGATTTCTAAAGCATATTGGTGCGAAAATAAAAAATAATATTCAGCGGAGCATTCGTATTCAACTATTTACAACGTTTTTATTATGTGCGCTTGGCAGCTTTTTAGTGGCACGTGCGGTTGTGCCATTTTTTGAGAGTATCAATGAAACAGTGATTGTGGATTATAGTGGCAGTATGAAGATGATGTATTATCATGCACAGGATACAGCAGAATTGGCAACCCAAGAAAATAGTGTTGAAGCATTGAGAGAATTGATTGATCAAGAAAATGGAAAAATAGAAAATGAGGACAATGCATTAAAAATTGTCGTGACAGATGAGGCAGGTAAGATCTTATATAAAACAAAGCAGGTAAAAGAGCAACAAATCGATTTGCATGAAGAAATGAGACATGTCATGGGCTTTACAATGAATCAACCTTTTGAAAATGCCTATCATGTAATCGAAACTTCTCGGGAGGAATTTACTACATTAGTGCCACTAACTTTACAAGATAAAAATTATTATTTCTTTGTTAGTGGGCTTCCACAAGGAGAAGCCATCACAAGTACGAATGAAGGGCCCATCCCTTTTTTCATTGGGGTTATGCTGTTTATCGTATCATTTTTCTCTATAACAAAACGGAAAATGAATCAAATTGAGGCATTAGCGGAGGGGGTTATGGAAATCGCAAAAGGAAATTTAGCCTTTCGTATTGAGAAAAAAGGTCAGGATGAAATTGCTTTACTAACGGATAATGTTAATCAAATGGCAGAAGAAATTATGACAAGTATCGAGATGGAGAGAAAAATTGAGCAACAAAAAAACGAGCTTATTACAAATGTTTCACATGACCTTAGAACACCTCTTACCTCAATCATGGGTTATTTGCGTTTATTAAGAGAAGAGAAGTATGAGACGAAAGAGCAATATGACGAATATTTGAAAATAGCCTTCTCTAAATCCGAGCAATTAAAAAATTTAATAGACGATTTATTTGAATATACTAAGCTCACGAATGATAAAAATACTTTAATGCGACAACAAGTTTGTGTAAATGAGCTGCTTGAACAACTAATGGAGGAATTAGTACCATTAGCAGAAGAGAAACAACGCATTTTTATAAAACATTTTCCAGAGAAACGAATTTTTGCTGCACTGGATTCGGAAAAGATTGTACGAGTATTTGATAATCTACTCATCAATGCGATCAATTATAGTACAGCTGAAGGAAAAATTATGGTTTCCCTTGAAGGACAAGCAAACCATGTGCGAATTTGTGTAGCGAATCAAAGTGATGCCTTTACACCGGTGGAGCTTGCTAGTTTATTTGAGAGGTTTTATAAAAAAGATCAATCGAGAACAAATGTAACCGAGGGTTCAGGGCTTGGACTAGCAATAGCCAAAAGCATAGTGGAGCTTCACGGAGGAACCATTCACGCAAAATACAAAAACGAGACACTGTACTTTATTATCACATTGCCATTAGCGCTTCATAACTGACTACAATGGAACAATACTAATGGCATGTTGTGTTTGTACATGTTGTGAAAGCATATCTTGTAGGGTTGCTAGGGTAGCTGTGTTTCGGACTAATAATTGGATTTCTGTCTGCTTGTATTGTCGTTGAAAGTCCATAATATAATCTGCAATGATATGTAAATTATATTGATTTTTAATCTCTACCTCAACGAAAAATGGCAGTGTTAAATCTGGCAGCTTCATACTGCCACCACGTCGAATCCAAATTGCTTCCTGCACATAGTAGCGGATCGGTAATTGGCGGTTACTGGCGATAAAAATATCCATAGAAAACTCCCTTCAGTGTCTAATTACAGCCTAATGGAAATGCATGCAGTCGTCAAAAGAAAACAGAGAAAAAGCTGTTCAGTGGAGAATCTGCTGAACAGCTTTTTTATTAGGGGAAGGATAGTTTTATTAAACTGACGGATAGATTCCCCAAATTGACGGATAGAATTTCAAAACTGACGGATAGAACCCTCAAACCGTTGGATAGTCATAAGCTTCTATGGCTTCTAAAAAATGCGTTAGAATGGGAGATTGTACTTCATCCTTACGATAAATAAACCATGTAGGAATATGTGCTTGCTTGTTCTTTATCTTGTGCAATGTTAATGCTTGTGTTGCCATATATTTTTCCGCAATGGCACGTGGTAGCAAGGTAATACCTAACCCAGCAACAACACAGCCAATAATACCGTCAAGCGTACCAAGCTCCATGCGATTTTGTGGTCGAACCCCTTCTTCATGTAACCAATGTTCCAAGATGACTCGATAGGAACAGCCATGGCGGAATGTAATCATGGTGCTTCCCTCTAAATCCTGTAGATGCTTAATAGATTTATGCTTGCTAGAAGTGAGAATAACAAGCTCTTCACAGACAAACTCTTTCATCATTATATTTTCTTTATAAACAGGTCCTGTAACAAATGCACCATCTAGTTCATAGTTTTCTACCCGTTCAATATTGTGCAGAGAAGGGCCTGTTAGTATCGTGATATCCACCTGTTCATGTGCTTGATGAAATGTTGTTAAAAGAGTTGGTAAATGCAATGCAGCAGTTGTTTCCATCGAACCAATTCGTAAAACGCCTCGCTGTTCCTCCGTATCTTGCATGACTTCAAAAGACTTTTCATAGAGATGAAGCATTTTTAGGACTAATTCATAAAATTGTTCTCCTTTTGGTGTTAGCCGTATCCCTCGATGTCCACGATAAAAAAAGGTTGTTTCGTAGAGTGCCTCAAGACTTTGTATTTTCATAGAGATGTTGGATTGCGTATAATTAAGTGCTGTGGCAGCTTTAGAAAAGCTACCTGTTTGGACGACGGTTCGAAAAATCGTTAAATCATTAATATTCATATGCCCTCCAGCTATCAATTTTATTGATACTTATTATAAAGAATTGGGTCTATTTATGATACCTAGATATTCGATATAGTGAAATAGAAGGAGTGATAATATGCACAAGCAAACCGTACGCTATTTAATCGGGGGCATTTTTGCTTTAGTAATCGCTATGGGCATCGGCCGTTTTTCGTATACGGTTATTTTACCTTATATGCAAGAAGCTCTTGAATTTAGCCGATCAACAGCAGGTTACTTAGCAACGAGTAATTACTTAGGCTACTTGGTTGGCGCCTGGGTGGCAGGCCGTTTACCAATAGGGAATAAACGTATTCTCTTTTTGCAAATTACACTTGTTGTCAGCATTTTAACAACAGCCTTCATGGGCTTTACAAATGCAATCATCATTTGGTACATATTACGGTTTATCTCAGGTGTTATGAGTGCTTTTATTTTTGTTGTTATAACAAGCCTTGTATTAGACCAATTAGCCAGCAGTAGTCATATGCATCTATCAGGGCTGTTCTATAGTGGGGTGGGGATAGGGATTGCATTAAGTGCGGTGATTGTTTCACCAATCCAAGCAATTTTCCATTGGAATGGTACTTGGGTCGTATTAGCTCTATTTTGTATTGTAATGTTTGTCTTGGTAGTGCTATTTATCAAACCCATTCCACAAAGTAAACAACGAGTAGAAAGCCAGAAAATTATTTCACAGAAAACGCTTCCTGGGTCTTGGATGAAATGGTTAATCATCGCTTATAGCTTAGAGGGGCTTGGCTATATTGTCACAGGTACATTTATAGTATCGATTGCACAGGAGTCGACAAGCTTTCATGGAGATGCCGCCTTTGTATGGTTTGTTGTGGGTGTTGCAGCAATTCCCTCATGTATCGTATGGTCTAAGCTAGCACAGCGTTATGGCTATGTGAAAATTTTGCTCATCTCTATGCTACTGCAAGCGATAGGCATTGTTTTACCTGCGCTAGCTACAAATTCGGCGACTCTTTATACGAGTGCCTTTATTTTTGGGGCAACCTTTATGGGAATCACGACTGTTTGTACAACATTAGCAAGGGAAATTGCACCTGTGAATAGTCATCAAATGATAGGCTATTTAACGGCTGGCTATGCACTCGGACAAATGATTGGTCCATCCATTGCGGGAACACTTGCAAATTATACAAATAGCTATCAGTATGCCTTAGTCGGGGCTTCCTTAGTCGTAATGCTGGGAGGATTATGTTTAATAGGTGGCGTAAAATATGATAGAAGCAACTAAAAAAGTAAGTAAGGCATGATGCGCCTTACTTACTTTGAAATTAATGGATATCTCGTTTCTTAAAGTTACCACCACGAACTTCTGACACATCAGAAATGACAACAAAAGCGCCTTCGTCGATGTCCTTAATGATCGAAACTAATTTATTTTCTTCCATACGGTTAATGACACAGTTTAAGATTTCTGTTGGTTCATTGGAGAAACCGCCACGCCCATGTGTATAGGTAACACCACGTCCTAAACGAGCTTGGATAGCGTCTCCAATCTCCTCGGATTTTCCACTAACCACACGAACTTCTTTTGATTTCTCTAAACCAACTTGGATAATATCAATGACGTTTTTGGCAATATAGTAAGTTAACGCTGAGTAAAGAGCACTCTCTAAGCCAAAGATAAAGCTTGCCCCTAAGAAAATAAAGGCATTAATAAATAATATAATATCGCCGACTGAAAATGGGATCTTACGTGATAATAATACTGCTAAAACCTCTGAGCCATCTAAAGCGCCACCATTTCGTAGGACAATCCCAATCCCAACACCAAGCAGCATACCACCCGATAATACAATTAGGAGGGGGTCATTTGGGCCTAAAATGGTTTTGACGTCATGTAAAAGAACTGTCGAGATCGATAAAGCTGCAATACCAGCACTACTCATTAAAGCAAACGTTTTTCCAACTTGCTTATAGCCGATATAAATGAACGGAATGTTTAATACAAAGAGCAGTACGCCTAACGGGATACCAAAGAGGTGTGCTCCCATAATACTAAGACCCGTTACACCGCCATCAATGACAGCATTAGGAATTAGTACTGCCTCTAGTCCGTAAGCGGCAATAACAGCACCAATAATGATCATAATTAATTTTCGTGTATTTTCTAGTGACTTTCTTTTTTTCATAAATCTTCTCCATTTCTTTACGTCAATAGTACCTAAGGTTTTGGAATAATATTTAGAGCAATTGTTTTAGTCTCAAAACCTTTATTTGAGTCGGTCATATTATAGTATTTAGTAAATAAATCGTTTAATTCATTTTCAAAATTCTTGAATTGATCGTTCGTTAATGTTAGGTCGATTAAAGAAAATGTTGCTAAATCTGTCGTGCTTTCTTTTTCATCAAGTGAATGCAAATAATTTTGATATTGAGATAGTAAAGCCAATTGATAGTAGGAAATATAATTTAATTTTTGCTTGGTTGTGAGTTGAGTCCAATCCTCCTTACTAAGTTTTGCTGCTCCTTCATTTAATGCATAAAACTTCTCTGTAACAGAACGAACTTTTCGCTCTTTCACAATTTTTATGATGTTTTCATCGACTAAAATTTGGATATGACGATATAGAGTGGCTTGTGGTACATCCTTAATGACAGAAATCATCTCCAATGTGCTTAAGCCCTCTTCTTTATTGTGCATCAGAGCTTGTAAAATTTTCATTCTCACAGGGTGCATTAATACCTCTGCTTTATTACGCATAAACCGATCCTCCTACCAGAAAATGAGATAGTATCAAGGGAAGCATTCAAATGTTATCAATTTGAGAACATTATCAAAAAATATACTATAGCGTTTTTTTATAGATGTACAGTAAAAAGGTAATGAAATTTTTTTATCTTTTTGTTATCATTATTGATAATGATAATGAAGGGGGCTATTACAATGAAATTACACTATGGTTTTGAAGACTTAAATCAAATTGATTGGGCAAGCATACTGCCAATTCTTTTACCATTTGTACTCGTAGGTTTTTTACTTATCACTGTTGCACTAATTGATTTATATAAACATCGAGATAGCAGAGAAAACATACTAATGTGGGCAATTATTATTTTGTTCTTTAATACAATTGGTTCTGTTCTATATTTCGTGATGGGGAGAAAGGATGTCAATAAACGTGCGCTTAGAAATTAACAATATTACGAAAAAATTTAATCAGAAAACGGCCGTAAGTAGTTTTTCAATGGTTATAGATTCGAATGAATGTGTAGGGCTTATTGGACCAAACGGGGCAGGGAAATCCACATTAATTCAGATCATTGCTGATATTCTTTATGCAGATGAAGGGGACATTGTCCTTGATGGACAAAAAATTTCAAAGATGAAAAATCATATTGGTTATTTACCGCAGTATCCTAATTTCTACTCATGGATGACAGCATCTCAAACCTTATCCTTTATGGGGACGCTTTCTGGTATTTCGAAAAACCAATTACAAAAAGATATTCCACTTCTTTTAGAAAAGGTAGGCTTAGGGAAGGAAGCACATGCTCATGTTGGAACATTTTCAGGTGGTATGAAACAGCGTCTTGGCATCGCACAAGCTTTATTACACAAGCCAGCTTTCATCATTATGGATGAGCCAGTATCAGCACTAGATCCAATTGGTAGGCGTGAAGTACTGAATCTATTAAAAGACATAAAAAAAGAAACGACTATTTTACTTTCTACGCATATATTAGGCGATGCGGAGGAAGTTTGTGAGCGCTTTGTAGTCATTAAAAATGGTTACAAAATTGAAGATGCAACAAAATTAGAGTTACTTAATCGCTATCAGGATCCAGCTATCTTTTTAATGGTTCAAAAGAAAGATGTTAAGTGGCTAACAACGATTGAACATTTACCTTATGTAAAGAAAATCGAAAGTTGTGGTGATGGTTTTAAAGTATATGTCAATCACTTGGAAGCGGATGCCCATCGATTGCTACAGTATGGATTGGATTCAAACGTAATATTTACAAAGTATGATCTAGGCATGCAGGAAAGCTTAGAAGAAATATTTTTAGAATTGGTGGTGTAACCTGGAGTGAATACGTTTATAGCATTAAGTAAAAAAGAAATGAATCAAATGACAAAGGAATATAAAGTCGTTTGGCTACCGATTGTCTATATCCTACTAGGCTTAACTCAGCCGATCATGATGTATTTCTTACCTACTATTTTACAATCAATGGGTGGTATTGAAGGGATTATGATTGATCCTACAATGGCAAAGCCAGGGGGAGAAGAAGTGCTCGCCTCAACACTGAATTCGCAATTTGATCAATTAGGTATAATCATACTTGCCATTGCAACGATGGGTATTATTCAGGGAGAAAAAGCCAATGGGATGATGGCATTCATTTTAACAAGGCCAGTATCTATCTCATCCTACTTAAATAGCAAGCTTCTTACTCATTATGTTTTAGCTGTTCTATGTATTACGCTTGGCTATGCAATGTCCTTTGGCTATACATCTTATTTATTTACCTCTGTATCGATAACTCGTGCATTGATAGCTTTAGCATTTTATTGTATTTGGCTGTTGTTTGTCATTACATTTGTTGCTATGATTAGTACATTTTTTAATAGTGCACCATTTATTGCATTAATCAGTATTGGTGTCTTATTTATTAGTCGTTTCTGTGCTGGCTTACATCCATTCTTAGATGTCATTAATCCTGCTAGTAATAGTTTGCATGCTACAACGATATTAATGACAGGTGACGTTGAAACATGGTATGGCTTCACTATTGTTATCACACTGTTACTTGTACTATTCATGATGGCTAACATGCATCATTTTATTGCCAAAAAGAAATTTTAATATAGAGGAAATTCTCGACAAATGAATGTAACAATAAATCGAAGAAGCAAAACGCCATATTATCAGCAACTCACACAGCAGGTGCTTTTAGCAATAGTGACTGGAAATTTAAATAAGGGAGACCATTTGCCTTCCATTCGCAATTTAGCGGCACAAACAAATCTCAATCTGCATACGGTTCATAAAAGCTACAAAGAGCTTCAAAAAAAGGGGATCATCACCATTAAACCTCATTCTAGAGCATTTGTTATTGTAGATCCTAGTAAAGCAACGACTATTTCACTTCAACAAATAGCTATGAATATGGAGCAACTATTAATAGAGGCTTATATTTTAGGAATGAAAAAATCCCAACTAAAAGAAATGTTTTATGAGATTTTAAAAAAGTATTATACGGAAAGTGAAGGAGATGGCTACTAATATAGTAACCATCTCATTTCATTTGGATGAAACTAAATTAAAAACACCGCCACAATTGTCGTCACAATCAGTCCAATGACTACAGGGATCAAGTTTCGTCTTGCTAGCTCAAATGGGCTGACATTACAAATTGCAGCAGCTGGAATTAATGCCCATGGAATTAATGTGCCGCCACCAACCCAAATGGCTGTAATTTGCCCTAAAGCAGTTAAAGTGGCTGTTCCTCCACCAATGGCATTGCCGAACAAACTACCGACAGAGCCAGCAAGAGAAATGCCTGAGAAGCCAGAACCATCTAATCCTGTAATAGCGCCTACAACTGCTAGCGTGACAACAGCAATTTCCTTTGTTAACGGAACTATTGCTGCAAGACCGACACCAAGATCATTGACAATACCGTGTGAAGTAGCGGGGAGGTGATCTCCAAGAATTTGTGTAAAGCCAGCATCTCCAAGATAGAAGAAAGCAGCAATTGGAATTACGGGTCCGAAGACTTTAAAGCCGAATTGAAATCCTTGAATCAAATAACTTGTTGTCTTTTCTAAACCCGCTGATTTATGAGCAACCATACTAAGCAACAATAAAATAAAAACAGAGGTTCCCCCGATTAAAGCTGTTGCATCGCCGCCCGTTAAATCGAATACTGACATAGCGATAACGTCTAAGATAAAGGCAATAGGAATAAGTACGGCGAAGAATCGTTTTTGCCCAATTGACAGTAAGTTTTCTGCAGTTTCTTGTTCAACATCCATCTCCTCATTGTTGCCAGTATTTAAAAGTAGCGTTCCTCGTTTCATATCACGTCGTAAAAAAATATAAGCAACAATTGTCGTTACAACACCCATTGTGATAACAAGTGGAATACTAGCTGAAACAACATCTCCAACAGGAATACCCGCAGCATCAGCCGTTAATTTTGGAGCCCCTTGAATGACAAAATCACTTGATAACGCAATACCGTGCCCAAATAAATTCATCGCCATGGCAACCCCCAGTGCTGGGAGGCCCGCCCGAATCGCAACAGGTAAGAGCACTGCTCCTAATAGCGCTACTGCAGGTGATGGCCAGAAAAACCAAGAAATAAGCATCATTAATAGTCCAATTGTCCAATAAGCGAGTGCAGGTGTTTTAATGATCTTTGTGAAAGGGGCCACCATAACCCCATTAATACCTGAAGACATCATGACCCGACTCATCGCTACGATAATCGAAATAATAAGAATCGTTGATAGCAGCTCAGTTATGGCATAAATAAAGCTGTTAAACACACCACTTATAGACGAAGTAAAATCACCAGTAGCAACAATTGCTAGCATAAAGATGCCTACTACACAAATGAGGGTGGTATCGCGACGTTTAACCATAAATCCGATGATGAGCACAATAAAAACAACATAAATCCAATGGAGAGCTGTGAATTCAATCCCCATACGTTTCCCCCTCAATATTCTGATTCTATAGAATATGAAGAGAAAAAAAGTTGGTGATGATTTCAAAAAAATCTGAAAAATTAGTTGCAAACTTAAAGTAGGAGCTAATAACAAGTTTAGTCGAAAAGTAGAAAATGTCATTTCATTAAATCGTTATCCTTTAGTTTTAAGGGGAGATCATAGAATGTCTATTGGAATATTAGCTGTTGAGAATTTAGGTGTCATTTCGCAAATGCACTTGGTAATCTAAATATATGTGAAGTTTATTCTTTCACTATAGTTTGAGATGGACTTTATTCAAATGATGCACCATGTGTTGGGACTTCGATTGTAGTATTAGTTGCTGTTTCACATAAGAAACAGAATGATTTAAATTAGTTGTTTAACTAATGGATGCCTTAGAGGAATAACAAGTACAAAAATAATCAAATTTTATTATTAAAATCCATGCTAAGTAAAAGGATAAATCTATTTTAAATAATCATTTTTAAAAATGAAGTTTGTTTATGTAGCTTTAAGATTTTAAATCAAGAATTACTCAACAATGGAAGTATTGTTAAAATTATAAATTATTTCCAAGTAAAACGAGGATGCATTTCTAGATAATTTCGCAAAGTATATATACTGTAACAAGCAATTCTTAGTATTTATGACATAATACGTTATCTACCTGAACTCAGAACTGAAACATTACGGTCATGTCATTTTTCAAAAAAACAACGCTTTCAAATCAGGTTTTCTGAGAGTTTATTTTAGCTTTATTGTGTAAATATAAGGTTGAAAATTATGAATACATTTATTAATATGTATTTAAATGTAAATACAGGAAAATTAGTTTGGAGGTCATACTATGAAAAAATTTGTAAAGTTATTATTTACATCCTTTTTATGTTTGAGCATTTCCTTATCCTTAATCACCTGTGTGTCTGCAAGTGAAAATGTAAATCTTGAAAAATCTATTAGTCCATATCAGGAAGTGCTGAATAAACTGACTAATGAATTTGGCGTAGAATTTTATATTAATCCAGAAAAAAAGGAACACTTTTATAACAATGTAGGAGATATGAGCACAGATGAATTAGAAAAATTACTAAGAGAACAATATAAAGAGTTCTTAGATAATTTTTATAATGATAAGCTATCTAATAGTGACTCTGCGGTTTCTCCATTATCTATTAGTGAAAATATTACTCAACTAGTTGCATTAAGCTATAATTCTTCAATGTACTTGAACTCAAATGTTTTTAGTGCATCAGGTAATCAAGGAACTTTTACTTATCAAAGTATAAAATCATATGGAACAACTTGGCCATCTAGTTTTACAGGTTATCATTGGGAAGTTGATAGTGCTTCACATAAATTAAGTAGTGATTTAAAAAGTTGTACAGTCTCTCTAAGAGGACATCCAGAAGATGCTAATGGTGTTGCACTTGCACTTTCTTTAACAGCATCAAATACATTCTATGCAAATTAGTTGTTTTATTTATTTAAAACAGGCATACAATTATAATGTGTGCCTGTTTAAAAATGAAAAAAATAAAGATGTGTTTATTATTAAATAATTCGGATATAAGTAAGGGGAAAGGAACAATAAAGGAGAGAAAAAGCATGAAGAAGATAATAAATATTACATTGATTTGTATCATGGTTTCTGTTTTTTGTTCAACTACTCATTATAATGCTGAGTCAACATATGACAATGATATTGAGTTATTACTCGTACCTTACAATAAAATATTGATAAAACTTAGTAAAGAATATGGGATAGAAATGTATATTCCAGAAAAAAACAAAGAAAAGTTTTTAAATAGCATTCAAAATATAACACCTAAAGAATTTGAAAACCGACTAAGACAACAGTACAAGGAATCAAAGAAATATATTAATCAATCTAATGGAGAAAGCAACTTTTTTTATCCTCAACCAATCCCTAATGCAGAACAAGTTGTACCGGCAATTCCGTTAAATTAATAACTATAGCAAAGGTCAGGTGCATAAAGCCTGATCTTTTTTATTGCATATTTATACAGTTTTCTATTGTGGCTTTTTGGAAAGTTCGAAGTATCTCTTGGGCTTTTAATCGAAGCAGTAAATGACAATACAACTTATTACTTCAAAAAAAGAATATAAGTAAATCCTATTTAGAAGTTTATTGTAAAAATAGGCACTCTAAAATGAAATGCTTAGTGCTTTGGAATATTTGATCCACCTCTCTGCGAACAATCCCGCTGTACCTCGCTCATCAGCTTAATAACACTTTCTTAGAATTTGATATTTCTTTTAAAAGATACTATATCCGAAACAAGATAATTGAAAGAAATGAATTTATAGATTAGAATATTTTTATAGATTATCGATAATCTATAATCCATAATATATAACGCTTTTAGCTAATCACCCTATACACTGAACTATGTTAAAATAAAAAGATATAAATTTATTGGAGTGGTTTAATGGGGTTTGATGAAAATTCAATTTCAAAAAAAACAATTTCTGAGCAAATAGCTGAACGATTATTATTTCGTATATTTTCTGGTTACTATGAACAAGGTCAGCGCTTAATAGAGGCGGAAATTGCAAAGGAGTTACAAGTAAGTCATGCACCTGTCCGTGAGGCCCTTTATCTTTTACAAAAAGATGGTGTAGTTGAAAAAGTACAACATAAAGGTGTAAGAGTGAAGATTATAACGGATCAGGAATTAAAGGATTATTTGGAAGCGCTTTATCATCTATTGGATATTGCACTTACCAAGTGTGAATCTAAATGGACTGCCGATTTGCAAAATGAACTATTACATCGTTTTGAAGCGATGAAACAAAGAAAGTCTGCTGAAAATATTTATGAATATGTTGTTTCGTTTGCCCACTTGTTACAATTGTTTTTTGATGTTACAGGAAATATTGCGATGCTACGATTCTTTAAAGAAACAATATTTGTTACAAATGTAGCTGCACAAACAAAATGGAAGATGAATCTAGTTGAATCCTATCATATGTCCATCAATACTTTTATCAAGTGTATAGAAGTGTCGGATTTTGATCATGCACGAGTAGCTATTAAGGATGTTATTTTATGGTACCAATTTAAATAATTTTATGGGGGTAACATAAATGAAAGCTGCAGTTTGGCATGGTGTGAAAGATATTAGAGTTGAAGAGGTTGAATTACGCGCTTTAAGAGAAGAAGAAGTGAAAGTAAAAGTAGCGTGGGCTGGTATTTGCGGAAGTGATTTGCATGAATACGAAGAAGGTCCGGTTTTCGTACCAGTTGATGAAAAAGCTGATTTAACAGGTGAAGTTGCCCCACTTACAATGGGACATGAATTTGCTGGTATCATCGAAGAAGTTGGCTCTAAGGTTACTGACTTTAAGGCTGGGGATCGAGTTGTCATCAATCCTACATTAACATATAGAAAAAAACATGAAGAAGTCGATCGTTATGATGGATTTAACTTCATTGGCTTACATGGAAACGGTGGATTTGCGGAATATGTTAATGTCCCTGTAACGAATATACATCGATTAGCAGATAACTTAACATTACAAGATGGTGCATTGGTAGAACCAATGGCTGTTGCTGTACAAGCTGTCAAAGATGCTGGGGTTACATTAGGTGATTCTGTTGCTGTATTTGGGGCTGGACCTATTGGATTATTAACTGTCATCGCTGCAAAAGCATCCGGTGCTAGTAAAGTTATTGTATTAGATTTATCCGATGATCGATTAGAAAAGGCAAAAGAATTAGGTGCAACCCATGCTATTAATTCAGGGAAAGAAAATCCTGTACAAGCAGTTCGCGAGATTGTTGCAGATGGGGTTGATGTATCCTTTGAGGTTGCGGGGGTTGCCCCAACCTTTAAACAAGCAATTGATGTAACAAAACCTCGTGGTAACATGATGATTGTTTCGATTTTTGCAAGACCAATCGAATGGAATCCAATGCAACTTACAAACACAGGTGTTAATGTATTATCATCCATTGTTTATACACCGTCAATTTTCCAACGAACAATTGATGCAATGAGCGCTGGTCAACTAAATCCTCAAGGGATCATCACAAGTCAAATTGAATTAGATGAGATTGTTGAAAAAGGATTCAAAACGTTAACAAATGACAAAACACAATCTAAAATTTTAGTCGAGATAAGCGGAGAAAATTAATAAAATTGAGAGGAGTATGGCTGATGACAGCCATGCTCTTTTTTATAGTCTGGTGGAGCATGGAGTTTAAGAAAAAATGACAAAAGGAATCGAGAATGAACTTCTCGACTCTTTCAGTAACTTAATCTCTTTCTCTTGCCTGCTGTGTGTCTCTAATATTCTTTTGAACCGTGATGGATGCAAATAAACTTAGAACAAATGACATACCATAAAATCCTTTTTCGCTTAAAACAATACTTCCAGCATTATATAGCCCAATGCCCATTAATGAAATCGACACAATAAGTGCAACCCAACTAATACCATAATAAATATTCGTAACTGGTATTCCCTCTTCTTTATCTCTTACAGCTTTTTGTAAGGATATTGCTGAATAGAGTCCAAATACTAAAACAGCTAGGTAATATCCTTTTTCGTTTAGTTGCATCGTTGCATTAAACAAGCCTATAAAATAAGCCGTCACACCTACTAACAATGCTGCCCAGGAAGCCCCCTTGAAAGCAGCAGTAGGTTCTCCCTCTTTTCTTTCTACTTTAACTTTCGGATCAGGCTGTTTTTCCTTATCTAATGAAGACTCATTTTGATTAGACAATATCTTTCTCCTCCTTCTATCACTGTATAAAAACATTCTATCATTCTATAGGGAGGTTATGAGAATAGAAATTTCTCTAAATCTCGCTCTTCAATAATAAAAGTAATTCTCCTTAACGGAGGCTGCTTTAATTTGACTGTTATTTTGCTGGGGGTATAGCGTCAATATGGGTTCATCAAATCTGAAGGATCTGTCCTTCGTTGCAATGATTTTGATACAGATAAGAGCTAGGTGTATAGCTTTTTTTCATATTATTCAACTTGACAGCTAAATATGTTTAGGTCTGTGTGACTGCCTGAGTTACTTTGTTCACTGCTTTTTACAATTCGCGTCAACTATGAACGAATAATTAAAAATGGTTGATAAAGCTATGAACCATCGTTTATAGATAAAATAATCGGTAGTCCCAGTTTCCAACAATAAGTTAAGGAACATGAATTAGCCAAAGTTCATTAGACAGTCCGATCACTTAGAAAGCGATTGCGCCACTGTAACCAATTTTTTTACTCCTTCACTTAGCTGTTTTTCATTAGCATAAGAATAGCTTAAACGTATCCAGGATGATAGCTGTTTTAGTGGATCACAAACTTGACCTGGGACAAAGGATATCGATTGTTCGATACTTTTAGATAATAATAATTCAGTTGGAACATCATCTGGGAGCTGTACCCATAAATTCAGACCGCCTTTTGGGCTAATCCAACGCCAGCCTGTTACAGCTAGCTCCTCCTCCATAATTTCCTTCCGAATCTGCAGGGCGATCCGAATTTTCTCCAATTGTTGCTGCAATCTTAGTGAGGAGAAGTAATGGAGAAAAATTTTTTGGTTGAGAAGTGGTGAGCCATTATCAGCTAGCGATTTTTCTGTTAATAGTGATTTCATCAATGATGATGGACAAATAACAGTCGCAATTCTCAAACCAGGAGAGATATATTTGCAAAAGCTTCGGATATAAATGACTGTCCCAGCACTATCATATGTGTAAATCGGTGGAGGTGGGGCTTCATCAAAATAAATGTCGTGATAGGCATCGTCTTCAATTAATAGAAACCGATAGTGCTCAGCTAATTCTACTAACTTTTTGCGCTGCTCGATTGAAACCGTATAACCAGTAGGATTATGGAAGGTGGGGTTGAGATAAAATAGGCGAGGTTTGTATTGTTTAATATAGTATTCAACCTGTTCTAAATCGTAGCCCTCAGGATGGATATCCACGGTTACAATTTGTGCTCCTTGTGCGCTAAAAATATCAATCGCAGCACTATAGCTTGGACGTTCCAATAAAACGACGTCTCTTGGCTTAATAAAAGCTTGCGCAACTAAGTGAATGGCTTGCTGTGAGCCAGACGTTATTAACAGATCATCTGCACTGAGATGAGTTTTATACTGGTTGATAAAATATTGGGTAAGTGTTTCACGCAGCTCTAAATCACCTTGCACAGTGGAGTAGGTTGCCAGTACTTTTGGATAAAGGTCAAACACTTCCTTTACGTAATCAGAAAAATAATGATTTGGCAAAAGATTAGGATCAATCAATGCCTGAGAAAAGTGATAAGAAAAAGATGGTTGATGGATTTCGGATAAATGATTTTTTTTTACGTATGCTGAAATAATTGGATTCTCCTGATTTAGATATTCAAGATTTTTCGATACAGTTGATTGGACAAAATAGCCTGATTTATCTTTTACATAAACTTTGTCATGCTGTTTCAATAATTGATAAGCCTTTAAAACCGTTAGCCGATGAACATTCATTTCAGATGCTAATTGCCGGACGGAGGGAAGCTTTTCATCTTCTTTCCATTCTTTACGCTCTATTCTGTGCAGTACATTATCATAGATTTTCTTAAAAAGATAATCTTCATTTTGAATTGCTTTGCCCACATCGATCCCTCCTATTCAAAACGATTGTACCACGAACTGCTCTAATCTGTTCTATCCTTTTCAATCTGTTCTATCCTCCTTCTTTTATGATAGAAAAAGAGGAGGAGTATGATATGGTAATTTTTAATTATTTCTTTATGTGTTTGATTTTTGGGACAACATTTTTAGCAATTAAAGTTGGGGTTGATGCAGGAGTTCCTCCGTTTTTATCAGCTGGTCTTCGTTTTCTCATTGCTGGTTTACTACTATTTAGTTTTATGGTTTGGCGCAAAAAAACGACAATCCGGTTATTATTTCGGAAAGAAATGTTTTTTACAGGAGTGGGCTTAACCTTTGGAACGTTTGCCACATTATACTGGGCAGAACAGTATGTGACATCTGGAATCGCGGCTGTCTTATCTGCTACAGGTCCGATGATGATTATTGTGATTCAGACATTCCTATTGAAGCAAAAAGGAAATCGGAAATCATTTATTGGCTGTGTCGTCGGAGTCATTGGTGTTACGTTCTTAATCTTACCTAGTTTTGCAATTGAGATTAGTCCTCTCTGGATGGTTGGTTGTTTCGCTATTATTTTAGGTGAAGTTTTTTACGCATCTGGAACGATTTATACAAAGCATGTTATCCAAAAATTCGGAACAACATCCCCAATTGCTTTAAATGCAGCACAAATGATGCATGGAGGGATTTTATTAATCATTTTGTCACTTTTTACTGAGAACATTCAGCTTCATTATCTATTAAGTCCAGCTTCAATGGGTTCTCTTTTTTATTTGATTATTTTTGGTTCAATGATCGGTCACACTATTTATTATTGGCTTGTTTCACGAACAAATCCTGTTTTTCCGTCCACATGGCTGTATATCTCACCAGTAATTGCCGTTATATTAGGTGTTACCTTCTATCATGAATATATTTCGTGGCTAACAGGAATAGGTACTATGACAATTATTGTTGGAACGATTCTAGTCAATTTCGAAACGTTGAGAGAGTTGCTTTGGCGGAAGGGGACTGTTCTTCAGGATGTAAAAAATTAACTTGTTCCTGAATAATAAAATCTAATTATAAAGGGGAAGAAAATGAAAATTTCTAATGGAGTAGAGATTCTGGAGCTTGAATTTAATGGGGCCTTCATTCATCCAACGCTATTATGGGATCAGGAGATGGCTGTTTTAATTGATACTGGATGTTCAGGACAAATGGAAGATTTACGTATAGCAATGAATAAGGTAGGCGTGTCGTTCGACCAACTAAAAGTTGTGATATTGACACATCAGGATATCGATCATATAGGCAGTCTTCCTGAGATATTACAATATTGTGGAAGTCATATAAAAGTATATGCGCATGAATTAGATAAGCCCTATATTCAGGGGGAATTACCATTGTTGAAAGACGGGCATCTAGCAAATCCACCCAAGAGCAAAGTAGATGAGATCTTGAAAGACGGTCAAGAACTACCATATTGTGGGGGAATACGAGTTATCCATACACCAGGACATACGCCTGGCCATATCAGTTTATATTTAAAGCAAAGTAAAACGCTTGTTGCAGGCGATTCGATGTATAGTATAAATGGTACACTGGGAGGGATTCATGTTCCAACCACTTTGGATATAGAGGTTGCTCAACAATCTTTAAAGAAATATGCAGACCTAGACATTGAATCTGTGATTTGTTATCACGGTGGATTATGCAAGGTGGATATTAAAGAGCAGATTCAAAAGCTTTGAATTTTTAAAAAGATTGATTAAAGATGTAGGCTCCTTAGAATGCCAAGTGCTGGGAGGCTTGCTTGAATCGTAACAGGCAAGAATTCCGTTTTCTAGCACGAGTCAAAGGCTTGTCAAAATCTATTTTATTGTGAGTCAGCTCATGTTATAATGAGGCACTTAAGGTACTTATAACGGATGCCAGGAAAAGCCTCCGCAGAACGATCAAATATGGAGGTGTAAGTGAATGAATAAACGTTGGACGATTGGTGATATTCAGAAATTTGTTGAGAACAATTCAGAAAGTAAGTTGTTAACGACAGAATATCATGGTTTTTCTCAAAAGCTACTATTTAAATGTGCATGTGGTAGTAACTTTGAAAAAACATTTACAAAATTTAAAAATAAAAACCAACGAAAATGTGATGTATGCCAACCGCCAAAAGAGTCACGCTAAACATTTTGCGGCCGTTCATTAATCATATTAGTGAACATTAAAAACATCTCACTTCTATATTTTTTATAGAGGGAGGTGTTTTTTGATTGGATTATTACAGAATAAGATTGTAATATGCTGAAGAAAATTGAGAAAAAACATTCAATTTAACATACTTTAATAAAAAATACATAGAAAAAAGCCAAACCCTTTATATATGTGAGTTTTGGCTTTTTTTGTCATTTTCGCTACGGGAGAATTCCTTATGAACGAAAAAAAAGATTGTAAAATAACAATCAGTGATATATATTGGAGATTATGATTTTTTTCGACATCTCAAAATCATAAACAAAATTTCATCAAGACAAATTTTGAGAGGGAAGTGAATAATCAAGATGTATCTTTATCCCCTATTAGTAGTGATTGCAGCTAGTAGTTTTGGTATCGTTTCAACTATTATAAAACTGGCAATGCGTAGTGGCTTTTCTGTAGCTGAGGCAGTTACAAGTCAGTTTTTTATCGGGTTTTGTATAGCAGTATGTATTTCCTTAGTTACAAATAGATCAAACTTTAGCTTTAAAGGCGTTAAATTCCTTTTATTTGCAGGCTTGTTAACAGGGTTAACAAATATTTTATATGGTCATTCTTTAAACTTTTTGCCTGCGTCCTTAGCAGTAGTATTACTGTTTCAATTTACATGGATCGGTATGTTGATTTCTTGTATCACAAAACGACAATTTCCAAGCAGAATTGAATTCATCTCTTTAATTATATTAGTAGCTGGAACCATACCAGCCGCTGGTATAATTGATGTTGATTTGTCTCAAATACCTTTTCAAGGGTGGTTATGGGGTTTAGCAGCTGCTCTTTGTTACTCCTTATTTTTATATGTAAACGGAAAGACAACCGCAAGTATGACAACCTCCAACCGTTTAGTTTTGGTTTCTTTCTTTGCATTCATGACGACGGCGGCTTTTCAGTCTCCAGAAATTATTTGGAATGGCACCTTGTTTAACGAGGGACTGTGGATTTATGGTTTAGCATTAGGGTTATTTGGCATGATTATACCAGTTTTCTTATTCACAATTGCAGTGCCTAAAGTGGGATTAGGTATGTCATCCATATTGAGTGCTGTTGAATTGCCAATCGCGGTGATGGTATCCGTTATTCTCTTAAGCGAAACGGTTACAACTTTGCAAATAGCAGGTATCGTAACAATCGTTATCGGCATCAGCTTACCTACATTGCTTGATAAAGATGGATTGTTAAAAAACGTCAAAACGAAATACAAAAAATCCAGCAAAAAATTCGCCAAAGGATCTTCGATTTGAAGATCCTTTTTTTCATATCAATTAAGTAGTGCCATAACAAATGGATCCTTGGGCCCTCTCTATATTTTATATAACGACGTACTATTTTTTTGTTCATACTCCGTTCATATGGTTGTCATAGGCAGTACACCTTCATTGTATAAGCTATCCTTAATCACTATTTATATCGTACAAAAGCAAAGGAAATCGTTAAAAACTTTAGAGAATTTTTTTGAACAGAATAAACTGAAGTGATTCTCAACTGAGTGCAAAAGACCAATTATCAAACGATAGCCCTGATCAGCATTTTGTCATTGGATAGTATATCCCTCTGAACAGCAAGTATTTTAACTTGACCACAATTAGTTAATGAAACAACTAACCAGGCGCTTAAATGAGAACCTGGTCTTTTTTACTATTTGTGAACCCTATGTTTTAATGCCAATGTTTAGATCTCAGAACGGAAGTTGTTACCAAGGTTGCTACCCAAACCAAAATAATGACGAAAATTATAAATGAGAGGACTCCATTTATTAGGATCAATATGATTTTCTTCTATAATTATATCCTCATGGGCATGAACATGTATCGTTTGGGTCTCAACAATAGCAAAATTAGGAGAATAATCTGGGATGCGAATATGTTTACCTGGGCTTCGATTTGAATTGGACACTCCATAATTCGAGTAGGAATAACCGTTGTAGATCCAATAGGTGTTAAGCCACTACTATCAAGTTTCTCTTTTCTGAATGTAAAGCCAATCTGTTTCTTAAATTCTGGAACTGGATTTTTTCCTGTGTATGGAGCTAACTGTTCCACGTTCTCCCATAGAGAGGGGGCAGGAATATTAATGACACATTCAGGATGTCGCTCTAAATTTTCAATTGCTTTTCCACCAAGTCCAATGCCTAAGACAATACAGTCTCCTAATACCCAAGAAGAAGATAAAGGGCTAATATTCACTGTACCATCCTCATTTAACGTACTCAGTAAAATTACAGGAAATCCATAATATAAAATTTTAGGGTTTATTATTTTTGTATTTGGTATTTGTTTCATTATTTTCATTATAAGTTCCTCCCGCAAAATATTTTCACTATCAGAACCCATTGTAAAAGATAAATATTTCGACATTCATCGAAGTGTTGATTACAAACAATTGCCCCAACCTAAAAAACGATTGAGCAAAGATAAAGCTCACACTTTTCATTCTTCTACTAGATAGATATCCGTAGTTTTTCAGTTCGAATTTAAAGATTTATTTTTAATTAACAACGATAATCATTATCGATAATATTGAGATAGTGAGAGCCCCTAAACGATCTCCTTTTGTTGTTCCCAAACTTGAGCCTCGGTTATTCATGCATCAGTATTTTTCTTCTATACCATCCATTTAATCCAATTTCGCTAAAGATGAGTTCATCTATATAAGTAATTGCATATATTTGAATCCTGATGAAATTTAAGGAGTATAAAAATAAGCGTTTAAAGGAATTATTATTATATTAAAAAAATACTAGAACAAAATTGAAGAAAAAAATAGGTGTCTGTAATATTCATCCAAATGGATTGTTTTGTCGCACTTCAGCATAATGTTTCCTTATTTTAGAAATTTTTTATGAAAAGATTCCCTACATAGCCAATGTAGTATTAATATTACCTTATTTTTAGCGTTTATTTATTGGTAATGAAGTTATATTATTGTGTTGTAAAGCAAATTACAGTTTGATTGGGATATTTAATCATGGAAAATTTAGAAGATTGCTTTACATATAATTGGTTAAATTATTATTTGTGGGAACGATTTATACATATTTTTATAATTTTATAATTAAATAGCGCGATAATATTGTTCTCACAGAATAATATAATTTATTTAAATTCTGGAGGAATATACTATGACAAAACAAAACAAGGGTCGTAAATTTTTCGCAACTACAGCTACAGCAGCACTTGTAGCATCAGCAATCGTACCAGTAGCATCAGCTGCTGAATTTCAAGATGCAGCTAGCATTTCATCTTGGGCAAAAGAAGCTGTACAATTTTTAACTGATAAAGGCTACATCCAAGGCGATGAAAAAGGAAACTTCAACCCAGCTGGTACACTTACACGTGCAGAAGCTGCTGAAATTTTATCTAAAGCATTAGATTTAAAAGCTACGGGCACAGAAGATTTTTCTGATGTAAATGAAAATGACTGGTTCTATAACGCAGTACTTGCAACTTCACCAGAATTATTTGATGGTATGGGCAATGGTAAATTTGAGCCTAAAGCTCAATTAACAAGAGAACAAGCTGCTAAAGTGATCGTTCAAGGTTACCAATTAACAGGTAAAGCAGATCTTAGCCAATTTGCAGATGCTTCTAAAGCTTCTAAATGGGCTGTATCTTACTTAGAAACAGCTGTAGAAAATGGTGTAATCAATGGTAAAGGGTCATTATTAGCACCACAGGATAAAATCAGCCGTGAAGAATTCGCTACAATGGTAAAACGTACAATTGATGCAACAACTAAAGAGGTAACACCAGCTGTAGATTCTGTAAAAGGACTTAATGCAAAAGAATTGGAAGTGAAGTTCAATACAGCTGTTGATGCTAAAGATGCTGCAGTGACAGCGAAATATGCTATTGAAGGTGTAGCTATTACGAATGCAAAAGTATCTGAAGATGGAATGACTGTTACTTTAACAACTGATAAAGAGATTAAATTAACAAATGGCAAAGTGACTGTAAAGCCAATCAAAACAAAAGCAGATGCAAAAGTTCTAACAGAAGAGTTTAACAAATTGATCACATTTGCAGACACTACTCCTGTAAGTGTAAATACTGTTGAAGCAAAAGGTACTACAGCAGTTATCACTTTCGATGAGCTTGTACAAAGTGAAGGAACTGTAAGCTTAAATGGTGCTGAACTTGCTAAGGATCGCTACACTTTATCTGGTAAAACATTAACAATCAATGGTTTAACTGCTGAACAAACTTACAAAGTAGACATCGTTGGTGCAACTGACTTTGCTAATAATATTGCAAATCCGATTGCTGTTAACTTCACAGTTCTTAAAGCAGACGTTGATAACTCAAAACCAACTGTTTCAACAGCAGTAAACGGTACAGAAATCACTTTCGATTTCTCAGAAGAATTAAAGAAACAAGATTTTGTTGTTGATAAAGATAATACAGTTAAAGGGTATGCAAAAGTAACTGTTGGATCAACTGTTTTCTATTTAACAGATGCTGATATTAAAGATGCAGAGGATAAAACTGTATTTACAATTGATGCAAAAACTGCATTAGGTACTGCTACATTCATCAATACCAATGTTAAAGTAGAAGGTCAAAAAGATTTAGCTGGTAACGCTGGAGATGCATTTGAGTTCAATGCTATTCTTTCTAAAGATTTAACGCCTGCTACTTTAGTAGCTGTTTCTTCTAAAATGTTAGTGGCTGATGATGTAAATGCTACTACAGACGTAGATGCTTTATACCTTACTTTTAGTGAACCAGTAAAAGTAGATGGTAAATTAACAGTTAAAACTCAAAATGGTATTGCTTACACTACTGGGAAAGAAACAGCAGTAAAAGCTGTTGCTGGTTTCGATGTAGATGGTAACGGTAAAATCGAGGGTGCAGAGAAAAACACTGTAAAAGTGGACATTGATTTAGATAGCAATTCAACATACACATTTGAATTATCTGCTAAAGCAGTTTCAGATTTAGCTGGCAATGTAACTGCTGATACTGTTACTTTCAATGTAACAACAGGCGTATTTGAAGCTACACCTGAAACACCAACAGATTCATTAGTATTCGGAGCTACTCCAGTTGTTGTAACTGACAATAACGTATTCACAGTTGAGTATGCTAAAGATGTGACTGCAACAGCAACAAATCCTGCTAACTACACAATTGGAGGAAAAGAGCTACCTGCTGGCACTCAACTTCAATTTGTAGATGGTACTAAAAAAGTACGATTCACTTTACCAGAAGGTTCTATCACTGCTAATGGTAATTATGTACTTGAAGCTAAAAATGTAGTAGATACAAAAGGTAATACACTTAAAGGTGGAAAAGCTACAATTCTAGTAGCACTTAAAGAAAATATTGTGCCTGTAGCATCTAAAGTAACGGTAGTAGATAGCAAAACATTTACTGTTGACTTCACTGAAAGTATTGCTGACCAAGTTGCACCAACAGGTTTAACAGTTAAAATTGCTGGTTCAACTGTAGAGGTTGCTTCAGCTGCTGTAGCTAATGGTAAATTAACTGTGACAACTAAAGCGGATTACGCTTTAACGGATAGCATTGTAGTTGAATTCAAATCTACAAACTTAGTTGATGCTAATAACAACAAAGTAAAAGACGGTTCAATTGCAAAATAATTAAATCGTTCATTGAAATGCCCTGTGGAGAGGTCTCTACAGGGCTTTTTTAATTAGTTTCTTCTTATTAATAATGTATCCCTGAAGAAACCCAAATTTTTTTAAAATATAGCAAGGGTAAATAGGCTCTCAAAGAAATACATAGCCGGTTGACGGAAACTAATCGACAACAGGCTGTGTATATAGAACGGCTATTTGTAAGGGAATTTGCTTGGGATAGGACCAAAGGCAATCCAATGGTACTTAAAGAATCTGCCCATCAATAGTACGACCATCCATGGAACGAAGAGAGAAAAGATAAAGCCCCCAATGCTCCAAAGGTGATAGATAATACTATTACCGCCAGTACTTAATTGTCTATAAAGGAAAAGGAAAAATGGATGTAGTAGATAGATGCCAAATGATACTGTTCCTAGATTGATTAAGCCATTTACAATAGCTTGGTTCCATTTATCATAGATCCAGAAAGAAAGCTGTAATAAGACAATACAGGCTGTAAAAGATTGTAGCTGAAAAACTAGCTCAAATATGGTGCTGTTCACTAGATAGGTTTGTGATGAATAAACATAGAAATATAAATATACATTATATATCGTAGAACTTAGCCATATACACCACAAAAAAAGTATCGTGATAGGAAAATTTTCTTTTTTTAGTTGAAGCCATCCTTTGTATTTTTCAAAATAGATTCCTAAAAATGCCCCTGTTAAGAAATAAAAGAGATAAGAGAAAGCGATACTCCCTCTATAGGGATACTGCCAAAACTCCGCATTTAATAGAATAAAGACCCATTGAAGAGCAAAGCCAATCAAAATTATATGAGGAGATAGGGCTGGTTTTTTCTTTAAAATATATAGGAGTAATGGGAACAAAAGATAGAATTGGACAATAATAAAAATATAGTATAGATGGGTATACGCTTTGCCTAATAATAGTTTTTCCAGAAATTCGATACTAAATAGGGAGCGCCAAGTTTCTGCTAAATCATATATCACATAAAATTGCATCGCTACATAATAAAAGATAGAAAAAAAGAGGTAAGGAATGAGAATTTGTGTCACTCTTTTTTTATAAAAATTTTTAATAAGCTCCTTTGTTAAATCCTTTTGTATATAATTGTAAAATAATACAAATCCACTTAAGAAAATAAAAACAGGAACAGCGAATTTAGGGGAAATATTAAAAAATACATAAAATGGATATAGTTTTGAGTCACTAGATAAAGCCGTTACAGGGGTACTAGTAGAATGAATAAGAAGGACAGCTAGAATGGCGAATGCTCGTGTAATATTTAATTCATTAATATGTGCTCGCTTCATACGCTCATCTCCAAAATTTTAATTATAGTATTGAATTCCCAGAAAGCTGTCTACATACTCTATTGGTATGCTTGTTAGTACTAATTTAGACAAGCTTAGGTGCCTAAATTTGTCTAAAGGAAACAGGTGGGTCGTTCATGAGTTACTATAAAGCGCATATATGTCAGGGAGATGTCAACCATAAAAAAAGCTACCACGCTCGCTATGCGTAGTAGCTTATTTGACAACTAGAATTATTTTCTGGGAAATACAATGGAGAAGGAGGCTTGATGAAACTCCTTATAATGTAACAAGGATTCTGCCCCTTGCTTGACCCTTCAGTAAGATAGGTAAAACATCAGGAAGTTGTTGTAGTGTTACCTCTTGCTGAATGAAATCATTAAGGTTTGCTGGTTTGAAATCAGTCGCTAATCGATGCCAAATGTTCAATCGAATGTCCATTGGGCAATAAACAGAATCAACTCCAAGTAAACTCACGCCTCTTAAAATGAAGGGAAATACACTTGTAGGAAGCTGTGTACCTGCTGTTAAACCACTACTTGCAACAGCCCCACCATATTGAATTTGGCTTAATAAAGAGGCAAGTGGCTCTCCACCAACAGAATCTACAGCAGCAGCCCATTTTTGTTTTCCTAATGCTCTAATCTTTCCATCATAAACCTCTTCACGATTTACTATTGTAGTAGCTCCGAGTGATTGTAAATATTCATGTTCAGATTCTTTTCCTGTGCTCGCTTCAACTTGATAACCCAGTGTTGAAAGAATAGAGACAGCAAAGCTACCTACACCACCAGTAGCCCCTGTCACAAGAATTTTTCCCTTTTCAGGATGAATACCATTTTCCTCTAACTTTTGAACAGATAATGCAGCTGTAAATCCTGCAGTACCAATTACCATAGCCTCTTTGAGGGAAAGTCCTTTTGGAAGCGGTACAATCCATTGTGCTGGAATGCGAGCATATTCACTAAAACCACCAAAATGAGAGACACCTATTTCATAGCTAGTCGCGATGACCTCATCACCAATTTTAAAGCGAGAATCCTCAGAAGAAACAACAGTCCCAGCTAAATCAATGCCAGGAACAAAAGGATAAGACGTAACGATTTTACCATCAGGAATAGAGGCAAGACTATCTTTATAATTAATACCTGAATAACTAACTTTAATTAAAACCTCACCTTTTGGTAGATCTTCTAAAGTTAACTCGTTCACTTTCACTGTAAATGCATCGTCTTTATTGACTACTAACGCACTAAAATTTTCTACCGTCATCGTAAACGTCCCCCTATAATTTTATTCCATTAAACAGTAACAAAATTATTCTGACCGGTCAACATAAAATTGGATTGTTGCTACTCTTCATGTATAATAACTTCTATCAAATCATCGGAGGCTCCTATGAAAAAGAAAGAGGAAGAACGTAAAAAACAGATTATGAAAGCAGCCTTTAACGCTGTTTCACAATTAGGGTATGATAAGGTTACACTACAAGACATAGCCAATCATGCCAGTGTCTCAAAAGGGGTAGTTCACTACTACTTTACAAGCAAACAAAACATTTTATTAGAATTACTGGAATCCACTACGAGCAAAATCTACAGCTATGAAATACAAGAAATAGGCAAGCATCAAACAGCTATAGACAAGCTCCAGGCCTACTTAAATGCTGTTTTTGTATCCCCTATAGAAAATAAAAAATTTTACAGCGTTTATTTAGATTTTTTAGCTCAGGCAAATAGCAATGAAGAGTACAAAAAAATTAACTTAAAATTTTATGAGAATTGCTGGAGAATTGGACAAGAAATTATTGAATTAGGAAAAAGTGAAGGGGTTTTTAGTCCAGACATTCATTCCTTAACCTATGCAAAAATGATGAGGGCAATAATTGATGGTTCATTAATCCAGTGGTTAACCTGCGATTTAGAAGAACAACATAAATTTTATAAAGAAACCTGTTTGAATAGTATTGTGCGATTATTAAAATAGGTGATTGAAAAGCCTTATTACTATTGTAGTAAGGCTTTTTTTGCCGTAAAAAAGAAGAAAAATTGGATGGTTTTAGAGATTATTTATTAATATATAGCATTTATAGATAAAATTACCGACGAAATTTTCGGAAAAAACTATAAAAAAAGAACAGTTTTAATATTTTGTTTAGTAATTTCTTACAAAAAAACACGTTTAAAAGGAAAAAAATGTTTTGTTATGCATTGAAATAGCGTTTATGCATTCGTTTATACAGGAATAAATCTATGTTTTTAATAATTTAAACTGTATAAAAATTTAAAAAAATGTCGAGTTGAGTCAATGTTGCAAATTCTTTATACTGTGAAAGTAATTAGTGGAGAGGAGAAAACATCATGAATAAAGAAGTGACAATTATTGGGGTGCCCATGGATTTAGGTCAAACAAGAAGAGGCGTAGATATGGGACCAAGTGCTATCAGATATGCGGGGGTAACTGAACGACTTGAGGGCCTTGGTTATTCGATTTATGACGAAGGAGATTTAACTATTGACTTCGTACACGAAGATAAAGACGCAGAAGGAAAGACAAACTTAAAAAATTTAAAAACTGTCACAGAAAGTAACGAGAAGCTAGGCCAAAAAGTAGACCATGAAATTTCTTTAAACCGTTTTCCTTTAGTATTAGGTGGAGATCATAGTATTGCTATTGGAACATTAGCAGGAGTTTCCAAGCATTATGAGAATCTAGGGGTCATTTGGTATGATGCCCATGGCGATTTAAATACTGGTGAAACATCTCCTTCAGGAAATATCCATGGCATGTCTTTAGCTGTAAGCTTAGGCCTTGGGCATCCAGCACTTACAAATATCGGAGGCTATGCTCCAAAGGTAAAGCCTGAAAACGTTGTTATTATTGGTGCTCGTGATTTAGATCCAGGAGAAAAAAAACTTATTAAGGAAATTGGTATTAAAGTATACACGATGCATGAAATTGATCGTTTAGGAATGACGAAAGTGATGTCAGAAACGATTGACTATTTAAAGGAGCGTACAGACGGTGTTCACCTATCATTAGATTTAGATGGACTTGATCCAAATGATGCACCAGGTGTAGGTACGCCCGTAGCAGGTGGTATTAGCTATCGTGAAAGTCATTTGGCTATGGAAATGCTGTCAGAAGCAAATATTATTACTTCAGCAGAATTTGTTGAAACTAACCCAGTATTAGATCAATACAATAAAACGGCTATTGCTGCAGTAGCTTTAATCAGCTCACTATTTGGCGATACATTACTTTAAGCCATGAATAGAAGTCATTTTGTATCCCAAAAGGAAGAACTTTCTTAAAAAATTAGGTCGCGACAACCAACTATAAGAAAGTAGCTCTCCCTATAGTCAGTTTACAATACAATTTAGCTAATCAATAGCCTTTATTTTGTCAGAAAATTGACAGTTCATAAAATATATAAAACAGTTTATCTATTAATCATTCAAATTTTAGATTGTTATCTGTTTTGCACGAAAAAAAGAAAGTGCTTACAAGATAATGAATGTAAGGAGTTTTTTATGGCAGCAGAACAATATGAATTAAAAAGAAGTATGAAAGCAAGACACTTATTTATGATTTCACTTGGCGGATGTATTGGAACTGGTTTCTTTCTTGGATCAGGCTACACGATTAACCAAGCTGGGCCAACTGGTGCCATCCTCGCTTACTTAGTAGGCGGAGCAGTTATGTATTTAACAATGCTATGTTTGGGTGAATTGTCTGTTGCTATGCCGGTATCAGGCTCGTTCCAAACGTACACGACGAAATTTATCGGTCCTGCTACTGGTTTTGCCGTTGGATGGCTATACTGGCAAGGTTGGGCAGTAACTGTTGCTCTTGAATTTTTAGGAGCTGGACAACTTATGCAAAGATGGTTCCCTGATTCACCAGTATGGATGTGGTGCCTAATATTTGCTGCACTGCTCTTTGTATTGAATGGTTTATCAGCAAAAGCATTTGGTGAAGCAGAATTTGTTTTCTCCAGCATTAAGATATTAGCAATTATTATGTTCCTTGCGGTTGGTGGAGCAGCTATGTTTGGGCTAATCGATATGAAAGATGGAACAAATGCACCTTTCCTTACTCATTTTTATGAGGGTGGACTATTTCCGAATGGCGTAACAGCACTGCTTATTACAATGATTACCGTGAATTTTTCATTCCAAGGTACAGAATTAATTGGTATTGCTGCTGGGGAGAGTGAAAATCCTGAAAAGACTATCCCTAAATCTATTAAGCAAACTGTTTGGCGTACGTTGTTCTTCTTTGTGTTATCGGTATTTGTACTTGCAGCTATGATACCAATGGATAAAGCAGGGGTTGTGGAAAGTCCATTTGTAGTCGTATTAGATAGCATAGGTATTCCATATGCAGCAGATATTATGAATTTTGTTATCCTAACAGCCTTATTATCTGTCGCAAACTCTGGTCTTTATGCTGCAACACGTATGCTGTTCTCACTATCTGTCGAAAAGATGGCAAGTCCCGTTTTAGGGAAGGTTAATAAAAGAGGTATCCCAATGAATGCATTACTAATCACACTCGCTGTAGCAGGTCTATCATTACTGTCAAGTGTCTTCGCTGCTAATACAGTCTTTGTGTGGTTATTATCTCTAGCAGGCTTAGGTGCACAAATTGGTTGGATTGCGATTACAGCATCTCAAATTGCATTTAGACGCTCCTATATACGTCAAGGAGGAAAAGTAGAGGATTTAAAATTCAAAGCGCCATTGTATCCAGTGATCCCTATATTAGGTTTATTAGCGAACTGTATTGTAATGGTAAGCTTGGCTTTTGATCCAGCACAACGTTTAGCACTCTACTGTGGTGGTGCATTCTTCATTGGATGTTATATCGTTTATTATTTAAAAGTGAAAAAAGTGACGAACTTAGAAATAAATCAGCAAGAAGTCCAATTAAAATTAAATCAAAAAATATATCTTTAATTTCAAAGAGTAGCTGCTTATGTGGCTACTCTTTTCTTCATAAATAAAGAACAACAAAGACGTATTTAACTAGAAATAGTTTCGATATTAAAAGAAAAAATTTATCGTTTTTCGATAAATAAATATTGAAATTAGATAATTTATCGTTTATTCTTCATACAAGAAGCATTAAATTATGAACAAGTTGATTTGAGGTGGATTCATGTTGAAGAATTTTATTAAAGACTTAGGAGTCTTTACGTATCATCAATCATTATCTTGTATTTTTCCTGTTGTGATATTTGCTACACTTGCACTCTCTAAAGCCATTCAAATACCTGGGGTAGGAAGATATGACTTTATTCTGGTTATCTGTCTATTGACTCAGTACTTGATGTATAAATTTGGTTTAGAAACAAAGGATGAAATAAAAGTCATTTGCTTGTTTCACATTATTGGGCTCGTGCTCGAACTATATAAAGTGAATTTCAATTCATGGTCATATCCTGAAGAAGCGTGGACAAAAATAGGGGGTGTGCCTTTATATAGTGGATTTATGTATGCGAGTGTGGCAAGTTATATTTGCCAAGCCTGGCGTAGGTTTGATTTAAAAATTGTAAGTTGGCCAAAAAGTTATGTAGCTATTCCACTTGGAGCCGTTATCTACTTAAATTTTTTCACACACCATTTTATTTATGATTTTAGATGGCTGTTAATGGCACTACTATTTATTGTGTTTTATCGTACTATTGTAAAATTTACCGTACGGAACAAAGTCTTTAAAATGCCCATCGTTGTATCGTTCTTTTTGATTGGCTTTTTCATTTGGATTGCGGAGAATATTGCAACGTTTTTTGGAGCATGGTCATATCCGAATCAGGAGGTGTCTTGGTCGATTGTTCATTTCGGTAAAATCAGTTCATGGTTTTTACTTGTAGTCATTAGCATTATGATTGTTGCACAACTTAAATTATTCTATCGTGATGCAGGTGAAAATTTGGAGAAATAATAATTCACTATATGACATTCATTTGTTGAATGATATTTGCGATGAACTATTAAATATAACACTTAGAGATTTGCAAAGCTTCTAAGTGAAATAGTATGGGTTTCTGATAAACTAGTATTTTTACCTTTGTACCCATTCCCTTTCATCAAACTGTCCCTTTTTTAGTGTGCAATACTGCTGTAGACTCCTTTTTAGAAGAGGATGGGGGGAATGATCATGGTAACAAATATTCGGATGATCAATAGAGCTTGTACAGACGACAAACAAATTAAGCAATTTTTAGAAGGTGCCCAAACTGCATTTCTTGGTTTAGTGGAACAACATATGCCATATGTTATTCCGCTAAATTATGTCTACAAAGACGGAAGTTTTTATTTCCACGGTGCCAACGAGGGAAGAAAAATAGACATTCTAGCAACCAATCAAAATGCATGTATCACAGTAAGTGAAAATTATGGAACAATGGTAGATCCCATTCCAGCTAAGACTGATACGGCTTATATGAGCATAATCGCAAATGGCTTGGTGGAAATTGTCACAGATTTAAATGAAGCTACTGCTGCTATGCAGGCCATGCTTGATAAATATGTACCAGATTATTACCAAGCGCCTTTGTCAAAAAAGCATATCGATAAATATCAATCATCTTTAGGGAGCAAAACGCTTGTTCTGAAAGTGAAGCCAACCAATTTAACTGCAAAAGAGAATAAATTAAATAAACAAATGCTATATTACTCAGGCAGAGTGGTAACACAGGATATGAGTAGAAAATCTACTGCTACAGCAATCAATCCAACAAATGAATCACGAGAAACATGAAAGGCTAAGCCTATTGTTTGTGTAGTAATCGTTCATTATTAAGCTATAGCGTATCCTGAGGAAAATAACTTGAATATTTTTTTCGTGTAGCCCCTTTGCTAACATAAACTATCGCAAGTAGAGTTGGAAAGAAGTATTCCATCTCTACTTTTTTCATTAGCTTTCAAAGGTACTACCTTATTAATAGATATAGTCATACGTAAGTGCTATAATGCCTGTGAAAAATCATTGGAAAACAAGTGGGGAGAAGGAGAGGGCAATACAGTTGAATATATTAGTTGTTGACGATGAAAAGGAAATTGCAGATTTAATAGAACTTTACTTGAAAAATGAAAACTATCATGTATTTAAATATTATACAGCGCAAGAGGCTTTGGCATGTATCGAGCATGAAAATGTAGATCTAGCTGTGCTGGATATTATGATGCCTGATATAGATGGCTTTACTATTTTAAGAAAAATACGAGAAACATTGAATTTTCCAGTGATAATGCTTACGGCAAAGGAAGAAGAAATTGATAAAATTAATGGGTTCTCTCTAGGAGCAGATGATTATATAACAAAGCCATTTCGTCCATTGGAGTTGGTTGCTCGTGTAAAGGCGCAAATACGAAGATTTACCTTGTACAACCAGGGCTCGAAGCAACATGAAGATATCATTGATTTTGCTGGCCTGGTGATTAACAAAAACACACGGCAAGTCTTTTTAAATGAAAGGCCTATATCCCTTACACCTACGGAATTCGCTATACTTTGGTATTTATGTGCAAATCGAGGAACAGTTATTAGCTCAGAGCAATTATTCCAAGAAATATGGGGGGAAAAGTACTTTAGCAGCAATAATACGGTAATGGTTCATATTCGACATTTACGGGAAAAAATGAAAGATTCTGCGGAGAACCCAAAGTATATTAAAACGGTTTGGGGAGTGGGGTATACCATTGAAAAATGAGTTTGGTAAACTGAAAAGGAAAATGGTTCTACAAATTATTTCGATACTTGTCATCGCAAGCATCATAGGCTTTTTTATTAATTTTGCATTTATTGATGGGGTCTTACAAGCTCCCTTTGCAGATGCTTTTATTGCCTTTTGTGAAAATGTCTTGCAGCTTGATTATTATGCCGCAAGTAGTGCCTATCATGTGTTATTTCGACAAAATAAACCGCTTTGGCTAGCCATAGGATTTATTTTATTATTGTTGATTATTTTTTATATCGCCTTGTCTCGATTTACCCGATATTTTCATCAAATTAGTTCAAGTATCACGATGCTTGCAGATGAGTCAGGGAAGGAAATTGAGCTCCCAGCTGAACTCGACTTTTTGGAGAAAAAATTAAATAACGTCAAATATAAATTAGAAAAGCGTGCAAGGGATGCGCAAGAAGCGGAGCAACGAAAGAATGATTTAGTTGTCTATTTAGCGCATGATATTAAAACACCCTTAACCTCCATTATTGGCTACTTAAGTCTTTTAGATGAAGCGAGGGATATGCCTGTAGAGCAGAAAGAAAAATATGTGACGATTACATTAGAAAAATCTTATAGACTGGAACAACTAATCAATGAATTTTTTGAAATAACCCGATTTAATTTACAATCTATCATTTTAGAGAAAGATCCTATTCCTTTACATCATATGTTAATGCAAGTGGCCGACGAGTTTTATCCATTGCTGGCACCAAAGGGGCAAAAAGCCATCGTCAAAATAGATAAAGATATTACTATCTATGCAGACGGTAATAAATTAGCAAGGGTATTTAATAATATTTTAAAAAATGCAATTGCCTACAGTGATCCAAATAGTACAATTGAAATTAGTGCGCAAAGCGAAAATAATCAGACATTTATTTCGTTTACGAATACAGGGAAGACGATCCCTCCTGAAAAATTAAAAATGATATTTGAGAAGTTTTACCGCTTAGATAGTGCAAGGTCTACCCAAACAGGAGGTGCTGGGCTTGGTTTAGCCATTTCTAATGAAATTGTACAGGCCCATGGCGGAACGATTACCGCAACTTCTAGTAATGATACAACCGTATTCACCGTGATGATTCCCACCAATTCTTAAGAAACCTTAAGAATTCACTAATAGTAAATTAAAAATAAGCTCCTTTTTTTATGGTTGAATAAAAGCATAAAGAGAAGGAGTTGTTTTTATGTTCAAGAGAAAAGGTATATTGAGTTTATTGTTTTTATTCGTGATGATATTTATTTATTTACTATTGAAAGAATCGCCAATGGCTTTACGTCAGGAAATAGATCATGCACCAAAAGTAGTACAAACTTCCAGTCAGCATATGCTTGATCTTGATATATACAGTTCGAATGCAATTTTAGTGAATTTGGATGAAAATCAAATTCTCTTAGATAAAAAAAGTGAGGAAAAGATTTATCCGGCTTCTTTGACAAAAATGATGACGGTACTAGTCGCGATTGAGCAGATCTCCAATTTACAAGAAGAAATCATTTTACCTAAACATATCTTTCAGGATTTAATAGAGGAAAATGCTTCAGTAGCTGGATTTCTCCCAAATGAAAAGCTGACATTAGAAGATTTATTGTATGGCTCCATGTTGCCATCAGGTGCAGAGGCATCACTAGGTTTAGCTGAATATGTTGCGGGGTCAGAACGTGGATTCGTGAAACTGATGAACGAAAAGGCGCAGCAGCTAGGCATGAAAAATACGCACTTTGTGAATACAACTGGACTGCACCATTCAGATCATTATACAACTGTAAAGGATATGTCTTTACTTTTACAATACGCCTTAACAAACGATGAGTTTCGAAATGTTTATACAGCAGAAAGATATTCTATAAAATCAACAAACCTTCATCCTGAAGGCATTACTTTTACCAGTCGCATGTTTCAACATATGCCGTCAAGTATATTGCCAGGAGGAGAAATCTTAGGTGGGAAAACTGGCTATACAGAAGATGCAGGCTTATGTTTAGCAAGCTTAGCTCTTATAAATGGACAAGAATATGTGTTAGTGACAGTAGGAGCGGACGGCAACCCGAGAACGGAGCAATATAATATTACTGATGCTATGTCGGTATATAGTCAATTATAACTTCATTACTAAATGGCTAGCCCCTAATAGTGTGTGATTGGAGAATATTTCATTTTCTAATCACGCATTTTTGTAGTTATATTATAGAAAATTTCTATTGTGATTATAGTAATAATAGAATTGATTAATAGTTGGGAGATTCCATATAATTCTCTATAAATCAACGTGTTGTTGGTATTACAAAAATAATTTATTAATTTTAATCTTCAGAAAAATGATATATAGTAAATATGATCAAAACTTTCATCTTTAAGGAGGATATTATGGGGAGATTAGTTCATTTTGAAATTCATGTAAGTGATATGGAGCGGGCAAAGGATTTTTATGGGAAAGTATTTGGGTGGTCATTTCAGGACTGGAGTGAATATGCAGGAATGCCTTACTTCGGTGCCGTGACAGGTGAAGATGATGAACTTGGCATTAACGGTGCTTTAATGCAACGCCAAGGTCCTCCACCAGAAACAAACCAAGCATTGAATGGCTTTGCTTGTACAATGGGCGTTGAAAGCTATGATGTAACGGAAGCAAAAATTCTTGAAAACGGTGGTAAAGTAGCCATGCCTAAGTATGCATTACCAGGGATGGCATGGCAAGGCTACTATATTGATACAGAAGGCAATGTATTTGGTATTCATCAGCCTGATAAAAATGCTAAATAGTATTGAGGGGTGAAATCGCCTTGACAGGAAGGTAAGGTTAGAGTCGCTCTTAATCAGATGAAAAAAATATAAAGCAGAAAGACCTATGTTCGAGAAAGCGAGCATAGGTCTTTTTTGATCACCTGATAGGTACATGGGGAGAATTGTAAATATATAATGTTTTATTTTGGTAAATTTGGTATGGTTGAAATAGAGAAGTTATCAAGCGATACATAGCATTCAAGGAGAAATGGCAATGAAAAAAAGTAGGCTTATGTTATTTTTATTCGCACCAATATTGATTTTAGCATCTTGTAGTAGTGAGGACGAAAATGTTACTGCTAATGAGAAAAAGTATATTTCATCGATTCAGAAAAAGGAAGTCTATGAGATTCAACAGCCTGCAAAAGTCAATATTGCTAGAGGTTCAATCATCAAAAATATGAATAATGCTTTAAATATTAATGAAATTGAAAGAGGACTCATGAATTTATCGGTGAATCATGTTTCAACAGAAAAGTTTTATATGCAGGAAGGTCAATATCTGGAAGAGAAAACGATCAGTCAATGGTTAAGCAGAAAAACAGATGAAGGTATTGGGTTAAACCCAGCCATCGAAACGAGCAGTGACAATGTGCTAGAGGATGAAAAAAAGTATCCTTTGATTCTCTCACATGTATTAGAACAAAATTTTATTAATAAAGAAAATAACAAAGTAGAGGGACTATCGATCGCGATCTCGTTAAATGAATTTTATGATATACGAGTTTCCGATGCCAATGGTTTAATTTACACAGGCCAAGTGAAAGTAGACCAAAATAATGATGATATCAACGATGTTAAAAATTATGGGAAGGAAGTAGCTAAAAGGATTCTTGAGGATATTAGAAAAAATGAAAAGTATCCGAGAGTTCCTATTTATTTAGCTTTATATCAAGAATCTAATATAAACGATATTATGCCAGGCATATTTTTAGCTGAAACCTTTATTCCGAAAGATGCAGATACCATAACAAAATGGTTTGATATAGATAAAAAGCATTATATATTCCCATCAGATGCTTTATATAGTTTGGACCAAAATATGTATAATAAATTATTAATTTTTAAAGAGGATATTCAAGGTGGATTTAAACATTTAAATCCTAAAATCATGGGAAAACTTCGTTATGAAGATGGTAAATTAACAGATATTAATCTAGAAATACATGTTCCACTGGTTAATGATATTGAATTAATTGGCTTGTTACAGCTCACTAGTACAAAAATAAATACAATTTTATTTGACTATATTCCCATTACCATTCGGGTAATCGATCAGAAGCAGGATGTTGGAATTGTTCTCTGGGACCCAACGGAAAAACAAATTTTTGCATCACCTATTTGAATAGAAAAAAGCTAAAGGGTTATATCTACTGTAATTAAAGCTCATTGAACCCTGACCTGTTGGAAGAGTAGCAGGTGTTGAAAGAAGCATGGGAGAACCATCATCCATTCCATCACTTTGACAGCTGTGTTAGTAGAATGAGGTTCTTCAGCAGTAGCAGCTAGGGTAGGCGGAATAGACAAACTGTTTATATGATCAGCTATATATGATGCTCATCACGTGGAAATATAAAAAAGAGGCAAATTTTCTCATGGTTCCTCCGACTTTACTACTTTAATATCAATACAATAATGCCTTTATCTAACTTACTGGTAAATTTAGTTTGGGTGCTCGTTAAAATGGAGTGCCTATTTTTCATTTGTAAATGACCTTCAAAACTTAAAAAGTATTTCATTGCAATCTCTGCCACGAATGATAATCATTTTCATTTAAAGGGAGGGGGAGTAGCAATGAAAAGACATCTTATTATTGGAATGCATTTAGCTGTTTACAGTAATCATGCCAAAAAGGGCGCGTTTATAGATGATCATATCGCATTTGCACAGCGTGCTGAGGCAGCGAAATTAGATTTTGTATTTAAGGCCGATTATTTAATAGCTCATCCAGAATTAATGGCTAAAATGAAAGGTACAGTTGGCATAGATCCTAGCTTTTTAATGGCGATGGTGGCAAGAGAAACGAAACAGATTGGCTTAGTAACAACGATTTCCACATCATTTACGCCACCTTATCTGATTGCGCGTCAATTGCAGTCTTTGAATTGGATTAGTGATGGGCGAGTGGGATGGAATATCGTGACCTCTATAGATGGAGCACATAATTTCAGCAACGAGCCTATGCCTTCTTCAGAGGCGCGTTATGCTAAAGCGGCAGAATGTACAGAGGTGGTCAAGCAGCTATGGCATAGTCATCCCTATGAAGTGTTAGAAACGGATGGGAATATAGAAAAAATAAAAGAGCTTGTCAAGGCAATTGAGCATGAGGGAGAGTTTTACCATATTAAAGGTCCCCTAAATCTCCCTATGCATCCAGCAGGAGAGATTCCGCTCTTCCAAGCAGGTGCGTCGGATGTTGGGCGTCAATTTGCGGCTACTGTTTCCAATGCGATTTTCGCTGCTACACCAGCTATGGAGGTGGGCATTGAGATGCGGAATGATTTGCGTCAGCGTGCTATAGAAGTAGGTCGTTCAGCCGACGATATTCGCGTATTACCGGGGCTCTATTTCTTTATAGGTGATACATATGAAGAAGCACTCGAAATGCACCGACAAGCACATGCACATTTAACACTTGAGCGACGCTACAGTGCGTTAGAATCTGTGATTGGTATGGATATTCGTCATTTGTCACTTGAAGATCAGGTAACGGTTGATATGCTACCACCACAAGATCAAAAAGTACGTAGTAAAACACATGCAGATTTGGTACGTCGTTATATTTTAAATAATGAACCAACTGTCGCGGTATTGTTAGCACGTCCAGAGGTAATTGGCTCAGCCCACCTTGTAGCAATCGGTACACCACAGGATATTGTCGATCAAATCGTTACTTTTTATAAAGAAGGTGCATTGGATGGCTTTATTGCTGTACCAGGTGGCCCTGCGAAATCTTTAGATTTGTTCTTTAGCGACGTTATTCCCCTGTTAGTAGAGCGGGGGTTATTCAGAGCGGAATATGAAGGGAGCACATTACGTTCCCATTTAGGCTTAGATGGGCGATCCCCCATTAATAGCTGAAAAAGGGCAAGCCATAAGCTTTGCCCTTTTATTGCTAGAAACTCATTCGAATATTGATAGGATAAAGATAAGGGGATTCGGGTTGTTCAATTGTTACCCAATCATCAATATGGATAACAGGTAAGCTTGCACCCTCATATGTTGTTTGACTAATTGTACCAACTACTTCAATCCATGTATCTTCTGTGAGAGTGGGAGCCTCCGGAAATTCTGTCAGAAAGCCGACGATACTTGCATCGGCAACACAATGTGTAATGAGAAATCTTGAAATAACTAGTTGGTTTTCTGTAAAACTTTCTTCTTTTAAAACAAAGCCCTTCAGCTGTATTTTCTTCCCTAAATAGTTTTCTAAATTTTGGTTAATTTCCTCATAGTAGATTGTATAGTCCTCATCGGTCATTTTCAGCATAGATTGTTGGGATAGCTGTTGCTTTAATTTGTCATATTGCTTTTTTGTCATTTCCAGTTTTTCCTCCGTCAGTCGGGGATCAGCTTCATGCTCATCAGAGATGTTTTCATCAATCGTTTCATTTGAAGTGAGGTAATCCTCTATTTTAGCTGATTGATTTTGCTGGGTGAGAATAGAGGCACCACCTTTTTTATCAGCGATGGCAGCATCTAAAATTTTTGCTGGCACGAAGAAGCCTGTCATTATTGGTGTCATGATAATAAGGTAAGCAATCATTTTTTTACGTGTAAAGGCTGAGTGACCTTGGTCGTGATGGGAGCAGCAAGCTTGTCCTGCTTGATCACATGAATGGGGAGCCTTTGAAAAAGATATTACTCTTGTCACTTGAACAAGAAATAGTATAAAAAACAAAATGGCGGCTGTTTTACTCAGCCCTTCATATTTCTGGTTGATGAATTTTGTTAGTTCACCGGTCCAATGCAGGTTGGCTATCATAGCTGAAAAGGCAAGTAACAGTAAGGCTCTTATCGCTAGTTGAACATGAAATTTCATGGTTTTCCCCCTTAGAGATACGCTGAAAGAATCCATATACTAATGTAGACGACTGTAGCCACTAAGGCGATTAACCAAAATACAAATTTTAAGCGAAATACGCTCATCAACATAATGGTATTTTTCAAATCGATCATAGGGCCAAAAATAAGAAAGGCCAGAATGGATGGAGTGGAGAAAATGGCACTAAAGGATGCGCCAATAAAGGCATCTGCCTCTGAACAAAGTGACAGAATGAAGGCTAAGCCCATCATAACTAGAATGGAGGAGGAATCACCATCTCCAATGGCTACGAGTGTTTTCGTAGATACATAGGTTTGTACAAAGGCAGCTAAAAATGCCCCAATTATTAAGTATTTGCCCATATCAAAAAATTCATCGATGGCATGCTTGACCATATTTGCTAGTTTAGTGATGAAGGATGTTTGTTGACTAGTGGTTGTCAATGAGTAGGACTGTAAGGAGACCTTAAATTGTGAGCCTTTGAAAAACAAGCTGATAAGTAATGCTACTACAATAGCAATGACAAAGCCAACGAGCATTCGAAGGCTCGCTATTCTTAAATCATTGCCAAATGCCATATAGGTAGAAAGAATAACAATAGGGTTAATAAGTGGACCAGTTAACATAAAACCCATAGCTGCATGTATTGGTACGCCTTTGGCAATCAATCTTCTAACAATCGGAACAATCCCACATTCACAGGCTGGAAATAATGCACCTACAAAACAACTCATGATAACAGCCATCACAGGATTTCGAGGAATCCACCTTTGGATATGTTCCTCTGTAATAAAAATCTGAATAAAGCCTGCAATCAGTATTCCAATTAAGACAAATGGTAATGCTTCAATTAAAATACTTAAAAATATCGTATTTAAATTGAGTAGAGAGGAACTAAGGTCGTTTAGTGCTGAGACGTTGAATAACAGTAGGGGTAGCATGCCTATGAATAAAATGAAAAGGAACCAAAAATTCAATACATATTTAGAAAAATGGAGACGTTCCACATAGACCTCCTTAAAGTGTAATGGTTACGTTTTAATACAGGGTATGACATAGAGGTTATGGTTAGTACTTCAAAAAAGGAAAGAGAAAGTAAAAGTTGATTCCTACCTTCTTTTTACTTTCCCTCTATAACGAATTATTTATGAGAATACTTAGTTCTATATTGTTTAGGAGTGATCCCTGTAAATTTTTTGAAAACTTTAATGAAATAGCTTTGATCTGTGAAATTAAGTAATGAGCCGATATCTAGGATTGGATAGTTGGTAAATGTTAAGAGTTTTTTCGCCTCATCAATCCTTTGCTGCTGAATGTATTCACTAAAGGAAGTCCCTACTTCCTTTTTAAATAAAGATGAAAGATAGTTGGGGCTTAGATGGCAAATAGCTGAAAGCTGGTCGAGTGTTAGATCCCCATATAATTGATTTTCAATATAATGGATACAGGTAGTAATGGGTGCTGAATATTTCATTTTATTGGTTTGCGATACACGGCTTGTAAAGTCGTAAATAGCCTCCTCCATTAACGAAAGAATATCGATTAAGCTGTTTTGATCCTCTAGCTTTTGAATGTAAAAATCATTTAATGTAAAGGCTGTTTCTTCATTTAATCCACCCTCAATCGCTGCACGGCAAATAAGTGCAATTCCTGTAATCATTAAATATTGAATACTTCTTAAATTATTGCGTTTTGAAAGTATTCCAAGTTCTGCTTGCTCGACTATAGAATAATTCAAAACTTCATTTAATTTCTCCATACGCCCATTTTTCACATTGTCTAACAATATTTTTTCGTAGTAAAGGTTTGTATGAATAATATCATTTCTTCTTGCATGGGAGAGCTCAAGCGCCGTATTTTCCTCATGACGAATGAGAGGTTTTAATGCCTGGTTGTGATAAATGACAGCTGTTTTATTTAATTTCTTTTGATAGATGGAGTAATACACAAATAAACTAATGGCTAAACTTTGTTGATAATGAAGAATAGGGATCAGCTCTTGATTAACATTTGCCTTTATATTTTCCACTTCTGCAGAAAAGGAAGGACCAACTACAATTGCCCCTAAATATTGATCATCTGTCTTCAAGTTAATATAGAAGAAATTAAATTCAGCATAAGAGAAAAAAATTGGATAATCATTTGAATTTGTATGGTAAGGATATGTTTTGAGCTGCTCCTTTAAAGAAATGTAAGATGAATTATTTGCTGATGAATAGTCAAAAATTATTTCCCCCAATGAATTAATATAAGTGACTGGAAGATGGTGTGTTTCATAGATTAATTGGCTTATGTATTGAAGATCGATAGTGGTAATTTTCATGTTCCTATACCTCAGTTCGTAATGGTGCTATCAAAATGAAAGCATTTACATTTTTATTGGATAGACATTGAGAAAGTACTATTTTGTGTAGAATAATACAATAAATGAAGGGGAAGTAGCAATAAAATAGATAGTGACTTCAAAATGTTAGGGAGGAAGAGAAGATGGATCTTTTAAATAAAATTGCAGTAGTAACGGGCGCAGGAAGCGGTATTGGAAGAGCCAGTAGTTTGAAACTTGCTAGCAATGGCGCAAAAGTGGTAGTAGTGGATTTCAACAAAGAAACAGGAGAAGAAACAGTAAGCTTGATTAAAGAACAAGGTGGAGAAGGTATCTTCGTTCAGGCTGACGTTTCAAAAAGTGAAGACGTTCAGAAATATGTCAATGCGGCTGTTGATACGTATGGACGCATTGATATATTTTTCAATAATGCTGGGGTTATTCAGAAAATTTCTCCACTAACAGAGATTGAAGATGCAGAATATGACCGTATTATGTCAATCAATGTGAAGGGTGTATTCCTTGGCTTAAAACATGTTTTAAAAGTAATGGAGGGACAAGGAAGCGGCTCTATTATTAATACAGCTTCGACAGCGGGTGTTCGTAGTGAGCATAGTATGGCTGTCTATTCAGCAAGTAAGCATGCAGTAGTTGGTTTAACAAAATCTGCCTCTTTAGAGTATGTAAAAAAAGGTATCCGTATCAATGGTATTTGTCCAGGTGGAGTAGAAACGGCATTAACAAACAGTGTAACGGCCATGTTTGAAACAGGTGGCTATGTGCCAGAGGAAATTCCAAACATGAGAATGGGACGCTATGCGAAACCAGAGGAATTAGCAGAAATGGTTGTGTTCCTAGCATCGGACAAAGCAAGCTATATGACAGGCTCCATCGTATTAGTTGATGGTGGCTTAACTTTATAATGAAAGAAGAAATCCAGTGAATCATTTTCATTGGATTTCTTCTTGTTGTTGAAAAAGATGATGTCAACGGCAGAAGAAACTTTGCAAGGTGAGAGGTTGATTTCCGTTCCGCCAGCGTCCTTTCCAGGGGGCGTCCGATGAGCCGCTTCACTCACTTACGTTCGCTCCAGAGTCTCATCTGTGACGCTAAATCCCCTAGGAGTGACGCTGGCTCCTCTCCAATCAACTAGTAGAATATAGCCTATTATCTGTATTCTTAGTGGGGATAAGCTCATATTTTCAATTCAATGTGGAGAAGTGATGCGTGACAACACCTCTTCATAAAGAGTAGTGAACACCTTCGCTAAAAAGGTAACACTTTTGTAGGTTCAAATGGGAGGCTACTTGACTCCCGTGGGATAGCGAAACAGGGGAGCCACTAAACGGAGCGGTAGCGGAGAAAAACGACTCGGCGCTCGCCCACAATAAAGCAAGTAGCCTACAACGGAAATCCATTTCTACCTTTTAATTGACTGTTTTGTTTTTCAACCATAAGAAGAAATCCAGTGAATCATTTCACTGGATTTTTTGCGGTAATGAATCGAATCGCTATAGGGTGAATTTTTTGAGCTCATTCATCAACGTATTAGTCATAGCTTCAAGATCGTCTATCTTAGCACTAATTTTTTGGAAGGAAAGTAGCTGTTCTTGCGTTGATGCCGATATTTCTTCTGTGCCAGCAGCCGTTTCTTCTGTAATAGCTGAAATATTTTCAATGGTACTATTTACTTGCTGGCTCATTTCATTCGTTTGTGCCATTTCTCTTGTGAGGTTTTGTAAATCGCGATGGATATTTGTTATGTGCATGGTAATAACAGAGAATGATTGTTCTGTCTCTACCATGGATTGAGATTGCTCATTTGACAGCAGATAACCTCGTTCAGCCGTAGTAAGGATGTGCGTAATGCCATCTTGAATATGCGAGACCATTGAAGTGATTAAATTCGTAGCATTCTCCGTTTCAGAAGAGAGCTTTTTAACCTCCTCGGCAACAATGGCAAACCCTTTGCCTGCTTCTCCAGCTCTTGCAGCCTCGATGGCAGCATTTAGTGCTAATAAATTTGTTTGGGTAGCAATCGTATGGACAGCATTGGCTGCGCCTTCAATTTCCGAAGTGAATTGAGAAAATTGAGTTACAGCTTCCTTAATATCAAGTGATGTGGTTGATATATCCTTTGCAATGGAAGATTGTTTTTCTAATGAATATTGACCATTTTGAACAGCCTCCAGAGCTTGTTTGCCAGTGTCAGCCGATTGCTCACTCGTACGCATAACATCCCTAAATTGATCTGCCATATTATTCATTTGGAGTGCCACTGATTGAATGTCTTCTGACATCGTATAGCTGCCTTTTGCTAATTCGTCGGTTGAGGTAGCGACTTGATTACTACTTTCATGAATATTGTTCATATGGCTTGTCACTTCTTGTGTAAACAAATTAACATCCTTTCCAATATTATCAATGGATTGTACAGTATTTTTTAAATTATTCATCATGTCTGCAAAGCTTTTTGTTAATTGATCAATCTCATATCGACTGTTTGCTTGATAGGAGAGGGTAGAAGTATCCATTGTTAAGTTTCCTGTTGCTGCAGCCTGTGCACAATCTACAATCTGATTAATGGGTTTGGTAATTCTTTTCGCAGCTACATAGGAATAAAGTATCGTAGCAATAATTAATAGCACACTACCTATGATGGTAGAGGTTGTAATGAAACCTATTTTTTGCTTCGTTACTTGGATCATTTCTTGATACCATTCGTTCGTTTCTTTTTTGAGCAAATACATATCGTTTAAAATCCCTTTTATTCTGATGGACTGCTTTTTAATTTCAGAGCGATTTTTTTCTTGAAAACCGCTTTCAGTCGCTTTTTCTAGATTTTCAAATTTACTAGCTATTTTTTCGACGATTGTCTGATGCTCAGGCATTCTCGTTAGGGAGGCTAATGCCTCTATATTACTTTTTGTTTCTTGCAAAATAGCGAGCGCTTCGTTTTTATTGGCTTCACTATCTAAGTAGGTAAAATTATTTAAAGATTGACTGGCAACAACTAAACTTTGCTCTAGTTCTTTCACTGCAAGTAAAAGTTTCGTATCATCCTGTGCTGTTGTTTGGATCGTGAATGTTTGTAGGATAATAAAGCCAATCATAGCCATAGCCAATACGATTGGAATCAATGTGTTCATAAATAATTTCTTACGTAGTGTCACTGGTCATTCCTCTTTTCCGCAGTAACTTTTATCGTACCTGAAATAATGGCTTCTTCGATAGCAGTCTGTTGCTCAGCTGTCAGTTGAATTACACGAATATCTGCTAGTCCCACACCCTGATCCGCTAAACCTAATGCAAAGGATTTTTCTGTAATTTTACCATTTTCTACTAATGTCTTAGCGAGTTGATAGACGGCTAGATCAACATTTTTAAGCATGGATGTGACAACTGTTTTTTCGGCAACAAAAAACTGATCGATATCAACACCTGCTGCATAGATCCCCATTTCCTCTGCCTTTTTTATCGCCCCAAAGCCAGTAAAGCCTGCTGCATGGTAAATAAAATCAACGTTATTTTTGATATACCTTTCTGCTATTGCTGCACCAGCCTGGGTATCGTCAAAGGTACCAGCATAGTCACTCATAATTTCAATCGATGGCTGTACATAACGTGCTCCTTCGATAAAACCATTTTCAAAGTGATGGATAACAGGAGCATCTGCTCCACCAATAAAGCCAACTTTTCCTGTTTTACTTGTCATAGCGGCAATCATGCCAACTAAAAAGCTACCTTCTTGTTCTTTAAAGGTAATCGAAATGATGTTGTTAATATCAGATTGCCCGTCAATCAGTATAAATTGCTGAGAGGGATTTTGTTTTGCAGTCTTTTCTAGTGCTTCTTGTACAGAGAACCCGAGACCAATGATGATATCATATTTTTCTGCTACAAGTTCATTCAGCTTTTCCTCGTATTTACCATCAGGAGCCTCTTTGTAATCAAACAAAATGCCTAGCTCGTCGCGCGCTTTTTCTAAGCCTTTAAAAGCGGAATCATTAAATGATTCATCGCCTAGTCCTGCATCTGATAGTAAAATTCCTATCTTATATCCTTCAGTTGATGTTTCTGTCGGTGCTGAGGAACAGCCTGCTATCAACAGAGTGATCAAAAGAAAACTAGTGAATAATTTCTTCAAATTTTGTGTACCTCCTGTTGTGTATAAAATATATATCGGCAAAAACTTAATATTTTTAGTCTGATGTCAGACATCCGTGCAAAAAATTTTTAGGATGTCTAAGAATAATGAATCATTTCTATATACATAATAAGTTAATAATATAAAGCTAGATTACTAATAAAGTAATTGATTTATAAAGGTTTTCGTAGCACTTCTTGTATGTACAGCACTATAAAAGCCTAACGCAAATAGCGTCAGGCTTTATATGTTCTAAACAGCGCCGAATAATTTTAATAAATTAATAATAATAATGCCGATTACCCCAAAGTCTGAATCACCGAAGGTTGTGCCCTCATAGCCAATGTCTCCCATAAAGATAAGGAGTATGGCTGGAATAAAGCTAATTAATAAACCATTGGCAAAGGCTCCGGACATCGCACCAATTCTACCGCCAGTAGCATTTCCAAAGACACCTGCCGCAGCACCTGTGAAGAAATGGGGAACAAGACCTGGCACGATCACTTTAAGTCCGATGAAGGGGAGTATAAACATGGAAATCAGTCCTGCTACAAAACTAAAAATGAAACCAATGATAACAGCATTTGGGGCAAAGGGGAAAATGGTTGGACAATCAAGCGCTGGTTTTGTGTTTGGAACAAGTTTATCTGCAATGCCTTTGAAGGCTGGAATAATTTCAGCAATTAACATCCGTACACCTGCTAAAATAATATAAACACCCGCTGCAAATGTAATCGCTTGCATAATAGCGAAAATAATAAAATTTGAGCCAGCTGATAATTGTGTCTCAATATAGGAAGGGCCAGCAAAAAGGGCAACAATCACAAAGAACACACTCATTGTTAAAGAAATAGCCACTGAGGTATCTCGTAAAAAGCCTAATGATTTCGGAACCTGTATATCCTCTGTGGATTTCGTTTTATTGCCAAAGAGCTTACCAATCTTTGCAGAAACATAATAGCCAACACTGCCAAAGTGACCAACTGCAAAGTCGTCACTACCTGTTATTTGCCGAACCGTCGGCTGCAAAATGGCAGGGAACACGACCATACAAAGCCCAAGAATAATAGACCCGACAATAATAAGAGGTGTCCCATTCATCCCCCCAACTGACAATGAAGCAGCGATTAAACAAGCCATAAATAATGTATGATGTCCAGTTAAAAAGATATATTTTAATGGCGTAAATCGCGCAAATAGTAGATTCATAATCATACCAAATACCATGATTAATGCAGTAGCTGTACCAAAATTAGTCTGAGCAGCTGCCACGATGGCCTCATTGTTGGGAATGACTCCCTGTACCTGAAAGGCATGATCAAACATTTTACTAAAATGATCTAAGGAGCCAATCAAGACAGTGGCCCCTGCTCCGAGGATGACGAAGCCCATTATCGTTTTTAATGTACCTGACAGAACAGTGGAACTTGATTTTTTTTGAATGAGTAAACCAATAAAAGCGAATAGGCCGACTAATATAGCTGGTGTTCCTAAAATGTCATGCATGATAACATCTAACATATCAACACCTCATCCTATCCAATTTTTTTATGCTTAAAGCAATGGTTCAAGCTTTTCTTTTATTTCTGCAATACTCATCATATTAACGATGCTCACAATGATTCCTTTGTCTTTCGCTAATTCATTCACGATATCAGCGGCCCCTAAATAAATATCTGCTTTCTCCGCCTTGGCAGACGCTAAATCTGTATGCGTTACCTCTGCATCTTTCCCCAATACTTCTAATGCTTTTTTAACATTCAATTCTAAAATAAAGCTACTTCCTAAACCGCTTCCACACACGACTAAAATTTTCATTCTGTTGACTCCTTTGTCGTATATTGTTTGATTTTCTCCCATATCGTGTCCGCATGTTGACAGGCGATTAGGTCATCAATCTGATCGGGTTCTTGTAATACTGATGTCAAATCAGCCAACACCTGTAGATGTGAAGCATTGTCAATGGCAGCTAGCACAATCAGTAGGTAGACAGGGTGATTAGGGCTAAAAAAAACAGGCTTTTGTAACCGTAGCAAGCTTATGGCTAGTTCATGAACCCCATCAGATGGCCGTGCATGAGGAATGGCTACTTTGGGTGTGATGACAACGTAAGGACCATAGTGTTCAATAGATCGAATCATGGCTTCGACATAGCGCTGTTCAATTTTGTGTTGTTGTACTAATGGGCTAGCCGCTAAATGAATTGCTTCTTGCCATGATTGGACAAAGTTTGCAAGCTGTATACAATCTTTTGTCAACAGCTTGGTTAGCAAGGACAACCCTCCTTTCATAAAAATATCTTCCCATTCCATGTTATTACGACTGTATGTGGAATTATGTCATCGTAGAAGACATTTTTAATTGCTTTGCTATTTCATAAACCGACATTTTTACAAATTCATCCATTTTATGATCTAAGCGCGTTTTCGGATAAATCAATTGAATTTTTCTATTTAGTGTTACATCATGTAGATCTTTCTTCAGCAGTACACCTGATTTTAATTCTTCTTCTATTAAGGAAACAGATAGAAACGCCAAGTTTTTGCCAAAGGTCAGCATCTTTTTAATCGTGCTCACAGAATCCAGCTCAATTGTGTAAATAGAAGGCTGAAAAGGGTCCATCCACTTTTCAATGAAGTGATTCGTGGAGCTAGAGGATGTATGCAACAATAGCTTGTACTTAAGAATATCTTCTTTAGTGATGTCTTTTTGTGCTGCTAGCTCGTGTGATGGGCTGAATGCCAATACAAGTGCATCTTCACCGATCGTTTCGTATTGAAGTAAAGGATTTTCCTGCTTAGTCTCCATGATGAGCCCGAAATCTAATTCTTGTAGTGCTACCTTTTTTTCAATTTCGGGTGCTGTTTTTACTTCTAATGAAATGCGAATCTCAGGATAGGTCGTTGAAACTTGATGAATTAAATCTGGCATAAAAATATGGGCAGGTAAGCCACTCGCCCCAAATCGTAATGAACCGATATGGCCAGCTAAAAGATTTTCAATAAAACGATCCATATCCTTTTGAAGTTGAACCATTTGACGAGCGTAATGATACACACCTTCGCCCGCTTCTGTTAAACGGTATCCTCCAGCATTTGTTCGAAATAAACGAATACCGTATTCCTCCTCTATAGAGCGAATATGAAAGGATACGGTGGGGGCTGTAATGCCAAGTGCTTTGGCGACAGGGGCTAATTTTTTTAATTCTACAAGTAAGCAAAATGCCTGTAATTTACTATTGTTCATTTTATCCTCCTAAAGGAAATTAGAAAAAATCTTGTATTTGCTTTAGTTTATTAGATTTTTTTTAACGTGTTATTAATAATAGATTAATATTTTCTAAATATCTGGAATTTATAGTTGTAAGTAACGAGGAGGACACTTATGAAAATCTCATTAAAAAATATCGAGAAAAAATATGGGCAGTCTCAAGCATTATGGCCGATCGATGTGGAGTTAGATCAGCAATTTATTACGATTCTCGGACAATCAGGCTGTGGCAAAACAACCTTATTAAAGTTGATAGCTGGTCTTGAACAGCCATCAAAAGGAGAAATACGATTTGATGACACCGTCATTTATTCTTCGGTGTCTCGTAAAAATGTCAAACCAAATAAGCGTAATATTGCTATGGTTTTTCAAGATTTTGCTCTATGGCCACATATGACCATCTTCCAAAATATTGCCTTTGGTTTAAAGGGCATTATTCCGAAATCAGCTATTCCTGAACGAGTCGAGCATGTGATGCGATTGGTAAAAATGCAAGGCTATGAGAAACGAAAGCCAGGTGAATTATCGGGTGGACAGCAGCAGCGAGTGGCATTAGCTAGAGCTTTAGCGACCAAACCGCAATTAATTTTATTTGATGAGCCTTTATCCGCTCTCGATGCTGTTTTAAGAGAGCAAATGCAAGATGAAATTATGCACCTCATTCATGAGCTTAATTGCCAAGCCATTTTCGTAACACATGATCAAACAGAGGCCATGACAATGTCTGATCAAATTATTGTTATGGAGGCAGGGAGGATTGCTCAAATTGGCTCGCCTGAGGAAATTTATCGTGCACCAGCAACGCCCTATGTGGCAGATTTTATTGGCAAAGTGAATTGGCTTCACAATCGACAATCAATTGTGCGACCTGAAGGGGTTTCGAGAGTCTCGCGTCCTGGTACGATTGCCAAACAAGCGCAGATTGTGAAAAGTACATTTATTGGCGATCGTTATTTAGTACAAGCACAGGTAGATGGACAGTCTTGGAGCTTTTATGAGAAGCAGCCATTAGAGCATGGAAAAAGATTGCAAGTTTTTATTGATGAAAAACAAATCTATCAATTGGAGGGTTTACATTGAAGAAACGACATTTTAAATTATGGGCAACTGCTGGCATTTTATTGACCTTAGCATTAGCTGGCTGTGGTAATAAAGAGGCAAAAGAGACGAATGAAGCAAGTGCAAAGACACAGGAGGAGAAAGTACTGACAGTGTATTCTGCTGGGCCAGATGATTTAGCTGCAAATATTCAGCAAGCATTTGAAGAAAAAACAGGGATTAAAGTGGAAATGTTTCAAGGAACTACGGGTAAAATTCTCTCTCGTTTAGAAGCGGAAAAAAATAATCCTGTAGCTGATATTGTTGTACTTGCCTCTGTCGCCTCAATGGATGGATTAAAAGCAACAGATCAATTGCAAAGCTACGAAGCGGCTAAAAACAAGGACAAAATCAACAGTGATTGGTCGGATCAAGATGGATATTTTTATGGCTACAGTGCCTCTGCTTTAGGTATTGCCTATAATACGAAAAATACGACACAGGCGCCTACGGATTGGTCTGATTTAGCAAAAGCTGATTGGCAAAATAAAATAAATATTCCCGATCCAAGTCTGTCAGGATCTGCTGTTGATTTCTTATTTGGCTACACAGCAGCAGAAAAAACAGCTTGGAGCACAATTGAAAGTTGGAAGAAAAATGGCTTACAAGTCAATGGTGCGAATAAAGAAGCCTTAGATGCGGTTATTACAGGCGAGAAAAATGCCACGATTGCAGGTGTAGACTATATGGCTTATAAAGCAAAAGCAGACGGTGAGCCAGTGGAAATCATTTATCCGAAGAGTGGGACAGTTGTTAGTCCAAGAGCAGTAGGTATTTTAAAGGATGCGCAACATGTAGAATCTGCACAAGCCTATGTTGATTTTTTATTGTCAGATGAAGGGCAAAAGCTAGTAGCAGATGCTTACTTATTACCAGGGAATAAAGATATTGCTGTGAAAAATCGTGCAGCATTAGATGAAATTCCACAGTTAACAGTTGATTGGATGGGTGCGGAAGCGAAACAGCTGGAAGTACTAACAAAGTTTACGGATTTATTTCGTTAAATAAAGGGAGGTTAATATACCTCCTTCTAGTTTTCATAGAGAAGGGTTGAAATCGTCATGATAATGGAAGGAAGACGAGCTTTTGGATTTTTACTAACAATTGTCATCATATTTGCTATCGCACCGTTGATGGCCATTTTATTTTATACCTTTATAAAAGAGGGACATGTTGATATTTCACAGTTTAGTCGAATGTTTGCACACGATAGAATATGGAAAACACTTGGGAATTCGATGGTTTTAGGGGTTTTCGTGATTATTGGGACAACAATTATCGCATTACCTATGGCTTTCATTCGCACGAAAACAAGTTTATATCAATATGAATGGCTCGATATAGTGTTAACAATTCCATTTATGACACCTCCCTATATTGGTTCAATGGGCTGGATTTTGTTTATGCAGCACAATGGTTTTTTACAGCAGCTTATTCCAAGTGCTGCTTGGATGACAGATTCCTTCTTTTCCTTATTTGGCATGGTAGTGATCATGTGCTTACACCTGTTTCCGTTTTTGTATTTAATGCTGAAAAATACATTGCTTCGCATAAATGGCTCATTTTTAGATGCAGCGCTGATTTTTGGGCGAAGCTCTTCGCAAAATTGGCTAAAGGTTGTGTTACCCCTTTTATTTTCAAGCTATGTTTTGGGAAGTCTGCTTATTTTTATTAAGACGCTTGCTGAATTTGGAACGCCAGCTACATTCGGCAGTCGAATTGGGTTTCAAGTGTTTACAACCGAAATTCATTCCTATTTATCAAGATGGCCAGTCGATATTCGCATGGCAACCTCGCTATCCTTATTCTTATTGTCTGTTTGCTTAGTCATTTGGTATTTCCAAAATCTCATTGGACGCAAATATACATATGGTGTGCTATCAGGAAAAACACCTGCTAGACGTGAGATCAAAGACAAATGGTATATAAAAACAGCTTCGTGGACTTTTGTAGGGCTTGTCGTATTGCTATCTATCGGCATTCCTTATTTCTCTATTATTGTGACCTCTTTGCAAAAGGTACGGGGAGATGGTTTACAGGCAGGAAATTTCAGTTTGGCTTCTTATCAAGAGGTCTTCACTAGTGGAAGCGCAGGATTGACAGCATTTTTAAATAGCATCGTTTTCTCTATCATGACGGCCTTGATAACCGCCATAATAGGTTTATTCATCGCTCTTTATATTAAAAAAGGTGAAACCAGAAAGCAGCAAATATTAGACTTCTTTAGTTTAATGCCTAATATTATTCCGGGGATTGTCTTTGTTGTAGGTTTAATTATGTTTTGGAATGCTCCTTGGCTTCCCGCAACGATTTATAACACAAAGGCAATGGTAGTAGTCACATACTGTGTACTGTTTTTGCCTTATTCGGTGCAGTATATAAAGTCTTCTTTTTCACAATTAGATGCCTCTATCTTTCAATCAGCCGCTATTTTTGGACGTAGTAACATGGCCGTTTATCGTCGTATCATCCTACCACTTTTGATGCAGGGTATTTTAACGGGAATGATGATGACCTTTATTATTTCAATGCGGGAGCTTGTAGCTGGCCTTTTAATTTTGCCACCATCAGTAGAGACAGGGGCAACCTTTATTTATAGCCAATTTGAGCAAGGTAATGTAGGGGTTGGGATGGCAGTAGCTGTTATAACCGTCCTTATGACAGTTATTTTTATGTTCCTATTAGGTTGGCTGCAAAAACGAGGAGGGCAGGCCAATGCTTAGTGTTGAAATTTTAGGTGGTGTAGGCGAATATGGGCGCAATTGTTTTTATATTGAAAATCAGAGGCAGGCTATTTTATTGGATTGTGGCATTATGAAAGATACACAAAAAACGCCACCAAATATTACATCTAATCATATTGAAAAGCTAGCTGCTGTCTTTATTTCTCATTCGCATATTGATCATGTAGGGGCATTGCCATTACTACAGAACATGGGCTATACGGGACCGATACTAATGAGTCATACAACTGCTCAGCAGCTTCCACTGCCTCTTCCACAAGTCCGAACTTTCTATCCAGATACGGTTGGAAAATGGATAGAGGTCAATGAATATCTTGCCTTTCAATGGGGATATAGTGGGCATTTAATTGGAAGCGTGTGGTACAAAATTCGTTTCTTTGATGAAATGATTTTTTTCTCTGGTGATTATGTAGTCGATTCGTATTTATTAAAGGCGACCTTGCCAGCGGAGGATGGAACGGTTTATGATGTAGCGTTTATTGATAGTGGACATGCGGAAAAATGCATTCGAAATCTTGAGGTGTTACAGCAAATGGCTATGTATGTAAAGGCTCATCCCAATCATTCATTTATATTCCCCTCCTCTTTTTCGGGCAAAACAGTTGATATTATGACGTATCTTTCCGAACATACAACTCGAGCCATTCGTGTAGATGTAAAGCTACAATCTTTATTGGCGCATTATGAGGAAGAGCATGAAAATATTTGGCCGAATAAAGTGATGCTTTTAGAACGACTCAAGCAAAAACAGGACAGTGACCATGTATTGTATTTTGTCTCAGAGCAGGATGCGGCTCAAGTGGAGGAGCTTGCAAAGGATTACCCGACGGCAATTTTTGTTCATACAGGCTATTCTCGTCATGCTTACAATCCAGCTAGCTTAAAGCATATCTCTGAGGAATTCTTCTATAAAACACATCCAGACTATTGGGATGTAGTGACACTGTCGCAGAGACTTCGTGCACGACAAACAATCTATTTTCACAGTACACATACAAATTTAACAACAACATTTCCGAAGGAGGAATTAAAGCATGACTAAACTAAAAAATTGGGCATTATATATATGTGTCTTGGGCTTGATAGTGATGAGTATGATGAGTGTGAATACAACACAAGCGAAAGCAGCCATTGAGCCGGGCCATGAAATTAAATTCAATATTAAACCTGAGATTTTTAAGGAATCAACTATTGTCCAGGTTTTTCAAGCAACTAAAAAGGATGACGTAAAAGTTTATTTTTATGATACGCTTGACCAATCGTTTCTCCATAATGATTATATACATCGCTTACGTGTATATAAGGGTAGTAATAAAATGGATGTAACCTACAAAAAGCGTTTTTTAAACACACCTTTAAGTGAAGCAATGGCAGAAACAATGAATCATGGTTTTACTGGTTCTGAGTCAAATTATAAGTTTGAGCTAGATATTAAGGGAGATCATCGTACATTTACGATTAGCCGGAAGGAATCCTTGAAGACTTCTGCTGAGGTCTCTTATGATTCAGTTGATACAAATGTTGCTAAAAAACTCATTCTTGAAAATGCGCCAAAGAAAATTGTAAATTGGAACTCCGAAGCATGGTATAAAAATACGTTGTCTCAAGTTGTCGTATATGGGCCTGCTAGTGCTATGACCTATAAAGGAAGCTTTTTAGGACATGAAGCGGATATAGAGGTATGGCAGTACAAAGGAGACATTATGGTTGAACTTTCTACGAAGGTAGATGATGCGGCTCAAGCAGCTACTATAGAAAAGCAATGGTATGAGCAGCTATTATCCACTGGCTATCTAAGTGGGGATCAACGTGGTAAAACGGCATTTGTTATGGATAAATGAATAGGACGGTAATGATTTCGCCTCATATAGAAATGAGGCGAAATTTTTCTTTGGCCACAGAGAGATTAAAAAAGTAGGTCAATGTTTGTTCTAACTTTGATAATTTCGCTTACACTTACTATAGGACAAACTTTGGGTGATATGAGGGGGAAATAACATAGCGAAAAAAATGGGCATTGTTACACTACTACTTTTCGGTGTTTACGTGCTTTGTATGTACTGGTATATATTCCACAGCGGCGGTGGTAAAATACCGAGTGCCTTACAAGGAACGGCTGCAGATCCAGTGATGTTTATGTCTGGCAAGGAGCTTTTTTTAAGTGGTGAATATTCAAAAATACGGAACTTTTTATTCTTTGTAGCCACCCCTTTAGAATGGCTTATTTACTTCTTTATTTTACTAATGGGTGTTTCCCGGTATTTCGAAAAAGTGACGACCTCCCAAACGAAGTGGAAGCTATTGCAAAATGCAGGCTACTTATTCCTATTATCTTTATTACTCTATATCGTGCTATTCCCGCTTGACTATTATCGCTATCATCTTAGCAAAAGCTATGGTATCAGTACACAAGCATTTGCATCTTGGATGAAGGATGGTGTCATTGATTTTTGGGTGAACTTTGGCGCTAGCTTGATTATTGTTACGGTGATTTATTGGCTCATTAAAAAGAGTGAAAAAAGGTGGTGGCTCTATGCTTGGCTTTTAACCATCCCTTTTACAATCTTTGTGATGTTCATTCAGCCAGTTGTCATTGATCCTTTGTACAATGATTTTTATCCATTAAAAAATAAAGAGCTGGAAACAAAGATACTTTCACTTGCTACACAGGCCAATATTCCGGCAGAGCATGTTTATGAGGTTAATATGGCAGAAAAGACAAATGCCTTAAATGCTTATGTGACAGGAATTGGGAGCAATTCGAGAATTGTGCTATGGGATACTACATTAAATAGGCTAACGGACAATGAAATTTTATTTATCATGGCACATGAAATGGGACATTATGTAGAAAAGCATATTTATTTTGGCATTGCAGGCTATTTATTGTTAATACTGATAGGGCTATGGCTAACGGCGAAAATTATGCGTCGCTTGATTTCACGGTATGGTCAGGTTTTAAAAATTAATAAAATCAGTAGCATTCGTTCCTATCCATTATTTTTACTCATTACTTCTATTTTACTATTTGCTTCCAATCCAGTATCCAATTTTATATCGAGATATCAGGAAACGAGAGCCGATCAATATGCGATTAACCTTATGAATGATCGAGAAGCGGCTGTAACAGCATTTCAAAAGCTAACGATTTCAGGCTTAAGTGAAGTGAACCCGCCACTCTTAGTGAAGTGGTTCCGTTATACACATCCACCGATGCTTGAGCGAATCTATAAAGTTGCGGATACCGGGGAACATAAACAAAATATGCCTTTAAAGGAAGAACAGAAGAAAAAGTAAGAGGATAGGTTTTTCATGAGGAGAAATTGGGTAGTCTATGACAAAGATGTATCAAAATTTGGTCGTTGATTGATAGGGGATAGCATTATGCGAAATGTGATTATAATTACACTTTCTTCCATTTTAGTGGCCTTTGCCTATAATTATTTATTGATTCCCCATGAAATCTTGAGTGGTGGTTTGAGTGGTATTGCCATCATGCTTGGGATTATTACCCCTTTGAATACAGGCGTGTTAAATTTACTGCTTAACCTGCCTTTACTGATTTTAGGTGTGATGAAGCTCGGCAAGCGATTTATTAGCTATACCATTCTTTCGGTCGCTGTGTTGTCAGTGAGTTTATATATTATTCCAATACACAAAGCGACACAAGAGCCGATCCTCGCGTCCTTATTTGGTGGTGTGATTGTAGGTTTTGCAATGGGCATGATTTTCCGAGCAGCTGGCTCTTCAGGGGGCTTTGATATTATTGCTATGCTACTTAGTCGCAAACGCGATTTTCCACTCGGTACGTTAATTGCCGCTATGAATGGAATTGTAGTGGCTGCTTCTGGCTTTGTCTTTAGCTGGGATGCAGCATTGTTAACCCTTGTTTCCATTTATGCAACTGGAAAAGTAGTGGATACAATTCATACAAGCCATATTAAATTAACGCTAATGATTATTACGAGTAAAGGGGAAGAGGTCAAACAGCAGCTATTAGAAAAGCTACATCGTGGGGTAACAATTATCGATGCAAAGGGAGCGTATTCAGGCGAGGGTCGGAAAGTATTAATTACAGTGATTACGCGTTACCAGCTAGCTGATGTGAAAAGCACGATTAAGGAGACTGATCCAAAGTCGTTTGTGAATATTTTACAGACGACGGAAGTAATCGGGATGTTTGATCGTGGTACAACTAAATAATGCTATTCTCTACACACGTTTTAGATTATACTTACCATAATCGAACGTGTGTTTTTATTTTGGGGAGGGGATCGTAAAGATGGAAAAAGAAATAATTCATGCTTACTGTATACAGCTTCATGGAACAACGTATGACTATCAAGAGGAGTGGCAAGCAGATCGCTATCATATCGGTGGAAAAATGTTTGCCATGCTTGGAGGAAACAGAACGGGTAAGCCTGTGCTTACATTGAAATGTGAGCCTTCTCGAGCGGAGGAATTACGAGAAGCCTATGCAAGCATTATACCTGGTTACTATATGAATAAAACCCATTGGAATTCCATTTATATGGATGCTGAGGATGTCCCGATGGAGTTGGTAGAGCATCTTATCCAACATTCCTATGAGCTTGTTTTCAATAAATTAACGAAGAAAGCACAGCAGGAAATTTGTTGCTAAACGATCGGTTGGTTTATATAACTTCCGTTTTTTGGTTGTTTATAATATTCATAAACCTGTTAAACATGAGAGCACATTGGCTTTTGGTTCAAAAAAGGAGATTTCTGGGATTTTAGTTTGGTATGCTACTGGACGTAGATCTTTAATTTTGAATGCAAACACTTATTTTTTATTAATTGGATTAAAAACAGTTATTTAGCTTGTTATAGGGTGGGTGAAAATATGAAAAAAGCCTTGTTACTAATTATAGTTATTGTAAGTGTTTTATTATTTCTATCAGGTTATCGACCTACGGCATTAAGCGCAGCAAAAGCAAATTTTTTTATGACACCTGAGTATAAGAATGTAGAAAAGATTCAAGAAGGACACGATATTTTTTATTTGTTTAAGAGTGATAAAAAAGAAATCTATCAAACTGTTTTGGTACAAAAAAAAGTATTTCTATATAAAAGGGTTTATGCTACAGGTATCTCCTCCACGAATGATTCTTTAGAGACAATAGGAGGCATGAGCTATCGTTTGAATCATGAAGGAACTTTATTTGTTGTATTATCTCATGATGAAAATGTTTCATATATAACAATTAACTCAAAGCAAGGAATTATCAAAAAATCCATTGAACATAGTAAACTAGTTTCGTTTTATATACCTTATGCGCAGCAAATTGATTTATTAGAAGCTGTTGCTTATGATAAGAACGATCGCCCCATCTATTATTATGGCTATGATGATGATGATAATTTAAGATGGAATCGTGTGGATGAATAAAAAATAGCTGAGGAGACAGTTAAATTTTCATTTGCTTGTTTACTCAGCTATCTATTGGATAAATACTAAGAATTATAACCGCGCTCACCATAAGGATTTAGCGTGTCGAGCCATTTTTGCTCCAGCTTTTCGAGCTCTTTTTTTTTCATCGAAATAGCCTTCTTCTTTTTTCTTTAAATACTCAACGATTTCCACCTCAAAGGCTTCTTGACCATATAAATTGTAATCTGCCTGAAGCTCCTTGTTCGTATGTGTATTGGTTTTTAGCATAAATTGAAAGCCATTTAAACGCTTTAAATTATTAAAGCTCCCCACAAATACTTTGCCTGTTTGTGTATTGGTCATTGTAAAAACGCCAGCTTCAATTTTCATCTCTTTATACATTTCTTTTAACTCTTTTTTATGATCCATTTTAATTACCTGCTTTCTTAATTTTTTACCCAATAGGCACTACCATCTGCTTTGCGATCCAGAAAACCGTATTCAATTAAGTAACGACGTATATGAACATAGTCTTCATACATCGGCTTGATCACTTCATTTAATTCTTTTTCAGTATAATGCTTTTCCTTGTCAAAAAGATTTGCGATAGCACGCAGCACTACAATTTTCTGTTTTTCGCGCTTTGGAAAGCGAACCAGTTCCTTGCCAACACCGTTTGGAAATAGCTTCTCTAATAATTGCTGTTCTTCCGTGAGGGTTACGTTATAGCGATCGTCGACCATAGTAGCTGTTTTATGAATAGGCACAAATGGTTCCTCCTTCTGATCTTGTTCTTTTAGTAACTCCATCATCACCATCAATGTTTTGGCTTGGCGTTCCTTTTCTTTTAAAGCAAAACGGTGATGGCGAATCGTTGTGGCACTGCCAATCTCTAATTCTTCTTTTATCTCCTGATCTGATTTTCCCTCATAAAATAAGCGTAAAATATGGCTTTGATGTTCTGTTAAGCCTGTCATTTTTTTATTGAGACCGTTTAAATAATGAAAAACAGATTGGTGAGACAATATGATATGGTGCTGCATCATTTTTTCTGCTTCATATAATAAGCCCTCTTGAGGATAAATAATGCCTTTTTCTACTTTTTCTCCGCATAGTAGACAGGTGAAGTGTGTCGATTGATCAATATATCCCTTTTTAAGATCATCGATAGGAGCTTGCCAAAATAATTCATTTACATCCATTGCAACCTCTCCTTATTAAAACAAACGAATTTTATTTTTGTTTGCTATTTTATATTTAAAATAACAAAATGTTTGTTTAAATGCAATAAAAAACACATCGTCTTCTAAACGATGTGTATAATTGTTAACTAATATTTAATTATATTTTCTTTTAAATAGAGTCATAGATGCTAGAGAAAGAACTACGATTGTACAGGCAATCACAATTAGACTTGTTGTGGAGCTAAGTATATGTCCATTAAGTTCATAAACAATGCCATAATTGATTTTATAATCTGCAACATAGGAATCGGGCACACCGTCAAAAACATTTGCGATAGAGTTCTCCATAAAAGCATTGCGTAATAATAGTGTTGTATGGCTAATTGGAAAGTACATGATTACATGTTGAGCAAAGCTTGGCAGAGCCCCAAGAGGTACATAAACACCACATAAAAATCCAAGTAATGTACCAACAATTGTGCCGAGTGTTGAGAAAGCATTTTGGGTCGACACAAATAACGAAAGAAATAAATTAAAAACACTTGCAAGCAAGACAGATAAAAACAGTATGCTCATTACCTGAACAAAATCCCCGAAACTTAGAAGCTTACCTCCTGTTGTGACAATAAAGATTTCACAGCCAATGAGCGCGATAAAGGAAAAAATACAGCCGATAATAAATGCATTGAGTACATAGCTCAACTGAATGGTTGCACGAGAAAGAGGAGCTGTTAAAAAGTCGGCTTGTACCTTGGATTCTTGGTCTTTAACAGCGATACCATAGGCACCAAGTGTAGTCGAAACAGCAATCATGGATAGTAAGCCTGCTACAAGCCACTCATTGACCATGGTGATCAATTCAGGTGTAGCTTCTGTTAGTTGTTCAATGGCATCTACCTGCATTTTTTGGAGAAAGACAGCGTACAGCACAATGACAATAATGACGGACAGTAGGGAGAAGAACACCTGTGTTTTATCCCGTCTAAATATTTTGTTATTACGTAGAACTAAACTAATTAATGCCTCCACTACGCAACCTCCTCCTCTGCCATAATATGAAGAAAGACATCATCCATTGATCCTTTAATGACTTCGAAGGAGGCGATAAGTGGTTCAGCCTCTTTTAAAAGGGGAAGCGCTTGTAAGGTAGAAGTTAAACGGATGGTGTATATCCCTTGGTTCTCGGTAAAGGAAATCGCATTTTCCTCAAGAAATTTTGCTCCCTCCTGAGTATTATGAAAAACAAGAGCCATTGAATCATAGGCATATTTTGTTTTAAGTGCATCGGGCGTTCCCTGTGCAACAATTTTTCCCTGCTTTAAGACCGTGACTTGGTGAGCGACTGCCGCTTCCTCCATATAATGGGTCGTTAAAAAAACAGTCATATTGGTTTCCAGTTGAAGCTGCTTGATTGCCTGCCAAACAAATTGACGTGTTTGTGGATCTAACCCCGTTGTAGGTTCATCCAGAAATAAAATACTTGGACGATGAATCAGTGCACGAGCAATATCTGCTCGCCTTTTTTGTCCCCCAGATAATGCTCCATATTTTTTCTTTTCAATATCCTCTAAATGCAAATAGGTGGAAACAAATTGATAGTTATCGGTAAGCTGTGCTTTCGATAAACCATATGTTTTCCCTCGATGGAGGATATTTTCACGTACAGTTAATCGCTCATCTAATAGACTTTGCTGGAACACGACACCAATAGATTTACGGATATCCGCGTTATCATTGCTTGCGTCGAGTGTGAAACCATTAATAGTTACTTGACCACTCGATTTTTTTAGTAAAGTACATAGTATTTCAATCGTTGTAGATTTACCTGCACCGTTTTCACCTAAAAAAGCGAAGAGGGTGCCTTGTTCGACTGTAAAAGAAATGCCTTTGACAGCTTGCTGTTCACCATACTGTTTACATAAATTTTCAACTTTTATCGCAAACGTCATGAGTGGTTAATCCCTTCTCTTTTGAATTTCTTTATTGATTTTTTCAATATCATTTAATTGAAGAACATATAGAATACACCAAACAATCAAGTAAATAATGGCTTCCGCAATAAGTACATACCATACCCCTGAATCAAACCAGCTACCAAAATAGCCTGCGGTTAGTACACATGCTGTCACCGCTACTAAATGGAGAAGAAGCTGAACTGTAAAAGGCAGTGGCTCAATATCAAAAATGAAGGATAGCAAACCAATAGCAATTCCAAGAATGGCTGCGATCACAATTTGCTCGAATAACTCTGTTCCTGACGCCAACGCATTATTTGATAGGACGCTAAGTGTCACTAAGACATAAGAGGAGCTAAGGGAAATGAGTAGACCGATAATCATCATGCGTAAATACTTCATGCTATGAATCCCTCCCAATACCTAAGTGTCTCTTTAATTCTTTTAAATATTTTCGACTGACATGAATGGCTACGTCATTTTCAAGTAATATCTGTGTAGTGCCGATTTTGCCCATTTGAATAGAGGATATTTTATGGATATTGACGAGTGTAGACTTACTCACGCGTACAAAATCTTTGGCTAGCTGAGCCTCAAGCTCATATAATTTTCGCTTGGACTCAAACTCTTGCTCATCTGTCTGTAAAAATACTTTGGCATCCTCTGCGTAAATGGAATAAATATCGGAAATTTTTAATAGATGAATTTCTTGTTGGTCATACCCATCTAGCATCGTCGTTTGGGATGCTTGAAGCTGTCTCATCAATCTTTCAATTTGCTCATTATATTCCTTGGCATGAATATGAACCTCAGTTTCCTCGAGCTCATGATTGATGGTTAAATGAATTTTCATAGGAGGCCTCCTTTAAAAACGCTGAATCAGGTATTACTAATGTAGCATAGAAAATTTTAGCAAGGATAAATTGTTCGATAAGAGGTTTTATTTGTTGGATAACAGGTTCTTTTTCAACGATAGCAAACAGCTCAAAAGTCGGTCCAGTAGAAAATGCGGATTATAAAGGTCATAATAGGTTTATCGAGTTGAAGGGGTTGCTACCATGTTTGTTTTTGATAAGCATATGTTCACCACATTATGCATTGGATTAATAGGTGCTGTAGTTTTTCAATTTTTCCATATACCGATGCCTTGGCTGTTAGGAGCGATTACAGCGGTGCTCACCGTGCAGCTATCCACCAACGTCCAATTAAAATGGCATCATTCTTTCCGCAATTTTGGTTTAGTCGTAGCGGGTTATTCTATCGGCTATGCCTTTACACCAGAAGCTGTACAGGACATCAAGCTTTTTTTAGGAAGCATGGTCGTGTTAAATATCATTTTTATTTTGTTATTTTTTGCAGTAAGTTTCCTTGTTGCCAAGCGTACAGATTTGGATTTTGCGACTGCCTTAACATGCTGTGTTCCTGGGGGCATGTCGCAGGTTGTGGCATTTGCGGAAGAGCAACAAGAGATGGATATGGTGGTCATCACATTCTTTCAAATCCTCCGCGTCCTTTTAATCGTTGGCTTTGTTCCTTTAATGGTGGCAGGAGCGGGTGGCAATAGTTCTATGATTGATGGAACATACACATGGAACCTTGTTGGTATACTTGTGGTATGTGGTGGCGCAGGGTGGCTAGCACAAAAGCTAAAAATTCCAACAGGCTATATGCTAGGCCCCGTGTTTTTACTAATGGGCATTAATATGGCAGGGATAGAAGTACCAAAATTACCATTATCACTTCTGCATATTGCTCAACTCATGCTAGGAATTTATATCGGATTATTATTGAAAAAAGAGGATTTACATTTATCGAAGAAGCATATCTTTTATGCGTTTGTTTCAGCGGGCATTTTTATAGGGGCAGCCTATGGTTTAACATTTGTGATGGCAGCATTGTACAGCCTTGATTTTAGGACAAGCTTTTTAAGTATTGTTCCTGGTGGTCTTGATCAAATGGGGATTATTGCCGCTTCAGTCCATGCAAATGTCACGATTGTCACGGCCTTTCAGCTTTTTCGTGTCTTAGTTGTCTCGATTTTCTTGGTGCCTGTTGTAAAAATATTTGTGAAAAAAGTGAAAACATGAGGGGCTATGAATCAACCTCTCATGTTTTTCTTTGTGCGAATTTCAAATAGAATTTTGGAATAATGATAAATGAACGTTAAATTTTCCCTTTCCAAATAATTCGAATAATGCTATGATAGTCATAACTATTATGAACGGAGGTGAAAAGGAATGAATAAAAACGCTACGAAAACATGTGTAAAGGTGGATACGGCTATGTATTTTGCACGTGTGATTACTTTCGATTTTGCGAACAACGGGATAGGTCTGTCCATTTTTAAGCAAAATCAAATAATAAACGTAGCGAATTAACCATTCTTTTTCACACATTTAATTGAGAAGAGGACTGCTTGTTAATGAGCAGTCTTTTTTGTGTTGTAAAGATGTTTTCGCACGTTTCATTGGAGGAAAAAACGATGCAAATGAAAGCTGAACAAATTCAAAAAATTATGGGTGGCAATATATTATTCGAGAACTTACAGCTAGAGGTAAATAGTGGTGAACATGTGGCGATTGTTGGTGTAAATGGCAGTGGAAAAACGACTTTATTACAACTGCTTGCAGGGGTAGAGATACCTGACAAGGGACGAATAATTAAAAGTAAAGAAGCGACGATTGGCTATTTACATCAGATTCCACATTATCCACTCCATGCTGTGAAAGAAGTGCTGGAGGAAGCATTTGCGGATATTTATGCAATAAAGGCAAAAATGACGGTACTTGAGCAAGAGATGCAGTCGACGGTCACGGATAAAATATTACTGCAATATGGGCAATTGCAGGAGCGATTTATGCTATTAGGGGGCTATGAAGTAGATGCGCAGCTGGCAATGATTGCAAATGGACTGGGTATTTCAGATATGCTAGAGCAGCCATTTAGTAGTTTAAGTGGTGGGGAAAAAACAAAGGTTATGCTTGGACAAATTTTATTGAAAAAGCCCTCTATTTTGTTATTGGATGAACCAACGAACCATCTGGATATGCAAGCCATTGAGTGGCTTGAACATTATGTGCGAAACTTTGAGGGAATTGTCATTGTCGTATCCCATGATCGTCAATTCATGAATCAAGTAGCCCAGAAGATTATTGAAATTGAGGATGGGGAGGCTTTTACGTATAACGGCCATTATGATGCTTATATAGCACAAAAAGAAGCAAAAATTGAGCAACAGTTTGCAAATTATGAAGAGCAGCAAAAGAAAATTAAAAAGATGCAAGAAACGATAAAACGATTAAAGCAGTGGGCAAATGAGGCGAATCCACCAAACGCATCGATGCATCGACGTGCTAAGAGTATGGAAAAAGCATTAGCACGTATCGAGCGAGTAAAGAAGCCTCTCGCTAAAAGGAAAATGAATTTAGCGTTAACGATGGCTGAACGCAGTGGTAAAGAGGTTGTGCTCTTGCAAGCCATTGATCATGGCTTTGATAAGCCTTTATTGAAGGACAGCAATCTAGCTGTTTATTTTGGCGAAAGATTAGCAATTGTTGGGAGCAATGGTAGTGGAAAATCAACATTATTAAAAATGATGTTAGGGGAAATCATTCCTAATCAGGGAGTGTGTCAGATTGGAAGCAATGTGAAATTTGGATACCTTTCCCAACAATTTGAACATCAAAATCCTGCTATTCGATTAATTGATGCCTTTCGTGAAAGTGTCGCCGTGTCAGAGGCGGAAGCTCGCCATATACTCGCACGATTTTTGTTCTATGGCTATGATGTCTTTAAAAAAGTGAAGGACCTAAGTGGTGGAGAAAAAATGCGTCTTCGTTTAGCACAATTAATGCATGAGGATATCAATGTCTTAATCTTAGATGAGCCAACGAACCATTTAGATATTGAAGCAAGAGAAGTATTGGAAGAGACACTAGAATCCTTTGAAGGCACGATTATTGGGGTGTCACATGACCGCTATTTCTTACAGAAAATTTTTACGAAAACGGCGTGGATTGAAAACCAGACTATTCAGGTTTTTGAGGGAGATTACGAGTGGGCTAGAGGAAAACGACAGGAACTTGCAATGAAAACGATTGAAAAACAACCAGTAAATAAAACGCAGCCACCTAAAAAAGAATTACCGATTGAACAACAAATTGAAAAATTAGAGACAAAACTACAACAACCATCGCTTGCTAAAGAACAACGGCAGAAGCTTGAACTGCAATTAGAACATTTATATGAAAGATGGTTAGAAGGGGGTACAGAGCATGTTTAATTTAGAACGCATTATGCAGCTTGATATAGAGTATGTGAAGAGTTTCAGTGAAGTGGAGGTTTGTAAGGAGGGGGTCTTATTTTACAATCAGGCTATCCCAACCTATTACGATGCAAATCATGCACAGATTTGGAGAAAGATTGCACAACCTGATTTATTTTTACAAGGCATCAAAGATTTCTACCAATCAAAGTCTCTGATTCCGCGGATTTATTTATATAATCTGGAAGAAAACCAGCTATGTATAGAGGCATTAGAGACGCACGGCTTTCAATATGAGCATTTTGTCAACGAAATTCAGTACTGGGACGGTGAATATGCGATACTTCCACCTAATCCTGCCATTCAAATTGAGCGTGTAACGGATGCAAATAGGGAGGAAGCATTAGCAGTAGAAATGAGCATTGCTGCATTTGGGGATCCTTCATTAATAAAAAAGGCATTTGAGCAAACCTATCATTCGCCACTTTTTACGTATTATCTATTAAGACTAGATGGGGTGGCGTGCTGCTCAGCGTCTATTTTTGTGTCAGGAAATCAAGGAAGGATTGAAAGTGTTGCAACAACTGAAAGCTATCGTGGTCGTGGTTTAATCGGCTATATGCTGCAACATATCCAACAGCAATCGGTCGAGCTGGGATTGGACGATCTTTGGATATTACCGATTAGTGAACAGGTTGCCAAAGTCTATGAGAAGGCGAATTTTAAATCGGTGGGCTCCATTGCATCGATTCATGCGTTTACTGAAGGAAAGAGCATTCAAGACATCCGCCAACAGGCTTAAATAGCTACACATAAAGCTCGCCAAATTCCTTTAGTGCTTACAAGGAATTTGGCGATTTTTTAGATCTGTACTTGCCAATATTGATACAAGCTGCTTTGATGAAGGGATGTTTTAAAATATAATCAGCAAAAATTTTTTTCCTGCTCCTGTAGCACGATAGCTGCTCATTACGACATCAAATTCCTCAGGCCTCAGTTAACAGCATTGTTTTTAATCCATTGTCATCTATTGTTTTGATATGAATTTGCGAGATGCAACCATACATGGGTTAGTGGAGCAGGTGGATAGGTGTTAAAGGATAAGTAGGAATAAATGAAAACTAGTAAAATCGTGAATAGTATCGACTATTCGGGATTTTTGTTTTATTGTTAAAAAGAAGGATTTTCAATTATTAAAAGTTTTTTACTTGAAAAAATGCCGTATTCGATTTATTGTCTTTAGAGATACTTGTTTAATGGACTTGGAGGATATGAAATGCACGGAATTTATATACGCTATAATGTCTCAGATGAAACCCAAGCAGCACAATGGCCCAAAAAAATGGATGCATTTGCGTATGTTCAACGAGGAAAACCACAACAAGACAATGATAACTTGCTGTCAAAAGAGGAGCTAAAAAGCCATGCAATTCGCTATATTAAAAGCTTGAAAGACAATGCAAGTGTCCATTTAGTAGAGCAGCGCAACGGTGAAATTGAACATTTTGATCGACGCTATATGGAATCATTAAAGTTAAAGGAAAGCATCGATTCACAACTTATTAATCTAGAAGAAATACGCTTATTATTGCAATTAATGAATGTCTTGAATTTATCCCATGCTTTTGGAGAAAATGCTGGAAAGCTCTTACGTCAAATAACGCCGTATGCCAAAGAGGTAGAGCATCCAACATTCCAAACAACACGCGTCGAGCGCCATTTTTATTCGGAACTAATAGAACAAATAGAAATGGTTTACGCACGAATTATGCGTCAGCACAACCCATCTACTACGGAAATGCAACAATCAGAAAAGCTATGGACAACAGTCTGTGAGCAAGCAATAGAAAAAGTAGAAGCACGAATCGAACGTTTATCTTCTATTAAGTTAAAGCATGAGAAAAATTTACTAGAGTTTAGTCACTTAAAACAGCAAAATATCGAAGCAAAGGAACGCTTAGATCTAGCTGTCCATGAACTGGACGCCATTTTAAATGTATTAGAATCATAAGAAAAGCATGTCTCTGTCAAAATCGGAGACATGCTTTTTATGTTGTTGTCGGATAGAAGGACAAAAGTGACGGATAGTGCTGTGAATGTAGCGGTTAGCAGTGCGAAAGTGGTGGAAAGCTTCGTAAGGTTGACGGATAGCTATGCTTTACTTCGCTTTCTCCTCTGTTTGATCCCGCTTAGATTGGCGTGAAAGGCGGATTAAATCCAATCCAAGCAGCACAACAATAATATAGAATAGAGGACTTGTGAACGATAAGCCAATTTGTGACTGACCGCCAAGTAATGTTAAAACAATCCATAATCCAACTGTATACAATGTTAATCCGATATAAGCCTTTTTGGATAATCTTTTATATCTACCCTTGTCGAAGGCTAGCTGAATGATGACAAGCCCAACTAATATAAGCAATATTATTTTTTTAGTCAGCATCGCAGCAATAGCTGTATCAGGGAAGAAATCATTAACGAATAATAACGTGAAAAAAATTAAAATTACAAAATTTAAGATTGTCGAAAGCTTCATGCCATTTCTCCTTAGTTGTCAGAATACTTTTCTATTGTAACATGGTTCTAATGAAAGCAAAAAATAATACTTTAAAGAAGAGTTTGAAAAATTTTGAAACTTTTCCTGAGGTACATCCGTATAGTAGGTAATATGATGAAAAGGGGTGAGCAACTTGACGCTATTTGGCTATTCACTCGAGCAGATCTTTTTGGTGGTTTTGATTTTCGCCGGCCTTGCCACAGTATTGGTTATGTTTTTTGGTGATGCAGTCGAAGGTATTGGGGAAGGACTGCCCATTTTTAATCCGAGTGTCATTCTATCTTTCATTACGTTGATGTCAGCAGCAGGTTTTATCTTAGAAAAACTAGCCTGGTTCTCTAGCGTTTGGAACATCATTGCTGCATGTATCATCGGCGCTATTTTAAGTTCCATCTTTTATTTATTTGTCCTCGTTCCGCTACGTTCCGCTGATGTTTCATTAGCTTACACAGAGGAGTCGCTGGGCGGCCAATTAGGAAGAGTTATTGTGCCAATTCCAGTAGATGGTTTTGGAGAGGTTGTTATCGAAACGACAAGTGGTATGATTTCAAAACGAGCAACGGGCTATGATAATGAAGCCATTGACTATGATGAAACCGTACTTGTTGTGGATGTGAAGGACGGAACACTTTTTGTAAGAACGTACGAGAAAAAATTTGTTTAAAGGAGAGATATGTCTATGTCAACCGATATTTTAATTGTTTTAGGAATTGTAGCATTTGTTTTAATTGCCCTAGTTGGCTTATATGTGACAAAGTATCGTACGGCGGGTCCTGATGAAGCACTGATTGTGACAGGTAGCTATCTCGGCTCTAAAAATGTACATAAGGATGAGTCGGGAAATCGTATTAAAATCATTCGTGGGGGCGGTACATTTGTCTTCCCTATTTTCCAACAAGCACAGCCGTTAAGCTTACTTTCTAGTAAACTAGAAGTGACAACGCCTGAGGTGTATACAGAGCAAGGTGTTCCTGTTATGGCAGATGGTACAGCTATTATTAAAATTGGCGGTTCCATTTCAGAAATTGCGACAGCAGCAGAGCAGTTTTTAGGAAAGCAAAAGGCGGAGCGCGAAGGGGAAGCACGTGAGGTGCTAGAAGGTCATTTACGTTCGATTTTAGGGTCCATGACGGTTGAAGAAATCTATAAAAATCGTGATAAATTCTCCCAGGAAGTTCAACGTGTTGCTTCACAAGATTTAGCGAAGATGGGTCTTGTCATTGTATCCTTTACGATTAAGGATGTACGAGATAAAAATGGCTATTTAGATTCACTGGGGAAACCGAGAATCGCACAGGTAAAACGCGATGCTGATATTGCGACAGCAGATGCAGAAAAAGAAACACGTATTAAACGTGCAGAAGCGTCTAAGGAAGCACAAAAGGCAGAACTAGAGCGTGCGACGGAAATTGCTGAAGCAGAAAAAGAAAATCAATTAAAAGTAGCTGAGTTCCGACGTGAGCAGGATATTGCGAAAGCCCGTGCTGACCAAGCGTATGAGCTTGAAACTGCTCGTGCAAAGCAGGAAGTAACAGAGCAAGAAATGCAAATTCGCATTATCGAGCGTCAAAAGCAAATTGAATTAGAAGAAAAAGAGATTTTACGTAGAGAAAAGCAATATGATTCTGAGGTTAAAAAGAAAGCAGATGCAGACCGCTATGCAGTGGAGCAAAATGCCGCAGCTGAAAAGATGCGCGAGCTTGCACAGGCTGATGCGGAGAAATATCGTATTGAATCATTGGCAAAAGCAGAAGCAGAGAAAATTCGTTTGGATGGTCTTGCCAAAGCAGATGCAGAGCGGGCACAAGGGGAGACTGAGGCTGATATCATTCGTCTTCGCGGTCTGGCTGAAGCTGAAGCTAAACGTAAGATTGCCGAAGCCTTTGAATACTATGGTCAAGCAGCTGTACTAGATATGGTTGTACGCATGATGCCAGAGTATGCAAAAGAGCTTGCAAGTCCACTTGGCAATATCGATAAGATTACTGTGGTCGATACTGGTGGTGGAGAAGGCAGTGGCGCTAATAAAGTAACGTCTTATGCTACTAATTTAATGTCTACACTACAAGAAACATTAAAAGAAACTTCTGGTCTTGATGTAAAAGAGCTGATTGAAAGCTATGCTGGGAAGCACACATTGCGTCCAGAATTAGAGCAGATTGCTTTAGGACTTGAAAAAAAGCAAGCACCTGAAGAAACGAAAGAAGCGGTAGAGCAATCCTAACAAAAAGCGACCTGATGAGATATTTCATCAGGTCGCTTTTGTTATTGTTGTTGCTGCCATTCACTGACAAGCATGCCATAAATCACGTGATTTACATAATGATCATAGAGCCATTCTGCAGCTCGAATGGTTCCTTCTTGCATGAATCCAAGACGTTCTGGGATTGCGCGACTTTTGTGATTGGCTTCCGCAACACGAATTTCAACTTTATGAAGCTTCAATGTTTCAAAGGCATATTGCAATAAAGCTTTTACCGTTTTCGTCATGATGCCATGTCCTTGTGCTCCTTCGCTCAACCAATAGCCAATAGTGCCGATTTTATTGCTCGGGTTAATCGCGTTAAAGCCTGCAATGCCAACAATTTCATTTTTAAAGAGAATGACTAGGGAGAGGCTACTGTTCGCTTCATGGCCCTTAATACAGCCCTCAATATAGGCTTTTGTATCCGCCAGTTCTTTTGTGAAATCTAGCCATGGTAGCCATTCTTTCAGATATTCCCTCGAGGCATCCGTTAATGCAAAAACCTTCTCTGCATCCTCAGGTGTAATCATCCGTAGAACTAAATCATGGTTAATGGTAATTTGCATTATTGTTCACCTCATGATTATTTTAATGCATTGTGCATAAAGTCTTTCATTTCTCGGCTAAGTAAAGTTAATTCTTCTATAATTTCGCTGAAATCCTGTACGAGCTGTGCTTGCTCATTTGTTGCATCATTGATTTGTCCCATATTTTGCTTTAGATTATCTAGATTTCTATTGATATTTCGTAATGACGATTCTATATTTTCAGTAGCACTAGATGTCTCAAAGGACAGTTTTCGAACTTCCTGTGCCACAATATTAAAGCCAGCGCCGTGCTGTCCAGCACGTGCAGCCTCGATGGATGCATTTAAACCTAATAAATTCGTTTGGCGAGATATACTTTTAATTAAATCTGTCACGGCATTTGTTTTTTCAGAGTCCTCTAGGGCATGCTGTGCCTGCTTATTAATTTCCTCACTAGTGGCCGCTAATTCCTCAGAATGGGAAGCGATTGTATGTACTTTATCCTGTAGACTGTTGACGATCTTATCCATCGTAGCCATATAATCTTCAAGTTTGAGCTCATTATCTATTGGTAAGCCAAAAGCTAATGCACCTACTACTTGACCATTTTCACGAATGGGGAATGAAAAAGCATTGATTGCTACACCATAAACATCCTCTGGTATCACCACATCTGCATTTTGTCCATTAAAGGCGATGAAAACATTTTGGTCATTGGCGTTAACTTTTTGTCCATCATGGTAGCCAGAATCCACACGTTTACCTGCTAAATATTTAACGACTGTTTCACTTTCCTTTTCAACAACAGCTACAATGGCTTCTTGCTTTAATGCTAAATGAATATAAGGTGTTGCAAGGGTTAAAGCTTCAATAATTTTCATAAAAATTCCTCCAAGTCTCGTCAATGAAAATGGTTGTATCATCTGTCTGCATTGTGACAATGGTTCTAGATGATTACTTTTACTGTAGCACAATATTTGCCAAGTCAAAATAGCTATTTATTTTTTATGAAAAGAAAATCATCCAAATCTGAAAGGCTTTTTATTTGTCAATTATTATTTTTTTTTACCTGTGAAAGCGAAGGTCTTTATGTCTATTTTTTGACAAAGGGACGTGTGTTTTGCGAAATATTGTATTAGAATAATAGTAGCATGGGGAAGAAGTTAAGGAGAGAGTTTCATGGACTATATACAAAAGGGTACGAGGGCGTTTCATAAAGCGAATTGGGCCTTATTTTTAGCAGGCTTTATTACGTTTGCTAACCTATATGTAACGCAGCCATTACTACCAACATTTTCAGAAGCATTTCACGTCTCACCAGCTGTAGCAAGTTTATCTCTTTCAGTAACTACCTTTGCATTAGCGGTGAGTTTAATAATTGTCAGTTCGTTATCAGAAGCATGGGGAAGAAAATCATTGATGACGATTTCTATTTTTGCAGCTTCTGTCCTGACACTTGCTCTTGCATTTTCACCTAACTTTGAAACGATTTTAGTTTTGCGTGTTGTACAAGGCATCGTTTTTGCAGGTTTACCAGCAATCGCTATGGCTTATTTGGGAGAAGAGATGGAACCAGCAAGCTTAGGGATTGCCATGGGCTTATATATTAGCGGTAATTCAGTAGGGGGACTTAGTGGACGAGTTATTATTGGTACCTTAACGGACCATTATAACTGGCATACAGGCATGATGGTACTAGGAGGAATCAGCCTGCTAGTTAGTTTATTGTTTGTCTGGATGTTACCAAGCTCCAAACATTTCAGCGCACGACCTTTACAATTAAAAGCATTGACCAAAACCCTACTGCAACATTTAAGAGATCCTTCTATGCTGTGTCTTTATGGGATGGGGTTTCTTTTAATGGGAAGCTTTGTCACACTTTATAATTATATTGGCTTTAAACTAATGGCACCTCCCTATAATTTAAGTGCCACAATTGTAGGTTGGATATTTGTCATTTATTTAGTTGGGACATTTAGCTCGGCATGGTTTGGCAGTTTAGCCGATCGTTATGGTCGCCAACGAATGCTCTTACTGGCCATTGCCATTATGTTAGCAGGAGCTATAGTAACGCTCAACGGGCTCCTTACTTTAAAGATTATAGGGATAACAGTTTTTACCTTTGGCTTTTTTGCAGCTCATTCAATCGCAAGTGGCTGGGTGAGCAAACGAGCATCCCACGATAAAGCACAAGCATCTTCTCTCTATTTATTTTTCTATTATTTTGGTTCAAGTGTTGGAGGAACAGTAGGTGGCCTTTTTTGGATGAAATATGGGTGGATGGGTGTTATAGCGATGATTGCGCTGTTTTTATTCATTGCTTGTGGCCTATCATTTTTATTAAAAAGATTTATTGTTAGACAACGTATCACAACATGATGTGAGGTGTCATTTTGCAGGAATTACTTTTCTATTTTTTCATTATTCTAGCAGCTTCTATTTTACAAACAAGTACAGGATTTGGTTTTTCTGTTATGGCAACGCCTTTTTTACTGTTGCTATTTACTCCACAAGAGGCGATGCAAATAAATATAATTCTGTCCCTTGTTATTTCGTTCTCTCTCGTATGGAAGGTGAGACATGATATTGACGTAGCTTTGCTTAAAAAGGTGATGATCGGTAGTGTTGTGGGTGCTCCATTTGGTAGTCTACTCTTTGCCTTAGTCGATGTGACGACATTTAAGCTGCTCATCGCTATCCTTCTTATAGGGCTTACGATTCTGTTGATTAAAAATCTCTCTATTCAACAAACAGGGAGTAGAGATTATGGCGTTGGTTTTATATCAGGTATGTTCACAACCAGTATTGGGATGGCTGGACCACCACTGTTACTCTATTTTGCGAGCACACATAGAGATAAAGAAACCATTAGAGCTGTTTCACTAGCCTATTATATTTTTATCTATCTTATTAGCCTACTTTCTCAAGTTATTTTTGAGGGCACAAGTGGAATGGTTTGGGTATATAGTATGTACGCCTTGCCAATTGTTTTCTTAGGGCTTATTTTTGGACAAATGCTATTTACTCGATTAAATCAAAAGTTATTTAGAACATTAATTTATATTCTACTAGTAGCAGCAGGCTTAATTTTGTTGATCCAAAGTTTATGGACAATGCTATAAACAACAAAAGAAGTATGGGGGATGATACATCCTCCATACTTCTTATTTGTTAACCCATAATATTGTAGCCAGCGTCGATGTAGATTGTTTCACCAGTGACACCACGGGATAGGTGAGATAGCATGACAATCGTCATATCTGCTACTTCGTCTTGTTGAACATTCCGTTTTAAAGGAGCTGTTTCTTCGATTTTGTGTAAAATTGTGTTAAAGGAAGGGACACCTTTTGCAGCTAGTGTACGAATAGCACCAGCTGAAATAGCATTGACGCGAATATTATCTTGGCCGATATCAGCAGCAAGATAGCGCATAGAAGCCTCTAAAGCAGCTTTTGCTACGCCCATCACATTGTAGCCATCAAGTACTCGTTCTGCACCTAAGTAACTCATCGTAACGATAGAGCCACCCTCTGTCATGTATGGATGAGCTGCTTTAGCCGTCGAAATAAGTGAATAGGCGCTTGTATCTTGTGCAAATGCATAGCCTTCTCGAGTTGTTTCAAGGAAGCGGTTGTGTAAATCTTCTGCATGTGCAAAAGCCACTGAATGGACAATTCCATGAATAACGCCAACCTTTGAGCCGATTACATCAAAAGCTGCTTTTGTGCTGTCGTCACTATTCACATCACATTGAACAACAAGAGAATCGGATTGTCCGATATTTTCTAATTGTTTTTGTAATTTTTTTAATGAACGTTCTTGACGATACGTGAAGATGACATTTGCACCAACGTCAAATAAACGTTTAGCAATGCCCCAAGCAATACTGCGATCATTTGCTACGCCCATGACAACAATGTTCTTATCTTTTAATTGTAATAAATTATCCATCATTATGAAGAACTCCTTTGTGAGATAATATCTGTTATTAGTACCAACTACTAAAATCTTATCATACATAAAATATCGTTGCAATAACAAGATGAAAAGAGAAGTAGTTGAGAGAGCAAAAAAAATTCATCTCTTTACAGTAGAGACGAATTAAAAAGTGTGCTATTTTATTTTGTTACATAATGATCATACATATCTACTGCTCGATTAACAGCACTACTGACAGTGATTCTAAAGCAATTTTGTGACCGAATGACCTGTGCCAATATTTTGATTGCTCTTGTTTGATTTTTATGGAATAAAGCATTGTCTGTTTGAAAATCATCGTCTAAAAAGGCAAGATAATAAGGTATTCGATTTTGTGGTTTTAACAAATCAGATTCTGCACTTTTTTCAAGTGTATCGTACACCCATAAATCGATGGCATTTCCTAAGTGGAAGGCTGCAAAATACTGAAAATCATCATTCTCACATTCTTTTACTTTTTGAATTATTTGAATTTTTTGGAGCTCATCTAATAAGAATGTATTGATGGAATAATAGATGGCTTTAGAAGGATTTAGAATGAGCTCATCGGTCTGCTGCGATTTTAAGAAAACCCAGTTATTTAACACGTTTGCCCATGCGTCCACATTATTCAAACATTTCGCACAAACATCTGGAAATATTGATTGCCACTTTGCAGCAAGATTTTTAAATCTATTCATATGGTCTTGATCAATATAAAATAAACTATGCTCAACTTGTAACTGCTCAAACATTCACATTCCTCCAATAGATTGGTATGTATAGCAATGGACCATATGCCTATTATCTTGATGCAAAAGATAGCCAATATTTTAATCAATAAGAAGGCATCCCCTGAAGGATGCCTTTTAAGATATACATCAACGGAAGACTATTCAAATTTTAATGAGTCACCATCGAATGTTTCATCTGCTACTTTGATAGAGTCTGTTGGACAACCTTCAAAAGCGTCTTGCATATCTTCCAATAGATCCTCTGGAACTTCAGCAGTTCCCATGTTATCATCTAAAATAACGAAGGCAATGCCTTCATCATCATAATCATAAATGTCTGGCGCTGCGGCTCCACATGCGCCACAAGCGATGCATGTATCTTTATCAACTATTGTGTATTTAGCCATTTTATTCTCTCCTTTAACGATGTTCCTACAAAGCTTCATACTCATTTTAAAGATGTTTATCTTACATTTCAACTTAAATACTATTAAATTGGAGGAATTTGCGTCAATGTTTCATCAAATTTTATTGCAAATCTTTCAAAAACTCAATAAAGAGCGGACGATTTCGGCTGCCTATCATGTCCTAAGAGGGAAGCGTTCAGGCCAGACGATTCAAGATATTGGTCTTTTTCAATTGCATCAATATTTTGGCCTCTTGCCAAAACTATCTCGTACTACATTTGATGAGGCTGTAAACTTATTTATGCAGAATAGTTGGTTAAATGTGCAGGAATCTGGTCATTTTTACATGGAAACGCTAGGATTACAACGTGCACAACAAACGCCAACCTTTTTCTTTGATGGTTGGCACTATCGGGGAAATGAGCATGTGTTTTTTGCGAGGCTCTCTCTCATTGTACAAAGTTTGTCACATCAAGCCGCAGCCGTTCGTACCTTTTCACCGATTAGTAGAGATACAATGATTCAAGCGTGGGTGCGAACTTTTTTACAGGCACATCATTATAAGGAAGGTCATTTACAGCAGCAATTATTGACAGAATGTAATCATGTGCTAACTATTCTCCCTGTGTCAGATGCAAGCAAACAGCTTGTTCTGTATCGTTTAAGTGGTTATCAATTACCAGGATGGACGTGGCAACAGCTTGCAGATGAACGGAAGGAAACTGTACTGGATAGTCAATTAGCTTTTATTGAAACCCTACATATATTATTAAATGAAGTGCATCAAAAAATAGATGATTACCCATTGCTAGGGCATGTGGCAGAAGGATTAAAAGTTAAAATATTGCTAACAGATTCTGCACAACAAACCGCACAATTATATGAACAAGGTTATTCGATGGAGCAAATTGTTCAAATGAGAAAACTAAAACAAAGTACAATTGAGGATCATTTTGTGGAATTAGCTATGTATGAACCGAACTTTTCTATTGGCCCATTCGTCTCCTATGATGAAGCTCAAAAAGTGTGGCAGGCATCGAAGCAGTATCAAACAAAAAAATTGAAAATATTACATGAAGCTTTAAACGATATGAGTTATTTTCAATTAAGGCTTGTCCTTGCGAAAGGAGAAGTATAAATGGAACTTGAACAATTATTGCATAAGCATTTTGGTTATTCATCATTTCGACCAGGACAGAAAGAAGTCATTGAGGCATTACTACAAGAACAAGATGTTATTGCCTTATTGCCAACAGGAATGGGAAAATCACTCTGCTACCAGCTACCAGCCTATACATTAGAGAAACCTGTACTAATTGTTTCACCATTACTGTCATTAATGCAGGATCAAGTAGAAGAGCTGAAGCGTTTTGGGGAAAAGAGGGTGGTAGCTTTAAATTCCTTTTTATCACTAACAGAGAAACGTTATGTATTACATTATTTAGAGCAATATCGTTTTATTTTTACTTCCCCAGAGATGCTGCTCCAGCAACAGGTACAAGAGAAACTGGCGCAGATGAAGCTAGGTTTAATCGTAGTAGATGAGGCACATTGTATCTCACAATGGGGCTTTGATTTTCGACCAGATTATTTACGAATAGGTGACTGGCTAACGAGAGGAAATCGTCCGCCGATTTTGGCATTATCTGCTACGGCAACAAAGAAGGTTGTTCGAGATATACGGGAAACTTTATCTCTCAAAGCTCCATTCGAGTTTATGTATAATGTTGACCGCCCGAATATTCATTTAGGCCGTGTAGTAGTGGAGGATAAGGCTGATAAAGCTAGATGGCTCATGCACCATATTACGGAAACAGCAGGACCTGGTATTTTATATGTTTCCTCACGTAAACGTGCGCAACAATATAGCGAAGCCTTATTACAAGCTGGCGTTCGTGTTGCTGCCTATCATGCTGGCTATGGGGCGGAGGACCGTCAATTTATTCAACAGCAATTTATAGCTGGAGAACTTGATTGGATCGTTGCAACAAATGCTTTTGGCATGGGCATTAATAAGCTTGATATACGGCAGGTTATTCATGAATCAATGCCAGCCAATATCGCGAATTATATGCAGGAGATTGGACGAGCAGGGCGGGATGGTCACTCTGCACTTGCTATTTTACTGTATGCTGAAGGTGATGAGGAGCTGGCTAAATTTGTTGTGACAGGTGATTTACCAACTTTACATCATGTTGACCGCTATCAGGAACTGCTATCTCAGCAAATACAGCCAATCCAAATGTTGAAAAATGGGGAGTTAAGTGAGACAGCCTTCCGTGTGTTAGATTATTGGCTACAACGAGAGTCTTCGGAACAAGTGAAGGTCCGATTAAATCATTTAGCACTAGAGAAATACAATGCAGTGAATGAAATGCTTCAAATCATACAGACAAAAGACTGTATTCGTGAACATTTAGTCGGGTATTTTGGGCAAAAATTGCAGAAAAAACCGGAAAATTGTTGTGAAAATTGTGGAATCCATTATGATGTAATCAAGAAAGTACGCTTAAAAGAGAAAAAGAAAGTAGAAATGGCAACGTGGGAAAGTCGATTGCAACAATTATTAATGGGTAATTAGACTAAAACTGACGGTCATTTACTTTTTTCGTAAAATTCGTCATAATAGAGATGATAGAAAGCGTAGTAAGGTTGGGGGAAAGGCGAATGAATAAAGAAGATTATCGCGATAAAATAGAAGAGCATCGTCAATCATTTGAAGATGAGCAAAAAGAACAGCAATCCTTATCTAGAGTTTCCAGAATGAATAAAAATGGTAATAAAAACAAAAAGCCAAAAGATTCGAAACGTAAAACACCATTAATGACGATTCTTTTTGTTATTTTTATCTTGATACCGTTAACGATTCTTATCTATTTTTGGAAATTTTATGAACCAGGAAAAACGATTGAACAAGCCGAAAAGGATACAGCTGAACAGGTTGTCGAATTAGATCCTTCAGAAGCATCTGCGTCAGATAAAGATAAGGATAAAGAAGATAAGGGTCAAGACGCTCAGGGGGATAAGAAGGCTCAGGAGCAGTCTCAAAAAGATGCTGAAAAATTAGCAGCTGAGCAAAAAGCTGCTGAAGAAGCGAAAAAGGCTCAAGAGGCGAAAAAGGCAGAGGAAGCAAAAAAAGTCGAAGAAGCTCGAAAAGCTGAAGAAGCAAGAATAGCTCAACAACAAGCAGAGGCAGCAAGAAAAGCAGAAGAGGCTAGAAAAGCGGAAGAAGCAAAACAGAATGCTAAAGCAACGACACATACTGTAAAAGCAAATGAGAACTTATACCGAATTGCATTAAATCACTATGGCGATGGCAGTGAAGCGACTTTAGCTAAAATTCGTGCTGCTAATGGGATGTCCTCTAATACTGTAATGGTTGGGCAAGTCATTAAACTACCTTAATAGAATTTTTTTATCGTTATATAGTTTTTCTAGTATAAAATTACAGACAAATGTTCACACCAAAACGTACGTCTGATTTAGCAAAAAGGCGATTCTTCTTAAAAAACGAATCGCCTTTTTGCTGTAGTAAGGAGAAGTGAGAAAATGCTATATTTAGGGCTATTTCTTTTGGTAGTCATCGCCCTTCTACTTTATATGTGGAAGGTGGCACATGAAAATAATGTATTGTCTCACCAGCTTTCATTACAGGGTGAACAGGAGAAGGTACGATTATTTTTTATTTCAGATGTTCATTTACGTAAAATAAGTAAGAAAATGATTGCACAGTTACAGGGACATCATTTTGATGCAGTAATTATTGGCGGTGATTTTGCGGATAGCCGTACACCGATTGAACGTATTCATGAAAATTTAACATTATTAACGTCCCTTGGACCAACCTATTTTATTTGGGGCAATAATGACAGAGAAATTGGGGAAGAAAGACTGAAGGACATTTTACAGGCATACCATGTTCAAATCATTGTCAATGATGCCGTTCAACTTCCGCTTAAAAATCGCTTTTGGTTAAGTGCTATTGAGGATACAACCGTAAAAGAATATAGTTTTGAAAAAGCTTTTGCAAAGATAGGAGATCAGGATTTAGTTGTTTTCATCGCCCATAATCCAGGGGTTTTTGCGAAAGTTCGTACAAAGTTCCGTGCGGATTTAATGATGGGGGGACATTTACACGGAGGGCAAATCCGATTCGGCCCATATGGTGTCCATCCAAATGGTTCCTATCGTCGACGTGATGGTGTTATGACTTTAGTAAGCAATGGCTATGGGACGACATTAGTGCCTTTTCGATTTGGTGCAAAGCCCCAATGTCATATAATTGACATTGATATTTCGAGTAAATAAACAACCAAAACGTGTGAGAAGGCGTATAATAAAAAGGTATCGTCTATTCTATGATAATGTGAAAGCATGGAGCAGCAATTTTTGCTGTTCAAATTCGATTGGAGTGTCAAGAAATGCAGCAAGCAGATGCAATTATTGTTGGAGGAGGCCCATGTGGCTTAGCAGCAGCAATAGCTTTGCAAAATATTGGTTTACAACCTATCGTGATTGAAAAAGGAAATATCGTCAATGCCATCTATCATTACCCTACACATCAAACATTTTTTAGTACGAGTGAACGGTTAGCCATTGGTGATGTACCATTTATTATTGAAGGACGTAAGCCGAAACGCAATCAAGCCCTTGTCTATTATCGAGAGGTCGTCCGTTTAAAGAATATACAAGTTAATCGCTTCGAAAAAGTACAAAGTGTTGTAAAAAATAATGATTTATTCACTGTTACATCTGATAAGGATACGTATATAACGCCCTATGTTGTCATTGCAACAGGATATTATGATCATCCAAATTATTTAAATATCCAAGGTGAACAGTTACCTAAAGTATTCCATTACTTTAAAGAGGGCCATGAATTTTTTGATACGGATGTTCTAGTTATAGGTGGCAAAAATTCAGCGATAGATGCCGCATTAGAATTAAATAAAGCCGGCGCTCGTGTAACCGTAGCCTATCGTGGCAGCGAATACTCTCCAAGCATCAAGCCATGGGTATTGCCCGAATTTGAAGGGGTAGTCAAAACTGGAGAAGTTGACATGCTTTTTAATACAAATGTAGTAGAAATACGAGAGCATGAAGTTGTTTTAGAAGTAGAAGGCCAAGAGAAAGTAGTAAAAAATGATTTCGTTTTTGCTATGACGGGTTATCATCCTGATCACTCCTTTATCAAAGCAATGGGCGTACAGATAGAGGAAGCAACAGGTCGTCCTTATGTAACGCCTGAAACGATGGAAACCAATGTTGAAGGATTATTCATTGCAGGAGTTATTGCAGCAGGAAATAATGCCAATGAAATTTTTATTGAAAATGGTCGTTTCCATGGCGAATGTATCGCTCGAATTATTGAGCAGAGAAAATAATAATGATCGAGGCTGTATAGGCATGTAGCTTATACAGCCTTTTTAGCAAGGAGGCAACTCAATGATTGGCTTGTATTGGCTCTTAAGTTATTTAATAGGAAACATCTTGACGGCTTATTTCGTTGGTAAGATATACGGTGTCAATTTGCAGGAAGAGCGTAGTAAAAATTTAGGCGCACGTAATGCGGGAAGTGTGATTGGGAAAACGGCGTTTATTTTGACTCTTCTTGGCGATTCATTAAAAGGTGTACTTGTTGTTGGATTAGGACGCATGTGGCAATTGGATGAATGGGTCGTGATTGGCGGAGCTGCGTGGGTGATAATAGGGCATCTATTTCCGATGTGGCTGAAATTGAATGGAGGGAAAGGTGTAGCTACGTTTATTGGTGTGGGTCTCGCCTTATCGCCAAGTCTTTTTTTATGGATGATCCTTGGTACTGCACTTATATCTGCATTTACTAGAAGTCTGACACTTGGCATGGTTGGGGGCTTTGTTTTCTATATAGCCGCAATTATACAAGCGGGGGAAGTAGAGTCATATGGACTTTTAATCATGGCAATCGTGTTTATGCTTATAAAGCATATGTCTAATATTCAGGAATCATTGAAAAGAGGGAAGTGAAGGAAATGTATTGGTGTAAAATTGCCAAGACAGATGAAGAATTTGAGGCGATTGCTCGATTGAATTATGAAACATTTGTAGAAGAAATTCCTCAGCATGATGCGAATGCATCGCGAAAAAAAGTTGACCGATTTCATCAGGAGAATACCTATGTCGTTGTTTATAAGCAAACAGAATTAATTGGCATGGTGGCGTTTAGAGATCAACGACCATTTTCTATTGATGAAAAGATTGGTAAGGTCGAACAGTATTTATCGAAGGAAAATTGTGAGAAGCTTTGTGAAATTCGTTTGCTTTCTGTGAAGAAAGGTTATCGAACGGGTCGAGTTCTATTAAAGCTTACTCAAGCCTTAACTACATTTGCCTACGAAAAAGGCTATTCTGCGGCAGTGATTTCAGGTACAACGAGAGAGGAAAAACTATATAAGCAGATGGGTTTTCAGCAGTTTGCGCCAGCTGTCGGGGAAGAGGGTGCGATGTTTTTACCGATGGTGCTCACTAGACATGAATTTGAGCAATCTTTACAACATAGACTAACGACGGAAACCTCTACATTTTATCCTGGACCAGTGAAGCAATTAGAGACAATCGCTCATTCAGATTTATCACATCGTTCACTACCTTTTAATGCGCTTTATGAACGAGTACAGAAGAAGTTGCTACATCTATCGAATGCCAATCATGTTGGTGTAATCGTAGGGACAGGAACGCTAGCAAATGAAGTGATGCTTGTGCAACTAAAGGCACAGCAATTAGGAAAAGGGCTTATTCTAACAAATGGAGAATTTGGTGAGCGTTTACGGAAGCAAGCCGCTCGTTGGTCATTACATTTTGAGGTCGTAGAAAAAGAGTGGGGAACGGTATTTGATGACAAAGAACTGGCTTCACAGCTTGAGACGGGGTCTTATCAGTGGATGTTGGCCGTACATGGTGAGACTTCCACGGGAACTTGTAATAACTTAGACATTCTTAAAAAGCTTGCTAAACAATACAATGTAAAGTTATGTATAGATTGTATTAGTTCGTTCGGTGCCATGCCGTTTTCTTTACAGGACTGCTATTTAGCTACGGCTGTGAGTGGTAAGGCCATTGGTGCATTAAGTGGGCTAGCATTTGTATTTTCGCAATCACTGGTACCCTCATCTGCTACTCTACCCGCTTATCTTGATTTAGCAAATTATCAGCAAGGTGCCATACCATTTACATTACCTGCTGTATTACTGAGCAATGTGGAGACGGCATTGCAAGCCTATCCAGCACGTTATGAGCAGCTACAGCAACGCTTTCAATCACTGCTGCAGCTACCAATCATGCAATTTCAATATCCAACAATTCAATATCCGATGCTGATAACGGTTCAATTGCCTCATACTTATGCTAACGTACTTATTGATTTAGCATTAAACGGACTATTCGTTCATGGTGAAAGCCAGTATTTACGCCAAAAGAATTTCATTCAATTTTCTGTGATACAACCAGATTTTGATGAAGCTTTTGCTCGGCTTAGTGAGATACTGAGCTATTATGAACAAGTGATCGAGGTATGAGGAAAGATACTTTAACGTTACAGGAAAAAGTCCTTTAAATTTAAAGGCGAGCCAGTTGTGTTAAGGCCTATTAATAATTTTAAGCGTGCCTTTTGGCCATTAATACCTGTGGCAAATATGGCGCCTAAGTCTTCTAGCATTTTACCACCACCCACATAGCCATAAACACCTTCTGCGATACCATTAAAGCAGCGGGAAACAAGTACAACTGGGATGTCTCGCTGTATAAGGCTTTCAATTCCCTTTACAACAGATGGTGGGACATTCCCTTGACCTAGTCCTTCTAGCACAACACCATCATATTTGCACGCAAGCACGACATCCAATAAATCTTCTTCCATACCAGCATACACTTTTAGCATTGCGACACGCTTGGATAAATTGTTAACATCTACATATTGTCGACGAATTGGTGCGTGATGGAATAAGATTCGAGATTTTGTAATAAGTCCAATCGGTCCATATTGTGGAGATTGAAAAGTATTTACTGAACTTGTGCTTGTTTTTGTTGTATTTACAGCAAGATGAACCTCATCATTCATCACAACAAGCACACCTTTATCACGTGCTTCTTCATCAACAGCTACTCGGACTGCCTCCACTAAATTATAAATCCCATCTGCTCCAAGTTCGTTAGATGAACGCATTGCTCCTGTTAGCACAATAGGAATGGCTAAGTTTGTTGTTAGCTCTAAGAAATAGGCGGTTTCTTCCAATGTATCCGTACCGTGTGTGATGACCACACCGTCAATTGGCTGTGCGTCAATTTGTTCCAAAATCAAGTTACGCAGTAAAAGCATCTCTTTCGGTGTGATATGTGGAGAAGGAAGGTTAAAAGCTTCTATTTCGATAATGCTTGCTAGGGAAGCTAGTTTATTACTTTCCTTCATTAGAGGATTTTCCTTATTTGGCATGACCGCTCCTTCAGCACTCATCGCCATGGAGATTGTGCCGCCAGTATGAATTAATAAAATTGATTTTTTCATAAAAAATAAATCTCCTTTTAAAAAATTTTTTTGTCATTACATGGTATAATAATAGCAGTCTATTGTTGAAAGGAGCCGGCATCATGATCATTTTATTATCTGCTGCCATTGCTCCCGGTCTAGCGCTTTTTAGTTATTTCTATTTGCGCAATCAGATGGCTACGGAGCCAAGAAGAACTTTACTACAAACGTTTTTATACGGCGCATTTTTAACGTTCCCAATCATGTTTTTACAGTATGTATTAACAGAGGAAGGGGTTTTTCGATATCTTTATCTTCAAGACGTACTATTTTCAAGTGTCATTGAAGAGTTTTTTAAATGGTTTGTGCTATTAATTGCCATCTATAATCATATAGAATTTGATGACCCTTACGATGGTATATTGTACGGGGCAAGCATTTCTCTTGGCTTTGCTACGATTGAAAATGTTCTTTATTTACTTTCATTTGGCTTAGACACGGCATTTATGCGAGCCTTATTACCAGTATCGAGTCATGCTTTGTTTGGTGTCGTAATGGGCTATTATTATGGACGGGCTAAGTTTTCGAAACTTGTTAAGACAAAAGAGATGATTGCTATGGCGCTTTGTGCACCAGTCGTACTTCACATTCTATACAATACAATATTATCATTCAAAGGTCACTGGGTTTATTTAATGATTCCTTTTATGTTGTTTTTATGGTGGTTTGGCTTGCGCAAAGTGAAGCTTGCACATTATCATCTGGTGCAGCATCTTCACATGCAAAAGAAAATATAAAGCGTAGAAATCGTCAAAGATTTCTACGCTTTATTTCATTTTTATCATGTATAAATTACTCCTTTTGTTTCAAGCTATAAAAAAAAGGAGTGATAAAAGTGCGTTTAGTAAGCATACTTTTTGCTTTGATATTAGGAATTAGTATAATTGCGATTCCTCAAAATGATGCAAATGCATTTAGCGATCAGCAAATTACTCGAGGTGCCTATGGAGATGATGTCATTGAATTGCAAGCAAGGCTACAATACTTAGGTTTTTATAAGAGTAAAATTGATGGTAAATTTGGCTACAACACATACTGGGCTTTACGTAATTTCCAGGAAAATTATGGATTACCGGTAGATGGAATTGCAGGCGCTAAGACAAAGAAAGCGTTAACGGGCAATTCAGATTATGATGAAAAATGGGTGAAAGCTCAATTAAATGCAGGAAATCAATTTACTTATTATGGTGGCAAGCCACTTGATCAGCAAGTGAAAAAGAATACTAGTGGTGGCAGTAGCAATAGTAGTGGAAGTAGTAATAATAATGGAACACAGACACAAGTTCCTCCCAAATATACAGAGCGTGATTTACAGCTAATGGCGAATGCGGTATATGGAGAGGCAAGAGGAGAACCATATGAAGGACAAGTAGCAGTTGCTGCAGTTATTTTGAATCGTTTGGAAAGCCCAGATTTCCCGAATACTATTTCAGGTATCATTTTCCAACCGTTAGCATTTACGGCCGTTGCAGATGGGCAAATTTGGCTTGAGCCAAATGAGCGAGCAAAAGAGGCAGTTATTGATGCAATGAACGGCTGGGACCCTTCTGAAAATGCATTGTATTATTTCAATCCAAAAACTGCAACGAGCAAATGGATTTGGTCACGTCCACAAATTAAACAAATTGGAGAGCATATTTTCTGTTCATAGAAAGGAGGAACCTAGATGAAAACTTGGCTCGTGGTCTTAACGATTGCCGTTATTGGGTTAGGGGCATACAGTATTGATTTACATGGAGATAAAGAAGATTTACAACGTACCGTGCTAGCACAATATACAGATAAGTTGACGGATGCATCTGAGAAGCTTTCCCATCTTCAACGCTCAGTATCACAATCCCTGTTGTTTCAAGACGAGCAGGCGATTCACAATGAACTAGACTCGGTTTGGCGTTTAAGCTCAGAAGTTCGTTCTTCTATTGCGAATATTCCAATTGGACAAGAACTATCAAGTGAATGGATGAACTATCTAGGGCGACTAGGCGATGAAGCAAAAAGGACAGCAAAAACAGGTGATTATGAGGCTTGGCGTAAAAAAATGCCCCAGGTTTCAACGAATTTACAATCCCTTTCCGATGAATGGACTGCTGCAACCGTCGATTTTTATAAGCATGATGGGAAAATGGATGTTTGGCTACAGCAAGTAGATAATAAAAATCCAAATACCCAATTTGATACTGTAAAAGATACATTAAAAGGCTACGGTGAAAAGGATTTCCCATTAACTTTATCTGAATCTGATTGGCAGAAAAAAATTGAGTTAAAGGCTTTACAGGATGCGGTTATTACCGAAAAAGAAGCACTAGAAAAAGTGAAATACTTATTCCCAATCATTAAAGATGCTACATTTACAGTTACCAAAAGTAGTGATACAGCCCCATATCCTTTTTATCATATCCAATTCCACCAAGGGATTCGATTAGGCTATGTTGATTTAACAGAAAAGGGCGGACATTTATTATCCTATTTAGTAGAACGTCCTGTTGATGAAGCCAAGTTATCACAAGAGGAAGTCTTGAAAAAAGCGCAGGAATATGTGAAGAGATTAGGCATGAAAGATGTAGCCTATGTGGAATCACGTGAAAATCATCAGGCTTGGCATGTGACATTTGCTCGTGTCCATCCTGGAGATAATGCGTTAATCTATGCCGATGGTGTTCAATTGAAAGTAGCGAAAGATACAGGTGAGCTGTTGGGTGCAAATGCAATGGAGTATATTCAAGAAGAGAATATTAAAAAGCAAACAGCTAAGCCGATTGATTGGAAAACATTCTTCCAAGACGACATTCAAGTACAAGAGGTAAAAAATATCTACACAGATAATGGGCAGTTTGAGCAACGTCTTTGCTATGAGGTTATTGCATTGCGAGATGGTAATACGCAGGAAACATTTAGAATTGTCATTGATGCGGAAAACCATAATGTATTAAAAGTGGAATATTTAACTTAATCAAGGATACCTCCGCTTTGTATCAATTGGACATGAAAATACTACCAATTTTTATAGCCAAAATCAGCTTCTCATGAGATAATTAAACTATATTTTTCGCAACGGGGAGATGCTCATGGAAATAAAAATTGGTACACAATTACAACTTGAACCAACTTATACAGAGCGTTTGGAGAAATTCCGCTGTAAAGTTGTAGAGCAAAAAGATAATATTCTCTATATTGATTATCCGGTTAATATGGCAACAAAGAAAACGGCATTTTTAATAGATGGCTCAGAATTTAGAGCAACTTTTCGCACTGAGGATAAGCAATCCTTTGCCTTTAATACAGAGGTAGTTGGCCGTAAAGCAGGTAATATCCCAATGATTATGTTGCATTGTCCAACACCAGAAGAGTTTATAAAAATTCAACGACGAGAATACGTTCGTGTGGAGACACCAGTAGATGTGGCTATTCAGTTGAAAGATTATAAATATCAGCTCGTGACTTTGGATATTAGTGCAGGAGGCCTCGCAGTCTTGTTGAAAGGTCAGGTAGCTTTCAATGAGGGTGATGAAGTAAAATTAACGATTGTATTGCCATTTGCCAATGGAGATGTTAAATATGTCATTACAGAAGCGCTGATCGTCCGTATTTTTGAAAAAGAGGATAAGCGCATTGCAACAATCCAATTAACAGATACAGATGATGTCGATCAACAGCATATTGTCCGTTTTTGCTTTGAACGTCAATTAGTTAATCGACGGAAAGAAATGAATCCTTTTCATGTTTAATGTCTTACGAACATTTTGATGATGCCCTCTCCTAGTAGAGGGCTTTTTTGAGGTTATATGATACAATAAGAGGTGCAGAAAGTAGGGAAGAATATGAAGAAAAACATTCAAATTGCGATAGACGGGCCAGCTGGTGCAGGCAAAAGTACAATCGCGAAAATTGTTGCTGAAGCACTTGGATTTACTTACATTGACACAGGTGCAATGTATCGAGCAGTTACGTATAAAGCGATGCAACAAAACATACATTTAGATGATGAAGCAAAATTAGCAGAGATGCTTGAAGTAAGCACAATTGAATTAAAACCATCCCCACAAGGACAGCTTGTCTATTTAGATGGTCACAACGTCTCAGCGGAAATACGCTCTAATGAGGTCACTTCATCAGTCTCACAAGTAGCCGCCCATGCGAAGGTTCGTGAGCTATTAGTTGCCCAACAGCAAAAGCTTGCAGCTAATGGTGGTGTTGTCATGGATGGCCGCGATATTGCTACACATGTCTTGAAGGATGCAGAGCTAAAGATTTTCATGTCTGCAACTGTAGAGGAGCGTGCTAGACGACGCTTGATTGATAATCAAAAAAGAGGAATTGACTCCTCTCTTGAAAAACTTCAGGAAGAAATTGCACTACGTGATAAAAAGGATAGTGAGCGTGAAGCATCGCCACTGATTCAAGCTGAAGATGCTATATTTTTAGATACAACAGCATTGTCCATTGATGATGCAGCACAAGCTATTTTAAAATTAGCAGAAGAAAAAATGCTATAAATCCTAAAATTTCAGACATTTTTTGAATTTAAAGGATTTATTTTTGTCTTTGTCTTCAATATCGAATAAAATAGTAAGGGAAGATGCGAAGGAGGGTTACATATGTCTGAAGAAATGAACTATGCAGAACAAACGTTTAACGAGGGTGATATCGTCAAAGGCATTGCCGCGCAGGTTGATGAAAAGGCAGTATCTGTATCAATTCCAGGTGCTCCATTTGATGGTATTGTACCGATTAGTGAATTATCAAGCTTACACATTGAGAAAGCGTCTGATGTCATCTCAGTTGGAGATGAATTAGAGTTGATGATTACAAAGGTAGAAGAAGAAAACTTTGTCCTATCAAAACGTAAAGTGGATGCTTTAAAAGCATGGGATACACTGGAGCAGCAATTTGCCGCTGAGGAAATTTTTGAAGCAGAAGTTAAGGATATTGTTAAAGGTGGTCTTGTCGTAGATTTAGGTGTACGTGGCTTTGTACCAGCATCGCTTGTGGAGGACTATTTTGTCGATGATTTTGAAGGCTATAAGGGACAAACATTAAGCTTTAAAATTGTTGAGCTTGATAAAGACAAGAATCGCCTTATTTTATCTCATCGTGCAGTAGTTGAAGCAGAGAAAGCTTCACAAAAGAAAAATGTTATTAATCAAATAAAAGCTGGCGATGTATTGGATGGTAAAGTACAGCGTCTCGCATCATTTGGTGCATTCATCGACCTAGGTGGTATTGATGGCCTTGTACACATCTCACAGGTATCACATGAGCATGTGAGTGATGTGAGTGAGGTTTTAGCTGAAGGACAAGATGTAAAAGTAAAAGTTCTGTCAGTGGACCCAGAAAATGAACGTATTTCTTTATCTATTAAAGAAACTATTCCTGGACCATGGTCAAATATTGAAGAACGTGCAGCAAAAGGCACTATTTTAGACGGCAGAGTAAAGCGACTTACTTCATTCGGCGCATTTGTGGAAGTATTCCCAGGCGTTGAAGGTTTAGTGCATATATCGCAAATTGCGCATAAGCACATTAACACGCCACATGAAGCATTAAAAGAGGGACAAGAAGTACAGGTGAAGGTCCTTGATGTCAATGCTGAAGAAGGCCGTCTAGCCCTAAGTATTAAAGAATTACTAGAAAATCCAGAAGCAGAAGAAGTAATCGACTATGAATTACCTGAAGAGAACACAGGCTTCTCATTCGGTGATGTCATTGGCGATAAACTGAAAAACTTTAAATAATGTATAAAGCGAGGATGCATGAATGTATCCTCGCTATTTTTATGGCTGATAGGATTTTGAAAGTGAAGGATAGCGATTGAGGAGAGGATAAAATCTTTGAAATGACGGTTAAAACTTTAAAAGTAGCGGATAAGATTTCAGAAATGAAGGATAAAACTTTAAAAGTAGTGGATAAGATACCCGAAGTGAAGGATAGCAATTAAGAATAGGATAAAATCTTAGAAAAAAAGGATAAAACTCTAAAAGTAGCGGATAAGATTCTCAAAATAAAGGATAGTAATTAAAAAGGCGATAAAACCTTTAGAACGCCTGATAGCACACTCAAAAAAAGAGGTAACACCTTTTATCGCCATACATAGCGTTCTACATTATGGATATGATATGATATAATGGCATTTTTCGTGTATAATAGCGAAAGACAAGAAGTTGGAAGGATGAAGTACAGATGACGAAACCAGTAGTAGCCATCGTAGGTCGTCCGAACGTAGGTAAGTCGACGATTTTTAATCGTATCGTTGGAGAACGTGTTTCGATTGTGGAGGATATCCCAGGCGTAACACGTGACCGTATTTATAGTTCGGCAGAGTGGTTAACACACGATTTTAATATTATTGATACAGGTGGCATTGAAATTGGAGACGAGCCGTTTTTAGAACAAATTCGTCAACAAGCTGAAATCGCTATTGATGAAGCAGACGTTATTATTTTCATGACAAATGGTCGTGAAGGGGTAACGGCAGCAGATGAGCAAGTTGCTAAAATTCTATACAAAACAAAAAAACCAGTCGTATTAGCGGTCAATAAAATTGATAATCCTGATATGCGTGAAATGATTTATGATTTTTATGCACTTGGCTTCGGTGAACCTTGGCCTATTTCAGGTTCCCACGGTTTAGGTTTAGGGGATTTATTGGACGAATGTGCGAAACATTTCCCGAAAGAAGATGAAGAACAATACGGTGATGATGTCATTAAATTCTCTTTAATTGGTCGCCCGAATGTTGGGAAATCCTCTTTAGTGAATGCTTTCCTAGGGCAGGAACGTGTTATTGTTAGTAATATTGCAGGGACAACACGTGATGCGATTGATACGCCTTATGCATATGATGGACAGGAATATGTCATTATTGATACGGCGGGTATGCGTAAAAAAGGAAAGATCTATGAAACAACCGAGAAATATTCTGTGTTACGTGCGCTACGTGCTATTGAACGCTCAGACGTTGTTTTAGTAGTGCTGAATGCAGAAGAAGGTATTCAGGAGCAAGATAAAAAAATCGCTGGCTATGCACATGAGGCTGGAAAAGCTGTGATCATTGTTGTGAATAAATGGGATGCCATTGAAAAAGATGAAAAAACAATGAATGTCTTTACACAGCAAATTCGTGAGCATTTCCTATTTTTAGATTATGCCCCAATTATTTTTGTATCGGCGAATACAAAACAGCGTGTGCATCAAATTTTACCGATTATCCAACGTGTCAGCGAGAATCATGCGATGCGTATTCAGTCCTCTATTTTAAATGAAGTGATTGAGGACTCAGTGGCTCGTAATCCAGCACCGACAGATAAAGGTCGTCGTTTACGTATTTACTATGCTACTCAGGTAGCGATTAAGCCACCAACATTCGTTATTTTTGTGAATGAACCAGAGCTTATGCATTTCTCATATGAACGCTTCTTAGAAAATCGCATCCGCGAAACATTTGACTTTGAAGGGACGCCAATTCGTTTAATTACACGTGCGCGTGCTTAAGGCAATAGCTATAGACATACAATACGCCAACCCGACATTATTGTTGGGTGGCGTCTTTTTACAAGAAAGAACTTACTTAATAGACAACCCAACAAAGGGAGGATTTTGTTATGGAAAAAGTTTGTGTGTTAGGGGCAGGCTCATGGGGTACTGCACTGGCAATGGTACTAGCGGAAAATGGACATGATACGCTTGTATGGACACATAGAGCTGAGCAGGCAGAAGAAATCAATCAACTGCATACGAATAAAAAATATTTACCAGAAACCATTCTACCTGTAAATTTACATGCAACGAGTGATATGGCGCAGGTAGCTACTCATGCAGAAACCATTGTTGTGGCTGTTCCAACAAAAGCGATTCGTGAAGTATGCGAGAAACTAACGGCTGAATTAACAAAAAAAGTGTTGTTTGTCCATGTTTCGAAAGGAATTGAGCCTGACTCATTAAAACGAATATCTGAGATTTTAGCAGAAAGCTTACCAGCAATGTATGTGGAAGAAATTGTTGTTCTTTCTGGGCCAAGTCATGCAGAAGAAGTGGTACTGCATCATCCTACAACGGTTACTGCAGCTTGTGCTAATATTGATGCTGCTGAAAAGGTACAGGATTTATTTATGAATCAGTTCTTCCGCGTCTATACAAATGAGGATATCATTGGTGTAGAAATAGGAGGAGCGTTGAAAAACGTTATCGCTTTAGCGGCAGGTATTACTGATGGCTTAAATTATGGAGACAATGCAAAAGCGGCACTTATTACGCGAGGTCTTGCAGAAATTTCACGGTTAGGTGTAAAAATGGGTGGTAATCCATTTACGTTCTCAGGGCTTACAGGTATGGGGGACTTAATTGTAACCTGTACAAGTGTCCACTCGCGAAACTGGCGTGCAGGTAATATGTTAGGGCAAGGTATGAAGCTACAAGAAGTGCTGGATCAAATGGGCATGGTCGTAGAAGGTGTCCGTACCACGAAGGCAGCCTATCAATTAGCAGAGAAATATGATGTCGCCATGCCGATTTCCACAGAGCTCTATAGTGTGCTATTTAATGATGTTGAACCGAAAGTGGCAGTAGATGCCTTAATGATGCGTATGAAAAAACGAGAAATAGACGATATGAAGCATTAATATTAATTTTTTGATTAGACTTGTCATTAAATGGACATAAATAAGGTGTCTCAACGAATCTGTTGAGACGCCTTATTGTGTGCCACTAGTTGAATAGAAATACATGCTAAAAGAGTTGTCCATTTCTTGATAGTTATGGGACAACTATTTCTTTTTAGCAAAAGCACATAGTATAATATACTTTGATTGTGTCTTGACATTCAAAGAAAGGTGGTTTTTTGAAATGGGCCCGTTAGCTCATATGCCTGCGCTTGATGTAATGTGGGTGTCGTTTTATTGCATCGCATTTATGATTATATCAGTCGGCTTAATTTATTTAGCGCGAAATAAGATTTCAAATGTATTTTTACGAACAGTCGTAAATTTATGTGCATACATACTGTTTGGACTTGGCACATTTTTAATGGTACTTGTAGTTGCCACTTGGCCAGCATAAATAATAATGAGGTGTCAGTAACATGAAAAAACTAAGTGCTTTGCTGTTGGTATTTGCAACCGCCATATTGCTAGTAGGATGTGCGTACCCAGAAGACGAAAAAAGGGCTAAGGTCACGCCTGATGTCGATCAACTAGCGGCAGTTCAACGTGCTGTGGATGAATACCGTGAAGCAACAGGTGGACTAGTACCAATTAAAAATAGCGAGCTAGATACGGATATCTATATCAAATATTTAATCGATTTTGAAAAACTTATGCCGAAGTATTTGACGACAATTCCTGGAAATGCCTATGAAAAAGGTGGTATATATCAATATATCATTTGGGACCCTGAAAATGAGGCATCGGTCAAATTAGTAGATTTAAATGCGGCAGAGCGTATACGTGAAATAGGTATTCGTAAACTATCTACACAGTATTTACCAATAAAAGGGTCAATTTCAGATAATGTTTATCAGATCAACTATAAAGATTTGGGTTATGAAACAGAGGTAACTGTAAAAAGTCCCTATTCTGGCGTCGAGTTACCGCTTTTCATGACTGGTGATGGTGAATTACATGTAGACTATGCTGTGGATTTAGGCCAGCTTTTAAAAGAGGATAAGCCGAATGTAAAGCCAGGTGATGATATTCGCCAACTGCTTGTCGACAAATTTCCAGTGGTGCCTGCCTATTCTATTCCATATACAGTGGACGAGAATGGAGAGCCTATCTATGATATGAAAACGTATAATGCGGATGTCAAAAAAGCGAAAGAATTACAAAAACAAGAGGCAGAAGCCGCCGAGAAAAAAGAGAAATAGCAAACAAGCTCCTTACATTTGTGAGGGGCTTTTTCATATTTGTCTACAGGCTCGCATATAGTGAAAAAGCGTAGATAAAGGAGGCAGAAACCTTGAGTGAAGCAGTATTTAGAGAAATTGCAGAGCGCACAAATGGCGATGTTTATATTGGTGTTGTCGGTCCAGTACGTGTAGGTAAATCAACATTTGTAAAAAAGGTAATGGAATCAGTCGTGTTACCAAACATTGTGGATGAAACGGAAAGAATGCGAGCACAAGATGAGTTGCCACAAAGTTCTCCGGGGCCAGTCATTATGACTGCTGAGCCGAAGTTTGTGCCTGCCCAAGCAACCCGTATTGTGGTCGGTGAAGATGAAATGCCATTCCAAATTCGATTAGCAGATTGTGTTGGTTATATTATCGATGGGACAAAAGGCTATGAGGATGAAAATGGACCAAAATTTGTTCATACGCCTTGGCATACGGAGCCTATTCCATTTCAGGAAGCCGCTAAAATTGGCACAGATAAGGTGATTCGCGATCATGCGAATATTGGTATTGTCGTAACGACTGATGGTACAGTGAACGGAATCAGTCGACGAGCAGCAGAGAAGGCAGAAGAGGAAATTGTAGAGCAATTAAAAGACATCGGCAAACCATTTGTCATCTTACTCAATTGCCAAATGCCTGCGAGAGAAGAAACGGTTCAGCTTCGCAATGAATTGTTTGAACGTTACAATGTCCCTGTTATTGCGATGTCCATTGATCAAATGAGAGAAACGGATATTCAATATATTTTACAAGAGGCGTTATTTGAATTCCCAATTCGTACCATTGAGGTGGAAAAACCAGACTGGCTGGATGTATTAGATGCTACACATCCATTAAATGTTGCATTGATTGATTCGATGGAGGAAGTCCTTTCTTCTGTTATGAAAATTCGAGATGTGCAACAGGCGTCAGATGCCTTTAAAGCCATTGACTTTATTGACCAAAGTGAAGTTGTTCATGTAGATGCAGGTGTAGGAACAGCTGTAATTCGGGTATCCCTACAGGGTGAATTGTATAAATCAGTTTGTAATGAATGGCTAGAAGAACCAATTGAAACGAAAAAAGATTGGTTACTCTTTATCAAAGAGGCGGCAGAGGCAAAAGAGGCCCAAAAACGATTTAAAAGTGCTATTCACGATGCTGATACGACAGGCTATGGCGTGACATTGCCAATGATGCAGGAATTTGAGCCAACAGCCCCAGAGCTCATTAAACAGAATAATTTCTTCGGCGTACGAATGAAGGCAAAAGCGCCATCCTATCATATTATCCGAGTTGATATGGAGTCAGAATTTGCACCGTTAATTGGCTCAGAGTTCCATAGTCAGCAACTTCTAAAAGATTTAAATCATGCTTATTTACATGATCGTGATGCCTTATGGAATACACAATTATTTGGCACACCATTGCATGAAGTATTAAAAGAGGGTATTCGCTATAAAATGGATGCAGTTCCACCTACTGCCAAAAAACGTATGCGTCAGACGATTGAACGTATGGTTAACGAAGGAGATCGTGGTTTAGTAACATTTATTTTATAGTGATAAAATTCAGAAAAAATGCAAAAAATATACGCAGGGCTTTTCGTTTTTATGCGAAAAGTCCTTTTATTTTTGTTTTTTGGGTGAAAAACTGATTTTTTGGTTATAATCATGTATGAATACAGTTGCGTAGCGGTTTTCTATGTGTTACTCTTTTTACAGAATTGGTTCATGACCCTTTGAGAGGAGGTGAATGGTGTGAATAAAACAGAATTAGTAAACTCTGTTGCTGAAGCTGCAGGTCTTTCTAAAAAAGACGCTTCTAAAGCAGTTGAAGCTGTATTTGATACAATTCAAGATGCTCTTGCAAAGGGTGACAAAGTACAATTAATTGGTTTTGGTAACTTTGAAGTACGTGAACGTGCGGCTCGTAAAGGTCGTAACCCACAAACTGGTAAAGAAATCGAAATCGCTGCTAGCAAGGTGCCTGCTTTCAAACCAGGTAAAGCGCTTAAAGACGCGGTAAAATAATACACGTCTAGTAGTTACATAGAGCAGTCTTCATGTTAACGAACATGAAGGCTGCTCTTTTTAACTTCAAATTTGAATTTTACATAATAATATACAGTGATTTTCTTATCTAGAAGCGAATTTCTGATGAATCAGGTAAGTCATTTTGCGCTTACCTTTTGGATGTGCTACGATGCATAGGGAAATGTGTAATGTTTTGATATGCAGGAGGGTTTTTTGATGTCGAATATTGATTTATTAAAAATAGAAGAAGCGGTAAAAATGATTTTAGAAGCGGTAGGTGAAGATGTAAATCGTGAAGGTTTATTGGATACGCCGAAGCGTGTAGCAAAAATGTATGCCGAAATGTTCAGCGGCTTGCATGAGGATGCTAAAGATTATTTTAAAACGGTATTTCATGAGGATCATGAAGAACTAGTGCTTGTCAAAGATATTCCATTTTATTCGATGTGTGAGCATCATCTAGTACCATTCTATGGCAAAGCACATGTTGCATACATACCAAATGACGGCGTTGTTGCTGGACTGAGTAAGTTAGGACGTGCAGTGGAGACGATTGCCCGCAGACCACAACTACAAGAGCGTATTACCTCTTCAGTAGCAGACACAATAATGGAGATGCTTTCGCCAAAAGGTGTCTATGTTGTGATCGAGGCTGAGCATATGTGTATGACAATGCGTGGATTAAAAAAACCTGGTTCTAAAACAGTGACATCTGTTGCACGCGGTATTTATGAGGAAGATGAAGTGAAACGTAGAGAAGTACTGTCATTTATTCAAATGTCTTAAATTGCGTGTCTAATTATGTTATGATGAACTAAGAATTTGTCGGATTTAAGGAGTGTACAAAGATGTCACAAGATTATATTGTTATACAAGCAGAAGAAGATGGTGTACATGTCATTGGATTAACACGTGGAACAGATACGAAATTCCATCATTCAGAGAAATTAGATGCCGGCGAAGTAATGATTGCTCAATTTACAGAACACACGTCTGCCATGAAAATACGCGGTAAAGCGCAAATTCATACAGCACATGGCGTGATCAATAGCGAAGCGAAAAAATAAGAAAATTTGTTTCTGACGATAGTTTTAATTTTGTTTAGCGTACAACAAGCACATATAAAAACACTAGATGTGAAAAACTGAGTATAAGGTTTATGGGCAGTTAGCATTCCTACATTTAATTATGGGAAAGCTTTACTGCCTGTCCTATGAAGAAAGCAAATTTTTTTTATTCCGCATCGTTGCGTATGCTATAATGACTCAGTAAGCAAGCGTTCAGTCTTGTATAGGGCTAACGTATCTGAAAGTGAAATGGAGTAAGGTCTATGAATGCAACATACATTCAAAATTCAATTGCACAGTTAAAAACAGAGATTTTCATGGATGTTCGTCATAGAACTTTGCAAAAATACACAGGTGTACCTGTGCTAGATGAAAATCAATTGTTTTATTTGCTAATCCCGTTTTTGAATGGTGAAGAGTGGCAACAAGAGCAACAAGAGGCTGCAATTACTGTTGGCATAGTGTACGCAGCATTAGCGGCTCACGATCATATAAAAGAATTAGACGCAACATCAAAAGAACAGCAGCTTACCGTTTTAGCTGGGGATTTTTATAGTGGTCGTTATTATGAAATATTAGCGATGTCAGGGAATGTCGCATTGATTCGAAACCTGTCACAAGGTATTGTGGTACGTTGTGAACAACAAATTAAAGTTTATGAAAATGAACAACGAACAATCGAACAGTGGTATGCATCGATGAGTACGATAGAATCTGGGTTAATTGCTCAATTTTTTAATCTTTATTCTTTCGGTAAATATATACCGCTTGTAGAAAAAAGCTTATTAATCTTGCGTTTAGAAAAAGAATGGACAGCTTATCAACGTGGTCAAATGTCTTTAATGGGTAAGGCACTAGAAGAAAGTGTCAGACGTAATGGCGCAACCTTTAATAGCGTCATCCAAAGGAAAATTGTGCATTTAAAAACAGAGCTATCACAGATTATTAATCAGGCAACCTTTTTACAAAGTGATATCAAACAAGCTTTACATGCACATGTAGAGGCATCCATTGCTTCTACTAACGGATAAGAGAGGTTTTTCAAAATGGCTAAAACGAAAGAAGAACACGTTCACGAAGTATTTGAAAGTATTTCGGAAAACTACGATAAAATGAATGGTGTAATTAGTTTCCAGATGCATGTTGGCTGGCGTAACGATACGATGAAGCACATGGCAGTCAAACCTGGATCAAAAGCACTTGATGTATGCTGTGGCACGGCAGACTGGACGATCGCATTGGCAGAGGCTGTTGGTGAAAGTGGAGAAGTAAAAGGGCTTGACTTTAGTCAAAACATGTTAAAAGTTGGCGAGAAAAAGGTAGAGCCATACCCACAAATTGAACTAATTCATGGAAATGCGATGGAATTACCTTTCCCAGATGATACGTTTGATTATGTGACGATTGGCTTTGGTCTTCGTAATGTACCTGATTATTTACAAGTGTTGAAGGAAATGCATCGTGTTGTTAAACCAGGTGGTATGGTGGTATGTTTAGAAACATCTCAATCTGAAATTCCTGGTTATCGTCAACTGTTCCGTTTTTATTTTAAATATATAATGCCGATATTTGGTAAAATATTTGCGAAAAGCTATAAGGAGTATTCTTGGCTTCAGGAATCTGCGAATGATTTCCCAGGTATGAAGAAGTTAGCGGCATTGTTTCAGCAGGCAGGATTAGAAAAAGTAACGTACAAAGCATACAGTGGCGGGGCTGCGGCAATGCATATGGGCTTTAAAAAGGTACGTTAATGGGGGAAGGTTTTCACACGTGGAAAAGATGAAGTTAAAACTACTCTATTCCGATTTGAAATCAGATATCGATATCATTGAACGAGAGTTAGAAAAAGCGGTGGACTCGTCTTCATATTTGATCAACGATGCTTCTCTCCATTTATTACAAGCTGGTGGCAAACGGATACGACCAATTTTTGTGTTACTAGGCGCAAAATTTGGTGATTATGACATTGAGAAGATGAAGGATGTAGCAGTACCTTTAGAACTCATTCATATGGCATCGCTTGTACATGATGATGTCATTGACGACTCCAATATGCGAAGAGGGCGCCCGACTGTCAAATCACAGTGGAATAACAGGGTAGCGATGTACACAGGCGATTTTATTTTCGCACGTGCGCTAGAATATATAACAAAGTTAGAAGACCCACTTGTTCATCAAATTTTAGCCCGTACGATGGTGGAGATTTGTAACGGTGAAGTCATTCAAATAGAAGATAAATTTAGATTAGATCAAGGTTTAAAAGATTATTTTAGAAGAATCAAACGCAAAACAGCATTACTTATTTCTTCAAGCTGTGAGCTAGGGGCTGTGGCAGCTGGGGTTGATGCTAAAACAGTTCGGCATTTAAAGCGCTTCGGCTACTTTGTGGGCATGAGCTTCCAAATTATCGATGATGTTTTAGATATTATGGCAACCGATAAAGAACTAGGGAAGCCAGCAGGTAGTGATTTACTGCAGGGCAATATTACTTTACCGATTTTATTATTGAAAGATGATCCGGAGATGCAGCCTTACTTAGTTAAAGTGTTTGCAGGCACGTTAACAGAATCGGAACGTCAAAATATGTTGCAATATGTGCGTAAATCTCATGCAATTGAGCAAGCTAATCGTATGAGTGATAAATATTTGAAAAAAGCCTTACAGGAAATTGATGCTTTACCAAAACATCCCGTTAAGAAAAAATTACGTGATGTTGCATTGTTCATGGGTAAGCGCAAATTCTAGCTTTTTGTTGTACAAAGGCTCATTTTTTGTTAATATTTATCGGTAGGTGTAAAACCTGTTAGACGAATTTAAGGAGTGTTTTAAACATGGCAATTGAACAAACTTTTTTAATGGTTAAGCCTGACGGCGTTGAACGTCAAGTAGTAGGAGACATCGTTGATCGTTTTGAACGTCGCGGTTTTGTAATGAAAGGTGCTAAATTAATGGTAATTCCTAAAGAATTAGCTGAAAAGCACTATGCTGAGCATGCTGAGCGTCCATTCTTCGGTGAATTAGTTGATTTCATCACTTCTGGTCCTGTATTCGCTATGGTATGGGAAGGCGAGAACGTAATCAAGCTTGCTCGTACAATGATGGGTGCAACAAAACCTGAAGAATCTAACCCAGGTACAATCCGTGGTGACTACGCAACAACTGTTTCTCACAACATCATCCATGGTTCTGACTCTCTTGCTTCTGCAGAGCGCGAAATCGGCTTATTCTTCGGTGAAGATTTAGTTTAATTTTTCTGATGATAGGATTTAACTGCGAAAATAACTAATTAAAAAATCATCTATTTTTCGATGAAATTTTACCTTCTAACAAATATGTTAGGGGGTTTTTTATTTGTCAAAAAAATACAACAAAGTGGATACAAATATTGATTTAAGTTTATTTCATCTAAATTCAGACAAAGCTTCGGAAGAAGTTTTTGTAAAAAAGCAAGCTCACAACTCAATTTTAAAAATAGATGTAATCGATGATATTGATAATCGTAATATATCAGTTGAGCAAGCGTTAAAAATTTTGAATCAGCAATGGAAATTAAGTGGTTTAAGAGCGAGAACTATCCAAACTTATAACTATAATTTTAATCGCTTTGTGGATGTTACTAAAGTTGAATATCTACATCAAATTAACAGTCAAAAGATTTATGATTTTTTAGCTAGTCTTGGAGATGTTAAAGATTCATCTTTGAATGGGATTTTAAAGCAAATTAAAGCTGTTTTAAGTAAGTGTCACGACAATGGGTGGTATAGCTCTAAATTTTGGATGAATCTTAAAATAAAAGTAAATAAGACGGTTAAGGAAGCTGCTACAGAACAAGAGATAACTTTACTACTATCGCTATTAGACAAATCTACTTACAGCGGATTTAGAGACAGTGTTGCAATTATATTTTTAGTCAAAACAGGTGTCCGTATAAAAACTCTAGGAGAGATTAGGGAACAAAATATTGACTTTGATAATCAATTATTAAAATTGCAAGGAGACATCATGAAGTCACACAAACCACTATTTTTACCTTTGTCAAAGGATATGTGTATTTTGTTAAAAAAACTCATTGCTGAAAACGAGAAAATTAGAAGAGAACATAAACAGAAAAATGATTATATCTTCTTATCTAATACTGGTGTACCAATATCCAATACGAAATCACCTTCTAATTTAATAGCAAAAAACTTATGGGTGTACAGTAAAAAATGGGGACTAAAAAATATAAATGCTCATTCGCTGAGGAGATTGTTTGCACAGCGTCTGATTAACTCAGGGGCAGATATAAATTTAGTGTCACATGCATTAGCACACTCTGATTTAACTACTACATCTATCTATTTAGGACTTAATCCAAATACAGTGGCCAAAAACTTACGTGACTATATTTAAATATCATAATCAAAAAACAAAAAAGAGGACAAGTGCGCTAACACTAATCCTCTCAAAACTGAATAACACTAATATGCTTCCTACGGCTATATAAGTGTATTTATGTAAATCATTTTACAGCTTTTGTTCAAAAAATACAAGGACAAACGCTTATTTAAGATGCCTTCTTACATAAATGCATTCAATTTTAGTGTTATTCGCCACCAAATATAAGGAGCGAATACAATTATGACACTACTAAACACTCACGAAACATACCAATCACTACAATCATTCGCCACGATTGACGAAATGAACGTAGCTGTTAAGCACTACAAACAGCAATTTAAATCTCAATTAACAAAGTCTACTTATGCAGTTTTAGACTTTATTTCGCAATGGGCTTGTAAATACGTTGGAGTTTGTTATTTATCTCAAAAAAAGATTGCTGAACAATTAAATATTAGTTACAAAACTGTACAACGTGCAATAGCTGTATTAGTCGATTTAAACGTGATTAAAAAATATGATAGCAAACGTCACAACGGAGATAAAAGACGCTCTACAAATATCCTAGTAATTAAAAATGTAGATGTTAATGTCCAAACAGAATGTCCAGACAAAGAGACTCTATTAAATACTAAAAATATTAATAATACAGATGATACAGTAGCATTGTCTAAAAATGTCGATAAAGAATCTCTAATCAAAAAAGGACTAACAATCAAATTACCAAAACCATTGCAATTTTTATCTGCATTTTTTAATGTAGATGATTTGTATAGCATTGTTGGAGTAATTTATAAAGCTAAAGCAACAATAGATAAGTCAATTCAAATCGAGGAATATGAACAGGAGTATAGAGAGTCCATTTTAAGCGTTATCAATGCATATAAACGTGGTAAAGCTAAATCGTTACATGGATTACTATTTTACTCTATCAAAGCTATAACACGCTCTATTCAGCTTAAATCACGCTTACATGATGCATTTGGACTCAATTAAAAAAAAGGAATAGCTATACGCTAATCCTCAATAATTTCTAGTATTTCGTTAAAGTCGGTAATGTTTAAAGTTTGCATTACACTTAATAAGTGGTCAAGTTGAAGACGATCATATTTGTTATTGACCATCAAACTAATTGTAGCAGGTCTTAATTTAGATTTCTCAGCAAAATCCTTTTGTCTTAGTTTTCTTTCTTTTAGCTGTTTATCTAGTTTGAGTTTGATCTTTGTCATTTTATCACCGCCGTTTAATTTTATGTATTTATTTATATAATACCTCAATCTTAAATAAATTACACTTTATCGTAATTTATTATTGATTTAAATTACTTATTACTGTAATATGTTATTTATATAAGTCGAAGAGGTGATAATTTGAACATAGCAATTGCAATCATTCGTTACTTTAACTACCTACCAGACACACCAGACGAAGAAATAGTCATCACAGATTACTGGCTTCAATTTTTACTATTGTTTACAGAAATACTAGCTATCATAATTATTATCACTACAATCTAAGGGAGGTTTAAATGTCTCAATTGTTATCACAGTTGACTAACTTGCAATATAAATTTTTAATCCAAATCAATGCATACCATCAGACAATCTCTGATAATTGTGGAGATGAATACAGATTAACTTGCATTGTTGACTTGACTATAAACAAAGCTACTCAATCAATCGTAGTGACCTTTAATAATAATGAAGTATTTAGTTACAACCGTTACGGTACAATTCATAAAATAAACATAAAATAAAGCACAAAAAGGGAGAAATTTAAATGACAAACAATAACAATTATTGTGAAATGAAAGTAGCATTTGTTGCAAATGATATTGACCCTGTTGAATTAATGGTCTACTTTAACAACTTTTTAAAAGACCACACTAATTTAGAGAGCAGATCAGGACGCAAACATCCGATTGAAATTGTGGAATCTTATTTCACAAAGATTGCTCAATGCGATCCAGAGACAGGTGTTGAGCGTGAGTTTTTAGATGATAGAGGTAATTTAATTTTAAATGATGATGAGATGCAGGAGGCAATTGACAAAGGTTTAATTGGAGAACCGTGTAAATAAAAAGAACTATTACAATTTGTAATAGTTAAGAATGACTTTTTTCTAAGCCGTCCGCAAAACGAAAGAAGAATAGTCGTCGAAAGTAAGTCGGAGGGGACATTATGTCCCTTCCCTTTATAGTAAGTATAGTATCATGATCCATTTCTTTATGCAATGTAATTCCGTGTACCTTTTTATGTTACTTAATTGGTATGTCTAACTGTGACAAATACCCCTGCGATAGTATCGCTATGGTTAAGTCAGACATAATTTCTGAGTTGTAGTCGTTGTTCCACTCAGGATCCAAATTACCGATGATGGGTAATTAGCTTTAAAGTATTAAAGGATTACCCTTATCATACGTATAAAGTGACCTGCTATGAGACACGTTGATTTTGTTTTGCTTTCCAATTTTGGAATAAATGTCATCCGATTTTTGACGACTACCTTTACTCTAGTGTCGCTCTCAACGACAACAATTTTGTGGTCTCTAAAAAAAGATTAGCCATCGACTAGCTACTTAGATAATTTTCTATTATTATTTAGATGAGTTTAAGAGCAGCTAATAAAAGTTTGCATTTAGTGTTGGAGGGTATGCTAAAAATATTTTTAACTTTGACTGTCACTTCTCCAACTTTTACATTATAATATTAATAAATACATAAAACGATGAAACGCAAATAAACACTTGCAATATAATTCGCAAATGTGTTGGTTTCATTCTACCTATTTTTGAAAGGAGATAGTTTAATAGGTATAAGATTTGCTGTACTCAGAGTATAGCATGATATAAAACGGGTGTAAATAGAAATCGGTAAAATAATGTAGATTATATGCCCTTATATCACCTAATAAAAGGTAAAAGGAGAAGAAGGAGGAATTGAAATGGAAGTTAAAGATTTACCGCATTTTCATTCTTGGAAAATGTAGAAGATGGATACTACACTAAAACTAAATTAAAAAATGAATTTGGTTTAAAGCCATTTGATGAATCGCAATATGACGCTACAGCTAAACTTTATGTACATAATAAATGGGGTAACTATTATTTATATCATATCGACAACTGTATAGAGATAAAAAAGCGTAAAGTCACAGAACACCCTATTACACTACAAAGTATTGCGGAGTCCCTTTACTTAATCAATAAATCTGCAAAAGTTAGTCGGGATACTAAAAATGAAAATTATCATCAAAGAAAGCATTCAGTTGTACAAGCTGCAAAAACTAGACAGTTTAAATTATACGATTTAAAAGAATCAGTGATTAACAAATTACTATCAGAAGAAAAAATTGAAATTAAAGGTTATCACACAATGTTTGATGGATATTTAATGTTGTTACAGTTAGGTGATTTTACATTTCATCGACCTGTTTCCAAAAGTGAAATTGCTGATCTGACTTGTTTGGGAGTACTAGATCATGAAGTTTCATCTGTAAGAACTCGTGACGTAAGTCTTAATTTTTTTGAAGCTGAAAATCTATTAAATAGATACATATCTTAAGAATAAAAGAAAGGAGGGTTATGATGCAAGAAACTAAGTATTACACGATTTTTAATAAGAATTTAGCTTGTGCATTGTCTTATTTAACTGGTCAAAAGTTTTATACATTTGATTCGTTTGAGGATGCAAATAAAAAAGTATACAGCTTTATACAAACAGATAGATTAAATAAGGCAATGACACAGATTCAACAATTAAAAAAATCAAACTAAACTAGAGAGGACATTTTATGAGCGAACAAGTAAATAATGATTATTTTGATGAGATTTTTAATAATGTAGAGGTGTTACCAGAGCAACCAAGAAAGAAATATCGAACTGTAATACAAATACCCAACAGCGTTATCAAAAATAGGGATATCACTGTAAATGCATTTGCACTTTATATCTATTTAAAGCGAGAGTCCTTCAGGGAACGAGACAGTAAATTACAGCTAGATCACAGAAAGGTACGTCACGAATTAGGAATGAAGGATAATCGACCATTATTAGTAGCATTTCAAAATCTACATAATCAAGGATTAATAGAAGAGAAGATTTTAAAGATGCCCATACATAGTCCGCTAATCATCACACTATCAGAGGTTGCTTCAGAGCCTTTTACACAACTACCAAGTGAATTACTCGACAAGGTTAATACAATAAAGCCTTACGGTTTAAGACTTATGTATTATTATGAATCCTTTATTAATCGTAAGCAGATATTGAGGCTATTCGCCTTTCCCTGTTTTGAAACAATCAAGAATGACACTGGGATAAGTCATAACGCTATCATTAAATACAATAACTTATTGGTTAAAAATAAAATGTTAAAGATAGATAAGCACAGGGCTGAACAAGGTGATTTCGGATTCGAAAAATGGAATAATCACTATTTCGTATTGTGGGATAAGATAATTAGTTAGATAAATACATAATTTAAATTTAATGGTTGTACATATAATAATAGAAGAAGATAGAAGTGGTCGTACATAATTTAGTAGAAGGTTAAATAGTAGAAGAAAAGAGAAGAAGAAAATTTAAATCAGATGTGCAATGAACATTGCGCAGATGAAATACTGTATCTTAATTATCTTAATATCTTTAACTTCTTGTTACACTCCTTTTTATGCAAGGTAAGGTAGTGAAAAAAGGAATCAGAGGTTGCGTAAAAAGGAATCAGAGGTTGCGTAAAAAGGAGTTAGGTAAAAGTGATAAAAATTAAGGTGATTTTGGTGCTTTTTTGACATAAAAAATAAGCCATAAAAAAGGAAAATGGAGGAAATTATTAACCAACATCAAATTGATTTAGGTTAAAAGAATACTAACTTTAAAAAAGGAAAATGGAGGAGATTATATTGGGTAAAAATAATAATAATAATAACGGAGTTTATATTCAATCTATTGAGGCTAATAAGATTTATGCAAATAATAAACGAGGGGACTACTTGACTCATGATTACATTGGGAAAATACCTCACTCATTACAATTGATTAAATTAGAGTCTCTTAAAGGATTCAAAACGTTTAGGAGTAAATTTAATCCTAATAAATTATTATCGAATGCAGTAGTGAATGTCTCGTTCGGTTATGACGTAGATGAAGCAGAAACGGTAATTGAGCGTACTAAAAGTAGAATTGAAGGGTATAAAAATGAGATTGAAAAGTTGAAACTCGAAATTAATAAGGAAAATGAAATTAAAAAACTAAATAAGAACATAGAGGAATCGAACGCATATTTAGATAAAATTGAAAAGGCTAAAAATAATGAGGATTGGAAATCCGTAAAAGTTGAAAAATTACGTGAATTATTATATCAAGATGGCTTCTTTATCGACTATAAAAAAGCAGATAAAATTGAAAGAATTGAATACGTACAATTTGCTCGCTCATCATCTAAGAGCCGCAAAGGAGAGGTGTTATTTATCGATAAGACATTACATAAACAAATGACAAATTGGCAGCGTATGGGGCTTGAATATGATGAAGAAGAAACTATTGACCTCGTAAGTTTGCGAGCGTATGAATCGTTAATCGGTTCAGCAATACAAGGTTTAATTAATATTAAAGTTGATGATATTTTACTGGTTGATGATGTGAAATCTACATTTAGTGAAGATGTAAACTTAGTTTATGCTGAGGGTAAAGGAAAGAAGAAGAGATTAACTGTTGAAAAAGTTGATAACCATTCAATTACAAATGATATTTTCGATGGTGAATCATTACTCGATGTGAGTATTTTCGAAGCTTCAGGTTATGCAGACAAATCATTTATATTGTTACGAAATCACTTCTTTAAATCGGCAGCGTTTAAAACTGATATTCAATTATTTTTAAAAGATAACTGTCCAGATGGCGTTAAATATGATGAGTGGGTTTTACAAGACATGTTCGGCAATCCTATTTTAGCTGAAAATGTAAAGATGATTGTCACACCTAATTCAATGAAAATGTTTAAGATGGCATATAAGATGGGTTTGGATTCTGTTAACGAAAATAAAAATGCGATGTATAAATATTGGAAAGATTTAGTTAGAGATGAAGGAGAAATGTTTGGGGTATGTAAATATGATAAACCGTCACAAGCCCCGAAACTAGAAGATGGAACTGTAACCCAACAAATGTCATACCAGATGATTAATGCTTTATTAGCTAGCCAAGATGATATGAATGAGTTATTGGCAATTGAAATGGAATACATAGATAATTTAAAGAATAACCCATCGACATTAATTGAGCACTTAAAAGCTACAAGTAATGATAATAATTTGAATGATTTTTACGTAAATTTATTTGAGATTAACCCTGAAGTTATTTACACAAAAATGTTTAAAGATTACCGCAGTCAAGTGGTTAATCGCTATAAAAAACGAGTAGCAAAAGGAAAAGTTCGTGTACAAGGCGACAATTTAACAATGCTGTCTAATCCAATTGAGTTACTTCAACAAGCGATTGATAAATTAGATTTAAATAATTTAGAGTTGAATGGTAATCAAGTTTACACTACTCAATTTGATTTTGGTGAAGAAATTGCTTTACATCGTAATCCGCATACAAATATGAGTAATATTTTAGCGGTACATAATACATATAATAGTAAGATTAAGAAATACATAAAAGTAAGTAAAGAGATAATAGTTGTTAATTCAGTGAATCACTCTATCATGTCCCGACTTTCAGGGGCTGATTTTGACTCGGATTTTGTACACGCAACTACTAATAGCACGGTAGTTAGATTGGCTAAAAAGGCCAATGAAGATTATCTAGTATGTGAAACCAGTGTAAGAGAATCAGAAAATGAAGCAATAGTTTATAAGCTGACAGACATTGATATGGCTAAAGCAGATAATAAAATTGCTGAATCTAAAACAGTGATAGGTGAATGTGTAAATAGTGGACAGTTGGCGATGTCATTATTCCATCATTTACAATCGATTGGAGAGAATGAAAAAGCTGAACAGGTGTTGCAGCTTACTAATTTAGTTGCTGCACTTAGTACGTTAGCGATTGATGTTGCAAAGAAAACATTTGAGATTGACGTTAAAAAGGCTGTCCGTTCAGTGGTGTTGGCGGTTAATAAGTACATAAATAAAGATGCTGACATTTTAAAATTTGAAGAAGTACCAGAAGAAAAGAAAAAATTTAAACCTTCATTTTTTGAAAATATTGACCGTAAAAAGCGTAAAGAAGTGATGTATGTACAATTTAAAACTCCAATGGATATGCTTCAAGATATTTTAGATGAAGATGAGAATGCAAAACCTACAAAAACTAACGAACTTATTGATCTGTTAAATCACTCATTAGATAAAGATAAAGCGAATCGCAACCAAAAGAGGAAATTAATAGAAATTGGAGAAGAATTAGAAGATGCAATTGCGAAAATCTATGTGGATGTTAAAGACAAAGAAAAACAATTTACATTAATTGATGATGTTGCACGAAAATTTGAAACTAGGATTGGTAAGTTAAAAATAAAGCCTGAAACTATTTATTCGTTTATTTCAGATATCCACGATCCGAATGCAAAAGTAAAAATTGATAAGAAGTACAATAGATTGCTTAAAATTATAATTAGATCACATAAAGAAGTATTCGTCAACATTTTTAGTGAAAATTTTAACGGAACTAAAAAAGAAATCAGCAAGAAAGCTAGTTAAATCAATGGTTTGTGGCATGTTTGGAAGTTTGACTAATGGAGAGTAGAGATGCTTTCCATTCCTCACTTAAATTTCCTCCTTTTTTTAGGACTGTTGCTTGACTACGACTAGGGGTAGCAGTCCAACCTTTTTTATAAAGGTATGAGAGGGATATTTTTTAAACTTAATTTTTAAACAGATTAAACGGATTTACCCACATATAACATTAGCATGTATCATTATAAATATCAATGAAATAAAAGAAATCGAGGTGAAAAAATAGTAATGAATTTTGAAGAACGTATTGATTTATTAGCGAAGGGCAAAAAAAAAGGGTTGAGAATGAAGGATTATAGTGCCCATTTAAACGTCTCTGTAAGTTGGGTATCACAGTTTTTTAGTGGTAAAGCCCAGATGACCGAAACAATGCAAAATGATTTAGTCAGCTTTATTGATACATATAAAGTTGTTTAATAAATGTTTAACAGCAAGGACAATTGGAGAGATGAGAGGCTCTTATAAGTTAAAAAAGGGGAAATTTAATTGAAAAATATTTTTGAAGAATTAGTAGAAGGTATTGTTAAAGATTTGGATTTGGATTTAAGTAAGCCATATTTTAGAGATTTAAAAGGCTTTGATGACAAGTACACGGTAGATATTAACAACGGATTAATTTATCAAAAAGTAGGAGATAAACTCAAACTAAAAAAAGCTGAAGCAAATAAAATCGGCTATTGTTTTGTAAATCTATCTGGCAAAAAAGAGGGAAGTCGATCATATCCTGCTCATCAAGTTGTAATGGCTGCACTCCTCGAAATGCAAATTGGAGAATGGAAACGATTTGGATTTAATGAGGTTAATCACAAAAAAGTAGGTATAGAATGGCGAAGAGTTAATACATGGTGGAATCTTGAGTTAGATACACGCCCAGGCAATATGTCTAAAGCGAGAAAGGCTACAACTAGACGTAGATTAACAAAAGACGAAGTAACGCAATTGCGTGAAGAGTTTAAAAATGTAAAGAAAAATAAAATGGATTGGTATTTTGCAAAAGCAGATGAATTAGGATGCAGCTATACAACTATCCAGTACAATGTGTTGGGTTTTTATAATAAAGCGCAATAAGACGATTTGAGTATTACAACAATACATATAATAAGATTTCGATTGCGCTCACAGAGTATAATACATAATTTTACATATTAAAATAAAAGGTGAAAAGGGGAAATTTATATTATGACAAAAACAATTAAAAAATTAGAGAATGTAAGCTTAACGATTGATAAATTAAAGGCTCTAACAAAAAATAATGAGGAATCTATGGCGGTGTTTAGAGATTGTCGTCTAGATGTTGATGAAATAACAACATATGTAGAGGATGTAATCTATGGTCTGCAAGAGGTACACTCGATAATTTATAATCACAAAGCAGATAAAGTCTATATTGATAATCTAATCAAATGTAAAGATTACTATTATAATAAAGGATATCTCGAATGGGGAACAGCTAATTTTATCGATGCTACATATGAGTTGTTTGATGTAGTTATCCAAAATGCTGGAGAAGGAATGAAACCCATTGTTGAATCAGTTTTAGGTGAATCATTTATTGACTTATTTAATACTGATACTACGGTTGATGTTGATTTACAGCGAGAGGTATCTGGTGAATTGTGGAATTTTATTGAAGAAGATGATGATGAGTCACATTATTTATTTTTAAGTAAGTTTAATGATGATTTAATCTCTCTCAGAGATTTATTAGATGACTATACAGTTAAATTAGTGGATGTACATAAATACGTTTACGGCTATGATAACAGCATGTTTAGTACAGTATATGGTGATAATATCGCCATGATTAAACACTATTATTTTAAAAATCGACATAAAAGTAACATACTAAAAAATAGTAGTTTTATGACAGCAATCGGATTTTTACATGAAGCAATTACTAATAAAATTTGGAGTCGTGAGAGTATCTTAGAGTTAGTCAATATGTTATTCGAGGATGAATTTGAAGGTTTAACTGATTTTAAGGTAAACGAGTTTAATCAATTTCATCAAGAAGTTTGTAATTTTTATAATGAATTACAAGACATGCTTGCACATGGATATGGGATAGATACACCAGAAAATGAAGTATTACATAAGGTTGATAAATTATTTAGTAGGCATGTAACACTTTAATACATATTTGGGTCATGGTGCAGTGATCTACTTGGCTTAATTGCCGACTTAATTAGGACTCTTGTCGACATGATTGACAGGACTTACAGGCAACAGTTTAGCCTCCATACAATTTTATAGTTGGGTGATAAAACACCGTTATCAAATAACAGTGAGGTCGAAGAAGGTGAAAGGCTTCTTATTATACATAAAATAAACAAACTATAAAATATAAAATTGAAATGGAGATTAAATAGATGGTAAAAATTATTGAGCTAGTAAAAGAAAATGGTCAAGTATATGCAACAAGTAAACAGATTGCCGAAGATTTTGGAAAGCAACATGCTCATGTACTACGTGATATTGACATGCTCAAAAAAGATGTATCCATTTTTGGAGAGATGTTTATTGAGACTAAAATACTAGATAAATACAAACGTGAGCAACGTGCTTACAATTTAACTAAAGATGGTTTTACATTACTAGCATTCGGTTTTAATGGTAAGAAAGCTATGCAATTTAAGTTGGATTATATTAATGCATTTAATGAGACGGAGCGACAACTTAAAGAGTTAGATACTGTTAAAGTAGCTTCACCAGTATTTGACTTTGAGTATTATGATGTAAAGTTTAAAACTGCTCAACGTGTTAAACGTTACTTTAAAAATGAAGTTGATGATTTGAGTAAGGCGTATGATAACTTTACAAAATGGTCACGTAAACGATTGAATGTTAAACAGCGTATCAGACAATTGGAGCATATTTTAGTTGCGGTAGATTTAAAATGTAAAGAAAATGGAAGTATTAATAATTCAAATTATTATCGTATGCGAGAGGATGTTATTGCATTGCGTGAGCGCATCTTACGTGACATTGATGAGATCAATAATAGATCGTATGGACAAAAAGTATCTCATGCAAAGAAAGCAATCTAATACATATAAAGTAATAATATTTTATACATAACTATTGGGGATTATTTAAGAAGAGTAGGGCATAACACTGGTTTAAGATGAAATTGTTAACACAGACATTATGTCGGAGTTACAGTGAGAGATACTCACTATTAAAACTTGCTCGCACGTTGTGTACGACTAAGAACTTATGCTATACTAAATATAAAATATAAGTGGTAAGTTATTTAAGGGCGGAACAGGCAGCCGCCACACCAATATTTTTTATTGGTCTTACAAGAGATGCAGATTGCCACCTGCTAAATAACTTACCTTTCGTTAAACACCCTACATTAATTTGAAGGGTGTTTTATCTTTTTTATAATAGATGTACAAATAGATTGAGACTGTTGTCTTGATAATACTATTTTTCAAAAAAAGAAGGAATCATTTAGACACTATCATGTCATTGAAACGGAAGGTATGAGTGTTGAGCAGTTACAAGACATATTAAATAAAGCAACGCATGAAGATTTCCAAGAGAAACAGATTGATTTTGTTGTTGGTACTAAGATTATTTTAGGTTATGAGTCAATTTTAAATGCAAAAGGCAGAGCAGAGGCGAGATTGCAAACACTCTTAAAGGAGAAGAAGATTGGAAGGATTCAAATGAAGTCACTAAGTCAAATAGAAGAACTTGTAGCAAGTAAAGATGTTGTGAAAGTTAAGAATGGAGTAATTCAAATCGATCCTTCACATCCAGATTACGATTTTTGGATGGAGGATTATAAGAGTATTAAAGTAAATGGCATTACTTTTTATTATGATAAGTCGGAGATACCTTTTGGTGAGGATGTTATTTTAATTTATATCAGGACTGTTGCAAACAATTTAAATGCCAAAGAAGATGATACGTATACTGTTGTATATGATGAGACACAAGGATTGTATCATTATTAATTAGGGTAGCTAGGAGTTAGTAAATGTAGGTGAAGTAATGACATACTATAAGAATATTAATAGTAAATTTTATAATAGCATTGTATGGAAAAAGAAAAGATTACAGATATTAAAACGTGATAAGTATTTATGTCAGATATGTAAGAAGTACGGTAAGCAAACAGAGGGAACACATGTACACCATATCATTGAGTTAGAGGATGATAAATCATTAGCATTAAGCAATGATAATCTAGTTACGTTATGTAATAAATGTCATACTGGTTGGCATAAGAGTCGTGAGTTTAGGTGGAGTCCATAAATAAATTTGAACGTTTAATTTCCTTTATTATTCTACATAGGATTTTAAAGTGTCAAATTTTTATTTTGTAAAAGTATCCTCCCCTAGCCATTATACTACTGAAAACAAAGGGAAGAACGGCTAAAAGGGTAACCTTTTCCAAATCCGCGTGAAAAAATTTACTAAAAGGGGTGCTGAAAGAAAGGTGATTAGATGGCACTAACAGAAAGAGAAAAAGAAATACGAAAAATAGTTAATCGAACCACGAAAGATATGAAAGAACTACGCATTTTTAAACCTCAATTTAAAACTACGATCAGACGATATTCAGAATTAATCCACTTATATGATTTACAACTCAATCAATTTTACGACACTGGTTGTCAAATAGTAGAAGAATACACAAACAGAGCAGGGGCTACGAATGAACGTAAAACTCCATTGTTTATGTCTTTGGAAAAATTACGAGCAGATATATTGTCCCTCGAAAATGTCCTCGGTTTAAATCCCTCGTCTTACCATAAGTTAACCAAAAGTGTCATCAAGCCAACCAAACCAGAACCGACAGGATTAGAAAAGGTGCTGATGAATAGTGACCTTGACTAAAGTAAAATTAAACAAAAAAAATCAAGAACTGTATGATACATATTCCAATTTTAAAGAGGTAATTGATTACTGTGACAAGATAATTTCAGGTGAAAAGATTGCTAATAATTATTTAAAAAAGGCTTGTGAAAGGTTTATCGAGGATATACACAACGATAGATTTATCCTGAAACCTAAAAAACCTGAATGGTGTATTAATTTAATTGAAAGTATTTTTATCAATACAAAAACGGATGAAAAAGACCGTTCATTTAAGCTTATAGACTTTCAAAAATTTATAATTTATAACCTGACAATGTTTTATCTTGCAAATAATCCAGAAGAAAGGCGTTTTCACGAGGCGTTCATTTTTATGCCAAGAAAGCAGGGTAAGACAACTCTTATTGGGGCAATTAATCTAGCATTAAGTCTATTGGATATCGCTGAAGGTGTGTCATGTGAGACATTTATTGTTGCAACTAAGCTCAAACGAGCTAAAGAGTCTTTTGATTTTATACTTAAAAATATTGAAAACATGGGTGAGCGAAGTAATTTTAGAGTGCTAGATAACAACGCTGAACATAGTCTGAGTAGAAACTTTAAAGTAGCTAACGGTATTATCAACATGCGAATTGAAGCTATTGCTAACGATACGGAAAAAAATGATGGGATACTGTGTCCATACATTATAGCCGATGAAGTCCACGCGTATAAATCAGCGAATGACTATATTGTATACAAACAGGCTACAAAATCCTATAAACTTAAAAAATTAGTTATTGCGATTACAACAGCAGGCACAAACATACATTCGTTTTGCTATGAACGGTTAGAATATTGTAAAAAAGTACTAGATAAACAAATTGAAGATGATCAATATTTTATCTTTATTGCTGAAGCAGATGCAGACGAACATGGTGACATTGATTATTTAAATCCTAAAGTGCATGAAATGGCTAACCCTGCATATGGTTACATGATTAGACCAGAGGATATGATGAGTGAAGCATTACAAGCACAGTCAAGTCCTAGTACAAGACATCTGTTTTTAAGTAAGTCATTGAATGTGTTTACAAATAGCAGTAACGCTTGGTTTGACATTGGAGAAGTACAATACAGTGACGAACAATATACTTGGACAATCGATGAATTAGCAAAATTACCTATTACTTGGTACGGTGGTGCAGATTTATCGGTTATGCATGATTTAACTGCCGCAGTTTTATATGGGCGATATGTTGATATTAAGAAGAATATTGAGGTCGATATTGTGATAAGTCACGGATTTATGCCAATTACACAAGCTAAACGTAAAGCAGAAGAAGATAACATCCCATTCTTTTACTGGCAAGAGCAGGGTTGGTTAACACTTTGTAATGATGATGTGATAAATCCTAGTGATATAGTTAAATGGTTTAAAATGATGCGTGATAAAGGATTCAAAATAAAAGAAGTTGCATTTGATATGTACAAGTCACGAGAGTTTCAGAATGAAATGAAGCAAGCAAAGTTTAAAATGCAACCTTCATCACAAAAATATTGGATGAAGAGTGAAGCGTTTAGAGAAATTGAACGCAAAATTAAGAAACGTGAGTTTTATTATTTACATAGTAGAGCATTTGAATATTGTATCAGCAACGTTAAAGGCACAACTGATGCCGAAGATAAGGTTCGGTACGAAAAGGTACACGAAAATAGACGTATGGACTTGTTTGATGCATCTGTAATAGCTTGTAAGTCTTTAATTATTGATATTAATAAACAAAAAGTTAACAAGGAGTTCTTCAATCAACAATTGTAAGGTGGTGATAAATTGAAACTATTTAATAGGAAGAAAACTAAAAGATCAGTACAATATTTTGACACCAGTGGTTTTAATAGTTGGATTGTATCAGGCGGTTATACAACACTAGATAAAAATGCAGATGTACAAATTTGCGTAAATAAAATTGCGGATATTGTATCAAGTATGCCTGTTGCTTTAATGCAAAATGTTGAAAATGGTGATATACAAATTAAAAATGGTTTATCCCGTATTGTAGACATCAATCCCAATAAACATCAAACCCGTAAAACATTTATTCAAACTATTGTTCGTGAAGCATTTTTAAAAGGTGATGGTAACGCTATTGTACTGCCCAAATTTAACAACTCTAATGGTTCTTATTTTTTAGACAGCCTTGATGTACTGGACATGAATAAAGTAACTTTTAACACAAATGACAATACATATAATATTAATTATCAAGGTAAGGTATTATATCCTGATGAGGTTCTACATTTTGTATTCAATCCCTCTCGACAATCCTCATTTATTGGTGAAGGTTATGCACCACTCCTCAAAGATGTCCTCTCAAATATTGCACAAGGTAATGCTACAAAACAATCCTTTTTTAAACAACCAAAGCCTTCGTTAATTATCGGTGTGAATAGTGATAATGGTGAGTTAATGGATGGTGACGGACAAAAGGTGATACGAGAAAGTTATACATCAAACATGGAGAATGGGAAACCTTGGTTAATACCTGCTGATGAAATAAGCGTACATCAAATCCAACCATTATCATTAAAAGACTTAGCGATCAATGAATCGTTAGAAGTTGAACGTAAACAGATTGCAGCAGCTTTCGGTATTCCTTCTTTTCTAGTTGGAATAGGTAAATTTGATAAAACTGAATACAACAACTTTATCAATACAACTATCCAATCGATTGCAGATGTGATACAGCAAGAGTTTACAAAGAAACTACTATACTCAGAGTTGATGTATTTCAAGTTTAAAAAGAAAGCATTGATGCAATACGACATTGGAGAGTTATCTACTTTCGCTAATGAAAGTGTTAAGTTAGGTATTTTAAATCGAAATGAATCACGTAATTTATTTGATTATTCACCTGTTGATAAGGAATCCATGAATGAATACAGTACGTTAGAAAACTACATAAATATTGATGATATGAGCAAGCAAAAGAAATTAGTCCAAGATGAACCTTCAGAAGAAGGAGGTGAAAATACATAAATGGAAAAACGAAATATGTACTTAAAAGATAGCCTTCAATTACGAGCAGAAAATGAGTCTGACTTAGTGATCGAAGGCTATTTTGCATTGTTTGATACACCAACTAAATTAACTGATGGTTTATATGAGCAAATTGAAAAAGGTGCATTTGATAACAGTTTAAAAAACAATGATATTAGATGTCTATTTAATCACGAGTCAGCTATTGTGTTAGGTCGTACAGGTAATAAAACATTACAACTACATACAGATGAAAAAGGATTATACGGAAAAGTAATTATTAATGCAGATGATAAGCAAGCTATGGATATTTACAGTCGTGTAAAACGTGGTGATATCACTGGTTGTTCGTTTGGGTTTTATCCATCCCAAGAAGAACCAACAACATATGAAGATGGCGTTATGTATCGAGTTATTGAAGCAGACACGATTGAAGTCTCAATTGTTACGTTTCCACAATATCCAGAGACAGAAATTAAAGCACGTTCAGAACAGTTAGGAACTTATAAGTCAGGACAGTTAAAAGTAAGAAAACAAAAATTACTAGACAAATTAAAGGAGATGTATGGATGCTAAAACAATTACGTTATGCAAAACAGTTAGAAATGAAACGCTCAAAGTTAAATGAACTAATAACACGGGAGCAAGAGTATAAACAAAAGGCTGAAGAATTAGAAGCGGCAATTAATGAAGCTGAAACAGAAGAGGACATTGCTTTAGTAGATGAGTTGGTTGAAGAATTAGAAGCCAAGAAAACTGAATTAGAAGCTGAAAAGGTAGAAGTAGAAGCTGAAATAGCTGAAGTTGAAGCCAAGTTAGAAGAAATTAATAATCAAGCTGAGAAAGTAACTCAAGAAAATAATGAAACTAAAACAAATGAAAAAGAAGAAAGAGGTAATGTAACAATGACAAACAAATATTTCGAAACTCGTTCAGTAAAAGATTTCTATGAGCAATTAAAAGGATTAAAGGAACGTTCAGTTGGTGGAGAAGGTTTACAGGTTCCAAATGAAGTAATCAATAAAGTAATGGTTAAAGTTGCTGATTACGCTTCGGTATATCCATTGGTAAACAAAGAAAAAGTTAAAGGTACAGCACGTATTTTACTTGATACAGATGAAACTGGTGCAACATGGATGGAGATGACTGGTACTTTTGCTGAAGATACAACAGGCTCAATTACTAATGTAGACTTTGACGGTTTTAAACTAGGTAAATTAACTACTATTGATAATGCTTACTTACAAGACTCTATTATTAATCTTGATGAATATGTAACGAAGAAGCTTGCTAAAGCAATTGCAAAATCACTTGATGCTGCAATTTTAAATGGTACTGGCTCTGTAGACAAACAACCTGAAGGTATTATTACAAAGTTAGCAGCTGGAAATAAAGTAACTGTTCCTGCGGATTCGTTAGCTTCGGTTGTCGCTCCAATCGGTTTAATTGACTCAGGTGAAACAGAAGTTGCTCCAGTGGTTGCGGTCATGAACCGTAAGACATATTACAATCGTATTTTAGCTTTAAATGTTGGTACTAACTCCGATGGTCAAATTGTAGGGGCTATTCCTAACTTAGCCAAACCAACAATTCTAGGTCTTGATGTAGTATTCTCTGCTCACATGACTGAAGATAAAGTTTTATACGGTGACTTCTCACAATACACATTAGTTGAACGAGAAGATATTACGATTGAGAAATCTACACATGCAAAATTTGCAGCAGATCAATTGGCAATCCGTGGTAAGGGTCGTTTTGATGGTAAACCAACAAATGCTGATGCATTCGTTTTAGTTACGTTAACACCAGTAGTCTAATAAAAAGGACTGATACATATTGAAATATTTAGTATTACATAGTTTTGTTGATAAAAATACGAGAGAACTCTTTAACGAGGGTTCTCTTTATATTTGTACAAATAAGGAACGTGCAGAGGAACTAATTGTAAAAGGATATATCAAAAAGCAAGAAGTGAAGGCTCGTAAATCTAAAAAAGTGAGTGATGAATAATGGACAATTCTATTATTTTAACTTTATTTAAAATAGATTTAGGTATTACCCATACTGCACGTGACGATTACTTTTCCAAATTAATTGAAGGTACGATTAATGAAATTGAACGTAAGGGCATTAAATTAAACTGTGAAAATGTAGATGACCAAATGTTGGTTGCTGATTATGCTGCTTGGACGTATCGAAAGCGTCAAGAAAACATTCCCATTTCTCGTAATATCCAATTACGTTTAAAAAATCGTATTGTAAGAGAGCGGAGTGTTGTAGATGATTAAGCAATCAATGGGTAATACTCGTCATGTGTCATTGGATGATGTGTGCTATTTAGTCTCTACTAAAATAGTAAAAGATGAACTGTTTCAGGATATCGAAGTAGACGAAGAAAGTGAAGTATTTTGTAGTGTGCTTAATGTCAATCAATATGAGTATGCATCGGCTATAGTTGCAGGAAGAAAGCCTAAAAATACTTTCGTATTGAACTATGAAGATTACAATGATGAAAACAAAATCAAATATAACAATCGATTATATACTATTTATCGCACATTTGTTCGTTACGATGGATATATTGAATGTCATTGCGAGGTGAAAATTGGTGGCTAGTATTGAAGATTTAGCAAGCGAATTATCTAGACAGTTAGCACTTTATGCAAATGCTGTAGAAGAAGATGTAGATAAAGCAGCTAAGAACGTTAGTAAACAAGGTAAAAACAAGTTACACCAAACATCTCCAGAAGGCGCAAGGGGCGATTATGCAAAAGGTTGGTCTATAAAGAAAAAGGGTAGTAATTATATCCTTTACAATGCTACTGACCCACAACTTACACATTTGTTAGAAAATGGTCACGTAACTAGAGATGGTGGACGAACACAAGCACAACCTCATATAAAACCAGTTGAAAAGCGAATGATTAAGGATTTTGAAAAGGAAGTAATAAAGGCGGTTGAGGGACGATGAAGTTAAAAGAATTTGCAGAGCTATTAGGTACGTTAGGTTTACCAATTGCTTATAACCACTTTAAAACCACTTCAACTAATCCACCTCCTGACCCACCATTTATTGTTTATCTTGAAGAAGATTCGAATAACTTTGGTGCAGATAACAAGTCATGGAAGCAGATAGTGAATTATCGCATTGAAGTTTACTCAGATGATAAAGATTTAGATTTAGAAGAAAAGATAGAAAAGTTATTAGATGATAATGGTATTTTTTACGATACTGATGAGACATACATAGATCAAGAGAGTTTATATCAACGCATGTATTTTATCACACTTATAAAATAAAAATAGAAATGGAGAAAACTAAATTATGACAAAAAATCGTGTTTTATATGGTCTTACAAATGTTCACTACGCAGTCCTTGAACGTTTAGCAGACGGAACTTACAAATATGGTACACCAGTACGTGTAGAAGGTGCGGTTTCATTGCAATTAGACCCTACAGGCGATCCAATGAACTTCTATGCAGACAATGGAATTTTCTTCTCACGAAATAGTAACACAGGTTATGAAGGTACATTAACAATCGCAATGATTACTGACCAATTCCGTACAGATGTATTAGGAGAAAAAATGGTCAACGGTGGTTTCCTAGAATCATCTGACGCTAAACAAAAGGACATCGCCCTCATGTTTGAAATTGATGGTGACGCACAGGCTACTCGTTTTGTATATTATGACGTTACAGTTGCACGCCCATCTCAAACAGCAAACACAGTAGCAGAATCAATCGAAATTGAGGGACAAGAGCTTTCATTTACAGCAAAGCCACGTACTAGTGATAAAGCAATTCGCTGGAATACAGGTGATACAACAGACCCTGCAATTTATGATGCTTTTTATGATGCAGTGGTAGAACCAGTTACTAAAGAAGTAAGTACTGGAGAGTAATCTCACAAAATAAATTTCGGAGGAATCATATTTTATGGCAGAGAAATCAATAAATATTAATGGTAAAGAAGTAAAATTTAAAATTACAGGTGGTACACCAGTACATTACTTAAGTTTGTTTGGAAAAGATTTCCTAGCAGAATTTATCGCATTAGAGAAAGATATGAATGCAGGGACACTAACGGACTTTATGCCGTTTTATCGAATCGCTTGGCTTATGGCAAAAAAAGCAGATGAAAGTATACCACAATTGGATGAGTGGCTTGATTCGTTCGAAGATGGTTTTCCAGTGATCGATCTATTACAAGAATTAATGCCTTTAATCCAAGCTAATTTTAAATCTAACTTAAACAAACCAAAACCTAAAAAAAAGTAAGTCAAGATGATGAACCATTAACAACCAATAATTATATCTTTATGATAAAGATGTCTAAGCTAGATTTGTTCGAGCTAGAAATCATGTCTATCGGGATGGTATTAGACCATATACAACTTTATGCAGATACTATTAATCCTGATGATAAGAAAGAAAAAGTCAAGAAAGCTACTCAAGCAGATATAAATGCGTTGAAAATATAATTACTAAGGGAGATGTTGCTTAAAAGCTTCATTTCCTTTTTTACTTTCAAAGAAAGGAGATGATGTTATTGGCAGGAGATATTAAAGGTATCAATATTGAGATTGGCGGTAATACTACCAAACTTACTAATGCATTAAAAAATGTTGATGCTCAGTCTAAAGCAACTCAAAAGGAGCTAAAAGAAATTGACAAAGCAGCTAAACTTGACCCTACAAGTACGGAACTTTATACACAGAAGCAAGCATTACTACAACAAGCAGTACAAGATACATCACAACGTTTAGATGTGCTTAAACAAGCGCAACAACAAGTAGAACAGCAATTCCAGAATGGTGATATTGGTGTAGAACAGTATCGAGCATTCCAACGTGAATTAGCAACTACAGAAGCACAATTAAAGTCATACCAAACTCAAATACAAACAACATCTCAAAACTATGACCGTTTAAAAAATGCGAATAAGGATTTACAAACCTTTTTTGAAGCAACTGGAACATCTGTAGATCAATTTTCTGACGTATTAGGTTCAAGATTAACTGCCTCAATTTCCAATGGTACAGCAAGTGCAGACCAGATTAATAGAGCGTTAAATCAAATGGGTAGACATGCACTTGGAGCAGGAGCAGATATTGACCAAATGAGACAAGCACTAACTCAAATAAATACTAGTGGATTGAATGGTGTTCGTAGAGAATTTGGGCAGATTGCAGATGCTGCTAGAGATGCTGAAGATGAAGTTAACGGATTCGGTGATAGCTTAAAGAATGTTGCAGCAGGACTCATGGCAGGTGGTAGTATTGCTACACTGTTCCAACAAGCAATGGACGTATCTACTCTTAACACTAATATTGATATTTCCATGAATCTTAATGAGGCTGATACTAAAGCAGTACGTCAAGGTATCATGGAAACTACTGCCGCAATTGGTGATGAAGAAGCTGCCTATGAAGGTGTACGTAGGCAGATGATTCTTAATAAAGATGCTTCATTAGAAACCAACATGGAGATTATTAAAGGTGCTTCTATGATTGGTAGAGCCTATAAAGAGATTGACTTCAAAGAGTTAATTCAAGAATCTCATGAGATTGGTAAAGAGTTAGGTGTATCTCAACAAGAAGCGTTAAATCTAGTTAACCAATTACTTGATGTTGGATTTCCCACAGAGCAGTTAGACATCATTGCCGAATATGGCGGACAACTACATCGAGCAGGATTTGATGCCGAACAGGTTCAAGCAATTATGGCAACAGGTGTAGAGACAGGCACTTGGAATATTGACAATTTACTTGATGGTTTGAAGGAAGGTCGTATTAAAGCAGCAGAGATGGGTGCTGGATTGTCTGCATCGATGGCGGATGCATTACAAATCATTGGTGGTTCAGAAGAGCAATTTCGTCAATGGGGAGTAGCAATTGCACAAGGTGGAGAAAAAGGCAATAAAGCATTTCAGGATATGACTCAATATCTAATGAATGTAGAAGACGATGTTGCACGAAACGCTCTAGGTGTCGAACTGTTTGGAACGATGTGGGAAGATCAAGGTGAAAACATAGCCGCAACTATCTTAAATATGAATGACCATATAAAAACAGCAGATGAAATGCAAAAGAATCTTAATGCCGATGTTGCTAAATTAGATGCTGATCCTATGTATGCATTACAGACGGCAATGGGTAATTTAAAAGAAGCATTTGCACCTCTACTATCAGATATTGCTGACTTTATTGCTGATATTGCAAATTGGGCATCCGAGAATACTACTCTAGTCGCTACAATTACCTCAGTAGCTGCAATTATCGCTACAGTAATAGCTTCATGCATGGCTCTAGCACCAGTCATAATGACTCTCACAGGAGCAGCAGGAGGACTAACCGCAGCACTTGCAGTAATAACATCTCCAGTTACTTTAATTGTAGCAGGGATAGCTGCATTGATAGCAGCTCTAGTTTGGGCTTATAACGAGTTCGATGTGTTTAGAGATACTGTCAATAGTGTATTCTCAGGAATCAAAGATGTAGTAATGGTTGCCCTTGGTACTGTTACTGACTTCATCAAAGAAAAAGTAGACCAGATTAAACAGTTTTGGGATGAAAATGGATCAACTATCCTTCAAGCAGTTACAAATGCGTGGAACGCTATTAAAGCAGTCTTTGACTTTGTAATGCCTTTTATTCTCAGTTTAATTCAAGATACTTGGAATAATATTAAGGGTGTAATAGAAGGTGTTTTAAATGTGATCATGGGTTTAATCAAAACATTCTCAGGTTTACTAACTGGTGATTGGTCGAAAATGTGGGAAGGTATAAAGCAATTACTATCTGGTGTAGTACAAGCAATTTGGAACTTAGTTGAATTATGGTTTATCGGTAAGATATTAAAAATGTTTAAGACGTTTGGTAAATCAGTTGGAGATTTATTCTCTAAGCTAGGCGACTCACTAAAAGGTATTTGGGATAAAATTGGTTCTTTGGCTTCAACTGCATGGAATAAGGTCAAAGATGTAATCATGAAACCTGTTGAAGGAGCAAAGAAAGGTGCTTCTGATACCTTTGAAGCATTAAAAAATGCCATCTCTACAACATCTACAGCCATTTGGAATGCTGTTAAAAACAAGTTTGAACCATTAAAAGATTTGATGACTAAACCGATTGAAACTGCTAAAGAAGCAATAAGCAAAGCAATCGAAGCTATAAAAGGGTTCTTTAATGGCTTAAAATTAAAGTTTCCTAAAATTGAAATGCCTAAGTTACCTAAGTTCTCGCTGACTGGTAAGTTCAGTCTGAATCCACCATCAGTACCAAAAATAGGTATCGAATGGTTCGCTAAAGGCGGTATTATGACTAATCCTACAGCATTCGGTATGAACGGTAATAACTTAATGGTTGGTGGGGAAGCAGGTCGAGAAGCAATCTTACCTCTAAATGCACGCAACCTATCTGGAATTGGGGAAGGTATTGCCAAACACATGACGCAAGGGCAACAACAGCAAGTCGTTTACGTACAACCTGCACCTATCTATATTGATGGAGAAAAAGTAGCAGAAGTGACATTCGAAAATATAAGTGGATTACAGTATCAAAAAACAAATGTAACAGCATTAACGAGAGGAGTGTACATATGATAATCCGACTACTAAATGGTAAAGAGATGGATATTGCTGATTATAGTTTAAAGCGTCTATTTCATTACATTCCTTCTGTTTCGCTGTCACACTCTGTTGAAACAGTGGATGGTCGTGATGGCGGTATCTTTATAGATAGTCAATTTACAGACCGCATAATCACTGTGGAGTTCCTTTATGAATCTATGGATATTTATGATTACTATTTGTTGAGAGATGAAATTAACGCTTTGTTTAGTAGAAAAGAAGCATTCTATATAATCTTTAAAGGTGAGCCGTATAAACGTTATTTAGTAAAACTCAATCAAGCGTTTCAAGTGAAGCCTAACCAGCACATGGAGTCATTCGAAGTTCAGTTTACTTGTGTAAATATCTTTGCTGAATCTATTGTATCCACACAAGAGTTAAAGAAAGAGTGGGATGTAAATCAATGGGCGTGGAATGGTCAAATTACATGGGATGATGACTTACAGTATACCTATAACTCAAATGTCTTTTCAGTTAAAAATTTAGGTAACGTCATCATTGATCCGAGACAGCATGAATTAGAGATAATTGTAAAAGGGACATTCTCATCTAATTTATCAATAACAAATAGTACCACAGGTGATATTTATACATATAACGGATCAATAACTTCAGGTGATACTTTAACAATTAAAGGTGTGCAATCATTTAAAAATGGTTCGAGTGTCTTTAAAAATACTAACAAAAAACTACTGACTTTAGCAGTAGGTAATAATAATTTTTGGATAAGTGGAGGTACTGTTAGCAGTATCTCTTTTAATTTTAGATTTTTATATTTATAAGGAAGGAGTAGTACATTGACTATACTTTTAAATAATACAGGTAATCCGATTAATCGTGATGAACGTAATAAAATTAATGAAAACTGGCAACGTATTATTGATGGATTGACTAATTTACAGATGCAAATCAAGGTGCTCGCTGGTGGTCAAGAAGTTGATGAATTAATTGCACGTCTTGAAAAAGCAATTGAAAATGCTGAAACAGACTTACAAAATTACATAGAACAAATTAATTCAACTGTACAAGAGGCAATTAATGCAAATAACACAGCTACACAACAAGCTATTGATAAAAATAACGCTGCATTGCAAGCATCATTAGGAGAAGTATCTGATAAATTGCAAGATTTAAGTACAGCTATCACCAACGCAGAAACAGCTACAACAGATACAACTAATGCTAAAAACTCTGCAATTCAAGCCACTCAAGATGCTCAAAATGCTATCAGTAACATGCGGTCAGTTATTGATAATACCGTCCATCGAGGTGAGTGGAATAGTGAAACTCAATACTTTAAAAATAATATGGCTGTATATAATGGCTCAACATTTATTTCTTTACAGGATAACCTAAATAAAGTACCTCCAACATTACCTACTCAATCAAATGTTTACTGGTCATTGCTAGCTCAAAAAGGTGATAAAGGTTCAAAAGGAGAAAAAGGAGATACTGGTGCTGCTTTAAGTATTCAAGGTAAATTAACAGATGCGTCACAATTACCTCCATCTGGACAAGCTGGACACGCCTACTCTGTTAATGGTGAATTATATGTATGGTCAGAAAATACAGACTCATGGGAAAACGTAGGTAATATCAAAGGTGAAAAAGGTGATACAGGTAACACTGGAGAAGATGGGTTGTCAGCTTATGAAGTTGCTGTAAATAATGGTTTTGTTGGTACATCAGAAGAATGGTTAGCCTCACTTAAAGGAGAAAAAGGTGACAAGGGACAAGATGCTGACCTGACAGAAGTTAATCAAGAAATAGTAAATTTACAGCAAACTGTCACTGACAATCAACAAGTAGTTACTCAACATTTGGCTAATATGACTCTAAATGTAAAGAATTATGGTGCAGTTGGTGACGGAGTGGTTGACGACACTCAAGCTTTCGTTGATGCATTGGCAGATTTAAAAATAATTAGAGATACCTATAGACTTATTAATAATTTTCAATCAAACACAGGCGGTAATATTACATTATATGTACCGCATGGAACATATAAAATTTCAAATCAACTAAATATACCAAAGGGTACATGTATTCGTGGAGAAAATCATTGTTCAGTTATTTTTACTAATTTGTCATTTACCATGTTCTCTGTGAAAGATGATATAGCTGAAAGACTGGAAAATGGCGCTTTGTTAGATGAGGATATTTATACCATTATTGAAAATATTTCGTTGTTTGGTTGCAAATATGGAACCAACCCTTTTGCTGCACATACTCAAAATAATAGTTCAAACGGAATTGTTTTAGACACACATAGATTTAAAATAATAAATTGCAATATTATAGGCTTTTCTAGTAAAGGCATTGTAGTTAATAGTAAATATTATGGTTCAATTCGTGATTGTAAAATAACTCACTGTGGAGTAGGTATATTCTTGGATGGAGGTATTTCAAAGGAAGTCACTGCAATTAAAATTACCAGAAATGAAATAAGATTGAATAGTCAAGGAATTATCTTAAATCGAGGATTTGGTAATACAGTTATAGATAATACCATAGAAAGTAATATAGCCAACTATTTACCATCAGAAACAGAACAACCTATCACTTACTTGTCAAGAGGTAAAGCTTTATTATTGGTGAATTCTCATGAAAATATCATTAGAGATAATTATATAGAAAATCATTATAGTAATGTTTTGTTTTATAACTCTAATAACAACCAAGTTAACAGTAATTTTTTAGTTGCAGGTGCTTTAGAAGGACAACAAAATCAAGTAATATTTGACGGGTCTTCTAATAAAGATAATTTATTTTATTTTAACGAAATGCATTCAGCTAGCGGGACGGACGGTTTATCATCATTGATGACAATTTACAATTATAATTCTGTCGAAGGTAATGTTTTCTATACTTTCAATCTTGATGCGATACTTGCTCAAAACAATATTTGGAATAGTGGTTTTATTGGAATTGAATCAAAATCGCCAATTATTATAGAGCCGAAATCAAACAGGATATATAAGAATAAAGCTGTAAAAATGTTTACACTTTCATGAATGATTCTTATAATTGAAAGAAAAAGGTTTTTGAGGGAGAGAAAGACTTGGTAAATGTAGTAGTATTAGCTGGACATTATTATCCGTTATTTAGTGCGAACGGAAGTATTATGAAAAATCTAATAGACGAATTAAAAACTGAGCATAAAATTACGGTTATAGCAGTAAAAAATAATTTTATGCTCAGCGATTATGAAGATTATGATGGATATAATATAATACGGCTAAACGAATTTGCCACTTGTTTTCACAATTTTTGTGAAAGAAAAAAACATTCTACTAAAGGACTTATGAAAAATGTATATAATTTTCTATTACAATCTAAAAGAGGTTTACTTCTATTAAAAAAGGTATTAAAAAAAGAAAGCCTAGATCATACACAGGTAAAAAAACATTATAAGGCTTTACAAAAATTAAATGAAAAGTCCACCATCGATGTTATCTTACCTGTTTCATTACCGTTTGAAAGCTTTGTTGCAGCAGTAATGTTTAAAGAAACACATCCAAATGTCAAAGTGTTACCATTTCAATTGGATCATTTTTCAGATTCAGAAACACTTCATAATTTTTCATTTATTAAAAAGTTAAGATACAATAAGCATATTGAAATTGAAAAAGAATGTATCAAAAATTCAGATCAATTTTATATACTTCCTCAATTAAAAGAACATTATGACGATAAAGAATTTATTCATTTTCAAGACAAAATAACAGTTTGTGAACACCCACTTATTAAAGCCAAAGTAATAAATGTTTTAAATACTATAAAATTCAATGTTAATAGAATCAATTTGGTTTATGCAGGTTCACTATATAAAGATATAAGAAATCCAAAAGAATTACTAGATATACTTACCTTCATACCTTCAGATGAAAATATTTGCTTAAATGTATTTCATTTTGGAAACTGCAACGAAATTATAGAGGATTTTAAAGGTAAACTGGGTGATAATCTACAAAATCATGAACAAGTTCCATCTGAAGTTTCTATATCCGCAATGAATGACTCTGATATATTGGTTAGTATTGCTAATAAGATAAACAACCAAGTACCAAGTAAAATTTTTGATTATTTATCTTTCGGAAAACCAATTATTCACGTATACCATGATGATAATGACCCGTATATAAATTTATTAAACGAGTATCCATTAGTGTTATGTGTAAAGATAGATAACGAAAAAATTGAAGATAACGCATTAAAAATTCAAGAATTTTGTAAATCTAATTCAGGTAAAAGTATTTCTTTTGATAAAATTCAGGAAAAATACTTTTATGCAACACCATCATTTGTTGCTTCAAAATTTTCAAAAGAATTTATATAGAATGTCGGAATCAGTAATATTGGTTTGCAAATACTTTATTGTTCAGTAAGCGCTACTCATTTGAGTAGCGTATTTTTAATAAGTTAAATTTGATAAAAGACATATATTATTTAAAATTTAAATGAAAGGGTGATAACGTGATTTATGTTACAAGTGTTAATGGCGAACAAATTGAACCATTAACACAATTCAACAACTTTAAAATGGAACAAGAGGTAAATGGGGCTTTTTCGGTCTCATTTACCTCTTTTAATTTAAACAATCCTGCTCATAGCATATTACACGAAGAGTCTGTTATTACAGTTGATGGCTACGATTTTAATGTTAAACAATTGAAAGAAAATCGAACATCTAAAAATATTGTAGGCGTATCCACTTTCTTCGACTTAAACGACAAACGAAGAGATGAAATTTATGGCGGTACTCACACCTTTAATGAGTTCATGTCATTTGTTTTAGATGGTTCTGGATGGTCATTTACTTTTGACAACGATATTAATCACCATAAAATGATTCCGAACTTCGGTGAAGCTAATGTAATAGCGTTAGTAAATGTATTATGCTCAACGTTCCAGTGCGAATATGAAATCAGACCGAATAATCAAGTTCATTTTGCTCATGCAATTGGTGGAGATAATGACGCTCAATATCGTTATAAACACAATATTAAAGCACTACATAAAAACGTTGATACGACTAAGCTAAAGACATTTATCAAAGGTTACGGAGCAAATGGATTGATGGTATCATATACATCTCCTAATGCATCTATTTTCGGTGTAAGAGAAGCTGATCCAATTAGTGATGATAGTCTTACAGAGTCTGACACCTTGCTAGAAAAGTTGAAAAGTGAATTGATAGACTATCCAGAAGCCTTTTTCGAATTAGATGCTGTCGAATTAACTGACAAAGGATTGGGTGAGCGTGTATGGCTTATTTATGATCCATTAAAAATTGAGTTTCAAACTCGTGTACTATCTCAAACGAAAGAATTTAGAGCAGGTAAATTAGTTACTACTAAAGTAATTTTAGGTAATACACTTCCAAAATCCACAGACGATTTATTAGTATCACAAAAAGTCGAAATTGACGAAAACAGGAAAGAATATCGTAGTAGATTTGAACAAACAAATGACAGGATTACGATTGAAGTTGAAGAAGTAAAAGGTTCTATTGCACAACTGGAGATCAAAGCAGATGAGATTAATTTAAGTGTAAATAACCGTATTACAGATGAAATGGCTACCATTAACATTAAGGCAGATAACATCAATTTGAGCGTGAACAATCGTATCACTAATGAAGTATCTACCATTAATCAACGTGCTGACCAAATCGAATTAAAAGTTAAAAAAAATGAAAGCAATGTATCGACTCTTACCATTCAAGCAGGTCAAATTGAATCAAGAGTTTCAAATTTGGATGGACGGATGGGGAATGCTGAATCTAGAATCACTCAAACAGACAATCGCATCACGCTTGAAACAAGAGGAGACAATCTAATTAGTAGTATTAACGTTGCTCCATATGGCGTAACCGTCAATGCTGATAAGATTAACCTTAACGGTGCAGTAATCGCTAGTGGCAGTATCACTGGACACTCAACTCTTAATATTGCTACAGATGCAACAGTAGGTAACAACTTATATCTGGGACGGGGTATTGGTGATAAATCGTTAGTATTTAATAACTCGAATCGTATCAATGCTTCTGGTTATGGTATGGATTTAAACGCACAGCAAATTACTTTGTCATCATCAGATATAACTATAGGGACGAGTTCATACAGCAGGACTGGCTTTAATGGTACTGTTGATTTTTCTTATGCAAATGTATTAGGCGTTGCTTTAGCACATTCACAAGGAATCGGTATTTCGTACTCTGGTGGTTATTTATATGTAAAAGTAAACGGAAGTACTGTAGGATCAGTAAAACTAACATAAACAAAGGAGATTGTTATTATGAATTACCAAGTATTATTAAATAATGGACAGGAAATTAATTTACAGAATGCAGAGTTTGACGCAAATACATTTACGGAGACATTAAATAATCCTCAAATTAACTTCGTTAATATTGGTGGAGCGATTATTAATAAACACATCATTATAAGTGTATTGCCAGTATCGGCGACAGAATAGGGGTGTCTAATGGATACTTTAGATATGACAATCATTAGTCAATTAACTAAAATATTGGAGTCACAATTTGGATGGGCTATATTATGCCTATTATTAGGTGGGTTCATCTTAAAAAAAGTGTATCAAAAGAATGAGCAAAATGAGACTAAAATAATCTCACTATATGAAACAAACGAAAAGAAAGCACAAAAACGTGAAGATAAGCTAATGGAACATTTAGAGCGCAGTAATGAATCACAGGAACGCACAGCGAAAAGCTTAGAAGGGATTAATGACTCGTTACAGTCATTAGAGAAACGTGTTGAGAAAATTGAAGAAAAAACACCGTAAGGATGGTGAGCTAATTGGCATTTAAAATGATCTATGACACTCGTAATCGTACCAATATAAATAAGTTAGCAGATCATACAAAGTTAGCTGCTATTAATTGGTACGATTATTGTATTAATAATCAAATTCAAATATTAATTTATGAAACTATTCGAACAGTTGAACAACAAAAGCTTAATGTTGCCAATGGAAAATCTCAAACTATGAAATCATATCACTTAGTAGGTCAAGCATTAGATTGGGTATTGGTTGATGCTAACGGTACTGCTTTGTGGAATGCTTATAAAACTTCAAATGCTGATAAAGTGATTAATTATGCTAAAAAATTAGGCTTTGTTAGTGGTCGTGATTGGGGTTGGGATGCTCCTCATTTACAGTATGAACATAAAGGTTACGGCACTGATACATTTGGTAAATTTAAAGAAAATGGAGATGAGCTAACTATGTCGGAGTATAATGAATTGAAGAAAATGATAACCGATCTTCAGAAAGAAAATACAGAACTAAAGAAACAATTAGAAAACAAATTAGATAAGCAAGAAACAAGAGAGCCATTAAAATACCATATGGATGATTGGCAATGGATGAAAGCTAATGGTATTACAGATGGATCAAATCCACAAAACTACATAACTCGTGAACAAGTTTCAAGTGTTCTGAAAAAGTTTGAGCAATATTACACTAAAAAATTAAGCTAAAATCAGGCTATCTCTTAATTGAGGTAGTCTATTTTTTTCTTAATTTTTTTTATCAAAAATAAAACTTGCTAGATTATCTTCATTAGTAGTATTATTGGAAGTAATATAGGAGGTAAAATTTAAGTTTGTATTTAGTTATTTTCGTAATTTTCCTATAAAATCTACTCATAAACATTTTAAGTATTATCAGACAAATTATAAATTTTAATCTAACCCAGGTACAATCCGTGGTGACTACGCAACAACTGTTTCTCACAACATCATCCACGGTTCTGACTCTCTTGCTTCTGCAGAGCGCGAAATCGGCTTATTCTTCGGTGAAGATTTAGTTTAATTTCGAATAGATCAAGCAATCTCAATTTATGAGATTGCTTTTTTTATTGCGCAAAAAGGGGAGGGAACATCCCGATATAGAATTGTTAAAAACTTCTTACTCATGTACAATAAATAATGTAATATTCTGATAATTAAGTTAGGAATAGTTTAGTAGACTCGTCAATAAACTATGAGAATGACGTGAAAAAGGGGTTATGGACATGAGAGAAGTGGTGATTGTAGCAGCTGTGAGAACTGCTGTAGGTAGAAGTAAGGGCGCGTTAAGTCAAGTTCGAGCAGATGATTTAGCAGCGGATGTATTACAGGAGGTTGTAAAGCGTGCAGGCATTGGTAAGGAACAAGTAGACGATGTTATTTTGGGATGTGTGACGCAAACAGCTGAACAAGGGGCAAATATTGCGCGTACCTCTTTATTAATGGCTGGATTCCCAGATAGTGTGCCAGGAGTAACCATTGATCGTCAGTGTGGTTCAAGCCAACAAGCCGTGCATTTCGCGGCACAGGCCATTTTAGCGGGAGATATGGACATTGTCATTGCTGGTGGCGTAGAAAGTATGTCAAGAGTACAAATGGGCTCAAACATGCAACACGCACATGCTGGTAAACGCTTACAGGAAAATTATGATATTATTCATCAAGGATTATCAGCAGAGAAAATTGCTTCCCAATGGTCTTTATCGAAAGATCAGCTAAATAGCTATGCTTATCAAAGCCATCAACGGGCAATTTCCGCCATTGAAGCGGGTCATTTCCAAGCTGAAATACTACCTATTCAAGTTCCACAAGAGGATGGCACGGTGACAACAGTTGCTGTTGATGAGGGTCCTCGAGCAGAAACTACCGTTGACATTTTAAATGGATTAAAAACCGTTTTTCAGGAGAATGGTGTGATTACTGCGGGCAATGCGAGCCAAATGAGTGATGGGGCCTCAGCTGTAGTCGTGATGGCATTGGATAAAGCAAGAGAACTGGGCATTCAACCACTCGCTAAAATTGTGACAAGAGTGGTCGTGGGCTCTGATCCGACATTAATGCTGACAGGGCCAATCGAGGCTACTAGAAAAGCATTAGAACGGTCAGGTCTCAAGATAGAGGATATTGACACATATGAGGTAAATGAGGCCTTTGCACCTGTGCCGCTCGTATGGCTGCATGAAATAGGAGGAGACCCAGAAAAGCTCAATCCTGATGGTGGAGCAATTGCACTGGGACATCCATTAGGGGCAACTGGTACGAAATTGTTAACGACTATGCTATATCGCATGGAGCGAGAGAATTATCGTTACGGCTTGTTGGCTATTTGTGAGGGAATGGGAATGGCCAATGCCACAATCATTGAAAAAATGTAAAAGGGGATATGTCTGATGAAAGAACATGAAGTGGTGGCAGTCATAACAGGGGGTGCCTCTGGGTTAGGAGAGGCAACCGTTCGGAAATTGGTAGGGCAGGGTGGCAAAGCGATTATTTTTGATCTGAATGATGAGCGTGGACAAGCTCTAGTGGAGGAATTAGGTCAAAATGTCCTTTATGCACGAGTGGATGTCACAAAGGAAGAGGACGTGGCGGCAGGCCTAGAGCAGGCTGTTGCAGCTTTTGGTAAGGTCAATGTTGCAGTGAACTGTGCTGGCATAGCAGATGCGAGTAAAGTTATTTCAAAGCGAGGTATACATGCCCTTGCTCTATTTGAAAAGGTGATTACGGTTAATTTAGTTGGTACATTTAATGTCATTCGTCTAGTTGCGGATAAAATGCAGCATAATGAGCCAAATGAGGATGGACAGCGTGGCGTCATTATTAATACCGCGTCTGTGGCTGCATTTGATGGGCAAATTGGACAAGCTGCTTATAGCGCGTCAAAAGGGGGCGTAGCGGCGATGACGTTACCGATTGCAAGAGAGCTTGCGGAAATCGGTGTCCGAGTGATGACCATTGCGCCTGGATTAATTGAAACACCGATGTTTGCTTCGTTACCTGAGCCTGCAAGAACAGCCCTTGCTCAAATGACACCGTTCCCTAAACGACTTGGTAAACCTTCGGAATATGCTCTTTTGGTTGAAAGTATTATTCATAATGGCTTGTTAAATGGAGAGGTCATTCGATTGGATGGTGCCATTCGTATGCAACCAAGGTAACGGCCAATTCTCGTTTAAATTGTTTTAGTGTTGATCGTTTCAAAAAATCGTAGATGAAGGGAAGCGGTATAATGCATATGATGGATACACCTTTATTATTAACAAGTTTTTTGAATCGCGCAGAACGATTTTTTCACTCAAAGAAAATCTATTCTCGAACAAGTGCCACTACAATTCACGAATTTACGTATAAAGATTATGTCAAACGGACTCGCCGATTAGCTGATGCTCTGACGAAACTGGGTATGGAGCAAGGAATGAAGGTGGGCACATTTGCTTGGAACCACCATCGCCATTTGGAAGCTTACTTTGCTGTACCATGTGCAGGAGCCGTATTGCATATGATTAATATTCGATTATCCCCTGAGCATATTGCTTATGTCATCAATCATGCTGAGGATGAAATATTATTAATAGATGATAATCTCGTGCCATTGATTGCACCAATCGTATCTCAGCTAAAAACGGTGAAGCATTTTATTATTATGGGTGATGCTGTTGCGGTAGAAACTTTACCGATTCCAAATGCTCTTTCCTATGAAGCGCTACTTGCAGAGGCAGATGAACATTTCACATTCCCAGAAGATTTAGATGAAAATACACCTGCAGGCATGTGCTATACAAGTGCAACGACGGGCATGCCAAAGGGAGTAGTGTATACACATCGTAGTATTGTACTCCATAGTTTAGCAGCTGGTCTTGCCGACAGTATTGCGATTTGTGAGTCGGATGTAGTGTTACCTGTTGTACCCATGTTTCACGCGAATGCATGGGGATTACCATTTGCCAGTGTCGCATTTGGTTCTACACAGGTTTTACCTGGTCCGATGTTTACACCACAGCTATTGCTTGAATTATTTGATGTGTATAAAGTCACATTGACAGCAGGGGTACCGACCATATGGCTAGGCGTACTACAGGAGCAGCGTCAAAATCCTCGTGACCTATCGTCTATGCGATTAATTGTTTGTGGAGGTTCTGCCTCACCACTTGGTCTTGTTCGAGGTTTTGAGCAAGAACTTAATATCCCGTACATGACAGGTTACGGTATGACGGAAACCTCACCTCTTGTAAGCCTATCCACATATTTAACACATATGCAGGACTATACGGCTGATGAAAAAATGAATGTTCGGATAACACAAGGTATGACGATGCCTCTTATTGATACTAGGATTGTCAATGAAAATGGTGAAGTGCCTTGGGATGGTAAAACGATGGGAGAGCTTACAATTAGAGGCCCATGGATTGCCAATGCATATTATCAGGATGAACGAACGGAAGAGGCCTTTAAAGACGGCTGGCTTTATACAGGCGATATTGCAGTGATGACAACAGATGGCTATATAAAAATCACCGATCGTACAAAGGACTTAATTAAGAGTGGTGGCGAATGGATTTCTTCAGTAGAGCTTGAAAATGCATTAATGTCCCATCCAAAGGTCTTTGAGGCGGCTGTTATTGCCATTCCACATGAAAAGTGGTTGGAGCGACCATTAGCTTGTGTCGTAGCAAAGCCAGAGTTTAAGGATTCGATTACTAAAGAAGAATTACTAGAGAGTCTACAGCAACAATTCCATAAAACATGGATTCCTGATGATATTGTCTTCATTGACGAGGTACCGAAAACGTCTGTAGGTAAATTCTTAAAGGCTAAATTACGAGAAGATTTAAAAGAATACCGCATACAAGTCTAACGATAATGGATAGAATGAAGGTGGTCAAAACTACCTTCATTTTTTATTGGAATAAATTCCTGAAAAATGAAACTATTTTTTCCATTTTGCCGTATAATCGTAATAACGAAAGGAAGTGAAGGGATTGTCAATTGCCATTGTAGCGATAATTGGAGGCGTCATTATTTCTTTAGCTGGAATTTTTACAGACGCTCGTACTAGACAACAAAAAATAAAACTGAAAGCTGTTGAAAAAGAAGTAGAATTAGAAAAGCTTAGGTTAGAAACGTATACGATTGAGACAGAAAAAATGAGACTTGAATTAGAACAGTCGAAAGTATTACTTTTAGAGGAAAAACAAAACGCAAGCAAGTAGATTTGCTTACATGAGAAAGACTATTTCAGGATTGGGACTTTTCCGCTATAATGGTAATACGACGCTAGAGGGGAAGATGACCATATGTCTGATTATGAACAGTTTATAGAAGGTATTAAGCGCAAAACAGGAATAGATTTAGCGTTATATAAAGAAGCGCAAATGAAAAGACGATTAACCTCTCTTTATGAGAAAAAGGGCTATCGTAATTTTGTAGACTTTCTAAAGGCACTTGAACAAGATCGTGATTTAATGAATGAATTTTTAGATCGTATGACGATCAATGTTTCTGAATTTTATCGCAATGGAAAGCGCTGGGAAGTATTACAAAAGAAAATATTTCCGAAGCTCTTACAAACTAATAAGCGTTTAAAAATTTGGAGTGCTGCTTGTTCGACAGGAGAAGAACCCTATTCTTTAGTAATGGTTTTATCTCAATTGGTGCCTTTATCTCAAATTCAAATTATTGCCACTGATTTAGATGAGAATGTGATACAAAAGGCGAAGTTAGGTGTCTATCCTGAACGCTCTTTAGCAGAGGTGCCAAGTGATATTAAAGCAAAGTATTTTGAGCAAGAAGGCTCCTTCTATCGGGTGAAGGATGAAATTAAGCGTTGTGTAACCTTTAAGAAACATAATTTATTGAATGACGCTTATGACAGCAATTATGATTTAATTGTTTGTCGCAATGTCATGATTTATTTTACAGAAGAAGCGAAAGATCAAATTTATAATAATTTTAGTAAAGCACTGCGCAAGGATGGCGTTTTATTTGTTGGATCGACAGAGCAAATTTTTAATCCAGCACGTTATGAATTTGATGTAGAAGACACGTTCTTCTATCGTAAAAATAATTAATAATATGGATGAAAAGCTTTGTACAAATGACACAATTGTACATATAGTTGACCAAGCATTAAACATAGATAATTCATACGCTTTTCGCTTATCATAAGCAAAGGCGTATTTTTTATAAAATTTAGCTAGTTGTTTTTTTACAACTTTCATTCAGAATATTCACATTTAGATCTATGAAAATGGTAACTACTTAAAAGACATTCGTAAAAGGACTGTTTTTTTAAAGAATATATGTTATAGTGAAAAATACATACTTTAGCGAGTTGAAGGGAGAAAGTGTTTATGCGTTACTTAACAGCAGGTGAGTCACACGGACCTCAATTAACGACAATTATTGAGGGTTTACCGTCACTCTTACCCATTACAGCAGAAAAAATTAATCACGATTTAAAACGTCGCCAGGGAGGTCATGGACGTGGGCGCCGTATGCAAATCGAAACAGATACAGTGGAGATTGTAGCTGGTGTTCGTCATGGTCAGACACTTGGATCTCCTGTTGCACTCGTTGTCACAAATGATGACTGGAAGCACTGGACTAAAATTATGGGAGCAGAGCCATTAGCTGATGATATCAATCCTGAAGATATCAAGCGTCAAATCTCTCGTCCTCGACCAGGTCATGCTGATTTAGTCGGAGGCATGAAATATGGTCACCGTGATTTAAGGAATGTATTAGAGCGCTCCTCTGCGCGTGAAACAACTGTACGTGTAGCAGTTGGGTCTGTGGCAAAGGCGTTACTTAATGAACTAGGCATTTCCATTGTTGCACATGTTACAGAGATAGTGGGAATCAAAGCCGATACATCTTTAATAGAAGGAAAAACAACAGAAGAAATTCGTGCCATTGTCGAAGCGGATCCTTGCTACTGTGTAGATCCAATCGCCTCTGCGAAAATGGTTGAGGCAATTGATGAAGCGAAAAAAGCTGGTGATTCGATCGGTGGTGTTGTAGAAGTCATTGTGGAAGGCATGCCAGCAGGTGTAGGGTCTTATGTACATTATGATCGTAAGCTGGATGCGAAACTTGCAGCAGCCATGCTATCCATTAATGCATTTAAAGGAGTAGAATTTGGACTTGGCTTTGAAATGGCACGTCGAAAGGGTTCTGAAGTGCACGATGAAATCATTTGGTCTGAAGAAGAAGGTTATACTCGTGCAACTAATCGACTTGGTGGCTTAGAGGGTGGTATGTCAACAGGTATGCCAATTGTTGTACGTGGTGTGATGAAGCCAATTCCTACTTTATATAAACCATTACAAAGTGTAGATATTGAAACAAAAGAGCCGTTTAAAGCGAGTGTTGAGCGCTCTGATAGCTGTGCAGTACCAGCAGCATCTGTAGTTGCAGAACATGTTATTGCCTGGGAAATAGCGAATGCAATTTTAGAGCAATTCCATAGTGATCAACTACCACAATTACAAGCTCAAATTGACGAGCATCGTCAATATACAAAGGGGTTCTAAGTTATGCGTGTACCAGTAGCAACAAAATCGCATCAATATGAAGTTGTTCTTGGGCATCAATTTCTAACTGAAGCTGTGGAGGCATTTGCTGATAAACTGCAAAAAGCGGATAAGCTCTTTGTGTTTACAGATGTCAATGTTTGGGCAGCACAGGGAGAGTACTTCAAAGCAAATTTCCCGTACCATTTTGAGGTCTTTATTTTGCCAGGTGGTGAAGCATGTAAAACCTTTGATCAATACAACGCAGCTCAAACATTTTTATTAGAGCAAAAATGCTCCCGAAAATCCTTCATTTTTGCCTTTGGAGGAGGAGCAGTTGGCGATTTAACAGGCTTTGTTGCGGCAACCTATATGCGTGGGGTTCCATTTATTCAAATTCCAACGACTATTCTAGCGCATGATTCCGCAGTTGGTGGAAAAACGGCCATTAATCATCCGCTAGGGAAAAATATGATTGGCGCATTTTATCAGCCAGAAGGCGTGATATATGATACAGCCCTTTTAGAAAGCTTATCAGAGCGTGAGGTACGTTCAGGAACAGCAGAGTTAATTAAGCATGCCATGATTTCTGACCCGACCTGGCTAGAGGAATTAATGACAGGAGATTCGGTGATTCATTTTAATCAAAATGAACTAGCAAAGCAGTTAAAAAAAGGAATTGAAGTGAAAGCACAAATTGTTGCTGAGGACGAAACAGAGCAATCCGTTCGAAAGTTTTTAAACCTAGGCCATACATATGGACATGCCATTGAGGCAGCTGCGGGTTATGGCAAAGTGGCTCATGGTGAGGCGGTTATGATTGGACTCGTCTATTGTCTTCTATTGAGTGAACGATATGGAGAACTCGATCGTACGTTCACCCAATCCTTTTTACAGTTTGCGATAAAAAACGGCTATCCTTTTAAGGCTGTGAGTGATTATTCATTTGAACAATTATCTAGCTACCTAATGAAAGATAAAAAAGCGGAATATGGCATTTTACAATTCGTTCTTTTGGATAAAATCGGAAAACCTTTTGTCAAAGCTATTGATTTAGAAGAATGTCAAGAAATAGATGCTGAATATAGACAGTTATTAGCGGAGGTGCTTGTATGATTCGTGGACTTAGAGGAGCAATAACAATTGAATCTGACAAGCCAGAGCTTGTATGGGATGAGACAGCAAGATTAGTGCGTGAGGTTGTGGCAGCAAATAATGTGGACATTGATGATATCGCATCGATCCTCATTTCAACAACGCCAGATATTACCTCAGCATTTCCTGCTCGTGCAGTACGCTTGATGGATGGCTGGCAATATGTCCCTGTTATGTGTACACATGAGATGGATGTGCCAGAAGCGTTACCATTATGTATTCGTGTATTAATACATGCAAACGTAGAGGTTGCCCAAAAAGATGTAAAGCACTTGTATCTCAATGATGCAGTGAAATTAAGACCAGATTTGGCCCAGGCTAAATAAGTAGAGGAGATGTTTTAGATGAAGTGGAAACAACAATTGGACGGTATGCAAGCGTATAAGCCAGGTAAACCAATTGAAGAAGTACAACGTGAATATGGCTTAAAGGAAGTTATTAAATTGGCGTCGAATGAAAATCCATTCGGGTGCTCACCTAAGGTAACAGCTTATTTACAAAATAATGCAGTGAATCATGCACTTTATCCAGATGGCTATGCACAAAACCTACGTACTGCTGTGGCAAATCATCTAGGTGTGAAAGAGACACAGCTTCTTTTTGGTAACGGCTCTGATGACATCATTGCTATTATTACTCGTGCTCTGTTGTATCCAAGGGTAAATACGGTTATGGCCGACCCTTCCTTCTCTCAATACTGGCACAATGCTGAAATTGAAGGTGCTGAAGTACGTAAAGTGCCTTGTCAAGATGGAGCACATGATCTAGAGGCAATGTTGGCTGCAATTGATGACCAAACTTCTATTGTTTGGGTATGTAGTCCAAATAATCCGACTGGCGTTGTCATTCCTGATGCTGCATTGCGTGCCTTTCTTGCAAAGGTTCCAAGCGATGTCCTTGTCGTGCTTGATGAGGCATACATTGAATATGTTACACATCCAGACCACAAGGATACGTTACCAATCATTGATGAATATCCGAATGTTCTTTTACTGCGTACATTCTCTAAAGCTTATGGCTTAGCTTCGTTCCGCGTTGGCTATGCAATTGGCCAACCTGATGTTATTGCTAAGCTAGATCCTGTTCGTGCACCATTCAATAATACAATCTTAAGTCAAGCTGTTGCTGCCATTGCGCTCAGTGACCAAGAATATATTGAAGCCTGCCGTGAAGCTAATGAAATAGGCAAAAAACAATATGTAGAATTTTGTGAAAAGCATAATTTAAAATACTTCCCATCTGATACAAACTTTATTTTCTTTGATACTCATGCTGATAGTGATGTTGTTTTCCAAGAGCTGATGAAAAGAGGCTTTATTGTGCGCAGTGGTAATGCATTAGGGTTACCAGGATTTATCCGTGTGACAATTGGAACAGAGGCTCAAAATGCAGCATTACTTAGCCAACTTGATGAAGTGTTAAAACAACAAGGGGTATTTGCATGACACGCAAAGTACTCGTTATAGGGCTTGGATTGATCGGTGGTTCTATTGCCCTTGCTTTGCAAAAAGCACCTGAAACAAAAATTATTGGCTATGACATGGACGCACAAACACGTGAGCATGCGAAAACATTAAATATTGTGCATGATATTGTCGCAGATCCACTGGCTGTTGTGGCTGAGGTTGATGTTATTATCTTCGGGACACCCGTTAATGCAACACTGGATTGGATGGAGCAATTAAAATCATGGCCATTGAAAAATAAAGTCATCGTAACAGATACAGGGAGTACAAAAAAATTAATTATGCAAAAAGCCAGCGAATTACGAGAACTTGGCATAACGTTTATTGGTGGACATCCAATGGCGGGGTCTCATAAAAGCGGTGTGCTGGCTGCTAAGGCGCATCTTTTTGAAAACGCATATTACATGCTTACGCCACTCGCTGGGGAAGAAATTGTTCATATGTCACAGCTTGAAAGTTTGCTGAAATTTACCCATGCAAAAGTAGTCAGTGTATCTGCCAGTGAGCATGATCACATGACAGCGGTGGTGAGTCATTTTCCACATGTTATCGCGGCCTCCCTTGTCCATCAATTAGGTGGCGAAAATGGGGAGTACCCAATGACACGTTCTCTTGCAGCAGGAGGTTTTCGTGATGTGACACGAATCGCCTCTTCGAACCCCATCTTATGGCGAGATATTACGCTGCAAAATCGCGAGGAGCTCCTCACGCAATTAGATGGCTGGGAAAAAGAAATGACGCGCATTAAGAAACTGCTAATGGAGGGTTCTTCACAGGATATTGAAAACTATTTTGCAGTTGCTAAAGAACTGAGAGATGAATTACCGATTAGTGCAGGGGCTATGTATACACCATTCGACCTCTATGTTGATGTTCCTGACTATCCAGGTGTTATTTCTGAAGTGACGGGCTTTTTAGCGGATGAAGCAATTAGTATTACGAATCTACGCATTGTTGAATCACGAGAAGATGTTTTCGGTATTCTAGTCATTAGCTTCCAAAGTGAAAATGATCGCGAACGTGCTGCAGCCTGTATTCAAAAACGAGCAAATTTCGAAACGTATATTTCTTAGCATAAGAAAGCGTCGGCATTTCGGCGCTTTCTATCTTCATATTGGAGGGAATAAAGTTCATGAGTGAAAAAGTATTGCAATACAACAAGCCTTCTTTACAGGGCTCTTTAACCGTTCCAGGCGATAAATCTGTATCCCATCGCTCTGTGATGTTTGGTGCCATTGCTAGTGGCACAACGACAGTAGAGGGCTTTTTACTAGGTGAAGATTGTTTAAGTACAATTGATTGCTTCCAGAAACTTGGCGTTCAGATTGAGGTGGAAGGGACAAATGTAACCATTCATAGTCCAGGGATGGAAGGCTGGCAGGAGCCGACAGAAGTGTTATATACGGGTAACTCTGGTACAACAACACGCTTAATGCTAGGCATTTTAGCTGGTTCTACTGTTCATTCTGTCATGACAGGAGATGCATCCATTGGAAAACGACCAATGCGACGTGTTATAGATCCACTGCGTCAGATGGGTGCACAAATTACAGGGCGTGCAGATGGACAATATACACCACTAGCCATTCAAGGTACAAAATTACAAGCCATTGATTACAAGATGCCTGTAGCAAGTGCACAGGTGAAATCTGCTATTTTACTAGCGGGCTTGCGTGCTGAAGGAACAACCATTGTTAGAGAAATGGATGTTTCGAGAGATCATACAGAGAGAATGCTGCGTCAATTTGGTGCACATGTAGAAGTAGATAATGGCGTAGTATCCATTGAAGGAGGCCAAGCTCTCAATGGGACGCATGTTTCTGTGCCAGGAGATATATCATCGGCTGCCTTTTTCTTAGTGGCAGGAGCCATTTGCAAAAATAGTCAGCTAACACTAAACAATGTGGGCATTAATCCAACACGTGATGGCATTATTGAGGTGCTGCAAAAAATGGGCGCCACGATGACGGTAACGCCGAATGACGATAATCAAGCTGAACCTACAGCAACAATCCAAATCGCGACCTCTTCTTTAACTGGTACAGTAATTGAGGGGGACATTATTCCTCGTTTAATTGACGAAATTCCAATCCTTGCATTACTCGCTACGCAAGCACATGGTCAAACGATCATTAAAGATGCCGAGGAGCTAAAGGTTAAGGAGACTGACCGTATCACGGCTGTTGTGACTGAATTGAAGAAACTTGGTGCCCAGATCGAAGCAACAGAAGATGGTATGATTATTGAGGGACCAACGCCTTTAAAAGGAGCAAACCTTCAAACATATGGCGATCATCGTATCGGCATGATGGGTGCTGTTGCAGCTTTAATAACAGATGGAGCTGTTACACTAGAGGATGCACAATGTATTGCTGTATCCTACCCATCGTTTTTTGAGCATATTGAGGCAGTGAAGTAACAATTAAAGAGAGGCTCTCCAAGCTTTTGGGGAGTTTTTTCTTGTTTCAGAAGTAAATGTTTTGTAGCATAAAGGTATCAACGAAAGAATAGGTGAATGACTGTGAACAATGCGATGACTGAAATGATGCAAGCACTTGAACAAGGGGATTTAGCATTAATAGATCAGCTACTAGAATCATTTTTAATGAAGGAGCTACCCGAGGAGATCTATGCACTAGCGGAGATTTTTATGCAGTATGGGTACATGAAGGAAGCTGACCGTGTGCTGGAGCATTTGCAATTTTTATTCCCAGAAGAAGCACAGTTAAAAATAGATCATGCCAATGTCCTAATGGAGCTTGGTAATGAAGATGAAGCATTAGATTTATTATTAGAAATTGAAGAAACCTCCCCAGAATATCCACAAGCGTTATTGGTGTTAGCCGATTATTATCAAATGCAAGGGTTATTTGAGGTTGCAGAAAAGCGTATAAATGAAGCACTAGCGATTTTACCAGACGAGCCATTATTGCATTTTGCAAAAGCCGAGCTTTTATTTGAAACAGGCCGTTTTTTAGAGGCAGCAAGACTGTATGAGGACTTATATGAGCAGCAAAATGAATTTGCTGGTATTCCACTTGTCGAACGACTAGCGGAGGTTTATCGTGCAGGGGCAGCCTATGAGACGGCATTCGATTATTATGTCAAAGCCCTTGAAGATGAAGTAAAGCCCGATATTTTATTTGGAGCTGCTTATTCAGCCTTCCAGTCACAAAAATACGAGATGGCTATTAAACAACTAGAGGAATTGAAAGAATTAGATCCTGATTACTTCTCAGCCTATTTATTGCTTGCGGAGAGCTATGCAATGACAGAGGATAATCAAAAAGCGTATGCGGCCATTCAAGAGGGGTTAAAGCGTGATGAATATGATAAATCACTTTACTTATTCGCTGGTAAAATGGCCTTGAAAAATGGTTTGCCAGAAGAAGCTGAGCAACATCTGAGAGAAGCTATAGCGCTCGATCCTGAATATATGGAAGCGGTACTGGCACTTATTTCTGTGTTTGGTCAACAGGAGCGCCATGAGGATGTAATCGAGCTATTTGAGAGATTACAGCAAAATGATTTTGAATGGAGCACTTTATATCCTTTTGCGGCAGAGGCATATGAAAATTTAGAATTGTACGACCGTGCATACGAATTTTACCGTTTGGCATATAATGATTTTAAGGAAGACGCAACATTTTTAGAAAAATATGTTTACTTTTTATTAGAAGAAGGAAAGCGTTCAGAGGCAAAAGAGGTTCTTAGACAATTAATCAACATTCAACCGGGTGAACCAGAGTGGCAGGAGAAGTTAGAAACCTTAGAATTTGAGTAAAGGAGGGAGTGGGTATGACTGCTTCTGTATCAGTTGTTGATAAAAAAGCATTTGTTCGATGGTTTTTAAAAAATTATCAATTGAAACGTCGTGAGTGTGTATGGATTTTAAATTACTTATTAAGTAATGATGACTTATTAAAAAGAATCCGCTTTGTGGAAGAAGCTCACTATTGTCCTAGGGCAATGGTGATGTCAACAGTAGACTCAACTGGTGTGCCTTTTCGTTTCTATAAAGGCAATGTGATGACGGCAGATGCTGAGAAGTCTTTCCATGATTTACGCTTACATGAACAAGAAGATATGTATATACAATTGAATTTTCCTAATATACCACCAAGTGCACAATACTTAGCAGTTCTTGAAGAAAACCCTTATATGCCAGAAACACTGCTCGTCAGTGAAAAAGATCGTGTACTGGCAGAAGAGCTGCTTTCCAATAGCTTACTCGTATTCCAAGAAGAGAAATTACTCGCACAAATTGATGAAGCCCTCGACCAGGGAGATAAAGCGCGTTTTTATGAATTGTCTAATTTGTTACAAGCACTAAAGGAAACGGCTAATTTACGTTAATCATAGGTAAAATTTGAATGTCCTTTATCCACTTCAATATGGTAACATTACTAGTGAATGATTGTTTTCACTTTTAATTGGGTATCCTATTGAAGAGTGGATAAGGGATTTTATTTTGCAATAAAAGGAGGTTTGTTGGATGTATTTTAATGCAAACGATGTGACATCGTTTATGGCACAGAAGGATTTCATTGATACTGCAATTGTTCCACTCGTATCCATTGATCTATCTTCTGAAAAAATGAAACAGAGTGGTGCGGAAGTAGATTTTGTTATGTCTTTAACTTCATTTATAGAGCAACAGTTCAAAGGCCGTTTACTAGTCATGCCACCATTTTCTTATATGACAACTTTAAAAAACGACGATTTACCACAGCAATTAGAAGCACAATTACATAATGCTGGATTTAAGCATGTGTTCTTCATTACTTGTGACCATTATTGGACAAAGAGTGGAGAGATAGTCAATATGATTTGGTTACCAGCGATTCCGTTAGAAAGTATGGATGCCAGTGTGAAAAAATCCATTCTAGAAGATCAATTACGTCAAGTGATTCCAATGCTTTCGACTAAATGGGCACAGATTTAACAATTAGTTTCAATAAATGTTCACATTCTCCAGCTTTCCACAGAATGCTATATTGACCAAGCTATGGACTTGATATATCATATATATGTCCTAGTATTACTATTTGTAAAAGTATGTCCGTTGGACTGACCTTTAAGTTAGAGGGGGGAAAATAATGAGTAATAATCGAGTTTCACGTCGTCAATTTCTTAGCTATACACTAACTGGTGTAGGTGGATTTATGGCGGCAAGCATGTTAATGCCAATGCTTCGATTCGCAATTGATCCAGTGTTACAAAAACATGATGGTGGAGATTTTGTAAAAACAGAGCATAAAATCGCTGATCTCACTGATGAACCTGTTAAAGTTGACTTTTCATTCGAACAAGTTGACGCATGGTACAAATCGGATGTTACAAATGTAGCGTGGGTATACAAAAATGGCGACCAAATAGTAGCCTTATCTCCTGTTTGTAAGCATTTAGGATGTATGGTGAATTGGGGAGGAGATTCAGCACACCCAGAACAATTCTTCTGTCCTTGTCATGCTGGACGTTACGAGAAAAACGGTAAAAATGTACCAGGAACACCACCTACAGGTCCGTTGGATGAATATGAAGTTAAAGAAGAAGATGGTTACTTATCAATTGGTCCAACTAAAGCAAACACTCTAGTTAAGTAAGGGGGTACAAAACAGTGCTAAATAAAATTTATGATTGGGTCGATGAACGCTTAGATATTACACCGATTTGGCGTGATATTGCTGACCACGAAGTGCCTGAGCACGTAAACCCTGCACACCATTTTTCAGCATTCGTTTACTGTTTTGGTGGATTAACGTTCTTCATTACAGTTATACAAATTCTATCTGGTATGTTCCTAACAATGTACTATGTACCAGACGTTGTGAATGCCTGGAAATCAGTTTATTATTTACAAAACGAAGTAGCATTTGGTGAAATCGTCCGCGGTATGCACCACTGGGGAGCTTCATTAGTAATCGTAATGATGTTCTTACATACGCTTCGTGTATTCTTTACAGGTTCTTATAAGAAACCTCGTGAATTAAACTGGATGGTTGGTGTAGGTATTTTTGGTGTAATGATGGGTCTTGGCTTTACAGGATACTTATTACCTTGGGATATGAAAGCATTATTCGCTACTAAAGTAGGTATCGAAATTGCTGCATCTGTACCGTTTATCGGTTCAATGATTAAAGTATTATTAGCGGGTGACACAACGATTCTAGGTGCTCAAACGTTAACACGATTCTTTGCGATTCATGTATTCTTCTTACCTGCAGTATTGTTTGGGTTACTTGCAGCGCACTTTATCATGATTCGTCGCCAAGGAATTTCAGGACCGTTGTAATTGTCTTGACGGTTCGATGATCTTTAAAAGGAGGGGACACTATGCATCGCGGAAAAGGAATGAAATTTGTTGGTGATTCTCGTATTAAAGCGAATCACAGAATGCCGAACGTTCCAAAGGATTATTCCGAATATCCAGGTAAGACGGAAGCTTTCTGGCCAAACTTCTTACTGAAGGAATGGATGGTTGGTGCTGTATTCTTAATTGCTTATTTATTATTAACAGTTGCTCATCCATCGCCACTTGAAGGGCCGGCAGATCCAACTAGAGCATATACACCACTACCGGACTGGTACTTCTTATTTATGTATCAACTTTTAAAATACTCATTTGCTTCTGGTCCATACAATGTAATCGGAGCTATTGTAATTCCAGGTCTTGCATTTGGAGCGCTATTATTAATGCCATTTTTAGACAAGGGTCCAGAACGTCGTCCATCTAAACGTCCGTTACCGACTGCGTTTATGTTATTAACTTTGGCTGCTATGTTCTACCTAACTTGGGAGTCAGTTGTTAACCACGACTGGGAAGCTCAAAAAGCTATGGGTGCAATCGTTGAAACAGTTGAGTTCGATAAAGAATCAGAAGGTTATAAAATCTATGCTGGTTCTGCATGTATTACATGTCACGGTGAAGGCTTAGAAGGTGGAGCAGGTGCGCCATCTCTAATGAACACAGGTTTAACAGCTGATCAAATTAAGGACATTGCTCATAATGGTTCTGAAAGTGGTAAAATGCCAGCAGGATTATGGACAGGTTCAGATGAAGATCTTCAAAAACTTGCTGAATTCATCGAAAGCTTAAAAGCAGAGTAATAGTAAAAGAGTCAGGAAACTGGCTCTTTTTTTTCTACCTTGTTATACTATTGGGACTGGAAGCCATACAAAAAGGTTCCCTTGTATAAAGGATTTTAGCGAAAGATGTCGAAAAAACATTTATTCTTGAAACAAGTAAGCGAATTAAAACAATAAAATAACACATATTGATGGTGAGGTACAATTGAATTATACATAAATAATGGATTGTTTTTATCGGAAGGAGTTAACATCATGCAACTAACAAGAGCAAATATTTGGTACCTTCTGACCCATAAATCATTCTTGATTGCACTGCTAATTATTAATCTACTAGGTACAATTTATGGCTATTATTGGTATGGGTGGCAGCTCGCCATCACGGAGCCTATTTTTTATATTTTTGTTCCAGATAGTCCGACAGCCAGTTTATTCTTTTGTTTTGTGTTGCTTGCTTGGATTATGGGGAAAAGCTGGCCACTAATGGAAGTACTTGCCCTTGTTACGTTGGTGAAATATGGCTTATGGGCAGATGTGATGAATATTTGGACATTAATTGAAACAGGTTCTATTGGCTGGCAGGGGTGGATGCTAGTTGGTTCACATTTTGCCATGGCTGTACAAGCTGTACTATATATGAGGAAATATGTCTTCACTTATTGGCATGTTGTGATAGCAGCTGTTTGGACACTGCATAATGATGTCATTGACTATGTATTTGGGCAAATGCCTATGTATCGAGATTTAGCCAATTACACAAGCTATATTGGTTACTTTACATTCTGGTTATCAATTGCATGTATTTTACTTGCCATTTTCTCAATTAGGTGGCGCAAATATTTGCCGAATTAGGGTATAAATTATAGAATTATAGTATCGAGGTAGAAAGGGGTTAGAAAATTGTCAACGAGCATGTATATTGTTTATTTTGTGATTATTATGCTGCTTCCACTTTATGCTCAAATGAAGGTAAAGGGTACGTATAATAAATTTGCAAAGCAACGTACAATGAAGGGGCAAACTGGTGCAGAGGTAGCGCGTGCGATTTTAGATGCAAACGGCTTATATGATGTACGAGTTGTGCCAACGCAAGGTGTGTTGTCTGATCATTATAATCCGGCAACCAAAACAGTGGCTTTATCCGAAAGTAACTTTTATGAAGCAAGTGTTGCAGGTGCTGCGGTTGCTGCCCATGAGGTAGGTCACGCCATCCAACATAAAGAAGCTTATTCGATGCTTACATTACGTAGTAAGCTAGTCCCAGTAGCAAATATTTCTTCAAATGCGTCTTGGATTTTCGTAATGATTGGTATTTTTGCAAGTAGTACGAATTTCTTGCTATTAGGTATCATATTATTAGCAGCAGGTGTTGTTTTCCAATTAGTGACACTTCCGGTGGAGTTTGATGCCTCCAAGCGAGCATTAGTTCAAATGAATTCACTTGGTATTATTACAAATGAAGAAGAACGACCAGCACGAAAAGTATTAAGTGCTGCAGCATTAACTTATGTAGCAGCGGCAGCGGTAGCTGTACTAGAGTTATTACGTTTAATTTTAATTTTTACCAATATGCGTAGCGACGACTAAGAAAAAACTTGTTATAGTGGTGCACCACTATAGCAAGTTTTTTATCTTCGTATGCTTAATGAAGGGGTTGCTTTTGATCGTCTAGTGTGAAGCCTTCTCCTGCCACATCTCGTACTTCAATGATGGAAACAAATGCGTGAGGATCAACTTCATGCACAATAGATTTTAACCGTACAACTTCATTGCGACCAATCACACAATAGATTACCTCTTTAGGTTGTTTGGTAAAATGACCATGTCCTTCTAAAATTGTGATACCACGCTCCATTCGAAGAGCGATTGTTTCAGCAATGGCTCCAGACTTTTCCGATATGATGAGCGCACCACGAGCAGCATAGGCACCTTCTTGTACAAAGTCAATGACACGGGCTCCAACAAATACGGCTACTAATGTATACATCATCGAACGGGCATCCAAGAACGTCAGCCAAGAAAGGATGATGACAATGGCATCGAAGACAAACATGGTTTTCCCCATACTCCAGCCAAAATATTTATGCCCTAGTCGTGCCAAAATATCGACACCACCTGTAGTGCCACCGAAACGAAAGACAATCCCAAGTCCCAATCCAACAAAGACACCAGCAAAAAGTGCCACAAGCAACATGTCATCCTCTAAATGGATAGTAAATTGATATTTTTGGAAAATTTTTAGAAAAAGAGATACGGATAAAGTGCCAACAAGCGTATAGACAAATGATTTTTTTCCAAGTAATCGATAACCTATGATAAACATGGGAATATTTAATAACAGGTTCATTAAGGCGGGGTCCCATCCTAATGTAAAATATAGTATGAGTGTAATCCCACTTAGTCCACCTTCACCCAGTTGATTTTGGATGTTGAAGTGAACAAAGCCGAAGCTGAAAACGGCTGCTCCGAGCATAATCGCGATAATATTACGAATTTTAATCTGTTTTAGCATTTGACCTCCTGTAGTTCCAAACAAATGAAGTAGTGTTATCTATTATCTGACATTTTATTGGTTTTGACAACAATGGTGTAAATTTTATACGATGGTAAATAGGAGTGTGATTTTTATGGCAGATCAACTAACAATGCAAGCATTACAACAACGTGTCGATGACTATATAGGTCAATTTAAAGAAGGATATTTTCCACCATTCGAATTACTTGCACGTCTAACAGAAGAATTAGGTGAACTTTCACGCGAAGTTCAGGATGTCTATGGACAAAAAAAGAAAAAGAGTACTGAGGATACAAACAGTATAGAAGAGGAGCTAGGAGACTTTTTCTTTGTACTTGTCTGTTTTGCAAATGCCCAAGGTATTAAACTAGATGAAGCACTTTTACGCGTCATACATAAATTTGAAACTAGAGATAAGGATCGTTGGACTAGAAAGGATGAAGAATGATGTCGATTCGTGTAGCTATTGCGGGAGCAAGAGGAAAAATGGGAGCTGAGGCTGTACATACGGTCATGAAACATGACAAAATGGAATTAGTAGCTGTACTAGATTATAAGGAAGTAGGAAAAACTTTAGCTGATTTAGATATGTTTCCAGCAAGCTATACAGTGCCTATATTTACAGAAATGCATGATCTTGTAGAAGCAACTGCACCGGATGTACTAGTGGATTTAACTAATCCACATGCAGTCTACAAACATACGAAGGAAGCACTGAATTTAAATGTACGACCTGTAATTGGTACAACAGGATTTACAGATGCACAACTAGAGGAATTATCAGCCATGGCCAAAGAAAAAGAGTTAGGTTGCATTATTGCACCAAACTTTGCGATTGGTGCTATCCTAATGATGAAGTTTGCAAAAGAAGCGGCCAAATACTTACCAGATGTAGAGATTATAGAAATGCACCATGATCAGAAGCTTGATGCACCATCTGGAACGGCGGTGAAAACGGCACAGTTAATACAAGAAGTCCGTACGTCAAAGGCACAAGGACATCCAGAAGAGAAAGAAACCATTGAAGGTGCAAGAGGTGGAGACTTTGACGGTATGCGCATTCACTCCGTACGTTTACCTGGATTAGTGGCACACCAGCAAGTATTATTTGGAGGGGATGGGCAGCTACTAACGATTCGCCACGATTCATTAAACCGTAATTCTTTTATGTCTGGTGTTGCTTTTTGCATAGAAGAGGTTATGAAAATGGATCAGCTTGTTTATGGTTTAGAAAACATCATCTAAAGATTGGGATGGAAGCTATATGAAAATCGCATTGATTGCACATGATCGTAAAAAAGATAATTTAGTACAGTTTGCTATTGCTTACCAAAATATTTTACAAGAACACACGCTATATGCTACCGGTACAACAGGACAACGTGTCATCGAAGCTACTGGTTTGGAGGTTACACGTTTTCGTTCAGGACCACTTGGTGGCGATCAACAAATTGGTGCAATGATTGCCAATAATGATATGGACATGGTGGTATTTTTCCGTGATCCATTAACAGCACAACCACATGAGCCAGATGTTTCTGCACTAATCCGTCTTTGTGATGTTTACCAAGTGCCACTGGCAACAAATATGGGAACAGCAGAGATATTACTAAAAGGCCTACAAGAAGGCTTTGTGGATTGGAGACTGATACAAGAAAGACGAAATTAACAAAAGACGTGATTCAGAAAGGATGATCATCGAATGAAAAAGCTAAAAATCGGCATTACCTGTTATCCTACAGTTGGTGGCTCTGGTGTCATCGCAACAGAATTAGGCAAAATGCTTGCAGAAAGAGGACATGAAATTCATTTCATCACCTCAAGCGTACCATTTCGATTGAATAAAATTTATCCAACCGTCTTTTTCCATGAAGTCGAAGTTAATAATTATTCAGTATTTCAATATTCTCCATACGATATTGCATTAGCGAGTAAAATGGCAGACGTCATCAAGGATGAAGAGTTGGATGTGCTGCATGTGCATTATGCTATCCCACATGCAGTATGTGCGGTGCTAGCACGTGAAATGAGCGGTCGAGACATTGGCATCGTCACAACCCTTCATGGTACAGATATATCGGTGCTTGGGCAAGATTCTACGCTCTCACAGGCCATTAAGTATGGGATTGATAAATCTGATATTGTGACAACCGTGTCACAGGCATTAAAAGAACAAACCTATGAACTGATTGATACAGTAAAACCAATTGAAACGATTTATAATTTTGTGGATGAACGCGAATACTTCCCACGAAATTCAGGAAACTTAAAAGAGCAATTTGGTATTCAAGAAGATGAAAAAGTCCTCATTCATGTATCCAACTTCCGTAAAATAAAGAACCTTCCACACATTGTAGACGCCTTTATGAAAATCCGTGCCAACATGAAAGCAAAGCTCTTATTAGTAGGGGATGGCCCAGAAAAGCATCGTGTCATGGACCAAGTAAAAGGAAGTCCGTATATGAAGGATGTTTTATTTTTAGGGAAACAAGAAAACTTAGCTGAACTGTATGCGATTAGTGATCTTAAGCTATTATTATCACAGCAAGAATCGTTTGGACTGGTGTTATTAGAGGCGATGGCTTGTGGTGTACCTTGTATTGGATCAAATGTAGGTGGTATTCCTGAAGTCATTGAGCATGGCGTTGATGGCTATATCGTGGAATTAGGGGATACAGATGCAGTTGCGGAGTATGCAACCCATTTATTGCAAGATGAGGAACAATTACTGCGCTTCCGAGAAGCGGCCATCCGTGCAGTAAGTGAAAAATTCCACTCATCCAAAATTGTGGAACAATATGAAAATCTGTACGAGAAGGTTGCGGAAAGAAATCATGCAAAACAATAAAGAATGGCAAGCAGCCTATTCAGTCATTGAACAATTAGAACAAGCAGGCTTTGAAGCGGTTATTGTTGGTGGAGCTGTAAGAGATGCTTTACTCGATCGTCCTGCCCATGATGTAGATGTGGCTACAAATGCCTTGCCTGAAGAAGTAAAAACTGTGTTTCAAAAAACTGTAGATATTGGGATTCAGCATGGGACGGTACTTGTTATCGTACCCGCTGGACCTGTGGAAGTGACTACCTATCGGACAGATGGGGAATATACAGATCATCGAAGACCACAGAATGTCCATTTCGTTCGATCTCTAAAAGAGGACTTACAACGCCGAGATTTTACGATGAATGCCATTGCCATGCGTCGTGATGGCTCTTTTGTAGATTATTATGGTGGACGTCAAGATATTGAAAAGCGCGTGATCCGTGCGGTAGGAGAGGCAGAAAAACGGTTTGCAGAAGATGCTCTACGGATGCTTCGAGCGATTCGCTTCTCTGCACAGCTTGATTTTACGATTGAGGCGAATACATTAGCAGCCATACAGCAAAGGGCTGCTGATTTGACCTTTATTGCCAAAGAACGCATTAAAGCAGAGCTTGATAAGCTTTGGGTAGGACAAACCGTTTTTGGGGGTATACAAAAACTAGAGGACAGCGGATTAGCGGCCTATTTAACAGGTGATTTTCAAGCTGCGCAATGGCGTAATTTCCAAACACAGGATGCTCTTCTTGGTTGGGCATACTTTGCCTTACTACAAGGAACGGCATGGCGTGAGGTAGTGCGCGATTATCGATTATCTAATAAGGAAATGGCGTTTATTAAATCCGTTTTAACCGCTTTTGAGGCTTTAAAAGATGGTTGGACAAATCGTCATTATTTTATCTATACAGAGGAAGAGCTAGTGGCTGCGCAATATTTTGCACGACTTCTCCAATTAGATGCTTCAATCCCTCAACAATCTATTCGAGAATTACAGGCAAAGCTACCGATTCAACATAAGCAAGAATTAGTGGTGAATGGGGCTGATTTACTGAAATGGTCTGGCAAAAAAGGTGGACCGTGGGTAAAAGCCACATTGGATGATCTGCTGACAGCCATTCTTCATCATGAGCTTCAAAATGATCGACAACAGATTAAAAGCTGGCTTGAGCAGCAGGATCTTACTTAAAGCCAAATACATGATAGTCAAAAGCCGTCTCTCATTTTCGGGAGATGGCTTTTATTAAATTCCCCATCGTTGGTGGTCATTTACGTTAATTTACAGTATGATTAAGACAAAATAAGTTACATAACAAGAGTACAGTTAACTAAAGGATTGATGTGAAGATGACAAATTCCATAAAGGACGAAATTTTAAAAAGAATATTGGCTGCTGATGGAGAAGCGGTTTCAGGTCAGGAGTTAGCAGATTCTCTTGGTGTCTCAAGAACCGCTGTTTGGAAGCATATGCAAACATTACAAGAGGAAGGGTATACATTTGAAACAATTAAGAAAAAGGGGTATGTATTGACAGGCGTACCAAATAGCTTGAGCCCTACACAGATTGAGCTTTTTTTAAAGACAGAGCATTTTGGACGTGAGATCCATTATTATGATGTAGTTGATTCTACACAAACGATTGCACATAAGCTTGCACAGGAAGGAGCCCCACACGGTACGATTATCATTGGTGAGGAGCAAACAGCGGGGCGTGGTCGTATGGCTCGTCCTTGGGAGTCTGCACATGGGACAGGTATTTGGATGACCGTTATCGTTCGGCCAGATGTTACGCCCCAACAGGCCTCATCCTATACACTTGTGGTGGCAGTAGCTGTCACGATGGCCATTAAAACCTTATATAAACATGTAGAGCCAGCGATTAAATGGCCTAATGATTTATTGATTAATGGAAAAAAATGTACGGGTATTTTAACAGAAATGCAGGCTGAGGCGGATCTTGTGCAAGCTTTACTTGTTGGAATTGGCATAAATGCGAACCAAGCAGCAGCTGACTTTTCACCTGAAATCGCGGATATTGCCACTTCATTACGATTAGAGGCAGGGGAAGAAATCAATCGTGCAGCACTTGTGGCCTCTATCTTACACTATTTAGAACAGTTTACAGAGCTATATGTCAAAGAGGGGTTTGCGAGTCTAAAAACACTATGGCAGCAATTGTCCTGTACAATTGGTCAACGTATTGAGGTAACGACGATACGCGAACGTTTTGAAGGGGTTGCAAGTGGCATTACAGACGATGGTGTCCTACAGCTGACGCAGGATGATGGAACGATTCGCACGATCTATGCGGGAGACATCAAACTATTATAAAAAGAAGCTGCGAGTAACGTTCATACTTGCAGCTTCTTTTATTGTCTATTCTTTATTTTAGTGACACATCTATATCACCATGTGATAAGGAAACATTCAGTTGGTGCTCACCCTTCGTTACTTGAGTCACGGTGCCACTTTGTTCTTCATCATTAATGGTCACATCACCGAAATCTGTTTTGAGAGCATAGCCTACATCACTTTGTTTGTTTTGTAAGTGAAGCGTTGTATCGCCAAAACTTGAGGTAATGGTTGATTGGCCATTTAATGTGCCATCTATATCGATATCTCCATGCTCGCTCTCAATAGTCAAGCCGTTACTAGTAAGTTTCTGAAGCGTCAAATCACCAAAGGACTGCCTAATCTCTGTTTTGTCACCAGTCGAGTTATTGAAAGTAATATCTCCAAAATCCTGGATGAGATGAAGCTGCTGATACTGTAGCCCATGAATGGCTGTATCGCCAAAATTACTGTCTATCACAATCGCCTCTATTTTTGTATCTTTTGGGACATAGAGTTTGATTGAAGGGGAAGAAAGGTTACCGAAGCCAAATTGAATACCATCCTTTTTCTTTGCCATTGTTTTGATGGTTAAAGTTCCGTTATCAATATGATATGTTACATCTTCTTGCTCAAGGACCTTTGTGTCTAATTTATAGTCACTATCACTTGCAACAATTTCCACATCTCCATAATCATTTACGATATTAATACTTGTGAATGCATCTAAAGCATGTGACTGACTTATTAATTTAGTATTACTTGGGACGTAAAGCCCCTCTGAATCTTTTAGAATCAGCCAGCGACCCCCTGAAAAATAGCCAATCAATGCAAGTAGAATGCCTAATGCAATCATTGTCATGGCAATAAGGGTATTTTTTGACGTCATTTTAGAAGTCCCCCTTTTTTCGCTTCTTTGTCATTTTGTGGAATAGTCTGCCTAATGTTTCAACAGAGACAACAACGGTTTTCTTGATAACACGAGCAACAACTGGGAACAGTAAGACTCCCAAGCCCGTTACGATTAACCCGACACCCATAAAAAGCAGTGCAGTCGGCCAATGCTCTGTTAAAATTAAGAAACCTGAAATGATCGCCACAACGCCACCGACAAAAATACTCATAACAGTTGCGACAATAGCAAAGATTAAGCTGATAATGACTGCGCCAAATGAAAAAATGAGTGCAATGGCTGTTGCAAGTAATGGCAATGAAAGGGGCGCAGACAGTATAGCTAGAATAATGAGCCAAATGGCAGACATATTCTTTTTTGTTGATTTTGCCGAGGAGGTTTCTAAATCCTTTAATGCGAAATCAGCTAATATTTGTGAGGCGACATGTGAAGGAGAGCCAAGTTGTGAAATGACCTGATGTTCATTTTCCTCTCCAGCTTCCTCAAAGTATTCTTCATAATAGGCAAGCGCAGCGTCTAACTCATGCGCAGGAAGCCGACGTAATTTTCCTCGTAGCTGTTTCAAATAGCTTGCTCTATCCATCTAAATTCCCTCCTAAAAGTACACAATCAACCTTTTCCTTATACATTTGCCATTCTTTTAATAGCTCTAATAATCGTATACGTCCTTGCTCTGTAATTTGATAATAGCGTCTATTTCTACCTTGATAAGGCTGATCGTACGTTGTTAAGTAATGCGCTTTTTGTAAGCGGCGTAATACAGGATACAGTGTAGACTCTGAAATCTCCATGACTGATTGTACCTGCTGTGTTAAAGAATAACCGTAGGCGTCCTCTTTCTCAACAATAGCCAGTACACAAGCATCAAGTAAAGCTGAACCAAGCTGAAATGTCATCTTTTCACCTCACATGTAATACCTATACTTCATTTTATATTATATGGCATATAGTATGGGGATAGTATATGACGTATAACATGGAATGTCAATTCTAAAAGAAAATTTTTTCCAATGTTGTTAGACGAAGATATTGTAAGAAAATAATATTTGAAGATTAGTAGGAAAATCTGTTATAGTATGTGCGAAGGGCAGTATCCATTGTGAACGGCACCTTCAAAAACGCAATAGACTATACTACCAAATATCTGCCTTGATCTTTTAGACAGGGACGGAAGAAAACGATACGTTCAAATATAGCTTTCATTTTGCAAGCTATTGCCTCTTTATGGGGTCTTTTTATCATTGAACGACACACTACCCTTCTGTCCATTTTCGACACAGAAGGGTTTTTCTGTTTTCTTCCTTTAAAAAAGGAGGACTACAAAATGAAAACGACAACAGATTTTTTAAAGATGAAAGCGGCAGGCGAGAAAATCGTGATGGTAACAGCCTATGATTATCCAGCTGCTAAATTCGCGGAAGAAGCTGGTGTTGAGATGATACTAGTCGGGGATTCACTTGGAATGGTCGTGCTTGGCTATGATTCTACAATGCCTGTGACTGTAGCGGATATGGTTCATCATGCAAAAGCAGTAAGACGAGGGGCAAAGGATACGTTTATGGTCGTTGATATGCCATTCGGTTCTTATCATGGCGATGTCAATGAGACACTAAAAACAGCCATTTCGATGATGCAGCAAACAGGAGCAGATGCTTTAAAGGTTGAGGGGGCAGGAGAGGTTATACCTGTCATTCGTAAATTAACGTCAGCTGGTATTCCAGTAGTAGCTCACTTAGGCTTGTTGCCTCAATCAGCGGGCGTGCTTGGTGGCTATAAGGTACAAGGAAAAACAGCTGAACAGGCTGCTACACTGCTTGAAGAAGCAAAACAATGCGAAGCGGCTGGTGCATGTGCAGTCGTATTAGAATGTATTCCTCATCAGCTGACAGAGATCGTTTCAGCTAGTCTTGTTATTCCAACCATCGGCATAGGCGCTGGTGTTGAGGCTGATGGACAAGTGCTCGTGTATCATGACATGCTAAGCTACGGTTCGCACCATGTACCGAAATTTGTTCAACAATTTGCTGATATGGGCAAAGAGGTAAGCACGGGTATAATTCGTTACGTAGAAGCGGTGAAAGCGGGTACTTTCCCCGCTCCAAAGCATTTCTTCACAATGAAAGAGGAAGCGTTAGATCAGCTATATGGAGGCGTTAAATGATGAAGGTCGTTACGACGATACAGGCATTAGCCAAAGAAATTCAAGCAGCTAAGCAGTCTCAAAAAACGATTGGACTTGTTCCGACAATGGGCTATTTACATGAGGGTCATTTAACATTAGCACAAACAGCTCGTGCAGAAAATGATGTCGTTGTAATGAGTATTTTCGTCAATCCAACGCAATTTGGACCAAATGAAGATTTTGAAAGTTATCCTCGTGATTTGCCTAGAGATACTGCATTAGCTGAATCTGTCGGTGTGGATATTGTGTTCGCACCAAGTGTGGAAGAAATGTATCCCCAAGATGGAGGGATTCGCCTACATGCAGGTGAGCAGGCCACGATTCTTTGTGGTGCGAGTCGCCCTGGTCATTTTGATGGTGTTTTACAGGTTGTCTCTAAATTATTTCATTTAACAATGCCAAATCGAGCTTATTTCGGGCAAAAAGATGCGCAGCAGGTTGCGATTATTGCGACGATGGTACGTGACTTTAATTTCCCTTTAGAAATACGTGTAGTCCCAATTGTACGCGAGGAGGACGGTTTAGCAAAATCTTCACGTAATGTCTATTTAAGTGGGTCAGAGCGACAAGAGGCTCCAGCGATCAATGAAGCATTGCAGTTGGCACGCGATAGCTTTTTAGCGAATGGTGATGCTGATAGCGCACTTGCTAAAGCAAAAGCTCATATTCAGACAAGAACACATGGCCGAATTGATTATATTGAATTATTAGCCTACCCCGATTTAACACCAGTGACAGCTACAACACAGCAAGTCTTGTTAGCAGCAGCTGTTTATATAGGTAAAACACGTTTAATTGATAATTGTATTTTTACTGTGAAAGAGGGATTATAAAATGTTTCGTATGATGATGAATAGTAAAATCCACCGTGCAACAGTGACACAGGCAGATTTAAACTATGTAGGCTCCATAACAATAGATGAAGATATTTTAGATGCAGTAGGTATGCTGGCAAACGAAAAAGTACATGTCGTTAATAATAATAATGGCGCTCGCTTTGAAACATATATTATAGCGGGTGAACGAGGGTCAGGTGTCATTTGTGTCAATGGCGCAGCAGCAAGACTTGTACAGCGTGGTGATATTGTCATCATTATTTCCTATGTGTATGTAGATAATCATGAGGCTAAAGACCATCAACCAACTGTAGCCATCATGGGAGAGGGCAACACGATTAAGGAAATGATCGCACACGAGCCAGAGGCAACTGTGATGTGAATTCAGCAATAGTCTAAATTAATACTAGAAAGGAGGATGGCAAAGCAATAGCCAATCCTCCTTTTTTGCGATTACGTTTATACCAAAAGTTACTGGCAAAAATTTGCTTTTATTACTATTAAACTAGTTTATAAAATTATAATTTTACAAATGTTCTAGTATTTTGCGTCATATTTATGTAGAATTTAGTTGTTAGTACATCATTTTACTAGTGGAGGTATCATTTGTCATGGAAAATAAACGTAACAAATTTTTAACAGTTACTGCGGCAGCATTAGCTGTAACAGCGGTAGCGGTAGTACCAGCATCAGCAGCAAGTCCTTTTTCGGATGTAAAGGAAAGTCATGCAGATTTTGAAAGCATTGCTACACTTTATGCAGCAGGGATTATTAGTGGTTACCCAGATGGTACATTCAAACCAGATTCAAATGTCACACGTGGACAAGCTGCAAAAATGATTGCAGGCGCATTAAAATTGGATACAAAAGAAGTAGTGGATCCAAAATTTACGGATATTAGTACATCAAATCCTTATTATGGCTCAATTGCAGCCCTTGTAGGATTAAATGTCATTACAGGTTATGGAGATAATACTTTCCGTCCAAACCAAACAATTACACATGGTGATTTAGCAAAAATCTTAGCATCAATTCCAACATTACCAGAGCTAGAAAGTGCAAAAAATCATGAGGCTAGTGAAAAAGTTACACGTGGACAACTGGCAACATTCATTGCTGAGGCTCTAACAAAATCAAACCCAGAAACTCCAGAGACTCCAGAAACACCAGCAGATGCCTTCTCATTATCGATTTTACATGTGAATGATACACATGCTCATGCAAATGAATTACCTAAATTGGCGACAGCTGTAAAAGAACAAAGGGAAGCAAAGAAAAATGTTTTAACATTACATGCTGGCGATGCATTTAATGGTACATTATATTTCAATGAATTCCATGGACAAGCAGATCTAGCGCTATTAAATGAAATTGGCTTTGATGCAATGGTATTTGGTAACCATGAATTTGATTTAGGTGCCTCTCCTGAAGGTCATCAAGCATTAGCGGATTTTGTTAAAGGGGCTAAATTCCCATTTGTGGATGCCAATACAGATTTCTCAGCAGATGATAAATTCACTGGTTTATTTACAGACTTAATTTCAAGTGAACCTGAAAATGGTAAAATTTATTCTGGTATTGTAAAAGAAATTGATGGAGAAAAAGTTGGTATTTTTGGTTTAACAACAGAAGAAACAAAAGCTGTTGCATCTCCAGATAAAGTAACATTCTCAAATTACATTGAAGAGGCCAAAAAAGCAGTAGCGGCTTTTGAAGGTATGGGGGTTAACAAAATTATCGCCTTAACACATATTGGATTTGAAGATAATGCGAATATAGATAATGACCAACTATTAGCAAAAAATGTAGATGGTATTGACATTATTGTAGGTGCACATGATCATACAAAATTAGACAAACCATTTATCGTAGATACAAATACAGCTGGCGAAGCAAAAGAGGCTACATTAATTGTACAAGCTAATGAGTATGTAAAGTATTTAGGTACACTAGATGTAACATTTGATGGAAATGGTGTTGTGACTGAATATAATGGTGAATTAATCGACCTTGGTAAAGTAGCAGAGGATAAAGCGGCATTAGAAAAACTTGCACCGTTTAAAGAAAAAGTAGATGCAATCATGAAACAAGAGATTGGTGTAAAACTTAATGAAGCATTAGATGGATCACGTGAATTAGTACGTACACAAGAAGCGGCATTAGGTAATCTCATTACAGATGGCATGTTAGCAAAATCACAACAATACTCAGATAAAAAAGTTGTGATGGCATTTACAAATGGTGGTGGTATTCGCGAGACGATTCCAGCAGGTGAAATTACTGTAGGTCATGTTATGACAGTACTACCTTTTGGTAACACATTAGCACTTATGGATATAACAGGTGCTCAATTAAAAGAAGCATTTGAACTATCTGTAGGACAAGCACCAAATCAATTTGGAGGCTTCTTACAAATTGCAGGTGCAAAATTACAATATGATTCTTCAAAAGAAGCAGGCTCTCGCATAGTATCGTTTGAATACTTAGATCAAGCAACAGGTAAGTATGTAGCATTTGAAGATGATAAAACATATACAGTAGCAACAAACGCCTTTACTGCTAAGCAAGGTGGGGATGGCTATGAAGTATTTAGAAAAATTTACGAAGAAGGTCACGTAACAGATTTAGGTTTATCTGACTGGGAAAATTTCCAAGAACACTTATTATCATTAAAAGAAGTGAAAACAACAACAGAAGGTCGTATTGTTGATGTAGCAAAAAAACAATAAGCGTAACGTTGTTTGAGTAAGCACTCCATAACGATTCCACAACGCAACCTTAGGGGATTGATTTCTCCAAGGTTGCGTTTTTTGTATGGATGCGGTGATTCAACAAAGAGGAGAAAGGATGCCGCAGAGCCAATAATATGATAAAATTCAACTTATCTAATGTGAACTGTGAGTTGAGATGTATGATGGAAAGTCAAAAATATGCAATTGTAGATTTGGAGACAACTGGTCATTCACCAGCCAATGGGGACCGGATGATTCAAATTGCCATTGTTATTATGAAGGATTGGGAAATTGAGCGTACCTATACGAAGTTCATAAATCCGGGGAAAGCTATTCCAACTTTCATTCAAGATTTAACGCATATAACGAATGAGGATGTAAAGGATGCCTTCCCATTTGAAGCGCATGCGGATTACATATATGAGCTACTTGCTGACTGTGTATTTGTCGCACATAATGCAGATTTTGACTTATCCTTTTTACAAGCAGAGTTTAAACGTGCTGGACTTCCAAAGTGGCAAGGTAAAAAAATGGATACAGTGGAGCTGGCTAAAATTTTATTCCCTATGTCCCTTGGTTTTAAGCTAGGCGATTTAGCGGCTGATTTAAATATTGAGCTAGCAAATGCACATCGAGCGGATGACGATGCACGCGCGACAGCAGAGCTATTCAAGCATTGCTGGAAGGAGCTACTAAGTTTACCACAGCTAACGCTTGAACAGATGCATAAGCGTTCATTTCGCTTGAAATCAAATATTTCTCAGCTTTTTTTTGAGGCGTTGCAAATTAAGCGCCAGCATACAACGGGCCGCGAAAATGTGCATTATTACCGTAATTTTGCGATTGGCAATGGCCGAAATAAGCATGAGCATGTGACAGAAACGATTGCCTACCCTCAATCCGTAGATGAGAAAATAGCTTTAATGTCAAAGGCACTGCCGAATTTTGAGGAACGTCCTGCACAATTTGACATGATGGACACGATTTGGCAGGCATTACATGAACAACAGGAGTGCGTGATTGAAGCTTCTACTGGTATTGGTAAAACGGCTGGCTATCTACTTCCAGCTATCTTATTTGCTCGTGCTGTCAATAAAAAGATAGCCATTAGTACGTATACTTCCTATTTACAAGAACAGCTTGTAGAGGAAGAACTACCAAAGATCGAAAAAATCCTTGGGACAAAAGTGAATTTGTGTGTGCTGAAGGGAATGCAGCATTATATTGATCTCGAACGCTTTGAGCAATGTATGGCACATGCTGATGAATCCTATGATGATACATTTACTATTTTACAAATACTTGTGTGGTTGACCAAAACAGAGACAGGTGTGTTGAGTGAGCTCAATGTTTCTGGTGGTGGACAACTGTTTTTAGAGAAAATCCGAAAAATACCGAATGACAAGCCTTCAAAGGGCTTTGATTTCTATGAGCAAGCTTTAAAGAACAGTGCAATTGCTGACTGTATTGTAACGAATCATGCCATGGTTTTAAGTGATTTAGTGCGCCAAACACCACTTTTTACAGAAATAGATGGCTGGATTATTGACGAGGCGCATCAATTTATTCAGGCTGCTATGCAGCAGGATGAAGTAGTCTTCTCCTATACACAATGGAAGTATATTTTTGGACAAATTGGTACGATGGAGGACACGGCTCTATTTCAACAGTTTTGCCAGGCAGCGAAGAAAAAACAGCGAGTAGCCATGCAAAATTTACAGCATCTTGATGCACAATTCATACGTTTGCAGCGGACATTTGATGAAACAATCCAGAGAACTATTCAAAAATTGCAACAGCAAATGAAAGGGAAACAAGCAGGTAGTAAATGCACCTTGTTTTTAGAGGATGTTTCATTTGCGAAAGAAACGTTTGCACAAGTAAGCAAACTAACCCAGCAATGGCTGGATCTCGCTACTAGCATTACACAGTCGTTCGAAAATGCGATTGAGCAGCTAGATAAAAACGATCAATATGTATTATCTGAATGGCAATATTGGATTCGAGAAGTGAAGATAAAAATTGCTGAATGGGACGATATTTTTCTGTCACCACAGGAAGGCAATTCTGTTTGGTTAGAATTTGATGTACGGAGTGTCCCTGGCAGTCTCCATGTTTTTAAGAAGCCTGTCAATGTGACGCCGATAATTGAACAAGTATTAGCACCATTACGTCAGCAAGCTAGTATTGTTTGGACATCAGGCACATTAACGGTACCAGGCAATGAGCGCTTTGTTACACGCCAGTTAGGCATTTCTGATAATGTTAAAGTCTTGAAACTACAAGCTCCGCCAGCCTACTATGCTGGGGCTAAGGCATTTATCGTCACCGATATGCCAGATATTCAGCATGTCAGCCAAGAAGAATACATTGAGGCTGTTGCCCATGCAATTACGCGGACTGTTCGAATGACAGAAGGGCGTTGCTTTGTACTCTTTACAGCACAGGATATGCTACGAAAAACAGTTGAGCTTATCCAAGATAGTGAACTATTAGATGATTACATGCTATTTGCACAAGGTGTTACAGGCGGTAGCCGTATGCGCATTCTAAAATCCTTCCAAAAATTTAGTCATGCCGTTCTATTTGGTACAAACAGTTTTTGGGAGGGGGTAGATGTTCCAGGAGATGCACTTGCCTCTGTTATTGTCGTACGATTACCATTTTCTTCACCAGAAGAGCCTGTTTTTAAGGCGAGGGCAAAGCATCTAACTACTCTAGGCCGCAATTCCTTTACGGAGCTTTCCTTACCAGAAGCGATCATGAGGTTTAAGCAAGGCTTTGGTCGATTAATACGTTCTTCGCAGGATAAAGGAGCTTTTATTGTCCTAGACCGACGAATTACTAGTAAGTCATATGGGAAAGAGTTTATTAAGGCATTACCACCTATCGATGTAAAGAAATTGCAGCTACCCGAATTGTTAAAGGAACTAAATCATTGGCAAAAATAGCAGAAACCCCTTTTAGCATTGCTAGAAGGGGTTTCTTACATACGTTTGAAGAGTGGCAATGTTATATTACTTGCATAATTATTGTTGTTTGTTTTTATTTTGCTCATCAAAAAGATTGGCATTACGAACAATCTCTGTAATATATTTCATAGCGATTTCAGCATCATAAACTTTGTCTCTTTCTATGTAGCGAGCAACTCATTGGTATAATCTTGCATGCATCTCATTGTTGCAAAAAATAGAAGATGCGATATTTCTAAAAAATAATTGTTGAAAGTAGCACTGTTGTAGCCTGCTTTATCAGCAAACTTTCGAATCGTGACATGTTCCAGCCCTTCTTCCTGAAATATACCTTTATCACATCTTAATATTAAGGAATGAATGTATTATCCTTCACAAAGCATATCACACCAAAGCTACTTGATTTGTGACCAACAACTGGAAACGAAGGCTGTTCAAACTCAGTCTTAGATTTTCAGATAGCTGCACAACATCCTTTAATAAGTATATGGAAAAAGACTTAAAACACTTCATCACCCCTTCTACCAACGATGTATCCGGCTCGTACATTATTTTTCAATAGCTCTGCTACATTCTGTAACACGATAGCACCTACCAGTTGGTCTTATTCATCATTGACGGCTTATCCATATCACAAAATTAGTACAGACCATAACAGCAAGATTGAGGACGAAATAAACGGATAGTTCCTGATAATATAAGGTCTAACAAACAGTATGGAGGCTTATATTATGTCAAAAATTCAGCAATTTCATGATTTACATTTTTCACAAGAGCTATTATTTATTGGGAATGCTTGGGATGTGTTATCCGCATTAACATTAGAAAAGGCAGGCTTTCAAGCTATTGGGACAACAAGCTGGGGCATAGCGAATTCGCTTGGCTATGCGGATGGTGAACAGATCGATTTTCAACGACATCTCACCATTATTCAATCCATTACAGAGCAAGTGAATATCCCCGTATCAGCAGATATTGAAGCAGGGTATGGCCATGATGAGCAGAAAATTATCGACAATCTTTTAAGAACGGCAGATGTGGGGGTAGCAGGGATTAACATTGAAGATTCCCTTAAACATCAAGCAGGCTTAAGAAGCATAATTGAACACTGTCATTTGTTAACAAATGTGAGGAAAGAATTAGATAATCATGGTTATAAAAATTTCTTTATTAATGCCCGAACAGATACGTATTTTCAATTGGAGCAACCATTTGGGGAAACAATGACAAGAGCAAAAGCTTATATCGAAAGTGGAGCAAGCGGTGTATTTATCCCAGGCTTAACAGATGTCAATGAAATAAAAGCGATGGCTTGTAATGTAAATGCGCCCATTAATCTTCTTTCTTTACCTGGTTTAACGAATGTCAAGCTATTAAAAGAATTAGGGGTAAAGCGTTTTAGTATTGGCAACGCACTTTCAGATAAAATAATTGCGCATTTAACACAACATGCTGCACAATTATTAAAAGACCAAGATACTTCTTCGTTATATGTATAGCCAATAAGAATGAGGTGAGATAATCGTGGACAATGCAATCCATTTATCTTTTGAGGAGAAGTGGGAAAAAATTATAGCTTGTGATCAAACCTATGATGGGCTTTTTTATACAGCGGTTAAAACTACTAAGATTTATTGCCGTCCTTCCTGTAAATCCAGAAAACCGAAAAAAATGAATGTTGAATTTTATGAAGATATCCAAGAGGTGGAGGCGGCTGGCTATCGGGCATGTAAACGATGTCAGCCTGAAATCGAACATTCCCCACATACGCAATTAATTAAAAGTGTCACGACTTTTATCATTAATGAATATAAGCAAAGAGTGACTTTACAGGATATGGCGGAGCATGTTGGCCTCAGTCCCTTTCATCTAGAACGACTATTTAAACAAGAGACAGCTGAGACGCCCCGAACGTATTTAGAAAAAATTCGAATTGATAAGGCTGCCCATCTATTAAAACATACAGACTATACAAATTTAGAAATTTGTTATGAAGCAGGCTTTCAAAGTCCATCTAACTTTTATAAAGTTTTTCGACGACTGAAAAATTGTTCACCTACAGAATATCGTAACCTATCGTAGCAGGGGGACATGATATGAAATGGACGAACGATGGTGGTTATTTAGTTATCGAGTTACCACAAGCATTTAATTATAGAGAGTGTTTGCAGTTCTTAAAGCGTTCACCTCACGAAATTCTTCATCATATAAAGGATGATGTGCTCTACAAATTATTGAAGATGAATGACCAATTTATTTTATGTGAAATAACTGAGCAAGATCATAAAATAATAGTCACATTTCCAATGAAACAGCCATCTAGCCATGAACAGGCAATCATCGCACAATATGTCGCAGAGTGGTTTGATTTAACAACGGATTTGCAGGGGTATTACCAGATGGCTGAAAACGATCAAATCTTAAAGCCACTTGTGAAAAAATATAGCGGATTACGGTTAATCGGGATTCCTGATTTATTTGAAGCAATCGCTTGGGCGATAATTGGTCAACAAATAAATTTAACTTTTGCCTATACGTTAAAAAAGCGATTTGTCGAGCATTTTGGAGAATATGTTTACTTTGAAGGGCAAAGCTATTGGTTGTTTCCAACGCCAGAGAAAATAGCGGCTATTCAGGTAGATGATTTGAGAAACCTCCAATTTACACGGAGGAAATCAGAATACATTATTGATATTGCCAAAAGTATAGCAAGCGGTCAATTGACAAAAGATTTGCTATGTCAAAAAGAGGGCTACGAAGCCATGAAAAAAAGTTTAATGGACATTCGAGGAATTGGTGCATGGACAGCAGATTATGTGCTTATGAAATGTCTGCAACAACCGACAGCATTTCCGATAGTAGATGTTGGTCTGCATAATGCTTTAAAAATACAACTAGCATTCGAACGAAAACCAACGATGGAAGAAATGAAGAACTACGCGAAACATTGGCAAGGCTGGCAAGCGTATGCCACCTTTTATTTATGGAGGTCACTGTATGAAACGATATAAATTAGATTATCCATCACCAATTGGAATTATAGAAGTTGAGGGAAATGATACAGCAATTGATGCCATTAACTTTGCAGAGCGAGAGCAGGTCGTCAACACTCCTCAGCATGACACACCTGAAGTTTTACTAGAGTGTGTTAAGCAATTGCATGAGTATTTTCTAGGTGTACGCCAGGAGTTCTCATTTCCTTATGTATTTCAAGGTACAGACTTTCAACAGGCTGTATGGCATGCATTACCGAGTGTAGGCTTTGGTGAAACGGCTTCATATAAGGATATCGCCATTGCCATTAACAATGAAAAAGCTGTAAGGGCTGTTGGCAGTGCGAATGGTAAAAATAATATCAGCATTGTTGTGCCATGTCATCGAATTATCGGCTCCAATGGAACGCTGACAGGTTATGGAGGCGGGATGTGGCGCAAAGAATGGCTGCTTCAGCATGAGCAAACACATAAAAATCCATCCAAGTAATACCGTTCATCAGAGTACGTCATTACGCCATTTGTACACAGTATAAAAAAGTTGTTATTGCAAAAAATAAGACCGTCAAAACGGCGGTTGTAATGACTAGTCTTTGTCATTTTATCGCTTTTTATGACACCTCCCTGCTAAGAAATATAGCTTGGAGTATTGATGGTAAAGGAGGTGTACACATGAGCGTGCTATATAGAATCGCCTTAGTATTAGTTATTATAGGTGCAATCAACTGGGGACTCATTGGATTCTTTAGATTTGATTTAGTGGCTTATTTATTTGGTGGACAAACGGCGGTCTTATCTCGTTGGATTTATGCACTCGTTGGTCTTGCTGGGCTAATTTCGATTCCAATTCTTGTAAAGCGATTTGAAGACGAGGATGATGTGGATACATTCACTCGTATGGATAGAAATCCTAGCTATGGCATGGAGGCTGGGGAAGAAGCAGATTTCTCTGAAGTAAGAGAAAAAGAAGTGAAAAAAAAGAACAAGTAGTTAAACTGTAAAAATTGGTGACCCTGTTGGCTTGTCAGTTTTTTCAATAGCAAGCATAAATATTCGCGTAGCTTCTGACTACGCGAATATTTGTTTTTTAGTCTTGATTACTTGGAAATGCAAAGGATGAGGTAACATCATTCCCTTGTTCTATCCACTTTTCTGAAATGGTTTTCGCTTTAGTGAAGAAACGTACTTGGTCAGGTCCAAACATATGCCCCTCCCCAAACCTCGAACGTTTCCAGCCACCAAAGTTATGATAGCCTACTGGAATAGGAATCGGTACATTAACGCCTACCATACCTACTTCAATTTCAGTAGTAAACTTTCGAGCGGCTGCACCATTGTTCGTAAAGATGGTTACACCATTTCCTAATTCATGGGCATTAATAAGGGCGATAGCTTCCTCTAATGTTGCCACGCGGACGATATTACGTGCAGGCCCAAAAACCTCTTGCTCATAAATTTCCATTCCAGGCTTTACATGATCGAGTAATGTAGGTCCAAGATAGAAGCCGTTCGATTGTTTGGCAATTTCCGGATTTCGTCCATCGCAGACCAGTGTAGCGCCTTCTTCTAGGCTACGATTAATATAGCCAATGATGGCGTCCTTTGATTGCTGCGTGATGACTGGTCCAAAATCAACTTCGGCATCTGTATAGGGACCCACTTTTAATTTGGCAATTTTATCGGCAAGAATACCCACTAATTTATTCGCTGTATCCTCACCAACAGGAATAATGGTTGACAGTGCCATACAACGCTGGGAGGCAGCTCCATAGGCAGCCCCTAAAAAGGCATTTGCTACATGCTCTAAGTCAGCATCTGGCATAACCACCATATTATTTTTACCTCCCCCAAGTGCTGTGACACGCTTCCCATGTTTAGAGGCTGTAGCATAAATGGCTTCTGCAACTGGCGTAGAGCCTACAAAGGAAATCGCTTCAATGGCAGGATGGCATAACAGCTCATTAACAGCATCTTTGTCTCCATTAATAACCGTCCAAACCCCATCTGGTAAGCCTGCCTCTTTCCACAGCTCTGATAAAAATAATGCTGAGCAAGGAACCCGCTCTGACGGCTTGAGAATCACACAGTTTCCTACAGCCACCGCCATACTTGTAATTGCTAGCGGTACCATGACAGGGAAATTAAATGGTGAAATAGCCGCTACAATGCCTAATGGTTCTTTCAGAGAGTAGGCATTGATATGACCACCAACATTCACCGAATACTCTCCTTTAAGTAAATGGGGGGCATTGATAGCTAAATCAACAGATTCTAAACCGCGAGTAATTTCGCCCTTGGCATCCTCAATCGTTTTGCCACTCTCTATACAGATCATATCAATTAGCTCATCGATATTTTCTGTTATGAGCTGGCGGAATTTAAGGACAATTTCAGCTCGTTTACCAACGGATAAGGCGCGCCAAGCAGGAAAAGCCGCTTGGGCAGCATTGATTGCTTCCTGTACTTCTTGTTTTGTTGCCAAAGGAACACGAGCAATGACAGCACCAGTGCTTGGATTGTAAACATCTGAAAACTGACCGCTTTTCCCTAGAGCTGTTTGCCCATTGATAAAATGACCTAACTCCTGTATGTCTGTATTCGTTACCATCTGGCTATTCCTCCTACAGTTTAATAGAATGTAAGGCTTGCACAAATTTTTCAACAATGAAATTCTTCTCATCTGAGGAAATAATCAGAGGAGGAGATAAGGTTAACACATTATTGAAACCTGCAACGGTTACCCCATTTTTCCCAATGATTAACCCTTGTTCCTTACATTGTGTAATCACTTTGTTCACAAGAGTAATGTCGAGTGGTGTTTTGCTGACTTTATCTTGTACTAGCTCTACGCCAATTAATAAGCCTTTCCCACGAATATCTCCAACATTCGGGTGCTCCTTTAATTGCTCCTGTAATGTAGTGAGTAATGTAGCACCTAGTGTAGCCGAGTGGGCAAATAAATTTTCCTTCTCCATTATTTCAATATTTTTTAATGCGACGGCACATGCTGCTGGTGATCCACCAAATGTGTTGACATGACGGAAAAAGTCATAGTCCTCAGTTCCAGCAAACGCCTCATAAATTTCACGACGAACCGCTGTGGCAGATAGTGGCATATAAGCGCTTGTTAAGCCTTTCGCCATTGTCACAATATCTGGCTGGATGCCGTAGTTTTGGAATCCAAAAGCTTTGCCTGTACGACCAAAACCACAAATGACTTCATCGACAATGAGTAGTGCGCCATGCTTCTCACAAACAGCTTTAACTCCCTGTAAGTAGCTGTCGTGGGGCATAATTACACCACCGCCAGTAATAATAGGCTCCATAATGACTGCTGCTATGGAATCTGACATTTCCCAAGTCATGACATGATCGATTGCTTGGACGGATGGTAATGCACAAGGGTCCTTACTTTGAATATGGTCTTCATTGGCACGATAAGCGTCAGGTGGAGTGACATGTAAAAAACCTGGTGCCAGTGGCTCATATTTATACTTTCGTTGAGCTTGTCCAGTTGCTGCAAGAGCACCCATCGAGCTACCATGATAGGCCCGGTAACGAGAAATAATTTTCGTTCGATTGACGTGACCTTTTTGTTGATGATATTGTCTAGCTATTTTGAAGGCTGCCTCATTTGCCTCGGAGCCACTATTGGAGAAGAAGACGACATAATCATCCCCTAAAAGCTCATTAATTTTTTCACTTAATTGAATAGCAGGGATATGCCCAACAGATAATGGGGTATACGTATTTTCTAGCAATTGCTCATAGGCAGCTTTGGCAATCTCCTCACGTCCATAGCCAACGTTCACACACCATAAACCTGCCATTGCATCTAAATAGCGCTTGCCTTCAATGTCAGTAATCCATGCCCCTTTAGAGGATTGGACGATCATTGTTGCATTTGGATTGTAGGGCTTCATAGAATGCCATACGAATTGTTCATCTTTTACTTGCCAATTGGGACTTGTTACATTTGTCACGAAGCTTCACTCCTTCTAAACAGGTAGTTGATTAGCATGCATATGTTTTCCTCAGATGTGGACAACAAAAATGCGCAGTCGCCCCCATTTGTACTTTATATGTATGCTTCAAGAATTTTAGAAGGAGTATTTAATGAGAAAGATAATTCAGTTAATTTAATGTTGTGACAGGCTATTGATGCATTAAGACATCCTCAATTAAAAAGGCAATATACAAATTAGTCTTCGTAAAGGGATTGCTTAAGTCCATATCTAATAGCATTTCAATTTTCTTAATTTTATAGAGGACGGTGTTTCGATGTATAAATTGACGTTCACTAATCCTGCTTGTACTGCCATTTTCCTCAACAAAAATACGTAAAAAAGGTACATAGTCTGTCCCATGTAGTTCATCATAGCGATAAAGTTGTCCTAAAATATCCTGACTAAACGATTTCATTAGGGGCTGATTTTTCACAGCCATCAATATTTTATAGGCACCGATTTCTTTGTATTTATACAAATAACGATTGTTATGAAGCTGTGCTAAATGGATGACGGTTAAGGACTCATCATAGCTTTGGCGAACATTTTCTAGCTCTTTATGAAAGTTACCTTTGCCGATAATAATATCCAAGTAACCATTTTTTAGCGTGATTTTTTCATAGATTTCTTCTACAACTTTTGAGAAGGGTATATTAGGTGTATTGATTTGTGCTTTATCAATTAAAAAGATGAGGTGATTTTTATGCTTTAATTTTAAGAAGCGTTGATAGCGATTTTGAAAAGCGAATTGGATCATGACCTCATAACGGTCAATAGCTGCTTTGGAGCCAATGGTTGTACAAGTTATGATCGCTAATTCTCTTCCTTGAGGAAATCCTAGCTGTGCTAGTTGATCTTTCATTGTGTTAGTGTTTTGTTTGTAATGAAATAGTAGATTGAAAAGAACCTTTTCTTCGATAGAAAGCTCTTGATGGTGATTGGCAATAAATTGAAAGGTAGTTTTTAATAGATCAGCAATGCGATAATTCCATGGCATTTGAAAAATTGGGAAATCATGTTGATTGGCAAAAGAGATGACGGCTTCTGGAATGCTAGGAATGAATGGTCCTGTATTAATGATAAAGCCAGCTACTTTTTTTGTGAATGCCTGTTTGACAAGATGTTCCAAGGAGTCTTGCTGCGCATCTAAATGAATACCTGTTGTGACGACTAATTCATTGGGTCTACAAAACATGATTAAATCACTGCTTTCCACAACATTAATACCAGTAACTCTGCGATACGTACCACTATGTCCAGCGACTAATGTGAGCATTGGGAAATGAACTCCCTCTACAATTTTACGAATCGTCCCCATACGTTCCCCCCTTAATTATGAACATAACTTACCATATATGATGTGCAGTTGCACATATTTTTTTAGTTTACTATCCATATCTCACAAATTTTATCTATTTTAGAATGTTTATTAACTACTGTGAAAGAGAGGACTTGCATATGTATAAATGTAATAGTAGACGATTGCAAGAGTTAATTGAACAATTTAGTCAATTTGGGGCCACCGAAAATGGTGGCGTCACACGTTTGTCTCTTTCGAATGAGGATGTATTAGCAAGAAACTATTTTTGTGAGTGTTGCAAAGCGTTAGGAATGGATATTCAGGTGGACGATATGGGCAACATTTACGCCACTCTTCCTGGTAAAAAGAATGTGCCACCCATTGTCATGGGTTCCCATCTAGATTCAGTAGAAAAAGGTGGAAAATTTGATGGTGTGTTAGGTGTACTAACAGCGATCGAGGCCATTCGAACAATAAAGGAAAATGATATCGAAGTGGACATTCCTCTTACGATTGTCAATTTCACGAATGAAGAAGGGGCACGTTTTGATCCAGCCATGATGAGTTCAGGCGTCATCACCTCAAAATTTGACAAAGAAAAAATGCTCCAATCTACGGATAAAAACGGCATTCGTTTTCAACAAGCTTTACAAGCAAGTGGCTATGAGGGAGAGCAAGCCAATCGTCTGAAGGAGGCACTTGCTTATATCGAATTGCATATTGAACAAGGGCCAGTATTAGAAGCAAAACAGCAGGAAATTGGTGTGGTTGAGGGTGTACTAGGCATGGTCTGCTATGAAATTACAATTAGTGGGCAATCAAACCATGCAGGTACAACACCAATGTCAATGCGTAAAGACCCGATGATTGTGGCATCGACCATCATTACAGAGCTATATGAGCAATTAGGAAAAATTGACGAACAACTTGTTTTTACTTTTGGTCGTATGAATGTTTCCCCGAATATTCATACTGTCATCCCAAATAAGGTAACATTTACAATTGATTCACGTCACCAGAAACCAGAGGTCATGCAACAGGTTGAGGATATTCTCAACGCGCTTCCAGAGACAGCAGGCGGATGCCATATTCAGCCTGTCAAGTTATGGGGCAGGGATACCGTGTATTTTGATAGTGCGATTTGCAATGAAGTAGAAAGAGCTTGTCAAAGCTTTGGCTATTCATCTCATCGTATGTTTAGTGGCGCTGGACATGATGCACAGTATATGGCAAGTATGGTTCCTTCCGCGATGATTTTTGTTCCAAGTATTGAAGGGAAGAGTCATTGTGAAGAAGAGGAAACAGCCTTTGAAGATTGTGTAAAGGGCGCAGATATTTTATTGGAAACGGTGTTAACGCTACAAACGAAGTTTAGTATGGGCGAAACATATACACTGCATTAACTATCAAGCATTCTCTAATTTTGTGATGAAGGGTGAGAGGCATAGTGAAAAAAATCATTAAAGGTGGAAGAGTAGCAACAGCTGCTGATGTATTTGAGGCAGATATTTTAATTGATAACGGTAAAATTGTTCAAATTGGACAAAATTTAACGGATGCTGGCGCTGAAATTATTGATGCTACAGGCAAGTACGTATTGCCTGGTGGCATTGATCCCCATACGCATTTAGACATGCCATTCAATAACACGGTGACAGATGATGATTGGAAATCAGGCACCATTGCAGCGGCTTTTGGTGGGACAACTACTATTTTAGATTTCTGCTTAACAGCAGGGGAAGAAAAATTATCGACAGCCGTAGAGAAATGGCATGACAAGGCAAAGGGAAAGTCAGCTATTGACTATGGCTTCCACTTGATGATTGGTGATTTAACACCTGAAACCGAAGCCGAATTACCGCAGCTATTGGAGCAAGAGGGCATTACCTCTGTAAAAGTTTTTATGGCGTATGCAAAAGAATTCCAAGCGACAGATCGTACACTATTTAAAGCCTTTAAAATCGCCAAGGATCTCGGTGCGCTTGTGATGGTCCATTGTGAAAATGGCTCTGTTATTGATGAGCTAGTAGAGGAAGCAAGACGTGCAGGACATAAGGAACCCATCTATCATGCACTGACTCGTCCAGCTGAATTGGAGGGCGAAGCAACAAAGCGTGCTATCGAATTAGCTCATATAGCTGGTGCGAAGCTCTATGTGGTGCATGTGACATGTAAAGAAGCGGTAGATGAAATTATCGCTGCCCGTGAGAAGGGCTATGATGTTTATGGTGAAACTTGTCCACCGTATTTAACGCTCGATCAATCAGCACTAGCACAACCTGGCTTTGAGGGAGCCAAATATGTTTGGTCACCTCCACTTCGACCTAAATATCATCAGGAACATTTATGGAATGCCTTAAAGGCGAAACAGCTTCAGACAATCGGCTCAGACCAATGCTCCTTTAGCTTTAAGGGTAAAAAGCAGCTAGGCTTAAATGATTTCTCGAAAATTCCAAATGGCGGACCATTCATTGAAGACCGCTTCAGTATTTTATACTCAGAGGGCGTGGCAAAAGGTAGAATTTCCATCAATGAATTTGTTGATATGATCTCTACTAGTGCCGCAAAAATATTTGGCTTATTCCCGCAAAAAGGAACGATTGCAATTGGTTCAGATGCGGATATCGTCATTTTTGACCCAGAGGCACAGCGCCAAATTTCGGCTAAAACACATCATATGAATGTGGACTATAACCCATATGAAGGCTGGGAGGTAACAGGTGAGCCTGTTAGTGTACTCGTACGTGGGGAATATGTCATTAAAAATAAAGAATTTGTAGGGGTACTTGGCAGTGGGCGATACATTAAACGTCCATTAAAAACAGTAGCTGCGGAAGCACTAAACATTTAGCTTCTTGTAGGATAGGACCGATTGTTTTGACTGGAGAGCAAAGCAATCGGTTTCGTAATTAGGGTATTGGAAAAAATGAACACATGAGGGGGATGTGGAAATGGCTCCGATTCAAGAAAATGCAATGACCGTGCAGCTTAGACGTAATTTTGTAGAATTAAAAGGTAAGATGACAAAGAATGAGGCTATTGAGGAAGCTAATCGTTGTTTGTATTGCTACGACGCACCATGTATTAAAGCGTGTCCAACAAGTATTCAAATACCAAATTTCATAAAAAAAATTGCATCTGGTAATATGAAGGGTTCTGCGACGACTATATTAGAAGCAAACCCAATTGGTGCAAGCTGTGCAAGAGTTTGTCCAACGGAAGAACTGTGTGAAGGGGCGTGTGTCTTAAATTCTTCAACAAAGCCAATTAAAATTGGTGAGTTACAACGTTATGCAACGGATTGGGCAATGGAAACCAATGCTCAGCTATTTAAGGCAGGTCCACATAATGGACAGAAAATAGCCATTGTAGGGGCAGGTCCTGCTGGTTTATCGGCAGCACGTGAGCTCAGTCGTTTAGGCTATCAAGTAACTATTTATGAGGCTGAAGCGAAGGCAGGGGGCTTAGGAAGCTATGGGATTGTAGCATTCCGATTACCAAATGATGTCGTAGATTGGGAAGTAGAGCAGATTGAACAGCTCGGTGTGGACATTCAAACGAATACAGCTGTAGGTGAGGATATTTCTGCTGATGAAATTTTGGCTCAGTATGACAGTGTGATTTTAGCTGTCGGTATGGGTGCTGTCCCAAATTTGGGCATTGATGGGGAAGAATTAGAAGGGGTACATGATGCCATTGAGTTTATTCGAAAAACAAAAATGGGACCGCTTACAAATGATATTGTAGGGAAACGAGTAGCCATAATCGGTGCTGGAAACACGGCGATAGACGGTGCTACAAGTGCGGTGCGTTTAGGCGCAGATAATGTACAAATTCTCTATCGTAGAACAGAAAAAGAAATGACAGCATACAAATTTGAATATGAATTTGCCAAGCAGGATGGTGTGGAATTTAAATGGCTAACTGCACCTAAAAAAATTATTGGCAATGAAGCAGGAAAGGTGACAGGCATTGAATGTGTGAAAATGAAGCTTGGTGAGGCAGGTCCTGATGGTCGACAACGCCCTGAAGAAGTAAAGGGCTCCAATTTTATCATTGAAGTGGATGCTGTTATTAAAGCCATCGGGCAAACTCGTTTTGTATCGTTAATTGAAGCCTTTGGTTTAGCTCATACAAATGGTGTCGTAGACATTGATGAGACAACAATGCAAACGTCCAATGACAAAGTATTTGCATGTGGAGATGTTGTCTTTGGTAATGGACAGGGTGAAGCGATGGTAGTGACCGCTGTACAGCAAGGAAAAGATGCAGCATATAAGATTCATGAACGTTTAAGAAAACCAAGTGAGATTGCATAAAGTGAACCTTCAATCAGGGAGGCTCTTCCTCCACTGGTTGTTAGATTCATCAATCGGGTTTATACAGGCTGTTAATCCCCCATCTGAATGATTACATTAGCTTTTGAAATGGTGGTCATACAGCCTGTATCTGGCACTATGCTTTCAGTTGACAAAAGATTGTTAGTACGGATAGAGGGGGAACTTATATGGCAGACTTACGCATTAATTTAGCGGGCATCAAATCGCCGAATCCATTTTGGCTAGCATCTGCTCCACCAACGAATTCAGGCTATCAAGTCCAACGTGCATTTGAAGCGGGCTGGGGTGGCGCAGTTTGGAAAACGTTAGGAGAACCGATTTTAAATGTGTCTTCCCGTTTTGCAGCAGTTAGCTATAATGGCCAACGTGTGGCAGGCTTTAACAATATTGAATTAATTACGGATCGACCATTAGAAGTGAATTTACAAGAAATTTATGAGACGAAAAAGAAATTTCCTAATCACGCAATTATTGCCTCGTTAATGGTGGAACCAAAGCAAGAAAAATGGCATGAAATTGTGAAACGAGTAGAAGATGTGGGGGTTGATGGTCTTGAGCTTAACTTTGGTTGTCCACATGGGATGGCAGAACGAGGCATGGGTTCTGCCTCTGGTCAAGTCCCTGAATTGGTGGAAAAACAAACGTATTGGGTAAAGGAAGCGGCGCGTACACCTGTTATTGTTAAACTAACGCCCAACATTACGGATATTACCGTGACGGCGGAAGCGGCAACACGAGGTGGAGCAGATGCTGTGAGTATGATTAATACGATTAACAGTTTAGCTGGTGTTGATTTAGATTCTTGGAATACAGTACCACATGTGGCTGGAAAAGGAGCTCATGGGGGCTATTGTGGTCCAGCAGTTAAACCAATTGCACTGAACATGGTTGCAGAATGTGCTCGTAATCCATTAGTCAATGTACCGATTTCGGGCATTGGGGGGATCTCCAATTGGCAAGATGCAGCGGAATTTATTTTAATGGGTGCGACAGGCGTACAGGTATGTACAGCAGCAATGCATCATGGCTTTAGTATTGTGGAGGATATGATTGATGGGCTGAATAACTACTTAGATGATAAAGGTCTAGCTTCAGTCATGGATTTAGTTGGTCGCTCTGTACAAAGGTATTCAAACTGGGGTGATTTAGATTTAAATTATAAAATTGTCGCAGAAATTAATAATGATGTTTGTATTAATTGCAATAAGTGTCATATTGCTTGCGAGGATACATCCCATCAATGTATTGACCTTTATACGGAGGATGGTCGCCCAATGCTAAAGGTTCGTGAGGAAGACTGCGTAGGCTGTAATTTATGCTCAATTGTTTGTCCTGTCGATGGAGCCATTTCAATGGTTGAACGCCCATCTACAATTCCGCCAATGACATGGAATGAACGCCAATCACTTCTTAGCAGTCTATCAAAATAAAGGACCGTTGTTCATTTTTGAATAAAGATTAAAATCGAAATTCCACCTTCCTTCAGCATTTTGGGTGAAGGAAGGCACTTCAAGTAGGTTGTCACGGAAATTAGAAAAAAAGGAGAGAAACATTATGGAACGTGAAGGGAATTATTTAAAATCCCCAGATTTACTTCCAGTGACACATCAACAAAGAAATATTGGAACATTTGGTTTTGCGGTGATTTGGATAGGAATGGCAATTGTATTAGCGGCTTTTGCCATTGGTGGTTCGGCTATCATGAATTTATCCTTACCAATGGTGATTGTGGCAACATTGGTAGGTTCTTGTTTAATTGGCGTCTTTATGACGTTAATTGGTGACATCGGAATAGAGCATGGATTATCTTTCCCTGTTTATATGCGTGCACCATTTGGCACATTCGGTACTCATATACCTTCTCTTGTACGTGGTGTTACAGCTGCCTGTTGGTTTGGTTTGAATACGTATTTTGGTGCATTAGCGATAAACGGAATTTTAAATTTATTGTTTGGCTTTGATAATTGGTTTATCTGCTTCCTTGTGTTTGCAGCGCTTCAACTCTTTAATACATCTCTTGGTATTAAATCCATTGAGCGTTTTGCTGATTTAGCAGCCCCTGTCATTATTTTAATTTCTTGTTGGATGTATTACACATTGGCAGATAATGCAACATCTCAGGGAAAAAATATTTGGACATGGGTGGAAACCCCAACAACAGGCTTCGCTGCTTTTACCGCCTTTATGGTAGTGGTGATGGCAAATATGGGCTTTTGGGCAACCTTAGCAGCAGATATGCCATCCTTGTCCCGTTTCTTTAAAGCACCCAAAAATGAGCGTAATTGGTTCAAGCGTAATAAAACACAGCTTGTAGGCTCTTTAATTGTCATGCCCATTACAAACACATTCATTGTTACGATTGGTGCAGTTTGCTATATGGCAGTTGCCTCGGCAGACCCAATTAATGCCTTACAGCAAAGTGCAAGCGGCTTTATTCTTGGGATTCTATTGCTGATGATTGTATTAGCACAATGGTCGACAAATACCTCTGCCAACGTTGTACCAGCAGCTACTATTTTCTCTAATATCGGTGGACCGAAAGTGCCATTCTGGGTAGGGGTAGTTATTGCAGGGATTATTGGTATTCTTGCACAGCCTTGGAGTCTATTTGATGTCATGGTCAATGTCCTATTAATCATTGGCGGTATTTTAACAGCGATTGTAGGTATTTTATTTGCTGATTACTACCTGATTCGTAAACGGCGCGTACATGTAAAAGAGCTTTATGAATTAGATGGGCAATTTAAATATTATAAGGGCTTTAATATGGCTGGGTTAATCGCCTGGGTAATCGGTGGTGCAGTTGCCAATATATTTTCAACTTACTCTTCTTTAGTAGGGTTCGCTGTAGGCGCGATTGTATATTATGTATTAGCGAAGTATTGGTGGTTTAAAAAGTATCCACAAGCTGAGCTAGATGATCCAAGTGATGCCAAATATTTAGGTATTACAGTCGGACATAATTTAGATGAAATATTTGGCCAACCAGCAGCTCCAACGGCGACTCCGGATGAAGATGAACTGGTGGAGCAACCAGATCCTCTGTTAGAGATGAAGGGTGCCGAGTAAGTGAGACAACATCAAGACATTTTCAAAAGAAGGTGAGGTGATGGCATGTCTGAATTCCAACAAAGCACAGAGGAAATTCAAAAAGTAGATCATTATTTAGATAGTGGCTTTAAAATCAAATATGTCTACGAGAATTTAAGTGGGATGTTTGTAGAATTTGCTCGTCAAGAAGAAGTGACATTGCTACAAATTCTAACAGCAGATGCACGTAAATACTTCTCTGCAAAATTACAGGAACAAACTTTATTACAATAACGAAGTAAACTCTATTCCTTTCGACTTGAACGGAATAGAGTTTTTTGAATTTTCTGATTTAAATTATGTTGAAGTAACATCATATTTCGTATAAATCGTCGTTATTACCTATTTTTTGTTATTCTATTAAAATAGCAATATTTTTTGTTTTTCCTAAAAATACATTTGTCTTTTTTAGAAAAATTGATTATTATTTTAAAGTAAAAACATCGTAGAAAGAACATCAGGAAAAGAGGCGTTATGGAGTGGCCAATAAGGAATTGAAAAGAGGATTAGAAGCACGTCATATTCAAATGATTGCACTTGGCGGTACGATTGGTGTTGGGCTATTTATGGGCTCAGCAAGTGCTATTCAATGGACAGGACCTTCTGTACTCCTTGCCTATGGTATTGCAGGTATTTTTATTTTTTTCATTATGAGGGCAATGGGTGAGATGCTTTATATGGAGCCAAGTACAGGTTCTTTTGCCACATTTGGCTATAAATATATTCATCCTTTAGCAGGGTATTTAACAGCGTGGAGTAACTGGTTCCAATGGGTTATTGTTGGGATGTCTGAAATTATAGCAGTAGGAACGTATATGCAATATTGGTATCCAGAATTACCAGCTTGGATACCTGGTCTAATTGCAATGGTGATTTTGGGTGTGGCGAACTTCATTTCTGTCAAATCGTTTGGAGAATTTGAATTCTGGTTTGCGATGATTAAAATTGTTACGATTATTTTAATGATTATTGCAGGGGTCGGACTCATCTTCTTTGGCTTTGGCAATGATGGAATAGCAATCGGCTTATCCAATCTTTGGAGTCACGGTGGCTTCTTTACAGGTGGCTGGACAGGATTTTTCTTTGCCTTATCTTTAGTCGTTGCTGCCTATCAAGGGGTGGAGCTCATTGGGATTACAGCAGGAGAAGCAAAAAATCCTCAACAAACGATTACGAATGCCATCCAAAGCATTATTTGGCGTATTTTAATTTTCTATATCGGTGCAATCTTTGTCATTGTTACAGTGTATCCTTGGGATGAGCTTGGCACAATTGGTAGTCCTTTCGTTGCAACATTTGCTAAGGTAGGTATCACAGCTGCTGCAGGTATTATTAATTTCGTCGTCATCACAGCTGCAATGTCAGGGTGTAATAGTGGAATCTATAGTGCTGGACGTATGTTATATACACTTGCTATGAATGGACAAGCACCAAAATTTTTCGCAAAGCTTTCTAGTAATGGTGTGCCTTTATTTGGAACAGCGGGTGTATTAGTTGGCTTAGTCGTTGGTGTTATTCTAAGTTATATTGCCCCTGAAAACTTATTTGTTTATGTGTATAGTGCAAGTGTTTTACCAGGGATGATTCCATGGTTTATCATTTTAATAAGTCAAATTCGTTTTAGAAAAGTAAAGGGAGCGCAGCTAGCAAAGCATCCTTTTAAAATGCCGTTCGCACCGATTACAAACTATGTAACAATCATCTTTTTAATCATGGTACTAGTCGGCATGTGGTTCAATGATGATACACGCGTGTCATTAATAGTGGGCATTATTTTCTTGATTCTCGTAACCATTAGCTACTATGTATTTGGTATTGGTAAAAACCGATACAGCAAAGATTCTATAGAATAACCTTTAAGGATGTATCTCTAATTGGGATGCATCCTTTTTGTATGGCTATTTTTGCTAGCACAATTTTTACATAATTAAATGAAAAAAAGACAAACTACTAAAAAATGAATGATATGGACTGGTATTTATCGGAACAAAAGGGGTGGAGCAAAAATGAACGAGATACCCGAGCAGATTGTCGCTAAATTAAAGCAGGAGATTAACGAAGTCGATGACGTAAAACTGAAAATGATCGCTACAGAAGAAGGGGATGTGACGGTCATTTATTTCTCCTCACTCATCGAAAAAATGACCTTACAAACCATGGTGACGATTCCACTAGCTAATAATTTGAAACAAATTCATCAAATGGCTCAATATTTGGACCCGAAAGATGTGAAAGGTGTCGTTAAAAAATTGAATGCTGGGCAAACCCTTCTTTTTTTTCACGAAACCAACGCCCTATTAAGTGTCGATACGTATAGTGCGCCTACAAGGGCCATTACGGATACGGAAACAGAGTCGACTGTAATTGGTCCACAGGATGCATTTACAGAATCACTGGAAACGAATATATCGTTAGTGAGAAGACGGATTCAAAGCTCCATGCTAAAAAATGAAAACCGAATTGTTGGGTCAGAAGCCAATATTAAAATATCGATTATGTATATGGATAATATCGTGAGCCATGAAAATTTAGATGATTTAAGAAACCGTATTGACCAGGTAGATTATCCGTTATTTACGGATATATCCGTGTTGAAGCAATTAATTGAGGATAATCCATTATCGCCCTTTCCTCAATATTACATGACAGTCCGTCCAGATAGTATTTGCCGTTATCTTCTGGATGGTAGAATCGTCGTTTTTATGGATAATAGTCAACTAGCCATTGTCTGTCCCACTTCTTTTTTTGAAATGTTCGTGTCGATTGAGGATTACTACAACCGTTGGACAACAGCATCTTTATTAAGGATGCTGCGCTTTTTTGGTTTTTTCTTAACGATCATGATTACACCAATGTATATATCAGCCTTAACCTTTCATCCAGAAATTTTGCCATACGAATTATTACTAAATCTTCAAGAATCAAGAAGTAAGGTACCTTTTCCACCACTGATTGAGGTATTATTTATCGAGCTTATAATTGAAGTCTTACGAGAAGCGGGCTCTCGAATGCCTGCCAAAGTCGGACAAACAATTGGTATCGTAGGAGGTATTGTAATTGGTACAGCGGCCGTAGAAGCTGGATTACTCAGTAATATACTCATTGTATTAGTCGCTACCTCAGCACTACTTTCCTTCTTACCGCCCATTTTCTTAATGAGTAATACTAGCCGATTTATCCGTTATATTTTTATCTTATCAGCAGGTTTATTTGGCTTGTTTGGACAGATGCTCGCCTTTGCGTGGTTAATCCACCATTTATTAAGTCTCAAATCCTTAGGAACGCATTATATGACACCTGCTATTCCAAGAAAGCCAAGCGATTTATTGGATAGTGTCATCCGATTTCCAACTAAATATATAAGAAGTAAGACTGGTATTTCAAAAGTACAGAAAAAATAGTGTCAGAATGAGAATGAGGTGGTTAACTTTGAATACAACAAAAGGAAAGGTGTTAAATCGTTATCATGTCATCTTCTTAGCGCAAAGTATTATGATTGGTACCGGTATCCTTTCGCTCCCTCAGAAATTAAGTCCTATGGGCTACACACAATCATTTATGCCTCTTCTCTTTGGTGTGATTGCTAGCCTGACACTATTTGCGATGGTATGGCTTTGTTCGAAGTTTCCCAATGATGATTTATTTCGAATGAATGAAATATTATTGGGAAAATGGCTCGGAAAATTTATAAATCTACTCATCATTATTCAATTTATTGTTTTTAGTGCAGGGATTATTAGTAATTATATGCACTTAATTCAAAGTACAGCATTGCAGGAACAAACCATCACCATGCCTGTTCTTTGCTTTTTACTGCTACTTATTTATATTGTAAGTGGGGGTATTAAATCTATTGCACGATTTTGTATAATGACATTTTTTATTACCATTGGATTATTCTATTTTACGCGCTGGGCCATTGAAAAAGGTGATCCAAGTCATTTTTTGCCTCTATTTAATTTTACGCCTAAGGAATTTTATGAAGCGTTAAAGCAAGGATATTTTTCTATCCTTGGTTACGAATTAATTCTATTTTATTTTCCATATATCATCGATCAAAAAAAGGCATTTCGTCATTCCTTAATCGGTATTTGGATTAGTATATTTTTATGCTTTATCACAACAGCTATTAGCGTCATGTATTATTCAGAGTGGCAATTAAAAAATGTAGAGTTTTCAGTATTAAACCTATTTAAGGCAGGAGAATTTACCTTTATTGAGCGAATCGATATCATTGGCATTACGCTTTGGGTTTTTCTAATCTTATCCTCGATTACAGCCTATGTATGGTGTGCAAAAAGGGGTATGGATACCTTCCTTAAAAAGAAAAAGCAAAGTTATCAGTTGTATATCATCGCCTTGATCATTTTCTTTATTGTAAAAATGCCCTTTTCGCGTGAATTCCAGGAAAAATTATTTATGGCAAGTAACTATGTAGGCTATGTGCTGGTAAGCTGGCCAGTGTTTTTAATCCTGATATATGTTATTCGAAAAAAGCAGGTGCAGGTATGAAAAATAAACGTCTATGCATCATTTCTTTTTTGATTTTCGTTTTACTTGCAGGCTGTTCTAAAAAAGAAATAAAAGTTCCTCTAGAGGATGTTGGGATGGTAGATTCGATGGCTTTTGACTATATCGATGAGAATCAGATGAGACTCACAGTAGCGATCCCCCAATATTCTCCAGACGCAGAAAAAGACACACAAACTTTTTCTATCACAACAGATTTAGTATCAAGCGGCATCGTGGAAATAGAAAAGCAATCCGATAAGAAAATAGTCTTCAATCAATTGCGAGTTGTCTTAGTAAACGAAGATTTTGCGCGGAAAGGGAATGTTCGAAAAATTGTTCAGCACTTATATCGCAATGCGGAAGTAGGTAATAAAGTATTGATAGCTGTTGTGAAGGATAATGCGGAAGCGATTTTAAAAGGAGATTATCCTGATAAGCCAAGTATTAATTTTTATTTGAACAATCTATTAGAGCCGAGTATCAATACTGCTTTTAACCCCAATACCAATATTCATGATTTTATGTACTCGATTACAAATCCTGTAGTGGATACAGTATTACCCTATGTTGAAAAACGAGAGGAGAAATTAGAGATTAAAGGCGTTGCCATATTTAAAGGGAATCAGATGCATGAATTAATTAAACCTGAGGAAGCACTAGTTATTCAAGCTTTAAGTGGACAGAAAAATCTTGCTCCTTTGCACCTTGATTTAAATGCAGGACATGGAGAAGAAAAGGTAATGATTGATTTAATCGAGAGCAGTGTGAAAAAAGAGAGTAATAAAAATATGGAATCACCCAAATTAACGATTTTCTTAAAAATAAAGGGTACTTTAAGCGAATATAAGGGAGAAAGAGAATCACATTTATTTACAGTTGAAAGTATTAGTGATTTGGAAAAAGATGTGAATAAACAGCTGGAACAGGATATTAGTGAATTTTTAGCGCGATTAAATAAAACAGAGGTAGATCCAGCTGGCTTAAGTGAAGAATTTAGAATGTATCATCATGGAAAATGGACATCGAAAAAAACAAGAGAGCTTATTAGAAAATTAGACGTGAAGGTCCATGTAGAAACGTCCATTATTAGTACAGGTACTTTAAAATAACAGCAAAGACCCATTCGATAAGAAGGGTCTTTGCTGTTATTGTGTTTTTCGCATAATAAAGCTTAAATGTCTTCCAGCTTGTTTATCTTGACGATAAGAAAAGCCATCGGGACTAAGGAATGTACAGGTTTCATCAATTTGTATTTGATTCACTGGAATACCCGCAAGCTCACATTGCTTTTTGACTGTCTGCTGATTATCAATGTGGTATTTTTTCGTTTCTGCATTGTAATACATAAACTCTTCGGCATAACTAAGACTGTGAAATTTTTCATATACATCTGCGTCTACCTCAAATTTCTGCTGACTCAGTGCCATACCGATTTGAACATGAAAGTCCTCAGGTCGACACTGTTCTTCATTCATAAGATGCTGAAACAGTTTGGGTGTTATTTCTTTGACTGTTCCTTGCCATCCCGAATGAATCACACCGACAAGTCCATTCACAGCATTATAAAAAATAACGGGCACGCAATCTGCTGTAAAACTACATAATAGTAAGTTAGGCTCAACTGTATAAAGCGCGTCTGTATTCTTCACCGCTGTCTCCATTTGTGCAGCTCCTCGTCCTTGATCGGCTAATGTGACTTTATGAAAGTTCGCACTATGTGTTTGCTCTGTACAAATAAAATTTTGTAAATCACAGTTCAATGTCGCAGCTAAATGCTGACGATTGTTAATGATAGCTTGAACATCATGGCAACTATGCAAAGCCATATTATTGTGTTCAATCTCCATCTCATCTTTTAAGGTCGTTCCTGCGATAAATTGCTCATTATCTATATACATTTTTATTTTCATTTAATCACCTCGTTTTACTATATAGGATCGCTTGTGGAATGTATAGGTTGCCGTTTTTTACTATTTAGCACTCCTTTACCCGTCTATCAAACTTTTAGACATAAAGAATCGATTTCCTCATATAGTAGAAGGAATGCTAGAGAGGGGGAGAGCGTGAATGTTGAGTGAACAAGACATATTATTAATTTGCCAAGTAGGAATGGGTCTTTTTTGGATTTTTACATATATACTTGTTATTTACAGAGGATGGCAAGATAAAACCTATGGCATGCCTATGGTCGCTATTTGTGCCAATATTTCATGGGAATTTATCTTTGCCTTTTTCTACCCACAAAATGACCTGCAACGCTATATTACGCTGATTTGGTTTGTATTGGATATCTTTATTTTGATGCAATTTTTACGTTATGCTCCAAATGAATATCGAAAGATGCTATCAAAAAAGCTATTGTATTTCTCCTTTTTGATCACGTTAATCTTTAGCATGCTGATCATTTTAGGTATAGTCTATGAATTTCAAGATTTCGAAGGAAAGTACGTAGCATTCTTTCAAAATCTTATGATGTCAGGTCTATTTATTGCTTTACTCTTGCAAAGAGGGAATTTAGCTGGTCAATCCATGGGGATTGCAGTTTGTAAGATGGTGGGTACATTATTTGCAGCGGTAGGCTTTTATCTATACTTCCGCACACCTTTAATTACCATTATTTCTGTAGCAACGCTCTTTTATGATTGGCTCTATATTCTCTTAATTTATCGATTACAGCGTAAGCAATTAGCAAAATAGGATATTTTGTGCAGCAATTGATCACTGAATCTATTAGTAATGTATGCCAATTACAAACATATTGCAACTTGATGACAATTCCAATGGGAAAGAATAGCGAAAGAAAGGGCTTTAACCAAACATATGGCGAGCTTGTCATACAATTGTAAAAATCCTTCCAAATATTTTGTGATGATTATGGCTCAGAAACTATTTACGATAATGGTAGAGCAATTAGGAAGGGTGATTAACATGTTTAAAAAAATAAAAAAAGCAGCACTAGCTTCAGTAGTAGCAACTTCATTATTAGTGCCAGTTGCGGCAATGGCCGCCGAATCCTATACAGTGACATCTGGTGATACTCTATGGAAAATAGCATTAAAAACAGAAACGGGTGTACAGGAATTAATTGATGCCAACCCACAACTCGCTAACCCAAATCAAATTTCTCCAGGTCAAAAAATTAACGTCCCTGTAAAAGAACAGGCAACAGTTGAACAAGAGGTTGTGAAACTTGTCAATGCAGAACGGGCAAAAGCAGATCTTCCAGCATTGCAAGAAGATTGGGAGCTATCAAGGGTTGCTAAATATAAGTCGCAAGATATGCAGGATAAAAATTACTTTGACCACACAAGTCCAACGTATGGTACACCTTTTACCATGATGAAAAACTTCGGTATTACGTATAAATCTGCTGGTGAAAATATCGCGAAGGGCCAACGCTCCGCACAGGAAGTTGTAACGGCCTGGATGAACAGTGAAGGACACCGTGCCAATATCCTTAATAAAAGCTACACACATATTGGTGTAGGCTATGTACAAGAAGGTAATTACTGGACACAAATGTTTATTCAAAAATAAAAAAAGAAAGAGTATCTATTGGCTTTTGTGATAGCTAGTAGATGCTCTTTTTCGCGTTAAATTCTAAAGTATAGCGTATTGGAAGCGTATATTACTTCTTCTAGAATTAATCCTCCTAAATCATTAAAAGGTTAATTAAGTACAAGAATACACATCAAACTATCTTTAGATATGTCAGGCTAAGGATAATGTAGCGTGTTTTTGCTATCTTGACAAATAAAAATAACCAAAAAACAACACACTATGAGCAATAGACGAATAAGATGTCTCTGTAGTATGAAGATAGAGGTGGTGTTTATGGTTGAAAAAGAAGTGGTTAGCTACATGTTGCGTTATCTGTATGACGGGTCTCGTAGGTTGTGAAAAAACAGCAGTCCCTGATAACAAGCTAGAACAAGAAATTCAACAACGTGAGGAAATACAGCAACCTGTTACATATGAACAAGAACAAATGATTGATCCTATTGTAGAGGTTGTTGATCCAACTACGAGTAAGGTACTTAAAACAATATCTCCAAAGGAATTTGGCTTCGATACGGACCCACAAGCCTATCAAAAGCATATCGAACAATTAGCAAGGGAATGGGCGAGAGGAACGGACACATCAAATGGCTATGATCAGCGTATGATGCTTGATCGATTGGATGAAAACGGGCAAGTGATCAAGGGGAAGCCGCAAATCATTTTAAAGGAAAGTGAGCTAGTGGAGCGTATTATCGAAGCTTCTGCGACTGGCGGTCAGGTAGAAATGCCGCTCTATATAACAGAAAGTGGCTATTATTTTGAGGATCTTCCTTTATTAGAGGAAGTGGTTGTTGCATCTTATACAACTTATTTCAATCGTGCTGATTTAGGAAGAAATAAAAATATTGAGCTCTCTGCTAGAGCCATTCATAATGTGATTGTAGGCAGTGGCGATTATTTTTCTTTTAATACAATTGTAGGTCCCAGAGATGAGGCAAATGGCTATCAACCCGCACCTGAAATTATTAATAAGAAGGTAGTCATGGGAATTGGTGGTGGAATCTGTCAAACTTCTTCAACCTTGTTTAATGCAGTAGACCAAATTCCCGTCAAATATGTTGAGCGCCATCATCATTCGTTAGATGTAGGATATGTCCCAAAAGGAAGAGATGCTACGGTTTCTTATGATACGTTAGATTTTAGGTTTCAAAACTCAAATGATGTACCATTTTTAATTAAGGCAAGTTATGGAGAGAATTCTCTAACAATTGAAATTCGAACGGCAGAAAAATATGTAGAATTATTGAAAAAACCATAATGTTGTAAGGAGACACCACTGGACGTTGGTGTCTTTTTTCGGATCGCATGCTATAGTTAAATTGATACAATTCAGAAAATTTTAGGGGGAAAAGACAATGCATCCTAAACTACAAGCAACTATTGATTCGATTGATTTATACCAAGCAACTTACCCAGAGGATGCTTGTGTCATCGTGGCAGATACGGAAAAAGTGCTTGCCTACAAACCAGGAAAAAAGGTTGACTTAAAAGTTGGGGTTGGTGACCCAGTACATAAATATCGAGGTACAGCAACAGAAATAGCGTTAAGTTCAGGAAAATTTGTGAAAGAGGAGCGTAGCGCAGAAGGTTTTGGTATGGCCTATATCGCCTCTGCCCAGCCTATTTTTGAAGGAGGACGTATTATTGGCGTAGTAAGTGCCATTATTTCGAACGAAAAAATGGATAGTATGCGTCTATTGGCAACTGAGCTTTCGAGTGCTGTAGAAGAAATGACAGCTACAAATGAAGGATTAGCCACTGCCAGTAAGGATGTATCCAATCGTTTGGAAGAGCTATCTAATTTCGCGGAATCGATGACAGGCGATATTGAACAAATTAATGTGATTGTCCATTTAGTAAAAGATTTAGCTATGAAATCGAGAATTCTTGGTCTAAACGCATCGATAGAAGCAGCACGTTCAGGTGAGCATGGGCGTGGCTTTGCGGTGGTCGCTTCTGAAATACAAAAAATGTCCCAGAGTAGTACAGAAAGTGCTGATAGCATAACTGTGCAACTAGAAAATATTAAACAATCCATCGATCAGGTAAATGCATCAACAAATCAAATTGCTGCGTTTACACAGCAGTTTGCTGCGAGTATGCATGAATTAACAGATGCCTACAAAGGGGTTAATAGTACAGCAGAAAAGCTAATGCAAATTAGTGACATCAAAGGATAGGCATATAAAAAGGATAATAGACAAGTGCTATTATCCTTTTTCATGATTAAATGATCTCTAAAATTTCCTGTGGTGTTGAGACACTGTATTCAGGTTCGTCATTTTGCACGACTTCTTTGGCATCATAGCCCCATTCCACCCAAATAATTGGTATACCGGCTTTCTTACAAGCAACAATATCCCTTTGCTCGTCTCCAATGTATACGACGTTAGACGAGTCGACATTTGCTTCCTTTAAAAACTTTTTCATTACTTTGTCCTTACCAAAAATGCGGTTGGAGCAAAGTACATCTGCTACACAATGAATACCGTTCATTTTAAGAAATTCTAAAATATTCTCTTTAGAGTTTGAGGAAATAATCAGGATTTTATAGCCTCTTTTATCAATCTCTATTAATAGTTCTTTCATTCCTTCAAAAAGATGAACATCATTTAATGATTGACGATACAATTTATAAAATTGCGGTAAAATCATAGGCAACTTATACATTGGAAAGTCGAATAATTTACTGCGTTCTGAAATTGATAATTTTTTTAATGTATCAATTTCCTTTAATTCAATGCCTTTAAATTTATATTTTTGGGCTAAAGTATTCCATGCTGAGGCAAACACAGCAGTAGAATCTGCAAGCGTCCCATCAAAATCAAAGATAATATGCTTCATTGCAAACTTTCTCCTTTTTCATCTCGTTGTATTGACGTTCTATGCTAAAAAATGTTACATGGAATGGGCATCTAGTATTCTTGCAATAACAACCATTTTGAGCGTACGTAAACATCTTATGGTAAATATTATCAGAAAATACGGCGATTGCAATGAAAATGGTACAACAAAAGGAGGTGTCTCAAAAGTCCATTGAGACACCTCGACATTATTGTGTTTTTTTCAAAAAGAAGGAGAGTATGACATTGATTATTGCCAGAACAAAACTGATAGAAAAGACAAAGGCTGAACCTGAAGCTGCTGCTTCTTGCGTATTAGTTGTTATGTCACTTAGGAGGTGCTGTTGTTTTGCTGAGAACAACGACACCATCACAGCAATACCAATTGCACCAGAAACTTGCTGAGAGGTTTGTGTAATCGCAATGCCATCTGGAAAGTATTGTCTTGGTAAGGCATTCAGTGTATTTGTTTGAACAGAGGCTAATACCATTCCAACACCAAGCATCATGATAATATGCGTTACGACTAATAGCCAAGTAGCTGTTTCTGTACCAGATAAAGCATAAAGTCCATACCCGATTACAACAAGTATAGTGCCAGGCGTAATGACTGCACGAGGGCCATATTTATCGAAGAATTTACCGATTGTAGGGGCTAATATACAGTTTAATAGACTACCAGGAAGCAACATTAAACCTGTCCCAAAAGCCGATACGAAAAGGACCATTTGCATATACATAGGAAGCACTACCAGCATAGACAACATATTGAAGAAGGTAATCATATTCATAAGAAGACCTAACACGAACATAGGGTATTGAAACGCTGTCAAATTTAACATCGGATGTTGCATTTTCAATTGACGTAATACAAATAAACATAAGGCGATTACACCTAGCAAAATGGTGCCTAGTACAGTAATATTTGACCAGCCTAAATCTCCGCCAGCACTGACACCATAAACGATGCCACCAAAGCTAATGGTAGATAAGAGAATGGACCAAAGATCAATAGCCAGCTGCTTTATTTCATTTACATTAGGAATAAAGATAAAGCCAAAAATAATGGAGAATAATAGGAAGGGGATGGTAACCCAGAATATCCAGTGCCAGGACAAACTATCTAAAATCATCCCAGCCAAGGTTGGACCGAAAGCGGGTCCAGCTAAAATAACGAGACCCATTACGCCCATAGCACTACCACGTTTATTAGCTGGGAAAATTGTGAAAATCACATTTTGCGTTAAAGGTAATATAATCGCAAGTCCTGCTGCTTGAATAATACGTGCTAAAAGTAGGACAGCAAAGACGGGTGCAACGGCGGCAAGTATAGTACCGATTATCGAAAAGAGTAAAGACGCCATAAACATTTGGCGAGTAGTAAACTTTTGCATTAAAATGCCTGTTACAGGTACTAAAATGCCTAATGTGAGAAAGTATCCTGTTGCAAGCCATTGGATGGTTGTAGCGTCCACATCGAAGAGCAGGCTTAGCTCTCCAAGTGCAATATTTAAAGCTGTCTCACTAAACAATCCTACAAAGCCAGCTACTAAGAGAGCAGCCATAATCGGACTTGTTTTTATTTCTTTATTCACAGTAAAAGCTCCTTTAATAAATGTTAGACGATCATAGGAGATTAAAATACAGAATATTTAGAAATTAATAGACGAATTTCTAGCAATCTTTTATTTTCTGCACAATAAAATGACCATGACGATGTTATCGTGATGTGGATTATCAGCGATCGTTTTTCCTATTAGCCAGTACACCTCCACGATACTGGCTTTTCTGATTTTTACTATAGCAAAAAAATTTTCTCAAATGTAAGTATTAATTCTAGCTTCATCTATACGATTTCACAATTTGGACAAACATTTTTGACATAGCATTCATTTTTTGAATGAATTAGAGGAGAAACGACGAGCACCTATCACAAATGCATGATAGGTACTGGTAATTTTTATAAAAGTTTTTCTGTTTTTTCGCGTGTTCGAATTAAATAAAAGGCATTGATGCAGGCGGCAATCGGAATAATCAATGCAATGCCGATTCCTGCACAAAAAATGGTTGTCATTTCGGCACTAAAAACCTTGGAGTTAACAATTTCCCCAATCGAATAGGAGAGGTCCTTGAACCAGATTAATAAGCTTAAATAGCCACCAAAGAAAGCAAAAAATAACGTATTAGTATCGGTTCCTAATATATCTCTTCCTATGCTTAAGCCAACTGTAAATAATTTTTTTCTACTCATCGAAGGATTGCGATAAAAAATCTCATGCATAGAGGTAGCGATGGAAATGGCTACATCCATAATGGCACCAATCGTACTCATAATGATGACTGATGCACCAATCTGCACAAAATTAACACCAATGTAGAGAGAAAAGATGCTGATTTCTTCAGTTGATTCTTCGCCAAACCCTTGGATCATCGACTTTTCCGTTACAAAGGTAATAAAGAGTAGTAACACACCTATCGTCACCATCGTCGAGATAAAGGCTGTAATGGTTTTACTGTTTGTTTTATTGATATAGAAAAGACTAATACAGCTAATGACCGTACAGGCAATAAACGTCAAGATGATGGGGCTATTTTTAGGGTTTGTCATTAAAAAAATGGTGACAAAGAGCACACCAAAGTTTAGGAATAAAGAAAGAAATGAGCGTATCCCCTGTCTACCGCCGACAAGTACCATTAACACGAATAATATAACTGCTAATAAGACGACAACATTCATCCTTGAACCCTCTTTCGATTAATGAAAAATATAGCGGTATACTGACTGATAGGAATCGTAAGGACAACACCAATACCCCCTGCTAAGGCACGGGCTAATTCTAATGAAAGATTTAAGGACAATGTAAGCCCTAATGTGGAAGAATTTTTTAAATAGAGAATAATCATAGGTATGGAGCCGCAAAGGTAGGCAAAGAATAAGATACTTGTAATGGTACCCATAATATCTTTACCGATTTCATGTCCCGAAGATTTCAGAGCCTTGACAGAGATTGTAGGATCTTGCTCGTATAAAGCAAAAATTGAGGAAGCCATTGTAATAGAAACATCCATTACTGCCCCAAGTGAGCCAATAAATAAACCTGCCATAAAGACGGTACGATAGGGACGTGTTAAAAATTGCATTTCTTCATAACGAAGACCATTTTCACCTGTCAACCACATTACAATAGAGCTTATGATAAGCGCTATAACAGTGCCTAAAAGTGTGGACACGATGGCTACATATGTTTTTGTATGCAATCCACTAATAAGTAGTAGCGAAATAATCGTAAATAGCAGGGCGCAAATGCCGCTGACTAATAACAGGCTTACGCCCCCATGCTTCACATAAAGATCTAATGCGAATGATAAAATCACAGCATTGACACTCAAACTAATGATAGAAAATAAGCCTTGTCTTTTACCTACAATAAGTAGGGCAAAAATAAAAATCCATGCAATCATAACCATGGTTTGATCTCGTTTTAAATCGAGAATGGTTCCTGTTAAAACAGATTGTGTTGTGCGATCATCTAGCGTGACAAAGATTTCATTGCCTACATGGTATTCTTGATCAAAAGCACCAGACGAAGAATAGTCATTCGTCAAATGAATGGATTGCCCCTTATGCTGACCATTTTTGATAATGGCCATCATCTCCTGTGTAAACAAAAAATCCTCATTTTCATACATATCTGTCATCGGTTCTGATGCTGTTACATCCACTTGCGTTATTTCGGCTATCGGTCGATCATAAAATTGTTCGTTATGATGTACGAAAACGATCGAAACCCCACAACAGAGTGCTAATAGGGCATAGAAAATAGCTTGTTTAAAAGGTATATTTTTAAAAAATGTCAAGTAAATGACCTCCAAACTGCTAGACTGAATAGTCACTTGTAAAGGAACGTTTTTTTGATTAAGAAGTTCCATAAACAGGTTAAATGTCATCATTTTAATAACTTCTTTTACATTTTTCAAGTCAAGTCAAAGCTGTTTAAAATTTATGCTTCGAAAAAAATTTAAAAAGAAGGATGGATAATATAATAAAATAGTGTTATCGTAAGACTAGCTAAATAAAAATATTCTTCGGGGTAGGGTGAAATTCCCAATCGGCGGTGATGAAGCAATTCAAAGTCCGTGAGCGCAAGCTGATTTGGTGCAAATCCAAAACCGACAGTTACAGTCTGGATGGGAGAAGGGTAAAAATGCGAACTTTTTAAATTGATACTAATTTAGAAGGTTTATTTGACTATGCATTTATTACAAAACTTCCTAATCATCTTGTGGGAAGTTTTTTTATTTAGCTACAATCGAATAGAAGATGTTCTTCGGGGTAGGGTGAAATTCCCAATCGGCGGTGATGAAGCAATTCAAAGTCCGTGAGCGCAAGCTGATTTGGTGCAAATCCAAAACCGACAGTGATAGTCTGGATGGGAGAAGAACGAGTGAGATGACAGTCTATGAAAAAATTGTTTTCAAATAGGCTTATTTGTTGATGTCTTATACTCCCAAAACCCCTTTGATGTAAAGGGGTTTTTATTTTTTATTGCTAACGAGAGAAGGGAGAAGGATAAGGCACAAAAACAGGTGGATCAACTTTAAAAGTTAAGGATAGAAGTGCTAATAAAGTAGAGTAGGTGATGGAATGTTTACAGGACTTGTAGAGGATATTGGTATCATAAAAGCTGTGCAAAGCGATCGGGACAGTATGAAAATTACGGTTCAATCAGCCAAGATAACGGAGGATGTCAAGCTTGGTGACAGTATAGCGGTCAATGGAGTTTGTTTAACGGTGACAAATTTCACACAACAGCAGCTTACGATGGATGTTATGCCTGAAACAGTCAAAGCAACAAATTTACACCAGCTTGCAATAGGTGATTCTGTTAATTTGGAGCGTGCCATGCCTGCTAATGGGCGATTTGGTGGCCATTTTGTTGCTGGTCATGTTGATGGAGTCGGCAAAATTTTGCGAAAACGTCCAGTAGCAAACGCCGTTTATATTGATATCGAAATGTCAGAGGAACTAACCAACTTTTGTATTCCAAAGGGTTCCATAACAATTGATGGCACAAGCTTAACCCTTTTTCATGTTGAAGCCAAGAGTGTCACAATTTCACTTATTCCACATACTTACAAAGAAACCGTTTTAGGTATGAAGAGGGTTGGAGCAATCGTTAATATCGAAACCGATTTAGTTGGAAAATACATTATAGGGCAATTAAAAAAGGGGCAAACAACGCCAGCTATTACAAGAGATTATTTAGCACAACATGGTTTTTAAATCACAGAATAGGAGTTGATCATCGTGCTACATTCAATTGAAGAAGCCATAGAGGATTTAAAGCAGGGCAATATGATTGTGGTGGTTGATGATGAGGATCGAGAAAATGAAGGAGATCTACTGGCACTCGCTGAATTCATCACACCAGCAACAATCAACTTTATGGCAACCAATGGTAGAGGTTTAATTTGTACGCCGATTTCGCAGCAGCTTGCACAAAAGCTAGATTTATATCCAATGGTTCAGCACAATACAGATAACCATCAAACCGCATTTACGGTAAGTATTGATCATGTAGAAACAACGACAGGGATTAGCGCCTTTGAGCGTGCGCTAACGATACAAAGAATGATAGAAAAGCAAGCTAAGCCAACTGATTTTCGTCGACCAGGCCATATTTTTCCGTTGATTGCGAAAGAGCAAGGAGTGCTGGAACGGAGAGGGCACACGGAGGCCACTATTGATCTAGCGAAGCTTTGTCATAGCGTACCTGCAGGTGTTATTTGCGAAATTATGGGTGATGATGGGCACATGCTTCGGTTTGAAGAACTAACAAATTACGCTGCACATCATGGCTTAAAAATGATCTCGATAGAAGCATTGGTTGCTTATCGTAAACAATTATCCACTAATAAAACTAAAATTTCTATGTAAAAAGGAGAAGGAACAATGGGTCAAACATTTGAAGCACAATTAATTGGAACGGATTTGAAAATTGCAGTAGTAGTGGGTCGTTTTAATGAGTTTATTACTAGCAAATTATTGGATGGGGCAATGGATGGTTTAACTCGTCATGGGGTTGATTCTGCATCTATTGATGTTGCATGGGTGCCAGGAGCTTTTGAAGTTCCTTTTATAGCGAAACAACTGGCAGAAACGAAGAAGTATGATGCTATTATTGGTTTAGGTACTGTTATTCGTGGCTCTACAACACACTATGACTATGTTTGTAATGAATCAGCAAAAGGCATTGCCAATGTGTCATTGTCAACGAATGTACCTGTTATTTTTGGAATTGTTACTACTGAAAATATTGAACAGGCAATTGAACGTGCAGGAACAAAATCTGGTAATAAAGGCTATGATGCGGCAATGTCTGCAATTGAGATGGCAAATCTAAAGAAAATGATTGGATCAGAACAATTTGAATAGTCGTCACAACATTTGTTTCTTTGAATATTTTGAACAACCATGGGAAAAATATGCTTAAGTGTATTTATTGAAGGTGATTGTTTTCATAAATGTACTAATCTTGAGCTGGCTCAGTAGGAGATGAGAAGTATTTCATCAATGGAACAAATTAATTTGAAAATGTTGAAATCACTATTTCAACGCTCTGCTGATGTGATTTTCCAACAATATAATTTTCAGCAATATACAGTACATTTGATAACTTGTGATGCAATGGTCAATGAGCAAATACTTCAAACTGTGGTTGTTCAACGTGTTCAATCTTTGTTAAGCAATGTCACTGAGGACATGCTAGAGGAAGAAATCGAACAGCATTTACACATTCCCTATTTACAAAAGATTTTATCGAAAGAGGATGCGGTAACTAGGGTCTATAAAGGCCATGTCTTACTGTATTTTGAAGAAAATCAATTACTTTATTCTAGTGATATTTCAAAAAGACCCAATCGAGAGCCTGGGGAAACAACATTAGAACTAGTAGTAAAGGGACCTAGAGATGACTTTATTGAAGATGTTTTTATTAATATTGCTTTATTAAGAAAACGATTACCGACTAATTCTTTTAGTGTAGAGACATTAGAAATTGGTAAGCGTTCTAAAACAACCGTAGCCGTACTATATATGGAAGACATTGTGAATTTAAATATGCTGGAACAAATTCGACTACAATTACAAAAAATTGATACGGATATTGTTATCAATGGCGACTTATTAATGGAAAAAATTGAAAAGACAGCGACAATTCTTCCAAGACATGATTATACAGGAAGACCTGATTTTGCTATGCAGGCCTTAATTAGAGGAAGAATACTCTTAATGATTGATGGTGTGTCCTATGCCATAATTACACCTACAAATATTATGTTGCTCTTTAAATCAGCAGAGGATAATGAGTACCCACTCATTGTTAGCTCGATGGAACGATTACTAAGAATTGTCGGGATATTAATAAGTATGCTACTGCCAGGTTTTTGGCTCGCATTGACGACATATCATCAAGAACAGCTTCCTTTTCTACTACTGGCAACAGTTGTCGAATCGAGAACAGGATTGCCTTTTCCAACAATTCTAGAAATTTTAATGATGCTATTTATGTTTGAATTGTTTCGTGAAGCCAACTTACGTCTTCCGAGTGCCATCAGTGGCTCAGTTAGTGTGGTAGGGGGACTAATTATTGGGGATGCAGCGATTAAAGCAGGTGTTACAAGCCCCTCAATGATTGTTGTGATTGCCATTTCCAGTATCGCTGCATTTACATTGGTCAATCAATCCTTTGTGACGGCTATGAGTATTTTTCGATTAATCATTATTATGGCTTCGGCGTTTTTTGGTTTATTTGGTTTTTTTATATCCGTGTTTTTCATCCTTTTATACACTGCGAATATGAGAGTCTTGGGAGTGCCATACGTAAACTTTAGTGCCGATTTTGAAAAGGGCAATATACGTAAGTCCTTATTGCGACTATCTCCAAAGGGCTATAGTAAACGACCTACCTTTCTAAAGCCGCAGGATCAAACACGGACTTCAAGTAAAAAATAAGCATATTGTGATGAGATCAGGTATTGTTGATACCTGATCTTTTTTTGATACCTTAGCTTTAGTGGTTTTTTCAATTTTCGATTTAAATAGGAAATGAGACATAAAAAGTTATTACTTATCTTTTTAGTTTACTTTCTTGTCAAGGATTATTAAACTATTTGTTACAGTGTGTAATTTTTGGTGTGAATAAAATAAAAATTGATTTTGTGTTTTAATTTATGTAGGATATACAAGCAATGTTTGCTTTACAAACAAAAAAATAGAGTTAATTATAATATAATAATATTCTAGAATATTTATAGATGAGGAAGTACCGTTTTTTATGAAAAATAGAAAAATAAAACTAATATTAATTCTATCAACGATTTTATTATGTTTGTTTACAAGTTTAAACATCTTTACATCCTATGTAAAAATAAAAAAGACCGTTGAAGAGTCGATTGCCAATCAAAGCTTAGAAGCAGCCCATTCTATTGCTGCATCCATAGATACGGATGCCTATCAGCAATTTTTAAATAATCCACAGGAAAATGATTATTATTGGAAAGTAAGAAATTATTTAAACGATGCAAGGATAAAATTAGGTGCACTATTTGTGTACACCTTAAAGGTGGATAATCCTGAAGTATCTATAGCCATGATTACAGGGATGCCAAAAGAAATGAAAGAGGGCTTCGGTATTGGCGTGGTTTGTACTGTCCCTGCAAAGCATGTTGAAAAGGCCTATAATGGTGAAACCTATGTTACAGAGGTAATTCATGATTCTGAACATGGGTCTTATTTATCTGTTGGTGCACCCATCAAAGATGATAATGGAACAATTATCGGGTATTTAGGCATTGACATTAGTGCAGATACGCTAAATGGTATTAAGGGTAAAGTCATTGAAGACAACCTATTTAACTTTATTTTTAATGGTGTACTTATTTTAATTGTCATCGGTTCTTTTTTATTTTTACAAAGATGGTACCAAAAAGAGGTGGCGAAGGAAGTTGGCGCTACAGAGGACACATATCTAGCAGAAATCAAGACATTGATTACTTCGGTGTCGTCCCTACGTCATGATTTTACGAACCATATCCAAGTGTTACATGGTTTATTACAATTAGAAAAAACAGATCAGGCGAGACAATATTTATCCTCACTATCAAAAGAAGTTCAGGCGATCAAGTCATTAAAATTAAATATTGATCATCCAGGTTTGTCCATCTTAATGCAAACGAAGAAATTAACGGCTCAAAATCATCATATTGATATGGATTTTACGCTTTCTCAAAATGACTTTAATAAGATTAAAACGACAGATTTAATCAAGATTCTATCCAATTTAATTGATAATGCGATTGATGCTGCTGTTGAATTACCTGAGGAACAACGTAAGATTAAGATTTGCTGTACAGCAGATGATTCACAGTATGAATTTAAAATTACCAATACTGGGCCAAATATTGCGAATCCCGATCACATATTCAAACAAGGGTTTTCAACGAAAAAACATGAGAATGGTAGACTAAGAGGACAAGGTTTATTTATTGTCAAAGAAATTGTCACTAAATATAATGGTCATATTTCAATTGACTCATCAAAACATTTAGAAACGACTGCTATTGTCAGAATTCCAATAAAATAACAGAAAAAAGCTTCCTACAAAAAGTTGTGGGGAGCTTTTTTCTATGTACAGCACATACATTACAAAGTAGAAAGTGATATGATGAAGGAGATGAAGAAAATGGAAAAGGGTCTCCTAGCGTTATTGAGAAAAGGTGGGCTAACTTTATATGCAAGACACGGAACAGCAACTATTGGTGTAGATCAAGCATATGGTACATTTCAAAGTTGTCAAAATCAACGGAATTTATCCGATCAAGGTCGTAGGGAGGCAATTTATTATGGTCAAATGCTACGCTATTGGCAAATTCCCATCCTTTCCACCATCACTACCAGTCCTTTTTGTCGGACCATTGAAACAGCACGTTTGGCATTTCCAAACAGCAATCTCCAAATTGACCCCTTCTTGTTTGAAATCTTTATGTTAGGTGGCAATCTTCCTACAGCAGTGCAAAGCAGTATATTAACGATTTCTACATCGATGCTGGAAATCATCCCACCCGAGGGCATAAACAACATAATCATTGGGCATAGCTTTCCAAGAAATGCGGGGCTGGGTATCATTTCGAATATGGGGACGGTTGTCATAAAACCTAAAGGTCAAGGACATGGTTATGAGATTGTGAGAAAACTAACCTTAGAAAATTTAGCAGCATTAGATTCCATTTGAAAAGAGGGATACTATGAAGATTAAAACAGTTGCACAATGTACATTAGATGAAGTATTGAAAGCATGGAACAAAGGCTTTGAAGGTTATTTTATTGAAATTAATATGACAGCAGATATGTTTTTACAGCGACTAGTGGGGGAGGGGTTATCTCCTGAGCATTCTATTGTCGTTTTTGATCAAGAGGAACCGATTGCCATTGTGATGAATGGCTTTCGTACCATCGAGGGCCAAAAAACAGCTTGGAATGGTGGGACTGGTATTTCTCCAGCATATCGTGGTAAGGGTGTCTCGCGCCTATTAATGGAGGAAACCCTAGCTATCTATAAGCGAGAAAATGTAGAATTGGGTACGTTAGAAGCCATTAAGGAAAATCAGGTAGCCATTGCCTTATATGAAAAATATGGCTATGTGGTTGCCAATCAATTACTATTTTTAAGCGGCGAGTATGAAGCCAAGGTAACATCTACTGTAGCCCTTTATATAGCGACCATTCGCCCTGAGCAGCTAGCACATCTATCTTTCTATCGAGAAAATGTTCCTTGGCAGTGTAACTGGCAGAGCGTGAAGCATGGAGAAGCAAGGGTGTTTTATAATGATAACAATGAACCACTTGGCTATATGCTATACAAAACATTGTGGAATGAATATGGTGAGGTGGAGCGTATTCTACTTTATCAAATGGTAATACTAGAGGAAAGTAATGTAGAGTTAATAACACAGTTTTTAGCAAGTATTACAACACATAAAGTCCATTTAACGACAGTGAATTTCTTAGCGAGCAATCCAGCAACGAGCTATTTGTTAAAGCATGGATTAAAGGTGACAACAGAGCAGGTACAGATGACAAAGCAACTATAAGCAAGGCTGTCGTTCAGTATACGAATCAATAAAGAGTGGAAATAGAGCGACGTATGTAAAAAGCAGAGGGAAAAGTAATTACAAAACAACAAGGGCTCCTTATGGTACATGAAGCGCCATAAGGAGTCCCAGCTATGAAAAAATAATTGACCTATTGATTAATTTGAGGGTCTTGGGGTGCCTCATTATTGTTATTATCAGGAGATTTCTTGAGTTGCACCGAATTATTGGATGTATTCGATAGCGAAGAAGTTCCTTTCGCCAAAGTCAGAACCTTAGCAACATATTCTGTAGATGAATCAAGTTGATTACCAAATGCATCTACTGGTATGCTTAGCGCTTGGCTGACGTTAGAGAGATTATTCGGATAAATTCTGGTGCTATTTGGATTGCTAATAGCATCCTCCAATTTGAAACTATCTGCTTTATCCTTAGGTAACATAAACACTCTATACTCCGTTACGCTTTGACCATTTTTGACATCAAAGCTAATGTTTATATTGTTATATTTATATCCGTCGCCCTGAAGACTGAGTGTTACTTTCTCCACTGATCCAGGGGCTGAAAGGTCTTCCAAAGCAATGTAGGAAGATGGGTAGGATAAGCTATACATTTCCTTAGAATTTCCACCACCTACAGACAAGATATATACGCGATATTCTTGGCCATTCGTTATAAGTCTTCCGTCTGTATCTCTACTATTAGCCCCCAATTTCACACTATACTGGCCTTTACTCCAACCTGTATAATTAGTTGCTCTAATAGCTGTATTCAGATCAAAGTCATTTGCCTTTGATGCAGGTACAACTAGAATACGGTAACTATCTATATTTGATTCATCAGAAGGTTTTGTAAACGAAATCTGTAGATCTCGACCATCTCCATAATCACCAACATCGCTAACATTAATATTGCTTACTGCCTGAACAGCTTTGCTTTTACTAATTGTAATCACAGGTGAAGGAGAGGATAGAGCGTAGGCATTTAAAGAGTTACCATTTGCAACAGTCAGTACATAGACGCGATAGCTAGTTCCTTCTGTAATAAAATTACCTCGTACATCCCTAATCCCATCCAATGTTCTATTTGCTGCTAAATTTCCACCTTTGCTTTCTGTGATGTAATAAGAGCTACTATTGGCTTGTGAAAGATTAAAGCTACTGTAATATGCAGTTGGTACCATTAAAATCCGATAATGATTAACATTCGATTCATCTGTAGGCTTCGTGAATGTTACTTGCACATCACGGCCATCCCCTTTATCATCGATATCTGCAACATTCAAATTAGTTACAGCTTGCACAGTGAAGTTCTTAGTTAGTGTAACTGTAGACGTTGCGGCAGTTAGCGCATTGTTTCCTAATGTATTTCCATTGGCAACAGTCAGTACATAGATACGGTAATTCGTACCTTCTTTAATAGTATTTCCGCGCACATCCCGAGTATTTTCAGATAACGCTTGCTCATATGTGGATTTCCCAGATTTATTAACAGTTGTGTAATTGCTGCTGGATACGCTATTAGCATCCGTCAGGCTAAAATTATTGTAATTTGCTGTTGGCACCACCATAATCCGATAGTGATTAATAGGTGTCTCATCAACAGCTTTATTGAATGACACAAAGAGGTCACGACCGTTACCATAATCGCTCACATCGCTGGCAATAATATTCGACACTGCACCCACGTTGTTGCTAAGCAGCGTAATCATATTGGAGGCTGAAGAAAGCACATTATTTGCAGAGTTATTAGTTACTGCCATAATAAATACACGATAGCTAACGCCATTTTGAATGGCATAACCGTCAGTATCTTTTGCCCCTGCAGAGAGCACCTGAGTAATATTGTTGCCTGTTTTGTTCACTTGTGTGTAATAAGTGTTAGATAAACTGTTGGCTTTAGTCAATGTGAAGTTCGTATAGTTGTTAGCTCTTACAACAAAAATTCGGTAAGAGTTAACATTAGATTCATCAGACATTTTGTTGAAGCTAACTCTCAAATCGCGTCCATCGCCAAAATCATTAACATCATCTACTTGTGTAATAATTGGAGTAGATACAGTAAGCGTTACTGATAATGAAGCAGGCGAGAGTTTATTCATGCCCGAATTCGTATTACTTACAGACATAACGAACGCTGTGTAAGATTCGTTATTCTTTATAAAGTCACCTGAAGTATCTCGTGTTGAGGAAGACAGAGTTGCTATCAACGTACTGCCGTTGCTTCCCGATTTGTCCACTGTTGTATAATAATTGCTGGATAAATTATTCGCAGTGGTAAGACTAAAATTGTTAGCATCCTTGGTCTTTACTATAAACACACGGTAATTGGAAGTATTGCTATCATTTTGTGGACGAGTAAAGCTAACTGAGACATCACGTCCATCGCCAAAATCGTTAATATCGCTAATCTTCACATTTGTTACCGCTGTAACAGTAGACATGTTTGTTAGAGTAATCTTCGGAGAAGAAGTTGATAGTACGCTAGAATAAGAACCTTTGCCAATGGCAAGTATATAAACCACATAAGACTGATCATTTTTTATGTAGTCTCCGTCCACATCTCGTGAGCTTTGCAATAAAGTTATGGCACGATTCGCATTTGAAGTCGATACCACCGAATAATTAGAAGAGGAGACTTTAAGAGCTGATGACAAATTAAAACTTTTAGAAGCCTTCACAACCATAACCCGATAATGATCTACATATGATTCTGTAGACGATTTAGAGAAGCTAACCTCAAGATCACGCCCATCTCCCTGATCATTCACATCTCGAACTGACACATTGCTCGCTGGAGCAATACTGATATTACTTGGAGTGTCAGATTTAATAGATACTTGCTGTTTTTCCGAGTTCCAATCAACATCCTGCCCAAGTGCTTCACTGACGAAGCGTACTGGTACCATTGTTCTACCTTTTAATACCTGTGCTGGTACATCAAGCGTTACTGTCTGGTTATTAATAGTAGCTGTCTTCGATTTAATCTTGAGAACTACCGTTGTATCACCTTTTATCCCTGTGACTGTTTGAGTCTTTTGGTCCCAGTTTACGCTTGCATTCAATGCTTCAAAGATCGCTCTAAGTGGTAGCATAACACGTCCTTGAATCATCGCAGGCGGCTGATCGGTTTTTAATTGCACCCCATCCACATTAATTGTGATGGCTTTTGCCGCTTGTGCGGTTGCCGGCTGCAATACTAACGGTACAATAAGTATCACAGCAAAAAGTAAAGTCCATATTTTTTTCATAAATTCCACCCTTCTTCATGCCATTTGAATGACTTAGCATGACATCTAATTTAACGTATGAGCATCCTAAAAGTTTCACCCTTTTACCTTTTGAAGAAAATTTAACCATCATGCAGTTTTGATACGTATTCTGGCTTACTTTCCTTACAAGATGATTGAAAAGAGTAAGGGAATTTTGAGTGGATAACCTCACACTATTCGACGTAGGAGAATTGAATAAAGCAGGTTAAATTGAAGTGTTACAATTTACGGGAAGTGCAATTTTCTTAAAATAACTGCACGACTGTATGTATATTACCAACTAAATTTTTTATGACATATTTTTTGTACACTTTCACCAAACTAATGGAAAGGCAGAGGAAGGTGAAGAGATGCAACAACCATTTGATGTGGGAGATATTGTTTATATTTTTTACCGCAATCCACATATTCAAGATGTAACGAATATACAGGAAGCGGCAGTAGTGAATCATCCAGAAAAACCAGAGGAGCTAGCGCTATTTTTATTTGAAACATATTATCCAATTACGAATGACATGGTAATTTTTGCAAGTGAGATGGCGGCTGAACAGGCCTATCATCAGTATTTTCATTAAGGGAGGACTCGCATGATGAAGCCGTTTACCCCTCAGCTTGTTTATTTTGAGCCAGATGCTCTCCACTATCCACTAGGTCAGGAGCTAAAAGAGAAATTTGAGCAGATGGGGATTGAAATTCGCTATACAACTTCGCACAATCAAGTGAGAAATCTACCTGGTGACAATGATTTTCAAAAGTATCGGGTAGCAAAATCGACCTTAGTAGTGGGCATTCGAAAAACATTAAAATTTGATACATCTAAGCCTTCAGCGGAATATGCCATCCCATTTGCGACTGGCTGTATGGGGCATTGTCATTATTGCTATTTACAAACAACGATGGGCAGCAAACCTTATATTCGGACCTATGTTAATGTCGATGAGATTCTAGAACAGGCCGATCATTATATGGCTGAACGAGCACCTGACATCACACGCTTTGAGGCTTCCTGTACCTCTGATATTGTAGGAATTGATCATCTTACACACACCTTAAAGCGAGCCATTGAGCATTTTGGACAAAGTGAGCTAGGTCAGTTACGATTTGTAACGAAGTTCCATCATGTGGATCATCTATTGGATGCCAAGCATAATGGTCGGACAAGGTTTCGTTTTAGTGTCAATGCTGATTATGTCATTAAACACTTTGAACCAGGTACATCACCATTGGAAAAGCGCATTGAGGCAGCGGGGAAAGTGGCAAGAGCTGGATACCCACTCGGATTTATTGTTGCGCCAATCTATCTTCATGATGGCTGGCAGGAGGGCTATTATCATATGTTTGAGCGATTGGATGCTGAATTGCCAAAGGATGTGCGCAATGACATCACCTTTGAATTTATTCAACATCGCTTTACAAAGCCTGCCAAACGAGTGATTGAAAAAAATTATCCAATGACAAAGCTAGAGCTCGACGAGACGGTAAGACGATATAAATGGGGTAAATATGGCATTGGTAAATATATCTATCAAAAAGAGGAAGAGGAAGATATAAAGGAGCATCTGTATGGTTATATGCAGAAATTTTTTCCTCAAGCAAAATTAGAATATTTTACATGACAATTAGAGAGAGAACGGCTTGTTTTCTCTCTAAATTAATTGTGTGATATATGGTTCAATATATCGACGATCTTTTAAATCGTTTGGTAAATGGTAAAGAGAGAAATATTGCATTGTCTCTGATTCATTGTAATCAATCACTAAATTACCAAGCACATTCCTTGTATAGAAGACTGCTGTAACGGCGTATAATTCGTCCCCATTCGAAACTTTAAGGTAACAATCCGGACCAGAAAAAACACCTAGTAACTGTAAATCTGTGATGGCTAGTCCTGTCTCTTCTTGTACCTCTCTTTTGGCAGTATCCTCTAAGCTCTCGCCTAATTCCATTAAGCCTCCAGGGAGCCCCCAACCGCCATCATATCTTTTTTGTAGTAATATTTCGTTTTCAGTATTAAGAATGAGAACCACCGAACCAGGTAAAATAATTGGTTGGTGTCCTACATACTGTCTTAAAAATTTATAGTATTCCATAATGACACCCCTTTCTCTAAATAATTATAATTGGTAAATTCTTCTTAATTATGATCCTTGTATAATCCGAAAGTCAATGGTAACGCTAACATAGATTGTTGTGAAGAAGGAGAGAATACTTGAATGGATTCATTTCAACTAAATTGTTGGTCAGAACATGGAGAACTGAAAGTAGTGATGCTTTGTGCACCTTCACTCGTAGATGTAACGGATTTAACAGTAGCAGAGCAGGTTGGTTGGAGTGATACGGTCAACCATCAGAAGGCGATGGATAATTTCATGGCATTAAAGACAACATTCGAAAACGCAGGGGTACATGTACTTGATTATGCAAGAGAACTAGCCCACGATCAGCAGCTATTAAGTGAGCAGCTCCTCAATCGTTATTTTGTGCGTGACCTAGCCTGTGTCATTGGGAATCGGCTTTTACTTGGAAATGCTGGAAGCTCACTTAGAAAACCAGAGTACCCTCTTGCACATTCACTATTAGAAAAATGGTTACCACAACAATGGAAAGCTAATTTGCAGCCGCTTCATTCCTTCGAATGTGGAGATTTGTTAATTTTAAATAAAGATGCTGTGCTTATTAATCTTGGAATGAGAACATCGATAGAAGCTATCGAAAGCTTAAAGGAAGGCATTTTTCAAGAGGGGTTTTCTGAAATTGCCATAATTGATTTACCGAAAAGCAATGATACGCTGCATTTAGATATGAATTGTAATGTTGTAAACGCGAATCTGGTTGTTGCTAAAAGCTTTGTACGCCATTTTCCTATTCAGGTGTTAACAGCTCAAAGCAGTCGTTTTGATATGGTAGAGTCATTTTTAAAGCGTCATGGTTTGGATGTTTACTGGCTGAACTCGTATAAGACCATTCCAGACATCAACTTTATTAACCTGAATCCTGAAACACTGTTGATAAGCAAGCAGGGAACACAACAACAATTATTGGCGCATCCACTGCTGAAGAATAAAAACTTGCTCGAAGTTGATGTCACTGAGCTTGAAAAAGGCGGTGGTGGCATTCGATGTATGACATTGCCATTGGTAAGAACGTAACGAAGGGTTGAGAACAAATGACTTCAAAATCAGCTAAAGGAAGTATGGCCTGGTGGCAGCTTTCGCTTCTTGGAATCGGTTGTACTTTGGGAACGGGCTTTTTTCTTGGGACAAGTATGGCCATTCATAAAAGTGGGCCTGCGGTATTAATTCCTTTTTTATTAGCGGCCATTTGTACGTATATCGTGTATGATGCACTTGTTAAAATGTCTGTGGAAAATCCAGATAAAGGCTCTTTTCGTACCTATGCCAAGCAAGCCTTTGGACGTTGGGCAGGATTTAGCAATGGCTGGGTGTACTTGATTTCTGAGCTATTAATCATGGGAAGCCAGCTGATGGCGCTCGGCATTTTTACGAAATTTTGGTTTCCGGTGCTGCCCCTGTGGATTGCTGCATCGATTTATGCTGCTATTGGTTTAGTCGTTATTCTCACAGGCATGAAGGGCTTTGAAAATTTCCAAAATATCTTCGGTGCCTTAAAGGCAGCTGCCATCATTATGTTCATTATTGTAGCAGTGGTCATCATCATGAGAGGTACACCATCTACTACAATGGCTTCACTTCAAGCTAATTATGAAGCATTTTTTTCACAAGGACTAAAAGGTATTTGGCTCGGATTACTTTATGCCTTTTATGCCTACGGAGGAATTGAAGTGATGGGTTTAATGGTCATCGATTTGAAAAATCCAAAAGAGGCGCCAAAAGCGGGGAGAATTATGCTGATCGTGATTTCCGTTATTTTTATCATGGCCATCGCCCTTGCATTAGTACTCGTTTCGTGGAAAGACTTTTCGATTGATGAAAGTCCTTTTATTACAGCGCTTCAAGGACACCATATCCCTTTTGTGGCAGATATCTTTAATGGTGTGCTAATCATTGCTGGTTTTTCAACGATGGTGGCCTCGCTTTACGCGGTGATCACCATTCTCACTACACTTGCAGAGGATCATGATGCACCGGCAGTCCTTGCAAAGAAAGGAAAAATGAAAGTTCCTTTTCCAGCCTTTTTATTTTTAACGAGTGGGCTAGTAATTACGATTGTAATTGGTTTTTTGATGCCAGAAAAAATCTTTGAATATTTGATTACAGCGGCGGGTTTAATGTTGATCTATAATTGGCTTTTTATTTTAGTGACCTACTGGAAGCTCATGGAGTTAACTAAGTGGGGGCATGTAAAGAATGCTATGGGGATGTTGCTCATTGCTGTGACGGTATCTGGAACTTTAGGTGAAAAAACAAGCAGACTCGGTTTTTATGTGAGCCTGCTCTTTATAGCCTTAATCAGTGTGGCGACCTGGATTGTTGTGAAAAGGCAAAAAAATATTACGTAATGAACCGTTTTCCTGAGACATCCTTAAAAAAGGACATTTGGATGGACTATGGTTATCATCACTTAAGAAGTACTGCTTCCATTCATAACTATCTTCTTGCCCATACCATTTCAAATCTGGATGTCCTGGGACTGTGTCGTAGTCTGCAATCCGCTGACGAATGAGCTTTTTAATTTTTCGCCCAAAGGCTGTGGTGTCGTTTATATCATCGAATATCCAACGGGGTTGAATGGCCATTAATAAAGTGGAAAAATGACGACTCTTTCGCAATTTATGGGCTGGTGTTGCACAAGAGATAAAATAGGGTTCACCATGAAAGCAAAACTCCCATTCATGGTGAGTTGGCTCCATTGGTATTCCTTCAGGCCAATTCATCTCATCCAAATTGGTTAAATTATTTAATATGGACCAAAATAACTGCTGATAATCTGCTACCTCAAAGCTATCTTGCATATCGTGAGGGGTATGAAAGAACACAGTAAGAGTTGTATACTTCCCGAAAGTTCGTGATGCTTTCGTATAGTCCTTTAAGCATTGTGCTAACATTTTAATCGATTGCTCTTCCCGTGGATCCCCGACAAAACTATAGCGCAAATGGTTTGATAAAAAGCCCATTCTTGCTGGTATACACGGAAACGTATTTGCTTCATCCGCAATCGTGGCAGCAAAATCTGTATAGGCTGACCGTTGCCATAATGGAAGTGTATCAAACTGTTCTTCAATCCACTCCCGATCAAACACTACTTCCACTTGAGACTCCTCCTTCTACTCACCTTTATACTATTAAAGAAAAGACAAAGTGGTTACGAATCTGTGGTGCGTGACACTAAAGATTTTTAATGATTCAAATCAAATTATGGCTAACCTTTTTGCGTGTAAGATGAATAATTCCTTAAAGAAGAATGAGCAGTTTTGGTTTAGAAGTGATCACTCCGAGCAAGGAGATGAGCAATTTGAAGTAAAAGAGAGCGCTTCGAACCAAGGAAAGAGCGGCTTTGCATGAAAAGAGAGTGCTTCAAGCCAATAAAAGAGCGGCTTTGAATCAGAAGCGAGCACTTTAAACCAAAGAAAGAGCGGTAGCGATTGAAAAGTGATCACTTAGAGCAAAGGAAAGATCGGTTTTGAAAAAAATGATCACTTCAAACCAAAGCAAGAGCAATTTCAGTCAAAAAAGATCTCGCCTCCTGCTTCTCCAATAGTAGCGATCACCACTCCCGAAAAGCAGCATGGTCTTAGCCGTTTTGCTGTAAAACCTTTTCCTCTAAAATGGTTAGAGCATGTTGGATGTCCTCTAGATCATCCTGTGTTGCGTGTTGAATAAGCTGTAAAAAGCGCTCTTCGATACAGGCAAATGCCTCCTCCATCATTTTTTCACCCTCTTTGGATAAACGGACATACTGCTTTCTGCGGTCGGCTGTGTCGTTAAATTTTTCGATTAGCTGCCGTTCCTGCAATTTCCGAAGTTCACGGCTTGTGTTGGGTAGGGACATATGCTGACATTCACTGATTTCCGTTGGTGTGACAGGTTGGCTTACTTTAATATATTCAAGAATTTTATATTGTAGCGGTGTGATATTCGCAGTGTTAACATTTTGTGTGAGATCATGTGTCACTTGATGGATTGTGGCTGTAAATGCTACAAACTGATGAAATAAAGCGCTTTTATTCAATGGGATCACCTCTTACTGTCAAGATAACAAATAACTTGTCCTAAAACAATTATCATTTGACAACTAAAATGAAATGAATTATTATTTTGTTATCAAATGATAAGTAATGAGGAGGCGCACAATGAAAACGTTAATTGTTTATACATATCCCAACCATAAAAGTTTAAATTATGCTTTTTTACAAGAAGTGATAAAGGGGTGTCGAGAGAATCCTGCCATCGAGGAGATTCAGATACTAGATTTATATGAAGAAGAGTTCGATCCACGCTTAATTTTCCATGAACATAAACGACGTCGTGATATGTATCGGGATCCGAAAATGGAAAAATACCGCCAACAGCTCTCTTGGGCAGATCAAATTGTATTTGTTTATCCGATCTGGTGGGGGAGACCGCCAGCCATGCTGTTAGGATATATCGACCAATTATTTGCAGCAAATTTTGCTTATCGAGATACAAAGGGTTTATTTCCAGAGGGTCTTTTAAAAGGGAAGTCTGTAGTCTGTGTGTCCACGATGAAGGGGCCAACCAATTATCCATTTTTATGGTTGAACAATGCACATAAAATTTTAATGAAAAGGGCGTTGTTTAAATTTGTTGGAATGAAAAAAGTGAAGTTTTTTGAGTTTGGTAATATGGAAAGTAAAAAGGGGAAGCAACAGCAGAAACTAAATAAAGTATATCGATATTTTAGTAAAGTAGCATACTAGAAAAAATAACTCATGCAGACGGGGTTAGTCGTTTGCATGAGTTGGCGTACTGTCGATGGGGACAGTAATCAAAAATCTTGTATATTCTGCTATTTTGCTTTCTACAGCAATGGTTCCATGATGCATCTCAATTATTTTTTTGACAATGGCTAGCCCTAATCCGCTACCGCCATTTCCAGCAGTTCGCGATTGATCGGCCTTATAAAACCTTTCGAAAATATGCTTTTGTTGTTCTTCGGTTAAGCCTATGCCAGTATCTTGAACCTGAACGGTTATCGTGTCGAACTGCTTTTTCATAGATAATGAGATGGTTCCATTGGTAGGTGTAAACTTAATACTGTTTGTCAGCAAATTCATCCAGACTTGATTCATCAAATCCTCATCTGCAGTGATGCTCAGGTTATCAAGATCGAGATCAAAGTCAATCTGTTTGGCTAACCAATTCGGTTCTAGTGCCAGCACAACATTGCGTAATTGTTTATCGAGTCGATAAGTTATAGGCTCAAATGGATGGTGCTGCGATTCTAAGGAAGTTAGCTTGAGCAAATTGTCGCTAATTTTTGATAAACGATTACTTTCTAATTCAATTATAGCTAAATAATGCTGACGTTTTTCTTCAGGTAGGTTAATATTTTTCAAAGCCTTGGCAAAGCCATTAATAGACGTTAAAGGTGATTGAATTTCATGGGAGACATTGGAAATGAACTCCTGACGCATTCTTTCCAGTTCACCTAACTCAACAGCCATATGATTAATACCATGAATCAATTGCCCAAATTGATCCTCCTCATCTGCTCTCAAATCCAGCTGAACATCAAAATCACCTTTTGCCATGCGGCTTAATGCATCTACAATCGTATCCCAATAGTTACGTTGTCGATTTAGTCCGATTAAAAAGATAATGGCAGCTGAACAGGCAAAGAGTGCAAACACCCCAATCACTGTTGCTAGTTGTAGCCAAAATCCATGAGGCTCAGTTCCTAACCGTCCATACAGCCATGAAGTTACATGATAGGAAATAAAAGCGAAAACGGTGTTTGCAATCAGAAACAGGCAAAAGACCAGCGCTAATCTTAACAAGAATCTTCGTTTTCTCATGTGTCTAGTTCCAGGCGGTAACCAAGACCACGAATGGTGCGAATGACAAAGCCGCTCGTCTCCTGTGGAAAGCGTTCTCGTATTCTTTTGATATGGACATCAACTGTTCGTTCATCTCCCTCATAGTCGTAGCCCCAGATTTCTTCGATCAACTGTTCACGGGAAAAGGTTTTGCCAACATAGCTTGCAAGTGTAAATAATAGCTCGAACTCCTTCAAACGAAGGAGAATCGTCTCGCCGTTCATTTCCACTTCATGTGTATGGCGATTTAATTTGACATTTCCAGCCTCTACAACTTGAGAAAGGGAGATACGATATCTTTTTAAAATAGACTTAACACGTACGATTAGCTCGGCAGGCTCGAATGGCTTCACAAGATAATCATCTGTCCCTAAATGAAAGCCCTTGATTTTTTGAGAGGTTTCTCCTTTAGCTGTAAGCATAAGGATTGGTAGATCTGTATTGAATGAACGTATTTCCTCACATAATGCCCAGCCATCCATATTGGGCATCATAATGTCCATCACGACCATATCGACTTTTTCAGTGTCTAATTTAGTCAGTGCATCAACACCATCGATAGCCTCTATCACCTCTAAGCCCTCATTTTGCAGAAACACTTTTACCAATTCTCGAATATGTGCATCATCATCCACGACTAATAGTTTTGTCATCTCAACAAACCCCTTTATTCAACGTCTTTAATGCGTAATTGCTGCATGGCAAACTCACGATACATAGCATGTGTTTCAAAGAGAGTTTCGTGTGTACCACAGCCTGTAATATGCCCTTTCTCGATAAACAATATTTGATCGGCATCTACCACTGTCGATAAACGGTGCGCAATGACTAGTGTTGTGCGCCCTTGCATTAAGTTGTCTAATGCCTTTTGTACATAAATTTCTGATTTACTATCTAAGCTTGATGTTGCTTCATCCAGCATTAATATTTGCGGATTACGTAAGAGCGCTCTTGCGATAGAGATACGTTGACGTTGTCCTCCTGACAGCTTGATGCCTCGTTCTCCAACTTCAGTGTCAAACTTGTCTGGAAGCTCGTTAATAAATTGATCTGCATAGGCCATTTTAGCCACTTTTTCTAGCTCATCATCTTGCACTTCACGGTCTATACCATAGCAAATGTTTTCTCGAATCGTACCTGAGAGCAGGGCACTTTCCTGCGCCACATAGCCGATTTGACTGCGCCAAGAGTGGAGTGAGAATGTTTCGATTGGTGTATCTCCTAGTGTGATACTGCCGTTCGTTGGCCGATAATATCGTTCTAGCAGTGAAAATGTGGTTGTTTTACCGCCGCCGCTTGGTCCAACGATGGCTGTTACTTTGCCTGGCTCAATTGTGAAGTTAATATCGGATAAAATGGGTTCCTCACCATAAGAAAAATCAACATTTTTAAGATAAATGGGTTGATCTACTTTTTCTACTGTTAAGCCTTCTTCAATATGTTCTTCCTCGTATTCAAGCAATGCACTAATTCGTTCTGTAGCACCCATGGCTTTTTGGAGCTGGGTAAAGAACATCGTTAATTGCGTCATTGGCATAATGATTTGGATTAAATATAAAATAAATGCCACCATATCGCCAGCCGTCAGCTCTCCAGAGGAAACACGGACACCACCATAGCCAATAATAGCTACAAGCACAGACATCAGAACGAATGAAATCAGCGGGGAAATCAGTGCATGAATTTTTGCTTCTTTTAAGCCAAATGTAAAGAGATTAGTAATGCCCTTTTTTCCACGCTCATATTCAATTTGCTCAGCATTTGAAGCCTTGACTAGGCGCGTTTCAGGTAAAACTTGATTTAATACAGACGTAAATTTTGCTGTTTCATCTTGCATCCCTTTTGAAATCACAAACATGCGTCGCCCTAACAACATTAAGATCACCATAGCCAGTGGTACGGCAATCAGCATGACTAATGTCATTTTCCAATCTAAAAATAGAAGAATGATAATAGAACCTATTATGGAGATAACGCCAGATAAACAGTTTGCTAAATGCTCTGTTATAAGCTCTTTCACAACCCCTGTGTCATTCGTAACACGGCTCAATGTTTCGCCTGTATCATGTTCATCATAATAGGGGATTGGTAAATGCAACAGCTTTCGCCATAGCTGGTCACGTAATTTTGCCACAACATGATGTCCAACTCGATTTAAATAATAGATGGATAATCCACTGGCAATAGCCTGTGCGATAAAGGCAATACCCAATACAATAATTTGCCAATAATTAAGCGATTCTAACGAAAAGCCATCCACTAATTGTTTTGTAAATAATGGAACAATAAACCCTACACCTGTTGTTGCTAAACTCATCACTAAAGCGATGACAAGTAGCCATATCGGTGGTTCGGCACGTTTTACTAACTGTATAAAACGGCGCCAATCTTTTTGTTTAGACATATCATTTGATGTTTCTTGCAAAGAAATAAGCCTCCTTCATTGTCTAAAAACAATGTATTTCGTTTCTATGGCTTTACTATAGCATGCGTTTATGAACTGAATATGAAATGAATGGTCATCAAAAAAAGGTGATGCGATCACCACCTTTTGATACTAGTCTGCAAATTCATCGTGGTATAAAGACTTACCAAGCAAGCGATAGATTCTTAAGGCTAGCTGGATTTGTAACAGCTCCTCATAGCTTTTTAAATCGGTTTTTAAAATTTCTTTAATCTTTTCAATCCGATAAATTAACGTATTGCGATGGATAAACATTTCCTTGGCTGTTTCACTTATATTCATATGATTGATAAAGTAATTTTCTAATGTAAGTAGATAGCTTGTCCCATGTAATAGATCGTGCTCAAAGACAGAACCCAAGCTTTCTAAGAAAAAGTCCTTTAGCTGCACTTCATTAATATTGGAGTCTAAAAAATGATAAATGGAGTGATCCGCATAATGAGCCACTGCCCCACGCTCTTCGAAGCGGTGCATAAGACGGAGAGCTTCATGTGCCTCTGCAAAGCTTTTATGGACAAAACGTATATGTTTATATTCTTTGCCAATTCCCATTAAGAAAGAGCTTTGCGTATGTTGCTGTACTAATAATTGGAGAATGTTTTCTGCGTATTGCTTTGTTTCATTGATCGTGAAATCTTGTTTGCTGTCTTGCTGTCCAACTAATATAATGATTTGATTGTTGCGATAAAGGCATGTAATTTCCCCATTAATTGTGCTAGAGTGCTCATAAATTAAATTCATACATTTTTTTGCAATATTATCGGTTTCGTATTTTCTAGAAATTAAATCATGCTGGTTTTGCAAATTTTCATGGCTAATAGAGATGACGATGCAATAATATTTATGGTTGATCTTTAAGCCGTGGAGATCGCATAGTGTTTGTAGCGTTTCAAGCGAAGTGATTTTTCCAGTCAATAAATCATCAAAAAACTCTTGTTTAATCTTTAGACGTACACCCTCAATTTCCTTCTGTTTTATCCTTTCTAGTGCCACAATCGTGGAGGCTTGCTCTAAAACGATGAAATCAAACTCATTCAGATCCCGTACAGTTTGCCAAATGACAATATAGCCATAAATATAGTTGGCTACTGCAACAGGAAGAATTCTACATTTTACGGCTAGATCTTCTAACTGATAGATTCGTGTAATGGATTTTTGCATTTCATTGAGATCATTCGGAATGGTATTTATAAAATCCTTTGAAAATGTTGGACGATTCTTCTTTAAATTAATGCCATAGGCAAGGGGCACAGGATTCGTATCAAGATCTGTATAATGCAGTAAATTCCAGTCATTATCTAAAAAAATAATCGGGTTATTAATTGTTTCAGCTAACTTAGAGGAAATAGATTCGATGCCTCCTCCTTCAAGCGCCACCTTAAATAGCGTATTGTGCATGTCCAAAGATTTTCTATTTAATAGATCATAACGGCCAGATGCCTTTTCATTGATAATCGAGATGACCTTGGAAAGGGTGTAATTATAAGGTAACTCTAATAACGGCAATCCATGCTGATTGGCAATATCGATCATGTTTTGAGGCGTCTTTTGTAAATAGCGTCTCATTTTAATAACCAGGCCTGCACAATTGATTTTAGAGATTTCTTGGATAATTTTATTTTGTAAGGCTTCGTCATCTTGGAAGATGTAACCAGTCGTTAACAGTAATTCATTCGGTGTCAGCCAATCAAATGCATCGGGATTTTCGATAATGTTCACAAGTGCAATTTCATTGTGAATTCCTTGCTCTCCAGCAACAATTTTAATTCCTTCAAGTGCCTTTATCTCTAATATATCTTTAATTGTTAGCAAATGATTTCACTCCTTCGCCATAATCTTATCACAAAACATTGTACATATTGCCTAAATGATCTACATTCTTTTTGGTTTTGCTAAACAATGATATCTACGGCATAAGAGAATAAAATAAAGCTTGTAAGACGGAAATGTGAAAGTAGTAACATTCTCGCGGTTTATTTCTTTTTAGTTGAAATGAACAATAGGTCAGAGAAATGGAGGAATGAAATTGGTAGATATGAATGTGGTCTCAGAATTTTTAACTGCAGCTGAAGCAGGTGATAATAACGCTCTGAAAGGTTATTTACAACAAGGTGTGGATATTAATTCTCAAAATAAGCGCAAACGTACAGCAATTTTACTTGCTGCGATGAATGATCAATTAGAAACAGTAAAATTTTTAATTCAGGAAGGGGCAGATATTGACCTTCAAGATCAAATTTGTTTAAACCCATTTTTGTATGGATGTATAAATGGAAAGTTAGAGCTTGTGAAAATAATGCTACAAGCAAACACAGATTTAGAGCGTTTAACACGCTTTGGCGGTGTAGGGATTCATCCAGCAAGTGAGAAGGGCTTTGTTGAGGTAGTTCGTGAACTTGTAACGACTACAGACATCAATGTCAACCATACAAATATTTGTGGATGGACACCATTGATTGAAGCCATTCTCCTCAATGATGGGAGAGAAAAGCAACAAGAAATAGTTCGTCTATTAGTTGAACATGGAGCAGATACACAATTAGTGGATCAATATGGTGTGACACCATTAACAATGGCTAAAGAAAAAGGATTTACTGAAATTGAAAAAATTCTACTAGAAGCAGGAGCGAAATAGTAGTACTCCTACGACATAAAGAGGGTGTACATATGATACATGCCAAATTGGGTGATGATTATTTCCTGCAGCAAATAGTGGCGACGTTTACGGGAACGGTTCACAGCGTGTTTAAACATGCCTTAAATATACGGAGTGATGGTAATGATGAAATTTTTACACTTGCTACGAAGGCAATGGATCGGGCCCCCAATACACTTGTCATTGATCTTGATACATTGGATCACCTGGACATCCAGCAACATGACAGGGTATCGGTTCGCCATAATCAACTATTAGTAGAAGAAAAATTACAAATAGCGATTCATACAGCCACTCATTGGCAATGTCAGCTACCAATTTATCCAGCAAACCGTACAAGTTTAACAATGAATATGATTCGTGTAAAACAATTCATTGATTTACATGGTAAAGGCGGCGGTATCAAACGTAATGAGTTACCCGTCAGTGAATTTGAAGCGGAGACATCGAGATTATTACAGCAGCGTACAACTTTACTTTATGAGGAAATATTGAATCAACGTTTGGATCGTTTTCAGGCATATGCTGCGGATTTAGTAGGCTTGGGGCCAGGGCTAACACCATCAGGGGATGATTTTTTAGTAGGCTTATTTGCTATCATTCACTTACAAAATAGCCCGTGTTCTATGTATAAACCTTTGTGTGAAAGCGTCATCAAAGTGATGCAGCCTTTGACCAATGAGATTAGCTTTACAACATTGAAGAAGGCAGCACATGGACAAGTAAGGGAGTCCATCTGTTCATTCATACACACCATTTTATATGGCACAGAAGTGGAATCCATTGAGGCTCTGAGAAGGGTGCTTGCTATTGGCTCCTCCTCAGGAACAGATATTGCCTTAGGGCTGATAAGTGGCTTAGAAGCCAATATAGAATTAGGAGGATAATGATGAGTATTAAAGTCGTAATTAAGCGCAACACATATTTTGATTCAGTGTCATTGATGTCACTATCTACAAAAGCGAATCAAATTGAAGGTGTTGAGCAAGCAATTATTGGTATGGGTACGGAGATGAACAAAGGAGTCATTCGTAACGTTGGTTTGATGACGCCAGAAGTGGAGGAAGCAACAGCAGGGGACTTAATGATTATTGTTAAAACTGCTAATGCGGATCAAACAGAAAGCGCTTACCTAGCAGTGGAAGAATTACTAACAAATAAAGATAAAGCACAAGCAAAAAGTGATATTAAATATGCAACGATTGATTCTGCTGCACAAGGAATCCCTGATGCAAACTTTGCGGTCATTTCTGTCAATGGTGCTTTTGCCGTTCGCGAAGCACGCAAAGCACTTGAAAATGATCTACACGTGATGCTGTTCAGTGATAATGTAAGCGTTGAAGACGAAGTAGAATTAAAAACTTTAGCACATGAAAAAGGCTTATTAATGATGGGACCAGACTGTGGTACCGCCATTATTGGTAATACAGGACTTTGCTTTGCAAACGCTGTAAGAAAAGGCAATATCGGTATCGTAGCGGCATCTGGTACAGGTAGCCAAGAAGTAAGTGTTCGCATTCATGACTTCGGTGGTGGTATCACACAACTGATCGGTACTGGCGGAAGAGATTTAAGTAAAGAAGTGGGCGGTATGATGATGCTTGATGGTATCAAAGCACTAGATGCCGATGAAGCCACAAAAGTGATTGTACTTGTATCGAAGCCACCTGAAGCAAGTGTTGAGAAAAAAGTACTCGCACAAATTAAAGAATGCAGCAAACCGGTAGTGGTTTATTTTATAGGTGGTAATGAAGAGGCTGTAGTGGCAGCTGGTGGACAATTTGCTAAAACATCGAAAGAAGCAGCCTTAAAGGCAGTCTTACTAGCAGGTATTGATGAAGCAGGCATTAACAAACGTGCACTTAACATTCCATTAGTTGAAGAGGTTCGTGCAAAATTAGCGCCAGAGCAAAAATACATTCGTGGGTTATTCTGTGGCGGTACGCTTTGTGATGAATCTATGTATCTAGCGATGGAAAAATTAGATAATATTTACAGTAACATCCAAAAGAATCCTGATTTCTTATTGAAAGATATCAATGTGAGTCAGGAACATACATTCATTGACTTCGGTGATGATGATTTTACAAATGGTAAACCACATCCAATGATCGATCCATCTTCTCGCATTGAGCGCTTCTTACAAGAAGCAAAAGATCCGACAGTTGGTGTCATTGTGATGGACTTCGTATTAGGCTTTGGCTCTCACGAAGACCCAGTGGGTGTTATGCTTCCAGCCATCATTGAAGCTAAACAATTTGCTGAAAAAGAAGGTAGACATTTAGAGATCATTGGGTATGTCCTTGGAACAGACTTAGATACGCCAAACATAGATGAGCAAGTGGAAAAATTAGTCGATGCAGGTGTTACACATGCAAGCAGTAGTACAAATGCAGGATTACTTGCTAGAGAAATGGTGTTGAAAGGAGAAAATCATGAGTAAGATCAATGAACTTTTCACAAGTAAAATTAACGTAATTAACGTAGGTATTGAACTTTTTAAGGATGATATATTAGCACAAAATGCAAGTGCTACACACCTAGAGTGGTCACCACCGGGTGGAGGTAAGCCAGAAATTATTGCAGCACTAAACAAAATCGATAAAGCAGAACTTGCTGAAAAAATCGAAGCAGCAAATCGTCTTGCAGTGGAAAAAATTGTGAACTCTCAACCCGTGTTGATTGGTTTCGATCAAGCCATCAATGTTGTACCTGGCATGACGAAAAAAACAATTTTACACGCAGGACCACCCATTACTTGGGAAGATATGAATGGCCCAATGAAGGGCGCTGTGATGGGTGCTCTTGTATTCGAAGGATTAGCAAAAGATTTAGAAGAAGCAGCAGAGGTAGCGGCGTCTGGAGATATTACATTCTCACCTTGCCATGAGCATAATGCAGTTGGTTCAATGGCTGGGGTAACATCTGCTTCGATGTTTATGCACATCGTTGAAAATAAAACGTATGGCAATATCGCCTATACAAATTTAAGTGAGCAAATGGCAAAAATCTTACGCATGGGTGCCAACGATGAAAGTGTTGTCGAGCGATTAATATGGATGCGTGATGTGTTAGGACCAATTTTACGCGATGCAATGAAATTAAATAAAGACGGCATCGATCTACGATTAATGCTTGCACAAGCGCTCCACATGGGTGACGAATGTCATAACCGTAATAATGCAGGTACAAGCTTATTAATTCAAGCATTGACACCATATATCTTAGAAACAGATTATCCTGTTGAACAGAAGCGAGCAGTATTTGATTTCGTGGCAAGTAGTGATTATTTCTCAGGTCCTACATGGATGGCATGCTGTAAATGTGCATTAGATGCTGCACATGGAATCGAATATAGTACTGTCGTGACAACAATGGCACGTAACGGTGTAGAATTTGGTGTTCGTATTAGTGGCATGCCAGGTAATACATGGTTTACTGGCCCAGCACAAAAAGTAATCGGACCGATGTTTGCTGGCTACAAACCAGAGGATTCAGGTCTTGATATAGGGGATAGTGCTATTACAGAAACTTACGGTATTGGTGGTTTCGCAATGGCTACTGCACCAGCAATCGTTGCTTTAGTAGGTGGAACAGTGGATGAAGCAATTGGTTATTCTCGTAAAATGAAAGAAATTACGACGACAGAAAACCAAAATATTACCATTCCATTATTAAACTTCATGGGAATTCCTACTGGTATTGATATTCGCAAAGTCATCCAATCAGGTATTCTTCCAATTATTAATACAGCTATCGCACATAAAGAGGCTGGAATCGGTATGATTGGTGCTGGTATTACAAATCCTCCAATGGAAGCTTTTGAAAAAGCATTAATTACAATTAGTGAGAAGTGGGCTTAAGCCCACTTCCTATAAGTAGGAGGAGCTTTCTATGGAACACGCAAAAATTGAACAGTCCAATCAAGATTATAGAGCACTTGGCTATTCGGAAGAACTTTTACCAAAAGGGCCTCAGGAAAGAGACTGGGGAATCTTTAACTACATTACCGTGTGGATGGGCGCAGTTCACAATATTATGTCTTATATGACGGTTGCAGGGTTTTTTGTCTTAGGATTATCAGTTAATCAAGTTTTCTTAGCCATTATGCTTTCAGCAGTAATCGTCTCAGCAGGCTATTGCTTAAATGGATATTCCGCCTCTAAATATGGCATTCCGTTTGCTATATTACTAAGAGATTCATTTGGAGTAAAAGGCTCTATTATTCCGGCGTTATGTCGAGGGTTGATTGCTGGGGTTGTATTCTTTGGTACGACGACCGTTGTGGGCGCTCAATCCCTTAATGTATTATTTGCAAGATTCATTCCGAACTATATGTCTATTGGTGGAGACTTCACTATTTTTGGCTTAGATGTTCCGACTATGATTTCTTACATTATTTTATGGGTAATTACAGTTTTACTTTTTTTAGGTGGCATGGATATGCTAACAGTCTTCGGTAAATACTCATCACCGATTGTTTATATTTTCATTATTGGCGCAGCGATTTGGGCAATTAATATTGCTGGAGGAATTAGACCAATTGTAGAATATAAGCCTTCTACAACGATGGAAAGTCCATTGGTCTTTATTGCATGTGTTAGCGCATTGGTGTCTAACTGGGCTGGTCCAATTGTAAATATCGCAGATTTTACGCATAGAGCTAAATCGCCAAAAGCAATGATCTATGGCTTATCCATCGGTATGATCGGCTCGTATCTATTATTTGCGATTACTTGTATTAGTTTAATAGCAGGGACAGAAATTGCTTTTGGGCAACCAATTTTTAATATTGTAGATGCTATTGATAAAATTCAAAATCCCTTTTCAGTAATTGTATTAATTTTAGCTTTAAATGTAGGCGCAACAGCTTTTGTAGTTTTTGGTAATTTATTACCATCTGGATTGCAAATGACAACTTTATTCCCTAAAGTATTTACGGTCAAAACAGCAGGTATTTTAACAGCGATTATTGGCACAGTCATTTTGCCTTGGAAACTAGTATCGAGTACAGAAACGTTATTTTTCTTTTATAGTTTTATAGGCTCTATGTTTGGACCGATTGCAGGTATTATGTTGTCTAGCTTCTTTATCGAGCGTAAAAGGCGTTTAGATTTATCTATGATTTATGTGGAAGAAGGTCATAATGGAGCTTATAAATCTGGCTATAACATCGTAGCATGTATCGTTCTATTAATAAGCTTCCTCTTACCAATGTCAGGTGCTTTCCTGAAAAGTGTGCCGTTTTTAGTACAGCTAAATAACTTTGCTTTCTTTAGCGGACTGATCGTGTCATTCATTTTATATACGCTGTTATATAAATTTAATCAGCAAAATGTTCAAAATAGTGTAGAAAAAGAAGTAGGGGTGTAGTTGTGAATAAATTAGTAATTGTAGCAATCGGCGGTAACTCGTTGGTAAAGGATAGTGGAAGTGAATCTATTCAAAGTCAGCAAGAGGCAGTTGCTCAAACTGTCGAGCATATCGCGGATATGATTCAGGAAGGTTATAAAGTGGTTGTCACACACGGCAATGGTCCACAAGTTGGTTTCACTTTACAAAGAAGTGAAATTGCTAATGAAGTATCAGGCATGCCAGCAATTCCGTTAGTAAACTGTGTGGCTGACACACAAGGTGGAATTGGCTATTTAATTCAACAAGCATTAATTAACGAACTGACTAAACGTCAAATTAATAAAAAGGTAGTCAGTGTGATTACACAAGTTGAAATCAATGAACATGATCCCAACTTTATTAACCCTACAAAGCCAGTTGGTTCATTCTTTACAAAGGAGCAAGCGGAGGCGATGCTAGTAGAGCATCCAGATTGGAAAATGGTAGAGGATTCTGGCCGTGGCTACCGTCGCGTTGTGCCTTCACCAAAACCAATCGATATCGTGGAAAAAGAGGCGATTAAATCATTAATTGATAATGATTATGTCGTGATCGCTGTAGGCGGTGGTGGAATTCCAGTTGTGAAAAAAGAAAACAATGTCTATGAGGGTGTAGATGCAGTCATTGACAAAGACTTTGCAACAAGTCTATTAGCGGCACAAGTAAATGCGGATTCATTAATTATTACAACGGGTGTTCCGCGTGTGTTTATTAACTTTGGAAAACCTGAACAACAAGCACTTGAAGAAATTACTGTTGAGGAAACAAAGCAGCATGTTCAAGATAATCAGTTCCCGCCAGGAAGTATGCTACCAAAAATCGAAGCAAGCTTAAGCTTCTTAGAAAATGGTGGTCATCGAGTAATTATTACAAACCCTGAAAGTCTGAAAGAAGCGATCAATAATCAGGCTGGTACTCATATTATTAACTAGGAGGAATCACGGTATGGATTATATTCAACTAGCTGTTGACAAAACAAAAGAAGGCATCGATCAAAATATTGGTGGACCATTTGGTGCAACCATTGTAAGAGGTGATGAAATCATCGCTGTTGTTGGCAATACAATGATGCGTGATACAGACATCACTGCACATGCAGAAATAGTAGCCATTCGTGAAGCCTCTAAAAAGCTTGGCACAATGGATTTATCCGATTGTGTCATCTACGCTACTTGCGAACCATGTCCAATGTGTGTGGGCGCTATTATTTGGTCGGGTATTAAAGAAGTTCATTATTGTAATACAGCAGAAGATGCTCATGTACATGGCTTCTCTGATATGCATCTACGTAATTACTTAACAGGTAAAGATAAAAGTGTCCTGAACATGCAAAAAATTGAAACGACTGAAGAATGTGATGCATTGTTCCATCATTTCAATGACAAAATGGCTAATAGTAAATAGATTAGAGCAGTCATATACTGCTTAAGTCTTTCCAGTGAATTAGAGTAGGGATCTCGTTATGGAGAATCCCTTTTCTAATTTTCAACCAAAAAGGTGTAAAATAGATACTATACAAGCGTACATTTGGTCTGATTTTCATCTTCGTAATTCTTCAAAAGGAGCTGTTTACATGATCTATAAAGAACGTTATCAACAATTACTAGATAAAATGAATCAATATAATTCAGGCGAAAAAGGGATTACGAGAGTTGCCTATACGAATGAAGAACAGGCTTGTTTACATGCCTTTATTCGTTTATGTAAAGATGAAAATCTTCAAATTCATATTGACCATTGTGGAAATCTTATTGCTCGAAGAGAAGGCAGTGTGCCAGGATTGCAGCCTGTTGTCATGGGATCCCATTTAGATACTGTCTATCAAGGCGGTAAATATGATGGTGTTGTAGGGGTAACCGCTGCCCTAGAGGTCATCAAGCGATTAAACGAGCGATCTATTGTGACAGAGCATCCAATTGAAATTATCGCCTTTGCCTGTGAGGAGTCTTCAAGATTTGGTGTGTCGACAGTAGGCAGTAAAGCAATGGCAGGATTAATTGATAAAGAAAAATATCGCCATTTAGTCGATCGAGATGGTATTACGATGGAGCAGGCTTTTGCTCATTGTGGACTTGATTTTAGTAGTGTTGATCAAGCGACAAGAGTAGAGGAAGGATTCCATGCCTTTTTCGAATTGCATATTGAACAGGGACCACTGCTAATTAACTATGAAAAGAAAATTGGTATTGTCACAGGGGTAGCAGCACCAGTTCGCTTATTAATGAAGTTAAATGGAAAAGCGTCCCATTCAGGCACGACTCCAATGAATATGAGAAAGGACGCTCTTTTAGGAGCATCCGAATTGGCATTAGAATTAGAAAAAGCGGCGATAGCAGAGCAGGAGTTTGGCACTGTGGCAACTGTTGGAATACTAGAGGTTGTGGCAGGCTCGATGAACGTAGTTCCAGGTGAAGTGGAGTTAACTGTAGATATCCGATCATCCTCTGTGGAATCGAGAGAACGTGTGCTTCAGCATTTTTATACGGTTATTGCAAACGTTCAACAAAAGAGGCAGCTTGCGATTGAATACAATGTCATTAGCTCAGAGGATCCTGTCCTGCTTTCTCCAAAGCTAATGCAAGATTTAGAAACAATTTGTGTAGAGAAGAAACTATCCTATCAATATATGCAAAGTGGAGCAGGTCACGATTCTATGAATATGACAAGGCTCGGACCAGTTGGCCTTATTTTTATTCCTTCAGTGGATGGTTTAAGTCACCATCCAGATGAACATACGGAGCTTGAAGATATATTAATAGGAATCGATGTTTTAGAGGCAGTTGTGCTAAGATATGCTTCAGTCAGCTAATTAGCAATCATCAGTTGAAGACGCTACATGTATGGCCAGTGTCATCCCATGAAGGCAATACAACAAAGGCACAAAATCGATTCCATCATTAAAAGACGACCTTCCTTGTTAGAAAGTCGTCTTTTTTATGTGAATATGATGCATTTGCGGTTGCTTTTGGTTTCCAATTTTTAGTTGAATCAGAATCATCACAAGGACGATGATGATCATGCCAATAATAGCAGTTGTAAAATTGCCTGTGAAATCTCGAACAAGACCGACAAAGAAGGGGCCCAATGCAGCAAATACAAAGCCAACTGATTGTGTCATAGCAGCTAAGAAGCTAGCCTCGTGAATATCTTTGGCCTCATCAATTGGTAATGTTAGCCCTAATGAGAAAAGCCCACCTGCACCAAGGCCAATCAGAATACTGCTCAGCCAAGGATTATAAGAAAACAGTAGCATCAATAAACCAATTAACTCTAATGATGAACTACCTACTAGCCATACGGCTCGATGCTGAAAACGGTTATTTAATATAGGCACTAAAAATGTAGCTGGCATTTGGGCAATTGTTAATAGTGTCAGCATCATTCCAGCGTCGTGTTTGCTATAGCCTAAATTTTCTGCGATGGGAGGTAACCAAGCCATGATGGTATAAAACATGAAGGCCATTAAACCAAAAAAGCCTGTTAAAAGCCAAGCCTTTTGATTCATTAACATTTGCTTCACACTGTTGCTCTTACTAGGTGAATTTGTGACTGATGCAGTAACTGCTTTTTGTTCAATTGGCTTCCACCAAAAGAATAAAGCGATTAAAGCAAGAATAGCCCAGGAGGCAGAAGAAACTTGCCATGAATGAAAAAAATTGCTTAGTGGAATAGAAAGCCCAGAGCCAAGTGCAGCTCCTACTACAAGTGCTAGCGAGTAAATCCCCACTACACGGGAAGGGTTCGCAAATTTCTCCTTAATATAGCCCGATAACAGTGGTCCTACGATGGCAATGCCAATGCCTGATAACAAGGCTGTTACTAGCATGACCCAGGCAGTATTAGCAAAATATCTGGTAGCTGTTGCTAGTCCAATAAGAATAAGAGCGTAAGCGATAGTTCGCTCGATGCGCCAACGATTAGCTAGTTTGATTGCGAAAGGTGCAAATAAGCCCATACATAGCACAGCTAAAGAAGTTAGCAAACTAGCAGTAGCTGCGCTCATATGTAAAGTCTGGCGAATAGTTCCTAATAAGGGGGACACCGAAGTAATGACAGGGCGTAAATTAAAAGAAGCTAAAATAATAGCGATAATTGGTACGATTTTGTGTTTTATATTCATTGTCTTTCCTCTCCGTCCTATCAAATAAATAGTAAGACTAAATTGAAGTCTATCTGAATTAGAATGATTGAACAATACTATTATTACTATTACAATGATAGTTAGAAACTATGATAGGGCGTGGTCTATGTGGAAATACGGCATCTGCATTATTTTATGGCAGTCTATGAGGAGCTACATTTTACAAAAGCTGCTGAGAAACTTGGCATCTCTCAGCCAACGTTAAGCCAGCAAATACGTGTGCTGGAGGATGAGCTAGGAATGCCATTGTTCGATCGTATTGGCAAAAAAATTGTTGTGACTGAGGCAGGCTCACTTTTGTTTAGCTATACAACAGAGGTATTTAATACATTACAAAATGTCAAAGATTCGATTAAAGATTTACAGGGGCTACAAGGGGGACAAATAAGTATTGGCATCATGCCATCTGATCTTGATTATCGGATTACACAGCTTGTTATTGATTTCCATCAAAAATTTCCAAAGGTAAAATTAAAGATACTTTCTTCCATCGATATTATGCGGCAGGTTCTCGAAAATGAAGTGGATATCGGTATTGGGACGAATGTAGAATCAGATGATCGATTGGTCATTATTCCTTTATGTAGAGAGGAATATGTACTGACCGTTTCAAAGGAGCATCCATTGGCACAGCAAACAGTGATCCCAATTGCTGAATTAGAAGGACTTCCTATGGTGATGTATCCAGAAGGTTTTCTTGGTAGAGAGATAGTAGAAGAGGCTGTAAAAAAGCATGGTTTTCACATTCATTCTATTCTTGAAACAAGCTCTGTCACGTCCATTATGAATCTCGTTCGAGCCAATATTGGTGTAACGGTGCAACCCTATCCTTTGCTCCAACAAATGAATGATCCTACATTGTGCAGTATACGTATTTCAAATGGTGCTCCAAGCCGTAGCTTATCCATTATTTACCGCGTAGATCGCTATGTCAGTCAGGCAACAACAGCTATGATTGAGCAAATTAAACATTACTTTAAAAGCAAATAGGAATAACAAAAAGGAAGATATAAAAATATGTTCCTTTTTTTGGAGCGTTCACATATACTATTTATAAACCGACAGTCAGTCTATTTCTGTAGGGCAAGACCAAGAAGCTTGTAAAGCCTCAACTTGCGCCTACATTTTTTTAACACATTAAATGACCGACTGTCGGTCTAAGAATAGTAAGGGGTGTTTTTTATATGGAAATGCTAGTCAAAGAAAAAGGCTTTTCGAAAGATTTTATCATTATGGTAGCTGGGCAGATTATTTCTATTTTAGGCTCTGCGCTTTTAAGATTTGCTCTTTCACTTTTTGTTTTAGATATAACAGGACGGGCAGATCTTTTTGCTGTGCTTTTCGCTATTTCAAGCCTTCCTGTTTTACTTACACCATTTGGTGGCGCTATAGCAGATCGTTTTAATCGGCGAAATTTAATGGTCCTATTTGATTTTATCAGTAGTGGCATTGTATTGATTTTTTTTATTGTATTACTAACAGACAATCATTCTGTGCTATGGATTGGGTTGGTTATGGTGCTTCTTTCATTCATTAGTGCAATGTACACGCCAGCTGTAATGGCTAGTATTCCGCTATTAGTTAGCGAACAAAAGCTTGAGCAGGCTAATGGGATCGTCAATGGGGTCCAGGCATTAGCAGGAGTGACAGCACCTGTGCTAGGGGGGATACTATATGGAATGCTTGGCCTCAAACTTCTCGTCATAGTAAGTGGTTTATTATTTTTCTTTACGGCTATTGTAGAAATGTTTATGACAATCCCATTTGTGAAACGTAGCTATGATGGTCATTTGATGCCGACCTTAATCAAAGACATGAAAGAAGGTTTTACTTATGTGGTGAAGCAAACTTTTATTTTAAAATGTACGCTACTTGCTGCTTTATTGAATTTACTATTGACTCCACTTTTTATCGTTGGTGTGCCTATTATTCTTCGTGTCACGATGAAAAGTAGTGATACATTGTATGGAATAGGAATGGGGATTATTGATTTTGCGACGATTTTAGGCGCGTTAACGATGGGGTACTTTGCAAAAAAGCTGCGTATTCACACCCTCTATATTTGGGTATTGATGTCAGCCTTTTTGGTAATTCCCATGGCTATGTCTGTGCTCCCTCGCGCCCTTCAAATTGGCTATTATCCATCGTATAGCTTATTTATTGGTTGTGCTCTTATCATTGCGATGATGATGACGATTATCTCCATTTACGTAATGACCCTTGTGCAAAAAGAAACACCAAATGAACAATTAGGGAAAGTCATGGCAATTATGATGGCAGTATCACAGTGTATGGCACCACTTGGGCAGATGGGGTATGGGTTGCTATTTGAGTTCTTTCAAGCCAACATCTATATACCAGTCTTTATAATCTCTGTGTGTGTATTATTATTAGCTTTCGTAACAAAAAGAATATGGCGATTGGAGGTCAAATAAATTGCTAGAACAAAGAAAACCACCTTTTCATTGGTAGTTTTCTTTGTAAAGCGTACTTTGCTAAAATCTTCGGGTTCTTTGACGAGGCCTATGCCTGCTCGTAGGAGTATTGGTAGGATGGGTTGGAAACAGTAGCGTTGGCATATGTTGTGTATTATCTCCTATATGAATAGTAATGGATTCTTCTTCTTGAGGTGAGACTACCTTTTCTTCCTCAAGTTGTGAGTGTTCTACCTCATTTAATAGTGGTGCTGAAGATTCACTATGATGGGTAGTACTTGTAGGATTTGAAGGATTTGTGGGAGCTGTTGATTCTTGATGTGTTACAGGATGTTCTACTACTGCATGAGGCTGCTGAACAGCATGGACGTCTTTCATAACGAGAATGGGTCGCATCATATCATGATCCTCATGCTCAAGGAAATGACAATGCCACATATAATTCCCGACATGATCTTTCCAATGCATAATAATTTTTGTCACCTTTCCAGCGTCAGCCTTCACAGTGTCTTTCCAACCTCGCTCATAGTCTCTTGGTTCTTCAGGCGGCCCTGTAAATTGTACGATGCCTTCATTTTGATAGATTTCTAAATCAAACGGCCTTCGTTCCAGAATTTTAAATTGAATGAGGTGCAGGTGAATAGGATGGATAAAGGGTGTAGCATTAATAAAGCTCCAGATTTCCACACTATCTAAAGAAGGTTTTTCCGTTGCTGGATCATGGTACATACGATCATTTAACAGCAACATAGGTCGACCAAACTCATCGGTAGTCGCCGTCAATGGTAGCTGTCTTTCAATATGTGCATGGTGTGGATGTAGATCCATAGAAACGGCAAGTCTTTCTGGAATCTCACTTGTATCTTCACATTTCAAAGGTAAAGTTACTCGAAACTGCATAATCACGTTTGTATGTTCATCACTGAAATCGGTATCAGTATTAAGTAAGGTAATCTCCTGTCCAGCACAGCTTGAAAAATCGATAATGACATCCGTGCGTTCAGCTGGCAGCAACTCGACAGATTGGATAAGTTGTGGTGCTGATAAGAAACCGCCATCTGTACCAATTTGAAACATTGGTTGATCATTGGAAAGACTGATGACATAGCCTCGTCGATTAGAGCCATTTAGTAAACGAAATCTATATTTACGTGGCTCAACATCTAAAAAAGGCCATAGTTTTCCGTTAACCACTATCGTATTGCCAACAAAGCCTGGTGTGATAGAGGGATGAACAGGCACGGGAAAGGGTGGTTCGTCAGGATAAAACAATGAGCCATCCTCATTAAACGTTTTATCTTGAATTAAAATCGGATATTCATAGTCTCCACATGGTAAATTAGAGCGTTCCTCAAGGGCATCCCTCAGTAAATAAAAGCCTGCTAATCCTGCATATACATTTAAACGTGTTAAAGCCATGGCATGGTCATGATACCACATGGTAGTGCCAGGTTGATGATTCGTATATTCATGTATTTCCTTATTAAATTTTGGACCTGTATGCCGATAGTCTCTTGTGTACCATGCTTCAGGATGGCCATCACTCTGCCAATCCACATTGGCACCATGTAAGTGAGTAACTGTTCTTACTTCTTGTGAATCGTTTGCAGCATGAAGCGTAAAATCTACTGGTAAAAAGTGCTGTAAGGGCAGCTGGTTTTTGTATTTCACATAGATAGTTTTATCTTTAGAAGCTTCTATGGTTGGCCCTGGGTAAAGCCCATTGTAGCCCCAAATTAATGAGTTTGGAAAATGCTTATGAAAACGATGCTGGCCCTCCATCATGACCAATTCGTAATAATCATTCTTCTGTTGCCCTCTGCTGTATTTTGGTTTAGCAATCATTGGTTTTGGAAGTTCATCTACAAATTTTGGAATCGTTGCTGGATCAGAAGGGTTAATTTGCATACTCACAACATCACGTCCCTTTTCGATACTAAAAAAGCTAATTAACTCATCATATGGGTAAAAACAACAGGTAACGAGGACAAAAATGGAGAAAAATGTGTAAAGACATAAAAAAATTACCTACATATTATGATGAGATAAGATGATTCACTTTCAAGCAAACAGATGTAAGATTTTAAAACAATCATCAAAAAAGATTTTTGCGTTGTAGGTAATAGTTGGTATCATACGAAAAATGCGGACTAAGTGAATACATATGTCTTATAATTGAGAAAGCACAAAGTAAACTGGATGATATGGGGTATGGAGAAGTGGTGAAACGGTGGAATTAACATTAGAAGAATTAAATAAAACGATAATGGAGATGCGCACAAAGGGGTATTTAACGAAAGCACTAAAGCTTGCTGATCAAGGTCTTTTAGTCGCATTAGAGAGTAATAACTATCCATATGTCATGGATTTGTACTATCAAAAAATATTAGTTCATCATTCTTTAGGTGACACATTAAGCATGGTTAATCTTATTCATGATTATGAGGCCATTTGCCAAAATTATGGTACGACAAAAGATTTAATGCATTATCATTTAGTAATGTCATTAATCTATGATTTAGTTGGCATCCGTGAAAAAACGGTGGAGATGACGAAAAAATCTATCGCCTATGCACAGGAGCTACAAGATCCTATCATGCTTGTTCGCTGTCATAATAATCTGTGCTATTTAGAGGTAGAGAAGGGCTGTACAAAGGAAGCACTTCAAGCGGGGCTATTAGCTAGAGAGTATAATAAATCCTTAGCTAGAACAATGCCTGATCTAGCAAAATTACATGATATTCGTATTAATAATAATTTAGCAGATGTGTATATTTTAGAAGGGGATTTTATAACGGGGAAGGCATTGCTGGACAGGACGTTATCTTCTGACATTATTCATCACCATAAACGAGAAAAGGTAGCGGCATTGTTTGGCTACGGTTTTTTATTTGAAAAGCAACAAAAGCTTGAAGAAGCCGTATTCTATTATAAACAAGCCATAGATCTTGCCCAATCTTATGGAGATAAGCCTATTACAAAAAAAGTGATGCGCTTACTCTTAAATGTATTGTATCAATTGGATTGGCGAGATGAAATTTTTGATGTACAGCGTGAATATATTGATCTCTCGGAAAAAATGAGTGTTGCAAATTTATTACAACAAGTAATGAATTTGGAATTTAAGCGACAAAAGGAAAAGCTTGAGAAAAAAGCGCATTATGATCCATTAACAGGCGTTTTAAATCGTCATTTTTTAGATTATGAGCTACAGGAATGGCTCAATGCAGCCGAAATAACGCAATCCTATGTATGTATTACGGTTTTGGATGTCGATTATTTTAAACTATTTAACGATACGCATGGTCATTTATTTGGAGATATGATTTTACAGCTTTTAGCTAACAGCTTGCAGGATTTTTTACAGGATGAAGATGTGAAAATTATTCGTTATGGTGGAGATGAATTCATCCTTTGTTTCAGGCATTCGCAAAAAGACTATATCAAAACATTGGTCCATAACACACATGCCTATTTGCTCTCACTAAAGCTCGAACAAGAACAGCAAAGCTATCCTTTACGTGTCAGTATGGGGGCTTGTGTGAATAATCAGAAAAACTATCAATACAAGGAGCTATTTGAGCAAGCAGATAGCTGTTTATACCAAGCAAAAGCGAATGGTCGTGCTAGCTGCGTGCTATACGAATTATCATAATGACAGATTCCTATTTACATAGCTAAATAGGAATTTTTCTTGTGAAAGGACCATGTTTTTTATACCCAAAATGAGGCTTCTATGTGGTGGAATGAAATTTACTGTAGTCATCATTTGAAAACGTTGTTCTAGCAACGTACAATATATGAAATTAAGAAACACGACAGCACAAAATTGTTGTATAATGTTGTGGTATGAGGAAAGAAAGCAGGTTGACAAAATGGAAAGCAAAATGAATGGTTACACAGTTATAGACACACACATGCATCAGCTATGTGTTATGCCAAAACAGCTCGATGTGAAACATAAGGTGAATAGATGAAAAACTGGTTAATTTTCATTTCTGTCTTTATTGTTTCGTTGTCACTTGTCATTAGTATTTTAGTACTCTGGAAAGCCGAGGCTCCGTTCCGTTCAATTGAAGAGCAGGCTGAACAGTTGGCACTCGATGCCAAAGCCCTCGCAATTGTATCGGAGTCCTACACATATAATGGCAAACATTCGTATGTTACTGTGTTCGGGGTAGACGAATACGGTGATAAAAAAGCTGTCTTTGTTCCGACGAATCTAGACGAGGATTCCATTCAGGAAGTGTTATTAGAAGATGGTATTACGGAAAAGCAAGCATTATCGGTTTTTAAAAATGAAGGAAATGTACAAAAAGTCCTCCACATGAAATTAGGCTATGAGGAGCCTGGCGCAGTTTGGGAAATTACGTATTTGAACGACCACGACCAGCTCAACTATGTCTATATTCTGTTTAAGGATGGCGACTGGTGGAAGCGCATTACGAATTTATAAGAGGAGTAGATCCCGAATGAAAAATTTATTAGCAACACGTGTAAAAACTTTAACACCATCTTCAACATTAGCGATTACTGCAAAAGCAAAAGCATTGAAAGAGCAAGGTATTGATGTTATTGGTCTTGGAGCTGGTGAACCAGACTTTAATACACCTCAAAATATTTTAAATGCTGCCATTGATTCAATGGAAAAAGGATATACAAAATATACACCTGCTGGTGGACTTCCAGTTCTGAAAAAAGCCATTATTGATAAGCTTCAACGTGACAATAGCCTTGCCTATCAGCCAAATGAAATCATTGTTGGTGTAGGGGCAAAGCATATTTTATACACGCTATTCCAAGTGATTTTAAATGAGGGCGACGAGGTTATTATTCCAATTCCTTATTGGGTGTCTTATCCAGAACAAGTGAAATTAGCTGGCGGCGTACCAGTATATGTTGAAGGTACACGTGAACAAAGCTATAAAATTACAGCGGATCAACTGAGAGCAGCTGTGACAGACAAGACAAAAGCAGTGATTATCAATTCTCCTAGTAACCCATCAGGCATGATTTATTCTCGTGAAGAGCTAGCAGAACTTGCTGCTGTTGCAGAAGAAAAAGATATTTTAATCGTGTCAGATGAAATTTATGAGAAGCTTGTATACAATGGTATTGAGCATTTTTCAATTGCACAACTTTCTGATGCAGTGAAAGCACGTACAATCGTTGTAAATGGTGTGGCAAAATCTCACTCTATGACAGGCTGGCGTATTGGATATGCTGCAGGTGACGCAGACATTATTAAAGCAATGACTGACCTTGCATCACACTCAACATCTAATGCGACAACAACAGCACAATATGCAACTGTGGAGGCGTATAATGGCTCTCAGGATGCGGTAGAGGAAATGCGTCAAGCATTTGAATCTCGTCTTGAAAAAATTTACCCTCAGCTAAGTGCTATTCCTGGCTTCCATGTATTAAAGCCGCAGGGTGCATTCTACCTATTACCAGACGTTGCAGAGGCTATGGCTCACACTGGCTATGATTCAGTAGATGCATTTGCTGCGGATATTTTAACAGAAGCAAACGTAGCAGTGATTCCAGGCTCTGGCTTCGGTACACCAACTACTATGCGATTATCTTATGCTACATCTTTAGACTTATTAGAAGAGGCAGTCCGTCGTATTGATACATTTGTAAAATCAAAATGGCAAGACTAATCCTTCTAGTCAACTTTGGAGGATTTCTATGAAAAAAATTATGATTAAAGATATGCCACAGCATATCGGTGAAACAGTCAAAATTGGCGCTTGGTTAGCCAATAAACGTTCAAGCGGAAAAATCGCGTTCCTACAGCTACGTGATGGCTCTGGCTTTGTACAAGGCGTTGTAGTGAAAGAAGAAGTAGGCGAAGAAATTTTTGCTACGGCAAAAGGGATGACGCAAGAAACTTCTATGTATGTGATTGGAGAGGTGAAAGCTGACGAACGTTCAAGCTTTGGCTGTGAGCTTGCTATAACTGGTATCGAGGTACTACATGCAGCAACAGATTTCCCAATCACACCAAAAGAACATGGTCCAGAATTTTTAATGGATAACCGTCATTTATGGCTACGCTCTCGTAAACAACATGCCATTATGAAAATTCGTAATGAAATTATTCGCGCTACATACGAATTTTTCAACAACAACGGTTTTACAAAAATGGACCCACCAATTTTAACAGGTTCTGCGCCTGAAGGTACTTCAGAGCTGTTCCATACAAAATATTTTGATGAAGATGCTTATTTATCTCAATCTGGTCAGCTTTACATGGAAGCGGCTGCGATGGCTTTAGGAAAAGTATTCTCATTCGGTCCAACTTTCCGTGCTGAAAAATCTAAGACTCGTCGCCATTTAATCGAGTTTTGGATGATTGAGCCTGAAATGGCATTCGTAGAATTTGAAGAAAATTTAGAAGTACAAGAGCAATATGTAGCGCACATCGTACAATCTGTACTTGCAAACTGCAAATTAGATCTTGAGCGACTTGGCCGTGATACATCAACACTTGAAAACATTAAAGCGCCATTCCCTCGAATTTCTTATGATGATGCGATTAAGCTTTTACACGAACAAGGCTTCGACGATATTGAGTGGGGCGATGATTTTGGTGCGCCACATGAAACAGCGATTGCGAATTCATTTGACAAACCAGTATTTATTACTTGTTACCCAGTAGGCATTAAACCGTTCTATATGCAACCACACCCAGATCGTGATGATGTTGTATTATGTGCTGATTTAATTGCACCAGAGGGTTACGGAGAAATTATTGGTGGTTCTGAACGAATCCATGACTACGATCTATTAAAATCACGTCTGGAAGAGCATAACCTATCATTAGATGCCTATGCTTGGTATTTAGAGCTTCGCAAACATGGCTCTGTCCCGCATTCAGGCTTTGGTCTAGGGTTAGAGCGAACTGTAGCATGGATTTCAGGCACAGAGCATATCCGTGAAACAATTCCATTCCCACGTTTACTGAACCGCTTATATCCATAAGCTAATCAATTTAAAAGTCGCGTAGTGAACTATCTACGCGGCTTTTCTACTTACTTAAAGAAGGAGTCTGGAGAATAATGAACGTAAATAATCATCGACTCCGTACATGGACTGAGCAGAGAATGATTCCCATTCCTCAGCTTTTTTTTCAGTTTTATAAGGAGTTAAATATGGAGGATGAAGAGGCACTAATAGTCATGCACTTATTAGCCTTTCATATGGAGGAGAATGACTTCCCAACACCTAATGATCTAAAGAACCGTCTCACAATGTCTGACAATGACATTACATCACGTTTGCAGCGATTAATGCAGAAGGGTTTTCTTGAAATTACACGAGATGTTGATGCGGGTGGGAAGCTTTATGAAAAGTATTCCGTATACCCGCTATGGGAGCGCATTTTGCAGATGATCGATATGAAAGAGCAGCAACAAACGGCAGTGACACTTCAACAAGAAGAAGGGGAGATATTCCGTCTTTTTGAAGAGGAAATGGGGCGCCTTTTATCTCCTTTAGAACTTGAAAAAATTGGATGCTGGCTTGATGAGGACAAGCATAGTCCAGCACTCATCAAAGAGGCGCTCAAGGAGGCTGTCTTTGCTGGGAAACTGAGTATTCGCTATATTGATCGCATTTTATTAGAATGGAAAAAGAAAAATATTACAACACCACAAGCAGCACAAAAGCAAAGTGAACAGTTCCGTGAGAAACAGACCTTTAACAGAGCACCAGCTCGAACAGTTCAACAAGAAACACAATCAACGGGTAGAGTTCCTTTTTACAATTGGTTGGAAGAAAGAGAATAGGGGGCATCCAGTTTGTTAACGAAAAAACAGTGGGAGCATTGTCTAGAAGAAATGGATCGAATGTTTCCCGATGCACATTGTGAGCTCGTCCATGACAATGCTTTTGAGCTAACGATTGCCACATTATTATCTGCACAATGTACAGATGTACTAGTCAATAAAGTAACGAAAACCTTATTTCAAAAATATAAAACACCAGAAGATTATTTAGCTGTTTCTTTAGAGGAGTTGCAACAGGATATTCGCTCTATTGGCCTTTATCGCAATAAGGCGAAGAACATTCAGGCTCTATGTCAACGTTTACTAGATGAGTACGGTGGCGAAATCCCTGCAACACGTGAAGCATTGGTGACATTACCAGGTGTAGGAAGAAAAACGGCCAATGTTGTGCTGTCAGTAGCCTTCGATATTCCAGCGCTTGCAGTGGATACCCACGTGGAGCGAGTATCCAAACGCCTTGGGCTCTGTCGATGGAAAGATTCGGTGCTTGAAGTGGAAGAAACGATTATGAAGAAAACGCCAATGGACAAATGGTCAAAAACACATCACCAATTAATTTTCTTTGGACGTTATCATTGTAAGGCCCAAAATCCTGGATGCCATACTTGTCCTTTACTCGACGATTGTCGTGAAGGGCAAAAGCGTTTAAAGAAAGGCCTGGTGAAGGAAGCATGAATAGTGAAGCCATTGCAAAAGACAAAGTAGATGCATGGTTTGCCCAATGGACTACACTACAAGCCGCTATCCATACAGCGCATGATGCCAGAAACGGTCTAGCAAAAGGGCTAATGGAAGAAGCTATTGAGCTATTTGAACAACTAGTGCAAGCTGCAGGCGATGAAGTGCTACCCATTAATGGGGTTGAGCGACTAGCCTTTATCAAAGCTAAGCCAGGTCAATATGCATGCTATCGTCAACTAGATGAGCTATTTAAAGAAACGAAAAAGCGCACAGCACGACTGCGGATTCAAGCTAGTAAAAGCTAGAGTAGATGGATAGGATAGGTCGCGAAAAGTGGCGGATAGACTGTGTAGAGTGAAGGATAGAGTGTAAAAGTGGCGGATAGAACGTCAAAACTGACGGATAGCCTCCTCAGATCCTTCATTAATAAAAAACCGAGAAGCAGTGAATGAACTGCTTCTCGGTTTTTTTTATTCTGAGCTTTGGTCTTCTTCATTTGGGTTGGTAGGCTCTGTAGGAGGTGTTGGCTGCTGATTACCATCATTATTGCCATTGTTTCCACCATTGCCGTTATTACCATGCCCATTACCATGCCCATTATTACCATTATTATTGTTGTTATTGCCGTTATTGCCGTTGTTGCCATTGCCATTATTGTGATTACCTTGATCATTGTCCTCTTGACCAGGATCAATCGGTAAATCAATATCTGGTTCATCTGGATCTTCCGTTTCCAAATCTTCCTCAGAGGTACTTGTAACCTGGAAGGTAGTTGTTCCAGGCTCACTGCGTGTGCCATCTACAATAGCTACGACAGAGATTGTATAATTACCATCTTCAAGCGTGTTGGCAACCGTTAAGCCTTTAGTATCTGCTGTGCCAAGGATAACCGTTTCTCCACCTTCACGTGTGGCAGAAACTTCAAATGAAGTTGGTAATGGTTCATCCGTTTCTGGATTTAGGATGGCATCATGTTCCCAAGAAATATTGATAGACTGTGCTCCTAAATCTAAGCTTGCTGAAACATTATAAGGTGTAGATAATTCTGGCGCCTCATATACCTCAGAAACCTCTGTTGGTTCAGTTCCGCGAACGAATAACTCTGTTTGACGTAGTTCGCTAGGTGTATAGTCACTTGCCAATCTTAAAGGATTAGAGCCTACTTCCACCGTTGCTTCTACAACAGTACTTGGCTTTTTAAAGCTAGCTGTCTCAACATTCGCTGAAATTTCTTGCATAATCGTCTTAAATAAGTTTTGTGGTAAACGACGTTCTTCCCACGTTGTAATTGGATCAAAGTGTTTTTCATAGCCACTCCATATAGCGATGGAATAGTTAGTTGTGTAACCAGCAAACCATGAATCTGGCACACTTGTATTTGGTAAATTATATTTGTTAAAGTCTTCTGCTGAATAGTTGGTTGTACCTGTTTTACCTGCGATATCTAAGCCAGGCACATTGGCAGCAGTTCCTGAAGCATCAGGCTTATTGCTGACTACATCACGTAGCATGTCTGTTACCATATAGGCCGTATAATCATTCATAGCCACTTTAGACTCAGGTGTATAGTTTTTAGACGTTTTACCATCACGATAAACAATTTTTGTAATCGAATGTGGATCTGTATAGACCCCGTTATTACCGAAAGCAGCATAGGAAGCTGCCATTTGAATAGGAGAGATAGTAATAGCACCACCGCCAATTGCATCTGACTCATAAAGGTTTTCTGTTTCAATTCCTAAACGTCCAACAAATTCCTTGGCTTTGTCAGTGCCTACCTCCTGTAATGTTTTGACAGCTGGAACATTTCGTGAAGCATATAATGCTTTACGTGCAGTCATGGCACCCATATATCTGCCATCCCAGTTTGTGATTGTTTGCTTTGTACCTGTATAATTCATTGGTTCGTCGACAAGTGTTTGACCTGTAGACCATTTTAAATATTCGATTGCTGGCCCATAGTCAACTAACGGTTTCATTGTGGAACCTGGTTGATTATTTGTTAAGTCCTCGGCATAGTTCCAGCCACGTTCTGCACCATATTTACGACCGCCACCAACGGCTTGAATGGCACCTGTTTTTGTATCAACAACCGCCACACCTGACTGAATATCTTCAGTTGGGAAATTACTATCATCATTCATCACATTTTCTACAACTTGTTGAGCATTTGGATCAAGCGTCGTATAGACTTTGATTCCTTCTGCCATTGCCGAACCGTCACCATTATTTTCTAATTCGTTAATAACAACATCTAGGAAGGCATCATATTTGGAACCTGCAAATGATTGTCGTGTTGCGTCATCCGCTAAACCTGATTGAACTTCTGCTTTCTTCGCTTCTTCCATTTCGGCTTTAGTAATTTTTCCATGTTGATACATTAAACCTAAAACAGTATTACGTCGTTTTTTAGCAAGCTCAGGGTTTTTTAATGGATTATACGCATTTGGTCGTTGCACTAACCCTGCTAATAATGCTTCTTCATCTAATGTTAAATCTTTTAATTCTTTACCATAGAAATATTGTGCGGCTGTGCCGAAGCCATAGATACGACCTGACATAAGCATTTTATTAAAGTACATTTCAAAAATTTCTTCTTTTGTATACTTACGCTCTAATTGGAAGGCAAGCCATGCTTCCTGTGCTTTACGCTTTAATTTCTTCTCGTTTTGTAAAAATGAGTTTTTGACTACTTGCTGTGTTAAAGTCGATGCACCTTGCGCACCAAAGCCATCACGGAAGTTGGCTAGAATAGCACCGCCTAGACGATAAAAATCCATACCATGATGCTCAAAAAAGCGTACATCTTCTGTAGCCAGAATAGCATTGATCATATCTTCAGGTATATCTTCATATTTTATATATTTACGGTTTTCAGCACCGATTGTTGCAAATAATTCACCGTTTTTATCGTAGAACTCTGAAGAAACAGGATCTTTCAGTAATTCTTCATCGAGCTCTGGAGCCGAGCTTGCATAGAAGGCAAATAATGCAGCTCCTCCGATTAAGCCTGCTACACCGATTGCTAAGACTGTTAAGAAAATGCGTTTAAACCATGACTTAGCCGATGAGGCTGGTTTCGTTTTTTTCTTTTTATTTTTTTCAGCGAGAGCTTTTTGATGCTCTCCACGTGTTCGACGACGTTCAGTCATTCTTATTTCTCCTCACTTTCAGACCCGTAGCATTTTGCATCAATCAATTGTTGGATGATGGGTAAATAATCGATACGCGGATAATAGCTCGTGGGAATTTCATATGCCTCTTCTTCGATGATCGAAAAGGGTATCGATTTACGATCGCCATTCTCCATTGCTTGCCAGGCCTTTTGTAAAACTTCATATGGCACAATAAAATATCGTTCATAAGCAGAAAAGCGAACGATAATAAAAGCCACACCATTTTGTTCCGTCACTTGCTGCATATGTGTCATTTGATGCTCATGAATATTTTTTAAGGGGAAACTCGTTTTGGAAGCTGTTTCCTTTGCATCAAAATCTATATAATGCCCATTCCAAACACCATTGTAGTCGGTTGTAGAGGGTGTTCGAAAATAAGCTTCACGAATGACAGCAGCACTTCGTGAAGGGTACTCTACTTTGACGATTTGCACAGGAACAGGTTTCTTATGAATGATAGCAAGTCGCCTTTTTATATAATAGTCGTTTGCTTCATTAATTTCATCTTCTAGCGTCTTCCCACGATTACTAAAAGATAAATCTTTGTTTTTGCTCTTTTTTTCTGTTTTCTGTACAGAAGCATTTGGGGTATACAATTTCCCGTTTGGATAACGAATTGTCATTAAGCTCACCCTTTACCTTACTGCTTTTCTATCCACTAGTTTACCATGTTTTAATAGCGGTTCTCTACCTCCATCAGTCATGAAATTGTTACTAGAATAGTAGAAAACAGATGGTAAGTATAAATAATTTGCGTCGAAAAATCGCCAGCTTCATTATTACTCAAATCGTCAAAATAACTGATAAATTTAAGTAGGTCATTGGGATGAAAATATACTCACACAGTGACCTTTCATTCATGACGATTTTTTTGGTGGGAGGTTCGCTCTTAAAATTTTATCGAAAATCTTCTTCTTTCAGCTAACTTACGCTTATTTTGTCACGTATGAAGGTAATTCTATACATACGAGGAATACTAAAGTAAAGCAAAGGAGGCGTTATTTTGAACAAGTTAGAACAATTAGTTGCGCAGTTAGATCTGGTCAATCAATTACTTTTCACGAGAGTGTCACTGGAAAACAATGCTCATCGTTTGCATTTTTTTATGCAGCTCAAAGCGGTTAGCCAGAAAGTAAGCTTAGCAGAAAAGAACTGGCAAGTAAAGAATGCTTGTTCGCCTATTAGTAGTGAAAAATGATAGACTTTGGTACACTTATCTCATAGCAATTGAAGTAACGCAATAGCATGAAGAATGATACAATATTTGCCATAATGCTGTGGTAAATAGGTGTCATCAGCAGTGATATTTCCATAGCTGAAGTGGTGGACAAGACATATTCACCATGTATATGCCATCACTACGAAATATATTTGCTATTAGTGATTGATGAGAGATGAGGTGCAAAATTGTTAGTTATCCAGCAAACATCCAAATTAATAGATGAATGTGATCAATGCGTTTCCCGGTTTTGGCAAATGCGTGAGGAAGATCGAACACCTGATTTTTTTCAAGAGGTAAAGCCACATGCAGATGAAATCCATCAACTTTTGAAGGAATGGCAGCAAGAAGCCAATACATGGATTCAAAAAAATCGACCGAAATACATGCATACGCAACAAATTGCTTCAGCCGTAGAGTCGATGGAGCAATTTGTTGTGCAATCTTTTTATAAAGAAACGAGTAAAAAACGTTTTTTAGATGCGATTCATTCTACTTCCTATACATTGAAAATATTTGAACGATTAGTAAAGGAGGCAGTAACGGATGCTATCGAAGAAACGAACGATTAGTGAGCTTTTACAAGAGTGGAGATATGATGAAGAACTGAAAGAGCGTATCCTGCACTGGCAAACATTAGAAGGTCGCCCGGCTAACTATGCACCTTTTCCGAGGAATTTACATCCGTCATTAGTGAAAGCCTTACAGGCACGTGGTATTGAGCAGCTTTATACACATCAGCGAGAGGCTTTTGATTTGGCGCAGAGTGGTACGTCTTTTACTGCGGTGACGCCAACTGCTTCCGGTAAATCCTACTGCTATCATCTACCAGTGCTACAAAAAATAATGGAAGATAAAAATGCGCGTGCCATTTATTTATTTCCAACAAAGGCACTGGCACAGGACCAGAAAAATGATTTGAATGAACTAATCGAGCAAAGTGGTGAGGAGATTTTAAGCTATACCTATGATGGAGATACGGCTCCAGGTATTCGCCAAAAGGTTCGTAAGGCCGGGCATATCGTGATGACGAATCCTGATATGCTTCATTCGGGGATTTTGCCGCATCATACAAAATGGGTTTCACTCTTTGAAAATCTACAATATATCGTGATTGATGAATTGCATACATACAAAGGTGTGTTTGGTTCCCATGTGGCGCATGTTATTCGCAGATTAAAAAGAATTTGTGACTTTTATGGTAGTAAACCTGTGTTTATTTGTACATCAGCTACCATTAAAAACCCTAAAGAGCTTGCTGAGCTGTTAACGAATGAATCACATATGCTCATTGCTGATTCGGGTGCTCCAGTTGGTAAGAAAACCTTTCTTTTTTACAATCCGCCGATTATTCATAAAACATTTGGCGTGCGTAGAAGTGCAGTATTAGAGGTTAGTGATTTAGCTAAAAGGCTGTACACGGCCGGCATTCAATCCATTATTTTTGCCAAAAGTCGGGTACGAGTAGAAATGATTGTAACCTATTTAAAGGAACTGACACGTAATAAGCTACTCGATGAATCTGTACGTGGCTATCGCGGTGGGTATCTACCATCTGAGCGACGTGTCATCGAAAAAGGCTTGCGTGATGGGACGATTCAAACAGTAGTTAGCACCAATGCATTAGAATTAGGTGTCGATATCGGTCAATTACAAGCATGTATTATGACCGGTTATCCAGGAAATATTGCGAGTGCTTGGCAGCAAGCAGGACGTGCAGGGAGACGTCAGGATGAGGCATTGATTATTTATGTTGCGCAATCTTCGGCATTGGACCAGTATGTGGTCAATCATCCACTATTTTTACTAGGCAGTACACCAGAGGAAGCACGTATTTATCCAGAAAATATGTTGATTTTAATGGATCATTTGAAATGTGCCGCCTTCGAGCTACCTTTCTCAACAGGCGATACGTATGGAGAATATGACATACAGGAATTGTTGGAGTATTTAGCAGAGGAAGGGGTAGTATTTAAGACAAGTGATAAATGGCATTGGATGAGTGATCGTTTCCCGGCACATGATATTAGCTTACGTTCAGCGTCACAGGAAAATGTAGTCATTATTGATCTTACCATTCCTGCACAGACAAAGGTTATTGGTGAAATGGATCGTCATAGTGCCATGACACTCTTACATGAAGAAGCCATTTACTTGCACCAAGGTATTCAATTCCAAGTAGAGAAGCTTGACTGGGAGGAAAAGAAAGCCTACGTACGTGAAGTAGATGTTGATTACTATACAGATGCCAATCTAGCCGTTGAAATGAAAGTTTTAGAGGAAGATCGTAACCGTTCATATGCGGGCGGTACGATTTGCTTTGGCGATGTTGGCTTAGTTGCACAAGCAACGATTTTCAAGAAAATCCGCTTCGGCACACATGACAATATTGGCTCAGGACCTATACATTTACCACCAGATGAAATGCATACAAGTGCTTCGTGGCTATCGTTTACAGCACCAGATAAATGGACTGAGGAAGAGCTAACAGATGCTATGACTGGAGTAGCCTATGCGATGAACGCCTTCATTCCTTTATTTATCCAATGTGATAGTAGTGATGTAGCCGTTGTACCGCAGGTGAAGGCTACACATAATGAGCAGCCAACGTTTTTTGTCTATGATAAGTATCCTGGTGGCATCGGCTTAAGTGAAAAGGTATATGAACTATGGGAAGAGCTAATCATGAAAACATATGAGCATGTCGCAAATTGTGCATGTGAATCAGGCTGTCCTTCCTGTATTGGGGCACAAGAATCATTGCTTCAAACAAAAGGGAAGGTAGCTAAATTACTGCAACAATTAATGGCTTAGCAAACAGAGGGTGAAGAACGCGAATTGGTTCTTCCACCCTCTTATTTGTATTCATGGTAAGTCGAGGCGAAGAATATTTTGAATGAGGTTAACAATCATGTTACTCTTGCAAAAGAGATGTCTTATACTATAAGCAGAAAATGAGTGAAATTCATGTCTTACGAAAATAAAATATTACAAATGAAAAAAATGCTTGGAAAAAAACCAGTGACTGCTAAACAGAAAGTTGAAGAACCTGCGTTCCAAAAACCTGCTAGGCCTAGCTATACAGAGCAATGGAAACGAGCAGGACTAACTGTTGTTGAAAATGATTTTGGCATCGTCTTTAAGCGTCAAGTAAGCTATCCGTTTAGCTATCAGCATGGTCATTATCAGCTAAAAACATTCTTTGAGGCCCTGAAAAAATGGCAAGATGCCGAGTTTGATCATCCTTATGCGCTCGATATGGAGGAGTCTGTATTATTTTTTGATACGGAAACAACAGGTTTAAAAGGCGTTGGGACTCATATTTTTTTGCTTGGATTTTTAGAGGTAGCTGAAGAATCCTTCATCCTCACACAATATATTATGGCAGATCCTGCACATGAAGCAGCCTTCTTATTTGAATCCAAGCTTTGGCAAAAGTCAGCTACTGTGATTACCTATAATGGGAAAAGCTTTGATTGGCCACAGCTTGAAACACGATGGACATTGCATCAAAAAACTTTACCCAAATTACGCTCGCAGCGACAGATCGATTTGTTGCATAGTTCGAAGCGTTTATGGAAAAATGATATGGAGCGCTTAAAATTAAAATCTGTCGAGGAAGAAAAGCTTGGTTTTTCGCGTAAAGGGGATATCCCAGGCCATCTCGCACCTATTATTTATTTGGATGCTGTAAAAAGTGGCGTACCTGATGCACTTATGAAGGTATTGCATCATAATGAGTGGGATTTACTATCACTAATCACACTGTATAGTCATTCTACGTATTTATTGTTTGAGCAGGACCAGGAAGAATCGGCAAAAACTTTCACCAACATCGGGAAATGGTATGGTGATTTAAGAGAAAGCACACAAAGTGTGAGGGTTTTAGAAAAAGTGACATCGAAATTTGATGCACTAGAAGCGGGCCATGCTCAATATTATTTAGCAATACAGCACAAAAAGAATAAACGCTACAGTGAAGCTATTGACTCATTCGTGGCCTCTCTTCATTTTGTAGAAGCAAGAACAAAGTTACATGCCCTTGAGCAGCTAGCCATACTTTATGAGCACCAAATGAAGGATTATGAGCAGGCCCTTTATTATACGCAAGAAGGCATACGTCTCATTCAAGATCATGAGCAATGGAGAGCAGAACAAAAACAAAAATGGGAAATTTCTTGGGAAAAGAGACTACGTAGATTAGGAAATAAGAAATAAATTCCTAGGTAAGCGCATGAAACGACAAGTTTAGCCTTACAATTAGTGTTTTCAGACGATATAATGTGATGAAGTATGCTATTATAATGTATATGTGTATGTAGTGTGAGGAAGGGCGATGTGAATGGACATTAAATTAACGTCAAAAATGATCCTTGAAAAGGAATTTAAAAAGAACTTTAAAGGCTACAATGTAGAAGAAGTAGATTCTTTTCTTGATGAAATTATTCAAGACTATGAAACGTTTGAAAAAGTGGTGGCCCAACTACGTGAAGAAAATAGACAGTTAAAAGAAGAAATTGAAAGCACACCTAAGAGACAACCGGTTGCTTCAGCGGCAGCTGGTACAACGAATTTTGATATTTTAAAACGTCTTTCTAATTTAGAAAAACATGTATTTGGTAGCAAGCTGTACGAATAAATTTAGTCAATTATATTGTATTTAACATAAAACTCTAGTATAATCTTTCGTATCATCACGAAATTCTGGTAATCGCTGCGGCGCTAGACGTCGTAGAGGAAAGTCCATGCTCGCACGGTTCTGAGATGACCGTAGTGTTCGTGCTTACTGAAAAAATAAGGTAAGGCAGCTATTAAGGCTGACGGCGGAAGGAAAACCTAAGTCCTCTGGATATGGTTGACACTTCCTGAAAGTGCCACAGTGACGAAGCTTGCTTGGAAACTTGCAAGGTGGAACGAGGTAAACCCCACGAGTGAGAAACCCAAATTATGGTAGGGGCACTCTCTAGAAGGAATTGAACGGATAGAGGGACAGAGTTTGCTCTGTAGATAGATGATTACCACCTGATCGTACGAGGCGCAAGCTGTTTGAGTACTCGGGAACAAAACATGGCTTATGGAATTTTTTGATGCTTATCTACGAAATAACAAGCGCTCTCCAATTCGGTGGAGAGCTTTTATTTTGAATTCATGAGGAAAAAGTAACCTTGTTAATCAAGTCTTGGTATGCGCTATACGTTTGAGAAGTATCGCTACCGCTTCTAAGTCACAACATCTGAAAACGGTTATAGCATCAATGTGATGTATTGATCTTGACTGCTCACATACTTGTATTGTAAGCAAACGCCAGGTATAACAACCACCTCTATAAATGGTTTATCAGTTTAGGTGTATGGTTACCTGTTTATCAAGAGAATGCCTTCGGCGATTGTCATAGATTTACTTGAGGCGCTTTTCGAGCAAATTCGAAAAATCTGGACGCATTCATTGCACGAAAGAGAAGCGTCAGTGACAATTACACCGAGCGTAATAGATTACATAGTGGTTGGCCTGACGTAAATGCCCTTCTGAGAGGGAGTATAGAGAGATAGGATGGAGCGGAAACATGAACGGAGTAAACAATTGGGAAAGTACGGATAAACTGAAACTGATATCTAAATATCCGACTTCCTTAATACTTAAAATCTTCGAAAATGTATCTGAAGGTATCATGATTACTGATGAATACAAAAAAATAGTAATGGTTAATCCTGCCTTTGAATTTGTGACAGGCTATACATGTGATGATGTGGTTGGAAAAACGCCAGCCGTTTTACAATCTGGTGTACATGAATTGCCGTTCTATTTAGAGATGTGGGAGCAGATACGACAAGAAGGCATTTGGCAAGGTGAGATATGGAATCGTCGTAAAACTGGAGACGTATATCCTGAATGGTTAACAATTGTTTGTGTAACCAACGATGAGGGTGAGGTTACAAATTACTGTGGTATTTTCACAGATTTGTCTGAAAGAAAAATAGTAGAAAATGAATTAGAAAAGCGTTTGCTCACGGATTCATTAACAGATGTATCCAATCGTTTTGCCTATATCGAAAGAATGGATAATCTTTTGGAATCGACTTCTGCTATTTCTCATTCAGTGCAGCATGCGATCTATTTCTTAGATTTGGATCGATTTAAGCAAATTAATGATACATTAGGCCATGCTGTTGGAGATTCAATTTTAATAGAAGTAGCAAATCGACTAAAAAAATTACTGAAAAATAAAGATATTATTGCAAGATATGGCGGAGATGAATTCGTCATTACATTAACCAATGTGAAAAATGTGAAAGAGGCTGCAAAATTTGCTGAACAAATTATTAGTAGTATTGAACAGCCGATGATGATAAATGATCAGGAAGTTTTTATTTCTACAAGTATTGGTATTAGCGTTTATCCAGTTGATAGTAAAAACACAGAAGAACTAATCAATTGTGCAGATAGAGCAATGACGTATTCAAAAAAGAATGAACTAAACGGCTATTCCTTCTATTTTGATGAACTGCAAACCGACGCACAACGAGTGCTATTGCTAGATTCTGAGTTAAGAAGAGCAATAGAAAACCGTGAATTTGAACTATATTTTCAGCCAAAGATTGCTATGGAAAATGAGCAGATTCAAGGTTTAGAAGCACTAGTCCGCTGGAATAGCGAGAGGCTAGGCTTTGTGTCGCCTGCGGAGTTTATCACTTATGCGGAGGATACAGGTCTAATCATTCCATTAAGTGAGCTCATTATTGAAAAAGCATGTGAGGCAGTCATTCAAATGCAACAATATGGTTGGAAAACACCTGTCGCCATTAATATCTCGAGCATTCACTTTAAACAGCAGAATTTTTTGGAGTCGATACAAACAATATTAGAGCGCTATAATATGCCAGCTAACAATTTTGAAATAGAAGTGACAGAGCGAACGGTGATGAACAGTGCCAATGAGACTGTCAGTAAATTGGTTCGTTTAAAACAATTAGGCTTTAAAATCTCAATCGATGATTTTGGGACAGGCTATTCGTCCTTAAGCTATTTAGTTCGCTTCCCATTAGATTGTTTAAAAATTGATCGTAGCTTTATTCAGCATATTGGATCACTCGATGAAAAACAGGCAGTTGTAGATGCTATTATTCAAATGTCCCATCGCCTAAAAATGAAAGTTGTTGCTGAAGGTGTAGAACAAGCACAACAAGTGGATATACTACGTAAAATGAACTGTGATATTATCCAAGGCTATTATTACAGCAAACCACTCCCGTTAAACGAATTGATGGAGTTTATGGAGTATTGGGAAATTGAGCATCAAGGAAGGAAATAATTTATGGCAAACTATCAATTAGTAGCTACGTCAGCAATGGGCTTAGAAGCTATTGTGGCACAAGAAGTAAAAGCACTTGGCTATGAAACAACCGTTGACAATGGCAAAGTATATTTTGAAGGTGATGAAACGGCGATTGCTCGTACCAATTTATGGCTACGTGTAGCGGATCGTGTAAAGATTGTCGTTGGGCAATTCCCAGCAAAATCGTTTGAACAATTATTTGAAAGTGTGAAGGCACTCCCTTGGGAGAAGTATTTACCAGTGGACGCTGCTTTTCCTGTTTCAGGAAAGTCCGTAAAATCGAAGTTATTTAGTGTACCTGATTGTCAAGCCATTACCAAAAAGGCAATCGTTGAGCGAATGAAACAGCATTATAAACGACTTGGCTTTTTAGATGAATCTGGAGCGACTTACAAAATTGAGGTTTCAATTTTAAAGGATGTGGCGACACTAACGATTGATACATCTGGTGCTGGCCTACATAAGCGTGGCTATCGTCAGGCACAAGGTGAGGCACCATTAAAAGAAACATTAGCTGCTGCACTTGTACAAATTTCAAAATGGAATCCGAATCGTCCGTTTGTTGACCCATTCTGTGGCTCTGGTACTATTACATTGGAAGCGGCAATGTTTGGACAAAACATAGCTCCAGGCTATAACCGTGAATTCATTTCTGAGGAATGGCCATGGATGAAAGCTGCAATCTGGGATATGGTTCGTGATGAAGCAGAGAGTTTAGCGAACTATGATCAGCCATTAGAAATTATTGGCTCCGATATTGATCACCGCATGGTCAGCATTGCACAAGAAAACGCAACGGAAGCAGGCTTTGGAGAGTTAATCACGTTTAAGCAAATGCAAGCACGTGATTTTACAACACAGTTAACGGATGGCGTCATGATTGGAAACCCGCCGTATGGAGAACGTATTGGTGATGTGGAAGTCGTGGAACAGGTGATCCGCGATGTTGGGAAGGTCATGAAAAACTATCCAACATGGTCTGTATATATGCTATCCTCCATGAAGAATTTTGAAGAATTATATGGACGCCAAGCGACGAAAAAGCGTAAATTATTTAATGGTTTTATTGAAACAAATTATTATCAGTTCTGGGGTCAAAAGTCTAAAAGAGATTAACGAATAGTAACGGAAGATAAGATTTTTTCTTATCTTCCGTTTCGTCGCGTATAATAGCACCAGATAGTTAGAGGGGGAACACTAATTGCGTAAATCTTTACCATTTGCATTATCAAAGGACCGTTCATTTTTCGATTCATTAGGTGACTGGATGGGCGATGTTCTTTATGATGAATTACCAGAAAAGGGCTTTGAATGCCGTGATGAGCAAATCTTTATGGCTTATCAAATAGAACAAGCACTAAAAGAAAAGAATGTTCTTTTTGCAGAGGCAGGAGTGGGAACTGGCAAAACGATCGCTTATTTGCTTCCAGCCATTTCCTATGCACGCTACACAGGGAAACCTGCGTTGATTGCTTGTGCAGATGAAACATTAATCGACCAACTTGTAAAAGAGGGGGGAGATATATATAAACTCCAAAAAACGTTAGGACTTGATATTGATGTTCGTCTAGCAAAATCGAGAGATCAGTATTTATGCTTAAAACGCTTTGAGGAAGCAGAAAAAGTGGAGTCGGATGAATGGATAGACGATATTGCCTTTTCTATCCCTGATGGTGTTTATGCACAGGGTTCGATGATTGCTGTTCATCCATATGGGGAACGCAGTGATTATCCAACTGTCAGTGATGAGGATTGGCAAAAGGTTAATTACAATTCGATTATGCAATGCTCGGTTTGTGATCTTCGTAATCGCTGTGGGCAAACATTGCATCGCTCTCATTATCGAAAATCAACTGATCTTGTTATTTGTTCACAAGATTTTCTAATGGAGCATTTGGCTACAAAGGAATCTCGTGAGCGTGAAGGTCAGCTAGCATTACTGCCTGAGGTATCAATGATGGTGCTGGATGAAGGGCATTTATTGGAGTATGCTGCGCAAAAAGCGATGACCTATAAAGTACAGGCAACGACCATTGTGCAATTACTGGAGCGCTTGATGGTAGATGGTGTACGCGAGCGCACACTGTATGCAATGGAGAAATTACAGGATGATCATGAACTATTTTTTGATCAACTTCGTGATGATATCGTCGCTTCTAATGAAGACCGCAAACGCATAAACAAATCAAAAACATTGCTCGCTTACGGGAAGCAGTTAATAGATGATGTAGAAACATTGATGGAGGAATTCGTTTTTGAATCAGAAATGTACATGATTCCTGAATATGAGCTAAATATGGCGGAAGAATATTTAGAACAATATGAGGCTTCATTGCGTATTTTCATCGCACAGGGAGATGCAGTAGATTGGTTAGAGGAAACAGATGGTGAAGAAACGCTCGTCATTATGCCTCGTTTAATCACAGAAGTTTTAGCAGAAAAATTATTCTCTAAAAAGCTTCCAATCGTCTTTTCTTCTGCCACGTTATCGGTCAATAAAGACTTTTCTTATATTGCCTATAGTTTAGGAATTCGAGATTACCAATCATTTTCTGTACCATCCCCGTTCGACTATGAAGAGGTTATGAAGATCTATTTACATGAGCTTACACAACGAGACAAAACAGCACGTGTTCAGCAGTTGCTGCGTGATGGCGAGCAAACGTTGATTTTGTTTAAATCGAAGCAAGCCATGCTAAACTTCAAGGCAGAATTACCGCTAATGGAACGTATGTATGTAGCATTTGAGGGAGATCGAGAGCTATCAGCCATTGTTCGAGACTTCCAGCAAGGAACAGTTAAAACATTATGTTCATATCATTTATGGGAAGGGTTAGATTTGCCTGAGGAAGCATTAACGCGTGTGATTATTTATGATTTACCGTTTCCTCCACAGGACCCATTATTTGATGCGAAACGTACATTTGCTGAAAACCCATTTGAGGAAGTGGAATTACCTTTCATGCAATTACGCTTGCAGCAAGGGATGGGGCGCTTAATTCGTACATCGAATGACCATGGGGATATTCACATTTTATTAAATGAAGATGAACAAAAGCAGCGCGCAGCCTTTGAAAATATAGTAGCAGTTGTACCAGAAATAAAATAGAAAGAAGCGAGTTTACCCAAACGGTAAGCTCGTTTTTTATTATATTAAAATAACATTATGTGTGTAGTTAAATTATGGATCTTTAAAAAACTGTTGAATATTTCTCTTTTAAGCTATATAGTTCTTTGTAATGCAACGAAATCTTGTGAAAGAATATATTTTTTATATTGAAAATAATTTCACAAAAGGTTTATAATAATGACAAAGATTTTTAAGAATAGTCAAATTGCTTGCTGACTATTCCTTGATAGGGGGCTTAAACCTGTCGAACATTCAATCATTGTGTAGAAAATATACAAATCTATCGGCAACGGATATTGACAAGTTAATAGAAATAGAGGCTACGCTAACGTATTATGCTGAGTTGACTGATTGTTACATGTTCATAGATTGCCTGTTGGAGAATTTACCGCATGCAATTGTTGTGGCAGAGGCATTCCCAAAGAAAGAGATTGGTTTATACGAAAAATCAGTTATCGGAAAATTCGTATTTGAAAGTTTTGAACCAGCCGTATTTGCTGCGTTTAAACATAAAGAAAAATCATCCATTTCCAGAGCAATTACGCAGGAAGGCATTACGGTGGAGCAAAATGTCATTCCCATTTTTAATGAGCAGCAGCAAGTAATTGCTGTATTGATTCAGGAAAAAATGGTGAAGATGCAAACGACACCGAAGGATGATTTTCAGAATATGCCTTTTGCATTAATTGAGCATATTGTTGAACCAAATTCTCAACCGATTCCAGTTGTTTCTGATTTACTCGTAGAGTCGATTATTCTCACAAATCACGAAAATAAAGTGATTTATAGTAATCCTGCTGGCTATCATTTTATTTCAGAGCTATCTGGATTAGAAAATTTTGACAATGTAGCATTGGATAAAATCTTACCTTTTTTACAGGAGGTCTATGATAAAGGCGACGATGTCTTTTTCCTTGAAATTACGATTGATCGTAAATCCTTTATTGTAAAGAAAATTCCAATTCGCAGTCATAACGAGAAAGTCACACTACTCATTATTCATGATCTAACAGAGCTTAAGCTGAAAGAAAATGAGCTAATGATGAAAACATTTGCGATAAGAGAAATTCACCACCGCGTGAAAAACAATCTTCAGACAGTGACAAGTCTATTACGTTTACAAATGCGAAATGATCTGTCTGCTTCAAATGCAAGTGCGTTTCAAGAGGCATTAAATCGAATCTATAGTATTTCATCGGTGTATGAGCTGATTTTAGAAAATGAAGATAACGCTGAAGAAAGAGTAGACGTTATCGCATTAGCTAAAAAAATTGGTCATAAAATGATTGGTACGTCTAATACAGCAACTATTCAACTAGCCTTTCATCATGAAAATTTGCAGCTGTTCTGCCATTCAAAAAAGGCAGTCTCTTTAGCACTCATTATTTGTGAGCTACTGCAAAATGCATTAAAGTATGCGTTTATCGGACGTGATGAAGGAATCATCGATATTCAATTCATTCAGGAAGATTCTACAATTTCGCTTCATATTTCTGACAACGGCGTTGGAATGCAAGAGGTGAAGGCATCTTTTGGTATGGAGATTATCACAAGGCTTGTAGAATATGATTTAGCTGGCTCATTTTCAATTATCCCTAGTAATGAAGGTACACATACTCAAATTCAGTTCCCTGTAAGTGAGGAGGTATTTATCGTAAATGACTAGGAAAGTTATGATTGTCGAAGATGAATCACTGATTGCGATTGATTTGAAGTTTATGTTAGAAGATAACGGCTACGAAGTTGTAGCTCAAGCGAACAATGGGGAAACAGCCATTGAATTAGCCTTTTTACATAAACCACAGTTAATCTTAATGGACATTAAAATGCCTAAACTTGACGGTTTAAAGGCAAGTAAAATTATTGAACAACAGCTTGGTATACCCGTTCTTTTCATCTCGGCCTATAGTGAAAAAGAATTGTTGCTATACATGAAGCAGGATAATATATTAGGATATGTAATGAAACCGTTTTCTGAAAAAAATGTGTTGCCTGTGCTTGAGGTTGCTTTTCATCAAATTGATAAATTCAACCGTCTCAATGGGGAGATCTTACATAAGCAAACACAATTAGATAAGCGAAAAGTCATTGAACGAGCGAAGGGCTTGCTGATGCAGGCTGAAAATATAAGCGAGGACGAGGCTTACCGTAAGATTCGCAATGAAAGCATGCAAACACAACAGGAAATGGTGCATATTGCACAGCAAATTATTAACAACTTACAAGTCAATAGTTGAAGCAAAGGCGCTTTAAAGAGATTTCTTCTTTAAAGTGCCTTTTTTTATATAAATTTATAAATAAAAAAGGGGTGATGAGTAAGATGGCAATGATAGGAACGGTTATCGTTTATATTATTATGATTTGTGCTGTTTTAGGGGCAATCGGAGCTATCCGAGATGCTGAGTATGGAATTGGGAAAGAATTTATGAATGGGATCCATACGGTTGGTCATATTTTTGTCCCAGCAGCAGGGATCATGGCAGCTATACCTTACTTAACATGGTTTATTAGTCATTTTATTAGTCCGATTTTTGAGTTAATTGGTGCAGATCCTGCGATTGCAGCGACGACGATTTTAGCCTCGGACATGGGTGGTTATCAATTAGCCAATGCATTAAAGGAGTCTTATGAGGGATGGGTAATGGCTCTTGTTGTTGGTTTTATGTCAGGTGCTACTATCGTATTCTCAATTCCAATGGGCCTTGCGATGTTGGATAAGCGTGATCATAAATACATGGCGCTAGGAATTATGGCTGGCGTTTTAACAATTCCGATTGGTGCATTTATTTCTTCGATCATGATTGTGCTATTCAACACAGAAGTACGTGAAGTCATTAGTACAACAGAGGCTCCTACATATGTATTTGCCATTTCTGTTTTACAAATATTAATTAACTTACTACCTTTATTCATTTTCGTTATCTTAATCGCACTAGGCTTAAAGCTTATTCCAAACGGCATGATTACTGGCTTCATGGTATTCGGTCGTGTAATGGATGCGGGAATTAAATTGGTGTTAGTGTTCTCTATTGTTGAGATTTTTACAGGTATTTTTACAAAGATTTTTGGCGCGTGGGGCTTCGATCCAATCATGGCTGATGAAATCGATCAGTTCCGAGCATTAGAAACAGCCGGTTATATCGGGATTATGCTAGCGGGTGCCTTCCCAATGGTGTATCTAATTCGAAAGTATGCTTCCAAGCCACTTGAAGCAGCTGGTAAAAAATTAGGCTTATCCTCTGTAGGAAGTGCTGGGATTTTAGCAACGATTGCGAATATTTTAGCGATGTTTACACTAATTCGCCATATGCCACCAAAAGACAAAGTAATTAACATTGCATTTGGTGTATGTTCCGCCTTTTTATTAGGTGATCACTTATCATTCACGGCGAACTTCCAGCCAACCATTATTTTACCTGTTATTGCAGGGAAGTTTTTAGCGGGAGTTATTGCGATAATTTTAGCCTATAAGCTTTCAGTACCAACTGCATTAAGGTTGGAAATTGAAGATCGTAAGGCTGGCATTATCAAAGAAGGCGAGTATTTAACAGATCAACAATCTTAATTGATTAAAAAGTGAGGTGATGACGTGTGAGTGAAGAGAAAAAACGATTTATTCAGGAGTTTGTGCCGGGTAAACAGCTAACATTGAGTCACCTTATTGCCAATCCTGATCCAGAAATGTTTCAAAAGCTAGGTATCCAAGAAGCAGGTGCACTTGGCATTATGACTTGTACACCAAGTGAAACGGTAATTATTGCAGGGGACTTAGCAACAAAGGCTGCCAATGTCAAACTTGGGTTTTTAGATCGTTTTACAGGTAGTCTCGTTATTGTTGGTAGTGTGTCAGAGGTAGAAATGGCGATGTTGGAAATCAATCGTTTTTTATCCGAGGTATTAGGCTATACACCATCAAAAATAACAAAATCATAGGATGTGTCATATGAAAAATCGAGTAATGATAATAGGCGGTGTGCAAGCAGGAAAGTCAACATTGATGAATACATTGTTGGGCAAAGAAAGCAGTGCCAACAAAACACAAGCACTCGTTTATGATGACTGGATTGTTGATACACCAGGTGAATATGTTGAAAATCCAATGTATTACAGAAATATTATGGCAACATCGTTGGAAGTAACGCATGTGATTTACTTGCAGGATGCCACATCAGCAAGGAGTGTATTCCCTCCGCAATTCAGCTTAGGGATTCCCAAAATACAAATAGGGGTGATTACCAAGATTGATGCCCCTGATGCAGATGTAGAAAGGGCTACCGCCTTATTAAAAAATGTTATGACGCAGGGCCCTATCGTGAAAACCTCTTCCTGGCAAAAGCTTGGCATTGAATTGATTGAACCATTGATTCAACTCAAGACAAATGAAGAAATTCGACAATTTGTTAAGGAAAGCGATAGTCCGTATCTCATGTATTGCTCACAGTAGCGAGAGGGAGGTGTAGGGTGAAAACAGAAAAAATATTTAGTGCAGGCATTGATATTGGGACAAGTACCACAAAAATGGTTGTCAGTAGTTTTCTGTTAAAGAATGTGGCTGGCATAACACATGTGCCAAGGATTGAAATTATTGAGAAAACGGTGTTGCATCAAAGTCCAATTATTAGAACACCTTTTATCAATAAAGACATCATTGATATGAAAAAGATAGAGGAATTTATTTCTCAACAGTATCAATTGGCACAAATTGCTCCATCTGATATTGCAACAGGGGCCATCATCATTACAGGTGAATCAGCCACGAAGGAAAATGCAAGTGAGGTTGTCCATACCATTGCAGATGGCGCAGGTCATTTTTTAGTTGCTACCGCAGGTCCTGATTTAGAGGGCATTATTGCTGCCAAAGGGGCAGGTACTTTACAGCAATCAAAGAATACATCCAAAGTCATCGCCAATATCGACATTGGTGGAGGGACAGCGAATATTGCTGTTATGCAATTTGGAGAGATCATTGGTACATGTACCTTACATGTTGGTGGTAGATTGATTGAGTTTAAGGATGGCAAGATTCAATCAATTTCTCCGCCACTCATGCGATTGATGGAACGATGGGCTAATCCGTTAGCGGTCGGTGATGCGGCCGAAGATATTCGAGTGACACATTGTATTGAAGAAATGGTGCAAACACTTGCCATGATTCTTCATGGGCAATGCAGAGATGAAAAGCATCCATTATTACTAGGGCATTTACCAAACTGGCATAAACCTGTGGATGCCATCGTTTTTACGGGTGGTGTGGCCTCTTGTATTTATGAAAATGAATGTACACAGCGTCAATATGATGATATTGGTGAAAAATTAGCGAAAATGCTACAACAGCATGAACAGCTACAATCATTTTTATGGTTACAACCAGAGGAAACAGCACGTGCAACAGTGACGGGTGCTGGTACACAAACCACTGAAATCAGTGGGGCAACCATTCAGGTAGATGCACAAGTGTTACCACTAAAAAATGTACCTGTCTTCAATTGTCATATAGATCCTTTAACAGACTTTAACTCGACAGTGAAGACAGCAGTAGAGAGAGCAAATGATTTATTTTCTATAGAGGACAATCGTTCGCCATTTGCACTTTATTTTAGTGAATTGCCGTATTTAAGCTTTCAGGATGTACATGCATTGTGTCAGGCCATTTTGCTACATTTGGCAACAAGATGCTCTAAGGACATACCAATTATCATAGTCATTCAATCAGATTATGCAAAGATTATTGGACAGACCATACAAGCCATAAATGCGACAGTACCAATTATTTGCATCGATCAAATTAAAGTGGAAACGGGCGATTACATCGACATTGGAGAGGTTCTGCCATCTGGCGTTGTTCCTGTTGTGGTAAAGACCCTTGCCTTCCATTCAAAGTAAGGAGGATGAATGTGAATTTATCGGTGATATTTGGTGGAGAAAAATATAATTTTAAATCATTAAAAGATGTTATGGCTAAGGCCAATGAAGAAAAATCAGGCGATCAGCTAGCAGGTATTGCCGCTGAGACGGTTCAACAACGAATCGCAGCAAAGGCAGTATTAAGTGAGCTTTTAGTTAAAGATATCCGCGAAAATCCATTAGTGCCACAAGAAAATGATGAGGTTTCACGCATTATTGAGGGCGATATTAATGAGCAAATATATGGAGAAATCAAAAACTGGAGCATCGAGCAGCTACGTGAATACATTTTATCAAATGACACGGGTGATCGTGAATTAAAGCGTTTAAGTAAAGGGATGAATTCCGAGATTATTGCTGCTGTTACAAAACTAATGTCCAATTTAGATCTTGTTCACGCAGCCAATAAAGTTGAAATACTTTCAACGTGTAATATTACGATTGGTCAAAAAGGGACGCTGTCATCTCGTCTACAGCCAAATCATCCGACAGATAATATTGATGGCATCATCGCCTCTCTAAAAGAAGGACTGTCCTATGGTATTGGGGATGCTGTTATCGGCATTAATCCTGTAGATGATTCAGTTGAAAGTGTCAAAAAAGTGCTTACGGCTACAAAGGAATTCATCAATGATTGGTCTATTCCTACGCAAAACTGTGTATTGGCTCATATTACAACACAGATGAAGGCAATTAAACAAGGCGCCCCAGCAGATATGATTTTCCAAAGTATCGCAGGGACAGAAATTGCTAACCGTTCGTTCGGTATATCTGCTGATTTAATAAGAGAAGCAGAGGAGCTCATTAAAAAACAAGGAACAGGTACTGGCCCAAATTTATTCTACTTTGAAACAGGTCAAGGCTCAGAACTATCGGCAGAGGCACACATGGGCATTGACCAAGTAACACTGGAATCGCGCAATTATGGATTTGCAAGACATTTTAATCCTTATATTGTGAACACAGTAGTTGGTTTTATTGGCCCAGAGTATTTATACAACAATAAACAAGTAATTCGAGCAGGTCTTGAAGATCATTTCATGGGCAAAATGCATGGTATTCCTATGGGGGTAGATATTTGCTATACCAACCATATTAAGGCAGACCAAAATGATGTGGAAGATTTAAGTGTATTGCTGACAGCAGCTGGCGTTAACTTTATTATTGCTGCGCCAATGGGCGATGATGTGATGCTCAACTATCAATCGATGAGCTTCCATGATGTGGCTACATTACTCCAAACATTTGGTAAAAAACCAGCACCAGAGTATTTAGCATGGTTAGAGAAAATGGGCATTTATGAAAATGGTCGACTTTCAGCAAGAGCTGGCGATTTATCCATTTTTGAAAGGTAGGTGAGTCAAGTGAATGATCAATTAGTTTCAATGATTACACAGCTTGTCATGGAGAAGATGGAGAAAAGTACTGGTAGTCAAGCACCTGAAATAGCTGCTACTTCAACAGAACAACCACTTATTAAGTTTTATGATAAAGTGGAAAATCGTTCTTCAGGAACAACAGAAGCTACAGCAACATCACAGGAGCCATTAATTCAGCTGTATCAGCATGGAGCTCCCCAGGAAGTAACAACGTTTGCTTCTACTACTTTCAACCAACCAGTAAATGACGCTGTGCCCATCAAGCCCTTTCAGTTTGAGGAAGAATCGTTAACTGAAAGTGTACAGGCTGCTAAGAAACATACACCTGCTCGTATTGGTGTAGGGAGAGCGGGGACAAGACCGAAAACGAAAACCTGGTTAAAATTCCGACTCGATCATGCTGCTGCGGTAGATGCTGTGTATGGCGAAGTGTCAGAAGATCTTTTACAAAAGCTTGATGTCTTTCAGGTCACTACGAAAGTCACAGATAAAGAGGAATACATTACAAGACCTGACTTAGGGCGTCGTTTATCAGAGGAATCAAAGGCATTGATTCAGCAAAAATGTAAACCACAGCCAAAGGTACAAATTATTATCTCGAATGGCTTGAGTGCAAGTGCGATTGAAGAGAATGTTCAAGATGTTTACTTAGCCCTTCAGCAAAGCCTTAGCAATTTAAATATTGACATCGGTACTACGTTCTATATTGACAAAGGGCGTGTTGCTTTAATGGATGAGATTGGTGAGCTGCTACAGGCAGAGGTTATTGTTTACCTAATTGGTGAGCGTCCAGGGCTCGTATCGGCAGAATCAATGAGTGCATATTTATGCTACAAGCCAAGAATTGGGACAGTGGAAGCGGAACGTATGGTAATTTCAAATATCCATAAGGGTGGTATCCCACCATTAGAAGCGGGCGCTTATCTTGGCACAGTCGTAGAAAAAATCCTGCATTATCAGGCAAGTGGCGTAGAGCTTGTCGCAAAAGAAGGTTAGGAGGCTGAAATATGTATCCTCAAAAAATTATGGCGCAAATCTTGGCGATGCAAACCATTCCAAGAGTCAACAGTGAACTAGCAGAGCAGTTAGATTTAAAGCCACATCATCATAGCATTGGACTTGTCACACTGACAATCGACGATGTTGGCTACGTAGCCTTAGACGAGGCGACGAAAAAGGCAGATGTCGATGTTGTCTATGCAAAAAGCTTTTATGCGGGAGCGGCACATGCGTCTGGTCCATTGTCAGGTGAAGTGATTGGTATTATTGCTGGAAGCTCACCTGATGAAATTCGTAGTGGTCTTGATGCCATTCAACAAAAAATTGAATTTGATACGTATTTTGAAGCCATTAATAATAATGACAATCATGCCTTGTTTGCCCATACCGTGGCAAGCTGTGGGACGTATCTTGCTGAGCTTGCAGATGTAAAGGTTGGCACCCCACTTGCTTATTTAATCGCACCGCCGCTTGAAGCAGTTGTTGGATTAGATGCAGCATTAAAGGCTGCAGATGTTGAGCTAAAGGTTTTCTTTGGTCCTCCATCTGAAACCAATTTTGGGGGTGGCTTATTAACTGGCAGTCAATCTTCATGCGAGGCTGCGGCACATGCATTCAGAGAAGCTATTGAAAATATAGCTAGAAACCCAGTGATCTAGAAGGGAGGCGGCTTTATGGCCACATTAGACAAAGACTTATTAGCGATTCAGGAAATGAGAGATGCCGTTAAACATGCTAATACAGCACAGGCTGCCTATATGCAATTTTCTCAGCAACAAGTAGACAACATTGTAAAGGCTGTCGCGGATGCTGCCTTTAAGGAAGCAGATCGTTTAGCAAAAATGGCTGTGCAAGAAACAGGAATGGGTATTCCTAACCATAAAAAGATGAAAAATGAAGTAGCTTCACGCGATGTCTATGAAGATATTAAAGAATTAAAAACAGTTGGTATTGTGGGCTATGATCGGATGAAAAAAGTAGCCGAAATTGCAAGTCCTTTCGGTGTCATTGCTGGTATCGTACCAACAACAAATCCAACCTCTACAGCGATCTTTAAGACACTTATTTCTTTAAAAACGAGAAATGGGTTAGTGCTTAGTCCACACCCATATGCAGTGAAATGTACAAAAGAGGCTTTGGATATTTGTCGAGTAGCTGCTGAAAAAGCAGGTGCGCCAGAAGGATTACTACAATGTTTAACAATGTCCTCCATGGAGGCAACACAGCAGCTAATGAAGCACCCAAACATTCATTTAATTTTAGCTACGGGTGGTGGTGCATTGGTAAAGGCAGCCTATAGCTCTGGCAAACCTGCCTATGGGGTTGGGCCAGGAAATGTACCAGCTTACATTGAAAAATCGGCTAATATTCAAAAATCTGTACGTCAATTGGTGCAAAGTAAATCATTCGATAATGGCACAATCTGTGCAACAGAGCAAGCCATTATTGTGGATAAGGTGATTGCAGAGCAAGTGCAAACAGAATTAAAGAAAAATGGTGCCTATCTATTAAATGCCGAAGAAAAAGCTAAAATGGAAAAATTGATCTCGCCAGTTCCTGGGAAAGTTAATCCCCAGATTGTTGGTAAATCAGCTACTTGCCTAGCTGATTCTGTTGGTATTACAGTACCAGACGATACAAAAGTTCTTGTGGGCTTAGAAACAATGATTGGTAAAAATATTCCGTTTTCTCTTGAAAAACTATCACCAATCTTTGCGCTTTATATTGTGGAAAACAGTACAGAAGCCAAGCAGGTGATGATTGACCTGCTAAATATTGGAGGACGCGGACATACATGCTCAATTCACACTGAAAATGCAGCATTAGCAGAGCAATTTTCTGTTGAATTACCAGTATCACGGATTGTGGTTAATACATTATCCTCAATTGGTGCAGTAGGTGGCACAACGGGCTTAGCGCCATCCTTTACATTAGGCTGTGGGACATTTGGCGGCAATATTACGTCAGACAACATTACAGCAAGACATTTATTAAATATCAAACGTATGGCGTATGGCATTAAAGATGTCGAAGTGCCAAAACCAGAATTCGAAGTACAGTCCGTTGTTGAGTCGGTAGTTTCACAAGAGCCTGCTCTAGATACAACAATGGTTCAACAAATTGTCGATCAAGTATTAAAACAAATCACATTACAAAATAAATAAATTATTTGGAGGAATGACAAATGAGTACAGCATTAGGAATGGTAGAAACAAAAGGTTTAGTAGGAGCAATTGAAGCAGCAGACGCAATGGTAAAGGCAGCAAGCGTTAATCTAGTAGGAAAAGTTCATGTTGGTGGCGGGATCGTAACAGTTCTTGTACGTGGTGATGTAGGTGCAGTAAAAGCAGCAACAGATGCAGGGGCAGCAGCAGCACAACGTGTAGGAGAGCTATTATCTGTCCATGTAATTCCACGTCCACACCACGAATTAGAAATGATTCTACCAAAAGCAGAAGCATAATTTCATATTCTTTGGATAGAAAATTCCCAACGCTATAGATGGAAAAATAACTACCATTTATAGAGGAGAGCTGGATCTAACTTTAGAACAGCTCTCCAACTTGTTCTGATAATACAATCCATAAAATAAAGAGGTGGCTAACATGACAACAGCAATAAAAACTTTTCCAGTGGCCATTTCGGCTCGTCATATCCATCTAAGTGAAGCGGATTTACAAGCACTTTTTGGCCCAAATGCGACTCTAACGAAAGATTTTGACTTATCACAGCCAGGGCAATTTGCTGCAAAAGAGCGCGTCTCTATTGAGGGACCTAAAGGCGTTATTCATAATGTCCGTGTCCTTGGACCTGTAAGACCAGCAACCCAAGTAGAGGTAAGCCGCACTGATGCCATGAAGCTAGGAGTGACACCACCTTTACGCCAATCAGGTGATATAGACAATTCTGCGGGCATTAAAATACTTTCTCAAGACAAAGAAATAGAAATCCAGCAGGGAGTCATCATTGCGCAAGCGCATATTCATATGACTGAGGAAGATGCCAAAGCATTGGAAGTACGCAATAATGAAATAGTTTCAGTGGAAGTTGTAAGTGATCGACCTGTCACTTTCCGAGGTGTCGTTGTACGTGTTTCAAATGATTTTAGTCTGGAAATGCACATTGATACAGATGAAGCAAATGCTGGTTTTATCGAACAGCAGGCACAGGGTAAATTAATAAAAGTATCATCGTAAGGAGGAGGCAAGATGCAAGAAAATTTAGTGCAAAAAATTGTGGAAGAAGTTCTGCAACAGGTCTTAAAAAATCAATCTTCCCCTCCACATGACGGTAAAATTCCGATTGGTGTTTCTGCCCGCCATGTCCATCTTGCACAAGCAGAAGTGGAACAGCTCTTTGGTGAAAATTATCAGCTCACACCGAAATTCGAGCTTTCACAGCCAGGGCAATTTGCTGCGGAGGAAACTGTAGTAATTGCAGGTCCAAAAGGGTCAATTGAGCGCGTGCGTATTCTTGGTCCCGCTCGTTCCTTATCCCAAGTGGAAGTAAGCTGGACAGATGCTATGAAATTAGGTCTGAAGCCACCATTAAGAATTTCTGGTGATATTCAAGGTTCCAGTCCTGTTACATTAATTGGTCCAAAGGGAAGTGTTGTGTTAAAGGAAGGCCTCATTATTGCACAGGCACATATTCATATGTCCCCAGCGGATAGTGCGAGATTCCAAGTCGTAGATGGGCAATCTGTCCAAATTAAGGTAGAAGGTATTCGCCCAATTATTTTATCGAATGTGGTTATCCGTGTTTCAGAGCGTTATCGCTTAGAAATGCATATTGATACAGATGAAGCAAATGCAGGGTTAATTCAACAAGGAACGCTTGCAGAAATCGTGCATCATCAAGTAAGTGAACCTATGATCACTGTGAAAGAGCAGTCGCCAGTCGTACAGAAAGTAGAGCAACCGTCCGTCTATCATTATGACAAAAAGCTACTTTCACAAATAGAAGTGCTCGATATCGATGCACAAGAAATTGTCGTTCCAAAGAAAACCATTGTGACAGCATTGGCTTATGATAAGCTGCGAGAGTTAAATAAAACATTAACGATTCGTTCAGAGTAATTAGACAATGTGTGTCGCATAAAGAGGGTGAAGTTCATGCAAATGGGAAGAGTGATAGGCAGTGTATGGGCAACACGCAAGGAAGAGGGACTGAATGGTTTAAAGCTACTAATCATTCAACCTATTGATTCCAATCAACAGCCGATTCGCACAGAAATGGTTGCAGCTGATCGTATAGGAGCGGGTATTGGTGATGATGTCCTGATTACAAGTGGTGGGTCATCTCGCTATATCATGAAAGATAATCCGTTACCGATTGATGCAGTTGTCATTGGTATTATTGATTCTACGGAAGTAATGAGAGGTGAGGACAATGAGTAGCGCAATTGGAATGATCGAAACAAAAGGATTAGTAGGCTCTTATGAAGCTGCTGATGCGATGATTAAAGCGTCAGACGTCACAATCGTCAAACAAGAGTTTGTGGATGGTGGCATCGTGACGATTGTCGTGAAGGGTGACGTAGGTTCTGTACAAGCCGCAGTAGAGGCTGGAAAAGCAGCCGCTATGCGTGTTGGTGAATTATTAGGCGCTCACGTCATTCCGAGACCTGATGAAGATGTCTTTAAAATGATTAAAGGACCAGAGGCACCAAAGAAAAAGGCTGTCTCTGCACCCGCAGCAACGCGTGCTAAAAAAACAACAGAAACAACATCAGCGACAGATAATCGAGGTGATGCATAATGGCATTTCGTAAAAATAAAATCGCTGTTATTGGAGCAGGCCACACCGGTTCCACACTGAGTTTATTTTTAGCACAGAAAGAATTAGGCGATGTAGTGCTTGTTGATATTCCAGAGGCCGAGAACCCGACAAAAGGGAAAGCTTTGGATTTGCTACAAACAGGCCCCATCGAAAAATTCAATGTGTCCATTAAAGGCACGAGTCAATATGAAGATATCGCTGGTGCGGATATTGTTGTCATTACAGCAGGTATTCCACGTAAACCAGGGATGAGTCGTGATGACTTAGTCACAACAAATGCTAAAATTATTCAACAGGTTTCAAGACAAATTAAACACTATGCTCCAAATAGTATTGTTGTTGTGTTGAGTAATCCTGTTGATGCCATGACGTATGTGTGTCATAAGGAAACAGGCTTTGCCAAAAATCGTATCATTGGTCAATCTGGTGTATTAGATACAGCTCGCTTCAACACATTTGTGGCGCAGGAGCTTCACATAGCACCAGAGGATGTATCAGGCTTCGTCCTAGGAGGACATGGCGATGAAATGGTACCATTAATCCGTTATTCCTATGCAGGCGGCATTCCATTAGAGAAACTAATTCCTCAGGAACGACTACAGCAAATCGTGGAGCGTACGCGTAAAGGCGGCGGTGAAATTGTTGGCTTACTAGGTAATGGTAGTGCCTACTATGCACCAGCAGCAGCGTGTGCCCAAATGGTTGAAATTATTATCAAAGATCAACGAAAAATTATCCCTTCTATTGCCCTATTAGAAGGAGAATATGGGTACCACGATCTCTTTTTAGGGGTACCAACTATTTTAGGTGGCAATGGCATCGAATCTGTCATTGAATTGCACCTAACAAATGAAGAACAAACAGCCCTTCAGCACTCTGCAGAGGCTGTGAAACAGGTAATTGCTATTTGCCAAAACATTGAATAGAGTAAACAGACTCTATTTTTCAACGGATCGAAAGGATCCCCAACTTTCTTTCCAATAAAGCTTCATGATAGCTCAAAAAATGTTTGATTGGAAACCGAACATGACTTGAAGGCTAGTATAAATCCCCAATTATATAGAAAGCTCTCCTGTATTTATGGGAGCAGAAACTGTAGCAGACTTTAAAGTTTGCTGCAGTTTTTTTCATTCACAACTTATATCATAAAAATCATTATCGCTTCTACTATAATGAAATTGGGAGGGATGTGGATGAACAACATTGTACAGGAGATGATTGATTGGATTGAGCGTCACCTATCAGAAGGATTTTCATTGGAGCAATTAGGAAAGGATATGGGTTATTCTCCTTATTACTGTTCTTTTAAATTCCATCAGGCGACAGGGATGACGATTAAAAAATATCGATCACTACGTAAAATCTATCTTTCTACTACTGCATTAAAAAATCCCCAAAAGAAAATAATCGACATCGCCTTTCACTACGGCTTTTCATCGCAGGAATCCTTTTCTAGAGCTTTTAAAAGGTACTTTGGTATAAGTCCGAATGATTACGGAAAGTCCCCTCAACCTTTACAAACCTTTGTAAAGTTGAGATTACAGGATGATGGAGGATGGTTGACGATGGATATCTCTCAGAAATTAAAAATTGAAGTATTACAAGAGAAGATTAATGAGCAATACGATCAGAAGCTATTGAATGTATTAAATGGTCAAATGATGTATGAGGAGTTCGCAAAACAACAATTAATGGGCAACAGCGATTACGTTCCTTTCAATGAAGCGATGTGTGCGAATCCAACGATTAGTCCGATTTTCAGTGAAGAATTTAATAAACTGCGTGCTATAGGGCATGAGGTGTCTTTACAGCAATATGAGCAGGTGACATTGAATCCGTTAAAGCCATTGTTAACAAATGACTATGAATGTATTGTTTTATGGTTTGGAGATGATATGTTTTGTCAGATGAATTTATTGACAGTCCTCGCTTTCCTAGAGCAACAAAGCTATCAAGGCAAAGTCTATTATTATATGGTCAAGGAAATGACCTATGAAGTGGAAGAAACAGAGATAGAACTTGGACCGTATGGGGAGGTCTATCAGGAAGTATTGATGCACCATCGTCTGCCCAAGACAACGCTTATACCTGTCATGTATCAGGGCATTCAATTATTTTTCAGCTATTTAAATGAAGAGAATGAGATCACTACGTATATAAAAAAACACCTCCATCTATCCCAAAATGACCTGTTAAAGCAATTATTTTCCCTATTTCCACACTATGGATTGGGGGATAGACAATATATTAAAATAATAGAGAAGATAAAAAAGGAATATTCTGAATGATTATCCTAGAAAGTCCGCAATATACAAAATTTTCGAAAATATGATAAAATAATAACGTGAAAAGGAGGATGAATGCATGACTGTTCAACAATTTACAGACTATGTGAAGAAAATGCAGCATTATGAGGAAGCGCTCAATGTGATTTATTGGGATATGCGGACGGGTGCACCGAAAAAGGGGTTAGCACAACGTTCTGAGGTAATTGGTACATTATCAGCCTCCTTATTTGATATGCAGACGAGTGAAGAACTAGGAGAGCTTTTAGTAGCATTAGAGGCACAAAAAGCTGATCTTGACTATGTAACACTGCGTCTAGTAGAAGAAGTAAGAAAGAATTACGATCAAAATAAAAAAATTCCTGCGAATGAATACAAAGAATTCGTCATTCTTCAATCGAAGGCAGAAACGGCTTGGGAAGAAGCGAAGGCAACGAATAATTTTGCTCTATTCCTACCATACCTAGAAGAAATCATTCAATGGCAGAAAAAATTCATTCAATATTGGGGCATTAAAAATGGATCTCCCTACAATACATTACTAGATTTATATGAGCCAGATATGACAACAGATGTCGTAGATCAAGTATTTGGTGAATTACGAGAGTCTATTGTGACGCTTGTTCAAAAAATTGCTCATTCATCGAATAAGCCTGATACTAGCATGCTATTTAAGCATTTCCCGCGAGAGGCACAGCGTGAATTATCGTTAGAATTGCTTACTCAGCTCGGCTATGACTTTGATGCTGGTCGCTTGGATGAAAGTGTCCATCCATTTATGATCGGCTTAAATTATGGTGACGCGCGTATTACCACTAAATATGATGAAAATGATTTCCGTTCAGCTATTTTTGGCACGATTCATGAGTGTGGTCATGCGATGTATGAGCAAAACATTGATGAAAAACTTGCAGGTCTGCCATTAGCTACTGGTACATCGATGGGGATTCATGAATCCCAATCATTATTTTATGAAAACTTTGTCGGCAGAAATGAAAAGTTCTGGGAGCATAACTATGAGCGTCTTCAACACTTCTCACCAGCTCAATTTGGCGATGTTGCATTAGCCGATTTTTTACGTGCCATCAATATGGTAGAACCATCATTGATTCGCATTGAAGCAGATGAACTAACATATCCATTACATATCATGATTCGCTATGAAATTGAACGTGACTTATTCAATGGGGATTTACAAGCTAAAGATCTACCGCAAGTATGGAATGATAAATATGAGGAATATTTAGGTATTCGTCCTGAGACAGATGCACAGGGAGTATTACAAGACATGCACTGGTCAGGTGGCATGTTCGGTTACTTCCCATCCTATGCATTAGGAATGATCTATGCAGCACAGTGGAAGCACGCGATGGATAAGGATATTCCAAACTTTGATGAGCTACTAGAAAAGGGAGAGCTGCTACCTATTCGAGAGTGGCTAACTGATAAAGTTCATCAATATGGAGCATTGAAAAAGCCATTTGAATTGCTGAAAGAAGCGACAGGGGAAGGCTTAAATGCTAAGTACCTAGCAGATTATTTACAAGAAAAATATACAAAGCTATATCAGCTATAGAAAAACAAGCGATTTCTCATTTTAGAGAAATCGCTTGTTGCTTTGAAAATATTCTTACCAAAGCTTAAAGCCTTTGAGCCCGCTGGTGAATTTGAAATAATTTCGAAGATTGGAATTGTGTAAGCTAATATAAATAAGGCTACTAAAATTACAAGTCAAGATTGAAAGTAAGCTACATTTCATGTTACATCAATATTTTTTAAGTTCAACATAATAAAGAGTCATTTTTAAATTGAACTATTGTGTTAAACAATCTGGCCAGATTGTTGAGTAGTGTAGCTTATGTATGATGAACCGTATATAGTTTTTACTTTTTTGACCAATTAAAAATTTAGGGGTGATTATGGTGACACTTAAATGGTTGTGGATATTGGTTATTGCATTTTGCGTACTAGAATGGATTTCAATCCCATTCATAAGTGCATTTACAGGAAAATTGTATCAAGTAGTTGATGGTGTATTAATAATTACTTTTATTATTTATCCATTATTTTTCTTGACTACTCTTTTATTATTACAAAAGGGGAATAAAAAAATTGGTGCAGTAATTTTGCTTATTCCACTAGTTGTGTATGCCCCCGTGTTAATAAGTCTTCAAACGTTGGTTAAATAATGAATTACTAATTGAGTTAACGTAGCGCTTTGTACAACAAGAGTTTCAAAAATTATCGAACTTTAAAAAATTTAATCTATCCCATTAAATAAGAGCAAGCTTTGAACAATCATTTTTTCAAAACTTGCTCTTTAGTTTTGTTCTCATATCAAGGTTGATATCGTTAATTTAATCAAACTTTATTACAAATCTACTCAACAAGAAGTTTATGTTAGAATTCGATTAAGTTTGTGAAGTATATGTAACTTGGTAACTTTTATATGGAAAAGAAGGAACATAGGCAGATGGAAAATATAATAAGTTAATTAATGCAATTCCTGCTCAAGAATATGATATTATGGGACAACTATTTAAATTTATGAGTAATTGAGGGATTTACTTGACGATTTTCAGAGTAAGCAACATCGAGAGACATTTTAGTGAGTGTCAGGTGGCATGTTCGGTTACTTCCCATCCTATGCATTAGGAATGATTTATGCAGCACAGTGGAAGCACGCGATGGATAAGGATATTCCAAACTTTGATGAGCTATTAGAAAAGGGAGAGCTACTACCTATTCGTGAGTGGTTAACAGACAAGGTCCACCAATATGGAGCATTGAAAAAGCCATTCGAGCTATTACAAGAAGCGACAGGGGAAGGCTTAAATGCGAAGTACCTAGCAGACTATTTACAAGAAAAATATACGAAACTCTATCAATTATAAAGTGAAAAGAGCGATTTCTCGTTACAGAGAAATCGCTTTTTTATAGGAAGATGCTTTGGATGCTTACCACAATTGATAGCCTTTGGAGCCGGCTGGTGAATTCGAAATAATATCGATAATTGGTACTGTGTAAGCGAATAAAATTAAGGCTACTAAAATAACAAGCCATATTTTAAAGTTTTCTAAAATAGCTGGTGTTGGACCGCTAAGCTCATGTACATCACCTACTGGGAATTCCTCTTCGCCTTTAGGTGCGAACCAAGCTAATTTCACTACGATATAAATGATCACTAGGATGGCGATAAAGAGAATTGTTCCACCCACAGCTTGTGCGATTTGATAAGGAATCCAATCGTAAGCCTGCTGAGCGCCACCATATTCTGAGTAATCTGAGCGACGAGGCGCACCAATCAGACCAGCAATATGCATTGCTGAAGACATGATCGTCATACCAGTAGCCCATAAGATACCAGCGAAATTACTAAGATTATTTAAAGACTTCGAAAGTGTACGGCCTGTTAAATGTGGAATTAACCAGAATGCCGCACCGAAGTAAGTTAAAACAACAGCTGTGGCAATCGTTAAATGGAAATGCCCTGTAACCCAAATAGTATTATGAATTAATTGGTTCATTTGATAAGAGGCATTGACAATTCCGCCTGCACCACCTGGAATAAATGACACCATACCGATAAATGGTACGAAGAAACGAGCATCCTTCCAAGGTAATTTTTTAAACCAACCAAATAGTCCTTTTCCACCTAATTCACGTCCACGTAACTCGAACATTGCAAACATCGAGAAGGCCGTCATGAGAGAAGGCACGATTACAGCAAATGTTAAAACAACTTGAATGAACTTCCATGTACCATCAATACCAGGCTCTGTTAACTGATGGTGAATCCCTACAGGAATAGAGAAGAGTAAGAACAGCATAAACGAAAGTCTTGCTAAAGAATCGGAGAAAATTTTCCCACCAATTACTTTTGGAATAATCACGTACCACACCATATAGGCAGGTAATAACCAGAAGTATACGAGCGCATGGCCAAAATACCAGAAAAGGGTACGCGATAATGCCACATCGACACGCTCAATTAAACCTAAGGACCATGGTAACAATTGAATTAAAACAGAAGCTGCAACACCAAGCGTTGCCACGAACCACATTAAATTATTAACAACTACCATAAATGATAGTAATGGGCTGCGTTGTCCACTCGCTTTATTTTCTTTGCGCCACTGGACATAACGTAAAATTTGACCTGCGCCGCCAACCCAAGAACCAACTACGACGAATGTAAGACCTAAATAGAAAATCCAATGTGCCTTTAATGGCGCATAGAATGTATAAAGAACAGTTGCCTTATTCAATAAAACCATCGTTGCTGCAGCAGCTGTACCAATAGTCATTAACCAAAAACCAATCCAGCCAAGTTTTCTCTGAGTATCAGTGAATGTACCAGATGTTCGACTTACACTTGCAATTTGGAAGCCGTAAATAAAGAATGTAGTTAATATAAGACCGAGTAATACACCATGAACTGTTAGTACTTGATAATAACCAATGCCTGCTGGTAATGTAAATTGACCAGAGCGTACAAAAACCTGTAATAAACCTGCAAGACCACCTAATAACAATGCGATAAATGCCACGTAAATATGTGCCATTGCTAGCTTTGCATCTCGACGATCCACTTTTGTCATTGAATTAGTGTGACTCATTTGAATCCACCACCTTTAGCATAGAGTGCATCATCGTATGTCCAGTACCACAATACTCATTACATACGATTAAAAACTCGCCAACCTTATTGACTTCTGTCACATATTCCGAAATATAGCCAGGCTCAAGCATCATATTGATATTCGTACCTGCAACCTCAAAACCATGCATAACATCCTCGCTTGTTGCGATAAATTTCACTTTTGCACCAAGTGGAACCTCAATTTGTGGAGGATTATAATTGAATGCAGAAGCAATTACCACCACTTCGTAATCCCAATCCTTACCTTCTACCTTATGGACACCTGGATTATCAAAAGGTGCTGTCTCTTTCACTTTCTCGTAATCTAGTGTTTTTTTACCATTGTTTGGATGGGAGCCTTGATGAAATGCTCCGATACCGAGAATGATCAGGAATGCCACTAAAGTGGTAACTCCAAACACAAGCCAGTATTTCTCATACTTATGTATGTGCATATGTTTCTGTCCCTTCTTCGTAGATTAAAACCGTCCAATGAACAAATCGAAGCAGTACACCCAAAGTAAAATGATGATAATACCTACTCCAAAAACTGCATAGAGTGAACCTTTTAAATTTTCATCTGACTTCTTTTTATTTGCCATTTTTGCTCCTCCTACGCTTTTTATTGTTGTGTTTCTTACAGTCATCATATAGAAATCCATTGCATTTTGATGTGAAAAAAATCACACTTCTAGGGGAATTATGTGAAGAAAGTGTGAAGGATTTAAGAGAGAAAAAAAACAAGCCATCTCAAAAGTCATTGAGATGGCTTGCTTAATGATTGTAATTAACTTTTTTTAATAAAAATAATAGATTTTAAGAAAGGGAGAACCGTCCTTCTCATTCCCTTGTGGGCGAAAGGCAAATCTTACACACATACATGCTGAATGTCTTGCATACAATGTCTTATTTGGAACAGACTTTAAACCTACCAAGCTTCTATTCCGCTTCTTCTTCAATTGTTAATAGAACTGTTAGGGCACCGACGCTTGGGACCGAAACTGGGAGAGCAAAGGCCTTTTCAAAGCCATATAATTTTGTATTGCCCACCATCACCGTTGGCGGAGTGATATCAATTTCTAAGCTTTCTTGCCCAACAGCTGTACATAAATTTCCTGCAATCATGTTACCAAATTCTCCTGTAAAGGATTCTAGCATTTCTCCTTCAAGCGGCATACCGAACATAGTGCTACCGATCCCGCTGAACACTTCGGGAGAGGAGTCAATGATAACGCGTCCCTTTAAATCTCCGATTAAGCCAATTAATACGCCCATTTGTTGCTGTTGAAAGGGTTCAGAAATAATACTAGGCGACTTTACTTCTATATCCATAGGAAGAATGGTTTTTAAAGCGTGGATTGTCCCGTTTAAAATAGTTTGAAAGTACTTCGAATTACTCATCATTACCGCATCCTTTTTCCGACTTTTCTACATCTTACCATGTAAAAAGGGTAAGATGAAAGTATGTCTTGACGAATTAACGTGAAATTTATAATATATTAATGAGAATGATTTTCAAATTCAATGTAAACGTCTGAAAACTTAACGAAAAATAACTAAGAAGGAGCGGTTCGCAATGACTTTCGTATTGATTGGAGCAGCTGTAGTGATCTATATTGGAGTTGGAAAATACGTCATGAACCAGGCAACTGCACATTTGAAATAAGAGCTAATACTTGTTAAACATCTTTAGGCATGGTCCGAATATTCGGACCATGTTTTTTTGTATTTCTAGGAATGATAAAAAAATTAAATGTTTTTTCGGAATAATTTAATTAAGATGAATTTTTATTTTTTTCTGAAAACTATTGAAATAACCAAGTTTTTTCTGTTAAGATTTTAAAAAATGGAATCGCGTTTCATATTTTGGAACGGAGGGGGAAATGAGTTTGAATATTTTAGAAGTAAGCGATTTGAAAATAGGTATTCAACAAAATAAAAAAGATATTGCCATTGTGAATGGAGTATCATTTCAACTTGAAAAAGGAAAAACTTTGGGGATTGTAGGGGAATCAGGTTGTGGAAAAAGCATGACATCACTTTCACTTATGGGATTGTTACCTGCCGGGGTTAACTGGCAAGGTGGAGAAGTTTACATAGATCAAAAACAAATTAATAAAAAGTCGAATAAGGAATGGCGAAAGATTCGTGGGAAAAAAATTTCTATGATATTTCAAGAACCAATGAGTTCGCTCAATCCAGTATATAAGGTTGGTTCCCAAATTATGGAAATGATTCATAGCCATGAAAAAATTTCAAGGAAAGAAGCTCATGAACGTGCCGTTGATATGCTTCGTCTCGTAGGTATTCCTCGTCCAGATAAAGTAGTGAATGAATATCCTCATCAATTATCAGGAGGAATGCGACAAAGGGTTATGATCGCCATGGCATTGGCTTGTGGACCAGAAATATTAATTGCAGATGAACCTACTACAGCATTAGATGTGACAATCCAGGCTCAGATTTTAGATTTAATGAGAGACATACAAGAAAAACTAGATATGTCCATCATTTTAATTACCCATGATCTTGGTGTAGTAGCAGAAATATGTGAGAAAGTAATTGTGATGTATGCCGGTGAAATAGTGGAAGAGGCAACAGTGCTAGATTTGTTTAATTATCCGCTTCATCCATATACAAAAGGGTTATTAAATTCATTGCCTGACATTGAATCAGAACAAGAGTACCTTCCATCAATAGAAGGGGTGGTGCCATCACCATCCGATATGCCTTCAGGTTGTAGATTTTTCGATCGCTGCGAATTTGCAACAGATCAATGTAAAAAGAAGCCTGATCTATATACAACCTCTATTGGTACCAAAGTTAGATGTTGGCTGTACGAAGAGAACGAAGTAGGAGGGGGAATTGTCAATGGGCAGTCCATTGTTAGAAGTTAAACACTTAAAGAAATATTTTCCAGTTAAAGGATCACGTTCTGGTCATTTAAAAGCAGTAGATGATGTTTCATTTTTTGTAAATGAGGGTGAGGTTTTAGGAATTGTCGGAGAGTCTGGGTGCGGAAAGTCCACTATGGGTAAAACATTAATTCAGCTTCTAACACCTACTGAGGGTGAAATTTTACTGAATGGAGAAAATATTGCCACTCTTAGCCCAAAAGAGGTACGTCAAAAGCGCCGTGATATGCAAATCATCTTTCAAGACCCTTTTTCTTCCCTTAATCCTCGTATGAAGGTGTTTAAAATAATCGAAGAACCTTTGGTGAATTTTGGAATAGGTACAAAGGAAGAGAGAAAACAACGCGTTTATGAAGTAGCTAAACAGGTTGGACTTACACAAAAGCAGTTAGAACGTTTTCCACATGAATTTTCAGGTGGTCAAAGACAACGGATTGGAATTGCTCGAGCATTAGTGTCCAATCCAAAATTGATTGTTGCAGATGAACCAGTATCTGCTCTGGATGTTTCCATTCAATCTCAAGTATTAAATATTATGAAAGATTTAAAAAAGGAAATGAACCTTACCTACATTTTTATATCACATGATTTAAGTGTAGTGCATCATTTTTGTGACCGCATAGGGGTAATGTATTTAGGAAAGTTAGTGGAAATGGCAGATAAACACGAATTATTTAATAATCCTAAACATCCATACACAAAAGCTTTACTATCGGCATTACCAAAATCTCATCCTTCAAAAGTAAAGGAGCGAATAGTGCTAAGTGGAGATGTTCCCAATCCTGCTAATCCACCATCGGGTTGTACATTCCATACACGATGCCCAAACTGCATGGAAATATGTAAAGTGACACCTCCGAAATTTAAAAAAATTGGCGATAAGCATGAAGTTTCCTGTTTACTTTATGAAGAGCAAATGGAGCGATTAACATGAGCAAAACATTGGAAAAAGGTATTAATATTTTAACGTTATTTACTGAAGAAAAACCTTCTTGGCGGTTAGACGAGCTAGCAATCGAAACGGATATTCCTAAACCGACTTTACATAGGTTTTTAAAAACATTTACAGATTTAGGCGTATTAAAACGTCCTTACGTTCAAAGCGGTGGACAGTTAGTATTGAGTGATCATTATCTACTTGGGAATAAACTCATTGAATTAGGTGCAATTGCTGCAAATTCAATTGAAATTCGTTCTTTGGCTATACCGTATATGAAGATGTTGCAACAGAAGTTTGACTTGGCTGTTCAACTAAGCATACTGGATGAAACAGATGGTCTTTATATCGAAAAAATCGAAAGTTTAAAACCAGTTTTATTATATACACGGGTGGGGAGAAGAGCACCTCTTTATGCAGGCGCTTGTTCAAGAATACTTTTATCCTTTCAATCAGAGGAAAAAATTAGTGAGGTACTTCAAAAAACTCGTAAAAAATATGCTAGTGGAACACCTGTTACTGATGAAGAGATATTTGAACTAATTGAATTTGGGAAAAAAAATGGCTATGCCTACAGCGTGTCAGAATTGGAAGAAGGCACTGTATCAATAGCAGTACCGATTTTCAATAGTGAACGCAAGGTAGAATACTCGATTAGTATAGCGGGCATAGAGACACTCATACCAAAAGAAAAAATAAATGAATTTTTAGAAGGTCTGTGGGAAACGGCAGCTTCAATATCTGCTGAACTAGGTTATTCGATGCCATATCCTTATGGCGTATAGATAGCACAAATACAAAAGGGGATGAACAATGTATGAAGAAACAAAAATGGATTGCGCTATTACTTGTTTGTATAATGATTGTTTTAACAGCATGTAGTGGCGGTACATCATCAAAAGACGAAAGTAAAAATAGTAGTAAATCATCTGGTGAAAATCCAGCAGCAACACGTGGAAATGAATTAGTTATTCGTGTGGCAGGAGACCCACAAAACTGGGACCCAATTGATACATTTTTACTTGCTTGGAGTACAGTAGCAACATCGGTATTTGAAGGATTAGTAAGTCGTTCTTTAGATTTAGAAATTCAACCAGGATTAGCGGAATCTTGGGAATATATAGATGATAAAACGATTGTCTTTAAACTACGACAAGGTGTTACCTTCCATAATGGCGAACCGTTTAATGCGGAAGCAGTTAAATTTACATTTGATCGACTACTAGGAGAAGAAGGTCAACAAGGTCCGCAATATTCAAACTATACGTCGATTGACAATGTTGAAGTGACAGGTGACTATGAAGTCACTATGCACCTAAATGCCATTGACCCAGTATTATTGACTAAACTTTCAGGATATGGTGCTGTCATCGTACCACCTAAATATATCCAAGAACAGGGTGCAGAGAATTTTGACATGAAGCCTGTTGGTACTGGTCCATTTAAAATGACTGATTATCAACGTGATAAACAAGTAGTTATTGAGCGATATGAAGATTATTGGAATAAAGATGCTATTAAACTAGATAAAGTAACATTTAAAGTGATTCCAGAAACAGCGACGGCACTGGCAGAATTACAAACAGGAAATATTGATATTATGACACGTTTAGAGGTTTCGCAAGCGGCAACAGCAGAAGGAACTGATTTCATTGAATTAAAGGATGTGTCCACTCCTACAGCGTATTCAATTCGTTTTGATACAGCACAAAAGCCTGTTGATGATGTACGTGTTCGTCAAGCGATTAACTATGCCATTGATAAGGAAACAATAGTGAAAGAAATTTTAGGTGGCTATGGCAACCTCATTAGTTCGTTCCAAAGTAATCTATCTTTTGGCTATAACAAAGATTTAGAGCCATATCCATATGATCCAGAAAAAGCAAAAAAATTACTTGCCGAAGCTAAGGTTCCTGAAGGTACTACACTTGAATTGTTTATTCCAGGTACGGATGGAACATTTAAAGAAATAGCCCAAGCAGTAACATTTTATTTACAAGAAGTGGGATTAAAAGTTTCTATTAATAGTGTGGAAAATACTACATTCCAATCAGAGTTAATACCACAAGGGAAAGCTGGTCAAATGTATAAAAATGGCTGGGGTGGTTGGACTTTAGATTTTGATAATACAGCTTATTTAATGTATCACGAAGGGGAATTCTGGAATCCATCCTATAAAAATGAAAAAGTTGAACAATTATTAGCGGCAGAGCGAGCAACGATTAATAATGAGGAGCGTCAAAAAATCTTTAAAGAGCTGACAGAAGTGTTATATGAAGATGCTGCAGAAGTTAATTTATATTCTGAGGTTGAAATATACGCAGTGAATAAACGAATAAAAGATTTCCAACCACCTCATGATGGCCGCTTTAGATTTGAAGGTGTCACTGTCGAGTAAGTAAAAAATTATGAGATAGTATGCTTGTCATACTATCTCTTTCATTTCAAATTAGGAGGATGGAATTATGCTTTCCTATATACTACGACGTTTATCGCATACAGTGTTGGTGATAATTGCTGTCTCATTAATTATATTTTTCGCCATTCGTTTAACGGGGGATCCGGTAAGCATCATGTTCGGTGCTGGGGAACCTTCACAACAAGCAGTAGAGGAACTGACAGCAAAGTTGGGTTTAGATAAGCCTATTTGGGAGCAATATATCATATTCATGAAAGATTTAGTAACGCTTGATTTTGGTACATCGTATCGTTCGAATAGTCCAGTTTTGGAAATGTTGTTAGAACGAGCATGGCCAACACTAGCACTTGCTTTAGGGGGGATGACTGTAGCATTGTTAATCGCTATTCCTATCGGTATCCTATCTGCAGTTTATAAAGGCAAGTCCATTGATATTTTTGGTCGTATTTTTTCTTTATTAGGTATCTCTTTCCCTAATTTTTGGTTAGCGTTTATGCTAATCTTGATCTTTGCTGTTCAGTTAAAATGGTTACCTGTATCGGGCTTTGATGGGTTTAGCTCATTGATCCTGCCATCCATTGCATTGGGTCTGATTTTATCTGGTATTTTAGTTCGATTAATTCGTACCTCTATGCTTGAGGTGCTTAAAATGCAATATGTGACAACTGCTCGAGCAAAAGGAATTAGAGAATGGCTTGTCATTATTCGACATGCCTTTCGAAATGCCTTATTGCCAACTGTGACGTTTGTTGGGTTACAGTTCGGTGGACTTTTAGGGGGGGCTGTTATTGTAGAGCAAGTATTTTCTTGGCCGGGAATCGGAAGATTAATTGTTGATTCTATTAATCAACGAGATTATCCAGTCGTACAGGGTGGAGTAATTCTCCTAGCTCTTATCATGATTGTCGTCAATCTAATTGTGGATTTATGTTATTCATTAATTAACCCAAAAATACGCACTGGAAGAGGTGACAATTAATGACACAGATAATGGAAGCAGAAACAGTCGAAATAAAAAAGGTTAGTAGAATAATAAGTATTTTAAAGTTTATTAAAAATAATCCAACTGGGATAATCGGTCTATTATTAGTTGTCACGACTATTCTATGTGCGATATTTGCCCCTTATATTGCTCCACATGATCCAGGAGCAGCTAGCTTAGGACATCGTCTAGATTTGCCTAAATGGTTAGACGATACTGGTAAATCTCAATATTTACTTGGGGGAGACCAAGTTGGACGGGATTTGCTAAGTAGGATTATATATGGTGCTCGTATTTCCCTTTTGGTAGGGATTTGTGGTGTGCTCATTTCGTTAGTCCTTGGAACATTTCTTGGAATTGTGTCAGGGTATTTTGGGAAATGGATGGACGATTTAATCATGAGGTTAGCTGAAGTTCAATTAGGTCTGCCATTTATTTTACTAGCAATTGTAATTATGAGTGTATTTGGAACAGGGATTGAAAAAATCATTATTATTCTTGGACTTACATATTGGGTTAGTTTTGCTAGGCTAATTCGAGGGGAGATTTTAGCTCTAAAGGAACAAGAATATATACAGGCTACAAAGGCAATCGGAGGCACACATTTTAAAATTATCCTTAAGCACATCTTACCAAATGTTGCTTCTTCGATTTTAGTGTTAGCAACGATGTGTATCGCAGAGTTTATCTTATTAGAGGCTTCACTAACATTTTTAGGGTTAGGTGTTGAACCGACAGTACCTTCGTGGGGCGGAATGTTAGCAGACAGTCGGAATTATATGACGTCAGCTTGGTGGATTTCTGTATTTCCAGGTATTGCAATTATGTTAACTGTACTAGGCTTTAATTTACTAGGAGATTGGCTACGAGATCGCTTAGATCCAAATATGAAAGTTTAGGTGATAGTGTGAACTCTAAAATATTTTCAATTTTATTTAATAAGAATGAAACCCTAAAAAAGCCTTCTTTATTTATAAACTTACCTACAAATCTTGTTCCAATCGGATTGATTGATTTTTGTGCGAGGTTAGGCTTAGAGTCAAATGAAATAGATTTTGATTTATTTCAAGCGTCTAATCAGCAGTACTCAATGGAATTTTTACAACATAGTAGTACATTTATTTCACAGAATGGGTCTATCTTTACACTCTATTATGAGACTGAGTCTTCGCTGTCAACGTTGTTAAGTACGATAGCAAGTGAAGGAATGGCCGAAACGCATACAGATATTCCATCCTCTTATTATGAAAGTTTAAGTCATCTGTGGTCAGCCTATGGAACTGGTGAGAAGGACGAGGCACATCCACATCAGCATTTAAGTGTGAAAATTAATTTACAACAAGAAATCATGTCAAACGCCATTATAAAAGAAGTTTGCTATCTTGCATTACGTTTAGGACTGTATGCTACCTCTGTTTCTTTACCAGTTGTCACAGAAGATCATCGACAGTTCTCGATTGATATCAAGCAAGGAACTGAAAATTTCATAGAGTTAAGTTCTAGAAACGTTATTCAAATTTGTGGTACTAAAGATTGCTTACCGACTGTCCTACATTCAATAGCAAAAGAAAAGCATGTGTCTGAAGGTGGCTTATTTGGTGTTTGGGAGCTAAACGAAAAACAAGTAAATGTAGCAGATTTGTTGTATGAAACAACATGGGAAGATGAATCGGAAGCATCGTATATTTTAAATGCTTTGCAAGATGAACCAAATAAAATGCTTGATGCTGAAATCTATCTTACAGCTTCTAAAAAAAATCGAGATGAATATTGTTTAGATTTGTATAAGAAATTTTCAAATTTAAAGACAATTACAGTTCGCTCTGCGTTTAAAACAGGGTTATACTGGATATTAGAGGAAGTACTTCCATCTGTTTCGGGTCATTTTGAACAAGTAAAAATAATATGTAAAGATGGGGTTAATCAAAATGGTTTAGAACAACATAATCGCTGGATTATGGAACTTTACCCAGTGGATGAATTGATTGAAATGCAATATGGCATACCGAAAGAAAATGTACAATTTGAGCTTTCAAGCACACAGCAGCACATCTATAGTGTCTATGTTGATGATCTATTAATTGCTGAATTAAATCCGCTGATTAGTGAATTGGATTATGTTGATGGTCAGAGAAAAGTCTATCCAACTACAGCGGGGTATAGGTTATTTGAAGATGGGAAACTGGTTCAAGAAAATGCAATATTGTCAGATCGTGAGCGTTTCTATAAAACGTATATCAATGAGTTTCTTCCTCAGATAGTGGGAAAATTAAATATTGATGTAACAAATCGTGATCAAGGACAATTGTTCCCTTTATTTGATCGCATCGAAATTGACTTTACTTCATCTGGAATTGAAGAAGAATTAAACGTGAAGCAAGAAGCAAACTCGTCCTTTGAAGCGTTATACGAAGACCTTTATTTTAACACGCTTGATTATTTTAATGAGCTCGGTCGCCGATTAGTTAATCAACCTTATCAAGCTCCTGGTGGTATTATTCCCTTTATTCATATAGAGGAAAATATTTATAAGCCTATTAAAAGTGTAATACGGGCATACAAATGGCATGAAAAAACCAATTTAGTTCCAGTTACAAAAAGAATTTTATTTAACCAAGAGGGGCAATTTGAAACAGTAGAAATGTATTTAGGTAATTATCTGAAAGTAATGGAAATGAATGATAATTTAAAATACAAAATTAAAAATGTTTATCAACTATCAACGCGGTATCAAAATTATTCTGAGGTCAAACTAAATTATGGGGATATATCTTACAAAGGGAATGTCATTCCATTTTTTGAAGTGACTGAGCCTATTACTAGTGACTTTTATTCAGGACTTAAAAAATCGGATGAAAAGCATACGATTGTCTTTGAAGCGGGCCATCATCCAAACGAAGTATCTAGTACACCTGCTATATTAGAGCTCATGGAAGATATTATTTGTCACCATCCTGAAATCTTAAAAAAGATTAATATAATCATTATTCCGCTATCAAATCCAGATGGTTATGAAATAATGGAGAGCTTGACAAAAGAACATCCAAAATGGAAACATCATGCTGCAAGATTTAATGCGGTAGGTTTAGAGTTTGCCTATGTCAAATTCCAAGAAAGTGTATTTGGTGAGGCAAATGTTTTACCACTTATCTTAAAAAAATGGGCACCTGATATAGTGATTGATGATCATGGAATCCCTGCTCGTGAATGGGTTCAACCATTCGCAGGATATGCGTGTCCACCTATTTTCCCTGTTTCTTACACGCTTCCAAGTGCTAAGATCTACGGAATTGGTCGATATGCGGATTATGATACGAGGGAAGTCCAGGCTACGAATCTAGAACGAGTAGCTGAAAAAGTGAATATGATTTTTGAGGGTACAATATTTGCCCAAGAAAATGCTTATTGGCGTGAACGCTACTATAAATATGGCACAAAGTGGGATCCACAAAAGTACCCAATTGAAGAAATGGGAAATATAAATTTTTATCGAAGTATGGAAGTTACGCCAACATACTCATCTGTAAGTATATTACGCTACCCGCAGTGGGTGGCTCTAGATATCATTTCTGAAGTGTCTGATGAAATTGTTTATGATGAAGAATTAACTTCTTGTATTGAAGCACATAAATTATTTAATCAAGCTATTATTGAAGCAGCACTTTCTACTAAAGTAAATAAAATTAAACAATTTGGACGCTACTTTAAAAAACGTCCGATAGAAATCAGGTGACAAATATGACAAAAATATTAGTAACAGGGTTTGAACCATTTCTTGATTTTAAAATAAATCCAACAATGCAAATTGTGGAAGCATTAAATGGAAAGAAGATAGATAGCTATGATATCGTCGGACGAATTTTATCTGTTGATTTTCAGCAATCAGCGGAGCAATTAAAACAACATATAGAAGAAGTGAAACCACAAATCATCATTTCATTAGGGTTAGCAGGAGGACGTTTTAAGGTAACACCAGAGCGCATTGCCATTAATGTGAAAGACGGAGAGCCTGATAATAATGGCTATACACCAGTTGATGAGAGTATCTATGAGGAGGGGGAGGATGCTTATCTAACAAACTTACCGATTCGCAGTATGGTAAATCGTTTGCAGGCAGAAGGATATCCAGCGGAAATCTCCAATACAGCGGGTACATACTTGTGTAATAACATTATGTATGAAGGGCTAGCTTATGCACAGCAACATAAAGGGGTTCGTGCTGGCTTTATTCATATTCCAGCATCATTTGAGCTGGCAATCCAACATGGCAAAATTCCCGGCTGGAATATCGGAGATTTGATAGCTGCAGTACAGCTTTGTATTGAGGAGACGGCACGTGCAACCAATCATTGATTTTCCTCATTCGATGTGGATTAGTCAACATACTATTCGTTTTGCATTCAAGGAGGAAATCTCCCACTCAAACTTTCACGCGGTCCAAACGTTTAATCGTTTTCTGAAACAGCAGCTACGACATAACCTAGTTGAAAGTGTTGCAAGCTACCATACAGTAACAGCTTATATTAAACAAAAAATAGATGTTGAACGTTTAGAAATGCAGTGGCTTGAGATGCAAGCCTCCACAACAATTGATAAAGGAACGAATCGATTTTTAAAAATACCCGTCTGCTATGATGAGGAATTTGCCTTAGATTCAAAGCGCGTCATGAATTTTACAGGTTTACCTTTTGAGGACATTAAAACATTGCATATGTCCAAAAGCTATTATGTGTATTTAATCGGCTTTTTACCAGGCTTTCCTTACTTAGGCGAGCTTGATTCTAAATTATTTGTGCCACGCTTACAGAAACCAAGGGCATCTGTATCAGCAAGCTCTGTTGGAGTTGGGGGTGGACAAACAGGAATCTATCCTGTCGATTCACCCGGTGGCTGGAATATTATAGGGAAAACACCGTTGGATTTATTTGATGTTCATGGCAAAGAGCCATTTTTATTTGAACTTGGTGATGAAGTTCAGTTTTATGAAATAACCAAACAGCAATTTTGGGAAATGAAAAGCAAAGGAGTGTAGCGTTTGAAGCCACTTCTGCTCGTAACAAAACAAGGGGTTTATGGTAGCTTACAAGACAAAGGAAGGTACGGCTATCGGGCATTTGGTATTCCGTTATCTGGACCAATGGATAACCGATCGTTTCAAGCAGCTCAGAGAATCTTACATCACCACCATGATCAAACGTCTTTTGAAATGTTTGTGGGTGGTTTTGAATTCGAGGCGCTTGCTGATTGTGTTTATGTATTAACAGGGGGGCATAGTACATGCTTGGTTAATCATGTACCAATCGAAATGTGGAAAACATTCCATTTAACGAGGGGAGATAGATTAGCTATCAAGGGTGTCCATCAAGGCTCTATTGTTTACTTAACTCCATTAGGAGGTTTTCGTACAAACGATGAGCTTGGTAGCCAATCCTGCCTTCCGCTTGGCAATTTGGGAACACGGATTACAAAAGGAAGTATTTTGTATGGGCAGGTATCATCGTCTTTAAAATATAATAGAGGGCTATATGCACCCTATCGTCCGAATTTTGACAGTTCCATTACGGTTCGATTGTTTAAAGGACCGCACTTTCATTTATTTACAGAAAAGAGTCAGCAACAATTTTTACAAAATCCTTTTCAATTTATCGGCGGCAATCGTATGGGCTACTACATAAAAGGACCTGCCTTACAACTTCAGGAAATGAAAGATATACTGTCAGAAGCTACACAGTTCGGTACGATCCAAGTGCCGCAAAGTGGTGATCCCATTATCCTGATGGCTGATGCTCAAACAGTAGGAGGCTATCCTATTATTGCGACAGTTCATGAAGAGGATTTACATAAAGTAGCGCAAATGCGTATGTTTAACACTATTCACTTTGTACTGGAGGAAGCATGATGCCAATTGATATTAATTGTGATTTAGGTGAAAGCTATAATGCTTTTATCACAGGTAAAGACGAAGCACTATTAGACTATGTAACTTCCATCAATATTGCATGCGGCTACCATGCTGGACATCATTCGATTATGCATCAAATTGTCCGTAGTGCCATTAATAAAAATGTTCATATTGGTGCACATCCAGGCTATCCTGATCGAGAGGGATTTGGTCGCCGCAATATGGAATGTAGCCCAGCTGAAATTTACGATATGATGGTTTATCAAATTGGTGCCTTACAAGCATTTGTGCAGATTGAAAAAGGTACGCTTCATCATGTTAAACCACATGGCGCTCTCTATAATCAATGCGCGAATGACCGTGAAAAAGCGTTAGCTGTAGTCAATACAGTGTATGATTTTAATCCACAGCTTATTTTATATGCCTTATCTGGTAGCCTCATCGTAGAGATTGCTAGAGACATAGGGCTTCCGGTATATGAGGAGGTTTTTTCGGATCGACGCTATAACGATGACGGCACATTAGTGAACAGACAGGAACCAAATGCCTTAATACAATCGGAAGAAGAAATGCTAGTGCATGTAAAAGGTATTTTGACTGCTAATGAAGTGTTGTCAGTCCAGTCCCAAAAAATTAAAGTTGCGGTGCAAACCTTATGTATTCACGGTGATGGCCCCCATGCGCTAGATTATGCGAAAAAAATTGCGGATATTAGACAGCAATTACAATAAAATGTAAGAATGGATGCCCTAAACAAGGCATCCATTTTATTTAGATTGTTGTCACTAGCTCAACAGCTTCTAGCACAATGGGCGTACCAGCAGAAAGTGTACCTGTGACAGTATTGAACGTTATTTCAGTTGTAGAAACTGTATAGGCACCACCCTCCTGAAGAACACCATTGATATATAAGTTATAGTAACCATTCGCGACTTCTGGGAATGCTGTTGCGGCTGTACCGCTATCAGTTAAAAACGTTGATGCAGCGACTGTTGTGCCATCTGCAATGGCTAGTGGTGCAGCTAAGACGTTAAAAAATCTTGTAGAACTACCTGTTACATTGACGTGAATATTAATAATGGAAAGTGCCACCCATTTCACCTCCTTTCATTTCCTTTATTTTGTTGTAAAGCCTAGCGATTCGATAATAATGGGTGTTCCTCTATACAATGTCGCATTATAGGGTACGATTGTCAGGGAGGCTGGGGTTACCGTATAAATACCGCCTTCCTGCATTACTGCATTAATATAAAGGTTAACGTAACCATTGGGTGAAAAAACTGCAAACTCAGTAACGGAATTTGCTTCATCATTCCAAAAGAGATCGGCTGGAAGAGTTGCCCCATTAGATAGATCAAGATCAGCTGTAACGATATAAAAATATCGCTGGATCGTTGGTATAATCGTTCCTTCTGGGACTATTTCAGTAGGAGGATTAATGGGTATGCCGTTTGTAGCCTTTATACGGGGCCAGATAAATCGCTCCTCACAGTTACATGAACAATATTTTTCGATGATTTGACGAGACTTAGGATTCATCATATGTCATCACACTCCCTTCATAAAAAAATATAACTTTGCCCCGAATATGCTTACTTTAAAATATGAAGAAAATATATAAAGAACTAGTTGACCATCTATCATTTGGCATAGATTTTTTGTATAAACATGTTTTTGTAAGGATGGAAACGTTGGCATATATGCTTTAAATTAGTGTTATACTTTGCTAGTTGAATAAGGTAGAATACTAATTATGAATAATTAATGAAAAAGGGGTTACTGGTTTCATGAAAGATTTTGAACAACAATTGGAGGGGCTATTAAAGCAAGCCTCTTTGCAATACATAATTTATCAGCATAATGGTGATACAGAGCGTATGGATAAAACATCACTTTTTGCTCGAAAAATTCAGCAAAAAGAGTATGTGATTGGCTTTGCAGGCCATTTCTCTGCAGGGAAGTCAAGTATGATTAATGCGTTGTCTGGTGAAAATCTACTGGCATCTAGTCCAATTCCAACAAGTGCGAACATCGTAAAAGTCCATAAATCAGAGGAAGACTATGCGATTGTTTACATGCACAATGAAAAGCCTGTAAAATTTGAGGCTGGCTATGATTTTAAAACAGTAAAAGAGCTAAGTAAAAATGGGGATTTAGTGTCACAGATTGAGATTGGACACAGTGCCTCTACACTACCACTAGGTGTCACTGTAATGGATACGCCAGGGGTAGACTCCACAGATGATGCACACCGCATGTCAACGGAATCAGCATTACATATTGCTGATATCGTATTTTATACAATGGACTACAACCATGTGCAGTCGGAATTAAATTTCCAATTCACAAAGCAATTAATGAAATATAATCCAAATGTTTATTTAATTGTCAATATGATCGATAAGCATAAAGATAATGAATTGAGCTTCGAAGAATTTAAAGCAACTGTTCATCAATCCTTTGCAGCATGGGGTGTTGTACCGAAGGGTGTTTTCTTCACATCATTAAGAGAGCCTGAACATCCACATAATGATTTTGAGGCAGTAAAGAAAATCGTGATGGACAGTATGAATGATTGGCAGGAGCAGCTTGTACAAACAGCTACGAATACATTGCGTTTATTGCAAAGCGAGCATGACAATTATTTAATGGAAGAAAGACAGGATCGTTTAGCAATTGATGAAGAAATTTTAAGTGCGGATGACTGGGCACACCATCAAGATATTTTAGAGCAATACAATAAATTAAATCGTCAGGTTGAATTATTCTCAGTAGAAGCTTGGAACGAAACGTTTGAGGAGCAACGTAAGGAGTTGCTCGCGAATGCTGCAATTATGCCAGCTGATTTACGTGATCGCTTACGCCTTTATTTAGAAAGTATGCAGGAAGGCTTTAAAGTTGGTGGGCTCTTTACTGCAAAGAAAAAAACAGAGGAAGAGCGAAACCGACGTAAAGAGGATGCGTATAGTGCCTATCAAAATGTGGTCCATGCACAAATTACGGGGCATTTAAAAGGCCTTATGAAAAAGGCATTGAAGGACGTTAGTGCATTAAACGAGGAACGTGCCGCTGCCATTGATGCCTATGTATTTGACTTACCTTTTTCATTGATTGAGCAACAAGTTCAAACAGGCGCTATTTTAACAGGTGATGCTGTGCTAAACTTCGCTAACCGTGTCGCAGAGGCAACAAAGCGCTACTTCATTCAGGAGACAGATAGCTGGAAAAATGCGCAAGCGCCAACACTTGAAGCTGTAGCAACAGAAACTGCTGCACCGTCAAAATTAAAAATGGCGGGTATGCAGGACAAAGTAGATGCTATTAATGCGGTTCTTGAAATTGAAGGCTATCAGCAATATAGTGCAAGCACTATGCATCAAGCGAGCAATGAAATTCGTCAAGTTGCCAATCAACAGCTTACAAATTGGGAACAATCATTTAAGCAAGATTTAGCAGAAATTCGATTATTTGACGAGTCCATGTTGCAGCCAAAAGAGCAAATCATCCAACAAGAGGAAGCTCAGCAAGCTATTAGTGCAACGACTCTACCAATCGAAGGTGTGATTAACCGTGCACTCCATACTGCCAATGCAGTCAAAGAGGTGCAAGGCTTTGCCGAAGTTGCCCAATACCTTGAAAATAAAGTAGAACGTTTACAGAAAAAGGATTTTACGATTGCTTTGTTTGGCGCATTTAGTGCTGGGAAATCTTCCTTCTCGAATGCTTTAATGGGAGCCAAGGTGTTACCTGTATCCCCAAACCCAACAACTGCGGCCATCAATAAAATTCGTCCAGTTACACCTGAGCACCCACATGAAACAGCGGATGTACAGCTTAAAACTGCAGAACAAATGCTAGAGGATATTCAAGGCTCTTATGCGGCGATTGGTTTGTCTGTCTCGTCATTGGAGGAAGCCTATAATCGTGCTGATGAAGGGCTTGCCGTTCAGTTAACGGACGAACGTTTAAATGTTCATAAATCATTTATTCGTGCCTATAAAGAAGGCTATCCAACCTTTAAGTCTGAGTTTGGCTCTATTCTTCGTGTAGACCGTGAAGAGTTTGAAAAATTTGTAGCACAAGAGAATAAATCTTGCTTTGTTGACAATATCGACTTCTATTATGATAGTCCATTAACACGTATGGGCGTGACACTTGTTGACACGCCAGGAGCGGACTCTATTAATGCCCGCCATACAGGCGTAGCATTTGAATATATTCGTAATGCTGATGCCATCCTATTTATTACGTACTATAACCATGCCTTTGCCAAAGCTGACCGCGAGTTTTTAATCCAGCTTGGTCGTGTGAAGGATGCATTTGAGCTTGATAAAATGTTCTTTATTGTCAATGCGATTGATTTAGCAACAACGGATGAAGAACAGGAAGATGTAAAAGGGTATGTACGCTCAGAGTTACAACGCTTTGGCATTCGCTTCCCAAGACTATATGGAGTATCTAGTCTTTTAGCGTTGAAGGAAAAGGTAGAAGGTGCCGATTTAACATCAGGTATGCCACCATTTGAAAAAGACTTCCATACATTCTTAAATGATGAATTGAGTGCATTAGCCGTTCAAGCTCTTGCAGAGGAAGTTGATAAAACAGAGCAACGTTTGGCGGATTTAATTGCCCAAACAGAGGAAAACTTAAAACGTAAAGATGAGCGACTAGAGGAATTAGCAACACTTGAAAAGCATATTCAATCGAAGTTCAGTGTGCTGAATACGAGCATGTTAGAGAGTGAAACAAAACAGGAGCTTGATGAGCTACTCTATTATGTTCTTCAGCGTGTTTATTATCGTTACCCTGAGTTCTTTAAGGAAGGCTACAATCCTTCTACCTTTGCTGCAATGCCAGCACAGCAAGCGTTGGAGCATGCATTAAAAGAAGTGATGCAAAGCTTGCGTTTTGATTTTACTCAAGAAATGCGTGTAACAAACTTCCGTTTATCGCAGTTCATTAGCAAAAAGATGCAACAACGTTTTAAAGATGAAGTCCGCGAATTAAAAGAGTTAAATCGAAGCTTCTCATTCCTAGCCTTTGAATCTTCTGAGCCAAATTTATTGGATTTTGAAGGACCGTTTGCGGATATTTCCAAATATGCTAGCGTAAAATCTCATTTCCGCAATCAAAAAGCTTTCTTTGAAAAGAATGAAAAAGTGAAGCTGAGTGAGGCATTAGAAGCTGTAACAAAACCAGATGCACAAGATTATTTAGATGCACAGAAAGTTTCTCTCATGACATGGGCGATTACGTTTATTGCAGAGGAAGCCGAAAAATTACGTTACTATATCTATCATCAAGCGCTTGAACAAATTGACACAGAAAGATTAGCCTTACAAGAAGAGAGCCGTTTAGCTTCTTGGAAAGCGATTTACGCACAATTACAATACGCATGAGGTGATTCCAATGGGAAAAGTATTCAAATCAGTGGATGAAATTCAGTTTGATAACGTCCGTTTTATCGATGCTCGTTTCGATCTTCAGGACAAAGAGGCTGGCAAAAAGGCATTCGAGGAAGGTCATGCTACTGGTGCTATCTATATTGATTTAGAACAGCAGTTATCGGATATGGACAGCAAAGACGGTCGTCATCCGATGCCAAGCAAAGAAAAATTGGCATCCGTTTTTCAAGAACTAGGATTACGCTATGAAGATCAGATTGTAGTTTATGACCAAGGAGCAGCTCCATTTGCCCCACGCGCCTGGTGGATGCTAACTTATGCTGGTTTCCCAAATGTAGTGATTGTCAACGGAGGTGCCCCTGCGCTTGAGGCGAAAATTCCTTTTACCAAGGATATTATTAAATATCCACCAACCATCATTGAGTTTGATTGGAAAGATGAGCTTTACGCACCACGCCAAGCCGTAAAAGCCATTGTGGATGGAGAGGTGAAAGCCACTTTACTCGATGCGCGTGCTGCTGAACGGTATAGAGGGGAAGTAGAGCCATTGGATAAAGTAGCTGGCCATATCCCAACTGCGAAAAACTTTGACTGGGAGCAATTGAAGTCAAATGGTCAACTAAAGGCAAACGATGCATTACGTCAAAAAGTTACACCTGATGAACAGGTTGTTGTTTACTGTGGAAGCGGCGTAACAGCCTCTCCGCTTTATGCTGTATTAGCAGATGAAGGCTATGAAAACATCCAATTATATGTAGGCAGCTTCAGTGATTGGATTACAGAATATGACGTGGAAAAAGGCACAAACGAATAAAAAGAAACGCTCACTTCGGTGGGCGTTTTTTTATGTAATGCGGTAGATAGAGCGTAAAGTAGAGGTTAGAATTTAATGTAGCGGATAACCTGCTCAAAGTGGCGGATAAGGAAGAAAAAGTGGAGGAAAGAACAATCAAAGTGAGGGATAAAATTTAATGTAGCGGATAGCCTGCTCAAAGTGGCGGATAAGGAAGGAAAAGTGGAGGATAGAATGTTCAAGGTGACGGATAAAATTTAATGTAGCGGATAACCTGCTCAAAGTGGCGGATAAGGAAGAAAAAGTGGAGGATAGAACAATCAAAGTGAGGGATAAAATTTAATGCAGCGGATAACCTGCTCAAAGTGGCGGATAAGGAAGAAAAAGTGGAGGATAGAACAATCAAAGTGAGGGATAAAATTTAATGTAGCGGATAACCTGCTCAAAGTGGCGGATAAGGAAGGAAAAGTGGAGGATAGAACGTTCAAAGTGACGGATAAAATTTAATGTAGCGGATAACTTGCTCAAAGTGGCGGATTAAAATGAAAAAGGGAAGGATAGCCCTTTTAAAGTAGTGGATAGAATTTTATACTTGATCAAAAGGCAGATGCACTCGATGTTGAACAGGAAGTAGCTTACCGTAGCTTTAAATACATACATTCTCTTCAAAATTCATCCTATTTAAAAACATGGTTAATAAGGATTGTCATAAAAGGAGTCAGCACTAGGTGAAGAACCACATGAAGAACTTCCTGAGAGGTGGGCGTTGGCAGATGTGATGACAAAGCTCACAAAAGAGGAAAAGGATGTTATTTTGTTGAGATTCTCATGATTATACATTGTCTCAGGTGGCTCAGGTATTGCAGCTTAAATTAGGGACGACGAAAACCATTTTGTATCGTGCATTAAAAAAATTAAAGCAGGCACTGGAACAGGAGGGGCAAGGGTGGACAATCTAAAAAAGCAGATGGATCAAATAGACATTCCAGAATCGTTACATCAGCGTAGTCTACAAGGCATTGAACAAGCAAAAATAGAGCAGCATAAGCCTCAGCACTTGGTACCTAAAGTCTTGACTATTGCTGTAACACTAGCAGCGTGTGTATTTGTGGCATTCATGGTGGGGGAGCAACACTTAGGTAATGATCGGGCTAGTGTGCTAAGGTCACAATTAGAAAATTTATCCCCTCCAATGTACTGGATTTTGGCTCTTTTGTGCGTATGCATCATAATATACTTCTCTAGGAAGAAGCTTAAAGTGGGCACTAATCAGAAAAAGACGATTGGTGTTGCCATAGTTTTGATTCTAATGATCGGTAACAGTACGATTTTTTTACAACATCAATTAATAAAACCGATAGTGATACCTACTGTGATTGAAGTTACAGATAGCTTACAGAATGCTTTAGAGATACGCTATATTACAAACAAAGATGACCATCGATATGTGAAATATTTACAGGCAGAAGACGTGCAATTACCAATAGTATATGATCAAACGGAGCAAACAAATCTAGTCAATGGCTTTTATTATCCATTGGATACGTCTCAAGATTTACTCTATCAAAATATTCGTTTAGCTTTTTTTCAGCTTGATTTAAACACGATGAAAAAAGTGATGACAAGCGAAAATGTTTATCTTGTATTAAGTGATGGGATGAAATTACCTGCTCCAATTCATTTAACGAGGGAAACCTTCATTGATGAAAATCAGATCATGAATCATAGCTATAGTCAGTCACAACATGATTCGGAACAAATCATTTCATTCACCCTCCAACAAGATGCTGTTTTTGATGCATTTTATGTTCCAACTTCATTAGAGGATAAAATACTGTTGAAAGAATGGCGATTAAACGATCAGCGCTATACAGCAAGTGATTTTCCTTTTTCAGTGACGAAAGGTCAACGCTTGGAGCTGAATATTCAATTGAAGGAAGCCCCTTTAGATATCAATACGTCCATAGGTTTTAGTGGCCCTGATGGTTATTTAACTAAAAGAGTATATTCGCAAGCGTATTTTACGTCGAATTTGGTGAAAAAGGTGCGTGAAAACAATGAGTGAATCTAAACAACAGGTAAAACTTTTACAATGGTTTGCAGTGGCGCTCTTTTTTCAATTTATCTATTTAAATGTTTTTAAATACGCTAATCTTCTACAAGATATCCTTGTTTATGGGGCCTATTTAAAAAGTCTTTCGTTCTATAAAGAAAAAACACCTATCAGCAAATATATGGCTTGCGCTATGATTCTTGCCTTGATGAATACTTTCTTTTCTTCACATCTTCTCTTCTATTGGAGTACGGTTTTAATTCAAGGAATTAAATTGCTGATCATAATGGAATTTGGAAAAATTTTATTAAGCATTGAACAAAAACACGATATACAGGGTTCCACTACAAGAGTGATGAAAAAATATATAGCGATTGCCTTTGCTGTCATTATAAGTTGGACGCTGTTAATGAATGTTACAAATGATTGGCAGATGGGATTATTGTTCCTAGGCGCATTGCTTTTATTGGCTGTAAATATACGATTATTTCTTCATGTGTTAGCACTTCGTAAACATGTAAAAAACAAATCCTTTGTAGTTACCTACTTACAAAAATGACTCACCATTCATTTTATGCTACACTTTTTGTACAAGGGGAAAAGGGGGAGCAGGATGTTTAAACGGGAGAAAAGTATCGAGATTCAGCAGCATCGCGGTGTACAATGTGCGCATGGGAAAGTTGCGGTGCAGGGGGTTGGTATGAGTGTGTACAGCTTTTTTGTGGATGGGTTACTGATTGATACAGGTTCCTACTCACTATCGCAGGAATTTCAATCCTTTTTTAAGGGTATACCGATAGAGCAATTGGCATTAACGCATTCACATGAGGATCATGCAGGAAATGCAGCGTGGATTCAACATCATAAGAATGTACCTATTTATATTCATCGTGATTCAGTCAATCTTTGTGCTGAAGATGGAGACTATCCACTCTATCGTCAGGCATTGTGGGGGGAACGACCCGCGTTTGTTGCCCAACCATTTGGTCAAACCTTACAAACGAACGCAGCAACATGGGATGTTATTGAAACACCTGGGCATACTACAGATCATCTTTCTTTTTACAATCGGGAAACAGGCGCTATGTTTACAGGTGATTTGTTTATCCAGCCAAAGACAAAGGTTGTGCTTGATGAAGAAAACATTGTCCATACCTTGGCGTCTTTAAGGAAAATAGTAAACTATGATTTCGATGTCGTCTATTGCTGTCATGCAGGCTTTATAGTGGATGGTCGAACGAAAATACAAGAAAAAATTGCTTATTTGGAAGACATGCAAGGAAAAGTGAAGCAATTATTTATGCAAGGTTATTCTGTTGAGGAAATCACCAAAACCATTTTTCCTCGTGATTATCCGATTACAAAAGTTTCGGGAGAGCAATGGTCTTCCAAGCATATCATCACGGCCTTTATTAATCATTTTACCGAAGAGTCCTTTATATAGGGCTCTTTTTTGTCTTGTTAAGAATTTCACAAATACTTTGATCTGTATAATAAAAAACTTTGTGAAAAAATGTGAATAAATTGTGACAAACTCAATTAAGACAATGGATGCGCTTACATAAGTTTGTGAAAAAATTCTCATTTACATAAGAAAAATACTATGTGAAAAGTTGAACAGGCTAAATGGCTCTATGTGTACACTTTTTAATGTGTTAACAATCGCATTAATTATCTTAAAATAATTGATTGTGAAATGTTTAATTTGACAGAAAAATGTAATGAAAGTCATTAAACATTGAATTTTTGAAGTTTAAAATAAATTGACAGAAAATTCGTTGACTATATTTTCACAAAGTATTATGATTCTGAAATATAATAAAAAATCAAAGGGAAAAGGATGGGATGGAATGGACGTAATGAAAAAGGCTTTAGAAATGCATGCACACTATAGCGGGAAATTAGAGGTGAGCTCAAAGGTACCTGTACAAGATTCCTATGATCTTAGCTTGGCTTATTCACCAGGGGTAGCAGCGCCATGTGTGGAGATTGAAAAAAATCCTTCGCTTGTGTACGACTATACAATGAAGGGCAATATGGTAGCTGTTGTGTCGGATGGGACAGCGGTTTTAGGGTTAGGAGATATCGGACCGAAAGCGGCATTACCTGTAATGGAAGGGAAGGCGATTTTACTAAAGCGTTTTGCCAATGTTGATGCTTTTCCAATATGCTTAGATACAAAAAATACGGATGAAATCGTCAGCATTGTGAAGGCGCTTGCCCCGACATTTGGTGCGGTAAACTTAGAGGATATTTCAGCACCAAGATGCTTTGAAATTGAAGATCGCCTACGTCAAGAATGTGATATTCCAGTTTTTCATGATGATCAACATGGAACAGCGATTGTTGTAGGAGCAGCGATGATTAATGCCAATCGTATTGTGAAAAAGGATGTTGCAACGATGAAGGTTGTGATTAACGGTGCTGGTGCTGCAGGCATTGCGATCTTACGTATACTTGTGCAAATGGGCTATAAGAATATTTATATGTGCGATACAAAGGGTATTATTTATGAGGGTCGTGCAGAGGGGATGAATCCGATTAAAGAAGCGGTTGCCCATTTGACAAATCCTAAGAAGCAACATGGTACACTAGAGGATGCACTAACAGGTGCAGATGTCTTTATTGGTGTTTCTGTAGCCAATCTATTAACGGAGGCACATATTGCGTCCATGAATGAAAATCCAGTTGTCTTTGCCTTAGCTAATCCAAATCCTGAAATTACGTATGAAAATGCCAAAGCATGGGGAGTACGTGTTATGGGAACGGGCCGATCTGATTATCCAAATCAGATTAATAATGTTCTCGCATTCCCTGGTATTTTCCGTGGTGCTTTAGATGTGCGCGCTACGGATATTAATGAGTCGATGAAGCTAGCTGCTGTAGAAGCGATTGCCTCCCTTGTGAGTGATAAGGAGCTAAAGGAAGAATATATTGTTCCTAAGTCTTTGGACGAACGCGTAGTGGCCATCGTCTCACGCGCAGTAAGTGGGGCAGCTGTAGAATCTGGCGTATCTGAGCTATTCCAGCAAAGTACAGCACTATCTGTTTAATAAAATTGAATAGGGAATTGGAACAGATAGGGAAAAGTGTATTGCTTTTCTCTATCTGTTTTTTATCAAATATGCTCGAAATTTGTTGTTTTTTGGTGTTTTATGTAATAAAATGATTAAGTAAAATGGAATGTTTTACATAGTTGGTTGAAGAGAAGAAATACTTATTGACGACAGATTTAGGTTAAAAAATAAGTCTTAAGTCCATTTAAAATTGAAAGAAGTGATGAGGGAAAATGACATCAATCGTACAATTTCGATCTATTAAAACGAAGCTAATCGCTTTTTCATTGCTGCTTTTAATGATTCCGTTACTTATCTTAGGTTTTATAAGCTATCAGCAAAGTAAATCAAACCTAGAAACAGTAGGGAAAGAAAATCTAAAAAATAGTGTCGAAATGACGATTGCTATGATTGAGCAATTCAATCAAGAGGTAGAAGCAGGCAATTTATCATTAGAGGAAGCTCAGGAAAAAGTAAAGATTGCTATTTTAGGAGAAAAGGATAGTGAAGGAAAGCGACCGATTAATAAGGACATTAAACTTGGCGACAATGGTTATATTTTTGTCGTTGACCAAAAAGGGATGTCCGTTGCCCATCCAAATATAGAGGGTACGAGTGTTTGGGATGAAGAGGATGATAAAGGCGTTAAGTACATACAAGAAATCATTGCTAAAGGGAATGAAGGTGGTGGATTTGTTTCATATTCGTGGCCGTTACCCAATTCAGGTCAATTAGAGGACAAAGGGGTTTATGCAGAAACAGATCCATATTGGGGTTGGGTCATTGGTGCGAGCACCTATTTAATGGACTTCAATAAACCAGCACAAAGTATTCTTAAGATAACACTTATAGTAATTGGCTTGGCCATTATGGTGGGGATATTGATCATTTGGCAATATGCGAGTAGTATGACAAAGCCTATTAACCAAGCGGCTCAAGCGATGGAGCGTTTTGCAGAGGGAGATTTATCTCAAGAAAGTATGGCTATACGTTCAAAAGATGAAATTGGAAAACTGGCAAGCGCCATGAATCAAATGCAAATAAGGTTGAAGGATATGATTCATAATATTGCCCAAGCATCAGACTTAATTAATACATCTAGTAAAGAGCTAACGCATTCAGCAAATGAAGTCAATATGGGAGCGGAGCAAGTTGCGATTACGATGCATGAATTAGCATCGGGTGCTGAGGGACAAGCTCACCATTCTAGTGCATTAACTTCATTAATGGAGCGCTTTACAGCAGATTTACAGGAAACGAATCAGCATGGTGCACATATTCATCAATCTTCAGTAGAAGTTTTAACATTAACGAATGAAGGAAGTCAGCTAATGACATCCTCTAATTCTCAAATGGAAAAGATTGATAGCATCGTGCAAAATGCCGTTGAGAAAGTGAAAAAATTAGATGCTCAAGCACAGGAAATCTCTAAATTAGTCGTGGTCATTAAGGATATTGCAGATCAAACGAACCTGTTGGCTTTAAATGCTGCGATTGAAGCGGCAAGAGCGGGAGAGCATGGCAAAGGATTTGCTGTAGTGGCAGATGAAGTACGTAAGCTTGCAGAACAAGTAGCCTTTTCAGTAAACGATATTACATCCATCGTCACGAATATTCAGCAAGATTTTGATGTGGTCACGAACTCTTTAGAGGATGGTTACCAAGAAGTAAAAGAAGGAACGAATCAAATAAAAGCTACTACTGAAACATTTAACACGATTAGTCACTCCATTAATGATGTAGTGGAGAGTGTCCAATTAATTTCAACGAATTTATCGAAAGTTACAGAAGATGGCCATAAAATGAACAACTCTATTCAAGAAATTGCTGCGGTGGCAGAGGAATCTGCTGCAGGGGTCGAGCAAACAACAGCTACGACAGAAGAGACAAGTAGCTCAATGGAGAATATGGCTGGAAAGTCTGCTCAACTATCGGAATTAGCATTACAATTGAAAGCTCTCATTGCTCAATTCAAACTATAAAAAACATCTCCCACTCTCTTAAATGAGAGGGGAGATGTTTTTACATCATGCCAACACCAATAATTCCGATGAGTATGACAAAGAAAAGAACAAATAACACGATGAAGATAATAATGGCTGGAATAAAGATGGTGAAGAAAGCCATCCAGTTCGAAATTTGATGTGCTTCAGCGACTACACCTACAGAAATAACAAATGACCAAATCGTCACAATGATGCTTACTAAAATAGTTGGCCAAAAAATCCACGGTAATGAACCCATAAAATTAGGATCCAATAATGAATCGGGTGAAGTCATTAACCAAATAATATAAAGTGGAATCAGTACGATATATGGGATTGCTGTTAAGCTTAACCCCTTAAATAAGTCCGAGTAAGTCCCAGTACCTTTAAATAATTTCCCGAATAGCCAAGAGATGAGTGCAGAAATAGCTGTGCCAATCAAACCTGCGATAGGAGCAAAAATGACACATAATAGGACTAAAAGCCATGGCGAAAAATCAGGGAGAAATTCTGAATCAATTAATCCAGACATAAGGGAGCCAATATAACCAATAGACAAAACCAAAATTGCAAAGCCGATAGATTTTTCATTAATCATATAACGAGTCGTTTGCTTTGGATGCATCCAAACCGATAAAAATGGATTTAGTTTTGACCTTTCTTCTTTTGATGTCTCATTCAAGTTTTCCATCAAACTACCTCCAAAATAATAGAATAATTGCTTGTTACATATAGTTAATATACGAGGGAAGTAAAGAAAAGTTTCATGGAAAATAAAAATAAGCCCACACATAAAAAAAGAGTCGTAATTGTCGACTCTTTTTAAGGTTATTATTATTCGGCTAACATAATTTTCTCAAGTTCTAACGGCTCAATATATTGCTCACCTTTGTAAGCACGCATATTACCGCCTGAAATTTCATCGATTAATAAAATTTCATTCGTTTTCGCATCGCGGCCGAATTCTAATTTAATGTCATAAAGCGTTAAGCCTTTTTTAGCAAGCTCTGCCGCTACAAATTTGGAAATTTCAATTGTACGTTGTTTTAAAATGGCGTATTCTTCATGAGTTAACAGGTTTAACATCGCTAAAGCATCTTCAGAAATTGGAGGATCTAAACGATCATCATCTTTGATGGTTACTTCTACAAAGGAGTCTAAATCTTGTCCTTCCTTTACATAGGCACCATAACGGCGTAGGAATGAACCAACTGCCTTAAAGCGGCAAATCACTTCTAAACCATTACCGAAAACAGTTGCCGGTTTTACTGTCATTGTTGCATCTTCGAAGTTAGCATCAACGAAATGCGTAGGAACTCCTTGTTCGTTTAATTTTGAATAAAAATAAGAAGTTAAACGTAAACCAGCCAAGCCAGCCCCATCAATTGTTAAACCAACAGTATTTGCACCTGGGTCAAACACGCCGTTTTCTCCTGTAACATCGTCTTTAAATTTTAATAAATAATGACCATCTTCTAATTTGAACACATTTTTTGTTTTACCTGTATACAATAATTCCACAAAAAACCCTCCAATATTTTTCATAGTACTCTAAAATTATAACACGAATGTTCTAAATATTTAATGATAAAAATGTTCGTTTAAAACGTTTATTTTAATGTTTTATAACGGAATTATAAATAAAAAATAAGGTGATAACGAATGTTCGTTACCACCTTGGTTGAAATTAAGAATATTCCGAAATCAAATCCTGGGAAACATTGAAAATAGAAGGTTATTAATAGACGCCTTCAGTAAGCATTCCATCTGCTACTTTGATAAAGCCAGCAATGTTTGCACCAACTACTAGGTTACCTGGGAAGCCATATTTTTCTGCTGCCGCTTTGCTGTCTGTATAAATATTTTTCATAATTTGATGAAGTTTCGCATCTACTTCTTCAAATGACCAAAATACGCGACTAGAATCTTGTGCCATTTCAAGAGCAGATACTGCAACTCCACCAGCATTCGCTGCTTTTGCTGGACCAAATAATACGCCTGCCTCTAGGAATTCATTGATTGCTTCAAGGTCTGATGGCATATTAGCACCTTCACCAATTGCTTTCACACCATTCGAAATTAATGTACGAGCTGACTCACCGTTAATTTCATTTTGCGTAGCACATGGTAGGGCAATATCACAAGGAATCGTCCAAATTCCTGTACAACCTTCTGTAAAAGTAGCATTTGGTCGGTAATTAACGTAAGTTGAGATACGGTCACCTTTTACTTCTTTAATTTCTTTGATGGCATCTAAATCTAAGCCTTCTGGGTCATAGATATAGCCTGAAGAATCTGAGCAAGCAACCACTTTGGCACCATACTGTTGCGCTTTTTCAATGGCATACGTAGATACATTACCAGAACCAGAAACAACCACTGTTTTACCTTCGAATGAGTCATTAGCATCCTTTAGCATTTCGTTCACAAAGTAAACAGTACCGTAACCAGTTGCTTCTTTACGTGCTAAAGAGCCACCATAGCCAGGAGTCTTACCAGTTAATACGCCTGATTCATTTGCTTTTGTTAAACGCTTATATTGGCCCCATAAATATCCTACTTCACGAGCACCTACGCCAATATCACCAGCAGGAACATCGACATCTGGACCAATATGGCGGTATAATTCAGTCATGAATGCTTGGCAGAAACGCATAATTTCTGAATCTGATTTACCTTTCGGATCAAAGTTTGAACCACCTTTACCACCACCGATTGGCTGCCCTGTTAAAGCATTTTTAAAGATTTGCTCAAAGCCTAGGAACTTAATGATGGATTCGTTTACGGAAGGGTGGAAGCGAAGACCGCCTTTATATGGGCCCATGACATTGCTGTATTGTACACGATAGCCACGATTTACTTGTACTTGATTGTTATCATCTTGCCATGCTACACGGAAAGAAATAATGCGATCTGGCTCCACAATACGAGATAAAATATTGGCTTTAATATATTCAGGATGTTGCGCGAATACGGGTACTAATGAGATGAAAATTTCTTCAGCAGCTTGTAAAAATTCCGCTTGATGACTGTTCTGTTGTTTAAGTTGCTCAAATACGCCATCTACGTATTCTTTTGCTAATTGTTCATTGCTAACAGTTGTAATTGTCATAAATAAAACCCCCATTTAGTTGATAGATGTATCGTATATCTATTTTTCAAACTATTCAATAAAATACTTTTAAAGTTTGTGAAAAATTGAGCAAGAGAGGTTGTTTTGAAATTATATTAATATAATTTAGTTCTAAGTGATTCATCTAATTACGAGAAAGGAATGATGCCTTATTGTGAAGGTTCTTATAGACGCTGATGCCTGTCCAGTCGTGGATTTGGCGCTATCTATATCATCTGAGTTTGAGATAGAAACTATCTTATTTTGCGATACATCCCATCGTGTTGAACGTGATAATGTAATAACAATTATTGTACCCAAAGGTCCAGATTCGGTTGATTTTACGCTAGTGAACGCGCTTTCAAAACACGATATTGTTATTACACAGGATTACGGATTAGCAGCCATGGTTTTAGCACGAGGGGGGTATCCGATTGATCAAAATGGACGAGAAATGTCTGATGAAAACATCGAACGTTTGCTCGATATGCGGCATGTTGGTCAGAAAATTAGAAGGGCAGGTGGACGAACAAAGGGACCTAAAAAAAGAACACAAGAAAACAATATTTCGTTTGAAATGAAATTTCGACAAATTTGTGAACGAGCAATTTTAGCCCATAAACTGGAGGAATCTACAGGTGAAAAATGAACATAAACACGAACTATTCGAACAATATCCGCAGTTGAACGAACTAGCAAAAAAGGCTACTGTATTGTGGGAAAATACAAATTGGATGAAAAATCCTGAAACAACGCTCTTTACTATGGCTGAAGTGGATGATGCGGAAGCAACATTACAACGTTTTTCTTCTTATTTAAAAGTAGCATTTCCAGAGCTTCTAGAAAGTGATGGTTTAATTGAATCAACGATCAAGGAAATTCCTGCAATGAAAAGTGCTATTGAACAAGCATATGATGTGGCGATTCCCGGCCAATTGCTTTTAAAATGTGATCATGCACTACCGATCTCTGGCTCAATCAAAGCACGCGGAGGAATTTATGAGGTATTAAAACATGCAGAAAGGCTAGCTTTGGCAAGTGGAAGACTCAAAGAGGTGGATGATTATGCGATTTTAGCAACAGAAGAATTTCAGTCGTTCTTCCAACAATATACGATTGCAGTAGGCTCTACTGGAAATTTAGGATTAAGTATCGGCATTATGGGCAAGAAGCTCGGCTTTAATGTCGTTGTACATATGTCGAGTGATGCCAAGGAGTGGAAAAAAGCCTTACTGCGAGAAAAGGGTGCTACAGTGATTGAATATGAAGCTGATTACAGTGTAGCTGTTGAGCAGGGACGTCAAAAAGCTGAGCAAGATCCAAAGTGTCATTTTATTGATGATGAAAATTCAAAGGATTTATTTGCTGGCTATGCCGTAGCCGCTAAGCGTTTAAAGGGGCAGCTAGAAAGGACGAATATTACAGTGGATGAAGCACATCCATTGTTCGTCTATTTACCATGTGGCGTAGGTGGAGGACCAGGTGGTGTTGCCTATGGATTAAAAGAGATTTACGGTGAGCATGTGCATATTTTCTTTGCAGAACCTGTTGCTTCTCCTTGTATGACAATTGGGCTGATGACAGGCTTACATGATGCAATTAGTGTAGAAGATATAGGCCTTGACAATCGAACAGAAGCGGATGGGTTAGCTGTTGGACGCGCCTCCAAATTTGTAGGAAAAGTGATGGAGACGTATATAAGTGGTTGCTATACAGTATCAGATGAAGAATTATTTACATCTCTAGGATTAGCCATGGAAAGTGAAGATTTATTTTTAGAGCCATCTGCACACGCAGGGATGTTTGGAGCCATTCGTTTATTGCAACAAGGTCAATCCTATCTTGAAAAGCATGCATTAGTAAGCCATCTCCCACAAGCCACACATCTCGTATGGGCCACTGGTGGTAGTATGGTTCCACCTACAATGCGAGCCGCTTATTTAGCAAAGGCCAAGGAATTTAATTAAAGACGGTGTGGAGCTATGTTTGGATGGAAGCTCGACCTCTAATAGTGATATCCCGCTCGAGCATAGGGTAAAGCATTCAAATAGTGAGATGCCCCGCTCCAATAGGAGTCCAAAGAGCTCGCAAAATGTATGGACCCGCTCAAGTAGGAGACCAAAGCGCTCACAAAATGTATGGATCCGCTCAAATAGGAGTCCAAAGAGCTCGCAAAATGTATGGACCCGCTCAAATAGGAGACCAAAGCGCTCACAAAATGTGTAGACCCGCTCAAGTAGGAGACCAAAGCGCTCACAAAATGTGTAGACCCGCTCAAATAGGAGTCCAAAGCGCTCGCAAAATGTATGGACCCGCTCAAGTAGGAGTCCAAAGCGCTCACAAAATGTGTGGATCCGCTCAAATAGGAGTCCAAAGCATTCACAAAATGTATGGACCCGCTCAAGTAGGAGACCAAAGCGCTCACAAAATGTATGGATCCGCTCAAGTAGGAGACCAAAGCGCTCACAAAATGTGTGGATCCGCTCAAATAGGAGTCCAAAGCATTCACAAAATGTATGGACCCGCTCAAACTGGGGTCTTAAGCTCTCAAAAAGTGAAGCAACCCGCTCAGATTAGCGTCCACAAACGCGCAACGCAACTTCAAGTTTAGTAGAAAAAAATTCCAATTAAAAAACAGGTGGAAACTTCTCCACCTGTTTTTGCTGTTTTAACGTTGTAGTGCTTTACGTTGTGCGGCTAAGTATACTTCTTGTGCGGCAAGGATGCCTGCTCCTGGTTCGAAATCATAGGAGAAGTCTTGTAGGGCAGCCTCGAGTAGGGAAACGGCTTGTAAAATGTCACTTGGGAAGCAATAGCCCATATGGCCGAATCTAAAAATTTTACCCTGTAGATGACCCAGTCCGCCTGCGAAATCTAAATGATAGTGTTGCTTAAGGTGCGTCAAAAATTCACCAAGATCAATTCCTTGAGGTGTTTTAATTGCTGTAATAGTTGGAGAAGCATATTGATCTTCAGTTAATAGCTCAATGTGTAATGCTTGCATTGCATTTCGCACCATGTTTTTCATAAGTTCATGGCGGGCAACCGTTTGCGTAAAGCCACCTTCCTGTTCAATTAACTTACACACCTCGTGCAGTCCATAAATCAGTGTGATAGCAGGGGTATTAGGTGTCATGCCCTTTTCCGCCCAGCTACGATAGCTTTGAAGATTCAAATAATAAGCAGGTGTTTGATTTTCTTCAATGACTTTCCAAGCTCTTTCGCTTACGCTGACGAGAGAGAGTCCAGGTGGGAGCATCATTGCTTTTTGAGAGCCTGTCACGAGTATATCAATGCCCCAAGCATCCATTTCAGCAGGAGCACCACCAATACAGCTTACACCATCAACGATAACGAGGGCATCTGTTTCTTCACGGATTACCTGTGCTAGTTCAGCAACAGGGTTTAAAATACCTGTGGATGTTTCATTGTACGTAACAAAAACGGCTTTAACAGTTTGTAATGGCTGTAAAAATGCTCGTAGTTCGTCTGCTGTGCAAGCTTGTCCCCATTCTTTTTCAAGCTTATGTACATGGAAGCCATATTGCTCACAGATAGAAACGAAATAGTCGCCAAAAGCTCCAACTGTGATGACGACAACCTCTTCACCAGCAGATACGGTATTAACAGCCGCAGCCTCAAGTGCAGCAGTCCCGCCTGATGGTAAAAGTAAGATGTCCTGTGTCGTACCGAAAACGGGCTTTACTAATTCAATAGTTTCTCGGTATAATTCTACAAATTCCTGACTACGATGACTAAAAATATCCCGATTCATCGCAAGCTGTACCTTTTTTGGTATCGGTGTTGGCCCTGGATGTCTTAAAATATTTTCATACATATTCATCAATCCCCTTTGTTAGAAATTCTAAATTTTCTAACTATAATAATAGCATATTTATGGTGCTAGCTAACTACTTTTTTGAAAAATGATGGAAGAGATTGTCATTGTGGTACAATTTTTAAAAAGGAGGCTGTGCGAATGGAAACATCCATGCATTATCCATTTATCTATTTCTTCTACGACACAAACCAGGTGCTAGTATACAAAATTCAAGCGCTAGAGTATATCACAATAGAAGATGTGATGAGGAAGGGGGAATGGCAGGGGTATGAGCTTGAGCCATCTGAATCATTTACAGCATTCCATCATGAACAAAGCACCCCTCAGCAGGGATGGTCTTTCTTTATGGGGCAGGAAGAGCTCTATCATTTGGTAGAAATTATGAATGATTATATTCAACAGGTCATAACCACTACTTCGGCACAAATGGTACATATTGTTTGCTCGGAATCTGCAGCAGGCTCATTACGAGCGGCACTTGCTCCACCGAAATATGTGATCGGGTTTCCAGAGGATTTGTCGATTGGACCATTGTGGAAACTCGATGAAAAAAGAGGACAGGCATTCCGTGATGAGTGGCTAAGAGAAAATATGAATGATGGAGTGGATGATTTTGTAAATCGTAATAAATTGATGAACACAATTAGAGAGATACAGGATATTCCAAGCAACCTGCCGATTTACATTTGGTGTGGGTACAATGCAGAAGAACAGTGTGGCCTTAGATTTCTTCTTTATTTATTACGTGATAAAACCAATGAAGTTGTTCTTATCAACACAGGTGAACAGCGGGCTATTGACCACCAATGGAACATGGAACTTTATGACATTAAGCGATTATCCATGAAGGAGCGTCTAATTTTTCAGCAGCAGTGGGAAAGTTTAGCGCAGACAAAGGATGTTTGTCGTCTATGGCTACATCAACAAATTCAAGCAGTCCACGAGAATTATTATGATAATTTGATTATGTCAACGATTGGACAACTTCATGAGGAGCAAGGGGATACTGATTTTATACAAACAGGTGTAGTCATCTCAGAGCTATTAACCAGAATGGATGCTCCCCCAAATATCTTCTTTTTAGAATATAGAATTCGCTATTTAGTATATAGCGGGGTCTTTGAGTTAAAGGGAATTCCTAAATCCATGCACCATTACTCTGTGAAATTACGTAAAAAACCTCTTTAGCCTAAGGGCATAAAGAGGTTTTAAACAATTAAGCAACGAAAGGTCTGTTCATACGCATTAAGCCGTAGATGGCAAAGAACAATCCACCTGTTAGTACCATTAGGATTGTGTATAATACAGCCTTACCTGTTTCACCACACCAGCGGTAGAATAAGCGATACGTGAAATAGAGTGTAAAACCTGCCGCTCCTAAAGAAGCCAGAATACCGATAAATGGAATAAACGAAACAATGATTAAGCCCGCATAAATCAGCGTATTTTTTAAAGCGGTTGCACGTATTGTTTCTCGAGTATCCCCACCAGCTGTCAGCAGGAAGAGACTATATACATTAATAATGGGAATCCAAGCAATATAGGCTACATCTCCAAAACCATTTGTTTTAGATGTCATAAAATAAATAAGTGCACTAATAATGTAGGCAATTAAACCAATAGCAAGAGCGGCTAGTATAAAGATAAAAAATAAACCACCCATGGCTGCATCTAAATCTGAGTAATAATAAGAATCATTATAGTCATAATTCATCAGAAAAACCTCCCTTCATATGAAAATACCTCCTAATCATAACAATCCTCAAATGTTAAAGCTACAACAATTTAGATGTAATATTTAGTAGAAATCACACAAATGTACTAGAATGAAGTTGATTATTTAAGACTTTAATGATGATTTTTTGAGTGCCTTGTGATAAAAATGCAAAAAATATCCTGAGGAACATTATTATGCTAGTTTTTGAGAATCATTTTCCGTTTTATTAATTTTAACAAGTACGTACAAAAACATTACTATCCTATGATGGCAGATGCATAAGAAATGCCATAAAAAATAAAAATAGCCATCTTAACTACAATGTAAGATGACTATTTTCACGTGTATTAAATGAATTTGGCGATGTGCTCAAGTTCAATGCGGGAAGAATTGTAGGCAGGTGCGGCTGCCTTACCAATCGCAATTAAAATAACTGGGACGATATGGTCAGCTAATTCAAAGCGTTGAGCAAAGGCTTCTTTATTAAATCCACCCATTGGCACTGTATCATAGCCCATGTCTTTCGCTAGTAGCATGATTTGCATGGAAATTAGACCAGCATCAAATGTAACGATATTTTTTAACACTTCTTGGGGAAGTTGAGAATATAAGTTGATTGAGTTGTTAATCATTAAATCTTTTGTTGCCTCATTGATATAGCCAAGATCGAAGTTCTTTGTATAGACTGCCTCGGCATTTTCGTACATTTTTGTATCACCTAGAACAGCAATAATTGCTGAGGAAGTTTCTACTTGTTCTTGGTTATTGGCAATAGCACGTAGCTCTTTTTTGACCGCTTCATCCTGAATTACTAAAAAGCGCCAAGGCTGTAGGTTACTAGACGATGGAGCAGACGTTGCTTCTACAAGTAATTCTTCTAATTGTTGCTGCGGGATTTTAAAGTTTTCATCGTATTTACGAACGGATTTACGCTCATGCATAACTTTAGTTAAAGAACTTTTTGTCACTGTCATTATTTTGTCTCCTTCATGTTATGATGCGTTTTTTACTATACGATAAATGAATTCATTTTCCAAGTAAATTGCTCGAATTAAAGAGTCTTGAATCTAGGATTTAAAAGTTACAAAAAAAACATATTTTTGTAGGTATAATCCATTTATACTAGAGATGGAATAGAGCAATAATAATAGATATGGAGTGAAGGTGTATGAAAAAGCTATTAGGAAATTTAAATATTATGGCAAAAATCGCAATGCTTATTCCTGTCATCACTGTTTTTTTAGGTGGTATGACCTTCCTTAACTATTTGAACGTATCCAATGAACTTGAAAGCTCTATTGAAAATGAAATGTCTATACTAGCGGATGACGTTGCAGGTTCCGTTGAGGGCAAATTGCATGCACACATTCAGCTCATAAATAGTGCAAAGACAACAATAGAATCGGCTGACAGTCTGATGACCAGAGAGCAATTTATTCGCTACGTACAGCAGCTATTGCCTTTCAATAAGGAAACGTATGGTATGGGCTTATGGCTAGAGGAGGATGTGGCAAAGGGAGAAATTTTCGGGCCGTATGCCTATAAGGAAGAAGAAAAAATTGTCTCTACGGATGCTTATGAAGATCCTGCCTATCATTTTCACGAGCAAGAATGGTATCGCAATAGTATCCAATCTAATAAGGTAGTTCATACTGCACCTTATTTTGATGAAGCTCTTGGGGAAATGTTTATCTCATTTGGTACACAAATTGTCAAAGATTCTAAGCCCATTGGCGTTATTACAGGGGATTATGTATTAGATTCAATTCAATCCATTGTTTCTGACGTGAAAATTCGAGAGAGTGGTTATGCATTTATAATTGATGATAGTGGCAAAATTTTAACGCACCCTGATGTAAATAAAGTGAATAAAGAAACGATCCAGCAGTTGTTGAATATGCCTGTGGAGCAGATTTCTGAGCAAAAAAAGTTAATACATACAAGCAGTGAGGGTAGTGATTTTACCTTACAATTTATGCAAATACAAGATATGCCATGGAAGCTAGTTTTACTGGTTCCGACAACTGAGCTTTACGGCGAAATACAGGCAATGCTCCAACAGCAAATCGTGATTAGTGTTGTTCTAATCTTGCTAATCGCAATTAGTATTTATTTCCTTGCTCGTTATATCCGAGGGGAAGTGAAAACGATGAATACTCATTTAGGCTTTCTTGCTACGGGTGATTTAACGCAACAAATGGCCGTTCAAACAAAGGATGAATTTGGTGAAATGGCACAGTATTATAATGACTCTGTGGAAGCATTAGGTTCGATGATGCAGCGCATTGTAGCTGAAACCGAGACAGTTGCTTCTACTGCAGAAGAATTAACGGCAAGTGTGCAAGAGGTCAATAAAACTGTCACAGAAGTTGCTGTTTCTATGCAAGAGGTGGCAGAAAATACGAGTTCACAACAACAGGTGAGTGGGGAGCTAGGGGGTGTAACAACACAGCTAGGTGGGGATATGAAGACCGCCATGGACGATTTACATGAAGCGGTCCAACAATCGCAAAAAACCTCTGAGCTCGCTACTGGCGGATCACAAAAAATACATGGTTTCGTGAATGATATTGTCCACCTCCATGCACAGGTTGACAGTAGTGCCAATCTTGTGAATGGCTTGAAGGAGCATTCGATTCAAATAGAGCAGATGAGTCAGCTCATTTCGGCTATTACCGACCAAACCAATTTACTATCGCTTAATGCTGCCATTGAGGCGGCACGAGCAGGGGAAGCAGGGAAAGGCTTTGCCGTTGTTGCAGGAGAGGTCAAAGCACTTGCTGAACAAACTAGCCGTGCCTCGTTAGATATTGCAAAGGTTGTGCAGACGATTCAGGAACAAATGAATGACGCGGTAGAGATGATGGAGCAAAGTCGAAAAATAGCCCATCAAGGCATTGGCTCTGTTCAACAAGCTGGCACGACCTTCGATACAATTGCCAGTGCAATTGAAGATCTCCAAAACACCATGCAAAAGACAAGCAAAACGACAGCTGAGGCTTTTGAAAAGCTGCAGGCAGTAACCGAAAAGGTGCAAGCAATTAGCAAACAGGCACTTGCAACAAATGATCATACATTAAATGTATCGGCCATCACGGAAGAGCAGGCATCTACGATGAATGAGATGTCCGTAGCCTCTGAGCAGTTGGCACAACTTGCTCAAAATCTGCAAGAAGAAGCAACTAAATTCACGATTTAATGGTAAGGTGTACATCTAGGTTTAGGTGTACACCTTTCTAAGATCTAAATGAAAAAGCTTCCCACTGTACATTATTCTTAGGAGCAGCTGATTTGAAATGCTTAATCATTTTTTCTGGTCCACATATAAAAATAGTTGTTTGTGAAGAGAAGGATAACTCATCAATAGAGAGTCTATTTCGCTGTGTTGTATCGATAAATGTGACCGTAAAATGGTCGTTTGCTTGTGCATAATCCTCTAAAAAATCTTTGTAGATGACATTGTCTTGCCCGTGAAAAGAATAATATAAGTCAATTTTCTTATCAGGCTTCGTGTGTAAATAGGCAAGAAATGGGGTGATGCCCATACCTCCTGCAATCCATAGCTGCTGTGCATCCCCGCTGTCGAAGTCAAAATGACCATAGGGGCCATCTACAGCAACCTCTGTATGAACCTGAATAAGGTTGTACACCTGTTTGGTATAATCTCCTATAGCCTTCATCGTAATATTGATTTGTTGTCCATACCCTCCAGAAATAGAGAAGGGATGTGGTGCTTTTTCGATACCCTCTTGAAAGACTTTCAGAAAGAGAAATTGTCCTGGTCGATAATTCAGCTGTTTTGTAAGCTTCAGCTTAATTTCCAATACCTCAGGGGTCAGCCTTTGAATGGATGAAATATGACCTTTATAGGGAAAGAACATATCCTGATACATTGTCAGCATATAAAGGGCTGACATAAATCCAATTGTAGTTGTTAGTGCTGTAAAAATCCCTAAAGCTGAGGGTTGTAATAAATCATATTGGCTAGAAAAATAAGCATGATAAATGCCAAATGTATACGGCACAAGTAATAATCGATGAAGCCAGCGCCAATGCTCGTACTTCAGGAATTTTGCAATAAAGGCAAGAATGATTAGGATGATAAAGCCGTATTGGGCAAGCTCGCCAAGATCTTTTGCGAATTCGTTGAGTGGTGTTTGTTGTGTTAGCTCTTCATCAGGAATCATTTTTTGTAATTGCCCGTGAATAACAATCAATACAAGTGAAAGGATTGCTAGTAATTTATGATAAAAATAGACATGCTCAAGACCACTAAACCATCGCTCTAACATTTTTATTCTTGTAGCTAATAAAAATACAAGAAATAAACAAGTTATGGCTAAGCCACCAATGACATGACTTAGTGTGTTCAATGGATGAATCGGTGCCATCGGTTTGCTAAAATACCAAAGCAAAGCACTACCACACAAAATGATGAAAATAAAAAGTATTCCTTTATAAGCTCTCATATTTAACCTCCATCACTATGTTTATCCATAATTTAACTAGCTATACAATCAGAGTGGAAAAAGTTTCGAGCGTACGTTCGGAATGTATGTTCCCTTTTGTGTCGAATTATGTTACATTAAGAAGGAAAGATAAGAGAAAAGGAGTGGAAGTAATTTATGCAAGGGAATACCCATATCGTTGGGGGCATTACAGCAAGTCTTGCCTTTGCACAGTTTTCAAATGATAACCCACTTGTCTTAGTTGGTGCAGGGGTTATTGGTGCGTTACTTCCAGATATTTGCCACAGAGGTAGTAAAATAGGTCGAACATTTCCCCTCATCGCGAAGCTAGTGACTACAGTATTTGGACACCGTTCCTTTACACATAGTTTGTTGTTTTTAATAAGCATGATGGTGTTATTACATATGTTGATTCCTTATCGAGCGATATCTATTGGAATTATTATTGGAATGGCTAGTCATATCGTACTTGATATGTGTACAAAAAAAGGGGTTAAACTATTTTTTCCTGCGTCTATCTCCATTCGTTTTCCACTTACAACGAAAACTGGTAGCAAGGTAGAAGGGGTCGTATTGATGTTGTTATCGATGCTATCCATCTATTTGAGCTATGAACTAATTGTAAGATTTATTGTTGCGATATAAATAAGAAAGCCCCAGTATTTGTTTACTGGGGCCTTTGGTGTTAGTCTGCCTGTACCTCTTCAACAGTTTGCTCAACCTCGGCACGAGTCATTTTTTCTCGTCCTTCTTGCATTGCCTTTAGTGTTTTGTGGGCTAAGGCAAGTGGTAGGCGACAGAACAGCAGAATAGTACGTTTATTGATATCCTTCATATATAAATCTGCTTTGGCTAAATTTTCTTCTGCATACGCAAATAAATCCTCGCGTGTCCATCCCTCTGGTACGAAACTTACACCACGTTCATCTAAATCCTCATGCTGATTACGTAAGATGTTGATAGCCTGCAACCCACGACCGTAGCCTATTGCTAGCTCGCGATCCGTTTGAACGCCTGCACCCCATGCCCAAAGCTCAGACAGCATTGTCCCTACAAGCCCAGCCACGTAGTATGTATAATCGTCCAAATCCTCACGTGTGCGGACCTGCCAATTCGCCTTTGCCCATTTTGCCATCCCAAAAGCCATTTCACTTGTGGAAGCCTGGACAATTTTTCGGGATTCCTCAGGGCAAAATGTCAGCCAATCTGCTAAACGAAGGGATACTTCAGGTAATAGCTCTGCATAAGGTGCGAGTAATGCCTGATAGGCTTCGTTATTGAAAGTGTCCTTTAGTAATTCACTCGTTGCTGACAGTAAATCAAATTTTACATCATTAGCAAGTTCTTCATGGTCTTCAATTTCATCAATTGCACGCATCGCTAAATAGGCAGCAGCCACTGATATCTTTAAATCATTTTTTAAAAATGTAATAGGTATATAAAACGTGCGGCTTGTATCTTTCAAAACCTGCATCGCTTCTTTGTATAGTCTTTTTTGCTCGTTCACTTGTATTCCTCCGTTCAAATGGTTCCACATCTATAGTATATCGTATCGTAAAAAAAGGGAAAGATAAAACAGATTGTTCTTATTTAGAGAGATATTCTTTGAAAACGTTTCCTAAAGATGATATAGTTTAGTAGTAAACTATTTAAAACTATACTTTTAATGTGGACGAAAGTATAGGTTAAAACCACATTTCAGAAGAGAGGAAGTTTAGAAAATGGGACGTTTAGATAATAAAATTGCGATGATTACTGGTGGTGCATCTGGTATGGGTGCAGCAATGGCGAAATTGTTTGCACAAGAGGGAGCTACTGTAATTGCAGCTGATATTAATGAAGATAATCTAGCAAAGATCTCTGAGCTAGACAATGTAGAGGGGATGAAATTAGATGTTTCCTCTGATGAAAACTGGGCAGAAGTGACAAAGGCCATTGTGGAGAAATATGGTCGCATTGATATTTTAATTAACAATGCTGGTATTTCCTCCGAAAAAGGACCAGATCAAATTACACAAGCGGACTGGTCAATCATGCATAATATCAATGCCTTTGGACCTTTCTTGGGCATTAAACATGCCTCTAATTATATGAAAGAAGCTGGGAAAGGCTCTATCGTTAATACATCCTCTTACACAGCGATTATTGGCGCTGGCTTTAATGCCTATACAGCCTCTAAAGGATCTTTACGTGCAATTGCTCGTGCAGCGGCCTCAGAGCTTGGTGCTTTCAATGTTCGTGTCAATACAGTATTCCCTGGTGTCATTGAAACACCAATGACTGCTAAATTATCAGAAGCAAAAGAAGCAATGGATATGTTAGTAAGAGCAACACCAATGGGTCGCCTTGGCCAACCAGAGGAAGTAGCAAATGCTATTTTATTTTTAGCATCTGATGAAGCTTCTTACATTACAGGTGCCGAGCTTGTCATTGATGGTGGCTATTCAGCACGCTAATTAATCGTTTTAGGAAAGTGAAAGTGCCTGCTCAAGCAGTGCATTTTCACTTTTTTTATGTTTCTCGTGGATGGATAAAATAGGGGAACGTTTGATTTGGTCAGTATTTCATAAACCCCCTTTTAGCACCTTACATACTTAGGAATACAATGTGCTCATTACGATAGGCATCGTGCATGCACTAATGAGCCTTCTTCTTTTGGAATCTGAAATCCTCTTGTTCTAATTAAGCAAATATTTTATGCGTACCTGAATGCAGGTGTATCCCCTAATATGACAAAGACTTACTTGCTCCACTTTAGAATATTCGTTAAATTTCAAAAACAGCATTATGCTTTAACAAAGCTTTATTTTTTTAGTAGAATGATAATAAAGCTTTAGAAATGCATTAAAATTCAGCGATCGAATAGAAAAAATTTGATATTTTCCATGATTTTTTCATGAAAGTTTACGAAGTTATTGCACAATCATTTCAACAGCGTTAAAGTTTAGAAAGGGCGAAAATGTCATTACACAATTTGGGGGATTGTACTGAGCGTTTAGCTTTTGTACGAACAAATTAATTGGTCAGGATTTTGGCACACAAAACTCCTTGCAAAATCCTTCGTACCAAAGAGGGCATGTACTTTATTAGTTGCCTTAATCATCGCGTAAACTGCGTAATAAAATCAAAGGAGAATTGTATGCCAAAGGCTATAGGTATTGATGCAGGCGGCACATTGACAAAGGTTGCTTATTTAGATCAACACAATGAACTTGTTTTAACAACCTTTCCGTCTAATGATCTGCAATCTGTAAAAAAATGGATTATCGACCATCCAGATATTGAGGATATTGGTGTTACGGGGGGACGTACAGAGCAATTACTTGATGTCATTAAAACAATGAAATCGATTCATTATATAGTGGAGTTTGAAGCAACTTTAAAGGGTGTCCGATTTTTACTAAATAAAGAAGGCTACTTTTTTGAGCGTAGTATGATTACCAATATCGGGACAGGCACTTCCATTCATTACATGGAGGGCAATACCCATATTCGCGTTGGCGGGACAGGCGTTGGTGGTGGGACATTAATTGGATTGTCAGCGCTTACAACAGGGATTACAGATTACAATGAAATACGAGAAATGGCTGACAAGGGCCATCGTGAGAGCATTGATTTATTAGTTAAGGACATTTATCAGGGCATGGATACACCCATTGATGGTCATTTAACTGCAAGTAATTTTGGGAAAGTAGGCATTACCCAGTCCATGAAACATCCAGCAGAGGATATTATAGCGACGGTTCAGGGACTAGTAGGCGAAGTCATTACAACACTTAGCATTCAATATGCGGAAGAAAAAAAGGCACAGCATATTGTTTATATTGGTTCAACTCTCAGCAATAATGCTCATCTTGCCCGTGTGATTGCAAATTATACACGTACGAAAAAGCATACACCTGTCTTTATTAACGATCATGGTTTTTCAGGCGCTGTCGGAGCATTGCTCAACATTACAGAATATACAATTGTCTAGGGACGAAATAAGAATGAACATGACTAATACATATTAGTCATGTTCATTTTTTTACAATTAGCGAAGAAACTGACCTACATAGTAACGCCTCAATTTGAACAAATTATGTGCAGGAGGTGATGTTACGTGGGCAAACGTAATAATCGAAATAACAGTAAAACCATGAATATGCGAACGCATAATCCTTTTGGTACCTACAAAAGTAAAGATCTTGATCGAAGTAATAGCAATAATAACAACCCGAATGATAACTTAAACGAAGAATTCGCAGCAGAATTTGATGCAAAAGCTAAAAATAAAAACAATAAAACGAATCATGATAAAAACCAGCAGTCCAATAAAACAAAATAGCGGAGGTGAAAATCATGGCAAAAAAGAGAAAAACAAGCTTTAAAAAGAAAAAGAAGGAAGATACGCATAAAAAGAATGATCGTGAGGAGTACTCAGCAGAGTTTAACCAAGTCATTCATAATAACCCTCAACAGCCAAAGCAATAAAGACAAGCTGCTCCAAAACTTTTTTGGAGCGCTTATTTTTTAAAGGAGTGATTCAAGTGAGGCAGTTATATTTACTTGGGCTTCTGCTTGTTTGTCTTGCTGTGTTCATACAAACACCAATGGTCGCCAATGCACAACAAGAAACACCAGCCTATGCCAAATGGGGACAAATGGCTATCAAAGAGGTAAAGACAAAATATCCTTCAGCCAAAATTATCGATTATTTGCATGAGGGTAAAGAAGTACATGGGGCGTCAACAATCGAAAAGTTTAAGCTTTGGCTCAAGCAACCCGATAAGGAATTTGGTGTCTATGTAAGAATTAGATATCAAAGTGCAACACAAAAGGTAGAAAAAATTGAATTACAAGAAAGTACGTCATGAAAAAAGGATGCCCAGAAAAGGCATCCTCATTCATTTAATCTTCAAGCTTTTGAATAAACGCACGCATCAAGCCTGGTAAATCAGGCCATGCATGTCCACTTACTAAATTGCCATCTGTATGAAGATTGGCTTCAATATAAGTAGCGCCAGCCACTTGTACCTCTGGCTTGCAGGCAATATAGGCTGTCAGCTCACGTCCTTTTAGCGCTTCAGGAATGGTCGCGAAAATTTGTGCTGCGTGGCAAACGGCTGCAATCGGTTTATTGGTTTCGAAAAAATGGGACACAAGTGGTGGAACATGCTCGTTTAAACGAATGTATTCTGGCGCACGACCACCCGGAATAATCAATCCATCAAAATGTGTTGGATCAATATCAGCAAAAGAAGCATGTGCCTCTAATCCATAGGCAGGTCGCTCGATGTATGTATCGACGCCATCTACAAAATCATGTAATACGGTCTGTAATTTCTTAGCTGATGGTGCTGCAATTGTGACATCATAACCTGCCTCAAGACAACGATAATAAGGATAAAAAATCTCTAAAGCCTCTACTGCATCTCCTGCAAGTATTAAAACCTTTTTCCCCATGATTCCATCTCCTTTTCATTGTGAATCTATTATGTTTTATTCGACACATGCAAAAAATTCCCTGCTGATGATTGAGCCATCTTTCCAAATTCCTTCCTTTACAAAGAAAAAAATGAAGCGTATAGTATTTATTTAGCTAGGTAAATAATTTTAGGAGGTAGATAGTGATGAATCCAATTTTCCATGCTTTATTCCAAAAAAATCGCTATTTAACTAATTGCTTAAATGAAGTGCTGAAGCAGCATCATTTATATAGTTCTCAATGGACCATTTTGTATTGCTTACATAAAAATGGACCCATGACATTGACGCAAATTTGGAAATATTTAAATGTGGAAGCACCAAGTATCACAAGAGCGATTACAAGGCTTGAGGCATTGGGCTGGGTACAACGATTAGATGGTGAGGATAAACGAGAAAAGATTGTGACATTATCCGCACAAGCAGAGGAACGCCTACCAGCCATTACAGCAACTATTCTAGCGTTTGAGGAAGAAATGGTTGGGTCTTTAACTGCTGAAGAACAAGAGCAACTTCTGAAGCTATTGGAAAAAATGAAAGGTTGATGGACATGCAGCAAGAAGAGAATACACAAATATGGACGAAGCGTTTCATTAGTCTATTTTTAACGAATATCTCAGTTTTTTTTGTATTTTATGGACTTGTAACGACTTTGCCACTATATGCAATAGGGGAGCTACATCAGACAGATAAGGAGGCAGGGCTTCTATTGTCTGGCTTTTTATTGTCAGCTATCATTGTACGCCCGTTTTCAGGAAAGCTGTTGGATGTCTTTGGTAAGAAGAAACTGTTAGTCCTTTCGATAGTGGGCTATTTTATATGTACCGTCTTATATTTATTTATTCATCCATTCGGACTTTTACTTGGTCTACGTTTTATTCAAGGGATTTTCTTTAGTATTATTACAACAGCTGCAGGTTCTTTAGCGGCTGATATCGTTCCAGCTAAACGAAAAGGAGCAGGCCTTGGCTATTTTACGATGTCTACAAATCTAGCTGTCGTTATTGGTCCATTTATTGGGCTATTATTAATACAATATAGTACCTTTAACGTATTGTTCATCGTTATGAGTATTTGTATTCTAGCAGGAGGAATTCTAGCGTTAACGGTCAATACCGATGATTTACCGAAGCCTATACATGAAGGAAAACTAACCTTTAAATTTGATGATTTGTTTGAGCGAAAAGCGTTACCTGTTGCTGCGATTGCTAGTTTAGTAGCCTTTTCGTATGCCAGTGTTTTATCCTTTTTATCGGTCTATGCACAGCAAAAGGATTTAATGGCTGTGGCCAGTCTTTTTTATGCAGTGTTTGCTGCATCCATGTTAATTACGCGGCCATACACAGGTAAACTTTATGATACGAAGGGACCGCAATTTGTTATTATTCCCGGCATTATCTCCTTCGCCATTGGGCTCGTTATGCTCGCTTTTGTAGAAGGACCTGTGTTATTTTTAAGTGCTGCTATTTTTGTAGGCTTTGGCTATGGAGCTGTGACGACAAGCTTGCAAGCATTAGCCGTTCAATCCACAGCCATCCAGCGAAGTGGCTATGCTACAGCAACCTATTTTACGATGTTTGACCTTGGGATCGCATTAGGTTCCTATATTTTGGGAATGGTAGCTGTGCAGGCAGGCTATGCTTCAGTTTACTTGTCAGGTGCAGGCTTACTCGGGGTTGTCTTTATTATTTATCTATTACGCCTTGCAAAGATGAAACCGAAAAAAGTTGTGAATATATAGTAAAACAGTTGGGTCTGTCCCAACTGTTTTTATTTTTATAGGCAATCATGTAGCGTGGCCGAGTTAGACCAAAATATGGTATAATAAGAGCGTAACTAGATAGAGTTTTCATGGGCGGTTGGCACAATTTTAACCTATCTCATTCAACTTATTGAAGAGAAAGGAGTTGATGCCTTTGACTATTTTTGAAGCAATAATGGTTGCGATAAGTCTTTCAACACTTATTGTTTCTGTACTTGCATTGTCATTTACTTTTACACAAAAAAAGTAAACCGCCCCTGCCTCGCCAGCATGTGAGATGGTTTACTTTCATCACCTTGCAAATCGCCTTTGAAGCGATTCGTCTTGTTACTAGGACCATTGGTGTTCCAGCACCAATGGTCTTATTTACTTATATACATCTTCACTAAGAATTATAACATGGATAAACGGTTTTTTTCAAATAATGTAAAATAAATTGTTATGGACTACAAATGATTTTTGGGGAATCAGTTGGTAGGGTGAAATAAACTACTTAGACGATGGATATCAAGCATTCAAAGCTTACCATGCTTTAGAAGCAATCGATCTTATTCGAGATCAAGTCAAGGTAGCGGATTAGGTTTGTCAATTGCTAAAAGCCGTATTCACATCCAGAACAGCAAATTCTTATTTTTAAAAGTATATTTGTTCTAATAACGCAAAAAAATGTTAGACCAAACTTGTATATGGTCTAACATTCTTTCTTTTGTCCCATCCTCTTTTCTGTACATAAAAATCTGTAAAAAAAGAGAGCGGCATAAGCCAGCTCTCCTTTAACTTAATTAAAATTCTTTTGTAAAAACGCCTTTGTACGGTCGTTTTGAGGGTTTGTAAAGAAGTTGTCTGGATGGTCGGTTTCAATAATTTGACCACCGTCCATAAAGACTACCTTATTTGCTACCTCTCGTGCAAAGCCCATTTCGTGTGTCACGACAATCATCGTCATCTGATCCTCTGCTAGGCTTTTCATAACCTTTAATACTTCGCCTGTCAGCTCAGGATCTAAGGCAGAGGTAGGTTCATCAAATAACAAAATTTGAGGATTCATCATTAGGGCACGGGCGATCGCTACACGCTGTTTTTGGCCACCAGAAAGATTGGCTGGATAAGCCTTGGCCTTGTCGGCAAGCCCAATTTTTTGTAGTAAATCTTGACAGCGTTTCGTAATGGCTTCTGCCGATTCTTTTTTTAATAAGCTCGGTGCCATTTCGAGGTTTTGCTGAACGGTTAAGTGGGGGAACAGGTTAAAGTGTTGAAAGACCATCCCCATTTTAGCTGTGATTGCTTTAATGTCCTGTGGCTTTGTATAATGTCCATCCTGTACAAGATAGTCACCATCTACTACAATACTGCCACCATCGATTTCTTCTAAATGTATTAAGCTTCGAAGCATTGTACTTTTCCCAGATCCAGAGGGACCGATAACTGCAATGACATCGTTCTTCTCTACCGAAAATGTAATTTGTTTCAGAACCTCCACCTGATCGAAAGATTTCTTCAAATTTGTTACTTCCATCAATGCCATATGTGTCACCTCTATTCGAATTTAAAGCGCTTTTCCAGCCATTTAAAGAACACGGTCAATACAAGGGTCATGACTAAGTAAATTGCACCCGCAATAAAGAACGGTGTAATTGTGAAGTCACGATTGACAGCTGTTTGCGCAAAATGTAGTAATTCTGGAACAGCAACTGCATAAAGCAGGGCTGTATCCTTAATTAGTGTAACGGATTCATTTGATAATGCGGGTAAGGCAACACGAAACATTTGTGGCAAAATAACACGTGTCGTCGTTTGCCATTTGGTTAAGCCGAGTACCTGGGCTGCCTCATATTGTCCTTTATCGATGGCAAGAAGACCACCACGGAATATTTCTGCAAAGTAGGCAGCATAATTTAAAATAAAGCCAAGGCAAGCGGCCACAAAACGATCAAGTACTAAATATTCACCGATTACTGGTAGCATAGGTAAACCGAAGCAAATTAATAATAATTGCAGTAATAGTGGTGTACCACGCATGATATAAATATACGTATGTGCAAGCCAAGCGAGTGGTTTAATCCGACTTTTTACGGCGAGTGTTAGTAAAAAGCCGAATGGAATCGATACCAAAATGGCGATGAAAAACAGTAAAACTGTCATTTTTGCCCCTTCTAGCATCGGTAATATCATAGTTTGCCAGTAATCCGCCATAACGATGTCCCTCCAAAAAGAGTAAGAGTTCCACTAAGGAAACTCTTACAGTTGATGTATCCTGTCATTATTTTAATACTTTGTCTTCTCCGAACCATTTAGTTGAAATGTCAGCCGCAGTACCGTCTTCATTCATTTTGTCTAACGCAGCTTGTAGTTTTTCTAATAAGGCTTCATTTCCTGGTTTCACACCAATACCGTATTGCTCAGGTGCGAGTGATTCCTCTAATAATTTGAATGTGTCAGGCTCTTGTGTCATGTAATATTCTGCAACTACAGCATCAATTACCACAGCATCAACACGGCCTGTTTTTAAGTCTGATAATGCTAAAACATTATCCGCAAATTCAGTAATTTTTTTCACTTCTTTGTGAATTGGGTTACCGTTTAATGCATCTGCCGCAGAAGAAAGGGATTGAATACCTACTTCTTGTCCAGCTAAATCACTTAGCTTCGTAATCTTTGAATCTGCCTTTGTTATCACAACTTGAGAGTTTTCAAGATAAGGCTTTGTAAATAAAACCTTTTCCTTACGCTCATCTGTAATGGTATAACCGTTCCAAATTAAATCAATACGTCCACTTAATAATTCAGCCTCTTTTGTTTTCCAATCGATTGGCTGGAATTCCGCTTCAACACCCATATGCTCTGCTGCAGCACGAGCTAAATCAATATCGAATCCAACGATGTCATTTTTATCATCGCGGAAGCCCATTGGTGCAAATTTGTCGTCAATTCCAATAATAATTTTTTCTTGATCTGCTGCTGTTTCGTCTTTTTCTGCTGTCTTTTCTTTTGAAGTACCGCATGCTGCTAAAACGATGACAGCTGTCAGCATCATAAATAAAGTCAATACACGTTTCATTTTTGTTTCCCCCTATAATCCATCGCTTTCGTTTGCTAAACTACTAATGTGTTAAAGGATAACATCGTACTTTAACAATGTCAATATCGTTTTGGATTAATCAGAAAATGAGCGGCGTTTTCTAGCATTTTTTTGCATATCATAAAATAATGAAATTGGGGGATAGTAAGTAACTGAAGAATAGGGAAAGAAAAAGGGACTGCTCCTAACGAACAGTCCAGTAAAATGAGATTAGCTATTTTTGCTTTGAATTGCTTTGCGGGCCAGGGCATCAGCCGCTTTATTTTGTGAGTCGGGCACCCATTTGATAAAGAATAAATCAAAGCTTGTGGCAAGCGCTAAAGCTTTTTCTAAATAAGGTTTAAATTCCTCATTTTTCACATATTCTTTTTCCATAGAGGCGACAACGATTTTGGAATCTGAACGCACCGATACAAGAGGGGAGCCTAGCTTTTGTGCTTCTTCTAGGCCACGAACCAATGCCGTGAATTCAGCGATATGGTTGTTTGTCTCACCAATATACTCGCTGATTTGGATATGGTGACCTTCACCTTTAATAAATATGCCTATCCCACTTGGACCAGGATTTCCTGCACTGGCAGCATCTATATAAACTTCTAACATATCATCCCTACTTTGCGTTTTGACTTTCTCTATAATTGTACAACATGGCTATGGTGCAAAGCATCCTTGTGAGCAATTCGTGTTTGAAAAAATACGTAGGAAGCAAACAAAATAGTTGCGTGTTGAAATTGAACGCTTCATAATAGTAGGAAGTGAATTTTGGACGTGAAAGGAGCGAGAGTTCGACATGGATAAAGTGACGGTTATGAAGGATATTGACGAACTGCATGATACGTATTGTTCGGATTGCTTAGTGATTAAGCAATTACGTAAAGAACGTGGTAAACCAGGGGCTCATCGTTTCTGCATTGAAGCCTGTTCAGTTGGAGAAAAGCTACAGTTCCTAGGGGAAGAGCTTTTAAAAGTTTATAGTAAATGAACACATGAGAAAAAGCTACATGTATTAGAAACGCTAATACATGTAGCTTCTTTAATTGTCATGATTATTTCGTTTCAGCATAGCTGCTTAGGTCTTGATAATACTTTGTAAGAGAGGAAGCCGAAATATCAAATGTTGCAGCGATTTCTTTCACGGTCATGGATAGAGACTCGAATAGTTCTTTTTCCTGACCATAACGAATTGCACCAGCTGCAATGGCTGCTTCTTTACGCGCAGTCGGTTGACCTTCAATTAAATAGTCCTCTAAAAGCTCAAGCATTGGTGCTGTTTCACGCTCATTTTGCTCTAAGAAGTCTTTTACTTGTGATAGGACATTGCTCTCAAAGTTTGAGAATTCCTCACCTTTATAGCCATTTGATACTAATAACTCCCAGAATGCTAGGTGCTCTTCTTTTAAGAAGGAGCCAACCTTCTTCTCTGAAGCCTCAAAGCTCTTCTTGAATTCTTCAAATACTTTCGCATGATCCTCTGGGAAGAAAATCAGTGTAGACACAGCTAAATAATGAGTCGATTTCTTCGTACCATCTGGTAAAATGAAGGCAAATACATGCATTCCTTCAGGGATCGGTTTGTTATTTTCACGTCGAATATAAAGCTCATCATTTGTAAGTAAATGATTAGCCTTGAAATATTTTTCCTCAACAACAGACACTGTACCAATAAATAAAGTAGGCTGAGACCAATCTTCAAGTACTTTGACCGTAGAAGGTCTTACCGCCTTTTTCTTCGTTTTCTTCAGATAATTTTTCCAAATAGATGGCTCTTGATGGAAGAAAAAGTCGTCTAAAGCGATGGCTTCGATTAGCTCTCGCTGTAAAACGCTCTCTAATTTAGGCTGCCATGTGCCCACATGCTCAATATAGGCACGAACATCTTTACGTTCAGGATATTCTAAGTAAAATGTTTGTAGCACACGCTCTAATTCTTCGATTTGTACTGTTTCCACTGTTACTTGTTGTTTGCCTTCACAACATTTTTTATATTTTTTGCCGCTACCGCATGGGCATGGATCATTACGTTTTACCATAATTAGAACACTTCCTTTAATCATTGTTAATCGTATATTGCTAAATAATTTGCGTACTATTAATAATAACGGTACTTTTGTATGAAGAAAAATGATTGTCTATTTTGAAATATCTAAAAAATGTAGAGGGACGCCCTGATTCTAGTATATGTACGTATTTTTCTACTTAGAACTAAAAAAAGAAAACGACCTACACCTTTGAATAGGCAGGACCGTTTTCTAGTTAAATTATTGCTGAACGGCTTCGATTTCCACTGTCAGACGTTCAAGCTCATCAATTAAATGGCCAATGTAGGCAATTGTATCACGAAGTGGTTGGTCGGTCGTAATATCAACCCCAGCCATTTGCGCTAACTCCACTGGTGATTTTGTGCCGCCAGCCCGAAGAACTGCTAGCCAATCTTCAACAGCTGGAGCGCCCTCTTTTAAAATACGTTGAGACACTTGTGTGGAGATGGTTAACCCTGCACTATATGTGTATGGATAAAGGCCCATATAATAGTGCGGCTGACGCATCCATGTGAGTTCAGCACCTTCAGAAATAGCGACTGTATCACCCCAGAAATCTTCCAATACGGAACGTTTTAATTGATTGAGTATGGTTGCATTCACTGCTTCTCCAGCATCAATTAATTCATAGACTTTGCGTTGATAGGCAGCTTCTAGTAAATGTGTAACAAAGTTATGATAATATGTTTTCGCTACAATATTGGAAATCACCCAACGTTTAAAGCGTAGATCATCATTATGTGTTAGTAGATAATTCGCTAACAGCATTTCATTCATTGTCGATGGCGCTTCAATAAAGTACAGAGATGGTCGACTATTAAGATAAGACTGATGCTCATACGTATTTGCAAAATGCCCAGCATGACCAAGCTCATGAATAAGTGTAAAGACTTCATTCATTTGTTCATTCCAAGACATTAAAATATAAGGATGGCTACCATACGGACTTGAGCAGAATGCCCCTGTAGATTTTCCTTTGTTTGGCGCATAGTCAATCCAGCGTTCATTAAAGGCTCTCTCCATTAATTGATTATAGTCTTCACCCATAACGGCTAAGGCCTTTTCAACATATTCTTTTGCCTCAGCCATTGATAATCGTGGATCATACTCAGGATCCAGCGCAATTTTTAAATCTGCAAATGTCATTTGGTCGATTCCGTTGGCTTTTTGAATCAACGTTGCATAACGACGCATATGCGGGGCAAGCTCTTTTGTAATTAAATCAATTTGACGATTATAGAGGGAACGATCGACATCTTGATCAAATAATAAATAATCAATGACAGAATTAAAGCCTCTTAGGTCAGCCATTGTTTTTTCTTGTTGAATATGTGTGTTATATACTTGTGCCGTTGTATGCTGGTAATCGCGTAGCTTGCTTGAAAAAGCTTGAAATGCAGCACGGCGTACATCTGTATTTGCTTCAAACTCCCAGTCATTTTCGTACAGCACAAAGCTAAGAGGATGCTTTTCGCCATTGGCTTCAAATTCGCCAAAATCCATGTCCACTAATTTCGTCGTATTGTACGTTTTATATGGCGCGTCAAATGTGGCACTGAAGGCTGCCAGCGCTTTTTCCACTTCAGGATGGAGCTGGTGTGGTTTTTGTTTTAATAATTCCTCTAGATAGCGTTTGTAAAGAGGGCTTAATGCTGCTGCTTCTTGTAAAACAGCTTCATCCAATGCCAGTAACTCGCTACGCACGAAGGATAGTGCACTGCTGACTTTTCCGATAGCTGTACCAAACTTTGCCGCACGCATTTGGGCTACATCATTTGTGCGATCTGTTTCGAGATTTAAGCTTGCATATGTGCCAATCGGAACAAACTTTTTTTGTAGCTCTTCAAAGGCTGTTAACACGTCAATTACTTTTTGTGCATTTGTAATCGTACCTTTGTATTGTTGCTCGAAGCTAAGTGCATCTTCCACTAATTGTGCTAAGGTAGGTTCAAAATCAGCCTCATTGCTCAATAAATCTGTTAAATCCCAAGTTTCTTCTACTGCAACATCTTTTCGTAATGGTAAAACTTTCATTTATGGACACCCCTTTACATATAAGTGATTTCATTATAACGAAACTATTTCGGAAAGTGAAATAATTTCGTAGAATAGTTGAAATATTCTTACTCTAAATCGTTTCTTATGAAGGATGTTTGAAATATTGTCGGTCGGGAACAATGAGTGTATAGCCAACATCTTTCATTACGCATACTAATGGCTAGAACGAGACATATTGGAGGAGAAATTGATTATGACACAAAACTTAAACAAACAACTAAATAAGCTAGTGGCGACATGGTCTGTGCTTTATACAAAGCTACACAATTATCATTGGTATGTCACAGGTCCAGCCTTCTTTACATTACATGCAAAATTTGAAGAGCTGTATAATGAAACAACATTGAATTTAGATGAAATAGCAGAGCGTATTTTATCAAAGGATGGCAAGCCAGTGGCGACATTAAAAGAGCATCTAGAGCTATCCTATGTAGAGGAAGCTACAGGTGAAGAAACGACAGAGGACATGGTTGCAACGACAATCTCAGATTTCCAAAAGCTGATGAAAGCTTTAAACTCTACAATGGAGCTAGCTGCAGAAGAAGGAGACGACCGTACAGAGGATTTACTCAATGCCATGTACCAGTCTCTTGAAAAGCATACATGGATGTTAAAAGCCTTTCTTGACAAGTAAAAATTGACAATTGGCATGCTGGAGAAGAAATTCTCTCCAGCATGTTTTTTTTCTGCCCTGAAGGCATTATGTCAAACGGGCAACGTAGTTTAAGGCAATTTAACAATTATTACAGTTGAGTAAAACGGGTTTGCTTGTGTGCAGTGCGGGTAATTATCTAGTAAGCCATACAACATAGGAGGAATTGAACATGATGAATGAACAAAATCCAAAAATTGAGGTGGCCCATACAAGGGATGAAATGCTTCACATTTTAGAGAATATGCGAATGGAAGGTTATCACCAAGACGATATTCATATTATTGCGAGAGATCCCCAACAGTTTGAGGATGTAAAATGGGATGCCGATGTGCAAACGCATGAGGCTGGAAATTGGGTAGACCAATTTAAATCTTGGTTTACAGGCGACTCAGCCGTTACAGAGGGCTTAAAACGATTTAATCTGTCAGAGGGACAAATCGCTTACTATGCACACCTTGTAGAACAAGGCAGTATTGTTTTATATGCAGAGCATGAGGATGATGTTGATACACTCCAAACATATCCAGAGACTGCTGAAGAGCAAGAGGAGCGTTTAAGAAATCAACAACGTATGATAGAGGCAGAGCAATATAGAAGATTTTTATAAAGAGTAAAACAGAGTGATCCCAGTGATCACTCTGTTTTACTGTATGACTTTTTCTTGTGCGTCTTTTTTTATAAAGCGTAGGGCATGGAAGTGCTCTAATTGAGCCACTAAATTACCAATAAGAATAAAGCTACCACCAATCATTAATTTCATTGTTAAGCCTTCTCCGATAAACATCATGGCAAACATAGCGGCAAAAATAGGTTCTAAGGAGAAGATAAGACCTGTATGTGTAGCAGAAGTATACTGTTGTGCAACAGTTTGACCCACAAAGCAAAACGCACTACAGATGATGCCAAGCCCTAAAATAGCAATCCAGGATGTTGTTGAATTTGGCAATGTTGGTGTTTCGAATAGAAAAGTTAACACTAGCGCATAAATACCAGCAAAGCCAAGCTGATAAATTCCGTATGAAATGGACTCTACATTTCGAGTGAATGAGCTATTTAAAAGTAAATAAATTGAATAACCTAACGCAGCAATTGCGACTAATAAATCGCCTTTATGGAAAGTGAATGTGCCGTGTGCTGTTAAGACGGTAATCCCAATCATGGTACAAATGATCGCAAAGCTAACTGCACGAGAAGGTAACTTTTTTTCAATAAAGCTACTGAAAATCGGCACTAACACGACTGTTAGGCTCAAGATGAAGCCAGCATTTGAAACAGAAGTAGACTGTAAACCAAATAAACTTAACGCGAACACAATGAATAGTAAAAATCCTTGAATAGCCGCATATTTTAATGTTTTACCATTTACTTTGATCATCCGTTTGTAAAAAATAAGTCCTGCTACGAAAAATGCGATGATACAACGTAATGCCACCACATTATAAACTGCCAACGTTTCTAGCCCCATGACCATAAAGGTATAAGAGAGCCCCCAAAACATTGTGACAATAACCATCAATACATTTGCTTTTCCTTGGATACTCATTATGTTCACCTACCATCTGTGTACTAAAACAGTTTTTATACTAAAAATTACTATATATCTTGTATTGTGATTAGTAAAACGAATGTTTATAATGAATAGGATTAAAAAAATTCATGTATATTGAGGGATTGTGGATGAGCTTAGTTAAATATGAGATTTTAACAAAGGTGGCAGAGGTGGCAAGCTTTACAAAAGCAGCGGATGCACTAGGGTTAACACAGTCTGCTGTGAGTCATGCCGTATCAAGTTTAGAAAAAGAGTTTGGCTTTGCTCTCATTCATCGAAGTCGGGTAGGTGTAACATTAACGAGTGAGGGACAAACAATGCTAAGGGCAATGCGTCAGGTTTTGGATGCTCAGGAATTATTGCAACAGGAAGCAGCTCATATTCTTGGCGTAACACGCGGTAAGGTTCGAATTGGTGTAATATCGAGTATTTCCTCGAATTGGATGCCAGAAATTGTTCAGATCATGGATAATCAATTTCCAGGGATACAGGTGGAGTTACGAGAGGGAGATTACTATGAAATTGAACAATGGCTTTTAAGCGGTGAAGTGGAAGTAGGATTTTTGAATGGTCAAAAGTCAGAGCAATATCAGTTCACTGAGCTCCAACAGGACCCATTGTTATGTATTGTTTCGGATAAAAGTCCTTTATTTAATAAGACAGAAATTGATATCGTAGATCTAGAGGATATGCCATTTATTATGACTTCCTATAAAGGGACAAATGATGTCAAGGTGCTATTAGAGCAATATCATGTCAAGCCGAATATCCGCTTTGAGCTTTCTGAGGAGGTAGGGATTCTTTCCATGATTTCTCATCATTTAGGGATCAGTATTTTACCTCAGTTGGTTATTCAAAATTTACCGCCAACATTGAAAGCGATTCCATTAAAACAAGGTGGCTACCGAACGATTGGTATTGCCATGAAACATCATGCTTCGCCCGTCACAAAGAAATTTGCAGAGATATTAAGTGCTTGGCTAAAAGAGCAAAACAACTCCCTAAAATAGTGGCTATTGAAGCATATCCTTACATTACGTTAAAATAGTAATTGTATATATTTCAGAAAATAGGTGAGTGTATGGGGACATTACAGGGCAAAACCGTACTGATTACAAGTGGGGGAACACTTGAAAAATGGGATCGTGTACGAGGTCACACGAATTTATCAAAAGGCACAATGGGGTGTTATTTAGCAGAGGCGGCGCTGGCTGCTGGCGCTAATGTAGTATACATGCATGGTTACTTTGCACAGCTCCCAGAAAACCAAAATGTTATGACATTGATACAATTTGAAGGTATAGAGGATTTAGGGCAAAAGGTGCGTCATGCAGTTCAACAACAACATATCGATATTGTCATTATGGCGGCTGCGGGCTCTGATTGGGTCATTGACAAAGTGTATGATCAATCAGGTAATTTAATGGAGGAAACGGGGAAAATGCCTTCTGACGAACCACCTATTATTCATTTTAAAAAAGCGCCAAAAGTATTAGGTCAAATTAAGGGCTGGCAACCGAATGTAACATTAGTAGGCTTTAAGCTCGAAGCCACGAATGATGAGGAATTCTTGTTAGCTCGCGCAAGACTGCGTATGGAAACAGCCAATGCTCAATTTATGGTAGCAAATAGCTCTCAGTCTTTATATGGGGGGGATGAACCTCATTGGATTGTACCTGCTGATGGACAGCCTCTTAAAGTAATGGGTAAGCAAAAAACAGCAGAAGCTTTAATGATGCATTTACAAAATCAATAAATGTGAACTGTGTAGAGAACTATTTCTACACAGTTTTTTCTTGTCTAAAAGGTTAGCATCCTATAATATTTACTTAACGGTCGGTAAAAAAGGGAGGGTAATAATGGGAAATAAAGAACAAACCTTTCAAAAGATTATAGAAATTGCTTATGTGATGTTTGCGGAAAATGGGTTTGAAAAAACAAGCTTATCAATGATTGCTACTGAGGTAGGTATTTCAAAACCAGCCATTTACTATTATTTTCAATCAAAAGATCAATTAATCGCTTACATATTTGACGAATTGTATAAAGAAATTCAACAGGATATCGCTGTGGATTATAAAGAGCTTTCTTCCGCTAATTTTAAGGAAAAATTACTCGAGCTTGGCTATAAGTCTATTGAGGCACAGGGCAAGGATCCTTATTTTAATAAAATATTTAATCAATATGTACTATTAGCGGCTCGCGATGAAAACTATAAGAGACAATTAGTGGAGCTAGAAACCAGCTTTTTAACAAGCTTTGTTGAAGTCCTACAATGGGGTGTGCGGCTAGGAGTTCTAGACGATACGCCTCATATAGAAGCAAAGGCACAGATGCTAGCCATGGTCTATGATAATATCGGTAATTTCATGTTAACAGGTAACCAATTGAACTATAGAGCTATTTGGAAGGAGGCTGTACATAGCGTTATTCAAGGGGGCAAAGATGACAAATAGAAATGATGATCGGCGCATTGAAGGTCTTGATTTTGCAAGAGCTCTCGCTATGCTTGGTATGTTCATTGTCAATTTTGGCGTCATAACAGGTTCTACAACGAATGGTTCAACACGGTTGATTGCCTTACAAAATATGTTTGAGGGGCGTGCGTCGGCCGTATTTGTCATGCTAGCAGGAATAGGAACAGCCTTAATGACTCGTCAGGCTAGAGAGAGTAAGGACCCAATGCTTCTTCGTCAGAATCGACTTATTTTGTGGAAGAGGTCGCTTTTGTTATTCGTGATAGGGATAGTACTATATGCGATCGGTTGGACAGGAGATATATTACATTATTATGGCGTGTATATGTTTGTTGCCGCATGGTTGATTGCCCAATCTAAGAAAAGGATGATGTTTATTATCGGTGTCATTCTTATCCTTTCACAATGGCTTCAAATTCAATTTAATTACCTTGCTGGCTGGCATCCAACATATGTGTTACTAGAGTATCTGGATTTTTGGACACCAGTAGGATTTATTAGAAATTTGCTGTTTAATGGCTATCACCCACTTTTCCCCTGGATTTGTTTTTTTCTGATCGGCATGTTAATCGGCACATTAGATTTAACAAATCGTACATTACGAAAAATCTTATTGGTGACTGGTTTATTGCTAGTCATCTTGACTGAGGCTTGTTCAACAGTATTCATTAAGATGACAACCATTCATTTATTGGATGTAGAGAGTGCATTGTATTTATTTGATACAGGACCGATTCCACCAAATATGATGTATGTCCTATCTAATTCGGCTTCGGCTATTGTCCTTATCGTGGGCTCCATCTATCTTGTAGAGACATATAAAAATAAAGTCATTCAATCTTTAATCTTAACTGGACAAATGTCTTTAACGCATTATGTTGGCCATGTTTTTATAGGCATTGGAATACTAATTGTTTGCCAAAAGCTGGAGAACCAAACACTTGCTTTTTCTATGTTGTATGCTTGCTGTTACTTTTTAGGATGTGTCTTTGTTTCTGTATGGTGGAGGGCTAAACATCATCGAGGCCCACTTGAATTCATAATGAGGAAATGGAGCTCGTAATAAATTAATGGATTGCCATCTATTTCTCACTGACTAGGCATAAAATACTTTAGGTATAAGGAGTCTTTTAATCTAAATGACACATTACATAGTATTCAACTAGGTTTTCTAATATTTTGTATTGACATTCCTATAGCGGAATTATAGAATTATTTTCAAGAAACGCAGTACTCTTATCAAGAGAGGTGGAGGGACTTGGCCCAATGAAGCCTCGGCAACCGAAAAACAGGTGCCAAATCCAACAGATGGTGTCTGAGAGATAGGAGGGGCTATCAATCAGTTTGATGCGTTGGCCTCTTTATGAACAATAAGGAATAAGAAAGAAGGGGTGTTTCGTATGGCTCAGTCAGTAAAAGTAGATGATAAGAAACTAGAGGCAATTGCGAAGGCGATTCAAAATCTTGAATTTGGTGAAGTGCATATTACGATTCAAGATGGTGTAATTGTGCAAATTAATAGGCTTGAAAAGCAAAGATTTCCGCAGAAAAAATAACAATGATTTCAGTAGAACTTATGTCAAATGGCCACCTATAAGCATGAAGGATATCCTGTGCTTACAAGTGGCCCTTTTTTTGTGTGATAGGCTAGCTATAAAAGCCTTTTGGTATGGGACCGATATGACGGCGATGATAAAGCAAAGGCTCTTTTTGAGCATTTGTAATGTCTACCACCTGCCCAATAAAAATGGTATGGTCGCCCGCATCGATTTGCTGAAATGTTTTACATTGTAAATTAGCTGCTGTATCATGTAGAATCGGTAGTCCTAAAGTGGAAGTTGACCACTGTGCTTGTGCAAAGCGATCAGGGATTTTACTAGCAAAAAGTGTACATAAATGCTCTTGATCACTCGCTAAAATATTGACCGCAAAATTTGGCGCAGCCGTGAAATAAGGATGGAGCTGAGATTTTTTATCGAGTGACCACAAAATAAGGAGCGGGTCGATTGAAACAGATGCAAAGGAATTGACGGTTAAACCAATAGGTTGTGTGTCATGACATGTCGTGACAACTGTTACGCCTGTAGGATAATTACCTAATGCCAATTTAAAGGCAGCTACTAAATCTGTCATTCAAATCACCTCTTTATGAAATTAGTGAACGGAGTTTGTAGGTAAACGAAACTTTTTTTCATATCCTACTAGTAACTCCTTTTCTTGAGTAAATTTTAAACTAATCAAACATATAGGTAAAGGTAATGGGGAAAGAAAGGGGAATGGCCATGACTTTATATTTTGATCATCTGGTTCATCAAGTGGAATCACCAGAAAATATAAAGGTTTTCTTCAATAAACGAAATGTTCATACAGTGAATGGTGGGCAGCACACGATGTGGGGGACTTATAATACGTTAAGCTACTTTGGCTTAAGCTATATTGAACAAATTGCTATTTATGATCGTGATTTATTTGAGCAAGCGGCACAATACCCATATTCCCTACATTATACGTTTAAACGTGATCAAGAGCGCCAGGGATTTTCTCGAATTGCCCTGCGTACAAAAAATATTGAGGAAGAGGGTCGGCGCTTGCGAGCATTGGGCTATGAAGTATATGGGCCAGATGCATGTAGCAGAACAAGACCAGATGGCACAGTGGTAGAATGGAAGCTACTGCATTTTGGTAAGCCAGATCTTCCAATTGATTTTCCATTTTTGATTGAATGGGCGGAGGAAGATGAAGAGCGTTTGGCACAATTAAAGGCAAGTGGTGCCATTGATGTAAAACAGGCTATAACGATGGAATCCGTCCAATTCTATGTCAGGGACATGCAGGCAACCGTTCAGCTGTGGCAAGAGGTGCTACAGCTACCAGAGCCTACGCAATATGAGCAGTATATGTCACTACAGCTACCGAATATGCGGTTAGATTTCTACAAGGAAGAGAGTGCGAAGGCAATGACACTCGGTCATGTCAAAGAGGGACCATTTGGCGTGACATTAAAGGATCCTAAGCGAACAAAGGAAACATTAGTTTGCCCAGGTGCTTTTTATTGGATAAATCGATAATGAAAAAAGGCTGGAACATAACTAACATGGACCTTCATTAAGCCGAATAATCTTTAAACATGATAACTAGAAAAACCGACTATTCCGAAACACTTCGTAAGCGTTTTAGTGGATAGCTCGGTATTTTTATGGGCTGAAACACCTTTGCTCCAGCATCTTTACATAAGTATTGAAAAACAAAACCATTAATAGAATTTCTGGTGCAGGCTACTTGCTTTCCTGTGGATTTAGCGTTACACAGGAGACCCTGGAGCGAAATCAACCCCTCACCTTGCTAAAAGGTCTTTTTCTAGTGACATGCTCTTTATTCAACAATATGGAAAAATCCACTTCATCAAAGAAGTGGATTTTCGCTGCCTATTATTATTCGATTGTCATTTTTTTCGGTGTTTCTGTACCTGTGTACCAATCAAACTCAATTTCAAATGAATGCTTGTCGCCCTTTTTTGTATAGGAGTATTCGATTTTGAGCTGTTCACTTGGGCTGACAACTGTTGGCTCTGTGCCTTGAACAAAAGTGAATTCACCATTTTCTTTAAGCTTTTCTGCAATCGTTTCCAGTGTTGCCGCAAATTCTGCTACACTTTGTCGTTCTTTATGCTTCAAAATAACTTCTGTCATTGATTTTTGCATCGAAATCCCTCCTTACGTATTATTACTTCTATTATAACATGGAGGGGTCATTAAGCTTATAAAACAGCACAAAAAGCGGATGAAGGAAACGATGCATTTCCTAATCCGCTGCTAATCTGGAACTACACGGATAGTCCCATTACGCTTATAGTTTTACAACATTTGATGCTTGGGGTCCACGATTGCCTTCCACAACATCAAATGAAACCTTTTGACCTTCTTCAAGTGTACGGAAGCCTTCCTCCTGGATGCCCGTAAAATGAACAAATACATCTTCGCCATCATCACATTCAATAAAGCCATAACCTTTTTCATTATTGAACCACTTTACGATCCCCTGTTGCATAAGCATTCGCCTCCAATGCGCTTGAATGTAAAATAAAGTTAAATAAATGGTGCACTCATTGAGAAAATGTGAAAAAATTGCATTTTCTCTTAGAACATACAGGAATTGAACAAATAAGTCAATTGATTGACGAAATGCTTGCATATCTGGCTTTCTTTTTTTTCACAATTAAGACTATAATGGAAATGAACAACATAGAAAGTAGGATGCCAAATGACAACGAAAAATCAACCATTATCAGATTTAGAAATCGCTAGTCAAGCAGTGATCAAACCTATTACGGAAATTGCCAATGCTGCGGGTATTCCAGAGGATGCTCTTGAGCAGTATGGACGCTACAAAGCAAAGATCGACCCATTAAAAATTACTGCTCAGGGCGAGGATGCAAAGGTAGTATTAGTATCAGCTATAAGTCCAACCCCAGCTGGTGAAGGAAAGTCGACTGTGACTGTTGGACTAGCAGATGCCCTTCATCAATTAGATAAGAAGGTGATGGTCGCATTACGTGAACCATCATTAGGTCCAGTCATGGGCGTAAAAGGTGGCGCAACTGGCGGAGGTTACGCACAAGTTATACCAATGGAGGATATTAATTTACATTTTACTGGCGACCTTCATGCGATTACAACAGCTAACAATGCTTTATCCGCATTTATTGATAATCATATCCACCAAGGAAATACACTTAACATTGATCCACGACGCATTATTTGGAAGCGTGTCATGGACTTAAATGATCGTGCCCTTCGTAAGGTAGTGGTGGGATTAGGTGGTCCTGTTCAAGGCATGCCGCGTGAGGATGGCTTTGATATTACGGTTGCCTCTGAAATTATGGCGGTATTCTGTTTAGCAACAAGCATTGAGGATTTACGTGAGCGTATCGCTAGTATCGTGATTGGCTATACTTTCGAGCGTGAGCCTGTCTTTGTGCGTGATTTACAGGTAGAGGGTGCCTTAACACTATTATTAAAAGATGCCTTCAAGCCAAACCTAGTTCAAACATTAGAGGGAACACCTGCTATTATCCATGGTGGTCCATTTGCGAATATTGCCCACGGCTGTAATTCTATTATGGCGACACAAACCGCTCGTAAGCTAGCTGATATTGTGGTGACAGAAGCGGGCTTCGGCTCTGATTTAGGTGCTGAAAAATTCATGAACATTAAAGCTCGTAAGGGAGGCTTTAAACCAAGCGTAGTTGTCATTGTAGCGACAATTCGTGCATTAAAAATGCATGGTGGTGTACCGAAAACAGCGCTTGTAGGTGAAAATGTGGAAGCACTCCTACAAGGAATTGAAAACTTAGCTAAACATGTAGATACAGTTCGTACATTTGGCGTTGAACCAATTATTGCCTTAAATCGTTTTATCACGGACACAGAGGCTGAACTAGAAGCCGTTCTGAACTGGTGTCAAGAAAATCATGTTCGCATTGCCCGTACGAATGTCTGGGAAGAGGGCGGTAAAGGTGGTCTAGCCTTAGCTGAGCAAGTACTAGCTGTGCTAGAGGAAGAAAACAACTTCTCTCCTTTATATGATGTAACAGAGTCAATTGAAGAAAAGGTACGTACGATTGTGCAAAAGGTATATGGCGGGAAAGATGTACAATTTACAGACCAAGCCAAAAAACAAATTGCCCAAATCGAAAAATTTGGTTGGGACTCCCTTCCAATTTGTATGGCGAAAACCCAGTATTCTTTATCAGACCAACCAAGTTTACTTGGTCGTCCAGAAGGCTTTACCATCACAATTCGCGAAGTTATTCCAAAGCTTGGTGCAGGCTTCTTAGTTTGTCTAACTGGCGATATTATGACAATGCCAGGACTTCCAAAAGCACCAGCTGCGCTACGCATGAATGTCGATAACGAAGGACATGCGGTAGGATTGTTTTAACAGAATATTAAAAGCTGCCTACTTAAATGGGCAGCTTTTTTATTGATAATGGGTAAACATGGTTCGTAGGAGGTGACCCAATTCATCGTCTATCTACAATGCAAATATGGTATAAAAGTAAAATTTCGGATGATTCCTTCATCCACCTCTTGAGTAAAAATTCATAAAAATTAATTTTTTTAAAACGATTTTAAGATTCTAGTGAAAACTAGGATCTTTTTTATGTTGCACAAAAATCACGAGAACTTTCCTTATATAAATGTGTTTGGTATTTTTTATCAATAGTTCTCTGATATTGGAAAGATAGAGCGGGTTTTTACAACGAAGGACAATTGTCAAATGAATTTTTATTTAAAAAATACATTGAATTTTCTTTTTCTTTTAAATATAATTTATTTAATTCTAATTCGGAACACTGTACCGATAATAGGAACACGGAGGGATGAAGTCTTGAAAATCGCAACAGATATTGGCGGTACTTTTACTGACCTAGTTTTCACAGATGAAAAAGGAAATCTTCATTTTGATAAGGGACATACGACACCTGGTCACTTTGAGGATGGCATATTAAATGTATTAGGACGACATGTAACGGAAGATTCTTTCATTGAATCATTTATTCATGGATCGACGGTTATCATCAATACATTAACGGAAAGAAAAGGGGGCGTAGTTGGGTTAATTACAACAAAGGGTTTCCGTGATGTTATAGAAATTGCTCGTGGAAATCGACCAGACTTATATAACTTTAAATATAAAAAGCCAGAACCATTTGTAGAGCGTTATTTACGTCAAGAAATTGATGAGCGAATTGATTTTAAAGGAAATATTATGAAAGCGCTTAATACCGAGGAAGTTGACGAGATCGTTTATAAATTTAAGGAATTAGGTGTTGAGGCGATTGCCATTTCCTTAATACACGGCTATAAAAATCCAATTCATGAACAACAGTTAAAAGAAGCCATTTTAAAAATTTGGCCGGAAGTATATATCACACTTTCAAGTGAAACGATTAAAGAATACCGTGAGTATGAAAGAACAAACACAACAGTCCTTAATTCTTATGTAAAGCCAATTGCACATGCCTACTTAAAAAGCCTAAAAGAGAAATTAAGCACAATTGGCATTACAGACCATTTAAAAATTATGCAATCGAATGGCGGAACTACAAGCTTTGATAAAGCAATGGAGCTACCAATCAACCTCGTTGAATCTGGACCTGTAGCAGGGATGTTTGGGGCAGCTAAATTAGGCCAACTTTTAAATGAATCGAATATCATAGCTTTTGATGTTGGTGGGACGACAGCAAAATGTTCGCTTATTACAGACGGCAAAGTCAATGTCACAACAGATTACTATATTGAAAGAAATGAAAAATTTGCGGGCTATCCAATTAAAACACCTGTAGTGGATATTGTGGAAATCGGAAATGGTGGTGGCTCTATCGCACGTGTAGATCAGTTTGGCTCATTAAAGGTTGGACCAGATTCTGCTGGGGCAAAGCCAGGGCCTGTAGCATATGGCTTAGGGAATACACAGCCAACAATTACAGATGCCAATGTTTATTTAGGAAGATTATCCTTAGCAAACTTTGATAACCCAGTATCCATTGACAAAGTGGAGGAGGCTCTTGTTGAAGCAATTGCGAAACCATTTAATGTGTCAGCAGAAGAAGCAGCACAGGGTATTTTAGATATTGCAAACTCCAATATGTTAAATGCACTGAAGCTGATCTCTATTCGTAAAGGCTATGATCCTGAAGACTTTACAATGGTGGCATTTGGTGGTGGTGGTCCACTACATGCGATTAATTTAGCAGAAGAGCTTGGTATGAAAAAAGTCATTATTCCTTATGGCTCATCCGTCTTCTCAGCATTAGGAATGATGATGACCGAATATCGACAAGATTACATTCAAACAAGTTTAATGAACTTTGACAAAGACCATCTTGCGGCTATTCAAGAAAATATTGATCAAGTCATTGCTAATGCCTATGCAGATGCACCATTATCAAAGGATCATTATTATTTTGAAATTAATTATGATTTACGCTACAAAGGTCAAGAGCATGCCGTTAAATTAAATGCATCAGCTATTACGCTTGATGAAGAGGGGCTACTTGCATTAGCAGAAGCCTTCCATATCAAACATAAACAAGAGTTTTCTTTTGATTTACCAGCTACACCAATTGAGTTAGTCAACTTACATCTTACAATCTACGGGAAAGATGAGGCGGTTCAATTTAAAGAGCTAGACTTCTCTCATATCGACAATTCTACATGTATCAAGGCACAACGCAATTTATATGTGAAGGGAACAGGTTGGGTAGAGGTCAATGTCTATGACCAACAAAAATTAGTGCCTGGCTATGTCATTACAGGTCCTGCAATTGTGGAAAATCCAACATCTACCGTCGTAATCAATAATAATCAATCAATTGAAATTGATAAATACGGCAATTTGATAGTAGAGATGGAGGGGAAATAAAACATGAAAAAAGATGTTTTTGCAGTAGAAATTATTCAAGATTCATTGCTAGCTATAGGCGATGAGATGTTTATAGCTCTAGCACGCTCTTCTATGAGTCCAGTAATCTATGAAGTATTAGACTATGCTTGTGGTTTAACAGATGCCAAGGGTAATTTAATTAGTCAAGGAAACGGTGTAACGAGCTTTATTGGGATGTTAAGTCCAATGGTACAGCGTGTAATAGAGAAGTTTGATAATGGGAAAAAACTACATGAAGGTGATGTCATTATTATCAATGACCCTTATGTTGGAGGTGGCTCGCATTTATCGGATGTGGGCTTAGTTCTCCCAATTTTCTACAACGGTGAAATTATTGCGTACTCTGCCAATAAAGCACACTGGACAGAGGTAGGGGGCATGGACCCTGGTTCGTTTACAAGTAATTCTAATGAAATCTATCAGGAAGGTTTACAGCTACCAGGTGTCAAACTTTATCATCAAGGTGAGTTGAACGATGCAGTCTATGAAATCATTTCTACGAATGTTCGTTTACCAGAGCTTTCAATCGGTGATATGTTTGCACAAGTAGCCGCCTTAAAAACAGGTGAAAAACGAATCGCAGAGCTTTGTCAGAAGTTTGGTGCGGAATCGGTGAAATTGTCCATTCAAAAATTATTGGACAAGGGTGAGAAAATTGTAGAGTATGAGCTTCAACACCTACCTAAAGGTGAATTTTATGCGGAGGACTTTATTGAAGGGGACCCATTAAAGGGTGGACCTTATCCAATAAAAGTGAAAGTCACAATTAGTGATGAGGCGTTTATTTGTGACTTTAGAGGCTCACATCCTGCAGTCAATGTGCCAATGAACTGTTCTCAGTTTGGTTTAATGGCAAGTGTGCGCGTTATGTTCCTAGCATTACTTGGTGATATTGACGTAATTAACGAAGGTGTCTTTAAACGCTTAACGATTATCACAGATGACAATTCGATTGTTTCAGCTAAACGCCCACATCCTGTGTCTATGAATTTTGAGGCACGTATTGGGGCAGCTGATCTAATTTGGAAAGCTCTTGCGCCGCATTTACCAGAACGCTTATCGGCGGGGCATTTACAATCTGTTTGTACGTTTATTCTCACTGGGAAAAATCCTGAAAATGATGAGTCATTCCTAATTGTTGAGCCATCTGTTGGTGGCTGGGGAGCAGCGAATGATGAGGATGGGCAAAGCGGGCAATACTGTATGGGAGATGGTGAAACTTATAATCTTCCAGTTGAAATTGCAGAAACAAAATATGGTATTCAAATTGATGAATATAGCTTAAATTGTGACGGTGCAGGTGCTGGTCAATTTAGAGGTGGCTTAGGTGTTCGTCGCGTTTATACAGTCAATCATGATGGTCAAAAGGTTTCTGTGAACTTAGGTAGACATCAATTCGCGCCATTCGGTTTAAATGGTGGTGGAGAAGGCTCTCACAACTATTTAATCATTCATAAAAAGGATGGAACGAAAATTGGACCTGTTGGCGTACTTGCCAATTATCAATTGCAAAAAGGCGACCGTATTGAGCTTGTGACTGCTACTGGCGGTGGTTATGGTCTTCCACACGAACGAAGCTTAGAGGCCATTGAACGTGATCTATTAAATGAATATATTTCTGTAGATGTAGCGAAAGAGCGATACGGTTATCAAAACGCTTAAAGGGAGAAATAGATGACTGTCAAGACATTAAAAAACTCATTGGATATACTAGAATGCTTTGCAACGACAGAAAATGCATTAGGTGTTCGTGAAATTTCACGCATGATGAAACTGCCGACAAGTGTCGTGCAAAGAACCATTAATACATTTACAGAAGCGGGTTATTTAATACAGGATGAACACACGAAAAAATATAAATTAGGTTATAAAATGTACCTTTTTTATGATGTGTTATCGAATTCAAAAGACCCTCACTCGACCATTTATGAATTGATGCAAAATCTTGCCAGTGAAATCAATGAATCAGTATTTCTTACTTATATGGACAATGAATACGGTGTCACAACGAAAATAGCCGAAAGCAATAAAAATGTAAAGTATGCGGTGTCTTTAGGAACAAAGACACCCCTTTACATCGGTGCTTCCTGTAAGGTCATGTTTGCTTATTTAGAGGAGGACAGACAGCTGGAGTTAATGGCCTTCTTTCATGAGGAACAATCGAAGGAAGAGCAGGTTTCTTTCCTAGCGTCATTAAAGGAAGAGCTGCAACAAATTCGCCAAAACAACTGGTGTGTTACCGTCGGGGAGTATAATGAACATGCATTTGGCATCAGTGTACCATTATTTAACTATAAAAAGGAAATCACTGCGTCTCTTACAATTTCTGGGTTAGTATATGATTTAGATGATCAAAGGGAGAAAAATATGCTTGAACAGTTAGTGAAAGTAGCTCAGCAAATACAATCACACATTTCAAAATTATAACAACAATAGGGGAGCTGACACTATGAATAATAAAGTATTACATCCAAGGGCTTTAGAGCCTGTAACTCTACTAATGATCGTCTTAACATCTGTTGTGGGGGCAATTATTGGGATACAGCTAATTACGACTTTAGGGATTTCTGCCAATACATCAATCGTAGGGGCAATATTTGCGATGATTCTTGGAAGAATACCGATTGGCAAGCTAATTGCCTTTAAATCTGTACACAGACAAAATATTATTCAAACGGCGATTTCTTCTGCTACATTTAGTGCAGCAAGTAGTTTAATGTTGCCAATTGGTATTCCATATGTATTAGGCTATGAAAATTTAGTATTACCATTGTTTATCGGTGTTATTTTAGCGATGTTTGTTGATGCTTTATTATTATATAAATTTTTCGATACAAAGATTTTCCCAGCAGCAGGTACTTGGCCACCGGGAATTGCAACAGCTGAAGCCATTAAAGCGGGCGATAAAGGCGGTAAGAATGCAAAGGTATTAATTGGTGGCGTGTTAATTGGTATCGTGGGATCTGTTTTGAAAATTCCAATGTCAGCTTTTGGGGTAGCGTTCATCGGTAATATTTGGGCACTGACGATGTTTGGGATTGGGCTTTTATTAAGAGGCTATTCTGTTCAATTATTTAATGTTGACTTAAATGCTTACTATATTCCACATGGCGTTATGATTGGTGCTGGGATTGTAGCACTTTTCCAAGTAGCTTTTGCCTTATTGAATAAAAAGTCGGCTAAAAAGTCAGAAGAGTTAAGCTATTCAAAAGATGCAAAAGAAATTCGACAAGCATTTGGTGTTGGGTTTATAGCATATTTAGCCATTGCTCTATTAATCGCTATTTTAGGCGGGATTATTTCACACATGTCTTTCGGTATGTTAATAGGATTCATCATCTTTGCAACGATTGCTGCATTTGTCCATGAGCTAATTGTAGGTATCGCAGCGATGCATGCGGGTTGGTTCCCTGCATTTGCAGTGGCATTTATTACACTGATTGTTGGTATTTTAATTGGTTTCCCAGCTCCAGCACTTGCATTACTAGCAGGGTATAGTGCTGCTACAGGGGTAGCATTTGCGGATATGGGCTATGACTTAAAAACTGGTTTCATTTTACGTGGTAATGGTAGTGATGTTGCATTAGAAAAAGAAGGTCGCAAGCAACAATTGATTGCTGGTATGCTAGCTTTTGCAATTTCCGCAGTTGTAGTATTGCTATCCTATAAATCTTATTTTGCACAGGATTTAGTAGCACCTGTTAACCATGTGTATGCAGCAACAATTCAATCAGGCGTTACAGGCGATGTAGCGAAACAATTAATGATTTGGGCGATTCCAGGTGCATTAATTCAGCTAATTGGTGGTTCAAAACGTCAAATGGGTATCTTATTTGCAACAGGTTTATTACTTGTCAATCCAATTGCTGGCTGGGCTGTATTAGTTGGTATCATACTTCGTGTTATTTTCACATATGTGACGAAAGGTAAGAGAGAATCTGAAATGACGGTCTTTGCAGCAGGTGTCATCGCTGGAGATGCGCTATATAGCTTCTTCTCTTCCATTCTAAAAATAGGGAAATAGAAAGGAGTCATGCTGAATGGCGAAAGGATTATCGTATGAGGATGGGATTGCTGCCGTTTATGGAGGAGCAATCCTTGGCGGAGGCGGCGGTGGTCTCCTAGAGGAAGGACTCAAGCTAGTGGAGGAAATCTTTGCAGCAGGCGAACCTCAAATCGTGGATATTACCGAATTAGACCAAGAAGATTTAGTTGCCTGTGTGGCAATGGTAGGTGCGCCATCAGCGGCCGATCAATATATTTCAAATGAACAGCTTTGTTGGAGCTATCGTAGTATGAACAACTATATCAATCGACGTCTAAAGGGCATCATTACCAATGAAAATGGTGCCATCACGACGATCAATGGCTGGTTGCAGTCAGTCTTATTAAATGTACCTGTTGTGGATGCTCCCTGTAATGGACGAGCACATCCAACGGGAATCATGGGTTCTTTAAATCTCCATGAACAACAAGAATATCAATCCGTACAATTTTATGCAGGAGGAAAAGGTGACTTCGCCGTTCAAGGCTTTGTGGAAGGGAATTTACACAGCACCGCAAAGACAGCACGCCAAGCTTCTATTTTAGCAGGCGGGCTAGTCGGGGTCACTCGAAATCCTGTGACGATTGACTATTTACAAAAACATGGCGCACCAAATGCGATTACCATGGCTATAGAGCTTGGCTATTGCTTCTTAAATGGGCAAACCTTTGAAGAAAAGCTAGCCCATGTGTTGCAGTATTTGAATGGCGTGCACATCGTATCAGGCGCTGTCACAAATTATTCGTTAACAAAGGAAAATGGCTTCGATGTAGGGGAATTATCAGTGGGTGATTACCATCTGACGTTCTGGAATGAATATATGACATTATTGAAGGAAGGGCAGGTACAATCCAAATTCCCAGATCTCATTATGACGTTCGATACAGAGAAAATGATGCCAGTTCCAAGTGCAAGTATTGAAGAAGGAATGCATGTCGCAGTGATTCATGTAGACCAATCTAACTTAAAATTAAGTACAACCATGCAAAACGAAGCACTATTGCGGGAAATTGATGAAGTGATCAAAGGCGTTCTATAAAGTAAGAAAATAAAACAGTAAAAGCTGCCATCATCTACTTGAATGTAAGATGGGCAGCTTTTATTTGTCCTTCAGCGGGATGGTAATACATTTTATCACAATCGTTCCTACTTCCTTTTTCACTTCATACATTGATGGCTTAAATGAATTTCTTACTGATTTGCACAACTCATCGAACGTGGTATTCACAAGCTGTAAGCAATTATCGTGTACGATTTTCATTAAAGGGAGGAGCTACGTTCATACATAATCAAGGTATTGACTAGAAGAAGGTAACAACCAGTAATGAAAAAACAATGCACTTCTGCTACAACTGGCGAAATCCTTTTGGTCATGCAACAAACTAACTTGTTGTTCACATTTTCGGCATGTACATTTGGCTATGCGGGTTAAACAAAGAATTTCTAAGGGAAAGTGTTCACTTTTATTTGTTTAGATGATAGGTTTTCAATACGCACGTCATCTTTTAAACAGGTTATTCAATTGTAAGCCCGCTGAAGTTAATGTTAAATCTGTTAAACACACAGCTGTTGTACATTGCTGAAAAATATGAGGTACAGAACAAATAGCTGTTCTGTACGTTTATCATACAATATTCTGAAAAATTAGTCAATTGAAATGGATTTGATTTTTAATTTTCTAGATTACCTCTTATGTAATAAAATACAGTATAATTTTGTAGGAAAGGAATGAGTGAAGACTATGAATCATTTAATGAATAAAGTACGTGAAATATATGATCAATTTGATGCTAGTCATGATTTTCAACATATTGAACGTGTCTATCAAAATGCATTAGCTATCCTACATAGCGAGCCAACAGCAGATGAAGAAGTTGTGAAAATAGCGGTGCTTTTACATGATGTCAGTGACAAAAAGTATACAGATAGCAAGGAAAAGGAAGAACAGCTTATTGCGGAATTATCTGTTAGTGAGGGTAAAAAGCAACATATTCGAGATTGCATTGCTCAAGTGTCATTTAATGGTGGGAATGAGCTAGAAGCAACATCATTGGAAGCAAAAATCGTACGAGATGCAGATCGTTTAGATGCGATTGGTGCTATTGGCATTGCCAGAACATTTGCTTATGGTGGCGCAAAAGGTCGCAAGCTTTATGATAAGGAAGAAGAAGCACGCACAAATATGTCAGAGTCAGAATATCGTCAAAACAATACCGCGTCTGTTACTCATTTTTATGAGAAATTATTACTGCTAAAAGATTTAATGGTGACGGAAAAGGGCAAGCAAATGGCACTTGAACGTCATCAATTTATGGAAAGTTTTTTAAAGCAACTCCAGCACGAAATCGGTCAATAGCACATAGCACAAAAACCGCTTTTCACTTTGAAGGGCGGTTTTTGTGCTTCATTCGGCTATGGTCTTCGTAGTACAAAAATAATGAAGCGTGCATTTCCTATGGCAAGTAGCATTTTAGTTTTGTAGTGATTATTGGAGGCGCAACAAATGAGGAATCCTTCATCATGCTACTCCATTACCATTTAATAGCTTAGATGGATTCATTAAAAAAAGGGGATATCGTTGTTGTTAATGCTTCCCAAATGATTGTCAGGTCTGCTTGGGAAGTGCGCCAATTACTGAAAGCCGCACGAATAGCTGGCATACCTTTGTAGACAGTTGGCGTCATGTATACTTTGCCTTGCTGATTTAAAGTCGTTAAAAATTGTTGGTTCATTTCAGCTGTCAGTGCCTCATGATTGACAGCGAAGCATACGATATTCAGTCGAACAGGTGCTAGCAATGTAAAGTAGGGACTGTCATCTATTTTATGACCAAGCTGTTGTGCAAGCAGTACATTTTCTTCTATTAATTGTTGGTAGCCCAATTTACCATAGGCCTGTAAAGAAAACCAAGCAGGCAGCGCACGAAATCGACGTGAATTTTCAGGTGTAAGATCACAGAAATCTGGATTTTCAAGGGAACTACCAAGATAGGCAGCATTATTTTGAAAAACGGTTGCTTGCAACGATTGATGACGGGTAAATTGCATAGCCGCATCATAAGGGACGTTCAGCCATTTATGTGCGTCAATTGTAATAGAATCTGCATTATTCATGCCCTCGATAAAGTGACGATACTTTGGTGAACAGGCTGCAAAGCCACCAAAAGCCGCATCGATATGAAGCCAGAAAGGATATCGCTTTTTTAGCTCGCCAATTGCTTGTAAATCATCAAAGTCAACCGTATTGACAGTTCCCGCATTTGCTACAACTATACAAGGTTCATGTAGGTTTTCTTCAAGAAACTGCTGTAATTTTGTGATGTCAATGGCTTCTCGCTGTTCTAGGCATAGCATAGTATGAATGGAATTTCTTCCCATACCAAGCATAGAAGTTGCTTTGATTATACTTGAGTGGGGCGTTCCGCTAACAATCTTTATTGGAGGGATACCATATAGACCATCCAGAGCAGTGTTTTTTCCATAGTATTGTGCAATCCATTCCCTTGCTTGAGCAAGTCCTACAAAATTAGCCATCGTAGCCCCACTGACAAATGTTCCTCGATAATCATCGCTTAATAGCAATAACTCCTTTAGCATGTCAATTGTCGCAAGCTCCATTGAACCTGCAATAGAGCCCTTAGAATGGGATAAATTTTGATCGTAAATACTTACTAACCAATCTCCAACAATCGAAGCAGGGGTAGATCCACCTGTGACAAAACCCAAGTATCTTGAGCCTACACTACTATTTAAGCCTTCAGCAAATTGCTTTGTAAAATATTGAAGTGTTGCCTGAGCACCCTCACCCACTTCTGGAAGTGTCGGAGTAGGAAGGCTAGGGGAATGGTTCGTTACAGCTCTATGCTCCAGATTAGTAAAAAAATTGGCTGCATGGTCAACTACATCCATTAAAAGCGTTTTTATTTTTTCCTGATCTTGCTTCATGTTCATCATGTGTCATCATTTCCCTTCATTTTAACTTAGCTATTTCTGCCTCTACACTATATAGTGATATATATAACAGTCAAATGAAGACTATAACAGTTGGAGGTCCAATGGAAATAAAGCTGAATCGTCAGTCCGATCAATCTTTAATTACTCAGATTTCAACTATCCTTGCAGAAAAAATAAGGTCAGAATTTTTACAGGAAGGGAGCCAATTACCTTCTATTCGGAGCTTTTCAAAAGAAAATCAAGTGAGTCCTGTCACGGTCAGTAAGGCATATGCCTTATTAGAAAGAAATGGTTATATTGAAGTGATACATGGCAAGGGGGCGTTTGTTCGAAACAAAGAACAAAGAAGCACAAATGAGAGCGGTAGTGATTATAATTGGCAACTAACCATTCCTGATTACATTCAACGTTCACAATCTATGTTAAATAAAAGAATGGAATATGCGATGAAATTCTCCAGTGCGACCATCCACCCTGGATTATTACCCTCTGTTTATTTGGTGAATGAAATTGTGGCGATATTACAGGCAGATCCTCAGATTGTGGCTCGTTATGGATCGGTACAGGGGGATGAAGATGCACGAAAGGCAATCCGAGACTATGTCAAAACATATAGTAATATTGCCACAACACCACAGGAAATTATTGTGACAAACGGTGTACAACAAGGTATAGATTTAGTGGCTAAAACATTTATTGGACCTGGAGATATTGTCATTACCGAAGCTCCTACATATACAGCAGCAATCGATGTCTTTAGAAATCGTGGGGCCCACATTATTCCCATACCAGTAGACGAGGAAGGAATGCAGACAGCTCTTCTAGCGACACTCTGCCTAAGCAAACAGCCAAAGCTTATCTATACAAATCCTACCTTCCATAATCCCACAGGCACAGTTTTAACTAAAGCAAGAAGGAGAGAATTACTGGATCTTGCCCAACAATATGGCTTTCTTATTGTAGAGGACGATTCATGGAATGAAATTTATTTTGACGATAACCCACCACCACCACCTCTGAAAGCTTTAGATACAAGTGGTCATGTTATTTATTTAAAAGGCTTTAGTAAGACGTTGGCCCCGAGCTGTAGAATCGGCGCTATCCTTTCAAAAGGTACCGTTCATCAACGACTTTTATCTGCCAAATCCAGTGCCGATTCGGGTAATCCCTTATTAACACAAAAGGCACTGATTCCATTTTTACGTTCAGACCGAATGCATGCCCATTTAGAAAAACTGCGCATTGCGCTTGAGATAAGAAGGGATCAAACGATTGCATTGTTGAATAAGCATGCACCAAAGGGCGTTACATGGATCGAACCAAAAGGTGGACTTAATATTTGGGTGTCTTTACCTAGTAATGGCAATACGGATGAGCTGTTATGGAAGGCTCAACAAGACCAAATTACCTTTTTACCAAGCTCAGCTTGTTATCCAGGAGAGCCACAATATCACCATCTAAGAATTAGTTACTCTTATCCTGAACCCCACGACTTAACACAAGGAATCATCAAGCTTTGTCAGCTTATGGAATCCTATTTACAGGACATGCCACCAGTTCGTTGATAGTTTGTTGTTCTTTGTTTACCTGCGGTTTGATGTTATGATGAATAGTGGATATCAATAATCGTCTACATAAAAATCGTGTGGGCATGAACAATACCTAACATGAAAGAGATGGAATAGTGGAATGAGTCATTTAATTGTACAAAATTTAACCAAAACAGTGGGCGATAAAACGCTTTTTCAAAATATTGAATTTACCATTTATGAGGGAGAGCGGGCAGGCCTAATCGGTATAAATGGAACGGGAAAATCAACCCTGTTATCCATTTTAGCTGGGGACATGGAAGCGGATTCGATGACAGTAGATCGTCCGAATAAATACCGTGTCGCTTATTTACCACAGGAGCCTACATTTCAGGCAGGTGAAACAGTTTTACAAGCTGTCTTTTCAGGCGATTCGCCCATTTTACAGCTGAATCGTCAATATGAGGAAACGGTTGCTGCACTAGCAAGTAACCCAACATCCGAAAGTTTACAAAAGACGTTATTTAGTCTGCAACAGCGCATGGATGAAGAGCAGGCATGGGATGTCAATGCCCTTGCAAAGACGGCCTTAACAAAGCTTGGGATTGAAACTTTTGAAAAAGAGGTACTAACGCTATCAGGCGGTCAGCAAAAACGTGTTGCATTAGCGAAGGTGTTAATTGAACCAGCGGATCTTTACTTATTAGATGAGCCCACCAACCATTTAGATGTACAGTCTACAGAATGGCTTCAAGAGATGGTCTTACGATTAAAGGGTGCAGTGATTTTCATCACCCACGATCGTTATTTCTTAGATGAATTATCAACACATATTTACGAGTTAGCAAATCAAACCTTGTATCGTCATACAGGGAATTACGGTGATTATTTAGAGGCGCGAGCTATTCGTGAGGAGATGCAAGCTGCTTCTGCACAGAAGGATCGCAATCGTTATCGTTCAGAATTAAAATGGATACGTCGTGGTGCGAAGGCGCGTTCAACTAAGCAAAAGGCTCGTATTCAACGCTTTGAAAAGCTAGAAGAAAACCTAGAACGCAAAACAGAAGATGTTTCCTTGGATATGGGACTTGCGACAACACGTCTTGGACGTAAAGTGCTGGAGGCTGAGAAAATTTCGAAAGCCTTTGGCCAGCAAAAAATCCTTGAAAACTTCTCATTTCTACTACAGCAAGGTGATCGAATTGGCATTATCGGCGCGAACGGTGTAGGAAAATCAACTTTGTTGAACATGCTAGCAGGAGAGCTGACACCCGATCAAGGTGAAATTCTTGTTGGGTCAACGGTCAAGCTGGCACATTTCAAGCAAACATTGCCGAAAATGAATGAAAATGAGCGCATGATTGAATATATACGTGAGGCTTCAAATGATATTACCGATGCAGAGGGTGTCCGTTACTCAGCTGCTCAAATGCTGGAGCGCTTTTTATTCCCGTTGCATGCTCATGGTACTCCAATTGGAAAATTATCGGGCGGTGAGCGCAAGCGTCTTCATTTATTACGTTTATTGATGGAGCAACCAAACGTCTTATTATTGGACGAGCCAACGAATGATTTAGATATTGAAACATTAGGTGTACTAGAGGATTTCATCGAGCATTTCCCAGGCGTGGTTATCACGATTTCCCATGATCGTTTCTTCCTCGACCGTATTGCGAAAAAGCTATGGATACTAGATGGTCAGGGACAAGTAGAGGAAACACTGGATCTATACAGTGAGTATCTGGAGAAACGTGAGCAGACAGCTACTGTCAAAGTAGAACCGCCAAAAGTAGAAAAGGCCAAATCAGAAAAGCCAAAATCAGACAAAAAAAAGCTATCGTTTAAAGAGCAAAAAGAATGGGAAACGATTGCAGACGAGATAGAGAAAACAGAAACTGCTATTATGGAGACCGAAGAAGGAATCGCCAATGCAGGCTCAGATTTTACCAAGCTACAGGAATTAACAGCTAAGTTGGATGAGTTAAATGCACAGTATGAGCATCTAATTGAAAGATGGTCGTATTTAGATGAAATAGTTAACGGATAAGGAGCGATAGACATGAAGATTATTACCATTGAACCGACGCCAAGTCCCAATTCTATGAAGATTGTTGTTGATACAGAGCTACCATTCGGGAAGAGCTATAATTTTACAAAGGATAATAAAGACGAAGCAACAGGCGAGGCGGCTGCTATTTTAGCGATTGAGGGAGTAAAGGGCGTTTACCACGTAGCCGATTTCTTTGCGGTTGAGCGCAATGCCAAATATGCATGGGAAGGTATTTTAGCAGGTATTCGTCAAGTGTTAGGGGAAGATGTCCAAACACAAGAAGAAACGGTTGTGGGCAATGAATTTTATGGAGAGGTTTATGTGCATGTACAGTTTTACAAGCAGGTGCCTTTACAAGTAAAAGTTTTTGATAACCAACGCGAATATCGTATTAGCTGTGGAGACCGTTTTGTCGATGCTTTTAATCAAATTATTGAGTCAGCAGTAGATGAAAACTATATTTTCCAACGTAAGTGGATTGATTATGGGGTTCGCTACGGTGAGCTGGAGGAAATTGCTGAAACAGTCAAGCAGGAGATCGATGTCACTTATTCTGCAGACCGTTTAGCGGAAATTGTCGCAGCAATCAATAATGATGGTGAAAAAGCGGCTGTGAAAACGGACAAACTCAAAGTTACGGTAGAGCAGTTCCAGCAACCTGAATGGGAGAAACGCTTCCAGCTGCTCGATCAAATGGCTGATCCTGAGCTAGACGATCTACCGCTATTAGATTTAGCCTTACAGGATGAACAAATGTCTATCCGTCGACTAGCTACCGTGTACTTAGGCATGATTGAGGATGTGGCAGTTGTACCTTATTTAGAAAGAGCCCTACAAGATAAAAGTGCAGCAGTGCGTCGAACAGCAGGTGACTGTATGAGTGACCTTGGCTTTGTAGAATTTGAAGAAGCCATGCAGCAAGCCTTACAGGACAAAAACAAATTGGTTCGCTGGCGAGCAGCGATGTATTTATATGAGGTCGGCACGGAGCAATCCTTACCAGCATTGAAGGCTGCTGAGGACGACAAAGAATTCGAAGTGAAGCTACAAGTGAAAATGGCCATTGCCCGTATCGAACAGGGCGAGGAAGCAAAAGGCTCGGTCTGGAAGCAAATGACCGAATCCCGTCAACAATAATCAGGAAAAAACCAGCATGTGCTGGTTTTTTTCTGTTTTGTCATGGTTGGATTTGCGCTCATAAGTGGTTGAGGCTGCTCCTGAATAGTGAGGGTCTTGCTCCAAGAAGTTGGAAAGTCGTTCGTAAGAAGTGAGGACCTGATCTAAAAAGGGGTAAGCTCGCTCTAAAAAGTAAGAAAGCCGCTCGTAAGAAGCGAATACCCGCTCCAAAAAGAGAGAAAGCCGCTCGTAAGAAGTGGGAACTCGCTCCAAAAAGTAAGAAAGCCGCTCGTAATAAGTGAGAACCCGCTCCAAAAAGAGAGAAAGCCGCTCCTAAGAAGCGAAAGCCCGCTCTAAAAAGAGAGAGAGCCGCTCCTAAGAAGCGAAAGCCCGCTCTAAAAAGTAAGAAAGCCGCTCGTAAGAAGTGAGAACCCGCTCCAAAAAAAGTATTACCTTCTTCCAAACTAAAAATCTATCAACCATCCAAAACCACTCCTAAAATCGAAACCAATCATCTCCTGCATTCAATGAATTGATCGAAAAACCGTGTAAAACAGAAAAAAATGTTGTTTTCTAGTGATTTATTGCTAAACAAAAAGTTAAGGGCGTTCTTTGAATCATTAACATATTGTCTAGTTTCATAGAGAAAGGACAATGTTAAAATAACATAAATTCAGAATATTCTTTAAAAATAGGAGGTCCTTTGCATGACAGTAACTAGTTTAAAGACAACAAAATCGTATGTGCGTGATCGTGAGGCGGTCATCGATCTAACACAGAAGCTCGTGCGCATTGAAAGCGTTTACCGTGAGAACGATCCGAAGGGCAATGAGCAAGAGGTGGCAACTTTTGTAGCGGCGTATTTACGAGATATCGGGATCGAGACGCATATCGAGGAGGTTGTGCCAGGGCGACCGAATGTCATTGGCATTATTGATTCGGGCAAGCCTGGGAAAACATTACTTTTCGAAGGACATACGGATGTGGTGACAGAGGGCAATCGAGAGGCTTGGGCCTATGATCCATTTGGAGCAGAAATTGTAGATGGGCGTATGTATGGCAGGGGAACGAATGATACAAAAGGGAATCTTGCTTGTATGATTACGGCTTGTCAGTCATTGCTACTAGATCAAGAGGCGTTTACAGGCAAGATTATTTTATGTATTCCTTGTGATGAAGAAGGGCTTATGCTAGGCATTAAACATTTTATTAAAAATGGTTGGGCTGATGGTGTGGATGGTGCGATTATCTGTGAACCACAGGAAAATAATGTGTGTATTGCACAACGTGGGGCTATTCGTTTACAGGTAGATATTTTCGGAAAAATGGCGCATGGTGCGATTTCATGGAGTGGCATCAATCCTAACTGGCGTATGGCGCGCTTCATCGTAGAGCTTGAAAAGCTGGAAAAAGAGGAGCAAGCACGATTAGGGCGTGATCCAATGCTGAATTGGCCATCTATTACACCTACGATTTTACGTGCGCCTGTAAAAGGCGATGCACAAATCAATGTTATTCCGGATCATTGTATGACAACACTCGATATTCGTACGGTGCCTGCGCAGGACCATGATGAACTGCTCGGCAAGATTGAAGCGATTATTAAACGATTACAAGCAGATGATCCTGATTTCAAAGTTGAACTGACGGTTCTTGATAACCGACCTGCAACTGCAACAGCGAAGGAAGACCCTGTTGTACAGGCTATTTATGAGGCTGTGGCAGAGGTAACAGAAAAGGAACCAAAATATAACGGTGTTCCAGGTGCGACAGATGGTACGTTTCTTCATGTGCATGGTATTCCCATTGTAACGGTTGGTGCAGGAGATCGAGAAATCCCTCATCAAATCAATGAGTATGTGGATATTGAAGAATTGGCAGAAACAACAGCCATTTACCGTTTAGCAGCATTAAAATTTTTGGCGGGTGATGCACAATGACGGCTATCAAAATAGCAGTAATACCAGGAGATGGCATAGGAAAAGAGGTTATGCAGGAAGCGTTAAAAGTTTTAAATTGTTTGCAAGAACAACATAGCTCTTTACAAATTGAAACAACCGTCTTTCCTTGGAGCTCCGATTACTACGTGCAGCATGGCTGTATGATGCCTAATGATGCACTTGCAACACTTCAAACATATGATGCGATTTTATTTGGTGCTATTGGCGATGCTCGTGTGCCCGATGATGTTACCGTTTGGGAATTAATTATGCCCATTCGAAAGCATTTTCAGCAATATGTGAATTTCCGTCCTATTAAATCGCTACCTGGAATAGCGTCGCCCTTGGCTAACGGAAAAGAAATTGACTTTGTGATCTTCCGTGAGAATGCAGAGGGTGAATATTCGGACAGTGGTGGCCGACTGTACCAACAGCAGCCGCAGGAAATGACGATACAAAATACAATCATGACACGAATTGGGATTGAAAAGATTGTCCATGCTGCCTGTGATTATGCGAAGCAACACGGTAAAACCAAAATAACAAGTGCGACAAAATCGAATGCCATTATTCATTCGATGAAATTCTGGGACGAGCATACTAGCAAAACGGTGGCGCAAAGCTCACCAGCACTACAGCTCGAATCCATTTATATCGATGCGCTCGTCGCCTATTTCGTAGAACGACCACAGAATTTTGAGGTGGTGGTGGCGTCCAATTTATTTGGCGATATTTTATCCGATTTAGGCTCTGCTATTGTTGGAGGACTTGGCCTGTCTCCATCGGCCAACCTAAATCCAGAAAAGGATTTTCCGTCGATGTTTGAGCCTGTTCATGGCTCAGCACCAGATATTGCAGGTAAGGGCATTGCCAATCCAATCGCTCAAATTTGGTCGCTTGCCTTACTGCTTGGCCATCAAGGCAGACCAGATTTAGAACAGCTCATTGTTAAAGCCATTACAGCTGTGCTGCAGGAAGGCGTTGTGAAAACAGCAGATATTGGTGGACAAGCGACAACAGCACAAATGGGCGATGCGATTTGTCAGGAAATTATTAATAGAACTTTAACAGCAGGAGGTGTTTAGCATGTCAGTTGAGCAAAAGGTGATTGTGGTTACTGGTGCAGGAGGCGGTATGGGAAAGGCTATTATTCAAGAGCAATTAAAGCAGGGCAATCGAGTTGTTGGACTTGATCTATCCATAGATGCCTTATTAGATATTGCACAGGATGCCCTTCAATGCTTTGAGGTCAATGTATTACAGGAGGAACGTGTGCAAGATATCTGTCAGCAGGTTTTTGATAAGTATGGCAGAATAGATGGTCTTGTTAATGCACTGGGAATTGCCCAGTCAGCTACACCGATTGAAGAGGTCACAATGGATGAATGGAATCGTTTAATGGATGTTAATGTGAAAAGTTTATTTATCACGACAAAGGCAGTTGTCCCTTTTATGAAAAAACAGCAAAGGGGTTCTATTATTACAATTGCCTCCATTTCAGCAGTGCGACCAAGACCAGGCTTACAGGCTTATATTGCGTCAAAGGGTGCAGCAGAGAGCTTTACGAGAGGACTGGCAATTGAACTAGCATCTAGTCAAATTCGGGTTAATACAATTCATCCAGGACCAGCAGACACACAAATGCTTGGTCAATTTGCCGCACAGGGTGCAGATATAGAGCAGACGAAGCAAAGTGTCTTTGTGCAATCTGTGCCACTAGGACGATTGGTGAAGCCAGCGGATATAGCAGGAGCTGTTAATTATTTACTCTCAGATGCAGCAAGCATGGTCACAGGAACGACATTACATGTAGATGGTGGCCGTGGATTATAGGAGGGGTACAATGAAAAAAATTCCTATGTTGATAGATGGTGAGTGGGTTCACGGTGATGCACAGGCATACCTCGATGTTAAGAATCCCTCAACAGGTGAAGTGATTGCACAAATTAGCAACGCGAGTAAAGAACATGTAGAAGAGGCAGTACATGCAGCTCGTGTAGCCTTTGAACGAGAAGACTGGCGTCAATGGAAAGCCTATGAACGTGGGCAGTTATTGATCGAATTTGCTCATTATATTCGTAAGCATGCAGAGGAATGGAGTTTACTAGAATGTCGGGATGTAGGAAAGCCCTTATCACAGGCACGAGCAGATATTGAAGCAGCGGCTCGCTATTTTGAATTTTATGGCGGTGCAGCGGATAAGGTGATGGGGGATACAATTCCGATTGAGGATGGGCTATTAAATGCAGTAGTGCTAGAGCCAGTGGGTATTACGGTACATATTGTGCCATGGAATTATCCGATTCAAATTACGGCAAGAAGTGTAGCAGCCGCTATAGCAACTGGTAATGCAGTCATTGTGAAAAGTGCGGAGGATACACCGCTAACAACGCATGCCATTGCAGAATGGTTCGCCGATAAGTTGCCGAAAGGGATTTTCCAGCATATTACGGGCTTGGGACGAGAGGTTGGTCCTTATTTAACCTCACATCCCGATATTAATCATATTACGTTTACAGGCTCTGTTCCGACAGGAATTGCGGTGATGAAGGCGGCTGCAGAAAATGTTGTGCCTGTGACATTAGAGCTTGGTGGTAAATCTCCTAATATTGTTTTTGCGGATGCTAACATGGAGCAGGCATTAGAGGGAGTCGTACGTGCGATTATCCAAAATGCTGGTCAAACTTGTTCAGCAGGGGCACGTTTACTCATTGAGGAACATATAAAAGACTCCTTCATTTCACGATTAGCGCAAAGATTCCAAGCGATCCAAGTAGGACCAGGTGAAGCAGATATGGAGATGGGACCATTACTGAATGAACAACAATATAAAAAAATCACTGCATTATTACAGCAAGCAAAGGTAGATGGCTATGTTGTGACGGGTGGGGAACCATTGACATTGGCAGGCTATGAGAAAGGCTTTTATGTTCAGCCAACTATACTTGATGGTGTCGATCCAAATGATCCATTAGCTCAGGAGGAAATTTTCGGTCCAGTGTTAACCGTCTTGACATTTTCCTCTGTAGAGGAGGCCATCGCATTAGCTAATAGTACGGACTATGGCCTAGTGGCGGGCATTTGGTCACAAAATATCGATACGGCTCATTATGTGGCAAGTCGTGTGCAGGCGGGCCAAGTATTTGTCAATAATTATGGGGCTGCTGGAGGCATTCAAATGCCATTTGGAGGCTATAAAAAAAGCGGAATTGGTCGAGAGAAGGGCTTTGTTGCACTGCGAAACTATACGCAAATGAAAAATATCGCTATACGCTATGCACCACCTAATCAACACTGAGATGGAGGGACGCATATGGAACAGCCAAAAGAAAAAGATGTACTTTTAGAGGTCAATCACTTATCAATTAAATTCCATTTAAAGAATGGGAAAGAGGCAAAAGTAGTTGAAGATGTGAATTTTACTATTCATAAAGGAGAAACCGTTGCACTGGTCGGTGAATCAGGAAGTGGCAAAAGTATTACATCCTTAGCCATTATGCGGTTGTTGCCTATACCTCCAGGAGAAATTACGACAGGCTCTATCACTTTAAACGGTAAAAATCTACTTACCTATAAAAATAAAGAAATGAGCCGTATTCGAGGCAATGAAATTAGTATGATTTTTCAAGAGCCTATGACCTCTTTAGATCCCGTTTTTACGATTGGCAATCAAATGATTGAAGGCATACGAAGACACCAAAAGGTATCGAAAAAAGAGGCATGGAATAAAGCGCTACAGCTTTTAAAAGAAGTCGGGATTGCGAATGCAGAAAAGGTCATTGCGGAATATCCTCACCAACTATCAGGCGGGATGCGACAACGCGTTATGATTGCCATCGCAATGTCTAATAATCCGCAGCTATTGATTGCGGATGAGCCAACTACTGCACTTGATGTCACGGTTCAGGCACAGATTTTAAAGCTGATGCTAAAAATGAAGGAAGAGCATCGATCGGCCATTTTATTCATTACCCATGATATGAGCGTTGTTGCAGAGACAGCAGACCGCGTTATGGTAATGTATGCAGGACAGATTGTCGAGGAAGCCCCAGTAAGAGAGCTCTTTTTAAATCCACAGCATCCTTATACAACAGCACTTTTAAAGACAATGCCAAGCCTTGAAACAGATGTCAAAAGGCTACCATCGATTCCTGGTACAGTGCCACCAGCGTATGCATTACCTGATGGCTGTCGCTTTGCGCCACGTTGTCCTCATGCGCTGGCACATTGTCATCAGGAGCAACCTGCTGTTTATCATATTCAAGAGGCACATAAGGTACGCTGTCATTTATTCACGGAGAAAGGAGAGCTGGCTCATGACGGAGAAAGAAGTTTTGTTGGAAATTAATCATTTAAAAGCCTACTTTCCTGTGAAGCGTAAGTCGATGAAGGAAGAGAAAAAGGTCATTAAAGCGGTCGATGATATTTCGATTGAGATTTATAGAGGGGAAACACTTGGTATTGTTGGCGAATCAGGCTCAGGAAAGTCCACCTTTGGGCGAACAATTTTAAAGCTTGTTGAACCAACAGCAGGAGAAGTGTTGTATAAAGGACAACCCATCCAGCATTTAAAGGGGAATAAGCTACAAAGTTATCGCAATCAAATGCAAATGATTTTTCAAGATCCCTTTGCCTCTCTCAATCCGCGGATGCGAATCGGTTCTATAATCGAAGAACCGATGAAGCTGCAACTAACATTGACGAAGGAGCAACGCAAAGAGCGTGTGAAGGAGCTATTACAAAAGGTAGGGCTACCTGAGGATGCCATGCATAAGTTTCCCCATGAATTTTCCGGTGGGCAGCGGCAGCGTATTGGAATTGCACGGGCATTAGCGATTCATCCAGAATTCATAATTGCTGATGAGCCCGTTTCAGCACTGGATGTGTCGGTGCAATCACAAGTGCTTAATCTCATGATGGATTTACAGGATGAATTTCAATTAACCTATTTATTTATTTCACATGATTTAAGCGTTGTGAAGCATATTAGTGACCGTGTGGCAGTGCTGTATTTAGGGAGAGTAGTGGAGGTTGGGACAAAGAAGGAGCTATATGCCAATGCGTTACATCCCTACACACAAGCATTACTATCTGCAATACCAGTTGTTAATTTTGATGAGCCCAAACAAGAAATACTTTTACAGGGCGAGTTACCAAGTCCAATGAATCCACCTGTTGGCTGTGTCTTTCATACACGTTGCCCGTATGTGATGGAAAGATGCCATCAGGAGAGACCGCAGCTTCTCAATGAAAATGATCATCAACGAGTTGCCTGTTTTTTATATGACAAAAAATCAGAAAATTATAATTATTTAAAAAGTGAGGTGTGAAGAATGTTTGGCAATATAACGGATGTGCCAGGTGTTAAGGTAGGACATCGCGAGAATAAGGAGGGCATCACAGGCTGTACGGCGCTAGTAGTGGAAAACGGAGCTGTTTGTGGAGTGGATGTTCGAGGCTCTGCACCAGGTACTCGTGAAACTGATGCGTTAGATCCCATCAATGAAATTGACCGGGTCCATGCCATTTGTTTAGCTGGGGGTAGTGCGTTTGGGTTAGATGCTGCTACAGGCGTCATGCAATTTTTAGAGGAGCAAGGGATTGGGGTCGATGCAGGGGTAGCGAAAATACCGATTGTACCAAGTGCAGTACTCTTTGACTTGTTTATCGGTGATCCGCATGCACGACCCACTGCACTTATGGGCTATGAAGCGGCACAAGCGGCACAAGTTGGCTCATTTCCAAACGGCAATGTAGGCGCAGGCTACGGAGCAACTGTAGGCAAATTAGCTGGTCCAGAATTTGCAATGAAGGGTGGGCTTGGTAGTGCTTCCTATGCGGGGAAAGATGGTCTTGTAGCAGGTGCTATCGTGGCTGTCAATGCAGTAGGAGATGTCAAGGACCCTACAACAAGGCAAATTTTAGCTGGAGCAAGAGATAAGCATTCTGGTCAATGGGTGGATTGCTGTGCCTATCTAGAGGAGCATGCGCAATCAGAGGCTTTAGCGGGTACCAATACAACCATTGGTGTTGTGGCAGTGAATGCCAAGCTAACGAAGGCAGAGGCTAAAAAGATTGCGCAGCTTACGCAAAATGCCTTAGCACGCACGATTTATCCTGTTCATACGATGCTGGATGGCGATACGATTTTTGTACTCGGTACAGGAGATCAATGCTATGCACTTGATTATTTAGGGCAGCTAGCAACAAAGGTGATGGAGGAAGCGATTCTAGCTGGCATTAAAGCCGCTGAGCAATTGGCGGATGTTGAAAGTTATACAAGCATTCAAAAGAAAAGCACTTAGGAAAAGGGGGAACAGCCATGCAATGGAAGAAAAGCGGATTGTTACTACTAACAGTGTTGATGGCAATCGTTATGGCAGCTTGTTCAAGTGATGGAGAGAAAACGACGACTACTTCAGGTACTACAGATGGTCAAACGGCAACAGATGTTCCACAGGAAATTGTTGTGCGTGTGAATGATGATCCAGATTTTTTAGATCCACATAAAGCGACAGCGTCCATTTCGTATCAAATGATTCTAAATATCTTTGAGGGGCTAATGGCTCCTGAAACAGATGGCTCCTTAAAAGAGGGACTTGCGGAAAGCTATGAAATCTCTGAGGATGGCTTAACCTATACGTTTAAAATTCGCCAAGGTGTGAAGTTTCATAATGGTGATGACTTAACGATGGAGGATATTCAATATTCCTTTGACCGTTTAATGGGGAAAAATGGTGGAGAAAAAATGTCCAATAGCTTTGATAACGTAGCATCTACAGAGGCGCCTGATGCAAGTACATTTGTGATCAAGCTAAAAGAGCCAAATTCAAATTTCCTGTATTCATTAACAGGGAGACAATCAGCTATTATTCCAAAGAGCAATGATGGGAAGCATAATGAAAATCCAATTGGTACAGGTCCATTTGCCTTTGTGAAATATGCACCAGGTACAAATTTAGAGCTTAAGAAAAATGAACAGTATTGGCAGGAAGGATTACCTTATTTGAATAAAGTAACCTTTGCCTTCCAATCAGATGATCAGGCAGCCATTATGAGCTTGATGGCTAACGAAGTTGATTTAACGAGTGTTCCTTGGCACCGTGTGAGCGAGGTAGAGGGAAGCTATAATTTATCACACCAAAATAATAACTCTTCTCTTATTGTTACATTTAACGAAACAAAGGCACCATTTGATAATGTGAAGGTTCGTCAAGCAATCAATTACGCAATTAGTAAAGCCGATATTATTGACTCTGTTTTTGCAGGCTATGCTGTGCCACTTGGCTCTAATATGAGTCCAGCGATGGGCGATTTCCAAAAGAAGGGCTTAGAAAGCATGTATGAGCGAGATGTGGAAAAAGCGAAGGCGTTATTAGCAGAAGCAGGATATCCTGATGGCTTTAAAACAAAAATTACCGTGTCTTCACACAATGATATTTACTCAAATATTGCACAAATTGTCGTGGCTAATTTGCAAGAAATCGGAATTGATGTAGAAATTGAAGTAGTGGAATGGGGAATTTGGCTAGATCGCGTTTACTTTGGCCGTGACTATGCAATGACAACGATTGACTTAACAGGTCGTGCATCTGCTTTTGAAGTGTTGAATGATTACATTTCTACAAACGATAGTGAAAACTTCTTCTTATTTAAAAATGAAGAATACGACAAAATTATGGCTGATGTTTTAAAGGAAACCGACCAGGCTAAGCAAATAGAGTACTATCATCGTGCACAGGAAATATTAGCAGAGCAGGCGACAGCAGTATATATTGCGGATTATCAAATCGTTTGGGGATCTGACAAACAGGTGACGGGGCTCAAGAGCTATCCATTCTGGTTCCACGATATGTCAGAGGTCAAGTTTTCAAACTAGAAAGGGATGAGTGCTTATGATGTATATTCTACGTCGAATCGTCCTGTTAATAACAACCATCCTTCTAGTATCCATTATTACATTTGGTGTTTTTCAAATTTTACCCGGTGATCCAGTTCGCACAATGCTAGGGACAGAGGCGGATCCCACTCAAATTGAAAATTTACGATCTGAGCTTGGCTTGGATCGTCCTCTTTATGAACAATATGTGGATTGGATGAAGGGCTTATTGACAGGGCAATTAGGGAATTCCATTCGATTTTCCATGCCAGTAAAAGAATTATTATTTGATCGACTTCCTGTCACCATGTCATTAGCAGGGCTTACCCTTATCATTGTCTTAATCATCTCATTACCTTTAGGGATGTTTGCAGCAAGAAGACAAAATAAATTAAGTGATGTGTCATTATCGACTGTAACCCAAATCGGTATGGCAGTGCCTTCCTTTTGGCTAGGGATGATGCTTATTCTTTACATTGGCCTACAGTTCAGCTTCTTTAAAATTAGTGGCTATATACCTTGGACACAAAGTGTAGCAGGAGCACTCAGTACGCTAATTCTTCCAGCTTTAACCATTGCAATCCCACAAATTGCGGTGAATTTTCGTTATGTTCGTACAGCCATTTTGGAGCAGGTCCAGCTCGATTATGTCCGCACGATACGCAGTAAAGGGATGTCAGAACAAAATGTAATGTATAAGCATGTGTTGAAAAATTCCATGATTCCGATATTGACGGTTTTTGGGTTGATTATGGCGGAGGTTGTGGCAGGAACGATTATTGTGGAGCAGGTGTTTTCATTGCCAGGGATTGGTCAGTTATTGATTACGGCTATCAGTAACCGTGATTTTCCACTCGTACAAGGAATCGTTATGTATATTACAGTAGCTGTTGTCATGATTAATTTTATCGTCGATGTTTTATATTCTGTGTTGGACCCTAGAATTCGATTACGTTAAGAGGTGACTACCATGAAACAACTACAGCGCTATACTAAAAAAATCAATTTAATCATTGGTCTCCTCGTCATTGTTGGCTTTCTGCTCGTCATGATTGTTAGCTTTTTTTATACACCCCATGATGTCAACGCGATGAATATACCTGAAAAATTGCGTGGTCCAGGTGGAGCCTATATGTTTGGAACAGATGAATTCGGGCGAGATATTTTTAGCCGCATTATGAAGGGGACGCAAACAGCCTTTGCCGTGGGTCTATTAACGGTTGCGATCGGAACAGTATTTGGTATTCTCATAGGCGGGATTGCAGGCTATGTTGGTGGCTGGGTCGATGAAATATTTATGCGCACGATGGACGCTTTAATGGCCTTTCCGGGAATCATCTTAGCATTAATGCTTGTAGCAGTATTCGGTCCAGGAATAACGAATACAGCGATAGCGCTTGGAATTATCGCGATACCAGCTATTGCGAGGATTGCCCGCAGTGGCTTTGTGCAACAGCGCGACTCGGAATATGTGCTAGCAGCGAAATTAATTGGTGTTAAGCCTTATAGCATCATGTTCCGTCATATATTGCCAAACATTTCGTCGCAAATTATTGTTGCAGCAACCGTGACGTTTGCGACAGCAATGTTAGCCGAGGCAGCACTGAGCTATTTAGGGCTTGGGGTACAGCCACCAAACCCTAGCTGGGGTAGAATGTTAAAAGATTCACAAGCCTATTTAATCGGTGCCCCTTGGTATACGTATGCCCCTGGGGGAGCCATTACGATTCTCGTTCTAGGCTTATATATGCTCAGTAATGCTTTACGAGATTTTATGGACCCACGTTCAAAATCGTAATAGATCAGGTGCTGTCTTTTGCAACAGTTCATATGCCTTAACAGCCATCTCAATATTGAGGCGATGGGGAGCTTGTAAAAAATCAGCACCTAGTATACTTTCTAATCGTTCTATTCGTTTGTAAAGTGTTTGACGGACAATAAACAGCTGTTCTGCTGTATCATTTTTAGCCCCATTACAGGTCAGATAAACAGCCAATGTTTGAAATAAATCATGGCTACTTTTTTGATCTAATACTAAAATTTCCTGTAAATAATCTTTTACAAATTGTAGGAGGGCTGTTTGATCCTGCTGTAATAACAATCGGTAGACACCTAAATCCTTATAATAGATGGAGCTCGTCAATTGATGATGCTGCATTTGGATGGCTGATTTGGCTTCCTTATAGCCCAGATGAACACTTTCGATCGTTTGATAGACATTGCTAATACCACAGCTAAGGGTAAGTTGCTCAAAAAATTGTGCTGCTTTTCGTGCAACAATCTGTGAAATCGCTTGATCAAAGGCGTCACGATTGTCTTTCATATAATCTGCGGCAATGAAAAAGGCTAATATAATAATCTCGTGCTGTCTTACTGAAACAGTAGGAAAAAATCCAAGCTTTTTCAGGATCGAACGAACATACATGGCATTTTGTAGCTGGATTTCCTGCCATTCTTCTTCAGGCACGGTATTGGCTTCATCATGTAGATTGAACACGACGACTCGGTAAAATAAATTACGACTTTCGATTGGTAGATAGCTTTGATAGTATTGAATATCTACTGGCTGACCTTGAATTAAGGCTAGTATGAATTCATCCTCACGGCTTTGCTGTCGCTCCTGAAGCATGCGGTTACGCATTAAAATATGGGCAATCGACATAGTTGCTCGTTCAAGATTTAACAAGGTGTAATCACTCTGCTTTGGCAGTTCAGAATGCATACATAAATAGCCCCACACTTGTCCAAGTCCATTAACAGGAATAATGACAAAATGGTCTTTACCCAAGGATAGAAGGTGCAAGGGCTCTTGTAGTTCTAACTGCTGACAATGCTCCTCCATGACACGTAAATATTTTTTAGCCTCCATAGGATAATAAAAGCTTTTTGTATCTTCTGAAACAAATAGAAAGGGAGCATTTGTATCTTGATGGAGCACTTGTAATATTTTTAAAATACCATTTGGCATTAATGATAATTCCATAAAAGTTTTGGATAGTGTATCTAGCTGTGTAAGTGCCTGCTGGTGTTGATTAATTATGTACGTGTGCAAATCTTGCGTAATATCAATAAATCGTACAATTTCCTCAAAGATGATGATAGGGAAATGATGGGCATTTGCCATGGCAATCAATTCTACGGGAACATGGTCAAAATAGTCGCCAATTTCGATGCAAAGACCAGCTGCCTCATTTCGAATAAGGTTTTGTAAGTAGGCAATTTGTGTTTCCCGTTCTAGCTGTAAGCCGACACCCGTAGTTAAAATTAATTCACCACCATTGATTAATGTTTCAAAATCTTTAATTTCTAATATATGTGTCCACAATACTTGGCGATCAAGGCCGTGCTGCCCTGCAATAAGCTTCGCCGATTCAAAATGCTTGCGCTTGAGGACATCACGTACGAGTAGAGGATGTTTCGACATCAATTAGCACCTGCCCTTCGAATGTACAATGTCTATTTCATTATGTTAGAGAAATCAGAAAATTTCAATATTAACTAGCTTAATAGGGAAAATGGAGATAGACAAAAAGACACCGATGATACACGATTGGAGGTCATGATATGGAGCGAAACGATCAGTTTACACATACTTTACAGCAAAAAGATCATGAAAACATTTGGCATCACATGTCTATCTATAACGACAAAGCACCTCCCATTATTGAACAGGGAGAAGGGGCGTGGATTACAGATAGTTTAGGCAATCGCTTTTTAGATGGTATGTCAGGCTTATGGGCAGTGAATGTAGGGTATGGGCGTGAGCGTCTTGCCAAGGTTGCGTATGAGCAGCTAAAAAAGCTTTGCTATGCTCCTTTAACACAAAGCCATGAACCTGCTATTAGGCTCGCTGAAAAAATTAACAGCCTACTTGATGATGACTATATGATGTTTTATTCCAATAGTGGCTCAGATGCGAATGAAGTGGCGTTTAAGTTAATACGTCAATACCATCAACAAAATGGGGAAGGGAACCGCTATAAAATCATTGCTCGCTATCGGGGCTATCATGGCAGTTCACTTGGGGCATTAGCAGCTACAGGTCAGGCATTACGTAAATTTAAGTACGAGCCGCTGACACCAGGCTTCTTACATGTTGCTCCACCTGATCACTATCGTCGTCCAAAAGGGCAGTCAATTGAGACATACAGCCTAGCACTTGCCCGAGAAATGGAAGAAAAGATTATTTGGGAGCAAAAAGAAACCATTGCGGCTGTCATTATGGAGCCACTCATCACGGGTGGTGGAGTGCTTATTCCACATCCAACTTATGTCAAAGAAGTCGAGCGCATTTGTAGAAAGCATGGAGTATTACTCATCATGGATGAAGTCATTTGTGGTTTCGGACGGACAGGTAAGCTATTTGGCCATCAGCATTTTGATATTCGACCAGATGTTATTACCATGGCGAAAGGATTAACGAGTGCCTACCTACCACTATCCATTACAGCTATACGTAAAGACATTTATGAAAAATTTAAAGAGACGGACGGCTATAGTCATTTTCGCCATATCAATACATTTGGGGGCAATCCAGCAGCTTGTGCAGTGGCCTTAGAAAATATAAAAATCATGGAAGAGGAAGGACTTGTGCAGCGAGCAAGAGATTTGGGTATTCAATTCCTACATGATTTGCAAGACCTATTAGAGCTGCCCTTCGTTGGCGATATTCGTGGGCTTGGGCTACTCATTGGTATCGAGCTGGTCGAAGATAAACAATCTCAAACACCTGCCAAGCCTGAGCTAATAGCGAAAATCATGGCTGATTGTCAAGCAAACGGCTTAATTGTTGGAAGAAATGGTGATACAGTCGAAGGCTTCAATAATATCATTACGTTAAGTCCACCGCTTTGCTGTACAGACGAGGACTTTGAGTTTATGGTTGCTGTATTAAAAAGAGTATTTGCAGCCAACGTCTAGCCTGAGGCGATTCCAAATGTGCAAAAAACACGAGGAATCGCCTTTAATACTGTCGTTTATGCCCTTTCTTCACCTCTTCCCAGTCAATTTCGATGTTATGCAACACACGTGTTAGTAGACTGTGAATGCTGTTAATCTCCTCATTGGAAAACCCCTCAAGCGCACGGGCATTGGAATATTCGCCCTCCCGTTTTAAAAAAGGATAGATGTCCATGCTTTTAGCTGTAGGAAAAAGTAATTTATTTTTCTTATTCCCTTGTTCAATTCGTTTTTCAATAAAGCCTTTAGTCTCCAATTTTTGAATAGCTCGTGAAGCCGTTGTGCGGTCTACCTTCAATAGCTCTGCGACTTTCTCTTGAATAATACCTGGATTTTCACAAATACGGATGACATATAAATATTGCCCCTTCGTCAAATCCAATTCCTTGAATTCAATATTGCTTATCGAGTCTAATGCCCGTGCAATGGCACCTATTTCACGTAAGATTTCTTTCATGTTCGATCCTCCTAAGATTTTTGTTGTAATTGCAATAAAAATCGTTCTATACTAATATTATCATCTTCAAAGTGAAATTGCACCTAGAGAAGATGATTCAGGAGAGACTAGGAGGAATAGTAATGCGTATAAAAAAAGTAACAACGGAAGCAGAATTACAAACTGCGTTTGATTTTAGACGTAGCGTTTTTATTGAAGAGCAGCAAGTCCCTGAGGAAGAAGAATATGATGAATTTGATGCACTAGATGCTCCATGCGATCATATTTTGGTGTATTACAATGAGCAACCGGTTGGAACAGGTAGACTACGAGTTGTAGAGGGCTATGGCAAATTGGAGCGTATTTGTATATTAGAAGAATACCGCAAATTTGGCCTTGGTAAGGAAGTTATTGTGGGCCTAGAGCAAATTGCACGAGATAAAGGGCTAACAAAGGCAAAATTAAATGCCCAGTCCTATGCAGAAGGCTTTTATGAAAAATTAGGCTATCAGCGTGAAGGTGAAGAATTTATGGATTGTGGCATTCCCCATATTTTAATGAAGAAATACTGGTAGCAGATGAAAATCACACGATGATAGAACATGCCAGACTTAGCATCATACTTTGTAACTTTTTAATCGTTGCTTGGGTCTACTGCTTAAAGGGGGGATGTTGTTGAAGAAATGGATATGCCTTTGTACCATGTGTTTGTTACTGACTGCTTGCGGTAGTCAAGTCATCATCGAATGGGTTGATGTAATCAAATGGGATGGTAAACAATATGAAGCTGTATATGAAGTAGCGTTAGCCGATCGTTCATTCATTGATAAGGAAATAGGGGAAGTTGATTTTAAAGTAGCTGATCATATCAAAAGAACTTCCTATCGTTTTAAGGATGGCGATGCAGCCTTCCACGAGAAGGGGACAAAGCTTTATGCGATAAAGGGTCTTGACGATGCCATTGCGGTAGAGGATCACTCGGTTATTAATGGCTATCGAATTTATATGATAAGAGATGACGCTCCGCCGCGACGGAATTTTGATCAGGTTCCATTAGAAGAAGTGAAGAAAATAGAATTTTACTCATCTACGGAAGAAGGCAATCGGAAAACGGCTAGCTATACAAACCAGTCTGACATGGCAGATATAAAGGCAATTTTAGTCAATAGTAAACCAGCCCCATCCTTTGAGCCAAACGGGGATACGAACCGTTATGATGTACTCCTTTATACAGACGATGCCATTGCTTTTCAATATGGCATACAATTTGATGGGACTACTTATTTTTGGTTTCCGTCAGAAAACGCGATTTTATCGAATGATATACAGCAGTTTATTTCCAAAGATTAGCGTACTTCTCTAAAGAGAATTGCATGCTACTTTCTGTAATGGTTAGGCGATCAGGAAGATTAACACTTTAGCAAAATGCGCCAATTAAAGAAAGCTGCCCAAACATAAGGCAGCTTTTATTTATTTTTGCTTTACAACCGTACCTGCAAAGCTATCATGAGGAAGACGTTGACCGTGCTGCTGCTCGAAGGCTTGGCGATCTTTTAGATAATCGAACGTACTGATAGTATCTCGATATGCCATGCGTTTAATAATTTGACCTGCTGATAATGGACGACCATCTTCATTTTCGAGTGCTAATCCCATTGCTTTGTAGCCAATCGTTTGTCCGTTTTTACGGAGTTGTGCATATTCTAGCGCCCACAATACCACAGTTGGCGTAACGAGTGCATGAACAGCCTCATTTTTTACTTTTTTTCGTAGGAGGTATTCAACCCCAAACGTGACAGCTGTTGAAACAGCTGTATCGATTAAAAATGCAGCTGTGCGTTTTTTTGTCATCGATTCCATATAAGCCCTCCTTTAATGACCTGTCACTAGTACATACGAACAATAAGGACAAAAAGTTTCGATTTATCCTAGATTCATATCTAATGAAAGTACAGGATAGGATGGAATTGCCCCATGCTTTGTTGTTGAAATGCCCGCATATCCGTTTGCAAAAGATAGCAGAGACATTGCATACTGTTCACAATGAGCTACCACTTGATCTACTGTTAGTTGATGATGAAGAAATTGACTTAAAATCGCGCCAATAAAAGCATCACCAGCCCCAGTTGTATCAACGGTTTGTACCTTGTTAGCAGGAGCCTTCATATGATGCTTTTTCGTATATAAGGTAGCCCCAGCAGCACCATGTGTAATGATGATAACTTCTACATATCCCTTGAATAACGTTTGAACAGCTTCCTGTTCATCTTCTAGAGTTGTTAAAAACAACAGTTCTTCCTCTGAAAGCTTGACAATATGGGCTTTTGGTAAAAAGGCTAAAATGGTTTCACAACACGCCGTCTTATCCTGCCATAAAGGAAGGCGCACATTCGGATCGAAGGATATAAGGCTTCCTGCTTGATGTGCCTGTTCAATAAGGGCAAGATGTGCTTGTTTCATAGGACTCTCTACAAGATTAACAGAGCAAAAGTGAACGATATCGTGCGCTGTTAATAGCTGCGAGGGGAGGTATTCCTGTTTGTATAAGAGATCTGCAGCATGCCGGCGATAAAATTGAAAATCTCGTTCGCCATGTTCATTTAATGAAACAAAGGCAAGACTTGTTTCACCATCCGTTGATTGACGAATAAACTGTGTATCTACACCTGCTTGCTGCAACGTTTTGATTAGGAAGTCACCAAAGGCATCCTGACCGACTTGTGTAAGAAGGGCCGCCTGCTGTCCTAGCTTTGCACAGACAGCGGCTACATTGGCAGGTGCTCCTCCTGCATGTTTAGTAAAATGCTCAATGTTGGCTAGGGAGCCGTGCTGCTGTGTCGGTGTAAAGTCAACTAATAATTCTCCAATTGTGAAGAGCTTGCCCATTATGAGACCTCCTGTGGTAGTCGCTTTTTCTTAGGAACATAAATGGTATAAAAAATACCAGCGAAAATGAGAAGGATCCCCATCGTTTGCGTAAAGCTTGGCATAAAATCAAGCAATAGCATATCCAGTAAAATGGCGACAACAGGGTCGACAAAAACCAATACAGAGACAAGAATCGTAGACAGGCTACGAATACTATCAAAAAATAAATAGTAAACAAATCCTGTATGAATAAAGCCTGTGCCGAGTATATAAAACCAATTGGTTGACGTTAATCCATCAAACAGCGAGAAGTCGATAAAAGGCAGTAGTATCACGATTCCAACTGTTGTTTGAATATAGGTTAACGCATACGAGCTAAGCTTCGTGATGGTTTTGCTTGTTAGCATTGTAAGGGCATAAAATACTGCTGACAGTAATGCCCAGATAAAGCCAGATTGCATAAATTCTGAGAACGACACAAAATTATTGAGACCGATGATAAAAATACTACCGATAAAGCAAGTGATTGTTGCGACAAGTGCCTGAATGGTCATTTTTTCCTTCAAAAAAATAGCGCCTAAAATTAACACAAATATGGGGGCTAAATTATAGATGGAAATGGCAATTGAAATGGACATTTCCTCAAAGGCTTTAAATAAAAATACCCAGTTTAACACAATAAAGACACCGCAAATAAGCGTTTGAAATATTTCTTTCTTATCCCATACCTCTGTTTTATGTCCACCCGTGATGAGCCACATACCACCTAGAAAGAGGGTTGCGCAAATGCATCTAACAAAGACAAGCTCTGTAGCGGGAACACCAGTGTGAACGGTAAAAAAGCCGATGGAACCAAACAGTGCCATGGAGACTGTTAGTTTAATGATTGCTGAGATGTTCATACGAAACCTTCCTTCTATTATTCTATTATTTTATTAAGCTATACGGATTAAAACCAACTATTCACGAATTTGGCCGTTGCCATGAATAACATATTTTGTTGATGTTAATGCAGGCAAGCCCATTGGTCCACGGGCATGTAGCTTTTGTGTACTAATACCGATTTCTGCACCATAGCCAAATTCAAAGCCGTCCGTGAAGCGGGTGGAGGCATTATGATACACTGCTGCTGCATCGACATTGTTTAAGAACGTCTCGGCGGTTAATTGATCCTCTGTAATGATGGCCTCAGAATGATTCGTTCCAAAGTATTGAATATGCTCAATCGCTTCATAGACATTTTCCACCAATTTAACGCTTATTTTTAAATCAAGGTACTCTGTCGCATAATCATCCGCTGTAGCTGGAAGGGCAGCTGCAAATTGCTGACATACTTGCTCATCACCGATGATGGTTACACCTGCATTGTGGAGTGACGTTAAAAGCTGGACGCCGTGTTCTTTAAACCAAGCCTGATGAATGAGTAAGCTTTCTGCTGCATTACAAACAGAAGGACGCTGTGTTTTAGCATTCAGACAGATTTTTTCTGCTTTTATGTAATCCGCCATTTCATCCACGTAAATGTGACAGTTGCCTGCACCTGTTTCGAGTACAGGAACAGTCGCCTCATTGACAACTAAATCAATCAGGGCTTTGCCACCACGAGGAATGAGCACATCTAAGTACTCTTTTAAATGGAATAATTCTTTGGCTGTTTCGCGGCTTGTATCCTCAATTAATTGAACAGCATCGGTAGGGATAGAAGTTTTAGCAAGCGCGCGATGAATACTTGCAACAAGAGCCATATTAGAAAACTTAGCGGAGGAGCTTCCGCGCAAAATAACTGCATTGCCCGTTTTTAGAGATAGTGTTGCTGCATCGATCGTCACATTTGGTCGAGCTTCATAGATCATACCAATAACACCAAGTGGCACAATTCGTTTTTCAATGCGTAGCCCATTGTCCTTTTCAATATGTTCAACAATTGTACCTACTGGATCGTTTAAGGAGACGAGTAAATGAATGGCATCGGCCATTGCTGCAATCCGTTCTTCATTGAGCATGATACGATCCAACGTAGATGCAGGTATACCTTGCTGCTCACCTTGTGCCAAATCCTTTGCATTTTCAGCCATAATGTCATCTTGATCGATTAATAGCTGTTCTGCAATTTTTTTCAGTGCCTCATTTTTCTCGCAGGTAGTTTTAATATTTAACATATAGCTTGCGGCTTTTGCGCGTTGTCCTTTTTCTTGAATTTCACTTGTCATTTGTCATTCCTCCTTAATTCGTTTGAATTTTCAGCCATTTGTCTCGGTGAATTACCTCAATAGGGCTTTTCAGCAATGTATCAGTCCGTTTTCCCATGGCAGAGAGAAGCTCTTGGGAAGAGTACAGTACTTCGCCACGTCCTAGTAAGTTCTTCTCACTATAGACTTCTACAACATCACCATTGACAAACTCACCTTCTACACGATAGACGCCAGCAGGTAATAGACTTTTACCATTATTCATTAAAGCCTGTTCTGCACCACTGTCTATAAAAATTTTACCAGAAATTTCCGTGAGTGCAATCCACTGTTTATGATTTGTTAACACAGCGAGCTCATCATGCCCCACATAAGTGCCATCACCATGTCCTGCTAAAATTTCGACGAGCTTCTGTGCACCATGACCTGTACCGATAAATACCTTCACCCCTGCACGTAGCGCTGTTCGTGCTGCCAGAAGCTTTGAGGCCATGCCTCCTGTGCCAACCTTTGATCCTGTACCATCCGCAAAGCTTAGCAAGTCATCCGTAATAGCAGCTAATCGATCAATGCGCTCTGCCTGTGGGTTTTTATTGGGATTGGCATTATAAAGGCCATTGATATCTGTTAAAATGATGAGCTGATCGGCGTGAACAAGTCCACTGACGAGTGCTGAAAGCATATCGTTATCTCCAAAGGTTAATTCGCTAATAGACACTGTATCGTTTTCATTAATAATCGGTAGCATGGATCGTTCTAATAACTCCTCGAAAGTCGCATAGGCATTTTTATAGCATTCTTTTTTAGAAAAATCTGTTCGTGTCAATAATATCTGGGCAGGCATGATATCGTAAATACTAAACAAAGCACTGTACGTTTGAATGAGTAGGCTCTGTCCTACAGCAGCAGCTGCCTGCTTACCCTTCACTGTCACAGGACGAGCAGGGTAGCCTAGTTGTTTAAAACCCGCCGCTACGGCACCAGACGACACAAGCAAAACTTCATGCCCCAATTTCTTCAACTCGGCGATTGCCTGCACATGGTCCATTAAGCGAACTTTATCGATTTCACCCTTTGCATTCGTTAAAGAGCTACTGCCAATCTTAACAACAATTCTTTTTCTCTCCATCTCACGACCTCCATCATTGCTGAATCAAGATAAAAAAAGCCTTTTCATCCTAAAAATTAGGACGAAAAGACTTGCCTTCCGTGGTACCACCTACATTGAATATCATGCGACATTCCACTTTTCTCATAACGCTAGAGACTGCGCCTAGTTTGGCTAGGACGTTTCACAAAGTAGGTTTCATTAGTCTTCCTTGTACAATGCCTTGCAGCCGATGGGCAGTGCTCTCTTTTCAAGCAGTGGCTAACTACTGGTCTTCGTTCGTTTTCTCATCTATTGACTAAAGGATGCACTACTTCTATAAGTCTGTCAAGCTGAATGGGTAAATTACTTGAAAGTTTTGATAAATTAAGAAAGGGATGCGTTAAAATGATGAAAAGGCCACTTATTTAAACCACCAAATAGCAATGAAAAGGGGAAGCATAGCCAACACAATGACAAAGAAGCTCCAAATGACCTGTTTCCCAGAAGACATATTTTTGGGTTTGATGCTCATTTGTTCATATAGCTGGTTAATGGCTCGTTGCTCTTTCGCATAAAGCATTGCTTGAAATTCTTCGTAATCTTGAATATAGCTAGATGGAGCACGTGGACTGAAGCGTAAATTTCGAATGGAATCCGTAATCTCTTTGTCAGCCATCCAATACGTGATGACAGGTGCTAAGCCTGCGTTTTGTGTGGCCTTCACCTCAATGTCATGGGATTTCATTTTATAGTAAACCTGTCCATGCTCATCCTCATATTGCGTGACAATATCACTTACTGCCATTATCAATCACCTCTTATGGAAGTTATCTGGTTTATCATGAGTTTCTACTATTATAATGGATTAGGGAAGAAAAGTATCGCTTGAGCGAGCATAAATTGTGAAACCGAAATTTAAAAAAAGTTTTGGATAAAGTCATAAACTTACATCTAGTGAGAACAACGTCATGTAGTATAATGTATATAGTTTTTTAAAAGAAGTTGAAGGAAGGGAAAGTTTTGGACATCTCAACGTTATTTGCGTTTTTAGGGGCTGCGATGATTTTAACCATTATGCCAGGGCCCGATAATTTATTTGTGCTTGCCCAAAGTATTACACAAGATAAAAAAGCGGGTATTGCCACATCTCTTGGATTGTGTACAGGGCTACTTGTTCATATTAGTGCAGCAGTACTTGGTATTTCTGCGATAATTTATCAATCGACCATTATTTTTACCATCGTCAAATTTGCAGGAGCAGCGTATTTATTATATCTAGCTTGGCAATCATTTCGTGCTAAAGGAGACCCTTTTACGTTGCAACAGCAAAATACGCAAGCCTATATTAAATTATATAAAAAAGGAATATTAATGAATATTTTAAATCCTAAAGTATCGTTATTTTTCCTAGCGCTGTTACCACAGTTTGTTAATCCATCGCAAGGACATGTGGCGTTTCAAATGCTTATTTTGGGTATTGTATTTTTAATACAAGCGCTTGTATTATTTTCATTGTTTAGTATATTTGCAGGGAAAGTTAGACAAGTCATTATTGGTAAACCTGCGATTGCTAAACGACTAAATACAGTTCAAGGTATTTTATTCACATTTATCGGGATACAGATTGCCATTAGCAAACAGTAGGGAGGAATGGACATGGCTATTTTACATATTACCTTTAGCTTAGCAACGCAGGGTTCTATGAAACTTGCAATTCGTCAACATCGTTTGCAGCGAAGTGAATCAGTTCTAAGTGTCCATGATGATCTCTCGATTGGACCTCTTCAAAACTTTGAAGAACGTAAAACTTGGTTAGCCACGCATATTTTAGATGATGATGACCAGCAATTGTATGATGAGATTTATGAAAACTGGAGGAAAAAAATCGCTAATTTACCTTGTGATGTGGATGTGTGGATTTGGTATAGTCACAACACACATGAACAGATAGGACTGCGCTATGTGATGAGTGAGTTAATTCATAAATGCAGTATGGTGTATGGTATTGATGCAACGGAGAATCTGAAGGGTATTCACCCCAATTTAGACATTCGCCATACAGGCGAGCTTTCCTCGGAAATGCTAATGAAGCTTCGCCCTAGTGCAAAACGATTCTCTGTGCAAGAATGTCAGCAACTCGCTAAGGAATGGGAAAACATTAAAGAACAGCCCAGTACATTACGGTTATGGAAAAGTGAACTATTGCATGTAGAGGAAGATGCAATGGATGCATACATTATCGCCAGTGCAAAAAATTTGCATTTACAGCAAAATGAAGAGTGGCTAATGCCTACGCATATTTTGGCACAGATATTTGAAACATTTGTCCATTATGTAGGAAATGATTTCGTAGAGTATCGCTTGCTAACGCTCGTCGAACAAGGCGTATTTGCCATGAAAGGCGATACAACGGATATTTTTTCCTATCAGGTTAAATTACTTTAGTAAAAAAGATCAGGGCTGCCAAAGCTGATATTATCCCCTTTAAGTAGACAATGTTAAAAAACCTACAGTACGCTGTAGATAAACATTTTACTTAAAGGGGATTTTCTCTATGTCGCGAAAAAATAATACGTATTCAAATGAATTGAAGTTAGAAATTGTACAAGCCTATTTAACGAGCAATGAAAGTATGCAAAAGATTGCGGATCGATATGAAATTCGCAATGTTTCACAAGTGAAGGCCTGGGTGAAAAAATTTAAAGAAGTTGGATCAATTGAAGCCTTTAATCGCCTTCCATCTACGGGTTCTGGAGCGAAAGGTGTGAAGAATCCGTTAAAAGGAAAACGTACCCACTTTAAAACTGTAGAAGAAGAACGTGATTACTATAAGGCACAGGTAGAATACTTAAAAAAGCAGTATCCAAATCTGTAAATGGAGGAATGCCCACTTATCCAGACCGTTATCATATTATCGAAGAAATGAAAGATCGGTATCCGATTACATGGCTCACTGAAATGGCGAAAGTTGAACGTTCAGGTTATTATAGATGGCTTAAAAATGGCAAGGTATCGTTACGTAAACGTGATGATATCCTTTTAAAGGAGCATATTTTAGCGATTCATCAAACGCATAAAATGTATGGTTATCCTCGTATGAAAATCGCTTTACGAGACAAAGGATTTCATGTGAATCATAAGAAGGTCTATCGATTAATGAGTGAGTTGGGTATTCAATCGATTATCCGTAAAAAGCATCGTATATGGGGAAATCGACTATCACGTGTATTTGATAATGTGCTGGCGCGTAATTTTAAGGAGCGTGTAGAAAATGAGGTGCTCGTGACAGATATTACATATTTACCGACGAAAAATGGTTTTCTCTACCTATCAGCTGTACAAGATTTATATAACAACGAAATTGTCGCCTGGAAAATTAGTGAGCGTAACGATTTAGAATTAGTCATGGACACACTACAGGAATTGACGGCAAAAAGAAAGGTGTACCGAAGCATCATCCATTCGGATCAGGGCTTCCAATACACATCGATTAAGTATCATCAGACCGTAAGTCAACTTGGCATGATTGGCAGTCATTCTCGCAAAGGAAACTGCCATGATAACGCTTGTATCGAGTCGTTCTTCTCGCACTTTAAAAGCGAGTGTTTGTATCTTTTACACGATAATACGGAAGAAGCAGTGAGGCAAGCCGTTGAGCAATACATCTACTTTTATAACTTCCAACGCTTCCAAAAACGACTCAACCACCTGGCACCGATAGAATATCGACACCAGATGGCTGCTTAGTCTTTTTTAAAGCTGTCTACTTGACAGGGGTAAGTCCAAGCCTTGATCTTTTTTATATTATCTATTTATTGTCATAAAAATCAAAGACAAATTGTTTAAACTGACGTGCAGATGGCGGTAAATAACGATTTTCGATCCAGGCCATGCCGATAATTCGTTCACATACCATATCCTCAACATGGATTTTAACGATTTTTTTCGGGTTTAAATCCTCATCATCAGGTAGTAAGGAAACGCCAAGTCCCGCACCAACAAATCCAGCGATTGTTGACACTTCGTCGCCTTCATAAGAAATTTTTGGCTTTATGCCCGCAGCATTTAATAAGCGATCAGCAGAGCGGCGTAGTGCATAGCCCTTTTTCATTAAGACAAAACTTTCATGCTCCAATTCTTTCATTTTGATGCTTTTACGATGGGCTAAAGGATGGTCAATGGGGACCATTATAAAGAGCTCATCCCGCCATAATTCCTTCCAACATACTGGCGGCTCTGTATCAATCGCAGCTAGTAGGCACAGGTCTAACTCACCCGCCAGCAATTGCTTTAACTGAGAATGGGAGTAGTTTTGTGTGAAATGAAAACGGATATGGGGATGTTTCTGACGAAAGGCACGAATCAAGTCAGGTACAATACTCGTTCCAAGTGTATGTAAAAAACCGAGTGATACGTCTCCAAGCTCTGGATTATTAAGCTCCTGTAATTCTAAAACAGCCTTTTCATATTCTTTCCGCATGCGCTGAACACGATATAAAAATAGCTCTCCATATCGGTTTAGCATAATTGAGCGCCCTTGTCTGTCGAAAAGCGGTACACCTAATTCTTCCTCCAGCTTTGAAATTGAACGACTAAGTGCTGGCTGTGAAATCGCTAATGCTTCGGCAGCCCGTGTCATATGCTCTAACTTTGCAACCGTTACAAAATATTCTAATTGTTGCCACTCCATTTTTTCACCTCTTTTCTTGTTATTTTTAAGTTATCTGCATTATAACGGGAAACAGACGGGAAGTATAGGGAACAAAAAATTTTTAAAAGCAGATTGCAATTATTTAGCAGAATGGAAAAGTTAAGTAGCAGAAAGTGTGATAGTACAGCCGTTAAGTTGACATCATTCATGCACGATACACATTGATTTGATAAAAACTATAAATTGTACATTATGAATAAAGGGTGATAAGATAGACACATAAAATACACAATTATTAATTTCCGTGAAGGGGATATCATAAAATGAAGTTAACAAAGCCACAACCTCTAACAATTGAGGGAGGCAAAAAAGCCGTACTATTACTGCATGGTTTCACAGGTAGCACAAAAGATGTGAAAAAGCTAGGAGAATTTTTATCTCAACGAGGTTATACTGTGCATGCACCAATTTATAGTGGGCATGGCGTTGAACCAGAAGCATTATTAGAAACAAAACCAGAAGATTGGTGGAATGATGTAGTAGAAGGTTATAACTTCCTACAAAAGAAAGGCTATGAAGAAATCGCTGTTGTTGGGATTTCACTTGGAGGTGTCTTTTCATTAAAGGTGGCAGAGACATTCCCAGTGAAAGCATGTGTAGCGATGTGTGCACCGATTACACGTGATAATTCAAAAGGCTTATTTACACGTTTGTACCATTATGCTCGTTTATATAAACACTTTGAAAATAAATCAAAAGATCAAATTATTTCAGAATTACATGAATTACGTATTTCACCGAAGGATTCATTGGACGGCGTAACACGTTTAACAGCAGAAACGCGTGAAGAATTATCAACGATCAAAGCACCAACACTTGTGTTACAAGGCTCACTAGATGATGACCTATATCAAGAAAGCGCACCTTTTATTTTAAATACTGTGGAAACAGACGACAAAGAAATCATTTGGTATGAAAACTCTGGCCACATTATTACATTGGATAAAGAACGCGATAAAGTGTATGAAGATGTTTATAAATTTTTAGATCATATTGAATGGTCAGTTGCAAACTAAGAAGGGGCTGTCAGCAGACAGCTCTTTTTTTGTTGAATCTCACTGGATAAACGAAAAAACTATTGTAATTATAATAAATGCTTGATAACATGATGAAATTGTAGTGAAAAATCATTCGATTAAAATAATTTGCTATAGTTTAAAACTTCTAAGGAGCACATCAATTATGCAACAAAAAATACCTTTTTCAACTTACGCAGTCATTGGAACCATGTTATTTGGACTGTATTTTGGAGCAGGGAACCTAATTTTTCCTATTCAAATGGGTCAATTTGCTGGGACAAATTTTTGGTTTGGATTAATCGGTTTTTTAGTGACTGCTATCGGCTTACCATTCCTCGGAATTTTGGCAATTGGCTTATCAGGTAGTAATGGTTTACGTGATCTAGCCAATCGTGTTCATCCTATATTTGGCATTATTTTTTCATTGGCACTGTACTTAACAATCGGACCATTCTTTGCCATCCCACGTACAGCAACTGTACCTTTTGTAGTAGGGTTTGAGCCATATATTCAAGCACAACATGCAACACTGCTACTAGCTGTATTTAGCTTTGTATTTTTCGCTATTGTCTATTATTTTTCTTTAAATCCAGCGAAAATAATGGATTATATCGGTAAATATTTAACGCCCGCATTTTTAGTTGTTTTATTTATTTTAATTATTACAAGCATTACGAAGCCAATGGGCCATTTCCAGCAGCCAATCGGTGCATATATGGATGCTGCCTTTATGACAGGCTTTAAAGAAGGCTATAATACGATGGACGCCCTTGCCTCACTAGCCTTCGGGATTGTTGTCATTAATGCAATTAAAAGTGCAGGGATTACAGATCGTAAGGAAATTGCCAAGGCTACATGGACATCAGGTATTTTTGCGATGGCTTTAATGACGCTTATTTATGGTCTCATTACGTATATGGGCGCTTCCAGTATGAATGCTGTCGGGACTTTTGATAATGGTGGTTTAATCTTTGCGGCAGTGGCCGATCATTACTTCGGCTCATTTGGAGCTATTTTATTGGCCGTCATCATCGTGCTCGCTTGCTTAAAAACAAGTATCGGCTTAATTACATCTTGTAGCGAGTTTTTCCATGAGGTATTTCCAAAAATCAGTTACAAATGGTTTGTGTTCCTGTTGTGTACTGTATCCTTTACGATTGCAAATTTTGGTTTAAACAATATTATCAAATATGCTATTCCAGTTTTAATGTTCTTATATCCATTAGCAATCGTCCTAATCTTGCTTGCTCTAAGCTCATCCTTCTTTAAGAATAAGCAAACAGTGTATGCCATAGCGATGATTTTTACATTTTTCATTAGCCTGATTGATGGCTATAAAGCCCTGGTAGAAAGTGTGCCAGATGCGAAGTTAGGTGTGTTGGACGCAGTAGAGAAATACTATTCTGCGATGCTACCTTTTTATGATATTGGCTTAGGATGGATACTGCCAGCGTTAATAGGGGTAGTAATTGGAAGCATGATTCCGTCTCGAAAAGTTATATAATGAAAGAAACACGCACAGAAAATGTCTCTGTGCGTGTTTCTTTCTGGATTAGTAAGCTGTCCAGCCACCATCAACTGCAATAACTTGTCCATTCACAAAGCTAGCCTCATCTGAGCCTAGGAAGATCGCTAATTGAGCGATTTCTTCTGGCTGACCAGCCCGCGGATTGATGGATAGTCCTAGTGCTTGTCGTGCAGCACCTGTTTGGCTCATATTTGTCATAGAAGAGGCGACATTGGTTTGAATGGCAAATGCTGTTCCTCCAGCCGCTTGAATACCCTCCACAACCGCTTGGGCACCCTCTAAATTTAAGTCTGAAACGACAACTTTAGCGCCTTCTTTTGCATATCCTTCTGCAATAGCTTTCCCCATACCTGAAGCTGCACCTGTCACAATGGCTACTTTACCTGCTAATCTCATCTCAAAGACCTCCTCCTAGTAATTTAGTTAGTTATTGAACATCTGTTCATTAAAATCATATAATAAAGATGAAAGCGATTTCAATATGCAAAAAAACGGGATGTGTTGAGTAATCAACACATTTGGACAAACTGTTTATTAAGGAGCTGAAAAAATTGCGTACAACGGATTTACGGATTATTAAAACGAAGCAAGCCTTGCATGGAGCCTTATTAACATTGCTCAGTCAAAAACCGTTGGAACAAATTTCTATCGCTGAAATATGTAGAGAGGCTAAGGTGAATAGAGGAACGTTCTATTTACATTACGAGCAAAAAGAGGGGCTCTTTGAGGAATACTTTCAGGAGATAATGGAGGATTTATATCAATCCTATGAAGAACCCTATCGAGCCGTCACGACATTGGACACAAATCAATTAGATCCCAATACTATCCGTATTTTTCATCATATTGAACGCTTTAAAATGTTTTACCGTATCGTCTTTTCTAAAAATGTCCCGTTGACCTACTACTACATGCTTTTTGATGGTATTTATTCCCTACTAAAACGAGATATTACCTCACATCACGTGCATCAAATGGAGGATCATATCTCGATCGACTATTATAGTGCCTATCAAGCAAACGCCATCATCGGACTCATCATCCAATGGTATCGCGGCGATTTCAGCGATAGCGTGACCATGTTAAATCAGCAGCTAGCAGCTATTTTAAAGAATGTGAGGAGTGGCGGATAGAACGCTTGAATTGAAGGATAGAGAGAGAAGTGGCGGATAGAACGCCCGATTTGAAGGATAGAAGAGAAAAAGTGGCGGATAGAACGCCCGATTTGAAGGATAGAGTAAGAAGCAGTGGATAGGACGCCAGAATAGAAGGATAGTATAGAAAAAGTAGCGGATAGAACGTTCAATTTGAAGGATAGAGAGAGAAGCAGCGGATAGGACGCCCGATTTGAAGGATAGAAGAGAAAAAGTGGCGTATAGAACGCTCGATTTGAAGGATAGAGAGAAGTGGCGTATAGAACGCCCAATTTGAAGGATAGAAGAGAAAAAGTGGCGGATAGAACGCTCGATTTGAAGGATAGAGAGAGAAGTGGCGGATAGGACGCCCGAATTGAAGGATAGAAGAGAAAAAGTGGTGGATAGAACGCCCGAATTGAAGGATAGACTAAGAAGCAGTGAATAGAACGCTCAATTTGAAGGATAGAAGAGAAAAAGTAGCGGATAGCCAGCTCAAAGTGAAGGATAGAAGAGAAAAAGTAGCGGATAACCACGCAAAGAGAAGGTCTACATCAGCATGTAGACCTTCTCTTTTCTATTAAATCATCGGACTGGAGCTGGCTTAAATGTGACGATCAGCGTAGCAATGGCTAGTGTTACGAAGATAATGATGCCTAAGGAGCTACTGTTTTGCAGGAGATTGTCGGTACTACCACCAAAGATGATCGTGTAGTAGCCATCTGCTCCATAAGTGGCAGGTAGCATAGCAGCGACCTGCTTGTATCCTTCAGATAGCATGGTTTTTGGAACAAGTACGCCAGATGTTACTAATTGGAGTGAGAGAGCACAAATATTAAATACCATCCCCATATTCCCAAAGGCAATCACAAATACTTGGGCCAAGCTAAGGAAAGCAAGATACATTACAGATTGAAAGAAATAAATCGATAGCAGGCTTTCCTGACTAGCGATATTAAAAAGGCGCATCAAACCAATTGTTATGAATGGTAATGTAAAGGCTACGCCCACATTGAGTAGTTGTCGGGCGAGGAACAATTGCCATTTTGATAGGCTTTCTTGAACGAGCTGTGCTGCTTGCTGGTGTTGCATAATCATGACCATCGCTCCTACGAAGGAAGAGATGATGACCATAAGTGGGACAAAGTTTGCGGCAAATCCCTTTACATCATTTGTTTTTACAATCGTACCATCGACGGGATGGTCTTTGACATTCATTACAGTTGTTTTGACAGAAGTGGTAATTTGTTGGGCAGTTTGTTGCTCAAAGGGAAGCTGAGCAAATTGTTGAGCGAAGACCTCAACTGCTTGATTTTGTTGCATTGGATAAAGGGCTTGATTGATCTCTTCTGTTAATTGCTTTGCTACCCCCTCCATTATATTTTTCGCTACACTTGCATTGGCTTGATTAATCGCATAAATAATTTCAGCCTCTTTCCCAGCTTGTATTTGATTTGTAAAATCGGCGGGAATTTGCATAATCATATTAATTTGTCGTTCGTTTAATGCGCTCTCAGCTTTCTTCATTGATGGATAGTCCTCCATTGAAAAGGGGATGGAACCTTTGATGTTCTGTGCTACCTGCTGACCCATTGCAGAATCTTCCACAACAAGACCAATGCTTAACTGTTCAGCTCTTTCATTGACGCCATCATAGGCAGTCATCCAGATCGTAAAAAAGATTAATTGAAAGGCAATGGTTGCAACAATGCCGATATAGGTTTCACGAACTCGCAATAGTGCTTGTAAACCTGTCATTTTTTATTCCCCCTAATATTAAGTAAGTACTTACTTGCATTGATTAGAAAAATTTTTTCTAGGAAACAAGTCCCCTAGAAAAAATAGCAACACTAGTTTGTAAAAGTTCTTCAGTTGGTAAGTCAGACACGATAGTTCCAAGTCGAGCACGTGACATAAAATGACCAAAATTCAAAGCAATAAGCGATAACGCTGCTGCTTCAAAATCAACTTCTCTTATTTTCCCTTGCTGATGCATCTCTTGAAAATAGTGAATGAGCTCCTTTTTGATGAGGAGAGGGATATTGGCGATTTCCTCACTAATTTCAGGAAATTGAATGGATTCCTTAAAGCCGATCATGACAAAATCTTTAATCGACATTAAAAAATGAAAATGCTTCAATGAGAAATTTAATAAATCCTTTTCTAATTCCCACGTTACATTTTGATTGATCTCCTGCTGTAGAAGAGGATAATAAGAAAATTGCTCTATGATGGCCTTTAATAAACCACGTTTGTTGCCAAAATGACGGAAAAGAGTGACCTCATTGACACCTGCTAATTCTGCAATGGTTTTGGTAGTTGCAGCTGTATAGCCTTTTTCACTGATCAATTGTAGAGCAGCTTCGATAATTCGTTGTGCAGTTCCTTTCGTTGTCAAAAACATACTTCCTTCCATGCAAGTAATTACTTACATCCTAGCATAATGTACGGTGAACTGCAACACCATGAATGAACGTTGACAATTATATCGACTGCTGATATATTTTAAATATATCGACTGGCGATATATTGATAGGCGATATAAAGGAGGATTTGTATGACGCAGGAACATCCGCCATTAACAGAGGGCGTTTATTATATTTTGTTAGCATTATATGAGGCGAGGCATGGCTATGGCATTATGCAATTGGTGGAAGAAATGAGCAATGGACGCGTGCGCTTAGGGGCAGGAACCATATATGGTGCGATTAAAACGTTGCTGGAACGAGACTGGATAGAGGCACTTGATGGGGATGGTAGAAAGAAAGAATATATTATTACTAAAACTGGAAAAACAGTGGTAGAATATGAAATTTTGAGATTAAGGGAACTTTTTGACAATGGTATCCGTATAACGAGAGGAGTTGAATAATATGCATAAATATCGATTGATGATTAATCCCTATGCAATAGAGAAGTGGGTCAATGACATGGCTAGTCTGGGCTGGCATTTGAAAAAATTCACATGGATTCGCTTTACATTTGAACGGGGAGCGCCAAATAGTAATATTTATCGCCATGATGAATTTTGGCGATTTGGTTCGCCCTATGAAGAGGACTATGAGCAAGTAGATCGCTCTGGCAATTTTGTATTTTTTAGAAAAGCAGCACAGGAAGGCCCATTTGATAAAAAAACGAAAATTGGTAACCTGTCAAAAAAGATGATGCCCTTACTTTCTCTTATTCTACTTAATTTGTTCATTGGTCTCATCGGTTTAATTGGTGATTTTTCGGAGAAAACAACAGACTGGGTTGGTTTCATGTTAAATACGCTGAATCTTGTGGTTGTTGTATTATTCACCCTCCCATTCTATAAGCTTATGCGTATACGTAATCGATTAAAGAGAGAATTAAATGTATTTTCGGATTAACGAAGCGTCTATTATTTTCCGGGAAATCAGAAAATAATGAAAAAGGAAGCATGATTTTATAGTAGGGGTGATGCAAAATGAAAAAAAGAATGTATCGTTTTTTTATTGATTACGAAAAGGAAGAACGATGGGTCAATGACATGGCAGATCGGGGGTGGAATCTTAAAAAGACAGTGGTAGGCTACTTTGTTTTTGAAAAAGGGACACCAGGTCAATATATTTATCGAAATGAATTTGTTAATAGAAAGTCGAAGGATTATTTTGAATTTTTAGATGAAATGAATATCGAGTGTGTGTCTAAGTTTGGTGGGTGGGCCTATTATCGAAAACCAAAATCGGAGGGGCCTTTTGAGATATTTTCAGATGCTTCCTCGAAAATAAACTATATTAAATCCATGAATCGCATATTTATATTTGTGTTACTGTTAAATTTAATCATTGGTATTTACAATCTATCGCTAGGTTTACAGGAATTCGCTGCAGGACCTATGAACACAAGCGTGGGGTGCATAAATTTGATTGTAGCCTTACTGCTATTCATTCCTATAGTGAAAAATGGAAATCGTAAAAAGGGCTTGAAACAAGACTTACATATATTTGAAGGATAAGGAGGATGACAACATGACGTTACAGTTACAGCATGTTACAAAGAAGTATAAGGATTTTACAGCTGTGGATGATTTGAATTTTACCATTGAAAAGGGTGAAATTTTCGGTCTAATTGGTCAAAATGGTGCAGGGAAAACGACGACATTCCGAATGATTTTAGATTTACAGGAGACGACGGCGGGGACAATTACTTGGGATGGTAAGCCAGTTAATGCCATTAACCGAGATGTCCTTGGTTATTTACCAGAGGAGCGTGGTATCTTCCCAACAATGAAGGTAGAGGAGCAGCTTTACTTTTTTGGTGAGCTACGAGGTATGAAGCGAGCAGAGCTGAAAAAGGAAATAGATTTTTGGATTCAACGTTTTGAATTGGGAGAAAAACGTAAAGATAAGGCAGAAACATTGTCAAAAGGGAATCAGCAAAAGGTACAGCTAATTGCAAGTTTTATCCATAAACCTGCGTTTTTAATTTTAGATGAGCCGTTCAGTGGGCTAGATCCCGTCAACAAAGATTTACTAAAGGATGCTATTTTACTATTGAAAGAGCAGGGTACGACGATTTTGTTCTCCAGTCACCAAATGGACAATGTCGAGGAGCTTTGTGATCATTTATGCTTATTAAAACGAGGTGTTTCTTTATTTTCTGGAAGCTTACTAGATTTAAAGAAACAATATGGTAAAACAAAGCTTGCTGTTCGTACGGATTGGTCAACGACACAGTTATTGGCACTAGAGGGTGTCAAGGATGTGCGCGTAGAGAAGGAACAAACAGTGCTTACATTAGCAGACGAAAGCTTTGCTCAAAGTATCTTTGAGCAGCTATCCAACGGGAAGTATATTGAAAAATTCAGCTTAGATTATTTATCCTTAGATGAAATCTTTAAAGATAAGGTAGGTGGCCATGTTGTCGAAGTTTAATTTATTAATGAAGCAATTATATAAAGCTAAAATTAAATCAAAATCCTTTATCTTAATGACTTGTTTATATGTCTTTGTCATGTCTGTGGCTGTCTTCTGGTCAGAAATTAAGGAACTATTCACAGGTGATGATGAAGCACAGCAAATCGCGATTATCAATGAAACCTCTGCCGATTTAAGTGGTATTTTTGTCTCGAATGGAGATATGGCCTTTATTCAGGATGAACAAGATGTTTCAGCCCTTGAAAAAAGGGTAAAGGACGGCAAGCTTGATGCTATTGTAACGATTAACGATCAAAATGGTCAGCTACATGCGGAAATTGCTACGTTCACACCACTGAAATTGAACGATCAATCTACATTATCATCCTTATTACAGTATGCTGGTCAGCATTATGCTGTTCAGCAATTATCGCTTTCGCCAGAGCAAGCAGCACAAATTATGGCGGCTCAAACAACGATTTCAACGAAAAACTTAAATGAGGAATCAGCAGGAGGAAAAAGTGAGGAAGAAAAGCAATCTGGTTTAGTGGTTTCCTATGCGGTTGGGATTTTAATCTATTTCTTTATCTCTACATTCCTATCGATGATTACGACTGAAATAGCCTCTGAAAAGGGCTCACGCGCAATGGAAATGCTCTTAGTAAGTGTCAAACCTGGGACACATTTTAAAGCAAAAATTGCTGGCGTTTTATTGCTTGCTTTAACACAGATGGGCATTATTGCGGCCGTGTTCCTTATCTATGCGAAGTTTATCAAAGGTGGGATGGTTTGGGATGCAGCTGCTAGCATTGTCAAGGAATTGTCCGTTGGCTATGTCATCTATGCTATCGTATTCCTACTGTTAACAGTTATTCTTTATCTTATCATCGGTGCATTATTCGGCTCTTTAGTATCGAAAGTAGAAGAGGCGGGTCAAGTATTAATGCCTGCGATGATTATTACGATCATCGGCTTCTATGTTATGCTGACAGGCATGGGTAATCCAGATACAATTATTATCAAAATATTCTCTTATATCCCACTAACTTCTGGCATGATCATGCCAATGCGTATTGGCGCTACAGATATCGGTGGCATTGTACCATTACTTTCATTAGGAATTTTAATCGTAACGATTGTTGTTGTGTACCTATTTAGTTTATCGTTCTATAAACGTAGTGTATTGACATATAGCTCTGGCGGTGTCATTCAAAAAATTAAAACGGTATTAAAAGTAACAACATAACATAATGGCAGCTACATGGATAATGTAGCTGCTTTTTTAGTGAGATGATGCCATTGTTAGCAAACAATGTAAAGGAATTTACGGAATGAGTCGAATTTTGGATAGAAAGAGGCTATAATTTATAAAAGGGGATGAGACGATGTTAGCTAAATCAGAGGTGGAGGCAATTCTTGACCGATCATCAAATCAGCGTTTAGCAACAATCGAAGAAAAAGCGCAGCTCTTTCAAAAGCTTCAACAGCTATGCCCTACTAGTAAAGAAATAGAAGCAATTCTTCACTATTGGACAGATATGGAAATTTTTGTTAATGATGCTCACCCTAACCAATATAGTTTGCAATATAAGTTCAATCAAAATGGCTATTGTATAGCAGATTCGTATTTTTTCATCCTATAGAAAATGAAACTTTTTTACATGGTAATCGTAAGTAATTAGTAGAGATAAATTGCAGGGGGTAAAACGTATGTCTGAATTCAACAATGATCTTTTAAAATCCAAGGACCCATTCGCTTCAGAAAATCCTTTATTACAGCCAAATCCACTTTTACAGCAGGCAACTGAGCAAAAGCCGGTGCTTGTATCTGAGCAGGAGCTATCACAAATCGCACAAAATCAGCTAATGTTAAAGCAAGATCCAGAGGTTCATACACTTGCACAAAAAATTGATGTCAAAGATCAAATTGCCATGCTAGAGCTCGGTAAAGAAACAGCAAGTGGCATTTCGACCTTTTCAGATAAAATGCTCGCAACGATGAAAGCTAGTAAGCTGGAAGAATCGAGTGTGCTATTAAATAACCTGAATAAAATTATGGATAAATTCGATCCACAGGATTTTGCGGAAGAGAAAAAGGGCGGTTTCATCTCCAAGCTCTTTAACAAAGGAAAAGAGCAATTGGAAAGGTTCTTATCTAAGTATGACAGCATGAATAAAGAAGTGGATGTCATTTACCGTGAAATTCAAAAATATGAAGGGGAAATGAAGCGTAATACCATTGACCTTGAAAATCTGTATGAACAAAATTTAAACTACTTCCAATCATTAAGTAAATTTGTTGCAGCTATTGAAGTGAAAACAGAAGAGGTCCGTGCCTCTTTACCAGCACTTGAACAAAAGGCTCAAAGTGGTGACCAATTGGCAGCTATGGAATATGAAACAATGCTTCGCGCTGTGGAATTATTAGAGCAACGTCGCTATGATTTAGAAATGGCACAACAAGTATCATTCCAATCAGCACCTCAAATTCGCTTAATGCAGCAAGGGAACAATCATCTGATTGCCAAGATTAATTCTGCCTTTGTCACAACGATTCCGATCTTTAAGCAGGGGCTAATTCACGCAGTGACATTAAAGCGTCAAAAGCTGATTTCTGATTCTATGGTGGAGCTAGATCGTCGTACGAATGAAATGCTTGTCCGAAATGCTGAAAATATTAGTAAGAACAGTGTGAATATTGCTCGTCAAGCTGGCAGCCCAAGCATTAAAATCGAAACCATTGAAACAACATGGCAAACAATTATGGCTGGTATTCAAGAAACGAAGCAAATTCAAGCAGAAACAGCAAGAAACCGTGAAGAAGGTCGTAAACGTATTGAGCGTTTGCAATTGGAGTATGAGAAACTGAAAAAAATGTAAGGCTAAAGCTTCTTGCAGCTATTGTTGCAAGAGGCTTTTTTTATGGAAAGTGTAGGTGAGCAAGGACTCCTTCCGCGTGTGAGAAATGATCTTTGACAAAAAGCAAAATAGTGATTATGATAAAATCAAATGAGAATGATTATCAAATGAAGAGGAAGCGGAAAGATGCTGCACAAGGGTATTCGATTACATGTATTTATTCGTGGAGGAGTGAAAATAAATGGCAAATAAGATAAATGCCTCTACATTGTCGTATGAGCCTTTTAAAGATGGAACGCTTGCTCTATACACGACAGATAGCTTAATGATTGTACCGCAAAGTCGCTATCAAGAGCTTTTGCATATGGAAGAGTTACATAATGCTATGCATAAAGATTTAGATAACAAGCAAAATGGTTTAGAACGAGAACGAAAAATGCTAAAAAAACAAAATACACAGCTAACAGAAGATCTACAAAAGTTAAAGCAGCAAAACACAGTCTTGCAGAAAAAGGTAACTGAATACAATTGTGTAGTGGAGGAGATGAAGGTGCTCCGCCAAGAAAATACAGATCTTCTTATGGAGCTTAGTAAATATACAGCGATGTCAAGAGAGACATTGACGGGGCCTGTGAAGTCGATGATTCGGGCTATGCGTGAGCAAGGGGTTGGAATTAAAGAAATCCATATTCGCATCAAGCGCCAAATCAATCCAGAGATTAGCTATAGTACCGTACGCAAGTATATTTCTGAGCTAGAATCGGAACAGAAAGGTTAACAGCTTTTAAAAGGAACTAGAAATTTGGCATTTACAGCAGCTACTCAAAGTCCTATAATGAGTCTATTCTTTAACTAGTTTAAGATTATAGGAAATCGTTGACCGATTTCAATAAGAGTAGGAGCGTTAGTATCATGTCAAATGAGAAAAAAGGAGTTTTGGCTGCCTTTTTTGCCTATGCCTTTTGGGGAGCATTCCCTCTATATTGGAAATTACTTGAGCATGTACCAAGTATGGAGATTTTATTATCCCGTGTCATTTGGTCCTTTGTCTTTACGGTGCTGGCAGTGATCGTATTTCGCATGCGTCATGACCTCGTAGCAGATTTAAAATATTTATGGTCACATCAAAAGCATTTCTGGCAGCTTGCGGGTGCGTCCTTTGTCATTTCAATGAACTGGTATTTATATATTTGGGCAGTGACGCATAATCATCTCATTGAAACGAGCTTAGGTTATTATATTAATCCGCTCTTGTCTGTAATCTTTGGGGTGATTTTCTTTAAAGAATCGCTCAGTCGTGCACAATGGGTAGCGACAGGAATTGCTTTTATTGCGGTGATTATTTTAACAATGAATTATGGCTCTGTCCCGTGGGTAGCTTTATTGATTGCGCTATCCTTCGCAATTTATGGTGTGCTGAAAAAGAAAATTACATTGGATGCAACAAGAGGGCTAGCCATTGAAACGTTATTGATTTTACCCTTTGCATTAGGCTATTATGTTTATCTTTTTGCTACACATCAAGCTTCGTTTTTACATGTCGATGTTAAAACAGATATTTTGATGATCTTCAGTGGCTTAGTAACAGCCGTCCCGCTTATTTTATTTGCGAAGGGGGCACAAAATATACCTTTATACTTACTAGGGTTTATCCAATATGTATCGCCAACCATTGTCCTGATTTTAGGCATCGTGCTATACAAAGAGCCATTTAGTCAGGTTGAGCTCCTTGCATTCAGCATTATTTGGGCAGCATTACTCTTATTTTCTGGTTCTAAAATTATCGAAACAAGAAAAGCCCATCATAAATCAGTTTCGTAAAAGACTTGTAGATTTTTCTACAAGTCTTTTTTATGTAACTTTTACCACTTCGCTTTGTAATGCACAAAACTTTTTTATTTCCTTATCGGATTGCCCGCTATTTTGTTTAATCGTATTTTAAAGATCGATAAAATTCATCCACTAATATGGTAAAAAATAAAGGTAGCTTCTTGAATTGTCTGGTTGAGATGAAGTGCCTGTTTGAAAACTATTAAAATCGCTAGAACGAATGGTAAAACGATTACGATGGCTGCTGAATTTTTCAGCTCATGCTTTTGCTTTCTATAGAATAGCCAACAAATAATGGCAGCCATTAGGAGTGCACTGAGTAGGATGAGGCTAACAATGAATGTAGCGTGTAACTTATTCACGGCTTACTCTATATTGCATTGTCTTGACTCTCATTCCACTTAAAGTGGAAGACTGCATAATGAAAGCCCATTGCGTTTCTTTCATCAATCACAGTTGATGTGGCAGAGGCTGTAGGGATTATAAAAAATAATGGTAAACAGGCAAAGGGGAGTCTTTTGTTGCATTTAGGTACTCCCTCCAAATAGTGTCTTTTTGATAGATTCGACAAAATTAGGAGAAAACCTTTTGAAGCTTAGGCACCTTTACTTTCATGCCAGCATATAGTAAAATGTCAATAATTAGATAACAATGATCAATTAATGAGAGGTGCTTTTTGTGAGTGCGGTAGGTTCTAACTAGGTAAAAATTGAATGAAATAGTGGCGATGACGACAGCAGGGGATATATGTTATGAACACCCCTTATTTTGTCATGGACCTATTTCAACAACCTATGTAGATACCTACAATACTTTATTAAGCGTGGCATAAAGGATAGAAACTTCAATTAGATGAAGTTTTATTTGTGATGCCGAGAAAACGCGCCTTTTAAAGATAGAGCTGTGGGGATTCCTCACAGCTTTTTTATGTTGTTTAAACCATCATTGCTATCTAATATTGGGTAGGTATCTTCATGTATGATAAAACATGACAATGGGGAGCAAAAAGAAATGAATAATACTACACTTGAAAAATTACAATATCATGAATTAAAGGACATCGTTAAATCCTACTGTGTCAGCGGGTTAGGAAAACAGCTTTTAGATAAATTAATGCCAAGCTCAAGCTTAGCAGTGGTAAAAAATCGGTTGAATGAAACAACTGAAGCGCGTGCCATATTGGATGCAGAGGGGCATGTTCCGTTTTTAGGGGTATCAAATATTGAGCATATTATGACAAAGCTTGAAAAGGGGATGCTTCTTGAGCCCAGTGAGCTAGTAAGTATCTCCGATTTTTTACGAGGCTGCCGCAACATCAAAAAATTTATGTTAGATAAGGCATTTTTTGCGCCTGTTCTTTCCTCTTACGCTCATTCTATGGCTGAATTTAAAAGCGTGGAGGAGGAGATAAATTTTGCGATCAAAGCCAATCGTGTAGATTCGGCTGCTAGTCGTGAATTAAAACGCATCCGTCATCATATGGAAACGACAGAGGAAAAAATAAAAGAACGTTTAACGAAATTTTTAAATAACAGTGCCAATAAACCGTATATCCAGGAATTTTTTATTAGTCAAAAGGATGATCGCTATACGATTCCGATTAAGGCGACCTATAAAAATCATGTACAGGGAACAGTCGTTGAAATTTCCTCAAAAGGGGCAACCGTTTTTATGGAGCCAAGTGTTGTCGCTAAATTAAATGTAGAATTAGCTACCTTAAAGGCTGAGGAAGCGGTGGAGGAATATCAGATTTTAGCGTCTTTATCAGGGTTATTGATGGAACATCTTCATGCAATCACCATTAACATGGAGTTGATCAGTCAATACGATATGGTTTTTGCCAAAGCGAAGTTCAGTAGACAAATAGGTGGTAGGGAGCCGCTTATAAATGATTATGGTTATATTCAACTGATCAATGGTAAGCACCCATTACTACCAGGAAATGCGGTACCTCTTCAATTTTCCATCGCGAAAGACTACCGTAGCTTAATTATTACAGGGCCAAACGCTGGCGGGAAAACGGTTGTGTTGAAAACCATTGGCCTTTTAACATTAGCTACAATGTCAGGCTTCCATATTGTAGCGGACGAAGGAACGGAAATGGCTGTATTTGATCATATCTTTGTTGATATTGGCGATAATCAAAGTATAGAGAATGCACTTAGTACGTTTTCTTCTCATATGAAAAATCTTTCTGATATTATGAGAGCTGCTAATAATCATACACTCTTACTGTTTGATGAAATTGGCAGTGGAACAGAGCCAAATGAAGGAGCAGCACTAGCCATTGCGATATTAGAGGAATTTTATCAAATGGGCTGTATAACTGTGGCAACTACACATTATGGTGAAATTAAACGATTTTCTGAAATGCATCCTGATTTTATGAATGCAGCAATGCGCTTTCATGCTGAAACATTAGAGCCTTTGTATCAATTACTCATCGGCACGTCTGGAGAAAGCAATGCTTTATGGATTTCCAAAAAAATGAATGTCCGCGAAGCTGTTTTACAAAGAGCGAAGGATTATATAAATAATAAAGAATATCAGCTGACGCTCGTTCAGGACAGTAAAATTCGTAAGCCTAAAGAAGAGAAAAAAAGCTTGGCAGCAGTTTATACATTTGCCAAAGGGGATCGTGTGAAATTATTGGACTATGATGATGTGGGATTGGTATATGAAGAAATGAATCCGTACAATAATGTCAGCGTATTCTATCAGGGGCAAATACTAGAAGTGAACGTAAAGCGACTTGCTCTTGAATTACCTGCAACAGAGTTATACCCTGAGGGATATGATTTAGAGACATTATTTGTAGACTATCAGGATCGGAAGCTTCAGCACGATATCGAGCGTGGTTCGAAAAAAGCGTTACGCAAGATCCATAAACAAATTAAGAACGATCGTCAGCAATAAAAACAAGGGATTGCACAGCCTCGTGCAATCCCTTTACTCATTAGGTTATGGAATCAATCTGTGCCTTAATCGTTCGATAGACTTCCTCGATTTTTCGTTTATAGGGTAAATCCACTAAATCCAATGAATCAGTATAGGCCATTTTTGCAATTTCATAGGCTGTTGTTAGCTCACCAAAATGTGCATAGCAAAGGGCTTTATAGGAAAAGCATTCATTTAAGCTTAAAATATCATATGGATGACTAATATAGATCGGGATGTGTTTATACTGTTCAAATGCAGCTTTCGCTTCCTCATAACGACCAAGTAAATATAAGGATTTTCCTTTTTCAGCATAATAAAAGTTTGGATCAAGCTTGTCTAAATAATCATCGTGTCGAAGCTGATTAAAACGTTCTATTTCGATCAGAGCCTGCTCAAAATTATTGCTGTAATTATTATAATAATGTGCCTTCAATACAAAAATAAAAGCATCAACCTCAACACGTTCAGCAAATGCCTGATATTGCTCCAGTTTCATAAACATATGATTGGTTTGTTCAAAATCATGATCAATCATCGCACAATAGGCTCCAATTCTGTACATATTATCAATCTGATAGAACAGTTGGTTTTTATGAGCATTGGCAATCGTCTCTTGAATTAATTTTTTCCCTTCCTCATGTTCACCAATTGCAAGTTGGAAAATACTTGTATAATAAGTCATTAATAAGGCATCACGAGAATCAAGCTGATAGTCCTCTTGTTCGATAATGTCTTTTGCCTGTAAGATACGATCGTAAGCCAATGTATATTGACGTTTTGCTGCTAAAATAGCCATCTCTAGGATAAAGGTTTTGAACCAATGGCTGAGTAAATTAATTTCCTTAAAAATAGTGCGGGCTTGCTGAAGCGGGACTTCCCATGTTGTTAATCCTGCTTCATACTGGGCATCTGCGTAAATATACAATAAACGGCCAGCTTCATAACTTTGAGGTAGGCCCTCCACAGACGGCTTTATTAAATCGACAATTTCTTGATGATGATCGGCATCTCCACGTTTTACTTCTGCAAATAAACTTTCCACCTGTTCTAATAGCTGGCGAATGGAGGATGGCGTTACTTCTTCCAGTAATTCACTAGCTTTTACACCTAAACGTTCAGCAATATAGTCAAGGCTTTCCATGGAAGGCTTGGCCTTATCATTTTCTATTTGGCTTAACATTCCTTTAGTTAGACGATCACCGGCGAGTGCCTCTAATGTTAATTTTTGTTCTTTCCTTAATTTGCGAATTCGTGTGCCTAAAGAGTCCACTGCCTCGCCTCCTTTTGTTTAATTATATTAAACTTTTGCTTGCGTGAAAAGAGGGAGCTATGGTATATTTTGTTTAACTTAATTAAACTTTTTAATTTAGTTAAATAAAGGAGGGGTTTAGATGAATGAGGTAGAAAAATTAAAAAAGGCGACTTACCACTTATGGACGTTCACGGCGAGTAAAATGATTGCCATGTTGGGTGCAAATGTCATGGCATTTGGTTTCAGCTTGTATATTTTAGCAATGACTGGGTCGGCAATGAGCTTTGCTACCAATATGATTTGTTCCGTATTACCACGCGCTCTTGTGGCACCATTAGCTGGCTATGTCGCAGATAATTTTTCAAAAAAGCGTACGATTTTACTAGCACAGGCAGGCACCATTTTGACAGTAGGGGGATTACTGCTTTATACAGAAACAGTAGGAATGTCCGTTTATGCTATTTACATAGCTACTGTTTTTAATACGATTTGCTCAGCCTTTTCTGGTGTAACGTTTTCATCGGCTATTGCCACACTTGTCAATCCAGAGCGATTACAGCGTGCGATGTCATTTAACCAAATGTCAATGTCTGTAGCTGCAATTGGAGGACCAGTCATTGGTGGTATGATGTATGGATTTTTTAATATGGATGTATTTTTAATGGTGAATATGGTGGCCTATGCGATTGCCTTTTGTTTAGAGGCAACAATGGATTTTAACCTTTATAGTACAAGAGGGGAAGATACGAAAAAAGAAAAGATGTGGGAAGGGCTGAAAAGTGGTTTTCATTATATCAAGCAACGTAACGTCATTAAGACCATTATGTGGGTTGCATTGTGGATCAACCTATTCTTTTCTGCCATCGCTGTTGGAGGAACGTACATCATTATTGAATTGCTAAAAGTAAAATCTACACACTTTGGCTTTATTGAAGCGTCTGGTGCATTAGGTATGCTCTTGGCATCCCTTTATTTCGCAACAAGACCTGAAGTAAAGGTCCCTTTACGCTTTTCCAAAATCAGCTTATTACTATTGGCGGGAAGTGTTGGCTTAGCAGTCATCCCATTAGTCACTGATTTTTCCTATATTGCTATCGTGATCTTCTATCTCATCATTTACTTTATTTTCGCAATTTTCGAAATAGGGATTAATATGCCCATCGGGGTGTATATGCAAAAAATCATTGCGGAAGAGTACCGTGGGCGTGTTTTTGGGCTAATGGAGACGATGGCGATGTCCATGATGCCGATTGGTATGGTAGTCTATGGCATGTTATATGATACATTACCAGCAACGATTATTTTACCAGTAACGAGTATCATTATTATTATCATTTCACTTGTGATGCTGCGCTCCTCTATTTTAAAAGAGGCACATCCAGAGTATTATGAAAAAGCAGCTCTACCAGAAGGGGTCGCGAACACAACAACGTAAAAGAACAGGCATGCAGCGAAATGCATGCCTGTTCTTTTACTGATCCTCAATGACAATATAGGTTGCTTGAATAGGACCATGAACTCCAACGATAAGAATCATTTCGATATCGGCTGAGTTGCTTGGTCCCGTAATAAAGTTAATACAGGAAGCAATTTTTTCACCCTGACGGATTTTTTCACTAATCCAGCGTGCTGCCTGTGTCATACGAGGTACAATTGTACTTTTAGGAATGAAAATGATCGACTTTTCAGGTAAAAAGCTAATGCTTCTCCCTTTATCTTTGCTACTAAAGAGCACGGCAGTTCCCGATTCTGCTAACGTCATTTCACTAATTGTCATTCCGATATTTGCCTTTTCAGCTTGTCGTATATTTTCCTCAGGATGCTGTGGATCCCATTCATAAAGCTGAATATTGGCTTGTGACCATTGTTCGTTCATAAGCGCGGCTAATCCATAATCTTGGAACCGTTTATCCTTCCATGTAATAACGGACTGACCTCCATAATTATCAACAACTTTCTGTAAATCCTGTGGAAGTGTGGCAGTACTAGAAATGACAATATTGGTATGAATGTTGGCGCACTGCTGGATTAATATGTCTACCAATTCATCCTTTGTCGCATCTTTGAGCACACGATCTTGAGGCTGATACTGCCAAGTTGGTCGTGGAAGTTCTGCCTTAGGCGAACGTCCGAGTTGCTTCGCGATATTTGCTAAAAAGGTTTCTCGATGCTGAATCATACCAGTCATTATTGCTCGCCTCCTTTTGTACGATGCTTCATCCAGTCTCTAAAGCTGTCTTTACTCGGGGCAGGAAAATCCCTTGCCTCGGTCCATGCTTTTAATGGGCCTGGCCCTTTAGAAATGGTCTTGTCTTTGGTAAATGGAGACATGGCAGGTGCAGCCATTTTTGTCGCCATTTTATAAAGGGTAGGGGAGGAAGCCCCTAGACCAAATGCCTTCATTAAAAGTTTTTCAGAGATAGGTGCCTTGCCCTCATTTTCAACAATGACCTGACGATGGCGATGAATGAGCTGATGTAATGGAATTTTAACAGGGCATGCATCTGTACAAGCACCGCACAATGTAGAAGCATAGGGCAGTTCTTTAAAATCATCATAGCCTCCTAAAAGTGGAGAGAGGACAACACCTACAGGTCCTGAGTAGATAGAGCCGTACGTATGCCCACCCACATGACGATAGACAGGGCAAGCATTGACACAGGCAGCACAGCGAATGCACTGTAAAATAGGCTGGAATTCACTACCTAAAATAGCCGAGCGTCCATTATCCACAATAACTAAATGAAATTCCTCTGGTCCATCCGTATCCTCGTGGTCCTTTACGCCTGTTAACGTTGTAATATAGCTCGTTAGTTTTTGACCTACAGCACTTCTTGTTAATAAACTAACAAGGACTTCCATTTCTTCAAAGGTAGGAACTATTCTTTCCATTCCCATAACTGTGATTTGTGTTTTTGGTAGTGCTGTTACTAAATCAGCATTGCCCTCATTCGTAACGAGTGTAATCGAGCCACTTTCAGCAATAGCAAAATTACAGCCTGTAATACCAATATCGGCTGTTAAATATTCCTGTCGTAATTTTTCACGTACATAAAGGGCAAGTTCCTCTGGCTTTTCTGTTTGACTGTAGCCTTGTTTTTCCTTAAAAACATCTCGAATTTGCTCCTTATTTTTATGCAAGGCTGGCGCCACGATATGCGAAGGGGGCTCGTGATCTGCCACCTGCAAAATATATTCACCTAGGTCCGTCTCAATCACTTCACAACCAAGCGCTTCTAAAGCTGTATTTAAGTTAATTTCTTCTGTCACCATTGATTTGGATTTCACAATTTTTGCCGCATTTTTCTTTTTAGCAATGCTTTGAATATAGTCGGTTGCTTCCTGTGCAGTTTGCGCAAAGAACACATGCCCACCTCGTTTAGCAACATTTTCACTTAATTGATAAAGGTAATAATCAAGATTTGCTAAAACATGCTTGCGAATTTCCTCTCCATGAGAACGCCATTCTTCCCAATGTCCTAATTCATCTGCTTGTTGAAGGCGACGTGTTTGAAAACGTTCTTGGGCACTCGAAACCGCACGACGCATAAATTGATTATCTAGCTCTTTCGTGACACGTTGTTGAAACCGATCATCACTTGTTTTCATGGCCATGTTTATTTCCCCCTCTTATCGGCAATTTAATACTTCTGCAATATGCATCACTTTAATCGGCTTATCCTGACGTTGAATGCGACCACCGATATTCAATAAGCAGCCGGCGTCTGCGCCTATTAAAATGTTAGCGCCTGTTTCTTCCACATTCAGCACTTTTTCATTGACCATTTCTCCAGAAATATTGCCCATTTTAACTGAAAAGGTACCGCCAAATCCGCAGCATCGATCCTTGCCAGGGAGGTCCACATAATGTAAGCCCTTGACGTTCTTTAATAATTGCAAGGGTGCCTCCGTCACACCAAGCAATCTTGTCATATGGCATGACGTATGGTAAGTAGCTGTGCCTTCTAGACGCGCTCCCACATCTTCTGTCTTTAACACGTTGACAATAAATTCTGTGAACTCATAGGTTTTAGCTGCTAATGTTTGCGCTTTTGGCTCCCATATTGGGTCTCCTTTAAACACTGCTGGATATTCCTTCAACATATAAGCGCAGGAACCAGAAGGAGAGACAACATATTCAGCATGTTCAAAGGCTGTAATCATTTTTTTCATCGCATTTTTCGATTCCTTGACATAGCCGCTATTGTAAGCAGGCTGTCCACAACATATTTGATCCTCTGGAAAATCAATGTCACAGCCAAGTCTTTCTAATACTTCGACAACTGCTTTTCCCACATTCCCTTGAAACATATCCACTAAGCAAGTGGCGAACAGTGTGACTTTCATATTCATCGCTCCTTTTTTAAAACAACTGGTCATCAGATGACTTATCGATATTTTAATCATACAACAAATTTGAAAGACTGAAAACGTTTTTTAATGAATTTTCAGAAAAGAAAAACTACCTAGCGTGTACTAGGTAGTTTTTAGTGTGAATTGGATTCGGTTGTTTCGAAATATTGTAATAGCACTTTTTCAACATTGCTTAAATGAGATGCCATCGCATGCTTGGCTAGCTCTTCATTTTGCTGTTTAATCGCGAGGAAAATCTGCATATGTTCATCATATAATTGTTCGCTCGTTGTTTTTTTTGAGTATAACCAAATTCGCCGTGTCTCTTTCATCGTTTCGATCATTAAACCAGAAATTTGATCTAAAATTGTAGTGAGTAGGGGATTTTGAGAGGCATTGGAAATAGCTGCATGAAATTGATAATCTACTTTTTCACCAAGCTCGCCATCACCATGTGCCTGCTTCATATCCTCTAAAATTTGTAGCATTGCCTGAATATCCTGATCTGTACGTTGGAGGGCTGCACGTCCTGCTGCTCCCACCTCAATAATTTTGCGCACTTCTAGTAAATGAGCAATATCCTGTCTATTCGTTAACATAGCTGTGGATAATGGAAAGTCAAGCTGATGGGCTGGTACACTTTTGACAAACGTTCCAGAGCCTTGTTTAATTTCAATCAATCCCATAGCTTTTAATGCAGATAATGCCTCCCGTACAGCGGAACGACTCACTTGCAATTGCTCGGCAAGCTGCTCCACTGAGTCAAGCCGATCGCCTGGCTTTAGGACACCAGCTCGTATTTTTTCATGTAATATTTCGGATACTTCTTCATAGATCTTTTTTGGTCTAATCTTTCTTAATTCCAAGGGCTACACCTCTTTTTTCGCTCATTTGCTATCATCATTATACATGAAAATAAGTCATTTACTCATGGTTTAACATGAACACTTTGTGTAGGGTAGAGGATTGTCGAAATTTGAGGAAAAAATCAGGGATCATATAAACCTATAATACGGTCATCAGATGACTTGATTTTCAGATAGATTGGATGATGAATGAAAAAATAAATGGTTTCTTACTATAATACGGTCGTGATAGTGAATTTGAAATACAGCAGCTTCTTTCAACATTAACGACAAGTAATCGACACTGTCAAGAAAAAGGTAGAAAAGCAGCTAAACTCTCTTTGAAAAGGGGGAAGATTAGCGGATTTTGTTGACAGAAAATCAACAGGAGCGCATAATGCAGAAGTAGCTTGATGGGACTTCTTAAAAATCTCATTATTTTGCCATGAAACGTTCACAAATTAGAAGGGCGCTTTTTATTTTGATTTTTGGTACGATGGATGCAGTAAATGTAAGGAGCGAATAAAAAATATGGGATCTGATATTAACGTATTTTTAGCTTTTGGTGCAGGGTTCTTAAGTTTCATTTCACCGTGTACTCTCCCACTGTATCCAGCATTTTTATCGTACATAACGGGTATGACATTAGATGAGCTAAAATCAGAAAAAGGTATGCTACAAAAACGTGCCATTTTCCACACACTATTCTTTTTACTAGGCTTTTCCATTATCTTTATCATTATTGGACTAAGTGCTTCATATGCAGCAGAATTCTTCCTGAATTATCAAACATTATTACGACAGGTTGGGGCTATTTTAATCGTCGTATTCGGTTTAATGATAGTAGGATTATTGCAAATAGACTTCTTAATGAAGGATCGAAAGTTCCAATTTAAAAATAGACCATCTGGCTATTTTGGGTCTGTCTTAATTGGTATTGCCTTTGCGGCAGGCTGGACACCATGTACAGGACCCATCCTTGCATCAATTATCATGTTAGCAAGTACAAACCCAGGTGCGGGCTTTAGCTATATGTTTGCGTATTATTTAGGGTTCGCCATTCCATTCTTCGTGCTATCTTTCTTCATTTCACGAATGACGTGGATTCGTACACACAGCCAGAAAATTGTAAAAATTGGCGGGTACATCATGATTGCCGTTGGGATTTTATTATTCTTTGATGGCTTAACGTATATTACACGCGTTTTACAGCTTATTTTCGGTGGATTTACAGGCTTTTAATTTGTTAAACTAAAGAGGCATACCGAACTTTAACGTGGAGGGAGATGAACATGTGCCTACAGTTTTAGTAGTAGACGATACGCTATTTATGCGTGTTGCAATCAGTAATATGTTTACAGAATGGGGCTATGAGGTAGTCGGTAAGGCAGTAAATGGTAAGGAAGCTGTGGCGATGTATCGTGAGTTACAACCAGATTTAGTCACAATGGATGTAACGATGCCCGTTATGACAGGTATTGCAGCCGTAAAAAAAATCATCCCAGAATTTCCAGATGCGAAAATCATTATGGTAACTGCACTAGGTCAGCAAAAATTAATCGTAGAAGCGATTGAGAGTGGGGCAAAGGATTTTATCACAAAGCCGTTCGAGCCGGAAAGATTAAAGGCTGTAGCTGATCAATTACTGGGGCAAAATTGTTAATTAGACATTAGAGGAGGATTTTTTATGTTAAGCAGTATCCCTTCTCACTATTATGTTATAGGGTCGACCATTATGGCCATTCTTATGGGAAGCTTTGTGATGGTCATACGAATGAGAGCTTCCAAAATGCCGACAAATGAGAAGAAAATTATTATTCCACCAATAGCGATGTCCTCAGGTGCATTGATGTTTTTATTCGAGCAATTCCGTGTACCACCGATGCAAATCTTAGAGGCGGCAGCGGTAGGAATGGTGTTCTCGACAATATTAATTGCTACTTCTAAATTTGAAGTAAAAGGTCGAGATATTTATTTAAAGCGTTCAAAAGCATTTGTTTTTATATTAATCGGATTGTTAATATTCCGAGTGGTGGCGAAAATGATTTTAAGTAGCTCCATCGATGTCGGTGAATTAGCAGGTATGTTCTGGATTTTAGCCTTTGCCATGTTAGTACCCTGGCGTATCGCAATGCTCATCCAGTTTAAACGCGTCAAAAAAACAATTCCAAAACTACACTAGTGCTGAAGCTAGTGTAGTTTTTTTATGCTTGTAAGCGCGGATAGGAGTCCAAATGTAGAGGATAAAATTAGTAAAGAGCAGGAAAGCATCTTAAAAGTGACGGATAGAACCTCAAAAGTAGCGGATAGAATAGCAAAGCGCGGATAGGAGTCCAAATGAAGAGGATAAAATTAGCAAAGAGCAGGATAGCATCTAAAAAGTGACGGATAAAACCTCAAAAGTAGCGGATAGAGCAGCATAGCGTGGATAGGAGTCCAAATGTAGGGGATAAAATTAGCAAAGAGCAGGAAAGCACCTTAAAAGTAGCGGATAAAACCTCAAAAGTAGCGGATAAAACAGCAAAGCGTGGATAGGAGTCCAAATGAAGAGGATAAAGCTAGCCAAGTGTAGGATAGCATCTAAAAAGTGACGGATAAAGCCTTAAAAGTAGCGGATAGAACAGCAAAACGTGGATAGGAGTCCAAATGAAGAGGATAAAATTAGCAAAGAGCAGGATAGCATCTAAAAAGTAGCGGATAGAACCTCAAAAGTAGCGGATAAAACAGCAAAGCGTGGATAGGAGTCCAAATGAAGAGGATAAAATTAGCAAAGTGCAGGATAGCATCTTAAAAGTGACGGATAAAACCTCAAAAGTAGCGGATAGAACAGCAAAGCGTGGATAGGAGTCCAAATGTAGAGGATAAAACTAGCCAAGTGCAGGAAAGCATCTTAAAAGTGACGGATAGAACCTCAAAAGTAGCGGATAGAACAGCAAAGCATGGATAGGAGTCCAAATGAAGAGGATAAAATTAGCAAAGAGAAGGAAAGCATCTAAAAAGTGACGGATAAAACCTCAAAAGTAGCGGATAGAGCAGCAAAGCGTGGATAGGAGTCCAAATGAAGAGGATAAAGCTAGCCAAGTGTAGGATAGCATCTAAAAAGTAGCGGATAGAGCAGCAAAGTATGGATAGAAGTCCAAATGTAGAGGATAAAGCTAGTCAAGTGTAGGATAGCATCTAAAAAGTAGCGGATAAAACCTCAAAAGTAGCGGATAAAACCTCAAAAGTAGCGGATAGAACAGCAAAGCATGGATAGGAGTCCAAATGTAGCGGATAAGATTAGCCAAGTGCAGGAAAGCCTCATAAAAACACAGGTTAGGATAATATCCCCATAGCTAAGTAAAAACGCTGCACAAAGATTTGTGCAGCGTTTACTTATTCGAATAGATGTTCATAGGGGGAGATGTCAATTTGCATTTGCTCTAATTTTTTGCGTAAAAATTTGTGATCGCGTTTTGGTGTTGCTTGGATATAGCCTCGAATAATGAGGTCATTGTTAATGGCAGCTGCTTTTTCTTCTAATGCGAGCTCGCCAATTTTTCCTGCAATCTTTTCCTTCGCCACTTGTCTAAACAGCTCAGGGACAGGGCTTACGAGTTCATAGAGTAATTCTTTTTCAGCTTGTCCCCACAAGTGAACGGTTTTATCTAAATAATATTCTTGCCAATCTAAATCTGATTTTCCATCCTGCTTTGGGAGTGCTTTTAAAAATTTGCGGAACATGAAGAATCCGCCAATAGCCATCAATGAAATGAGGACAACAACCCAAAATAAAATAAACCATAAAAACCAACCTTGTAACAAATCGTTCACCTCTTTGCCTTCTCTCACTCTATTATAAAAGCTTCCGAAAAAAAATTCATCCTTAATGTCCCTTTTTTAGCAATTCGCCTTTATATAGTGTGCAGAAGGGAGGTGATGCTATATGGCTAATGTTAACTTTGTAAATGCTACACTTCGTCTCAAGTATATGGATGGCTATGATGAGAACAATGAGCCTACGTTCACAACGAAATCGTATCGAAATATTAACAACACACATAGCGCGGACGATTTGTTAGCTGTTGCTCATGCCATTGCTAGTCTTTCATCACAGTCACTGGCTGGCATTGCGAAACAGGAAACACACGATTTATCTTAAGGAGGGATCACAGAATGACACAAGTTCTAGAATTACAATTTGCAACAACTGATGGCAAAACGACAACCCTTTCGATTGATGCACCCAAGCCGAATATTACAGTGACTGAAATTCAGCAGGCAATGGCAACGATTATGGCTAAAAATGTTTTTACTGGGCAAGGTGGTGCTCTATCAGCCATCAAGGGAGCTCGTATTGTAGATCGTCAAGTAACGGAATTTGAAGTAGCAACAGAATAACTCAGTAATGGTCTTTGCAGCGAGAAGTGCAAAGACCATTTTTACTATAGGAGAGGAGGAGGCAAATGGAACAGTGGTTGAACATGATATCCGATATCGGTTTTCCGATTTTAGTGTCATTTTATTTATTGCACCGCGTCGAAGTAAAGCTTGATGCGATTCATGCTGCGCTTGTTTCATTAAAATGAAATGGATTTCACAAAGATGTACGAAAGCTGTCACTTAGAAGTTCTTGTCAACGCTTACAACCTACGTTAGGATGGGGAGAGTGTAGGTTAGGGAGAGTGTTGACATGAAACATAAGTTAATAGGGCTAGTGCTGCTGTTAGCCTGTGCATCTGTGCTAGGCGGATGTGGAAATTCAAAATTTAAAGCAGATTATAGTCTAGAAATACCCGATTTTGAACATGTTAATCAACGTGGTGAAACGGTTTCGCTTGAAAGCTTAAAAGGTAAGCCTTGGATTGGCATGTATATTTTCACAAACTGTGTGTCGATCTGCCCGCCCATGTCATTAAACATGGCACAAGTCCAAGAAAAGCTCCAGAAAAAAGGGGTGGAGGACTATAACATCGTTGCCTTTTCAGTTGACCCAGATGTAGATCAGCCAGATGTGCTAGCGAATTATCTTAGTAAATACAATGTTCCAGATGAATCTAAATGGAACCTTCTTACAGGGTATTCACAGAAATATATCGAACAATTTGCGGTGAAAAATACAAAGATTTTAGTGAAAAACGACCCTAACAGTGACCAAGTCATTCATGGCAATCAATTTTTCTTAGTCGATAAAGATGGTGTCCTCGTCAAAATGTATAATGGTTATGCTGAAAACATTGAAGATGTACCGATTGATACGATAGCTTCTGATATCGAAACATATATTGATGAAAATTTATAAAGTAACAGTAAACCGTCTCAAATGGTTGAGGCGGTTTTTTTATGTATTTTTCTATCTGGAAAAATAATCTTTTTCTGGTTGGGAGTCGTTTATAGTGTAGAAGGAGGATGATGGCGTGTCTGATCATGAAAATTTCGAGCAGTTAATGGCTATACATACGGAGCAATTGTTTCGAATTGCTTATTACTATACAAAGGATTTACAAATAGCCGAGGATATTGTACAGGATGTGTTTATTAAGTTCTATCATCAAAAACAATATGAGGAACGAGGAGAGATGAAGGCATACTTAGCCCGCATGACAATCAATAAATGCAAAGATTATTTAAAAAGCTGGGCATACAGAAAAATAACATTTCAGCATAAATTTTTTACCAAACAAAAATCAACATTGCCGGACACACTGATTCGTCAAGATGAACAAGCACTGTTAGATGATGCCATTTTAAGCTTACCTCTCAAACCACGAGAAGCAATTGTCTATTTTTACTTGGAGGAGATGACGATTAAAGAGATTGCGGAGCTACTTGCGATTCCTGAAGGTACTGTGAAATCACGTTTAAAGAAAGGAAAGGAGCTATTAAAAATAGAGTTACAACATATTGAATGGGAGGTGCTTTTCCATGGATAAGCATACAATGCAGGTACTACAAGATGTTTCAGCACATAAGGAAGCCATTATTCATAAGGTTCGACAACAAATTCAGCAAGAGCCTGTTATGCCCAAGCCAAGATGGACATATCGTGCCGTTACGATAATGATTACCTGCTCTATTTTACTATTTATTGCCTGGCAAGCCGCAAAACCGATGGATGAGCTGGCGACACAGGATGAAGGGGTAACACCTACATTCACAGATTTATTTCAAACAGAAGTGGAGGGCAAAGACACAGCATTCAGTAATTTTTTTCCACTTGCTAATTATTTAAGTCAGGCAAAACATATCCAATATTATGCACCACTTCAAGGTTTAGAGGCGATGCAATCAGTAGCAACATCACTGGAGGATGTCGTTCATCTCACTGATCCTGAAAATTTACCATTTCAACCAAATATACATGAGGTCTATGCAATTTCAGCAAAAATGGAGGATGGTAGCCAACAAACGCAATTTCAATTTAGCTATAAAAAAAAATCCTCCACTGGGGTGGATTTACAATTTATTAATTTTACCGTGACAAATGTAAAGTATAATCCCTTAGCGAGCTATGTGAAGTCTAAAAATATGGAAGAAACTTTAGGGATGAAAGTTTCGAATATAGGCTTAAATTTTATGAATCCCCTGTTTTATCGGGAGATGTCACCAGAGAGAGGTTATTTGTATATTTACTATAATTACGATGAAGCGGATAAGCGAATCTATCAGATGGCTACTAGAGCCAATGAGTTTTATTCTTACTATAACGGCTATGTCTATCATATCGGGTATCAACTTGATGGAGACCCACAGGAGGTTCAAGAAAAAATGGCGATCCTTGCAAGAGATTTTATTCTTGGCGAATAAGTCATGAGACATTTCACTTGAGCTATAATAGAATGATAGAAAAGAGGGGATGGAGGTTCGACTATGACAATTGCACAAACCTATTTACAAGTTGTTCAGAAAAGATTTCAAAGTGTGAAAGAGCTAGGGGATAAAACACTTGCCCAAATGGAAGAGGCACAATTGCACTGGGCATACAATGAAGAATCCAATAGTATTGCAGTGATTGTAAAGCATATAAGTGGAAATATGGTTTCCCGCTGGACAGATTTTTTAACGACAGATGGAGAAAAGCCAACGAGAAATCGAGATGATGAGTTTGAGGATAGTCTTCACACCAAAGAAGCAATCATCTCAGCTTGGGACAAGGGGTGGCAAGTGTTTTTAGAGGCCTTGGCGAGTTTAACAGAATCCGATTTACAGGGACATGTCACGATTAGAGGGGAGCGGCTAGCAGTCATTGATGCCATTGAAAGACAAATGGCACACTATGCACAGCACGTCGGTCAAATCATTTATATCGCCAAATTGGTAAAGGGCTCTGATTGGCAAACACTCAGTATTCCTAAAGGACAGTCACAAGCTTTTACTGAAGCCATGCTAGATAAACATCAACGCTAAAGAAGAAAGATCGTAGCCAAGTAGTAGGTGCTACGATCTTTTTTCTGCTAAATAGAGCTTGTATAAGGCTGTTTCTAGGTCGGTCGCTTGAGCGAGTTCAAATGCCTCCTGCTGACTTCTATGATTTGTGATTATCTCATAGAAAAAGTGAATTAGAAACATGAGATTAGCATTACCCTCAATATAATCATCAGGTGCTAGGTAGGAATGACAGCCACTCTCTAAAAAGGCTGTCGCTAGCTGCTGCCAGCCTAATGTACAGCCTGCCGCAATGACCTTGACACCCTGTAGCTGACAATAGGTTAAGACATCTTGAGGTTCAAAATAGATACTCCTTGGTTCATTTTCTTCATATACCTCTTCTCCTAGCTCAGGCAGACAAAATCGCCCCTCATCGCCGTGAAAGTTTAATAGCAAATAATCCATTTTGTGAGGAAGATCATTTCCAGATAAAATATCAATTAAATCATTTGGTCTGCCAATTAAATCGAGTGTCACTCCTGCACCAAAGGATTCCAGTGCTGCTCGAATGGCCATGGATTCAAAATCACAGTCAGGACCAACTACTAAATGTACGTATAATTCTGGTCTACTCATACATCATCACCTCTATTTAAGTATAGCTGAAACTTATTAGAGTAGTAAATCGTATATGACAATAATTACTATAAATGTAAAGTGGCAAAGGAGGTGATAAAGTGCATAAGGGTGGTTATATTTATACACTTATTCTGGGCATTGTTTTGAGTATAAGCACACTACTACTCTTCATTTACAATGAAAGGCAGCGGGAGGAGCTAGTACCGCTGCATACTCCCATTCAATCGATTAAAGAGGCTTGGTATTTGTCTGGAAGTAATGGCAAAGAGCAATATTTATATCCATTAAAGCAAGTATTCTACGTCGACCGCTATGAGGTGAAAGATACAGATCGCCTTCAGCAAGTTTTACAAACTAAAAAGGACCTTAGCAGTCGACCAGCAGACCATGAAGCAGTAAGTGATTTATACATACACTTCCATAATGGCAAGGAAACGGCCTTGAAAGTAATAGTCGAGGATGAACGATTCTTCCTAATGGATCAAAAAACAGGATTGTATTATGTACTGCAAGCACAAGAAGCTGAGGATTATTTTCATTTGTTAAATGAGAAAAGCAAAATGTCGTGGCTATTATTTATTGTTTATACAATTTTATTTTTTGGTCTTGTCTATATGCTTGTAAAGAAACTAATAGCCGCTAAATCCACAGAGAAAGAAAGCATTCCCTCCAATACGAGGGAAAAAAGATCACTAGCAGATTCTATTTATCCAGCCATCCTGCCATTGGTCATCACATTCTCTATGCAGATTTATGGGGCTCAACATAGCTTACTATTACTGAGTGCGATGATGCTGACTTCAGGCATTCGAGAGTTTTTAGAAAAAAGAGGTCATTTTCTGAAAATGCTCCTACTTCTTCCGCTCTTTTGGTGTTATCTCTATGGTTTCCAAATGATTACTTCCTATTTCAACTAGTAAAATAGTGGATATTATTGTCAATAGATTAGATGCGAAATTCTCATTATTGTTAAATTTTAGCGATAGTTTAGGAGGAGGAGCATAGATTTTATAGGCTAATAGGTTTAGGTAGGCTATACTCAAGTGGATTATAGAAGAATAGAGGGAATCATATGAGACTAACTGTGGAACGGAAATTGCAATTTGCTTTTGGTATTGTCCTCGTCTTTTTACTGCTTATATCAGGGATTGCTATGTACTACTTGAATAATAATAATCAGACATTAGCAGAAATCGAAGACAATACGGAATTAATCCATTTATATCAAGATATCTCGTTCCAAACCGTACGAGCGAATGCGGCTATTCGTGGGTATATGTTATATGGCAAGGAAGAAATGCTCAACAATCATCATGAAATCCGAAATACCTTACATACGTCGATTAATCGACTTCAAGAAGTAGGCGATAGTAATCAAGATTTTGATCAATTTTTATCGCAGCTTGACGACTGGGAAAAGGCTATAGATGGGCAGATTGTGCCTCTTTATCAGCGAGGGGATCATCAGCAAGCACAACAAATGGCTTTACCGATTTTAGGTGAGGGCTCTCAGAAATTGGTTGTCTTTGGAAAAACGATGGCAACAGCTCAGCAAGAAGATATGCAGGCTCATATTGAGGCTACCAAGCAAAAAGGGGAAAGAAGTGGCCTGGAAATTATGATTCTAGTGGCTATTTCTCTACTTATAAGCATTATCATCGCAACACTATTTGGTAGACGGATCGCAAAAAATATTCAACAAACAGTAGTTGAAATGGATAAGTTTTCGGAAGGGAATTTGCAAACGCATTTACAATTTAAAACCAAGGATGAGTTTGCGCACTTAGCCGATTCCTTCAATAGTATGTCAGAAAAGCTTCGACTGATGATGAAACAAGTAGGAAACTCCTCTGAGCAAGTTGCCGCAACATCAGAACAGCTAACAGCAAGTAGCATGGAGGTTACACAGGCGACAGAGGTGGTAACAGAATCTATTCATGATATTGCACAAGGTATTGATCAGCAGGATACTTTAACTGGTGATGTACGAAATTTATCTGCTCATATTTTAAAGAAAATGAATGATATTTCTGCAAGCATACAAAGCGTGAATCAGGCAACAGTCGACACGAAAAATATGGCACATACAGGTCGTTCTTCTGTGCATGATGTTACAGCGCAAATGAATGAAATCTCTGCCAACACAAGTGAGCTGAATACACGGGTGCAAGATTTAGATGACAATACAGCAGCAATTGTATCAGCAGTAAATGTCATTAAGAGTATAGCGACACAGACCAATTTACTAGCGATCAATGCTTCTATTGAAGCGGCAAGGAGCGGGGAGCATGGAAAAGGCTTTGCAGTTGTGGCAGAGGAAGTCCGCAAGCTAGCAGATGAGTCAAATCTTGCTGCAGTCGATATTGAAAAAGTAGTGGTCCAAATTACAGATAGCACGAGGATTATCGAGGAAGATATGGTCAATAGTAAGGATTCTGTTCATGTAGGTCGTGAAAAGGTCAATGTGGCAAGGGATAATTTTATACAAATTGATGATGCCATTAATGATGTACAAGCACAGACCGAGCTAGTTACCGCAGCCATTCGAACAATCCAGCAAGATATTGAAAAGTTAGTGCAAGAAATCGACTATATTAGTGAAGTGTCGATGAAATCAAGCCATCATGTGCAAAGTGTTGCAGCCTCTTCAGAGGAACAAAATGCAGCGATGGAGGAGGTAGCAGCAGCCTCTACCCATCTAGCAAAGATGGCGATAGACCTGCAAGAATCCATTCAGTCGTTTAAATACTAAATCCAATTTGGGGCTGGGACAAAACCCATCTCTACACTAAAAAGCCGGTGAAATTTTACGATCAGTAAAATTTCATCGGCTTTAAATTTTTTCATAAAAATAAGGACCACTTCTGATAAAATTAAGTCACCACAACCAAATTATACAGAAAGAAGGATCCTTATGTTTAAAGATTATAACATGAATCAATTAGTTTTGCCTTTAGATTTAGAAGTAAAATTACAAAAGAATGATATTGCCTTCCATGTCCATCATTTAGTCGAAAGTATCCCGCCTGAAGCGTTTGAACCATTCCTTCGAAATGAGGGCTGCCCTGCCTACCATCCACGCATGATGCTTAAAATTATCTTATGCGCCTACACGCAATCTGTCTTTTCTGGTCGTAAAATTGAAGCGCTTTTAAAAGACAGTATTCGGATGATGTGGCTAGCTCAAGGGCATGAACCAACCTACCGCACAATCAACCGATTCCGTGTCCAACCAGACGTAAAAGAGTTAATTCGTCAATGCTTCGTTCAATTCCGCTGCCAGTTGGTACAAGGGGGATTAATTAACCAGGAAGCTATTTTTATTGATGGAACAAAGATTGAAGCGAATGCGAACAAGTTTACATTCGTGTGGAAAAAGTCGATTGAAAAATATCATAACGGACTAATTGAAAAGTCAAACCAGCTTTACGATGAGCTGCTTGAAAAAGAAATCATGCCAGAAATTGAACGGGAAAATGAAAATGAATTAGCATTGGAAGACCTCGCTCGAATGGTTGAAAAAGTAGATGAAGTAATTTCTGAATATGATCGAAAAATTGAGGATTCATCAGATGTAGCAGAGCGAAAGGCTTTAAGAACGGAACGGAAATTCCCAAAGCAAGCTCGGAAAAAATTAATCGACTATATTGAACGCAAACTAAAATATCAAAGAGACTTCGAAATCTTTGACGAACGAAATAGTTATTCGAAAACAGACCCGGATGCGACATTTATGCGTATGAAAGATGACTATATGAAAAATGGTCAATTGAAGGCAGGTTATAACATACAAGTGGCAACAGAAGGTCAGTATGTGCTTGCCTACAGCATTTTTCCGAACCCAACAGATACACGTACATTAATCCCATTTTTAGATGAAATCGAACAACGTTATTTTAAGTTACCCAAACACATTGTCGCAGATGCCGGATATGGCAGTGAACAAAATTATGATGATATCCTTTCGAATCGTAAGAGAGAAGCCTTAATCACGTACAATATGTATTTAAAAGAACAGAAGAAAAAGCATAAGCACAACGAATTCAATACAGCGAACTGGGATTATGATAAAGAACATGATCGATACACTTGCCCAAACCAACAACAGCTTGTATTTAAATATCGTACCACGAAAACAGATCAATATGATTTCAAGCGTGAGTTTAAGATATACGAATGTGAAGACTGTTCCGGATGCCCTCTCCGTTCATCGTGTACAAAAGCAAAAGAAGGAAATAATCGAAAGATAATGGTGAATGAGAAGTGGGAAGAACAAAAAGAATATGTGCGAGCAAAGCTTTCAGAAGAAAAAACAAGTACCATTTATCGTCAACGTAAAATTGACGTGGAACCAGTTTTTGGATTCTTGAAGGCTAATTTGCGTTTCACCCGATTTTCTGTACGAGGAAAATCGAAGGTTGAAAACGAGATGGGCCTCGCATTAATGGCCGTGAATTTAAGAAAATTCACAGCCATTAGCTAAGATCTATAGGGAGACTACATAAAAAATAGAGAAATCCGAATTTGAATTCATTCAAATTCGGATTTCTCACTAATTGAAGCTAGTTATGTCCCAGCCTCTTTTATTTGTCGGTAAAGCCTGAATAATATGAAAATCGTAAAAATGTTAGAAAAAAATTTTTTCGTCCGATAAAAGCTTTGGGAGAAATGTTAAGCAGATAAAGAGAGGGAGAGGAATCAAAAGGAGATTGATATATGAAGAAACTATTTAGCAGTTTTAAGGGCAAGCTTTATACGCTATTCGCGCTAGTATTACTTATCCCTGTCATATCTGTTGGGAGTTTGTCTTATTTATCTGCAAAAGACTCGATTGAAGAAGAAATCTTATTTAGTGCCAATGAAAGTGTAGGCATTTTAAATAAGCTGATTGACAAAACGATTAGTGAGAAAATGAGTGACATCAATGTGTTTAGTAGTGAAATAGATGCGCGCCAATATGAAGAAGCACAAGCTTCAATTGTGGCTAAATTTCAGCAATATACAAAGCTTAATGCAGATGTATTAAGTGTTTATATTGGCATGAATGACGGTCGATTTACACAGGAGCCAAAATTGAATGGTGCAGATTATAATCCATTAGATCGAGATTGGTATAAAGAGGCGACAGCTTTAAAAGGAGAAACCTTAATCACCAACCCTTACAAGGATGCGGGGACGGGTGATATGGTGGTAACAGTTGCTAAGCAGACGAAGGATCATGCTGGAGTTGTGGCAATCGATATTAAATTAACCGATCTTCAAAAAATTGCTGATTCAATTCGAATCGGAAAAAATGGGTATCCTTCAATTTTTGGAGAAGACAAGATGGTCATTTCACATCCTACACTTGAAGCGGGAGGGGAGCTGAAAGAAAGTTTCCTTGATAAAATGTACGAAAGTCCATCAGGTACGTATGAATATGTCTTTAATGGTGATGATCGTCTATTATTCTATACGACAAATGAACTGACAAATTGGAAAATAACAGGAACGATTTTTGCTGAAGAAATTGATGAGTCTGCTTCCTCGATTTTATACCATACGATTCTAGTCCTCATAGCAGCAATTATCATCAGTTCGATCATTTTTTATTTTGTAATGAGGGCTGTCATTAAACCAATTAAAGCTTTAAAGGATAGTGCGGTTACGATCAGCAAAGGGGATCTCACGGAAATGGTAACGATAACGTCAAAAGATGAGATTGGCCAATTAGGACAAGCCTTTAATGATATGCAGGAAAGCTTACGGACACTTATTCAAAAAATTGAACAAAATGCAGAGGAGGTTGCTTCTTCAGCAGATGAGCTAACCGCCAATGCCAATCAGACAAGCATTGCAACAGAAAAAGTGGCGATTTCCATTCAGGATGTTGCAACAAGCGCTGATTCTCAAACGATGAGTGCCACTAAAAATGCAGCTTCTTTACATGAGCTTTCTACTGCCATTCTGCATATTGCAGAAATCTCTTCGGCAGTGACGGACCTTTCACAGCATGCGACATTACAGGCGGATGAAGGCGGACAAGCTGTCCAAAATACAAAGGATCAAATGCAATCCATTCATTTATCCGTAGCAGACTCCAATGCGAAAATCCAGACATTGCATGAACGCTCTCAGCAAATTACATCCATTTTAGATGTAATTACAAGCATTGCAGATCAAACAAATTTACTGGCTTTAAATGCAGCTATCGAAGCAGCAAGAGCAGGAGAGCATGGGAAAGGCTTTGCAGTCGTGGCAGACGAAGTGCGTAAGCTTGCAGAGCAATCTCAAGAATCAGCTAAACAAATATTTGAGCTTATCCGAGGCATTCAGCAAGAAACGGAGCAATCTGTCAGCATTATGGCGAAGGTTACAGAGGATGTGCAAAATGGATTGCATATTTCCGATGAAGCCATTGCAAAATTCCAAGTCATTATGACAAGTATGAATGAAATTACCCCTAAAATGGAGGAGGTCTCTTCAGCCTCTGAGCAAATGTCTGCAGGTGTTCAAGAGGTAGCAGCAGTAACCGAAGATTTGGCATTCTCCGCGAAAGGCAATGCAGCGGCGTCTGAGGATGTAGCAGCATCAACAGAGGAGCAATTAGCCTCGATGGAGGAAATCAATGCCTCTGCGCAAGCACTCGCACATATGGCGGATGAATTAAAGCTACTGATTAGTCAGTTTAAATATTAAAGCACAACGCCACCCCAAATTTTGGGGTGGCGTTAAGTATTTTATCGATCTTCTTCTTCCCAACAGTCTGTGTTTTTTAAGGTTGGAATTGATTTTGCGTAGAAGACAGGATTTTTGCCTGCTCTTCGTTGCTCTGTAAAGTCGTCTAGCACAAGGAAGGCCATTTTACCGAGCATCATAATGATGGTAATATTGATGAGCGCCATCAGCCCCATAAAGAGGTCAGCGAGGTTCCATACAAGCTGTACCTGTGCAATGGAGCCGAACATAACCATACCTAACACTAAAATTCGATAGCAAAACATCCAAGCTTTATGAGCATCCATAAACTCAATATTGGATTCACCATAATAATAATTACCAATAATCGAACTAAATGCAAAGAAAATGATGGAGATGGCAATAAAATAAGGAGCCCAATCACCAACATGAACAGCTAAAGAATTTTGCGTCAAAATAATACCATCACTCTCACCTTTATCATATAAGCCCGCTAAAATAATGATAAAGGCAGTCGCTGTACAAATCATAATCGTATCAAAAAAGACACCTAAGCTTTGTACAAGTCCTTGCTTAGCAGGATGTGAAGTATTAGCAGTTGCCGCAGCATTTGGCACACTTCCCATCCCTGCTTCATTGGAAAATAAACCGCGACGTACACCCTGCATGATTGCAGCCCCAATTGCACCACCAGCAGCTTCCTGTAGGCCAAATGCATGAGTGAAAATTAATGAAAAAACATGAGGAATTTCCGATAAATTGGTCACCACGACAAAAAGGGCAACAAGCAAATAAAAGATGGCCATAACAGGGACAAGAACTTGGGTCACCTTTACAATTCGATGGACACCACCAAAAATAATTAAGGCAGTTAAAACGACAAGTATAGCCCCAATAATCTTAGGACTTACATCGAAGGCTTCGCCGACTGAAGTGGCAATTGTGTTAGATTGCACTGCATTAAAAATAAAGCCAAAGCTTAATGTTAATAAAATACTAAAAATAATGCCAAGCTTTCGTTGACCTAACGCTTTCTCCATATAGTAGGCGGGACCACCACGGAATGTATCGCCATCCTTTACTTTATACACCTGTGCTAAGGTACTTTCAATGAAGGCAGTGGCCATCCCTAAAATCGCGATTATCCACATCCAAAATACTGCACCAGGTCCACCTACACCAATGGCTAAGGCTACCCCTGTAATATTCCCTGTACCGACACGTGAAGCAGCGCTAATGGTAAAGGCTTGGAACGGAGAAACCCCCGAATCGCCCTCTCTTTTTTCTACAATTAAACGAAACATTTCAGGAAAAAGACGAATTTGTACAAACTTCGTACCGAATGAAAAATATAGTCCTGCTGCTAAAAGTAAGATAATGAGGATATATGTCCATAAAATATTATTTCCGCTATCAACTATTGTTGAAATCAATTCCATAAGTTGTCCTCCTTTCACAATACGCTTTAGTCTACACTGTTTTTTTATTAAAAATCAACTTTTCTAAAATAATAAATTATGCTAAAATTTTGATATTTTATAATTTACTAATTGAGAAAATTCGCTTTATATACTATTTTCCAAACCTTGTATATTGCTTTTGGAAAATTCTCTTATTTTTGTGAGAGAGAGGCGTATAATAATAGAAAAAGGAGTGATGTAGACATGAAAACAATTGGCTTAATTGGTGGGATGAGCTGGGAGTCATCTGCTGAATATTACAGACTTATCAATGAACAGGTGAAACATAAGCTAGGGGGCTTACACTCTGCGAAATGTATTTTGTTTAGTGTAGATTTCCAGCAAATTGAGCATTTTCAAGCTAACGGGGAGTGGAATAAAGCAGGTGAGGTTCTAGCTCAAGCTGCACAAGCACTTGAACGGGCAGGTGCAGATCTAGTCATCATTTGTACCAATACCATGCATAAGGTCATTGATGTTATCGAGCCTGCTATTACCATCCCTATTTTACATATTGCGGATGCCACAGCTAAGCAAATCAAAGAAGCGGGATTACAGAAAATTGCACTGCTTGGCACAAAGTACACAATGGAGCAAGCGTTTTATAAAGCAAGAGTAGAAGGCTTTGGCATAGAGGTGATCGTACCTGATAGCAACGAAAGAATGGAAGTAAACCGAATTATTTACGATGAATTGTGTCTTGGCACCATTGTACCAGCATCTAAAACGTACTATAGCCAAGTGATCGAGGAGCTTGTACAAGCGGGCGCACAAGGGGTAATTTTGGGCTGCACGGAAATTGGCTTACTGATTCAGCAGGAGGATGTCAGTATTCCTGTGTTTGATACAACGGCTATCCATGCACAGGCTGCTGTGTTAATGGCGATTCAGGAGGATGCATAGTATGCAGGGAAAGGTAAGACAATTGGGCATAGAAATTGGCGTGTTACCAGTTGGTCAGAAAAACTGCATCACCGATGTAGAAGGAGTCCAAGTGGGACATGTTACATTGGATGAGCCATTAGATCAGAATGGGGCCTATGCGTGTACAGGCGTTACAGCCATTTTACCGCATGGAGGCAATGTATTTCAGCACAAGGTAACAGCGGCAAGCTATGTACTAAATGGCTTTGGGAAAACAACGGGACTTGTGCAAGTGAATGAACTAGGTGTACTGGAATCGCCCATTATGTTAACTAATACTTTTGGCGTACCAGCTGTTACACAGGGTACATTAAGCTATATGCTTGATAGGAATGAAGACATTGGACTGACAACAGGAACCATTAATCTCGTTGTGGGCGAATGTAATGATAGCTATCTTAATTCGATTCGAGCTTGCCCAGTAACACCTGCGCATGCCATAGAAGCCATTCGTCAAGCCTCTGCACAGACGGCACAGGAAGGCGCTGTTGGTGCAGGGAAGGGGATGATGTGTTTCGGCTATAAAGGAGGAATTGGTTCTTCCTCTCGCATCGTCAAGGTAGAATCAAATGAAGTGAACTATACAGTAGGCTGCCTAGTTCTTAGTAATTTTGGACAAGGTAGGGAGTTTTTAGCCGAGCATTACAAAGTCTCCACTACGCAAAACCAATCTACCCTATCACCAACAGATGGCTCCATTATTATTGTCCTTGCGACAGATGCCCCACTGAGTAGTCGACAATTAACACGTGTCATTAAACGTTGTGGAATCGGTTTAGGACGGACAGGCAGTCATTTTTCACATGGTAGTGGCGATATTGTGATTGGCTTCACGACGGCACACTGTATTCCTCATACCGCTGATCAGCTTGTTGAGACAAGAACTCAGCTACGTGAGGATCATCCCATTATGAATCAATTGTTTACAGCCGCTGCTGAAGCGACAGAGGAAGCGATACTAAATTCGTTATCCCAAGCACAGACAACAACTGGTCGCAATGGTCATACTGTGCAAGCTTATTCCTTTCAACAGGCATAAAAGAAAAAGCTATTGAAACAACATTTGGGTTTCAATGGCTTTTATTATGCCTTGAAACAGGATTCTGCTTTTTTTTAGCATGAACGAGCCATAAGATGAATAAAATCCTTAATTAGAGGATAAAAGTGGTTTTTCGACCCGTCAATTGCTGGAATATGTATCATTATAAGAGTATATCCAGTATTTTGTAATTATTCTTTTTTTATCTAGTCAATGCTAGAGAGATGTGATAACATTCAATTTAAAAAAACTGAATTATCTAACTATTTAAAAGGGGGGTCATTGATTATTAACCTTTTTCAACCGATAGCACCCTCTCTAAATCGAAGTACCTTTCCATCACCCGTTGTATGTGAAAACAATGAGCCGCTTATCCAGCTTACAGCTGCTCATCCTAGGATATTTATGGAGCCAATCTATTATCAGCAACAGATTCCTGATAGTTTACGAGTTATTTATGTAAGAGAAGGTGTCTATGAACGTTTGCAACAGGCGTTAACATTATTACCTCAAGAGTATTGCTTATTACTTTATGATGGCTATCGCCCATTTCAAGTACAGCAGTATTTGTTTAGCCATTTTTCACAGCAATTAGCAAAGAGGATGCCACAATCAACACCACAAGAGATTGTGCAGGCAACCAAAAAATATGTAGCATTTCCAAGTAAAGATGTAGCCTATTTAGCCCCGCATTTAACAGGGGGTGCCATCGATGTAACGCTGGCTGATGTTCATGGTAAAGCCCTCGATCTTGGGACAGCGTTTGATGAAATGAATGAAAAATCAGCGACCCGTTATTTTGAACAGCATCCGCAAGAAAATCCGTTTGCCTGTCAGCACCGACGTTTATTGTATAACTGTATGACACTTGCTGGATTTACGAACTATGCGGAGGAATGGTGGCATTACGATTATGGCAATGTGGCATGGGCTAGACGTGTTCAAACACAGGTAGCCCAATATGGAGCAGTACACGCAACAATTCAAAAACACAATGTAAAGGAGTTTCGATTTCTATGAAAGTTTATATTAGTGCGGATATTGAAGGGATTACAGGTACAACTTCGTGGAGTGAGACCGAGTTAAACGCGCCTGACTATCAGCTTTTCCAAAAACAAATGACACGTGAAGTAGAAGCTGCCATTGCAGGAGCGATAGCGGGAGGCGCAACCGAAATTTTATTAAAGGACGCACATGATTCAGCCCGCAATCTAGACATTTCTAATTTACCAATCAATTGTAAAGTCATCCGTGGCTGGACATACGATCCGATGTGTATGGTAGCAGGTCTTGATGAAAGCTTCAATCGCGCCGTTTTTATCGGCTATCACAGCAAGGGTGGCAGCGAGCGTAACCCACTAGCCCACACGCTTTGCACATACGCGGATGTCAAAATCAATGGCGAATATGCGAGTGAATTTCTGATCAATACGTATGCAGCAGCCTTACACGGTGTTCCTGTGTCCTTTGTGAGTGGGGATGTGGGGTTGACAGAAGAGATTCAGGCCGTAAACGAACACATTGTCACATTTGCTACTAAGGAAGGCATCGGTAATGCGACGATTAGTGTTAGTCCACAACTAACCATAATGGAAACCAAGCGACTGGTAGAGTCTTCTATGAAGGTTCCTCGTACCGCATTACAGGTAACGTTGCCAGAACACTTTAGGGTAGAGCTTATTTATCGTGACCATACACGAGCCTATCGCAATTCATTTTATCCAAATGCCAAATTCAAACCACATAATACTGTAGAGTTCATGACCAATGATTTTTATGAGGTGCTGCGTGTCCTTCAATTTTTAACATGATGGGAAGGTTTTGTGAGAGCTTTTACATCAAGTGAAGGTTCTATTTCATGAAAGGTGAGAAGTGATCAAAAAAGTGGTGAACCCGCTCACAAAGGCATGAGAAGTGATCAAAAGATAGATAGACCCGCTCAAAAAGCGGTGGGACACGCTGTCTGAGTGGTTTGAATCTCATAACCGTGACATCGGGTATGTACCGTTGTTTATTTCATCGATAGATGGTCGAGTTAGACTGACCTAGCCTAAGTTTGAAAGATCCTATTGAAGGTGCAATCCATCCTGCTAATAGGATTTTCATTATAAAAAGATGACTAGGGGGATGCTTGTGAGAAAATATTGGTTGCTGTTCGTATGTCTGGTCGTATTATTTTGTGTAGCCTGTAATGACAAATCAGCGAGTGAAAAAGCATCGGAATATCGAGTGGTGTATTCAGGGGAAATTAAAACGTTAAATTATTTAAAGACGTCCGAAACAAATGAATTTGCGGTGGCTGCGAATATGGTGGATGGGCTCATTGAATATGACAACTATGGGGTGGTCCAGCCAGGATTAGCGAAAGAGTGGTCTGCGAATGAGGATGCTACGGTGTGGACATTCAAATTGCGTGATGACGCAAAATGGGTGACACATGAGGGCAAGGAATATGCAGATGTTGTGGCACAAGACTTTGTGGATGGCTTACACTATGTGCTTGATGCTAAAAACGAATCATCGACAGCTTGGATTGCGACGGTGGTGAAAAATGGGGAAGCCTTCTATAATGGCGAGATGAACGATTTCAAGGAGGTAGGCATAAAGGCGCTAGATGAACATACAGTAGAATATACTTTAGAGGCGCCGACACCCTATTTTCTTTCTATGTTGAATTATGTTTGTTTCTTCCCTGTAAATGGCAAGTTTATTGCGGAAAAAGGAGAGGATTTTGGCACAACACGTGAAAACTTCCTCTATAACGGTGCCTATATTTTAGATAAATTTGAGCCACAAAATGAACGCGTTCTTGTAAAAAATGAAACGTACTGGGATAAAGACAAGGTGCTGATTGACCGTATTCGCTATAAATACAATAAAGAAGCGGCAACTGTGGCGCCTGAGCTGTTTTTACGTGGCGAAATCGATTCGGCTAGTATCCCGACCTCCATCATTGATGAATGGTTTAAAGATGAAAAGAAAAAATCTCAGGTTCGTCAAACACAAAATAACTTCTATACCTACTTTTATGCACTCAACTTCAACCCACAATTTGACGCACAATACGAGCCTGATAATTGGAAGATTGCCGTCAATAATAAAGATTTCCGCAAATCCTTATTCCATGCGCTTGATCGTGTCTCCGCGATGCTAACGGTTGAGCCTTATAATCCAGCAGATTTGCTGAGCAATACCATTACACCGAAAAACTTTGTTGATGTGGAAGGAGTGGATTATACACAACTAGCACCACTTACATCCATTTCCAATGAGGATTCCTTCAATAAAGAGCTGGCCCTAGAGTACAAAGAAAAGGCAAAAACAGCATTAGCAGGTAAGGCCACATTCCCTGTAAAGGTATTAATGCCTTATAACGCTGGTATGCCAGATTGGGCTAATCGCTCTCAAGTAGTTGAGCAGCAAATTGAGAAATTACTAGGGACAGATTATGTCGACATTATCGTAGAGGCTGGCCCATCGACAGGCTTCTTATCAGAGGTACGTCGTCCAGGTAAATTTGCACTCTTAGAGGCGAACTGGGGTCCTGATTTTGCAGATCCATCTACGTATACAGATCCTTTCACAGTAGATGGTACTTACAATAAACCAGAATTAGCAGAAGGCTATAAAGAGGCGAATGGTAAAACAACTTATCAAAATCTTGTGGATCAAGCGAAAGAAACAATTGACACAGCCAAACGCTATGAACTATTTGCGAAGGCAGAAGCGTTTTTAATTGAGGAAGCCTTTGTTATTCCCTATTCAGTTGGTGGTAGCGGCTATATGGCATCTAAATTAAATCCATTCGAAGCGCAATATTCGCCATTTGGTGTAACGGCAGAGAAATTTAAAGGCCAGCAAGTGCTAGAAAAGCCAATGAGTAATGAAGAATTTAAAAAAGCGCTTGCTGAGTGGGAGCAAGAACGTGCAGAAGCACTAGCCAATGCTGAAAAGTAGTAGAATTTCGTAGATGAAAAGGAGATACCGAAAAGAGTAGTCGGCATCTCCTTTCGTCTTTTTGACAAAGGAGGATGGCGTGATGTTGCAGTATATAGGAAAACGACTCTTACAATCCGTTTTAACCCTTTTTATTATCATCACCATTGTCTTTTCATTATTACGGCTAATGCCAGAGGAAGGCTATTTAGGAGCGGCAGCCGATAAAATGTCACCTGCTCAGCAGGAAATTTACTTAACAAGTCTCGGCTTGCGCGACCCAATCCTTGTCCAGCTAGGGAATTTTTACAAGAATTTACTGCAGGGGGATTTGGGGAAATCTGTGACCTATCGTACCGATGTCCCAGTAGTGACGATTATTGCAGATAAAATCACGTATTCTTTGCTTTTTGGTTTAGGAGCAGTCGCGTTATCACTACTGATTGGTGTGCCGCTAGGAATAATGATGGCCTATCGTAAGGGACGTTGGCTGGATCGACTTGGGACAGGCTATATCGTATTTGTTGTTGCAGTCCCTGCAGCCGTTTATTACTTAGTCATTCAAATGTATATTACAGAACTCTTTCAATTACCGATGCTGTTTGATGAATACAGGCCGATTACTTGGATTCTTCCACTTACGTCAATGGCATTGGCTCCAACTGCCTCCTACGCGATGTGGATGCGACGCTATATGGTCGATGAACTGAACAAGGACTATATTAAGCTAGCAAGGGCGAAGGGCGTAAGGGAGCGGACATTGATGTTCAAGCATGTATTACGTAATGCCTTTATTCCTATGGCACAATATTTACCTGCAACGATTCTGTTTACGATTACAGGCTCGATCTATATAGAGTCGTTGTATTCCATTCCAGGGATGGGGGGCTTGCTTGTGGATGCTATTCAGCGACAGGATAATACGATTGTGCAGGGCCTAGTGTTAGTGTTTTCTTCCCTTGGTATCATTGGACTTATTTTAGGGGATATTGCCATGGCACTTGTCGACCCTCGTATTAAATTAGGCAAGGGAGGGGGTGTGCGTTAATGGGGATGTATACAGATGAAATCAATAATATTTCAAATAAATCCCGTGAAACCTTGTTTGAATTTGCTGAAGTGGACGCAAGGCAGGCAGAGGAAACGGGCTATTCAAATTATTCTTATTGGCGTTCTACATGGCAATCCTTTTTGAAAAATCGACTGGCTGTTTTTTTATTAGTTGGGGTGATCATCATTGTAGGCTTTACTATTTTACAACCCTATTTACCAGCGCAAAAATCACCAATTGAAATTTACTTGGATGAACAAACAGGGATGCAGGCACGTAATATTGCACCTAATGCAGAATTTTGGTTTGGCACGAATTCGATTGGTCAGGATTTATGGTCTCGTATTTGGGCAGGGACGAGAACTTCTCTCTTTATTGGCTGTGTTGTCGCCTTAGTGGAGGCAGTGGTGGGCATAACCATTGGCACGCTATGGGGCTTTTCGCGGAAATTAGAAGCGCCTATTACACAGCTTTATAACGTCGTCGATAATATTCCCACAACCATTGTGCTCATTTTAATGTCCTATATCTTACGGCCAAGTATTTCAACCATTATTATTGCCATGTGTATTACGGGGTGGGTGGAAATGGCGAGGTTTATCCGCAATCAAATTGTTATTTTGCGTGACCGCGAATACAATCTAGCCTCAAAGTGCTTAGGCACACCTGATTATCGTATTATTCTAAAAAATCTATTACCCTATTTAATTTCTGTCATTATGCTACGCATGAGCCTAGCGATCCCCTTTGCAATTGGGGCAGAAGTCTTTTTAACGTATATCGGCTTAGGGCTACCCATCAGCGAGCCTTCCTTAGGCAATTTAATCAATGAAGGACGTGTCCTCATGATGTCACCTGACCTACGCTATCAGCTTATTTTCCCGAGTATTGTGCTAAGTGTTATTACGATCGCATTTTATATTATTGGTAATTCCTTTGCAGATGCAGCAGATCCGAAAAACCATGTATAAGGAGAGGAAGCTAGTGACATTGAAAAAATCACGCATATTAGTCATCCGAAATTTAGTGATTCAGTTTACGCTACGTGGTCGAATTTTAACAGCGATCCGCGATATTTCACTCGACCTTTACAAGGGAGAGAGCTTAGCTATTGTGGGCGAATCAGGATCTGGTAAATCCGTGCTGATGAAATCCATTATGGGCTTGCTCGATAAAAATGGCAGCATTAAGCAGGGACAAATTATTTACAATGCACAGGATTTAGGCAAGTTCACAACAGAGCAAGAATGGCTAGGTATTCGGGGCAAGGAAATAGCGATGGTGACACAGGATCCGATGACATCGTTAAACCCGCTCAAAACCATTGGAAAGCAAATTGAAGAATGTGTGGTTATGCATCAAGGCTTAAGAGGCAAGGAAGCCTATGCGGAAACATTAAAACTGTTAACAGATGTCGGCATTACCGATGTGCAGAAGCGCTATAAGCAATATCCGCATGAATTTTCAGGAGGGATGCGTCAACGTATTGTTATTGCGATTGCGATTGCCTGTAAGCCGAATATTTTAATATGTGATGAGCCCACGACAGCTTTGGATGTAACCATTCAGGCACAAATTTTACAGCTCTTAAAAAGTCTTCAGCACAAATACGGCTTAACAATTGTCTATATTACGCATGATTTAGGCGTAGTCGCAAAGGTGGCTGACCGTATTGCCGTGATGTATGCTGGCGATGTCATCGAGGTTGGGGAAACACATGAAATTTTCTTTCATAGTAAGCATCCTTATACATGGGCGCTTATTTCTTCCTTACCACAGCTTGGCTCAAAGGGGGAACAATTGTATTCCATCAAGGGCACACCCCCGAATCTTTTTCAGGAAGTAAAGGGTGATGCCTTTGCTCCACGCAATCCATACGCATTAAAAATTGACTTTATCGAGCGACCACCCTTTTTTCAGGTCAGTGATACCCACTATGCACGCACATGGTTATTAGATCCACTTGCACCAAAGGTAGAGCCTCCAGCAGCCTTACAAGCATTCTTTGCCGAGGGGAGGCAGTATGCGAATGACTGATAAAGAGGTTCTAGTAGAGGTGAAAAATTTGAAAGTTGTGTTTGGTAAAGGGAAAAATAAGTTTACGGCCATTGATGATGTCAGCTTTCAAATTTTTAAAGGCGAAACATTTGGCATTGTAGGTGAATCAGGCTCAGGGAAGACAACGATAGGTCGGGCGATTATGCGCATCAATGAGGTGACAGAGGGGCAAATTTTGTACCATGGCAAAAGTATTCAGGGGAAAATCTCGAAAGATTGGGATAGAGAAATTACGCAAAAAATCCAAATGATATTCCAGGACCCTATGGCATCTCTGAATGAACGAGCAAAAGTAGATTATATTGTCTCAGAGGGCTTATACCCTTCGAAAAAATTTAAAGATGAGGCAGATCGGCAACAAAAGGTGCGCGATGCGTTATTGAACGTTGGGCTACTTCCAGAGTTCTCAAGCCGCTTTCCGCATGAGTTTTCAGGAGGTCAACGCCAACGTATCGGCATTGCTCGTGCGTTAGTGATGGAGCCTGAATTTATTATTGCAGATGAGCCTATATCTGCCTTGGACGTATCCATTCGAGCACAGGTTTTGAATTTATTAGCAAGCCTTCAACAGCGAAATCATTTAACGTATTTATTTATTGCCCATGACTTATCGATTGTCCGTTTTATTACGGATCGTACGGCAGTCATTTATAAGGGGAAGATTGTGGAGCTAGCGGAAACAGAAAAGCTTTTTGCTCATCCGCTGCATCCTTATACAAGGGCTTTGTTATCAGCAGTACCAGAGCCGAATCCCTATAAGGAGCGGGACAAAGTTGTAGAAGTGTATGATCCGTCACAGCACCGTTATGATGAAAATCCCCCCTCATTTGTTGAGATAGAGGAAGGTCATTTCATTTTAGCCAATGAAGAGGAACTTGCCCATTATCGTACTTCACTGAAAAGGGAGGAAAAGATATGATTTGTCCAAAGGCATTGAAAAAGGGTGACACAATTGGTCTTATTAGTGCTTCTGGAGCAACGCCACCCGAAAAGCTGCAGCCTGCTATTGCTAGTATCGAAAAGCTCGGGCTCAATGTGGTCGTTGGGGAGACCTGTCACGCAAGACATGGCTATTTAGCAGGCACAGATGATTTACGGGTAGCAGATGTTCATCGTATGTTTGGTGATCCGATGATTGATGGTGTTTTTTGTATACGTGGGGGCTATGGTGCGACGAAAATTTTAGCTCAATTAGACTTTGACTTGATAAGTGCCAATCCAAAAGTATTTGCTGGCTATAGTGATGTGACCGCTTTACATATAGCGTTTAATCAGCTATGTGGCTTTGTAACCTATCATACACCGATGCCATCCACAGAATTTATTAGGCAGGAGATGGATGACTATACATGGCAGTCGTTCATTCAGCTGATTATGGAGAATGAAAGAAAGGCGTACTACTTAAAAAATCCTTCTCACCAGCCCATGTCCACACTGGTGGCTGGGAGTGCTTCAGGTCAACTTATCGGTGGCAATTTAACATTAGTGACAGCTTCACTTGGCACACCCTATGAAATTGATACACGAGGTAAAATTCTGTTTTTAGAAGATATCGATGAAACGGAGCAACGGGTGGATCGTATGCTGACACAATTAAAACTGGCAGGAAAGCTAGATGACGTGGCAGGCATTTTATTGGGCGCTTGGACAAATTGCGAACCTGAAAATCCCGCACACAGCTTATCATTACAAACTATTTTTCAAGAAATTCTAGTGCCTTTAGGGAAGCCTATAATTGCGGATTTGGCATGTGGTCATTGTTTACCAACAATGTCGCTTCCTTTAGGAAGAACCATCAAGATGGATGCGGACAATCAGCGTATCCATGTAAATGGGTAGGTGGTCTATGGAGCAGAGGATTACTACACTTATTCAAGAATCGCCCTACAACGTACATTTGTTTATTAAAAATCTAACAACGAATCAGTTGCTCATCGGTCATCAGCTAGAGGCTTCATTTTCAAGTGCAAGTTTAATCAAAGTGCCGATTCTGCTAGCCCTGCTCTCACATATAGAGAAAAACAAATTATCACTTGATTCAACGCTTACGATTTCACCAGCTGATTGGGTGGATTTTAGTGTAATTAGTGAACAAAGACTTACACAAAGCACTTTCTATGAGCTGCTAGTGTGGATGATTATTACAAGCGATAATACAGCTACGAACGTCCTAATTGATGTAGTTGGCATGGAATATTTGAATGACTATTTTCAGCATATTGGTTTACAGGACACACTGCTACAGCGAAAAATGATGGATGTGGAGCGGCTAGCAAAGGGCATAGATAATCGCACATCAGCAAGGGATATGGCACATCTTTATACGCGAATCTATCAGCAAGAGCTTTTATCGCCTTCTTACAATAAACTAGTCATTGATATTTTAAGCCGTCAGCGTGTACATGACTCCCTAAAGCGCTATCTAGTAGATGATGTGAGGCTGGCACATAAAACAGGCGGACTGGCTACCGTCGATCATGATGTGGGGATATTTTACACGCATGCAGTCGATTATAGTATGGGTGTTTTTATAACAAATGTAACGGAAAATGATCAGGCACGCCAACTCATTGGTCATCTATCAAAAGTTGTCTATGACCAGCTGGTGAAGCGAAGGGGGGAGAAGGATGAAGGCTATCGTTACAGCCATGATTGCTAGCTTGCATGCCATGCCAGATAAAGCTTCTGAAATAGTTGATGAAGTGCTTTATGGGATGACCGTAGAGATTATCAGTGATGTCAATGACGCTTGGGTTTCTATTCGAACGGTCTATCGTTACGAGGGCTATTGTCAGAAGGCAGACTTACTGCAAGAGGAAGCACTTGCAGCTACATGGCAACAAGATGCACAGTATGTAGTCTGTCAAAGCTTTGCAGATGTTTTGCAGCAACCACGTATTCAAAGTACAAAGCTGCTAACGCTTGTAAGAGGCTCTTCCATTCGTGTCATGTCAGACGAAGCAGTACCTGAAGAATGGTCAGCTGTACAGCTAGTGTCAGGACAAATAGGGTATGTTCGAACAAAATGGCTACAGCCTAAAATAACAGCATATTCATTACCGGAGCAGCAGTTCCGAGAAAACGTGGTGGACACAGCACTCAGCTATTTAACGGCCCCTTATCGCTGGGGTGGCAAATCGCCACTAGGTATTGATTGCTCTGGTTTATGTTCAATGGCTTATCTGTTAAACGGTGTCTATATTTATCGTGATGCCCGAATAGTAGAGGGCTTCCCTATCATTAACATAGAGCAAGACCAAATGCAGAAGGGTGATTTAATCTATTTTCCAGGTCATATTGCTCTATACATGGGTGATGATTTGTATGTCCATTCATCGTTAGGTGGTAATGAAGTAACCATTAATAGTCTAGATGCCAAACATCCCCTCTATCGACAGGATTTAGCCACAACCATACTAGCAGTAGGTACTTTATATAACTCGCAGCAGGACTAGTTAAGCTTTGATGCTATTAAGCTTTTTTGAAGGTCAGTCCCATTTTGAGGATGATAAACGTACTGAGATGGATCAGTACTAACACGATGAACTGCCATAGCCCAATTAAAAATGTACTCATGCATAAATCAAACACTGCTTCACCTGGCGGCATATCTGGATAGGGCTTTAATTGCCCATAATGCCACACAAAATAACAGGCGATAGAGGTGCCTTGTCCGACATAGACAAAGGTCCAATGGATAGAAGCGGCTACTCTTTGCCGACTACAACATAGTAAAAGGTTCGATAAAATAATAAGAGTGGGGAAAATAATAAGATAAAAGGAACCCTCAGCTATTTTTGTTGTGAAATATAGGTGATAGCTAAGCTGAATCAATGGCAATAGCACAAGGTTAACGGCGAAAAGACTGAGCAATTGTGTACGCTTCACTGTGTTCCTATCCTTTCCGTATTTTTCACTAAGACGTTTTGACAAACGAATTAGTTTCATGAGAAAAAACGTCCATACTCCTTGATGAGTCATGGACGTTTTTGTGTTAATAATGATAAATATTAAGTTGCTGACCTGCTTCAAGTCGTTCTGTTCGAAGCTGATTCCATTGCTTAAGTGATGTCACTTTCACATTATAGGCTTCGGCAATCTTCAAAAGTGAATCTCCATCAGCCACCGTGATGGTTTTCTTATCTTTTACAGGGCTATCATATTGCTGAAGGTCATATTTTGCGATCAATGTATTTAATTTTTCATTGTAAGCCGAATCAGTTGCATAGGAGCCTGTTAAAAACTTGGTCGCATCTGTATAGGTAGTTGTGTTGCTTTTGAAAACGCCTGCGTAAAAATCTTTATTCCATGACACGCCATTACGCATTAATTTTACATAATCCTGCATGGATGCTTCATAGGAAGGGTATTTGCGGAAGTCAGCCATGATGGTAGAAAGGTTGCCTGACCCATCATCCTCTGTGGTTTCGAGTGTGACGGAATTATTTTGGTAGCTGCCTTTCATTCCAAAAAGATTATAATTAGGGGCAGAGCCAAGTCCACTTTGCCCATGCTCACTTTCTAGAATCGCCTGAGCAATCATCACGGATGCATATAAGTCATTGTCAGCACCAAGATCTCGTGCGGTCTCTGCAATCTCACCGATAAACTCTTCCACACTTGGACGATCATCAATAACCACAGACTCTTCTCTTTCAGTCGTATTAAATAACTGTGTCACCATATAAAACGAAATACAAATAACAACAACGGCAATCATAAGTCCTTTAAAAAAGTTTAGCACGTATTTCATTGTAGCTGGATGTTGGTCGTGACCACATCTCCCTCCCTTCTATTAAAAGTTTAGCTATCTCTCATTATTACAGAGAGTGAAAGAGATGTATAGTTGAATAGACTTCATTATTAATAGAACGTCTCCTGCCTTAAGTTAGTTCCTAAATCTATCTTAAAATTCTGAGACATAAATTGAATCTCTCAAAATCCCCTTATTCACTAAAATCCTTGTAAAACTTTGCCCACCAAGAGTCTGCTGGAAATGTTGTGAAATTGTCTATTACAGTTTTTATTATCTTCTCACAGCTAGTAATTGGCAGTCAATTTCATAGAATGGTAGAGACAAGAATAATTTCATAGAAAATGGTATTATAAACCTTTAAAACAATTAGTTGAAAGGGCGTTTTGATTGAATACGATTTATAATGTGACTCAAAAACAGCTATATGATTTTCTACTGAATGTAGCGACAATAAGACCAGTCTTTATTTGGGGAGCACCTGGCATTGGGAAATCAGCGATTGTTGAAAATTTCGCCAGTGAATTAGGGCTACCCTGTGTGTCGTTATTGGGCAGTCAGCTAGCACCTGAGGATATTATTGGTGTTCCGCAGATAAAGGATGGCTACAGTGTTTTTTGTCCACCCAAAATAATTGCACGCGATGAACCTTATTGCCTTTTTTTAGATGAATTAAATGCTTGCTCACAGGAAGTACAAAAAGCGTTTTATAGTCTTATTCATGAACGCAGAATTGGAGAGTTTACATTGCCAGAGGGCACGATTGTTATTGGTGCAGGCAATCGGGCTCAGGATAATGCGATTGTTAAGCCGATGTCCTCCGCATTAATCAATCGGATGGTTCATGTTCAGCTGAGGGCATCACATAAAGATTGGCTTGAATGGGCCTATGCACATGAAATACATCCATATGTGATTGAGTATATTCAAATGCGTCCCGATCATTTATGGAGCGAACCACCGAAAACAGAAGAACCCTTCTCCACGCCTCGTTCATGGCATATGTTAAGTGATTGTTTGTATGCATATGGCAGCAGCTTACAAGAACAAACAATCGATCTATTAGCAAGTAGCTGCCTATCCGCGCATACTGCCAGTCAATTTAAAGCCTTTATCAAGCAAGTACAAAGTAAATACGATCTTGCTAAAATTATTCAAGGAGAATTACGTTGGCCCGATCAACCTGATGAAAGAGATTTGCTTTATTTCCTGGCACAATCCTTCCGTGCTCAGTTACTGAAGGAGCTTCCGAACGAGCATACGATATTGAAGGGAAATCAACGGCAATTAGCCTTTCGAGCCAAAGACTTGATCAAGGACCTATCATCCATCAGCTTAGAAATCGCACAGATGGTTGTGTCAGAGCAAAAGGGTGAAGCATTGCCTGCCTGGTTTATGCTGGAGGTTATCCGTGATTTACCACGTTTAGTAGCCAAAAAGGAAGGGTAGCTTATGGCCAAAAAAAAGAAAGCATTACAGCAGGAGCATAAAAATGAGAAAGCCATCGCACGTGGGCATGACATTGTCTGTACACATCCCCTGTTTGAGGCGTTGTGTCATGCTGTTTACATGCAATACGAAAGTATGCCACAAAAGGATTGGGCTTACGTTACAAGCACAGGTGTTATTTATGTGAATCAGGATAAAAAAGGTCAGCCAAATGAATGGGCTTATGTGATTGCGCATTGCTTGCTACACCTTGGCCTACATCATCATCAACCAAAAGAGCAGCAGGAGCTGTGGAATATTGCCTGTGACTGCTATATAACAAAATTTTTAGCAGAGCTAAAATTTGGTCAAGCACCAAAGGAAATGAATAATCCCCTTTTTGAGGCCATTAGCTCTGAGGAAAAATTATATGAACGATTTTTACGCGAAGGTGTACCAGATGATTTGAAAGGCTATAGTACAATGCCAGGTCAAGTGGACTTTGTTATTTCACAAAATCAAACAGGCTATCTATATCGAGGGAATAGTAATTTCGCTACATTATTTGCAGAAGGTTTAGCGAAAGCCGTGCAAAGTGCCATTCGCGTAGCGGGAGGGGTAGAAAATACATTTGGAGGCACAACGAGGGTAACACAAGCACAACGCGCAAAGGCATGGTTTATGAGCTCCTATCCCTTATTCGGTGCTTTGGCAGCAGATTTTACGATCATTGAAGACCCACTTATTTGCACAAGAATGGATATCTCAGTCGCAGCCATTGCAGTGGAAACGAAGGAGATTTATTTGAATACCGCTATGGGAATGACCGATGAGGAAATGCGCTTTTTAATGGCACACGAATTGCTGCATGCGGGGTTAAGCCATGCTACCCGCAGACAAGGACGTGATCCCTACTTGTGGAATGTTGCTTGTGATTATGTTATCAATGGCTGGCTCATCGATATGCAAATCGGCGAGATGCCAGCATTTGGCGGGCTATATGATCCAGCATTAAAAGGACTTTCAGCCGAATCTATTTATGATCGTATAGTTACAGATATTAGGATGTATCGCAAATTAAGAACCTTTCGAGGGCAGGGCATCGGAGATATGATCGAAACGAATCCGCCAGATTTTTGGGAAGGCAAGGTTGGCGTGGATTTAGATGCTTTTTATAGAAGGGCATTGAGTCAAGGGTTAAGCTATCATATAACCCAAGAGAGAGGCTATTTGCCACAAGGGCTCATTGAGGAAATTCGTAGCCTAGCACAGCCTCCTATTGCCTGGGATGTGGCATTAGCCGAATGGTTTGATCGGATGTTTCAACCGATAGAGAAAGTTAGAACGTATACCCGCCCAAGTAGAAGGCAAGCATCGACACCTGATATAGCTAGACCAAGATGGATTCATCAAAGCGGTGAGGAAGATGGACGTACTTTCGCAGTCCTTATTGATACATCAGGCTCCATGGACCGTCTCTTACTAGGAAAAGCACTCGGCACAATAGCGAGCTATAGCATCGCTAGAGATGTCCCCTTTGTTCGCGTTATATTTTGTGATGCTGTTGCCTATGACGCGGGCTATCTAGCCCCTGAAGAACTATTAACGAAAGTGAAGGTAAGAGGTAGAGGAGGCACAGTGTTACAGCCTGGTATCCAGCTACTTGAAGCCGCACAGGATTTTCCAAAGGATGGTCCTATTCTGATTATTACAGATGGACAATGTGATCGTTTAGCCATTAAAAGACAGCATGCCTTCGTACTACCACAGGGGGCCAAGCTACCGTTTGTGCCCAAAGGCGAGATATTTAGAATGAAATAGTTGCAGCTATCTACAAATGTTTGAAATGATTTTTGTTGGTGAAATATAAAAAGTGAACGCATTTCATGAGCACATTTTAAAGGAGATGACCGATGATTACATTTGACAATGTCTCAAAACAATATGATAACAACCAAATAGCTGTCAAAGCGCTAAATGTAGAAATTAAAAAGGGTGAATTCTTTGTTATTATTGGCCCTAGTGGATGCGGCAAAACTACTTTGTTGAAGATGATTAATCGATTAATCCCCTTAACAGCAGGCACCATCTGGATCAATGATAAAAGAATTAGCGATTATAATATCCATGAGCTGCGTTGGAGTATTGGCTATGTACTACAGCAAATCGCCCTATTTCCGCATATGACAATAGAGGAAAATATTGCGGTTGTACCAGAACTGAAGAAATGGAGTAAAACGAAAATCCATCAGCGTGTAGACGAACTATTAGCGTTGGTGGGTCTGGAGCCAGCGAAATATCGTCAGCGTAAGCCAAAGGAGCTGTCAGGAGGCGAACAGCAAAGGGTTGGCGTTGTTCGTGCCTTGGCAGCTGACCCAGAAATTATTTTAATGGATGAGCCCTTTAGTGCGCTAGACCCTATTAGTCGCACCAAACTACAGGATGATCTACTAGAGATGCAGCGTACCATCCAGAAAACCATTGTATTTGTATCACATGATATGCAGGAAGCACTGAAATTAGGAGATCGTCTCTGTATTATGAAAGATGGCGAAATTGTTCAGATAGGCACTCCACAGCAATTACTACAAAATCCTGTAAATGATTTTGTCCAACAGTTTATTGGAGGTAAGCAGACAGATCAATTGTTTACGATCCATGATGTGTTACAGCCAATCACAGTGACAAACGACTTTGGGCATACCATTCCTGTTGATGCCCCATTTCCGACGATTCTTGAAAAATTAGCCGAGCATGACGTGTTAGGTGTCGAAGAGAATGGCAAGCTCATTGGCATGGTGACAAGAGCTTCCACGCTTCGTTATTTAGCAGCGGATTCTAAGAAAAGAGGGCATGTACATGGTGGCTAATGTGGTAGATGTATTTCAGGAACGGAAGGCACAGCTGCTGGCTGCATTACTAGAGCATATCCAAATCTCTTTTATTGCGCTATTTTTTGCTGTCCTCATCGCTATTCCCCTAGGTATCTATTTAACCAATAAAAAGAAAATAGCCGAGAGTATTATTGGAATCAGTGCTGTGCTGCAAACGATTCCTTCCTTAGCGTTGCTCGGCTTATTAATCCCTTTATTCGGTATTGGGAAAGTTCCCGCAATTATTGCGTTAGTCGTCTATGCGCTGTTGCCTATTCTACGAAACACCTACACGGGCATCAATGAGGTTGACCCATCACTGAAAGAAGCGGCATTAGCTATGGGAATGAATCGATCAAAGCGTTTAGTAAAGGTTGAGCTACCACTTGCTATGCCTGTTATGATGGCTGGTATTCGGACAGCAATGGTGCTGATTGTGGGGACAGCAACATTAGCCGCTTTAATTGGTGCAGGAGGCTTAGGAGATATTATATTACTTGGGATTGACCGAAATAACACGGCACTCATTCTTATAGGAGCCATTCCCGCTGCTATTTTAGCCCTGATTTTTGATGTGGCGCTTAAAAAGTTAGAATCTCTGTCCTTTAAAAAAACAATAACGACGTTGAGTCTCATTAGTTTAGCGGCACTGGTAATGATTTTCTTCCCGCTCCTAAGCAGTAAACAGCAAGATGAAATTGTCATTGCAGGAAAGCTTGGTGCGGAGCCTGAGATTCTCATCAATATGTATAAATTATTAATTGAGCAGGAGACCGATTTAACGGTGACATTAAAGCCAGGGCTTGGTAAAACTTCATTTGTATTTAATGCATTGAAATCGGGCAGCATTGATATTTATCCTGAATTTACAGGCACCGCTATTTCGGAGTTTTTAAAGGAAGAAGCCATTAATAATAACCAAGAGGACGTCTATCTTCAGGCAAAAGAGGGGATGCAGGAGCAATTCGATATGGTCATGCTAAGCCCCATGAACTATAACAATACGTATGCACTCGCTGTATCAGAGGAGCTGGCTGAGAGCTATCAACTGCAAAAAATCTCTGATCTTAAACCGATAGAGCAGAAGGTGAAAGCAGGCTTTACATTAGAATTTAATGACCGTGAGGATGGCTATGTTGGCATACAAAAACGGTATGGGATAGCCTTTACGACACTTGCAACGATGGAGCCAAAGCTTCGCTATCAGGCAATACAATCAGGTGATATTAATTTGCTAGATGCTTATTCAACGGATAGTGAAATTCGTCAATACAAGCTACGTGTATTGGAGGACGATCAAGCATTATTCCCACCATACCAGGGAGCGCCTTTACTAAGGAAAGAAACGCTGATTGACTATCCAGAGATTGGAGAAGCGTTAAATCAACTAGCTGATCACATTACAGATGATGAAATGCGAGAAATGAATTATCAGGTGAATGTAGAAGGAAAGCTTGCAGCAGAAGTAGCAAAAGAATATTTAGTAAAGATAGGATTACTAAAATAAACCCTCTAGCTTTAGAGGGTTTATTTTTATCAATAATTTATTAATGATAAACATTAAAAAATTATTGATAGAGATAAAGAGAGATGTATAATAGAGAGAAGGGAAGGAGAGGTTGATAATGGGGCAAACAATTCAAAGTAAAGAATTTCGATGGATGACTAAGGGGCTTCGTACCGCTTTTACCATCATCATGGTGATGATGATTTTTGCCTTGACGATGCTCGCGATTTTTATGGTGGGAGCAATGGTGGTATCAGAGCAACAAGTGAATCATTTATTAGCAAAGGGGAGTGTGACCGCTGCCGTTCAGTTAGAAGGATTGGAAATGAAGCTGGCAGACCATGTGACAAGTGACATTCACTATTCAAAAAAAGATGTCATGACCTTCCTATTTACTGCTACAATATACATAGCTATTTTACTGTTTATTATTGTACAAGTAAGGAATATTTTAAGTAATTTATCAAAAGGTATTGTATTTTCACTCACTAATAGTAAAAAAATGGAGAGAATTGCCTACTGTGTGATTGTATTGAGTTTGACAGTGAATGCATTTCGTACATATACCGTCTATCTAATCATGCAACAATTCCAAATGGAGTCCCGATTTGTGGAGACCGGTTTGATTAAGGGGATTAGCTATCATTTTACAGGCATTCATTGGACTCTTTTACTATGTGGTGTGGTGATTTGGACCTTTGCACGTATTTTCCGATACGGTGCATTCCTTCAGGATGAATATGATGCAACAGCTTAGGAAGTGAAAACATGACCATAATTATTCGATTAGATCGTATGCTAGCCGATCGTAAAATGCAGCTGAGTGAACTTGCAGAGAAGGTTGATGTCTCGATTGTCAATCTCTCTAATTTAAAAACGGGCAAGGTAAGAGCCGTACGTTTTTCTACATTAAATGCCATTTGTAAAGCTTTGGGCTGCCAGCCAGGAGACATATTGGAGTATGTAGAGGAAGAAGATGACATCTAGAAGCAAAGCAGAAAGGATTTTTTGAATGACGGCTTTTAGTTTTTTAATGCTCGCTATCATAGCAGAGGTTTTTGCCAGTTCCTTGCTCAAGCGTACGGAGGGCTTCACACGAATTGGGCCATCAATTGGCGTAGTAGTAGGCTATGGAACGGCATTTTATTGTTTAGCCTTAACATTAAAAGTGATTCCTATTGGCACAGCCTATGCAATTTGGGCAGGTTTAGGGACAGCGTTAACCGCTATTGTGGGAGTTGTCCTCTATAAGGAACGATTTAATCGCAAGAAGGTATTAGGGATTCTATGCATTATCTTGGGTGTTGTGGTACTCAATCTTGCTGGTGGTCATTAGGAGGCTGAACAGGATGAAAGGCTATTTATTTTTAACACTATCGATTATAAGCGAGGTCTTTGCAACAACCATGCTGAAGTTCTCAGACGGCTTTACTGTCCTCGTTCCATCCTTGGCGGTAACAATTGGCTATGGTATTTCGTTTTATAGCCTATCCCTCTGCTTAAAAACCATGCCATTAAGCTTGGCCTACGCTATCTGGTCAGGTGTCGGCACAGCTCTAACCGTTCTGGTAGGCATTGTCATTTGGCACGATATTTTTACTGTTTATTCTGCGATCGGTATTGTCCTCATTATAGGAGGCGTTATCTTGTTGAATCAGGGGGATAAAGGTAAAGAAGTGGTGGAAAAGGGTTAGATCTGTGAGGATAGGCGGATAGAAATGCGAAAGTAGCGGATAGCGGGTCTAAATTGATGGATAGGATTAGCAAAGTGATGGATAGCTTTGCAAAAGAGTTGGATGCATGAGGATAAGCGGATAGAGATGAGAAAGTAATGGATAGGATTAGAAAATCGATGGAGAGGTCTGCCAAAACCTAGGCTTAGTTCAGCGCAAACCAATAGAATGGGGGAATTTGATGATAAAAGCTCTAATTTTTGATTTTGACGGTACAATCATTGATACGGAAACAGCATGGTATAACGTTTTTAAGGATGCCTATGCACAATATGGTGTTGAATTATCGTTAGCAACCTATGCTAAGTGCCTTGGGACCAATCTTTAAACCTTTAATCCCTATACATATCTTGTTACACATCATCACATACAACTGGATGTGGAGGCTTTTCAAACATCCATTCAGCAACGTCATGCACAATGGATGGAAACGGAAACGCTAAGACCTGGTATTTTAGCATTGCTGCAGCAGGCAAAGGAAGCGGGTTTGAAGATTGGACTTGCTAGTAGCTCCAGTCGGCAATGGATTGATATGTATGTGGATCGGCTGGGTATCCGACATTACTTTGATTGCTTTTGTAGCGCTGATACGGTGACAAATGTTAAGCCTGATCCAGAGCTTTACTTGCAGGCGCTTGAACAATTAGGAGTAGAGGCTGATGAGGCCATGGCAATTGAGGATTCACCGAATGGCGCACAAGCCGCTGTAGCAGCGGGACTTTATACAGTGGTTATTCCGAACGAGATTACCAAGCAATTACCATTCAATACAAAACACCATACCGTTTCTGCATTAGAACAATATACAATACATGATCTCCTCGCAACATAAGCTTTTGCAAAAGCCTCCCCCTCATTGATCTGACCCAAAAAAGTTAGACATATTTAGTTAAGCAACTTCTAAGACCTGAATTCGGTATTCCACCGGACTTAGGTCTTTTAATTTTGCCTTCATTCGTTTGTGATTGTAGTAGTAAATATAGTCGTTGAGTTCCTGTTCAAAATGTGCCATGGATTCAAATTCTTGTAGATACAGGAGTTCAGATTTTAATAAGCCAAAGAAATTTTCGATGACTGCGTTGTCCAAACAATTACCCTTACGGGACATACTCTGCGTAATTCTATGTTGCTTTAATGTTTGTTGATACTTTTTCATTTGATAATGCCAACCTTGATCTGAATGAAGAATAACTTGATCACTTGATTCGAGGCGCTCCAATGCTTGTTCTAACATATTATGGACTAGTTTATACACTGGACGCTTCATTACCGTGTATGCAATGATTTCGCCATTACATAGATCAAGGACGGGTGATAAATAGCGTTTCTCACCAAATAGATGGAACTCTGTCACGTCTGTTACCCATTTCTCGTTCATTTTTTCCGCTGTAAAATCGCGTTGTAATATGTTTGGGGCAATTTTTCCGACGTTACCTTTATACGAACGATATTTCTTCATGCGGACTTCACACTTTATGCCAATGGCATTCATCAAGCAGTTAATCGTTTTTGGATCGTGATGAATACCGAATTTTTTTAGTTCTTTGGTGATACGACGATAACCATAACGTCCCTTATGTTCATGATAAATGGACTGAATTGCGACTTTCACATCAGCGTATTTATCATGACGATTCAAACGCTTTTCCCAGTAATAATACGTACTACGTGGAATATCAGCGACTTTGATTAATTCCACTACTTCATAGATTTCCTTCAGTTCATAAATTACTTGCGCTTTGATTTGATTGGTAATTTTTCTTGCATTTGAACTAAAGTATTCAACTTTTTTAAGTACGCATTCTCCATTTCTAATTGTTTAATTCGTGCTTCTAACGCCTCAACAGATCCTTCAGCTGGTGTTGATTTCGTTGTTCTTTTTGTCTCTTTTTTCATAGATGGATGCCCCTTTTTCTTAGAAACAAGGGCATCATAACCACCAACTTCAAACTTCAACTTCCAATTCCGAATCATGCCAGGAGATGAAATATTGAATAGTGCAGCTGTGTCTCTCGAAGATGTACCTGTCTCGTTCATATAATTAAGTACATTCATTTTATAGTCAGCTGAATAGTTTGTATAGGACTTTAAGAAAGTCTCTACGCCATTTTTTTGATAACGGCGAACCCATTCACTGACGATCTGAGCTGTCACACCGATATCTTTCGCAATTTCGATCAAAGTTTCATTTCCATTTAAATATCGTTGAACTGCTTGAATACGTTGTTCAGCACTTACTTTTGCCATAAAAAAACCCCCGTAAAAGTTAGATTGGTGTCTAACTTTTACGGGGCAGTTCACATTGGTGGAGGTTTTTTTAGTTTCTTTAGGAAGAAGTCGCCATATTTTTTGTCGCAACATATGATAACGAGAGGGCAACTTACACGGATCAAATCGTATAGTCAAACTAAGAGAGGGGGCTACGAATTGAATAGTGATAAGAAAAGAAATCACTTTTTATGTGAAGCTTTAAGTGATTTAAAGGATCTTCAGGATATTATGATGAATTTTCATTCTAAATATTTTGGTCAGCTACTTATTAAAATTGTCGGGAGTGATACGATTCCATTTTTTTTAATTACACATAGTGGTGCTCATTTAAGCTTATTGGATACAGTGAAACAGTTTGAGACAGAGTTTTTCCGCATTGAGGCTGTTGATAGAGAGCGTTGCCGTGGCACAGTATCGTTGTTGCGTGCTTTTGATTATGAAGGAAACGATACAAATTCGATTGCAGATGTGGTGAGGCTAGAAAAAACAAGTACAAAGAAATCTATTGAACTCAGTGGTATATCGGCCATTCAGCTCTTAAAGCCAGACATGCTGAAGGGGAAATTTATCATAGAGCCGAAATGGTAGGGCCATATTAAACTACTAAAGCTAGAGCATCTGTCTATATGCAAGGGATACAAAATGAATGTAATAGAGAGAGAATCTAATGAAAGGAAGTTTAGCTATGACGATTATTGGTATGCTGCATCATCGACTTGATCCAACAACAGTGCTCAAGTCCTATGCCTTTGCAGCCGTTGCGAAAGCTGAAGGCGCAACGTTTTTTTACTTCACACCTAAAAGTGTGGACTTTGCCAAACGGTCTATTCGAGCAAAGGTCTATGAGAATGGGCAATGGCAGGAAAAAACGATGCCCTTTCCTGATGTTATCTATAATGCAGGAAGCCCTGAGAAATTATCTGTCTCGAAGGAGATTATTGATCGTTTAAAAGAGGAGATACCATTTACAACTCATTCAATCGGGAACAAATGGAATGTGATGAAACGATTAAAGGAAGCGAAGGAATTTGAACAGTATTTGATTCCCACTGAAATTGTAAAGGATGCCGATTTATTTCATAAGTTCGTTAATTATTATAAACGAGTTGTGTTTAAGCCAATTGATGGACGAAAAGGGAAGGGCATTTATTTTATAACAAAGGCGGGAGCCAAGTATTTTGAGGTGAAAAAGGATAGCACCACAACAACCTATACAAAGCCACAATTGGATTCCTTGATAAAGGAGCAACTTGCGTCTGGCACCTTTATTATGCAGCCGTATATTCAATCTGTTACAAAATCAGGTCAGGTCTATGATTTCCGCCTGCATGTTCAAAAAAATGGAGAAGGTAAATGGGTAGTGACAACGGTGTATCCACGCATTGCACCGAATGGCTCCATCATACCGAATATTAATAATGGTGGCTATACCAATTATTTAGATCCTTTTTTGGAGCAGGAGTTTAAGGATGAGGCCTATAATATTCGGCGAATGCTTGAGCATTTTTCACTGGCGCTGGCACATCATCTAGATGAAATTCAAATGGCGAAATTTGGGGAAGTTATTGATGAAATTGGCATTGATGTGGGCTTAGATCAAAATCAAAAAATTTGGATGTATGAGGTCAATTGGCGCCCAGGCTGTCCTCCTGCCTTTTACTTGGAATTAGATGTGGTCATCCATTCCATCCGTTATGCGATGTACCTTGCCAAAAATCAAAAACCGCTGAAAAAGAAAATTGACCAACAAAAAAGTAAGCAGGTGGAGGCAAAGAAGACCCTGCCGATTATTGCGATTACAGGAAGTGCGGGGAAAACTACTACAAAGGCATTTGTTGGTTCGATCTTATCGAAAAAGTGGAATGTATTTGAATCAAAGGATTATTGGAATACGACAGAGCATACGAAAAAACATAAGGAAGAAATCAATGATACACATCAGGCCGTCGTATTAGAGTATGGTATGGCTTACCCAGGCATTATTACCAATCACTGCAGCATCATCCAGCCGAATATTAGTATTGTAACGAATATAGGCTTAGCCCATGTTGGGAACTTTGATGGAGATGTAAGGGGCGTTGCCAAGGCAAAATCGGAATTGATTCATGGCATGGATCAACAGGGCTTACTCATTGTCAATCAAGATGATGACAATTCAAGATACTTAGAGACACAGCAATTTAAAGGGAAAATCATCACAGTAGGGATTAAAAAGGAAGCGGATTACCGTGCATATGATTTGCAATATAAAGATGTTGGCATGTCTTTTAAAATGAAGCTGCATGGCCAAGAAATAGATTTGTATATTCCTATTTTAGGAGAACATCATGTTTACAACGCACTGAATGCAGTGGCAGTGGCTGATCTTTTAGGGTTTAGTCCGCTTGATATTCAGGCAGGTCTCAACTTTAAAAAACCACCAAGACGCTTAACGATTTATAATTGCCGTGATGATATAACGGTTATTGATGATACGGTACACTCTCATCCGCAGGGGGTTCGTGCTGCGCTCGATGTACTGAAGAATATCGCGACAAATCGCAAGGTAGCCATAATTGGGCAAATGCGAGAACTTGGTGTCTTGAGAGAAGAGGAATATCGTAAGGTTGGGGAGTATGTATATGAGATAGGCATCGATGAATTTATTACCTATGGCTTTAGGACAGATGAAATGAGTAATGCAGCCATTGCGAAGGGCATGGACCCATCCAGAGTACATCATTTTATTAATAAAGATCAAATGCATGTCCTCCTTGAAAAGCTCATTAAGCCTCATGATACCATTCTTGTGAAGGGTGCAAGTAAAACCAATATGTTCGAAACCGTGAAATTTTTAGATCAAACGTTTAAAGAAGAATGATCCATTATGACTTATGAAGATAAAAAAGCCCGAGTAACTGTCCACTGGCAAGCGGCAATTATTCGGGATATTTTTTTCAAACTCTTAAAATGAATTTTATTTCCTTCGCTGCATTGATGGCGTGATTTCTTGCTTCCTTCAAGGTAGCTCCCTCTGCTATAACATAGGCGTAACGGTGACCCATCGATAAAGGTGGGGTGAGGAGGGTGCCTTTTCTTGGTTTGACATACACTTCTACGACGCCAGTTGATTTTGTCGCTCTTGCCCTGCCAATAACCTTTTCTAAAATCCCTCTACTTTCCACAATGACATATTTTGTATAGACAAATTTTTTGTGTCTTGGTTGCAGATTAGGCTGTTCTCCTAGCAAAATCTTCAGTGTTTCTTCTACTAAACTGAAACCTAGAGCTGCTTGTAGCATATTGTTCATGGCGCCACCTGAAATTCGAGGATTGATCTCGATGAGTTTCCAACCATTTTGGGTTAATCGAAGCTCTAAATGGAGCGCCCCATTCTCAATACCAAAGGCTTTGACGATGGAATGAAGTACCTCCTCGATGCCTGATTGGATGTTTTGAGGGGCTTTCACTAGTACACCATAGCCTGTAATAATAAATCGTTTTCCTTGTGTAATTTCCTGCTCAATAATACCAATGACATGTGGTTGTCGTTGATAGACAACCGCCTCCACTAAATATTGAGGACCATCTAGATATTCTTCAATCATGATGGTTTCATAGGGATTTTTACTGCGTAGTGCTTTGAGGTGGTTATGGAGCTGATCGGCATCCGTTGCTAGTAAAACATCTTTTGAGCCTGTTGATTTAGGAGATTTTACGATTAATGGGAAGGTCAAATTTTTTGCAATGGGTTCGTTAGGTTTCATGAGCGAGAACTTTGGCGAATATGGCTGGTCTTGTAAAAACTTTCTTGTTTTTTCTTTATCCTCCATGGTTTCAATCGCGCTGGAGGATGTGTAGTTCTGACAAAATTCATCACATAACATTGAAGCAACATGGACAAAGGGATCAACAAAACTAACGATACTTTTAATATTTATTCCGGTTTTTCCTAGTTTCTCTATTTCATCTTTCATGCTCTCGATATCAAAAGTATCAATGAGTATCATTTTATGGATGTCGGGGTAGGCTCTGCGCTGCTGAAGTTGTTTTTCATTATTTGTGAAAAGTACTGTGAAGTAGCCTAATTTTTCTGCTGCCCTTGTTGCTTCACGACTAGACCCAGATTTGTTTGTACCGATAAATACAATGGCTTTCAGGTATATCACTCCTTCTATTGGTACTTAGATACTTAATCACCTTTATATATATGCAATGAAATAGATTTCCTCTAGTTATGTATCTTGTCTACATCCAAGCAACTTTTAAGAGGTTACATATACTAGAAAAGAAAGGAGGGAGAAAAGATATGAAGCCTCTTTCGGTGAAAAATTTAGCAATGATTACGGCAGGCTATCTAGTGCACGGGTCAGAGGATACACTGATTCAGCATGGGGCTTATCGATTAAAACAAGTGAAAAAGTCCAATACGGCCCTTTTTACAAGTAAACGTATTGTCAATTGGAAAAGTCTAGAGCCACTTTCTCCTCTGGTGCTAGTGACCGATAGAGCCTATCGACCAACTGACATTCCCAACCATGTCATTATGATACAGGTAGGGAATGCAGAAGAGGCCTACTGGAAATTTGTTCATTTTTATCGCAGCCAGTTTCATATTCCGATTGTCGCCATCACAGGTACATCAGGTAAAACAACGACAAAAGAGATGATTAAACATATTCTTTCGGCTGATCGGAAAGTGACTGCGACGACACTTAGCAGTAATTCTAGAACCGCTTCCTTGCAATATTTATTAGGTATAGAGGAAGAAACAGAGGCTGCCGTTTTTGAAACAGCAGTTGGCTCACCAGGAGATGTCACGAATGCGGGGAAATATTTTAAACCGACAATCGGTATTATTACGAATATCGGAGCCCATCATTTAAATTATTGCAAAACATTAGAAGGCTATATTCAAGCAAAAGGAGAAATGCTAGATATCATTCATCCCAAAGGTACATTAATTATCAATGCAGAGGATGTAAATACGAAAAAACTAGATGTTACGAGATTTCGTGGGCGTTTGATCAAGGTGGGAAAGCATGACTCCTGTGATTTTCAAGCGAGCCATATCCACTACTATCAAAAAGGCATGAAATTTGTCCTGCATCATGATAGAAAAAGCTATGACATTCTTGTACCAGGGTTTGGGGAGCATCAGGTTTATAATGCTCTTGCTGCCATCGCAGCGGTCCACGATATGGGCGTGCCTATTCCAGTCGCAGCAAAACAGCTCCAATCATTCCGTCAATTGAAAAAACAACTGCAACTCTTTGAGGGCATTAATCATTCCATGTTATTGGATGATACATGGAGTATTACAACCACTTCCTTAGAGGCAGCCTTAAAAGTGTTGAATGAGCTAGGTGACGGCAAGAAGAAGATTGCTGTTATTGGTACGATTACCGATTTAGGTTCGTGGGGCTATATTATTCACGAACAAGCGGGTGAATTAATCCAACGTATTGGCGTGGATGTCCTGATTACCATTGGGGAGCATGCAAGGATTATGGCTGATCATGCAGTAAAGCTAGGATTTAGCGCACCTGTTTATACATTTAAAAATAGTACGCTAGTCTATCCGTTATTGCAGAAGATTGTCGATGAAAATACCATCATTCTCATTAAGGGAGATATGTATAGCAAACAGGTTTCTACACTAGCAACGGAGCTAAAGCTAAAACCTCCACCACCTGCAAATTAGCTTCTTTCCATATAGGATATTGACTGTGCCACATAGAAGAGCTTGCTAATAAAGTATAGTAATTGATCAAAAGGCAGCACGCTAGATCAAGAGAAAAAATAAGTCATCTACAAGATTGATAAAGAGAGGAGGCGTAGTACACTTGCAATCTATTAGTGTGCAAAAACTTAGGAATGTCCTACAGGGAAAGCTCATTCACGGATCAGATCAATGGTCTGTTAAGCAGGCAATCTACTATAATCGGCATGATTTAACAAAAAGTCATTCACTTATGTTTGTTAGTCGAAACGATCAAATCAATTGGCAAGAGATTGATCGGAAAGGTCCGTCTCTCATCATATCCGATAAACCGTCTACAGAGTTAAAAAATGCACTAGCGAATACAACCGTTTTACAAGTAAAAAGTGTTGCACAGGCCTACTGGACATTTATCGAGTATTATCGTGGACTCTTTCAAATTCCCGTTGTGGCTTTAACAGGAACTTGTGGGAAAACAACGACAAAAGAGATGTTAAAACATATTGCTAGTAAGCATTGGCAAGTGCAAGCATCTGTCAGCAGTAAAAACGAGCCAAGGCAATCACTACCTTATTTGACGGGCATTGATGATAAAACACAAGCTGCTATCTTTGAATTAGGCTTAGGGAATACGGGGAATATTAAACATCAATGTATGATCTATCAACCGACTATCGGGATTATTACAAATATTGGTGTGCATCATCTAGATGGCTGTCTCAATCTGGAAGGTTATATTAAGGCCAAGTCAGAAATTGTGGAAGGTATTAAAGAAGATGGCACATTAATCATCAATGCTGATGATGCCAATACCAAAAAAATCTCCTTGAAAAGATTTAAAGGGAAGATTATCAAGTTTGGTTTACAGGATACAGCTGATTACAAGGCTTCGAAAGTGGAGTTTGCCAATACGGGCATGAAGTTTGTTTTAGAGGTAGTTGATAAAACGTACAATGTGTTTGTCCCTGGCTATGGCGAGCACCAGGTTTATAATGCCTTAGCCGCAATTGCAGCTAGTCACGAAATGGGGCTGACTATTCGTCAGGCGATCGCAGGGCTAAGAACGTTTAAACAGATGGCAAGACATTTAGAATTTACAACAGGTCTTGGGGACAGCACGATTATTGATGATACTTGGACAAATAACCCGACATCTGTAGAGGCAGCCTTAAAAGTGTTAGATACGGTAGGGAAAGACAAAAAGGTCATTCTTGTTTTAGGGGATATAAAGCGATTAGGTAATTTTGAAGAAAAATATCATCGCGAAATTGGCTCCATGGTAGCACTAAGAAAGATCGATACATTAATTACCATCGGCAAAAGGGCAGAGAAGATTGCGGATCAAGCTCAAAAAGATGGAACCAGTGCAGAGGTTCATACGTTTAAAGAGGTAGCGGGCGTTTTAGAAGTATTGAAGCCAAAGCTTGATGCAGACACGATTGTTTTAATTAAGGGACCGATGTCTAGTAGATCCATGATCGAATTTGCCAATAAACTGAAAAACTCTTTATAGAGAAAAAGGGTGTCTCAACATGAATGAGACACCCAATTCTTACTTATTTTAAAACACGCCGAGCTGTTACAAACTTTTGTGCCCATGTTATGCTTAAACTTTGTTTCACAACAGTTCGTTGTCATATTAATAGATTGATTACTCCCTATAATAGATCCTCGTTTGTGTGATTTCTATTAATAGAGATGAATAATAAATCTACTTTTTGAAACTGAGATTTTTGAATACGTTTACCAACTAAAGCTTGTGTTTGCTAATTTATTCTTCAACTCAATACCATGTTTCTTAAAGACATAGTAAGTAAAACCTGTACTTGTAAAAGTCAGTGCACTTAACAGGGCGTAGAGTTATTTAGTAGAGATAACACGCTTCGCAGTAATATAGTGTTGAGCATAATAATCAACAAATAATACTCTTGTCATGACACCATCGGAATTAGGGATGATGATACGGTGATCGCCTGCATAAATCCCTACAAGAGAAGGTTTTTTTGAACCTTTCACACTATTAAAGAAGACTAAATCACCCTTTTTCAAATTAGCACGCGCTACAGTTGATCCTTTGCTCATTAAACCGCTTAAAGAAGTTGATCCGAGTTTAACGCCACTTTTACGGTAGATGAAATCGACAAATGCTGGAGCGGTAAAGCGTAGACTTGACTCATTTGTTGTCGAGCTAATCGATACTTTATTTTTATAAGTCAGCGCATTCTCTACAATTTTATCGCCTTTTGTAGCAGGATTGGCAGATAGCAGAGTAGGTAATACTCTACGTGCAGATACATAGTTTTCCGTATAGTACGGCTTACTATTTAGATCAGAGATAACTATATTTTGTTTGGAATCAGCCATATGGATGATTTTATTGTCGCCAATATACATACCGACATGATCGGGATCAGTCCCTGTTTTTTTACTTTTAAAGAACACTAAATCGCCTTTTTGTAATTGGTTTCTTGCTACATAAGTCCCTTGCTGAATCATATAATTTTCGTTATACGTACCAAGGTCTACCCCATTTTTCTCGAAGATGTACATTAAAAATGAAGCACAAGAAAATTTGTATGGGTATGTAGGCTTGTAAACCGAATTGCTGTATGTTGCTTGCCCCATTAAGCTTTTACCAGTCTGAATTAATTGGTCTGCTTTTGCAGCTACCGCCTGTGCGTTGTTCTGAGCATTTGTTGTTGCAGCCTCTACTTGTATTGGCTGGATCGCTGTTTGCACCATTCCAAATGAACTAAATCCAATTGTTAATGCAAGTGTTGTAGATAAAAATCGTTTATTCATGTTGTGTAACCTCCTAAAGCATCTAGTAGGATTTCTCCTGTATACCTTTGCCATGGAAATAATCGTAGCATGAAAAAGTAGGGCTTCTGGGCGGTAAATGTTACCAGGATAGTTGAAGGGAGGGCTTCAACACTTGCTGTAAAAGGCTTTATCAAGGGAATTTACAGTTTTATTACAAATGTTTCAGTAAGATGTAATATGGAACAATTCCATGAAAAAAGCTGCCCTAAAACGAGGCAGCCTACACGATTTCCTGTATCATTTCTACGCGATTGCCAAAGGGATCACGGAATTCAAAGCGCTCGTAATGGGGAATAGGCACCGAATCGAGTATCTCGATTTGATGTGCTACGAGCTTCTTCCGCCAATACTGAATATCCGCTACTTGATACGCAATATGCGCCTTTGTGGTTAAACGATCGAAGCCATCCTCTGTCCCTACATGTACTTCCTGCTGACCAAGCTGTAGCCAAAATCCCCCGCGACCTTTGAGAGAGTCAGGCTTCTCTAATTCTTGAAGTCCTAAAACATGACAATAAAAATCCTTCCCCTGCTCCTCACAGCCTTTTGGAATTGTAATTTGCACATGATGTAAACCCATAATCATCTCATACCGCCTCCTTTTTTTCTTAATTATAGAGTAATTTCTAAATATTTGAAATGGATGGGAGGATAGAGCTTAAACTGGTGGATAGAATCATCAAAGTGAAGGATAGCATTCTAAAACTGGCGGATAGAATCATCAAATTGAAGGATAGAGTTTAAACTAGCGGATAGAACTTCGAAAGTGAGGGATAGCATTCTAAAACAGGCGGATAGAATCATCAAATTGAAGGATAGAGCTTAAACTGGCGGATAGAATCATCAAATTGAAGGATAGAGCTTAAACTGGCGGATAGAACTTCAAAAGTGAAGGATAGCATTCTAAAACAGGCGGATAGAATCATCAAATTGAAGGATAGAGTTTAAACAGGTGGATAGAACTTCAAAAGTGAAGGATAGCATTCTAAAACAGTCGGATAGAATCATCAAATTGAAGGATAGGGTTTAAACTGGCGGATAGAACTTCAAAAGTGAAGGATAGCATTCTAAAACTGGCGGATAGAATCATCAAATTGAAGGATAGGGTTTAAACTAGCGGATAGAACTTCAAAAGTGAAGGATAGCATTCTAAAACAGGCGGATAGAATCATCAAATTGAAGGATAGGGTTTAAACTAGCGGATAGAACTTCAAAAGTGAAGGATAGCATTCTAAAACTGGCGGATAGAATCATCAAATTGAAGGATAGAGCTTAAACTGGTGGATAGAACTTCGAAAGTAGCGAATAGCGCTTCAAATTAAGAGGATAAATCCTTAAAAGAGAGGGATAGCGCTCTAAATGTGAAGAAAGCTGTTAAGATTTAATACTATGGTATAATAATAAAAACGGAATAATAGGATAGAGGTACAAATTAGATTTGTTTAAAAGGGAAGATCGGTGTGAATCCGACGCTGTCCCGCAACTGTAAATGGGAGCACATTTCAACAGGCCACTGTTACGAGTCGTAATGGGAAGGTGAAAGGTGTGATGAACATAAGCCAGGAGACCTGCCTTTATCTAGTACAGCCAAAAAACCTACGCGGATAGGGGGTGTTGAGTGTGACTAGAGAATTTCTCCTGCATGCTCATAGTACGATGATTGCTAAAAAGGGTGCTTCTATGTTTAATAGAAGGCTTCTTTCCATTTGGCGATCACCGTATTATGTCGTGTATTTGTCATAGTAGACATCTTTCTAATGAGGGAAAGATGTTTTTTTATGTAAAAAATTAAAGGAGCGGTCCACATGAATCCACAAGTTGTTGAGTACTATGAAAGCTTATTCAAATTTGAAATTATGCAAGAGCCTAAACCCTTAAAGGAGCTTGTCGAACAATATGTTGGGCATGATGCTACACATGAGCAATCTATTTTAGCAGCGTACGCAAATGTTTTGAAAGAATTAAGAGGATAGATGTTTGGCTACTTCGAAAAACGAAGTAGCCATTTTTTAATAAGCGCATGCTTTGACAATTAATAATAGTAGGCGTACAATTTCGTTGAACAATTGTTTTGAACGTTTGTTCAAAAAGAGGTGAGAACTATCGATCAAAAAGAAAAGAATAAAGAGGTAAAGGATCAAATTTTACAAGCGGCAAAAACCTTGTTTTCATCAAGGGGCTTTGATGGCACCACGGTGAGACAAATTTGTGAAGAAGCTGATGTGTCACTTGCACTTGTTTCCTATCATTTTGGTGGTAAGGAAAATGTTTTTAATGCATTATTTGAACCGCTACGCCACACCTTTATGAATGCTCATTATGATGTTCAAGATTCAATCGGTGCGCTTCGTAGCTTTTGTCGTAACTTTGTTCTTTACCGAATCCATGAGCATGAGTTAATTGATATTTTACAGCAAGAAATTGTTATGAATAGTCCAAGGCTTGAGATGCTAAAGGATGTGTTTTTACCTTCCTGGGAGCAGCTTCGGACGATTTTACTTGCTTGTCAGGAGCAGCAGACCATTCATTTCGAGTCACTTGATGTTGCATTGAACTTTATCATGGGGACGTTAATGTATTCCTTGAACAATCCCTTTTTAAACCGTTCTTCCTTACAAGCAACACCCGATCAGATAGCGGAGCTTGCAGTCAACTTCGTGTTCCATGGTCTTCAAACTAAATCATAAAAAGAAGGTAATAGGATGAAAGCAGCAAAATTTTACGGTGTAAAAGATATTCGAGTAGAGGAGGCACAACTGCCAGCACTAGAGCCAGGCATGGTGAAAGTAAAAGTTGCCTTTGCTGGAATATGTGGCAGTGATTTACATGAATATGTGGGTGGAGCTTATGCATTCCGTACACAACCCGTATTAGGTCATGAATTTGCAGGTGTCGTTGTAGAGGTTGCAGAAGGCGTTACACATACCAAAGTAGGTGATCGTGTAGCAGTGGAGCCACCAATCCCATGTGGTAAATGTGATAATTGTCGACGTGGCTATTCCAACTTATGTAAACGTGGCCAATCTTATGGCTATACAATCTCAGGAGGATTTGCTGAATATGCAGTCGTACAAGAAGAAAATATTCACCTTCTTCCTGAGAATATGAGCTTAGAGCTAGGCGCACTTGTTGAACCTACAGCAGTAGCGGTACATGCAGTGCGTCAAAGTCAATTAAAGCTAGGCGATACAGCTGCTATTTTTGGTGCGGGTCCTATTGGATTATTGGTCTTGCAGGCTGTGAAGGCAGCGGGAGCAAGTGAAATTTTTGTCGTAGAGGTTTCGGATGAACGACGCCAAAAAGCACTTGAATTAGGTGCGACCTATGTCATTAATCCAATTGATACGGATGCAGTAGCGTTTATTCGTGAAAAAACAACTGGTGGGGTCGATGTTGCGTATGATGCAGCAGGTGTGCAAGCAACATTTACTAGCGGTGTGAGTGCTGTTCATCCAGGCGGCGAATTTAAAATCGTCAGCGTATGGGAAAGACCTGTAGAATTTAACCCCAATGCGGTGGTTTCTCCAGAGGTAAAAATCAGTGGCTCGTTCGCCTATGTGAATATTTTCCCTGAAGTGATTCGATTACTTGCTCGTGGTGTGATTGATGGACAAGCTGTTATCACAAGCCAAATTGCTTTAGAGGATATCGTGGAAAAAGGCTTTGAGGCTTTAACAAAAGACCGTAGCCAATGCAAAATTCTTGTAAATATGAATATGTAATTTAATGAAATCATAGCCCAACTTGAGGTTTGGCTATGATTTTTTTGGCTACCTTAATAATATAATACCAATTGGAATACATTTGTTTGTCATAAAACTGCCTTTAGGACTTCATTCATATTTCACTTTTTATTTATATAATTAATCTGCTATAAATAGAGAGATTGGAGATTAAATATGAAAAATTTGCTTTATTCTAGATTTTGGCGGCTACATTTTTTCGCAGCACTTTTTATTACGCCTTTATTGCTGTCTCTCACATTGAGTGGGATTGGTTATTTGTTTTTTACAGATGTAGAAAATCGCTTATATGACGATTATTTCTTTGGTGAGAGCCATAAGGAAGAGGTCTTAACAATTGATGAGGCCGTGGAAAAAGCGGAGGCGGCATTTTCAGGATACTCTACTACAAAAGTGATTATGTTAGAGGAGCCTTATAATACACGTTTAACTTTATCAAATGGTACTAAACAAAAGTACGTATTTTTAGACGATCACAATCAAATGGTTGGTAGTCAGGATGCCGATTATACATTTTCAAATATTATGCGAAATACCCATAGCTCTCTCTTTATTGGTGGTACCTTTGTAAACTATTTAGTGGAGCTGGCAGCATGTTGGACGATCTTTTTATTACTGTCAGGGCTTTATATGACATTCAAAGGAAATCTCTTAAAGAAGGGCAAGTCGGAGAATAAGAGACAAAAAAGTAAGAGGTTGCATGCACTTGTTGGGACAATCATTACGATTCCGATGGTGATGTTCATCTCAACAGGGCTATTATGGTCTGCTTTTCAAGGTTCCATGCTAGCAGATATAGCTTCAGAAAATCCTACTTTTGGGTATCCATTGCTCCAACAAAAGCCACCAACATCTGATGTCTCTGAAATACCATGGGCGACTCGTCAATTAGAGGCACCTACATCAGAAGGAGAACATGCACAACATCATGGCGGTGGAGCTGTCCGTTATACGAACGATAGTCAAATGACGATTGCTCAACTTGAAAAAGAAATTAATGCCATGAATATCGCTAAGCCTTATTCAATTATTTATCCGTCAAACGGTGAGGGCGTCTATACAGTGGCGAAGGCTAGTAATTCTGGTGTAACAGGGCTAGATGTAAAACCTACAGCGGAAGCCACAATGTATTTTGATCAGTATAGTGGCAAGTTTATCGATCAAGTGAATTATGACGATTATGGCCCATTAGCTAAATTCTTTACATGGGGCATACCATTACATGAGGGGCATTTATTCGGCTGGCCGAATAAGCTTTTAAACTTAGTGGTTTGTCTAGCCTTCCTAGCCGTAATCGTATGGGGCATTCGCACTTGGATTTTACGTAGAAAAAAAGGGGAGCTGTCTGCGCCACCGCAAATTTCTCATAAAATGTCCATGCCATTCATCATATTCCTTGTCATTTTAGGGATTATGATGCCACTATTTGGTGCGTCATTAATCGCTGTAGTATTAATTGAATTACTCATTTTAGGTTGGCAAACAAAGAAGAAGCTAAGAGCACAAGAAACGAAATAAAGCAAAGGGATACGGCACAGCAGGATTGTGCCGTATCTTTTTGTTTATTTCATTTATTGGAACGCAATACTATACTGAAGTGGTAAAAATGTTTATAGATTTTTCAGCATGATTTTATAAAGTTTTAAGATTTGTATGGTACATTGCTAGTAGTTTCAGCTTATTGGGGGAATGTAGATGTCAATTAAAACAAGGTTTTTGCTATCATATGTGGGTGTCATAATCATTGCCATCACGCTATTACTAGCAGCGGTTTTTCTTTTTTCCTTTGCCATCACTGGTGATATTAAAGCGATTGAGCATTTTTATAAAAAATCTTATGTCCAAAAGCCTTTGACGACAGTAGAGGAAAATGCATTTCTAGATTTAAAATTACTAGCTAAAAATAATCCCCAGCAGCTTTTAGATCTCGAACAGCTTGAACAAATCAATGCGCCTTCGATAGAGATTGTGGTACGAAAAGATCATCAAATTGTTTATTCAACACAGAAAGAGCATAAACAATTATTGCTTCAAAGCTTACCTGGTTTTGAAGCGACCAATATTAATTCTCGTGACACAATCATGATCAATCAAGCCTTTTATACGTATGTCAAATTTGATTTTTATTTTCCAGATCAAACAGAGGGTAGTATTTTTGTATTGCGAGAGGTTAGTTCCCATGCAGAGGTAACGAGGGAGCTGTTACCGATTCTTTTAGGTATTTTATTCGTTCTGTTTATGATGATTATTGGCTTTTTAAATTATTTAGTCTCAAGAAGTATTATTAAACCGATTTCGGCATTAAAGGAAGGAGCAGAACGTATTAAATCGGGCGACTTGGATTTTGAGATTGCGACCCACTCGAAGGATGAAATTGGTCAGCTGAATCGATCCTTCGAGGAAATGCGAGTCAAATTAAAAGAATCCATCCAACTTCAGCTTCAATATGAGGAAAATCGAAAGGAGCTCATCTCCAATATTTCCCATGATTTAAAAACGCCGATGACTTCCATTATCGGCTATGTGGAGGGCATTAAAGATGGTGTGGCGAATACAGAGGAAAAAATGGATAAATATTTAACTACTATCTATACAAAGGCAAAGGATATGGATGTATTAATTGATGAGCTATTCTTATTTTCTAAATTGGATTTAAAAAAGATTCCCTTCCAGATGGAAAGCGTCAATCTTCAGCAATATATGCATGATTATGTAGAGGATGCAAGCTTTGATTTTATTGCACGAGACATTCATTTACACTATATAGCAGAAGGCTCGCCGCTTTTGGCTATGGTGGACCGAGATAAATTAAGACGTGTCCTGACAAATCTGTTAAGCAACAGCGAAAAATATATGGATAAGCCGTATAAGCAAATCATTATTTCATTGCATGAGCGGGCTGAGGATGCGATTATTCAGGTAACAGATAATGGTGCAGGCATTGATCCTGTCGCATTGCCCTATATTTTTGATCGATTTTACCGTGCGGAGCCTTCACGTAATTCGCAAACAGGAGGCAGTGGCTTAGGGTTAGCCATTGCCAAACAAATCGTTGTTGAAATGGGCGGCGATATTTGGGCAAAGAGTGAACTAGCAAAGGGGACGAGCGTATTCATTTCATTGAAAAAGGCTGAGGAGAAGGTGAATTATCATGAAAAAAATTCTGCTAATTGAAGACGAAGTGAGCATAGCAGAGCTCCAACGAGATTATTTAGAGATTAATGGCTTTACAGTAGATATCCAACATCATGGAGAGGATGGGCTACAGCAGGCACTTAACGGCAATTATGATTTAATCATTTTGGATATTATGCTACCAGGGATAAGTGGCTTTGACATTTGTAAACAGATTCGAGCTGTACACAATATCCCCATTTTATTTGTTTCAGCTAAAAAAGAGGACATTGATAAAATTCGTGGTCTTGGACTAGGGGCGGATGATTATATTACAAAACCATTTAGTCCGAGTGAATTAGTGGCAAGGGTCAAGGCCCATTTATCGAGATATGAGCGTCTGGCGACCAATCAACAAACAAATCATATGATGTCCATTCATGGCATTACAATCGATACTTCGGCTAGAAAGGTGTTTGTCAATGGTGATGAGATTGCCTTTACAACGAAGGAATTTGATTTACTCGTCTTTTTTGTTAGACACCCCAATCAAGTATTGAGTAAGGAACAGCTATATGAGCGAAACTGGGGCTATGAATCAGCTGCAGACGTTTCGACTGTCACTGTTCATATACGAAAGCTACGTGAAAAAATTGAACGAGAGCCAGCGCATCCCAAGTTTTTGGAAACAGTATGGGGTGCAGGCTATCGCTTCAATGTTTAAGTAAAACTACCTCGTCCTTGTGGCGGGGTAGTTTTTTTAGACTTTTTTAAGAATTCGTTAATGGGCAATTTAGCATTACCGCTTACACTGAGGAAAGAAAGGCGGTGTATTAAAATTGAAAAAAAGGCAGGCAGTTATCATTGCAATAACATGTTTACTTCAAGGGTGTGCCTCAATTGATACGGAGACAATACAGCATGATAAAGGTGGGAGTGAAGTGGTGCGAACAGAATGGGCGAGTGAGTTGCTAAAGGCGGCTGAAAAGGGAGATATCGATGGGCTTCAACATGCTTTGAGACAAAAAGGGGACATCAATGTACAAGATTCAACTAATCGAACAGCTTTGATGATTGCTACCTATAATCAGGATATAGAGGCAGCAAAATTATTAATAGAGGCAGGAGCAGATGTTAATATTCAGGATAATCAGCAAAATACGCCGTTTCTCTATGCAGGTGCGGAAGGCTATCTGGCTATTTTAAAGATGACCATTCAAGCTGGTGCTGATCCGACTATTTTAAATCGATATGGGGGAACAGCACTCATACCAGCAGCAGAGCATGGTCATGTGGAGGTCATCGAGGAGCTATTGAGCAATACCGATATTGACGTCAATCATGTGAATCATTTAGGCTGGACAGCCCTGATGGAGGCGATTGTCTTAAATAACGGCAATCCAACACAGCAAGCCGTAATACAACGACTCATTGAACAGGGTGCTGATGTAAATATCCCCGATCAACATAACGTAACACCACTGCAACATGCAAAACAGCGAGGCTTTAAAGAGATCGAACAAATTCTACTTGCTGCAGGCGCAAAATAACCCAAACTGTAGAGACGGCTCTCTACAGTTTTCTTAGTGTTGAAAAACAAAACAGTCAATTGAAAGGTAGAAATGGATTTCCGTTGCAGGCTACTTGCTTTCCTGTGGGCGAGCGCCGAATCGCTTCCTCCGCCACCGCTCCGTTTAGAGTTTCGCCTGTCTTGCTATCCCACGTGAGTCAAGCAGCCTTCCACTTCAACCAACTAACTTATTAGCAAAGGTTTTCAAATAAAGTGAAGGTGTTCACTACTCTTTATGAAGAGGTGTTGTCATGCATCACTTCTCCACATTGAAAATAAGAACTTATCCCCTCTAAGAATACAGTTAATGGACGATTTGATCGCTATGTTACTATAAAAAAGTAAAGACACTTTGCAGAATGGTTGATTGGAGTGGAGCCAGCGTCACAGAGGAGACCCTGGAGCGAACGTAAGTGAGTGAAGCGGCTCATCGGACGCCCCCTGGAAAGGACGCTGGTGTAACGGAAATCAACCCCTCGACTTGCAAAGTTGCTTTTTTTTGGCGTTGACATCATCTTTTTTCAACAACATGCAAACTGTAGAGACGGCTCTCTACAGTTTTTTGTTCTTAAATTATTTTTCCTATTTTTTAATTCTTTTTTAATAGTTTATTTATTAGCAGTTTAGATATGGACTTTATGATAAATTTTGTAAACCAAATAACACCATAAAGGAGAGTACCACAAATGAAATTAAGAAAACGCATTGTCCCAGCAGCATTGGCTTTATCCGTATTATCAGCAGGTCTAGTAACCATAGGCGAGCCATTAAATGCAGATGCGGCAAGTAATAAAGCAGTAGCAGTAGCGGAAAACGAGCAAGTAGCTAAAATTACAAACATCAAGCCATTAAATACAATGACACTACAAATCACATTTAATCAGCCCTTAGCAGCAGCAGATGTAGACCTAAATCATTTAGATGCTATAAAAAAACATTTTACGTTTAATGGAGATTTAGAGATTGTCAATGTGCCACGCTTAATGACAGACGCTAAGAGTACATATATTGTACCAACAACATTCCAAGAAGATGATTTTATCTATACATTGAGCTATAAGGAGCAACGCAATAAAGTTTTTGAGGGCACAGATGAAAAGGTATATGTACGCAATGTGGAGCAAGTCACAAATGATACATTCACATTGGAATCCTTTCAGGAGGATGGCGTAGTAGATTATGCTAATATTATTGAAGCCTATCGCGCAGGTCGTGGAGATTTAGCATTTAGCTTAGATGGTCATAATCGAGATGCTAGCGGAAAACGCTTTGATGTTATTTCTTCCTTACGTGATCGCTTTGTGACGGTGAGAACAAGTGAGGGAGAAGAGTTTGTTGCTAATTATGTACCATTTACACAAGCAGCTGATGGCAGACAAGCTCCTCAATTTAGACTCCCTGCTGGCAAACTTTTAAAACCAGGTGTGACTTACCGTGTGTACGCACAATGGGCGGAAATAGATGTAAAGAGCTTTGTGGCGAAAGAAATCGCGCCATTCACTCTGCAATCAGCGAAAGCCATGGATGAAAAATCCTTTGAATTACAATTAAGAAACGATCCGCAATCTGATTTACTTGCTGGTCGAAGTGTAGCGTTAAAAGGCAATGATGGGAGTACATTGCAAGCACAATATCGTTATTCATCACGTAAAGGTGCTGTGGGCATTTTTGATCTAACGAATGGTGGTACGTTGAAAGCAAATGTCAGCTATACCGTAATCCCATTAAACAACTGGGCTACAGCAACAAATGTAGTTCTACAAGGAAAATAAACGTTCTTTTGCTTAATAAAATAATGAATCTGTCATTTGAAACCTAATAAATGGAACGTATTTTATGCTAACATTGTAAAAATCTCGTCACAGTTGTGGCGAGATTTTTTTATAGCCAGCCTTTTTCACCTGCTACCTGAGCGGCTTGCTGTCTGGATTCAACTTGTAGCTTCTGAATAGAGGTTGATAAATAATTGCGAATCGTGCCCTTCGTTAAAAATAGTTGCTTACTAATCTCGTTTGTGGTCAAGCCTTTTTTGACTAGCTGAAGTACCGCAATTTCTCGTTCATTTAAAGGATTTTGCTCCTTCATAAATAGGGAGGCAGCTAAATCCTTGCTGACCACCTTTTCTCCCTGCATGATTTTTCGTATAGTAGCGATTAAATAATCAATAGGTTCATCTTTCAATAGATAGCCGTGGACCTCGCAATCCATTGCCTTCTGCAAATAGCCAGGACGTGCGAAGGTTGTCACAATCATCACCTTGCAAGGCAGGTTGGCCTGTTTAATTTTTTCAGCAAGCTCAAGCCCTGATAGATGGGGCATTTCAATATCGACTAGGCAAATATCTGGTGGCTCCTGCTGGATCAATTCCCATGCTTGTTGACCATCCGCCACCTCAGCTATGACCTCAATATCAGGCTCAAACGCTAGTAGCGAAGTTAGGGCACCACGTAACATTTGTTGGTCTTCTGCTAGTAATACACGTATCATGTTAGAGGCTCCTTTCCATCTTGAATTGGTAGAGTAAGTGTGACGCTGGTGCCGATAGGTGTGTCACTTTCAATCAGGGCATAGCCTTGCAGCATATGCATTCTTTCTTTAATGGAGTGGATGCCATTCCCACGTCCCTGTGACTGTAAACCGATGCCATCGTCTTTCATCACAAGTGTATAGTGTCCAGCACAACATTGAATGGTGAAATGACATTTTTTTGCCTGACTATGCTTGAGAATATTCGTAGTCGTCTCTCGTACACATAGAGCAAGCATCGTTTCCTCCACACTAGAAAGTACGATTTGAGGACATTGATTGTCAAGGGTTGTGGTAATATTCGCGCTTTGTAAAAGCTGTTGGCAATGGACAAGCTCTGTTTGCAACGAAATAAAATTCATATCAGACACTAACTCACGTACCTGTTTTAAGGCGGTACGGGTAGTGGCTAATATGTCATGTAGCTCAGGCTTCACGCTTGAAGGATCTCTATCAATCAGTTTGGTCGTAAGTTCGGTTTTTACTTTAATCATTGTGAGCGTATGGCCAATTGTATCATGAAGGTCTCTAGCGATCCGTTGACGCTCCTCTTGCTGAACAAGCTGTGTATTAACGTCTGCTAGCTCAGCTTGCAGATTTTTCGACTTTTCCACAAAATAAATGAGTACCGGGAGCACTAGCTGAAACATCATAATCGGTACTAGCACCTGTGATTCCTTTGGTAAAAGGGAATCTGTTGTCATGGACAAAACCGTCAAAAACATGGCTGCGATGGCTACAATCCCACAGGCAATATGCCATTTTGATTTTGCACGTCCTAGTAAATCGGCAAAGGTAAAGCCAAAAATAAGCATAAAAGGATCGACAAAAATGCTAAGTAAGGCAATAAGGACAAAGGCTACTAGAGAGGCGACAAGTAGCCTCCAATCTCGATGCCATAAAGCAATGTAGAAGGCTATTAGATATAAAAGGAGCACTGTTATTTTCATAGCTAAGGGAAGGGAATGAGACCCGAGTACTAGCGCGAATAAGAAAATGACAGAAGCGGCATCAATGATTAAATAATGCTTAATTTGTTCTCTTGGATATAATTTTATTACTAGCACCATCCTTTGTTGCTTTACTGTGTCATCGCTTGAAGGGCTTTTTTACGAATCCATTCCATAGGGCCCATTTGAAATTGCTGTAGCCAAGCAAACGCTATAACAAGTTGTAAGATTGATAGAGATAGCCAAATACCAATTACAGTGATGCTATTGACTTGCCCACCTAAGCCAAGCCCCCAACCATAAAAAATAATCGACGCAAGCACGTTTTGGAGGACATAGCAGCTTAAAGACATTTTACCGACATGAGCAAAGCGCTGCCAAAGCCAGTCTAGCTTCTTATATTCTACCAGTTTACCTAAAATTCCAATATAGCCAATGGATAGAATAGGGGCACAAAGGTAGCGAACAGGTAAATCAAAAAGCCCACCAGGAATAAAAATAAGCAGATTGATAGGAAAACCAATGAATACACCGATTTTAAATAGCTTTTGTCTAGTTTGGCGTCCTTTGTCTGTTGGTGAAAATACCTCATTACGCATAAACTTCACGCCAAGTAAAAATAAAAAGACATTCATTGGGATAATAAATATTGCTTCTGAGCGATAAAATAAAAAGTTTGTGAGACGATGCTGCACCTGCGCAAACCATGTGCCATGCTCATAGAGCTCAGTAACGGAGGCCATACCATTTAAGGAAACACCAGCTCCTTGTAAGGTACTGATAAAAATAAGCAGAATCAATAGGATGTGAAAGCCACCAAAAAAATAAAAGGCTCCTGTCATGAACTTGTCACCCAAACGTACAATAAAAGCGACGATGAATGCTGTGACAGCATAGCTCATTAAAATATCATATTCCATCACCAGGGTGTAGTGCAGCAATCCCTCCAATCCTAAAAAGACGATAGTCCACAGATACACGCCAGGCCAAGCTGTACCTCTACGTAAGGCTTGCTGATATTTTAATTGTAAGCCTACCCCAAACATAATTGTTAATAATCCAAGTAGCTTACCATTAACGAAAAATAATACGACCATACGTAAAAAATCATTGAAGGACCACCAACCAGAATGGTCACTTGTTGTGATATACGATAAATCGCCAAGATAAGCAAAAATCCAAATATTTGTGCCGAGCGTTCCTAAGACGGCAAAGCCTCTTAACATATCGATAAAGGGAAGTCTTTGTTGTGTTTGCATAAGTTCGATCACTCTTTCTTTTTTTTCTTACCTTAAGGATAAGAAAATCTCTAAAGAAAACCTATTCACACCAGTCAAAAAATCTTGATGACAGGTGTCATAAAGTTTGCTGTGACAGCACAAAAAACCAGCAACGCTTTTGCTGCTGGCTCATTACTTTGTACAGGTATAGATGCGATAGTCTAAAATATTTTCGTATTTTTCATTCATGGCAATATGCTGATCCATGATTTCATAGAACTCGGATTCCATATGTGAGGAAACTTGAAATTCAGGCTTGGATGAGATGGATTTATTTTTTTGTATACGTATTTCATAAAAGCCAGCCTGATGTAGGAGTCTTACCCAATCCTTTTTCATGAGGAGAGACTGAAAGCCGTAAAATTGTTGGATGTCGTCTGTAAGTTCGGTGCGAAGTGTTTTGGGAATGGTGAATTCAATAGCAATGAAGCGGCCACCTTTCTTTAATAAACGATAAATTTCCTGCAAAGCCTGCTGCAAATTAACAAAGGCCAGAACCGACTCAGCTAGAATCAAGTCAAATGACTCGCTCCCTAAGGAGGTTTGTTCAATAGAGCCTTGTATAAGTTTGACAGGTAGACGGGCTTTATGCATACGCTGACGAGCCTTTTCTATCATGATGGGCTGAATATCGAGACCTGTGACGTTTGCTTGATAGGAAGATGCTAAATAAGCAGCCGTTTGTCCTGTACCACATCCCACATCTAAAATATGTGCGTTTTGCTCAATATTCTCTGCTTGCAAGACAGCCTTTGATAGATTAATGCCTCCAGGATGGGCGCCTCCAATCCCGAACTTAGCTAAAAAAGTAAGATAATGAGAGTCTTGAATAGTACCACCTTCTTTTTTCTTATAGTATGACAGGGAAACTAGTATGGTTCCCTTATTATTTTTAACCTCTTCTTCAAAAGTCTAATTCGCTATAAAAATTTCCACATATACTAGTTAGAAGGCTTTCCGATAGGGGGTGTATAAATGCCATATTTTCAGCCGAATGCTAGAAGAGGTCCATACCCGCCAAACAACAGGCAATATTTTGGCCCACCTTTTCGAGGTAGAATGGTGCAACCATACTATTCTCCCAATCAACAACAGCAAGGCTCTAGATTAGGAAATTTACCAGATCATTTAAATACAATTATGGGGCATGCTGGGACGATAACAAATGGAGTAAATATGTTGAGACAGATGGGAGCGCTATTAAGTTTATTTAGATAAAAACTAGAAACCCTCTTAAGATCATGATCTTAAGAGGGTTATATTTAGGTTTAACGGGCTGGTGCAAATTGCTTTTCGATAATTGAGCGATTTTTCTCTTTAAATAGCTCATTATGTGAGGACACCATGCCATGACGATAGGCAGTTGGTTCTAAATACGTTTTAATAGAATTGACCGCATTGGCTGCATCTTGGAATGTCCCAAGTAGCAAATTGATTTTTCCATCAAATGATAAAATATCACCCGCAGCAAAAATACCAGGATGGGCTGTTTCACCTGTTGCTTTTCCTTCAAAATAATAATCATCCTTTTTCGGAATGGCAATGGCCTCGTCAAATGCAAGAGACGCCTCACGATTATAGCCATGACTGACAATCACCTCATCGATTTGACGCGTATAACTTTGCTTTGTTAGCGTATTCTCGCATGTCACTAATTGAATAGCCGTTTTATCAGCATTTGCGGAAAGCTTTGTAATGGTTGTATTACACTCAATGCGCACACCTGCTTTCAGTGCTTCCTGTACAGTGGCTTCGTGCGCTGATAAATGCTCTTTGCGGTAAACAACCGTTACGCTTTTGGCAATCGGACTTAATTCAACAGCCCAATCAATGGCTGCATTACCACCGCCTGAGATGATGATATCCTTATCGACAAAACGTTTATACGATTGCACAGTGTAATGTAGATTGGACATTTCATATTTTTCAGCGCCTTCAAGTGTTAGCTTTTGAGGGCTAATAATGCCTCCACCTACAGCTAGCAGCACCGTTTTAGAATAATGCTTTTCACCAGTTGCTGTATGTATCACAAAAATATCATCATGACGTTCAATTAAATCCACTTTTGTATCTGTCAAAATAGTAGGATCAAATGTTTTGGCTTGCTCGATTAATTGTTTAACAAATTGATCGCCCAACACAGGTGGATGTCCCCCAATATCCCATATCAGCTTTTCTGGATAAAGTAAGACTTTTCCGCCAAGCTGTGGTTGACTTTCTACTAATTTTGTTTTTAAACCACGTAAACCACTATAAAAGGCACTGTATAAGCCAGCTGGACCTCCGCCAATAATTGTCACATCATACACCTGTTGCATTTTTGTTGCCACTTCCTTAATAAATAGTAAAAAAGTAATTGACAAAATCTTATCAAAAAACTAGACTTATTTTTATTGATAATGATTATCATTTTTAATAGTGCTTATCATAGCACGGAATGAAGTAAAAAGAAAGAGAGGGTCCGAATTGCGTTTAGAAGTTGAATCGATTCGTGTTGGTTATGACGATAAAACGATTGTGCATGATTTATCGCTGCAAATTCCAGATGGCAAAATCACAACCATCATTGGTTCAAATGGTTGTGGAAAGTCTACCTTATTAAAGGCCATTACACGTATATTAAAGCATGAGAGTGGACAGGTCATATTAGATGGTCAAAATATTTCCAAGATGAAAACAAAAGAATTGGCAAAAGAGCTGGCAATCTTACCACAGAGTCCAGAAAGTGCACATGGTTTAACAGTGGAAGAGCTTGTATCCTACGGTCGATTTCCCTATCAAAAGGGCATTGGTAATTTATCACAAAAAGATAAAGAGGTCATTGACTGGGCTTTACAAGTGACAAAAACCGAAGACTTCCGTTTGCAATCTGTAGATGCTTTATCAGGTGGACAGCGTCAACGAGTATGGATTGCAATGTCTCTAGCTCAAGAAACCGATATTATATTCTTAGATGAGCCGACAACGTATTTAGATATGGCACATCAATTAGAGGTTTTAGAGTTACTCTACAAGCTGAATGAAGAACAAGGGCGTACGATTGTTATGGTACTCCATGATTTAAATCAAGCGGCACGTTTTTCAGATTATATTGTAGCGCTTTCACAAGGAAAGCTTGTAAAATTCGGAACGGCTGAAGAAGTGATGGTTCCAGAAGTATTAAAAAAAGTATTTAATATAGATGCAGTAATTGGCAAAGATCCACGAACAAACAAACCAATGTGCATTACATATGACTTATTACAAACCGTTTAAAGGAGAATGAATGACAATGAAGAAGTGGTTATTACCAATGTTTATGATGCTCGTACTCGTACTTGCAGCGTGCGGCAATAAAGAGGAGAAAACAGACAAGGCTGATGAAGGCTCGAAAGAAGCGACTTCAGCACAAACAATTACTTATCAATCTGAAGTAGGTCCAATTGAAGTACCAGCAAACCCTAAACGTGTAGTTGTATTATCTTCTTTTGTAGGGGATTTATTACAGCTGGATGTTGATGTTGTCGGTGTAGACGCATGGGCAGCAAAAAATCCAAACTTTGAAGATGCAATTAAAGACGCTGTCGTTGTTGAAAATACCGATATTGAAAAAATTCTTGAGCTAGAGCCAGATTTAATTATTGGCTTAAATGGTATTGAAAATGCTGATAAATTAGCAGAAATCGCGCCAACTGTATTATTTACGTATGGTAAAGTAGACTATTTACAGCAATTTATTGAAATCGGTAAAGTTGTGAATAAAGAAAAAGAAGCAACTGCTTGGGTAGAAGATTTTAAAGCACGTGCAGCAGAAGCTGGTAAAAAAATTAAAGAAAAAATCGGTGAAGATGCGACTGTAACAGTAGCAGAGAACTTTAATAAACAGTTCTATATTTATGGCGATAACTGGGGTCGTGGAACAGAGATTTTATATCAAGAAATGGGCTTGAAAATGCCTGAGAAAGTAAAAGAAACTGCGTTAGAGCCTGGCTACTATGCCATTTCTCAAGAAGTTTTAGGGGAATATGCAGGTGACTACGTGATCTTCAGTATGTTCCAAGATCAAGATAATTCCTTTACAGATGCAGCATGGTTTAAAGATTTAGAAGCAGTGAAAAATGGTCATTTATTTGAAGTGAATGCGAATGCCTTTTACTTCAATGATCCGATCACATTAGAACATCAATTGAAGTTCTTTGAAGAGAAATTTTTACAATAATTAGTAGAGAGTAGCGAAGGCAAATGACAAAGTTTCGAAAGCTTCCATTTTGGCTTCAGATATTGCTTGCATTGCTTGTATTAATGGGTACGGCCAGTATCTCGTTGTGCTTAGGGGCAGCGAATACAAGTATTCAAGATGTCTTTCAAGCAATTGTCGGACAAAGTGGAGGTAAACATTACACGATTTTACGTGAAATTCGATTTCCTCGTATCATTGCAGCTATTTTTGTTGGAAGTGCGCTCGCTGTTGCTGGGGCGATTATGCAAGGGGTTACACGAAATCCGTTAGCTGATCCAGGGCTGCTTGGTTTAACGGCAGGGGCAAATGCTGCCCTTGCTTTAACAATGGCATTTATCCCTAAATTCTCGTATTATACGTTAATTTTAGCCTGCTTTATTGGCGCTGGAATTGGAATGATGTTAGTTTATGGGATTGGTGCCTCTACTAAAAAAGGCTTTTCCCCTTTAAAGCTTGTTTTAGCTGGTGCGGCTGTCACAGCATTATTACAGGCAATTGCTGAGGGGACAGGCATTTTATTTCAAATCTCCAAAGATGTTTCGATGTGGACAAGTGGCGGTTTCATTGGCACGACATGGCAGGCTTTATTGATCGTACCGGTTATTATTATTGGCTTACTGCTTTCATTTGCGTTTAGTCGTCAATTAACGATTTTAAGCTTAAATGAGGAAGTAGCAGTGGGCGTTGGGCAAAACACTACACTCGTAAAGGGTGTCATGATGCTCGTTGTGGTTATTCTGGCTGGCTCTGCTGTGGCTCTCGTAGGGAATCTAGCTTTTGTTGGCTTAATGGTACCGCATATTGTCCGTGCGTTTGTAGGGACAGACTATCGTTATGTCTTACCGATGAGCGCCATTGTTGGTGGCTGGTTTATGGTGTTGGCTGATTTTGCAGGGCGCATGATTAACGCACCTTATGAAACACCAGTTGTCGCCATTATTTCAATTTTAGGTCTTCCATTCTTCCTACTATTAGTGCGGAAGGGAGGGCGTCAATTTGTTTAAAGAAGGTCGCAGAAAACAACGTAAATGGTTACTCATATGGCTTGTGGTAACCTTGTTCATTTTTATTTTAGGGATTTCATTAGGTGCTGCTTCGGTTTCTATTGACCGCATTCTTCCAACCTTACTGGGCGATGGTAGTTTTAAGGAGTCCTTCGTGCTTTTTTCAGTCCGTTTACCAAGAATGTTTGTGCTAGCGGCTGCGGGTATGGCATTAGCACTGGCAGGGGCCGTATTGCAGGGCGTAACCCGCAATGATTTAGCAGACCCAGGAATTATTGGTATTAGTGCTGGCGCAGGTGTTGGGATTACTGTCTTTTATTTACTAGTAGATGGCGACCTTCCTCACTTTGCCTATATTTTACCGATTGTCGGCTTTTGTAGTGCCTTAGTGACAGCACTGGGCATTTACTTTTTCTCTTATCAGCGTAATAAGGGTGTCCATCCTGTGCAGTTTATTTTAGTAGGGGTAGGCGTAGCATCAGCCTTATCAGGGGTCATGATGGTATTAATATCCTCTGCTGAGCGGAGCGATGTACAATTTATTGCACAATGGCTAGCCGGAAATGTATGGGGCACAGATTGGCCATTTTTCTGGGCGCTAATGCCTTGGCTTGTACTGGGCATCCCTTACATTTTCTATAAAGCCAACGTTTTAAATGTCTTGGCCATGACGGAGCAAACAGCAGTCGGACTTGGTATGAACATTGGGCGAGAACGTTTCCGATTATTAATTGTTGCGGTTGCACTAGCGGCTGCCGCGGTATCCGTAACAGGGGGAGTAGCCTTCATCGGTTTGATGGCTCCCCATATTGCAAAACAGCTCGTTGGTCCACGCTACCAATTCTTTTTACCACTGACGCTATTCATTGGCGCAAGCTTGCTAATGCTTGCTGATACCATTGGACGTGTTGCTATTGCAAGTGCAACGGTTCCTGCTGGGATTGTTGTTGCATTTATTGGCGCACCTTATTTTCTATATTTATTACGCAAAAATGTATAGAAATGTATTAGTTATTGGTCACAAAAACAGTCTTTCGATCTAATAAAAATAGTGAAAAAAAGATTTTACATCATCTATCTTTCAAGTTTTTGAGAACCTCATTTGTTGAGGTTCTTTTTTTGTATAATCAGAACAGGAGGTGCATACATGATTCTATTAGCACGACAACCATCGGACTTGCAAAAAATACTAGAGGTGGTGCTCCGTAGATTGCCACAGACGCATAATAACTACGCTTATTATGGTGAACGTTTGAGCCGTGTCCAAGCAGGTCTTGCGGGGGAACAGCGTGTTGATGCAGAATGGCTCGAAATCGATTTACCAACCCCACATTTTTTTCTACATGATTTTCAAACCGCAAATAGCTACGGATCTACCTATCAAATGGATACCATCTTTCTCTGCCCACATTTTTTACTTATTCTTGAAATCAAAAATATAACAGGAAATCTCTCATATGATGTCCCTTTTGCGCAGTTTACACGGACAACATTGGATGGCACGGTGGAAGGAATGACTGATCCATTTGTTCAGCTGGATCGGCATGTCATATGGATGAAAAAGCTTCTACTGCGAGAACATTTCGAATTACCTATTGTACATGCAGTAGTGCTGGCAACGAAAAATGGCATTTTAACAAAGGGTTTTGAGGGGCAACCTATATTTCATGTAAAAGGGTTACGATTTCATCTACAAAAATGGATAGAGCATTATCAACCTAGAGAAAGAGTTGATCTTTTACAATTAGCCAACCTTCTATTATCCCTGCACACAAAGTTGAAAAAAGAAGTAGAGGTGCCTCTTAAGGAAATGGTGAAGGGTGTGTTATGTCCACAGTGCGGCTCGGGGCAGCGTTTAAAGTATCACTATAAGAAATGGATTTGCCCTCGCTGTGGATTGGTGGACGATGATGCATTGCTTCGAACATTAGAGGACTACAGGTTACTAGTCGGGCAGCAGGTAACCAATCGAAGCTTCCGCGAATTCTTTGGCATTGACTCTCCCGATTTAGCGTATAAGTTGTTGCAACAACTCCCATTAAAAGCGGAGGGTGTCAAAAAGCATCGGAAATATTGGATTAAGGAATAAATAGCTAAGAGCTACAATTCAAGAGGTCTGAATTGTAGCTTTTAGTGTTGTAGAGGGAAAGGGCGCTTGAAGTAGGTGGATAGAAAGCTGAAAGTGACGGATAGAGCAAGGAAAGTAGCGGATAGAACGCGCAAAGTGGAGGATAGAGCAGAGAAAGTGGAGGATACGGTTCGAATTGGCGGATAGAATGCTGAAAGTAGCGGATAGAGCAAGGAAAGTAGCGGATAGAACGCGCAAAGTGGAGGATAGAGCAGAGAAAGCGGAGGATACGCTTCGTATTGGCGGATAGAAAGCTGAAAGTGACGGATAAAACAAGGAAAGTAGCGGATAGAACGCGCAAAGTGGAGGATACGCTTCGAATTAGCGGATAGAATGCGTAAAGTGACGGATACCACTCTTAAAAGCAATCATCCCGCTTTAGCGATGTTTCGCTTATTTCCTACTAGACAAATAGAGTTTTTAGGTATATAGTTAGCTAGGCTAACTAATATAAAAGGAAGTGATAGTGTGACAATTGAACAGGAATTTTTTAATCAGTACCGCTTAATGTATCGGCCGTTTATTAATCAGTTGAATGTGCAGCTTGAACCCTATCAGTTATATAGCTCACAGTGGGCAGTGCTTCGTTTCTTGAATGATAAGGGTCCACATTCATTTGTAGATATCGCGAATTTCATGTCTATAGAGAAGCCAAGTGTCACGAAGCTTGTACATAAACTTGTGGAGCTAGGCTATGTGGAAACGATGACGGGCAAGGATAAGCGTGAAAAGCTGGTACACCTATCAAAGCATGGGGAAGAGCTTGTGCTGGAAATAAAGTCGCATCTAAATCCATTTTTTGAGCAGGCTTTGGCAGGCGTGCCAAAACAAGATATTGACATTGCGACACAGGTTTTAGCAAGAATTTGTATGAATATTAATCAATAGGGAGAGCAACGTGGAAGCAGCCAGAAAGAAACTATGGACAAAAGATTTTTTAATTGTCTCACTTATTAATTTTACCATTACGTTAATCTTTTATTTATTAATGGTTACGATAGCAGCATATGCGGTGGAGCATTTTAATGCCTCTACAAGTACAGCGGGGCTTGTATCGAGTATTTTTATTATCGGGACACTATTAGGTCGTCTTGGGACAGGGCGTATTATTGGAGACTGGGGTAGCAAAAAAACATTATTTTGTGGACTATTATTATTTATGTTATCAACAATGTCTTATTTTATAGCAGGCAATTTACCGCTGCTGATGATCAATCGTTTAGTACAGGGGATTGCACTAGGGATTGCCAGTACAGCAACAGGTACCATTATTGCACAAATTTTACCAGCTGAGCGTCGTGGAGAAGGGATTGGTTATTATAGCTTAAGCGCTATTCTAGCCACAGCCATTGGCCCATTTATTGGAATATTATTAACACAGCTATTTGCAGATTATCGTATGATTTTTGCAGTAGATTCTGTGTTAGCGATTATTTGTTTCTTTATGTATTACATTGTGACCGTGCCAGATGCACCGAAAAAAGCAAAGGATACAGCTGTAAAGGCTGGGTTTAAAGTGACGAACTTTATTGAAATGCGTGCAGTACCGATTGCCTTTGTGGCACTTGTGATTGGCTTTGCTTATTCAGGTGTGATGTCGTTTATGACGTTTTATGCAAAGGAGTTAGATTTAGTATCAGCAGGTAGCTACTTCTTTATTATCTATGCTATTGTCATTTTGGCTACACGTCCATTTACAGGGAAATTGCTTGATACAAGAGGGGCAAATATCATTATCTATCCATGCTTAGTGTTGTTTGCAATAGGCATGTATGCCTTTAGCTCAGCAACAACTACGATTGCCTTTTTAATCGCTGCCGCTTGTATCGGGATTGGCTATGGAAACTTCAACTCGGTGGCACAGGCAATTGCCATCAAAGTAACACCAAATGAGCGTTTAGGACTTGCGACATCTACGTATTTTATTTTTTATGATTTAGGCTTAGGTGTCGGGCCTTATTTCTTAGGCTTATTTGTACCATCTATGGGCTACAGCTCGATTTTCTTCTTGATGGTCTTTGTTATTTTAGTGTCGATTGTGCTTTATTACCTTTTACATGGAAAACATGAAAATTTGAAACAAGCAAAAATTTCGTAGATTAGAATCATTATATTGTAGAATAAACGTCTTTTTTCTAGTTGTTCGTAAAGAATAACTGAAAAATGACGTTTTTTTCTATTTACAAAAATAGTTGTTGCAATAGATGATGATAATCATTATCATCACAATATAAAACAAATTCGGAAGTAGGTACGAAGTATGAAAAACAAATCATTTTTGTCGGTATTAGTAGCAGGAGGCATTTTAATGGCTGGCTGTGGCAATACAGAAGAAGTAAAAAAAGAAGATAAGCCAGCAACAGAACAGGCGGAGCAAGCTACAAAAGAGGTGGATTTATCTTCTGAATTATCAGCCTATCAACAATTTGCGTTAGAGCAAATGGATCAATTTTTACTAGATACAGAGAAATTTGTGAACCTATTCAAAGCAGGCGATATTGAAGGGGCAAAGGCAGCGTATGCACCAGCACGTATGTATTTTGAACGCTCTGAGCCAATTGCGGAAAGCTTCGGTGATCTTGACCCTCGCATCGATGGACGTTTAGCAGATATTCAAGAAGAAGGTAAGGGTGAGGAAGAATGGTCAGGCTACCATAAGCTTGAGTATGCGCTTTGGGAAGAAAATACAACAAAAGGTTATGAGGCTGTAGCAGATCAGCTTCTTGCAGATGCGAAGGAATTGCATGCACTTGTGCAAACAGTGGAAGTGACACCTGACTTAATGATTACAGGTGCAGTAGATTTATTAAATGAAGTATCAACATCTAAAATTACAGGTGAGGAAGAAATTTACTCTCATACAGACCTTTATGATTTTAAAGCGAATATTGAAGGCGCAGAAAAAATCTTTGAGATTTTACGCTCAAAATTAGAAGCAAAAGATTCTACATTAGTGGCAACACTTGATGAAAAATTCAAAGCAGTAGACGATTTATTAGCACAGCATACAACGGCTAATGGTGGCTATGTATCCTATGAGGAATTAACGGAGGAAAATACGAAAGCACTTGCAGCAGCGGTGAATCAGCTTGGAGAACCATTAAGTCAAATGGGTATCATTTTGGAGTGAACTAAACAATGACAACGTCAAACGAGGAAAAATTTATAAATAAAAAAATTTCTAGACGTGATATGTTAAAGCTAACAGGTATCGGTATGGCAGGTGTGGCCATCGGTGCCTCTGGCTTGGGTGGTGTCATGAAAGCAATGGGCTATGATGTCTTTGAGCCAGTAGCAGATAGCACGACGGCTAGCAATAAGGTCAATTTCTATGGCAAGCATCAGTCAGGTATTGTGACACCTGTACAGACGAATATTTATTTTGCTTCTTTAGATGTATTAGTGACATCAAAGAAGGAACTACAAGCGTTGTTCCAGCAATGGACACCCCTTGTTGTGCGTTTAATGAATGGTGAAGTCATGGTCGATGTATCGACAAATACAAGAGTGCCAACTGGCGATACTGGAGAGGCAGAGGGTTTAGATGCATCTAATCTATCCATTACCATTGGTGTCGGGCCTTCATTATTCGATAAACTGGGCATCCAGCATTTAAAACCAGCGGAGCTAAAGGATTTACCACATTTCCCCAAAGATCAGCTACAGAAAGAATACACAGGTGGTGATTTGTGTATTCAGGCTTGTGCAGATGATCCGCAGGTGGCCTTCCATGCTGTTCGTAATCTAGTACGAGCTGCTTCAGGTAAAGTAGAAATAAAATGGTCACAGGCGGGCTTTAACTCGTTTCCAGCTAGTGGAGGGACACCACGAAACCTCTTCGCCTTTAAGGACGGTACTGTAAATCCAGCCATTACGGATGAAAAAGACTTAAATGAGGTCGTGTGGGTGGATAAAGGCTGGTTAAAGGGTGGCTCTTATTTAATTGCGCGTAAAGTTCAAATGCATCTTGAAACTTGGGATCGTACATCATTGAAAGATCAAGAGGCAACATTTGGCCGTTACCGCGACAGTGGGGCACCTTTTGGCAAAACAAAGGAATTCGATGATTTTGATGTAGAGGCAAAGGATGATAAGGGCAATTATATTATGCCTGATACATCACATGTCCATTTGGCGCGGAAATCAGGTGCGCGTATTTTGCGACGCTCTTATTCTTATGCGTCAGGCGTGATGTCGAATACAGGGACCCATGATGCGGGGCTAATCTTTATCTCTTTTCAAAAAGACCCAGCCCAATTTACAACCATCCAAAATAGCTTAGGGCGTATGGATAAAATGAATGAGTACATTACCCATCGAGGCAGTGCCGTGTTTGCTTGCTTCCCTGGTGTACAAAAGGGGAGTTATTTAGGTGAAGCACTTTTTAACGCGCTGTAGTATCGTGTTTGCCCTTATGCTGACTTTAGCTTTACCTGTGCAAGCTGCGCAGTCCTATAGTCATCTCTATATTGCGATTAGTGATGCACTGATGAATACAAAGCAGGATAAAGAGGCGGAGGCCAAGCAGGCACTTGAACAATTTGCTGTGGATTGGGCTAAAGTATCTTCTGATCAAACTGAGGCAAAAACCAAGATTGATGAAATTCTTCAGCAGGCCACAGAGGCAACTTCCAAGGAAGAACGCTTAAAGGCGTTGTCGGCTCTATCGAATGCGTTACGTGATCTAGAAAAGCTTGAAAATCCTGTAGATGAAGCGGCACAACGAGCGGACTTTGGCCAAAAATTTAAGCCAATTATGGCAGACTTTGAAAAGGCTTTAGCAAGTGGTGATAGTGAAGCTATTGATGAAGCTTATAAAGACTTTAATAGTAAATGGAAAAAAGTAGAGCGACCTGTGCGTGAGCAAAGTATTGCAATGTATGGGCAAATCGAAACACAAATGGCGTTTTTACGTATTGCGATTTCAGCTGAGGAACCAGATTTCGCTTTAATGAAAACGCAATTTGCCGAGTTGCAAAAAACAATTGAGGATTTTGTAGCTGGTAAGGAAACAGCGGAAGTAGTAGAAGGTAACTATTCCTTAGCAACATTGCTCGCCTATATTGACGAGGCACAAGATCTAATTGATGCTGGTGATTATCAGGCAGCTTCTAATAAAGTACGCGAATTTATTACGATATGGCCAAGGGTAGAAATTGAAATCTCCACACGTAATGGCAGTCTTTATACGAAAATTGAAAGTGATATGCCGATTATTGCGAGTGATTTATTAAAATCAAACGTCGATCAGCAAGCCATGACCAAACAATTAAATACATTCCGTACGGAAATTGAGCTGATTCAAGGGGATTCCGATTACACAATTTGGGATGCTGCGTTAATTTTATTACGTGAAGGGCTAGAGGCATTACTGATTATTTTAGCCTTAGTATCATTCCTTAATAAATCAGGACAAAACAAGATGCGCAAATGGATTTATGTCGGAGCGTTTGTCGGCGTTCTATTATCCGCCGTAGCTGCCATCCTTATGTCGACGATTTTAAATTCGGCAACAATTGATACGAATCGCGAGTTAATGGAAGGCTATGTAGGGTTAATTGCTGCAGCGATGATGATCGGTGTGGGTATTTGGCTGCATAGTAAATCAAGCGTGGTCAGTTGGAATCGCTATATTTCCAAACAAATGGGTAATGCCATTTCGAGTGGCTCTATTTTTGCGATGGCTATGATTAGCTTTTTATCGGTCTTCCGTGAAGGTGCAGAAACACTAGTCTTTTATGCGGGGATTGCACCGAAAATGGAAACATCGCAGTTTATACTTGGAATTGTGGTGGCACTGCTCATTCTTGCTGTACTTGCAGTTGTGTTATTTAAAGCAAGTGGCAAAATTCCAATTCACAAATTTTTTGCAGTAGCAACTATTTTAATTTATGTGCTAGCCTTTAAAATTATTGGTGTCAGTCTGCATACTTTGCAGCTGACAGATAATCTGTCCACAACGATTGTTGATGGCTTACCTGTTATTAGCTTGATTGGCTTCTATCCAACGGTGGAAACAATCATAGGACAGTCTATTTTACTTGTGTTAGTGGCGGCTACTGTGCTTTATAAAAAGAAACAAGCCTAATGAAAAAGGGTAGATGAGCGTAAAACGCCATCTACCTTTTTTTATTGCCAATGAGCAGGTCGTTTTATATATGAAGGTAATTTAGTCGAACGATCCCCCTGTGCGGCGTTGATTTGCATTTGGGTTAAAAACAGACTTGTTGAAAGATCAGCACCGCGTAAATTGGTATCTCGCAAATCAGCCCCGATGAAATCTACTCCCTGTAAATTCGCATCTTGAAGATTAGCTGCGATTAAATAACTCCCCCTTAGATCAGTCGCTCGTAAATCCTTGCCTTTTAAATTTTTGCCCATCCAATTAGCCCCACGCTGATTCAAGTTTCTAGAAGCCTTTCCCTTCACACTGTGCTGGCGAATTTGTTCGCTAGTTTGGAGCAATAGTGCATTGATCGGCATACGAATAGCTACCATATCCAATGCTAATAAGGTATCTGCATCCTGAGCTATTGTCTGCTGTAGGTGCTTCAATTGAGCAATTAGCTGTTCATAAAGCATATTATCCACCTGATAGGACAAAGCCTCCGCCACATACGCAATCATTTCGTAAAGCTGTTCCATAATAGGAAAAACACGAAACATCTTGTCAGCATGCTCACGAGATTGTCGCCAATCCTGTCCATGAAATGTCACCTGTGAAACCTGTTGACCTGCGCCTAGGCAATCAAAAACGGTACAGCCCTTAAAACCTGTCTCTCGTAGCTGACTATGTATGTGACAGCTATAGTTATCCTGCAAATTAGGACATGGCGTGCCTGCGGGTTTATTGATCGCAAAATCACTAGAAGCCACAATATTTAAAGCGGTACAGCACAAGCCAAAACAGCTTTGACAATCTGCCTGTAGACTGTGTCGGATTTTTGTACCAATGGTTGTAACTTTTTTTGTCTGATTAGACATTCTCATTTTCCTCTCTAATCTTATCCATTTAGTTACTATTTTAACACTAACAAGCTATCAGTTAAAATAGAGAGCAAACTGTATTTTGAAAGATAATAGGGGATATGGTATTCTTCTTCAAAAGAGTTGTAAAGAAAAGTGGTGGTGGAACATGGGGTAACGGTCAATGAATTATTACAATTGCCATCTTTTCGAGGGGCAGAGGTGTTAACAGGGCGAGGTAACCTGCACCGTACTGTATCATCTCTATCTGTATTAGAGGTATCGAATGTTGATTTTTATTCGAAAATTATTAACCGTGTACAGGAGGAATGGTATGCAGAGGAGCTTGTTATTAGCTCCTTTTACTCCATTCGAGATAGTGTGGAGCAGCAATGTGAAACGATACAGCATTTACATGATTTAGGAGAGCTGGGGCTTATTTTATATTATGTCGGCATTGTATTGCCTGATATTCCAGAAGAAGTGCTTGCGTTAGCGGAGGCACAAGGCTTTATTATCATTTGTATGCCGCGAAATGATTATTCACTGCGCTATAACGAGGTTATCTATGAGGTTATGGAAGCGATTGTTAGTCATCAAGGCGTTAATGATCATTTTGTCAAAGAGACATTAGAAAAGGTATCGTTACTACCTGAGCATTTAAGAAGTGTTGAAATTACACTGAAAATGCTTTCAGATCGTTTAAAGGCGAATATTGTGCTCACCAATAGTCATTTTGACATTGTGAACCAAGTGATGTGGCCACGAAATTCATCATTAGATGTAGCGAATGTCATCGAAGAATGCTCCCAATCCAATTTTCAGAGGGAAGCAGGCAAGCTCGAGCTGCTAAGAAGTGATGTCGCCTGTGTCGTAGACTATAAAAGAGTACATCAAAAAAATGGCGAGCCGCTATTTTTATTTCTGATTAAAGAAAATACAAAACTACCTGCTAAGACAATTGAAAAAGTAAGTGAGGTTGTGCAAGTAGCCATAAATTTATGGGGAGACAAGCATGATGAGGTTAGTGAATATGCCTTAGTTAAAGCTATTATCAATGATGAGGGGGAGAAAATGAGAAGATTAGCCAATCTTCTTCATATTGATGTTTCCGCCATTCAAATGATGTGGCTTGTCTACATGCATGATTTAGCAGACGAAAAAAGAATTCGCGATGAATTAGAAGAGCAACTGTCCAAATATTATCAAACAAGAGTCATCCAATGCATTGACCATTGTATAATTGTACTGGTAGGCAATTGCTTTTATAAGCATCATGAATTTGAAATTGCCATTGAATATAGTGAAACTACTCAATACGATGCCCAAATCGCTGAAATTGTTTATGCACCTAAAATGAGAAATACAAAGTCTGTTCGTCAAATGTATCAATTGGTCAATCAGGTGGGGGACAAAGCCCATACGATTTATCCGATGCGAAAATTGTTTACTGCAGCGGAAGTGCGCTCCATGAAAAGGGCAATTGATATCAGTAAGCAGGGCGAGGAAATGATTGAAGAATATTTGTCTGTAATTGAACCCATTTTACGCGACCATGATTCCTTGCAGACATTGATAACCTTTTTATTAGATGCAAATGCTAGTGTGGAGCGCTGTGCAGAGCTCCTCTATATCCATAAAAACACGGTGAAATACCGCATCAAAAAAATTAGTGAGCTGATTGGCACAGATGTTACCGTATATTCGGAATTTTATGATGCCTACATGGCTTGCATGCTATATCGATTGATTAATGATTAGAATAATCTGAAATTTTGTCATTTTGAACAAAATTTCAGATTATTTTTTTCATTTGCGCAAAAGACTCGACTCTTACCTATCTTCTATAATTAAAAACATTAATCCATCACCAATAAGGAGGGAGTCACATGCAAGATGAAAATAAAGGTCAATCTTGGTATAGCTTAGGCATTATTTGGGCTGGTGCCATGATTTGTATTCCCAGTTTATTAGTCGGTAACGCACTGATTACCAATATGAGTTTATCAAAGGCACTGGCTGTTGCTTTTGTAGGCTATGCTATTGTCGTGATCATCATGATTTTGCAAGGCATGCAAAGCAGTGATTTAGGAAAGCCCACTGTCCATATAGCAGGACAAGTGTTTGGAAAAAAGGGCTCTCGTACAATATTATCCATTATCTTAGCTATTGCTTGCTTAGGGTGGTTTGGCATTCAGGCCAATGTGTGTGGCGTAGCCTTAGCAAACTTATTAGCAATCTATCATTTGAATATACCCATTCCAATCGCTTCATTCATTAGTGGTATGGTCATGGTCGTATCCGCACTTTATGGGATGAAGGTGTTGCGTATTTTAAGCTATATCGCCGTACCATTGCTCGTCATCATTTGCCTGTATGGTTTAGGTCAAATATTAACTGGTGAGCAACTACAGTCCGTTCGGGATTATCAGCCACAGGGCAATATGAGCTTTATGGATGGTTTAGCTGTAACGATTGGGTCCTTTGCATTAGGGGCTGTTATAGCGGGTGATTATTCGCAATTTTCAAAAAAACGTTCAGACGTTTTCAAAGCCGCTACATTAGGGATTATTCCTGCAGGGGTGCTAATGATTGCTGTGGGAGCTGTCTTAACGATTGCCTATCAAACAAGTGATATTACAGCAGTCTTTCTGCATATCGCAACACCCTTTATTGGTGGAGTGGGTCTGATTTTAGCAACATGGAAAACCAATTTGGTCAATGCAATTTCAGGTGGAATTGCCTTAATTAATGTATTTGATGTTGCTAAAAACAAAGAACGATTAGCCATAGGTGTGGCGGGTACAATTGGCACAATCTTAGCCGTTGTAGGGATTTTAAATTATTTTACACCTATCATGTCAATTTTATCGGCGATGATTCCGCCTGTTGCAGGGGTGATGATTGCTTCCTACTGGGTCATTCATAAAGGCAAAACAGATAGCTGGCAGGAAGTTGAAGGGGTCAATCGATTAGGTGTATTTTCTTGGCTAGTAGGTGCTGTAATTGCCTGTATGCCAGTGGTATTTTCCTTATTCCCTGCATTGCCAGCGCTACCAAACCAACCGATGATTGGCATCATTATTTCATTCGTGATTTATTATGTTGGGTATCGTGTATCTGTACAAAAAACGGTCATATTGGAGGAACATAGATGAGATATTTAGATCAGGCAGCTATTGAACATATTGCCATAGGGGCAGCATTTTTAGGAACAGGTGGGGGAGGAGATCCCTATATTGGAAAATTAATGGCGCTTTCTGCTATCGAAAAAAATGGCCCTGTAAAGTTGTATTCAGTGGATGAAATTGCGGATGATGATTTTTTCATTCCAGCCGCAATGATGGGGGCACCATCAGTTTTAGTAGAAAAATTTCCACGTGGCGATGAGTTTGTTAAGGTTTTCCAAAAACTTGCCCAATATTTGGGGAAAGAAAAAATTGCAGGCACCTATCCAATGGAAGCAGGTGGGGTCAATTCGATGATTCCTATTGTAGTAGCAGCACAGCTTGGCTTACCATTGATTGATTGTGATGGCATGGGGCGTGCATTTCCGGAATTACAAATGGTGACATTCCACTTAGATGGAATTTCGGCAACGCCAATGGCCATCACTGATGAAAAAGGGAATATTGGTATTTTTGAAACGATTGATAATAAATGGACCGAGCGTATCGCCCGAACAGCAACAGTAGAAATGGGCGCTAGTTCTTTAGTGAGCCTCTACCCAACAACAGGTGCACAAATTAAACAAAGCGGTGTTCATCATATTGTGACGCTTTCTGAAAAAATCGGTGAAATTATTGCCTCGAAAGATCAAGAGGTGAACGATAAGCTAAAAAGCCTTTTAAAGCTTGTGAAAGGATATGAGCTTTTCCAAGGAAAAATAGTGGATGTTATTCGTGAAACGAAGGGTGGCTTTAACCTAGGTAAAATGAATCTAGAAGGTATTGAATCTTATAAAAATGATCAAATGAAGGTTCATTTCCAAAATGAAAACTTATTAGCTGAGAAAAACGAGCAGGTTATTGCGATGACACCAGACTTAATTTGTTTGGTGGATTATGAAACCTTATTGCCTGTTACAACAGAGAGCTTAAAATATGGTAAACGTGTGCGTGTGATTGGTTTACCAGCACATGAAAAATGGCGTACAGCAAAAGGGATTGAAACAGCTGGACCCAAATACTTTGGCTATGAATATGAGTATACGCCAATTGAGGAACTGGTGAAAAAGGAGGTAGCACAGCATGTATAAAATTGGAATCGATGTAGGTGGAACAAACACAGATGCCATCCTTTTAGACCATAATAGCCAGCTTATTTACAGTGTGAAATCACCAACAAGCTTAGATATTAAAACGGGAATTGAAAAGTCTCTACAACAATTACTAGAGGGTGCAAATATTGACAAAACAAAAATTACTCATGCCATGTTAGGGACAACGCAATGTACCAATGCCATTGTGGAACGTAAAAAGCTAGCAAAGGTGGGTGTCATTCGACTAGGCTATCCAGCGACGGCTTCCGTACTCCCCTATACAGCTTGGCCATCCGATATGATTGATAAATTATCAGGAAATTATGCCATCGCACACGGGGGCTATGAATACGATGGCCAGTTATTGAGTGCGCTTGATCAACAGGAAATTACAAAACTACTAGAGGATTGGCGTGGTCAAGTAGAATCCATTGCGATTGTTGGTGTCTTTTCCTCTATTAAAAATGATCAAGAATTGCAGGTTCGTGAATGGATTCAAGATGTCTATGGCGAGGAATTTCCGATTTCCTGCTCCTCATTAATAGGTTCAGTCGGGCTAATTGAACGTGAAAATGCAACGATTCTAAATGCTGCATTATGTAAGGTCATTGAGACAACAACACAGGGCTTTGTACAGGCGTTACAAGCAGAAGGCATTTTTGATGTAGAAGTTTATCTATGCCAGAATGATGGCACATTAATGTCTATCGACTACGCCAAGCAATTCCCGATTTTAACAATTGCCTGTGGACCAACGAATAGTATTCGTGGAGCATCGTATTTATCCCAAATTCAAAACACAATGGTGTTGGATGTTGGGGGTACGACTTCAGATATCGGTGTATTACAGGATGGTTTCCCGCGAGAATCCTCGGTCGCAGTTGAAGTGGGCGACATTCGGACAAACTTTAGGATGCCAGATATTATTTCAGTCGGTCTTGGCGGTGGTAGTATTGTTCGTGTGAACGGCGACAAAATAACAGTTGGACCAGATAGTGTAGGCTATAAAATTAGTGAGGAGGCCCTTGTTTTCGGTGGCTCGACCTTAACAACAACAGATATCGCTGTCCGTTTAGGCTTAGCAGATGTAGGAGATTCCACATTAGTCGCACATATTGATGAAGCCTTTGCCAAAGCCGTTCAAGAAGAAATTTCTTCGTTACTAGAACAGGCGATTGATAAGATGAAAACTTCCTCAGAGGATGTGTCTCTAGTCTTAGTAGGTGGCGGGGGAATCATTGTGCCAGAAAAGATTCGAGGCGTTTCCACAATTGTAAAATCTGAATATGGTGGTGTAGCGAATGCCATTGGTGCCTCGATTGCACAAATTAGTGGTCAATATGAGCAAATTTATATTTATTCCAAAGAACCGCGTGAGGAATCCTTAAAGGATGCACAAAACAAGGCTGTGAAACAGGCTGTATTAGCAGGTGCTCTGGAGGATACGATTGAGCTAGTGGAAGTAGAAGAAACACCTCTCGCGTATCATCCAGAAAATGCGACAAGATTAAAGGTAAAAGTAGTAGGGAAAATGGTCTAAAGTTAAAGGAAGAGTCCTAGTCAAACAGGTCTCTTCCTTTTATTAATTGATCAAATGAATGGATCACGGCATCAGGCTTAATGTCAGTATTATTCGTGAGCCGATGAGGATTGAACCATATGCCCTTCATCCTTGCTTGCTGACAACCAGCAATATCTTTTGCTAAGTCATCCCCAACGAATAAAGCTTCATTTGGCTGAACTTGGAGCTGATGTAGTGCTAATTCAAATATGCGTTTGTCAGGCTTAGTTAATCCTACTTCCTCAGAAATAAGGATAACATCAAAATAGCTAGCTAAGCCTGTATGCGTAATTTTAGCCTTTTGTCGCTGAGTAGTGCCGTTTGTGATAATGCCAACCTGTACATGCTTCTTAATCGTTTGGAGAACCTTCAACGTATGTTGATCGATAGAAAAGCAATATGGAAACTGCTGATCCCAAAAATCTTGCATGTCATGGCGAGGCAATTGACAGGCTGATGGAAACGCATCAAAAAACGATGATAAAACATTGGTTTTATCGGCAATCCCATAGTCTCTTTTATCGTATTCCTTAAATTTTTCCAGCATGTCCTTTTTGAGCGTACCCTGAATAGCTCCATAGTATTTTTCCAAAATAATATGAAACAGGTGATCGACAGCATGATCTCGATTAAGTAAGGTATCATCTAAATCAAATAGTATTGCTTTCAACGAGCTTCATGTCCTTTCTTGCTCATCAAGAGGTTTTCGTTTATGTTTTTCATTTATAATTTTCTTGTTAAGGATCGTTACCTTGCCAACCATGAGCAGCCTCATATCTTCCACAATATACTTAGCTAGTTCTTCGTCCGATATGTCATCTCCATCAATATCAAGGCGAAAATCCTGCCCTTGTATGCCACCACCATTAGTAAATTCAATTTCAAAATCAAAGACAACTCTTTTATCCATTCAAGTACCACCTTGCGCTTAGTGTTAGAGTGCTATCCATATATTCTGTGTTTAATAGGTGAATACCTTCTTTGAGCATAAGCGTTAATTGTTGAATAAACGAAATTTCCTTTTTCTTGTATTTGACACTTGCCAACAAATAAGTCATAGTGTAATATGTGACTAGTACACTATGACACGAGGTGTTGTGATTGAAAAGCTTTACAGGACTTATAAAAAAAGAATGGGTACTTTATCGCTCATGGTTTTTAGTAGGGATATTTATGGGACTTATGCTATCTTGGATCGTTCCCTATATCTTACATCAGTATGTCGATCTCTTTGCACATGAGCATCAACTAGCATTTGCATTTACGATACTCGTTCTTTTTCTAGGTGGATTCTATTCTGTCTTACAATTTTTAGCATCGATGCGTTTGGATATTAAAGCAAAGGAGAGCTGGCTCCATTCAACAAGCTCTATCACAAAGCTTATCGGAGCAAAATTGGTTTGCTCATTAGTAGGTTATGTCCTCTTCACTATCCTTTTCACGAGTATAGCCATTTTCAATATTAAGGATGAGCTGATCGCAAGCGCTGGACAAATTTTATTAGTTTTAGTAATAATTGTTATTATATTGGCAATTTTACAATTAATGCTATTTATCGTTCTTTTATTCTTTTTAGCTTTTTATTTGCAATTGAAGCGCATAATAGGTCGTTTTTCAATTGTGCTGACAATGATTGTGTTTTATGTAACCACAGCTAGTTGGGCGCGGGTAACGGAGAGTCAGCTGTATCGAACGATCTTCCTCCATGGAGAAGTTTCGCTTCAAAACATCGAACACTATCTACCAAAAGCGAAAGAAATGACGATGGAATGGATGCTTGGCTCGATATATGTCGTTGAGGAAATAGCCATTACGTTATTACTACTACTGCTGTTTTTAGCAGCATCGAAGTGGCTTGAAAGGGTGGTTTTACGATGACGATGGATTTTTCGCGTGACAAACCCATTTATAGCCAGCTTGTCGATCGAATTTGTGGAGACATTTTGAAGGGGAAGTTGGAGCTAGGTGATCGACTTCCCTCTGTTCGAGAATATGCAGTAGAAACAGGTGTCAATGTCAATACGGTGCAACGTGTATACAAGGAGTTAGAGGCAATGAATATAACGGAAACCAAACGAGGACAGGGTACATTTATTACGAGCAATGAGGAGCGCATTGAGTTATTGCGTGAAGAGATGAAAAATCAGCTGGCTGAAAATTTTTTAACATCGATTGAGGCATTAGGCTTTTCGAAGGAAGAGATGCTTGTGGTTTTGAAAAATAAAGCGTGAGGTGAAGGGATGTTACAGCTATCAAATGTATCTTTTCAATATAAGAAAAAGCCAGTTTTACAGGATCTATCCTTCTCCTTTCCGGTTGGACAAATCATTGGACTAGTTGGAGAAAATGGTAGTGGTAAATCTACGCTTATGAAAGTTTTAGCTGGTTTACTGCGACCCACTGCTGGTGAGATCACACTAGAGGGTAAGCCAGTCACACGTAGAAGTGCTGACAAAATTGCTTATTTACCAGATACAGATTTGTTTTTTGAGTACTACACAGGTGAACAGCTTTTCCAGCATTATGCTTCGCAATTTGAAGATTTTTCCTATGATAAAGCCTGTATCGTCGCACAATTTTTACAGGTAGATACGCGCACAAAGCTACGCCAATTATCAAAGGGGAATCGTGGTCGCATGAAAATGGCTGCCACCCTTGGGCGAGAGGTTCCTTATTATGTCATGGACGAACCATTTGCTGGGCTAGACCCAATTGTGAGAGAGCAGCTGATTAAAGGCTTAATTCAATTTACGGACATCGAAAATCAAACGATTTTGCTATCCACACATGAATTATATGAGGTAGAGCCTATTTTAGATCAAATTATTTTATTGCAGGCAGGATCAATCATGGCCTACGAGAATGTGGAAACATTACGCGATGTGGCTAATAAGGATGCAGTTGAGTGGATGAAAGGGTTTTATCGTCCTTCAGTAAAAGACAGCTAAAGGTGAAGAAAGAATCGTCAATAAAGCAATGTTGTCGTGCCAGACTGCATAATGCTCAGGCGAAATAGATTAGAAAGGGTGAAAAATATGACAGAACCGATTGTACAATTGCAAAATTTATCGAAAACTATTCGAGGAAAGCAATTAATTCAACAGTTAAACATTGATTTATATCCTGGCCAAATTACAGGATTTTTAGGACCGAATGGAGCGGGGAAAACAACAACGATCCGAATGATGACAGGGCTTATGCATCCAACAGAGGGCAATGTCATCATCGATGGGCTTTCACTGAAGGAGCATTATGAGGAAGCCATTAGTAAGGTTGGTGTGATTGTTGAAAATCCAGAAATGTATAAATTTATGTCAGGCTATAAAAATTTACTACACTTTGCGCGGATGCATAAAAATGTAACGAAGGAACGAATTCAGGAGGTCATTCAACAGGTTGGGCTTGAAAATCGTATACATGAAAAGGTCTCTACGTATTCACTTGGTATGAGACAGCGTCTAGGATTAGCCCAGGCGCTATTGCACAGACCGAAATTTTTAATTTTAGATGAACCGACGAATGGTCTAGACCCTGCTGGTATTCGTGAGTTTCGAATGTACCTGCGTAAGATTGCTTCAGAAGAGGGCGTATCCGTCTTTGTCTCAAGTCACTTATTATCAGAAATTGAATTGATGTGTGATCGAGTGGCCGTGATTCAAAATGGGCAGCTGATTGATCTGCGCGATATTCATAATGAAAGCTCATCGTTTTATTATGTGGAGGCACAGCCAAAAGAGCAGGTGTCTGCTTATCTGGAACAGCATGACTTTACCTTTGTAGCAGAGAATCAAGGCTATGTGGTGGAAATGAAGAAAGAGGATGTCCCAGCTATGACTACACAACTAGTCCAAGCGGGTATTCAATTATTTGCTGTACAGCCACATCAGAAAACATTAGAGGATCAATTCTTAGAAATGACTGGAGGCGGACAAATTGCTGAAGCTAATTCAAAATGAGTGGATGAAATTATGGCATAAAAAAGGAACATGGGCAATGGTGGCCATGCTGATTCTTGTCATTCTTGTTCCTGCTGGAATCACCAAATATTATGAAGTAAAATCCCCGACGGAGGGCTCCTGGCAGGACATAGAGCAGGAGGCCATTCAATCCTATAAAGAGACGCTAGCAAGGGAAGATTTAACGGAGGAAGATAAGGCATACTTTCAAGAGCAGATGGCTATTTCTGAATATCGTTTAGCGAATGATGCACCAAGTCAAAAGGATAGTAGTCTTGCAAGCTTTATGTCCTTTACAAGCGGCATGCTGACGCTTGTTACTTTATTTACAGTCATTACCGCAGCTAGTATTGTATCGAGCGAATTTTCAACAGGGACGATTAAAATGCTCTTAACGCGTCCAATGTCACGTGCCAAAGTGTTAACGTCTAAATTACTGACAACATTCCTTTTTGGGTTGTTATTGTATGTGGTCAATGTTGTGGTAAGTGCGCTTATCGGCTTAATCTTATTCGGCATGGGAACAGGTGTCGAATTAGAAATGGTCAATGGACAGGTCGTTGAAAAGGCCGTATGGAGTGATTTAGCCTATCATTACCTATTATCTGGTGGCGATTTTGTGATGTCTACATTATTTGCCTTTTTGATTGGTTCTGTGTTCCGTTCAAGCTCGTTAGCAATCGGTTTAACGATGTTCCTTTCTTTTACAGGCGGCATGATTGTTATGTTCTTAAGCCGATACGACATCGTCAAATATATTTGGCTCACACATTCTGATTTAACACAGTATGAGCATGGTGGTGGCTCCATGATTGCTGATGTGACGTTGCCCTTCTCATTAACAGTACTTGCGATTTACGCAGTAGTTTTCCTTGTTATTAGTTATTCAACCTTTATGAAACGTGATGTCACTGCATAAGCTATAGAAGAACTGTGCCCTAATTTCGCATTAGGGTGCGGTTTTTTTGTTTGACATCACGAAATATTAAAAAAGTATTTATTTTTTTTTGAATTGCGCCTATAATAATAGCAACTTAGTGAAAACGCTTTTTTTTTACTAAAGTGGTCTAGACAACTATACCAAAGGGGGATAATGAATGTTTGCTTTCTTACAAAAAATCGGTAAGTCGCTCATGTTTCCAATCGCAACATTACCAGCAGCAGCATTACTATTGCGTTTAGGTTCAGCGGATATGCTTGGGGCCGTACCGAATGAAGCCATCCAGTACATTGCTAGTATTATGGCCGCTTCTGGTAATGCTATACTAGGGAATTTACCAATTATTTTTGCTATCGGTATTGCGATGGGGTTTGCACATGATAGTAGTGGCGGTGCAGCTCTAGCAGGTGCGATTGCGCATCTTGTTTTAGTCGCCGTTTTAGGGACTGTTAACGAAGAATTAAATATGGGTGTGTTTGGTGGTATTATTGCCGGTATTACGGCAGGCTTATTATATAACAAATATTATAATGTGAAATTTCCAGAATGGTTATCATTCTTCGGTGGACGGCGCTTTGTACCGATTATTACGTCCATCACCATGGCAATTTTAGGTAGTGTTTTAGCGATTGTTTGGGGACCAATTCAAGGTGGCATTGATGCTGTCGGCAATTGGATGATTGGTGCAGGATCACTTGGCGTAGGGATGTATGGCTTCTTCAACCGTCTATTAATTCCAGTGGGTCTACACCATGTAATCAATACAATTATTTGGTTTGATTTCGGTGAATTTACAAATGCTGCAGGCGAAATCGTGAAAGGGGATATCAACCGCTTCCTAGCAGGAGACACATCAGCTGGACATTTCCAAGCTGGTTTCTTCCCAATCATGATGTTTGGCTTACCAGCAGCTTGTTTAGCAATGTATTTTGCAGCGAAAAAAGAAAAGCGTCCAATCGTTGGAGGGATGTTCGTTTCCATCGCTTTAACAGCCTTTTTAACGGGTGTTACAGAGCCTATTGAATTTTCCTTTATGTTCTTATCGCCAGTTCTTTATGGTATCCATGCTGTATTAACAGGTATTTCATTGGCTGTGGCCTATCTTGTTGGATTCCGTGATGGCTTTGGCTTCTCTGCAGGCTTAATTGACTACTTACTAAACCTTGGTCTGGCAGATAAACCATTGCTCTTATTACCTTTAGGTTTAGGCTTTGGGGCGATTTACTTTGTAGTATTCTATTTCTTAATCAAAAAATTAGACTTAAAAACACCTGGACGTGAAGACGATGAGGATGAGGATGGCGAAGTAAATGCTATTGCTGATGATGTCGATTTACGTGCATATTATACAATTGAAGCATTAGGTGGAAAAGACAATATTAAGCAAGTGGATTATTGTACAACTCGCCTACGATTATTAGTACAGGATTCTGCTAGCGTCGATGAAAAAACATTGAAGCAAACAGGTGCAAGAGGCGTTATGCGTATCAGTAAAACCAATGTCCAAGTAATTATTGGGACATCTGTTGAGTTTTTAGCTGAAGCCATAAAAGAACGTTTGAAAAAAGGCAATCCAGCACCAGCCAATGCAGGACTTCCAGCTGCACAGCCTGTCATGGAAGAAACAGTGAAGAATGACACGATGACATTGCGTGATTTCGAAATGCCAATGACTGGCGATTTATTACCTTTAACAGAAGTGCCTGATGAGGCATTTTCAGCAGGCTTGATGGGTCCAGGTTTCGGGATTCGTCCGACAGATGGAGCAGTCTATGCCCCATTTGATGGTCAAGTAGTGATGGTGTTCCCAACAAAGCATGCAATTGGCTTAAAATCGGATACGGGCATTGAGGTATTAATTCATGTTGGCTTAGATACAGTCAAATTAAATGGTGAAGGCTTTGATCTGTTCGTTACAGATGGTCAAAAAATTAAGCGTGGGGATGCGTTATTAAAAGCAGACCTTGTACAGATTGAAGATCAAGTACCTTCTGTCATTACTCCAGTTGTCTTCACAAGCTTAATGGGGCAAGAGATTACACTTGAAAAGACTGGCTATCAACGAGCAGGCTCAACGAATATTATTACAATGAAGAAGTAACGACTAATGGGGCTGTTAGCTAAGGTGCACAGGGGCAATGAGCTATTGCAAATGGAACCTTTTCGACAGCCCTTGTTCAAGAAGGAGATGTTTTTCTTGAGTTTATTCATTCGAAATATCACAGTGGTGAATGCCAATGGGCGAGATGAGCAGGTAGATGTATGGATGAAGGATGGTAAAATTGCGCAAATTGCTCCTCAGCTTGATATCCACGATGTAGAACAGCTTGATGGTTCAGGGAAATTTTTATTGCCAGGATTTATTGATATGCACATTCATGGATCCGCTCAAATGGATACGATGGATGCTTCTGATGAAGGGCTTCATACGATGGCTCAATCCCTTTTAAAAGAAGGAACGACAAGTTTTTTAGCCACAACGATGACACAAAGCTATGACAACATTGAACGAGCTATTGAAAATGTGGCACAGTTCCAGCCACAGCCAGACGAAGCAGAGGTACTCGGTATTCATATCGAAGGACCTTTTGTCTCGAAGCAGCGCGCAGGGGCACAGCCTCTTGAATATATTGTCGAGCTAGATTTAGATATATGGTCAAAATGGCAGCAACTAAGTGGCCATAAAATTAAGCAAATTACGCTAGCACCTGAAGAACCAAATGGCATGGCAGCTGTACAAAGTATTTCTGCTAGCGGTGTCATTGTTTCAATTGGTCACTCGGATGCGACCTTTGAGCAAATGCAACAAGCGGCTCAATTAGGTGCCACACAGGGAACACACTTATACAATCAAATGCGTCCATTCCACCATCGAGATCCAGGTGTAGTTGGTGGTGTCCTGCTGCTAGATGCGATTAAGGCAGAACTGATTGTTGATTTTATCCATATGCATGAAGGTGCGGTGGAAATGGCTTATCGCTTAAAGGGAGCAGACGGGCTAATTTTAATTACCGATGCGATGCGCGCAAAGGGAATGCCCTATGGAGCGTATGATTTAGGCGGTCAAACAGTTCATGTGACAGAAGCAGGCGCTCATTTGTCAAATGGATCGTTAGCAGGCAGTATTTTAAAAATGGATCAAGCTGTACGGAATATGCATCACATTACGAATTGTCCGCTGGAGGAGCTTGTCAAAATGTCCAGCTTTAATGCTGCAGAGCAATTGAAGCTAGGTAATAAGGGTCAGCTTGTACAAGGCTATGATGCGGACGCGGTAATTTTAGATGAACATTTAAAGCTCCATCAAACGATTAAGGCGGGCAAGGTCCTATATGATGCAATGCAAGCTGACAATTGTCACTAATATGCAGAAGGTATACAAACATCTAGCATGAAACGATGGAAATGAAAAGGTGATAGAACATGAATACCTATTTTCAACAAGTAAATCGATATTTAACAATGGTGGCACAGCAGGAAAGCAACCAACTTATGCATATTGCCAAGCAAATTGTTAAACGTCTCACAAAGGGAGGCATTATCCAGCTCTTTGGCTCTGGTCATTCCATGCTATTAGCACAGGAATGTTACTACAGGGCAGGTGGCTTAGTGCCTGTTAAACCGATACACATAGAATCGTTAATGCTACATCAGGGTGCACGGCAATCCTCACAAAATGAAAAAAAACAGGCTTTTTTAGCCTCCTATAAGGATCAGCTGCAATTTGATGACCAAGATGTTTGTATCATCATTTCAACCTCTGCCAATAATCCAGCCCCCATTGATATGGCTATCTATGCAAAGGAAGCGGGCGCTTTGACCATATCACTGCAGTCGCTGGAATATCAGCACCAGCCATCGCGTCATCCGTCAGGCAAGCGTTTAGAGCAAGTAGTAGATGAAGTAATGAATACGCATGTGCCATTAGGCGATGGTGTGCTAACCGTTGACCAATTGCAATATGCCCCTGTATCAACGGTGCTAGGTGCGACTTTATTAAATGCTTTATTCGCTCAAATCATTGAGCTGATGCATGCACAGGGCGCTAGTGTACCAGTGTTTGGTAGCAGTAATTTAGGGGAAAATAATAACTATGCGCTTATTAATCAATATGGTCAGCGTATTCATTTCTAGGGTACAAAGGAGGATGCGTGGTGAAAGTAAAAAGATTTTCCGCAATGGATGATTTATATACACATGCAGTAGCGACCATCTTGGAAGCCAAAAATAATGGCGCCACAACGTTTGGATTAGCTACTGGTGGAACAATGGAACCGCTATATGCTAAAATCTGTCAAACAGATGTTGATTTTTCGCATTGTATTAGCTTTAATTTGGATGAGTATGTTGGGCTTGAGGCAACTCATAAACAAAGCTATGCCTATTATATGAATAAACATTTATTTAACCAAAAGCCATTTCTAGCATCGTATTTACCAGATGGATTAGCAGTAGATCCTCTAGTGGAAACAGCTCGCTATGAAGGATTATTGCAACAATATCCCTTAGATTTCCAGCTGCTAGGTATCGGTCAAAATGGTCATATCGGCTTCAATGAGCCTGGTACGCCATTTGCTTCTTTAACACATCTCGTGACACTTGAAGAATCTACTCGTCAAGCTAACGCGCGTTTCTTTTCTTCCATCGACGAAGTGCCAACACAGGCATACACGATGGGTATTCAATCGATTATGCGTGCAAAATGCATTTTGTTACTTGCAGTGGGAGAAGCTAAGCGTGAGGTGTTAGAGCGCTTGCTGTCTTCTGATTATACAGAAGATGTACCAGCAACTGCTTTATCCAAACATCCAAATGTGATTGTTTTAACAGACTTACAAGAAGAGGAGAATAAATTATGAAAACACAACAATTTACAGTAGTCGATCCTTTAGGTATTCATGCAAGACCTGCGAGCCAGCTTGTGGCAAAAGCAACACCATTTGCTTCATCTATAGAAATACGTACAGAAGAAAAAGCAGCTAACTTGAAATCAATCTTAGGTGTGATGGGATTAGCCTTAAAGCAAGGTTCACAATTTACACTTGCTGTAGAGGGGGAAGACGAAGAGCAAGCATTAGCAGCACTAACGACACTCATCACGGAAATGGGGCTTGCACAATGACACGACTCACTGGTATTGCCGCTTCAGACGGCATTGCCATTGCGAAAGCATATCGTTTCGTCCAACCAGATTTAACATTCGCTAAAACAACTGTTCATGATATCGAGGCAGAGCAGAAACGTTTAGCAGCCGCTCTTGCCAAAGCAGAGCAAGAACTGATTGTCATTCGACAGCAAACATTAGAAAAATTTAGTGCAGAAGAAGCCGCAATTTTTGAGGCACATTTATTAGTGGTTCATGATCCCGAATTAATTGGGCCTATCAATCAAAAAATTGCCGACGAAGCGGTAAATGCGGAGTATGCATTGCATGAAGTAACCTCTATGTTTGTGGCATTATTTGAAGGTATGGATGACGAATACATGAGTGCCCGTGCATCAGATATTAAAGATGTGACAAATCGCATATTAGCACATTTACTCGGAGTACATATTCCAAATCCAAGCAATATTAACGAACAGGTAATTATCGTAGCGAATGATTTGACACCTTCAGAGACAGCCCAATTAGATCGCAACTATGTTCTCGGTTTTATTACCGATATTGGTGGGCGTACATCCCATTCAGCCATCATGGCTCGTAGCTTAGAAATCCCAGCAGTCGTAGGGGCAGGGGTTGCTACGACAACAATTCAGGATGGCGATACTATAATTGTTGACGGTTTGACGGGTCAAGTCCTAGTGAATCCAAGTGCCGATGTGATTGCAGACTATCAGGAAAAGGCACAAAAATATCGTGTACAGCAGGCGGAATGGTCTACTTTAGTGAATGAGCAAACCGTTTCTAAAGATGGCGTGCATGTTGAGCTAGCGGCTAATATTGGATCGCCAAATGATTTGGATGGTGTATTGCGTCATGGAGCAGAGGGAATTGGCTTATATCGAACAGAGTTTTTATATATGGGCAGAGAAAATTTACCCTCTGAGGAAGAACAATTTACAGCGTATAAAACAGTCTTGGAAGGAATGAAGGGCAAGCCAGTTGTTATTCGAACACTGGATATTGGTGGCGACAAGCACCTGCCATATTTACCTTTGCAAGAAGAAATGAATCCATTCCTTGGTCACCGTGCCATTCGTCTATGTCTTGACCAGCAGGAGTTATTCCGCACACAATTGCGAGCACTACTGCGAGCATCTGTCTACGGAAACTTAAAAATTATGTTCCCTATGATAGCGACCATTCAAGAATTCCGTGCGGCTAAAGCCATTTTGCTTGAGGAAAAGGAAAAGCTGATAGCTGGAGGGGTTGCAGTAGGCTCTTCCATCGAGGTCGGGATGATGGTTGAAATTCCCTCGACAGCCGTAATGGCAGATATTTTTGCCAAAGAAGTGGATTTCTTCTCCATCGGTACAAATGATTTAATTCAATATACAATGGCGGCAGATCGGATGAATGAAAAAGTTTCTTATTTATATCAACCATATAACCCAGCCATATTACGTTTAATTCAAATGGTCATTAAAGCTGCCCATCAAGAACAGAAATGGGTAGGAATGTGTGGAGAAATGGCTGGCGATGAGCATGCTGTTCCACTATTGCTAGGCCTAGGCTTAGATGAGTTCTCTATGAGTGCTACGTCTATTTTAAAAACGAGGGCCTTGCTAAAGCAATTATCTGTCCCAGAGATGCAGACTTTAGCAACAGAGGCATTACAGCTAGCGACAGCTGAAGAAGTGCTGGAAAAAGTAAAGCAAGCTGTGAAATAAGATAGAACAAAAACCCATCTACTTATTGGTAGATGGGTTTTTAGCATGATGGGCTGAAAGAGTCAATGAATATCGGTATTTCTAATAAATCCTCCACGATGGCATCCGCTTGAACATGTTGCCATTGTTTATCTTTTTTCCAAATGCCCTTCATTCCCACATGTTGAGCACCTTTGACATCATTCACAGGATGGTCGCCGATAAAAACACATTCATGAGGAAGGACATTTAGCTTTTCGATGGCATTTAAAAACAGTTGAGGATCGGGTTTTTTCATTCCTGCCCATTCAGAAACTAAAATGACATCAAAATAATGTTCAATTGCTAATGCCTTTATAGTGTCCATCTGAAAATGCCCATAGCCATTCGTAATCATGCCTAAAGCCAACTGATCCCTTTTCAATTGTTCTAGCATAGGGATAAGGTTAGGAAAAGGGACACAGCTATATTTAAATTCGTTTAGGTAATCTTGAAGAAGTTCTTCCCACGTAATATGAACAAGATGAAATTCTTCTACTAATTGCTGGTAGACGCAATCCTTCCAAACGTAGCCTCGCTTATCTAGTTGGATAAAGCGAGTTATATACTGTTCTTTTGAAATACTACCTAATACCGACTTTAATCGCTCATATTGCTGCTCAATGAAGAATTCGATAGATGCATCTCTATTTAATAATGTTCCGTCTAAATCAAATAATGCTGCTTTCATCACATCTTTTTCACCTTCCTATTTGATCATAAAAAAAGTAGCTGAAGTTAGGCTTCAACTACTTTTTTAGTTCATTAGGCATGTTTTGAAATGATTTGCTGAAGCTTTGCTTGCAGTGTCGGTAGATCATGCATCGTAACCGTTGTGCGAACATAGCTTTCATCCATATCTAATGCTTCAGCAAAAAAGCTACCAATGCCTTTTACTTTGCGATCAATTTGCATGAAAATCTCTGCAGAATGGTTGGATTGAGAAAGGAAAACTAATTCAAGCTCATCTAAATGGCCTCTATATTGTCCAGTTGGTACAAATTCAAATTCCTGAACAAATGGATAGTAGCCACGGAAGCGTGAAGGAGCTTGTTCACATTCTGCTTCACGTAAACGGAAACCTAATCCACGAATCGCATCTAATATATGTCCTGCTAGTACTGTTGGCTCCACACGAATATAATCCTTATCACTCGGATCGACCGCATTTTTAATATCAAGGCCCGTTTGAATCCATACCTGTGTTTTGCCTGCACTAATCGGTGTTTCAAATGGCAATGTTAATGAAATAGGGAAGATTTTTTCCTCGCCCGCACCCAGTGTGAAAGGCTCTGTTACTTTCACCTTCTGCAGTGCGGCAACCTCTGTATGTTTGTGATCATTCGACTCACGGATATACGTCGTATTGACGGATAGGTAAATCGTGTCGACCTGTTGCTCCACTTGACCGCCCCGCACAACGATTTCCCCCTGCATGACCTCTCCAGCACGATAACTATCCTTCTCTAATCTTGTATCCACTGTCGCTGAACCTATACCAATACTTGCTAATGCTTTATGAAAAAAAGACATCTTTCATTCCTCCTACTGACATCGTTAGCTATACATACGCTTATGTTAAAAAAAGGTTTCAAGACTTACAAATTTTTCGCTATACTAGTTGAAAACGAAAGAGGGATGGCGATGGAAACAGAGTGGCTACGCACATTTATAGTGGCAGCACAAACCGAAAATTTTCGAGAAACAGCTGAAAAACGATTTATTACTCAATCAACCGTTACAAAGCATATCCAGCATTTAGAAAGGACATTGCAAACCCCCTTATTTGATCGACAGGGCAAACAAGTGACGTTAAATCGGCAGGGGGCTTATTTTAGTCAGCAGGCACAAAAAATCCTGTCCGCTTTAGATGAAGGGCTACATCAAATGGATTCCTTTGTAAAAGGCTACACCGCTAAACTTACGCTTGGCGTTGCTCCACAAATTGCGAACTCAACATTACCTGCCATCCTCACAGCATTCCAGTGCCGAAAGCCAACTACTCAAGTAGTGATAGAACTTTTAAAATCCAATGAAATCGGGGAAGCGGTGTTTACTGGTGTAATTGATATTGGCTTATCCAAATTAACCTCAACACGTGAGCTTCACACGGTGATGCTCGCACAGGAACCATTGCATTTAATTGCTCCTATTGCTAAAAAGGAATTGGATGCTTTCACCCTTTTACAGCAGGAAACGCTTCTTACACATGAGTATGCGCCCTATTGGGAGGACGTACAGCAGGTGCTACAGCAGTTTGCAAGCCATCAAACAATGCATATTAATCAAACAGAGGTGATTAAGCATTTCGTCAAACATGGTCTTGGTATTGCCTTGTTGCCTAAGAGTGTGATAGAAGCTGATTGTCAGCAACATCTTCTACATAGCTATTCGTTAAAAGAATTTTCCCATATTGTATCGGATACTTATTTGCTTACAAAGTATGTCTCAGCAGAATATGATGATTTTTTAGAAGCGTGTAATAGCGTGTATGGGTGAAGCAGCTTTCTGCACGGTTTATTCATAATGTACCTTTATACTATTTTAGTATAAAGGATAGATAGAGGGTGTTGATATGTATAGTATGTTGTCCACCATTAGTCAGTTTATTAGTGAGCCGATTACGCAATTTGTACAGGGCTATGAGCATTCTGCTTTGATGATGGCCATTCTTCTTGGCTTGATAGGCGCCTTTGCTCCATGTCAGTTAACGGGTAATATGAGTGCCATTACATTTTACGGCAATCGAACACTACAAAAGAGCAGTAATTGGCAAGAAATTATGTTTTTTATTGGGGGGAAAGTGGTTGTTTTTAGTGTGCTTGGGTTTTGTGCTTGGCTTTTTGGACAATCATTTGAAACAAAAATGACCGTTTATTTTCCAATCTTTCGTCAGGCTATTGGACCGATGATGCTGGTAACAGGGCTGGTGCTAATCGGTTTATTCAAATTAACCTTTCTACAACGCTTAACATCGTTGCTACCACCTGTAGTAAAAGAGGGGAAATTAGGCTCGTTCTTAATGGGCGCTAGTTTTTCGATTGCCTTTTGTCCCACTATGTTTGTCTTGTTCTTTGTGTGGTTAATGCCCCTTGTGGCAAGTACCTCCTATGGGTTGCTTCTACCGAGTATTTTTGGCATAGCGACCGCTGTACCGCTCATTATGATGCTTCTGTTGATCTATGTCTTTGATGCCAAGCGCCTTATCCTACGAAAGAGTATGAAGATGGGAAGGGCTATTCAAATGACGGCAGGTATCCTATTAATTTTAATCGGTTTAACGGACACTATTACTTATTGGGGCATGTAAGACATGTATAATAGAGTTAAAACGAGAAAGAGAGATACAGTATGACAGCTATATTATTATTTATCCTTGCAGGAATTGGCGAAATTGGCGGGGGCTATTTAATTTGGCTTTGGTTACGAGAGGGCAAACCTTTTTATTGGGGCATTATTGGCGGTATTGCACTTGCTCTGTACGGCGTTGTCGCAACTTTCCAGACCTTTCCAACCTTTGGTAGGGTTTATGCAGCCTATGGTGGGGTATTCATCGTGTTGTCTATTTTATGGGGGTGGGGCATTGATGGCAAAAAGCCCGATCATTTAGACTTTATTGGCGCAGGGATATGCTTAATAGGCGTCATTGTGATATTGCTGCCTCGCTCTTAGCAATGAAAAAGAGGCTGGGACAGAACTAGCTTCGAATAAGGAGAAAGGAGAATTTGAGTTCGCTCAAATTCTCCTTTCTCCATTTTTTACTATTTAATTTTATATGTTCTTGTTTGTTGGCCGTGTATTTTCGTAAATTCACGGCCAGTAATGCGAGCCCCATTTCGTTTTCTACCTTCGATTTTCCTCGTACAGAAAATCGAGTGAAACGCAAATTAGCCTTCAAGAATCCAAAAACTGGCTCCACGTCAATTTTGCGTTGACGATAAATGGTACGCGTTTTTTCTTCTGAAAGCTTTGTTCTTATATATTCTTTTTGTTGTTCCCATTTTTCATTCACCATCATTTTTCGATTGGTGCCTTCTTTTGCTTTTGTACATGATGAACGGAATGGACATCCTGAACAGTCCTCGCATTCGTAGATGTTGAACGTATGTTGGAAGCCTGTCCGATCATTCCGTACAGTTTGATTTTTCCATTCGAGACGTTTCTGATTCGGGCATGTATAGGTGTCTGTTTCTTTATCATATGGCCAGTTATCGGTGTTAAATTGGTTTTGTTTGTACTTTTTCTTTTGCTCCTTCTCATACATGGTATAGGGAATCAGTGCTTCTCGTTTTCTGTTCGAAAGGATCTCCTCATAGTTTTGTTCACTACCATAACCTGCATCTGCGACAATGTATTGCGGTAACTCGAAATAATGCTGCTCGATTTCATTTAGAAATGGAATGAACGTACGTGTATCCGTTGGGTTCGGAAAAATGCTGTAGGCAAGCGCATACTGACCTTCTGTTGCGATTTGTACGTTATAGCCTGGTTTTAGTTGTCCATTCTGCATGTAATCGTCTTTCATTCGCATAAACGTCGCATCTTTGTCCGTTTTTGAATAGCTGTTGCGTGTGTCAAAAATCTCAAAATCTTTTTCGTACCTCTGCTTACGAATCAGCCAGTCATGTACTTGTTTTAACAGTTGCTTTGGCGTTTTTCGTTCACTACGCAGCTGTTTCCGCATCCCGACATCATCCGTACTATCGATTTTTTGTGTATAGTCCTCGACCACTTCCTCTAACTTTTCAGCGATTTGCGTGAGTTCTTCCATAGAAAGCTGCTCCTCATCTTCACGTTGCAATGCTGGTATAATTTGTTTTTCAAGTAGCTCATTATACAATTGATTCGATTTTTCAACGAGATTGTGATGATGTTTTTCCACTGCTTTCTTCCAAACGAACGTGAATTTATTGGCATTCGCTTCAATCTTCGTACCATCAATAAAAATGGCCTCTTGATCGATGATTTTTTCTTGGACAAGCTGGACACGGAACTGCACAAAACACTGGCGAATGAGCTCTTTCATATCGGGATGAACACGGAAACGATTGATCGTACGGTAGCTTGGTTCATACCCTTGGGCCAGCCACATCATCCGTATACTGTCTTTGGTTAGGTCTTCTATTTTACGGCCAGAGAAAACCGATTGCGTGTAGCCACATAAAATAATTTTAAGCATCATGCGTGGGTGATAAGATGGGCAACCTGTTTGGCGTTGAAAGGAGTCGAAGGTTCTCTCAGGAATACTTTCGACTAAATGATGGATGGCAAAAGCAATATCATTTTCTTGTAATGGAACTTCTAAATCTAGAGGCAAAACTAATTGATTCATGTTATAATTTTTGAACATAAGGATCCTTCTTTCCTGTAAAATTTTGTGTGGTAACTTTATTTTATCAGAAGTGGTCCTTATTTTTATTCAATAATTATTGAAAGCCGTTGAAATTTTACTCATCGTAAAATTTCAACGGCTTTTTCAGCTCAAAGGTGGGTTTTGTCCCACCCTCTTTTTAATCTATTTTTTACGAGCTATAAAGCGCAGCCGATAATAATCAATGACCCATTCATTCTGTTGATAACAAGTTGGCTTTAATAATTCCTCACATGTCGCGTAAACCTGCTCTTTTTCATCAGCCTTTAAGTGCTGAAGAAGATTTTCACTAAACATGACCAACCAGTTGCGAAGCCCATCCTGCCCTTGAAGTGGTGTAGGGCGTTTATAGAGTGTGATATTCTCGACCTGAAAGCCTGCCTTTTCTAATTTTGATTGATATTCCTCGACGCTTGGAAAATACCAAGGGAAATAGTGGTCGATATAGGGAAATTGTAAAGTTTCCATACTTTTTTGCAGAGCCCAAATGATAGATGCAATATTGCCTTGTCCACCCATTTCAGCAACAAAGCGTCCACCGTTCTTCAGTGCACCATAGACATTTTCAATAACTACATCAGGTTCCTTCATCCAATGAAGTGCGGCATTGGAGAAAACGGCATCAAATTGCTGAGAAAAGTGCATCGCTGTAGCTTCCATCGTTTGAAAGTTAATGGCAGGATATTTTTGCTGAGCAGCTAAAATCATTGTAGCCGACGCATCTACTCCGAGCACAGAAGCTCCAAGTGCTGATATGTCATTAGCCAAATCTCCTGTACCACAACCCACATCTAAAATATGTTCATTTTTTTGCGGCGCTAGTAGATCGACTAAGCTTGTACCCAATTTTGACACGAAATCATGCTTTTCATCATATAAATGAGCATTCCATTTTGTTTTTGTTGTCATCCTCTTTCATCTCCTTTAGTAGAGCATAGCAAAGGAGGTCATCCAACAGAAATGCGAAAAATCATGAATTTTGATTCCAAATTGGAATGATAGCTTTCTCTCCAACAGCTAGCTTTACACGCTATCAAATTTCCGATCCGATAAGGGATTAAAATTATTTTATACAACACATAGTCAAGGTAGTAAGAAATGGTGTTTCCACAAAAATTTTGAATAAAATAAAAAGGTAGCTGATGTTGTTTTCAGCTACCTTTTGCTATGGTTAAAGCTTTGTTAATGTTTTGCCACTCCAGCCAAACAAGATCGTTAGAATTGGTCCTAGTAAACAGAAGAAGGTGAATGGTAGGTAATCCAGTGTGGAAATACCGAGGACACTTGTGATAAAAATACCACAAACACTCCAAGGCACAAGAGGGTTGACGACCGTACCTGCATCCTCCATGACGCGTGAAAGGTTTTTTGGTGCAAGCCCAACCTTTGCAAATTGTGCCTTAAAGGCCTCACCAGTTAATAGAATGGATAAGTACTGTTCACCGATCAATGTATTAACACCGATGCCTGTGATGGCAGCACCTGTAATAACAGAACCAGCACTTTTAAATAAGCTTTCGACCTTCGCTAAAATGCTTTGAATAATGCCTAGTGTGAATAAAAGGCCACCCATTGTTAAAGCAAGTAAGACAAGCGCGATTGTAAATAGCATACTATTCATCCCACCACGAGTGAGCAAGGCATCTACCTCTTTATTACCAGTTTGAGAGACATAGCCATCAAACAGAATTTTGAAGACATCCGAAGCGGGAACTGGGTCAAGTAAAGAGCCAAGACCTACTCCAATAATGGACACAACAGCCAATGTAATGACTGCAGGTGCCTTGTAAAAAGTCATGATTACGAGAACAACAATTGGCAATAATGTATACCAATGAATAAGTCCTGTAGACAGTAAACCCCCTTTAAATTGCTCCACTGTCTCAAAGGATGTAGCAGCTCCTGTTGGGGAGATAATAGCATAGAGCACAAAGGAGATAAGAAAAGCAGGGATGGTTGTCCAGCCCATATTTTTAATATGCTCAAAAAGGTCTACACCAACTGTACCAGAAGCAAGATTGGTTGTATCGGATAATGGAGACATTTTATCACCAAAGAAGGCCCCAGAAACAATCGCTCCAGCTGTAATGGTTAGCGAGATATCCATAGCTCCGGCAATGCCCATAAATGCTACACCAACCGTTGCGACAGTTGTCAGAGAGCTTCCAATTGAAATACCAACGATACTACAAATTAAAAACACGATAGCAAAGAAAAAGTTTGGCGACACAATTAAAAAGCCATAATAGATAAGGGTTGGGATCGTTCCACCCATAATCCAGCTGGAAATTAAAATGCCAATAAAAAAGAAAATAAAAACGGCGCCAAGTCCAGCGCTAGCACCAGCAATCATACCACCCTCAAGATCGCGAAAGGGTACTTTTTTCAGTAATCCATAAGCCAGTAAAATGGCAATCACCAGAAAAATCGGGATATGCGGTGTAGCCTTTAAATAGCCAATACTATAAGCCATTGTGGCAATAATTAAAATAGTGATAAAGCCTGCCTCAAGAAATCGAGGGTTACTCTTTGCTTCTATTCGAAACATGTGAATCCTCCTAATAAATACTTCTGCGCTTCAACGCGGTGAAGCCCAAAAGTATTATAGCACGCTAATATTTTTTGTCAATTGACTGAAAATTGGCGGTCTCAATGAAAGAAATCATCCCAGGCATTTTTTCAAAATCAATAAACAGGTCATGACAAAGTCCATCGAAAAACCATATAGAAAATGAACTTCTCCTAAAACTAAAACATGATTAATGCCGCTAATTTTGAGGTGAAATTAATAGCTTTCGCATTACCAGTAGCTTGAAGAAAATCATCGCCTATCATTAATAGAATAAAAAATGAACCCGTACCTGGTCCAAAAAAAGCCTATAGCCACAAATGCACCTATATAGGCTAAATTTTGGCTGTACTAGGCACACGCTCTTAATATTGCTGTCCCCAATCTTTTTTAAACATTGTATAAGCAGCTACAAGGACGAGCATAACAAGCTTAAGTGGTTTTAAATAGCAGGGGATACAAGATGGATGGTAAATGCACCGAGAAAGGACCCCACAAAGATAAAGGGGACGATTTTTCCGATTTTCTTGCTATCTACTTTACCTGCACGCCATTACTAATGGTATTGGCCAGTTTATTTGTGGCAAATGGCTGTACTTGGGGTAAACCAACAGCCATTAATGTAGGTAAGGAGATAAGTCCACCGCCAGTAGTAATACTATTGTGAGTGAAAGTAAATCCATATCCATTAATATGCTCCCATCTTTCATCATCGCGTACTGTGAAAGTCAAAAAATAACAATGAAATCCCAGCATTTTCATGTAAATTTCGTTTACAATTCCTTAACATTTCACAAGGTAAACAAATCAGCAAAAAAAAGTTTATTTCAAGTATTTTTATAAAAATAAAAGAAAAAATGGTCATTTTTAAAGAAAAAATAGTGATTTTTAATATTTGATTTCCAACGTTTACAACTTGGGAAATAGCTTAAAAATAAATGTGGCAAATTTTATATTACAGTTTTGTAAAATCAACATCTGAGTGTTTAAAATTTTGTAGAATTGTGTAAATGTTTTGTTATGATGGTTCAGAAATCGACAATATTTTTTCAACAGGAGGAACAGGATGTTCAACTCAAATAAGCAAGATCCATTTTTTCAGTCATTATTAAAAATCGCGAAAAACGTGAATGAGGGTATTTATTATGCTCATAATGCTCGTATTCAAGATATAGATGCGCTCAAAGAAATTGCAGATACAATGAAGCAATACGAAACAAGTGGCGATAAATTAATCCATGAGCTCATCGTTATGCTGAATAAATCCTTTATGACGCCAATTGAACGTGAAGATATTTTAGCATTAGCAAACAAACTAGATGATGTAATTGATGGAATGGAAGGCTGTATTGCGCACTTCAATATGTACAACCTAACAGAAGTAACAGAACCAATGCGCCAATTCCTCACATATATTGCGAAAAGCACGGACGAAATGGTACAAGCCATGGAACTGTTAAATAGTAAAAAGCTTGTGGAAATGCGTAAACATGCTATTCAAATTAAGGACAATGAACGTGAATGTGATGAAATTTTCCGTTCTTCAATGAAGCAATTATTCATCCAAGAAAAAGACCCAATGCGTTTGATTGTTTTCAAGGATATTTATGAGCAATTTGAAGACATTGCAGACTGCTGTCAAACAGTAGCAAACACAATTGAAACAATAATTATGCGTAATGCATAAGATGGAGTGTACGAAATGGATACGATCTTATTAATCACCATATTAGTCGTTATTTTCGCACTTGTGTTCGACTTTATTAACGGCTTCCATGATACAGCAAATGCGATTGCTACTTCTGTATCAACCCGTGCCTTAAAGCCACGTACAGCAGTTTACATGGCAGCGGTTATGAACTTCGTCGGAGCCATTACATTCGTTGGAGTAGCCAAAGCCTTAACAAAAGATATTGTGGACCCATTTTCTTTAAATGCCTATGATGGCGATATTACAGGTTCTGTTGTGATTTTAGCAGCCTTATTATCTGCCATTACATGGAATTTATTAACATGGTATTTTGGGATTCCATCAAGTTCTTCTCATACATTAATAGGTTCTGTTGCAGGGGCAGCTATTGCCGCAGCAGGATTTGATATTTTGAACTATGCTGGGTTTATTAAAATTCTTCAAGCACTTATTTTTTCACCATTACTAGCGTTCGCAGCTGGTTTCCTGATGATGACATTATTAAAAGTCATCTTCAAAGATATGAATTTATATCGAACGAATAAAGGCTTCCGTACAATGCAAATTGGGACAGCAGCCTTACAATCCTTTACACACGGGACAAATGATGCGCAGAAGGCAATGGGTATTATTACCTTGGCGCTAATCGCCGGCGGCCTACACCAAGGAGATGATATTCCTTTCTGGGTACGTTTTGCTGCAGCAACTGCGATGGGTCTTGGTACATCTGTCGGTGGGTATAAAATCATCAAAACCGTTGGCGGAAAAATTATGAAAATCCGCCCCGTAAATGGGGTAGCGGCAGACTTAGCTTCTGCATCGATTATCTTTGGTGCCACATTAATCCATTTACCAGTTTCTACAACACATGTTATTTCTTCATCCATCATGGGTGTCGGAACAGCTCACCGTGTTAAAGGCGTTAAATGGGGGATGGCACGTAAAATCGTCACAACATGGGTCATCACGATGCCAATCTCTGCTGTCATGGCGGCATTGATTTACTATATTCTAAGTTTATTTTTCTAGTTCGCTAAGGAATGCACAACCACAGTGCATTCCTTTTTTTGTGCTGGAAAACGGATCTGGGTGATAGAATCGGCAAAAGTGGCGGATAGCCCTGTTAAAGTAGCGGATAGAACCGGCAAAGTGGCGGAAAGCCCGGACAGTAGCGGATAAAACCGGCAAAATGGCGGATAGCCGGGACAGTAGCGGATAGGAGCGGCAAAGTGGCGGATAGCCAGGTTAAAGTAGTGGAACCGGCAAAGTGGCGGAAAGCCCGGACAGTAGCGGATAAAACCGGCAAAGTGGCGGAAAGCTCAGTTAAAGTAGCGGATAAAACCGGCAAAGTGGCGGAAAGCCCAGTTAAAGTAGCGGATAGCCCCACACAAGTCGCGGATAGCGCGGGCAGGAAGAAAAACTGCTTCGATGAAATCGGTAGCCTCCTCCCCTTGTATAAAGTGCGGATACGCTCTAAGGTAATTATAAAGAAAGTGTAAAGTTCGGAGAAAATCGTTTTTTCCGTAGTAAGGTGAATGCAGGAGGAAAATGATGAAGGAAAAGTTACTACTGATTGAGGATGATACAGCGATTGGGCGTATTGTGAAGGATACGCTAGAGCAGGAAGGCTATTATGTGACATGGGCTACTACGGGCCTTGAGGGACTGGCAGATTTTCAAACGCAACCTTTCGATTTAGTGCTAGTGGATTGGATGCTGCCAGAAATGGATGGGTTAACGGTTTGTCAAAATATCCGTTGGGAGAGTGATGTGCCGATCCTAATGATGAGTGCTCGCAAGGAAGATGCGGATAAGGTGGAGGGCTTGCAGGGGGCAGACGATTATATCGCTAAACCATTTAGCTTAGAAGAATTAAAGGCACGAGTTGCCTCTCATCTTAGACGCTGGCGACGCTACCATAAGCAAGACGTGATAGAAGAGCATACTGCCTATGCGAATGGATTAACAATAGATTGGCAACGACAAATAGTATGTGTTTATCAGCAAGAAATTGCATTAACTCAAAAGGAGTTTGCTCTTGTTAGGCTGCTAGCTAAAAATCCGAGTCAAACCTTTACAAAAGAGGAACTGTATCAGCATATTTGGCAGCAAGCAACGTTAGAGGACACTCATACTGTCACAGTTCATATTAAGGCACTACGAGAAAAGCTCAAGGATTCTGTGAAAAACCCAAATTTTATTCAAACCGTGTGGGGTAAGGGCTACCGTTTTATTGGTGAACCATTATGAAAATAAAAGCGTGGTTACTAATCATGTTTTTTATTGTAATGGTATTACCCATAGTAGGAGCTTATAGCCTTTATGTGTGGATTAATGCTTATTACCAAGATAAAAATGTGGCGGAGTTCTTTGACAAGTGGACAGAGCTAAATCAGGTAAAAGATGTCGTTGACAATCCAATGCTTTATCAAAAAAATGCCAATCTTAAAGAGGTTGAGGATCTTACCAATGAGCAGCTGGCGATTACCCTCTATACGAAATCTGGCTATGTTTTATATTCCTCCAACCCTTTGCTAACGGGCTATGTAGGGAAAGAGCGCATGTTAAATGGTTTATATGATTTACAGCAAGCATACAACGCCTTTACATACAAGGAGCCTGTATATCTAAAAGGTGATTTGCTTGGCATCTATGAAATTCAATTAATACGAACAGATTGGGTAAAGGGTGTAGAAAAGCGTTCATGGCTTGTCATCGCAAGCACGATCCTGTTGTTTCTTATCATTTATTTAACTGTCATCTTGTTGCTTCATCGGAAACTGAATCGGCCATTAGGTGAACTGATGCAGCACATGCGTAATTTTGCGAAAGGTCAGCATGTTAAATCAACTCTAAGCGTAAGAAAAGATGAGATTGGCGCACTCGCCAAAACATTTGAGGCGATGCAGGATGAAATTGAAAAGACTCGGGCTTCTTTAAAAACGGAACAACAGCAAAAAGAAATGATGATTGCAAGTATTTCCCATGATTTGAAGACGCCCCTTACAGCCATTCAAGCCTATGCGGAATCTTTACAAACTAAAGGCTTAACAGAACAGCAGGAGGCAGAATATCAGCAGGTCATCGTTACGAAGGCAGATCGGATGAAGCATATGCTAGAGGATTTAATGATGTTTACATTACTTCAATCAACAAACTATACATTAGAGCTTATTGCTGTGGATGGAGAAGAATTTTTTGACATGGCCTTGTCTGACTATGAACCTTTATGTGAAGAACAAGGATTTACATTAAAAGTATGCTGTGCCGTGGATGGGCTCTATGCTGTGCATCCTAAACAACTTCAGCGTGTCATTGATAATTTATTGAGCAACGCATGGCGTTATGGGGAAAAGGGGACAACAATCGGCTTAGCCGCAGTCAATGCTGGAAATAATCCCGAATGGGGCTTTGATTTCTTGAAGTCTGCTTTAACCAAGCAAGAGGGAATGTATATAATTGTGCAAAATCACGGAAGAGGCATACCACAGCAGGACATTGTAAAATTATTCGAGCCAATGTATCAAGCAGATTATGCGAGATCAAAGGCTGGTGAACGAGGAACAGGACTAGGCTTAAATATTACAAAACAAATTATTGAAAAACATGGTGGCACTGTCGAACTGCTTTCTAGAGAGAGCATTGGAACAGCGGTAATTTGCTGGCTACCACCTTATAAAGGAGTAAATGAATGATGAATTGGAAAAGATCTTGCCGAGCAGCAGGCTTAATTGCTGTAATGACATTTAGCTTAGTGGGCTGTAACTCAGAGGCATCTTATACACCTCAGGAAATTATCGACCAAGCCCTTCAAGAATCCAAGGAGCCACTCACTTATTATGGCGAATATACGTTAGATATGGGAGAGCTAGGTGGCAAAGCTCAAGTGAAGGAATGGGTAAAGGATAGCAATAGACGGATAGAAATGACAGGTGATAATGGTGAACATGTTATCACAGTCAAAAATGATGCTAAAGTGATTAGCTATGATGTCACTGAAAAGACAGCCTACACAATAGATTATTCACAACATGAATTAGATGGCTTGCAATCACCGAAAGATCAGGTACAGCTTATTTTTAATATGGTTAAGGATACCCATGATATTAAAATAGCGGGAGAAGAGAAGGTTGCAGGTAGAGATACGTATAAAATCGTGGCAAAGACGAAGAAAACGGAATCGTTATTTGGAGATATCGAAGCATGGATTGACAAAAAAACTTGGCTGACATTAAAAATGAAGACAGATAGTGCAGGGAATCATATGATCACTGAATATTCTAAGATTAATTTTGGTGAAAAAATAGATGATCAACAATTTGCGCTAGATCTACCAAAGGATGTAACGATTCAGGAAATTAGCGGCCAGGACACTTCAGAATCTATTTCATTGGAGGACGTCAAGCAGCAGCTTGAAAAGTTTTTATTAGTGCCAGAAGTAAATGGTCTTACGTTAGATAACATATCCATGGTCAAAGGGATAGAGGAACGACCAGAATACTCTTTCGATTATGTTTTAGATGGAGAGTTAGCTTTTTTTGTCACAATTTTTAAAGCAGATGCGAGTGTTGCAGATATTGGCCCCATTCTAAATGAAAAAGAAATAGATATTCGAGGACAAAAAGGCACTGTTATGGATAGTGAAAATTTCCGCTCCCTTGCTTGGCAAGAAAACGGCTACCAATATAGTATGGTTGGGCAAAATCCAGAATTAACAGTTGAGGATCTTTTAAGCTATGCGCAACAAATGACCGTTGTACAATGAGGTGATACTATGAAAAAAGCGCAAGGACTAAAATGTCTGGCATTATTTTTATTTACCACTATTTTTTTATATGGGGTAGGGGAAACATATGAGGTGTCTTGGCTACAATTTCACTTTACGGGACAATATCAGGACGCAGGCTTTTATTTCAGTTTTACATCCCTTATTCCAATATTGATTGGACTATTAATGGTGGGTCTATATGAATCAATGTTAAAAAGATTCATTTAAATAATTAGGAGCAGGATCCGAGTGGAGGAGCCTGCTTTTTTTATGGTAGAAATATAATAAAGAGGATACTAATAGGAGGTTTCATCAATGGCTACATTTCTACATAGCTTTGCTCAACAACTCATTTTCCCCTTGTTTATGATTTTATGCTTTTATTTCACACTAACTTATTTTCATCTTCTAAAGACAGGCGATGACCGTGATATTAAGAAATCAAAATGGGCAGCGGTGGTGTGTTTAGCGTTCGCTTTGGTTGCACCAGCGCTTTATAATGTGATTACGTTCATGATCATGATGAGGTAAAGTGATAATTTTGGCCCAATACGTACATAATGTAAGGTAACAGGTTTAGTCATGCTAAAATGAGGGAATATACATTCATCCTCGGATATTGTAGGTGATACATATGTTTGACAATTTACTATTTCAGTTACCTTTTATTATTTTTATCGGTTTATTTTCACAGTGGTTAGCATGGCGTTTTCGCATGCCTGCCATTGTCATTATGAGTATCGCTGGGCTAATTATTGGTCCGTTTACAGGGTTAGTGTCTCCAAAAGAGACATTTGGCCCTATTTTTCATACCGTTATTTCTCTGGCAGTTGCCGTTATTTTATTTGAAGGAAGTTTAAGCCTTGATTTTCGTGAAATACGTGGCTTTAAGAAGTCTATATTGCGTATTTCCACAGTAGGGGCAGCCATCGCTTGGATTGCAGGCTTTACTGCCGCGCATTTTGTTGCAGGGCTATCATGGCCAGTCTCTTTTGTCATTGGTGGACTATTTATTGTGACAGGTCCAACCGTTATTTTGCCTTTATTGAGACAGGCAAAATTGAAGGAGCGACCAGCAGCTATCTTAAAATGGGAAGGCATCGTTGTCGATCCATTTGGCGCATTGTTAGCGCTATTTGCGTATCAGATTGTTTTAGGCATATATCATTTAGAGGGTGGGACATCCCTTACCGTTTTCTTTGTTTCCGCCTTTTTAGCCGCCCTGTTAGGAGGGGTCGTCGGTTATGTAATGGGGCAATGCTTGGAGCGTGGTTTAATTCCAGAGTTTTTGAAATCACCTCTGTTACTTGCTACTATTTTACTTGTTTTTGCCCTAAGCGATGCCATCATGCATGAGACGGGCTTATTGGCTGTGACAGTGATGGGGCTTGTGATGGCAAATATGCATTTAACAAGTCATCATGAGCTGTTGCATTTTAAAGAAAATATTTCGGTTATTTTAATTTCAAGTGTCTTTATTATGCTGACGTCGTCTTTAACCATCGATACGTTATGGCAAATCGTTGATTGGCGTATGCTATTCGTGCTAGCAATGATGTTTATTGTTCGACCGTTATCGATTTGGATTGCGACCATTAATACGGGCTTAACATTGGAAGAACGGGCCTTAATTGGGTGGATTGCACCGAGAGGGATTGTAGCATTAACCGTTTCAGGTTACTTTACAACGGCACTACAAGACGTAGGTTTTCAAAGTGCACAATTATTAACAGCGCTCACATTAGCACTTGTTTTTGCGACAGTGGTTGCCCATGGCTTTAGCATTGGCTGGCTTGCGAAAAAATTAGATCTACAAGCTTCCACTGGGAAAGGTATTGTGATTGTAGGCGCTTCTCCATTTACAACACAGCTCGCAACGTCCCTGCAAAATAACGGAATTGATGTGTTGATGATGGATCGTGCATGGGAAGATTTATCTGCTGCTCGACAAAATGGTATTAAGACGGAAACAGGTGATATTTTAAGCGAGCATACTGAGTTTTATGTTGATTTAACCCCATATGATCAACTAATTGTAGCAACAAAGCAGGACGCCTATAATGTCCTTGTTTGTGCAGACTTTGTGCCAGAATTAGGGCGTCTCAATATTTTTCAAACGGCTTTACATTCTACAGACCCTAAAAATTACTCACGGAAGTACGGGGGACAGCTTCTTGTCGATGCACAGCATGATATTCATCAGCTCAATGAACTGATAGAGCAAGGTGCACAACTTCGCCAAACGAAAATTACAGAAGTATTTACATGGAAGGATTATGTAGAACAAAATCCTCATGCCGTCTGGGTGTATGCTATAACACAGGATGGAGCTATCGTGTTGGATATGGTCAATAAATATGACGATATAAAACATGAACCACATACTATTATTAGTTTAATTCGCTAAAACCAGCCACCTGTTTGTGCAGGGCGGCTGGTTTTTTGATGCAAGAGAAAGGAGACTAGTTGACTGAAAATGGCCATGCTTGGAATTAGTGTCCTGCCTGTTTCATAGAAAGCAAGAACAGCTAGCTTAAAGAGAGCAACTCCATATTCCGATGATAAATAATGGTAATCCCACCCCAAGAGAGCATTTAATTAGGAAATTTTTCTAACCCATTTCTACTAAAAATCGCAGTGTTAAATGGCTAGCCATACTTACATTACGCAATTTGCTGTAAATGTGTCTTCTTAAAAGCATCCTCATATTTTAAACCATAGCCAAGTGCGCGATCTAAGAAAATATGCGCGAGCCAAATCAGGGCAGCCATCAGAGGTATTGATGTAGTCGTTAGTAAACCAATCGCCATTATCATGGCAGGTAGCACAAAGCTATGCCCCATATTATAGAAAAGAGCGCCTACTTTTGTATTGATGAGATAGCCAACCATTGTGATGTCTGGGAGCAATAAAAATACAATAAAATATAGCCATGAAAAATTTAGATGACCATAGAAAAAAACAGTGATGACGAAAGCAAGGATATATTCGATTGAGATGATTTTACGTAGTGACATTTAACCACGACCTTCCAGTAAATTTTGATACATATCCTCAATGAGTGAGGCAATTTTTTCTTGATTTTCTTCATACTGTCCGTCAGCCATTAACGTTTTAGTCAGTTGTAACGAATGAAGCGCATGCTGATAGAATCGAAGTTGCTGCTCAATCTGGGCAATCTTTGTGGAAAATAGCTGTACCGTTTCTTCATTACATGCTGTTGAAATAGGCTTTTGTTCGAGTGTCAGTAAATGTTTAATTTCTTGGAGCGTAAAGCCTAGCTGACGTAAAACGATAATAAATTTCATTGTATGTTCACACATGGCATCATACACACGGTAGCCATTGTCTTGTTTTTGCGGCTGTAAGAGTCCCTCTTTTTCATAGTAGCGAACGGTATCGGTTGTTAATTGAAATTTCTCGGCGAATTGTTTAATTTTCATGTAAGTACCTCCTAAATTCATCCTAACCTTGGAGCATGCTCCAAGGTCAAGGTGCTTGAGAAAAAAAGTAAAAAAATGAAACGGTCATTCAGTGGCAGTCGTTTATAGTGTAAGAAGGGGAGGTGGACGGCATACTTGAGGAAATGATCGAAGAACATGCAGCGCATTTATTACGTCTCGCCTATTTGTATGTGAAGAACCGACAAACCGCAGAGGATATTGTGCAAGAGGTCTTTATTAAATTTTCTCAGCGTGGCTATGAAGAACGCGGGCAGTTGCGTGCGTATTTATCCACGCTAACGATTAATCAAAGCAAGGATTATTTAAAAAGCTGGCATTATAAGAAATTACTATTACAAGAAAAAATATTTCCTGTTCAGGGGAATAGACAGCGAGATGAGCTGGTGGCAGCAGAGGAACGGTCTCAAATTGGGGCAGCTATTTTAAAGCTTTCACTTACCTATCGGGAGCCCATTATCCTTTATTATTTTGAAGAAATGAAGATTCGTGATATTGCCCAGCTACTTGGCATTGCAGAGAATACGGTGAAAACAAGACTGAAGCGGGCAAGAGAAGCATTAAAGCCTCATCTGAAGCAGGAGGAATGGGAGGTGCTTAGACATGAATGAGATACAGAAGGAATTACTCAAAGTCGCTGGTGATATGACAGCAAGCAAAGAACGCGTCAAAAAACATGTACTACAACAGTCTATCAATAGAAGGAAGCCTTTTCGTTTCACCCTATTAACCGTCGTGCTGACACTTTGTGTGGTGGGGTTTATGATGGTGCAGCTTCTTACGAACGAAACAGAGCAAACATCCTCACTATTTCATGAAAGACAGCTTGAGCATTTCGAACGTCTTAATCAGCTAATGTGGCCAGGGAAAGAGCAGGAATTTTATAAAGAGGAAGCCTATCTATCGTATGAGAAGCTCGTTGCCGCCTACTATTTTGCGAAATCAGTAGGGATTGATTATTCTAAGGCAGAGCTAGATGCGGAGAGAAAGAAGCAAGTAGAACAGTTGGAAATGCTTTATCAAGCATCTGAATACGAAGCACTATTTCAGGGATTAGCACCGAAACAGTATGTTGAAACATATCTCGAGCCCCTTCTGCCGATGTATACAACGCGAACAAAGCTATATGCTCTCTATAAAGAAAAATATCCAACTTTTTATGCTTACCAAGAAGTAGCCAATATTGAGGCGAAACGATATTTCCAAGCGCATTATACTGAGCAGGCAACAGCCTTTCAAAAGGAGCATAACATTGTAATACGTACCAGTTCACATGGCTCTTCAATGGTCGGAACAGTTGCAAAGGTTGAATCAAATGTTTTCTTATTTATTGAAGGGGTGATTCCTGAGGACCTTGATCATATGGCAGAGGAACAGCTTGCTGCAAAATATGAACAAGCCAATTGGTATCCTGTGCTGGATGATTTTCCTGTCGAGCAGGGGGATTATATTACTTTAACTTCTATGGGAACAGGGAGCATTGAGGAAAATGGAATCGTAAGAAAATATGGTTTATTATCGAAACTGGAAAAACTAGAGCCAACCATTACAAAAATGCTTGAGCTAGAAAATGACAAAGAGGTTGCTCAGTTTTTACAGGATATCCCTTGGCAGCCTGCAGCATATATGAAAAGACCACCCGAATATTCATTTGAAGTAGAAGGCGTCCGTATTGAAATGTGGAAGGGCTATGGCGGTTCAATTTATCTCCAAAAGGCTGGTAGCGGAGAAATTCACCTTAGTGCCAACAGAGCGAAGGAATTAATAGCCATCCTAGGCATAGAAGAATCTTAACAAGTCTCTTGAAAGAGGCTTGTTTTTTGTTTAGGGGAAAATTATAGTGAAAGTACCATGTTAAAATAACCTTTAATTGAATGTAGGAAAAAATACACACTGATTTTCGTTATTAGGCTGAATTACTTAATGTCGAAAAAATAAATGAGTCCAAAGAATTGTAATATTTTAAGGTCAAAGGTAGTATTAAAGAAGTAAGGATGAAGAAAAGGAGGGGCGGTATGAACGCACAAGAATTTGAAGAACTATGGATTACGCTTAATGAGTTATATAATGCGGATCGTTTTTTAGAATATATAGAAATAAGTAGTGCCGCAATTGAAAGTGCCATTAAGCTTGAAATGTATGATAAGGCGATCCTTCTATTACGTTATAGCTGTGCCAGTTATTTTCAAACGGGTGATTTACAGCTTTCTATAAGTGTCCTTGAACAATATCGTGAGTTAACATTTCAACATGGCAACGATATTGATTTAATTCAATATTACAATTTAGCAGCCATTTATTGGGGAACATTTGGTCATTTAAAGAAATCAGAAGAGTTGATGTTGAAAGGCTTAAAAATTGCTGAAGCAATCCAGCACGTGGAGAGCATGGGGAAAATCTATAACAACCTGAGCGACTTAGAAATATCCATGGGAAGCTATCGGACAGCTAAGGAATTTGCCTTAAAGAGTTTATATTATGCGAATGCGTTTGAAATGAAGCATAAAGAGCCTTATACAGGGATTATCCATCCGAAGACAAACCTAGCTGTTGCACTTATTTGGCTTGAAGAATTTGAAGAAGCCAATACGATATTACAAGAATTAATGGCAACCATTCATCATCCACCCTATTCGAAAGTACAACTTGAGGTCCTCAATGCCTATGCCTTCCTTTGTGAAAGACAGGGACGTATAAGTGAGGCCATTGATTTATATCAAAAGACAAAGCATTATGCTTTACAAAACAATGACCTTTCTCTACTTCAACTAATTTATAATTCTTTAGTGAAGCTAATTGAGGAGCAAGGCAATAAAATTGTATTATGTGCGATACAAAAGGAATATATTAATATTTTGTTAGAAATCCAGCGTGAAAACTATTCACATGTATTGTTTGAAATGGAATATAACGATCATAAGAAGCAGTTTGAAAAAAATGCCTATATTGATCCTCTGACGAATATTTACAATCGTCGCTATTTTGATGAACAGGCCAAAAAGATGGTCGAGAAGGCGGCTGAAAAACATCAGCAATTGGCCTTGATGATGGTGGATTTAGACCATTTTAAAGAAATCAATGACATGAATGGTCATTTATTTGGCGATGATGCTTTGACGAATACAGCCAAAACCTTACAGGACTATTTTCAGCCCTTTGAGTCCATTGTTGCCCGTTTTGGGGGGGATGAATTCATTGTGTTGAGTCAAGTAAAGGAAGGTGAATCAGTGCAAACATTGGCTGACAACCTGTATCAAACCTTAACGGCACTATCACTGACAGTGAATAATCAAACGGTTCAGTTGGAATTTAGTATTGGTGTCAGTACGAATGATCATGGCAAAATTCAGAAAGTAGAGGAGCTTATCCAGCATGCGGATGAAGCGCTCTATAAGTCAAAGCGTAATGGCCGCAACCAAATTACGCACTATAATCATTATTGCGATGTGGGAAATGGTATTTAAAAGAGAGAGAGGCATATCTACGCGGAAAGTGCCTCTTTCGTAAACGTGTTGCTAGTGTGATGGATTAAGCAAGCCATACAACACAATATCTTCAAAAGTCCCGTTTTTATAAATATGATCCTTTAAGGTTCCCTCATAATGCATGCCACATTTCTCCATAATTTTCCCAGAGGCGGGATTAGATTGGAAATACCGGGCATAGATACGATGATACTGTTTCTCCTGAAAGGCGAATTCAATCATCGCTTGAGCAGCTTCTGTACCGTAGCCATTACTCCAATAAGGCTCTCCAATCCAATAAGCGATTTCTCCTCTTTGATGTTGGGATTGATTTGACAGTCCTATCGCTCCATATAATTGTCCACTTTGTTTGTCTGTTATCGCGAATTCGTAACTTCGATTTTCCTCAAAGTTTTGTTGATGCGTGGAAATCCATGATAATGCACATTCTAATGTATAAGGATAAGGTAAACTCAATGTGCTTTTATAGATCGCATAATTGTTACATAAAACACTTACTTCTTGTGCATCTGCTTCTGTAAAAAGTCGAAGTATTAAACGAGGTGTTTCTATCGTCTTTTCGGCTGGCGAATAAATCATCGAATACCCCCTTTTTAATGGTAGGATTGATTATAGCACAATAAAAAGTAAAGTAAACCAAATAATGGGTGTTATAGTGCATCTTGAATTGGAATAAAAATTTATTGAAAAACGATAAATTATGTGATAAATTAAACAGGAGAATAAATAAAAGAGGTGCGTAAGATGAAACGAGAAACGCTCTTTTTAAAGATAGCTGTTTTTCTAATAGGTATACCCGTTCTTGCCTTATGTGTATGGGTGGTGCCTCGTGTTGCATTGGATACAGTGGAGCATTCTCCCATTCTAACCATTGTTGCTTTAATTGGCGTCTATGCAACGGCTATTGCATATTTTGTTGCGCTATTTACGACGATCAAACTATTGAGCTATATTGACCGAAACATTGCATTTTCAGAGCTGTCAGTGAAGGCTTTAATTAAGATCAAATATTGTGCAATTATAATTAGTAGTGTTTACGTGGTTGGCATGCCACTGATATACTATGCTGCAGAAGTAGACGATGCCCCTGGACTAATACTTATCGGAATGGTCATTATTTTTGCTTCCTTTGTCGTGGCAGTCTTTGCTGCAGTGCTGCAAAAGCTTCTTAAAAATGCCATCGATATCAAATCAGAAAATGATCTAACGGTTTGAGGTGAATACTATGGCAATGATCATTAATATTGATGTAATGCTGGCAAAACGAAAAATGAGTGTAACAGAGCTTTCAGAAAAAGTTGGCATCACGATGGCAAACCTTTCGATATTAAAAAACGGCAAGGCCAAAGCCATCCGCTTTTCAACATTAGAGGCTATTTGTGAGGCATTGGATTGCCAGCCTGGCGATATTTTGGAATATCGAAAGAACGAGGAACTACAAAAATAAGGATCTGTGTAAAGCAGATTCTTTTTTTGTAGAAATTATTGCCAACAGAAGTCGTCCTATGCTAGGATAAAGAAAAGATATATCGACAGGCAGTCGGTCAATTATAAGGAGTTGTCTTATGAGAGAAATAAAAAAAGCGGAAGAACGCAGAAATGAAATATTAGATGCAGCGGATGAATTATTTACACAGAAGGGGTTTGATGGTACGAGTACGAGTAATATTTTGGAAAAAGTAGGCATTGCTCGAGGCACACTCTATTATCATTTTAAATCGAAGGAAGATATTATGGATGCACTCATTGAGCGTTATACAAGCACAATGCTAGCAAAGGCGAAAACCGTTGCAGCAGACAAGACTATAGCTGTAAATGAGCGGATATTGCGCGTTGTCATGGCATTGAATATGCAAAATGAACAGGGCGGACAGGAGATGTTAGAGCATGTTCATAGGCCGCAAAATGCTTTGATGCACCGCAAAATACAGCAAGTGATCATTAATCAGGTACCACCAATCCTTACCGCCATTATTCGTGAGGGCATTGAGCAGGGTGTTTACCAAACGCCTTATCCCTATGAGTGTATGGAAATGATTATCGCTTATACCAATACGGTATTCGATGATGATTTCGTCTTAATGACAGATGAGGAACGTGCTGCCCGTATTCCAGCATTGATTTTTAATATTGAACGAATGCTAGGGGTGGAAAATGGTAGCCTATTGTATATGATGCAAATGTTTGGAAATAAAGGAGAAGGCAGTACAAACTAAGTTTTTTAGGTCTTGTTAGATTTTATGGCGGTTAACAACTTACAAAGAGGTGACCTATGTATTGGAAAATTGTGCGAAATGATATGGCAAATAGCAAGCTAATTACAGGTATGACCACCTTATTTGTGGCGGTAGCGGCTTTACTTGTCACACTTTCGGCAGTACTTATTGTCCATTTGACAAGTGCAATTGACACATTGATGAAACAAGCAGAAACGTCTCATTTTCTTCAGATGCATGCAGGGGAAATTGATCAAGTGCGGCTTACTGAATTTGCAGAGCAAAATAAATATGTAGATGAATTTCAAATGAATGAATTTCTAAATGTGGAGGGCTCGAAGATCAATATTGCGGGTACCACTTTGGCACACAGTGTGCAGGACAATGGTTTCAGCACACAAAGTGAGAATTTTGATTATTTACTTGACCTTGATGGTCATGTGATTGAAGTGTCCAATGGTGATATTTATGTTCCTGTAAGCTATTGGAAAGATGGCATTGCCGACTTGGGTGATACCGTAATCGTTCATGATCAAATCTTTACAATAGCTGGATTTCTAAGGGATTCACAGATGAACTCTATGCTGGCTTCCTCCAAACGCTTTCTTGTCAGTGAACAAGATTTTGCAGCAATCCAGGAAGCAGGCACGATTGAATATTTAATTGAGTTTCGTTTGAAAGATTTGAAGGATTTAAAGAATTTTGAAGAAGCCTATATAAGTGCGGGTTTGGAAGCAAACGGACCGACCATTACCTACCAACTTTTTCAAATGCTGAATGCCATATCAGATGGGCTTATGATTGCTGTGATCTTACTCATTAGTCTCCTTGTAGTCGCTATTGCTTTTATGTGTATTCGATTTACATTGCTCACTAAAATTGAAGAGGATTATCGAGAAATCGGTGTGATGAAAGCAATCGGCCTACGGGTGGCAGATATTCAGAAAATGTATTTAGCCAAATATGGCGTTATAGCTGTGATTGGTTGTATGCTCGGTTTTGCCTGTTCCTTCTTCCTTCGAGATATTCTATTAGAAAATATCCGTCTGTTCATGGGAGAAACGGACAATGTTTCACTCATTTGGTTGTTCACGGCTCTGGGGTTGTTGCTCGTGTTTATCGTGATTATGGGCTATGTACAATCGGTACTGAAACAGTTTCGCAAGCTATCAGCCACGCAGGCTCTGCGCTTTGGCACAATGCAAGGAAAAGGGCAACATGCAAAATTATTGAACCTCAGCGCCAATAAAAGGCTACCGATTAATCTTTTCCTTGGCATAAAGGATGTGCTATCAAGAAAAACACTTTATGCGACAATGCTCGCAGTATTAGTATTGGCAACATTTATTATCATCGTCCCTCAAAACTTACACAACACAATTGCAGCTAAAAGCTTTATTACGTATATGGGTATTGGGAACAGTGACATCCGAATTGATATCCCACAAGGCAAGCAAAATGAACAACAGGTTTCAGCGGTGATGGATAGGCTTGAGCATGACACAGCCATTAAGAATTACACTGTTTTGACAACAAAAAAATTCACAACGATTGCCGAGGACGGAACAGCGCAAAACCTAAAAATAGAGCTGGGTGACCATACGATTTTTCCCTTAGAATATGCACACGGAGAGGCTCCGGTTGCTCCTAATGAAGTGGCACTTTCGGTGCTCAATGCAGAGGAGCTTCAAAAAAAGGTTGGCGATAGTTTAGCAGTGGTCATTAATGGACAGAAGAAAAATTTGAGGATCAGCGGTATTTATTCAGATATTACCAATGGAGGCAAGACTGCGAAGGCAGCTTTCTCTGACTATTCTACGGATAGCATGTGGAGTGTCGTCTATAGTACGATGGCAGATCCATCTCTTGTTGCAGATAAAAGGGCGGAATATGCAAAAACCTTCTCATTTGCCAAAGTGTCAGGTATTGATGATTATATTTATCAAACTTTTGGTACGACGATTCATGCCATCGAAAAGGCAGCTCGTGCAGCACTCGTCATTGCCTTATTGCTATGTGTGCTCGTGACATTATTATTTATGAATATGCTGATTGCGAAGGATCAAGCGCCCATCGCTATCATGAAGGCATTGGGATTCACGAATGTCGATATAGCTATACAATATGCTGCACGTTCGATTTTTGTATTACTGCTTGCTATCTCGATGGGGACGTTGCTCGCAAACACGTTAGGTGAATATTTAACTAGTACGGTCATTGCCTCATTCGGGGCGGCTTCCTTTGATTTTATGATTAATCCACTAGCAGCGTATGTTTTTTGCCCACTAGCGCTTACAAGCGTTGTTCTGCTAGCTACGCTATTTGGTACGTCAAGGGCAGGGCAGGTAAAAATTATTGAGCATATAAAGGAGTAGAACCTATGAATATCGTAAGTGGTGAGCAAATAGCAAAGACGTTTCAGGTAGGTAAAGAACAGCATCCCGTTTTACTGGATGTATCAGTTGCCATCAATCAAGGGGAGTTTATTTCCATCATGGGCCCATCAGGCTGTGGTAAATCGACACTGTTGTATGCCCTTAGCGGAATGGACAGTATTGATCAAGGTCAGGTCATCTTTGATGGAATGGACTTAACGACATTAAGTGACAAAGAACTGGCTGATTTGCGTAGAACGAAAATGGGCTTTGTCTTTCAGCAGCCGACCTTTCTAAAAAGCTTAAATATCCTCGATAATATCCTGTTACCTGCGATGCGTGATGAGCGAAAAAATGTCAGGGCCTTGACAGAAAGGGCACTACAGATCATGAACAAAATGGGGATTGCAGACTTGGCAAAGCGAGATATTACACAAGTGTCTGGTGGGCAGCTTCAACGGGCAGGCATCTGCCGGGCCTTGATTAGCAACCCGCAAATGATCTTTGGAGATGAACCCACAGGCGCATTGAATTCAACGTCTGCTCAGGAAATCATGGATTTATTAGCCTCCATCAATCGTGAAGGCACAACGGTGATGCTTGTGACCCATGACCCAAAAATTGCCGCAAGAACAGAGCGTATCCTTTTTATGTCTGATGGTGCTATCGTGAATGAATTGAGATTGCCTCGATACACAGGCGCCGATTTAGACGATCGAATGGTCAAAGTTGTCTCTACTATGCAAAAAATAGGTATTTAGCTTGAAGAAATCCGTAATGATTTAAAAATTACGGATTTTTTTTGATAAAATGAATCGCATTCGTTACGGCGACCGTCAGTAGTGTAGAAAGTAGGTGAGGGCAATGATGGCTATTGAACAGATAATCGAGGAGCACGGTGATTACTTATTAAAGGTCGCCTATCTATATGTAAAAAATAAGGCAACGGCGGAGGACATCGTGCAGGATGTGTTCATCGCCTTTTATCAAAAGCAGGGACAGTTTCGTCAGGAAGCATCCTTACGTACATATTTAGTGAAAATGACGGTTAATCGAAGTCACGATTATTTACGAAGTTGGAAAAGTAAACGACTGACATTGTTTGAAAAGATCACGGGGCGCACAACAGCTATGACACCTGAAAAGGAGATGCTAGAGAAAACTGTAAAAAAAGAGCTGGTGGAGGCACTGTTTACATTATCAGTTGCCTATCGAGAGGTCTTGATTTTGTATTATTTTGAGGAGATGTCGACAGTGGAAATTGCACAGCTTGTACACTGTCCGGAAGCAACGATTCGCACAAGATTACAGCGAGCTCGTAAACAATTAGCAACAGTAATGGGTGACTTTGATTGGGAGGTGCTACGCCATGAATCAATTTAAAGAGGAACTATTAAAGGAGCTACAAGATGTCAAGCTCTCACAGCAGCGCAAACAAATAATCGCGGAAAAAGCACGACGAAAAGTTCAACGTAAAGCAGATGGTCAATGGACGTATCGCATCGTGTTCGCAACCTTTACTATTTTTGTTATCGGTTTTAGCTATATCTTGACACAACAGAAGGGGCAACAGGGTTCAGGCCATCAGGCGGCTAGCCTGCAGTCAGATACTTGGCATTGGTGGTCACTTTTTAATTCGGATTATGTAAGAGGCTTTATCTTACTGAGCATCTTTATAGGGGCTACATTTATTGTCAAACGCTATCTATTGAAAAAGGGGTATGGTTTACCTGTTTGTATTGAATGTGGGGAGAGTTGGTCTGAGAAGGATGCACGTAAATTATATCGCAAAAATAGTGAAATTGTGTGCCCTCATTGTGGACAAAAACAATACCGCACAAAAAAATCCATGCAAATAAGTGGTGTAATGACGATGCCAGTGCCGCTACTGATTATGTTGCAGCATGTTTTCCATCATTTTGTTATCGGTCTCATTTTCTTTTTAGTGGGCATGTTCTTTTACCATTATCAAATTGCGCCATATGTGTTTAAGCTACAAGAGAAAGACCCGATGAATGAACCTTTATGGTAATGATTTTGGCAAGAAATTGCTAGGCTAATCTAGCAATTTCTTTTTTTATTCTAAAATAGATTGACAATGGTTTTCATTTGCTTTATCTTTGTGTTAACTTATTTTTATCATTAGTTAACGCACAAGGGGAGGCTTTTTACATTGAAAAAAGGAAGTACATATCAATATGTGTTAGCAGCATTTGGGGCAGCAATAATCGCAGTTTTAGCACAGGTAACAATTCCACTACCACTTATCCCGATTACAGGTCAAACGTTAGCGGTTGGCATCATCGTGACGATTTTAGGGACAAGATTAGGCACGTTATCTGTTCTATTATATATTTTACTAGGTGCAGTAGGTTTACCTGTATTTAGCGGTATGTCAGGTGGACTTGGGATTTTAGTTGGTCCAACAGGTGGATATATTGTTGGCTTCCTTGCCACAGCCATTATTATGGGCTTATACTTAGATAAATTTGGTATTACATTTACTCAAGCTATTATTGCGAATATCATTGGGATGTTCGTTACGTTAGTGTTTGGAACAGTGTGGTTAAAAATTGTAGCAGATTATACATGGACAGCTGCCTTTATGGGTGGTGTTGCACCATTTATCGTGGTTGGTATCGTCAAAGCGGTACTTGCAGCATGGATTGGTGTGATTGTTCGACGTCGCTTAGAAAGAGCGCACCTAATTGAAGCAATAGCATAGGACATGGGAGGAATTGTTTTGGCAACATTATGGACAGGTGGTAAGATTTACACGATGGCTCAGGTTGGTGAAACAGTGGATGCAGTCCTTGTTGAAGATGGAAAAATTGTGGCGACAGGCTCAGCGGAGAGCTTGTCGCCACTAGCTGCTTCTATCCAACATTTAGAGGGCAATATCATGTATCCAGGCTTTGTCGACAGTCATTTACATATTATTGGCTACGGAGAAAAGCTCAAGCATCTTGATGTATCGGCGGTTACAAGTAAAGAGGCGTTACTTGTGAAGCTTCAGGAGCGAATGGCTGAGGCGTCAGCACATGAATGGGTCATTGCGATTGGACTAAATGAAAACCAATTTGAGGAGCCCATTTTCCCGACCTTAGCGGAGCTAGATGCCCTTGGAGATGCTCATTTAATCATTAAACGGAGCTGTCATCATTTGATCCTAGCCAATTCCAAGGCACTCGCTTTTGCAGGAATTACAAACAGGACTCCTTCGCCAGAGGGGGGTGTCATTGACAAAGTAGATGGTCAGCTCACAGGGATCCTAAAGGATGCCGCATTGTATTTAATTGTTAACCAGATGCCACATATTACACCTGCGTATATTGAGGATGCACTGACAAAGGCGGTGACCTCATTGCAATCCTATGGCTTAGTAGGGGGACATTCAGAGGATTTAAGCTATTATGGACCGCCAAGCCAGCCGATTCAGGCTTATCGCAAAATAGTAGAGGCACAGCAATCCTTTAAGGTGCATTTATTACAGCATCATACAGTCTTTGAAGAGGTTGCGAAGATGGATTTAGCTTCCTCACCATTTTTGGCGTTTGGTGCGATGAAAATTTTTATTGATGGAGCCTTTGGAGGTCGTACGGCTGCACTACGTCAGCCTTACTGTGATGATCCAGACAATGCAGGGATGCTTATTCATACAACCGAGCAATTAGCAAGCTATGTTCAGCTGGCACGTCAATATGGACAAACCGTTGCCGTGCATGCCATTGGCGATTTAGCAATAGACACGATTTTAGACGTTTTTGCGGCATATCCTCCTCAGGAAGGTCAGCTTGATCGGGTGATACACTGTAGCTTAGTTGATGAGGAACTTTTAGCTAAGCTAGCTGCATTACCAGTGGCAGTGGATATGCAGCCGCAGTTTGTACAGGGGGAATACCAAGCAGAGCTATCGAGACTTGGAGAGGAGCGCGCACAGGGCTTACATCCTTTAAAGTCGCTTCTTGACAGAGGGCTGATTGTCGCAGGCGGCAGTGATGCGCCGATTGAAGTGCCAAACCCGTTGCATGGTATTTATGCGGCTGTCACTAGAAGAAATTTTGGGGAGTCACATGATGGCTATAACCCGCATGAGAAAATTTCTAGATTTGAGGCAGTCCGTTTGTACACAGTAGGGGCTGCTGAAATCATTGGACAGCAATTGATGCGTGGCAAAATTGCAGCAGGCTTTGCAGCAGACTTTACGATTTTACAAGAGGACGTTTTTACGGTAGAGATGGAGCAGCTTCCACACATTCAAGTCGCATGCACGGTTGTGAATGGTCAGATAGTATATGAAAATCGCTGAGAAGGTTATCCTTCCCAGCGATTTTTTTATGGGACTATTGTTTGTCAGCTAGTTGTTTTACTTGTTGTTCTAAGGTCGACACACGTTTTGATAAGTCCTCTACTTGCTGTTGCATGGTTGGTGGAGGAGACACAGGGGCAGTGGATTTCATTTTTTTGATCATATGGATCATCACGAAAAAGATCGCTAGAAACATACATAAAAGAACGATTGTACTAATGATATCGCCAAGGTTGAATTTCATGTTTGCGCTCCTTTCTGTAGTGGGTATCTAGTTATATACAGGGTGGCATGCTAAAAAGTTTCAAAAAAATGGAGATTGTCACGATTAATACAAAAATTGACGCCTACTTTGGTGTAGAGGAGTGCTATTTTATTGGCTTTGAGGAATGGGCCATAGCAGTCAAAACATACGTTAGTAGTGAGCGATTTTAACAGCATGATAGGGGTGAGTATGTGCACAAGGCAGGACAAGTAATGCGACAGGCTGTCCATAATATTTATGTTTATCGATTCGATTATGTACAGGTTTTCGCATTAATTAGAATCTTTCAGTTTTTATTAATGATCCCTGTAACCTCTATCGTTTTGAAGCTCATGCTACGAGTAACAGGGTTTACACATATTACTGAGCAAAATTGGCAAAGCTTTGTGACGAATCCCTTTGTGATGATAATGATTTGTCTATTAATTTTGCTGTTTTTATTATTTGTATATTATGAGATGGGCTTTCTATTTCTCATGGCCTTTCATCAGCAACGAGGACTTCGCTACCGATTTCTTCCTTTATGGCAACAATTAAATCGCAAGGTTGTCTATTTTTTTAGTGTGCAAGTTCTATTTCTCATCGTCTATTTAGCACTATTAATGCCACTAGCTTCCTTTATGCTACCCCTTACATTGACTCAATCCATCTCCCTACCACATTTTCTAACTGAAGAAATCATGAGTAGTCGAGCGGGTAGGCTAGCATATGCTGCAGTGGCAAGCATTATCGTGATGATAGGTATTCGAAGTATCTTAACGTTACCTATCTTTACAATCCAGCCGAACATCTCTATTTTGCGTTCTTTTAAGCAAAGCTGGCGATTTTCCCAGCGTGGTTTATTTGAACTAGTCGTGCTACTAGCTATGCTTTTAACAGGTCATCTGTTGATGATGCTTGGTATCACAGTGGTCGCTACGTTTCCGCTCTATCTAATTGAACGTTTAATGCCAAGTGCAGCCTTGGTTACGGCTGGGCTGACACTAGCCTTTTTAGAAATGGTCTTTGTGGTGCTATTTAGTTTATTACAGGCGATGTTTTCACAAGTTATGGTCGCCATCACGTATAATACGCTAGTTATAGGCAAATTGAGCGGGACTACACATCGGAAGCGGCGCTATAAGCCATTACTATTGATCAGTGGCATTGTGTTTCTCGTATTAAGTATGATGAATATCAATTCATTAGAGAAAAGTGTCTATGCGCCAGATACCAAAATTATTGCCCACCGCGGCTATGTAGCAGGCAATGTAGAAAATACAATTAGTGGATTGGTGAGTGCGGCCAATGCGGGGGCAGATTTAATTGAAATCGACATTCAACAAACGGTGGATGGGGAATTCGTCGTCTTCCATGATCGAACATTACGAAGGTTAGCAGGTAAAAATGGTGTTATTGCGAATATGACCCTGAGCGAACTAAAAACGTTAACCATTCATCAAAATGGCTTTAGCGATAAAATTGCTTCATTAGATGATTGTATTGAAATTGCCAAAGCGTTAGATGTGGCGCTTCTAATCGAATTAAAGGTGCATGGTCAAGAAACAGAAGATGTTTTACCTAAATTAGTAGAGAAGCTACGAAAATACAAGGTGCTAGATTCCTATTATGTGCAATCCGCTGATGGACAGAAAATGACGCAATTAAAAAAATTGGTGCCGAATTTGCGAGTCGGTATTGTCTATGCACTCAATATTGGACCGATGGAGGAAAATGTTGATTTTATCGCACTGGAGGAATCCTGGGTAACGGAGCAGCTTATCGAAGAATTGAAGCAACATCCGACCGATTTATTTGTTTGGACACTCAATGACGACCGCTCCCTGCAAACTTTTATCGAAAAAAATGTCAGCGGCGTCATCACTGACCACCCCGACGTCGCCCGCGAGCTAAGAACCCAGCAAAGCGAAAACCAGTATTTCTTACAGCGCATCCTGAATCGTCTGAGATTTATCTTTTGATCGGGGGAGAATAAAATTGCGAAGAAGCGAATATCCGCGAAAGCAAAGCACCGCCATCTAGTAAATCGAATATTCAAGAGAAGTCGCTCGCAAATCGCTATCGCTCAAAATGAGGAAGCAAAGCTCTAGCCATAAAAATGGAGACAGTTTGTAACCTTTTTCGTGTGAACACGACTACTTTATTGAATTCGGGAAAATGAAGGAGATGCTTTTTGTATGAAAATGACGAAAGTCGTACCATTTGCTATGTCAGCATTATTATTAGGGGGCGCGATTGGAGCTCCAACTGCATCAGCGAACGAAGGAGAGGCTACTGTGATTAACGCAGAAACTTCGGAGCAACAAGTGCAGCCTATTTTTATTAAAGTGACAGGTACAGTTGAAAACGTAGAAGTACGTGAAAATGCCACATACTATACAGTGGTTGATGGTGACAATACAAATATTGTGATTGCCAATAAAGACTCATTAGTTTTTGACAATATGGGAAAAGAAGCCAAGCTTCAAAAAGGAGATAAGGTGTCAGCTTACTCATATGCCAAGAAGCCGATGCTTGCGATTTATCCACCACAATACAACCCAGAAGTAATCATTGTAGAAACAGAAGAAATGGGTAGCGTGGAAGTGGATTTCTTCAATAAAGATTTAGTGGATACTGAAAATAACCTCAAGTTAAATGTTGGGGAAGACACGAAGCTAGCAAGTGCTACTGGCAAAGCTGTCAAAGTAGACGATTTAAAAGAGCAGCATTTAGTCGTGTTCTACACAATTGCAACGATGAGCATCCCTGCTCAAACACCGCCTTCAAAAGTAATTGTATTAGATACGATTGAGAAGGAAGAGCCTGTTGAAGTGGATCCAGCTCCGACCCCAGAACCAGCACCAGTGGATTCAGCGGTTCAAGAAATTATCAATAAAGACTTTTACGAAGTAGATGGGACAAAAATGGTGCCGTTACGCTTAATTGCTGAAAAGCTAGGCTTTAAAGTAGAAGTAACGCCAAAAGGTGCCATTGTTTCAAAAGGAGCCCTTTCGTATACAATTACGCGAGGTCAAAAAGAATATGGTTATAATAAAGCGCTTCGCCAATTTAAAGTAGCCCCAGCTTTATTAGAATCTGGCAAAACATATGTACCTGTTGAATTTGTAGAGGAATTAACAAAATAATCCCGTCATCCCCCTTTATGGTTTCTGCCATAAAGGGGTTTTTTCATGGAGAAAAATAGTGTTGTAGAAAAGTATTTTGAAAAAGATTTTTAAGAGCAGTTGAAGCAAATGGAAATTGGTTTTTTGTGGAGTCTTAATTCTGCACTTTGGAGAAATATGTTGCTTTAAAGAGAAAAAATAATACAGGAAATAAAATTCAGAGTATTGATAATTGTTGAACTATTATTTAAAATTCAAAACAAATCCACATGAATACAGAAATAAAGTGTTGGATTTGTGGATTTTGTTGGATTTAACTTTGTGTTTGGAGTGATGATGTATGTCTCTTTCGTTTGAGGAACGTAAAAAAGTAATTTTAGATATTTTAGATTTAGAAGGAAAAGTGAAGGTAAGTGATGCAGAGCAGCTATTAAATGTATCAGGCGAGACTATACGTAGAGATATGGATCGATTGGAGAAGGAAGGGCTTCTACACAAAGTCTATGGGGGGGCTGTGAAGGCAAAGGAAAAGTATGAGAGGACCTTTGAACAGAAAACGTCACTTAACAATATAGAGAAGAGAAGGATTTGCAAGGCTGCTGCAAATATTGTGGAAGACGGAGATGTTATTTTTATCGGTCATGGTACAACAGCCTATGAAATCGTTCGTTATTTAGGTGATAAGCCCAACGTCATTGTCGTCACAAATTCGCTCCCCGTTTTATCATTAGCCGCAGAATGCTTTCAAGGGAAGGTACTCTTTGCGGGAGGAGAATATGAACATCGTCAAAAATTTATGGGTGGTCCATTAGCTGAATTATTTTTTAATCAACTAAAGGCAAATAAAGCCTTTGTTGCTGCAGGCGGGATTTCGTTAGCGGATGGTATTACTGACTATGATATTACGGGCGCAGCGATGTCAAAGAAATTAATCGAACGGGCAGAAAATACGATTATTTTAGCAGACCATACGAAATTTGGTGTCTCTACATTTGCACATATTTGTCATTTAGAGGACGTTTCGATGGTGATTACAGATCAAAAGAGCTCCACACAATGGCAGGAACGATTACAGCAGAAAAAAGTGGAGTTATTCATTGCAGGTGAAATGTTGGATGACGTCAATGTATAGGAAGGTGGAAACTATGGACTATTTTGCAAATAAACAGGCAACCTTACAAAAATCAATTGACTGGTGGAATCCAGGAAAAACGAAACAGTGGCAAATCGATGGAGTCGATGTCGTTATCGGGAAACGAGAGGGCTATTATTTCTACGATGTGGATGGCAAAAAATTAATGAATGCGCATCTCAATGGCGGAACGTATAACCTTGGCCATCGTAATCCAGAAGTCATTGCTGCATTGGTGGAAGGAACCAATTATTTTGACATTGGCAATCATCATTTTCCATCTACTGCACGTGCACAATTAGCTGAAAAATTAGCAGCCTGCACACCAGAAGGCTTAACATATTCTATTTTCTCTAGTGGTGGAAGTGAAGCAATTGATGTTGCCTTAAAGTGTGCTCGTTATGCTACAAAACGCAAGAAAACGATTTCCATTAAAAATGGATATCATGGACACACAGGTCTTGCGGTTTCGCTTGGCAATGAACGCTATTCAAAACCATTTTTAAGTGAGGGCAGTCCACACGAATTTGTGCACGTACCATTCAATGATCTTGCAGCAATGGAACGAGAGCTTGCTAGAGGGGATGTAGCTAGCGTAATTATCGAGACTATTCCTGCGACGTATGGTTTCCCCTTGCCAGCTGCTAATTACTTGGCGGATGTCAAGTCACTTTGTGAACGATACGGGGCACTATATATTGCAGATGAGGTGCAAACGGGCTTGATGAGAACAGGTAAGCTGTGGGGAATTGAGCATTATGGCGTGAAACCAGATATTCTGGTGACAGCAAAGGGTCTAAGTGGCGGTATCTATCCAATTGCAGCTACAGTGGTCAATGAACGAGCAGGCGGCTGGATGGAAGAAGATGGACTAGCCCATATTTCTACATTTGGTGGAGCAGAGCTTGGTTGTGTAGTGGCGATGAAAGTATTAGAAATCTCCCAACGTCCTGAAGTAGTAAAGAATGTAGAATATGTTGCTCGTTATCTACGAAGTGGCTTAGAGCGTATTCAACAACAATATCCTGATTTCTTTGTGGGCATTCGTCAGCTTGGCGTTGTCATGGGCCTAGAGTTTAATCATCCTGAAGGGGCTAAATATGTGATGAGCTCCTTGTACAAACATGGTGTATGGGCCATTTATTCAATGCTGGATACACGTGTGTTGCAATTTAAGCCAGGGCTATTATGTGATAAAGCGTACTGTGATGAATTGCTTGAAAAATGTGAGGCTGGCATTAAAGAGGCAGCACAGCTTGTAAAATTTGCACGCTATTAAAGGGAAGAAAGCTTGTCAATTTAGTAAACAGGGGGTTTTCTAGATGGGTCAAATGAATTTCATAGATTTAGAATTGGTCCTTTCCAACTTTCATCAAGCAGCAAATGATGCGTTAAAGGAGTTTAGTTGTTTACTAGAAGCATCGTGTAAAATGATTGATTATTCCGAAAATGCGACGTATCTCGTAGAAGATGGGCAGGGCGAAAAATATATTCTGAGGATTAGCCGTCCAAATTACCATAAAAAAGAGGAAATCGAAGCGGAGATTGCCTGGTTAAACTCGCTCCATGAGCAATCTCCTATTGATGTATCATTACCGATGCGAGCAGATGACGGTGACTACGTACATGCTCATTCGTATAATGACACGATCTATTATAGCACATTATTTACATTTTTGGAGGGCACTGCTCCTGATGAGAATAATGAAGATGACTTAATTCAGCAATTTGAAACATTAGGCGAAATTACAGCCATGTTCCATCAACATACAATCGAGCAGCATGATTATTACCAAGCCTTTCAGCGCATGACATGGGACTATGACACGATTCTAGGTCAATCTCCTAAATGGGCGAGATGGCAGGATGGACTTGGAATGACCCCTGCACGAATCGCTTTATATGAGGAAGCATCACATATCATTCAAAAGAGGCTTGAGGCATTTGGAAAAGATAAAACACGATTTGGCCTTATCCATGCGGATTTGCGCTTAGCTAATTTACTCATCGATGGTGATGAAATTAAAGTGATTGATTTTGATGATTGTGGTTTTGGGTGGTTTTTATATGATTTAGCCACATCAGTGAGCTTTATTGAGCATCTGCCGTATCTTGATGAGTTGATCGCTTCATGGGTTAAGGGCTATAGCAAAATTCGGTTATTAACAGACGAAGAAAAAGAGATGATCCCAACTTTTATTTTAATGAGAAGACTACAGCTTATTTCATGGATTGGTAGTCGTGATAATGAGACAACGCGCTTACTTGGTGAAAATTACACCCTTCAAAGTGATGCATTAGTGAAAGCCTATGTAGAAAAGTATCAAGACCGTAACAACTAAATAACGATAAAAGGTGGCGAATAACATGTCTTCGAAAAAGGATGAAATCATCGTATTAAAGAAAGCCCTTACACCCATCCATTTATGGACAATTGGCGTCGGCATTGTGATTTCTGGTAACTACTTTGGCTGGAATTTTGGTTTAAGTCAATCTGGTTTTTTAGGAATGCTCATTGCCACATTATTTATGGCGATTATGTATTTAACGATGACCTTAGGTATTTCTGAATTATCGACGATGTTACCTTATGCAGGAGGACCTTACTCCTTTGCTCGACGGGCGATGGGGCGTTATATCGGTTTTATTACAGGGGTTGGTGTCGTGCTGCAATATGTCATTGCCGCACCAATTATCGCGATTGGTATTGGGGGCTATATCAGCTTTTTGTTTCCAGCCGTACCGACAGTGATGGCAGCTGCCTTTATGTATGCTCTGTTCATGGGGGTTCATATTATTGGCATTAAAGAATATGCCACGGTCGAAATGGTGCTTGTTTTTATCGCTTTAGGCTTACTAGTCTTAATGTATTTCGTTGGTTTACCGCAAATTAATGTGGGCCATTTATTCCCTGAGAATGGCGATCTTATACCAGGTGGATTTAAAGGCATCTGGTCAGCATTGCCCTATGCGATGTGGCTATTCCTAGCAATCGAGATGTTGCCTATGTTATCGGAGGAGACGAGAGATGTGCAGAAGGACATGCCGAAGGGGTTAATTTCAGGTATGGTGACCTTGCTGATTTTATCCATTTTGACAACAACTGTTGCCATTGGGCTAGCTGGCATCGATGTCATGACGGTTGCTGAAGATCCATTGCCAGCAGCGATTGCCGCTGTTTTTGGAAATACGTATTGGTTGGCGCAGATTTTAGCATCTGTTGGCTTAGTAGGACTAATTGCAAGCTTTTCGGGTGTGATTTTGGCTTACTCTCGTCAGGTCTATGCTTTATCACGTGCAGGCTATTTGCCAAGCATGTTATCGAAGATGCATAAAAAGCGTCAGACACCCTATATGGCCATTATTTTGCCAGGCTTTATCGGGTTAGTGTTAGTCATTTTATTTAATCCAGATGATTTAATTTTAATTTCTACATTTGGGGCATTAGTATCGTATATTACGATGAATTTATCGGTGTTGATTTTGCGTAAAAAAGAACCTCATTTAGTGCGTACCTTTAAGACACCACTGTATCCATTTACGCCTATTGTCTCACTTGTGCTAGCCGTCATTGCTATCTTTGCGAGCTTCTTTGCGAATTTGACTTTTTTCATCGTTTGTTTGGCTGTTTTTGCTGTGGCAACGATCTATTATTGGGTGTGGGCAAGACACCATATTAACGAGGATGCACCAGAGGAACGCTTTGCGAAGGATGCTGCTACGGTGCAGGTAGAGGTGCAAGCACCAGTATCGCCAATAGAGGCTATACGAGAATAAATAAAGGGATGGGTTTTCCTATGACAAAAGTGGAATGGGTCATTTTTGATAAGGATGGAACAATCATTGAAATGGATTCTTTATGGATTGCTTGGGCCAAAAATTTATATGCTAATTTAACTGAAAATTCAGACTTAGAAATCTGTTTTTCCTTACAAACTTTTTTAAAAAACATAGGGGTTAATGACAATGGAACAACGATTGACCCAACGAGTCCTCTAGCCATTGGAAGTATACAAGAAGCTGAGACGATCGTGGCATTTTTACTCTATCAGCAGGGAATCCCCTGGAGCAAAGGGGTAACACTTGCGAGAGCAGCTTCCAACTTGGCCACATCACAGCAGGAAAATAGCAAGGTACAGGCATTACCAGGTATTCGTAATCTCTTAATCACCTTAAAAAATAAAGGGATGAAATTAGGGGTGATTACAGCTGATCAAACGGCACGAGCCAAATCACATTTACAACAGCTAGAGTTAATAGCTTTGTTTGAATTCGTTCTAGGAAGTGACCAAGCTACGTCCAGTAAGCCCTTCCCAGACTTAGCGTATGTGGCAAAGGAACAATTTCACGTATCACTTGAGAAAGCCGTGATGATTGGCGACTCGAATGCAGATATGCTCTTTGCTAAAAATGCTGGCATGTGCTTTTCAATTGGCATCATTCCTAAAGCCACATACCCAAAGGATTATTTACCTGATGCAACCACAATTATTGAAGCGTATGACGAATCTGTTCTCACCATGCTAATCGAAAAGGAGTGAGCATATGGACAATCAGCTAATTGCCAAGATTACTGAATTGGTATTGGAAAAACTAACGCAAGGCTCTCAGCCTGAACAAGCTTCTAAAACGTTATCAAATGAGGAATTACAGGAATGGCAATCATTTCGATTAATAAAAGAAAACCAACATCAGACGCAGCAAACAACTGCCCCAGCATATGTAGCATTATCTACGCATGAATTACAGCATTGGCAAAGTCTGCACCAGCAATCATCAGGCACTGTCTCTGTAGCTAATTCGAGCGACTTAATTGCCCTAAAAAAATTTACATGACGGGAGGTTCGTCATATGGTGAGAGACCAAGATTTGGTTTCGATACAAGAGGCAAGAGACGGAATAGCTGCCGCTTCGATTGCGCAAAAAATGTATGCCAGCTTTACGCAAGAGCAGGTCGATCGAATTGTAGAGACCATTGCCCAAGCTGCTTATAAACAGGCAGAAAATCTTGCTGTATTAGCTGTTACGGAAACAAAGATGGGCATTATTGAACATAAAAAAATAAAAAATGAGTTGGCTTCTCAAGGTGTCTATGAAGCCATTCGGCATGAAAAGACAATTGGCGTTATACACGAGGATAGGGTAGCAAGGCAGGTGGAAATTGCTTATCCATTCGGTGTTATTGCGGCAGTTACACCTGTTACGAACCCGACTGCTACAGCCATTTTTAAAACGCTAATTGCCCTAAAGGCGCAAAATGCCATTGTCTTTAGTCCTCATCCAACAGCAGTCAACTGCACTATCGAGGCATTGAAAATTTGTCAGCAGGCAGCCGTTCATGCAGGAGCACCAGAGGGACTTATTCAATGGATTAGCCATCCAACAATAAAAGGAACAGAGGAACTTATGCATCATCGTGATGTACAGCTCATTTTAGCAACTGGTGGAGCAGGGCTTGTCAAAGCTGCCTATAGCTCAGGGAAACCAGCCTATGGTGTTGGCCCTGGGAATGTTCCTGTCTATATTGATCGCACAGCAAATGTGAACGAGGCAATGAAGCAAATTATCGATAGTAAATCATTTGATAATAGTACGATCTGTGCCACAGAACAAGCTATTGTCGTACATCAGGAGGTCAAAGCACAGGTGATGGCTGCTTTAGCAGAAAATGGGGCCATCCTTCTAAGTGGGCAGGACAAGGAAAAATTAGCAAAGGTGATTTCACCAGTAGCTCGTACATTAAATAGCCAAATTGTCGGGAAGCCAGCAACCGTAATAGCCCATATGGCCAATATTGATGTCCCTCGGCATACACGCGTATTAGTCGCGGAGGAACATCAGATTGGGAAGGAGTATCCATTTTCCATGGAAAAGCTTTCTCCCATCCTAGGTCTTTATACGGCTCGTTCTCAGGAAGAAGCCGTAAAGATTTGCCGTCGCTTGCTTGACGTTGGAGGGAGAGGACATAGCCTGGCTATTCATGCACAGGATGAACATTTTGTTAAGCAGTTTGCCGCTCAAATGCCCGTGTCCAGAATATTAGTCAATACTTTAGCATCTGTTGGGGCTGCAGGCGGTACGACAAGTTTAACGCCTTCCTTTACATTGGGCTGTGGGGCCTATGGGGGAAATATTACGAGTGATAATATTTCTGCACATCATTTATTAAATAAAAAAAGAGTGGCCTATGGTGTGAAGGCACTAACGATTCCTCCCCCACAGCATCCACAAAATATACAGGCTCCAGCGATGCAAGCAATTGAAGGGGTGTCTATTGACAGGTTGTCCATTGAAAAGATTGTAGAGGAAGTACTCACAAAGCTAAGTAATTAGAGGAGGAAAAGGAAATGAGCGTAGAGATAAATGGAGCTTTAGGCATGATTGAAACAAGAGGCTTAATCGGATCAATTGAGGCGGCAGATGCCATGGTGAAGGCAGCAAACGTCAATATTGTAGGGAAAGTACATGTTGGTGGCGGCATTGTGACGGTGCTGGTGACAGGTGATGTCGGGGCAGTCAAGGCAGCGACGGATGCAGGCTCTGAGGCCGCACGTCGAGTAGGTGAGCTATTATCGGTACATGTTATTCCACGCCCTCATTCGGAATTATACGCAATTTTACCTAAGTGAAAAGTGAGGGATTGTGATGACAAACAATCAAATACATGTCACTGAAGTTACAAATCAAAGTATCCCGATTGCGATTTCTGCCCGTCATTGTCATGTTAATGAGGAGGATTTCTATTATTTATTTGGTAGAGACGCAGCGTTACAGAAATGGAAGGAACTTTCCCACCCAGGTCAATTTGCTTCACAGCATGTTCTAACGATTAAGGGACCCAAAGGCCAAATTGACAAGGTTCGGGTTTTAGGCCCATTTCGCACTGCAACCCAAATCGAAATCAGTCAAACGGATGCCATCAAGCTGGGTGTAACACCACCGATTCGTATGTCAGGCGACTTAGAAAAATCTGAATCAATCACATTGATTGGACCTCATGGAACTCGCCATAAAAAGCAAGGATTGATTATTGCACAAGCACATATCCACATGGCTGTAACCGATGCTGCTGTGTTCAATGTCCAAGATAAGGAAATCGTGACGGTTGAAATCTGTGGGGATGGACGTCAGCTACGATTAATGAATGTGGCCATACGCGTTTCCCCAGCATTCGTTCTTGAGATGCATGTAGATACAGATGAAGCGAATGCCGCCGCCCTTCAACAGCATTCAATTGGCAAGCTTATCAAAATGGAGTGACACGTATGGATATAAAAGAATTACAGAGAATCATCGAAGAAGTAGTCACATCGATGATGGATACGAAGCATAAAAGACTTTTGCTTGTCCATTCGCATACGGCCATTTCTAAGAAACAGGTGGACGTATTACAAAGCTATTGCCATGTCGAGGAGTGGCAGGCAAATGATACCACCAGTCACACTCAGCTATTCTACGATGCTATTGTTTTTCTCGAAGTGGATCAAGCATTTATCGTCAGCAGTGCCCAAGGCTTGCCTAGTACACCTGCAGCCTTGTACCTGTCTGAATTGCTGGTTAGCAATCAAACAGCAATTTTAATTCCTAATGAAAAATTATCTGCTGTTGTCACAGCAAAGGAACCAAATCCTTACATGAAAATGTTGCTGCATCATATAGAGCGCTTAAAGGAGTTTGGCTGTGACATTCAGTTATTTGCACAGCTTATTCGATTTATAAAGCAGCAACAGGAACCTACTCATTCGGGTATAGAGGCAAACTATGTAACAGCAGAGATGCTTCAATCGTACAAGGGACAACAGCTGACACTGCCTGCCCATACAAAACTTACACCACTAGCACAAGAAATGGTTCAGGAAAAAGGGATGACGATACAAAGATATTAGCAGGAGTGTTGTTACATGATGAAATCGATTGGTATTGTGGAGACAAGAGGGCTTGCGATTTCAATACAGATCGCAGATGCTATGCTCAAAGCAGCGGATATTCGAATACTTCGACAAGAAACCATCGATTTGGCTCTCGTAACCATTGCCATTGAAGGGGACACAGCGGCCATTCAGGAAGCGATAGCTATTGGCACACAACTAGCTAAAGCAGCCAACCAATGGATTGCCTCTTCGACTATTTTACGGCCAGATATTGCGGTGAATGAATTAGTAACAGAAATTGCGAAAAAGCCAAGTACTTAAAATGAATAAAAGGAAAGGTGGAGGAACGAGTTGAAGGTCGATTTAACGGGGAAGGTTGTCATAGTTACTGGTGGTAGTAAAGGAATTGGGAAGGGGATTGCTACCGTATTTGCGGAACAGGGCGCACATGTGGTGATTGCGGCAAGAGGTATGGAAGCTGCCACAGATTTAGCAAATCAATTACAAACGCAAGGCTTCTCAGCTTCTGCTGCCACTGTTGATGTTGAAAACTATGAATCTGTTGAGCACATGGCTACGGAGGTTGCTAGCTCTTTTGGTTCCATCGATATTTTATGTGCCAATGCTGGTATTTTTCCCTCTATGAAACTAGAGGACATGACGACTGACCATTGGGATCAGGTATTAAATGTCAATGCCAGAGGAACAATGTTTGCTGTCAAAGCTTGCGTGCCCCATTTAAAGAAAGCGAATGCTGGCAGGGTCATTATTACCTCGTCGATCACGGGTCCAGTGACTGGCTATGCTGGATGGACGCATTATGCCGCAAGTAAGGCAGCTCAATTAGGATTTATGCGAACTGCGGCTCTTGAATTAGCACCCTATCATATTACGGTCAATGCCGTGTTACCAGGAAATATTGCAACAGAAGGCTTAGATGGGCTTGGTGAAACCTATCTACAGAAGATGGCGAAGGCGATTCCTTTTGGCAGCCTTGGTCGTGTGGAGGATATAGCGTACGCTGCATTGTTCCTTAGTAGCAAGGAGGCAGGCTTTATTACGGGTCAATCGATCATTATTGATGGTGGCCAAACATTACCTGAAGATGCAGAGGCATTTTAAGAGAAGGAGGGATACAAGATGAATTTAGGCGCATTAGGAATGATTGAAACAAAGGGCTTAGTGGGCTCTATTGAAGCGGCCGATGCGATGGTCAAGGCTGCCAATGTCAATATTGTTGGTAAAGTCCATGTGGGTGGCGGTATTGTCACTGTACTTGTTCGTGGAGATGTCGGAGCTGTGAAAGCTGCAACAGATGCAGGGGCAGCAGCCGCACAACGTGTTGGAGAGCTACTATCTGTACATGTGATTCCGCGACCACATGCAGAATTGGAAGCGATTCTAAAAGTGCAATAATGAATGAGGTGGCTATATGAATGAACAAGCGGTAATGCAAATTGTTAATGATGTCATAGCCGAATTATTACCTAAAAAACAAGCAGCTCCTACACTTAATGAAATCCCTATAGGTATCTCTGCAAGGCATATTCATTTACAACAAGAGCATGTCGAGCAGCTGTTTGGCAAGGGTGCTTCACTAAGTGTAAAAAAAATGTTAGCTCAACCCGGTCAGTTTGCAGCACATGAAACGCTACAGGTGGTGGGACCAAAAGGAAGCATCCAAAATGTACGTGTATTAGGTCCAGCTCGTAACTTTACACAAATTGAAATTAGTCATACAGATGCCATTGCCCTCGGAATTCAACCACCATTGCGTGAATCGGGAGAAATTGCTGGCTCAGCTAGCTGTATACTGGTAGGACCCAGGGGAAGTTTGATTTTACAAGAGGGCGTCATTATAGCACAAGCACATATTCATATGGCACCTGCTGATGCACAGCAGTTAGGGGTTCAAAACGGTCAATATGTCTCCGTTAGGGTGCAAGGTCGACGTCCTATTACCTTTGAGTAAGTGAAAATTCGTGTGGCTGATCACTATCAATTAGAAATGCATATTGATACAGATGAAGCAAACGCAGGCTTCATCCAACAGGGCGAAACAGGTACAATTATAACATGCAAGATGGCAGGAGAGCCGTTCAATAACATCGACAGTCCTCCAATTGAAATTAACCACAGGTTTATAACGGCAAATGATGTAAGCCGTTATCAAGGTGAGACAGTGATAGTTCCTAAAGAGGCAAGGTTGACGGCACTGGCGAAGGAGGCCGTGGAAAAATTAGAAATTGACCTTCAGTTTCACGAAAAAGGATGAGGATGTATGCGGATAGGAACAGTGGTCGGAAATATCTGGGCAACACGTAAAGAGGAAGGGCTACAGGGATTGAAATTACTCATTATCCAGCCAATAAAGCTGGATGGTCAACTAAGTGATGAACAAATTGTTGCTGCAGATCGTATAGGTGCAGGTGTAGGGGATAACGTCATTTTAACAATGGGCAGTGCTGCCGTACGAAGTTTTTCTACGACCAGTATTTGTCCAATTGATGCCATTGTTGTTGGCATTATTGATGGCACAGATGAATCGTGAGGTGAGCACAGTGACAGAAGCGATAGGAATGATCGAAACATATGGCTTGATTGGCTCCATTGAAGCTGCGGACGCCATGCTAAAAGCAGCCAATGTCCAATTAGTGAAACAGGAGCTAGTAGACGGTGGTATCGTAACCATTATTGTTGAGGGAGATGTTGGGGCAGTACAGGCTGCGGTTGATGCTGGCAAAGCGGCAGCGACGCGAACGAGCAAGCTACTAAGCGCACATGTAATACCACGAGCAGCCAATGAAGTATTCACAGCGATTATTGATGAAACACAGCCGACAAAAGCGACGGAGGCAGCAGCCAAAAAAACAAGCACTCGCCAGAAGCCTCAACAAACAAAGCTTGTAGAGGATGAGCAGGCAGATAAGTAGTCGTGGATCTTTAGCAATGAATCTATGTCGTTAGGAGGGGGAGGCAGATGAGCTTTAGGCGACCGAAAATCGTTATCATTGGCGCTGGACATACAGGTGCAACCGTCGCGTTAATGGTCGCACAGAAACAGATCGGGGATATTGTGCTAATCGATTTACCAGACTTCGAAAGTGCTGCGAAAGGGAAGGCATTAGATATTCTCCAAGCGGGACCAATAGAAAGATTTAACGTACAGGTGACGGCTACTTCAAACTATCAAGAAATCGCTCATGCTGATATTGTGGTTATCACGGCAGGTATTGCAAGAAAGCCTGGCATGACACGACAGGATTTAATTCATACAAATGCGGCAATCGTCCGCACGGTAAGCGAACAGATCAAACGTTATACGCCAACTAGCTATGTTATCGTCTTAAGTAACCCTGTCGATGCCATGACCTATGTTTGTCTGGAAGCAACGGGTTTTCCAAAAAATCGCGTCATGGGACAATCAGGTGTGTTAGATACAGCGCGCTTTAATACCTTTATCGCACAGGCACTTCAGCTCGCTGTCGAGGATATATCAAGCTTCGTCTTGGGTGGGCATGGGGATGAAATGGTGCCACTCGTTCGCTATACGTATGTCGGAGGAATACCACTAGAAAAATTAATGCCACAAGCACAGATTGAACAATTAGTGGAGCGAACGCGAAAAGGCGGAGGCGAAATTGTCGCCCTACTTGGCAATGGCAGTGCTTACTATGCCCCAGCTGCCGCCATTGTCCAAATGATTGAAGCGATTGTGAAGGATCAACGGAAAGTAATGCCCATCATTACGTATTTACAGGGCGAATATCAAGTAAACAACGCATGTATCGGTGTCCCCGTTGTTTTAGGGGGAGATGGTATTGAAAGTGTAATTGAATTGCATTTAAACGAAGAGGAACAGCAAGCATTTAATCATTCGGTTCACCAAGTTTATCAAACATTAGCCTATATCAAATGATGCAAGCGCATGACACCATCTAATAGTGGCATGTATTAGATGGTACTGTACATAGTTGAGGCACCTTACGATGTTGTAAAGGTGCTTTTTGTTGTGCAAAATTTTCTTTTAATGGAAGATCGTTTTCTGTACAATTAAAAAAGTTACTACTGATGCACAAAGGAGGATTCGATGAAACAAGCACTCATCATTATCGATATACAGGAGGCTTTCTTTCTAGATAGCCAGCAAAAACTTTGGAACAGTGAAGCTATTATCAAAAATATTAATGTCTCCATTACATGGGCACGGCGCAACGAAGTACCCGTTATTTTTATTCAGCATACAGACGCAGATGATGTTGATTTTGCATTAGGTCAACCAGGCTGGGAACTGTATCATGGATTACTTAGACAGGCGGAGGATCAAGTGATTCAAAAAACAACGTGGGACGCTTTCTATCAAACGGAGCTTGCAGCTTATTTACAAGCGCATCACATCGAGCAATTGATTTTCGCGGGTGCTCAAACAGAGTTTTGTCTTGATACAACAATCCGTAGTGCTTTTAGTCATGGCTACCATCATAATATTTTAATAGAAGATGCACATAGCACCTTAGATAGTAATGTACTGGCAGCACCACAAATTATTCAACATCACGAATCCATTTGGCATAATCGTTTTGTGCGGATTCAGTCAATTGGAGGATTCCAACATGCTGATTGATCAGAAAGAGCTCCAGATAAAAGAGCTATCCTATACAATTCGCTGTGCCCGACGCGAAGATGCCCAAGCCTTATCAGATTTACGCTTGCAATTAGACGGTGAAACGGAAAACTTCGATCGTGAACAGGGCGAGGCATTGATTGATCGAGCAGGCTTTGAGCAGCTTATTCAACAGGATAGCGAAAGCTCAAAAAATTTATGTTTAGTGGCGGTTGTCGGTGATCGGATCGTTGGGTTCTCAAGATGTGAGGGCTCTCCACTCAAAAGGCTTGCTCATAAAGTAACCTTTGGTGTTGGAGTCAGTAAAGAGTTTTGGGGCTATGGCATAGGAAAAGCCTTGCTGCAAGAATCCATTGATTGGGCAGATACCAATGGTGTTCGCAAAATAGCACTAGAAGTGTTAGAAACCAATGAGAAAGCGATACAGCTCTATAAAAAAATGGGCTTTTTAGTGGAAGGCATTCTGAAAAATGATAAATGCCTTGCAGATGGCTTGTTCTATCACACGATCATTATGGGAAGATGGCAGGAATAGCATCGGAGAAGGAATTTAAAACAGCATGACAAATTTTATGTATATCTTTTGTTTGATTGTCTGGGGTCTTAATTTTATTGCAGTCAAAATTCAAGGAACGCCAGTCAGTTTAGAATTATCTTTAACCTATCGTTTAGTCATGACAGCCCTTTTATTTTTCATCCTTGCTTGGTTCTTGAAACCACAGGGTAAACCACAACAGGGCGACGTGCCTTTTATCATCGTTTTTGGCGTTTGTAATTTTGCATTCAGCTATTTAGCGCTGTATTATGCGACGATATGGAGCTCGGCTGCTATTGTCACATTAATTTTTTCATTAAAAGTCATATTAACACCTATCGCTCTACGGATATTTCTCAAGGAGCCATTGCCTCGTCGTGTTTTAATTGGCGGTATTTTAGGTGTCATCGGCGTGGGGGTGCTGATTTATCCATCTTTACATAATATCGAGTTAAAAGGAGTGTTAATTGCCTTCGTAGGGACTGTCCTGACAGCCATCGGGGATGCAAGCTCTGCCAGAAATGCCAAGCAGCAGATAAACCCCGTTTATGCGAATGCCATTGGCTTTACAGTGGGTAGTGCAGTCATGTGTGTCATTGTTTGGCTACAGGGGCAAACAGTCGTGATACCCAAATCCATTACCTTCCTATCGGCTCTCTTGTATTTAACGCTTATCGCCTCCTTTCTCGCATGGTTATTTTACTTAAAACTAGTCGAACGAATTGGTGGGGCAAAAAGTGGCTATATGGTTGCGTTATTCCCCGTGATTGGCGGTATCACTTCAGTTGTCATTGGCGAATCAACACTCAGTATTTATTTAATTCTAGGCTGTCTTTTTAGCTGTATTGGAGCTGCGATTGCCTTAGGCTTTAAAATTAAGCCTATTTTACGATGAACGAAAACCCCTTTCCCTTCATAAACTAGAGAAGAACGCTTGAAAAGGGTGAGGGACAAAATGTCATTCGTTCCATTGAATGCAATGGGTATCAGGAGAGAAAAAGATGAGGATCACTGGGACATTGATCGCTGGGAAAATGATGGTGGCAGAAGCTTAGAGGCGTAAGGGAGACAGAAATTTGTCTCCCTTTAAATATTTTTGAAACCTTTTGATCGAATGCTCGTATGATAAGTAGATAAGTTTTCATTGTTAGCTATAAAAAAAGGGAGAAATGATTTTTTTGAACCATTGAACAAAACGATTACTATTCATTATTTACGTGATTGTCATTGCGGATGCGTATTATACAACGCTCTATATTGAACCAAAAACACCGCCGCAACACCAAACCATCAAAGCAACAGCCATCACGGTAGACCAACTACGGTAGCAAGCCTCACAAAAGGAAGCGGACAACCCGTCGTTTGAAGCCTTTTTCCTTCAAGCAATTTCTTCAAAGCGTGGCCCAGGAAATGGTGATGCAAGAAAATTTCGTAGAAGCACGAACGCAAAAGCGTGTCTATTTACACTATCAACAGCTACGTTGCTGACACCCTGTACATTTACAGGGTTTTTTTAATAGGAGGAGTAAAAACATGAGTATGGCAACCTATATAGGCTTCAATTTTCCAGTTAAAATACAGGATGACTATACAGAAAATGAAGTTGACATAAATTATTTTTTCTCAGTAAAAGAGAATCGCCAAATTGTACAGGCAAAGCATTTTACAACACCCTATGTATATGAAATCGAAACAAAGGGAGAGCCCATTTGGCAAATGCATAACGAAAATAAAATGTATTCCCCCCATAACTATGAAAAAGCCAAAAGAACTTTTCACCATGTATGTGACTTTCTAAAAAAATTCCTTCCCAAAGGAGATTATTGCGAAATCTACATTTGCTGGATAGGAGGAGAAGGAGAGGAACATGAGAAAAAACTGGCACTTTTGTTAGATCAACTTTCAGTAGAAGAGGTAGATATAGTTGAGAAATGTTTGCTGATGTTAAGAAACTAATACCTTCATTAAAGTAAAAGATTGAAGCAATAAGCCTCAATCTTTTTTCTGTTTGCTAGGAAGCTGATAACCCTCTAAGTCTGGAATGAATTCTTGAGGGTCAATCGATATATTCACTTCAAGCTTTTCTGGATGAACATAGCTTGTCAGCTCACCATGTTGGTCATATGTTTCACTTTTAATGAGAATGCCAGTATCTTTATCCACCCAAAAACGAAACGCTTCTGTCGTCCCTTTTAACTTTTCATTATTTGTCACCGCTTCATCCATTTTCCCAGCTAATACGATTGTATTATGACCTAACAACGCTTCATTTTGTTTTTCAATCTCCCAATGCCCCATATTTCTTAAATAACTAGCAGCTTTCTCATAAGCGAACAACGACATACTTGAACTTCCAAATGAAGGTCTTTCTCTCAATTTATTATATGAAATAGGCGGATATTTCAAGTCAATACTAAAAGCTTGCTCAGGAGTAACTATGTCTCGTTTTGATTTCTGTTTCGTTTCACTAACTGTATAAACTTTTTGTCCATTAAGTGCTGTATATTTTAACCAGCTCTTTCTGTTGTTATAAAAGTACTCCTGTGTATCGTTCTTGATTCCCGTCGTGTTATCATCTAAAGCGATTATCTTTTCATAGCCTCCAACTTCTTTTTTGGTACTTACTTTATAAGTAACACCCAATGTTCTAGTGGAACCGTCTTGAGAAATTCTATGTTCTTCAAATTTTCCAGCTGCTGAGTGAAAATAATCGATCGAATTTAATAATTTACTCACGACATCCTCTTTCGTCATATCCCCATAAAATTCTTCTTGGATCGGGGGATGATAAAGAGTAGTTTCCATTGTAGGTTCTTGTGAACGGTCTCCCTTAGCAACTGGTTGTTCTGTCAGCTCCGTGACCATAAAATAGCTAGCCCCTATAAGAAAAAAAACAATGACAGCTATAGGTAACAAATGATTGAAAATGGATTGAAATTGGGGCTGCTTCTTGTGACCTTTTCGAAGCCTCTGCCTTACTTTTTCTTTCTGTTTCTCATTAAAATGAATGTCCTTGAATGCCGTGTCATCCAATGCCTTGCCTATATTTTTAAACATATCATTCATTCATCTTGCACCCCTCCATTGATTTTTTGAGCAAAAGGCGAGCCCTATGAAGTCGAGACTTAATGGTTTGTAAACGCAAATCTAACAAATCAGCTATTTGGTTATAGGGCAGCTCTTCATAATAATATAAAATAATGAGTTCTCGGTAACGTATTGGTAGAGCAAGAATCTTTTCAGAAAGCAATCGTTTTTCCTCCTGTCCGACTAATTCCAACTCAGGGGATTCAATTGTACTCTTAATTTTTGAGAAAAATTCTGTCAGCACAATATTTCGATAAGACCAGCTTTTTAATCTATCTTTACATAGATTGACAGTAATTCGATATAACCATGTTTTATAGGAAGATTCATTCCTGAAATTATCTAAATGCTCATAGCACTTTATAAATACTTCTTGCGCAATATCTTCCGAAAGCTGCTTGTGCTTCATATACGTAAAGGCAAGACGTGCTATGTCATCTCCATATGCCTTCATCAACCATTCAAGCCTCTCCTCCTTACTACATTCACTGCTAACTTCTATTGATGATCTCGCATGTTCAAGCATCCTCCACACCCTTTCAATTATTAGACGGAGTTGGTGCTATTTGGTTGTAATCAATTTACTATAATAACAATGGATTTGTAATAGCAGTAAAAGAGAGTATGAGAGATTCTTGTGTTATGATTCAATAGTAAAATGCTAATAAATGGTGAAAAAGGGGAGTAGTATGCATACACAATTCGAATTTACTGTTTTTCCTCAATTGGAAACAGATCGCTTTATTTTACGAAAAGGAAAAATGGATGACCGCCAAGATATTTTGAGACTTTATTCTAATGAAAATGTAGTGAAGTACCTGCCATTACCATTGTTTGCTTCAGTTGAAGATGCTATTGATGAAATCAATTGGTATGAGAAAATTTTTAAAGAACAAAAAGGCTTAAGATGGGTAATCGAAGAAATTCAGACCAACAAAGTGATTGGCACATGTGGCTATTTGAATTATGAAAAAGAGCATAATCGTATAGAAATTGGTTATGATTTAAACCCTGATTATTGGGGGAAGGGTGTGATGCAAGAGGCTTTAAACGCGATTATCCATTTTGCCTTTACATCCATGGGAATCAATAAAATCGAAGCAAAAATAGAACCAGAAAACACAGCATCTATCAAACTAGTAGAGAAATTAAATTTTTCTCAAGAGGGTCTTTTGAGGCAACATGAATTTGAAAAAGGGAAGTATGTAGATCTCGCTATCTTTTCCCTATTGAAAAGTGAATTTTAGGAGGTTAGGAAAGTCGCACTCATCATGAGGGTGGCTTTTTATTTTGCTATTACTGCGAGATACATAGAGAATCAGCCATGTTAAACGTAACTATTTAATGGAAAATATTATAAAAATTAACTAGTGTAAGGTATTATTATAATAAATGGCTAACCTTCTAAAGAGGAGTGAGAGAGATGAAGCTCGTAAATGTTGTATTGACAGGACTATTGATAAGTGGATTGTTAATAGGTTGTACCGAGGAAGAAGAAACGAAAGGGGAACAGGTAAAAACAGAAGAAACAACAATCAAACAAGTAGCAGCAGTAAACCCTTCGAAAATTTGGAATGATGTATCAACCCCTGAAGGCTTCAATAACTATGGGATTGAACCAACGTTGGAAGCATGGATTGCCTATCATGCCCAAGATATTAACAAAACAACAGATGTTGACGAATATTATCTAAGGGCAGATCGTCTCACGAAGGAAATGCTATATTTTAGGGTTCAAGGGGAAGACCTTCAAAAGGATTTTGAAAATTTAAATGTACTGCAGATTTTGATGGGACATCTGGATTATGTGATATCGGTAGAAAAACAGCAAGGTCTTGATACAACTGAGTTCTATGGAGAATTAACTAAATGTTTCAAGTATTTTACTGAATTACTTCACGATCTCAACGTAATTATCAATAATGATGGCAAGGGTGAAACATTCGGGCTCACACACCAATTAGACGGGAACAAGGTGGACGAACTCGAAAAACTTCTTTATTCAGAGGCCGGTAAGGAGTAAAAGTAAAATAGATTTATCAGGGGGGATATTTTTGAGTAATAAACAACTAATTCCTACAAATCAAGTTAAAGAAGAGTTTGAAGCTATTTTATTAGAACATGCTAGTATTGCGCATTGTGAGATTAATTTAAAAAACGGCACGATCAAAAACAACCAACGATTCGACACCCGCTATGACGAGTTTGCTTTGGATACTGTGAATAATGAATTTTGTTTTAGTCTAAAAGCTAATAATAGCATAAACTTTCATAGAATTAATCTTCAAACATTCAGTCAAATCAATGCAATAACATTAGACTTAAACAATTATTTTTCTTCTGAAGAACTTAAGGAGGAAAGCTATTATTCCAAGTTAATTTACCTCAATCATCAATATTTGTTGTATTTTATTACGAAAAGAGAAATGAACTATGGACGTCCTTTTTATCAATGTATTTTTTTGATAAACACTTCAACAGGAGAGATAAAACGATTAAATCCTTACCTTCCAAACGGAGATAATTTACTTAGATTAGATACGTCCAAAAACATCTACCTAAGCAATCATAGTCACTTATTACTATTAAAAACTGGGAGAATAAGACCCTTTGAGAAACAAGCAATGTATAATGGAGTAGATATAGAAAATCCTTATCATGACCACCTTGAATCGATTTACTTAATGGAGGTTTCATCTTTAATTAACCAACAAAATTTTAATAATGCGACATTACTATCTTTACTAAATTATTCAGGTGCTTCTGAAAACTTACGATATGAGAACAATGTTCTGTCATACGTAGTATCTGATTTTACTAACAATACTAAAGAGTTAATAAAACATGATTTGTTAGACGGGGATGTTTCAAAATTTCAAGATGACCAATTAATACGAGATTATTTAAATTATGATTTTGAAATATTACCAAACTACTATCATTATATCTCTAAATTATCTAAACAAGAAAAAAGTAATACATATAATTTGATTGACGATGAATTGTCGTTTAATTTAAAGCTGAATGAGATAAGCTGAGAGAATTTTAACTTGTTATAAGCATCTGTAATGGAGGATGGATTATTAGGAAGCTATTTGGCATGAATGCGATTTTTTGCTTTCCTAAAGATATTTCCCATAAACAAAAAAGATTGAAGCCCATTAGCCTCCAATCTTTTTATGGTCGCTCTCATTATTTTACATTCGGATAAATCATTGTTGCTGGGTCTACATATTCGTCGAACTGTTCTTCTGTAAGTAAGCCACTTGCAATGGCTGCTGCCTTTAAGGTCGTGCCTTCTTTGTGGGCCTGTTTTGCGATTTTTGCTGCTTTTTCATAGCCGATGTATGGGTTTAATGCCGTTACAAGCATTAATGAATTTTGTAAATTATGATTGAGTACCTCTTTGTTTGGCTCAATGCCTACTGCACAATGGTCGTTAAATGATTTCATTGTATCCGCTAATAGGCGAGTTGATTGTAAGAAGTTGTAAATGATGACTGGTTTAAAGACGTTTAATTCAAAGTTACCTTGAGAAGCGGCGAAGGCAATTGTTGCGTCATTCCCAACTACTTGTGTGACAACCATTGTCATTGCTTCACTTTGAGTAGGGTTTACTTTACCTGGCATAATGGAAGAGCCTGGTTCGTTTTCTGGGATCGTAATTTCACCAATACCTGAACGAGGGCCACTTGCTAGCCAGCGAACGTCATTGGCAATTTTCATTAAATCAGCCGCTAAAGCCTTTAATGCACCATGTGCTACAACTGCTTCATCATGACTCGTTAGGGCATGGAATTTATTTGCAGCTGATGTAAATTGTTTGCCTGTTAGCTCACTAATTTCCTCAGCCACACGATCACCAAATTCAGGGTGAGCATTGATTCCTGTACCGACCGCTGTTCCACCAATTGCAAGCTCCTTCATATAGTCAATATTTTGGATAATCATATGCTCTGATTTTGCCAGCATAGCTGCCCAACCACTAATTTCTTGACCTAATGTAAGAGGTGTCGCGTCCTGTAAATGCGTACGACCAATTTTAATAATGTCCTTAAATTGAGCTGCTTTATCTTCCAAAGTTGCTTTTAGTAAACGTAGTCTTGGTAATAAATAATCTTCCACTTTTAAAACAGCCGCAATATGCAATGCTGTTGGGAATGTATCATTTGAGCTTTGTGATTTATTGACATCATCATTTGGATGAATACGGTCCGCTTCACCAGCATCCTCTAATAGTTGATTCGCACGGTGAGCAATGACTTCATTCACATTCATATTGGATTGTGTACCACTACCAGTTTGCCAAACCACAAGAGGAAATTGATCGTCCCATTGACCATTTAAAATTTCATCTGCAGCCTGCACGATGGCATTTGCTTTAATATCAGAAAGTTTGCCTAGTTTATTATTCGCAATCGCTGCACTTTTCTTTAAGATCGTCATAGCTTGCACAAGCTCGATTGGCATTTGTTCCGTACCAATTTGGAAATTTTCTTTACTGCGCTGTGTTTGCGCGCCCCAAATTTTATTGGCAGGTACTTTAATTTCACCCATAGTGTCTTTTTCAATACGATAATCCATGTCAAAACAGCTCCTTTAGTATGTAAAATTTTCCTCATGTACAGATAAAAACGGATACTCTTAGTCTGATGTAAGAATATCCGTTTGATACATGCTTATTCAAAAAAGAGGGGGATTCTGAATGAAGCAATTTGGAGAAAGAAATAATCTATTGATAATGATAATTGTTATCAATTAAAAAGTCAACGGATATGCTTGAAGAAATTTAAGGTGAGAATGATTCGCAATCCTTGCCTATTTTATTCCCGAAATTTAATGGAATAAACATGTTTTAGTCGACTATCTCTTTTTCTTTCCAAGCTCTTTAAGAGGCTGCTTTTTAGGGATTTTTTCGAACAATATCTTTACATGAAAATTGTTGTCATCGACTTGAAGTACCTCCAACACCTTTGCCTTGCGCCCTTTAATGCGAATATCCTCTTCCACAGTAGGTAGCTTGACGAGCAATTGACTTAAAACAGACGTCTTGTTTTCATAATAATGAGTCACAAACATCGCGATTCTCCTTCTGACTTTTGATTGTTACTCAATTTATGAGCGAGGGATAATAGTTAGAACTTTGGAGATGGTGAGCAAAAAATGAAGAACAACGAATAGATGCTTAAGATAATTAAAAATTGAAAGGGGTCTGTACAGTTTTTTAAAACTGAAGTATTTTGGTTCACTACATAGAAAATACATAAAACTATGTTATAAGAGCTAATAAAATAATTGGGTGTAAAATATGTTTGACACCTTATTTGTCTTAAATTAATATTATGATGTAAAAGATCTTTTACAAGCCAGGAGCGGAGTGGTGTTTGAAATGGAAAATAAAATAAGGGTATATCGTGAAAAAAATAGCCTCTCACAAGGTAAATTAGCGGAGTTATGCAATGTGACAAGGCAGACCATTAATGCCATTGAAAATAATAAATATGATCCAAGTTTGGAATTGGCTTTTACTTTGTCCTATATTTTAAGTACTCCTATAGAAGAATTATTTATTTTTACATATGGAAGGAATGAGAAAAAGTGACGATTACAAAAAAGGTAAGTTTAATCGGTTCTTTAGTTATTATTGTTTCTATTGGTAGTTACGGTGTATATGAATGGATAACGAAAGAAATGATTGATGCAGCGACAATTTTCTTTGTATTCTTAGGAATAGGTCTTTTGTTTCAGTCCATTACTTGGGGAGAAATGAACGGAGTAAATGAAGGAAAAAAGGATGAGTTAGAAAAACATATAACACTTGTTAGTTCAAAAATTAGTTACTATCTTTTACTGTTATTTATGGTTATTGTTTTAGTGATCTCAGAAAGAGTAACCGCTTTAAATGATATTAAGAATATTCCACTTGTTATTGTCATAGGACTTGCTTGGATTACTATGCCAATTACTGAGTTTGTGGTTTCTAAAAAATATAGTTAAATAAATTGTTCTTTGTAAAGAAGGCTGATTTATTTTGATGAAATTTAATTTTAGATCAACTTACCTCGATAGATTGATTAAGAGGTGAGTTGATTTTTTTGCTGGATATTTATGTTAAAATAACTATGGAGTTTTATTACAGGTTATTGTTATTAAACTACCATGACAAAAAAATTTAAAAAATGGGCGAGTAAGTAGAATGACAAATAATATCATTGAACAAGCAAAACGAGGGTTGGAGGGTTTTGCTATTGGAGGTTATCATACTAGCGGAAATTTTAGTAAGTATCGGGAGGAATACTATAAATATTTTGGAGATCCAGATGATGAAACGAGAAAATACGCTATAGCTGCATTTACTTGTATGCTGGGTACTTGGGAAACGGGTTCTCTTCAGATATTTCAGCCCATACAAGAGTGGGAGGAAAATAAAAAATGGAGCTCCAATCCATTAGACCAGAAGCGATTTTATCGTTTAAAAGATTATCTTTATGCATTGTTAGCACATCATGAGCAGATAGAGAAAGAATTCCCCTATATGTATGAAGATATTGTTTTATTTTTAATAAAAATAGAGTTAAATCAAGGGGTCAGATATGAGGAATGGTTTCCAGAGCATAACCCGAATTTGTTTCAGCGATTAAGAGAAGAAATTTTAATACCTAAACAACATTTGGTAGATAAAAGAAGTCATCGAAAATTCTTATTAAAAGAAATAGGTATTGAACCTTTTTTCGAATCGGATCAATTTAGGTAATGAAAGTAATCCAAAAGTGGATGGAATCGCTCAGAAAGGGTTCCAAGGTGATCGAAAAGAGAGGCACCCCGCTTATTAGAGACAATCATTTAGCAAGCCACTGCGAAATAAAATTGCAAGGGAAAACACTGCTGCATGTTGCGGGGAAATCGCTTACTCGGTCAGTAAGAGAGGAGGTCAATGTCCGCTTATTTTATAAGAAAATCAAAAATATGACATGTTTTTACCTTTGGAAATTGCAACTTTCGACATGTTTTTTATTTATTTCTCGGGAAATATCTCATAGCGAAGTGTGAAAATGGTAGGGACTTCGTAAGCTGTTTTAGGCTATTTATGTGGTGGCTGGCTCGAATGGATACATAAAAAGGTGACATTTTAATCAAACAGGTGGGTGGAATACGTTTCAGCTAGGGGGATGTTCGCTATAATAAGATTAGGGAGGAAATGAAATGTATTTAAAATCATGTAAGGTGTTACAGGATACGATTCCCAATAAACAGGCGTATCCTTTTAATATTCCAAGCTTGCAGGATTTGCATGAGCTTGAGTTCCCAACGAATGTGACGTTCTTTGTTGGGGAAAATGGTTCGGGGAAATCAACATTACTGGAGGCGATTGCTGATCGCTGCGATTTCAATACGGCTGGTGGCGGTCGTCAAAATTTATATGAAGTACATAAGGCGGAATCTTCATTGGGGGAATATATCCGTTTGTCGTGGCTGCCGAAAATTTCGAATGGGTTTTTTCTTCGATCAGAAACATTTTATCAATTTGCCAGTCATATTGATTTGATAGAAGATCCAAGGAGATATAACGCTTTTGGTGGGAAATCGCTACATCATCAATCTCATGGTGAATCCTTTCTTGCGTTATTTATGAATCGCTTTAAGGGGAAAGCCATTTATTTATTGGATGAGCCTGAGGCAGCATTGTCTCCAACGAGGCAGCTGAGCTTGCTGAAAATAATGAAGGACCTTGAGCATGAGGCACAATTTATTATTGCTACACACTCACCCATTTTGCTTGGCTATCCGAATGCAACGATTTATAGTTTTGATCAAGGAGAAATTGAATCCATTCGCTATGAGGATACCATTCATTATATTGTGACCAAACGTTTTTTAGATGCACCACAGTCGATATTAAGAGAGTTATTTGATGAGGAGAGGGAATCATGAATCAACGAAAAGGCTTAATCATGCGAGAAATTCGATTAGATGAAATGGCACAGTCCATTGATTTACTGAATTATGTCTTTCAAATGTCAATGTCCATTCACAAGGATCGTCGCTTTGTGAATGCGAAGAGTAGGCAATTTAATGAAGGGCATGCTATCGGGTGGTTTGATGGTTCACAGCTTGTATCGCAAATTTTAAGTTTGCCTTTTGAGGTGAATGTGCATGGCAAGATTTATGAAATGGGTGGCATCACAGCAGTTGGGACATACCCTGAATATTCAGGGCATGGCTTAATGGAGAGCTTGATAATAGAAAGTCTGCAAAGTATGCGAAATGAAGGACAGTATATATCCTATTTATTTCCATATTCTATTCCTTATTACCGCAAAAAGGGATGGGAAATTATGAGTGATATTGTGGAATTTCAAGTGAAGGATACACAGCTTCCTCATTATGCTGGGCTTAATGGGAAAATTCGCAGAGTTGATCCGAAGCATGAGGATGTGGTGGATATCTACGCACGCTATGCGCAGAAGACGCATGGGGTAATGGTGCGCAATAGTATTGCCTGGAACGAGAAATTTCAGGAGGATTTCTGGGAGGAGAAATTTATAGATAGTGATGTGAACCTTCAGGCAGCGGTCTACTATGATGAAGAAGATGTGGCACAGGGCTACATGTTCTATCGTATTATGGAGGAAAATTATTACATTGATGAAATCGTCTATTTGCAGGAAGAGGCTCGTAAAGGTTTATGGAATTTCGTCTCGGCTCACAGCTCGATGGTCTACAATGTCTACGGGAAAACAACTGGTAATGAAGCGGTAGCCTTTCTATTAGAGGATAGTGAGATCATTCAAAAGGTATCGCCATATTTCATGGCAAGAATCGTCGATGTCAAAGAATTTTTACTGCGCTATCCATTTATTGGTCAGAATTTCGAGCTTCAGCTAGCTGTCAGTGATCGCACTGTGGCGTGGAATAATGGCACCTACATCATCAAAATGAAAGATGGAAACCTTTCTGTGCAAAAGGTAAGTGAGACGTTAAACGCGAATGCTGTGCATTTAACAGTGCAAACACTGGCTACTATGCTGTTAGGCTACAAACGTCCAACCTATTTAGAAAGAATTGAACGATTACAGGGACGTGCAGAGGAAATTGCATTGCTCGAGGCGGTTTTACCAGTAGGTATCCCAACATTTATTGATTATTTTTAAGTGGTATGGGGGTAAGAGCCATAACGTTGACGGTTATGGCTGCCACGCCTCTTTTAACAGCTCGATGCCCAGCTTGATTTCTTCCAGCGTTAATTTACTAAAGCCTAATTGCAGCATGGGTTCCTCAATTGTTTGATGGATAAAAAAGGGACTTGTCGGATAAACCTTTACACCATAAGTCGCCGCTCTTTGGATTAACTGCTGCTCGGAAAGTGAAGACTTTATCTTCACTAATACATATAGGCCTGATTGCTCGCCTAACACGGCTATTTGCTGACCAAAATGTCGTTGTAGCTCCTGCACAAGGTGCTGCATTTTTTGTTTATAGGTCAAACGCATTCGTTTAATATGGCGTGTCCATTCTCCCTGCGCCATAAATTGGGCCATTGTCCGTTGATGGAGGGACGAAGCATTTTGTTCAAAATGAGCAAAACGCTCTTTATAGGGCTGAACAAGTGCATTTGGTAGCACCATATAGCTTAAACGCACACCTGGTAAAAACGATTTCGAGAAGGTGCCAAGATAGATTACCCTTGATGAATCGATGGAGGCAAGGGCAGGAAATGGCTGTTGCGTATAGCGAAACTCTCCATCATAATCATCCTCTAGAATATAACCATCGACTTGTTGAGCCCATTGTATTAAGGTCTGTCGCTGCTGAATAGACATGGACACACCGTATGGGAAATGATGTGATGGGGTGACATACATTAAGCGTGATTGACAGTTTTGGAGTATAGCAAGTTGAGCTCCTGTTTCCCTTACAGGTAGCGACTCTATTTCGAAGTGATGTAACTGGAAGGCCTCACGTGCACCATTATAGCCAGGGTCTTCCAAAAGAATGCTTGGGAAAGAATCCTTTAGTAAAAAGCCAAGATACAAGAGCATTTGCTGTGTGCTACTACCAATGATGATATTGTCGCTCGTTGTATAAACCCCTCTTGCTTGCAGTAAATACGGCACAAGCTGCTCCTTTAGCGCTGATTCTCCAAACAGTTCTCCATATTCGTAACAGGTTGATTCCTGTAATACTTGATTGGCAATTTGGCGCCATGTTTTCATGGGAAAATGTTGCTGATCGACCGCCCCTGCACGAAAATCTACGAGGTATGATGCAGTCTGTCTTTTTGGCTGTAATATAAGAGGCGGTTCCTGCTCCTGTAGAAAAACCTGCTCTAGCGCATTGACGAAATAGCCTTTTCGTCCCTCCCCACGTATGTATCCTTCTGCCACAAGCTGTTCATAAGCGGTTAATGTAGTATTACGACTGACCTGTAAAGTTTCTGCAAGTTTTCGTATGGAGGGCAAGGAATCATCTGTTTGAAGTGTACCTTGCATAATAAGTGCTTTAATTTGCTGGTACACTTGCTTATATTTTGCCTCTTTTTCTGTTAATAGAAAGATTAAATCGTCCATCAGGCACCACCTTGACATGTTAAAATGTTTGGAACTGTTTCTTTTGAAATGTCAGATTATTTACTACCATCATACTAGAAGGACAATCAAAAGGAAATGGAGATCATTACATGAAAATTTATAAGGTGACACAGCAAACGATAGGAGAAGTAGTCCCATTATTTAATGCCTATCGTGAATTTTATGGACAATTATCTGATTTACAGCAAGCTGAGCAGTTTATACGGGAGCGAGTGGCGGGAGCAGAGTCTATTATTTTTCTCGCATATTTGGAGGAGGAGCCAGTTGGATTTGTACAATTGTTTCCAGTTTTTTCATCCGTAGCTATGAAACGAGCGTTTCTCTTAAATGATTTATTTGTGGCGAAACAAGCCAGAAAACAAGGTGTAGCACAGGCGTTGATGGAGCAATGCTTTATCTATTGTCAGCAGGAAGATGCGCGTTACATGATGCTAGAAACTGCCAGAGATAATGTCCAAGCACAGAAGCTCTATGAAAAAATGGACATGACGATTGATGAAACTGTTTATTATTACAGTATTTATTGGTGATTTTTTCGATGTGATGGGTGTTGGTGGAGAACCCGCTCAATACCACTATAAATCTAAGTTTCAGCCCCCACCATTGATTGTGACTATGGTGGGGGCTTTGTGGTTAGGCGTGGCTCATCCATCCTGCGAAGAGACCTGAGGAGAAAAAGCAGGTAATGTTTTGAAAGCCCGCTTCACTTAATAGCTGTTGGATTTCTTGATCGGAGAGGAAGGAAATATTCATGATGCCCTTGCCCATGCTATCTACCTTTTCTTTTGTATAGCCGGCCTCTAAAAAGTAGCTTTGCCATATTTTGATGCGATCCTGTAGCTCGTCACTTTCTCGTTCACCATAGGCACAAGCGAGGACAAAGGGCTTTCCAGGTTTTAATTGCTTGTGAATGTTTTGCAGTAAATGGAGTTTCTCCTGTCGATCTTCAATGAAATGAAGAACGAGGATACAGCTTGCCGCATCGAATTTCGGTGTTGATTGTGGCAAGCACTCAATCGTTCCTTGTAGCAGCTGAACGCGATTTTCAATATCGAGTTGCACGGCTTTATGTTGTGCGATTTGGAGCATTTCCATCGCTGGATCAACCCCTGTGAACGTCCATTTAGGGTTTGTAGGTCCCCATGCAGAAAGCTCGTTGCCCCCGCCAGCTCCTACAACAAGCAGGGATGCTTCTTGTTCCCCTAAATGCATACGGAAATAGGCTTGAGTCACGGCAAATAATGTGTCATAGGCAGGCACTGAAATCCGCGTGCTTTGCTCATATGTTCGTGCCTTTTCTAATAAATGTGTTGATAATGTCCCCATTGTGATAGCCTCCAGTGATTTATTGCCTCTATTACAGACCCTTAATGTCTGTAATAGAGTGTAAATGAAAATAACTGAAAAGACAAAGGAGAAGCCCCTAGACAGTGTGTTTTATTGTAAAAAATTCAAAAATTAATAATAAAGATAAATAATTTAATGTTTATCGTTAAATTTATATTGAAAATAATGGTGCTTTCTTCTATGCTTGTAGTAACAGGAGGGGGAAATAAGATGATGAATAGTTTAATTAGTGCCATTTTGCAAGTGATATTATTTTCAGTGATTCCATTTATTTGGTGGCTTTGCACAGCGAGGAAAGAACAGCCCTTTTTCATATGGTTGGGATTGCAAAAGCCCATTGTGCAGCATAAGGGGAGGTATGCCATGTTCTTTGTGCTTTCCATTGTTGTGCTCGTAGCACCGAGCTTTGTGCTAATCTTTTTCTCTATTGATCGTACCTTACTAGCGGCGAATCAATTCGCGGGACTTGGAGCTGCTGCCGTCATTCCAGCACTTTTCTACGCTATTATTCAAACTGGTTTATCAGAAGAGCTATTATTTCGCGGCTTTTTATTAAAGAGATTGATGAAAACTTTTGGCTTTCAAGCAGGTAATGTCGTGCAAAGTATTGTTTTTGGCTGTGTTCATGGGGCCATGCTATGGTCGGTGCTTCCGCTACATGTAATCTTATTAGTTGTGCTTACTACAGCGCTTGCAGGCTATGTGATGGGATGGGTGAACGAACGGATTGCTGGGGGCTCTATTGTCGCTAGCTGGAGTATCCATAGTATTGTGAATTTCATAGCGGCGTCCTTGTATATGTTTAAATTTTGACTTATTTGCATTTCTTTGCTGTCACTTGCATAATAGGGCAGAGAAGATTTTTTCGCGAAGGGACGTGCAAGCATGACAGAGTGGCCTAAGGGAGTAGCAAAACCAGCAATTCGCGCATTACAGGCAGCGGGCTTTACAGAATTGAAGCAGCTAGAAAAAGTTGAGCTTTCTACATTAGCTCATCTTCATGGAATGGGGCCAAAAGCTTTAGCAGCGATTGAGGCGGCACTAAAGGAAAGTAGGGAACCTCGTGAATAAGCTGACATTGTTTTTACTGGCGATGGTTGTCTATTATATCCTCGTTGTAGTCGTAATTAGCAAGCTGTTTATTATTCCCATTATGAAAGTGATGGCTCTGATCTTTTTTATAGGGGCAGGTTATATTTTTTCTCGTAAAATGCGTAGGAAACTTCAGTAGGAGGTAACATGAAAATTGTTAAATTAACATTCTTTTATTTAGTTATTATTTTATTGGCACTGACGCTGTCCTTAGCGGGTGTTCGTCTATCCATCTCTCTTGGGATATTTGCATTAATTGCGGTAGGGATGATTTATCGCCATATACATATTTTATATCGCACAAACAATATGGAGCAGGTGGATAAATGGGTTAAAAATCACCGAAAAGAGCCTATATTTGCTGCGCTCTATGCATCAGCTTACGGGACAAAAGAGGAACAGATTCAGGCAATCGATGTCATTATCCATCATTATAAGCAGCCAGCCATTAAGTACAATTACCTCTTTATTAAGGCGATTATGGAGGAGAATCTTGGTGCTGCTAAAGTAGCTGCAAGACAAATTGATAAGGAGCCTTTAACTAGCTATGCATTATGCTATATCGCCGCTCTGGAAGGCCGCTCAGCCGATATGAGAAGTGATAAACTAACACAGCCGTGGATGCAACCTGCAATTGAAGCGGTCTATGCCTGTACAATAAAGGATGAGGCTAAGTTCCGCCAATTCGCAGATGCCAGCATCCAGCAAGCACGTGGCATACAGAAATACGGTTTAATACATAATTTTAAGCAAATGGAAGATGAATGGGTAAAGGCATAATCGAAGGGCTACTTGATAACAGTATCAGGTAGCCTGATTTTGTGTCAGAAATCATAAATTAATTCAATGAGGTGAAAATGTTTGTCTAAAATGGATCATATGATGCAGATTTTATGGATGTTGAATTCAGGTAGGAAAATTACCGCGAAAGAAATTGCGGAAAAATTAGAGATTAATATCAGATCCGTTTATCGCTATATTAACTCACTTTCTGCCAGTGGTGTGCCGATTATAGCTGAAACAGGTCATCATGGAGGATATACCCTGTTGAATAATTTTATTAAAAGTCCTCTTATTTTTGATGTAGATGAGAAAGCGGCATTACTTCATGCTTCTATTTTTGCAAAAGAAGCTGGTTATTTTTTAGATGAGGCATTAAACAGTGCAACAGCAAAGCTTACAATGTATTCAAATCAAGAGCAAGAAAAAATGATTCAACAGCATTTACAAGGTTTCGAGATAATCGGTCCAGATGAATCCTCCTTGGAGCCACTGTTAAAAAAATTAGAAGAGAGTATAGTAAAGAGAACATCTATAGAAATGGAATACCATACTAATAATGAAGAGCAATCTAAGTCTAGGGTGGTTAATCCATATGGTTTGGTTTATTGGAAACAAAACTGGTATGTCGTTGCATTTTGTCATGTAAGAAATGAAATCCGTACTTTTAAAGTAGGCCGAATTAGCAGTCTGCATCAAACAGGCATTCCTTTCCAACGACCACAATCTTTCTCTGCCAGTGATTTTTTTATGAAAAGCCTTTTTCCTCAAGCCGAACATAAACAGAACCTTGTGCCCTTCATCATTTGTGGAAAGACAAGTGCTGTGGATGCGATCAGTCAGCATTGGTTTTTAAAGTATCACCTCCAAGAACGCACCAATAAGAACGCAATATTTTTAGTAGATGAGGAAGCACTACATACCTATGTACCCTATTTACTTTTTCCCTATGGAAAATCAATCCAAGTAGTAGAACCCATAAGTCTAAAGCAAAAGATAATTGACGTTCTATATGAGCTCATCCATTTTTATGAAAATGAAAACTTTACTGACGGAGAATGTCAGTAAAGTTTTTTTATACTAAGCATAGTTTCAATAAAAGGAGTGTTTATTATGCAGACAAGAAAAGTGTATCTTTATGTATTTGATACGATGGCAGATTGGGAGATAGGGTATTTAATGGCCGAATTAAATACAGGTAGATATTTTAAAAAGGGATTAGAGCCTTTAGAGGTGATGACAGTAGGGATTGATAGAAGTCCTGTTACGACGATGGGTGGCATCACCATACTTCCAACGATGGCCGTTGCTGAATGTCACTTGAATAGCATGGATGTCTTGATTCTTCCAGGAGGCAATACATGGCTAGAATCTATTCATGAGCCTGTATTGAATGAAGTCTCAAAAGCATTGAACGAAAATGTTTTCGTAGCTGCAATTTGTGGTGCAACATTTGGTCTCGCAAAGGTTGGTTTGCTTGATACAAGACAACATACGAGCAACGATCTCGAATACTTGAAGATGCTTTGTCCACATTATATTGGGGATGAATATTTTAAACAGAAGCCAGCCGTAACTGAAGGGAATTTAGTAACGGCATCTGGCATTGCACCGTTGGATTTTGCCTACCATGTTTTGAGGCTGCTCGATGTTTTTACACCTGAAACATTACATGCTTGGTATAAGCTTTATGAGACGCAGGAGAAAAAATATTTTTATGAATTAATGACATCCATTGGATAATAAGTAGTCTAAGAAGAGCATGTTCATTGTTAAAACATGCTCTCTAATTTTTTGCATTAGATTTTTTATCCAACAAAATGCCTCGCACAATACCCATCATGAAGATGCCAAATAACAGCAGTAAAAATAAGTAAGCATGCCATTGCTGTAAAATACGTTCACGACCTAGAGCTACCGTCAGGTCATTGAATAGGGAGTAGGTAAAATACAATAGAATACTATTTTTGATGAGACAAAACGTAAGGATGCCATTTTGTCGCTGTTTATGGGAGAGCGGTGCTTTATTTTTACGCATCACAGGATAAGCTGCCTTTATCTCTAAATAGTGTAAGAGTAGAAAGAGCATAAGAGCGACAAAGGGTAAATAAAAAATAGCAATTTTCGGACCGAATTGGGCATGGTCACTCGTGAAGCTTTGCAAGACAGGAATCATGGCAGGGAGCTTGCCGTATTGAATGAGTGTCGCTGTAATGCCGGCTAGAAAAATAGTCGCCACAATAACCGTTAGCTGGTGACAAAAGCGTGGTGTGGGTGTTTTTTGTTGTATATGCATCCTTGCTCCTCATTTCCATCATCATTGATAATAACAATCTGTTATACTGTATCATAGAATGATTGCTTTTTGTGTTAGGGAAAGAAGGATATTATGGAATACTTGTTGTTTTTACTTATTGGCATCATTGGGAATGTCATTGGTACGTTAGTTGGGGGTGGTGGCTTAATTACCTTGCCAACGATGATGCTAATGGGTGTACCCGTCCATTCGGCTATTGGCGCAAATAAAGTGTCCAATATGGTGAGTGCTTTTTCAAGCTTTTATACAATTTATCAACGTAAGGAATTAGCATGGAACGAAATGCGTTCGGTGTTACTTGTCTCTTTAATCGGAGGTACATTGGGGGGACTTTTCGCTTCAGTCATGAGTAGTCAATCATTAACGTTCATTGCTATTATTTTACTTGGCTTTGCGCTTGTCATGTCCTTTATGGGTGGAGCTGAATTTGGCGACAAGGAACGTTTTACAATGAATCGAAAAAACGGTCCTATCCTTCTTGGAGTTGGCTTTTATGACGGTATGTTTGGTCCGGGCAGTAGTACATTGGCGCTTTATACATATGCACATGAGAAGATTTCCTATATTAAAGCCGTGGGGCTATCACGGGTAGGGGTATTTGCAATGTGCTCAGGAGCAGCGATTACCTATATTGCTACAGGGAAAATCGAATGGCCGTTAACGCTTATTTTAATGATTGGCTCGACGATTGGTGCACAAATTGGGCTTGTGCTAGCCAGAAAAGTGAAAGCACATCAGGTAAAGCTTTTACTGCGTATTGTAACGATTGTGCTGATTATACAGCTTGTTTATGATTTCATCCATCAGCTTTAGGAGGTGATTGTCCTGTTTGAAATTTCACCCTATCCAACCTTTTCGTGGTCGCTATCGCGTCACAAAACATTGACAAGCTGCGCCCGCAAATACGGCTATGAATATTACTTTTCACATAACGGGTGGCTCAGTTACAATGTGGAGCCATATCATCAACAGGTGTATCGCTTAAAAAAGCTGCAATCGATGCCTATTTTATTTGGGCAAATTGTCCATCGATACATTGAGCAGGCCATTAATGATTATTTACAAACAGGAAAAGCTCCAACAGTAGAGGAGCTAATTCAATTGGGGCGCGGGCAGCTGAATGCAGCCTTTATTGACTCCACTCGTCGTCTTGACTTTTGGAGGCAAAAACCCAATAAGTATTATATGATGCAGGAAATCTATTATCATGGCACCCTTTCTCCTGAGCTTGTGCAAGACTACAAAGAACGTTTACGACTTGTCTTTAATCATTTTTTGATGAGTGAAACATTTCAGCAAATCACCTCACAAAAAGGCTCGCTCCGTATCGGAGAACCAGAGCAATTCCGCTCCATGAAAATAGAAGATGTCCAGGTATTCGTTGTTATGGACTTTCATTATTATGATGAATTGAGGGATAAATGGATTATTGTTGACTGGAAGACCGGTAGAGAATCTGATGATGACCGTCAGCAATTAGCCCTCTACGCTTACTATGTTCAGCAAAAATACCGTGTGTCTCTAGCGCAAATCGAGGTCTATAATGAATATTTATTAACAGGCAAGCGCAAGAAATATAGTTTTACAGACATCGATATGGAGAACATTTTGTATACGTTTCAGCGCAGTGTTTTAGAAATGAAAAAGTATCAGGCCGATATTTTTTCCAACGAGCCCGTAGACCTCGAGGACTTTGAACAAACACAAGAAAAATGGCATTGTCGCGGCTGTAATTTTAGGGAGTTATGTGCATCAAGGTGAAAAAGAAGCGAGTGCTAATATAGCCTCTCGCTTCTTTTTAAGAGATTTTCGTATAATGAGCTTTTGTGCTTTTTTTAATAAAGTAAAGAAAAATTAATTGTATAAGCACAACTATTAGAAACATGATGCCCAAAATAACGAATGAAACCATTCTCACTTCAGGTGTTTGCACAATCCCTGCACCATCCACATTCCTTGCCCCAATAAATACGGCGATGCCAGAAAAAATCAATAACCACACAATATTTACAGCCCACCAAAATATTTTCATACCTAAAATGAACACCTTCTTTCTTCTTGTAATTTCCTCTTATTGCTTAATCATATCAATTTACCTTAAATTTGGAAATGCACTATAGACGGTGCTACATCTCAGCCTGCAGACGGATTGACTCTTTTTAAAATAGTTGTTTTTATAGGCTTCATTTCTTTTTAAGGATATATATGGTAAATTGGTGTATGCATATTTGTATATCACCTAGTCAAATTTTAGAAAGGAGGCAGCATATGATAAACAATAAAAAGACGTTCATAGGGTCAATCGTTATGTTGGGTATTTGTATGTGTCTGTTTTTTCCGTATCCCTACAATGAAGCGATGATGGCACATACTACCTTCATGTCAATTCCTATCGAAACACAAGATGGATACGTGTTACTTGGCATCTTTTGCTCGATTTTATTTATAATTGCTATGATATTACTACTTAGGAGCATCAACAAATATCATTTTCGAACATTTGTCATTGTAGTATTACTTTATTCACTTTTACCCCATTTGCTTATCGTGGCGTATCAAGAAACCTTTGCTAGTGGCATTATGGCCATTTCATACAAAGGGGATGGAGCATGTCGTTTTGATATGGTGGGAAAAGATTTAATGAATGGGGAATGTACCATTGTCTTACATAATCGAAGCAATGAAGCTGTGTCCTTTGATTTACAATTTATCGATACGAATTTTTTTAAAGGCGATAAACGGATGAATTCACTTATGAATATAACAGGGCCATATCATGTGACCATCGAGGCCAATCGTGAAAAAGCTATTCATCTAAAGGAATTACTCGATTTAACAAATGTTCCTAATCATATAGAGGGAGGTAGCTCCTCCAAGGTGCATGTGCAATTAATAGACGGTGACAAGGAAAGAACTTTATAAATAGTCGATGCGGGGAAAATATTTTGCGTCTTATACATAGTTTCAACGTTGCATTTGCTTTTGTGGTAAACTTGTATTAGATTATAGTAAGCTATGAATTGAACTTGAGAGAGGAGGCAAAAAGTCATGGAAACGATTTTCAGAAGAACGGCGATTGAGGTAAAGACATTTTTACAATTAGATGATTTATGCTCAAAGGGACCAGTCTGTGGTTTTTTAAGAAAACAGCATAGTAAAAATAGTAACCGGAAGCTTTTTGCCTTTGTCAGTCATGTGTGAAAAATGACTTTTTAACCATACAAAGTAATTGGTAGACGCCGGTTTATGGCGTCTTTTTTGTTGCGATAAAACGGAGAGAGGGTGAACTAATTGCTAAAAAAACTAAGACAATTACGGAATGTTGCAGTGTTCCAAGCGCTTCTAATTTAGAAAAATAATTAGAAGCGAGGAACTTTACTATGAAAAAACAACTAATTTTTACTTCATCATTTCTTTTTCTATTTCTAAGTAATTTTTTTATTTTTATAGGATTTGAAATGCTATTGCCTATTTTACCAGCCTATTTATTAAGCATAAACGCCAATCCGATGCAAGTAGGCTTGGTGACGACGGTATTTACACTAGGTGCCATTACGATAAGACCTTTTATAGGGTACTATTTAATGGATCATAAGCGGAAAAAACTAGCGATTGTGGCAAGTATAGCATTACTACTAATTACCATGCTGTATCCATTGCTTAATACGATTTGGATTTTCCTATTACTCCGACTTTTCCATGGAACAGCGTGGGGTGTATCCACGACAGCCAATAGTACAATGGCTGTAGATAGTATCCCTAAAGCTCGATTAGGAGAGGGAATGGGCTATTTCTCGGTATCCACAACCGTGGGAGCAATTGTTGCACCAAGTCTCGGGATTCTTATTTACAGTACCTTTTCTTTTCACACGCTGATTTGGTCGTCAGCCTTACTCAGCCTTTTTGCGATCATAATGCTTTCATTTGTGCATTCCACGGCACCTATTCAAAATGACAAGCAGCCATTTCGATTTATGGAAGCGATATTTGAAAAAGAAGTAAGGTTTCAGGCATTATTGACTGTTGTGACGACGCTTGGTTTCGGCGCCATTATTACATTCTTAGTTCTTTTTGGTGAACAAAAGGGATTACAACAGATTTTTCTATTCTTTCTTATTAACGCAATTGTTTCCACGTTAATACGTCCTTTTACAGGGAAATGGTTTGATAAGCATGGACCATGGTCGATCATTATTGTGTCAGCGATTTTCGGTTTTCTATCATTAATCGTGTTATCCTATACTACAAATAATTTCACTTTGATTATCGCCGCGATTTTATTTGGTGCAGGCTATGGCACCGTTATGCCGTGCCTACAAACCTGGGCTGTTCAAAAAGTAAGTGAAGCCAAAAGTGGTGCAGCCAATGCCACTTTTCTTTCCAGTTTTGATGTTGGAGTAGGGATGAGCGCATTTATCTTAGGAATTTTAGCTGAATGGATAAGTATAGAAATGATTTTCCGACTTGTTAGCCTTAGCTTTCTTCTTGTCGCTCTGTTAGTCTATCGGGATTACATTCTTAATAAGAAAACAAACCATTAATATAGGAAGAAGGACCAGTCTCAAGTGTCTGGTCTTTTTTCTTTGACTTATATAACGCAGGAGTAAACTATTTTTCCCAAAGCTCAATCAGTCGACCTTCTGGATCTTTAATCCAAATAAACTTTCCAAATTCGTTACACTCTAGAGGTTTTGCGAGTGGGACATCAAGATGTTCAAGATGCTTTATCATCTCGTTTACATCATGAACTTGGAAATTTAACATCACTTGCTGTTCTGCTGGAAAATAATTGTCCTGTTCAGTGAAAAAAGAAAAGATCGTTTCATTGCCTTCTTGGGGTTTAATGATTGTCCCATTCCAATCGTTTATTTCTAGCATCAAGGTTTCGCTATACCACTTTTTTACAGAATCTAGATTCTTTGTTCGCCAAAATATTCCTCCAAAGCCTTTTATCATCGTCTCGATCTCCTGTCTGTTTAACGTTTCCTCATCTTTTCCATTACTATAGCATGACAAGATGGCCATAAGAAAGAGACCATGCCATTTTGGATGATCTCTACCTATTATTCGGTAATCGTTTCTGCAAATGTTTTACGGCCAGGGCTTACTTTATTAATATGAATATCGATTTTACTGATGGAATCTTTGCTTAAAGGAATTTTGCCATCCTTCTCTAATCTCTTCCAAGCCTTTACATTACTACGATAGAGATATTCGGATAGACGAAAGACATCCGCATCCATTTTTAGTCCTTCCTCAAAGGTAGTTAGGATTTCTTCCTTGACGGCTTTTTCTACTTTTTTTCTTACCTGATTGGGTGTCAGCTTTCCTTTAAAACCATTTAAAATCGTATCGAATTTTAAATTTACCTCAAACTTTACATCATTACCTTTCACAATTGGCTTGACTTTAACATCTAGCTTTTTAATATCGACGGTTAAGTAATCACTTTTTTCATTATTTTCTAATTCGACGGTGATTTCTCCTTGCTTTGTTTCATCATTCATCCACTCTATTCCACGTGCAGATTTGCCTTTAATATAGCCTTTAAAACTATCCTTTGAAAGAATACCAACGCCAGCAAAAAAGGTTTCTGTTTTGGGGCCATCCATTGTCTCCCAGTTTTCGTTGACGGTTACATAAGGAATTTTCATTTCGTGGTTGGGCTCATTTAAGCCAATGACGAGCTGTCTTAAATTAACAGGCTCTACAAATGACTCCTGCTTCGCTGTATTTTTAGGATTACTTAATTTGGCGGCAGTTGGTGATTTCTCTAACAATGGAGAAACTAATAAAACATCCTCGATAGGATCTTGGGTACAGTAAACCCAAATATGATATCTGGTCTCGCGAAAGCGTAAAAAAGTGTCAATAACCGCAATCGCATTTTCATCTTTCATAGCACTCTCTGAGAAGAGAAGAAAGGTCATATGTCCCCAAAATACTTCTTGGTCCATTGAACGATACAATTTGTAGATGGCTTCTTCTATTGTCTTCCCCTTCGCTTGGCCAATTTCGGTAGGTGCAGCTTCGGGATTAGCTGATTCTGTTTTCGCTACGTTAGCAAAGTTGATAATTTGTAAGTATGCTGTATATTCATTATCCTTATAGTCAACCCCCACACCTTGTGCGTAATACATGCGTTGCGGCTCTGTTACATCCCAACAGCCTGATAGCAGTAGTGTAGTCGTCAGCATTAAAATAACAATCGCAATTTGTTTTTGGCTCATATATCTCCCTACTTTTTGAAGTTCGTGTATATTAGTTTGTACAAGAACGCAAGGTATTATAAGTAGAGACCATTTGTATGTAGGAAAGTGCTGCTCTCGTCAAAATGACGTAGAGACAGCACTAATGATTTTAGTGGAAATATTTTTGGACGCGTTCAACGACCTCGTTTGCCGATAGTCCATCCGCATCAATCACAGGACCTGCCATGACTGGATCACTAATTCCCATGACATCGCGATCCTGACCTGTAATAATACAAGCATCACATTTTTTCGCATCCTCTTCATTGCGAAGCTGGATGACTTCAAAGCCTTGTGCTTTTAAAGCATCTTCGATATTCGTTAATGATTGTTCCACACCAATAATTCTAGACATTTCTTGTCCACCTCCTACAAATAATGTGCCATTTCAGGTTGCTCATTATTCATACTATTTTTTAGTGGGGAGAGATAATTTCTAGAGATCCGTGCGTAATAGGGGTTGTGTACTACATCTAAAAGAACCGCCAAAGCTTCGAGAAATCGTAAAATCAACATATTCTACGGTGATACCTCTCTTCGCTAGTTGCTCGCCAATCCATGTGAATTCTTTGTCTGTAATATAGACTTCTTCATTAATAGGTAAGCCGTTAGTAGCAAGTTTTGCGGCATCCTCTAGGGAAACGTGAATTTTATCCCAATCTTTTAGCTGTTTAGGAATACCATCAATGAGTGCTTCCTCGCAGACAATCATTAGACCCTCTCTAACGAGGCTAAGCGCACAGTCGAGATGAAGAATGGTTGGATGAAGCGTCACTTCGACCACTGTATAATCAAAGTTACTTGCTAAATTACGCAGCCATTGCACACCATTTTTATTGGAGGCTAGTCCTGAATTCCCGACGAAAATCGTTTTATCTAACACTAACACATCACCGCCCTCTAAAAACGGGCCAGCTTCAGAATCTAAACCATCTGCCATATCAGGCTTTGGAATGGAGACATAGAAACATTGATTTTCGTTTGCCTCCTGTGCTAAAAGATTACGTACGGGCAAAACTTCGTTGCGTCTATGTGGGAATCGAAGGGAGCCTTCGATTAAGAAGTGGCCGATAGTGAAAAAGGGATCGCGAACGAAAAAATTGCTATAGCCATCTTCTTTTCCTACTTCTTTTTCATAGTCTGTTAAACGTCTTGGTACTTGTACTTCTACCCCGTATTTTTCTAATACTTTTTTTAAATTTGCTCGTTCCAATTCCCATTGCTGCTGTCTTTCTGGAAAGACATCTTTAAAATTTTTACCGAGTGTATCTACGCTTGCATAAAGTGCTAGTGTTTCTTCTGTTAAAAATTCATCATCTGTTGGAGCCTCCTTAGCTGGAAAAGCAAATTCCGATTGCGCCATGACAACTCGTTTTAAAGGAGCAAACTCGCTTTTTACAAAAATATTCGTCATCTTACTGCCTCCTGTTGTATGATTTAGAAAAAGTAGTGAAAATTTTTCCTGTGATGTTCCTTATCGTAAGATATATAGTTACTATATAGTCAAGAATGGGCTGTAAGGTGGTGAAATGATGGGCATTGCAGAAGTGTTGACCATTGTCTTTGTCGTATTAAAGCTAACAAATGTCATTACATGGTCGTGGTGGCTGGTATTATTACCAGCGATTCTTTCATTTAGTCTGTATGCCATTATTGGGCTGGTGAAGCTTGGGATGGTATTGATTGCTGTGGTAGCAGTGAAAAGGCGGGAAAAGAAAGCAGAATTATGAAATCAAAGTAGCCAAATTACTAGTAATCAGAACAACCAGGTCCTTCTTTTGTTTCGCATAGTCATGTAGGATCGTATTGGAGATTAGAGCATGAAAAAGGTGAGGATAGTCCAATTAGGTCCACCCTCACCATTTTATTATTTGCTTAATTCATAAGTTTTCACAGCTGGAGGAACAAAGCTTTCACATTTATCTAATAGTGCTGCTGCGTCCTCATCAACAATAAGTGCATCACGATATTGTGCTTTTAAAAATTGTTCATTTTGCATATGGTCAAAGAAAGATATTAATAAATCAAAATAGTTTTCCATATTGAAAATAGCACAAGGTTTTTGAAGCAGCCCGATTTGATTCCACGTAAATACTTCAAAAAATTCCTCTAATGTTCCAGGTCCACCAGGAAGGGCAATAAAGCCATCTGCTAATTCCATCATTTTACTTTTACGTTCATGCATTGTCTTTACAACAATCAGCTCTGTCAGCTGTTGATGCGCAATTTCACGTTCTTCTAATAATGTCGGAATCACCCCAATGACCTTGCCGCCTTCTTCTAGCACTGTATTCGCTACTGTTGCCATGATGCCTACAGAAGCACCACCATAAATAAGAGTAATTTGTCTTTTGGCTAATTCTTTTCCTAGTAAAATCGCTCCTTGACGATAAGCATCGGAAGCGCCTAGACTGGATCCGCAAAATACGGCAATACTTTTCATAGCTGATTTCCTCCATATCTGATCGAATTCTTTTATAGTATAATTTATTTTGAAGAGGAAGGAAATGGAGGAAACTGAATTGGAACTAAATGAATTTCAACGCTGGGTAAAGGATTACTATGAAGCACGTGGCTGGTCAGAGCTTAATATTTTTACACGTATTGGCTTCTTGGCAGAAGAAACAGGTGAGGTAGCCAGGGCGATTCGAGCAATCGAGATTGGTAGAGATCGACCAGATGAAAAAACACCATCCTTTGAAGAAAATAAGCAGGAGCTAATTGAAGAGCTAGGGGATGTCTTAGGAAATCTTATAGTGATTGCCAATCAGTACGATATTCCATTAGAAGAAATATTTGCAGCTCATCAAGACAAGCTGATAAAGCGTTACCAGGAATAGGAGGATCGAGATGGAATATCAAGTAGAGGTTTTACGGGGACAGCATGAGGATTTTACAAATTTTTTAAGCGAAAAAATTCGTGCCTATAATAATGAGCAATCTCCTTATCATCGCGAAAGTAGAAAGAAGGGTGCGGTTCTTCCTTTACAGTTAATCGTCACAGATCAACAGCAGCAATGGATAGGTGGTATAACAGCTGAAGTCTACTGGGGATGGATAGAAATACATAAATTTTGGTTTAGTGAAGAATATCGTGGAAAGGGAATTGGCACAAAGCTCTTAGCACAGGCAGAGTTAGTAGCCAAGGACATGGGGGCAACAAAAGCCCTACTGACAACCTACGAGTTTCAAGCGCGTACCTTTTATGAGGCACATGGCTATCAAGTAGTGGGAGAAATTAAAGATTATCCACCAGGCAGTAGCTACTATACGATGGTGAAAGTGCTTCCTTAAGGATAGGCTGTCTAAGGAGATAGACAGCCTGTTTTAATTGACATCGCCCAAATAGATTGTTGTCTGTTGTCCTCGTATAAATTTCTGTAATGGTTGGGTAAGCGCTTTGGGGTAAAGTCTATATGTATGAAGCTTTTCAATCGGTATCCATTGTGTCCCAATTTGAAGACTATCAGGATTCGTTGGTTGACAAGTTTGCGCATTTAGCTGACAGAGGAAATAATATTCTACCTGATGTACATCAGCGTCAAAGGCGGCATGCTCATGATTTTGTCCGATGTATTCACGGATAAATAACAGCTCTCCAATGTGAACGGAGGAGCCAATTTCCTCCAGGCATTCCCTTTGCAACGTCTTGTGAAAGGTCTCTCCATGCTCCTGTCCACCACCTGGACAAAGGTAAAAGTAGCCCTCTATATCTTGATTTTTTGTTAGCAATAGTTTCCCATCCACGATGATGATGGCTTTGACAGAATTTCTAATCATGGACTTCTCCTTTTAATTGTTATTTTTCGTGATCATGACTAAAACGCTTCATGAATGTCTACCTTAGTAAAAAGGGGAGATGAAGCGTGTATTCAATGTCCAATTTTAAATTACTTGTCGAAAAACAGACCGAAATTGATACCATTTATCAGAAATGTAATGATTTAATTCAATCAACTGTTACGCCAAAGCTAGATGCAGAGGTCGAGCAGTTTTTAATGCTGGTTGAACAGCATTTGACACAGCAAGGCTTTACAATTACGAATACATCAACAGGGTTAATCGCCAATTATCAAGAGGCTGTCATTAATGTAGATAAACATTCAAAGCATTTGGAAGAATGCTTTTTTATCAATTTAAATAGTTATGCTGAGGATCAAGTCTCTATTGTACTCGATATCTCACCAACGATGCTACCGAAAATTTCAAACCAGCTCGATGGCTACACAGATATTATTGAGCAAATGACGGATAAGCTAAAGCAAGCAAAAAGTCTAGAGAAAGCCTGTACGAATCCCAAATTTCTTTATAAAACGCAAAGCAACAAAGTTTTTCATACCCCTCAGGAAGTGTTGGATTATTATTTTCAAGGATAGGAGAAGCAGCTAGAAAGAACTAGTAGGTGTATAAAAAGTGGAAAATTGATGTTGAGGACTGACCTCAACAGTATAGACAAATAAAAAAATACACCTTCGATTGAATATGGGGTTAAAAACTAAATTTCAATTAGGAGGTGATTTTTCTAAGAGTAAAAGGTTTTAAATGAATTAATTGATAACTATTGCGAAATATATATATAAAGGATGATGATTCAATTACAAATCACCATCCTTTTTAGCGTATTAAATAAGTAAAACATACTTAATCTGTAAATAAATCATTCCTTAATCCGTTTCAAAGGGCTTTTCTTTATACTTGGAAACATCATAACGCCCAATTACTTGATAATTAGACGTTTCATCGTCAGCCTTGAATTTATTGAAATCAGCTACATCCAGAGCATCTGTCATCATCTTCAATAAATATTGTGGTTCCGGAGCTTCTTCTACTGCTGCAAGAACTAGTGCATTTCGTAAATATCCTGCATACTGTGAGAGCAATTGAGCATTGAAGTCTAGCCTATTTGCTTCAGCAAAAAGCTTCATGAAAATCGATACCGTTCGTGTATTTCCTTCTCGGAAAGGATGAACACGCCAAAGTTTTGTCATAAATGAAGAAAAGTCCTCAACAAGGAGAGGATTAGAATACTTCCATTGCTTAGATTTAGACCAACTGAAAATAGTTTTTAAATCAGATACAATGTGATCTTTATCACTATAAGCAACAGATAATCCACTTAAAACATGTTCGCTTTTATAAATATTGACTGTGCGGAATTCTCCTGCCCATAAATATAGCTCATGAAAAAGGAAGTGATGAATCTTTTGGAGACTTTTATATTTTTGGAAGTCAATCTCATGCGTGATAGAAGAAATATCTATAATCCCAGCGATTAACAGTTGTGCTTCAACGTCAATCAATTGTTGTTCATCTCGAATATTTAATTTGTTGATTAAGACATTTGTATTAGGATAAATATATGGGTCCATAAACTACTGTGAAGCCCTTGTATATTTTTCAACAATCGCTTGTTTCAATTGGCTGGATGATACTTGACCATTTTCATATTGGTTTAAGAGGTTCTGTGTAAATGCGCTCGGTTTTCCACCGTCAATGGCAGCCAAACCAACTGCGAATTGCACTTGCTTTTTACGTTCTAAGGATGAATTTTCTTTCATAAATAACACCCCTCACTTTAATGGTATATCTATTATATCAGTTTTATGCATCAGGAGATAGTTAGATCACTGCACGATGCCTACTGAGTGAGAAAATTCAATAGGTGCCAGTGGGAAAAATTTAGAGCTAAGCTCCCTATAATCAAAGTGGGTGAAATTTTACGAAGAGTAAAATTTCACCCACTTTTTCTATTCGGAGAAGAGGTTTTGTTCTAGTCTTTCATCTATCTAAAAGCGATAGGATTAGAAGCCCGCTTTCTTCCATTATCGAATAAACTTTCTCCCAAAAAGCCACATCATTAAGGATAGACCTAAGAAATAAAGTGGCATTGTCAGTAAAGAACCGTTATGCAGTAAGCTCATACCAGAAGTGATGGCACTGACAAGTAAATAATAGCCGAGACTAAAGATAGCGCCTGCTGTGCCAATGACGTCCTGAAAATCTACTAACGCTAAACTTAAGCAATTAGGAAGTGCAATGCCTGAGCCTAGCAGTGTGATAAAAATAGTAATCAGCATACCAATGGCCATCATGCTCGCGTGCAATGGCAGGGTACAAACGATAGTCAAAAGCAAAGTGCCACCGAGCATTACCAAGCAGCCAACATGGATGATTTTTTGTGGCGGATGGCCGATGACGAGTCGCTTTGAAATCATAGCCCCTATTATGGAAGCAAGGGCAACAATGATACCAAGAAAGCCGTACAGGCCAGGTGACAGCTGGAAATACTCGATGAAAATAAAGGGTGCTTCGGCATAGTAGCTAAATAGGACACCATTGATGCCTCCAATTAGCAAACCATAGACAAGCACAATGGGTGAAGCAAAAATGCGTTTGACGACAGGCCAAATCGCCGTTCTTTGTCTTGTTGCAGGGTCAGTTGTTTCTGGAAGTCTGCAATAAGCATAGATAAACAACAAGATACTCATGATGACAAGGACAAAAAACACGGCCCGAAAGCCTAGTGCTTGATCCACCCAACCACCGATTAATGGCCCTACCGCAGGGGTAAAGGCAATGACGGCTGAAATTTGAGCAAACATGGCATGGCGTTGACTACCTGACAGACTTTCACGCAATATGGTCTGCGTAATAATGGAGCCAGTGGCAGCGCCGAACGCTTGGAGCAATCGACTTGCCAATAGAAAAGGGATTGACTCTGCATAAAAACAAAGTAGGCTACCTATGCCATAAAAATTAAACCGCCTAGCATGGCAGGTCGACGGCCAATAAAATCAGAAATCCATCCCCAGCAAAAAACACCGAGTGCAAAGCCAATAAAATAGATGCTTAAGGTTAATTGGACAGAGCTAAAGTCTACACCAAGTGCAGCTGCAATATCCGGTAGAGATGGGGTATATATCGTTTCGCTAATTTGTGGAAAAGCCACAAGAACAATCATTAATAATAAAGATGGTACTGCCTGTTTTTTCAACATATTGCCCTCCTACAAGCAAAATTCTACTTTGTTCGTTACAAGTAGATTGCGTAGCTAGGGAAACGGCGGGACCATTATAAGAATACGTTCATAGGATGTCATGTTGAAATCACCTTTGTATGCTTGAAGTAGGAGTGCATAGTCTAGCAACTATTATAGGCTATTTTACAATAATTATATAGTAATAATTGCTAAAGCTAAGAGATATTGCTTGTATAGGGAAGGAGGATTTTGTAAAATGGAACATATGTTCTTTTGAATTTAAATGACAGAGGGTGTATCTAATTGAATTTTGAGCTAACTTTATTTACTTCTACTGATATTCAGGGATTAATCGAGCTATCAGCTTCCGTTGGATGGGATTACGATGCCTACGAAATTGAAACGATTATGGCAGCAGGTAGAATAGTAGGACATAAAAATATGGAAGGAAAAATTGTTTCCAGTGCAGCTATTATTCCCTATGACACAAATGTAGCCTCCATTGGCATGGTGATTGTACATGAGCAATGCAGAGGTTTTGGCTTAGGTAGAATCGTTACTCAAGCGTGTATCAATAGTGTTTCAGCGGAAACAGCGATTTTGCTCGTAGCTACGAAAGAGGGAGAACCTTTATATCAAAAAATGGGCTTCACGACTGTTGAGCATGTACATAAATATTTGGCAGACAAATTTGTTGAGACGACCAGCGAAGCCGATTTTTTAGGCACCATCACAGAATTTCAAGAACAGGATTTTGAACAGCTTGTTAAACTTGACGTAGCAGCCTTTGGGGATAGTAGAAGAATCTTTTTGCGTAAAAGAATTCAGCAATCACAGCGCTGTGTTGTTGTAAAAAATCAAGACAACCAAATGATTGGCTATGGCTTAACGATCGCTGGGCCAATTTATCTTCTTTTAGGGCCAATCGTTGCGCCAAGTATGGAAATAGCACATCACATTATTAATGAAGTGGCTAAGGGCTATCAGGGAAAATTACGTATCGACTGTCCATCAGTTCAAAAGGAGCTTGGTCCAATTTTACAACAAAGTGGTTTTACGATGGCTGCCACACCACCTGTCATGATCTGTAATGCCAAAAAAATACCTACACGAAATCAAACATTATTTGCTCTAGCAGCACAAGCTTTTGGGTAATCAAACGTGCAAGCCTACTTTTAGGTTTGCACGTTTATATTGTCAAAAAAGGATTTTGAAGAAAGAGTAGCGAATGATATGGATGGTAGAGGAGGGGAACAGCATGTTTCCAGAATTAGAAACAGCAAGACTTAGGTTAAGAGAACTTACAGAGGAGGACATTGCTGCGATTTTTCGCTGCTTTTCCAATGAGGCTTTAACACGCTATTATGGACAGGAGCCTTTTGCTGACACACAGCAGGCTAAGCAGTTAATTAAGCAATTTGCTAAAAATTTTGAGGAAAAGCGTGGAATTCGTTGGGGAATTGAACGAAAAGATACGAATGAGGTGATTGGTACAGTTGGCTTTCATCTATGGTCGGCGGCACATCGACGAGCAGAGATTGGCTATGAAATTCATCCCGATTATTGGCGGCAGGGTTATACAAAAGAAGCCGTGCAGAAAGTAATTACTTATGGTTTTGGGAATATGAACTTAAACCGTATTGGAGCTGTTGTTTTTTTAGAGAATGAGGCATCCTCCCAGCTTTTAATTCAGCTTGGATTCCAACAGGAAGGTATATTGAGGGACTATATGTATCAAAAGGGACAGGGACATGATACATTTATCTATTCTTTGTTAAAAAAAAATGAATAACTTAGCTTTAGCGTTTTTATAGAATAATAATTTACTTAGAAATGGATAATAAATAATAATTTAGATGGAGTTTTGAGGGTACTTTTTTCGGTTATATTTCTTATATGAACAACAATTTTTATAAGTTTGTGTAAAAATGTAACAGATGAGGGGCTGGGTGTTATGGAGCAATATAGCACAGCTTATTTTCAAAAGCTAGATTTACTGTCAAGCCTATACGCGGGACAGGCTGCTTTAAAGGATTCCATTCCAGCAGAGAAGGTCAAGCGAATGGAGCGCTATCAACAAATTGAAGCGGCGATTACAAAACTAAATAACGAAATTAGAATAATTGAACGGACCATATTAAAGTCCTCCCATTCTATTCGAAATAGTTAATGGTAGCTCAACCCATGCATATCCCAGCATGGGTTTTTCGTTTGATAAGGTAAACTTATGTATTTTTATAATAATTATAGATTTTTCTTATGGGTGATCTACTAGTACACTAAAATAAAGAGGGAGGATGAAGAGAATGGGTATTGATTTCCACAATCAGCAACATCGTGCGTCTTATACAACAAGACAGGCAGACAGCTCATGGAAGGAAGCGTTAGCGACACATATTCCTTTTCATCGTATGGGAAAGGCAGTGGATATCGGCTGTGGCGGAGGGATTTATGCCAAGGCTCTTGTCGATATGGGGGTGGCATCTGTAACAGGTGTAGACTTTTCACTAGCCATGCTAGACGGAGCGAAAGAAAATTGTCGGGCTTATCCACAAATCACATTTGTCCAAGGGAGTGCTTTCAATACAGGGCTTTCAGGGGATACTTTTGATATCGTGCTGGAGCGAGCTTTAATTCATCACATACAAGATGTCAAAGCATGCTTTCAAGAGGCTTTTCGGCTCTTACAGAAAGATGGTTATTTTATCGTGCAGGATCGCACCCCAGAGGATTGCTTACTTCCAGGGGATGCTCATCATATAAGGGGCTATTTCTTTGAAAGTTTTCCTTCGCTTATTCAAAAGGAAGTAGAGCGCAGACACAATAGTCAGTTGGTGACAGAAAGCTTACAAGAAGTAGGCTTTCAAGAAGTTAACGAGCTAAAGCTATGGGAGACGAGACAGGTCTATGCCAATAAGGAGCAATTATTGGCCGATTTACAAGGCAGAGTGGGGCGTAGTCTATTACATGAGTTAAATGACACCCAATTATCGTCCCTTCTTGAGCATATAAGGAATGCAATTACCACTGAAGCTTCCATCATTGAAAAGGATCGATGGACGATTTGGATCGCCAAGAAAAAATAAGGATCATCCTATGGAGAGGCTCAACCCTCTCCATTTTTATTCGATTCAGCATCCCCAGAGCTATCCTTCAATTTACAGGATCTATCCGCCACTTTTAACTTTCTATCCGTCACTTTAGGATTGCTATCCACTACTTTGCACATTTTATCCGCTTTCCTAGAGAAAACTCTTATAGCATAACTATAAGGGATTATTTAGTAAGTGCCAGCAAAAATTGATCGCGGTCTGCTTCTTCCTGCATTTTACTGTCGACTAGCATTGCACCTGATTGGACACTTGTGATGTCGTTGCCTACAAGAAACTGTACATTCACCTTGGCTACTTCATTGTTAACCGTGCAATCACCCTCAAACTCTACAACATCCTGTCCCTTTTGTGTTTCAAAATAAACCCAATATGGATTTTCACAGGCAGAGGCAAAGGCACTCTCCAAAGTTTTTGTACTATTTTCATAGGAATAGTTTTTTACGTATGTAATGTATTCATTATCTGTAATATCCTTTTGTGGACCATAGAAGTACCAAAATATCGCTAAGATACCGATTGGCACAATCCACAATATATTTCTTTTACTTAATTTCCCCATATGTTATATCCCCCTTTATGTGAATATTTTAACATCTTCTTTTGCATTTTTGCTAGCTTACGATAATATTTTCTATTGAAGGCTGCGATTCTGTTCACAGCGTGAGCTTTGAATTCAGGTGGCAGTTATGATAACGTTAGTTGATAGATTTGTTTCGATGTCGCCAAATGGCTTGGTGAAGGAGGTTTTTACATGCATAAAAGAAGACGTGGTTTGCTGCTAGTTCTTGTGCTGATGTTGATGGGTCTAGCCTTTTTTATCGGCATGAAAGTGAGGCCAGTCACACTACCGACTAGAAATCCTGAGACAACGCCCGTTCAAGAGGATGCGTCTGAACAGGAAGGTGGTTCAGACAATATAGAGGTCCTCATACAGGATATTGCTCAATTAGCACGAGAAGGAAAAGTACCTGATGTGCCATTTGCAGCAGGAGATACAGAACAACAAGCGGTTCGTGAGCAATGGGGAGAACCGCAGCAGGTCACGGAATCCGCCAATGGACAATATGAAGATTACGAGGATGTGACGATTGGTTATCGAGGTTCACAGGCCTTCGATATCCGTTCATCGAAAGAGAATATCAAAAGCATTCGTTTAGCAGATATTAAAAATAAGTTGGGTGAACCTGATGAAGTTCGTTACTATCAGGATCCTTCAACCGATCAAATTATTCTTGTCTACCAAGTAAATGCCAGCTATCAATTAAAGTGGATTTTACCGAAACCGATTGACAGTGATGCCAATCCTACTGTTCATCATATTTCGGTCTATACGGAACTGAAGCCACAAGCGCCAGATACGGTGGAACAAATGACATTGGACGAGAAAATCGGTCAAATGATGTTTGCAGGTGTTTCAGGTACGACGCTTCAGCAGGAGACAATAAGACTTATTCAAAAGGCTAAAGTAGGTGGTTTAATTCTTTATGGCAATAATCTTGAAACACCACAGCAAACGGTCACATTGATGAATGACTTAATGGCTGCCAATTCGAATAATCAGCTACCACTTTTCCTTGGCACCGACCAAGAGGGTGGAAAAGTAGTCAGATTACCAGGCGCTTTAAAAAATTTCCCAACGAACCGAAAAATTGGGGACATTAACCAATCCAAGTTTTCATTTGAAGTAGGCCAATTATTAGGGGAGCAATTAAAGGCATTTGGCTTCAATCTGGACTTTGCGCCTGTATTAGATGTCAATAGCAATCCGAATAATCCAATTATCGGGGATCGTTCGTTTTCCAATGATCCAGCTATCGTCAGCAAATTGGGCATTCAAACAATGAAGGGTCTGGAGTCGGAGCAGGTTATTCCTGTCGTGAAGCATTTCCCAGGGCATGGTGATACATCTGTGGACTCCCATTTAGAATTGCCAAAGGTGACAAAAAGCTTGAACGATTTGAATCAGCTAGAGCTTGTCCCATTTAAAGAGGCCATTAACAATGGTGCAGATGTCGTCATGGTCGCACATATTTTATTGCCAAAGATCGATCCACAGTACCCTTCCTCCATGTCGAAGGAAATTATCACGGGTATGTTAAGAAAGCAACTGGGGTTTGACGGTGTTGTTATGACTGATGATATGACGATGAAAGCTATCACGAATCATTATGCGATCGGGCAAGCAGCTGTCGATTCGATCAAGGCTGGTAGTGATATTATTTTAATCGCTCATGAATATGCCAATATTACAGCAGCGATAGAAGCGGTAAAGATAGCCGTCAGCAATGGGGAAATAACAGAGGAACGCATCAATGAGAGTGTCCAAAGAATCGTAAAGCTAAAAGAAAAATATCAGCTTGTCAATCAGCCCGTGACTGCGGTCGATGTGAACAAGCTTAATACAGACATCGAAAAAGTATTGAATACGTATATGAAATAAAGGCGAAAAGGGACATACAGCAACCGATGTATGTTCCTTTTTGTGAATGATGGATAGGGTGAGAACGTGGATAAGGAATTCAAATTAGCTAGTCAATTATTACTGTTGCTAGATTCTGAACAAAGGTGGTTTACTTTAGCGGAGGTGGAAAAAAGCTTACATATTTCAGATAAGACCATACGTAAGCTCGTAGAAGAAATCAATCGGCAATTACCAGTAGCAATGACGATTGACGTATCTAGAGGAAAGGGAATTTTTCTACAACGCGATGGGCGAAGTACAACCGTTAGTGAAGTGCTTTCGAGCATGTTCAGGCAAACCATCTTCTATCGCTTCATGCACTTATTGTTTATCAATGGGCAACATTTTTCGATGGAGGAGCTAGCAGAGGCGATGTATATGAGCACCTCCTCGTTGAAGAAGCTGATTATGCAACTAAATAATCATGATTTGAAGCCATATAAGCTACGCATTACATACTCGACGCCAGCCGTAAAGGGAAACGAATTGAATATTCGCTACTTTTACTGGAAGTTATATGGTGATGCCTATGAGTATACAGGATGGCCATTTACCAATAGTGATGCTGATTTTATCAATCAATGCATCACACATATAGAGCATGAGCAAAGCATTGTTTATTTTATTAATTCCAAAAGGAAATTATCCTTTTTAGTGGCGATTGTATTGGAAAGAGCGAGAAAGGGAAACTATGTCAAAATTACGGAGGATGATTACGCTTGGGAAAGTGGAATGTTCTATTTGCCCGTAAAGGACTTTACACAGGCACTGGAAGAAAAATTCTCGATTGAATTACCAAGGAGTGAATTGTTTTTTATGCAATCTCTATTTAGTCTAAGCCAATATCATTATTATGAAGGCTCAGACATGACGCCAATGAAGGAAATCGAATTATATAAGAATAAAGAAATCGATCAAATGGCGCAGCAGCTGTTCTCCCTATTGGCAAAGGCTTACCCAAATCTGGATATGAATGAGCGGTTTAGCTTGGAGGTATATGAGTTCTTGGACAAGCTTTTAATTGATAATGCCATCCCTGAATGGCTGATGATTTCAAAAAGTAATTTAACAAACTATGTTCAAATTGAATGTCAGCAAATTTACCAAGATATGCAGGTCTGTATGCAAACATGGAAAAAAGCGTACCCTTCTATCCTGTATAATGACTTTCATTTAACCAAGCTTACCTTACTTGTTCGTTCAGGGCTACGTTATAAAAGTAAACGAGCCTTCTTGGTCATTGGAGAGGAATTTTCAATCCGCCACTATATCGCCAATTTAATCAAGAATGAAATTGGGGACCAGCTGATTATTAATACCTCTATTATGAAGGGGTTAACGGATGAAATGGTACAGCAGCATCACATTGATTTTGTCATAAGTAATTTCCCTGTTGCCTTAACGACAGTGCCAGTTGTTATTATATCCACGATTCCTTCCAAAAGGGATTTAGATAATATTCGTCAGGAACTGCTTCGATAATTTGGTCAATTATTTCCCGTACACTACGTAACAATCTGGTCTAGTTTGTCATCATCATTAAATCTTATACTCATAGTAGTTTCTGAACAGATTTCTTGTAAAAGAGATCGTGTTGGAAATGGCTATGGGTATTTTTTATTGGTAAATGAAAACGGTTACCTAATTGGATTTAAGATAAATGACATGTTTTGGAGGTATGAAAATGAGTAGACATTTAGGAGCAAAAAAGGGAGAAATAGCTGAGCGTGTCTTGCTACCTGGAGACCCATTACGTGCAAGATTTGTAGCAGAACATTTTTTAGAGAATGCTTATTGCTATAACGAGGTAAGAGGAATGTATGGTTACACAGGAACATTCAAAGGCGTGCCGATTTCCGTGCAGGGGACGGGCATGGGGAATCCATCGATGAGTATATACGGTACTGAATTGGTCAACGATTATGGCGTGAAGAAATTGATTCGTATTGGCACATGTGGTGCGATGCAAAAGGATATTCAAATCCGAGATATCATATTAGCCCAAGCAGTCTCTTCAGACAGTAATTTGACGGAGAAAATTTTCTACGGCAATAATTATGCCCCAATAGCGGATTTTCCCTTATTAATGAAAGCGTTTCAACAAGCACAGGGAAAAAAGGGGAATGTCTTTGTTGGCAACATTTATAATTCAGATGAATTTTATCGTGAAACATTAGACAGGCTTCATAAGTTTATGGAATTCGGTGTTTTAGGAGTAGAAATGGAAAGCACCGCTCTCTATACGTTAGCCGCAAAATATGGGGTAAAGGCATTGTCTATTTTGACGGTCGGTAGTCAATTATTAACAAATGAAAGCTTAACGCATGAGGAAAGTGAAAAATCCTTTTTTGATATGGTGGACATTGCTCTTCATACAATCATCGATGAGTAGGGGATTATGCTGGATGGGAAGAAAAAGCATTTGAAAACATTGTTCGTAACGGAGGGGACAACATGCATTATATCATTTCGCTAGTAGGTCTACTACTCGTGCTATTTTTAGCATGGCTTGCAAGTAATAATAAGAAAAAGATTAAATACCGCCCAATCATTGTGATGATTGTTATCCAGCTTGTTTTAGGGTTTCTATTACTGAAAACAGGTATTGGGGAATTTTTAATTAAAGGATTTGCTGATAGCTTTGCAAAACTACTTGAATATGCCAACGAAGGCACAAATTTTGTATTCGGTGGGATGGCGAATGAAGGCGCACATACATTTTTCCTCTATGTTTTAATGCCAATCGTATTTATGTCAGCCATCATCGGCATATTGCAACATTATAAGATTCTACCGTTTATGATTAAATATATAGGTTTCGTATTAAGTAAAATCAATGGGATGGGTAAACTAGAATCCTATAATGCGGTTGCTGCGGCAATTGTAGGGCAAAATGAAGTATTCATTTCAGTAAAAAATCAAATTGGCTTTTTACCAAAGCATCGACTCTATACCTTGTGTGCTTCTGCGATGTCAACGGTATCGATGTCCATTGTGGGCTCCTATATGACGATGCTAGAGCCAAAGTATGTAGTGGCAGCTCTCATATTAAACTTGTTTGGTGGTTTTATCGTGGCCTCGATCATTAATCCGTATGAAGTGCAAGCGGAGGAAGATATAATCGAAGTGCAAGAAGGTGAAAAGCAAACATTTTTTGAGATGCTAGGCGAATACATTATGGACGGTTTTAAGGTAGCCATCATCGTCGGGGTTATGTTAGTAGGCTTTGTTGGGTTAATTGCCCTCATTAATGGTGTGTTTAATGGCATTTTCGGCATCACATTCCAAGGCTTCCTAGGCTATGTCTTTGCCCCAATTGCCTTCGTCATGGGTGTACCGTGGCATGAAGCTGTGAATGCTGGGAGTATCATGGCGACAAAGCTTGTGGCAAATGAATTCGTTGCCATGCTGGACTTCGTTAAAATCCAAGACAGCTTTAGTGAGCGTACAGCAGCCATTGTCTCTGTTTTCCTCATATCCTTTGCTAACTTTGGCTCGATTGGTACTATCGTAGGTGCCGTAAAAGGGTTAAATGAAAAGCAAGGCAATGTGGTGGCACGCTTTGGATTAAAATTGCTCTATGGTGCTTCACTAGTAAGTGTTTTATCGGCAATCATTATTGGGATTGTGTTTTAAGTTGAAGAATACAAGAGAAAGAGCATATTTTAGGCGTATCAATTCCTAAAATATGCTTTTTTTGAGCTTTTGATGATCACTCAAAGAAACATTGTAACTTTCTTCCACAATTATCGTTGGATATATTAAGAGGAATAATTGTACCAATAGTAAAAATTCATAAGAGGATGGATTAGAATGAAAACTTTCTATCATTGTTTAATCATGTGGATTCCTTTTATAGTGCTGTTTGCCTTAGCAGGATTTGGCTTAGAGGTTTTAGAAGGAAGAAAAATCAGAACATCAGAATATATGACGGGATTTCGTGATTTAGGAGCTGGTTATATGTTCTTAATGGGCTCTTTTGCTTTTATTCTTTATCCGATTTCATTTTTACCACTAACATTGCTTGTGAGTCGTTTTATGAAAAATTGGCTGTATAAAGTGGCTTCCTTTACTTTATGTGGTGGGGCAATAGGGGCTTTTTCCTGCATAATCATCTATGATTCGCGATTTATAGAAGAATATAATGTAAGCATTGTCAATTCTATGCTCTTTTTTGGAATTGCGGGTTTTCTCTATGCTTTAGTAGAAAATGCGGTGAAGAAAAATATAAAATTTGTTTAACTAATGAATATGTCTTTTTTCATCTAGCGGAATATGGAAAAATTATTTCTACTCATTTCAGTCTAATTACCGATAGCATATTAACGGATTTTCCTTTATGGTTAATAAGTCGTAAAAGACACTATCAGGAATATCCTGCAAATATTGAAATGATAGGTGGAAAACAATGAATTATCGAGTTTTATTATATTACCATTACACGAAGATTGAAGACCCAGCGGCGTTTTCAGCAATGCACTTAGAAATGTGTAAAGAAATCGGTCTAAAAGGTCGTATTTTAGTAGCCAATGAGGGCATTAACGGTACTGTTTCTGGTACGATTGAGCAAACAGAACAATACATGGCAAACATGCAAGCAGACCCATTATTTGAAGGCATTGTTTTCAAAATTGATGAGGCAGAAGGACATGCATTCAAAAAAATGCACGTACGCCCACGACCTGAGTTAGTCAACTTAGGCTTAGAAGAAGACGTCAACCCACATGAGTTAACAGGTCGCTACCTGTCACCAGAACAATTCCTTGCTGAAATGCAAGATGAAAATACAGTAGTATTAGATGTACGTAACATGTATGAATACGATGTCGGCCATTTTCGTGGTGCGATTCGACCAGAGGTAAAGAACTTCCGTGATACACCAGAATGGGTCCGTGCAAACCGTGAGCTATTCGAAGGGAAAAATGTTTTAACCTATTGCACGGGAGGGATTCGTTGTGAGAAGTTTTCGGGTTGGATGAAACGTGAGGGTTTTGGCAATGTTGGTCAATTACATGGTGGTGTTGCCACATACGGAAAAGATCCTGTTGCGAAAGGTCAACTATGGGACGGTCAAATGTACGTATTTGATGAGCGTTTAACGGTGCCAATCAATCAAGTAGAGCATGTGATTGTCGGCCGTGATCACTATGATGGGGAACCTTGTGAGCGTTACATTAACTGTGCAAACCCTGAATGTAACAAGCAAATCATCGCATCTGAAGAAAATGAAGCTAAGCATTTAGGTGGCTGTACAATCGAATGTACAAAGCATGCACGCAACCGCTACATTGTGCGTCACAATTTAACAGAAGAGCAAGTAGCTCAAGCAATTGAGGCGTTAATTTAAACATACAAAGCGATATTAAATATCTTTCATAACCTACTTTATAGAGGTTCTTAAAACACTCAATGTAAGTGTTCAAACTATCCATTTCAACATTGGACTAGTCTGCTCGCTTACATAGGGTGTTTTTTTCTTTTGTAAGGAAAAAGTAAATGACACTATCATGGGAGGAAGAGGGTAATAAATCTGAAGCTGTTTAAAGTAAATGATCAGAGGGTATTCAACAAAATGTAACAGGATTTAAATAGTGCAAGCACGCAAAGTGTTTATCACTAATTAATCAAGATAGGAGATGATAGTTGATGGGAAACCCACATCTAACCGATCCACGCAAGAAATTTCATACCGAAAAATTCCCAAATCAGGAACAGAACACGCCAGCGCTACAGCATGGAATGATCCCCAAACCTGACTGCGGAGAAGAATCATATAAAGGATACAATCGTCTAGAAGGGCGCAATGCCTTAATTACAGGAGGCGATTCTGGGATTGGCCGTGCTGCCGCTATTGCTTATGCACGTGAAGGCGCCAATGTAGCCATACAATTCTTCCCTGGTGAAGAGGAAGATGCCAACGTCGTTAAAGAATTAATTGAAAAAGCAGGAAGAAAAGCATTACTGCTACCGTACGACTTGCGAGAAGACGGCGCAGCGACAGAGATTGTTACAAAAACCGTAGAAGCCTTTGGCGGATTGGACATTCTTGTATTAAATGCTGCGCAACAGATCGCACAGCCATCCCTAAGTGACTTAACAATTAAACAAGTGCAAGACACTTTCAAAGTAAACATCATCAGCATGTTCGAGACCGTAAAAGCTGCTGAAGAACATTTGGAGCCAGGAAGTGCAATTATCACCACCACATCGGTTCAATCTTTCGATCCATCCTCATCTTTAATGGATTATGCCGCGACAAAAGGTGCAATAAGCAACTTTATGGTATCCCTATCCTCGTACTTTGCTTCTAAAGGTGTCCGTGTCAATGGTGTTGCACCTGGTCCGATTTGGACGCCACTTCAGCTGGATAACGGGAAATTAGAAGGAGAGATTCCTGAGTTTGGCCAAAATACGCCCCTCGGCCGTGCGGGACAGCCCGTAGAGCTTGCACCAGTTTATGTTCTTCTGGCCTCGGATGAAGCAAGTTATATCACGGGTCAGATTTATGGAGTGACAGGTGGTAAGCCAATAGACTTGTAATCTTAAGTTTGTGACAAATATAAAACCTCTATGTAGGTGAAGAGCGATAAAGAAAAGGTGAAAAATAATGCCCCCTAAAGTTGGTAGTTTGTCTCTAACTTTAGGGGGCATCTTCTTTTCATTCATAAATTTGAAGCATCGTTTATAGGTAGGAGCGCTTAGCTGGCCATGATCCTTGTAGTTTACGAAGTTGGACAATTTGTCCTGTATGGTAAGCGTCGTGCAAAAGGATATTTAAATATTGTTGCCAAACTGGAAGAGCGGGACTAGGTTGATCTAATGCCTCTTCTTGCAGGGAGGCTAATGAAGATTGTAAGGCATCATGTACGTGAAGTGTTCGCTTCACTGTTTCTTGCCAAGCCTCTTCATCATGAGCGTCGCCTTGGACAAACGTTTCATCATTAGTTTGTGGTGCAACAAATGTCTCATCATTATGTAAGCGAGAAAGTAAGCGCTCTTTAAAGATTAGTAAATGGTTTACATTTTCCCAAATCGTATTAGCGGCATTTCCTTCTGGTTGCCAACTAGCTTGCGCAGCAGTGAGATTCTTTAATGCTTCTGATAACGGTGGGTACCATTCCTCTTCGTAAAAAACCTGATTGATTCCATTTTGCAAGAGCTCTTTTTTACTCATTTGGATAACCTCCTTTTTGTAACGCTCAACACATTCCTTACGATTAATTTATCAAATTTTCCGAAAATAGTACATAGTAATAGAATTGTGTTGTTCTTTACTCGCCATTGCCATTTCATCTAACTAAAAATCTAATTGTAAAGTTTGCTTGACATATGTAGTAATGTAAAGTAAACTTTACTTAACATTAAATGTATAGTTTGCTTTACATTTATAAAGGAGGCATTATGAAAAACAGAATTCGAGAATTACGAAAATTGAAGAAGATTACGCAGGAAGAATTGTCGAAACAAGTTGGCGTTTCACGGCAATCGATCATTGCTATTGAATCAGGCAAATTCAATCCATCCTTAGAGCTTGCCTACAATATTTCCAAAGCGTTCAATAGCACAATTGAAGAAGTGTTTATATTTGAAGAGGGGGAGAATGAATGATGGAGCTTAATATCTGGGGTATGATTGGATTGTATGGGGGAGTGCTTGGTGGACTCCTTGGATGGTGGTTCGGACGACAGAAAGCTAGAAAAAACAGAGGCTTAGACGAGCTGTACTATCATATTTGGCAAAAGGCGAGATCCTATTCATGGTATGTGACATTAGGAGCGCTGTATGTTTTCTTTACGTTACTCAGTTTTGGGATTGAATTAAGCACTGCGATGGTTTTAGGTATCCTTTTATTAACACACGTAGCGAGTTGGGGAATCATCGGAATTATGATGACCATCAATATGTTCAGTGCAGCCCCGTTACAGCCCTCGCGTGTGAAGGTGGGCCTATTCATCTTCATTACGTCCATTATTGTATTCACGATAATCTCGATCCTGACGACAAACTGGCTGTTTTTATTATTTAGCATTCCACCTAATTTAATTGCACTCTTTACTTCACTTACTCCAAAGCGAAAAGATTCCGAGGTAACCTACTAAACTTCATACTAATATCGTACCGTTTTTTCCCCTATAGATATGGTGGTCTATGGGGGTGTTTTTTATGACAATTAAAGCATCTAAATGGAAAAATGGTTTTGACTAACATTGTTAAAATAAGTAAAATGATAGTTGTTACAAAATTTAGGAGGTGTTTACTTTGCATACAAACTACGTTCTATATAATATTGTTCCTTTAGGATTTTTAGTTTTGTTGTTCTATATTTTTATAGATGTATTTCTTGATTACTTTAGAAAAGAAATCAAGCATAATCAAAGACGCGTTATCCTAGACAGCTTTCTCTTCTATTTACTATGTTTACTTCAAATTAAAGTAGGGGGAATAACGCTTTTACCTCTAAATCCAGCAGACGATAGTAGGAGTTTTATTACAGCTAATGATTGGTTTGGAATTTTTGATAGTATCCACTTCAATATGTATTTGTGGAGCTATTCAGCTTTAGCTTATAATTTTTTATTATTACTCCCCTTAGGGATATTTTTATTCGTTCTTTTCCATTTTAATTATAAAGCCATTTTAATAGTGATATTGTGTTGTTTAGGTATAGAGCTTTTACGTCTCCTATTAGGGTCGTTTAGTTTAGTTCCTAGGAACATTGGTTCTGTAGATGCTATTTACTTGTTATGTAATATACTTGGTGGAATAGTTGGTATAGTAATAGTGAAAATATTTATACATATACAAGTGAAGCGAAAAGATAAAGTTTATAAGGGTAGTTTTAATTGAATAATGTCTTCGGCAATCGGGCGCGTTTATTTATGTAGTTATTTGAAACCTTTCCCACAATTTACCGTTAAGTATTGTTAAACAGCAATACAAATAGAAAGAGGGATTCGTTATGATGGGTTGGCTTAATATTGGCAGTCTCTTACTAGGACTAATCGCTTGGATACTTCCAGTTATTTATCTAATGGGAAATAATAAGCATGAACATGCTAATTGGGGCATCCTTTCCGTTCTCAGCATCAGTGCCTGCGCTATTTCAATTAGCTTCCAGATGTTCTATCAATATCATTTAGTAAAAATTGAGGATTGGACGGCACTCCTGGACACCACACGTGCAGTCGTGATCGCCACAGCAGTTCTTCTCATTTTTACATTGCTATTAAATGGCCTTACTTTTATTGTATATCAAAAGAACAAAAAGTAAGAAATTCGTTGCCTGTTCGTATGATTGAAATATATTTTTGGTTTTCAGAGAGTGTAATGAAGCTAATGTAATTTTTGGGTCTTTTACAATCGGGCGTTTTTATTTAGCGAAAATCTACTCTTTCTCGTGAGATGGCTAAAACAAAGGCTATGAAAAAAATAGTATCAATTATTTTTACGAACAGAAAGTTACCGGTTGATGAGAGGTGCATGTAAAACGAGTGAGAATTCATCTTGGAGCTGTGTACCGAAAAGATCATTCTAAGTAGGCTACACCCGTAAGCATCCGAATCATGTGCGAGAGTATCGTCAAATGACCGTACTTCTTAAGGTAAGTAATGTGAATTGCTTATAAATTAAAGGTGGTAACACGAGTTGAATCGTCCTTTTGATTAATCCAAAAGGGCGTTTTTTTTATTCCTTTTTTGAGCAAGTATTTGAAAATCTAAACGTATGAGGAGTAAGCATTAGGAAAGATAATATCAAGATTCACAACTAAAGCGTGGAATTAAGTGCGCGTCACATGCAATTAATTGCACTTGGCGGATCCATTGGGGTTCTGAAGTAGCGGATAAAACATGAAAAGTAGCGGATATAACGTGAAAAGTGATGGATAGAGCAGACAAAGTGAGGGATAGGTTCTGAAGTAGCGGTTAAAACGTGAAAAGTAGCGGATACAACGTGAAAAGTGAGGGATAGAGCAGACAAAGTGAGGGATAGGCTCTGAAGTAGCGGTTAAAACATGAAAAGTAGCGGATAGAACGTGAAAAGTGATGGATAGAGTAGGCAAAGTGAGGGATAGGTTCTGAAGTAGCGGTTAAAACATGAAAAGTAGCGGATACAACGTGAAAAGTGATGGATAGAGCAGACAAAGTGAGGGATAGGCTCTGAAGTAGCGATTAAACCATGAAAAGTAGCGGATACAACGTGAAAAGTGATGGATAGAGCAGGCAAAGTGAGGGATAGGCTCTAAATTAGCGGTTAGAACGTGAAAAAGTGAGGGATAGGGCCATCTATTTTGCTCCTTTTCATTTAAGGGTCATATTGTTGAGTAAAGCAATACATCTTACATTTGCGTGTTTATCTTAACATTGGGTCCAATTGTTGAATAACATTCTTTTAAGTAAAGTTTCCAAACAAAGCTTCTGGCACTTTAAGTTTCAGCATTTTAATACATGATATACTTAAACGCACTTGAATTAACACAAGGTATATTGTTATCTTTGTAGAATCTAATTATTATAATAAATTGCGGTGAAATTCAATTATATAAAGGGAGTGTAAAGGTGGATCTACTACTTTGGGTAACTATTGATTTCATAATCATTGGATTTGTTGTGCTCTCTTCTATGAAAAAAGATATGGAAAGTAAGGTCGCTTTTATAAAGTTGAATATGGAGGAAGAGGGAAATTCATCACAAGCTAAAGCTGTAGTTTGGTGGATATGGAGTACCATTGCTTGGGGGATAGCGAGTATGTTTCTTGTTGTTTGGTGTGTCCATCATTACTTTGGGTAACTTTTTGGCTTCAAATGGGTAAAAACAGGTACTGCACATTTCTAAATGAAATATAGTAGCAAAATAGATTAAAAGCAAAGGGTGGGTAGTTTGAAGATTATCGAGACGGAACGATTATACCTGAGAGCGTTAAAAATGGACGATCATCATGAATTATCAAAAGTGCTTTCCGATCCAGAGTCTATGCACTATTACCCGCATCCTTTTAATCAAGAAGAGGTTAAAAATTGGATCAGCTGGAATGAGAAAAATTATAAGCAGTATAATCACGGACTATGGGCAGTTGTTTTAAAAGAAGGGGACCGATTTATCGGTGATTGTGGGATAACCATGCAGAACATTGACGGTGTATGGTTACCTGAAATCGGGTTTCACATTATTAAAGCGTATTGGAATAAGGGGTATGCCACAGAAGCGGCGTCTGCTTGTAAGGAATATGCGTTTAATGTTTTGGGCTATTCCGAAATATTTTCATATACGACCTTAAAAAATATTCCTTCCCAAAAAGTTGCAGAAAAAATTGGAATGAAAAATTATAAGTTTTTTGAGAAGAATGGTGAACAACAAATCGTTCAAGTTGCCTACAAAAGTTTATGAATAGTGAGTAACTCATTTTTTATTCCAAAAAAGGGCGCGTTTATTTAGGAACGTGTCTTTTTCTTTTAAAGAGTTAAATAGCATTCATTTTTCAAAGGGGGATTGAATGAAGAAATATATAAAAGGTTTAGTACCTTGCATTTATATGATAGTGTCGTTCTTTGTACTATCTGGCTGCAATGCTCAAAAAGGTGGTAATACTTATTATTTATTATTGATGGGTGAAAGTAAAAGCTGGAATCTAACAGGTTATGAAATTGTTATAACACCAGAAGACTTTAAAGCAGGATTTGGGACCTTAAAAATGAAAAACGTCAATACGTATATGACAGATTTCTTCCATTTTGAAACGCATGTGGTTATCGAGAGTGATGATTCAGTCGTTCATACTGATTCAGTTACTGGTGAGACGAATATAGCAGAATATACAACTGGTGCTATTGCAGGGCCATACATCAATAAAAATGGTGACTTTATTACACTGAAAGATATACATGAGATTTATGTGGTCGTTGAATGGTGGGATATTAGCAGGAACGAAAGTATAAAAGAAAGAATAGATTTATTTAACAAATCGAACAAAGATCAGTCCTTCTTGAGCGAACTATAGTTATAGTTGAATAACGATCTTCTCGGACGCTTTTCTGAAATAATAGAAAAGCGTCTTTCTTCATGAAAAGGGCCATTATCAGTAAGCCCATCTACTACATAGGTACTGTTGCATCATCTAGAAGTGCATTGCATTCTACTGCAATCTTGATAAATAGGCTACTCTAAAATATTTCCAGGAGATTGAACAATTTTTTAGAAAACGAGCGTCTAAGTAGTAGGATTGAAACGAGGTGAGTTGTTGTTGGAACAAATCGTAGAACAATATGGTGAATATTTATATCATCTTAGCTATTTATATATGAAGGATTTTCAGCTTGCAGAAGAGATTACACAAGACGTGCTCATGAAGTATTTATTACATAAAGACGATTTTAGAAAAGATGCTTCATTGAAAACGTATTTAACCCGTATCGCTATTAATTGCTGTCACGATGAACTACGAAAACAAAAGAGAAAATCATTTATATCAAAATTTTTACCACTAGGCAGAACTGAACCATCTGTGGAGCAAACGTATATAGCAACTGAAGATTTTGCAACTTTAAAGCAAATTGTCTTTGCATTACCACTTCATTATAGGGAAGTCATTGTACTGTTTTATTATGAAGAATTTGATGTTTCTGAAATTGCTAGTTTATTAAACGTCTCACAAAACACCGTTCGTACAAGGATTCGTCGAGCGAGAGAATTGTTGAAAACAAATCCGGAACTGGAGGCAATATTTTATGAAGGAATTTAAAGACAAGCTAAAAGAAGAATTGCGACAAGATGCCCCATTTACAAACGACATCAAGCAACGTATATTGCAAAAGAAACCCATAAAAAGAAAGTTCAACTGGCAGGTTGTCACCGTATCTATTGCAGCTTGTTTCATTATTGGGTTAATGCTATTCGTTGAGTTTTCTCAAAAGAATAACCTACAAACCGCAAGTCAGCAAAATGAGCTACTACCGATTGTCGATGATGTTTCTTCGTTAGACATCATTCAACCGAAATATGCCCATCTACTTGGAAAACAATGGATGCTGCATTTTTTGCCAATGATTATCGATAAGGAAGCCCCCATTACGTATGGCGATTATATTGCCTTTTATGGAACGGATGGGCTTGTCGTTTCAACTGTAGTAGGATTAGGGAATGATCATGTAGCAATGAAGCAAGGGCAAATTTTAGTAGAGGATACCCCATTAAAAGTTCATGGATTAAATGAGCAAATAAAAAAAGAGGATATTAATGATCCATTGAAAAATCCTTACTTTTTTCATAATTTTGGAACAAGACCAGCACCATTCAATGACAAATCGATTTCTGCGAAAGAAAAAGAAATGGTTGTCTATGACAGTGACGAAGGCCATACGATTATGAAAATTAGTGAGGGGCAATTAGTTGGTAAGGTCGTAGGCTTCCAAAATTTTGAGCTAACATTTGAATTGACTGAACAGGAGCAGCAAGTTTTTGATGCCTTTAAAGCGGATTATAATATTGAAAAGTTAAAAAATATGACACCCCAAGCGATTACTAAAATGTTTTTATTGAGTGATATTGAAAAAGATTATGAAACATATGAAGCATTGTTTACAACAAATAGGAACGATGAAACAGAAAGTGTTCGAAGATATTATGAGAAAACGAAAATCGTACGTCAGGAGTTGTTTACAAAGGAAATAAATCGCCTTATTATTGCAAACCTCTTTGCTGGGTTAGAACATGCGGAGTTTGAGCAACAAACAGATACAACAGGGGTTGTAAAATTTATTTCACTTGAAGGACCAACAGAGCTAGATATGGAGAAAAATGCCCAAGGAATTTGGCAGCCAGCCTTTAGCAGGGGAATTTATTAGCTTTTTAGAAAGGACATCAATTCTAGTTGATAATTTTCATCAGTATCTTTATCTAACAATCTGACGCGTTTATTTCGAAACGCGTCTTCTTTTAATGGGTCATGTAGATTGAATAAAGAGCAGGATAGTTTAACGATATAGGTGGATTTTTATGGTAAAATATTTAGTGGAATGTATTTTTGGGGAGAATAGTGAGTTTTAAGAAAAGGAGTGTTCAAAGTTGAAAAAAGTGTTCTTAGGAATTTTTTTTGGGTTGATTCTAATCATGACTTCGTCACCGGCATATGCAGCCGATTTTCAAATAAAAGTTGACGGTGTTACAATTGCATCTGATGTAAATCCAGAAGTTAAAAGTAATCGGACAATGGTTCCTTTACGTGTAATTAGTGAAAATTTAGGGGTAAATGTTGTATGGACGGATGCCCAAATCACCCTTACTAAAAACGATATACAGGTAACACTAAAACTTAATCGTAATCAAGTGGTGAAAAACGGTAAAACAGAAACGCTTGATGTAAAGCCATATATGAAGAATAATCGTACTTTTGTTCCGATGCGTTTTCTTGCCGAAACATTTGGCAGCAATATCACTTACAAAAACGGTACAGTAACGGTTGAGACACAGCCTCTCTTTATTGATGGTATAAAAGTAAAAGCATTGCAATACGAATATCATATGACATTAGGCGGAGTCGTACAGCAAATCAATGGGAATGGTTATAACGAAGCTATTTATAATACTTTTATAAAAAATAATGGAAGTAAAATCGAAGCACCTACTTATAATCCTTGGAATTCTCATCCCATTCCAGTAGGAGACTATGATAAAAATGCGCAATTTGATTTTTTAGACCAAGACTCGAACAGTATCAAACGGTTTGATATTTATTTTTCCACGGGGGACTTGGGCGGAGTTTTGGTGCATGATACTACTGCAAATCATTGGTATGTCTACAGTGATACCGCAAGACTGGGAATACTTCAATTAATTGATACAGCCTCGTTGAACGGCTTTGTGACGGTTATGAGTAATACAGTTCCATAAGGTGGATGATAGTGTTTTACTATTGTTTTAACGGACTTACTTTAATAAGGAGTAGAGCCTTTTTCTACTTAAACAACATTGCAACTTTGTTTGTACCATTACGCAGGTTTATATTTTCATGTTGTCAGAAGAAATGAGGTAATTTATTTGGATGAATGGAAGAAAGTTGTACTTAGTTTACTCGAAATTATTGTAATTCTATCGATTGGTTTACTTTTCACAACTTATATTTTAAGACCTATATACGAGAATTTTGGAATTCAATTTACAGGTGACGTATGGGTAAACTGGTTTGGATTATCGTATATTTTATTCGTCTTATACTCGTTGATTGTCGGTATTTTTATCTTTCAGGAAAGTAATATCTTTAAACAGCGACGTACATCAGTACTCTTTTGGCTCATTTTTATTGGTTCAAATTATGTAGTTTTTATTCCTTTTATAAAAGGTGAAAATCCATTCTAAGACTTCTATATAGTTCATTATTTCAACAATCCCAAAATCTATTATCGACACAAAGTAGGATAAAAATCAAAAGGGGCTGGGACAAAACCCATCTCTAAACTAAAAAGCCGGTGAAATTTTACGATCAGTAAAATTTCATCGGCTTTCAATTTTTTCATAAAAATAAGGACCACTTCTGATAAAATTAAGTCACCACAACCAAATTATACAGAAAGAAGGATCCTTATGTTTAAAGATTATAACATGAATCAATTAGTTTTGCCTTTAGATTTAGAAGTAAAATTACAAAAGAATGATATTGCCTTCCATGTCCATCATTTAGTCGAAAGTATCCCGCCTGAAGCGTTTGAACCATTCCTTCGAAATGAGGGCTGCCCTGCCTACCATCCACGCATGATGCTTAAAATTATCTTATGCGCCTACACGCAATCTGTCTTTTCTGGTCGTAAAATTGAAGCGCTTTTAAAAGACAGTATTCGGATGATGTGGCTAGCTCAAGGGCATGAACCAACCTACCGCACAATCAACCGATTCCGTGTCCAACCAGACGTAAAAGAGTTAATTCGTCAATGCTTCGTTCAATTCCGCTGCCAGTTGGTACAAGGGGGATTAATTAACCAGGAAGCTATTTTTATTGATGGAACAAAGATTGAAGCGAATGCGAACAAGTTTACATTCGTGTGGAAAAAGTCGATTGAAAAATATCATAACGGACTAATTGAAAAGTCAAACCAGCTATACGATGAGCTGCTTGAAAAAGAAATCATGCCAGAAATTGAACGGGAAAATGAAAATGAATTAGCATTGGAAGACCTCGCTCGAATGGTTGAAAAAGTAGATGAAGTGATTTCTGAATATGATCGAAAAATTGAGGATTCATCAGATGTAGCAGAGCGAAAGGCTTTAAGAACGGAACGGAAATTCCCAAAGCAAGCTCGGAAAAAATTAATCGACTATATTGAACGCAAACTAAAATATCAAAGAGACTTCGAAATCTTTGACGAACGAAATAGTTATTCGAAAACAGACCCGGATGCGACATTTATGCGTATGAAAGATGACTATATGAAAAATGGTCAATTGAAGGCAGGTTATAACATACAAGTGGCAACAGAAGGTCAGTATGCGCTTGCCTACAGCATTTTTCCGAACCCAACAGATACACGTACATTAATCCCATTTTTAGATGAAATCGAACAACGTTATTTTAAGTTACCCAAACACATTGTCGCAGATGCCGGATATGGCAGTGAACAAAATTATGATGATATCCTTTCGAATCGTAAGAGAGAAGCCTTAATCACGTACAATATGTATTTAAAAGAACAGAAGAAAAAGCATAAGCAAAACGAATTCAATACAGCGAACTGGGATTATGATAAAGAACATGATCGATACACTTGCCCAAACCAACAACAGCTTGTATTTAAATATCGTACCACGAAAACAGATCAATATGATTTCAAGCGTGAGTTTAAGATATACGAATGTGAAGACTGTTCCGGATGCCCTCTCCGTTCATCGTGTACAAAAGCAAAAGAAGGAAATAATCGAAAGATAATGGTGAATGAGAAGTGGGAAGAACAAAAAGAATATGTGCGAGCAAAGCTTTCAGAAGAAAAAACAAGTACCATTTATCGTCAACGTAAAATTGACGTGGAACCAGTTTTTGGATTCTTGAAGGCTAATTTGCGTTTCACCCGATTTTCTGTACGAGGAAAATCGAAGGTTGAAAACGAGATGGGCCTCGCATTAATGGCCGTGAATTTAAGAAAATTCACAGCCATTAGCTAAGATCTATAGGAAGACTACATAAAAATAGAGAAATCCGAATTTGAATTCATTCAAATTCGGATTTCTCACTAATTGAAGCTAGTTATGTCCCAGCCTCTTTATTTTTTTCTAATCAGTGTTTCACCAAGTGGGATTCCAACTACAACAACCAAAACCGTTAAAATTAACAGCGCTCTAAAAATAAAATATGCAGCTTCATCAAACATCGTATCTCTCCTTCTTTTTTACAATACCTACCTTCTATTCCGTAAGAATTATTGTTGTGTTTTTATAGTTTACGTCATTACAAGGTACGTATGCAGTTTTTTTAAAATTTGTGGTCTTCAGGCATTTCTTTAGTAAGGAATGCGTCATGCTTCCTCTAATCCATTAGAAAATCATTGTATTGATGCTATACAAAATCTTCAATCGTTCATTACTAAAGAATGAGCTAAAGATTAATAATCCTTTACCCGAGATAATAAATAGTAAACGTGAGTCTGTTGAGAAGGGAAATATCGGTCCTTATCGAGCATAGCTGAATATATCTTACACATTACCATCACAGAAATTATAAGTAAGGACCCAGTTTTTTATATAGATTTCGATAGTCAACGATACATAAGTCAATTTAATGGAGGTTATGATGATGAGGATAGCGAAGAAAATAGCCAAGATAGTAGGAATCCTTCTAGCTATACTGACTTTGTTTATGGGGATTGGATACGCTATTCTTGTGATTAATCCGTTCGGGAATCAACCAGGCAAGCCAGTTGCGGATATTGAAAACAAGGTGGAGATTTGGGGAGAAGAAGTGGCAGGTAATCATTCGGGAAGTAAGCTAGACGATATGAATATTAAGGGCAATCCTAACAGACTTTTGGCGACATTCAAATTTTCCACTGGCATTGTGGGGGAAGACTATAAAGACAATGAAGCGGCCATTGATACCTTTACTTACATCCATGAGATTGAAGGGGGCTATGAAAAATCAACCTATGAAGATGCGCCCTATCTGATTCCTTATACGGTAGCGAACAGTGACAGTGCCGTCATTATTATGCCAGGTGGTGGTTATGGCTTTAAGGAAATGGATGGAGGAACAGCGGAAGGAAAGGAAGTAGCTGCATCATTAAATAAAGCAGGTATAAATGCATTCGTTCTCCACTATCGTTCCAATCCCTATGAGTGGCCTATTCCACAGCTAGATGTTCAGCGTGCTGTCCGTTATCTACGTTATCATGCCAATGAATATGGTCTCCATCCAGATCGAATTGGTTTGATAGGTTTTAGTGCTGGAGGTTATCAGACGGGTAGCTTTATTAACCTTATTCAGGGTGAAAATCTGTTTCCTGCTCGTTATCAGCCTGATGCCATTGATGCAGTTGATGATCGAGTAGCATCCGCTGCTATGATTTACCCTGCATTGACGTATCGCTATAATGTGCCCATGCTCTTTGCTTCTTTTAATGATGAAGATGTTAGAAATCCAGAAAAGCGTGAAGAGCTCTTACAGCAGACAGATTTATCTACGAATTTCAGAACAGCTCATATACCTCAGTTTATAGCTTATGGGACAAAGGATTTAGCAATCGGGGTAAAAGGTCCACAGGAATATATTCAATCCGCACGAAACGCAGACGCGGATGTGACTGTGATTGTAGCAGAGGGTCAGAATCACGGCTTTAAGCAGGCATACTATATGCGAGCGTATCTAGAATGGGTAAAGAAAATTTTTGATTCTTTATAATTTGCTTTAAAAGAGGTCAAAGATTTTAGTAAGTGCTATTTTATATGGTTTAAAGTAAAATAGTAGGAAGGTATTTCACCATCAACTCAACTAATCTGATTAGTTGAGTTTTATGTTTTTATAGAAAAGCTACTAAAATATTGTAAAGAAGATGTGATGATTAATGGGGAAAATTGCTATATTAGCAGAGAAACCATCTCAAGCAAGAGCATATGCAGACGCCTTTAAAGTGAAGCAAAAAGAGAAAACCTTTATTGAACTGGAACCTTGTGCTACTTTTCCTTATGGTGCAGTTATTACCTGGGCGGTTGGTCATCTTGTTGAATTAAAGGAGCCGAAAGAATATCAGAAGGAATGGGAGAAGTGGTCGCTTGCTTCATTACCGATCATTCCGCAAAAATTTGAAGATAAAGTGGTCTCTAAAATGTATCCACAATTCAATGCAGTCAAAAAAATCTTTAGTGATCCCCAAGTAACAATGATTTATAACTGCTGTGATAGTGAACGTGAGGGTTCAAATATCTTCTACTCCCTTTTGAAAATGACAAAAGTAAATAAGCCAGTTAAACGATTATGGATCAATTCATTAGAAGTGGAGGAAATCCGAAAAGGTTTTAATCATATGCAAGGTAATGAGCGTGATTTGCTTATGTACCAAGAAGCCAAAACGCGTCAAATTAGCGATTGGCTAGTAGGTATGAACTGTAGTCGCCTCTATACGCTACTGTTGCAGAAAAAGGGCTTCAAGGGCAGTATCTCCATCGGACGAGTACAATCGCCAACCGTCTATTTAATTTATAAAAGACAGCAGGAAATTGAACAGTTCAAGCCTGAAAAATTTTATGAAATCGAAGGGGTATTTAAAGCTCAACATGGTGTATATAAAGGGAAGGCGAAGCTAAAGACAAAAGAGCGGGCTGAGGCAGTGCAGTTATTGCAACAGCATGGGATTGAACCGAATGATACAGGTCTCATTACAAGTGTCACGAACAAAACGAAGCGGATGGCACCACCTAAACTACATGCGCTATCAACTTTACAAGCGGCTGCCAATAAACGTTGGAAATACAGTCCATCACATGTGTTGAAACTTACGCAATCACTTTATGAGAAAAAGCTCGTTTCTTACCCACGTACCGATTCACAGCTCATTACACATAATGAGTTTGCTTATTTAAATGAATCATTAGGAAACTATCAGCAGCTCGTGGGAAAAGCATTTCAGCCAATCAATAGAGGGAAGAACAAGCGCTATGTCGACAGTGCCAATGTTGGGGAGCACTATGCGATAATTCCAACGAAAAAAATACCGACCGCCAAAGCGTTGCAATCCATGAATGCTGATGAACGAAATATTTATTTTGAAATCCTCAATACGACACTCGCTATGTTTCATCAGGATTATGAATACGATGAAAAAACGATTATCACGAATGTCAAAAATGTAGAGTTTAAAACAGTAGGGAAAACAGAGCTTGTCAAAGGCTGGAAAGAATTATTTTCAAATGAGACAGAGGTGCAGGCGCGTGAAGAGTCTTTACCTGTTGTCTTCCAAGATGAGCTGGTACAAAGTAAGATTGCTATACTAGAAGGCACGACAACGCCTCCGAAGCCCTATACAGAAGGTCAACTCATTACGATGATGAAAACCTGTGGTAAATCGGTTGAGGATGAAGAGGAAATCGAGGTGCTGAAATCGATTGAAGGGATTGGGACGGAGGCAACTCGAAGTGGCATTATCGAGACGATTAAGAAGCATGGATTTATTGAAGTACGAAAAAATATCGTGAGCATTACACCGAAAGGACAGCTTTTATGTCAGGCAATTGAAGGAACATTACTGTCAAGTCCTTCCATGACGGCTAAATGGGAAATTTACTTACATAAAATTGGTAAGGGGGAAGGCTCTGCCAAACATTTTATTGAGAGCATAGGCAAGTTTATTCATCAATTAATAGCAGAGGTGCCTAAACAGTTAGAGGCACTGACAATTGAAGCAGAGCAGTTTAAACCAGCCGAGGTCAAAGATATTGCCATGTGCCCAGCATGCAAGGAAGGGAAAATAGGCTTGCGTAAAAGCTTTTACGGATGTTCGAATTATAAAAATGGTTGTAAGCAAACGTTCCCACAAAGGCTATTAGGAAAAAAACTAACGGAAAAAAACATCCATGATTTATGTAAGAGTGGGAAAACTGCTATGATGAAAGGCTTTAAATCAAAGAATGGCAAACAATTTAATGCAGCCCTACGTTTGGTAGAAGGAAAAATTGAATTTGAATTTAAAGAAAAGTAAATGCTGATAGTTTCAAAGGACTTCCAACATGAAAGTAGGATAGTGTGTTTGTATAGGACATGCTATCCATTTTTAAGTAAATCAGTCACCTAAAAGGAGCGATGTAATGACGACTATAAAAGAAATTGGCAGCTTATGTCTGACGGATAGTGATGGATACATTATTAATCATGCAGATTGGAATAAAATCAACCCTATTTTTCTTGCTGTCATCAACGATGTGGTTCATACCTATCGCACCCTTCTCCAAGATGACTTACATAGCATTTATATAAGGGGATCGATTCCAAAGGGTATAGGTATTGAAGGAGTAGCTGACTTAGACACAATAGCGGTCACGAAGCAAAATCCTAAAAAACAGCAGGTAAAGCGGATAAAAGAAGTAGAGCAAGCGTTAACTCAAAACCATCATTGTGTAGATGGGATTGAGCTAAGTGTATTCGGCAAAGAAGATATTTTAAATACGACATCTTTTTCAATCATTAGTTTCATCCTCCAAACCCATAGTATATGTGTCTTTGGAGAGGATTTAATACCTCGATTACCAAGATATAAAGCGAACGAGGCTTTAGCGAATGACCACCTTATTCAGTTGCAGGGGCAAATAAAAAATGCCTGTGATGACCTTCAAGATAATTCGGATAGAGAGGATATTAAAGATTGTTGTAAGTGGATTATGAAAATTATAGTAAGAGCAGGGCTTGCACTTGTCATAACAAAGGAAAACACCTATACAAGGGATTTATACCCCGCCTATAAACGGTTCTCAGAATATTTCCCTGACAAGGAAAGCGACATGAGAAGGGCACTTGAATATGCAATAACACCCATAATCGATAAGAACGTTTTGTTATTGTTTTTAAATGAATTTGGAACGTGGATGGTCAGTGAAGCGGATAAATGGTTACAATTCTATAACCCTACTAGAGAATTAAACATGAAAATCGTATAACTTTCGAGACAAATAGAGAAAGGTAATCACATTTGCGTTGTGATTACCTTTTGTTGTTAATTGAAATTTGGTGTTTTGCTTTATCTTTCAAAAGGGTTGTCAATATAAGGGCCTTTAATGGTAATACGCATTAACTGGGTCGCCATAAATTTGGGGGTATAGGGCATATCATTTTCTAACCACCAGACGATTACTTCAAGAAAGGCGGCTGCATAAAAACGGACGGCCATTTCGCGCGGCACGGTCAGCTTTTGGTCGTCAGGCTCCATCATTTGAATGCCGCTCGAGACAAAATTGATAATAATGTCTTTAAGGCCATCGGAGAAATAAGGGATATTTTTTTCTGTGAGATAGACCTTGTATAGTTTACTATTCAGCGCTATTTGTTCAAATAAATGCATAAATGTCTCATGTGGCTGGTCATAATTTGGTAATAAATCAAAATCCTTCTTCTCTTCGAAGGGTGGATGGATACTACTTACAAGCTCATGCAAGGCTTCTTCTGAGCTTTGATAGAGAAGGTCTAATTTATCACGGTAATGTAAATAAAAAGTGGCACGGTTTAATGTAGCCCGTTGTGTAATATCTTGTACCGTAATCTTTTCATAGCCTTGTTCATCAATTAATGCCACTAGTGCATCTCTTAATAATTGGCGCGTTCTGATGACGCGAGGGTCCATTTTTTTCGACATTTTGAAGCTCCTTGTATTAAATTTTCTATTTAAACAACAGTCCGATTGCAAGTGTTGTGAAAGCATCATTATGGGCTTTGGTGTTGTTTGCCCTTTTTCAATTGCGCGTTATAATTATATTAACGACACCGTGTCGATAATACAACTAGTTGTTAACGTGTTCACGAATTGTTCATTTATATAGAAGAAAGGGAGTTTTATGATGGGTCGTTTAAATGGGAAAGTAGCAATTATTACAGGAGCAGCAATGGGAATGGGCGCTTCTGAGGCAAAACTATTTGCACAAGAAGGCGCAAAGGTCATTGCAACAGATGTACAAATCGAGCCCTTGAATAATTTAGTAAAAGAAATTAAAGAAAATGGTGGGGACATTATTGGTCTTCAACATAATGTTACTTCTGAGGATGAGTGGAAAGCAGTGATTGCCGAGACTGTAAAGGCATATGGCAAAGTGGATATCCTCGTCAACAATGCGGGCGTTTCATCACCTAAAACAATTGCCAACATGGAAATGGCTGAATGGAATAAAATTATGGATATTAACCTGAATGGTTGTATCATTGGCATGAAATATGTGATTCCTGAAATGCAAAAAGCTGGCGGTGGTTCAATTATCAATATTTCTTCGATCGGTGGAATCGTGGGAATGGCTGGTACAAGCCCTTATACAGCAGCAAAAGGAGCGCTTCGTGTGCTTTCTAAATCGGCTGCGATTGAATATGGTAAAGATAAAATTCGTGTGAATTCTGTTCATCCAGGCATTATTGTAACACCAATGACAGCGCCTACGATGGAAGAGGGCGGTGCATTGCCATACTATCAAGCTTACACGCAATTACCATACTTCGGTGAACCTGAAGATGTAGCTTATGGCGTAGTGTTCTTAGCATCAGACGAATCCCGCTTTATGACAGGCGCAGAGCTCGTAATCGATGGCGGCTGGACAGCCATTTAATCCAATAGCAATAGCAAAATCAAAACTAGGCATCACTCGACGTGAGCCTAGTTTTTTATATCCACAGTCACTCCATAAAGGCCTCAGGAACGAGCGAAAAACCTCATAAATAAAAGAAAAAGCCTTGCTGAAGGAATCAACGATACATACAAAAATAGCACAGACATAGTGGATATTTGTGCATATCATAAATGGAGTAAGCGTTTTCTTCATTTATATAGAAGAAAGTCAAAATCGAAAATTTCACGATTATGTCAACGTCACGAAAAAAAATTCACAAAAACCTTAACTATTTCATGTGAAATCCGTATAATAAATCAAACAGTACGAAAATTGTCCATATTTCTCGAAAAATTGCGTGAATTTTTTAAATTGTATTGACGTAGGAAACGATAATTTGTACACTGTGTACAGTCAATTGTTTTGTGGAGGAATACAATTAATTTGAAAAAGTTAGGATTTGATAGATATGATCGTGTGTAAATTTGGTGGAACATCTGTAGCAAGTGCAGAACAAATACAAAAAGTAGCAAACATTGTAAAATCTAATCCGGCGCGTAAGATTGTTGCCGTTTCAGCACCAGGGAAACGTTCTGGTGACGATATAAAAGTAACTGACCTATTAATACAATTAGCAAATGCAGCGTTACTACAAGAGAATACAGAGGAAAAATTGCAAACTGTTGTGGATCGTTTTAGAGCGATTGCTGATGGTTTGGGGCTAGATAATGCCATTTGTGACGTAATCGCAGAAGATTTACGTGAACGTGTACAAGGTGACAAAACAAATGTGGAATTATTCATCGATAGTATTAAAGCAGCAGGTGAAGATAATAACGCCAAGCTTATTGCAGCTTACTTTAATGCCATTGGTATGCCCGCACGCTATGTCAGTCCTAAAGAAGGTTTAGTGGTCAATGATTTACCAGAAAGAACCTTTGCATTACCTGAAGCGTATGCTAATTTAGCCCCTTTAAAAGACACAAAAGAAATTATTGTGTTCCCAGGGTTCTTCGGTTACACTAAAGCGGGCGTATTGCGAACATTTGACCGCGGTGGCTCTGATATTACAGGCTCTATTTTAGCAGCAGCCGTTGAAGCGGAGCTGTATGAAAACTTTACGGATGTGGATTGTGTGTTCTCCGCGAATCCGAAAGTCGTCAACGATCCAGTGGAAATTAAAGAAATTACGTATCGCGAAATGCGCGAATTATCATATGCAGGCTTTTCAGTGTTCCATGATGAAGCGTTAATGCCTGTCTACAAGATTGGGGTGCCCGTTAACATAAAAAATACAAATAATCCATCAGCCCCAGGTACACGTATTGTACCAAGCCGTCCTGCAACAGGTCGTCCAGTTACAGGTATTTCGGCAGACAGTGGCTTTTCAACTTTATATGTCTCTAAATATTTGATGAATCGTGAGGTAGGCTTTGGACGTAAGCTACTCCAAATTTTAGAAGATGAAAATATTTCTTATGAACACACACCATCTGGTTTAGACGATATTTCTGTCATCATGCGTTCGAATCAACTAACACCAGAAAATGAAGCACGCATTCTTAGTCGTGTGAAAGAAGAGCTACATGCAGAGTATGTAGAAATGCGTCACGGTTTTTCCATGATCGTGATTGTGGGCGAAGGGATGCGTCATAACACAGGATTAGCTGCCCGTGCTGCCACAGCGATTTCAAAAACTGGCGCAAATATTGAAATGATCAATCAAGGTTCTTCTGAAGTGAGCCTCGTGTTTGGTGTCCTTCAGGAATATGAAAACCGCATTTTACAAGCGTTATATGAAGAGTTTTTTGCCCATGCAAAAGCATAATGACACAATCGTCACTAATCCAAGTGTTTCTTGCTTGGATTAGTGTTTTCTTTTTGCCGAGAATACGGTAAAATCGAGGGCGTACATAGTTGGGAGGGTTATTCGTGAAGAATTTAACAATCGGTATGCTTTTTTCAATCATCGGGATACTTTTTGTCTGTTTAACGATTATGGATATTTTACCGTCATCGACAAAAACAATGAAAATTGTTTACATAGGCATTGGGTGGGTCTTTATTATCGTCGGCTCTGTCATCCGCTTTAAGAATCTCAAACAAAAGCAGCAATAACACTTTGAAAATGGAATTGTGACAATAGCCAAAGTTATGATACAATTTCAAAGAAAATAAATAATTTGAGTATTATGAAGTTGTTATTCTGTACAAATGTTCAGAAGGTTCAAATTTTAATAAAGAATCGACCGTACAAATTCTTCTTTGTAAGAATTTGTTTTTTTATGTTCCGTCATAACTTTATCGCGAGGAGGCGATTGATTGCCTATACTTACTAAGGATTGCATTCATATTTTTGACGATTATGTTGCCCTTCAAACAGCTTCAGCCATGAAGGTTGTATCCTCAGCCATGCATAACCCAGGCTTTGGTCATTATACGCATCTGATGAATCGAACGGTGCCTATTACCTATGATGAACGACAGCCACATCAGGAATTGCTGCAGTTTTTGCAGGCACAGCATTTCCCGCATGACAATACAGTGGCTATGATGACGGCTGTCCAAGCCAAGTTTGCGACTATTCGTGACTTTACATATGAGGGAATCCACCTTGTCATTATGATTACCGCAGGGCTTGGCAATGCGGTGGATATTACCCGTGCTTTTCAACGAGAGGAGCAGTACCATGCAGGCACCATTAATACTTGGGTGCTGATCAATGGCAAGCTGTCTGATGAGGCACTTTTTCAGGCAATGATTTCAACTACGGAAGCCAAGGTCAAGGCTTTAGTAGATGAGGGTGTTACAGATCCTACGACAGGCACGCTAGCTACAGGTACATCTACTGATAGCTTGCTTATTGCCTCGACAGAAGAAGGGGACTTCCATCAATATGCAGGTCCCATCACTATGCTTGGTAAGGTCATTGGCTATGGTGTTTATGAAACGATGTGTGAGGCGGTTAGGAAATACAAAAAAGATAAAGAGGAGAGGTCTAAATGATTGCTATCGTGATTGCCTGCATCATAGGGCTTATTTTTGATTTAGTAGTAGGGGACCCTCCGAAGCTTCCTCATCCTGTACGCTGGATTGGACACTTGATTCAATCGCAAACAGCTTTATGGAATAAGGGCAAATGGCGCAAGCTACGTGGGACAGTGATGGCACTTGCTGTTGTTGGCACGACCATGTTTGTGGTGACGCTAATTCTATTACTAAGCTATCAGATGAGTATCATTTTTGGCATCCTTGTAGAGGGTCTGCTGATTGGTATCGGACTGGCACAGCGGAGCTTGAAGGAGGCGGCGATGGCTGTCTATGAGCCGCTTGTCAAAGGGGATTTTGCCGAAGCACGAGTTAAGCTATCTTGGATTGTCGGACGTGATACCGATAAACTAGGTGAGGATGAAATTGTGCGTGGTGTGGTAGAAACGGTTTCTGAGAATACAAGTGATGGTGTGACAGCTCCACTCTTTTATGCCTTTCTATTTGGGGCAATTGGTTTATGGGGCTATAAGGCTGTCAATACCTTAGATTCGATGGTGGGCTATAAAAATGAAAAATATAAAGACTTTGGTATGTTTTCAGCCAAGCTTGATGATGTCCTGAATTTTATTCCAAGTCGCATTACAGGCTTACTGATCGTGCTTGGTACGAAAAATGAAACAGATCGTTCGCTTGGCAAGCGCTTAAAGCGTTGGGTACAGGACGCTAAGAAGCATCCTAGTCCAAATAGTGGCTATTTAGAGGCAGCGACTGCAGTGCAGCTTGGTGTACAGCTAGGAGGGAAAAATACGTATCAGGGCGTTGTCTCTCATCGAGCAATTATGGGGGAAAAATTAGTGCCATTAACGAAAGAGCATATTGCAACGTCCATTATTCATATGCGTATTGCCACAGTGCTGTTTGCGCTTGTTATGTTAGCAGTGGAGGTGTTAATTTATGCGGTTACCTAATCACGGAGCAAATCCGCAAAATGTTTATCAGCAATTAGGCTTAACGATGCCTGAGGTGGTGTATGATTTCAGCGAAAATGTCAATGCGGCAGGACCACCAGCCTTTGTGGAGGCACGTTGGCGTACTTTTTATCCACTAATTCAGCGCTATCCAGATCCAGATGGGGAGCCTTTTTTAACGAAGGTTGCTGCTTTTCATCAAGTAGCAAAGAATACGATTTTACTAGGCAATGGGGCTTCAGAGCTTTTTAGTGTACTAGCAAGACGCTATACCAATAAGCGTGTCATCATTGTGCATCCAACTTTTTCAGAGTATGAGCGAACATTGCGTGCAGCAGGTGCTACGATCGTTCCTATTGTCGCGACAGATTTTATCAATTACACATTGCCATTAGAGCAGCTACAGCAGGAAATGTTGACGGCAGATGCTGTATATCTTTGTACACCTAATAATCCAACTGGCGTACTGCCAAATAAGGAAGATTTACTTGCCTTAATCGCACACGGAGCAATCGTTAATTGTGAGCTTGTTATCGATGAGGCATTTATGGATTGGGTAGATGAGGCGCATTCGCTGATTCAGTTTAGTGCACAAAACCCACATGTTATTGTCGTTCGTTCGATGACTAAAATGTATGCGATTCCAGGTTTACGACTTGGGTATTTGGTTGCGCATGCTACAATTGTGAGCGCCTTAAAAGATATGCTACCGCATTGGAATTTAAATGCCTTTGCGCTTGTAATTGGGGCAAGCTGTTTAGACGAGCAGCACTATTGTCAGCAGGCAATTACCTATGCCTCAGCGCAAAGGGAATGGCTGCATCGTTACTTACAGGACAATGGCTGCCAAGTAACGAATAGTGTGACGAATTATGTGTGCTTCTCCTTACCGAAAACACAGCAAGCGGACGCCTTTTTCACCTATTGTCTTGCACAGGGGGTTGTGCTGCGTCACACAAAAAACTTTCAAGGTTTGCAGGGTGAGTGGTTCCGTATTGGCATAAAAGACATTGCAGCCATGACATCTTTACATAATTGTCTACAAACGTGGTTTAACGTAAATAAGGGGAGAGAAAAGTGACAACTTTTTATCTAGTAAGACATGGGGAAACACAATGGAATCAGGAGCATCGACTACAGGGGTGGCTGGATTCTCCATTAACGGGAAACGGTAGAGCAGCGGCTGAAAAACTTCACAAGCAACTGCAACAGATTCCTTTTACCGCTGCTTATTGTAGTTCAAGTGGTCGTGCAAGAGAGACGATGGCTATTTTGATGGCCAATCGCAAGCTGCCTATTGCCTATGAAGATGATTTACGGGAGATCTATTTAGGGAAATGGCAGGGGCAGACAATCGACGATATACTGGCGACACATAAGCTTGATTATGAGCTATATACGAACTACCCTGCGCAGTTTGTGGCGAGTCATACAGAAAGCTTTGGAGCCGTAACAGAAAGAGCGATGTTTACATTAAAAAAAATAGCAGCCCAACATCAGAATGAAACGATCCTCATTGTCTCCCACGCTGTAACGATTAAATGCATTATCAATGCTATTTTACAGCGCAGCATTAGTGAGCTGTGGGCAGCTCCATACATTCATGGGACAAGTGTGACAGTGATTGAACGGAAAGGTCAACAATGGCTTGTGAAGGATATTGGTAATCTACATCATTTACAATAGGAGGTGTCCTACATGGCGCTTATTTTTATTACAGGTGGTGTACGTAGTGGTAAATCCCATTTTGCCGAGCAAGCAGCGCTTCAGCATTATGAGGCACAGGCATGTACAGCGAAACGCTTGCTCTATTTGGCATCTGGTATTGCCTTAGATCATGAAATGGAAAAAAGAATCCTACGGCATCAGGCAGATCGCCAGGCACAGCCTATTCAATGGCTGACGGTGGAGGCTCCCTATGCGATTTCTGAGGTATTTGAGACACTTCGGGATGGAGATGTGGTGCTGTGGGATTGCGTGACAACTTGGCTGACGAATGCTTTTTACGAAGGCTATGACAAGGGGACACCCTGTTTACAACAACCTGGTTGTTTAGCTAACAAGCTACAGGTCGTCAAGCAGGCTATCCAGTTACTGTTGAAGAAGGATGTGACTTTTTTTGTTGTATCCAATGAACTGTTTGATGAACCTCCTTATGCTAGTGATGAAGTAGAATTATACCGACGAACGCTCGGACAATTCCATCAATGGTTCGTTTCTATGGCACAGGAGGCCTATGAAATGAACTATGGCATTGTAAAGAGATGGAAATAATCAAGAAGGAAGGCAAGAGGATGAAAAATTTTTGGCATAGCCTTCAACTGGCATTTCAATTTTTTACGGTATTGCCGGTACATAAAGAGCTTCCATTAACGAGGTCCACCATCACAGGCATGTTTGCTTGCTTACCGTGGATAGGTGCTTTAATGGGCACAACGGTGGCAGCCGTGCTTTATAGTCTTATGCAGTGGACAGCAAGCAGTGAGGTGATGCTAGCTTTTACTGTGATAGGGCTATTTGCTTTATGGACAGGAGGTTTGCACTTAGACGGCTTTATTGATATGGGCGATGCCTATTTTTCCTATCGAGATCGAGAAAAACGATTGGAGATTTTAGATGACCCACGTGTAGGTGCGTTCGGAGTATTGGCTGTGGTGTTTTTATTAATGGGAAAATTTGTTATTCTACATGAGCTTTTTGTGCAGCAGAGGTTCGCCTTGTGGATGGTACTATTCGTCCCTTTTCTAACAAGGGTTGGCATGAGCTTTTATTTTATGTCACTCCATTGCTCAAAGGAAAAAGGTCTTGCTTATTTTTTTAAGTCTCATATGAATGCTAATCGATTGAAAGCGATCATGCTGTTGTCGCTCGTATTGGCGATGACGGTCGTTTTTATCAGCACGCAGCTCTTTCTTCTTCCAGTTGTCCTAGTCGTCGTTTTAGCCATTGCACTTTTTATTTTTCGACAATTTACGTTGCGTAATTTTGGTGGAGTATCTGGCGATTTACTGGGTGCCTCCATTGAAGGGATGGAGGTTGTGCTATGGGTGACATTGTTACTGTGTGCTTAATACGGCATGCGCCTACAAAAGAGAATCTTGAAAAGCGTTACCTTGGGTGGACGGACGCACCATTAGCAGATACAGCCAAGCTTGCTGTTGTGGATGCATTGGTTAAAAAGGTATATGGCAGTGATCTACAGCGCTGTCGACAAACGGCTGCTCATTATTTTCCCAATGCTAGCTACCAGGCAGAGGCATCCCTTCGAGAGACGAACTTTGGTGCATTCGAAGGGAAAACCTATGAGGAGCTAAAAATGGATGCTCACTATCGGGCATGGATAGATGATCCAATCCGTACACCCCCTCCACAAGGTGAGGCATTCGATGATTTTATGAAACGTGTTGTAGATGGATTTCATTATTTACCGAAAAATGAGGATAGCTATTATTTAGTGGTTCATGGTGGGGTTATTCGTGCCTTACTTGTTGCCTTTGCGCCAACAGAACAGCCCTTTTGGTCCTATCAAGTGCCACATGATAAACAATTTGTTTTAACATTTACAAGAAAGGCTTGGGAGGAGGGAGCACGATGCATGTCTTTATCGGAGGTGCCTATAACGGCAAAACCGACTATGTGAGGCGCTTGTATGAACAGCAACAGATGGTTATGATTGCTGGCGAACTTCCTGAGGCAGCGCCAGCCTGTGATGTCCTTGTCCTGAAGAACTTAGAAAACTGGCTTGTGACACAAGATTTGGAGGAAGATGAACAAATCGTACAAACGGTGCTAGCAACATTACAAGAGCTTGAGCAGCATTGTACACTTGCACTTATTGTAACGGATATGGGGCGTGGTGTTGTACCAATGGATAAGCAAGCCCGACAGCTACGCGATACCTGTGGCCGTTTATACCAAGCTTTGTTCAAGGAAGCGGAGCAGGTTGTACGGATTTGGTATGGAATAGCTGAGCAATTGAAGTAAAGAAGACATTCAACAGAAAAGAGGGCATGATATGGAACGACAAAAATTAAGGAAATGGATTTTGACGGCAATGGTAGCGGCCATCTGTGCAGTAGGAGCAATGATTAAGGTACCAACGTTTATTTCAACGGCTGCACTGGATTCGGCTCCTGCCTTTTTAGCGGTTGTCTTTCTATCCCCCATCTTAGCGGGGGCTGCTGGATTGATCGGTCATTTTATAACGGCATTAACGTCTGGCTTCCCATTAGGGCCATTACATATCATAATCGCGGTGGAAATGTTAATTGTTGTATGGGTCTTCGGGGTGATGCATAAAAAAGGCATGCACTTTTGGAAATGGCCGGTTGCCTTAGTATTAAACGGTATTATAGCGCCACTACCATTTTACTTTATTATTAGTCCAGCATTCTTCTGGGGTGCTTTAGGCAGTATTCTGATGGCAACGGTGATCAATTTAATCATTGTCGCGGTAGTTATGCCCATTCTGTCAAAGGTTTTTGTGCGTAAGGAAGGTCGTGTACAGTGAGAAATGCGATGAAAGTAGGCACGTTCATTGCAACAATGGATAATGCCGCTGCCATTGGACAAAAACCGCAAGATGTTGTGTCAGCACCCGATCAACTGACAGCCTATATGACAGCACGTGTGACCTTTTTAGAACAGCTTGCGGCACAGGCACTACCTGTCCAAGTTCTACTTGCGAATTTTTCTGGAGATGCTGCATGGTCTCGCTATGAAAAAGGTATTCAGCAAGTGTTTACAGAGGCAGGTCTTACATGCCCAGCCATTTCAGGGAGTACGGAATCCAATATGCCCACATTACAGTCAGGCTTAGCTGTTACAATGCTTGGTGAAATCCAGCAGCAGCGTCGGGCATTTGACCACGATCAGCTTAGCTGGTACACCTATGGCCTGCCGCTTGTGGGCGAAGAGGTGTTGGCACAGCCTGAAGATGTGGCGCAGTTGCTGCCAATTTTTCAGGCGTGGCAGGCAGAAATTATTCAGCAAGTATGGCCAGTCGGATCAAAAGGGCTACAAGGAGAATTTGCCCGTTTGTTTGGAGAGCGAAGTATTGAAAGCTCCCTCGATTGTGCAAAATCAGCAGGGCCCTGTACGGTCATTTTGCTAGGCATTGATCCAGTTCATGAGCAGCAGGCACAGAAAATTTTCCTGCGAAATTTTGAGAAGCTGAGAATTTCTGTTAACTGATAGAGCCTGTTTTGAGCAAATGATCGCATCTTGGGACAGGGCTAGATAATCCAGAGCGAGTGTTATTTTCCTTCGATATGATTCTTGCTCTGGGTAGTTTCTTACTTATTAACAGGATGACGCTTAATCTAAATTAGCTGGCTGTTGCTTGTAAAGGAAAAGGCCCGCTCTGTAGTGTGAGGAAGTCGCTCCAAAGAAGGGCAAACCCGCTCCAAAGTGGAAGAAAGCCGCTCCAAAGAAGGGCAAACCCGCTCCAAAGTGAAAGGAATTCGCTCTTAAGGAGGGCAACCCCGCTCCAAAGTGGAAGAAAGCCGCTCCAAAGAAGGGCAAACCCGCTCCAAAGTGGAAGAAAGCCGCTCCAAAGTGGAAGAAAGCCGCTCCAAAGTGGAAGAAAGCCGCTCCAAAGTGGAAGGAAGCCGCTCCAAAGAAGGGCAAACCCGCTCCAAAGTGGAAGGAATTCGCTCTTAAGGAGGGCAACCTCGCTCCAAAGCGAATGAAAGCCGCTCATAAGAAGTGGAACTTCGCTCTAAAAAGTCACCACCCTCCAAAATCTGCTTAGAAATTAGATTTTTACTCCTTATGAAGACACTACACCACAATCAAACCACTCCAATAATATTACGAGACCCGAAAAATTAGTTGCCAAATGGGAATGATTTTCAGTTATAATGAGGAACGAATGGGATTTAAATAGAACGGAGACGAATGTATGCAGGCAGTTAGACAATTAGGGCAGTATTTGGGGCCTTATAAATTTTTCACCTTGATTGCACCGCTATTGATGGTGCTGGAGGTGACGATGGATTTAATTCAGCCGACCATCATGCAGCATATGATTGATACGGGGATTGCCAATGGGGATAATCGCTACGTATTAACGATGTTTGTGTGGATGCTTGGCAGTGCAGTGCTCGGACTTATCGGTGGAATTGGTTGCTCGTATTATAGCTCGAAGGCGGCGATTCATTTTGCGTCGGATGTTCGACAGGCTCTTTATGAGAAGATGATGACTTACTCGGCCAAGGAGCGAGATGCTTTTACAACGGGGAAGCTGATTACGATTTTAACGAGTGATGTGGAAAGTATTCAGCGTGCCTTTATGATGACGCTGCGTATTTTTGTGCGAGGGCCATTGCTTTTTATCGGTGCAGTGATTATTGTGTTTGTGACAGCACGTGAGCTTTTTTCCATATTGCTCATTATCGTGCCATTGTTGATTATTGCAATGTACTTTTTCACAAAGTATTCGGGTGTGCTGTATCGTCGTGTTCAGGAGGCGATTGATGCCGTCAATACGAAGCTACAGGAAAATTTGGCGGGTATTCGTGTGGTTAAAGCCTTTCGCCGTGAGACACAGCAGGTAGCACAGTTTGGAGAATTAAATGAGGCGCTGACGAAACGTTTTATTACAGCTGAGCAAATTGTCGGCGTGCTTGTACCCTTTACGATGTTTGTTGTCAATCTTGGGATTGTAGCCGCGCTTTGGCTTGGAGCCATTAAGGTAGACGCGGGTACGCTGCAAGTTGGCGTTATTCTTGCATTTATCAACTATTTAACAATTATTTTAAATGGACTGATGTCCTCTAGTATGGTGCTGATGCAAATAGCGCGAGCTTTGCCTTCAGGAGAGCGCATTGTGGATGTGTTAAACAAAGACATTGCTGTTAAGGAAGCGGACCATGCGCTGACAGATCCAATAAAAGGGGCCATTGACTTTGATCAGGTGAGCTATCGCTACTATGAAACAGCTGAGGATGTCCTCAAAAAGATTTCATTTTCGGTGAAGCCAGGGCAAACGGTCGGCATTATTGGGAAAACAGGTAGTGGTAAATCGACGCTGGTGAAGCTATTACCTCGCTTATTTGATCCAACTGGTGGCGAAATCCGCATAGATGGAAAACCGCTAACATCCTACTCACTCGCAACCCTACGTGAGCATATCGGATTTACTTCACAAAAAGCATTATTGTTCTCTGGACCGATTGAAAAAAATATCCGCCTCGGCAAGGATGATGCGACAGCTGAGGACATACAGCAGGCATTAGAGGCCGCCTGTGCCAGTGAATTTGTAGAGCAACTTGAAAAGGGCTTAGCGCATGAATTGTCACAGGGCGCTACGAATCTTTCGGGTGGACAGAAGCAGCGCCTTGCATTAAGTCGTGCGTTTATTCGAAAGCCTGCCATTTTGGTGCTGGACGATACAACGTCAGCGCTCGATAGTGCATCGGAACAACATGTGCAGCGAGCTATTGCCACCTATTATCAAGACACAACGACCTTCATCGTAGCGTCGAAAATTGCCTCCATACAGCAGGCAGATGTTATTTTGGTACTAGAGGATGGCGACATTGTTGGGCAAGGAACCCATCAGCAGCTTCTACAATCAAATGCGCATTATCAAGCAATTTATGCGTCACAGCAAAAGGCTGGTGAACAAGGATGAGTCAAGGTCAACCAAAGCAAATGAATTTTGGACGTGGACCGCGTATGGGAGGACCAGCTGAGAAGGCGAAAAATCAAAGGGAGACATTGTCACGTGTGTGGCATTATGTCAAGCAACAAAAAATAGGGCTGTTTTTCTCTATCTTTTTTGTCATTGCCTCGACCTTTTTAAGCCTTGCGGGGCCCTACATGATTGGGCATATTATTGATGATTATATTATGAAAAAGGATATCGACGGAACGATTCGTTTAGGCATCCTATTGGCCGTTATTTTTTCAGTAGCCTCTATTCTGACATGGCTGCAAACCTATGTCATGATTCATGTGGCGATGAAAACCATTCGGACATTACGTCTGGAACTATTTCAAAAACTTCAGACACTGACATTACGTTTCTTTGATCAGCGTGCACTTGGGGATTTAATGAGCCGTGTGACCAACGATATTGATAATTTAAATACAGCACTTGCGCAAAGTGTTACGCAAATCGTGTCGTCCATTTTAACTGTAATCGGTGTCAGTATCGCCATGTTTACATTAAGCTGGCAATTAGCAATCGTGACATTGATTATTATTCCGCTGATCGTTTTCACAACCAAGCAAATCATTAAACGCAGCAGTAAAAATTATGCAGCACGACAACGAGATCTCGGGAAGCTCAACGGCTATATTGAGGAAATGATTACAGGAGCGGAGGTACTTACGCTTTTTGGCAAGGAGCAGCAAACGATTGATACGTTCCATCAGCAAAACGAAAATCTACGAAACTCTGCCCAACGAGCAGAAATTACCTCTGGCTTACTAGGTCCGATTAATAATTTTATGAATAATTTAGGCCTTGCCATCGTCATCGGAACAGGTGCCTTTTTAGCAGTAAAGAGTATTGTTACAGTGGGGATTATTGCCGCCTTTGTGACCTATACACGGCAATTTTTCCGTCCGCTTAATCAGCTATCTAATCTATTAAACACCTTCCAGTCTGCTATTGCTGGGGCAGAGCGTGTTTTTGAGATACTAGATGAACCCTCAGAGGTAGCCGACAAGCCTAATGCTATCAAGACGGCATCGCTCAAGGGGGATGTTGTTTTCAAGCAAGTATCATTTAGCTATGAGCCAAATAAGCCTGTGTTAAAAAACATTGACTTCCATGCCAAGGCAGGAGAGACATTTGCTCTAGTTGGCCCAACAGGCTCAGGCAAAACAACGATTATCAATTTATTAACACGTTTTTATGACGTCGATCAAGGTGAGATTTTAATTGATGGGCATAATATTGAGCACTATCAGATGGCGACGATTCGCCAAAGAGTTGGTGTGGTTTTACAGGACACCTATTTGTTCTCGGGAACGATTCGTGAAAATATTCGCTTTGGTAAGCTAGATGCGACAGATGAAGAGGTTGTGGAAGCGGCAAAAATTGCGAATGCCCATCATTTTATCAAATATTTACCTGCCCAATACGAAACACCCGTGCAGGCAGGAGGAGTCAATTTAAGTCAGGGGCAGCGTCAGCTTATTGCGATCGCCCGTGCAATTTTAGAGAATGCAGATATTTTAATTTTGGATGAAGCGACATCTAGCGTGGATACCCAAACAGAGGTCGATATTCAAAAAGGCTTACAGCATTTAATGCAGGGACGCACAAGCTTTGTCATTGCCCATCGTCTGAAAACAATCGAAAATGCCGATCAAATCCTCGTGATTCAGCAGGGAGAAATTGTCGAGCAGGGCAATCACCAAGAGCTGATGCAACAGCAGGGGATCTATCGTCACCTTCAACAAAAACTATTGTTAGAGCAGGTAGAATAGGGAATAATGAAGGTACATCTTCCAGAAGGCGAGGGATTGACATGTATGAATTAAAGACCAAAGAAACCGATGTAAGTGTCATTGAATTTATTGAAAGTGTAGACCATCCAAAAAAGCGAGAAGACGCCTATCGATTATTGGACATTTTTACAGAGGTCACAGGCTATGAAGCCAAAATGTGGGGACCGAGTATTATAGGCTTTGGTAAATATCATTACAAATATCAAACAGGCCATGAAGGGGATGCCCCACTAGCTGCCTATTCCCCTCGCAAAGCGAAAATTAGCTTATATTTTGCTCCAGGGGATGAACGAGAGCAACTATTACAACAATTTGGTAAACACACAACAGGAAAAGCCTGCGTTTATATTAATAAGCTAGCTGATGTGAATGAAGACATCTTAAAAGCCCTTATACAACAAACGATCGATTTTTTACGAAAAACCTATCCAGATGCTTAATCAAGAGAGCTGCCTATTAGTTAGGTAGCTTTTTTGTATGAAATTTATCTATTTTCTTCAAAAGTTTAGTAGAAATTTATTTTTACCGTGTATCCTTGCAAGTATCAACGAAAAGAGGAGATACGTATGAAAAAGAAAGCAAAGAAAATGATTGTCTATATGGGGGTATTGATTGTGCTTGGAATGGTGATAATTTGTATTTATCACTATAGCTTAATACAGAATGAATCAGCTATTTTACAACCTAACGGCACATTAAATAATGTAGATGGTCAAAATCTCCATGTTTATCAGGAGGGGGCTGGCGTGGATACATATATTTTTATGGCTGGCTCAGGTATCGCAGCACCCGTATATGAGCTAAAAGGGCTGTATCGTAAGTTTTCACAGCATCATCAAATTGCAGTAGTGGATCGAGCTGGCTATGGCTATAGCGACGTAGCCCATGATGATAGAGGAATCGATACGATTTTAGCGCAAACACGACAGGCACTTCTGCAAAGTGGGCTTGAACCGCCCTATGTCCTTGTGCCACATTCCATTTCAGGGCTAGAGGCCATTTACTGGGCGCAAAAATACCCAGAGGAAGTAAAGGGCATCATCGCGCTAGACATTGGCCTACCTAGTCAATATGTAAAGCATAAAATGGGGACGGTCGATCGTTGGATGGTGAGAGGCATGCACCTCGCTACTAAACTCGGCTTACATCGACTTTTGCCAACACAGGTCTATAATCCGCAAGTACTTCAACTGTCGTTTTTAACAGCACAGGAAAAGGAAATCTATCAGGCGTTGTCCTTTAAGCAATTTTTTAATGAAGATATGCAAAATGAGCTGTTGCAGGTCTACGAAAATAGTTTACAATCAGAACAGCTCAAAAAGCCGCAAGACACGCCTATCTTACTGATTGATGCGATTGCGGAAGAAAATAAACATTCGAAATATACGAAGCAAAATCGGCAGGATTATGCTGACTTTGCAAAGCAATTCACTAATGCACAGGTGAAAGAGGTCAGTGGGACACATAGTATTTATCTCTATCAGCCAGATGAAATCTATCAACTGGCAATGGAATTTATGAAAACAACGGGTGATGAGAAAGGTCGATAAGTATGAAAGGATTTAGAATCTTAATTATAGAAGACGATCACATGATTGGTGATCTACTGCAAAAAATAGTACAGCGTGAGGGCTATGAGGCAATCTGGAAAACAGATGGCAAGGATATGATGGCGCTAATTCAGCAGGTGGATTTAGTCATAATGGATATTATGCTGCCAGGAGAGGATGGCTATCAATTGAGCAAAAATATTAAACGATTAGGCTTAAATATTCCAATCATTTTTCTATCGGCACGTAATGATATTGAAAGTAAGCTAGAGGGGTTGATGGTTGGAGAGGATTACCTGACAAAGCCATTTGATCCGCGAGAGCTGTTGCTAAGAATGCAAAAAATGCTAGCACAACAGTATGGTACACTTACGCAAATTCAGCATTTATTGATCGATGGGGAGCGCCGTCAAGTATTTCATCATAGTATCCATGATGAAATCGCCCTAACAGCGATTGAGCGAAAAATTTTCTTTTATTTATTTGACAATCGTGACCGAGTATTAACAAAGGAACATTTTTTTGATTATCTCTGGCCACTTGATGAACGCAATCATAATATTTTGAATGTCCATATTAAAAAAATTCGAACAAAGCTACAAGACCCAGCAGGCATTATTGTGCAAAATATTTATGGAGAAGGGTATCGTTTAAATACCTATAATAAAAAATGACCTTAAAAACAAAATACCGTACTTTGTTATTTGTAGCCATTGGGAGTGTGCCTGTTGTACTATTAGGCATTAGTGTGGCCATGTCAATTTTGTATGACAAGGCCTTTAAAATGAAAAATGACGGCATTCCGTTTCATGAGTCCTATGCCTATCCTGTGATGCTGATTGCGTTTGTGCTAGCGTTAGGAATGCTCGCATGGCTATTTTCCACATCGATTCATTCGTTACTATCCAAAATTACACTACTTAATAAAACAATACGAGAACTAGCTAGTAATGAGCGAATACCTGACACGTTAACGATAAAAAGTGAGGATGAAATTGGACAGCTTAGCCAATCTGTCAATCTTTTAATTGAGCGTACAACTTACCGAGAGTTAGAGCTTGCCCAGCAGCAGGAGCTTCAAAAAGAGCTGCTACAAAAGTTGCGACATGACATTCATACGCCGTTAACGGCTATCCGTTTGCAGCTGTTTTATCTAGAGGATCAGCTACAGGGGCAGCCCAAATTGGTGGAATCCTTACATGCACAAATTCAATATATCACGAATTTAACTAATGCATTTCAGTTACAGTCCTTTGATACGGGTGAACAGTCCTATGTCATGCAGGAGGAGGTTCAACTTGTCCCATTGTTACAAATGATGATAAAGAAGTGGCAGTATCTATATCGCATGCAGAATATTACGCTGCATTTTCAGCACGATGATTTACAAGCAACTTGGCTTAGCAATGAATTGTGGCTACAGCGTTTATTCGATAATGTCTTTCAAAATACATTAAAGCATGCCCAAGCATCCAAGCTAGAGGTGACGATCAAGGACGGGCAAGTTGTCATGTGTGATGATGGTATTGGCTTTACGACAGAAGATGAGCATGGCGGACTTGGGCTTAAAATCATTCAGGATATTGCTAAAACATTGAATATCGAAGCTTCCTTACAATCAAACAAAAATGGCACGATCTTCTACTTTACACACGAATAAAAAACAACGGCAGCCTTTGCCGTTGTTTTTTCTTTTACACAGATTTTCGTTGCTGTAGTAAGAACAGGGCCAGTCCTAGTAAAATGACCACAATACCGATCCCCTGTTGAACGGAAATCATCTCATCTAAAATAAAATAAGCTAATATACATGTGCCGATTGTTTCGCCTAAAATACTCATGGAAATCACCGTTGTACTTAACCATTTCAATAGCCAATTAAAAATGGTTTGCCCGAAAATCGTTGCAATGACAGCCAGCCCTACAAGGGACCACCAGGTGGAGGCTGAATATTCGAAAAACGATTCTTTCATAAAGAGGGCATAAACGGCTAAAAAGATCGAGCTACTGCCATAGCCGATAATAGAATAGGGAATGAGCGATAAATCCTTGCGCACTGATTGCCCAATAAAAAAGTAGGCTGTAATAATACCTGCCGCAATAAAGGCAAGAATATCGCCATAAAGGGCTTGTCCACTAATCTGGAAATCTTGCCAGCCAATAATGAAGCAGCCGATGATCGCTACGAAGCAGCCAACAATCGCTCCTTTTGAAAATCGCTCTTTAAATAAAAAATAGCTGCCTATTAAAGAGAATAGTGGCTGTAGTGTCACAATGACGGTTGAACTAGCCACAGATGTGTAGTTTAATGATTCAAACCATAACACATAATGACAGGACAAAAATAAGCCTGATAAAATGCCGAGTCCCCATTGTTTTTTCGAGAGACTTGTAAGCTCCTGCCGCAAGCTCTTCTGTGCCAATAAAAATGGAAGAAGAACTAGCATCGCAAAAAATAGTCGATAAAAGGCTGTAATCGCTGGTGGTGCATCAGCTAGCTTAACAAAGATTGCTGAGGTAGATAATGCAAATACTGCAAAAAATAACGAGATGTAATAAAACATGATGTACTCCTAAGCATTTACAAGATTAATAATGACAAACCTATTATAGTGTAGTCCGCATGAATAATATAGGGTTTTTAGAATATTAGCACAAAATAGGTTTATGGAGCTAATTCTGCTCAAGCAAGGATTCAATGACCTGTTTTAATTGCAGGATGAAGGGCTGCTTACTGTCATCTTTTTTATAGATATAAACTGTTTCGATCGCACTGTGAAGCCCATCTAAATCATAAAAATGCAGGTCAGGACAAGGATAAAGTGCTAGTAATTTGGTATTTAATACAGCCAATGTATGCTCGATTTCAAGAAAATCTAAAATACTACTAACTGATTTAATTTCCTTCATCGTAAAAGGTACCTGCTTGTCAGTGAGCCATTGTGCTAATGCATGGGTATACATGCAGCCCTTACTTAACACAAGCAATGTGACAGGTGTTCGTTGTTCAAAGTCGATGATATGAGCGGAGCTTGAGATAACTTCAAACGTCTCTGTGGCTAGTACATCATAGTGTAGCTCGCTATAATGCTTGATTGGATTACTTGTCAATGCACAATCTATTTCCGCCAGATGAACTTTGTGATTTAAGGCTGTACTTGATTCCACAGTGAAATCAACATCTATCGGACTTCGACTAGTTTGCAGTGCGTTCATAATGGATGGTCCATATATTTTTATGGTTGTATGAGATGTACCAACCAAAATGCTCGTTTGTGTAGGGCCGATGGTATGTAAAAAGTCTTCATACTGCTCGGCAACTTTCTTTAAAAACTGTAAATAATGTTGACCTACCTCTGTCAGCTTTAAGCCTTGGGGTGTTCGTTTAAAGACGTCCTGCCCAATTTCACGCTCCATTTTTTTCACCTTTGCTGTTAAGGCAGATTGTGTATAATTGGTGATTTCAGCCGATTTACTCAAGTTTTGCCTCTCTAAAAGCTCCATTTTTAAGGCAATTTCTTCAATGTTCATGTTGTTCCTCACATACCTATAGATTTTTTTAATAGCCGCTATCATTTTCCTCCATTTTACGTACGCTAGCTGTCCACGTACACTCTAGATAATGAAAAGGTAGACTGCAAAAGCAGTAACCTGATGGAGGGTTTTTATGCAAACATATTATCGATGGGTCATCTTGCTTGTGGCTACACTTTCGCAAACAGCCGCAACCTTTGTGACCTACGGAATGGGGCCAGTTGCCTCTTTTTATCAAATGGAATGGCACTTAACGTCCTTCCAGACAGGGCTAATTGTTTCAGCCGTCAATATAGGGCCAATTTTCTCCATGCTGCTATTTGGTTATCTCATGGATAAAAAGGGAGAAAAGCAGATTATTGGATGGGGCTCGATACTACTGGGCCTGTCAGCCTTATTGCTAATACCCGTGAATCATTATACGACATTGCTTCTCGTATTAATAGTTGTGGGGATATGGTATGGCAGTGCGCAAACAGGTGGCAGTACTGCTATTGTGAAATGGTTTCCTAACAAGCATCGAGGACTTGCTATTGGGATACGCCAAACAGGTATTCCGATTGGTGGTGCATTGGCTTCCACTTTGCTGACCTATTTGTATCAACATCATCATCTATCCTCTGTCCATTTAGCACAGGGCTTGATGGCGGTTGGTGGGGGACTATTATTTTTATTGCTGTACAAAGAACCAAAACAGTATGACACCGCTACGGCACCTCTCATTCCTTTTAAAGAGAAGATGCGTGCTATTCGGCACAATCGAGCGCTCTATCCTTTATTTTTTGTGGGCATGGTCATGATGTCCCTCCAAATGATTATCATTGCTCACTTTATGAGCTATTTACATCATGAAGGTGGGTATACATTAACCGAGGCGGGGCGCTATTTAAGTCTGATTTTATTTGGTGGGATGTTTGGGAGAATTGTACTTGCTTGGATGAGTGATCATTATTTCGCTCAAAAACGAGAGCCATTATTAGTGCTCGTCATGCTCGCTACATTCCTGATGGTTGGCTTTTTGCCCTTTGTCATACATAGCAAGGGCCTCATGATTTTATTTTGCAGTCTATTTGGATTTTTAGCGCTTGGCTGGTATTCCATATATATCACTTGTGTCACGGAGCAATCCGATTCGCAAGCAGTAGGACTAACTGTTAGTGCAGCGTTAACGATTAATCAGTTCTTTATTGTCTTGGCACCAACGGTTTATGGTTTATTGGTTACTGTTTTTTCCAGCTATCAGCTCGCTTTGGATGTTATCGCTGTGATGGTTATACTGGGGGCATTTCACTTATACAGAACATCCCAAGGTAGTTTAACTTCTGAAAGTTCGGTAAAATAATGGAAAAGAGGAAATGGAGGTTGCTGCGAATGACCAGTTCGATTTGGATTGAGGCAAAGATTGATAAAGTATGGCAGGCGATTACAGAGGAGCAATCCCTCTCCCGATGGTACGCACCAGGCGCCATATGGGACATCCCTATACTAACAGCTGGGGAAAAGATGACATTTACCTTAATGCCAAATGCGCATAACCAGCTTTCTGAAAAACTGCCGATGGAGCTAACGATTCAGCAAGTGAAGAAAAATGAGGAATTTTCCTTCTATCTAGAAGTTCCTGAAACATTGATTGCTATTACGCTAGCCCAACAGGGTAATGGCACTACGGTGAGCTTTAATTCGTCAGGCTATGATGCCTCTCTTGCGAATTTAAAGGCATTGCTGGAGGGACATGACATTCCTTTTCAGTAAGCCTCTCTACGTCTTAGGTCTTAGATGAATTTCGAGCGGAGGGTCGTATTTTAATTTCCTTCCTTCTATATAATGAAATTATTGGTAGATTATACGGTGGGAGGAAATAATAGTGAAAAAATTAGTGGGTTTAGGTGTCGTGATAGGCACGTCAGCATTGGTATTATCGGGGTGCTTTTCCTTTATTCCAAATAAAATGCGAGAGGAAGCCATTTTGGTGGAAAAGGATAAAGCGAAAGCATTAGAGGTAGACATTGATTTAGGTGTTGGCGAAATGAATGTATCGAGTGGTGCAAAGGAATGGGTTGAGGGTAACGCAGAATATAATGTAAAAAAGCTAGCCCCTCAGGTAGACTATGATCTACATGGCGATACAGGAGAAGTGGAAATCAAGCATAAGGGCTCAACAAGGCTGGGGCTCTCGAATATTAAAAACACATGGGCGATTCAACTGAACGACAGCATCCCCATGGATCTAAATGTGGAAACGGGTGCTTCTCTTGCCAACCTTGATTTACAGGGTCTTCAGCTGGAAAAGCTCGATATTGAAGCGGGTGTCGGTGATCTAACGGTTAATCTAGGTGGCGACTGGAAAAAGAGCTTTACAACGACTATTGAAACAGGTGTCGGTCAAACAACAGTTATTTTACCTTCAAAGGTTGGCGTGAAATTAACGACAGAAAAAGGCATTGGCTCGTCTAATGTGGAGGGCCTTATATCAAAAGGGAATGGTGTCTATGTCAACGAAGCTTACGACAAGGCGGATGTCGTACTAGAGGTCAATTCGGAATTGGGCATCGGGGAAATTACCTTTAAGTTAGATCGATAGAAAATGGAGTAGGCTACTTGATTGAAATAAATACAATAACCATAATAGGAGCGTCAAATACATCCTTTGTATTTGACGCTTATTTTATGGTAGTTTTAAGAAAGCAATGTTTCAAAGGAGCGAATAGATTGAAGACCTATACATACAAGCAACCAGCGGCCATCGAGTCAACAGAGACCGTTACTATTTTAAATGAAGCGGGGGAGGTATCGTCCACCGTTCAACGCGTGTATTCCAATGCACTAAAAAAAGCATTCGATAAAACGATGGACTATCGTTATTTCGTTCGTTTTGATGTTCACGATCGCAATGGTCAGCCGCTTTTTACGTGCAAAAAAGTATCCCGTCGCGGGCGCGTGCATTTCCGTGGCAAGGATTTGGTAACAGGTAAAGACTATATGATTGCCTATGATGGCTGGCAAATTATGATTCCTGATTTAGTTATTACCGATGGCGAACAGCAGATCAAGCTCAACAAAGAAATGGAGGACTGGTCTGTTTTTACTGTGAATGAGCAGCCTATCGCACGCTGGCAAGCGACTTTCTGCGAGACGCATTTTGACATTACACTACAAATTGAAGACAGCAGTCCCATTCAGCAGGTAGCCTTTTTTATTGCCATCGGACAGGCAGTGCTGTTTGTTGGGGCTTAAATAAAGGTAGATGGAAGAAAGGGCTTGATGAAATGCTAAACATATTACCAGCAAAAGAGATTTATTTACAGGGAAATGAGCATGCCCTATTGCTTTTACATTCCTTTACAAGTCATACAAGAGATATGAAGACAGTAGCCACTGCATTACATAACCAAGGCTATACTTGCTATGCGCCGCTGTATCGTGGACATGGCACTCATCCAGAACAGTTATTACACTATCAGGTAGACGACTGGTGGCAGGATGTAGTGAATGCTCATCAATTTTTATTGGATGAAGGCTATCAAAAGATTTCGGTCATCGGTCTATCCATCGGGGGAATTTTCGCGTTGAAGCTTGCTCAATTAGAAAGGCTCGAGCAAATCATTGTCTTATCTGTGCCGTTTGATAAGGAGCCAGAGCAATTAAAACAAAGGATTATGGACTATGCCCATAATTACAAAACAATAGAGGGCAAGCCACCACTTCAAATCGCTCAGGAAATGGAGCCATTTGAGAACATGCCATTACATGCAATGAACGTATTCCAAACATTTATCCAAGCAACGATGGAGCAGCTTGATAGAATTATCATTCCTATCGCTATCTACTATGGTGAAAAGGACGATGCCTTATACACGCAAAGTGCTGAAACGATCTATCAGCATGTTCATTCATCTAGAAAGCAGAAGAAAGGCTTTGGAAATTCTAAGCATCTCATGACATTAGGACGAGATCAAGAGGCTATCATAAAGGAAATGATAGAATTTCTTCAAATTTAGGGAGAATTTCATTTATAAAAGGAGTGGGGGTGCTCCGCTCCAAAGAGGGGTAAAAGCGCTCACTCAAGAGAGAGCCCCGCTTCTAAAAAAACAGCCACCTCTATCCATAGAGTGGCTGTTTTCCTTATATTTCCAATATCTCGTTCGCTAATTTTTGTCTGCTCATCCAGTAGCCTTGGAGGGTAAAGACAATGAGGGTTGACCCTAGGAACGCGAGACTTGTGAGGCCCAATGTTAGAAAGTCATAGGACATCGGCGAGCCATCATCAATGAAGCCTAGCATCCTCGTTAAAACGAACCCCAGAAATGTACCGACTATGAGACCATAAAGGACAAAGGATAGGACTTGTGTCAATATAAGCTTCATTAAGCCATTTGGTGACAGACCAATTAATCGTTGGATGGCATAGTCGCTGCGTTTTGTATAAATCGTATGCAGTAAAGTTTGAAGGACACCAAGCCCCGTGGCAGCTATTAAAATAACAAAGACGCCAACAAATAGGCTCCACCGTTGGAAGAACATTTCATTGGATTGTGCTAATATGGTCGCTTTATCTGTCAACTTCAGGGCTGGCCAGCGCTCTTCCAAGAATGACAGCTCCGTCAATGCCTGCTCTGGGTAGGATGTTTCGACCATAATGTCTTCGATGAACGGGTGATCCTGTGCTGTGAGGAATGATGACCAATCAACGATTATATCGGCTCGGTGAATCGGTGAATCGGTAATTCCTATAATTTGTAATTCACCAGAAGGCCTATCCTGCTGTGCAGCAAAATCATAGGAACCTATCGTTATACGGTCACCCACTGACAAATGATAACGTTCGGCAAAGCCCTTTGTCACGACAAGGCCATCCTGCAAATTTCCACCTTCAATTTGAGGCAACTTCTTTAATTGCATAAATTTCTCAATATCAATGGTTGTATAGTTCTCTGCTAGCCATTCATCGCCGAGTTGTAGGGCAATATACGCATTATTACTTTGTGCATACGCGTACTGTACGCTTGGCAATGCCTCTATTTCATCTATAATTGCAGGCGTGATAGTTGGATCATTTAATTCATTATCAATTTTTATGGCTGTTTCGTATTGTGATTCCGTGTAGGCAAGGTCATTGTGCTGTAAGGTTTTCATTAATGAGCTTCCAAAGGTTAAAATGACCATTAATCCTATCATGCTAAGCACCACGGGCATATTTTTGCGTACCTGTGGCATGAGCTGCTGGCATGCTAAATAAGCTTCCTTGCCAAGTACCCTTCGAATCGGCTTTAAGGCCAGATGAAGGATGGCTGTAAACAGATAGGGGATTAGTAACAGTAAAATCCCACATACAAGTAGTGTTCCGAGTAAAATAAATAAGGCACCTTGATCGCTTCCTGTCCCAGCTAAATAGGCTTGTAAAAAGAAGAAGACAGCTGACACACCTACAATACTGACAATAATTGTTTTCCATTTTGTCCAACGTAGCTGTAAATTTTCATTTTCTGAAGCGATTTGTAATGGCAATAGTCTAGAGCTTTTCGCTACTTGCCATTTTGTCATCACTTGAAGAATGATGAAGCTGGAAAGGGCAATTAAAAGAATAAACACAATAGGAAGCTCTGTTTTAGCTTCGGGTAAATGCAAAAGGCTAATTAATTGTGGTAGCCAGCTTTTTATGACGACAAGGCTCAGCGTTGTTCCAAGCATAACGCCAAAGCTAATGATCAGTGATAGTTGGAGCTTGACTATACGTCCAACCTGTTTCACTGATGCCCCGAGAGCCCGTAAGATCATGAGCTGCTCTTTAATTTTATAAAATAATAGCTGGAATGTGGACAGCAATAGGACACTCGAAATGAGTAAAATAAAAACAGATAGTACAATCATAAAAACCATTAAGCTCTGTAAATTTCTTTTAATCGCATCGTACTCACTCATAACATCAACACGTAATGTTGGATCCTGTTGTTTGATTTCTGCGCCTACTGCCTTGGCACGACCCTCATCCGTTTTAATGAGCGCAAATATGCCTGCCGTTTGTGGCTGACTATTGTTCATCCATGCCTTAACTACGTCATTCGCTAAGAGAATGATATTAGGACTATCAGTGCCTTTTATCGTCGGTAAAATTTCTTGCACGATAAAATCCTTTGATTGAATATGAATGGAGTCCCCAACGCGTTTGTTGAAAAGACGGGCAACATTTTCCGAAAGAATGGCATCGTTCGGTCCAAGATTGACCTCAAAATGGTAGCGACTTTTCACAAGGTCATCATTTTCAACGCCAACGGTATAAAATGTGGTGTACTTTTCATGTTCAACGAATGTATGAGCTAGCGATAAGCGGGACACTTGTGTGACACCGGCTAGGGTAGAAAGCTCCTCTATTTGATGTGTCGTCAACAATTTTTGCTGATCGGGATTATAACCAACCATTAAATCCATTTCCCCATACAACGCTTGGATGTCTGCCTTCATCTGGCTATTCGCATTCCAAATGTAGACGGTCATCGTCATTACCAGGCAAATCGAGATCGTAATAACACTAATACTCGTTAGGACATTTGCCCAAGCGGCACGAAATAGCTTGAGGGCAATATTACGCATCGTAAACATTAGCGATCCCCCCTCGTAATTTGCTTGAATTTCATTAGAATACAATCCAAATCCTCTTCATTTTGCTGGTTTTGATAGGAATCCACAATCGCCCCATCATGGAAGAACAATACCCGATTGGCATAGGTAGCCACATAGGGGTCATGTGTGACAAGTAATATCGTTTGCTGGTTCTTTTTTTGCAGAGCAACAAGCAGCTCTAAAATTTCATCTGTTGTATGAACATCCAAAGCCCCCGTTGGCTCATCTGCCAGTAAAATAGGAGGATTGGCAATAATCGCTCGCGCAATGGCGACACGTTGCTTCTGTCCACCAGAAAGCTCATGTGGTCGATGCTTTGCCCAAGCAGCGATGTTTAAGGTTTCCATCATGTGCTGCACACGCACCTTAATCTCCTTGCTAGGAATATCATTTAATATAAGGGGAAGCGCGATATTATCCTCGACGGTTAAATCCTTTAGCAGATGAAAGGATTGGAAGATAAAGCCGATATTTTCTTTTCGGAATTGCGATGCTTTTGGCTCTTGATAAATAGCCTGCGCTTCCTTGCCAAATAAAAATAATGCTCCATCTGTTGGCTCATCAATGGCACTGATCATATTCAGAAGAGTACTTTTACCAGAGCCGCTTGTCCCCATAATTGCCACCATTTCCCCTTGATAAATGGTGCAATGGATATTTTTCAAGGCATTCACAGTATGATGCTTTTGCTGATAAATTTTGGACATCCCTTCCACACGTAGCACTTCTGTTAAACGTCCTTCAGGGATGGGTATTGCATTAATGACTTCTTTCAGCGGATTGAACCCACTCATCGAGATATGCCCCCTTTAATTGTTGTCGTAATGCATGCAAGCCACGGCGAATATGTGTTTTCACGGTACCTTCAGGACATTGCAAAATCGCCGCAATATCCTTGACCGAGTAGTCTTGATAAAATCGTAGCAATAGCACCGTTTTGTACTTTTCCTCGAGCTGGCAAAGAGCCTGCCATAAATCCAGCTCTTCTTCGATGTATGTAGGAGATGCGCTTGTTAAATCCTCGAAAGTTTGTGGTTCAACAGGCATAACTGTTTTTTTCTTCGCAATATAGGTTTTACAGCAATTTATCATAATGCGGGTAAGCCAAGTGGCAAAATAGTGAGTCTCCTTTAATTGCGGTAGCCCCTCATAGGCTCGAATAATGGTTTGCTGAAAAACTTCTACGGCGTCGTTTTCATTTTGTACGTAGACATAGGCCATTCGGTAAAGCTTATGCTGCTCCTGCTCAATGAGCTGATAAAACGCCTGCTCATCACCTTGTTGGGCTAAGGCTACAAGAGTTTGTTGGGTGCTCGTAATGAAAATCGCCTCCTTTTCGACCATTAGACTCAGCAAGTCATCATTTCGATTCAAGTTTTTTATTTTTATTGAGAAACGTCATAAGCATGCCCATTTAATAGAAGGTTATCAATTTACTGTTATAATGATACAACAACACAGCAGCCCTTTGATTTCCCCATAAGCCAAGTGCAAAAGAAGCTACAGTCGCCTTCTCCTACAGCGATCGTCAGAAAAATTTTGGATGATTCCGATTCAGTAACTTTCTCGCTAGAGTAAGGCTATGAGGAAGTCACAACACAAATGGTCGCAACCAATACGACATTCAATTCAAATTGCGGATGCTATTGAGGCCATTGCGACAGGCATTGAAGGTATGTCAGTGGAGCTAGCGGAGGTTGTTCACAATACTGTCACGATTAATAAAGCAGTCGATGAAATTGCTGCTGTTTCTGAACAATCAGCGGCAGGTATTCAGGAAACATCGGCTACCATTGAGCAAACTGCAAGCTCCATGGCGGAAATTAAACATAGTGCCGAGCATTTAGCAGAAATGGCTGAACAACTAAACGCCCGATTTCGTCAATTTAAGCTATAGAAAGTACCTGTGGATTTCAAACTTCCCTCACATTTCATCTGTATACTAAGGCATTGGAAGGTGGAATCATTTTGAGAAAATATTTACTTTTATTATTGATGAGTACTTTATTCATGGCACCCGTTGCCTACGCCCATACGATGGATAAAAGTACACTATTCACGGATGTCCCTGAAACAGCCGCCAATATTCAGGACATTATGGTACTACACAGTATTGGGCTTCTTGGGTACAATGGCAAAGATATGGCCTTAAACCCAACAGACAATCTCTCACGCAAGGACTTTGCAGGCTGGGTAGGTGGCTTTTTCGGCCTTGACGGAGCAACAGTGGATGAGCTAGCACAAGCAGCTCAAAAAGAGGATTACGTGTCTTCTCTAGAGGGAGATATTACGTACAAGGAAATAAATACAGCACTTTTTCATCATAAACTTGAGCTAGCCAATCCTGACGCAACCATGACGAAAGAAGAGTACATTGCATTCTTAACAGAGCACCTTACATTTGATATGGGCGGACATACGCTTATTCAAATGGGCGGCTTTGCAGAAGGACCAACAGGTACAATTGAAGATGTAGTCACAGGTGACCAAACAGGAATCATCATCGACGGTAAAACATACATGCTGTCAGGACACCCTCGCATCTTTGCCGATTCAACAGATGCCAAAAGCTGGGTAGGGCAACAACTAGAACGATCTATTTTCACAACAGCAGCAGATCACCATCATGGTCATGACGGTGGGCAAGAGGAAACTCACGGCGATCATGCAGAAGGTCACGACGCAAGCCACGAGCATGAAGCATCTGCCTCGAATGAAGCAACACTACAATATGTGCAAATTAGCACTGCACAAGTGGTGAAAGAGGATGCCAAAGAAATGGAGTCTTCGAACGCTACACCAAGAGAAGAGCAACAAGCAGCCGCAACAGATGACACAACATCCAACTCAAACACAGTATGGATGATCGCCATCCTAGCAGCACTAGCCGCTATTTTTGTTATTGTATTTGTGAAACGCAAGAAATAATGTAAATGAAAAGAACCAGCAATGACCGAGGGATTTCGGTTGTTGTTGGTTTTTTTGAGAATAATAGATTGCAAGGGTTTAAATGCCACTTGCTAATAAAAATGCCTTCAGTTGGACAATAACTTCCTAACCTATTTACTTATTATAAATCCACTTAGTTAATGAAAAACGAAGATTAAATTCTAGCTAATCAAGTGTTACGAGATTTAAATTCCACTTAGTTAATGAAAAACTTTGATTTGCACAAGCTTGTCCGATCCATCGTTGTCATTTAAATTCCACTTAGTTAATGAAAAACTTTGATTTGCACAAGCTTGTCCGATCCATCGTTGTCATTTAAATTCCACTTAGTTAATGAAAAACAAAGAGCGACTGCGAAGATTTCGATGAGAATTGAAAATTTAAATTCCACTTAGTTAATGAAAAACGGTGCCGATATGCTCTAGAAGAACATGCAGATAGCAATTTAAATTCCACTTAGTTAATGAAAAACTTATCCTCAAGTGTGAGATAGATGAATTATATGAAATTTAAATTCCACTTAGTTAATGAAAAACAGGTATGATACGTATAGAGTGAGTATAGCTGTAAAATTTAAATTCCACTTAGTTAATGAAAAACTTTTACTGAATTGGAAAGTAAAATTACTGATCTTGATTTAAATTCCACTTAGTTAATGAAAAACCTTACTACTGAATGGTGGTATCGCTAATATTTCAATATTTAAATTCCACTTAGTTAATGAAAAACATTTCATCCGCAAATCTGCTCGCTCCATTCCGTCCTATTTAAATTCCACTTAGTTAATGAAAAACGATTCCGGCGGCGCTGGTGGTGGTGCTACGGATGTTATTTAAATTCCACTTAGTTAATGAAAAACATTAACTGATTTCCGTCCTACTAAAACATATCAAGTATTTAAATTCCACTTAGTTAATGAAAAACGATGAATTAGTTAAAAGAATCAAGACTGCAGGTGTATTTAAATTCCACTTAGTTAATGAAAAACGATTTCTTTGTTTCCTCATTGAAATAATGAGCATTATATTTAAATTCCACTTAGTTAATGAAAAACCCATTTCAGTTTATCGTCAATCGCATGATGCCAAAATTTAAATTCCACTTAGTTAATGAAAAACTATGCCCCGTCCTACGCCGTACTTGAGTTGTCCGAAATTTAAATTCCACTTAGTTAATGAAAAACGATGAAACTGTGTATACACATTTATTAAAGTCATTGATTTAAATTCCACTTAGTTAATGAAAAACTTTTGCGTACCATTCTATTCCTAATTTCGGAACACTATTTAAATTCCACTTAGTTAATGAAAAACCGAGGGGATACCTAGCAAGCCTGGAGGAAATGGCACATTTAAATTCCACTTAGTTAATGAAAAACCCCCCTTAAGCATAATCAAAAAAAACTTATTTTTCAACGCTATATCAGATTGTACTTTGAGACTAATATCATTTTTTTGCAGTCAATCTGTAGTTCAAAAATTTCCCTTTGTTATTCAAGTGCCTCAATGCTAGGCATGGTAAGCATTGAAGAGATTTAATGTTGTAAAATGATTCACTGCAATTTTTTATAAAGAGGGGAAAATCCATTTCATTCAAGTAATAGTTCATGACGAGCACATTCTCATAGTGAGTTTTATATCTATGTTAAATATTTTCATGCTTTATAAATTTTCCTTACATGTGTTAAATCCTCATCATGTGCAATCGGCGTATATTTAGTGCTTTAACACTTTCAATGTGAAGTTTATGCTTGGGGAGGAATATAGGCTCTTGGTTGCTACTAGTTACCGTCGGTTATTGATTGGATGTAGTGAAGAGGGTAAAGGAAATTAAATGAAGTTTAGTTAGAATTACTAAAATAAAAAACCTACTCGAATTAGTCTAAAGTAGGCTCTTTTGTTGTTTTTTAAAGAAAGTAAGAATTTGAAGTAAGTAAATTTCCACATAGTTAATAAAAAATGAGGTAGTTTTCTAAAAAATTAAACATTATTTAAAAATATATATTTAAATTCCACTTAGTTAAACATGATTTTCCTATCTTATCAAGAAAAGCTAAGAAAATAAATGAGAATAAAATCACAAAATAAATAGTTATCCTATATAGTTTTAATAATAATTTAATTTTTAGAAAATATTGACTAATTATAAAAAATAAATTACTATAAATGTAAATTAGCTCCTAAAAATATCCTTACTATATCTGGGAGTAGTCTATGAAATAAAAAGGAGGTGAAGCCAAATGAGGTTGCAGATCATTATGGAAGCGGAGAAAATACCTAAGCATTATCATTTTTTAGCTGGGAGTGTAGTTAAAGCCGGACTATCTTCTGTCAATCCAGAATTAAAGGAAAGTTTGTATAGCTTTAAGGAACATCAAGCTAACAAGGCGATGCGTCCTTTTACAGGAGCAATTTATGTAAATGGTTACACGCTAGAAGGTGATGAATTTATCATCCATCAAGACATTCGTATGACCATTTCTTCTTCTGATATAAATTTTATGATAACTCTGTATAATGGCTTACTTGAGCATCAGCAAATGCAATATAAGTCATACACCCTACACATTAAGCATGTTAAATTTTTATCTGAAAAATTACCTACAAAATCTCAAGCTCTATTTAAAACAAACAGCACCATCGTTATTAAAGATAAAAACAATCAATATTTAAATATTGATGATCCTGATTATGAGAAGGAATTGAATTATGCAGCAAATGAATGCCTAAAATCTGTTGCTGGGCGGCCATTGCATCAGCCACTAGTTTTTACACCAGTAATGATGCATAAAAAAGTTGTGCAGTTAAAGCATGACAAGTTTAAAAATTTAAATGAAAAAGGAATTCTTTATTTGAATGGTTTTGAAGGAAGCTTTGTACTAGGAGGACATCCAGAAGATTTAGCTTTATTAACGCAGACGGGTATTGGTTTTAGAAGATCACAAATGCTAGGCTGCATTGAAATGGTGAATGAATAGGGGGTGAAGTGAATGATTGAACTACAGTTAGATGAAACAATTTACAATGCCAGTATTTTGGGACTTTGCCGTGTATTTGACTATGCAAAGCTAGAGTATAGTAAGAGCGATTATCAGACTATTAGTTTTCCAGAAAGCAATTTAGCGAACTTTGAAGAACATTATTTTGCCTATTTATCTGCTCAATATGGACATGAAACAAATTACTATAAAATGACTAATCCTACTATTGTAGAGTTTTTATTAAGAGCGAAAACTGAAATTGGAGATGAAAAAAACTTAGAACGGCTCAATGCCCATATTGAAAAAGTGAAATACTGGCTGTCATCGAATAGTTATAAGAATGTCTATCCATTTCTGTCTGCGATTCCATTTGATTTTTTAGAGGCTGCAAAAAGTTTAAAAAAGGTAACACAGAGGAAAAAAGAAACCTTGGAACAAATACAGCCGCAAATTGGAGACGCTGTGGACGCATTACTACAAATTGTCGAGCATTTAAAGCATAAGGATGCAAAGCGATTTATCATCCCACGTGTCCTTACATATCAAGTTATTCAAGGTTTTTGGTCCAATGTCTCCTTCCTAAATAGCAATGCGAGTAAAAAGGATCTCTATGAAGAATATTTTAATTACTTCATCAAACCTGCTCAAGATTTTCTAACGTCAAAGAAAGATGAAAAAAAGTACGGAAAAAATAAATTAACATGTGCGTGCTGTGACAATAAAATGAAGTCTATCTCAGAGGCATTTGATCTTACTTGGGTACAAAATTTAGGGGTTGATGGGGCAAGAAAATCCTCGCATTATTGGAACCATCAGCGCAATTTATTTATTTGTCCAATCTGTAATATTGTGTATAGTTGTCTGCCATTAGGCTTCACATTGAAAAATGGGATAGGTCTCTTTATCAATAGCAATCAATCCATTGTCGAGTTACTAGCTTACAATAAAATCCAGTTGCGCAACGATAGAGGAGAAGAATATACACGCGATAAGCTGGAGGAAATGGCATATTCAAAAATTATCAATGAAATGTATCAACATGCAGAAAACAAGAAGAATATAGAAATTGATAATATCCAGATTGTTAAATATGACAAAAATAATGAATCCAGACCTTATACATTCAATATGTTATCCCGTGACAAAGCACAGCAGCTTTATGATAGCCGGAATGACTTCCATTACTTGACGGGGAAATTTGTTAAGGAAAATGGAGACTATATCAGCCTCTATCAAGAAGTTATACGACGTTTTTATAATGGACAACGCTTTAGTGATTTACTCTATCGTTTAATACGTTTAGTAATCGATGATAAATATGCGGATACTTTTTCTATCTATAAAATTCTGAAAATTTCAAATTATGCATTAAATGGAGGTTCACATTATATGACAGATAAAGAGTTAAGAAGTATTCGGATTAGCGGCTACGAATTAAGAAAAGTATATCGAGGTCAAGAAACAAAATTAAATGCTATTTCACACCGTTTGTTAAATGCTTTAAAAGTAAAAAATCCTAATAAATTTATGGAAACAATTGTACAGGCGTATAGCTACAAACGCCATGAAAAATTAGGTATCCCCCTATTTTTCACAACAACACTCAGTGATATTGAAAAATTCCAAACAATTGGCTATGCATTTTTAATAGGATTAAATGGAAAAGATTTCGAAAAAGAGGATATGGCAAAGGAGGAGCAAGTAAATGAATAAAAAAGGATTAACAATCAGTATGATAGTTGAAGCAGAAAGTGCCAACTATGGTGAGGGTGTTGGCAACGTTGCTTCTTTGAAAAAAATTTCCCGCGGAGATCATGAAGTGTACACGTATATTTCACGTCAAGCATTGCGTTATAACATTGTCGAACAAATGGATATCAATCACACGCCATTAGGTATGGATGGCTCCGTTATTCAATTTCACCCAGATGCAACAATCGCAGATTATCCTGAAATTGATTTGTTCGGCTATATGAAAACGGTAAAACCAACGAGAACTCGTGCTGCCGTGGTACGCTTATCCAATGCTGTCGCATTAGAAAGTTATAATACAGATTTAGAATTTTTAACGAATAAAGGGTTGTTTGACCGCCATAAAAGTGCAACAGCTAATGAGGAATTAAGAGGTGGAAATATTGCACAAAGTGAAATTCATAAATCCTTTTATGCTTACACACTGACGGTGGATTTAGATAAGATTGGAATTGATACAAACGATCAAATCGAAATTCCATTAGAGGAACGTGCTAAGCGTGTTATTTCTTTATTACGTACATTAAAATTTTTATATCGTGATATAAAAGGGCGTCGAGAGAATTTAGCTCCAATTTTTGCTATCGGTGGTGTCTATGATTTAAAAAATCCATTTTTCGAAAATCGATTAAAGCTTCAAAATAATAAGCTTGCCGTTGCAACGGTTGAGGGGATTTTAGCATTGGATTCACATATTCAACAACATACACATGTTGGCTTAGTCAAAGGATTATTAGCAAACGACGAGGAAATTGAGCAAAGTTTACAAGCAAAACCAATGGCAGACTTCTTCGCGCAGCTAGAGCAGGCTGTATCAGACTATTATAAGTAAGCAGGTGAACATATGAAGGGGATTCGGATTGAGGCTTATCAGAACCTAGTGAACTACAAAAAGCCTACGAGTTTTCAATTAAAGGAATCATATCCACTGCCCCCATACTCAACTGTTATTGGCATGGTGCATGCGGCATGTGGCTTTACAAGTTATGTGCCAATGCAGGTGAGTATTCAGGGGAAATATCATGCAAAGGTCAATGATTTATGGACGCGCTATGAGTTTGCTGGTAGTTCGTATGAGCAAGGTCGCCATCAGTTGAAAGTGGAGTTATCAGATGGGAAAGCACATGGGATTACACGCGGTGTTTCCACAACAGAGCTATTAGTAGATGTCGAACTAGTATTGCATATTGTACCAGAGGACAAGCAATACATTCCAATCATTATCGACGCACTAAAATCACCTGCTGAATATTTATCACTAGGTAGACGCGAGGATTTATTGCAGATTAATGTAGTGACGGAAGTGGAGTTAGAAATTCAAGAAATGGAAGAAGACAAGAGAGTTGATTTTGATATTTTTATTCCGCAATCGATGACCAAGAATGATATTTATGGAAAAATCGGTACATCCTATCGTTTAAATAAAACATATAAATTATTAGAAATTGCTAAAGGAAAGCACATTCGTCAGTGGGAAAAGGTGATTGTTTCTCATGTACCGGCTTCTTCAACTAACTATCTTGCTGCATATGAAAACGTGCTTTTCGATCAGGATGGCTATACCGTATTTTTAGTATAAGAGTGGGGGAATGTTCTCCATTCTTTTTTTATAAGGAGGTTTGTAGATGTTTGAAAAGCTACTAGCAAAATCAGCAACAAAAACATCCGCCGCACAAACGATTATTGAGCATACAAACCATTTAATTAAAAAATGGGAAATATTTCGTAAAATTTATCCAAATGCACTGTCAAAGAAAGATTGGAACATTTTATTACAAGCGGTGACGTACCATGATTTAGGAAAGGCAAATACCAAATTTCAGAATAAAGTACGCACAATAGAAGAGCGTATAGAGGATTTATTTCCTGAAATAGATGAAATTCCTCACAATTACTTAAGCTGTGCATTTATGCCGATTAAAAATCTAATCACTCACTATGGTAAAGAGGATGCTACGTTATTAATTTTAGCTGTTTATTATCACCACGAACGGGCAGAGCAAAATATGTACGAGAGTGGTGATGAGATTAAAAAGGATTTACAAAAATATGTGTCACTATTAAATAATGATTTTAATATTCGTGAAGAACCTAAATTTGATTATCGAAAATTTACCGATCGAAAATTTCTTAAAAACCGTGAGCATCTGTATCGTTTCGTTCGCATAAAGGGCTTATTAAACAAGTTGGATTATGCGGCAAGTGGAGATTATGAAGTTGAAATTCCTCCTGAAGATTTACCGCAAAAAATGAAAAAGTATTTCGATAATAAAAAACGCACTAGGAACGAGTTGCAAGACTATTTATATACTCTCCAACAAGAGAATCATATAGTCATTGCGTCAACGGGTATTGGGAAAACAGAAGCAGCACTTTGGTGGCTTGGTAATGACAAGGGCATTTTCACGCTGCCATTAAAAGTGTCCATCAATGCGATTTATGACAGATTGATTAATGAAATTGGCTGCAGCAAAAAGAATACAGGATTGCTTCATAGTGGTATGCATGCTGAATATGTCAAACGTGCAGATGAGCAAGACCTTGATTTAATAACGATTACACATGCGAAAAATTTATCTATGCCGCTTACAGTGACGACAATCGATCAAATTATTGATTTTGTCGGGTTATACCCAGGCTTTGAAATGAAACTTGCCACATTAGCCTATAGCAAAATTATCATTGATGAAATTCAAATGTACAGCGCAAGATTAGCAGCCTTTATCGTATTAGGGTTGAAGTATGTTACGGATATAGGCGGTAAGTTTTTAATTATGACTGCCACATTGCCACCACTTTTTATAGAAGCGTTGAAACGATTGGAAGTTCCATTTGAAAAACGAGAAGACCCATTTTTAAAATTCAATGCCAATAATCAGCCAATTAAGCGTCATTTTATGCAAATCGTTGAAAAGGATTTGACGATAGAAGAAATTTTAAAGCATCCAATGGAACAAAAGGTATTAATCATTGTGAATACGGTGACAAAAGCACAGCAATTATATAAAGAATTTGAAGAAACAGGGGTAAAGGCTTCTCTTTTACACAGTCGTTTTATCAGCAAGCACCGTCAAGAAAAGGAAGATGCAATTTTAGCATTAGGAAACAAAGATTGCCTAAACACGGGAATATGGATTACTACACAGTTAGTAGAGGCAAGCGTTGATATTGATTTTGATATTTTATTTACTGAGCTTTCAGAGGCATCAGGTTTATTTCAACGTATGGGACGTATTTATCGAACGCGAGATTATGTTGAAAATATACCTAACATTTATGTTTTTACAGGCGGTCCATTACCATCAGGTATTGCAAACAATAAAAAATCTGTTGTTGATTTTACAATTTTTTCTAAATCAAAGGAAGTGTTACTGCAATATAACAATCAGCTAATAGATGAGAAAATTAAAATGAAGATTGTAGAGCAAGTGTATAGTAGAGAAGCTTTAGGAGCAGAGTGCGAATATATTCAAACATTCGATGAAACATTAGCTTGGTATGAGGATTTATTACCTTATCAAGAGGAGAATAAACCGACCTTAAGAGATATTCAAAATCAATTAGTGATCCCATATGGCGTTTATAGGGAAAATGAATTAGAAATAGAGAATATGAAAAATGAATTAACTAAAAAGTTAGAATTGAAGGCGAAGATTAATTTTTTAATCGAGTTACAAAAATTCACAGTGCCAATCGCCACTTGGGCATACGATAATGCAAGAAAACGAAAAAATGGAGAGATTATTTCAACAATTAGAGTTGATCGCTATACAGAATACCCAGTTGTGACCTATCAATATACAGAGGAACTCGGCTTAATTTTTGCAAATGATGTAGATAGCTTCTTTCATTAATTATGGAAAATGCCATACAAGGGGTGAAAGCATATGCAATGGGACGATTTAAAGGCAACCGGTTTGCAAGTCCAATATTTGAAAGTATGCGAGCGCAAGCTATGGTTACATTCACATCAACTTGGCTTTGAGGATGAGGACGATAAAGTACAACAAGGGAAAGTATTGCACGATACGTCCTATCAACGCCAAAAGTCAAAAGAAGTATTGATAGAAAATTTAATTCGGATTGATATGATGGACAAGCATTATGTAGGAGAAGTGAAATCTAGTAGTAAAATGGAACAGGCTGATAAGGCGCAGCTTCTATATTATTTATTCGTACTTGAGCAAATGGGGATATATCGAAAAGGCAAAATACATTATCCAAAAGAAAAACGTGTTGATGAAATTGAATTAACGGAAGAGGATAGAGAGGCCATTCCTAAATGGTTAGCCCAAATCCAACAAATTATTCAGCTAGACAAGCCTTCTAAGAAGAAAAAATTAAGATATTGTACAAAATGTGCTTATTATTCATTTTGCTGGGTAGGTGAAGAGGATTGAAAAATGTATATTTATTTAATAACGGAAGGATCCAAAGAAAAGATTCTACTATTTATTTAGTATTCGAAGATGGTACGAAAAAAACATTACCAATAGAAAATACAGAAAATCTACATGTATTTGCGGAAATGGACTTTAACACCTCTTTTTTTAATTTGATGAATCAAAAAGATGTAAATATACATTTTTATAATTACTACGGTTACTATTCAGGTAGTTACACACCTAGACGAAAAAAAGTGGCGGGCTTCGTTGATGTTCAGCAAGCAGCCCATGTAATGGACTTGAATAAAAGGCTGTATATTGCACAACAATTTGTCTATAGTGCTATTCATCATATGTTACGCAATATTCGTCGCTACAAAGATGAGGTAGAGCCATTCATCAATGAAATAACCCAACTAAAGAAACAAGTTGCCGATGCTACGGATATACAAACCTTAATGGGCATTGAGGGGAAAATTCGCTTTGCTTACTATCAATGCTTTAATGCGATTATTAAAAATCCTGATTTTCAATTTACAAAGAGAGAAAAACGTCCGCCTACCAATCCAATTAATGCACTTATTTCATTTGGCAATAGTTTAATGTATACAGCTGTATTATCTGAAATGTACAAAACGCAATTAAACCCAACAATTAGTTATTTACATGAATCAGGTTCTCGAAGATTTTCCCTATCACTGGATATTGCAGAAATCTTCAAACCGTTGTTAATGGATAATTTAATTTTTATGTTAATAAACAAAAAGATGATTCGTGCTGAACATTTCGAATATATCGAAGAACATATTTGCTTATTAAATGAAACAGGACGTAAAATTTTTATTGCTGAATTCGAAAAACGAATGAGCACGACCATTAAACATCGAAAATTAAACAGACAAACCTCTTACCGATTTTTAATTCGTCTAGAATGTTATAAATTAATTAAACATCTGATTGGTGATGAAGATTATAAAGCATTGAAAGCGTGGTGGTAGCGTGTATGTACTGATTGCGTATGATGTGGATGTGAAACGGGTGGGAAAAGTCCATAAAGTATTGAAAAAATATTTAACGTGGACACAAAATTCTTTATTTGAAGGAGAAATTACGGAAGGACTTTTAAAACAATGCCTAGCTGAATTAGCAACAAAGGCTAATCCGAATATTGATTCAATTTATGTTTACCGAATTGCCAATCCCAAAAATATGAAAAAAACTGTGTATGGGGTCGAGAAAGATTTTGAGAGCATGTTTTTATAGTCATCTATTCTATTAGTAAAGACTAGAAAAGTGAGTATCGATTGTATTCAAACTCTCTTTTAGTAGAATTGCAGTGAATCATTTTACAATATTATATTCCTTCCAGGCATATCATACCTAGCTTTGAGGGCACTTTGATTGCAAAGGCAAATTTCTGGACTACCGATTGACTGCAAATAATCATATTTGTCGCAAATTACAAGCCGTTAAAGCGTTGAAAAATAAGGGTTTTTTGATTATGCTTAAGGTGGGTTTTACATTAACTATGTGGAATATAAATATACTTCTCATTTCGATTCTGTCTAATGTGGTTTTCGTTTTACATTAACTATGTGGAATATAAATGTGTCAGAGGCTTACGCCAACTATATTGACCATGTAGTTTTACATTAACTATGTGGAATATAAATGAAAAATAGATTATTAGATTTTTTACGACCAAGAGTGTTTTACATTAACTATGTGGAATATAAATAAAGAAAAAGCTTCGAATGAAGCACCGGCTGAAACGTTTTACATTAACTATGTGGAATATAAATGGAATCTAATTTAGTACAAGCCTTCAAAGGTGTTATCGTTTTACATTAACTATGTGGAATATAAATATTAAAAGAAGTGAATGCAGCTGCTAAACGTGTTGAGTTTTACATTAACTATGTGGAATATAAATCTTCGAGCAGATCATGCTTATACATAAATCAACTTTGTTTTACATTAACTATGTGGAATATAAATAACTTCGAAAAAGAATATTCGACAACAGTGGTTAAGTTTTACATTAACTATGTGGAATATAAATATGAATGTAATTTATATTTCACGATACGGCACCGTGTTTTACATTAACTATGTGGAATATAAATCACGTATAGTAGGGTTTCGCACTTAGGGGCAGTAAGGTTTTACATTAACTATGTGGAATATAAATGGGGTTGATACTGTTGATATAACTTTTGATTTACCAGTTTTACATTAACTATGTGGAATATAAATGTGGGAATATTGGTTTTAGGTGTGATATTGCGAATAGTTTTACATTAACTATGTGGAATATAAATATGTCATTCCTAGATCTAGCCAGGGAGAAGTTACAAGTTTTACATTAACTATGTGGAATATAAATGAATCATTTGGGAGTTACATACAAGATGGCGTCTACGTTTTACATTAACTATGTGGAATATAAATGTCAACTTGCTGATTTAATTCAGTCCAACTAGAAGGTTTTACATTAACTATGTGGAATATAAATGAACGAGCATTTAAGAAGTCTCTATGACACGGAGAAGTTTTACATTAACTATGTGGAATATAAATTAACTTTTGCCAGAACCAACGAAGCCAGTGAGCAATGTTTTACATTAACTATGTGGAATATAAATTCCAAATCTTTTAGTGCAAGAGCTTGGAAATAAGCGTTTTACATTAACTATGTGGAATATAAATAATGCAATAGCGAATGCTTTGAATCGAGCTGCAACGTTTTACATTAACTATGTGGAATATAAATGCAGATGTAAATAGTTGGCTAGTGGCAACAGTTGTGTGTTTTACATTAACTATGTGGAATATAAATGATGGTGCTGATACCGATTCAGTTATTGAATGGACTGTTTTACATTAACTATGTGGAATATAAATATATTTATGGCTTGTTGGTGAAAAGCAAGCTGTACTGGGTTTTACATTAACTATGTGGAATATAAATACGTTCAGCTAACGTGAAGCAATCAACAATGAAGAAAGTTTTACATTAACTATGTGGAATATAAATGTCGTTATGAAACTAGTATCTTTCGGTATAATCAACGTTTTACATTAACTATGTGGAATATAAATCCGAGTACAGGCAAGGTTTCAGTTTCAGTGTCCAAAGTTTTACATTAACTATGTGGAATATAAATTGATCACCTACCATTAATGTCAGCCCATACTCATTGTTTTACATTAACTATGTGGAATATAAATGCTTTTACAGTAATCTTAGATCCCATGTCGTAATCTGTTTTACATTAACTATGTGGAATATAAATTTAAAATAAGTAAAAACCTGTAATCCGTGTGTTAAGTTTTACATTAACTATGTGGAATATAAATCCTTAATCGGTACTAAAACATCATCTGTAGCGACAAGTTTTACATTAACTATGTGGAATATAAATGTAGTCGTGCAGCTTGATATGTCTTTTCAGCATCAGTTTTACATTAACTATGTGGAATATAAATCTCATAATTCCAGTAATATAGTCAATAGCCATAAAGTTTTACATTAACTATGTGGAATATAAATGTACCTTTTACAAGCTTTTCGCGGTCTTGCGGTAGGTGTTTTACATTAACTATGTGGAATATAAATTTGTTTAACCAAACAATTTCTGTCATAATTAACCAGTTTTACATTAACTATGTGGAATATAAATTGCACAGTTACCCAAGAATTAATGAGGAAGTAGTAGTTTTACATTAACTATGTGGAATATAAATTTGGACTTCACGATAGATTTAAAGTTTTTAGATCCGGTTTTACATTAACTATGTGGAATATAAATTTCTATCAATCTAGGCATTACCAAAAACGAAAATAAGTTTTACATTAACTATGTGGAATATAAATTAATACTTAACAGCATTGAACTTAAAGGTAAAAACGTTTTACATTAACTATGTGGAATATAAATAAGAATCTAGCGCAATTTCGTTCAAAATCATCATAGGTTTTACATTAACTATGTAGAATATAAATGAGCTTTTGTAATAGTGCCAAGCTCGCGTTCTAAAGTTTTACATTAACTATGTGGAATATAAATCCAAATGCTCAACAGGAAGCTGAAAAACTAGAACAGTTTTACATTAACTATGTGGAATATAAATAGTACAACGTCGTTTCGGGATATAAAAATATAAAAGTTTTACATTAACTATGTGGAATATAAATGAAATTAAAAAGGCAACATCTTTAAACATTGCTGCCGTTTTACATTAACTATGTGGAATATAAATGGTGGAGTTCCGCATCATGTGACCACGGAACCGTGTTTTACATTAACTATGTGGAATATAAATTGGGATTTTGTTGCTATGTTCAAACTCTTATATGCTGAGTTTTACATTAACTATGTGGAATATAAATACTTTTATGTTAAATCAGATTAAGCTGCCTAAAAAGTTTTACATTAACTATGTGGAATATAAATAATAATGTAGGATCTTGTTGTAAATCTTTCATGATGGTTTTACATTAACTATGTGGAATATAAATAGTAACACGCTCATTGGTTAAAGCAGGCCCGCTGATCCGTTTTACATTAACTATGTGGAATATAAATTGATACCATCAATTTCAGCCTGTTGCACATCTTTTATGTTTTACATTAACTATGTGGAATATAAATTTTAATATCTCGATATTGGTTGGTAGTTGTGAATTCGTTTTACATTAACTATGTGGAATATAAATCTCTTCGTGTTTTTGAAATTCCTGGTTAACGACAATCGTTTTACATTAACTATGTGGAATATAAATTTTTGGAGTCCTGCTGTAGATGCTGGCAAGGATTATTGTTTTACATTAACTATGTGGAATATAAATAGACTCTAAAACCCCGATACCAACCAAAAAAACGAACAGCGTACCCTTAACCGCTGTTCATTTTTATTGCCTAAAACCATGCCACTTTCATGAAACCGTCAAACATTCCAAATAAACGTCTGCATATTCCAGCATTTTTACACAAAATTGAATAAGCACAAGCATGTTCGGTATATAAATAGGGTACGAACATTTTTTGGTTAGGAGTGTGTAAATGGCTGTACTTGTGGTGAAGAGGAGTATTATGCATCGTTATCAAAGTATCGGGCAGGCGATTGAAGAGGCGGCGCCTGGGGATATGATTGAAATTCGGGATGGGATTTATGAGGAAAGCTTGGATATTGCCAAGCGGCTGACGTTGTATGGGGTTGGCAATGTGACCATCAAGGGTGGCGTTTTTATTCGTTATCAAACACATGTGGCGATGCGTAATTTACGGTTTCGGCAAGGTCAGGGGCTGTATGTGAAAGGAGATTTACAGCTAGAGAATTGTGTCATTGAGGAGCAATTGATTCGAACACAGATGATGGTGAGCTATGGTAGTCTGCTGATGAAAAATTGTGCAGTGCTTGCGACACCGTTGAATCATTTTGGTTTGCGAGTGGCGAATGGGTCCAGTGTTATTCTAGTCGATACAACATTTGAGCATCATGTGAAAGCGCAGATTATTGCTCAAAACTGTGAGCTGAGCTTGACGAATTGTATGCTGCTGGAAGGGAAGAAGCATGGTGTTTTTGCGATTCGTCATGTCAAGCTGACAATGGAGGACTGTGAAATTCATGGGCATGACAAGGCACAAGTAATAGCTGCGTCAAGTGAGATTGCGATGACCAATTGTTTAGTTCATCAAGGGCAAGGGGTAGGTATTCAATTGTTTGACAGCACGACTTTCAGAATGGATGGCTGTGAAATAAAAGAGCATCTCGATACAAATATGGTGGTTCATCGCAGTGAGCTAATGGTAGCTGATTCTATTTTTTCAGATGGTCAAAGTCATGGGTTGTATCTTGGCGAAAAAACGATAGCCAAGTTCTATGATTGCCAAGTTTCTCGACATGTCAAGGCGCAGGTGTTGATAGAAAATAGCAAGGTGGAGCTTCATACATGTCATGTTCGAAATGGTATGGCCGTAGGGCTTACCATTGTAGATGAAGCAGATGTTTCGGTGAACCAATGTAAAATTCAAAACCACCAGCAATTTCATATTATTGTCGATGCTAGTGGCTTAAAGCTACATCAATCAATTATTCAATTTGGGCAATCAGGTGGTGTTTATGGTAACGACCATGCCAAAATCATGATGCATCAGACAACGATTCGAGAGCTGCAAAGCCATCATGTCTATATCAACAATGCCCGATTATTTACACAGTATTGCACGTTTGAACAAATGGAAGGAAACGGAATTACTTGCATTGATGCGATTTTTGAAGTAGCTAATAGCTATTTTAAAGATGGGCAAGAAAGCTCTTATGCCATGATCTGGTCAGATCAATCAATGGGCCGTATTGAAAATTGTAGGGTGGATGAGGCAGCTAGACCGTTTTTAGCACTGTCCAATAAATCCTTATTGGAAATGCGCCATACGGATATAGCTGCAGTAAAGGCTCCAGCGGTGATACAGGAAAACAGCCAATTATTTGTGCAAGGGCATGTGCAGTCAGCGACATGGCAGAAGGATACAGCATCAAAGGTTTCTCAAATAGAGGACATGCAAATAGAAATAGTGAAACATGATATTAAAAAAATAATATAAAAGCCGATTATACAAATAAGACAAGTAGTTTCAATTTTGAAATTACTTTTTTTATGGATTCGTATATTGAGGTTTTATGCATGTGGAAAATGGGAAAAGGGAAATGTTTGCGCTATAAATTCATTTTAATTTGTATAAAAAAACTCTATAATTCGACAAAATGCAAGAATATTTTTATAATGGTATAGATGTCTTGTTGCAATTAATGCAATATTTTGAAATATTCCATAGGAAAACTTATACAATCTTTGTATAAGTTATAACAATCATAATAAAGTTTTTTCTTAATGCAAAAAAAATATTAAATAAATGTGGATAATAGATTGATTATTTTCCATGTTTTAACCTATAATTAGCAAAAATGGTTCATTAAACACGATAAATATTCGATAATTATGAAATGGGAATAATGATTTTACAATAATAAATAGAGAGAGTATTGGGGTGATATGAGTATGTTTGGGCTGACAAAAGAAGAAATTATGTTAATGCTAGAGGAGATTGAATTAGCAGAGAAGCAAAAGAATTTGATTGCTGATATCATTCATCTAAACAATATGCGAATCGAACAACAACTCGCATTAATGATCCATTTAATCATAGATGAGCGCGAACGAAATATTTCCAACAATACATATCTAAACTAAAAAAATGTTGAAAAATCACAGGTGCTATTGTTTGCAACGCCTGTGATTTTTTTGTTAGCCATTTTTATAATTTTTTTGTGAAGCAAATGATGCGATTGGCTTCTGTAAAACCGAGCTGAAGATGAACCCTTAGACTTTCTTCATTGTCCCATTCACAGTCACTGGCAAACTCTAGACAGCCCCTAAGCTTTGCCCATTGTTCACATTGCTCCACAAGTTGTCTTGCACAGCCCTGCTGGCGATATTCCTCCATCACGAAAAGGCCTTCTAAATAGCCGACTGGACTCGAGTCGGTGCCTTCTACATAATCCGTTCGCAACTGACATTGGGCAAATCCAACTGCTCTGTCATCGTCATAGGCAAGGAAAATAGCTGCGTTTTCTTCCTTTAGCAGCTGTGTCATCTCTTCTGTAAATTCTTCTAGTGTATGATTGGGCCAGAGCTGTAAGGCTAATGAGGCTGCAGCATGAGCGTCCTTCTGTGTTGCTTGTTGAATCATAAAATCTTCCTCCTTTGTAAAAAATGAAACAAATCGTTTTGAAGCACGTACAAACTAGTAAGCGTTTTAATTTTAAAGATCTATTTTCTATTTTATCATTCGTACTTGAAGGGGGGAATCCAATCATGTCACTCTTACAAACGTTAATTGAACAAGCGAAAAAGCCAAATGGATGGATTGGCTCAACGATGCTACGGATCATGAATTTCGCCCATCGTGGTATGAATGCATGGTTCATCAGGCAAGGAGCTATCAATGATGGTGATCGTGTGTTAGACATCGGTTGTGGTGGTGGGAAAACGCTCCAAATTTTATCCAAATTGAATCCAAATGGTATAATCTATGGGATAGATTTTTCCGCACAGGCAGTGAAGGAATCGATCAAATTGAATGAAGCAAGTGTTACCAGTGGTAGTGTCATTGTGAAAGAGGCAAGCGTTTCAAACATTCCATACGATGATCAGTTTTTTGATGCAATTACAGCCTTTCAAACGCATTATTTTTGGCCATCCTTGGAGCAGGATGTAGCGGAGGTTTGGCGAGTTCTGAAAAACGGAGGGAAATTTATTATTATAGCAGAGCTCTACAAAATGAACTATCATATGAAAGCCTATCAAACACCTGAGGCGACGAAGCAATTATTAGAACAAATTGGATTTCAAACCGTGTATGTCACGGAAAAATCAAGTAAAGGTTGGCTTTGCATTACAGCTATTAAGTAAGAGATACATAAAATGGAGGGTTTAGAAATGAAAAGATGTGATTGGGTTAAGCTAGATGAGCCTTTGTATGTGGAATACCATGACAAGGAGTGGGGTGTACCGGTCTATGATGATCAGCATTTATTCGAGATGCTTTGCTTGGAGGGGGCACAGGCTGGCTTGAGCTGGTGGACGATTCTCCAAAAGCGTGAAGGCTATCGTGAGGCATTTGATCAATTCGATGTGGAAAAAATTATCCATTATACAGCGGACAAGCTAGAGGAATTACAGCAAGACACACGGATTGTACGCAATAAATTAAAAATAGCTAGCGTGGTGACAAATGCTAAAGCATATCTCCAAATACAGGAAAAGCATGGCTCATTCTCACATTATCTTTGGAGCTTTGTAGATCATAAACCACTTATTAATGAGTGGGCTTCCATTAAAGAGGTGCCTGTGACGACGGAAATTAGTGATCGTATGAGCAAGCAATTGAAGAAGGATGGCTTTAAATTTATTGGTAGTACCATTTGCTATTCCTTTATGCAGGCAGTGGGGATAGTAAACGATCATATAACGGATTGCTGCTGTCGCCAGAAGGAGCTAGCAGATGGCAATTGAACAAATACGGGCTCAACTAACTAAGCAGGCCACAATTTTTCAAACAGGTGGTATTCGACCCACACATGATTTATTGGAAAGCTGGATTGGCTATGTCGGCTGGTCCTTACCAGAGGAGCAGCCACCGTCTGGCTATCAGCCGCTCGCTACGTTCTTTCTACAAGCCCTATCCTATGTACCGACGGCATTACAGCCTTTTCAATTAATCACAGTCTTTGTCGATGAACGTCTATTGGATCACCTCATGGAGGATGATCTTAGTTCTTATTTTGAGATTAGAACGTACACCACTTTGGAAGGCTTAGTAGAGCGTGAATGGCAGCATGAGCAAATGCGCGCGTTTCCACTCATACCCCAGTATATCTCGAATGACTATCCAACATGGGATGGGGGCGGTATTCCAGCTCAATTGGAGGAAGAGATTTTGATGTTGGAGCATGAAGAGCAAATCGAATATTTTGAGGATATCGTTGAAGACCTTTTTCCGCTCCATAAAATCGGTGGCTATCCAAGCTTTTGTCAAAGTGGCGTTGATTTTGGGGACGATGCACCATTTGTCTTCCAAATTGCCTCGGATGCAAAAGCGCGTTTGAACATTGTAGATCATGGCAATTTTTATTTTTTCTACAATCTAACAACACAGACGTGGCACGTTTATTGTGATTTCTACTAAAGGTAGGAGGGCTTGTCTCTATCATCAATTGTTTGAATAATTAAGCGGTAAATCAAATATAAGCCGAGATATGCTCCTGTAATCAGAAATACAGGGTTTAAGAAAACGGCATGAATCATTGTCATAAAGACCGCATCCTCAAGAATAATGTTCGTTATAGATGTAGCGGCAATCGTGCTAAACAGGATCGCAGCAATGACGCCTAGTATGTTGAAAAGAAGGCGAAAGCTAGCCCATTTGTGCTGAAGATACACCATAAGGCTGGGGATGCCAATCGTGGCAGCCAGCATGAAAACTGTCATAACATCACATCCTTTCTTTCAGATTGCCCTTGTCCGTTTATGAATAAACATAGAAAACGATAGGAGGGAAACCTATTGCGATGGCAAGAAGGAGCGTTAAAAAGAACAAGGAAGGTGAAAAAAGTGGAGCATAAAACGGTAGTCAAAAATGGCATTGGTTTTGGATCGGTTTTAGCGATTACGATTTCATGGAGTGTGCATCACTCCATCATTTGGGCAATCATCCATGGCTGTTTTAGCTGGCTGTATGTTATTTACTACGCCATCATGCGCTAAGCTTGTAGGTCAGCCTATCAACTAAGATGTTGTTTGAATAAAAATAACATTGGGTACATAAAAACAAAGCGTTCATAATTTTTAATGAGCAAGCATAAATAACAAAGTGCTCTTTTTTCAAAGTACGAATTGTATGAACGTAGAAGAAAGGTTGATAGAATGACACATCAAGTAACGGCTTTAAGTAATGTAAATGGTAATGCTACAGGAGTGGAAAGTATATTACAAAATGTAGCATTTATTTTATCGACGTTTACGATTCCTTGTCCGCTTCGAGAATATGTGACAAGGTCTGATATTCGTAAACCCTTCCAGCGTATGAAGAAAATAAACACAAAACGTCTCATTGAATGTATCCAACGTTTTGAGCCACGAGCTGTCGTAGTGGATGTTGATTATCTTGGCGATGTGAATATAGGGAAATTAGAGCCCATTGTCAAAGTCATTGTCAATGAATAGTGGAAAAAATATAAATTCTGCCAGGGATATTCACAAACCTGGCAGAAGATCAAATGTGCTTATAATGGTAGGTTTTATGGTATACGAATTGGTGTCAAAAAGGATAGTGGAACATTTACGCCCTTCTAATGGCAATAATTTGCTGGCAATCAATGATAAGTGGTGTTGCTGCAGCATCTACCTCTAAGAATGTAGCACAGCAAGTTTTAGGATCTAAGCTGATGAAGAAAATTCCTGCAAAGCTACCGCCACCTGCTAAAATAACATCTACCAAAGTGCCAGGAGATAAGCATCTTAATAGATGACAAATACAGCCTTTACACTTGTGATCCTTGGAATAATCCATCTCGTAGTGGCACTCTTCCTCCTCTTTTTTGCAAGAGCAAGAATCCTCCTTTTCCCATTTACAATGGTCATCCTTATGCTTGCATTTACATTGCTCATGTTTATGTTCCCATTGACAATGTTCATGCTCATGCTTGTGTTTGCATTTGCAACCCTCTTGTTTGTGCTCACATTTTTTTTCTAAATGACAATAGCATTTTACATATTGTTCACAGCACTTTTCTTTTTTATGATTCCAATTCATATATTGACTAAATCTACTATCTTGCATCTTTTAATCTCCCTTTTTGTTAGTTTTTTAGTAATGGTAGCGCTAACCTTTACATTTCTAATCTATGAAGCCACAAACAAAACTTCTTGGTAATTTGCCCTCTGTACAAGAAGAAAATTATTTTTTTAAAATTAAATAGAGAAATAGCCATACATAGCTGTGAGAATAATAACAATTTCAGGGCAATAGATTGCTAGACTTCCGCCTGTAAATTTCATGGAGAAATGGAGCGAGTGTATGAAAAGCGTCCTGCAATTCTTCTTTTTATTCATGTGCTTACTGGTTGTGATTTCATTGTGGATGGTACAAAGGGAGCCTTCAGCTATAGCCCCGAGCACCGAAAGAGCGACGCCCTATGCAGAGGAGCTTGGCGAAAAATTACAAGCTACGAATTTTACAAAACAAGTGTTACAGGCCATACGGGCGGCAGGCTACTCGCCTGATAGTACAGTCGGTTATCTAATAGACTCTCCAGCGCACCAAGTCATCACTATTCAATTACACGATGGGGAAGAAATTGACGTAAGTACAGAAAGTGAAATTCAATCGATTATCGATGAGCTAGCCGAAAAGAATAATTTGCATTTATTTATGGTCAATGTTCAGCTACTAGAGCATGAATAGAGGGAGAGGCACCGTGATCGGTGTCTTTTTTTCATATAAAGGGAATTGTAATATAATGATAAAAGAGGTGAGAGAAATGAAAATATTAATATTAGGCGCGAGTGGACGTGTTGGCAGCCATTTGGTAGAACGAGCAATAAAGGATCAGCATGAGGTCACGCTATTGGTCCGTAATCCTGATAAATTACCGCAACAGCATCAACAGCTGTGTGTAATGAAAGGCGATGTGTTAAACAAGCAAGATATCGAGCAAGCAATGCATCATGTGGATGTGGTGGTGAGTGCATTAAATACAGATGGAGGCACTACATTATCGGCTAGCTTACCATTGATTCTTGAAGCGATGACAAAGCATCAGGTGACAAGAATCATTACGATTGGAACAGCAGGGATCTTACAAAGTCGTGTAACACCGACTCTTCTTCGCTACCAATCGACTGAATCGAAACGAAAATCGACCTTTGCTGCACAGGAGCACCAACGTGTATTCGAACAATTACAGCAATCTGCTATGGATTGGACGATTGTTTGTCCTACCTATTTACCAGACGGGGCTTGGACAGGAAACTACCGCGTTGAACGCAACTTCTTGCCGGAGGGAGGCAGCCAAATTTCCGTAGCGGATACAGCAGATTTTGCCTACCAACAAATCTTCAGTGAGGAATTTTTGAGAACACGCGTCGGACTTGCCTACTAGAAAAGGGGAGATACGGTGAAATATATTCATGCCATCATCGGGATGGTGATCATTGTCGTAGGATATGCCTTTCTCAGTACAACCATAGAGGAGGCGCCTGTTAGAAATGTGATGCTGAAAGTCTATGGGGCTATCATTGTTTCCATCGGGCTTTTCTACCTCAAAAAAATTGCGAAATTTGGTAAGCAATAATCACTTTTACACAAGGATAGTCTAAATGGACTTATCGTTTTACCTTTTTTTATCCTAAATCGTCCAAATGATAGCTATTTTAGTGAAAAAATATACTGTTATTTTCCTTTTTATAGAAGGTTTGCTATACTTTATGTCGAATATATCTATTGAAGAGGTGATTGTATGGACAAGGAGATATCAAATAACTATCAATATCCTAAACACCTAACAAGCCTTGATGGAATCGAAACGACAGAATTATATGTCATCAAGATAACAAAGGAACAAGTGGATAGGTTGATTGAGGATATCGATCAAACATTAAAGACGTCGACATGACGTCTTTTTTCATGCCAAAAAAGGCCACCTTCCAAGGGGAAAGTGACCTCAAAACAGGAGAGCTGTGGAAAGGCTAGCTAACAACACTACTATTTATATGTAAAAGTAGTGTTGTTAGCTAGCCATTTGCCTGAAAGATAGATGAAATTTACTCGATCTTCTAGCATGACATTTACCGCAGTTCACCATCCATATATGTACTACCTCAGTTCTTCAGACATGAAAAGGAGTAATTCAAAGCCAAATAATCGCGTATGATAGTGGGCTGTCCGCCATTTTCGAGACATAGCTTACTGGCAATTTTAATTTCCTTCTGATTATAGTGAGATTGTGCCCCAATCAAAAATATGCCTGACAGTATCAATAATGTCCCGATGCCTAACACATATTTTATAACCCTTTTCACTTGTCTTACCTCCATTTCGATGCATCTACCCTATTGTCTAACATATGTTGGAGCATGAAAGCATTATGTTTAATTGACAACTTGTATACGTTTGTATACAATGTGTTTAAATTAATGTATACAAACGTATACAAAAGGAGTGTTTTTGAAATGAGAGGATCTGGATTTAGAGAGCATATGAGAGAGGGACACCACCGTGGAGGACGCCACAGAGGCATGGAAGGCGCACCACAGCGAGGAGCAAAAACGTTCCGCCGCGGCAAAGCGATTTCATTTTTAGAGATGCTGCATGTGAAGCGAGCTACCATTAAACAGCAATTAGAACAGCCAGAGTTTCAATCCATTCAGCAAATTTTAGTAGGTGAATTAAAAGCCATCGATCTGGTTATTCAAGAATTTAGTCAGTTGTTTGATATTCAAGAAGATGAAACCAACGACAGTCTACAAGAGGAAGATAACGCACATGAAACAAATAAATAACTATATGGATGAGGTATTTTATCAGTATGATGTCACATTAGAGGATGTCCTGTCCTCTATTGCCGAAAATGGTATGCCTGCTATTTCTGTGTCTCGATCATCAGGAAAGCTGTTGACGATGCTTGCGTCGATGACTGGGGCTAAGGCTATTTTAGAAATTGGCGCTCTTGGCGGCTATAGTGGTATTTGTCTGGCGAGAGGAATGGAAAAGAAGGGCACATTGACGTCCCTGGAGTTAGAGGAAAAATATGCACAACTGGCTGCCAACAATCTTGCGAAGGCAGGCTTTGCCGAGCAAGTTACGTATATGACAGGTCCTGCATTGGAAAGCCTTGAAAAGCTTGTAGCAGAAGGACAGCGTTTTGATTTCTTCTTCATTGATGCAGATAAGGATAACTATGAAAATTATTTAGCCTATTGTATTCAGCTAGCAAGCCCTGGTGCATTCATTGTGACAGATAATGTCCTAGCGGGAGGCAGTGTAGCAGACCCCAAGGCAGCACCCAAGCGTTATACAGCCATCATGAAAAAATTCAATGTTACAGTGGCTAATCATCCCCAACTGGAATCGGTTCTTTTACCAATTGGGGATGGCATGACGGTTTCAAAAGTTAAAAAATAATGCATATCAGACAATAACGATTAATGGTAAAATATTGTTAGCAAACGATAAGGGAGAGATGCTTTTGAAGCAAGCACTAGTGATCATTGATGCACAGCAAGAATTAATCGAGGGGAATCAGGATGAACAAGCCGTCTATCGCAAGGATGAATTGCTTAAAACAATCAATGCCGTTATTCAAAAAGCTACTGAGGCAGAGGCACATATTATCTTTGTGCGTGATCGGGATGTAGCTGGTGGAGAAGGGAAAGGCTTTCAGGTACATCAAGCGATCCAAGGACCTACTACCGCTGTTTATTTTGATAAACTGGCTACGAACGCTTTTTATAAGACAGGCTTACTCGATTATTTACAGGCCAATGAGGTAGAGCATTTGGTGATGATGGGCTGCAAAACCGAGCATTGCGTGGATACAGCAGTTAGAGCAGCAACTATTCAGGGCTTTGATGTCACATTGGTGGGAGATGGCCATTCAACAAATGGTTCCCAATACTTATCACCAGAAGATACAGTTGCACACCATAACGACATCCTGCATGGCCATTATAATGTGGATCATTTCTCACTTGTGCGAAACGCCGATGAAGCATTATTTGAACCAACACATCATAGTTATCGCTAATTATAAAATGACCAAGAATCTAGGTTCTTGGTCATTTTTACATATAGAAATGATTGAGCATCCAACCTATAACCGTACTTACGATACCAACTCCTATCAAGACTAGCCCATGGGTTGGTGCTTGATAATCCTTTTTAAGTACGATGCCCATGCAGATCGCCATCAGCCCACAAAATGCTTGGAATAGGAGAAGGGCAGCTACCACATTGACCCAACCGATGATTAAAAGTAATCGCTTACTATTGACCATTTATTTTATTGTCCTCCTTCATCTTTTCTTTGAAAATAAAGTATCATACCTAACACGCCTAGTAGTAGGGTTGAAAAAATAATAGACATTATCGCTTGATAGACAATGGCAGTTATAGCCAAAAACAGTAAAATAATCAGTATGATGAGTCGCAGTAGGAATTTTGTTTTTTTACGAATAGCGAAAAAGTCCTGTAGAATAATGAGTAAAAAGCTCACCCCAAATAGGAGAGCATATTCAAGAATGATGAGAGGATGCACATTCTGTACACCCTCACCTTGTAAGTATTTTAAAATAATTATAGGAAGGAGTATGTATTTTAAATACTTGTACCACTGGAAAAGACGATCCATGTTGCTGCCTCCAGCTCAATAGACTATTTTTACAAATATTGTAACGGAAATTATGATGCGACACAATGATCTTTTATTTTCATAGGGCCACTGTGCGAGCAGTGACCCTAAGTATCAAGTCAGGAGGTGTAAGGCTAAAATTAGCTTTACACTATTATATGTATGTGAAAGTAGCTTCAAAAACTAGTTATCTGCCTGTTCGATAGATTATTTTTTGGAAGGCGACTAAATGGGGCACCAATTGTCGGATGGAGGGCTACTATTCCTGCTAAAGTAAAGATAAGGAAGGTGATAGAAGTGGATTCTTTAACAAGGTTGAATGAGGCGATTGCATATATCGAGGCCAATCTAACGGAGGAAATTGATGTGCAAGAGGCTGCGAGATTAGCTTATTGCTCGAAATATCATTTTAAACGTATGTTTTCCTTTCTAGCAGGCATTCCGCTGTCCGAGTATATTCGTCGCAGGCGTCTGACGCTTGCTGCACTGGAACTATCAGATTCATCTATGAGAATTCTCGATATCGCGATTCGTTATGGCTACCGCTCTGCAGATGCATTTTCAAGAGCCTTTCAGCAAATGCATGGCATCACACCATCAGAGGCGAGGCAAAATGGTCAGCACCTAAAAGCTTTTCCACGAATGACCTTCCAACTTACCATACAAGGAGGTTGTGAAATGAATTACCGACTCGAACAAAAAGAAGCGTTTCACATCGTTGGTCTTATGAAAAGAGTACCCATCGTTTTTCAAGGAGAAAATCAAGCGATAACTGAAATGGCACGTTCATTAACAATGGAGGATATTGGGCACCTAAAAAAGCTATCGAATGTAGAACCAACAGGAATCATCCAAGCCTCCACTCACTTTTCCGAGGGCAGAATGGAGGAAAAGGGCGAGCTTGATCATTATATCGGCGTAGCCACAACCGAAACGTCTGCCCATTTTTCACAGCTGGATGTACCCGCTTGTACATGGGCTGTCTTTGAAGCGGTTGGACCATTCCCCCAAACACTGCAGGAAACATGGGCCCGCATTTATGCGGAGTGGTTCCCATCATCTGGCTATGAACAGGTTGCAGGTCCAGAAATTGTGCGCCATTCAAGCACGGATTTTTCCTCACCAACCTTTACAAGTGAAATCTGGATACCGCTTCAGAAAAAGAAGCCTCTTGCGTAATGCGAGAGGCTTTACTGTATTTTCGTTCCATTGGGCAGCTGCTGATCGGGCGTTAACAGAATTACATCGCCCTCCACAGGTACACCCCCAATGACTAGTACCTCTGACTTAAAACCCGCAACGCGACGTGGTGGGAAATTAACAATCGCCACTACTTGCTTCCCAATAATGACTTCAGGTGTATAACGCTTCGTAATTTGTGCGGAAGACTGTTTAGTGCCCAGCTCTTCACCAAAATCAATTTTCATTTTAATCGCAGGAACCCGAGCCTTTGGTAGTTCCTCCGCCTCTAGTACCGTGCCGATTCGTATATCAAGTGCTATAAAATCTTCTATTGTCGCCATCACTGTACTCCTTAAGCTTTTATGACAATGTTAGCATTTAATAGAAAAAAATACAAAAAAAGAAGAGCACATTGCGTGCCCTTCTCTTGTTAACGACGATGCTCTACCAGGTCAATCGCGCCTAACACAATGTGCGCTAAGCCAAAGCCAAAAATCGTATTGGCCACCATTTTGTTAGAACCATGTTTTTGCTTCATTGCATAGCCTGCCGCCGTAACAGCTGACCCGAGTATAGTGGGGATTAAACCTTCACGAATTCCATTCATAAATTGATCCCTCCGTCGTATGATTCGGCGTGAGTTTCACACCATACTTACTATGAACGTTTGGCGAGGATACTATACTAGGCATCAACCGTATCAATCATAAAAGCGGTGATCTCTGTTTGATCTGCATTTGTATAGGCCTTACAAAAAAGAACCACAGCACTTTCTTCATCATCAAACCATAAATAGCGAATTTCTGTTATAAAGCAACTTTGGTCATCCATTTCATACACATCAATATCTACGGAAGCTTCATCCAGTGGCCATGTTAAGATACCTTGCAAGGCGAAAACCTCCTGTAGAAAAATAGCAGTATCCTCTGTTAATATCTTCTCTTGTTGAAGTTTCTCATATCTATTATGTACCAAATCATCTAAGGTCATTTTCGTTAATGCTCTTATTTTGTCTTTCATTTGCATAGCCTCCCTCCACCTAGTTATTTTACTGGAAAAGGAAAAATTTTGTATAGGTAAATAGGGGTTTATTGAAACGAAAAAGAGCGGTTAGCCGTATAATAAACTAAGGGGGGCTGAAAATGAAGTATATAGGCATTGGCACCATGTTGTCCATTCTAGGTGTTATAGGCTCCATTCTCATATGGGGTAAAGAGGAAGCCCATTTGATTTCAGGGCTACTCGGTGGAATTTTCCTCATTTCTGCCATGTTAATGTCAGGAGCCATGGCAAGCGGCGATAGAATGCGCGCCAATTTCGCAACAGAAACAAATGAAGACAGAAACGAACGCAATCTCCTCATGAATAACGCGTTACTATTAGCAATACCAAACATTATTGTAGCAATCTTTGCGTATTATTTATGAAGGTAATGGCAGCCATTAATCAGCATAAGCGATGTATCCGTCAGATATAGAATTCTATCCATCAAAATGAGCGATGTATCCGCCAGATTAGACATTGTATCCGTCAAAAATAGCATTCTATCCATCGATTTGAAAGAGCAATCTAATCTAAGCGTTTCTATCCATTAAAATGAGCGATGTATCCGTCAGATTAGATATTGTATCCGTCAAAATGAGCATTCTATCCATCGATTTGAAAGAGCAATCCAATCTAAGCATTTCTATCCATCAAAATGAGCATTGTATCCGTCAGATTAGACATTGTATCCTTCAAAATAAGCATTCTATCCACTGATTTGAAAGAGCAATCCGATCTAAGCGTTTGTATCCATCAAAATGAGCGATGTATCCGTCAAATAAGACATTGTATCCGTCAGATTAGATATTTTATCCGTCAAAATAAGCATTCTATCCACTGATTTGAAAGAGCAATCCAATCTAAACGTTTCTACCCATCATCCACCACATTTTACAGGCTATCCACCAAGCGTTACATATAAAAATCATAAAAGGTGTCACATCTACCCTAGGTGTGGCTTTTTTTGTTGCATTTAATAGAAGGGAGTACATTTGCAATAGAGAGGTGGTACTATGCAATTAACAGATGGTACACAGATATTTGACACGGATATCATTGATGAGGCTGCTAAAAAGAGGGAGCGTGATGAGCAGGAGCGGGAGATGCTCAACGCCTTTGCCCGCTATGCTTACCTACGATATAAGCAAATACGAGACAAAGTAAATCCACGGAAATGCAAATATATGTATATTCATCAGGTACGCCAGCAATTAGCATTGCCTGCTAGACTACAACGTGTTTGCAAGCTGTTAACGATGACAGAAGAAGAAGTTCTCTACATTGTAGAATTTGTGCGGAAGTACTTGAAATACGTTAAATAAGCCTCATCTTCATAGATGGGGTTTTTTTACATAACTTCTAGGGAGAATTGTTTCTCAACACCCGCTCCATATAGTATGATGAACGTGTATAAAGGAGTGAGCATAGTTGAGATTGATTAAATTTTTAGTGGTAATTGTTATATTCGTTGGTGTAGTAGGGTATGGTGTGCTACATTTCGGCACAAAATTTGCCTCTGAAAAAATTGTAGATACCTTGTCGACAGAATTGGAAAATAGCGGACAAAAGGAAGAAATCAAAAATACCATTGAAAATGACCCACAATTAAAAGCCTATATGGAAGAGGCGAAAACGGTCGATAGCAGTACATTGCCGTTTACGACAAAAGAAGAGGCAACGAAAGTCTTAATTCAAAAAGTGGGCATTACAGATTTGAACGACATTCGTGTGAAATTGCAGGATGGCTCGATGACGCAGGAAGAAGCTCTGCAAATGGTGGAGGGCAAATTATCTGATGAAGAGATTGCCGCTTTAAAAGTCATCGTCTATAAAGAGCTTTATAAATAAAACAGCAGAAGCAATTGTTTGCTTCTGCTTGCATTACCATTACAGATCATGATTATATTTCTATCTAAATTTTGTAGGAATTCGCTAAAAAATTCTTTTCACCTGCTGAAAAGGGCATGCTTCATGGCATGTTCTTTTTTTTCTTTTTATGTCCCTTTTTTAAAAATTTTCTTTATATAGTTAGAAAGGACATTAGATGGAAAGAGGGATCATCATGATTTATCGAGTAGCCAAAAAGGAGAATTTTGTTGTTTTGGATAAAGCATTTTTAAATGATGAGCAATTAAGCTGGAAAGCAAAGGGGCTGCTTGCCTATATGCTGTCTTTACCAGATGATTGGTCATTTAGTCTTGCAGATTTAGCAATACGTAGTAAATGTGGACGGGAAGCGACAGCCAAAATTTTGGACGAACTCATAGAGGCGGGCTATCTTCAAAAAGTGCAGGAACGAGGAAAAGACGGCAAATTCGGTAGGGTAGAATTTTTCGTCTATGAAGCATCAAAACGTGCTGCTATACCGTCAACGGGAAATTCGTCAACGGTCGTACCATCGACGGAAAAGCCCACACTACTAAATAATAATTTACTAAATAATCAATTACTAAAAGATAATGATGATAAGGAGTCTACTAGCACTGCCTACCACTTTTATGCACAACAAGGCTTTGGCACACTAACAGCCTACATTGCTAGTAAAATTCGTCATTGGCTCACTATTTTCTCAGAGGACATGGTCATCTATGCGATGAAGCTAGCGGTGGAGCATAATGTTTTACGCTGGCGGTATGTAGAGAGCATCTTACAAAATTGGTGCGATCAGAACATAAAGAGCCTTGCAGATATTGCTATCGAGCAGCAGCGTTTTCAAGCCCGCAAGCAGCAAGCGTCACCACCTTCTAAAGCCAGACGACTGGAAATCATTCCGAAGTGGTTGCAGCAACGTGGTGAGGAGGAACCAAAATCTCAGCCAACAATTGATTTTGCAGCAGAGCGGCAAAAAATATTAGCCCTCTTACGGAGTGAATAAATTCTTCGCATACCATGAAGGTTTAATCGATGAAAAGTCATCATGATCCTGTAAAATCATGTGAATTCTTTCCAACGCATCATCAAAGGAGCGTGGATCATAGTGACGAGTCCAAACAATGGTTGAAAAGACAGTCATGGCTGCATAGAGAGCATATAACCGCCAAAACAGATCGTCTGGTGCAGATGAAAAATAGCCATCAATCTGCCCAATACAAAAGGGGATACTTTGTCGTCTACTAAACAAGGCAAGATTATAAAAGTCATGATAAGGATCACCCACATCATAGCCATTAAAATCAATCACCCCATTGTAAGTATGTCCCTTACAAATAATGTGACCGAGATGGAAATCATCATGAAGCAGGGTGATGGGGCGTTGCTTTAACAGTGGTAAGTTTGCATGAATAAAGCGCAATAGTTTAGCCTCTTGTGGCAGTTGATAGGCATCTTGTTGGTATGCCTTCAAATAGGTAGAAAACTTTTTGAGCTGCGTTGTCTCCCAATGAATTTTTTGTGGAGGGCTCACTTGATGTATTTTTCTCAATTCCTTTCCCGCCGCAAGACCGAGGTGGTATTGCTCAGAGTCAGAAAGTTCCTGAATGATTTCATCGGCAGGCGAGCCTTCTAAAAAGCTAACGACCATTGCGGAGACGTTGGCTTCCTGAAACAAGGTATAGTCAACTGCTTTATGTGTTCTTACACCCTGGTTTGCTAACCCTTGGAGCAAGGAAAACTCTACTGCACGTTTGTCATGATGTGCTAGAGCTGACAGGCGCACCAAATAGCGCGTTTCACCAACTGTTACGACATACTTGCTATCAGGTGAATAGCCTTTGTTCATTTTCACTAGCTGTGTAAAGCCATGTAAGCTTGGTAATTCACGAATAATCTCTAGTGCCTGCACACTTTCTTTCCTCGCTTTCAATATTTTAGAAGATCTAAAATACTATAGGTAACAATACTTTGTCAATGCTTGGAATCGAGAAAAGAGGTTATAAAATCATAATGAAAAAATAGTAAAAGAGCACAACTAACTAGAAAACACTTTTGTGTGAGCATTTACTAATAGTAAGTGGATGTCTTTGTGACATTCACACTTCATAGCTTCGAGGAAAGAGAGGTGAAACGATCGCAGTAGCCTTAAGCACGAACAGAAGCTGATAAGCCTCGAAAGGAACCTCAAATCATCTGTTGTTTACCCTAAAAAAACCTAAAGAAGAAAAGAATAACATAGCGTCAGTCGCTAAAAAATAATAGGAAAGGACGGTGCAACATGAGTTATGTTATTGAAAAACAGATCATGTCAGGGCTACCAAATCAGGAACTCACGGCAGTAAAATACGTTGTAGCGCATGAATCAGGTAATGGCAGCAATACAGGTCCAAATGCATTGGAAAACGAAATTGCCTACATGAATCGAAATAAAGCCAATGCCTTTGTCTCTCACTGGGTAGGCGGTGGTGGAAGAATCGTACAAGTAGCCCCAGTCAATCGCGTGCAATATGGCTGTGGACCAAAGGGAAATCCGTATAGCTATGCCCAGGTGGAATTGGCAAGGACGGCTGATAAGGAACAATTTAAAAAGGACTATGCGGCTTATATTTGGCTGTTACGTAAGCTTGCTATAGAGGCAGGGATTCCCGCTGTTTTAGATGGTAGCGGCAACGGCATTAAGTCACATCGATGGATTGCGGAAAATCTAGGAGGCACTTCGCACAAAGATCCTTTTGACTATTTAAAAAGTATGGGGATTACAGAAGCACAGTTCCAGCAAGATATTAAAAATGGGCTTGAGGAGGGATTAACAGTGTCACAATATAATGAGCTAAAACAAGAAATAGAGACGTTGAAAAGCTTACTAGCTGAAAAAGCTAGTTTACAAACAAGCAGAGAAGTGGGAGCAGCCCATAAAGAGGCTTGGGAATGGGCTATTAGCGAAGGCATTATCCGAGGCGATGGAAGTAAGAACATGAATCCAGCAGGCGCCTTAACAAGAGAGCAAATGGCGACTATGCTGAAACGCTATTACGACAAATTTATAGCCAACTAATTGTGCAGGATAAAGCTCCTATGTCATCATGAGCTTTATCCTTTTTCGTTGAATAAAGGTTTTTTCAAACTTTTGTCGAATGTAGTAGAAGAGAGGAGGGGTTTTTGATGTTAACCAAAATAAGAAAAGTAAAGTTTGAACAGGAAAGAAAAAATCCATTATACCAGGTGGTGATGGAATGTCCAGATGGTAAGCAACTCTATGTAAAATTTGATTATACGTATAAAACAAAAAATTTCTGGCCATTAGAAGTAAATTATAATAAAAAGAACTATGGCGCTAAACTAGCATGGTATACAAATGAAGTCGAGAATATGACCGTGGCATTATTTCTAGAAACGATTGCTGGTAAAATCAACAAGAAGTATGATTTTAACTTTAAGTAACAATAAAAAAAGCAGCACCTTGTAGGAGCATACTGCTTAAGGCTTGTCCATTATTTAGTTGAGATATAAACAACAAGTGCTGCCTCATCAAATGTTACATTTGCGCCAAGTGCTTGACTGACAAAGCGTAAAGGCACCATTGTTGTACCTTGATATATTTCAGCAGGATGGCTGAGTGTGATCGTTGATGCAGAACCGTTTGTATCAACATAAGCCGTTTTATTCCCCACACCAATCACAATTTTTTTACTGTCCTTTGTTGCCGTTACTTTTTTCGTTGCATTATCATAGCTAACCGTTGCCCCTAGAGATTCAAAAATCGCCTTCATCGGCACTAAGGTTGTGCCATTTTTCATATAAGCGCCAGGCGTATAATTTTGCTTCACGTCATTTAAATAGACAGCAACCTTTGTTAATACAGGTGCTACAGTTGCTTTAGGTGTTGGCGCAGAATAACTTTGACCGCCTGAAGAAGACCCTGCATTATTGCCACCATTGCCATTATGATAATGATAGCCTGAACAAAGCCCTTTAGCCTTTGATTTGTCAGAACAATTGTGACCACCATTGCTATCTAAACGCCCTGGATGTGCGCTCGCAATAGAGGCTGTGGTGAAAAATAATGTAAGCATTGCTATCAATAAAACCAATTTCTTCATATAAATCCTCCTATTCTTAAAATATGTAATTATTATACTGTTAAAAAGAGAATTATGACATGTTTTTATAGGAAATTAGTTTTAGCGGATATTTTTGATACAAAAAAAGGCGCTAACCGTCCAGATTGGTTAGTGCCATTTTGTTATACCGTTAATTGATTTTCGCTTTGGAGATCAATGGCCTTTTGGAGCAGTCGATGCAGAACGGCTGCAAAGGTTGCAATCGTACTGGTTACAAAGATGCTGATGAGTGTCAGCGCAATAATTCCTGTAATATCTTCCTTGCCAGTAAACATCATCATAATTGTTGCAATGCCTAGCACAAGGCCGAGCAAAATAGTGAGAGCACAATTTTTGATCGTTCTCAAAGCCCGTACAGATGATTTGGAGAACGCTTTATGCTGGTCGATGTTCGTTAAGAGGCGATAAGCTTGATACAATGCAGCATAATAGGGAATGCATAGAACATACACATAGATTAAAAAAAGATAGGACAAATAGGACGATTCTGGATGTGCGGCAGCATCCCGGCTGGCCATCTCAGGTAGCCAAAACAGACCTAAAGCTAAAACTGGTATACCAAGCAGAATAATGACGCTCTTTAGGAAAATGGTTGACCCCTTTTTATGTTTCATTTAAAAACACCTCACTGGTAGTAGTATATTGATTTTAAAATAAAATTTATCGTTTTTCAATAAAAATATATTATAATTCATTGTTTTTTCGAGTAAAAAAAAGACGTCAATCCTTATAGGATCGATGCCTTTAAGTGCGATGATTAACATCTCACATATTTACGCTTAAAGCCAATTCTGCCTCGTGCTACTTCCTTTTGAATCATTTCATACGCATTGAGCTGCGTGCTTTTTTTGTTGTCTCGTTTCATTTCCACAGGACCTATCGCCTGTGCGGTTGCCACTGCTTGTTCGTGGAGCGGCACATAGGAAATAGCTACCGTGTATAAAAAATTATTCATGGCCGATTTTGTGCGTTCGGGTGCATCGTGAATGGTATTTTTCACGATTTCCAGCATTTGAGCTAGCTTGCTCTCGGAAAACTCGCTATCCTTGCGATTCCCTAATAGCCAGCAATAGCAGCTCCAGCCCGCAGACATTTTCAATTCCTCACCACTGGCAATCCACGCATCCGCCACTTCCTGAGCAATCGGTGCCTCCGCTAAAGTGACCGCTACTACATAATCCGACAGCATATAAAAATAAGCTGCCTCGATCCATCGATTAAAATCTTCCACAGTCATGGCTTTTGGATCTGCTATGACGCCAGCAAAGTACATGGCATCATAGTTACCGGTAGCATAAAGCTCTTCTGCTAGAGCCTGATCGATTTTAATTTTCTTCGCAATAGGCTTCATTGCACCTGTTGCCACACCGAACAACGGCTCGTGAGCGCCATTTGACATATACATTTTTTTCGTTCGTTCCTTGCCCAGAGCCTCTAGCTCCTGCATCACCAATTCAGCATTCATAGTAGCACTTCCTTTTCTTTAATCAATTGCCTTGAGACAGCTAGTATTATTTACGCTATATAGTGTTTTCGTTCCTTCTAAGTGGTCACTTAAGAACCGATCCACCATTTGAATAAGCTCTTCGACGGAAAAATCAAGTTCTCCCTGTAGCCAGCTAATGGTCACAGCCGTAATGGATACGGTGAAAAAATGCGTCACAAAACTCAAATATTTTTTCTCCATCTCTTGACACATTTCCGCAATTTGTTTCACGAAATCTTCAATAATGCTATATATTTCTTGATGGAAAAAGCGGTTAAAATGCTCATGGCCCATGGAGTTAATAGCATTAAGCGCAAACGCTCGATTTTTCTCTAAGTATAATATTATATCTCGATAGCCTTCTTGCCAAAGGCTTTCATCCTTATAATCATCCAATAACTCAATTGCCTCACGCTCTAATGTCCACTTCAATAAATCATATATATCCTCAAAGTGATAGTAAAACGTCTGTCGATTCAATTGTGCTTTCTCCATGACTTCCTGGATGGATATCTTTTCTAATGGCTTGAGCACCATTAAGTCTTTTAAGACACTGGCTAATTGCCTTTTTGTTTTTTCACTTTTTTTCATACGGATCACCTTTTTTACAATTTTGCATTTTTGTCTGAATTTTTACAGATCACATCATCTGTCTATATCTTGCTCTTCCTTTCTTGATATACAGTATAGTCAGTTCAAATTGGAAAGGAAGAAAAGCATGAAAAAGTCATGGATATTGAGTCCTGTTTTTTGGGTGATAACAGTTATCGTGATGCTGATGGTAATGCCTAATCTTGAAAAACTTGTACTAGATAAAGGACAAATCACATTGCCTAGTGATTTAGAGAGCGTCATTGGTACAGAGCTGTTAAATGATATTCAAAACGAAGGGAAGGATACCTATTCGTTTGTCTATGTATTTCATCAAGAAAAGGGTTTAACAGCTGCTGATTATTCGGCAATCGAAGGGGTCCTTCATCATTTAAACACAAAAAAGCTTCAGATAACAAATGCGCTCTTCCATACAGAGAGTGAGCAGGCGGCGAATCAATTGGTTAGTAAAGACCATACAACCGTCATGGCACAATTGTCAATCGATAGAAAGATCGGTACAGCGAGTGAAGCGGCAACGCTATTAAAGGCGGAAGTAAAAGATTTACCAATGGATACATATGTAACAGGTGCCGATATTGTGATGGATGATTTCTCTTCCACAACACAAGAAGGTGTGAAAAAGACTGAAATTATTGCAGTTGTCTTTATCATTGCCATATTAGTGATGATTTTCCGTTCACCGATTATTCCATTGATCTCGCTTTTAACAGTAGGGGTGGCTTATGCTGTATCATTATCCATCATCGCCTTACTTGCTAATTACTGGAATTTTCCGTTTTCTAATTTTACACAAGTATTTTTAGTCGTCATATTATTTGGGATTGGTACAGACTACAATATTCTTTTGTTTACTCGCTTTAAAGAGGAATTGGCTAAAACGAATCATGTCTTAAAGGCGATACAAAACACCTACAGAACCGCAGGCAAAACCGTATTACTGAGCAGTTCATCTGTGTTAATAGGCTTTACGGTGCTGTATTTTTCAAAATTCACCTTGTATCAAAGTGTTAGTGGAATCGCGATTGGCATTTGCGTCTTATTAGGGGTTTTGATGACATTAAACCCATTCTTTATGGCATTGCTTGGCTTTAAGCTGTTTTGGCCAAGTAAGGCTATATCAGGGCATACGGAAAATAAGCTGTGGGGTTTTTTAGCGAAAAACGCCTTTGCAAGGCCTATCGTTGGCATTATCTTTGCCTGTATTCTCACTGTGCCATTTATTTATCACTATTCAGGAGAGCTTAATTATAATGATTTAGTAGAAATCGATGACAAATATGAATCGAAGCAGGCAATTAGCTTGATTGAAAAACATTATGAGCCTGGTATGAGTGCACCTGCAACACTTGTTATCCAACAGAAGGAATCGCTCGCAAGCACTGATTATTTACGTGCATTAGATGAATTAACAGGCATTATTGCGAATACACCTGGTGTAGCAAAAGTCTATTCTCCGACCCGTCCAGAGGGGGAGCGTATTGCTGATCTTTATGTGAATGAACAAGCAAATACTCTAAAGGGGGGCTTAGGAGAAGCACAGGAGGGTGTCGGTTCCATTCAAAAAGGACTACAGGATGCCACCAAGCAATTATCGGAAGAACAAGATGTCAGTGGTGTCCAAAATTTAATTAATGGCACTATACAATTACAGGATGGGGCTAGTGATTTAACCAACGCGCTACAAGGATTAACGAATGGCTTAGACAATGCAGCAAACGGCTCTACAGATTTAATAAGCGGGACAGCAGCCTTAGAAGCGGGACTTGGGGAGCTTCAGCAAGGGCTCAATCAATTACAAACCTCCTATCAACAGATTGATACAGGCCTTCAACAATATCATTCCGTTTTTTCTCAAATCGAGCAGCTAATCACGTCCTCTAAACAAGCGTTCGAAGGTATTTTAGGGGCCATGCATGCGTATGTCCAAGCAAACCCGGAAGCAGCAGAAGATGACAACATCCAAACAACTATAAAGACTGCTCAGCAGGGACTAAGTGCGTTAAATGCATTAGATGTTGTATCACTTTCAGCCCAATTTAACCAATTAACACAGGCTTTTGGGCAAGCCAATACCTCCCTAGCTAATGCCCAATCAGCCATTGTGACATTAAAAGCAGGCGCTCGTACCCTAAAAAGTGGTGTCAGTGATTTATCGCAAGGAATTGGGACAGCAGCACAGGGGGCCAATCAAATAACGACTGGTTCTCACAATTTAACCGAAGGATTAGCTGAGGTAAAAGCAGGTCAACAGCAATTACAACAACAATTAATCAGCCTACAGGATAGCATGGTGGAACTGCGCAATGGATTAGGCGAAGGAGCAGAGGGGCTAGAAGACATTTACGCAGGCTTAGATGATGCAAATGGCTATTTACATGAACTGTCAGACAAAGAAACAGGGACATTCTTTGTACCAACAGAGGTGTTACAGGGTGAGTTCCAAGAAAGCTTAAATGCCTATATGACCGATGATCGTCATGCCACGACATTGATGATTATTTTGGATGTCAATCCCTATAAGGAAGAAGCCATGACGATTATGCGCGACATCAGGCATCGTGTAAACAGCTATGTGGAAAGTTCGCTGTTGCAAAATGCAGAGGTCTATTTAACAGGCAAAACAATGAGTAATATCGATTTACAAGAAATTTCTTCAGCTGACTTTATACGTAGTGCAGTACTGATGCTTGCTGGCATTAGCGTGATTTTATGGTTGATCACACGGTCATTTTTACAAACGCTTATTATTAATGCCAGCTTATTAATCGCGACATTTGCCAGCCTTGGTTTAACGGAAATGATAGCGAAGCAGCTGTTAGATTATGACATGCTTAGCTGGAATGTACCGTTCTTTACGTACATTATGATTGTCTCACTTGGTGTGGACTACTCCATTTTCTTGATGATGCGCTATAACGAAACAGCACAAGGAGGACTGAAGGAAATTATTCCGACAAGCCTACAGATGGGAAGCGTTATTTTAGCTGCCGCTGTTATTTTAGGTGGCACATTTGCTGCATTAATGCCATCTGGCGTTATTACGCTGATTCAGGTAGCAATGGCAGTGATTATTGGATTAGTGATCTTGACGTTTATGATGATGCCGATCTTTATTCCAGCTTGGTTTGGGCTTGCTGACAAAATAAAGCTTCTCCTAGCAAACAGGAAAGAAAAAAATCAGTAACGTTCATTTATTTTTTAAGAATAGAAAAAATACTATTATAGGAATTGAAAATGTGGATTTGGTATTTTCCAAATCCACATTTTTAGCTAGAGCCTATTCCAAATAAACATAAATTGAGCTGCATCCGATTCGAGGGCAATTTGATGATAGTCCGTTGAATCATCATCTGTAATCAAGCGACCTTTTTGCACGTTTAAAATGGCATGTTGAACAGAGTCTGGATGTTCAATTGTATAGTGGGAGTCTTTTAGAAGAGTGAGGGCAGATCGACATTTATGTTTATCGATGCGCTCATTTTTTCCTTTAAAATACAGCTTGATTAGATAGGGTACATCGTCAATGATTAAACCAAGCTCAGGATTGGACCGAACAATTAAATCGTCACAGTACCAATTCGCCTTACCTGGATCAAACCACTGAACGTTTTTATTTTTTAAGAATTTTATATAGGCTTTAACAGCTTCCTGGTAATTTTTCTGGCGTGCAGGAAGGGCATTATCCACGATATCGAGTAAATAGGTATCATTCAAACGATGCTCATGGTATTTTTTTAACCCATCACGCAAGGCTTTCCAATAATCTTTTATTGGATGATAATCTCCCTGATATTTTATATCCTTCACAAACTTTGTTTTAGCTGCACTTCCCTTCATTGTGAAGTCTGTAAATTGTGTTAAACCAATAGATGGCTTTGTGAGAGTCGTCATTTTTCCATCACCCTTCTTTCATCCTCGATGACATACTATAGATTAGTATTATATTGGAAAGGGTACATGTATATGATTGATGGGCTTGTTAGCAATCTGCTCCTCACAGTGTTCTATTACAATAAGAAAATCAATTTTTTAAAAAAATATGTTTAGATGTGTTTTGACTGGGAATATAAATAGCGAGCTAGTAAAAAGCTCAAAAAAATATTTAGGAGGAATAGAAATGGCTAACAAGCAAAACAATCGCAACAGAAACAACAATGAGAACATGACTGTCGAAGAAGCGGGACGTAAAGGCGGAGAAGCTACCTCCAGAAATCATGACCGTGATTTTTATGAAGAAATTGGACGTAAAGGCGGCGAGGCTACGTCTAAAAATCATGGACATGAATTTTATCAAGAAATCGGGCGCAAAGGTGGAGAAGCTACGGCTGAAAACCACGGCGAAGAATTTTATGAAGAAATTGGCCGCAAAGGCGGAGAAGCTACCGCTGAAAAGCACGATGACGATTTTTATGAAGAAATAGGACGTAAAGGTGGAGAAGCACGCAGTAAACAGCGTAGTAACAACTCCAACGGCAACCAAAATCGTCGAAATAACAATAATAACTAATCACTTTTAAATAGGTCGAAACCCTTCACACACAGGGCGTTTGTAGTTTTAAACTACAAGCGCCTTTTTTGTTGTTAAGCTCCTCTCCATCCACAGGATTAATTTGTTGAATTTCTCCTAATTGTAGTATATATTTAATCCGCTTCTATTTGTTTTTAGAGGAAATGAGGATCGAGAGAATGACGCAAATTAAAGAAAAAGAACTATTTCAGGTAATTCAATCCGTCGTGCAGGCTGTGAACATGACGGTCAAGATAAAACAAGATGATTCAGGTATTAATATGAGTTATAACTTTATTGGGGACTATGTAGGATTTGATGCGAAACGATTAGTAGAGGCAAGAAATGAACTAATGCTTCCAACTTCACTTGAAATTTATGTCAAAACAATGACCCTGCATGAGTTAGGTCATGCAGTAGATCGAGAAGCATTACAGGCATCACTTCCACGTACAATTGAAATCTTTACGATGAAAAAGCAACATACCTTAAAAGAAATATATCATCAGGAACAACTCTTAGCCATGCTGATTGAAGAACATGAAATGAATATTCAATTTGAGCAAACGGCTTGGGAAAACGCATGGATGCTTAACCGTACACATCACCTAGTTCCTGAAGAGGACTTTGACTATATCAAACAGCATAGCCTAGCGACCTATCAGAAATTATATGAGCAAGATTTACAAGCATATCACCATCTTTTGAACCAGCAGATGGTGCAATTAGTTTAGCTAGAAATAATCATTTCATACCGTCGCAGGAATAGATCAAACCAAATAGGGCAATGTAATACTACTTGGAGGTGATCATTTTGACAAAGGGCAAGCAATATAAACGTCAGTCAGAGTTGGCGGAATTAGCGACAGATTTAAGTCCAGATGATTTAGATGTGCGCGAAGAAAATGCTTTAACACAAGAGCAAAAGAAAAACTCGAACGAAGGAAATCGTTCAAAAAAATCTGCCACACGCAAATCGCAATCATAACGTGAACACCACAATCATTTTCGATTGTGGTGTTATTTTATCTATTGCCATTTTACATAGAACTGTACTACCGAGCGTTGATTTAATGTTACAATTTATAGTATGACTGAAAGGAGCTGGAATAAATGATTATATTTATCGTGTTTGTTGGGGTTGTCGTTGTCATAGGCATCATCAGTAATGCAAATAAAATTCACAGCAAATCAAACGAGCATAACCATCATATCCATTCCACAAACGATTTTTCAACAAATGATGCCCATCTTTCCTCCCAAGACAGCCAACAGTGTGCTGATACTAGTGCTACTTCGAGTGACTCATCCTGTGGCTCCGGCGGGGAATGAAGGTCAACCTTCTAATTATGGAGAACTTGCTAGGAAATTTGGTTGAGGTGATCCAAACTAAGGAGAAGCCGCTCCATAGTAAGCTCCAAGCGATACACCTGTAGATGAACCTCCCCTAAAGAGACTTCAAAGTAATCGAACTGAGAGGAAATTTTTATAGCGTTATTAAAGAATAGGAGATCAGCTTCTCTCTGATCTCTTCCGTTGTAGAGAAAACCGAACAGCTTTAATAAAGCATCCTCGACTAAACTATGATGCCTCTTACTTTTGAAGAACAATTTCAGCATATTGTATGAGGAGAGATGAACTGTTATTTTAGATAAAAGGCAATGACAGTATTTTTAGATAAACAAATAGCGTAAAAGGGACAAAATACCGTAATATATGAATACAAGAAATTAAGAAATGGATAATTGGGGAGGAGAAAGATGGGTTATATAATGGATTTACGACAAAAAATTGGAACTCAGCCCCTCATTATGGTGGGTGCGAGTATACTTATAATCAATGAAAACAATGAGCTACTCCTTCAGCTACGAAAGGATAATAAATGTTGGGGGCTGATCGGTGGTTCGATGGAATTAGGCGAGTCTCTGGAAGAGGTGGCCTTGCGTGAAATGTATGAGGAAAGTGGATTGATGCCTGAATCCTTAATGTTTCTAAAAATGTTTTCTGGTCAAGAATTTTATTATCAATATCCTCATGGGGATGAGGTATTTAATGTTATTGCTGCCTATGAATGTCGTAGTTTTACAGGTTTGATAAACTATGATCAAGACGAGGCAACTGCTATAAAATTCTTTCCACTGCACCATTTACCTGAGAAAATGAGTCCACCAGACCAACAAATCATAAAATATTATGTTAATAAGGTTGTAAATGAAAATGAGGAATAGATAGAGAGAATTTGGAGGTAGCAGTAGATATGATACGATTCGAAAATGATTATGCAGAAGGTGCCCATCCACAAATTTTGCAGCGGTTAGTGGCAACAAATGAAGAACAATCTCCAGGGTATGGTATGGATGAGCATTCCGAAAAAGCAAGAGCCTATATAAAAAAAGCGATTGCAGCGGAGCAGGCAGACATTCACTTTTTAGTTGGAGGTACACAAACGAATACAACCGTGATAGCGTCTATTTTGCGTCCTCATCAGGGCGTCATTGCAGCGAGTACAGGGCATATTGCGGTGCATGAAACAGGAGCTATTGAGGCAACGGGTCATAAGGTGCTGACATTATCTAGCGATGATGGCAAACTAACTGCGGCACAGGTGAAAGCCTGCTATGATGCACACTGGCAGGATAGCACACATGAGCATATGGTGCAGCCAGGCTTAGTGTACATATCTCATCCTACAGAAAATGGTACGACCTATAGTAAGGCAGAATTAACCGCCTTACGTGAAGTTTGTCGAGAATGTGGTTTACCGCTGTTTATCGATGGTGCTCGTTTAGGCTATGGTCTCGTGGCACAGGACAGTGATTTATCACTTGCTGACATCGCTAAGCTTTGTGATGTATTTTATATTGGTGGCACTAAAATGGGGGCATTATTTGGGGAAGCAGTCGTGATCGTGAATCCTGCGTACCAAAAGGATTTCCGCTACATGATCAAGCAAAGAGGAGGGCTGCTTGCCAAAGGCCGATTATTAGGCATTCAGTTCGAAACGCTATTTGAAGATACGCTCTATATGGATATTTCGCATCATGCGGTAGATATGGCAATGCTTATACGACAGGCATTTCTCGATAAAGGCTTCGCAATGCGCTATGATTCAAAAACAAATCAGCAATTTCCAATTTTACCAAACCATCTACTTCCAACGTTAGAAGAAAAATATTCCTTCTCCATTTGGGAAGCATACGATGATACCCATACGGTTGTGCGCTTTTGCACAAGCTGGGCTACGACCAAAGAAAATGTGGATCGTTTAATAGACGACATCTACCGTTTAATATAATCAATCAAGCTGCACCTTCCGTCAAAGGGTGCAGTTTTTTCCTATTATTCCCTAACTCTTGCTATACTATAGATAACAGGAAAGGTGGAAGCGAATGACTAAATACGTAGCACTTTTAAGAGGTATTAATGTAGGTGGGCACAATAAATTAAAAATGGCTGAATTGAGAAACGCGTTGCAACCACTGGGGCTCCAAAACATTCGGACATATATTCAAAGTGGCAATATCCTGTTTGAATCGAGTGAATCAGAAGAATTTTTGCAACAGCAAATTCAAGAGACCATCCAAAGTACCTTCACTATCACGAGTACAGTAATTATCCGTACAGCTGAAGAATTCCGCTCTATTGTGAACAATTGTCCTTTCTCAGAACAAGACTTAGCAGATGCAAGTGCTACAGCTACAGGGGAAAGTCTCCATGTTGCACTACTTTCAACAGTTCCAACTGAAGAGAACGGAGCTAAGTTATTACAATATGTAAGTGAAAAAGAGCGCTGCATTATCAAGGGGAGAGATGTCTATCTGTTATTTCACGATAGCATTCGCAATGCCAAGCTTAGTCAACAACTGCCTAAGCTAGAGGTGCCCGCTACAGCTCGCAATTGGAAAACGATGATGAAGCTTGCGACAATGATTGGTGAGTAGGGAAACTCATCTTTTCATCTTTTCTAAAAGGGGGGGCGATCTTAGATGCGACGGGATCAAGTAGGTTATTTTATCTATCCTTTTCTGTACTTCATTGTTAGAACGATGAATCAATGGAGGAAGCATGAGCCGATTGCATGGGGAGAAAATGTGACAATGATGGTCATCACAATGGTCATCATCTATTTCTTTGTTTGGATGTGGAATTGGTCCAAAAAGCCATATCAATGGGGAAAGAAGAATAAGAAAGAAACATAAAGCAAGAGAGCAAATTTCATTATTGAAATGGTGCTCTCTTGTTTTCTACTTAAACTTTTCAGGTTTTGTGGCTTTAATAGAGGCAATTTCTCCACATTGCGTACAAACAGTGAAAATAAGGAGTGAGCCTGAGGAAAAGCTGGTATTCACGGGTCTTAAAGCAGCATAGCCATCTAATTTTCCTTCAGAAAAAGATTGACCGCCACAGGCTTTACAACGATATGTATTTGTTTCCATAATCTCACCTCGTAATGTAAGTTTAAGGAAATGATAGCATAGAAAAAACTACAGCGATAAGCATCACTGTAGCTCAGAATTGGTTGATACCCTTTGAGGTTTTCTAAAGTATTATAGCATAACAACTTATTCATTGTATAGATGAAGGAACATATACTTCATTTGACTTGACTGAATTGGCTATTTGAACGAAAAGATTGGATGTTTCCTGATTGGTGATATCTTTATTCCTGAAATTAACTGCGTTATAAACATAGAGAATGTTTAGTGAATCATTTATGCCATCTTCATGATCTTTGTAAAATCAACAAGTTCACAGTGGAGCTATAAAATGCTAAAGGTTATTAGTTTAAAATTAAATAGTTTAATGTTAAACTATTTTACGTTAGGAGAGCTAATTTGCTCTTTTTCGTGTGATTTGAAGGAGGAATTGAAAATGGATCGAGTAAAAAATAAAGTGGCATTAGTAACAGGTGGGGCTTCTGGTATTGGTTTATCGGCAGCTAGCTTGTTAGCAAAAGAGGGCGCAAAAGTAGTCATTGCTGATTTTAATGTAGAGGGTGCGAAAGAAGCAGCAGCAACTTTAGTCAATAATGGGTATGAGGCAGCAGCCGTTTTCCTTGATGCAGGGGATGCTTCCTCCATTGAAGCGGCCGTGAACTTCACTGTAGAAAGATACGGCTCATTAACGGTGCTCTTTAATAATGTTGGTCTAACTAACCTGAAGAAAGATTTAGATATATTAAATATTGATTTAGATGAGTGGGACCGCTTAGTCAATGTGAATTTAAAATCCATATTACTAGGAAGTCGTTTTGCCATTCCACATATGCAAAAAGCGGGCGGGGGCTCAATTATTAATACGGCTTCTATGGCTGCATTCGCCAGTGACCAAATACGTACAGCCTATGGGGCAACAAAAGCAGGTGTGGTGAATATGACGAGAAACATTGCCACACAATTTGGGAAGGATCATATCCGTTGTAATGCGGTTGCACCAGATCTTATATTAACACCTGCCGCGAAAAACAATATGCCAGAAAAAATGCTGGCCATTTATGCGAAATTTAATGCGCTACCCTATCATGGGGAAGCGGATGATATTGGTCATGCAGTTGTATTTTTAGCCTCTGACGAATCAAAATTTATGACGGGCCAAACACTGCAAATTGAAGGCGGACATTATCTCGCTAACCCAACCATCGCTGATACTAATAACTGGCTAGCATCTTTATAGTCAATAAATAAAAGAGGTTGTCTTAAAATGGACAGCCTCTTTATATTTGGTACAGGCTTAGCTACATTTGAGGAGCTTCCAACCCAAACTGAGCCCATTCCTCTTTCGCTGGACCATAAATACCTGGAACACTTAAACCAGCCTGACGCATCAGAACCGTCATTTGACCGCGATGATGACTTTGATGCTGTAGCAAAAATAATAACAGGGAACCATTGGGCATTTGTTGACCAATAAATTCAATTGTTTCAGTCATTGTCTTGTCAGTCCATTGCGATTGTATCGCTTCCACTAAGGCTTCACTCGCTTGGTGATAGCCGTCTGCAATGAACCGAGCAGAAGTAGGAACTGGAAAATCCTTTGCTGGGGCTTCAAACGCTAAATTCGTATTCGAGGTAATAATTCGAATTGCAGTAACCGTGTGCCAAGCAACGCGTCCTAAAGTCCAGTTGTCGGGAGTGATTGCCTGATGTAGCGATTCATCTGTAAGGTGATTAAGTAATTTTTGCGTAGCAGCGGCTTCATATGCCCAAGACTGTAAAAAATGATCGATTGTTTGAAACATGAAATCCCTCCAAAAATAGCCTATGATGTCTTATTTTCCTATGCTCCTAAAAGAAAAGCAAGATAAAGCACTGCATAAAGGGGAAGGGCAATAGAGAGCAGGATGTACATGCTCCATTCACCAATCGATAATCTTCGTTGCCACCTCGTTAATTTTAGCTGTCGACAATAGACCATACTAGCAAGTAAAAAAATTAATAAAGTAAAATCCTTTAAGTTCACTAAAAAGATGTTCAGAATATCAGCTCCTTTAGGCATTTGCAATATATGTGCAAACATGACGTTCAATGACCATAAGCTGAGCCAACATAAAAAGTGCGTCTCTATCTAACATAGAAACGCACTTCGTTTTATTCGTCTCGAATGACAATAAAAACGCCGCTAAAAATTAATAGGGAGCCTATCCAAAAGGAAAGCCCAATCGTCTCTCCCAATAAGTGCCAGCCTAAAAATGTGCCAACAATCGGTTGAAAGAAGAAAAATAAGCCGCCACTAGACGCATTCATTAGTTGAAGCCCTTTATTCCACAATAAAAAACCACCAGCTGTTGAGATAATGCCTAAGTAAAGCAAGCCGCCTGAAATGGTCGGTTGTAAAACACTTGCCAGATCTAAATTCTTTAGCCTTGGAAGGACAAAAGGGGTCAATAACATCACGGCAATCATAGATGTATAGGTTGTGACAACAATTTGTGAGTAATGGCTTGGTACCTTTTTGACGAATACCGACATCAATGCCCACGTTAAGGCAGCAAGCAGTAAATAGAGTCCACCTAATTGCTGTGTCACATCGATTTGACCATTGCCTACAACGATCCCGACACCAATCGTGGCAAGAGTAATAGAGAAGCATTTTTTCAGCGTAATGCTTTCTTTTAAAATCAAACGGGCGAAGACAACCATAAAAGCAGGGGTTGTAGCAGTAATAATTGCCCCCATCTGCGCGGTGGATAGCATTGTGCCCATTTCCTGTGTCACAATTGAAATCGTGTTCCCAATAAGGCCAACAAGAAAGATGATCAGCCAATCTTTTTTAGCTATTTTCCAGGATTGCCTCATCATGATTCCAATGATCCCGAGTGCAATTACCGCGATCAAATATCGCATCCAAACAAGCTCTAATGGTGGCACAACCTCCACCACTACTTTAACAACTACATACATGGCACCCCAAATACTCGCAGCAAGCGATAAAAAGATGGCACCGATTATTAGATTTCTCATATTTTTTTCCTCCGTTTTCATAGATACCTATGCCCTTAACGGAGAAAAAGCGCTTCTACCGTTAAGGAAGAAGAAGTGCTGGTACGTCCTGTTCAAATAATGGAGCAAACATCATAATAATCCCACCATCCTCAAGTCATTTTTTATTAGTATAATAGAATACACATCGTTTTCATAGGGAGATTTCATGAAAGCAAAAAGAGGGGGATGAAAATGGTAATACTTCAATACGAGATGGAAGAGAAGGATTTGCCAATCATAAAGGAGGTCTATCAATCTGTAGGCTGGATGAAACATGATGAACAGATTATCAAACAAGTTTTCGATGCAAGCACACATCAAGTTTTCGCCGTGGTAGATGGAAAAATAGTGGGCTTTGCTAGAGCTTTGTCAGATGGCGTATTTAATGCCGCCATTTACGATGTGGTTGTGCATCAAGCCTATCAAGGCACAGGGATTGCACGTTTACTTCTGGAGGATATGATCGCACAGTTAAGGGAGGTATCCTGCATTCAGTTAATCGCCACAACAGGGAATGAACCGTTTTATGCAAAAATGGGCTTTAGAAAATTGAAAACAGGTATGGCCATCTATAAAAATCAGCAACTAGCTCAAGAATATCTGGATTAAAGGAAATGGTCGGAAACCCACAAATGGTTTCCGACCTTACAATTTTATTTCATTATAATTAGACTGGATGAAATAGCTGTTAGTGGATACCCGCTTATAGTGCCCTACATTCCACTCATTCAAGTTGATTAAATCCTTAAGGAATTTGGGGACAGGGCAATTCCAATCTACATTTGCTATTGTTAGTGGGAAATTATCCTCAGCGGGATTAGGTGTATGGATATTAACTGAATCCAAACCAGCATCCTCCTCTACAAACTCCATCCATATTTGATAAGGTTTTCCGAATGTCGAGAGCCTTTCTGATAAGCGGTTATATAGGGCTATATGTGCTTTGATGTGCTCTCTTCTTATCTTTAAACCATCATTGCCGTACCCGTAAAAATCAAGGTGAGTGTGCCACAAATTAAACCAACCTTCTTCGTCAAAGTCTACAATAGATAGCTCTGTGGTTGTTTGTCGCCATAAGTTACGGAAATAACGCCTTTTCCCACGAAATTTTTTCAAATTACTGTTCCTCCATTTAAAAAGCTGTTTCTTTCATTGCGTTGCCTTTTATTAAAATAAAGGCTTTGGCAATCCACTAAGATGCGCGATAACAGAGATTTGCCCAACATGGTAAGCTTCATGTGAGTAAACATGATGAAACAACCAGTTAAGTGTAGGGACGGAAGGTGGCGTCCAACCATCGGAAAACTTCGGCACCTCGACTATTTCATTGAGCTGCGATTCGTCTAATGTATGTAGAATGTCATCCGTATAATTTCTAATTTGAATATAGCTATCTAGTATTTCCTTAGGCGAACAATCATCGTGAAGGTTTAATATACAAGGATTTTTAAGTCCAATTTCATTCACCCAATAGTCTTCGCTACTTGATAAATGAGAAATAATCCATGCTACATTATTTGGATAAAACTCAGATGTCTTAAACCAAAACGTCTCATCAAGTGTGCTTAGGTAAGGTATTAACGTTTTCCTAAGATCATTACGATATGGAAATCGCACATCTATACATCCTTTCATTTATTAATAGGTTTATTGTATAGGAACAAGCACGGGATAGGAAATGAATCCTTTTTTCTCAGATTAAAAGAGGTCTGGAATATTAAAAAAATCACCTAGAGGAAGGTGATTAAATCGGATTGACTTTAAGTTCTCTTAGAATTAAAAGAACGCCCATTCCATACACAATAGAAATGGCTAAAGGTACAAGTGTGAAGGCTTGATCGACAAAGAAGCCACCTAAAATCAGAGCAGAAAAGCAGACGCCTAGAGTCACAAATAAATAAGCCTTACTTTTATAAATCCATATGTATGGCAGAAAATGAGAGCCTGCAAGTAAACCAATTGTAAAGGGAAGATATTCAGGTATGTTCATATACACAATGATAAATACAGGTATGTAAAAAGCTTGAGGAGCGGCAACGATTCCTCCTAACGTCCCTAAAGGATTGCCAGTAGCGTTTAAATTAATCCCAAGAATTTTACTAATACCTAAACCGATAGGGAAAATGGCACCTAAGCCAAATATCCAACTTAAACGAACTGCTTCGATTGGCAAAACTAAGGGCATTAGAGTAAAAAGTAAAAAGACAACCGCACCAGAAAGTAAAATGGGAAATCCCTTTTTTACTTCAACGATCATTTCCTTTTGTAAATCTTCCAGTGTTTTATCCATCAACGCACCATCCTTCATGAAATAAATAGAATATAACCTATAATATACCAGTATATCTCTATTTTTACCACAGATGATTTTAAATGGAACTTTTTAGAAAAGTTTGCGATCCATTGCCTAAAAAATTCTTGAAGATCAAGATTATTATTAAAAAGGAAGGAATAGCAGAGAGACGAAACTTTTGCTCACTCTATGGCATTGATGTGGAAGCTGCCACAGGTATATCCAATCGGGCTTTTACCTGTTATTTTTTAAATATAAATGTTTTTAATCAAGAGTACATATTTAGAAAAGCTACCTTTATATTGAATATGCCATTTTCAATATAAAGGTAGGATAAAAAAATTAATATTTGACTTTAGTAATAATAGGGGTTTCAACTCTACTATTCAATTTTTGGAATAGCCAGATAGCAAGGAATAAAGCCATGCTTACAGTACCAAAACCGACCCAATTCAAATTTAGGACAGAGGTATGACTGATGACAAACCCACCTAATGCAGACCCCAGTGCAAAACCGAATTGGATAAAGGAGGTATTTATGCTTAGGGCAATGTCTGGATTTCGAGGTACTAGTGTAACAAGAAGGAGCTGCTGGGCAGGAGAAATACTCCAAGTTGCTACCATAAAAATCATTAAAATCAAGATCAATACAAAGAGATTGATACCAGCTAGTGCGAATAAGAGGAGCGTTACTGCTTGTAACAGCAATCCAAAACAAATGGTAAAACGCGAACCCTTTGCATCAGCCAATTGCCCGCCCACTCTTGAGCCAAGAAAGCTACAGATGCCAGCTAAAAATAGAATGCCACTAATTTCAGTCATAGAAAGAGGGGATGTGGCTTGCAAGAAAGGCGTAATATAAGTAAATAGGGTAGCGTAGCCACCGACATAAAATAAAGTAATCGCCAGGGCAGTTAGAATTTTTGAATCTTTTAAAATCGAAAGCTGCGACCTGAGTGTAACAGCTTCTTCCTCCTTGATAACTGGAATTTTTTTATAGATGATAAGCAGTGGAAGAATAGTTAATAAACCGATCAGCATAAATAAAACTCTCCATCCAAATATTTCGCTAAAAAATGTGCCAATTGGAACACCCAGCACGAGCGAACTGCTTAGTCCCATCAAAATGATGCCGATAGCACGGCCTCTTCGTTCTTTTTCAACTAATCGAGTAGCTACTGCCATAGCTACCACTGTAGCAATTCCTCCGCGAACCCCTTGAATAATTCGTATCCCTAGTGCGTACTCAAAAGAAGAGCTGATAAACATGAATCCGTTACTAATAATGAACACACTAACGGTAGCCATAAGCAACTTTTTGCGATCCACATTGATCGTGAGCGCAATGAGAATTGGAGCGAAAATGGCTGCTGCTAGGGCAAATAAAGTAACCAATAACCCCGCTTCTGAAATCGTTACTCCAAAGTCGACGGCAATCATTTCAATAACGCCTGTGATAATGTACTCAACGGTTCCGATTAGGAAAACAATGAGTGATAGAACATAGATAATCAGCTTATTTTTCAACTCAATTCACGCTTCCTTCAGCTATTTATAATAGGTATTTGTATCTCCATTAATTGGACGTTTTGGGTTGTAGATAATGGTAAATAGATTTCTCTACCTGGTTCGTTTTCCTTGACTTGATAGTTATTTTCTACAATCCAGTTAGCTAAATCAACACAGGCTGTACAAGCAAAGTTAGAATCTGAACGAAAGGTCATTGTGGCCATCATTGGCTCAGGAGGAAGAGTCCGTAGTTGAAATGTATCAGGGAGTGATGAAAGCTCCTTGGTTAAAAAATAGCCGACTTCAAATTCGAACTCGTCTTCTTTCTCCTCTATTTCTTTCCATAAAACAACCTGAGGACTTTGAGCTAATTGGCGCATTTCCTTTGTGAGTAATTGATTAAATGTACGAAACAGATCTGGAATATCTTCTTCTCTCCCGCGTGCTTTCAAAGAAAGGAATTGCTGAGCATCCACTGCCTTGATGCGGATTTCTTGATCTGATTCCACCTGACCCTCTCGTTCTAAAAGTTGCATACGTTCTTCAATTCGTGAAAGCTTGGCCTGTTCCGTCTGGATAATATGTTGAATCTCACTTTTTTTCAGCTTAAACATCCCTTGTATATCTTTTAACGAAATATCTTCGTGGAGCAAACGTATAATTTGTGGCAAGGTAAACCCCAATTCCTTATAGAGAAAGATCCGATTGAGCTCTAGTAGCTGGTCTGCTGAATAGTATCGGTAGCAAGTATCATGGTCCACCTTTCTCGGCTTTAATATGCCAATCTGATCATAATAGCGCAATGTTTTTAAGGATACTTTGCTTAGCCTAGAAAATTCACTGATTTTAAACAAACGATCACCTCCAATCTAATAACTTAATGCAAGTATACAGTTTCCTGTGCAGGGGAAGGTCAAGTGCTTTTTAAATAACCTTACTACAATCTAATGTAGTAAGGCGCTTGTGAATATTTCAATGAATGTTAAATATAAAAATAACAATAATAATATAATTAAAAACAATTATTATTTATTGTTAATCAATAAATTTCGTGTTAAATTTATAGTGTCATTAAATAAGTGAGGTGCTTTCAATGAATGTTAAACCAGGTTTAACATCTTTTTTAAAGGTAATGATTCTTCTGGCTGGGATGGCCATTCTTGCCCTATGTATATTTTTTGTACCTCCTATGGCTGATTTCGCATCGAGTTTGTATCCGAATTTTTACCCAATGAATTATCTCATTTTCATTGTGATGTATGGATCGGCTGTACCTTTTTACATTGCTCTCTATCAGGCTTTTAATCTTTTACGGTACATTGATGCGAATACAGCGTTCTCGGAATTATCTGTAAAAGCGTTAAAGTACATAAAGTGGTGTGCAATAATAATCAGTGGCTTGCATGTCTTAGGTGCACCCCTTTTTCATTTTATAACAAACAAAATGGATCCTCCTTTTGGAATAGTGGGACTCCTCATCATTTTTGTCTCACTAGTTATCGCCATTTTTACGGCTGTCCTCCAGCGGCTTCTACAAGAAGTGACGAATATAAAATTAGAAAATGATTTAACGGTCTGAGATGGATGATATGTGATATTAGCCAAACGAAAACTGCTCATAGAAAAGATGTAGAACCTATCAGTTAGAATTCGGAATCCTATGGAAGTTTAATAGTAACGCAAGTAAATTTCTAGATAGATATGTAGTTTAATCTTTTAAGGGGGCTGATCCACTTTTATTCTACTTTTGCTATACTTTATGAAATTGAATAGTATAGGAGGCTATAAAAGTGGATTGGAAGATAAAAATATTTGATGAATTAACCGTAAAAGAACTATATGAGATACTGAAGGTTCGTGCGGAAGTTTTTGTGGTAGAGCAAGAATGTGTCTATCAGGATCTAGATTCAAAAGACGAAAATGCTTATCATTTATTTGGTGAAGACCAAGGAGAGGTAGTTGGGTATTTAAGGATTCTCCCCAGAGGAATAGCATATGAAGAAGCAGCAATCGGAAGAGTATTAACAAAGCAAACCTACAGAAAAAAGGGATTGTCTCTGGAAATGGTTAAAAGAGCAATTGATTACATTCTAGATGATATTGGAGAAGACGCAATCCGCATTTCTGCGCAGGCATATTTGCTAAAATTCTATGAGGGCTTCGGATTTGAAAAGACATCAGAAGTTTATTTAGAAGATGGAATAGAACATATAGAAATGCTATATAAAAGGGGGGATAGAGCTGAAAATGTAGCGGATAGGACGCTCAAAGTAGCGGATACCCCTCAAATAGAAGGATAGAATGCTAAAAGTGCAGGATAGAACTGAAAAAGTAGCGGATAGAACGCTCAAAGTAGAGGATAAGCCTCAAATAGCAGGATAGAATGCTAAAAGTGCAGGATAGAACTGAAAAAGTAGCGGATAGAACGCTCAAAGTAGAGGATAGCCCTCAAATAGCAGGATAGAATGCTAAAAGTGTAGGATAAAACTGAAAAAGTAGCGGATAGAACGCTCAAAGTAGCGGATAAGCCTCAAATAGCAGGATAGAATGCTAAAAGTGCAGGATAAAACTGAAAAAGTAGCGGATAGAACGCTCAAAGTAGCGGATAAGCTTCAAATAGCAGGATAGAATGCTAAAAGTGCAGGATAGAACTGAAAAAGTAGCGGATAGAACGCTCAAAGTAGAGGATAAGCCTCAAATAGAAGGATAGAATGCTAAAAGTGTAGGATAAAACTGAAAAAGTAGCGGATAGAACGCTCAAAGTAGCGGATAAGCTTCAAATAGCAGGATAGAATGCTAAAAGTGCAGGATAGAACTGAAAAAGTAGCGGATAGAACGCTCAAAGTAGCGGATAAGCTTCAAATAGCAGGATAGAATGCTAAAAGTGCAGGATAGAACTGAAAAAGTAGCGGATAGAACGCTCAAAGTAGAGGATACCCCTCAAATAGCAGGATAGAATGCTAAAAGTGCAGGATAAAACTGAAAAAGTAGCGGATAGGACGCTCAAAGTGGAGGATAGCCCTCAAATAGAAGGATAGAATGCTAAAAGTGTAGGATAAAACTGAAAAAGTAGCGAATAGAACGCTCAAAGTGGAGGATAAGCCTCAAATAGAAGGATAGAATGCTAAAAGTGCAGGATAAGCCTGAAAAAGTAGCGGATAGAACGTTCAAAGTAGCGGATAAGCCTCAAATAGGAGGATAGAATGCTAAAAGTGTAGGATAAAACTGAAAAAGTAGCGGATAGAACGCTCAAAGTGGAGGATACCCCTCAAATAGCAGGATAGAACGCTTAAAGAGGAGGATAGCCCTCAAATAGCAGGATAGAATTCTAAAAGTGGAGGATAAAACTGAAAAAGTAGCGGATAGAACGCTCAAAGTGAGGGATAGCCCCGCAAATTAGGAGGATAGAATTCTAAAAGACGATAAAATAGCAGATTAACAAATTGTAAAAATTGAGCGCTATCCGAGCATAAGGATAAGCGCTTTATTTTTTTCTTGAACTTTTAAGCCCTTAAACTAGTATTTAACCTTCAACCCTAGTAATGAAGCAAAACCTATGGCTTGTTCAGTAGAGACTTCACACCCATTTAAACTTTCTGGAGTTACTTGAAGTCTTTTAAATTTACATGTACTGATGTCTATTCCTTTTAAGGAAGTTTGGGAGAAATCCACATCATTTAGATCACTTTCTTGAAACGCCACCTTATTAAGTAAACAATCATAAAAATTCGCACCTTGCAGGGAGGTGCTATCAAATAGCACTTGTTTAAAGCGCACTTCGGGGAAATTACTTAAGTTTGCAAGGCAATTTTCAAATGAAACATTGCCGAGGTTTGCTTCAGTTAAATTCAACCCTAATAGTTTACAGTTTTTGAAGGCCACTCTATGAATGATGCCTTCACTTAAGTTAGTGTTAGATAAATCACAGTTTTCAAAAATGACGTCCGTTAAATCAATTTTTTGAAAGGTACAATCGATGAATGTGACATTTTTAAAGATAACATTAGAGACGATTAATCGTTCAATATCCTCGTGAGCAATGACCGTATCCGTAATCTTGCAATTTGTTAAATAGGGTTCCTCCTCATAAAAAATATCCTGAAAATTTGCTTTGTCAAGATTCGGGGATATTTTTGGTGATGTAAGTTGGAAATTGTATGACATATTAGCACACCCTTCAAATATAAATAAAAGCTTCTCCTATTTAGTATAAGTGCAAACCTAAAATAAGAACACCGTCTATACGGTGCTCTTATCTGGTTTAAACAAAGGATTTACCATCTTACTAAAAACGGAGGCTAGCACCTGTTGAAACAGCATACCGAACACAACAGGCATGGCGACTTTACCTGGAAAGTACGTTGTGGCCACGATGACACCGACTGCAATATTTCTCATGCCACCAGTAAAAACAAAGGTTGCCATTTGTGGACCGTCTTTTAACAGATATCGGCCTACGAGGTAAGCAAATAGATAGCCTGAGACTGCAAGTAAGAACACTAAAAGCACCACGAAGAAAAGATGCATGTTGATATCCTTTAAGTAGGGAGCAATGGCACTACTATTAATCAATATGACCGCAAATAAACATAGCTTTGAAAAAGGAGCAAGTTTTTTACCGATTTTTTTGGGGATGGCTCCTTTCGAAAGTTCATTCACTAAGATACCTAAAATCGTGGGTAAGACAATCATCCATAGTAAATTCAGAATCAGGGATGCCACATCCAACTCAATTTTTTCACCCGAAACGATATAAAGGATGAAGGGGAGGATGATGGGAGAAAGGAGCGTATCAATTAAAATAATTGATAAGCCTAACGGTAAGTTCCCTTTGCAAATATTGATCCAAATAACACTCGTTACGCCTGTTGGAAGTGCAACCGCTAAGACAAAACCAATAGTCAACAAATGGTCATCGAACAAAACGGTGGATAAGAAATAAGCCCATAAAGGCATCAAGAGATGAAGAAAAAGGATGGAGAATAAAATGAGAACTGGATGCTTCATGAAAATTTTTATATCTTTAAATTTCATATGTAAGCTTCCTGAGAATGTCATGAAGGCAAATAGCCAGGAGACAAGGAATAATAAATGATGTCCAATGCTTTCTAAGAATACACCTACAATTAAACTTAATGGTGTCAGGATCGCAATGTATTTTTGGAGAAATACATTTAGTTTTTCTAACATACAAAGACCTTCTTTTTTTATCTGATTTTATCACTTTTATTATAATCGTAGGTAAATTTACCGCAAAAAAAAGCAGAAGATTTACTCCTGCTAAGAATTTACATGTTTTTTATCGGTTTCTTTAGTAAACGGCATCCATACAATGCCTACGATCAATAAAATATTACCTGTCCACCTAATCCATAAATAATAAGGATGGTCTTTTAAAAAGTACAACGAAGCTAGGATAATAACCATCCCAATAGCAATCATCAACTTTAAATAAATCGGAGTTTTTGCCACTCTCCTGCCTCCTTTCTATCTTTTCATGAACATGTATCTATATCACTCTTTTTCCTAGCCAATGCGCAGTAAAGACAATGGGGAAAAATAGTATGCCAAAAGGCAGGCTTATCAAAACGATATGCCAAGTAAGGATGCCACTAGTAAACAAAGATTTAAATAAAATAATGCTATAGGGAATAATGATGATGGCTGATGTTATAGCTCCTGGAGTAACAGAACGAAATAAGAGCGATTGTCCAATATGGGTAAAAGCATGGATAAAGAAAACAAGTGTGACGGCTGTGAAAAAATAGAGAGTAAAAGCGACTCCGTTTAGGAAATAGTAGTTAGCCAGAATGGTAGAGAGACTGACAAACAAAAAGATAAATAATACGGCAACAGCAAATTGTGCTGTGGTCATTGAAAATTGTTTTACCACTTTATCAGCTATTTTTTGGGGTAATCTTTCATACAGCTTATGACGATTATGATGTAACCATTTCTCTATCATAATAATTTCTTCAAAATCATGGATAATAAATAAAATAGGAAACAACCAAATAAGTGTTTGAACATTCAACCATTCCATTTGAATACCTCTCTCCTTATCACTATGCTGGAAGTGTTACTAAAAATACCATATTTATATAATATATGTTAATAATAACATATTGAATAAAGGTTAAAAAGATTTATTGAGATAATAATTATGCAAATCTAATAACGACATACTGGATTGATTTTTCCTTTTTTAAGCAGGAGCTAAGTAGGTTTTTACTGTTTGATTCTCTTTTATAAAAATACAAATACTTGCTATGTCCAATGAGAAGGCTAGATAAATTAACGAACAATTATAGGATTTGAATTTTTTGTTAATTATTAGCTCATTTTACCATTTTGTCGATAACCTGTGTTATTCTATATTAGAATAATAAATTAGGAGGCGGTAATATGTATTACAGCAATGGTAACTATGAAGCTTTCGCACGTCCTAAAAAACCTGAGGGAGTCGATAAAAAGTCTGCTTATCTGATTGGCTCGGGACTAGCCTCACTGTCAGCAGCATGTTTTTTAATTCGTGATGGCCAAATGAAAGGTGAGAACATTCATATTCTTGAAGAGTTAGATATTTCAGGAGGAAGTCTTGATGGCATACTTAATCCGACGAGAGGGTTTATTATTCGCGGTGGACGAGAAATGGAAGATCATTTTGAATGCTTATGGGATTTATTCCGTTCCATTCCTTCGTTAGAAGTAGAAAATGCTTCCGTTTTAGATGAATTTTACTGGCTTAATAAAGAGGATCCTAATTATTCAAAATGTCGATTAATGAAGGATAGAGGCCAAAGACTTGAGGATGATGGCAAGTTCACTTTATCAGACAAATCCTCAGAAGAAATGATTAAATTATTCTTTACGCCTGAGGAAAAATTAGAGGATAAAAAAATCACAGATGTTTTCTCAGATGAATTTTTTGAATCGAACTTTTGGCTCTATTGGTCCACAATGTTTGCGTTTGAAAAATGGCATTCTGCGATGGAAATGCGTCGTTATATTATGCGTTTCATTCATCATATTGGCGGATTACCAGATTTATCGGCCTTAAAATTTACAAAGTATAATCAGTATGAATCGCTCGTGCTGCCAATGATTAAATACTTAGAAAGTCATGATGTTGATTTCCAATATAATACGGTTGTAGAAAATGTTTTAGTTGATAAGGTAGGAGACAAGAAAGTAGCTCATACATTGGTGTTACGAAAAGATGGTGTGAAAAAGAATATTGAACTAACAGAAAATGAGTTAGTGTTTGTGACAAATGGTAGTATTACAGAAAGTACAACATACGGGGATAATAATACGCCAGCCCCTATCAATAAAGATTTAGGTGGCAGCTGGTCCCTGTGGAAAAATATCGCTGCCCAAGGTGAAGAGTTTGGTCGACCAGAAAAGTTCTGCGATAATCTGCCAGAGGAAAGCTGGTTTGTTTCTGCTACCCTTACAACATTAGATGATCGAGTGGCTCCATATATTGAAAAAATCAGTAAAAGGGACCCATACGCTGGTAAGGTTGTAACAGGAGGGATTGTCACAGCTACCGATTCTAATTGGATGCTAAGCTATACATTGAACCGACAACCTCACTTTAAAAATCAACCAAAGGACCAATTAGTTGTTTGGATTTATGGCTTACTATCAAACAAGCCAGGTGATTTTATTAAGAAAAGTATTACGGAATGTACAGGCATTGAGATTGCCCAAGAGTGGTTATACCATATGGGTGTACCAGTGGATGAAATTCCAGACATTGCACAAAATTCTTGCAATACGATTCCATGCTATATGCCTTACATCACTTCTTATTTCATGCCAAGAGCAATGGGTGATCGTCCACTTGTTGTGCCAGAAGGATCAGCTAATTTAGCCTTTATTGGCAACTTCAGCGAAACCGCAAGAGATACAGTCTTTACTACTGAATATTCCGTAAGAACGGCGATGGAGGCAGTCTATCAACTATTAACGATTGACCGAGGTGTGCCAGAGGTGTTTGCGTCTGCCTTTGATGTTCGCACATTATTAGCATCAACGGCTCGTTTGCTGGATGGTAAAAAACTAACAGATATTGATGCACCATTTATCTTAAAGCAAATCGGTAAATTGGGTATTCATAAAACAAAGGATACAATCATTTATGATTTACTGAAAGAAAGTAAACTAATATAGTGTTGAAAAAGAGACAAAGCAGTTTGAGGGGCTTTGTCTCTTTTTTTTATAGCCAGTCTTTTACATAGGCAAGTAAACCGATAAACGCACCTAACCCCATGCCAATAAAGACAGGCACTATGAGGTTGGCTTTCTTGTGTACGGTTTTCATTTCTTCCATTGAAGTCCCTTCTTTCCCATCACATACTTAAAATTCTAAGCGCATCGTTTGGTTCGTATCCTTGAACCCGTGTTTTTCATATAAGGATTTACCACCTTTATTTTCAGTCAATACATTTAACTCCAGATAGTCCAAGTGACGATAGGCTGCCCATTTTTTCGCTTCATCTAATAAAGCAGACCCAATTCCTTTGTTTTGGTAATGCTTGCCAACAATCACATCCACAATAAAAGCATATTTGTGTTCAACCAAGCAAGTATAGGGTGGGGTCGTCGTTTCTTTAATAAGTAAAAAGCCTACTACTTCGTTCTCGAATGTTGCGATTAAAATATCTGAATCATCCTCAATGATCGTAAACCTGATAAAGTTGGCATCTTGTTTGGCAGGTTTGATATATTTAGGTTGAAGAATCGACATCTCTAAAAAAAGCTCTTGGTATAAACGCTCAATTTGTGGAATTTCATCGAGCGTTGCAGTTTTGATTTCCATACTATCCCTCCGTCAGTTATAGCATCATAGTAAGTAATATTTTACATTAATGGTTGATGAATAGAAAGGGGAAGGCACATGAGGTTATGGCACATCGATTTAATTGCGTATCTACCAAAAGGACAACTACTGTCACAGTGGAGAGAGCTAAATAGCATATTTGCGAAAGAGGATCAGCACATTCTGATTAATTATATATACGAATACCCGAAAGAAGACTTATATTTGTATACAGAAAAAGTCATGGCTGAAATGAAGAAGCGGGGCTATCAAATTCGAACCTACGAAAAAAAGAATCACTACTTTAAGGATTTAGGTCCAGTAAAGGATAGGAAACCCTTTCAACAGCATCATAATCAGGAATATCTTGAAATATGTTTTTATAATTTAAAGGAGAAATTTATAAGAGGCCAGAAGGATTATGAAGAGGAAATGTATCAGCAATTATGCACATATGTAAATAACGTGCTTTAACTAGGAGGGTATACATGTTAAAAGCGATTATATTTGATGTAGATGGAACGATTTTGGATACGGAGCAAGCGATTTTACAGTCATTGAAAAGAACCTTACGAGAAGAAACAAAAATAGACTATCCGTTTGAGACGCTACGATTTGCTTTAGGCATCCCAGGAAAAGATGCGTTGCAGAGGCTCAACGTGGATGACGTAGAGGCTGTGCATCAGATATGGTCTGCGGCTGTGCTGGATTTTTCACATGAAGTGGCTGTTTTCGAAAGTCTAGAGGAAGTTATTCAGCACCTTGCAACAAAGCCACTACAATTAGGTATTGTCACTTCTAAAACAGCGCAAGAGGTAGTGGATGAGTTTGAGCCGTTTGGGTTAAGTGAGTATTTCCACCATATTGTAAGTGCCAGTGATACGGTAAAGCATAAACCACATCCAGAGCCGCTGTTAAAATGTCTGGACGCATTACAGATAGCACCAGAAGAGGCCATCTATATTGGTGATTCTATTTATGATTTCCAATGCGCAAAGCAGGCAGGGGCCAAATTTGCCCTCGCCCATTGGGGAGCCAAATCCACCATTGGCTTTGAGGAGGCAGATTACGTTTTCTATGAGCCAAAGGATATTTTAGCAATCGTTAAGTAGCATGAAAAACAGAAGATGGTGTCCTATATTTTCTCATGAGTAGCAGAAGTACCTGTAGATAATACCATAGCTGCTGTTAATCCAGCATATATAAGTTTTTTCAAATTCAATCCCACCTTAGTTAATTTTCAAATATTTCAAAACTGCGATATAAACATATATTATAATATTAACCGTATTTTGTAAAAAAATGCGTTAAAAATAATGGTAAACTTACAAAGAATGAATTATTCTTGCTTGTTTGATAAGTTTTTTAATTCATTCTTTGCTTGGTCTACAAACGACCAATATATTTTATGAAATTCATCCTTCTTGTGTTGTTCAGCAGGTGTTAAACCATAATGCCACTCTCCATTAATGCTTGTTAATAATGTTTGTCCTCCAACTACAACCTCATAGTCATAACCACCTAAAGAATTTTGCCTTGGTTTAATGATACCGTCAGTAGACATGACTATATTTTTTTCTATGTCCCAATCCATTTTGTTTAGATAGGTGACAAGCGACAATTCTCCTAAAGGTGTCGCATTCTCTATTTCTTCAGCTTCAAATTGCTTAATGGCTTTCATAGCCTGTTGATGCAGTGCTTGGCGATCAGGTGATACAGGTGAAATATATTGTGCAAGTAATATGGCAAATTGTCTATTAATGGCATGATTTTCATCATTATTTCTATGTGTTGGAGCATTTGCTGCTTTTGCTGTTCTCATGGCTAGGGCTTTAATTTGTTCTATTAATTCATCCTGTGATGGTCCTTGCTTACCTTTGATTGGTAGCACATCCCAATCAGGTGTTGCTAAATTATTGAAATACATGGAGGCTGTCTTGACATTGGTTTGCTTCCCAATTTCATGGGGTGTATAATTCCGTATCGAGTTGTCAGTTTGGACGCTTTTTGTTGTAGGGATATAGGTTTCTGTTAAATGAATTTGACTATCTTTTTTCTTAGTGTCATTACTTGTTGTGTTAATAGAAGTAGACTGCATTTGTGAGAAATTTGTAATTTTCATGATTGAAGTTCACCCTTTCAATATAGTTCATTTTCTATAAAATGATAAAAATAGCGTTCAATAGATATAGTGATAAATGAAAAATTTTATATGTTAAACAACTAAACAATATTATAAGAAGGATGTAACGAATCCTATTTCCAAATCAAAGAGCATTAATTATATGGTAAAAAAGTAAAAATATATATTGTTAATTGTATCAGAATATAAGAAGAGAGGGAATGCAAAAATAGTAACTAAATATATTTTTTGGTAATTATTGTATATACAGAATGAAAAGCCCCACCTTTTGTTCAAACCAACTAACAAAAGAAAGTCTTGTTTTGTTAGTTGGTTTAGGAAATATTAGTTGTCATACGATAAATTGATATTTGATAATCATTCAAACAAAAAGGTGTCAACTAAAAGAGTGAAAATTGACACCTTAATCATGTTTCCAAAACTAGCACAAAAGTTTGGGAGTATCCCTGAATTTGTTTTATGACTTGTCATCAACAGAACGTATCTAATTTTTGTTATATTACACGATGTTTCTTGTTTTTTGTCAAAGAGCAAAATCCACGAACAATTCAAACGAAAGGAGGATGGATATGGCGTCCACTTAAATCTTAAATATTAAAATAGATTGCATTAGTTTTGAGCGCAAACGGTCATGATGTCCCCATCAATACCCCAATAAGTGTTTCCTCGCTCGTCACAAAGCTTACGCATAGAGAACCTTTTTCATAAGTATCTAACGTATAAAGTTGGTTTTTCTGCTGTGTTGTAGGGTCAGAAAAGGTCGTCTTGTGCTTGTTGTTTTCGCCTTTGGTTATAAGCATTGATGGCTTCATTCTTCAAAACTTGCTTACAAAAGCTATTAAATGCACAACGCACTTGCAACTCGGTACGAAATAGGTTTCATGCGCTCATCCCCCTTCGCATTTGCAAAGGTGTTGGTGATTTCCCCTTTCATAACCTTCAACTGAATTTCTTTCAAAATGCCAAGAATTATAATGAAATTTTTAGAAAGTTGCAGTAAAAAAGCTATTGAATCATAGTAGAATGTTTCTCCTTTTTCTTGCTGTTTCAGCATAAAAAGACATGGAAAATTCTGAAATGTTATATATTGACAAAAATTAAATAGCCATAGTAGACTTTACTATAAGGTTATAGTTTATAAAACTAAATTTTTATAGTGAATGTTACTATGTTGTTGTAGTTTAATAATAGTGAGTTCATAGAAAAGAGGAAAAAAATGACTGAATTCCAGAAATTAACTGATACAGAAATGGAAGTTATGCAAGTTATTTGGAAATTGAATCGTTCTGTTACATCAAGTGAATTGTTAGAGATCTTTTCAGAAAAGTCTTGGAAAGGACAAACCATTAATACCTTTTTATCGAAATTAGTTGATAAGGGGTTACTGTCTGTCACAAGAGGGAAATGGCGTGTGAATCATTATAGTCCTTGTGTAACTTTTAAAGAGTATAAAAAACGAGAAGCGAAAAGTGTATTAGACACGATGTATCAAGGCTCTATGACAACTTTTTTAGCAACACTCTATGATGATGAAGTAACAGAGGATGAATTAGATGAACTAAAACAATGGCTTTCCGAAAAGTAGGTGAATAAATGCATGCATGGATAAATAGTGTGGTAGCTTTATCAGTTGCTGGTAGTAGCATGTTCATTCTTTATTATGGTATGACGGTTATTTCAAGAGAGGCACTCACAGCGAGATGGTATTACTGGAATAGAAAATTAGCGCTTTTCTTTTTCCTAGTACCTGTATTTCTCCTATTGAATGTCCCCCTCTTATTAAAGAAAAATCATCAGCCAATAGAAGGGGAACAGCTACTTTTCGTACAACAAAATACAGTTTGGTTAACAGAAAATTTTGTACAAATACTGTTTATCATTTGGTTAGTTGGTGCGATTGTAGCAAGTGGATGGTTTTTATTTATGTATCAAAGTGGATATCGAAAATTATATCGAAACTTGATACCAGTTCCTAAAGACCATGAAGTATGGAAAATTTTAGCGCAACAACAAATAAATATGAAATTAAAAAATAGAATTCGCCTTACATATTGTCAAGAAAATATTAGCCCTATTTTGATAGGTCTATTTAAGCCAACGATTGTGTTACCAATGTATGAGATTCCGAATGACGAGTTAGCTTTGATTCTCAAACATGAATTGATTCATTATAAGAAAAAAGATTTATGGGTGAAAAGATTGGGAATTTTCGCTATCATTCTACACTGGTATAATCCGTTGATTTATCTATTACAAAAAGAGCTAACGAAATGGTGTGAGCTTTCTTGTGATGAGTATGTTGTCATGTCCATGTCTTTGTCAGAGCGAAAAAAGTATGCTGAAACAATTTTAAATATGATGCAACGTGCTCAAAGGCATTCACTCTCTCCTTTTTCAGCCCCCTTTTTTACGACAGGGAAAATGAAATTAAAAAAGAGATTACAGCGAATGCTAACTGACAAAAAGGTAAGTAGACCAATTGGTATGTTATCTATAGTTATACTCTTCATTTTTAGTGGTGTGAGTATTGTAAGTTCTGAATATACTCATAACAACATTTCACCTATTAAGGAGGAGGTTTTAACATTAACAGAGGAATCTTTTGATACCTCGATAGAAGAAGAAGGGCATTCTGAATTAATGTCTGTTAAATTATCAGATGAATCAAAATTTTCTAAGGAGGAATGGAAAAAAATTTTAAAAAAGATTGAAAGAAATGAAATTATTTTAGAAGAATAATGAAGAAGCCCTACCCAAAGGATAGGGCTTCTTAAATAAAAAATATATACAAATTGTTGGGTACAAAATATATTTTTTTAGTTTGAAAGTAATTTATAGCTAAAATTAATATATTATTACTTTTCATGTAATGTGTCTTTTCTTAGTTTGTTTCTTAATTTATAAAGGGGAGGAATAGAATATGTTCAAAAAAATCTTTATAGCAATGTTTAGTCTAATTTTAATGATATGGATAAGTCAAGATTCTGTAAGTGCTATGGAAAATTCATCAAATAATTTAGAAAACGAAATTTTAATAGCTGAATCTTTTGTGGAAAGTGATTTTTCCATTGAAGAGGCATCTATTGATGGAGTAACTCCTTTATTAAGTTTTAATATTTCTTCTTCTTCGTTGGGAGTAAATAAGTTTGTTAAATCAAGTAATTCTTATTACATTCAAAGCGGTGGAAAGGTAAATATCACAAATATTACATGGAGTCCATCTAATCAAAATATTCAAATAGGATTAGTTAATGCCGCTACAGATACAAGATATTGGTCAAGTGAACGTACAGGTGGAAGTCAAATTGGTGGTTCGATTGTCTTGCCAGAAACAGCTCCTAGTGGGCAATATTATGTTGCTATTCGTTCTGTAGCTACAAATACGACAAGTATCAGTGTATATGGGCAATTTAACTTTTAAATAATAATTTAATTTTGATAACAATAACTTTATTACTTTATCTTTAAAATATTGATTGCACATGAACAGAAATTCCATGACTATTCAGATACTTTGGAAGGGGGGATGTCTAATATAAATAGAAGGTGTAAGGTTTGTTCGATAGCTTTATAAAAAAAATTTTAAAAAGAGGTTTTATTATGAAAAAATTAACTTCATTTTTCTCAATTTTTGCATTGTTCTTAGTATTGTTTATGCCACAAAACGCATCAGCAGCAACTACTTACAGCGCTGGGGCAAGTTCACCGTCTACTATCTACGCCTATAGTCTCAATCAATGGTCTGAAGATGGTTTTTGGGATTTAAGAAATATAAGCTCTATTCCTGATACAGCGGTTGTGACAGCAGCTAAATTAAATTGGAGTATTTGTACAAGCTGTGGGATGACTTATAGCACAACAGACGTTGCATTGTTTATACAAAGTGGAGCTGGTGATTGGATGGATTCAGGTTTTTACAACTATAACTTTGGGGGTCAACCTGTAAAACAAATATGGTTTACTAGCTTCAAATCATCAAAATTCAACAGCTCAGGTTATATACAGCCTGTTTTAACTATATTATGGGAAGATTCTATGAGTGCGAAATCTGGTTCGTTTATGTTAAATGAATCACCTAATGGAATTCTTGTTGATAAAGATAGCCTTGTTGAAAAACAAGAAGTAACGTTGGTTAATTTAAAGGAGGAATAACCGATGACAGCTATAGTGAATTCAATACAAAATCTAGGGTGGGTTGCTAATTTTCAGATCAATCAACCCTCTCCACCCTTTAAAATAGCAGAAGGTGAAATAGATTCTAAAAAAGCGGAGATTGAAACCTCACGTAAAGAATATGCAGAATTCATACAATCTAGCAATTCTATTTATCATGGGGCAACTCCAACTCAACTTGTCAACAAACAAACAAATTCTATTAATATTATAGCAGGTGTTTACTATAATTTAGGAACAGTAAATGGAAAACCTTTGAATGGTACGCCTTTAGCAAGTGGAGGATTCAACTCGAATTTTAGTCCTAAAATATGGAAAGTACCAGGTTCGTCCATTGTAACACCAGAGCAAGAAGCAGCACTTAAAATGCGACAATCCTACTCACTACCTGAACGTCAAGAAGCCAATGAACTTGTGGCGGTCTTTATGAGCCTTTCTCGGTTAGCGGAAGGAAAGAAATCTGTGGCTAGTATGAATGATGATGTAATGTTTAAACAACACTTCCCTAAGTTTGCAGAAGGAGTAGGACTTGACTTAAGTAAGCCTTTCACTATTAATGGCAAGTCATTTATGTATTCAAAGGGAGTGTTACAGGCACTAAATAACGAAGTTTAGTTGATAAATTGCTGGAGCATAAATATATGTTCCAGCTTTAACGTTATGCTTATCAAGCAAACACTTTTATGGAATGATTCAGCAAGTGCAAAATCGGGTGTCTTTATGCTAAATGAATCTCCTAATGAAAATTTTGTGAAGGAAGCTGATTTTATTTTATTAGAAGGACAAACATCAGTAGAAATGGAGGAATAGTTAATGCAAGTTTCCTTTAATTCTGTTGGGAATTTAGGAATGGCTTCTACATTCCAAGCTCATCAGCGTCAAAATTCTTTTAATATTGAAATAGATAAAGTAGACTCAAAACAAGAAAAAATTGAAGCATCACGTGAAAAATATGCGGAATTTGTCCAATCCTGCAATAATATTTATCAAGAAGCGACGCCTACACAGCTTGTTAATAAACAAACAAATTCTATCAATATTACTAACGGTGTGTATTATCATTTAGGCTCAGTCAATGGGAAACCCCTTAATGGCACAGCTTTAACTGGTGGTGGCTTTAATTCTAACTTTAGCCCAATGATACAATGGACAGGAGTTGGTACAAAGGTTACACCCGAACAAGAAGCCGCTTTTAGAATACACCAGTCCTATTCACAAGTTGAACGTCAAGAAGCAAATGAGCTTGTGGCTGTCTTTATGAGCCTTTCTCGGTTAGCGGAAGGAAAAAAATCTGTGGCTAGTATGAATGATGATGTAATGTTTAAACAACACTTCCCTAAGTTTGCAGAAGGAGTAGGACTTGACTTAAGTAAGCCTTTCACTATTAACGGCAAGTCATTTATGTATTCAAAAGGAGTATTACAGGCAGTAAATAACGAAGTGTAGTTGATAAATTGCTGGGGCATAAATATATGTTCCAGCTTTAACGTTATGCTTATCAAGCAAATACTTTTATGGGAAGATTCAGCAAGTGCAAAATCTGGTACAATCTTGCTAAATGAATCATCTGATGAGATTTTTATTGAAATAGAAGATTTAGGAGAGGAATAATTTATGGAGGTAAAACCAATTTCATTTAAAAATCTAGGAGCTATTGCTAGTTTTCAAGTACACCAGAATCAAAAGCCTTTTCAAATGGAAGAAATGAAAACATATTATAAACAAGATAAAATTGAAGCAACACGTAAAAGTTATGCTGAATTAGTACAATCCTATAACAATATTCGTAGAGAAATAAATCCAACGAAATTCGTTAATGAGCAAACCAATTCTATTGATATTACGAATGGTGTGTACTATCATCTAGGCTTTGTAAATGGAAAACCTCTGAATGGGACACTTTTAACTGGTGGCGGCTTTAATTCAAATTTCAGTCCTATGATATGGGATAATCCAAACTCTAATGTTGTAACACCAGAGCAACGAGAAGCCCTTAAAATCCATCGATCTTATTCACAAGCTGACCGTCAAGAAGCAAATGAACTAGTAGCAGTTTTTATGAGGCTTGCTCGTCTGACTGATGGAAATGCTGTAGCAAATGCCAATAATGATAAAATGTTCGCACAACATTTTCCTAAGTTTGCAGAAGGAGTAGGACTTGATTTAAGTAAGCCCTTCACTATTAATGGTAAGTCATTTATGTATTCAAAGGGAGTATTACAGGCACTAAATAACGAAGTTTAATAGATAAGTTACTAAATTTGGTATTTTAATGAAAGTTAGTGTCTTTGTCAATGGATTTAGTTGGGAAAATTTATTCGTTATTATTCCTACTAGGCAAAGGATAAGATATGAATGAATCGTATGAATGTTAATGAGTTAACATTAAAACTTTTGGGTGTAGAAAATCCTTCAACATCTATTACAATGCCCCATTTTAATAATGGCGCAAATGCTATGCCAACTAAAACAGCGCCTGTCATGAGTGAAGAGGAATATAAAAAAGCAATCATTGCACAAGCAAAGAAAGATTTTGACAATGGGAAATTTGGAGGGAATAAAAACCATTCCTATATGGATATGAAAAATAGTTTTGTATCTGTTGCATCACCGAACCGCAAAGGAGCTATTACACAAGCATTTAAAAGCCTGCCATTTATGCAACTAAATAAAGTGAACTATTTTGGAGGTAAAAGATAGGCATGGAAACGAAATTGCTAGTTTCTCACCTGCAAAAGGCTGGACAGCAGTAGGTACGTCCGCAGAACATGCGCGAGAAAGTACATTTGATTCGATTTATACAGAGGCATGGCGTTCGTTTACAACAGCAGCTCAAAACAATAAAAATCAAGCGGATGCTTCTGTTCAACAAAATACAGGAAATAATTCTTTTGATGTAACTATTTAAATAAATACTTTATAAAATGGAGTGGCTATTAATTGATATTTCAGTTGATCACCATTCCATTTTTATCTATCTTTAGGATTCTTTAAAAAAGTCTGAGAGATACGGAAATACCAAGAACAGTGGGGATGTATTTGAAAAAAAATAGATTTATAATTTTGTTATTGGTTGTTTTTGTTTTTTCAAGTTTTATTTACTATTTGAATATGGATAGAAATTATACGAATTTAGAAGAATTCCAAGGATTCCCTATCCCTAATTCAGCAATTTTAGAGGAAGAAAGTTCAACACCGAAAAACTATAGTTGGAAATCCTCATACGGGACATCCATCCCTATTTCTTATCGTATGGTAATTAAAAAAATGGCTGGAAACAAGTCGAAATAGATGGTCATGGTATAACATATGAAAAGGATGGATATAAAATCAACATAACAGTCGCATCAGATTATATGGCTCTTATTAGAGTACAATAATTTTTTTAGTGTATTTCCTCTATTACTAATTAAGGGTAGATTTCATCAATGTTTCTCACTTAAAACTAACTTGTTATGTTTTGCTTATTTATCTTAAATAAATTAAAAAGACAAAAGTAACAATTTTGAAGGAATGCACCACGCATTCCTTTTATATGGAGAATTTTTTCGATTTCTTTCGCCACTGTAAATTCGGCAGTTCAACTAAGAGAAGAACGTGTCAGGTTTGGAGGGGTTTATTATTTTCTATCGCTTGAAGGTTTAACTAATTCTGGCCGTTTCTCGGAGTTCTTGAATGTCGTGGATTTTGTTGGATATAAATAGAAGGGATCTCTGTTCCAATTGATTGTTGTCGATTGGAATTGCAGGATGGACTAAAAACCGCCAACACGACATCATGATGATTCCTTAGACGGTTCAACAGATTACAGCTGGTCTTTGGACGTCCATAATTAGATGACCCATTCACAGAGAGGTAACACGCACAATTCTCCCCTCTCTTCGTTGTACAGATTTTTAGATGGGCTGAGTAGTTATATAATATTTTTATAACCTGATAAGTAAAGCAAAGGAGGATTTGAGCATGAACTCTATATTTTTATTAATCATTTCAATTTATGCTTTTTTTATAGGTTATAAGTTTATTAAACCAAACTTTAAAAAATCCTTATTTACAACTTTTATTATTATTCTTATTACAAGTACATTATTATTCTTCCTGGTAGATATAGTTACTTTCAAGCCACGACCAAATAAAGCGGTTTCTGGTAATGGGAATTTAGGTCTCATTGTTCTATACTTCCTAATTCCAATTTTTCTTATCCTTTTATTTATTTTAAGTAAAGGGATTTATCAAGGCTTTAAACGGCAACCACTATCTGAATTGAAAAAACATATCATGTTTGGGATTGTTTTACTTGTAATGGGGACTATATTGCAAATAACATATGTTTCAAGTACATTAAACGCTTTATCAAATCACCGGTATAATCCATTCGAAGAAGGATATAGAGGAAGTATCATTAATCAGTACACGAACACCTTGTTTTTCAATGGGAATATATATGGTATTTTTATTGCAGCAGTAGTTATTGGAACACTTTTAACTCTTAGGTTTAAAAGAGGTAAAGACCACACTAAAATGTAGATACCATAGTAAAGAACTCTCAGGGATATTCTCTTCTTTTCCATAAAAGGGTACAGTACTTCCAAAATCCTCCGATAACTAACCAGAAATATAACCTCCTGTATAGTAGTGTCATGCTAATTTGCATGCAACTTTAGTATACAAGAGGTTATTTTATATATAGTGGCTCTCTGTCTCCCAATGGGTGGCTCGAAACTCCGCACAAGCAGCTCAATTCATCCGCAATATTCAACAAGTGAGAATGTGACACTTGTTAGGTGTTTTTAGAAAATTAATAAAGTAGGACTCAAGTTTAATTGGAGATATATTTATTGGTCAACAATCATCCAATTTGATCCTTTTCTAAAATTAACTCATATTGTGAACGCTTTGTACATGGCTGGGAGGGCATTGTTTTTCACATAGTAGGCGACCTTCACTTGCGGTACATCCCGCATAATAGGGACCATTTTGATTAACCTGAATCGCTACCCAAACTATCCAGTAACGATAATAATCGTTGCTAGCATGAGCTAGGTCAGGAGAAAAACGAACTTTTTTTTTCAATTTTACTTCGTCCGTGTAATGCTTCTAAATCTATAAACACGTGCTCTTTTTCACAATCTATAATAATTGACGTTACATTATTTAGATCAAGGGTACCTACTCCGTAACTGCCATCCCCGTCAGTTGAATCGTTACTTAAAATTGTAAAATGCATTTTCTCTTTCATAGAAGTCACCTCTAGGCTTTTTATACCGATGTACTTTTTTATAATCAACAATATTTGAATCAAATCAATTGTCTGAACATACAGTTTTGCTCCTAGCAAAAATCGCATAAAAAAACATCACTGTACGCTACGTTGTACAAGCTGTTATACCTGTTGGTAATTTTTCAAGTACAAATCTAACAAACACATTACGTATAGTTTTATAAATTAAGATACTTGAACGTTTCGTAGTCATTTTTTTCTATACGTAATGGTTGTCTAGGATTTTTCCTCATACTTTTATCGTTAAAAAGTATACATACAATATACCGTGTGACGTCAAAGATTGTCTTCAGACTAATGTCTGAAATGTTATGTATTGGAAATTTGACGATAATACAGTGATTGGACCTTTAATTAACCGAACATTGTTGCTATCAATTTTGCCTTTCCGATTTAACTGCTTGAATCCAAGCACCTAGCATAATTTCGTGAAATAGGGATGGGACACAAGCTTGACTAGAGGGAAATAAAATTGCTTGTTGTTGTAACAACAATAGTGTATGATACATAGTATAAGTTATACAGTGTATATCATATAGTAAGCGAAATAGAGGTGAACGAATGAGTACGTTACTGAATTCATTAATGACTGAACTTAGGAGAGGAACACTGACATTAGCCGTTTTAAGTCAATTACGAACACCGCAGTATGGATATTCACTTGTTCAATTATTAGAAGATTCGGGCATTAACATCGATCAAAGTACCTTATATCCATTGCTTCGCCGTTTAGAAAAACAAGAGTTAGTGACAAGTAGCTGGGAAACCTCTGAGAGTAGACCCCGCAAATATTATGTATTAAGTGAATATGGATTAGACGTCTTTTTACAATTGAAACGAGAATGGATTAATAATTCAAAAGAACTCTATGAATTACTAAAAGGAGATGAGGATAAAGATGAATCTGACTGAAATTTATATTCAAGAAGTCACGCGGAGGCTGCCTGAAAAAAATCGTGAGGATATCGCACTTGAGTTACGATCAACCATTGGGGATATGCTGCCTGATGATTACAATGAGCATGATGTAAAGGAAGTGCTGGAAAAGTTAGGGAACCCAGCAGCGTTAGCGAGCGGTTATCGTGATCAACCAATGCATTTAATCGGCCCTCGCTATTTTGATGTATACCTCTCGTTACTAAAAATGATTATACCAATTGCCGCTGTCATTGCGGTAATCTCAATGATTGCTGAATATTTTATTAGTTTTGGTGGGGAAGAAGCGGTTATGAATGCTGTCATCAATATGATGGGTGAAGGAATATGGAGAATCATCGAAGTAGGCATACATGTCTTCTTCTGGCTAACAGTTGTATTCGTCATTTTGGAACGTACTGATAAAGGAAAAGAACAGCATCCGTTGTCAGTAAGTCTTAAAAAATGGACTCCCGAAGATCTGAAAACCGTCATGTATATTCCTAAGAAAAAAGCAATTACCAAGCTTGAAGTATTTGGCTATTTAATGTGGACGGCCATTTGGGCAACTCTTTATTTTTATGCAAATCATCTTTTAGGTATATATGAAGGTGGTGGAGAGGGTCTCAAATTCGTAATGCCAGCTTTAAATCAGGATGTTTTACTTCATTATTGGCCCATTGTAATCGTTGTCATTGCTCTCGAAATAGGGTTAGCTCTCTACAAATTACTGAAAGGACAATGGACGAAAAAAGTGGCAATCTTTAATACAATTGTGGAGCTTTTCGCAACCGTTGTATTCATTGTGATAGTAAGTAATCCGAATTTAATAAACCAAGAAAGTATCACGTACATGAGTGATTTATTTACCACCTCTACTAAGCAATTTGAAATATGGCTAATTGGCGGCATAATCATTATATTTGTTGTATCTGCGGCAATCAGTATATTCGACGGCTTCCGTAAGGCAAGAATCCGTTAATTCATTATCAACACACTTTACTTCAAGATGGCCTCCATAGTGAGCCATCTTTTTTTCAACTAATGGAGTTTTGTAACTTTCATACTTTTGAAACGTATGTAGTATAAAGTGAAATTACATAAATAAACAGCGGGGGAATTAAAATGTATTTACTAATTGGAATAGCGATTGTACTAATTGTGTTTTTCTCTTCAAGCATAATAGAGAGAAAGTTAAAATCGATTGAAAGGCAAAACAATCGCATAATAGAAATACTAGAAGAAATAAGAGATAAAAATAAATAGATAGTCCTCGAACAGCGAAGTTTAGTATAACGATCAATACCCCATCAAAGTAAATCTAGCTTTGAAGTGACCCCTATAAGTTAGACACGGTTATTTCGTTTAGGCAGCTTGGGTAAACTGAGTTCGGTATTCTACCGGACTCAGTTTTAATTTTGCCTTTAAACGTCTCGTGTTGTAATACGTTATATACTTTTCAAGTTCCTTTTTAAAATGCTCGACACTATCAAATTCCTTTAAGTAGAGGAATTCTGACTTCATGATGCCGAAGAAATTCTCCATGACAGAGTTGTCATAACAGTTTCCCTTACGTGACATACTTTGCACAATGCCTCTTGATTCAAGGGCGTGGCGATATTGTTTCATTTGGTAATGCCAACCTTGATCTGAATGCATCAATAATTGATGTTCCTCTGGCAACCTCTCTAGTGCCTTCTCCAACATTTCTGATACAAGCGAATATGTTGGTCTATGACCAATTGTGTACGTAATAATTTCGCCGTTAAATAAGTCTAAAATAGGTGATAAATAGAGCTTTTCACCAAACAGCTTAAACTCCGTAATATCTGTAACCCATTTTTCATTCGGTGCTTCTGCTATGAAGTTACGATCCAATCTATTAGGCGCAATCTTACCGATTGTCCCTTTATAAGATTTGTATTTCTTCATACGCACTAAGCACTTTAAACCTAATTCTTTCATGATACGTTGAACCTTTTTATGATTCACTTTTTTCCCACGATTTGCCAGCTCATCACGAATACGACGATAACCATAACGACCTTCGTGTTCGTTATAAATTGCTCGAATTTCGGCCTTTAACTCGGCATCTGGATCTGGACGATCCATCTTCTTCACTAAATCATAGTACGTGCTACGTGGAATGCCTGCGAATTTTGCAAGCGCCTTCACCGAGTATTTATGCCTTAATTCATAGATGACCTTTACTTTGTCTTCTTTGGTGATTTTTCCTTGGCTTGAACTAAGGCGTTCAACTTTTTTAAGTACTCATTTTCCATACGTAGACGATTGATTTCTGCTTGAAGTGCTTCAGGTGTCCCTTCTACTGGTGCTTGTTTTGGTTGTTTGTTCGTTTCTTTTTTCATGGATGGATGCCCCTTTTTCCTTGATTGAAGGGCATCGAATCCTTTTGTTTCAAATTGCTTTTTCCAACTACGAAGTGTAGAAGGCGTAGCTATCTTAAAGATAGCTGCTGTTTCAAGTAAGGACGTACCATTTTCAATCATAAAGTTTAGTACGTCTAGTTTAAACTGTGCCGAATAATTTGTATATCGCTTTATAAACGCTTCTACGCCATTATACTCATATTGTTTCGCCCAATTAAGAATTGCTTTGTGATCTGTTCCGATAGATTTAGCAATTTCATGTGAACTTTCATTGCCTTTTATGTAACGTAAGGCTGCTTGTAGTTTTTCTTCCGATGTAAATTTAGCCATATAAAAACTGCTCCTCCAAATGTTAGATGTGTCTAACATTTGGGGAGCAGTTCACTTTGACGGGGTATTTTTATGATTAAATCTACTACAGATGACAAAAATTATTCAATAAAGGGACAGCATATTATTCAGGCGGATATTTATACGTTTTGAGGTGCGTGTGATGAATCAATTTAACCTCAGGTCCGACAGAAATTTCATAGGTCATTCGATCCTTTCCAATAGGAATCCACTGTCCACCATCCGTAGGTTCAATTTCAAATGTAATTTGCATTTTAAAGCCTCGGAAATGATTTCTCTTTGTGTCAATTACTTCAATTTTCCAAGGCGTAACATGTGGGGAAACATCCTTTCTAATCTTTGAATAATAATTGGTCAACTCTTCTTCAATATAAGGAGTAAGCAATAGCATGAGCATATCCTGTAATCTCAGCTCGTTAGAATCCTCTGTTGGTTCGGCTGTTGAAGCGGATATTGTTTGAAATGAAGGAACTAGTACAAGGGAGCATATAAAAACGAGTAACATCTTTTTCATTTTCTTCCAAACACCTCTTTGTGATCTTTCCTAATGCATTGTATTGTTACCTTTATGGAATGAAGTATGTATGATTGACGATTGGCAAAAAATAAGCTGCCGTACTGTTCATCATAATAAAGGGTGTGGAACCAATCATATTGACGGAGCCTTGCTATATGTTGATTAATTTTTCTTGTATGTAAAGTCGGTTGACCAACATAGCTATTGGATAAAAAATATAAAATAACTTCTAACATAAATCTATGTCCCATCATAATAAAATTTGATCGTAATGGAGGGCGATAAAAATATAGAAGGGCACCGATGGAAGTGCCCCTTAGTAACAAATCGGGAGGTGCCTTGTTAAACGAATTCGCTTAACATTACTATTTATATGATAAGATTACTTGGTTTTATAGACCATCATCTTGAATATGCTAAAATTTATACTTCGTAACGAAGAATGGCTGTTATCCAATCTTTTACTAATAGTTCCCATTGTAGTGGTGAGCTATCTAAGGGAAGTGAAAGACTTTGCAGCTCTTTGGGGAGCAAGTGTATTTTATGGCGTATCATTTCATTGTCAGGTGATTCTGTATCGATAAATAAAAGATAGCGTCCGATTAAATCTTCCTTATACATAGATGGATAATCGAGGGCTTTTAATACACGTGTAGAAAATTCCACACCATTTAGGTTTACTTCAAAATGTCCCCGAACATTAAATTCACAGCGAATATGTGTCCCAGGTAATCGATGTAGCGCTTCGATAAAAGCAGCTAATGTGTTTGCACTGATGAAATAGGTTTCAAAATAGTATTGATTCTCTGTATGAAGCGTTGAATTAGCATCATATGTATCATATCTTATTTCTAATGTTTCTTCTGCTTCGTCCGATTTTTTCCTAGTGAGGTAGTGCCGAGCAATTTTTTTAATGGTGTGATGATCTAAGTCACACCCATAGCTCAGAATAGTTATTTGTCTACGCTGTGCTTTGGCGAATAACCGCATTTCTAAATTTGCATCATTATTTAAATCCCAGCCATAGCGTGGGTTGTAATGAATAGATGTACTTTTGTTCATTGCGACCTCCTTTTTGCCTAGTCTAATAACATTATAAATAATTTTGTCTAATTTTCCTTATTTTTCTTTTAAAAATGAAACTTTTGGATTTTAAGTTTCGTATAAACTGGAAAATACTTTTTAGGAGGTAATTATGGCTAAATGGAGAGGCACAATCCTTCTATGTACATTGCTGTTAACAGCCTGTACAGCAGAAACCGCTCAACCTAAAGAACAAATACAGGAAGAGAAAAACGATGAAAATATTGTGGTAACAAAGGATGGCAAAGTAACCTTTGAGATTGAGAATGAGATTGGTGTTCCACAAGAAAAAGTAGAGGCTATAAAGGATGAAATTGTGACAGCATACGACCACATAAAGGATTCTATACATACTTCCTACACGCCATCCGAGCACATAAATATATGGTTTAAGGAAGACGGTCTATCCTGGGGGTTTGCATCGAAAATCGAACTAGTTGGCGTTCAAGATGATACCTATCCACTTGTCCATGAAATGACCCATTCTTTACTTGGCTATGGCAACAATTTTGGATCAGACCATGGCTATTTTACGCAAGAGGGTTTTGCGAGTTATATGGAGGGTCAATATGGAAAAAATAAATTATACTTTGAAAAATACATGAAGCATTATTTGGATTCAGATAAGATAATTCCCATTAGTAAGTTAATTGATCCAAATCAAGATGATGTCTATTTTCGCCCAGCACTTTCAAGTGAAGAAGAGAATCAAGTCCTGATGGAGATGAGCTACACGCATGCGGCATCATTTGTTACATATCTAATTAATACCTATGGACTCGAAAAGTTTGAACAGATTTACAACGAGAAAGAACTAGCAAAAAAAGTAGAGGAAGTATACGGAAAGAGTAGTAGTGAGTTAGAAAAGGAATGGTTAGCATTTATTCAAAAGCAACAAGGACTTACTTATGAGGAGAAATTTAAATCGGGAAATTTTTATGATATGAATACGATTCTTCTACAAATAGATCCAAAATATTTTGCTAAGGAATAATATTTTTCTTCGGATGAAACTGTCTATGTAATAAATGCACGCCCAGTAAAAGGCAAAGACCACCAATGATTCTTAAAAATATATTTTTGGAAAATACTGTATCGTCAACCGTAATGACAATCAACATAGGACCAACCATAATCAATGCGATGCCTAGCAATGCCATGTAGAAATCACCTCAATTTCCCATTTCAGATTTGATTATCGCACGATTGTCTGAAAAGGAAAAGGGTCACTAGGCTGGTAAAAGCGACCCTTATAAAATAGCTAGAATGACCTTACATGGCTTTAACAGTCTGTAAAAGGTTAGGTGCTATTGGGATGATTAGTACATGAAAGAAGCGCCAACAATAATTAAAAGAATGAATAGAACAACGATTAATACGAATGTTGAACCGTAATAGCCGCCACCGCCAGAGTTGCCGCCATAATAGCAGCTGTTGTTCATGTTACCTACGTTTCCACTGTATCCCACTGAAAATCCCTCCTTTCTACAACCTATAATATGTCTGCTTGCAGAAAGGAGAAATGGTATTTACCCTATGGTTCTAAAAAATGCTGAAAACATTCTTGTATTTTATTTTTAGGGAGAAGGTTTTTTGAGATTGGTATTTTATTTTTACAAATAAAGTGAGAAAAGAAAGCGGGGGTTACATGCTAAGGGAAGAGCTAAAGCAAAAAATCATCAGTGAATCGACTGAATGTATTGCTTATTTAACAGAATTAGTGAATTCAAATCGAATTTATGATGGGGAAGTATTGGCAATCATTATAGATGTTATAAAAAATGGACCTGATCAATTAACAAACTCGCAGTGGAATGTCTTGTTAGATAAGGGGTTACTACCTGATTTTTATGTAGAATGTGATCGCTGTGAAGATACCATTCCCTGGTCAGAAATGTACCGTGCGATTTTCATAGCGAGAGATCATTATTGTCCCTTTTGTAGATATATAGAAAATAAAGAGAATACAAGATTATTAGACTAGGATGGTAGAGGCAATAATGAAATGGTTCATGATAATTGCCGAATGGCTATTCTTTTTATATGTGTTTATTTGTCTATTGAGCTTTAACATAATTCACCTTGGGAACCTTCTCTATGTGGATATGCCGCACGAAGAACCGATGATTGTGACAACACCCTTTGTTCAGACCTCACTGTTCATTATAGGAATAGGTGTTGTTTGTTTCTACTATATGAAGTATTTAAGGGGGAGTAATGCTTATAAAAGGTCAAAGGCAGTGATCTGGGGAAGTCTATTTGCCTGCCATGCATTGGCAAGCGGTTTTTATTTGTTCATGCGATTTGGGCTTCTATGGAATCAGCATGAAGCAATGGAGCTTTTATTATCTACGGTTATTAGTTTCGTCCTTACGATCCAGGCTGTGATGAAATATGTTACAAGTAAATATAGAAAGAGTGAGATGGATGACTGAAAAAACGATTGTAGAAAAAGTGCGTGAAACAATTGAAGGCATTGAAATCGGTTATTTTGACACTGCCAAACCTTATATTTTTGATGAGTATTTCAAGTACTTTGATGATGTCGATTTTGAAACAAGAAAACATGCACTATTCCTTTTTGTATGCATGCTAGGAAACTGGTATAGTAAAGCAACGTTTGTCTTTAAGCCAGAGAGCGAGCGCTTAAAATATGGAGCTAGCACATACTACGATTTCGAACGCTATCTAACAGCTCTATTGCAGCATTATTCAAAAATTGAGCGAGACTTTCCCTTTATGTTTGAATTCATTGTCGTGTATTTAATTTTGATTGAACAACAGAAGGGAGTAAGCTACGAAGATTGGTTTCCTGAAATTGACGCAACGCTATTTCAAGAACTTAAAGAGAAAATATTCATTCCAAACAACCGTATTGTTCAAGAGGTTCATCCTATCAAATATTTATTTAGAGAGGTAGGGATTAAACCATTCTTTATAACAGATTTTTTTGATGAGTAATATGTTAGAGATTAAAAATAGTCATTGTTGTTGAGTTAGCAGCAAAATATCTTTGAAGACCAATAAGCTGCTTATACAGTTCTTTTTTCTTGTTATCTTAACTGGGTAGTTTAGTTTAAAGAGCTTTGTTTGACTTGTGTTCAACAAAAGGACCATTTAATTGAGTAAAACAAAAACCTGAATTGGATAATTATGTTAAAATTGAGTAAGAGTTGTTAAGAAATAAAATATACTAAAAAACTGTGCAGGATAGTGAAAAAAAAGGACTTAGAATATAGATTTGATTACACACAAAGATATGGGGGTCGTGTATGTTTATAGTTAGTCAAGTTATTTTATGGATTATTATATCAACTATTATTAATGCATATTTAATGACATTACCCATACTTGTTTTACGGAAAAGAGATTATCCAGCTAACTATCTTATTCAACAAAACAATCGAATAGATTTTCAAAAGAATAATGAATGTGCAGCATTTTCAACAGCATATCTATTACGTCATTTTGGCATGGAGGATGATGGTGAAGCGTTATATACGCATTTTCCTAGTAAAACTAGGGCGGGTGCTGTATATCCAAAGGGAATCCGAACGGTGTTAAGAAAGAAGGGTTTTAAAACAAAATATCATAAAGGAAATGTAAATACATTAAAGTACGAAGTTAGTAAAGGAACTCCCGTGATTGTTTTTATTAAAACACAAAAGGATCGTAACTATCTGCATTTTGTCCCTGTAGTAGGCTATGACAAGGAATATATTTACCTTGCAGAATCAGTAAAGCATCTGGTGAATTGTGATGATGAACACAATCGCTATAATCGAAAAGTTCCAATTAATGAATTTAAGAAACTATGGAATGTAAAGAGAATTCATATGCTTCTTTATAGCAATACTTACATAGCCGTAGACGCCACAAAGTCTATTTAATTATTTTATCATTTGAAATGTTTACAATAACTAGAAATAGGAGTTGAACTTTATTCAATAATCGGTCGCGATTTTGCATAAGAAACAGCGCTCAAATTATCAAATAATATAACAACACAATATTTTTTATGTCCAAATAACTGGTGGGGATACTCAATATCAAGACCCAGATGAAGAAATTACCTTGGAAGAATTGCAATGAAATTTCAATATTTATTCATACATACCCGAAAGACTCAGAAGTTATTGAACAACTATTATCAAATTTATCTAATTGTGCGCATTTCTTTAAAAAGGAATGCGTCTTTTTTAATGTAAAATAAACAAAAACTCTGCGTCATGAGTGTGTAAAGAATGGAAATTCATGATATAGGAAATAATGTAGTTCTCTAATGCAAATTACAATTCAAAAGAAAACCAAATCAATACGGAGGTAAAAATGACTGTTCTTGATTGTATCATTATAGGCGGAGGTCCTTCAGGGTTAAGTGCTGGCTTAACTTTAGGAAGAGCTAGGAGAAATATTGCATTAATTGATGATGGGACAAATAGGAATAGAGTGACACAGGCGTCACATGGATTTATTACGCGTGATGGGATAGAACCACAAGCGTTTAAAGACATAGCGTTAAAAGAGTTGGGGAATTACCCGTCCGTCTCCTATCTTAATGCGACAGTTACTGAAATTATAAAGGATATAGATGATGAGCGATTTACTGTCAAAACATCTACTGGTCAGGAATTTGTTTCAGAAAAAATCATACTCGCCACTGGTGTTCAAGAAATATTTACTATACCAAGTATAAGAAAGTTTTATGGGAAAAGTCTATTTAGTTGTCCTTATTGTGATGGCTGGGAGCAAAAGGATAAGCCATTAGTGGTTATAGCAGAAAAAGAAGAGCATGTACTGCATTTGACCAAGTTAATTTATAATTGGTCACAGGATTTGGTTGTCTTAACGAATGGAGCTCCCTTATCTAACGAAAGTAAAATGGAGTTGCAAAAACACAATATCAAAATAATATCAGAAAAGATAAAAGACCTCATAGGTAATGATGGGTACTTACAAAAAATAGAGTTTGAATCAGGAGCAACCATTTTAAGGTCGGGTGGATTTGTTGCCCCATCTTATTATCGTCCCAATCAGTTTGCTGAGAAGCTTGGCTGTGCTATTGATGAAGATGGAAAAGTGATAACAGATGGTGTTGGTAGAACAACTCAAAAAAATGTCTATATTGCAGGAGAAACCGAAAGATCCAAACCATCCTCTTTAATGATTTCAGCGGCTAAAGGTAATAAAGCTGCTGTTTCAGTAAATACTGATTTAACGATGGAACGCTTTTGATGACGCCATAACACTTGGAATAGAATCTTAGCTAAAACACATCAGCTAATGTGTTCTCACATCTACTGCAAACATTGTGTTAGTGTTACTTAAGAAATGACGAAGAACGGATTTTGATTGTAGAATCCGTTTTTTCTTGTTATAAAGGCACAGCTTTCCTAGCAACCAAATACGAATAACCTGATTGTATAGTATAGTTTTACAAGGTGGGGTAACAACCAATAAAAAAGCTCGGAGGATTAAAAATATGAAGCAAGTGGGGACGCTCTACTTTTTCTGTGGAAAAATGGGAGCAGGCAAATCAACAAAATCACAACAAATGGCGAAAGAAAAAAATGCGGTACTTTTATCTGAGGATGAATGGCTCGCCTCTCTTTATCCCAATCAGATCACATCATTTGAGGACTATCTAAAATTTTCAGCACAGCTTAAGCCGATGGTGAAAAAGCATGTCCAAAACATATTGAGTGTTGGTACGAATGTAGTAATGGATTTTCCAGGTAACACTCAAAAACAGCGAAAGTGGTTTTTGGATTTAGCGTCAGAGATCAATGCAAACCATCAACTAATTTTCCTTAATTTAAGTAACCAGCAATGCTTACGTCAAATTGCGCAAAGGCGTAACGAACAACCCGAAAGAGCAGCTTTTGACACGGAAGCGACGTTTATTCAAGTCACTAAATTTTTTGAAGCACCAGAAGCTTCCGAGGGTTTAAATATATGGGAGTTTAGTGGAAAAGAATAACACAGATTTATAGTTCTTAAAGTAACAGGGATTTTACTTGAGGAACAGGGAGCTGTTTAGAAATAATTTATGCGGTTTATGAAGAATTTTTTTAAACTATATTGACAAACTATTTTTTTTCTGTAAAATGAAAAACAATTCAAAAATATTTGTATAGAACAAAGGCTATGAAAAGAAGTAGTATCAATTATTTTTACGAACAGAAAGTTACCGGTCGATGAGAGGTGCATGTAAAACAATTGAGAATTCATCTTGGAGCTGTGTACCGAAAGGATTATTCCAAGTAGGCTACGCCGGTAAGCACCCGTAATCATGTGCGAGAGTATCGTCAAATGACCGTACTTCTTAAGGTAAGTAATGTGAATTGCTTATAAATTAAAGGTGGTAACACGAGTTGAATCGTCCTTTTGGTTAATCCAAAAGGGCGTTTTTTTTATTCCTTTTTTGAACAAGTATTTGAAAATCTAAACGTATGAGGAGTAAGCATTATGAAAGATAATCATCAAGATTCACAACTAAAGCGGGAATTAAGTACGCGTCACATGCAATTAATTGCACTTGGCGGGTCCATTGGGGTCGGTTTATTTTATGGCTCTAGTTCAACCATTCAAATGGCGGGACCATCTATTTTACTAGCTTATTTAATTGGCGGGTTAGTAATTTTCACCATTATGCGTGCATTAGGCGAAATGGCAATAGCGGAACCTGTATCAGGCTCATTCAGTATGTACGCGAATAAATATTTAGGACGCTTTGCTGGATTCTTATCTGGTTGGACATATTGGTTCATGTGGATTGTCGTGGGCATGGCAGAATTAACAGTGGTCGGTGTCTATATTAACTACTGGTTTCCAGATATTCCACAATGGGTAACGGCCCTTGTCGTACTTGTTATGATGACGCTTGTAAACTTAGCAAATGTAAAAGCATACGGAGAATTCGAATTCTGGTTTGCGATGATTAAAGTTGTAGCAATTATCGGTATGATCGTTCTAGGACTAGCGATTATTTTCTTCGGTGTCGGTAACCACGGTGAAGCAATTGGCTTTGATAATTTATGGGCACACGGTGGCTTCATGCCAAACGGTTTCCATGGTATTTTAATGTCACTCGTATTAGTTATGTTCTCATTCGGTGGGGTTGAATTAGTGGGTATTTCTGCAGGGGAAGCAAAAAATCCTAGCAAGTCCATTCCTTCAGCGATTAACAACATCGTTTGGCGTATTTTAATTTTCTACATTGGGGCATTAGGCGTTATGATGGTTATTTATCCTTGGAACGAAGTTGGCTCAGAAGGTAGCCCGTTCGTTCAAATTTTTGATTACGTTGGTATCCCAGCTGCGGCTCACATTATTAACTTTGTCGTCATTACTGCAGCAATGTCAGCATTTAATAGTGGCTTATACGGTTCAGGACGTATGCTACACAACTTATCGGTACAAAAAAATGGTCCAGCGTATTTTAAAGCAGTAAGCAAAAACGGTAGTCCAAGTCGAGGGATTTTATTTTCTTCAGCTATGCTATTAATCGCGGTTGTCTTAAACTATATAGTACCTGAAAAAGTGTTCATCTATATTTCTGCTGTTGCGACGGTTGCAGTTATTACAAGCTGGATGATTATTTTATTAGCACAATTGAAATTTAGAAAGTCAAAAACGAAAGAGGAAGTAGCCAAGCTGAAATTCAAAATTCCGCTTTATCCACTTTCTACGTATATTGCGATTGCATTCTTACTAATGGTTATTGTGTTAATGGCCTTTATTCCAGATATGCGTGTTGCGCTATATGTCGCACCTGTTTGGTTTTTCATCTTATTTATTGGCTACAAAGTAATACATGTTAAAAAGTAGTTACAATTCATTTAACTAATACTTCTACAGCGCAGATAGTTTGTTAAGAAATCCTTTTGGTATACTCGATTCGTTACACTTATCGCCTTCCTTTATGAATAGGTTCATAATAAAATTGATCTGTATTTAGACAAAAAAAGGAGGGGCATGATGGAAGTAGTATATTTGGCAGGTGGATGTTTATGGGGCGTACAAGCTTTTATAAAAACGCTACCAGGAGTTACGTTTACAGAAGCAGGTAGAGCTAATGGGACTAGTCGTACGCTTGAGAGTGATTATGACGGGTACGCTGAATGTGTAAAAACAGGGTTTGATCCAACAGTTGTAACCATTCGAGATTTAATGGGCTATTTATTCGAAATCATTGATCCTTACAGTTTGAATAAACAAGGACAGGATGTTGGCGAGAAATATAGAACGGGCGTATATAGTGAAAATCCTGAGCATTTAAAAGAGGCGAAGGCATTTCTTAGAGAGAGAAGTGATTACGAGCTTATAATGGTTGAAGTGCTGCCCCTTACAAACTATGTCAGAAGTGCAGAGGAACATCAAGAAAGATTAACCAGATGCCCAAATGATTATTGTCATATTCCCGTAGAAATTTTAAATAAATATAAATAACGGAATTTACGAGACCTTTCTATGTTATTAGTGCGTCATTTGGATGATCAGGTTATGTATTTGCTAAAACGCAGAAAATTAGAAGGAAATGATAAGTAGCGTAAAAGGGCTAGTGCGTATGTAGCTAAACCCGTTCTGTAGGCTTTTTCCAAACTGAATCATTCAAGTAAATAAGAGAGACAGCTATTTGTAAACATTATTTCTATTAATGATAGTTAGAATTAGGAAAATAGTGAATTGGTATATAATGTTTGAACAATATATTATCAAATCAGTACATCACTAAAATAATAGTGGTGTACTTTTTTTCTGTTATATGCAGAATTTTTTCCATATTGTAGAAAAGTTTTGCCAAACTTCGCTTTGGTAGCTTTTTAGAGGAATAAAAGTCTGTTTTATCGAAATACTTTAGTAGTTAAAAGTGAATAGGAGGGAATTATGAAAAAAATAACGATGATTCTGTGCATTCTGTTTATTTTAACAGCTTGTAACAATGAAAGTATTAACGAAAAACATAGATTATATTTAGAAGAGTTAGGTTGGTCAATTAAATCCTTTGACACAAAGGAAACACGCGAAATATCTAAGGATTCTTTAGCGTTTAATGACTCTTATCAGTTTTCTTTTCTTGAGAAATATGTAGGTAAAGAGTTAGATGTAACTACTTATGAATTAAATGAGAAAGATATTGAAGGCGATAATATTCAAGCTATCTTATATGAGTATAATGGAGAAATCATAGGCTCTGTTGGAAAAACAAAGAATGCGACACCAGGTATAGTAAATCTTGAAGATAAGGACATAATAACCAATGAATAACGTTCCCAATGAAAGTTTGGATGGGATACACACTTAAGAGGGTTTAGTTATTCCATTAAAGGGCGCTTTTCTGAAATAAGGAAAGCGTCTTGATATGTCAACAGATTTATATGCAAAAGAAACTTTACAAAATTTGGCTCAATTAAAGGAACTTGCTCTGGAACAATTAAAAGCTTTTACGTTGGCACTGACGAATAGACTGTACAACAGCACACAGACAAGCATTCCTCCAATTACAAGCTTGAGCAGTGAATGAAGCAAGCGCTGCTTTGACTTTGAAACCGTATGGGTAAGAGTGAGATTCTCCTCCTTTGATTAAATCATTCTTTCCAAAGATGCCCATTATATCTCGGATTTTGCGATGTGCTACGTACCTATCATCTTAATAAAAAGAGTGTAAGGAGGTCTGAGCCGAACGTTGGTTCATATAATTTCCATTTAGTTAGCGATACCTTCTAAAGCTCCCCCTTCCCAAAAATCGTAGCAGCAAGAATAAGGCAATGCATCCTAAAAAAAATAGTATGCTGCCGAGCGATTGCATGGTTCTTGATTCTATACCGATGTACAACAGAAAGTTTTCGAACGGAACGTTAAGAAAGCCTATTGACGCAAGAAAAATTAAATATGCCAATAACGTCATTACAGGGAACGCGCCTTTGCATCTTTTTTGTATAATGAGCGCATTCCAGAGGAGGGATGTTATTTCCAAGATAAAAGCGCTAATCGCAACACCTGCATAACCGAATCCCGGTATTGCCGTTAAATGATAAGCGGCGATGGCAGAACAAATAAGGCCTACTAGTAAACCAACTAGGGGAGCCTTTTTTTGATCAGCCGCCCAAAGGATCGTTGTCGTTAGCTCCCGCATGCCGGCAATAAGAGGAGCAAAAGACATGTAGCGTATTGCTTCGGTTGCCTCTTGACTACCCACAATTAGCATAGATAAATATCCTCTATTCCACAATCGGGCGCGATTGTGGAATAAAATCATTTTGTGCAATGTTACCAAACAAGGATTTAATAGCTTATTTCACATAAATGATAGACTATTTAAAAATTTCCATTAATATGTTATTTTTAAATGAAATTAAATCTAATTTGAGGTGTATTTATATGTTATTAAAGCCAAATAAACTCCAGCAAGGAGATTATATCGCCACAATTAGTCCTTCTTGGGGAGGTGCTGGAGAACCAGAATTAAAATGGCGTTATGAACAAGGCGTAAAAAGACTTGAAGAGGTTTTTGGACTGAAAGTTATAGCAATGCCAAATAGCTTGAAAGGTGCAGATTATTTAGACAAAAATCCAAAAGCACGTGCAGAGGACTTAATGATGGCTTTTAAGGACCCCAAGATTAAAGCTATTATTGCAAATATTGGTGGAGATGATAGTGTTCGTTTACTCCCTTACATTGATTTTGAGGTGATAACTAAAAATCCTAAAATTTTAATGGGTTACTCAGATGTAACGATTGCTCATTTATTTTGTTTGAAGGCGGGTATATCTTCATTTTATGGACCAGCAATTTTAACCGATTTTGCAGAAAACGTTGAAATGCACTCATATACCGTTCAATCTATTCAGAAAACGCTATTTTCTAATGAAGTAATAGGTGAAATTGTTCCTTCTGTAGAATGGACAAGTGAGCATTTAGATTGGATAGAATCAAATAAAAATCAAAAACGCACAATGCAACCTAATAAAGGATACGAATTGCTGCAAGGTAAAGGTATAGTACAGGGACGTTTAATAGGAGGGTGCATTGAAGTATTAGAGTTTGCTAAAGGAACCGTGCTATGGCCTGAAGAAAAATACTGGGAAAATTGCATTCTTTTCTTTGAAACATCTGAAGATCAACCGGAGCCTAACCTACTTAGATATTGGTTGAGAAACTACGGTGTACAAGGTATTTTACAAAAAGCAAACGGAATTATATTTGGTAAACCACAAGATGAAAAGTATTGCGAAGAATATAAAGAAGAGATTTTAAAAGTGTTGAAAGAATTTAACTTGGAGGATACACCAGTTCTATACAATATGAACTTTGGACATACCGAACCAAAATTCATTCTACCTCTTGGTGCATTAGCAGAAATTAATTGTAATACAAGCTCTTTTACTATTTTAGAAAACGCTGTACTGTAAGATGTTAGCGGCTTTTTGGGACGAATAAGGATATTCAATAATCGGACGCGATTGTGGAGCAACACAGGTAGAAAATAATCAAACGTTTTCATAATAACCTAACTTAAAACTGCTAAAGAAGAATCCCTTTTGATCAAACTTTTTTCAAAAGGGATTCTTCTTGCTCTTACACATAACTCTTGGTATAGACACTGAACAAAGCTATGAAGCAAGAGGATTTAAGCCTTAATTCTCCAAAAGCAAGACATTGGTATGTGACAAATCGAATGAGATTGATTAAGGAAACAACACAATCTGAGGGTCAACTTGCTCAGAAAATGGCTGAGCTTGTTGTATATATGGCGCGGAGAAGAAATATTGAACGTTTACGAACATTTTTTTACTGTGGAAGAGGAAAAAAGAATCAAGTCGATACTGTCAAAATTCCTTCTTTTGTTATGAAGAAATACAAGAGGGCAAAGATATAGCTGACTTGTTTGAGGCGCTGGAGAACATTAAATGATAGAAACAAGAAGTTGCTAAGTCAGTAAATGTGGCACCAACTTCAAAAGAGCGTGAATTGATGAAAAATTCAAGTGTCCCTTTTCAATACCTTTGAGGAAATATGATAAAATGAACAAAAGCATAAGGTTTGGAGGGATGATATTGGCAGAAAAAAGGTTAAAAGTTTGTGAAAAAGGACATAAATTTTACAAAAGCACAGATTGTCCAAGCTGCCCTACCTGTGATCAGGAAAATAAACCAAGTAGTGGCTTCCTTTCCAAACTGAGTTCACCTGCAAGAAATGCATTAGTGCACGCCGGTATTGATACGTTGGAAAAACTAGCTATGTACACGGAAAAGGACATCTTAAAAATGCATGGTATTGGACCAGCCTCCTTACCGATTCTGAGATCATCATTGAAAGAAGAAGGCTTGTCATTTAAATAAGTGAGGGGGAAGACAACAATGTCAACGAAAGAATTATCACAAGAGCAAACCGAGGAACTAATTAATACTTTGCAAGTTCGCTTCGAGAAAAATACATCTCGTCATGAAGGGCTTGACTGGGCAAATGTCCAAGTTAGGCTAGAGGCTAATAAGGAGAAACTATGGTCGCTCCACGAAATGGAAGCAACAGGCGGTGAACCAGATGTAGTTGGCTATGATGCAAACACGGACGAGTTCATTTTCTACGATTGTTCTGCGGAAAGTCCTAAAGGTCGCAGAAGTTTATGTTATGACCGTGAAGCGTGGGAAGCTAGAAAAAACCACAAGCCTGAAAATACGGCTATGGACGTTGCCAAGGAAATGGGCATAGAGCTGTTAACAGAGGAGCGATATCGCCAACTACAGGAGCTTGGCAAGTTCGATTTAAAAACATCAAGCTGGGTACAAACACCTGATAACATTCGCAAACTCGGCGGTGCTATCTTCTGCGATCGTCGCTATGACATGGTCTTTATGTACCACAATGGCGCAGAATCCTACTACGCGGCAAGAGGCTTCCGTGGATCGTTAAGAGTTTAAAAAATAAAGGCATATGTCCGATCTGCGGATGAGCATATGCCTTTTTCTATGGAAATGTAGTTATGCCAATGTCTTTCTAGGTAGCTATAACCTTTAGTTAGTGTATGATAAACTAAAAGTGGAGGTGGAAAGTTATGTTAAATTGTTTAAAAATTATTTTTTCCATCACAGGCATATCTCTCGCAGTTTACGGACTAATCACCCGAGATTTCCAATTGAATTACCTCATGATATTGTTCTTAGGCTTTTTCATGTTCACGCTAGGTATTCAAGAATTTCAAAAACAGCAAACAGTTTATGGTTGGTTTCTAATGGGGGTATCTATATTTTCAATCTATGTGTCCGTTCAAAGCTTTGTCTTGATTTAAAGGAAGTGGAGTCTGTTAATTGTTGTCAATCAGTTTAATGAAAGCTGGAAGCGCTTCTTCGTTCAAAGAGTACATATCATTTAGATAAAATCGCCCTCTATTTGAGCTTGTGTAATAAATCACTTCCAACTAATAGAATGGACCTTCATCTGTAAGGGATTCAGTTAAAATTTGCATGGCATTTTTTATTCTGTCAATGTCCTCAGCATGTTCAATTGTTCGTCACTTTACCTCACGATATGCCCCTTGTCCCATCACAATTATTTTTTGGATTTCATCAGGAAATGCAAATGTTTTTTCCTCCGTTTCATTACACGCTACAAGCAATAACAAAATGAATAATAAGAATATCTTCTTCTTCTTCATTATTTTCCTAGATATTTTATAGATTTGATGGGGGGACCCGCTCATCGCTCATACCAGATATTCATATGTTATAATTTACATAAATTACATAAAATGAGGTGATATGATGGAGAATGAAAAATTAGTTTGCAAGGCTTGTGGTCGAGATAAATTTACGACTGGACAGGTGGGTGGTACTACAAGCCAAGGCAATATACGACCTATTGGAGCAATTATGGCGGTAGGGTCACCACTCCAAATGACTTTTTGTAAAAACTGCGGGGAAGTTGCTTCATTTAAAGTGGTAAAACCACAGAATTTTAAATAATCGTTGAAAGGGTCACTGATAGGAAAGTGATCCTTTTTATATAGTGGACGTTTAAAAGGGGATAAGGATTTAAAAGCATACATATGTTCGAATTTGGTTAATTGAATACCATGATATGAAACCTGTCTTACAAGACAAAACACCCTCTAATAGGTTAAAGGGTGTTTAAAAACTAGATAGAATTTCGATAAGCTCTCAAAGTTGAATGTAAGTTTGAATTCGAACTTGAGATTGATTTTTTATAGTTATACATACCTAATGGGCTTAAATGATTAGAACTAGATCCTAATAACCCTTGCTTTACTGCGCTTTTTAACGTTTCAATTTGTTTGCTAGATAGTTTAGAAGTTTTACTTTCTTCAAGAATTTTATTTACATTATTTATTTTTTCTTGATTCTCTTTCGATGTAGCTTTAACTTCCTTGCTCATTTGTCGCGTCAACCCATAATACTTAGACGAGGACTTTCGTGACATTAAATATTGCATAGTAGAGAAATTGGTCGTCATCATGATAAATTATCACCTTCCTAATTACATTTTTAGTTCCATAGTTGTTATCGTACTGAACTTGAAAATATTTAGTATATTTACTTTTTTTAGTAATTGATTTTCAGGCTTTATTATCTAGATTGAGGGAAAGAACAGTGATAGTTAGTCTATGTGAATACATGGAACATTCCATCAAGTATGATGCAGGACTCTTTTTCCTTCCAGTTATTTTACAAGTACTTTCATTCGTTTTCTTTATTGCAGATTATAAAGTAAAAGTTATACATGGAAGTCACATTCCTCCCGAAAACCCACGAAATCAGGAAAAGCATGTCTTTGTACATTCACAGAAAACCTTGCTATAATAAGGTTTGCGAATACATATGAAAGAGGGTAAAAGCATGAACGCTTATGATGAATATAAGCGTTCATGCTTTTTTGGTTCCTTGGTATATCAAGGTTTGTAGAGGATAAATGAGGTTGATTTTTGAAAAAAGTCACGGAAAGTAAACATTTATTTTACGTTTATTAATTAGGTTTAAATAAATGTAGAATAGAGTATTAAAAAGCAGTTTAATGATATAGTTATAATTAACTGTTAGTATTATAGAATTTGATATATTTTAATTATATAATGAAAATTATATTTTTATTATATAAAATAAGTAAATGCTAATTAAAATCTCTAATTATATCATTTAAAATTATTAAGTAAGATTGATATTTGATATACAACCAATTTCCTATATTATAAAATTTTGTTATATTGTAAAAAATAGGAGGTAATATAATGGGGAAAGTGGTTAGTATTATCAATTGGAAAGGTGGAGTAGGAAAATCTACTTTAACTTTACATCTTAGCGCAGGTCTAAGAGCTTATCAAGGTAAGAAAGTTTTAATGATTGATCTGGATCCACAATGTAATCTTTCATTCCTTGCAGTTGGTGTAAGTGGATATGTAGAAAAAGTTTATGATGAGCGAATAAAAACTCTTAAAGACTTATTTGATAGTTATTTTAATGATACTATTTACAATAGAGAGGAAATTATTCATGCAGAGCTGGTAAATGCAGAACCAGGTTATGTATATAATAATTTAGATATGGTTTTATCACATCAAGAATTGGTTTTGGTAGATTTACAACTTGCACGAAATCGAAAAGCAGGAAAAGATCATAAAGAAGACACGAAAAATGAAATTGAGAAACTATCGATTATCCATAATTTGTTGAAGGATATTAAGGATGAGTATGACTATATTTTATTAGATTGTCCACCAAATGTTAATATAGTTACTCAAAATGCTTTTTACGCAAGTGATTATTTTGTAATACCTGCTATTCCAGACTTTTTATCTACAACAGGTATTTCTTTAATTGTGGATTATATGGAGAAATTTAACAAAAGTTTTAAGGGCATGCATGACTATGCTGAAATTGCAGAAGCGTACATTGAAACTGAATTTGCTGGTATTATCTTCAATATGGTCGATGAATATGGTGGTAGTCCTAAACAAACACATTTGGATACTATAATTACTGTTAAGTCTCAACATCCAGGAATGGTTTTTGAAAATTATCTAACAGATGGGGACGGCATATCTGCTGCTGCTTCAGTTAATCTACCTGTTTATGCAGTTAATAGTCTGCCTAGATCGCAACCAAATGCAACTAAACAAACGGACTATTTACAATCAATCGTTGCAGAATTTAGTACTAAACTGAGATGAGGTGGAAACTTTTGAAAGCTTCAGAGTTATCTAGTATTACATTGAAGATTAGTAAGATTTTAAAGGTTTATGGAGAAACAGAGATTGAAGATGTTTTGGACGATATTCTTCAATTAGTAGAGAATAATCGTAAGGAGAATAATAAAAATATTATAACTAAAGAAGAGTTACCTTTTGAAACACAAATGATAATAGAGAATTTGAAGAATATGAGGATATCAGAAATTGAAATGTATTTATCAAATCAACCAAAGAAAATTCTCTTGGAAATAGCTGATCAACTGTATATTTCTACTAACAGCAGACAAACTATAAAAAATCTAATTTACAGTATATCTAAATATTTCGAAAGAAATAAGATTGATCATATGATAAGAGTAGACAGACACGAATAATCCTCTTGAATATAAACCATAGATAGATTTACAAATAAAATGGAGATACTAAAGTATCTCCATAGGCCTATTTTTGATATTCAATCCATCAATAATTCCGTAAACTTGGCGTGCATTTTCTCCGATTCATTGGCGCGCATTCCAGATGTAACATGTAAATAAATCTTAGTCGTTGTCTCAGAGTTTTTGTGGTCGACACGATTCATGATGAAGTTCAAATCGACACCGGCCTCTGCCGATAGACTAATATGTGTATGGCGGAGGATGTAGGTGCGGAATTGTTTGTTGATGTCAGTAAGGGCACCGAGGCGTCGGACGGTTTGGTTGAGCATCTTGACGGTAGGGGGGATGCCTTCTTTGTCACCGAATACAAATTCATACCTTACCCATTCACGATCTTCACGCCATTTATAAAGCTGTTTCAGTTTTTCTACAACAATATCATCAAAATTCACAGATCGGATACTACCAAATGTTTTTGGTGGTGTAAGTTCAAAGTCACCACGCACACCATTTTTCGCATATACCGTTTTGTTGATGTGAATAACCTTCTTCTCTAAATCGACATCCTCTTACTTAAGGGCAACAGCTTCTCCTGGACGCATACCTGTGAAGGCGATTGTATAAATCAAAGTTCGATACATGATATTACGGTGCTTGTCCACATAGCTTAAAAATTCCTTCAATTCATCTGATTCTAGATAAAGCTTTGATGTTTCCTCAGTAGTACTTCTTCTAATGTCATTTTCTTTTTCGGTACAAAAGTAGCTGCTACAGGGTTTATCTCAATTAATCCAATTTCTTTTGCATAGGCAAAATCATTTTGGCGGCATTGTGAGTGCCACGCAGTGTATTAAATGCGGTACCATTTTCAAATAGGTGATTGAGCGCACCTTGTAATTCGATCGTTGAGATTGCAGTTATTTTCTGTTTCGCTAAGTAACGATTGAGTAGGGAAATACAGTAAGCACGATGTTCATTTGTTGTTTCCTTATTGCCTTTCATCCGATAGAGCTTCAACCAATCTGGCTAAATTTATCAAACGTTATCTTTGCATCGAAGGTATGTGCTTTCTTTAGCTCAGCAATAGCCTTTTCTACTCTTTTACGAGCTTCGCCTTTACTTTTACCACGACGTGTAATTTGACGTCGTTTACCAGTGGAAGGGTTACGAGGGCCCTCACCAGTACAACGCCATGTTGTCTTATTATTTCAACGAAATGCACTAGATGTCACCACCTTCATGAAATACATCCCAGATTATTTTTAGCTTCTCAACATCTTGCTCATTGCGGTGGGCAAGAGATTTATACCATTGCTGTAATGAGGGATTTTGAGCAAAAGGTTCTTTTAATGCTGGATTATAAGAAGGATCATCTGAAAAGCCTGCCACTTCAATCAACTTAAAATAATCATATTTATAGGCGTAAGTGATTCGTTGTAGGGTCTCTGGTGTTGGTTTAATAGGATTACCAGTCCGACGATCCGTTCCTCTTTCAAGTATAGCTAAGTAAGAATAAGTAATGTCTATCCGCTTTGCTGCATCACGTAAACTCTCATCACCACGTAATTCTTTTAATAATTCACCTAAGCTCAAACCATTCACCTTCATTTCAATAATTTTTGAATTCCTATATCATTCTATTTCCAACTATAAAATAGAGTCATTTGAGCACCTATTCCAATTCAGCATAAGTTCTTTTTACTGTAGTACTGTTCCATTCGTTTAATGGCAAAATCATATTCCACATTAAATTGCTGCTGCACATATTCAACATTAAGATTACACGGCTCTATCTCATCCAGCATGAAAGAGGGAACACAAGCATGATACATAAAGTTGTTTGCCTTGTTCTCTTGGTACTCAAGGAATAGGGGGGACATACGCCCTTGATGCCCACTATTTAATAGTACGTGTGCTAGCTCATGGCAAAAATCTTGCCATTGTTGCTGGTCTGACAGTTTTTCATTTAAAAATATGTATACTTGTTCTTTTAAAAAGAGTGCTTGACTCTTATCAGCCCAATAAAATAATTGAATACCCAAATGTAAAGTGATTTTATGAAAATTGAGTTGATGAGGAGTTAATATGTCCATTCGTACAAATAGTTCTTCGATAAAATCTTCTGTATGTGTTGTGTATTTCAATGAAAAACCTCTCCAAGTTATTTGTTTAAGAACGTATGTTCTGTATACGTATACTATAAAACCCCACCAAATGTGAAGTGAGGTTTTAAGAAGTTAAAGAAATAACTACCATTTTTATATATGATGATAAAAGATTTTTTATTTGAGGTCCAAAGGTCAAGATAATGGATAGAACAAATAATAAAAATAATTCAGCTATCCAAGCTTGCATGTATAATCGGAACGTTTGTTGCACTTTATTAATATTATAGGAAAAATGTCTCTTGTTGAATATTTTATTTAGTTCAGAAGGGTCGAAAAAGTCCTTGTAAATAGATTTAATTGCAAAGAAATAGCGTATATTTATTTTAATATCTTTCTTTAATTGGTAGGCCGTTAGCCAAAGGTAGGATGAAGATATAAGTAATACAACAAATGATATAGCGAAAGTATGCTTAGTAAACACAGTGGTTTGTTTAAAAGAAACACTATTAAAAATAAAAAGTGAAATGAAGTAGCTTAAAAGAGTGAGATTATTATTTTTAAAATTTGTAATTATTAATTGATTCATCTCTTTTACTTTAGTGGTAAGCTCGGTGTTTAATTCAGCAACCTTGTTTTTTGTTTCAATATATTTTTCAACATTCTCTTTTAAGTAGATCTTGTAAGAAGTAATAATGGACGAATATGCGTCTTCATCTAAAGTAAGATGCTGATCTGTATATTTTAAGTATCTAGAAATAATATTTCGTGCAATACCTACTTTATCCTCTATACTTCCATTACCATTTTCAAATATCCAGCGATAAATATTAAAAAAAACTTCCCCATTGTATAATTTGTGTGAAATTGGCATTGATATATCGATCTTTTTGTATCCCAGAATTTTAAAATGTAAACCCATTTTATCTAACTCAGCCCAATCAGCAATAAAGGCAATACTTAAAAAGAAAGAAATTCTATCAAAAATTTGTTTTAATGGAAGTAAATCTTCTGAACAAGAATTTACTTGAAAATCTTCAGGAATAAAGTTAAAGTTTGAAATTCCAGAGTTATTTGATGAGAGATTCAGATTTTCTAGTCTTTCTTTTTTGTTTAAATCACTAATTTCTTTATTTGTTTGAAATGTACTAAATAAATTGGTAGAAAAAGTATATTTTGTGTCTTTACTAAATGATACTACAATTTTTTTTTCAGAATTATTAAATCTGCTGAAAATAGCTAAAACTTGTCTGAGTGATAATTCATTTAAATAAGTAATAAACAAATGGATATCGTAGATGTTAAGTGTATCTTTATTTTCTTTAATTATCTCAATTTTGATAATTGTTTCCGAATCATCTTCTATGTACTCGTTTAATGATAAAATTTTATCAATTATTTCTAAACTATCTATAGTGTAGGAGTCAGGGTCAATACCATCAATAGTTACGATGACCCTTAATCTATCATTTATATATAATGATTGATAAAAAGGGAGAATATGATTTTCTTCAATTTTAGCGCCTGACGTAAGTAAAACTTCTTTGGAAAACAAATCTAACGTTTCTTTTGAATTATTCATAATTGCCCCCTTATTACATTTAATTATTCTTGTTGTTCTTTTTGAACATCATTAAATTCAAATGACTTATATATTGTATCACTTTCAATTTTTATTTCTAGAATTTTCTCACCTTGAGTATTTTTAGTAGCCTTTATTATGTGTCTTAGATTTTCGATATGCCCGTTTGTTCTTAATTCAATTTCATCAGTTACTTTATAAGTCTTTTTAAATCTCGCTTTTATTTCATTTGGCACAATTGTAAAATGCGTGTCGAACTTTTCCTTTTCTAATAATTTCTTGACTTTATCCTTAACATTTTCCAAATTTACTTGGGTGTTTTCCATTTCGTAATTACCAAAGACATAATCAATCATATTTTCAAAGTGAAATGAGGGTTGTTTTTTAAAATAACCTACTAATCCATTTCTTAGTTCTGTATAATCACTAGGAGCTTGTGTTTTCAGATTTTGACTCAGGATTCTTTCAATTGCGGTAAATGCATTTTTAGTATTTTTTTCATCTGAGGTTAACTCAGAGGCCTCTAAAAAGTCATCAGACCAATATTTAGCTATAGTTGATCCACTATCTGTAACAGTGATTTGTACCTCTAGCTCTTCGGTATCTTCAAGTTGGGTAATACAAATAACTGCTGTTTTAAGTGCTTTTTTATTAATAGGTAGCCCACTCTGAATTTTAAGATGAACATCTTCCAGAAAATCAACCGTTTCAATTTTGGCTAAAGTAATTAATAACTCATCTCCCAAATTATCAGCAGTTATTATAAGGCTTCCTTTTCTTGGGTGCTGCATATTAGGGTATTTAGAGACTGTCTCTTTTTCAGCCAATAATAGTCTCTCTGCTATTTTTATACAATTGCTAGAAAAGATGTTCTCTATAGATTCAGAGTTTAACTGATTAAAAATATCCATAACATATTCGAAAAGAGGGGTAGTAGAATTCTTGAAAGCAAAGGATCTCTTATTTGGGTTAACTTGAGTTTCTTGAATAAGTTGTTTAACATAACTTATAGCATCATTAGTATTAACTTCTCTTTGTGTAGTGGATGAAGCATTACTATCAATATAATGAAGTGAAGCAAATTGTGTTACTGTCAATTTTATTACCTGCTCTCATTTTTTATGTAAGTTTATAAACCAAGAATAAATTTATCAATATGATTCTTTATTAAATATCTATTTATTTGTTTGAAACCCCGGTTATTAAATAAGAAGTTGGTCGTATATTAAATTTCTTTTCTAATAACTCATCTTTCGTAGAGTAGTTTTCAAATCCTTTTATTTCAAAAATTTCGGGGTTTTTACTTCCTACTCCTAAGACGCTGGCTATGCGAATTCCCTTTATGCTCTAGAAGTTTATTTAACTCATTATCTGAGATTTCAAAGGGGGAGCTTTGACTAGTACTTTGTGTACCTTTTACTTCTATAAAGATTTCTGATGGCGTTTGTTTTTCATAATCGTATGCTATAAGATCATAACCATATCCATGACCGTTTTTTTCGGTGGTATTAACATTAGTTTTGGTAATGAGTCTAACTTTCTTCTCAAATTCTTCTCCAAACTTCTCTTTAACTTCCTTTTTGTAGAATTTCAAAGCGATTTCTTCAGCTATGTCACCAACTAATTGCCTATGCTCTAAAGATTTATTCAAATCTTCATTAGAAGTTATGTTGTCTCTTTTACTTCTTCTACCTGTTTTATTAGTAGACTCTTCGTGATTTTCTTTGAAAGTATTTGAGGTTTCAATATCCTCTTTGTACTGTGGCTTTATTTGTTTTCGGATTTAAAGTAATTTCTTTATTCATTATGGCAATCCAAGGAACAAAGGATCTGCCTCCCTGTGAGGTTTAGCATCTACTATCAATTTTTTATCAGCTTTAATATTGTTTAAGTCTCTAAGTTTTGGGGATTTCTTTCGTTATTAGATTGTCTATATGTGTAGTATTTTGGTTCACTATTGCGTTAAGTGTTCATGAATTAATATTTTCATTTACTCACCATCAATTAGTTTTTAATTTTTTACAAATAAATAGTTATGTTGACTTGTGTAAATATAACTAGAAAAGCGATAAAAAAATATACATAATACATTTATGTTTGATTTTCCTATTATAGGTTTGTTTTAAGGACATGCCATTGCAGCATGTCCTATTTATTCTCATTTTTAATGATTTCCCAAATGTTGCGAAGCTTGCGTACTGCTTCTTCATCTGATTCAGGAAGCTCCCTGTAAAATACATTTAATTCTGGATCATTAGCAAAGGCTTGAAAAGCAGCTTCGTTTTTTTCTTGTTGTGTATTTGCGGGATTGTCTGTACGTCCGAGAAGGTAATCCGTACTTACTTCAAAGTAATCAGCTAATTTAGCTAGTGTTGAGTTATCAGGTTCACCTAAATTATTTTCATATTTTGCATAGCCTTGTCGTGTGATCCCAAGTAAATCAGCTATTTCCTGTTGGGTCTTACGTTGCTGCATTCTTAAGGCTTTTAATCGAATTGATAGCATTGTAATCCCCTCTTAATTTAGTAAATATTAAATAATTTTTATTATAACGTAACTATGAGTTGCTGTGTGCAACCAAAAGTTGCTAAAAGTATTGACTGCAACAAATAGTTGCTTTGTGTTGAGGTTGTTAGATAACTAAATGTTACTTTTAAGGAGAGGTGAAGCGTGAGAGAGAAATTAATTAAACTTCGTGGAGATAAAACATTAACAGAAGTTGCACGAGGTCTTGAAATAACAAGATAAATGTTAAGTGCCTTTGAAGTAGGTGTAAGAACAACTTCATTAGAATTACCTCGAAAAATTGCTATTTACTATTCAACCACAATTGAAGATATTTTTTTGAATCTGAACGTAACTAAGTGTTACTTGGTTCTGTGAAATAGAAGCAGCCTCTGGAAAGGGGCTAAGAGGAATTATTTATACAACATACATCTAACTTTGAGGGGATGAGGGATGTTGAAGGTAGTTAATGTAAATATTTATGATATCATTTGTTTTTCTTTTGATCCTGTATATATGGCATTACAACAACTTGTGGGTGATGAAGAAATGTTTATCGATAAATTTTACGAAATCGAAAATGGAAACATGTATGAATGCTTTATCAAAAAAGAGAGTGCTATCAAATTCTAAACCATTTAATCATGACCAATTAAAAAAGCTATGGCGGCAACCATAGCTCTTCAATAATAAGGCTTCGCCCTTGCTATCAGTAAAACTAATATAGCATAAGGGGAAAGCATTTATGCGTTTAAAACAACTAGAAATTTCGAATGAAGGTATGCTACAAGTCGACATTATGATACTACCCCTGAAAACTGCATCATTGTTTTGTCAGAAGGGATTGCAAAATTTTCTGAGCTTCCAGCACATGCTAAGACTAAGATTGTTACTTATCAAGGGAAGGTAAAGCGGGTTGAATTTGATGAGGGGGAGGAGCTTTAGACTTAATTTTCTTCCCTTTAAAAATCATTTAACTAATAAATATTGATATAATAGTATTAAATAGAATATATTACTATTTTTAATATTGGGGGAAAACTAATTTGAACGATAGAAGTATCAATATATTAAAGAGAACAAAAAATAGTTCAGTTAGCTATATTAGGGCAATTGAAAAGCAATTTCTAAAAAGGAATACAGTAGAAGAACATGTGGAATTTTTAAAAACATTTAAGAAATTTCATAGTAATGATGAAATTATATTTCTAAAAAATGCTCTTAAAAGTGAGAATTCTATTTTTAATATTTTGATACAAAATATAACTAATGTTTTAATTGCGATGGCAACAGCATTTGTGGCTACTTTTGGAACTTTGTTAGTTATTATCTTTAATTTCTATAATGTCCATTTAGGGGTAGTAATGGAGGAGATTAGCAGTGGGAGTTCCACTACTAATCTTACAGGTGTATATGATAATTTTGCAGAAATAATTATTTTATCAACTAATTTAATAATGCCATTATTTGGATCGTTTTTTATTTTTGTATGTATTGTAATTGTAATTTTAGTGAATGTGAGATATAGGAAGATAACTAAGTATATAGGTTGGTTAGAAACTATTATCAAAATGGAGTGTGATATTGAAGAGTATGATAAAAAACAATAAAATTTTAAATGTAATGTACATAGGTTATTTTTATATTATTTTTTATTTATGCACTATGATATTTATGAAAATTGAAGGTAATAAAAGGTTGTTGTTTTTATTAATAGTCCTTTTTTTATTAATTATATATAGAATGATAATATCTGAGAAATTTGAAAAGTTAGTTGATAAAACAATGTCTTTTTATGGAACCTTCTCTTTTATAGCGCTGTTATCAATTATTTCTGTTTTATTAGGAACGTGGATACTCGAAAGAATATCGAAACTCTTTGATTATTTTGATATTGATATTTTTATAGAAGAAAACATTAAAAATTTAGCATTTTTTATTGTAATTATTATATCTATATTGTTCTTTATTATATATAACGTATTTAAATTATCAATCGAATATTTATATAAAATAGAGATTAGAGGGAAAAAAATAATAGAAATAAATGATAGACACGAAAAATATTTTGCAGGATGGACTGTATTTGCTGGTTTTATACCAATAATGACAAATATGATGTTATTGTCTATGCAAGAAAAAACAGAAGTGGTAAAAGAATCTTTTGAGAAAAGTCAAAAGTCAGAAACTCTAACCACAACATTACTTATGAATGAAACAAATAATATTATTTTATTATTATTCTTTGTATGTTTGACACCTTATCTTTATTTCTTATTCAATGGAATACCTAAAACAACTAAAGAGTGAAGTTTTAACAACTCATCGTAAATATGATAAGATTTAGTATTTAACTAAAGGCTGGAACATTCTATTCTTAGGTAAGAAAAATGTATTATAAGACAAAAAAGAGATGAGGAAGTTTGATGCACAGAATTTCTACAGAAGAAGAAAAAAATTTTTATAATAAAATAAAAAAGGTCTATGGTGGAGAAAACTACATTGTTAACAAAAAATATAAATTTCGGTTGATATGATTTATAAATATTATTTACAAAATCCACTTTATTATCATTACTTACATTGTTTAGATAGAAGTGATAATTATATTTCAAGTATTTCATTAGAAAATATATACTCTAAGGAACAAATTGAAAATTTGATAAATCAATTAGAGCAATACTTAATGCGAGAATCTCAAAAGCAGTCAGTTTCTACAGCAAGTGAAGCAGTAGGATTTTCTACTTTAGCGATATTGATAAGTTTTAGTGGTTCTGCAATTATTGAATATTCTTCAAAACTTACTTTATGTGTTCTTTTTTACTATTAGTTCAATTTTAGTTTATTCTAGGGATTTTTGGAAAAATAATGGAGTCTTTAAAAAAACTGATAATGTCATTGCGTTATTACAACATTTTAAATAAAATTATTTGGAGGATGACAAATGATAATGGCAAACGCTGTTGTCACTTGTTGTCCCTTTTTTATTTCTTTTAAAGTGAATTTTTAAAACTCAAAGAAGGAGGAACCGTAAATGAATTTTGTACAGCCAATACGTGATTCAGAATATATCCGTGAAATCAAAAAGTATTTGTTTGTTTGGAACTACCGTAATTACATGTTGTTTGTTGTAGGGATTAACAGAGGTCTTCGTATTTCTGACATCTTGCTTCTAAAAGTGACAGATACACAGAAGCCTTACTTATGGTGGAGAAGAAGGCAAAAAGGTGGGACGTATTGAAATGACCCCGCAATTGAAAAGAGAACTAAAGCAATATGTAAAATGCAAGGAAGAACATGAATATTTGTTTAGAGTCGTGAAGGTGTTAATAAACCCATCAGTCGTAGTATAGCATACAAGATATTAAATAAAGCAGCATCCTCTGTTGGACTTGAAGAAAATATAGGCACTCATACTTTAAGGAAAACATTTGGCTGTCATTTTTACAAACAGACAAAGGATGTAGCCTTGTTACAAGAGATACTAAATCATTCATCACCTAAAATTACATTGCGTTACATCGGAATTAACCGAGATCAAATGGACAAAGCGATGAAGGATTTTAGGATTTAAATTTTCTGTTTTAGTTCACTTTAAAAAGTAGTGAGGAACTGAATTCTATGAAATTGCTCAAAGCATTGTGATAAATGGTATTAAAACTATGTAATGAGTTTAACATAATATACATTGAAGTGAACTAAAAGGGGCAAAAAGAGGAATGGAGATCATTTAAGAACTATGCGGATTTTTTACGCATGATAGATATCGTAAAAGCAGAGATTGAAATGTTATAAGTAGATAAAGAATATTGGATAGGCAAGAATGGACATTTGCCATTTGCTCAATAGGTGCAGGAAAGTATGGATTAGTTATTGCTTCACAACGCACAGATCGTTTGAACGGTCGTATTGCATCCCTTATCAAATGATTGAAAAGGAGATTCGTGAAAACATGGAAAAGCTAGAAGGCTTAGAATATAGAATAGCTAAATGTAGATGTTTTCAATGGGTTAGGGCTATTTCTTTTTTTCCATATGTACACCTTTAAACTTCCCGCCAGAAGTTTTTTGTTTCATGAAACGCCCTGTATTTGTATCGCGTTTGATGTAGTTATCATTAGGTCCTTTGAATTGACTGCGATCTGTAACTGCACAAAGCGGTGATTACCTGCATTACCAGCCATGATATCACCTTCTTTTGAATATATTACCAGTTAATATATAGAGTTTAGCAACTAAAGCATCTGTTACTTAAATAAGAAAAAAGTTATATACTCACTCTTATTGAATAAATAATATTGCCAAAACGATTCATAATAAATATTTAGAAAAATTCTTAAGTCTATTATTTTCAAAGGTCTTATTTAAAAAGAATTTGATTCATAAATGTTAAAGCTTGATTCTGGGCTTTTTAAGTTCCATGAAATAAGTTACTATGATTGTATATATTCCATTTTTTAGGTGTGCAACGACCCCGAATAAAACAACTACCCGTTACACAAAAAAGTCACCAAAATCACAAAAAAGTCACATTCCCCCCCGAAAACCCCCGAAATCAGGCGAAAAGCATGTCTTTGTACATTCACACAAAACCTTGCTATAATAAGCTTTGCGAATACATATGAAAGAGGGTAAAAGCATGAACGCTTATGATGAATATATGAAGCAGGTTGTGAAGCCGATGCGTGAGGAGCTTGTGGAGGCTGGTTTTACGGAGCTGACGACTGCGGATGCGGTGAATGAATTTATGGCGGAGACGAAGGGAACTTCGTTAGTGGTGATTAACTCGGTTTGTGGTTGTGCGGCAGGGCTTGCTCGTCCAGCGGCGCGTGAGGCGATTGCAGCGGTGAAGCCAGATCATCTTGTGACGGTGTTTGCGGGACAGGACCCAGAGGCGACTGCGGCGATGCGTGGTTATTTTGAGGATGTGCCACCTAGCTCACCATCTATGGCGATTTTAAAGGATGGGGAGTTGGCTTACTTTATCCCACGTGAACAAATTGAGGGATTCCCTGTGGAGCAGATTGTCTCTCATTTAACTGGCGTGTTAGAGCAAACATGCGAGAATTAAAAACGATTGTGACGACAGCGGGCAGACCAGACGATGTATCGATGGCGCTCGCTGCTTTTGCGTGTCAAGAATTAGGTGCTACGTTTGAGCCACGAAACAAGCGCTCTGTTCGCAAGATTTCACAGGAGTTACAAGCACATGTGATCGTGGCGGGCAAGAATCGCTTCGAGTATTATGCCTATGGGGCGCAGGAGCCGTTTTTCTTTCACCCCAATTCTGCGGCGTTTCGATTAAAGCGTGTGGCCCGAGGTGAGGCAGAGCCTTTTTTGGAAGCGGCACAGCTTCAACTGGGGGATTCGGTGTTGGATTGTACATTAGGTTTAGCTGCAGATGCCATGTTAGCGGCTTATACAGTGGGTGAAGCAGGTCGTGTTGTGGGACTGGAAGCGAATCCAAATGTAGCGTTTATTGTTAGACAGGGGATGCAAGCCTATGATACATCCGAGCTACCGTTAACTGCCTGTATGCGACACATCGAAGTAATACAGTCTGAGGCTGTTCGCTATTTGAAAACCCTACCAGACAATGCATTTGATGTAGTCTATATGGACCCGATGTTTGAGAAGGTTATTGAAGAGGCCAATAATTTTCAGGCACTACGGCTAGCAGGGGAGCATGTCACATTAACCGATGAATGGGTTAATGAAGCCAAGCGTGTAGCGAAAAAGCGTGTGGTGTTAAAGGCACATTTTCGCTCAGAGTGGTTTGCGACCTATGGCTTTCAGCAGTATGAACGGATCACTGCAAAATTTCATTATGGTGTGTTAGAGGTATAGAGGCTTGTTCTTGAGACAAGCCTTTTTTTAGTATATGGTAATAAAAGAGGAGGGTGGAATAATATGGTGAACAATGATAAACGAACTCCCTTTGAGCTAGACTTGCTGGCGAATGCACAGTCGTTGATCTGCACGAAACCTCCTATTCCATGGGCGTATGAAACGAGCATTGCTGCCAATGGTGTTTTGGCTTGCGGTTGGGATCATGAGGAAAACATCGTACTAATTAGTGGCTCTGGCTATAGTGTCACTGAGCCTATAACAGGTCGTCGTCTTCATCGAGAACGAGACGTGGATGAAACTTACGACAGAATGAGTGATGACCGTTTAACGTTTCAATTGCCTCAGGGGAAAATTTCTATTTTCGGCTTTGAAGCTGGGGATGGGATTCATATGACAGCAGATGGCTGGCAGGTTGAAGTTATTTATCCTTGGTGGCCACGTGCCACAGTAGTACTCGATTATCTTTATACAACTAATTATACTTATTTAAAAAATGCGACAGCTATTGATTTACAGCGATTGGATGGCATGATTAAATGTGGATTTTCGCCATCTGGCAAGCATTTAATAATAATGGGCTCAGGCGGTGCATTGATTTATTCGAGAAAGGGATGAGGTCATGGATGATGAACAGAATGGCTATGTTTCCATATGGGCTGGTAATTTTACAAGCGAAGAACAGTTACATACATATCTTGCCACTGTCTATCAGGGAGAAGATGAAACGGACGAAGCCTTTTCACAAAAGTTAGCAAAGCTTTTTTTACCAGAAAATCAGCACCGTACTTGTGAGGGAGAGTTTAAAGCACTTTATGATGAGTTCTACAATCAATTTGAATACGATTTCGGCTTAACCTTCGATGAAGATTTTTGTGAAGCGCTATTTTATGAAGCAGCTTCAAACCAACTTAAGCAACTACTTTGTAATGAATTTTCCTATTCGCAGCAATTTAAACATCAAGTGCTAGCCAAAATGGGCAATGAACTACAGAAAGCTTATAATGCAATAATTTTACTATATGACATGAAATATGAGGGTCACATTCAATCTGTAAGCCATGAAGCGTTTCATATCGATTTTGTATGCTCTATTAAATTACAGGAAATGTGATGAAAGGAGGTTTTGATGATGTTACCAGCAAAAATTCCTCGTTAAGCCCGTGGTCCACCTTGGTTCAATAACAACGATCTTACTTATAAAAGGAGCGATGTAAATGATTGGACCAAGAAAAAAGACAAGTGATGAACGCATGCAGATTGCCCATTCGATTGCGCAACAAGTTCTCGCAAAATATGGAGGAAATGTTCGAGCAATTGGTATTTATGGCTCGTTGGCTAGAAAATCAGATGGTCCGTTTTCTGACATTGAGCTTAAGTGTGTCTGTCATCAATTAGATCACAGCTATAGCTATGAATGGACAGCAGGAGATTGGAAGGCAGAGGTTAATTTCGATCAAGCAGAAGTGATTATCGAAGAGGCAATAACGGTTGAGGAAGATTGGCCATTAACAAATGGGAAGTTTTTCGATTTACAGCCACTTTACGATCCTTCTGGCTTTTTTCTAGAACTCAAAGACAAAGCGGCCACTGTGGAGAATGCCCGATTTAAGGAAGCAATTTGCAAAACCATTGTAGAAGAAATGTATGAATACATGGGGAAATTAAGGAACATAGCTGTTCAGGGTCCCACCACATTTTTGCCGATACTGGCGATGAAAATAGCGATGACTGGTGCCATGATAGTAGGATTACACCATAGGCAGTGCTATACAACATCTGCACAAGTATTACCTGAGGCTTTAGCGATGGATGATCAGCCACACGGGTTAAAAGCATTAGCTGAAATGGTCATGACAGGCAATCTAACGAATCCTCAGCAAATCATAGCTGCCTGTGAAAACTTTTGGCAAACACTTCTCCAATGGACAACTGAAAAGGGTTATCAGATTAAATGCTCTAAGGAGATTCCTTGGTAATTTTTTATAGACCTTTACTTTTGTAGTATAAGGTGCTATAATAGAACACGTGCTATTTTAGGTAGCATATTTCCGTAATCTGGCATTCTGCTTTTTGTTTTTGTAGATACTTATTCACACTGGCGCATGCTTTGGGGCTGCAAGGACGCAAAAGATGGTAGGGTTTGCGTTGCTTAAGTTAGAAGGCACACAGTGGAATTTTACCGCGGTGATGAAACGAATCTGGTTTCAAGATAATATTCCCCAGACGATTGGGTTGAGACTTTTACAATTTACGAGAATGTTACCTATAAATACTAAAGGGGTAGTTTCGCAACAGCGAGGCTGCCCCTTGTCTAATTTTAAGGCCTGTCATGTCCAACCATGACAGGCCTTTTTGGTATACATTACCGTTTACTCTCTTCCATAAATAAGTGATAATAAAAGCATGAATTTTAGTAAAAATCTAAATTCTGCATTAAAAATCAGAAAAATCAAAAAAAGTGAGGGATGTCAATGGGAAATATCGACACACTATCGACGAATGTCGTGACACAATTAGAAGAAATGGCTATACGGCAAGACAATATGGATCAGCTAGTATCACGCTATTGCCAAGAAAGACTGCTTTATCGTCTATCCATATCCTCCTATGAAGATCAATTTTATCTAGATGGGGATCTATTATTATTTGCTTTAACAAATGGATTGGTGAAGCCTTCCAAAGAAGTCACGCTGACAGCGCAAGCAAGCGTTCATCAACATGATATAGTGAAACAGGCCTTTAAAGAAATTTGCTCACTAGCAATACCAGCGGATGGCATTGAATGGGATGCACAGCGGATCGACTCGTCCGTATCGAATGATAATATTCAACTAAGCATACCAGCTACATTGGGGAAAATGACAGTATACATAGAAGTAAGGATTACCTTTAAAGAAAACATGCGAATAACACCAAAGACCATTAATTTTCCTAGCTTGCTAGACAATAAGGCGGCGGTGGTTTATACATATCCAACAGAATTCGTGCTTGCACAAAAATTTATCGAAATTTACCAATATCCAGCATTAGAAAAGACAGAAAAAACAATAAATGAAGTACAACAATTGCTACAAACGCAAACTATTGAAGGACGAAGATTGCAGGCGTATATTGTGGAATTATTTGATCGACATCATTTTACAATCGAGCTAACTTCTACACTCGAGATGACAGGGATTCTGAAGCAATTCTTTATCCCTATTTATGAAGCTATTTTGGCTGAGGACGAATTTTTCAAGCAATGGAACAATCGAGCTTGGCAATGAAGAGAGGGACCCGCAAATCATCTACGGTTTGCGGGTTTTTGCATGTGTATTCAGCTAAGAAGGGTGATTCATTTGTGATTCTAATGAAGGGTCTCTTTTTTTATTAAAATGTAAGCTAAAGTGTATCTGTTGCACGAATAGCTGAAGTTGAATCGTATTATGTCATGAAGGAGGTTAGGTGAAAAATATGATAAAGTTTGCTGGCTTAAGTGTGCAAGAAATTGTTCAAACATATAGTGACACCCTCATACGAATTGCTGTGCAACAGACCAAAAATATGGCTGAGGCGGAGGACATTGTGCAGGAGGTTTATATGACACTGATGAGGCAGAACAAGCCCTTCGCTCATGAAGCTCATTTAAAGGCTTGGCTCATAAAGGTGACATTTAATAAGTGCAAGGATTATTTTAAGTCTTCACGTGTGAAGAAGACGGTGCCCATTACAGAAGAAATGGCCTTTATTGCAAAAGAGGAGCAGATGGTTCTTACTGAAATTTTTGAGCTTCCTTCAGAAGAGAGAGTCATTGTTTATTTACATTATTACGAGGGCTATACAACGGCAGAAATGGCTGATTTATTAGAGATCAACGTCAATACAGTAGGCTCAAAGCTCAGAAGGGCACGAATGAAGCTGAAAACGATTCTAGAAGAAGGGAGCAAAGGATGATGAATGCTTATAAGAATGTGATGAAGCAGATTCACGCTTCTGAGGAATTTAAGCGTAAGATGCGGGAAGAGATGATGGAATATGAAAAGAGGTCCTTTATGAAAAAAGTAAGAATTAGTGTGGGAAGCTTAATAGCCTGTGCAGTGATTGCTGTCCTTGCTATGGTAAATATAAATCATGATACACCAATTGATTTGACGGAGAGAATTGTTGCGGACCATTCAGCTCCTGCGGCAAGTGCGCTAGTAAATATCGAAGGGACCATTACAGAAGTCGGAGAAGATGGGCTGAGCTTTACATTGGATAACGGTATGGAAGTAGTCGTGACAGACAAAACCAAAATAGGAATAGATGGACCGACAGCACCACCTAAGGAGGAACAGCTATTTGAGCCTACTTTTAGAGTAGGTAATTTAATTGGTGGCTATACAGAAGATACCTCCTCACACCCAGTTCAGGCTGCTGCCATTTATACAAATTGGAATTTTGAACATCCAATACGATAAAGATTAGATGCTCAAAAAAGAATTTCCTAAGGGAGATTCTTTTTTTGTATAGCTTCTGGTTAACTATTTATTCCTTTTTATCCTAAAAACGAGATTGAATAATACTATTTATAAAGAAATGATTATTTTTATACAAAAAAGTATTGTCTAAAGAGAATATTGTCACTATAATTTACGTAATAGTCTTACATTTCCGAATTGCGAAAAATAATACGCATTATGGAAAAAATATCATACTAGGGGGATGGGCTATGAAAAGAAATTTAATGGTGTTGCTTACAATTATGGCAGCTTTCACGCTAGTTTTAGCGGGTTGCGGCTCGAAAGACAATACATCATCAGGTGATGGAGATAGTAAAAAAGTTTATAAGGTAGGTACTGAGGCTACATTTGCCCCTATCGTATCACTCGATGATAAAGGGAAAATTGTAGGGATTGATGTGGATGTGCTACAAGCAATCGCAGATGAAATGGATTTTGAAGTGAAGTGGGAAAGTATTGGGTGGGAGCCTGTATTCCAAACAATTAAAAATGGTGAAACAGATATTGGTGGGGCAGGGATTACAATTACGGACGAGCGTAAGGAAACATTTGATTTTACTGAGCCGTATTACGAATCTCAATTATTAATCGTAGTGAAAGAAGATTCAAAGATCCAATCATTGGATGAATTAAAAGATAAAAAGATTTCTGTACAAATTAATGCTACTGGTCATATGGCTGCCAAAAAGCTACAGGGTGAATCTAGTCCCAACATTTTTGCTTTCGAAAATCAACCAATTGCTATTCAAGAGATGCTAAATGGCAACGTAGAAGCGGCGATTGGTGATAATTCAGTTGTGTATGAATATATCAAGGCACATCCAAATGACAAAATCAAAGTAATTAAAGATGATTCCTTCGAAAAAGAATACTATGGTTTCATGGTTCAAAAGGGGAACAAAGAGCTTTTAGATAAGTTAAATGAAGGCCTTAAAAAGATTAAAGAAAACGGTAAGTTAAAAGAAATTACAGGTTCAGACTTTTAGTAATAAATAAACCGTAGAAGCTCACCTCATGGGGAGTTCTACGGTTTATTTTTTTAGGTGCTAGTCTTGCGCTTCAGCAACTGTCTTGACCCGTTCTAAAAATTCAACGACTACTTTGTCCGAAGCAAACAATAAAAATAATTTGACGAACCATTTTAACGCATTATTTGTTACGGAATAAGTAAAGGAGGTCTCTGTTTCATTTATTTTATTTAATTCATAGTAAGCCGTAATTGCAAACATATGAGCGAGTACAAAGCCTACTTTCAATATTTTTTTACCAGGTGTATTCGAATATTCCAATGTTTCTACATCATACGCTTCGATACGTTTTCCTTCTTTATATTTTTGGCGATAAATACTGCCAACCACTTCTTCCGTTACTTTTACAGGCTTGTTTTCAATTACCTGTGGCATAATCTTCTGCATATCAGCTAAAGAGCCATCAAGTAATTTCCAAACGTTTTCAATGGGGGCATTTATGTTTATAGTCTTTGTCCATGTTTTCATCCAAACACCTCTACTTTCAATTACTTATCTATACTGTAAATGAAACTAATTAATAAATATACTTTAAGTGTAGTCACATGATGTTTTAACATTTGAAGAGTCATAAAGGAGGTAGGGAAAAACAAAAAGATCGAAGCCTATGTAGCTCCAATCCTTCTTATTTACATATTCATCCTATTAATAAAATAGCTATACGTTAATTTTCATCTTTTATTTTCCAGTCATTGAATACGATATCTTGCAGTACATTTTTCAGTTGTACAAATTGCTGCTCTGAGATATTAGATTGCTTCATCACTTGGCGAGACACTTCAGGTAGCTTCCTTCTTACATTTACGCCTTCCTTGGTTAAATATATTTTCATTAATCGTTCGTCCTCCTTAGAACGCTCACGACAAATGTAATTCTTTGCCTCTAATTTTTTTAACAACGGTGTTAATGTTCCTGAATCTAAAAATAAACGTTGGCCCAATTCTTTCACCGTTATCTGTTCGTTTTCCTCTAAAGCTAATAAAGTGATATAGCCTGTATAAGTAAGATCGTAAGGCTTCAATAATAATGTATACTTCCGAGTGATTTCCTTTGATGTTGCATACAAAAGAAAGCACAGCTGATTATCTAAATGATTAGGCATAAAAATCCCCTCTTAAAGTTCTTCTACTACCATTTATATTAAAAATAAAGTTCCTACTTGTCAAACACAATTAAATTGTGTACAATTCAATTTGTAAAAATTAGATTGTATACAATTTAATTAATAACAAAAGATAAGGGGTTTTTAGTTATGAAAGAATTATACGCAACTACAATGATTAATGAAGGTGGCCGTAGTGGCACATCCTATGCAGAAGATCAATCTTTATCGTTAAAAATTGCACCACCAGGCTCCAAATTAGCGGATGTTACAAACCCAGAGCAATTATTTGCGGCTGGCTATAGTGCTTGCTTTAATAGTGCATTAGATTTAATCAAACGCCAAAAGAAACTAAAAAATGCATCAACAATTAAAGTAACAGTGAAATTAATGGAGCAAGCTTCTTTTGACTATGTGCTTGCAGTGGAAATCGAAGGGCATATTGAAGGACTAGCAGTGGAGGAAGCACAGGAATTATTAGAGGTCACACATACGGTGTGTCCATATTCAAAAGCCACAATGGGCAATATTAATGTAACAATAAAAGCAGTTTAAATTACGAAAAGAGGGAAAGTACATGTTATCCACTACACCATTAAAACAAATTATGCAAATGCGTAAATCTGTTCGTAAATACAATCCAGAGACTAAAATTCCGCGTGAAACAATCATGCAGCTGTTGCAGGATGCTACTTCAGCACCTTCTTCAAGTAATATGCAGCCATGGCGCTTTCTTGTCATTGATGATAAGGAAATTCAGAAGAATATCAACTTCTTTTCATTTAATCAAGAGCAAATCGAAACAGCCTCTGCCATTATTGCTGTCATTGGAGATATAGAGATGTATGTAAATGCTGAGGAAATCTATGCAAAAAATGTGGAGCTGGGCTATATGCCAGAACCAATTGCCAATAAGCTTGCACAAGATGCGCTGACAATGTACGGTTCAGCACCAACAGAAACATTAGAAAATATCGTACACTTTGATGCTGGCTTAGTATCGATGCAAATCATGCTATTAGCGAAGGAAATGGGCTATGATACTGTTCCGATGGGTGGGTTTGATAAGGCAAAATTCGCTGAATACATGGAATTACCAGCAAATGAAATTCCTATTTTATTATTAGCCATTGGTGAAGCGGTAGCCCCAGCATACGGTTCTTCACGCCTACCAATAGACCGCATTGTTCGTTTTAATAAATAGTTTCAAGCAATGTCCTTGATTCACGTGAGGACATTGCTTTTTTAAAGATTTTTTAGGAGTGAATAGGATGTCTTCATTAACTTTTATTTTAAGCTTAGTCGTAGCAGCTGAGCATTTGTATATTATATATTTAGAAACGTTTGCAACTACTTCTAAAAGAACAGCAAAAACATTTAATCTGTCTGAGGAAGCATTAGAAAATGCAAATGTTCAAGTTCTTTTCAAAAATCAAGGCGTTTATAATGGTCTGATTGCGATCGCCTTATTATATGGATTATTTTTGTCACCTCAGCAAACTGAAATGGTCGCCATTTTTTTAATCCTTGTAAGCATTGTTGCTTTGTATGGTAGCTTAACAAGCTCCAAATCGATTCTATTAAAACAAGGCGGACCTGCTATTCTAGCACTTATTAGTTTATTTTTCTAAAGGAATCTCTACAATAATAAAAAGATTGAAGTTAATGTAAACTCAACAACAGACATTATACATTATCTCTGTTCTAATGGAAGTATAGTGCAAGACTTATATAATTGTGAGCAAAGATTTCTTTTTAAGGAAGATAATTAGCTTACGTCTAATATACAGATTGTCCAAAACTTTATTAACAGTCAAAAAGATTTATATTGTGATGATTGTCTCTCTGAAAAATTGGATATTAAACCAAGACAACAAATCAATCAAATTTAATAAGTTAAAAAAACAGGTCTTTTATAAAGAGAGGTTAAACAATGTTCTTCTTGCGCCAAAGATAAACTTGTCAGTAATATAGAATTTAGGTAGAGTTTTTTCATTACATCCTATCTTTTTAATAAAGGGGTAAAATAGATGATGCTTAAAAATAGAAAAGTAATAGTAACAGGTGCAGCTTCTGGTATAGGAAAAGAAATTGTTAAACAATGTTTACATGAAGGTGCTTCAGTACTTGCTTGTGATATTAATGAAAACGCCTTAAATGAATTAAAACAATCAATGAATGATCCCTCAGATTTGTATACATATCAATTAGATGTAAGTATTTATGAAGAAGTAGTCAATTTTTTTGAACATTTGGAAAGAGAACAGTGTGATGTAGATAGTTTAGTTAATAATGCAGGGATTTATTTGGGTAAGAATATACTGGATTATCAAGCCGAGGAGATTGATAAAGTCATAGATATAAACTTAAAGGGATGTATTTATTTTTCTCAAATGTTCGGGAAGTATCTACTTCAGAGCGAACGTAAGGGAGTCATCGTGAATATGTCTTCTGTATCAGGTATGGAAGGCAGTTCAGATGCAATATATGGACTCTCAAAAGCTGCTATATTGGGATTAACTAAAAGCTGTGCAGTGAATTTCTCACCATACATTAGAGTTAATGCCGTTGCCCCTACAATGGTAAATACTCCTATGATGGATGCAATACCCATTTGGAGAAAAGAGGAATATTTAAATCATCAGCTCATCGATACACCTGTCATGCCTGAAGATGTTGCTGATACTGTTATTTTCCTCTTGTCAGATAGATCAAAGCATTACACAGGTGCGACATTTGATATTAATAATGGTGGATATCTAAGGTAGTTCAAAAACTTATTCAACTGTTTTGCCAAACTAATTATTTACTCAGAAATTTTTGCTTTTCTCAAATAAGGAAAGCGTCTTTCCTCATGGAAATAAACCAAATGGGATGTTGAGTTGCTCATTAGAAGTTGTTCAATGAAAGGAATCGTTACATAATGATTTTTGAGTAAGGAGGGGTTAGTTCTGTTGATCAAAATGTAGTTCGCCAGTCGAAGAGGCTTGGTGCTCAAATATTAATGCCATTTTGAAGAATCACTTTCAGAAGTAATACATATAAATATGTACCCCTAGGTCAATGAAAAAGGTACTTTTGCAATGCAGAGACAAAAGTACCTGAAAACTTCTATATTAGGGTTTTAAAACCACTTTAATGCAATCTTCTTGCTTTGTATCGAATATTTCATATGCATGTTTTGCTTTTTCAAGAGGGAGGACATGTGTAATGATATCACCGACATTCACTTTTCCTTCAGCCATTAGGTTATAGACATGAGGCATGATATGAACAACTGGGGCTTGTCCAGTACGAATCGCTACATTGCGCTGGAATATATCTCCGAGTGGGAAGGCGTTGTATCGACCGCCGTATACACCGGTAATTTGGATTGTTCCTCCTTTACGTACAGCTTGACTAGCAATGACAAGGGCTCCCATAGCACCACCTTGAAGTTTTACGCCACTTGCAAGAAATTCTAGAGGCGTCATTTTTCCGCTCATCCCTACACAATCAATGACAACGTCTGCACCGCCCTTGGTAATCTCTTTCAAGTATTCACCACAATTTTCATGGTCTTCAAAATTAACGATTTCAACGTTATTTGTCTTCTTTGCATGTTTAAGACGATAGCCGATGTAGTCAACTGCGATTACTCTTTCTGCTCCTTTCAACCAAGCAAATTTTTGTGCTAGCAGTCCAACAGGTCCGCAGCCAAGAATAATAACAGTATCTCCTTTCTTTACACCTGCATTATCTACACTCCAAAAAGCAGTAGAGGCGGCATCGGCAAGGAGAACAAGACTTTCATCAGGAACTTCTGATTTTTCTGGAATTTTAAAAGGGATAAAATTGCCATAGGGCACGCGCATAAACTCTGCCTGTCCTCCAGGAAAACCGCCTGTTGTGTCTGAATAACCAAAGTAGGCACCCATTTCGCCATTATCGTTTGCATTATCACATTGACTTTCCAGATCATGATTGCAGTACCAGCATTCCCCGCATGCAATATTAAAAGGAATGACAATCCGATCGCCCTTTTTAACCTTCGTCACATCTTTTCCAACCTCTTCTACGATACCCATTGGTTCGTGACCAATGACATAATCTTGTCCAATATTCGGAATCATACCATGAATCAAATGCAAGTCGGATCCGCAAATGGCAGTAGTCGTTAAACGAACAATAATATCATCGGCTTTTTTTATTTTAGGATCTTGTACTTCTTTAACCTCAACATTTTTTACACCTTGAAAAGTGACAGCTTTCATTAAAAAAATCCCTCATTTTCGTTTATTTTTTCGGTGGGGTAGGGAACATTCCTTTTCGATTCATATCTTTAGGGAATAAATCCAACTGGGCAATACTAATCGCATTTTCTGCAGATTTAATATCCAGTTCCTTTTGACCTGCAAGATCATAAGGTTTCAGCCATTCTTTTTTTACCATCAGTTCAGAAATTTCGAAATATAAATCGAACATGACATCCAGCTGAGTTCTCAAGATTTTCTGAAGAGCAGGAGAAGCTGTTTCTGTTAGGGCAATTGAAAGATTCCGAATACCTGTTTTGGTTGTAAGTAAAAACTCAAGAGCAAGCCCCGAATCAGTTAGTTCAGGCATTCCAACTGAATTTATAGGATCTAAATAGTCTTTCATACAATTTTCCTCCTAATATTCTAATTCTGATTTCGAGTAGAGCTTGACCATAGCAGTGAGTGCAGGGGTAGATAATTTTACATTTTTGTCCAATAATGCTCTTAAATCATCATCAAAGACCACACCTTGACTCAGCTTCGATTTAAGTAAACTAGTTGTCATAAAGTTAATGACTTCATGAAATTCCATTGTTTCATGAAGTGCTAATTTTTTCTCAAACACGTAATTCGCACCTCCATAATTTTCTTTAAAAAGTCTTCCCTGTAGCAAGTCTATTTATGCAAATTCGCCTTTGATTAAATCTAAAACTATATTGATAGCTGGAATCTTATTTAAATTTGAATTTCCTCCATATTAACTATGTGAAAATCGTAATACCAAAATTCAAGACGAGTGTGGAACGTCATTTGCAAAGCGTAGGTTAATTTTTTTCTTTGTCTAAAGAAAATGCGGGATGTATCCTAAAGTGCGCTTTTCTGAAATAAGGGAAGCTCCTTTTTTCATAAATGGGTCATTTAATGGAAGAAGGGAGCAACACTTTTTCTAGATAAATTTATATAAAATTGGATATAAAAAAAGGACCTTCAGTCTCTATAGCTGTCAGGTCCTTATTTTTTATACTATTTCATTGGTCATTCTATCCTTTCCTACGGGATTATACTGAATGCCTGTAGGTTCAATTTCAAAAGTAATTTGCAATATATAGCCCCGAAAATCATTTACTCTTTTAGTTTCAATAACTTCAATTTTCCATGGAGTAACCTGAGGCGAAAATCCTTTAAAATCTTTGGATAATAATAGTTAGTCAAATCTTTTTCAATATAAGGAGTAAGAAGGCGGCTTTATTCTTAAAATTTAGTGTTTCATGATTTTACATTAAAAAGTTGATTAAGACGAAAAAGATCGAATACATTATAATATCTGCTCATATCGTAAAATAAGAGGAGATGGGATTTATTAGAAAGAAATTCCTTATTGTAGTCTTAAGCATCATAGGGGTACTATTATTAAGCTTCGGATTAGCTTCTTTAAATGGTTGTGCTGAAAAAAACATTAGTGCACCACCAAAAAGTGCTGAAATTCAAATGTTAGAAAAGATAGAAGTAAAATTAGTGGGGAAATATAAAATAGGTACCTATAGTATTAATACTCATGTTGATAACAATTCGCAGGATATAGATATTGATGTTCTTGGAAGCCAAGAGTATTATGATTCAGTAAAACATGAAATCAAAGATGTTGTGAGAAATTTGATTAAGTCAACTAAATTTGAAGAATATAATGTTAATGTAAAAAAAGGTGAAATTCGTCAAAGGATAACAGAAGAAGAGTTGGAAAGAAATAATTTATTGGTTGAGATCGCCAAAAAAATTAATAACGAATTATCTAATGCTTATCCAAACAAAATTGATGGAGGAGTAGATTTGAGAATTCCTCCACCGGAAGCTCCCCAAGAACTAATTGTGGAAGTAAGTACATTGTTAGATGGGGAAAAACAAGAAGCTCTTGGTAGGGAAATAGAAAGGACAATATATACCACATTAGAGAAAAAGTTAGCCTCTAATAAACTTTTAAAAGAAAGTACCGTGAAAATATACATTTATAATAAGAATAAAGAAAAAATAAAAACTTAATGTAAACTCCCTTATCAACTAAAATAGAGAATTGTACTCTATCACTTGCATTAAGATGACCAATTTGAACAGTTCCCTTACTAGATGAAATACCCAATTATCTCCTAAACAATAATCAATCTTTATTATAAAATTCAAACTAGATAAATCAAGTACCAACTGTTTTGATCAAACTTTGTTTTTTACTACCGTGCAACTGCTACTGTATGCAGCTATTAATCTTATGACAATTATTTGCAACCAGTAAACTAATAGTCATTCGCATGAATGTATTTTATTACAGGCACAATAATAAACAGCAAAATTTAAATTATCAAATTGATTTAATATTTATTACTCAATTTGAAATTTTGCTTACACGCCACCAAGAATTAATAATATTATAGTAGCCCCAACAAGCCCCAAAACTAGCCCCAACTTTGTGCATTATTTTGCGTTACTATGTATTGTAATGAAAAATAAAAAACCCCAAAAGCTGCATATAACAGGCTTTTAGGGCTTTGTAGGGTACATATTACAAAATATAAAAATTAGTCCGTGAAACATAAAGATGATAAGTAACCTAACATTAATAAAAGACCAATACCCATTGCGATGCTCATGCTTTGTACCTCCTTTAAAAAAACGACACATTATTCATAAATATTGTACAATGAATTATAGAAATATGAAACCTTTTAATGGCGAGAACGTATATAATAATAGGAGAATTACCAATTTGTACATAAAGAGTAGGTGACAATAAATGAAAACGTGGGTTAAGAAAAGTATAGTCATCATGGTTGCGTTTTTAACATTTGGTTTAATAACGCCTACACATGAGATTTGGGAAGCATTTGATCAAAATCCTTCGAACCGTGCATCCATCGGCCCTTCATCAGGGACAAGCACTGCTTTAGCTGCTGAGCATGATAACAGTAGTGACGAGCAGTTACAGATACAAGAGGAAGCGATTGATTATAATGCCTTACTTGTGGATGCGGCTAGAGAACAATCGTACATAAAATTTGGCACAAAAATTGGTCCGAAAATTAGCAATGAATTTGACAGCATCATCTTCCCGAAAATGGAGGAAGCCATTGCAATGACAGTGGCTAATCTTGATGATCAAACTGCTGCATCTTTAACCATCTCTGAAAGACCAAGTGGTAATTACGGTGAGAAAATTTTCAATGTCATCAACAATGAAACAGGCACAGATTTAATTCGTTTCCATGTGCGCACAGAAAAAAGACCGCAGGAAGGCTACTACTACAACTTCCATTACCACAGTGTCGAGGACAACTTCATGGCACACAACAACCTTGGCGATATCTATTGGGAAAAAAACACACCACCTAAGTGGTTGTCATAATAAGTACGAAACACTCGTTTACATGACGAGTGTTTTTTTATGCAAAAACGCAATTCTGAAAGCCGAAATTTCGAGATGATGGGGAAATATCAAGGCTTACTTGGTATTGAAGGTATTCAAAATGAACCTACTCAACAGGAAATAAGTATAGTCCCATCCCAAAATGCCTTCTGCCAGTATTTCAATAGGCAAGGAAAATGAAGAAATCAGTCGCTTGATGGAGGAATGTAGGATTAAATTTGTCTTTTCTTGCGCTTACCCGGGAAATTTTTTTATTTCCTCAACTTACATTTGAACTTGTTAAAGGGAAATAAGGGGATATGAAAGTACGACTCAAACTGATTTCAAACAGATATAAGAAAAATAGCTACCTGCCAGAATTAAAAGCTAAAGCGAAAATTTTATCCTGAAGGAATCCTAAAAAATTTGCTGTTATTGTGAGAAACAAAAAAACCGGCAAGGATGCCGGCTGCGGATGTTGAATGAAAGCTATTTTGAATTATTTTCGTTAGCAAATTTACCAGAAGCAAATTTTTTGTTTGCTTCAGCTTGTTGAATTTGTTGTCTGATTTGGTTAACATCAGTTTCATTCCCAAATTCAACGTTCGTTGACTTCATTGCGTTCATAGAACCAGAAGCCTGTTGCTTTTTAGCTTCAGCTTGTTGAATTTGTTGTCTGATTTGGTTAACATCAGTCTCATTCCCAAATTCAACGTTCGTTGACTTCATTGCGTTCATAGAACCAGAAGCCTGTTGCTTTTTAGCTTCAGCTTGTTGAATTTGTTGTCTGATTTGATTAACATCAGTCTCGTTCCCGAATTCAACATTCATTGAATTCATTGCGTTTGGAGCTGCATTAGGAATTTTTGAGTTGAAATTTTGGTTGTTGTTATTATTCGCCATTAAATATCACCTCCTGAAAAGTAGTGTGTGCAGAAGGTTTTTTACTATCCATACATTTTAGAAAAACCTAACCGATTTGGACTGGCACTACAGAGTGAGGACCTCTAGTATCAAATTTGCATAGTTTAAGAAATCTAGTTTTCCTAGTATAATTGTAGTAAGTTCGTTATTGTGTTTAGAGATTGGAGAAATGTATGAAAGATCGTAAACAAATCGTTATCGAATCAACATTACAATTATTTACTGAAAAAGGGTATCAGCATACATCGGTTCAGGATATTTTAGATAAGGCAAATATTTCGAAAGGTACATTTTATAATTATTTTTCATCTAAAAACGAATGCCTGAAAGCCGTATTAGAGCAAAATCGTCAAGAGCGAAATGTTTTAAAAGAGGAAATTTTAGTTGGTAAGAAAAAAGATGATGTAGACGTTTTAATTGAACAATTAATCGCCACATTAAAAATTAAAGAAAAATATAATTTAATGCCATTATTTCGAGAAATCTCTTTTTTGCATGATGAAGAGCTGCAAGAAATTCTTGCGGAACATCGCTTTCATGAAATCACCTGGTTAAAAAACAGATTCTATGATATTTATGGAGAAGAAGGAAAGCACTATTATTATGAGTGTGCGGTCGTCTTTTTTGGCACATTCCAATATTTATCTTTTTATTGGAATTTGGCTACTAATATGACGATAGATCTAAAAAAAGTGGTTACTCGGTCATTGAAATATGTAGAAAGTTTTCTGCCAGAAATGATTAAGAGTGGAGAAATTCTATTAGAGCCACAGGAAATGTTTTTATTAGAAAAGGATCTAGCCTATAAGTCCATTACTAGTAAAGAAATACAAGAGAAATTAGAGAAATTTTGTAAAAAAATCTCGACAATCGAACTTCCACAAAAATCACTCGAACTCTCTAGCTTACTTTTGGATGAAATGAAGAGAGAAACACCCCGCATGAGTGTTTTAGAGATCATGCTACAGCCATTTCGTGCTTCTTTCGCTGAAACGATTTATAAATATGAAGCTGAAGAAATAGCCAACCTTTTCTGGCTCTTTATGAAGATGAAAAACAGCAAGTCATAAATGAATGATTGAATAACTAGACCAGCTTTTTAGCATAAAGTTGGTTTTTTCTTTTGTATTCGCTGGCTATTAATACTAGTGAGGGCATTAAGTTTTTTCATTCTTTTGTCAGTGAATATTCGATACTTGGTGGAATCGTGTCATTTTTCATAAAGCGGAAATAATAAAAGTATACATTTCCCACCAATTATACTTTGTTCTATAATTCCTACCCAATTCATGTTGAAACCGTATTAAGACACAACAAGTAAGCTCACCATAGACGACAATACATTCTCGGTTTAAGTGAATTACTAATTCAGGAAGTGTTATAATAATTTTACAGATTGTGGAGGTGGAGAGAGCTGGTGAAGGAAATAAGAGAACTATGGATGATTACATTTAAAATATTTTTAGAATTAATAAGAATTATTATCCTTTTTTCCATTATTGGATGCGTGATGTGGGGAGGCGCCAGGCTTATTTATACCTCTTTTGGAATAAATGTTGATGGTTCATACGCTGGGTGGCTGGGGGGAATCGCCATATATAGTTTATTGTTTGTCCTCTATCGTAATAAACTGCAGTTTTCGGGATTTTATAATGGTCCATATCGCCAAAAATTATCCCCTACAACCACTACCATTTTTATTACGATTTCCGTTTTTTTATTAATACTGCCACTTTTTTGGCGTCCTCATTTTTAATATAGTTTCATTTGATACATAAAAAAGAATGAAAAGAGGGTTACTACTGTGAAAGAATGGAAGGATAGGGCAGAAGTATCTTTTGTCACGGATATTTCCCGATTCGATTACCTGAGACAGCAAATTCAAGAAGTGGCTGAAAAATTCAGTTTCAATCATCAGCAACTTGCGAAAATATTTGATTTACCAATGACTGAGCTGGATAGTTTATTGAATAACAAGGGCAGCATCACGACGGAGCAGCTAGATAAGATTGAACGAAAAATAGTTATGTTATGTGTTGGCTTTGAAGGCTTTGATGCAAGGGAAAGAGCCGCATTGCTTTTGAATGACCTCATTAAGGATTACATGTTTTCAACGGCTAGTGTCGCGAAAATGATTCATGTAGAGGAAAAGGACTTAATCGATTTTAGACAAGAGATATCGATCGATAAGAACGTAGAATTGAAAATTTGCGTGAATAGTATCATGCTTCATTTTGTATTACATGACTAATGACAAGCCCTGGTATTTTGGACTAAATCATTCACGAAGGATAAATAAAAAATCTTCTCTTCTTCGCTGACATTCTTCATCACTTCCACGATTTCCTTCATACATAGTAATGATGAGAACCACACACATTAACCTCAAAAAGTATGGGGGTTCCAAAATGAAAAGTGCCAATAAAGTGTATGTGCTTTTATTTATCGTAGTTTTCTCATTTTCTTCAACCGTATATGCAGAAGAACATAAGGAAGGTATTCTTGTATACCATGTGAAATATGATTATGAAGCTATAAGTAAATTTTTGGGCATGACAGTGCAGGAATACGACCAAGAGTGGAGGAAAGGTCTTTCGATTGCAGAGATGGCGGAGAAAAAAGGAATTGCTAGAAGAGATGTAGAAGGCTATTTTTATCAATTTCATTATGAAGAAATGCAAAAATGGCGAAAAAAGGGTGTCATGACGGAGAAACACTATTTCCATCTTGTGTATGGATTAGCCGATGAAATAGAGGAATTTATTGATCGTAATCCCAACCGTTAACATTTCTCTATACCCTAAGAGTAATTCTTTTAAAGTTTAAAGGCAGAAATGTTGCTTGCACAACATTTCTGCCTTCGTTCATTTATTTTTGTGTAATACGCTCGAAAAACTCCAGTGTTCTGTTCATATCCGTAACATGTTCATTGCATGTTTGACTATCTGCACAAATGTAATTACTGTGGTTGGTAAACGTGCCTACCACCTGTCCTTTAATGGACGTAGTAAATAGGCCTACATCTGAATGGCGATTACAGATAGCGCAAATGCCGCGAACGGTGTTATTGGCAAATATCCCTTTGATCCCTTTTAGCTGCCCATTTTGCTCAAGGACAACATACTTTCGATGTGTGCCAGCATCATCCCAAGCAAGATAACAAATTTGCTGAAAATCGAGTGCTTCTAGATTTGGTAGCTTGAGCTTCTTTTCTTTTTTAAATAAGGCTTTAAGCGTACTAGCGGTCACCGGTTTGAACGGGATGACATATGGTTTTAATTGCTCTAAAAATGCATCACCTTGTGCACGATCTGTGACAGCAAAAAGCTGGTCAATCAGCATTGTTTCTGCTGCTGATAATGCTAATTTTGTCGTTACCTCCGTATCAACAAGGCCACGTACTGCTAGGATAACGTTTTTATCCTTTGTTGTTGTCAGTGCATGTAAAATTTTATTTAATTGCTGTTCTAGTAAATGATAGTTGGCAACCGTTAAAAACGGCTGAATTGTTTGTTGTTCCATTTGAAATCTCTCCTGTTTATTAGGCTATTTGATTACTTTTTGGCCTAAAGAGATCATTCAATTTCTGTTAGTTTATAACTTAATCTTGACCTCTTTGACCTAAAGAAGTCGTTCTAGAGCATGCATTACAAGTGAATGCGATCATTTAGATCCCTCCTTTAAAGGAAACGTTGATTTATATGGGTTTTACATAAGGTTTTATAATAGGTTGAATTAAACAGGCGACCAATTTACATTAATTTGTTAAAAATTATAAGTGTCTATAGATATAGTAACATGTGATTGCCCTAATTGCTCTTGAATTGTTTTGAAATTACTCCCTTTACAATGGTATAAGATGCAAAGGTTCATGCAAATTTATTAGACGAAATTGTTTGTCTATAATCAACATTTCCATCTTCATTATATGCAGGACACTATTTATTTTTCTTTTGTTAGGCTAATTTTTGTAATCTTGATGTATAAGAATTAGGATTGATTACTTAAGTTTAATGAACTAATTATATTTCTACCATAAAAAAGAATAAAGTAAATTAGTGTAACATTTATAAAGAAATAAAGTATATTAAAGTGAATTTGAGTAATGCCATTTATAGTAAATATAGCAATTGCGGATGATAACTCATTCTCACCGATGTAACTTATAAAGGGGAATGGGGCTCCAAATTTGTTAGAACCAAAAGATGCAAAGAAAATGGACATTAAGCTCATTATAATGCTAATCCATAACAACGCCTTTTTGTTTGTACCTTGCATTAAGTCATCTCCTTTTATATTTTAACTACCCAGTATTATTATATCGTAAAAAGTTGAATGTGGTAATATTTTGGTAATTTATAATAAAATATTATCCAGAATGTTTATTGTAATTTTTATACATATTGATATTATAACAGCTTATGAAAATTTGAAAATTGATAAAGCACTGTTTATTTTCTGAATTGTTGGAAAGGTAATAAATTGGTATAATGGACTGAATTGGTTAATGAAGGGGGATTTATGATGAAACAGATGACTGAACGTAAATTAATGAATGCTTGGAGAATTTATACATTGTAGGAGGCACTATGCTATTAAATAAACAAGGTTTTGATTTATGGGCCGATGGATACGACCAAACGGTACAACACAGTGAGGAAAAGTATCAATACCCATTTGCAGGCTATAAAGCGATTTTAAATAAAATTTTCAATGAAGTGATGGCTGTTCCCGCTTCCACAGTTTTAGATATTGGCTTTGGAACAGGGGTATTAACGGCGAAGCTTTATGAACAGGGGCATTCGATTTATGGCTTTGATTTTTCTGCGAACATGATTGCCATTGCCAAGGAAAAAATGCCAGAGGCTCACTTAATGGAGTGGGATTTAATGAATGGCTTGCCACAGGAGCTATTACAGCAGCCCTATGATGCGATTATTAGTACGTATGCGCTCCATCATTTTACAGATGAGCAAAAGGCTTTGTATATCACACAATTATTACAGCACCTATCACCAACAGGGAAAATTTTAATTGGCGATGTAGCTTTCCAGACAAGAGAGCAGCTGGAGCAATGTCGTCAAGATAGCGAGGGATACTGGGATGAGGATGAATTTTACTTTGTCCATGAGGAGCTAAAGGTCGCCTTACAGGAAATTTGTGAGTTAACATTTTACCCACTATCGCATTGTGGTGGAGTCTTTGTGATTAGTCGGAAGAATATAAATGCTGATTAGTGACCCCTTATATGGGGAGTTCGAGATAGATGGTTTGTTAGAGGAATTGATTGTAAGTAAGCCAGTTCAACGCTTAAAGGAAATTCATCAGGCTGGGGCAGGCTTTCTAGTAAATAGCAAGTGGACTATTTCAAGATTTGAGCATTCTGTAGGTGTCATGCTGCTTATTAGACAGCTTGGCGGTTCATTGCAGGAGCAGGTGGCAGGCTTATTACATGATGTGTCCCATACCGCTTTTTCCCATGTGGTGGATGTTGTCCTTGAAAATGAGGCGGAAGATTACCATGAAGCGATATTCATGGATGTTATCAAACAGTCTTCGATACCTGCGATTCTTGAAAAATATGGCTACGAGGTAGAGAACATACTAGATACATCCAGATGGTCGTTACTTGAACAACCTGCTCCAGCATTGTGTGCGGATCGTATAGATTATACATTAAGAGATATGTATTTTTATGGAAATTTAGCCTTGGAAGATATCCAAAAATTTTTACAGGACTTATTCGTTTTTCAGGGGAAATTGTGTGTTAAAACGATTGAACGTGCAGAATGGTTTGTAAAAATTTATTATCAGGAAGTGTTAGATTTTTTCTTGCACCCTTTAAATATCTATGCGACAAGTTCGTTAGCGAATGTATTAAAACTGTCGCTAGCAAAACAAATTCTAACGCTTGAAGATTTCCTAAAGACTGATCATGAGGTATTGCAGCAGATGAAGGCTTCACATGATCGAGACGTTCAAGCTCTTGTACAACAATTACATGAAAATGTAGAGGTAAGAGAAGAACAAGAGAATCATGACATTCATTTTCGCAATAAAGTGCGACTCATCGATCCAGCTATCTATCATCAACAGCGACTATGGAAGGCGAGCGAGGTATCTAACTATGTCAAAGCAATGAATGTCTCTGCTTTGGAAAGGTTTGAGCAGGGAGTTTATGTGAAAATAATCAATGAGGAGCTGTCATAGGACAGCTCCTTTCTTTAGGCAAACATGGATAAAATATATTTGCCAGAAAGCATAAATACGGCATAGACAGCGAGCGCACTCATAACGGAAATGCCTGGTTTAAACCAGCTTGTTAGGAGGAACGCGAGCACGGTAAATAACAGCATGCCAACCGCTCCAAATACCGTGTTTTGAAGAACAGTATGAAAGGTATCTTCTTTCATATTTTTCATTTGCATGCCCATATTAATGAGCGTCAATATCGGTAAGGCCGTAATAATACCTGATAAAAATAAATACTTAGATTGGCTAAGTAGTAGCGCTAGCACCATGATTGTGCCACCTACTAAAAAATAGAGAAAGTATAACATGGGATGCCCTCAATTAAATTCAGAATAGAGTAATAATACTGTAGAACGTAAGTGTTCACAAGTACCCATTGATACTATTTAGCAAGAAGCGCAGAAAGATAGATGTTTATGAAAAATAGATAGAATTTTTGGGAGGGGGTGAGTAATAATGTCCATTCTATCCTTTATGCTTTTATATGTAGTAGGCATACCAATCTCTACTCTGTTGCATGAAATTGGGCATGCATTGGGTGTTATAGTATGTTCAAAGGAACGAGCCCATGTTTATTTAGGTGCAAAAAATCTTCCTGAAAACTTGCGTATAGGTCGTATACATTTCCATATTCGATGGGGATTGTTTGGCTTCTGTACCCCACAAAAAGGGAGTAGCTTAACGCGCAAGCAGTCGCTCGGATTTATAGCGGGTGGTCCTATCATGACTTTAGCAGTATTACTTTTTGCCAGCTATCTAGCCCGTTATTTTGCTGCTTATGCAGGGATACACTATTTTTTTCAATAGCCTTTTTTATTTGAATACTTTTCAATTTCTTGCAACAGCAGTCCCGCTAATTTATCCAAAATGGTATAAGCCCTATGCAGGTTTACCCTCAGATGGCTATCAGATGCTAAGCTTACTGAAGAAAAATATCTGAAAATAAAAACTTTAACGAGGTCACTTTTAATATATCGTTGTATACGATATAATCGTTTTGAACGATATATTAAAGGGGTTATTACAATGATTAAAGATATAAATGATTATTTTACAACGATATTCTATCATCTACATACAACCCATGAAGATGTTATTTCCCATCAGAGTGTGCGTATTTTGCAAATGATACAAAAGGAAGAGGAAGTGACGGTGCGTGATATAGCAGGGTTACTAAATATTTCTCCTAATACGGCATCAGAGCATGTGAAAAAGCTAGAGCGTCATGGCTGGGTGATGAAGGAGCGTGCAAGTGACGACCAGCGTAAGGTCATGCTACATTTGACAGCAGAAGGGCTACAAGTGTTGAAGAAAAACTCGGAGCTAGATGATGATAAGCTACAGCATGCACTTAATCAGCTAACTGAGCAGGAACAGCAAGCCATTCTACAGGCGTTTCGACGTCTAAGTGAGGTGGCAAAATAATGTATACATTCTTTAAAATTTTGAGTTCAGCAGCCATCATTGGCGTTGTGACGGAGGTTGCACGACGATTCCCTACCTATGGAGGCATTATTGCTGCGTTGCCATTGGTGAGTATTTTAAGCATTATTTGGCTGACAGTACAAAGCGAGTCGAGTGAGCATATTCAACGCTTCACGGTAGGCGTTATCGTTGGCTTGCCCGCAACGATGTGCATGCTATTTGTGATTTACATGGCGATGAAATCCTCCGTACATATTGTACTAGCTATTGGACTTGGTGTACTATCCTGGGCTGTATTTTTAGGCATACAAAAAGCGATTGCAGGGGTTTTTCATATTTCCATTTAAGAAGGAGTTTATAAAATGACGATTATTGCCATACATCAACTACCAAAACAAACTGTAAGCGAATTTTTTCAGGAACATTGGGGTACGACAGAGATGGTCATTTCCAGTGGCATTTATGATTGTAGTGAATTAGCGGGCTTTGCTTTTATGAATGAGCAACAAATGATGATCGGTTTAATCACCTATATCATGCGGGAAGAGGACTGTGAAATCATTTCGTTAGATAGTACGGTTGAGGGGAAAGGTATTGGTTCTGCTCTTGTGAAAGCAGTAGAACAAGCAGCAATGGAGCAGGGCTGTACAAGCATATCACTTATTACAACAAACGATAATTTGCATGCATTGAAATTCTATCAAAAACGAGGCTATTGTTTAATAGAAATACTGCGTAATGCAGTGGAAAAAGCAAGAGCCTATAAGCCTTCTATCCCACTCATCGGCGATGACGGTATTCCAATACGAGATGAAATACGTTTACAAAAACAACTTGACTGTCAATAAGTCAGGTTGTTTTTGTTATACTAGTTGGGAGGAAAGAGAGGGAAAGTATGAAAAAAATACTATTTATTTTAGTACTGAGTGTGCTTGTGGTCGGGGCAATCTTTATGATTTATCTCAAGAGCAATCCACCACTTGTTATTCAAAGCTATAGCAGCAAACAAGGCAATGAAGCAATCAAAATCATCGCACTTGAAAATACAGGGCTGCGTGAAATTAAGCTAAAGCAAATACTGGTGAATGATCAGCGTCCTGATAACGCGAAGCTTGTAATAAGTAAGTCAGAACCTTTTGAGGCGGAAACAAAGCTAGAGGGAAATGATCAACTATCTTTTCATAAATTAGCACAGCGAACGATCGTACCTCGAAGATACATAAATCAACAAGCTATTGGCGAGCAGCCACAGCATTATGCAGTACAAGTTCTAGCATCTAACAACCAGAAAGTAACGATACACTATGAATACTTAAAAATACCTTTTACGCTTACAGTTGAGCTTCAAGCCAACAAATAATCACTTTTTGTCTTATCCTTTATGCCTGTGTCAATTTCTAAGATTGTTTGGTGAAAAGCTCCTATCCCTCCTAGAACATGGTAATATTGTATTAACAGCAATTGTGATACTAGGAGGGACCTAATGGCATTTATCATCTTGGGTATAGTACTATTTATCTGTGTTATCACTGTGACATTAGTGTTTATGAAAAAGCTTTTAAAAAATGATATTATGCTTGAAGTGACAGCCACTTGTGAAGGAAAAAATGAAGACAATCAAGCGATTATGAAGATATATTTTAGGTATTCCATTGGACGTCTTGCCAGAAGGAAACGAGAAATGATAGGCAGTATTGAATGGTCTGAAGGGTGGATGCCTGTCAGCTATAATTTAAAAGAACATGGCGTGTATGATGAAGAACGACTTCTGTATGCAACGAATGAGCAAACGTATTCCACCTTTGAAATCAATGCGACGAATGCGCTTGATGAGCAAGGACGTGGAGAGGGCTACGTGGTCCTTGTATTGGAAAAGCCAAATACCTCTCATATGTCCCGAGCGGGTGTTATTCTCGCTGTGACAGCCAATATGGTTACATATCAATTATCAGACTCGACTAGCTGGCACAATGATATGCTAGCGAACTAGCTATCCAATGTATTGGATAGCTTTTTTTGTATTTACAAGTAAAAATAGGCTGTTTATGGAACCAATTGCGGAAAATAACGTATAGAAAGAAGAAGGACTTGCAGGAGGAAGGAGGATATAGATGTCCGAACAACATAGCAAATACAATGATTCAAGGCTTGTCACAATAGATGAGCAAATATGTGCACTTTTGCAGCAACGAAAAGAGCAAGCTGCTCTTACTCCAGGCTTGCCTTCGGATGATACCATTTCGAAATGGGCACAGCAATATGGTTTCGATGATACTTTTTTAGCGTTGTTCTTCCAGTTGATTAAATCAGAAAAATACTATACTTCAAAGGTAGAACCTTCAGGCTTCCGTCACTATATCCCTGTATTGAAAACGGTAACAAAGGGAGAGCGTTTGTATACGGTTTCTTATGTTCGTCAATATGACAATGCAAGTGTGGTGCAATTATTAATCGATTGGGATGAGCAGCAAGAACCTCAGCTAACGATTCAGCAAAAATTAGAACGAAAACATTTTGGCCTATACATCGATGAGTCCTATGAATGCCGAAGTAAAGGTACAGGCGGCTCAAATGGACATGAAAGCAGTACGTATGTGGTGACACCACCCTTGCCAGATGATTTAAGGGGACTTCATTTTGTTTTTACAGAATACGAGGATGCCTTTGAAGAAAAGCCGACAGGGTGGGCTATCACCATACAAGGTTAGGGGGATATTTAATGAAAAAATGGATGTTTCCACTTGCCCTCATCATCCTATTGACAGCTTGTCAAAGCCCCAAGCAGGAGATACATTATATCGCCAAAAGTGAACATTGGAAAGCCATCTATCATAGTAATGGCGAGGTGGGCTTACGCTTATTTTATCTGGGAGATGATGATGATTTGGGGCCTTTAGAAATTACAATTGAGGGGACAAAAGAATCCCAAAATTTAAGTGATGTTCAGTTAAATAAAGATGGCTATTATTCCTTCACAAAAAAAGAAAGTGAGAAAATCTTTAAACGAGAAACAAAGCCAATGATCCATGTAGAATGGCAATCTGAAGATGAGACCTTAGAAGTGAAAAATCATTAGGAGATAATAATAAAATGCGAATTGAACAGCGCGAAGATATAGTGATTATTGATGGGCTAGAAATCAGCGGTACGATTCAAAAAAATCAACAATGCCCGAGTTGTCAAAATTCCATCATCTATGATGACACGTTTGATAGTTATTTTTGTGCGATGTGTAATGAGTGGCAAGAGGAGGCATGTGATGACCCGCATTGTCACTATTGTGTTCAACGTCCAGAACGCCCATTGCAAGTCCGTCGCTAAATTTTTTTCTTTTTTAGTGTTTGACAAAGAATTCACTATTCGTTATAGTAATTAACAATTTCATACAAAATGAAATGGGCAATGATAAGGACAAGAGATGCGATTAACCATTTATAGAGAGGGAGGCCTTGGCTGCAAGCTTCCTAATGTCGTGCTCCCATCTTACTACCTTGGAGCCGTGCTTGGAAACTTGCACCGTTTTTTTGCGGCGTTACAGCAAAATCAATGAGCCACTAGCTTATAAACTAGTGGGAATTTGGGTGGAACCACGGGTAATCAACACATACTCGTCCCTTCTTAGGGGCGGATATGTGTTTTTTTTATCTACACAATTATGCCAAGGTGTAATTGATTTTATTACTAAAAGGAGTAGAGAAACATGTCAAATCAACGTATTCACATTCAATTTCCAGATGGTCAACAACAAGCATTTACTAAAGGTGTGACACTAACCGATATTGCACAAGCGATTCGTCCAGAGCTTCGTAAAAAGGCAGTCGCAGGGAGTGTTAACGGAACCATCATTGATTTGACGCGCCCGATTATGGAAGATGCACAAATTACATTGTACGATGCAAGCTCAAAGGAAGGGATCGAGGTCATTCGCCATTCTACGGCCCATTTATTAGCTCAGGCAATTAAACGACTTTATCCACATGCACAATTTGGAGTAGGACCAGTCATTGAAAATGGCTTTTATTATGATATAGATATTGCTGATACACTGACACCGAGTGATTTACAGCAAATTGAAAAGAAAATGAAACAAATTGTACAGGAAAATATCCCGATTCATAGACGCGAGGTTTCACGTGAAGAAGCAAAGCAATTATTCGCCCATGATGCGTTAAAGCTAGAGCTGTTGGAGGCAATTCCTGCAGATGAGCTAGTTACGATTTATGAGCAGGGAGATTTTTATGATTTATGTCGTGGTCCACATGTCCCGTCTACAGGCAAATTACAGCATTTTAAATTAATGCATGTGTCAGGCGCTTATTGGCGAGGCGATAGCAAGAATCAAATGCTTCAGCGTATTTATGGCGTTGCCTTTGCTACAAAAGAGGAACTGCGCGATCATTTTATCTTCTTGGAGGAAGCAGAAAAGCGAAATCATCGCAAGCTAGGTAAAGAGCTATCGTTATTTATGTTTTCAGAGGAAGCACCTGGCATGCCCTTCTATTTAGCCAATGGTCAAATTTTACGCAATGAACTGGAATCGTATTTGCGACATTTACAAGCAAAATATGACTATAGGGAAGTACGAACACCGCTGATGATGAACCAACGCTTATGGGAGCAGTCAGGTCACTGGGATCATTATAAGGACAATATGTATTTCACACAGGTGGATGACCAAAGCTTTGCCTTAAAGCCGATGAACTGTCCAGGGCATATGCTGATTTTCAAAAATGCCTTACATTCCTATCGGGATTTACCAATACGTATGGCGGAATTTGGGCAAGTGCACCGACATGAATTTAGTGGCGCCTTGAATGGTCTGTTACGTGTACGAACTTTTTGTCAGGATGATGCCCATATTTTTGCAACACCACAGCAAATTGAGGATGAAATTGCGCTGGCCTTAAAGATTATAGATGAAGTGTACAACGTCTTTGGATTTGCATATACGATTGAATTATCGACACGACCAGATGATTATATGGGTGATTTGGCACTGTGGGACCAAGCAGAAGCAGCACTTGAAAATGTCCTAAACAATTTAGGTATTGCCTATACAATTAATGCAGGGGACGGGGCTTTCTATGGACCGAAAATTGACATCCATATTAAAGATGCAATTCAGCGCAGTCATCAATGTGCAACGGTTCAGCTTGATTTCCAGCTACCAGAGAAATTTGATTTAACATATATTAATGAACACAACGAAAGGGTGAGACCTGTTGTCATTCATCGTGCAGTGTTTGGCTCAATTGATCGCTTCTTAGGTATTTTAATCGAGCATTTTGGCGGCGCATTCCCAACTTGGCTGGCACCACAGCAAGTGCAGGTTATTGGGGTAGCAGAGGCACATCAAGGCTATGCCAAGCAAGTTGTTGAAGCTTTACAACAAGCAGACATTCGTGTGCAATTAGATGATCGCCAAGAAAAGCTCGGCAAAAAGATACGAGAAGCCCAATTGCAAAAAATACCATATATTGTGGTTATCGGTGATCGTGAGGTTGCCAGCCAAACTATAGCTGTTCGTAGACATGGTCAGCAAAACTCTACTAATAAGTCACTACAGCAATTAATAGAAGAAATCACAGCAGCCATTCAACAAAAAAGTTTAACTTAATTCAAGTAAAGAAAGCTTGCGATGAATATTCGTCATTCATCGCAAGCTTTTCAATTGTTAAAAAATTTTTACTTCTATTTTTTTGAAATGACTACTAGAATCTACATGGTGTGCATACAATGAATTAAAGGTGCTTGGAACTTTCTTGAAAAAGCGAATGTCCCAGTATTACTTCTTCTGTTTCAGCGTCGATGACAAGAAATTTGCGATAGGATTCATCGGTATTGTGCTGAAAGGATGCTAAAAAATAAACTTGTCGATTGGGATGAATAAAAGTATGTTGAGAGAGGTCTATTGTTTCCTGTTTACCATCTGTTTGTAAATAAAAACGTTTTGTCGCATTTGCTACATCTTTAAAAGCCATCTTTTGACGAATATTCAATGAAGCATTGGCATATTCCTCATAAATCGCACGATTAAGCTGCTGATAAAATTTGTCCTCATCACGAAACGATTGAAATTGGTTGTTTGGGTATTGATATAGTGTATTTATTTCAGTTGGTGTGCAAAGTGTGGGTGTTGTATGGTCTACTGAATGTTGAGGTGGCAATAATATTTTGGAAACAACCATAAAAGTTAAGATGAATACGTGCATCATTCAACCTCCAAATGTTTTCTTATCAAAAACATAGCCTACTTTTTCATTCTCTATACATTTTGAGAAATGGCTAGGTGAATGCATGTATCATCCCCGATAAAACCAGCCAATAAAACATGGCCTGGCTTTATCATATCTATTCTTTCTTCTATTATATGCCTCGTTATGATTAGGAAGCTTGTGCTTGCTTTAAATATCTATTAAGTAAGACATCCAATTCTTGACTGTAATCTACTACAATAGGGTGGGTGAAACCAAGATCCTTTGCTTTTTTATACATAATTCTTCGTTTGATCTCAATTTCCGCCTTCAAGAATTGTTTAAGTAATAAGTTAACCAAGATATTTTCCTCCTAATTTTTTATCCATATTCTTGAAATAAATTTTTATGACCTCGATTCAACTTTTTCATTGTATATCACTTATATTAAAAAAAATGTCACATTGTGTATCGTTTCTTAAATTCGTAATTTAGTCATAGATAGGGTACTTCATCCTATTTAGCTCGATTGAAAATTTTTATGTATTATAGATAAATAATACTGTGAATTTCCCTTTTTATATAATTTAATACATGACTTAAAACCCTATTCATGTGCTGGATAGGGTTATTCACGTTCTTTGTTTTAGAAAATATTAAGGGGAAAATAGAGAAGTCTTAAGTCTTTTATACTAAGAAAAAAGTTGTGATTATAGATTGAATTTTCCGATAATTAAGCGTGGAATTCATATCTTGTCACATTTTAGCAAATTCCCTTTTTTGTTGTTTAGAAATGGGGACATTTCATTGTCTATGGTGAAATGTTGAGAATTTTTGAAATTAATGGAATAATGGATAAGAGGGGATGAAGCAAAAGGTGAAAATAATTGATTCGATCATTGCTTGAGACGACATCAACTGAACTTAGCCATGTAGCGAATTTATCTTTGGAAAAAAGAGAGGACGATCAAGCTTTTTTAAACGATGGAGAGATTCATCATTTGCAGATTTTTTCGCCAGAGGAAATGCTGCTCATTCTGATTGAGTTAGTGGGAACCTCGTATGGATGCATGATATGCAATGACTGATAGCCATGATGCATTCCCCAGAAAAGAATTGTTTGAGCGAATTCACTTACGTTCATTATAGATTTTTTGATCGAATAGCTATTAATGAATCGAGCATCTCTGATTTACAGGGCGTTCAACTGGAAATTTCCGTTGGGAGTCAGTGCTATATCAAAACATATGCCCTGCAATTTGGAAGGTTCATTTAGCTAAACATTAAAGAGGAGAAGCAGATGACTGAAATTTATTTTGTTAGACATGCACATGCCTATTATTCAGAGGATGAATATCATCGTCCACTATCTGCTCAGGGACAAAGGGATACAGAGCGTGTCACAAATCTTTTGAAGCATCAACGAATCGATGCGGTTTATGCTAGCCCCTATCGTAGAGCCATTCAAACAGTGGAGGGGATTGCACAGGCTCGTCACTTACCCGTCCAAACGGTAGATGGCTTAAAAGAGCGACAGCTTTCCACTGGGAAGCTGGAGGATTTTCATGCAGCAGTTCTACGGGTGTGGCATGAGCCAAGCTTTGCATGGGCGGGTGGAGAGTCCAATCAACAGGCGACGGCGCGCTATTCCAAGATTGCGCAACATCCTTCTTGCTCATCCAGAGGATTCTGTCGTTATCGGTACACATGGCAATATCATGGCATTGATGATGCACTATTTTGATGCCCAGTATGATTATGCATTTTGGCAAACGTTAAGTATGCCAGATATCTATCGATTAACCTTTCAAGGGCTATCCTTAAAGGAAGTAGCACGCGTGTGGCAAGAGGACTGAACAAAAGAAAAGAGATACTACAGCAATCATAGTATCTCTGTTGTCTATTCAGTTATTTCCTCTCCCATTCGGAGCGTAAGAGGCCAAATAATACCACGTCATGGAATGTACCGAAGCGGAAAATTTCTTGGCGTAAAATGCCTTCTTTGGTGAAACCACATTTTTCATAGGAGCGGATAGCTGCTGGGTTAAAGCTAAAAACCTGAAGCTTGATTTTCTGAACAGCGATATATTGGAAGATAAAATCAATGAGCGTTTTCATTGCATCCGTGCCATAGCCCTTGCCGTGCCACTCTTTCCCAATTGATATGCCCACAGAGCAAGTGCTATTTTGCCAATTCACTGCATAAACACCACAGGAGCCTATCAGCTGATGTGACGTTTTTTCATAGATGCCAAAAAAGTATTCCTCCTTCTTCCCACTGATACTGTTAAAGAATGCGGTGTGATCCTCTATAGTTTGTGGAAAGGGAATCTCATCATTAGCAAGTAGCAAAGAGGTGATTTCGCTTTCGATTGCTATAAAAGCCTCTAGGTCAGTAGCAGTCATTTGCTGTAAAGTGATCGATTGACCTGTTAAAAATGTTTTCAAATAGTGTTCCATTATTGTATTCTCCCTTGTTTAAGGGCTGCAAGTAGCGTTACAACCCTACGATTGTTCGTAATACTTTCACGTCTACTGCATCTTTCACACTCATAAACCCACCCCTTTTTTGTGAATACTACCATAGTAGCATGAAGGACGAAGAGAATGGAAGAAATTATGTTAAAATATGTCATAGTTAAAGAGAGAGAGGGATTAAGATGCGCACACCTTACTTCGCGAATTTATTACAATACTTACCACAAGAAGAGCAGCAACAATTACAACAGGCTTTTGGTGCTTCAGATGCACAAATTCAGGCCTTGTTAGAAGTATTTCCGAAGTGCCCGCAAGCTTTGATTGAGCTATTACAGGATGTCAATGGTACATATTATTGTCAGCATGGGCAAGAAACGATATGTGTTCTAGTGCTGGGCTCTGATTTAGGGGATTACCCGTATTATCTTAAATCGGTGGAGCAAATCGTGAAAGATTACCATGACCAACGTGAAACGATTTATGAACGCTATCAGGAATTTTTAGCGTATGTTGAAGTAGATGAAAAGATTAATATGCATGTCCCGTTAAATGACCGGCTATGCTTTGCGGATTGTATGAATAATGGTGGCACATCAAGCCTATATATTGATTTTACGCCAAATGAAGCGGGGCAAGTTGGTCAGGTGGTTCGTTATGTGCATGATCCTGATAGCTTTGAGGTGATTGCCGCTTCGTTTGAGGATTATTTACAGCAACTTATAGAGGGGGACTATGAATTTACCGCTATATACGAGGAGGAATTTGAGTGACGATGCTACTGGTGTTCTATGAGGACAAAGCACAAAATTTAGTAGAACATTACACGTTAACAGAAGAGCAGCTACGCTATACAAAGTCTCCAAAGGAAAGCATTGCACTTGCTAAGCAGGATAATAGTAGGCACGCCATTTTAGCAATGGACGGCAACAAGCTAGTCACTTTCTTTGTCTTACATGAAAAAGAAGGGGTGACGCCTTACTCCTCCAATGAACAGGCGCTATTAATCCGTTCCTTTTCCACTGATTTTTATGAGCAGGGCAAAGGCTATGCCAAGACAGCGCTCCAATTATTGCCTGACTTTGTGCGCAAGCATTTCCCACACATCAATGAGCTGGTGCTTGGGGTCAATGTGCCAAATAGAGCGGCTCAAGAACTTTATAAGCGATGTGGCTTTGTCGATGAAGGCAGACAGGCAATGGGACTTCGAGAGGAGCTAAAGGTGATGAGCTATTATATGAAGGAGGTTGAAAATTGAGCCATCATATAATCGAAGCAAGAATGGAGCATTTACAAGCACTTTGTACAATCGATCAAGAAGTGATTGGAGATTCATCCAGAGCGGAAGAAATTCAGCAAGCTATCAAAGAGAAACGCTGTTTGCTCTACCAATCCGCCGATACCATTTTAGGGTTTCTGCTATTTAGCAATGACTTTTTTGGCTATAGCTTTATTTCCTTAGTCATTGTCAGGCCGTCCGAGCGCAGAAAGGGTATTGCATCTGCCTTAATGACCGCTTATATCCAAAGGGCTCAAACAGCAAAGGTTTTCTCCTCTACAAATCAATCCAATAGGCGTATGCACCAGCTTTTTCATAACCTAGGCTTTGTCAAAAGCGGTTTTATCGACAACTTGGATGAGGGAGACCCAGAAATTATTTATATGAAACAAGCCTCACCACAGAAGTAGGGTGAGGCTTTCGTTTATCTTTTTGCTTTAATGAATAAAAAGGATGGCCTGCGTAGTTCCTTTTCAATAGAAGGAAGCTGTTGAATAGCTTCTTGGCTTGGAATTGGTTCTACGATTTTCTCAATCGTTAACCCATGGGCAATCAATGTATTGACCAGTGTCGCTATGGTGCGATGGTATTTGACAACACCCTCCACCAACCATGTTTGCTCACGCGAGCCTTCATCCTGATAATGATCCATAGCATAGTGCAAACGGTGATGATTGTCATCATATACCCAATTATCATCCATTGTATGACGAGCTGTAGCAATAGGATGCTCCACAGAGAAAATAAATACACCATTAGGACGTAGCATACGAGCAATTTGACCAATGATCGCATCGAAATCTTTGACATAATGGAGAGATAGGGAGCTGGTTATACAATCAAAGCTATCCGTAGGGGCTTCATAATCCTCTATTGCCTGTAGCTGATAGTCAATTTGTTGGTGGGCATGCTCCTGTTTGGCGATGGACAGCATATTCTTCGAAACATCTAATGCGGTTACATGCTTGGCTTGATGGTCGATACAATACTTGGCGAAATCCCCCATACCACAGCCAATATCGAGTATCTGTAAATTTGTCAAAGGTGGAAGTAAAGCCTTCATCGTGGGCTGCTCCAAAAGATGGTTATAATTAGATGCTTTTTGTCTCAATGTCTTGTAGTGATGAAAAAATATCGGATTATCATAAATATTTTGTTTCATTAAAAGCCTCCAGTTTATGAAACATAACGTTATGTCATTTGTGCGCATCATTATTGTCCCATGTAGAGATAAAAAGAAATAGACTTTTATTACAATTTTTTGTAAGATATAGATAGAGGCATACCATTTTTTGATACAGTCATCTTCCATTTAATGGGATATTTTCTCGTTCCCTCTACATAATGATTGAACCTACCAAGCACATCCCCATTTCCATGTCATAAAAATGTAACAATTCGAAAAAATAAAAATATTTAAAGGGAAAACATGGCACTTCTTACCCGCTATAACGTTCTTAGTATTTGGAAGCTTATTCCGAAAAAGAGACGTTGGAGGGATTCTATTGAATCAAGAAAGTTTATTATCCATTAGTAGCAATGCCTTATTTATTGCCTTTATTTTACTACTGATTGCGATTGTGCCATTAGGGCTAGCAGTCAAATCGAAGAGGAAAATATTCGGTAAGCTAGGATTACTCTTCACTTATATAGCCTTTGCTTTACAGCTCGTGTACTTTGTTGTCAGATGGGTGGCGGTTGACCATGCACCTGTCAGTAATATGTATGAGTTTATGACGTTCTTTGGCATCATGCTTACAGGAAGTTACTTAATTATACATTTCTTATATAAGCAAATCGTGGTTGGCTTATTTACTATTCCTGTGTCCCTAATTATCCTTGGTTATGGAAGCGTTTTCGCAAAGGAAGTATCGCCGCTTGTTCCATCACTGCAAAGTCACTGGTTAACGATTCATGTCATGACAGTGGCCTTTTCTAGTGCCATTTTATCCGTGTCCTTTGCCACAGGCTTAATATATTTATTAAGAACGCTGGATGTTTCAAAAAAATCTATCAGTACATACGGGCTTGAGTTTGTGTTGTATTGTTTGGTGGTTGTCATTGGCTTTATTGGCGTATCGACTTTTTTCAGCCTTGCCACAGAAGAGGTGCAGGTACAATTCGATAATGCACAGGGACAGCAAGAAAAAGCCACTTACGTCATGAAGCCCCTGATTGTAAGTAAAGGAGCTGTCACCGAGAAGGGTGACGCAATCGGTGTAGTCGAAATCACAAATAAAATAGATGCCAAGAAATTAAATTCGATTGTCTGGGCATTTATCGTAGGTACTATTTTATATGGTGTCATTCGATTCATTACAAGAAAATCAATCAGTGCCTTGTTAAAGCCATGGACAAGCCGTGTACAGCCACAATTAATGGATGAAATTTCCTATCGTGCTGTTGTTATTGGATTTCCATTATTTGCATTAGGTGGCCTACTATTCGCCATGATTTGGGCGCAAATTGCCTGGAGTCGCTATTGGGGCTGGGACCCGAAAGAGGTTTGGGCATTAATTACCTTTTTATTCTACGCAGCCTTCCTCCATTTCCGCTTATCCAAAGGCTGGGAAGGAGAAAAAACAGCCTGGTTGGCCATCATCGGCTTCGGCATTATTGTGTTCAACCAAGTATTTGTCAATCTAGTCATCGCCGGCTTACATTCCTATGCCTAGTTAAAGGTAGGGGGTCTTGACTCCTAAGTGATCCTGACTGAGTGAGGAGGAGCCCGCTCTAAAGTGAGGAGAGAGCGCTCAAACTAGTCAGGTAACTGCTCCAACTAGTGAGAGAACCTCTTAGCTTTGGCCATCCTTTTCTTCTTATTAAAATATTCAACCTAAAAAAGCATTACGAAATGCATGTAGCACTTCGTAATGCTTTTTATTAATTATTTTTTGCGAAATAGTCTAGCGTTGCTTGACCTAAAACGTTGGCGGCAATTCGTAATGAGCGCTCGTCGATATCGAATTTCGGATGATGGTGTGGATAGACTTCCTCCCAATCAGGGTTTTTCGCCCCTGTGAAGAAAAACGCACCGGGGATTTCCTCTAAGAAATAGGCAAAGTCCTCACCGCCCATATTTGGATCAACTATTTCAACAGTCTCAACATCTGCAATTTTCTCTGCGGACGCCATTATATGCTCAGTCTCTGCATCATGGTTCACAACAGGCGGATAGCCTCGCACATATTCATACTCGTAATCGGCTTTTGTTAAATAACAAGTTGCCTTTAAAAGCTCTTCGATTTCATGCTCTAACAAACTACGCTCCTCCTCGTGGAAAGTGCGCACCGTACCCTTCATGTACACTTGATCAGCAATGACGTTGAATGGATTTAATGCCTCAATATGGCCAATTGATACTACTGCTGGACGTAATGGGTTGATGCGACGTGCCACAAGCTGCTGTAAATTTGTAATAAACTGAGCTGCAAGGACAATGGAGTCCTTGGTGTCACTTGGGTTTGAACCATGGCCGCCCTTGCCTTTTATCGTTATATAAATACCATCTGCTGCAGCCATTAATGGTCCTTTAGCTGTTTGCACTTTGCCAAGATCAGTGGGTGCCCATAAATGTGTCCCAAAAATAACATCTACACCTTCTAAGCAGCCATCCCTAATCATCGAAATAGCTCCACCTGGCGCAAGCTCCTCAGCATGCTGATGAATAAAGACGATTGTTCCTTCTAAATCATCCTTCATTTGATTAAACGCCTTCGCTAAGATTAAGAGGGAAGCTGTGTGTCCATCATGGCCACAAGCATGCATACGCCCTTTAATTTTCGATTGGAAAGGTAAGCCGGTTTCTTCCGTAATGGCTAAAGCATCAAAGTCTGCTCGTAACGCTACTGTTTTCCCTGGTTTTCCACCAACTAGCTTTGCCACAACTCCATTGCCACCTACACCTTCACGAACCTCATGACCTAATGCACGATGAAAGGCAGCAATGGTTTTTGGCGTTTCAACTTCCTCAAAGGAAAGCTCAGGATTTTCATGGAAATGACGACGAAGCTGTATTGTCTCTTCTTCATAATGTTTTAATAAATCTGCTAACTGTTGTTGTAATGTCATTCTCTAACACTCCTTATTTTAAGTAAATATAATCTCCAGGGCCAAGCGGTAAACCTAGTAGGAACCAAATGGCGAAGAGGATAATCCAACCGATTGCGAAAAACACCGAGAACGGTAATAAAGAAGAGATAAGCGTACCAATTCCGATATTTTTATCATAGCGCTTTGCAAAAGATAGTAAAATTGCGAAATACGGTAACATAGGGGTAATTGGATTTGTAATTGAATCCCCTACACGATAGGCCATCTGCGTAACCGCTGGGGAATAGCCTAAATATAAGAACATTGGTACGAAAATCGGTGCAAGTAAAGCCCATTTTGCAGAAGCACTGGCGATTAATAGGTTGACAAAGGCACATATTAAAACAAAACCTATCATCATTGGTAAACCTGTAAAATTCAATGCTTGTAAAAGCTCAGCACCTTTAATGGCTAAAATAGAACCAATATTGCTCCAGTTGAAAAAGGCAATCATTTGTGAAGCGGCAAACGCTAATACAATAAATGGTGCCATATCTGCAATGGATTTAAAAATTTTCTCCGCAACTTCCTTATCGTTTTTAACCTCCTTCGCTGCTATCCCATAGGCAAGCCCAGGTAATAGGAAGAAGAATAACATGATAGGTACAATGCCTGCCATGAAAGGTGAGTTTAAAAAGCCACCTGTGGCAGGATCACGTAAAAGACCGTTCGACGGTATGACTGTAAAAGCAATGACTAAAATATAAACTAGCGTTACGATTCCAGCCCATTTTAATCCTCTCTTCTCTAAAGCTGTCAATGGCTCTAGCTTTTCAATTTCACCGTGAAACGAACCAAAGCGAGGCTCTGTAAACTTCTTTGCAACCCATGTACCAATAATGACTAATAAAAACGTCGAAGCAATTAAGAAATAGTAGTTCATCGTTGCACGACCAGTGTACGCGGGGTCTGCTATTTGTGCTGCTGATTCTGTAATCCCTAATAATAATACATCTAGAGAGCTAATTAATATGTTCGCACTGAAGCCCCCAGCTACAGCTGCATATGTAATAATTAAGCCTGCTAATGGATTTCGACCAATACTCATAAAAATCATGGCTGCAATTGGTGGTAAAATGATAAATGCCGCGTCAGCCGCTAAGTTACCAACTAAACCTGTAAAAATGATAAAAGGTACAATTAATTTTGTAGGTGCTGACATTACAATTTTCTTCATGACAGCTGAAATTAAGCCTGTTTGCTCAGCTAAGCCAATACCAATCATTGTCACGATTACTAGCCCTAATGGAGCGAAGCCTGTAAATGTTGAAACCATCTGCGTTAAAATTAAGATAAGTCCTTCTTGACTTAGCAGATTTTTTACTTGAATGACATCTTCGGTCCCAGGTTGAACTGCTGAAATACCGAGCATGGATAAAACCCATGATAAAACTAGTACTATACCTGCTAGAATAATAAATAAAGTGATAGGGTCTGGTAGCTTATTACCTGCACGCTCGATTTTATCTAACATATTGTCAATCCAAGATTTTTTCTTAATTGTTTGTGAATTCCCTTGCATAAATTTCATCTCCTTTTATACTTTATTAGACTTAACCTTTAAAAATCCAATGTCTCTATTTTAAGACATCGAAAATCTATGTCCTTTATACAAAGAAACCATATTTTCTGACTATTTTCAATATTTATTTTTTATTAAGGAGCTATATGTATGTATAAAATTAATGTTTTTACCGCAAAACGCTCACTTTCATGGGTTCAACAGCTTGAAAAAATTAAACCCTCTTTTTGTGAATTTCATTACTATGCTTATACTGATTTTGAACATTTGAATGAGCTTTTAGAAAAGTATTTGGAAGGGGGAGATGGAGCGCTTTTTAGCGGACAAATTCCATATTTTTATGCTCAAACGCATTTTCAAGAAGCAACGGTACCCATGCATTATTTTGATATTTCAGAGCGTGATTTTTACCGTACCGTTACGGAGCTTTTTTATGAGAAAAAGATTGCTATGAATCGCATTGCCATCGACTTTTGCTATGAGGAAAACGGCTATTTGGGCATTCATGAATGGTCGATAGGAAAAAAACCTTATCTTTTTAGCCAAACGATGAGCGAGTACGCAAGTAGCGATATTGTCGATAAAGCTGCTGAATGGCATCTACAATTGCATAAGGAAAACAAGGTTGATTTGAGCTTTACCCGCATTGCAGAAATACGGGAGCGCTTAGCTGATCAAAATATACCATTTATCGCTTTTTACCCGTCTCAATATGCAATGCAATTAACATTAGATCATTTTCTCAATCAACTGCAAATTCGACAGCTTAACCAAAATAAAGTAGTGGTAGTGCATATTTTAATTCCGATAGATAAATCGAATATAGAAGACCTAGAATATCGGCAAATTGCCTTATATAAAACTATATTAGATTTCAAACAACTGTATGCTAGCTCATTTATCGTACATCGTGAGGCATCGTTTATTGCAATTATCACGACGTATAAGCAATTTTTAAGTACAACGAATCGTTATTCACATTGTCATTTAGTTGATTTTTTAAATGAGAAGCTATCGTTTCCTGTCAGAATAGGGTGGGGAATTGGTGACTCTCTAATTGAAAGTCAGGAGTTTGCTAAAAAAGCCGCAACCCTCTGCTCTTCAAAGGAAACACAGGGATACATTATTGAAAATTCACGAGAAATTGGGCCTTTACTATATGGAACGATGCTGCAGTTTGACGATGAAAAACAACAGCATCTAAAAAATTTAAGTACGACATATGATATTCCCTTATTACAATTACAAAAAATAGAAGCGATGCTGGAAAAACTAACGACAACGATTGTTAGTGGGGAACTGCTCAGCACACATCTCGGCATTACTGTACGCTCTGCAAACCGCATTTTAAAGCAGCTCCATGAGAAAAATTTAGCACACGAATTACCAAGCAACACGTCCACCACACGTGGACGCCCAAAAAAGTATTATCAAATTCATTTATATTAGTCAGGATGGAATGGCTCATACGGTGGGGCTACCTGTGCAAATCCTGACACAGGAAAAAGAGACATCCATTTACGAATGTCTCTTTTTATATGCACGTCTATGTTAAGTGAAGATTATAGTTTCACTACATTCGTTGCTTGAGGTCCACGGCTGCCTTCTTCTACGCCGAATTCAACTTTTTGGCCCTCTTCTAAAGTTTTGAAGCCATCAGATTGGATAGCTGAGAAATGTACGAATACATCATTGCCACCTTCAACTGCGATGAAGCCAAAACCTTTTTCTGCGTTAAACCATTTTACTGTACCTTGTGTCATGTAAACACCCTCCCAAAAAAATTCAACAATCAATTGCTTCTATCACATATAAAAAACGTATTCAAAAGCTCGTATTACTTTTGAATACGTGTTTTTAATCATAGCAATGAAGTAATGTAATTATTACCCTTATTATAGTACAGAATTGTTTGTATATCCAGTAAATTCCGTTTTTAGTAAGGAAAAATTTACATTTGTAATCTAATAGTAAAGAAACGCTATTTCCTCATTATTTAATCCATGCTTTTTCCTTCGCAACAATGACAGCCTCTGCCCGCGATTCTACATTCAGCTTGACGAATAGCTTCGATAAATAGTTCTCCACCGTGCGCTGGGTGACACCAATTGCAGAGGCGATGGCTTTATTTGTACAGCCTTGGGCAACGAGCTGTAGTATTTCCTGTTCCTTATCGCTCAGTAGAACCTCCTGCTGCACATTCGGCAGGTTGGTGCGTTGCTGAACAAAGTCTAAGAAATCGGCTGCCAGTAAAATCTCACCTCTTATGGCTGCTTGAATGGTTTGGATCACTTGCTCCTTTGTCGCTAGCTTTGATAATAGACCGTCAATTTTTTTCTCAATCAATAGCTCATAATAATCGGAAAGTTCGTAGCCTGTGTAAAGAATAATCAATGCATCTGCTTGTTTTTTCTTAATCATCTCTGATAGTTGAATGCCGTTGATTGGCTTCATATTGATATCAATGAGAAACAACTGAAAGGTAGCTGTATCCATTCTTGATAAAACGGCTGCGCAATCCTGTTCTGTTTCGATTTGAACATTGGCTAAATCCTGCAACAATGTTTTCGTACCATCTAAAACGACAGGATGGTCATCTATAATAAGTATGTTCATCATATGAATCCCCGTCCTCTTGTATTTGTATATAAATATGCATGCCCTCGTTAAGGCTCGATTGAATGGTAATGTCACCATTAAAAGCACGGACACGTTCGCGAATGCCATTAATGCCCATTGATGCAGAGGACTGTATTAAATCGTCAATGTCGCAGCCTATACCATTATCATCGTATCGAAGGATAAAGCCTTGAGGGATTGCTTGTAATTGAAGCGAAACCTCTGTTGCTTCGGCATGCTTGATTGCATTATTTAACAGCTCCTGAACAAGACGATAGACTACGAGATGCAGGGTGACATCCTGAAATTCTACACGATCAATTTGGGCGCTTAATAAAAAATCAGCCCTTATTTTTACCTTTTGAATGAGTTTTTTTAATGCCATTTGTAAACCAAAGGTATCCAATAGTGGGGGACTTAAGTTCTCGCAATATTCTCGTAAGTCCTTCGTTGCATTCAATAGCTGCTCGCGTATAGCTAGCACGGTCTCCTTCTGAATAGTAGGGGAGCCAGCTAGGACATCAAGCTCTCTGGCTAAATGAAGCTGCTCCTGCAAAATGGTATCATGTAATTCCTGTGCTAAAATACTCTTTTCCTTCTCAATAATATTCCATAGCAATTTATCGAGCCAAGGAAGCGGTGTATCACTGGTATTTTTTATATGCTGAATTTCACGCACTAAATCCTCAATTTGCTGTAAGTTATTGATAAACATGGACACATACAGTGCAAGCAATTCTAACCAAAGCAGCTCTTCCTTTTGCAGAGCATGGCGTATTTCTAACATAATCTTTTCCTCACCAGCATCATGTAACAGTAATTGCGGATAGTAGCTTACATGCTGTGGAGAATCGTCTGTTATTGTCCGGATATGAAACGCTGTGGTTCCAAGCTTCTCGGTGATTTCATATTTAAAACGATCCAATAATTCTTGTTGGTTTTTTGCTTTGCCCATACGCTGAACGGCTGCATATAAATTATGTACATAATTTCCAGTAGAAGAGAAGATAATTTTTCGATACTTAAAATCAATGCGTTCTTTTATATAAAAGCTTGCAATGATCACCATAAAGACAAGTAAAAAAATACTTGTGACATGGACGATGGATAGCTCCCCCATAAATAACAGGGCAATCCCTGCTGTCAACAGAAGCGCACTGAAAAAGGCTAGCGTTGAATAATAGCGTAATCGTGATAATTGGTATTCAATATCAAATAATCGTTCGTTCACCTGAATGAACAGAAAAGAGAACGGAATAAATAATAAAAACAATGCGGCGATTTCAGCGTGTAGTATCGGCTTATGTCCTAATATTTCAGGTGTAACGAAGAATAATAAAAAAGGTAAAAACGGCACGATAAAGGCAAGCGCAATTAAACGAATTTTGGCCAATTTAGTACGTAAATAACTCGTTACTAAAATAAAAATTGCATAGACTACCAGGACAGCAAATAAACTTAGGTTCAATATAGGTGTGAACTCACGTAATGATGGCTCAATTTCCTCCATTAGATAAAAGCCAGGGATGAACAGTATTAATAAGTACAGCCATTTGCTGTGAGGGTAGGTCCACTTAATTTGTAGGTATTTGAAAAAGTGTTGTAAAAAGTGAATAAAGAGAACCATGCATAAAATAATACAGCTACTAATGACAAACATCCCAATCATATTTCCTCTAGCTGATGCGCCAGTACTGATATAGGCGGTCGAACAAGTTAATAAAAATAGGATCAATAAAAACGTTGAAAGATTATTTTGATTGCGTCGCCAAACATAAAGTGCGACACCAAAAGCTAGGAAAAAATAAAAGACAGGGAACAAAATTTGCAAATATAATTCTTCTGGCATGTCTCGATGTTTGACAGCAATGGTTTGAATACTCTTATCAGCCTTTTGGATCGTTAATGCATTGGCGCTTCTAACGATCATTTGCTGTTGAACGTAGCGATTCTCCATGGCTGGCTGCCCATCGATAGCCACAATAATATCCCCTTTTTCAATATTTTTTTGCTCTGCCCATAGAGGGTAATAGCTATCCACAAAAACAGGCTGACCGTTTGTCGTATCGAGAGTGAGACTCACAAAGGGTGTTTTGATGGTAATACCTAACACATAAATACCGAGTATTAAGTATGTAAGAAAAATACAATAAGTACATTTTTTCATTGTTAAACCTCTAATTTGCTTATGATCATAATCTCCTATATATTATCGCTAATTATTGATAAATTTGGAATACCGAAATAACGAGTTTCGGAAAACCACTATTGTTTTTTCGGAATAACGAAATAGTGTTTTCGGACATGGCTATGATAGGGTAAATTTAATCATTAGTGACGAATAGGGGGACTTCTGCGTGAAAAAAGGCATTTTAACACTTTTACTTTTTTTTCTCATCGCTATGATCACCATTCCATTGACCACGAAGGCCAAAACGGTGAATCAGGATAAAGTCGAGGTAGAAATTGGTCTCATAGGTAGTGATCATCATTTTGTCTATAAGATTCCGAAGCATTTACATAAGGATATGCCCTATACAGAAATGAAAAAAGGCATTCAAGCTTCCTTAGCTAATCATTGGAAAATTGGTGAGACTCGATATGAGGCCAATAAATCCGATGTTTCCTATACCTTTTATATTCAGGATTTATTTCAAGAAAAGCAGGATGGTCAGCTAAAAGTAGCCATACCCTATCGTCATCTAGTAGGGATGTTTGGCGAGCAAGATCCTATTCAATTGCGTATTTTAGCAAGTAAATTATCCAAGTGGACTGTCAATACAAAGGATTGGACAGCGCTTGGCTTTATGGAGCCCTTTACTTTTTTAAGTGAACGTGAATATGTCTATGAGGGAGCAGTCCAAGAGTTATTAAACCAAAGAGTGGGCCATTTTGATGGCACCATTCAAAAAAGTCAGTTGCTTTTATACAGTGTCATTTATTTTTGCTTTATGGCTATCCAACTGCTTGCTTGTCTTATTTTATCCAGACGGTTAAAAAGGAAAATCATTAAAAACCCAGACAATATGCATCAGTTCCGTAAACTCAATTACCTGTATCAATTGGTGCCGATTTTGATCATTGTCGCACAAATCGTGTTCCTTGTATTATCGGGTCTGATTACAGCATTTGGATTATACTTTAGTCCTGGCATTGATTTATTAGTGATTGTTGGACCTGTTTTATTAAATATCATCTTGCTGCCCACTTTTTTCGTCACAACAGAGAGTGAAATTTCAAGGGAGCTCAACAATAATTCGTTGTGAAATGGTATAATGATCAACAGCAAACTTGAAGGAGCTGTTGAAGAAAAATGACGCATCCAGAATTCGCGTACTTAAATTTACTACAACATATATTAGAAAATGGCACAAAGAAAGAGGATCGAACTGGGACAGGTACATACAGTGTCTTTGGGTATCAAATGCGTTTTGATTTAAGCAAAGGTTTTCCTCTTCTAACGACAAAGCGTGTGCCCTTTAAGCTTGTAGCAAGTGAATTATTATGGTTCATTAAAGGGGATACCAATATCCGTTACCTATTGCAGCATAATAACCACATCTGGGATGAATGGGCATTTAAAAAATGGGTGGAATCTAATGAGTATAAAGGTCCTGATATGACAGATTTTGGTCGACGCTGTTTAGTAGACGAGTCATTTAACGCATTGTATCAAAAAGAACTTGCCTCATTTTGTGAACGTGTCTTAACAGACGATGACTTTGCACAGCAATATGGAGATCTCGGAAATGTCTATGGCAAACAATGGCGCCATTGGACAACCTCTGATGGCGATAGCCTTGATCAGCTACAGGATGTCATTCATCAGATTAAGCATCAACCTGATTCACGCCGTATCATTGTCAATGCATGGAATCCTGAGGATGTCATTAATGCGGGCGCAAAGGGCAGTAAAGCTGCATTACCACCGTGCCATGTGATGTTCCAATTTTATGTAGCAAATGGTCAATTAAGCTGCCAGTTAATGCAAAGAAGCCTTGATACATTATTAGGCTGTCCATTCAATATTGCGTCTTACGCCTTATTAACACATTTGATCGCACATGAGTGTGGCCTAGAGGTTGGCGAATTTATTCATAGCATTGGGGATGCACATATTTATGCAAACCATGTGGAGCAAGTGAAAGAACAGCTATCACGTGAGCCAAGAAACCTACCAACATTGCACATCAATCCAAATAAAGCATCCATCTTTGATATAGAGCTTGAGGATTTATCGATTGAAGGATATGATCCACATCCTGCGATTAAAGCACCAATTGCCGTATAATGCTAACAGCAGCCATTTTGGTTGCTGTTTTTTTCAAACAAAGATCTAGGACTAACTATTTGTTTTACGAAATAGGCAAGTAGTTGGATGACTGGATGAAAAGAAATTGATTATAGTTATTATGGTATAATTAGCATTATTTGGTATAATGGGAATAGTCCATTATATTGTAGGGGTGATAGTTGTGAAAAATACAATGGTACTTCTAGTAGATGAATATGATCGACAGCAAAGCGAGCCAGAACAAAGCATGGGTTCTGTGCAACATGCATATTCTTGTAACAAGATCGAATTGTCGCAGCAGCAAATTCAAGAAATGATGCAAATCATCGAAGAGATTCGTTTGAAAGGTTATAAAGATACACTATAAATGTAAGCGCCTTCTAAGCTATAATGGCTGTGGAGGTGTTTTTTTATGAATGTTATTTTTATCGATTCTTATTCTGGGGAAGAGCTGCTACATATGGTGTCACAAGATGTAGCAGGCATTTTGGCAGCAGCACAAGGAGAAAGTGTGACATTTCCAGTAGGTCACTTTAAATATGAATTTCATAATTTAGATTTTTATGAGGACAACGGTCAAATACGTCAGGAATTAGTCATTTACGTAAAAAAAATATAAGTGATACATTAGCAACAGCATAACGGGAACAATACATACAGGTGACAGTGCTTGACTTTTTTCTGCACCTGTAACTATAATAGTTACAACAGGTGGTGATACATATGGTGAACAGTCGATTTTCGGTGGCGATCCATATTCTTTCGCTCATTGCTACAACATCTGATAAAAGTCTCCTTACGTCCGATTTTATAGCTGGAAGTGTGAATACCAATCCAGTAGTCGTAAGAAGAATGATTGGTGTGCTAAAAAAAGCAGGGTTACTTTCTTCTCATACTGGCATGGCTGGCTATGAGCTATTAGTAGAGCCAAAGGATTTAACACTGTTAGCTATTTATCAGGCAATTGATGGGCCAGAGCAGCTATTTGCCATTCATGATGAGCCAAATCCAGCGTGTGCAGTAGGTCAAAAAATCCAGCATACATTGGAGGGAGTCTATACATCTGTTTGGCTGGCAATGGAAGAGCAATTACAGGCACAGACGCTACAGGATGTGCTAGATCAGCTTCGTGCTTAGACGGAGATGGTCTTCTTGTATCTAACCTGTAACTAAAATGGTTACAACTAAACCTTAGGAGGAATAAATCATGAAAATTGCCGTAATTGGTGCAACAGGAAAAGCTGGACAAAAAATAGTAGAGGAAGCGGTACAACGTGGTCATGAGGTCACAGCCATCGTTCGTTCAGCTGCAAAAGTGACAGCAGCTATTCCAGTAATTGAAAAAGATGTGTTTGATGTGACGCAAGAGGATGTAAAAGGCTTCGATGTCGTTGTCAATGCATTCGGTGCTCCAGCTGGACAAGAAGATTTACATGTCAAAGCGGGTCGTCATTTGATCTCGATTTTCCAAGGTATTCCTACAAAATTAGTGGTTGTAGGGGGAGCGGGCAGTCTATTTGTGGACCCAGAGAAAAAAGTACGTGTGATGGATACACCAGATTTCCCAGCCATGTATTTAGCAACAGCGCAAAATCAAGGACAAAACCTACAGGATTTACAACAATCATCCATTACTTGGACATTTATTAGTCCATCTGCATTTTTCGATCCAGAAGGTCCACGTACAGGTCACTATACAGCAGGAGTCGACCACTTATTAGTAAATGATGCGGGGGAAAGCTATGTCAGCTATGCCGATTACGCAGTGGCTGTCGTCGATGAATTAGAAAACCCACAGCACGTTAATAGCCGTTTCACAGTAACGTCGAATAAATAATAAATGCAACCGAGCGTTTCCATCAATTTCGCTTCGGCGTAATTACGTCCAGATTTGGGGCAACACGAAGTTGGTCACACCGTCAATGCCACAGGACGTGGCGCTTTTGACGGTGTTCTTCTATTTCAGTGGAATTTTGAGCAAATAGTATGAGCAAGTCATAATTACCTTACATTGGCGTTCATTGCACAAAACATTTGCTGAATCAAGTTAAAATGCGCTCGGTTTTTTGTGTTTTTTTTGCTTTTTTGAAGGATTTTTTTCGTTTACAGAAAAATGACTGTTTACAATACGACTTTTATTAGCTACTATCAAGTGTGAGTATTACATAAAAGGAGACGACAATAATGTCAACACAACGAATAGAAAAAGATTTTTTAGGTGAGCGCGTATTACCAGCAGAAGCGTATTACGGAATTCAAACACTACGTGCTACGGAAAACTTCCCAATTACAGGCTACACAATTCACTCTTCCCTTATTAAAGCAATGGGGATTGTGAAGAAGGCAGCTGCATTAAGTAATATGGAAGTACACCTATTATCAAAAGAAATTGGTGAGGCAATTGTCGAAGCAGCACAAGAAGTGATTGATGGCAAATGGGATGCTGAATTTATCGTAGACCCAATTCAAGGTGGAGCAGGTACATCCATCAATATGAATGCCAATGAAGTCATCGCTAACCGTGCCCTAGAAATTTTAGGGAAAGAAAAGGGTGACTATCACACAGTAAGCCCAAACAGTCATGTCAATATGTCACAATCAACAAATGATGCTTTCCCAACAGCTATTCATATCGCTGTGTTAAATTTAATAGATGAATTATTAATTACGATGGATTATATGCAATCGGTTTTCCATCAAAAAGCAGAGCAATTTGCTCATGTCATTAAAATGGGACGTACGCATTTACAGGATGCCGTGCCAATCCGCTTAGGACAAGAGTTTGAAGCTTATTGCCGCGTGATCAACCGTGATATCGTACGCATTCGTCAAACACGTCCGAATTTATATGATGTGAACATGGGTGCAACGGCTGTCGGAACAGGATTAAATGCCTTCCCAGACTACATTAAATCTGTTGATGAGCATCTTGCTGAAATTTCTGGTTTACCATTAAAAGGGGCAACGCATTTAGTGGATGCTACACAAAATACAGATGCCTACACAGAAGTATCAGGCGCTTTAAAAATCTGTATGATTAATATGTCTAAAATTGCTAATGACTTGCGCTTAATGGCCTCTGGTCCACGCGCAGGCTTAGGAGAAATCCTGTTACCAGCTCGTCAACCAGGTTCTTCAATTATGCCAGGTAAAGTCAACCCAGTAATGCCAGAGGTACTGAACCAAGTAGCCTTCCAAGTAATTGGGAATGACCATACGATTTCTCTAGCATCAGAAGCTGGTCAATTAGAATTAAACGTAATGGAGCCTGTATTAGTGTTTAACCTAATCCAATCCATTAGTATTATGAATAATGTCTTCCGCGCGTTTACTGAAAACTGCTTAAAAGATATTGAAGCAAATGAAGAGCGCATGAAAGAATATGTAGAAAAAAGTGTAGGGGTGCTAACAGCAGTTAACCCTCACATTGGTTATGAAGTAGCTGCTCGTCTAGCACGTGAAGCCATTTTAACAGGTCGTTCTATTCGTGAGCTTTGCCTTGAAGAAGGTGTCCTAACAAAAGAACAACTTGACTTAATTTTAGATCCATATGAAATGACACACCCAGGTATTGCGGGTTCTAGTATTATGAAATTAAAATAAAACGAGCACTAATGGACTGTAGACATGCCCTAGGAGGCTGTCTCCAGTCTTTTTTTGTAGACCTTTCCTCATATAAAAATAGAGCGTATCCTTATGCGTTTTAGGATAATTCAACTATAATAATGGTATAGAAGACATATTTTAGTTGGGGGAATTTGTAATGAGTTTACGAAAAAAGAGTTTACTTGGCTTTTCCGTTTTAAATGTTTTAATGATCATTATTTTATTCATCGATTTAGCCAATGTAACGACATTAGATTGGTTTTCTACCGTGTTAACGATTGTAGGAATTGCTATTACATTATCTTACACAGTGTATGTCCACTACAAAGTGATACAGCCTATCAAACAACTAACAGAGGCTGCGCAAGGAATTACGGCAGGCCAATTAGATACAGTTGTCATTGAGGTTCGTGACAATGGTGAAATTTCTCAACTAGCACAATCCTTTTTAGAGATGCAGGAACAATTACGAACAATGACACAAAAAATTGCGCACAGTTCTACGAATTTATCAGCAAGCATAGAGGAACTATCTGCGAGTACGAATGAAATTACGCTTGCTGTGGAAGAAGTAGATCAACAAATGGAGAAGACGTCCGAGGGCTTGAAGCAAGCAGCACAATCGGCTAATGATAGTGCTAAATCTATGCAAGAAACCGTTGATGGCATTGAGCGAATTACAGTAGCAACACAAGATGTGTTTGTGCATGCGAAAGATGCTAGCGAGATAGCAGGAAATGGTGCAAATATTTTACATGTGGCAAAAGAACAAATGCAATTTATTTCCTCTTCAACAGAAAAAACAAGTGGATTGATGCAGCAATTATCCCTTAAAATGTCAGATATTAAATCAATGACAGATATGATTACAGCTATTACAGATCAAACAAATCTATTAGCATTAAATGCGGCCATAGAAGCAGCTCGCGCTGGAGAGCATGGTAAAGGCTTCGCCGTTGTAGCTGAGGAAGTGCGTCAATTAGCAGAGCAATCAAAGCACTCTGCAACGCAAATTGTGGATTTAGTTGTAGGAATAGAAAGTGATACAAAACAAGTAGCTTCATCAGTAGAAGATGATTTAAAAAATGTTCAACAAGGTGTTTATGTCATTGACGAGGCGACAAAATCCTTTGGCACGATTTCACAGCATGTTAGTCAGATGACAAGTCAGCTGGAGGATATTTCGACGACAGCTGAGCAGCTTTCAAGTAGCGCCAATGAAGTAGCATCCACAGTAACAACCATCGCTACTGGCATGGACAAGCTATCGAATTATACAGAAGCTGTTTTACATTCAATGGATGAGCAAACAGCCTCAATGCAAGCAGTTAATCATGTCACACAGGATTTAAGTGTCCAAGCGGATAACTTACAAAAGTTAACAAATCAATTTCATGTCTAGGTAAGAAATTGATATTTTCAAGATTTTTTAGCCCTGAAATAACTATCACATATTAATAATTTTACAAGTTTTTTAGTATAATTTTTATCTTCCTTTCACACAATCGAGTAGAGGCTTTTTTACAGACGACCAATTTTCTGTAAAATATGCCTCTTTTTTTATTATTTATTTCATAAACTTGTAAATTGACAGATAAAGAACGGTTGCGTCCAAATGGCTCGGAATATTGTTGGTCATGGTGTTCTCCGTAAAGCTTGGCTAATTTCCTTCATCGGGAATGAATGATGTACGGGGGAATGGAGGGATAGTGGATCGACTATACCAAATGGTCCTTCCTTTAACTGTTCCTATTATGTCCAAGTTGACTGAGCCAACGGGGTACCAGAGCGTGAAATTTGCAAGATGATATTTCGCAATGCCATCATACACTGACATACAAAAGGTGTTCGAGCAAGGTAAAGTAAAAGGAGTCCTTTAGTCTAAATGAAACCATCATTTTTTGTCGTAGCTCTCACTTCTTTGTAATACATTAAATAAACGAGAGCGAAAGGGGACAGATAGTGGGCTTATTTGATGGATTGATCGGCAATGCAAGTGAGGTGAATTTAGAAAAATTACAGCAGGAAGTAAAGGATTTATTAATTCCAAACGAGACAGTCAAGAATGCCTATAAAATTATTAGAGATACGTTTATTTTTACCAATAAGCGATTGATCCTCATTGATAAGCAAGGAGTGACTGGCAAGAAAACGGAGTATCATTCCATTCCCTATAAAAATATCGTTCATTTTTCAGTAGAGACAGCTGGGACATTTGATTTAGATGCAGAGCTCAAAATATGGGTGTCTGGCAGTCCATTACCGATTCAAAAAAACTTCAATAAGGCGACAAATATTTATAAGGTGCAAAGTGTCTTAGCGCAGTATGTATTGGGGACGTAATGTATGCTATAATAATAGTAACATTTACAAAACACATCTTCTAAAGCCCGCATGTATGCGAGGCTTTTTTTGTTGTGTAATAAAAGGAGAATAAAGATGGGGAATTTACCATGTGAAGGGTGTAAGGGGTTATGCTGTGGTCCAGTTCCAATCACAGAGAAGGAATTAAGGAACATTAAAAAGAAGCTCAAATCAATGCCAACTAAAATGCGTTTAGAGCTTAAAAATCAACAACGTTTTATGGGCACTTGTATTTTTTACGATTTACAAAAGGATCGATGTGGCATCCATGCCGTACGACCAGAAATTTGTAGGATGTTTGGCTATTATAAGGAGCTAGTTTGTTTTCGAAAACCAGCAGTCGCAACTAAAACGATGGATACTTCGACAATAGCAAAGCCTATAGGTATCCTATCGTTAGATTATACGTGGAAGGATTTTGAGTAGTTATTTTTAGGAGAGAAACTAGGCTGCCAAGAATATCCTGTAACAATTACTCAGGAGTTTTCCTGAACAATGGATGGTTTTTGGTTATCGTGGTAAAATAAACCATTGAAGTTGGCGAAGATAATTGCTTTGATTGGAGGTTAAACAGATGGATGATATTAGCGTAAGAAAGAGTAGTTTAGAGGAGAAAGCAATATGAAGAACCTTTAATTGGAGTCACACTATATTTTTCCAAATTCAGACATAGTGAAAACATTTTTATGAACGTTAAGGCTGTACATTATTTGGATGCAAATGATCTAACAGACCAAATGTAATGCTGAATAGGGAACGATATGGCTTTAGGTACGATGCTTACTTTATGACAAAAAATCAAGAGGAACTTCAAGAAGAGTTAATTAACTCTAATGCGAAGATCGTAGGTACTTTAGATAATACTGATTACAATAATAAAGAATGAAGATCTCTTTAACAGGTCCGTTTGTTTAATAAGAGCAGGAGCTTCTTGTGCGAACGATGCAAGTAAAAGGATTTTGAATATTGTTGTAATTGGACAAAAGCATGGGGGGATAATATGTTTATCGTTAAAACCGCTATTTTATGGATAGTTATATCAACAATCATTAATGGATATTTAATGACATTCCCTATACCAAAGTTTCGAAAAAGAGAGTATCCGGCTAAGTATCAAATTAAACGAAATAATAGGATCGATATACAAAACAACAGGGAATGTGCAGGATTTTCAACAGCGTATGTGTTGCGACATTTTGGAATAGAGGCCGATGGAGAATCGTTATATTCTAATTTCCCTAGTAAAATGAGTTCAGGTAATGTGTATCCAAAGGGAATCCGGACTGTGCTAAGGAAAAAGGGATTGAAAACAAGCTATTATAAAGGAACAATAAATACATTAAAGTATGAGGTTAGTAAAGGGACGCCCGTAATTGTTTTCATTAAAGTACATAAGGATTATCCTAATTTGCATTTTGTCCCTGTTGTTGGATATGACGAGCAGTATGTCTACCTTTCAGAGTCATTAAGGCAACTGGTGAATTGTAATGATGCTAACTATAGCTATAATCGAAAAGTGGCTATTAATGAATTTAAAAAATTGTGGAATGTAAAAAACATTACGATGCCTCTTTATAGCAATACTTATATAACAGTAGAACCTTTATGTTAATTGACAGGTGCGGTTATTCAATAAAGTTATCGATTTAAAAGGGTTGCGGGTAGAGGTTTCATAGGTAAATGATAGTTTGTAAAATATTGTGAAAATTGACTTTTAATTCACAAGGATTTACAATTGATTTTAATAGTTTAAAGGAATGTGAAGTACATTCCATTCCTATGACAACTGAATAGCGTGTAGTAATAGGTGTAAATTGCGTGCAATTTGCTTAAAAGGGAAGTCGGTGAGAATCCGACACTGTCCCGCAACTGTAAATGTGAGCGACTTTTCAGTATCCACTGTCTTTAGACGGGAAGGAGAAAAGAAGCGATGACCATGAGTCAGGATACCTGCCTGTTACGAGTACACACCATAAACCTACGAGGAATAGGAGGTGGCATGTTGACAAAACAGAATGCTCTGTTCGTCACAGTACGTCAAACGCCCATAGTAAATGAAAGGGTTCACAATCGAACTCGTTCACACATACTTAGGGTTTGTTTGGCATTGTGTGATGAAAGAAGATAAAATGAAGGATTTCCTCAAAAGTAGGGAGTCCTTTTTGTTTTGAAAATATGTACGCAAAGGGGATGCACGTATGACAAATATTCATGGAACGACAACGTTGGAAACGCCTTATGAAGATCTGAACATTTGTAAGCAACCACGCACAGAAGTTGCCAAGAAAGCAAAAACAAGAATGGTGGTCGAATCGCTAATCGATCAATTATTAGCAACGAAGCTGATACGCAACGATCGCTTCTTTGAGCAAATCTTATATAATAAAGAAATTATTTGGATACAAAATGGGGATGTGGACGGTCATCTTTTAGCGAAAGCAGCCATAGCAGATGAACTCAAAACAAAGACGAATAGTTTTATGATGTACATGCCGACCAATCCGATTGTCTATGAGGTCAACGGAGAAGCGTATCACTTAATTACGCGCATTGATTCTACACGCGCAAAGCCCAACCTCGACCGTCTATCATTGGAGCCAAAGCCTGTTTTAAGTGCCGCTCGTGTCAATGACTTATTATGCTCGATTGTCATGCGCTTTTATGAAACATATTTACAAGATTTAGCACCTCATCATGACAAACTCATCGCATTTGTGCAGCAGGAATATGCCCAATTTATTGAAGCAGTGCAAGCGTTAAATGATTATCATTTCAACTGGCATCCACGTGGCAATGGTCACGAGCTTTTGCTGCAATTAATTGACCATCTCCAACTATTAAAAAGTCGACCAGGAAAGGTACTGATTGATTTTACGAACAAGCATGACTATGTAATAGTTGAACCCGCATATTTGTTGGACAAACCAACAAAGAAAGCAGTCGGTGCACTATAAAAAACAAGCCCTCCATTTTTGGAGGGCTTGTAATCATTTTATTGCAGGGTACAGATAATTTACGCCCAAGCAAGAAATACCCGCGCTCGAGCGATGAATACCCGCGAAAGCAAGTGAAATACCCGCGCTCGAGCGATGAATACCCGCGGAAGCAAGTGAAATACCCGCGCTCGAGCGATGAATACCCGCGGAAGCAAGTGAAATACCCGCGCTAGAGCGACGAATACTCGCGGAAGCAAGTGAAATACCCGCGCTAGAGCGACGAATACCCGCGAAAGCAAGCAAAGCCTTCACGCGAACAAAATCACCCAATTTTACAGGCAGTGCATGGCTGCCTGTGCTTCTTGCCACGGAACCGTATATCCTTTGCCCTTTGCACAAAAGATACTGGAGGAACTATACTCAGGGTCGGCATTTTTATCATAGCCAATCTGTGCAATCACCTCCTCTGTATTATGGCACACATCATAGCCATCAAATTGGAGTGTGAGTGCACCCTTCCCATTTGTATAGGCGGCAAAGGTTGCACTGTAGCTCATTAAAGTGGCAACAGGCGCACGACCTGTTAGGATAACATCCGTTTCAGATAAAATCGGGTCATCGAATGTGCCTGCTGCTTGCTGAATATCAGTCATCATACGGCCGATATAGTCGTTTGAAGCCTTCATTTTAAAGCGATAATAGGGTTCTAGTAGTACATTTTGTGCCTGCTCCAGCCCCTGGCGCAGAGCACGGAAACTGGCTTCACGGAAATCTCCCCCTGATGTATGCTCGTTGTGCCCGCGACCTGTTAGAAGTGTAAAATGAATATCTGTTACAGGGAAGCCTGTCAGTAGCCCATGATGGTCACGCTCAAACAGGTGCTTTTCAACAAGGCGCTGATTGCCTATGGATAAATGATCTGCATGACAGGCATTGCTGAAGGTATTACCTGTTCCACGTGGATTTGGCTCCATTAATAAATGCACTTCTGCATAATGCTTGAGGGGCTCGAAATGACCATAGCCCGTTACGGTTGTCGCAATGGTTTCCATATATAAAATTTGCGGCTCACCAAAGGAGACAGCTATTGAAAAACGCGTCATTAATACCTCTGTCAGGACCTCCAATTGAATGACTCCCATAATATGCACATGGATTTCCTGAAATTTTTCCTGCCAGACCACACGCAAGGACGGCTCTTCTGCTTCGAGTAAACGGAAAATCTGTAGCACTTCCTTGATATGCTGATCGCCCTCATATTGAACCTTTGCCTGTAAGGTTGGGACAAGCTCATAGGGCTGGGATAGCATCGTTGTACCGATTCGATCTCCAATATTTGCCTGACTCAGCCCTTTGACAGCGAAAATCTCTCCTGCCTCAACCTGTTGAATGGTCTCAAAGCGACTGCCATTATAAAGGCGAATTTCGGTCACTTTTTCTGTTATTTCGCCAAATGAAAATTCATCCCGCACATGCAACGAGCCCTTGATCGCCTTCATAAAGGTTAAACGCTGGTGCCCATCATGACGAATTTTAAAAACCTCGCCCTCAAACGGGGCATCCTTGTCAAAATGGGTACATGTTAACAGTGGGAGCTGGTCAAGAAATTCCTGAATGCCCTCATCCTTTAAGGCTGAGCCAGCAAAGCAGGGGAAGGCACATTCATGTTTAATCATTGCCTGTAACTGAGCAAGACACTGTTCATGCTCCAATGACTCATTCAGAAAGGCATCAAGCAATTCTTCGTCGCGCTCCGCCAGCCATTCCATGATGCTATTTGATACATAATCTGCTCGCAGCGGCTCATCGACGAACAACACATGCTGAGAGCAATCTTTGTGAAGCTGACTCATGACAGCCTCCACATTGGCACCTTCACGATCAATCTTATTAATAAAGAAAAAGGTAGGAACATGGTATTGACGTAAAAGTTGCCACACTGTTTCTGTATGGCCTTGTATCCCTTCGACAGCGCTAATGATAATAATGGCATAATCCATTACTCGAATGGCACGCTCCATCTCAGGGGAGAAATCGACATGCCCTGGCGTATCAATCAATGTGTATGTATCGTCGCCAATGCTTATGCGCCCCTGCTCAGCAAATATTGTAATGCCTCGTCTGCGCTCTAGCTCATGATGATCAAGAAAGGTATCCTGATGATCGACTCGACCACGGGCTTGAATACTATTTGTATGAAAAAGTACTTGCTCAGAGAAGGTCGTTTTCCCTGCATCCACATGCGCAAGTACACCGATTGTTTTGTACATAGGAAATCCTCGTTTCTATAGATTGCTATCTTTTTATTGTAACAGAATACTAGCTCCTTTATTTCTTGTAAAATAGTTCGTCTTTATGTCGAAATAGTGCTAATATAATGATGATTATACTATTAGCATCATACTACTGATTGCGCGATAAATTTTCTTCTGCTAGTCTATCAATAGTATTGAACATTATAGAACGTATTGGTGCAAATGGCATTTGTCATTTGCTTAAAAGGGAAATCGGTGCAATTCCGATGCTGTCCCGCAACTGTAAATGGGGAGTCTATACAGCATGCCACTGTAGTGAAACTATGGGAAGGCGTATAGATGATGAACCTAAGCCAGGATACCTGCCAATATGTATTTTTTGACTAAGAACCACGAGGATGGGGATAGTGATATAGGTAATGATACCGTTATTTCACTATGCTACTCTCTTGGCGACAAGAGGGTTTTTTTATGCCCTTCCAACCACCTGGGTAGTAAAGAAGTCTCTGATTTCTTTCTATATTTTAACAACAAAGGAGAAAAGGACATGAAGAAATGGAAAAGTATCTGGCTGATGATAATCATTGCCTTGGTCGCTGTTTTAGGGGCTTGTAACGCAAAGGACAAAACAGAATCAGCAGCACAAGGTGAAAAGGTTGAGCCATCCGAGGCAGCAGCAGAAGTAACCATTGAAAATAATGACACAACACAAACATATAAGGAAGCACCGACAAAAGCGATTAGCTTAAATCAACATGTAACAGAAATCATGCTAGCGCTTGGCTTAGAGGATTCTATGGTAGGGACGGCTTACTTGGATGATAAAATTTACGAGCCACTGCAAGAGGCATACGATAAAGTCCCTGTCCTTTCCGATCAATACCCAACGAAGGAGCAAGTCATTGATGCCGAGGCAGATTTCCTATATGCGGGCTGGAAAAGTGGCTTCGGGGAAAAGGGTGTTGGCACACCAGAAGAGCTTGAAGAATTAGGCATTCATACGTATTTACATACGGCTTCCAACATGACAAAGCCAACATTAGAGGATATTTTTACCGATATTCGCAATATCGCGAAGATTTTCCGTATTGAGGATCGTGGTGAAGCTTTAATTGAGCAGATGACGAAAGATGTAGAGGCAGTACAAGCTAAATTACCAAAAGATAGCGAAAAATTACGGATTCTTGTGTTTGATAGCGGTGAAAAGGATGTATTTACAGCGGGTCAAAACTTTATGAATGAGCTAGTGACAATCGCGGGTGGACAAAATATCTTTGGTGATGTGGAATCAGGCTGGACAACTGTGTCGAAGGAAGATGCAGTGGACCGCAATCCAGAGGTAGTTGTCGTAATTGATTACGGTGAAACAACAGCAGAACAAAAGATCCAATTCTTAAAAAATGATCCAGCATTGAAGGAGATGGAAGCTGTTAAAAATGAGCGCTTTGTTATTCTACCACTTTCAGCAGCGTCTGAAGGGGTTCGTGCGGCAGAGGCGATTGAAATTTTAGCAAAGGGCTTCTATCCTGAAAACTTTTAATCCATTCGAGCTAGCGTTTTGCTAGCTCCTTTTTTATAAGGAGCGATAAAAATGAACGCATTTCAAAAAAATGTACCAGATCAAACTTTTGAAACATTAAACCGTCATGGTGAATTCACACGTCTTGCAGTCAGCCCCGGCATTATCAATAAGCATTATACGCCTGCGCAATTTCAAAAAATAGCCGAAATTGCAGGCGAAAAGGGAGCAATAAAGTATTCGGCCTCCTACAGTATTCTCGTATCCATTCCAACAAGTGATGCGTCAGAAGCGATACAAGCCTTACAGGAAGCGGGTCTTTATGTTGTGCCCTCAGGTCCTATCATTGCCATGAGGGCCTGTGATTTTTGTGATGGTGAGAAAATGGAGGCTGCCCCGATAACCGAACAGCTCTATCATGCCATGGTGGGGATGACGGTACCTGCAAGAGTCCGTGTCAATATTAATGGCTGTGCATCAGCTTGCTACAATGCAGTCTATGATGATATTGGGCTCGTTTACCAACAAGAAAGCTTTGATGTCTATTTAGGAGCAGTACCGATGGGAGCAAAGGCACAGGCTGGCAATTTATTCGCTAAGAGGGTAGACGTCACACAAATTGAAGATGTTTTACTGCACCTGATAAACCTTTATAAGGAGCATGCTCGCCCAAATGAACCCTTTTATAAATTTTATCGCAGAACAAAGTCCGCAGAATATTGGGAACTAGTAAAAAATTCGATTAAATAGCAGGAATATTACTTAGGGTGTCGAAGTATTGTAGTAAGGCACAGAATATTACAATACAAAGGAGCAAGAACATGACATCGAAACAAGGGATTCAACCAGAAGATCTTTATCACTTAAAATCAGTAGCAGATCCACAGCTTTCACCAGATGGGACAGAGGTAGTTTATGTAGAGACACGTATGGACGAGAAGAAAAACGACTATATATCGAATTTGTTTTATATAAACTTGAAGGACAAAACACCACAGCAATGGACATTTGGTGAAGATAGAACGAGTTCCCCTGTTTGGTCACCAGATGGCAGTCAAATTGCATTCTTGTCAACGAGAACAGGTAAGTCGCAAATTTATGTTCTTTCGAAAGCAGGTGGAGAGGCAAAACAGGTGACACATTGTAAAAATGGAGCGACATCCCCTGTCTGGTCACCATGCGGCAAGAAAATTGCTTTTTCAGTCGTGCTAGGGAAAGGTGAAACCATCCTAGATAAAGCGGAGGATGAGAAGAAAAAGGATAAAGAGCTAAAGCCACTAGAAATCGAGAAAATGAAACACAAATCGGATGCTGGTGGATTTATTGATATGGAGCAGTTTACCCATATTGCCATTGTCAATGTGGAATCAGGAGAGCTAGAGCAAGTGACAGAAGGCAAAGAGTACTTCCATCTGGGTACTTGGTCGCCAGATGGCAAATACCTTACGTACTTAGCAGATAAGGCGGAGGATTTAGATTTCTCATTTAATGTGGATATCTATTTATTGGATTTAGAATCTAAACAGAGTCACAAGCTAACAGAAGGTTCGGGTGCATATTACCAAACGGCTTGGTCTCCGAATAGTCGCTACCTTTCTTTTGTAGGCGGAGAACGTGAATTTGAAAATGCCACACAAGCGAAGCTATGGATTTATGACATGGAGCAAAAACTACTAAACGGTGTAACAAGTGAATTTGATGCGCCTGTCGGTGATTATGTCATCGGTGATTTCCTGCAAGGTGTAGCGTCACCACGTGTGCAATGGATGAATGATAACCATAGCTTCTACTTCCAAGTCACAGATCACGGCAATGCGGCGATTTATTTCGGCAATGTAGATGGCGAAATTTACCCAGCTATCCATGATGATCAATATGTCTATGGCTTCTCGCTTGATCCGCAAAATGATCAGGCTATTGCGGCTATTAGCACAACGACCAATCCAGGCGATCTGTTTTATGTGAACCTAAAAACGGGTGACAAAGAACAGTTGACGTCAATTAATGAAGAATTTCTAAAGACCAAAACATTAGCTGTCCCAGAAAGTATTGAATTTGAAGGTGCAGAAGGCTGGCAGGTCAATGGTTGGATCATGAAGCCAGTTGGCTATGAAGCAGGGAAGAAGTATCCTCTCATTCTTGAAATCCATGGTGGTCCGCATGCAATGTATGGCAATACCTACTTTAATGAATTCCAAATCCTTGCTGCACAAGGCTTTGCAGTGCTTTATACGAATCCGCGTGGTAGTCATGGCTATGGTCAAAAATTTGTGGATGCAGTACGTGGCGATTATGGTGGTAATGATTATGCGGACTTAATGGCAGCAGTAGACTACGCTCTGGAGCACTATGATTTTATTGATCAAGATCGTCTAGGTGTAACTGGTGGAAGCTACGGTGGTTTTATGACCAACTGGATTGTGGGCCATACAAATCGCTTTAAAGCAGCTGTGACGCAGCGCTCCATTTCGAACTGGATTAGCTTTGCTGGTGTCAGTGATATCGGCTATTACTTTACAGACTGGCAAATTCAAGCAGGACTCGATGATATTGAGAAGCTATGGCATCATTCACCGCTGAAGTATGTAGACAAAGTGGAGACACCATTATTGATTTTACATGGTGAAAAAGACTATCGATGTCCAATTGAGCAGGCAGAGCAATTGTTTATTGCCTTAAAGTATCGTAAAAAAGAAACAAAATTCGTGCGTTTCCCTGAGGCGAACCATGAACTGTCAAGAAGCGGCAAGCCCACATTGCGAATTAATCGACTTGAATATATTCGAGATTGGTTTGTGAAATATCTATAATCGGGTGGCCTAAGAAGAGGATTTCTTCTTAGGTCACTTTTACTATATAGGACGTCTTTTGAAAAAGCTCTTTGGTGTATCCTGACAGCATCAAAATTTGCGAAAATCTTTACTGAAATCATCGAATGAAATGGTTTCGAAATGCATTTTTTCGTTATTTAATGTAGGAATAGTACCAACTAAAGCAATTTTTAAGTGCGCCCTCAGGAATAAACCTTTTTTCAGGTTTATCTACCTTATGTTCATTATTTGGTGGAAGCCTCTCCGCCCCATAAAAAAAGAATCACAACAGGTGTGATTCTACATTGCTTAGTCGATTTTCTGGATGAACACGACCTTCAGATAATTAAATTCAGGGTATTCACGTGGTACACGGAAATCCTTTGGTAAACCATATTCCTCGACGATTTTATAGCGTGTACGAGTCTCTTTAAAGGCTTGGTCGATAAAGCCTTTGAACTTTTTCATGCCGAAGCTGGCATTATTTGTGGAAGCCACAATCATGCCATTTTTAGCGGTAATGGCAATCGTGTCCTTCAGTAATTTTGGGTAGTCCTTTGCCGTTGAAAAGGTCATTTGCTTTGTACGTGCAAAGCTAGGTGGGTCTAATACAACAAGGTCAAACTGTAAAGCATGGCGCTGCGCATATTTAAAATAATGAAAGACATCCATGACTTTTATATCCTGTGCCTCATAATCAATATGATTGACACTAAATTGCTCAATTGTTTTGGCTAGACTGCGCTTGGCTACATCTACACTCGTTGTTTTGATGGCACCTCCTAGAGCAGCTGCTACAGAAAATGCTCCTGTATAGGAGAACGTATTTAGCATGTCAGTATTGTTTGCATAACGCTCACGAATAGCCAATCGCACCTCACGTTGATCGAGGAAAATGCCTGTCATGGCACCATCGTTTAAATGCACCGCAAAAGTCATGCCATTTTCTTTTACCATGATAGGAAATTCACCTGGTGTGCCCATCACAAAATCATCCTGCTCGATATACTGTCCTTTGCTATCAAAACGTTTTTTCTCATAAATCGCTTGATAGTTCACTGTCTCAGCAAGCGCCTCATAAACGACTTCTTTAAATGAGTAAATGCCCTCACTATACCAGCTCACCATGTAGTAGCCGTTAAAAAAGTCAATTGTGAGACCGCCGATGCCATCTCCCTCACCGTTAAACACACGAAAGGCTGTTGTGTTTTCATTGCTGAAGAATGCAGCACGATTGTCGATGGCCTTTTTGAATTTCTTCGTAAAAAAAGTTTGATCGATGGTTTCATTCGCATCGGTCGTTAGCACCCAGCCAATCCCTTTATTTTGGATTCCGTAGTAACCTGTTCCGATAAAACGATTATGGTGATCCAAGAGCTTTAGGAGCGTGCCTTGCTCAGCAGGTAAATGTCGTGCATCAACTGCATCCTTTGAAATAAGTGGGTAGCCTTTTTTTAATTGATCAGAAAAGGGCTGTTGTATTTGTAGTGCCATTGTTTGTGTCATAGTGTCATCCTTTAAAAACGTTTTGCTCTATTATCGCACTGTTTGAGCGGGATAGCCAAACTTATTTCAGGAATTGCGCAATTTTTGTCACGGTTTCAATCGTTGCGTCTTCAAAATAATTCATTTTACTGAAATAGCTATGGATTAATCCTGGCATTGTGATATGTTCGACTGTCACACCTGCAGCCGATAACTTTTGTGCATAACTTAGACCCTCATCAAAGAGAACATCTGCCTCTGCGGCTAAAATGAGTGTTTTTGGCATTTTACGGACATCCTCTAGCTGAAGGGGGGATACAAGCGGATTGGTGAAGTTTGCTTCCTCTGTATAGTGATGAGAGAACCACTGCATGGCTTGTGTATCTAAGCCATAATTTTCACCATATGCTAGATAAGATACTGTTGAAAAATCAACATTTGTAACGGGATAGATCAGTGCTTGAGCTTGTAGTGTTGGACCTTCCCGTGTAGTAGCTAAGTGCGCAACGACTGTAGCCAAATTTCCACCTGCACTATCCCCAGCAACCGACAATCGACTTGCATCTCCACCTAAGGCTTCAATATGGTCATGTACCCACACTAGGCTATCGTAGGCATCATATAAGGGCGTTGGGAAGGGATATTCAGGTGCTAAGCGGTAATCCACTGATACCACAATTGCCTGTGCCTGATCTGCTAATAGCTGACAGCCTGCATCGACAGATTCTAGATTGCCATAAACCCAGCCTCCACCATGGTAATAAACAATAACAGGTAAAGTTTTGCCGAAGACGGGCGTATAAAGCCGTACTGTAATTTGCGCTCCATCTCGCACCGTAATGTTGTAATTCTCAATCGATGCTAGCTTCGGTTTGTGCACGGATTGCCATTGCGTAACCGTCCGCATGGCTCTCGCTTCCTGCGGTGTAACTTTGTAATAAGGTGTAGCAGTACGCTGAGCTTCTAGATAATGAACAGCTTCTTTTCTTAAAGTTGTCATCTTCATCATTCCTTTATTGTGAGTTTGTTATTCTTATTATAAACTATTCATATAATTTTACTAGGATTTAATTTAATTGTAGCATAAGCTTTTTTATTTATAAATGAGGTGAAATAAGCACATTATGTTTATAATAAAAGGGACGAAAGTATTTGGAGGGACAGTATGATTTCTTTAATTGTGGCACATGATGACAATCACGTTATCGGTTATAACAATGGGATGCCTTGGCATTTACCTGGGGATTTGCAGTATTTTAAACAAAAAACAATGGGCAAGCCTATGGTTATGGGACGTAAAACATTTGAATCCATCGGTCGACCACTTCCAGGGCGACGCAACATTGTCATTACGCGTGATGAAAACTATCAGGCAGAGGGCATTGAAACTGTGACAAGTTTGGAAGAGGCATTAGCGCTAGCTGGAGATGTTCCTGAGGTGATGATTATTGGTGGCGAGCAGATTTTCCGCTTAGTGATGGAGATGGCTGATCGCTTGTATATCACAAAAATTAATCACGCCTTTCAGGGAGATACTTATTTCCCGAGCTATGAGCAGGATTTTGTTCAAGTCTCTTCAGAAACGCCTGAAACAGCACCAGAAGGCTATACATTCCAATATCAAATTTTTGAACGACCATAACTCAATAAAAATCGCTCCCTTATAAAGGAGTGGTTTTTTATATTGGAAATATCATTATAATCGGGGTGTAACGTGAACATCGAATTCTATGATATCGGTACAGTAATGAATAACAAGTTAAAATTTGCAGTGATTAGTGCATATTATCAGGGACAATGGTTGTATGTTAGACAGCGCAATCGACACTCTTGGGAAATACCTGGTGGTCACAGAGAGTCATGCGAGGAGATTGATAAAACCGCAAAAAGAGAATTATTTGAAGAAACGGGATGTAAAGAAATGGACTTAACACCAATTTGTGATTATTCAATGGATGACACGTTCAAAAAGGTTTTTGGAAGACTATACTTTGCGAGGATAAAAGAGATGGGGCGATTACCAGTTTCTGAAATAGCGGAAGTAAAACTTTTTAAAGATTTACCTACATACTTAACATATCCTGAGATTCAACCAATATTGCATGAAAAAACACTTGCTTTTCTAAAAGAATTTTAAAAAAGCAGGGGAGCCATTTCTTCTGCTTCCCCTGAATATAAACTGAGCCTTATAAATAGAAGTAAACACAAGCATACATAGAGGCACAGCCAGCTAATACAAAGAGATGCCAGATTGCATGGTTAAAGGGCAGTGAGCGCCATGCATAAAAGATGGCCCCAATCGTATAGAACAGCCCACCTGCTAGCAGTAAAGCAAAGCCATGTAAACCTAAATAGAGATAAACGGGCTTAATGGCAAATATAATTAACCAGCCCATGCCGATATAAAAAATCAATGAAAGTACTTCAAAGCGATTAATAAAGAAACATTTAAACAACACACCAAGCACAGCCAGTGACCAAATAATACATAATAGCGTCAATCCTAGCGTACCACCAACGGCAATTAATAAAAACGGCGTATAGGTGCCGGCAATTAAAATATAAATGGACGAATGGTCCAAAATAGCGAAAAAGTGTTTATATTTTTCTGGCATACTGTGTAGTAATGTAGACATTAAAAACAGAATGATGACAGACGCACCGAAAATGCTGAAAGTTGTAATATGTAGTGCATTTCCTGTTTGGACGGCTGCTAACAGTAGAACAACCAGTGCTGGAATACTAGCGATGAAACCAATACCATGTGTAATGGCATTCCACAGCTCTTCCCTCCATGATTTATAGTCAAATGAATCAACCATTTGAAACACTCCTTTCGTTCATACATTTACTATACCCCAATAATTTAAAGATGAACATTTACATTTGTCATATAGTTCATATCAAAAATGTCATAAGCCTGTCATATTCTTTGAGGGGCATTGATAGACAAGAGGTAGGCGAAAACGCTATAGTATCCAAGGTAGCGTTTACATGCAAGCTAGGACAAGGTTCTGCCTAATGACAAATGTCATGTTTACATAATGATTCATTAGTCTATATAATAAATTTTAATGAAGTAAAAGGATGTGTCGAAGTGAGACGAATTCATATAGTAACGGACTCAACTTGTGATTTAACAAAAGAAGAAGTAGCACAACATGGCATACATATCGTGCCTTTAACGATTCAAATTGATGGTCAAACATATACGGATGGTGTGGACTTGGAGCCACAGTCATTTTTAGGCTTAATGAAAAATGCGAAAAATTTACCGAAAAGTTCGCAACCAGCTCCAGGGAAATTTAAAGAATTATATGATGAGCTCGGTAAAGATGGCGATCAAATTATCTCCATCCACATGACAGGCGGTATGAGTGGAACAGTAGAATCAGCACGCCAAGCGGCACAAATGACAGATGCCGATGTGACAGTCATTGACTCTCGTTTTATCGCGATTGGCTTGGCTATCCAACTACGTGAGGCAATCCGCATGCGTGATGAAGGGGCAACAGTAGAGGACATCGTAGCACGTTTGGAAAAAGTACGGGACAATACGCATTTATATGTGATTGTAGACACGCTCGAAAACTTGATTAAAGGCGGGCGAATCGGTAAAGGAACAGGCTTTATCGGTTCCCTTCTAAACATCAAAGTGATTGCCAACCTTGAAGGTGGCGTATACAACCCAGTGTCAAAGGTACGTAGTCATAAACAAGTAGTTAATTTTTTATTTAAACAATTCCAAGCAGATACAGCCGGAAAAACGGTTAAGGCAGTCGGCATTTCCCATGCAGATGGCCTAGTAACGATGGGCAACCCATTAAAAGCGCTGATCGAAGAAACTGGCTTTAACGATGTTGAAATTGCCTTTACATCTCCAATCATCTCGACACACACAGGTCCAGGAGCAATCGGTTTTATTTATTTTGCAGAATAACAGGAAGGAGCTACTACATAAGTAATTGTAGTGGCTTTTTTATACTGTAACACTTTGAAGACATGAATGAGCGTTTTAATCAAACAATGATCAATTTGCTCCTAAGAAAGAGCGACTTCGATTATATGGTGACTACTTTGCCGCCAAGCAAGAGCGGCTCCAATCAAATTGTGAGCGTTTTCCCACAAAGTATGAGCGGCTTCAATCAGAGTGTGATCGCTTTCTCACATGAATTGAGCGAGTTTAATCCAAAGAAGAGCGGTTAACCATTAAGTATGAGCTTCTTCAAATAAATAGTGAGCGTTTTGTCAGCAAGTAAGAGCAGCTTCAATCAAATAGTGATGCTTTACCACCAAAAATAATCAGAAATCCTCTAATTATCATCACTTCTGCATAAAACCATACATTCATCAAAAATTTGTGAAGAAATTTGGCAAGAGCACAAAATTATGGAGAACTAAGGGTAAGTCACTTTTCATTGAAGCATGAACTATTCTATAATAGAAGTAATAGAAAGGGATGGAAGGTGGTCAAATGGACATTTGGCGATTTATGTTGTCATGTTTGACCGTCTTAGTACTAAGTGGTTGTGCAATATCAATCGATGAACCGAATCCGCAAGCAGAGCCAGAAGGTGAGCAAGCAGGAACGGAGCAAGATATGCCGCAGGATGAGCAACAAACAGAAGATGAGGAAAAAGCATCTAAGAATATGTTGACGCAAATTTTTGAACATTTTTTTGAGCCATCAGCAGAGGATTTATCGCAAATTGATGAAGAACAAGCAAAGCAACTACATTACTTGGCACTGGGAGATTCGTTGACAGATGGTGTCGGTGATGAGTATAGTCAAGACGGTTATGTTGGAAGATTAGCAGATTCATTGCTCGCATGGCCTTCGATTTCAGATGTAGAGGTCGATAATCGGGGCAAACGTGGTAGACGCAGCGATCAGCTACTAAAATTAGTGAAAAAAGGGCATTATGATGAAGAGCTGCAGGAAGCACAGTTAATTTCCTTAACAATGGGTGGCAATGATGTCATGAAGGTCGTCAGGCAGGATTTATTTAACCTGAAGCGTGATGCTTTTGATAAGGAACTGCTGGCTTATAAAGAACGTTACAGCAAAATCGTAGAAGGCATTCGCGCAAAAAATCCGACAGTGCCCTTATTACTCATTGGTTTTTATAATCCATTTTCAATTGTGACCAATGAGGCGAATGAATTTGATACCATTATCACAGAATGGAATAATGTGATTGAGGATGTAGCCAGCAAGGATTCCAATGCTTGTTACGTATCAGTAGAAGATTTGTTTGATTCCAATGAAGAGCTCGTCTATCATACAGACTTTTTCCACCCAAATGCAAAGGGGTATGAAAAAATGACAGAGCGTATACTTGCAGCAATGGAGCAGTGTGGTATGGAAAAAAAGATTAAAAAGGCAATAGGCTTCGAGGAGTGACAAAATGAATAAATGGAAAGTCGCGTTTTTCGCCTTAGCGGGCACAGTGCTTTTTGCAATCCTCCTCGTCGTTTTTTTAGCAACTAGACCAGTGGATGGCGGCCATGTTGCGAAGAGTTCAGCAGGTGAAAGTGAAAGCAAAGGAAATGTACTCGTGGTACAAACCACAACAAAGGAATTAGAATCGATATCAAAAAAATACTTAAAGGATGCAGCGAAAGGCTCGCCTTTACCACTTGATTTCACAATTGGGGATGATATTCAATTACGTAGCACACTCACGGTATTTTATACGGAAATCCCCATTTCCATGAATTTTGACCCCATTGTGGATGACAAGGGGAATATTATTTTAAAACAGACGGGCATGAATGTAGGTTTATTAAACATTCCACCGGAGACGACGATGAAAATCATGCGCGATTCGGTGGAATTTCCCTCATGGATTACCGTGAATCCGAATAAAGCCGAAATTTATATTGATTTATCGCGCATTAACATTGCTTCTGGATCACGTGTACGTGCTAAAGAGTTGGACTTACCAAAGGATAAAATTTTATTGGAAATTATTGTTCCTGGTGAATAAGGAGTGAAATGAATGGCAAAGCAATATGCAACATTTGCGGGAGGCTGTTTTTGGTGTATGGTCAAGCCCTTTGACGAAACACCAGGCATTGATTCTGTGATTTCAGGCTATACAGGTGGACATGTTGTGAATCCTACCTATGAACAGGTTTGCTCGGAAACAACAGGGCATGTAGAAGCTGTACAAATTACTTTTGATGATGAATTATATAGCTACGAGCAGCTACTTGCGATTTACTGGACATTGATTGACCCAACAGATGCAGGGGGACAATTTTATGACCGTGGAGAATCCTACACAACGGCCATTTTTTATCATGACGAAGAACAGCGTGAGCTTGCTGAACGTTCAAAGGCGGATTTACAAGCATCTGGCAAGTTTGATAAACCAATTATGGTAAAAATCTTACCAGCCACTACGTTTTATCCGGCTGAGGATTATCATCAGCAGTATTATAAGAAAAATCCAATGCACTATGAGCGCTATTCGATTGGATCAGGTCGTCGAGCGTTTCAGGAGCAACACTGGGGGAACAAACATGAATAAAGAACAACGTTTAAAAGAATTAACAGAGATGCAATACTATGTGACACAGGAAAATGGCACAGAGCCACCATTCCGTAATGAGTACGATGACCATTTTGCAGAAGGCATCTACGTAGATATTGTTTCTGGCAAGCCTTTATTTAGCTCACTCGATAAATACAACTCTGGCTGTGGCTGGCCAGCCTTCACAAAGCCGATTGAAAAAGAACAGGTAACTGAGCATTTCGATACATCTCACGGTATGCGTCGTGTGGAGGTACGCAGCAAAGAAGCGGATTCGCATCTAGGACATGTCTTCCCAGACGGCCCAAGTGAGCAAGGCGGCTTACGCTACTGCATCAACTCAGCAGCGCTTCGATTTATCGCAAAAGAGGATTTAGAAAAAGAAGGCTATGGCGAATACCTAGCACTATTTAAATAGTGCTAGGTTTTTTTGTGGTTATGAGACACAGCAGATTAGAAGGATAGAAATCTGAAAGTGGAGGATAAACCAGAAAAAGTAGCGGATAGAATGCTCAAATTGGGGGATAGCCCCGCAAATTAGAGGGATAGCCCTCTAATAATTGGATAGAAATCTGAAAGTGGAGGATAAAATTGAAAAAGTAGCGGATAGAATGCTCAAAGTGGAGGATAGCCCTCAAATAATTGGATAGAAATCCGAAAGAGGAGGATAAACCAGAAAAAGTAGCGGATAGAATGCTCAAAGTGAAGGATAGCCCCTCAAATTAGAGGGATAGCCCCGCAAATTAGGGGGATAGCCCTCAATTAATTGAATAGAAATCTGAAAGTGAAGGATAAACCAGAAAAAGTAGCGGATAGAATGTTCAAAGTGAAGGATAGCCCCGCAAATTATGGGGATAGCCCTTAAATAATTGGATAGAAATCTGAAAGTGGAGGATAAAATTGAAAAAGTAGCGGATAGAATGCTCAAAGTGAAGGATAGCCCCGCAAATTAGAGGGATAGCCCTTAAATAATTGGATAGAAATCTGAAAGTGAAGGATAAACCAGAAAAAGTAGCGGATAGAATGCTTAAAGTGAAGGATAGCCCCTCAAATTAGAGGGATAGCCCTCAAATAATTGGATAGAAATCTGAAAGTGGAGGATAAACCAGAAAAAGTAGCGGATAGAATGCTCAAAGTGGAGGAAAGCCCCGCAAATTAGAGGGATAGCCCTCAAATAATTGGATAGAATGCTGAAAGTGGAGGATAAACCAGAAAAAGTAGCGGATAGAATGCTCAAAGTGAAGGATAGCCCCGCAAATTAGAGGGATAGCCCTCAAATAATTGGATAGAAATCTGAAAGTGAAGGATAAACCAGAAAAAGTAGCGGATAGAATGCTCAAAGTGAAGGATAGCCCCTCAAATTAGAGGGATAGCCCTCAAATAATTGGATAGAAATCTGAAAGTGGAGGATAAAATTGAAAAAGTAGCGGATAGAATGCTCAAAGTGAAGGATAGCCCCGTAAATTAGGGGGAAAGCCCTCAAATAATTGGATAGAAATCCGAAAGTGGAGGATAAACCAGAAAAAGTAGCGGATAGAATGCTCAAAGTGAAGGATAGCCCCTCAAATTAGGGGGATAGCCCTCAAATAATTGGATAGAAATCTGAAAGTGGAGGATAAACCAGAAAAAGTAGCGGATAGAATGCTCAAAGTGAAGGAAAGCCCCGCAAAGTCAAGGGAGAACCAATAAAAAATTGGTTCTCCCTCTGCCGTTCAATTTGCTTAAACTTTAAATTCGCTCACGAGGTTGCGTAGGCTATCTGCTTGTTGGGCAAGCTCAGTGGCTGCGGCGTTGATTTCCTGCATGGATGCGGAGCCTTGTGTGGCTGCTGCCGCAGATGTCACGGTGTTAGCCGCAGATTGTTCTGCGTAGGCATTGACATGAATGAAGTCACTTGCCACTGCATTGCTATTTTCAAGCGTTGTCGCAATTTTATCCACCATGGCTGCAATGATTGATGTTGTTTCCTCGGTATGCGATAAAATGTTGGCTAAGGATTGATTTGTTTCATTTGTCACTTCAACGCCTCGGATAACGGTTGTCACACCTTCGTGATTTTGGGCAATGATAGATGTGACCTCATCTTGGATGGATGTGACAATCGATGTAACCTCTTTCGCTGCACTTTGGGATTGCTCTGCCAGTTTGCGAACCTCATCAGCTACGACCGCAAAGCCTCGTCCATGCTCGCCAGCTCGTGCCGCTTCAATCGCCGCATTTAAAGCGAGGAGATTCGTTTGCTCAGAAATGGCCGTGATCGTGCCAATAATGGACGTAATATCCGCAGATTTACGACCCAACGCCTCTACAGTGGATGTTGTAGAAGCCATTGTTTCTTCAATAGATTGCATCACAAGTGATGATTGTTCCACAGAGCGGCTACCTTCATCGGCTGCTTGCTGCATGGCGATAGAGGCACGATGGACAGCACTCGCTTGCTCATTTAATTGATGCATTGAATGCTCTAAGTCGCTCATTTTTTGCTGCGCACTATTCATACTGGAAATCGTATTGTCACTATCACTCGCAATATCCGCTGTCGCATCCGCAATATCCTGAATTGTACGCGCATTTTCATCTGCTAATGACATTAGCTCCTGACTACTGCTTGATACATGATCCGCCAATTCACTCACCCGTCGAATTAAGTTAGAAATCGACTCAATTAACGTATTCGTCGAGGCTGCAATAATAGAAAATTCATCACGATTACGCACATTTACACGTCTTGTCAAATCGCCTCCAGCTTGCGCAATATCAAGGATAGAGTCATTAATCGCCTGTGTATTACGTTTTAATGATTTAAATAGCATAAAGCCAAAAATTACAATCGCTAAAAAACCGACGATGGAAACGAGAAAGAATGTAGTGATAGAAAGGTTTACCTGCTGGTTAAGCTTGTCTAATTTTGTTTTATTGGCATCGTCCATGACAGTATTGATGGTCTCAATGTTTTGATCGATATGGGTTTTCATAGTTTCCCCAGTAGCACCCATCATCAGCTTACGTGCCTGCTCAAGACCAAGTTCATCACGCATTGTCATGACTTTATCTGAATAATCAAGGTAATTTTTATAATATTGCTCGATTGCCTGCATATGACCGAGTTCTACTTGTCGATCTTGAAATTGATCTTTTAAAGCAGCCAGCTTTTTATTAATGGTATCAATTTTTAAATGATAGGAAGTAGAATAAATGCCGTTACCTGTAATTAAATACGATTGCTCTAAATTGGTCAGTCTAGCAATTTCATAGGCAAGTTGATTCACCGTTAGTTGCTCCTGCACATTTTTCTTTGTAAAGTCTTCCATTTGCTGCTGCAAGTTCTGTATATTGACATAGGACAATATACCCATTATACCGTTAATTACAATAAGAAGTGCAAACATAATAAGCACTTTACCCCGAATTAAATGGTAAAAACGTTGTCGTTTTTCTTTAATAGGAGGGGGATTTTTCCCAGTTTCCCCTTGTGTAGAAGCTTTCCTCTTCTTAAAAAAGCTAAAAGTAAAGAGAGACGGGCGTTTTTTCGCTGTATCATGAGTTTTTTTAGTCTTTTTCATCGCCATCACCTTCCTATTTTTTTAAATAATCGATTTCAATTTTATCTTATTTTACTAGATTTTTCTATCTTTATTTCTAATAATTAAAATTTTTCAGATAAAATAGCTATGACAAAAGTCAGGATAGACCGTGAAGATAGTTCTAAAATCATAAGTGGGTACAATATAGTAGTAGTGGAAATTATGACGAATGCTAATTTTTTTGATACACTAGCGAAAAGCCAATGCATAAAAGGGGAAATTGTTTGATGAAGAAAAGTTTTTATTTATACGTCCTAACCTATCGAGGTGGCGATTGGTCCGACCCTAAAGTACGCTTTGCAGAGGAAGTGTTTCATGAGCATAATTTTCCAAAGCAGAGCACAGACTTTCATGAGTTGTCCGACTATATAGAAACCTATGCAACGGAAAACTTAACAATCCAGACCTTTGATTCTTTGTGGACACTTTATGAGGAACAAGCATAATTGTACGAAAACTATAAATAATTTTGCAGTTGCTAGACGTCTAGCATTGCGTAAATGACAGAAACACAGTATTATTTATAGTGATAACTGACAGAAAAGAGGGATTGCAGTATGAGTATTCATATTAATGCAAAAAAAGGTGAAATCGCTGACACAATTTTACTTCCAGGAGATCCATTACGTGCAAAATACATTGCGGAAACATTTTTAGAAGATGTAACTTGCTATAACGAAGTACGTAATATGTTCGGATATACGGGTACGTATAAAGGAAAACGCATTTCTGTACAAGGAACTGGTATGGGTGTGCCATCTATTTCAATCTACGCAACAGAATTAATGCAAGAATATGATGTTCAAAAATTAATCCGTGTAGGTACTTGTGGTGCAATTCAAAAAGATGTAAAAGTGCGTGACGTGATTTTAGCGCAAGGAGCAACATCTGATACACGTATGAACCAAATCATTTGGGGTGGTGCTATCGATTTTGCACCAATCGCTGACTTTGATCTTTTATTAAAAGCATATAATGCAGGTAAAGATGCAGGTCTTAACTTACAAGTTGGGAATATCTTCACAGCAGATTTATTCTACTCAGATGAGCACCAAAACGAAAAATTAGCTCAATACGGTGTACTAGCTGTAGAAATGGAATCAGCAGCTCTTTACACATTAGCGGCAAAATTCGGCCGTAAAGCACTTGCTGTTCTAACAGTAAGTGACCACATCATTACAGGTGAAGTAACAACAGCTGAAGAACGTCAAACAACGTTCAATGACATGATTGTGGTAGCATTAGACGCAGCGATTCAAGACTAAGCTAACTTTAGACATATTTAATTTTATAATGAATGTAGGCAACCGACAAAAAAACCGACCATTTTTCTAAGATGGGTGGAAGTAGTCGGTTGCTTTTTTTGTGGGAATTATAGACAGATTGTTCCAGTTTCGATGCCAGTAGGCCCGTTAAATCCTAGGATTGTGGCAATTACCATGTTTGTTGCTATGTCGATGACAGACACCGTATTGTCTACTTGATTTGTTACATAGGCAAAAGTACCATCTGGCAAGATGGTTACTTGGTCTGGAGATGAACCTACAGGAATAGTTGCAATCACCGTATTGGTGGTTGTATTGATGACAGATACGGTATTATTGCCTTTATTCACAATGTAAACAAGCGTTCCATCAGGGGTAATCGCTGTTCCTACAGGTCCTGTACCAACAGGAATGGTAGCCACTACTGTATTGGTAGTGGTATTAATAACCGATACCGAATTGCTATTTTCATTTGTCACATAAGCAAATTGCCCGCTTGGAGTCAAAACAATGGATCTAGGACGAATTCCTACAGGGATTGTAGCAATCACCGTATTGGTTGCAGTATTGATAACCGATACTGAATTGGAATTCTCGTTGGCAACATAAGCAAACGCACCGTTTGGCGTAAAGGCAATACCTTGAGGTTGTAGCCCTACTGGAATAGTGGCTGTTACGGTATTGGTGGCTGTATTAATGACCGATATAGTGTTCGATCCGTGATTGGATACATAAGCAAGCGTTCCATTTGGCGAAATGGCAACACCAAGAGGGTTAACACCCACGGGAATGGTAGCGATTGGCAAGTTTGTGGCAGTGCTAAAAACCGTTACATTATCTGAGAAGAACGCTGGAACATAACCAAACGCACCATTAGGTGTAATCGCTACTTCTAGCGGAGCAGTCCCTACTGGAATGGTAGCGACGATTGTGTTTGTTGCGGTATCAATTACAGAAACTCTATTATCAGGCGTTGCTAGCTGCCCAGCATCTGTCACATAGACGAGATAATGGCAACTTGGTGGTATGGGTAAAAATGGGGGCTTACATTTACAACGACAACAAGGGCAACAACAGCGACAATGACAATTTGGATTTGACGTAAACTTGAATTTTTTTAAATATTTATGTTCTTTCCCCACACAGGACATCCTTTCAGTCATATATGGCTACTTTATGCGTAAAGAGCTAGGCATGTTGTACGTTTACCTAGCCATTCTCTTTTATCATGTTTTGGTAAAGTTCTAAACTTTTAAGTAAGGTTCTTCTAAAAAAAAAGCATAGGAGGCAGGAGGAATAATTGTTGACGTTGATGAAGTTTTCATAGACATTAAGACGGTAGGTAAAAGTTTGTATCGTATTGATTGATCTTATGATGTTAAATATATGGAAAGTTACCTTTAATCGGAATGATAACATGTTCTACAGTTTATTTACTTAATAAGGTAAAATGTGAAATGTATAGGTTTATGGTGGTATATTTTTGAAAAATAAGTATATGTGACATTTTAATACTTATTATCGTGTACGTATGACCGCTTCAAAATAGAAGCTCTCTTTTACAGATAGATTTCAGCAGCCGATTCTTAACCAGAGAAGGAGGAGTGTGAGCCTTGAAAAAAATAGGTTTACTACTAGTAGCTCTTTTCGTAGTAATTGGGGTCTTGATTGATAGCAATAAATTATTATATCCTCCTTTGCCAATCGATTCCCTTACACCAAAGGAAGCCATCCAAAAATTAAATGCATCCCCCGTTGATTTAGTGGCGCTCTCCAATGATAAGAATACAACTTGGTACCTTACAGCCATTTCAGCAAGGGGCATACAGAAGGTGGACGAGGACATTCAGCAAATGATGGCTAATGAAGGTTGGGCATTTCTTGAAAAAGAGGGGAGCGGGTTATTTTTCGAAAAAAATGGGGAACGTTCCATTGTGACAACGGAAATGTGGACGAAGCAGTATGTGCTTGTTCAAATTCAGAAATGAGGTACTCTATGGAAGTCTGGGATATTTACGATAAAAATCGCCAAAAAACAAATAAGCGTCATGTGCGAGGGACAGCATTAGCAGCTGAAGATTACCATATCGTTGTGCACGTATGGATTCGCAATAACAAGGGAGAATTCCTTTTAACAAAAAGACACCCCAATAAACATTATCCTCATTTATGGGAATGTCCGGGAGGCTCTATAATAACGGGTGAAAGCAGGTTGGACGGGGCTATTCGTGAGGTGGGAGAGGAAATAGGGATACCATTATTGAGGACCAATGGACAATTAGTAAAGAGTGAACGTCGTAATTGCTTCAATGATTTTTACGATTTGTGGTTATTTGACCAAAGCTTTGAAATTAGTGAGACCATCCTTCAAGAGGGGGAAGTGACAGCAGTTCGATGGGTCACAAAGCTAGAGCTTGAAAAAATGTTTCACGCGAATAAAGTAGTACCGACACTAGGCTACTTTACATCCATTATTAATGATAAGACTACGCAGTATTAGTGATCTGTGTCAGCATAATTATGATTCAGTAGGTTAATCTATACTTAAACAGGATAGAGGAGCGTTAATATGAACAAGCGTATTCTTATTGGACTAGCTTTATTTACGTCTTTTTTCCCTCTTAATTTCGTTTCTGCTAAGGACAGTGATTCGCCACAACCTCTTGAAGTGTTTCTTCCTGAAATCGGCTATAAAACAGTAGAGGTAGCCGTAAAAGAGTTCGAACACCACTATAATAAAGAGCTGAAGCTACCTCTAAGAGTACCGCCGATCAGCTTTACACATCATTTTGGTAGATTTAGTGATTTAGAAGGAGAAATGAATGATCAGCTGGAGGTGGTAATGATTAGTGATCAAATGCCACAAAATCATTTCAAAATCAAGGTTCGACCAGTTCAGCATAAAATGTCATTTGAAAAATATAAAACAGATGTATTTAAGTTGAAAAATGGCAGTGAGGCAGCCTATATTGAAAATCCACGAATTGGTTTTCATTTACTCGTGTTTGAAAGAGACAATTGGCAATATGTCTTTAGTATTGATCGAGATGTGGCAGATCAAGTAACGGCTGAAGTCTTGATTAATATTGCTAATTCAATTGATTATCCAAAGCAAAAGTATTAGCTCTTCTAATTTTTATTCTTGCCTTTCAGCTCTTCTCGTAATTTCTTTAGTTCCTCCGTTTGCTCCAAAATAGTATTGTTGACTCGTCTAATCGAATCATATATAGCAAAAATCCCCACAAAAATAAGAATGATAACTAATAATTCCATCTTGCACCTACTTTTTATTTTTACATTGATTGTAACAGGAATTTCCAAATGATTGAAGAATTAGTTAGGTGGAGGTGCTTGTTATGCAGAGATATGTTTATCATATGGTTCCAAGGGAAATGGTCGGTCAGGAGCTGATGCCACTGAATAGGTTAGGGGCAATGTATCCAGATTTATATGAACGCTATGCGAAAAAATATTTTGATCATCCAGAGAGACCGAAGCTATTAATGAAAGAAATCCCTCAACTGAATTGCTTGTGGAATGATGTTGTCCATTTTCTACCAATCCATCCTAGTCATCTCTATAAGGCATTAACAGAGCTAGATATTGAAACGAAAGAAAACCTAATGTTTTATCAAATTCCAATCCAAAAACTAGCAGCTAATCAAAATGCGATGTACTTGTATTCAAAGGAACGCTATAACGGGCCAGCAGGGGCAATTGCAGCAGAGGATATAATACTTCTGTCGTTACATGATTATAGAGAACTAGAACAGCTACCAGCAGCAACCATTGACTATTTCCAAACGGAAAAAGGAAAAGGGAAGAACTTTGGGCTTTTTTCATATATTCCGCATCTCTTCAGCTTAGGCAATGTCAATGTAGACGATGCGGAAATCATTACGTGGAATCAACTTATTCCTAGCATGAATACTAATTGAGGTGGGAAATGAAATAGGGTTTGCCTAAAAGGTTACCCTTTTTTTGATGCTATTTGAAGAGAATTAAACCAGTGTCGATGACCACAATAAGCAGTAATACAAAATAATGGGTAGGAAAACAATCGATAGCACATGATCCCTTACTTCTGATAAGAACGATAAACGCTTCATAGGAAATCATGCCAGCAGCAAAATTTCTGTTATCTTCAATGGATTATTCATCCTCCTGATCATTAGCTCTAATTCGTATTAGACTTTTGAAAAACGAGTTGAAGCAGATAGACAATCAATCGAATAATGAATAGATAGATAAAAGCTTCAATTAAGCTTGTTGAAAGTATCATTACATAACGACCGAAATCTTCTAATTCATGAAAAGTATATGTTTGTATGTGCCAATCAAAAAATAATGCTTTGTAACTCGTCCCCAAAAAGATAGGGATGAAAAGTAACCAATAAAAGCGTGGTAAACTAAATTTATAGCCTTTAGCCAGCAAGGTACACCCTCCCCATTTTTTAAGCCATCATAACATAAAAGAAAATATTTTGGTATATTATGGAGGTATTTAGTGATAATACGAATACGTTATTTACAATTATAGTAATTTAAAGGTATTATTAGTAAGTTGAGACGATGTCCAGAAAGGTAGAAGTCCATGAAAATGATCCATTCAAGCAAGATACATCCCGAAGTGAAAACATTATTATCCTATGCCACATCCGAAAAGAAAGTGGAGAAGGAATACTCATTGTACATTGCATGTCCAGAAAGAGTATTGTATGGCTATACCTTTGCACAAGACACTATCGGTTGTATAGGGATTGTTAAAAGAGAGGCAAACCAATGTGAAATTATACATATAGCCGTATCGCCTGCTTATCGTGGAAAAGGCATTGGACGTGAGATGATTCGGTATGTAGAAGAACATCATGCTTTTTCTTCCATTTATGCAGAAACAGATCAAGAAGCCGTACTCTTTTATAAAAATATTGGCTTTCATATTACGAGCTTAGGAGAAAAATACCCAGGGGTGGAGCGTTTTGCCTGTCTATTAAACTGCACTACCTAATCGTTGTACTGTCGATAATCGTCCACTTAGGTGCTTTTTACGCCCTGTTATTTGATTATATTAAAGGTAGTAAATTTGGATGATAGACTAGAATAGAAAGGAGCTATAAAAATGCAAAAGAGGTTGTGGTGGTGGATCGTATGTGGCTTGGCCTTGTTAATAGCGGGTTATTCGATTGTTCAATATTTACTATTCGATGCACGACAGGCGGGATTTGTTCAATTAAAGCTTATGCTTAGTGCAACATTGAATTCATTTTGGTATATCATGCTCTATCTACATATTGTATTCGGTGTATTAGCCCTCGTCATTGGTCCTTTTACGTTGTCATCAAAGTTACGAGAGAAAAATGTGAAACGCCATAGACTACTAGGCAATATCTATATGGTTAGTATTTTGTTTGGTGGCTTGGCAGGACTTTATTTAGCCCTAAACGCAACAGGGGGATGGGTGGCACAGCTAGGCTTTGCTTTATTATCTTTAGGGTGGCTCTTTACCATGTTTCAAGCGTTGGTCCAGATTAAAAAAAGAAATATCCAAGGCCATCAGAAATGGATGCTAAGAAATTATGCATTAACCTTTGCAGCTGTCACATTGCGAATCTGGCTACCATTGTTTACAGTATTATTTGGCTTTGATAATTTTGAGTATAGTTACGCCTCCATCGCTTGGCTATGCTGGGTGCCCAATTTTATCGTGATGGAATGGTATATCCAATATAAACTTACTAAAGTTGCAAATTACCGAGACATGACAAAAGCTAATGGATAGTTTTGAAACATATTCTGAGCATTAGGTTCTAAAGGAGCCTAATGCTCTTTTTATTTTAAGATTCATATTTATTTCATTCTAATATTCTAGGTGCATTCATTATCCTTACAATTATACCTTTGAATATGATGAAAAAGGACAGGAGGTGAAATCTCATTGAGGTTTAGTTACATCCGTAATTTTGATAATTTTAAATGTGATGCAAAATGTAATTATCCATTGAAATATAAATGTAATGAATTTGGTTGTAATGGATATCCCTATGTTTATGGAATTCAAGAACCAATAGGTGTAACAGGAGCAACAGGCGCTACTGGTCCTACAGGTGCCACAGGTCCCCCGGGAGCGCGGGGAGAACCTGGACCTCAAGGAGTAGCAGGAGTCACGGGTCCACAGGGAGAAATAGGTCCTCAAGGAATAGCAGGAATCACGGGAGCAACGGGTCCGCGGAGTAGCAGGAGCAACGGGTCCGCAGGGAGAAATAGGTCCCCAAGGAATAGCCGGAGTCACGGGTCCACAGGGAGAAGTAGGTCCTCAAGGAGTAGCAGGAGTCACGGGAGCAACGGGTCCGCAGGGAGAAATAGGTCCCCAAGGAATAGCCGGAGTCACGGGAGCAACGGGTCCGCAGGGAGAAATAGGTCCCCAAGGAATAGCCGGAGTCACAGGATCGACGGGTCCACAGGGAGCAACAGGTCCCCAAGGAATAGCAGGAGTCACGGGTCTGCAGGGGGCAACAGGAGCTCAGGGAATAACAGGAGGTACAGGGGCAACGGGAGCCCAAGGAATAACAGGAAGTACAGGATTGACAGGAGCCCAAGGAATAACAGGAAACACAGGAGCAACAGGAGCCCAAGGAATAACAGGAAACACAGGGGCAACAGGAGCCCAAGGTATGACAGGAAGCACAGGGGCGACAGGAGCCCAAGGTATGACAGGAAGTACAGGGGCGACAGGAGTCCGAGGAATAACAGGAAGCACAGGAACGACTGGGTTGCAGGGAGTAACAGGAGCCACTGGAATAACTGGGGCAACAGGAGAACGAGGTCTAGTAGGAATGACAGGGGCAACAGGAGCCCAAGGCGTAACGGGTAGCACAGGAGCGACTGGATTGCAGGGAGTAACAGGAGCCACTGGTGCCATAGGGACTACAGGTGTTACTGGATCAACGGGTCCAAGTGGTTCAGGTTTAATGGAAGTTTTTCTCTCTACAGATCAATCAGTTAGTAATAATGATTTTCTTGGTACTGGTAATTCTTCGGCTTCATTTGTTAGGAGTTCTATTGTTATTCCTGAAAATGCTATAATTAGAAGCTTAACTCTGAATATACGGGATCATGCTCTAAGCGCAGGTCAAACAGCTTCAGCACAAATATTTGTCAGTACAAATTGTGGTTTTACTAGCGTTGCTACAGGTATTATTGCGTCTGTGTCAGGACCAAATTCATCTACAACACTAAATTGTTGTGCAAAAGTGGTAGCAAATTACCCAATTACTAGTTGTACACTTCTCGCTGTACAAGTAAGTACAACTGGAGGAGCGTTTTCAAATGGTGTTTCAGCAACGATACTTTTTAATACAGTTTAATTATTCGATTTAAATTTTGGATTTTTGAGGGAAAGTTACAAGAGGATTAGGGGGAAAGCATCTTTACTTTAGCTTTATGCTCGTAAGGACATTTTAGCTAATAGGACATCTTCTATTAAAAAGTAGTTCTGATGGGGACATTTGTCACAGGGGAGGATATGGTAAAGTTCTAGTGTGCACTCATGAACTTTAAGCTGTTAAACGAAGATTTAACGAATCAACTGCTTTTGCTTCATGTAGAATTGAATGAAAGTGATGGTTATGGCTAGTGTGTCTGGATGAAGTACAACCGTGAATAAACGATACTGAAATACCATCATCAAAGTTGTCGTTCAAAGGGAGCATTTAAGATGATGAAAGGAATAGGGCTTGTCTGTAAAAAAGATTACAGACAAGCCTTGTTACTAGTTATTAAGTAATGCCACCATATATATTACAATAATATTCGACCTCAATTATATGAGGTGAGGATACACCATTATATGAATAGTAGCCACCGATCGTAATATTGTAAGCACTGCCCTGATCTTTAATGGAAGGGTCATATCCTGTTTGTGTCCAGTTACCCTCGCCCTGTTCAATTTTTGACGACAATGAATGCATAACCGAGAATAGCTGTCTTCCACCAGGCATATCCTTGCTTAGCTGGGTGTCAAATGAACCATCAACACGAATGATTGTTTGCTGTGACCCCATATGTAATTCAACGAATTTTGGTACTTTAACTGGAGAGAAAACTTCCTTATTATCGATCACGACATATGAAGTGTCTATTCTACCTTTTAACATGTCCTCAAAATCTTTTAATTCAAGCCAATAATCCGCTGAAAATGTTGTAATAGGATCTAGCTTTAAGCTTGTACCATACTTTTCATTTAGTTGATTGACAATAGCCAAATATTCTTTATAGTAATGTTCTTTCTGTGCCAGTGTTAAAACTAATGGAACAGGTGCTATGACAGATTCCTTTTCTATTATTTGTTCATCTACCGATGTAGATAGTGGTAAGGAGGCTTTTTCATCCTTATCACAGCCTGTCAGGAAGATGGCTCCTACTACAATGCTTGTCACCAAATACTTTTTCAACACCTTCACCTCCAAAAAATGAATAAAATCTATTATACCATACATAAATGTGTATATTTTTCATTTATCTGGTAAAAATATAGTTTCGTAGTATATTGTAAAGAGAACAACGATTAAGCAAGTGTAAGGGGCGGTATAGTGGCAATTTTAAAAGATGATTCGAGTCATCCTAGTTGTGAGGTAGAGCTAAATATTTTAATGGTGAACGAGGAAAGTGTAAAGTTTCGTATTGAATTTCGCTTTGGGCCAGCTTTCCCAGCGATAAATACGGAGATTTATTGTTTAAAAAGAGATTTCCTTCAATTATTAGAAGACATAACACACTTGGAGCCTGCTTATTTAAGTATGCTGGAGCCGCATGATCCTGGCCTATGCATCTATCATATCCCTCACTATGGTGAATATTTTTTTCCTGGATATGGTATCTTTCAAATTCCTAAAGAGGAGAGGGAGGAAGCAGAGCAACGTTATAAATTAGTATTTGTACTAGATGCTTATGAGAAGAATCATCATGGTGCAAGAGAATGTGGGCCTGCATTATGTATTATTGTGACGATGGAACAAATCCGAGTGTTCATTACCACTTTGCGAGAACAAGTAAAGAAATTCAAAAGTAAAAGGTGATACTACGGTCATTCATTCTCTTCTACAACGATGCTATAGGATAGGTTGAGACGATCACATACCCAATTTTTAAATAAATGATCAATTTGTTTTTTTATTTCATCGCTAGGTAATTGCTCATTAATCCCTAATTGTTCAAACGAAAATGTTTCCTGAATTTGATCGGTATATTTCGTATTAAAGGTAAACGTAATGAGTTTAGACACGTTGATTTTCCTCCGTTTTCTAGCGTGTACATTCATGGGCGAATTATTAGAAATTGAATGTCGTTGATATTTGTAAATAAACTTTTTTTCTTTGGTAAAAAGAATAGAAAATGCTGTCGGCTGAATTATCATTAATATAGACAGTGTAAGTAGCATAATTTTCTAGCAATTGCTTTAATTGTTGATTATTTGTTCGATGTTTCAGCTTTTGTTTCTTTTTCTAATTCAAAAGTGATTGCTGTTGTCATAAAATAGCATCGATTTCTTCAGGTGTAAGATCTCATTCTGAAATATTTTTTCCTCCTCTCCAATTCATTGTTTGTCAAAAGGCAACTTAACTAGTATAAAATTTATTAAGTATTTTTGTTAAAATTTAGTATAAACTTTTGTGCATGTAGGTGCAATTGTTACCATTAAGGAGCAGTGTTCTTCTGTTTTCTTCGTTTCTTTTGTTTATAGGTAAGATAAGAAGTTTTTAAGGAAGCATAACTCCCAATTGCTGCATAGCCATAAAACCAGCCCATGAATAGTCCAGCAAGAAGATTATGTCGGTGGCTGATGAAAATGGAAATGAGTAAGCCGATAATTAATGCAATGCTTGGAACCCAAAAAGGCTTTATATGACACATTTTCTTGATTAGCTGGGTAATAATCATAACAACAGGGACTGCAACGACGGCATCCCAAAAATTTGTATGTATTAGTGGAAAGTGTTCCATTCCGTTCACCTCTCATTACTATTTAGTACTTATTGTGGGCAAATAGGCCAATTTTATGCAGTCGTGTGTTGAGAACTCGTTGAAGGTTTGTTGAGAGAATCTCTAGATTGCTGTGGGAATCTTCATCCTTTTTATCAAAGTGGCATCAAATGGAAATAAAGATTGCAATAGTTAGTTGGCAAATGTAAAATTTGGATTAATAAATCCACGAGATAAGAGGTATACGATGTTTCCAATATTACATACTGAACGATTAGAATTAAGAGAATTGACGAGTTCTGATGGACAAGCTCTCCTTGATTGCTTTTCGAATCCTGAAGTTTTGCGCCATTATGGACAACAACCCTTAACGAGCTTAGTTCAAGTGCAGCAAATCATTCAAAATTTCGCAAACAATTTCGCCCTAAAACGGGGTATTAAATGGGGCATTGCATTAAAGGATCAAGAAGGAATTATTGGTACAATCGGCTTTCAAGAGTGGTCAATAGTGCATCGAAGAGCAGAAATCAGCTACGCACTTGTTCCTGAATATTGGGGCAAGGGCTATGCTCAAGAAGCTGTGAAACGAGCCATTTCCTATGGTTTTGAAGAGATGGATTTACTACGGATTGGCGCCATTGTATTTAAAGAAAATGAAGCTTCTAATCTACTATTGCAAAAAATGGGCTTCGACCAAGAAGGGCTATTAAAAAAATATATGCATCAAAACAATGTGCCACACGATACTTATATTTACTCGCTCATAAAATAAAATGTTAACCAGATACCTACGTCGGCATCTGGTCATTTTTTTATTGTTTCTGTAAATGTTTTTCGACCTGGATTGATTTTGGCTACATCCACATCAATTTTACTAATTGAATCCTCTGATAATGGGATTTTTCCATCTTTCTCAAGCTTTTTCCAAGCCTTGACGTTATCGCGGTAGAGATATTCTGACAATCGATAGATATCCACATCTAATTTTAGACCTTCTTTATAGGTTTCCTGAATTTCCTTTTTCACTTCTTTTACAATAAGCTCTTTCAGCTCCTGTTCGGTTACTTTTCCTTTAAAACCATTGATGGTCGCATTGATTCTCAATTTGACTTCAAATGTAACAGCCTCTTGTTTGACAAGTGGTTCCACATCGACATGTATTTTCTCAATACTGACCGTTAGTTCTTCCTGGTCACTTGTGTTTAATTGAAAGGTAATCTCCCCGCGATTTGTATAGTTATGCATCCATTGACTTCCGCGAGCCGCAGTGTCTTGCACGAACCCCTTAAAGCCATCTTTCGATAGGACACCAACCCCTGAAAAATAGGTTTCCTCAACTTGCTCCTCATCTGTTTCCCAATCGTCTTTAATGGACACATAAGGAATTGTTACTTCATAACTTGGCTCATTTAAGCCAATGACAACATCTCTTAAGTCTTTTGGTTCGATAAATGTTTCTTGTTCTGTTGGGTTGATTGGGTTACTTAATTTTGATGAGGATAACGAATTTCTTAAGATTGGTGTGACAAGCAATATATCTTCAACTGGGTTTTTTGTACAATACACCCAGATTTGATACCTAGTATCACGAAAGCGTATGAATGTATCGATGACAGGAATAATGTGTTCATTTTCCATAGCCTGCTCTGAAAAAATCATATATCGCATATGCCCCCAAAAAATTTCTTGATCCGAGGAGCGATATAATTTGTAAATTGCCTCTTCTATTGTTTTACCAGTGGCACGTCCCACTTCAGCAGGCGCCACCGTTGCGCTAGGCTGTATAGATTTCGCGACATCGGCGAAATTAATCACTTGTAAATAGACAATATACTCGTCGTTTTGGTAGTCTACACCTACTGCATTTATATAGTACATTCTTTGCGGCTCCGTAATATCCCAGCATCCAGCGAGTAAGGTCGTCAATCCGATGATCAATAAAAATTTGAAATAAGTTTTCATGGTTTCTCCACTCGAATTGCTCTACAGTTGTATTTTATAGTGTTAGCTTAGACAAAAGATGGCTTTTTTATAAAGTGCTAGCTGAGGAAATGAAATTTGGAAAATTATATCCAATGAGACAACTTTCAGATATGATGAGGCAAGGAGGTGAGATTGTGACTCGTGTTTCATATTGTCTAATTAATACATTCACGAATGAGCTGTATAAAGGGAATCCTGCAGCAGTATGTCTATTAGATGAAAAATTTTCTGAGGAGACCATGCAAAAAATTGCACAGGAGATACCTGTCCCAACAACAGCCTTTATTGAAAAAAGACAGGTTGATTTTTCGCTGAAATGGTTTACGCCACATATGGAAATACCCATTTGTGGTCACGGCACCCTTGCTAGTGCCTTTGTGCTTTGGCAGCAAGGAATTGTAACAAAGGAGCATACAATTACATTTCATACAGCAGGTGGTCCTTTACATGCCAAGTGGCAACATGAACGAGTGGAAATCGCCATCAAAACGTATCCAATTGCTGAAATGGAATGTCCTTCAGCACTGGAGGACTGGTTAGGGTGTAAGCCCGTCTTTGTAGGGAGAACTGAATTAGATTATATCGTGGAAGTAGGCAATGAAGACCAAATCGCACACTTTGAACCTGACTTTATTGCGATGAAGCAGTTTCCTGTTCGAGGAATATGTCTAACTAGCAAGTCGAAGGAAGAAGGCATTGATATCGTATCTCGCTTTTTTTCTCCAGCCCAAGGCATTGACGAGGATCATGTAAATGGTTCAAGTCATGGTGCACTAGGTCCCTATTGGTGTGAGAAATTATCCAAACAGCAACTTGTCAGCAAGCAGCTTTCTAAACGTGGAGGTGTAATGTATGTGACCCCTCATCACGACAAGGTATTGATTGCAGGCGCAGCAGTTCAAGTTTTGAATGGGGAATTAAACATCTAGATACGGTTTAGAAGGAGATTTGTAATCAAAGTAAATAGTTCATTTTCTATATTTTGGTAATTACTACCATTAGAAAAAGCGAGAAAAAAATTAAAAATTTATTGTAACCTTTTTCAATATTAAACGACTACTCTATTAGTAGAATACAAAAGAACTAAAGCAAGTAGTAACATTCACTTTTCACAAAATGACCAGGGCTCAATTTTGAGTGCCTGGTTATTTTGTTGCCATAATAAAAGGAGGGCATGCACCTATGGCATGCCCTCCTCGATTTATTCGCTTAGCATAGCTTTTAATGTTCGTTTTTGCCAGCCTAGCTTGAAGTATGCATATTGCATGATGAAATGGACGCAGAAGGTGATTGGATAGGCTAACCAAACGCCATTTAATTCTAGTGATGTATAGTGAGATAATAGGAACGCTAATGGCACCTGTACAACCCAAATTGTAATGACTAAGAAGATGGTTGGCCATAATACGACACCTGTAGCACGCATAGTGGCAGATACAGTTTGTGTGTGCCCAAAAATTAAATAGCTCCAAAAGGCGATATATAAATAATTTTTGGCAATTAGCACAGTCTCATGTGAATCAATAAAGAAAGCCAAAATAGGCTCTGCAAACAGATACATAATGAGTATGATGGCCCCACCTAGAAGATAATTAATTCGCACACCCATTTGTCGAATTTTTTTAATCATCTCCGTAGAATTGGCCCCTAACGCCTGTGCTACAAAGACAGATGTGGCAATGGCAATACTCATTGCTGGGACTTGAGCATAACTAGCCACCTGATTGACAACGCCATATGCGGCAGTGGCATCTGAACCATAGGCATTGACAAAGCCAATAACGGCAATTTCGGCCACTGAAATGGCAACCATGCTAATACTGGCTGGAATGGCTAGCTTTAATAAGGACGTTAAAATATCCTTTTTTAATTTAAAATGCTGTAAAATTGTTTTATCAAAACGTAGTAAATGCTTTGTTTTATGCAAATAGGCTAACAATAGGATCATTGTCACCAGGTTTGATAACACGGAAGCATAGGCAGCCCCATTTAAGCCAAACGCAGGCAACCCCAACCATCCAAATACTAAAGGTGGTAGGAAGGCGATATTTAACACGACACTTATCACTAAAAATAGAAATGGTGTTTTGGAATCACCAACTCCTCGCATAAAGGTTGTATACACCAAATACCAAAACATAATTGGTAACGTGAAGAAAAGTATTTGGGCATAACTAATACTCATATCTAAAATATTCGCTGGTGTTTGCATAAAGCGTAAAATCCATTCAATGAAAAAGCCACCAAAAATCGCGACAGCAATGGATAAAATGGTTGTAAAGGCGAGTGTTACGCCAACAACCTCTTTCATTTTGGCATGATTACCAGCTCCAAATGTTTGCCCGACTAAAATAGAGCTTCCTGAGCCAATGCCAATCGCAAAGGCCATTAAAAAGAAGAAAAAGGGAAAAAATGCCGAAATGGCTGCTAGGGCATCGACCCCTAAATTGCGTCCGACGATAAACATAGCAAATACCTGGCCGACAGATTGCAGCACATTCGCTAGCATCACGGGAATTAAGAAATTAAAAAAAGCTTTGCGTAGCTGTTGATCATCCTGTAACATTTGTTCGTTCATAATTAAGTTCCTCTTGAGTTTTAATAACCCATTTCTTTTAAGATTCTTGATAGTGTGCGTAGGCGTTCTCCAATGAGCTCACCATCATTATTAAGTGCTTGCTGAAAAAGCTGAATATCCTCTTTAATCTGTTCATTTTCTGTGCAAACTTCCACTGTCATAGCATCTCCCTGTAAGCCTACACGATTAATCACGGGGTTTTCTTCATCATATAAATGCTCATGACGATAAGCCTCCTTAAAATAAAGCTCTGTTTCACACACTAAAATAGCGAGATCAAGCACGCGATGGAGGGGAAGTTCTTCTGATTGGCGAGACCATTTGCCACCTGTATGTCGCCAAACCTTCGCAGAAATATCAACCTTTCCTCGATCATTCCATTGGGCCAGACCAAGTGAAAGCCCTTGTGCATCTGTTTGATAAGCCGTGCGCCCATCAATATTGGCATAATTTTCGGCCACGATGACAGGTTTATGTTTTAAATGTGTTGGAATTTTCATGGATCCGTACTCCTTATCATTTCAAATTTAGTAATTTAGTAAATTACTGCTTTAGTAAATTTAGCATTCACGCTTCTATAAGTCAATCGAAAAGCGGAAAGTTGGAACCTTTTCTTTTGGGAGCAACTAAATAGGGGCTTGGCGTAACCAATTCAATACAATAAACGTTCAAATTCTGCAATGGTTTTTACAAAATAGTAAGTTATAATTTATAGAAGTATGATTGATTGGAGAGAAAGAGGATGGAAACAGCTAAATATCACCGAATGGTTTATACACGTATATGTGAAAATTTACAAAAATGGGATAATAGTGACTTTGTTAGAGAAGACGAGCTCTATTCATTTTTACATACGTTAAAAGGCACAGCTGGATCAATCGGTTTACATGAATTAACTTCTATTGCTAGTGAAAAGCTAGAGCTTTTGACTGGAGATCGTAACAAGCAATGGACCAAATCTGAATGGAAAAAGTATCTTGCTCCTTTTATTGAAAGCGTACATTTTTATCAAGAAAATGATTCAAGGGCACAAAATATGGAACATCCTGCAACCATCATTAAAAATCCAGCAAAACAAGATTTTATTCTGATTATAGATGATGATGTTGTATTTATTTCCTATTTAAAAAATGTTTTAGAGAAAAAGGGCTACTCTGTCATTGCAGCTCATAATGGCGAACGAGGATTAGCGTTAATTTATGAATTGCAACCATCCATTGTGTTTTTAGATATCATGCTTCCTGACTCTAGTGGCTTTTCAATTTTAGACAATATTAAAAAGACGAAAAAAGAGCTCATGTTTGTGACAGTGATTAGTAGTAATGATTGTAAAGAAAATCGCGTTCGTACATTGGAGATGGGGGCTATGGATTTTATGGCGAAGCCAATCGATGAAGAGCTATTAATCGCTTATGTTTCCAATCGCTTAGCCTATAAAAGAGAATTAGAGCAGGCCATCGTCATTGACGAATTAACCCAAATTTATAATCGTAAATTTATGGAATCTCAAATGAAGCTTTTCATTAAATACCATCAGCAAAACAAAGAGCATTTTTCAATTGCGATTATCGATTTAGATTATTTTAAAAAAGTAAATGATACATATGGTCACCTAATGGGGGATGAGGTGCTCAAAGGTTTCGCTTCATTGGTGAAGGAACTAAAAGGAGATGAGGAAATTGCTTGTCGCTATGGAGGAGAAGAATTTGTAATTTTAATGCCTCGTACAACAAATAAAGAGGCATTTATTTTTATTGAAAAACTTCGTACCTCTATGGAGAAAAAGATATTTACAGCAAATGGAACAAATTTTCATGTTACATTTTCTAGTGGAATCGTGGAAGCCACTTCTTCCAATTTACATCCTAAAAAGATGCTAGAAGAGGCAGATCAAGCACTTTATACGGCCAAGCAATTAGGGAGAAATCAGACGATCATCTTTGATCATGTAGCTGCTGTGGAGAAAAGAAAAGCGAAAATCAAGATCATTGTCATCGATGATGTGTATATTATTCGTGATCTGATTACCAATCATTTTAAGCATTTGGAGGAAAATGAGGATTATAGGATTGAAACATTGGCATTCCCTGATGGCATCCGTTTTCTGGAATCCAATTGGTATGACCCTCAATGTAAATACATTATCTTATTAGATTGGATATTACCGAAAATGGACGGCATCGAGGTGCTTAGTAAAATAAGAGAGCAGCATGCTTCAAGTGATGTAATCGTCTCCATGCTCACTTCACGTGTGGGGGAAGAATACGTCATGAAAGCTTTAATTAATGGGGCAGACGATTATATTGTGAAGCCATTTAATGTGGCTGAAGTATCGGAACGTATTATTCGTTTAATTCATCAAATGTTTCTTTAATGGGAAAGGGAGAAAAAGACAAGATGGCTAGAATTTTAGTAGTAGATGATGAAGAAATATTACGCATGTTAATACGTGAAACATTAGAAGACTTAGAGTTTGATATTGATGAGGCAGAGGATGGCGAAGAAGCCCTTAAGAAACTGAAGGAAAGCACCTACGATTTAATGATACTCGACTATATGATGCCGAATTTAACAGGGATTGAGGTGATTGAACTTCTCCCACAAGAGATTAAAAAGTCGATGCCTATTCTCATGCTGACAGCTAAATCACAGGAAAGTGATCGTCAAAAGGTATTTGATTTAGGGGCCGATTACTTTATGTCAAAACCATTTAGTCCCGTTAAGCTAATGAATTTGGTGGAGGACATATTAAATGATTAAGTCGACACCCTTGCTGAATAAAAGTATACGCAGCCAATTCTTTAAAATGCTGCTTTTTCTTGTTGTTAGCTTTTTAATCATCATTGCTGCTTTTCTTGTCGTAGTCAATGCAAGTCAAAATGCCTTACAGCAGAAGAGAGAGCAAATGTATGAAAAATCAATGCTTGTCGATGAATTGGAAGAAAATTTTAATGGCATATTTTTTCGGGCAAGAGGCTATTATGCCTTTCAGAATGAGCAGGAATTAAAGCTATTGTATGAAAACCTGGAGAAATTTGAGGTCCTATTACAGCAGTTTTCGCAACTCGATTTAACGGAAGAAGAACGAGGGCTCTATAATGAGCTAGTTGAGTTTCACTATAATTACAAAACGGTTACACTCCCAAAAGCGATCAGCTTTGCGAAAATGGGGGATTATGAGGCTTTGCGAGAGCTTTCGAATAGTGGAGCAAATGACCTTGTTAATAAATTCATTGCCTATACAAAGTCCTATAAGAAAAAAACAGACCACTCCTTAAACCAAATTTTTAGCAAGACAGTGGAGCAGGGGCAATTATTTACTTTTATTTCGCTCATGATTAGCGGTCTCATTTTACTATTTGTTGGGGTCATTTTACGAAGAGTGCTGAATAATATGATTCGACCAATTGAACAATTAACACTTGCAACCAACGCTTTGGCGTCAGGGAAATCCATTGATTTAGGTAATCTTGTACAAAAGGAGGATGAGTTAGGCATTCTAGCGAACTCATTTCTTAAAATGATACTCTCCATTCAGGATAAGGAAGAGGTACTGACCACTCAAAATGAGGAGCTTTTAGCGCAGCAGGACGAGCTTCAAGAAAATCAGCTACAATTACAAAATTCATTAAATTATTTAGAAAAGTATAATCAATTAAATCATGTACTAACCTTTACGTTAAATAAACAGAAACTAATCGATAATCTCCATAATTATTTAAACGACATTTATCAATATGATACGAGTGTGCTGTATTGGATGGAGGGCAATGTTTATGCGACAAAAGGTTTATCACACCAATCTGCTGCAGCCCTAGTTGAAAATTTTGACATGGATAAACAAGCACGATTAAAGCAGGAAAAATCCTTTGTTATTACACGTCAATTGACAGCAAATGAAAAAGGAATTGCACAAGAGTCTTATTATGCCTATGACTTGTATTCTTCCGTGTTTAATTCTAAACGGGAGCTAGTCGCTATTTTAATGGCGACACGAGAGGGGCATCCCCATAATGATCGGGATATAGATAGTTTAAACGGACTATTAAATCGTGTGTCCATCGCATTTGAACGTATTCTTATGTATGAAGAGGTAGAAAAATCGAGGACGTTAAATCAAACGATTATTGATAATGTCAACGAAGGAATCCAATTAGTTTCTGCTACAGGCGATACCGTTCTTATCAATAGAGCGCTATGTGGTATTGTCAACCTCCTTAACTTGACAACAGAAACAAGTATCCCTAAAAAGGATTGGCTACAGCATTTTCAAAAATGTAGTGCCCAACCTGATGAATTAATTGAATTTTTAGAGGCATCTATTATGGAGAGCTTTGAGGAGACACGAAAATGCCGCTATTGTATGACAGCTGAACATGAAATCTTTGTCGAGGTGTATGCAACTTGTCTTTTTGATGGACAGGAAAAAGTAGGCACAATTTTTGTACATCGTGATATCACTAGAGAATATGAAGTAGATCAAATGAAATCCGAATTAGTGAGTACGGTAAGTCATGAGCTGCGAACGCCATTATCGAGCGTACTTGGCTTTACAGAGCTGCTGTTAACGAAAACGATAAAACCCGAACGACAAATTAAATATATCGATACAATTCATAGAGAAGCGGTACGCCTAACCAATCTTATAAATGACTTTTTGGATTTACAGCGAATGGAGTCAGGCAAGCAGCAATATAACATGGAGACACTACAATTAAATGAAATAGCCTTTGAAATTGTCAATCGATTCCGACATGAGCAAAAGCATAATGTCCATCTAATTGATAAGGCAAGAGAGGTCTATGTCAATGCAGATCAAGATAGACTCGTTCAATTATTTATTAATTTAATAGGGAATGCTATCAAATTTTCTCCACAAGGAGGAGATGTGGAGATTTTGTTAGAAAACAAAAATAATAGAATTCAAGTGAGTATAAAAGATGAGGGGATTGGCATATCTAAACAGGATATTGCTCAGTTGTTCCAAAAATTCAAACGAATCGATAATAGTTTAAGACGTAAAATAGGAGGAACTGGACTGGGTCTTTCCATTTGTAGAGAAATCATCTTAAAGCATGAGGGAGAAATATGGATAGAGTCAGAAGAGGGACAAGGTACTACTGTGTACTTTACTTTACCACTCGCAAATAACACTATCACCTTCGATGAAGAGGATGTAATGGAGGATAGCAACGGCTTAAACATTATGCTTGTTGAGGATGACTTAAGCTTAGCTCTATTGTTGTCTGAAGAGCTAAAAAGCAAGGGCTTTACCGTGATTCATCATCATGACCCTAAAAAAGCTTTTGAAGATACATAAACTGTACCCTTTGTAAAGGACATTTTAAAAAAAGCTAGGTAACTTGTTGAAGCTGCTGTCTGTATTTTGCAGGCGGCAGCTTTTTCAAATGCCATTGCCCTCGATAATGGTTGTAATACATCATATAACTCTTAATTTCTCGTTTGACTTCTTCTAATGTTTCACATTTCTCGATAGTTGTTTCATCTTTAAAATGTCCAAAAAATGATTCTTGTGGCGCATTGTCCCAACAGTTTCCACGGCGAGACATGGATTGTCCTAACCCCATTTTCTTCACAAGTTTTTGGAATTGTGGATTGGTATAATGGAATCCTTGATCCGAATGAATAAAGGCATCTTCCGTTAAATGGCGGTGTTTCTTCAATTGATGAAGCGTATTGAGGGCAATATCTATACTTAATGAAGACGACACTTCATACGCTAAAATTTCATTCGTTTCAGCGTCTTTAATCGTTGATAAATAAGCGCGTTTACTGCTTCCATACGTTAAATAGGTGATATCTGTCAGTAACACTTTTCCGGCCATACCCTGTTTAAAGTTGCGTTGTAATTCATTTGGGCACGTACGATGTTCTTTCGTTGCTTTTGCCATACGTCGAGTTGGATTCGCTTTTCGAATCGGGCAGATAATCTGATATTTTTTCATCACACGGCGAATACGTTTCAGATTGTACGTAATTCCATATTGATTTTCTAACGTCATTTTAATTTGACGTGCTCCTTTTTTTCGCCCTCTGAAATGATACGCTTTTAAAATGATTTCCTTTACCACTTCATCTGCTTGTTCTTGCTCCACACGCTTCTGAGCTGATTTTTCTAAAAAATAATTGTAATAGCCAGACCGAGATATACCCATCACATCACATAAATAGCTGACTAAACGCTTTAATTTATACTTTTTCATCGTGTGATGGATGAGTTCAAATTTTAGTGTCGTAGCGATTTTTATTTCTTCTTCAACATCTGCCTTTCGAGTAGATCGAGCTTTTTTAACAATTCATTCTCTGCTTCAAGTAACCGATTTTTCGCCTCTAAACGCTTCAATTTTTCTTCTAATGTCAATTCGCGTTCGGAAGGTCTACCTGAATTTGTTTTACGTGTATCTTGTAAACCTCCGACACCTGCTTTACGATAAGAAGCTCGCCAGCGTTTGCCTGAAGATTCGATTCGTTTTATACCGATTAATTCAACATCTAAACCCGCATTTTCAAAAATTTCTCTTGGGAATTTACCTTTTTCATTTTCCGCAATAAAATGACGTTTAAATTCGTCAGTATATGTGATCGCTTTCTCGCTAACTGCTTGCACATTTGGATTACATTTTAGTTGTTCTTGTTCCATTTTCGTAAAATATCTTTTGGTCATTTCACTCTACCCCAACATCTTTTTTCTCATTATAAACAAAAGTACCCTATAGGATAGACTTTTTTCAAAGTGTCTATCTTATAGGGTACAGTTTAACACTCAATACGCCTTTACTTGGTATTGTGATTGACATAATGCTGGGCGAAGAAATGAGCGGCTGGGATTTAGTCCGTGAACTAAGGAAAAGAGAGCAAACAAAAGAGTTGCCAATTATTATATCTTCAGCATTAGATGAGGTAAAAGAAATGGTGGACCAATTTCAAATTAAAAAATACTTAACCAAGCCATATCCACCTGAAGAAATATCTAAACTGTTTGTGAAATAATATGATAGGATAGCTTTATGAGTTCAGTAGCGTAATGATGAACAGCTCATAATATAGCTTACATCATTTAGCCTGTAAAATATTTTCCTAGATACTATAGTAGTATAGAGTAAAAAAGTGATAGTTTTCATAGTAGCATGTCGCTGCTTCTATAATATAAGTCTCATAAAAAATCTTTAAACGGCTACCTTTTCTGCCAACAAAATAGAATAAAAATTCTCTATTAAACTAGGTATTGTTCAACAGTACCTGGTTTTTTTAGTATTGCAGTGTTAATTAAATTAATGTATAAAAATTCATCTATTAAAAAAATTAATTTAAACCCTTTCCAATTTAGGAAAATTGAAGTAAAATAATCCTTACAAAAATACTGCATGTTTATTTCTAATTTCCTAGAAATTATGTGGATGTGCCTATTTATTAAGGATGGTGGTGAAATAATTATGAATATTAAAGGTTATAATAGTGATTTTTTGTGGAAAAGTAAAAATATCATCAATAAAAAGTAAAAATATAAGAAAGCTAACTGATCCATGGTAGCAATGAAGGCCTATCCCCTTGATTACGCAGAGGGAAAGTATTACTAGATTAAATAGTGTAAAAATTTTCATTTAAAGGTTTATTATTGAATAAAAGAGGGGGATCGTTATGAAGTTCAAATCATTGCGAACAAAAATCTTATTTGGATTTTTCGTCATTCTAATAGGGATTATGATACAAAGTGGTTATATCATTTATTCAAATATCAAAATGAATAAAGAGATTGAAGATATGGTGCATCGTGAGCTGGAATTGTCCATCGTCGATCAGCACTTAGCCAACTCCATTTCGGTGAGGATTGGTGCTGCCAGAGGGTATGTATTAACAGGCGAAAAAGTATACAAAGATACATATGAAGAATATACAAAATTGTCTTTAGCAAACGAGGAAAAAGCTCGTCAAATAGTTGAATCGCCAGAACTGGAGGTAGTTGCGGCAAGAGCAAAGGCATGGCGTCAATATGTGGAGGAAAATGTCTTTCCAATCTATGAAGGAGGTAATCCCGAATTAGCCGTTAAAAACCTAATTAGTAAAGACGATGAAATTAAGGCAGTGCGTGAAGGCTTTGAAGCGCTGGCAAGCTCACGCGAGGAGTCAATTCGTCAGGCTGGACAAACATTAATAGAGAATAATGCACGTCTCAATACAATTAGTATGGTGGCATTTGGTGTCGTTGCATTATTAGCAATTGGAGCGGGTCTCACTTCTGCATTGTCAATTTCTAGACCTGTTCAGCAAATTTCTGAACGAGTGAAGCTGATTGCGGAGGGTGATTTAAGCCATGAGATGCTAACCATTAAGGCCAAAGATGAAATAGGAGAATTAAGTGTTTCCACTAATATGATGAATGGAAAAATGAAGGACATGCTTCAGCGAATTCAAGATGTGTCCAATGAGGTGGCTGCACACAGTGAACAACTTCTACAATCTTCCATCGAAATAAAGTCAGGAACCGAGCAGGTAGCACTGACAATGAATGATATTGCGGAGGGCACAGAATCACAGGTAAATAATACGAGTGACCTATCCAATCTAATGAGTGATTTTGTCATTCGAATGAATGAGGCAAGTCAAAATGGTGAACACGTACAGAGTAATTCCAATCATGTACTTTCTCTCACGAATTCAGGTCAACATTTAATTGAAGCGTCTACTAATCAAATGACAAAGATTGATGCCATCGTCCATGATGCAGTAGATAAGGTAGAGGGATTAAATCATAAATCTCAGGATATTTCCAAGCTAGTCGTTGTTATAAATGATATTGCCAAACAAACGAATTTATTGGCACTCAATGCAGCGATTGAGGCGGCAAGGGCAGGCGTGCAAGGTCAGGGCTTCGCCGTGGTGGCAGAAGAAGTTCGTAAATTGGCAGAGCAGGTGTCATTGTCTGTTATCGATATTGAACTCATCGTTGGGCAAATTGTAGAGGAAACCAATGATGTCACAAATTCTTTAAAGCGTAGCTATGAAGAGGTACAGCAAGGGACAGAACAAATCTCTTTAACGAATCAAACATTTATCGAGATTGATCAGGCTGTTAGAGAGATGGCCACAAACATTACAAGTGTCTCTCAAAATTTAAATAAGCTAGTAGAAAACTCTGTAAGAATTGATGAAGACATCGAAGAAATTGCTGCGATATCTCAGGAATCTGCAGCAGGGGTGGAAGAAACCTCCGCAACAATGCAGCAAACTTCGAGTGCGATGGAGGAAATTTCGAATAGCTCCAATCAGCTTGCAAAAATGGCGGAAGAATTAAATAGTCAGGTAGGACAGTTTAAGCTTAACTAAGCATAAAACCAGGTCTCATCAAAAGGGTGAGCCCTGGTTTAAGTGTTGGATACAATTGTTATTACGCATCTTAAGGCTTTGATCTATACACTTTTTCTCATCTTGTATGACGTGGACTTTCTAATTCACTCGTTTTGATAATTACTCTTAAAAAGGGTATTATTGGTATTGTTGTCAGCTTAGATTTAGTTAAAAGGAGTCGACTTACATATGGAATGTGCATGTCCATCAGAAATGACCGATCAGCTAAGAGTAGAAGGGGATATAGGGGCAGACCCAATTTGGTGTCATCGTTGTTTTTGTAATTTAAATATAGAGGATGTCCCACTATCAGCTCCATTAAAACACGAATTAGAAATATGGATTCGACAATATGGAGAATGGATTGATTGGAAGAATGATGGCATTTTTCCGCATGGCGTTGAATTAGAAGACCGATTTAATCAGCAAGGAATGCAGCTAACAGAACGGGTGAGAGCAGAGCTTGCCGATACATACAAGGTATTCTATAAGCCTTCCACTTTTGCGAGGAGATATGCAGATAAGTAATAAGGCAAGGGGGATCGCAATGGAAACAACCGTTTTAATGATTCGACATGCAGAATCACCATTACTCTTTGGAAAGGAACGGACAAGAGGCATATCTAAAAAGGGTAAGGAAGATGCGAGTGCAATAACGACAGTGCTCCATTCATTTAACATAGATGTGATTGTTTCAAGTCCTTATACACGAGCTATTCAAACAATCCAAGGATTGGCTGATGATCACAAGCTGGAGATACACATAATTGAAAGTTTAAGAGAAAAACAGTTAAAGGGAGCTTATCAACTTCCTGCCGAAGAAATAGATGAAGCGATAAAAAAATCATTTCAAGAACTCGATTACTGTTTGGAGGGTGGAGAATCGAGCAGGAATGTCCTAAATCGAGCCATGCCAGAAATCATTCATCTATTAGAGAAATATGCAGGTCAAACAATCGTCATCGGTACACATGGTAATATTATGGCAATCATCTTACATTATTTCGATACCCGTTATGGCTATGATTTTTGGAAAAATACATCTAAACCGGATATCTATCAATGCATTTTTGAAGGCGTACAACTTAATACGGTTCAAAGATTAAATGAGGAAAATATGTTTTGCGAAATTTTCTTCAAAAATGTGTAACCTTTGCCAAGCTGGCACGACTACTGTACTAGTAGAATACAAAACACTAAAGCAAACTAGTAGGTTTCACTTTTCACAAAAAGACCAGGGCTCAAATTTTTTGAGGATACCTGGTCTTTTTGTGTGCTGGCAACAAAGCTGTTGTAATGCTAAAATAAGAGTAATATTTTAGAATTTTCTTGAAATTAATAGCAAGGCGATCAAAATCACGCATAGAAATGGAAAAAATGAAATCCCCCATTGTTTTTTTCAACTAGGCGTAAAAAGGAGTTCAGACATGCAGGCTCGTCCAATTTAAAAATCTCCCAAGAAAAAATAAAATCTTAATTTTGGGGGATAAAACGTGTTTAAAAACCGATCTTTTTCACTTTTATTAACAGGTCAATCTTTAGCGGATATTGGCGATATTCTCTATATTGTAAGCGTGATTAGTATAATTTATCGTTTAACCAACTCGGCGATTGCTACTTCCTTCGTACCGTTTATTATTACTACTTGTATGTTGATTTCCAGTCTGCTAACACCTCTTATTACGGCGAAAATCTCATTGAATCAATTGCTAACCATTTCTCAGGGCGTTAAAACCGCTGTCCTTTTGGGCCTCGCCTTGTATGTACAATGGGTAGGTGACCAGCCGATGATTGTCCTTGTGTTTTTATTGATTGCGATGGTTGCGTTTTTGGATGGCTGTGCCAACCCTATTCGTCAATCCTTGCTGCCTCATTATGTGGAAGAAAGGGATTTATTACGAGCAAATAGCATTGCAGAAACGGTTATCCAATCCATTCAGGTGGGTTCTTGGTTTGTTGGCAGTTCCTTGCTTCTTCTCTTTACACCATCACAGCTTATATGGGGTGTTGTCGTCCTTTTTTTCATCGCAACCTTGCTTTTAAAGCTTCTACCAGATGTGGCACGTATGGAACGTCCACAAACAAAGAAATGGCCGTTAATTATGGAAGGGTGGCAATCCATCCATCAAACGCCTGTACTAAAAGTAGCTGCACGTATGGATTTACTGGAATCGATGGCAGGAGCAGTATGGGTCGCAGCGATTTTACTTGTCTTTGTAGAAGAAGCATTGCAGGCTTCTTCTCAATGGTGGGGTTATCTCAACGGCATTTTTTTTATTGGCATGATTATAGGCAGTATGATTTGTTTAAAATGGACCAAATTTATTGAGCGTAAAAAGGCTATGTTCATAAGTGGAGGTGCGCTGCTATCCGCTATTTTTACATTATGCTTTGCGGTGAGTATCACACCATTTATGGCGTTACTCTGTTCTTTACTGATTGGCTTATGTGGGCAATTAAAAAACATTCCACAGCAAACCATCATTCAAACAAGTGTCTCAAAGGAGAAATTACCAACGGTGTATACATCGTTGAATGTCATTGTGACAGGGGTATTCGGCCTTTCATCTTTCATGATGGGCATGTTGTCAGAATGGTATGGGATACGAGTTGTTTTTTTCCTTTCAGCTAGTTTGCTACTTCTCGTAAGTGTGATTGCCTATAAAAATAAAACATCTTTCACGTAAGAAAGAGTAGAGGCTGGGACAGAACTAGCTTCGAATAAGGAGAAAGGAGAATTTGAGTTCGCTCAAATTCTCCTTTCTCCATTTTTTACTATTTAATTTTATATGTTCTTGTTTGTTGGCCGTGTATTTTCGTAAATTCACGGCCAGTAATGCGAGCCCCATTTCGTTTTCTACCTTCGATTTTCCTCGTACAGAAAATCGAGTGAAACGCAAATTAGCCTTCAAGAATCCAAAAACTGGCTCCACGTCAATTTTGCGTTGACGATAAATGGTACGCGTTTTTTCTTCTGAAAGCTTTGTTCTTATATATTCTTTTTGTTGTTCCCATTTTTCATTCACCATCATTTTTCGATTGGTGCCTTCTTTTGCTTTTGTACATGATGAACGGAATGGACATCCTGAACAGTCCTCGCATTCGTAGATGTTGAACGTATGTTGGAAGCCTGTCCGATCATTCCGTACAGTTTGATTTTTCCATTCGAGACGTTTCTGATTCGGGCATGTATAGGTGTCTGTTTCTTTATCATATGGCCAGTTATCGGTGTTAAATTGGTTTTGTTTGTACTTTTTCTTTTGCTCCTTCTCATACATGGTATAGGGAATCAGTGCTTCTCGTTTTCTGTTCGAAAGGATCTCCTCATAGTTTTGTTCACTACCATAACCTGCATCTGCGACAATGTATTGCGGTAACTCGAAATAATGCTGCTCGATTTCATTTAGAAATGGAATGAACGTACGTGTATCCGTTGGGTTCGGAAAAATGCTGTAGGCAAGCGCATACTGACCTTCTGTTGCGATTTGTACGTTATAGCCTGGTTTTAGTTGTCCATTCTGCATGTAATCGTCTTTCATTCGCATAAACGTCGCATCTTTGTCCGTTTTTGAATAGCTGTTGCGTGTGTCAAAAATCTCAAAATCTTTTTCGTACCTCTGCTTACGAATCAGCCAGTCATGTACTTGTTTTAACAGTTGCTTTGGCGTTTTTCGTTCACTACGCAGCTGTTTCCGCATCCCGACATCATCCGTACTATCGATTTTTTGTGTATAGTCCTCGACCACTTCCTCTAACTTTTCAGCGATTTGCGTGAGTTCTTCCATAGAAAGCTGCTCCTCATCTTCACGTTGCAATGCTGGTATAATTTGTTTTTCAAGTAGCTCATTATACAATTGATTCGATTTTTCAACGAGATTGTGATGATGTTTTTCCACTGCTTTCTTCCAAACGAACGTGAATTTATTGGCATTCGCTTCAATCTTCGTACCATCAATAAAAATGGCCTCTTGATCGATGATTTTTTCTTGGACAAGCTGGACACGGAACTGCACAAAACACTGGCGAATGAGCTCTTTCATATCGGGATGAACACGGAAACGATTGATCGTACGGTAGCTTGGTTCATACCCTTGGGCCAGCCACATCATCCGTATACTGTCTTTGGTTAGGTCTTCTATTTTACGGCCAGAGAAAACCGATTGCGTGTAGCCACATAAAATAATTTTAAGCATCATGCGTGGGTGATAAGATGGGCAACCTGTTTGGCGTTGAAAGGAGTCGAAGGTTCTCTCAGGAATACTTTCGACTAAATGATGGATGGCAAAAGCAATATCATTTTCTTGTAATGGAACTTCTAAATCTAGAGGCAAAACTAATTGATTCATGTTATAATTTTTGAACATAAGGATCCTTCTTTCCTGTAAAATTTTGTGTGGTAACTTTATTTTATCAGAAGTGGTCCTTATTTTTATTCAATAATTATTGAAAGCCGTTGAAATTTTACTCATCGTAAAATTTCAACGGCTTTTTCAGCTCAAAGGTGGGTTTTGTCCCACCCTCTATTTTTTAGGAAAAGTTTATATCCTGTTAGTTGATAGTATGGTAAAATATACAAATATTTGTATATTTTAAAAGGAGAAGTAGTATGAATCGTAAAAAAATAAGTTTTATTATCTCAGCACTTATTATCGCAATTTTTATTGGTGTGGCATTAAAAAATGTTTTTTTTCAAGCAACTCTTACACCCGCTATGACTGTTTTGGAGGATGGCACAAAACAAATTAATTATGAAACTGCTTTAACTAAGCTAGATCAATCCTCCACAACGTTTGAAGCTTATAAGGGCAAAATAGTAGTAGTGAATTTTTGGGCGTCCTGGTGTGGACCTTGTCAACAGGAAGCACCTGAACTAGAGGCATTCTATCAACAAAAATCAAAGGATGTCGAGCTACTAGCCATTAATGCCACAGCCTATGATAGCTATAAGAAGGCGGCAGCATTTAAGGACACCTATGATTTATCGTTTCCTATCTTCCTAGACGAAGAGGGAGTACTACAGAAAACGTTTGAAGTGATGAATTATCCTAGTACCTTTATCTTTGATGAAGAAGGGAAATTACAGCACAGCGTGAAAGGTGAACTCACTCAACAACAATTAACACAGTTGATTGATGAGCTCTAAGAACAGAAAAATGAAACTTCTTCTAAAAAGTTGCGTAGAAGAAGTTAAAGAAAAAGGGAAGGGGGCTCTTTGAATGCCACGGAAACACATTCTTATTATCATCATTGCATGGATTGTAGAAATATCGTTGACGTATTGGGTTGCCAAAATGATCTCTGTGCGATTTATCGAAGTGATGTTTTTCACGGGCGTTGCCTTTACCTTAGGAACGTTTTACTTTTCGAGTAGCGGTGGAGCCATGTCAAGGTTTTATACATCCCAAGTGAGTGCACAAACAGGGATCATTCATGAGCGGGAACGGTTCAAGGTTAAACTTGGCCCCGTATTTATAGCGTCACTATTATTTTTCCTTATTGGATTGGTATTCTTTATTTTACTTGTAACAGGCATTATTCCTCCACAAAAGGTGTGAAAGTTATTGGCTTTCACATGCAAAAAATCAAGATGGCTAGGTGCTCATTTTGATTTTTTTGCGTTGTATAGAATTTGTAGCGTGCTATATTATAAAGTAGGCTTCAATAATTGTATTTTTACAATGAGAAAGGAATGAAAGGATAACTATTATACTAGAATTACCTTTCATTATTAGTAATTTGTCATGCAAAATATGTATATCTATGGAGGTATACGATATGTTAAAGGAGTTATCAAACCGCAGTGCCCCAAAATCGAAACCAACAAAATACAGAGAAGAGTAGACAGCAAGCACCTGACGTTCAATCGAAAGCTATGCTAGAAATTCAAACGATGGAAAGCAGTATCAAAAGATACATAACAATGCATGGTGACCACTTGAATGCAGCTGAATATCATTCTTTACTGCAAATGATTAAGAGCTTAGAGGAATTGAAAACAGCGATTAAAGGTGTTACATTAGACTAGACACATGCTTTTAAATTGGATGATCTGACAATATGGTTTGTCAGATCATTCTAGGAATTAATCCACCGATAATAAGTAAAAGTGAAGTTTTGACCATTCATTTCAAATGATTCTCCGCTTCTATCCAATTGTTTAAAGCCGTTTTTTTCTAATACTTTTTGAGAGGCTCTATTGTTCGTCGTTGTTTGTGCCTCAATGATGAGCATGCCTTGCTGGCGCATAAGGTCTAAGACTAATTGTAAGGCTGTATGGGCAACCCCTTTTCCACTATATTCTTCTCCCACTCGATAACCGATATGACCTAATCGTTGATCCTTATCAATATCGATTACATTGATTCTGCCTATAATTTCTTCAAGCTCATTTTTTATTAGATAGAAAAAGGATAGCTGCTGTGCTTGTTCCTCTAATAGCATGTCGTTTTTTCTTATGAAATTTGGTAATTGGTAATAGTCATCCCCTCGACTTGGTACTGTTTTTTCAAAATACGCCCTATTTTTAACCTCAAAAGCAAATAAGTTTTCAAAATCATCCCTTGTTAATTTTTCTAATCGAATGTTCATGGTATCTCCAATCTAGTTTACTTTTTTATTTTATTATACCTGTAGTCTAGCGCTAATTTCACCTGTTTTTAATTGTTCAGGAGGTGTAGATGTGCGATTAGTACAATGGTTGCGTTCATAGAACAGATGTTATTCATCATTGGATCGTGACCTAGGAGGTGAAATAGGCAAAAGTGAATAGGTGTGTTTTGTAAAAGAGTGTTGGATCAGGACAGACATGAATACTGGTTTGCTTCTTTCAGCCATCCACTAAAAAAGGGGGCGTTATCCATTAGCCTTTTTGATGTTTTATAAAAAAGGTTGGTACGGATGACACTATGACGGCATTCATTAAAACATCACCTTTTGCCAAGATCGCTTATGAAAAAGATGGTAGTTATTATTATCTTCTTTATTTTATTGTTAACAGGCTCGCGATTGTTATGGTTGCAATTATTTATACAGTCACATCAACCCTATGCTGAAAAGGGACAACTGGATTTACGAGATTTCGATTTCCAACATCGCACGCTTACATTAGATGGGGAATGGTTATTTTATCCATCTGGCTGGTTGATGGACAAGGACAATCCTCCGACGTCCACGACATATATACAGGTTCCAGATGGCTGGGACGAAATTTTTCAAGAGGATGAATGGACACCATATGGTTATGGTTCTTATCATTTGAAACTATTGATAGACCCTGAAAGAGCTTTTACATTTAGTATGAGAGTGCCAAGTATTCGTAGTGCCGCAGAAATATATGTGGATGGGCATTTAATTGCGGCTGCAGGAGAACTAGGTGAAAATCGTCAGCAAACGGTTGCCAAAAATGTACCGTTTACCGCTTCGTTTGAAACAAAAGGACGTAGTGAAATCGACATTATCGTGCAGGCTGCGAACTTTCAAGACCCACGGAATGGGGGGATTGTACGTTCCATTAAATTCGGACAAGAAAAGATGATTTTTCGGGAAACACAATTATCTATCACGATGCAGCTTCTAGTAGCAGTTGTGTTAATCTTACATGCTATCTATTCTGTTATTCTGTACTTACTTGGCAATAAGGATAGTCGTTTACTATTCTTTTCTGTTCTAACCATTAGTATTATGTTTTATTACCTTTTAGGGAGTGATGATAAGCTTCTCTCTTTTTGGTTTCCAATCAATTATGAATGGGGCTTTAAATTCGTTCATCTTTCGATGGTTGGCATTGGATATTCACTGCTCCAATGTATTGATCCATGGTTACCCCGCCATATCCATCGTGCTAAACAGGGTTTTGCCCTTGTTTGTGCTTGTGCAGTCGTATTGGCGATTCTTTTACCAACACGTTATGCTGTCACAATGCAAGGTGTTTATATTGTCCTTTTAGCTGTGCCTATTGTTATTACACTGGTATTAATGCTAGGAAGGACAATAAAAGATATACGTCATAATGTGTTTCTACTTTTAGCCATCCTTGCTTTTGTCAACAGCATTCTTTGGGATGTCTTGCTGCTTATTACAGGGATTAAGGTGATATCGTATCCATTTGATTTGATTATTACCATTGCCTGTTTAGCCACATTGTGGTTTAAGGATTATGTGAAAGTACATGCTGATACAAAAGAGCTTGCACATAAACTACAAAAGGCAAATCGACTCAAGGATGAATTTTTAGCTAGTACTTCTCATGAGTTGCGTAATCCACTTCATAGTATTATCAATATGTCAGAAGCCGTGTTAGAGCGTGAATCAGCCGTTCTTACTCATAAAAGTGTCAATGATTTAGAAACGGTGCTAGCTGTTGGCAAACGCATGTCCTTATTGTTAAATGATTTACTTGATGTAATGAGTCTAAACGAAAATACGAAAAAGCTTCATCTAGGTCCTGTTTCCATACACACAATTGTCGAGGCAGTGTTAGAAATGCTTCGCTTTATGATTGAAGGGAAGCCGATTGACTTTGTTAACCAAATTCCAAGGGACTTTCACAAGGTAATAGCAGATGAAAATCGAGTGATTCAAATTGTCTTTAATTTAGTACATAATGCAGTAAAGTTTACCGATGAAGGAGCTATTACGCTATCAGGCTATACGACAGGAGAGGGTATGGCTAAAATTGTTATAGCAGATACAGGCATTGGTGTGGATGCGGAGACAATGCAGCGTATATTTGAGCCATATGAACAAGGGACCATTAGTAAGACCATAGTCGAAGGGGGATTTGGACTAGGGCTCAATATTAGCAAACGGCTTATTGAATTACATGGGGGAACACTAGAGGTACAATCTGTAGTAGGGCAAGGCTCAACTTTTGCCTTTACCTTACCTTTATCGGACGAAGCAGAGATTCAAGGTACCTATGAGAAAGAACAGAATCACAAAAAACAGGAAAGCGTAGTTGAACAGTCAGACGTGGAGAAAAAGCGTTTAACAGTATGTAACCGTCCCCGCATTTTAGTCGTAGATGACGAGCCCATAAATTTAAGAGTAATCGAAACGATATTAACGAATGAAAAATATGAAGTGGTGACTGTGACAAGTGGTTTGAAGGCTCTTAAATGCCTTTGGTCTGAGGAGTGGGATTTAGTGATATCAGACGTGATGATGCCGAAAATGTCTGGATATGAGTTAGTACGTAGCATTCGCAAGCAATTTACAATGACCGATTTACCTGTCTTATTGTTGACAGCGCGCAGTCAACCCCATGATATTGAAAATGGCTTTTTAGCAGGGGCCAATGATTACGTCGTCAAGCCTGTGGATGCCTTGGAGCTCCGATCTCGTGTTGAGGCGTTAACAAAGGTGAGGCGCTCCATTCAAGAGCTACATCGTATGGAGGCTGCATGGCTTCAGGCACAAATCGAGCCGCATTTTCTCTTTAATACGTTAAATGCCATATTGACGTTAAGCGAATTAGATAGTGAGCGGACAAGTAAATTAGTAGAGGCATTGAGCGATTTTTTAAGAGAGTCCTATAATTTTCAAAATGGTGAAGCACTTGTTCCACTAGAAAATGAACTTAGATTGGTTCAAGCCTACCTCTATATTCAGCAGGAGCGTTTTGGTAAGCGTATTCAGGTTGTATGGCAACTAGAGGTCGAGACAAATGTACTTATTCCATCACTGACTATCCAGCCATTAATTGAAAATGCATTAAAGCATGGAATTTTAAAGCGTTCTGAGGGGGGAACGATACATATTCGTATGATCAATGTTGATACCCACCTTGAAATTACCGTAGCGGATAATGGCGTCGGAATGGATAAAGAGCAATTGGCAAAACTACTGCAGCCTAAAGAACGTTCATCCAGCAGTATTGGTTTAATCAATACCCATAGAAGATTGCAACACCATTATGGTCAAGGCTTACGTATTACAAGTAAGCTTCACGAAGGAACGTCGGTTTCGTTTGTTGTAGTAGCAAAAACACCATTAGATGCATTGCCTCTCGATAAGTATTAAGAGGGGGAATGCATCTTTTATTTATTTGCATGTTTGAAAAATATGATTTTAAAGCACAGCCTGAGGCGTCTTCGTTTTAAAATGTGTAAATAAGTAGCATCCCATAATCACGGTTATTCCCCCAAAGCCTTGCAGCCAGCTTAGCTGTTCTCCGATAAATAAAAAGGCGAGCAGAGCTGTAAAAATGGGATTAAAGTTTAGAAAAATACCAGAGGTTGTGGCACCTAATTGTTGAACGCCAATATTCCAAAATACCATACAAACTACTGTAGAGATGACCCCTGTATAAAGAAGCGAAAGGATGAAGGAGGATTCGATTTCGGAGAAGGTAAAATCCGTAATTGTGAATGGGACTAGGATGAGTACCCCAAACAAACCTGCATACAATGTCGCCATTAACGGAGAGGTTGTTTGCATAGCCCACTTACTACATACAGAATAAAGTCCCCATACGCAAACGGCTGCCACCATCCATAAATCTCCTGTATTCAATTGGAAGTGCCATAACAGCTGCCAATCTCCTTTCGAAAGGACAAGAAAAACACCAATTAAAGAGAGTACCATCGCCAGAAGTTGCAAGCCATTTATTTTTTCTTTCAGAAAGGCGAAGGAAAAAAGTGCGATGGACATGGTATTCATTGTAGAAATAAGACCAGCATTCGTGGATGTTGTTCGTTCCAACGCTAAAAATTGAAATATATTAAATAAGGCAACACCTGTAATGCCCATCAGGAATAATGGCACAAGAGCGGCTTTAGCAGGAACCAATCTCTTCTCTTTCCACCAAACTAACGGTAGCAGGACGATCACTGCGATCAGCCATCTGACCAACGTTAAGGTCATTGGAGAGGCATGAGCCACTAGCGTCTTAGCCACAACAAAATTGCCTCCCCATAGTAAGCTCGTGACAAGCATTAAGCCCATATAAAATTTAACCACAGTATAGGTACACTCCTTTTGCTTTTATGTATAATAAGAATCATAGCACTATTAGTGATTTATCAGTATAATATTTTGTATAATTGAATAAAATCAAAATAATCGAAAGTTATTTAATGAATATCAAAATAATATTTTGAAATCGCATTAAAAACTTCCTTGTCTAAAAATAATCAAAAGAGGAGAAAACAATGGAGGATATAAAAAATAAAGGATTAGATAATGTCGATCTGCAAATATTAGCGATTTTGCAGCGAGAGGTTCAGATTAGCAATGCGGAATTAGCTAGACGGGTGAATTTGTCCCCACCAGCAACCCATACAAGGGTGAAACGTCTAGAAAATGAAGGCTATATTGATCAACAAGTCGCAATTTTAAATCAGGAGAAACTAGGGTTTGATTTATTGTGCTATATATTTATGAGCACAAATATTCATCAGGAGAAGGAAATAGAGGAGTTAGAAAACAGCTTGAAAACAATGACCGAAATTATGGAATGTCATTGCTTAACAGGTGCCTATGATTATTTGTTAAAGGTCGTAATTCGAGACCGCCAAGACTTAGATCAATTTATTCGAAAATTAAATAAGCTTGGCGTTTCTAGAATTCAAACGAATTTATCCTTACGAGAAATTAAATATTCTACAGTGTTACCGATCGAAGAAAAACAGCAAGTCTGAGTAAGCTAACTCAGGCTTGCTGTTTTTTACTCATGATAGGTAAGCAGCCGCTCCAAATGAGTAGAGAAGCGCTCGAAAAAGGTAAGCAGCCGCTCTAAATGAGTAGCACTCCGCTCACGAGGGATTATCCCAGCTCCAAATAAAGAGACCACACGTACAAAAATCATACAACCCACAAGTTGCTTATAGTTGACATGCAACCATATAGTTGCCTATAATCAAGCTATGAATTGGGATAAAGACGCTATTTTTAAAGCACTAGGGGACTCGACTCGGAGACTTATATTAGATGAACTGGCTGAGTGTGATGAGATGACGTTGTATGAATTGACGGTGCGTCTTCTAATGAAACATGAACTTTCCATTTCGAGGCAGGGGATTGCTAAGCATCTGTCTGTCTTAGAGAGTGCTGGACTCGTCCTATCACAGCGAAAGGGAAAATATCGAGTCATTCTTTTCAATAAGGAACCACTTAAAGATTTACTGAAAGGATGGGTAGAGTAAAGTTTACGTGTGAAGGATGCTTCTTAAACGACTTAAAAGGAGGAAAAGCAATTGAATATTATTGTCAACAGTATCTTTGTACAAGATCAGGAAAAGGCACTGGCATTTTATACGGAAAAGCTAGGGTTTGTAAAAAAGGAGGATGTCCCAGTAGGAAAACATAGATGGCTAACGCTTGTGTCGCCTGATGATTTAGAGGGCACTGAGCTGTTACTTGAGCCAGATGAGCATCCTGCAGCAAAGGACTATCAAAGGAGGATTTTCGCTGAAGGCATTCCAGCAACAATGTTTGGAGTTGCTGATTTAGAAAAGGAGTATAGCCGTTTACTGGAGAAAGGCGTTGAATTTACACTTAAGCCGACAAAAGCGGGAGAAGTCACAATAGCAGTTTTTAATGATACATGTGGCAACCTTATTCAGATTATACAAAAATAGTGTAGAAAAGCGTGTTTGATAAAAAATATCAAACACGCTTTTCTCATTACTCAGCTATTACCCAACTTTTATCATCGTTCAAAACGTTTAGATTTTCTTTTGGCTGCGCATTTACGGTCTGTTCTTTGGCTTCTGCTTCCTCGCTGGGCGGAGCTTCTTCCGACGAACAAGCAGATAAAAGGAATAGTAGCGCTATACTTAATGATAGGAATTTCTGCATGAGGCAAACCTCCATCAATCAATCGTTGATATGAATATTTTGCACATCTTTTTACAGAATATGTTGTGTATAGCTGCCATTAATAATTTTTTTAAGCGACTGTATTACTAATTATTTTGCTAAAGCCATTATTATATGCACTATTAATCAGCTGCTGTATTGACTTCACTGCTTGCTCAGAGAAAATATACCAGTTATCGCCATCGAAATCATGGAGTAAATACTCAGGATAGCCTTGTAATAATTCCTCTGGGAAAGGTTGATTTAATGTATAGATATCATATTGTTGAACACTGTTTTGATCATAGCTCATAAAATCAAATTGACCAAGCTTGTAATAAGATCCAGGAGTTTCTAGATTGAGGTGCCAATAATAATCTTTCGGAGCCTCTACTTTGTCGCCTTTCTTTTCTTGGAAAATTTTGAAAAGTGCTTGGTGATAGGCATTGCCCTTGATGTCCTGAATGACACCACCCATTGTCATATGGTATTCATAGCGTAGTACCTTGATTTTTTCATCTTCAATTAGCAATGGTTCAGTCGTAATATTCACTGTGCCATCATTATAATGCACTTGGCTGCCGAATGTTTCAGCGATAAAGCGAATTGGTACATAGGTGCGATTTTTTTTCATGTATGGTTGTACATCCAATTGCTCTTTTTGACCATTTTTAATGACTGTTCGGTTATTAAGATTCAATTTAATGGTTGTTTGATCCATTGAAAGGGTGATTTGTGAATCCTGCCAATGAACTTGCGCACCAAGATTTTCACTGATCACTCGTAATGGCACCATTGTTCGATTGTTTTTTTGCTCGGGTGCTGTATCAGATTTTACCACAACATCGTCGATTTTGATTTGTGTCGTTGCGGCATCAGCAGGTGTTGCTACAAATAATGTAGATGTTAAAAATAGCCCTGTAAAAAATTTTTTCATGGTATATAACCTCCTTATACTTTAACACTTACCACCATCGGAAATTTTACCATAATATTCTTATGTATATAATAAAAACTTTACTATTTTTTCTTTTGGCTGGAAAAGGTTGTGTATCATCATCAATATTTTGGACTTGATTTCGCAGTGTGTCATTTAGATTAAAACCATCGTGTTGCTAGATATCAAAGTAAAGAAGTTGAAATAAAATAACACAAAATCACCACCACTATTAGCAACTTTTTGACAGTGTATAATCTGTATTTGTTCTCGAATACTAATGCTGAAAGGAGGTTTTTAAATGAAGTTTTTGACATGGGGCATTGTTGGTGCAGCATTATTTGCTGTGATGAAAGGCTACGGAAAATCGAATCAAGGACAAAAGGATAGCTTTCAACAAACAACTACGCCTGTACAATTAGTCGCCAATGCAAATCCGCTGACAGCCAATACACCGAAACAATAAAACAAAAGCTTATAGATTATAGGGATCTATAAGCTTGCTATATTTTTATATAAATAACTATTATTGGCATATAGATGAATTTTACAAACGATCATGACGATTGCTTGGAAGAAATTTTGTAATTATTTTTACGGACTGTACATAGGTATTCACAGGCCAAATTGTAGGCTTGTCCACCGTTAGCAATGCAACCATTTAAAGTAGCGGCTTTGGCAACAGTCTTTAAGAAATAATAAGACCTATGTCGCAAGGGAGCATCATCGAATTGACAAATTTGGATCAGCCTTCATGACACATAAGGGTTTTCAGGGACAAGGGAATAGAAGCAGACGCAAAAAAGCTTGGTCTAACACATATTTACACGGATGCTAGTCTTACAGCGGGACCATTTTTTGAACGGAAAGGATACCAAAAAACAAATGCATATCGTTAATGAACGTGATGAAAAGGACGGGTGAAAAGCATGAGTTATGTAAAGATTTTTGTTCTATTAAAACAAGAACAACAGACCCAGTATCAAACTCGGTCTGTTGCTTCGTTTAGGCATCGATAAATGGTTAAAATCGCTTGTAAATGCATACCTTCATGAAAGATGGTGCGTAACAGTACTTGTTCAATAGTTTGCATACCCATATCAATAGGAGGGAATTCCTCTGACAATCGATGACCATACTGTTCCTTTAATTGTTCAGGCTGCTGAGCTAAATACTTCTTTAATTCCTCAAAGGATGGCGTTTCGTCGTCAAAATGCTTTGGCGATGTACCAAAGCCAAACCATTTCTTGAGAGCTTCTAAACCTGTATCCTTTTCTTTTGTTAATGCCTCTATCCATAAATATTGATCGAGATAAACATGACCCATATTCCAGCGAATATTATTATGAAATCCAGCTGGGATGATGTTCGCTTTTTCTTCTGATACATGCTCGAGTAAGTGAAGCAGCTCGCCACGATAATTGGCTAGCTGCTGAAATAGATTTTCTTGACGTTGATTCAAATGTAACCCTCCTTTTTAATATTATTGGCTATTAAAACTCCATTTTCCTGCAAAAAAAGAAGAACACTTTTTGTGTTCTCCAATTTATCTACTTTGTGTCTGTAATGCTAAACGGACACCGAGACCGATATAAACGAAGCCAACTGTCTTTTCGAGCCAGCGTGAGCTACCGCTTGTTTTTGTAAAGATTTTTTCGCCAATGAAGCTTGTAATTACTGCGAGTAGGATTGTATATAAAGCACTCATCACGACAAATGTTATACCGAGTGTTAGCAATTGGCTTGTGACAGATTGCTCGTTATGCTGAACAAATTGCGGTAGGAAGGCTAGGAAAAACAGTGCCGTCTTTGGATTGAGGATTTCTGCTAAAAAGCCTTGACGGAATGAAGTACTAGCAGGACTTTGTTCGACAGTCGGTTGCTCAATTTTCTTTGGCTTTGTGAGGAGCATCTGAATGCCTAAGTAAACAAGGTATGCCACACCAATATATTTCACCACTTCAAAGGCAGTGGCTGATTTCATTAAAATAGCAGAGAGACCTAAAACAGCCGCTAATGTATGAACCAAGTCACCAAGACCGATACCTAAAGCTGTATAAATACCATTCTTTTTTCCGCTTTTTAATGTTTGTGTAATGGTAATAATTACTGCAGGACCTGGAATTAAAAATAATAAAAGAACTATTGCGATAAAAGATAACATGCGAAACCATCCTATTCTAATAAACTAATCATTCTAGGGTGAATGCATGGAATATTATATTCTAGCTATTGTGTGGCTGTCGATAAAGAAATATTGAAAAAATAATGAAAAATAATTCAGAAAACTAATGAATAATACTTATTAAATTTTATTACCTAGTACTAATATTTAGTGTTAGAATAAGATTATAAAAAATACGTTGGAGGAATTCATATGTTAACAAGTCAACAATTACAAGCTATTTTGCCACACCGATATCCATTTCTTTTGGTAGACCGTATTGTGGAGTTAGAAGAGGGCAAGCGCGCAATGGGGTTGAAAAATGTAACGATTAATGAAGAGTTTTTTAAAGGTCATTTTCCACAGTATCCTGTGATGCCAGGTGTGCTAATTGTTGAAGCATTAGCACAGGTTAGTGCAGTGATTATGCTGACAAAGGCTGGGAATGAGGGAAGATTAGGTTTATTGGCAGGAATCGATCATTGTCGCTTTAAAAAGCAAGTAAAGCCTGGTGATCAGCTACATCTAGAAGTGGAGATTACACGTGTGAAGGGCGCTGTTGGGAAAGGCAGAGGGATTGCAATGGTAGATGGAGAAATAGTTTGCGAGACGGATCTTGTTTTTGCTTTTGGATCTTAGAAAATGGAGGCTCTCGGTTGAATTACACATTTATGCTTTATATCGCCGTTTGTATCATGCAAATAGCGCTATTAGCGAATATTTCGATTGCTAAAGGCGCTTGGAATGGGGTGACAATGTGGCTTTGTACGGTAGTTTTTGTTTTCGCAACAGCTATTTTTGGATTAAGTAGAGCGCGGCAAAAAGACACTCAAAGATAAACGACTTTGCTTCAATTCGTACTACACGGCTCTCTTTCCTTCATATAGTAAATGGAGTGAAAGTTTTAATATGAGAGGGTGAGGAGGTTTGAGGGTCGCTTTTATAGAACATAAAGAAGAACAGCTACAGCCAGAGCAAGCGTTGGCGCACGATTTCTGTGATCAATTTGTGCAAAAGATGCATAAAAATATATTGCATAAAAAGCTTGATGAGGATGTGTATCAGTCCTATTTTGTTATCCTTCAGCAACAATATACAAGGCAAGAGCTGCGATTTATTGTCCATCTGTTAAAGGTACAGGCAAATGAGATAATACGCATGAAGCCAATGTTTATTACCATGAGTGGTGTTATTTTATCCATGTTTACATTGCTTGCTACAACCATGAATAGCAAACTCATGATCGGCATGTCGCTTGTCCAAATCGTTGCATTAGCCGTCTTGAGTTTTAATGTCGCCATTATATGGATTTCCTTTAAAATTGAAATCGAACATAAGCGGGTGCAGGCAGTGATTGCATTATTAGATTATTACGTAACAATTGTTTCAGAAGGGAGTGACCTTCGTGCAAAAGACAGTTGAACAATTACATTATTGGCTTATAAAAGTACCAGAAGTATTTCGTGTGATGACAGAAGCGGAAATAACACAACGACCTGCTCCAAAAAAATGGTCCAAAAAAGAAGTAATCGGTCATTTATGTGATTCGGCTATTGTCAATCTTGAACGATTTCTTCAAATTCAGAATGAAGCTTCACCCTATGTAGTGACTACATACGACCAAGTACAATGGGTCGCGTTACAGGGCTATCAGGAATTACCAATAGAAGATATTTTAATGTTGTGGACAAGCATCAACAAAAAAATCATGTATGTACTGAACCACCTTGATGAAGAGACATTGGCCCAGCCATGTGTGATGAATCAACAACAAAGGACATTGGGATGGTTGATAGAGGAGTATATGCAACATCTGGCACATCATATCCACCACCAAATTTTAATGAATGAATGTGAAACATAAGCATTTTTTTAGGAAATCCTCAAATAATAAAGTACGAAAATAATTATTTGGGGACGTGAAAATATGAAAAAGTTTTTATTGCTTTTACTACCACTTAGTCTAATCACGGTGTCGCTTTTTTATGTAAAAGTGAGTTCTTCTGAAAATAAAGGAAGAAAGTATTATGAGGAAGCAGGTCAAATTCTTTGGGAAATTCAGACAGATGAAAAAATCATTGCCTTAACATTTGATGATGGGCCACATCGCAAATATACAGCGAATATCCTTGATGTATTGGAAAAATATAATGCAAAAGCAACCTTTTTTATTGTCGGTCAAAATGCAGAAAAAAATCCTGAGCTGATTACAAGAATGTACGAAGAAGGACATGAATTGGCCAATCATACCTATACACACCCTTTAAGAACAAATGTTACCAATTTAATGAAAGAAATACAGCAAACAGATGAAGTGATTGCAGGGATTACAGGCTATCAGCCAACATTATTTAGACCAGTTGAAGGACAATATACCGATGCGATGATTGATGCAATTTCAAAAAAAGGCTATAAGGTTGTTATGTGGTCTTGGCATTTAGATACGCTTGACTGGAAAAGCCCAGGTGTTCATCGCATCGTGAATACCGTTTTAAAAGGTGTGAAAGCAGGCAATATTGTCCTATTTCATGACGGTGGGGGAAATCGAGCACAAACGGTTCAGGCAATGGAACAAATCATACCGGAGCTTGAAAAGCAGGGCTATCAGTTTGTGACGGTTTCTGAATTATTGGAAATCCAAAGGACACATAAGAAAATGGAAAAAAAACAGTAGTGTTGAAGCAGAAACGTCTTCAACACTTTTCTTTATGTAAAGGTTATTTAAACATTTTTTTGATGTGTTTAAGCTCAGCAATTAAATAATCAATTTGTTTCTGCATATTATCTATTTTAACTGTTTGATGCCCATTTCCATTTCCATTGCCATTATTCGTTTGAGAAGAATCATTGTTCGCGTTTTGGAGCGCTTCTAATGCGAGTCCCGCTGCAATGGTTTGTAAACCATCCCCTAATGTTGAAATGGCTGTGCCAATATAGGATAGCTTAGCCGCATAAATTTCTATGGATTCATTGCCTTGGCTCGGTTTATTATTTCTCCCCATTATTCTTCCTCCTTACATTTGTCATTACTTGCATCATATGCGACAACAAGTGAAAAGGCGATTCCGATGATCGTTGAATGATTCACTAAAAATGGTAAAATTAGTACAATCAACGGATTGGGGGACTAGCATTGACACACCATGTAGAGCTGATTGAAATGAATGGTGAGCTGTTAGAGGGGAAGGGCAGCTTTTGTTTACGAAGCAAGAAAAAAACAGAGGGCTATCAGAACAAAAACAAATGGCTTAATCAACAATTTGAAAAGGGCTTACATTACATACAAGTACTTGAAAATCAAAAACAAGTAGGTTTTATAGAATATACAGATGCGGAATACTCTTCAAGAGTTGTACATGCAGATGGCTATGTGGTGATTCACTGTTTATGGGTAAGTGCAGTGGGTAAGGGCTATGGTACACAATTACTGAAGAGGTGCTTAAAGGATGCCAAGGAACGTGGGAAAAAGGGAGTGGTGGTCATTACAAATGACCAAACTTCCTGGACGCCAAACAAGGATTTATTTTTACAGCACCAGTTTCAGCATATGGCAACAGCACTCAATGATTTTGAATTATGGGCCTTTCCATTTCATGAAAGCGTTGAACGGCCATACTTTCCTGATAATTGGCAGGAACGATTAACGAGATTTCCTCATTTAACGATTTTACGTTCCTTTCAATGTCCATATGTAGACGTCGCCACGGAAAATATTCAATTAGCTGCCGAAAAATTAGGATTGCAGCCAGTGCTGGTGGATCTTCAAACGAGAGAAGAGCTGATGGAGAAATCACCGACACCATATGGTATTTTTTCAGTGGTTTATAAAGGACAATTGATTGCCTTTCATCGATTAACCGTGCATTCCGTATATAAAAAACTGCAAAAACTCATGAATAATTCCTGATAGGATGCAACTTTTTTGGACACTGGCACGTTATATTCTTATAGCATTTCTATGATTCTTTGAGTTTTTTGTTGACTGCTACTAGGAAATGAGTAAAATTAAAAGGCAGTACCATAATATGCCTAAACTTAGTAGTATGATGGCTGAATAGGTGCTGGAATGCTAGTTAGAATGAAGCATGATCGGACAAGGTCTGTCATGAAATTTTGACAGTCTTTTTCTTTTCGTCTTCTGGATAACCTGTTAAGATGGTAGTAGTGTGACAACAAGTTAGTGTAAATGAGAGTGGTGACAATCAAGATGGATGAACAGAAAAAAGAAAGTACAGAACAGCAGCAGGAGCCGACTCCAGCTGAAATAAAGCCGGCAGGACAATTTATACAACTGAAACCGTTTAAATTTATCATGCTAATGTTCTTTACAATTCTTATTACGGCAGGTTTAACAATATTTGCGTTAACCTTTGGTGATAAGAAAGTAGTAGAAGTGAAAGTTCCGATTGAACGAGAGGAATTTACAAAATTATATGAAGCATTTGATTTACTGAAAAATAACTATTACCAAGATATTGACGATGAAAAAGTGGTCGATGGTGCGATCAATGGTATGTTTGATGCATTAGGCGATCCTTATTCCGATTTCATGGTAAAGGAAGAAGCGGATCAATTTAATTCTGGCTTATCTTCAAGCTTCCAAGGAATTGGTGCAGAAATCCAAGAACGTAATGGTTATATTACAGTTGTGTCACCTATCAAAAATTCTCCTGCTGAAAAGGCAGGCTTATTACCAAAAGATATTATCTTAACAGTTGATGGGAAAAGTATTCAGGGCTTAAGTGCAACAGAGGCAGTTGCACTGATTCGTGGCGAAAAAGGAACACCCGTAAAATTAACGGTAAAACGTGGCGAAAATACGGAACCTATTCAAATGACGATTGTTCGTGATGACATCCCAGTCGAAACCGTTTATGGTGAAATGCTGGATGGCAATATTGCCCATATTCAAGTTACATCATTTAGTGAACAAACTGCCCAAGAGCTTGAAAAAATCCTTACTGAGTATGAAGGTAAAGGAATGAAGGGCATTGTATTAGATTTACGTCAAAATCCTGGTGGCTACCTAAAGGCTGCAGTCGATATCTCTAATTTCTTTGTACCAGAAGGAAAGGCGATTGTGCAGGTACAAGAAAAAGATGCGGAGCCTCAAATTACAAATGCCATTGCAGGTAAAAAATATAACCTACCGATTACGGTACTAGTTGATAGTGGCAGTGCTTCAGCCTCTGAGATTTTGGCAGGAGCATTAAAAGAGTCAGTTGGTGCTAAAGTTGTTGGTGAAACATCATTCGGTAAAGGAACTGTCCAAAATGTTACACCATTAAAAGACGGCTCTAATTTGAAATTTACGACAGGTAAATGGTTAACACCGAAGGGCAACTGGATTAATGAAAAGGGAATTGAGCCTGATGTCAAAGTTGCGTATCCATCCTATGCCTCTTTACCATACTTGAATGCCTCTTTAGAAATGAAGACAGGCCTACAATCTGACTCTGTGAAAGCAGCAGAGGAGATGCTTCAGGTGCTAGGGTATGAGCCTGGTGAAGTAGATGGGATCTTTGATGACAATACCGCACAGGCAGTAGAAAAACTACAAGCAGCGAACAACCTTGAAGAAACAGGCATTCTAACAGGTAATACAACGTATGCTTTAATGGATGCGTTACGTGCAAAAATGAAAGCCGATGATCCTCAGTTACTAAAAGCGAAAGAGCTTCTTGTAGGAACAGCCGAAAAAACAGAGGAAACAACAAACTAACAATGTAGCTGTCGCAACAGTTGTCTTTCACGGCATCTGCGACAGCTTTTTTTATGGGAGGAACTAATATGAAAGATGTGTACCTATTTAGTGGCTTTTTAGGGAGTGGCAAAACATCCATGCTGACAGACGTCATTCGCCAGCTAAAAGAAAAGAAATTAAAGCCTGCTGTTATTATGAATGAGCTCGGGAAGCTGCCATTTGACTCGCAGGCAGTGGAAAAGGATATCCCGCTAAAGGAGATGCTAGAGGGCTGTATTTGCTGTTCGGGTGCTGAAAAAACAGAGGCACAAATTCAATCTCTTCTATTAGATAGTGATTTTGATGTGCTCATTATCGAGACAACAGGTGCAGCACATCCTGTAGAAGCTTTGGATGCCGTTTTTTCACCGCTTTTTGCAGATCAGCTCAATGTGAAAGGCATTATCACGGTGGCTGATTCTAAGCTCTGGCTACACCGTGATACATTAACACCACAAGTGCGCTCTTTATTTCTGGAGCAAATTCGCCATGCACATCTATTGTTAGCAAATAAAACAGACTTATTAACAGAGGCAGAGCAAGGTCAGGTCGTCTATGAACTGCAGGGCTTGAACCCTCATGCCTTTATATTGCAAACGACAAATGGACGCGTACCACTCAGCTTATTAGAGGGGCTGAAGGCAACAACACAGGTCGATAAAGCAGATATAGTTAAAGCGCCAATAGCCTCAATGCAGCTGGGCTCTCGCTTAGTAGATTTTACAGATCAGGAATTTACACAGGAGCAGTTTGAAGATTGGGTGCGTGCATTACCTGAAACGATTTATCGTATGAAAGGCTATGTACCAATTAAGGGCATCAAAAACCCAATGTTGTTCCAATATGCTTATGGAATGGTGCAATGGCTCCCAGAATATCTGAAAATGCCAGCAAAACTTGTTATTATTGGAGAGAATGTTAGTGATTTACCTGTTATTGGGATTAATTGAAGAATAAAGCAACCAGTGAATTTCTGCACGTGAACAACCTGTGTAGCTTTACACAGGTTGTTTTATTTTTATGTAAATGAAATGTAACGCTCTTGTAACACAATTGTAATATTAGGCTAACATGAGGCTACGACACTAGCCATCTCTAGGGTGATGCAAAGAAAGTAATGAAGAAAGGCGATTAAAAAATGAGTGTATAAAACATACATTTTTTATTCATATCAGCTGTTTATTTTCTAAAATATTTACGAGTTTAGGAGGGGTGTCAACCCTCTTTCAAACGTAAGTATTTCATAGATTGGTGAAACCTGCTAAAAAATAACGCGAAAAAAACGTGATTTTTCGCGCATTTTCTTCTTCGTTGGCGTAGTTAGCAGATGTTGGTAAGATTTTAATGAAAATCATCCCTTACGATTAGTGGCAGAGAAGGAGGAATTGCAAACATGAAAAAAACACTAACTGCAATTTGTGCAACATTTCTTTTAGCAGCTCCAATTCAAATAGCTTCTGCTGCTGCAAATACAACAGAGGGGAATTCCGTACAGCAATCAACAAACTGTAATGTTTATTATTATAAATGGTCAAACAATAATCATAAGTGGTCGATTAAACTTCCACAGGCATCTACACCATCTAATGAGACGCCAACAACAAATAATACAACACCAACAAAGCCAAATAATAATCAATCATCACAAAATGAAAAGCCAGCAACACCACCAACTACTTCAACACCATCAACAACAACTTCAGATGTGGACGCATTTGAACAAGAAGTAGTAAAATTAACAAACGCTGAGCGTACAAAAGCTGGTTTATCACCACTTCAAACAGATGCGAAATTAATGGCTGCAGCTCGTGAAAAATCACAAGATATGCAAACAAATAAATATTTCTCACATACGAGCCCAACATTTGGTTCACCATTTGATCGTATGAAAGCTTTAGGTATCGCTTATAAAGCTGCAGGTGAAAACATTGCTCAAGGTCAACGTTCACCACAAGAAGTAGTACAAGCGTGGATGGACTCACCAGGACACCGTGCGAACATTTTAAACGGTAAATTTACACACATCGGTGTAGGTTATGTGAAATCAGGTAACTACTGGACACAACAATTTATCCAAAAATAATCATTTATTAATAGAAAGATGCTCTATAAGTCTATAAAGGCTTATAGAGCATCTTTTTTTATTGAATTAATGGTAAAATTTGATGAGAAAGGGAGGATAGAATTGAAACAATATAGCATAGCAATGGCGATTTTCTCATTAGCCGTGAGTTTTTAATAGGAAGCTGGCTCATCGCCACTAGTTTAAAAGAGCAGCCAAAGGAATCCGTGCAACATCAGCTATTGTCACAACAAGAGGCAGCTAATTATTTAGGAATCAGTGTAATGGAAGTGCTAAAATTAACAGAAGTGCCAGATGGATCAAATAGTTACATAAGCGAAATCCCTCATGTAAAGGTAGGGGACAAAGTCTATTATCCAAAGCAAGCCATTGATCGCTGGCTATTGGATATGGAATTAATCGTAGTACCTTAAGAAAAACATATGAACTATTTCTTTGGATAGGGGCATCACTTAATAAAAAAGAGCGCTTCTCCAGCGAAACACGGTCGATGAAACTTTTCTTTCTCTTTTATAAATAGTAGTTTTTAAACTGTATTTTGGGGGAATTGATAAATAAGTAGTGGGTAAAAAGTAGGGAGAGGTGAGATGGATGAAAAAGCCGAATCTATTAAAGCAGTTTTTTACAAAAGAAGAAAGACCGCATACGTTTGCGCTGGCAACAGCTCAAGACCATCGTTTATTTTCATATGCCATGTCCTTTGCCAAGTATCACCCCGATATGATGATTGTGTTTTCGGCAGATGGCGAAATTATTTATGTCAATCAAGAAGCACTCTTTGAACTATTACAATATCGACCTAGCCATGCGAAGGATTTTAAGAAAATTCTGACTGATGCAGATTATAAACGATTAAAAAGAGCATTCAATCGAACATTGCGAGGAAAGTCGGTCAAAATTGATATTGAACGACTACAGCATCAAGGACAAAACCTAAGCCTAGTGCTGACGTTTATACCGATCAAAAATGACGACAATTATTCGGAGGGGCTTTATTTAATCATTGAAGATATGTCCACATATTCAGCCATGAAGCATCAGTTAATGCTCCATGAGAAGCATTTAAATTACGCCCAGCATATTGCGGCAGTTGGGAGCTGGGAGTACTTTATTCAGCATGACAAACTTTATTGCTCAGATAACTTTTATCATATTTTTGGCTTTACGCGTTCAGATAACGATGGGATTGATCACGTTTTCCAGTTCATTCATCCAGATGATTATGAAAGGACATATGATGCATTTAATCATGCGCGAAAAGGGACTAATTTTGACAGTGACTTCCGAATTTATCACGGCAAAACCAATGAACTGCGTTTTTTACAAGCTGCCGCCGAAGTCATTTGGAAGGATGACAAGCCCTTTAAGATGATTGGGGTTGTCAAAGACGAAACGGCTTTCAAACTACTTGAGAAAACGCTAAATGATACGTTAGCCAACTATCATTCTATCTTTGACAATTTAGATGCAGGGATTTGGATGCGGGATTCCATTCGTGGTAATATGCTGTTTGCCTCTAAAGGACTGGAGGGAATTCTAGGTATTCCATTAGCTAAGCTTTACGAAGACTCAGAAGTATGGATTAATATGATTCATCCTGCACATCGTGAGGAAGTATTAGCGTATACAGATCATCTCGCTTCAGGCAAAAGCTATCAAGTGATTTATCGTATCCTAACAGGGGAGAATCAGACAAAGTGGTTGCTGGAGCAAATTGTGCCGAGACTAGATCAGGAGGGAGAGGTCAACCATATTTTTGGCTTAGTAACTGATATTACAAAGGAAATCGAACGAGAAAAGAAGCTGAATTATTTAGTGTACTATGATGAATTAACAGGTTTACCAAATCGATTGAGCTTACATGATAAAGTCGATACATTATGCTTAGCTGGCGAACCCTTCGCGCTATTATATATTTCGATTAACCGCTTTCATATCATAAATAATTCGCTAGGTACGAAAATCAGTGATGAGCTTCTGCGCACGGTGACCAACTACTTTTCCACACTAACAGATGATCGCAGTTACATGGCACGCCTAGACAATCAGCATTTTATCATTGTCATTAAAAAATATGGGAGCAAGCAGCATATTTCCGCGCTGGCTAGCCGTATACTGAAAACCTTTGATACACCTTTTTCTATAAAAGACTATCGCTTGCACCTATCTGCTAGCATTGGCATTGCTTTTTATCCAGAGGAGGGCCTAACGAGAAACATTTTATTAGAAAATGCCTATTCAGCTTTATGCTACGCGCAACAGCAGGGAAGGAATCGTTTTCATATTTATGCCTTTACGGAGGATATTACTTCCTATAAGCAGTACGTGTTAGACCGAGATATGCGACAAGCCATGTTAAATGAGGAATTCGAATTATATTTCCAACCATTGGTGGAGCCGCAAAAGGGAATTATCAACGGCGCAGAAGCATTAATTCGTTGGCATCATAAAGAATGGGGCCTTGTGTCACCTGGTGAATTTATTCCATTAGCGGAAGAAAACCATATGATTCATATCATTACAGATTGGGTGATTAAAAAAGCATGTGCGTTGTTACAGCACTGGAAGCAGCAAGGGCATGTGCTGCGAACAATTAGTATTAAGATATCGCCAATCCGTCTGATGAAAAAGGGCTTTATTCAGTTTGTCCAAGAGCAATTACAGGGAAATTCGATTGACGCGCATTATTTACAGTTCGAGATAAGTGAAAGTACCATCTTAAAAAATAGTACAAGTGTGATGACTGTTCTCAAAGAATTACAAGAAGTTGGTGTCAAAATTGCTATTGGTGATTTTGGAACAGGCTACTCATCCTTAGAATCCTTGCGAACATTCAAGCCAACGACACTCCATATCTATGAAGCGTTTATTCGTGAAATTCGTCATGATCGTCCGATTGAAAATGGACTCATTTCAACAACGATTTATTTAGCCAAAATGCTTGGTATTCAGGTAGTGGCAAAAGGAGTTGAAAGTTACGAGCAATTTATCTTTTTAAAGCAGCAAGCATGTGATTATCTGCAAGGTAGCATTTATACGAAGGCTGTTCCAGCGAAAGCCTTTGAAAAAATGCTGGCACAAGGCATTTTAACACCACAAAAAGCTAGTGTTCATAAAAAGCCTGTGGTGGAACGGCGCAAATATTACCGCTTTCAATTCCCTGCCTATGTGAAGGGCTTCATGACGATTATTGAAATGAATGAACAAAAGCTAAATATTGGACATACCCCTATCATCATCGAAAATATTAGCTTAGGCGGCATGAAGATACGCTCTTCTTTGAAGCTACCAGTTAATCAAACGATGAAATTTAAATTTAGCTTTATTTTGATGAATCAATCATTTAACCTAGAGGGCACATTTAGATGGACCTTAGAAGAAAAATACCAAATCTATTCTTATGGTGTCGCCTTCAATCTAACGCAGGAGGATGAAGGAAAATTAGCACCGATTATCAATCGAATGACGGCCTTGCATAATCACCATGAAAAAATAGAGGGAACGCCCTTTATGTATGAGGATATTGAAGCTTATTTTAAAAAATAGCGAATCATGAAGATGCCCAAATGTTCTAGTGGGCATCTTTTTTTCATGGTGTGGAATCACACGATCTAAGCGTTTGAAATACTCGAAAGATGCTTATACTCTCCAGTAGAGGAGGCGTTTTATGGATAAAGTGGAGTATATGATGAAAAGCCTACAAAAAGCATTCTACCATTCCTCGGATTTGACCGTCAGACAAATAGATTGGCATGAAGGGGACACGGCTATTTTATGCTTTTACGCTTCTCTTGTTGATGCGAAGGAAGTCCAAAAAATACTGGATACCATTTATGCACGTTTAGATACAGAAAAACCTTTTTGGAGTGAAACCCTACTTACAACACTCGATAATTTTGCGCTACCGCAAGCGATTGAACGGGTTTGCCAAGGTGAAACGCTCGTGATTTTGCCTGATACGGGAAAAATGCTGACGTTAGCGATTACCAATGAAGTTCGTCGTAATCTTGAGGAGCCAAACAATGAACATATTCTGCGAGGCTCCCATGAAGGTCTTGTGGAGCGGGCGGATACCAATTTAACATTGATACGAAAGCGAGTGAATAATCCCGCTCTTGTGGTCAAATCTTTTACAATTGGACAACAAACGAACACTAAAGCTTATTATCTCTATATGGATGGGGTTATACAGCCTGAAACCTTACAAGAGATGGAAAAGCGGATTGCGGACATTAAAATCGACTATTTTTATAGTATTGGCCAGTTAAGTGATGCATTAGAGGATTCCGTGTTATCGCCATTTCCACAATTGTTAAATACAGAGCATCCAGATCGTGTGGTAGCCCACTTAGTGGAGGGTAAAGTTGTGGTCATGACCAATATTTCGCCGTCTGCCTTGATTGGCCCTGTAACATTTTTCTCTTTCTATCAAACACCTGATGACTATAATAGTCGGGTAGTGGTTGGCTCTTTTTATAAAATAGTGCGTTTACTGTCGTTTGTAACGGCGGTTTTTTTACCAGCATTTTATATTGCTGTGATTAGCTTTCACTTTGAGGTATTACCGTTAGAATTAAGTAATCAAGTGAAAAATGATGTTAATGATATCCCTTATCGACCGCTAATTGAAGCACTGATACTTGAGATTATTATGGAGCTCATACGAGAATCAAGTATTCGCTTGCCACAATCAGTAGGGCAAACGATTGGGATCGTAGGAGGATTAGTGATCGGTGATGCCATTGTAAGTGCGGGACTCGTGTCAAACTTAATGGTCATTGTTGTTGCCTTAACGGCCATTTCAAGCTATGTCGTCCCGTCCGTTGAATTGAATAGCACGATTCGCATGCTCCGTTTTCCGTTTATGCTACTTGCCTCATTATTTGGATTTTTAGGCATTGTGGTAGGGGTTGTCATCCTATTAATTCATTTAATTAGTTTAACGTCATTGAAACAGCCGTATTTTTCACCTATTGTACCTTTTCAACCGAAAGCTGTTTATAAAATTTTTTTACGCTGGCCATTTATTAGACCGACAATCCAAGTTACTTCCTTTCAACCACCGAAGGATGAAAAGGGAAAAAATGAGGATACACCATGAATTTTTCTCTATCAAAGGCACAATTTTTTTTACTACTCTTTATCATTCAGACAGGTGTTGTCTACATTTCGTTTCAAACACCGTTAATCATATACAGCCAGCATAGTGCATGGTTTGTCTTCATCCTTGCTAGCCTTTTCCATTACGGCTTGCTGTTATTTTTTGAACGCTATTATCAATTTTTCTTTTTAAATGGGTTCTTTCGCTGGGTCTATCTTATCTATTGGTTATTAATAACAGCTGTATTAATTGCCTATATGGGGTATGTTCTGGCCTCATGGGTCTTGCCCCAAACACCTGAATGGCTTGTTGTCATGCTGATTGTAGGATTATCCTTGTATGCCAACCTCGTCAGACCAGAAACGGTCATCAACATTGGTGTCATGCTAATCCCGATCATTTTCCTCTTTGTCATTTTTTTAATGCTGGCAGTTCCGGATCTAACGTGGAGTAATCTTTTCCCCGTTGAATGGAACCATACTAAGCAAATCATGGCGGGCATGATTCATAGCATGTATGCCTTTTTTGGGATTGAAATGTACCTCCTTTATCGTCCATTTCTCAAACAGGATTTACAGGTGAAGGGAAAGCCCTTATTGATTTATCAACTCGTCATTTTTTTCTTTTATTTTATTTCGGTTGTCTTTACACAAATGTTCTTTGCTTTGGAGGAGGTTCAACTAATACCAGAGCCTATTATGTATATTTTAAAATCACAGGAAGTGAATTTTGTAAAACGGCTGGATATTTTTTTCATCTATATTTGGCTTTCTTGGTCCATTGTTACGGTCATGATCTACGGTTTGTCCCTTCGTGTGCTTTATTTGTCAAAAAAACGGAAGCATCCGAAACGAAGTATTGTTTTTTTTCATCTTCTCTTAGCCATCCTGCCGCTATTTGTCATGCAATTTCAGCGCATTGAGTTTATCAAAAATTCTATACACTACGTACTCATTGTGTTTACGATTCTACTACCAATGATGATCATTTGTTGGAATAAATGGAGGGGAAAACGTGTATCGTAAAGGGATTATGCTCCTCTTGTCTATGTTACTTTTAGCTGGCTGTTGGGATGAACGACTTTATAAAAACGCTTCCGTTGTGACGCTCGTTGGGGTGGACGGATATATAGGGGCATACAAGGGATATTATGCCTATCCGAATACAGCAGCTCAGCAAAATGAAGTGATTGAAGCGGACGGCATTTCACCAAGAGATGTACGGAATCAAGCCAATTTAAAAGTAGAACAAACACTTGATTTATCTGAGTTATCGACCATCCTTGTATCGGACCAAACGGTAAGAGAGCCTCTTTATGATATTTTGGATATTTATTTTCGTAATCCCCAAAACCCGATATCGATAAAAATTGCTGTAACAGAAGGGGATGTCAAGCCGTTTATAGAGCTCACAAAGGATTTGGCAGGGGGTTCAGGAGACTATTATGAACGTTTTATGGAAAGTACAGAGGAAAATACAATTTTTCCGAGATTAGATTTACAGACGGTTGGCTCCATGCTATTTGAACAGACAATTGATATAGCACTACCGTATATTCAGTTAAGTGAGGATAAAAAGCATGCTGTTGCGGCAGGCGTCACTTTGTTTTCAGGTCAAAGGTTTACGGGTACAGTATTAACACCAAAACAATCTCTCACGATGCTTCTCTTAATGAATCAACCTAGCAAACAAGCACGGATGAGCTATATGTGGAAGCATGATGGAAAAGCGATGCCAATCACAGCAGAGGTCATTCATATCAAGCGTCAATGGACGGTGAATGAGGAATTAAAAAGAATAGACATGGATTATCTCATCGAGGTAGAAATTGAGGAATTTGCACATGACCATTTATATAAAGACCCCATTTTCAAGGAGGTTCAGCAGCTGATTCAAAATCAAATGCAGGCAGAGTTTGAGGAGGTTTTGCGGATTCTTCAAGGACAGCAATCGGATACGTTGGGGATTGGTCGATATATTCGTGCCTATCACCCCAAGATGTTTCAGAAGGATTGGCATACTATCTATGCATCCTTACAGCTAGTGCCGTCTGTTCAAGTGAAAATCATTCGTACAGGTGTTTTACGTTAAAAATCGCCTTTCTCAAGTTTGGAGAAAAGGCGATTTTTTATTAAACAGTTACTCTTTTTTGAACAATCAGCAGACGGATTAATAGAGTAACGGCCCCCATTGTTAAACCTGCCACAAGGCCAATCCAATAGCCAAATGGACCGAAATCCGTATGTGTGGCAAGGGTATACCCAACTGGCAAGCCAATCACCCAATAAGAAATAATGGCCATGATAAATGTGATCATGACATCTTTATAGCCTCTCAATGCGCCTTGCACTGGTGCTTGTATCGCATCAGATAGCTGGAAAATGGCTGCATAGACTAAAAATTGTACGGCATACTCAAGAACCATCTGATCTGTCGTATACATATGCGCTACAGGTTCACGTAAAATAAATAAGATGCAAGCTGATATAAAGCTAAATAAAATGGCTGTACCGACACATAGATAACTATACATACGAGCATCTCGCATGCGTCCTGCGCCAATCTCAAAACCTACTAATATTGTGACACCCATAGAAATACTGAGTGGAACCATGTATAACAGAGAAGTGAAATTGATGGCAATCTGATGGGCTGCGATGATTTCTGTGCTAAAATTACTCATCATCATGGTCACAGCAGAAAAAATACTCGTTTCTGCAAATAGGGAAATACCGATCGGTACCCCAATCAATAAAATTTCCTTCCATCGAAGCCATTCAAGCTTAGGCCAATCATGAAACAGACGGAATCGTTCGAACGGTACTCGTTTAGCGATGATCCATACTGTAATCATGAATATTAGCCAGTACGTTATTGCTGTCGCTACACCAGCTCCGATGCCGCCAAGCTCAGGAGCACCAAATTTGCCGAAAATAAAGATATAGTTCAGCACGATATTAATGGGTGTTGTCATTAAGGTAATGATCATCGTGACCCGTGTCTGACCAAGGGCGTCAATAAAGCAACGCATCACAAAAAATAAGAAAAGTGGTAAAAGACCAGCACACATCGCATAGATGTAGCCTTTTGCAATGCTATGTACAGCAGATTCTAAGTTCATCTTACTAAGTATCCAATCAATGCCAAAGAAGAGTCCTGTAAAAATAAGGACCGCCAGCAATATCGCGACATAAATGCCTTGCTGGACTGCCTTTTTTGCATCCATCTCTTTTTTCGCTCCCACAAGCTGTGAGACAATTGGGGTAATAGCTAGGAGTATACCTGAAAGTCCAGTATAGATCGGCATCCAGATAGAGGAACCAATCGAAACACCTGCTAAATCAACCGTCCCGTAACGACTGGACATTAAAATATCAAAAAATGAAATAAGATAAATAGCTACCTGTGTCACTAAAATAGGGACAATCATTTTTAAGAGTAGCACGTATTTTTCCTTAATTGTGGATGTTTGATACATATTTTCTACTTCCTTCATGAACATAATGAACAAGTATAGCATATGTAAAGAGAGAAAAGCTGAAATTTTCATGCTTCATCTATATCTTTTCGTCAGCATATAGTAAAATAGAACACTGTAAACAAAAAGTAGTGCTAACTACAATGGTTTTTAAGGAATAGGAGAATTTGTGTGAAACAACAAACAATCATTTTAACCGGTGGTGGGACAGCTGGCCATGTATCGTTAAATCAGGCGATACTCCCGTCTTTACTAGAACTTGGTTATGATGTCCACTATATTGGCTCAGAGCAAGGTATTGAAAAAGAATTAATTGGCGAGGCGTTCCCCGATGTTCCGTTTTATGGCATTGCGAGTGGTAAATTGCGTCGTTATTTCTCCATGAAAAATTTTACAGATCCATTTAAAGTGCTTGCTGGAATGATGCAGGCTTTTCGTATTATTAAAAAAGTGAAGCCACAGGTTGTCTTTTCAAAGGGAGGGTTTGTCTCTGTACCCGTTGTGATGGCAGCGAAATTAGCAGGTGTGCCAGTCGTCATCCATGAATCTGATGTAACACCTGGTCTTGCTAATAAAATAGCCTTACCTTTTGCTTCGCATGTATTCACAATTTTTGAAGAAACTCTGAAGCATTTACCTCAAGAGAAGGCTACTTGCACAGGCTCCATTATTCGTCCTGAGTTATTTGAGGGAGAAAGAGCAAGGGGGCTAGCTTTCTGCGGCTTTTCTACTTTAAAGCCTGTTTTACTTGTTATGGGAGGGAGTTTAGGCTCTGTTGTCTTAAATGAGGCACTACGTAAAAACTTACCAGAGCTCCTCAAGCAATTTCACATCATTCATTTATGTGGGAAGGGGAATTATGATGAAGCACTGGAGGCAATGCCAGGCTACAAGCAATTTGAGTATGTGACAACAGAGTTACCTGATTTATTGCATGCTGCAGATTTTATTGTGTCACGAGCAGGCTCTAACTCCATTTTTGAATTTTTAGCGCTTCACAAGCCGATGCTATTAGTACCTCTCTCAGCGCAAAAAAGCCGTGGGGATCAAATTTTAAATGCCAACCTGTTTAAAAAACAAGGTTACGCAGAAGTGTTACAGGAAGACGAGTTGACGAAGGAATCTTTTATGAAGTCTGTTTATACACTAACAGAGCGTAAAGTGGAAATGGTGGAGACAATGGCAAAAACGCAAAAGCCAAAAACACCAGATGAAATGGCGTCATTAATTTTACGTTACAAGAAATAAGTATTATTTGAAAAAAGAAAAGAAGCTGTGAGGTAGGTCGAAATGACAAAACCTTATAGCTTCTCTTTTATATATATCGCACACTACATTGCTTGCTCTTCGCCCTCTTGCAATTGATGTGCCGTTGTTAGGTAGAATAAATCTTTTGGAATTTTAAATAAATTAAATTGTGCCTCACCGCTATTAACCTGCGTTAATAATGTGGGATGACTTTCATTGGCGCTCACCACATAAGGAAGCTTTAAAGCAGCACGCTGTGATTTTAAATTTTCAACACGTATACGGAGAAAGACCGTATGAAAATTATAGTCAAAAAATAACTCGTTCAAAAATAACATTTTTGCTTTTTGATTATAACCTTTACCTTGGTAAGGGAGTCCAATCCACGTTCCTAGAAAGCCTGCACCGTCCTCCACATCGTGAATACTAATGGTGCCGATTGGTTGACCCCAATCATCAGTTATGGTCCTCGAGATAGCGAGTCCTCTCGCTTCCTCTTCAATCAGTTGTTTTGTCATAAACCAATATTCATCAGCGGATGTGGCTTTTTGACGGACAAAAGGGAATACAGAAGGGTGTGATAATAGCTCATAAAGCTCTGTACATTCATGCAGGTCTCGATGTTTAAGCATACGAAACGCCTCCTTTACTAGGGTAGTTAAAACAATTCCGTTGAAGCATAAAGAAGAAAACTAAAATTCGTACTGGAATTAAAACCCAAAGAACTAGACGTTATAACTATGATATTCCATAATCTCCCGCTGTCTTACTGATTTCGACCATACCGAAAAAAGGCTAGTTTTTTAAATATAATATAACATATAATCTGCTTGATGCAATTATTTTGCTCGTAAAAAAACAAAATTTGAGTTTAATAGTCAGTAAATTCTGATAAATGAAACGAGATGATCGATAATATTGTTGTTTTATAACATTAAGCCTATCCTATCAATTTTATCTAATATTAATCATTTATCTACATCTTTAGTAGTATTGGTTACTTGTTATAATAGGTAATATATCAAATATTATCCTTAAAAGGATATAAATTTTATGATTCTAGAAAGGTAATTTTTTATTTTTATGTTATAATAGTAGTATTATTTTTAATCTCACGAAACATACATATGAACATTTCTATCATGATGGCAAGGGCTTTTCTGGAGGTGACAGCATGGAGTATATTTTAAGCGAAGATTTCTTTAACTCATTATTTATTGGCAAGGATTTTGTTTTTCTCGTGAAAAAAGTAGGGGACGATTATCAATATATTCGCTTAAATCAAGCAGCTCAAGATCTGTTATCGAATGAGGCGATTGGCAAAATGATTTCGACCGTTACCTCAAAGCGTAATTTTTCGATCATTCAGAAAAATTATGATGAGGCAATTATAGAACATAAACAGGTTGACTATGTAGATTATGCATATGTTCAGTCGGAGGTTCGTAAATATGAAACATCCGTCAGACCGTTGAAATATAAGAATGAAGACTATATATTAGCCATTACGAAGGAAATACTCTATGACCGTAGTATTGAAGATAAATTTTTATTTATGCGGTCCATGTTTGACCATGCCTTTTTTTCTACGGTCATTTTATCGGCTGAGGGCATAATATACGAAGTGAACTCAAGCTTTATGGATGATTTTCAATTAGATAATGAAACCGTCAAACAAAAAATGTTTGTGGATTTACCAATTATTCCAAAAGAAGAAGTTGAACAACTTAAAATTTGTTTGCAAAAGGCTGCAAGAGGGGAAAACGTTGGCGAGAAGTTCATTAAATTGCATACAATGGACCAGCAGGAACGCATGTATTTGCTGTCACTATCACCAGTGATGCAGGATGATAATTCCTTTGCCATATTTCTAATCATGCAGGATTTTACACAATTTACTATACAAAAAGCAGAATTACGTTCGAAGTCTCACGGGCTAGAGGTATTTAAATCGGCATTAAACTCAGCTACGGCCATTGCCGTATTAGATAATAAGGGGAATATTACTGAAGTGAGTGATATGTTTTTACAGGCTTCTGGCTACACGGCAGAGGAGTTAATCGGTCAGCCCTACGCATTAATCGAACCTCGATTCCGTGGGCAAAATCTTTTACAGATAATTGAAGATAAGCTGGATACGATGGGGATGTGGCGTGGAGAGCTTTGCTATCGAACGAAATATCATGCCGATTACTGGGTAGAAGCTACCATCGTTCCATTAAAAGATGAGTTTGGTCAAATCGAACAAATTTTAACCATTAACTATGATATTACAGATAAGAAAAGAATGTTCACAGAATTAAAAAATATTGAACGTACTTTCCGGCTCATCACGGAAAATACAAATGACTTAATTGTGATTACAAATGAGGATGGCATCATTATTTATGCTTCCCCGTCCTATGGTATTTATTTAGGTTATGAAAATGTAGAGCTACAAGGACAGTTTTACAGTGACATTATTGATCGAGAAAGTAAAGGCGAATGGCAAACATTCTTGAATAATTATACAGGGCAAACAGATTCACAGTTTGAGCTTTTACTGAAGGCGAAAGATGGAACACCGATATGGACAGAAGGAAATGTCACAGTTGTGCATGATCCTGAACGTGAAAAGGTTTCGCAAATTATGATGGTGTCTCGTGAAATTACGCATCGCAAAGAAAGAGAAAATGATTTGCTGTATCTAGCCTATCATGACGCCTTAACACAGCTACCAAATCGGCGCTTTTTACAAAAGGAGTTTCCTAAAATCCTAGCAGAAGCAAATGAAAATCAAACCTGTGTGGCGATGCTCTATATAGATGGTGATGATTTTAAAGAAGTAAATGATCGTTTTGGCCATGAGACGGGCGATGCGTTTATTCAGCGATTTGGCAGTTCCTTGAACAAAACAGTTCGAAGCCATGATCTAGTTATTCGAATAGGTGGCGATGAATTTATTGTCATCTTAACTGGCTTAACAAGAGATCAGGAAAAAAGACATCATCAAATTATGCATATTATTCGACGGATTCGTGATGAATTAGCAGAAGGCTGGATGATAGAGGACCATCTTTTTACACCAACTGCTTCAATTGGCATTGCCTATTACCCAGACCATGCTCGAACATTGGATGAGCTAATGGATTTAGCTGACCAAGCATTATATAAATCAAAAGAGTCGGGGAAAAACAACCTCTCCATTTCAGATATACACTAAAAAGTCTGTCCACAAGGTTTTCCTTGTGAGACAGACTTTTTATTTGATGTTATGCTATAACAGTATAGGGATAAAAATCCTACATCGTTATTTTGGAATAGAAGGTGATATGATGCCTAAGAAGATATTGTTGGTAGAAGATGAAAAGCATATCGCTCGCTTTGTCGAACTTGAATTACAACACGAAGGCTATGAAGTAAAAACTGCCTTTGATGGTCGAGAAGGATTGGCTTTGGCAACATCGGAAAATTTTGATGTACTTTTACTGGATGTGATGTTACCAAGTATTAATGGGATTGAGATTTGCCGTCGTATCCGAACACAATCACAAGTACCAATCATTTTATTAACGGCACGAGATGCTGTGATGGATCGTGTAGCAGGACTCGATGCAGGGGCTGATGACTATATCGTCAAACCTTTTGCGATTGAAGAGCTGCTGGCTAGGATACGGACGATTTTACGTCGTGTCACGCCAGAGCAGACAAGCAGTGAATCTTTATGCCTACGGGATATTGAAATAGATGTAGCTGCCTATGAAGTTTTCGTTCAGGGGAATAAACTTGATCTAACAAAGACAGAATATGACTTATTGAAACTATTAATTGAGCACAAAAATAGAGTATGTACACGAGAGCATATTTTAACATCCGTTTGGGGCTATGATACGGATATCGAGACCAACGTGGTAGATGTTTATATCAGACATTTACGTACAAAGCTCCCTGGGGCGATGAATGATTATATTGAAACCGTTCGCGGTGTTGGGTATGTGATGCGAGAATGAATAAGTTAAGAAATTATTTGCGTCAGCAGTCGTTGCAGAAAAAATGGATGCTGACCTCAAGCAGTGTCATCTTTATTAGCTTTACGATTATTTGTGTAGTCGTCTATCTTTCTTTGCATACATGGTTATTAAACGATGAGGAGAGTAAGGTCAATCGGACAAGTAAGGATATCATCTCTTTTTTTGAGTCACAGGGTCCTACAATTACCATTCAGCAAATTCAGCAAAATACAGGCTTGCTCAAATCGATTGCGGATCGTGATGAGACGGTCCGAATATTTAATGCAGATGGTGTGGATATTTTACGGATTAATGATACCTCTGCTGCTGCACCACTTAATTCGTTGCAAGAAATTTTTGAGATGACCATTGATAAGCAGGATGTGCTGGTCATCAATGAACCGATTCGGATGGGCTTTTTCCAAGGCTATATTCAGGTGATTCATCCCTTAACTAGTTTTCAATCTCTCATGCATTATCTTTTGACAGCCATGCTGATTGCAGGGTTAGGTGCCTTAGTGTTATCTGGCTCTATTGGCTATTATCTAGCGAACTATTTAATGAAACCACTACATGAATTGCGTGCATCCATGAAAACAGTAATGGATCAAGGATTTAATGAGCCAATACAGCTAACCTATACATCACATGACGAAATTGGAGATTTACTGAAAATGTACAATGCCATGATGAATGAGCTCCAAATCTCATTTACCCAGCAGCAGCAATTTGTCGCAGATGCTTCACATGAGCTGCGTACGCCTATTCAAGCAATTGAAGGGCATCTTTCTCTTTTAAAAAGGTGGGGCAAACATGATCCTGCCATATTAGAGGAATCCATTGATACCTCCTTAACAGAAATTGCACGTATGCGCAAAATGATTGAGGAATTATTAGAGCTTGCACGCCGTGAGGAAAAAGATGAAACAAGTGAGGCCAATGCACTAGTGGTCATTGAAGCAGTAATGGATGAGCTGAGGCTTGTTCATCCACAAGCGCGAATGTCGCTGTCGAAACATGGTGACATCGGTCCATTATTTATCACCGAAAATGCACTAAGTCAAATCGTCCGTAATATAATAGAAAATGCTATTCGTTATTGTGAAAAAATTCCTGAGATACAAATTTCTATTTCTGTTGCTGGAAATTATGCATGTTTAGAAATTGCTGATAATGGTATAGGAATAGCACCAGACAATATTCCGTTTATCTTTGATCGTTTTTATCGAGTGGATGAAGCAAGAAATCGCCAAATTGGTGGAACAGGCTTAGGGCTTAGTATTTCGAAGATGTTACTTGAAAAATACAATGCAACAGTAGAAGTCAAGAGTGAGGTTCATATTGGAACCGTTTTCTCGCTGAAAATCCCACTAAAATATTAAGAAAAATACACGCTTTATTTCATTATTCTATCCTTTGCGAAAAAAATTGCTTAATTTGCTAAAAAGAGTTGTATTTTTTGTGAAGAGTAGTAAGATTGAGATGGAAAAAACGTTCTTTAAAATATGGTAAAGTAGTGTGAAACATTCTTTTAAAGAACGGCTAAATATTATATAATTAATTGCAATTTAATTAATGGAACTGCCGAAAGGCAAAATTTGGAGGTCATTTTTCATGTCGAACAACGTTACAACTGTAAGTTCTCCATGGTCAGCTTTCTCTGGTCCTAACCTAGGATATGTGATGGAGCAATACGACTTATTCTTACAGTCTCCTGAAGAAGTAGAACCGGAGTTAGTTTCTTTATTCCAACAATTTGGTGCACCAGTAGTAGTAGAAGGTGAAGTAGCTGTAGCTAGTCATACAGCAGCGGCTCCTGCTGGCGATTACAAAAAAGTGTTAGCCGCTGTAAAACTAGCAGATGCAATTCGTTCACGCGGTCATTTAGCGGCAGATATTTATCCTCTGAAAAACCGTGAACTACAAACAGCTCAAATTGAAGAAAGCGCGTTCAACTTAAGCGCTGCAGATTTAGCTGAAATTCCTGCAGCAATCTTCTTCAAAGATGTGCCAGCAAACGTGAAAAATGGTAAGGATGCAATCGACTATTTAAAAGCTATTTATACAGATAAAGTAGCATTTGAATATGGTCACGTAGTAGCTACTGAAGAACGTGATTGGATTCAAGCGCAAATCGAATCAGGCTCATTCAAACAAGCATTATCTGCGGATGAGAAGAAAGCCTTATTAGATCGTTTAACTCGCGTTGAAAATTTCGAGAAATTTATTCATAAAACATTTGTAGGACAAAAGCGTTTCTCTGGTGAGGGCTTAGACACGCAAATCGTTCTATTTGATGAAATCATTAAAACGGCAGAAGCGAAAAATGTGGAAAACGTACGTATTGGTATGGCACACCGTGGTCGCTTAAACGTTTTAACACACATTTTAAATAAACCTTATGACATGATGTTCTCTGATTTTGCACATGTTTCCAATGATTTATTTATGCCAGAGCATGGCCGCCTTGAAATTACAAAAGGATGGACAGGTGATGTGAAATACCACATGGGTGCTTCTTACAACCGTGAATCTGGTATGAACGTGAAATTGGCTTACAACCCATCTCACTTAGAAGTAGGCAATCCAGTCGTACTTGGTGCTACTCGTGCAACACAAGATGATACGTCTAAACCAGGGCAACCTGTTTTCGACCGTACAAAGGGCTTAGGCATTCTTGTGCATGGTGATGCTGCATTCCCAGGTCAAGGGATTGTAACAGAAGTGTTAAACTTCGCTAAAACAGAAGGCTTTACAACAGGTGGAACAATCCATATTATCGCAAACAATATGATTGGATTCACAACAGAACATTATGATTCTCGTTCTTCTGTGTATTCTTCTGACCCTGCAAAAGGCTATGAAGTACCAGTAATCCATGTCAACGCAGATAGCCCAGAGGCAGTAGTGCAAGTTGGACGTTTTGCGGCAAACTACCGTCAAACATTTGGCAAAGACATTATTGTGGACTTAGTAGGTTACCGTCGCCATGGTCATAATGAAACAGATGACCCAACCGTGACAAACCCAGAAACATACAAATTAGTGTCTAAACATGAAACAGTGCGTGCATTATATGGTGCACAATTAGTGGCAGAAGGTCTTGTAACTGCTGATGATGTAGCTGCACTAGATACAGCTATCTATGCAGAAATGCAAGCAGCCTATGACCACGTCAAAGAAATGGCAGAAAAAGATGATCATCATCATTTAGAAATGCCAGAAGAATTAAAAGTAGAGTTCCCACAAATTGATACAGCAGTAGGTGCGGAACGTTTAGAAAAAATCAATGAAGAGCTTTTAGTGTTTGAAGAAAACTTCGAACCACAGAAAAAGCTTGGTAAAATCTTAGAAAAACGCCGTGATGCTTACGCGTCTGCAAAAGTTGACTGGGGTCATGCTGAAACTTTAGCGTATGCAACGATTATTCAAGATGGAACACCAGTACGCTTTACAGGTCAAGATGCACAACGTGGTACATTCTCTCAACGTCACTTAGTACTGCATGATAAAAACAATGGCAATGTCTTCACACCACTACACCATATTTCTGGTGCGAACGCATCCTTTACAGTACACAACTCTCCACTGACTGAAGCTGGGGTGGTAGGCTTTGAGTATGGTTACAACCTAGAAAACAGCCATGTACTAACAGTATGGGAAGCACAATTCGGTGACTTTGCGAATATGGCACAAGTGATGTTTGATAACTTTATTTCAGGGGCACGCTCAAAATGGGGTCAAAAATCTGGTCTAGTTATCCTTTTACCTCATGGTTATGAAGGTCAAGGTCCAGAGCACTCTTCAAGCCGTATGGAACGCTATTTACAAATGTCAGCTGAAAATAACTGGTTTGTAGCGAACTGTTCAAATGCAGGAAACTACTACCACTTATTACGCCGTCAAGCAGCATTATTAGGTACAGAAGGGGTACGTCCACTTGTAGTCGTATCACCAAAATCATTATTACGTCACCCATTAGCTGCGGCGAATGCTGAGCAATTAGCAAATGGTTCATTCCAAGAAGTGATTGAGCAACCAGGCTTAGGGGCTAAAGCAGAAGCTGTAGAGCGTATCGTTTTAGGTACAGGTAAAGTGATGATCGACTTAGCAGAGCGCGTGAAAGACGGCGAAGGCTTCGATCACCTACACATTATTCGTGTAGAACAACTTTACCCATTCCCAAAAGAGCAAGTTGCTGGTATCATTGCTAAGTATCCTAATGCAAAAGAGATCGTTTGGGTACAAGAAGAACCGAAAAACCAAGGCTCATGGAATTATGCATTAGAAACATTATATGAACTTTCAGAAGGTAAAAAGCTTCGCTATGTAGGCCGTCCTGCAATGAGCTCAACTTCTGAAGGGGATGCAGATTCTCATAAAGCAGCACAAGCAGCTCTTATTGAAGAAGCGGTTGCTGAGCCAGTAAAGGTTAAATAATCACATATTAATTTTTGAAACCGGGCTACTTGCCCTTAAGCAGTAGCCCTTCTATGTGCGTCATGCACGTTAATCAAAGGAGGAAATGAAAGTGGCTGAAATTAAAGTCCCTGAATTAGCAGAATCGATTACAGAAGGTAGTATCGCACAGTGGGTAAAAAAAGTGGGCGATCGCGTTGAAAAAGGTGAATTCATCGTTGAACTTGAAACAGATAAAGTAAACGCTGAGATCATTTCTGAAGAAGCAGGTGTATTAACACAAATTTTAGCTGAAGAAGGCGATACTGTACTAGTTGGTCAAGTTATCGCAGTAGTAGAAGCAGGCGAAGGCGCAGCAGCAGCTCCAGCAGCGGCAGCACCAACTGAGGCAGCACCTGCACCAGCAGCGCCACAAGCCGCAGCAGCACCAGTTGCAGCAGCTCCAGTAGTAGAAGAAACTTCTGGTGAGCGTGTAGTTGCATCTCCAGCAGCACGTCGTCTTGCACGTGAAAAAGGTATTGACCTTGCAGCGGTATCTCCAGTAGATCCACAAGGACGTGTACGTGTACAAGATGTAGCAGCTCATGGTACAGCACCAGCTGTAGCACCAGCAGCACCTACATCAGTAGCAACTTCAGGTGGCCCAGTAGTGTTCACACCAGCAGCTAATTCTGACCGTGTAACAATTGAAAAAATGAGCCGTCGTCGCCAAACAATTGCAAAACGTTTATTAGAAGTGAAACAATCAACAGCAATGTTAACAACATTCAACGAAATTGACATGACAAACATCATGGCACTTCGTAAACGTAAACAAGAAGAGTTTGTAAAAGCAAACGACATCAAACTTGGTTTCATGTCATTCTTCACGAAAGCTGTTGTTGCAGCACTGAAAAAATATCCATACGTAAACGCTCAAATCTCTGGCGATGAAATTCATTTAAATAACTTCTTTGATATCGGTATTGCTGTATCAACTGAAGAAGGTTTAGTCGTACCAGTTGTACGCGATGCAAATAGCAAAAACTTTGCAGAAATCGAAAAAGATATCGCTAACTTAGCGACAAAAGCTCGTGATAAAAAATTAGGCTTAAATGACATGGCTGGTGGATCATTCACAATCACAAATGGTGGTGTATTCGGTTCATTAATGTCAACACCAATTATGAACGGTACACAAGCTGGTATTTTAGGTATGCACTCAATTGTAAACCGTCCAGTTGCAGTAAATGGTGAAGTTCAAATCCGTCCAATGATGTATGTAGCACTTTCATACGATCACCGTATCATTGATGGTAAAGATTCTGTAGGATTCTTAAAAACGGTTAAAGAATTAATCGAAAATCCTGAAGATTTATTATTAAATTCATAATGTCATTAGACCCTGCGAACAATGTTCAGCAGGGTTTTTTGTGCATGACGAAAGGTTTGGCCAATTCTAGTTTTGAAAGAGTACTAATGTTATATCGTTAAGAGGAGCAAAAAAGAAATAAACACAACTTTTCTCACATAGATCACGTAGTCTATAATAAAAATTTGTTGTAATTTTCAGAAATATCGACGAAAGCTCAACGATTTAAAATGGATACAGAACGCGCAATATCCTAATATTGTCATTAGTCAGAAAAATGTCAAAATCGTCTTGACGAACATATTAGTTTTATAGTAGTATCTAAATATCAATTAAATAAACAAACCTCACGAATTGTTACCAGTGAGGTAGAGGCGCGGTATTTATTAGTTCATTGTTGAGTACAAGCAAGCGAAGACGCAATGAAGAAGGAAATATCGCCGAAGTATAAAAGGAGCTCGTACTTTTATACTGGGTCTGCAGTGAATAAGTGCAGGACTGTCCTAGTAAATGGATTTCCAGATTTACTAGGTTGTGCTATCTCGGAAACATGGAAATTATAGTGAGGATTTGGGCAACTGTCATAAAAGGTAAGACCTAAGTTCAATATACTTAGGTCTTTTTTAGTACAGTTGTCTTATTTTTTACAGAAAAGGGGAGTTTTTCATGAAAAGAAAATGGTTGTTAGTAATGATCTCTATCATGACGGCAATTGTGCTAGCTGCATGTGGCACGAGTGACAAAAAAGAGGGCGGTTCAAGTGATGCTGGAACTGACAAAGAAGAAAGCGGCGGTGAATTCCGAATCGGAATGGAGGCTGGCTACCCACCGTTCAACTGGACACAGCAAGACGATGCAAATGGCGCAGTGAAAATTGCGGATAATGCAGAGTATGCAGGTGGCTATGATGTACAAATGGCAAAGAAAATTGCTGAAGGTTTAGGCAAAGAGTTAGTCATTGTTAAAATGGAGTGGGACGGATTAGTTCCAGCGCTACAATCGAACAAAATTGATGCAATTATCGCAGGTATGTCACCAACAGAAGAACGTAAGAAAACAATTGATTTTACAGAAAACTATTATACTTCTGATTTTGTTATGGTTATTAAAAAAGGTAGCAAATATGAAGACGCAAAATCGATTCAAGACTTCTCAGGTGCTAAAATTACATCACAATTAAATACATCTAACTACACAGTGATTGACCAAATTAAAGGTGTAGAAAAACAAACGGCAATGGAGAGCTTCCCAGCAATGCGTGTGGCTTTAGAAGCAGGTAAAATTGATGGCTATGTAGCTGAACGTCCAGAGGGCATTTCCGCTTCTGCTGCCAACGATAAATTCACATATGTAGCATTTGAAGAAGGCTTTGATACAGACCTCTCAAATACTTCAATTGCTGTAGGCTTACGTAAAGATGACGCAAATCGTGAAAAAATCAATGAAATCCTAAAAGGCATTTCAGAAGATGATCGTCAAGCGATTATGGAAGAAGCTATTTCTCAACAACCCGCAGCACAATAATGACATGGCACGGACTAGCAAATAGTCCGTGCATGATCATTTCATCATTATCAAAATGAGAACCTCTCTACATAATGATAATGTCCTAGCGTGACAAATCATAGAATGGTAGAAAGAGCTAGGGCACAAAAAAATAAGCAAGCAAGATGACATTGTTAGGAGGAACATCATGAGTCTTGAATGGATACTTTCAATTATTGAAAACAACTGGCAAATGTTTTTACGAGGTGCGTATTATACGTTACTGATTTCGAGTATTAGTACAATTATTGGTGCATTTATCGGATTTTTCATCGGAATTATGCATACGATTCCAGTTCGTAAAAAAGGTGTGAAATTTTATAGCTTAAAGCTCATTAATTTTATACTGACATGCTATGTTGAATTTTTCCGTGGTACACCAATGATTGTACAGGCTATGGTTGTCTACTACGGATTAGATATCGCATTCGGTATCGATATGCACTTTATTACAGCAGGTATTTTAGTCGTTTCCCTCAATACAGGGGCTTATATGGCAGAAATTGTTCGTGGCGGTATTGTCTCCATTGATAATGGTCAATACGAGGCAGCATCAGCAATTGGCATGAATCACTTCCAAATTATGCTTCATGTTGTCTTACCACAAGTAGCGCGTAATGTTTTACCAGCGACAGGTAACCAATTAATCATGAATATTAAAGATACAGCCGTATTAAATGTCATTGGGGTAACGGAATTATTCTTCCAAACAAAATCAATTTCGGGTAACAATTTCCGTTACTTCGAATCATTCTTCGTTGCATGTGTTCTTTACTTCATCATGACATTTACCGCATCTCGCATCCTTCTCTATGTTGAAAAACGTCTAGATGGTCCTGATGCCTATCAAAAAGAACAAAAAGAAGCCGTATAGGGGGACGCACAAATGGCAGTCATTAAAATCGAACATTTAAGTAAATCATTTGGACGTAACCAAGTGTTAAAAGATGTGAATTTCCAAGTGGAGAAAGGGGAGGTAGTTTGTTTAATTGGCTCCTCTGGCTCTGGTAAATCCACATTGCTTCGTTGCATAAATTTATTAGAAACGCCAAGTGGCGGTCAAATAATTTATAAGGGGGAAGACATCCTAGATGAAAAGCACAATATACAAGAATATCGTACACATCTAGGCATGGTGTTCCAGCAGTTCAATTTATTTAACAACCACAATGTCATAAGTAATTGCACAGTGGGCCAAATCAAAGTGTTAAAACGTTCGAAAAAAGAAGCGGAAGAAACGGCGCTTAAATATTTGAAAATCGTTGGTATGGACCAATATGTCAACGCCAAGCCACGTCAGCTCTCAGGCGGACAAAAACAGCGTGTGGCCATCGCTCGTGCCTTATCAATGAATCCAGATGTAATGCTATTCGATGAGCCAACATCCGCATTAGACCCAGAAATGGTGGGTGAGGTGTTAAAGGTAATGCGTCAGCTCGCAGATGAGGGCAATACGATGCTCATCGTGACACATGAGATGGAATTTGCCAAAGAAGTAGCTGATCGTGTTGTCTTTATGGACAAAGGCGTAATTGTGGAAGAAGGCCCTCCAGCACAAGTATTAGTCAATCCGCAACATGAACGTACGAAGGAATTTTTAAAGCGTACATTAAAATAAGCACAAAAAAGTGAGTCCAACCTGTTGGACTCACTTATTTTCTAGAATTCCATTCTGCATAAAGCACAAAGCAGATTGCGAATGCTACAGCAATGATAAAAAACCATTGCGGTACACCACCAAAACTCATCATAACACCTCAAATTTTCATTTTTTTTGGATAGAATAGGTATAGTATTTCTTTTTTCTCCACAAAAGACCAAAAATATTATAAAATAAGCAATAGACATTAGCTTTTGCTAGTAAAGAGAGGTAGAGAGAATATGTTACATTTAAAATGGAAAGATGCGCCAACATTACGAACGGTTACCTGCAAACATACAAACGCATCGAAATACTTAGTATCAAACGTGTTAACAGTAGGCAAAGAATATGAAGTGAAAAACGAAACAGAAGAGTTCATTTTTATTATCGACAACACAGGAAATGTCGGCGGCTATTATAAAGATTATTTTGAATAAATAAAAACAGGGTGGTTCAGAGCATTTGCTGAGCCACCCATTTTTTTTAATCCCGCTGATAGCCTTGAGCACCCGCTACATCTTGCAGCTGTTGTTTCTCTTGTTCGGTTGCTGTATGCAGTGCAAAGACATCCTTAATCGCTGTTTGTAATTCTCGCTGTGTTTCTTTAAATTTCGAAACTTGCTGTTCAAACGTAGGACTTGAGAAGCGATCATGGGCCCTTGATAATCGTTCTTCTAAACGTGCATAATGATGATCCATATGCATGGACAGCATCATCGCCAGTTGATTTTTCCAGAGCGGAATTAAGGTAACGATAGAAAATTCAATTTTTTCAGCTAACGTTTGATTGGCCTGCTGAATCATACGGATTTGAGGAGCTGTTTGCAGCGCGACTTGCTGAGATACTTGTAAATCATAAATACGTTGATCCAGTCTTTCAATTTGAGCAGCAAAGTCATTTAATTGCTGGATCGCAAGTGGCTGTTTGCTTGCTTGGACACTCGTTATTTGTGCAGGTAGCTCTACCTCAATGGCTTGCTGCTTCTTCATTTGTCCTGCGGCAATGGCAGTTGCCAATTCCTCAAAAAATCCTCGATTATGGGCATAAAGCGCTTCTAAGTTTTCAACATCCTTTATCAGCTGGAGCTGTGCACGTTCCAGCTGTACACCAATACGCTCCACCTGTATACTAATACGTTCAAATTCTGTTAGTGTTTGCTTTACAGTAGGCTCGGTTTTGCCAAAGATTTTTTTGAAAAAGGTTTGCTTCTTTGGTTCCAAGGCGGTCGGATCTACTCGATCTAACGTCTGCATTAAAGAATCAAGCATTTGGCCAATTTTTGTAACGTCCTTTTGCTTAACTTGAGCAAGCATGCGGTCGGCAAATTGAGACAGAGCTCGCTGTGAATCTTGCCCAAGGGACAGCAATGATTCAAAATCAGTCAAATCGATTTGACTGGCATATAGTAATGCACGACTTTGTGCAAGAGGCGATAGCGTTTCATAAGTCGCCATCGCCTCGTTTTGTGGAGTTGTTTCTAAATAGGATTGGACTAGTGGAGAAAGCCCTGGTATGGTATTTAGTTGAAATGCGTGTTCGTTTGCTGTCATTTATCATCGCCTCGCCAGTCCAATTGTTCTCTACGTCTAAGATTGGAACGATTTGCGAATTCAATCTCCATTTGCAGATGATCGATATCATTAGCAAGCGCATCCTTTAAATCAATTTGAATTGTATCATTCAAATCAGTTAGGGTTTCACGTGTTTTGGATAAGGTCAATTGAATTTCCTTATCCTTCACGGGCTGCTTTGAAAGCATCGTATATTTATCCGTTAATTCCACAGCAGAAGGTAAGTGTGCATAGAAAAATGGTTCCACATTATAAAATTTACGTGGGTCTGTCTTGACGATTTTGACGATATTTTTGGAGATACGTGTCATTTCAAGTAGTTGTTTAAAAGCAGAAACAGAACGTACACGTAAATAGTTTTGACTCAATGTTTGAATATGCTTATTAGCTGTTAATACTTGTGTTTCAATGTGTTTGAATTCTTCTTTTGTGATGCCTGCTATTTGCATGACTTTCTTTTTTTGTCTATGTTTCAGCAACGCTGTACTCGTCGCATAGGAACCCGCAAACAGTAAACTACCAAGGAAGAATCCAGGATTTGCCGCAATTGCTGCGATAGAAACAGTCGTGAGCGAAATAAGAAAGCTGGCACTATGTCTAGAGAAAAACTGTCCGACACTAAGCATTGTTTCATCCTCCTTGCTTTTCAATATGTCTATCTTCTTATACGAAATAATCGACATAAAGTTTCATTGAAAATTAATCCCTTACATAAATTTTACTGCTATTTGTGAACTTTCTCAATGATAATACATAGAATAAGTGAGTTGTTTCGATGAATAAGTCGGTTTTGTAATCCTAAGGAGCCATTTTGGCATCTGAATGAGCGATTTTTTGCAATTCGGTCTTTGCATAGAGGAGCGCAATTTGATTCAAGATCGCTTCTGCCTCAGAGCGAGCGGTTAAATGAAATCCATGAGCTAATAAATGGAATTTTAGAGGCCTTGTATGAAACTTTTTCCAAATGAATTCGTAACTGATACAAAGGGGGATATAGGATGACGAAAATTTTTCTGGTGTCTATTACTAAAAATATCGATGAACAAGTAAGTGAGCAGAAAGTGAAAGAAAAAGTCTTTGAGAAAAAATCAAAAGTAAAAGCCTATTTAAACAAAGAAGGGTATATGAAGGAATCTAAAAATCAATATGTGAAAATCACTGATGAATCGATATTAGTTGCTGCAATTCAAAAAATAAAAATCAAAAAATAATGATGAGGTCATGTTCTTAAGAGCATGACTTTTTTATGATTTTAAAAGCTATTTAAAAAAGCCAGACATTAAACAATGTCTGACTCCATACGTATATAGCCTTTTAAATCATCGTATAATTCTAAAGAAAATGAATTGGAATCGGCTTGGGGGCTAACGCCTTTTTGGACAAAAAGAAGAAATTCATTGAGTGCCTTTTCTGAGCCCTCCACTTCCACTTCAATTTGTTCAGCGTCATTCAATCGACAGTATCCTTTTAACCCTAATTCAATAGCTTTTTGCTTGATGAAGAATCGGTAGCCTGTGCCATAGACATCACCAAAAAATTTTATACTTGCTCGTTTGTTCAAGGGAATACCTCCTACTTAATAGAGGAGAGGGGCGAACCTCTCCTTTTATTGCATGACACGTTCTTTTTCTAAATAGGCAATTAAGTTATTAATGTGATAAAGTACATGCTTAGATGCCTCATCGACTTCTTTTAGATGAACATCAGCTTGTTCGATATGACCCGCTTTATGGGCTTCAGCCGCAAGCTTCGCTGATTCATGGACGCGTAAATGATAGCCATCTAATTCATGATAGTCCTGTAAATGACCGAAACGTTCGACTGTACGAGGCGCAGTGTACCATTTGCCAAGTCGACAGTCTCTATGAGAAGAAACATCGCTTGGATCAACGTTTTCTAGGCCAAGGAACATGTTATAAATGCGCCATTTCCATAAGATATGATCCGCCTTCGATAATTGTAAAAGGGCAATAGATGAAAGCTGTACATTATTGTTTGCAATAAGATCATTACGGAAGCGGTTAATTTCTTTCCCTAATAAATGAATATCGCTGGAAGTATTATGACTATAATCACGAATATCTTCCTGCAAGCTTGAAATTTGGATCATTCTTGCTGAGACTTCATCAATCGCAGCTGCTTGTTCCTGGGAAATGGCAGCTGTATTTGTCACATCTAAATTAATACCCTCAATCGCTTGAACAATGGCATTTAATAATGGTAACGAATCTTTTGCTTCTACGGTTGCTTCTTTAATAATAGCTGTTGTATCTGTAATCGAGTTAGATACATCGTTGGAATAACTCTTTAAATGATGAACATTGGCAGAAACTTCACTTAGCGCAGCTACCGTGTTTTCAGCAAGCTTTCGTACTTCCTGTGCAACGACCGCAAAGCCTTTTCCATGCTCACCTGCACGCGCTGCTTCAATGGAGGCATTAAGCGCGAGTAGGTTGGTTTGATCGGCGATTTGGTTGATCAATGTGACAACTTGCTCAATATCATTTACCCGTTTTTGCAGTTCTGAAAATGAGTCTACAATGGAAGTAAAGGTTTCTTCTGTTTTAAAAATCTCCGACAAAGCATGCTCAATTGCGTTTTTACCTTTCGTAGCATGGTCAACAGATTCAGTTGTTTTCTCGGATATATGGGAAGACATGCGTGCAACCTCATTGATAGAAGCTGCAATCTGTTCTGTTGCAGCAGTAGAGGATTGAATCTCTTCATTTTGCTTATCTAGGCTAAAAACTAAATCCTTCATGTACATAATTTTGGCATTGACATCCATTAAAGAGGATACTTCTCCCACCACATTTTCAATAATGCGCTCTGTCAACACTTCCACTAATAATTCTTGATCAACATTGACAGCGGATTGGAATGATTTCATATATTGAAATGCTTTATTCGGCTTGATTCCAAAATTATATAAAATATATGTAGTAATATAGAAGGCAAATTGGTTGAAGACAACAATTAATTTACCTGGCTCATATTGATGCTTGCGAAATAGATTGAAAAATTTGACAGTTTCGTCTACATAATGATCATCACGAGTTGCTAAGAAAAACTGCGTTAAGTATTGATTAATATTTTCTTCACTAATGATTAATTGAGAGGTAGGGGAAATCTCGCTTAAATAATGATGAAAAATGGCATTCATGGAAGGGGTAATATCTTTGAGCTTTTGATAGAGTGCCTTTAAGTGCTCCTCATCTTGTGAATTGAAATGATTGAATGCCAGTGTTTGGTAAAATCGGCCTGTTGCATGTAAATCTGTACCACGTTTTAGTAGTTCTTCTAGCTCTGCTTTAGGTCGAATACTTGAAAACATAAAAAAACCTCCAAAAAGTATGTATAATAAGGTAATAATAGCATAATTCAGGTGGTTTTAATAGACATTTCAGTTGTGTTTGCTAAAATGAAACTATCTTATGACAGCAAGGAATGGGCAAATATGTATACAATTATTTACATGAAAGCGGACTATGAGCCTTGGTGGAAATTTGAAGGCTGGGAAGCTTATATTCAAACAGAGGATACATTTGACACGAAGGAGCTCTTTGAACGTGCATTACAGCAAAAATTAGCGCATTTTCGTTCCTCTTACGATAATGAGGCAACGAAAGAGGAGCAATATTGGGCTTTTTGGTCTGAGGATGAAAGCTTTTATTGTGAGGCTTGCGATGATGATGCACAAGTATATCATGGAATAATTGCGTGTAAAATAGAAGAGAAGTAAAATAATTTTGAAAAAAAGTAAAAAAGATTTTTTCTTTATTTGACAAAATTATGAATGGCAGTTATACTTGAGTTAACAATTTAATTGCTTCACCGGAAACATGAATTCACATATTACAAAAAGTGATCGCGTTAGTTCGGTACTCTTTGTAATATGTGAATTTTTTTCAATCGCTGAAGAAATTACATATTGTTCACTTTTATTTTTTGGAGGTTTTCTTAAATGAAACAAGGTACAGTAAAATGGTTTAACTCAGAAAAAGGTTTTGGATTTATCGAAGTTGAAGGTGAAAACGACGTATTCGTACACTTCTCAGCTATCCAAGGCGAAGGTTTCAAAACTCTTGACGAAGGTCAAAAAGTGGAATTCGAAGTTGTAGATGGCAACCGCGGACCACAAGCTGCTAACGTAACTAAACTTTAATTCTCAGTAATTAAAATTACTTCGTTAAACCCAAGACATCCTATGCAAATAGGATGTCTTTTTTGTATCATTTGTAAGTTTAAGGATTACAAATCCTATTTTAGGTTAAATATATAGTAGTGGCGGATAGCCATGCAAAAGTAAAGGATAGCGCTATAAAAGTAGCGGATAGCCATGTGAAACTGAAGGATACCTGCACAAAAGTAGCGGATAACCCTATAAAATGGAGGGTAGCCCCGCCAAAATAGCGCATCGCTTGTAAAGAAGGAGGCAGATGAATGTGAATAATGAAGAAAAATTGCCTGAAGAACAGGAGCAGCAAGATTTTTATCAGAAACTACGTACAAAATTAGTAGCTTTTCTTGGGTCGAAAAAGGGAAAAAGTAACAAGTTTACTCCGTATTTAATGTTTGTGCCTGATTTATTTCATTTGTTAATTAAAACAGTAACCGATGCGGGTGTAGATAAAAAGAGTCGTGCATTAATTGGGGCATCCATTGCGTATTTTGTATTACCGATGGATTTAATGCCAGAAGGACTGCTAGGCTTTGGTGGCTATTTAGATGATGTTGTATTAGCAACTTTTGTGGTAAATACCATTATTAATAAGTTGGGTCCAGATGTAGTGGAAAAGCATTGGACAGGGGATGACAAGCTTTTACATGTGCTACAAAAGGTTGCAGAAGTGAGTGATGAGGTTGTCAGTAAAATTCCTGTAAAATCGCCAATTGCTCAGTTCGTCAAGCAAGAAAGTAAAGATAAATAATAATATTATGTAAACCTAAGACACCTTATAAAAATGAACCTGCTTATTACAGGTTCATTTTTTATTGCTCTTCTAATAAATTTCGGAGTTGTTGTACAGGTACAAATAGGCCAACATTTCCAATGGGCTCATATTTCATCGTGGCAAAGATAACCCCAATGACCTCACCATGTTGATCGATTACAGGGCTACCACTATTGCCACGATAAACAGGAGCTTTTAGCATCCTAACTGGCTCCTGCCAATCTTCTAATTGAATGGCTTCTAGCAATGTTCCTTCATTAGCGATGCCGGTGAAAGCAAGTGGATTTCCAATAAAATAGACATGTTCATTAACAGTGTAAGGTGGATCTTCTGCAAGAGGTAGATAGGGAAGTTGCTCAGCTTGCACCTGTACAAAGGCTAAATCTACGGCTGGATAGCTCTCGATTAATGTTGCTTCCATCAGTCCCTCATCAGGAAAGACGACTGATAATGTTGTGGCATGTTCGACAACATGGGCGTTGGTGACAATCAGACCATCTGGTGAGATGGCAAAACCAGTGCCTTTACTGGAGCCTGTTGAAATTTCAACGACTGCCTTTTTATAGGTTTGTATATCCTCTTGTGCAGAGAGCCGCGTTGAAACCTTGATAAATTCAAGCGCGGGTATGGAGTAGATTTGAAAAATGAGGGCAAATGTATTGAAAAACAGCACTAGTGCCATACCCCATACGATCCAGCGTACAAGAGGCTTTTGTTTTTTTGGCTTTTTTCCATAAATGCGTTCTTCTCGCGCCTGTGCTAATGCTTTTTGCTGTTCCTCGAGTACAAGTTCAATAAATTCTTCTTCCGTTAATTCATCTTGCTTTGGGGTTGCGTTATGTATATCACTCATTGATTGGCCTCCTTTGCTAAAAAACAGACGCCCAAGCAGGACGCCTGTTTTCTTTCAATTATTCTATTTTTTGCAAGGTTGATGTCACAACAAATGGCTCATCTTGCTCTGTTTCCATCGTATCCTCTTTGCGAATTAGACCAATGTCCTTTGCAAAATATTTGGTTGTGGTCATTTGATCTTCAGAGCGACTTAGCTGGATGACATCTTGATAGACCGTTGTACCAGTATCAACAGTAGCGGTCGTTGATTCAATGGTCCAACCTTGAAAGCTTGTCCCGACTTGTAAAGGCTTTTGAAGTACGGTTTCCAGTACAGGATAAGATGCTGCCTCAGCTGCACTTGGCATGCTTGGATTACTGTCAACAGGTTCTCGATAGACAAGATCAATACTTGTATCCGTTATGCGGTAGATTTTTAATAGTGTCACTCCACCATTATCCTCTATTTGTACGATATGCTGTGTATCGAGATAGGTAGTTTTTAGTGTGAAGCTGGCAAATTCATTTCCTTCCCCTTGAAAAGAAGCAACAGATCCATCAGGTGGAAAATAGGAGAGAAGTGACGTGTGATCTTGTTCTACTGTTTGCTTGTCCTCCACAGCCGGAGTTGGTGATGGCACCGACTCTTCCTGGACTTCTTCACGACAGCCAGCAAGTAAAAATGCTACAGAAAGTACTAGAACAGGGTATCTCATAGGCAAACTCCTTCGCTATTTTCTTTTATTATACGTGAACGAGAAGTGTTATACGAATGAAATGAGATATTAATGCAATAATATTATTATGTAAACTAAATAATAGAAACTTGTAACAGCATGGAAAATTATCTATGATAGAATTGAAATTAAAAAATGGGGGGCAAAGACATGTATAGACAAGTAGATGATTTCTTACAAGAATGGTCCAATGCATCAAACGGAACACTGCAGGTATTACAGGCTTTAACAGATGATAAGCTAGATCAAAGTATTGTAGAGGGTCACAGTACACTTGGCTGGTTAGGTTGGCATTTAGTTGGAGCAGCAGGTTATTTTAGCTATCTTGCAGGTTTAAAGGTACCGTCGATTCGTCAAGAAGATCCAGTGCCAACGACTGCGGCTGAGATCGTGACAGCCTATGAAAGCGTAGCAAAAGGTATTAAAGAGGAAGTGGCTAAGCTTGCTAATGAAGATTTATTAGAGGTTGTAAATGGCTTTACTGCGCCAATGCCGAAAGGGGCTATATTACGTGTATTAATCGACCATCAAACACATCATCGTGGACAAATGACGGTTCTGCTACGTCAAGCAGGTTTACCAGTACCTGGCGTGATGGGACCAACAAAGGAAATGCAATAATCACGTGAGCGGCGGATAAATAGTTTATCTGCTGCATTTTTTTAAATTGACACTTACCTACTAGTAAGTTAGTATAAAGCCATGACAAATAGAAAAATGGAAATTATAGAGTTAACATTGAAGAATATTCAGGAAAAAGGATTCACATCATTTAGTTATGAGCATTTAGCAAAGGAGCTTGGCGTCACGAAGGCCAGTATTCACTATCATTTCGAGAAGAAGGGAGATTTAGGGATTGCTGTTTGCGAAAGAATTCAACAAGGGTTAGAGAGAACTTTTACATTGATAAAGGAGTCCACTATGCCAGCTGAGGAAAAGCCGTTTGCCTTTATTATGCAGCGCATAAAATTTCTTGAGCAAGACGGCATTTGTCCTATCTCAGCGTTGCAGGCAGATTATCAAGAATTACCGCAACCAATGCAAGATAAGCTTCAGCAGCTTAGTCAAATGGAAATCGATGTCTTTGTTGAGCTATTGAAAGAAGCAAAACAACAGGGTGCACTCCAAGCTACTAATGATTTGGAGGCTCTCGCTATATTACTTATTTCGAGTACGAAAGGGGCATTACAATATAAACGTGTTGTAGGAGAAGCATTCTTTTTAAAGATGCTGGAGCAATTAAAGGAACTGTTAAAGTAAGACATGAAACGAGAAGGAGCGATGTGCATGGTACGAAGAGTCGTTGTGACTGGCTATGGTGTTGTTTCCCCGTTAGGTAATTCGGTATCAGCCTTATGGGAGAATATTAAAGCAGGAAAATCAGGGATTCAAAAAATTCAAGGGGAGGCATTCAGCGGCATTCATACGCAAATTGCTGGGACGAGTACGGATTTCGATGCAACGCAGTATATGGATAAAAAAGAAATCAGTAAATATGATCTATTTGTGCAATATGCTGTTGCCGCTGCCCAACAAGCTCTGACACAAGCCAATTTAAATATGGAGCAGGTAGATAAGGAGCGTTTAGGCGTTTACATTGGCTCTGGCATTGGGGGCATTGACACAATTTTAGAAAATCATCAGGCTATGCTTGATAATGGGCCTCGGAAGGTGTCACCATTTATGGTGCCAATGATGATAAGCAATATGGCTGCAGGAATACTAGCAATTAAAACGGGATTTAAAGGACCAAGCTTTTCACCTGTTTCAGCCTGTGCGACAGGAAACCAAGCGATTGGAGAAGCTTTCTTAGCGATTCGACATGGCTATGCGGATGGCATTTTAGCTGGCGGAGCGGAGGCACCGATCAATCCACTTAGCTTTGCAGGATTCTCACGCATGAAAGCCATGTCCACTAGAAATGATGAGCCAACAAAGGCCAGTCGACCATTCGATAGCGAGCGCGATGGCTTTGTCATGTCTGAAGGAGCTGGCATCGTATTCCTAGAGGAGTATGAACACGCCAAACAAAGGGGCGCTACAATTCTCGGTGAGATTGTTGGCTATGGTGTGACAACAGATGCTTATCATATTACAGCACCTGATTTTACAGGTGCCGCCAATGCCATGAAGCTGGCATTAAAAATGGCAGCTATCGATCGGGTAGATATCGATTATATCAATGCACATGGTACAAGCACACCAGAGGGAGATAAATCTGAAACGAAGGCGATTAAACACGTTTTTGGTGACCATGCCTATCAACTAAAGGTCAGCTCCACAAAGTCAATGACAGGACATCTATTTGGCGCGGCTGGTGGAATTGAAGCCATTATTACATTGAAAAGTATAATGGATGGCATTATTCCACCAACAATCAATTATGAAACACCAGATCCCGAGTGTGATTTAAACTATGTTCCTAATGAGGCGCTTCATCAAGACGTTAACTTTGCGCTGTCCAATGGGTTTGGCTTTGGTGGTCATAATGCTGTGCTAGCATTTAAAAAATTTGAGGAATAAGGCATTCGCTATTAGATAAAAAGAGTGGTATGAATTTGATTGTTCATACCATTTTTTTACGCTTGTTCTATCAACTTGAAAAGAGAAGAAGGAACATAAGCTATGGCAAGTCAATAAGTTTTCTTTATGACAAATGGCTAGAAATTCGTATTATAACTTATATTTAGAGTATGGTAAATTCAAAGGAAAAAGGGGGATGGATAATGCGAATCTTTGATGCACATTTTCATATCATTGACTTTAATTTTCCGATTATCGAAAATCAAGGATATACACCACCAAGCTATATAGTAGCGGATTATCAAAAGGATACAGTGAATCTTCAGATAGCGGGAGGCGCCATTGTATCAGGATCTTTTCAAGGATTTGACCAAGCCTATCTTTTAAAAGCATTGAAACAACTGGGTCCCACGTTTTGTGGGGTAACGCAATTACCTAATACGGTCACGGATGATGAAATTGTGCATTTACATAACAATGGGGTACGGGCATTACGCTTTAATATAAAACGAGGTGGCTCAGAGGATTTATCACAGCTAGATACCTTTGCACGACGGGTTTATGATTTGGTGGGCTGGCATAGTGAATTATATATCGATGCGAAGGAATTACCCGAGATAGCCTCGACAATTGAAGCATTACCAGCCATCTCCATCGATCATTTAGGGCTGTCGGAAGAAGGGCTACCACATCTATTAAAGCTTGTTGATAAGGGTATACGTGTCAAGGCGACTGGCTTTGGTCGTGTAGAGCTAGATGTGCAGCATGCGTTACAAGCGATTTATCATGTTAATCCAGATGCGCTTATGTTTGGAACAGATTTGCCATCCACAAGAGCCAAACGACCTTTTAACAATGCGGATGTTGAATTGATTCAACAGCTTTTTGATCAACAGGCTGCTGATAAAATCCTCTATGAGAATGCGCTACAATGGTATTTCCAACGTTGAATAGGAGAAAAGAATCCATTTTGACATCAAAATGGATTCTTTTTTGATTGTGACGGTACTAAGCATTTCGATAGTTGGCAAACATAATTTCCTTATAATACTGGTCTAATTGAGGCATACCCAGCTCTTTTGCGATCATTAGCTCAGCCTCACGGTCATATGCTACTCTAATAAATTGGATGGCATTATTGGACTGTGTTCCATCTAGGATGGCATAGGAAGCGGAAGTTAAGTCAAGTGAATTACCAACACTCCCAACATTACAAAGAATTCCTTGTTTATATGTATGTAAAAAAGTTGTATGGATATCACCATAGAACACAATATCAGGTTGTTTCTTGTAATGGATTGAATTGGTTACTGCATTATTCTCAAACATAGATAAACGCTTTTCAAGTGGATGACTCGGTAAGATACGTTCAAACTCGCTTCTTGGGGATGCATGGAAAAATCTAATAAGCTGGTCATTTAATTCAAGATCAATATGAAAGGGTAATGACCCGAGATACTGATAGTCTTTTGTTGTTAATCGATCTTTAAACCATTGTAGAAAATCATTGTCAGTAGGGGATTGAATAAATACATCCCAATTGCCTCGAACGACTTGCTCACAATTCTGTTGGATGAGCTCTATACATGCAGATCCTTGAGGACCCTTGCCAATTAAATCACCTAAACAAAAAATTCTGTCAATTTTTCTTAAACGAATGTCTGCTAACACGGCCTCTAATGCCGTTTTATTTCCATGAATATCTGATATAATGGCAATTTTTTTCACAACGTTTCCCCCTCATCAATGCTATACTCTATCATTCTATAAAAATCCTTTAATACCTTTATAAACCATATAAACGCAAAAGACAAAAAAATCCTCTACCACTGTTGGTAGAGGATTTTTGTAAAGCTTAGCTTAAGCCTTGGCTATCTTTCCACTCTAAGAATTCATCATATGTTAATTGCTTATCTAAAATAGTACCGTCTTCACGGATTTCGATGACACGGTTAGCAATTGTTTGGATGAATTGATGGTCATGAGATGTGAAAATCATTGCGCCTTTGAAACGAATTAAGCCTTCGTTCAATGCTTGAATAGATTCAAGGTCAAGGTGGTTCGTTGGCTCATCTAATAAAATAACGTTTGCTGTTGCAAGCATCATTTTTGATAGCATACAACGTACCTTTTCGCCCCCTGATAGAACAGCAGGGGATTTCTTCACTTCTTCACCAGAGAACAGCATACGTCCTAGGAAACCACGTAGGAAGCTTTCTGTTTCATCGTCTGGAGAATATTGGCGTAGCCATTCTACTAATGTTTTTTCAGAACCTTCGAAGTACTTGTCATGATCGTTTTCGAAGTAGCTTTGAGATGTCGTTACACCCCATTTAAATGTGCCAGCATCTGCTTCTTTTTCTTCCATTAAAATATCTAGAAGTGCTGTTTTCGCCATTGGGCTACCAAGTAAAACAATTTTATCTTCTTTGTTCATCGAGAAGCGAATGTCCTTGAATAGTGTTTCGCCTTCATGACTTGCCGTTAGGCCGTCTACTGTTAGGACATCGTTACCGATTTCACGGCCGATTTGGAAGTTGATGAATGGATATTTACGGCTTGATGGCTTAATATCATCCAGCTCAATTTTATCCAGCATTTTTTTACGAGATGTTGCTTGCTTTGATTTAGAAGCATTCGCAGAGAAACGTGCGATGAACGCCTGTAGTTCTTTAATTTTCTCTTCTTTTTTCGCATTTTGGTCTTGTGCCATTTTTTGCGCTAATTGAGAAGACTCATACCAGAAATCATAGTTCCCTACATATAATTGGATTTTAGAGAAGTCCAAATCCGCAATATGTGTACATACTTTGTTTAAGAAGTGACGGTCATGGGATACAACAATAACTGTATTCTCAAAGTTAATCAGGAACTCTTCCAGCCATTGAATTGCCTTTAAGTCAAGGTGGTTGGTAGGCTCATCGAGTAATAGCACATCAGGCTGACCAAAAAGGGCCTGTGCAAGTAATACTTTAACTTTGTCAGAACCTTCAAGATCGCCCATTAGCATGTAATGAAGATCATCTGAGATACCTAAACCGTTCAATAGTGTAGCTGCTTCTGAATCAGCTTCCCAACCGTTTAGCTCTGCAAATTCACCTTCTAACTCTGCAGCACGCATGCCATCCTCATCTGAGAAGTCTTCCTTTGCATAGATAGCGTCTTTTTCTGTTTTCACGTCATAAAGGCGTTTATTCCCCATAATAACTGTGTCGAGCACTGTATGCTCATCGTATTCGAAGTGGTTTTGTTTCAGAACAGATAAACGTTCGTCCTTACCCATCGATACATTGCCTTCTTGCGCTTCAATTTCACCAGAAAGGATTTTTAAAAATGTTGATTTACCAGCACCATTTGCCCCAATTAAACCGTAGCAATTGCCTGGTGTGAATTTTATATTTACGTCTTCAAATAGTTTACGATCGCCATAGCGAAGACCTACATTACTAACTTGAATCATGCAAGTTCCTCCTTTTTTCACAATGGCTCTAGTATAGCATGAAATATGTTCCATAGTCTATAAACATTATTAAATCAAGGTTTGGCGTTCTTTCCACATTTTTTGTTAAACATAAACTGAATAAAGATACAATAAAAAAATTAAATTTGGTGTAACTTTCTTTGAGAGTGGAGCGTCTATTGTAGTGTGATTAACTATTTTTGAAAAAGAATAGAAAAATGACATCATTTTCCATGGGGATTTTAGTTGCTTATTCACAAAGGTTTCGTCTAAAATGATTCTGACTGTTTATATGTCAAGTAAATCATCACTGGTGCCCACAAGACCATCCCCGTTTTGAATGCCAGCTACTCGTGGCTCTTTCATTTATCCTAGATTGGTGTTGCTAATGTTAGACTAAAAACATCACAATCCTCATAAATGATTTCATTCATTTATCTTGATGATAATTTCATAGAGAATGCTATAAGCTAAAAAATTATTCATTTGTGGTAATGATATGCCTGCGTTCAACTAGGACATTCAGCCCTTGAGGCGGGAATGATGATTAAACAAACACATTGATGGTAAATTTAACAATTGGAGGTATATTATGGGTAAGGGCTTATTATGGACAGCCACTTGTGTAATAGTAGTTTTACTTGGGTTTGGTAGCTACTATTTTATTAAAGAAATAACAAACTCTATGGCATACAATAAATTAGTGGATGAGTATAAAAAGCCAGAACCAATTGAACATATAGAGGCAGAATATGATGTTATTGTCATCGGTGGTGAACCAGAGGGTGTTGCTGCTGCTGTTGCTGCTGCTCGAAATGGTGCAAAAACATTGTTGGTCGAAAAACGACAAGAGTTAGGTGGATTATTTACATATGGTATGCTGAATTTCCTCGACATTCCTCGTGATGGCCATAACAACTCGATAAGTGAGGGAATATTTAAGGAATGGCATGAGCTTGTTAGAGGGAATGACGCTTTTGGCATTGTAGGTGCTAAGGCAGCCTTTAAAAAGCTGATCGATGAAGAGCCCAACTTAACTTTATCCGTGCAAACCGAGATCGTGAAAGCGAATGTTAAACAACAACAATTAACGTCCGTGGAATTAAAAAATAAGTACGGTACATATGTTGTGACGGGGAAATCTTTCATAGATGCTACACAGGATGCTGATTTTGCAGCCATGTCAGGCGTTCCATTCTTTGTGGGTGGAGAAGATATTGGCATAAAGGATAAGCGTATGGCTGTGACTTTAATGCTGCATCTAAAAAATGTCGATTGGGATGAAGTAAAAAAAGCGGCTAAGTCTGGTGTATTTGGCGGTGCTAATTTAAATCATACCGTTATGTGGGGCTTTACAAAGCTGCATGATGAATACAAGCCATTACAAGAGGGTACAAGATTACGAGGGTTAAACTTAGCTCGTGTAGATGATGAATATTTCATCAATGCCTTACAGATTTTTGGTATTGATGGCTTGAATGAATCCTCCAAACAAGCGGCTATTGCCACTGGGAAGAAAGAAACGTTACACATTCTAAAATATTTACAAACAAACTTCCAAGGATTTGAAAAAGCTGAAATTGTTAGCTATCCAGAAGAACTCTACGTCCGAGAAACAAGACATATTTGGGCAGAGTATCAATTACCAATGGCAGACCTTTGGAAAAATAGTGATCAGTGGGATAGCATTGGCATTGCCTCTTATCCAGTCGATGTGCAAGCGCAAACGCCTCATGATTACGGCTATGTGATCGCATCACCAAAGCAATATGCCATTCCATTCCGTTCATTAGTACCGAAGGACATTGATGGCTTACTGGTTGTCGGACGCTCTGCTGGTTACTCATCACTCGCAGCTGGTAGTGCACGTATTGTTCCAACAGGGATGGTGACAGGTGAAGCGGCAGGGACTGCGGCTGCTCTTGCACAGAAGCATGATGTAACCTTTAGAGACATGAGCAAGGATAAACAATTAATTGCTACATTACAAGAGCAATTGACTAAACAAGGTGCATATGTTGATTCATTTTCAATTGAGTACCCATATCAAGGAGAATGGTATGATGAAGCCATTCAAACGCTCATTAATTACGGCCTTGTAGTGGGCGGCTATGATAATGACCTAAAAGTAGATAGTAAGGCGACGAAAATAAAGTTTGCGAAAATGTTAAAAGAGAGTATGCTACGTGCCGGTGGAGAAAGTGCATTAGGAATGAAGGATCAGCTCGAAATTGTTATCAATAAAGTTTATAATCAAGGTGATGAACCCATTGAGCGAGATGAGCTAGCCCAATATTTGGCTGATGTCCTCATCGGTGAATCCAATGCGACTAGCTGGGATACGTTAGTTGAAAAAGGAATCGTCACTGAGCAAGTAGCCAAAAAAATCTCTCATAATAAGGAACTAAAATTAAAAGAGATGTATGCCATTATGGCTGATGTTATTCATTATGTAGAAAAAAAACGTTCCTCATTGTGAGGAGCGTTTTTTGCCGAATGGGCAACATAAAAAAGGTTGACGCTGCTAAGGAAGTCCTGTAATATATGTCAAAATCATAGAAAAATTCGATGAAAAAGAGAGTAATTGATGGGAAGACTGGCAAGCGAGTTAGGGATGGTGGGAGCCTAATGCAGGAACCATGAATGGAGTGCACTTTGGAGAAGATTCTCGAAATAGTAGTAGAGAATAGCGGGGCGTCACCTCGTTAACAATGGAAAGTGGTCATGTCACATGGCAACTAGAGTGGTACCACGGGATTATCATGCTCTCGTCTCTAATTATAGAGGCGAGGGCTTTTTTATTTGGACAGGAGGAGGAGCAAGATGAATAAACAAATCGCCGATAGTATAGCAGTCGTATTAAAGCAGCAAATAACAGGGGAGGAAATATTGTCACTATTAGAAAAACCAAAAAGCTTGGAGCTAGGGGACGTGGCCTTTCCATGCTTTACCCTAGCAAAAGTGTGGAAACAGTCTCCACAAAGTATTGCAGCACAAATAGCAAGTCAATTAAACCATGACAGTATCGAGCGTGTGCAAGCCGTTGGTGGCTATGTCAATATTTTTCTAGCTCAGCAACAGGTAACGCAACAGGTGTTGAGCAAGATTCTGCGCGATAAGCAACAATATGGTACTAGCTCAACAAAGATGGGAACTGTCGTCTTGGATTTTTCATCTCCTAATATTGCCAAGCCCTTCTCGATGGGACATTTACGTTCAACGGTCATCGGAAATGCCTTAGCAAATATAGCAGAGAAAAATGGCTATCAAGCCATTCGTATCAATCATTTAGGGGACTGGGGTACACAGTTTGGTAAGCTTATTGTTGCCTATCAGCTTTGGGGGGACAAACAGGCTATTTCAGCGTCACCGATTAAGGAGTTGCTAAAGATTTATGTGAAATTTCATGAAGAGGCAGAGCAAGATCCAACACTGAATGAACAGGCTCGTGCCGCCTTTAAAGCATTGGAGGATGGTGATGCAGAGGCACTAGCATTGTGGCAATGGTTCCGAGATGTGTCATTAGATGAGTTTCAAACAATCTATAAGCTGTTAGGAATTGATTTTGATGCCTTTACAGGTGAAGCCTTTTACAATGACAAAATGACACCCGTTGTGACAGCGCTAAAAGACAAAGGGCTACTCGTAGAATCAGACGGTGCGTATGTTGTGGAGATGGATGAGATGCCTCCATGTTTAATAACGAAAACGGATGGTGCCACGCTGTATGCGACGCGTGATTTAGCAGCCGCCCTGTATCGTCAACAGCACTATCAGCCCGAAAAGATGTTCTATGTCGTTGGTAATGAGCAGTCCCTCCACTTTAAACAACTTTTTCAGGTCATCGAAAAAATGGGCTATCCTTGGGCAAAGAATCTGCAACATGTCCCATTTGGCATGATGCTGAAGGATGGCAAAAAAATGTCGACTCGTAAAGGCAAAGTGGTGTTATTAGCAGATGTGCTAGCTGAGGCCATTGCGACGGCGAAGCGTAATATTGAGCAGAAAAATCCTCATCTTTCAAATAAAGAGCAAGTAGCACAGCAAGTGGGGGTTGCAGCGGTAATTTTTAATGATTTAAAATACCATCGTCTAAACGATATTGAATTTTCAATCGAGCAGATGATGAATTTTGAAGGCGAAACAGGTCCATATGTACAGTATACGTATGCACGTATTTGCTCTATTTTAGATAAAGCGAAAGCTCCGACTCAAGATATGATATTGAATTCTTTAGGAGAGCTGGCTTGGCCGATTATCTTATTATTAGAACAGTTTCCCAAAACGGTAGCTATGGTTTTTGATCAGGCTGATCCGTCTCAAATAGCGAAATATGCCTTACAATTGGCACGCTTATTCAATAAATATTATGCACAGCACAAAATAGTAGCAGATGATGAACAGCAAGCATCCCGTCTTGCACTATGTCAGAGTGTCGCCATTGTTTTAAAAGAGTCATTAGCCTTATTAGGTATTGAAGCACCTGAAAATATGTAATAAATAATAGCTATTTAAAGGCAAACTGTCCAATGATTGACCATCCTTCGAAAACATGATAAAAGGATAGAGGAATCCATGCAAGCTTTTCATAAATGAATGATGTGTAATAGTAGAGAGGATCGAACAAATGGCTAAAAAACAATGGACCATTTCACTCACCTTCGTGGTCATTAGTATATTTTTTGTAGCACTTAATATGAGACCAGCCGTCACGGGAATAGGACCTCTTTTTAACGTCCTCATGACATCCTTACATGTCTCGAATACAAGCATGAGCTTTCTCACAGCGATTCCCGTTTTTTGTATGGGATTATTTGCTCCATTGGCTGTCCCACTTCAGCGAAAAATGGGCACGAAATCAGCTATCACCCTTTTAATGGCTATCCTGGTCGTCGCGAATGGGCTACGCTTTTTCCAAGCAAGCTATCTCTTGCTCATCGTGACAAGCTTTGCGGCAGGCTTAGCGATTGCAATGATTGGTCCTATTTTAAATGCTTATATTAAGAAAAAGTTTCCAGAACGCTTTACGACAGTTGTCGGTATCTATTCATTCGGTATTGGCGTAGGGGCTACTTTAAGTGCAGCCTTAACCGTGACCTTTTATCAGGGTTTCAGTAATAGCTGGACAATCGCCCTTGGTATGTGGTCAATCCTTGCGATAGTTGCTCTCGCTATCTGGCTAGCGGCAATTCCATCCGAACACAACGAGCAGCTACACCAAGTAACTGCGTCAGAAGATGTCCGTAATCCGTGGACATCTAGACGTGCCTGGGTAATCTTACTGTACTTTGGTTTACAAACATCACTTTTTTTCTCAATCATGTCATGGCTTACACCGCTATTGCAGGATAAAGGCCTGTCATTAGAGGCAGCAAGTACCATGCTGACCATTATGTCGATTGTACAAATGATAGGGAATATGGCGGTACCAATGTTCATGGAAAAATGGCCCAGTCGAATGGCATGGCTACTAGTGTTAAGCTTTGTTGGCGTGATAGGATTTATGCTGCTGTGGCTGACATCAGGTATTTACCTATGGCTGGCTGTTTTATTAATTGGTATTGTGTTAAGTGGGCTGTTTCCAATCGGCCTATTGTTGCCTCTTGATGAAGCCAAAAATGATCAGGAGGCCACTAGTTGGTCATCTATGGTGCTGGCAGGTGGCTTTATGGTAAGTGCCATTATCCCCATTCTAATAGGCGTTTGCTATGACCTAACTGGCAACCATACATGGACGTATCTGATCTTTGTACTATTAATGCTCGGCATTCTAATAACGACAGGACTATTAAGGAAAAAATCATTGTAAGAGACATGTGTCAGGTTGCACATGTCTTTTTATGTGAAAATTATTTTGTGGGTATGATATCCTTCCATCCTCATAGCAAATTTCGTCTTTCCCCAATATTAATGGGTAGAAAGAAATGACTTTAGGGTAGTTGCTACATTTTTCTAATATTAATTAATTTATAATAATATTATGTAAACTTGAAACATTACTAGTCCTTGATTATGATAGAGAAGAGAGAATGTAGAAAAGAAAGTTTTGGTGAAGGTATGTATAAAAAAGTGCTCATTTTAGGAGCGACAGCTTTTCTTGTAGCAGGCTGCGACAGTCAAATAGGGACAGGATGGTTTCAAAATAAAAAGGCAGAGGTGGAAACAGAGGGAGCTGTGACGAAGCAACAGGAAAAAATTGTCCCAGAGGTCAAAGTGATTGGAGAGCATGGTGTTGGAGCAGGCATTATTATCAGACAACAGGATGATCAACTGTATATTTTAACGAATGGCGCACTAGTGGCATCCAAACCAACTGCCCTTGTTCAATTTGGTCAGGACAAGCTGGTAGCAGCAACTATTCATGTTATGTCAACCGCCTATAATATGGCCCTATTACGAGTAACCTATCAAGCGGATGTGCAAGTGCCCAAGCTATATGAAGGTGAACTCAATCAGCTAGCTGTTTATGTGAATGGCTTACCCTATACGATTCAAAAATACCAAGATAAAGTTGCGGCTTATTATATAGAAGCAGAACAATCGATACCTCTAGGAAGCCCTGTTATGGAGGCTGAAAATGGCGCCATTGTCGGTCTATATTTTAATCGACAACAGCAAGGAGAATCCCAGCCATACATATTGCCTATAAAGGAATTCCAAGCATCCATTGATGAATGGATTGAAGAGGGCATGACAGCCAGTGTACGACTTTCCCAATCGAAAAACTTGTACCCCTATATTGAACAAGGGGATAAAGAAGCTGTACAGCAAGCAATCGAACAATATGGAGAAAATGTATTTGCATATAATACCGATGAAATTAAGCTATTTTTAGATACGTTTCACAAGCATTTAAAGGGGGCAGTGACAACTCAGGATGCAAGTGTGATGAAATCGATTGTCGGCACAGAGGCTATACAAGAAACCTTGGCTAGTATGGTTGCCTATTATGCTTCCAAGCAAGCCAAAATTCATTTCTCCGACACGGATATTCAGGCAATTCGTGTAGAGGGACAGCGTCTTATCGTACAGGCTAAAACGGAATATATCCTAACGAATGCTGCTGGACAGGAGGCACTTGCCTACTCCAATATGGTGTATGAGTTAGAAAAAAATGAACAGGGCGAGTACAAGCTACTTGGTCTCACAAACAAGGAGTGAATTTTGCATGGAGCAAGCTAGACAAATGCTACAGCATCATTTTGGCTATGATACCTTTCGCCAAGGACAAGCCCAAATTATTGAACAAACATTACGAGGGCAGTCAAGTCTTTGTGTCATGCCAACAGGTGGAGGGAAATCCATTTGCTATCAAATTCCAGCGTTAATGCTTGAGGGGTTAACCATCGTGATTTCGCCTCTGATTTCACTGATGCAAGATCAGGTGGAGGCTTTACGTACAGCGAATATTCCAGCAGCCTATATCAATAGTACGCTGACAGCACAGGAAGTGGATGAAACCATGCAGCTTGCTCGTGCAGGTTATTTAAAGCTCCTCTATATTGCACCTGAACGACTGGAAAGTACGACGTTTCTTCAAGCATTGTCGTATTTATCTGTCCCATTACTTGCGGTGGATGAGGCCCATTGTATATCGCAATGGGGGCATGATTTTAGACCAAGCTATCGTTCGATCCACAAGCTTTTTACGCTATGGCCACAAAAGCCCACTGTTTTAGCGCTGACAGCCACGGCAACGCCAACGGTTTGTGATGATATTCGTCAATTGTTAGCGATTGATGAGCAGGCAACGGTCATGACAGGCTTTTCACGTGAGAATTTGGCACTTTCGGTGTTAATTGGTGAAAATAAAGAACGGTATGTAAAAAATTATGTACAACAAAATAAACAGGAAGTGGGCATCATTTATGCAGCTACTCGAAAAGCGGTGGACGCCATTTATGATGTGCTGAGCCGCTCTGGTGAAGCCGTTGCAAAATATCATGCAGGTCTATCAGAGAGCTTGCGGATGGCTGAGCAGGAGCGGTTTTTAAAAGATGAGGCACGTATCATGGTGGCAACGAATGCTTTTGGTATGGGGATTGATAAAAGTAATGTGCGCTTTGTATTGCATTATCAAATGCCTCGTAATATGGAGAGCTATTACCAGGAAGCGGGCCGTGCTGGCCGAGATGGTCTGCCAAGTGCCTGCATTTTACTGTATGCTTCAGGGGACGTTCAAACACAGCGTTTTCTTATCGAACAGTCACAGGATGAGGCACGTATTACACAGGAGCTAGCTAAACTACAAACAATGGTCGATTATTGCCATACAGAGGGCTGCTTACAGAATGCGATTTTAGCGTATTTTGGAGAAGTAGAGGAGGAGCCTTGTGGGCGTTGTAGTAACTGTATTGACGGGCGAGCAGTGACAGATGTGACAGAGGATGCGCAAAAGGTGCTGGCCTGTGTTGTGCGTATGGGACAAAAATTTGGTAAGACCATGGTGGCACAAGTGTTAATTGGCTCTAAAAATCAAAAAATAGCTGAATTTGGCTTTGCCCGTTTATCGACCTATGGCATTTTAAAAGGACAATATGCCTCAAAGGATGTCTCCAACTTTATCGAATTTTTAATTGCAGAGGGCTTGCTGGCCGTGAAGCACGGTACATTCCCAACAATTTATGTATCAGCTGAAGGCAAGGAAGTGCTGCTTGGCAATCGACAGGTCATGCGGAAGGAAGCTGTCACAGTGAAGAAGCTGGTGGATAATGATCCATTATTCGAACACTTACGGGTATTACGCAAAGAGATTGCTGATGAGGAAAAAGTACCGCCATTTGTTGTATTTTCCGATAAAACATTGCGTGATCTATGTGATAAAAGACCAACCGTATTGGAGGATTTACGACAGGTGAGTGGTATAGGGGAAGTGAAATATGAGAAGTATGGTCAACGCTTCTTTGACGCACTACAATCGTTTTTAGAGGCCTCCGTTTAATAAATTTGTTGCCATCGCATAGAAAAGAGGTGTCTCCAGCTTGTGAGACCCCTCTTTCTTTATTATTTTTCCCAATGCTTCGCAATGAATGTATCTCGCCCAGAAACGGCACGGTCTTGCTGATAGTGAGCTGCCTCTTTTTTATAATAATCCTGATGATAGTCCTCTGCTGGGTAGAAGCGTTCAGCATTGCGAATTTTGGTTACAATAGGTTTATCAAAGCGTCCGCTATTGGCAAGCTTTTCTTTCGAGGCCTCTGCGATTTGCTTTTGCTCATCTGTATAGGTAAAGATTGCGGTTGTATAGGATTCGCCACGGTCATGGAATTGTCCATACGCATCCGTCGGGTCAATTTGCATCCAATAAATATCAAGGAGCTGCTCATAACTAAAAATAGCAGGGTCGAATTCGATTTCCACTACTTCTAAATGACCTGACGTTCCTTTTTTGACATCTTCATAGGTTGGGTTTTCTAGGTGGCCACCCATATAGCCTGAAGTGACTTTATGTATACCGTCCCACTCGACGAATGGCTTGACCATACACCAAAAACAGCCGCCAGCAAATGTCGCTTTTTCTATCATTTGAATCATCCTTTCTTTTGTGAAAATATTATAGCATTGTTTTACGCCAAACTGTGCAAATGGGTGTAAAATAACGTTTAGATAGAAAAACATGGAATAGATCCTTTTTAAAATGAAACTTTCTAGCTAATCAATCGTTACATTAACTATATCAAAATAGAGGAGTTAGTTGTTATGGAAGAGCAAGATTATACAAGACGCTCCCAACGTCCTAAAAAGCGTCGATTACGTAAAGGGAGAGCATTTTTTACACTATTACTATTGTGTATCATTGTGATTGTCGGCTATTCGGTCATGCAATATCGCAGTGGACTAGAGCTAGCCAATGACACGAAAGTAGCACAGGAAGATTTTACGGGTGATAGCATCAAAGGGGATATCGAAAACTATTTGATTTTAGGGGTCGATACACGTGGAGAGGAAAAATCACGTACCGATACAATGATGGTATTATCCTGGAATAAAGCAAATAACGATATTAAACTCGTATCCTTTATGCGTGATATTTACGCGGATATACCAGGCTATCAATCCTATAAGCTTAATACAGCCTACTACCTAGACGGTGTTCAGCTATTAAAGGATACATTGACAAATATGTTTGGCCTACCGATCCATCATTATGCACTGATTGATTTTAAAAACTTTGAATCATTAGTGGATATTTTAGCACCAAATGGTGTGGAAATGGATGTTGAAAAGGATATGTCTGAAAATATTGGGGTAGAGTTAAAGCAAGGTGTTCATCGTTTAAATGGTCAGGAGCTACTAGGCTATGCGCGCTTCCGTCATGATGCAGAAGGCGATTTTGGGCGTGTTGCACGTCAGCAAAAAGTAATTGAAGCATTAAAAACAGAGTTATTAACACCTTCGAATATGCTGCATTTACCAAAATTTGTTGGTGCGGCACAGGGCTATATCACAACAGATTATTCATCTACTGAGGAAATGCAGCAAGTGCTAAAATTGCTATCAAAGGGCAAGGTAAACATTGAGAAAGCAACCATCCCTATCGAGGGGAGCTATCGATTCCAAAACTTTAGCCATGCGGGCGATTCCATTGTCATCGATGTAGAGCAAAACAAAGCCTTTTTAAGTGATTTTTTAGGTATTTCACTAGAGTGATGTTTCGCAAAAACCAGCATTATCCTGTAATATAAAGGTAGAGCATTTGGATTGGGGTGGATATATGGAAAAAGAGAGACCAAAAGAGCGTTCAAGCCTGTTAGCAACCAAGTTTATTCGTTTTTTAGGTGGTAGAAACCTATTATTTACACTGGTGATTTTATTACTGGTGGCATGTGTTATTTTTATGTTTAATCAAGTTTCCTTTATCTTTACCCCGCTACAAGTTTTATTTGAAGTAGTCATTTTACCTGGGGTACTAGCCGTCATTGGTTACTATTTATTACGCCCATTGCTGGCGATTCTGGTACGATGGCGTATCCCAAGGATATGGGGTATTTTAATCCTCTATATTGCGGTCATTGGTGTCATTACATTACTTGTGGTGCTAGTCTATCCATTTTTACGCGATCAGTTCACTAATTTAGCACAGGAATTCCCAGAGTACTTCATGGCATTTACGCAAAACATTGTAGAATTCCTGAATCATTCACGTTTTAATGAGTACTTAGATAAAATTAGTTTTAATTTTGATGAAGTTTTGAATAACTTCACAACAGATATGGTAAAAACAGTGAAGGATATGGCTACCAATGTAGCGCAGGGTGTGGCATCTGGTATTACGGGCTTCCTATCAACGTTAACAGGTATTGTGCTATCACTTGTAACGGTGCCATTCATCCTGTTTTATTTACTAAAAGAGGGCGAAAAATTACCGAAATTTATGCTGAAAGTGTGCCCGCCACGTATGCGTAAAGAGGTAACTGAGATTTTCCATGACATGGACAAGCAAATTAGTTCGTACATACAGGGACAGATTTTAGTATCCATGTGTATTGGAGCAATGGTGACGATTGGCTTCTTAATTATTGGCATGAAGTATGCTTTATTGCTCGGCTTCCTTGCGATGATTACAAGTGTGGTGCCCTATTTAGGACCCGTTATTGCGATCACACCAGCAGTCATTATCGCTCTTGTTACATCTCCATTGATGCTGATTAAGCTAGCGATTGTATGGACAATCGTTCAGTTAATCGAAGGAAAGTTCATTTCTCCGCAAATTATGGGGAAATCACTCAGTATTCATCCAATTACGATTATCTTTGTGCTATTAACGGCAGGCTCGTTATTCGGTGTCCCAGGTGTTATTTTAGGGATTCCTGGCTATGCGATCTTTAAGGTACTTGTCACGCATTTATTCAAGCTCTTTAAGCAGCGCTATAACCGCTACGAAGATGACGTTCATCAAAAATATGATATCTAACAAAACAGCTACTGCTAGCAATGCAGTAGCTGTTTTTTGCTGTGGAAAATCGCAGTATGCTATTCTACTAGTAGAGCTAAAACAAGGGGGAAAAGGAAATGGCATACATACCGATCAATTTTCAAGAGAAATTGGCTAAATTTCAAGAGCATTGGTCTCCAAAGGTCATTGCTGAAATGAACGATTATCAATTCAAACTCGTTAAAGTTCAGGGGGATTTTGTTTGGCATAAGCATGAGGATACGGATGAGGTGTTTATTGTCCTGGAGGGGCATTTAATCATCGAATTCCGAGATGGCCAGGTAAGCTTGCACGCAGGAGAGATGTTTGTGGTTCCTCGCAATGTGGAACATAAACCCTTTGCTGCTTCGGAGTGTAAAATTCTGCTTGTAGAGCCAATGGGTGTCGTGAATACAGGTGAGGAGCAATCAGAGCTTACCGCTGAAAATGATGTGTGGATTTAACCATCATAGAAAAACCCTTCCAACAAAATGTTAGAAGGGTTTTTACATTGACTAATTATTGCTTTGCTAATAATTGTACTTTTGCTAAGCGTTCCACGGCTTCTTGCAGAAGTTCCTTTGGTTGAACTAATGCTAAACGTAAATAGCCTTGTCCAGCTGTACCAAATACGGTTCCTGGAACTGTGACAACGCCTACTTGTTCAATCAATTGAAAGGCTAATTCTGTGCAATCGATAGCATAGGGATATTTAGCCCATACGAACATTCCACCATCAGAGGGTGCGGCTTCCCAGCCTAAAGCTTGTAAGCCATTCATCAGCGTTTTATGGCGCTCTGAGAAAGTGGCACGTAAGCTTTCCGTAATTTCCTCAGCGTTATCCAATGCTACGACAGCCGCATCCTGAATAGGCTCGAAAATACCGAAATCTAAATTTGATTTTAATTGCTTAATAACAGCGATCATTTCTGCATTTCCTGCGATATAGGCAATACGTGTTCCAGCAAGGCTAAAGCTTTTAGAGAGGGAGTTAATCTCCATACCGACCTCTTTTGCACCTGGTGCAGCTAGGAAGCTAATAGGGCCATCTCCCGTAAAATAGAACTCTGAATAGGCAGCATCATGGAGGACGATGATATTATAATTTTTAGCAAAGGCGATGACTTTTTCAAAGTATGCTAATGACGGCATCGCTGGTACAGGATTTCCTGGTAAGTTTAAAATCAATAACTTTGCTTTCTGTGCAATTTCTTCTGGTACAGCGTCTAAATCAGGTAAATAATCGTTGTCGGCTGTTTGAGGCATGTAATAAGGTGTTGCGCCAGCTAAGTGAATCCCTGCGTCATACGCTACATAAGCTGGGTTTGTGGATAAGACGATGTCTCCTGGATCACAAAAGGCAATTGGTAAATGCACTAAGCCTTCTTGCGAACCAATTGTTTGAATAATTTCTGTCGCGGGATCTAGATCAACATTACTACGACGCTTATAGTAGCGACTCACCGCGTCATAAAAACGCTGTGTGCCAGTCAGTGTATAGCCATAAGATTCGGCTAAACCTGCACGATAGGAAAGATGCTCACGTATTTTGGCATGTGGAGGAAGATCAGGGCTGCCTAAGCTTAGGTCAATTAAGGTCATGCCCTTTGCTTGCTGCTCTCGAGCAAAATTTTTCAAATCTCCGAAAATTGCTGGTGTAAATAATGACATTTTTTTAGATGGTACGATTTTCAAAACTAGTACACTCCTTGTAGTTGTATAACAGAATAGTAGTTCACATTTTATCATACTGAAGCGCAGAAAGGGACAGATATTCTGAAAAAAGAAAATATTTATATAATGGAGAGGATGTGTGCATAGACTAGCGAAAAAAGATTTTCTACCATTGGGGGAAGCTACTATAAATTCCTTCAAAGAGGAAAGTGTATTATACTGAGTATAAAGCTTTTCAGGTGGGGTGAGTCTTATGAGAACAGAGCAAGAAATGTATGATTTAATCCTAGCCACTGCACAACAGGACACTAGAATTCGTGCTGTTTACCTAAATGGCTCAAGAGCAAATCCGAATGTTCCAAGGGATATGTTTCAAGATTTTGATGTTGTGTATGTCGTAACAGACATAGCCTCTTTCTTACAAGATGATAAATGGATTCACGTATTTGGTGAGCGGCTGATGGTGCAGGAGCCTGATCGATTGGATAAGGGGCTTGGCTTGGACAAAGACTTTTCTTATAGCTATACATATTTAATGCTACTGAAGGATGGGCATCGCATTGACCTTCGCTTATTATCGATACAAGCTATGCTAGATGAGTATGGCCAAGACAAGCTGACCGTCCCTTTACTCGATAAGGATCAGCTTTTGCCACCTATCTCTCCATCCTCAGATTGCGACTATCATATTAGTCCACCGACTGAGGGGCAATTTGCTAGCTGTACGAATGATTTTTGGTGGTGCTTACAAAATGTAGCCAAGGGCATTTGGCGAGACGAACTCCCATATGCCAAGCAAATGTTTGAGGAAACGACAAGGCAGTCCTTGCATCAAATGCTTAATTGGTGGATTGGTCAGCACTATCATTATCAGATATCTACAGGCAAAATGGGGAAGTATTTAAAAAATTATGTGCCAGCTAATTATTGGGCATTGTACGTAAAAACCTATGCCGACGCTGATTATACTAACATGTGGAATGCCCTGTTTGCGGCATGCACACTCTTTCGAAGTATCGCAAAGGAGGTAGCCCATCACTTTCAGTTCGCGTACCCTCACGAGGATGATGCTCATATGTCAGCCTATTTGAAGCATGTACGCACATTACCACCAGATGCGAAAACGATATTGTAAGGGGGGAAGGGCAGTGAAGGTTTATTCATTAAGTGGACCAAGTGGCACAGGCAAAAGTACAAGTGCGCTGGCCTTTGCCCATAAATTAGGGGTGGAGGCCATTGTTGATGATGGATTACTCATTGTGAATGGTGTCAGGGTTGCAGGCGTTTCTGCAAAATTTGAAAAAAATACGATTACCGCTGTACGACGCGCCATTTTTACAGATCCTGTCCATCGTGAGGCTGTCCAAAAGGCGCTAGTTCATCATCAGGTACAGTCTATTTTACTGATAGGCACATCGACTAAAATGACGAATAGTATTGCCAAGCAGCTAGAGCTAGGTCCAATTGATCACTATTATGATGTGGAAGATGTCCGTTCATTAAAAGAAATTCAAAAAGCACGCTTTATCCGTCAAACACAGGGTAAGCATGTTATGCCAATTCCATATAGACAAGTGGAGCAAAATTTCTTTAAACGATTGGTGCAAAAGGGCATGGAGATTTTTTCATCGAAACGTGAAAAAATCGGAGAAACGACAATTGTACGCCCTGATTTTCAGCGGGAATATATAGAAATCAGCAAGCATGTTTATGTACAGCTACTGACATACTGCTGTAGCCAACAGGCCATTGTACAAAAGGTGGAGCAGGCACAATTTGTGCTAGGAGATCAGGTTCAAGCTATCCTCACTATTCAGGTAAAGCTACCGATCGATTATCCACTAGCAGCACGTTTATTGGCATTACAACAAGCTGTGCAGCAAGACTTTTATCTACATTTTGGCTATGAATTAGATGCTATTCATGTACATGTGAAAACGGCTTTGCAAAAGAAAAAAGCGTAAAAAACAGGTACTCTGCGCGCACGTTGGCGTTAAGAGTACCTGTTTTTTACTTTGGTTGGCGGGTGAACCGTGGCTGGCGTTTTTCCACAAAGGCACGACAACCCTCTGCGAAATCACTGCCTACAAATGGCGAAGAGCCTTGCCATAAGGTCGGCACACTATCGAGACATTCTTGAACAGATTGCTTCACGGCAAGTAAGGATTCAGGCGACATTCCTGCAACAAGCTTACCCATACGAATCATGTATTTATTTAAATCTTTTTCAGCTACTAGGTAGTTAAGCATTCCAAGCTTGAAGGCTTCCTCTGCTTTAAACATTCGTCCTGTAAAGACTAAATCCTTGGTTGTGGCAGGGCCAACGAGCTGGACTAAACGCTGTGCAAATTTGTTGTTTAAGGTGATTCCTAATTTACCGACAGGAATACCGAGCTTGGCCTTGTCCGAGCCAATGCGGATATCGCAGGCCAAGGCTAATTCCAAGCCAGCACCCATCGCAGGCCCATTGATGACGCCAATCGTTGGAATCGGGAGGCGCTCAATGGTAGAAATGGTTTTTTCCATATGTACAAAGGCTTCTTCAGCTTGTTCAAGAGAAATGGCATTGAACTCTTTAATATCAGAGCCTGCTGTAAAGTTTTGGCCAGAGCCCCGTAAAATTAGTACTTTATTTTTCGGATTATCTAATACTTGTAGGGCAATCTTGGCTAATTGATCCCACATGTTTGCGGTTAATGCATTTTTTGCTTGTGGTCGATGAATCGTAATTATCGCTAGTCCAGCTGTTTCTTGATAAATAATTTTTGCATCTTCTGCTTCCAGTCGAGTCGTTTTTACTTGCATATCGGAAAGCCTCCTACATGTTAGTGTCTACCTTTATTATATAACACAATCAACGATAAACACGAAATGATACGAATTTTCACATAAAATTGCGTTGTTATACAAGAATGTAGGGAATAGTAAGCATTTATTGTACTACAACAGGGGAGCGGAATTTACTATTGTAAGAAAGCAAAAATTATGAGAAACTACTTTCGGAACATATGTTTCTTCATTATGTAAGGGGCATTTAAATGGTAGAAGCGGGTTTATGTTATGGAAATACAGATTATCCGACATTACAATATATTAAAATGAAATTAAACCTACGCACCCAAAATATAGTAAAATATAAATAACTCACGCCAAGTAAACAAGGAGGGGCGACATGGTTACACTCAAGGACGCATGGAATAGCTATGTATTACTGCTGCAATCATTGAAAAAAAGTGCTGCCACAAAAAAACAATACAATATGGATGGGCAGCAATTTTTAACATTCGCCCATAAGCAAAACTACTTGTATGTAGATCATCAATTGAAAAATTTATTACAGCTCTACTGCGACTATTTAAAGGAAACCTATAGTAATATCAATACTTTTAACCATAAAATAGCGACATTACGAGGCTTTGTAGACTTTATTTTTTTACGAGAATGGGTGAAGCCCTTTGATTATCAGCATATTTTACAGCCAAAAAAAAGACAAAAAGAGACACTGCAAGCACTGACAAATAAGCAGATCATGCAAATTGCAAACGTATGGCCCACCTATTTTCAATATGCTAAAACAAAGGAGCATGCATGGCTGGCAAGACGCAATGGCTGTATCGTTCAAGTGTTGATGGAAACAGGTTGTAAGCCTGCCGAGCTCGTTCGCATGAAATGGACACACTTTAAGGAAGAAAAAGCGACTCTTTTTATAGCCAACCGAAATGGTCGTCGAGAAATAAAGTGTTCAACGATCCTCATGGACATGCTCGCACAGTATAAAAAAGAGACGAGCAATTTACATGAGCAAGAGGTGGGAGAATGGGTTTGGGTAAGCGAGGCAAGTATAGCGAAGCCAATTACTACGAAAACAGTTGAACGCATTTTTCAAACGATATCCCAAGATATAGGGAAGAATGTAAGAGCCACTGACTTGCGTTATACGGTGATGCAACGGGCGTTTCAACAGGAAAAAACACTGGAGCATATTCAACAAGAAATGGGCTATGTACGAAAATGGGTGCTAACAGAAAGACAGCAGCGCCTAGAATAAAAGCGTGCAGTAATCGCGATTTATCACCATTACTGCACGCCTTTTATAAATGATTCAATGCTTTGACATTTACTTTGACTGTTAAATCATGCTTGCCTCCTGTATATACCCCTTCCACAGGGCTAATGTCACTATAATCGCGTCCAATACATAAAATAATATGGTTTTCTAATACTTCCACATTATTTGTAGGATCAAGACCGATCCAGCCAATACCTGGAATCATGACTTCTACCCAGGCATGTGTAGCGATATCTCCGATGAGGGCTGAGTTTTCATCGACATATAGATAGCCACTGACATAGCGAGCTGGTATTCCTTTCGCCCGTAAAACAGCAAGCATGACATGGGTGAAATCCTGACAAACACCCCGTTTTAATGCAAATGCCTCACTTGCTATTGTAGTTACATTGGTCGCTGTCGGGTCATACTCAAAGCTAGAATATAAATACTGCATTAAATTAAGCGAAAAGAGCACAGGATTTTCAGCATGACCGATCGCATGATAAACTTCCTCTAGCTGCTGCTCTGTCATAAATGTAAAATGTGTTGCTTTTAAATACGGTAAATAATGCTCATAGAATAGCTGTGAGTGAAAGATGGTCTGCATTTCGGGCGAATATTGAATACGATGAATAAATGGTGCACGCTGAATACTTACAATTGAAGATGTATGAATTTCTAGTATTTGATGTTGCTCTGGTATATAAAAGGAACCAACAGTATTGCCCCAAATATCCGTATGCTCACGGGTTAGGGAGGATGGCGTTATGGCAATTCGATAAGATAATAATCGCTGACGCTCATCGCTACGCGGCTTTAAACGAATCGTATTCAAGCTTTGATCGACTTCAGACTCATATTGAAAAATATTTGTATGCTGAATTTCAAATTTCATCGTGTCCGCTTCCTTCTGCTTACTGACTTGCCTGTTGAAAGGGAGCTGTGGTGAATTCCTTTCAAGGTTGTACGCTGGGTTCATATAAATGATAGATTGTCGAAAAGGCTTCACTAAAAGCCATACATTGAGACAATCTTTCCTCCATCAGTTTTAGGGTTTCCTCAATAGTCATTTGCCAAAAATCAATATGATCGATTGCAAGAACGAGGCTACTAATATCCGACTGAAGCGTTAAAAATCGTGAGGATAAAGAATCGTGTTCAATAGCCGTTATGGCTTCTTCTATTTTCTTTACACAGAACATCACAGAACATGGGAAATGCACATCTTGGACTAAATACCGAATGACCGTTAGTAAATTGGTCTGGCGATGCTTCCGCATGTAGGATTCTCTAGCTGCGGAAAGCTCCAATAAAAAGGTACCATCATCCTCTAACAGTGATGTGCCTGTTCGCTTCTGTTGTTCTACGATTACAACGATCATCCGAATGGTTTTTTCTGCTCGTTCAAGCCATTTGCCGACCTGCATAAAATAGAAGGGAAGATCGCGATCCATTGTACCCTCAATTAGCCCTGTCTCCATCCATAAAGTCTTTCGAACATCCTGTAAAAAATCTTGAAGGGCAATGAGTGGAATAGGTCGCTCTCTTTTTAGTATGGACTGTTGCTTTGTTAAATAAAAGGAATTTTGAATTTCCCAAAGTTCCGTTGGCATACTATCACGTGTAACTCGTGCATTTTCCCGAATAGCACGTAATGTGGCATGAAGGGCATTACCGTTTTTCTCAGAAAACAGAAGATAATCAATCAATGGGTTAACACGAATCGTTGTGTAATGTGCTAAATACTCCTCCTTAGAGGCACAAATATTTAAAACAGCCTCCCAATGATCAATATAATCATGTTCTTGCCCTGATTGCTCCAACATATTCAACAGCTGTACCTGTAATATATGTGCATTTGTTTGTGTACGTTCACTATAACGTGCCATCCAGTACAACGCGTCGGCTACTCGACTTAGCATGCTGCAATTCCTCCTTTAAAATCCACGTATCCTTTGCACCGCCCCCTTGAGAGGAATTCACAACAAGAGACCCTTCTTGTAGTGCCACTCTAGATAAACCGCCAGGCAACACATAGCAATCCTCACCCTTCATAACATAAACACGTAAATCAACATGGCAAGGATAAAATCGCCCATTCTGGAAGGCAGGGGCTCTGGACAATTTAATCGTTGGTTGTGCAATATATTGATAGGGCTGATCAATAATTTTTTGCTTAAACAAAGCAATCTCTTCTTTATTTGCATGTGGACCAATTAACATGTCATAGCCACCAGAGGCTCCTACATTTTTAATAACGAGCTCGTGTATATGCTCTAGCACCCATTCACGCTGACTGACATTTCCTAGATGATAGGTTTTCACATTCTGTAGAATAGGTTCTTCCTGTAAATAATAGCGAATCATCTCAGGCACATAGGCATACATTGCCTTATCATCTGCCACCCCATTCCCAACGGCATTCAAGATGGATACATGACCTGCTTGATAAGCAGCCATTAAATGTGGAACACCTAATAAAGAATCCTCACGAAAGACAGTAGGATCTAAAAAGTCATCATCAATTCGACGATAAATAATATCGATTTGCTGTAGGCCATAAATGGTTTTCATATAGACCTTCAAATCCTGTACAACTAAATCGCGACCCTCGACGAGCTGGATGTTTAAATGCTGGGCTAAAAAAACATGGTCATAATACGCAGAATTGTACATGCCTGCTGTTAGGAGGACAGCTTTAGGCTCTCTTTTTGCTTGCAAGGAAGGTGGGCGATGTTCAAGAAGTGCTTTTTTCATATAAGCCATTTGTTTATCAAGAGGACGAATCGTATGCTTGGAGAAAAATTCAGGGTATACTTCCTTCATCACATCTCGATTTTCAAAGACATAGGAAATGCCAGAAGGGTTGCGTAAATTATCTTCGAGTACATGATAATCACCTTTTTCATCCCGAATTAAATCAATCCCTGCTAAAAAGATATGATTCGCAATTGGTACTTGAAGTCCTCTCATGGTTGGTTTGAAATATGGGTTATTTTCGACAAGCTGTCTCGGAATAAGACCGTCCTGAATGATCTTTTGCTGTCCATAAACATCCTGTAAAAATTTATTGAGGGCTTCCACGCGCTGTTTGACACCTGCTTCAATCATGGCCCATTTGGTTTGAGGAATAATAATTGGGACACAATCAAAAGGCATGGTACGTTCTGTTCCGTCTTGTGCACCATATACCGTAAATGTAATCCCTTGTCTGAGAAAGCTCGCTTGCGCTTGTCGGTATTTTTCTTCAAGTTGCTCCCGCGAAAAAAAGGATAGCTTATGATGAAAAGATCGATAATGAGGCTTTGGCTTATTGCCATCAAACATTTCATCGAAAAACAGACTAGAATCATATAAATTCATCATATGGATCGCCTCCGAATTCAAGTAGTAGTGAAAACATGTTACACTGTGAATAAATACATAAAAGGAGCTAACAACCATGACCATCATTAATTTAATGCAAGCGTATGAATTAGATAAACTATCCAAATTAAATTTATCAGACGAGGAGATTTTACGAGCTTTGCGTTCGGGGGATGTATCAGCTTGGCAAGAACAAGTACCAAACTATGAATTTAGTGAGACAATGGCTCTTTTTCAGGAAGGGGAACAACAGTTCTTGGATGCGTACAATGGCCATTATCGAATCAAGTATGTAACATTACCAGGCATCCAACGTTTATTGCAGCTACGCTTTCAATTAGAAGAAGGGAAGGATTACCAACTATTAGAAACAGGTATCCAGCATTTAACGTGTGATGAGGAGACAGTCACAAGACTTCAGCAAATGTTATCGACAAACTGGTCACTAACAAAACAAGAGGATGGGACTTATTCAGTTTTTGTAAAATAATTCCATGTGTGTTGTGAGACGAATTGACATGGACAGTTACCCATCTACTGTTTTTTCAACGCGTCTCACACAGCAAATAAAGTCTACTAGATTTTAATATTCATTTATCGTGAACTTTATGCCTAAAATCCTATAACTGTCACAAAATAGTTGTAACAAAAAACCTCTTTTTAAAAAGGGTTTTTTTATTACCCTTAAACAGAACATTTGTTCTGTAGTGCGAAAAAGGGCATTTTTTTTCAATAAAGTTCCCAAATTTATATTTGGGAACGTTTTTTCATGGTAAAATAGAGAAAATAGAGGTGATGAGCATGCAACAAACGAAGCAACCAAAATTCATGAAGGATTTTCTTGTCTATTTAACAACCATCAAAGGAAAGTCCCAGCGTACAAGAAAAGAATATGAATATGACCTGACCTTATTTTTTCGCTTCTACAAAGCTGTCCAAGAGGATTTGGATATAGAGAATTTATCCACCATTGATATTGGCACTATTACAATAGAAGAAATACGCGAAATGACATTAGAGGATCTTTATTTATTTATGGAATATTGCGAAGTACAGCGAGGCAATTCAGCTGCTGCAAGAGCGCGAAAAGTGGCAACATTAAAATCCTTTTTTAAATATTTAAAAGGCAAACGTCGACTTATCGAGGAAAATCCAGCAGATGAATTAGAAACACCAAAGATAGGCAGAAAACGACCTATTTATATGAACCTACAAGAAGCTACACAATTTATAGATGGGATTAAAAGCAATCAGGCATCCCCGAGAAATTATTGCATGATGATGTTTTTCTTAAATTTAGGAATACGTGTCACCGAGCTATGTCAGCTTAACAAGACATCCATTCAAGGACGTTATTTAACCGTAATTGGGAAGGGCAACAAAGAGCGCACAGTCTATTTAAATGATAGCTGTATGCAGGCACTTGCTGACTATGAAAACAGTGGGAAGACACCCTATAAAGGAGAAGGCGAGGAGCCCCTTTTTGTGTCACAAAAGGGAACACGCTTTACACGTCAAACCGTTGCCAAAATCGTTAAACGCATTAATCAGCAGTCAGGTCTTCAAAAAGAACGACTTACACCACACAAGCTACGCCATACATCTGCAACGATGATGTATAAAGCAGGGGCAGATATCCGTAGTTTGCAGCACATTTTAGGGCATTCTAGCGTCGCAACCACGCAAATTTATACACATATTGAAGATGAGCAGCTACAGCATGTTTTAGAGAATAATCCATTTAATATTGTTCGTGAAAGATGATTTTCCCCTCTCCATATCGAATATATAGTAGAAGACCTAATGAAAGGGGAGCCAAGGATGTCAAACGTCAAAGAACATCTTGATGCCACAAGAACACAATTGCTTCAGGAGATTCACACATTGGACGATACAGCCTTTAATAAGAAACCAGATGCACAAAGCTGGAGTGTAGCGCAAATCTGCCACCATCTCGTATTAGTAGAGGAAGCAACAAAGAAAGCCATTACATGGGGATTAAAGGCAGAGGAACAGTCAACACCCGCTCGAAAAAATGTTCAGCTCATCTTAGATCGAACAAGAAAGTTCCAAGCACCGCCTATTGTAGAGCCAGCAAAAGAGCCTTTCACTGTTCAAGCGATGCTGGATTTACTAGCTACAACAAGAAAGAACCTCCTCGCCTTTTTACAAACAATTGAGGAAACTGAAGCATTAGCTAAGCGCGCTGTGCAGCACCCAGCTTTAGGCGAATTACCACTCGATCAATGGATTGAAATGGTCTATTTGCACGAGCAACGTCATATCAAGCAATTACAAGAAATCGTTAAAGAATAACATGTATGAAAGGAATTTGGCCACAGGAGATGAGCTAAATTCCTTTTATTGTTATTCAATTTTTCTGTTATAATCTCTTGACGTGCTACATAATCTGTTATATATTAAATAAAAATAATAACAACTGTTATAAAACAGTTTTCGTTAGAGGAGGAAATATAAATGTCAAAGTATCGTGATGGTTATGAATTTTATTGTGAAATGTGTGAGCGCTATGGATTGGAGCCAATTTCTTTCCGTTACTATGTATTACAATTATCACAGCAACAACTTTCAGCTTACAATATGCAAGCAAAACAATTAGGAATTTAAAAGGAGTGATTATGACGGAAGCCGCCGTGAATATTTTATGAAAAGCCCAGCCATACTAAATAAAATGGTCTGGGCTTTCGTAATTTCAGATAATTTATTGACAAGTATAGTAGCCTGTTATATATTTTTAAACAAATAATATTTCTGTTATATAACAAAAAATAGACATATAGTAGCAAATGTGAAAGGAAGTTATGAGGATGACAGATTATCGAGAAGGTTATGAATTTTATCGCCAAGTATGTGAGGAGCATGGGCTAGAGCCTATTAATTTTCACTATTACATTTTAAATTTATCTCAAGAGCAATTAGATGCCTACAACAAGCAGGCAAAATCAACGGGGGGTTCAATAGAATATGAGGTCTCTTAACAACTAACATGCCTTACTTCCTATGCGGGACAGTAAGGCATTTTACTTTAACAAAAATTTTACAAGACATCAAAACGTACTATATGAAACTTTTATATTTTGTATTAAAAAGATAAATAGCCTAAATAAACTAACTCATATAGTTCAAAAGTATCGAAAAACTATATATTTAGACAATTTCAAGGTGTTTAGATACACTAAATTTTGTCTATTTTATTAAAAACTATCAAATGCTGCTTTGAATGTTTTTGAGATTTGGGTTGAATTAACTGCTTTTCTAAGACTATAATATAATTACATAAAAAAGGGCGATATACCACAACTTTATACCTCGCTGTAAGATAAAGCAAAAGTACCAAACCCTTCATATTTTAATGAATGGAGAATGAAAATGATGAATATCACGCCTAGTAGTGTTAATCAAATGAACTACAGTCTAAAAGAATTACAAGATATCTTTTCCGCCATGAATAGTTCCATCATTGTAGCGATTACAGATCGCACCGGAAAAATTACTTTTGTTAATGATCATTTTTGTAAAATTTCAAAGTATACGCGTGAAGAATTAGTTGGCCAAGATCACCGTTTACTAAATTCAGGCTTTCATCCTAAATCTTTCTTTAGAGAGATGTGGAAAACAATCGGTAATGGCGATATGTGGAATGGCGAGGTGTGCAATCGTGCGAAAGATGGCAGTTTATATTGGGTGAAAACAACGATTTTTCCGTTCCTAGATGAACGAGGAAAGCCTTATCAATATATTGCCATTCGCGTAGATATTACAGCGCAAAAGGACATTAAAAAAATTACTCATATTGCCTATCACGATGAACTAACAGGGCTACCAAATCGTCGCAAATTAGAACAGCGTTTAGAAAATGAATTTCATCAATCTCGACGTACAGGAGAGAAGTTTGCGTTATTTTTCATTGATGTGAATCGTTTCAAACACATTAACGACGGACTTGGTCATATTATTGGCGATATGTTTTTAGTGGAAATGTCCAATCGTCTGCGCAATATTGATCATACATCGAATTCTTTCTATCGCCACAATAGCGATGAATTTGTCATGATTTTAAATGATGTCAATCGCATTGATGAAATGGCTAAGGAAATTATTGGCGTCTTCAATGAAAGCTTTATTGTCGATACCTATGAATTTTACGCGAGTACTAGTATCGGCATCAGTGTATTCCCAGATCATGCAAACTCTGTGGAAGAATTATTGAAAAATGCGGATATTGCTATGTATGCAGCAAAATCTACACGAGGCAATCAATATCGACTCTATCGCGACAATATGGACGAGGCCAATGATAAATGGCTTTTACTTGAAACAAAATTACATCAAGCATTAAAGCAAGATCGTCTAGAATTACATTATCAGCCAAAGATCGACTTAAAAACGGATTCTGTTATTGGTATGGAGGCATTGCTACGCTGGTATGACCCTGAATTAGGTCATATTCCGCCAGATCGTTTTATTCCATTTGCAGAGGATTGTGGATTGATTAATGATATTGGTGTATGGGTTTTACGTAAAGCCTGTGCTCAAGCTCGTCAGTGGAATGAATCACATGATTTATCATTGCGGGTAGCTGTAAATATTTCACCAATTCATATTAGTACAGGTGGCTTTGTAGATATGGTGCGTAGTGTCATTGCAGAAACAGGCATTGACCCTAATTTATTAGAAATTGAAATTACCGAGATGAGTATGCTTGATTATACGGAAGATTTAATTGATACGATCAAGCAATTACGAGAACTAGGTATAACTATTTCATTAGATGATTTCGGGACAGGCTATTCATCGTTAAATTATTTAAAAAAATTCCCAGTGGATGTACTTAAAATTGATCGTGCCTTTGTCCGTGATATCGTACCTGAGAAGTCTGGAATCGCTATGATTTCAGCCATGATTTCATTAGCACATGCCTTAAATCTCCAAGTAGTAGCTGAAGGTGTAGAGGAGGAAGCTGAATTAAATGTTCTGCGTGAGCATGGATGTGAGTATGTGCAGGGCTATTATTTTAGTAAGCCTTTATCTGTAGAAGATTTTACGAATCTCATTGTTAATACTGTCACAAATAAATCCAGTTATTAATTGCTATTCCTGAATGATTTTGCTAAAGTGGGATAAAGTAAAACTGTTAACATGATAAACCATTTGATGATGTGGCCAAGTAAGTAAGAATTGTGAAACAGAAAATATAGCACCTGCTGAGAGCTATATCACCGCTTCTTGACTGAACACCTACCACGGAGATGTTATGCAAACATAACCGAGTCGTTTTCGTTACCAAACGTGAGAGGGCTTTATATTCAACATAAAGCTAAATCAAGGTGGTACCACGTCATTCCAGCACAAAGACGTCCTTATTCAGAGGACAGCTTTGTGCTTTTTTCTTGCTTCAGCTAAATCTTCATACGGGTTGAACAAGTATTCATTTAACAAAATTGGAGGAGAACACATGTCAAGACAACTAGAAGATTTTTCGAAATGGTATATCGAGACCATCCAAAAAGCCGATTTAATGGATTATACACCTGTTCGAGGCTGTATCGCCTTTAAGCCAGACGGCTATGAAATTTGGGAGCATATTCAGGAGGAAATGGATCGTCGCTTTAAAGAGACAGGACATCGTAATGCCTATTTCCCAATGCTTATCCCTGAATCCTTCTTTCAAAAGGAAAAGGATCATATCGAAGGATTCTCACCTGAGCTTCCTTGGGTAACCGAGGCAGCAGGGGAACAATTAGAAGAACGGCTAGCCCTTCGTCCAACATCTGAGACGATGATTGGTCATCTTTACTCTAATTGGATTAAAAGCTACCGTGACCTACCAGTGCTAATCAACCAATGGGCAAATGTCTTCCGTTGGGAAAAGAAAACACTACCTTTTATCCGGACATCAGAATTTTTATGGCAAGAAGGGCATACAGCGCACGTGGATGAAGCAGATGCTCGGCAGGAAACAATGCAAATGCTAGACATTTATAAAGAAGTAGTAGAACAGGTGCTAGCAATTCCTGTCTATGATGGACAAAAAACACCTTCTGAACGTTTCGCAGGGGCTGTCGATACGTACTCTATTGAGGCAATGATGAAAAACGGCAAGGCTGTTCAAGCAGGAACATCGCATTATTTAGGAACAAAATTTGCTGAAGCCTTTAATATCAAATATTTAAATAAAGCAAACCAGCATGAATATGTGCATACAACATCTTGGGGTACTTCTACACGCTTAATTGGCTCGGTTATTATGGTGCATGGGGATGAGCAGGGACTTGTTTTACCTCCACGCATCGCACCAACGCAAGTCGTTTTAATTCCAGTAGGTCCATGGAAAAAGAACCCTCAAATCATGGAGCATTTAGATGAGATTTTTGCGGCCTTAAAAGCGAAGGGAATTCGTGTACGTCTGGATGACTCAGACCAATCACCAGGCTATAAGTTCAATGAATGGGAGCTAAAGGGCGTGCCTGTGCGTGTTGAATTAGGGCCACGTGACCTAGAAAACAAGCAAGCTTTACTGAAAGCGCGTGATGAAGAGGAAAAACGAACTGTCGATTTAGCTACAATCATCACAGCTATTGAAGAAGAGTTAACAACCATGCAAACGCGCTTATTAGAAAAAGCTCGTCAATTCCGTGAAGCAAATGCTCACACAACGATTGACACGCTTCCACAATTACAACAGCACATTGACACAGCAAAAGACAATGGCACAATCCCAGGCTGGGTGCTTGCTGGCTGGTGTGGCGAGGATGCATGTGAGGAAAAAGTGAAGGAAGAAACAAAATACACATCTCGCAATATTCCATTCAATCCACCAACAACGAAAACCACATGTATTGGCTGTGGAAACGAAGCAAAACATACAGTTTGGTTTGCACAAGCTTATTAATATCATTCAAACACCCTCCTATTTCGTAGGAGGGTGTTGTTGTTAGATTATGATAAAATAAAGGGACGTTATGACTTGCCATAAAGAAATGAGGATATGCATGGTGAATGTACAAGCATTATTCAATAACTATCTAAATATCAAATTCAATCGGGGATTACAAGCTGTTCCAATGGAGGACTTTGAGTATGCTGTATTAGACGATCATAGCGCAGAGCTCTTTTTTAGTGCTCATGAGCATGAAACATTTTTGGCGTGGGCAGAGGAGCTTCAACCACCAGATCCGCAGTACAGTGATATGCCAAATGAGAAACCTATACTCTCATCGAATTTCCATCAACTCGATGTTTACGATGAGCAAGTATTTTACTATTTAATCTATACTATTAACGCTACGACGAAGATCGTTCCGCGTAATCGTTATAATAAGATGAATGACTTGATGAAAAATTATTGTTTCTTCCAGCTATCTCAGCTAGCGTCTATTACTAGATTAGACGATGAGCAAAGACGACAATTAAAGGATTTTTTCTTCTTTTTCTATCTGTATGCGCATCCAGTGAATGAGGAAACGTTATACGCCTTTTCTTTTCTCGACCAGACGTTAGTGCATACAAAAACGAATATCCATCTAGGGCAATATATTTCTTTTTACCATGATTATTTTAATGAGCATTTCTACAACTATCAGGAGCAATTAGTCATTGCACCTGAAGACATAGATGCTTGTAAGCACCTCACATTAGAGCTCTTACATACTTTAGAGGGGAAATCCAAGAAGCTCGCGATGCCTTATGAGGAAGGACTAGGGGAAATCATACTATTGCTGAATGATGTCAACCATTTTTTACATATGTATACGGAAAATAAACTAGCATTCTTTCAACTGCTACACAGCACTGTGCTAGAAGAACAGACAAATCCTTATCGAGAACATTGCGTAAGTATGTTATTACAAAATTATGCTACTTATATTTTGTCTTTCCATTTCGGTGAGCTAGATGATTTAATCGAGTATTTTCAGGACCACCCATTACCGTGTAAGCTCATCCTCAATAAATTGTTTGCCGAAACGATCTTTTTACAGAAAATCATGAGGCAGTCCAATATGGACATCAACAACTATCCGAAAATTACTCAGTTTTTCGACGAGGAAGCTAAAAAAATCTATCTCGATAAATAATAGGGAGGAACGTAAAATGACAGATAGCACAAACTGGAAAAATAATGCGCTGAATCAAAAATTTATTGCTTCATTTAGTGGTGGAAAGGATAGTGTCTTAGCTTTATATAAAGCATCACAGGAGGGTCAAGCAATGGGTCTTATCGTGATGTTGGAGGAAGAAGGGCAACGCTCAAGGTCGCATGGAATGCCACCAGAAATTATCCAAGCACAAGCCGACTCTATTGGGCTACCTGTCTATACGGCTGCTGCAAGCTGGGCCGAGTATGAGCAAGTGTTTATTGGTCTTTTAGAAAATGCAAAAAATCAAGGAGCTGAGGTATTAGTTACAGGTGATTTAGATATGCCTGCACACGGCTGCTGGCATGATCAAGTGGCAAAAAAGGCCGGATTAAAGCTTGGTATGCCTTTATGGGAAATGAACCATCGGGAAGCTGTCGATGAATTTATTCACTTAGGATTTAGCACGATGATTGTCACAGTTAACCTATCGTTAGGTATGACCGAAGCAGATTTAGGAAGAATCCTTACTAACGATTATGTTCAGGAACTAGAAGCACGCGGCATTGACCCTTGTGGTGAGGGCGGAGAATTCCATACAACCGTCTTAGATGGACCGCTTTTTCAGCAGCCAATTACTGTCCGGAAATGCCCAGTAATACGAGATGGAGACTATGCATTTTTACCTTTGGAGCTTGCGTAAGTCACTCAAGATAACCTTTAATGTGATGACCAATTCATTACATTAAAGGTTTTTTTGATCTCTTCTTGTCTTTTTATTTCATATGTAATAAAATTATTACATATGAAAGATATATTTAAAGGTGAAGAGCTGTTAACAGTATTGGGTGCGCTGTCAAATCCTTATCGTTTAAAAATTATTGCCATTCTTCATCAAGAAAAGCAATATGTTAGTCAACTTGCAAGAGAGTTAGGAATCAGTAGACCATTACTTTATTTGCACTTACAGAAATTAGAGGAAGCCCACTTAATTAATGGCTATCATGAGGTTTCTGAAAGTGGTAAAGCAATGAAGTATTATACCCTAAACCCTTTTAGCCTGACCTTAAATGCCGATGTCATTTCCCAAGTTGCAAACGACATCACGGATAAAAATAGTAAGGAGTAGACTTTGTAAGAATTAGATAGAAAAGGAGGTCAACAAATGTCATCAATGTCGATAGTTTCTGTAGTTTCTTTGCTGCCACTTATCGTTCTTATTTTAATTTTTATTTTTGTGTTCACTGTCATTCGTCGAGCGGAGCGCCGTGCCGAAGAACAACTAAAATTAGATAAAGAAACAGCTCAATTGCAACAACAGCAAATTCAAGAAATAAACAAACGCTTAACGAATATCGAAAATATATTGAAACAAGTGGATTAGGGAATACTACTGTTTGTAGGATTATTGTCCTGTATTAAATATTTGAAGAATTTTCTTTTCAGATAATCAGTCTAAGGATCATCCTTTGTCTACGTATGCTGGATAGTTATAAAAAATGAATTAGTTTAGTAAAAGTACAAGGTGCTCACCTCTGTACTTTTTTGTATTTCACCTATTTCTTTTTTGATGATTAGAATACATAGCATTTTGTCTAAAATAACATTTGACTGGACACTAAATGGTGGCATATAATTAAGACACCATTTAGTGTCCTATTAGAAAGGGTGGTGGTTTTGAGTAACAATCATCAAGAGCGTGACGTCTATGTAGCTATCGCTGATCCAACAAGACGAACATTGATTCGTTTATTAGCAGAGGCAGAGGAGTTACCGCTTCACGAATTAACCGCTCAATTTGATATGGGGCGTACGGCCGTATCGAAACATTTAGCCATCCTGAAAGATGCAGGTCTTGTTCTGGCTCGCAAGGAAGGTAGAGAGACGAGGTACCGCTTGAATGCTGCTCCATTGAAGGAAATACAGGATTGGGTCTCGTTGTATGAAGGATTTTGGAAAGAAAGAATATCAAAACTACAGCTTTTATTGGAGGAAAACAAATGAAACCAGATGTATCCTTAGATTTTAAATTTACAAGTTCAATCGAGCAAGTATGGCACGCTTTAACTGATTCAGAGACACTTGCAAAATGGATATGGAGCAATGACTTCCAACCCGTTGTGGGGCATAAATTTCAATTTCGTGCTGAACCAAACGAATGGTGGGACGGCATTGTAGATTGTGAGGTGCTGGAAGTAGAAGAGCCTCACAAATTATCTTATACGTGGACAAGTGCTGGCGAAACGACTACAGTAACTTGGACATTAGCAGAACAATCAGATGGCACAATACAGCTTCACCTCGATCAAAGTGGCTTTAGCGAAGAAACAAAGGCTCGTCAAGGAGCAATTGAAGGTGCTAAATACGCTTGGACAAATATGGGTGCCCAGCTTGAAAAAGTATTAGCCTAGCCTAATCATTATTTATAATCTTACAATGAAGAACGCAATTCCTAAGCAAGAATTGTGTTCTTTCATTTTCTAACAAGCCTACTATACACGAAAGGATTATGACATGAAGATCAATCAATTAATTGCCAATAATATCAGTCGTTTAGATGTTGTCTTACCAGAGGATCAATCACTTGGAATTGCCGGGTTATCTGGCTCAGGGAAAACGACATTTTGTCAAACGATTGGGGAAGAGTCAAAAAAACGTCTCGTCTCTTTATTACCAAAGGCTGAATATCAATATTTGTTTCCAAACATTATGGAAACGAACTTCAGTGCCATTAAAATGGAGGACATGCCTCTTGTACTTTTTCTAGGAAAATCCTCAATCTCTAGCAACCCACGTTCCACGATTGGTACACACACAGGTGTTTTTAAAGAAATTCGTAATCGACTGGCAGATGAATTTCATCTTTCTCCAGAGATGTTTTCCTTTAACAATGCGTTAGGCTGGTGTCCTGCATGTAAGGGGCGAGGCACGACAAAAAATGTAGAATGTAAAAAATGTTTGGGTAAGCGCTATAGCCCAGAAGTGGAGCAGCATAAAATCACTTTATGGAATGAACTCTATAGTATTTCTGATATTCACAATTTAAGTATAGAAGCCATCTATTCCTTATCAGAAGAATTAAATATCAGCGAAGAAAAACAGCATATTCTTCACAATATTATGCAAATGAATATTGGCTACTTAACCTTAAATCGCATTATGGGGACTTTATCAGGTGGAGAATTAACAAGACTGTACTTAGCAGAATTCATGGCAACAAGTGAAAACACCGTGATTATTGTTGATGAAATTTCTGTGGGTCTGGACCATAACACCTTACTAAAAATTTTAGAGCAAACTATATATGCTTTTGCTGTATTTGTTATATCTGCTATTGTTGCCGCTTTCGCATCATGAATACCCATACCTGTAAAGAACATAAACGATGCGAAAATGGGTAGTAACCATTTTTTCTTCAATTCATTCTTACTCCTTTCAAAAAGCTTTCGCCTTTTTGAACTAAAGTAAGAATAGCATGAAATAGGGTAGAGTTATTTTTCAATAATATTACCGATTACCCCTCAACACCAAAATTGAAACCTTAATTTTAATTGTGTAAAACTTTTGCAATAATAATGGGCAATTTTACTAAAAATATATGAAATTAATGGATTTATAGGGACATAAGTGTTAATTTAAACGTTTTATCCAATTAAAAAACCGTTATTTTTAGTGGCTTTCCAAAATAACGGTTATTTAAACATTATTATTTTTGTGTGATACTCACGTTATGACACTAAGGATGGTGGTAGAAAATTCTGCTTTTATGTAGTTCCGGTAACTGCAAAGTCGTATTTTGTTAGATAGAAAAAGTTAGCCTTAATTTATGTTTTTGAGCAATGGATACGTTAAACTATAATAGAAATAAATAGGTTCAATAGGAGATATTAATCGAATTAATATTAAACGAGAAGGAGGTATTCCATTGCAGCAGATTTTTAATGCATTAATAAAACAGGACATCAAGCCATTTCTAATCAAGCGAGGCTACAAAAAGAAAGGATTGAATTTCTATCGAACAACGGAAAACCTTATCTATCTGATCAATTTCCAAAAATCTTCTGGTAATACAGTCGATACGATGATGTTTTATGTGAACTGTGGGATATATGCAGCAGAGCTAGCACAGCTACAATCAAGAGAAATGGTGACAGCACCCAAAGAAGCAGCATGTCACTTTCGAGCAAGGATTAGCTCCATTGTCGAAGACGCACCTGATCGATTTTCCATCACAGCCACTACAAATATGGACGAATTAACAAACATACTGCTGCTGGGGTTAGAGGAGGTTCATAATTTCTATGAAACGATGACTTCTGCAAGATCCATTGTTGATTATTATATAGCAGGGCCATTTTTGCACTTGGGCGAAGAAAGTTTTCATTTTTTATTACAAGCCAATGATGTAACAACAGCAAAGCTCTATTATAATGCATTGCAGAAGAAGTATGGAACCGAACAGAGGTGGTCCATTTTTCAAAATAAATACCAAGCCATTTTCAATCAATACGGTGTGGAACTTGAGGAAGATTAGGCATCACAAAACCAGAATTTATTCTTGAGCGAGTAACTAGTTTTATAAGTTAGGATTTATTCAATATATTATCTAGTATTCTTCCAGTTATCGGCATAAAAAAATGGAGGATATAGCCACCGAAGCAAACGGTTAATAATGTACCGACACCGATTGGACCATTAAAAAAGATAGCCAACATGAAAAATAAAAGATAAATAAGAGTTCTTGAGAAAAAAATCGTTTTTCTAGTTAATTCTTTGATAATTAAAGTAAGTCGATCTACAGGAATTGGTGCAAAATTTGTGTGTAAATAAGTCGCCGTTCCTAACCCAACTATAACTAAACCAGTAGTAAAACAGACAGCTTGGCTAAACAAAATATCTGGGGATACTACATCATGTAATAAAAATAACCACATATCTATCCCTATGCCCGTGATCAATGCGGTGATCAACCCTAAAACTTCAGGCTTTTTTCTAGCTAATAGGGAATTACTACCTATTAAAAGGAGTGCTAAGATGATTTCCCAACTACCGACCGTTAGCCCCACATTTTTAGATAAGCCTACTAGAAGCGCATCGAAAGGTGAGGTGCCGAGTTTAGATTGAATTGTGAGCGAAATACCTAGCGTTAAAATTAAAATGCCCACTACATAAAAGATATATTTCAACTAAAAGACCTCCTCCTGATATTTTTATTGCAAATACAACAAAATTGCGATAAATTGACTATATACTCTTTTTATTGCATTTGCAATATAAAATCTAGAAAGAGTTACGAAAAGGAGTGGAATCAATGTCTGTTAAATTAGAGAAGTGTGAGCACGCAGATTTAAAACAGCTTCAAGCAATAAGTATTGAAACATTCAATGATACATTTAAAGATCAGAACTCCCCCGAAAATATGAAGGCTTATTTAGAGCGTGCCTTTCAGGAGCAGCAGCTAGAGAAGGAATTAGCCAATTTGGATTCAGCATTCTATTTTATCTATTATGAGGAAGAAATAGCTGGTTATTTAAAAGTAAATGTCAACGAAGCACAATCCGAACGAATGGGGGATGAGTCATTAGAGGTGGAGAGAATTTATGTTCGACATCAATATCAAGGAAAAGGGCTTGGCAAATACCTTATGAATAAAGCAATAGAGGAGGCTGTAGCTCAAAACAAAAAAAGCATTTGGCTAGGGGTTTGGGAGAAAAATGACAGTGCGATCGGTTTTTATCAGAAAATAGGCTTTGTCCAAACAGGCGCCCATTCTTTTTATATGGGTGACGAAGAACAAATTGATCTTATCATGACGAAAACACTTGCCTAAATGTTATGGCAGAAACGTTGATTCACAACATTTCTGCCTGCTATTTTAATGGCTTCTATTTTTCTTCATCGCCTCAGCCACCGCATCAGCATGTGGATTTTCCTCTTTATAAAGTTCCTTTATTATATTGGCGTAATCATTAGCATTTCGATTTTGACTTAATTTATAGGCTGCCTGCACTTCTTCCACCTTTATTTTAAACCCCTTTATTCCTTTCATTTCTTGCTGCAAAAGCTCAGGAGATAGTTTATCCCACAACACAGGATTTTCACGGAATGACTCATATTTTTCAAGTAAGCTAGTCAAATCTTGTTCTAAAGCTATTCCTTCAATCAGACTTGCCTTTCCATATACATGGACAGCTTGATAATTCCAGGTTGGCACATTTTCATGCTCATACCAAGAGGAAGAGATATAGGCATGTGGACCATTAAATATCACGAGAATGTCTTGTACTTCCTCAAAGGTCTTCCATAAAGGATTACCATAGGCTAAGTGACCAGTCAAATAATAGTCATTCTCGATTTTTTTCAGCAACACGGGGATATGAGCTGCAATTGGCTTACCTTTTCTTATTGAAACGATTGTTGCGAAGGAATTATGTTGAATAAATTCTTTGATTTCTTCTAAATCCGATACTTTGTAATACTTAGGAACATACATGGAAATCTCTCCTTATACATAAAATCATCGCGAGTTTTTTGAATAAAAAAATAATTATGCAGGGATGTCTTTACATTTTCTACTCAACAATGTAGATTTTATTATAATCAATCACTGGCACCTCTTAAAAGTGCCAATAACGCTATTTCTAAAGGAGCCAAGCATCATGCTCGAAATGACCCCAAACCTGAATAATGAGGAACCACTTTACCTTCAATTATATAACTATATAAAAGTAGAAATCCAAAATGGAAAGATAAGGGCTCAACGTAAATTGCCGTCTCAGCGTAGTTTAGCTAAACATTTACAGATTAGTCGCAACACAGTAGATGCAGCATATCAGCAGCTTCTTGCAGAGGGCTATGTGATAAGTAGAGAGCGAGATGGACTATATGTGGTTGACCTTGAAAAAGGTTATTTTCAAGGAGGCCCTCATCATTTTGAACCACAATTAGCGACTCAGCAGAAACAAGACCGACCAGCAATTAAGTACGATTTTAATTATGGAGATATTAATTTAAAAGATTTTCCCTTTAAAATATGGCGTAAATTATCAATGCAGAGCCTTGATGAAGAACAGGCTCAACTCCTTTTATATGGAAATCCACAGGGAGAGCTGGAATTAAGAAATTATATGGCAAGCTATCTTTATGAATCAAGAGGGGTGCAATGCAGTGCAGAGCAAATCGTTATAGGAGCAGGCTTGCAGTATCTTCTGGGTATCGTATGTAACCTAATTGGACGAAATGAGCTTTTTGCTATGGAAGATCCAGGTTATTATCGCGTTCGTTACCTGTTTAAAGATACTGGGATAAAGGTGAAACCAATCCCACTTGACGAGCATGGTATTCATATCAATCCGTTAAGGAAAAATAATATCAAAGCTGTTTATGTCACCCCCTCCCATCAATTTCCTCTAGGAACGGTTATGCCTATCTCAAGAAGATTAGCATTACTAGAGTGGGCAAAGGAAGAAGATGCTTATATCATCGAGGATGATTATGATGGAGAATTTCGATATGCTGGGAAACCGATTCCTGCACTACAGGGATTAGATTCGAGTGATCGCGTCATCTATATGGGCACCTTTTCAAAATCTTTGATTCCATCCATTAAGCTAAGCTATATGATATTACCAAGAAAATTAATGGATTTATTTCATCAGAACAATTACTATGTTCAAACTGTGTCCAGACTCCACCAGCATACGTTACAGCTATTTATAGAGAGTGGGTATTGGGAGAGACACTTGAATAAAACAAGGAATAGTTATAAGCGAAGATATGAGGCTTTAGTAAAGTCCATTCATCAAACTTTCGGGGAAAATGGGAAAATATATGGGGCCAGCAGTGGCTTACATATTTTACTTGAACCAAATAATAAGATGACTGAAGAGGAATTGATTAATACAGCAAAGATGGTTGGCGTTAAGGTCTACCCAACATCCATTTTTTATGCAAATCCCTCGTTCGTACAGCCCGCTAAGGTATTATTGGGGTTTGCTAATTTGGCGGAAGATGAGATAGCCATGGGCATTAAGCTAGTAAACCATGCTTGGTTTAATAGCTCTACTATGACATGAATCTCTTTCAAAGTTCTATTTCCACATTTCTTGTATATACATAATAGAGATAAGTGGGAGGGGGATTTTCATGCAATTTTATTATGGCAATCAAATGCCATTACGTGTATTAGATGAAGCTGAATTTTGGAAGCACCAAGAAGAAGAGCATACAGTAGTAATAAGAGAGCTTGTGAAAGATTTGGAGCAGCCATATGTCGATGCGTTAAAGGAATGGGAAAAAGCTTTCGCTCAAACACATCAGCAAGTTGTAAGATATATAGAAACCGTCAATCGTTCACAGGGACAAGTTTCTCCAGCTTTATTTCAGGATATTTTACAGCTGACTTCCTTCTGTCTTCAACAGAGTGATCAATTTATCCAGTTTTGCCGAACGCTTATGCAAGAAAGTCAACCGATAAGCACCAATCCGACAGCTAAAGTTGTATTAAATCATATCATTGTAGAATCCGAATATTTTATCGGAATCGCTCAAACCATTTTGTATCAACAGAAATACTAGATCTTAGCGTCTAGAAAATGGAGTTTGGAAATAGGACACTTGCCATACTCCATTTTTTGACCGCTATTACCATCACAATATTAACTATTCGGAATTTTCTCTTTATACTTAAAGGAAAGGAGACTTAAAGAATAATTCTTCAGTGTATCTGTGTTAACAAAATCATTTAGAATACTTTCAATTGAACTACAATGTTGATTGATTACATTAATTTCTTCTATATAATCTGAATCAATCAAAACTTCTTTTAATGTTTTAAACACTACTTTCTGCTCGTTAAATAAATAAACCAGTTCAAACCTAGTGTTCAATATCAGAGTGGTAATCTCAGGGAAAACAATTCGATCCTTTAGTACTTCAAGAATAGACTCCACGGATTTTACTCCTTCAATAGCTTGTAAAGATGAAAAAACACCATTTAGTAACTCTTCAAAATCAACCTTCATCAAAATCCTCCATCAATCAAAATCCTTTCTAATCATAACATTTTTTTAGAAAAATTTTAATGATTAATATTTTCCTTCAATAATGTGGAAAGTCTATTTAGACAATAGTAATTTATTGAAAACAATTCACTTCACATGTTTCCAGAGGCTAATAAAAATTTTTAATCCGCTCACAATCATTTTTTTAAAATAACAACAAACAAAACATCAAGAAAGGTATTATTATTGTTTGTTTAGATTTTGTTCAAACACAGTATGCTACTATCTCAAAAGGGGTTGATTGTAAAAACAGTGAGCAATATGATGTAAAGATACATCATAAATGATCGATCTTTGGGGGCACGAAAATGAAAAAAAATATCATAATTATTGTAAGTATAATCATGCTTTTTGTGATTGTTTTTTTTATTGGTAATTGGCATTATTTCTCCACTAATCAGCCAAAAATTATACATAAAGGTGTAGGAAAATTAGAGGAAGAGCAATTATTAAAGCCTGTAAAGCTAGAAGGAGAATGGGCCTTTTATCCAAATGTATTAATTTCTTTGGGGGAAAATTTTGATAGCTATCAACATAAAAAACTGAATTTAAATGTACCCTTTAATTGGCAAGCATATGTAGAGCCAAATGAAGAGGGGCTTTCGGTGGGAACCTATCACGTCAACATAGAGGTACCATCAGATGGAGTTTACGGCCTATATATTCGAACGATTCGTCAAGCTAGTCGTGTATTCATTAATGGCGTTGAGGTGGGGGCTAAAGGAAATCCAAGTACTGTTTTAAGCGCGTATGCATCTGAAAATGATGATAAATATACCGTTTTTTCTCCTAGTGTCAATAAAAAACTAGACATTGTCATCCATGTTGCAAATTACAATTATCCTCAGGCTGGAATTGTTTATCCTATTGAATTTGGTACGATGAAGGCTATTCAAAAGCATTATCACTGGAAAGTGTTTTTAGATATAGTAGTGAGTATAGGTCATATTATAGTTGGTGCGATCTATGTCTTTACATTTTTACAGAATCGCAAGCGTAAGGAAGAGTTATTCTTTGGTCTATTTACTATTTCATTAGGATTTTATATGTCGTTTATCAATCAAAAAGTGTTTTTCCTTTTATTCACTGATCTATCGACGGTCAATCAATTACGTCTGCAATTAGGAATCATTCCACTCGCACTGCTTGCTTTAACATTTTTTATAAATGCGATGTATCCACAATTACTAGAAAGAAAAATTTTATACACGCTTGCCATATTACTTGGTATCGTGTTTGTTATGTACGGTATCTATAATCCCTTTACAAAAAATGAAAGGGCCTCCTCAGAATTTGAAATGATTATGAGAAAAATAATCTATATCAGTGTCACGGCTCCAGTTATTTTCTATAATATATGGTTGCTTATAAAGGTCATGCTAAAACGTTTAGAGGCTGTGCGTTATGTGCTAATAGTTATTACAGCGATTAGTTGTTATTCTATTTTACTCATTTGTAACTTTTTATTTGGGATGCCTTTTGACTATACAGAATTCATGTTATTTTTACTAATATTATTTGGCTTTGCCTCATTATTAAATTATCGTGCCAATCAAGCTGTTTTAAAAATAGCAGCATTGTCAGAAGAATTGCTTGAACATAATCAAATGAAGAATGAATTTCTTCTGAAAACTTCGCATGAACTCCGTGCCCCCCTAAACGGAATATTAAATATATCCAGATCCTTAATGGAAGGTGCTCAAGGACCATTAAAACGATCTCAACAGGAACAAGTTATTCTAATTCACAGCGTTACACAGCGCATAGGTCATTTAGTAGAAGATTTATTGTTTTCTTCTAATCAAATGACAGGAGAAGTAAGGATTAGTCTACGCAGTGTATCTCTATCTGTTATACATGAGGTAGTAGCCGAAATTCGTAGTTTTATGCCCAAAAATAGTCAAGTAAGGGTAACAGCAGAGATAAACTTAGATTTGCCAAAGATCTACACGGATGAATTACGCTTTAAACAAATTTTATATAACTTGCTGCATAATGCGATTAAATTTACACAAAATGGAACAATCATAGTCACTGCGCATGTTGAACAGGAGCAGATGGTCATCCAAGTAAGTGATACAGGCTGTGGAATTCCGACACAAGAATTAGATCGTATTTTTAACGCCTTTTATCAAGGAAACAATCATCATAATAAAGAAGGGCTAGGTTTGGGACTAAGTATTACTAAAAATATTATTGAAAAATTAAATGGTAACATTTATGTGACAAGCACTGTAGGGGAAGGGACAACATTTACATTTACAATGCCCCTCTCAACACTAGAAAACGTAAGTAATGAACAAGCTATCATTACATCACATACAGATACAGAAATACAGCTTCGACTGCCCCTTATTTATAAAGGAAGCGATAAAAAAATACTGGTGGTAGATGACAACCATGTCAATATAAAAACTTTAACGGAAGCACTAAGTTTAAAGGGATATACAGTGATCGCCTTAGATAACGGCTTTGATGCGATCGATTATATTAAAACCAATCATGTAGATTGTATGTTAATCGACCTAATGATGAATGGAATGTCAGGTTATGAGTTATGTAAACGTGTACGTAAACAATATGATATGCTGGAACTACCAATAATTATCTTAACTACAGTTATGAAGCAATCTGACTTACTGCAAACGTTAAAAGTAGGGGCGAATGATTATCTACAAAAGCCGATTTCTACCGATGAACTTTTTATTCGTATTGAATCTTTATTGGCTGTTCGACAATCATCAATCGATGCAATCGAAGTAGAAATGAACTATTTATATTCACAGGTCACACCACATTTTGTATATAACACACTTAATACGATTATTGGTTTAAGTTATACAGATATGGAAAACACACGTGAAGCTCTTTATTGTTTAGCCACTTATTTCCGTGCAAAACTGAATGTTCATTATCGAAATAGCATTGTCCCCATCGATGAGGAGATGGAGCTTGTAAAAGCCTATTTATCAATTGAAAAAATGCGCTTTGGAGATCGTTTACGTATTAAATATGATATTGACGAATCGATACAATTAGGAATCCCTGCATTGTCCATTCAACCTTTAATTGAAAACGCAGTGTTCCATGGTATCTCTAAAAAAGTAGAGGGAGGGACCATAGAATTAAGCCTACAGAGAGAGGGACAATTTGTAAGAATTAAAATCTATGATAATGGTGTAGGAATTTCAGAAGAAAAATTGCACCAATTGCTAAATGAAGAAAGTACAAGAATTGGCTTTATGAATCCATTAAAGAAATTTAAATTAATAAAAAATGCTAGTTTACGAATTTACAGCGAAGAAGGAAAGGGAACAACAATTGTCATTTTATTACCAGAGGGTGGTGTCACATGAATATAATGATCGTTGATGATGAAAAATTGGCCATTGATGTTTTATCTATTATGGTTAAACAACTTGCCCAATTTCAGATTAACATTAAGGGAACATTTACAAATTCAACTGAGGCCCTCCAGTTTCTTGAAAAAGAAATAATTGATGTAGTGTTTTTAGATATTGAAATGATTGACACACACGGTATGCAACTTGCAAAGCAGCTCCTACACAAGCAACCATCCTTACAAATCATTTTTGTTACAGCTCATACACAATTTGCCGTGGAGGCTTTTGAAGTTGAGGCAACAGATTATTTATTAAAGCCAGTACAGGAAAAACGACTGATTAATGCGTTAACAAAAGCACAGAAAAAAATGGTCGTGACGGTGGCGCCGAGGGATGAGAAGAAAAACTCATTATATGCGCATACATTAGGCAGCTTTTATCTACTGGATGTTCAACATAATGTGATTAAGTGGCGAACAAGAAAAGTACGTGAACTATTTTTATATTTACTATTTCACCAAAAACGGCCTATGTTAAATGCAGTTCTTTTAGAGGAATTGTGGCCAGATTTGAACTTTGAAAAGGCAGCTAGTAATTTACATACAACTATTTATCATTTAAGAAAGATATTAAAGGACAATGGTATTCAAGATCCCATACTCTTGGTCAATAATCACTATAAATTAAATGCGGAAATTCAAACTGATTATGATGAGCTGAATCAACTATTGGAGCAGGATCAACATGATGAGAAATCCATTCAGCAGTTATTGAATTGCTATGAGGGTGATTTTTTAATAGATGAGGAGTATTTATGGGTTAATCAAATCAGGCTCCGCTTAAAGCAATCTGTATTACATGTGCTTGAACAGTATATTGCACGTACAGACGCTGCCCACACTTTATTAAAGTATAATTGCCTACAAAAGCTTTTAGAGCTAGACGAATACAATGAACAGTATATGTTTCAATTGTTAGAATTCTTAATTCAACAAAATAGGAAACAAGAATGTATAAAATTCTTTGAATCTATAGAGGCAAAATTAGCTGAAATTGATCTCGCTGTGCCAGAAAAATTTTATAGAAAATACAACGAGTTCTTACTCAACGTTTAGAAACGATTTCGGAAAAGTAATTTCTGTTTTAATAGTAGGGAATAATTTTATAAAAAGGAGATGCTTTCGGCATGCAAAAGATTGAAATAATTGAGCTTCACCATATTGAGCAAGATTTGGAGAGGCTTACTGAATTATTGATTATGGTCGTAGATGAAGGAGCATCCGTAGGTTTTTTACCTCCACTCACACAAGAACAAGCGATAAAATATTGGCAATCTGTCTTAGCGTCAGATGTCTTACTGTTCATTGCGAAAATAAATCATGAAATTGCAGGTAGTATTCAATTGCATTTAACTAGCAAACCAAATGGCATTCATCGTGCTGAAATTTGCAAGTTAATGACACATCCCAACTTTAGACGCAACGGTATTGGACGAGCGCTGATGCAACAAGCAGAGGAACGAGCAAAACAAGAAAACCGCTCCTTGCTAGTTTTAGATACGAGAGAAGGGGATCCTTCCAATAAATTATATAAATCATTAGACTATCAAGAAGTAGGGAAAATTCCGCAATATACTATTTCACCAGATAGAGAATTAGAAGCAACCGTAATTTACTATAAATTAATTTAATCCATGGTATTGAATATAACTTAAAACGTGTAGAAAGGGAGCTAGTATATGAACGAAGAACAATTATTTAAGCAAATGAAAATGTGGCGTAATTGGACTGTTGAATTTCTACGTACAATCCCTGAGAATATTGTTGATCAGATACCCATTGGACATAAAAACACTATTCGTTGGAATGCTGGTCATCTATTAGTTGGTTGGGATCATACCGTTTTTCCAGCTGTTTCACAAGAAAGGCATTTGCCCCTATCCTATCATGTCATGTTTCCTAGTGGCAGTAATCCGGATAACTGGACTGAGCAACCGCCACCAATGGATCAAATCATTAAGCTCCTAGAGGAACAACCTATACTTATTGAACAAGCTTGTGCGGGACATTTACATGAACCGCTAAAAGAGCCTTTTTTAGGTATGAAAACATTGGGGGATATGGTTGTCTTTCATATGAACCATGAAAGTCTACACATGGGCATTATAAAAAGTATGATGCAAATACTCTTAAAGAATGAAGCCTAACTGATGGAATCAGTTGGCTTCATTTTTTCTATATATACCAAGGCAACAGATCCTCCATTTTCCTACCTGGTTTACTTGCTTTATCTGTTACGATCCATGTGCCGTCTTTCTTTTGCAGTTGATAGCTTACATTTGTACCATCCGCCCTTTTAAAGAGCATATAGCCTGTATCACCCTTGATGTAGGTGACAGGGTCTATGACATTTTTGTATGGTATCTTTCGCTCAGGAAATAAAATGGTGGTCACTATTTCCTCTGCAATCGTAGCAAGGGGTTTCATATCATGATTTATTTCAGCTTGATATTGCAATTGATCGTATCGGTAGGAAGTATACGATGATAAGTCCAGCTTAAAACTCTGCTGTATATCTAACAGTGTTGCCCTATAAAATGCGTCTATTGCTTTTTCTACATCATCCGCCTCATGTATATAGCGAATTGTGCTGACCCCACTTGGACTGATTTCAAATGTAATGATTTCCTTACTATAAGGCGGGGAATGTGCATGCTCAAAGGTGGTAACTTCCACGCTAACTTTAAAGCTAAACTGACTTTCTTTGACAATCTTTAAAATTTTCACATCATACAAGCCATACTGCTTAGGATAGCCGTAGTAATGATCAATTTCCTTTTCGATAAATGGATTAAGGATTGTAATGAATGTGTCCCTGATTAGTTGATCATCAGTTTGTTCACTTTGCGCATAGATCTTACATGGCAGAATGAACATAGTGAAGATAGCCATTAAAACATAAGCAAATTTTTTCATGGAATAGTGACCTTTCTGCAGGATGATACTTTATAGAGTGCACCAATCACAGTAAATTATCGAGCATTTTTAAAGAAAGGGAGTTGAACAATGGAAAAAATAATAATGCCCTTTTTATGTATGCTTTTGTTATTTCCAACAGCTACTTCGGGATCAGAACCTGAAGGCTTCATATGTCCAAATCCAGATGTATTGATGAAAACAACGGAGAAAGACAAAGACGAGCTTAGTCAAGCATTAGCTGACATCATTCCAAAAGTATATGGCTCAAGCCCTAATTATCAGGAGTGGCAAATTGAGGTGATAAAGCCCATGCCAATATTAACTGGCATGGAGAAGAATTACTATAAAATGGCGGTGAACTTCTGTGGAGAAAATGTGGCTAATCACTCCTGGTTTGTTCGATTAAGGTTTCCAAGATTACTGCCAGCGCAAAGTGCATCACTAGGTGAGCTATATATCGTGAAAGAGACAACTACTAAATGGGTTCATTGGTTTCAATATCATTAAAAAGGAAGAATCCATAAAATGGATTCTTCTCTTTACGACATCGCTATCGTTTTCGTTGCTACAGTTTGTTGAAATGCCTGATCATGCTCAACAATCACCATTGTGAGATGAGAGCTTTTTATGAGCTCTTCAATCTGCATGCGTGAATAGATATCAATAAAATTGAGTGGTTCATCTCAAATATATAAATGAGCCTTCTCACACAAGCTTTTAGCAATTAGCAGCTTTTTCTTTTGCCCACCGGAATAATGAGAGATATCCTTCTCAAATTGAATACGCTCAAAATCCATCTTGCGCAGGATTGATTTAAATAACGTCTCATCAATACCATGCTCTTCAATAAATTCCGAAAGCAATCCCTTTAAATGGGATGTATCCTGCTGAACATAGGAAATGACTAGACCTGAAGCTAACTTGATGGAGCCTGTATGTTGGATGGGCTTACCTAGAATAAGTTTTAACATACTACTTTTTCCGCTTCCATTTTTGCCATCTAAAACAACTCGATCCCCTTGTGCCACTTTGAAGCTAATAGGCTTATTCACGATATGGTCATCGTACCGAATCGATACATCCGTGACAACAACCATTTCTTTTGATGGATATGCCAATGGCTCTACTTTCAATGACTCGGTTTTTTCAACATTTTTTAGCAGTTTTGATTTTTCCTCAATAGCTCTTTGTTGTCTGGATTCCAGGTTCTTCGCTCGTTTCATCATTTTGGCTGCTTTATGTCCAACAAAGCCTTTGTCCAGTTTGGAACCTGAATTGGTTGTGCCGTTTTTGGAGGCTTCCACTTGATTAGACCAACCTGACGAACGCTTTGAGGATTGTTTTAATCGGTCGATATCTTTTTGCAGTCGTTGATTGGTTACTTCTTCGTGTTCCTGCTGACGATCAAAATTTAACTTCCAAGAAGAATAATTTCCACTTTGAACGTCAATATTGGCTCTATTGATCGATAGGATATGGTCAACACAGCCATCTAAAAAGCTTCTGTCATGTGAAATTAAAATAAATCCTTTTTTCCTGCGAAGATAATCTGAAACCGTCTTTCGTGCATCCGTGTCTAGATGATTGGTTGGCTCATCAATTAATAAAAATTGACCCTCTGTCAAAAACAACGCAGCAAGCAGCACCTTTGTTTGCTCGCCATTGGATAATGTTTTAAAAGGTCGATACATGACCTCTGCATCTACATGTAGGTAAGCTATTTCACGTAGACATTCCCAATCCTCTGCCTGAGGGCAAATTTCTTCAAAAATTTCGTGTGTATATTTATTTGGATCCGAAACGGGATAGGGGAAATAAGTAAAGTCTACGGAAGAGATGATTTTTCCGCTATACTCATAATTGCCTAATAGCAACTGAAAGAATGTTGTTTTACCTCGTCCGTTTCTCCCGATAAATCCAAGTTTCCAATCCGTGTCGATTTGGAAGTTTACCCCTTCAAAAATATTGTCAAAGCTACTTGGATAAGAAAAAGTTAGGTTTTGTACTTGTATCATGGACATAATAATTCCTCCTTTGTATTGCAATAGTTTTCCTTTTCATACAAAGTCGGTCTATCCATCTATGCTTCATTGCTCCGTATAAGTAGATGGATATTAACGACTTATACGGAGTATTACATGCGTCACAATAGTATCTGAATCGCTCATATTATCTCTCTCCTTTACGAGTAGATGAAAGGTACAGATTCAACGATGAGAGCAAGAAAAAAATCCCTCCAATCGTGCATTGGAAGGATTAGTCTTTCACTGAATAAAGTCGATTTGCCACTCGTATCATGACAAATAAAATGCCAACTGATTGTTAAAAATGGATAGACTAACCCTATATTTTGGTTTGAAATCATTCAATTCAAATAAAAATATAGTTTAGTTCAACATTGTCCATTCATCAGTCCTCTCATAATTGTCTATTTATAGTAACAAATTTTTTAACGGAATACAATGTAGCCTTATCTTAGCCAAGATATTTAATAATTCCTAGAATATTTATAGAAATAATTTATATAATTGTTTAAAAATAATTTCTACTATTCTGAAATGTATGCTATAGTAGGAGCATAATTGAATAATGTGTAAGACTTGGTGCCAAATGAAATTTTGGCTTAAAAGGGAAGTCGGTGAAAATCCGACGCTGTCCCGCAACTGTAATTCGGAGCAAATCACAAATGCCACTGGAGAAACTGGGAAGGCTGTGAGGCGTGTTGATGGAAAGCCAGGAGACCTGCCAATTTCTAGTACACACCAAATACCTACGTGGAAATAGGTGGTGAAAAGTGACCAAATAGGCACTGTGCGATAACGTTTATGCGAAAGTAGATACTTTTTCGTATTGTTTTAGCATTATTAATTTTAACATGCAGCCATTTTCCTAATAGGAGAATGGCTTTTTATTTTTTCTAAAAAAGGAGCTTAAAAACATGAACTATACAAGTACATTGATCGGTTATCCCTATATAGGGGAGGAACGCGAATGGAAAAAAGCACTAGAAGCATTTTGGCGCAATGAACTTTCTGAGGAGGACTTTGAGGAAAAATTAAAGAAAATCCGTTTATCAAGAATAAACAAGCAGCTGCAACTTGGAATCGATATGGTGACAGTTGGCGACTTTACGTTTTACGATAGAATGTTAGATACAGCTTTGATGTTTGGTTTAGTTCCAAAGCGCTTTAACTGGCAAGGTGGTAAAGTCGATTTTCATACCTACTTCAGTGTAGCAAGAGGAGACAAAACAGCCGTAGCTAGTGAAATGACAAAATGGTTTAATACAAATTATCATTACATTGTTCCAGAGTATGAGGGACAAGCCTTACAACTAACAGAAAATAAAGTGTTAGCCGACTTTTTAGAGGCGAAGGAAACTTTCGGTATCATTGCGAAGCCGACACTAATTGGTCCCTATACATTTTATAAGTTAACGAAAGGCTACAACAAATTAACACAGGTTGAGTACTTATTAGCTTTATTACCACTCTATACGCAGGTATTAAAAGAATTAGTGGATGCAGGTGCCACTTGGATTCAGCTAGAAGAGCCATCCCTCGTCTTAACACTTGATCCAGCAGAGATAAAGCTGGTGAAAGAAATGTATGACCAGTTAGCCACTGCCGTTCCTGAGGCTAAAATAATGCTACAGACTTATTTCGAAGCTTTAAGTGCCTATGAAGCATTAAGTACATTGCCTGTTCAAGGATTCGGTTTGGACTTTGTTCATGGCTATAAAGGAAATATGGCGTCACTTCGTCAATTTGGTTTCCCGCAGGATAAAGTATTAGGAATAGGGGTAGTGAATGGCCGTGATATTTGGCGTTCAAACCTGGCGGAGGTCAATGCGACAATTCAAGCCATTGAACAGCTAAGTCATGCTGCTGAACTATGGATTCAACCATCAAGTAACCTACAGCACGTTCCAATCACAACCTCTCTTGAAAATGATCTTGACCCTGTTTTAAAGCAGTCTCTGGCCTTCGCAGATGAGAAAATCGTAGAAATCACGGGGCTGACTAAATTCAGACGAGATAAAGATGGTTCCTTACAACATAATTTTTCAGAAAGTATGAAGGCGATTGAGGCTCTAAAAAATCATCCAATCCGCCAAAATAAGTTAATTCATCAAGCCGTTCAAACTGTGACAAAGCAAGATTTTGAACGACACAGTAATTTTACGAAGCGACAAACGATCCAACAACAAGCCTTAGGATTACCGCTGTTTCCAACAACTACAATCGGTAGCTTCCCGCAATCAGATGAAGTGAAAAGAAATCGTAATGCGTGGCGAAAGAAACAATTATCGAATGAAGCCTATGAAACATTTTTAGAAGACGAAACAAAGCGCTGGATCACTATACAAGAGGAATTAGATATCGATGTACTTGTTCATGGTGAATTTGAGCGTACAGACATGGTAGAATATTTTGGTGAAAAATTGACTGGCTTTGCCTTTACAGAAAAAGCATGGGTCGTTTCATACGGGTCACGCTGTGTGAAGCCTCCGATCATTTATGGAGATGTTGCGTGGGCCTCACCAATTACCGTAAAAGAATCAGCCTATGCTCAAAGCCTAACAAAGCGATTTGTAAAGGGCATGCTGACAGGGCCAGTAACGATATTAAATTGGTCCTTTGTGCGCGATGATCTTTCCCGTCAAGATGTCGCTTATCAAATTGCATTAGCACTTCGCAAAGAGGTGGAAGCACTAGAAAACGCAGGAATTTCGATTATTCAAGTGGACGAGCCAGCGTTAAGAGAAGGTTTACCGCTTAGAAAGGAAGAATGGGGGGCTTACTTAGATTGGGCTGTCAATTCCTTCAAGCTTGCTACATCTAGTGTCAAAGATGAAACACAAATCCATACACATATGTGTTACTGCGAATTTAATGATTTCATCGAACCGATTAGCGCACTAGATGCAGATGTGATTTCCATTGAAACATCGCGAAGCCATGGGGAACTTATTTCTTCACTACAAGTGCAACCCTATAATAAAGGAATTGGCTTAGGCGTCTATGATATTCATAGCCCTCGTGTACCAAGCGAGGAAGAAATGCTCACTATTATGAAAGATAGTCTACAGGTGCTGGACCGTCATCAATTCTGGGTGAATCCAGATTGTGGCTTAAAAACGAGAAAAGAAGAAGAAACCGTTGCAGCTTTAGCCAATATGGTTGCTGCTACTAAAACGTTGCGTCAAGCTGTACAGCAATCTACATTAAGATAACGAAATGATTTTTTAATCTACTACATCTACTCTCCAATTACGAAGACTAGGGTGAATCCCTAGTCTTTTTATGTTATTTATTATATTCAGAAAATAAAATTGACGTGACCATGCGAGCATGTTATGTTTATTACTAATTTCATAGCAATCATTACAAGTTTGAGTGAAATCGTCTTTCATTCAATTAAAAGGAAAATGGGTGAAATCCCCATGCTGTCCCGCAGCTGTAAATGAGTAGTTTTGTTTCAAATACCACTGAGTGAGTACTTGGGAAGGTGAAGCAAAATGATGATTCATGAGCCAGAATGCCTGCTTGTAAGAAGATTCATTGATGATCTACGAAAGATAGGGAGATGGATGGAGACTTGTTCATCGTGGGTTTTTCTGTCCTTATTCTTTTTTAGAATAAGGTTTTTTTATGCCTTCTCTTCTTCAACAAGTAGATTTATTTGTACTACGAATAGAGATAGGAGACAGAAAATGAGATTGACAAAGTATTTACTTCCTTTCCTGCTTGTCCTGACGTTCAGTTTACTTGCTGGCTGTACAGGCATGGATGAAGAAAAGGAAAAGACCTCAGCAAACCAAACAGATGAAAAAATGATAACGATTGGCTGGCCATTAGATGTAGGTCCATTGAATCCTCATACATATTTACCGAATCAAATGACTGCCCAAGCAATGGTTTATGAATCCTTGGTGGAATACAACGATGATGGTACTGTTACGCCTAAGCTCGCCGAAAGCTGGGACATCTCAGAGGATAAAACTTCGTATACTTTCCATCTAAGAAAAGATGTGAAATATTCAGACGGCACCACATTTAATGCAGATAATGTCATTCGTAACTTTGACGCCGTATTAGCGAATCGAGATATGCATTCTTGGATGGGGATGGTTAACCACATGAAAGAGGTTGTAAAAGTGGATGATTTTACAATTCGTCTGCAATTGGATGAGCCATATTATCCTGTCTTAAACGAACTTGCCTTTGTCAGACCTTTCCGTTTTTTAGGGGATAACGGATTCCCAGATGGTGATATGACGCAAGATTCTATCAAAGCACCGATTGGAACAGGCCCTTGGGTATTAACTGAATACAAAAAGGATGAATATGCATTATTTAGTCGCAATGAAAACTATTGGGGAGAACAACCATTAGTAGAACAAATAAAAGTAAAAATTATCCCAGACTCAGAATCTATTTCATTAGCATTTGAAAACGAAGAATTAGATTTAATTTATGGCCGTGGCATTATTAGTTTAGATAACTATACGTATTTAAAAGACAGTGGCAAATACAAAACTGCTACCTCTGAGCCTTTATCTACGAAAGCACTGCTATTCAATACACAATCTGGTCCATTATCTGAGTTAAAGGTACGTCAAGCCATTCAGTATGCTATTAATAAGGAACAAATGGTCGACAGTATTACACATGGTACGGAAAAAGTAGCGAACACATTGTTCTGGGATGCAATTCCTTATGCCAATATAGATTTAGCACCTATTGTATACAATCCAGAAAAAGCCCAACAATTGCTAGATGAGGCAGGGTGGACATTACCGAAGGGTGAAAAAATTCGTTCAAAAAACGGACAGCCGTTGACTTTAGATTTGATTTACATTGCATCCGATGCGATTCAAAAACCAATGGCAGAATTAATGCAAGGTGAACTCGCAAAAATTGGCGTTCAGTTGAATTTAGAAGGGGCAGATGTAATGGTCGGTCTTCAAAAATTGATGGATGACCAGGTAGATATTAATTTCTGGCGGACCAATGGACCACCTACAGATCCACATAGCTTTGCAAATGAATCAGCTACACCAAATGCTAGTGGTGTGTATGAGGCGAAATTAGGCTTAGCAAACGCCAAAGAAATCGATACGAAAATTCACCAATTATTAGTAGGGACAGATGAAGAGGAACGCGTGCAGCTTTACACAAATATTTTAACGATGTTTCATGACCAGGCACTCTTTTACCCTATTTCTTACGAAACAAATAATGTGATTTATCAACCATCTCTAAAGGATTTTGCCCCACGTGCATCTGAATATGATATACCTTATGCACAAATGGCTAAAGAAAAATAAAAGTGGAGGAGAGAGTGTGTCTAGCAGAGACAGCTCTCTCTTTATCATAGGATTGAGTAGGAAGTGACAGCATGTACGAATCGACATGGATGTTTTGTTTAAAAAGAATTTTAACATTGCCCTTTGTCTTATTAGGCGTTTCCATCCTAACCTTTGTATTTATTCGTTTTGTTCCAGTAGAGCCTGCTGAAGTCATACTACGTTTGGCAAGGGTTGCGCCAACAGAGGAAGCCATTCAGGCATTGCGTGAGGAACTAGGGACAGACAAGTCGTTTCTTCTTCAATATTTGCTATGGGGAAAGGGCGTATTACAGCTAGATTTTGGAACATCTTTTGTTAGTAAATTACCCGTGGCACATGAGCTATTCACGAAATTACCCGCAACCATTGAATTAGCTATTGCTGCGTTTATCCTCATTTTAGGGCTAAGTATTCCATTCGGGGTAATAAGCGCATTGTATAAGCACACCATCATCGATAAAATCATACAATTCTTTTCCATCTTGAGTGTGTCGATTCCAACCTTTTGGTTAGGTTTCCTATTACTCTATTTATTTAGCTTAAAATTAGGACTCTTTCCGACAAACGGGAAGGGCACACCTGCTCATTTAGTTTTACCCGCCTTCGCACTGGCGTTACCAACAATTGGATTATTCGTTCAGTTTATCCGTTCAACCATCCTAGAAGAATTACAACAGCAATATGTTCAATATGCACGGCTAAGAGGATTAAAAAGCTCTGTGATTCTTATCCGTCATGTTTTGCGAAATGCTGCTATTCCCTTGACTTCCTTGCTAGGCATGACCCTTGGCAATCTTTTAGGTGGAGCCGTGATTGTGGAGCAGGTTTTTAGCTGGCCCGGACTCGGCAGGTACTTAATAGAATCCATTATGAACAGGGATTATCCAGTTGTACAATGCTATGTGTTAATTATTGCGGTTATCTATGTGCTTGCCAATTTATGTACAGATATATTGCATCGTTTATTGGACCCTCATCTAATGATGAAGGGTAGGAGAGATTAAAAATGAAATTTGTACGAACAAAAAGTGGCAACTTAACAGGATTAATCAGTCTATTCCTCCTTGTCATTACTGGCTTATTAGGACTGTTGGCGCCAATTTTAATGCCACATGACCCTTTTGCTGTCGATATTGCTAAGAAATTTTCAGTCCCGTCTTGGGACTATCCATTAGGTACAGATCATTTAGGAAGGTGTATCTTGTCACGCCTTCTTTTAGGTATTCGTTATTCTTTAGGTTCAGCGCTCATCATTCAGCTAGTCGCTATTGTTTTAGCTATCCTACTGGGTGCTTTTGTAGCGTTGAAAAGAGGATTAATTGATTTTCTTTTTATTCGATTATGTGATATTTTATTAGCCTTTCCGACACTCGTACTTGCATTTGGGCTATTAGGTATATTAGGCCCTAGCTTAAAAAATGTTATAATAGCACTCATTTTTACACAGCTTATTTATTATGCAAGAATGGTCCGAAGTTTGTGTATCGGTATGAATGAGAAAGACTTTGTTCAAGCTGCAAGGATTTCAGGCACTACAGGTATCCAATTAATTAGACGCCATTATATACCCAATATATTGCCATCTATTGTCACGATTGTTGCATTAGATATCGGGAAGGTGATTTTAGAAATTGCGGGCTTTTCCTTTATCGGACTGGGCGTGCAGGCACCGATTCCAGAATGGGGCATGATGATCAACGAAGGAAAGCAATACATGAGACAGCATCCTGAATTAATGCTTTATCCTGGACTTGCCATCATCCTTGTTGTGTTATTGTTTAATCAGTTAGCAAATCGTTTAAAAAGGCTTGACTAGGAAAGGGGAAGTTATGGAGAAAGTTTTAGAAGTGATAGACCTCACAGTCAAAATAGGGGAGAAAAATATATTAACCTCTATCAACCTGACAGCTTATAAAGGGCGAGTCCTAGGAATTATCGGGGAAAGTGGCAGTGGCAAGTCCATGCTTTGCCATGCCATCATGCAAACATTACCGTCCTTTGCCCATGTCAGCCAAGGGGAAGTACTCTATCTACAAGAAAATTTATTAAACGTTTCAGCTGCTAAATGGAGAGCTTATCGTGGCAGACATCTTTCGATGATTTTGCAAAACCCATCCGCTGCATTTGATCATATTCAAACGATTGAAAGTCATTTTCGAGAAACATTAAAAGCACACTTTAAGCTTACAAAAAAAGAAATGAGACAGATCGCCCTTGATGCTTTGAAAAAAGTTCATTTACCTCAGCCAGAGCAGCTCTTGTCCTACTATCCTTTCCAGTTAAGTGGAGGCATGCTACAGCGAGTGATGATTGCTCTGTCAATGGCGATACAGGCCTCCCTCTACATCGCAGACGAGCCTACGACTGCTCTGGATACCATCAATCAGAAACAAGTATTAACACTATTTAATCAAATTCGCTCAGAAACAGATGCTACCATACTCCTTGTCACGCATGATTTAGGTGTCATTGCTGAGCTTGCGGACGATGTGGCTGTGATGTATCAAGGAGAAATCGTTGAGCAAACGAATGTTTTTGATTTTTTTGATGCGCCTCAGCATCCCTATACAAAGAAGCTTTTACAAGCAAGAATGCTATTTTAGAGGTGAAAAAATGACGTTGCTAGACGTGAAAAATATAGACATGCATTATGCTCAAAGACCAGCCCTATTTCAACGAGGACAAAAAATTCCTGTATTACAAAAGATGTCATTTTCACTTCAGGAGGGAGAATGTCTAGGAATCGTCGGTCAAAGTGGTTCAGGAAAAAGCACATTAGGACGCATTATTTTAGGGATTGAACGACCAACAAACGGAGAGCTGCTCTTTCAAGGTATCAATTTATACGAAGCACCCAGCAAAGAGAAAAAAATGATACGAAGAAATTTACAGGCTGTTTTTCAAAATAGCTATCATTCATTTAATCCAAAACAGACGATTTTCGAAATACTCGAAGAACCGTTTTTGAATTTCGAGCATTTTAGCAAAGCAGAGCGACAACAGAAGGTAAGGGAATTACTAGACTGTGTAGAGTTAGAGTGGGCAATGGCTCAAAACTATCCCTCACAGCTAAGTGGGGGACAGCAGCAACGAGTCAACATCGCTAGAGCTCTTGCATTAAAGCCGAAACTGATTGTTTTAGATGAGGCCATTAGTAGTCTTGATATGATTTTGCAAAAGACGATTATAGAACTATTACAATCACTGCAAAAAGAGCTACAGCTTGCTTATATATTCATTTCACATGATTTACAAGCCACACGTTTTATGTCAGATCGCATCCTAGTGATGCAGCATGGTCAGCTCGTGGAGGAGATTGGGAAGGATGGAGCCTATCAGCATCCCGCTTCACAAGAATTATACAATGCTATTTTGCCATCACACCCGCGAGAAAGAAAAAATAAGGATAGACCAAATTAAACAGAAACTCCATTTTGAATTTTTCAAAATGGGGTTTTCTTAATTATTAAAGCATTTTAGAAATAAAATTAATAATATCAATCATAAAATTAACTTTATTTATATTTTGATTCAAATAATTAATTTTTATTATTTACTTCTTTAAATTCTTTGTTATATAATCAACTTAACTTAAAGGAAGGAGTTCACTATGGCTTATCAAGTAATCACAAATTGCCCTGTCTGCAGTAAAACTTTGAAAATTACCAAGTTACAGTGTTCTCATTGTCACACGACGATTGAAAATGAATTTGAATTATCTAAGCTCGCATCTTTATCAAAGGATCAGCTTCATTTTGTGGAAGTATTTTTAACTTGTCGAGGAAACATTAAAGAGGTTGAAAAGGAACTGGGGGTTTCGTATCCAACAGTTCGTGGCAAGCTAAACGACATTATTTCATCCCTTGGCTATGCTCAAAAGAAGAAAAATGAAGTAGACGAGAAAAAAATTGTAAGCATGTTGGAAAATGGCGAAATCACAACGGATGAAGCCATAAAGCTCTTAAAAGACGAATAGGGAGGAATGGACCATGAAAGAGGAAATTACGAAAGTGTTAACCATGATTCAAGAGGGGAAAATTGATGCGGATAAAGGTTCAGAGCTGATTCAAGTGTTACAACAGAAAGAAGAATCAGGAAACAAATTTGTGGAAAAAACAAAGTATTTAGATAAAACATTAAAGGTCCGTGTTGTATCCACCGAAAATGATAATGTCACGGTGAATTTGCCGATTAAACTTGTCAAAGCCGTACTCATGGCTGGACACAGCATCGCAGCGAGTATTCCACAATCGGAAAAATACGTGAAAGATATCGACATCAATCTTCTTCTTGAAGCGATCGAAAATGAACTAGATGGACAAATTGTAGATATAAAATCGGCAAACGGAGATACCGTTGCAGTCTTCATTGAATAGAGGCGACGAATGATGCATGTAAAAGTGAAAGCAAAAGACGTTCGCTTTACTGTCCCTGTTCCCTATGCTGTGCTAACCATTGTCCTCTCCATTTTAACTTCCAAATGGATTCAGCAACAAGTCAATAAGTGGACAAAGGCATACTTCAATCGAAAGAAAATAGACTTTACCTTTCCGCTCATCGACAAAGAAATGCTCAAGCCGATTATCAAGGAACTACAAAATTATAAAGGGCTCGTGCTAGTCGATGTCAAAGCTCAAGACGGTACTGAGGTTAAGGTTAGACTATAATACCCAAGAAAGAATGATTAGAGCATGTTTGAATAAAAAGCATGCTCTTTGTTATTTAAAGAATATCCTTTGCAAAAGAACTACCGAAATCCCACAATGTATCTTCCAGATTGTTTAATAGCAGTTTCGTTCTTTTCTCAAGTTGATCTGGTAGCTCATTTTTACTGAAATAGGTAAGTTTCAAGCTCTCATCATCCTTTATCTCCAATATACCCCTTACATTTTTCGCAATATAAAGATGAATAACTGTATAGACCTCATCCCCATTTGGATATCGGAAATAATAATCTGGCCCTGAAAAAACACCCACCAAGTCAAATTCATTCGCTACAAGTCCTGTTTCTTCATGAAGCTCACGAGCAGCAGCTTCCTCTAACGTTTCGTTTAGTTCCAATGCACCGCCAGGTAATCCCCAATCCAACGTATCTGATCGATGTTGAAAGAGAATTTGCTTGTCATCGTTAACCACAAGAATGGTCGCCCCAATACTGATAATTGGTCTACTACCAATGTATTTCCTTAACTCTGTAATATATCCCATATTGGTCCCTCCTATAGATCATAAATAACGATTCGCCTTTCTTCCTTTAAAAACCTCTATTTCCCTTGTAATGCTTAAAATTGGATGTATTGGGATAGATGCACAATCTTTTTTTGTACAAAATATTGCTAAAAAACGCAGAATAGTTCATCAAAGATGAAAAATAGCTTTTTATAATCAGTCTTTTCTGAATTTTACCTATATTGATTGTTTTGAAAACTCTATGTTAAGGTAAAAAGACAAATTGAATATGCTAAATTTTGGTGGTTCAAATGGGAGTTGATTCTATTTGATTAAAAGGGAAGTTGGTGAGAGTCCAACACTGTCCCGCAACTGTATTTAGTAGCTCGAAAACAAAGCCACTGTTTTGTTTGTCAAAATGGGAAGGTGTTATGAGAGCGTTGATCATAAGTCAGGAGACCTGCCACGAAAAAAAGCATCAATTGACCTACGAGGATAGGGAGGTGTTAGCTACTGCATGATTGTGAATTCATGTAAATTCACTGTTTTTTTGGTCTGTCATGCTTTTGTAGATTAACAACTTCTAGAAAGGGATAGGAGTTGTTTTTTTGTTGTTCTGTCGTGTTTGAATGGTAACGCTTACAAGAATAATTAAACAAAGGGGCTGTCATTAAATGGAGTTAAATTATTCACCAGGTCTTGATGGAATCATTGCCGCTGAAACAAAGCTATCTTTTTTAGACACTGTAGGAAGTCAAATAGTTATTCGTGGCTATGACTTGATTGAATTATCTCAGCGATATTCGTATTTAGATATTGTTTACTTATTGCTGCATGGAGAAATACCAACTACCGAGCAACAGGCTGATCTACAGGACAAATTGAAAGCTCATTATCAGGTTCCACAAGAGCTATTTCAAATTTTTAAGCTATTGCCCAATGAAACACATGCGATGGATGGGCTTAGAACAGGAATTTCCGTTTTAGCAGGCTTTGATCAGCACATCAATGATCGTTCGACTGAAATGAATTTATCGCGAGCATATAGACTTTTAGGTGGTATGCCCAACATCGTAGCAAATAGCTATCGTGTATTAAATGGACAAGAAGCTGTCGAGCCGGATAGTCAACTTTCCTATAGTGCCAATTTTTATTACATGATTACGGGCAGAAAGCCAACTGCGCTAGAAGAAGAAATTTTTGATCAGTCACTCGTTTTATATAGTGAGCATGAGATGCCAAATTCAACATTTGCGGCTCGTGTCATTGCTTCTACACAATCTGATTTGTATGGCGCTTTAACGGGAGCTGTCGCATCGTTGAAAGGGAATTTACATGGAGGGGCTAACGAGGCAGTCATGTACATGCTTCTTGAAGCCAAAACAGTAGAAGGCTTTGAAGCATTATTGAAAAACAAGCTACAAAATAAAGAAAAGATTATGGGCTTTGGGCACCGTGTCTATATGAAAAAGATGGACCCAAGAGCGCAAATTATGAAAGAAGCCTTGCATAAATTATGTTTAGAGCAAGGGGATGATCGCTTATATCACATGTGTGAAGCTGGTGAAAAAGTGATGGTACAGGAGAAAGGGTTGTATCCAAATTTAGATTATTATGCAGCACCCGTGTACTACATGCTTGGTTTGCCGATTGAAATCTATACGCCAATCTTCTTTGGCTCACGAACAATTGGCTTATGTGCCCATGTGATTGAGCAGCATGACAATAATCGATTATTTAGACCTCGTGTCAATTATATTGGCGAGCGTCATAACCTTGAAGAATTGTCGGTATAATCAAGTTTTAACAACTCGCCATAAAGCTAATGGGCATTCTGACCAATGCCCATCAGCATACTAGTATATCAAACTTAAGCCTTGAAAGGAAGATATAGATGATTAAAACAAATGACATAACGAAGACAGATCAATTACTTACAGATATTGCGGATTATGTACTAAATACAAAGATTACAAGTGAAGAGGCGTACGAAACGGCACGCTATGTTCTATTGGATACTTTAGGCTGTGGCATTTTGGCCTTACAATATCCTGAATGCACGAAGCTTCTTGGTCCAGTAGTACCAGGCACAGTCGTTCCTAATGGTACACGTGTTCCTGGAACTTCCTATGTTCTTGATCCAGTAAAAGGCGCTTTTAATATCGGGTGTATGATTCGTTGGTTAGATTACAACGATACTTGGCTTGCGGCTGAATGGGGGCATCCATCTGATAATTTAGGTGGCATATTAGCTGTGGCAGATTATTTAAGTCGCGTGCGTGTGGCAGAGGGTAAGGCGCCTCTTAAAGTGAAAGATGTTTTAGAAATGATGATTCAAGCACATGAAATACAAGGGATTTTAGCACTAGAAAATAGCTTAAATCGTGTTGGGCTAGATCATGTTCTGTTTGTCAAAATTGCAACAACAGCTGTTGTGACAAAGGCATTAGGAGGCACGCATCAGGAAATTGTCAATGCATTGTCCAATGCCTGGATTGATAATTCAAGCCTACGAACATATCGCCATGCACCGAATACAGGTTCTAGAAAATCATGGGCTGCTGGTGATGCAACAAGTAGAGCAGTGCAATTAGCGATGATGGCTGTGAAAGGCGAAATGGGCTACGCAACGGCCTTATCTGCACCAGGATGGGGATTCCAAGACGTTCTCTTTAATAAACAAGAATTAAAGCTTGCTAGACCACTGACATCTTATGTGATGGAAAATGTACTATTCAAGGTTTCTTATCCAGCTGAATTCCATGCACAAACAGCTGCTGAATGTGCCGTTCATTTACACCATGAAGTGAAAAATCGTTTACAGGACATTGAACGCATTCAAATTACGACACATGAATCAGCAATACGAATTATTGATAAAGAAGGGCCTCTTCTGAATCCAGCTGATCGCGATCACTGTCTTCAATATATTACAGCTATTGGTCTTATCTTTGGTGATATTATTGCAGATCACTATGAAGATGATGTGGCAGCAGATCCTCGTATCGATGATTTAAGAAATAAAATGGTGGTTGTGGAAAACGCTCAATATACAATCGATTACCTAGATCCTGAAAAACGTTCGATTGCCAATGCTGTTCAAGTTTATTACAACGACGGCACATCATCTGAGCTTATTGAGTGTGAATATCCTTTAGGACACCGTTTCCGTCGTGAGGAAGCATTCCCTCAAATCATTGATAAATTCCAGCAAAACATCAGTACCCATTATTCACAAAAACAATTACGTAAAATTAATGAGGTTTGTGCTGATCAAGAGCTTCTTGAAAATAGTGCCGTCCATGAATTTGTTAATTTATTTGTTTAACTTTCTAGGCGATTCTGGACGTACTTATGGCGAGGCATCATTGATTATTAGGGGGTTTTTATAGATGGCGTGGATTGTAAATGAAGCGATAACACAAAAACAACTGGCTGAGCAATTTCAAGCGCTCATTAATCGTTCAACGATTTTGCAAATACCAGGCGCTCATGATGCAATGGCAGGTTTAATGGCTAAAAAAGTTGGCTTTGAGGCATTGTATCTTTCTGGAGCTGCCTACACGGCCAGTAGAGGCTTACCTGATTTAGGAATGATTTATTCCAGTGAGGTGGCGCAGCGAGCGAACGATATTATTCGTGCTACGAATTTACCAATGCTCGTGGATATCGATACTGGCTTCGGTGGTGTACTAAACGTTGCCCGTACAGCGCGTGAAATGATAGAGGCAGGGGTTGCTGCTGTACAGCTAGAAGATCAAAATCTTCCAAAAAAATGTGGTCACTTGAATGGAAAAACGCTTGTTTCCCAAGAGGAAATGATACAAAAAATAAAGATGATTAAGCAAATAGCTCCTACTTTAGTGATTGTTGCCCGTACAGATGCGAGGTCTGTAGAAGGCTTAGAACAGGCTATCTTAAGAGCTAAAGCCTATGTAGCAGCTGGGGCAGATGCTATTTTCCCAGAGGCGTTACAAACAGAAAAAGAGTTTAAACAATTTGCCCGTGAGCTGGATGCTCCCTTATTAGCTAATATGACTGAATTTGGACAAACGCCTTATTATACCGCTAAGGAGTTTGAAAAAATGGGCTATTCGATGGTGATTTATCCCGTTACATCCATGAGAGTTGCAGCCAAAGCCTATGAGCAAGTGTTTACCTTAATAAAAAACACAGGAACTCAGAAAGATGCTATTGAGGATATGCAAACGAGAAGTGAATTATATGAAACCATTTCCTATTACAAATTTGAAGATTTAGATAGTGAGTTGGCGAAAACCATCTTACCGAAAGAGGAAATAAAGTAGGAGAAAAGTTGTTTTTCTCCTTTTCTTTCAAGGAGGGCTAGTATGGATAAACTAGAGGACAAAATGACCATCTTTACACCAGAGGACTTTCAAGATGAGGAAGAGCTTATCGCAAAAACGGCAGAGCTCTTCATTAAACAGGATGTCTCACCTAATATTACAGCTATTGAAAAGCATCAATATGAAGTTACTCGTCAGTTATTTCAAAAAGCAGGTGACCTTGGTTTACTAGCCATTGAGATACCCGAAGACTATGGGGGGCTGGCACTCAATAAAAAAATTTCAGGGCTCGTTGCAGAAAAAATGGGCTATGGTGGCTCATTTAGTGTCTCTTACAATATTCATGCAGGAGTCGGCACATTGCCCTATGTCTATTTTGGAGATGCGTCACAAAAGCACAGATACTTACCAAAGTTGGCCTCAGGTGAATGGATTGGAGCCTACGCACTGACTGAGCCAGACGCAGGTTCAGATGCATTACATCCCAAAACAAATGCGATTTTAAATGGAGATGGCTCTGCATGGATCTTAAACGGTGAAAAGCAATGGATTACCAATGCGCAGCTAGCAGATATCTTTGTTGTTTTTGCCAAAACAAGTGAAGGCATGACTGCTTTCATTGTAGAGCGTACCTTTACAGGGGTATCTGTGGGACAGGAAGAAGAGAAGATGGGCATTAAGGGATCTTCGACGGCTACCCTTATATTAGAGGATGTTAGCGTACCGAGGGAGAATGTACTTGGCGAGGTTGGAAAAGGCCATAAAGTGGCGATGAATATATTGAATATGGCACGTCTAAAGCTAGCTTTCTCCAACATTGGCACTGCCAAACAGGCTCTACAATTAGCTGTGAATTACGGGAAGGAACGGAAGCAATTTCACAAGCCAATTGTTGATTTTACTATGATACAGGAAAAGCTAGCGGACATGGCCATTTCGATATATGGGGCTGAAAGTGCTGCCTATCGGACAGCTGGAGAAATGGATGATGCGATTGAGTTAGCTAGTAAAGAGTCGATGGTTTATAAAATAGCCGATTTCGCTTTGGAATGTGCCCTTAATAAAGTCAATTGCTCAGAAGCCCTTGGCAAAATTGTAGATGAAGCTGTACAAATACATGGTGGCTATGGCTATATGCAAGATTATGAGGTAGAACGACTGTATCGTGATGCGAGGATTAGCCGTATTTTTGAAGGGACAAACGAAATCAATCGTTTAACCATTGCGAAAATGTTATATAAAAAATATACACTCGCACCTTCTACGTATAATGCGCCTGAAGCCTATAAGCCAGCTGAAATAAATCAGCAATACATCCAGCTTTCCAACTATTTAAGGCAAATAGCTCTTACTGTCATTACAGACGCACAGATCCATTTAGAACAAGAGCAGGAATACATGCGTCTGTTGGCTGATATAGCAAAGGATCTTTATGTTATGGAAGCCTCTTTACTGAGAACTGAAAAAAACGCAAATGAAAAAACGAAGCGCTTGATGACTGATATCATCTGTCAGGAGGGCTACCGTAAAATAGAAAAAAGTACTATTGATATTATTTGTGCTGCTGAAACAAATGAACAAAAGCGAAAAATATGGCTAGATGCTATTCAACAACTAAACATCCCGCTTCATCAAAATCTCTTTATGAAAAAGCGAGAGATTGCTAGAAGTATTATTAACAATCCAAAATCGATAAGTTAATTGTTATTAAATAGGAGGGAAACGATAATGGTCGATACTTTTGCCAATGTAAGCAAGGAAGGTGCCATCACGATCATTCATTTAGATCATCCACCAGCAAATACTTTATCATCCGCATCGATTGAAAATCTTCGACTCATTCTCAAAGAGTTAGCTGTGGACGAACAAACGAATGCTATCATTATAACAGGCTCTGGACGATTTTTTGCCGCTGGTGCAGATATTAAGGAATTTGTTTCTGCCTTTGGGCAACAGGAAAAAGCATTGCAGATGGCTGAGATAGGTCAAGCACTATGTGATGAAATTGAAGCCATGAAAAAGCCTGTTATTGCTGCTATTAATGGTCCAGCTCTTGGAGGAGGATTAGAGTTAGCGTTAGGCTGTCATTTCAGAATTGCATCAAATTCTGCCATTGTTGGTTTACCAGAATTAAAGCTTGGCTTATTGCCGACATTCGGGGGGACTCAACGATTGAGCAGAATCACGGGGCAAGCAAAGGCATTACAATTGATTTTAACAAGTAAACAACTAAGTGCCGACGAAGCACTACAATTAGGCATTATTCAACTGGTGACGGAATCAGAGGAGCTTCTGTCAACTGCAAAAGCGATTGCGCAGTCCTTTGTTGAGGGTAAAAGTATGACAAGTGTGTCCCGTACAATTGAATGTGTCATACAGGGCGGCAAAGATCATCTCCAAAATGGGCTAGAACTTGAACGAACACGTTTTGCAGAGTTGTTTTTAACAGAGGATGCTAAAGAAGGCGTTCAGGCATTTATTGAAAAAAGACAGCCAGACTTTAAACATTCTTAAAGGAGGGAATCGATATGACGAACGAAGTACTATTTTCTGTCAGTGACGGCGGCGCAGCAACCATTACACTGAATCGTCCTAAAGCCTTAAATTCACTTTCTACTGAAATGCTAAAGCCCATCGGAGAGAAACTGAAGGAATGGCAAGCAAATGACCAAATTCAGCTAATCATCCTAAAAGGAGCTGGTGAGAAGGGATTTTGCGCAGGTGGTGACATTAAAACACTTTATAAAGCTCGCTCCAGTCAGGAAGCTTTCAAAAATGCTGAAATCTTTTTTGAAGAAGAATATCAAGTAGATATGGCGATCTACCACTACCCTAAACCCATTATTGCCTGCCTTGATGGCATTGTCATGGGAGGTGGGGTCGGGTTAACCTATGGGGCAAGCCACCGAATCGTTACTGAACGAACGAAATGGGCTATGCCAGAAATGAATATTGGCTTCTTTCCGGATGTTGGAGCTGGTTATTTCTTAAATCAAGCACCAGGCTATGTAGGATACTACTTAGCCTTAACCGCATCGGTCATCCAAGCTGCGGATGTTCTCTTTACCAATGGCGCAGATTGCTACATGACAAGCGATCAGTTAGACACTTTCCTAGCGCGCATTGAACAATTAGACTGGCATACATTGGAGACCAGCACAGCTCTAGGCCAATTAATGGAGGACTATTCAAGTACACCTTTAACAAACAGTGACCTTGCCAACCTCCAACATAAGATCGATCAGCATTTCTCAAAAAATACCGTGGAAGAGATAGTTGAATCCTTAGACAATGACGCAAGTAAATTTGCGCAAGAAACAAAGCAGTTCCTTCTATCTAAATCTCCATCATCGTTAAAGATTACGTTAAAGCAACTGATAGATGCTCGAGATAAGACATTAGAGGAATGCTTTGCGACAGATTTAATCTTGGCTAAAAACTTTTTAAGACATGAGGATTTCTTTGAAGGTGTACGCTCTGTCGTCATTGATAAGGACCGAAATCCACAGTATACCTATCAAACATTCAATGAATTTACAGATAAAGATCTAGAAAATTTCTTTCAAGATCGTAATGCGACAGTAAAAAAGTAAAAACAAGTGGATTTTCTATTGATAAACGTTGAAACCATCTACTATTTAAAAGGTAGATGGTTTCTTGTTTGTAGTGATATGCGAAGTAAGTTAGCAAAGAGATTGATATGTTATACTATAAAAAACGGAATAACAGGATAAAGGTACAAATTCATAATGAGTTTGTTTAAAAGGGAAGTTCGGTGAAAATCCGGCGCTGTCCCGCAACTGTAATTAGGAGTACATTTTCAAAGCCACTGTTCTGTCATGTAATGGGAAGGGAAAATGTGTGATGATCATAAGCCAGGAGACCTGCCTTTGTCTAGTACAGCCAAAAAACCTACGAGGATAGGGGGTGTTGAGTGTGACGAATTACCTTCATCATACTCATAGTGCGACAACCAAGAAAAGGGTCTCTATTCAGTATAGACGACTTATTTTATATTGGTTGAAGAACTATGTAGTATTTAAGTCATAGCTAGCATCTTACCTAAGGGGAAAGATGTTTTTTTTATGAACGAATAGGAGTGAACAAGATGACATCTCATTCAATTTTATTTTATGAAAATCAGTTAAAGCAGCAAATAATGAACAACCTTTCTAGTGAGCACATGATTTCCCTACAAGTTTATATCAAAATATTAATACAAGAAAATCCTGATGATTACAAAAATATTAATTATGCCTATTTAAATATAAAACGTGAGTTAGTCGGGGCAATAGAATGCTGATAGATGAAAAAATTTTAGAGGATAGCATTGATATTGATCAAGATACTCTATTTAGCAATTTGGATCATTTTGAGATCCAGAGATGCTTTGTATTAGAATATTTAGAGATGCTGTTAAAGTGGAATAAACAAACACACGCTATTTCTGAAGAGAAACTTCAAAAGCTTTGGATGAAACTGATAAGAAAATATAAATTTTCTCTTGATGAATGGGAAAGAAATGCTGGAAATACGAATATTCACTCGTATCTTGTGAAAGAACAAGGGCATGGTCTACAAAAATTAATTCGTTTTTACAGGGACCGTCATGGAGTGAAATGGTTAGAAAATGCCTTTGATTATGGCATGACATTGCTAATGAAAGGTGGAGAAATGCCAGCATTAGAAATGTTTTTCCTCACAAATTTAATATGTTACAATTGGCAACTAGACTACTTAGAGGATAAAGAAGTGCAATATTACTTTTCACATTCAGTAAATGGGAAAGTGAAAGAGGTCTATGATCGTTTTAGGGCTTACGATAGAGAACAGAATCTATTAACTGCAACTAAATTATATAAGCTTTTATCCAAATATAATCCTCAATTTCATACAAATTCTGCTGCAACGCCGGAATTTTATAAGGAATTGGCCCTGTTTATTGAAAAGCACTAATAGATGTTCCTAGTGTCAAACAGTCTATTTTTCTTCAGAATATAGACTGTTTCCATAGCTATTCAAGATTATTTTAGGCATTCTATAAATGAATAGATTTACTGTAGATAGATTTTAATAGAAAATCTCGTACATCGTTTAAAATATATATTTTGTTTAGGTATAAGTAATTAGTGATAATCTATTTCGAACTACATAATAAAAAATACTGAATAATCCAAAAATAAAGAAGTTTAGAATCTAGATTTACTTTTCATTTGAAGGATGGTAAACTTAAAACTATTGAACAACAACTATATATTGTGTTCGTTTTACAAAGGTACTACTACATGTAGTTTAAAAGGGAAGTTCGGTACAATTCCGACGCTGTCCCCGCAACTGTGAAGCTGACGATGATTGCAACCACTGTGCATTCGCATGGGAAGGGAATCAGAGAATGAAGCAAAGCCAGGAGACCTGCCTTTCTAAAACAAATTAATCATTTCTTCGGGGATTAAGAGATGGGAACGTCAGTATTTTTGGTATGTTAACGTTTCCATTTAGCCTATCTCTCTAGAGGAGATAGGCTTTTTTATTTTATGAAAAGAGGGATTTCTATGAAACTTTATACGAAAACAATTTGTCCAAAATGCCTATGGGTAAAATCTGAACTACAACGTGCAGGACTTGAAGCTGAAATTGTTAACATTGATCACGATGAACAAGCAAAGCAAACGATTATTAATGCAGGGTTTTTAAGTGTGCCTGTTTTAGAGATGAATGGAACTTTTATAGGAGATGTTCAGGAAATTGTTTCTCAAATTGAGTTGATTGCCCTATGATCGTATTCGCTAGTCGTACTGGCAATGTGCGCAATGTTGTATCCAAATTAAAGGCAGAATGTATCGAGCTCTCCGAGGAATTGCGATTGAACAAGCCCTATCTTTTAATTACCTACACAGATGGTTTAGGTGACATTCCAGCAAAGGTACAACGTTTTTTAGAAAAAAACAGGGATTTTTGTAAAGGAGTAGTTGCCAGTGGTAATAGTAACTTCGGTCATCATGTATTTGGCGCTGCTGGTGAGAAAATCGCTGCTACGTATCATGTACCCCTAGTAAGGAAATTAGATTTACAAGGTAATCAAACAGATTACGAAGCAATACAAACGTTTTATGAAACGAGGGTAATGGGATGAAAACCTATTTAAAGCTTAATAACGACGTACTGAATCGTTATAGTACAACTGGATTACTTGAGTTAGAAAAGGACCGCGAAGCTACGCGCCGCTACTTTTTAGAGTATGTTAACGTACGTTTGCGTTATTTTATAGATATTGAGGAAAAAATCCGCTATTTAGTTGATGAGGGCTACTATGAGAAAGCATTTATCGACATGTACGAGATGGAATTTATTAAGAAGTTGTACAAAAAAGCCTATGATTATAATTTCCGCTTTCCATCCTTTATGAGCGCAAGTAAATTTTATGATAGCTATGCTATGAAAAGTCGTGATGGGGAAGAGATCTTAGAAAAGTATGAGGATCGTATAGTCATTATCGCTTTGTATTTGGCTCAAGGAAACACAGCTCTAGCAGAACGCTCTGTCGAAGCGATGATGGAAGCTTATCAGCCTGCAACACCAACTGCTTTAAATAGTGGCAAGAAAGCACGTGGTGAATTAGTTAGCTGCTTTAAATTATCAATGGATGACTCCATGAATAGTATTGCCGAAAATATTGGCTATTGTTTAGAGCTATCACGTCTTGGTGGTGGGGTTGGGGTCAACTTAACAGATTTACGCCCTTTAGGTGATCCAATTAAAGAGATATTAAATCGTGCAAGTGGTGTCATCCCAGTAGCAAAACTGTTAGAAAATTCTTTCAGTTATTCGAATCAGCTAGGGCAACGAAATGGCTCTGGTGTTGTCTATCTAAATATTTTCCATGCAGACATAGAAAATTTCATTTCATCAAAAAAACCAAATGCTGATGATAAAATTCGTCTTGCTACACTTTCAACAGGAATTATTATACCTAGTATTTTCTTCGAACTGATGAAACGTGATAAGGATATTGTTTTGTTTAGCCCATACGATATTTTTAAAGAATATGGCAAACGTATGTCTGAGATTTCCATTTCAGACATGTACTACGAGCTACTTGATAACCCTAAAATTCGTAAAATTAAACGTTTAAATGCACGTAAGCTTTACACAGAGGTGAAAAAAGCACAATTTGAATCAGGCTATCCGTTTGAAATCTTTGATGATAATGTCAATAAGGTACATCCTTTAAAAAATATTGGACGTGTCAAAATGTCCAATTTATGTACAGAAATCTTGCAGGTGCAAGAGACAAGTATCATTACGGACCAGGATCAACCAAACGACTATGGATTAGATGTATCGTGTAACTTAGGTTCCATCGATATCCATGCAGCAAGTAAAGTGAAGGATTTCGGCGCATTAGTCGATACAGCGATGCACCTATTAACAAATGTATCGCAAATGACACATATTAAAAATGTACCGTCTGTTGCAAAAGCCAACCAATTAATGCATTCTGTAGGGCTTGGCTGTATGAACCTCCATGGGCATCTCGTGACGGAGGGCATCCTGTACGGCTCAAAAGATTCGATTGATTTCATGGATCACTTTATGGAAGCGATGAACTATTATTCTTTGAAATCTTCGATGGAAATGGCGAAAGAAAAAGCTGCAACCTTCTACCGATTTGAGGACAGTGATTATGCATCAGGTAGCTATTTTGACCAATATATCAATAAAATTGACGAAGAACTATCACCTGTTGTATTGAAGGCGCTTGGCAATATACCAATCATTACGAACAAGATGTGGGAAACGTTAAAGCAGGATGTAATGCAATACGGTCTATTCCATTCCTATCGTTTGGCTATTGCCCCAACTGGTAGTATTTCATATATTCGTAGCTGTACGGCTTCAATCGCACCATGTACAGAGCGCGTAGAGGTTCGTGATTACGCCGATAGTAGAACCATTTATCCAATGCCTCATTTAACAAATGACAATAGTCATTTATATGTGGAGGCGTATGATGTGAATCCTTATGATTTAATTGATTTATATGCAGCTTCTCAAAAGCACGTTGACCAAGGTATTTCCATGACGCTTTATGTAACGGACAATTGGACAACCGAACAATTGGCTAAAGTATACATTTATGCGTGGATCAAGGGCATTAAGTCTGTTTACTATGTTCGTCAACGATTACAAAGCTTAGAGGAGTGTGTAGCATGTCAAATATAATTTATGAGGCAGTCAATTGGAATAAGGCAACAAGTGAGCTTGCCCAAATATTTTGGGACCAGCAATGGAAGCAAATTTGGTTTCCAGAAGAAATTGCGGTCAGTAAAGATATTAAACAATGGAAAAGCTTTGAGCATCAGGACACATATAAAAAAGTATTTGCAGGATTAACCTTACTGGATACTGTACAAACAAATATCGGAATGAATCGTGTTGCCGCTTATACAGACGATTTACAGGAAAAGGCTGTCCTAACCGTTTTTGATGCATTCGAGGCGATACATGCCAAGTCCTATTCTTATATTTTCACAACGCTTTGTACAAACGAAGAAATCGACGAGCTATTTGAGTGGGTCAAGAAAAATGAATTTCTACAGTATAAGGCCAATAAAATAGCAGACATTTATAATAGTATTGAAGAAGGCAATCCAGAGAGCTTATGGAAAGCGATGTTCTCATCCGTTATGCTTGAATCTTTCCTGTTTTATTCTGGCTTTTTCTATCCACTCTACTTAGGAGGACAAGGCTTCCTACGAAATAGTGCAGAAATTATTTCACTCATCTTGCGCGATGAATCTATCCATGGGGTAGCAGTTGGATTTTTTGCTCAAAATCTATTCAAGCAATTTTCAAAGGAAAAGCAAGAAGAGCTACATTTATGGGGCTATGAGCTATTATTAGATTTATATCAAAATGAAATGAAGTATACAGATGATATTTATGCGGAAACAGGATTATCACCTGAAGTGCGCGCATATGTACGTTATAATGCAAATAAAGCTTTAATGAATGTCGGCTTTGAAGCCATGTTCCCAGAAGAGGAAGTCAATCCAATTGTGATGAATGGGATTCGTAATGAAGGCTCCACATATGATTTCTTTTCACAAAAGGGTGCTACCTATGCCAAGGCAAAAGTTGCGCCGATCACAGATGACACATTCAATTTTAATCGTTAAGGATGAAGAACAATGAATCTAGAAGTAAAAATTAAAAAAGTTCACGCTGAAGCCATGCTACCGATACAAGCCAACCCTGGTGATGCAGGCATGGATCTCTATTCCATAGAAGCAGTAGAAATCCCAGCAGGCGTAGCCAAACTCATTAAGACAGGTATACAGATTGAATTACCTAAGGGAACGGAAGCCCAAATTCGACCAAGAAGTGGATTAGCATTAAAGCATAGTGTAACTGTACTGAATAGCCCAGGCACTATAGATGAAGGCTATAGAGGAGAAATCGGTGTTATTTTAATCAACCATGGTCAAGAACCATTTATTGTAGAAAAATCAATGCGCATTGCTCAAATGGTTATTCAATTTGTTCCTTCTATTCAATTAGTGGAAGTAGATGAATTATCTCAAACGGTCCGTGGAGAATCTGGATTTGGTGCAAGTGGTACGAAATAGCGTACCTATATATAAACCTCATAAAGTTTACTTAAAAATCCTGCTTAAAATGCAGGATTTTTTTGTTACCGTTGCTAATAGCAGAAGGAAATAATAGGGTTCATATGGAATGAAGTAATGATAGCGAAGTAAAGGAGCTAATAATCATGAAAAAAATATGTTCAGGTATTTTCCTTATGTTGATTGTCATTCTTACATCGATCACAACTGCTGCAGCAGCTAGTAGTCAACTAAAAGTGGACGGTATGACAGTACAAACGGATGTGAAGCCCGAAATAAAAAACAATCGAACAATGGTACCTTTACGCGTGATTAGTGAAAATTTAGGGGCTAAGGTGCATTGGTCGGATGGGCAAGTGATACTGACCCAAAGTGAGATGAAAGTCAGTTTAAAGTTAAACAGTAGTAAAGCCACAGTAAATGGAAAAACGGTATTATTGGATGCAAAGCCATACTTAAAGAATGGACGCACCATTGTACCATTACGTTTTCTAGCAGAAATCTTTGGCTGTAAAGTTCATTACGATCATTTAACGATCTCAATCGATACAGAGCCATTGATGATTAAGGGTGTGGAAGTGAAAGCATTACTTCATGAATACCACATGACAATGGGGGGAGTAGTCGAGCAAATCAATGGCAATGCCTATATGGAAGAAATGCACCGTATATTTACTAAAAATATGGGCAAGAAGATAAAACAGCCTAACGACTACACATGGTCTGTGCATAGCACCGTAATTGGGGGCTATTATAAAATGGGCCAATATGATTTCTTGAACAAGGAAGGTAGTAGCATAGCACGTTATGATCTCTATTCGTTGGTGCAATCTTCAGATAAACCTTTGACTGGACAGCCAGACGTGTTGATTTATGACGCCACTGTTGACCAATGGTATGAGTTTAACAAAACTGCCAGTGACTCTATTTATTCGTTAATGGAAACTGCCACGAGAAATGGCTTTGTGACAGTTATTAGTAATACAGTTCCTTGATTATGAATCCATTAAAAACGCAATAGAAGAGCACATCTATGAATAAGATGTGCTCTTCTTATTAAAAATGCTAATCATTTTTATTTAGAAAAGTACTAGGCATGACTACAAGGACTACTGTTCCACGAGCACAAAGCGTATCCTGCGCGTAAACTTCAGTTTCTACTTTCCATTTCTTCGGATGAATTTCTTCAACAGTGCCAATTGCCTTTAAGGGAACATCTTGGGGTGTTGGCTTGAGGAAATCTACATTAAGGTTAGCCGTTACAAATCGAGGTGGCTCCACTCCATCACCAATTTCATGTCCATTTTTACGATGCAAGGCAAGCGCTGCCGACCCTGTTCCATGGCAATCAATTAATGAAGCAATTAAACCACCATAGATAAATCCTGGAATACCCATATATTTTGATTCAGGTGTATAGATTGTGATCGTCTTTTCACCATGCCACCCCGTGCGAAGATGATGACCATCATCATTCAAACGGCCACACCCATAACACCAAGCGTTATCATCTGGATAAATATCTTGAATTGCTTTTTCTACTTTTAATTCTTCCATTCTTCTCTCCCCAATACTCTAGTATTATTTGTTTCTAATCGAACGTTAATCATTTAAGTATAATTAATCATTTCCATTCCATCAATAAAAATCTAAATATTCCATCTATTTAAACTATGTAAAAAAGCACGACCATAAAGTTGGACAAGTTTTATTAATGACAGATGGGGAGGGCTGGTATCAGGAAGAAGGAAAAGCTGCATAGCTTGTAAAACGCTGGCATGGTGCAACAAAGGAAAGATGGTATACTAAGGTCGTTACGTTTTTCTTTTACCGTGCTGAAGAAGGAATAAAGGAGTCAAAAGGTATATCATTAGAAAATATAATCGATTGTATTTGCAAGGAAGCAACTAATAAAGACAGTAAAAAATTAGAAGAATTACTAGAGCAATTGTATGATTATGAAAGTGCTAAAATACTCGATATTTACCCTTATCAGATAAAAAGTAATAAAAAATATAGTCAAGTAGAAGTATTCTTCGATAAATTGGAGATGGTCGATTTCCAAGAAAAAACGCAGGATTATCATTCTTATCAGAAAAGCCTAGAAAAATTCGAGAGATTTTTTGAATTGATGTGGTTAAAATCATCTGAATTTTATGCATTTTATTACATACCAGATCCTTTATATAAGGATCAATTGTATTATAAAGTCTACGAGAATGAGTGGAATAAAATTATCCCTAAAGATCTTACAGAAGGCATTTTATTAAACATTGATGAGTACACAATATTAATTTCACTAATAAAATTAGCTGTTTCGGACCATCTCCATCTACATATCATTTTACCTGAGGAGAATATGGTATTTAGTGGGAATGGATTAGCCTTTTTAATCTATAGCCAGCGTAATCTTGAGCTATTTGAAAAGATAGCTAATACGGAGGGGCTCTATATCCGTTGAAAAAGTGATAGAACATTTCCAGCAACATGGAGCCAGATAAATATGAAACATACCCTAAAAAATAGCAACAATCTATGTTGCGTACAGATCGTTGCTACTATTATTTAAAAATCATTTATTTTGCTCTCGATAATTAATGGCCTCTTTAAATTCATCGGTAGCTAGGATGTTGTAAAACATATTTCTACTGTTTACGTTTGCTATTGTCCCAGTGTTTGTATTATCAATCCATAGATAGTATTCATCATCGTTTAGTTTGATCTTATACTGCGGAGCAATTTCGTTATCAACCTCACCGAATTCTCTAGCTTTTTTAAATGTTTTTTCTATAATTTTAACATCTTCCGTATTAGAGATTTGTTGTAAAGTATCGGGTTGTACTTCATCGAAATTAATTAATTCTTGAATTTCTATCACCTTTGATGCTTTTTTCTGATCGTTACAAGCAACTAGCGCTAAAGAACAAATCATTAACAACAAAATTGTTTTTATTTTCACCTTGATCTTCACCCCTCTTTATTCATTCTAGTATATTCCCTTATGAACACATCTTCAAACCGCAAACCCTCAAAATATTTACATATTCTAACAGTCTAAAAAAGGTTTAACCATAGAATAAAAACTTATTTGAGAGCTTTCCCCTTGAATGGAATTTATAGTATGCTGATTAAAAGGGAGGAGAGGGATTTTATGGTTAAACAATTGATTGTTGGGGATACAACACAGGAATTGGCTTCTACTCGTCGCATGCTGGAACGCTTGCCCGACGAGCATATGACATGGAGGCCACATGAGAAATCAATGACACTAGGAGGTCTGGCCACGCACCTAATCAATCTGCTAAACTGGCAAATGGCTATTTTACAGTACTTAGACTTTGATCTTTCCACCGTTCCGTTACGACGAGAGGCATTAGAAAAGCGAGCTGACATTCTGGATGAGTTCGATACAAACGTAAGAAAACTGGAAATGATGCTTACTGAATGTGATGAGAAAACGCTTGGAGAGGAATGGACACTACGTCATGGTGACCATATTATTCGCCAAGAGCCTCGAGCAATTGCGTTCCGCACCTTCGGATTAAGCCACATGGTCCATCATCGGGCGCAACTTGGGGTATACTTGCGACTTCTCGATATTCCAGTACCAGGCATCTACGGCCCCTCTGCAGACGAAGAAGCCTAGTAAACTACTTCCATGAATCGCTATTTAGAAAGGTATGAGGTGTTCGATTGACTAAGATAATGACGAAAACAGAACGATTAATTATTCGATTAATGGAAGAGGGAGATTACTCTTCTTGGCTTACGCAATATGAAAATCGTTTACCTTCCCAGCATAAATACGATGAAGGTAAATTAGATATGAGCATCTGTACGAAAGAATGGTTTATTGATTTAGTTACTAAGCATCATCAGATGGCTCAGGATGATAAGGTGTATGTATTTGGAGTATTTAGAAAAACAGATAATACGCATATTGGGTTTGTAGACTTTTCCACAATTATGAGGGAAGAATTTCAATGGGCTAGGTTCGGGTATACCATTCATAACCATTTTTGGAGAAAAGGTTATGGTAAAGAGGCTGTAAAGGCAGCGATTGATCTAGCATTTGAAAAATTAAATTATCATCGAATAGAAGCTCATATAAACCTCGACAATACAGCATCTATAAAATTAGCAGAAAATGTTGGGATGCTTTATGAATGCACGAGGAAAGGATTCATATACGAGGACAACAAGTGGACTGATCAGCTGGTTTATTTTATAAATGCAGAAGACATTTAAAAGGGAGGAGCTGTATGTACGACATGGAGAACTCTTTAGAAGTGCAAAAGAAAGAGGATATAAAAATTTCAATAGTCATACCAGCCCATAATGAAGAAAAATACATTGGAAAGTGCTTAGAATCTATTTTAAAGGCTTCCAAATCCTTTGAAAATCAAGTAGAGATTATTGTTGTTTTAAATCGCTGTACAGATAGAACAGAGGAAATTGCAAAATCGTATAATTGTATCCTACTAAAAAATAGCGATAAGAACCTTTCGAAGATTAGGAACGCTGGCGTTGATATGGCAAGAGGTGAAATCATCGTCACAATTGATGCCGATACACAGATGAACGAACATGTGTTATCGAAGGCAGTGGAGAACTTAAGCACAGGTAAGTACATTGGCGGGGGCGTTACAGGAAAGTTTGAAAGAATGTCCTTAGGAATTTTTGTTTCAGCTTTGTTATTAATCGGACCACTATTTTTAAAATATGGTGCAATTTCTGTAGGCATCTTTTGGTGCTACAAAAAAGATTTTCAAGCAATTAATGGATTTAATGAAAATATGCTCATGGCAGAAGATGCCGATTTTGCTAAACGATTAAAAGATTGGGGAAAAAAGAACGGAAAAAAATACGGAACAATTCAAAATGGAATGATCACTTCAAGCAGAAAATTTGATAAGCATGGAGACTGGGTTTTACTTAAACGTCCTAAAATGATCCTAGCATACCTTAAAGGTACAGATCAGAAACATGCGAATGAAGCATATTATGAAAATGAAGATAGATAAAAAGAAACCGTAACGTTAATCGAACAAGGATTAACGTTTTTTTGTTATCACACTATCTGGAAAAAAGAAAAGAATTGAATAATTTTTTATAATAAATTATTCTTTATTACATCAATATTGATGATTCATTTTAGCGAAAGGATGGGGATTGATATAGCTGACGTCAATGTGTCAAACCCTAACAATCAGAATGATGAATAACTTTGAAGATTTAATAGAAAAAGAGTATTCCAATATAGCAGGCATCGCTATTAGAAAAGATAATCATTTAATTTACGAAAAATATTTTGATGGGTACACCCCAGATGATGCTTTGCATATAGCATCTGTCACTAAAAGTATCATCTCCATTCTTATTGGAATGGCAATTGATAAAGGATATATGAAAAATATAGAACAGCATGTGTTAGATTTTTTTCCAAATTATACAGTGAAACGTGGCGAAAAAACCATTCAAAACATCACCATAGCAAATTTGTTGTCAATGACTGCACCCTATAAATACAAGTCGGAGCCTTATACAAAAGTATATTCAAGTGATGACTGGGTAAAAGCTGCATTGGATTTGCTAGGGGGCAAAGGTAGTATTGGGGTGTTTAACTATTCTACCGTTGGCACACATATTTTATCAGATGTTCTTACAACTGCCACTGGTCAATCTGTTCTTGATTTCGCTACAGAAAACTTGTTTAAACCTCTTGCAATCAAAGCTCCCACAAATACAACTATACAAAATAAAGAAGACTATTTCGCTTTTCTGAAGGATAAATATGTCACTGGCTGGATCATAGACCCTAAAGGAGTAAACACAGCTGGCTGGGGACTTACTTTAACGCCACGGGATATGGCGAAAATAGGGCAATTATATTTAAATGGAGGTGTATGGAACGGACAGCACATCATTTCTTCCAAATGGATAGAGGATAGCACAAAAGAGAAAAGTCGATGGGGAGAGTTAGCCTATGGTTACTTGTGGTGGATCGTTGATGATTGCTATGCAGCTTTGGGGGATGGTGGAAATGTAATCTTCATAAATCCTCAAAAGAAAATGGTCATTTCGATTACTTCGCGCTTTATGCCACGTGCCAAGGATCGTGTTGAATTAATTAGAAAGCATCTAATGCCATTGTTTGAATAACAGCTAGTGACTATAAAAAGTTACGGTAAATACACTCCATTTTGATCATTATCAATCAAAATGGAGTTTTTATATTTAATATAAGGGTATTAATGAATCAATCTTCCAACAAACATATTTATTGAACCCAGCGTTCAAACACAAGTGAAAAATTGCAAACCCTGTTCACTTTAGTTCAAAATGAGGTTAATTTTAACAGTAAAATCAATTATACTTTTTGATCAATTTCTTTATTCAACAGTATACTTGCAATACCCATTGTAGTACTATATAGTACTAATTATGACAAAGGTAAAATTAATGAATCAAAAACGTGTAATTGAAGTAGCTGCAACATTATTTTTAGAAAAAGGGTTTGCTTATACAAGCATGGATGAATTAGTTCGTGTAAGCAAAGTTTCAAAGTCTAATGTGTATTATCACTTCTCTAATAAGGAAGAATTGTTGGAAGGGGTCGTTGATTATTGGATTGAAATGTATCAATCTGCAATGGATGACTTACTGTCTCAAAACCAATTATTAGTTGAAGATCGTATCCAACTGTTTTTAAAACAAATAACACAAGGGGTTCAGACGAGAGAATATAAGGGGAGCTGTCCATTTATTACGCTTTATATTCAAAGTCCTACAAATGCCACAAAAGTAAAAGAAAAAATAGGTCTTTTTTTTAAAGGCTTACAAACAAAAGTTTCTCTATTGCTTAAACAAGGGGTAGAGAAGGGTGAATTTAGAAAGACAATAAATATTGACGAGGTTGCATCTCTTTTTATTACAAATCTTGAAGGAGCGCTATTTATTTCAGAAACACTGGAGGATGCAACTGTAATCATGAAAACAGCAGATCATTTGTTTAACTTGCTTCGGTAAAAGAAGCATTTTTTTTTACATCGAATTAGTACTGAATAGTACTACAAGGAGGCTTTTTATGAGAACAGTATTTTTAACAGGTGGAACAGGTTTTATCGGAAAGCAATTAGTGAAGGAATTAGCCAAAGAGCATGTTACAATTCTTCTATTAGTAAGATCGAAAAGTAAAGCAACACGCATTTATCAAGAAAGAGGCATCTTAAAAGAGGAAAATATGCACTTTATTGAAGGTGATTTAACGAAAATAGACTTAGGTTTAAGTGCTGAAGATAAGGAGTTGGTATTGAAAACGGATGTGATTATTCACGCAGGAGGCTCCATGGATATTCAAGCGACAAACAAGGAGGCAACTTCTGTATTTTTGAATGGTGCCAAACATATTAGTGAATTCGCTAAAAGTATTCATCAATTGAAGGGCTTGCAGCAATTTATTCATGTAGTAGGCTATATGAGTCCCTTTGATGATAAAAATAGCAAGATTGCGATAGATGTGTTTAAAGAAGGAAACAATTTTTTGAAAATAAAAAACCCATATGAGAGAACAAAGTTTTTAGCAGATCTTTATATCCGTCAGCAGGCATCAGCAGTAGGTTATCCGCTGTCTGTCATTAATCCGCCAACTGTGGTTGGTAGTAGTAAAACAGGGAGTACAGAGCAGATAGCTGGATTAGGTTTGCTTGTGACAAGTATGCGAAGAGGGCTCATGCCAGTGATTCCAGGAGGTAAGGGATATAGGTTGCCATTGATTTCAAACGATGAGTTTGCGAAGTTTATTGTGCAGGTTTTCAAATTGGAGCAGCCGGCTATTCAAACATATACACTTGTTGATGACAAAGAGAACGATCCGAACATTGCTGAATTATTAAGTGTTATGTCGGAAAGTATGAATATGAGGGCACCAAAAATCTCTGTTCCAATGCCGCTTATGAAAACAATAATGAAAAGTGGAGTAAGTAAAATAACAAACATTCCTTCTGATGGACTGAATTTTATCACAAAAAGAACATTTTCCAATGGTTCGGTGAAAACCATGAGGGGGGGAGATTGGTTTAAGAAGATGAGTGTCATGAACTTTTTCCCTGCCGTAGTAGCTGATCTGGATTATCGATTGATGTATCAAAATGCTGAGCATCATCATTTATTTGAGCGAACATTATGCGATAACAATACCCTTTACCAATTACAAGGAGAGGGAAAACCGTTTATTTTATTACATGGTTTATTGAGTGATGGAGAGGATTTATTTCCTTTAGCGCAAGAGCTTCATGAAAAAACGGGTCAACCTGTATGGATCTTGGATCTTCCAGGTTTGGGACGTTCGCCTTTTAAACGAGAGAAAAATCTTTTAAATATCTATTTGAATGTAGTGAAAAAGTTATTGGAGAAAGCTACTAACGGTGCCCATCTAATTGGCCATTCATTTGGTGCATATATTCTTTTGGAAGCATTAGTACAAAAGTACATAGATAAGAAGCATACAATTACTTTATTTCAGCCACCTATTGCTAAAAAAAATGCTAAATCCATAAATGTTCCTCAATTTATGAACAAATGGACATTGAAATTGGCAACGACTAATTTGATAGAGCGATATCTTTTAAGTAATGGTTTATTTGAAAGTATAGAGAGCATCCCTGAACATTATATTGAAAAATTAAGTAAAAGTTTTACTTCTCCTAGAATTTTAAATACTACGGTTCAGCTTAACAGTTTACTATCGAAAAACGTTCAAGGTGATTTCAATGAAGTAGCAAAGTTTAATCTTCACATTATTTGGGGGGATTCTGACAGAGGCTATTCTGCTCCTACGCATCTGGGGAAGGTTGACTTTGTTCCATATGGTCATCATTTTCCTCTTAACCATCCGAGTGAAACGGCTAATTTGGTAATAACAAATAGTAGTACTAACAGATGAGCGTGTGGGATAAATAAAAAGCATGTAAATGAATTTGCAAAAAAAGATGAGATCTTGCTTCGGTAAAACGAATCCTTTGATATTGCATTCGAAAAGTATACACCTAACCAGTTGTCGAAATTTATGTGACGACTGGTTATTTAGTATTATTCTTCAGAATTGAGGAATCAAGAAGAACAAATTTAATAAAAGGAAACTAAGATATAACGATGCAGTATATTGTTTTAAAAAATTATTTGAAGATAATTCAAGATCTAATTGCATTTTTATAAAACGAATTAATAGATATCGAGGTGATTGAGGATTAATATCTTTTTCAATGAGCATTCGTAAATAAAAGCTTATGTTGGATATTGCAGCTGAAAACAACTTTTTTAATTGAGAAAAATAATTAATACTTTATATGTTTATTAACAATAAGGTTTTTTAACATATATTAAATTTTTTCATTAAACAATTGGGCCAATTGTGGAGTAACGTCAGGACATAAAAAACTTCTAACGAATAAACATACTTTGCACGTTATTCGTTAGAAGTTATCATACTCCATTTAATAGTAGGCTGTTCCATAACCTCATCGAATCGGTACGAGTCATGCCATAAGATTAATTGGACTGGTTCGATATTGCCTCAAAATAGTCTAAAACTACCTCGCGGAATTCCAATGAAGCTTGCGTCATGTATCGACTTTTATGCCATAATAAAGCGATATCACGTACAAGTTCATGATTCTCAACTTGCAAATATTTAATCTTTTCCCATGATATTTTTGCGGTGCTTGGTATGAAGGCAAGACCAATTTCAGCTTCTACAAGAGTGATTAAACGTGTAGGTTCATCGCCCTCATACACATATTGAAGGTCAATTCCAGCCGATTTGCATACAGCGTCTACTAAATCACGAGTGCCGTATCCTCTTTTCACACCGACAAAGCATTCATCCTTAAGTTCTGTTAAACATACGCTACCTCGGTCTGCCAGCCGATGCCCATTAGGAACTGCAACAAGAATGGGATCAACATAGACAACTTGACATTCGATGTCTTCTCCTTGAAAAGGGGAGGACGACAAGCAAAAATCGACTTCGCCTCGATGCAAAAGCGTGACCATTTCCAGTGTGGTCAGCATTTGCACATGAAATTGGATATTAGGACGTTTTTTACGAAACTCTCGCATAATCTGGGGCAAAGTGCTTGCAGTGGTTACCGCAAGCTTGAGTGTGCCAGATTCCGCTCTGGACAAATCGCTAATCTCCTGCTTTCCCTGTTCCAACTCGAACAAAGCCCTTTCCGCGCGACGGATGAATTTGTTGCCAAATTCATTTAATCGCAGTTTCCTGCCTGTGCGATCAAATAAAGGTACCCCTAAATCTTCTTCCAGACGCTGAATCGTTTTACTTAGCGACGATTGCGTTACGTGGAGACTTCGTGCAGCTTCGGTTACATGCTCTAATCGAGCTACCTCTAGAAAATATTGTAGTTGAAGAAGTTCCATTTCTTTTTCTCTCCAATCATTCCTTTTGGTCAATGATATCATAACTTTAAATGCGTTAGAATGAATGTAAAATTTCAAGTAAGATATCAATGGAACAAATATAAAGGGGGGCAAAAAATGAATTCTCGTAGCAGGTGGTTAATGATATCCGTTGGACTAGGAATATTATTAAACCCTTTAAATTCATCCATGATTTCTGTTGCTATTGCTAGGTTGCAACATGTGTATAGCATTGATTTTACTGCTGTTTCTTGGATTGTGTTTTCATTTTATATCGCTAGTGCTATCGCCCAACCTGTAATGGGGAAGGCTAGTGATGTATTCGGTCGGAGGAAGATATTTCTTGCTGGTCTTGTTGTATCTTTAGTTTCTTCTATTCTGGCTCCATTTTCTCCAAACTTCGGATGGCTTATAGTGTCCAGAATCGTACAATCAATCGGAACTAGTATGCTGATTGCAGTTGGAACAGCTATAGTACGCATTCATATTACAGAAAAGCAAGCAGATGCTTTAGCAGGTTTATCGATTTTCCTATCCGGTGCGGCAGCTATAGGACCTTTTGCCGGAGGAGTACTTATTCAATGGTGGGATTGGCCAGCGATCTTCCTCGTCAATATCCCGTTTGTAGTGGCGAGCTTTATATTAGCTTGGAAAATAATTCCTAATGATGGATCAGCAGCAACGGTTTCACGTGACATGTCGTTTCGAAAATTACTGGGTGTGATTGATGTGCCAGGAATTCTGCTCTTTGCGGTGGGGCTGATTGCCTTTCTAGTTGGCTTGCTGTCAGCGAAATCATCTGGGCATTTCTCTATGTGGAATATCATTGTTGTGCTAACCGGGCTCGTTGCGTTGGGAATATTCGTACGACATGAGCTAAAAACAGTGTCGCCATTTATTCCTTTACGCACCTTCGCCAAATATCCAGGGATGACATGGGCCAATATACAATACTTGCTAGTTAACTTACTTTATTATTCACTCTTTTTTGGGATTCCATCATACCTGCAAATGGTGCGGCATGTCAGTGAATTCCAGACAGGGATTCTTATGTTAACCTTGGGCTTGAGCTCGATTGTCGCTTCACCAATAGCAGGGAAATGGGTCGGTAAATCGGGACCCAGACCTGCATTGATTGTATCCTCATTACTGATGGTGGTAGGGGCAGTGTGGATCGTGACATGGACGCAAAGTTCACCAGTCATCAGTGTGTGCCTGGCGTTAGCCGCATTCGGTTTTAGCAACGGGCTAAACGCTGTTAGTATGCAGGCAGCTCTGTTTAAAAGCTCTCCAAAAGAAATTGCTGGTGTAGCATCTGGCCTATTTAATACATCGAGATACTTGGGAACAATTTTATCTTCACTGTTGACAGGTATCATTATGGGAGGTGCGTTCAACTTTACAGGATTCCGATTGCTGGGAGTTTTCCTAACGGTCATTGCATTGGTCTTAGTATTTATAAGTCTGCGACTCAGATATTCTGAGCAATTGGATGAACCGAGTACAAGCAATTAAAACAAAAAATAAAAATAGGAGTTTTTAATTTATGACAACTGTTAAAATCAAGGAATGGTCCTAATGGGATCAAGCTTGGCAGGAAATGCAAAAGGATAAACAACCCCAAGGTGAAAAAGTCAACCAGAAGTGGAATTCAAGAGCGCAAACTTTCGCCGCGAATACCCTTGGAATTGCAGGTCAAAAACGGACGTAGCAAGTTATTTAATGGCTTAAACAGATCAGTGTCCGTTTAGGGAGCGAAGGTTCTAGACAGGTGTCGGCAGTTGAACCGTCTTCGTCTATGAACGTACTGCTAAGGGAACATGCGCTCAGCAATGTATGTGAGCATAGTATGTGATCGAGGCATTATGGGAAGACATGGATGTTGATCAAAAAGGTTGAAACAAGGAATAAGTACGTTGCAGTGTGCTTTTACATTTTACATCCATTCCGTCTCACTATTATTAGTATACTTTTTAACGAAACATAACTTCCTATAATTTATATTATGTAAACTAAAATTATTTGGCGAGGAGGAGGGCTTGGATACGTCAACACCCTATAATACAATCGTTGCTTTTATCTAGAGGCTGGAATTTTTTTGTCCCAGCCTCTATTAATTGCTTCATTACTATGAGTCACTTCATCAAGTTTAACTTTATTATCTAAAATAGCCATACAATTTCCATATATAATCGGAAATTACATTTGAATTATATTCAGCCAAACTATACGCATAATCAAAACCATTATTTAGTATATCGTGTAACTGAACGATCGGATTATAGAAAAAATAAATTTCATCCGAGTTCTTACTATCCTGTAATATTTTATAACTCATTTCTTTCTCTTCTTTACCAAGATGATAAAGATACATTACAATTATTTTTAAACTTTCTCTTTCGGATTTTTTCCTATTTGCAAAACGGAAATCTTCTAATGACTCTATTCGTTCTAGAAGGCTACAGAATATATGTTGATTCATACCATACTTTAAATATAAAGCATATAAAAGATATACAGACTCCAAATAATCTATTATTATCAAATCATTGGGTGATCTCATAACCACAACTTCATGGTCTTTTTCGGGTGATGCAACTTTTTTTAAACCTTTTTGTGTTCTATCCTTTAAATATTCGTTCAAAATTTTATTGTCAGAGATATCAAGCACAAAATTGTCAATCCTTATTTTTTTATCTTCGTTAAATGTATTTTTTTCTTTTAAATCAAAGATTATACACTTTTTCTCTTTGGTTTTGACTATTTTATACTTAACTGCATTTAAGATATAAGGGTTTTTTAATATTTTAATATGTAGTTCATTGTCCGTATATTTGTTATATTTAAGTAGACAAACACCTAATGATTTTGAATAACTCAATAAACGTCTATCATTACAATTGTTAACCTCTTTTCGAATTTCTGTTGCAATATAATCATCAAGCTGACTTAATCTAATTACAGGCCGTTCTTTTTTAGGAATTTGGTATCTTCTATGATTACCATCAATATTTTCACTATCTTCTATTCTAAATAACAGCATATATCCTCCTTTATTCAATTTTACATAAATTTTCCGGTGTTTCGTGACCGAGTTTTCGACACATGGATTTAAAAATCTATTTTGCCACTCTATAACTTTTTGACATAAGTCATTTCAACTTTCTCAGTAATTAAATCTGTTGTTAATATAAAAATGCTCTTTCGCCTTAAATCTAGTTCTCTAAAAGGTAAACAATATGTTCCAAACTAAATTGTTTTACTGTTGATCTTTGCGCTACTAATTTCAATTTATATCTCAGTGGCTACTGAAGATAGCTCTTACTTTATGATATTGTAGGTTGTTATTCCTTTTTTCCTTTTGAGTAATTCGATAGAGCCACTTAAATATTCTTGAACCACCATCAATTTAAATTCTTCACTATATTTAGTCATATAAATCACCCCAAAAGTTAGTTTTTTACTCTAACTTTTGGGGTGCAGGACCGAATTGCACCAGATTGTTGAAGACCGTTATTGAACTAAAGTCCCCGTTACTTTAATAAGGATGTGCTTTAAAAGTAATCGGGGATATGTAGTGATATAGAGTCAATCTCATTTTCTTTTGAGTAATACATACAAACACTGTCTTTATATTTTTGACAATCATTAGGTAGTTCAATAAAGCCTAATCCTTTATAAAATTCTATCCCAATATCACTATAAAGGAAAAAGTTGTTACAGTTTTCTTCCAGTTCTAGTTTATTTATCGTTTCTTTGACCAAGAAAGAAGCGTATCCTTTTTTTCTTAATAATAAGGGAGTAGCGATTGAACCAAGCCCTTTTACAATTTGGTCTTCAGAAAGATTTAGTTCATATACGATGAGGGAGCTTAATAGTTGCTTTGTATCTGTTGCTTCAAGAACGTACCACTTTCCCTTTTTATACTTATTGGAAGCCTGGCACAAAGTTATATATTCTTCATATGGCATATTATCTCCCCAAACATCATAGCCCATCTTGTAAATTTCTATCATATCCTCTTTTGTTGCTTCCCTAATTTTTTTCAAAGAACCTCTCCTTTTGTTTTAAGCGATTATACATTCTTTTCGACATTAAGTTTATCAAAACCTCTATTCTTCTAAAGCTAAACTGCTCCATTATCTTAAGTACATTTTTTTAAAAAACTCCACATAGAAATTAACACAAAACACCATTTAAAATTTAGAAGTGTAATTTAATTAAATGGCCCTTTAATGAAACCAAGCGCCGATTTTTATTACAGAATCGCGCCCGATTGTTGAATATGTTTTCGAAATAGTGAAAATAAATATTAAATAAAGGAAATATCCTCTTGAAAGTAGAATATTACCCTACAACCATAATTAACTATTCCGATGAGGAGGATTTTTGTGCGTCCACGACCATTATTTATTGAAAATCCAGAGCATGATAGGTATGTTAGTCTTGTGCCAGATGGAGATATTGAAGAAATACTGAGTAAGCAACGAACTAATACCCTTACCCTCTTAGGCAGCGTATCAGAGGAGTTAGCAAGGAAGACGTACGCACCAGGGAAATGGACTTTAAAAGAAGTGATTGGGCATATGACCGACTCGGAACGTGTGATGTCGTATCGAATGCTTGCCATTGCACGAAATGAAAGTGCACCACTCCCAGCACTGGATCAGGATCAATACGTTTCTGCGGCAAACTTCAACAAATTATCTTGGGAACAATTACTAGCTGGTTTAGATACGGTACGCTCCAACACGTTAAGCCTGATTTCAACTATTGATGAAGCTGCGTGGGTTCGTAATGGAACTGTAATGAACAGCCCCGTTTCGGTAGGTACCATTGCATATGGCATTGCCGGGCACGAGTTACACCATATGAAAGTGATTAGTGATAAATACTTATAAGTCTCTTTCTATTAATGAAAAAACTTAATTTCTCATTTAATACTGAGAAATTAGGTTTTTTAATAGTGGAACTTCCTTAGCGTTATAAATCCGCATTTTCCTGACGTTATCTCTATTTATAAGTTTCCTATTTTATTTAATTTCTTATTCAATTATATGGCCCTATAACAAAAAAAACCCATTTCTACATGAGTGTCTTAATTGAATGAAAGTTTGATTAATAACGGTGCGCCAATTGATGTCATTCAAAGTTTACTAGGTCATATAGATTGTATTGAAAACAATATGTTTTTAATGTAAGCGATGAATATCCCTCGATTTTTTTATCCTGTTGTTACCTTTTCCATGCTTCGGATAATAACCTGTGTCTTTCACTCTCCCATCTATAAATCTATTAATTCTAAATTTTATTATGTTCAATGAAAGATTTTTTCATACAAGGATATTCAACAACCTAAAAAATAGTGATAGTTTTGAACTCTAATTAATCTAAAAGGCACTTTCCATATTTCCAGGAAAGCGCCCGATTGTTGAGTACCTTATTGAAGATAAGCACCCGTTAGCCGAATAACAACCTTCTTATTGAAAACAGTCATTATTAAATACTTAATAACTAAACATACTTACATACTTCATAAAATCTTAAGTTTTATACTTAAAGAACCTTAAGATTTTCTTGCTACAATGAACAAGGCAAATTATTAAGGAGGTTACGTTACAATGGATTTGATTAGTATAGTATCGGGTCTTTTACCGTATGTAAAATATTCTATTTTTATCATCACAATCTTGATAATTGGATACTTTATATATAGAAAATTTTATCAGGGGAAATATCCAATACGTCTTTCTAAATTTGTTCTCATCACTTTACTTATTTGTTGGTTCATTGTAGTATTTGGAATCACTACTCTCAGTAGAGGGGCAAATTATACAGATCAGATTAATTTCAGTCTATTCACTAGTTATGTAAATGCATGGAACAAGTGGTCACTGACTGAATATCAATTAATCATCTTTAATATGTTAATGTTTGTACCGTTAGGCGTACTATTACCGTTGATTCATCATAAAAACAAATCATTTTGGCGTGTACTCATCATATCAATTGCTTTCACGTCTTGTATTGAAATTTCCCAATTGATTACAGGTAAAGGGATTTTTGAATTAGACGACCTTTTGCATAATACCATTGGGAGTTTAGCAGGGTACTTTATCGTGATGGTATTCATTTTATGGACCGAACAACGAAAATTAACATTTATACCGATTGTGAAAGCTATTTCTATTCCAGTAGTTTTTATTACGTTATTTGGCGTAGCAAATGTGGTATATAACGCTCAAGAATTTGGGAATCTGCCATTCATACCTGCACAAAAACAAAATATGGAACACATACAGATGCAACTGGAAACTGAACTTTCCAATAAATCACCTAACGCATGTGTTTATTACAATAAAGATGTGAATGATATAAAAAAAGGAAAATTAATTGCCCAATCCATTGCTAAACAATTTAATTTGAAACAACAAGGTGGCATACGGATTGAAGTGGATAATCGTATATTTACATTTCAAGACGATGAAGGCAGTAACTATAATTTAACTTATTTCATGTCAAATGGTTCTTGGTCCTTATCATTCGATAATATAAATGATGACCCCTTAAAAGTTGATATTAAACAGAAAAAGCAACTTTTAGAAAATTGGTTAAAAGTGAAGGATTATTACCTAATAACGCTATCTATCAGCAGCAAGATGAACGTACAATTCGTTGGGATTTAGCTGAACCAGAGAATTTACAATCCACATGTGAAGATTTCTCTAAAGGTCTGGTTATGATTAGTCTTTTTAATCAGCAAGTACCCGACATATTATTTGACATCAGTGACAATGAAATGGTTGCGAAAAAGCAATTAATTTCACAACAGCAAGCATATAATGTAATGGTAAACGGAGAGTTTAGCACATACAATCCTTTACAAAAAGGTGATACATTAACGATAACGAATGTTCGTCTAACATATACTTATGATACAAAAGGTTATTATCAGCCCGTATATGTATTTACATGCAATGTAAATGATTCAGACTACATAATTGAAGTTTTAATCTCAGCTATTCAGTAAATAAAAAACTGAACTTGCCCAAATGGTGAACACTAAAAAAGTGTAGCTATTCGGGTTTTTTGTTCAACATCCCTTATTCAATTAAACTGGCCCTATTCTTGAAGGAGAAGCGCAATCTCTACTCTAGAATTGCGCCCGATTGTTGAAGAATAATCTCGAAGCTTACATCATTCCTTCGATTTTAGCTCTACACCAGTGAAAGGTCCTTCTTCTAAGCAAGAAAGACCACAAGAAGAAGCAAAGGCTGAGCTAGTTGATACGGTAGCACAATCAAGTAACAATACCAATACTCCCCCTATTTCTCCTATAGAGAAAGTAAAAAAGGAACAAGAAAAAGTCATTATTTCAGCTGAACAAGAGGCATTAGCAATGTTATTTTCCACACAAAAATAAATACCTTAATGAAGTAAGCATATGCTTACTTCTTTTTTTATCCCCTTTTATCCGTAGTAAAGACCACAAAAAAACAAGGATAGTATAAGCTAACCTTGCCCAGAAACTTAGGATTTTCTTTCATATTTTGCATTATAGGCTTGTATTGCTACTGTCGCGCCTAATACAAATAACACACAAAATAAAGCATATATTGTTAAACCAAATTTAGGTGGGTTGTTTAAAACACCCAAAATTGAAGATGCCATAACTGGAATGCTTGTCTTTATAAGGACTTTCATTGGTGTGTATTTTTCAGATTTATTATAGTGTTCTTTTGCAAAAAGAAAATAAATGGCTTGTAAGAACAGATACAAGATCGTCGTGAAGTTATTTACATACACTAAACTATTGAATAGTTCTGTTTTCCCATATTCTGAGTATCTAAAACCTATTAATACTACGGTGTATAAGAACAGAACCCACATGAAAACTACTAAGGTTAACGGTGGTTTAGCGGGTTCATGCAATTCTAATTGGCCATCTACTACGGAATAATAATCTCCCCAACCTGATATTTTTACATCAGTGCTGCGCTTATCATAGAAGCGGTACGCAAGTTGCCTACCCACTAACTCTTTGTTTGTTTTGCCATTCGCTTTCTTTTCCTTGTACCAGTTAAGGTGAATAAGAGGTAACGGAGCTTTTTCATCCCTACCTGTTAATACACCACTTAATGATACTCTTTCTACCGCTAATGACTGGTTGTAACTCAACTCACCTTTTGTATCTTTAAGTGATTCACTCCACACATAAGATAAGTCCATTGAGGTATCAGATGCATTAGTGTCATTATTTGCTACTTCTATTGCAAGGATCAGTTTCATATCTTTGCACCCCCTCTCTAATATCTAGCATACAACTAGTTAAATACTAAAATCTACTAATATGTTGCTAAGATTTTCCTTACCGTTTCACACTACTTTAATTCAAGTTATCCCTTCTAAACTAAAAAAACTAGTTTATGCTAGTTTACTTTTATCTAAAAATAAACTAGAAAAGATATAGTGGTTCCTTATTAAAGGAAAGCGCCCTATTCTTGAATAAGGTACAATCCCTAAATAGAATAGCGCCCAATTATAGTATAACAACATACAATGTTTTCGAGTTGTTCATTAGTTGTTAATGCCACTCTAACCTACATAAAAACTAAAAAGATGTTTTATTCATTCAATTTAGTGGAATACATTGAATGTGAACATATTAGGAGGGATAAATAATGACAGTCAAATTGACAGTAGAAAACGTTGTACAGGCAAAACAAGAAGTGGAGAAATTAGAAGCCCAAGGATATCTTCGAGATAACATTTACATCTTTGCGCACTATGAAGAACGTGAAGAGGATATTAACGAAGCACTCGGGACAGAAGAAGTTGGTATTGGCGAGCAAGGGTTCCTGACTTCTATGAAGAATCTGGTGAATTCCCGTGGAGATGAACTCCGCAATGAGTTAGCTTCTGTTGGATTAAGTGAATCGGAAGCTGCACAATTCGAAAAGGAACTGGATACAGGTAAATTGGTCATAGTTGCCAAAAAGTAAAAACAAACCCGGGAACCCAATCCCGGGTTTGTTTTTCATTTAACAAGTTCTTCTCGTATTCCGTGGACTCTGTATTTCGATAGCTTTTCAACCAATTCAGTATAAAAAAACATCTTTTTTTATTGTCAATGATCTGTTCGAGGAAATTTAGAGTCTTCTTAACAATAAGGCCCTATAAAAGGAAAAAACGCTTCCTAAATAAACGCGCCCTATTGTGGAAGATAATAAGCACATCTCTTCTTTAACTAACTTATCATTAGTAGAAGATTCTATCTCCTAAAACCCAATAGTTTTTCGGGGAAAATAATTATTCAATCCATATAATTAAATGTATGATTGGACTTTGTAATATTCAATATCATGCGCTGTTCCTGTCTAGAGCTTTTCTCGATATAAGTAAATATGATGAAATATTCCACACGCTCATCTGCTAGTACTACTATTTTATTACCAAATTAGCCGTTTCACTAGGATGGTTAAGAGGAAAATGATGACCATATGGAACAAAATCAACCTTACCCAGATGTGAAGGAGCAGAATAGCCTCTGTCAGAATCCCCCCAAATAATGTGAAGATTAAACTTTGCTACTTCATTGAAATCACCTTGAACGTTTTTCGATAGTAAACTGTTAAGCTGAACCGTAGTATTTATAATTCTAGGAGAAGTAAAACTTTTACTTAGTTTTTCAAATTAATAAAAAAATTGATCAAAAAAGCTAAACTTTAATGGACTTTACTGCTAAAATTTAATCTGATTTTGAACAAAGTTGAACTGAACCACAAAACTGTTTGGGATGGCTTGCAATTCTTCACTTGTGTTATAACGCTAGGTTCATATATTTTTGAAATCTAACTACAGCATTATTCTCTAGTGGTCTTTATTTTCAGCATAACGAAATAATGAGAAAAAATGTTAAGTTCCGAAGAGATATTGCTCTTGACGTTATGAAACGTATCGAGATTCAGTAACACGTACCTTTACCCGTCTCGATCGCTCTCACAGCACAAAATATTTTACATAATACAGAATGAATACCTCATTGATTTTCTACAACTATAGACTTCAGCTTTTTCTTATTCCTACAATATTTGTATGTATTAAATAACTCATAATACTATCCGTATTTGACTAAACCATCTACAAAATCAATTCATGATAATAAAAAGTTGATAAGGTGAAACACACCATATCAATTTTTTATCCTTTGTAAACTACCCATGAGTTGTTGTTCTATATGGACAAGAACTTTGCGTCCATCCCATTTCTCTTCTTAGTTTTTAAAAGGACTGCTAGCTTTCGCTAACAGTCGAATTTTTAACAACATGTATTTGATTGATTAACAAGATTAATACTACATACCCCTGTTTCTGGTAATTCCAATTCCACACGTTTCGACGCTTCTTCATCTCCTGATAAATAAGCTGTTATGGAACGAACCTGTTCATAGCCTGTTGCCATTAAAAATGTGGGTGCACGTCCATAACTTTTAGCTCCGACAATATAGAAGTCCATTTCAGGTTGACGTAGTATTTCTTCACCATGCTCCCTTACTGTGCCACAACTATGCTCATTAGGATCAATTAGTGGCGCTAATGCTTGCACACTTTCTGTTGCTGAGTCAATCGAAAGGCGTAATTCGCTGTTAATCGATAGGTCTGGTCTATTTCCCGCATTGACAACAAGCTCTTCAAATCCTGATAATACTTTTTGTTCTCCGTTTATAGTACCAACAATATGGATGTTCTCTTCTTTCTTCACCTGGGAGATATAAAAAGGTGTTATTACTTCAACCTTACCTGTGTCTACTAATTCGTGAATGCGAACACCGAGTGCGCCACGTGCTGCCAATGCATCCTTTTCTTCACCACCATAGGCTTCTTCTACAGTTCCTTTACGCATAATCCATACTAGCTTTGTTGAAGGGTTTTCACTCTGTAATTCAGCCAAAGCTAATAAGGTATTGATCGCTGAATGACCACCACCAATGACAGCAACCTTCTTATTTACATATCTCTTAGGGTTCGTATTTATATCTGGAATACCATACTCAATGCGTTCTGCTAATGCTTTTTCATTTTTCAGCCAAACACCTGTAGAATTTGCTGGGTTTGGATTTCCCCATGTTCCTGTTGCATCAATAACTGCTTTCGCCTCAATCACACGAATGTCATTCTCTTGTTCTATATAAATAATAAAGGACTGATCTGCTCGATTTTTTGTCTTCATCTTATCATTCAATTGTCGTGAAATCCCGACTACTTTTGCGTTCAATTGAATGTTAGGCTTTATTTGTACTAGCTCAGACAAAGGTTTTAAATATAGATCTATTAATTCATGCCCTGTCGGTAACGTATCTAAATTAGGTTCTACCCAACCAGAAATATCTAATAAAGCTTTAGCAGCCTTATTAATGTTATATCGCCATGGTGAAAATAATGTAACATGCCCCCATGTACGAATATTGTGTGCTATTTCATGCCCAGCCTCAAGTAAAATAAATGCTTGCTTTTGCTCCACTAAATGAGCAGCTGCAGCTAATCCAATGGGGCCTGCACCAATTATGACAATCGGTAAATTCTTATTTGGGATATTAACACTCTCCTGTACTTCAATATCCTTAGTTGTAATACAACAAGATTGATTTTGGTTGATTACTTTTAGTGTTTTCATATAAATTTCTCCTCTTTTCTCTATATAAGCATTTTCTTATATAAAATATATTTTTTTACGTCTAGCAGTTAGCTAGACGTAATTTATTTAAGCTTTTGTAATAGTTATGAACACACTTCAATTTCACATATGATTTTATCAATTTCTTTTATAGCTTTTTCAAATTGCAAACATGTCGAAGTGCCGTAACGATCCATATCTCCTTTAAAGAAGAAATCAAAAGCAAATTCTTTAGCCTGTATCAATGTGTATTCTCTACTATTCATAATTAACTTTAAATAAGCGATAAAATAATCTTTAGTTAATACGCTAGCATGGTTAACTGTCATTATCGTATCCTCCATTCAACAGATTGAATAATTGCTAACAGAAGTATTACAGCTGCTCAGCTATAAATTGTTCAATCCGTTTTCCAATTGCATCACGTACAGTTTGGAATACAATCCATTTTTCTTCATCTGTACCTGTCGCTTTCGCAGGATCTTCAAATCCCCAATGCTCACGACGAACGTGAGGAGGTGTCATCGGGCATTTATCTGCTGCATCCCCACATAACGTGACAACTAACGTTGCACTGTTTAATGTCTCAGTATCAATTACATCTGATGTATGATTCGAAATATCGATGCCTACCTCGGCCATCGCTTTTATAGCATTCGGGTTTACACCATGTGCTTCAATACCCGCACTTTTAACTGTCCAATTGGTAGGTAGTAATTTCTTTACCCATCCTTCAGCCATCTGACTACGGCATGAGTTCCCTGTACATAGGAAATAAAGTGTATTTGTCATAGTAATTGCTCCTTATAATTTAATGGTTTTAAAGTATTTTTTCTGCCAACGTAGGGCAACCCATACAAGTCCTATGAGAACAGGTACTTCTACAAGTGGACCAATAACAGCAGCAAATGCCACGCCACTATGCAGGCCAAACACACCCACTGCAACCGCAATCACTAGCTCAAAATTGTTACTTGCAGCTGTAAAAGAAAGAGCTGCTGTGACAGGATAAGATGCCCCAACTTTATGGGAAGAGAAGAATGACACAGCAAACATAATCACAAAGTAAATAAATAATGGAATAGCAATTCGCACTACATCAAGTGGCAGTTCTACTAATTGCTCACCCTTTAAAGCAAACATCATCACAATCGTGAACAACAGTGCAATTAGAGTCAGTGGTGAAATCTTCGGTAAGAACTTTTCCTCATACCAATGTTTCCCTTTTGTTTTAATCCCTATCCAACGTGTGAGGAACCCTGCAGCAAACGGGATACCTAAGTATATAAGTACGCTCTTAGTAATCTCCCACATAGAAATGGATACATGGAAATTCTCTAAACCAAACCAACCAGGTAATACATTTAAGAAAAAGTAAGCAAAAATTGAATAAGTCACGATTTGAAAGATGGAGTTAAACGCAACTAAACCAGCTACATATTCACGGTCTCCACGTGCTAAATCGTTCCATACAATGACCATTGCAATACAACGAGCTAAACCAATCATAATCAGTCCAGCCATATACTCTGGATAATCGTGCAGGAAGATAATGGCTAAAAAGAACATTAAGAACGGTCCGAGTAACCAGTTTTGAAAAAGAGAAAGTAAAAGCACTTTCCAATCCTTAAACACACGCCACATTTCTTCATACTTTACTTTCGCTAATGGTGGGTACATCATGACAATTAACCCGATAGCAATCGGTATGGATGTTGTGCCAATAGACATGGCCTCTAATGCTTCTCCAATATTAGGCATTGTCAAACTTAATAAAACACCTATTCCCATAGCAACAAATATCCATAAGGTAAGGTAACGATCTAGAAAAGATAGCTGCTTGGTTAAAGAATCATTACTCATTTATATTTCCCCCTACATGACAACAATCTGTGCCACAGTTGCAACACTTTAAAGGCTGAATTTGTTCTAAAATGCCCTTCATCAATGGAGTTTGATCCTCTACTAAACGGTAATGTTTCCAAGTCCCTACTTTTCGTTCCGTAATAATGCCTGCCTCCTTTAATTTTCGTAAATGTTGACTAACAGCTGGTTGCGATATTCCGAGAACATCTACAAAATCACATACACATACCTCCCCATTCTTCATGCATGCAAGTAATTTAATGCGGTTTAAATCTGCAGCTGCTTTTAGTTGTTTTTCAATTAGTGTATTTTCCATTTATCTGCACTCCTTATATAATTATTTGCTTATATATTATTTTAAATAAAATCACCTCGTTAAAGAAAGGTGAATTAATCCATATATAACTATATTCTTATATTATGATTTGATGTTTTAAATTGCAACAGATTTTTACCCAATTTGAGCTAAGTGCTGCTCTTAACGGGAGTTTCCATTAATAATTGGAGAGTCCCTTTTTTAATTCGCTAAAGAGAGAAATAATAGAAATTCATATAGATTAGAACATATGTTAAGCGTAAGCCATACGTATCTTTTAAATCAGCATCAGTTGCCATGATAATTTGTTTCATTGAATTTGAGATCTCCAGAATCGATACGCCAGGTTGAACAATTGAAATTCCAAATTAAGTTTAAAACCAATATTATTAAGTTATGATAATTCGCTTATTTTCCAACTGCATTTAGAATAATTGCTGCATCTTTTTAATTATGAAAATTAAAAAGTAAACATTAAAAGTTAAGACAAACATAAAATTTTCAAAAATAATTTAAAAATGGTAAATCTCCATTAATATCCCTTATAATCATATTTAAAGGGGAAAATTCTAAATGAAAAAAATAGTTTCATATATTTTATTTGCACTCATTTTAATTTCTACAAATACGGTTAGTGCACAAAGTGTCGTTACTATCACTGGTGGGAAAATGATTGACAATCGTACGTTAGTCCCATTACGTTCAATCTTTGAAGAATTAGGAGCAACTGTAATATGGAATCAAAATACAAAAACCATTTCTGCAACTAAAGATACAACTAACATTTCATTAAAACTAGGAACGAAAACAGCTGTAATAAACGGACAAGCAGTTTCTATCGACGTTCCTGCTCAAATTAGAAATGGTACAACTTTACTACCTTTAAGATTTATTAGTGAAGCTCTAGGTGCTAACGTTAAATGGGATAATAAAACTTTAACCGCTACAATCGAGCAAAATGATAAGACTATCTCAGTAAAGGTAGAAATTCTCAAACCAGAGGGAAATAGGAATTTTTTGAACATTACGGACGCAGAGATTAAAGAAGCAATTCAAGAAAGGAATAAAGGTGTATATCACCTCCACGATATAAGAAAAAAATATATAGTTCCTGTAGCATCAGATGCATTTGGACTAAAGTATTATCAACCTATTGTTAATATTAATACTCCATATTTAACTGTTCTATCTGTAGCTGCATTAAAAACTAATAAAAATGAAACTTTGTCTTTTTCAGAAGCTAAAAAATGGGTTGATATATATAAGCAATCAAAAAGTATTGATTTTACAATTGAGACATATGGTAATTCAATTGATGTAATATTTAACCCAATAAATATTGTTTTAAAACAAGGAGATAACTATATTTATCCATCAAGCACTACATCTTTGGGTGTTCAAAGAACAACAAGTTGGCCAAATGATCCATCATATAATGAGAATCATACCTCCTTTTTTCCAACTAATAAAATAGATACTAATCAAAATGCAACCTTTATCTTAAAAATGCCAGATAATAAATTAATAACGTATAATGTTGTTTTTTCAAATTATAAATAGCATTAAAATTTTTGCAACAAAGGAAGGTTTAGCTCCTAAGGCTACATCTTTTTTATTGAATTAGTTTGGATAATATGACCATATTTTAGATATTATATTTCCGTATTTTATACGAAGTATCATTTCTTTGAATCTCTCTTATTCACAAAAAATCCGCCTATTGTAAGCTTCTCTACTAGTATCCATCCTGTATTAAATACCTTTTTTTGAAAACTACTCTATGAGAAAATTTGAGACATATCATTATTCACTAAATAATATTTCAATTCGTATCAGAACACCAGAGTGTTAATTTTTTGTAATTAACTTTGAAAGTTTTGAGCATCTTATCACAGGAATACATATGTGTTCTTAAGGTATATTAAAAACTATTCACATTTGAACGGTGCCGATATTTATAAAATTATGAAATCACTTGGACATGAGAAGATTGAAACTACCATTATTTATATGGAAAAGGTTCTGGAGATGGATCAAAATGCTATTCATGAGTGGGATACTGAAAGTTTCGGCGGTTACATCTAATATAAAAGATATTGTTAAGTAATGTAGCAACTACAACTACTCCCCTATCACATTGTTATAGACACATGCTGGCAATCAGTATTTCAGAAGCTACAGTGTAACGTTTAGAATCGAAAGTTTTGGTAGAGTTTGATGATTCATTACATGGGTACTACTTGGTTTTTAAATAAAGGTGCAGTTTTATCATTTTCTGAAGTGATATTTAATAAACAATTATCTTTTTTTGGAAAATAGTGTTAAACATTCAATTTATTATCCGATAATTATAATGTGTTACAAATAATGTAAAAGGAGAAGTTGTATATGAAGAAATATTTACTAACTGTAGGAATTTTAGCAAGCGGTTTGCTGGGGCTAAATACAGCTGAGGCTTCAGAGATAGAAAAAGATCAGATTGCTGTAGATCCATTAATTGAAGATTTAAAAACAAAACATCCTGATTGGACTGTTACATTAGTTACTTCAGATGAGGCTGCTAAAATTAAAGAGGAATTAAAAAACAGTCAAAATAGTCCAGTTCTAAGAGGTCCAGCGCCACCATTAACAGCTCTTTATATTGACAAAGTAGCATCTCAAGTTGGAACAATCAATGAAAAAATTGAGGATATTGGCTTACAGCAAACTTCTCACGCAGTTTCAGGCAAAGTTGCTGTAGCAGTTATGGAAGTTGGCTATGGAAGTGAAAATCAATGGTTAGATGATGAGCGTATTACATATCAAAATCGTGATTATAAACTTAATGAAGCTGCTATAGATTTTAATAATGACAAAATTATAGATGCGTTTTATCATACAGTAACTTTTAATTCAGACTTAAAAATTTCAAGTGGGGCTTCTGCTTTATATAAGTTTAGATCAACTTCACAAAATTCCCCTTGGAATACCATTGAAAGAACGATAAATATTCCACATTTATAATGTAGGAATACTATGAAGAGAGGTGTATTTAAAAATGGTTTCTATGGAAGATATGAGTATAAGGTTAATTATCCTTCAAGGAGCTTACGGATATAAAGGTTTTACTGAACAAATTGGCGAGAATATGTATAAAAATGATGTGAAAGCTTTTCAAGAAACAATAGAAAATGCCAAAGAACCCATTGATACTAGTAAAGTTTCAACGTTATCATCTGATCAAATTAAAATGTTACAAGGTACACCAAGTGGTAGTTGGTTGATTCCTTTACTGAATAGAATGGGACAATTAGGGATGATGGATTTGCGTGATGGACTAGCTAACCCTAAATTATTCCAATATACCTCGACAATGAGTGCTTATAAAAGATCCATTTAAGCTAATTAATATAAAAGGCATTAACGAAAAGGATTTTTCCCTTTCTTGTTAATGCCTTTTAGGCAAAGACACTATTTTACTTTTCCGAGAAAACGCTCGATTTTTGATAATCATTATTCGATTAGAAACCCTACACTTATTTTTATTAGGCTTCAGACTTCAATATTTACGTCGGTAAGAGCAGTTTTTGATATTACTGGAATAAACATTGCGACATATTGTGGTATAGAAAGTTTAAGTGGTCAAGAATATTTAGCTATTATTTCCCATTCATAAGAAAATACAACCGTTCTTTTAGTTGGAGAAGATAATGGAGATGTCTGTGAAAATAAACAAGAAATGAAAAAGCATGTTTTAATAAATGATTAGTCAAAACATGCTCAATATATATTTTAGGGAATCAAAGCGTTTAATGGCGGAATAAACCAGGAAATCTCTCAGCCAATTCCTATGGATGGGGACAACCCCTTAATTCTTTAACTGATAGAAAACCTGTTTAATTTTGCCTCAGTGCCAAGTATAGCAGTATTAAGCTCATTCCCTAAGCTATCTTGTCCCCTTCTGAAATAGAGACTGCGTAAAAAATTCTTGCTGTTCACACGAGCAATCACCTGATTGCGACTTCTCGGCAAATCGCAGCATTGCGCTAAGCAGCTAATCCAATTAGCAATTTCTTGAAGTGGAAGTAATTCTTTGTGAATCATCGTATCCACGATATTAACTAATCGCTCATCATCCTCATCACTAAAAATATGTATTCCATTATGTAGCTTGCCAGAAATAGCGACTAGAACCTCACGCAGCATTGCAACGCTGCTCTCCTCGCACTGCACCAACCCAACAAAAACATCTGCACCGTGAGACGCGCTATGAGCCCAGCCTCCTACTGAAAGGTAACCCCGCAGATCTTTCTCTTCTTTGTAATAACGTAACATTACTTGCATTAATTGCTCAATTTCTTCTTGATTTAGAAATGGATTCTTTCTGTGGTGTTGTATAATCAAAGCGATAGGCAGGGCAGAAAACGTCCTTGTAAAAACTGATTGATCATCCTCGCTGCCAATATTATAGAACAAGTGGTTCTCATCAGTCAGAACAGTTAAGAGACTACGCAACTCCTCTTCACTGAACCTATTCTCTTCCTTAATCCACATATAAAACATCGGATAAATCAAATTATCCCGCAATTCTGGATGAGGATCGCCAATATATTGAGTAACAAAGGTAAGAAATCTTGATGCTGCTCACCTTCGCCTAACTGATACTCATTCTCCTCAATTCTTTGTAAATCTTCCATAAGTTTTAACCTTATATCGCTCACTTTCCCATCCCCTTTAACATGAATAAAATCTCTTCTATTACAATATCAGGCTCATCATGATGTATATAATGTCCACTACGACTAGCAATCCGGAACTTACTTGACGTTGACAGCCGTTGGAATTCTGCTTGTAGACTTTGTTCAATTTTTAATATATCTTGAGAGGGCCATCCATCTTCATTATTATCGGGTAAACCTCTTGTAATAATTGAGAGAGGGATATCACTTTCTTTTGAATAATCAGCAATTTGCTTATAACTCTGTATTTTATCAATTTTCTCACTATTCAACATAGGATTCTCGAAATATTCCCTATTTCCTGCAAGTAGATTTTCTGGTAGAACCTTTTCATAGGCAAGTTCTTTATATTCCGGTGCAGCGTCAACCAAAGCCATTCAACCAAAGCCATACCACAGATGTCCTGCGGATAAAGACTGGTATACAATCTGGCGAGTTTAAGCGAAACTGTTCACAACTTGTAATCAGTGTTTTAGGAACTCGGATAACGCCTGTTCCTCACCATCTAACATCGAAGTAACGATTGTCATAAAATCTTCAGCTCCAATTTCAAAATGACCTCGACGGAATGGTAACCCCCAATTGCGATTTCCACGCGTAAAAGTGAGCTGGTTTAACAACAATGCAATCTTAACTTCTCGACAAGGAATATAACGCATATCTCTGCGAAATGGCACAAACGACTCCGACACTTGATGTTTGTAAGCACCGTTATCCGTAACCTGACCAATAGCAGTAAATGCTTGAACTGGCTTCCCTTTGGACATGTCTGTGCGAGGGGAATAGTATATCAGCCAATCACCTGGAGACATTTTACGCAAAGGTGCTGCCTTACCGTGACATAACTGTGCAAAACCACCTTCTATGGCTAAATTCACATGAGAAGCGGATACAACGCCAATCCAATATCTGCTTTTCTGACTTGTTATATTCGACATGATGCATCCCCCTACTCTTCAAATGCTAAACTTTTCAACCGATACAGTTGTAAAAAATGATGTCTGTAATGCATTTCAATCAACATAAACCATTCCTTCGCGTTTAAAGCACCGAACGCCGGATGAAGTATCTTGTTACTTACAGGCACTTGAAGTAGAACTGATTCCGTATTCCTCATCCGTTCCACTACACTGTGAAGTCCTTCTACCAAATGCTCCATGCTCTCTGGTGGTTGCGGAGTATAGTTTGGCGAAGCAGGGACATTAATACGAACAGCAGGAAATTGTTCTAGTTTAAAAACAAACTTGCCCTGCTCAGTTTTTTCCTTCTCTGGGTTCAATGTCGATTCGCTACCACCTAAACATTGCTCGACATTATGTAGATGCATGAAAGCTGATTGAATTAAATGTACATACATCTGTCCAATGGACCAATCTTCTTCGCTTTGCTTTCTATGTAATTTATCCATATTGAGTTTTGTCAGTTCTGCCAAATATCTTTCTACTGTAAGTTCAAATGACGTCAATACTTCCTTTGTACTTTTCATCCTTCAAGCAGCTCCTCTTCTTCTTGGTATAGTCACAGTATAAAAAAACACTACTGACAGGTGTATGTCAGTAGTGTTTTAAAATTTTTTTCGCTACTTCCCGAATCTTGAAGCGTAAAGACTTCGGCTCAATCACCTCAATATCTCCGCCCCAGCCAAGTAAATGATGTAATAGTTCCTCTGGATATCGAACACGAAATTGAAAGATTAGATCCTCCTTCCGCTCCTCAATGGATTCAATATAAAAATTAACTGCCTCAATGATTTTGTCGGCAATTTCGGGGTTTGCCCTCATTATTATTCTTTCATCTCGATTGTCAGGTGGCCGATAGCTACTTAGGTCAAAATCATTTGGTAGAAGAAATTGATCTTCCAACACAGAAAGGTCGGACATCCGGGACAAACGGAAATGTCGCATTTCTTGCCTCATATCACAGTATGCTAGTAAAACCCAATTTTCATGGACAAGTGTTAATCCATATGGAGAGACCACACGTTTATTTTTCCGATTTCCATCTGTTCCTGGCATTTTTTTAATATACATAAAACTGATTTTGCACTGTTTCAAAATTGCATCGCGAACTTGATTAAGATACGTTTTTACCCGCTCTTCAGTTGACTGCTCACCTATATGAAGCAGTCGCATTGTTTCCCGAACAAGCCTTGACTCATTACGAACTGACTCCGACAAAGTAGCCTCGATTTTGCGTTTAGCGGATCTTGCATTAATACCATAATCTGTATCCAACCTTTGCTCGATAAAATCAGCTCCCATGAGCAGGGAGACGGCCTCTTCTGCTGTGAACCTAACCGGGGGTAGAAAATATCCTTCCATTAAGGAATAACCCTGACCAGGGGCGCCTAAAATGGGAACCCCAGCCTCACTTAGTGCTTGAATATCCCTATATATCGTACGTACACTTGTCTCAAATTGAGAAGCTAAATCTTCTGCTCTCAATGTTTTGCTTCGCTGTAATTCAAGCGTGATCGCAAGCTGCCTCTCCGTTTTATTCATTTTTTTCCTCCTCAATTTCAGAATTCTATTACAGTACTTGCCCAATAATTGAATAACAGCAAGCAATATTGAAGCTGTATCCCTAAAAATGAGCTGCCTATGCAACTCCGTGTTCTTCAAGCAAAGCACCCGCTTTAGCTTAAATATTTTCTTTCATATGTTTGGGGTTAATCAGATTTAATAACCTCCCATAACGCCGTTTTATTGCTATCCCATTTTAAAAGGTGTTACTGCCTCTTCAAAACATGCTCTTTGGATAATGATATATCTTTTGTAGGAACTTTAACACCAAATGAAAATTCTTTTAATACATAAACGTCTTGTCCCCAAAGGAAATTCCCAACTCCACCTACTACTGCTAGTGAAGAAATAGAATCTAATGCAATATATGGATAATCTCTTGTAAAGCCAGCCTCTTCAAATGCTTCTCGTTTAGTAGGAGTCTCACCCTCTTCTCCAGCACCAGCTAATCCCTGCCAATATCCATAATCACTTCTCTTAAAAATTGCATATTCAACCCGTGAAAGTAAACACCGAGTGCGCCATGTGCTGGCCAAAGCATCTTTTTCTTCGACACCATAGGCTACTTCTATAGATTGTTTACGCATAATTCACACCAGCTTTGTTGCAGAATTCTCTACTTGTAATTCCGCAAGTGCTAGCAATAACCGAATGGCCACCACCCAAAACTGTAATTCTCTTTCGTATTCGTATTTATAGTTGGGATACCAAACTCAATATGATCTGCTAATGCTTATTCATTTTGAAGCCATCCCCTGTAGAAATTACTGGATTTGGATTCACCCCATGTCTCGTAGCATCCATAACAGCTCACACTTCAATAATTAGGAAAGCTTTGTAAAAGATGTTTACAAACAACTTAAAGTTAGATATACTTACAAAGTAAACAAAAAATTCTTAAGGAGGTCGAATAAAATGATCGTTATCGTTAAATTGATGTCATTGGTAGCTACAACTTCATTAAAAATGAAAATCACACATTCGACCGCATCGGAATGGATCGCTTAAGGTTTTTTTTGTAAATAAGCATACCCATACCGCAGGGAGAAGTGTGCCCCTGCGGTATTTTTGTGCCTTTTTTCACCGTAGAGGAGTCTCTCTGCGGTTTTTTTATTTTTCATGGCACTTTAAGGAGGTGATAATAAATGATATTAAACTTTTTTGCGCTCACGATAACTATTACAAAACGTAAGGTCTCTCTTGAGAAAGCACTTCATGATGAATACGTGAAAAAAATCTTTGAAGAGAACCGAAAAAAAATTGACGATTATATTCGTATTCGTCAATATTAATCTTGTTAATTAAAAAACATGAAAGGTGGGAATTGAATGTTTTATATGATCAAAAGACGTTATGCAGTTTTATGGCTGGAGAAAGACACAACCACCAGATGAAGTAATATAAAGTGATAATATAGCTAATTTTATAATCTCAGATGAGCTAACCCGTTCTAATCTAGGACGGGTTGCTTCAGGAGGTATTTTGCACTTTTTTAAGTGATATGTGACACAAACAACTTGATGTAGTTTAAGAAAATGCGGAATTACAATGTTAAAAAAAAATAATTCTAATGCTAAAAATCGTAATTCCTCAATACTAAAATTGAATTTGGCAATTTTTATTTTAATTCCATTGTTCCGCCTAGTTAGCTATCCATGTAGGGCAAAAACAGTACCCGAATATTGAAGATCGTTATTCATTTAAAACAAACTAAAAAGTCACTTTCCTTACAGAGAGGAAAGTAACTTTTAGTCTTTTTCAATGGCCTGATTGTGGGACTACTCTATTATTACTCAATAATTATCAATTAGATATGTATATGGGACATATCTAGATTAAATACTATTATTTATACGAATAACCTTTTGAGCGATCAATTATGAGCAGCATCCGATAACCAGTAAGTTGTGACCAATTTACTTATATTATGTAAACTAAAAATTATTTGGCGAGGAGTCGGGCTTGATTGCGTCTACTACCCATGCCATTGCAATAAACCCGCCTTCTTTGCATGAGGATTTTAAAGCTTCATCATATTTTAGACAAGTACTTTTATTTAATTAATTTGAAACGAAGATTTACAGAACTTTTATAGTATAGCCGTAAATTATCTCTTATATAGTATCATTTCCTATTTCAATTTAATTTCATTTTAATCCCTGTGGAAACCTAAATACATTAAACGGATCATACTTTTGGTTAACTCGTTCCAACCTCTGTGCATGGCCTCCAAAGTATTCCTTATCATAATTTTTAAGCTCACTTATAGGAAAATTCACATAAGAACCTTTTGTCATATTTTTAATCATTTCAAAACGCTCACGAACCCACTCCTGATTATCTCTTGCATACTTATTCTCTATCCATACAGACTGGACACCCATTATATATTTAGCATCTCTATAGTAAAAAGCCGTTTCTTCTTTATCAATGTGTTTGATTTCTCCTCCTAATGCATAAAAAGAAATAGCAGCATATACAGAACCATCCGGAGGACTTTGGACACTAGTTCCAATATTTTTAAGCTCTTCTACTGTATAGTTTCTTTGTACAAACCTACCAGTGGATTTAAATTTTTCGAAAGGTGGATAGGTTGCCTCTACCTTTTTCACTGCTTCTAGAAAGGAAGATTCTTCTAAGTTCAATCGAAACCCTTTAATTTCTGCAAAAGGTTGTAAAATCTTTTTTGCTAATTTGGCTGGACCGTAAAAGAAACCAGCTCCGAAAATTCCTAACCCTTCATTTTCAGCGTTATAAAAGCTTGTTACTAAAGTCATTCGTTTATCCAATTTAGGCAACCAATTTTGCCAAATATTCATGACATCTATTTGCTTAGCCATTGTTGTATTTACATAATAGAATCTAATGAATGTGACAGAACGTTGTGTTGGTTTTGGTAACTGAAAAGTCATGCTAATAACCACTCCAAAGTTACCTCCACCTGCACCTCGACAAGCCCAGAAAAGATCAGCGTTACAATTTTTATTTGCCTTAATAATCCTTCCCTCGTAATCTACTAATTCTAGTTCTAGTAAACTATCACACCCCAACCCATAAAGTCGACTGGAGAATCCCCATCCTCCCCCGAGTGTAAAGCCAGATACTCCGACAGTGGGGCAAGTTCCACCAGGAAAAACATATCCATTGGAGCCAACAAAATCATACACTTCCGTGTTTTTTGCTCCAGCTTCCATCTCTAATATGTGTGTTTTCTTATCTAGTTTCAGCGTATTCAATCTACTAATATCAATTACAAGCACGAAATCACCATTAGAATAGCCTTCATAATGATGTCCTCCAGACCTAATGCGGATATCCACACAATGTTTACGTGCCCAATGTATGGCATTCACAACATCTTGTCTTCTTTCACAATAGACAATGATCAATGGAAACTTTTGATTGGCACGATTCCATTCTTGTCTTGCTTCATTGTAGTTAGGATCTTTTACGGTTACTACTTCACCAGTTAGCCCTTTTAAGAACAATGAATCTTGCTCCATTTCAGTCACCTCTATCAACACAATAATAATTTTTCTTCTAGTTTATTCTTTTGGTTGAAAGTGGTTTAGGTTTTAGGCTGATATAATTGACTACTGTAGCTAAATATAATGAGTTAGTTTAGAGTTAAAGCATGCAAATACATCGGAAGTTTATTGAAAAAGCACGCTAAGCTAAATACCTGAATGATTGTCAAACAATTAATCCTAACTCTTAAGTGATTTATACAAAATTAAAGAGCATCATTTTTATTTGTAAATGAGGCTCCTCTAAAAAACGTTCCTACTTATCTTGTAGTTAAACGGCGAAAATATCTGTTACAGCAAAAAACATTTCGGTTACCAGCTCGCACCATCCATCACTATTTTTGGAGCTAATACTTAGTATCTTTAATCATTGCTTTGAATTTTCTCAATTTTTTTTGGGCACGCCGATACATCATATAATCACTTAGGTTTGCTAAACATATAATGCCAAGCACAATCAATAAGACCGAGATGAATTCTCCCTTTTTCACCATTTCGCTATTTGTGATAATAATTAAAGACATCATAATCACTGTAGTCACAATTAATGCAATCAAATTGTTTATTAAGAAGTAGGTTCGGGCATTTGCCATGCTAATTGGTAATATTGCTGTTAGCCATTCTGTAACTAAGCCAATAAAGAACCCTACACATCCGCTGGCTAATATCGCTAAAACTCTATACGAAAATTTTATGTTTGTATTATCAGAAAACTGTAGTATAACCCCGATGAAGAGACCAAGAATAATTGACTTTATGATATTTTCTAAATGAATTTTCTCCATAATTGATCTCCTATATTTTTAGCGTACTTCTAAGCTTTTTTGAGAACATTTTCGATACTTCCAGTTCAGTGTTATTTTCCATTCTCAATACATATCTGGAGTTAAACCAGGGGATAATTTCTTTCACATGCAGCAAATTAACGAGTTGTGATTTATTAATTCTTATAAATCCTTTTATACCCCACACGTTTTCATAATATTGTAAGGTTTCTTTTATACTGTACCGATTAAACTCAGTAAATGCCGTAATACCATTGGGACCTGCTTCTAGATAAAAAACATCTATAGGTTCTATTACTTCAAATTTATTATCTCTAAAACCTACAATAGTATTTATAAAATGCAGGTCTTCTCGAATGCCCGTAATCAATAGTTTTATCACATTCATATAATCAATGCCATCAAATACGACACTCAACTTTCCGTCTGGTATGTTATATCCGTTTTCTACGAGTACTAAACTACTATCTGGCTTGATTTCAATTTGGTACTTGGATAGTTCTTTTTTTAATTTTTCATAAACTATATTTGAACACAATAATTGAACCATCGTATGTCTCCTAATAACAACTTAAGACGTATTTAATCTATATTCATTCTATCGTAAATCATTCTTATTTTAACTAATTCTTCTAAGCCTTTTTCTCCATAATCAAGTGATCCAAAATTAGCTATAAAATAAGTATCCTTTTCTTTATCATATAACATATAAGTTCCTGTAGCTCCTACACCGCCATAAACATCTGTCATTGAGCTTAATTTTAACAGTAAAGATAACTCGCTAAAATCAAAATACATCATACCCATTCCATAATAAATACCCTTTGTATAGATGTTTGAAAAGTCAGTCATTTGACTATAAACATCATCAGAAAGAATGGTTCCATTTTCTAATGCCATCATGAATGTTAAGAGGTCATTCATAGTGGTAACAACACCGCCTCCTGCCCAGTCTATGGATAAAGCGTTTTTGTTGCTAAAGTCAATTTCATTCATATAAATTCCAATGATATCAGTAGGCTTATCATTATAGAACATGAAGTAACTCTCAGTCATGCCCAATGGCTGAAATATCCTATCTTCTAAGATTGCTGAGTAAGGTTTTTCCTCGATAGCTTCTAGAATAAATCCAAGTAAGATATATCCTGTATCTGAATAATAAAATTGTTGTCCTGGCTTCCCCACTGGAATCTGGTTTTCTCTAGTAAATGCAATCAATTCTTCTGGTGTAAATAAAAGATCTGGATTGGATGAAATGATTTCCAGCATAGGCTTCCCGCTTTTTACTGGACCTTCAAAATAATCGCCAATTCCTGATGTATGACTAAGTAAATGTTTCAATGTTACCTGATCACTATAATCCGTGCCATCTACGATAAATAATCCCTTAAGAATATCATCATCTAGCCAAGAACTGATTTTATCGTTTAAGTTGATTTTACCCTCGTCAGATAATATGCCAAACACTGTAGCACACATGGTTTTTCCAATACTGGCTGAATGATAACGACTATCGATTTGAACAGGTAGTTCCGAATATTGATTTTTAGTTCCTACTGCAAACTGTTCGAAATAACCTGTCTTGTTGGAGTAAATTGTTAATAATGCACTAGACAATGTTTCATCTTTTTCAACTATTTTTGTTAAACGTGTTTTAATTTCTTCAGAAACTGCCGCTTTTGATATTGGCCTATTTATGATGACAAATACGCAAAATACAATTCCGACAACAATGATTATGCCAAACAATGATCTATTTACATTTATCATATTGCCCATCCCTCGCTTCATTTACTTTTCATACTTTCAATTTAATCGATGGTTTATGATTTAGAAATGTATTTAGTCTAAGTTGGCAAAATTAAAGGGTAAGAAGGTTTTTTTCGTCTATCAATGTGTAGAAAACTCCGCTTATAACCTTTACAAAAGCATCTATCCTCTCTTAAAACAAAATTACCAAATTTAGTTAGAACACGCCTATTTACTTTAGATGAAACGTTTTTTTCAATTTATGTCTATTTTTACTGGTCTACAATATTCAGGACAATCTCACTTTTACAAAATCTAAAAAGGAATTAGCGACTATATAATATTAATATTTAGTTTATCTAAAAGAACTTTTTCCCTCGAAATAATATATTTCTTTTATTTAAACATAAATTCTCCTCAAAAATATCATCTACATTTCACATTTCAAATGTATAGTATTCATGTAAGTGAAATTATCTATTTTTAGGAGGCTTTATGAAGAACTTATACAATCGATTTTGGCGATGGCATTTTTTTGCTGGATTATTTATTACTCCCCTCTTGCTTACTTTAACAATCAGTGGAATAGGCTACTTATTCTACACAGATGTAGAGAACAAGCTCTATTCTGATGTTTTCTTTGGTGATAGTAAAGAAACAACAAATATTACAATTGATGAAGGAATTGAACAGGCAAAAGCAAAATTTAGTGACTATAAAGTTAGTAAAGTAATTGTTTTAGACGAACCTTATAATACCCGCTTAACATTGACCAACAGTGAAGGCGAACAAAAGTATGTCTTTTTAGATGATAATTATCAGGTAGTCGATAGTCAGGATGCAAATTACACATTTTCAAATATTATGCGAAATCTCCATAGCTCTCTATTTATAGGTGGGACATTCGTAAACTACTTAGTGGAGCTAGCTGCATGCTGGGCTATCTTCTTATTACTCTCAGGTTTATACATGACCTTTAGAAAGAAAGTATGGAAGAAAGCGCAAACAGAAACATCTCGTATTCGATCACGTAGATGGCACAGTATCCTCGGTGTGATTATTACCATACCTATGATTGCAATTATTTTCACAGGTTTGCCATGGTCAGCATTTATGGGGAATTTTATTTATACAGCAGCACAACAAAATCCGTCCATTGGGATTCCAGAATTGCAACAAAATCCACCAACATCTGATATTAATGAAATTCCATGGGCTACTCGCAAAAATGAAACGCCAACTTCTACTACCCAAGACCATTCAGGTCATGCAGGTCATGGAGGAGCTCATGGTGTTGTTGATTATTCAAATGAATATGCGATGTCAGTCGGCGATTTGATGAAGCATGTGGACAGTGAAAATATTTCTAAACCATACTCTATTATTTTACCTAGTTCGGAAGAAGGCGTTTTTACTGTTGCTAAGGGGTCAAACACAGGTATAACAGGACTGGATGTAAATCCAAATGAAGAAATAACTAATTATTTTGACCAATACACTGGCTCACTTATCTCATCAGTCGGATACGATGAATATGGTATTTTAGGAAAATGGTTTACATGGGGTATCCCACTTCATGAAGGGCATCTATTTGGTTGGCCAAATAAAATAATCAATCTATTGATTTGTCTTGCGTTTTTATATTTAATTTATCTTGGCTTTAAAACATGGTTATTACGTAGACAAAAAGGGATGATTTCTGCACCACCTATGCCAAAAGAAATATCTATTCCATTTTGTATTTTCATGATTTTGCTAGGCATTATTATGCCACTCTTCGGTATTTCTCTTATTTTAGTTGTTATAATTGAACTGTTTATTTTGATTACAAAAAAGAAAAAAACAGCTATTTGAAGAAGTAATTACTATTAAGAAACAGGTGCTAAAACACAATTAGCACCTGTTTTTATCGTATTATAGTTCACTAATAATATTGTCTATATATTGCTCATCAATAGGTCCATAAACTTCATGAACAATCTCTCCATTGGCGCTTAGAAATATTGTAGTTGGTATTGTAAAACCACCGAATCGCTTTCGGATATCCCCAGTTTCATCCAATAAAATAGGTAAATCCCATCCCTTTTTAGTAGCATATTTAGTTACCGTTTCTATACTTGCTTCAGTATCAGTTGCATTGACTGTGACAATCTGTACATCTTTTTTTGTGTCATAATAATTTTGCAAGCGTGGCATTTCCTCATTACAAGGTCCACACCAGGTTGCCCAAAATACAAGGACAACTGGTTTGCCTAGATAATTGTATAATGTTTTTGGTTCGCCTCTGAGATTTGGCAATTCAAAATTTCGCACTGCTCTATCTGAAAGTTTTATATCTGCTGTGTTAACTGTACTACCAATTATTTCTTTAGAAGTTTCTGTTTTATCTGAATCTAAATAGCTAATAAAGACAATACCAATTAAAATTAAAACAACACTTGCTGAAAGCCAATTTTTCAAGACCTCTCCTCCCCTAAATACAATTTCAACCATAGGGATTCTAAAGTTTCTTCCGAATATTGTCTTTTCAGGCTCGAAATATTACCAGACGCAAGAATTTTACCTTTATGAATGAAAATTACTTCATCTGCAATTTCCTCTACTGTTGATAGTAAGTGAGTAGAGTACAAGATCAATTGACCTTTATCTCTTTCCTCCTTTAAAATTGATTTCACTCTGTTGATCCAATATGGATCTAGACCATTGGTAGGTTCATCTAAAATATACACATCACATTCGCCTAACAGGCTTTGGGCAAAGTTTAAACGTTGTCTCATTCCTTTTGAAAGCTCACTAACAAAACTATTTTTATGCTCGAATAGATCAACTAACTGTAAAATATCATCTTGACTCCTACTAGTAATACCCTTTAACTTACCTAAAAGCTCAATAATTTCTTTCACTTTTAATGTAGTTGGAAAGTTTAGATCATCAGGCATATATCGAACTCGGCCTTGAGGAATGCCTGTTATAGTCCCTTTATCTAATGGTAATTGTCCCATAATCAGTTTCATTAGCGTACTTTTTCCAGCACCGTTCTCTCCCACTAATGCTACAATTTTCCCACTTGTAAGTTGATAGGTAACTGGACCAATTTGTTGTCCTTTACGATATGTAATCACAACCTCTTGTAGCTCTATCATCTATAGCTCTCCTTACGTTTCAACTTTAAAAAAGCAAGACAAAGTGGAATAAACCACCATACTATTGTGATACCTATTATCAAACCAATTCCTAGACTAGTTTCATAAAACTGTGTTAAATAATAAAACGACTTCCCTAAGATGCCTGTTTGTTCTATTTGAATTAAATAGACATATCGGAGCCACTCAATAATATTAATATGAACATGTGTATAAATTATTTTTTCATAGACATGTTTTGGAATAATGGTTCCAATTGCCATTACTACATAATTACTCAATAATGTAAAAACTGCCCATAGCCCTAGACTAAAACCTAATGCCTGTAATCGATGTATGGAAAAAGCGCCAATCATTACACTTATAGCACTAAAAACAACGATAATAACTGTTGTTAATACAATAAACTGACTATCTATATGAACGCCACCAAAGAAAGCTCCTACAATTAAAATAACTGCTTCTGTAGTTGCTAAAGCGAATAAAAAAATGGATACTAATGCGACATATTTTGCCCCTAAATAATGTGCGATACTAACGGGATATGATCGAATTAATTGATACCATCCTGATTCTATATCAGCAGCTATACTCATTGCCCCTATTGTCAAAATAAATAAAGGAAACAAAAAAAGTAATAAATTTAAGAGAGAGGCTTGAAAGCGATCGAAGCCACCTGCATCCGTGTTTAATTGTTGCAACATCAAAATAGCAACAAATAATACAATAAAAATACCAAGCAACATGTAAATCCACTTACTCCGGAAAAGCTGCTTTATTTCCGATTTAATCAATGTTCATGCACACCCCAATTAAATGACGTTACTAATTCTTCGTATCCAAGTGGCTTACCAGCACCATTTTCTTGCTCATAAATTGCTGCGTCCCCAATTGACGCAAAGGCAAGTACACCATAATTCATGGGTGTCCAATAATCCTCGTTATATAAATAAGCAGCCGTCTTCACATCTATCCATTCTTGCTTATCATTTGATTTGATATAAGCTGCGGCTACTTCTTGCTCTGGACTTTTTAAATATTCAATTAAACAACCTAAATCATCAAATACTAGATAATCATTATTTTTGAAAATTACTTGCCCTGCATAATCAGGATGCGTAATACCCATGTTACACACAATACAAATATCCGTCTCAGGATCAATATCCCGAGGTTCTATTGTCTTCTCCGAACAACCCATCAAAAAAAGTCCTATTACTACTAATAAAATGATCTTTTTCATTTCAATTTCCTCCAACTAAAAACTAGTACAATCAGTAAAGCAACGCCAATGCTAAGATGTTTCCCTGAAAAGGATAATTGCCAAGGCTGACCCTCACGAACAATGGGTTGCGCATCCATTAGAGCATTTGGTTCTGATATTTTGTTATCCATCTTTTCTAATAATCCTGTGGCTGTACTCCCAATAAAATATTGATAATATTCGTTTTTTAATACCCATTTGCCGAAAGTAGACGTTGCAATGTAAACACTATCGCCATAGCCATCCTCATCGAAGTCTTCCCCTTCGTAATCATCATAAACATTCGCTCTAAGTGTTATGCCTTGGGAACCACTTGAAGCAACGAGCACATTTCCATAAAGTTGATTGTTTGTAACAAGGACATCTTTTGGCTGAATATTTTTAAATACTAATAAATTACTAGCAAATATATTACTAGACATATCTACCGTATCTGCCTGCTGTAATTGAACTGCTATAGAATTTTCACGAATGATATTATGGACCACATTTACTTTTGAAGTTTGATAAAGTGTAATGCCAGAACTATTTAAAGCATTTTGATGTTTAATTGTGTTCTCTTCTATATCTACATTATTTGCCATCATGGACATTACCCCTGTTATATGATCGGAGTAGTTATTATGAAGCAATTTCATATCGCTACCATACATGATATGAGTCCCGTAACGTCCATACGTAATCGTGTTTTTTTCGATTGTAACTTGTCTGCTATTCTCTAAGTAAATCCCATCTTGTGTTTGTGTAATAGTACTATTTTTAATATGAATACCTTTAGAGTTATAAAGAGAAATACCATGGCTTTTTTCTGAATAATGACCAGATTTACCAATAACGTCTACTTCAGCAATTTCACTATTTTCTACACCATCGAAGTAAATAGGAAACCTTTTTGTTTGAAAAGAATTTTGGGTGATTTTTATGTTTTTAACTTTTTTTGCAACAATGCCTTGCTCTCCAAGAAATTGAATGCCACTAATCTCTACATCATCAGCTTTAATTTCTATTTTCCCAGTGAATTTAACACCTTTGTTTCCGTTTATTTTAATAGGTTCTTTTATTAATAAATTTTCTGAATATAGTCCTGGTTCTAGCTCTAAAATCTCACCCGATGAGAGACTATCAATCTGCTGTTGTACGCTCTGAGCATATGCAGGTGTTGAAAATCCAACTATGCAGAAAAAAAGGGCAAGTAAACTGCCCTTTTTCATATTAGTGACTATGTGTTTCTTCAGTTCCATGCTGGTCCTCACTATGTTGTTCATGGTCCCCTTTTTCTTGCATCATTTTTTCACGACGTTCTTTTGCTGCTTGTTTAATTACGTCTAATTCTTCAACTTTTGCGGTTGGATTTTCTGAAATATAAGCTTTTGCATCTTCTTCAAAGGCAAAGAATATATACCCCCAGTTCATAGGGGATTTCATATCCGTTTTAACAGCTGTAGCTTCCTCAACATCTATCCAATTTAATGTTATATAATCTCTCACAAATTTTTCATTCGTTTGATTTTGAACCAACTCCGCATTTAATAAACAGCCAATGTCGTCATAAAATGCAATCGATCCATCAGGTTTAACAGATTGCGCAGAAAAAACGCCTAGGTCATGGTCCTTTGTATATACTTTCATATTACACATTTCACAAACAGTATCCTCTGCTGGCTCTTGTAGACGATCATCTATTTCCCACTCAGCAGTGGATGCTAAATATGTAACTTCATTCTTCGGTTGCTCTGAAACAACCTCTTCATGTTTGGGCTCCTGTTTAGCGTCTTTGTTCGTTTCTGTTGTACTATCCTCATTACATGCATAAAGAGCTAGCATAAATGGAACAACTAGAAAAATTTTCTTCATACCTTTACCTCCAAAGTAATTATTTTACTAGACATATACACTTTACTAAAAAGTTGTGAAAAAAATTAGAAATTAAAGTGACAATTATATTCTTTTTGAATAGTTAAAATGGATTACGTGAAGATTCGCTCCTACCACCACCTTATTATTTCTTTGAGATCTTAAAAAAATGTATTTTGAATTGTAAAATAAATGTCTTATTTTTCTACAATAACTTGTATGACACGGCGAGTATTTGTTTGGAAAGAAACTTCATATTGTTCTACTTCCCCTGTGAAGTAATGTTTTAGCTTATAACGCCTAGCCCACCTTAATATATCTTCAGCATTATATAAATAAGCCATTTCGTTTGGTCCTCCTGTATTGTATAAAAGCTGCGCATATTCATAGACCTCAAACATAAAAACACCATTTAATTTAATAGAGTTCATTATTTTTTCCAATATCACTAATTGGAATTTGTGCTGAAAATGACCAAATACCATAATTGCGCCATCATAAGTTTCTTGAGGTAGCTCATACTCTATTAAATCTGCTCTTATTGTAATGATTGATACACCATTCATTCTTGCTAATAACTGCACCTTTGCTAGACCAGATGAAGTTGAATCATAAACTGTTATCTGGTGTCCAAGCTTCGCTAAAAAAACCGCGTTCGCTCCCTCTTTCTCTTCATAGGCAGCAATTTTGGCTTGTTTAGGAAAATATTGAACTGCTGAGGTAATAAATCGATTAGCCTCAGTTCCATATATATATAATGGTGGACTAGCTTGCTTACTCCATATACTCATATCCTTCCTCCTATTTGTAAAAAAGCTTCATTTTTTAACTATATTGTTCCTATTAACATGACCATTATAAAAAACAATTGAGAAATTCAAATGAACTTTAAGCAACAAAAAATAGAATTTCATTAGTATAACCTATGGGACTGCTATAAAAAAAGGGCTAATAAAGAGAACCCAGTATAAAGAAATTCTTGTTACTTAAACTATTTTGACAAAACAATGAAATATAGTTCCTTTCAATTTCACATATTACTCATTCGATTTTCAAAACTATTTTGTATGATTGCATTGCATTTGATTAAAAAATGAAAGGAAGAGGGTAATATGAATTTTCCATCCGTGGATTATACATGGTTTGGTAATGGCACTGTGATTGCTCTTATTGCAATTATTCATGTGATAATTAGCCATGGCGTCGCGATAGGTACTTCTGTTTTAGTTGTATCGACTGAATATCGAGCGATGAAAAAGAAGAATGAGAAATTAGATCAAGTAGCAAAAACAATGTTGAAGTGGGTTTTAATCATTACTACAACTATAGGAGCGATGACTGGAGTAGGCATTTGGTTTTCAACCACAGTTATACAACCAGATTCAATTTCTTCTCTATTACGTATTTTTTTCTGGGCATGGGTGGTTGAATGGGGAGCGTTTATCTCAGAAGTAATTATACTTATTATTTACTATTATACTTGGGATAAATGGAAAGAAGGCGAACGTAAACGTAAACATATCATGCTGGGCGTAGCACTAAGTGTTGCTTCATGGGTAACAATGGTGATCATTACGGGTGTCTTAGCTGCAAAATTAACACCAGGGCGTTGGATTGAAACTTTTTCATTTTGGAATGCATTTCTCAATCCAACCTACTTCCCTTCACTTGGATTCCGCATGTTTTTAGCAATCATGTTGGCAATATCTTTAGTATCATTTTTTATCCGTTGGCGTATTAAAGATAAGGCTTTACGTACAGAAGTTTTTCGTGTATTTGCATTCTGGGGTGCTATCTCTTTACCTATGACTTTTATCACAGGGTTATGGTATTTATGGGCCATTCCAACTGAAGCTTATAATATGATTGTCTGGTCTACAGGGATGTCCGAGGTCATCTTCAAAAGTTTAAATATCTTAGGATTTAGTATACTTATTATTTTCTTAGTATGGCTTGTAAAAAGTCCAAAAACAGTCCCGTGGATTCTATCAATAGCAGTGATGTTCTCATCCATCGGTTTTATTGGGGAATTTGAAGTAGTAAGGGAAACTGTAAGAAAACCCTATATTATCTATAACTATATGTATGCGAATGGGATGTTAGCAAAAAATGAAGAAAAACTAAAAAAAGAAGGTTTTCTGGCTAATGCTACATGGGCAAAAGAAAAAGAAGTAAATGACAACAATATGGTGGAAGCGGGTAGAGATGTATTCGTTGGTCAATGTATTACCTGTCATACAATAGATGGATGGAGAGATACAAGAGCCTTGTCTAGTAGAATGGAAGGTTGGGATAAGGAAGCCATTATGTCCTTTGTTCCGAATATGCATTATGCACAAGTAGCAATGCCTCCATTTATGGGAACTGAAAAAGAAATAGAAGCTTTAGCTACTTATATTTTAACAGTACTTGAAGAGGAAAAAGAGGTGTCTACAAAATGAAGTATTTAAGTTTTGCTTTAATTTCTTCAGATAACCCTTTACCAATACCTGCACCTATTGGGTTACTAGAAATTCTTATCGTTGCGACATTTATTTTTCATATCATTTTCGTGAATTTTACAATCTCATTGACTGCAGGAGCAGTTGGATTAGAAATTACGAGTATGATCAAAAAAAATAGTTTATTTGATAAAATGGCGCAAATTTGTTCATTTCATGCTTCAATACATAAGAGTATTGCAGTCGTTCTAGGAGTTGGCCCATTACTAATTGTGAGTGTCTTGTATACACAATATTTTTATTCTTCAACTATTTTAATAGGAAAGGCTTGGATGAGTTTATTAATCCTATTGATTACTGCATTTCTTCTGTTATACATTTACAAGTTCACTTGGGATAAATATCAAACCAAAAAATTACTTCATATTAGTATTGGTTTATTGGCAATGTTGATTTTATTCTTTGTACCCCTTATTTTTATTGTCAATGTAACTTCTATGTTATATCCTGATCGTTGGGGAGAAGCAAATGGTTTTTTTGAAAGCTTATTTTATTATCCTCAAATTTGGCAACGTTACCTTCATTTCATGCTAGCAAGTTTAGCAACAGGTGGATTTTATATGTTTGTCTATTTTACTTATCAGAAGCGAAAGCAGAAGAGATTAGAGGAACATGAGCAATCATTAAAACTTCTTGGTGCAAAGATAGGCTTTTGGATTACAATTGTACAGTTGGTAGCTGGTTTCTTATTATTATTTTCATTTGATACGGATATTCGTATGCTTTATTTAGGCGAGGATTTATTGTTAACTTCTTTACTCATCCTTTCTATTGTATTGACTGTTATTCTTTGTATGCTACTATATGCAGCAGGCTATAAAGATTCTACTAGTTCTTTTCTAGCCTCTATAATTGTGTTCATTTGTGTAATAGGTATAATGGGATGGATGCGACATGAATTAAGAGAAGCTTATTTATCTCCATATCTTGACGAACATCCACGAACAGAAGAAGGAATTGAATCTACCTCTGAATAAAATTAATTGTATTAATCATGTTTCTATATAACGTAATCCTCAATCCCGTTTTTCTATTGGATAAACGGGATTGCTTTGTTATTAAAACAATATATCACTTCATTTAATTGAAATTATTTAGCTTAAACTATGAGATAAAACTTCTGCTCATAGATAAAATAAAATGTACATTGTAATGCACTCTAAGTAGATTCACTATATAAATCACTCTGATCAAATTGTCTTTTCATCATATTTTTCCCCTATTATAGGTATTACTTTAATTGTTGCTCTACTGTTTTATTAAAAACTAAACAGCCACACCTGTTTAGATGTGACTAGTCATACCATACTCAAGTATGAAGGTTACTTACGTACTTAAACTTCACTTTTATTTTACAATTTCTAATTGCTTCGCATTATAAGTTAAAATATCCTGAACTGAATTTAAAGTTCCGTCTGGACAACTTCTTCATTCAACCAGTTTTGCTTTATCTAAGAAACGAATGGCAACAGCAATATAGAAGTTATATCCTTCCCTTGGATTCTTCGCTATTTTCACCAAAACAACGTATAATAAGAGAAACAGAAGAAGAATTCATTTTTCCTCTAGTTAAAAAAAGAGGTGCAATTACTTGAAACAATTTGAAACAGCATTACCAGAGCAGTATGAAACATTAAAAAAACAGGCCAATTATACGTCTAGCTGGCGAGAGCGTTTAGACGCAGTCGAAAAGTTATCAGCTTATCAACATGACAAAATCATAGATTTATTAAAAAATCGTATGCAGCATGATACTGTCAACAAGGTGCAATTAGCAGCCTATGAAGCACTTGTGGCGTTTGGCGAGGACGTAGAGAAGCCATCACCTGCCCGTTTTGATATTATTAAAGGAACAGAAAAAATTTTCCTGCGTGTTAAAAAGAGCTTGCCGAAGGACCATACAGTGGCAGACTTTGCGGATAAACTAAAACGTATGCGTTTAGATGTCTTTGACGCGTATGAAGGCGACAAAGGTGAACAATTTATGAACTGGTTAGAGGAACGTTGGACAAAACTATAATCAGCAGTTTTGCGATTTATGAAGGAAAGTCATTCTCTCCGCTTATGGAGGGAATGACTTTTTCATATCTTACGCTGCGGTTCATCGAAACCAATATTAAATTGTCTTACTTCTTTTCTTTGATGATCTATCTTTATTGTTTAATGATAAAACAAGCACCTAATAAAACTAACCTGCTCCTTTAGTTTAAGTGGAAATTTTCACAATTTCTTTGTTCCATAACAATTTTGATTAAATATGTTACTCAAGTAAATGGCTCTATAATGAGATCGAGCGCTAATCCTTATTACAAAATCGCGCCCGATTGCTGAAGTTTGTTTTTTTAACTTACAATTAAAAAAGTCTTATATCATATTTTATACAGATTTTTTCTTCACATTAAAAGGCTCTCACTGTAAAGTTTTTTACCACTAATTTAATTTCAACCGTATCGGATCAATCTCTTCTGTTATTTTTACAGTAGAAGGCACTATTTTGAAAGTGTTCGGTATATTTTGTAAATCGTTAAATTGTGCTCTATAAATGGTACGATTATTAGTACGTTTTTCATCAAATTTACTAGAATTTCTATCAGCAACAACTAAGCGATTATCGATTACAATATTCCATCCCATCGGCCTTATCTTTGGTTCACCTTCCGTAGAAATTTGAATGTGCAATGAATTATTTTCAATTACTATTGAATCTACTGTATATTCTGCGTTTTCAAATTGAAATGGTTGCGGCTGTTGCGAATTTACTTGCGTCTCATTTAAATTGTGCACAATTTTTTCCATAGCAAACACTTCTAATACAGTGGACTTAGTATAGCTTGGGACAGAAACCGAATAAATCATTTCACCTAATACATTAGTTCCCCTCCCACTAGAAGAACTATTGATTAACGGTTTTTCTTTTAATCTATGCCCTGCAATCAATTCACCCGCATCATTTTTAAGGGCAAAATGGACATTTGTCCGAACTTCACCGAAAAAGAAATCTTCCATTTTATCAATTGGTGGATTTAGAAATTCATCATATTCATAACGAGTTAGCATTTGACTGTATAAATTTTCATAATAACGCTGATTTTCATCATTGAATTTTACACGAAATTCAATATCCATGTTTTCTCCATCATTAACCACTTGCTCGATTGAAACATCCAAAAACGGTGCATCTAAGCTAGGGTTTTGTTCACTTGTTTTAAGTACCTCCTGGTCACCACTGTTAGGTTCGATTAATTCCGCTGGTTCATCAATTGGCTGTGCAACTTCACTGGGCATTCGATTCCAATAATAAAGTCCGAAACTTAAGACCAGAACTACAGCACTAATTACACTAATTTTCAAACTATGCCACACTTTCTTACGCTTAGTATTTGTTTGAATAAGCTGCATAATTAGATCCGCTTGACTACTATGTTTAATAATTGGAGTATTAAGCTGTGCAATTAAAGTTTGCTGCTCATTTCTTAATTGCTGGTATTCATTTTGACAACTTTTACAGGTTTGCAAATGGGCTTCAAGTTTCTCCAACTCATTAGCTTCTAAAAAGCCTTCCACATAATCTTCTATCAGTAACGAATCACATTTCATAAAAATAACCTCCCTTTGTAGTTCCGATTGATCTTAATTTTCTTTTACTACGGTGCTGTTTGTTACGTACTTCGTTCATAGAAATTTGAAGCACTTCACTAATTTCATCGTAGCGAAGCCCGTTCACAAATTTTAGCAACAACACGAAATACTCGGTTTCATCTAGCTGCTGTAGGAGTTGTTCTAATTGCTCATTTTTCTCACGTAATAATAGAATTTTTTCTGGATAACGACCGTCTGCTATATCCATATCTATTGATCTTGCTTGCTGCTTATATTTTCTTAAATAATCAAAACACTTATTGACAACAATCCGATAGAGCCATGCATTAAACGACCCTTTTTTTTCATACTTATGTAGGTTATAGTACACCTTAATAAAAATATCCTGAATGATATCTTCTGCAACTGTACGATTACGAACAATTCGTATAACAGTGGTAAATACTTTCTGTTCATAATGTTTGATAATATATGCAAAGCAATGGTCTTCTCCGTTCTTTACTCGTGCAATCACTTCATCTATCTCCATCTGATTCACCTCCTTACTACTATAACGATCAATTCTTTATTTCCTCTCAGAATATTTAATTTTTTCTATTGACGGAGTGCTGCAAGGGAAATGCGGATTGACAACACTAAGAAATATACATCGAACGGCAAGTCATAAACGTCTAAATATTAGTGTATCTAGTGTTTTCGCTTCTTGCATAATAAGCTGTATAAATAAAATTTATAGAAAAAGCCACGAAAATGAACTGCACCCCCATTATTAAATTGTGTCTAACAATGGGAGTGCAGTTCACGCTCATGGCTTTTTCAAGTGTTTCCAAACTTTGATTTGGGAACGTTATTTTGTATGTGTTTGTATATTATACTTAGTTAAAGGTCGTTAAATTATCTGATATAGTATTTAAAAAATCTTTTTCAAATTTATAATAAAATTTACCCTCAGTCTCACTTAGTGTTATTGAATCCGTTTGCATTCCGTTGCTTAAAGAAACCAATTTTATTGACTGAATTTCTAGCTGATTTTCTAACAATGAATCAAGTGATGTATTCGTTTCCATTTGAGTAAACATTTTTTTTAATTGTACTGGTGACATTTCAACTTCCATTTTATTAATTATAGCTTGCAATAGATTTACGAGATTTTCTTCATTTAGATTTACACCTTCTGTGGCTGCCATTAACAATGCGATAACTTCTTCACCACTAAAACGCTGTAATCCTTTTTCAAATTCAAATGCTACTTGTGTGATTGCTCTCACTCGAATATCTTCTGACAAATCGTATTCTAATCCATTTACAGAATCAATGAGCGTTGAAATAGTTTCCACATCAATTACTGAATAATAATCAATTGGTAAAGCTACTAATTTTGAAACAGTCGTTTTTACATTATCAGCGCCCCCAAATTTATATGCAAACAATAATTTATCGTACAAAGGTGTCCCATCATTATTAGTCGATACTGGTGCATATGTCTCAGCAGGGAATGATACAACTTTCATCATCTTTTTATCTTTATTATAAGTAAGTAATAGATTTAGATAAATTCTATTATCCATCTCTTTTGATTTCACCGTAATTAATGTAGTTGAAACCTTCTCTTCTTCAACCACTTGGTTACTTGTAGTACGTATATTAGATTCTTTAGTCAGATTTCCAGGGAGTAATGATGGCAAAAATAAAAATAAACATAGACCTATTATTAATATAGAAACTGTTACTGGTGCAAATTTTTGTAGGAAAATAGGTGACTTTTTTTGCATATGAGAATCCCTGTCTATTTTCTTGATTTGTTCAAATACTTTTTGACGATCTTCTTTCGTAAATTGTAGTTCTTGATTTAACTTATTAGAAAAATTAGTTTTTGAACGTTTCTCATTCATTAACTTCTGCCTCCTTTATCATCGACTCTAATCGTTGTTTTGCTCTTCTTAATCGAGTTTTCACTGTATTTACCGAAACGTCTAAAACATTGGCAATTTCATCAGTCGTCAATGATTCGTAGTAGTATAGATAAACCACTTCCCGATATACTTTTGGTAGAGAAAAAATCGTATCTTTAATTTCTTCATTATTGTATTTATCAAGTACTGTTTTTTCTGTTGAAGGTAATATTGACTTCGCCGTTTCATTAATAAAACTTTTTACGTGTACCATTTTGTAATTCCAACTTTTCAAATAGTCCTTACATTCGTTAATGGTAATACGATAAAGCCATGTTTTAATTTGTGCGTCAAAGCGAAATGAATCAAGGTTTTTGTAACATTTGATAAACGTATTTTGAACCATGTCCTTCGCAATCTCTGCATCTTTCACATATGAAAACGCTAATCGTACCAACTCATTACCATAATCAATCATCAATTTTTCTAGTATGAAATCATTTTCTTCTCTACCCAATCTACTTCCCTCCTTCTCAACCTGCTCCCAAATTCTTCTATTAGACGATTATCAATTCAAGAAAGGTTCAATTTTTAAAAATAACTCCAAAATATCCGTTACCGACTTGTAACAATTGCGATTTGTTAATCATGTTGGATTAAATTAATGATACCAACCTTGATATGAGAGCAAATCTAAAGAGCATGTTTTGAAAAGATTGTTCAAAACATGCTCTTATTTATTGTGGCAGATTAAATTCTCTTTCAATTACTTTAATATGATAAGGGCACCCCAAAAACAGATGGAGGTGCTGATACCATGTATATTGTTGATAGAAGTATTTCACAAGGTAAAAGAGCTGGTGTTTATTCTGTATTCGGTATTATTACTGGCTCCTTGGTTCATACGTTATTTGTTTCTTATGGCTTAAGATTATTGATGTAATTTATCTCGTTTATCTAGGAATTAAAATGGTATTTGATAAATCCAACATAGGTTTTGAAACAATTAAACTTAAGAAAAATTTATATACAAGGTCTTTTAACCAGTTTTAACGAATCCAAAAGTCTCGTTATTTATTATTGCTTTTCTTCCGCAGTTTATAGATGTAAAAGCAACAGATCCTGCTCCTTGTTAATATTAGGGCTTACATTTACAGCAACTGAACTCCTATGATGTTTATTTGTTGCTTATTTCTCCTCGTACGTTACTAAAAAACTAAGAGGAAACCAAAAATTAGGTATGCTTCTGAATAAAATAACGGGAATGATATTTTTTTGTATGGGGTTAAAGCTACTTCAAACAAAAGCTCCACATTAAACTTGTAAAATAAAACAATGCCCCCTACCTAAGAGTTCCTTTCAAATTTGAAGGGACTGTTTCTTAATTAATATCCGTTCGTTTACTGCAGACTTTATTTCTGACATTCTTTCAATATAGTGATGATAAGTTTCCTTCCACTCCTTATTGAAGTAAAGCTCCTTTAGTTGAAGAAGGGATATCTTTTTTCACCTAGGGCTACTGGGAATCCTCAACTTACTAATAGTTTTTTGAGTGCTTGTTTTGCTCCATATTTTAATCTAGCTCCAAGGCTACTAGCAAATCCCCTCAATTAATTAAGATATTTGAAAACCTGCATCTTTTTTAAGTACCATTGAAAGAACTATTTTGCCCATACTATTTCCTATTAAAAACAGAAATTGGATTTATAAAACTGATTCTAATTCTTTGAACTTTTAACTAGAAAATCACTTCATATAAAGCATTATCTAATAAGAATATTAGATACGAATCAGACATATATTGATTTTAGTATTTCATTAAAACAAAAATCTATTATTCTATTCATGTTGGAATTATATTAAATTTTCTATAAAGATAGGATGATGACAATTATTGAAAAGTCGGTTCTTGCGATGGTTATTTTACGTGTATTGTCTGGGAGTATTGAAGTAAGTGCTGGGTTGTTGATGCTAAAGTTAAATAATTTAGAAAAAGCATTTTATATTAATACAATGCTTGCTTTGGTTGGGCCAACCGTTTTAATCGTAACGACAGCAATTGCCTTATTTGGACTAGCAGATAAAATACCTGTGACGAGAATCATTTGCTTATTTACAGGTATAACACTTATTATTATTAGCTCACATATTAAGTAAACATAAAATATTACTAAAATAATAATTATAAAGTATGAAAATGCCAGAATATGAAATTAGTAAGTAGATTGATATCTTCCCATCCACCATTTTGGACATAAGTCTTCTTCTGTCTCGAACATTTATTTTATAGCCTGATTCCATTCATAATCTTTGTTAAACTCTTTATGAATCACATAACATGTTTATCCGTCCATTTGAAAATTTTTTTATAATTCTTCCTAATCATGTTCATTAAATCACTGTAGCGTGTGACGACGCTGCTTTTTTATGTATAATTAGCCTTTGCTTGCACAAATTAGTATTGAGTGTATCGCACGCACTTATACGGTGGTGGCGTTGGTTGACCGTCACGACCTCCCTCAAAAAGGGTTACATTACCTCTGTAACCCTTTTTTATTTCTATTCAAATTAACATTACACTACATCAGGTAGTTTTCTACTTTGGATTAACCTTGATCAAACCTTTACGACCACTAACCCGATTAGTTAGTGTACTTCCCATCTTACTCAGTACTACAAACCTTGCCTATATTTAACTTCCCTTTAATCTACATGGTTTACACAGCACGCGACATCAGCATGAACATCTACTAAAACCGTATCAAACATTTCAAGAAGTTCACGAATACGCTCATTTCTCAAACTATAGTAGCAATATTTTCCTTCATTACGACCAACAATAATGCCACAACCTTTTAAACAGGCTAAGTGTTGAGAGATATTAGACTGATTCCCCTTTAATTCCTCGACGATTTGAGATACTGTCTTCTCTTTCTCTTTGATACACTCTAAAATTTGAAGTCTTACCTTATTTGAAAATCCATGAATTAGTTTGATTTTTAAATCAATATTTTTTTCTGTCACAAAATCTCCTCCAATTCATATTAGACTTAGCTAATATGTTTTGATATGATCATATTCGATATCACTAATATGTGTGTCAAACATACTAGCACTACCTAATATGTCTGTCAAAAATTTTAAAAAATATTGGTCTCTCTTTGGCTAATAAGCGTAGGCATCCACAAGTTAGGCTTATTATACATACTTATTTATGTACTTGGCTTTTGACTTCCCTTTCTTAAGCTGTCCCTGTCACTATTTATTGGCAAATTACATTTCTTTCAATAAAGAAGCCATCGATTTATGATGATTGGCAGATGAATTATGATTTTCATGGGGATTTTATGATATTTTGACATAATGACAAAGATGATTGTGTAGGCTCCTATTTTCGGAGAGGTCACAGGATTTTAGAAACTCTTACGCACTGTAGAAAGGTTGGATGTAGCATTGAATAATACGTGGAACAAAATTATCTATCATATTGGCTCTTCCTTTTACGATAAACTTTTTAACACAGGTGCGTTTTTAAAGACTAGAAAGAGGATTTTTCAAGAAGTACCTTTTCAGCGTAAGCAAAAAATCCTCTATGTAGGTATTGGTACTGGGGCTGATTTAGAATTAATCAACTATGTTGATTATGATATAACAGCTATTGATTATTCTCCTGATATGCTAGCGAAAGCTCAACATAAATTCGAGCACTCTTCTATCAATTTTTTAGAAATGGATGCTCAAAAAATGTCTTTTGCAGATGAATCATTTGACTATATTGTAGCTAGTTTAATTCTTTCTGTGGTTCCTAATGAAAATAAATGCTTTGAAGAGATGATACGAGTTTTAAAGAAGGATGGTAGAATTCTTATCTTTGATAAATTTGCTCCTAAAAATCAAAAACTAACGCTAACAAAAAAATTGGTAAGGCCATTTATAAGTATGTTAGGAACAGATATTGGACGAAGTTTTGAGGAGTTGTTTAACCAAAATGATCATAGGCTCAAAATTATAAGAGATGAATCTGTTATGTTAAAGGGTATGTATCGATATATTGAAGTTATTAAACGCTCTTAGCTAAATCGTATAATCGCAATGAATGTTTCGGAGAAAACTCATCAAGGAGCTCAAGCATCTTATCAGAGCTTAAAAAACAACAATCAGTCCAAATAAAATTGGCTGATTGTTGTCTTAGTAATGGAATAACCTTATAAATGGTAAATACCATGTAAGAATTTGTTACTCTATTTGTTTTTTCATGAGTTGTTTTGAAAAGTTAAAGGATGGAATTTCGCTAACAAATGTAGAACCTAATAAGAATACCCCGCCGATAATTTGAACTAGGGTCATTTGCTCTTGCAATATCATTGCAGAAATCAAAATAGCTACAAAAGGATCGACATAACTGAGCATCGCAATACTCTGCCCTTTCAATTTCTCCATTCCCGAGAAAAACAACCAAAATCCAATCCCTGTATTAACGATACCTAAAATTAAAATAAAAGGAATAGATGCGCTTGATAATCCAAAAATCCCAAAGCCCTCTGTCAAAAAAACATACGGCAGCAGTAATAATGCGGTCGTTCCAAGTTGAATAATGGTCAGCTCTAGCTTGTCCATCTCTTTAATAAATTTGTTTAAAAGTAACAAAGCAGCATAAAAAGCAGCTGCCATCAATCCAAAGATAAGTCCAAGGAAATCATCTGATTCCGTTGCACTCACCCCTTCTCCTACAATCATTATCATACCGATCATTGCAATGACAATGCATATTATTTTTTTAATGGATAATGGTTCCTTAAGTACAACAGGTGAAAGTATCATTACAAATACTGGTGCAAAGTAATATCCTAGTGTGGCATTGGCAAGTGATGTGTGGTCGTAGGATTGATAGAGAAAAATCCAGTTTCCTCCCAATGCAACGCCTGAGAGAATCAAAAATAAAGCATTCGTTTTTACTAAATTCCAGGATATTTTTTTCTTCATTATGGAGAAGATGAGCAGTAAAAATAAGCATCCTAGGAAACTACTTAGTAAAGCCCTTTCACTCGCCGCTAAATTAATGTTACGAACAACTAAACCAATTGTGCCAAAAATAATCATTGATACGATAAATTGAAATTTAGATTTCATGGTCGCCCCCCCTAACCTACGCATTTTAATAGATACTATTAGATACTTTTTTCCTTCCTTTTCTTCCACTCCCTTTCAACTTGCTTTTGTAATGGGAATAGCATAGCATACACATAAGTATTACAAAATTGAATGTTTGTCATGTTATCTATAACAAAATAGCATGCAAGGGAGGATAGCGTTTTGAATATCCAAAAATATATGGCCTTTGTCAAAGCGGTAGAATATGGGAGCTTTACAAGAGCTGCCGATGCATTAAACTATACACAGTCCGGCATCAGCCGTATGATCAACGATTTAGAATCAGAATGGGGAATATCCCTTTTTGAAAGAAGTCGTGCCGGAATCAGCTTAACATCTGATGGCTTAAAGTTACTGCCCCAATTACAACGTATATGCAATGAGCATGAAATGTTAATGATGCAGATCGATGACTTACATGATATCCAATCAGGAATCATTCGAATTGGTACATTTTCTAGTGTAGCAACCCATTGGCTACCTTATATGATCAAATTCTTTAAGCAGGATTATCCAGGGATTGATTTCGAGTTACTATTAGGAGATTACACCGAAATCGAAAGCTGGATTATCGAAGGTAGGGTCGACTTTGGATTTTTACGACTGCCAACAAAAGCTGAAATGGAAACAATCTTTGTAGAGCAAGACCGTTTGTTGGTCGTCATTCATCAGGATCATCCTCTTGCTGATTGCGATAAATTTCCTATAAGTGAACTATTGACCAGTCCATTCATGCTTTTAGAAAAAGGCGCAAAAGCTGAAATCTCCGAAATTTTCGAGAAGCACAATATCTCGCCGCACATTTCTTTTACAACATGGGACGACTATGCCATTATGTCAATGGTGGAAAATGGATTAGGAATCAGTATATTACCTGAACTGATTTTAGAACGCATTCCTTACCAAATTATCGCGAAAGAGCTAGAAGTTCCTGCTTTTCGCACTATTGGAATTGCGATGAGAGAGCAAAAATCGCTGTCACTTGCAGCAAAGAGATTTATAGAATATTTATCCTATCGAAAGAGAAAATAAGAAGTTTAGCTATTATTTTGCACAACGAAAAAAGCGTATTCGAAAAAATCTCGAATACGCTGCATTAATCCTCCACCGCTTCTAAATAGCCTTGCTGTAAACATGTATCCGTCATAAACTGCTTTATCCCTGCATCAAATGACAATTTGATCGTGCTACTTGTGATGGCCAAAATTTCGCCTTCTCCAAACATCACATGCTTTACCTTGGAGCCGACGATTAGTGCTGACTCCTTTGTGATTGTCCGATCATTACGGTATTGCTTCGGTGCTTTCCTTGGATTTTTCGACGCTTTCTTTGGCAACTCCTGAGGTGAGACGATTTGTTTTAACGCGTTCATAAACATCGATGGCACCACACTTGCTTTAAAGCGCTTGTTGTACGAAATTAATTCCAAATGGCGAATTGCACGTGTGATACCGACATAAAAGAGCCTTGTTTCTTCCTCTATCGCTTCTTCCGTCTCACTAGGTAAAATTCCATCAATTAAGTCAATCAAATACACACGGTCAAATTCCAAGCCCTTTGAACTGTGTAAGGTTGTTAATGTAATGGCATTCTTTTCATTTTTCAGATGAGATGTACGTGCTAAATTTTCAAGGTACTTCAAACGGCCCGCAAATTCGGTCATCGTCGATGTATGGCGAGCAATTAGCCCAAGTACATCCACAATATCTAGTAAATTTTCATAATTAAAACCGAGGTCCTCGCTCATTTTCTTTAAGGCACGCTCATAACCAAAGTCATAACGGATATGCTCTAGCATGGCTGTTGGTGTTGTTTGATCAAATTGAATGCTATCATACGTTTTGCGAATTCGCTTAATATATTCTGGCTGATATTCCTTTAATTCCACATGCTCTAACAATCGTGTGAATACACAGCCATCCTCCTGTACTTTCTGCAGTGCCTTTAATTGCGTTGGTGTAAGATAAGCATTCATTTTTCTGTAAACTTTTTCAAATATCGAGATATTTTTTGTATTGTACGCTAGACGCATGAAGTTCATAATATCCTCCACAACCCAATGCGTAGAAAAGCGAATGGTGGAATCTTTCATATAGAAAGGCAAGCCCGCTCTGTCTAACGCGTCCATAAGTGGAATGGCTGACGTATTATTTCGATATAAAACAGCCGTTGAGCCAGGCTTAGACAAATTTTTTAACTGATTCACTACATATTTCGCCTGTAAGCTATAATTCTCTAGGATTTTAAATGAGATTGGCTCTGCTGCAGGATTTTGCGTAAACATTTGTTTGTTATATCGTTTTTTATTACGCTGAATGAATAGATTGGCTGGCTCTACAATCGAGGCAGATGAACGATAGTTTTGTGTCATTAGTAAGACATGTGCCTCTGGATAAATCTTTTGGAAATTCAACAAATAATCTGGCTCTGCACCACGCCAGCTATAAATAGCCTGATCCTCATCGGCAACAACGCATAAATTTTGATGGACTGCGACGAGCTTCTCGATGATCGCGTGTTGAACTGGCGATGTATCCTGACTTTCATCCGTTAAATAAAAATCGTATCGACGTTGATATTGCGCCAATACCTCTCGATTTTTCGTAAAAATATCATTCGCCATTAACAGCATATCATCAAAATCAATGAGCAATCGGTCACTAGCTGTGCGCTTATATTCCTCATATCGGTGTAAAATCTCGACTTTTTTTGGCACCTTTACTTCTGCAATTGCCCATTCCTGTTCTGGCAGCATTTTATTTTTGATGAACGTTATGTACGTCAGTAGCTCGTCTAACTGATCTTCCGTAATTTTCGAGCCATTTAATTGTTCAAAAATCTCACGAAGCACTCGTCTTTTTGACATAACACCAGGCTGATCCGCTTCTTCCATAATCCCATACGAAATGCCCTGACGTTCAAGTGTCTCCCGCACAACTTGAAATGCTAAACTATGAATCGTCGAAAAATCAACTGGTGGCAAATGCGGAAAAAACTTTGCAAAACGTGCCTTCATATCATTTGCTGATGCCTTACTAAATGTGACAGCCTTGATGCGAGCAGGTTTGACACCAAGCGCCTCGATCATATAGCCAATACGCATAATAATCGTCGTTGTTTTTCCTGAACCAGGAGATGCCAATAGTAGCAGCGGTCCATTCGTCTGCAACACCGCCTGCTTCTGCACATCATTTAGATTAACGCCAAGTGACCGCTCCTTTTCCTCAAAAAATGCTTTTTGCGCTGCATTCATATCAATTACTCCGTTCTAAAAAAATCTATTTTCTATTATACCAGATGATACTGATTAACTTCTTAAGAGCATTAAAGCAACTAAGCTCGACTACTACTCATTCGAGTGATCTTAGCTGTTAAGGAAATTGTTTGCCTCTTCATCATTTTTAGATCTTATCAAAAACAAAAAAGCGTATATACAAAATGTACAACGCTTTTTAGTAGCTCGTTAGTAAAATTTTTTATTTGGCTATCCATTCATATTGAATATCAGCTAAATTCTCTTCATTTTCATGTCCTCTCCCTATGATTTTAAATCCATGTTTTTCATAAAATCGTTGGGCATTTTCATTAACCTCAAATGTGTATAAAGTTAATCGCCCATTTGATTGTGCTTTTACTTTATCTAGTAATGTATGACCTATGCTCATCCCTTGATAGTCAATATGAATATATAGTTGGCTTATTTCTTCTTCGTTATAGGCAATCATGCCAACTACTTTTTCATCCATTAACGCTAAATCGATGTGAAACTGCTCAGCTAATAGATGATTTAAGAAATATACATGACTTTCAAAGGTGTGAATTTCTTTCTGACCAATCGCCTGTTCCTTACTATCTCGCCACATAGCAACTGTTTGTTCAGCGTATTGGGGGGTATATTGCGTAATAATTATTTTGTGTTGGTTCACTACGATGCCTCCTTAAGTGCTATCTGTTGTTGGTGCATTACCATTCTTCACAATTACTTCGGATACCGTTTGTTTGGTTATTAAAACATATGGCCTGTTTACTTTCATCATATATTATTTTGATGGTCTAAGAAATAAATTAGGTAAATTTTCAGTCATACTGTACTCCTTAATAAAGTAAAGCACATTACTTGAAGAATTAAATGTAAGTTCTACGGATAAAAAAACATCTTACACTCACACTAATGGTGGAGGTGAGATGAAAATGGGAAATAATAAACATAAAAATAATAAAACGCAAGACAACAAAAAACAGCAGAATCAAAATCAAAATGCTAACAATGAACGTAAAAACAGAGAAGAGTTTGCTGAAGAAGTAGATTTCAGTCAAATTCAAAATGAAAACAAACGTTAATCATACTATCATGTGAAGAAACCCTAATACTCACTTCAGTAAAGATGGGTATTGGGGCTATTTTTATAATCCATCTATTACAGCATTTTACGGCTCAAACCCAGCCTGACTTATATAAACATGATTTTCTGGAAAGATTTCAATAAATCGGTTGTATACTTTTTTTATTACATCTGGTCCATACCATTCTTCTAAACCAAGTTGGTCATATTTTTTCTCAATCTCAAGTTTTCTTGTGCGTTTTCCACCACTGCCATCTCCCATGAAGTAGTCATCTATACATATCCGATCGACGAGTTGCTTCAATTTCAAAGGAAAATATTCTCCACTTGGTAAAATGGGAGCGATAGCAACTTGGGTCGGAATGTCCGCAGCTGCTAATTTTTCCAATGTCTTAAAACGCGCTTGGATTGGAGGTGCCATTGGCGTAAAATGTTTACGTATCGTTTCCGAATCTGTCTCAATTGTCATACTTACTCGTACTTTATCTTTAAATTGTCGCAGCAAATCAATATCTCGACTGACAAGTGGACTTCTCGTTTGTACAAATAAGAAGTCAGGGGGATCCTCTAGCATCACTTCGAGTAAAGATCGCGTCACTTTTTCCTTATGCTCTATTGGCTGATACGGGTCTGTACTTGAGGACATAAAAATGGTTACAGGCCCTTTGGCTTTGGCACGATGAAGCTCCTTTTTTAATACATGCGCCGCACCGTTTTTAACATCGACCCAACTACCCCATTCCCCTTCTCGAAAAAGAGATACAGGCATTTGACGTACATAGCAATAGGAACATCCAAAGGAACAGCCTGTATAAGGATTGAGTGAATGCGTATAGCCAGAAAGAAAGCCGGTCCCTTTATTCAAAATGGTTTTTGGATGCTTATAGAATAATTCGCTTTTCATACGGACCCTCCATTCCATGTGTAGCAAGTATTATGCATTGCTAGACGAACCTCGCTCTTCAAGGGCCAAGAGCAATTTCTTCATTTCTAATCCGCCCCGATAGCCAGTTAAAGAGCCATTCTTTCCTGTTACACGATGGCACGGTACAGTAAGCAACACTGGATTAGCACCAATAGCCGCTCCAACAGCACGAACCGCTGCTGGTTTATTGATAGCATGGGCAATGTCTGAATAGGATTTGGTCTGCCCATAAGGAATTTCACAAAGTGCTTGCCAGACTGCTAGCTGAAATGGCGTACCTTCGTACTCAAATGGGATAGAAAAGGTTTGCCTCTTTCCTGCTAGATACTGAATGATTTCATTGACATAGGGTGCAAGGTTTTCCTCATCTTCAATAAGAGGACTTCCTGGAAAGCGTTTCTTCGCCCATTCAAACATTTCCTCGAATGGTTTGTTCTGTGAACCTACAAACACAAGGCCCTTGGAGGTAGCAGCAATATAAAAATGCCAATCCTCAAACTTGAGTAAAGACCAATAAAGGGTTGGTTTATTTTTTATTTCCATCATTTATTTCCTCCATTTTTCTCATTTGACGAAATTGCGCTGGGGTCTGACCGGTTTTCTTTTTAAATAAAGTAATAAAATAGGGCGCATTCGCCATACCCACACATATGGCAATATCGCCTATTGCTTTATTCGTCTGAATTAAATACTTTTTAGCCGCGTGTACGCGAACTTGTTGTATATACTCAACGGGCGTCATGCCTTTAATCTTTTTAAATGTTCGATGCATATGATAGGGACTCCCATGACAAATCATTGCTAAAGATTCTAGCGTTAATTTTTCAGCGAAATTTTGATCAATGTATGCTGTGATAATATCAACCCACTCGCTATCAGGCAAATTTTCATTAGTTGGCTTGCAACGTTTACAAGGGCGAAAATTTGCGCGGAGTGCTTGTTCTGCAGTTGCAAAAATACATACATTCTCTTTTTTCGGAACGCGAGACTTGCAGGATGGTTTACAAAATATCCCTGTTGACTTGACAGCATAGAAAAATTGATTGTTGTACGCTGTATCATTCGTGATAATGGCTTGCCACTTTTCATCTGTCATCATTTCTACATTATTCAAAGTTTTATTTTCATCATTCATAGGATCCAGCATTTATCTCACCTCTCCTTACAATATACTCCCTAAAAATTCACAATGTACAATTCTGGATATGGAATAGCAAGATATTGAAGTTTTTTTATTTAGAATCGTGAAAAATGATGCCAAGACCGTATCGATCTCCAGCAGTAATCGTACTTACTCCATGACGAACCGTATGTTTATAATATCCCCTTTTACCTAGAACAGGTCTATGGTTCGTAGGAAAGATGAGTGCACTGCCCTGATCTAACGTAATAACATGTCCCCTACTCTGAGCACGTGGAATTTGTTCCACTAGGAGTGATTCTCCACCAGAAAAGTCTTGTTCGCGTTGATTTAATACAAATACTACTTGAAACGGGAAGAACACATCACCATATAAATCTTGATGCAAACAATTAAAGCCACCTGTTTCATACTTTAAGAGTAACGGTGTCGGTCTAGTTTGTTCAAATTCTTCACAAGTGTTCAAAAAATCTTGAAGCTGAGCAGGAAACTGTGCTGTTTTCTTTAAATAACCTAACCATCGATTAGCTGTTTTGGCCAATTCTTGATAAAAGGACTCTCTTAAACTTTGGATAATTTCAGGCAATGGATAGGAAAAATATTTGTATTCCCCCTCCCCAAAGCGATACCTCGTCATATTAATGGCCGTTCTATATGGCTCTTCTGTACTATACAACCCTATTAAGAATTCACATTTCTCTTTTGTTAAGATTGCTGGAAGCTTTGCAAATCCTTGCTTATCTAGTTCATGTTGAATGGCATCCCACTCTAAGCTGCCAACACGTGTTTGAATATCTTGGACCATTTTTATTCCCTCCTTAGCCTTCTTAATAACTAACACTATAACCTCATCAATAGAAAAAAATAAGGCGTTTAGAATGGAATAGCAAGATAACAAAATGAGTAAAGCTACTTTTATGATAAAGTAAACTAACAAACTGTGTATGTTGAAAAGGGGAATGAAAAAGTGATATGGCATGACGTTGACGATGTGATGATCATTACCTTACCAGCAAATTTTGATATGAATGCAAATCTAGGCTATTTAACAAGAGAAAAAAATGAATGCCTGTATGCAATAGAGAACAATATCATCACAAAAGTGATAGCCATTGGAGAAATGCAGTCTTTAGTAAAGATAAGCGTAATCGATAATCAACAAATGATTATTCAATTCCTAAATGATTCTAGACCTATTGAAAAGTGGGAGCGGGAAAAAATTGTCACCTATATTCATGAATGGTTTGATCTTGATAACGATTTAACACCATTTTATGAAATGGCAAATTCAGATCCATTACTTCAAATACCTGCCCAAAAATTCTATGGATTACGAGTTATCGGCATCCCCGATTTATTTGAAGCGTTATGCTGGGGCGTTTTAGGACAACAAATTAACCTCGCATTTGCCTACACCTTAAAGAGACAATTTGTAGAAAGCTTTGGCGATTCTATCGAATGGAAGGGTAAAAAGTATTGGGTATTCCCTCCGTACGAACGAATTGCACAGTTAGAACCTACTGACCTAGCAGCTATTAAAATGACAGTTAAAAAAAGTGAATATATTATTGGCATTGCAAGATTAATGGCAAGCGGAGAATTATCGAAGGACCAATTAATGAACATGAATTTTAAAGAGGCAGAAAGAAGCTTAATCAAAATACGAGGAATCGGACCTTGGACAGCCAATTACGTGCTAATGCGTTGCCTGAGGTTTCAGACAGCTTTTCCAATCGATGATGTGGGTCTGATTAATTCAATAAAAACATTACGGAATATGAACCGAAAGCCTACGAAAGAGGAAATCTTAGCGCTCTCGATACCATGGAAAAACTGGGAATCCTACGCTACCTTCTATTTATGGCGTGTTCTTTACTAAATATCATCACCTTGATTTGAGCATGTCTTGAAAAAATGAATCAAAACATGCTCTTATGTAGCTACGTTTTATTCAATGGATACAGAATGCTTATTAGAGCTGTAATTCTTTGATACAATCAATGGTTGTTTTTATAAACTCTTTGACAGCGGGAAGGGATTGCTTCTTTGAGCGAGTAATCATGCTTATTTCTCGGAAAGGTTCGGGTAAGAGAGGTTTTACAATGGTCCCTTCTAAATTATAGGGTAAAGCTAGTTCTGGTATGATTGTAATGCCTAATCCTTCACGCACCATTGCAATGATTGTTTGATTTTCTTCCACATTAAACTCTATGTTTGGGGATACCTCTTGTTCCTGTAAAAACTTCTTAACACTCACTTCACATCCTAGCTGAGGCATAATAAAAACCTCCCCTTGAAGTTCTCCCGCTTTTACTTGTTCATTTATGGCAAGATGATGATGAATCGGTACGATTGCTACTAATCTATCTCTTACTATGGTAGTAGCCTCAAAATGATCCATAGGGTTACTTAAAGATGTAAAACCTATATCCACTTTCCCCTCTTCTACCCAACGTGTAATTTGGTCATAGCTCCCCTCATAAAAATCGATTTCAATTCCCTTAAACTCTCCTTTAAACCGTGATATGATCGTTGGCAACACTTTTGAAGCGAAACTTGAAAAGCTGCCAATATTTATTTTTCCGTTTTGTATTCCTAAAATAGAAGCCGCTTCTTGTTTAATGCTTTCTGCTTCGGATAAGATATTTCTCATATTGTTGATAATACGTTCACCACTATCTGTTAATGAGATGCCATTTCTTCCTCTATTCAAAAGTTTAATACCGAGTTCTGACTCTAATGAAGCGATATTATGGCTTATGCCCGATTGTGTCATCGCCAATATTTCTCCTGCTTTTGTGAAATTACCAATATCCACTACTTTGACGAATATTTCTATTTGCAAAAGGTTCACAAGATAACCTCCGTATAAGATTTAACTTTCCATTCGACTTCCTCATGTTTAAGATTAAAAACATGAATTTTACTTATCAATTCTATCATACTACAATAATCTTAGAATGAAGGAGGAGATAGCAATGAAAAAAGTGGTAGAGTTTTTTTATGTTGATGCATTCACCACAGAAACGTTTGGAGGAAATCCAGCTGGCGTCATACCTCATGCAGAAAATTTAACAGATGAGGAAATGCTAAACATAGCCAATGAATTAAACCTTTCGGAAACGGCCTTTCTTTTACCATCAACAAATGACAATGCAGATTATCAAATAAAATATTTTACTCCTACAAAAGAAGTTGACTTTTGCGGTCACGCTACGTTAGGTACAGCATGGTTAATGGCTAATAAGTACAATTGGATTGATAAGGACGAGAAAATAATCTTTGAATCAAACATTGGACTAATTCCTGTAAAATGGATTACGGAAAACAATCACTTAAAGAGCGTGTCCATGACTCAAGTACGTCCCCATGTAAAAAGTATAGACATTAGCCCTGAAGTCGTTGCGGACCTTGTCGGTTTAGAGGAAACGGACATTGATGATCAATACCCGATAAAAATAGCGAACACAGGGGTCCCACATCTTATGGTTCCCGTTAAAACACGTCAAGCAATTGATCAAGCAGAACCTAAATTAAATGAGCTTAAAAAGATGAACAATCATTTTAACATATCAACCACTCACCTCTTTACCTTTGACACAAATGGGGAATTTGATATTTATACAAGAGATTTTTGCCCAAATATAGGGATCGATGAAGATCCAGTTACAGGGGCAGCAAACGGTGCATTAGGTGGTTATTTATATCTAGAAAATATACTAGCTCCACAAGAAAAACATCAATTAGTAATTGGGCAAGGCCATACGATTAATAGACCTGGAACTCTTTATGTCACGATTACACCTGATGGGGAGAACGCTGTTATTGAAGTAGCGGGAGCAGCAGTTGTTTCAATAGAGGGAAAAATACTTTTATAATACTATTTTTCTGAATTTTCTGTGTTAATTATCATCATAAAATAAACTTCTCTAAATTCTTCACTTAAATTTAGAGAAGTCTTATTTATGCCAAATAAAGTGGTTAGTTTAATGCATTTAAATGCGTTTTTAAGTATTGCAAAAATGGTTGCTCCATGAGATCGGTTTTTCGAGAGCAAATAAATAAACTTTGCTGAATAGCTGCCTGCTCAACATACACTTGAGCAAGTTTCCCGTTTGCTATACTTTCATCTACACTATAGGACGGAGCTAAAGTCATGCCGTACCCCGCTTCCACTACTTTTATGGATTCGTGTAAGCCCTGCATTTGAAGCCCTAATTTAGGTAATGGCGCATTAAATGTGTAAAAAATGGACTCCAATAAATCGAGTGTCGAGCTACCACGTTCCCGATAAATAAAGTCCTCGTTCGATAATTCATAGATGGAGACCGTTTGATTTGCTAGAGGATGTGAAGGATGGACTATAAACCAAAACGGGATATTCAATACCTTTTCAAATTGTAAATCTTCATGACCAATTTTACTTTGAACGACAAAGCCAAAATCTACTTCATAATTCAGAACTTGCTCCTCCACAGATCGAACATTGCCTAACGATACAAAAAATTCAATTTGAGGATGCGCAAGCTTGTATTTAGCTATGATAGGCGGAAGTATATAATTAATAGGGATGTAAGAGGACGCTATATGTATTTTGTCTTCCTTTGCTAAAAACTTCCCAAGCTTCTCATCGATTTGTGCTTCTAAGTAAAATAAACGCATGCCTTGCTCGTATAAAAACTTCCCCTCTGACGTTAATTGAATTCCACGCCCTTTACCTTCAATCAATTTTGCCCCTATTTCATTCTCTAATTTTCGAATTTGTATGGTAACAGCAGGTTGACTTAGTAGCATACTATTCGCCGCTGCAGTAATTCCCCCAAGCTTGGCTACATTCGTAAAGATCCTCAATGCATGTAAATTCATTCCATTCCAACCTTTCTATCCATAAATAATATTTATGAATAAGCAATAATTATATATTTGTTTTATGTATAGTTTACCAGTAATTTAAGTATTGAGGTGATTGAATGGAAATTTTACTACATGAATGGTTAACAGTAAAAGGAGTTATTTTATTTACAATTGGTTTACTCGCAGCCATAATAGGCGTTCTTTTTGGTGCAGCAGGCTTTATTTTGATGCCTTCATTGTTGCTCGTCGGCATTCCAATTCATACAACCGTTGCTGTTAATAAATTTGCGACAGGCTTATCAGCCCTATCAAATGTTGTTTCATTTGTCATAAAAGGACATTTATCTGTAAAAAAGTATTTTTCTTTCATGTTTGTTGCTAGTATAGGTGGAGTATTTGGGGCATTATTCGCAATCCTCTTATCGGAACAAATCATGAATGTCGTCGCTTGTATAAGCTTAATTTTTGCATTTCTGATTGTCCTTTGCAGTAATAAATGGATTGTCAAAGATGTAAAAGAAACAGAGGAACAACCCTTGAACAAGCTTATTCCATTTGCAATTTCCATATATGACGGTGGTTTTGGACCAGGCTCAGCTCTAATGAATATAACCTATTTCTTGAAAAAACAATACCATTATTTAAAAGCAGTCGAGTTAACAAGAATGCTCTCGTTATCAAGCTGTACAGGTGCTTTTCTCTTTTATTACTTTACTGGCATTTTTAATTGGGGAATTGCTATCCCTGTTTCACTTGGCTCTATTGCTGGCTCTTTCTTTGGTTTAAAGATCGTTCCGTATATCCAAACAAAATGGATTCAAATTATTTTACCAATCATTTTTTTGTTCTTAATTGTTCAAGTAGTGTCGGATTTAATAAAATAAACGAAACAAGTCCTACCTTTTTTGCCCCCAAATTTAAGGACATCTAAGGTGGAGCTTGTTTAGAATCCGAAATTTACGACTGTTAGTATAATAGAGGAACACAATAATAATTTGCCTATTTTTTATTTATCTACCGCCACTCACATGTATAATTTCTCCAAGGATGTAATTTGAGGCATCAGAAGAAAGGAAGGCAATTACTTCTGCTATCTCTTTAGGCGCTGCAGCTCGTTTAATTGGTACAGCGGAAGCCATCCGTTCTAGCCGATTGTCGCCAGGAGCAAATTTATCGTGAAAGGGTGTCTCTACCATTCCAGGCGCTACCCCGTTCACGATAATTCCATATTCAATTAATTCTCTGGACATACCAATCGTCATTGTATTGATAGCTCCCTTAGCAGATGCATAATGAATACTTTCCCCTGCCCCACCAATACGTGCAGCTGCAGAAGAGACATTAATAATTTTTCCGCATTTCTTCGGAATCATATGTATTAATACAGCTTGAGAGCATAAGAGCACACTATTGACATTTAGCTTGAATGTTTCTTCCCATAGCTCTTCACTCATCTCCATAAAAGTACTTTGACGGATGCCGCCTCCAGCGTTATTCACTAAAACATCAATCGTGCCGAATGTAGAAATAGCCTGCTCAATCATTGCGTTCACTTCTTCTTTATTCACAATATTAGCTTGAATAGCAATGGCGTCTCCTCCTTGTTCTTGAATTCGTTGCAGAGCTTCGTTGGCACCTTCCACATTTGTATGATAATTGATAATTACTTTAGCCCCGTATTTTGCCACTAGCTCAGCCGTGGCAAATCCAATCCCAGAGCTTGCACCTGTGATAAGAATAACCTTTCCTGACAAGTTATGCATAGCGTCCCCCCTAACGTTTTTAATAGTAATTCGTTCATAAACAACTAATGCTCACGCACCACGATAGTTAATTATATGGTTCTACTACTAGTATATTTTTTAATGATCGTAACTAAAATCGCCAGAATAAATACAATCAAACTATTAATGAGTAAATAATAGGCAATGTTCAATCCATAGAATAATGCAAAGGGATCACGAATAATAATTAGTGCTAATACACTTCCTAGTCCACCAAATACACCTGCCAGTAGTAAAATGATAAAAGCAGCATTATATAGATTTTTCTTTTTTTTGTAGAATACAAACCCAATCACATTTGCAACAACAATTAAAAAGCCTATCAGTATGAAGAAAAAACCTTCCATTCAACTCCCTCTTTTCAAAACGATTTTGTCATGGGATAACTATTTCTTCCCCCTTGAATTAAAGTGGTCCACCCTCAAAACCAATAGGCCAACCATTTTCTTTAAATTTCACTTTATACTGAAACTCAAAGTGACCCTCATAAATAAAATCTAAACTAAAGCCTGAAAAGATATAACTATCAAAGTTAGCCATATTTCCAAAGCTTATTGTGGATAAATAATAACTGTTTATTTCTTGATTAGGAAAAAACTTATGTAAATACGCCAATGCGCGGCTTATATGTAAATGGAGTTCATCGAAAATTCTTTCTGCTAGTTCGATTATTCTCACCTCAGGATTTTCATTATTTCCTTGGATAATAATCTCTACATCCTCCCATTCCCCAATATTCATGCTGTATAACCACTGTTCCTGAATAAGATACTTTTCTTTATTGTATACAGGGGGATTGACTAGGTTTAATTCTTTGATGTCATCTTTAGTCAACGGTTTTGCAAGAATAAGCTTATTATGCAAAATGTCTTTGATATTAGAGACCATATATTTTGATTTGTTTAATTCTAAAGAGTCCATTTTCCACCTCCGTTTAAAGTAATTATACCATCATCGCTCTACAACCATTGTAAGTTCAAAAAGAAAAAAGAGCTAGCTATGTAACTAATTCTAGAAAAGATAACCGCTTCGAATCTAAACATATCGTTACCCCTGTTATGACTAAATCAAGTGCCTCTTTAATCTATCATCTATCAAGTTGTTCAAAAAAGAAACCCCCAACCCTTGCAGTCAAAATAGCAAAACAGCTATTCAAAAAGGTTCGTCTTTTTGAACAGCTGCTGCATTTTATTGCAATGGAATGTTTACTTCAATATTTTCACCAATCGGATTAGGGTAATAGTTTAAATATAGCTTAGCTTTTCCATTATATTCTTCAAATTGTGATGTCTCCACTACATACTGCTCGTCTCGAGAAATAGTCAAACTTTTGAATTCTAATGGCGTGCCATCTTCTTTTATGGCGTCAGAGAGCATTAATAATTTGCCTTCATTATTTTTTTTCATCTTAACTGCTACACTTTGCTGCACTATTGAAATGTCCCCCTTAAAATAAGTAGGCTTCGTGATTATCTCTTTTGTGCCAAAATCAACTTCGATAAAATCCTCACCCTTTGGCACAGCTTGAACGGCGCCAATCATAACCGTCAATGACGCTGGATCATCGAAATAATTACTTTGCAAATAGAGCGTAAATTTGCCATCGCGAATATTCCCGTCTGTTGAAATGTCATTTCTAATACTTTCTCTACGTTCACCGCTTTCTGTCATGATGGCAACATCATCTAGCGCTAATAGTTGCATTGTATTATCTTTGGCTACCTCAATATCGAGTGCCACTTTTAATGGCGAACGGCGAATTTGTGTAATCGTAAATTTCTGCCCATTGACATCGATCGTACGATTTGCAGTAAAAATTTTCTCCTTTGCGATCTCGTTTTTCAGTGAAAACGGTAAAGATATTACAATGTTACCTTTCTCTTCATCCTGAAAGTGAAAAACTGCTTTAAAATCCTTGGAAGTATAGGCGATAGGCTTTAAAAAACTATATTTCACAGATGAAGAGATGTATGTTTGATTGCTTGCATTCATGGTAAACGTACAGCCGCATTCAATCTCCTCAGCTCCTTGAAACAATTGAACTTTCTCTAAGTTTAATTTTGAAATATCAAATGAGGCATCAGCGTCATAGAACAGGACAAATCCTAAATTGTCGGCAATCACGCCCTGCAATGTAAGTGCTAGACCTTTTCTAGATTGCGTCACATTGATTTCTTCATAGTATTCATGGTCTACAATATCTTTTATTCCTTTATCTATTGCAATCGCTGTTACAATTGCTTGAAAGCCGGGTATTTTGGCAACTTGGCTAGCAATCGTTGGCGAGACGCGAATTGAAAAGAGAAGGCTTAGGCAAAGCATGGAGATGCATGCAACCGAAACAATGCGCTTCTTTCTTCTTTTTTCTTGTTGAACCTTTCGAAACATGTTCATGCGAACTTGTTGCAGTTTCTCCTTTGGAACGTCAATTAATGGTTTACTCATAGCCAGTCCTCCTTTTCTCTAGCAAAGCTTCTAAGCTTCTTTAAAATGTGATGAAGCTTCGATTTCACAGTACCCTCAGGAATTTGATTGAGCTCAGCAATTTCTTTATTTTTCAGTTGCTGGAAATACTTCATATAGACGAGTTGCTGCTCTGACAAAGATAAATGTTCCAATAATCTCTCCATATCTGAGTAGATGACCCATTCAGATAAGTGGTGTTCCTCAATCTGAACAGTCGGCGGACGTTTTCGTAAATGGTCTTTACAGCAATTGATTAAGACGCGCACAAGCCATGTTCTGGCATATTCGTGCTGTTGAACGGTATGCATTTTTTTGAGTGCCTTGTAAACAAGCTCCTGCATCACGTCCATAGCATCTTGCTCATTTTTCATATATGTAAAGGCCATGCGATATAAAATATCCTCATCCATTTCAATCAGTGAAAGTATCGCTTCTTGATCTCCACGTATAGCACGCTGCTCTAATTCAAATTTCATCCTTTTTCGCCTCCTTCTCTCATTAGACTCAACATTGTTGCATTTCGTTCAAAATTTTTGAAACTTTTCAGGGAACTGTCATTCATCTCCCCATTAATAATAAGAAGCGATTGCTCTAATTGAACAATCGCCTCTTCCCCTTACCTGTATGTATTGGTAAAAATTAAACACCATAATGAATCATCCATTTATCTTGTTTTATTGCTTCAGCTATTTTTTTGATTAATTCTTCAAGTTCTGCAGATTGGTATTCGACATTGGCTTCACTCACCATATTTAAAAATTGTTTATGAGAGCTCGGTGGTATCAAGGTTATCCCCCAATAGGCGAGACTTTTAAATGGCCTATTTGTGTTGTGTGCAAAAGTTTCGAGGTGATGTATTTTTTTGCCAAAATCCTTGGAAAGCAGTTCATCAAAGAGGTCACCATCTACACCGATGCAATTGTATTTTTCAGGTTCATAAGCAGCATATTCCTTGTCTTTTTCTATACAAGCAATGATTCCAAACTCATGAATGTATGGCATAGTATCGCAACCTCCAATTCCCTTTATGCCCGGCTAATGATTACGTTTCTTGCAAGAGAATCTTTGCAAGACGAAAAATGCCTTCCTCAATGGCTTGCTCGTCTATTTTAGCAAAGCCTAGTACCCATCCTTTTCGAGTATTTTCTAAGCAATACTTGCTTAGTGGATAAACACGTATCCCATTTTCGAGTGCGAGGTTCGTCATTGCTTCTTCATCAAACGATTCTTCCGCCTCAAGAAGCATATGCAAACCTGTTTCAATGCCACTTAGCTTGAAACGTTCGGCTAGTCCTGTCGCCATGATTGCCTTTGTCATCGCTTCATGTCTACGTCGATAGACATTTCTGGCTCTCCTCATATGACGCATAAAATGACCGTGCTCAATAAAATGAGCAAGCGTTAATTGCTCCATAATGGGAAGATGTCGATAGGTTAATTGTTGTACTTGCGCAAGCTGGCGGATGGCATCTTTTGGGCCGACCACAGCCGATATTCGTATGCCAGGAGCAACCATTTTAGAAAAACTCATCATATATAATGTGTTGTGAGGTTGTTGGCTAAACAAGGTAGGCAGCGGGCCACCTCGATACCTAAACTCACCATCATAATCATCTTCTACAATCCAAAATTGATTTTTCGCAGATTTTTGCAGCAATTGTTGTCTGCGTGGCTCAGACATTATGACACCAACCGCACATTGGTGAGAAGGTGTAACAAAAATAAGCTTTGTTTGTGGATCAATATGCTCTACTTGTACGCCATACTCATCCACAGGCACAGCAACAACATTCATACGCCGATATTTCATGGTCATCCAGGCTGCAGGAAAGCCTGGATCTTCAACCGAAACCATTTCTCCTTCCTTAAGAAGGGCTTGAGCAATCAGATCGATGCTATGCTGTGCGCCAGAGGTTAAGATGATTTGGTCAATCTCTACATGTACACCTCTTTCAAATGTCAGGTAACGTTGAATCTGTTCACGCAGCGGTGTAAAACCGTAGGCATCGCCATAGCCCCAATTGGTCAGATCAGTTTCTGCTGAGGCCTGTAAAAACGATTGTCGCCAAGTTTTTCGGAAATGCTCGTCCAAATACGGCTCATGGGGACAAAAATCGATTGCGACGTTTCCATTTTCTTTGCCTCTAAACCAACTGTTTAATTCATCAACTGCCACGTTTAATAAAGGTAATGCTGGCGTTGATGGTCCTTGAGGAATCACCTCTTCTTGCAAGTTAGTTTTATATCCCCATTCACTCACCCTTGTTCCACCACGCCAATTTGTCACGGTATATCCTCGACTAAATAATTCCTCATATACAATTTGTATAGTTGAGCGTGAAACACCTACTAATAAGGCGAGTTCTCGGGATGGAGGGAGTAACTCCCCTGGTGGCCATTTTCCAGTTGTAATATGATGAATAGCTTGGTCAAGCAACTGCTGCCATATAGGATTTTTATCGTCTCGGTTAACTTGTAACATTCAATTCACTTCCAGTTAGAATAGAGATTGTTAAAATATGAGAAAATTTATAGTTTTGTACAGTCGATAATTATTATACTATCAAATCGATCATTTTATAGATATAGGATGTTTGTAGTACACTTTGCATCATCTAAATACATGATAACATCCTTTTAAAGGCTACATCTGCAGCATGAATCGTTCTATCAATATCCTGTATGGAATGTGCAGTTGAGATAAATATACTTTCATATTGAGAAGGAGGTAGAAGTATACCCTGTTTAAGCATTTCTTTATAAAAACGGCGAAACATCTCAGCATCTATTTTTCGAGCATCATCAAAATTTTGTAATGGATGATCGATGAATGCGTAGCCAATCATTGTCCCAGCTTTCGTTGTTTTAAGTGGAATATGATTGGTATGAGCTGCTTTTGATAACCCTTGAATAAGCCGATCTGCTAACGCTTCGATATACGTATAACTGTTATGATTTAATTTATTGATTGTGGTATACCCCGCTACCATAGCGATTGGATTACCCGATAAGGTTCCAGCCTGATAAATATTACCTTCAGGTGCAATGTGATCCATGATTTCTTTTCTTCCACCATATGCTCCAACAGGCATCCCTCCACCAATGATCTTGCCTAAACATGTTAAGTCTGGTTTTATGTTATAAAGCCCTTGAGCAGAGTGATAATCTATACGAAAACCAGTCATGACCTCATCAAGTATAAATAGTCCACCAAATTTTGTAGTGAAAGAACGTATTGCTTGAAGAAATTCAGGGTTAGCTGGTATTCCCGCCATATTGCCTGCAAACGGTTCTACGATGACTGCTGCAATTTGTGGGCCATATTTATCAAAGATCTTTTTCAGGACTTCAATATTATTATAAGGAATGGAGATTGTATGCTTAGTGATCTCTACAGGTACACCCAGACTATCAGGAAGGCTGAAGGTAGCAATTCCTGAGCCTGCCTTTACTAATAGATGATCACTGTGTCCATGATAGTTTCCATCAAATTTCACAATCATGTCTTTGCCAGTAAAGCCTCTAGCTAGTCTAATGGCACTCATTGTCGCTTCTGTACCAGAATTCACCATTCGAATCTTCTCTATGGAAGGAATGCGAGTCGATATTAATGTGGCTAGCTTATTTTCTTGTAAAGTTGGCAAGCCAAAACTTGTCCCCCTGTAAATGGCTTCAAGAAGTGCATCTGAAACTTCCGTATCTGCATGTCCATGAATTAATGGTCCCCAAGATAGAACATAATCTATATAGCGATTGCCATCAATATCATATATGTTCGAGCCTTTCCCATGACTTATAAAAATTGGTTCCATCCCAACTGATTGAAATGCTCTCACTGGGCTATTTACCCCACCAGGCATAAGTTTTTTTGCTATTTCAAAGGCTTCTATTGATTTCGTACTATCGATGTTAAAAACCACCTTTCGTAGTGATATTATCTTTGTCTAATTTGTTGTCCCTCATTTATGCTTTGCTGTTTTCTGAGCAATGGAACATTCATTAATAAATGTGCGCCCAAACCTGCTACAAGCCCCCAAAATGCCCCGCCAACTCCAAGTAAAGTAACATTTGCGGCTGTTGCCAAAAAAGTAATGAGTGCTGTTTCGCGTCCAACAGGATTTGTTAATGCATTGGCAAGACTACTACCAATTGTACCTAACAACGCTAATCCCGCTAATGTTGCAATGAACGTAGCTGGGAGAATTAAAAACAATGCAGCCAATGTTACCCCAAAAATACCGACAATTATATAAAAAATGCCACAGACAATACCTGCAATATAACGTTTTCTTGAATCCTCATGAGCGTCCTTCCCCGTACAGATGGCTGCTGTAATTGCTGCTACGTTAAAAGCATGTGATCCAAAGGGGGCTGTCAGGAGTGATCCCAATCCTGTTACAATCAAAATCGGATTGGCACTCGTTTTAAATCCATCATTTCGCAACACTAGCATGCCTGGCATGTACTGTCCTGTTAAGGTAATAATAAAAAGCGGCAAAGCCACACCCAATAATGCATGCAGAGAAAACGTTGGCACAACAAATACAGGAGAGGCGAAGGCCAACTCGATATGGCTGAAATCTACCTGCCCCATACTTATTAAATAAATCAAGCCAATGACTAGAATACCGACAATCGAATAGCGCGATGTAAACCTTCTTAATACGATATACGTAGTAAACAGGACGATAACAAGTAAAGGTTCCACTTTCGCACCACCAAAGGCTGAAATACCAAATTGTAATAAAATACCTGCCAATAAACCTGAAGCAATGCCTGGCGGAATGAGTTGGACAAAACGTTCGAACATGCCTGATAAACCTAACAAAACAAATGCTATTGCAGAAATAATATAAGCACCAATGGCTTCAGCATACGGGGTAACCGCTAAAGCCGAAACAAGAAACGCTACACCTGGTGTTGACCAAGCTGTAATAATGGGTTCACGGTATCGGTAACTTAGCCAGATACCCGTTACCCCCACACCAATGGAAATCGACCATATCCATGATGCAGTCATTTCTGGACTTAGACCAGCAACCTTGGCAGCCTGAAATACCAGGATAAAAGTGCCCCCATAGTTAACTAAGACAGATATAAAAGCAGCGATAGTGGGCGACAGGAAATCACGCACATTCAGTGAAACGGATGTTGAGTTCATACACTTTCCTACCTTTCTACAAATTATTTTAATCCCTTCTTCATACTAGGAATTCATCACGTATTCTCGTCCTTTAAGGACTGTTTCCTTCCTTTGTGGAATGTCGTTTTCCTATTGTCATTAGCCCTCTTTATGTAATGTGTCATTCCATAAAATTTCAATTTGCTTGATTCCAAGTAACGCTTTACTTGCCGCTATCTAATAAAATGTCAATCTACCTGAACTAAACAGAAGTAGCACTCTCCCTCCTTGCTAATAAATGAACGGTCTTAGCATAACGTAATACGGATTGATAAAAAACATCCAAAACTGCGAATTTGAGCAGTCCATAAAATTAGGTATAATAAAATAACCACTATCCCTATAGTGTAGTTTTATAAAAATGACTAATCGTTAAAAACAAACATTGATCATTCATATTAAGTTTGATAAAAATCCTGTGTTGAAATGCAGGATTTTTTTGTCAACAAAACCAGCTAATAGTTGTCAAGATTTTTCAATAAAAATATTAAAAACTACATGCTATACTAAAAAAGGGTACACCAAATAAGCCTTCCTCTTTAGAATTGGAAGGTTTTGTTTAATGTGTTTAGATATACTTTTTAATCCCCATTTTGGAAGGCTACTTTCCTTTTTAGTAGAGCATAAATCCAATGTAAAAGCTTATTAGCACAAGCAATTATTGCTACTCTAAAAGGTTTTCCTTCTTCGCGTTTTTTATCGTAGAACTCTCTTAATTTCTTATTTCTAGGGAGTATTTCATCACTTGTTTTTTGCTTACGTGCATCTCTTATACCGCATTGTACAGCCATAAACAATGCTTGCCTTAACCTGCTAGAACCTCTTTTGGTTATGCGATTTATGGAAGCAGTAAACCTACCAGAAGAGTAAACGCTAGGATCTATCCCGGCGAATGCCACTAGCTTTTTAGGATGGTTAAACCGCTCTATCTCTCCAATTTCAGAGATGATTGTTGCTGCAATCTTCTCTCCAATACCATGGATAGACTGGATAATATCATATTCTTCAATTTCTTTAGCGAGGGCATCTATTTCTGCCGCTAACTTTGATAGATGCTCTTGATATTGAAGTACAATATTGATAAACATTTTTAGGTTAAAGATATGGCTCTGGTACAAGTTGTTTTGAAACGGATTACGTAATGCAGCTTCTCTCAATTTCTGAGCTTTTTCTTTTGCCCATTTTTCTGAACGAGTTGTACATAATTCTGCGATTTTATCAGTAAGATCACATTTACTGACATTTAGAACCTCTTCTGAAGTTGGAAAGAGTGATAGAATCTGTAACGAGATTTTTGAATAGAGATTCCCAAAGACACCTCTATATTCAGGAAATACCTGATCTAAAATCGATTGTAGCTGTAATTTCGTTTGTGCAGCTGTGCTTGATATCGTTTCTTGTTGTCTCGTGAGATTACGAAGATTTAAGAGTTGAATTCCTCTTTTTTTGTATGGTTCTAATTCTTCCTTATAATACAACTCACATAGATGATAGGCATCGATGGCATCTGTCTTTACCTTTCGTAAATTTGTACTTCTAGCTCGATGAGAGACAAGTGGGTTAACAATAATATAGACATACTGTTGTTCCTCCAAAAATTGAATGACAGGGATATGATACTGGCCTGTAGATTCTAAAATAACCGAAGGTTGCTTTCCATCAGCCAGTCTCTCAACCTCTTTTAGAAATTCTAATAAACCTCCTAAACCATCTAGAGTATGTTTAACACTAAAGCTCTTACGGTAGGGCTGACTTTTATCCAAAAAAGCTTGAACCTGACTTTCTCCTTTAGAAACATCCAGACCAACGACTGGATTCATATCGAAATCTCCTCCTCTAAGAAAATACTAAATTAGTCGGTAACCCCTAAAGCTGCTTGTAATATCATAGGTTCGCTTGTTAAACGGGATCCTTGTCCCAACCAGCTCGAAACATGTTTATACAAGTAGGGGGTGAACAGTTTTGCGGACGGGATCAAGTCCCACGGGCCAGACGTTCTACCCCGACTACCGTAATAATAAGACCTATAAGAAAATGGTCAACCAGAAAAATCTGGCTAACCTTATATTACGAACGGGCCATTTAATAGAATAAAATACAATAATTATTGGACGCGAAGATTGTGAAGATTACTTAAACTAATGGTGCAGGTTAGTTGAAGTACCATCTCCTTTTTATATTGGAACTTTCATCTAAATACAAACGTTAAACTTATAAATTCTCTACTGTTATTAATAGTTTTGTGAAATAGAAAGGGGACTTTTATGAAATCCAATCTTTTGGTGTGGGTATTTTTTCTTCCTTTATTCTTATTTTTCAGTTTAATGCTATATATTGAAGTTTCAATTTATTCAGCTTTGCCTCCAGAACTAGGTGGAAGGGGTTTTTGGATAGAATTTAAAAATGCTTGGTATCGTTCAATTTGGTTTTATGCAATAGTATTGTTATTTTCCTTCTTGCTTTATTTGAAGTTTTTACATAAAGGAAAATAAAGAATTAATAAACTTTTGCTGTTGAACTAACGGGATGCTTTAGTTTAGCAAGAATTATGCTTATAATCTTCCACAATCGGGCGCGATTCTGGAACAAGAATCAGCGCTTTTTTTAATTAAAGGGCCAGATTATTGATAAACCTTTTCAATAAAATTGGACATTATTGTTGAATTATTGAGTAAAAGATTTTGAAGCTTTTCACTTAAACTAACGGGGCAGTTTAGTTCAAGAATTGATAGACGAAAAGGGACTAAAATATGGTAATATTATTTACAAATAGTCTTTTTTACATAAAGGGGATTTTTTTGAAAAAATATCTAAAAATTGTTGTTGTTTTTATTCTAATAATTTCATGTCTAACCCTTACTTCTTGTACAAAAACAGAAAAAGAGCAAAAAATACTTGACAAAGAAATGGTGTTCTCATTTGAGCACCCTCAAACCAAACAAAAATACAAAATCATTTATGCCAATCAACTGTTTTATCCGTATATTGAAAAGGTCAAAGAGAATCCGAATCTTTCAACCTCGGAAACCTTAGAACTGTATAATAATGAGATTATTCAACCCATATATCAAGATTGTTTTGAAAATGGAGAATACCTTCATATGGCAGAAAACCTTCTTAATACGATTCCTAATGGGTTAACAGAAATAGAAGTGGTAAGTGAAAAAATGGAGACTCGTAAAGCAGAAATCAATCAACTTATACAAGAATCCCTTTTGAAATCAGCTGACCTCCTACCCTCTCAAAGTGATGTAGCAGTTTGTGTATTCCCTTCCTCTACCAATAATAGGGGGGCATTCGCAGTAGGGGCGGGCAAAATTATTATCCCACTTAATCTAAATGGTTTGGGGGATGCTTTAAAGTCAATCGTTGCCCACGAATACCATCACAGTGTTTGGGCGGAAAAGCATGCCAATGGGGACAGGTTTTCTGTTTTGGATAATATGGTTTTTGAAGGAAAAGCGGTCATGTTTGAAAAATCTGTATATCCTGTCTACGACTATACTCCGATTTACTTGACTTACAACAAGGTTTTGTGGTCTAAAGTTAAACCTGATTTAAAAAATTATGACAGTAATCGTAGTTTAGAAATTTTAAATGGCGGAAAAGGGTTGCCGATATCTTACGGCTATAGTGAAGGCTACAAGATGGTTAAATCCTATCTTGACTTAAATCCTGATAAAACTCCAGAGGAATGGACTGCCTTAAGTGCAAAAGAAATTTTTGAAAAAGGAAACTATCTTGAAAACTATAAATAACAAATCTATGAATGAATTGACATATATTATAGGGGTAAATATATATTAAGAATTAGTTAAAAATAATTGAGTTGCGTATGCAGCTCTTTTTTTCTTATTGAACTAACCAGGTGCTTTAGTTCAAAAACGATCTTCAACAATCGGGCACTTTTCTGAAATTAGGAAAGCGTCTTTCTTCATGAAAAGGGCCAGATTGTTGAATAACAATTAGGTCACCAAAGGACGCTTTGGGAGCTTTTTTGTTAATGGTATAATATATTTAAAATTCCTTTATTAGGGTTGTTTGTGCGAGAACTATACTGTCAATAGATTGTCTTGGAGGAGAAGTGATTTTAAATGAATAGACGAAAATTGTATTGGGTATTACTTGTTCCTAGTGTTCTTATATATATTGTAACTTTAATTTTATTGCCTGAAAGTAAAAAGAATTATTCTGTATTTATAATTCTCTTATTTTGGATTGTTTATTATGGTGTTATTAAAATAAATGATTTGAAAAACAAACGAAGAAAATTATAGGGCATTTAATTGAAAAACCGATCTTCAACAATCGGGCGCAATTCTTTAATTAAGAATGCGTCTTTTTTCATGAAAGGGCCATATAGTTTGTAACATACTTTTGTCCCTATAGATACATCCTCATTGATTATTCAATACCTTTTTATAACGAAAGGTGTTTTTATTTATCTCGTTTTTAGTTAATCCTAGCTGAATATTGATTACAACAAATGCACCTATTCTGATGGTTTGTTGAACAGTCAAATTAAAGAGGAAATTCCTCAATTAGATGTAGATGTATTGTATTTAGCGGTCGTGGAAAGCTTTTTGAGGCAAAGCTTACGATACATAAACACAAGCAGAGCAAACAAAAATCGTTCGTTTAGATGCGTTAAGCGTTGAAAAGCAATTATCTTTTCGAAAACAACAACCAAAGAAATAGTAAAGCGTATTTTGAATTAATCAAAACACGCTTTTTTTATACTCAAATGAATTATTCTTTTATTATCATGTGCCTTCAAGTAGCGTTACCTTTAGATGACTTACAGTTAAAACACCAAGAAGTTGTGTACTGTCGCTACGAAAAGACTTACATAAAACATTTGTCACTGCCGTTTCACTTACGTTACATAAAACATTTGCTGAAAGAAGTTATACTGCAAACGATTTACTGTAAAACAATAGTTTTCGCTCGATCCTCATTGACAGTATAAAGGAAGAAGTTTAATGTAATATCTTTTTCTTTTATATTTTTAAATGTTTCTACTTGTTTGTGTGTTCTTAACACTCCGTCATTAGAACGAGTTTCAGCAAAGATTCTTTTGCCATTCTCATAAATAACATTTTGTGTAATACCTCCAAATTGCTCGTTCTTACTTTCTGATTCAACAATTAAATCATTACCTTTCGTATAGTAGGTAATATCAATTGGATACCCGTTTAATTCTGCATTTAGAGTCTTTGGAACTTCAGAAATATTTCTTAGCTCTACTTTGTCTTGCTTTCCAGCTTCATAAGAAATCTTCGCATCATTTAAAGTAAGAGAAATTTCTTTATTCGTAATATCCTTTATCAGCCCCATTGTTTCAAAAGAAATATAATCTTTAAAATTATTTCCCGATAATTCCTGCTCACCAATTCGTAATTTAAACTGACGATAGTTGAAATGAGCTATATTAGAATTAGAATCTATATATTTTTCATCAAAATAAAGCTTTACCTCACTCGGTGTAATAACAAGCTCGTTAAATTGAAGTTGCTGAGAGCCTATCTCAATTGTTTCGTCTATATCCATAACAAATGTAGATTTTTTAGCAAGATCCTGATTGTATTGGAAATCCAGGCTCCACGTATCTGGTTTATAACTTACTGTATCAGTATAACTTAAAAATACCCCTAATTTTTCTACCACTTCTTTTTGAATTTCTAGTGAATCACTACTTTTAATGACATTTGGTTTTGGACGTTTATGAGTAACGCCAAAACTCGCAATGTTTTCACCTTGAATTTTATAAGATAAATATGCGTTTTCTATGTTATTGGACTCCTCCAGATCGATAAGATAATCCAATGTATATTGCCCGTTTTGATATCCATTTGAAGTGAATTCTATATGTGATATTCCATCTTGATTTATAGTAATCTTTTCAGGGAACGCGTTCGATTGAACCACATCTTTTAACTCTACACTTTTCAACTGTGTCTCCTTTACACCTCCAAGTTGAAGTGTAACATTGCTGTTGTGCGGGATTCCCTCATCTGTATGTAGAGTCCCTACTAATTGATCCGTTTCCTGATTATATACTGCGTTAGCCTCCAACTTTATTTCTTTTTCGTCATTTATTTTGAGTGATGCTTGTTCGAAATCTGCTGCATCGATTGGATAATCATGATCAATATCTAAGCTAAAGTTAATAGTAGTACCATTTTGATCTGAAATTACATTATGGATATTTAATACACCAGCTTCGTTTTCTACAGTTTTATTGACTTCCTGTCCAAAGCCATTTTCTAAAGAAGTAATAATGCCTGTTCTATTCATATTTCGCATCCAGTCCAAGATTTCTGTTGTATATTTAGCAAATACAGGTGTGGCTGATAAAACAATTGTGAACATAATGGCGGTTAATATAACTTGTGGTTTATAGCTATGTTTTTTAGTTTTATAATTTTGATTTTGTTGTTTACGGATGATTTTACTCCACATTTCATTCTCATTAGGATAATCTACTTGATCGTACTTCACTTTTTCTTTTATTAAATCGTCCATATTATTCACGATGATCCCTCCATTCAAATAACAAATTTTCATCTATTTGGATAAACTCTTTCGTTAATTTTTTACCTTTAAAAAGCCTCGATTTAACCGTTCCCTCAGGGATTTTTAGAATTTCAGCGATTTCTCTATCTTTACAGTCATGCACATATTTCAATATCATTACCTTTCGTATACGAATAGGCAATTTGTTCATTAAGTCGACTAACTCACTTTTATTTTCATTGAGCTGTATTGTACGCTCAATATTTTGGGATTTGTCAACTCGCATCAATGATAGGAATTCAAAATTTTCTTTTAATAGCAGTCTTTTCATTTTCTTTAAGTAATTTCGAGACATATTCATAGAAATACTAAGTAACCAAGATTTTTGATTTTGTATAGATTGGAAATCTTCACTCAAAGCTTTTGCAAATACATCCTGACAAAGGTCCTCTGCATCGTATTTATTTTGAAGCATGTAATAGCAAGCTCTGAAGACGTCCTTATAATATGTTTGAAACAAGACCCTTTCATCGCTAATTTGTTCCATATTCCCACCTCCTTTTCCGTTTTCTACACAAGTAACAATTTAGCATTATAAATAGTTCATTTTTTCAAATGGATCATCTGCCTTCGAATTTGATGGAGAAAGCACCTTATCTATTCAAAAACACTTATTTTAATTATAAATCTTCTTTAACTAACGGCGTGCTTACTTTAACAAGCAAAAGACAAATCACCGACTTGATATTCAGCAATCGGGCGCGATTCTGTAATAAGAATCAGTGCTCGTTATCATTAAAGGGCCAGATTGTGGAGTAATACTACACAAATAAATTAGTATGAATGTTAAAATATAGATATATTTGTAGAAAGTTCACATAAATTTACTGAACAGTTCAGTGTATCAATTTTTTTACAAGTCATTCAAAATAGGAGATTAAAATGGATATTGTCTTAAAGAAAATGTCAGAAAAAGAATTTACAATTTATTTAGAAGATAAGGTAGAGAGATATAGCAAAGTTCAATCAGAATATGTCCATGAGGTAAGTAGCGAAGATCCGCTTTCAAAAGCACGTAAACAGTTATATAATCTACTTCCTCAAGGAATAGAAACCTCTAATCATCATTTATATAATATATATGAAGATGATTCGTTAATTGGATTTGTTTGGTTAAAGGTTGAAAAGGAAAAGAAAAGTGCATTTCTTTATGAGATTTTTATTTTTGAAGAATACAGAGGTAAAGGTTTCGGGACTAGAGTGATGAAAAATGTTGAGGAGTGGTTAGAACGGGAAGAAATTTATTACTTCAAACTTCATGTTTTTGGAAGTAATGAAGGGGCTAGGAAACTATATGAGGAACTCGGATTTGAAATAGCGGGAATAAATATGCTCAAAACTATCAACTGACATTTAGTAATTTGTTATATTGAAGTAACGAGGGCTTTAGTTGAATCACAACCTTCTACAATCGGGCGCAATTCTTATAAAAGGATTTGTGTCTTTTTAGTTAACATCTTTAAAAGCGGTTTTGCATACTTGAAAGAAATTGTTCAGTAACTTGAGTGGACATAGGAGGAAAGCATATAGACAATAATCTGATACAAGGAATACAAAATAAGGCACATATACTACCTTGTTTTAGGTGCAGGATAGTAAAAAACACCAACTAAAAGAAATTAGTCAGTGTTTCGTGTTTAATTTATACAAGAAACTCTAGTTTATTTTCTACAAGAGTCTGAAATCTATCCATAAATAGTGCTGCATGGTAACCATCGCAGACAGAATGATGAACGTGCAAGGATAAAGGTAAATAAATATTATTAGTTTTATTGATAAACCTACCTGCAGTGATTATCGGCAAACAATAATTTGGGCTATTATTCACGTTTAAGTTAAAACCAGTAAAAGAAGTCCATGGAATCATAGAAATATTGACGACATTTTCAGGGATCGGTGTTTTAGGAAAAAGCTTTCCTTTACCATTGAACTTCTCAGTATCGGAAATATAGTTCTCATAAAACTTTTTAAAACCTTCATCTGTATTTGTATAAATGGCTGAAAATAACTCTGATTGCTTATCAAAGATAGTATACATTGGGACTACCTTATCCCAGTATCCAAACTATCCAGCAGAATTAAAGTTCATTCTAAAATGTTTATGTGAATTTGCTACATGAGTGATTAAAAAGATGAGTACAGGATAGAATTTATATCCCTTATCTTTTGTAATTTTATAAAGTTCGGTAATATCAATAGTTCTGGTGATGCTAAAGCTCGTTTGTTGATTTAAAAAATGATTGAAAATTTCTTTTCGTTCCCAATTATTAATATCAATTTTATTGAATCTCATCTTATAAAGCCTCCTAAAATTTAAAATCTAGATAATTTTAGGAAGCTAATTTGACTGCTTTTTTCATAAGATCATTCCTTTTATTTTATATAAGTCAATCTTAACATATAATTACGGTTTCGATTAATTTAGATTTGCATAGCGAGCTTACTGCTAATCCAAAAACTACTGAACAATATGAGGACATCATGCAATAGCTTATTCTTCAATAATAGGGCGCAATTGTGGAACAACATAGCTGAAAAATGATCAAACTTTTTTATAAAAATCTCATGCTTATCTAAAGAGAGTAACTCCATTTTGATCAATTTTTCAAAATGGAGTTTTTGATGTTGCTATTAAATAAGATTAGAGCTATTTGTTAATCCATCTTTATTCCAAAGCTACATATCTGACTAGAGTTAGCGGTGCTTGCAGTGATTTGATGTACTAATTTCTGAAAACCAATACTATGTATGTGGGATTTTCTCAATATTGAACATCTCCCCTAAGGCAATTGGATTTTCTTTCGCGGTAATATGTTGAGGATCAATACGGTAAACTTGAACAGGCCCTCCGAAAACGGCTGATCGATATTTGTCCACGTGTTGCTGGGATAAGGGGCGATTATAGTAACCAGGTACATATTTATTTATCATTTCTTGCAACATATGTGTCGCTTCATTCAAATCGAAAATAGGCTGAGCCTTGCCAAAAAGCATGACACTCATATAAGCCGTGTCCGTCTTTGCAGGTACTGGATTTGTAATGGTTCCATATTCATCACAAACCGTAAAGCAAACCTCTGGATTCTCTTCCATCACTTGATTTCGTCTCCCGCCAGTGGCTCCATGGAAATAAAGCACTCCATTTGTCCACACAAAATTAAGGGGGACAACATACGGCAAATGACCATCAACCATACCCAAATGCCCAATGCGAGCTTGCTGCAAAAATGCATCAATTTTGTTCTTGTCCAACACTTCTCTTACTTTATAACGTACCTTATCCATTGTTATCACTCCTACTTGTAGTATGATGTGATTTTATCAACCTTTGGATTGAATAAAAACGTCCATAACAACAGCAATTAAGCAATCCATTTTCCACTTAAAACAAAGACAAAACCACCGTTCGAACAAATAATGCTCAAACGATGGTGCTATTTTTTAGGAGATAGGTAATTATAAGCTTATTGGCTGACTAACTTTGCTATATTTGCCTTCAAAGAACGCAAGTGGTGAACCATCGCTCATTTCAATATTGGACTACATCTATCCTACAAAAGCAGAAGCCTCTTATTTTATTTGAGGTTTGTGGTTATTACGTACTTTTCACTTAAACTTTGCTAAAATACAACATAAAGGCTATTTCATTTTTACGATGATCTTCCCCTTTGCTCTACCTGACTCCGCATATTCCATCGCCTTTTGAGCATCTTCAAATGAAAAAGTTCTTTCAATGACTGGTTTGATTTTACCAGCTTCAATTAAATCGGCGATTATGCGTAATTGCTCGCCACTTGGTTTCATAAATAAGAAGGAATATTGGGCATGATATTTCTTTTCAAGTGAGGTCAGTTTATGACTGGCTGCTGAAAATAACAATGTTTTGTAAAATCCTGAACCATATTCTTTGGCGAAACGAGCATTTGGCCTGCCTGATACGGATACAATTTTTCCACCATTCTTGATAATCTCGAAAGATTTTTCTAAGGTCTTTCCTCCAAGCGTATCAAAGACGGCATCATAATTTTTCAGTATAGCTTCAAAGCTTTCTTTCTTATAATTAATCACTTTATCTGCACCCAACGATGTAACTAAGTCTGCACCAGCTTCGCTAGCGGTTGTTGCCACTGTGGCGCCCATTACCTTTGCTAGTTGAATAGCAAAGGTACCTACACCACCAGAACCAGCATGAATTAAAATCTTTTGACCTTTTTGTAATTGCATGATGTCATGTAAAGCTTGGTATGACGTTAAGCCAACCAGTGAGATTGATGCGGCTTCCTCAAAGCTCAAATTTTTAGGTTTTAGGGCTATGTCATCTTCATGAATCGAGATATATTCCGCAAAAGTACCAATTTTACTTTTCCTTGGACGTGCATAAATTTCATCTCCTACTTTAAATCGCGTCACTTTTTCACCAACCTTTACGACGACCCCTGAAAAATCATTTCCAAGGATCAGTGGCATTTTATATTGGATTAACAGCTTCACTTTCCCATCACGGATTTTAAAATCAATTGGATTAATACTTGCTGCATGGATTTCAGCAAGCACCTCATATTCATTTATTTCAGGTGTAGGCACTTCTGCCAAGCGCATTGGGGCTTTGCCATATTGATCGATCACCATTGCTCTCATTGTTTTTTCCTCCAGATAATCTATTATATTGTCAATAAAATTCCGTTAACAACGTCTCAATATCCCAAACAAGATTTTTTAACGAACCTAGTTTTGTCCGTATATCGATATAGTAAAAGTTTTTTGTACCTTCTTTGCGCATTAAAATAACACCAGCATCTCGCAAAATTTTAAGATGATGTGACACAGCTGGTCGAGAAAGATGTGTTTGTTCCGTGATTTCTCCTACTCGCAATCCCTTTTTGACAATCTGTGCCCATTAAAACCATTAAAATGGCTTGTCTGGTTTCATCACCAATTGCTAATAGTACCTTTTGAGAATTTATAAAGTCGTCCTTAATCAAGTTAAGCTGGTCCTGTTTATTCATTTAAATCCCTCCTCTTACTAATCAGTTGAATAGTTTAAGTTAATGAACCATTGATGCATATAACGATATAATATTGCTGTATTTGCTGCAATATTGGGAAAGTAAATCGAGACGAATAATTTTTAAAGGCGTACACCTTACTTTCCCCTCTTTCCATAAAAAAACACAGAAGTCACATGGACTTCTGTGTTATTTGCTCTCCTTAATAAGAGCCTTCATATCTCCAACGATTGTTTCAACTGGTACGTTTGTCGCGCCATCATAGTCTTTTACAACTGTGCCGTCTGCGTTTACTAAATAATAGCTCGACATATGTATGACTTGGTCTGAGTTAGGATCGTTTTTAACTAATGAATTAAATGATTTACGTGCAAATTGTTCAATGAATTTTTGTTGATAGCCAGTTAGTAGCTGCCATTTGCTTTCATCTACAACATTATACGTATTTAAGTAATTTGTTAAAACATCAGGCTTATCCACTTCTGGATCGACGCTAAATGCCACAATTTGATAATCTTCAAGGCCTTCATCCTGTAGTGCTTGTTGAACTTCTGTCATATTAAATGTCATGGGTGGACAGATTGTCGTACAGTTTGTAAAAATAAACATGGCTAGCCAAGGCTTACCTTTAAGATCATCTAGGGTCACTTGTTCATTTTTTTGATTTGTTACTGTGAAATCTTGAACCTCGAGATTTAATGTTGGTTCAAACTTGTAACTACCGCAAGCAGCTAGAATGCTACTAAATGCTAGAACTAAAACTAGCAATATACTTTTCTTTGTCATTAGTGGTGCCCACTTCCCTTCATTTCATCACCTTATTTTATTCATTATAGAAGCTAAACACAAGATAATGGACTTACACCCAGATGGCTATTTGTATAACATGTGAACATTAACTGATTCTGGAATTCCTCCTCACTAATTCTTCCAAATGACACATCCTTTTTAAAAATTTTTTCATAGCTTTTTTTTATCATTTTCGTTATTTCCCAAAACCTCAGATAATTGTTATATAACAATTTTTTTTACTTAACAAGCTCCCATGGAATTTAATAGCAGAATAATAAAATACAGAAAATTCTCTTTTATGTTTGTATTTTCTCCTACATTCATTTTTATCAACAACAAACTATTTTAACAATATTATTTCATCAGAAAACTGTACGCTCTTTTAAACAGAATTTTTCTAATAAATCCTTATTATTTCTATGTTATTTCCACAAAACAGAAGTGACTAAAAATTATAAAAACTCAAAATTTAGTATTGCATTATAGGATTCTCCCCCATAAAATAAGTGAATATAACGACGAACGAAAAAGAAATATGTCGTTTAAAACAGAAATATATAACTTTAGGGGGAATAATAATGGCGAATGTTTCAAGCAAAAAACAGGCCCAATCAATTGATTATCATGCAATTGAAGCAATGGAATCGTTTAATAGCTTTGTAAAAAAGAAAAATACCTTTCTTTTCTCGATTACAGCAGTGTTTTTAATTCTTTATATCCTGCTTCCGATTCTTGCTTTCCAGCCTGTACTACAACAAAAATTCTTCGGAAATATTACGGGTGTATGGGTTTATTCTGCAGGATTATTTATCATGACCATTGTGCTTTGTACAGTATATGTAAAAAAAGCTGCTTCATTCGATAAAGCTGCAGCCGCTGTTCTTGCAGAGTATCAGGCGAAAGGTGGAAAATAAATGAACATCGTATCCATAGGTTTCTTTTTAGCTATTGTTGGCTTAACACTTGTTGTTACCTATATTGCAGCAAAGCGTACATCTTCTGCGGCTGATTTTTACACTGCTGGTGGTGGTTTAAAGGGGTGGCAAAACGGCTTTGCGATTGCTGGTGACTATTTATCTGCGGCAGCCTTTCTTGGGGTGTCTGGTGCAATTGCCTTAACTGGCTTTGATGGTTTCTTCTTCTCTGTAGGCTATGTAGTAGCGAATTTAGTGCTGCTTTATGTCATTGCTGAGCCAATGCGAAACTTAGGCCGCTACACGTTAGCAGATATGTTAACGGCTCGTTTTAATGAAAAGCGAATTCGTGGTGTGGCAGCGTCTGGTACCATTATTATCGTAATTCTTTATATGATTGCACAGCTAGTTGGTGCTGGTGCATTGATTAAGCTATTATTCGGTATTGAGTATTGGATTGCCGTTTTAATTGTCGGTGTTATGATGACAACTTATGTATTGTTTGGTGGTATGACAGCGACTTCTTGGGTGCAAATCATTAAAGCAAGTCTATTATTATTCGGGACAGGTTTATTAGCGGTTTTAGTGTTAATGAAATTTGACTTCTCTCTTATGAAGATGTTCGACACAATTGCAGTAGATCATGGCGAAAAGTTCCTTGTACCTGGAATTAAGTATACAAGCACAATCGACTCCGTTTCGATGATGATGGCTTTAGTTTTAGGAACATCTGGTTTACCACATATTTTAATGCGTTTCTTTACTGTAAAGGATGCAAAAACAGCACGTTCCTCTATTTCTTGGACAACTTGGATTACAGCTATTTTCTTTTCATTAACAATTTTCTTAGGGTTCGGTGCATTAAACTTTGTAGGTTTAGATCAAATTCTTGCTGAAAGTAAGGCTGGTAATACAGCTGCTCCGCTTCTTGCGCATTACTTAGGTGGAGATGTATTGATGGCATTTATCGGCGCAGTGGCATTTGCGACTATTTTAGCCGTTGTTTCTGGTTTAGTACTAACAGGAGCTTCTGCCATTTCTCATGATATTTATGGAGAAATCATTAAGGGTGGTAAATTAACAGAGAAGCAACAGGTAGTAGCAGCTCGTACAGGCTCTATCTCGATTGCGATCGTGTCTATAATTCTCGCTCTGTTTGCACAAAGCTTAAACGTTTCATTCCTAGTATCATTCGCCTTTTGTATCGGTGCGTCTGCAAACCTACCTGTAATCCTTTATACAATCTATTGGAAGAAATTTAATTCTACAGGTGCTGTAACTGCGATGGTAACGGGACTAGTATCATGTTTAATTTTAGGAGCAATGGGACCAAATGTGTGGAGCCCTGTTGAAGGTGCGGCTATCTTTGTTGGACAACCCCTTGTGCCACTTGCTGTTCCAGCGATTATTACAATTCCATTAGGCTTTATTGCTGGATACTTAGGTACTGTTCTTTCTTCTAACAAAGTGCCACAGGAAGAAGCAGAACGTATTTATAAAGAAATTCGTGTAAAAGCAAATACAGGCGTGTCTGTCTCTGATATTTCACATTAATATTTATACACCTCCTGCATAATGAATCTCAATTCAAAAAATGCAAAAAAATAGGCAAAAAATTCGATTTTTGGTCGAGTTTTTCGCCTTTTTTGTTATTCAATATCTACCAATTTATTTATCGAACAATATTATTTCACTTCCAAAAAACAGAAAAAATCCATTTTTCACTAGGTAAATAGTGTTTATTTTTAATTGAAAAAACAAGATTTTTTTGTAAATTTACCCTTCATTTTTTGTTAAGAATCTAGATTTCTCTTCACTTCATTTATTTATCTGAATTTTCTAAAACCCTTTATATTCTTGGCTTTGCGCCATTTTTTCTCTCTTAGGAGTATTTTCTGAAAAATTTTTTTTACATAATTTTTCTGAAATGTATTGCAATTTTGTGAACTGTTACATAAAATGAAAATGTGAATTCACTAAACTAGCAAAATCAAGTCTTGAGGTAGAAAAAATATACACAAAATGGGGAATGTTAATGGCGAACAATCAAGCAAAAAAAGGTATCGTGATTGACTATGATTCAATTGCAAATCAAGAATCATTTAAGTCTCTTGTACGAAGAAAGAACTCTTTTCTTTGGTCAATGACTGCCATATTTTTATCGGCATACATGTTGTTACCAATTCTGACATCGTACACGACAATTCTACACCAAAAGGCATTTGGGGAAATTACTTGGGTGTGGATCTATGCAGCAGGTCTTTTCATCATGACATGGGGGTTATGTCATTTATATGTAGCAAAGGCAAACAGCTTCGATAGAGAAGCAAAAGCGATTATCGCTGAATACGAGAACGGAGGTGGCCGCCGATGAGTAACGGAATGAGTCTTACAGCCATATTCTTCTTCGTAGCCATTGTTGGTTTAACATTAGTTATTACATGGTGGGCATCTAAACGTACATCTTCAGCAAGTGATTTCTATACTGCTGGTGGTGGCTTAACAGGCTGGCAAAATGGACTAGCTATCGCTGGTGACTACTTATCAGCAGCATCCTTCTTGGGTATCGCTGGTGCTGTAGCATTATTTGGATTTGATGGATTCTTCTTCTCTATTGGTTATTTAGTAGCTTACTTAGTGGTATTATATATCGTTGCTGAGCCATTACGTAACCTTGGGAAATTTACATTAGCTGACATGATTACAGCGCGTTTTGATAACGCCAAAGTCCGTGGAACAGCTGCTTTAAGCACTATTACAATTGTTTTATTCTACATGATTGCACAACTAGTTGGTGCAGGAGCACTTATTCAATTACTTTTAGGAATCGACTATTGGATCGCCGTATTAATCGTAGGATTCATGATGACAACTTACGTACTATTCGGTGGTATGACAGCAACATCTTGGGTACAAATTATTAAAGCTTCTCTTTTAATGTTGGGTACAGTTATTATTTCGTTCTTAGTATTAAAAGAGTTCGGCTTCAGTATCTCTACAATGTTTAAAGAAATGACAACGGTTACTGACAGTGGAGCTGCTTATTTAAACCCAGGTCTTAAATATACAAATGGACTTGATACAATCTCTATGTTAATTGCGTTAGTATTAGGTACTGCGGGTCTTCCACATATCTTAATGCGTTTCTTCACAGTAAAAGACGCGAAAACAGCTCGTTCATCTGTTATTTGGGCTACTTGGATCGTAGGTATCTTCTACGTTCTAACAATTTTCTTAGGCTTCGGTGCAGCAGCATTCGTTGGGAAAGAAGATATTATCGCAGCAAACGCTGCTGGTAACATGGCTGCCCCACTTCTTGCAGAAGCACTTGGTGGCGACATTCTATTCTCATTCGTTTGTGCAGTAGCATTCGCAACAATTTTAGCGGTAGTAGCAGGTCTTGTACTTTCTGGTGCATCTGCCCTATCTCATGATATTTATGGACAAATTATCAAAAAGGGTAAAATTACAGAAAAAGAGCAAGTTCTTGCAGCTCGTATCGGTTCGATTACAATCGCTGTTATTTCTATCCTATTAGCACTTGGTGCACAAACATTAAACGTTGCATTCTTAGTATCTTTAGCATTCTGTATCGCAGGATCTGCTAACCTTCCAGTTATCATCTACACAATTTATTGGAAACGCTTTAATACAGCGGGTGCTGTTACTGCGATGTTAACAGGTTTAATCTCTGCGTTAGTATTAGTTGCTATGTCTCCAAACGTTTGGAATCCAGTTGAAGGTAAGGCAATTTTCGTTGGTGATCCTTTAATTATGTTAACGAACCCAGCCTTAATCTCTGTACCACTTGGTTTCCTTGGTGGTTTCATCGGCACATTACTTTCTAAAGAAACAGATGATGCGAAGTATCGTGAAGTTGACGTTAAAGCAAACACAGGTATTTCTGTACAGGACGTATCTCACTAATACACTCGACAGCCTCGTAAGTATCTTGCTTACGAGGTTTTACTTTTTCTTCCCTATTCGCTACTATAGAATTAAAAATGAATTGGAGGCGATGCTCATGTCACAATCTAAAGCTAAAAAGAAGCGGATGCACATTAAACGCACAGTAGGTAAAGATGTTGAAAAAAATCGACAATCTATCTCTTTTAGTACACATGAACGTCTAACGAAAACAAAAAACGAAAAATTAGAGCATGATTATACGAAATATAAAAAGCAGTATAAGGACGAATAACTCGTACCCTATACTGCTTTTTCTTATTAAAGCCGATAAAATGTTTTCGTGTTTTGCGTAATAATTTTGGCCACTTCCTGTGTTGATAGCCCTTTGATGGAGGCAATTACCTCAATCGTTGAGTGCATCATCCAGGGAGATGTACGCTTCTTCGTAAACGGTCCCTCAAACGGCCAAGGTCCATCCGTTTCTACCATCATTAGTTCAATGGGATAAGCATGAATTAGCTGTTGAATTTCCTCTTCGTACAAGCAATCTGGCGTAATAGAAATAAAATAACCTCGCTCTATCATGCGCTTCACAATAGCTTCATCCCCTTTAAACCAATGAAAATGGGCTTCGTGAAGCTGATGCTTTTCCAGCAAATCACACACAATATGGGCGTCCTCATATACTGCGTGTAACACAATTGGCTTGTCCAGTTCCTTCGCCAATACAACAAAACGCTCTAATAGAGCCACATAGGGACGTTCATCAATCGCTTGCTCTTGTTTTAAATAATAAGGTAGACCCACCTCACCAATAGCAACCATATCATCCTGATGCGAATGAATCCAATCAAATAAAGCTGTCTCATCATTTGGACTTAGTAAAGGCTGTTCAGGATGAAAGCCAAAAGCAGCCTTTACTTGCTGATAGCTATTCGATAAACGCAACGTTCTTTCACAAGAGGAAAGTTGCATACTAACCGCGATTACAGCTTTCACTTCTTCTAATAAGGAAGGAATTTCCTCATCGGTGTACTGATCCAAATGAATATGCGCATCAATCAACATACATATCACCCTTTTCCTCCTGTAAATACATAAATAATTGTTGCTTTAATGCTGTGAATGCTGCAGAATGTCGAATTTCCTCTTTCCGAGGTCTCTCAAACGGCACGATGATTTCCTTTTTAACGGTAGCTGGACGTTTGGTTAAAACAAGTATGCGATCTGCTAAAAAGAGAGCTTCTTCAATACTATGTGTAACAAATAGAATGGATTTGCGGTACTCCTCCCAGATAGATAAAAGCCATGCTTGCATTTCCAGTCGAGTAAATTCATCCAACGCAGAGAATGGTTCGTCTAAGCATAAAATCGGCTTATCACTGACCATTGCTCGAATAAAGGACACACGCTGCTGCATGCCTCCAGACAGTTCGTTCGGGTAGGCATGGATAAAAGAGGCAAGACCAACCTTTTCTAACCATTCCTTGGCACGTTCAACATTTGGTTTAAGTTGTAATTCCTCTACAAGCGTGACATTTTCTACTATTGTACGCCAGGGTAATAGACATGGCTGCTGTGGCATATAGCCAATCGTTCCTTTTTTTTGTTGGATATCCTCTCCATTTAATAAAATGGCTCCTTGATCAATTGGCGAAACACCACCAATTAATTGAAAAAGTGTACTTTTACCACTGCCTGAAGGACCAACGATGGCCACAAACTCTCCATCCTTGACGTCAAAAGAAAGTTGATCAAGGACTTTGAGCGCATCGAAGGATTTAGCGATGTTTTGAATGCTGAGCATGATAGCCTCTTCCCTTCACCATGAATTTTTCAATTAAACGAATACCACTAAACAATAGTAAGCTCAAGAGAACAATCGCAAAAATTGCCACAAATACGCGATCCGTACGGAAGGAGGACTGGGCTAGGGTCATGTAAACACCAATACCCTTTTTTGCACCAAGCCATTCCGCAATCACAGCCCCCATCACACTATATGTAGCCGCAATTTTAATGCCTGAAAAAATAGCAGGATAGGCATAAGGCCATTCCAGCTTCCAAAAGGTTTGTGCCCTTGTAGCACCAACCATGGCAAAATAATGCTTTAATTCTGGAGCTGTTTGTCTAAATCCATCCATCGCTGCAATGACAATCGGGAAAAAGCACACAAGACAGATAATGATAAGCTTCGGTAATAAGCCAAAGCCAAACCAAATAATAAGGAGCGGTGCCAAGACTAGAATAGGAACATTCTGCGACATAATAAGAATTGGATAAAACAGTTCTCGAATAAATGTAAATCGATGCAACACTATTGCCACCGTTAGCCCACAAGCGATGCCAATGGCTAATCCTAGTAGAGCTAATTGTACTGTAGCGAATGCATGTGGTAGAAAGGTTTGATACGACTGGATGGCTTCTGACAAAATACTACTTGGTGTGGGTACTAACCAATGAGGAACTTCAGCAAACCGCACGATTAGTTCCCATATGAACAAGAGGAAGGCGATAAAAATTATCGTCCTTCCCTTCTGTAATGCACGTTTCATTACTGATATTTCTCCGTTAATGTATCCATCGTAATACCCGTTGGCTGATATAAAATTTTCACTTGTGTAATGACATTAATGGCACCAAGTTCAATCATTTTCTCATTCATTTTTTCAATGATTTGGAGCAATGTTGAAAGCTCACCCTCCATCGTTGTTTCCAATGGATGTACCTGATATTTCACCCCAGAAGCATCGATCACCGCAATTGCTGCATCGACATATGGTATAACATCTTCATATTTCTCTGTCTTCGGAATGATTTGTACACTGATTAATGAATTTGCCATCTTATTTGGCCTCCTTTTTAGGTAAGAAATCATTAGTAAAGGCTTTTTTCGCATCAAATTCGCCCTCTAATACTTGATTGCTAGACATCCATTTCGCGTAATTTTCCCACACAGAAAGCTTTTGCTCTCCCCATTGCTTGGCATCATCCTGATATTTATCAGCCAGCCATTCCTGACTTTTATGCACTAACGCTTTATCTAAATCAGGGGCCGCTTCGATTAAAATATCAGCCGCTTCACTTGGGTTTTCAATTGCGTATTCATAGCCCTTCGATGCAGCTGCCACAAAGGCTTTGACTACATCCGGGTTGTCCTGTATCATTTTTTCATTTGTAGCTAAAACTGGCGTATAATAATCCAATTGATCACTATAATCTGTAAGATATAGCATATTAATCTTTTCCCCACGCAGCTCAGCCTCAATCCCAGTCCATGCATAATAAATCCAAGCAAAATCTATATCTTTTTCCATCATTGTGAAGAAATCTAAATCCCCTGCATTGACGATATCTAGCTTATTAATATCTGCCTTTTCTTTTTGCATGAGTGATTGTAAAACGGCTTGCTCTAATGGCGCGCCCCAACCACCATAGGTTTTACCTTCAAAATCCTTTGGCGATGTAATGCTCTTTGAAGCAATAGAAGCAAAGCCAGATGTATTATGCTGTATAATTGCAGCGATGGAGACCAGCGGCACATCCTGTACTCGTGCCTGTGTTATGCCTTCCTGATAGCTCACGCCAAAATCCGCCTTTCCAGAAGCAACAAGCTGATCTGCGCCCGCCTCACCAGGCATAATAATATCAACATCTAAACCCTGTACCTCAAAATAACCGAGTTTTTTGGCAACATATAGTCCTGTATGATTTGTATTCGGCGTCCAATCCAGTACCACAGACACCTTTTTCAGCTTGTCTGCAGCCTGCTTGTCATCCTTGTCACTACAGCCTACTAATGTCAATAGTGCTGCCAATAAAATAAAAAACCATTTTTTCATGCGAAAGCCTCCCAGTTTGTAATATGAAAGTGTTCATGAATGAATGTTGTCACCAGAAGAAAGCGTATACAATGTTGGCAAGCTGTTGCTTGAAAACATAAAAAAACGCCTAGGATTCCTCCCAGACGTATTGCAATCAATCTTCAAAACTTTGCTTTTTTGAATAGATGTTCCCTACGCTGGTACGAGCCAAATCAGGTTCAAAGGGTCAGCGTCTATCGGACACAATCTCAGCTAGCAATTACTAGCCCCCCTACATTCTTTCGCTATGAACTTTTCGATGATTATTATACCCATAGTTTCACTTAAATGACAAGGTGCTATTTTGAATAGAGCTTAAAGCCCAGCGCTCCTAAGAGGCTGGGCATGCTTTTAGCTTGGTTTCTGTTCTTTTTTGGCTGTTACAACATGAGAAATTGCTCCATCTGTTGCAATATCCACTTTAAATGAACCATTGGAATGGCGATCCGCACGAGACAATGCTTGTACGTCAATCATCTCTTGAACACCTTTTTCAGTTTCAATCACAACCTGCTCCTCGTCTGTTGCTTGAACAACTGCCACAATTCGGTGAGGGTTTGCTTTTAACTCTGTTAATACTTTTAGTCCACGTTTTGCACGACTCGCTACTTCAACTTCAGCGACATTCATTTTCTTTACGGCCCCACGCTGTGTCACAATTACTACATAGTGGGTAACATCAGGCTGTAACACATTGACTCCAACTAAGGCTTCTCCATCTTTTAGTGTGATCCCTTTCACACCGCCTGTTTTGACACCTGTAACTGGTAACTCCTCCATAGGGAAACGAATCGCATAGGCTGTATCCGTTGTGAGCATCAGCTCCACATCATCTGTTACAAATGATGCATAGATCATCGCATCACCAGCCTTGACATTCATCGTTTTAATTGGCTTTGAATAACGCGTTACCGCATAGTCTGCGAGTGGTGAGCGCTTAATTTGGCCATCTTTTGTGGCTGTGAAGACATACGTATTTGGCTGGTCAAAGGTTTCGAAGCCATAAACCGCAATAATGGATTCATCTTCCCCTGTTGGCACAATACTTGAAATATGCTGGCCGAGATCCTTCCAGCGTATATCAGGCAGCTCATGAACAGGCTGATAAATATAATTGCCTCGATTTGTGAACAGCAATAGATGGTGCTGTGTATTTAAGTTTGCTTCATACAATAAATAATCTGAATCCTTCATGGCAAAATCTTGCCCATTTGAAGCGGCATGAGAACGTGTGGATGTACGTTTAATATAACCATCCTTCGTTACTGTTACGACAACCTCTTCACTTGGCACAAGGACATCCAATGTAATTTTAATTTCTTCAATTTCTTGCTCAATCTTCGAGCGGCGAGGTTCTGTAAAGCGTTTCTTAATATCTAGCAACTCTTGTTTAATAACACGCACAAGCTTAGCCTCACTTTGCAGAATCCCCTCTAGCTTCGCAATTAACTTATTTAACTCGTCCTGTTCCTGACGTAGCTCTGTAATATCCGTATTCGTTAAACGGTATAATTGCAGGCTTACAATGGCCTCTGCCTGTACCTCTGTAAAATCAAACTTCGCTTGTAAATTAAGCTTCGCATCCTTCTTATCATTAGAAGAACGGATCGTCGCAATAACTTCATCTAAAATGGAAAGAGCTTTAATTAATCCATCTACAATATGAGAACGATCCTTTGCCTTTTGTAAATCATAAATGGAACGGTTTGTTACCACTTCTTTTTGATGGGCGATATACGCATCTAGCAATAATGGCAATGTCATCATTGTTGGACGACGATTATGGATAGCAATCATATTAAAATTATAAGCTACCTGTAAATCCGTTGTTTTAAACAAGTACTGTAAAATTCCTTGCCCAGGTACATCTTTTTTCAGCTCAATCACGACACGCAAGCCTGTACGGTCTGATTCATCTCGAATTTCCGCAATGCCTTCTAGTCTTTTATCTACACGTTGCTCATCAATTTTTTTCACAAGATTCGCTTTATTTACATCATATGGTAACTCAGTGATAACAATTTGCTCTTTACCACCCTTAATTGGTTCGACAACTGCTTGTGCACGAACAATAATTTTACCTCGACCTGTTTCATACGCCTTTTTGATACCATCTACACCTTGAATGATTCCACCAGTTGGGAAATCTGGCCCTTTAATCACCGTCATCAATTCATCTACAGTAGCATTAGGCTTTTCTAAGCGCATTAACACGGCATCCAGTACTTCATCCAAGGCATGTGGTGGAATATCTGTCGCATACCCAGCGGAAATCCCTGTAGAGCCATTGACTAAAAGGTTTGGAAAACGTGCTGGTAAAACGGTTGGTTCCATATCCTGGTCATCAAAGTTTGGCACAAACTCGACCGTTTTCTTGCCAATATCTCGTAGCATTTCAGCAGCTATAGCAGATAGTCTCGCCTCTGTATAACGCATCGCCGCTGGAGGATCGCCATCGACCGAGCCATTGTTCCCGTGCATCTCAATGAGCATATGACGTGCCTTCCAGTCCTGACTCATCCGTACCATCGCTTCATACACAGAGCTATCACCGTGCGGATGATAGTTACCAATTACGTTACCCACTGTTTTTGCGGATTTACGGAACGGCTTATCATGTGTGTTGCCTTCCGTATACATCGCATATAAAATACGGCGCTGTACTGGTTTAAGACCGTCACGTGCATCAGGCAACGCGCGGTCTTGAATAATATATTTACTATAGCGACCAAAACGGTCACCCATCACTTCTTCTAACGGTAAATCTTGAAACTTTTCTGTACTACTCATGCTTGGCCCTCCTCTTGTTGGATGAATTCATTCTCTAAAATGTTAGAATCATCCTCCATACCGAAGTCCACATTGGCTTCGATCCATTTACGACGTGGTTCTACCTTATCACCCATTAACGTCGTGACACGTCTCTCCGCACGTGCACCATCCTCAATTGTGACACGAATCAATGTCCGTGTTTCAGGGTTCATCGTTGTGTCCCATAGTTGGTCTGCATTCATCTCACCAAGACCTTTATAGCGCTGTAATATGTAACCCTTTCCAACCTTTTTGATGGCCTTTTGTAAATCGCTTTCTGTCCAAGCATATTCAATGACTTCTTTTTTCCCTGTACCTCTTGAGACTTTATAAAGCGGCGGTAGTGCGATATAGACTTTCCCAGACTCAATGAGCGGACGCATATAACGATAGAAGAATGTTAATAGCAAGACCTGAATATGTGCCCCATCTGTATCCGCATCGGTCATGATGACTACTTTATTGTAGGCAGAATCCTCCACCGCAAAATCCGTGCCAACACCAGCACCAATCGCATGGATAATCGTTGATATTTCTTCGTTTTTCATAATGTCCTGTAGCTTGGCCTTTTCTGTGTTGATTACTTTCCCGCGCAATGGCAGAATCGCTTGGAATGTACGGTCACGACCTTGTTTAGCAGAGCCACCAGCAGAATCACCCTCGACTAAATACAGCTCATTTTTTGCCGCATTACGTGACTGAGCTGGCGTTAATTTTCCAGATAGAATCGTACTACCCTTTTTGTTTTTCTTGCCATTTCGTGCATCCTCACGTGCTTTACGAGCTGCTTCACGTACTTGCTGCGCTCGAATCGCTTTACGAACAAGAGAAGCTGATAATTCTGCATTTTCCTCTAGCACATACAAAATTTGCTCAGACACTACACTATCTACTGCAGAACGAGCCTCACTTGTCCCAAGCTTGCCCTTTGTTTGTCCTTCAAATTGTAGTAAGTGCTCTGGAATACGAACAGATACAATGGCCGCTAAGCCTTCACGAATATCTGTCCCCTCAAGGTTTTTATCCTTGTCCTTTAACAAGCCAATTTTTCTTGCATATTCATTAAAGACACGCGTCAATGCTGCCTTTGCACCCGTTTCATGTGTACCACCATCTCGTGTACGAACATTATTAACAAATGATAAAATCGTTTCCGAATAACCATCGTTATACTGGAAAGCAAACTCTACTTCGATGTCATCCTGTACGCCTTCTACATATTTTACTGGATGAAGGACATCTTTTTCCTCATTCAAATACGCAACGAAAGCCTCAATGCCATTCTCATAAAAGAACACATCGCTCTTGCCTTCCTCGCGCTCATCAATTAATTCAATTTTTAAGCCCTTTAATAAAAAGGCTGATTCACGTAATCGTTCCGCTAACGTATCATAATTGAATTTTGTGACAGAGAAGATCGTTTCATCTGGTAGAAAATGAACAAGCGTTCCTGTCTGCTTGGTCTGCCCAATATTTTCAAGTGTTGTGACAGGATGTCCACCATGCTCAAAGCGTTGTCGATACTTTTTGCCATCACGATGGATTGTCACCTCTAAAAATGTTGAGAGCGCATTCACAACGGAAGAACCAACACCATGTAAACCACCACTTGTTTTATAGCCACCTTGACCAAATTTACCGCCAGCGTGTAGCACAGTAAAAATAATTTCTGGTGTCGGTTTACCCATTTTATGCATACCGGTTGGCATCCCACGGCCAAAGTCGCGTACACTCATACTTTGATCTTTATGAATTGTGACAATAATATGAGATCCAAAGCCAGCCAGTGCTTCATCCACCGCATTATCTACGATTTCATACACAAGGTGATGAAGTCCACGGCCATCCGTCGAACCGATATACATGCCAGGTCGTTTGCGTACCGCTTCTAATCCTTCTAATACTTGTATAGCGTCATCATTATAGACGCTAGGTGACTGTTTATTCGTCAAAAAAATTCCCCTCCAAAAAACAAACACATGTTCTATTTATGTTCTCATCCTAATAATAATAGCATTTCCTGTCAATAGTTAGCGACAGGTCCAATAAAATTTTAAAATTTGCTCACAGTTTTGATCATATTTATTAATAGTAAACATCTTCAACAGTTGCTTAAAATTGGTATTTAAGCAAGGCAGACTGCTTCTAGCTTCCAACATCATTTGACGCCTTGAAGCCTACATAGTTGCAAAATAAATTTGTGTTGCTTGCAAATAGTAGCACACACTACCTCGTGCCTTGCGATTAAACTGGTTAAAGTTAGACTTCTATTCTACCAAAGGAATGAGCGATTGACAAAATTGCCATTTTGCCTATATTTTTAAAAAGGTTTTATCGCTTCCTACAAATTTATGTCTAAAAGCCTAGTCCTCGCTAATAGATTCTCTTTTGTATTGAATTCAAGACTTCGAATGAAATCTCCTTCATAACATTGTAGATTAGCAAGAAAAAGTGTAAAATACTTGATACAAACTATTAGTACCAAGTGATGGACTATGAATGAAAGGAGTCCAGCTATGATCAATGGACTTATTATTTTATGTGCTTATCTAATCGGCTCTATACCTTCTGGATTATGGATAGGCAAAATTTTTTATAACACCGATATTCGTGAACACGGAAGCGGTAATCTTGGTGCGACCAATACTTTTCGAACGTTAGGGAAAAAGGCAGGTATTGTTGTTACGGTGATGGATGTCTTAAAAGGGACTGCCGCTGTCTTACTCGTGACACTTCCCGTTTTCTCTGATACTACACTCCATTCTTTATTACTGGGGCTTGTCGCCGTAATCGGTCATATGTTCCCGATCTTCGCCAACTTCCGTGGTGGGAAAGCTGTGGCAACATCAGCGGGTGTATTATTAGGCTATTCTTGGCCACTCTTTGTCCTACTATTTATTACCTTTATTGTGACATTAAAAATCACAAAAATCGTCAGCTTAACATCGATGATAGCCGCTTTAGTAGCGCTTATCTATGCAATCGTTTATTATTTTATTACAGGTGACTTTGCATTAGGCATCTTGGTAGCCTTTTTATTTACCTTTATTATTTATCGTCACCGTGCCAATATTGCACGTATTAAAAACGGCACCGAACCAAAGGTAAAATGGCTGTAGGAAGAGAGGAGCATTTGAAATGAATATTGCATTGACAGATGAAGCCCTACAATGGTTCAAACAGGAAATGGAAGTTGAACCGGGTGATACAATTCGTTTTTATGCACGTTATGGTGGCTCTAGTCCGTTTCATGAAGGCTTTTCGCTGGGAATGACACGTGAGGAACCCATTGCCATAGGTGTGCAGACAGAAATTGATGGTGTCATCTATTACATTGATGAGAAAGATCTTTGGTTCTTTAACGATCACAATTTACATGTTGATGTTGATACAAGTAAAGATGAATTACAATACGACTATCGTACATAAAGCAGTCTGTCCTTTCAAGTATTGAAAGGACAGACTGTTTTTTTATTTATTCCAAAACAAAAAGGATGTAATTTTGCCACAAATAGCTAGATTTTTCATGCCCTTTTCGTTTATCTCTCCAATAAATTGTCCACTCTATAGGTAATGAACGACCATTTGAGGAGGAAAACACACATGTCCATGTATAACAATGCCGAGACCTCCCCATCCCAGAACGATTTATTGTATACTTCCCTATCTAAAAATATCAAAATCATTCAACAGTCACTAGGGCATAGTAATGATATTATTATACGTGAAATTAGGATTGGAGAAGCTGAACCACATAGCCTTGCCATTATTTCCATTGATGGCTTATCGGATAAAACGACTATTTCTGATTCTGTTATCGATAAACTGATGGCAAATATTGAAGAAGAACAAGATATTGAAATAACGACAATTAACCAATATGTTCGGAATTCCTATTTAACGGTAGGCGATGTGACGAATATTGAGCATTTCACAACACTCTACAATGCCATTCTCAATGGTGAAACGGTTATTTTATTGGATGGCTTCGCTGAGGGGATTGTGACAAGTACAAGAAGTGCCAAGGATCGAGCTGTCACAGAGCCATCGACTGAATCCGTTATTCGCGGACCGAGGGAATCCTTTACCGAAACAATAAGGACCAATACTGCGCTTATCCGTCGCAAAATAAAAAGTCCGAATCTCTGGATAAAGTCACGTGTTATCGGAGATGTGACACAAACAGATGTAGCAGTGATGTATATAAATGGCATCGCCAGTGACAAAATTGTCGCAGAGGTATTGGCTCGATTAGATCGTATTAATATTGATGGCATTCTGGAAAGTGGCTATATTGAGGATTTTATTCAAGACTCAAAAAACTCTATGTTTCCAACCGTCTACAACTCTGAACGTCCTGATGTCATCGCAGGTGAATTATTAGATGGCAAAGTGGCGATTCTCGTTGACGGCACACCTTTTGTCTTAGTCGTACCAGCGCTATTTACATCCTTTTTACAATCAGCAGAAGATTATTATCAGCATTGGATGATTAGCTCGCTTATACGTATCCTGCGTTTCTTTGGTATCAGTCTAGCGTTAGTAGCACCATCCTTGTATGTGGCGATTACTACCTTTCACCAAGAAATGCTACCGACACCCATGTTAATTAGCATTGCTTCACAAAGGGAAGGCGTACCCTTTCCTGCAGTAGTAGAAGCGCTTATTATGGAGGTTGCCTTTGAGGTCTTAAGGGAAGCTGGACTTCGTATGCCTCGGACAATCGGTCCTGCGGTATCCATTGTAGGTACTTTAGTTATTGGACAGGCAGCAGTTGATGCAGGCGTCGTATCCGCTGTAATGGTAATTATTGTAGCCTTAACAGCGATTTGTAGCTTTCTATTCCCTGCCTATGGCTTATCGAATACGATTCGTGTACTACGTTTCCCATTAATGATTTTAGCTGCTATGTTTGGTTTATTCGGTGTAATGTTTGGCATTATGCTAATTACTCTTCATCTATGTAGCATTCGTTCATTTGGTGTACCTTATTTAAGCCCATTCGCACCGTTGGTATTACAGGATCAGAAGGATGCATTTGTGCTGTTCCCGCGTAGAAAATTACTTACACGACCTCGTTTAGTCAATCAAAAAAATATTGTTAGAGGACATAACTATATCAATGTAAAAAACAGAAAATAACAACTGGATAAATGAGGAATAGAATATGGCAAAATTAAACTGGATTTGCTTACTATGTATCCTCACTTTACTGTTAAGTGGTTGCTGGAGTAAGCGAGAATTAAATGAATTAGCCATTGTGGTAGCACTAGGCATTGACAAAATAGATGAGGAATATGAAATTACAGTTCAAATTGTCGATCCTAGTGAAGTCTCAGTGCGACAAGCTTCCACTCAACGCTCACCTGTCGTTAGCTATCATTCGAGAGGCGAAACCATCTTTGAGGCCATTCGCAAAATGACGACTATTGCAGCACGAAAACCTTATTTTGCCCACCTTCAAGTGGTTGTATTAGGGGAAGATCTCGCGAAAGAAGGCATTAGTGATGCACTTGATTTAATTGTAAGGGACCATGAATTTCGTAAGGATTTCGACGTCATTATGTCTCACGATGCAACAGCAAAGGATGTATTAAATGTACTAACACCCATTGAAAAAGTTCCTGCTAATAAAATGTTAAATTCCCTTGATGTCTCTGAGAAGGCTTGGGGCTCCACGATAGCTGTTAATATTGATGAATTAGTCAATACATTAAGCAATAAGCATAAAGGGGCGTTAATTTCTGCTATTGAAGTTCATGGCGATAAGAAATTAGGGGTAGATCAAACAAATGTGCAACGTGTTAAAACACCTGTGCTATTACGTTATACAGGTTTAGCAGTCTTTAAAGGCGATAAATATATAGGGCTACTGACTGAGAGCGAAAGCAAAAGTATTAGTTTTCTTAATGACAAAATTCAAAGTACGATAGAAATCATCGCCTGTCCTAATAAAGGGACCTTGTCTACTGAAATCACACAATCCACTACAAAGGTGAAAGGGTCATTTAAAAACGGGAAACCGAAAATCAATGTTCATATTTATGTTGAGCAGAATGTTGGAGAGGTCGAATGTGATATCGATCTTACCAAAAATAAATCGATTGATTATGTTAATAAAAAAACAGCTGAGGGTATCGAAGAACGCCTTGAAAAAACATTAGAGGTAATACAACAGCAATATGAAGTCGATGTTTTTGGATTTGGGGATGCCCTACATCGGGCAGATCCAAAGCAGTGGAAAAAAATCAAGGATGACTGGACTTCCATTTTTCCAGATTTAGCAGTGACTGTTCATGTAAAGGTAACAACCCAAGGTTCAGGTACGATGCAAAATTCATTATTAAACAAGCCAAAGGAGGAGTAAATGCAATGGTGCTAGCTATAGCTATCTTGATCATCGCGATAATCATTGCGCTTATTTTTATTCCAAAGCTAAAAAAGCAACAGGATAGAAAAGCCATTATTGTATTCTCCTTTTTGCTACTTATTGGAACGGCTTTAAATATGGGGATTGCCCTGAAAATCCATATTCCTAGCCCATTAGATTTGATTACCTTTATCTTCACACCAATTAGGGATTACATTGTGTCATTCACAAAATAGAAAGATGGACTGAGAAACGGAGGGTAGCTTAATGGAAAAAGAGATAATTAGTTCAAGACAGTTTACAATCGTTACCTTCCTCTATTCTATCGGTACAGCGATTTTAATTATTCCCGCTAGTATTACGAGTGCCGCTAAGCAAGATGCGTGGATTGCAGCCAGCATTGGAATCATCCTCAGTTTACTGGTCTTAAAATTATTTTTAACACTTGCCAATCAAACACCATCACTCAATTTTATAGAGGCAAACGAAAAAATTCTTGGACGCTTTTTTGGAAAAATCACAGCCATTTGTTTCCTCATACTTACCTTTTTATCCGCAGGAGAATTACTCTATTTTATCGGTATTTTCATGAAAACAGAAGTCATGCCAGAGACACCGACAATGGCCATTGCCTTGCTATTTAGTATTATTATTATGTATGCTGCCTATTTAGGCATTGAGACTTTTGCGCGGTCTGCTGAAATCCTCTTCCCGTTATTTGTCTTTATTTTTATTTTTTTTGTTGTTTGTATTACACCTCAGATTACGTTTGAAAATATTCAACCAGTACTCGAGGCAACAAAATCATCGATGTTTTATAGTATTATTCGTTTTATGAGTATCTTTTCCTTTCCATTAATTGTGTTATTAATGCTCTATCCTGCTGGGGTTAATGTACAGCAATCCGCGCAGAAAGGCTTTTATATTGGAACCATCATGGGAGGATTTGTCTTAGTTACATTAATTGTACTATCGATTCTTGTACTGGGCCCTGAAAATACGGCTTCTAGAACCTTTCCAAGCTATGCCTTAGCACAAAGAATATCTATAGGAGATTTTTTACAGCGCATCGAAATCATCATGGCCTTTATGTGGATCTCGTCCATTTATATTCGTACTTTTATGTATTTCTATACGACGGTTGTCGGTCTTGCCCAGATTTTAAAAATCAAGGATCATCGGCCTCTCATCTTACCTATGGGTCTAATTGTCATGGGACTCTCCCAAATTGTTCATCCAAACATTGTCCATTCAAACAATTATAATAATGAAATTTGGCCAATCTTTTCCTTTATTTTCACCATTTTATTACCCATACTTTTGCTGATTGTAGCAGTCATTCGAAACCGCAAGTCCAAGGCTCAAAATAACGAAACACCTCAGCAGGAAACAAAAAATGACAATCAAAAAGTCTAATTTCTTCTACGTTAGAAAAGAAATTAGACTTTTTATTAATTAAATATGATATTCGATTTCATCTACAAAATCCCATTCATATGGTGTTTCTTGGTAAACATAGTAGTTCAACCAGTTAGAGAATAATAAATGGGTATGGGCACGCCATGTATTCATCGGCACTTGTGTTGGATCGTCATTCGGGAAGTAGTTTACAGGAACGGCGATATCTATGCCCTTCGCCACATCGCGACTGTATTCATCGGCTAATGTTGTCGCATCATACTCTAGATGCCCCGTAATCATAATATTTTTATTATCTTTTGATTGTACAATAAATACCCCTGCATCCTCTGAGTAAGATAATAGTCGTAGATCGGGATGATTGCGAACCTCGTCAATCGAAACAGATGTATAGCGAGAGTGCGGCGCAGTAAATAAATCACTAAAGCCTCGTACCAAATCCACTGTTAAATCTGTAATCACATGGGAATAGACGCCTGAGCATTTAGCAGAAAGCTCGACCTTCCCAATGCCATAATGGTGATACAATGCAGCCTGTGCCCCCCAACATATATGTAGCACGGATGTCACATTCTTTTTAGACCAATCCATAATTTCTGAAATTTCCTGCCAATAGTTAACCTCTTCAAAAGCCATTTTCTCTACTGGCGCACCAGTAATTATCATACCATCATAGCGTCGATGACGAATCTGGTTAAACGTTGTGTAAAATAGCTGCAAATGGGATTTACTCACATTTTTCGACTCATGTGTGGCCGTATTTAAAAAGGTAATATTCACCTGTAATGGTGTATTTCCTAATAAACGTAGTAATTGGAGCTCTGTTTTTTCTTTTTCAGGCATTAAATTTAAAATTAATATATTTAATGGACGGATTTGCTGTGTTTTCGCACGATCTTCTTCCATGACGAAGATTTTTTCCTCACGTAAATGTTCTCCAGCTGGTAAATTTTTCGGAATATTAATTGGCATCTTGCTTTCCCCTCTCTATAATCACTCTCTTTTAGCAAATCTTGCTTGCGTAGAATGCAATGAAATTAAAAAATCCTCCTCATTCCATACGAGATAGAATGAGAAGGATTTTTTTCACGTCCACTCTTATCTCTCAAAGGAAAAAATCCTTTGCTGGAATTAGCACCTTTCTAACGATTGTTAGAGGTTGCTGAAGCGTCATCGGGCCAAATCCCTCAGCTTCTCTTGATAAGATTATTTAATTATCTTGAATTGTAACACGAACTAGTTAGAATATCAATAATTCATAGAATATTTTGTGATTCACGCGCATGTTTCTTGGTCATTTGATGTACACTAAGCTTGCTATCTGTGGGGTTTCTACATTTAAAATTTATGGTAAACATGCCGTAATTATGTTACCATATACTTTTAGTAAGAGAGAGGAACGTGAATAGTTTGATTAAAATTGAATTTCCAAAACCAGATCTAGTAATCCGTCAACGTGAACAAGATTTAAAACCAGGTGATGTGCCAATCACACCTTACTTCGGTTTTATTGACTTCCATAAAATCACACGTGATAAAGGCGGCATTTTCTTATTCTATAATGATAAGAATGAGCTATTGTTTGTTGGGAAAGCACGTAAAATTCGTCAACGTATTAAAAAACATTTCGAGGATAATGTTTCTCCGATGAAAAACCATCGTGATGAAGTGTTCAAAATTGAAGTCTATGAAGTAGAAGATCCAATGGAACGTGAAATTTACGAAACATACGCGATTAATACTTTCCGCTCTAAATATAACGTAGACAAAGTCTTTTATTAGACATCTCATAAAGAAACCGAAATCTCATCTAAAGATTTCGGTTTCTTTTATCACATAATGGTCATACGATCAATGGGCGTACTCTGACCGTTTATTCGCAAATCAATGGTATCAAGCTCAGGATTCTTGACGGTGATTTGAAAAACATAGGGCTGAGCCTCTTTCCTTTGCTCGCTGCCTTCTTCTAACTGGATGATAAGCCTATTTCCCTCAGCTGTAATACTTACCAATACATTCCCTTTTGAATAATAAACAAGGTAATATGGAGCATCATTTTCATGTAATAGTTGTATTCTGTCATTAGAAACAATATTTTTTTGGACATTATCTGGGACAACCGTTAGCTCATGAATCGTTGGTGGATTGGTTGGTGGTGTAGCATTACAGGCTCCTAGCATTAGTAAGCTCATTAAACCTAGCAACACGAATTTTTTCAAGTTACTCCCCTTCCCTTATACGACTATTCTAAGAAAAAAGCTTTACGCTCCTTAGCAATCCAGTCTTCTAACTCCTGATCATCACGTTTTACTAATCGATTGATGAGCACATCATGCCATATATAATCCTCTAACAAATAAATATGAACGGGATCATTGGTGATAAAGGCCGTCTCTTGCGTAGATGGAGAATGACCATAAATCATTTCCTGACCATCTATCGATAAGATAAACCAATGCGGTGTAGATGCTTTTTTTGTATAATGTGTGGCTCTATGCTGGTCAATTGAGGCGAGATGCTCTCCTACATACAACGTAATGCCATGAACAGGAACATGCAGCGCCACCTCTTGCAAATCTTCACGTAAGGCATCATACATATCTTCCCACATCGACAGCATCACTTTTTTCTTCGCCTTCTTTAGAAGTGACTGACAATAGTTGATAATGGATTCCTTGCCCTTCAGCATGACCACTTTAGGCTCAGCTTCCTGTACTTTTTCCTCTAATTTCTCTAATTTCCCGCTTATAGACGTAAAATTCGACTCCCAGCGCTGTTGCATTTGCTGTAAGAACACAGACACAGGCATTGCCGAATAGGTCGTTTGTTCTGCGGTCTCTTCTTTTAACACGATGCCCTTTTCTACAAGGATATTTAAAATATCATACACTCTTGCACGTGGTATGCCAGAATTTTTACTTACCTGATAGGCACTGACATGACTTTGCTGAACAAGTGCCGTATAGGCCTTCGCTTCATATTCTGTAAAACCCATTTCTTTCAGCTGGGTGATTAATTCCTCCATGTAATCCCTCCATTATCTTTATTATAGGCTACCAATGTGAAGATTTGCCAATGAAAAAATGGGGTTTACAGCGCAAATAAAATTAGTTACTATTTCAGTAGTAACTAATTATAAAGAGGTGTCATATGTTGTTTGAAATCGATGTACATATTCTCATACTATTAATTTCTTTTGGATTTCTGGCGGCTTTTGTTGACTCAGTAGTGGGAGGGGGCGGTTTAATTTCACTACCAGCCTTACTATTTGTTGGGCTCAATCCAGCTGCTGCGGTTGCCACGAACAAACTAGCAGGAGCTATGGGCTCGCTCACTTCCTCTATTTCTTTCTATCGTTCTGGCCAGCTGGACATTCGCTCTGTCCTCAAATATTTTCCACTAGCATTTATCGGATCATTATGTGGTGCTTGGACTGTGCATCTGATTAATCCAGCATTACTAAAGCCATTAATGCTTGTTATGCTGGCGGCTGTTGGGGTATATACGATCTTTAAAAAGGATTGGGGTGCCGTCTCTACCGTAAAAAATCTATCTAAAAAACATTTGTTTTTATTTATGCTGCTATTATTTGCTATTGGTTTTTATGATGGATTTCTTGGTCCTGGGACAGGGTCGTTTTTAATCTTTAGCTTCTTATTGGTAGGCTTCGATTTTTTAAAGGCGGCTGGTAATGCGAAGTTTTTAAATTTGGCGAGTAATGTGGCTGGTGTTTGTATGTTTGCTTACTTAGGTCAAATTCATTATGTTTATGGTCTAGTCATGGGCATTGCGCAAATTGGTGGGGCTATGCTTGGCTCACGGATGGCAATCAAGAAAGGAAGTGGCTTTGTCCGCACGCTATTTATTGTCGTTACAATGACATTACTTGCGAAAAATGCCTATGATTTTATGATGCATTAAAATAAACGCCACAGAATTTGAAATCTGTGGCGTTTTGGCGTTAAATCATAAGCTTTTCGTTTTTAAATTTATGACTAGTGGACAAACTGACAATCACAAAAATAAAGAAGGATGCGACAATTGGTATCGTGACTGTATGCATACCAAAGACAGAAGGATAAAACCGATCAATCATAATATACAACAACATGCCTGAAATCATTGACGCAATCGCTCCGTATTTATTCGCTTTTTTCCAATACAATCCTAAAACGACTGTCCAAATAAAGACAGCCTCTAGTCCACCGAAGGCAAATAAGTTCAACCACACTAATAAATCAGGTGGATTGAGTGCAAAGATGACAACGGCTAGGCCAATGACTGTTGTTACAATAAAGCTTGCACGCTTTATCTCTGCATCACTAGCTTTCGGCTTCATATAATTTAAATAGATGTCTTTGACAACTGTAGAGCTGACAAGCATTAGTAAAGCATTAACCGTAGACATTGTCGCAGCCATTGGTGCAGCTAAAACGATTCCTGCTAAAAATGGCGGTAATACCTTCAATGTCAGGAGCGGCATGACTTTATCACCAATCTCAATGCCCGGTAAGACAGGTCGGGCTAACACCCCAATTAAATGCATGCCAAACATGATTGTCCCTATGGCAATCGTGCCAATAAGAATCGCTTGATGCATACTTTTGGAATCCTTATAGCTCATCGCACGAACCGCAATTTGCGGAAGTCCTACAACCCCTACACCAATGAGAATCCAAAATGTTGAGACATACAGAGGCGTTAAATCTCCTTGTGCGCCAAATGGTGACACAAAGTCAGGATTTTCAGCGACCAGTGAGGCCATTATATTGTCGATGCCTCCACCTGCCACAATGGTGCCGATTAATAAAATAATTGTACCAATCACCATAATTGAACCTTGGACCGTATCTGTAAGTGCAACCGCACGGAAGCCTCCGATAATCACATATACTAACACGGAAATCGCAAAAATAAACAGTGCTGCTGTGTAGCTTAAGCCAGTTAATGACTCAATTAAGCGTGCACCCCCAACCCATTGAGCCATCATAGCCGAAAATAAGAAAACAATGATGCTAATGGCTGATAAAATAACAATGACATGGCTTTTGTAGCGTTCACGTAAAAAGTCGATTAACGTAATGGCCTGGTAACGACGAGCAATAATGGCGAATTTTTTCCCTAAAATCATGAGTACAAAATAACCTGCTGGTAGCTGAGCCATTGCCAGTAATACCCACCCAAGTCCTTTTGTATAGGCTACACCCGGTCCTCCGATAAAACTACTCGCACTGCCATATGTAGCAATCATCGTCATTGCAAGGATAAAACCACCCATTTCACGACCACCTAGGAAATACTCCTGCAGGAATGAATTAGAGGAGCGGACATGCTTATTGGCCCAAATACCGATTCCAAAAATAATAATTAAAAATAATAGCAATGGAAATACAACTTGCCAATGCATTAGCGATCCACCTCCTCATCATCGAATGGTACCTCTTTGAAAAAGAGTTTCATCACAATCCAGATAAGAAGGATCATAAAGCCTGTCCCAGCGATACAGCTATAGAAAAACCAGGCAGGAAAACCAAATACATACGTATAATTTCTTGGATCTCCTGAACCTAATCCATAGGCAAAGCCAAACCAAATCGCAAAGTTGACAAGGACGAGTCCAATTCCGATAAGCGCCTCTCGATGCGCTATTTTAAAGCGTTGATCTTTCACATGTAATCCCCCTAACCTACTCTATTTTACTGATATGTCGCTCTGATGGGAAGAGATGTGAGTAAATAAGGATAAGTTATATGGAAATGATTTTGTTATACTAAGTAAAAAGGTAAGGAGAAGAAAGTTGCTTGATCCTGACGTTTTTCACACAAACCTAACTATCCCTCACAATTATGTAGACATCTACAACAAACTGATAATGGAGATAAGTAAAAACCTTCGTCCATCTAGTTAGACGAAGGTTAGTTAGTTTATAATGGTCGCTTTTCCCAAGGCTGCAGCGTCCCGACGATATGGATAGGTTGATCCTGTTGAATAGCAGCAACGACACCTTGCGATATTTCCTCATGCGTAAGCCATCTCGCATGACCTTCTTCCATCATAAAACCTAGCTGGATTTGCCTGTATTGCGAACGAGCAGGGAGCTTCAATTTCTCTTGGACTTCACTTAAATTCGCCTTACTCCCCAACACATGAAACAGTTTCCATTCCCCATTATTCTCTATTGAAATTACATTGGAGATGTTCTCTAATGTAGTGTCCGCATAGGAATGAATCCAAGCAACGACCAATTCAATGGGCCCGTTATGCTCGAGCGTTTCTTCTAGCTTCTCTTTTAATAAGGCTATATTACAATAATCAACTAAAATCGGCGTTAGAAGGGCAGGTTTGGTTGTTCTATTTCGCAAATCTTCCATTCGATGGGCACTACGTCCAATTACTGAGACATGGTAGCCATCATTCACTAACCAAAGGGATGTGTCAGCCAACATCCCTGTTCCACCAATAACTAATGCGTGGGCCATTTATGTGTCCCTCTCTTATTTCGGATTTAGAAAGACGTGCGTTTCTTCCTTCTCATCATACTTAACAGATAGATGAGTCAACAAGCCTATACAATGCCTTTTTATCGATTTTACCAACGCTTGTTTTCGGTAGTTCGTCTAAGAAAATCATTTGTTTTGGAATCTTATAACGTCCTAATTGTTGATGACATAGCTCATTAAGATCATCTAATAGAGAGGCTACTTGGTGGGGACAAACAATAAAAGCTGTCACGATCTCACCCCAATAGTCATCACCTACACCAATCACGGCCACCTCCCGCACATCTGGATGCCGTAGTAGACATTGTTCTACTTCCTGAGGATAGATATTTTCACCACCTGAAATTATCATTTCTTTTCTACGCCCAACAATATAAAAATCGCCTTCCGCATCCATCATCGCTAAATCCCCTGTTTTCAACCAGCCATCTTGCAGGATATTGGCAGTTTCTTGCTTCTTATTCCAGTAAAAGCGAAACATATGCTTCCCTCTTACCAATAGCTCTCCTACTTCTCCAGGTGCACAACTTTTTCCTGTATGACTGATGATTTTAGCTTCATTGAATTGCATGCTTTTCCCGACAGCCCCCTTTTTTGCATAGGCACGCTCTCGGTCAATATAAAAATTATTGGGTCCTGCTTCTGTTAAACCATATCCCTCTTTAAAAAATAATCCCTTATTATAAAAAGCATCGTAAATAGGATGAGGGCACGGGGCACCTCCAGATAAAAATACCTTCATGGAAGGAAATTGATTTTCCTGAAAATACTTCGTAGCAATCATTGCTTGATACATTGTTGGCACAAAAAGAGAAATTGTCGTTTGATATTGGTTCGTTGCTTGTAGTGCCTCTTCTGCATCAAATTTATCGCCAATAATGACGGTTCCTCCCGCCATCAGTAAGGGAATGCATAAAGCATTTAAGCCACCAGTATGAAACATCGGCATATAATTTAATGTCCGATCTTGAGCATGTAAACCCCAGCTAATAATAGTATTCATGGCATTCCAATTGACCGACTGAAAGGATAACACTACTCCCTTTGGCTGACCCGTCGTGCCTCCTGTATAAATCATTAACCATGGATCATCCACATCCACGTCTTGCCTACTTGGTTGTATCTCCTTCTCATGCTGGCTAACATGAAGTGAAAACATTTTTTCTAAAACTAAGGGACAATGACTATCCTCTTCGTATAATAGGATAGCAGGAGTCGCATCCTCCAAAATTTGTGTTAGCTCCTCCTTGCTTAAGCGCCAATTTAAAGGTACATAAATGAGCCCACGTAGCCCACAGGCAAATAAAACAGCAAACAATTGGATATGATTTCTCGCAAAAACAGCGACTCTACTTCCCTTTTGTAGCTGCTGCCGTTCGAAAAATTGACTCCATTTGCCGATTTCCTCAGATAATTGCTGGTAGGTCCATTGTTCCTTTGATGTTAAATTAATTAAGGCGATGTGGTGAGGTGTTAAAGCTGCACGTTTTAAAATCCATTCTTGCTCAACAAACATCTTGACTACCCCCTATCACATCATAATTGCGCCATCCACATGCAGAGTATGCCCATGAACATAGGAGGCCTCATCAGATGCTAAAAATAAATAGGCATTGGCAATATCACGTGGTGTCCCTAGGCGTTGTAGGGGGACGATTGATCGCATTTGAGCCAAAATATTTTCAGGCATTTTTTTGACCATATCTGTTTCTGTAAAGCCAGGTGCCACTGCATTAACATTAATCCCCTTACGCCCTAATTCCTTCGCCCATGTTTTTGTCATACCTACAATCGCTGCTTTTGTCGCTGCATAATTGGTTTGACCAACATTGCCATATACTCCACTAACTGAGGATGTATTTATAATTTTGCCTCCACCTGCTGCCACCATATAGGGAATGACCTCCTGTGTACAATGAAAGACTCCTGTCAAATTGACATCTAGCACCTGCTGAAATTGATCCTCCGTCATTTTTGTCAGCATGGCGTCTCGTGTAATCCCCGCATTATTCACTAAAATATCAATGCGTCCTGCCTGTTCGATCACTGCCTTCACCAGCTGTTTAACGCTCTCTCTACTTGCAACATCTACTTGTATAAATACAGCATTTTCACCTAGTTGTTGTGCTGCAAGATTGCCTGCTTTGTCATCAAAATCGGCGATAAACACCGATGCCCCCTCCTCGATAAAACGCTCAGCAGCCGCATAGCCAATACCATTTGCAGCGCCTGTAATGATAGCCACTTTATTGTTCAAACGCATACTGTCTTCCTCCAATTTCTAAAAAGGCTTCAATTTCAGCTGTTAATTGTGCTAAATCATCGATCAACGGTGAATGCCCACAATCTTTTAGGCTTACAAACTGTGCTGTTTTGCCTAAATCATGTAATAACTCTGCATTCATTTCCTCTGTAATCACCAAATCACGATCCCCTCGTAGCACTAAAATTGGGATATGAAGCAACATGGCCTCCCGAGAGCCTTTTACCACATCATTGTCAACAGCACTTATATTAAATGTATTGAGCGCATGATATACTTCTGCTAAATTGCGCTGTGTAAGCATATCCTCTACATATTCTTGATATTTTCCCTCGTTTGGTCGATGGTGCGTATAAATTAATGCATTCCATATAGACTGTAAGCCTTCCGCATTTTTTGCATCGTAGAAGCCTTGAATAAGCTTTGTTTTGGATGTATCCACCAATACCTCCTCATAATGATAGGCTCGCTTAAAGGAGGCTGGATTGCCTGTTCCTAAATCCGTGTAAAATGGATAGCCACGTGTAGAAGCAGACGCAAGTAAAATCAGTCGTTGACAGTGTCCTGGATAATTTGCTGCAAACTGCATACAGACAGCTCCACCTGTTGACCAGCCAATCATATCAAAGCTTTGCAGTTGCAGTGCATCCACAAATAGCTTGACATCATCACTAAAATCTTTAATCGCAGTGATTGGCTTAAGATAGGATGATTCACCAAAACCACGTAAATCTAGCGCGTAAATGGTATATTTCTCGTCTAAAGCATCCATCAGAATATCCCAATGCTTAGAAGATGTCATATTGCCATGTACCAACACTAAAGGATGACCTCCACCTGATCGCTTGCGATAGGCCATTGTTTCTCCATTTGCTAGTTGAATCGTTTTTACCATGCCATTTCCCCCTTATCCCCAACGTATTGTGATAGCTCCCCATACATAGCCAATGCCAGCACTAACAAGTGTCACAATATCGCCTGCTTGAATTTGGTTTTGCTCCTGTGCTAGCTGTAGGGACAATATTTGATCGATCTGACCAATATGTCCATAGTCTTGCAAATAAATAGACTGCTCCTGCTGTAAGCCAAGCTCCGTTAAAATATAATCATGTGCAGATCTTTTCATATGCAGCATCGCTAAATAATCTAGCTGATCGTCACTGTATCCACTTTTCGCTAAAGAACTGCGAATGACCTTCAAAAAATTGCTTAAAGATTTTTGTTCTAGCCGCTCCTTCATCCCAATGGGGTCCAAAACGTCAAGCTTATATAAATTTTCGGTTAAATGGGTTGGGGTTAATGGATTTTTCGTTCCCCCGACTGGCACGACTACATCCTCTGAGAAAGAACCATCCGTTATAATATCTGCCTCTAGTAGCAAATTTTTTTCATAGTTTTTTTGTAATAACATGGCCCCTCCACCAGCCGCTAAATTGTACATAAAGCGCGATCGTGGATTGCTGTAATCGATAAAATCAACATTGCGATAACCACCTGCTAACAGAATGGTTCGTATCGTGTCATCTGAGGCCATTAGGCTTTTCGCCACTTTCAGCGCCATGATTGTAGTGCCGCAGCGTAATTGCACATCAAATGCCCATGCATTCACAGCACCAAGCTCCTCTTGCATTTTAATGGAGGCTGTCCAAAGTGGATATTCCTTATGCTCCTCCCCCATATAGATGACAACATCAATATCCTTAGGGTCTATATTTGCTTTTTGAATCGCCTCCTGTGCTGCCCAGATACCCATTTGCACGGTATGATCAGACTTATCAGGAATTGGCTTTTCATGAATGCCCATTTTTTGACGGATAATGGCCTCAGGAATATTGGAAAGAGCCGCAATTTCCTGCGATGTCATCTTCTGTTGAGGTAGATAAATACCTGTACTAACAATACCAACTGTCATTCAAATCGCTCCTTTTCCTGAGGCAAGGGACCTGTCGTTTTTCGTTGCTTTAGCCTTCCTCGCCACTTCCAAAAGAGCAATCTTAATGAGCCAATAATACCTTTTGGGAAGAAGATAACGGCTAAAATATAGAGAATCCCGAAGAAGATAATCCAACGTTCAAAAATAGGATAATCTCGTGCAAGCCCTGACAGTGCATGCTGCGCATATTCAATGACCGCCGAGCCTAATAACGGCCCCACTAAAGTACCAACCCCACCGATAATCGTCATTAACAATGCATCCAGCGTAATATCCATGGCCATCACACTCGTGTTAACGAAGCGCAATGACACTGCATATAAGGAGCCAGCAAAACTTGCTACAATGCCTGCCACAACTGAGGCAATGACTTTATAGTGCAACGTATTAAAGCCTAATGATTTCGTCCGCTGTTCATTTTCACGAACGGCAATTAAAATACGACCTGTTGGTGAATTAACAAAGCGGTAGAGCGCCAAAAAGATGACAACCAAGCTTGCTAGCACAAAGAAATAGAAGGTCATTCGATCTCTAAATAGATCAGGTGCTCTGAATGTAAAGCCATCATTGCCATACGTAACAGAGCGCCACTTTTCAGCTAAGACTAAAAATAACCCCGAAAAGGCTAGCGTCAGCATCGCAAAAAAATGACTTTTTAAGCGTAAGGTTAATAAACCTACTAAAAAGCTAATGAAGCCTGCTAGTACCATACCAATCACGATGGACAGTACAAAGATCAAGAGTGTGTGATCCATCTGCTTAAGCATGACTGCTGTTGTGTAGGCACCAATGCCGAAGAACATGGCGTGCCCAAAGGAGACGATGCCTGTATAGCCTAGTAAAATATCATAACTCATTGCCAATATCCCAAAAATAAAGATTTGTGTGAGTAAAATAAGTAGTGTCCTTGAATCATTGACAAAAGGAAGGATAATAAAAATGACAAGTAACAGGAAAAAAGCGAAAGTACGTAAAGATATTTTGTTGTTCATGATGTCCGCTCCTTTCGCATCGCAAACAGCCCCTGAGGACGGAAAATTAAAACGATGGCCATTAAAATCATATTGACCGCTAGTGACAGCACAGGGACATAATAAGCCATAAAGCTACCTGCTAGCCCCACTAAAATCGCTGCAAGCAAGGAGCCGGAAAAACTACCCATACCGCCAATTACCACAACAATAAAGCCTAAAATGGCATACTCCATGCCCATTTCCGCATAAATCACACCTGAATAGGGAGCCATCAACATCCCACTAAGTGCCGCCAGAGCAGCGCCCACCATAAAGACGTATAAAAATACACGCTTAATATGAATACCGAGAGCCTGCGCCATTTCCTTATCCTGCACCCCAGCCCGAACGATCAAGCCAATCTTCGTACGCTTCAGCATGTATTGGAAAATACCAAAAATCACAAACCCTATGACAATAATAAATAAACGATATTTAATGATGATCACATCACCAATTTCCCAGCTACCTGCTAAATAACTTGGTGTTTTTACTGCCACCCCATTTGGTCCAAAGACCACCTTAATAAGCTCCTGCAAAACGAGCATCAGCCCTAAGGTAATTAAAATTTGCTGAATATGATTGCCGTAAACAGGCGTAATAATGAATTTCTCTGTCAGCAGTCCAAGCAACGCTCCGGTCACAATCGCGCCTATAATCCCAACGATAAAACTTTCTGTCAACATATAGGTAAAGATGCCTGCATAGGCCCCCCAAACAAATAGCCCACCATGCGCAAAATTCAATACATCCATTAAACCGAAAATTAATGTCAAACCAGCTGCTAGCAGAAAAATTAACATCCCAGTGGCCAAGCCATTAATGATTAAATTGACCAATAGCTCCAATGATAGTCAACCCCCTCTATCCAATGCCAAGATACTTGCGTTTTAGCTCTTCATCATCAATCAAATCCTGCATATTGCCCGAATTTACTGTTCTACCATCATCGATTAATGTATAGGTATCACCAATTCGACTAGCCATTATAAAGTTTTGCTCCACTAGAACAATGGACGTTTTCTTTTTCATTTCCACAATCGCTTCCATCACTTTTTCCACAACTATCGGAGCAAGTCCCTTGGAAGGCTCATCTATCAATATTAATTGGCTATCATTAATAAAGGCTCTTGCCATGGACAGCATTTGCTTTTGACCACCCGATAAATGCCCACCAGCCTTTTTCCAAAACTTCTTTAAGTCAGGAAACAGCTCTAGCACATATTGCTGTCGCTCTAATGTGGCTGTATCCTCCTTGCGCATCGCTACCTTCATGTTTTCCTCTACCGTTAAATCTGCAAAAATCCCTTGATTTTCAGGTACATAGCCGATTCCTAATTTCGCCACCTTATAGGTAGGACTTTTTTTAATCGATTGGGAGCGAAAGGCAATGTCACCCTTTGTTGCAGGCGTTAAACCCATTATTGTTTTCAGGGTGGTCGTTTTCCCTGCGCCATTGCGTCCGAGCAGTACCGTAACCTGCCCCTCCTTCGCTTCAAAATTAACGCCCTGCAAAATATGATATTGACCAATATGCGTGTGTACCTCATTTAATGTCAGTAAGGTGGTCATCGTACAGCCCTCCTAAATATGCATGTTGCACAGTATCATTATTCATAATTTCTTCTGGTGAGCCATCTGCTAATAGCTGACCATTGAACAACACCATAATAGAATCCGATAAATCCAAAATCATATCCATTTTGTGTTCAATGAGCAAAATGGTTTTATCCCCCTGCTGTTTTATGCTTCGAATAATTTCTAAAATCGTAGGTACTTCCTCTAATGACATCCCTGCAGTTGGTTCATCGAGCAGTAGAATTTCTGTATCTAACGCGAGTAGCATGGCAATCTCAAGCTTTCTTTTCTCTCCATGGGATAGCATTGTTGTCAGGGCATCTCGTTTATTGTCGAGTAACACAAGTGCCAATAACTCCTCCGCTTTGTCCGTAATCGCCTGATAGCTTTTGTAATGGCGGAATAGCTGATAACGAATTCTCTCCTTGGATTGAACGGCTAAACGAACATTTTCGAGAACCGTTAAGTTTGGAAAAACATTGGTAATCTGAAAAGATCGTCCCAAACCCATTCGAGTTCTTTCAATGGCCGACTTTTGTGCAAGTGATTGCCCTTTAAAATAAACATCACCCGCAGTTGGCATTAGCTCACCACTAATCAAATTAAAGAAGGTTGTTTTCCCAGCACCATTCGGCCCAATAATGGACTTTAAATGCTTCTCAGGCATTTGAAAATTAACGCCATCTACAGCCGTATGTCCCCCAAAACGAATTGTTAAATTATCTGTATATAATATAGGCTCCATTCTCTACTCCCTTCCTTCTCACATTTATGTAGAGAGACAGCTATGCTGCCTCTCAATTCTTTAATTCATAACGGGCGGTGCTGTCTCTTCAGGACTAAGCTCCCGAATAAGTACTGGTACTGGATAATCCACACCATCTTGTTGCTCTAAGCGAATCGAATACATGGATTGTAGAGCCTGGTGATCCTCTTCACGGAATGTCATTGTCCCTTTTGGTGTTTCAAAGGACATACCTTCCATAACATCGATTAACTTGTTGGCGTCTGCATCCCCATCCGATTGTTTCAATGCCTCCACAATAGCAATCGCCGCAGACATGCCGCCAGGAGTAAATAAGTCGGGCACTTCATTGAAACGTTTTTGATGTTCATCTACTAACCATTCATTGACATCATTTTGAGGAAGTGTATGATAATACACCGAGAAGCCTTCCATCCCAACCAATGGGTTCATAAATTGAAGCGCAATAATATCCGGCGCACCCGTCGAAATTTTAATGCCCTTTTCTTGAATTTTAAGATCTGCAATTTGATTCCATGGTGAATTTGCCCCCGCCCAAACCACAAACAAATAGTCTGGCTTCGCATCAATCACTTTTTGCAAATTGGAAGTAAAATCTGTTGCAGCAGGATCTGCATACTCCTCTAGTACAATTTCAGCCCCTAATTTCTCCGCTGCCGTTTTAAAGGCATTCACACCATCCCAGCCAAACGAATAATCTGGCGCAAATGTAGCAATCTTCACACCTTTGCCTGCAATAGCCGCTGCTGCCGCATAGGCATCCTGGGATGAATTACGACCTGTTCGGAAAATATACTCATTGAACTCTGAACCTGTAATACTGTCAGCCACTGCAGGCTCTACCACCATAATTTTTTCATACTCCTCGGCAAGTGGTAGAACAGCGAGCGTATCACCCGAGCTTGAAGAGCCGACTAAAAAATCAACCTGATCATCTTCTAAAAGCTTTGTCGCTTTTTGTACAGCCACCTCTGGCTTTGTTTCGGTATCCTCATATACAATTTCTATTTTCTTACCATTGGCCTCCATCGTGCCCCCTGTTGCATACTCAATTCCTAAATCAAATCCTCGCTGCGTCTGCTTCCCATATGACTCAAGCGCCCCAGTTAACGATGCAAGCACACCAATCTTAATTGTGCCGCCTTCCGCAGTAACCGCCTTCGTCTCCCCATCAGAAGAATCCGCTTCCGTTGCGCCGTCTTTCGTATCCCCATTACAAGCCACCAACACCACAGCCAACATCACTAAAAGAAACCAATACCACTGCTTCCTCATCCCATATCCCCCTTCAAAATAAGCTCCCTAGAAAGCGCTTTCTTGCTATGACAACACTATATAAAAGTCCAGTTACAAATTAGTTACAAGCTAGATGGCTCAAATATGAGCCACCTAGCTCTGTCCCGAAAATGGAGCGAAGCAGAATGGCAACTAAACAACATTTCTTAAAACAAAAAGCAAGAATGCTTAGAAATCAACATTCTTGCTTTTTAGAGTCCACATCTGTTTTTCTTATAATATTTTTTTCTCATTCCCTACTGCATTTAATTGCAGTGATACATCGGATTCTTATTGCTCTTTTCCTTCTGCATAGCTTTATACCCCTAAATAAAGATGACTTTTAATCGTACGCTTCATGATAACCATTCCTGTTTCAACATACTATACAATAATGAATCTCGCCAAACGCCATCTTTCATTAGCATGTTTTCACGTAATATTCCTTCCTTTGACATTCCTATTTTCTCTAATACTTTGGATGATCCAATATTTCGAGGGTCGCATGTTGCATAAATACGATGGAGCTTTAATGTTTCAAAGCCGAAAGTCATCATCAATTTAGCACTCTGCGTTGCTATTCCCTTACCCCAATAATCAGGGTTCACGATATAGCCAATTTCCCCGACTTCATTTACAAAATCCCTAATCATGATTTCTACCGCACCTATTAATGTTTCTTGATGAATAATAGCAAAAACATATCGTTCCCTTGGTGTTTGTGTTGCTTCTTCGAGAGCATCCTGAATGAATTCTTTTGTATCCTCTTCTGAATTCGGTCCCCATGTTTGATACCTACAAACAACCTCCTGAGAGGCATATTTATGCACATCAACCCAGTCTTGCTGTCTGAATTCTCTTAAAAATAATTTATCATTTGCAAGTATCACTTTAATCCATCGCTCCCTCTACACGATTCAACCATTCACTCATCAGCTCGGTAAACAATTCAGGTTGCTCGATCTGCAAATTGTGGCCTGCTCTATCTAAAATGGCAAAGCTTGCTCTGGGAAACTTCTCTAGAAGTGATAACGCGTCCTTATAGCCAACCACAGAATCTTGTTTACCCAGCAAAAAGAGACTTGGCTTATCAAAGGACTTTTCGTCAACGGCAAAGGAAAATCCGTAGCTTTGCTGAATTTTTTCTAAAAATGCCTGATCTGCTAGATTACACCCTGCCAACACCTCTGTTGAATAACGCTCCCAATTATAGGCATCTAAGACAACTTGATTAGCCATAAAATCATCTTGCTCCTGCTGACTTAATGTTGATAAAAAAGCCGTATCTGCTTGTACAATACAATGCGGTGGCACCGTACGTTGTTCTTTTTCAGGAATGATGAGAGGGCAAATAAAGGCAGTACCTAAAAGTTGATCCACTGATTTCCTCATAATACCGCGCGCTAAATAGCCACCATAAGATTCACTAACCAACAAGTACGATTCTTGTGGAATGATTGTGTGTATCAATTCGAAAATCGCTTCTAGCATTTCATCCGAGTTTTGAATTGATGAATAGTCTGTTGTTTTTCCCATTCCCGGAAGATCCAGATAAATACGTTTCCACCCTTCACGTTTTTTAAAAACAGGCTCCATACAGCCCTTCATCAAACGATGGTCAGGAGAAAAACCATGTAGCATGATGATAGGTATCCCTGTTCCAATTATTTCGTAGTAAATTTTCGCTTTATTTGTCTGACAAAATGGCATTGTTGTTCCTCCATATAGGTTACATTTTTATAGTATTGTCTACCCCACTGTTGGAGCGGATTGACATAGTTTATGAGTGAGTTCCTCATAGAATGAGCGCTTTGACTAGGAGGGGGCACCGACTCTGTTGGAGTGTTTTCACATTACTTAGGAGCGGCTCTACTCTCTGTTGGAGCGGGTTTCCACATATGAATGAGCATTCCCATAATCAATGGAGCACTTCCCCACACTTGAGCAAGCCCATCCAATACAAAATCACTTCACCTAGCCTTAATAACAACACCAATTACCCCATTATCAAATCATAGACCGTCATGGTGGATTCCATCGGGGTTGTGTTTAGCTCCTGTTGTAATTGCTGGACACATTTTTCATACCATTTTAAGGCAAGAGAACGATTATGGAGCTGGTAGTGGCTGTACATGAGCAGGCGATACGCTTCTTCCCAGAGTGCATCCTCGCGTAGCATCTTTTCTGCGAAAAAAATGGCTTTTTTATATTGCTGTTGCCTTGTTGCATTTTGTGCTAGTCGTTCCAAGACTTCGATATATAAAAATTGTAGCTTTTCACGGTCCTGCGTTAGCCAGTCGATTTGCTTTTTTTCCGCATAGAGCGCATCCGTATAGCTCGCTTCCGCTAATAAGAGCCACTCATTGGACAGCTGTGGATCAAATTCGTCGATTCCTAAGCTGTAATAATAGTGAAAACGTTCAACATCAATTTGGAGAAAAGCAATATTTTGTAACTGATACATATTATTTTTCCGCTGAATGAAAAAGCTCTCTTGTCTTGCATGTCGTTGCGGCTCCAACACTTTAAGTAACGTATTTAACACCACCTTAAAATCACGATCCAAGGACTCGACACTACGATCTGGCCATAATGCCTGTGCTATTTCTTCCTTTGGTGTAAAGCGATGGCGATGGCAATAGAGATATACGAATAATTCCTTTGATTTATCACGTTGCCATTCTTTGTCTTCTAGCTTTCGTTGTGAACGAATTAAATTTAAACTCCCGAAAAGATTCATCTGTATTTCATCATGCGGATAACTAATACTATCCTCGACCTGAAAATAATTTTGCAATGCTAATATAGCTGGATGCTTCATCTGGCATTTTTGACTAAATTGCAATAGCTCGTAAAAAACCATTCGATTGCTCGGACCAAGTATCGTTGGCCTTTGTAAGAAGTATTCATAGCCATTTGAGACACATAGTTGTGCAAACTGTTGAAAATACTGTTGAAACGGCTTCTTATTACACTCTTTCAGGGCAATCATTGATTGATAAAATAAGACATGCATCAAGCCATTGCGATCACCGCACTCCTGAAATAGTTGCTGTGTCTTCTTTAATAATTGCTTCGCTCTCTCTATTTCTTGCTCAGAAAGTATTATTTTTACTTCTGCTAAAAGAATAAGCGCTGTCATCCAAGCATCTTGAACTTGCTCCGTTTCTTGTAAGCCCAATGCTAAGTATTTTTTAGCCGCTACCATATCTCCTAACAAATGTTTGACAATGGCTAACCCCATATATGGCTCCGCCTTCACACGAGAAATATTAATGGCATTCATGAGGGTCAACGCTTTTTCATAGGCTTGACATGCCCCATAATGATCTGGGAAATCCATTAACAGCAGGGCATGAGCCTTTCTGATATAGCCAACCGCCTCTATGAAAATAGACTTTTCTTTTATTCCTCTTCGAATGCCATGCTGGGCAGCATACCAGGCTTCTTTGCCTTGACCTAACAGTGCATAAACGAAAGCTGCTAGCAGTTCACTTTCTCGATGGGTTGCAACAAGCTGAGGCGGTAATTCAAGTCGCTGCGCTAATAACTCCTTGGCCTCCCGTAGTTGTCCTGTTCGTAGTAAAACACGTACATCAACATTTGCTCGCTGTATGACATCCTCTGGCAATGCGACGTCCTCCATAAAGAGCTGTGCACCCTTGGCCTTCCCTAGATTCACTAAATTTTCAGCGTATTGCCGTTGAAGTTCTAGTAATTCCTCTTTGCGCAATGGTGTATGTTTCGCTAGCTCTAATGCTTTCTCGAGATATGGCTCTGCTAAAGCAGGTTGAATGGTGTCTAAGTAAATATGGGCTATCCCAGCTTGTGACTTTGTCATAAATAGGTGGTCCCGCTGCTTCTGTGCGAGGATTGCACATTTTTCATAGGATTGTTTCGCTTTTTCATAATAAGCTCGGTAGCGATGACATTCACCCTCAAAATAATTTAATTTATAAAATTTATCTTTTTCCGGTACAGTGAATCGATTGATTTTATCTAGCAACCATTCAAATTGACCAGCCCGTACGATTGATTCTGCATGAAGCTGTAGGAGCTCTCCGCAGAAATGATGATCATTCGTTTTAAAGGCATGATACAGGACAGCTTGAATATTTTGATGTTCTACATAATACAATGCAGCTTGTTTATGAAGGTCCGCATGTTGTGTTGGATACTGTCGCCATTTCATTTCTAAAAATCGACTAAACAATGCATGAAAACGATAGAAGCCATCTGTTGTCACAGGTTGGATAAATAAATGACGCTGAGTTAATGCATTCAGCATTTGCGCAATCTCAGCGCCATAAAATGCTTTCAATAGCTCCGCAGAAAAGGTAGGAAAAATCGCTAATTTTAAGATCGTCTCCTGCTCAGTAGCAGTCATCCTACTATAAACTTCCTCTGATAAATATGTGAATAGCTCATTTGTGGGAATCGTCAGCCAATGATCTAGCGAAGCATGATGCCATTGCTCTGCCAATAAGGAAATACTAATGGCCCACCCTTCAGTGATCTCTAATACTTTTTTCATTTCAGCCTCGGATAAATGTACATCTACATATTCTTCAAAAAACACTGCAATCTCCTCAGTTGAAAATGCCAGTTCATCCTCTTTTATAACGAGCCATCTTTTTTGTAGCTTTAATTTCCTCATAATATCCCAATTGGGTAGTGTTCTGGAAGCCAAAATAAAATGAATGCTGGGTGGAGCAAATTCAATGATTTTTTCCATGAAATAATTAATAGGAAAAACATGATCTACTAGGTGAAAGTCGTCAATCACGATGAGAAGAGGCTCGTCTATATCGCAGAGGCAATTGACAAAAAGCTTATACCATCGATTGAGCTCATCCATTTTTGGAAAGCGCGATAATTGATTCCACCCATCAAATGTATGACCAAAATTCGGTACGACGCGCTGTATACTAAAAAAGAGGTGCCTCAAAAAGGGTAATAAATTATCATCTTCATCAGAAATACTATACCAAGAAAACCTACTTGATTCGGTTGCAAGAAATTGAGTTAGAATGGTTGTTTTACCGTACCCTGCACCACTATGCAAGAAAGTACAAGTATGATGATGGCTTTTCTTTAACGTTCGCATTAGTGTTGCTCTACTAATACAATGCGTGGATGGATTTGGGGCCATACATTTTGATTGAATAATAATATCTGCTGTCATATAAACATAACCTCCATATTTTGTAAGGTTACAAAGATTTCTACAAAAATTCAGATTATTAAATTATTGACAGTTTACCATATTTTTTATGTATTTTTATAGGTTTAATCCCCCACTATTTTTTGTTATGGGAATAGAAGTAGAAATTAGTTTGCTTTTTCTTCCTAATTTTAGTATTCTATTATATTACTAAAATTTAGGAGGAAAGTGGATAAATGAACAGTCTTGATAGAGCCATGCAAAGAAAACAACAAGCAGAAAGAGTTTTAACTGACTTACAACTGATTCAGAAATGGCGTACTGTAGGCGATTGCTTTGTAGTAGGGGCAGCTGCTTATAATTTGATGGTTGCCCCCGATATTGACATTGAAACATTTTGTGATGAACCTAATCCTCACATCATCATGATCGAATTAGCCATGCTTACACTGAACAAGAACGTCATTGAACTTAAATATAGAGATTATACGAGTTCCGATTTTAATGGACATTATTTTAAACTGCTTTACCGAGCGGAGGAAGTTGAGTGGATTATAGATATGTGGTTATTTTCAAATAGCCAAAAAGGGGCCATTTCTAAAGACTTAGTACCCTTTATGAAAAACCACTTAACAGAGGAAACTAGAAAAGCTATTCTCAATATAAAGGAAGCAATGCTACATCTTCCTATACCATACGCCTCCATTTTTATTTATCAAGCTGTCTTAGAATTGGGTATTCGACATGTAGATGAATTTTTACAATGGACAAAACATCATTACACAACTGTACCGTTTCATTGGCAAACACTTAGGCTTAAAAAATTCCCGATTATCAACTCTATGATAATCGGGATCATTCGTTAAGATTATAATAATTCTTTACGTAATTCAGCAGCTGATTTTGGCGAAAGTAGGCTGAATGGGATATCAAATACTGTTTTCGCCCCTTTATCACCCGCTTGACTTAAACGGTGTGCTGCACGTGCATAAGCCACTAATACGCTAGATGTAAAGTTTGGATTACTTTCCAGTCTTAATGAGAATTCGAGAATTTGTTTATCGTTTGCACCACTGTCACCACTGCGAATGACAAAACCACCATGTGGCATACCCGTATGATTTGCTTTAAATTCATCTTCAGAAATAAAGTTCACTGTTGTGTTATATTCATCGAAATAGTTAGGCATTGTGACAATTTCTTGTTCAACCTTTGTTGCATCTGCACCTTCTTCTAGCACAACCCAACATTCACGTGCATGTTTTTCACGTGTTGTTAATTCAGGGTTTTCACCGTTACGAACTCGCTCTACCGCTTCTTTAATCGGTAATGTGTATTGAACAGCATTTTTAACACCTTCGATACGACGGACAGCATCTGAGTGTCCTTGACTTAAGCCATCGCCCCAGAATGTATATGTTGTACCAACTGGTAATACTGATTCTCCTAATAGACGATTTAAAGAGAATAGACCTGGATCCCAACCAACTGAGATAACAGATACTTTACCAGATTTTTGTGCCGCTGCATCTACAGCATCGAAAAATTCAGGAATTTTCGCATGTGTATCGAAGCTATCAATTGTATTAAACCATTGTGCAAAATGTGGACCTTGCTCTGGTAAATCTGTTGCAGAACCACCACATAAAATCATAACATCAATGTCGTTTTGGAATTTTTCAGCGTCATCTACTAAATATACGCTCGCATTGCTTGCTACGTTTACTGTCGAAGGATCACGTCGTGTGAACACCGCTACTAATTCCATATCTGGATTTTGTGAAATGGCATACTCCACACCACGTCCTAAATTTCCATATCCTACAATACCTACTCGAATTGCACTCATTAAAAATTCCTCCTAACGATTTCGCGACTTTGTGAAAACTTTCACGTTAAATCTAATTACAATAATACTTCGTGTTAGAAAAATTCACAATAGTTTGTGTATGAGTTTTTTTAAAAGAATATATATCAGTTTTCTATGGTTTTTATTCCATAATGGTATGAATACGGTTACAAATTACTAAATCTTCCATGAACCTTAAAGTTATTGTAAAAGCCTTGTAAATAACGACTATTTTTCCATCTAGTCTTGTACAATAAATGTAACGACAAAAGGGGGCATGTTGAATGAAAGGTACTGGTTACTCATCAAGCACTGCATTGGCACAAGGAGAACTACTTGCATTCCATATGACACAAAACTCAATGAACAAGCATAGTGAAGCGATACAAAGTGGCAATAAGCCGCAAGGAGATTTTCCATCAAATAATCATTTATGTATCGGTGTTTTACCTTTTGACGTTTTAGAAAACATCCCTGACCTCTCTATCCGAAAAAACAAGGTAAATGAAGTGGACTTTTACCATAGCGGCAAGGATATCGCTCGCTGGCTAATTAAAAAAAGTGAATACAACAAAAATGGATTTGACTTCATCTAAAGAAGTCAAATCCATTTTCCTTATAAAACTGTAGCGATGTGTTTCTTAGCTGTCATAACTAAAAATAGGAAACACCGTGAAAAAATTAAAATAGGAAACCTTTATGGAATGGTTATTTTCATAGTATTTCCTGTGCAAGCTGGGCTAGACGGGTTTTATCAATAATTTGATAGCCCGTCTTACGCTTTTCCAAAATCCTCTCTTCACAAAACTGTGCCAAGACATATAACAAATGGCGATAGGAGACCCCTAAATACTCACAGATTTCCGTATGCTTTTCCTTGTAGACACCTTGGTCGGCAGATAATTGGATAAAGGCTGCTAAGCGATTTTCCAACGGATAGGCCTGATTTTGTGTATATTTAGATGTCATTTTTGTCGCTTTTTCCCCTAAAAATACACAAAGTCTACGTAAAAACAAGGCATCCGCAAGTAACTTATCCTTACATGACTGTGTAATTGAATAGCAAATTGTTTTGGTGACGGTTTGTATCCCCTTTGTATACCTAGCCTCATTTAATAATTCAATTTCCCCCATAAAAAGAGGAGCTTCTAGGTATTCAATAAGCGAAACCTTGCCATTTTTATGTGTCATATAGAGCTTCGCCTTTCCTTCTATCATGTAATACACTGTGTCTGGAAAGGAGCCTTCCTGGAAGATCCACTCACCCTTGTCAAACTGACGGACTTCTAAATAGGGATTGATATCAAATGAGAAAAAATCATCGATCGGATATTTTTCAAGATAATGGGTACGGGCTTCAGCTGTTAAAATATGCATTTTTTTCTCTCTCTCTCCTATAAAAAATATGAGATATCTCACATTATTGTAGCGATGAACATGCTATTATTCAACATAGTTAATGGAGGTACGAAAATTATATGAACAATCAACGATGGCTTTCTCAGAATTTCTTTACATTTTTTATCACGTGGGGCATTTTCTTACCCTACTGGACAGGTTGGCTGGTGGATGCGAAACATCTAACCGTCTCGCAGGCAAGTGTAGTGATGGGCTGTGGGCTCCTAGCTCGTGCCACATCCAATCTCTTCTTCTTCCCAACACTTGCAAAATACGTACACAATAAACGACTCATTACAATTTTAGCAATAGGCTCGTTGCTAACTGCCTTGCTCTATATTCCAAGCACAGGCTTTACAGCATTATTAATCGTGACCATTTTATTTAGTGTTTTTTACCCAGCTCTATTACCTGCTGTGGAAAGCAGTGCCGCTACGCTTGTGCAGTATGGCAATATTCATTATGGTAAAAGCCGTTCCTATGGTTCATTTGGCTTTGTCATCGCTGTTTTAATTATTAGTATGCTGACAGGCGTTTTTGGAAAGAACATCATCTTTTGGAGCATGATTATAGGATTGATGGGCATGTTACTTATGCAGCAATTAGCAACACCAAAGGAATTACTCGTAGTACCAACAAAAGAACAGCGTGCAAAATCATTGTCGATGAAAACACTATGGACGATCAAAGGCTTCCCGATTGTTTTATTCATCGTGATCTTGCTCCAGGGTGCACATGCCTCCTATTATAGCTACGGTTATATTTATTTAGAAGATTTACAGGTTGATCCATTCTATATGGGTATGATTATTAATATCGCTGTTATTTGCGAAATTCTTTACTTTATGAAGGCTGATACGTTATTGACAAAATGGCGCTCATCGTCCCTATTACTCTTAGCAGCGAGCGGGTCTTCCCTACGTTGGTTACTTATCTTTATGTTCCCAAATGTCTGGGTATTTATCGCTTCCCAAACCTTGCATGCATTATCCTTTGCTTTAGCGCATTTTGCCTTTATTCGCTACTTAACAAAAGCGCTACCAAAGGAACAAATCCCCAATGCACAGGGGTTATACTCTGCATTAGCAATGGGCTTAAGTACCGCCATCCTGACGTTTTTAGGTGGCTATTTATACGAAATATCGCCAGGACTGTCCTTCGCAGCCATGCTCATTTGTACAATACCAGCCATCGCTATTTTGCTCCTGACACGCAAAAAATATCAATATTAAACTAAAAGCAGGCGAGAACATCCTCACCTGCTTTGATTATTTCGGATAATAGGAAAAACCAGGATATTTCACTACTGGCCATTTTTCTTTTCTGAGAGCCTCAAGCAGCTCAGGACCGACCTGCAAATTACTTTGCACCAATTCTGTCGGAGTTAAGGCCATCCATTGATTTAAGGACACATCTTGGAATCGATCACTTTTAAACATTTCTAAAAACCATAATGGCTCTGTTCCAGTATTTTCAATATAATGCCCCGTGGCAAATGGTACATAGCCAACATCTCCCGCCCGATAATCAAATGTTCGAGCCGTTCCATTTCCTGTGAAAACTGTCATACGTCCTTTTCCTTGCAGATAATATTGCCATTCATCGTTGTTCGGATGCCAATGCAACTCCCGCATCGCCCCTGGCTCAATTTCCACCAGTGCAGCCGCGATATTTTTAGAGATTGGGAAATTAGTCGAATCGACAATGCGCACACTTCCTCCAGGTGTTTTCAATGGTGGCTGTGCCAAGAGACGATGTTTAAAGGTTTGCGGAACCTCCCCATAAGGAGATTGCACTTTCTGTGATTCGATAGGACCTGGCACTCGATCCTGATAAATATACACTTGTTCACCCGGAATGTGATCGAAAGCATGAATAGGAACCCCAAAATTCGCTGATAACACTTCTTTTGGCGTATGAGTAAACCAATCCGAGATAGACAGTGTATTCAGATCAGAGAAATGCCCATCATCAAATACTAATAAAAATTCGCAGCCGTCCTCAAGCCCTTGAATGGAATGGGGTATGCCAGGTGGAAAATACCATAAATCGCCTGGCCCCACATCCGCTATAAAGTTACAACCATTCTGATCGACAGCCGTAATACGAGCATGACCAAGCAGCATATACGACCACTCCGCCTGCTGATGCCAGTGTAGCTCACGTACGCCCCCTGGTTTCAAACTCATATTCACACCCGCCAAAGTCGTAGCAATCGGCAATTCACGAACCGTAATTTCCCGAGACCATCCACCTTGATTTAAGGTCATATGCGTGTCGGAAAACGAGAAACGCAAATTTGGAATCAAACCCGCATCGGTCGTTGGTGGCACCAGCATATCAGGATTTTCTAAATCCCTCATAACATCCCGTGGCCCCTTATCCACCCCTCCAGCCCCATCACCTCGAATAGGCTGAGGCACCTGAAAATAACCCGGCGGCAAATTCTCCAATCGTTCACCTCTTTATGTTCGTAATCAAACTAAAATACTTCTATTCTTCTAAAATGTATGGATACAATGCTCGGATTATTCACTTTCTTTTCTGCTGTTGAGATGAGTGACTGAGCGTGGATACTTGATTAAGAGAGGGCTTGCTATGTTGATCACTTCTCACTGAATTTGGAGCGGGGGGCCTCACTTTTTTGATCACTTTTCAATTACTTTGGAGCGGATTCCTCTCTTTTGGATCACCTCTTACTCACTTTGGAGCGGGTTTCTTACTTTTTTGATCACTTCTCAACCACTTTGGAGCGAGGGCCTCACTTTTTTGATCACTTCTCACTTTCTTTGGAGCGGGGACCTTACTTTTTTGATCACCTCTCAACCACTTTGGAGCGGGGTCTTCATCTTTATGATCACTTCTCAATCACTTTGGAGCGGATTCCTCTCTTTTTAGATCACTTCTCACCCACTTGGGAGCGGATTCTTGAATTCCATGATCACTTCTCACCTTATTTAGAGCGACCTCCTCACTTTCACGTTTCCCTAACCTCAGAAAAAGTCCTTACTTACTCTTTCGTACCATAGCCGCAACCACACATTCATGCAGGATTCGTAAGCCTTCTTGTAATTCTTCAAAGGTTGCATAGGCATAGGATAGCCGAATATGGTGATGATCGTGTGGATCGTAGATATAGCCTGGATTGATTAATATTTGTTGCTGCAATAGCTTCATAAAAAAGTCTTTATCTACAAGTGGCTCATGAAACTTGAGCCAAATATAAAAACCTCCCTTTGGTTTGCTCCAATTCGCCACCTCTGTAAATTTCTCCGTTAACAGCTGTTCCGTAAAATCGGCTCGCTCCTTTAATTGTTGACGTAATCCAGCAAGATGCTTTTCATATTTTCCTGATTGAAGCCAATGAAGGACAATTTCTTGTGAAATGGCACTTGAGCCATAGTCTGTTTGCATTTTTATATCGGCTAATCGCTCAATGACAGTGGTTGGACCAATGAGCCAGCCAATGCGTAGCCCAGGGCTTAAGGTTTTCGAGACGCTGCCAATATAAAGAACTTGTCCACTATTATCCATGGCCTTAATCGGCGGTGACGTCTCTTCAAAAAGCAATTCATGGTAGACATCATCCTCTATAATCGGAATGCGTGATGCCTGACATGCTTCATATAGCTGTTCTTTTTCCCGTCCTGTCCACACATGACTTGTAGGATTATGTAAAGTAGGAATGGCATAAAACACGGCTTGTTTCTTTCGTTTCCTTTGCGCTAATGTTTGAGCAAGCTGTACATCGCGTTCAATGCTAATCATTTGCATGCCAACTGACTGAAAAGGGTGAACAGAATTTAAGTAGGAGGTTGGCTCCTGAAACACAATAGACCCTTGCTCTAATAAGCCAACAGCAATCAATTGTAGTGCCTGAAGTGCACCTGAAACAATACAGACGTTTTGAGGTTCAGCAGGAATGCCTCTTTTTTGAACATATTTACAAATAGCTTTACGAAGCTGATCATTACCTTGTGGCGAAGAGTAGCCTAATGCTTTGGGTTGAAAGGATAGTTCTCGCAGTGAAGCTTCTATTTCCTTGGTGGGCAACAAGCAAGGTGCCAGCTCTCCTGTTCCTAAACGAATTACATCATCACGCTGTTCGTATTCATTAATTAATTGGATGGTGTGGTAGTTTGGCTTGTGGATGCTTGTTTCGATATAAGTTTGCCAATTCGGCTGTGTTTGTTGGATTAATGCATGCCAGGAATTGTGCGTAACATAAACACCAGAGCCTACCTTTGCTTCAAGAATGCCCATTGCTTTTAATTCCTCCAAAGCCTGCTGAACTGTGCTTCGATTCACATCGAACTGCATGGCCAGCTGTCTTTGGGTAGGTAGTTTTGTCCCTGCTGCCCAGTCTCCTCGCTCCACATTGGCTGTTATCCACTGTACAATCTGCTGCTGTAATGTATTATCACTTCGTCTATTCGGCTGCCAGCTCATGTTCCTTCTCCTTCCATGCAATGAAATTGGGTGGATAAAAAACCATCCAATTGGTCGTTTTCTTTTAGTTATACCATATCTAAAATAAGTAAAGAAAGGAGGAATGGTCATTGGAAGCTTTTCTTCATGGGATCATTTTAGCATTTGGACTCATTTTGCCATTAGGTGTACAAAATGTTTTTGTTTTTTCACAAGGTGCTACACAACCAAGTTTATTACGCTCTTTGCCAGCAGCTGTGACAGCTGCGATCTGTGATACACTGCTTATTCTACTTGCGGTATTCGGTCTGTCATTAATAGTTCTACAATTTGAGTGGTTGCGTATCACTTTAATGACTATTGGTATCATTTTTTTACTTTACATGGGCTATAGCATTTGGCGTTCAAATCCAGCAAACACTGAAAATAGCGAAGCATTGCCTATAAAAAAACAAATTCTCTTCGCACTCTCTGTATCACTTCTAAATCCACATGCTATTTTAGATACAATCGGTGTTATTGGTACAAGCGCATTAAAATATAGTGGAACCGAGCAAATAATGTTCACTGTTGCTTGTGTGTTCATTTCCTGGCTATGGTTTTTCGGTCTCACATTGACTGGCGCCTCGTTGAAAAAACTAGACGGCTCTGGAAAATTGATGCGACTATTTAATAAATGCTCCGCCGTCTTTATTTGGGCAACAGCATGTTATCTCGCAAGTGGCTTATTTTAACGTACATAGAAAAAGCTCAGGAGGTAACCCTGAGCTTTTCTTTTATAGAGAAACAAATAAAGTGAGCTTTTCATTAAACAATGCCGTCTCAATGGAATTTTCATGAGGCCATACCTCACCATAATGAATAGCTTTGACTAATACATTGGCTTGTAATAAAGCTTCGTGCTGCTGAATGATGGAAAGTACCTCTGGACTACCATTAAAGGCAATCGATACATATTGCGTCACTGGTAGCTGCCATTTTTTTCGTGCATCTTGTATTGTACGAATCAATTCTCGCATTTGCCCTTCTTGTAGTAGGCTCTCCGTTAGTTGTACATTCATCAAGACACGGCAGGTGCTATCCTCCGCTAAAATATAATGGTCCTTGACGATTGATTCAGCTATTACATGTTCCCTTAATAATGTTAGCTGTTGACCATCCATCACGAGATCCACAGTTTCATGATGTTGTAGCTTTTGTTTCTCTTCCTCTGTTAATGTCACCACATATTCTTTTACTTGATTAACCTTTGGACCAAATGCCGCTCCCGCTGTTTTAAAGTTCAATTTATAATGCACGCGTTCATAGGCTGAAAAATCATGTGTCCATCTACAGGCTTTGATGTTTAACTCATCCTGAATGAGCTCGCTATAGGCTTGGTAATCCGACAGTTCACCTTTTAAGGCAACAATGAGTTCACTTAAAGGCTGCTTGACCTTTATTCCCTGACTATTGCGAATGCTACGTCCAAGTTCCACAACTGTTAAGACTGTTGCCATTCCTTGTTCAAGCTTCACATCTACTAGTTGATCGTCGAATAATGGGTATTTCTCAAGATGAACACTTTTCCCACATAATTGACGGTAAATATCCTCTGCTATAAACGGCGTAAACGGAGCTACTAATTGACAAATGGATGTCAGTACCTCGTAAAGTGTGCTAAATGCACCTCGTTTATCTGCTGTCATTCCATTTGCCCAAAATCTAGCACGTGAACGACGTATATACCAATTGCTTAACTCTTCCACCAATTGACCAATTTCCCTTGTAGCCTGTGTAAATTGATAATCATCCATAGAGGTTGTGACAAGCTGGATAGTGTGATGTAAGCGGGACAATATCCAATGATCTAGCTGTGAACGTGTACCTGTATTTGTAGCATCATACGTAAAGTTATCGATTTGGGCATACATGTCATAAAATTTAAACGTATTGTCGAGTGTATCTACCAGCTTAGATTTCGCATCTAAGACAATTTTCTTCGAAAAACGCTTTGGATTCCAGGGTGAGCTATCAACTAAAAATGCCCAACGTAGAGAATCTGCTCCATACTCCTGGATTAACTCAACAGGCTCTAATGCATTGCCTTTACTTTTGGACATCTTCTGTCCATGCTCATCGAGAACATGCCCTAACGATAGCACATTTTTATAAGGTGGTTTTCCTGTAAACAAGGTCGATACTGCTAATAAGCTATAGAAAAATCCTCGCGTTTGATCGATGCCCTCAATGACCACATCTGCTGGAAACTGATGATGAAAGTTCGCTACGTCTTCAAAAGGATAATGCTGTTGGGCAAATGGCATCGAGCCACTGTCAAACCAAACATCGATAACTTCAGGCGTACGTTGCATGTCGCCCTGGCAGACAGGACAGGTACAGACTATGGCATCTATAAATGGCTTATGGAGCTCTAATTGTTCTTTGACAGCTCCTTTGGCTAATTGTTGTAGCGCTGCAACACTGTTAGGTGCCTCCTCATGATTGCAATCCTGACAAATCCACACATTGAGTGGTGTCCCCCAATAACGATTACGACTAATATTCCAATCCACTAAGTTTTCTAGGAAGTTGCCAAATCGTCCATCCTTAATATGGCTAGGGTACCATGTCACCTGCTGATTATTTTGTAAAAGCTGCTCTTTTAATGCCGACATTTTGATAAACCAGCTATCTGTTGCATAGTACAATAATGGTGAATCACAGCGCCAGCAATGCGGATAGCTATGCTCATATTTTTCTTTAGCAAATAAAAGCTCTTTTGCTGCAAGCAGTTTAATGATATCGACATCACAGTCCTTCACAAATCGTCCAACAAGCTCAGGTACCGCTTCTGTATAACAGCCTTTAAGATCAACTATATTGACAAAGGACAAGCCATGTTGCTGCACCGTTTTATAATCGTCCTCTCCATAAGCAGGTGCTATGTGTACAATTCCTGTTCCACTATGCTCTGTCACATAATCTGCCATGACAATGATATGCCCTTTATCGACGGTTACATAGGAAAATGGCGATAGATAGGAAACACCTGCAAACTCCTGTCCGTCATGCTCACTTAATAGTTCAACAGGCTCTGAAAAAACCTTTGATACCAACGATTTGGCTAGTATATAGATGCTGTTTGCATGCCTTACACGGACATATTGAAGAGCAGGATTCATAGCCAAGGCTACATTGGCTGGTAATGTCCAAGGCGTCGTTGTCCAGCCTAAGATATATTCGTCTCGATCCTCTAGCTTAAACATTGCAGTAACGGATAAATCCTTAACATCCTTATAGCCCTGTGCCACCTCATGAGAGCTTAAGGAAGTTTGACAGCTAGGGCAATAAGGTGAAACGCGATGTCCTTTGTATAACAGTTTTTCCTTGTGAACATGGCTTAAAATATGCCACACAGATTCAATATAGTCATTACTTAATGTTAGGTAAGGATCATCCATGTCAAGCCAGTAGCCAAGCTGCTCTGTAAAAGTACGCCATTTTTGCTCATAGGTAAAAACGCTCTTCTTACATGCTTGAATAAATTGCTCCACCCCATAGTTCTCAATCTCCTGCTTTCCTGAGATTCCTAATGCCTTTTCTACCCCTAATTCCACAGGCAACCCATGTGTATCCCAACCTGCTTTGCGTTCAACTAAATAGCCTTGCATTGTTTTATAACGTGCCACCACATCTTTTATGGTTCTACCAAATGCATGGCCGACATGTGGTAAACCATTCGCTGTTGGGGGTCCCTCATAAAATACAAAGGGCTGCTGTTCAGCACGATTACTTACGGATTTTGCAAAGGTCCCTTCTTGCGCCCATAATGTACGAATCCTTGTTTCTCGTTCAACCGTTGTTTCTTTCTTTTGTTCTTTCTGCATATTAGTTCCTCCTATACAAGCAAATTTGTATAAAAGGCATACAAAAAACCCCGTCCCAAGGAAAAGGGACGGGGTTAACCGCGAATACCACCCTAATTCTATTGACACGATGGCCAATAGCACTCAGCAACGTACAATCATACGTGTTCTTTTTAACGGTAGACACCCGGATTAGCTTACTCCATTCAGCTAATCTTCTCAGAGAGGATTTTCATGTAACACCTGCACACCGACTTCCACCAAATGTCGGCTCTCTGTAGAACAAAGTGAAACACTACTCTTTCTCATCAACGAATTTGTATGCTTTTATTGTCCTTCATCTTAGCAAATTACCAATTGTCTGTCAACGGAGGACAATCTTAAAAAATTTCGTTGAGACAAGTGGCAATACTTTGATGGAGATCATCATATTGTGGCTGTTGAATGGTTTGAATCAAAAAGCTCTTCAGCAATGTTTTACTATTGAATAGCACGAGAATGTCTAGCTTCTTGTTAGTGAGATTCCTTTACTATTTTCATTTCTACGATATCCTTATAATCAATGAATGGCTGAGCGTCATCGTTCCCAATCGACTGTCTATATTGAACTTCTACTCGATCTCCAACTGATAGTGTTTGCGGGACATCCACTAGAGGGAACCATGTACCATTACTATGTTTTTGCACTAATTCATCTACAGATTTTTGCCCAACCTCGCTAGCCAAGACGCCTGAGACAACTAAAAATTCATGTTCCTTGATCGCTAAGACCGTTCCACTTCTGATGAGCTTCATTTGGCTGTCCTTTTCAGGGATTTTATATTTTTCTCGTAAGGAAGCAATGTCTTTATGATAATGTTGTTCTAAATAATTCATGGCTTCTTGCTCGACAAGCCATGTACGAATGGGATTACTTACATCCTTATAATCGGCTTGGCTTGCCTCCCATAATAAGTCAAATGTAGCCATTTTATAGGCAATTGGCTTGCCATAGTTCTCTATAAACCCTTCGTTTGTGACTTGCAACATTTGCAGAAGCTTATCATAAGTTGGCCGAGTATCATCCTCATAGCTCCACTCTTCCATGAACTGTTCGAGTGCCTTATCTACTTGCTCTTGTGTAGGTACTAGTTTTTTCGATTGCGCATAAGCAAAGGTCGATTCAAAATATAAAAAATTATCAAAGCTTGCCTTATATAAACGATTCTTTCCGTTCATAAAAGAATCAAGTTGTAAATATAGCTCTAAAATCCGCTCATCTAATACGGGTGGAATAGTAGAAGCTTGCTGTTGTTGTTCATTATATTGCTGATATATAAACAGCCCTATGCAGACACTTAAAATCATAGCCAAAACACCATATGGCCAGCGTTTTGCAGATTTTTTTTCTTGGCGTTGCTGTAAATGCTGAACCACATTTGTCATCACACGCTTTTTACTTTCTGATAAATCCCTTACTACGCGTGCATCCATTTTACTCATGCAGGAGCACCTCCCATTCAACATGCTGTAATTGTAGCTTCAATAACTCTCGCCCACGACGTAGCCTTGTTTTGACGGTGCTTTCAGGAATCGTTAACAGCTCTGCAATGTCTACCACAGGCATTTCTTCAAAATAAAAATGTATAATGACCTCTCGCTGTTTGAAAGGGAGAGCTAGAATCGCATTTTCAATCAAAGTACGTTCATCTTGCTGTACAAGCATATCTCTTCTCATAACGGTTTGCTGCGGAAAAATCTTCTGTTGCACTTGAATTTTCCGATAGGTCCAGCTACGTAAATAATCTTTACTTCGATTACTAACTAATTTCGATAAATACGCCTTTAGCTCCCCACGTTCCTCATAGTTTTGCTGATTATCATAGAACTTAATAAAGACATCCTGTACGATATCTTCAGCACTTTGTAAATCTCTAACATAGTAAAAGGCAAGACGAATAAGCCTCTCTGTATGCTGTTCCATTATTCTTTCCAGTTCATGAATTAGCAACATTCTTCCTCCTCTCTACCCTATAAACGGTGCTCACGGCTTCGAGGTTTGTTTTTTTTGTCATTTACTCCAAATCATTGTCAGCAAATGGTGTAATCACTTGTTTTTCCGTTGAAGATAACACGATATTAGTAGAAGGTGTGCCATAGGGCATAGCCGCATCAATAAATTGTTCTAATGTTTCTACTGAATAGGTCGCTAATTTAACAATATAGCTAATTTCCCCAGCCACTCGATAACATGCCAAAACATCAGGATGAGCATTACAAAATGAAGAAAGACTTTTACAATCAATGGACTTAAATAAAATAATGGCTTCAATCGTACGCTCCATCTTTTTCAGATTTACCTTTGCATGATAGCCCTCAATCACACCCTGCTCCTCTAGCTTTCTGATTCTTTCAATAACGGCAGGAGAGGATAAATGAACGGTAGTGGCTAATTCCTTCATAGAGATTTTGGCATTTTGCTGTAACTGCTGTAATATTTGTGTATCAATATGATCCATGGTCCTTCACCTTTCTAAATAAATTATTTATGACATAATACCTTTTCAAATAAAGTTTTTTACCTAAAATCCATTATACAACGTATGTAATCTTTTCTCCCTTTTGTTTACAATAATATCAATAAAGGAGGCAAATCAAACATGAAAAAAATATTGTTACTATTAGCAAATGGCTTTGAAGCGGTAGAGGCAAGCGTCTTTACTGATGTGCTCGGCTGGAATAAGTGGGAAGGTGATGGTACAACAGATGTGGTTACGGTCGGCCTGCATGAACAGCTGCAATGCACCTGGAATTTTAAAGTCACTCCTGAAAAATTGCTTCATGAAATTGTATTAGAGGATTTTGATGCATTAGCGATTCCTGGAGGCTTTGAGGAAGCCGGTTTTTATGAGGATGCGTTTAGCGAGGAATTTCAGGCAGTCGTTCGTCACTTTGATGAACACAAAAAACCGATTGCAACAATCTGTGTAGCTTCTCTTATTTTAGGCCACAGTGGAATTCTTCAGCATCGTCAAGCAACAACCTATAATCATCCAACAAGTAAACGTTTAGCACAGCTAAAGGGCTATGGTGCAGCAATTGTCAACGAGCGCATTGTGCAAACTGATCATATCATCACCTCCTCCAATCCAGGAACAGCCTTTGATGTTGCCTTTCGCTTACTAGAAACTCTAACATCTGCTCCAAACACAGCGAAAGTAAAAGAATTAATGGGCTTCCACTAAAGCATAAAAAAAGTAGGCTTACACCAATATACTTGGCATAAACCTACTTTTTGTATTATTTACTTACTGGTGCTGTTTCTGATGCACTCAAATCCATTTCCTTTGCATTGTCTAGCACATCTTTTGGAATCGTAATTGTCGTTACCGCATTGAAATCATGATATTTGATCGTTGTTTGCTGTCTTGTTTTGATCGAATTGCCTTCTACTTGCATCTTTAATGTCATGTCCATAGCAATTTCTTCTACATCGAATGTTTCTTTATTAATCAATAATTTATATGTGAGACCATCAAAGGAAATATTGCCTAATTGTGCCTCTAGATCCGCTTCCATTCCTAAATCCATTGCGCCAAGCTGCTGCTTCACTAGCTCTGTGAATTTATCGCCAGAGCCTTTTAATGTTAATTCATAACGGTTTGCTGATTCTACTAATGTAAAATCTTCGGCAAATGCTTGTAGCATCTCCAATTGTTCAGTTGCATCTGGCTGCATCCCTGTTTGGCTCAGTACATCTTCAAATAATTGTTTCGGGAACTTTACCCAGGCCTTTTGTTCTGCCTCATACATATACATACCATCTTTAGCCGTCATATACATTTTAATCGGCAAATTAATCGCTTCACCACTTGTTGGATCTGTTAAAGCCATTGAACCATCAGCAAAGAATTGCATTGGCTCTGTAACAATTTCCATCTTCATGTTGCCTTTAGAATCCATTTTCATGGTTTCCTTACCATCGTTTGCCTCTACTGTCTGAGAAATCGTCATGGTAGCCTTCATGCTTTTTAGCTCTTTTTGCTTGGCTAATGTTTTCGTAAATACTTCCTCTAACAAAGCACTATCCTTTGTTGTAGTAGGTTGTTCTTCTGTTACTTGCTCCTCTTTAGGCTCTTCCTCTTTTACTTCTGTTGTAGGCTGTGTATCCTCAGCTAAGCCTAATGCGTTCACAATAAATGTTGCTAACTGACCACGAGTAACATTTTTATCTACACCAAATTCTGTGGCAGTAACACCCTTCGCAATGCCGGCCTCATACAGAGCTGTTACTGCATCTGCAAATGGACTATCTTGTTGTACATCTGTGAATGGACTTTTACCTTCTGCTGTTAAACCTGCAGCCTCTGCTACCATTACTGCCATTTGACCACGAGTAATTGTGTCATCTGGACGGAATGTATCATCCTCATAGCCTTGTACAACGCCAAGATTAACTAATGTAACAATCGCTTTATAGTATGGGCTAGATGAGTCGACATCCTTGAAATTCGGATTCTCGACAGCCGTATCCGTTGTAGTTAGATGAAAAGCACTTGCTATCATCTTTGCTGCCTGTCCACGTGTCACATCCTTTGAAGGCTTAAATGTACCATCTGGAAAACCATTAATGATGTCTGCTGCATGCAATGTAGAAATACTATTATAATGCGCATAATCCTCACTCACATCTGAAAATGGACTAGCCGCCGATACAGGTACTACCGCAACAGCAGTAACCGCCATTGCCGCTGTTGCCGCTGTATAAAACTTATGTTTTTTCTTTGTCATAATCAATCGTCCCCCGTTTATGTAAATTTAATGCTTACCTATTAATTTTAGCGAAAGAATTGGAAAAATGCTAGGTTCATTGGAAATTAAATTATAATTATCCATTAAATCCGTCATTTGGTGCTATTTATACATATTTTGGTCACTTCTATCCAACACTCTCTTAATAAATAAAAAAACCGACCTCCTAAGAGATCGGTTTTTATGGTGATGATTACTCAGCAGCTTTTGCGCGTAGAACCATTTGTAGGATACCACCATGGCGGTAGTAGTCTACCTCTACTTCTGAGTCGAAACGAGCTAAAGCTTGGAAAGTTTTAACTGTGCCGTCTTCAGATTTAGCAGTTACTGTTAAGATTTCACGTGGTTTTACGTTGTCAGTAATGTTAACAGAGATTTCTTCTTTACCAGTTAAGCCTAATGTATCAGCAGATTCACCTGGCATAAATTGAAGTGGAAGAACACCCATCATTACTAGGTTAGAACGGTGGATACGCTCGTAAGATTGTGCGATAACAGTTTTCACGCCAAGTAGGAATGTACCTTTCGCAGCCCAGTCACGAGAAGAACCCATACCGTAGTCGTTACCAGCAAGTACGACTAAGCCAGTACCTTGCTCTTGGTATTTCATACATGCGTCATAGATGTACTCTACTTCGCCTGTTGGCCAGTAAGTAGTGAATCCACCCTCTGTACCAGGAGCAACTTGGTTACGGATACGGATGTTTGCAAATGTACCACGCATCATTACTTCGTGGTTACCACGACGAGAACCGTAAGAGTTGAAGTCACGGATTGCAACACCGTTTTCAATTAAATATTTACCTGCAGGTGTATCTTTACCGATTGCACCAGCTGGAGAAATATGGTCAGTTGTGATTGAGTCACCGAACTTCGCCATAATGCGTAAGCCGTCTAAGCCTTTAATAGCTTCTGGCTCTTTTGCAAGACCTTGGAAGAATGGTGGGTTTTGGATGTAAGTTGATTTGTCATCAAATGTGTATAGAGACTCAGTTGATGTTTCAATTGCATTCCATTTTTCGTTCGCTGTGAATACAGTTTCGTATTCTTTTTGGAATAACTCACGGTTAACAACAGTACCTAATACTGCATTAACTTCTTCTGTTGATGGCCAGATATCAGCGAAGAATACTTCGTTACCATCTTTGTCTTTACCGAATGAATCTTTTTGTAGATCGATATCCACTGTACCAGCAAGTGCATAAGCAACAACAAGTGGTGGTGAAGCTAAGTAGTTAGCTTTTACAAGTGGGTGTACACGACCTTCAAAGTTACGGTTACCAGAAAGAACTGAAGTTACGAATAAGTCATTTGCTTTAATTGCTTCTTCGATTTCAGGTAATAATGGACCTGAGTTACCGATACATGTTGTACAACCGTAACCTACAGTGTTGAAACCGATTTGGTCAAGGTATGTTTGTAAACCTGAATCTTCAAGGTAACCAGTTACAACTTTAGAACCTGGTGCTAAAGAAGTTTTTACCCATTTCGGCACTGTCAGACCTTTTTCTACAGCTTTTTTCGCCACTAAGCCCGCAGCAATTAATACGTATGGGTTAGAAGTATTTGTACAAGAAGTGATCGCAGCAATCGCAACAGCACCTGTTGGAATTTCTACATCGCCTTCAGCGAATTTCGCTACAGAAGTTTTTTCGAATTCATCTTCTGTTAAACCGAAACCTTGTGTACCTTGTGGTGCCACTACTGCTTCTTTGTAACGAGAACGCATTTGAGATAGTGGAATTAAGTCTTGTGGACGTTTAGGACCAGAAAGGTTTGGTTCGATTTCAGCTAAGTTTACTTCTAAAACGTCTGTGTAAACTGGCTCTAATGTTGGATCGAAGAACATGTGGTTCGCTTTTAAGTAAGCTTCTACAACCGCAATGTGCTCTTCGTCACGACCAGTTAAACGCATGTAGTTTAATGATTCTTCGTCGATTGCGAAGTAACCACATGTAGCACCATATTCAGGAGCCATGTTAGAGATTGTCGCACGGTCAGCTAGTGGTAATTTAGATACGCCAGGTCCGAAGAACTCAACGAATTTACCAACTACGCCACGTTGACGTAATACTTGTGTTACTTTTAATGCTAAGTCAGTAGCAGTTGTTCCGTTTGGAAGATCGCCAACTAATTTAACACCGATAACTTCTGGAATTGGGAAGTATGAAGGCTGACCAAGCATACCTGCTTCAGCTTCGATACCACCTACGCCCCATCCAAGAACGCCGATACCGTTGATCATTGTTGTATGAGAGTCAGTACCTACTACTGAATCTGGGAATGTTTCGAATGTGCCGTCAGCATTTTCGTTTACGTGTACAACTGGAGCTAAGTACTCTAAGTTTACTTGGTGAACGATACCTGTTGCTGGTGGTACAGCACGGAAGTTATTGTAAGCAGTTTGAGCCCATTTTAAGAAGTTATAACGCTCAGCGTTACGTTCAAATTCTAGGTCCATGTTTGCTTGTAATGCAGATGCATTACCATATTTGTCAACTTGTACTGAGTGGTCAATTACAAGGTCAACTGGAATAGCAGGGTTGATTTTGCTTGGGTCGCCGCCCATTTCTTTCATTGCAGAACGAAGAGATGCAAGGTCAACAACTACTGGTACACCAGTAAAGTCTTGTAATACAACACGAGAAGGTTTGAATGGTACTTCTGCCTCTGGGTCAGCACCGTTACCCCATTTTGCTAATTCGTTTACGTGTTCTTCTTTAATTACATACGCATCATATTGACGTAAAACAGATTCTAATAATACTTTAATTGAGTAAGGAAGGTTTGAAACTTTTGCAACGCCAGCTTTTTCAATCGCAGCTAAGTCATAGTAATTGTAAGTTTTACCATTCACTTCGAATGATGCACGGCTGTTGTGTAAATTACCTTGTGCCATTTGCGGATCCCCCTAATATATCTTTTTGAAAAGGCTTTAAAAATGTGTAGCATCTTTTCTCCAATACCCATGATAGCGCATTTATATTCATAAGTAAATTACATTAATATTATCTTTTTTGATAAGCATAACTTATGACCTTGGTTTCTATCCTGATATTTTTAATTTTTTGATGTGCATAATATCAAGGTTTTGTATTAATGAAGGTTTCTATACCTGTCTAACGAAGTGTATCTAAGCGTATTTAACTGGGGTATGATGTGGGGTACAAATTGGGGTACGCGCACTTTTTTGTAAAAAGTGTACCCCAATTTGTAAAATGTAAATCATGAATGTTTTGACAGGTACTATTTATAAGAAAAGATCGATATAAAATCTTTCTTTGAAATTATTGCTTATAATATTCCATCCCTTTGGACCATTCTGATTACGTTATAACCCTGTGCCCTCTAAAGATTTAAAGCAACATCGTCTGTTAGTGCTGCGTGTTCTTCATGTGTTAAATGTAAGCTTGATAAACCTATAATGGGTACATTATCTGGCTTACGTTTAAAAAATTTTTACTGGCACTATTACTTCATAGCTCATAATCTTCATCCGTTTTTACATATTTTTGAATATCGATAAATAAATGTCCTAATTGTTTAGCCAATAATTCTTTTACGAAAGTACATAAAGATGGATCTTTTATTGAGATATGTGAATATAGAGATTATATAGATTTTTCTTAAATCGTTTCAAAAAATGTTTAGTAAAAACAAACCTAAAACACAAATAAGGCCATCTCATAAGCGATAGTGGTCCTATTTGTTTTCATATTGTATTTAATCCGCACCATGACCCCCATTTTGTGGTTCATAGTCATGTTAGATTATAAAACTATTTTTTGTAATGCAAAATGAGGCTTAAATAGTAATTCGATTATTTTTTCATTATTACGACTTAGTATCTTTAGTTTTTCATCTTCACCAATTATGGTACCAACATCTTTTAATTCAAGATCAAAAATTGAAGAACCCATATTTTTATAATTTAAGCTTATTCCACACTGCATCTCATAAATAGAAAGAGTCAATACTAACTTAAATCCTTGGTCATCCTTTTTGCTATAAATAAACATACCGGCTGCTTCATCACCAATAACTATAGGCTCTTTTTCAAACAGCTCTAGTAACTCAAACTCATCAAATTTAATAAACATATATAGTCTCCTATCTAGGTATAACCGTAAAAACATCACCGTTATTATTTATGATTACTGTCACCTTTTCGTTTTGGTGCATAAAAGTTCCCTCATACTTCCCAGGTTGAACAGGTGTATTTTTTATTACATCTTCTACTACTGATGGAGTAATTCCTCGTGGATCAACATATTTTCTAACAAACTCATAAAACTCTTCTGTTCCTGACTCTAAACCTTTTTCTGTAGCTTTTTCATGTGCTCTTGTTCAGCTCTTACCGCAGGTTTTAATATTTATTAATAAAAAAATCGTGATAAAGTATATATATTTATATATATTTAATTTAAACTATCTATGCTAAAAGTAATTAACAGAGAGTAATTCCCTTACAAAACATAGTAATACTTTTGGAAAATTCGTTATTTCAAAAGACTTTAGTTGGAAATTTTTATTGAAATTATGGAAAATAAATGAGATATTTTTATTAGGGAGTATCTAAAGGTGTTTTCATCTAATCTCATTTTTAACGAGGTGACCTATTTAACGGTACAAAATAATGTACCTTTATAAGCTATATGCTTATAAGATTCTTTATTACATATAAAGAATATATCATCCTAATTTAGATACTCCCTAAATACATATAAAGGACAATATGAATGTACAATATTGAAAATATACATAAAAAAATCGAGAATTTTCGCGATAACAGAGTTTGGGTAACAAAAAAAATTCGGATGGATTCTGAAGCCAGAATGAATCATAATAATATAATTTCAATTTTCATTGTTAATTATTATACATTTATGATTTTAGCCCTTTCAGTCATAAGTTTAATACTAGATGATAAATATTCTTCGAGTTTAACTATTTTAACTACTATAGTTTCTATAGCACTTTTCGGGATATCGCTTTTTATTAGTCTCTATGGTTTTAAAGAAAAAGCCCTTTACTATAAACAAAGTCATATCGATTTAGCTGAAATAGAATTTGAGTTAGATCATTTATTAATGAGAACAGATATTGGTGAAAAAATTTTATTAGAAAAATTCCATGATCTAAAGCTTAAATATAATCATATAATGGAAAAAACCGATAATCATTCTACATACGATAGACTAAATTTTTTGAAACAAAGTGACAAGTTAAATAGAGATTCATTATGGTTTGCATATTATTTTAAATATAAAACGCCAACTTTTTTATTTAAAACGTCTATAATTATCCTTCCTATATTAATAGGAATTGTTTGGTGGTATGTTAAAGGAAGTGAATTATGAAAAGTATAATACCTAGTGCTTTTTTCAAACAAATATTTACATTAAAGAATCTAACGAATATCTATGAAAAAAATATTAGTTTCAATACTGCAACTGGAATAGATAAGATGACCAAAAAAGTTTTTGATAACAATAAAGGTGAACATTTAAACTTTATTAAAAATAGGGTTTTATCTAACAAATATAAATTTACATATTATAATGAAAAGTTGTTTATTAAGAATCGTGACTCATTACCAAGATTAATTTCTATACCTACCATTAGAGATAAAATAGTTTTAAAAGGAATGCATGAATTATTAAAAACTATCTTTGATGTTAATCAACCTTTAGTTCAAATTGTGGTCAATGATATGAAGGATAGCTTAAACAATTATGATTTCTTTATAAAAATTGATTTACAGAATTTCTATGGTACCATCGATCATAATATTCTTATTCAGAAATTAAAGAAAAAGATTAAATCAGAAAAAATTAGAGATTTATTAGTGAAAGCAATTAAAAATCCAACTGTTTCAAATAGATATTCAAAAAGTAATAAACCTAAAGAGAATGAAAAAGGTGTCCCACAAGGTCTATCAATATCCAATACTCTAGCAGAAATTTTCCTAAAAGAATTTGACACAAAAATGACAAACTCTAGTTATGATTACAAATTCTTTAGATATGTAGATGATATTTTAATACTTTGTAATAAAAAAGATTTTGAGTTTATTAAAGCAGATGCATACAAAATTCTTACTGACCACAATTTAGAAATTAACATTAAAAAAAGTAAAGAAGCAGCAATTAGTGAAGGTATCGATTTCTTAGGTTACCAAACATATATAGAAAATAATACTGGGCTTGTTAAATTAACTGTGAAAGAAAGCTCCAAATTAAAATTTGAACATTCACTAGTAGCTGAATTTGCAAAATTTAAGCATAATAAACTCTCACAAAAGGAATTTTTGTTCTATTTAAATAATAAAATTACAGGAGTTATTAGCTCTAAAGTAGACGGAGAGAACCATACAGAGAAAAAATATGGATGGTTATTCTTTTATTCACAAATAGACGATGTAACTTTATTGTATAAGCTAGATGCATTAATAGATAAAATGCTTAAACAAAATAGAATGCAACGAAAAATGGGCTTGTTTGAAGTTAAAAAATTTACTAAGGCTTATTATGAAATAAAACAGAATCGAAGTAATACAAAATATATTTTTAAACCTGATATATTAAGCAATGATGAAAAAAGAGAATTATTAATTAATGTATTTAACATCTCTCCCAAATCAATTATTGATGACGAAATAATGTTAAATATATTCAATAAAAAAGTATATAAGCCTGTAAAAGAATTAGAAAAAGATGTTCAAGATTTCTCATAAACTACTTTGAGACACACTTTATTGTCTCAAAGTAGTTTATGAGATTTTTTGCTATTCATTTAAACAATCCAAAAATATTTAGGATTACGGATTTACATCTATTTCTCACAAGCCAAACTATCTCCATCTCGATCATGTTTCTTATCGTATGCTGGATGCGATGAATTAACTCCGTCAGGATACACTTTCCTTAGTTCTGTACAATTTTTAAAACTCTCTCTTGAAGATTCACTTGGTGTTGTTATAGGAGTTGTAGTTGGTTTTTCTGTGTAGCTATCCTCCACTGGTTCACATGCCCATCCATCATTATCTGCATCATGTTGTGATTCATAAGCTGGGTGACCACTCATTACGCCTCCCGGATAAACAGCTCGCAATTCTGAACAGTTTTTAAAGGATTCTTTGACTGGTTCTGTAGGTTCTGTTTCAGGCTTCTGCTGAAAAGATTTTGACTCTGGTACGTTGAACTCCTTAGCAGCAACATTATAAGTCTTACCATTAGTTGTAATTACGATTGTACCGTCTTGAGCTGTTGAATACACTTTACTTCCCGCGCTCTTTAGATTAGTTAAAACCTCATTATGTGGATGATCATAGCTATTATCCTTACCATAGCTTAATATTGTTACTTCAGGTTTAACTGCTTTTAAAAATTTTGATGATGTACTTGTATTAGAACCGTGGTGCCCTGCTTTCAAAATCTGTACATTTAAAGAACCAAAAGAATTGGTAAGTAATTCTTCCAAGTCTTTACTTGCATCTGCCATTAGCAAAAATTCAACGTTTTTATATCCTGTTTTTAATACAATTGAAGCATCATTTGTATCTACTGCTTTGGCATCTGAGTATAACGATTGTAAATAAAAATCAGAAGTCCAATCACCTATTAAAATTTCACCTATTTTAGGTTCTATATACTTAATATTTTTTTGTTCTACAAGTTTTAAAAGTTGAGTGTATGTTTCTGTAGTATGAGATTTACCACTATTCACAAACTTCCAACAGAAATTGAGTTTAATACTGCAATTAGTCCCCCAACATGATCAGCATCAGAGTTGGATGCTACTACATAGTCTAGCTTTTTAACACCATTTGATTTTAGGTAATTGACAACAGTCTTTCCTGCTGATTTTGGTCCTCCATCTACTAAAATATTCTTTCCATCGTGAGATTGAATAAGTATAGAATCGCCCTGACCTACATCAATAAAATGAACCTTCATTTCACCTTTTTTAGTTGGTGCTGCTGGAGATGTTTTATTAGCATTTTTCCCTGACACTACAGCATCGATTGAATCAGCGTACTTTTTAAAGTCAGCATCGCTCATAATACCGTTCATTTGTAATAAAATTAAGCCATTTTGATGTGTATGTGAGTAGAATAAAGGTCCCATACTACTTAATCCGTCATAATAACCTTTAGCTTGAGCTAAGCTTTTAGCATCATTAAAAATAAACAACTTTCCACCAGCATCTTCACCTAATGAAGGAATTAAAATTTGCTTTCCTTCCTTACGCCCATTCCCAAATTCTTTATTAGGCAAATCTGAAACAGCACCTTAAACTGATTAAATTAGAAAATGATTTAAAAGTAAGAGAAAAGGATATTGATCAGAAAATTAAAGATTACGAGCAAAAAATTGAAGAACAATAGAAGTTGGAAGAACAAAGAAAATTAGAAGAACAAGAAAATGAACGTAAAAAACAAGAAGAGATAAAGCAACAAGAAGAGCAAAAAAAGCTTGAAGAAGCACAAAAACAAGAAGCTGCTCAACAAACTACTACAACAGCCACACCTCAACAAAATTTAAACTTCAGAAATTGCAAAGAAGCTAAAGCAGCAGGTTAATCAAACATTAGAAGAGGTGAACCTGGTTATTCATCAAGACTCGATAGAGATGGTGATGGATTAGCTTGTGATAAATAATTTCAAATAAAATAACCAGGTACTCATTCGAGCGCCTGGTCTTTTTTTGAGAAATCTCTAGTCGGAAAAATCCTTCTTTTCATTCTTATTCATTAAATATATTCCTGTGTCTGTTTGAATAACATATTGATTTTTATATTTTAAAAACTCAAATGGTTTAGAATTCAGAGCGATATATTGTTCAATTTTTCCACCGTTTGGATTAAACGTTACAATTCGTTTATTTTCCATATCACAAATGTATAATTTCTCATCGATATAAGAAATATATTCTGGGTAATTTAAACCTGTTAGCTCATTTTCACAATAAATTACATTGATTTCATTACTTATACCTTCCGACTTTCGTGGGAGTTCTTCATCAGGCATATAACGATAGATTTTTTCTATTTCAAAACTTGGAAATTTATATTTTACAACAGAATTCAAAGTGGGAGATACGCCCCAGACTGCTTGTCCATCTGAACAAATTTTATACAATGTATCATAATAGTCAGAGGTTTCCAACAAAATATATTGAACAAGCTTATTATCCTCATTGAAGTGCAGGATGATATTATGAGGCCACAGAAGGCAAATCGTTTCATTTCTTATAGAACATGTCATAAAATTAGTAACATCAGAAAAAATATTGTGAGGTATGATATTAATACCATATTCATCCTCCCAATTTTCGCCAAATGTATTAATATAGTATTCACTAAGACTAATTAATTTTCTTCTTCCTTCTTCATTTATCCAACATTTCGCTATACTTTCGATGTATGAATAATTTGACTCCTCTAATTGACTAGATATATCATCCCATTTATCACCAAATTTACTTTCCACATACGTTTTTTTTGATATTTCCTTTAGATTTTCACCATTATATTGATAATAGTATGTTTTATCCTCTTCTTCAGAAAAACTTACGAAAGATAGTGTATTTTCATTTTGTATAAGTGAATGTCCGTTCGAATGTAATTTTTTCATGAAATTTTTCATCCTCGCCTCTTAATCAATAATCAAATTAGCACCTGGTTTAGGCGTACTTACCGCACGAAAGAAAATATCAAAACTTTCTATTTGACCATCCTTACTCACAAAGCATCTTACCTCAGCTGGCTGGTTATTGATATTTGTCCAAATTTGATTATGCCCTTGTTTCAACTTTCCGTTATCGTCATTTTTTGATATTATATCAATCCCTCTGTCTACAATTTGCTGTCTATCTTTTCCTAATCTCAGTATACCTCCATCAAGATGCTTTTTTGAAAAAATATGAGCTTCTGTAGCTACAACATTTCTAGCAGTTTTTATTACCTTACCTGTTCTATTCATTGTTGAAATATATTTTCCAGCTTGTAAAACCACTCTGAATATAGGACCTACCCAAAATTGTTGTACTACTTCCTCACCATCACCAATGTTATCAATAGGAAGGGTATTATCTAATCCTCCTGGATATTCATAATTTTCATTGCCAGATCCTTCATTTGTTTCTTGTGCAAAAGATATGCTTGGTAAAATCGTTGCGCATAATAAAAATGTAGATATTAGACTAATAATAAACTTTTTCAATATATTTACCCTCCATGAATTAATCGAATTTAATATTCTGTTAATAAGCTGATTACTATAGTAAGCACACCCTCGAGTTATTAACATCCTATCATTGGAAACTTTCCCACTTCAATTGTTGAAACACGCCAATTTTTGGCGTGAAATTTACATTAAATTTACAAAAACCGCCACATTGCGCCCTCAATCACGCCAAATTCCAGCGGCATCTATGTAATAAAGTAATTCTAATGTAACGTTTTTTAAAATTTCCACTAATTTCGTTTGACATTCTTATCAATTAGTGAATTTCATTACTTTTACAAATTCTTAACAATAATTACTATTAATTTCATTGTAAATAATTTGATTCTATGTTTGTAGAAATAAAAAAACCATTACCAATTAAAGTATGATATTATCCCCTTTAAGTAGACAATGTTAAAAAACCTACAGTACGCTGTAGATAAACATTTTACTTAAAGGGGATTTTCTCTATGTCGCGAAAAAATAATACGTATTCAAATGAATTGAAGTTAGAAATTGTACAAGCCTATTTAACGAGCAATGAAAGTATGCAAAAGATTGCGGATCGATATGAAATTCGCAATGTTTCACAAGTGAAGGCCTGGGTGAAAAAATTTAAAGAAGTTGGATCAATTGAAGCCTTTAATCGCCTTCCATCTACGGGTTCTGGAGCGAAAGGTGTGAAGAATCCGTTAAAAGGAAAACGTACCCACTTTAAAACTGTAGAAGAAGAACGTGATTACTATAAGGCACAGGTAGAATACTTAAAAAAGCAGTATCCAAATCTGTAAATGGAGGAATGCCCACTTATCCAGACCGTTATCATATTATCGAAGAAATGAAAGATCGGTATCCGATTACATGGCTCACTGAAATGGCGAAAGTTGAACGTTCAGGTTATTATAGATGGCTTAAAAATGGCAAGGTATCGTTACGTAAACGTGATGATATCCTTTTAAAGGAGCATATTTTAGCGATTCATCAAACGCATAAAATGTATGGTTATCCTCGTATGAAAATCGCTTTACGAGACAAAGGATTTCATGTGAATCATAAGAAGGTCTATCGATTAATGAGTGAGTTGGGTATTCAATCGATTATCCGTAAAAAGCATCGTATATGGGGAAATCGACTATCACGTGTATTTGATAATGTGCTGGCGCGTAATTTTAAGGAGCGTGTAGAAAATGAGGTGCTCGTGACAGATATTACATATTTACCGACGAATAATGGTTTTCTCTACCTATCAGCTGTACAAGATTTATATAACAACGAAATTGTCGCCTGGAAAATTAGTGAGCGTAACGATTTAGAATTAGTCATGGACACACTACAGGAATTGACGGCAAAAAGAAAGGTGTACCGAAGCATCATCCATTCGGATCAGGGCTTCCAATACACATCGATTAAGTATCATCAGACCGTAAGTCAACTTGGCATGATTGGCAGTCATTCTCGCAAAGGAAACTGCCATGATAACGCTTGTATCGAGTCGTTCTTCTCGCACTTTAAAAGCGAGTGTTTGTATCTTTTACACGATAATACGGAAGAAGCAGTGAGGCAAGCCGTTGAGCAATACATCTACTTTTATAACTTCCAACGCTTCCAAAAACGACTCAACCACCTGGCACCGATAGAATATCGACACCAGATGGCTGCTTAGTCTTTTTTAAAGCTGTCTACTTGACAGGGGTAAGTCCAAGTAACAGGCCTTTGTTTTTAAGCACTACGTTGTGCAATGATAATCTTCAATCCTTCAAAATCACCACTTGTCATAGTACCATTATCGAATTTCTCCAACCAAGATTTATCGATCAACTTTTTATTAACTGTTTGTTGAATTTAATCACGTACTGCAGCTTTTGCGGTTGTGCTAGTGAATTTTTTCATCGTATCATCATCCCCTACAATTTGTTGTCCAGTTTCTTTTGGTTTCATAGCTTCCACTATGCGTTTCAAGAAGTATTCCAACGATCTTCTGCCAAAATACGGTGTGGGCAATATTTTCCTGACCAATCCTGGTGCTTTTTCACTCGCTCAATACCCCGACCATATTGTTTTAAAAGCTTTGCGATGTATTGAATAGCGTTTTCTTCTGCAAAGCCATAACGTACGCCACCACTTTTGCTATAGCAAATTTCAATACCGATAGAAAGGCGATTACCTGTAAATCGTATTCTCACCATTCATTTCATTGCTAGTACCATTTAGTCTAACGTTTGATGATGATAATTCAAGGTAACTACCTGTATACTGGATAACAGAACCTGAACCGAATACAACCGATATAGAACCACCACCATATTTTCCTAAATACAAATTGTTCCCTACTGTAGCATCAGTGCTAATATCAATTGTTGCACCTTCTATCCTTCCAGCATAAATCGTCCCTAAATTACCACTTATATCAGACAGAACCTGACTGCACCAACCAAATTAATTTTAGAAGCCTGAATAGTGACTGACGTTGATGTTTGGTTAATTAACGATGCTATTGTATTACCATTGTAATCCGTTTGAGAAACCTTACTGCTGATTTGACCAACTTGTTGGACAATACTACTCTCTGCTGTCCCTAACCTCGAATCGACATTCGACACTCTTGTTGATATTTGACCAACTTCAATTGATAAAGAAGATACTTGAGTTTGTGTACTATCAGCTTTCCTTTCAACCCTTGTGACCTCCGCTGTAATGCTATCGGCTCGGATATTCAGTTGGGCAACTTCGTTAGTAATACGGTTGTTCACACTCAAATTAATGTATCAGCTTTAATATCAATAGCAGCAATACTATGGTTAATACGCTCCACTTCTAATCGAATATTAGAATCCGTTTGGGTAAAGGATGACCGATATTCCTTAATGGACTCCTTTAAAATCTCCTGTGTTTCGGTTAATTCATCAGTCTCTTCATCAATAACTTGAGTGATCTCTAAAATACGAGTCTGCAATTCATAATCCCAAGGCTCATAGATTAGCCAGATACGCTCTCCGCGCTGTTTATCCAAAAGTTCAATGGAATTCAACTCAATCGATAATTCAGGTTGATCTTTTAACGACTTTCTAGCCTTATCCATCAAATTCTCTGAATCTGAAAACCGTTCATCGCTCATATCATCGCATCACGAATACCCCATTTTGCAGCCTGTGGTGACGTGTATCGGACAACAAGATTATCTTTACCCTTGGCACTAATACGCGTCCTTAGATTGTCTGTATTAACTGATTTAGATAGTTCAACGATATTGTCACCATATTGATAGATAAAATCGTTGTCTGGACCAAGCATCTTGCTGAAATGGATGTTGCTGTTTGATGTGATCTCATACTCGCATTCAAATGCTTCACATATTTGATTCACTAATTTAACGATATTGTCATTCCCGAAAGCTTCTATAAAGCCACCCTCATTAAAATCACTTGTGAAGGTCCAGGTTGTATTACGTAATGCAAAAGAAGCAAATTCATTTAAGGTTTTATGTCCTCCGTTGGTGCCCTCTTGCCTGCGCCAGATATTATCAAAGAAGATATGCTGTGCAAGGATTGACTTCACATTTCCTCGGGATTTTCGTTGTAGTTGCTTTATCCTGAATTGAAATCCTCCAGCATCGATAATACTTTCCTCTGTGATCAGTTGAAATGAATGAGGGTTATCACTTTCACTTGCATCTAAGGTCAGTTCAAATACACCATCGATGTTTTTTCGCACCACTGGCTTGCCTCTACAAACTAAAGCTTCTGTTAAGGTACCATCATAGTTAGTGATTGATAGCATCGCTTCACCTTCTTTCACAATAAAAATACGCTACTCGGTTTGAGTAGCGTTGGTTAATCTAAGGTATATACTTTCCTGTGGAAGCATCAAAGGGAGCTGATTTCATTTCTGTTTGATCTCTATTCCAACCTATTACTTGTAACAAGTTAATATTTCTCTCAGTGTCTTTTCTAAGAATAAAGTTATAACCTTTCGCCCACTCTTTACCAGGGTAGATGCCACCTATTTTTAATGCTCTTTTTAGCAACTCCGGTGAATCATATTTGACATCCTTCATTAGTACAAACTCCCTTTTAGGGAAGGGAGATGTACCTTCTCCTGTTAAATCATTGACCATATCAATTTTTCCATCGTGAATGGTAACTAAGAAATACTTATTCGTATCTGGTACTCCAAATGAAATATTCCAATGTTTTCTTTTACCATCACTTCCGATTGACTTCCCTGGTTTATCCAAATCTATATTTATTGCTTGTAATAATTGAGCATCTTTATTCCATTTCAATGCTGAGGGAAAGGCTAATTCAATTGCTTGTATTATCGATAATTCTTGGTGGTCATCAACTTTTAGTATATGAATTGATGGCGAAGAAAGAGCAGATACTTTTACAAAAGCACCTACTGTACATAATAAAAGTACGCCAATAAAAACAATTCGCTTCATTTCTCATCCTTTTTAGCAATATTGTTTCCGAACTAAATTTTATTATTCTACGGTTACCTTAAGTAAAATTTGTAATAAAAAACTACACCCAAAATAGTAGCGCTTACTGAACAATATGGAACCATTAAATCTTTATTTTTCTAAATTTCGATATCCATGTTAGTCCAAATATTTCAAAGATGCTTTAACTTAAGTCAGTTATTCTCATCATTTTATTTAATATTTCTTCTAGCTCTATGGAAAAATTCTTATTGAGCTTTAGTAAAATCATATGAAATTCAAAAATAGGAAAAGTCATATCAGCTAAATCATTGAAATGAGTAAAATGATTTCCTTCAATGTACGATAAATAATCTGAGCCAATAATATCCATTAATGATTGAATATCTTCAGGTTCTAAATATGAAAAAACTACTAATATATCATTTAGGTTTTTTTAATAAGAATAGCATTTGTGTTTAATACTTCATACCACTTTAAATCCTTAAACGATTTATCTAATCTTCCAGAAGTGAACTTTGGATGAATTTTCCTCAATGCCATTTCCAACTTTTCTTTATTACCACTTTCAAATAAATCATTAATAGATATATTTGCTGTTTTACTTATTGAATTTATAACACAGGCAACAAGTAGTGCAATGTATAGCCATACATCGATACAGCTTCGCTTGCATGTTCTTCAAATGTTTCAAGCGGGATCGATTTGCGCCCACCACTTTTAGCTGTATGCCAAGCTGCTTGAAGCGGTGGAAATGGTAAGCGATAGTATTTATCTAACTCGCTACCTAAAAGCCTTGGAAGCCTCTTACTTGTTGCCTTAAATCATCCATAAAAATAAGACAACCATTCCATGTGCGATTAGTTACCTCACATGACACAGTTGCCTTTGTTTCAATTCTTATCATCCTCATTGATGATCCAATAACTCCATTTTTTACGAAATACATTCTGTCACCAATGTTTAGTTTTTTAGGTTGCCTGGATAGTTGCCAGAATTGTTCGTATCCACCTTGTTCATAAACAAAAGTTTCTTTATCATCATTTACATATTCACTCTTAGGAATCGTTACTACGATGTCCAATGGCATCACCCCATTATGCTAATAGCTTGAAAAGGCCTGTACTTTTTAGGACAGACCCAAATATTATTCTTCTGATTCAGTTTCATACTCCTCTGGTCCTCAGAACAAGAAAAGCATTTGTTACCATTCATAGCAATTGATTATAAAATTCACCACATTCAACACAACGTACTTCTTCTAGAATAGACATACAATCACCTCCACCCCTATCTTAGTAGATGTGGTAAAGTTTTTGCTCTCAAAAGCAAGTACCGACGAATCAAAGGGGAGGAAACTGCTCGATACTCACTTTTCAAAGCAAAAGAAAAAGCCTTCCTTAGATGGCTTCATGAATTTTGATTCTTTTTTCTTTATCTATAAACACCGATCAACCAAAAGCAGTCCAAGCTATAAACAATCCAAATGTCACGCTAGTACTTACGATAATCGGTACAAAAAGAAGACCTACATATTTTAATCTCTTATCCCCTACATTCTTACGAAAACCTAATAAACCTAACATAAAGCTCATAATAAAACAAAGTATCCCCGTAGCAAAAAATACATAAAAAAGCGTTAACTGCATAACGGAATAGTCTTCCATTCCTCTTTGTATCGCGCTGAAACCTGAAGTGATAAAAGATAGTATACCGATAACTCCAAGAATTATTGAATACATAGAAAACTTATTCATAAGAACACTCCTTCAGTATTAGTAGTAAGAACGAAATTACAATTTCATAAACCCCTTACACACTATAATAATCAGGAAGAGAATAATTTGGAACCATATACTACAAATTCCACTCTCAAAAACCACACCAAACTCTGCCCTCTCAACTCATAGCGTTTTGGCTGTTTGATGCCGTTTTCAAAGCAAAATAAAAAACACCTCGATAAGAGATGCTTTAAGGGGGCAAGTCGTCAGTAGCTTCTTCAAATCTTAATACAACACCCTCATTTTTCACTTTTTCTAGTTCTTCAATATAGTCTTTTTTACGTTCATCGAGTCTGGAATCTAGGGAGTCTTGAAAGGCTGGAAATAGATTGTCATCTACTGGTTTACCCAAATAATCACCTCAAATTCTCAAATTTTTACTCATTATAGAATATATTAATATTTTCTGACAATTCATTTAGATACATTTGATTATTAGGGCTGACAAGACAAATAAACTTTTGTCTCACCAAAAATTACTAACTATGTTTTATTACCTATTTTTATAAAAAAACAGATAAAGAAAAAGCCTCTTCTCATGGATGAAGGCTTTAATATTGTGATAATCCTATTGTCGAGAGCTCACTTGCGACTCATGGCAGAGGGTACCACGTTATTTTGTAAGGAATTGTGTTCTAATTTTATAGTGCATTTCCGTGCCTTGTTAATGTAATACCAAGAGAGGAAAACCTTACCGCGCCGACCTACCTCCGAGTTTACATATATATTTTTTCTATCACAAAAACATGCTACATGTTTTACATTTGTTCCTTTTGTTACATCTGCTACATATCCTTTATATTAACGTATTTTTTACTTTATCTCATTAAGTATTCTGGCTATTTTATATTCCCCATTTATTTCTACAGCTATTACACTATCAATATTATTCGTAATTTCCTTATTTTTTATTTTGTATAGATTAGTTCCTTCACTAAGTCTGTATCCCTCTTGGTGTTTAGTGGGTAATTTTTTTGTTTGTAATACAATTTCCCCGATCTTTTCTTCCAATTCAATTTTATTTATGGGTTCATTAGTGACAAAATAATTATTTCCGTCCCAATTGAAAACTGGATTTGATAATTTTTCATTTTCATTACACCCACTTAATAATACAAGAGTAAAAAATAAAGAAAATACTATTATCTTTCTCATCAGCTATCCCCCACCTTGTAAAAAGAAGGAGGGCGCACCCTCCATCTCTTTTATTTGTATAGAATTTTCACATAAGTATCCTGTGCGCTTGGGAAGTTCTCGTAATAAGTTCTCAGATAAATCCCAGCAGGATTATATTCCTCTACTTTATACTTTGTTACATTATACTTTCCGTATACTGCTGGTCTACTCCATCTATTGTAATCGGCACTAACGTAATAGCCGTTACCCCCAGCAGAACTGATCGAAACTGAGACAAAACCGTAAGATACAGATACTCCAAATGATGTTGTAGACGTGCTAAACCAGTACCCGCTTGCGCGATTATAATCCTTGAAGCCTGGATGCCATCCAAAGTTATAATCTGATGATTCAGTCCATGAGCTTACCTTTGTATAGTATTTTTGATTACAAGTAGCACATAATGGAGAAATACCCTGTACATCAGTTTCTTGATTAACGTTTACAGTAAATTCATCCGGTAATTCTTCGTAAACTGTTACTACTGTCCCATCGATTTCTTTAGTTTCCAATACGGCAGGAGAAAGGCTGTCTAAATTCCTTTCACTATCCACTAGTGCACCCAAAGCAGCAGGTTGGTTTAAAAAAAACAGTGGCAATACTAAGATTGTAAACAAAACAGATAAATAAACTTTCTTCATTGCTCTTTACCCCTTTCGATTATATTATGCACCGGTACAATAATATGATTCTATTATTTTCCTGAAAAACCTCTTTTTTTACATATTATTTATAAAATGGTTAATAATTACTAATATTCATTAGATAATTTTATAATAAAGTTTTTTTATCATTTGGTCTATGATTCTTTGTTTAATTCTAAAAATCGTAGTACTAGATAATCGCATATGCATACCAATAGACCTCATGCTATCACCATTTAATAAACGGCGAAGAACCTCGATTTCTGGAAACTGTTTTTAAGGGCATCACTTATTTTTTTTAAGTTTCCGTATTCATCGCGTTCTCGAATTTCTATTAATCAATTACCCATTTGCACCTACTCGTATAAATATCTTTCTTTAAAATACCCCAACGGCATATTTGAACTGCTCCCCAATTGTTAGACACATCTAACAATTGGAGGAGCAGTTTTTATATGGCAAAATATACATCAGAAGAAAAATTACAAGCAGCCCTGCGTTACATAGAAGGTAAAGAAAGTTCACATGAAATTGCTAGATTAATTGGAACAGATCACAAAGCGATTCTTAATTGGGTGAAACAATATGAGTATAACGGCGTAGAAGCGTTTATAAAACGATATACAAATTATTCGGCACAGTTTAAACTAGACGTACTAAACTATATGATTGAAAACGGTACGTCCTTACTTGAAACGGCAGCTATCTTTAATATAGCTACTCCTTCTACACTTCGTTTTTGGAAAAAACAATTTGAAACAAAAGGATTCGATGCCCTTCAATCAAAGAAAAAGGGGCGTCCATCCATGAAAAAAGAAACAAATAAACAACCAAAACAAGCACCAGTAAAAGGCTCACCAGAAGCACTTCAAGCAGAAATCAATCGTCTACGTATGGAAAACGAGTATTTAAAAAAGTTGAACGCCTTAGTTCAAGCCAAGGAAAAATCACCAAAGAAGACAAAGTAAACGTTATCTATGAATTAAGGCATAAATACTTGGTGAAGGCGCTTGTAGCGTTCGCAGAGATTCCACGTAGCACGTACTATGATTTAGTAAAGAAGATGAATTGTCCCGATCCAGATGCCGAGTTAAAGGCCGAAATTCAAGAAATCTATAAGGAACATGAAGGCCGTTATGGCTATCGTCGCATTCGTGATGAGCTAGCGAATCGTGGGCAAAAAGTGAATCATAAGAAAGTGCAACGCCTGATGAAAGCGCTAGGTTTAAAGTGCATCGTTCGTATGAAAAAATATAAGTCATATAAAGGGATAGTTGGCAAAATTGCGCCTAACATTTTAGATCGCCATTTTACAGCAAAAGCACCTAATGAGAAATGGGTAACAGATATTACGGAGTTTAAGTTATTTGGTGAAAAGCTTTATTTATCGCCTGTTTTAGACTTATTTAATGGCGAAATTATTACGTATACAATTGGCTCTAGACCTACATATTCGTTAGTTTCAGAGATGGTAGAAAAGGCTTTAGAGCGGTTGCCAGAAGAACACCAGCTCCTCATGCATTCCGATCAAGGCTGGCATTATCAAATGAAACAATATCGCCACGCCCTTCAATCAAGAGGGATTGTGCAAAGTATGTCGCGTAAAGGCAACTGTTACGACAATTCTGTCATGGAGAATTTCTTTGGCATCATGAAGTCGGAACTTCTCTATTTAAAGGAATTTGAAAGTGTCGAGCATTTTAAAAAGGAACTTGAAAACTATATAAACTATTACAACACGAAACGGATGAAGGCAAAATTAAAAATGAGTCCGGTGCAGTACCGAACTCATTTTACCCAAGCTGCCTAAACGAAATAACCGTGTCTAACTTTTAGGGGTCACTTCATTAGTCGCAATGTGGTGTTTTTATCTAAATTTATACTAGATTATAAAATAAACCAGCATGAACTTTATTTCTACTAAAAATAGAGTTATGGGTATTAGAAGGTTAGTGAAAACCGATGGGATTATAATTATGCTTGGTTATTTGTTTATTAATTCAGGAATCTTATCAAAATCAAAACCTTTAAACGATACAATCCTTAAAGAACCTGATGCTGTTTTTTCTAAATACTGAACACTTTGCAATGTAGCCGTGGCTCTACCCATGTTACATCTTGCTCATTTTTGGTAATGATTTGTATAGCAATTTCTCTGAATGCTACTTTTGCATTCGCTATTTACGCTTTGATTAATATGATGAATTGGAAACAACCAGGTTTCTTCGATGTATCTATGATCGTCATTTACTCACTTTGTTTGATCTTAGTGATATTAAATGTCATAGTGTATTTCAAAAAAAAAGAAGGGTTAAAATGGAGAAAAAATCGCAGACTGAAGCTAATAAACCTGACAGCCCATACTGACTTTCACACATTTGTTCTTCCTCCATCAACTTCAAATTCCATATTGTGCAATAATCGAAAAACGAACCATATTTCCAAATATCCCCTAATCATATTATCATTTTGTAAGTTGCTAACCTAAATAACAGGAGTTGTTATGAAATGAAAACACATTTTAAAATTGGACATTTCCTATTTGTTTTAGGCATCTTATCGCTTTTAATCGGATCAGCAAGATTAAATGGTGCCCTAGAATACAATTCATTTATTTCAAATAAATTATTTCAATACTATTCATTGCTATAGGGATTTCTGTTATGTTCATTTCATTCTTTGTAAAACTTCTAGAAGATGAATAACTTTACTGAACAATATCTAATTCCAATTGACCTGTTATTTCTGTACATGATCATTCCAAGCAATTTGATAAATACTTACTATCAGAGTTAGCTGGAACAAATTTAAAAGTCTCTAACAGTCGAAGGGATCGTTGCAAATTACGTTTTAAAAAAGACTATTTACGATAAAACCTGTACTCTTATTATTTTATAAGTGACATGACTTTACTGAGAAAGTGAATTAATTTCTTTATTACGAATATGAACAACTCCAGTATTACTAACTTTTATATTCACTTCTGTTATGCCTCTTTTTAAAATATGTTCTATTGCATATCTAATTTCCCATTCTTTAACCTGACCAAGATCATTTGAAATACTAGCATGGCTAGACTTTTTATTTTCACTATGAATAATGACTGTCCCTTCACATTCGTATACCTTTACAACACCACCCATAAATCCGGAAGCAATAGTTACAACATCGACTCTTTCTTTTGTGATATCTCGAAATATTTTAGTTGGAAAATTATATATTTTCGCCATTTTGACCTCTCCTTCCCTAGAACGTTTGTTTGTATCTATAATAGAACAAGCGTTTGTGTTATGGCAAGGAGAAAATTATGAAAATAAAAAAACTTTGTTATTTGATAGTGATTAAAATCTTTCTTGTATTTACTATAAGAACTAAGATTTATTAATAAATCGTTAATTTTTTAATCATAAAATATTAAATACAAAAAAATCCAGGCTCATAATTTATTAAGTACCTGGGCTTTTTTGTCATCGGGTATTGCTTTTTTAGATTAAAACTTCAACCTGTACAACTTCTGATCAAAATATTATTTTGTTGTTATGCATTCATTGTTATAGACAACCTTCTAATAAATCTGCAATTTCACGGACTGATCTATATACCTTGAGTTGTTACAACTCCATTTACTAAGATGTCCTTAACAATAAATCTGTTAGCATCTGCATTATAAAAAGCAATTAGGTTATTTTTATTCTGTTTTAAACGTTTAGAGAATTTGTCCTCATAAAATGCTGAAGGAACGCGCCCTAAAAATCCGACTCATATTTCCAATTTCAACCAAAACAACTAATAATATCAGATACCACTGATTTTATTTACAATAAATTGTTGGATACTTATATACAAAATTTCTCAGAAAGAATAGGTACACAAAGAGTAAGAAACTTGAAAAACATAATTTTTCCAGATAAATTTATACATTTGATGGGCACTAAGTGTAAATTAAAGACATAACGTTAGCTCTATTGGAAATATTATTTATTTATGCTATATTTTTTATAATGAATATAGGTATATTTACGCAAGAATTATTAACTATTAATATAAAAATGGATTAAATACTTGTACTCAATTGAGAAATTTTTATTCAGGAAGCAAACTTAACTTGGATTAAGAAAGATAACTAATCTATTTGACTACAGTATACAAAATAGTTGCCATACATTAATTCAAAACAAAAGGAGAGGGTACAAATGAATCTAAAAGAAACTATAGAAGTATTAAACAACGTAATATCCGAGAATAGTGAACTGATCAAAAACGAAGAATCTACAAAACAATTTCTAGTTTTACCATTGCTTAAAGGGTTGGGTTACGATACCTATAGTCCCCAAGAAGTCACTCCAGAATTCACAGCTGATTTTCATAAAAAAAATGAAAAAGTAGATTATGCTATTTCTATCAATGGGCAACCTCGAATTTTTATTGAGGCAAAATCAATCAATACGAAAATCAATAAAAGTGCCCCACAATTAAGTAGGTATTTCAGTACATTTCCAAGTGTTAAATTAGGGATATTAACAAACGGAATTGAGTATCACTTTTTTACTGATTTAAATAACTCAAATATAATGGATTCTAAGCCCTTTTTTATCTTCAATATTATAAATCATAATGAAGAGGATTTTGAAAATCTCATTAAGTTTTCTAAAAATTTATATGATGAAGAAACAGTAAAAATCCTCGCTGAATCGTTAATATATTTCCAATCATTTAAATCTGTAATTAAAGAAATTTTTGAATCCCCAAATGATGATTTTATCAAATTTGTTATTAAAGAACGGTTTAAATTTAAGGTAACTCAGCAGTTTATAAACACCTCTCGCCCTTTAATAGTGAAGAGTATTCAAGAGGCAATATCTGAAGTAATTAGTGAAAAATTTAATATAGATACTTCACGATCTTCTCAAGAGATTGCTAGTACTAGTATAGAAGGTATTACAAAAGAAGAAAAAAAGGTTTACTACACTCAGGATGAAATTGATTCACTAGGGAAATTTGAAGAGTTTGAGGGAGTAACAATTGTATTACCCAATCCAGATTCTTACATAAAATTATTGAAGTTAACATCAGAAGAATACTCAGTTGAAAAAGGTAACCCATTAAGTGATTTCTTTATTTCTTCCGTTGTAACTCAAGGTTCTATGATTGTTGGGTATTTAGTTGGTCAGTATGTTAATCAAATGGAAGATATAAAACTATATACCGTTAAATCTAACGAAATAGCAAGGTTTTTGGATGAAAACCCTATTCTCAAAGAGACAGGTTTTATTAACGCCCGATTAGGTTCTCGATTAAATAAAAAGAATAATGAAACAACATACTTCTTAAAAAGTTGTCTAAATAACCTTTCGTTTAGAGATATACCTAACCTTATTTCTAGAATAGAAGACACAGAGAAGTTTTTTTAAAATAAATTCCAAAGTAGAACTCAACTACATCTAATTAATAATAAAGAAGTTGAATTCCAAGCATTTCCCAACCGCTCAACCCTCTAAAATTATCAAAGAGTTGGGGAAACGAAGAAAGAAGAATCGGAGAAGTATCCTAATAATGATTTTATTAATCAGAAGTTACTCTAAAAAATAGAATAAGTTATATAGATGATTGTTTAATAATAAAAAAGTAAAAAAACCATCTGTTTATAATTTAATATCCATAAATATAATAATAAAAGAACTTCAACGTTTCCACCTGGACAAATTTATCATGTTGAATGGGATGGAGATTTTAAATACGCAGGATACCTAACAAGATTTGATTATGCATACGATCCTGATGCAGGTATTTACTTTGCAACATATAAAGGAAATATTACAATTCAATAAAATCGAATAAACACCTAATCCCCTAGAGGTTTAATAAAGCATAAATAAGCATTCTGGTCACTTTTAATAGAAGTGACCTTTTTCTTTCTATTTATCCTCGGTGAACTTAATTAATTGTCTGCCTTTTCCTTGCTAATACGCTTTTGCTATGTTGGTGTCATGTAAAACTTGATTAATTTTTCATCAACCTTGAATTGATTATCTGTAGACAAACTCAATAAAGTTTGAGTTTGTCAGTCTGAAACCTTCTTCTCTGTTTTAATGAAGGTTTGATTTATTTAGTAAAGTCCCAAGGGCAATGTTCACATTTTTTTTAAGAAGCTTCTTTACAAATCATTAGTAAATTGCCATCAATATCTTTGAACACAAAATAAAAATTATCCTGAATCTCTGTAACAAGTTCAACATTATTTTCTTTCATAAATTGGTAAGAAGCTTCAATATCATCGGTCAAAAGCTGAATTGATGGAACTTGGTAAGTGGAAATATCACCATCTTCATTTCTCCACTTTGGCATGGAATCTAGAATTAATCCAGCCGTACCTTTCATGGGTACCACGAATAAATGTCCAAAGTATTCTTCTCCCCCTTCCAAACCTAGTATTTTTCTGTACCATTCTTTTGCTTTCTCTAGGTTACGAACTGGAATAAATACACCTCCGATTCTGTTTTTTATTGGTGATTTGTAGTCATGGCTAGTCATAAATACATCCTCCCTCTATAAATGTTGATATATCAACGGTCTGACCCGTTTTTAAAGTGATGAAAATATTTTTTCACCGCATAGTACATATAGTCTTTTCTAGTTCTTCAATTCATTGTCATTTGGTGAGTACGCTTCGCTAAAGTTAATTGAAAAAAATTAACTTTTAATTCCACTATATGATGCACTAATGGATCTCTGCGATGCTTATGACGACTCACCCTCCCATGTCTCTTGGCGTCTAGCGCATACATTCCTTCGTTCGGTCTATTCATAAGGCAGAGGCTGGCGATGCTCCTTAAGGGACTCGTAGTCTTATGGTGAAAATAATGCCGGCTTCTCCGTGTCATCCTTCTGTTAGAGGTCGAGTTCTGATTGCTTAGGCTGCCTCTCCGAGACAATAAAGGTCTTTCATCATTTGGCTCACATCAAAATGTACTTTCTTCTTGCACAAGGTGTGTAAAATCTTCAGTAACTTTCCACAGAGCACGACAATCGATTGTTTCTTTCGAAGTGGATTGATGGTGCGTGTAGTGTAATAATCATGTAATTGCTTAAAGGCCTCATTATGACGAATTAACGGTATCATGACACGGAATAAAAGAGCTCGAAGTTTTCTTCTACCACGCTTAGAAATCCGTTTTTGTCCTTTATGCTGTCCAGAAGAGTTTTCACGTAATGGGAGTCCCGCTAGTTTGATTAATTGGCGTGGATGCTCATATTGTGTAAGAGAACCAACTTCGGAAAGCAGCTCGACAATTGTTACGTCTCCGATTCCAGGTACTGATGCTAAATACGCATAATCCGTCATTTGTTTTGCCAGTTCTATAAGCTGGACTGTTAATTCATCAAGCTGAGCTTGCATCAATTGATACTGGGAAAGTAGTGTAGCGATTTCAATGCGTGCCATCACTAAGCCTTCTGTCAGTCCAATCGAGCTTTGTGCCACCTCGACTAATTGTTTTGCCTTTGGTAGCTGTGGACTTTTCATCCCATCTACTTGGCGGTATAAAAATAATAATTCTTCTGGCGTTTTCCCTTGAATGTCCATCGGCAGTGGTGTCTTTTCAAGCGCCGCATACGCCATTTTCCCGAAGTTTTTAAATACCTGTGTAAACTCAGGAAAAAAGCGATCTAACCAACGGATCATTCGATTTTGTAAGGCATTTACATCTTCTTGGATTTTGGCACGCAAGGTTGTACCATTACGCAATTCAGCTTCCACGCCTTCTAGAATACGTGGGTAACTAAATCGTCCATCTCGCATTAAACGTGCAATGACGAGCGCATCCTTTTGGTCATTCTTTGTTTGAAGATTGTCATCTAGCTCTTTGGAACGATTGACATGATGAGGATTCACCATGATAAATGGAATTCCATGTGCTTGAAGATAGGCAGCGAGATTCATCCAGTAGTGACCTGTGGGCTCGAAACCGACAAGAATTTCACTTTTTTCATGGGTAGCACGTAAAGCCAGTAATCTTTCATAAAAAGCATCGAAACCTTCTCTTGTTTGCGAGAAAGGGAACGATTTATGGAGCACGCGTCCTCTTTCATCAACCGCGCATGCATAATGTGTACGCTTGGCAATATCGATACCGATGACGAGTGTTTTTTCAGAGACTTGATTAATCTTTTGGTTCCTATTAGAATTCATAAAAGGAGTCCTCCTGTGTGATAGTGGGTCAATGGCTGTTGACACTCATGCATCATACAAGAGGGCTTTTCTGATTTCAAGCCCCTGAAAATCCTTCTAACAGGAATGCTCCTTAATAATTCATTTTTACTTGTGGAACTCTATATATTTTCTATTCAACATGATATTCTACTATTCCTTCTTGCCTAAACCCGTTAGGTTGAAGGAACAACACGTTTAGAATTAACTAAATAGAAGCAGCTTAAAAATATTGTTTCTCACCCCTACGATTACCAAGCTAAGCTATCCCATCATCCATAACACAAGATAGCTTTTATTGTATAAGAAGCCTTGATTGCTCACATTAATATGAGTGTTTCGCACGCACTTATTAGGTGGTGGCGTTAGTTGACCGTCACTACCGCTCTCATTTTAGGGTTACTTCCAGATCAGAGGCCCTTTTATAGTTTCCTAAAGTATACAACAACAGCTTTAAATTATTGAATATATTCTTTTCCTTTACTTTCTAAACACAACTAACAATTTTCTCCTTTATTTTTCTCTAAAAGTTGCTTTATTTTATTATCTATATTTAATAAAACTTGTTTAATTTGTTTAATCTGATGTTCTCTTTGTAACATCTGCTCATACTTTTCTTGGAATATAACTTTTATTTCAAGTAGATTTTGTGTTTCCTCTTTTGTCAGTTTTTTATTTTGATCAATATTTCCCGACCAATCAAAAAGCATTTTGATTTCTTGGAGAGAAAATCCCGTTTGTTTAAGTTTAAGGATTGCTTCCACTGTATCAATGTCTTCCTTTTTGTAATTGCGGTGCTTATGATTAATTTCAGGATGCAATAAATTCATTTTTTCATAATAACGAATAGTATCTTTACTAAGACCAGTACATATTGCAAATTCACCAATTTTCATTATGATCCCCTTCTATCATATAAATTTGTAAACCATTAGGGCAATTATACAATGGAAAATGAAACGAATGATATGATGGCTGAATGTAATTCGTCCATTTGATAACCTTCCTTCTGTAACTGCTAGTATATGTAACAAGATAAATGCAATTAACAGTAATATAAATAACCAATCTTTGTTTGGTATACATAATATTAAGAACATACTAATTGATACGATAACAAACATGAATGTTCGTACTTCAAATCCAACTTCTTGCCATTTTTTTATCCCTGCCACTCCTATTAAAACCGCGTATAACCCAATTAGTATATTAGTTATAATTACCATCTCCATCACTCCATTCTTTGATAACATTCATCTTAAAAGATGGAGCTGACTCCATGTCAACAGATAATAAACAACTTATTTTCACTTTCAAATAGGCTAAGAAATAATTCCATTAAGCTCAAGTATCATAACCTTCCTCACGAAACACCCTAGTCTAGCCCTTGAACGAGCTTTGGTTTAATTTCAAAGATTTAGGACCCTACCTAAATGTAATTTTAATCGATTTATTAGTACGACCGTGCTAAAATAAATACATGAGTAAAAAAAATAAAACAACTAACCAAAAAGAAATGTCGTTTATTGAAAAAGCCCGTAGAACTCAAATTGTGGAATGTGCTATTGAAACCATCGCAGAAGTAGGATACGCCCAAGCTTCTTTAGGTCAAATAGCAAAGCGTGCACAAATCAGTAAGGGGGTTATCTCCTATCACTTTGCAAACAAGGGGGAATTATTAGAGCAAGTTATTTACGATTACTACATGGCATGTCAAGCCTATACTGCACCTCTAATAGAAAATCAAAAATCTCCTATCGATATGCTTAGAGTGTATATAGAATCAAACCTTCGATTCATAGACGAAAATCGGCAACATGTTTTCGCTGTTATTGAAATTGTTTCTAATGAAAGAACTGCTGATGGCAAACTTCGATTTGCAGCGGATCATGATGATACTATTTTTCTTCCAATTGAAAACATTCTTACACTAGGAATGCATGAGGGTGTTTTCCGAGAATTCACCCAATTGTCTGCGAGAGTGATGGCGTTAGCGATAAGAAATTCCATTGACGGGTTCACCATTGAATTAATGAGAAATCCCCAGTTAAATGTTGAGGAATATACGAGAGAACTGATAACAATATTCGATAAATCAACTAAAAAGTAATAGGTAAGACTTGAGGAGGATAGCTATGCATTACTATGAGGTCATTTGTTCTAGTTGTAGAAAAAAATTCAGAGTATATGAGGGGTCACTGAGATTCAGACAGTTAAAGGAAAGAACCGAGAAGATTTTTCGCTGCGAAGAATGTTATAGTAAAATTCGAATGGATGCCATTAAAAATTTTTTTAGATAGCTCTTTAGGGCGGTCTATTAGAGGTTTGAGAATAAAAGGAATTACAAGTTGAATAAGCACAAAGCCTAGGCCCAAAATTAATGAGTATCTGGGCTTTGTGAAATTATTTAGGTCTATCTTTACTTTCAACTATGCTATCGTCAGTCGTTTCTTAAAACAAATTCTATCATTTTCCTATACCTATTCATGTGTGCTTTGCAAAAATAAAAAACATCAGGCATCAGGAACAACGACTATACTCAACACATTTAAAAAGAACACCCACGTTAGACGTTCTTACGATCAATTTTTCTTGTTTAAATCATCTGGATAAATTATTGTGTTAATTACATCTCCATTTGATTCATCTTTAAAAATTACTTTGACTTTATAATCCTTTTCATCCACACCATTAAATAATTGATAGTACATACCTGTTAAAGCTAGTCCGAATGAGGCCATTGTGTCAAGACTATTATCGAATTCTTCTTTGTTTACAGATAAAGTGAATTCTGAAAAAGACTTGTCATAGGTTACATCTTTAATAGATTTAAAATCTTCACTTGCTTTAAGCTCATCTACACTTGCTAGAATGCCTTCTTTTAAACCTTTCATCATTTCTTTATGTTCTTTTTCAGACATTTTATAAGTTAAAGAACCATTTTCATTCTTACTAACTTCCTTAATCCCACTGCTTTTTGCCTTTGAAATAACAGAATCAATGTCCTGACCCTCAAAAAATATAGCTGGAATCGTTACTTCTACATCTCCACCATCTTTGCTACCTTTTTCTTGGCCCTCACTACAACCAGATATCATAACACCTAGTAATAAAATTAATGGTAGTATCCATTTTCTTGCCATTCAATCTCCTCCTCATACACCAATATACAGAATTTGAAGAGATTACACTATACTTTATTGACATAAGGCTACTATTTATTAGCCGCTTCTACATTTTTTCATTGCATTCAGCCTTGTTCACTAATGGCTGCAATGGATAAGGGATTTTTACTAATCGTTCAATGCTTAGTAAATTTGACAAATATTTTGATATAATCAATCATGTCGTTGTTTTACATTTTCTTCAACAAAGGTTGTGATGAATTTTTATGTTTGCAGTACTTTTGGCTATAAGTATTGGAGCTATTCTTGCTGTGCAAACAGCCATTAATGCTCAATTAAGAAAGTTTGTGATTTCTCCTTTTTTAGCTTCAATGATTTCCTTCGCTGTTGGTGTCATCTTCTTAACTATTACATTAGTAAGTAGTGGTTCATCACTGGGGATTCCCTTAGATTTATTGTTGAACCAACCTATCTATATATGGTTGGGGGGAATTGGTGGCGCTATTGCGATAACTACTAACATTCTCTTGTTTCCTAAATTGGGAAGTGTGCAAACAACTATCCTACCGATCTTTGGAATGACGCTCATGAGTATGTTAATCGATCATAATGGCTGGTTTAATGCAACACAATATTCCTTTGGATGGAATCGAATCTTTGGCATATTACTAGTCTTACTAGGCGTCCTTTTAGCTACAGCTATACGAAGCAAGAAAAATGAACAGTATTTTCCCCAAACAAATAAGGAGAGTGTGCGGAATCTATGGATTTGGCGCATAGTAGGGATTCTAGCAGGAATGTTACTAGCTATCCAAATCGCTGTTAATGGGCAATTAGGAAAAGTTCTTCACTCTTCTTCTCATGCTGCCCTTGTTTCATTCTTTGTTGGTACTATTACCTTGAGTATAGTTGTTGGGTTAAAGGATCGATCTTACTCAAATATTAAAGAACCTTTTAAACAAGCTGCCCCTTGGTGGATCTGGATTGGCGGGATTCTAGGAGGATCTTATGTTCTCATCAATGTATTTCTTGTCAATCAAATTGGAAATGGCCAAACTGTAGTCCTTGCTTTATTCGGTCAAATCACTGGTAGCTTGCTTGTACAGCAATTCGGATTGTTTAACTCGCTAAAGAATCGAATTCAACCATTACAAATAATTGGTTTAATGGTGATGATAGCTGGTGTATTTTTAATCAGGATATTTTAAATAATTTTCTTTGCTAACCTTGATCGATGCAGCTCTTTTTCAAAAATGGATGCGACATTTCCCCAAAACATAAAACCAGAGTTCATCTACAAAATGTAGCATAAACTCTGGTGACGATGGTGGCCTAACTTTATTTTATGAATTGCCTCATGATTATTTCTTCGCCGATACGTCCTATTAGCCTCTCATTCGTATCTTCAAACCCTACTTTTACATATAGTTTCTGTGCTGGTATATTATCTTTGTCTACAACTAAAACAATTTCATCGCAATTAGGAAATTCTGCTTTAACAAACTCAACTAGTAATGTCATTCCTTGTTTTGCATAGCCCTTCCCTTGTTCTGTATGATTAATTGATAATGCAGATAATAGCATCGCATTTCTATTCGTAGAATATTTCTTAACTCGTTCATTTGCATTTAGGAGAAAGAAACCAACAGGTGTATTTTCACTTAGAATTACAATGCGATGCTGTCCTTCATTAATTTCCTCAAAATTGCTCGGCAGTGCAGAAAATTGTTTTTGCTCTTCAGTAAGTACAAAAGCGTTCAGTCCTTGCATATATTCACTTGAAAAATGTTTTAATTCAACCTCTTTCAATTTTTCCATTACATAATTCTCCATTCACTTTTTCTATACTTTACCATTTTAATAGGTTGTGGTCATTCATTTATTTGAAATTTCGAAAAACAATACGTTCGTTAGATAAATAAATCACGTAAAAAATGCCCAGGCTCACATTAATTTGAGTACCTAGGCTTTGGTGTTTCTTAGTATATTCATCCTAATAACGTTTTTGGATTTGCCGCTAACACTCTACAGGCTTCATGTTGTACTTTTGTTAGCAATGTAAACTTTACTTGATTTCGTTCACTAACACTGCCGTATTTGGAGCAACAATCGCTTCAATGCCCGAAGCTTTGTAGCTAACTCGGATTGACTCGTTGCTTTTATATAAATGGAAAGTATCCGAACTAAAAACAAATTCCCCGTTCTCATCTAAAAGCGGTGAATAGGTGATATCATAATGGAACTTTATGTCCTTTGCATCGGCTGGCATATCTCGTTCAGGTTGATAATCCTCAGGAACTTCCGTTGTAACGTATCTAAAAAATAGTTGTATGTCGTTTTCATCTATTTTTTTCCAAAGGTCATATGTATTTCCTTGCGCCTTCATACCATCAAAATAAGTTGTTTCCTTTTCTTTATCAGTAAGGGGCAGATAAGGAACGGCTGCTTTTGCTAATTCCGTTATTTTTATTCTTTTCGTTTCTTTCCCTGCGGCATTATAAACCAATAGTGTTTTGTCTATACTTCCAAACAAATCATCTCTTTTTCCAACTAGAAGATGGTTTTGAAAGGTTAAAAACACCTCATCATTTTGCAAATCTACATTATATTGATTTACAACTTTATTCATCTCTTTATTCATGAAATGTTCTTCAAGGATATATTTTAAATTTCCTAATCCCAATAAAGGAATTATTGCTGCGATGATGATGCTTAAAAACAACAAACCAAATTTTTTGGATAAACTAATCTTATTTTTAATAAAGATGATTGGAATACCCACCGCAAAAGTAAAACCTAATAAGCCAACATATGCAAAAAATTGCATCAACCCTAATTCATCTTTTTCGTACATATTAATATATACACACATACCAAGTAGAATGATAGCGATTAATCGTATCAATTGATTTTTCATAAAATACTTCCTTCCTTTTACAAACCTCTAAAAGCTATTATCAGCTCTGTTAAATAAACTGGAGGAATTATTTCCTTCCTGTATATTTGTTACGTATTAACTTCCGATAGCTATATTTGCTCCTAAGCTATGTACCATTTTTCTATCGTTTTATAGTGACTAATTAGCGTTCTATTCCAATTCCATAGAATACTTTACCTATCAAATCTTAACAATGTCTTGCCTTCTTTTATATATGTAATTTTTCCCTTTTTCCACTTCCCTTCTTCATAAATGGAAGGAGCATTACTTTTAGAAATGTACAACTAACTAATAGAAATATCGTTATTGTAAATATTGGAGGAGACTGGAATGGTGCATAAGAGATTTTTTCTTACTTTATCGTATATTGTTTATTTTGTAACCGTACTTTTCTTAACTTATAGTATCCAATGGTTGACTGTGCTTTTTATGTGAGGTATTCGATTTGCAGCTGCAGAAAGTTATCCAGGGGATTTGAGTAGTATTTCTTTAGTTTTATGGAGCTTCTTATTTTCTAGCATTCATTTTATAATTATAACAATGTATTTTTCCTTAAAATCATTTTTATAGTACATATCAGCAAGATAAACTGCTAAATCCTCGTTACTTATGGATAATACTACTCTTTAGGATCAATATCACAAGTGTGTCTCTACCATCTCTAAAAATATAAAAGACAGCAAGTATTAAAATCTCATTGGTTTACTTTCTCTTGGATATTGTTACAGGGATAGTGGCAACCATTAATATTAACCCTAGAGAGAGGATATTTTAAACATTCATTCGTTGAATACCCCAATAAATAAGGCATACCTATTAAAGCCATTACTACTCCAACTACAAACAAACCCATTTCAATTTTTCTAATTATATTTCCCTCCCATCTCTTACCACTTTTTATTCATTTTTCCCTACAACCAGAGAGGCTTTATCTAAGGAGCTTCTTTAATTTTATTACACTTGCACCAACAATTATGCAGGTGTTTAAAGCGGGAGATTCGAATCCGAACAAAGTAAAGCGTATTGTTTATGGACAAGCTACCTCTGACGCAAATGGAATAGCCACATTTTATTTTACAGACAATGCATTAGCTAATGGCAATCCTCTTTTATCCTCTATTGATTATGCAGTGGCAAGCGTATACTCGACAAATCCAACGATAAACTTAAGACCAAGCGTTCAAATGAGAGAGAAGAATATGAATGGGAAATATGTCTCTGCTAATATTACAAATATTAGTGGTGTGACAGTATTAGGAATTAGTGTGTTAGGTTCGGAAAATCCGGTAAGTGGCGTGATTGTAGATTTTATGGTTTTAGGTAGTTTTGATTTGTAAACATCATACTAAAAATACAAAATCTCACTCCCTCTTGAAAATTTTATGTACCTTCTTTTTAAATGTGGATGGGTCAATAATTAGTTTCAGTTTCCCGTGATTTTATGAGCACTTTTGAAATGCAGGTTGTTTACAGGAAATTTTCTTACTAAGGGGCTTTGGGAAGGGGCATTAATTTTAATAAACAATAAAATTTCGATATATAGTGAGGTAAAAAATATAGACAAAGTCGAATAAATCGACTTTGTCTACGGAAACCACTCTATTTAAGAATGTTTTTCTTCAATTAAAAATTAAAGTTTTACGATGTTAGCAGCTTGTGGTCCGCGTTGACCTTCTTCAACTGTGAATTCAACTTTTTGACCTTCTTCAAGTGATTTGAAACCTTCACCTTGGATAGCTGAGAAGTGAGCGAATACGTCTTGTCCGCCTTCTACTTCGATGAAACCGAAACCTTTTTCTGCGTTAAACCATTTTACTGTACCTTGTGTCATTTAAATGACCTCCAATAATGTTATTAAATAAAATCATACTACTTCCAAAGAAAAAAATTCACATATTACAAAAAGTAACTAACAAAACACGATTACTCTTTGTAATATGTGAATTTATTATTTCTTTTAAGAAAGATTCTATTACATACAGTATATGATAAAAAATCGTATTAGTCCAGTGTAAAGTGAATTTTTTTATCAATGAAAGCTAAAACCTACACGTACCACCTATTTACAAGGTTAAAATTAGTCATTTCACCACCATTAAGAAGCTATAGATTATTTATTGAGGAGTTGGAAACTACATTACCTTGGCCTTCATTATTGCTGCTCACAGCTAACATCGTGCCGTCAGCCTTTAGCCCAACAGTTTGACGATAACCCGTAGCTATAAGTAGCTAGAGGCAATTGTTAGCGATATTCCTTACCTCATATTTTTTTGAAGCTGAATATTACATTTTAGGACTCAATTGCCCTATGCTTCCTTAGGCTCCACATGGACATGCACTTCATAAACCCCTTGCTCTTCCACCATATTTTTTTCAACAACAGAAGCAACATCGTGAGCTTTCGTAATATCCAACTTGGCATCTACTAGTATAACCACATCAATAACCTCGTTATTACCATAATTTCTTCCTCTGATTTCCTTCAATCCCTTAACACCATCTATTTTTAAAATAATCTCTTTGTATGTTTGAAGAATTTTCTCATCAAATCCATCCGATAGTTCATGAGAAGCTTCCTTAAAAATCTCCCAAGCTGTTTTACAAATGATGAGACCTACGACAATCGCAGTTACTGTATCTAACCACGGCATATGCAGTTGTGACCCTAAAATTCCTCCAGCGGTTCCAATACTTACCCAAGCATCTGACAAATTATCTTTCGCTGCAGCCATAACGGCTTTACTATTGACTTTTTCAGCCAATTGTTTGTTGTAACGATAGACAAAATACATCACCAAAGCTGATCCTAACCCTACATAGGCTGCAATCATATCTGGCGATTCCTTTCCGCCTTGAAAAATGGAAGAAAAAGCACCCACTAATACTTGAATACCCACGGCCATCATAATAAATGAAGCGACCATTGAGGCAATGGTTTCACTTTTCCAATGACCATAGCGATGATCATGATCTGCTGGTTTTTGTGAAAGCTTTAGTCCAATAAGTACTGCAATAGAGGCAATAATATCTGTCGTATTATTCAATCCATCTGCCTTTAAAGCCTCTGAACCACTCATGTAACCAATGCCAACTTTTATGATGGATAAAATTATATAAGCAATAATACTGATGATGGCACCACGTTCACCTAATTTAAGATTATTATATCTTTCTGCTTCCAATTCACTTACCTCCCACTTACGTACATTACCATCATAACAACCTAATATCGAGTGGGTCTACAGCAACCTTTTTGCCTTACTATAGATAAGTAGGAGGAAGATAAAAGTGTTGATTAGGGGAAAAAATAAAGCCCTTAGGAAGAAACTCAGTCACTGGTTCAAAACCTAGAAATTATTATATTAACCGAATAAAATAGTAGTGTATCTGTTCTTTATGATTTTTTCCTCCAACGAACACACCTAACCAATCTTGGTCATTTCCAATCCGGAAGTGACCCTTTTTTTAAGCAAGTAAAAAAGCCTTGCCACAAATCATAGCAAGACTTTGATCTCAATTATCCTCGCAGAAATCCGCCCTCCGAGTGGATTATTTGTCCAGTGATCCAAGTAGCCTCCTCGCTAGCGAGAAAGCTAATCAATTTGGCCACATCCTCTGGTGTCCCAATCCGCCCCATTGGAAATTTAGGTAATAGATAACCTCTAATAGCATCGTTCATCCATGTAGAATCTGTTGGCCCTGGATTGACAGCATTTACGGTAATGCCCAATGGTGCTAGCTCCTGTGCTAATGATCTAGTAAAGGCTGAAATGGCCCCTTTCGTTGCTACATAAGCTAGTTCTCCCATCATAGGACCTAACTCTTGACCAGATGTCATATTAATGATTCTCCCTGAGATAAAATTAGCTTTTTCAAAAAGACGCGCAAATTCCACACAAAGGAGTAAGGTTGACCTCATATTCACCGCGTAATGATCGTCTAATGTTTGAGCATCTAACGCTAGATAACCATCTTGTGCTGAATGGGCAGCGTTATTTATTAAAATGGAAGGTACGCCTAGTTTTTCGCCAACCGTTTGGAGTATCGTTTTTGGGGATTGGGATTGCGATAAATCAATTGACATTTCTTCACAAGAAACACCCATGCTCAAAATCTCCTGTTTGAATTCTCCTATCCAATTAAGATCAGCATGCCAGTGTGTAAAAAAAATATTGATTCCATCCCCAGCTAATCTTCTACAAATAGCTGTTCCAATATCTTGTGGGTGGCTTGCACCTGTAATGATTGCTATTTTTTGTTGCGTTTTACTCATTGTTTTTACCCCCAGTATATTTGGGACGCTTTCGATGGATTATTAATAAAGGTCTGCTCCGTTTTTAGAAATCAAAACGCGAAGAATTTGCCACATGTAGAGTATGTATTCCCCTCTTCATCTAATCTGAATTCATACCAAACAAAATTCGTGATAATTTTCTAATCTAAAATTTTAATCTGATTTTGAACATCAATAGAAAAGGCTTCTACATCAAATTGATGCTGCTTTATCGTATCTTCCGCTAACTGTTGAGCCTTCTTTTTAGCCTTGTCATTTTTCTCATCTGTTAAATTAATCCTTACTTGAATCTCCTCAGATGTCATACTATGGTCAACGCTGAAGGCGCCAAAATTTTGTGCAAACATCGCCTCAAATAAATTGGCCATGACATCATTATAACTAAGCCGAGTTGAAATCGTTGCTGCTGGCTCATAGAGATTTTTTAACGTTATTTGAAAAGAGATGGGGTTTAATTCATTAGCTTTGATAACGTCCAATATGGTTTCTTCTATATGTTGCTTGGCCTTGCGATCGACCTTGTCGGGTAATGACACAAGAAGTTCTATTTTGCTATTGGGTAAAATTCCATAATCTAATTGAAAGCTATAAGCTTCTTTGCGCAATGCATGAGAAATCTCACTGATTAAAAATTGATATTGCTGAATATAACGCAATAATTCATCATTACTAGGTTGTGACATTGGAATATTTGTTTTTTCAGCATATTGAATAGGTGCATTTGCAAAAAAGAAAAATGCACCACAAACAATGATTAAAAGAAGAAACCATAACGTAAATAACTTTTTAATAAACATATATAGCCCCCTTATTCGGGACTATATGCCAAATAGCTAAAGTAAATTACGGTAGAATTTTATAAAACAACACGCGATCTTGATTTTCGCCACCATAATTACTATGAATGGATATATTTTCTATCACCTTGTCACCTTTTTCCATTCTAAAGCCCAGATTCGTGTGGAAAGCGATGGATACTTCATTAATAGGCGACGTGACACATTTCACAATATTTCGATGGTACTGCTTCACCACATGAAAGAATACATCATATAATCTTTTTGCAATATTCTGTTTTCTGTAATCAGGATGGACCCCAACAAAATGGATGAACGCTTCATTTGTCTTGGATTGCGATAAAAAGCCAATGAGGAAGCCGATGATTTCGCCATCCTTCTCCATAATAAGGCTCGTATTTGTAAAGTGATCAAAAAATAATTTAGGCAGCTTATCTGACATATTCCTACCGCCCCACCACTCATTAATTAATGGGGATAAAGTATAATAATCTGAACTCTGTACACTACGAATGTTCATGGAATCAATCCTCCTTTTCAAGTTTTACAACAGCAATACAGTAACCATAAACAGGTATGGATAAAACAATGCAGATGAATACCATCTCTATACCCTCTATCTAGGAGGGATAATCCTATTCTTATTTTAACCTACCATTTATTTCAATATCAATGGTTCGCTCATCCCTTTGCCATTACTAATGACTTTAATGTGTTGCTTAAAGCCTGAATGTGGTTCGTTGTATCTGTCATGCTTACTAGAAGCTGATTTTCGTCCTCCACTGAGTGTAGAATCTCACCAGTAGAAGCTGCATTTTGCTCCGTCATGTGATTCAGTTTTTCAATTTGCATTTGGATTACCTCGAATTGTGAGATGGCACTGCTTAATTCATGCATCCCTCTTGTTAAATCTGTATTCGTTTCCGTAAAAGAATCCTTTAAACTATTGAAGAAATGACTGACATCCTGTAAAAGCTGTTCTCCATATTGTAGCGCCTTTTCACCGTCATCAGAGCGTTGATGAGCCTCTGTTGATTTTTCAAACAAGGTTTTCGTCACATTGGTAATGCTGACAGTAATAGCAGCGCTTTCCTCTGCTAGCTTACGTACTTCATCTGCAACAATCGCAAATCCTTTACCATGCTCCCCCGCTCTAGCCGCTTCTATCGCAGCATTTAATGCCAATAAATTAGTCTGTTCTGCAATATGGGTAATCCCCTTTAAAAGACTATCCACTGTTTGTAGGCTATGTTGTAGCTCATTGACAGTTTCCGCGGTCGAGGCCATTGCATGACTCATAACGCTCATTTGAGTCATTGCATCCTGCATTTTATCCCATCCCGCTAATACTTCTTGTTGTAGCTCAGTAGATTTAGCGACCGTATCCTTTGAGATCGTCAAAGTTTTATTGACAAAATGAACCGAGTCGCCCATAGTGCCATGAATCATTTGTAAACTAGATACCTCCTGCTGAATACTTGCAGAAATATCCTCAGTCGCTACTAAAATTTGCTTACTAGAGCCAGAAATCCTCTGCATGGTTTGTTGGAATTGCGTGACATGCATGTCTAATGCCTGACTGCTCTTTTCAATTTCCTGAAAGGTATTTTGTAATTGATTGAAGGATGCTTGTACTTCATTTTGCTGCATTTCTGCATGTTGAATCAGTTCATTCCCCCATTTTGCCAGCAAATAAAAGGCAATGATAACCCCATTCATAATCGCCAAAAGTGTCACAAAGACAATGGTGTCATCAAATGGTCCTAACAATGATGACGAGTTGACCAGATATAAAATGAAAAAACTAAGATTTGTTAGAATTCCAAAGAAGACAATCAATTCTTTTTTAAAATACAGAGCAATGATGGCCACTGTGCACAGTAAAATATAATGTTTATTTAATGAAAAGCTATCAAGCAAAAATAAGGTAAACACAACACTTGATGGAATGAGGCCAAAAATAAAGCCTTTGACATACGTTTTAATAGGTAAAAAATAATTACATACTGCCAAGGCAATGACAGCTAGCCCAATAAATAAAAAATGCAAGCCCTTTGATAGAATCATTGGTCCACATATTAAAATGGCCAAAATTGAGATAATAGCCAAATTTACACGATGAACTTTTCGTGTATCATAACGAATTTTATGCTCCATTACTATCCCCCTAAAAAAAATGAATAGACATTCAGTTTAATTTTCTATTATTATATAGTATAACAACTACTTTTTGTAGCTAAATATTGCATTTATAAGCAGAATCAGCTTATTTTTGAAATAAAAGGGGGAAATTGAATTGACTAGCGTCCAACAAATCGCACCAAATTTCTACTGTATCGATACACATGATTTAGGTCGAGAGCAGCGAACAAGCTCCTATCTATTAATCGATGAAAAGATAGCTCTTATCGAAACTTCGGCCAGTCCATCCGTACCTTATATTATGGAAGGGTTACAAGAATTAAATATTGCAGTAGAGGATATAGACTATGTCATCGTGACACATATTCATTTAGATCATGCAGGGGGAGCAGGATTATTTTTGCAAAGCTGTCCCAATGCTAAATTAGTGGTTCATCCACGTGGCGCAGCCCACATGATTGATCCAAGTCGTCTTATCCGCAGTGCAAAAGGGGTTTATGGCGCTGAATTTGACCGTCTCTTTGATCCAATTGTGCCTATTGACGCTGCAAAAATTATTGAAGTTCATCACGAACAGCGTTTACAATTAGGTCAACATCATTTAACGTTTTATCATACTGAGGGGCATGCTAAGCATCATGTTTCAATGCTTTATTCCGCTACAAATGGCTTGTTTGTAGGAGATACGACGGGTGTTCGCTATCCAGAAATGGATGGGGAAGCAATTGATTTAATCATTCCGTCCACCTCTCCAAATCAATACGACCCTGAAACAATGGAACAATCCATAAAATTGTACGAAAAGCTACAAGCAAGTGAATTATACTTCGGCCACTACGGAGCTTATAAAAATCCAGCAGAAGCCTATCGCCAGGTGCGCTATTGGACACCGCTCTTTTTAGAAGAAGGCAGAAAAGCACAAGCAGCATCAAGCCAGTTCCAGGAACAAGTTCACTACTTAGATGCACGCTTAAAGGAGCTTTTATTCAACTATCTACAGGAAAACGGCATTCTTTCAGATCATCCTGTCTATCAAACCATCCCATTTGATACGATTGTGTCCGCAATGGGAATACTGGATTACCTAGAAAAAGTAAATGCACAGGTTCCACTCAAATAGGAAAAGAGGTGTCTCCAATGACTTTGGAACACCTCTTTTTTTAGTTTCGCTTTTAGTATTGGTCGAAGCGATCTTTTTTGGAAAATCCGCTCTCTTTTTTATCAAAATGCTCTAAAGTTTACTGTCTTTATACCTTTAAACGATCTAGAACTGCTCGAAAATCTTGTTGCTCCCCTACTTCACGAAATGATTGAAAGGGATTGCTCATTTTTTTCATGCGCTCCATGACAAAAGGAATCGTAAAAAGCTCTGGTGTAAGGTTTTCATTGACCTCCTCCCAGAGAAGCGGTGTTGCTACTAAACCCATTTCATTGCCTCGAGTGGAATACGGGGCAATGATGGTCTTGCCCTCTGCATGCTGGACATAATCTAAATATAATTTTTCATGACGATTCTTCTTTAAACGCTCAATTGTATATAAATTGGGCTTTTGCTCACATAAAAAGCGACAAACAAATTCTGTAAAAATACGTACCTCTTCATAAGTAAATGTATTTGCGGGTAAAGGAATATATAGCTGTAAACCTTTTCCACCTGATGTTTTGACAAAGGATTGTAGCTGAAAATAATCGATAATGTTCTTTAAATCAAGTGCTCCTGAAACGGCTAATGAAAAATCTTGTGCTGAGGGAGGATCTAAATCGAAAACAATTTCTGTCGGGTATGGAGAACGATGTGTTTGAAATGGAATGTGGAGCTCTAATGCCAGCTGATTTCCAAGCCACAATAAGGTTTCCAAGTTATTACACACGATATAATCGATGTCATCCATCACGGCTGTTGCCACAAAATCAGGCATTTTTTCAGGTCTACTTTTTTGATAAAAACTTTCACCTGGAACACCATGTGGATAGCGTATTAGCGTTAGAGGGCGGTCCTTTAGAAAAGGCAATAAATAGGACGATATATTTTGCAAATAGAACAAATATTGATCCTTTGTAATACCCATTTTTGGCCATACAGGCTTATCTGGATGTGTGATAGCAACGGAGTCAGGGATAGGATACAATTGGCGTTGCATGTGCTGCCAATGACACTCCTCAGGTAACAAATCTAATCGAAAGGCATGAAATCTAGGTTCCCGAAGCTTACTACCATCAAAATCAATACAGGCAATGTCAACACAAATAGAAGGCTCAAGTTGCCATCGCTCCTTTTTACGCAGTCCATTAGTCTGAAAGAATTTGACAAGTGTTTGATGCTCTTCCTCTGTCATACCATGCTTAAACGTAACAACTTCTCGTAATTGATTGTCCTCATAAATCGCACCATGGAAATAGCTATTGCTATGGTCATATTGGGTGACAATGACTGTGACATAACGCCAATTTTTTATCTTTAACCAATGTATTGATCGTATGTTTTCAAGCCATTTACTTGTTTTCTTCTTAGCAACAATGCCTTCTCCATTGTAAAGCTTTATGGACTGCCATAAGCTCTCATGCTCCTCACTACCATGTATGATTTGGATAGGCGTTGGATTCTCATAGTCCACGCTTGGCCATTTGAACTTCGTAGCAAGCTTGACCAATTGTTCTTTCCGCGTCTTTAAATAGCGGTTTTGGAAGGGTTCTCCTTTAAGGGTTAAAACATCAAATGCTAGATAGTGAAAAGGAAATGAATTAGCATGTTCCTGAATCACGTCTTGATTTTGCATTCTCCCCCTCTTTTGAACAACGGCAAAATCACTTTTATAATGATTGCGTAAATAAACTAACTCCCCATCCAAGGTAAGAGGTAAAAATGATTGAATCGATGCATGTATTTGCTGACAAAAAGCTAAAATTTCTGGAAACAGGTGATTTAAATTTCGACCATTTCTACTAATGAGCTGCGGCTCCTCATCCCAAATGAATAAGCAGCGAAAACCATCATATTTCGTTTCAAATAGCCATTCATCCCCATCAGGTATTTCGCTTGTTTCTGTTAAAAGCATTGGTCTCATTCCACAATACCTTCTTTGCTTTTTATCTTCAGTGTTTGAAGATTTCATTTTAAGATACATAAAAAACCTCAAAATACATCATAGTAAGAAAAACGAGGTGACAACAATGCATACAGTGTGGAAAGGCAGTATTTCCTTTGGACTGGTCAATATTCCTGTGAAACTACATGCTGCTACTGAAAATAAGGATGTCAAATTGCGCCAGCTTCACAAAGACTGCCATACGCCGATTAGCTATAAAAAGGTTTGTGAGGGCTGTAACCAAGAGGTAAAAGATGAAGATATCGTGAAGGCTTATGAATATGCCAAAAATAAATTTGTTGTGTTGGATCCAGAGGATTTAGAAAACTTGCGTAAGGAAAATGAAGATAAGGCTGTGGAAATTATTGATTTTGTGCAATTAACTGAAATCGATCCGATTTATTTTGAACGCACCTATTTTTTATCACCCGATTCGACGGGTGCCAAAGCCTATTCATTGTTACGAAAAACATTAGAACAATCAGGGAAAATTGGCATTGCTAAAATCATTATCCGTTCTAAAGAGCAGCTTGCCATCGTGCGTGTTTATCAAAATGCCCTCGTAATGGAAACAATTCACTATCCAGATGAGGTAAGGAGTATTGGCGATGTTCCAAACATTCCAAGTGAACAGGATGTAGTACAAAAGGAGCTTGATACAGCGCTTATGCTAGTGGAACAGCTAACAACTACATTTAACCCTGAAAAATATACAGACGATTACCGCAATGCTTTATTAGAACTAATTGAAGAAAAGAAAGCTACAAATACAATCGCTACAAGTGATAAACAACGTCCAATCCCTGAAAATGTCACGGATTTAATGACAGCACTACAGGCTTCATTAGAAAAAACGAAAAAGCCAGCTACAAGAAAACGGACAACACGGTCAAAGAAAAATGCCTAAGACAAGCGTATCCTGACATCGGGATACGCTTTAGAATTGTCGAAAATAGGAATCTAAATCCTTTTTGCGCTGAATCATTAAAAGTTTAGCCAATACAGCCTGTTGCTGTTGAAAGAATTTAGGTTTCCCTACCCGTTCAAAGCGTTTATTCCAACGAAACATTTTAAAGAAAATCGAAAAAGTTGGTTGATAATGAGCTTTTTCGATGCCCATTTTTTGTTTCATAAATCTTTTTATAATACGAAAGATCCGAATTTTATAAGGCGTATCGAGAAAGATAATGCAATCCGCTTGCTGGAAGCTATCAATAACCCACTCCTCTTGATGGATCCCCTCTATAATCCAACTGTTCGTTTGGAGAATGGTTTGTAAGTGCTCCTTTTTTTCTTCATCTGTTCTTGGAATATCCCCTGATTCCTTTCGAATCCATGCCACATTATCAAGCTCATAATAAGGAATTTGCAAGGTTTTAGATAATTTCCTCGCCAATGTCGTTTTTCCGCTGCCAACCGACCCAATAATATGTATTTTTTGTGGAAACGTTTTTGTCATTGAACCCCTCCTTTATATGTACCTTTATTATACAATAAATTTCATCTTACATAAGTTTTTCCGAGAACATAGGTTCCCAATTATGGTATGATGAAGGAAAAATAAGGAGACTCTTAATGCATGACAATACATGAGCAAATGTTGCTACAACAAATAGCTGGCCTCAGCATTGCCTATATAAAGGATGGTGAGCTTCAGAAGGCAGAGTGCTTTGGTCTATTAGAGGTCGGGAAAACTAACAGAATCAATACCGAAACCATCTTCAATGCCTGTTCAATTAGTAAACTACTTACAGGCATTTTAGTGATGAAGCTGGTCGAGCAAGGTATAGTGGATTTAGATGAGGATATTAATCAAAAGCTCACATCCTGGAAGATGCCAGATAATAGCTACACTCAGGCAAAAAAGGTTACATTACGACATTTGTTAAGTCATCAGGCCGGAATTATTGACCCTAAAGGCAGCTTCTCTCCCTTACATTCACTATGGCAGAGGCCTTCGATGGTTGACTTATTAAAAGGGACAACTCCTTATTGTCCCATACCAATCGATAGTAAATTTGAGGCTGAGCAAGAATTTCATTATTCCGATGCTGGCTTTTGCATTGTTCAATTGCTAATGGAGGATATAATAGGCTCAAATTTTTCAACACTCATGACAGACCTGATTTTTCAACCACTAGCCATGACAAATAGCTTTTTTTCTTCCGCAGTCCCAACTGCCAATACAGCAAGTGGTCATCAGAAAGATGGCACCCTAACAGCACAAAGATACCCTATTTACCCGTATGATGCAGCTTGTGGATTATGGACAACACCGTCAGATCTAGCAAAATTATTACAAGAGGTAATGCAGGCTTTAAAGGGAAAAGGTACACTTGGTTTAGCTTCAATCCATGAGCTAATTCGTCCTCAGGGCTGTAAGGAATGGATGGGCCTTGGTGTATTTCTTGATGGTGCTGGTGAGCAGCTTGAAATATCCTCGCTTGGCTGGGGTGTTGGCTATCAATGTATGCTAGTGGCCTATCCCCACCTAGACAAAGGCTTTGTTGCCATGACTAACACCGATACAGGCGTCCATCAAATGCAAGGTCTCTTAGGAGAAATCTATCGTTCCTTTATCCAATAAAGAAGAGGCTTGATTTAAGCCTCTTTCCTTACCTCATAATGCAGTTGTACCATTTGACCATATCGTTTTGTTTCCAATAGCCTTAAGTTTTCGAATGGACGTGGAGATGTAAACAACGGTATACCTGAGCCCAGTAAATGCGGTGTAAGCGTAATAATCCATTCGTCAATTAGCCGCTCCTGTAAAAAAGCATCTAGAATGGCCCCTCCCCCTACCATCCAAATCTTTGTGCCTTCTTGCTCTTTTAAACGTTGAGTAAATGTGATGACATCCTCTTGGACAAACGTCACATGCTCATTTTCCCCAGTTTGAGTTGTTGAGAAAACATAGCATTTTTTATCAGGATAAGGGAACGGATCAATGTGCTCTAGGATATAATCATATGTCCGTTTTCCCATAATGACGGTATCAATGGTTTGATACATATCAGCGTAGCCATTATCACCCTCTCCCTCGGTTTCCTCTAGCCACTGTAGATCATCATTTTCCTTGGCAATAAATCCATCTAAACTCCCTGCAATAAATACCAGTATTTCTCGTGACATTAGGTCAGCTCCTCTTCTTTTGAAAATCTCTTGTACAATCTCTATACTAACTATAAAACATGACAACTATTGGCATGATTAAATAAAAAGGTGAAAAAATATGACCAAAGCTAAACGATTAATTGATATTTTGTTATTTGTCAGTGCAAAAAAGAAATTTACAGCGCAGGAAATTGCCGACACCTTCCATATTTCCGTGCGAACGGTGCATCGTTACCTGTTGGATTTAAGTGATATGGGTCTACCCATTTACGCGGAACAGGGAAGATATGGGGGCTATACGGTGCTATCAAATGCCATTCTCCCCCCTATATTATTTACCGAGGAAGAAGCGGTCGCTATTTTCTTTGCATTCCAGTCTTTGCATTATTATCGTGATTTACCTTTTAATACTGAAATGCAGTCTGTCTCTCAAAAGCTGTATGAATCCTTACAGAAGGAAGCCAAGAAAAAGGTGGATACGCTGCAATCCTATATTGCCTTTTGGAACCCTAAAAGAGCCATTACAACACCACTCTTAACTGACGTTTTAGAGGCTATCATCAACCAATCACAATTGCATATCCACTATGAATCGAAGTCTGGTATGACCTCAAAGCATATCCAGCCTATTGGCGTGTACGCTCATGATGGCTTATGGTATATGCCTGCGCTACTGCTATCAAATGAAAGAATATTACTCTTCCGTGTAGATCGAATTAAAGGCATAAAAGTTGGTGAAGCAAACCATAAAACGACGATGAATTTGCAGCAATGGCTAGAAACTGACTATGAGCCTCAGCAGCCAATTCGCTTATATGTTGAATTATCAAGCGAGGGCGTTCGTCAATGTTTAAGTGAGCCCCATCTGGAAAAAGCGGTTGTTCGACATAGTGATGGAACAGGCTATATCGATACGATCATCGATCAACATGAGCTCCACTTTAATAGCTCCCTATTCTTTCGCCTTGGTCAACATGCGGTTGTCAAAGAACCGCAAGCATTAATTCAGCTTTTGCGTCAGCATGCACATGAGCTATTAGCGATTTACCCCGAGCCAAAAGAACCTCAATAAGATGACAATTTTGTCAGATTCACGTAACATTCATCGTTACTACTTTTGATAGAGCGTCCTTATAATTGGGTTTGAAGGAGGAGATTTACGTGCAACCGACCAACAGTAATAAACGAATTGATACATTAGATTATTTAAGAGGGTTCGCCTTACTAGGCATTATTCTAGTCAATATCCCCTCGTTAATGTGGATTGAACCACCTAAATTGGCAAACGATATTGCCTATAGCCGCTTTCTAACACTTTTTGTAGAGGGTAAATTTTTTATCATTTTTTCATTTTTATTTGGAATAGGATTTTATCTCTTTATTTCACGCGCTCGGGCGAGGGGTGAAAAAGCCTATGCCTTATTTAGCCGTAGACTTTTGATTTTACTGCTTATGGGGATTGTTCATTTTTATTTCCACCCAGGTGAAGCCTTAACAGTCTATGCTATCTTTGGCTTTATAGCCTTACCTTTTTATAAAATGCGCAAAGGCATCAATCTCATCCTTGGGTTCATCCTATTAGCCATCACTGCCTATTTTGGTCTAAAAATTTTAATGCCATTTCCACTAATTTTGCTTGGTCTAGCTGCAGGACAATATCATTTATTTGAAAATATCACATTACATCGATTTAAAATCAGGTTAGTGACGATTGTAATGGGCTTGATAAGCATGGTTAGCTGGTTTTATCAATGGCAGTATGTCCCTGAACCCCTTATCAACATCCAACATTTGCCCAAGGATCAGCTAGCAGCTCATATTACTAATATCGAGCAATTTTCATTAATTGGACTACAGTTTAGCCCATTCGCTTCTGCCTTTTACATGGGAACAATCATCCTATTATTACAAAGTACTTTGTTCCAGCGACTATTGGCACCATTAAAAGCATATGGGCGCATGGCCTTGACTAATTACTTGGGGCAAACCGTGCTCATTCTCTTAATTGGCCATGCTTTCGGTTTAATCGGACAACTTCGCTATCTTGAATCTTTGTGGATTTGTCTAGGCATTTATGTTTGCCAATTGCTCTTTAGTAAGCTATGGCTATACTTTTTCCGCTTTGGCCCAATGGAATGGCTATGGCGAATCGGGGCATATTGGACAATTCCTCCCCTACGACAAAGAAATAAAGATTATTTATTGTAAAGGATAAATACCTATCAGCTTGGTGGTAAACATCATATATTGGTAATGTACCCTACTCGCTTTCCATCTTTGCTCATATCTTCAGCAAGAAACACATCCCCATTTTATTTAGTCACCAACGTGACTAATTTAAAAACAGCGTTAATCATTGTTAACGCTGTTCAGACTGTAGACAAAAGCCATCGAGAGGTTCACTCTCGATGGGCTTTTGTCATTTTTCTTCCTATTTTATCTTTAACATTTGGTAATATACTACCAAATTCAACATACTCTTCGAGCATAGCTACCTTCTTAAGCTGCCTGCCACGTCCAAGTAGCCAGTTTCTTTAAATTCATGGCAGCAAAAGTAAGCATCGCCTGCATGGACAATTTTTTTAGACCTCGTAAGGTTGTCCATCGCATACCATGCTTTTCTTTTGCATCCGCAAATACACGCTCAATCGTTTCTTTGCGCTTTGCATAAATCTGTTTGATGTCATAGGAATGGCGTAAATGTTCAGCTTCTTCCACATACGACTCCCAAATATGGCGTTGAATGAGTTTTTGATGATGCTTACTTTCTGTACATTGGGAAAGGCTTGGACACTTCGCACAAATCAAAGGATTCGATTTATATTGACGATACCCTTCTTTAGTCGTTGTCGTATACTTCAATATCTGTCCTTGTGGACAAAGATAACAATTATAGTGCTCATCATATATATACTCATGCTTTCGGAAGAATCCATCTTTCGTTTTAGGACGTGTATAAGGAAGAACAGGCAACATTTGATTCTCTAATAAAAAATTCGTAATCGCTGGTGTTTTATAGGCTGCATCTGCCGCAACAGCTAATGGTTTTTGAACGTTTTCAATGACTTTTTCCACAAGTGGCTGTAATACATGACTATCGTGCACATTTCCCGGAGTTACAATGGCACCCAAGACAAAGCCCTTTTCATCTGTCGCTGCATGAAAAGAATACGCAAACTGTTTCGTACGTTCATCCTTCACGTAATAGCCACTTTCAGGATCTGTCGTGCTTTCCTTTATTTCTTTCCATTCTTCCTTTTCAAACTTCTCCGGGGGAAAGGGCTTTTTTCCGTGTTCCTCACGATCCATATTTAACTCTAATTGAAGTTTCTCTTCATAAGCCCGTGTTTCTTTTCGCACAACTTTTTTATCATACTTTCGTTTATTCGCACTCGCTTTCACATGCGTAGAATCGATAAATAAATGGTCTGCATGGAGGAGTCCTTGATGCATAATCTCTTTTAATATACGATAGAATATCTGCTCAAATATATCAGTGTCTTGAAAGCGACGGACATAATTTTTACCGAAGGTAGAGAAATGCGGGACTTCTGTATGGAAGCCAAATCCTAAAAACCAACGATACGCCATATTCGTTTCAATTTCTTTGATGGTTTGACGCATGGACCGTATACCAAAAACGTACTGAATAAACGTCATTTTAAAGAGAACAACAGGATCAATACTAGGGCGTCCTTTAGCAGAGTAGAGGTTTTCTACTAAAGGATAGATAAATGAAAAATCAATAGCCGCCTCTAGTTTTCGTACTAAATGATCTTGGGGAACTAATTGATCAATCGTTAGCATTTCTAATTGTTCACGTTCATTGATTTGATTTTTCGTCATCATGGTTGATCACCTCGAAAGTGTACTTTTTATCAATAATTCTTTATGTAGAAGTTGATTGGAACGAAGGGTGGCGACTCCTGCGGGAAAAGCGGGAAAGTCGAGATCCTGGACTGAGCGAAGCGAGGGAAGCAGCTCGACCCCGCCCGCGGAAAGCGTCCGCCCGTAGTGGAAATCAACGGCTTTACTTTATTTTATTGTAAAAGAAAAAAGACTGTAGGCAAACTCAAAATTCATTGAGTTTGTCTACAGTCTGAACAGCGTTAATCATTGTTAACGCTGTTTCTTTTAATTTATTAAGTCTAATAAGAAATAAACGTGAATCATGCGGGTACTTTGTGGGGAATAGATAATTGAATGCTAATTAGGAGATAAACATACAAGTCACTGGATTTTATAATCCAGTGACTTGTATTCATTGCAGTTATTTTTTTCACTTTCAAGCGGGTATGTCTCTTCATCTTGATAATTGGTTCACTGTACTAAATACGGGTTAAAGCGCCATCAGGTTTTGGAATTTCTTGAACTGTTATTTGATTCATTTTACAAAAATGTTTAAAGAATTGTTGTGCCAATTCTCGTTCTTTTGGGTCACTTTTCAGCGCAATGATATCAAGTAAAATTTGAGCCATCCATAAATTTTCGAAATAACGATATTTACCTGTCTTCCATGTCATCTTTTCGGGGAATTTTTCATTGATATAATATTGCCAGAAAAGCAGCTGATCCGATTCCTGTTCTGTCAGTTGAATTCTGTATTTTGAATGAGCAGGAATATGTCCATCTTCACACAGTTTACCAACAAAATTTTCATTCACCATATAGACACCTAAGATGCGTCTATCTTTTTCAAGCTGACTGGAATCTCTTGCTGTTAAAAGGACAGCGCTATTTTGATGCAAACGGCTCGGCTTGTTTGGGTTTCCTTTGTTATTACCACTCTTTAATATGCCTGAAAAAACTTTCCACTCTGAAAAAGAACTATTCTGTTCTTCTGTGTCACACCAAAAAACCATTTGTGATGCGGGATGAAGTTTATGGTTATTCATAAGTTTTTCGTGTTCCAAGCGAAGTACTAGTTCTTTCCGTTGTAGTTTTTTTTCCTCTTCCTTCTTCCATTCTTCTTCTTGTCGTTCAATTTCTTTTTTTTGTATAATTTCCTCAAGTAACTTAGCATCACTTTTATCATGTATTTTTAGGTGGTTTCCAAATACATCAGGGAAAACAAACCTTTTATTTTCCGTTGCAAAATGGATTTCAATACTCGAATCATTTTGATTAACTATACTACCTATGCCAAAACGCTTGTGTGTAACTTTCTTATTAATTAGATTCATTAATCTAGTCCTCCTTATGGAATAAAAACTAAGTTACTATTAGATAGTAAATTTTTTTCATTAACTTCCTTTAAAGCATACATAACGGTTTTGATTTTTTTCAGCTTATAAAAGGAAATTAAAAAAACGTATCCAAATTCTTTCTGCAAAATAGGACATCGGAATTCGAAATACATTTATAAAAAATTATCGTAAGACTATTATAACATTTTTTAATAAAATTACAAATTTATTATTGACAATGCATTTTACCATGAGTTAAAATAAAATATTTATTCTCTACCGGGTCTAAAAATAGCTGTAAAATAAAGTCCTTCAACTTCTGGAAAACGCCTCAAAAAATCCAACTTTCCGTTGTTGCAAACATAAGTGACCTTTTTTATACAAGGTATGCCAAAAAGAATCTTCACCTGCTACTTATCCTAAGCATAGAATGCAAATAATACCCTTTTTTATAGGGAGGATTATATGAAGCAAAATAAAGGTAATCGGAATAGTGAGGGATTGGAATCCGTGAGTCATGCAGCTAGGCTGGCTGTCATTGCGGGGGCGATTACAACACTCGGAGACGCTCTATCGACCATTGCGGCTGGTCTTGCCCTAGAGGATGAGTTGAAGGAAAATGAAAATAATAGCAATGAAATTGACAAACTACAAAAGCAAATTGACGAATTAAATTATGAAATGAAACAATTAAAAAGGATGTTACGTTAATACAGATCTGTACACAAAAACGACAATACCACATGGATATTGTCGTTTTTTAGGCTATTTAGCAGCCCAAAGTTCAATCTCTATTTTAATATCTGGTAGCCCTAATGCAGATATATAGGCAATTGTCATAGAAGGATAAGAATGACCAAACATCATTTCCCATTGCTGATCGAAATGATGCCAATCAATCTCCTCTGTCGCCCATATATTCACTTTTACCACATGAGAAGCATCCAATCCCTCAGTTGCTAAAAGCGCTTCAATATTTTTAAATGTATTGATCGTTTGTTCATTTAGTCCTACAGGCAGTTGATCATCTTGACCAACCCCTATTTGTCCAGAGAATGCATACATTGTTGCATCTTTCGGAATGATTGTGATGTGGCTATATTTACCAACAGGGCAAGGTACCTGCATTGGATTTTTACGTATTATGTTTGTTTTCATATTCTTTTCTCCTTTAGGATCGTATTTTTCTAAAAAAGGGCAAACTTATCCCTCGCTCATTGATTTTAGAAAAAAACAGCTGTGGAGAACCCTATACCCATGCTTAAAAAACGAATAGCTCTTTTTTTCATGTGAATTCTCCTCCTTGTTCCTAAAGTTATATTCACCTTACCATTTTTATCCTAGACGATCAATGAAATACCAAAACTATTTTTGCATGTCATCGATTATTTCTCAGGCAATTAACTATTCAACCATAGCCATCACAACATATATATAGTAGTGTAAAGCTATATTAGCCTTACACCTCCGAAATTGTTACTAGGGTCACTCCATCCCAAGTGTCCCTTTAATAGAACTAGGTACCCCTCATTGGCGTACCTAGTTTTTTGTTTATTTTGGGGTCGTGCCGTACTTATGTTGGCTAAGATTGCTTGCAGCTTTTATCTCTAATCAATCGTATTTTTTTAAGCTGAGGTGTAGAATTTTTCTGCTGAAAGATACCATAGCCAATATATGACCTATAAGAAGACCAAATGAGAAAATATTTAAATATAATTACACTCATCACACTTCCCTAAAGTAATCATTTTGCATTAAGCTCAAATATTAGAGATTCTTTGTCTAAGACATTGTTTATACAACAAATATAGAAATGAATGCTATATGCAACAAAAACATACTAACATTAGTAGTACAAACCAAGGCCATGGTTTGTGCTACTATTTTTTTATAGTAGAAGTGAAGAAAAGCCGACCAGCCTCTGGGACCATTTGTGAGTCCGTATATAAAACCGGCTACCTTCATGCCCTTATATGAATCAGCTTAGTATGTTGGGTCCTAAGAGATCGTGTATAAGAAAGTGGAATCGATAAGGTACTGTGAAGGCTTCTATGATTGGTCAAAAGGAGAAGAATGAGATGAAACATGTCATTGCGTTAGATGTCAGTAAAGGAAAAAGTACCGTTACGATTTATAATAGTCATCGCCAATGCGAGTTTGAAGGTGTGCTACATCATACACGGGATGATTTTGAGAGGTTACACGAACGAATGGAAGAGATGACAAAGCAAGATGGACAAGCGCCAGATATCGTATTTGAAGCAACAGGCATCTATTCAAAACCTGTCGAAGCTTTTTTCAAAGATTACGGCTATGCATACTGTCGCATGAATCCACTTGAAGCGAATTTACAGATGGCAACGATGCGTCGCAATAAAACCGATATCAGTGATGCCCATGAACTCGCAAGAACACATTTCAAAATGGAACGCGAAATAACGTACATACAAGACGATTATTATGAACAGATGCGTGCATTGACTCGTTATTACGATGAAATTGACGAAGAAATCATTTTACTCAAAAGTAGAATGCATGCCATTTTACAGCTGAGTTTTCCAGAATTAGAAAAGTTGATTACACCGAATTCAGCACTATTTTTAAATATTGTACAACTATATCCGCACCCCGCACTTTTACAGGCCCATTCAAAAACGATTATTAAAAATCGTTTAAAGGTCAATACGCGAAAAAACCTATCGCTAATGCGTGCGGAGGCTAAAGCTATTACATTATTAGAAGCAGCTGAAAATAGTTACCCAGCGATTAAATCCACAGATATTCGTTGTGATCAAGCACGAGATTACGCAGCTCGCATTGCGGATTTACTAGAGAAGAAAGCAACGCTTGTGAAACAGATGGTGGAATTGTCAGAAGGACGAAAAGAATATCTAGTATTGCGTTCGATTCCTGGGATTGGCGATTCAACGGCGTGCCGATTAATTGGAGAGATTGGTGACATCCGCCGCTTTCAAAACGCGAAACAACTGAACGCTTACGCAGGCATTGATATTATGCGGTACCAGTCTGGGAATACGCAATATCGAGACAGGATTAATAAACGAGGAAACAAACATTTACGGAAGATTTTATTTTTTATGGTATGCGCCATGCTTATGGCAAAAGGAAAACCAAATCATTTTGTGGACTATTACTATAAATTAAAAAAGCAACCTCAGAGGAAGCCTCATAAGGTTGCGATCATCGCCTGCATCAACAAGTTTCTGAAAGTGACATTTCAGTTACTGACGCGTGGCATTCTTTACGATTATGAGTCCGCACTACCAGCTCAGAAATCGTAATCACCTATATAGAACTATATCATAATGACCTTTCGAAAAAAATAAAAATCGTCAGGTCTTTTTGGCGTATCTAAAAAATGAGTGTGAAGTGGTGAGAGATATCCTTCACTACTTCACACTCATAAAAATAGAAATTATTCTCTAGATAAGGTTGACTAATCGTAAGAAAGAGGCTGGGACAGAACTAGCTTCGAATAAGGAGAAAGGAGAATTTGAGTTCGCTCAAATTCTCCTTTCTCCATTTTTTACTATTTAATTTTATATGTTCTTGTTTGTTGGCCGTGTATTTTCGTAAATTCACGGCCAGTAATGCGAGCCCCATTTCGTTTTCTACCTTCGATTTTCCTCGTACAGAAAATCGAGTGAAACGCAAATTAGCCTTCAAGAATCCAAAAACTGGCTCCACGTCAATTTTGCGTTGACGATAAATGGTACGCGTTTTTTCTTCTGAAAGCTTTGTTCTTATATATTCTTTTTGTTGTTCCCATTTTTCATTCACCATCATTTTTCGATTGGTGCCTTCTTTTGCTTTTGTACATGATGAACGGAATGGACATCCTGAACAGTCCTCGCATTCGTAGATGTTGAACGTATGTTGGAAGCCTGTCCGATCATTCCGTACAGTTTGATTTTTCCATTCGAGACGTTTCTGATTCGGGCATGTATAGGTGTCTGTTTCTTTATCATATGGCCAGTTATCGGTGTTAAATTGGTTTTGTTTGTACTTTTTCTTTTGCTCCTTCTCATACATGGTATAGGGAATCAGTGCTTCTCGTTTTCTGTTCGAAAGGATCTCCTCATAGTTTTGTTCACTACCATAACCTGCATCTGCGACAATGTATTGCGGTAACTCGAAATAATGCTGCTCGATTTCATTTAGAAATGGAATGAACGTACGTGTATCCGTTGGGTTCGGAAAAATGCTGTAGGCAAGCGCATACTGACCTTCTGTTGCGATTTGTACGTTATAGCCTGGTTTTAGTTGTCCATTCTGCATGTAATCGTCTTTCATTCGCATAAACGTCGCATCTTTGTCCGTTTTTGAATAGCTGTTGCGTGTGTCAAAAATCTCAAAATCTTTTTCGTACCTCTGCTTACGAATCAGCCAGTCATGTACTTGTTTTAACAGTTGCTTTGGCGTTTTTCGTTCACTACGCAGCTGTTTCCGCATCCCGACATCATCCGTACTATCGATTTTTTGTGTATAGTCCTCGACCACTTCCTCTAACTTTTCAGCGATTTGCGTGAGTTCTTCCATAGAAAGCTGCTCCTCATCTTCACGTTGCAATGCTGGTATAATTTGTTTTTCAAGTAGCTCATTATACAATTGATTCGATTTTTCAACGAGATTGTGATGATGTTTTTCCACTGCTTTCTTCCAAACGAACGTGAATTTATTGGCATTTGCTTCAATCTTCGTACCATCAATAAAAATGGCCTCTTGATCGATGATTTTTTCTTGGACAAGCTGGACACGGAACTGCACAAAACACTGGCGAATGAGCTCTTTCATATCGGGATGAACACGGAAACGATTGATCGTACGGTAGCTTGGTTCATACCCTTGGGCCAGCCACATCATCCGTATACTGTCTTTGGTTAGGTCTTCTATTTTACGGCCAGAGAAAACCGATTGCGTGTAGCCACATAAAATAATTTTAAGCATCATGCGTGGGTGATAAGATGGGCAACCTGTTTGGCGTTGAAAGGAGTCGAAGGTTCTCTCAGGAATACTTTCGACTAAATGATGGATGGCAAAAGCAATATCATTTTCTTGTAATGGAACTTCTAAATCTAGAGGCAAAACTAATTGATTCATGTTATAATTTTTGAACATAAGGATCCTTCTTTCCTGTAAAATTTTGTGTGGTAACTTTATTTTATCAGAAGTGGTCCTTATTTTTATTCAATAATTATTGAAAGCCGTTGAAATTTTACTCATCGTAAAATTTCAACGGCTTTTTCAGCTCAAAGGTGGGTTTTGTCCCACCCTCTGATTAAGAGATAAAAATATGAATCCCCCCTGTAATCACACTTATTGCGGCTATTGTCATATGGATTGTTCGTAAGCTTCGATTTTTTCTATTGTTGAATAAATTCGTTCCTATAATAGCAGTAATTAACAAAAGAATAATTACAATCAAGCCCATAATTCCTTCATTCTCCAATTCACCCTCATTAAAGTACATGATTAGCCCATGACCAATACCTAGCAACAATGCCATTGTGCCAAAAAGAATATGATATCTACCTATTAACTTTGCTACGGATAAATATAGCCCTTTAGATTGTGGGAAAGTACGAGTTACAGACTTCAAGAAAGTTCTAATAGGAAAAATCATACCCGCTGCACCAATTCCTATGAATGTACACCAACCAATTAATTCACCAAGGTCCTCATAACGCCCTTCTTCGTGTTGTTGTCTACCGTTACCCTCATCATACTCATCTTTTCCTTCAAAAATATCATCAGCATAAATGGGATTTACATCATACAAAAAAAACATAACTACCAATACTATCCCAAACATTTTTAAATATCGCATAGGAGATCTCCTTCCATATTGAGGTTCAACATTAGTCTAAGCAACCAATATGAAAAAAATCTGAAAAACGGTACTAGAAAAAATTACGATATTTAATTTAAATTTCTTTTTTGGCTTAGAATAAGTAGAAGATTGGTTGCACAAAAAATTCAGGTGGATTTCATAATGTTGTTATAAATTAGTTATATTGAATATAAAAAAGGTAGGAGGAGCTTCGTTGAAAATACTGATAGCAGAAGATGATAATCGATTAAGAAAAAACATTGTTCACATCATTCAAAAAGAATTTCATCAGGTGGATGCTGTAGATAATGGTCAGCATGCATTAGAATACATACTGTTTCATACATACGATCTAGTCATTTTAGATTGGATGATGCCAGAAATAAGCGGTATTGATGTGTGCAAAGAAGCTAGAAGAAATGGTTATGAAGGTGGCATTTTAATACTAACAGCAAAGGATGATTGCAATGACATCATTTGCGGATTAGATGCAGGTGCTGATGATTATGTTGTTAAACCATTTAAAATGGAAGAACTCTTAGCGAGAATACGTGCCATTTTAAGAAGAAAAAATAAATCCATTCATCAAATCATTCAAATTGATGATTTAAAGTTATATTTGGATTCCAGAACACTTTTTAAAGATAATCAAGAAATACTATTAACTAAAAACGAATTTTTATTGTTAGAGTACCTTTTTATCAACAAAGGCATCATTCTTACTAGAGAACAAATTTACACACAAGTGTGGGGCTTTGATCATGAAATGACTAACAACAACCTTGATGCGTTAGTAAAATTAGTTCGTAAAAAAATCGATCATAATCGTCCAAAATCCATTATTGAAAACATTAGAGGAATAGGATACAGAGTGAGGTAGCATGTTTAAGAAAACTCGTAAAAAACTAACTTTATTTAACTCCATTAATTTTATAGGCTTTTTCTTTGCTTTTCTTATTATTCTTTATTTTTCATTAGTTCAACTAATGAATTACCAACAAATAGAAGAATTAGAAACTTATTATAAAGAACAGTACCATGACTTTTTTGAGCACAAAAATGATAATGAGGTGAAATTAGAATTCAATCCAAATGGTATGTATTTTTACTATGTTTATACAAAAGATAAGATTCTAGTCCACGGTGACGAAAACTATCAAGGTTTATTTAAAGATATAGAAAAAATCATTCAAACGGAAGACCCTTCTAAACGTTTTGTAAAAAATATAAATTGGCGCGATAAACATCTTTTAATTTTATCGAAACCCATTCAGCCGAACGATGAATTTATTGGATATATTGTTATAGGCAAATCGACCACATCACAATATCATTTTTTTCAAAAAATGATATTACTGTTTATTGTTTTAATTATTATTTTTACGATAATAATTGGATTCTTAAGTTACTACATGGCAGGAAAAGCCATGATCCCCATTCAACATGCACTTGAAAAACAGAAAAGCTTTGTTTCAGATGCTTCTCATGAGTTAAGAACACCGCTAAGTGTATTTTATAGTTCACTCGATATTTTAGAAACTGATGAAGCTAATAATATGAGTGATTTCGGTAAAGAATTGATTGAAGATTTAAAGCATGAAGCAGAGTTAATGAAAGAGCTATTAGATAAACTATTATTTTTAGCCCGACATGACAAAAATCGTATTCATTCAACTAAAGAAAAAATCTCCTTAACAGAGTTGCTACTAACGATTAGTAGGAAGTTTAAAAGAGCGTTACCGAAATCAATCGTTTTCGAAACAGAAATCCAACCTAATGTTGAATTTATTGGAAATTCAAATAATATAACTGAATTAATTTATATATTATTAGATAATGCCGCTCAGTACACACAAAGAGGATCAATCTATCTAAAGCTTTTACAAACTGATAAAATGATATATATCTACATTGAAGATACAGGCATTGGGATTTCTAAGGAAGACCTCCCTTTTATTTTTGATAGATTTTTCCGGAGTGATGCAGTGAGAAACAGAAACGGAACAGGACTAGGACTTGCTATAGCTGATTCTATTGTTCATGATCACGGAGGAACATTCACAGTTCAAAGCGAATTGGAAAAAGGTACAACATTTTGTATTCAATTTCCTCTTTATACTAAAAAGTAGGCTCTTCATCATTACATGATGGATAAACCATAGAATGGCATTACATGTATCAGTAGTGCCATTCAACTAGTTTATTTTTTTGAGCTACTTTGGCAGTCTAGCTAACATGGAGAAACTGCCTTTCATCCATTCAAGCACCGCTTACTTGCTAACCCCTTGCTTTTGATCTTTCTTCTTAAACCCATCACTCATCAACCTTACAAGTAGTGCGGTAATTATAACCATTACCGTACTGCTATAAAATAAAATTACCAACATTTGATTAGAGTCAGTACCAATGAATAGTCCATGTATAAGTGATAATATCCAAGCAGGTAAAACAAGAAAATGCATCTTCTTCCAAAGTGAGAAGTTCATTTTATTTATCCATATATCTGATGTTAAAAGAACTATTAAAAATAAATAAAAAGCTATGGTTCCTAGCCCAGACAACAATGCCTGATAGTTAGCGCTAAAAGGTAATACGATTTCAGAAATAGTATAGGGTTCGTATTGATCAATCATTAGTAAAAGTAAATGTACAATAACAGTTATAAATCCCATCCATCCACTCATTTGATGTAATTGAAAGTATAAGTTTTTATTGGACTTGAGAGTAGGAGATTTCCTTAGTAAACCAAAAAAAATTGACATACTGAAGTAAAAATAACTTAAAAGCCCTAATAATCGAATCCATTCCCAAGTACTAAATAACATCTAATTTTTCTCCTCCTTTCAGCCAATATATACTTCCATCATCTTTTGCTATTAGGCAAGCACAAGGCATCTGTATTTTGTCAAACCATACTTGTAATTCTTGTTCATTTAATAAAAAAGCCAGTTTTGTTGCTACTTCTGCTTGACATAATGAGTTTGTTATTATTGTTGTTTGAAGGATAGGGCTAATGATTACCTCTCCGGTTCTTCCATCTAATAAGTGATGCTTTTCTTTCCCCTGCTGTTTCCAACTTCTGAATATACGATTCGATGTGGCAATTGCACCATTTTGAATTCTAATTGAACTGATCTCTTCGTGTATATGAGATGGATGAGCAATCCCAATGGTCCATGTCTTTTTGCCTGACGACCACATTTTCATATCTCCACCACCATCTACAATTCCAAACTCTGGAGAAACCTGTCTAAGCCAATCAGCTATTTTTTCAACTACGTATCCTTTGGCAAATCCACCTAAATCAATTAATTGATTATCCGTTTTTAAAACTTCATTGTGATCCAAAAAAAGAAATGGCTTATTTGTCTTTTTTTCTATTTGTATTGGCTTATACGTTGATTCTTGAAAAGGAAAGGATCGATCATACCCATGTTGTTCTAAATGTAATTTTAAATACGGAGAAAATATATTATTAGTTAATGTATAATAGTTGTCTGCTGCTTTTAAACAATCATATAATGCAGGAGAAATTCTACCTATTTCTCCTACCTTTAGTTGATTAATTTGATTTAACTCATTATTTGGCTCAAATCTCGACCACTCTCTTGCAACGTATTGCAACCATTTCACCACTTTGTCTTTCCAATCCATTTTTTGTGTTCCAGCAATTTCAATATAAAAGTTTGTATTCATCGTGTTTAATGATAAGGTATCCAAGCAATTTCAACTCCACTTCAAACTAAGTTTAGGATCGTTTGGTAGTTCGATCGGTACGAATTTTATTTTGTTGTTGTAGTTGATTCACTCCAACAATTTCAAAATTTGTCCAATCTAATTGAACAAGTTCCTTTTCTCGGTCTGACATTTTTTTTGATTGTTCATTTGTCAAATTTAGATCAGCTATGTTTATATCTGATGGAACATTATTAAATTGCGTTAATAGTAAAGAAGATAATATTACTCCAGAAGTGCCTAATATCCATTTAGCTTTCTTTTGATCTTTCATTCAATCATCTCCCTTTTTTATTTTAATAACTTCAATACAACAGCGTTATTCATTTCTTGCCATTCAGCCACATAGCCTAAACCATTTGAAATTACACTAATTGGAACATATATATTATCATTCAAGTAAAATGTAACAGCTGGTATCGGTGTTTTTATCTCGTTATAGTACACTACATTTGTCCCAGCACGAAAAATTAGTTCTGTACCAGCTTTATTAATTTCTAATATTTTACTATTATCATAATTAACTACTTTTGCACCTAAAAGTTCAGCAACAATTTTACCTGGCACATATATTTCACCATCTAAAGGAATCAAGTAAAGTGACCTTGTATTATTATTATTTTCTAGTTTTAATTGAATTTCTTTCGCTTCTTTTAGGGGTAACTCTCCTTTATTTACATAAGTAGATCTTGTCCAAATATTCCATGTATTACTATTTGTTTCAGGGTATCTTTGGTCATAATATTCATAATCATCCTCTTCTTTATAATAATCATAATCATCATCTTCCTCGTCATCATCATAATCATCATTGTGCTTTTTATGAACATCACCCTCGTATTTTTTATAATCTTCTTCATCATCCGCATTTGCTATTTTGGCATCAACAAATGGCCAAATTAAACTAATAATTAGAAATATTTTGATAATCCTCATTTTTTCAGCTCCTTTATGTTATTTCCATCTTAATTAAGCTAAATGAAAAAATACTGAAAAAACAAAATCATTCATTAAACAAATCCATTTTTGTTTGGATAGAGATAGTTAATTTTCTGAGAGCATTTAAATAGCATTATTGATTGAAATCAAAAAAATTGCCTTCTGCAAAAAATAGAAGGCAACTTCAGTATTTTTCTAGGCTTTTAGGACACTCTCCCATAATACCTAGTACATTTAATTAAACTAAATATATCGAATTGCAATTTGTACCCCTGAAATGTTGTCACAAAAGAAATTAGTAATATTATCTAAAGATTTTGTTTTCATAAAGATAGTCATAGGAAAGGTCAACAAACAAATATTCATGCTCGTTGATGGCAATGGAGAATGTTCTTGTAATTTCCCCTGTTTCAATATCCCGATACAATTCAGAGATTTCCCCACTTTGATCGTTGCGCATTTTGATAATCGTTTGAAGGAAATAAGGGCGCCAGCTCCAATTTTTATTGATGGCACGTGGCTGTAGCTCCCAATTGCCATCAATGCGCATAACGTTAGGCGTTAACTGGAATCCATCCTCATTACAAATATAAAGACGGAAGGAGTAGTTATCCAATAATTCAGCTAAGTACTCTAAATGGGAGACATTGTCGCTTGTTGGTTTCACACGGTGAACAATTGCCTCTAATTCCTCCCTTAATTTTTTCAGCTGCAAATATTGCGCCTCTAGCATTTTCTTTTCAGAAGTAATAAATTGCTGGCATTCTTTTTTAAAGCGTTCCTTTAATATATCCTTATCGACAAAAGTCATAGCTGGATTTGCTAGGTATGGCCCTTGATAAAATCTACCACCATTTTTCCAAGCAAATTGTAGCTGATAAACCGTTTCAATATCCTCAAATAATAGATTTGCTCCAATTTTATAAGCAAGGCTACCAATGGCAGAAATCATGTCCGATTGAGCAGACCAAGAATCATAATTTAAATCACGTGTATTGACCTTTAAGATATGTGGTGCCAATAGCGCAATATGCTCTAAATGACTTTCGGCTCCTACTTCCTGAACGGCAATTTTCACCCCAAACGTCGTAAAATAGCGTAGGGCGTGATGTAATTTGTTGATATCCCCTATAAATCGATGCTCTGATACGACAAGTACGATACGCTGTAAATCTTTTTCCTCTATATATTGTTGGATAATATTAAAATGACTTTCACCAAAATCTTGCATTAATAAATTTGGATTGCTTGGAATATAAATATCAATTTCTGAAGCAATTTCATCAATTTTGGCTAATGCTGCATGTAAAATTTTATGTTCCATATCAATTCGATATTCTTCGGGAATATCTTCATTGTTGACAAAATCTTTCAAATTAATTTGCTGACCTTGAATTTGTAGATATCCGGAAATTTCGTAGGCAATCACCGTATGCGCGTCTGCGCTAAATATCGGTTGATAATACCCATGTATTTGATCTAAATTTGTTAACACTTCAATTGCGTCCATCATCGAAACCTCCAATATGAATAACGTTTTCATTGTTATTCAAAAATAACATTACATTTATCATGACTAGCTCAAAAAATGCTCTCTGACTGTATAATAAGTTGTTTAAAGTAAAATCGCAACTTCACTTCCCAAGATTTTTGGCCAAGCCGTCCTAACCTTTAACCATCATAAATGCCAGTATGTGATTTTTATCAATGCTAACGACTTTCCATCTTGCAGCTTTATACTTTTGTCCATCCAAGGCTGTCTCTCTTATTTTATTTCTCCCTTTAATCTATGCAACTCGACGCAATGACAGCCGTGATAATGGATGATTATTAGCCTATACCAGCCAATTAATTCAGTCATTTACCCAGTATTTATGGACAATTTTATGAAAAAACAGTATCCCAAAAGGACAACAAGGCTCCTACTGGCATACTGTTTATTATTATTCAGACATAAAGAAATACCAAATCAGAGCGATTACTGCTAATGATAAAATAACAGCAATCGTTACGCGAAGCGGTGAAATAGGAGCATTTCCGCCAACTCGACCCGTTTGTCCATTCACCATAAAGCGGTAAATCTTCTCCTTATAGCGGAAAGAGGATAACCAAATCGGTAACATTAAATATTTGTATGTAATATCATCATGGTTTGTGGAAAAGTATAGATTGGATACTACATCTGCACTATTTTCCCAACGAATTTTGGACGTAATCTGCGCATGGAGGTGATCATGAATTTCATTTTTTGCTTGGTTCCAGCCATCCTGCAAACCAACACTGTAACGCTCTGATAAAAATCCAGCTACATATTGTGGTTTATAGGCCTTATTATTAAGAAGATTAAATGGTTCAATTTTTCGCATCATGTCCCGATCATAGCGTGTTGTGGCACTCACTAAATGATCGTCTATAAACTCCTGATAAAAACCACTTGTTGAATACCAATCTGTTTCAGTATGCGTTTTACCATCTTTATCCGTAACTGTTCGATGTCGTCCATATCTTGCGGAGTATCTGGAGCTTGTTTTTGAGTCAAACGTCCAATACGGGAGATATACCCCTTTAAAGGCATCAGGCTTGGCATTTATTTTGGCAGCCTTTGGTGTAAACCATCGACCTTTGATCCATTTCTGAAAATGTTCTCCTGCCTGCTTATCCGTTACTTCAAAAGCACATACGCCATTGGGAGCAAGCGTATTTTCAGCGCTCGCCTCCATGACCTGATTTGAGCCGCAGTAAGGACAACTGTCAGCAACCTGCAATGCATCATAAATTGTCTCAGCCGCACAAGCTTTACAAATAACTGTTTTCTTCTCCACGCCCCAATTGAAATTTCCACGCTCCTCTGCTTTTAAGAAGTCCATTTCCTGAGCAACCTTTTCCTCTTCTTGCTCAGGGGCTGCAATTTCAGATTCAAATCCACAATATGGACAAGTCAGCTTACCTGTAGCAGGATTAAACTCAATTGATGCACTACAGGATGGACATTCCGCATCAAAGTCAAGCTTTACTTGTTTGACATTTTCAACTTCTTGCGTTGACATAGGTCATCATCTCCTTACTTGACATCCTTTTCATCAAAAACATCGCCGCATTCTGGACAGAATTTAGGCGGATTGGCAGGGTCCTCTGGTGTCCACCCACATTTATCACATGCATAGAGTAAAGCTTCAGCTGGTTTTTTAGAGCCACACTCGCTGCAAAACTTTCCTTTATTCACCGCCCCACATGTACATGTCCAGCCCTCTTCCGCTGGTTTTGCGGCGCCGCAATTCGAACAGAATTTGCCCGTGTTGTCATGACCACATGCACATGTCCATGTACCAGGTGCATTGGCTGATTGATTTTGCATCGCAGCCTGAGCCATTTGTGCTTGCTTATTTTGCTCATTCATTTGATATAGCTGACTAGCATTGACGCCACCTGCTTGTGCAGCCATATTCATCCCCATGAAGCCTGCCATAGCCCCACCATCATTGTTAGCAGCCGCAATCATCGCTTCTGCCTGAGCGCCTGTTAAATGGGCAGCAGCCATACCTGGATCACGCATGACCGCATTGCGTTGCAGTTGTTTTATCATGGCTTCGTCTTCCTCAGAAGCCTTAAGGGTACTAATCCCAAATGACACAACAGCTAAACCACGTGTAGCAAGCCACTTTTCAGATAATACCTTATTGAGTGCGTCTGCTAACGCAACCGTATGCGCAGGTATTTCACTATAACGAACGCCACTTGCTGAAATTTGCGCAAAGGCTGGCTGTAACGCTGTCATTAATTCTGATTTTAACTGGCTATCAATGGCCTCTCGCGTAAATTCACGCTCTACATTTCCACATACATTTGTATAGAATAATAATGGATCAATAATTTTATAGGAATATTCACCATGGCAACGAATGGCAATATCGATATCTAATCCGATATTACGATCAATCACACGGAATGGAATTGGTGCAGGAGTACCATATTTATTGCCAACTATCTCCTTTTTATTAAAATAATAAACTCGCTGATCTTTAGCAGGTTCGCCACCAAATGTAAAACGCTTGCCTATCTGTTTAAATGTTTCCATAATGCCATGAGATAAATCTGAGCCGTACATAATCGAAGGCTCTGTTGATGTGTCATAGACATATTCCCCAGCCTCTGAAGAAAACTCTACAACCTTCCCCTGCTCAACAATCATCATACATTGCCCTTCATTGATGGCAATAATAGAGCCATTACTAATAATGTTGTCATTCCCCTTATTTGAACCTCGTTTAGAAGTGCGCTTAACACCCTTAGTTACTAGCACATCTGAGGATAAGGCCTCACAATAAAAATACTCACGCCATTGATCCTCTAAAACACCTGTTAATGCCCCAACGCCTGCTTTTAATAAACCCATAAATATTCCCACCTTCACATTGATGTTTAGCTTATTTTAACATCTCTTCATACTATGTAATACGCAAAATCAGACAAATTGTTTCATTTTCTTCTGATCAACTAAAAAACGAGAAGCTCCGATGATATAAATCACCAGAACGTTCTCGTTACATTTTGTATTAGGCAAAGGCAGCTATTATTACAAGCACCCACGCAACAATAAATAACATGCCACCAATTGGCGTAATCGCACCTAGCTTTTTCACACCTGTCACGGCAAGCACATATAAACTACCAGAGAAAAATACAATCCCTGCAAACATCAAGTATACTGCCCAAGAAAGCAGACTAGAGCTTCCTAAAAACGCCTCATTGGATAGATTGCCAAGGGCTAGAATCCCTAAAGCATGATACATCTGATATTGCACAGCCGTTTCCCAAATGGCTGCATAATGCGGTGAGGCAAACTTATCCTTGAGTGCATGTGCCCCAAAAGCACCTAAAACAACACCAAGAGCTGCCAAAATAGCGCCTAAAGCTAAAAACATTTCCATCTATTGTTCTCCTATTTTGCCTCAACAGCAATTTCTTTATATTTGGCATCCCAAGCAGGGTCAATCTTACTTAAAGATACCGGTCGCAATGTATCCTTATGCGCAAGAATATGTACGGATTGAGCTGTGGCTGCTACCGTGCCATCCTCATGTAAAATTTCATAGCCATACGTAGTTCGTAAACGATCATGCTTTTCTACCCAAGTGCGCACCGTCGCCACTTGTCCATAATGCATGGCTGCTTTATACGAAATCGATAAATCCATCACTGGCGATACATAGCCATCTTTTTCTAACGCAGCATATTCAAAGCCCGCATCACTTACAAGCTGGGTACGCCCAATTTCCATCCAAATGATGTAGTTCGCATGGTACACCACGCCCATTTGGTCGGTCTCTGCGTACCGTATTTCAATCTGTTTCTCACTTACAAACATTTTCTTCACCTCGTCCTACATTATAGCGTAAAAGTATTGATTTGGTGGGGTTTTTGCTCTAAGGAAATTGGAACGGTGAAAAATAGAGCGTTGCTTTTCTTGATATTTAAAATAAATATTGATTTTTCTAATATAAATTTTTATTCCATATAAACTCATATAAACACTTTTAAATGGGGTACCACTTTATGAAAAATTAAATAAATATGCACGAGCAGTGACAATACAGCACCTACAAAAACACCTTGTACTCATTTGAGCGCCTGGCTATTAATTTATTGCTTCTGGAACTTTATCGAAATCGAAACCTTTAAACAATACTATTCTTAAAGAACCTGATGCTGTTTTTTCTAAATATTGAACCTTGTATTTTAATCTCAGCTCCAACTACATCATATCGCGTTCTTCCTTAGTTTCAATCTGTTTAGAGCGTCCTGTCCAGGAGGGCCATGTTCACCTTTCTCACCTTTTTGAACAAACATTGCCCAATCAGCATTTGAAAGCACAGGTAATGAAGGGGGTCTAACTCCTTTATTGTCACGTAAAGCCATATAACCGTTACCTTCTAAAGTAACAAAGTTGTTCTTTTTGTACTGTGTTTCGCTGTTCCACTCTTTAAATTTACTAACTCTGTTACATTTAGTAAAACTATATTAGTTGTATTAGTGGCTGTCTGTGCTGCTTGATTTGTATTACCTGTAGCTACATTTGCATCTTGTGTAGCTTTTACAACATCAATCTTTAACTGCGACAAGTTTGAAGCCTCTTGATTGGCGTTATCTGCTGCCTCTTGCGCTTACACTGCTTTTTCATTAGCATAGTTAGCCTTTTCATCAGCAAGTAAAGCACTAGCTTTCGCTAATTCTGTGGCTGTATAGCTACGCTGTAGCTTCTTCCGTAGCTGTTTTAGCAGTCCTTGCATCTTGTGCGGCTGTTAATGCTTGTTGAATGGAATCATTTAGGCGCTCTAGTAGTTCCCCGATATTTTCACCAGTCAGCATATCAATTTGTTGCTGAAGGTTATAAATCTTTTCAAGCATTTCCTCTCTCAAGTTATCGGTCAAACCATTAGCTTCACCGATCAAGGCTTCTAACAGCCCGAAATTATAGTTCAAATCGTCTCGATGTCCTGTATCAAAGTAGATAAAGCTTGATGAACTAGCTTTTCTCGTGCGGCTTCTTTTTGAGACTGCTCAAATTGTGCTTTTAAATTGCGTAACTGTTTTGATTCTCAGATTCAGGTGGATAGCGTTTAGCAATCTCATCTTCTAATTTCTTTGGAAGGGTTTTAGTTTCATAGGTTTTAATAGCATCAGTTACTCTAGTATCAGCGATTGACTGTAGCCATTTCTTACCCTCATCATTGTCATTTAGAAATGATTGAACTGATTCAAGTGTCAACGCAGCCCCTTGACCGTCTCCGCCTGATGCTGGCTCCGGTGTAGGTTCAGGCGTTGACTCTGGATTAGGATCTCCTTCTCCAGCAAGCATTTGAATATCTATAGGTATTAACGTTTTAAGATTGAATGGATTTTGATTCATAATTTCCTCCTTGCCCAATTTAGTTATTCGTAAGAATCCTTAAACTGTTCGAAAGTGTATTTGTTCTCGTTCTTTATAACGTCTGCGAGAATAAAGACAAAAATAAAAAGCCATTCAAAATGAATGACTTGTGTAGATTTTATAATTATGAGAACAAGTCTAAAAAACATGCTTGAAAAAACAATTTCCAAAATATGCTCTAATATCCGTAGAAGTTGAAACCAAAGCTACACTAAAGTACCTCTATTTTTAGTATTCATTAGAAACTAGATACATATTTGTCAAAGTAATATTCAAATATCTTATAAGTGACTTGTGCTTCACTGATATTTACCTTAAGAAGATTTTCAACGTCTATTACCTGAATTTCTTCGATATTTTTACTGTATTTAGAATTTTCATAAGCATTAAGCTGGTCATAAAAAAATTCACAATGGATTGAACAATGATAACCGTCACTATACCCTCCAGCATTAATAAGAAAACTTGCCCAAGATATTTGACGGTGCCTATATTTCAAAAATAAACAAGCCAAATAGAAATCATTTAATTCAGGAAATTTTTCAAAGGGTTCAGAATATGCAAATTCATTTACAATTCTTACTGCATTGTTTTGAAATTTTGTTAATGAAAGTTCTATAATCCAGTAAGGAGGACTTTCAGATTTATCTATAATATCATCACAAAATAAGGAATAATGCTTATATGATATTAAGCCAGAATCAATCATCTCCCCTATTTTCCAAGCAAGAGATTTGTTCAAATTAATTTGCAACATTATCCCTCCTTTATTTTTTAAATTATGTGCTAAAAAAACTCACTACCGTTGCTTAATTAAACTGCTCTATTAGTTTCAGTGCATTTCTTTATCAAATGGAGTTTGATTCTAGAAATATGGGCCCTTTTAATCCTCTAAATACGAAATAGGATATGGAGAGTATACTACTGTATCTCCATCTTCATCTCGCTTTAAAATTATGATAAAATCTGCCCCATTACTATCATCCCCTCTAGGTATTGGAGTAATCAATGGAGGGCACCTTAATTCATTATATTTTTCTAATGTCCCTTTAAAGTTATTAAGAGCAAACGTGACACGTTTATCTATAAGAGCAAATAATTTATCTACTCCACCTGTTTGCAAATCAAAATAGTCAGGGTTCTTCTCTCTTTTTTCAATTAATTTCTCCTTGTATTCATTAACTGTTAAAAAACAAAACTCCCAATCAAGTGGAAGAAGCCCTCCACCTAACCAATAAATATTCACCATTTATACCTCCTCACCAATAATTTTAGTAGCCTTTAAAACCACCTATCAATTTTAACATAATTATCCAACGATGAAATCACCTATAATAAAACACGAAGGTTATCTAAATAACTCAAACTTCACCATTAAACTGTTTTCTCCAACCTTCGTAACTCACGAATGGTATCACAACGCTAGGGGGCTTAATCTGTTTGTATGCTTTGTTAAAAGCTTGTTTGTATGTCAAACCTAAATCAGGAAGAGAATAATTTGGAACCATATACTACAATTTCCACTCTCAAAACCACACCAAATTCTGCCCTATATAGCCAGTGCGCTTATTGCCGTAAAAACGCCCCCACTTTCCCAATCCAAGGCATTGAGTACCCGTCTAACATCCAGTTCAGTACATATAGTTCTCTGTCTCCAGTAACCTTATCTAGAAGCTTCTGAACCTCTAATAGCTTTTTCTCATATTCTGCAACACGCTTTATGTTCTTAGATCGTCTAATAGCTTCCTGCATATTTGGATCTCCTACACCGCCTGCTGCCTTTGGTAATGTAGCTTTAATCCCATACTGTGCCGTTTTTGCCCCTATAACCATTTCTGATCGTATTTCTTTGATGGCGTTAACCATCCAGTGGTAGTCTGTAATCATTGAAGCATCGTTAGTGTTCTTTCTTTTAATATAGGTTTGCCCTCCTAAGTTGGGGTATAATGCTAATGACTAAGCCATCAGAGGGCATAAATTAATTCGAGCTGTAGCGTGTGATGACGCTGCGGCTTTTTCTTTTACTTATTATTGAACAGTTTTTTCAGTCACCATCGGCATTAAATGTATATGTACAATTCATTTGAGAAAGATTCATTAAATCCATTGATTTAATGAATCCGTTTGCGAATGGATGAAATAAAAGTTAATACAATATTTCATCAAATTGGGGTACTTTTTGAGGTTCGCTTTTACTGTGACCCCTCCCTTCTCTTATATATCAACGTTTTACTCTTTTTTCTAACAAGGTAAAAATTTGTTGCAAATGATTAAAACCAGGTGCTCATTAGAGTGCCTGGTTTTTGGTTTATTGCTTTAGAAACTTTATCAAAATCAAAACCTTTAAACGTTACAATTCTTAAAGAACCTGAAGCTGTTTTTACTAAATATTGAACGGTGCAGTACAGTCTAGGTTCCAACCATGTCATATCACTTTAATACCTTTATATAAAGACTCTTATTTCGAATACTCAACCAACCATTTGAATGCCAGTTCGTAATTATCGAAAAATTCAACAGACTCTTTTGTGTTGGATTGCTTTAAATGGTTCATTATCTCTCCTTTTTCAAGAAGAAACGCAATTGCTTTGCTGTGTTTTAGCAATGTTTTATTAAAGAACTTATCTTTCCATTCTTTTTGAATAGAAAAATGATCTGGGATGTATCCTTTCCTATCTACCAACAATTTGTATTCTCTACCTTCAGAAATAAACTGCTGACATATCTTTTCAAAATCATTAAACCAATCATTAACGTCTTCCATTTTTATTTGACCTATCAGGTGAGTAACGATTATATCTCCTGAAACTTCGGTGTTGACATTTTTTACTATCAACTTAGAATCATCTCCCTCAGTTTCTATTATGCATTAAAACCATCTAAACTCAACATTATACCGCCTGCCGTTTACTTGCACTTCATAAAACCATATTCGATTTAGACAATAAAAAATAACGCTAAGCTTCTGACTCCTTGCCCAATTTAGTTATCCGTAAGTTTGCGAGAAAAAAGACAAAAAAAGCCACTCAAAATGAATGGCTCAATCACAAGCTTAGTATACATTTGTTAGTGGCACTACGATTTATTGTAATCGCTCTAAATCCTGATATTCTTTCATATAAGGACCATCTTCTGCAACGAATGAATGATACAATGCCTTTACTGCGAAATTTTTTTCTAAACCCATTTCAGATTTTAGCTTTTTTAATTCATCATGCAATGTTCGATGTTCATTGATAAGCTTTAGCATAATTGTCTTATTATATTTCATTACATCCGTCCTTTTTGTTTACAACATGAAAGCTATAATACACTATTTTCACTTATAATCGCAAGAACAGCCTTGAAAGAAGCAACAGATGATCGTGTATATCCGGTCTTACTACACCTCACCACTAAATTTTTTCTTCACTCCTCGTAACCCCTAAAAGGCAATGTAACACTTGGTGGCTTAACCTTCTTGTACGCTTTGGTAAAAGCTCCCCTGTAAGTTAGCCCTAAAACTAGACATGTGAGCATCATTACGACCAATTCCTTTTGGTAGGTATCGTCCATGTAGTTTTTCATTTGCACACTGAGTTATGACAAAAGTTTTTAAGTGCACACTTTATTGTTCAGTAAACTTACACAGTTTAATAAAAAGCGATTAAGAACATATTTATTATAAAAACCAAAGGAAAGAAAAAATGATCCTACATCTACTTTTGGCCTTTCTAATTCCTTGGATTATAGGTATACTGCACCTCTATAAGAGAGATAAAATGTTACTCTTTTTATTTGCTCCATATTTTAGTGTTACTGCTTATATAGTAAATACCATAGGTTTTTATTTTGATTTTTGGGAAGTACTACCTTTCCCTAATCAGAAACATATAGCTACATTACCTTTTGATTTTGGGATATACCCAGTCTTGGGATGTTACTTAATCTACTTCATAAAAAAATTAAACAGAGCTTATACTGTTATCTTTTTTATGTCGTTGTTCACTACTTTTTTAGAAATGATTTTCTTTTATTTCGGACGAGTAATTTACAAAAACGGTTGGAATGTCTACCTTACGTTTTTCTCGTACCTGTTCCCTTATCTATTTTTGTACTGGTATTATAAATTTTTTAAAAAAATAAATATAAAAATATAAGCTGTAACGTGTGATGACGCTACGGCTTTTTTTATTTACTGTGTAATTTTCTCATATTGTACAGTATTTAAATCTCTACATTGTTAGCATTTTCTATATTACCCCCACGATCTATGTAATTTGACCACTTCGGATAATAAATTTTAAATAACTCATTGCCAATGTCAGACAAATTTGATTTGCGAATTACTAAATCCTCTTTTATAGACCCATCCTCTTTAAAAGGATCCATATTTATTAAACTATTATCTTTTAAAAAAGTCATAAGGACTTTTGTTAGTTCCATCACCTGTAGTTGATAACTTCTTGATTTACTTCTCTTAAGTAAGTTGAATAATTAAATCTTAATATATCCATTACAATCCCTCCACCATTAATAATAATGGGAGAGAAAATTAAATCCAACAATAAATTCCACTGTCAAAACCATATCAAACTCTGCCCTCTCAACTCATAGTGTTTTGGCTGTTGGATGTAGTTTTCAAAGCAAAAAAAGCCTACATCCTAAGATGAAAGCTTTGATATTGTGGTAAATTGTCGAGAGCTCACTTGCGGCTCGTGGTAACGTGACACCACATTATTTTGTAACGAATTGTGTTCAAGTTTTATCGTGCATTTCCGTGCACTTTGTTGAATGTAGTAAGATTCCTAAGCCAACCTTAAAATGACAATAGACGCGCTGATAACTAGAATGTCAGGAATAACTAAATTTAATAAAGCTGTTGGGTTTGGATGAATATTTCTCAATGTAAGAACATCCGATGAATTTAAAGTCGTTATTACTTGACCATTTTCCAAGTTACCAGAATTGTCTCCATAATTGGAACCGGCTATTTGGTTGTCGCCATTGAAAAGCGCAAATGCATTAGGGCCACCTGTAACAAACACCTCGTAGGTAATAAGATAAATACCCGTTTGATTTATAATGATAGGTGCTGTTCCTGGTACATGTGTGACAAACCCAGCAGGAGTAATATTGCCATTTGTATTGAAAGTAACTGAACCATTATTCGGGATACCTGGTTGAGCAGTTGTATCATAAATATAAGCAACCCCTGGAAGCCCCGTACCTACAGGTTGTTGTGGTACCTGTACTCCTTGATGGACATTTTTGTTATTACAACTTTCTTCACAATCATCATGAATTCTGCTAATTCTTATATTAGTTGGTTCCTTTTCACTTCTATTGAAATTGTCGAAACCCATTTTATCATCCTCCTTGTTTATTACATTATTCAATGAAGGGACAAATGAAATAGACAAATTGACTAAACCTGTATGTATTAATTCGCTTTTATTAAAAAAGACCACTATTGAACTGCACCCCAATTGTTAGACACACACAACAATTGGAGGTGCAGTTTTTCTATGGTTAAATATTCTTACGAATTAAAATTACAGGCAGTACTTGCCTATTTAGATGGTAAAGAATCAATGCGAGCAATTGCCAAGCGTTTCAATATAAGCAAAACGCCTTTATTAAATTGGATAGCTCTATACAAAGAAAATGGCGTACAAGGATTAATTCCAAACTATACAAACTATGATATTCAATTTAAAATGGACGTACTAAATTATATGAGCGAATTTGGGGCGTCCCTTACACAGACAGCAGCAGTCTATAATATTCCTTCTCCTTCTACCATACATCAATGGCAAAGGCAGGTTGACTTTTCTGGTGTTGACGCCCTCCTTCCGAAGAAAAAGGGGCGTCCATCCATGAAAAAAGAATTAAACAAACAACCAAAACAAGCACCGGTAGAAGGCTCTACTGAAGCACTTCAAGCACGTATTAAACAGTTAGAAATGGAAAACGAGTATTTAAAAAAGTTGAACGCCTTAGTTCAAAACAAGGAAAAATCACCACGAAAGACAAAGTAAAAATCATTTGTGAATTAAGGCATAAATATTCAGTGAAGGCACTTGTGGCATTGGCAGACATTCCAAGAAGTACATTCTATGACATCGCAAAGAAAATAGATTTACCTGATTCAGATGCCGATCTCAAAAACGAGATCAAAGCAATTTTTGTAGAACACGAAGGTCGTTATGGCTACCGTCGTATTCGTGATGAACTAGCGAATCGTGGGCAAAAAGTGAATCATAAGAAAGTTCAACGCATTATGAAAGAGCTAGGTTTAAAGTGTATTGTACGTATGAAAAAATACAAATCCTATAAAGGTAAAGTCGGTAAAATTGCGCCAAATATTTTAGATCGAAACTTTACATCGGAGGCACCTAATGAAAAATGGGTAACGGATATTACAGAGTTTAAATTATTTGGTGAAAAGCTTTATTTATCGCCTGTTTTAGATTTATTTAATGGTGAAATCATTACCTATACAATTGGCTTTAGACCAACGTACTCTCTTGTTTCAGAAATGTTAGAGAAGGCCTTAGAACATCTACCTGAGGACTACCAGCTAATGATGCATTCAGATCAAGGGTGGCATTATCAAATGAAGCAATATCGTCATACCCTTCAATCAAGAGGTATTGTGCAAAGTATGTCTCGTAAAGGAAACTGTTACGACAACTCGGTGATGGAGAATTTCTTCGGGATTATGAAATCAGAATTCCTTTATCTAAAAGAATTTGAAAGTGTCGAGCATTTCAAAAAAGAATTAGAAAATTATATTGATTATTACAATAACAAACGGATGAAGGCAAAATTAAAAATGAGTCCGGTACAATACCGAACTCATTTTACTCAAGCTGCCTAATGAAATAACCGTGTCTAACTTTTAGGGGTCACTTCATATATGAAGTGATCTTTTTAACAAAGAAATGCTTTATTATTTACATCTAAAGCATTTATTTGTAACTATTGCGCCCATTTGTGGAATATTGTTTATAAGGTTAAAGCAATATATCGATTTTCGTTTGATTAATTTTGAATCCCACATTTAATCCTCTAAATAATCAAATTTTCTCGCGTGTTCTACTTCCTGAATGGAAACTTGACGTGTTAGCTCATCTGTTTCGGAGATATGGTATGAATCCCATTCGTCATTAACGGCAATTTCTTCTGGGTCTTCATATAATTCATCATAATCTTCAAAATCCCCTTCAAAATCGGAAGGTGTTTCGGAAGTTCCATATTTCGCTACAACCTGAAACACATCTTCATAATCATGAATATCATCCTTGTCATCTCGGCCAGCAAAAGAATTGTCAACTGGAGGAAGCATCACTTGCTCTTCAACCGGTCGATCTGTTGGAACGTCTTTTGCAGTATGTTCAATACAAAAAGAGGTATAAGGCAGTGCCACCAAGCGATCATATGGGATATCTTGTTGACAAACATCACATACACCATAGGTACCATCCTCAATCTTTTGTAAGGCGGTATTTACTTTTGCTAACTCATCATTGTCATGGACTTTTAACGCCATATCTTTTTCACGTTCATATAATTCGGTACCTAGATCTGCTGGATGATTATCGATTGTTGATAATTCATCAACAGAATCCCGTAAACTACCTCGTTCTAAATATTCATCATCTGTATCCATTCTTCGTTGAAGCGAGTGTTTTTGCTCAATTAACATATTTTTCAACTTTGATATCTTCTTCTCATTTAGAATAGTCACCACGTCCTTTTCATTATTATGAACGAATTTGATTGAATTATTTGTTTTAAAGGATAAGTTTAAAGACAAAAAAGAAAAGAACAAAATTTAATTAAAATCCACTATACTCTTTAATAAATATCCCAAATATAGAGAGCTATATGAATAAGAACATATTTATATCCGCATGTTTTAGATTGTCCTAAAAATTATTGCCTTCGAATAAAATGCAATTACATTGACCGCGTGTGTTTGATTTCTTTTTGTCTCTTTCATTTAGAAACACCTTCCCTTTGTCGTTTATGTACAAAATAAAAACGACTGAACATTTTAAGTTCAATCGTTTCTCATTTCAGAATCTTTTCTTTTTCTATCTTCACGTGCAATTGTACATTTGCAAAACTAAAAGCATTATTTTATGATTTAGTTCTAATAACAAAACGAGGTTCATAATCACTAATTACTTCAAAAATACCATCATTGTAACAATAAATATGATGCTCAACGTTAGGAATTTCTTTACTGCCCAACCAAGGTAATTGATCAAACCATTCAATATAATCTGAATTGCTCATTTTGTAAAACCATTCAGCAGATTCATCGAAAGATGACTCTCGTTCAATTGCATCATCGACGAGTGGCACTAGATCAGATCGAGGGATTTCTCCAGCATATCTAAAAGACCAAACATAATCTTGAATTTGAGACATTCTATCATAAATGATATCAACCTCAGAACCTTTTATATCAATTAATGTTAGACATAAACCCAAATCAGTGTAATTGAATTTAGCATTTACTATTTGAGCCCTTACTAAACTGGTTATTGGTTGCCAAATATGAAGTCTTCGGCTACACATATAATCACCTCTCTGCTTCCCTCAAAAGTATACGATTTCAGAAAAAAATTTATTCTCTGTATTATTCATACCTTATTTTATCTGTGAAAGTACCATTAGGATAACTAAGTGTAGTTTGTTTTGTTGATGTTGAGGTATACATAGCAACGGTTTTACCATCACTCGTTTTTGTTTTCGTTGTAGGACTTTGAATTACTGTTGTTCCTGGCATTCTATTAAAATGCTCAATTGCTCTAGCTGTCCCACCCGAAGTTACGTAATTATTAATTTTGTTTGTCGTATTTGTCAATGTTGCTAATCCGCGAATTACTTCCCACATTTGTGTTCCACTACAATAAGGTGTGATTTCAACACTTAATGTATCAAGCAAGTTGTGTGGTTCTGTATTATTGATAATTGCAGACTCTGCCATAAAATCTATCTCAGAATCTATCTCTGGATTTACTTCAGGATTTACTTCTGAATCCACCTCTATGCTCATTATTCCACATAGAGCTGGTGATGCGCTTGCTTCATTTTGTAGACCCGATAAAACTAGGATAAAGATGAGTAGAGTTCCAAAAGCTTTTATTAATCGATTCAAATTAAACACCCATTTTTCACAAATTTAACCAACTATACCAGCAAAACCTAAAAATTACAAATAATTTGATAATATATATTAATGGTATTTTTATTTACAAAGTATAACTTTTATGTTATACAAATTAAAATATGAAAAGAATGCACCCCATCTCCATATTAGGCTTATGTTATCCCACTCATGTTGAATGAAGGTTTACTTTTCCTTAAATCTAAGTATCGACCCAACGTTACTAACCACAATGTAAACTCAATCGTTTATCTAATGATTGAGTGTATCGCAAGCTTTTAGAGTCATACCAGCCCAGTGGCACTAGTTATTTTCCTCATATTGTTCAGCTTCCTAAGATAGCTCCACTATTAGGTGTTCTACTAAGGTTCTATGTCATGAAAAATAGGTTAACCTTCTATTACATATTTCACATTACTTACTAATCCAACCCACACTTTTCTTTAATTTATAGAAATGATTAATAAGACTAGAGAGTATACAGAATGCTACATACAATGAAAATATAATCTGCAGATTATACAAATTCTGTTTATTTGGAGGTGAAATAAATGCCTTTAACTACTGGCCCAATTGAAAATACAGGAAATCAACCAGCTAATGCAGCTAGTGTTCGTGTCAAAATTCTCAACCTTACGGGAGGTTTATTAACTGGCGTAGTAAGAGTTTTTAGACTAGATGGGTCAAGACAATTATTATCAACTACTCCTTTTGCCGCTATTGCTAATGGATCTACTTTTGTAACGCCTGGTGTAGTTGGAGCTCAATATGAAGTTGAAATTGTTCCAAATCAAAATGGTGGAATATATAGCGTTTATGGACGAACAGCTTCAGGTGTAATTATTGCTGCCCAACGGTTTGTGAACTCAGAACTAACACCGATTCTTTAGACTTTAATGTTAAGATTATAAAAGCCCTGTACACTGTTATAGGGCTTTCCATATTCATTCATTTACCTCCAGCTTCTCTCCCCCTTACAGCACATTTTCTTTTTGACATGAACTTCAAATTGTCCAGTTAATCCCCGTGCATATCCGAAAATCTATCTCACTCCTACTCTATTCCTCCTGTACCACCTGGATTTGAATTACAACGAAAATGTATTTTTACAGTCGATAATTTATATTTTGTGAGTTATATTATTATCATTATATTTAAAGTAATGTTCAGTAAAGTTTCTTTGTTTTTATGACACTCACAAATAGGTTAACTAAATATTTGATTTATGTTAACCTATATACATACCATTATTTGGAGGTGTGTTTTTTGACTGACAAAAATAAAATATTACTTAATTCGGTTGGTGGTTTGGCTTTATTTACTTTAGGAGGGTATAGAATCTTTACTAACAATTTAGAAGCTATGTCCATACTAGTAGCGTATATTTTCTTTATTTGTGGATTTATAGGCTTTGTTTTTAATGTAGTAAAGTTGTCAAAAACTCCACGTACTTAGCATTGCTTCGTTGCAATGCTTTTTTCGTTTGCCATAGTCATTTATTCTTTCATCTGCACAAAAGTATTGATTTGGTGAGTTTTGCTCTAAGGAAATTGGAACGTTGAAAAATAGAGGGATGCTTTTCTTGATCGTTAAAATAAATAATGATTTTTCTAATATGCTATTCATTACTATCTAAACTTCTATAACTGAAAATGGAGAGACATTAAAGATTTCAGGGTTCGTTATTTTAATTATCGGTTTAAAATTTTTTATTTCCTAATATGGGCTTTATAAAAAGTAAAAAATAACCAAGTACTCATATGAACACTTGGTTATTTTTATATGATTATTTTCAATGTTATAGGTAAACCCAGCACCAAATCCAATATAGACTAGTGCTGGATTGTTTTTTAGATACTACTTAAACTCAATTTCCTCTGCCGAAGCCCCTTTAGTATACGTAATGGTCGCTCCATCAGGTAAATTTCGAATTTCTTTCACATTTTTTCCTTCGATAATAATTTCACCAATTTTCGTACCTTTGAAGTCAATAATTGCATTTCCCTTTTTGGGACTAATCGTTACTGTTTTGTCTGCAAATCCTTCACCATGGAATTCCGCATATTCACTAAATACCGCAATTCCATTTTTAATATTCGTATTTTTCCCTAACGTTAGCGAAATACTTGGACGATTCATTATTAATTTACCTGTTTTGTAGTTATCATAGTTGTATACATTTTCAGGTATGATTGGTGTTGGGATTTCCACATTCCCTGCCTTCAAATCAATTTGAACTAATACTGGGTCATGATCTGATGCACGGCCTTGTGCTTCTGTAAAGTTCGCATTTATATGAATCAAGTCAATTTCTGTAACGTCAGCAAGATGATTCGAAACTAAAATATGATCCAACACTTGATTGTTTCCTTGGAAGAAGTACGTAAAACGATCTTGCTCTGGGGCTTTATCTACCATATTCGTTAAAATATCACCCTTTAACGTTTCAAGCGCTGGTGTGAATTCAAAGTCATTCATGTCCCCTGCTACAATGATATTTAAATCTGGATTAATGGCAAGTCCTTCATCGATAAAATCATTGATGGCTTGAGCAAGTTGAATACGTTTCTTAACTGATTCTAGCACTGGTGGCTGAGTTGGTCCCCAAAGTGAACCATCCCCACCTTTAGAATTTAGGTGAGCTCCGATAATCACTACACGTTCATTCTGGAATTCAAATTCCGCTGCAATTGGTTTTCGTGTATCTACAAATTTTGATGGATCAACAAAGCCAGGATTTAAAGTAAGGTTTCCAGCTGCTGTCCATGTATTTTTTTGATCACCCATCCCCTTTATACCTGACACTAATGAAACGCGCTCCGGGTTATATAGGTAGCCTACACGAATATTACCACCAGGTGCACCACCTACTGTATTGTTAATTGGCATGACATCAATCCAATCATAAGCAGGCCCACCCGCAGCTTTAATTGCATGAATTAATCGCAGATAGCTTTCCGATGCATCCGCATTTCCTGAATCAGTTTGCCCATCATTATCTTGAACTTCGACCAATGTAATAATATCTGGTGATTTCATATTATTCACAAATGTCGCTGCAATTCTGGCTACTTTTTCGTTTGATGTATTGGCAGGATTATTTGAAAAGTTTTCGATATTATAGGAAGCGACATTTAACTTGTCCGCTACTGGTTCAAGATGCGTCACTTCTTGCTGAAGATTCGCTTTTGTCACCTCTGGGAAGACTTTATTTGTGTTCAGTCGATAGCCATCTGTAAAATTTTCTACAAATCCGATAAGGGCTTCATTAAAACGATCACCTGAATCATAATTTTTCCCAGCTACCCCTTCAAGCATAATTTTTTCTGGGTTATAATCATCGGCCGCTATATTTAAACCACCATTCACATTGAATGTATTATTTGTTGTGCTCGGTACAACAATTGGAGAATCATTATTATAAATCGGTCCAATGACTCGCGCATCTGGGAATGATACCAGCATATACTCGATGGATTCCCAAAAATCGATGCCATCTTCTTGTGGGTCAAAAATCGCAAAGCCATCATTATCGATAATTTTATTTGGCGGGAACAGATCCTTCCCTATCACAAGGGCTTCTGGAATTCCTGCTGTACCTGTTTTTGTAATATTGGCTGCTGAAATTTGTGTATCTGTCAATCGAGAGTTGCCACCCGCCTCTATTACATTTCCTGATACTTTAATAAGGTCCCCTACAGCTACATTATGTCCTGTCTTATTTACTTTGATAGCAGTTGATTTTACGCCATCAAACGACGACTCATTTTCTTGCATAATAAAGCTTGTTGAATTTATAACGAATGTTACAATGCCCTCTACATCACTTACTGTTAAATCGACATATGGTGATTTATGGCTTGCTCCTTGAATATCGCTAATCTTGGCATTTTTAGTATCAATAATTTCATAAACAAATGTAGCAATCGCACTGTTTGTTAAACCTTCTTTGACCGCAATCGCTTTCAGCGTCATTGGTTTATTAACAAGGATTTCCTCTGTATACTTTGCACTAGCTGTTGTTGGTGTTGAGCCATCCACTGTGTAATAAATCGTTGCGCCTTCAGTCATTGTTGAAAGGGAAACTTTCGTGCCAGCTGTTACGCCCCCGACGTGAGAAGCTTTGATATCCTGCACCTTTGTTACATCCTCAATAATGCGAAGTGGGAGCAGTTGATGGTTTGTATATTGACCCACAATCCCTGTAATTTCCCCATACGTTTTTCCACTCACTAAACCTGAGTCTCGTGTTTTATCGTAAATAGCAAAAGTTCCTACTTCGTCAGTTCCTGTAAAGTTTTGACCCGAACCAGTAATGGCAACATTTTTAATTGTAACGAGTCTCGATTCATTGTCTTCTGCAACCTCATTACTTTTAATAATGTGTGGCTCTGGTATTGTCGATGGAACAGGCATGCCAACAAGTGAAATATTCGTTAATTGCTTTAGACCACTATATTCAGCTACTTGACCTTGCACCGTCACCCGATCACCGACATTTGCGGCAAGACTATCCACAGGATAAATGGCTATCGCCGCACCATCATCTTGTATGTGCGCTGTAGCCGTTTCTAATTTCGCTGTCACGATCCCTGATACGATAACTGTTTGACCGATTTCTTTATTACGAGCTTCCGTAATGGATATAACGGTTGGCTCTTCTTTCACAGTATAATTAAAGGATGCAATGTGACTATCATCTAGGCCTGTTGCAGTTGCAAATGCTTTTATAGTCATTGCTTTATCTACAACAATACCCGCTGCTGCATCATACACCTCACTAGCTATTGACGGTTCAGAACCATCGATTGTGTAATAGATTGTTGCATTTGGTGTATCTGTAGATAATGTTACTTTTGTTCCTGCGTAAACTTCGCCTGCTGCTGGTAAAGCCTTAATATTCCCTACTTTAGTTGGCTCATAGTTTGATACTAATTGGAAGCTTTCCGCGCTTAACGTCTTTAATTGATATGTCCCATTAAAAATTGACGCAATCCCTGTCACTGTGATGACATCATTGTTATTGAATCCATCTGCTTCAAACTGAGAGAACTGATAGCCTGTACGATTATCATGGCGAATTAACAGCTCGTTATTTGCTGCATCGACTGCTTTAAATTCAAATGTACCATACGTACCAGATGGCGCTAAATCTTTAATCTTCACATTTTCAAGTGTAATTAATTCACCTTGTAAACTGTCATCAATCGGAAGAGTCACTGTTTGTGGTGCAGGTGCTGTCCCTGTAGAAAGTCGTTCAATTGTCGGAGAATTAAATTGAACTTCTCCACTATATAAACTAGTTTTCCCTGTGATTTTGACAATATCTCCGACAGCTAAGCTCCCTGCTTCTGCAGAACTAGAGAAGACATATACCCCTGCTGTCTCATCCTGTACATAGAAGGCCTTGCCTCCCCAGCTACCAGGTGTTGTCGTAACCGTCCCTTGAATTTGAACTGTGCGGTCAGTTCCAACAGCTGCACGAGCTTCGGCAATGGTTACTTCAGTCTCGGGAGGATTTGGTTCAGTTGTATCGTCCCTAACAAACTCCATTGAAGTTGGTGATTTTAGCCCTGCATGGTTACTAAAGTATTTTTCTAGTGAACCTGTTATTTTAACTTTTTTCCCAAGATTACTTGGATTAGTAAATAATCCGAAATTGGCTCTATAGGAGCTTGGTAATTGAATATACAGCATTTTCGTGACATCTGTTTCACCCGGTGTATCGGCAATGGCAATATTTGTGTCACTATCTGCTATCACAGAATAAGAAGTTTCACTTTTGGCAAACCCTACTATATATCCTTCTACAGTAACATTACTCTTAACTATGGTTGGATCAAATTGATTGACCGCTTCCCCCACTCCAATAGTTTCTGTTTCAGCCCTTACAACTGTGAAGTAAGGTGAAATCATCGAAATTACAAGTAAAAATGATAACGCTATTTTGGTAACGATCTTACATTCATATTTCTTCATTCGCTTAGCTCCTTATGATTTTAATCTAAAATAAATCTGTTCCTTAACTTGTTTTACATGGAAGTTATTATTCAATTACTGTACATCCTTTAAACTACAGCTTCAGATGTAATTGGTGCTACTACTACCGCTGAAGCTATTAATGCATATAAATACTTAGAGTAATCCCTCCTATTCATGTTTAATAAAGATAAATTCTCAATCCTATTAACAAAATTAATGGTAATTATCAAACAATCCCAAAATATTGTTTAACATAATAATTTTAACAGAAAAATAATAAATACTTTGTTATTTAATGTGAATATTCTAAATTCTATGTAAAATAGTACATATTTATCTTTTACAATAGTCATGAGAATAGTAGTTTTCTCATAAATTCTCGTATGAACAAAAGCGCTAATGTACCAGCTCAGCTCTGGCAGACAAAGAAACCCTTCACTACTTTTGTACAGAAACATTGAAATGGTCGAGGAGATATAATTACTTAGACGTGGTCAGCTCGTTGAAAGATTGTTTCTTGACTCATTCCTAACCATCTCTCCTTTCCCCAATAATTAATCATTCGTATGAAGCATCGAGATACAATAGCCTATCATTGCTGTCATAGTGCATAAAAAAAGCCCTCCATTAGTGGAAGGCTAAAGTAAATCCGTTTGTTTTGTATAGTAAAGAACATCCATTCTTTTAAAGGTTCATCTTCTTCCATTTACGAATTTTGGTTCTGAAGTTTGTAAATGGAGCGACTGAGTTAATATGCACCCATTTCCAAACAGGCCAATTCGCTTGTGTTTTTGCCCATCGTCTTTGATCAACTTCAAATAATTCCTTTTCTGAAAGGGTTTTTAACCACTCACATAAATGATTGACAGCTTCATTAAGCATTGATTGTTGTTCCTTTAAAGAGTACTCTCCATATTGTTTATAAAAAGAATTGTACAATCCACTTAGATTATTCCACTTATAGCCCTCTGCAGGCGTATGTACTTCTTCTCCATGTTGTTCTTTTTGCTCCCACTGAAGCAAAAGATTTATCCAACCAAGTTGATAAGAAAGATTTTCAGACGGCGTTTTATCAACCTCTTTAATCCGTTTGTTTTTCACGTTTTCTGGTATATCTTTAAATTCTGCAATATATTTTTTATACTTTTCGTTAATCGTACTAATCAGTTCTTCTTTGTTGGCATACTGTCTCACGCTATTTCCCTCCCTTCCATCTATTTCATAATTTTAGCAAAAGTAAATGATTTCCTTCTATAAATAACGATTTACAATTGCTAAAAAAATAATTTTCCAAAATTGATAGCGTCGAACCTTTCGGTGGATGTATAAGCATCCATAATTTACACACACTAACCTTGAGTGTATTACCCATATTGAATGAAACAGGGGTTTTACGGTCTTCATTTCTTACTGTTTGATGATTAAAAATAGAGGTGCTTAATATGACTACATTCGGAAAATGCTTATATATTTCATTCTTTATTATCATATTTTTATTTACAACTATTTGGAATTATATTAAAAATGGGCATTGGGCTTTACTAGAAAATTTATTCTTTGCCTTTTGGGTAGCCAGTTTCTTATTCATGGCCTTGTTGCTTAGAAGTAAAAAAGATGAATCAGAAAAAGCTGAAAATAGAAGCTGATTTGCCTCTTTTTAGGAACTTTTCAATTGTTAAAACTCTCTCCTATATTTGCTGTAGCTCTAATAAGCTACAGCTTTTTTTGCACCAAATTCATCCGTACATTCCAACTTCAGAATGTTATACTATTTGAAAAATACTTTGGAAGGGAACGTGAATGATGGAGGCTAAAACCATTTTGTTAGATCAACTTTTAGCTAATGCAAATGACCGAAGTTGGTATATCTCATTTTCTGAAGTCGTAGAAGGGCTATCTGAAGCAGAAGCCTTTTGGAAACCTGATTCTTCTAGTCATAGTATGGCTGAAATTGTCCAGCATCTAATCTATTGGAATGAAATTTGGCAAATGCGGTATAGGGAAAATCAAGTAAAAGCCCCTTTTCAAGCGAATAATGCGAATACGTTTCTTGTTAAAGATGAAGTAACTTTCTTTGAATTAAAAGAAAAGTTATTACATATCCTGCTTAAGTGGCAAGAATTAATTGAGGAAGAGCAACTTTTATCTATCGTGAATGGGTTTCCTGTGAAAGCGGAGTGGTGGGCCATCATATCTAATGCCGCGACCCATAATGCCTATCATATTGGACAGCTTGCCTATTTACGTAAAATGGAAAAATAGACAATTATATGTTACACTCTTGAAATAGTACTACTTTTAATAGTCCTATTTTTGTTTGCTGCCGCTTATTTAACTCAAATAACACCAAAGGGAGATGCATGTGAGCCTAGAAGAAATTACACAGATCTATTCATTTTACTTCTTCACGACACCAATTTTAGTAAGATTAATTGTATTTAATTTTATTTTTAAAGCCCATAAACATACTATGGTTATTTTATTGGATACTATTGTTTTAGTATCAACCACTATTTGGCTAATATTGATTAGAGATGTCATTTTCCCTTTGCCTTCGTTAACTTTAAATGTATTTAGTGTACTTTACATCCTATTGATTATTGACATTTCTCTCAATTATTATCGCTTAAAAAGGAAGAGCTCCTTGAAGTGAAAAGCCAATTTATACATAGAAACAAGCTCTAAATAAAAGAAAAAAGCATCTTTTTCAAGATGCTTTGATCTTACTATTGGGGCAATTCTTCTGGTGTTTTCTCAAATTCAAGTATATGTCCATCAACTTTTGCTCTTTCTAGTTCCTCAATAAATTCTTCCTTACGTTCATCAAGTCTGGAGTCAAGTGTGTTTTTGTAACCCGGAAATAGATTATAATCTACTGGTTTCCCCATAAGTTCACCTCTTATTCTCAGCTTTTTTATTTATTATAGGGTATATTGATATTTTCTGACAATTGTTTACGTCAATTTTGATTACAAGGACTGACAAGACAATATAACGGAAGTCTTATAAATAACGCCTACCTATACTTTATTGCCCATAAAATTATGCTGATAATTCGAAACAGCAAGGTTTGTCTTTGCCTCTAAACGTGCAATTTTCACAAACTTTGTAGATAATCTCCTAACTGTTCCTCCCCTTTTTTACGTAAAATCTTAAGAATTCTTCATAATTTTTCTCAATAATTATTAATAATTACCATTTACAATAAGAACAGTCGACAATAGATTAACATAGTTAGGAGCATCTTGTTTTGGGCGTTACAGATATTATGAATAACATTCGGATTTTAATGTTGCCAGTCATCCTTATTATTGGCGCGGAGTTCTTACTTATTGGACTTTATTATTTCCTCTATCATAAAAACCAACAGTCAAATCGAAAAAAAATAAACTTTAAGCAATTGATACTGGGAGCACTCTTTATCGGCTATATTGTATTTGTATGTGAACTAACGATTTTTGGACGTGGTTCTTCTCATTTCATGCAAATGAATCTTCAACCATTCAGTGGCTATATAGATGCATGGAAGAAATACTCGTTACGTGATCTTCAAAATTGTATTTTTAACATTTTAATGTTTGTGCCACTAGGCATTTTCTTACCTCTACTTTTCACTAAATTTAAATCGTTTAAATGGCTTCTTCCTGTAGTGGTAATTGCAACTTTATCCATTGAAACGTATCAAACACTCACAGGAGCAGGGATTTTCGAGCTTGATGATTTAATCAACAACTCGCTTGGTGGGATTATGGGATACCAGCTATATAGACTAGGATCTTCTATTGTTCAGCATAAAAAAGTAAAAATAAAAAGTTTGGTCGGAAATCTGGCCATACCTCTCTTAATGGGATTAATTTTTGTTGGCATGATGATTGTCTACGCTCAGCAGGAATTTGGTCATTTAGCAATTAACGCCTATACGAAATCGAATATGTCGGAAGTTGATGTAACCACCTCATTAGATTTACATGCAACGTCAACCGTTGCCCCAGTGTATAAAAAAATAATGCATACAGATGAAGTTGAGACCCTGTTGCAAAAGAAATTGGATTTATCAGAGTTAAGTCGGCAGGAAATTAGTGGTGATCGTGAGGTTTTATTAAAAGACAAAGCGGAAAACTCGTATACGTTATTTATTAATTCAGAGGGAAATTGGTTGCTAACAGACGATCTCTATACGCCAGTGCAACCTTCTTTAGCTGTCCAAGAAACACTTGTGAAGAAGGCAAAGAGCATGATGGATGAGCTTTCTCTCCTTCCTAAAGATGGGGAGTTTACAGCTTTGGATAATGGCGTATTTGAATGGACACTTCCTGACCAAGCTGAATTGAACCAAGATTATTGGCTTGGTGAAGTAGACCTCGGTTTGAAGCCAGATGGTAGTATGTATTCATTATCGTATAATATTCATGAGCATCAGTTGATCCGTGAAGTAAATATTTTGTCACCTGCAGAAGTGTATGAGCGAATTAAGCATGGCGAATTTCCACAGATAAAATATAATGCACTCGTAACAGAAGAAGAACTATTGATAAAAAAAGGCGATCAACTTAATGTCGATTTAATAGAGCTCTCGTATATGTATGATACAAAAGATTTCTATCAACCTATATACAGAGTTTCCGGTACATTAAATGGAAAAAGTTGGTTCACTCTGATTCAGGCGAGAAAGTAGCCTTTTCTAATACTGTAAACTAAGGAAAGCCCAGACTTGATACTGGGCTTTCTTTTGAGGGGAGTTGAAACAGTTAATTTCTCTTTCAACATCTCAAACTTTGGAATACTGCTATCAAAATAGACACCATCAACAAACTTAATCTGTTGCCTAGGTGTCAGTTCAATTAAAGATAACAGAGTTGAATTACTATTTATATTGAGAGTATAGAGGAGGGTTAGAGAATGTTCGGTAAACATACATGTCAGGACTGTTGTCCAAATGAAATGAAATATTTCCCAAAAATTGTTGCCCTTCCTGGTCCTGTTGTTCCTGTCCCTTCACCAGATCGAAGTGTTTTAGCGTACGGATCCCTCAGAGGAGATACATTGGGCCTTTTATCGCCTGAGGCAACACCCTTCACTTTCCAAGTGGTTGGTCCGCTATCAAATGTTGCGGTTAGCCCATCTGGGAATGAATTGGTCGTTCAAAAAGACGGTGTCTATCAAATCACCATGTCGATCAATGCACAAGCAACTGCGTTACCTGATCCTGATCAACCATTTTTCACAGTTAGCATTACCGTCAATGGGCAACCTATTTTTTTAAACGGCATTGCAGTCTTTAATGTTGTCAATAGAAGTAGCTCAGCCTATGTGGTTCAAGCTACATTAGCCGCTGGCGACTTGGTGGGAGCCAGTGCAGCTTCAGATTCCTTCATCGCTAGTTATGCTAACCGCTCCTTAACGATTGTTCAATTGAGTGGCTAGATTAAAGGTATATATAAAGAACAGTAGCTCTCATCTCTAAATTTTAGAGATGGGATTTTTTTATTTTCAAGAGGAGAGTATTCGGCTCCCTCTAATACTTCATTGCATATCTCTTACCCATAATCTCGTGACTTCCAGTTTCTTTTCTTTTCCTATTTTTTAGGTACTCCTAAATGCTCATATGTTATAGTAAAAAAAATAGGTATATGAGGTGGTAACAATGGTTAGAAGAAGATAGCTTACCTCCTAGATTGTCAGTAGATTTAGGGGGCCAACTTACTTGATAGGAGTGTTCTATACATGAAACAAAATAAATATGATGAAATCAATTTCTTTTCCGAATATGAAAAAATGCCACGTTCGGTTCAAGGACTAGACGCGGCAGGTGAATGGCACGTATTAAAAGCACTTCTTCCAGATTTCCAGGATAAGACCGTACTTGATCTAGGCTGTGGCTTCGGCTGGCATTGTCGCTATGCCCGTGAACAACAGGCAAAATCAGTAATTGGTGTGGATTTATCAGAAAAAATGCTGCAAAAAGCACAGGAAAAAACGAGTGATCCTTTTATTACCTATTTAAAGATGCCGATCGAAGATATCCATTTCTCCGCTTCTCAATTTGATGTAGTAATTAGTTCATTAGCGATTCACTATGTACAATCCTTCGAAGTACTTTGTAAGAAAGTTTATGCTTATCTAAAACCTAATGGATTGTTTGTCTTTTCTGTAGAGCATCCTATATACACATCACGCAATGAACAAGATTGGTACTACGATGAGAATGGCAACCGCCTGCATTGGGCAGTGGATCATTATCAGACAGAAGGCATTCGAGAAACGACCTTCCTTACCGAAAATGTTATTAAATACCATCGTACTCTATCAACTTATATGAATGTCTTAATACAAGCTGGATTTACGATAAATGCTGTGAAGGAACCTATGCCTTCAGAGGAAATGCTAAAAAATATTCCCGACATGCGAGATGAACTACGGAGACCTATGTTTTTAATCATTGCAGCAGAGAAGAAATAATAACCTTGTACTCTGGTGACATATATTGGGTATCACCAAATATATAGCTATATCGCATATAAACAAAAAACCAGCTGCTCTCTTTTGGGGAGCACCTGGTTTTATTGTGAAAGTGAATCTTACTAACTAACTTAGTTTTGATTCGTTATAATACTACGACAACTTGAGGCGCTGAACAAGTTAAAATATTTTCCAATAGAATTTTAGTGAGAATTAATGTTTTTTCGAGAAAATAAATCATTCTATCAAATTTTATAGTATTTCTTATTTTCATTAAATTAAGAAATCATGAAAACTCTTAATTATCTATAGGCGGCTGATGACATAGTCTCTTTTATCCATGATTGTTCCTGTATAGGTAGGATGCCCATTTGCTATTTTCACATAACTAACTGAATGATTTCTACTAAAGCATGAAATCCACGTCATCATTCTCGCATGATGATTCCGAAAGCAATACAAGCCAGACATGGTCTGTTACAAACATACAGGTCTCTATGGTTTTATTTCTCCCTTTAATAACTTTTCCGTGCTATTAATCAAACATGCAGAAGAATCTTAGTCTGCTAAATTAACATGAAACAAAAAGACCAGTCACTCTTTTAAAGAGAACTGGTCATTTTGCGTTTAGGTTGAAGACTATGAACAATCTTCTTTCATAGATTAACATATTATACTGAACAATATCTGAACAACAAAAAAGACTAGATTCTCACATGATGATGTAAGCTCTAGTCTTTTAAGTGAAAGTGAACCTTACTAAATCTTGACTAGCTTTAGATTCAAATTACAATACGAATGAACAGGCTAAAGGTTTCATAAATTCTTTATTTTTTCGTTAAAATATAGGACCACCACCACAAAAAGACCAGGAACACGAAAAAATGTGAGTCCTGGCCCTTTTGTGAAAAGTGAATGTTACTAGTTTGCTTTAGTTCTTTGTATTCTACTGAAGAGTTAGACGGCTGATGTTTTAAAAAGTTACACATTCTTAAAAATTTTTTACGCTACAAATTAAATTGCAAAATCAAACACGTCCTCAGCGCCATCTACCATACTAATCTTCTTTATCTGTATCTATACGATGTAGTGTTATAGTGGAATTTTCTAATAGATCTGTAGCAAAAGAGCTTTGATCTTTCTATGCCACTAACAATTACTGCTAAGAGTAAAGATAAGGCTATTTTATTTTTTTCATATTACTCCCCTTTCTCAGCACCTAATACTTGACAAAAAAATGTTTTTATGCTAAAATTTACATTTAAACTAATATTATATATAATAGGATTCTCCTGGCCAGGGGGAATCCTATTTTTTGTTAAGGAGTGTTGGTATGAATCAACAGGAATCTAGTATCACTTCATTAGTGGCTGCCTTTAGTAGAGCTTACCATAGCCAATTTGATACACCGAAAATTTTTGATGATTATGTAGCCAAAGAATTGATTTCACAAGAAGAATATCAAAATATCCAAGCTAATATGATACAGGGCATTGAATTTTTTAATAAAGATATCGCTACAAAATTTAAAGACAATTCAAAGGAATTAATAAAATGGATTACACAAGTTCAACTCTCACCGACTCCATTGGCACGTGCTGCTTATTGTGAAAGGGTCTTGCATAGCGAAATACAGCTTGGTGTCGAGCAATATGTCATTTTAGGTGCTGGCTTGGATACTTTTCCTTATCGTCAGCAGCAAGGACAAACCATGCTAGAAATTTTTGAGGTGGATTATCCCACAACACAGGCTTCCAAAAAGAAAAGATTACAGAAAGCTTCTCTCCCTCTCTTGAATCATCTGCATTTTGTATCGATGGATTTTACAAAGCACTTTCAAGCTCAATTATTTTTAGAGCAAGGCTTCCAATCTAAAAAAACATTTTTTAGTCTGTTAGGCGTTTCCTATTACTTAACAAAATTAGAATTAGCAAGCTTACTCAATCATCTATTTACCCTAGTTCCATCAGGAAGTTCCATTGTTTTGGATTATGCTGATGAATCTCTCTTCACCGAAAAAGGACTCTCCAATAGAGTAGAAAACATGGTCAACATGGCCGCAGTTGGTGGTGAACCAATGAAATCATGCTATGCTTATGAGGACATGGAGAGGATGCTAGATCGATTAGGTTTGCTTATATACGAACATCTATCTCCAACTGCGATTCAAGAGCTGTATTTTCAAAACCGAACAGATTACTTATGTGCTTTTGAAACTATCCATTATATGCATATTGTCAAAAAATAGGTCCAACTTATTTATTTTCATAAAATTCTTAATTTTCTTTTTATTACCCAGGCAATTAACTATTTCAATATAGAGAATGAGTATACTATAGTAGTGTAAAGCTAATTAGCCTTACACCTCCTAGATTTGTTACTAGGGTCACTGTTAACGCAGTGACCCGCTTATTATGATTGACAAACACCTAAAGGATTCCCATCAGGGTCATAGAAGGTAAAAAATTTAGTACCCCCTTCTCCTTCTAAAGCCTCGACTTGAACATGATGATCCACTAGAAATAAATATGTCTCTTCAATATTTTGAGAGAGGAAGTTCACATATTTCCCCACACCAAAGTGATTGTCTGGAAAATGACATGGCTGATGCTCCTTAGCTTTTACTAAGCAAATGACTGTGGGGGATTGTTCAGTAATCTTCATAACTGCTGCGCCCTCTTCTCTATATAGAAGCTTAAATCCGAGTATTTCCTCATACCATTTAGCCGATAATTGGGGATCTTTTATTGGAATAAAAATGGCCTCTACACCTTTAAATAAGGATTGTTTCATTTTTCTTACCTCCATTTCACAATTTGTGTTCTTCATTTTATTCTCCTTCAAAAAGATACATTGAGATTTCCATTATTGATTATTTTGCCTGTCTTTTGCTTATCCTTAATAGTATCGGAAATGTCTTCGCCCTTTTCCTAGAGGAGGTGTCCACCATCAAACACAAGGTATCATTCATCCTATTGCTATTAGTGCTTCTTTTACTGGGTGGATGCTGGAATAAGCGCGAGTTAAACGAATTAGCGATTGTTACGGCTGTTGGAGTTGATAAATCGGACGAGCTATTCGAAATTTCTGTTCAGATTGTTAACCCAAGTCAAGTAGCCTCAAAAAAGGCCTCTAGCAATCAAGTTCCTGTCTTTACCTACCATGCAAAAGGAAAATCCTTATTTGAAGCCATTCGAAAATTGACATTGCTGACACCAAGAAAGCCCTATTATGCGCATGCCCAAATTATTATTATTGGTGAAGAAATGGCTAAGGAGGGCATGAATAGCGTTTTGGATTTATTTCAAAGAGACCCTAAGGGACGAAGTGATTTTAACATTATTGTTTCTCATGATTCGACTGCTCAAGAAATATTAAGTGTTTTAACCCCTTTAGAGGATGTTCCAGCTAGCAAAATGTTTAAATCACTAAAGGTTTCTGAAGCAACATGGGGCACGACAGAATCCGTTATTCTTGATGATTTAATCCAATCTTTAGGTAGTATTGATCATAGTGCCGTCTTACCCTCTATTCATATACATGGTGATGCAGGTGCTGGAGATTTTAGCTCGAATATAGAAAAAATTGATAGCCCTGCACAATTAAAATATGGTGGACTGGCTATTTTTAAAAATTATAAACTTATCGGCTATTTATCCGAACAAGAAAGCAGAGATTATAGTTTTTTAAATAATCATATAAAAAGTACATTTGAAATTATTGCCTGTCCTGAGCAAGGGAAAATCTCAACAGAAATTATTAATTCCTCAACTAAAGTGACGGGGCATTTTCAAAATGATCTACCTTCAATTTCCATCAAACTTGATTTTGAACAAAACGTTGCAGAGATAAGTTGCCCGTTGGATTTAACAAAATCAAAAACCCTCGATGCTTTAAATAAAGTCACGAGCAAACAAATCAAGGAACGATTAGAAAGAACACTTCAAACGATTCAGCAAACCTATCAAGTTGATCTATTAAAATTTAGTGAAGTACTACATCGTGAAGACTATCAAGCATGGAATCGAATTAAAAAGAACTGGCTAACCCTCTATCCAGAGCTTGCAGTTCAAATTGAAGTCGATGTGCATACAAAAGGAGTCGGAACTGCAACTAAATTAAAACTAGACTAAATCATAAAAATGACCAGTTCTCTTTTAAGGAGTACTGGTCATTATAATTAACGTACCGCTTCAAATGTTAGGAGTGACGTTTCTTCAGTTGGTTGTTGAAGGAACTTATAATTCGCTGAACAAGTTATATCTGAGAAGCCAACACTTTGTAATAGAAGCTTAAATTCCTCAATCCCATACCAGCGCAATAAAAACTTTTGCAGTTCGGTATCCCTTAATGTACCTTGCTGCCACTTCTCATATTTTAAAACCATCAACGTATATTGCTCCACCCAGTTCATGGCAATCGATTTTCTTTCAAGTGTAATTCCTTCATCTTGTGAAATTTGATGGTAAGATGTTGTAATTTCACCTGTTTTCCAGTCTGTAGGAAGTAATAAATCTACTAGGAGTCGTCCACCAGGAACAAGGTGCTGATACATAGCAGTTAAGGATGCTAGCGCTTCTTGATGATTTTCAATTAAACAAAACGAGCCTGTAGGCATAACAATGGCTTCGTATTGCTGACCTAAGGTGAATTGGCAAATATTTCCTTCATACAGCACTGGCGTCAATCCCCGTTCTTGGCATCTTTTTCGACAGGATGCAAGCATTTCTGGGGAATAATCAATTCCCTCTATATCAAAGCCTTTTTCCAAGAAAGGAATAAAGAAGCGTCCAGAACCAACCCCAGCTTCTAGTATCTTCCCCTTTACACCTTGCAGTCGCTCTAGGTAATATTCAATATCCCCACCAAGGGAATATCCAACTGGTTTCGTAAAATCATAAAGTGCTGTGCTTAATGGTCCATAATTTTTGTACATATTGTCTCCTCCGATTATTTGCGGAAGAAATCATTTAATCTATTTATTCTCCCGCACCTTTCTTATATTCAATGGGAAAACAGAGCTGACTATCATTATCTATCACTCACTTTCTTGTAAATTTAGTTAAATTATACATTTATTTATTGTTTCAATCAATGTTTCTATTGATTTCCTATACATTACAATTTAATGTACAAATTAGCACAAATTATCAAAAATCCCTTCCTATTAAACGGTACCATTGAGTTAAGAAAGGATGATGGTATGGATTATTTTGAAAGAATTCAAAACGCCATAGAGTTTATTGAGGAAAACCTACAGGAAAAATTGACGATTACAGATATTTCTTCCCAGTCATACTTTTCAGCATTTCATTTCCAACGACTTTTCCAAGCCATTACAGGTTTTTCAGTGCAGCAGTATATTCGCAACAGGAGACTCTCTGAAGCGGCTTCCTTATTAGCTACAACAACGCAGAATATACTTGAGATTGCAATCAACTTTCAATATGGTTCTCAGGAGGCATTTACACGGGCATTTGTTCAGTATTTTGGTGTCACACCTGCTAAATACCGTAAAGGGGCCAACTCCATACTACTTCAACCCAAAATAAATTTTTTGGATTATAAATTGGAAGGAGAACTCCCTATGCAGCGACCAGAAATACTGCAATTACCTAAAAAACGTATTGTAGGCTATGAATACAAAACGTCCATACAAGACGAACAGTACTATGCAGACATTCCAGGCTTTTATTTAGATTTTGGGCAACAGCAGTATTATGAGCAAATCTCACATAAAGTAGCTCCCAATATGGCGTATGGCATTTCTACAAATTTTCAAGAGGATGGTCAATTTTCCTTTATTGTAGGAGAGGAAGTCGAAACGTTTGAGCAACAATTAGAGGAGGGCTTTATCCAACTTGAAATTCCTGAGGGTAAATATGCGGAATTTACGTTAAATAGCACTGCAGAAGGAATTCAAAATACAAGACGTTACATTTACGGAATATGGTTGCCAAATTCTAATTATCAGCGCGATACTGGTCCTGATTTTGAAATAACCGATGTCATGCAATCTATCTATCCACATGAGATGAAAATGAAAATCTACATTCCCATTAAAGAATAGTAAAGGAGCAAGGTCGATGATAATTGAGAAAGTATTTAAGCAGTTCCCTACTCTACATTCAGCTAATTTACAATTAAAAAAAATTGAAGACTCACATATACAAGAGCTATTTGCTATTTATGATAATGACAAGGTATTTGAGTATTGTGGCATCATCCCAAAACATAACCTTCAAACTGTTCAAAAAATGATTGGCCATTTTGAACGTGATTATATGAAAAAAAGTAGAATTAAATGGGGAATCTTCGAAAAATCACAGAGTGAAAAACTTGTAGGAATTATTGAAGCAATGGACTTTAATCAAAAAGTAGATATGGTAACAATTGGTTACTACTTAGCTGAAGCATTTTGGGGAAAGGGCATTGCATCAGAGGCAGTTGCAGTCATCGTAAAATTTTTAATGGAGGAGGTAAATGTTAATCGAATTCAGGCAGAAGTCATGCCTTTAAATGAACCATCGAAAAAAGTTTTGCTAAAAAATGGATTTTTGAAAGAGGGTCTTTTGAGACAAGCTTCATTATGGTCTGGCAAGGGGGTTGTTGATTTAGAGATATACGGTCTATTGAAAGGCGATTACGACTTGAATGGCTAAACTCTACTAATGAGTTTAGCCTTTTCTTATATTGTACAGATAAATGGACATTTTACCATCTCCCAAAGGGCTCTTTCACATAGACTAGAAATAGATGACTCATGCTAGCAAGACATTGTAATCATAAAGGAGCGTTTTAGAAATGGATGGAAACAAATATTTAACACGAATGGATGGGGAATTTAACAATTATCATAAGTTTTCTAAATGCTATTGTGAATCAAAGAATGTTTACTTTGGTCACTCTCCCAGCGTAGATCATCCTATTATTGAGGAAGATTCTTATAAAATCAAGTATTATAATAGTCCCCAATTTGAAAAAAAATATCAGAAACAAAACCAAGTTAAAAATCATTGTCAAAGCTGTATTTGCAGTCACTTAGAAAGTTTTGAACCAGGGACTTTAGTAGATGTATATCTCTCAGACGGCATCCAATTTTTAGGGATTTACTTTATCTATCTTGTTCCGCAAAGCTGCTGTGGGTACTTCCTTCAAATCGATGATACGGTACGGCCAGTCATTATGGACTGTCAAAACATTGAGGCAATACGCAAAGCTTGTTTAGATAGTTAATACTTTGGCTCTCCTCTTTTAGATATTAAAATAGGCTGGTTAATTGCATAACCAGCCATTCGACTACCCCTCGTTTATCCATTGAATTAGTTGTTCTTTAAAAAATATAGGTTCTTCAAACATAGGATTATGACCACTTTTTTCAAAAATGACTTTCTTTACATGAGGAATAGGGTCCACTGCATCCCATAATGATATAGGGGCTACTAAATAATCATACCTGCCTAGACCTACAAAAATCGGCTTGTTTACTTGATGCATTTGTTGTAAAAGGTTCTGCTCCGCAAAAGCTACACCCCATAGATAATCAATAATTTCCATATTCGGATGAACGTTATCCCACATAGCGGTTGCATTGAACATATAATCATAACAGCTATGTGCCCCCATACGAATACACATATGAACAAAGCGTCGCTCAGGCTCCTTCTTTAAATCCTGCTCCAACAAGGCTATATCGTGCGCAAATTGATGTTTACGCGCTGTACTTGCATGTGCCTCAAAATAAGACAAGCTTTGCTGCTGTCTTTCTTGACTATTCGTTGTTGCCGTATTTAATAGAACGATTTTTTGAACATGCTGGGGGTAAGCTTTGGCATACGCCATCGCCATAAATGCATGGCCTGAATGCCCTAAAACAATCAAATCATCTAGCTGAAGGATTTGTCTTGCATACTCCATATCCTTCACTATTTTGTCCAATGTATATTCTTCTTGCGTAAATGCTTGAGCTGGCTTACCAAAACCTCGATGATCTAAAAAAAATACCTGGAAATGTTGGTAAAAGTCTTCTGAGAACAGACGTGGATAATAAACACTACTCCCCACCACTAAAATTGGTTGGCCTTGCCCCTTTATACAATAGTTTAATTCAAATCCATCACACATAAGTTTTTGATATGTCATCATCTTCATCCTCTTTTCTATTTTTGTATCATCACTCCCTTTCCTCTTGGTTTTCCCGTGTTTTTTCCATTGAACGCTCTAGCATTCTATCACCTCAGTAGATGTTACGATTTACATTAACAATATCATTCCCACAGATTCCTAGCAATGAAGGATCGTGTATACTTAATAAAGGGAGCGTGTCTATAAAGGAAGATCTAATAAGGCGTTTGCGGTCATTTTGATAAGCATCCAACGTTAGTGGGTAAACCTGCAAGTAAATAATAGATGCACAGCAACAACTGCATGCAATTATGTAGCATTCATTGAAACGTTTGGAGGGCATGGGCAGGTTTAGCAATTCATGCTTTTTCTAGTGGATCAACTCTAGGAAACGAAACCGTTGTCGATTTAACACTGGATTTTCGCCAACAATATAAAAGAGAGCCTATCTCCAACTACTATTTTAGAAACCAGCTATTTATTTCAATGGATGGTGGGACTAATCCCATTTTCATCGAGCCATCAGGCCATGTTTTTAGGAAAATAATTATGGAGAAATTAAGCGAATAGCTGATTCATTTGAGTTGTTGATAGAAGATTGTTTTTATGAATGGTAAGTTACTTAAGTAAAGAAGAGGTTAAATATAATGGACAAACAATTAGAACACATTCTTACATTAAGAAAAAACGGACAGCTTGAGGAAGCAAATCAATGCATGGTAGCACTGGTCAAGGAACATCCTCAAAATGCTTATTATCAATTTCAATGTGCTTGGACATTTGATTCGTTAGGGCAGGAAAAAGAGGCTGTTCCGCACTATGAAGAAGCGATAAAGTTGGGGCTAGAACCAGAAGTTTTAGTGGATGCCTACCTTGGTTTAGGGAGCACCTATCGGACTATTGGACAATATGAGCAAGCAAAACGGATCTTTGAACAAGCCATTCAAGAGTTCCCGAAGGCGGAGCATATCAAGGTCTTCTATGCCATGACACTTTATAATCTTGGCGAACATGCAAAATCAATGGAAACATTATTGAACACTATATTACGCACAACCAATCATCAAGGCATTCAAGATTATAAAAAAGCTATTCACTACTATAGTGATAAACTAGATCAAACATGGTTATAAAAAACAGGCTCCTATTCAGGGCCTGTTTTTAGCATTATTATACGGAACTATGTTTTTTGAATGAAGAAGATAACGCCATAATCAAGAATGTAAGTATGCCGCTAAAGAAAAATAAACAGCTCAATGTAATGAGAAAGAAGTTTTTCTCTACTACCGTACCATCTGCTAGTATCTCATCTCCTAAAATGCCTTTTATAAATAAACAAACGATCCCCATGATCATCGGAATTGTGGCAAGTAAATATTTTTTCATTATTTCTTCCTCCATATTATTAAAGCCTTGTTGTTATTGATGATAGCGTTATTTTTATTATAAGTCAATTATTTTTTATCGAAAAACAATAAATTATTATTGATTAACAACTCTAGATAAAAAGAACAAACGTTCGCACTCTTTTGATTTCTTGTACGTGATTTATTATGTTTTTTGAGTAAATGTTGTGCGAGTGAGCTTAATTAATTATATATATTAACGTCGGATAATCTGTTATATTGGGCTATAAAAAAACAGCTACTTTGTTAAAAGTAACCGTTTTTCCATAAACTATATTGATTTAGAAGCTTGTTGTATGAGGGCAGCGACCATTTTATCCATCTGAGCGAAGCGATCATCCTGCGTTTGTCCTTTAACATAGCGATAATAGATTTGCTGACAAATAACGGCTAATTTGAAATAAGCAAATGTACTGTAATAATGAATGGCTGACACATCTCGCCCACTCTTCTCCGCATAACGATCAATAAATTGCTGTCGGGTATAAAAGCCTGGTAATACAGTTACTGGTGGTTCTCCTAGTGCATATAATAGCATTTTCGGGTCATCCGCTTGCATCCAATAGCTCATTGCTACACCAACATCAGCAAGTGGGTCCCCTACCGTTGTCATCTCCCAATCAAAAAGACCAATCATTTCGCTATAGTCCTCAGAGAACATCGCATTATTCAATTTATAATCATAATGAATAATGGTTGCCTCATTATCGGAGGGAAGATTGTTTTTTAACCACTTTGTTAAAATCGCTACTTCTTTATGTTCTGCGGTTTTTGCTTTTTCATAGCGCTCGATCCAGCCATGCACCTGTCTTTCAAGAAATCCGTCAGGCTTTACCATATCCTTTAACGGTGTGTCCTGATAAGGGATCGCATGTAATGCAACTAAAGAATCAACCATTATCTCGGACAACTGACGTGCCAGTTCCTCTGTTGGCTCTGTGCCTTTTGGAAAATGTGTGTCAAGGACGATACCTTTTTTGCGCTCCATCAAAAAGAAATCACTACCAATAATGTCTCGATCCTCTACATAGACATATGGTTTTGGAACCGATGGTAAAAATGGATGCAGTGCCGATAAAATCGTAAATTCCCGCTTCATATCATGCGCTTTTTTGGCAACTGGTCCAAGCGGAGGACGACGCAGAACAGCTTCAAAATCAGCAATTTTTAAACAATACGTCAAATTGGAATGCCCTGCACTAAATTGTGTGATTTCAAGCCTATCCTGTGGAAGCTCAGGGAAATGGCTCTCTAAAAAGGCATGTAATTTATCCACATCTAAACGTTCACTTGACCTTACTTGCATCGTGTCCATTTTCTTTCCCTCCTTAAATAATGGAGCTCATGCCCCCATCTACTACAATGACATCCCCTGTTACATAGTCCGAAGCTGGTGCTGCTAAAAATAATGCTACGCCCTTCAAATCATTTTCTGAGCCTAAGCGTTTTAGCGGTGTAACACCCATCAAATAGTCTTGCCCACGTTCAATTAATACATTGGACATTTTCGTAGGGAAAAACCCTGGGGCAATGGCATTGACATTGACACCGTGTGGTCCCCATTTGACAGCTAAATCCTTCGTTAAAGTGATGACAGCCCCTTTACTCGCGTTATAGGCAATCGTATCCATAAAGGCTGGTAGCGTACCACCTAGTCCTGCGATAGAAGCAATATTAATGATTTTGCCACCTTTCTGCTCTAGCATAATTTTGCCAACTGCTTGGCTGAATAAAAATGTCCCGTTGACATTGACATCAAATACTTTTTGCCAGGCTTCGTAAGGCATATCAATGGCTGGTGTTCCCCATGATGCACCACTGTTATTGACTAAAATATCAATTCTACCAAATGTTGTAATCGTTTGGGCTACCACATTGGCAATATCCTCTGGCTTTGTGACATCGCAGGCTAGCGCTAATGTTTGAACACCAAGCTTTTCGAGCTCTGCGGCAACCTCCTCACATGCCTCCACCTTTCGTGAGCATAAGACCACATTGGCTCCTGCCTCTGCAAATCCTTGTGCAATTTGTGCGCCGAGTCCACGCCCGCCACCTGTCACAATCGCTGTTTTACCTTTTAAACTAAATAACTCTAGGACCGTCATTTCACCAGCTCCTCTTGTTTGTTGGCATGCTTTTTCAATTCTAGTTTAGCAATAGTATTACGATGCACCTCATCCGGTCCATCCGCTAAACGTAATGTACGAGAATTCGCCCATTGTGCAGCAAGCGTTGTATCGGGGCCTACCCCAGCAGCACCAAATGCTTGGATAGCTCGATCAATGACTCTGAGTGCCATATTTGGAGCAACTACCTTAATCATAGCAATTTCAGCTTTTGCCTCTTTGTTGCCTACTGTGTCCATCATATAAGCAGCCTTCAATGTTAAAAGTCTTGCTTGCTCAATATCCATCCGAGATTCTGCAATGCGCTCCCGCATTACCCCTTGATCTGCTAGTGGTCGATGAAATGCCTGCCGCGCTTGTACACGCACACACATTTCCTCTAATGCACGCTCTGCGGCACCAATAAGACGCATACAATGATGAATTCTACCTGGTCCTAGTCTGCCTTGCGCAATGGCAAAGCCTTTACCTTCACCCCATAAAATATTTTCCACCGGTACACGCACATTGGTAAATGTAACCTCACCATGTCCTTCTGGCGCATGGTCGTAGCCAAAAGCCGTTAGCATACGCTCCACTTTTACTCCTGGTGTATCCATCGGTACAAGAATCATAGACTGCTGCTCGTGGATAGGAGCCGTTGTATCTTTATGCTTGCCCATAAAAATAGCCACCCTACAGCGAGGATCCCCAGCACCAGTTGTCCACCATTTATGGCCATTTAAAATGTATTCATCTCCATCGCGTTCAATGCTTGCCTCAATATTTGTAGCATCACTGGATGCAACGGCTGGCTCCGTCATCGCAAAGCAGGACCGTATTTCACCTCGTAATAATGGTTCCAGCCACTGTTTTTTTTGCAGTGCCGATCCATAGCGTACAAGTACTTCCATATTGCCTGTGTCAGGTGCATTACAGTTAAACACTTCGGGGGCCAGAAGTGAGCGGCCCATGATTTCACATAAAGGTGCGTATTCTAAGTTGGTTAAACCTGCCCCATATTCACTATCTGGTAAAAATAAATTCCACAAACCTGCCTGTTGTGCCTTCTGCTTCAGCTCCTCCATAATCGGTGGAATCGCTCCCCAACGATCCTCCATTGCCTCAACCTGTGCAGCATAAACGGCCTCATTTGGATAAATGTATTGCGCCATAAAATTCTTCAGCTTGTCCTGTAACTTCTCAACTTTTTCACTATAGGAAAAATTCATTAGAAGATACCCCCTTTGCTTGAACTTCGCAAAATGAATGAATGTTCATTTTCATTCTTACAATAAATGTTACCGCTATTTTTCTAGTAAAGCAATGTTCTATTTTTGAATTTTCTAACAAAAGCGAGAATTCATTACTATGGACTTACATCATTTATTTTCAAAAAACTGTACTATATCCTTCAGTAATTGTCGGATGGCTAATGGTAAATGACGGTTTTTTAAGTACACTAGATAGACATTGCGACTTAAATTCAGACCCTCTATTTCTTTTTTTACTATTGTTTTGGCAGTCGGTCCTTGCAAGTAATTTTCAGGTAATATGGTCACTCCTAAATGTTCTCGTACAAGCGATACAGCGGTTTCAAAACGCTCAATTTCAAATTGAATATTGATGTTTTTACCAGCCTGTTCAAATGACGTTAAGATATCTCGTCTTGTTTGAAAGCCCTCGGTACTAATAATAAATGGTTCTTCACAAATATCTGAGATGGTTAAAGTATCCTTTTGGGCTAACGGATGATGTAAAGGTAATACTGCGACCAACCGTTCTTCATATAAAGTTTGAACTTCCAACTCTGGATCATCCATTAGCTGATTGGTGATGATTACATGCGTTTTATAGCTTTTCAAGTATTTTTTCACCCGCTTACTACCTAAAATATCGACTAAGTGAATTTTCATGTGAGGATAGTCTTTTTTATAGTTGGCGATAACCTTTGGCAGCCAATGCTTAATAGATTCCATGACACCAATGGTGATGTCTCTCGTGCCATGAACAATTACTTCATCCATTTCGATTTTTAGCACTTCCATATTTTTTACAATAACTTTTGCTCGTTCAAAAAGTAACTCTCCAGCTTCTGTTAATTGCAGATTTCTAGTATTTCTCTCTAATAAAGGGGAGCCAATCTCTTGTTCTAATTTTTTGATCGCATTACTTAAGGAAGGCTGCGAAATATGCAGTCTTTCTGCGGCTTTCGAGAAATTCATCTGTTCTGAAACAGCGATAAAATAGTGTAATTGTTTAATGTCCACCTATAGATACCTCCCAGATTTATAGTTAAAAGCTATATATTAATATTAATTATATATTAGTAATTATAATTATGTGAATATATAATGAATTACAACAATATTTTTTCTACAATAATATTCACAATGGGGTTGATAAGTTTATGTACACAATGACAGATCAAAAACAATGGAAAGGCCGAATAGATTCAACGACAAATACAAGCAGCTTTCGTTTACATCAACAAGTAAAAAGAGTTGCGATTAATGATGTAAGCGCTTCAGATAAGAAAAGTGCTGCTCTCGTTGGCTTTATCTGCGATGAAGGGGTACGTCGAAATCAAGGCCGTGTAGGGGCAGCAAATGGTCCAAACGCCCTACGAGAAGGCTTAGCCAGTTTACCGTGGACATTTGAGGACAATCAGCAAATTATTGATGTTGGCAATATCGTTTGTCTAAACCGTGCTTTAGAGGAGGCGCAACGTGAGCTTGGTGAAGTCGTAGCAACAGTACTACAAAAAAACATATCATGTGTGGTGCTAGGTGGCGGGCATGAAACGCTGTATGGCCATTATTTAGGCGTTCGTTCTGCTCTACCAAAGGAAGCTAAAATCGGCATCATCAATATAGATGCTCACTTTGATTTACGACCATATGATGAACAACCTTCGTCAGGTACGATGTTCCGTCAAATTTTAGAGCAGGATCCACACGCTGACTATTTTGTTGTTGGTATTCAACGCTACGGCAATACAAGAGAACTTTTCGAAAAAGCTGATGAATTGAACGTGAAGTATGTTTATGAGGATCAAATGACGGTAGCCTACCAACAACAATTAACGGATGCATTACAACATTTTATGGATAAGCATGATTATATTCTTTTAACATTATGTATGGATGTATTGAATGCAGCATTTGCTCCAGGTGTAAGTGCTCCATCACCGTTTGGGCTTGACCCATCGACTGTGCGCTCTATTTTGCAACAAGTCACTTCACACCCTCACACCCATTCATTTGATATTTGTGAGGTCAATCCGTTATTAGATGAAAACGGACGTACAGTGAAATTAGGTGCTTATTTTGTGTTTGAGGCACTGAACAACTTACTTAGGGGGCAAGGTTCATGATCGAAATTAATCAAATTACAACGGTATTCCTAGCTGTAGCACTCTTTGCACTAGGAAGCTTTCTTATCAATAAAATCGGCTTTTTAAAGCGTTTCTGTATCCCAGCACCCGTGGTTGGTGGTTTATTGTTCGCTGCTCTTGCCACCATCTTAAAAACAACGGGTATTTTAGAAATATCACTTGATACTTCTTTGCAAAGCTTATTTATGATTACTTTCTTTACGACAATTGGCTTAGGTGCAAGCTTTAAACTTGTAAAGCTCGGTGGTAAATTACTGATTATTTACTGGCTAGCATGTGGCTTCCTAGCGTTAATGCAAAATGTCATTGGGGTATCACTGGCCTCACTTATGGGGATCCACCCTTTAATCGGTATGATGGCAGGAGCCGTTTCTATGGAGGGTGGTCATGGCGCTGCAGCGGCATTTGGCCAGACCTTAGAAGATTTAGGGATTTCTTCAGCTATGACAATTGGTGCGGCAGCCGCAACATGTGGTCTAGTTGCTGGTGGCTTAATTGGTGGTCCAATTGTCAAATATTTAGTAGGTAAATATAATTTAACACCAGATGAACAAGAATCGGAAGAAGTCGAATATGAAAATAAACATGAGCAAATTACATCGGATTCGTTCTTTACACAAGTCTTATTAATTACTTTCTGTATGGCTGTTGGTACGTATGTCGGCACACTATTCTCAGAAGCATCAGGTTTTGTTCTGCCAGGCTATGTAGGAGCTATGTTTGTGGCTGTATTAGTGCGCAATATTATGGATAAATTCAAACCTGAAGCCATTAATATGAAAAGCATCTCATTAATTGGAGATGTCACATTAGGTGTATTCCTTTCCATGGCACTTATGAGTATCAAGTTATGGGAAATTGCTGATTTGGCACTACCATTATTTATCATTGTTTTTGCGCAAGTATTCTTTATTGTTGTATTTAGTATTTTTGTGTTATTTAAATTACTTGGCAAAAACTACGATGCTGCTGTTATGGTAGCAGGTTTTGCAGGACATGGTCTAGGCGCAACACCAAATGCCATGGCCAATATGTCAGCCGTTGTGCAACGCTTCGGTCCTTCTAAAAAAGCCTTTCTTGTCGTACCGATTGTCGGCGCATTTTTAATCGATGTATTTGGTATTCCTATTATTATTACAACTATTAATTTATTTAAATAAAAAAGAGCTTTGCAGTCGTCTTGATTAGACAATTGCAAAGCTTTCTTATTATTGTAATATCTCACTTACTGTAACAAATTCATAGCCTTGCTTTTGTAAATAAAGAATGACATTTTCTAAACCATTGGCTGTTGTTTGATGGATATCATGCATAAGAATAATACTACCATCTTTTACAGAGGCTTTGACATACGCTAATATTTTATCTGGATTATGATGTTTCCAATCTAGTGTATCGATCGACCACAAAATCGAGGGGATTGTCATGACAGAACGTACTTGGTCATTGGTCGCCCCATAGGGTGGACGGAAAACGGTTGGATAATGCCCAATGGCTGCATAAATAGCATTACTTGTGCCATTGACTTCTTGTTTAACGCCTGCTATTGACAGAGTCGTTAATTTTTTATGGCTCAAGGTATGATTGCCGATTTCATGTCCTGCTTCATAGACTTGTTTAACGATTGCAGCATTTCTTGATACATTTTTACCTACCATAAAGAATGTAGCCTTGGCATCGTATTTCTTTAACGTTGCCAAAATTTGTGGTGTCACCTTGGCATCAGGCCCATCATCAAATGTTAAAGCTACCCGTTTTTTTGCGCCTTTCGCTACTGGTACACCTTTATTATAAACTTTATTATCTATTAACTGAATATCGGCTAGCTCAGAAGCTTTGACATACCCTTTTTGGTCGCCTGCCTCTACATAAGCCCAACCAGCAAGTGTTATGTAATACTGGACAGTCGTTTTATTGGGAAGTGTACCCAAAACTTCTCCGTTTGGACTAGCTGTTAAACGTAATTCAGCACCAGCAACAGCATTAATTTTTTTCTTCGTTGGAGCTGGTTTTTTTAATGCGTTTGTCGCTACATACCCTATCTCCTCGCCATATTGAACGAAAGACCAACCACCAGGTGCTGTGCCATACACATAAATCATTCGTCCCTCATAGAGCTGTCCTACATGCTGGGCATGTTGACTTGGGGCTGTAAATAATGTTGTACCACCCTTTTGAATCACTAGGTATCCCTCAGACTTCAACTTGACTAAAGCATCAGATGTGACATAGCCCTCCTGCTCTGGCGTTTGAATATGTGTCCATCCTTTACTTGCTTGTGTTACTGAGACAAAGCTTCCTTTTGTTAGTTCACCGATCTCCGCGCTATTCGTAGAAGCTTCTTCATACATAACCGTATCCTTGACTACCTTTTGAATTACCACTGACCCTTCTGCACTTGCTGAAAGTTGCCCAGCCAATATGCACATCATAAACGCCAAAACGATTGCATAGGATAAATATTTTTTCATTGTTCTCCACCGCCCTTAGATGTCTTCCATGTCTGTTTGCTAAAAAATTGCTAAGATTTAACTTTCATTATAGAGTAAACAACTCTGCCATAAAATAGTAATAATCAACTAGATTCCCTATTACGATGTTGCTACATTTTTATTTTAGTAAATACTTATACATTCCTCCTTCCCTTTTTTCTACGAAACTATGCAGAGATTATGATAATAAAATGATGGTGGCTTATCTTGTAGATTTTTTGTTAGCTCCTATTTTAAGAATTGATCATCTTCATGCTGTTCCGAAGAATAGAGGGTACTACCGACTTAGGTGAGCGGCTTTCTCCTTATTTGGAGCGGTTCATCACCTTAATCTCGTATTTGACGGCTGTTACCCACCACCGTCCTTTAAATATCCCCCTTTCTATTAAGACGCTGGAAACCATGAAAAAGTTGAGGTTTTTTCATTAATATTCCTCCTATAAAGCTTCGAAGGCAGTTAGGGCATCTTCAATATGTGGGGGTGGGTTCCATAGATAACTAGGAGCATTGGTTGTAATGAATAAAAATGATTTCCCTTCTTTCTCGATTATGGTCGCTAGACACAGTCCTGCTTCTGGGGTATACCCTGTTTTTCCACCTATTATCGGACTGTCTAGACCCGGTAATTTTGTAAATAATGAGTTTGTGATGATTAATTGATTGGGAACATAGGTTGTGTAGTTTTTTGAGGTAAATATTTGATAAAAGGTAGGATTTTCTAATGCATATCGCAGAAGCTTGCTGATATCCCGCACGGTGGATACATGTGCCTCATCATGTAGACCACTGGTATTAACAAAATGTGTGTCATGCATGCCTAATTCTTGCGCCTTGTTATTCATCAACGTGACAAATTTGTCCTCACTGCCAGCGACAGCATCTGCAAGTGTTCCTGTTGCATCGGCACCTGAGGCAAGGAGTGTACCATACAATAAATCCTCCATCGTGACAAAATCTCCTGCTTGAAAGCCTGCCATCGAAGCATTTTGTGCCGTATAGTTCGCAATCGTTTGGGGCTCTACAATGGTTTGTGTTTGTAAATTATCTGTCATCTCTATGGCAACGATGGCTGTCATGATCTTTGTTAAGGATGCAGGATAAATAATAGCATCCGCATTTTTCTCGTATAATACATCGCCCTGTTCATTGAGTAACAAAGCATTTTGACTATGTAATGATGGCAGTTCTAGATGCGTGAATTCATATGTTTTGCTTGTAAAATAAAATAAGAAAACCATGATACAAATACAGCCGAATAACATCCATTTTTTCATAAAAAACGCCTCCTACACATTATAAGAGGCGGCATTTCTGAATATTCCTTGAGAAAAATGGGATGTGCTCAAATATTTTCACAGGTAAAAATCATCATCAACATTTGAACTAATTCTTTTAATCTCTTTATTTGTTAATTTGAATATTACATCTTGAGAAACCTCTAACTTGAGCGTCTCTTCTTTGCTTAGACTCGCATAGACGCCGCGTAAAATACGACCAGTCAAGCCATGCGAGACAACAATCACTTTTGAAAGTGGTTGAATCGTTTCAAGTAAAGCCGTTAATCTGCTTACAACAGCTTCGTAGGTTTCCCCATCTGGTGCACGAAAATACCAATTGAAGGCATCCGTGTTCGTTAACAAGGCAGGCCATTTTTGCTGTATTTCCGCCATGGTTAAACCAGCCCATTGTCCCACAGCAACCTCTGTTAAACGTGGATCCTGCCTCACCCTGTTGCCGTCATAGCCAAGTGTTTCACAAAGTATGGCTGTACTTTGCATAGCTCTTCCCATTGGACTTGATAGGATGGTCCAGTCATCTACATCACCAATGAGTGACTTCAGCATGCGTGCATTTTGCTGAACCTGCTCCCGACCACGCTCAGTGAGTGGGGAATCAAGCTGTCCCTGATATCTCCCTTGCGTATTATAAGTCGTCTCACCATGACGAAGTAAGTAGATCATTTGCTCCATATTATTTCCCCCCATACTGCTCCCCTGTTAAAGTAAAATTGCTGTTAAACTAACACCAGCACATAAACAAAGCTAAGAAACAAGCATAAAGGACTATACCATTTTGAATCATTTTGAGCAAACTTGGAATGCTTAATCGTTTTAAAAATACCAACATATTTAAAATCACCAATTGCTCGTAGTAAAAATACTAGCGCACAAACGATGCTTCCTACTTTTGAATAAATAGAGGCTTGAAAAAATGGCATGAAGCCTCCTTGAACAAGGATGATACCACTTGCTAGCAGCACCAGCATTGCAACAAAGAGCGTTCCCCATTTTCTCGGCGTAAAAACGGCTTGTTGGCTGCCTTCTTTCATAGGAATAACAGCTTCTGTACCCCATCGACCACCAAAGGCCCAATAAATATGTAGGACACTAATAAGCCATAATAGTCCCACTGCGACAATTGATATAATAAACATGTACTACCTCCTCTTCACAATTCCATACGCTATCGTATGTTTTGGCGTTAAATATAGTCCCTCAAAGCTTATGTCAGCTCTGAGAGACCTTCTTATTGTATTAACAGCTTAATCATTTTTTCGAGATCGAAATGAGGATTGGCATCAAATCGTGTCATCCAGCCTATATAGGTTAAATAAGCCAATCTTGCACGATCAGTGGATTCGTCTATGCTTATCCCATTTTTTTGATAGAGCGTCGCCACACAGGCTATTCGCTGCTCCTCTATTTGAACAATACGCGCTGCGACATCTGAATCATATTTGGCCCAAGCATAAATGCCTATCTCTATTTTTTTATTTTTGTGAAAACTTATCCGTAAAAGCTGCTCTAAAGTAGCATCAACTTGCTCCATATTTTGAATAATGGCCTTTGTTGCATGGTTTTCCCAATAGTCTAGCATGGCATCTAATAGTTGTTGACGATCACGAAAATAATGATAAAAGCTACCTTTACTAATGTTTAATGATCGAGCAAGTGCTTCAATACGTACTTTATGAATCCCCGCTTCTGCTAATTGCTCTAGACCCGCTCTAATCCAATCCTCTTTCGTTACTTGCATGATTGCCCTCCAAAAAATACGATAGCGTATGTTTTGTCGCGTATTACCACTTTATACATCACTCATCCACTTTTATCGTTTTTATGGCGTACATTAATATGATTATTCACTGTAACATGAACTGTTACTAGTCGTGGTAAAATACATGCACACACTAAAATAAACACTAATAGCTTTTTCATGAATTTACTCCTCGTCTTAAAAAGTATTGTCAAACAACTTTTCTGCAATGCCCTGTAAAATATCTTGCTCCTCAAATGTCATAAGTTCTTCTCTCGAGATTGTTGCCTGTTGAATCAATCGGTTTGATTGGATCGTCACTAGTTTTTCAAACAAGTTTCGAATATAACGCCCATTCGAGAAATTAGGAATGGTTTCAATCGGCATATGACGTAGCTGTGTTTTCATATGTTGGGCAAATGCTTCGCCAAATCGATAATCGTTCGTTTGACAAAGCATCGCAAAAATATCATAGAGTTCATCCGTGCTAAAATTATCAAATTGTACAAAATGATTAAAGCGAGATTTAAAGCCTGGATTAGATTGTAAAAATTCTTCTATTAGCTCTGTATAGCCCGCAACAATGATTACTAAGTCATCACGTAGATCCTCCATTGCCTTTAATAAACTATCAATCGCTTCCTTCCCAAATGCATCCTGCTTATCATTTATTAATGAATAGGCTTCATCAATAAAAAGTACCCCGCCCTTTGCTTTGTTAACGACCTCCTGAACCTTTAACGCTGTTTGTCCAACATAGCCAGCGACCAATCCTGCACGATCTGTTTCCACAAAATGCCCACTTGAAAGAACGCCAAGATGCTTGTAGATTTGGCCAATAATGCGTGCCACGGTTGTTTTACCTGTGCCTGGATTGCCCGAGAAGACAAGATGATACGTAATAGGAAAGCTTGTTAAGCCATGATCCACACGCAGACTTTGAATTTTAATAAAGTTTATTAAATTATGTAATTCCTTCTTTGCATTCGGAAGACCTACAAGACTATCTAATTGTTTTTGTAGCTTGGCAATCTCTTGCTCGACTTCAGGTGTAATGCGTAACCGCTCATCGTTGATAAATTCACCACTATAAATAATTTTGCCTTCTTCATTAAAATAATCGCCTCGTCCATGTTTTTTGCCTTGAACGAGGTCACCAATATAGGAAGCTTGCCCATTGGCATAATAGAGCGTTCCTTGCCCTGTCATCATATCCTCTTTAAATTGCCCTTCCGCTTCTAGAATTCCATCTCTAGCATATACTTTGCCTTTACCATGCTTTAGGTCCTCAAAGAAATGACCTTCATAGTGGAGTGTAGTTACGCCACGTGCAAGCTCCTCAGTTGTTGGTGATTCCGTAGGATAATACAGCTTGCCAGCCCCTTGCATATGATGCCAAATAAAATCACCCTCATATTGTAAAAATCCATTTGGATAGTATTGCTTGCCTTTTCCCTTTTTCATGCCGTGGACAAAGTCACCCTCATACTGCGGTTGATTTAAATGTGGGTACTGTGCTCTTAGTGTTTGATAAGGCCTAATTACTTCTTCTTCATAATATAAGACACCATAGCCGTCCATTAAATCATTGCGAAAATGACCTTCATAATGGATATGACCATCCTTATATAAAATGCCATGACCCTGTTTTTTATTTTGAATGAATTCACCCTGATAAATGAGTTGTCCTTTCAAATACATAATGCCATTGCCTTGCTTCATATGATTGACGAATTCACCCTCGAATAATAATTCTCCCTCTTGATCAAATAACGAGCCTTTGCCGTCATAAATATCGTGACCGAAATCATTCTTTTTGACGCCACCTCGATACATGATGATTCCACTTGGGTAAAATAGTTCTTTTTCTTCATGATTATGTGTCATTTAATTGCCTTCCTTCATCATTTCAGTATATGCTCAATTATAGCGTGGAAAAGAATACATATGTGCGAATTTTTAGAATTTAAGGAGACGAGCATGAAAAAAAGATACAAACTACTTCTAGGCATTGTACTACCACTACTTATTCTGTATATCTCGACAATGCTGTTAACACGAGACACTGATTTTACAACAGAGGTAACAGAACGTCTCGACCTGGAGGAAATTCATGAGATTGAAATTATTCGTTCCTCAGATGAAAAAACAGTAACGATTACTGACGCAGCAGAAATCAATCAAATTATGCAGCCATTCAAGGACCTACCTTTAAAAAAGGTGTGGTTTTCGAATTCTGATTCTCATGAAGCATACTGGCTAACACTCTCAATTAATGACAACAGGGAAATTGGCTTGCGTTTAGATGATGACCAGCATTTATTTGTGTATTTATATGAGGAAAATTACATGAAAGATTATAAGCTCACTAAGGATATCGATACGACATTTATCAAACTATTGTTTCAGTAAACGTAAAAACCCGTGCATGTACGCACGGGTTTTTATATGTAACGATAATTTTGTTGCATAGCTTGTAAGGTCTCAATGATCTCTTCTCTCAGTTCAATTGGCTCTAATACCTCCATATCGGCTCCTTGACTTAACAACCACTCTTTCACGCCATATTCTAACACTTCTGCCTCAAAAACATATTCATGATTGTTTTGTGAAACTAGGTGGGCTGTTGGGAAACGATTGTAGACTATTTGAGGAGAACGGCCTTTATAGAGAAGACGGATATGAGTAAGGTCATTAGCGTCCTCTACTTGTAATGGATGGACAGATGGAAATTCAAAATGGATAGCCATTTCACGAAAATGCTGAATACGATCCATTCTGTAAACAGTTGGGGTGTCTTGATTATCTCCTATTAAATAAAAATAATGTGTTGAAAAGATAACAGCGAGCGGCTTTAAAATTTTTGCAGTTGGAATCGCTTCACCCTCCTGTAAATAATCAATTGTAATGACCTTTCTCTTTTGAATGGCTGTTGAAATTCCCCATATCAAGGACAATAATGACTTGTTTTGATGGATATCTTCATATACAATTTTTTCATTTAATAACAGTTGATCGTCTGCTACACGTGAGAGAAGTTGATAAACGATCTCACCGATATCCGATTTTACGAGAGCTTTTGAGGCAATGAGTATTTTAACGATGACTAGTACCTGTTCTTTAGATAAACGATTGTTTTTTGTATGCATTAATTTATACACTTTTTCTGTACGTACATATTGTAAATGGTAATCTTGCTTAGCCTTTTCCAGATACGTACGAATTTCATCGATATCCCGTTGTATGGTTTTTTCACCAACCTGATGTGTCAATGCTTCTTGCTTCTTGTTGATTCCTTGGCCATCCATCAATCGATCAAACATCGATAGAATGCGATAGCCTTTGCCTTGTTGTGAATCTACCATATATCCCACTCTTTCTTCTATCATGCCCAGCTCGCAATACATTGGACATAAATAGCCTTCCTGCTATTAATTACGCCTCAGCATAATTGCGTCCAGCTTGCTCGAAAAGCTCCATATGAGCGTTTTCTGCTGAATCAGGAAAAACTTCTACTTTATTGGTATAATTTGTACTATACGCATCCTATAAAAAATCACCATTCAAGCAGCACAATAGACCGTATTTTTGACATAATTAACTAAAATTTTACAACATTTTAGTTGAATGTGTCACTTTTTAACCATTGAAAAAGGACTTCCATTGAATGAATGAAAGTCCTTCTACTCTTTTATTTGAATTTTACAGCTGTTCCATATACCAATACTTCGGATGTACCATCCATGACAGATGAAGTAGCATAACGAACGCCTACAACTGCATCTGCCCCTAATTGTTTGGCTTCCTCTACCATTGCCTCTGTGGCAATTTCACGAGAGCGCACAAGCATTTCCGCATACTCCTTCATTTCTCCACCTACAATATTGCGAAGTCCTGCTATCATGTCACGACCAATATTTCTAGATTGAACAGAATTCCCTTTCACCAGCCCTAATGTTTCCGTGATATCTTTTCCTGCCACAATATCTGATGTAGCTAATAGCATCATGATGCCTCCCCGTTTTGTAGTTTTTGTATGGCTTCCACAGCCTCTTCAATAGAAGATGTAATCACGCCATTGCGTTTAATTAACCCCACAACAAATAAATTACGATAAACAAACTGATTCTCTAGCCCATCTCGGATCAGTGCCTCTATTTTTTGCATATTGTCCCGCCCCTGTTGACGAACATCTGTTAGCACACCAATAATGGGACGATTCAGCATAGAAAATGCACCTATCTCTGCGGCAACGCCTGAATCAATTTCCACCCCATCTAATACAGCTATCAGAACATCGCTACTTTGGAGCATCTCTAAATCTGCTTGGGCAATCGCTAAGCTATCTGCATAGGCAGATTTATCATTGATGGCCTCATTCTCCTGAGGTACGTATAATGCGATGCCTGGCACTGCCTCACGAATAGCTGCTGCCAATTGTTCATTTACAAAACGATCGCCTAACGAAAATAACCCATTTGCTAAATATGCTTTCATGTATAAAACTCCTTAACCAATTGTTTTTTCAAATATAATTTTATGTCTGCCTTTTTCATCAATAAATGTTGATCGTATATCGAAACCATGCTTGAGGTTGGTAATGAGCATGGCTTTGAATGTATTTCTACCGTATGTACGAACTTTGTGAAAGCCTAAAGTCTTGATATGTTCATGCTGTTGTTTCATTAATTGACTTGCAATTCCCTGACCTCGATATGCTACATGAACGCCACCCAACCAACTATAAAAAATACCATCTGGATGTGGGTAGCCTAATTTAAAGCCGATCAATGTGTCACCTTCCACTGCCAATATGCAAAGAAGGCCTTCTTTCTTTTCTAGCTTTTCGAGTGGCAAATTAGCTCCATCAAAAACGTGTGCGTGGATTTCCTGTAATTGCTCAAGCCAAGCATAGGGTATGCCTTCTATTGTCACAATATGCATATTCATCACCTCTGTCTGTCATTATAGCAGTTCTATAGCCTGAAGAAAAAGGTAGGCATCTGCTCCAAAAGCAATTATTATCACTGCATAAAAGTAACTATTTTCCATCTAAGCTATTTTCCACACCCATCAAATTCAGTATACTTGACCAAAATACAAAACAATAGCTAGGAGGAAATCCGATTGACACCATTTACTAGTTGGTTAACCAATTCATTGCGCCCCTATTTCGGCCTACATACTTTAGAAGCACATTGGGAAACAATTCAGATTCGAGAGGATTATTTTATTTGCCTTGAAGGTGATCTCATTAAAAAAAGAATTTTCGTGAATGAGCATAGCTACCAAGAAGCGGATGTCGACATTTTAACGCGTAAGCGTGAAGTCATCGTCCCTCAAACCGCGCGTGGAAAAGAAAAGAAATTGAATTACACCAATATCTCCGCTGTGAAAGCTGCAGGCGTTGTTTTTTCTGCTGGTCTAGGTAATGAAAACCATCCATCTAGCTATATCACGGCTCGTAACACTAAAACATATTATCAGCTACCATTAACAGGCTTTGAGCATTTAACGACTAAGTCCGCTCTCTTGAATTGGTTACAGCAATTTCCCTCCCAGCTACCTGCAGATTACACAGACAAGCTAGAAAAGCTAACTAAAATGAAAAGTCTACGCTATAAGACGGTACCAGGTGATATTTTTCGTGTAGAAATCGATTTATTTGTAGATGGCTATGTGCTTGTCATTGGCGACTTACGTCAAATGCAAAAGGATCATCTATTTGGAGAAGATAGTATTTGGCATAATGTAATGACAATGCCATTGTTTGTACGGCCCTATTTGTTGACAACGACAGAGCGCCTGCCTTCTCTTGAGGAAATCATATCTGCTCCATTGGCCCCTCAAACCCATATTGTGATGGATGACCATTTTATGCGAGGATGCTATGAAAAGATAGGCCATAAAATGTTAACAGAATCCGATATTGTATTTCCAATGGGCTATGGCGTGACACTAAACTATGGGAAAGAGCCTCGATATCGTCTATCCTGGGGGACAGGAACAATTAGTAAACCTGCACCTTCCACCTCCTATCAAACAGCTAGCCGTTTTACCAATCATGGTGTCTATGCAGGCGTTGCCAGTGATTGGTTGAAGCAAGAGGAAGGAATTGTAACAGAGTCGCTAGATCATCCACACTTCCGCGAAGATCGTCAGCGGGCACTCGCTGAATTTAGTTTTCCAGATGATATCTCCTACGATGACTTTAATCGCCAAACGGGTGGATTGACCCGCACCCAATATATTCATTACCTCAATAAAACCTATCATCGTACACAAAAAAAATAGAGGGAGCTTCTAGATGCTCCCCCTCCACTTTTTCATCGATGGTTGATTTCATCCAATAATTACTTATAATATAGAGATATCATTAACCAACTTCCATCACTAGAGATGCATTTTGTATGTATTTTGGCATTATTCCACTGATTCTTTTCATCGTTTTTCTTATTTCTTACTTTAAAGACCCAAGAAAAATGATCAACGGACTATTATTTAATCTATTTGTCTGTTCATTTCTGCTATTCTGCGTCATTCTATCTTTAGCATCTGACCATTACTTTTTAAGGCTTATTGTCATTATTCCACTGATTGCTCTTTTCATTTTAATTCCTTTTGGTATTGTTGCTTTAATGTTTGGTTTATTTTTAAATGCGAGAGTATTAATGAAGCGAGAAGGTAGACGTTTAGCCAATTCCTTAACATTACTTGTGGCGATTGGCATTTTACTTTTTATCCTATTACCGATTATCAATCCAGCGAGTTTGTTTTCAGTCCACCTCCAGCCCATTTTTGGTGGAATTTCACTCATTACGTTTTATTTTTTTATCCATTTATCCAATTTTTTATCTGCTTATTTTCTCTACCAATTCAATCGCCCTCGATTGAATCAAGACTTTATTATTGTACTAGGCAGTGGATTAATTAATGATAAGGTGCCTCCACTTTTAGCTAGTAGAATTCAAAAGGCAATTGACTTCTATCATAAGCAAGCAGCAGTGACTACTCCACCTACCATTATTTTCTCTGGTGGACAAGGTCCTGATGAAAATCTACCCGAAGCTGAAGCGATGCAACGATATGCAATAGAAAAAGGCATTCCCATTGAGCATACACTTCAGGAGAACCGCTCTGTGAATACCTATCAAAATATGTTATTTTCTAAGCAGCTCATGGATGATCGGAAACAGGGTGAGGCCTATAACAGTATTTTCACCACGAATAATTTCCATCTTTTTCGTGCGGGTATTTATGCAAGACTCGCAGGCTTAGATAGTCAGGGCATTGGCTCTAAGACAGCCTTTTATTATTGGCCTAATGCGATGATTCGTGAATATGTAGCGATTGTTGTAATGGCACGAAAACGACATATGAAAATGATTGGACCTATCGTGATCATTTCGATTGCGCTATCTCTATTCAGCTTTTTCTTTGTATAAGTTCTAGCAAAAGGATTCGTACACTTTTTATAGAAAGTGTTTCGAATCCTTTTGATGCTGTTATACCCAAAATTTCTTCATCTGTTGTTCATATAATGTCTCATAGTAAAATTTTCGAGGATAGCGTTGCTCTTGTAATACCTGATAGAGAATGGATTGACCTTCCTCATAGCGAATCCCCTCCTCACAATTATCAAACAGTTTTCGTGTTAGCTGTCTTACTAGGTGAACATCTTTCGTGTTCACTCTCCAGCCAAATTGAATTAAATCCAGTTGATCGAGCGGATCTCGTTAAGTATCAAGTACCACACAGACATGTGGCTGCTGCTTATTCGCAAATACTAAAACATGTCCTGTATGAATGGATTGACCAAAATAACGTTCGTAAATCTCCGCTATCGGTACTTGGATTTCAAGCACATTCATGATCGTCTGTAAAGTTGGTTGTGCTATATAGTCATCGCTTGTCTCATCTGGGTATTCAACCAACTCCATGATTGAAGCCATTATCCAAAAATCATAGGTCACTTCCAATCACTCCATCTATTTTTATTGTGGCAAACGGTTAATCGCTTGTTCCACGGTTTGAATAAGATAGGCTAAGTTGGACTGCCATTCAGGCCAACTCTTGGACTCTTGCCATAATTCTACAATCTCTCTACTACCATGTTGATCAGGTACTTCATCTCGAATGTCCTGTAAATACCGCAATATAAATGTCAAAGAGCTTTCATCTACTACCCATTGTATTTGTCTATCCTTATTTTCTTGACCATAAATGGTTCCCGTATTCAGATATTGACTATAAAGCTCTGCCAAAGCCAAGGCTTATATCGTAGAAAAAATCTATATCCTCCAATGTTTTACCAAAAAAGCCTTGCTGTTTCATTGCCTGTACAATACCCGATAATGGTAGCTGATTGGATTCCTTATGCTGTTCCATAAACTCCTGTAAAAACGCCACCACATCTAAACCTTCATCACTTTCCAATGCTTTGTATCCCCAAGCTCCCATCTCACTGCACCTCTCTTTTTTATTCTAGTAAAGCTCTGGTAAAAGTAAAATCTGTACATTATTAGTGCATGACCATGGCAGCAGTCCATTATGGTATGCGCTCTTAAAATGCCTTCGCTATATCAATAATCCTCAGCATCCTTTGGTCCATTTTTTGATCGAATACTGCTCCTTTTTATAGGTAGGAGCCAAAGTAAAACTTCATCTTTTCCTGTGAATAGCCATCCTGTCCTCTCCAAGTTGCCATTGACATAAAATCAGTTCCACGTCCACGCTCCTTGCGATAATCATCCTTTGATACGAGTAGTCCCGCATAACCCCAGATTTCCATGACCACATCTCGTTCATGTTGATTGGACTTGAAAACATCTTTCCAGCGCTTTTTTAGCTGTCTAGCTGCATCTGTGTCGTTACAGGATTCTATTGCTGCTACCATCTGTTGTAAGATGGCTACGTCATCCTCACTTACATTCAATGATTCTTGTTCTTTCACTAGGCATTCTAAGTCTAGTAAACAATAGATGAGCCAATTGAGCCGAACCCCTCCCCACTTGATGCGTTCAAAATTTAGCACATTTAAATCCTCATTGACATATGTAGCATTGGACATGATTTTCCGCTCATTACAGTAGCCACAGCCACTATAGGAGACCAATGCTACAGGTTGTTCGTAATACGTATGCTTCGGTAAATCCTGCGTAAGAGCCCAGCTCGATAAGGCACTGCGTAAATGTACTTTGCGCGTCGATAAGCTATGCAAAAATGCCTTTACCACAAGCTCCTTTGTTAAGTATTTCTCATGAAGCTGTTGCAATCTTTGTACACATTCATCATGGGAAATCGTTAATCGATCAAACATCAAGCCCTTACTTTTAGCATATTGAAAATCTACTTCTGTATAGGTATAACCACCTGAACGCCATCCACCAGATTGCCAATAGGTTTGCATTAATATTTTCTTTGCTTTTTGGTCCATTACTCTCTCCTCGCTAGCTAGCACTTTAATTTTTCTTGTAAGGTTAGTGCCATCTCTTTCCATGGTCGCTTCCAATCGGAACTCGCTATCTCTTCCTCTGTTAGTGCTAGCCAATATTCTCCTTCCATTAGCTCAAACATGTCTATCATGGTAATAGGGGCACAAACTGGATTAGCTAATGCTGCGAGCATCGGCTCGGGGCCATCATCCCAGTTATAGCTATTGACAATGGCATGTAAAATAACAGCTGATGATACATTGCTTATGCGCTGGCACATTGTATTGAGAGAATCCTCGTATAAAATGGCATCAGCTTGCTGTTGTTCTTCTGCATTCAAAGTTAGACGGATTGCACCTGGTGTATCTACCAATAAATCAGCTATTCTTGCATGCTCCCTTGCTGCAAACCAAGCTGTAGCGGTAATCCCCTCAGGCTCAGATAAATTTACACCCTTTGCAAGTAGTAAAGAAATCACTTCTTTCTGCTTAAACTTTACCGCTTTTTTAAGTGCTGTATCACCAAGCTTATCTCGTGCCTCCAAGTCTATATGCTGTGCCAAAAGAAGCTTGATTCCTTCATGTGGCATTCGATTTGTTATAAAAAGCATCAACGGTGTTCTCTCTCGTGCATCTCGCTCATTTACATCTAATTTACTGATGGCCTCCCGTACGACCTCTAAATCCTTGGATTTACTCACTTCCGTCCATTCCATTCATCTACCCCCTCTCAGGAATCCATCCATTGCAGTAATTTCTCAAGTTCTTCCCTTATTGGTGCTGATTCTTGCTTTAGTCGCTGAGCAAGCTTCTTGGAACTTCCAAATATTCGATATAAAACAAATGGACGCTGATAATCTGCTTTCTTTTCAAGCTCTTGTCCGAGTGCCACGAGCAAATCTAAATCCATGATGTCAATGTCCTTTATTGGCTTTGCTGATTCACTTGCACCAAGTAAAATAGCTACAAACACAGGCATCCTCTCTACTGATATGCCATGAGCTTCAAGAAAAGCTTCCGCATAAGCATCTTGCACGGATTGATGCTCTGTATCAACGAGTAACATATATCGTTGAACAAGCGGAAAATAATCCTTGCTATAAAGCCCTAATCCAAAAACCGCATAAGTGCTGGGCATAGCTGATTTTTCGCTCGGCTCAACATCCTGGTACCAAGCAAATTCCTCCATAGCGAGCTGGGCATAGTCCGCTAATAAAGGGAAAAGATTTGGATATTGTAGGCAATTGGCGAAAAATTGATGAAGCTTTGATTTTGCTACCTTTTTAATAGGAAGATAATTTTTCGCTTTACTCTTTAAAGTCAGCTTATAGCCCGTTGGAAAACCTTCTTCTAACAGTTGAATGATATAGTAAAGGGCTTCACGATAAGCGTTTTCCTCTTCCACCATCACTCGTATATCAATCGTTTGTAAAATATCATTTGCCTGTCCTTCGAATACATCCCGCTTTCTTATACTTTCAAAACTACCGCTTCCTTTTTCCAAATAATTAGCTGCCTGCTGCGAGCCAAGCTGCTTCGCAAGTTCCAAGTATTCTAATCGAGTGGCTGGCTCTTTTTGACCAATCTTCAACGCGATATAAAGAAAGAAATCTAGTTTTTCCTGCTCTAGTTGCTGTACCGAATCCTCTGTTTTCAATACCCACTCTTTTCTATAATCGCCTGCTTGTTCAAAATAGTGCGTTAAAAAATGCTCCTCTGCCCACTGCTTAAAAGCCATTGTATAATAATAAATCCATTTGTCTAAACGTTCTTTATTGGCCCGATGCTTTTCTTGAAGCCGATGAATAAGTGGTTCGACTTCCTCAGCTGTTTGATGGAAAAAATGTGGATTGACCAAATGCTGCGCAAGGAAAAATTCATCATTGTCACTTGGCCTAACTGGTAGCTCTGCCATCACCTTTGTTTCTATAAAGCTTGCCAGCACTTGTTTCATTGACGCTAGTTTACGATTATTCAACAGCTCCTTTTGATAATGAAGCACCGTTTTATCATGTTCAAATTCCAGCACAACCTCAAAGCGGTAATCAAAAAATCGGGGACCGTATTGCTCAGATTGAAATACTTCCTCTGTTTTAGTACATAAAGCACTAAAAAGCTCTTCAATATGCTGGACATCTGTAAATTCTTGTATGTATGAACCCGCTTCCACCTTATAGGAGCTATCACTCCAACTAAATGGCTCATAAACATCTATAAAGATTGTGCCATTAGAACTTTTTCCTTTTTTCCAGGCAACTTTCAAATATTGAAGGATGCCTGCTTGTAACCTACTTTGCTCTTTCAGCCCTGTTATTCGTTTACTCTCTTCTTGATAAACAGCCGTGATTTGCTCCCACACAGCCGCTAGAAAATGCTCTACACACTGCTTCACTGTACATCCTCCCTTTCTATTGTTAGAGAAAAATCTCCCGCTAAAGCCTTAGCGAGAGATCCATCTTATCCGATTGTTTTCACAACCGCTCCTTCTTGATTTTTAATATGTGTCTTCAAAATTTGAAAACTTACACCAGCTAAAGAAGAAATAGTGAATTGACTTTCTTGCGGTATCAGCCTCTGACTTAATTCTCCTACCGCTGCCTTGTTCAATGTGATCGTAATCTCTTGACCATTCTCTGAATAGCCTACCTGAGGGCCTGCTTTAAATATTATCGTTATTTGTTGACCGACTAAGGTAAGATCTTTATCTTTCAGAATACGTCCACGTAATAATTTACTAATGACAGCTGCTTGCTTTGCTCCAAGTTGAACAACATTAGACGGTTTGTTAAACCAGCTCTTTTTTTCTACTTCCCAAGCAAGTTGATCTACGAAAAGAAACCCCGTATTAGAGCCATCTTCCTCCATTCCTCGCACAACTGCCTCGGCAACTTCAGGATTTTGCAGGAGAGAAGTTCTTGTTAAATCCGTAGTATAGCTTGGTATTTGCTTCATGCCAGCCTGTAGTACACCAAGTGTATTCCATGTCTGCATCGCTTCTAACTCATCCTCTGAAATACCAACCATTTGGATAAACTCCATCTTGCCATTTGGTGTATCGATTTCAGCAAGCTCTGGATCATGTGTAAAGGCTAGTGCCGTTAATTGTGTGTCGGCATCGAGGCAAATCGGACCATTTGCATCCAAATAATCTCCCGCTCTAAATACATTACCACTATTAAACACATATCTGCCCATATTCTGTAGTAAATTCAATGCCCAAGCAGGTGGCTCTTCCTCATCTAGTTGACGTACTAGTCGAAATGTCAATTCAAATCCATATCCACTATAGTCCTTGTTTTCAAATTCCTTTTCATATAGTTCCGAGAAGCCATATGTAACAAAATGCCAATGTGGAATGGATGTTTCGCTTTTATAAACACTAATTCCATCTAAAGGATCTTGTCCTCCTAGTGAATAGGGAATCAAAGTTCCATAATGCTTTGGCTCCTGCTCACCATATACCTGTGCTAATGCCTGATCAATCGCATCCCAGCCAACTGCTGCTATTTCATCACTCATTTCAATATCCTCCTTGCTGATATCACTCGTAGAACGTACGTATCTATTATTTATGATAGCAATTTTATGGTGACTCTTTTAACAGGAATAGGACTCATTTTCCAGTTTCCAGCAACTAGGTTTATTGACATTCTATATGGGGTAAATATGACTAATATTGATGACGCCTTAGCTTGCTCGAAAAGTATTGGGACACCATTGAATCAAAAAGTACAATTTGTACATTCATCGCACCACTGATAAAGAAGGGCGTTTTCTGCTGAAAGATAAAAAGACAATCCTCTTGCAAAAGAGAAGATTGTCGCGTGAGTGTTTATTTTTCTATTTAAACGTCAGGTAGTGCATCTATTCATTAACCATATAGCATAGCTGGCTCACGAACTGTTTGTAAATAATCTGCCAGTTTCCCTGCAAATACTTTCTCTAAATACGGTAATTGCGCTAGGCAATGAGGCGTCATTAATGCTGGGTTTTGATATATTTTTAGCCCTCCCACCTTTAGTAGCGTCGCTACAAACTGGGAACAAAAATAAGCACGCTCACGTCTCACTTCCTTTTGCATCATCACACCAAAAAGTCCGATAAAATTATATTTATAGCGATCTCGATTCCAGTACATATAACGGACAATTTTCATCATGTCTAAATATTGATAATGTGATATACGACAGCGATAAATAACACAATCCGCACACTCAAATAGCCCTCTTTCTGCATCCTCTCGTAAAAAGCCCCCACTTAACGGATTGTTCAATTGCCTTCGACCAAAGCTATACATCTCAAATAGCCCCTCATCAAAGGCTATGGATGCATGATTCATCTCCTTGCCCGTATACATACCGATCGCTTTTGATAATAACGTCCCTGTTTTGGTTAATACTATGTAAATCGTATGTGCCATATCTTCACCTACTTCAATATTCTCTCCTACTACCAATACGTTTTAAATCTTCAAATGGTTTCGTAAATTTCCTTTTTTTATAATTATACATAGCGAATCTTAATTATTTCCTAGTAGAACCTGAAGATTTTCTTAAGATTTAATAGGCTGGAAGTGTTTTTAGTATTTGATTATGACGATGAAAGGATGTTGATTTTTTTACTACCTTTATTTATATGAGCTTACTTGTAGTGTTATGTGTGAGGGGATCGCGAAAATTTTTTCTAGGGGAAGGAATTCATTTATCCCTTTTATAATCAGAACCACCAGTATAACTGGTGGTTTGCTCTGCGCGTGAAACGCTGGGGTACTGGCCCATGTCTAAAGACATTCTGAATGGTCCGCCAACCGCACTCCGTTTTCACACAAACCGCTAAAGCGGCTTACTTATTTTTTCTTTCTCTTGATTTCTTCTCCTGTGAATGGGTCAATGAATTCTTTCATCGTCATTTGATCTTGCAGGATATCTTCTTGTAATTGATTTTTTATATACTCCTGTATCTTTTTCTTATTTCGGCCGACTGTGTCCACATAGTATCCTCGACACCAGAATTGACGATTACCGTATTTATACTTTAAATTTGCATGTCGGTCGAAAATCATTAGACTACTCTTCCCTTTTAAATAACCCATGAACGCAGATACACTCAATTTCGGTGGAATACTTACCAACATATGAATATGGTCAGGACAGGCTGTTGCCTCTATGATTTCTACATCTTTTCTTTCACATAATTGGCGCAATATTCTTCCAACATCCGCTTTAATTTGACCATAAATAATCTGCCTTCTATACTTTGGCGCAAAGACGATATGATACTTACAATTCCACGTTGTATGTGCTAAACTTTTATTATCCATTTATGGGGGCTCCTTTCGTACGAAGTCGGTTGACTAGACCTGACTTTATTGTACGTTTGGAGTTTTTTTATTGTCCATAGCTAAAAGCTTTCCGGAACCCCCTGCATAGCAGGGGGTTTTCAAAGCACACAAAAAGACGCTACTCAATATTGAGTAGCGTTCGCTGAGTAATCATGCATTTAAATCCGTTATGGCTGGGACATTAATTTCTTTTACACAGGAGACTGCTGATAGATTAATTACACATTGCACAAGAGATACAATATCCTGTACTGGGATTCGTGTACCTTCATATAAATGAATGGCTTTTTCTGCTCCCTCTTCATAGGGTACTTCTGCTGCCAGTTCACCAGGATTAATGCATGTGACAGAAATTTTATCTTTCCTTAAATGTTCACGCAGTGCATTTGTAATGCCCCTTACGCCGAATTTAGATGTGACAAAAGAAACTTGTGCATTGTTTGTGTGATCTAAGCCCGCTGTAGATCCAATTAAAATAACCTTTCCCTGCTTTGCTTGTCTTAGGTTAGGTAAAAGTGCCTGAATATATGTAATAGTAGAGGTTAGATTGATATTGATTAATTTTGAAATATCCTCTACTTCATCCCTATCAAATGTATAATTATCTTCAAAACCATGCTTTTCCCACACACCCACATTATAAATTAATACATCGAGCGGAATGCCTTGTAACACTTCTTTTAAAGTGGAAATTTGTTGTTGACTAGACAGATCAATGGATAGCCAATGACGATTTACTCCATCATTTAGTTCTAAACTATTAGGTCTCGTTCGTGCTACCATCCATACTGTATCTCCTTTGACAGGTAACCCCTTAACAAATGCATCTCCCAATCCTTGGCTAGCTCCAAATATAATAAAATTCCTACTCATATTATCACCCATTCTCATCACTAAAATGTAGTTAAACCTGTATCTTTTACTCTACCTAAAGCTTGGTATATCAATTATCTTTGAGTTAATGGAATTTCTGCCATTCAAACCTCTCATAACGGAAAAAATTCAATAACTTTCACCTTATTCGATCTTAACTTATTTAATGCTTTTAATCTCTTTTTATCACTTGTAAAGGTAACCTACAGTTAACCTTATTTTACTTTTTCACCACTCTCTATCTTACTTTATATTTAATCATAATTAATAAAATTTATAGGATTAAGCATGCTATCATTTTGTGGGTAGTGGTTAATACAGGTGAATGATGAAAAGAAACAATTACGTTCGTTTTATTTTGTTTTCATTTTTTTAGTGAATCACCTACCTGTCGTTGCAAATAGTTTTGAGAATATAAAAAAACTCCCAAATTAGCTGCAACAAGAAGCCATCGGATGTTGAAAAAATAACAACACCAGATGGCTTCCTCGTTTACAGGTTATTCATTAGCCCAAATCGGATAATATGACTCGTAGATTGGGTAGCTATAATAAGGTGGTCTTACGCCAATCGTTGGTGTTAACCAGGTGTCATTCAAATAATGGATCTCTAATGTAGACGCTTCATTTTCTAATAATCGTGTCACTTCTGGGAAAAATTCAACCTCCATTTTCAGTCCCCCTGTTTCCTTCACTGCTTGTTTGGATGTTTAACACAAAAAGCTAAGCTTTCATAGTATATGTTGAAAAGGAGGGATTGGTTATTACTAATCCGAATGACAAGGACTATCGTGAATTATTAGCACAAATCCACTTTTATCAAAAGTGGTTTGAGGACAATAAAAAGGAAGATCCGTACCCGCAATATCCTGTCTATGGGAAGATTACACAATATAAAGAAGTGCCACTTACTCAACCTGAACAAAGACAATTACGCCAACCGGGATTGGAAAGCTTAATGGTCCCTAAGCCCATCATTGAAAATCCTCATTATAAAGGGAGTGGTAAATTAAAGGGAAAAGTTGCGCTTATTACTGGGGGTGATAGCGGGATGGGTGCGGCTGCTGCCATTGCCTTTGCGAAAGAAGAGGCCGATGTGGCCATTGCTTATTTAGATGAGCATGAAGATGCGCTAAGAACGAAAAAAAGAATTGAAGAATTAGGACAAAAATGTCTGCTGCTTCCTGGAGATCTTCGCTTTAAAAAACAATGTGTAGACATTGTTTCCGAAACGATGAATACTTTTGGTCAATTGGATATTTTATGTAACCATGTTGGGATTCAATTTCAGCAAAATGAGCTGACAGACATCACGGATGAACAGTTTGATGAAACCTTTAAATTAAATGTATATGCTCACTTCTATACGACAAAAGCTGCTCTCCCTTATTTACGAGCAGGCAGCTCCATTATTGGCACTGCCTCCGTTGTTGCTTATGCAGGAGAACCTTTACTCATCGATTATTCCGCTACAAAGGCGGCAATCGTAGGCTGGACTCGTTCCCTAGCAAAAAGCGTTGCCAAAAAACAGATTCGTGTGAACGCGATAGCCCCTGGTCGTATTTGGACACCACTTATACCTTCTAGCTTCTCCTCTGATGAAAATGCCTTACATGGAACCAATTTATTTAACCGTATGGCTCAGCCCTTTGAAGTCGCCCCTACATTTGTTTATTTAGCATCAGATGATTCGAGACATGTTACAGGGCAAGTCTTGCATGTAGATGGTGGCGAATCAACCAATTCATAATTGACGTAATATGGTTTAATGGCAGGACTTTATAATGAAAATATAAATTCAACCATAGCAGACAAGGAAAAACCACCTGTTATTTATCCATGTGGCCTCGGATTATACCTTTAATTAAAAGCTTTACACCCTTATTTCAATTACTTTTCAATTTACTTACAGTGGTAATGTTCTTAAGTTCTTTCACATACATTAATGTCGGGATAGCACCTTTAACATCGCCCCCAAGATGTTTTTGTACAATGCTATCCCTTTTTACATACGCTGTTTAGTTGAAAATTTCCCCAAGATTTTATTCATTAATCAGCCGTTGCATTGTTCTTAAGAAGGTTCTCCTCATTCCATCAGGCTAATAGGACTGTGCGGCATTACTTAAGCCACTGCGATTTAAAACCGTAGTGACTTATTGTTTGTTTTTTCGATTGAGAAAGTCCTATCATTATGCTGCATGTTTTACTAGTTCATGTTGTAATTAGTAAAAGTGCTCTTTAATTTTGTACTCTCACAAATAAGTGTCATCAAAATAGTTATTGATAGTGTTCCAAGTATTTTCCTTCTTCGAAAATTTCTTGTGCACTTAAGGCTGTCCAATCCTCTGGTGTTTGATCAGGATGCAAGTCAAGATAGGATTTTACCATCTTATAGCCTTCACTGTAACCATAATTTTTCGGTAACCCTTTTCCACCATGGACAATCTCTAAGGAACGTTTTAAGTTAGACTTTTTTAAATCTGGTTCAATTTGAGTCCATAATTCCTTATTGTAGGTCAAGTTCACCGAAATCAGGTTGATGTCAGGAAATACAGACTTTTGGAACATGACGGCTTTTCCTTCGAAGACTATATTATCCAAAATCGAAAACGTGTTAACTTTATTTGTATGCTTCTCCGCCCAAACGCTGTGATGGTATTCATGGGCAATGGTTCCCTTTAAATATTCATCTGAACCACCTAGTGAATACGGAATGATGATTTTGCCCGCTCCAACTGCGAAGGGTATTCTATTATTGGTTGCTGAAGGGAATACACAAACGGCTACATCGCTTTGAGAGGGTAAGAGGTCTGCGGATTTCAAAAGCGATTCTTGAATGAGTTGATTGATTTCTGCTTTATGCGTCTCCATTTTTTCACTCACCACTTGTATTTCTGTTAGCCTGCTAGGAACCGTATTAAGCAGAGTTTCTGCCATATGATAGTATTCTCCATTTTCAAAACAATCCTGATAGATCGGTTGAATAACTTCCTTATTATACAAATCCAGAGTTTCCGAGCTTGAAAGATTCGGATTCTCTTTGACCTTTTCCATATACGGATAAAACAGTTGATTGGCATGAATGATTTTGTATTTTTGTTTGGTTTGAGGGTGCTCAAATGAGAACACCATCTCTTCATCATCTGTTATTTGCTTTTTCTCATGAAGTTGGCTCTCACTTTTTTCTGTTGGTGTACAGGCAGCAAGCATAAGTAGTAAGAGACCTAGAATAAAGGTGATTGCCTTTTTAAATTTCATCCATTCTCCTCCCGATCGTTAATAACTAAAAATTCTTTATAACCCCATATATAACTTATATTACCATAAAAATAATAATGAAAGAATGATTGATTTGTCAGTATTTAGTTAGCATCTCCAAAAACAGAGTGTACGATTTTGTGAAGATAAGAACCTCTAGCCACGCCTTTCATATATTATAGTGAAAGGAGTGGCTATTGTGCCTTGGCAACATAAAATTCCGTATTTAATCGGTCAGCCTGTTGGTGTTTCTTTTACAAATGGTCAAGGAACTTCTGGTGTTCTCTGTGGCGTATCAGGAGGAAAACTGCTTGTTCTTGAATATTTGTATCAAAGTCAATTTGCCTTAAAGCAGTACGACCTTCATATGATTCATGATGTGAACGGCTTTCCCCCTTGTCATACGCAGCAGCCGTTATACTAAAAAACATCCTAGAACGGATGTTTTTTTACATCGTGTTGAATTCCAAAACAATTAGTAGAATTTGTTTCATTATTCTTGATGCTATACAGGCTAACAACTAGCTCAAGCTACTATTCCATCATAATAATAAAGTAAAGCTTTCATCGCCTTATTCCGAATGAAGGGACAACTCAGTCATTTTTTCTAGTTGTAGCTTGGCTCACTAACGCTCCCCTTTTGTCCTATACATACTTTAGAAGAAGGAAAGGAGGTGTGTTTCATGAGTTACTGTAATTTCAATAGTTACTGTGGCGGGGACAATGGAGGCGGCAATAGCTCTACATTCGTGCTTATTGTTGTACTCTTCATCCTTCTTATTATCGTTGGTGCTAGCTTCATGTGTTAATTGATCGTCTCAGGCTTTAGCCTCTGTTCCATTACAGAAGCTAAAGCCTTTTTACCATGAATCGCTAACACAACTATTCAAATCTCCTCCCCTTTTCGTTTTTTTCTAGCTCATTTATTTTTACTCACAATTAAAAGTTAGTAATTTAGATAGATAACTATCTTAAACCGCTAGCTTCACATACTAATAGTAGTGTAAAGTTCTTGTAACTTTACTTTACACTCCTTTTGGTACTTGGGGTCACTTTCGTCCGAGTGACCCTATTCGAGCAACGACACATTTAGTTTCTCCTTTTCCCTATCAAGCGGAATCATCGGAACATTCCTACAACAAATTCGTTTTTATAGGAGGGAGGAAAACAATGGGAATTAATTTAAATCTCTGGTCATTTATCTTATCTTTGGGCTGTATCCTATTATTTTTTCTATCAGGTTCAATGAAAGACTTCTTTGACACATATCTTCATTTCCATCCATTACTATTGACACTGCTCTTGTCTATTGCCTGTTTCTACCTAAGCCTGGTCGGTATGAAAAATGTTAAAAATTTAACGACCTTGCTTCGAGGAATTTTAACAATGGTCATTACACTTATTGTGATGATTAGTATTTCTTTTATTTTACTTTTTGGGACCCTTTTAAGTTAAAATGACCTACCCCCAAATTATTTTAATACAAGCCTCCTTGACGAACGTTTGTTCTGTGGTTAAACTATTAGAAAAGGAGGCTTTTTTATGCAAGAAACAACGAATATTGAGTTAGTACATTTCTCTGAAAGCTATGTAGAGCAGTTAAATCGTTTTGAATTACCTGAAGAACAACACCAATTTACGGCACTTCCTAAAGAGATTTCAATCGAGAAGGTCGGACAGTATCCAATTGTGATTTTAAGTGGTGGCGTACCTGTTGGCTTTTTTGTTCTTCATGCAACGGACAGAGTACAAGAATATTCTAGTAATCCTCAGGCAATGTTACTAACTGCCCTGTCCATCGATCATCAACAGCAAGGTAGGGGCTATGCTAAAAGGGCTATGCTTGCACTTGCTGATTTTGTGAAGCAGGAATTTAAAGAATGTAATGAAGTAGTGTTAGTCGTCAATCAGAAAAATAGAGCGGCACAGAATTTATATATCAAAGTAGGCTTTGTGGATCATGGAGAAAGAAGAATGGGACCTATTGGTGAGCAAATCGTTATGAATTTGCCGCTATAAAGCAAGTATCACTCATTTCACCTACCATCTCTAAATTTCATTGTTACTCCTCCACGCTCTGGTATATAAGCTTTTCCTTCACGAATTGAACTGCTATGGGGCATGTTTGTACAGTATAATAAAGTCAATAAGCTATAGAAAAGGTGGCTCTCGACATTGAAAAAAGAGATGTGGCTATGGTTATTAGGAATTTCTCTACTAGCTGGATGTAGTGTTGCTGTTCCAAACGAGACAGTAAACACCCCTGCTGAACAGGTTTCATCACAGCTGGAGATACAGCATGAGGCTCCATTGATCGCTGTTTCCGAAGATGAGAAGGTGAAATTATTTGCACGGAATGAAGCACAAAATGAACTAACAGAGGTAACTTTAGATATTGATGGTAAGCGGAAAAATTTTGACTGGACAATCCCTGATACAGGAACTACGCCTCAGGTATTCTACACAGATCTGACAAATGATCATAAGGAAGAGGCTGTTATTATTATCCAAACTGGACGAGGGACAGGCCTCAATCACTATGAGATTCATGTTGTAAATGGAGAGGATTTATCGGAGATGAATGTCCAACATTATGAAGACATCGTTGCACATACTATTGAATCAACGATTACTAAAAAAAATGATGGCACATTAGCGATTACGATAAAAGCACAGGGAAAAGAATCTACATTTGATTATGACTTTGATCCAGCGCCAGATATCAAGCAAGCGCAACTTGCTTTCGGTGGTGTGGTCATTTATACAGTAGAAAATCAAAAAATAATGTTAAACATCCCTGGATCGATTGGCATCTCACCTATTTATGTAGCCGATGTTCGGATTGCCTATCAATTTAATCGTACTAACAATGAGTTTCTTGTTGAGCAAATTGATGTGAAACCTATCGAGAAATAAAGCCAGCCAAAAGCTGACCATTCCTGTCATCAGCTTTTGGCTTTTTCATCGTAGAGGTAAGCCTAGGCATTGTGTAAATGTTTATTTATTAGCTCTTCGACTTGGGTTTTTAACGCTTGATTGGCATAGCGTAGTACCTCATCATTACCTGCGGTAGCCACCTGCACATCACTAAAGTAGTCATCAATCCGATGCCAGCCAACTAATCGTATTTTTTGTTGGGCGAGCTGACGTTTTAATTGAAAATAATCTTTGTGTAGCTGCTTTAATAAGGCATCCATAGCAGGTAAAAATACACGCTTCATCTTAAAATGTTCCGCCACTGTTAGGTCGTGCTGCAAGGATTTCACAGCTAAATCAAGCAGCAAATATTGATGTAATAATCGCCGTTGCTCTCCATTAATCACATCCATCATCTTCTATACGAGCAGCATAAATGTATCTTAACGGGATGGGCTTCGTTGTGGTAATGGTTTCTAGTAACAGCTGCTCCTTGTTCATCGCTTGGATGGTACCTCCCCATTGCACATAGTTACCATGTTCCCATATAGTTAACATAATATAGTTATGCTGTGTGAATGCTTGTGTGATTGTTTGCTGTAATTCTTCAAGCTCCCATTCAGCATGTTCCCGTGGCAACTCTGTCAACATCTCTTGTTTCCATGCCTTCAAAAGCATTAAATGCTCTGGTAGCATCATCGCTGTCCATTTCATCGTTCCTCTATCTCTTATCATTTTTCCACTCCTTATGCTAAATGCCCGCCCACTAAGCGATTCCTTGAAATAGCGGTACCAGCGTTGGTATAGGAGGCTGCACGCAATAAGGCCACCACTCCATATTTTCTACGAATCGCATCCATGACATGACCAATGACCTGTCGCTGGTCCTTACGCTCATCAAATAAATCAAGCTGAATGCTACGCTCTGGCTCTAAGTTTGTCAGTCTAACAGATAATTGACGTGCTGGCTCACCCGCAAAATGCTCATCTAGTAAGGCCAGACAAGTCTGATACATAACAAGGGTCTCATTGGTTGGACTTTCGATGGTTCTTGAGCGATGGAACCCTTTCGTCATCGCATTGCGACTGTAAGAGAGCCCCAAGCTAACAGTCCGCCCGACATAGCCTGCTTCTCGTGTACGTCGCATCACATCCTCACACATTTCTAGGAGTACAACCGCAATATCCTTTCGTGTGTGATAATCCTTCATGAGCATTTGGCCCTTCCCAAAGCTTAACGCCGCATTGTTCACTAATGGCTCACCTAATGTGGAGAGATCAATGCCCCATGCATGGTAATAGTATTGATTACCCATAATACCAAAGCGCTTTTCTAATTCGGCTAAATCGGCATGGGCTAATCCACCGACTGTTTGAATGCCCATCGCATTTAAATTGGCTGCCATCTGTTTCCCAATCCCCCACATATCAGACAACGGACGTACTGGCCAAAGCTTTGTTGGCACATCGGCATAGGTCCATTTGGCAAAACCTGTTTTTTTTGCCTCTAAATCTAATGCTAATTTAGCCATCAGCATGTTTGGTCCCATGCCAATAGCGGACGGAATGCGGAACTTTTCATAGATGTCTTCCTGAATCAATTTGGCTACCTGCTCAGGCGAACCCCAAAGTTGCTCTGTGCCTGTTAGATCTACAAAGCTTTCATCCACACTATAAACATGGATCGCCTCTGGAGGGACATATTGTGCAATCAGACGCGTAATGGCCATGGACATCTCTAGAAAAAAGGACATTTTTGGTTCAAACAACTTAATGTCTGGATGTTTGGGAATTTCATAGCGCCGATTCCCTGTTTTAATGTTAAATTTTTCTTTCATCACTGGTGATGCAGCCAGTACAATACTGCCAGGTTGTTCAAAATTACCGATGACGGCAATTGGATCTGTCAGCACATCTAGCCCTTCTAGCATGGCAATACAGCTTGCATAAAAGCACTTCATATCAATACAAAAAATATCTTTCTGTGGGAAGTCGTTGTAATTCATATCACCTCAGACTCCCGTTGGAGAATGGGCAGAAGTGCTAGAACATTGTTAATACGAAACGTACGCTTCGCTAGCCTTGTAAAGCAAAAGGCGGTAAAGGAATCACCTTTAATATGGATGATTTTCACACGCCTTTTCGTAATGGCACCTGATTTCGCTATATACATCATGTGAACGATTTGGTGACGATGCATGGCTTTTATCAACTGTTCTTTCATGTTGAATGCTCCTTTACTGACTCTGTTTGCGTTCATGTTGAACAGAGTTTTTAATAACCAAGAACAAACGTTTGTGTTTTTATTATACGCACGTATGTTCTGAAATAGAAGTGGTAATTTTAGCTAATTTTCATCCTGACAGAGCTAGCTGTAGCTAGGCATTTGTGTAAGTCTAGGAGCACCTAAAACATAATCTATGATGATGAATAGCTCAATTACATGAGAAAGGATGTAAGTATCAGCTCAAATATCGATTATAGCTCCCCTTCTGCAGCGTTCACTTTTGATGTCAATAAAAGTACGCTTTTTAAAAAAGACTCCCGAAATTACATTAATATTCTCGGTGTGGAACAATTAAATACATTAGAAAATACATCTTTGCTTGATATTTTTTTAAGTAAGGACAATGTCATCGAGCCACATTACCATCAAAATGCAGCAGAGCTTGTCTATTGTATTGCAGGAGCAGCAACGGTTTCTCTATTGAATCCCTTTACCAAGAAAATTCAAAACTATCCCATCAAGCCTGGGCAGGTTGCCAATGTACCACAGGGCTGGTGGCATTATGAAGAAGCCACAGAAGATGACACGCATCTACTTGCTATTTTTGATGCGCCAACGCCAGAGGTCATTTTAGGCTCGGATATCTTAAAATTCACACCAGCCAATATTATGGCCCATACGTATTGTTTAGATGAAGAACAATGGAAGAAAACGATTGCACCGATTGTTCCTACGACTTATATCGGACCAGCAAAAGGCTGCAATCGTGTCCAATCAGCAACTGATCAAGCCCCTTATAAACCAACCATGCCACAGCAATATATGAAACCATGTCCATACCCTTCCCCATACCGCTACCCTTCTATGTATCCTTATGGCACCTACTATTAGCGACCTCTTATACATTTTTTATTGTAAAAGATGAATAGAATGTCATTTACTGCTCCATCCTAATCTTAAATCAACCTAAGAGTTAGGAAGTGTCAGGATGACAATGATAAATGAAAATCTAGCATCACTACGATTTAAGGAGATTTTTAAGCTTTGGTCACAGCTTGGGATCAATCAAGGCTATATTGCTTCAAGTCATGCTTTTTTTAAGCATACACGTGATAAAAACTTAAAAATCCTTACATTGGAATTTATTCAATGTTTAAAAGAGGAAAATAAACAGCTAACACTACTATTAAAGGAAAATGGTGTATTAGCACCAACAGCATCGATAGAATACGGTAAAATGAAAATAGCGGATATTCGCGGAAAATCTTTCATTAATGATGGCGAAATTAGTGCTATTTTATCGATGAATATTGCCTCCTCTTTAATTGCCGTAAGCCAAGCTTTAGAACTGGCAGTAAAGAAAACACATCTATCCAAATATGGTGAACTCCATATGCGTTATGCGCTACTTGGAGCGAAATTGATTGACCTAAGTAAGAGTAAAGGCTGGTTGTTAGCCTCTACACACTAAAAAGAAGCCTCCGTTTTATAACTAACGGAAGCTTCTTTTTTTAATCTTTATCGATTTCTCACGAACAATAGCTTATACCATTGATTGACTAGGAATGGTAACACCGATAGGCTATAAATAAAGCCTAGCTGTGCTAGTGTTAATGGAGCCACTTCAAAGACCGTTGTAAGCATCGGCATAAACAAAACAATGTGTAAACTTAGCACACCAATGATAAAGGCGAACCACGTATATTTATTCGAAAATACACCAATCGCAAAGATGGATTGTTTGGAGCGAGAATTAAAGCCATGCACTAACCTTGACAAGCATAGTGTTGTAAAGGCCATCGTGCTTGCTGTTAGCGTATCACCTGTCGATAAACCGATTTGAAACGCAATAATGGTGGAAATGGCGATTAATATCCCTTCAAGCACAACTTGTGTGGTAAATTTTTTATTTAATAAAGGGGTATGAATGTTTCTAGGCTTGTCCTTCATTGTTTTCTTATTATTTGGCTCTAAACCGATGGCAATAGCAGGCAGACTATCTGTTAATAAGTTGATGAATAGTAGATGGACAGGTGCGAAAGGAACAGGTAAGCCCAGAACCGTTGCATATAACACGACAAAAATAGCGCCTGCATTTCCAGATAATAAGAACAGAATAGCATTTTTAATATTTGTATAGATGCTACGACCATTGGCAATTGCCTTGACAATCGTTGAAAAATTATCATCCGTTAAAATCATGGATGAGGCATCTTTTGCAACCTCTGTGCCTGTCACGCCCATAGCCACCCCAATATCTGCTTGCTTCAAAGCAGGTCCATCATTGACACCATCTCCTGTCATGGCCACCACATGTCCTTTATCCTGCCATGCTTTAACAATTCGAATTTTTTGGGCTGGTGTAACACGGGCATACACAGAATAATCCTGTACTTTCTCTTGTAGCTCTTGATCAGTTAAGCCTTCGAGCGCATGTCCCTCTATAGCTTCAGCTGGATTTTTCAAAATACCAATTTGTTCGGCGATCGCGGTTGCTGTAATTTTATGGTCACCTGTAATCATGACGGGCTTAATGCCTGCCTTTATGCAGCTTTCCACAGCCTCTTTCGACTCTTTTCTTGGAGGGTCCATCATCGCTACTAAGCCGACAAAGATTAAATCTCGTTCCGCTCGTGGATCGACTTTTTGTAGAGGCAATACCTCCTTATAAGCAATGGCTAACACCCTTAAACCATTCATAGAAAAATCACGATTCACCGCCTCGATTTTCTGGCGATGCTGCGGGGTTATCTCAAAAATACCTGTTGATGTTTTGATTCGTGTCACTTTTGGTAAGAGTACATCCAGAGCCCCTTTGGTAATCATGATGGGCTGCTTGTCCATCTGATTGACAGTGCTCATAAGCTTCCTCGTCGAATCAAATGGAATTTCAGCCAATCGTGGATATTGCTCACGTATCTTCAATTCATCTAAACCATACTGTTTCCCCAATTTCACAAGCGCAATTTCTGTAGGATCACCAATTTCTTTGTGGTCACGCTCGACAGCATCACTACATAAAAGCGCTTTTACCATTAGCTCTTTTTCCACTGGGTTCGTTGGATTAAGCCAATCATGGGGAATCTTCTTCTGATCTACAAAAACTTCCTGTACCACCATTTTATTTTCTGTTAAAGTACCTGTTTTATCAGAGCAAATGACCGATACACTCCCCAAGCTTTCCACAGCATAAAGCTTGCGAATAATCGCATTTTCCTTCGCCATCTTTTGGGTGCCAAAAGCTAATACGATCGTCACGATGGAACTCAAAGCCTCTGGGATAGCCGCAACGGCAAGGGATACGGCAAACATAAAGGACTCTACTAAGGCTCGTCCTCGGATAAGATCAATCGTAAAGATTGCTAAACAAATCAGCGTAATCCCTAAGGCTAATTTTTCACCGAATTGATCGAGACTAATTTGTAATGGCGTTTTCTTTTCCTTGGCTGTATCGAGTAAGTTCGCAATTTTTCCGATTTCCGTCTGCATCCCAATTGCCGTAACCATCACGATGCCACGTCCATTGGTCACAAAGCTTCCTGAGTACACCATATTTTTCTTATCCGCAATGGTGATATTCTGCTTCCGAATGGGGTCGGTACTTTTTGCCACAGCAATCGATTCGCCTGTAAGAGAGCTTTCGTTGATGTGTAAATTATGGCTTTCTAGTAGTCTTCCATCCGCATTAATATAATCTCCCGCCTCCAACATCAGAAGGTCCCCTACTACAATTTCTTCAGAAGGAATTTCTACTAGTTGATTATGACGCATGACCTTGGCAATGGGAGAGGTCAATGCTTTTAGATTATCTAATGATTGTTCAGCCTTCACATGCTGCACTGTACCTAAAATGGCATTTAAAATAACCACGATCATGATCACAATGGTGCTTTCTACTTCTCCTAGTAGAAAGGAAACGAAGGCAGCAACGAGTAAAATGATGACCAATAAATCTTTGAATTGGCCCATAAAAACAGCCAACGTACTTGTCTTTTTCCCTTCCTCTAATACATTATAGCCATAGACTTGTTGCCTCTTTTGGACGTCATCATCAGTCAAACCTTGCGTGGTGACGTTCAATATCTTCATGACTTCAGCAGTTGATTGTTGATGATATTCAGTCATTGAGTTCTCCTTCCATTTACAAGATTTGAAAGTCTCCTACTATTTTTCTTAAAAATAATATTCGCTCTTAAAATCTCAAACTCCTCAAATCTGTAAATTCATTAACTACAACAATCTATTCCATAGGTAATTAGAGTATGCTAAGAAACCATAGAGAATTTAATTTTGGGAAGTGTACGAAAATAGATTCATGCAAACCAATTAAAAAGGTATTGGGATGGCTTTCCCAATACCTTTCAGGGCTATCGTTCGATTATGAATGATGATGTGCTGACTGATAATCTACGTGCTGCTCCTGTCCAAGAGGTGCCCTTTTAATAGAAAAGATCGCGCAGCCTAATGCACAAAGAACTAGAATCGTACCAAAGCTAGCTAGGTGCATAACAGAACCTGTCCAAGCAAACATTGCGCCACCAACTGCTGATCCGATAGAAATACCAATTTGCAGGGCAGCTGTATTTAAGCTTTGCTGAATATCCGATGATTGAGGATCCGCCTGAATTAAGTAATTTTGTAATGGCGGTGTCAGTGCCCAGCTCAACGCACCCCATAAAACCGTAAATACTAAAAACAGTGGAAGGGCAATAATTGTATAAGGAATACTAAATAAGACAATGGCAAAGGCTGAGACAATTAAAATAATGGCTTTACTTGTACCAATTTTATCACTCACCCAGCCACCTACAGCATTCCCACTAACAGAGGCAATACCAAAGATTAAGTAACAAATACTAACCCATGAAGCACTCATATCAAATGCCTCTACTAAAAATGGTGTTAAATAGGCGTACAGCATGTAATGACCAGCTAGCATAAACAGGGTAGTTAACTGTGCTGTCAGGATTTTCAAATTCGCCAGGGATTTGATTTGCGCCTTGAGTGGCACTACTTCTCCAATTGGCATTTTTTCAAGTAATAGGGCAATTAATATCATGGAAATCGTTGACAGTACACTAATACCTAAAAATACAGCCCGCCAGCCAAACGCTTCTGTAATAAAAATACCCATTGGCACACCGATCACAAGTGCAGAACTTACGCCCATAAAAACAAGCCCTAATGCTTTAGCACGATGGCGAGGCTCTACAATTTTAGTTGTAATCGTTAATGATAAAACAATTACTAACGCTGTACTCATAGCTGTGAAAATACGCGCAATTAGCACAATGATGAACGTTGTACTAAAGAAGGTCATTAGATTCCCTAACGTGAAAATAAATAAAGAAATAAGGAATAAGCGCTTCCGCTCCACCTTGGCTGTCAAGGACAGTAGAACAGGCGCAGAAATCGCATAAACAAGTGCAAAAATAGTAATTAATTGTCCCGCTGTCGCTAAAGATACATTTAAATCCTCTGCAATATTAGGCAGTATCCCACCAACAATTAATTCAACTAACCCTACTGCAAAGGTAGTCACAGCAAGAATATAAACTCTCCAATTCATCGTAATCTCCCCTTCGTTACACGCTCATTTTTGTAGGAGATTGTTTTAAAACAAAATAAAAAATCCTAACTACAAAAATGAAGCAAAGTTTTGTAGTCAGGATTTTATGGTTCCTGGTAGAGACCCTCAATCCATATTATTGAGGTTATACAGATCAAATATTTACTCTAGCTATAGTAGCACATCAAAATTTCATTGACAATAGCTTTTTTTCATAGAATTCATTGCATCTAAAAATCTTTTTGGCAAGAGAAAATTTCGATTTTCTGCTTATATTTCGACGAATTTGACCATATATATAAACATACAATAACTATTTTACGAGGTGATTGTTTGCGTATAGTAGGATTTGTCTGCTATTTTTTAATACTATTTTATGGCGTAGAATTAGTAGAAGAAGCGTTCACAAATGAAGAACCAGCAATGCAATCTCCCATGAAAAGTAAGCCATCGCCCATCAAGGAAACCGTTGAAAATTCAAGGATTTGTGTCTATTATCCCACTTATAAAAGCTGTACCGATTTACCCCAACAATAAAAAAGAGGCTACTCAATGGAGTGACCTCTTTTTTCATCATTTTGAGCCAATATGAAAATGACTAAATGGATATAGTATTAATTTCGATTCACCATATACAGCATCCTCTGAAATTAAACCATAATGGCGACTGTCACTACTTTTTAGGCGATTGTCACCAAGCACAAAATACATGCCCTCTGGCACTTCTTTTTCATTCACTAATTGTTCCAATGTAAAGTTTTCCGTAATGCGTAATTGATTAGGATCATCCGTTTGACGGTTCACATAATCTTCTTTATATGCTTTGCCATTGACGTACAATACATCATCTTTCATTTCCACTTTATCCCCTGGAAGACCGATAACACGTTTAATATATAACTCATCTTCGACAGGAGATTGGAAAACAATTTGATCAAAACGCTCGATTTTACTTGTTTTGCTTACAATAATAATATCCTTATCGTGATAAGTAGGATACATAGATGCTCCCTGTACTTTAATCGGCGCAAATAAGAATTGCTTACAGCCAAAAACAACAACAGCTGTAATGACAATAATTTTGATGTAGGATAATATTTCTTTTTTAAGATTGGATGTTTTTTCCGCTTGCATGCTCATTCCCCGATACTGTTTTTTTAATAGTATAACATTTTCTCACTATTATTGACGAATGAATCACACAAATTGTTTCCTATTCATAGAAAAATAGACAAGGCTACAAAGTAACATTGTCTAGAAATTGATATTTTACTGTTTCAACGTTATGAATGGTTAGTTTGTGTAGCAGAGTGATGCTGCTCGTTTAATAAATCTACTGCTAATACGATACCCACTGGTAATGCAAATGCTAATAAAATTGTGCCTACAATCATCACAATCACTCCTTTAACCATTTCTAATGTCAGTATACACTTAATTTTCTGATATTTCAAGAAATATCGAAAAATGATGAATAACAGCAAAAAAATCATTCAACTAGGCATGCACCCTACCTGAATGATTTTTTATCCCTTACATAAATAATTTTAAACATAATACTTGTAGGCCTCTAATTGTTGATTGGACTGGATTTTTTCGCACTTTACGTTTAGGTACATAGCTTTGCATGCAATGATTCAGCGCTGTATACCTCAGCACCTGGGTCCTCCCATTCATTCATCTCCCTCCCTTCGTGGCCAAAAAGTTTACAACTAGTATGCGACATTTGTAAGCAACTTGCTTACTTACTTTTGTAAATGGTTTTTTAAATCTGTTTGTATTTTTTGAAGCTCTGCCTCATTCGGAATATAGTACCAAATGCGGTTAATCCTTTCACCGTCTCCCTGTTCGAACGATAACTGCTCAATATCCTTATCCATTTTTTTATAAATACTTTGCAGCTGAATAAGATCCTTCACTGAAAAATTCATGCGAACATTGTCACCTAGTACATTCAACATATCGGTTGCTTTTAATAATGTTGATGGTGTGGAGGCTTTTTTCATCACCGCTTCAATGATTTGACGTTGTCGAATTTGGCGTCCAAAATCACCTCGAGGATCTTCATAACGAATACGAGAAAAAATAAGGGCCTCATTACCATCTAATGTGATTTCTCCCTTTGGATAATGGTAGTCGTCAAAGGTTAAATCCATATCATTATCGATTGTTACGCCACCCAGCGTATCAATAATTTGTAAAAAGCCCTCCATATTAATAAACACATAATAATCAATGGGTATATTTAAAAAATTTTCGACCGTATCCACAGCCATCGGGACGCCTCCAAAGGCATAGGCATGATTAATCTTATCTACTGTATCATGTCCAACGATTTCTGTTCGAGTATCACGGGGTATACTAAGCATTTTCATCGTCTGCTTTTCAGGATTCACAGTGATTACAATCATGGTATCGGAACGACCACTATCATCTTTTCGTTCATCGACCCCAAGCATTAGAACCGAAAAGGGATCTTTTTTAATCACTGTTTTTTCTTCTGGTTGTGCTGCATCTGTTGTTTGAATAAGTGGTGTATTTATTTTATTCATAGTTTTTTGGATGGTAAAGTAGGCAGTACCTATAAAAATTAAAAAAATTGCTAATAGGCTACCAACAATCCACAGCCATAATTTTTTCTTGCTCTTTTTCTCTTTTGAGCGTTTCATGTTTTTTTCCATACATAAGTCCTTTCTTGCTTAACAATTTTGCCCCTCTTTTTGACGTATTAAGTTGGAAAAAAGTTTATCTAGTCTACTTATATGCATAATGAACGAAAAAAAGACGTACACTAGTATTTACTAAATTTACAACATACTATTCCCTCATTTGTCAATTATCTTCCTTTTACATTCATTTCCCTCTATCAAAATGATGCTATCTTAATTTATTGAAAATTCATTATTGTTGATATATACTATTTTTCAGATACAACGTCTCTATAATAGAAACGTTTTTTTAGGAGGAATCACTCAATGTTTCAAAAAAGAAGAGAGCAGCTCGTTTCCCGTATGCAGCAACAGACAATTGATGTAGCAGTGCTAGTGCCAGGGTCAAACATGTATTATTTTACAGGTCTTCAGTTAAAGCAAAGTGAACGCCTAACAGTAGTCGCTATTACTGCTCATCATCAATTATACTTTCTCGTTCCACAAGTAGAATTAACAAAAGTTGACTTGGGTAATGGAGGGACAATCTTATCCTATTCGGATGAGGAAGGACCGTCACAGGCCATCCAGCAACTAAAAAAAGAGCTAGGAACAGCGCAGACACTTGCCGTTGAGTTTGAAACCATGCACGTGAAGGAACAGAAAGCTATCGAAAACCTTACATATGACACTTTATGTGATATCGGTGAAACCATTCGTGATATACGTATGGAAAAAGATGAACACGAAATAGCCCTCATGCGTCAGGCTGTACAGATTGTCGAAGAAAGTCTTGCAGCCACATTACCGATTATTCAAGCTGGTATTTCAGAGATGGAAGTCGCAGCCCAATTAGAATATGAAATGAGACGACGTGGATCAGAGGGAACACCTTTTGGAACCATTGTTGCTTCTGGTTATCGAGGTGCACTTCCTCATGGTAGAGCGAGCACAAAGAAAATAGAGACAGGTGAATTAATCGTCATAGATTTTGGCGCGATTTATAAGGGCTATGTGGCGGATATGACTAGAACAGTTGCTTTAGGAGAAGTTTCTCCAACGCTCAAAACAATTTATAGCATTGTGAAGCAAGCAAATGAAGCAGCCATAGCAGCCATAAAACCAGGTATGACAGCTCATGCCATTGATGATCTGGCAAGAGACATTATTCGCGATGCCGGCTATGGCAATTCTTTCACACACCGACTTGGCCACGGCATTGGTTTAAGTGCACATGAAGAGCCTTATATGATGCAGCGTAATCAGCTAGTGTTAAAGCCAGGCATGGCCTTTACCGTGGAGCCAGGTATCTATGTGCAGGATGTTGGTGGTGTTCGTATCGAGGATAATTTAATTGTTACAGAAGATGGTTACAAAAATTTAATGACCTATTCGAAAGAATTAATCATTTTATAAGGTTGGTGTGTACAATGATCGATATGAGGAAAATACAACAGGATATGCCGCTACTTGAACACTATATATATCTAAACACAGCTGCTGCATCTGCCATGCCACAGCCAGTCGTGGATGCAATGACTAGCTATCTCCAAAAACAAGCAAGTATTGGTCCCTACCTGCCCTCTTTTCGTCAAGAAACGTATGCGCAAGTAGAGCGTATTCGAGAAAAAGCCGCATTGTTCATCGGCGCAACAAAAGAGGAAATTGCCTTTGTGCCAAACGGTTCAGTGGCGATTAATTATGTCGCAGGGGGCTTGCAATGGAAACAGGGAGATGAGGTCATAGTGCTCGACACAGAAATGTTGAGTAACTATGTGCCTTGGCTTGCCCTTCAGCAGCAAGGGGTTCAGCTGAAAGTGTTAAAAACCAATGATGAATATATGGTAGATTTAAATGCACTTGAGCAACTCATCACACCACAAACAAAATTGATTGCCTTTGCCCATATGTCCAATGCTGCTGGGGCACTCCAGCCTGCCAAAGAAATATGTCAGCTAGCCCAGCAACACAATGTACTAACATTGATGAATGCCAATCAAACACTTGGTTTAACACCGATGAATGTTGCCGAGCTTGGCTGTGACTTTCTAGTTGCATGTGGACGAAAATGGCTACGCGGTCCTGAAGGATCAGGTATTTTATATGTACGAGAAGCACTCATTCCAACATTGACGCCTATTATGATTGGCTGGGGCAGCACCCAATGGGATTATCAGAACAATGCCTATTCATTTTTAGAAACAGCTAAACGTTTTGAGCCAGGTTGTCCGATCATTCCAAGTATTTTCGGATTAGGGGCAGCTATTGATTATGCGAACAATATTGGTATCCACCACATATATGATCGTGTAAAGCAGCTAACAAACTATTTAATTGAACAGCTTGCCACCATTCCAGGCATTGTCTTATATGGTCCTCAAAATAGTACTCATCGATTATCGATTACGCCGTTTAACATTGAAGGGCTGTCACCAGATGAGCTAACCAATGCTTTAGCAGAACAAGGGGTCATCATTGAAGCTGGCACATTTATGGCGAATACCATTATGGAACGCAATCAGATTACTAAAATGGCACGTTTTTCACCACACTATTTTAATACGTTTGAAGAAATCGACACAGCTGTATCCATCATGAGAGAAATCCAAGCAAAGGCTCAAGATAGACATTAACTATCTTGAGCCTCTTTTTCATGCTTATTCATGATATAATTTAAAGCTGTATTGATCGAAATACCGTTGAATATTCATCGCTCCATATTGAAGAACATTCACCATATCAGGTAACTTCTCCTCTGTTGGCTTACGATAAATAGGGCCAGCAATTGTTAAAGAGGCAATGACTTCTTTTTTACTGTTAAAAAGAGGTACACCGAGCCCAAATACGGAATGAGAGTACTCTCCCGTTGAAAAGCACCAGCCTTGCTGTTGTATTTTTTCTAAATCGGCTAACATTTTATCAGGGTCAGTAATGGTTTCAGGCGTTAACCTTTTCATCCCATGCTCCATGATTTCTTTTTTTCTCTCTTCAGGTAGATACGCCATGATGACTTTACAAGATGCCCCGATATGTAGTGGTGTCCGCGTGCCAATCGACACCGAAAACTTAATGGTTTGAGAGCTCTCAGCTATTTCCACTGTGACACCATCTGTTCCATCCAGCCATGTTAAAAATACGGATTCCTTGATGGTATCTGCAAGGTTGATCATAATTGGTAAAACAAAGTCAGAAAGATTTAATTTATCTTTAACCATCTGACCATATTCTAAAAAGCGAAGCCCTAATTCATATTTTTTTGACTCAGGATTTTGAATAAGAAAGCCTTGTTTTTCGAAGGTTGCTAAAATCCGATATATAATGGAGTGACTAATATCCATCTCTTTCGCTAGCTCACGAACACCCCATGTAGGATTTTCCTTATTAAAATATTTCAGTACCTCCAATGAGTTATCTAATGTTTTTAATGTCATTTCACACCTCAAATGTCTCTATAATAGAACCGTATTTTGATTATAAAATGAACACGGACAATTTTCAATAAATTCAACTATTTTACAATTAGATTTTAAATAAACTATTTAATTCAAGCAGTTCATATGAACATTCGGATTGTGCTGAGCATGGCTATCAAGCAAAAAAAGGAAGGCTATCCGCTAGAATCCTCTTTCTATCCGTCACATTTTGAGTTTTATCCGCCAGTTTGGACATTCTATCCACTTAGAGCCATTCTATCACGCAAAAAAGGAAGGCTATCCGCTAGAATCCCCTTTCTATCCGTCACATTTTGAGTTTTATCCACCAGTTTGGACATCCTATCCACTAAGAGCCATTCTATCACGCAAAAAAGGAAGGCTATCCGCTAGAATCCTCTTTCTATCCGTCACATTTTGAGTTTTATCCACCAGTTTGGACATCCTATCCATTTAGAGCCATTCTATCACGCAAAAAGGAAGGCTATCCGCTAAAATCCTCTTTCTATCCGTCACATTTTGAGTTTTATCCACCGGTTTGGACATTCTATCCACTTAGAGCCATTCTATCACGCAAAAAAGGAAGGCTATCCGCTAGATTCCTCTTTCTATCCGTCACATTTTGAGTTTTATCCACCAGTTTGGACATTCTATCCACTTAGAGCCATTCTATCACGCAAAAAAAGAAGGCTATCCGCTAGAATCCCCTTTCTATCCGTCACATTTTGAGTTTTATCCGCCAGTTTGGACATTCTATCCACTTAGAGCCATTCTATCACGCAAAAAAGGAAGGCTATCCGCTAGATTCCTCTTTCTATCCGTCACATTTTGAGTTTTATCCACCAGTTTGCGTACCTAATCCGCCTAAACAATGAAAAATCAACCCACCTCTTAAAAGGTAGGTTGATTTTTTACATGGCTATTTCTGCTGGATACCCTGTACTAATTTTTCTTGAATCCGCAAGTATTGGGCAATTTCCTCATCATCTAATACTTCAAAAAGCTGTACAAAGACCTCTTTCCCGATAGATTGAGCCTTTGCTAAAGCACTTTGACCCTCATCTGTAATTTGTAAGCGAATGGTGCGACGGTCGGATGGATCATATAGTCTTTCTGCTAATCCAAGCTTGACCAGCTTTTCAGCAATGCTCGTCATCGCACCTTTTGTATAGCCGATTGTTTCAGCTAATTCTGCCTGTTTTTGAGGGCCTTTGACATGTAGCTCATTTAAAACTAAAATTGGTGAAATTCCTAAAGGATATGGGAACGCTTTTGTAAAACGTATAATATTCGCATTGTTCACCTGTTCAATCATATGAATCAGTTTAAAAATATTTGTCTGTTTCAAAAAAATCCTCCTCAAACGCTGAGAATTAATGAAGCATTAGTGAGCCTCCATCCACCATAATCGTTTGACCCGTAATGTATTGAGAATCGTCAGAAGCTAAGAAAACAGCTACTCGACCGATATCTTGCTCAATATCACCAAAACGACCTAACGGAATTTTACTTCTCACCGCTTCATAATACTCTGGCTGTGCTTTTGCCCATGCTTGTACACCTGGTGAATCAGCAAGCGGACTAATGATATTGACATTAATACCAAAACGTCCCCATTCATTTGCGGCCACACGAGAAATACCACGAATGGCTTCCTTAGCAGCGGCATAAGCAGCCTGTGTTTCATGACCTTGAATGCCTGCTCCAGATGCAAAGTTAATAATATTACCCTTAGTTTCTTTTAAATGCGGTAGTGCTGCTTGCATTAAATAGAAGGTTGGATAAAAACCTGTCCCAAATGACAAGTCAAGATCTGCTTGTGTAGTTTCTTCTATTGTAACTTGTTTAGCAGCATGAGCGTTATTAACTAGCACATCTAGTTTACCGTATTTTTCTACGACTGTATCAATAATTTTTGGTAATTGGTCGCGTTCCATTAGATTAGCCTGTAAAAACCTAGACTTTGGCGACATTTCTTGTAATTCTTTTGCCATTGCCTCGCCTGCTTCTGCATTTAAGTCAACAATTGTAACAATCGCTCCTTCCTTTACCATAGCTTTTGCCATTCCACTACCAATACCACCTGCACCGCCAGTAATGATGACCACTTTGTTTTGTAGTTTACCCATTGCAACAACATCTCCTTCTTGTTTCTCTGTTAATAGTTTAACATTAAACTATTTATTTTTAAACTAAATTGCTTCAGATAAAAAAGCCTATTCTGGAGAAGGGTTCATCCAAAATAAGCTTTTTCTTAAATTGATCTTTCCTACATGATTGTGCCGATTACTCTTTTCCAGTGCTCTATTTCTGATTTGATATTACACCAAATATAGACCCTTTAATGTAGGTTTGTCCTTGTAATGACTGCAATTGCTCTTGAGTACCAGTGACTACAGCCCCAGTTATTTTCACATCGCTTTTCTCCAGGCTTCCATTTTCCCCTACTAAAGCTTGATAAACCTGGTTTGTTTCCCACTCAAAGTTCTTGCTTTTACGAAGAAGCTCAATGTTTCGAATAAAGGTCTCAACCTCGTCGTTTGAAGAGCGTCGGGGTTTTGGTTTGGATGACTCTGATTGGAAGCCGTAAATGTAAGGACCATTGGCTGCAATCGTATTCTGTCCTCGCTTAAAAAAATCTAGTGTATCATCTGTATAGGCATCCACCCACCACCAATCTACTTGTACTTCAGAAGGTAGCTTGCTTTTAATTTCATCTAAACTATAAGCATCATCAAAGGAAATAGCTATTTCTACTAAAGTATTTTTCTCCAATTGGCGCAGTTCACTAATCTTATCTTGATAATGGTCGTAGGAAATCTTTGGATGATAAAAAAACATTTCTCGGTCACCTGTGTAGTCATTAAACCGTTCGAATTGATATGTTTCTGCCAGTGATTCTGAACCTTCTATTTGGATGGGGCTAGAAATGGCAGTACGTGTAAGCGTTCCAAATAAATTATAATCGCTTTTGATAGGCTTCCAAATATAGGGCCGATGCTGCTCTCCAAGCACCTTATAGGTTGTTGTTGTTATTTTCCCTCCCAGCAAATGATCGTCATAAACCTGATTACTAATTTGGACATTGGGCCCACTTATTTCGTTAAATAAATGAATATCATCCATTACTTTTTGCGCACTATTTAACGATAAAGTTCTCAACCCATACCATAATGCTATTAGCACAATGGGGGTAACGATTAATGTAATCCCAATCATTTTGACTGTTGACCAAAACCTGGCCTTTCTCATTATTTTTTTCGTCTGTCTATCATCAAATACAAATTCATTTTCTTCTTTATTCATCATGAATATCCTCCTTAAATCGTTCAGTAAATTCTTCCCTAGCACGTCTGACATGCGTTTTGAGTGTGTTTTCATTCTTATTCATCAAGGCTGAAATTTCCTTATACGATAATCCCAGCTCATATTTCAGGATTAATAATTCCTGATGTAAAATGGATAGCGTTTCGAGCGTGTTTTGTATGTCCTTTAATTTTTCTTTTTTTAGCATTTGGATCTCAGGAATGTGAATCAATGATGTCAATTGAACTTCCTCTAATTCTGTTGTTGGATGACGTTTTTCTTGTCTCTTGAGATCATAAAATTGATTGGTTGCTACACGATATAACCAGCTCATTACTTTATCTGAATGAATTCCATTTTTATGTAATAAAAATTTATAACATGTATCTTGGACGATATCTTCTGCATCCTCATGGGCTAATCCACGTTTTCTCAAATAACGATATAGCAGCGTTCCTGCTTGCTGTAGAAACGCATTCATTGATTGTTGTACCATGTCTACCTCCCTTCTGCCTATACAACGCAGAACTCCATGAAAAGTTTACATATTACTAAAATTCACCATTAAATTTTTTAGTATAGTGAAAACCAACTACATTTATTTTCAAATACATACAAGCATCTTTTTAATTTGACAAGAATATACTGTAGCAGCTAGCTAAAATCACTTTCAAGAAAGGAGTTGTGGATAATGGGTGCTAAATGGATAAAGGTTTCAGTCTTTTATTTATTGATTGTTTTTGCTTTTGGCCTGTTTATGCATTATACGGTTCAACTTCAATGGAAAGCGACACATGCTCATATTGGTGTGGTAGGTTGGCTGACTACTGGATTCATTGGTTTAATTTATTCGATTTATAAAAATGCTGCGGAGACAGGTCTCGCTAAAGCACAATTCTGGCTTTACAATCTTGGTTTACCCTTCCTTTTTGTTGGCATGATGATGGTGTATTGGGATGTACCACGCTGGTTATTTGAGCTTTTTGTGTCCGGTGGTGGTATTGCTGTAGCGCTGTCTGTTCTGTTATTCTTTGTCAATGTCTTCAAATATGTAAGATAAATAGAAAAGCCCCGCTTCAGTTGAAGTGGGGCTTTTCTAGCTATTACTATTGTTGTAAGGAGTTCGCCTGCATTTGATACATCTTGTCATAAATTCCGCCAAGCGCTAGCAGTTCATCATGCGTGCCGTTTTCTACAATTTTTCCTCGATCAAGTACAAGGATACGATCTGCATTTTTAATCGTTGAAAGTCGATGGGCAATAATAAACGTTGTCCGTCCTTTTTTCAGGACATCCATTGCATGCTGAATAATTTCTTCCGTTTCCGTATCAATATTCGATGTCGCTTCATCCAATATTAAAATGGCTGGATCAAACGCCAGGGCACGTGCAAACGAAATCAACTGACGTTGTCCTGAAGATAAGGTACTGCCCTTCTCAATAACTGGCTCCTCATAGCCATTTGGTAAATTAGCTAAAACACGTTCTCCCCCGACAGCATTTAAGGAAGCTACTATTTTCTCATGAGAGATGCGCGGGTTGTTTAAGCTAACATTGGATGCAATCGTACCCGTAAATAAGTAAGGATCCTGTAGCACAATACCCATATGTTCACGCATCGTTTGACGTGGAACAGAGGTAATATCAATGCCATCAATGGTAATTTTGCCTTTTGACGGGTCGTAGAAGCGGAACAGCAAGTTCATAATGGAACTTTTCCCTGAACCTGTATGACCAACTAAGGCAATTGTTTCACCTTGATGTGCTTCAAATGACAGGTTTTTCAGCACATATTCATTATCTTTATAGGCAAAGGACACATCTTCGAAAACCACATTTCCTTTATATCGTGGGATACTCTTTTCAGAAACAGGTTCACCTTTCGTATCTAGCACCTCGAAGACACGCTTGCCTGCAATGAGTGAACGCTCAAGCTGTGAAAATTGATTTACAATATTTGTAATCGGATTAAATAGCTTTGTTAAGTAATCAACAAATGCATACAATGTCCCTGCTGTAATCACTTCAGTTGCTGTAAAGGAGCGTGTACCAAAGTAGAAGATAAAGACCGTAAACATGATAAGTCTTAGCGTATTCACAAGGTTAAAGGATGTAGCTGAATCAAGCACCAGCAGCTTACGCTCATACGCATAATGCTCATTATTCATGTCATCAAATTCCTTCGTCATTTGCTGCTCACGACGGAACGCCTGAATAATTGTCATGCCCTGAATGGATTCATTAATCATGGCATTAATATCTGCAATTTTTGTACGAATGACATCGTTGTATTTAGAGGCAAATTTTCGATATAAAATCATCCATACATAAACAATTGGAATCATGGTTAAAGCAAGCATTGCCATTTTCCAATTTAAAATAAAGAGCGCTATATACACCCCAAAAATAGAAATGAAGCTCGTCACAAAATTGGATAGAACCTGTACATATAAATTCCGAACTGCCTCTGTATCGTTTGTTACACGCGCAACAATTTTACCCGCTGGTAAATTGTCGAAGTATTGGATCGGTAAAGTTTGAATATGTTCAAAGACATCTTTACGTAATTTTTGGATGACACGGTTTGCCCCAATTTGCAAATAAATATACATAAAATATCGTAATATGGCTGTGGCAATGGCTAAAAGTAAATACACAATGAGCAACCATGTAATCGGTTTGATTTCTATATGACCGATTGTCATGTAATTATCAATAATATGTTTCGCAATAAACGGTCCAACAAGCTCCGTGAATACGGCAATTGTTAGGAAGAATAAGCCTAATAGTATCGGCTTTTTAAAATACATCGCATAGCGTGTTAAACGTTGACTCGTACTCATGAGGCACCTCCTTCTAGCTGCTGACGGTCAAATTGCTCTTTATACCATCCTTGTTGCGCAAGAAGTTCCTCATGTGTTCCCTGCTCTACAATTTGCCCATCATCCAGTACGATGATGACATCGGCATGCTGAATACCAGACAAGCGATGTGTCGTAATAATCGTCGTTTTACCTTGACGTTCACGCTGAATATTTTCAATAATTCTTGCCTCTGTCTTCGCGTCGACAGCGGAAAGCGAATCATCCAGCATTAAAATTTCAGGATCTTTAATTAAAGCACGAGCAATAGACACACGTTGCTTTTGACCGCCTGAAAGAGAGACACCCTTTTCTCCAACAAGTGTTTCAAGACCCATTGGTAGATTGTCTAAATCCTTTTCAAAATACGCGGCACGTATCGCCTGCTGCAACTCTGCTTGTGTTGCATCTTCTTTCCCAAATAATATATTTTCACGAATAGTGCGTGAGAATAGCACATGATCTTGTGGTACATAACCAATCCAGTCGAGGATCTGCTCCTTCGTTTGAGCCGTAATATCGATACCGTCAATGGAAAGCTGTCCCTGTCCGATTGGGTATTCTCGCAATAATTGGCGTAGGAAGGTTGTTTTACCTGCCCCCGTTTTACCAACAATGCCAAGGGTTTGACCTTTTTTCAAGGAAAGGGAAATCTGCTGTAGGTTTTTCACCTGACTCATCGGATATTGGAATGTTAAGGCATCAAAGCCAATCGCATTTGGTGTCGCAATCATTTGTGGATTCGGAATATTTCGAACATCCGCCTCGTAGTTCAAGGTTTCCTGCACACGATCTAGTGAGGCATTCCCCTGCTGCATAACATTGATGAGCTCACCAATCGCAAATATTGGCCAAACAGCCAAACCTAAATAAACATTAAACGTGACCAGTTGCCCAACCGTCATCGTCTCTGTTGCCACTAAATGAGCCCCGTAACCAAGTGCTACAACATAGCTAATGCCTGTTCCAACTTTTGTAATTGGGCCAAATAAAGCATTGATTTTTGCTGTATGAATATTTTTCGCATACACGACTTCACTCATCTCTGCAAAATTAGCCTCATCCTTTTTTTCCTGCACATAGGCACGCACTACTCGCACTCCTGCTACAGATTCCAGCACACTATCGTTTAGCTCCCCAAAAGCATCTTGTGCCTTCATATATCGCTCATGAACAATTTTTCCTAAATATTGAATGAGGATCGCCATAATAGGGACTGGTAACATGGCAAAAAATGTGAGCTTCCACGAAATCATATAGCCCATCGCAAAAATGATAAAGCCCATATAAATCGTTGAATCAATCAACGTCATAATACCAAAACCAGCTGTCATGGATACGGCATTTAAGTCATTTGTTGCACGTGCCATCAGGTCACCGGTACGGTTTTTCTCATAAAATGTTGGGGTCATGCGTAAAAAATGCTGCATTAAATTACGACGTAAAATTTTCTCAAGGTTGATAGCCCCTTCAAATAGTCGGAATTGCCACACAAAATTTAATAAATAGCCCCCAATAATAATTCCAATAAAAATCAAGACATACTTTGTTAAAATAGCTGGTGTCATTTCTCCTGCAGTCAATAGATCTATAATAGAACCGAGTAAATAGGGAGGGACAACCTCTAATCCACTGGCAATCATTAGTAAAACAATGGCCACCGTATATTGCTTCCAGTATTTTTTAAAGAACCAGCCTAATTTACTTAACACATCAAACATACATCATAACCTTCTTTCCTCCGTGCTGTTGTGGATAACTACCCACTTTCTAGAAATTCCTTTTTGAAAATCATTCGTCTAACTGTTTTTGTCATATACATACACTCCTTTTTTGTTTGCACTACAACCTTTTTTGCACAAAAAAAGACACATACCCTAAAAGAGTAAGTGTCTCTTATAAAAGGCAGGATAATTCCATACCTAGTTCTGCAATAGTAAATAAAGCGTTAGGCACGGACAATGTATGTAACTGTGATTGAATTTGATACTGATAAAATTAACATTGTCATGCCCTCCTTTAGTTTATTTGTTATAGTGTTCTTGAAGATTATCACACTATAGAAATATTTGTCAACTATCACCCTGTTATTTTTTATCATTTTCAGGAAATAGTTAGCGCTTTAAAGCATTAAAATGCTCTAAGGAAACAAAGGGAGAACATGCTTAAAATTACTGTGTTGTCTATAACCTTACAATAAATCTACGGCACAGACATTAACCTAAAGACTGAAATACAAGACTAGTGATTTTGATACCAAATAGCAGACAATAGAATATTCTCTTTGCGTCTGTTGCACTCCTTCAATATGCTTATCTCATCATCTTTATTTATTTAGTTAATTATTATTTAGTTAATTATTATTTAGTAGTGTCGGGTTTTCCGTTTATGGTTTAGCCGTCAGCGGGTTTTCCGTCAGCGGATTCACATAAGATGGATAAAGAAATGTCCATGTAATAAAATCTATTTCATTTTCCATATATAATATTTCGAAATATTATTTCGTGAGCATTTATACCTTTCTATACACTATATACATTTTAAAAGTCGATTTTGGGACATAACTTGAATTGAAATATTTCTAAAATTTTTGTCTCATGATACACTTTCTTTATAGTCATTTTCAGTAAGGGGTTTTTATGTTGAGGTCATTTCTAGCGGTGGGAATTGGTGGAATTCTTGGTGCCATCTGTCGATATAGCCTTAGTCTCGCCGTTCCAAATACAGAAGTATTTCCATTCACAACACTGTTTATAAATTTACTAGGCTGCTTTTGCCTAGCATGGCTTTTTACTTCTTTTATAAAACGCACACCTATTATACTAGGAATAGGTACAGGGTTTTGTGGAGCTTTTACTACCTTTTCGACATTTTCCTTAGAGACACTATTACTCCTAGAAAATAGCCAGTGGCTACAGGCTGTACTCTATGTTACAGTAAGTGTTTTAGGTGGATTAGCCTGCACATGGCTGGGAATACGATTTGCTAGGGGGCGTATTGCATGATGTTAGTCGGAATTGGTGGTTTTTTTGGCGCTCTTTCTAGATTTTATTTAGGAAAATTACTTGTACATCCCTATCCATGGGCCACTTTTATTATTAATTGTACAGGCTCCTTTGCGCTTGGTTTCTTATTTGCCCTACATCTTAGTGATTGGTTATGGCAATTAATTGGCATAGGTTTTTTAGGAGCCTACACAACTTTTTCTACTTTTGGATTTGAATGTCTACAGCTTATAGAACAACAAAAATGGAGACAAGCCATTAGCTATATTGCCAGTACCTTGCTAATTGGCATACTTTGTGCAGCTATTGGTTATCTAGTCGTATAAAAGAGGGTGAACTAGTGACACAGCCATCAAAGGAGTTACTACAGGAATTAGAAGTTGAAATAGAGCAAACGCTCTATTCATTGATTGACCTAGAATTAGAAGAAAATTACGCTACTATGAATACACAATTTGCCCAATTACTTGCCAAGGTTCAGGCTGCCCAGTTAATTGATTACAAGCTGGATGTTCTCGTTGAGCCTCAAGCTTTTGCAACTGAAACTTGTATTCTTTTACAGAGCCTCATAGAAGCAAAGGCGAGGCCAAATAAAAGACATAAGCTGTTAACACATCGCATGATTTTGAAAATATGGTTACGAAAAAATCAACGATTCATGAGGGAGTTTCTACCTCAAATGTTTTAGGCGCCACTTGAATTTGCAAGGGCGCCTTTTTTATATTTGTAGTTGTTGCAACACTTCTTTTATTTTTCCCTTCACTGTCAGATCAAATGGGGTGGTCTGCTGTGAAATATCTAAATTAATATAAACGGTTTTTCCTGTTGTCATCATAGGTAGTTGGTTGACGGGATATACCTCAAGGCTCGTTCCAATGACAAGGACAAGTTCAGCTGTTTTGATTGCCTCCATTGAACGGTGCCAACTTGCTTGTGGTAGGCTTTCTCCGAAGAGCACAACATTTGGACGAAGTTTCCCACCGCAATGGGCGCAACTAGCCTTATTCAAGAAGCTTGCCATGACAGCCGCCTGCTGGCAACGATGACAACGAATAGACCGGATCGAACCATGTAACTCCTCGACGGATTGACTTCCTGCCAATTGGTGAAAACCATCCACATTTTGAGTAGCGATTAGAGACACTAGACCTCTTCGTTCCCAATCAGCTAGTATATGATGTCCCTCATGGGGAGCCACCTTTTCTAGGTTTTCGATACGTGTTTTATAAAATTCATGAAATAATGAGTAATGATCTGTTAATGCTTCCGTTGTCGCGACAGTTCTTGGATCCATTTGTTTCCACCAACCAGATGCTGAACGGAAATCAGGAACCCCACTTTCCGTTGACATGCCCGCTCCTGTTAGAATCACTGTATTATTTGAGGATAGTAACCACTCACGTAAACGTTCTATTGCCATTTTACCCCTCCTTTTTCGAATTACAAAAGCTTCCTTCACCTATTTCGACAATCAACCTATTTTTCCTTTGCATCGTTATAGAAATGTTTAAAAGGAAGCTTCCATTTTAATTTATTATTCACCGATAACATGCGAATCACTACTATAAAAATAACTATGACCGACAATTCAAGCGGACTGTCCCACCCTAACCATATACAAAGGGCACATACAAATGTTAGGACAGCATGAATTTCTTCTCGTAATGCAAGCGGCGCTCTACCAGCTAACAAATCTCGCACCATACCTCCGCCAACACCAGTAAACATCGACGCTATAATAATAATGCCGAGGTCGTGATGCAAGCTTTTTGCTAACAATCCGCCTTGTATTGCGAAAGAAGCTAGGCCAATCGAATCAAAGAAATAGCCCCAGCGGTTCCAGTGATGAATCCAGTTCCTTTTGACAAATAAAATGGTCGTCAGCGTGACTAAAACGACTAATAAGGATTGCCGTTCCCATATATCTGACACAGGGATATCCAGTACAACGTTGCGGATAATGGAACCACCATAAGACGTTGTCAGACCAAGCACAAATATGCCAATAAAAGAATAGTTGGCCTGTAACGCTACAAATGCTCCACTAATGGCGTAGGCAATAATACCAATGATATGTAATACCGACCATGTCACATCATCCATCTCCTTTTTACTATACAAAAAAGCCCACCATAAAATAGTTGCGCATTGAGTACGCAAGCTATTTTATGGTGGGCTAATATCCTAGCAGTAGTACCTACTAATTTATCCATCTCACCATGTATCATAAAAAATATAGCGGCTGAGCCATACTAAATGACACAACGACCATAAAATTTCCTAGTTAGAATTGTAATTGATTTTTTTATTAAACTCAATATGAATTTTTGATTATAGCGTTTCATACATGACTTGGCCCATTAAAGAGACGTCATAATCTCCTAATGCAGCTACTTCAGCTTGGAAATCAGGTGTCTTTAAAATCTCCTTCACCATATCGATGAGTGGTTGATTTTCTGGTGTTTTTAATAAGACAATATCGTAACGTTCAGTGACCATTGGTATAAAATCTACCTGAATAAGCTTGGCAATTTTTTCAATGCCTATCCCAACATCTGCGCGTCCATTGGCAACAGCAGAGGCGACATCGAGGTGGCTCATTTCTTCATGGGCATAGCCTGCAATCGTGGATGGTGCGATACCGTGAATGCGCAATTGCTCATCTAACAGAGTACGAGCACCTGAGCCTTTCTCACGGTTGATGAATGTGAATGTCTTTGTTTGAAAATCTTCAAATGAACGAATTTCCAACGGATTCCCCTTTTGAACATAGAAACCCGCTTTACGTGATACAACATTGATGAGAACAAAGGCATGACTGACAAAGATTTTTTTTACATAAGGGGTATTATAATCTCCTGTATCCCCATCAAACATATGCAAGCTCGCAATATCACAGTCTCCATGATATAGTGCCATCACACCATTAAAACTACCTTCATGTGAGCGTAATACTTTTGAAGAACGCCGTTTCTCGATATATTTTGCTAAAATATCTAGCACTAAATCTTGCCCACTCACTATAATTTTCGCATGATTTTTAGTCGGAGTAGCTATGGAAGCCTGTGCAGCAGCTGGCGTACTACCTGTTTTCCGTTTTTGTATATAGGCTTGCAAGTCAGCACGATCTACCCGCATTTGCCGGCCTACGCGAAAAACTGGCAAATCACCCTTCTTCACTAAATCATAAATTGTTAATTTTGAAACCTTTAAAAATTGTGCAACCTCTTCAATCGTATAGGATTGTTCTTGTGACATGTAAAAGTTCTCCTCCTATAAGCCTCTATTTTCATGGTAACGTATTTATAGCCTTATGAACATCTTGACATTTTGTACCCTTACTAACTTTCTTTTTTATTTATATCTGATTATAATTAGTTATGTCTTGTTATAACGAGTTATAAAAGGAGTATATTTATAGTGAAAAAATTTTATCGTTTATTTGCGACACTGTTCGTACTAGTTGGTCTAGTAGCAGCCTGTGGTAACCAAGAAAAAGAGGCGGCAACAAACGAACCTGTGGAACTAACGATTTCTGCGGCAGCTAGTCTACAGGATGCCTTAGAAGAACTGAAAACAATTTATGAAAAACAACACGATACAATCAAAATCCTCTATAACTTTGGTGGTTCAGGTGCATTACAGCAACAAATTTTACAAGGGGCTCCTGCAGACCTTTTCTTTTCAGCGGCGGAGGATAAATTCGATGCGCTTGTAGAGAAAGAAATGATCGATCAAAAGCTAGGAACGGATCTTTTAGCCAATGACTTAGTATTAATCGTGCCTAAAAACAATGAAAAGCAAATTCAATCCTTTGAAGATTTACAACAAGCAGGAAAAATTGCACTTGGTACGCCCGAAACGGTTCCTGCTGGGCAATATGGTGTGGACACATTAAAAACGATGCAACTTTGGGATTCACTCGAATCAAAAGTAGTGTATACAAAAGATGTACGCCAAGTACTTACTTATACAGAAACAGAAAATGTGGATGCTGGGATGGTCTATAAAACAGATGCCCTTGTCTCTGATAAAGTCAATGTCGTGGCAACTGCCGATGAGGCGATGCACGCACCGATTATTTATCCTGTAGGTGTTCTAAAGGCAAGTAAGCATGCGCAAGAGGCGGAGGATTTTTATCACTTCTTACAAAGTAATGAAGCGATGGATGTCTTTGAAAAGTATGGATTTAAAGGGGCTCAATAAAAGATGAGTACCGATTTTTGGTCTCCACTTAGGCTTTCGATCGAAATTGCCTTTGTTGCAGGGATCATCGCTATTATAGCAGGGATTTTAATGGGTAAATGGATGGCAACTCATGATTTTAAAGGCAAGCTAGTGCTAGAAACGGTGCTGCTATTACCATTAGTATTACCTCCTACAGTAGTCGGTTTCCTGCTTATCGTCATGTTCGGGAAAAATAGTATGTTAGGAAATTTCATTATCTGGCTATTCGATCAACCTATCATGTTCACATGGTGGGCGGCCGTCATTGCTTCTACAATCGTTGCCTTTCCATTAATGTATCAATCGGCTAAAACTGGCTTTGCCTCTGTCGATCGAGATATTGAAAATGCGGCACGTGTGGATGGAGCAAATGAATGGCAGGTTTTTCTTTATGTATCCATTCCCCTTGCATCAAAGGCACTTGTTTCTGGTGGGATTCTAAGCTTCACACGAGCTTTGGGTGAATTTGGAGCGACTCTCATGTTTGCAGGGAATATTCCAGGGAAAACACAAACAACACCACTAGCAATATATATGGCCATCGATTCTGGAAACATGACCCTTGCCTGGGCATGGGTTTTGTGTATGATTGCTATTTCCTTCCTTTTGCTTCTTAGTATTCATATCCTGAAAGTATAAAAGAGGTAGTTGGCTCAAGCCAACTACCTCTTCTTGCTCATCCCCCACTGATCGGTGGAATAAAGGCGATTGTGTCGCCAGATTTGACAATCGTCGTATCCGTTGCAAATTCTTCATTAACCGCTGTCATGATCTGTTGTAATGATAGCTGAGGGTAGCGCTTTTCCATCCACTCTTTTAATTGCGCAACTGTCACATCTGACAGCTCTACTGATAGCTTTGATTCACCTAGTGCTTCCTGTAGGTGGGCAAATAATAAAATGTTAATCACAGGTTTTCCTCCTCCTGAATGGCTGGTTTCCCTTGCGGATAGGGAACATTTTCTAATTGATCACCAATCCACTCTGTCCCGTCCTCCCAATGTTCTTTTTTCCATATGGGCACGATTTGTTTTATGCGATCAATTGCATATTCATTCGCCATGTAAGCTATTTTACGATGCGGTGATGACACAGCAATCACTACGGCAATATCGGAAATAGCTAAATGACCGACACGATGGGTGATGGCCACTTTTGCTTCTGGCCACTCTTCTTGTATTTCCTTTGCAATCTGTTCAAACATTTTAATCGCCATTGCTGGATAGGCTTGATATTCCAAATGCATCGTTTTTTTACCATTTGTCATTTCGCGCACTGTGCCGATGAATAATGTAATGGCTCCAGCATTTCGACTAAGGACTTTTTGTCTTACTTCCTCCACATCTATTGGTTGATCGATAATTTCAAATAACGCTGTCGTCATCGTTTTCCCCTCATTTCTGCCAATAAAAATTCCATATATTGTGTTTCATCATGAATCGAAAAAGCAGGGATTGTTAGGAATGGATCGAGTGGATAGCTTGGCCAATAAATCACACAGAGGATATTGGTTACTTGCTGTAGCAGTATTTGGTCCTCAGGCGTGCGCAGCAATACAACCTTAGGATAATGTTCATTTTTATACCCTTCGATCAGCATGATGTCCATAGGAAGAGAATCATAGATCGCTAGTATTTCAGCCAATTGCCAGCTATTTTTGTGAATGCTCATACGTAAAGTACCCGCCCCCTCCACTGCTGTGACAACTGCGCCTGCTTGCTCATGACGACTGCTATCCTTCGAGGTTTCGATCATCGGTACACCGCCATGTCCGTGATGCTTTATGGTTCCTACTCTTAGCTCTTCCATTGTAGCCTGCTTGATCAATCGCTCCATCAATGTCGTTTTCCCACTATTTTGATAGCCAACTATCTGTAAGATTTTTCGATGTTGTCCCAAGGCCACTCACTTCCTTGCAAATCTTCTAGCAAAAGGACATCCACTTGCATACCCTTTTCATAGCCTCTAGAGCCGCCTGGTAAAACAATGAACGCATTGGCTGTCGCTAAAGATGAAACTGCACTCGATTTATCAAACCCAGATGGGACAGTTACAAGCTTCCCTTTTTCATAATCGATACGAGCTCGTACAAAGCGTGTAAAGGGATTTGGCTTTGTAAAATCAGCCCCTAAAATCGCTTGCTCTCTGCGTAAATGTGGTTGAGAATGCCCATATGCAGAACGTATAATCGGACGTACAAATAGCTCAAAGCCAACATAGCATGCTGAAGGATTACCAGAAAGGCCAAACAATAATTTGCCGTGGCGAGCAGCAACTGTTGTCACACTACCTGGACGCATCGCTATTTTATTAAACAATACCTTTGCATCAATCGCCTCGTAAATAGCTGGTAAATAATCATAATCACCTACAGAAACGCCACCCGTTGTAATTAAAATATCAACTTCCTGTAGGGCCTTTTCAACACGATCAATACATAACGCAAGATCGTCACTAAATTTGCCAAAATATTTTACTTCTGCGCCAGCACGCTCAATTTGCGCCATTATCATATAGGCATTACTATTGCGAATCTTACCTGGCTGTAAAGATTCACCTGGCTCTAGTAATTCGCTACCAGTGGCAAGCACACCAATAACTGTTTTACGATAAACAGGTACTTGCTCGTAGCCAAAAGTAGCAAGTAAGGCCATCACACCCGGGTTAATATATTGGCCTTGTTCAATGAGGACTGCGCCTTGCTGCACATCTTCCCCTTTATAGGAAATATTAGTACCTGCTTCAAAAGGTCGTTTAATCGACATATACTTTTGATGATTTTCTTCGAATGTTTGGGTTAATTCTAGCATGACCACTGCATCACATCCTTGTGGTATCGGCGCCCCGGTCATAATGCGGACTGCTTGATGATCGCCAACTACGTCTTCATAGACATAGCCTGCGCCAATTTCTCCAACAACTTGAAAGCGGACTGGTTGCTGTGATGAGGCTTCCTTACTATCGACGGAACGAATGGCATAGCCATCATACGGTGAACGATCAAAAGCAGGTACATCATGATCGGCTCTAATAGCTTGTGCTAGAAAACGTCCATGTGCTTGCGTTAATGGCACATGCTCCTTTTTTGCTTGAAAGGCATAGTCCATTACACGATGAACGGCTTCTGCCACAGGAATTGGTTGTCTTTTTTCTACCATTTGGCACACTCCCTTAACCTAATAAACGATAATAAATGCTTTTGGCTTTCTGAATATCTTGTATACCATGTATTACAACTCGCCCATCTTGGAAAATAACGATTCGGTAATCGTCCACTTGGCAAGATAGCAAATAAGGATTAACCTGGACTTCTCCGTAGGAACGGAGCTGATTTGCCAGCTGATCAAGCGAATAGTAAATGGGCTTTGGTGGTCGAATTTGTACCGCGTCTCGGCCACAAAGGATCTGTAATTTCGTTTGATTTTCATAGGAGAGATAAGGATAGGTCGGCTGATCACCACAAGATGGACAATCAGACTGCCTTATTTTCTCCACATTGATTTCATAGTGTTGATTTTGCCAAACATCAAACGTTAAGTAGCTTTTTCGTAAGGCTTTGTCATCTCCAACAAGCAATTTAAGGACCTCTGCCACTTGATAAGCTGCAACAATTTGAACTGCTGGACTAATAATGCCAACGGTATCACAAGTCATCGCTGTATGGGGCATCACCTTTAATAAGCAATGCAAACAGGGCGTTTTGCCTGGCACAACCGTGTAGGTCGCACCATAACTACCAACACAAGAGCCGTACACCCAAGGAATACGATACTTTTGGGCAAGGTCATTCATGACAAAGCGAACATCAAAATTATCGGTCGCATCGACCATCACATCTACATCTTCTAGTAATGGTAGCAAAGTCTCTGTGCAAGCATCCATAATGCCGACATGAATTTCTACCTCTGTGTTTATTTGTTGGAGGCGCTTTTTAGCTGCGATAACTTTGGGCATTTTTTCTTGTGCGTCTAGCTCTGTATATAATTGCTGTCTTTGTAAATTACTCCACTCTACATAATCACGATCAATGAGGGTCAGCCTGCCAATACCCGCTCGCACAAGCGCTTCTGCACTAGCACTCCCCAATGCCCCCGCACCTATGATAAGGACGTGTTTTTGTTGGAGGGATTGTTGCCCTGTTTGTCCGATAGGATGAAATAATTGTTGTCTAGAATATCTATTTTGCATACGTATGAGGCCTTTCTTTCTATGAATTTTCGTTTGACCTTTTCATTTATAGCATTATAATAAAAGCAATGTTTTTTAGCAAAAACGCATTTGAAGGAGGTCTTACTGTGCATCCAACACATCAGCAGCAACCAATTCAAGTTGCCATTTTAACGGTCAGTGATACACGCACAAAGACAGATGATCATGCTGGTCAGCGTATTCAGTCCTTTCTACAGGAAGCTGCATTTGAAGTTGTAGACTACCAACTAACAAAGGATGAACCGCTCGATATCGCTCGTCATGTTAAAAATTGGTGCAGCGATCCAACAATTAATACCATTATCGTTACGGGTGGAACAGGATTTACACCAAGAGACCAAACCTATGACACCATTCTGCCTCTGTTTGAAAAAGAAATGATGGGGTTTGGTGAATTATTTCGAATGCTCAGCTATGAAGAAATTGGTCCAAAGGCGATGTTTAGTCGTGCCACCGCTGGAAGTCTTCAGCAAACAGCCATTTATGTTTTACCAGGCTCCACAAATGCGGTGACTTTGGCTATGTCGAAGCTCATAGTACCTACTGTCCAACATTTTGTCGGAGAGCTGAAGCGCTTATGAAAATTGCTGGTATTGTGTTAGCTGGTGGTCAATCCTCTCGCTATGGTCAGCCAAAAATGTTTGAGATGTTTGCTGGACAGCCATTATATAAACATAGTCTCATAGCCCTGCAAAAAAATCAGCTAGATCCTCTTATTATCGCTACAAATGCGCACTTACAACATCAGTTTGGACAGGAAAATGTCCAATGGGTCATTGAAAAGCAGCCACATCAAGGCCCTCTTTTTGCTTTGCATCATATCATGACAGCCTATCCTGATGTGGAATGGTTTTTTGTCGTAGCAAGCGATATGCCTTATATGAATGCAGAATTTATCCAAAAAATGTTAGGGCTGATTAATGACACTTATGATGCCATTGTTCCGACGCAAGGGCTACGCGATCAGCCATTAGCTGCATTATATCGACGTACTGCTTTACCAAAGGCAACACAGCTAACGGCACAAAACAAACGGAGTATGAAAGTGCTGTTAGAGCAACTTCGTGTCTGTTATGTCCCTTTTGATGACGATAGCTCAACATTTATCAATATCAATGCACAACAAGACTGGTCACAAACAAGTAAAAAGGAGTTTAATAATGAATAATTTTACACACTGGAACGAAGAAGGTCGCCCTAAAATGGTCGATATCTCCGCAAAAGAAAGCACGACACGTACAGCCATTGCGCGCAGTACGATTCTTTTATCTGATGCGGTCTATGAAGCCATCCAACAAGGTGGCATTAAAAAAGGTGATCCGACGCAAGTTGCGCAAATTGCAGGGATTATGGGCGCTAAAAAAACAGCTGATATCATTCCCATGTGCCATCCCATCATGCTACAGGGCACGGATTTCCAGTTTGACTATGAAAAAGCAGAGAATGGCTATGAGCTCCATATTCAAGCCACTGTTAAATGCAGTGGAAAAACGGGTGTTGAAATGGAAGCGCTCACTGCTGTGTCTGTCGCTGCACTAACTTTTTATGATATGTGCAAAGCCGTTGATAAGACGATGGTCATCAAAGAAACTTATCTTGTTGAAAAAACGGGTGGGAAAAGTGGCACTTTTGTGCACAAATAAACAGAAAAAATTCGGCATTATTGTGCCGATTTTTTTCTGTTTTTTTACTCGCTACCCCCCAATATGAGACATTTCAATTTTTGAAGTTTTTCTTTTTGCCATCGTTTGTTCATTGCGTTCATCTGAATAACGATCATTTCTTGTTTCCCAAACGTTCGTAATGCACTTGATGATGGCAGCATCATCTTGCCCTGAACGTAACAATTCCCTTAAATCCGTGCCTTCTGTTGCAAATAAACAAGTGTATAATGACCCTTCTGCAGAGAGGCGAGCACGTGAGCAATTGGAGCAGAATGAATCCGTTACAGATGAAATTACACCAATCTCACCTTGAGCATCTTGATACTGATAACGCGTTGCCACTTCTCCTTTATAATTGGGCGCTACTGGTTGTAACGGCGTAAACTGATGGATTTGCTCAATGATCTCTTTTTTGGACACCACATCATCCAAGCGCCAGCCGTTCGAATTCCCTACATCCATATATTCAATAAAGCGTAGAATATGTTGCTTTTCTTTAAAAAACTGCGCCATGGTAACAATATCTTGTTCGTTTTTCCCTTTTTGAACAACCATATTAATTTTTACTTGTAAGCCCGCTTCTGCAGCTTTTTCAATTCCCTCTAACACTGGCAATACCTTGCCTCTATGACCATTCATCTCGAAAAATCGCTCATCATCAAGTGAATCTAAACTAACAGAAACTCGGGCTAAGCCTGCCTGTGCCAATGGCTGTGCGTATTTTTTTAATAGCGAGCCATTGGTTGTTAAAGCAATATCTTCTACCCCTTTTATGCGGTGAATACGGGCAATTAATTCGGGTAAATCACGACGTAGTAAGGGTTCCCCACCTGTAATCCGTATTTTTTTCACGCCCAATGAAACAAAGATTTTTACTAATCGTTCAATTTCATCAAAACTTAATATTTTATCAGACGGTAAAAATGCGTAATCTGGACCAAATACTTCTGCTGGCATACAATAGCGACAGCGAAAATTACAACGATCTGTCACGGATATTCTTAAATCTCTTAACGGTCTGTGTAATTGGTCTTGTAGATTCGTCATTTAATCTCCTTCTTTCAATTCATTAGCTGGTAATAGGATGCGTTGTGGGTGTGTATAAATATTCAATGTCTGTTGCCGAATAAAACCAACCGTCGTAATACCAAGCTGCTCTGCTAATTGCAATGCTAATTCGGTTGGTGCTGATTTAGATAGCACGATGGCACAGCCTATTTTGGAAACCTTTAGTAAAATCTCCGATGATATTCGTCCGCTAAAGACGATAATTTTATCTTCCATACGGATGTTGTTGCGTAGGCAAAAGCCGTAAATTTTATCCAAAGCATTATGACGCCCAATATCCATGCGACTTAGGACGATGCCATTTACATCACATAGTGCAGCATTATGCACGCCACCTGTTTTCTTAAAAATATCGGCACTCTCCTGCATCGCATGCATTAAACGGAAGCAATCCCCTGTCGTTATTTGCACATCGACTTGATCCATTTTTTTCGCTACTAATGCATCATTCGTAAACACAAACCCTTGTCGACTCATCCCACAGCAAGACGTAATATAGCGCTTGTTTTGCGTCTGTTGGTAATAAGGATTAATATGCTTTGTTTTAATATGCACAAAACCCTCTTTCTCTTGGTGCCAAATTTCCTCAATATCCTCAAAACTACGAATCACTCGTTCAGAAGCTAAGTAGCCAATCACCATATCTTCCACATACTCTGGTGTACATACCATCGTGACAAATTCTTGCTGATTAATTTTTACGGTCACAGCGTATTCTGAAACAATTAAATCATCCATTTCTGTCACTTGTTGTCCTTCAACACGCACAATTTTTCTTGTCATTGCTCGATCCATAAGGCATCCCCTTTATTCACTGATATGCTTTTCAAAAACAAAGACGGAAATCGCAAAATCCTCTTCAATTTTAATATCTGAAAATAAGTGAAGTAATTTGCTGCCCATCAGTTCTTCCATACCCTCTGGTGGCGATTGTCTATATAAATCTTGAATCATACTCGTCCTTGCAGCATGCACCATTTTTAGCCCTTCTGGTGTACTGGCAATAAATTTTTCTGTCGGAGTGATATTTCCGTATAAGGTAGATACAGCCATATTCTCGACAAAAACGGTATGAATACGTTCTGGACCTTTACCGAATACTTCCTTTCTTAACTTTCGAATCATGTCATTAAATTCATGGATTTTTTTAGACATAGCAACGATTCTCCCATCATAATTAAACTTTTTTAGGCAAATGGTTATGTAGGCCACCCTTACAGTTTGTTAATGATATAGCAACTTTTAAAAAAATAAAAGAGAAAATACTTTTTGATAATAATTCTCATTTAATAAATTTTATGATAAATATTGTTCATTTTGAAGGAAAGGGCTATAATATGCATATCAAATGGAATTAATTTATTTTGAACTCTATGTTACGATGTTGCATACTGTTTTTAATAGTTGAATTCTATTGTTATTAAAAAATAAAAGTAGATTGAGTTTTTAGCAAGACCTGCTAAGAATTTTATCCACCATGAATTATTAGCATGTCTAGGACATGTGATTTCATGGTGGATTTTTTTATTTTTTCAAAACCGAGACATGGATAACATGTTATGATCTAGCAATTTACCTATTTTGAGGTAGCTTCAAGAACCATTGGGAATTACAATGATAACAAGACAATCTTTTCAACAATCACCAACTCGATTTGTTATTCCCTTTTGTCTTAAGCTGTACCATGTTAGCCGTTTCGTCTCAAAGTGCAAAAGGAGGAAGTTACCTTGACTCAAATTAATATTAATGGCGTACCGTATGAAGTAAAAGAAGGAGCTACAATCCTTGATACCATTAATCAACATGACATTCCGCATCCACAGATTTGTCATGTGCCCGCTGTTGACCCAATTGAAACATGTGATACATGTATCGTGGAAGTGAATGGCCAATTAGTTCGTTCCTGCTCTACAAAGGCAGTAGACGGCATGAATGTATTCCTAACGTCTGACAAAGCAAAAGCGGCACAAACAGAAGCGATGGACCGTCTACTCGAAAATCATTTACTGTATTGTACAGTTTGTGATAACAACAATGGCAATTGTGCATTACACAACACAGCCGAAATGATGGAAATCGAGCATCAAAAATATCCCTATCAACCAAAAGTGGAACCTCATGAAGTGGACATGTCGCATCCGTTTTATCGATACGATCCTAACCAATGTATCGCTTGTGGTCAGTGCGTAGAGGTTTGTCAAAATCTACAGGTAAATGAAACATTATCCCTTGATTGGGAAGCAGAAAGACCACGTGTCATTTGGGATACAGGCGTTGCTATCAATGATTCTTCCTGTGTAAGTTGTGGTCAATGCGTAACCGTATGTCCATGTAATGCCTTAATGGAAAAATCCATGCTTGGAGAGGCTGGATTTATGACTGGCCTCAAACAGGATATGTTAGATCCGATGATCAGCTTGATTAAGGAAGTTGAACCAGGCTATAGCGGTATTTTTGCCGTTTCTGAAGTGGAAGCAGCCATGCGTAGTAAGCGCACCAAAAAAACAAAAACAGTATGTACTTTCTGTGGTGTAGGCTGCTCGTTCGAAGTTTGGACAAAGGGTCGTAAAATTTTAAAAGTACAGCCTTCCGATGGTCCAGTAAATGCGATTTCTACATGTGTCAAAGGGAAATTCGGCTGGGATTTTATCAATTCTGAGGAACGTATTACAAAACCACTCATTCGTAAAAATAATGAGTTTGTGGAATCATCGTGGGATGAAGCACTTGATTTAATTGCAACAAAACTAGGCGGCATTCAACAACAATATGGTCCAGGTTCTGTTGGCTTTATCTCCTCTTCTAAAATTACAAATGAAGAGAATTACTTAATTCAAAAAATGGCCCGTCAATTATTTGGCACAAACGATGTCGATAATTGTTCTCGTTATTGCCAATCTCCTGCAACTGATGGTTTATTACGTACAGTTGGCATGGGAGGAGATGCTGGTACGATCAAAGATATTGCTAAGGCTGGACTTGTCATTATTGTTGGGGCTAATCCAGCTGAGGGACATCCTGTTTTAGCAACACGTGTGAAACGTGCACATAAATTACATGGTCAGAAATTAATTGTTGCTGATATTCGTAAGCATGAAATGGCAGAGCGTTCCGACATCTTTATGCGTCCAAAGCAAGGTACTGACCAAGTTTGGTTAATGGCTGTTACCAAATATATCATTGAACAAGGTTGGCATGATGAAGCGTTTATTCAAGAAAACGTCCTTCATTATGATGATTTTAAACAAGTACTTGCAACCTATACACTTGATTATGCACAAGAAATGACTGGTATTAGTAAGGAAACATTGATCGAAGTAGCTGAAATGATTCGTGATGCAGATGGTACATGTGTTCTTTGGGGCATGGGTGTAACACAAAATACTGGTGGCTCCTATACATCCGCAGCGATTTCAAATTTACTTTTAGCAACTGGAAACTATCGTCGTCCAGGTGCTGGTGCCTACCCACTCCGCGGCCATAACAATGTGCAAGGTGCCTGCGATATGGGGACACTTCCAAATCTATTGCCAGGCTATCAAAGAGTCACAGATGACGAGGCACGTGCAAAATTCGAAAAAGCCTATGGTGTCCCTATTCAACCACAGCCTGGTCGAAATAATATGCAAATGTTAGATGCGATCATGGAAGGAAAAATGAAAGCGATGTATTTAGTGGGCGAAGATATGGCACTTGTTGACTGTAATGCCAACCATGTAGATGAGGTGCTTTCACAGCTTGACTTTTTCGTTGTCCAAGATTGTTTCCTATCACGCACAGCACAATATGCAGATGTGATTTTACCTGCTGCGCCTTCGCTTGAAAAAGAAGGTACATTTACGAATACGGAACGTCGTGTTCAACGCCTGTATCAAGTATTACCAACACTTGGTGAGTCGAAAGCAGATTGGGAAATATTGCAAGCGGTTGCTCGTCGTTTAGGGGCAGATTGGCATTATGATCACCCAAGCGACATTTTTGATGAAATGGCGAGCCTGTCTCCCCTCTTCTCACAAGCCAACTATGATGTTCTTGAAGGCTGGGGAAGCTTCTGTTGGGGTAGCCATGATGGTAAAGATACACCATTATTATATGAAGATGGCTTTAACTTCCCTGATAAGAAAGCTCGTTTTGCTTTAAATGATTGGGTGCAGCCTGTTGAGTTTGAAGCACAATACGATTGTCATATTAATAATGGCCGTATGCTTGAACACTTCCATGAAGGAAATCTAACAAATAAATCGAAAGGTATTCAATCGAAAGTACCTGAAATTTTCGTTGAAGTATCACCAGAATTGGCGAAAGAACGAGGCATTGCAGATGGAGCCCTACTTCGTTTAGTGTCTCCATATGGTGCCTTGAAGCTAAATGCTCTTGTTACAGATCGCGTACAAGGAAACGAATTATTCTTACCAATGAACTCTGTTAGCAAAGATTCAGCCATCAACTTCCTAACTGGCCCTGCAGCAGATGTGAATACGTCAACACCAGCTTATAAACAAACAAAAGTACGAGTAGAAGTGCTAAAAGCTAAAGGTAAATCACCACTTCCTCGCACAAACCCACGCTATAAAAAGCGTCATCCTCAAAATGGTGTTGAGGTACAACGAAAATGGAATCGTCCTGGCTACGTTCACTTAACAACCATAAACGAAAGAGAGTGAGAGCATGGCTGTACCCATTACAGGCATTAAAAAACAACAATTAACGGAAGAACAACTAAAGGAACAAAAATTAGACAATCTAAAAGAATTGCTTTCTGAAAATGAAGAAGCTGTCAATCAGGTGTTTAGTATTATGGCTGAATTAAATGAAATCGGTGCACTAGAAGCAGCAATGAAGCTACTTGAAGCCAAAGAGGAAGTAGCCCATATTGCACTAGGACAATTAACACGTAAGCCTGTAACCAATATCATTAACAATATAATGGGTGTTGCGGGAGCATTGACGGAGCTCAATCCTGAAACAACGACTAAGCTCATTGAAGGCTTAAATACAGGCGTAGATGAAGCAAGCAAAGCACTTGAATCGAATGAAAAAGTTAGTGCCTTTAAGCTCATGAAAATGTTAAATGATCCAGATGTCAATCGTGCGCTCAATTTTGGGGTTCATTTCTTAAAGGGACTCGGCAAAGGCTTAAAAGAATAAGGTGGTTCCTAAATGTTAACAAAAGAAAATGTTGTAAACGCATTGAAACAGGTGAATGATCCTGAACTTCATCAGAGTATTGTAGATTTGAATATGGTGCGAAACATCCAAATACATGACAACCATATAGCACTGGATATTATTTTGACCATACCTGGATGTCCGTTAAAGGCAAAAATACAGCAAGATGTGGAGGAGGCATTACAAGCGCTTGGTGCCTCCACTACCATTAGCTTTGGAGCTATGACAGATCAGGAGCGACGCACATTAACAGCCTCACTACAAGCAAAAAATGTAACTGAACAAGGAATGCCAAACATGCTACTGCCTAATTCTGGTGTTCAATTCATTGCCATTACAAGTGGTAAAGGCGGTGTTGGAAAGTCTACGGTGACCATTAATTTAGCGGTTGCACTTGCTCGTCTTGGCAAACGTGTAGGTATTTTAGATGCTGATATTTATGGTTTCAGTATCCCTGCCATGATGAAGATTGATCAAAAGCCTACCATGCTTGATCAAACGGCGATTCCAGTAGAACGTAACAGCGTAAAAATAATGTCGATGGGCTTTTTTACAAATGACAACCAGCCTGTTATGTGGCGTGGTCCTATGCTCAATAAGTGGATTCGCAATTTCCTTGTCAACACGCTATGGGGAGATTTAGATTACCTCCTCATCGATTTACCACCTGGTACAGGAGATGTTGCGATTGATATGGCTGCAATGATTCCACAAGCCCAAGAAATCATCGTGACAACACCGCATCTTGCCGCTTCTCATGTTGCATCTCGTGCAGGCTTGATGGCGCAACATACGAAACACAGGATTCTTGGTGTTGTTGAAAACATGGCCTATTTTGAAAGTGCTGACGGTCAAAAAAACTATCTATTTGGACAAGGTGGAGCCGAACAATTAGCAGATTTATTACAGACAGATGTAATCGCTCAAATTCCTTTTGCTCAACCTGAGGAAAATACAGGTTCCTCGGTCTATGATGAAGAGTCGATAATCGGTGAAGTGTTTACTCATTTAGCAGAAGATCTACTCTATAAATAATAGAAAGCCCTTGATTTGTTTTTACGCAAATCAAGGGTTTTTTCGATCACTTATAACCAGCTTTTTGTAACACCTGCATGAAATAAAAACGATACGTATTTTTTACAAATGTCTCGAGGGGTAGCCCTACATTCACTTGATATTTTGTAAATATAAAATAAAATCGTTTATCCCACTTTAGACGTAATAACTCGCCTGCTTCTTCGCCATACTTCATCGTAAATTCTTCAATCAACGGTTCGATCATCTCATAACAATAGTCTTTTAAATGGGCCGGTGCTTCAATATCCTTATCCCTTTGAAAGCGTATAATCCAATCCATTAATTGCTCATCCATATTTGCACGCCGTCCTTTTAATCAGAGTTTCTTCCTATTAAATTATACTCCTTTTTTGGCGAATCAAAAAAAGAACGATTTTTCCAATAGATTTCACTCATCAATAGGACGATTCCAACGTAGATGATAGTGAACAGACCTCTTATTCATTTTTTTGTCCAATACCAGTAATCTATCACCAGCTTGAATGACGTAGCTATTCTCTAATGTCCGAACAGTGGGCTGTTGTTGTTGGGAATTAATGATGCCAATATTGCGTTCCCACAATACCTGATGTTTGTTCATATCATAGAGCAATAACATGTGTTCAGCACTTTCTCGCTGTGTTTGTCGATATGAAACAAGAGCCGTTTTTTCTATGATATCTACATCCACCACTTTTGGTTGTAAATTTTCATAGGCTTGAATGGCTGGCTCGGTTAGGACAGCTTGACTAAAATCGCGAATGGTCTGATAATCCTCTACAGGCTGTGGATGTGTAGCAAAATAGCCCGGCAACTCTGTCTCGATGAAAAAACGGGCAGATAGGTAATCTGGAGCCTTCGCATCCTCACTTAATGTTTTACCATCAAAGCGATAGAATTTGCCATCAACCCCTTCCAAATATAAATGGTTCTCTAGGACAGCCATTTGATGTGCATTATTGCTCAATATCGCTATTAATGACGGATGTTGCGTTCGAAAATCTTTTTTAGAAAGTAGTTCTTTGCCTGTTTCCATATCTACCAAGGATAATTGACCAAACTCATCATCACGATGATGGACAAGAACACCCCCCATAAATTCCCCAAGCAGTGTTTCTTTATAGGAAGCTGATTTTGTCCATTGCTTTTCACCTGTTTGTAAATTCACAGCTACTAGGAGATGATGTGCAATTAAATGCGTAATCCCATTCGATGTCCCATTATTTTCTGAGCCTTGCACCATTTGAACAGCAATGCTTTGTGAATCATCTGTATAAATCGGCGAATCGGATTTGATGGGAAAGCCTCTCCCCGCTAAGCCAAAAACAATCATTAATAGATTACTGACCAATAAAAAAGCAATGAGCAAAATGCTAGAAGTAACGAGTCGTTTACGTTTCATGATGATAAACAAAACTAGTAGAAGTCCTATACCTAGCACGATGCAGAAAAAAATATCGTGGATAAACCAACCATTTAAACGCCATGAATCGATATATCGTTGTAGAAATTGTTCCACTTCCCTACCCCCTTAAACAACGATTAACTAAAATCTGAATAAAGCACATAACGGTCACATTCCAAGCATTGAAATAAATAGCCTTGATGATGACCTTTGTTCATTAAGGATGCAGAAAGTTCTTCTTTTGAAAAGCCGGTATAATTATCAAATTGATCCTCAATTCCTCGCTCTACTAAATCAGGCCAACCAACATAGCCGATAAACGCACAATAGTCGGAGCAATGTGCCACCCAATTATTGCCCTGCCAGCTTACATAGCCAGGCGTCCGAAAGAGCACTTCCTCGGCAAATGTGGGGTTCGTAACCTGGTCATCATCCATTAAGTCTTGCTGGAAAGAACCATCATATTTTTGAGCCGCTTCCCCACTATGGATGCAGGAAGGACAAAGATAATCTACTTCCTCAATTGCATAAATACCACCAGTATAATAGACATCCACTTCTTGCTCGCAACAATCACATACAACGATTTCATCTGTTTCAAAAATTTCAGCCTCTAGAGGGTTTGGTAGATATTTAAACGTTGGAATTTTCGTTTTAAGCTGATGATGGTCTCTAATTTTTCTTGGCAGCAGAGGATTCACCGCATTTGGTTGATCTATGTAGGTCTGGAGAACGCCATATTTTTTCCGATCCTTTTTATCGTCTTTATTCATAATGACAGTAAATAACTGATATGCCTCAGGATACATTCTAAGTAAACAGTAAACCTCTACTAAAATTCTTACTGTTTCTTCTGTTTGTTGAACCTGCTTTAATTGATCTTTAAAAATATGCATTTGATTAATGGTTATCGGATTGGAAGGATTAAATTTTTGTCTTAGTTCGTGCCATTCTTCCACAATCTTCATAAAAAATAGGCCTCCTTCTTGCTATTTGGCAAATGAATAATCCTTTATCATTTGGCAGATTTCCACTTTATAGTTTGTGTACCATTTGTCTTTACCCAATTGTTGTGCTGTTAAATGCTTGGCATTGTCTTTCCATGCTTGGATAGCCTCTAGTGATTCCCAATAAGACACCGTTATGCCCTTTCCTTCCTCGTTTCTAACACTTTCAACACGAATGAAACCAGGCTGGTGCTGTGCTAAGGCATCGATTAGGTCAGCCATCTTGCCATAGCCATCCCCATCTTGCTCAGTTCTTTGCGATGTAAAAATCACTGCATAATATGTTTCCATTTATTTCTCCTCCCTCTATTACTTTTATTGTAAACCATAATGACTTTGACTAAAATCTAAATATAGGAAACTGAAAGGATTGTGACAGAATGGGAATTAATCCAAACATGGCAGAAATAGCAGCACTTCTTGGTGAAACGTCAAGGGCAACCATACTTGCTAGTATGATGGACGGTCGTTTTCATACGGCTAGTGAACTAGCTTATATGGCTGCCATTAAACCGCAAACTGCTAGCTTTCATCTTGCTAAATTAGTAGAAGGAAAGCTGATAAAAGTTGAAAAACAGGGCCGTCATCGTTATTTTCAATTGGCTGGTGAGGACATTGCTCAATTTTTAGAATCATTCCTAGCCATCTCTCCACCACCTGAAGTACGTTCATTAAAGCAATCGAGCCAAATCAAGTTATTACAGGATGCTAGAACTTGCTACGATCACCTTGCTGGTAAATTGGGTGTCCAATTAACGGAATCGATGCTGAAGGCAGGCTATCTTACATTGGAGGGTAAACAATTTGTCCTGACAGATGAGGGCACATTATTTTTTACGACATTCGGAATCGATTTAACTGCTTTAAAGAGAAAACGGCGCTCCTTTTCCCATGCCTGTTTAGATTGGAGTGAACGGCGTTATCATTTAGCTGGTGCACTAGGCTGCGAGCTATTAAATCAATTTTTCAACCTTGGTTGGCTATTACGAGTTCCCTCTATTCGCGCCATTAAAGTGACGGAGAAAGGAAAATTAGGCTTTAAAGAGGTCTTTCATTTGGATTTATAAAAGAGGAAAGGGCACGGAGTTATCTCCTAGCCCTTTCTTCACTAAAAGTACGGTTTACTAAATAAATGCCCATGATGATGAGTAAGCCGCCAACCATTAGTGATGGTTTTAACGGTTCATCCAATAACACCCAGCCTGTTAATACGCCAAAAAAAGGAGCTAAAAATAAATAGGCACTTGTTTTTCCTGGATCACTATTTTGCAGAAGATAATACCACCCTGCAAATTGAATGATGGAGGAAAAAATACTAAGCCACAACAGAATCAATAACGATTGTGGATTCACAATAAAAAATGGCTGTTCTAACAATGCGCTTCCTAGTAATAAGAGTAAGCCACCAAATAGCATCTGATAAGCAGATAAAACCCACGTATCGAATAACACGCCCCATTTTTTCACTAATAGTGTGGCAGTAGCCCAAAAAACAGCTGATAGCAAGCCAAAAAGGATACCTACTTTCAATTCAACTTGTGCCCCCATTGTGTTGATCACGCCGATTAAGCCAAATAAAACCCCTATCCATTGATAGAAACGATAGCGTACTTTCATAAAAATGGTGGCAAAAATTACAACTAATAATGGGTTTGTAAATGTTAAAATAGAAGACTCACTTGCCATGATAGTGCGTAGACTTAAAAAAATACACCCCATCACACCTGCCGTTTGAAAGAGCCCGATCATGCATAACTTGAACCACTCCTTCCTCGTAATAGGATGAGGTCTCTTCAAGATGATAACAACGATAGCCATGATGATACCAGCCAATATAAAACGAAGTGCAGCCAATAATAAAGGAGAGGCATACGGTAAGCCTAATTTAACAATGGCAAATGATGAACCCATTAAAAAGGTCGTTACTACTAATAAAGCAATAAATTGATAGTTTTTCATATTCTGGCTCCTCATATAATTCATGTTATATGCTAATTATAAACGGAGAGTACTTCAATGCTTATCGAAATATGGATTACAATGTATAGCAAAGCCAAGCAACCTTGTAGCAGCTTATTACTACCCTTTTTTTAGTGTCGGGATCGAACTAAAAAAAATCTTACCTCTTTAAAAATGGAGAGATAAGATTTTATTTTTCATAAACGCCCTTAAGGTTTCAACAATTTTTGGTGATTTTGTATAGTGTAAATATTGTCCACTATCCAACGTGATTACTGTTCCATGAACTGAATGCTTGAAGGCCGTTTTGATTAAGCAATCAGTTTGGCAAACCACGCAACATAATGAGCACCTGGAATCAATAATAATTGTGCCATAATCGTTCCTAAAAATCTGGAAAACATCATCATAACAGACATTCTTTTCAGGTCTAGATAGCTTCCTCTCTTATTGATCACATCATCTGCTAGAATGGATATTTTCGGGTCAATAAATAAGATTAATAGTATTGTTGCAATGCCATTAATTAATCCAGATGCCATAACAGCAGTAGTCTTTAATTCTGGTACTAATAATGTGGCATACAAGGCTGATAAAACACCTATCGTATAAATAGCTGTAATAACAATATTGATGACAAATAATTTAATCGGTATATCCTGTAGACGAATGCCTTTTAAATAACTAAAATTTGGTGTATGAATATGCTTAATCCCTCGTCTTACATAGTCAAATGTAAAGCCCTTTTTCAATAAAGCCGGGATTGAACCTCTTTCCTCAGCCAAATGAACGATAGCTCTTGAAAAAATGGCTACAAAGGTAGGGATAAGTAAGATTCCTACTATTGTTCCAAGCGAAGCCGCTCCAATAATTAGTCGAAATTGATGTTCTACAAATGTCATCGCATTATCCGTAGGTGCTGTATCAACAAGGCTCCCAGTGAATGGTTGTTGCATCATATTTGCTAACCTCGACACCATGACCATTACATTAAAAAGAGATAAAGCCGAAGCTAGTAATTTGACACGTGCTCCTGATAAACGTACTGCATATGCAAGCGTTTCAATCGCATGAATGATTAAAATAAATAAAGCAATCATGATTAATTTTTCTGTTATTAAATCCATATAAGTACCTACTCTTCACTTTCTAACGATTTAATATTGTAACGCTTATTCAATAAAATTGTTCCAATTGAAAAAATGTGATGTCAACGGCAGAAAATACTATTTTAAAAGGTGAGGGGTTGATTTCCGTTCCGCCAGCGTCCGATGAGTCGCTAAATCCCCTAGGAGTGACGCTGGCTCCTCTCCAACCATTCTACAAAAGTAGCTTTTCCTCTTTCATACTGGCAGTAGTGATGAGTGACTACTCTAGCCATAAAGAGTAGTGAACACCTTTGTTTTATTTGATTTTCTAAAAAAGAAACATTTTAATGGATTGGAGTGGAAGCCTACTTGAATCTTCTGTGATAGCGATACAGGTAAACTCTAAACGGAGCTGTGTTCGCCCAGAGGAAAGCTGTAACCTGCACGGAAATTTTTCAACACTATGAAAAAACTTACCCTAAGAAAGGGTAAGTTTTTTGTTACTACAGTTGCTTTACCATTAATTTTAATAGATCATCCTTCCTCGGATAATAATTAGCTTAGCTTCCAATTTCCCCTTCGCCTTTTTAAACAGCTCTTCTAGACCAAATGACAACAGGAATCAATACTAACGACAATAGCCCTCCTGCTAAGGACAACGCTGCATAGCTTGAATTCGCCACTACCATACCTGATAGCGCACCACCTGATGCACCTGCCAATGCCACAAAGACATCCATTTTGCCCTGTGTTTTTGCACGGGTAGAAGGCTCCGTCGCATCAACAATTTGAGCAGTTCCACTAATTAAGCCGAAGTTCCAACCTAATCCCAGTAAAGAAAGTGCCACAATGAGTAACACCATGGAATCACTTGGTGCAAATGCAGCCACTACGCCAGCAAGAAGCAATGTAATACCTGAAGCTATACTCATTGCGGTACGGCCGATTTTATCAACAAGAATACCTGTGACGAGTGATGGCAGATACATAGCACCTACATGAAACCCTATCACAATACCAACCTCGGCTAATCCATGGCCATGATGTTTCATATGTACAGGTGTCATTGTCATGATGGCCACCATGACAATTTGTGTCAGGACCATAACTGTTGCTCCTACCGCTAGGCCCTTTTTATTGCCTGATGTTTGCATGGCTGGTGTTTTATTTGCTTTATTTTTGTGCTGGTGTGCTTCAATAGCTTTGGCAATTTCTAAAGGATCGGGACGTAACATGATAAATAGCACCAGTCCAGCGACCATAAAAGCAACTGCGGATAATATAAAGGGACCTGCAAGAGCTGGAATACCAATGGATAGTGCCACTGTGCCCATTACTTCGACTAAGTTTGGACCTAATACAGCACCAAACGTCGTCATAAGCATCGTCGTGCTAATCGCTGTAGCTCGTTGTTTCTCATTGGCTAAATCTGTACCAGCATAGCGGGCCTGTAAATTGGTCGCCGTGCCTGCACCATAGATTAATAGAGAAACAAACAATATAATTACACTATTAATCAATGCAGCTAGGACAACACCAATCGCTCCTAGTCCACCTACTATAAAGCCTGTTGATAAGCCTGTACGACGGCCATATCGCTGTGATATTTTTCCTACAATGAAAGCCGCTCCTGCCGATCCTAGCGTGAATAAGGCGGATGGTACGCCTGCATAGGCATCCGTTCCGAGCATTTGTTGAGCCAATAGGGCACCTACTGTAATACCTGCCGCAAGACCAGCCCCACCAAAAATTTGAGATAGACTGACAACTAGTAATACACGCCTATACAAGCTTTTCAGTTTTTCAGGTGAATCAATGTAGGACGATATTGTCTCTTGATCTTTTCCAACCATAATTTAACCTTCTTTCTCTCTATCACACACTCCACACATTAAAAGGTAACTATCTCGTCTCGATGTATCCAAAGTATATTCAAGGTACTTTATGCTTATCAGATTATTTTAATCTATGTGTATATGGTTTTTTACTAAGGTTCTCCATTCAATGAAGAAGGAACTGTCATATAGACAGCTCCTTTTATCTACCCTCACCGACATACCTCTATGGGGATTTCACCTAAGAAGCAGAGAATGAATGACATGAAATTATGTCGCATGCATAACGACTTTCTTTTTCTTTGAGAAAAACAAAAAGGTAGTTGTTAAACTTAAGCTAATAATCCCAAAAACAAGCCCCATGCCATTTAAGCCGATTAAATCGAGCATCATACCTGTCGACAACAAGACGATTTGAAAAACGACAGAATCAATCATATTTCGGAAAGAAAAAAAGCGTCCATGAAACTGTTTCGGTACTTGTTTTTGGAAAATAACCATCGTTGTCGGGAAAAAACAACCAACGGAAAAGCCAAAGACGCCAAAGGCTACTAGAGCAAAAAATTGAATATCTGCGAGTAACAACATGAGCTCCATTGAGCCGATAATAAAGGCTAATGAAAAGAGCAGTGTACCCATTTGTACACGTTCTGTTATGATTTTCAAGCCCGCTGCTCCTAGCATAAAGCCGATACCTTCTACTGTATATAACAATCCTGAAATGGTCGTCGATTGATGTATTTCTGAAATTTTCATAATGACTAAATTAAAAGAACCTAAAAATAAAGTAGGAATTAACATTAAGACTAGCGTCATCAGAACTATTGGATGCTCTTTCACCATCGGCAACACTTCTTTAAAATTCCCTTTTTCTTTGTTTGTCATTGTCTCATTCGACGTTTCATCTAGCTGCAGTAAGCTTGTAATGGCAAACATAATCACATAGACAATAAGTGAAATAATATATAACCATTTCAATTCAAAAAAGCTTAACATAAATCCAGCTGCTGCCGTGCCGACGATCCTTGAAATGGTTCTAGCATTCATTTGCCAAGCATTTAACGTAATTAAATCTTGTTCCTTCGCAATCATTGGAATAATAGATTGCAAGGCAGGCATATAAAATGCTGCTGCTATTTGTAAGGTAATTAAAAATAGAATCATCCATATAACTGAATTGCTATAAAGTGCAATAAACATAAATAATACACTGACGATTCGTCCAATACTGGCCATTTGGACAACTGTTTTTTTCCTAGATTGGTCAATGATTCGCCCTGCCATTGGACCGACAACCAAGCCCGCTAAAATTCCACAGGAAATAATTAATGATTTGTGAAAGTCTGACGGTACTACTTCTTGCATAAAGGCTAAATTGCCAATAATCCCTGCCCACAAGCCAAGACCAACGACAAATTCACCTAATAAAATAATCCATACGTTTCGATTTCTCCACATGCTGTTCTCCTTGTTGTTTCAATAAAATTTATCGTAACAAAATTTTAAATATTCGTACATATAAATATAGAAAACATTGTTAGTTTTTATGCCACTTCTTCCCTTCCTAGCATTACAACAAGTATACAGCCAAATGAGTAGAGATACCTTATATTATTATCTTATCACCCTTTGCGGCGAAAGGATGGTTTTGAGAATTGTCAAGCCTCCGATAACAACACTTAGTAGGACTAATGATGTTAGGATACTTCCAATAATCCAAAATTCCGGGAATTTCAATATAGTAAGGAATAAGAAGCCAGTTATGCTTCCTACGATCATTGTTATACCCGTCCATAAAAATACTTCCTTAAATAAATGCATCAAAATTTTAGCTCTCTTCCAGCCAATAATATGATACATTTCGAGCTCATTGCGCCTATTTTGAAATAAAGAATGTAAACATTCACTTAGCCCTAAAATTGATAAAATAAATGTAGAGAGTAAAATAGCTATTTGAAACCATAATGTTATATCTACAGTAAATTGTCCTAACGAGGATTTTTGAGCGTTAACAATCGTAGTTCCAATACTTGCAGTTTGAATAATTAAAAGTACCGTAGACATATATAAAACAACCATTGTAGGAATAAGAATTTTCCGATAATAAAGAAATGAATATGTTCTCTTATAAGCTATAAGCCTTTTCTTTTCCTGTTTATTGATTGCAAAAACAAAGCTAAGAATTATTATAAAAATAACAAAAATAATCGTTGCCATCCAATATGCACTTGTCTTTAAGGATAGGAATGGAATCAATAGAATGCTAAGGATATAAGCAACAAGTAGTAAAATATACTGTTCAATATAATTTCTTTGAATTATCTGTTTACGTTGCCAGCCTACTATACGCAACAAATCATCCTCATTTTGTAGTAGGTTCTTCTCAAATAAAAGTCGTGCCACAAACCACACAAAGGCAAAAACAATAAATAATATTGTGGTTATAAAGGTCAAGTGATTCCAATTCTCCTCCAACTCTTGTGCCACACCTAATGTAGTCCAAGGAGCTATCACCTTTCCAATCCCTTCAACATCTAACATTTGATTAACAAAAGACGAACCAGCTACAATATCCACTTCATAACCTAACTTAAGTAAATCGATTGCTACTTCTTCAATTTTTACTTGTGCCTCATTATTGTATTCATTAATGCCTGCTACTTTTATTCTAATTGCATCAATAGGCTTTGATCCCTTAATCATTTCAGCCGATTCTATCGAGATTAACGCACCTGCAGGCTGTGGAATAAAGCTACCTGGAATAGTCGTAGGTTTCAGTATATGGCCTTGCATTGTTTTAATGCTAGCTGTAGAATATATGCCTAAAGGACTGGAGGAAAGTTGATTGGATTCGGTTTTTGAAGGTAAAAATTTGCCTACTTGCTCCAATAGATAAGGTATTTCCTGGGATTCATATAAACTTCTTCCTTTTCGCTCTATTATCTTGTAGGATGGTGGACTTCCCTTTTCAACGATATTAATTTTGAAAATTTCATCTGAAAAGTCATATTCTAACTTTTGAGCTGTAAAGAACACAGGTATTTCTCCTCTACTTGCTACAAAATTATCTGTTTTTTCAGCCTTTAATTGATCATTTATTTTCACAGGAGTGCCATCAAATGGTTTTTGAAAAGAAGATAAGTCAATTTCCCGTTCAATAACCGTAACGGCTTCTTTTCTATTAAGTTCTGCTATAACTTGATGCTTAGCAGATGTGTCAGCAGCCATAAGCCAATCCTGCTGTGATAAGCCTAATTTTTGGCGATATTCTTCTATGTCAATCTCCAATGCCTCAGCTTTAAGCTTCAACGTTAATGGGACTTGTATATCCTCTCTTTGTATTACTTTTAAAATAGGTACATTACCAAAAGTATTATGAATGGCTTGTAGCTCCAATGGGTCTATTTCATTTTCCAATTGGGAAAAATCAATATTGGTTAACTTTTGTTCACTTTCAATATCAATTGCAGATAGTAAATGGTACGCTGTTGGTAACATAATTTCCATTGTAGCACCTGATGCTGATTCTCCTAAAGTCAAATCTTTTAAGTATTGGACATTGCCAGGCTGAGATTCTTTAAAATAAATAAGACTTCGAGGAGGGCTCAGAACGTAAGAATTAGAGCCATCCGTTGTATAAAACTCCCATGTAAACCTTGTTGATTGCTCTAGCTGCGGTAGCTCAACTGATAATTGTTTACCAGTGAAATAACCAATAGAGGCAACAGGTGCAGCAACTTCGATTTCAGGGTGCTCTTTTAAATTTTGCCATTCTTCAATTGAAATTCCACCTTGGCTATCGCCTATATAATTCTCTTCAACGATTCCTGCCTTCTGTTCTATAGTTGTTCTAGAATCCTTAGGTCGTACTAATAAATCATAGGAACCTCTTCCATGGACAGCAATTGAACTCTGAACAGCTAATTTAGTTTCCTTAGTGCTGTCAAGTCCTATAGGTATTAAAAGAAATACAGCCAGAAAAGCTAAAATAATTGTTATAGAGGCAAATTTTCTATTTTTTATACGATTCCAAGGAAAATGTATCATAGTTTATTTCCCCCGACTTCCTCCATTTGACCGTCGTTTAATCTATAAGTGACATCTCCTAGCTTTGCTACTTCCTCATCGTGCGTTACTAATAATATTGTCAAGCCTTTTTGCTTCAATTGTAAAAATATCTCCAACACTTTATTTCGATTTGCTACATCTAAGCTACCTGTTGGCTCATCGCAAATTAATACTTTTGGATTTGCCATTAAGGCTCGTGCGATGGCTACCCTTTGCTTTTCACCACCCGATAAACCCTCTGGTAATCTATTAAATAAATCTTCTGAAATACCTACTTGTGTTAAGAGATTTCTTGCCCTACTATATAATTCTCTTTTTGGCTCATCATAATATAGAGGAAGTATCACATTATCTAATACGGAATAATGCGGTAGCAATTTAAAATCTTGGAAAACAAATCCTATTTGAAATCTTCTATAATTATTTCGATCTTTTTCTTTCATGTTATATATGCTGACCTTTTCATAAAGAACCTCACCTTCATCAGGTTGTAGTAAACCAGCCACGCAATTTAAAAATGTTGTTTTTCCACTACCAGATGGACCGATAATCGAACACCATTGCCCATCATGAATTACTAAAGATATATCATCGAATACTCTGAACTTTTCAGAGGAAATAGTGGAATAGGTTTTCTTTAAATATTTAATCTCTATCATATATTTTCCCCCTAACACGTATGTACATTTTAAAAAAATAACATATAAAGTAATTGAATACTAATATGGTAATTCTAACCTATTTTATAATATAATCAACATCTAACAAACCCATAAAAATACTTTATATTCTATAATTAACAATATAAACCTTTTTATATATAACAAAAAATGACATCTAATATATTTATAGGATGTCATTTTACTATATCTTAAGGAGGGTTCATATTTATGAAGACAAAAAAGCTATTATTAGGTGCATTAACAGCAACATTCATTTTAGGAGCAGGTTATGCCACGGCTTCGGCTGAAGAAATCCCTGAATCTATTACACCACTTTGGGTTCCAGTAGATGCATATATTTCTCCTAGTAACACAACCTTAACAGCATCTAGCTCAAACGTAACTAAAACAATCGGTTGGGGGGGAGGTAATTCATCATACGATAATGTGTCATATAATGATGGATATACTACTCGAACTTTTACAGCTGATTTCTATAGCACTACTCATACTAGACTATATAGTTTGTCTATGAATGATAGTACGCGAACTTGGAATAACTATTTGTCGGTTACTAATGGTGATACTGCTTCGGCCACTGGATCAGTTACACTTAAAAGATAATAAAATATAGAATGGTCTAGATATATACCTTATTACTTTTAGGAGGGGATGATACTCCTCCTAAAATTTTGTATGCTATTGCAACAATGTACATTTTATGAACGGGTTGCAGCTGGCTTTCACGAATAATAGTATTTACGTATTTAATAGAAAATCTATTTCGAATCTATTTAACCTATCGACATAATTTTGCAAAACTCACTGTGCGTTGTGATTTTAATTTACCAAATTATTTGTCACCTTCAGATTGTACAGACGAAAAACCAAATGCTGTTTTTCCTACACTTTTCACTAACTGTTGAAAATTCATGAAAAACATCGCCTGAATTTATCAAACTATGTCTTTTACTCAATCTATTTTTAATTTATAGACAAGAAGTTTTTTCTATGTCCAACGATTTTTTGACAGATAAACGTCACGATAAAAATAAAGCCGACTGTTGTTGCCATCATACCTGCTATAGAGGTATCCCAGAATTTCGCTAAATAATAGCCAATGACGGAAGCAGCAGCTCCAAAGAGCATACTATAGACGAACATTTGCTTAATCGTCTTGCTGATTAAATAGGAGGTAGCAGCTGGCCCAATCAACATGGCAACCACTAAAATGGCCCCTACACTATCAAAAGCTGCCACTGTTGTAAACGAAATCGATGTCATAAAGCCATAATGAAGAAAGACAACGGGAATGCCAATGGTTGCTGCATACACAGGGTCAAACGTTGCAAGCTTCATTTCTTTAAAGAATAGGAGTAGGAACGCAATATTAATGACGAGGACGAGTAAGAGCATCCATACTGCCTTAGGCATTGCCAGCCCAAGCAATGTCCATTTATCCCAAGGAACAAAAGCAATTTCTCCCATTAAAACATGCTCAACATCTAAGTGCACATTGCCTGCAAATAAGGTGATGAGGAGAACACCTGCTGCAAACAGAGATGTAAACACTACGCCTATCGCTGCGTCTTCTTGAATACCAGAAGAATGTAATAATTGCACAAGATAGGCTGTTAAAATCCCTGCAAACGCAGCACCTACCAACATCCAAAAACCATTCAACGTTTGGGTAATAAGGTAAGCCATTACAATGCCAAAGAGCACTGTATGACTGATCGCATCTGCAATCATGGACATTCTACGCAAGATGAGGAAGACACCTGCAATTCCACAAGTTACCCCAACTAACAGTCCCGTGAATACAACCCAAAATTCGATCATCCTACATCACCCTGCTTTCGAAATTGCATTTTCCTACGATATTTACTAATTTGACCAGTTGGACTTATAAAATACGATAGAAAGAATATACCTGCTGCCACTAAGACAATTATCGGACCTGTCGATAACCCTGTTCGAATCGCACTAATAAAGGTTCCTGTTATGCCAGCGATACCTCCAATCGCAGCACTTAAAATGAGCATTGTGCTCAATTTTTTTGTCCATAACTTGGCACTGGCAGCAGGAATAATTAATAAAGCTGACATTAAAATAACGCCAACAGCTTGTATACCTGTAACAATTGTCATGACAATTAAAACCGTTAATGTTGCCTTTAAAGCCTCTATTGGTAAGCCAATCCCTTTTGCATAAACAGGATCAAAGATCAGTAGCTTCCATTCCTTATAAAGCAAGAGACTAACCACAATAATGATGGTTGCACTAATAAAGAGCCACATTAAATCTGCCTTGGTCATCGTCGCTGCTTTACCGAAAATAAAATTATTCAGACCACTCTGATTCCCCAGTGGGCTACGGTTAACCACTGTTAAAAATACAACACCAACACCAAAAAATACGGTGAGGACTAATCCAATGGCAGCGTCAGCCTTCATTTTTGAAAATGACACAATCCATTGAATACAATACACAGATAATGCAGATGTAATGCCTGCTCCTAGCATTAAAATTGGCAATTCCTTTTGACCTGTTAGCAGGAACGCAAGGGCAATACCTGGTAATGCTGCATGCGCAGCAGCATCCCCAACTAGACTTTGTTTCTGTAAGAAGGAGAACGTGCCTGTGATGCCTGCTGCAATGCCAAGTAACATCGTTCCACTCAGTACCCACAATAAGTTACCGCTTAACATTATGTCCCTCCTTACACATGCTGCATCATGAAAAGTTTACCACCATATGTTTTTTGTAATTGCTCTGGTGTAAAAACATCTTCCGTTGCGCCTGATGCTAAAATTGTTTTGTTTAATAGAATTGTATAGTCAAAGTATTCTTTGACGGTTTGAAGATCGTGATGCACAACAAAAATACTTTTTCCCTGTGCCTTTAAATCCTTTAAAATATCAATAATCGTTTTTTCTGTCGCAGCATCTACTCCTGCAAATGGTTCATCTAAAAAATATATATCTGCATTTTGTGCAAGGGCTCTAGCTAGGAATACACGTTGTTGCTGGCCTCCTGAAAGCTGCCCGATGGAACGCTCTGCAAAATCCTGCATCCCAACACTTGCTAAAGCTTGTCGAGCAACAATTTTATCCTGCTTAGACGGTCTTTTAAATAAGCCTGTATGGCCATAACGCCCCATGAGCACCACATCCAACGCATTTGTTGGGAAATCCCAATCCACCGCATTACGCTGAGGCACATAGCCTACGACTAAACTCTTTGGCTCAAACACCTTCCCTAAAATTTCTACCTTTCCCACTTTATTAGGAAGCTGATTTAAAATGGCCTTTAAAAATGTGGATTTCCCTGCACCATTTGGGCCAATAATGGCAGCTAGATGACCTGTAGGCACTGTTACACAGGCATTTTCTAATACTGTTTTTTTATCATACGCCACTGATAGATTTTCCACTGTTAATGCATACATATTCTTCACCTACTTTAATGCATCGACGATCGTGTCGATGTTATGTTGATACATACCTATATACGTACCTTCTGTTGTTCCTTCAGCTCCCATAGCATCTGAGAATAATTCCCCACCGATGACAATGTCGTGGCCTTTCTCCTTAGCCCCTTCAATGACAGCTTTCATCGCCTTATCGGACACACTGGATTCTATAAAAAGAGCCTTAATCTTATTTTCTACTAAGAAATCAACCATCTCCTGAACATCCTTCACACCATACTCTGAATCAGTACTCAGCCCTTGCAAGCCACGTACTTCAAATCCCTGACTTCTGCCAAAGTAATTGAATGCATCATGAGCCGTTACTAATATTCTTTGTTGCTGTGGTATTTCATTCACACGTTTTTCTGCGTAGCTTTGTAAATCATCCAGCTTTTTCAAGTAAGCTGCTTCATTTGTTTGAAAATCTTCTTTAAATTCAGGGTATTCTTCCTGAAGCTGCGTACTGATTGCCTTGACAACACCTTTCCAAAGCTCAACATCAAACCAAATATGTGGATCATGGAGCATGGCATCCGTATCACTGGCAAGCAGTTGCTTTTCATCTAATGTCTCGCCCACTGCCAAGACCGTTTTATCCTTCGCCATTTGTTCAAAGATATCGAGCATTTGTCCTTCTAAATGTAAGCCATTATAAAAAATGACTTCTGCTTTATCCAATTTCGATAAATCACTTTGAGTCGCCTTGTAGAGATGGGGATCTACGCCTGGACCCATCAATGCTGATACCTGTAAATGATCACCACTGATTTCTTTAATCGCATCTGCAATTTGTCCTGTGGTTGCAACCACAATGCCTTCTTTTTCACCCTCTGTTTCTGCTGAACAGCCAAATAATAGAAATGAGAGTGATAATACCATCACGCCTAACCATTGTTTCATTTTCCTACCTCGACTTTCTCATTTTTAAGCAATTGTTTGAAAAAAGTGCTAAACAACAACGTAACCAATCGGCGGACAAGCCGTATATTGTTTGTCATGCCCGCCCTCTAATGGTTTTGAACGCTAATCTCACAGCTTTTTTTCATACAATGCCTTAATTTATATTCATTTTCCTGATAAGCTGGCGCCAGCTCATCCAGAAAAGTATTAACATCATCCCTGCGCCTAATGAATCGGTCAGTTTCCATACGATTGCTAAAATAATTAAAATGACCATTGGAAGAATCGTCAGCTTGAAATCACCTAAATCTTTCATTCATGCACTCTTCTTTCTCCACAGATATTTTGTTTCCCTTAGGAAAAATATATGCTTAATGCAAAGAAAATTCAACTACTTTATGAAAATTTCTTTTAAAAAATTTTTTTCTTATGTAAAAATTAGTTTGGCCCAAACAAAAAATCCCCAATGCTAACATTAGAGATTTTTTAATACATAGATTTATGTGAATAAACGTTCATTCTTCTTTTTCTAACGGTTTCCCTATAAATTCAAATGCATAAATATGTGTTTTTGTTAATTCAATAATATCCTTGATTAAAGCTTCTTCTGATTTTTCATAGCCGCTTGCAATCCATTGCATCATCAATCCATAAAAGCCGTAGGAAGTATAATGCTTGAACATGTTCATGTTGACAGGCTGCTGATTGATCGTCTCAAATTTAAATTGCTCTTGATAAATTTTTGTGATCGTTAAGGGCATACGGGTGTGCAACCCAGGAATCGTATCTTCCACATTCAGCAGCTCGAAAAACAAACGGTGCTTATAAATGTAATGAATAATATTAAAGGATGGTGCTTTCAATTTTGTCGTGTATACCTTTTCTCCATATAGGTAGGGTTCACCTACTGCCACTTCCAGACCATTCAGCATTTGTTCTAGTAAATTCTCTGCCAGCTCAAATTTATCTTGAAAATGCACATAAAAGGTACTACGGTTATAGCCCGCTCGTTCTACAATATCCTTCACTGTAATGGCTTGAAAACCATGTTGTTTCATTAAATCGACAAACGCTTCATAAAAATGACGGCGGGTTCTTTCTTGTCTTTGTGTCCATTTTGGCAATTTTACTTCCCCCTTTTAGACATTCCAGGCACATATGTCTACTAGTTAGATATTTACTACGACATTAATGATTGTTTCCGTTTTCAGGCGTTTTACAATAAAAGTACACCGTGATTTACACAGTGTGCAAGAAAAAAGTTTGTTTAAGGGAGTGTCATGTATGGGGAAATTACAAGATAAAGTCGCAATTATTACAGGTGGTGCTTCTGGTATCGGTGCTGCAACAGCCAAATTATTTGTAGCAGAGGGAGCAAAAGTGGTGCTTGTGGACCTAAACGAGGAAAAAGGCCAAGCATTTGCAGCTGAACTACAGGCAACAGGAGCAAAAGCCATGTTTATCAAAGCAAACGTAACGGATGAACAGGAAGTAGCAGCTATTTATCAAACAACTATTGAGGCATTTGGCAAAGTCGATGTCCTTTTTAATAATGCAGGGATTGGTCGTGTTACGCCAACTGAGGAGCTTCCTTATGCGGAATGGCGTCAAACTGTAAATGTAGACTTAGATGGTGTATTTTTAATGGCGCAGGCTGCCATCAAAGAAATGCTAAAAGCGAATGGTGGTACAATCGTTAATACAGCTTCGATGTATGGCTGGGTTGGCTCGCCAGGATCAGCTGCTTATAATGCAGCAAAAGGAGGCGTGATTAATTTAACACGTTCATTAGCATTAGAATTTGCTACGCGAGGGATTCGTGTCAATGCCCTATGTCCAGGCTTTATTGATACACCAATTATCCCAGAAGAAAGTAAGGAGCCATTACGTCAGATCACACCTATGCAACGACTAGGACAACCAGAGGAAATGGCGAAAGCTGTTTTATTTATGGCATGTGACGATTCAACGTTTATGACAGGGAACACATTAACAGTAGATGGTGGCTACACAGCCCAATAACGACGTTTAAAATAATCGCTACCCGACAAAGGGCAGCGATTATTTTTTCACTAGAAAAATTTGCAGTTTTTATCCATTTCCTGCAAACTATTACTAAAGCGAGCAAGAAAGGATGAAGACAACAAATGAAAAAATTAATAGGTACATTATTATTTTCTATTCTGATTATAGCTAGTGCAGGCAATGTACAAGCTGCTGGCTTTCGGGACGTATCAAAGGATCATTATGCATATGAAGCTATTTTATGGGCAGAAGAATATGATATTGTTAATGGCTTTACAGACGGTACATTTAAACCGAATGCTACCATTACTGAACAGCAATTAGGAAAATTATTAGCCAATTTTTATGAGCTCGAAACGCCCATCGACGAATTAAAAAAGCAAACTCCTTCGGCAAACTGGTCGGATGATTTCTATAACCAGCTCGCAAGCTATGGGGTGCCTTTAAATGGCTATTTCGACAACCGAATCCGAGCGGCTACTGTGAAGCGTGGTGTAGTGGCACAGGCTATTGCTCATTTAGCTAGCGGTAAGAAGGGCTTAGATCAATCTATTCAATTTTTACTTGATACCTATATTTCTTCCGGGCTAAATCCACAGTATGAAGAGCGTAATTTACAAAAGTTTTATGGCGTGACAAGCAACATGACCCGTGCGCAAGTTGTCACGATGCTTTATCGTATGGACGAGCGAAATTATTATGAAATTTCAGCGGATGCACAAGCCATACACGAGAATGCCAACAATGTTTCATTAATGACAAGAGCTAAAAATGCCCAAAGTCAGCTCGATAAATCTTTGCAACAAGCAACACCTGGTAAAAGTGCTTGGGAAGGTGTCTATACGTATTATTACAAATGGGGTAAAGGTGCAAACGATTTTAACCGCCGCGATGCCGTCATTTCGAACGCTACAAGTAACAGCTTCTCTATTGCTTTAACAGCAAATGATGGGACAGCTTCAGGTAACGTCAATGGAACAGCCACGATAACAAGCAGCTCAAAAGCCTTAATGAATAAGTCCTCAAACGGCAATCGCTGTGTCGTTGAATTTGAACGTTTATCCAATAATGCCCTAAAGGTGTCCGAGATTGATTGTCGTGCTGAACGTAATGAAGGCACCAATTTTTCGGGTACCCTCAAGCAGCAATAATTTTAACAGAGTCTGATTCATTCAGGCTCCTTTTTTTAATTCCCCAGCGTTTGATACTTCTGCTTGGCAATAGCAATAAAATCGAGGAGGCATGGTTGCAAATGCTTATCTTTATGCCAAGCAATATCTGTATAAATAGGAGCTAGCTTTAATGTGGACGGTATCTCTGTTACATGTCCCAATGTCAGTTCTTTTTCTACGACCATTTTAGGTAAAAACGTCATACCTAGGCCTGCAATTACACATTGTTTAATCGCTTCAATACTGGCAAATTCAATCATTTGTAAAGGCCGAACCCCTTCTAGCTGAAGCAATGCTTCTAAATGATTACGATAAGAGCACCCTGTTTCAGTTAACAGCATCGTTTCATGTGCTAGCTGTTGAGCGGATAGCGGCTCCCTTCTTTCGATAGGTGCACTGACAAAAATAAGCTGCTCTTCAATCAATCGCTGTCGCTGTAACATCGATGTTTCCTGGTAGGTATCTGTAATAAAGGCAACATCTAGATCCCCTGCCTGTAATAGCTTTTTAGCAATGTCCGTTGTATGCACTGGCTTAAAAATGATTTTCACATGGGGGTGAACCTGTTGAAATTGCTGTAAAATGCTGGGCAATCGATAGACACACTGACTTTCCTGTGCCCCTATCTTCAATAGGACTTGCTCCTGCTCGTTGGATATAGCTTTTTTCATTTCACGGTCTAGCTCAAGCATTTTTTTTGCATAATGCTGTAGACGCTTGCCCTCTTCCGTGAGAATAATGCGCTTGCCAAGCCGCTCAAAAAGTTGAACACCCAACTCTTGTTCTAAAGTTTTGATTTGAGCTGTAATACTCGATTGAGCGTAGTCAAGAAGCTGGGCTGTCTGTGTAAAGCTTAATGTTTCAGCTGCTGTAAAAAACGTTTGAAGCTGCTTAATATCCATCACTTGAACCCCTTTATCTATTTCTTCGATAGTTTATTTTTAAACATTCATCCTTTTCGATAATAAAATCCAATATACACTAGTTTGTAACTGAAAGAAAGAAAGGGCTGCCAAATGTAGTGACTGGCATTTAATCCTTTTATCATATAAAAAGAAACGAATTTGGAGACTTCTTTCATCCAAATACGTTTCTGTGTATACTGCTATAAAAATAGTAAATAATCTAACAGCCAATAAGATCGTCTGATAGTTGGCTCGTTCTTTTCTATACCAGCACCTATTGCAATTCTTTTCTAAGATGGTCAGCTGCAGACAACGCTTTGAGATCTTTAACGATATCGCCTGGCTTGTTTCCTTCTCCTAGAATATACCCCTCAAAGGTTATCCCAACAAAATCAAAAATATGTTGAAATTGCTGAATCATTGGTAACCCCTTTATATAAGGCTCATCTCCACCAACTGCAATAACATATGCTTTTTTAGAAGACATTGAGGCTTTAAAATCAGGATAATTCGGGTCTCTTAAGGTTTGTGACCATCGATCTATAAAGTTCTTCATCGCTCCTGTCATACTATACCAATAAATAGGCGTAGAAAAAATAAGAATATCATGCGGAAGAATACGGTCAACGACGGCATTATAATCATCGCTGACATCTGAGAATCCTTCCTCAGCATGACGCTTATCGATTATTGGCTGAATGACACAATCCTTTAGATAAATTTCTTCAATCATTAGGCCTTGAGTGGCTAATTTTGTTAAAGTCTCTACATTCCCATTCGGACGATTGCCACCGTAAATAACTGCTATTGACATTTTGATGATCCCCGCTTCCTTGAAGTTTTTACTATTGTTCCCGGATACCTATATCTTATTATGTATTTACAATTCGATAAAGATGATTATTTCGATAAAATCAATCGAAAAAAGTGATTTTAAAGGAGATTGCTGTTTTGCCTTCCTTTGGCAAAATGTATAAAGCTATAAACACTTTTTTGGCTGTATTGAGATAGGCTGGGCGTGGCTAAAAATGTGGCCTCTATCCCCTATTCTGTATTAATTATCTTGAGGAAAATCAAAATATCTCTTGTAAGAGAGAAAAAAGAATACTGCCAATGCGCGTGATAAAGATGTGCTAAAGTTAAGGGAAGCAATAGTTGCTTTATTGATCCAAGCATTAAATTTGTTTAATTATTTGACGTATAATGATGCCTACTATTCTTGTTTTCTAAGAATTTGTCGTACATTGCAAGTTAGTAGTCACTGTTTGCTAGTTACAAGGCGTGATTGAAAAGATACTATATAAACTGTCCCGTTCAAACAAAGCAGGACAAAATTCACGATATGAACAATAAATATACATGATGAAGGAGCCTCATATTGATGATGTTACAGACCTCTAATCGCATTAAAATGCCGTTGGGATTTTGGGAAGGGTTACGTCAAGTAGGGATAGCCCCGCAAGACGTGGTTCGAAAAGCACGACTACCTATTACAATCATTAATGAACCTGTCGTCTCTATAACTCAATATTTTTCAATTTGGCAGGCTTATTCCGATATCATTGACGACACTGCTAAAGGAATCATCAAACTAGCGACTAGCTTTGAACCAAATCATTACCCCCCTACTGTCCTAGTAGCCTACCATGCACGTGATTATCGTGATGCCTTAAAGAGAATGGCACGGTACAAACAACTGTGTCCACCTGAAAGCTTGCGTATCACTGAGGAGGGTGAGGAATGTACAATCGAACTAGAATGGTCGTATACTGAGCAACCTGGTCCTCCTATGCTGGTTGGTATCACACTTGCATTTCTTCTTGAGCTTGGACGTCGGGGGACAGGTCAACCGATCGCAGCAAAGTTCGTTGAATTTTCACATGAAATGGGCGATGTACAGTCGCTTGAAGATTATTTCGGTTGCAGTATCCAAATTGGTGCAAAGTGTAACCGGTTGACGATACACCGCAGGGATCTGGATCGTCACTTTGCCTCATATAACTTGGAGTTGCTGGAAATGTTGACCCCTCTTCTGGATCAATCGTTGAATGTGCACCAACATAGCAGCTCCATCACTGAGATGGTTAAATGGATAATAAAACGTAGCTTAGCAGGAGGACGCCCTGACATACAGACAGTCGCGAGCGAGCTAGGAATGAGCGACCGTACCTTGCAGCGCAGGCTTACTAACGAATGCACGAGCTTTAAGTTTTTGTTAACACAAGTTCGACAGGATCAGGCCCGCGAGTATCTAGCAGACCCCTCGCTTGATATTAAAGATGTCGCCTTCTTGATTGGATACGAAGATCAAAACTCATTTTACCGTGCCTTCCACCTATGGGAAGGTGATACGCCTTCAAATTGGCGTTCTAAACATGTAGGAACAAATTAGATAAATATAAAATTTTGAAACACAAGACCAATAGTCAGACTTTCAAAAAAGTTGGCGTTTTTATTTTTACATCCAGAAAATCAAAATAGATAGAGGAGCAATGTAATATGGATATAGGATTGAACAATAAAACAGCTTTAGTGACCGGATCTACAAGAGGTATAGGGAAAGCAATCGCTATCGAACTAGCCAAAGAAGGTGTGAACGTACTAATAAATGGACGAAATGATGAAGAGGTACAACGCACTGTAAATGAAATTAAATTAACTTATCCATCTACTTTTCCACAAAATGCTACAGCCAATATTGCTGATTTACATCAAAGAGAAGCCTTATTTGAAAAATATCCCTGTATTGATATTTTAGTGAACAATATGGGTATCTATGAAATTATGCCTTATGAAGATGTTGATGATGATACATGGGAAAAATACTTTCGTACTAATGTTCTTGCGGCAAATGGATTATCTAAATTTTACTTGCCTAAAATGTTGGAAAATAATTTTGGTCGCATTATTTTTATTGCAAGTGAAGAAGCAATTATGCCCTCGGGACAAATGCCTCAATATTGCATGACAAAAACGATGCTATTATCTTTGTCAAAAAGCCTATCTAAATTAACAATAGGAAAAGAGGTTACAATTAATACAATCATGCCAGGACCAACACTCTCTGAGAATGTGTATCAAATAATTGATGGTATGTTTCCTAATAAAGACATGAGTTTTTCTGAGAAAGAGAGAGAATTTATGATGACAAACCTACCTCAATCAGAAATCCAAAGATTTATCAAACCAATCGAAATAGGGAGAATAACTACATTTGTATGTAGTCCATTTGCATCTGCATTTAAAGGTTCACCAATTCGTATGGATGGTGGTATGGTACCGACAATTTTTTAACATTCCCCTCGTCTCCATGACGATAAATCGCATGGCTGCATATTGCTCGATGAATGAGCAGAAGGAGCATCTGGGAAAATATATTTCCACGACGTAAAAAAAGATTTACCTTATTACGGTATACAGAATGATAATAAACGACCTAATTGCTTACCGCAATTAGGTCGTTCTACCGTCTATGCTTCTACTGAGATATGCTGGAAGGTTGTCACATCAAATAATCCTGTATCTGTTAGCTTTAAAGCAGGAATAACTGGTAATGCCACAAAAGAAAACGTCAGGAGAAAATGGAAATCTAATGTTGGATTAAGCGTCTTTAATGCACTGTGCAAGCCTGCTAGCTGCTCCTTTGCCTGTTGAGCTGGTACATCCGTCATCAAGCCACCAATGGTTAATGGCATCTCCGCTAGAATTTGGCCATCCGCAACGATCACAAAGCCCCCTTGGATTTCCTGAATGCGAGTAAGCGCCATGACCATATCCTCATCATTTGTTCCTACAACAAGGGCATTATGGGAATCATGAGCTACTGTTGTGGCTACTGCTCCTTTTTGTAAGCCAAAGCCTTTGACAATTCCTAAACCTGTCGTGTGTAACTGATGATGACGTTCGATTACGGCTAATTTTAATAGATCTTGTTCTACAGAAGGGACGAAAAAACCATCCTTTACAGGTACATCCATTATTACATGATTGGTAATTAGCTGATTCGGCACAATCTCCATTACATTCGCCTTTGTACCCTTTGTGAATGCTAGTTGTAGCCTATCCTTTGTAATGGTTGGTAAATGGACAGATTGATGGATATGAGCAGGCACAACTGGCTCTTGACGATTTGTCAGCATCTCACCATTTTCAGCCACTTTCTGCCCATTTTTCCATACAGCCTTTGCCTGCATCGTCGATAAATCCTCTATTAACACAAAATCTGCCTTATAGCCTGGTGCAAGTACACCTCGGTCCAATAAACGATAGCATTCTGCAGTGTTTACGGTTGCTAACTGGATTGCTTGCAATGGTTGCATCCCTTCAGCTATTGCCATGGCGATATCATAATTGATGCTGCCCTCATCGATTAACTCATCCACATATTTATCATCTGTACAAAATCCAAAGCGACGAGCATTGTGTGACTGGACAGCTGGCAATAAGTCACGTAAGTTTTTCGCGGCTGAGCCCTCTCGGATTAGTACATACATCCCCTGCTCTACACGGTCAATCGCTTCTTGAGCCGTTACACATTCATGATCTGTGTGAATACCCGCAGCTCGATAGCCTGTAATTTGTTTGCTTTGTAAGCCTGCACAATGCCCATCAATGACTAAATTTGCTTCCTGCGATAATAAAATTTTCTGAAGCATGTCCTCTTGCCCATTTAACACCGCTGGGAAATCCATCACCTCAGCTAATCCACGAACCTGTTCATGTTGTAGAAATGGTGCCAAATCCTTAGCTGTTAGTGTAGCGCCTGCATTTTCAAACTGTGTACCTGGCACACTTGATGGCAGCATCACAAAAATATCCATATCTGCCTTTTGTGCATCATCGAGCATAAATTGAATGCCTTCCGCTCCTGCGACATTGGCGATCTCATGTGGATCTGTCACCACGGTTGTGATACCATGAGGAAGTAAAACGCGACTAAATTCTCCAGGTGTCAACATAGAAGATTCAATATGTATATGACCATCAATTAATCCGGGAATGACATAGCCTCCTGCCGCATCCTCTTCCTGTTTAGCCTGAAACTTATTAGTGCGATCTAGAGCAACAATCATACCATTCTTCACAACGATATCTGCTTTTTGCCATGTTAACGAAAAAACATCCGCAATTTGCGCATTTCTCAGTATAAAATCTGCCTCTAATTTTCCTTGAGATGATAATACATTTTGTGTCAGCTGCTGTAATTTTATTGACATAACCTATACTCCTTTTTCTTTTAAGAACTATCATGCCAAAAAGCTACTAATCATTGCAACTATTTATCGTTACGTCAGTAAAAAAACGACCATTGATCAATGGTCGTTCGAAAATTCTAGCTCTTTGGGTGGTTGCCCTTTTTTATTCATCAAGCGCATACGAATAGGCTCAATTTTTAATGTCACCATTTCATCCTGATTGCCAACAAAGATACTTGTAAAAAATTCGGCTAGTTTATTTTTTATCCCTTCTTCATGTACTTCCGTAAGCTTGCCTTCTATTTCCACATACGTATCACCAAATCCACCATTTTCGTAGCCATATAAAATATGGGTATATGGATTTTTGCGTAGCTCTTCCATTTTTTCTGAATGTTTATTCGTCACTGTATACAACACAAAATCTTCATGCTGGAACGTCATGTAACGTGAGTACGGTTTGCCATTTTCTACAGTTGCCATTGTCCCAATCTTTTCTCGATTTAACACTTCTAAAATTTCATCACGTACAGAAGTCATTGTATCCCATCCTTTCATCTACATATCTATTTTGCCCTCTCCTAAGAAAGCTAACCGTCTTTTTTTGAAAAATGTGAAATGACAATCTTCGGGCATATTGAAAATCTATTGTTATAATAACTGGATGGACAACAGGAATTTTCGAATGAATGAGGGTTAAAAATGAAACAAGCTTTTTTTACGCGCTGTTTGTTTTTCATAACAGGCATTATCGTGCTTTCTTTTGGGATCACATTAACAATTAAAGGCCAACTTTTTGGTGTGGGCTCATGGGATGTACTACATATTGGCTTAACAAAAACATTGGGCTTATCAATCGGTTCATGGTCCATTATTTTGGGACTTGCTATTTTAGCGTTTGATATGCTGATTACGAAAAAGTTCCCTTTACCTGGAACGTTTATCGATATGTTTTTGGCAGGCATTTTTATTGATATTTTCAACTATTGGTTACCTGATATTGATGGTTTTTGGATGCAACTTATATCTTACCTTACAGGGTTAGTGTTACTAGGCTGGGGCTGTGGGATGTATATGGTGGCGAATTTAGGTATTGGACCACGTGATACACTTATGCTGATGATGGTCCATAAGCTTGGCTGGAGTGTGACCCGCTCTCGTACAACAATGGAAGTAACAGTTGCAATTATTGGCTTCCTACTTGGCGGTCCTATAGGCATCGGTACGGTGTTTATGGCATTTGGACTTGGACCAATCGTACAATTTGCCTTATCCTATAACGAAAAATTATTTATGCGATGGACAGGCGTGAAAAGCGCTGTTGTCTAAACTTTAATGACAATGCATTTTTGCATTGTCTTTTTTTACAGTTGAAATATACAGTGCAACTATATATAATCAAACTATATAGTCCAACTGTATATTTGAGGTGAAGATGTGAAAAAACATAAATTATTACCTTTATCCGAAACCATGCATTATATTCTACTCGCCTTACGTGAACCGCTACATGGCTATGCTATGATGCAAAAAATTGAGGAAATGAGTGCTGGTACAGTCCGAATTGCTGCAGGTACGATGTATGGAGCCATTGACAATTTATTGAAATATCATTGGATTACACCTGTTGAAACCCAGGATACAAGACGCAAGGTTTATCAAACGACAGAAGAGGGTCTAGAAATATTAGCCGCAGAGCAACAAAGATTGCAGCGCATTTTATCTTTATACGAGGGAGCTGGCGAACATGATAAAGTTTAAAATCTTTTTTGATATCGAAAAGGAAGAGCGTTGGTTAAACGAAATGTTAGCCAAGGGTTGGATATGCTCTAACATAAACTCAGCAGGTATTTATACATTTCAGCATACTGAAGATCTTGAACGAGTTATTCGGATTGATTGTCAGCAGGATCTTCGCAAAGAAAAGCAAGCGACCTATAAGCAATTACATGAGGATTTTGGCTGGCGTATAGTAAAAGAAAAAGCCTATGACGGCACCTACTATTGGTTAAAAAGAAAAGATGGCAATGATGAATTATTTTCAGATCATGATTCCCACATTGCGAAATATAAACGTTTAATGAAACAAGCAAGCAACTGGGCCATACTGTCATTTATCTTCTTAATGATTTTTTATGCCAACGATAGTTACTACTCCCTTTTCAGTATAAAAAATGCGTATTTTACACCTGATTTATGGGAGAAAGAAGGGTTTTCTTTCCTTTTTGCCTTTTTATTTGAAACACCCTTTGCCATCGGGCGCTTTATCCCACCATGGCTATTTTTAGTAACTTGTAGTATTTACATCACTTTATATTATCGTTACCGAAAATCGATACAGCAGTTTAACCAATAAACGGTAAGGAGCCACTTACGAAATGTAAGATGGCTCCCTCTTTCTCTATCCTCTTGTTTCATCCGTATTTTGGCCTGTCGCTTCAAGCACTTCAGGTGTATCGTCGACTGTATCATCTTCCTGTACATTTTCAGCAGCTGGTGGTGTGATGGTCACCAGTGTATAGTCATCCTCATGTAAAATTTCAAACGGAAACTGTTGGCGAATATCCCCTACATAAAGAGAAGTGCCAATCGCAACATTCGTGGCATCTATTTCAATGGTTTCTGGAATTTCAGTTGGCTTCACTTTAATGCGAACCTCACGATTAGGCTGAAGCAGGAAGCCTCCTTCTGCCACTCCTACAGCATCACCAATCACGGTTACCGGAATATCGACTTCTAGCTCCTCAGACATATTAATGGACTTGAAATCAACATGTTTTACATTACCCTTCAATGCACAGCGCTGCACTTCTGTTAAAACAGCATTGATGCGCTTTCCTTCCACATCGAGTTGAAAGACACTTTTCGTACCATGTGCAGCCAATATTTTCGCAAAAGCTCTAGCATCTAACGTAATGGCTGTCGGCTCCATTTGAAAACCGTAAACAACACCAGGAATAGCCCCATTTTGTCGAAGCTGTGTTAGTGACGAATGACGCCCTTTTTGACGTTTATTAGCAGTTAGAACCATATTCATCGAAGATTTCCCCTTTCATGGAAACTAGTCTCATAAAAGGTTTTGCCTTTTCCCCTATTTTTTATACCTTTGTCTATAATTAAAAATACCTCCTCGAAATGAACAATATACATTTGCACAGCAGATACATAGATGTTGTACGAAAAGGTAACAAACCTGACTCTGTGTCCGTTTTAGAAAGTGCTATTGTAGATTTAGAACGGTTCATGGATGTTAGAGAATCTAGATACCCAGGCGCTAAAAAATCCCCTTTCCTTTTTGTTAGCGTTTATGGTGGTGTTGTAAGACCTTTATATAGAAGAGCCATTCAAAACATCGTAAATAAATATACATCAGCTTTCTTTAGAAACGGTAAAAGTCCACATAAACTTAGATATTCATTTGCAGTAGATTTTACCCGGAGCGGTGGAGACATAATTTTATAAAGGGATCAATTAGGTCACTCAGCTATTAAAACTACTTCCTTATATACGAACATGTCTTCTAAAGATGGTGAAAAAGTGTTAAATGAGATGGATAAAAGAAGATAAATAATAAAAGCCCAAACCTCTGAACTATCAGTGGCTGGGCTTTATGTAAGAATCGCAGAGTAATTTAAATTTACTTGGTATTCTGGTGTAATTCAGTTTAGTCGTCCTACTGTTTTAACACTATTTCTCACACTAATATGTAAAGTAAACTAAATTAGAGCACTACTTGAACTCTATACCTATTAATTTATGTGTATTTTCCCCATATTGAATTGTACATTCATAATTGATTATTAATACTACCAGTCCATTTTTTGGGTTAGTCTGTTTGCAATATATAGTGCTATCACTGTAAATATAAAGGGAATAACTAAATGGACAAAAGGCACTGAGATTTATTTCTCATACCTTTTGTCATTTCTTATGCTTTATATTTATTAGTAATAAACCTTTTATTTTTTTAAATATTTATCCCATAATCTTATCCCTATTAAATATAATTATCACTGCTGTAAGAATAAAGAGGATTCGATATCCTAAAACTATATATTTACTTTCCTTCTTATATTCTTTTGAATTCAAGAAAACTTCTATCACCATAAAAAGAAAATATAAAGTTGCCAGAATATAAAAATTTAGTTTATGCCAACTCAATAATACTAGTAGAATAATACTATACAAAAGCATTCGTAGAAATTGATTTTTCATATTTAGTTCTCCATATATTAATTTAGATACTAATATCCATTAAAACTTGCATAGCGATAGGGATTAATAGTTGCTATATTACCTTTTTGGCTCATAATATTTCCCCACGTCCTAATACTTGTGATTTTTGAAACATTATCTATTATAGACAGACAATCACTATTAGGATGGTGCTAAACTAACCGTTTTAGGTAGTACATTATGGGAATTAATATATAAAAAGAACTATTTGTAAATACATATAAATGATTAAACCATAAATCCTATACCGCCTAAATTTTGATATTATGTATAGTTTGCTTCTAACTAAAAACCCCTTCATTCACACGAAATAGACTGCAAATAAATTGCACTATCGTGTAGATGAATGGGGAGTTCGGTTTTTTAAATTAACCAGGTTTTGTTCAAAATAAATACCTTAATTCTGATGCTTGTCTAAATATTCCTCTATCATCTTTTGTGCGAGCCTACTATCGGTTATGTTCTGGGTTTTCGCTAACTCGGATAGTTGTTGATGATATTCTTTTTCTAACACAAGTACAACACGTTTGTCATAGCTAATTACATGTAAGACATATCATTATTCGTTAAACAATATTTCAATTCGTCTCTGAACACCTGGGTTTCAATTTTTGATAATTAACTTTGAAATTGAATCTTTAAAAGTTTTGAGCACCTTATCACATATGTGTTTTTAGGCATATTAAAATAGTATCATGATGTTTCTTAGGAAAAGGCATAAAATAGCAAAGAATCCCATTAAAAATAAGTAGCAAGCATAAAAATTTGAGGCTTGTCGACTATAGAGACTGCTAGCAAGTGAACTCCCCTCTACAATTCTTATAATAAAATATGACATAATCATTAAGACTTGGATATTATTTTTTATGAAGTGATGTCATAATTGATGCCTTGATCAAAGCAGACAAAATTATGTAAAAGGATTTATTAGAAATGGCTATCTTTAAACCAGTGACAATGATAGAGGAATGATTAAAGAAACAGTTCAAATTTATGAAGTTTGGGTAAAAGTACAAGCATGAAATTGTAAAAAAACAATTTCATGCTTGTACTTAAATCTTTGTATTAATATAAAGTGGACATATCTTCCCAGCTATTTCATTCCATACATGGAAATAATTATCTTCTCTGTGCTCAATGATTTTTGATTTGGTCCAATAGTTCCACCTTGGTAGTACTAAACTAGCTGTTTATTCAATACTTCAAATAAGTCGTGTAATTTGTTAATTTCATAATGTGGCTTAATTTCACTTGTGTTTTCGATATTACGGATATTAAACCAGCATGTGTCGATACCTGATAGTAAACCGCCTTTAATATCGGATGTCAACGAGTCCCCAATAATCAGCGTTTTATCTTTATCAAAATCATCGATCCGTTCAAAAACATAATCGAAAAATGCTGGCATAGGCTTTTGATAGCCTGTTTGCTCCGAAATAAAAATGTCTTTAAAATGTGGCGCTAGCTTAGCATCCACAAGACGTTTATTTTGTGTAGCCGTGACACCATTTGACACCACATATAAATGATACTGGTCTGCAAGCTGTGCAATTACCTCATAGGCACCTTCTACATAATGGTGGGCCTCACACAAATATTTTTGGAACAGTGCTTCAAAGTAAGCTCCATCGACTTCTATGCCAAATTCCTTAAAGGCAACAGCAAATCGCGTATTATGTAATGTATTTTTTGTTAATTCCCCACGCTCAAAAGCACGCCACATGGACTCATTAATTTCTTTATATCGCGCAATCATCTCTGAAGTAACTGCTATATTTTCCTCTTTAAACATGCGGTCAAGTGCTGCGTTTTCAGCTAAATCAAAATCTAGTAATGTATCATCTACGTCAAACAATAATATCTCATATTTCGTCATGTTCATTCCCACTTTCTTCGATGCATTGTGACTATTTACTCTATATCATGATAACGTTTTTTATGAAAAATAACAGTAAAATGTCCTATGACAGAATATTAGAACATATAGGCGCTTTATACACATGCTTATCCGTCCATTGAAACTAGGGAACTTTTTCTATATTGGCAAAAAATGTTCGTCTAGCCCTAAAATAGCCCTTTCTGTAATTTCATATTTGAAATTATCGGTGAATATGAGACAATAGATTGCTAGAAAGGAAGATGTACGAAAGATGACGACCTTACAAAAAATAACACCTGTCTTTGATCCTTGGGAAGCTTATTTAGATGTGGAACAGCATGGACAAATGACACTATCAAATATTGAATTTACAACAACAACACTTTGTAATATGCGCTGTGCCCACTGTGCGGTAGGGTATACATTACAAAATAAAGATCCAGAGGCATTACCAATCGAATTAATTTTAAAGCGCCTAGAAGAAATTCCACATCTTAAAACGATTTCGATTACTGGTGGAGAACCGATGATGTCTAAGAAGTCCGTTCAAAACTATGTATTGCCTTTATTGAAATATGCACATGAACGAGGCGTGCGCACACAAATCAATTCCAACTTAACATTAGAACCTGAACGTTATTTACTGATTGCACCGTATTTAGATGTCCTACATATCTCACATAACTGGGGTACGATCGATGAATTCGTTGAAACAGGCTTTGCTATGATGGAACGCAAACCAACATACGACCAACGTGCAGCCTTATTCCAACGCATGATTGATAACTCAAAAATGCTAGCTGAACACGGCGTTATGGTATCTGCGGAAACTATGTTAAACAAAAAAACTTTACCATACTTAGAACATATCCATAACCAAATCATCCATGAGATGAAATGTGCACGCCATGAGGTGCACCCAATGTACCCATCCGACTTTGCAAGTGCACTCACTTCTTTATCACTAGAGGAAACACGTGAGGCCATTCATCACCTGTTAGATATTCGTGATGACAATACATGGATGTTGTTTGGTACACTCCCATTCTACCCATGTAGCCTGAATGAAGAGGATCAAAAGCTGTTACAACGTCTCCGCACAGCGAAGAATGTCACAATGCGTAATGACCCAGACGGTCGTTCACGATTGAATATCAATATCTTTACAGGTGATGTGATCGTTACCGACTTTGGTGATACACCAGCCCTCGGCAATATTGTACATGACGAACTACCATTGATTTTTGATAAATGGATGGCAACCGACTTGGCAAAATCGCTTAACTGCCATTGTCCCGCAGTCAAATGCTTAGGCCCAAATGTCCTTGTAAAAAATATGTATTATCAAAACACCGCTTTTGTGAGTGGCTCTGCTCGCGTATAGGTTAATGAGAGAAACACCATGTTGAACAACATGGTGTTTTCTTTTTACATATGGAGCTATAAAATGTAGGTTATCCGTATACCTGGTCTTTAATGCATCGTATATAATTGTTCGATCGTAAGTGAGGAATCCGCCTCTTGATTTTTCTTGTCTACGGAAATAATTATTTTCCCTTCATAAATCAATCCACCTGTACATAAATCAACGATAGACAACCACTGTCCATCAGAAACACGATATACTAAATAAAATTTTCCCTCTGCTATACGTAAATATGGAGCATCATTTTCATTCGCAATGCTTGAATATTGAAGGGTTAAGGGATCTTCCCACTGCTTCTTTTCAATATGATAACGATTCAATGTTAGACCATTGGCTGAATAAACAGGAATGTATATCGTTTCTTTATGAATCAGCATTGACTTCCGATAGGGTTTTAATTCTTCTGGCATAGTCCATTCCACTGCTTCATTCTTAGCATTATTATAGAGATATATTTGACTAGAGATAACTTCTGGCTCAGTATCTTCTTTTCGATCACTGTATTTTTCTACCATATATAAATAATAATTTTCGTTTTGAGTAGTAGTATTGTATTCATTAAAAATACGGATACTGGAAGTGCCTCTTTCTTCTGACACTAATTCTGCAAGGATGGCGTCCTTTACTAATTCCTTCTTGTTCTCATCAATCGAATAGACATGCAACTCTTCCCTACCTTCTATAAGATAATTGGCTGATAAATAGTTGGTTGTTAATATATTTATTTTTCCATTTCCCACGTAAACGTCATTCACATTAATCCAATCATAGCTTGCTTTAACTGGTATATCGATTTTAAAGGAAGAACTGTCATTTGTATTTTTATCAAGTGTATCAATTTGAAGCGTTACGACATTGCTAGCTTCTTTTCCACCCTCATCTAAAAACGTTGTGTAAATCAAACGTGATTTGTCTTCAAAATATTTTCTTGGATCAAATTCTTTCCCACGCATAAAATTACGGTGTTCCTCAATATATTTTCGAAGATTCATAGGTTCATTCGGTGCCATCAAATCTCTAAAAAAAGACTGATTATTGGGATTCGTGGAACCATCCTTTGATATGTACAACATATGATAAAGATTATTACTCTGATAACTTGTTTGAAGAATAAGATTTTCGATTTCTTCCTTATTTCCGCTGATCGTTTCAATTTTATAGGTTCTATCATTTTTAGAAGCCATTGCTGTTTTTTGGATATAGTAAGAACTGATAAACACCACGATGAAGAAACTAATACTGATTGTTTTCCAATATTTTTTCATTGTTATACCTCCTCTAGACTCTGATTTTATATTTTAGTAAATGATTCGCAATCCAAATGGCGATTCCTAAAACAATCATGCTCGTTACCAGTACCATCAAGAAAATTTCAAGTGGGTAAAAGTAATTTGTATAAACATTTACTAATAGGATTGGAGCAAAAAATACCCCCAGTGACAGTAAACAATAAAAAATAGCGTAAAAAACTCCTTTTAAACCATAACTTCGCTCAATTAAAATCGCGGTAAATATTACTGCCACGAAAAGTAACCCAAGTGCATAAACCAGGATAAACTCTGTAAAGCTAGTCGGATACAGCCACCTCCACATATTTAAAGTAGAACTAGCATAAATTGAGAAATTTGATTGGAGGTCTATTGGTATAATCTTATTCACTATTTGTTTTTCCATCAAAATTAGCAAGATTTGCAAAGCAATCAAGCCAAGAACTAAAAGCATAATCGTCGTTAATTTCGCAAAATAAATGGCGATTCTTTCAGTTGGTAACATGAATAATCTGTAAATAAACGTATTTTTACCAAACCAATCTCGATACCAAATAAAGAAAACATAAATCATCAACATGGCGATACAAAAAAAGATTGGCAGCAGAAACCATTCTGAATCAGTGAATCGATCGAAAGAAAAAGTCCCGTATTGCTCCACATACTGGCTCATGGATAACTGGTTTTCTGCCATCAACTGTTTAGCATTTTTCATATAGGTTTGTGAGATAATTCCCGCTCCTATAAGCTGGCTGAGCATGGTCAAGCCTATTAAAATCAAATACAATTTAAAAAATCGATTTACTTCAAAATTAACAAGTTTTAAATAGTTTTTCATGCTCGATATACCTCCCTCATCACATCAATCACTGATTTCCCTTCATTTTCACGTACTTCCTCCACGCTAAATTCCCTCAATACTGCACCGCCATCAATAAGGACTGCTTTATCAATCAAATGCTCAATATCACTAATTTCATGCGTTGTTATAATGACACCACGTTCTTCAATTAAATGGCTTGTAAACACCTCCGCAATCTGCTCACGAGAGAAAATATCAATGCCAGAGAATGGTTCATCCATCAGTAAATAATCGACATCAAGTGACAATCCCAGTAGCATATTCACTTTTGCTGTATTTCCTTTCGATAAGTTAGCAATACGTTCATTCGGATCAAGTTTAAAAAATTGTAGTAATTCTTCTGCCCTCTGAGGATTCCAGCTTTTATAAAAATCAGCCATGAACGCAAAAGCTTCATTGATTTTCATTTGTGGCAACATCGTTATTGTGTCTGGGATGAAGGTTATTTTTTCAAAACTTTCTTTTGTGATTTTTTCTCCATCCATTAAAATTTCACCACTATTAATTGGTGTGAGCGCCATAATAGCTTTCATAATGGTCGTCTTACCTACACCATTTATTCCTATTAAACAAGTAATCTCTCCTTTTTCTGCAGTAAAAGAAATGTCTTTTAAAACCTGTTTCCTGCCGTATTTCTTGTTAACATTTTTTACTTCTATCATTTCGATTCCTCCGCTTCTCCGCTTTCGGCATCATGTTTTTTCTTTACAAGTTCCAATACTTCGGCTAACGGCACATCGATAGATTTAATAGAGCCTAAAAATAAGTCAACCGCTTCGATAATCAATTCCTCACGGACATTTTTAAGGACTGCTTCATCTTTCGTAATGCAGCTAGGCATATTCCCCTCTGTAAAAATCAATCCTTGTTCCTCCATTTCCTTATAAGCTCGTTGCGCAGTATTTGGGTTAATCTTTAACTGATTGGCTAATTCCCTTCTGGATGGAATCTCCTGACCTGGCTCATAAAATCCCTTGGCAATTTGTTCTTTCAAATGCCGAATCACTTGGACATACACCGGGTCCCGATTATTAAAATTTATAGTCAAATAACTCAACTCCTCAAAAATTAATTCCGCGTATTAAACACTTAATACACAGTATGTAGAATGATGGGTTGCACCTATCAACATGAACATATTTTTTCTCTCGTTAACACCTCGGCGTATTAAGCGCTTAATACACCGACAATAAAAAAATGTATTAAACAGTTAATACACTTCTTGAAATGTATTATATGCTTAATACACATTTTAAGTCAACCACATTTATGGAAATATCTATCAATAATTAAAATCACAGCCATTTTTACAAGTAGCATACATCATGGATGCAAATATACTTTTCTTCAAACAGACGAGTGTTTTTATCTTCATTGTTAACTGGTAATGACTGTATGTTTTCTTGTAATTATTTTTTAGCACAAAAAATATTTTATGTTCCAAGAGGTATAAGAAATAGAAGTTGAGCTATACTATTAAAGATTTCACTTCAAATCCAATGACTAGGAGGGTTAACCCGATGAGTGCGATTGATCGATAACTCAGAAGGACCATCAAAACTGAATAAGCTAAAGTACAGATTTCTTAGGAATATCCTTAAGATCCTATGCGGAAGCGAGGCAGTGTGTCATGGAGCAAAAAATGTAAGTGGTAATCAGACCCGGAAATTAATTTCCGGGTTTTTCTCATTGTAAAGCCACTATTCGAATTAAATACACAAAAGCCATATTCAAATGATGAATATGGCTTTTCCACTTATCGAATTAATTCCTTTGCCAGGAATCTATAGGTATTTAAACGACTTTCTAATTCATATTGATTGCAATTTAGCATCACTTCATCAAAGCCATAGCGTTCTTGCTCAGCGCTTAAAAAAGAAGCAATGTCTTGTGGTGTTCCGACAAGATTCGCCTTGCGATTATTGTCAATCGTCAATTTATCCATTTCAGTTAATGGATAATCCTTCGCTTCTTCGGGTGACATTGTTTGAATGATTTGCCCCTTCATTAATTGAAGACGAGAAATATCAATCGGTTTAGCTAAATATTCCGCTTCTTCTAAGGTTGGGGCAACTGTTGCTGCATAGGTCACAATGATCTGTGGTTTATCCATATAATAGGAAGGCGTAAAATAGGCTTTATAGGCATCAAAGATATCCTTTGACATATTGCCCGTGAAAAATTGTGCATATGAATAGCCTACTCCCAGCTGACCAGCCTGCATTGCACTCTGACCACTAGAACCTAGTAACCAAGCCTCTGGTAATGAAATATGAGCAGGCGCTGCAACGACTTGATCATAGACATGTTCACCTGTTTTTTGATTATTCATTAGTTTTAATATGATTTCTAGCTTATCATACTGTTCTGTGAAGCGTTGTCGTCTTCCCTCTGCCAAGGCATAGATAGCGGCATGATCACCACCAGGAGCTCTCCCCACACCAAAATCAATACGATTGGGTGCCAGCCCCGATAATGTTTTAAAGACCTCTGCTAGCTTATAGGGTGAATAATGCATCATCATGACGCCACCCGTACCAATGCGAAGCCGCTGTGTTTTAGCAGCTAAAAAAGCAGCAGTTACTTCAGGAGCTGAACTCGCCAATGACTGGCTATTATGGTGTTCAGCAAGCCACATACGGTGATAGCCAAGCTCTTCACCTAGCAATGCCAGCTGTTCTGTACGTTGGAAGGCCTCTTCTGCAGAATGACCTTTTGGAATCGGCATTTGATCTAAAATACTTAATCTCATGTAAAACATCCTCTCTGTCTCTAGCTCCCCCTTTTACTGTAATACAGTTTGGATGATTTACAAAATAAAAAACCTTACTCATAAGCTAGTTGTTTCTTTTCCCAAGTGTGATAGACCATGCCAACAAGCTTTTGTTGTTGTTGCTGGTTTAATACGACATCTTTAAATTTCATTGCCTCTAGGGAAAATTGCTGCGTTTGTTCGTTCACGACAAATTGAAGAATAGCATGTCCTTTTTCGTCTTGAAACGTAATATCACCTGATAATTCTACAACTTGCTCCCCAGTTTTTGCTTCATAATAGCGCCAGTAAGGTTCAAAAAAAGCGTAATTAAACGCATTTCGAACTGTGACATCTGAAAAATTCTCCAAATAGCCTTCCTTTACGGTATCAATATACTCATGATCTGTTATATCTTTTTTTGCATTAAAGACATACCCTACAAGTACTCCCATAAACACAACACAGAGAAATACACGTATATGATTTCCTAAACTCATGTCATCACGTCCCCTTTACGTAAAAACATCATCACCTACATAATACATCAAAATAATGACTCCAAGTAGAATTATTTTGAATTATGCAGAAATTATCGTCATTTAGCATTGGATCACTTCATTTATTTCTATTAAAAAATAGCAGCTAGAGTATTTACAGCCTATTCTCAGTTCGCTACTATCAGATTATTATGATAGAAAAGAGATGACCTTTTGTGCCTTTTGATTTAGATATAAATATTTTATTAATTTTAATCCTCTTCGGTTTTTTAGCAGCCTTTATTGATTCAGTGGTTGGAGGAGGCGGGCTTATCTCATTACCAGCTCTTATGTTCGTTGGTCTTCCACCCTCTGCTGCAGTAGCAACCAATAAATTGGCAGGTACAATGGGTTCCCTTACTAGCACAGTGACATTTTATCGCTCTGGTAAACTAGATATTAAAGCCGTCTATAAGCTTTTCCCCTTCGTCTTTTTGGGCTCTATGCTGGGTGCTTGGATTGTTCACCTAATGGATCCAAGTGTACTAAAGCCATTAATGCTGATTATGCTTGCAGCCGTTGCCATCTATACCATCTTCAAAAAAGACTGGGGCAGTATGACCACCTATAAACAATTAACGCCAAAGCGTTCTATTATTTTTGTTTTCGTGATTACACTTATTGGCTTCTATGATGGCTTTTTAGGTCCTGGGACAGGCTCGTTTCTACTCTTTGCTTTTCTCATAGTTGGCTTTGATTTTTTACAAGCAGCAGGAAACGCCAAATTTTTAAATTTCGGCAGTAATGTAGCTGCCCTCCTTATGTTTATATACTTAGGACAAATCAATTATGCCTATGGACTACCAATGGGTCTTGCGCAAATTGCAGGAGCTATTGTTGGTTCAAAATTTGCCATTAAACGCGGCAGTGGCTATGTACGTAAATTATTTATCGTTGTGACCATTCTATTACTCTTGAAAAATACATATGACTATTTTTCATGATCAGTCGTTATACTAACGTATGCCAATACTATAGAAGGATCAAACTTATCTCAAATGGGGTAAGTTTTTTTCATGGCATCAACTTTTTCCCTCTCCTCGAACGTCTAGTAAATGTATACAATTTGATAATGTTAATAAAGGAGCTTCTTTGGACATGAGAACAAGAAATGCATTTCAACATGAAGAGGTGTTTGTCCAATTCATTCGAGAACAAAAAGAGCGTTTTTATTTGCTCGCGTATAGCTATACAAAAAATGAACAGGACGCACTAGATGTTGTACAAGACAGTATCCAAAAAGCCATGCTTTCATTAGATCGACTTGAAAATGTGACCTATATGAAAAGCTGGTTTTATAAAATAGTTGTCCGTACAGCCATAGATTTTTTACGTAAGCATAAACGCTTACAAGTGACAGATGATGATACATTACAATATTTGACGCCTGCTCAAGAGGATGTTTATGAGAACGTTGACTTGGAGCATGCGTTGGATGAACTCCCGCAAATGTATCGAGAGGTTGTCATTCTCCATTATTTCGAGGATTTAAAACTCGCTGACGTGGCGAACATCCTCGACATTAAGTTGAGTACAGCCAAATCGCGTCTTTATAAAGCATTAAAACTATTGAAAATACAATTGGAAGATGTGAAGGGAGAAACTGCACATGGATAAAAAATTACAGGAGTTAGAAAAACAATATATGAAAGTCCCGATTCCAAAAGAGCTAGACTTCGTGGTTGAAAAAGCACTTAAGCAAGGTCGAAAAAAGAAAAAAAATCGTACACCTCAATGGGTCCTTGGATCTGCCGCTGCAGCCATGCTATTTACAGCAGGTTTAAATGTAAGTCCTGCAATGGCACGCACACTCTCAGAAATTCCCGTGGTTGGTAGTGTGATAAAAGTATTGACTTGGACAGAATATGAAGTGGCTGAAGATAATTATGATGCCAACATTAAAGTACCTTCTATTGAAAACTTAGAAAATCAAGATCTGGCGAATACATTAAATGAAAAATATCGTGCAGAAGGTAAGACACTTTACGATGAATTTATGGCAGAAGTGGGCGATTTAAAATTAAATGGCGGTGGTCATTTAGGTATTGATAGTGGCTACGAAATCAAAACTGATAACGAACAAATTTTGTCGATTGGCCGCTATGTAGTGAATACCGTTGCTTCTTCTTCAACGGTGATGGAATACGATACGATCGATAAAGAAAACGAAATTTTAATTACTTTACCAATGCTCTTTAAAGATCAACACTATATTGAAACAATTAGTGAAAATATTAAAGAACAAATGCGTACACAAATAGCTGAATCGAATCAAGATAAAGTTTATTGGGTAAAGGGTGCTGGCCTTGCCGATGAAGAGTTAATGGAGGAATTTACAACTATTAAACCTGATCAGCAATTCTACATTTCTGATAAAGGCAAGCTTGTGATTTCCTTTGATAAATATGAAGTGGCACCTGGCTATATGGGCGTTGTAGAGTTTGAAATCCCAACAGATGTCTTAAAAGAAGATCTTGTAAGCACAAAATATATTCATTAATTTAGCTTACTTTTCCTATGACGAGGTATTGGATGATGGTGTCATCCAATACCTCTTTTTTTCATGAAACCATACCATTTTCTGCTTATAAAGCCGACTTTTTTTGTCAAAGCTAATATGTATCAATCAATGTTAGAGGGTTTTCAACATGAAAAGTGTAGGATCAATCAGTATTTTACATGTCATCTTCCTATCAATGACTGTTATTGGCTTAAAAAATCATGTAACCATTATTCCTCCACTACTAGATGTGGCCAAAAGAGATGGCTGGCTATCGGTATTGTTTGCTGGAGGAATTATTTTCTTTTGGCTATTTTTATTAGTATATATTCAATCAAAATCTAATCAGGAGCCCATCCGAGATTGGCTCGATTCAAAAATCGGGAAAATTGGCTCTACTATTGTTATTTATACAGTTGCTATTTTTTTAATGATTATCGCAGCTTTTACAATGGTTGAAACACTGCAATGGATTAATACTACATTTTTACCGCAAACCCCTGTAATTATCTTACTATTTATCTACGTCATTCTGTGTATTCTTCTTGTGACGACTAGCTTACAGACGCTCGTCATTTTAAACGTTTTTGTATTATTCGGAGTAGTTATCTTTGGCTTTTTCGTGGCCTTTACGAACATGCAGGTAAAAGATTATGAATTATTACGTCCATTTTTTGAACATGGATTCCAGCCTGTCTTGCGAGGTATGATTTTCCCTGCATCAGGGTTTATTGAGCTTTTAATGTTGCTATTTTTACAGCATCAATTTAAGGAACGTATTCGCTGGTACCACTTTGCTATTATGCTGGCCATTTTAGTAGGACTGACATTAGGACCTTTAATTGGAGCCATTACAGAATTTGGACCGAATGAAGCGACTAAGCAACGCTATCCTGCCTACGAAGAATGGGGATTAGTGACAATCGGTCGCTATATCGAGCATCTTGACTTTTTCTCCATTTATCAATGGCTGACAGGAACCTTTATTCGTGTTAGCTTCCTTTTGTACATTGTGGCCGATTTATTGAAGATGACAGGAGATCCCAAGCGTATATGGCAAATGCTTGCTCCACCCTTCTTTATTCTTTGTTTACCATTAATCATGCTAAATGAAAGCCTATTTTTAAAAGTAAAAGGACATTATATTCTTGCAGCCACTTTTATTTTTTTCTTTTTACTCTCAATATTTTTCGTAGTCGTAGCTTTCTTGTCGGATAAATCTTCTAAAAAGGGGAAAACTGAAAAACAAGATAGGAAAAGTGGTGAATCATAATGCCTCAGCAAGAACAGGCGCTAGATCTTAGTACGCTCAGAAAATTATTTCAAAAATCGGCAGATATTCAATTTCAGGAATATATGTTTAATCAGCAGAAAGTACACTTTATTACGTGTGATGCTATGATTGATCAACAAATGCTTAATGAAGTGATTATTCAACGTATTCAGTATTTATATGATCATTTGGATGAGGTCCCCTTTGAAGAGAATATCGCAAGGCATCTTCATGTTCCAAGTATGCAAAAAGTACAAGACAAGGAACAGCTGATAACTTTTGTCTATAGTGGCTTCTTGTTGTTGTATTTTGACGAAGACAATCTTTTATATGCAAGCAATATTGCCCAAAAGCCGAATCGCCAGCCTGAAGAAACGCGCATGGAGGTTCTTGTTAAAGGGCCCAGAGATAATTTCATTGAAGATATTCGCGTCAATATCGCACTCATAAGAAAACGTTTGCCGACCAATTCATTTTGTGTGGAAAAAGTGGAGCTTGGGAAACGATCAAAAACTACGGTAGCCATTCTTTATTTTGATGATATTGTGGATATGGATATTTTACATGGCATCAAAAAGCAGCTTGCTGCTGTTGATACAGATATTGTTTTTAGTGGCGATTTATTGATGGAACGGGTGAATAAAAATTCCAAGCTTTTTCCGAAGTTTGATTATACTGGACGACCTGATTATGCGGTTCAGGCCTTAGCAAGAGGACGTTTTATTATTTTTGTAGATGGCGTCGCCTATGCCATCATTACCCCTGTCAATTTGTTTCTCTTACTGAAATCAGCTGAGGATAATGAATATCCTATTATTTTCAGTTCACTCGAACGTTTATTGAGGATATTCGGTATTTTAATTGGATTACTACTCCCTGCATTCTGGCTTGCCCTAACAACCTATCATCAAAATCAATTACCCCTTCAACTACTCGCAACCGTGGTGCAAGCGAAGGTGGGCTTACCGCTCCCTTCTTCGCTTGAAATGTTGCTCATGTTACTGATGTTTGAATTGTTTCGTGAAGCCGGTTTGCGTCTACCCTCCGTTATTGGTGGGACCATCAGTGTTGTAGGCGGATTAATTATCGGGGATGCAGCCATTCGAGCAGGTGTAACGAGCCCTGAAATGATCGTTGTCATCGCTATTTCTACGATTGCCTCCTTTACATTGGTGAATCAGTCACTTGTTACTTCCGTCAGCATATTACGTGTTGCCTTTATCTTTGCTAGTGCCTTTTTCGGTTTGTTCGGTTTCTTTGTTTCTTTATATTTGACGCTGCTTTACTTAAGTAATATTCGAATTTATGGCTACTCTTACATGAACCTGGCAACAGATCTAAATTGGGCAACCATTAAAAAATCGATCTTTCGATTATCACCTAAGGGCTATACAGAACGTAATAAAGCACTTGCTCCACAGGATTATACACGAACATCAAAGGGGCATGAAAATAAGGATTCCCAAAATAAATAGCATCCCTTCAAAACTGAAAGGGGTGCTATTTTTGTCCGTTCAAATATTTTGTGCCCTTTCTTTAATAGCATCCAGTACCCTTTCCCAATGACCTTTCATTTCTTCTCGTACTGTCTGATCAGAAAGTTGTTCTTGATGAAAGCTAATGGTCGTTTTATTACGTTCTTTTGGTAAAATACGGATTTGTACGGTAGATGGTTTTGACCACTCTTCCTTTTGCCAAGTCAATCGAAGCTGCTCTAACGGTTTAACAATCCTGATTTCGCCTGTCCCTGTCTTTGAATGGTATTTGTACCCAGGTTCAAATATAACTGAAGTGCCTTCCCCCAGCCATGTACGTACCCCTTCTGTTGTCGTAATCAATGCCCATGCTTGCTCCTGCGAAATGGGTAACGTCCTTCTAACCCCGATTTGAAAACCCACACTTTTCGTTTGACCGATGATTTTTTCGTTATCCATTGCTTCACCTCTATTTTATGACCTTTATTGTGAACTGTAGTTCTATTCGATAAAATTGCTAAACATTCCTTCTATGTATTCATAAATGAATGTTCAATTTTCCCTATCCATGCCATAATGGATGATTTGATCTGGCACCCTTTGAATATTCGTTGGCATGAGCATTCAATCGTCCCCTCTTTCTACGTAACCTTTAATATGCATGTTAGTGTGCTTTGGCTACAATATGAGTACAGTAACTAAGGGAAACAACTAAAAAAAGGGAAATTGTTTAAAAACAATCTCCCTTTTCTTTATTTACGTCAATTCCACAAAATCTTTCTGAACGCTTTGTTCTGATTGTCCCTTGCGAAATTGAATATGATGAAGCTTTGCAAAAATCCCATTTTGAGCCACTAGCTCATCATAGGTACCATCCTCTTCAATGCCCTTTGGTGTCACAACTAATACACGATCAGCATTGCGAATAGTTGCCAAGCGATGGGCAATAACTAGCGTTGTACGATTTTCAGCAAGCTCTGTTAATGATTGCTGAATAATCATTTCTGTTTCTGTATCTAAGGCAGAGGTTGCCTCGTCTAAAATCAAGATCGGCGGGTTCTTTAGGAACATACGCGCAATCGCTAGTCGTTGCTTTTGGCCTCCTGATAATTTTAAGCCACGTTCACCTATTTGTGTATCATAGCCCTCGGGCAGCTCTGCAATAAATGCCTCTAGATGGGCTTTTTTCGCTGCCTCTTGAATTTCCGCTTCACTTGCATCTAATTTTCCATAGGCAATGTTTTCACGAATCGTACCTGTAAATAAAAAGACGTCCTGCTGTACGATACCAATTTGAGCACGTAATGACGCTTGTGTCATATTCCGTATATCGATACCATCAATCGTAATAGCGCCTTTTGTCACCTCATAAAAACGAGGAATCAATGAGCAGATTGTTGTTTTACCAGCACCCGAAGGCCCTACAAAGGCAATAGTTTGGCCAGCTTTTACATCAAAGGATATATCATGTAAAACCTGCTTGGATGCATCATAATTAAAATGAACATGATTGAAGGCAATATTTCCATCTAAATGTTTAATAGCCTTGGCATCCTCACGATCTTGAATTTCTGGCTCCTGTTCAATTAATTCACGGAAGCGCTTAAAGCCAGCCATTCCTTTCGGATAAAGCTCTAATAAAGCACTAATTTTATCAATTGGTTTAATCAGAACATTCGTATAGAGCACAAAGCTTACAAGCTCCCCATAAGATAGCTTTCCATTAAAGCTTAACCAAGCACCGACAACAAGCACAACTAGTGTTAAAAGACGCGTCATCATGTAGATACTGGAGTGTGTCCCTGCCATAATTTTATAGGCATATAATTTTGCCGCACGGAAAAATCCATTTTGTTCTTTAAATCGGCTAATTTCAAAAGCTTCATTAGTAAAGGATTTTACAACTCGTACACCAGATACACTATCCTCCACACGCCCATTGACATCAGCAATTTTGCCATACATCGTTTTCCAAGCATTGTTCATTTTTATATTACTAAATGTCACAAGCCATGTTAAAAATGGCACCATAATCGCTGCAATCAAGGCGAGTGTTGGATTGACATTAAACATAATGGCAAAGGCCCCAACAAAGGTCATGATCGCAATAAAGAGATCCTCTGGTCCATGATGGGCAAACTCACCTATATCAAACAAATCATTAGTAATGCGACTCATAATATGACCTGTTTTCGTATTATCAAAGAATCGGAATGATTGCCTTTGTACATGCGTAAATAATTCTTGACGCATATCCGTTTCGATATTTATGCCTAGTTTATGTCCTAAATAGTTAACGATAAAGTTCAATAATGTACTAATGGCATAAACAAGCAGTAATAGGACACTTATTTTCACGATCATGCCCCAATCCCCTGTTGGCAATAGCTCATCGATAAACCATTGAACAGCCAATGGAAACGCAAGCTCTAAGATTGCTACAATAATGGCACTCGAAAAATCGATGACAAACAATCGTTTATGTGGCTTGTAGTAGGAAAAAAATTTTCTATACATGTTTGTCTCCTCTCTAAGTTGTAAAAATTTTGCCTATCTTTTAATAGTACCATTTGTGCAAACGTAACGGAAAAGTATTTTTTCTCCATAGCAGTATATTTTTATTTACTTTTATATTGTTGCATGTTACTATGTTAGTAAGAATTGAATAGCTTTTGACTTTATTGTCAAAGGGGAGTAGCTAGCAGATGCGATCGATGCATCTGATTTCACATTCGTCATTACATGGTATATTACCATCGGGTGTGATGGCATTTCTTGTCACACAGAAACCTTTCTGTGCAACGAACAGTTAATTGCTTAGCAAGACCTTTGCCTATTTTTTAGGCAGGGGTCTTTTTCTTTTGCTTAAAATTAGGGAAAGAATAAGTTAGCAAGCCATTCATTTCTGTTCAACAATTAAAGGAGGCAATAAATTTGGAGGCAATATTTTTAGAATACGCATGGGTACTTGTCGTATTAATTGTACTAGAAGGTTTGTTAGCAGCAGATAACGCCGTCGTAATGGCTGTTATGGTTAAGCATTTACCAAAGGCACAACAACAAAAGGCTTTATTGTATGGATTGGTGGGGGCGTTTGTTTTCCGCTTTGCCGCATTATTCCTTATTACAACGCTTGTTAATTTCTGGCAGATCCAAGCGATAGGTGCAGCTTATCTTTTGTTTATGTCTATTAAGCATATTTATGATTCGCGGAAAGCATCCCAAAACTCCGAAGAAATCCAAGAGCCGAAAAAACAATCTGGCTTCTGGATGACGGTTGTAAAAGTAGAACTTGCTGATATCGCATTTGCTGTTGATTCTATTCTAGCGGCGGTTGCCATTGCTGTCACACTTCCACATATCGGTGATTTTGATATTGGCGGTATTAACGCAGGTCAGTTCGCAGTAATGTTCTTAGGTGGTATTATTGGTGTCATCATGATGCGTTTCGCAGCTCGTTGGTTTGTAAAGGTTCTCGACAAATTCCCATCACTTGAAACAGCTGCTTTCCTAATTGTCGGCTGGGTTGGTGTAAAATTAGCTGTATTAACATTAGCACATGAAAAATTAGGTGTGATTCCACACGAATTCCCCCACTCCACTCTTTGGAAAGCTATTTTCTGGATTGTCTTAATTGCTATCGCATTAGGTGGCTACCTAATCGGTGTCAAAAATCAAAAGAAACAAGAACAATAATAATGAAAAATCGCTTCGATTACGATCGGGGCGATTTTTTTATTTTCTTAAAAGTATAAAAGAAGGTATTTTCTAATTGAGAACGAATATCAATTATTTTTTGCATGAATTGCTTTAAAAATTAAATTTTTTGTATGTTACTGCCTCTAAGCTGTATACTAGTAAAGAAGTCATTTACTGCAAAAGGAGGAAAACTTTTATGTTATCTGAAAAACTACACACAGCTCTTAATGAACAAATGAATTTTGAATTCTACTCTGCGCATGCCTATATGGCAATGGCAGCCTATTGCACAGATCAAGATTATGATGGCTTCGCTAACTTCTTTTTAGTACAAGCAGAAGAAGAACGCTTCCATGCCATGAAATTTTATAATTTCTTAAGTGATATGGGCTACCGCGCAACAATTCAAGGTTTTGAAAGCCCAGGCAATCATTTCGAATCCATTTTAGATGCCTTTAAAACGGCTCTATCACACGAAAAAGAAGTAACACGCCGTATTTACAATTTATCAGACATTGCTTTAGATGAACGTGAGCATGCGACAATGGCCTTCTTAAAATGGTTTATCGACGAGCAAGTAGAAGAAGAATCTACATTTGATACATTAATTCGTAAAATCGAGCGTATCGAAACGGACTCAAACGCAATCTTTATGCTAGATGCAGAGTTGGCTACGCGTACATTTACACCAGATACAGAAGCATAATATTTCTTATAAAAAAATCTGCCATTAAGGCAGATTTTTTTAGGTATCTATCTTGCTTGTAGGATTTTCAAAAGATGCAATAAAAGAGAAACGTTGAAAAATCAACGTTTCTCAGGTTCTTTATGGTTCTCTTACCACTCCATCAAAGGCAGCTTGATAGATTTGATAGATATCTTCATGCTCTAATGGCATTGGACTTCGCGCTAAAATACGCGTTTGTTTTGTAGCATCCTCTGTTAGCTGTTCAAGTGCTGATGCAGGGATATTGAATCCTTGTAATGTTGAGGGAATTTTCACATCTTGAACGAGTTGTTGTAAGGCATCAACACATTTATAGGAAGCCTCTTCTTGCGATAAATAGGATGATGATATTCCCATGGCATCTAAAATATCTTTCATTCGTTTTTCACAGCTTTGACGAATATACCCCATGACATATGGTAATAGTACTGCATTGGAATCACCATGAGCTATATGGAACTGACCTCCCAGGGGATAGGCTAAAGCATGGACGCCTGCTACACCGGCATTGAAAAAGGCTAATCCTGCTAAATAGCTACCATAACTCATATCTGTGCGCGCTTGCTTGTCTTGTCCATTATGGACAGCTGTTCGGATTGACTGGCTAATTAATCGGATAGCTTGTAGTGCAAGTGCATCCGTTACTGCATTCGCATTTACTGATACGTAGGCTTCTATCGCATGAGTTAACGCGTCTACCCCAGTCGCCGCTGTCACCTTCGATGGTAAGGAAATCGTTAAGGCAGGATCTACAATCGCTACATCCGCTAATAAATAATCATGTGTCACAACATCCTTGGTTGTATCCAGTGATAGCACAGAAATATTTGTTACCTCCGAGCCTGTCCCAGAAGTGGTAGGAATTAAGATTTTAGGTAACCCTTTATTATCTAATGTTTTCGTTCCTGTTAGGTTTAAATAATCTGCAACTTTTCCATCATGTTTTGCTAATACGGCGGCAAGCTTTGCTAAATCCAGTGCACTGCCCCCACCTACACCAATCACCAAATCAAATGGATGCTTTCTCGTAAAATCAACCAGTTTTTCGCCAATTGCAAGCGGAGGCTCTGGTGCAATATCCGTATAAATGGTCGTTGTATAGCCTTTCTCAATCAAAGGCTTTTCAACATTGTCCGTTAGACCTATTTCTTTTAATAATGGATCTGTCACGATCAAAATATTGTGAGCGTTAAACTTCTTTACCTCTAGCAGAAGCTGACTCAAACAGCCCCAGCCAGTATAGCTAGCAGGCGTAAAGGTTAATTTATGCATGGCTTCTCTACTCCTATCTATTCATAATAGCCTTCCGTTGATTTTCTAAATGATTTAAATTGAATAGGATCATGGCCAAACCATACCTGTGAATTTGTTTCATGTGCTAGTCTTCGAATCCGTTCCACTGTTGAATTATAGCCTACAGAATCGTAGATAATGCCTGGTGGCTTGACAGGAGGCCCAAAGCTTTCTGCCGTATAAATGGCATCTGAGGCTAAAATAATACCACCTGTGTCAGGCATTTGAATATGCAAACCTAGCATTCCCCAAGCATGACCACTACCAAAATTTAATACTTGTATCCCTTCAGCTAGTTTTACATGATCCTCGCCACGTTTGATTAAGCGCCATTGTAGATTGTTTTTAATCCACATATCAATGTCACCCCAAACATAGGCACCGTCTTTCACGTTTCTAGCATATGTTTGTAATGTGCCATTAAACTCATCTTCCTGTACAATAATTGTGGCATTTGTAAAGAGTTCTAAGCACCCTGCATGGTCGAGATGCAAATGGGAAGCAACAACATATTTGATATCCTCTGGACGAACATTTAATTCTTCTAGACGATGATGTAAATAGCATTCTTCTGGCATATTAATAGGAAATGCTTTTTGCGTAAATTCACCCCATCGCCCTTCTGGACCCATCGAGTTTGGATTGCATGCAGTATCAAATAGAATTTTGCCTTCTGGATGATCAATCAATACTGTATAAACAGGGAATTCAACAAATTCATTTGGCTGGTTTGGATGATCGATGGTTGCGGGATTGTGCATCGCAATCATATAATTTTTATCCATTCGCATCGTACCATTGTCCATCACATACAATTTTGGATGTTGTTTAATCATTTTCATTTTCCCATCTCCATTCGTGATTATTAGTTATTGGTTATTCCAAATTACTAGCTTCATTTCCGTCATTTCTTCTAACGCATATTTAATGCCTTCACGGCCTGTGCCGCTTTCCTTTACACCACCATATGGCATGTGATCTACTCGATAAGTAGGTACATCATTAATGATGACTCCACCAACGTGCAATGCTTTTGTAGCCTGAAAAGCTGTCTGAATAGAAGGAGTGAAGATGCCTGCCTGTAGGCCATAGTGAGAATTATTGATAGCCGCTATCCCTTCATCAATGGTGGATACCGTATTAACGATAACAACAGGTGCAAAAATTTCTTCACAGGATACACGACTCTGTGGCTGAACATTATATAAAACAGTGGGCAATAAAATATGATTGTCAATGTGACCACCTGTAATTACTTGTGCCCCTTCAGCTACTGCCTCTTTAATCCATTGATAAGCACGCTGTTGTTCAGCTTGTGAAATCATCATAGCAAGATCTGTTTGATTATCCATTGGATCACCAATTGTAAGCTGCTCTATTTTTTCCTTCAGCCGAATTAAAAATTCCTCCACCATACTTTCCATGACATAGATACGTTGTAAAGAAATACAGACTTGACCTTGGTTGGAAAAGGCCCCCATCACAATGCGATCCATAATACGCTCTAGCTGTACCCCTTCATCGATAATTACGCCTGCATTGGAACCTAATTCTAAGGTTACTTTCTTCAAGCCTGCACGATTGCGTAGAGAAATCCCTACCGCTGGACTTCCTGTAAACGTTATCATCTTAACATTTGGATGTGCTAAAAATGCATCGCCTACTAATTTACCTTGTCCAGTTACAAGATTAAAGGCACCTGCTGGTAAATTTGTTTGCGCCAATAATTTTGCCAAAAAATGGGCGGATAATGCTGTTTGTGTGGCAGGTTTCAATACAATCGTATTGCCTGCAGCTAATGCTGGCCCAACTTTGTGTGCTACTAGATTTTGCGGAAAGTTAAATGGTGTAATCGCAGCCACAACACCGATTGGCTCTCTTAATGTATAAGCAAAGCGCCCCTCTCCATTTTTTGATGCATCCATTGGAACCATTTCACCAGTAAGTCGTTTTGCTTCTTCTGCCGCAAATTTATAGGTTTCAACTGTGCGATCAATTTCAGCGTAAGCATACTTTAACGGTTTGGCTGATTCCATTGCAATGATACTTGCTGCTTCATCTCTATTTTCTGCAAAAAGGGTGGATAACTGCTCTAAAATCTCTGCTCGTTGAAAAGCAGTTAATGCAGCCATTTGAGGAGCTGCAGCATGCGCACTTTCAATGGCCTCCTGTACATCTTTTTCAGTGGCCATCGCAAAGTGTGCCAATACCTCTTGTGAATAGGGAGATTGGATCTCCATCCATTCAGCAGTCATCTTCCATTCTCCATTAATCCATAAGCCCTTTTTCAATCGTAATTCACTCCTTTCTTTTTATGGTTACGTATTCATTTCAGAAAATAAAGAAATGAATACGTAACCATTTTGGTGTAAAAAATAAACTGATAGTCTATCAGTTTATTTTACACGTTGTATTTCTTGGGAAAATCTTAACAGACTCTGTTTGTCTAATGCAAGTACTTTTTTTCTCCATTACCTCAAATAATTTTTCGATAGCAATAAAACCTAAGTTCTCTTCTGATGTTAAACCTACAGTTGTTAAGGCAATAGAGTGATGTTTACTAAGCTCTACATTATCAATACCAATGATATTAAAATCTCTCGGAACCTGAAAACCTCTCTCTAAACAAAGATTCAATATTTCAATGGCAATGGCATCCGTAGCAGCACAAATAGCTGTTGGTCTTTTTTCGAGTTGTAAAAGCTCTGCAAACGCACGTTCAATATCCATTTTATTGGTGTTCGTTAAAAAAGTAGGCACTAATTTTGCATCTAGCCCATAATCCTGTAAAGCTTGTTCAAATCCCAGATAGCGTCCATAGAAGGTACTCATTTGATGTGGACCCCCTATCCAACATAAAGAGTCATGCCCTAATGATAGGACATGCTTGGTCGCAAGGTAACCTGCTTGAACATTATCAATTTCTACAAAATGTCTATTCTCTTTATGCTTACGGTTAAACATAATAAATGGAATAGCTAGTTTTTCTAGTTTATAAAATAAATCATCTTGATACAACATAGAAGACAATATAATTGCGTCTGCTTTCGTTTCTAAAACGGCATTGTAGATTGAATTAAGATTATCCTCTGTGCCAAAATAGACATTAACTTTATAGCCACGTGCATTAACATAATTCACGATGGCTGTAGTTGTATCAACAAAAAAAGGGTTGTGTAAGGGCCCCGAAATCAATGTAATAATACCTGTTTTTTTCTGAACAAGCGATCTTGCTATATCATTTGGCACATAGTTTAGTTCCTCTATCGCCTGCATTACTTTTTCAATTGTTTTTGGCTTTACAAGCTCTGGTGTATTCAATACTCTAGATACAGTTGTTTGTGAGACACCAGCATGCTTCGCCACATCTTTTGAAGATACCAAAAAAACCACCCATTTCATCATTGTGAAGCTATATTATATCATCTATAGAATAATGATTATAGTGATGATTCCTTCTCTACCTTAACGCTTTCGCTCATATGGCTTTGCAGCTTCACTCGCTTTAAAGTTATAAACAGGTTTAATAACTTTGACAATATCTACAGTTTCCCTAATCGCAGAAGTAATTTCTGTCATCGGCTTATAGGCCATTGGTGCCTCATCCAATGTTTCTTCATTGACTGATGTTGTCCAAATCCCCTGCATCGTATCTTTAAAATCGGCCATATTCAAAGCTTTTTTCGCTGCGCGTCGTGAAAACATGCGTCCTGCTCCATGGGGGGCTGAATAATTCCATTCCGCATTGCCTTTCCCTATACAAATCAGAGATCCATCCCGCATATTCATTGGAATAACTAGCTTTTCATCTTTATTTGCACGAACAGCCCCTTTGCGAAGCGTCATCGTTTCTGTATCGATATAGTTATGAATCGTATCAAACGTATCTGTAAAATGCCAATCCATCTGTTTAGCAATGGTTTCTGCAATGGTCCAACGATTCATCCGTGCAAATTGCTGTGCAATCTTCATATCATGGATATAATCATGGAAAGCTTCCCCCTCTAAATATGACAAGTCTTTCGGAACGAACGGTGTTTGTTCTTTATAGGCTTGTATCATGGATTGAATCTCTTGTTGTCGTCCTTGCTGTTTCATTGCCTCTATTTTTTCTGTCAAATCTTCTCGACGTAAATTTTCATAAGCTCTTTTTTGATGCCAATTAGCAACCTTTGCCCCTACATAGCGTGACCCCGTATGGATGAGCAAATAGTGCTGATCATCTTCATCTTTGGCAAGTTCAATAAAATGGTTGCCTCCCCCAAGTGTACCTAATGACAAGTTCGTATAGTCGTCTTTCAAGCCGCTTGCTCGAAATTGTTTACCTTCAAACTCTACAAAATGTCGGCTTGGCGATACTTCTTTATGAATATCCTGCCCACTTGGTACATATGTGCGAATGATGGCATCGAGTTGAGCAAAATCAACTGTTGTTACGTCAAGTTGTGCTACAAATACACCACACCCCACATCAATGCCGACAAGATTGGGTACAACACGGTCTTGCAATTGGATGGTCGTGCCAATGACACATCCTTTACCCGCATGATAATCTGGCATAATACGTACTTTAGTGCCTGCCATAAAAGCCTGGTCTGTTAATTCTTGAATCTGATCAACAGCTGTTTGTAATGCTGTTTGCGCAAAGATTTTTGCATTCGTGAAGCGTCCATTTATTTCAATCAAGTGTATCCCTCCTTACTACTTATACGTAAAACTGGAATGATTTGTTTCATATCATAAAGAAAACGTTCTAAAAGCATGCTACTTTTAGAACGTTTGGTGAAAACCTACTCTTCATATTGTACAACTAATTTTTTAGGTATTTCGGGTATATCATTTGATTTTACATCTTCTTCCCTTAAGTCAAGCATTTGCAGGGGATATTTTTCTTGCACCTCAAAAGGTATTGCAATACTTTCCATTTTATTATTCATTTGACTTCTTGCGAGTAAGCCATTGTTTGATAAATCAATGGCTAAAATAGCCTGCACAGATTCCTCAAGCATGGCAATATCCTTCGATTTCAACGGCATTTGCTCATTCATTAAAAATGGTTGAAGATGCTCTTTTATATAACCCTGTGCTTCGATTAAGCAAGAAAATTCATTTAATTTTTCAGCATAGCGCTTTAACTGACGCTTATCTTTTGCACGCTGTTGATTTAGTTTCTGTACCTTTTGTTCAATACGGCTCATGCGTACTTTCACTAAATCAATCAAAAAAGGCTGTGTATCTCGAATCGCCTGTAGCATTGAAACCTCTGCTTGTTGTACCTTGGCATATTGGGCGACACAAACCTCTTGCTGCTCATTGAGTTTTTGAACACGCTCTTTGAAAAATTCATTTTGCGTATGTTGGCCAAAAATAGCTTTCATAAGACCTTTCCCATGAATTTTTTTATGCTGTGCATCTAAACGCTCATATTCGCGTAAATACTCACTATGCATATTGCGGTATTCACGCAACATTTGTTGATAGTGCACAGCAATTTCAGTAAATTCTTCCACCTTGGAATCGTGTAAATAATCATGTTGCGCGATCGTTTGTAATAACTGATAGAGTGTTTGAACCTGTTTAAACGTATTCGCAACCTGTTCATATTCTTGCTCATATTCTTGGACAATCGCTAAGTCACGTTGATAGCGAGAATATTCATATTGGGTATCGCCTGCGTATTTTTCAATATTCTCGACAGCAGATTGAAAAGGATCTCGTTGTGGAATTACAGTTAATTCGAAGCGGAATCGTTCAAGCCATTGTAAGAAGCGGATTAGGATGGCATATGTTTTTTTATCACTATTTTCAGCTACACGATGAATGTGAGCAATTAATTGATCATACTGGCTTTTTTCCCAAAGCTCATGATTGTCTGTTTGTTTGGCTGCTAGTGCACTCCTTGCTGAAATTCCTATAAAATCACTCATCAAATGACCAATACGTTGTTGTTCAGAGTCCATAAATACTGCGGCATGCTCCTCATCATCGATGCCATTGATGACACATAAAGGTTCTACCCCTTTATTTTTTAATGTCTCGATCAATAGAAGTTCAGCATCCATTGCCATCGAACCAGCGCGTAACACCCAGAAAATTTCATCAACACGATTCATAAGTGCCTCTGAAAAATAAGCCATTTCTCCGCCGCCTGCCTCTAATGACACAGAATCAATAATAGTCACTGATTTTAATAAATCATTTTTCAAATAGACTTCTAGATAATCTAAATGTTCACGTAAAATCTGGGAAGCAAACGTATCGCCAGTTGTTAGTAGCTCTAATTTACTGAGATCAAATACAGCGACAACACCATCTAAAAAATAAGCTTTAATCTCTTCTTGCACGCCGTATCGTATAAACGTATTGACACTTGTTGGATGCTGATCATCTACCGATAATATTTCGCGTCCTAGAAGTCCATTCACAAGTGTTGTTTTGCCCACCCGCTCTTTTCCAACTATTAAAATCATCGTCTGGTTATTGGCATCTTGAATGATTCGATTTAAATGTTTTGCTGTATCTTTCACATATGTATTTTGGACAATGATGCCATGCAAGTGTCGTAATTGGTCAACAAATTGTGGCAAAATATTATTCGCTGAGGTTGTATTTTCGATTGGCGTATTGTCAATGTTCGTCATCCTCAAAACCTCTTTTCGTATGTATCTATAAGACCATTATAAATGAAACTATGGCTTTTCTAATACATGGATTGATGAAAAGAGGACAATATACTTATTCGTTTATACACTAAATAGGAATTCATCCTTACGCCTTTTTCCTAACTGCTAGATATGGGATTGTTACACAGACTAAAGGGAATGGTCCAAGCTATGAATTTAGAAGTATTAGGTTTGGTTATTTCTATTCAAGGTTGTCTAGTAGCCGACCTTTGTCCTATTCCTCCAAACCAGCCATACGAGCATAAACAGCTCCAAGTAATGGCATTCCACCTTGGGCACCTAATTTCTCTACAGATATTGAGGCAGCGATATTTGCAAAATATACAGCCTCATCCAACGATTGCCCTTCTACTAAAGCATAGGCTAAAGCCCCATTAAAGGTATCACCTGCCCCCGTTGTATCCACGGCTGTTGTCATATAACCTGGCACATGAATTGGGTAGGAGCCATCGAAATAACGTGCACCGTCACTTCCTAGCGTCACGATTAATTTATTAGGATATTTTTCTAAAACTTGTTCCACTGGCTCGTTAAAAATTTCAGCACATTCTGTCTCGTTCGGTGTTAAATAGGTAATATCCTCCATCCACTGCACATCAAAATTGGCTGCTGGAGCAGGATTTAATAGTACAGGGACACCTGCTTCTTTACATAATTGAATGGCATGGGCAGTCGTCTCTTTAGGGATTTCAAGCTGTATCATTACCAAATGGCTTTTTTGTATCAAGTCTTTTGAAGCTTCAAGATGTGATATGCTTAAGTCATAATTAGCTCCCGGTACGACAACAATTCGATTATCGTTATTGTAAATAAGTATATTAGCAATGCCTGTAGGAGCAGTGGTGCTTTTTACAAGGGCATCCGTCTGAATCTGCTCTTGCTGTAAAGCAGCATGTAATGTTTCACCAAAATGATCATTCCCTAAACAGCCAACCATCGCCACCTCACTGCCAAGACGAGCTGCGGCAACGGCTTGATTAGCCCCTTTTCCTCCTGGAACTGTTTGAAACGAGTTACCTAGAATGGTTTCCCCCTGCTTTGGAAAAGCATTCATTTGTACAACTAAATCCATATTTAAACTTCCTATAACTGTAATCATTGTATTCCTACCTTTCAGCTTTTGATCAAACAAAAAACAACTGAAATGAGCAGCATCATTTCAGTAGCTTAACAATTTAAAAATTCGTATAAACTTAAAAATTCCTAAATGTCTAAATTCTTTCACTTACTGCTTCTTTTAGTCGTTAAATGAAAACGATCTAGCCACTCAGGTTATCCTCCTGTACTTCATGCGAAGCAATGCTTAAGATGACGCTACCAAAAGCTGGATGGGCTTGCTCCTGTACTATACAAAAATTTTTACGATGGTCCCATAGTGCCACCTTTACATTTGATGTTTCCTTTATTATAAAGAATTTTATATGGGAAATGCACTACAAACACAAAAAAACTGAAGACAACATCAAGTTTGTCTTCAGTCATTTCAATTAATAGGCTACTCGCTTCGCCTCATATGCGGCGATATGGTCCTCATATTTAAAGGTTAAGGCGATTTCATCCCAACCATTCAGTAACGTTTCTTTATAGTACGGGTCAATTGTAAAATGATAGATTGTACCATCTTCCCCTGTTACGGTTTGCTCTGCAAGATTTACTTCCATCTTATAGGGCTGTGCTAAGCCTTTTGCTAAAATTTCATCACATTCCGATTCTGTTAGCTTAATCGGTAAGATACCGTTTTTATAGCAGTTATTATGGAAAATATCTGCAAAAGAAGGTGCAATCACAACGTTAAAGCCGTAATCTAAAATAGCCCATGGTGCATGTTCGCGTGAAGAGCCACAGCCGAAATTATCTTGTGCCACGAGAATTTTAGATTCTTTAAATTCAGGTTTATTTAATACAAAGTCAGCTATTTCGTTCCCTTGTGCATCGAAACGCCAATGGTAAAATAAAAACTGTCCAAAACCTGTACGCTCAATACGTTTTAGAAATTCTTTTGAAATAATTTGATCGGTATCAACATTTTTTCGATCAAGTGGTGTGATGACACTCTTTACGATATTAATTGGTTCCATTTTTCAATCATCCCTTCCCAGTAAAGCAAGACTTACACTGTTTCCTTCACAAATTCACGTACATCGACGAAGTGACCTGCAATCGCAGCGGCTGCTGCCATTGGTGGTGACACTAAATGTGTACGAGCTCCAGCGCCCTGACGTCCTTCAAAGTTGCGGTTTGAGGTAGAGGCACAGCGTTCTCCAGCTGGTACGACGTCATCATTCATCGCAAGACACATCGAGCAACCAGACTCTCGCCATTCAAAGCCTGCATCCATAAATATTTTATCTAAACCTTCTGCCTCTGCTTGTTTTTTCGTTGTATGTGAGCCTGGGACAACGATGGCTGTGACCTTGTCATGCACCTTACGCCCTTTGATGACATCAGCAGCTGCACGCAAATCACTAATGCGTGAGTTTGTGCAGGAGCCAATGAAGACATGCTGGATGTCAATGGATGTTAATGGCTGGCCTTCCTCTAAGCCCATATAGGCAAGTGCTTTTTGAAGTGCCGCCTTGTCTGATTCATCCTCATAATCTGCTTGTGTTGGAACATGCCCAGAAACACCAGTACCCATCGATGGGTTTGTTCCCCACGTAATGATTGGTTCAATTTCTTCAGCTTTTATAATACGAACCGTATCGTACGTTGCATCTTCGTCTGAAGCAAGACTTAACCAGTAAGCGGCTGCTTCTTCCAATTTTTCTCCCTGCGGTGCATATTTGCGTCCACGAATATAATCGACTGTTGTTTGGTCAGGTGAGATAAGCCCTGCTTTTGCGCCTGCCTCAATTGACATATTACAAATCGTCATGCGTTCTTCCATAGATAGTTTGTGGATAGCCTCTCCAGTGAATTCCACAATATGTCCTGTACCAACACCTATTCCGAACTTGGCAATGATGGCTAGAATAATATCCTTTGCCGCTACCCCAACTGGTAGCTCCCCTTCAACACGAATCTCCATCGTTTTCGGCTTATTTTGCCATAATGTTTGCGTCGATAATACATGCTCCACTTCAGATGTTCCAATACCAAATGCAATGGCCCCAAAGGCACCGTGAGTCGATGTATGAGAATCACCACAAACAATGGTTTTACCAGGCTGTGTTAATCCAAGCTCTGGCCCAATCACATGGACAATCCCTTGGTCAGGGTGACCCATGCCTGCTAACTCAACGCCAAATTCCTCAGCATTTTTAGCTAATGTTTCGATTTGATTGCGCGCAATGGGATCATGGATAGTTGGTAAATTTTTTGTTGGTACGTTATGATCCATTGTCGCAAAGCTTAAATCAGGACGACGCACTTTACGTCCGTTCATGCGTAACCCTTCAAAAGCTTGCGGAGATGTTACTTCATGAATTAAATGAAGATCAATATATAACAGGTCCGGTTTGCCCTCTTCCTGATAAACAACATGTTTATCCCAAATCTTTTCAATTATATTTTTACCCATTGTCTTCACCTATTTCTTTAAATATATGTTGTCATAATACTTTGTGATACAAAGCTAGTATCAATTTCGTTAATTACCTTATCTGTCCATTCATTAGTCGATAAAATACGACTGCCGTCACGAGCAAGATCTGCTGTAAAGTAGCCATCATCAAATACTGCACTTACCGCGCGTTCAATTTCTGCTGCTTCTTCTTTTAAGCCAAATGAATATTGCAGCATCATCGCTACGGATAAAATGGTTGCAGCAGGATTTGCTACACCTTGCCCTGCAATTTCTGGTGCGGAGCCATGTACTGGTTCATATAAGCCAAAATTATCACCACGAATGGATGCGGATGGTAAAACACCTAGAGAACCAGTAATAACAGATGCTTCATCACTTAAAATATCACCAAACATATTTTCAGTAACGACTACATCATAGTGTCCAGGATTTGTAATAAGTTTCATTGCGACAGAGTCTACTAGGTTATGTTCTACGATTACATCTGGATACTCTTTTTTCTTTGCTTCTACAACTTCACGCCATAAGCGACTTGTTTCAAGCACATTCGCCTTGTCAACAGAGCATAATTTGCCACCACGTAAACGTGCTAGTTCAAAGGCATTTTCAACGATACGCTCTACCTCTGCTTTAGAGTAAACCGTTGTATCAATTGCGCCATTTTCAGTACGCATACGTGGTTCCCCGAAGTATACGCCGCCTGTTAGTTCACGTACAATCATTAAATCAACGTTCTCAGCCACTTCACGCTTTAATGGTGAAGCATCTAGTAAACTCGGGAACGCCTTTACTGGACGTAGATTGGCAAATAAATCGAAGTGTTTCCGAATTCGCAGTAACCCTTTTTCTGGGCGCAATTCAGGAGGGTTTTGATCCCACTTTGGACCACCTACAGCTCCTAATAAAATCGCATCACTATTTTCACACATCTCGATTGTTTCATCAGGTAATGGATTATTGTGCTGGTCAATCGCAGCACCACCAATTGTTGCATATCCTAAATGAAATGTATGATTAAATCGTTTACCAATCACCTGTAATACACGTACAGCAGAAGCAACAACCTCTGGCCCAATTCCATCACCGGGAAGTACTGTAATTTTTCTCTCCATCGTCAAAACACCTTTCTTTGTATAGCGTATTCGCTAATTTAGTAAAGACGCTCACCTACCTTTTATCGAGGTGAGCGTAGTCATTACGTCTAAGCGTAATTTTTGGTTAATTGATACAATACGCCATGACATCATTGCATCCGACTTGTGAATGGTACTTCATACAATTCACTACCTCAGAAACCTATACAGGATGTGCGCGAAGGCTTGCTTGAATTAAATGACGGTTAATAGCATTTAAATAAGCTTTTGCCGATGCTTCTAAAACATCTTGAGAGGAATTACGGCCTGTAGTCGAAACCTCATCATAGCGAATATTAATAACCGCTTCACCCAGTGCATCTCGTCCTTTGCCAACCGATGTCACACGGTAATCAATGACATGTACAGCTCCAGGTACAAGTTGCTCCAGTGTATTAAAAATTGCTTCTACTGAACCCGAGCCAGTAGCTACAACGGTTTTTTCTAGTCCCTCAGGTGTAAGCACAATGGCTGTAGCTGTAGGAATATTTTCAGTACCATATTGCACCTGCACCATTTTCAACTCAAAGAGTGGTACATCTTCTACTTGAACTTGTTGCTCAGTAAGAAGAGTAAGTAAATCTTCCTCTGTAATTTCTTTTTTACGATCAGCCAATTTTTTAAATTCCACAAATGCTTTGTTCAACTTTTCATCAGAAAGATGGAAGCCCATTGTTTCCGCACGATCACGGAATGCTGCACGACCAGAATGTTTCCCGAGAACTAATGGAATCTCACCTTCGCCGATTAAAGCAGGTGAAATAATTTCATAGGTTTCTGGATTTTTTAAGACACCGTCTTGATGGATGCCCGATTCGTGTGCAAAAGCATTTCTTCCTACAATCGCTTTATTTGGCTGAATCACAACATTTGTCAATTTACTGACTAATTGAGACGTACGTTTAATTTCTTGCAACTGAATGCCCGTTTTCACCTGATAAATATCCTTGCGAATATGAAGTGCTACAGCAATTTCCTCGAGTGCTACATTACCTGCGCGTTCGCCGATACCATTGATTGTTCCTTCGACTTGTGCAGCACCATTTTCTATTGCGGCAATCGTGTTAGCTGTTGCCATCCCTAAATCATCATGACAATGGGCAGAGAATTTCACTTTGTCAGCACCTTTGACATTTTCCAGTAGGAACTTAAATAATGCACCATATTCTTGCGGGGATGCATACCCTACAGTGTCTGGAACATTAATCGTTGTTGCACCAGCAGCAACCACTTCGTTCATAATGCGCACTAAAAATTCACGATCAGAGCGGAATGCATCCTCAGCAGACCATTGTACAAGTGGGAAGAACTTTTTAGCGTATTTAACAGCCTCTACCGCTTGCTCCACCACTTGCTCAGGGGATTTTTTTAATTTGTATTCCATGTGGATAGGTGATGTGGCTAGAAAAATATGAATATGTGGCTGTTGTGCTACTTTTATCGCTTCCCATGTAGCATCAATATCCTTTTGGATACAGCGAGCTAGCCCCGTCACAATGGAATTTTTTACTGTACCTGCAATGCGATGGACCGCATCAAAGTCACCGGGTGACGAAGCAGGAAATCCTGCTTCTATAATTGTCACACCAAGGCGCTCTAACTGTTTGGCAATTTCAATCTTCTCGGCTGTGTTTAAGTTGATCCCAGCAGATTGTTCACCATCGCGAAGCGTAGTATCGAAAATATCAATTTTTCGCACTTGTCGCCACTTCTCTCACAACTTTTTCTTTACCTTCGTTGATGAATGGCATCATAGCACGTAGTTTTGCGCCTACTTCTTCGATTTGATGGTTCGCACCAGCTTCTTTGAATTTTGTATATTCTGGACGACCATTTTCATTTTCTTGAATCCAACGACGAGCAAATGTACCATCTTGGATATCTGTTAATACATCTTTCATACGAGCTTTTACAGACTCATCGATGATGCGTGGTCCTGCTACATAATCTCCCCACTCTGCTGTATCTGAAACTGAGTAGCGCATTGTTGCCATACCGCCCTCAAACATTAGGTCAACAATTAATTTAAGCTCATGTAGTGTTTCAAAGTAGGCTAATTCTGGTTGATAACCAGCTTCTACTAATGTTTCGAAGCCTGCTCTTACTAGCTGTGTTGCGCCACCACAAAGTACCGCTTGTTCACCGAATAAATCTGTCTCTGTTTCTTCTTTGAATGTTGTTTCAAGAAGCCCACCACGTGCAGCACCGATTCCTTTACCATACGCAAGCGCTAAATCTTTTGCTTGACCTGTAGCATCTTGGTGAATAGCGAATAGTCCTGGTACACCAGCACCTTCTTGGAATTGACGACGAACTAGATGTCCTGGTCCTTTTGGTGCTACTAAAAATACGTCAACGTCTGCTGGTGGTGTAATTTGACCAAAATGGATATTGAAGCCGTGTGCAAACATCAATGCTTTACCAGCTTGTAAATGTGGCGCAATTTCCGCTTCATAAACTGCTTTTTGGCGCTCATCTGGTAGTAGAATTTGGATAACATCTGCTTCTTGTGCTGCTTCAGCCACTGTTTTCACGTCAATACCATCTGCTTTTGCCGCATCGAAGGATCCACCTGGACGAACCCCTACTACTACGTCAAAACCTGATTCTTTAAGGTTTAACGCGTGTGCATGACCTTGTGAACCGTAACCGATAATTGCGATTTTCTTTCCTTTTAATACGTCCTCGTTGATATTTTGCTCATAGTACATTGTAGCCATAGTTAATTTCCTCCTAGAATATGTTTTGTTTTTATAGCTTTAGATACTTGCTCTGTCTATAAAGCTATTCATTTTTATATGCAAACTATTTTAAAATAGAGAGCTGCGGGTTTGAGACTTTTTGTGTTTCACGAACGGAGGCAGTTGCTCCTGTACGTGTAAGTTCTTTAATGCCATATGGTCGAATGAGTTCGATAAAGGCATCAATCTTCTCTGGATGTCCTACTACTTGATACGTCACAACATTTTTAGCTGTATCAATAATTTGGGCGCGGAACGGTTCAACAATTGAATTCATTTCCAAGCGTAAATTTGGTGGGGAAATCACCTTTACTAGTGCTAGCTCTCGCAGAACAATCGATTTATCGGTAATGTCATTGACCTTTAACACATCAATTTGCTTGGATAACTGTTTCACTAGCTGCTCAATTTTGCGTTCGTCCTCTATGTTGACAACGAAGGTCATCTTTGAAAAATTCGGTTGCTCCGTATGACCTACTGTAATCGATTCAATATTGAACTGACGCTTCATCAATAAACCTGTCAAACGGTTTAATACACCACTTTGGTTAATCACGGTTACGGTAATTACTCGCTTCAATTCTTTTTCACCCCAATCATTTCATGTAAGCCTGTGCCAGGTGCTACCATTGGGTAAACACATTCAAGCTGTTTCACTCGACAGTCAATTAATACTGGCTCATCAGACAGCAGTGCCTCACGGAAAATAGCCTCTGCTTCATCGATTGTGTTAATACGATAGCCTTTAATGTTATAAGCATCCGCTAACTTAACAAAATCTGGTTGGATCGGCATAAGTGATGATGAATAGCGCTCTTCATAGAATGTTTGCTGCCATTGACGCACCATACCTAGACAGCTATTATTCAAAATCACTATTTTTACTGGTAAGTTAAATTCCTGTAGGATGGATAGCTCCTGTGCCGTCATTTGGAATCCTGCATCTCCTACAATCGAAATAACTTTTTTGTCTGGCTTCGCAAATTGGGCGCCAATTGCGGCCGGGAAGCCGAAGCCCATCGTACCAAGTCCACCAGACGTTACCCATGCATGATCATTATTTAAATGATAATATTGCGCTGCCCACATTTGATGCTGCCCAACATCTGTCGTCACAATGGCATTCCCTTCAGTAATCTTGTGCACTAATTGCAATGCCTCTTGTGGTAGGATTTCTTGCGTATTTGTATCCTTGCAATACCATAATGGATATTCCATCGCATGATTCCTTAAATAAGCTAACCAATCAGCTGTATCAGGACCTTGGAAATCCTTTTTCAACAGTGCTTTTAAAGCCTCCTTGGCATCCGCAACAATTGGAATATCTGTCGGTACATTTTTGCCAATTTCAGCAGGATCAATATCGATATGGATAATCGTTGCATTTGGTGCAAATGTAGCTAGATTACCTGTTAGACGATCATCAAATCGTGCCCCAATATTGAGTAATAAATCCGATTTTGTGATCGCTGTATTTGCTGTAGCTGTACCATGCATCCCAGCCATTCCAAGGAATAAGTCATGTTCACCATGGATGGAGCCCAATCCTAGCAATGTGTTCGTTACTGGAATACGGTATTTTTCTGCGAAAGTCGTTAATTCCTCACGTGCATCCGCAAAAAGAACACCTGCACCTGCTAAGATGATTGGGTTCTTTGCCAATGAAATGGCTTGAATCGCCTTTTGAACTTGTAAATAATTTGGTTTATATGTTGGCTGATAGCCTGGTAAATAAATTTCATCAGGTGCTTGCGGTGGATTCTCTACATCAAACAACATTTGAGAAACGTTTTTTGGGAAATCCACGACAACTGGTCCCTTACGACCTGTGCTAGCGATATGGAAAGCTTCCTTCACAATACGAGGAATATCATTGACATCCTGCACCTGATAGTTGTGCTTTGTAATTGGTGTTGTAATCCCCATAATATCGGCTTCTTGGAAAGCATCTGTTCCGATCACAGATGTCGCAACCTGTCCTGTAAAAACAACCAATGGAATAGAGTCGATCATGGCATCCGCAATACCTGTTACAAGGTTTGTTGCACCAGGTCCACTTGTGGCGATAACAACGCCTGTTTTACCTGAAACACGAGCATAGCCTTCCGCCGCATGAATCGCACCCTGTTCATGTCTTGTTAAAATATGACGAATTGGGTTTTTATACATCGCATCGTAAATTTGTAATACGGCTCCTCCTGGATAGCCAAAGACGATTTCAACACCTTGATCGTGCAATGCCTGCACTAATACATCTGCACCGTCCTTCGCTTGATAGGTTTGGTCAGCTGTTGCTGTTGGAGCTAATTGTTCTTGTTCATTGATTGAAACATTTGCACTCATCAAATTTTGCCTCCTTCATTTCTTTCAAACTCACACATCAGTGTTGTAGATTAGTGAAGTGTCAATAGCTGGATTGACTATTCCTCTCATCCTTTTCGTTGAGAGGCTGTTCAATTGCATTGTGAAAATAATAAAAAGCCTTTTTCTCCACACGCAAAGAACTACCTTACGTAGGGATGAAAAAGACTTTCCATGGTACCACCCTTTTTTATAGCAAATAATTGCTACCTCGCGAATAAATGACAGCATTTATGCACCAATGCGAAAGACATCGCATCCAATATAGTGTCATAAAACATTTATTCATTAATAACGAGCACTTTCGATTATGCCCGGAGCTATCTAATGGTGTAAACACGTTTAATAGCCCACTCCGAGGGGATGTCGGACCTAGTTGTATCGCCGGCTTCCAGCACGACCGGCTCTCTGGTAGATACAAGGCTCTAGAACCTTTAACCTCATCAACGTTTTTATTTATCTAGTTGTTAAATTTTCATTACGCCGCCAGTGGAAGCGCTCGTCACTAATTTTGAATATCTTGCTAACCAACCACGTTTGATTTTTGGCTCAAAGACTGGTAATTTTGCACGACGTTCAGCTAAAACTTCATCTGAAACTTGTAAATTAATCGTACGATTTGGTAGATCAATTTCGATAATATCTCCGTTTTCTACTAAAGCGATTGGACCGCCTTCAGCAGCTTCTGGTGAAATATGGCCAATTGAAATACCACGAGATGCCCCTGAGAAACGACCATCTGTAATTAATGCAACCTTTGTACCAAGGCCTCGACCTTGAATTGCAGATGTTGGTGCAAGCATTTCTGGCATCCCTGGGCCACCCTTAGGTCCTTCATAGCGAATGACGACTACATGGCCCTCTTTCACCGTTCCATTATCAATGTTTTCCTGCGCTGCTTCTTGTGAATCAAAGACGATTGCCTCGCCCTTGAATACTTTAATAGAAGGATCAACTGCCCCTACTTTAATAACAGAGCCATCAGGTGCGATGTTACCGAATAAAACCGATAATCCACCTACAGCACTATATGGATTGTCTTTTGTTCGAATGACTTGATCATTCGTGATGTGATAATCTTTGACAAGCTCACCCATTGTAACGCCTGCTACGGTTGGACGGTCTGGATGAATAGCACCTGGAATAGATGTTAATTCATTGATAATGGCACTAACTCCACCCGCTTTATTAATATCATCCATTGAAATATCTGAAGCAGGCATGATTTTTGCTAAATAAGGCACTCTTTCTGCTACTTTATTAATATCTTCAATGTTGTAATCTATCTCGGCTTCATTGGCAATTGCTAATGTATGGAGAACTGTATTTGTGGAGCCCCCCATTGCCATATCAAGAGCAAAAGCATCATCAATTGCCTCTTTTGTAATAATATCGCGAGGTTTAATATCTTCCTTGACCATGCGGATTAATTGTTTAGCTGCTTCTTTAATCAGCTTGTGACGCTCTTCAGAAGTGGCAACGATCGTACCATTTCCTGGTAAAGCAACACCGAGCATTTCCATTAAGCAGTTCATAGAGTTTGCTGTAAACATCCCTGAACATGAGCCACATGTTGGACAAGCATTATTCTCAATATCCAGCAGCTCTTCCGCAGACATTTTTCCTGATTTGTGTGCTCCTACACCTTCAAACACAGATGTTAAGGAAAGCTGTTTCCCTGCTGCAGAAGTTCCCGCCTCCATTGGACCACCTGAAACAAAGATAGATGGTACATTCGTACGAACTGCTGCCATAAGCATTCCGGGTGTAATTTTGTCACAGTTTGGAATATAAAATACGCCATCAAACCAATGTGCATTAATAACTGTCTCAGCCGAGTCTGCTATAATTTCACGACTTGGTAAGGAATAACGCATACCTATATGCCCCATTGCAATACCATCATCGACGCCAATTGTATTAAATTCGAATGGAATACCACCCGCTTCAATAATAGCTTCTTTCACTACATCAGCGAACGTACGTAAATGAACGTGACCTGGTATTATGTCGATATAAGAGTTACAAACCCCAATAAATGGTTTGCCTAGATCTTTTGCTTTTACTTTGCCTGTTGCATATAAAAGACTTCGATGTGGCGCTCGATCTACGCCTACTTTAATCATGTCACTTCTCATTTTAAACGCCCCTCATTGCTATCCATACTATGTTCGTCGCTATAGACAAAATGTTCTGTCTTTTTAATTTTTGTTTATAGAGTAACAGTCTCTTAGATGATAACTGCTGTAACGAACGTGTTAAATTGTTGTTATCATAGTACGAAAAAAAGGTCTCGTCAACAGTATTTTTTGAATTGTTTAAACAATTCAAAAAATCTGTCAAAATTGAAATCGTTTACATGCTGATTAAGCATCAGTTTTATCTCGCTTTGATAAAAATTTTGACATTTCGTTCAAATTTTAATTTTTTAATAATAAACAAAAATGAGTAAATAAATATCTCCCATATATTTGAATAAGCTAAATCACAGAATCAGAGAGATAACGCTTACAATAGAAACAATTTTTTTAAGTATCCTGTAAAAAATACTTGTTCAGGATCATATTGGTGTCGAATGCTTAAAAACTTCTCAACCTCTGGATACAACGCATGAACCATTTGCGCTGTTAAATGATGTTGTTTTCCCCAGTGAGGACGACCTTCATATTTTTGCATCAATGTATGCACCCATTTAAAGTAAGGCTCTTCTGCCATTCCCTTATACATATGAAAGGCGATAAAAGCCGACTCACGCCCTTGTGTTGGACTAAAAAAACCTGCTTCACCTGCAGTTGTTCGACACTCTAAAGGAAAATGAACATTAAAAGTGCCTTTTTTAAAGGTTGCATGGATTTCCTCTAAACAAGCTTCAAATTGGGATAAAGGGATGGCATATTCACTCTCTTGGAACTTCACGCTTCGAGGTGAAGGATAAATTTCATAGCTTATCCCTACTTTTTCACTTTCTACCACATTGGCAGCCGCTATCTTGCTCATAGCACCACTTAAACGTGGTTTCCATTTACAAAGCTCTGACATCGCAAAGAAGGCTCCATTTTCTACTATTTGTAGCTTTAACGTTTCTATTCTTTTATTCCATTCACTTTGAAAGACAGGCGCGACTGCATTCATCCGTTTTACTTGTATTGTTTCACTACCAGGGAAATAAAACCACTCCACATGACGATGCTGACGAATATCCTCGGCAAATAGCGAGAGACCATTTGTCAATGTTTCTCTTGCCCCAATATAATGCAAACCATATAGTGGCATGACCTTAATCGTTACTTTGACAAGAACACCAAGCATTCCGAGAGATACATGCAGCGCTTCAGATAAATCATCCATCCCTCTCCTATGTTCCTGATAGGTCCCAGTGCCGTCTACAAACCCCCATGCCTCGACAGCTGACGAAAGAGAACCAAGTGTAACCCCTGTGCCATGTGTGCCAGTTGACACTGCACCTGCAATGGTTTGTTCCTGAATATCGCCCATATTGATTAACGCAAAGCCGTGTTTCGCTAGCATTGGTCCAATTTCATATAGGTAGGTCCCCGCCCATAATGTTGCCTCCTGTCTTTCCTCATTCACAGCGATTAATCCACGCAGATTATGTAAGGAAATAGCTATATGCTCAGGCATAGCTACAGCGCTAAAAGAATGTGCAGCACCTGTGACACGGATTGTCTTTCCTGATTGGCATGCATGCTTCACAATTGCTGAAACTTCATCAATAGAGTGTGGTAAATACATTTCACCCGGATAGGAAATGACATTACCAGCCCAATTTGTCCACTTTTCACCATTCCGCCAATTTTCTATAGAAAACATTGTCCATCCCCCCTATATGTTGTGTAAGGGCCTGCATACTTGTCCCCACGAATAGCATGCAGTACCTGAAAACGCTCACAAAGCTCTCCAGCCTTCGCATGTCGAAAATAAATGGTATCGCCAATATGGATACTTTTCCCTTTGACCTTAATTGGTGTTTGCACCTCTCCTGCGCCTTCTAGGCTAAGATATGCAAAAGTGGTAGGGTCATAGAATACAGGCAAACGATCCATCCCAATGGCTCCAGAAGCCGTATAGCCTCCCCCATGACAAACAACGATATTTTTTTCAGGCATTCTTGTTACACGTAAGGCAAATCCAGCAGCCTTTTCTAGCTGTAAATGTGTAAATTGATCGAACAATGCTGGCGCATAAAAAGCCGAGCCAACTGTCATTTCCGTTACTTCCTTTTGTTGATTGGTGTATGTCATACTTCCTGACCCACCGCCATTAACAAAGCGCAGATTTGGAAAATAGGCCTTGATATGGGCGATTGCTAATCGACGAAATTGTGTTACTTGCTTTTTGGCTTGTACCTGCATGGCTTCTATGACTCTACCTTTTAAAGCATTCGCTGGACGATTGCCAACACCTGCTATTTGAGCCTCATAGCCCATCGCTCCTACCACTTCAATCGCAGGAGTGTTTTGAATGGCTTTTAAAAAAGGTGTCAACGTTTCAAGAGAATACAATGAAGAACGTTTTGTTCCAAAATACAATACTTTAAAATCATTCGAAACATTAATATCAATACAAACCTGTACACGTACGCCAATCTCTTGTCCTAATTTTGCCAATAGTTCGATATGCTCTGGCCGATCTACCATAAAGGTGACGATTTTTCCTTCTTTCACAAAATGCAACAATCGACGAATCGGTGCTTCCTCCATTACTGGATAGCCGAGCAATAAATCATCAAACTGCTGCTCTAATAAAAAAAGGGTTTCTGCTGCAGTGAATGTCATAAACCCAACAACATTCTCAAGCTTTTTCTGGATATAACGAAGGACTTCAATAGAACGAATCGATTTTGTTGCAATACGAATTTGTTTTCCACCACAAGCCTCTTGAACCTTTTGTATATTTTTATCTAGTGCATCTAGGTCCAACCATGCAAATGGCCTTTCCAAATCACAAAATGCTTGATCCAATCTTGTCGTCATTTAATCACTCCCTTGTCTGTACTATGTATTTGACATTTAACAGAATAATTCCTTTTTTAATCACTTGAGCAAAATAAAACAACCGTGAGCCTGTTATTCAATAAGACTACACGGTTGTTTTAATATGGGATAAACATTTCATTCACCTTTCTATTTAATTGGTTACGATGCGTATAAAAAATCAGCTGCAAGATTTAGCATCACTAATAAATGCAAACCCGCAATTAAAAAGCCTTGACGATTTAAACGTTTCATAACAGCCATATTCATATGACCACGCTCCTTTTCTACATTATAATCCCTTTATACAGAATTTTCAAACTATTAAAAAGTGGAAATTTACCCATTTTTCTTTTTCGCAAAAAAAAATTTCACCCTCAGAAATATGTGACTGCACGGGGGATTGAAATTCTGCTTCAACAAATAGTGGACTTTTTTATGAATGAAAAGATGATTGTAGTAAATAATTTAGTTAAATGGCTAATTATTTTATTGCTGATGGAGATTGGGCATTGCAAGCATTTCTGGTACGAATTAAATGCATGAACATACTATAGAAGTAAGCGATAATTGGTCTATGTACAAAATAGAAGTAATTGTAGTTAATGTGGACATTTTCACAGTAATTTATGCAGTTGGATTAGCTATAAAGTGAGGACAGCAAAAGAGCCTGCATTCACTTGTCTACAGTCTCATTTACAACATGTAATAATTACTAAACAGCATCACAGTGTTTAATCTACTCCATTCAGGGTATAACTAAGTAATCGCCATTATATCTTAAATTTAAGGAGATGAAAGTAATGATTAGTTTCATTTGGTATTTAATTATCGGAGGAATTCTTGGATGGTTAGCTGGCGTCATTTTAGGTAAAGATGTACCTGGTGGCATCATCGGGAATATTATTGCAGGGATTGTCGGTTCTTGGATTGGTAGTATGGTTTTAGGGAACTGGGGCTGGAGAGTAAGTGATTTCTATGTGTTCCCAGCACTAATCGGTGCCATCGTGTTGATCTTTATCGTCAGCCTTATTTTAAAAGGTATGCGTAAAGCAACTTAAATATGTAATGAAGAGCCATCCATTGTGATGGCTCTTTATTTTTTTTCATTTAAAAGAACTGCTGCTTGGAGTTCATCGTGAAAATCATTATACAATTGGTAGTAATATAACACATCATCTACATATTTCTTGCTATGGTTGTATTGATAAACAGCTTTCTTAATATCCCCTGTCGCAGCACCGTATTTAGATAAGTAATTCGCAGCACTAAATACTGCATCCTCAATATCATAGGGGTCGGCTATTCCATCCCCATTGGCGTCAACGCCATATCCTCCGTATTTAGCAATTGTCTCAGGACTCATCAATTCAGTTTTCGTTATGCTTCCTTTTCCTAAACCTGAGCATGTGGGATGCTGCCAGCCAACGAATGTACAGGGCATGAAGTAGAGTAAGAACCCGGCGCCTTGGCATATTTCTATGCTAGGTTTCCAAGAACTCCTCTCCGAACCGTACGTACACCTCTCAGCGTATACGGCTCTCCACTTATCAATCTAGTTTACCGTTATGTAAGTCTAAGTGGCATTTCTTGCAAAGTGCCATTGTTTTACGGTTTCTTTCAATCATACGCTTTTCCCATCGTTTTTTGCCTTCGAGGTCTTTTAACTTCTTAATATGATGAATTTCTAAATCCACATTTGTGGCATAGCACCATTCACATACCTTTGCTACAAGTCTTTCAATAAGACCTGTTCGATTGTAAATAATGTTTCTTGTCTTAGAAATAACATCAACGTCGGCATGTGAAGATGGTAGTAGTTTCTTTTTAAATCCATCTTTATAGAAGAAGGCGATTTTACTGCCGTTGGCAGTTTCATATCTCACCGCAAATTCTCCGTTAATACTGTATTTTCTGTGGATTTTCCTCACGCTAGATTTATATTTGTTTGCGAAAGTTTTATACATACTATACTCCATGATGAATTTGAATCCATCCAGTTTATAGACATTATTCGCTAACTTGTAGTAATTATATAAACCTCTGATTTCTGCGTTGTAGATTGTCAATATTTCAAGGTCATCGTTTTGCAGAAGATGCGCTCGATGGATAGACTTCCATTTTTGTGTTTTTTCATCTATTTCTAACGCTTTGTACTCAATTAATTTATTTCGCCATGCTTCGTGTGGTAGAAGGAGTTCACAGCTCATTGTGCGTGTACGTTGTTTGTGTCCACTCGCTGTGTATTTTGTCGTTTTATTATCATGACTTATTTTAATATCATATCCCAGGAACCTCGCTCTTTTACTAGAATGTGTAATAAGTGTTTTTTCCTGTGATAGTTCAATTTTCAATTCTTCACTTAGGAATGTGCTAATGTCATGTTTTATTTGTTGACAATCTTCTTTGCTACCAATTACACCGATTAGGAAATCGTCGGCATAACGTACATACTGAATTCGCTTGTAGTTTTCGTCCATAGGGTCTTTATAGGGTAGTTCCATCATGTGATTTTTTAAATCGTCCAAGTGTTGAAGCGCTTGTTCTTTTTCTTCCTCGTTCATTTCTTCCCATTTTTCCTTGTACCTCGCATTCGCTCGGTATAGTCTGGCTTCTCTAGTGCGGTATTCTTTTAGGCGTTTTCTACCCTTACCTCTGTCAAATTTCTCTTTGTACGCTGATACGAAGTTGTCTAACTCATTGAGATAGATATTTGATAGGATAGGGCTGATAATTCCGCCTTGTGGAGTACCACTGTAAGTTTTGTGATATTGCCAATCTTCTAGGAAACCTGCTTTAAGGAATTTCCAAATTAAGTCAATGAATTTGTCATCATTAATTCTTCTTTTTAAAATCTCAATTAATTTGTGGTGGTCTATATTGTCAAAGAAACCTTTAATATCACCTTCCACAAACCATTTAGCTCCAGTAAATCTGTCTTTTACTTGCATCAATGCAGTGTGACAGCTTTTTTCTGGTCTAAAACCATGAGAGTATATTGAGAAAGTTTTTTCGTACATTGCTTCAAGTAGTGTTCTTACCACTTCTTGAACTAATTTATCTTCGAAAGATGGTATACCTAGAGGTCTTTTACCACCGTTCTTTTTTGGAATGTAAACCCTTTTGGACGGTTTAGGTTGATAGCTACAATCTTTTAGGCTTTCAATTAATCTTTCAATACGTTCTAGACTCATACCATCAATGGTTTGTCCATCGACACCTTGTGTCATATTGCCTTCCTTCGCATAAATCTTTGCGTAAGCCATTAAATAGAATTCCACATTGTACAGATTTCGATAGATTCGTTCGAATTTGTAATCTTCGCGTGTTGATTGTTTCGTTAGACTGTCTAACACAGTGTTTGGACTTCTCATAGAGCCTCACGCTCCTTTCCAATTTTAGTTAGACTTGATAAGCTGTTCTCCTTCGCCATGTGATGGGTTTTCCCCACCTCGGACTACTACGAGAACTCCGTTACCATATCAGATATTCAGATACATATTATCATAGCTTTTTGTTCAAAGCGTTCCGACGTAGGTAATCACCATTTAGCACATATAAGAACAAGCTCGATGTAATGTCGGATATGACGTTCGCCCTTTACTATTTATTATAGTTGGTCAGCGATAGACTACGCACTTTTGACATACAATTAATCAAAGTGTATTCAGAGATGGCTTCCAATTGACCATTCTGTTTCGCTGTATGACGTAAATAATCATCTTCCGTCATAGGTGGGCCAATAACCCCCTCGGACTGTCATTCAGGCAGTTTAGCTTTTATCCTCATTTACATCTTTTCATTTTGCTATTCAGTCGTATCGTGATGATTCGATAACTCATAGCTTTCCCAACATGCTACACTCCCCGATATTTGGTTTCCCTCACGGATAAGTTGGGTAATGATAGGCATTGTAGTCTCGCCTACTCCTTGCTAGTGGAGATTTCTCATATGACCTTATGGTCGCACTTGCATATGCCCCTCTGCCCCCGCAGATGATACCATTGATTTTACCGTAGAAAACCGCGTTTCAATACGATGATGCGCAGCAAGTAACGTCCATGGTACACCATATTTTTCTTCTGCAGCTACATATACGGGAATGTATTGCTCAGGAATATTCATATCGAAATGCTGTTGAATCTCCTCGATTGCCTTTTGCTGTACAAGCTTTTCAAAAATCGGTAATGTTTGAAGCTCCTTCCACGCAAAAAATGTGAGAACATACACGGTAATTGCAATGGGAATCAATAATGCTATCATACCCAATTTTGTCGCGGGTGATAACATGGGTTTCTTATTCTTTTTCTTAGCCATACGTCACACCTAATCTAGTATTCTTTTTCTATATTACCAAATTTTCCGTAATATGCAGTAGATCTTTTCAATTTTGAAAGATTGAAGTCATCCTCTTAGAAGAAACACATCATTTCCACCATGAAAGCAGTTGAAAGGTTTGGTAAAAATATAGTAAAATACAGATTGATTCATTTATTTGGATAATAATAGGGAGGAATTTATTTTGTGGAAAGACTTTAAAGAATTTGCGATGAAAGGCAATATTGTCGATCTAGCAGTAGCAGTAGTTATTGGTGGTGCTTTCGGTAAAATTGTTACCTCCTTAGTTGAAAATATCATTATGCCATTGGTCGGTGTTTTAACGGGTGGTATTGATTTAACAAAGAGTTTTGTTTTTGGCTCAGGTGAAGCCCAAATCAATTTTGGTGTATTTCTACAATCCATCATTGATTTTTTAATTATAGCATTTGCCATTTTTATGGCCTTACGAATTATGACGAAGCTCACACGTAAAAAAGAAGAGGCAGTCGTGGAAGAACCAACACCTGAACTCGATGCCAAAGAAGAGCTTCTCAAAGAAATTCGCGACTTGCTAAAAAAAGAACAAGCCTAACCTATTGTTAAAGCATCTGTCTCTCATCTGAAGGAGGCAGATGTTTTTATTTTGTTTCGTTCTATGCGCTGCTTCAGAACCTATCCCTCACTTTGCCTGCTCTATCCATCACTTTTCACGTTGTATCCGCTACTTTTCATGTTTTAACCGCTACTTCAGAATCTATCCCTCACTTTGCCTGCTCTATCCGCTACTTTTCACGTTGTATCCGCTACTTCAGAATCTATCCCTCACTTTGCCTGCTCTATCCGCTACTTTTCACGTTGTATCCGCTACTTTTCATGTTTTATCCGCTACTTTAGAGCCTATCCCTCACTTTGCCTGCTCTATCCATCACTTTTCACGTTGTATCCGCTGCTTTTCACGTTTTAACCGCTACTTCAGAACCTATCCCTCACTTTGCCTGCTCTATCCATCACTTTTCACGTTGTATCCGCTACTTTTCATGTTCTATCCGCTACTTTAGAACCTATCCCTCACTTTGCCTGCTCTATCCATCACTTTTCACGTTGTATCCGCTACTTTTTACGTTTTAACCGCTACTTCAGAGCCTATCCCTCACTTTGGCTGCTCTATCCATCAGTTTTCATGTTGTATCCGCTACTTTTTACGTTGTAACCGCTACTTCAGAATCTATCCCTCACTTTGGCTGCTCTATCCATCACTTTTCACGTTGTATCCGCTACTTTTTACGTTTTAACCGCTACTTCAGAGCCTATCCCTCACTTTGCCTGCTCTATCCATCACTTTTCACGTTGTATCCGCTACTTTTCATGTTTTATCCGCTACTTTAGAACCTATCCCTCACTTCGCCTGCTCTATCCATCACTTTTCACGCTCTATCCGCTACTTTTCATGTTTTAACCGCTACTTCAGAATCTATCCCTCACTTCGCCTGCTCTATCCATCAGTTTTCACCTTCTATCCGCTACTTTCTATCTTGTATCCGCTAACTAGAAACTATCCTCCACTTCTTTTAGCTCTATTTGAAACTGCTCATTCTTGCTAAGATCACTCCATTAGAAAATAACAGGAAGTAAATTAATCTCCTACTATTCCTAGGTGATTAACTTTAAATAATCTAGCTAATTTTCAGAAATCAACTTGTTCTTCTTTAGTATCCATGTTAAATTGGTAACAATTATTGAGAATACTATTAAATTGAAAGCAATATTAGTTGCTTTTAATAATATTGAAGAAAAGAGTGACGTCATGACATTAAACAGAAGTATTGAAACAAAGCTTGTACAACTTGGTAATTTAAGTGACCCAGCAACAGGAGCTGTGAGCCCACCCATTCATTTATCGACTGCTTATAAACATACTGGGATTGGTGAATCTACTGGTTTTGACTATACACGTACAAAAAATCCTACACGTGCTCTTTTAGAAGCAGGAATTGCTGATTTAGAGGGTGGCGATATGGGCTTTGCCTGTAGTTCCGGGATGGCTGCCATTCAATTGGTGTTATCCCTATTTAAACCAGGCGATGAATTAGTCGTGCCAGATGATTTATATGGTGGTACATATAGACTTTTTAATTTCTTCCAAGATACTTATAATATTAAGCCTGTTTATTCAAAATTTGAATCGGTTGAACAGGTGGAAGCATTAATGAATGAAAATACACGTGCAATATTTATTGAAACACCAACAAATCCACTTATGCAGGAGTTTGATTTACAAGTGTATGCGGAGTTAGCACATAAGCATGGGGCATGGCTAATTGTGGATAATACATTTTATACGCCATACTTCCAACGCCCTATTGAATTAGGCGCAGATATTGTGCTTCATTCTGCAACGAAGTATATTGGTGGTCATAATGATGTATTAGCTGGGCTAGTGGTTGCTAAAGGCACAGAATTAGCCGAACGCATTGGCTTTATTCATAATGGCAGTGGTATGGTGCTAGGAGCTATGGATTCATGGTTACTTATTCGCGGTTTAAAAACAATGCATCTTCGTCTAAAACAACATGATGCTAATGCGAAGGCGATTGCTGCTTACTTAGAGGAAGAAGAGTTAGTGACAGATGTCCTTTATACTGGAAAAGGTGGCATGCTGTCATTCCGCTTGCAAAAGCCTGAGTGGATTGACCCATTCCTTCGTAACTTAAAGTTAATTACTTTTGCAGAAAGTCTTGGCGGTGTCGAAAGCTTTATTACGTATCCTGCTACACAAACACATGCAGATATGCCGTATGAAGAGCGTGTGGAGCGTGGCGTTTGTGATCGTTTATTACGCTTCTCTGTTGGCATTGAGGAAGCTGAAGATTTAATTGCAGACTTACGACAAGTGTTTGATATCCTAAGAAAAGAGGCGTAATTGATGAAGCAACGTATTGAAACAAGCCTCATTCACGCAGGTGTTCGTGATGGCTATGGTAATAAAAAAGGGGCTGTTAACGTCCCAATGTATCTGTCCTCTACCTTCCATCAAGAAAGTATAGATGAATTTGGAGAATATGATTATGCTCGTTCAGGCAACCCTACAAGAGATGCGTTAGAAAAAGCTGTAGCAGAGCTTGAGGGTGGCGTTCGTGCCCATGCATTTTCATCTGGTATCGCTGCCGTGTCAGCAGCGTTAATGCTGTTATCGCAGGGAGATCATATCGTCATGACTGAGGATGTTTATGGTGGAACCTATCGTTTTGTCACAAAGGTGTTGCCTCGCTTTGGGATTTCCCATACATTTGTAGATTTTACGGATCTACAAGCTGTAGAAGCGGCAATTACGCCTGCTACAAAACTACTTTATATGGAAACACCATCAAATCCAACGTTAGGTATTACAGATATTCGTGGTGTAGTGGCGCTTGCCAAGCAACACCACTGCCTTACATTCTTGGATAATACCTTTATGACACCGTTACATCAACGCCCACTAGAACTTGGTGTGGATGTCGTTATTCATAGTGCAACGAAATTTTTATCTGGACATTCTGATATTATTGCTGGCTTAACGGTTACTGCAGATGAGAAACTTGGACAGGATCTCTACTTTATCCAAAATTCATTCGGTAATATTTTAGGTGTGCAGGATTCATTTACACTTCTACAAAACATTAAAACAACAGATGTACGTTTTAGTCGTTCTGCTGAATCTGCACAAAAAATTGCTGCCTATTTGGCTAGTAATCCACTAGTTGAGCAGGTCTACTATCCAGGACTTGCTTCACACCCTGGCTACGCTATTCATCAGCGTCAAAGCACGAGTCCTGGGGCTGTTTTATCCTTCCGACTACCAAGCTATGCTGCTGCAAAAGCATTGGTTGAGGCGATGACAATTCCAGTATTTGCGGTCTCTCTTGGAGGAGTAGAATCTATTCTGTCTTACCCTGCAAAAATGAGTCACGCTGCTATGGAGCCTGAGGAGCGTGCTAAACGTGGCATCACTGATGGCCTTTTACGTTTTTCTGTAGGACTTGAACATGTGGATGATTTAATTGCTGATTTTGCACAAGCCCTAGAGATTGCTGCCAAGGCTTAGTTGAATCAACGTAAAAACCGCGTCAACTAGACGCGGTTTAATTGTGATAGGTTCAATTTTTCACCTTTGCTAACAATCGGTATAAATAATCCCCATGCCCCTTTGCTAGCAAGGCATCTTGCTCAGCTGAAATCCAATAGAACGAAAAGAGTAAATCCCCTTCGTTTAAGCCAGTTGGATGATGCTGCCATGTATTTCGTGTTTCATCGGATGTTAAATGATAAAAATACCGTTTCTGTAAAACACCTGATGGATGATTAAAATAGTCCTGTGCTATTAACGCTTGAACGACAAGTGTGGTTAGACCTGTTTCTTCTAGCATTTCACGTTTCACAGCATCTAAAGGTGTTTCCCCTTCCTCTACCGTACCTTTGGGCACCTGGATACCTGCCCCAACTGAATTCTGTTCAAATACGAGTACCTGTAATTGATCCTCATGCGTTCTCGTGATATAGCCAAATGCTTTTTCAACTACTTGCATGAAAGTGACCCCCTTTGAATGATTAAATGTTACAATAAAGAAAAAAATTGGAATAGCAGGTGAAAAGTGTTGACACTTATTATACGACAGATGCAAGAAAATGACATTACTTTTGTACAAGAAATTGCTAGAATAAGCTGGCACTATACATATGAGGGAATCATTCCTCATGACATTCAAGATCGTTTTATACAACAAGCCTATAGTCGAGAACGTTTAATCGAACGTCTTATCAATAGTCCCTTTCTTGTTGCAATTTTTGATGAAAAGCTAGTAGGCTTTGCTAATTTTTCAAATGTAACACAAGGTGAGGCGGAGCTATATGCGATTTATTTACATCCTGATATGCATGGTAAGGGCATTGGTACTGCACTCTTACAGGAAGGCTTACGTATGCTCCCAAATCTATCGTCTTTATTTGTTTGTGTAGAGAAAGAAAATAAACTTGGTATGCATTTTTATCAAGCAAAGGGATTTGTATCGATAGAAGAATTTGATGAACAATTTGATGGTCATCTACTTAAGACAGTTAAATGGGTGAAGCAATACGAAAAAGTGTAACGGTTCTTGCAACTACCGTTACACTTTTATTTATGTAAGATTTATCTGCTCCGCTTGGATAACAAGTGCTGTTAGGCCAGTTATACTACCAGATTCATGTGCCTGTCCTTGTTGCCATAGCACGCCTTGCCCTGTTTTTAGCGTGATTTTTTCAGCATCTACACCACTAATCCATCCTTCTCCATTAATAACGATAAAGAGCTGTGGAACGGGGGCTTCATGCATACCAACCACTCCACCTGGCTCAATATAGATGAAACCGATCGTCGTAGGCATTTCCGTTTTCGTGATTTTTCTATAAAATGTATCGACGGATTTGTATTGATGTATTGGATTTGCTAAATCTTGTGTAAATTGTATGATTTGCATTTCGCGAAAATCCTTTCCTATTAGGCTAGCTCTTCTTCAGCAAATGCTAAAAGTGTTCCATCTTCTTTTTTGAAATAAAAAGCAAATGCATCATAGCCATTTCTTTTAATCGTTTCCCAGTTAGCGGTTTCTCCATTTATGAGCCGTACATTTTCTTGTTCATCTACCTCATAGTCGTCTATTTCTTCGTCATAGTCGATATTATAGAAAAATGATAATACCACTTCTGTTACAGGCAGAATATATTTCTCCAGTGGACGGTTGTCATGATGTGCCTCGGTATACGCCTCACAAAATAGCGCATTATAACCATGTAGCGTGGCATCAAAGAGCAAAATTTCCTCCGCTGTTAAAGGATCTTTGGCAACGATTTTAGCGGTTGAGCCTGTAATAAAAGGCATTTCCTCTCCTTCAATCATTAGCAAATCACCGTGATACCAAATTTCAAATTGTTTATTGCCTGCGCTAGATTGGAGCTGAAACTGTGATTCAACGCCATCTATAAACTGCACGTTTTCTGCAAATGGCTGTAGATAAATTGGAATAGGCGTAATCATAGCATTCCTCTCCTTTTCTGTTAGAAATTACTTATATTATACATCTTTCTCATTTTACTCATAAAGAAAAACCCAGAATTTTTTCTGGGCTTGATGACACTTACTTTTCTAGCATGATTAAAACTGACGGGCCTTTGCTTCACTTCGCAAGAGACGGTTATGGAGGGTAATCTCCGTTTCACCATTTACTTGCGATTTTGATCGCTTAATCCTTGACCAGTTGCGGTGGATTTTTTGAGATTTGGGGTCTAGTTGTTCGAACCTACTCATTTTTCATCCTCCTCATCATTATAGATTTCATAAGTGAAATCTTCTTTATTATGACCAGCTAAGGTGAATTTATACTAATTTCATAAGAAGCTTAGTTACTTCACTTTATTAGTTTTCGCTTAACCAAGTTAATGCATATTGTACATATAATTCGGCTCCAACGCGCAAACCATCTTCATCGATATTAAAATGACCGTTATGATGTGCCCAGCGTGTATCCTTTTCTGTATTGCCTGAGCCTACTAGGGCAAAGCAGCCAGGGACTTCATCTAAGTAAAAGCTAAAGTCTTCTCCACCCATTGTCGGATCATCAATATGATAAGCTTCTGCGCCAAAATGTTCAGCTGCAAGGCGCTCGACTAAGCTGGCACTCGCCACATCATTGTTGACGGCTTGTGTACCATATTCATAAACAACCTCTGCTGTGCCACCATAAAGTGAGGCAATCTGGTCAGCATAATGACGAATTTGCGCTTCGATATGTGAACGAACCTCTTTATCGAAGCAACGCACTGTCCCTTCTAAAATGGCATCTTCCGCAATTACATTAAAGCGTGTACCAACCTCCATTTTTCCAATTGTAAGAACGGCGGGTCGAAGTGGATTGACTGTACGTGCCACAACTGTTTGAACATTCAAAGCAAACGTTGAAGCAATCATCACGGCATCAATGGCATCATGTGGTACTGCGGCATGCCCGCCCTGCCCTTTAAAGCGTACTTTGAAAATATCAGCAGAGGCAAAGGCAGGACCTTTATTGCACTGAATTTTTCCTGTGTCAATTTGTGACCAAATATGAATACCAAAGACGTTATCTACACCTTTCATTGCTCCTTGCTCTACCATCGCTTTTGCGCCTGTAGCTACTTCTTCAGCTGGCTGGAAAATAAAACGAACTGTTCCCTCAATTTCTTCTTGTACCGTATGTAATGTCTTAGCTGCAATTAGCAACATGGCTGTATGTGCATCATGACCACAGGCATGCATCTTACCATCCGTTTTAGAGCGATACGGAATATCTTCTCGTATTTCATAAACTGACAATGCATCCATATCCGCACGTAAGGCAACGGTTTTTCCTTCCTTGCCCCCTTTTAACTCCGCAATAATGCCTGTTGGCTCTGTTCGTCTATACGGAATACCAAGGTTCTCTAAATACGCTGCTACATAATTCGTTGTTTCATACTCTTCCCAAGAAAGCTCTGGCTCGCTGTGCAATTTTTGACGAATCGTCACAAGCTCACTATTTAATTCTGCAATAATTTCTTTCATTTTATTCATGCTGACTCTCTCCTTCTTTATAGCCAATTGACAAAAATACCTGCTAGTATAACTGATGTTATCGTTACACTAATGAAACCTCCCACAAGCATCGGTGGCAACATATGACTTAACAGCATATCTCGTTCTTTTTGATCGATTGTGGACGATTTTACTACTTCATTCGTTAATATATAATCTGCCGGGAACCCATAGAGCGCTGTTAAGGATACAGCAAATGCTAAATTTGGGCTGACCTTTAAAACTTTCCCTGCGATGAAAGAGAAAATATACATACCAATGACCGCTAAGACAATTGACACAACTAATGGCACGATAATACGCATCAGCATTTCAGGGGATGCCTGTTTTAAGCCATCGAATATAAAGAGCATTAAGCCCATAATGGCAAAGCCGAAGCCATTTGCTTTTTGCAATGGTTGTCTTTCTAAAAAACCAAATGTCGATGCAAGCACACCAAACACTAGGCATAGCACTAATGCATTGACTGTCACTACAGGTGCTAATGCTGTAGATGTACCATACGCTAATAATCCAACAAGCGCTAAACGGAAAAATTTAAAGTATTCTGTATTGTACTTAGCAGGAATTTTCCTAAATAATTTCGGTTGCTCAGATAACTGTTCAGCATCTTCCTCTACCTCTGTAACCGATTGTAAATTCCCCTGATGGTGTTCCTTTAATAAACGTTTTGCTTCACGCTTCAATACAATGGACGTGATGGGGTATCCTGCAAAACCTTGAATGACGTAAATCACAATGGCAAAGACGGCTAAATCCTCTAAGCCAGCCGCAGAAGCGCCTTCTGACATCACTAGCGCTGCCACAACACCACCGACTAATGGTGGAACTGCAACAATCATCGTTTTTAAATCAAATAGCAAGGCGCCAATTGTAAATAATATGGCGATGATGCCTACAATACCAGCTAAAGAAATAACAATGGCTTTCCACTGGTTTTTCAATTCCTTAAGGGACAGAAGTGTACCCATGTTTGTAATTAGTAAATACATTAACATCGTGGCAACGACTGGACCAATCCCGGCAATACTCACAATATCTTTCGGGAAGAATGTCCAATAGCCGATTAAAAATAAAACCGCACAGACGAACACAGATGGAATCCACGCCTTCGTTCTTGTTGCTACAATATCTCCGATGTAAAGAATAGCAAGTACTATCGTCAGTGCTAACATTTGCGACATATCAAAGAATTCTCCTAACTTAGTAATTTTTTAATGTCATCTATAATAATACTAATTATTCTTAAAATTCTATTTTTACAGAAAAGAAGAAAAACAATGTAAGAACGAGCATATTCGCGACACTAAAATTACGGTTTTCCAAATATTTAGATTTTAAAGAATTTTCATAAAGCGCTTTCAAAAAAAATAGAACCATTATAAAATGGTTCTACCAGACTGTAGACAAAAGCCATCGAGAGGTTCACTCTCGATGGCTTTTGTCATTTTTCTTTCTATTTCTTTTTTAGATTTGGTCCTATACAACCAAATCTAGCATACTCTTCGAGCATAGTTGCTCTCTTAAGCTACTTGCCACGTCCAAGTAGCCAGTTTCTTTAAATTCATGGCAGCAAAAGTAAGCATCGCCTGCATGGACAATTTTTTTAGACCTCTTAAGGTTGTCCATCGCATACCATGCTTTTCTTTTGCATCTGCAAAGATACGCTCAATCGTTTCTTTGCGCTTTGCATAAATCTGTTTGATGTCATAGGAATGGCGTAAATGTTCAGCTTCCTCCACATACGACTCCCAAATATGGCGTTGAATGAGTTTTTGATGATGCTTACTTTCTGTACATTGGGAAAGGCTTGGACACTTCGCACAAATCAAAGGATTCGATTTATATTGACGATACCCTTCTTTAGTCGTTGTCGTATACTTCAATATCTGTCCTTGTGGACAAAGATAACAATTATAGTGCTCATCATATATATACTCATGCTTTCGGAAGAATCCATCTTTCGTTTTAGGACGTGTATAAGGAAGAACAGGCAACATTTGATTCTCTAATAAAAAATTCGTAATCGCTGGTGTTTTATAGGCTGCATCTGCCGCAACAGCTAATGGTTTTTGAACGTTTTCAATGACTTTTTCCACAAGTGGCTGTAATACATGACTATCGTGCACATTTCCCGGAGTTACAATGGCACCCAAGACAAAGCCCTTTTCATCTGACGCTGCATGAAAAGAATACGCAAACTGTTTCGTACGTTCATCCTTCACGTAATATCCACTTTCAGGATCTGTCGTGCTTTCCTTTATTTCTTTCCATTCTTCCTTTTCAAACTTCTCCGGGGGAAAGGGCTTTTTTCCGTGTTCCTCACGATCCATATTTAACTCTAATTGAAGTTTCTCTTCATAAGCCCGTGTTTCTTTTCGCACAACTTTTTTATCATACTTTCGTTTATTCGCACTCGCTTTCACATGCGTAGAATCGATAAATAAATGGTCTGCATGGAGGAGTCCTTGATGCATAATCTCCTTTAATATACGATAGAATATCTGCTCAAATATATCAGTGTCTTGAAAGCGACGGACATAATTTTTACCGAAGGTAGAGAAATGCGGGACTTCTGTATGGAAGCCAAATCCTAAAAACCAACGATACGCCATATTCGTTTCAATTTCTTTGATGGTTTGACGCATGGACCGTATACCAAAAACGTACTGAATAAACGTCATTTTAAAGAGAACAACAGGATCAATACTAGGGCGTCCTTTAGCAGAGTAGAGGTTTTCTACTAAAGGATAGATAAATGAAAAATCAATAGCCGCCTCTAGTTTTCGTACTAAATGATCTTGGGGAACTAATTGATCAATCGTTAGCATTTCTAATTGTTCACGTTCATTGATTTGATTTTTCGTCATCATGGTTAATCACCTCGAAAGTGTACTTTTTATCAATAGATGAATTAGGAATTCTTTATGTAGAAGTTGATTGGAACGAAGGGTGGCGACTCCTGCGGGAAAAGCGGGAAAGTCGAGATCCTGGACTGAGCGAAGCGAGGGAAGCAGCTCGACCCCGCCCGCGGAAAGCGTCCGCCCGTAGTGGAAATCAACGGCTTTACTTTATTTTATTGTAAAAGAAAAAAGACTGTAGTCAAACTCAAAATTTCATTGAGTTTGTCTACAGTCTGATAGAACCATTATAAAATGGTTCTACTTTGACTTACATGCTATTTTTTGAAACGATTACCTGTATTCGCATAGATCAATAAAAAAAGCGTGAGTGCGACAAAAAGCACAAGACCAACGTGAAATAACCATTGTGTATGGAATAATTCGTCTAGAATCCATAAAAGGACACAAAAACAGTAGCCATACATCATTTTTCCCATAAATCTTGCCAATGCCTTTTCATCATATTGTTCTTTATCTTCCTGTGCCATTGTATTAAAACCTGCAAGTAGAAAAGCTCCTTTACCTTGCGATAGAACAATGGCGAAGATGAGAAACGGCAGCATGATAATTAAATAGACAATAACTCCCAAGGTTAATCATCCTACTTTTCATTTTTAATAAATTGCTCAATTGCTGGTAATAATTCTTCATGCAGTGGCAGCGAAGGGTTTGCATAGGTTGCTAAGTTTTCTGCACGATCTGCTGGTGCCTTTTTCAATACGTGATTCATACCCTCTAGATAAAGTAATTTTGCCTCTTTTTTGCCTTTCTTTAACGCCTCGGCATCCGCTTCCTTCACTTGTAAATCTGTTGTTCCTTGTAACAGTAATACACGTCCTTTTACTTTGGCTAGCTCATCAGCAGGTTGATACTTTAGCAAGGAAATCAGGAAAGGCTGTACAGATGGACGGAAAAGGGCTTGTAGCTCTGGCGAAATGTTTTTCACTTGCTCCCCTTGCTTTAAAGCTGTCAAAATATTCGTGGATTCGTTGAAAAGCTTTGGTGCTAATTGACCCTTTAATTGCTCTAAAAGCACTTCATCCAATGGTCTACCTGCACCGGCAATGGAGACAAAGGATTCTACGCCTGTCTTTTGAGCCGCGAGCAAACCAATGAGTGAGCCTTCACTATGTCCAATCACATGGACACTTGTGTAGGTTTTATCAGCCATCAATGTTTGGATAATTTGCACAGCATCATCAACATATTGGTCAAACGTTCCATCCTCTTCCTTTGTTAAGAGCGCTTGATTATCTCCAAGTCCTCGCTTATCATAACGCACCGTCGCAATGCCCTGTTGTGCTAAACCTTCCGCTAACATTTTCAAGCTATTATTTTTTCCAGCTAAAGCGGAATTACCGTCTTTATCCGTTGGCCCCGATCCTGCTATTATCAGTGCCACTGGGGATGGAGATGGAGAAGCCTTTTGTACAGCTACTGTTAAGTTACCGTTTTGAACGGGAATTTTTAATGTGTCATAGGTAACAGGTTCCTCTTTATAAGCCTTTAGTGTTAAAGGATATTTTCCACCATTTTGTTGAAATGTAGCCTCTATTTGTTCATTTTTGATTGTGCCATTAATGGCAATAGCAGAGCCGTTTAAATTAATGGCCACTTTTACTTTATCACCTGTATACGTCACACTTTGGAATGGAAAATTAGATAAGCCCTGTGCTGGCACGGATAATGTACCACTTTCCTTCTTTAAATCGATTATAATCGGTAATGGTCCATTTGGCGTTTCAATAGTTCCTTCCCATTTTCCAATAAACTGTTCATTCATTGCATTTGTCCCCTTTGTTCCTTGATGTTGAGCAGTGACCTCTTTTTGCCCACAGGCAGCTAAAAGTAAAATTGTACAGCAAATCAATAACCATTTTTTCATCCAATCTTCCTTTCTATATGAAAATCACCAATAAAATTGGCAGTAAAGTAATAGCAATTAAGATATAGCACCATTTGTTCGCAAAATTAACAGTCCAACCGATCCCGAACTTTTTAGGCACTAATAAGGATGGATCATTTTTATTGCAATAAAAAACACCCCATTTCCAGTATTGATCATCTGTCACAGCTGTTTCATTTGTATGTACCTCATCAAAACGTTCATTACTTTTACTGAGCTTCCAAATGAACACTAGTAAACCACCCAACGTAACGACGTTAAAGACAAGAAAAAGTGGGAAAAAGTAGGGAGCCGTTTGATCTTGTAAAATAACGGTTGTATAGTGTAAAACAACAAATAGAATTGTCATACTAAAATTAATGGCAGCCAGATACCAGCTTCCGTATTTACGCTGAGTTAACTCCCGATGGATGGATGCTTCTTTGGCCTGTGCACTTAATTGGATTTTGGCACTTTTCATGCCTTGATTCATCATGAAAAAACTAATTTGAATTGCCAATAATATAAGCGGCATACTGATGACTGAGAGCCGTGATTTTTGAGTCCAACCATCGACCTCTCCAGCTCCATTCCAATGTGTCGCAAAAACCTCTGGGATTGACTCATAGTTCATGTACGTAAAAGCGATTAATGCAAGTGTGATGATGATGGGTACGCTAAAAAATATAGGTGACAATGTTTCTTCATTTTGGCGGATCGATAAATCTGTCACATATACTGCTTTAATTTGTGCCTCCCACTGCTCCTGCACCTTTAATTTTTTAGTTTTGACATGATAACTCATGTAAAGTCCTGATGATAAAAGAAGCATGACATACAATAGGATAAAGGATATTAAAGACGCCTTCTCCTCTTGTATAGGTGAAAGATAGAGAGCGATTTGACCTACTAAAAATAAGCCTGCAATCCCTGCGATGACTTGGCTATAATGCTTCTTCCACAGCTTTAATTGTGGATGTTTGACATAAGGTTCTGGGATGGAAACACCAAAGACAATCGTTTTTCTTGTTAAATGCGGTGTCATTGTTTCCAAAATCCCGACAATGATAAAGATGCCTAAGATTATAAGCATACTACCCCTACTTCCATTGTTTTAAAATTCGCTGGAACAAACTGGTCATTTGCTCTTTTTCGAGCCCTCGCGCAAAAGCCTCCGCCATAATAGGCTTCAAGGCATTTTCGACTTTTTCAACCTCCGTTTCTTCCAGCTCTCTCTTTTGACCACCAATAATGACCGCTTTTGCTTTCGGCTTTAATTCAATTAAGCCCTTCTCTTCAAGTTCATGATAACTCTTACTGACCGTGCTAACATTAATACCTAAATCGGTAGCCATCGCACGCACAGACGGTAAAGTATCACCATTTTTCAGCTCGCCACTTGCAATGCATTCAATTATTTGATTAGCCAATTGTTTATATAGCTGCAATTCACTGCTTGGATCTAATTGTATTTGCATAAAACCCCTCCAATCTGTATCGCTTATAGCCAAACAGAAATCTGTTATGTATAGAGTAATACAGATTTTCTCTGATGTCAAATGAAGGAATTTTTTATGGTGTTGAGTAGAGTTTTTTTCACAATAAGAGCGGGAGCCTTCCCTTAGTAGTGCTTTGAACTTCATTTAGAGCGGGTTCTCCTCCCCTAGGAGCACTTTGAACTCCATTTAGAGCGGATCCCCCTTCCTTAGGAGCGCTTTAATCTTCATTTAGAGCGGGTTCTCCTTCCTTAGGAGCGCTTTGAACTTCATTTAGAGCGGATCTTGTGAACTATAGAATAAGAAACAAAAAGGACCCAGAATAATTCTGGATCCATGGACACTTATTGCTTCTATTTGATTTTAACTGATATGGTTTACGCTTCTTCTTAATCTATAGCAAAACAGAATGTTCTGTTTCACCTTTAGGCTTAAGATTTAAAAAGCTTCAACCTTCAACAGTTGTGGCGGACTTTCCTGAGATTCTTGGTCTTTGGGTGTTTGACTATTACTACTCATTCTGCATCCTCCCCATCAGATTAGATTAATAAGTGGTTCCTCTCTTATTATGAGCCATTCCCTATTTTTTATACATGCTTCAGCTTTTTTCTGTAAAGACTTGTTGGGCTATCGTTAAAGCATTTTGCACTCTTGGAAAACCGATGTAGGGTACTAATTGTAAAAGTGCCTCGACCACTTCTGTCTGTGTCAAGCCTGCATGTAATCCACGCTGAATATGCGTTTTGGTTTGTGGTGCAGCACCTTGTGTAACAACTGCTGTGATTACGACGAGGGCTCGACTCTTTGCATCCAGCCCAGGTCGTGAATAGACATCACCGTAAGCAAATTCAATAATCATTTTGCGTAAATCGGGTGCTATATCGGCTAATGCATCGGATTCAATCATCCGTGCTGCTTCTTCCTCTGTCACATATTGTTTAATTGCTTCGAGCCCCTTTGTAAAACGTTCGTTCATTTCTTCATCCCTCCTACATTTACTTATACAAAAACCCCAATTCCGCGTCTCCAGAATTGGGGATTGTCCTTCACATATGTAAGGTTCTCTTCTTCACGTCACCCTCTGGCTCAGTTGAAAAAGGTTAAAGGTTTTCATAGTGCCTCACAGGACAGCTTTAATGAATATCTATGCAAAAAGTCACAAGGACATGCACGCAATAATTAAATGGCTACAAGACAGGCTTTCGCTTTCTCAATTTGGATTTTTACTTGTTCAAAGCCAGTACCACCTAAGGAGTGGCGGCGGCGAACAGCCGCTTCTGGCGCCAGTACATCATAAATATCCGCTTCAATTAACGCACTTTCTTGCTGCATTTCTTCCAATGGTAAGTCTAATAAATATATGCCCTTTTGAATACATGTAAAGACTAGCTTACCAGTCACCTCATGTGCCTCACGGAATGGCATCCCCTTTGTAGCAAGGTAATCTGCTAGCTCCGTTGCATTTGAAAAATCAGCGTGAACAGCCTGATGTAAACGTTCCGTGTTGACAGTCATTGTACGAACCATACCTTCAAAGATTTTAAGTGAACCAAGAATCGTATGAACTGTGTCGAACATGCCCTCTTTGTCCTCCTGCATATCTTTGTTATACGTTAATGGTGTACCCTTTAATACCGTTAATAAGCCCATTAGATTCCCATATACACGCCCTGTTTTACCACGAATAAGCTCTGCCATATCCGGGTTTTTCTTTTGTGGCATTATCGACGAACCTGTAGAAAAGGCATCATCCAATTCGATAAATTTAAATTCATCTGTAGACCAGATAATAATTTCCTCAGCAAAGCGCGATAAATGGGCCATAAGTAAGGAGGAATGACTTAAAAATTCCACGATAAAATCACGATCACTTACAGCATCCATGGAGTTTGCATAAACCTCGCTAAACCCTAATAGCTCTGCTGATTTTAAACGGTCAATCGGGAAAGTTGTCCCTGCCATTGCCCCAGCACCTAAAGGTAAAATATCAATACGTTTTATGGATTCTGTAAAGCGTTGTTTATCACGCTCTAGCATCCAAAAATAAGCCATTAGATGGTGTGCAAAGGATATTGGCTGTGCACGTTGTAGATGCGTATAACCTGGTGCAATCGTTTCAATATGCTCTTGTGCTTTATCTAATAGCGTTTGTTGGAACGTCACAATTAAATCAATGGCTTCCTGCACACGCTTTTTCAAGAAGAGATGCATATCCGTTGCTACTTGGTCATTTCGGCTACGCCCTGTATGTAGTTTGCCACCGACAGGACCAATTAAATCAATTAACATTTTTTCTAAATTTAAGTGTATATCTTCATTGGCAACGCTAAATTCAAGCTCACCTGCGATTGCCTTATCTTTTAACTGGGCAAGACCACCTAGTATGGCCTCTACGTCAGCTGCTGGTAAAATTCCTGTGGCACCAAGCATTGTGACATGTGCAACACTACCTTCAAGGTCCTCTAGCACAAGTTGCTGGTCAAAGCCAATGGATGCGCCAAATTCGTCTACCCATGCTTCTGCTGATTTTTGGAAACGTCCACCCCAAAGTTTTGTCATGTCAGCTCACCTTTTCCTCGATTACTTATCAAAAGGTGTAGTATAAGCACAAATGCCCCACCACACCTTGCTTGTTCAACATTACTTTTTATTCACAGATGAGTTCACTACAGTTGGTAGACCCCATAACTCGATAAAGCCTACAGCGGAAGCGTGATTGAATTGATCTTCCTTCGAGTATGTTGCTAGCTTTTCACTGTATAATGAATTTGGTGATTTACGTCCTTCTACAATCGCATGTCCTTTAAATAGTTTCACACGTACTGTACCATTCACATATTGTTGTGTTTGCGCAAGGAATGCTTCAAGAGCATCACGTAATGGTGAGAACCATAGACCGTCGTAAATTAATTCAGAAAGTTTTTTCTCAATTACTGGCTTGAAGTGTGCTAATTCTTTTACAAGCGTTAAATCCTCAAGTTCTTTATGCGCTGTTAACAGTACTTTAGCACCTGGAATTTCATAAACCTCACGAGATTTAATACCAACTAAACGATTTTCAACGTGATCGATACGTCCTACACCATGAGCACCTGCTACTGCATTTAATTCTTGAATTAAATCAGCAAGCTTCATTTCTTTTCCGTTTAATGCTACTGGTTTACCAGCTACAAACTCGATTTCCACATACTCTGCTTCATTCGGTGCATTTTCAACAGAGACAGTTAAGCCATAAGCTTCTTCTGGCGGCGACACCCATGGGTCTTCCATGATGCCAGCTTCATTCGCACGGCCCCATAGGTTTTGGTCGATTGAGAATGGTGAATCCAATGTCGCAGGAATCGGTACATTATGCTTCATTGCATATTCGATTTCCTCATCACGGCTCCAGCCCCACTCACGTACTGGTGCTAATACCTCTAAATCTGGATTTAATGCTTTAATCGATACTTCAAAACGAACTTGGTCATTCCCTTTACCTGTGCAACCATGCGCAACAGCATCTGCGCCTACTTGATTAGCAATCTCTACAAGTTTTTTCGAGATAAGCGGACGGGAAAGTGCTGATACTAATGGATACTTTTGCTCATACCAAGTATGTGCTTGTAAAGAAATTAATGCATACCCTTCAGCAAATTCGTCTTTCGCATCCACCATATAAGATTCAATCGCTCCTACTTGAAGAGCTTTATTTTTTACGAATTCAAGATCTTTCCCTTCGCCAACGTCAAGACATACTGCAATTACGTCCCAACCTTGTTCTTTTAACCATGGAATTGCTACCGAAGTATCAAGTCCACCTGAATAAGCTAATACCACTTTTTTATTTGCCATTAAAAATGCGCCTCCATTGCTCTATCGATATGTATGTTTATACATTCATTTAAAAGTTTATACACGAATAGTATCATGTTATAAAAATAAATACAAGTGTATTTTTATAAATTCATAGACTTTTATTTTTATTGTCAAAAGTAAGTCGTTCCTTGTATAAGGTTGACAAGAAATCCATGGCAATTCACTCGAAAAAACGTTTTTTTACTATATATATAAATGTATACTATATAAATTTAGCAACGGACGAAAAAAAGAATCCAATATACAAACTGGATTCTTTCTAGCTACTTGGCAGATTGTATCCTATACAATACTTTTTTAGGATTAATCAAAATAAGTAGAACGGCCACCGCCGAATATAAAATGGCATTATACATGATTAAATCAATTAGGTTTCCATTGATGGAGCCGATAAAAAAATTAAAGAGCTGATGAATAATAATAGGAATCATTAAATTCTGATTGATCGTATAAAATACTGTCATGATGATGGTCGTAGCTATAATCGATAACATAAAGAAGAAGCTATATTTGAGCAAATCCATTCCCATAAACCCTGTTGTTAGCCATATCGGTAAATGCCACATTCCCCACCAAAAGCCTATGATAATAGAAGCTAGTAATGGAGAATACTTCTTTTGAAGCTCCAGCAGTGCAAAGCCCCTCCATCCTAACTCCTCACCCAGTGGTCCTGACAAAAGCGTTTTAACAAAATAAAAACTGAGCATGCCCCATGAAGACAGCGTAAAAATAGAGTTTTCTTCATAATTATTCATGATTTGAAACAAAATCATGATAAAGATAGCTGTTTGTATCATCACGATTAAAACAATTACTGAAAGTGACAATTTGTTTTTGAATTTTTGTTTGACAAAGTGTATAAAACGTTGCCCAGGATAGATTCTTGGAAATAGTAACGCAAAGGCAAAGGTGGATGACCAAGCCGATAGACAGCGTACGGTATCAAATAGCCAAGTAGGATAGCCTAATAGCTTGACGGCTCCTACAACACAGAAAAGTGGCCAAAAAATAATATTGGTTAAAATAATAAAGCTTGCTACTGGTTTTTTTAATTTCTTTTTTCTACGCAAGTAGATCCCCCATTTCATCTGAATATCTTCAGCATAAACCTAGGGGTTGCTCACAGGTCAAACCCATTTTGCCTTTATTTTATCGGTACATACATTTCTAAAAAAATACGTTCAAGCCCTTCTTCATAAGTGGTAAGCAATAAGTTGATATAAACAAGCCCTAAAAGCTCATAGCCATTTTCCTTAGCTACTTTTCTTATACTAGCCTCTACTTTATTGTCTGTATTTTTGACCAACGCCCATCTTCAATAACTGTATAAAGACATTTGGGATGCGCTAAAACTTCACCTTTAATTGGATGATCGCTATTTTCTACTTTCCTGACAACCATAAATTTATTTTCTAGCATTCCGCTATCATTGAACCGAATAACTCTTCTTAAAGATGTGAGAATTACCGCTTTCTTTATACTGTCTGCATTTTCTTTTAACGAGTCATATTCATCATAGGCTGTATAATGATCTATTTCGCCCATTATTTCTAATGGTTTCATTTCCTTTATAGTATACGTTCCTAAAAATTGGCTAATTTTTTGACAATCCTCTTTTACAAGCTGGAGCTTTTTTAATTGGAGCTTTTTATAAGCTATTTCCTCTAATACTTCTTGTTCCTTTTCTACTAACATTGATTGGATGTCATCTATACGCTTGCCTTTTCTCAATTCCTGAATCTTTTTGATTTCAACATCAATTTCTCTATAAAAATTGATTGTTGTGATATCGTATATATCAAAATGATTGTATATTCTATAGCCATTCTCACTTTTTTGCTGGGGCTTTACTAATCCCTTTTCTTCGTAAAATTTTAAGGTATCTCTAGAAACTCCTAAAAATTTTGCAACTTGACCAATTGTATACATCAAAGTCTCCTTTTCATCGCTTCCTCTTCACTACTATATCTACACGTATGTATAAATATGAAAAAAACCGTAGACATGCCCTTGAAGCATGTTTACAGTTCGCTATTTCTTATGAAAAAATGATTTGCCCAACCATTCTATGGTCGCTGGGGCTAATGCATACAATTTACTCGATAATCCCATAATTCTAGGCAGATTAATCTCACGAACAGGACGATCAATCGCTTTCACTGTCTCTTGAGCTACTTCCTCCGCTGACAATAAAAAGCGCCCTAAGGATTCTCGGTAGCCACTTGTATCATTGGCTTTATCTAAAAATGGTGTATCAATGGGACCAGGATGGATGGCTGTCACTTTTACATTGTATGGAGCCAATTCCATACGCAATCCATTGGTAAAACCGACAATAGCATGTTTCGTCGCAGCATAGACACTCGCTTTTGGTGTGGCCACCTTCCCAGCCTGAGAACCAATGAATATTAAATGACCCTGTTTGCGCTCTATCATCTTAGAGGCTAATCGTTTGGCAAGATAAATCGGTACACTAACATTTAATTCGATCATTTGCGCAATATCCTCATCCTGTAAAGCAGGGGCTATAGCAAACTTTCCTACACCTGCTGAAAGAATCGCTACATCAATCGGTGGTAGTTGGGCACAAACATTATCAAGTGTATGTAGATTGGTTAAATCTGCTTGGATCACTTGAGCACCTAAACGCTCTAGCACCTTTAGTGCAACGGCATTGCGACCTGTGGCATAAACGGTATGCCCTTGAGCTACTAATAATTCAGTTATTTTTAAGCCAACCCCACTTGTAGCTCCTGTCACAAAGATCGTTTTGTTAGGATGTTTCATGTATAAACCTACTTCCTTTGAAATAAATAGATACCTGCTTCTGTCTTCGTTGACGTAATATACTCATTGGCCTCTAGATAATCTAAATGACCAAGTGTTTTAGATAAAGTTAAACCAAGCTGATGCTGGAAGATAGCCGGATACAAGCGTTTTGTTACTTGGACAACTGTTAATTGATCATCGCCTAACAATTCAAAAACCTTCATTGATTGTTGGTGCTGTCGCTCTAATCGTTTATCAATTAACGACGGAATATCCTCTAGCTCTGCTCCATGCCCTGTGTGCATCATTTTGACAGGTAATTGACGTAGAATTTCTAGGGATGCATTATATTGTAGTAAAGATTTTGTACGTCCTACAGTACGATCCAATGGTGGCTCTATTAATGGATTGGGCGTTATTTTTTCAAGCAATAAATCTCCACCAATCACATGATGAGTTTTTTCATCCCAAAAAATGAAATGACTTTGTGCGTGACCTAATGTTTCGATTGCCTTTAATCCTGGATGCCCAGGCACTTCATCTCCATCTGCCAAAATTTGCGTTAATGGTCGTTCCCCTACAAGCTCCAATTCACGACGAACATGGACACTTTTTGTAATATATTCTTGTGGTACTCCATGCTCCAATAAACGTTCACTGTAAAATTGTTCATGATAGCGTAAAAAGTCTTCATCGTGACGAAGCCATTTGTCATTATAGGCATGTCCTAAAATTTCTGCATGTGGAAAAGCATCGACCCATCCCGCATGATCTGGATGATGATGGGTTAACACAACCTGTTCAATATCATGCATGTCAAAGCCTGCTGCTCGAATCCCCCATTTTAAAGCATCATAGGCTTCCATTGTTTTTGGACCAACATCAAAAATGCTAAGTGCATCGCCTTTTACAATAAATGCATTGACATCTCCTACTGCATAGGGTGTTGGTATTTCTATTTTGTATATAGACAAAGTTGTTTCCCCCTTTTCACGCACTTGTGAATACTGATTCATTCTATTTTACAAGTTTTTTCTGTTTTCGTCATCCTCCTGTTGACAGGTTGCCTATTCCTCACTATAATTTTGAATAATCTAATTATTTATGTGCGTTGAAGAAGACGAGTACGTAACTGGTGAAGGTGTTAGAGAGTGTTACATTTGCTGAGAGTAACATCACCCGCTCCCATTACCGAACCTACTTCTGAGCAGTTATGCAAACATAACCGTTTCCCTTGCGATAAGAGGGCTAAGAGTTGTGCCAACAATTGGCAAACAAAGGTGGTACCGCGGAAACGAGAGCGTTTTCGTCCTTCTAGATAAGGACGAGAGCGCTTTTTTATTTTGAACTGGAGGTATTGTTCATGAAAAAAATTTTATTTATCGGTGCAGGCTCAATGGCGGAAGCATTGATGCAAGGCTGGATTAAACAAAAGGTGTTTACACCACAGGAAATTTATGTCACCAATCGCTCTGACAAAGAACGCTTACATTTCTTGCATGAAACATATGGTGTCCATTGTGTGTTTGATCATGCGATTTTTCAACAGGCAGATCTGGTTATTTTAGCAATGAAGCCGAAAGATGCTATTGCTGCTATGTGTGATTTAAAGCCTAAACTTACAGCGCACACGGCTGTATTATCTATTTTAGCTGGCATTGCGATTGATACGATCACAGAATTTTTAGGGAGTCGGCCAGTAGCAAGGGTGATGCCGAATACTTCCGCTACAATCGGTATGTCAGCAAGTGGCATTGCATTCAATAACGAGGTAGCTGCAGACCAGCGTATCCTTTTCCTCCAGTTATTAGAGGCTGTTGGCTCCGTTATTGAAGTTGATGAGGATCAGTTACATGCTGTCACAGCCCTTTCAGGTAGCGGCCCTGCTTATATCTATTATTTAATGGAAGCTTTTGAACGAGTAGGGACGAAGGTAGGCTTATCGAAAGATACGGTGCGCTTGCTAATGACTCAAACACTTGCGGGGACAGCTGAGATGCTCAAACAGTCATTAGATGAACCAGATGTCTTACGCAAAAAGGTGACGAGTCCTGGTGGCACGACGGAGGCAGGGATACAGGCATTAGAGCAATATCAATTTAATGAAGCCATCGAAGCTTGCATTAAAGAAGCCGAGGCACGATCTCGTTCACTTGCAAATGGGTAGCATTATGTGCAAAATAGAGTGTATCACTAGGAATTAGGAGGCTTTATTTTGAGTAAATTATTCGAACCATATACTTTGCAATCTATCACCTTAAAAAACCGTGTCGTGATGGCGCCGATGTGCATGTACTCAGCACAAGACGATGGCATGGTGACACCCTTTCATTTCGTCCATTATGCCACACGTGCAGCTGGTCAAGTAGGCTTAATCATTTTAGAGGCTACTGGTGTTGTACCAGAAGGTCGTATCTCAAATAAGGATTTAGGGATTTGGGATGATGCACATATCGAAGGATTAAGTCAATTAGTTGAAGGGATGAAAGCGTACGGCGCTAAAACAGGCATCCAGCTTGCACATGCTGGTCGCAAAGCAACAGTGGACGGTGAAATTTTTGCTCCATCAGCTATTGCCTTTAGTTCAGACTATAAAACCCCAACAGAAATGACGGAAGAGGACATTCACTATGTCATCGAGGCATTTAAACAAGCAGCTGTTCGAGCTGCAAAGGCTGGCTTTGATGTACTAGAAATTCATGGCGCACATGGCTATTTAATTAGCGAGTTTTTATCACCTGCTACGAATAAACGTCAAGATCAATATGGGGGCTCACAGGAAAATCGATATCGCATTCTACGTCAAGTCATCGATGCTGTTCGCAGTGTATGGGACGGTCCTTTATTGGTACGTGTCTCTGCGGAAGATTATGCGGAAGATGGTACAACAATGGATGACTTTATTGTTTTTAGCCGCTGGATGAAATCTCAGGGTGTTGATTTAGTTGATGTGTCAACAGGGGGCGTTGTACCAGCAGCCATCAATGTCTTTCCAGGCTATCAGGTACCACATGCAGAAGCGATTAAGCATGGGGCTGATCTACCTACTGGTGCAGTTGGTCTGATTACAACAGCCATTCAAGCCGAAGAGATACTCCAAAATAATCGTGCAGATTTAATATTCTTAGCGCGTGTTTTATTACGAGACCCTTACTGGGCACTACATGCAGCTAAAGAGCTTGGAGAAGACGTGCAGCCTCCCGTACAATACGTTCGTGGTTGGTAATTTCATTTCCATCAAAAAACAGCTTGTGATCCAGCAAGCTGTTTTTTCATTAGAAAAGTGGATTTTGTTTTAATTCTTCATCAATAGCCTGTACCAATGTCTCTGCGTCATCTGCTGTCACAACTTCTCCATTTACTATGGCAAAAATACCTTGCTCACAGATTTCACAATGGGATGTACAACCAGACTCCTCTATCTCAATATCATCCCGTTCTATTAATACATCATACGCATCCGCCGCACCAAGTGATAAATTAGTGATACAAAACTCCACTCTATTTTTTAGCTGCTGTGGTTCTTTCTTTTTTTTAAAAAGAGAAAATACCATGTTTATTACCCCCTACTCTCTAAAAACGATCATACCATAATTCGATAAACTCTATGAAAACCCTTACACAGAACACCATCATTTCATTATCATTTTTGACCATCTTGTGAATTATAAATAATTTCTAGTTTGTAATAAATCTAATAATCCATCTGGTACTTGTGTAGATTCCTTATAAAACAAGTATACGGGTACACTCGGTAATGGGAAATCTTCAAAAGGAACTATATTAAATCGGCCCTCCATGCGTTCTTTTCTTACAATCATACGAGGTAAAAACGACAACCCTAAACCATCCTTTATTAGCCTTTTCACCACATAGGATTGAGAAATGGATACTTGCTTCGTTAAAACATATTTTTCTCGTAATTTACGTAATAGCTCTCCCCAAATTGTTGGATGATGGTGCGTAAATAAAGTATACGTTTGAAATAACTCCTCATAATCAATATACGTGCCTGTTTCATCATCATAGGCATCAAGGGGAATTACTAACTCTAATGGGCTATCGATCAGAAGTTCTTGATGCCAATGTCGATAACGTGTTGGTAATAATGAAATGCCAATATGAGCTTGATCCTGATTGACTAAATCCTCTATTTTAGCTGAATCCTCTACTAAAATTGAGATCTCAATTGAAGGGTTATCATTGATAAATTGATAGATCACATGTGGTAGAATCGTTTCAACCATTAACGGGGTCATAGCAATTATAACCTTTTCTTGAATACCTTTACTTGCTAATCGAATCCGTTCAATGCTTAGTTCCCACTGTTTGACCATTTCCTGTGCCTCTACTTGAAAAAGCCTTCCAGTGTCTGTTAATTGCACACGATTTTTTTCACGCTTAAATAATTGTACATGTAGAAATTCCTCTAACTGCTGAATATGAACCGTTATACTTGGCTGGGATAAATGAAGTTGTTCCGCTGCTGTACGAAAATTACAGGTCTGGGCTGCGACGATAAAAGACTGTAACCATTTATATTCCAAAACCTCACCTCATTGATTAATAATCTTAATTAAATTTATTAAATATATTTAATTTACTAAATTATACAATAAGAATAGACTAATGATGAACTAGATTATGTATGCAAAAGGAGCGAAGCATATGCAGCACACGATATTAAGTCGTCAATTTCAGATGTTTGCACAACAGGAATGTCAAGGCTCAAGCCCGCTGTATGAACATTTAGCAAATAAAATTGCCGATGATGAAGATTTGTTAGATATTGCCTCCTTGATCCCACAGGGTCAGCCTGCACCCAATTTATTGTTAGCAGCAGTTCATTATTTATTAGCTACATCCAATGATCCTTTGACAAATTATTATGCATCTTTCACACCTTTCCCGCATCCAATACAGGAGGTGTTCCCTATTTTTAAAGCATTTGTACTGTCACATACAAATGAATTAACGACATTGTTTCAAGAAAAGCTGGTACAAACAAATGAAATTCGACGTTGTGCGTATCTCTACCCAATGATGACTGAAATCTATGCCAAACATCAACAACCATTGGCTTTCATCGAAATTGGCGCAAGTGCTGGGCTTCAGCTTGGCATGGATCACTACAATTATTGCTATAACCAACACGTAGCGATTACTAATACTAAGAATGATATCGTGTTGATCTCAGAAAATCGTGGTGAAACTTTGCCTGCCTCTTTGTCAAAGCCTCCTGTTGTTTGGCAGAGAATAGGGATCGATTTACACCCAATTGATCTTGGTAATAAAGAAGAAAGTCAATGGCTTCAAGCGTTAATTTGGCCTGAACATCATGAACGTAGAATGTTATTCAATCAGGCTCTTCCCATCATCAATCAATTAGATATTCAGTTGGTAAAAGGGGATGCGATTCAACTGATTAAAGAGCTCAGTCGAACAATAGAGCAAGAGGCGATGTTAGTGATTTATCATACACATGTCGCAAATCAAATACCAATTGAATTACGTCATACATTAATAGAGCAATTAAAAGAAATTAGCCTAGAGCGACCTCTTTATCATTGCTATAACAATTTATTTGATACAAAACTTCATCAAGATTTTATAGATCAAGGCACTATAGAATCCATTCGTACAATGGCGCGTCCAGATGGGCATGCACGATGGTTTGAATGGTCAAATAGCTAGCCTTGACACAAAAAGAAACGCTGTGTCAGACTACTTCACAGCGTTTCTTCTATTAATCTTTAAAAATCATATTCAGCATCTTTTTTGGCTCGAATTTCTGCAAAAGCCTCTGTAACCATCACGGTATCCTCCGCTAACCGTTCTAAACGAAAAAGGACATCATCATTGACAATTTCTTTACGTAAAAAATCCTTTTCTTCTATAAATACATAGGTCGGTACGATGTGCGCTTTCATATAAGCAAGGATCGGCTTTAGTTGCTGTTCCACCATTAAATAATGCTTGGATGTACCTGCTGTAACAATAACACTGACGACTTTATCGCGGAAGGCATTGACAGGTAAAAGGTCAAAGATGTTTTTTAATGTAGCTGGTATAGATGCTTGGAATGTTGGCGTCCCAATAACGATTGCATCTGCAGCCATAATGGTTTCCGTCACATATTTTGTATCGCCTTCATATTCAAAGTAATTACGTCCATCACTAAAAACTAGCTGATAGTCAGCAAGATCTAGTAATGTTACTTCATGCTGTGGGTATTTTTCTTGTAACATCTCGACCATTTTTTGCGTAGCTGTTCTTGTTTTTGAGCCGACAATAGAACCCGCAAGTGCGACAATTTTCATAATGAGCCACTCCTTATTTCGCTGTGTGTTTTTTTATCGCTGGAATTATATCATTACCAATGATTTCAATATTTTTCATCAATTTTTCGAATGGTACGCCACCAAAATCGATTTGTGCCATAAAGCGTTGCATGCCATATAGTTCGTATTGATAAAGTAGTTTTTCAATAATTTGCTCTTTACTGCCCACCATTAAAGCATCACGTGTATCAGGCGCTTGTGCAAATTGTTGCTTTGGATAGCCCCCACCACGAATAGCTTGGAAACCACCGTTTAAATGTGGATACATGCCCTGCAATGCCTCTTTTGTTGTGTCTGCTACATAAAACAAGCTTGTTGTGGCAATAGGTAATTCATTTGGGTCAAAACCTTTGCGCTCTGCCGCTTCGCGATAGGCATCCACAGATGGTTTAAAGTTGATAGCAGGGCCACCTAATGTTGTAAGCATCATCGGAATGCCCATATATCCTGCTTTAATGGCGCTGGCAGGTGGTCCACCCACCGCACGCCATATTGGCAACGAGCCGTTTTTTGGCTGCGGTAAAATTTGTGCATGGTGGAGTGGGGCTCTGAATTGCCCTTCCCAAGTCACAAGCTCCTCGTCATTGATTTTCATAAGAAGCTCTAATTTTTCCTCAAAAATTTCTTCATAATCTTGTAAATCAACACCTAGTAAGTGATAGGCACCGACACGGGAGCCACGTCCCGCTACAATTTCTGCACGACCATCTGATAATAAATCAATTGTGGCAAAATCCTCATATACTCGTACAGGGTCTGAAACACTTAATACCGTTGCGGAGCTAGACAATTTAATGGTCGAAGTTGCTTGTGCGATAGCACCTAACACGACCGTATGTGCCTGTGTTGTAAAATAAGACTGATGACTTTCACCTATACCAAATACATCAATTCCAGCTTGCTCTGCTAATTGACTTGCCTCGACTAGCTCTTTTAGTCGTTGTTGAGCAGAAATACGCTCGCCCGTTAGTGGATTAGGGATATGATCACCTAAAGAGTACAGTCCGAATTCGAGTCCTTGTGCTTGATCAATACGATATTTTTCCATCATGTGTTATCTCTCCTTATTCAAGCGGTTCTAAAATAGCTTCAATTTCTGAACGTCTCTCTTCTAAAAATGGCGGGAGGTCTAACTCTTTGCCAAGTTCTTCCACTGCTGAATCTACCGTAAACCCTGGCCCATCTGTCGCCATTTCAAATAAAATACCGTTACGATCTCTAAAATATAGACTTTGGAAATAATAACGATCAACCACACCAGTACTATCCAATCCAAGCTCCTTGATTTTGGTATCCCATTGCTGTAATTCTTCAACAGTTGCAACACGTAACGCAAGATGGTGAATACTGCCTTTACCAGGTTTCTCGCTTGGTCCTTCTAATTCTTTGACAACAATCTCGCCAAGTACTTCCCCTTCTATCGATTGTAGGACCGTTTCTTTGTCCTTTTCTGCAATAACTGTATAGTGAAATAAATCTTGTAATAAATTGACCGTTCTTGGTAAATATCGCACAGTGATTTCAATAGTCCCCATGCCTAAAATACGATGTTCCTTCGGTATATCATTTCCATCCCATGGTTGCCATTGAGCAGGCGTTTCTTGTCCTTGGTGGTTTAACAATACCATCCGTAAACCTTCATGATCTTCAAAAAATAAAGCCTCTTTGCCTGCATAAGTAGTGATATCGCTATGTTCTACCTCTAGCTGCTGAAAGCGTTCTTTCCAATATAGTAGGCTTTCGAAGCTAGGTACAAGTAAGCCAATACGTGTAATAACATTCGTCCCTCGCACTGTACGTCCTGCAACAGGCATTTCAAAAAATGTTAATTCTGTACCTGCTGCGCCTGTTAAGTCTCCATAAAATAAGTGATACATGGAAGGTGAGTCTTGATTCACCGTTTTTTTCACACGTCGTAACCCTAAAATAGTTGTGTAGAAATGATTATTCTGTTTACCATTTTTCGTTAGCATTGATATATGATGGTGTCCGCTTAATTTGTTCATCATAATTGTTCCTCCTCATTATTTTCACTTGACTAAGCAAGTGATTTCACAAAAAAAATTACACGGGCGGCAATTTTTTTTCTCGGCTATGTTTTTCAAGTTTTGTCATCGCAATATATAAAGATTTAATTTCTTCAGCTGATAATACTTCTTCAAAAAACGAAGACTGGAAGTGAAGTTGACTAGGTGTTGCTGCATCAATCATTTGCTCCCCTTTTGATGTCAATGAGATGGTTTTCGTCTTCCAATTTTGTTTACGCTCGATTAGTCCCTCTTTTTCTAGTCGGGCAAGCATGCGAGACATGCCACCTTGTGTTACAGTTACTTTTTCTGCTAATTGAGACTGTGTAATCGGGGCATATGTTTTAATCTGGATTAACACATCAAATTGTGCTGTCGTTAAGTCGAAACGTTTTAAAAATTCATTCGATAACTGATTACTTTGCGTTGTAAAGCGCATCATCCGAATCCACGTTAGGGTACCTAGTGTATGATTTCTCATGACTTCACCCTCCCTTCAGTTATCACTTTACCACGCAAGTGATACTTCCGCAAGAAAAATATCTCGAATTTAAGATATTTTTTTAACATAGGGAGACCCCCTATATGATGCCAGGTGTTGTAACAGGATATAAATTGCCCTTAAGAGCAAAAGATATTCTACCCGTTTCTTCTGATACAACCATTATCAGTGCATCACTTACTTCACTCAATCCCAGCGCAGCACGATGTCTTGTACCTAATTTCTTTTCCCCTGTATAACGCTCTGATAATGGCAGTACATTTGCTGCTGACTCAATTAGATTTTGATTGACAAGTACTGCGCCATCGTGAAGTGGATTACCAGGGAAGAAAATTGACTCTAATAAAGAATGGGTTAAATCTGCCCCAATATGAATACCAGGCTGAATCAGATTCTCTAAAGTATCCTGTCGTTGGATGACAATTAAACCACCATGTCTTCTCAAAGACATATTTTGCACACTGTGTGATAGCTCTGGATACTTTTCAGTAAACGGGGAAAGATAACAATTTAAATAGAACGTTGCAGCTTTCATTTCAATTGTCATAAACTTCTCTTTAATTTTCTCAAAATTACCGAGGAGACAATTTGTATCTGTATCCATTTCCTGCACACTGTGCTGTAAGGACAGGATCACTTGGAGAAGCTCATCTTTTAATGTTTCTTTCATTGGTGAAAAATCACAATTTGTTGGATTCACAAAAAGCACCTCTCTTTTTTCTTCTCTTAGTTTCTCTACATAGGTTATTTTTATGCATATTAGAAAAGAAGGTTATCGAGTTGGTTGTTCCTTCTTTACATACAGAGACAATAGTAGTCCAATGCTACTTAAAATCGTTGTGGCGATAAAAGCAGTTCGAATACCATTTAGCATCGCATCAGCTACTCCTAACTCATGTTGTAAAGTAGTCACAGTACTCATGATCGTTACAAGTAAGGCCGTTACTAATGCACCTCCAACCATACGCAATGTACTGTTCATCGCTGTTGCATGGGCCATTAAATGTGTAGGTAACGCATTCATGCCAGCCGTTGTCAGAGGCATCATAATCATTGATATTCCAAAGGAAATCATCGTAAACAGCCCTGCCAGTAGCCAAAGTTTCGTGTTCAATGAGATCGTTATCAGCAGACTTGTGCCAAGGAAAATACATGTGAATCCTACTACTGCTAAGCCTTTCCCTCCAACTTTATCAAAAATCTTACCCGTCACTGGAGACATAAAGCCCATCACTAGAGCACCAATTAATAAAACTAATCCTGTTTCAAGTGCAGAAAGTTGACGTACGTTTTGAATATAAAAGGTTAATAGTATTTGCGTACCAATCATAATGGCATAGACCAAACTTGATAGGAAGGTTGTGATCGAGAACATAGTAGATTGAAAGACACGAAATTCTAGCATGGGTTTGGGTAATCGTAGCTGACGCCTAATAAATAAAGCCAACATCGTCCCACCCATCCCTAATGTGACAGCAACCTGTATGGATTGGAAACCAGCTGTTCCTGCAATACTAAAGCCATATAACAAGCCTCCCCAACCTAATGAAGAGAACACGATAGAAAGAGTGTCTAACTGCTCTTCTTTTTTAGACGTTACATTTTTCATAAAAATCGTCGCTACTGTCAATACCACGACTGAAACAGGGAGGACAGTAAAAAATAAATGCCGCCATGTAAGATGTTCTAAAATCCAGCCAGATAATGTTGGGCCAACTGCTGGCGCAAAACCTGTGACTAGACCAGCTAGCCCCATAATCGAACCCCGCTTTTCTTTTGGATACATCGTTAATAAAATCGTTTGCATTAACGGCATAATCACCCCTGCTCCCGCTGCTTGAATAACTCTTGCGATAAGCAAAATTGTAAAGGTTGGTGCAAAGGCGCCTAAAAATGTACCGATACTAAATAAGGTGAGGGCAACGATTAGCAGCAATCGATTTGAAAAACGACCAATTAAAAAAGCTGTAATAGGTATGAGTATTCCATTCGTCAATAAATATACCGTCGTGAGCCATTGTGCTAAATTAGCATGAATCTTAAAATCTTCCATAATGGGCGGCATCGCTATGAGTAATAAAGTTTGGTTGAGAATAGACACAAATGCGGCGGATAGTAAAATTGCTACTATCACATTTCTTTTTTCCTTCATGTTGAATCCCCTTTAATTTGTTAGTTAGTTATAACTAACATTTTATTTAAAAAATATATAAAAGCTTTGAGAGTGGAGCATTAAATACAGACTCCACCCACAAAAGTAGCTACTAAATGATGAACAAAACTTTCCTTTTGTTTTTTTAAAAAATGTTCATCCCATAATGCATTGGATACAAAGAAACCAAAAAGGCTCGTTAAAAAAACAGTGGCCTGCCCATTTGTATCAATATCCTTCATCTTTCCCTGTTCGATTTGTGCTTGAAAATAACCTTCCAATAATTTTAGTAATTGTTTGGTTTGGTTATCCGAAATAAGATCCATTACTCCAGATAGTATACTTCTATCTTGTGTAGTAATGAGAAATATCGCTTTATTTTTTTCCATAAAAGCTAGATAAGCGTTAGCAATTTGCTGTAAGTCATTCACTAGATTTCCTGATAAATCTTGAGCAAATAACTGTTCAAAGTATGGAATATAAGAATGTCTATCGAGTACAGCTTGTAGAATCCCCATTTTTGTTTCAAAATGGCGAAAAACAGTCATTTCACTCACTCCAGCGGTTAAAGCAATGTCTTTCACAGAGACATTGGAGTAGCCCCTTTCAGTCATTAAGCTTGTTGCAGCAGCAAGAATTTTATCCTTTGTATCTTTTTTCATTTTACACGTCCTATAAATGTTAGTTATGACTAACAAAAATATAGAGGATTAAACCCAATTTGTCAAAAAAAATGTGTTGTTATTAGAACATCCTCTAATAACAACACTTGTGAGTTACATATGCCCTGCTCGAATTTTCTTTACGATGCTGAAAGTCGTGTAGGCAGCAGCGGGTGCTAATACGACAATAAAAATAATCCACACAGTTAAATTATTTGTCGCTTTTAATGTTTCATAATTTGTCATGACAAAAATAATTAGACCGAATAATAGTAAATAGCTCAGCACATTTGGAAAAATGACGATTAATCGCAATAATGCTGGCGGCATCTTTTGTTGATTCATTTAAACCACACCCCTTTTTTCAATTATACGGGAATCTAGTGATTTATCGTACTATATTTTTCCTTTTATACTTTATATTTGCCTGCTGATAGTTGGAGATTTTCCGCTGTTGTATTCAATTGATCGATAAATGCGGTCATACTTTCCATATTTTCCGCTTGATGCTTAGCCTTTTGGGCAACGGCATCAACACTTTGCGATGTTTGCTTAGCCAAGAGCGAAACATCTTCCATGGTAGCTGTTACTTCCTCTGTACTTGCAGCAATTTCTTCGGTGGAGCTTGATACTAAATCCACTTGTGTTGCTAACACCTGTACATCATTATGAATGCCTTCAAACGAGTGCTGTGCTTGTTGTACGATTGCACGTCCTGCATGTAGTACATCTGCTGTCGCTTGGATGGTTGCTACAATATTGGCTGTTTCCTTTTGGACATTTATCACCACCTGTGTAATTCTATCCGCCGCACTCTTAGAATCTTCTGCTAATTTACGAACTTCTTCAGCTACAACCGCAAAGCCTTTTCCCGCTTCACCTGCACGCGCCGCTTCGATAGATGCATTCAATGCCAGTAAATTCGTTTGATCAGAGATCCCCGTAATCACATTGGTAAATTCCCCAATCATAGTAGATAATTTTTCAAGTTCCTGTGTTCCAATCACCGCAAAATTTGTTTTCTCATGAATCGTCACTAATTGCTTTTGTAAGGACTGCATAATTTGTAATCCATTATCTGCGTTTTCCTCGGTATTACGCGAAATACTAGAAATTTCTGCTATAGATTCCGAAATATATTGAATACTGCGTGCCAATTCCTCCATTGAGTGTGCACTGTCAGCCGTATTATTTTGTTGGGCAAAGGAGGCCTGAGCGACCTGACTAGATTCTCCTTGGATAATTGTGGCTGATTCAAGTGTTTCATGAGCATTTTCTTGAATCGTATAGGTAGCTTCTTTTATTTGATTGGCCCCTTGCTTTAATTCATACATAATTTGTTGGAAATTATCCATCATCCCATTAAATGAAGTCACTAATTGGCCAATTTCATCCTTGGCATTGATCGGAATACGCTTTGTTAAATCCGCTTCACCTTTACTAATTTCCTCTAAAGAATTTCGCACGCTTAAAATACGAGCTACTTGTTTGGAAATAGATAGGCCTGTAGTGAAGAAAATCACACAAACTACGATCAACGAAGCCACAATTGTACCTACTAAAATATGCGATAGGACGGCATTGGATACAATAATCGCTAAGTATGTACCGTTCGATAATGGTTTCACATATTGCGTGACACGTGTGCCATCATAGCGCCCTGAAAATTCAGTCGACTTTTGTGCTGAAAATTGGGCTGGCTCAAAACCAATATCCGCTAAATTTTGTTTTGCTGTAGCGGCAATGGCTTGGCCTTTTTCATCTACAATAGCGGCGAATAATACGGTTGAGGATAAATAGTTGTTCAGTTGATCGATATAAGATTCACTGCCGATACTTGCTTCTAAATCTAGTAGCTGCTGTCCATGGCGAGCCACCTGTACAATTTGTGGAGTTGCTGGATTCCAGCTACCTACCCCGACAAATTTGAAAAATTGATCATCGACATCGCGAATTTGTGCTTTTTGGACAATTTCTTTCGCTCTTCCATCTAAAAGTTGCATATATTCGGCAGCTTGTCCGTTTGGATCAGCGCCAAAGTTAAAATCAACAGTTGGAGCTACTGATGTCACCGTTGTATTCCCTTTATTATCTGTACTCCAAATCTCATCGATGCCACCACGCTCAGCAATGGCCCTTAAATCCTCATATGTAGCACCTTTGTCAATGATGTAAGAAGCCATTACAGATTCGGCAATCATTTCTTTTTCCATAATTTCTTCTGCTTTTTCTCTAGATTGAATCGCTCCTTCCAACCCCATGACAATGGAGTTGGCGATTGCTTCTCCATTGCTTTTTTCACTTTTATATGTAGCTTGATAAACATAAATAGAAAATGCCGCTATAATGAACACCACAATGCCCATAATCTCCAGAAGCATTTTCCATTTCATTGACTTTCTCATGATGAGATCCCCCTAAAAATTACGATTATTTCCACTTCATCATACAATATGACTTCCATATATTTCATTAACTATTTATTAAATATAAAATAATAAGTTTTGAAGTAGTTTAAATTGTCATTAATTTGTAAAAATTTCGAAATAGCAGATCATTTAGGAAAAATTTAACTATTTTGTACGATTAGAGGCATGCAAAAAAGGATATTTCTCATGAGTGAACAGTAATATTTAAACAAAATTAGCTATAAACCTTTAGGACGATAAACTAAAAACATCTATTAGAAGAATCTCCTCTAATAGATGTTTTTTATTTTATAATTATATCAGAATAATTTATTGTGTTGCCATGTATAGACGGCTTGATCAGCTGTTAGGAATGTATTCGGAAAAATTTCCTGTGCTTCAGCTAAAAATTGAGGTAAGTCATATGGGAGAAAACGTGCGCTTAAATGATTTAATAATAAATAGTGTGCACCAGCTTGCTGTGCGACTTTTGCAGCCTCCACATTTGTTGCATGACCATAGCTTGCTGCTAAATCTGTTGTTGTACCATCAAAAGTCGCTTCATGGACAATGATATCAGCACCCATTGATAATTGGATCGCTTCTTCACAATATTTCGTATCACCTAAAACTGACAACGTAAAGCCCTTTTTGGCTGGTGCCACCACGTCTTTTGCTAGTACCACATCACCATTTTCAAGTACAATATCGTGGCCATTTTTTAATTGCCCTAGCAAAGGTCCCTTTGGAACGCCAAGTGCCTGCGCTTTGTCAATTAATAATTCGCCTGGTAAATCCTTTTGTTCAATACGATAACCATAGCAAGGTACAACATGGCGCAATTCCTTAGCATAAATTGTAAAATAAGCATCCTCATAAATAATGCCTTCTTGTACTTCTACAAAGCGCAAAGGATATGTTAAATGGGTTTTTGATAGGGCCAATGTTTGTTCAATCCACTGCTGTAAGCCAGATGGCCCGAAGATCGTTAGCGGCTCATCCCCACCCTGAAAGGAACGTGAGCTTAAAAAGCCTGGAAGTCCAAAAATATGATCCCCATGTAAATGTGTAATAAAAATTTTCGTCACTTTCCGTGGCTTTAACGACGTATGAAGGATTTGATGCTGTGTCGCCTCCCCACAGTCAAATAGCCACATTTCACTCACTTCATCTAATAGCTTTACCATCAGAGCACTTGTATTTCGTTCTTTTGAAGGCATGCCTGCGCCTGTCCCTAGAAAATGTAGCTGCACATATGCCACCTCACTTCTTATTTATATCGTTTTATTGTACCTTATCCATTCCCATAAGAAAAACCTTTGGTGTACAGTTTCTCCAAAGGTTTCTTAATCATTTTGGTTGCCATGACACAAGGGCTGCATGAAAATCATGACGATAATAATAACGTCCATCCTTTTTTTCGATAAAAGGTAGCAGTGATTCCTCTACATGGGCTCGCTGAAAATTCGTCGTTAGGATTTTTTTACTCTGTGTTGCCACAAGCTGCTCATAGCTTTCATATTCATAGACACGCTCGAGCGGGATAATCTGACAATCCGCGTAAATATCCATTTCATAGAGTAGATTCAAAAACTCGATATAATCTCTGCGCGGAAATTTAATGTCATAACCATATTTTTCATACAATTGTTCATAGTGTGGCTGGATGGGCCCTGTCGTCATCCCAATGATGGCCCGCTTCTTCGCCAGCCGATTCATGTGATATAAAGCTGCTTTGATTTCATACATGCGGTAAAAACAATTCACGCCCAGGACGATATCATGTGGTTCAATCTCATCATCCTCTAAGCTTTCCCACTTCGCATGAATATAGGAAACGTGCTCCTCCTGCGGCATACACTGTTGTAAGTAATTCAAAATGCTTTCAGAGCTATCCACACATGTAAGCTTGCTTACTTTATCAGCTAATGGAAATGTATAATTGCCCCATCCAGGACCAATTTCTAATACAGAATGCTGAGGTTCAATCTTTTTTTGAAGCTCCTGAAAAATCAATGCAGCATAAGGATCTGTTTGTCCCACTTTTTTACGTGCCACGGATTGCACCCAAAATTGCTCCTCTAGCTGATCATTCACCATTCGTTCAGGCATATTGCCATGCCAGTCCTTCATACCTTCCTGCCATAATGCCTCATAGTTAATGGCTAACGGCCCTTTTCTCGTCATATAGATACCTCTAAAGATAATAATTCATATATTTTTTTCATATCAAGATTTGCTCGTACATGGTCAGCTAACATATTATAGGCATCTTCTCTTCGTTCTGCGTCACTTTTTACATCACTTGGTAAAGCAGATAACCCTTTTTTCACTCGTATTTCATTGACAAGTTGACGGGTAAAAGTACGATTATGGAACAAGCCGTGAAAATACGTGCCAATCACTTGCTCATCTTGACTAACCGCACCATCTTCTCTTCCATCCTCTAACAGTAAAAACGGTGATACCGCATCACGTAAAATTTTCGTACGCCCTAGATGGATTTCATAGCCTGTCAATGTGTCCTGCCCTCTTACGCCTGTCATTTGCACCGTTTTTTTATTGCCTACAAAAATAGTTTCCATCGGCAATAGCCCAAGACCATCTGCAGATTCACCATTCCCCTCCACTGCTTCTGGATCAAGTAATGTTTCACCAAGCATTTGGAAACCGCCACAAATGCCAATAATTTTCGTACCGCATTCACGTAAATGTGTAATGGCTTGATCGAAGCCCTGTGCTTTTAGCCAAGCTAAATCATCCATTGTACTTTTCGTTCCTGGCAGAATGAGTAAATCGGGTGTACCTAGTTCATTGACATGACCAATTAAACGTACACCTACCTCTGGCTCATCAAAAAATGGATCAATATCGGTGAAGTTTGAAATACGTGGTAAACGAATCATGGCTACATCTACAGCAAATTCGCCTGGCTTTGGTTTTTTAAAACGAAGTGACGATAATGCAAGTGAATCCTCTGCTTCAATATTGACCTCGACATAAGGAATCACACCAAGTACTGGAATACCCGTTTCGCGCTCCACCCATGCCAAACCATCATCCAGTAACTCACGCATGCCTCTAAACTTATTAATAATTAATCCCTTAACACGTGCTCGTTCTTCCTCGTCTAACAATGCCAGTGTCCCAACAATCGAGGCAAAGACCCCGCCACGATCAATATCAGCAACGAGGACCACCGCTGCATCTGCTAAGTGAGCCATTCGCATATTAGCAATATCGCGATCCTTTAAGTTAATTTCTGCTGGGCTACCAGCGCCCTCTAGAACAATGACATCATATGTATTTTGTAGCGTGCGTACTGATTTTTCTACGATCGGCATCGCTTCTTGCACAAAATTATTGCGGTAGCTTTTGGCATCCATATTTAAAAAATGTTTACCATGAACGATAACCTCTGACATCATATCTTGCTTCGGTTTCAGCAGGATAGGATTCATATCAGTCGTTGCAACAACACGAGCCGCCTCGGCCTGTACCCCTTGGGCCCGGCCGATTTCACCGCCATCTTTCGTAACAAATGAATTAAGAGCCATATTTTGTGATTTAAATGGGACTACCTTCAGTCCATCATCTGAAAATATACGACATAGTGCGGTACAAATCATACTTTTTCCAACATCGGAAGCTGTTCCTTGTATCATGATTGATTTTGCTGGCATAGTCACTCTCCTCTGTAATGTTCGGCGTCGCTCCGCGGGTATATCATGGCAAAGCGCGGGTATTTCCCTTCACTCCGCGGGTATTCCATGGCGAAGCGCGGGTATTTCTCTTCACTCCGCGGGTATTCCATGGCAAAGCGCGGGTATTTCTCTTCACTCCGCGGGTATTCCATGGCGAAGCGCGGGTATTTTTCATTCAGCCTTGTAAAGGGCCTTAAAATTCGAGCCCTTTCACCGCTGGAATCCCTTCATCATAGTAATGCTTTGTCGCCTCAATGGTTGACACTAAATCAGCCATTGCTAGTAATGCTGGATTCGCACTTCGTCCTGTGACAACCAAATGCATTGTAGAAGGGCGGTGTTGGATTGCCTCGATGACTTCTGCTAGGGGAAGGACATCATCGATTGGAAACTTGGTGATCGCTAGGGCATTGTTCAGTTCATCTAAAACCAATAAATCAATGCTGGCATCCTGTAGAGCTGCCTTCGTTTTTTTCCAAGCCTTGGCTAATGCAGCTCGATGCTCCTCAGGTGTTTTTGTCCATGTAAAACCTATGCCCATTTGTTCCATTTCTACGCCTAGCTTACGAAGGGCAATTTGCTCTCCATAAGTACGTTCTGGGGATTTGATAAACTGCAGATAACGCACATGTAAGCCTCGACCAACTGCACGCAATGTAACGCCAAGAGATGCTGTCGTTTTGCCCTTACCCTCACCTGTATATACTAAAAACAAGCCTTTTCTTGCCATACTGATAGCCTCCTTACAGCCATGTTGTCTTTTCTGCAAACGGCGTTCGTTTCTTGTCGGTTTGTTCTTGCTCCTGTGGGTAGCCAATAAATATTGTACCAACTACTTTTTGAGCGTCGCTTGCACCAATAAACGTATGCATACGAGGATCATGTACGAGGCCAACACCACGTGTACGCCAAACAAAGCCAAGACCTAGCTCCTCTGCTGTCAACCACATAGACATAATGGCACTACATACAGCAAAGACATTATCTTCTGTCGCATCTGTGTCCCCTTCTACTATGTCAGCTGTCACCACAATGGCTACAGGGGTTGTTTGTACAACCTTTAATGAACTTTCCACTAAATTTGGCTTCGTGGGGAAGCGTTCTTGTAAATAAGCACTAGCCATTTCTTCATAACGCTTCATGGCTTCATCTTGAATGACATAAAAATGCCAGGGCTCACGCATCCGGTCATTCGGTGCATAGGTTGCTGCCTGTAAAATTTGTTCAATTTTTTCTTTCTCTACTGGTTGTGTCGTGTAATTACGAATTGCTCGACGTTTTTTTAATGCTTCAATGACAGTCATAGTGCTTCCTCCTTGTGACCTTATAAGAAATGATTATGAAAAGGTAAGTCCTTGCTCTTCAAACCATTGAATTTTTTCACGTACATTGACAACCTCGCCAACAACAATCATAGAAGGGTTATGGTACCCTTCACGCTCAATGATGCTGGCTATCTCATCTAGCGGCCCTGTAATTGTGCGTTGCTGAGCAGTTGTTCCCCACTCAATGACCGCTACTGGGGTTGTTGCCTTCCGTCCATTTTCGATTAATTTTCGAGCAATGTAGGCAATATTACCAACGCTCATATAAAAGGCAACGGTATCTATACCAGTAGCCAATGCGGGCCAATTCAAAAAATCTTGTCCTTTTTCTTCACGACCATGTCCAGTCACAAGGGCAAAGCTTGTGGCGAAGTCTCTATGTGTAACTGGAATTCCTGCGTATGCAGGAGCTGCAATTCCTGCTGTAATCCCCGGAACGATTTCATAGGCAATGCCATGATTTTTTACTATTTCAGCTTCCTCCGCGCCACGTCCAAAAACAAAGGGATCGCCACCTTTTAGGCGTGTAACAATTTTACCTTGTTGTGCTTTTTCAACGAGTAATGCATTTATTTCCTCTTGAATGAGATGATGCTTCCCAGGTAATTTGCCACAATAAACTAGCTCCGCATCCTTTTTTGCAAAATCAAGCAATTTAGGATTTACAAGACGGTCATAAGCAATTACATCAGCCTTTTGAATACATTCCAGTCCATACACAGTAATGAGCTTCGGATCGCCAGGACCTGCTCCCACGATATATACGATTCCATCCTTCATTGCGTTGCTCCCATCAATAGTTGTTGTAAATATGCTTCTCGTCGATCGATCTCACCATGACGTGTCCATTCAAGGATGTTTGGCTCTAGCAATGCTTGTAATGCCGCACGTCTTTGTGGACCTTTATCATACTTAGCAGCAATCATTAATCGAGCTTGCTGTAAAAAGCATACATAGTCATCATAAGCATCATCGAATTGCTCTTCTAAATCTGCTTTAATCTTGCGGGCTAGACTTGGGCTTGCTCCCGATGTCGAAACAGTTACCACCAACGGACCACGGCGAACAGTAGCAGGCGTAATAAAATCACTTTCACTTTGTTTATCTGTTCGGTTGATTAATTGCCAATGCTGTGCTGCTTCTTGAACGGCTTCGTTAACTGCTGTCACATTCGTTGCAGCGATAATGAGAATGGCGTCATCTAAATCACGAGGTTCAAATTCCTTTTGCTTCCAAGTAATTTGCCCTGACTCTGCAAGTGACTGTAATGTGTTATGTAAGGTTGGACTGACAATCACGATGTTTGCCTTTGCTGGTAACAGGGATGCTACCTTCTGCGTTGCCACGTGACCCCCGCCTACAATCACAACTGTTTTATATTCTAGATTGATATGAATAGGAAAATAATTAGTCATTACTTTTCACCTTCTTACAAGCTGTTAACCAATTGTCAACTAGCTTTGGGTTTGATACAAAATGGAAATGAGTATAGCCAGCCACTAAATTTCCTTCTTGATAGCCTTCTTTCTTTTTGCCAAAACGACCAATCGTTTCGTAGGCTGCTGTATTGTGAGAACCACTATATTTGGAGTAATGGAACTCATGGCCCTTCGCTTGTTCCTCAGCACCAATTAAGAAATTATCGGCTGTGCCAAAAATTTCACGATAACCAAGTGCTGCTAGTTTTGTTTGCATCGCCACTTCTCCAGGAATTACCCCTACCATGTCATAGCGGTCGCCATGGCTATTTGTAATGGCCTCTGTTAAATACATAAAGCCCCCACACTCAGCTAATGTTGGAAGACCTTTAGCAATGACTTGACGAATAGAGTCTTTAACGACGGTATTGGTAGCAAGTGACTCTGCAAATTCCTCAGGAAAGCCACCACCAATATACAAGCCATCTGCTTCAGCTGGTACAGGCTCATTCGCAAGCGGTGAGAAAAACTGTAGTGTCGCACCTTTCGCACGTAACAAAGCCAAGTTTTCTTCATAATAAAAATTAAAAGCTGCATCTCTTGCAACTGCTATACAAATATTTCGTGAAGGCTCCTCCCTAAATAAATGGCCTGATTCTTGCAAGATAGGAGCCTTTGTTAAATGTATTAATTGATCCAAATCAATCGTTTCCGCCATCAGGTTCCCTAGTTTATCAAAAAATGAATCTAGCTCTCCTCTTTCAATAGCAGGTACTAACCCTAAATGACGACTCGGGATATCGATCCCTTCCTCACGCTTTAGGTAGCCAATAACAGGTATGCCGCATTCTTGTTCAATAGCTGCCTTCGCAATTTCGTAATGACCGACACTACCAACCTGGTTCGCAATAACACCAACGATATTCGGCTTATCTGATAGTAATTGGAAGCCTTTCACAACTGCTGCTACGCTACGTGCCATGCTAGCACAATTGACAATTAAAATAACAGGACTCTCTGTCACTACGCTAATATCAGCAGCAGACCCAGCGTCAGATAAAGGGCTTTTACCGTCATAAAAGCCCATCACACCTTCAATAATAGATACATCTGCATCTATACTTGCACGTGCCACAATATCACGGACTGCTTCGTGTGAAAACATCCAGCTATCAATATTACGTGATACTCTGCCCGTTACAGCTGTATGATAGGTTGGGTCGATATAATCAGGACCGCATTTAAAGCCCTGCACCACGTTCCCTTTGTTTTGAAGTGCCTTCATCAGTCCAATGGTAAAAGTAGTTTTGCCTACACCACTACCCGTACCAGCTAGTACAAAGCGATTTGTTTGCATGGACTTCCTCCTTAAAATAGGTATCTAGCAACTGAAATCGTAGCATTACCCGATTTTTTCTTCTCTAATAGAAGTGATGGAACCTGTGCATAGCGCATAGCTGCTGGTTCACTCACTCCGTATGCACCTGTATATTTAAAGACTGTTTCAGAGGGTGATGGAAATTCGATTTCATTTAATTCATCCGGTGTATACGTAACGAACTCCCAATCATATTTCTTCGTAATCTCTAAGAAACATTGCTCATCTTTCTTCAAATCAATCGTGCATAAGGCTTTCACACTTTTTTTCGAAAGCTTTAGCTCTGCCAAGGTTTCATCGATTACTTGTTCAATTTCCTCTAAAGATGTACCACGGTTACAGCCCATTCCTAGCACAATGGATTTTGGGCGATAAATAACACCGTTTTCTAGAAGAACCTCTTCTTCAGGTTCAATGATTCGATCTGTTATTAATAATGTGGCATGGGGAGTAGCTTGGATGGCTGCCTGTGTTGATGGATAGATTTTAATTTGCTCTGGCATCGGTGTATCACGCATCCACCAATCACGTTCGCCTGTTTCCTGTACAATGGCTACATGTTCCTCATTTACAACAGATGCACTAACTGGTGTCAATTTATCCGCACTATCCCATACCCAGCCAAAGCGGGCTCCAAATAAATCAACTGGAATCGTCTTTTGTACATCAGAAGCCGTTGTAATAATCGGATTTGCACCAAGTGCAGCTGCCACCTCGTGTGTTAGCTCATTGGCACCACCTAAATGCCCTGATAATACGCTAATAACATTTTCCCCTCGATCATCAATCACCACAACACCTGGGTCTGTCTTTTTATCCTTTAAAATCGGCGCAATCATTCGTACAACTGCCCCTAGTGAAATAATTAAAATCAACCCTTTATATTGCTTAAAAAGTGTTGGCAATAGCAGGCGCACTGTTCCTGTAAATAGTTGAATATGCTTTTCTTCTTCATCGCCTTGTTCAAATTTACTCATATAATATAAATCACTTGCTGCAAAGGTTTGCTGCAGACGACGTCCTATTTGGACACCATGCTTCGTAATGGCTACAACGGCATAAGGATTACGTTGATCAACCTCTGGTAACACACCCTCTTGTAACTCAATCACTTGTCTTCACACCTTTTCTAAAGCCGTGTGTAAAGCTTGCATCATATAACTTCGAACGATATTGATCTTTATCATGAATGTTCGGGTCTAATGCCCAGCCCGCTAAAATCATCGCATGCTTACGAATACCATTCACACGCATCGCTTCATCTAATTCGATTAAAGTTGTTCGTACGATTTTTTGATCGGGCCATGAAGCTCGTTGAATAACTGCTACAGGCGTGTCATCAGCCCAACCAGCACTTTGTAGCTCTTTGACAATTTTTTTCGTCAGCGTTGCACTAAGGAATAAGGCAATTGTACAATGATGGCTCGCTAAATCACGCAGCTTTTCAAATTCTGGTACAGGTGTGCGCCCCTCTGCACGTGTTAGAATAAGGGTTTGTGTTAGATCAGGAATTGTTAGCTCAGCTCCGATTGCAGCGGCCGATGCAAATACAGAGCTAACTCCTGGAATGACTTCATACCCAATGCCTTCCTTTTTTAATAGCGCAACTTGCTCCATAATGGCACCATACATCGCTGGATCACCTGTATGCATACGTGCCACTGTTTTACCAGCATTGACTCGGTCCACCATCACAGCAACCATTTCCTCCAAATGCATACCAGCTGTACGAATGACCTCCGCATCTGGTCTAGCTTTCGCAATAAGGTCCTCACTCACTAAAGAATCTGTATACATGACAACGTCCGCTGTTTGTAACATATGTAAACCTTTGACTGTAATTAAATCCGGATCACCAGGACCAGCGCCGACAATATAGATTTTTTTCATTATTTACGCACCACCATTAATGTTAAATATTCTAAATCGACCCCATCCAACTCACGCACATCCCAAATGATTTCTTCATCAGATGTTACCTTTGTCACCACGGATGCTTTATCTAATAAATCTAAATCGCGTAGCACTTCAAGCATTAAATCAATCACTTTCGCCACTTTAATAAAAACAACAGCATCATGTGTTTCAATCGCTTCACGCATAGCTTCGTAATTGTCATACGCAGGAATAATCGCAACACGATCATCACCATCTGCTAACGCAATGCCTAAGCGTGATGCAGAGCCATTAAACGAAGAAATTCCTGGTACCGTTCGAATTTCGACATCTGGATGCTTGTCCTGCATTAACTTCATCATATGAATAAACGTACTATACAATAATGGATCGCCCTCTGTAACAAAGGCTACATCTTTGCCTGCTTGTAATTTTTCGTAGACAAGTTCTACTGACTTTGTCCATTCACGTTCTAGAACAGCCTCATCTTTTGTCATTGGGAATACAAGACCAAGCATATCTTTTTCTTCTGGATTAATATACACATCTACAATACGATGGGCATAGCTTTTACTGCCTTTTAGCTTTTTTGGGTAAGCAATAACAGGTGATTCCTGAATCACTCGAAATGCCTTTACTGTAATTAATTCTGGATCGCCAGGACCAACGCCCAAGCCATATAAAATTCCTAGATTACTCATGATTTTCTTCCTTTCGATAAGCGGAAATAATGTATATTGGATTTAATGGCACAAAGCGTGTCATATCTAAAATTGGTTTACTGCGTGCCAGCTGAGCCTGTAAAATGTCAACAGCAAAACCACAAGCTTTAAATGCCTCAACAGCTTTATATAAATTTTCAATAGTCGCCGCATTTAAGACAATGCGCCCATTGTGCTTTAAACGCTGACAGCATAACTGCAGTAACTCAACCATTTCACCACCAGTGCCACCGATGAAAATGGCATCAGGGTCTGGAAAGTTGTCTAAACCCTCTGGTGCTTTACTATGAATAGCTGTCATATCAACTCGGAATTTTTGTTGATTTTGAAGACAGTTTTCTAAATCATGGGCATTTTTTTCTACAGCAAAAACTTGTCCCTCAGGAGCAAGCTTACCTGCCTCAATAGCCATGGATCCCGTACATGTGCCAATATCCCAAATAACGCTATCCCGTTGAAGCTGCATGGCTTGCAAACTTAAAACTCGAATTTCTTTCTTTGTAATAAGTCCTTTATCTGGCTTTCGTTGTGAAAATTCCTCATCATCAATCCCGAGCGTGTAGCGTTTCGGTGCTATTGTTTGTTTTAAAATCACGACATTTAAAGGAGAAAAATGAGTAACTTCCATTTCATCGAGCGAGTACCAGCCACTTTTTTCGTTGTCGCCCTGTAAATTTTCGGCGACAAACGCACGATATTCCGTCATACCAAAATGCTTTAGATATTTAGCAAGAGCATTCGGACTATTCTCTGCATCGGTTAAAAGTGCCACTTTCTTTTTGCCATCAATTCGCTGTGCCAGGCCCTTCATTGGTCGTCCATGAATACTCGTTACGTAAGCATCCTGCCAGCTCTCTCCCATTTTCGCAAAGGCAAGCTGGACAGAGCTCATATATGGATAAACCTCTATTTGTAGCTTTTTTGCTAAATAGCCTCCGATGCCATAAAATAATGGATCTCCAGATGCAAGAATCACGGTATTTCTTGTTTCTTCAGACAATCTTTCAACAAGTGTTGAAAGACCTCCTTTTATCAGGATTTTTTCACCTTTAAAGTCTGGGAAAAAATCAAGTACTCGCTCACCACCAACAAGTACCTCACAGTCCTCAATCCACTGAAGGTATTGGGGTAATAAGCTTGCTAATCCGTTATCCCCGATCCCAATCAACTTCATCGATCGATGCAATGTCATCAGCCCTTCCTAATAATTGTCCCTGCATCGAATAGATCGATGTGGAAAGCGTTAAACCGCCCTTAATATGATGGATAGAGGAAAAGCAGCAGGCCTCACATAAACGATGGAAGAACGCATCATAGCCCTTCTCCATCATAATCTCACCCACTTGTGAAGCTGTATTTGCCTCCAGAACTTGTGCTATCGTTTCTTCATCTGCCCCTATATCCTCTGCCAATTGTGCTAAAAAATTAAAATCGATTGGTGCACTTTTGGAATGCACCATCATGACTCCTTGTGCGACTTTAGAAAATTTCCCCATCATCCCAACGAGTGAAACTTGTTTGATGCCTAGACGCTTACAATGCTTTAATGTAAAACCTACAAAGTCACCCATTTCAATAAACGCTTCTTCTGCTAGATGTGGGTATTGTTTCATCGCAAACTTCTCACTTCGCCCACCTGTTGTCACCACTAAATGCTCACAGCCAGCCTCTTTCGCTACACTGATGGCTTGGACAATACTAGCCATATAAGCAGAACTCGAAAAAGGCACGACGGTTCCCCTAGTGCCTAAGATTGAGATGCCCCCAAGTATACCGAGTCGTCCATTTAACGTTTTTTTAGCAATCTCCTCGCCCTTAGGGACAGAAATCACTACATTCACGCCTCGTGTAATGTGAAATTCGTCCAACACACCTTGGACCGTGCTATAAATCATTTTACGGGGTACAGGATTAATGGCTGCTTCTCCGACAGGCACTGGCAAGCCAGGCTTTGTGACACGCCCGACGCCAATACCTCCATCTAAATGAATCCCAGGTGTATCTGCCCAGCTCACTGTGCCAACGATGAGTGCCTGATGGGTCGCATCAGGATCATCACCAGCATCTTTAATCGTTTCACAGCTGACAGCATTTTCTTCAAATATGCATTTTTCAATTGTAAAGGTTGCATCTCGACCAATAGGTAAATGAATCGTGCTTGTCTCTTGCTCCTCCTTGGTAATAAGGGCAAGCAGTGCAGCCTTTGATACAGCAGTTGCACAGGCTCCCGTCGTATAACCGTGACGCATGTCCTTGGGGTCCTTTTTTGGCTTCCGCTCCATTATTTTTTCGCCTGTTCGTCCGCTAAAAGTGAGATGGCATTTAAAGCAGCAACCGTCACTGTACTACCGCCTTTACGACCAACATTTGTAATGTACGGAATCCCTTCTAGTTTAAGCAGCTCTTCTTTTGACTCAGCTGCTGACACAAAACCAACAGGCATACCGATAATTAAATCTGGTTTTGCTAGCCCTTCTTTAATTAAACGAATCAATTCCAGTAATGCGGTTGGTGCATTACCAATGGCATAAATACCACCTTCATGTAATTTTGAAGCCTTTTGCATCGAAATGATGGCACGTGTTGTATTTTGTTTTTTCGCTTCTATTGATACATCTTCATCCGCAATATAGCAATGCAAATCGCCACCATGTTTTTGGAAACGCTTTTTACCAGAGCCACTTTCAATCATTTGCACATCTGCAATGACATGACGTCCAGCAAGAATAGACTTGATACCCGCTTCAATAGCACCTGGTGTAATGATGACACTACGGCCTAGCTCGAAATCAGCGGATGCATGGATAATGCGACGTACAACTTTCCATTCATCTTCTGAGAAATCATGCTCGCCCATTTCCTCTGCAATTATCGAGAAACTGTAATCGTAAATTTTATCTGGGTCCACCGTTAATGGTTTGAAATCTGTTTTAAAATCCATGGAAAATGCCTCCTAAATTGTATGTTCAACAGCCTGTAATACTTCTTCAAATGTTGAATATTGTTGGCCGTATTGAATATTTGGTCGTGCAATAAGAATCGTTTCGATCTGGCATGCAAGGGCTGCCTCTAGCTTCTCATCAACTGAGCCAACTTTACCGCTTTCTTTGGTAATCATCAACGTCACTCCGTATTGACGAAATAGAGCTTCATTTAATTCCTTTGAAAACGGACCTTGAATGGCCACAATATCTCGCTGTGCCACGCCGAGCGCCTCACATTTTTCCATATTGTCCAGTCGTGGAAGCATACGAGCAATTACTCTCGTATTTTCTAAGCCGTGTAAAACCTTCGTAAATGTAGCGAGTGTTTTACTTCCAGTCGTTAGCATAATGACGCCACGTTTTTCTGCAGCTAGCTGAGCTGCCTCCTCATAATCCTTTACAACAGTAATTAAAGGATGGGCATAATGTTCATGAGCTCGCTCATAGCGAATATATGGAATCTGTGCCTGCTCTGCCGCTGCCATCGCATTTTTAGAGGCCTCTTCCGCAAATGGATGAGAGGCATCTACCACCAATTGATAGCCCTGCTCTGTCATGATGGTCGCCATTTCCTCAGCTGTCAGTCGACCGATTAAATGTGGCAGACCAACGTCAGCAAGACTAGAGGCTGCCGATTCAGTGACGACCGTAGCGGTTACCGCATGACCTGCACGTTGTAATGCAAGGGCTAGATCTCTTGCATCACTTGTCCCTGCTAACATGAAAATCATTTTACCGGCTCCTCTTCATGATGATGGTCATGGTCGTGATCATGGTGGTGGTGATGGTCATGCCCATGATCGTGCTCATGATGGTGATGATGATGCGCATGTCCATGTATTGCCGCATAGGCACGATAGTCTTCTAAATCTTGCATACCTGTAGATGTACCGTTGATCGCCTGTTCAATACGCTCTAATAAAACATTTTGTAAACGTTCATGGTAACCAAAATAGTTAGCAATTTGAATATCACACTCTGGATAAAGTTCCTTAAACTTCTCACACATGCCATGCATGCGTTCCATCAAAATGCCTGTGAATAAGAAGTATGGTAACATGATGATTTTTTTTGCACCTAATTTGACACAACGTTCAATTCCTTCTTCAACTCGTGGATCTGTGACACCCATAAAAGCACTTTCTACGTATTTCACAGGTAGTTTTTCCCATAAGAGTCGCGTGATTTTATAAAAATCACCATTAGCAGATGGGTCACTGCCACCTCGTGCAATCAATAAAATCGCTGTGTCTTCCTGCTCTTGTTCTGAATTAAAGCCAATTTCGGCTAGGCGATCTTGTAAAATGGCAAAGATTTCATCATGGATACCTATTGTTTGACCATATGTGAAGGTAATCGATGGATAATGCTCACGTGCATGCTCGATTTCCGCTGGAATATGCAGCTTTGAATGGCCTGCATGCAGTAAAATAATAGGAATTACATGTACCTCTGTTGCTCCCTTTTTCACACAGTTTGTAATACCTTCTTCGATGTTAGGTGAAGCAAATTCAAGGAAACAAGTTTCCACTAAAAATTGTTCATCAATACGGGGTGTCATTTGTTCGATAAATGTACGAACCTCATCATTTCCTGCTGCTAAACGGCTCCCATGGCCGACAAATAAAATAGCTTTCATCTCTCTACTCCTTACTAGTCGCCGCACGGAGCTGGCTCTACTTTTATTTTGGAAGACATATCTTGATACGTAAAATGCAGTATCTTTTTCACACGCTTAAAATATTTAAACAAACGTTCATTTGGATGAGCATTTGCTTTATATTCTTCAATAATATCTGTAATGAGTGGAATCAGTTGCTCAGGCTCCAGCCCTTCTACAACAGGCTGTGCCGCATGAGCTGTACGACCGACTGGCTTTGCTCCAATAAAGACATCGAATTTACTTTTGCGGTAGACGATGCCAATATCATCAAATACTGCCCGATAACAGGCCATCCCACAGCCATTAAAGCCAATATTTAATGTCTTCGGTAAGGATATACCGCCTAGTTTTTCTTGTATTTCCTCTGCATATGGTATCGAATCAGCCTTTTCACCGTAGCAAAAATCACAAGCCTTTAGTGATAACACATCACCAATCGGGGCTAATAAAAAGCCAACTTCCTGTAATTTCTCTGTAATCTGTTCAGGGACTGTCGTTGGTATTTTCAAGTGAATTTGATGATCTGGTGTATATTCCATCGTTCCCTCTTCCCCAACGACCTCTGCTAATGTCATCATTTGCTGGGGAGTAAAAAACTTATTAGCTACACCAGGACTAACTGCTAATTCAAAAATAGATTCTATTTTTTGCTGTACTAGCTTCGGTGTTACTTTGACTGCGCTTGTCCCTTTGACCATTGCGAGTGCCGCTGTAGCCATTTCAAGTGCTGTTTTTTTCGGCTTTGGCGTAGCGGCTATACTGGGTTTATTAAAACGCCCTGCATTAGGGTCAGCCGTAAAGTCATTTCGCGCTGTCCCTGTCTCTTGGTTCATTGCCCAAGGTTCATTTTCTTCGCGTAAACGTTGATGTGGACGTAATGGCTGTTTTTCTTCACCCAGGGTATATTTACGCTGGTAACCGCGGGGCGTAATCATCTTATTGTCATAGAAAAATGTTGATGAATTCCCGATAATGACAGTTGTCAGCATACCAATATCATGTTCTAGCATTTCTGCTAGTGTTGTCATGGTCACTTCTTGACGTTCCCGATAGGCACTTTTCACAAGCCCTACTGGTGTGTCTGGCGAACGATATTCTAAGAGAATTCGCTGAGCCTCGACAATTTGTCTTGTTCGACGCCCACTTTTAGGATTGTATAAAGCAATGACAAAATCCGCCATTGCAGCTGCCTCGACACGCTTTGCAATCAAATTCCAAGGTGTTAGATGGTCACTTAAACTGATTGTACAAGCATCGTGCATAATGGGTGCACCAAGTATACTAGCGCATGAATTAATCGCAGAAATACCAGGAACAATTTCTACCTCAATTCCTGTTGCTTCTGTCCAGCCTAGCTCAATTAACACCTCATATACTAATCCCGCCATGCCATAGACACCTGCATCACCACTCGAAATCACCGATACGATGCTCCCTGCCTCTGCTTGACGAACGGCTTCCTGTGCACGCGACACTTCTTCTGTCATGCCTGTACTAACAATTGATTTTGCACTTACTAAATCTTGAATCAGCTCTACATAGGTTTTGTAGCCTATAATCATCTCACTTTGTTGTAGTGCCTCTACTGCACGTGTCGTAATATGCTTAAAATCTCCAGGTCCAAAGCCTACTACGAAAATTTTTCCTTTTTGCGCCATGTTGTTACCCCTCTTTCACCTTTTCGATCCCTTTAATGGCAGTTGTTTGAGCAGTACGCTGTAATGTACCTTCACGAAGTGTAAAGACATGTTCGTTGTATAAGGATTCATGATGTAAATCTTGTACTAGTGTTCTAGCATGCTCTGTTGATGGCACACGATACCAATTCCCCTGGGGGTAGGCTATTACCACACAAGCATCCTTGCATCGTCCATTACAGCGCGTTCTTGTCGTATGTATTTCTTGATCGAGTGCTTGCCGTTGTATTTCATCTCGAATGGCTAAGGTAATTTCCTCACCATCCTTTTTCATACAGCTACTGCCATTGCAAATAAAGAGATGTGTTTTCATCCCCTCTAAATTCCAAGTTGTCATTTTCTGTCTCCCCTCATTTGCTTTTTGGAAAAAGAAAAACCTTTACTCTAGAACGAAGAGTAAAGGTTTTGTAGAAGCCAAATAAAAACGAATAGAATAAAATACAGGTACTCGCTTTCGCTTCAACTTCTCCCTCCGAAAAGTTTGCATGCACAATCAAATAAGCAGGTTTCCTGACTTAAGCTTCATTTTACTTTCGCGCCTTCCCAAGTTTGCCAGTGGCTTTGCGATTTCATCAGCTATTACAGTAGCGGGGGCTGTATTGGATTTTCACCAATTTCCCTATTATCTCGAGCTATTCGAGCACTTATTGACGTTTTATATGAAATTTTTATTAGAATTTTAAATAGAAAACTGTCTTTATCATATCTTATTATTTTAAAATTTCAATATTTCTTTAAAAATTTATGACAAATTTATCAATTATGAGGTGGACTAGGGTATAAAATTTATACAATCTACATAATTAGCACATGAAATATTATCAGAATATTCATCATTGACCTTTAATTAAAAAAATTTATAAAAGGTATAGCATATTTATGGAAATTCATGTTACACTTTGTCGTGAAATCTCACAATTTGAATGTTTTTCGGTGTAAAATGCTTGTCATTTTGCTTAAAAGGGAAGCCGGTTTGAGTCCGGCGCGGTCCCGCCACTGTAATAGGGAGCTTTATAGAAATGTCACTGTCCAACGGATGGGAAGACCTATAAAGCATTGAACTAGAGCCAGGAGACCTGCCGAAAAATAAGTGATCGTTTCAACCTACGAGGATAGGTGTGCGGCTTAGCAGATGAGAATGTTATTTGCTTTTTTAGCTATGCACTTTTCCACCACTGGAGAAGTGCTTTTTTTAATTACGCACGCAATATTCTAAAAATCTATAAATTAGTTAGGAGGAAAACTTTTGAAATTTTCTTGGTGGAAACTTAGTTATTTTTTACTGGCCTTTTTAATCGTGCCAAAACGTGCCTTTGCCATGCATATCATGGAAGGTTTTTTACCAATCGAATGGGCTATTTTTTGGTGGGTCATCTCTATTCCTTTTATCATTTTAGGATTGCGTTCTATTCGAAAAACCATTGAAGAAAATCCTGAAACAAAAATGCTTTTGGGACTTTCAGGTGCCTTTGCCTTTGTGCTATCCGCCTTAAAAATCCCTTCTGTTACAGGTAGCTGCTCTCATCCAACCGGTGTAGGTCTTGGAACAGTTCTCTTTGGCCCTCTAGCTATGAGTGTAATTGGAACAATCGTTTTATTATTCCAATCTTTATTATTAGCACATGGTGGAATCACAACTTTAGGGGCTAACGCCTTTTCTATGGCTATTGTAGGTCCTTTTATTGCTTACTTTGTCTTTAAAGGAGCACAAAAAATAGGCTTGTCATTTTCACTAGCCGTATTCTTTGCAGCCATGCTTGGTGATTTAGGTACATATGTTGTGACTTCTGTACAACTAGCACTAGCCTTCCCTTCTGAGGTTGGAGGCTTTATGGCATCCTTTACAAAGTTTGCAGGTATTTTTGCCTTAACTCAAATTCCTTTAGCCGTGAGTGAAGGCATTTTAACCGTCATTGTGATGAATTTCTTGAAAAAATACAATATTAGCGAATTAAAAACTTTACGTGTTTTCTCAACAAAGGAGGCACATTAAAGATGAAAAAAAATTTATTGCTGTTAGCCATTGTAGTGTTGTTAGCCATTATTCCCTTGTTCATACAAAAAGGTGCTGAATTTGGTGGTGCTGATGGTGAGGCAGAAGCAGCTATTGGTGAAATCAATGCGGAATATGAGCCATGGTTTGAGAGTCTATGGGAGCCACCTAGTGGTGAAATCGAAAGCTTATTATTCGTGCTACAGGCAGCTATAGGAGCTGGCTTTATTGGCTACTTCATCGGCTATATGCGTGGCAAACACAAAGAAGGTTAACCATTATGTTACTCATTGATAAGTATGCCTATCTGAATAAGCTAGCGTCCGTTCATCCGCTAGAAAAAATGATATTTTCACTTGGACTACTTCTCATAACGCTCATTATGAGAGATGAACGACTTTCACTCATTACATTTTTTGTAATGAGTGCTTTTATCATTGTAGGTGCAAAAATTCCGCTTACATACTATTTCAAATTATTATTGCTACCTGGCTTTTTCTTATTAACAAGCCTCGTTTCTATTTTACTTTCCTTTACATCATCAACGAATGCACTCCCTGCCCATATTTGGTCGTTTACCTGGAGCAATTGGACTGTCTTTATCGGGAACGCAAGTATGTTAGCAGCACAACAGCTGTTCTTTATAGTCCTTGGCAGTATTAGTTGTTTATACTTTTTAATTCTAACCACTTCTGTACAAGGCATATGTTATGTGCTACGACAATGGCGACTCCCCTCTTTATTGGTTGAGCTCGTCGAACTAACCTATCGTTTTATTTTTATGTTTTTAGCAAGTATGCAAAATATACATCTCGCGCAGCAAGCACGTCTCGGCTATCATTCACCGATACAATGGTTACGCTCTGTCTCCATGCTCATTGCGGCATTATTTGTGGAAATGTTTCAACATAGTCGGGAGCTCAACAATGCCATGCAATCACGAGGTGGCGAGGCCGTCTATTGGCAAGAGATGGGCTCCTATAGCAAGAAAAATTGGCTAGGCATGGCAGCTATATTACTAGTCCTCATCGTATACGGAGGGTATTTCACATGACAGCATTTTATTTTAAACTCAATCAATTATCATATGCCTATGCGGATGGTACGAAGGCGTTGTCTGATCTAACATTACACATTCCAAAAGGTAAAAAAATTGCCATACTCGGGCATAATGGCGCAGGAAAATCGACTTTATTTCAGCATCTTAATGGTATTTTGAAACCTACCACTGGAACAATTTTATTCGAAGGCAACAGGCTCGAATATAATCGAAAAGCTTTAAAGGCGCTACGTCAAAAAGTCGGCATTGTTTTCCAAAATGCAGATCATCAGCTTTTTTCTGGGACCGTCAAGCAAGATATAGCATTTGGCCCATTGAATCTCGGCTGGTCTCCTGAAAAAACGGAAGAAAAAATAGCATGGGCCGTTGCGCAAACCGAAGTGGAAGATTTGCTCGATAAGCCCATTCATTTTTTAAGCGTAGGTCAGAAAAAACGAGTAGCAATGGCAGGCGTTTTAGCCATGGAGCCCTCAGTCCTTTTGTTAGACGAACCAACAGCAGGTCTTGATAATTATTATGCTACACAAGTATTACAATACTTAGCCAAATTAGAAGATGGTGAGAGAACCATTTTACTAGCAACCCATGACATTCCTCTCGCCTATGAATGGGCCGATCTAATGATTGTGATGGAGGCTGGAAAAATTATTTATAACGGCGATCCAATCACCTTGTTTTATGAAGAAGAATTGTTAAATCGCGCGCACCTTGAGCGTCCATGGGTTTTTGAAATGGTCATAGCATTACAAAAAAAGAAGCTCTTGCCCGATAATATCAAAATCCCTCGTTCCAAGCAGGAGTTACAACAATTAATAGAACAGCTCTAAAGTCTTTGACAATACCAAGGTCACGAAAAACAGACAGTGTTTAACTGTATGGTTTTTCGTTCTACCCACCAAAAGTTAAATGAGGGAAGAAAAATTTTCCTTCATTACGAAACTTTTCTAATCTTTGTCCGTATTAATATAGTCGAGACTTAATTTATAACACCAAGGAGAGATAACAATTGAAAAGTTGGTATAAAAAATCAGTCGCTGTTGTAGCATCTGCTGCACTCATGGTTCCTGCTGCTTCTGCCTTTGCTGAGGCACCCCAGCATAAAGCGAAAAACATGCTGGCAAACAGTGCGAAGCAAACAGAGAAGAATGAAGAAAAATGGATGAGTAAGGATACAATTGTTATCAAGCATTCAGGTCTTGATAAAAACGTACATAAAAAAATTGGCTCCAAGGTCATCCGCTCCATTCCTTCATTAGGTTATGAGGTTGTACAACTAAATAAAGGCGTATCGATCGAAAAAGCCGTCTCTTACTATTTAAAGCAAAACGGAATATCAAGTGTATCTCCTAGTTACATCTATCATTCCTTTACTAAAGAAGCTGATCCTAAAAAACAAGAGATGTATCATTTAAACCTACTGCAAATGGATAAGGCACTAGAATTAGCAGGCAACCATGATGTTACAGTTGCTGTCATTGATTCTGGTGTAGATTTTAAACACCCCGATCTAAAGTCACAAGTACTCCCACCCTATAATGCAGCAGCACCCGCTAATACTACTTATTCAGGCGATCACGGAACACATGTGGCAGGTATTATCGCCGCAGCAAAAGATAATGGCGTAGGTGGGCACGGGATTAATCCGAATGCAAAGTTACTGCCAATTGATGTATTTAATGGCAATGAAGGTGCTAATGATTTCATCATTGCACAGGGTATTCTTTATGCAATTGAGCAGGGCGTAGACGTCATTAATATGAGTCTAGGAGGCTATGGTGAATCTCCCCTAATGAAGGAAGCCGTTCAGAAAGCGATTGATAGTGGTATTACAATTGTGGCGGCCGCAGGAAATGAATCGACAGATGAATATTCCTTCCCCGCTTCTTTTGAAGGTGTCATTAGTGTTGGTTCAACAAACGAACGCAACAAACTATCAAGCTACTCCAATTACGGTCCGTCTGTTGATATTGTTGCACCAGGTGAAGACATTTATAGCACCGTTCATGATGCGAAAAAAGGTTCATCCTTTGTCAAGTTTAGTGGTACATCCATGGCCTCTCCTGTCGTGGCAGGTATCGCCTCTCTTCTTAAATCAAAAGACCCATCTTTAAAACCGCATCAAATAGAAGCGATTTTAGAAATGACAGCACAAGATTTGGGCGAGAAAGGTTATGATCTTACTTATGGTCATGGATTAGTTGACCCTGTAAAAGCATTACAGTTTGATTTCAATAAATTGCCTAAGCATTATTCAGAAACAAAGGAAGATCGTATTAAAAACGCCAAGGTCCTTGCTAAAAATAAGCTAAATACTGAACAGGGTGCTTTTGAACAGCAAGACGAGAAGAAATGGTATAAAGTCGATTTAGAAGAAAATGAATATGCTCAATTAACATTAAAAGGCGCTGACAAATACGACTATGCCTTTGATTTATATTTCTACCCAAATAGTGGGATTGGTGATGTAGAGCCGATCCTTGTTAATGATGTTCGTGTAGGAAAAAAAGAAGGTTATTTATTTAAAGCAGATCAAAAGGGAACGCTTGTTATTGGTGTCAAAGATCATAATGGAAGCTATAGTTTAAAAGGCAAATCTACTTATATTTTCACAGCACAAACGACGAAGGACTTGCCAATAGATACAATAGACAAGTCTACGATGGAGCCTATTAAAAAGTTCCCATATAGTACAGCAGGTAAAAACTATACATTACTGTCAAAAGATCAACAACAAGATCAAGATTACTTCACGTTCTCTGTCAAAAAACCGACGACATTACAGTTTGATCTATCAGGAATTCCAGGTGTCACTGCCTCTATGGAGCTTTATCTAAAAGATAATTTTAATCCTGTACCACCAGAAGAAATCGATCAAGCTGAAAATGATGAAGGTGAAGAAGAGGAAGCCTATCCAATGCAGACCGCTTATGGTACAGCAAAAGGTGAACCTGTTCGTATGATTATCGATGCTGTTCCAGATCAAGAGTACGTTTTAAGTGTATCTAATGAAAGTAATAGCGAGTTTTCTATGGAGATGTTCTTTAGTGGCGGCATCGAAAAAGAAGAAACGATCAGTGAATCGATGATCCCTTACACATTAAAAGGTGAAGTAGTTACCCTTCCACCTGATGAGGATGGATTACCTGTAGATGAAGCCATGGCCGAAGAAAATGTTCCTGAGAGCCAATTACCGCTTATAGAAACTAACATAAAAAAACGTAATGCAATTGACAGCCTGATGAGTATGTTATTGAATTCTACAGGTGCAGGCAACCTAGAAAATGTTGATCCTATCATTAAGCAGGCGATCCGTTTTGAAATAGGCGAAGATCAAAAGGCTTATTTCCAAACAGATTATGATGAGGATTATTTCTTATTTAAAGCGAAGGAAGACGCCCTTTATAGCTTCAGCTTTTTGAAAGGCATGAACCAAATGCCAACAGGTACAGTGTTTGAATATGATGAAGAAACAAAAGAATTAATTCCCGTTTCATCCTTAACTAATGACCTTGGTATACTGGCACTACTACTTGGTTCTGCCGGTAACGAGGATGATGCAAAGGTCATACCATTGAAAAAGGACAAAACCTACGTGGTAGCCGTTGTCAATGCTGGAGAACGATCTGCCGAGCCTTATACATTGAAAACAAAGAAAATAGGCGATCTTCCAGCAGAGTACAATCCAGACAATCATGAGGAAGCAAAAGCGCTAAAAATTCAACCAGGTACTACTTATAGAGACCATCTGATTTATCAAGATGATGTAGATTATTATTACTATAAGCAACAAGGCAATGATGAGGTCATGAGTCTGCTTCTTTCTTCAGTTCCTTTTACAAATGAACAATTGGCTCAGCTACCTAAAGAACTGCAAAAAGACTTAAAATTTGCAGGAGCTATTATCGAAGATACGAACGGCAATATGAAGATTGATGCCAAAGAAATGGAAACAGAAATTCCATTTGGCTTAGGTGATAATATTCTTGAAATGTTACTTGGAATGATGGGTACAACAGATGTGAATACATCATTTAAGGCAAAGAAGGATCGAGGCTATTTTATCCTTGTTAACAGCATGGGGCTTGGCCAGGTATCTATTCAGCCCTATACATTAACATTGTTTGATCATAAGCATGTGGATGAAGATGCGGATTCAAAATTAGTAAATGGTGTACCTAGCAAGCCATCTGTTCTTGTGAAAAAGGACGAGAAATGGGTTGCAACGCAATATTTAAATGCAGGTATTCCATTTGGCGATAAAGACTATTTTGAATGGAATAACGACCAGAAGCGCGAAGTCTTCTTCTCTCTTCAAACAGAAAAAGCGTTGGATGGTGTTATTCGAGTGTTGGATGCAAACGGAAAAACCGTCAAAACATTCGATCTTTATGGAGCTGGTGACGCCGAGGTAGGTACGGTGGAGCTTGATGCAGGCAAATACTATATTGAAGTAAGTGAGTTTGATGGCAAAGCTAGCACACAACCCTATACGCTTGAAATTAAATAGATAGAATTAAACAAAATCCCCTAGACCATAACGTGAACTGCTCCCCAATTGTTAGACACATCTAACAATTGGAGGAGCAGTTTTTATATGGCTAAATATACATCAGAAGAAAAATTACAAGCAGTCCTACGCTACATAGAAGGTAAAGAAAGTTCACATGAAATTGCTAGATTAATTGGAACAGATCACAAAGCGATTCTTAATTGGGTGAAACAATATGAGTATAACGGCGTAGAAGCGTTTATAAAACGATATACAAATTATTCGGCACAGTTTAAACTAGACGTACTAAACTATATGATTGAAAACGGTACGTCCTTACTTGAAACGGCAGCTATCTTTAATATAGCTACTCCTTCTACACTTCGTTTTTGGAAAAAACAATTTGAAACAAAAGGATTCGATGCCCTTCAATCAAAGAAAAAGGGGCGTCCATCCATGAAAAAAGAAACAAATAAACAACCAAAACAAGCACCAGTAGAAGGCTCACCAGAAGCACTTCAAGCAGAAATCAATCGTCTACGTATGGAAAACGAATATTTAAAAAAGTTAAACGCCTTAGTTCAAGCCAAGGAAAAATCACCAAAGAAGACAAAGTAAACGTCATCTATGAATTAAGGCATAAATACTCGGTGAAGGCGCTTGTAGCGTTCGCAGAGATTCCACGTAGCACGTACTATGATTTAGTAAAGAAGATGAATTGTCCCGATCCAGATGCCGAGTTAAAGGCCGAAATTCAAGAAATCTATAAGGAACATGAAGGCCGTTATGGCTATCGTCGCATTCGTGATGAGCTAGCGAATCGTGGGCAAAAAGTGAATCATAAGAAAGTGCAACGCCTGATGAAAGCGCTAGGTTTAAAGTGCATCGTTCGTATGAAAAAATATAAGTCATATAAAGGGACAGTTGGCAAAATTGCGCCTAACATTTTAGATCGCCATTTTACAGCAAAAGCACCTAATGAGAAATGGGTAACAGATATTACGGAGTTTAAGTTATTTGGTGAAAAGCTTTATTTATCGCCTGTTTTAGACTTATTTAATGGCGAAATTATTACGTATACAATTGGCTCTAGACCTACATATTCGTTAGTTTCAGAGATGGTAGAAAAGGCTTTAGAGCGGTTGCCAGAAGAACACCAGCTCCTCATGCATTCCGATCAAGGCTGGCATTATCAAATGAAACAATATCGCCACGCCCTTCAATCAAGAGGGATTGTGCAAAGTATGTCGCGTAAAGGCAACTGTTACGACAATTCTGTCATGGAGAATTTCTTTGGCATCATGAAGTCGGAACTTCTCTATTTAAAGGAATTTGAAAGTGTCGAGCATTTTAAAAAGGAACTTGAAAACTATATAAACTATTACAACACGAAACGTATGAAGGCAAAATTAAAAATGAGTCCAGTGCAGTACCGAACTCATTTTACCCAAGCTGTCTAAACGAAATAACCGTGTCTAACTTTTAGGGGTCACTTCAACGATCTAGGGGATTTTTATGATAGGCAAGAAGCATTTTCATCCAACGATATGATGCTCACCAATTCAGATAAAATATTTAACATAATTACAATATTCATCTTGCTTCATTTGTAGCTTTTCATAAAGCTTGCGTGCATTTACATTATCAGCCGCCGTCTGTAACGTGACATAGCGAGCATATTGTTGCTCACAATAATGAAATACCTTTTCCATCAATGCCTTGCCCACCCCTAGGCCTCTAGCATCTTCTGTTACATAAATATCATTTAAAATATAGGCACGCTGTAAAGCAATGGACGAAAATGTTGGATATAATTGTGTAAATCCAATCATCTTGTTATCCACCAGTGCGATAAAAATGACGGATTCTTTCAAGGCTAATCGTAATTGTAAAAATGCCTTGGCACTGCTTATATCTGACTCAATTCCATAAAATTGACGATATTCATCAAACAGTTTTGATAAATCCTCTAGTTCATTCATTGTTGCTTGTCGTATTTCCATTCTAGTCTCCCCTTGTGTCTACCCATGATTGTCTAACTTTATAAAACTAGTTTTTATTATATAGGAAATACTGGTATAAAGAAAAGAATACTCCTCTCCATCCAGAAAAGGTTGATTTTTATTCACCTAAATAAGTGGCAATCTTCTTGACGATCTGCCTCCAATTTAATTCATTGCGGGCAAATGCTTGGAGCTGGACACAAGTATCTTCCAACAATGGTTCCTGTGCTGCAACTTGTTGCAATGTCCGACCCATTGCCTCCCAATCATGTGTAGGATGGATTGTTCCAAAACGCTGTTGTTGTGTAATATCAGCAGCACCATCCACATCTGTTGTCACGATATAGCAACCATTTTTAGCTGCCTCCGCAAAGACATGAGCATAGCATTCGACTAAAGACGTTAAGCAAAAAATTTTAGCCTTTCGATACTCCTCTTCTAGCTGGACCTTATCAAAAATAGGTCCTACCATCGTCACTTGAGCGGCAAACGGCTGACTATCTAGTAATAGTCTCAGCTCTTCTTGAAATGAGACTGACATCGGCCCTACTAAACGAAGCTCCCAATCTGGCAATTGTGCTGCTAGAAATGCCTTGACTGTCAAAATTGTTTGCTTCTCTGGTGCATCCAATCGCCCAACTGTTAGAATGCTATTTTTTTTCTCGTGAAACGGCACTGGCTCTGTGGGAAAATGTTCATAAAAACCATTGGGTATATGTTTCACATCCAATTGTGAAAAGTCTTTGATTGCTGTTTGAATAGATATACATTCAGAGGTTAGGAGATCACAAAGCTGCAACAACTCTAAAAAATAGGGATAGGTTTTTAATCGATTTAACCAAAATCGATTGACATCTAATTTCATATAAATTTTGCCATTTGGATTAAAGTGCTTATAGGCTTTCAAAATAGCTAAATAGGATGGATAGGGTCCAATAGCAAAGGCAATGTCGATGTCCTTTGCATGCTGGGCTAAATAGGCATTCATATTCGCCACATAATCATCTGCAAATGGTACAGACGCAAATTTTACAGTGGGAAAGACTTGTTGAAGAAGAGCTTCATTCATTTCTGTCGTGACAATAGTGACCTCATAGCCTAAATGTTCCCCCAGTAAAATAGGCACTAGACACAAATCTTTGAAAATATGAGCATCCGAAAGTTTGTAAGATTCCACGCTACAAATAAATGCGATCCTTTTTGTCATCATATCCCTCTTTCTAAAAAAGCGCTCTCGCTAGTTTATGACCTCCCCTGTTAAACGTGCTTATGTTAGTAAATTTTTGTCTTTCTTATGCCATTTTTCTAGTAAACATAAAATTCTATCTAAAAACGACTCTCTTAAAAACATCCTAAAATCAGCAATTGCCTACAGTAGCACTACGTCTACGCATATTGTATTAAAGGATCTACTCAGTCACATAGAACAACTCTACTAATGAACATAGAATGGAGGGATCAGATGAAGATTAGTTTTTTATCACCTGCATTTAATAGCGAAGAATGGATCGTAACGATGCTTGATAGTATTCCTAAAGAATATGCCTATGAAATTATCGTGGTGGATGATGGCTCTACAGACAATACGCTAGCCATTTTACAGGACTATCAGAAAAACTGTGCAGCTTTAAAAATCATCGTTCACCCAACGAATTTAGGTGCGAGTGTTGCCTACAATCGCTGCATTGCAGAAGCAACAGGAGATTATATAGCCATCATCGATAGTGATGACCACTATTTACCTGCTATTCGCAATGTACTAGCACAAGTGGATGGCACATTTGATATTTACTATTACAACATGATTATTAAAAATGGCTTTGCTTTTATTAAAGATGAATCCAACCGCTATTCCTTACCTGGACAATTTAAAATCATCAGAAGAAGTTTAATTGGAGATGCGAAATTTACAATACGCAAAGATATTGCAGGAGATTGGGATTTTAATTGCGCCCTAATGGATAAAAATCCGACAAGTAAATATACTAACGAATTTGCTTACTGGTACAACTACCCTAGAGAAAACTCTGAATGTGACCTACATCAAAGAGGATTGAAATAATAGCATGCAGGAGGTGAAACGAACTATACCATGTTTACAGATAAAATATTATTGATTACTGGAGGCACGGGCTCTTTTGGGAACGCCGTATTAAAGCGATTTTTAAATACGGATATCAAAGAAATTCGGATTTTTTCAAGGGATGAAAAAAAGCAAGATGATATGCGGAAACGCTATCAGCATACTAAAATCAAATTTTATATCGGGGATGTCCGCGATATTCAAAGCATTCACAATGCGATGTATAATGTTGACTATGTATTTCATGCCGCCGCTCTCAAGCAAGTTCCCTCCTGCGAATTTTTTCCCTTAGAAGCTGTGAAAACCAATATTTTAGGAACGGATCACGTCCTAACAGCCGCCATTCAAGCTGGCGTCAAGAAAATCATTTGTCTTTCAACAGATAAGGCGGCCTACCCTGTCAATGCGATGGGCATATCCAAGGCAATGATGGAAAAAACGTTTATTGCGAAGTCACGAATGGTTGATCCTCACCAAACCCTGATTTGCGGCACTAGATACGGCAATGTCATGGCTTCACGAGGCTCGGTCATCCCGTTATTCATCGAGCAAATAAAGGCTGGAAAACCTTTAACGATTACAGACCCTCATATGACACGTTTTATGATGAGCCTTGAGGAGGCGGTAGAATTGGTATTGTACGCATTCTCCCATGCTCAAAATGGGGATATTATGGTGCAAAAATCACCTGCTGCGACGATAGAAAATTTAGCACAGGCTTTACTTGAAATCTTTCAAGCGAACAATGCCCTACAAATTATTGGAACACGGCACGGAGAAAAAATGTATGAAGTATTATGTACAAAGGAAGAAGCGGCAAAAGCTATTGATATGGGCCATTTCTATCGAATCCCAGCGGATAATCGGGATTTAAATTATGGAAAATACCTTGATGAAGGCTCTCCAAAAATTACATTAACAGATGAATATAACTCTAATAATACAAAACAATTAAGTGTGGCTGACATCAAAGAAAAGCTATTAACATTGCCTCTTATACAAGAAGAGCTCCTACATTGGACAGGAGGAAAACCATGAAATTTTTAGTGCTCGGTGCTACAGGCATGGCTGGTCATACCATTGCCATCTATTTATGTGAACAAGGGCATGATGTCACAACATGCTCTAGAACCCCTTTTCCCTATGGCAATAATAGAACAGGTGATGTGACAGACGCCCATTTCTTAAGGTCGCTACTACTAGACAATGATGTAGATGTCGTTATTAATTGTATAGGTGTTTTAAACGATGCTTGTGAGGCTGATCCTGCCCAAAGTGTTTTACTAAATAGTTATTTACCGCATGCCATTGTTTCTCTCCTTGAAAATCAACAAACAAAGCTTATTCATCTAAGTACCGATTGCGTATTTTCGGGCAAAAGTGCTCCCTACTATGAAAAAAGTATCCGGGACGGTGAAACCTTTTATGACCGTACAAAAGGTTTAGGAGAAGTGAATCACAACAAGCACATCACATTTCGTAATTCGATTATTGGCCCTGATTTGAAAAAGGATGGCATCGGGCTCTTCAATTGGTTTATGCAACAAAAAGGCCCCGTCTTTGGCTATTTGGGTGCTATTTGGACGGGAGTTACAACGCTTACATTGGCTAAAGCCATTGAACGTGCTGCGCAAGAAGATTTAACAGGACTCTATCATCTCGTAAATACGACAAGTATTTCTAAACACGATCTATTGCATCTATTTAATAAACACTTCCTCAACAACAGCATTAAAATTCTTCCTCATCAGCTTGTTCATGTCAATAAAACATTAATAAATACAAGAAATGACTTCTCATTTAGTGTCCCTAGCTACGAGGAAATGATCATAGAAATGAAGGAATGGGTATTGCAGCATAAAGATTTATATCCTCACTATTTTCAATGATCCATACATCAACTCCATTATGGATGACGATTCGTAATGGGGTTCCCCTAAAGAATAACTGTCCCTTCAGGTAATTGACCATCCTTAATCCAATTCTCAACAAAGCGATTAAAAAATGCAGGCTGGGCTAATGATACGCCATGACCGATGTTCTTTAATAGCACGCCCTCACTATTTGGATGACTTCGCACAAGTGCTTTAGCGGACTTTTTCATGTTATTTTTCTCTTTGTCTCCCACTGTTATTAAAATCTTTCCTTGGGCTTTGTGAAAATCAGGGGGAATGGAAAACAACATATTTTCTCGCAAAATTTGAAGCAATGTATCTACTTTCATCGTGGCACTCTCTTGATAGTAACGCTCAAAATAGTCTTCTTGAATATATAGAGCTTTTGCTTGAAGTTTCGCAAATGTTTTATTTTTTATAAGCGGAAATGACAGCCGAATAAACGGTTGAAGCATCCTTTCTACAGTAGGAGAGGGTATCACGAGCGCACTATTGATAATCGTAAAATCGATTAAACTAGGCTGTAGACTTAGCATTTGAATAGCGATTTGCGCTCCTAAAGAGAAACCAATTACTATAACAGGCTTTCCATTGGCTTTTTTCTCAATAAGCAGAAGAAGCTCTTTAGCACTTTGTTCAATGGAAAATGGATTGTGTGACATTAGCTCAGGTATAACACAATGATAATGGGAAAAATGGTGAACTTGCTGATCCCACATCCACCCTCCAACGCCCCCTCCGTGAATAAACATCATGAAAGGATTGTTAGCATCCCCATACTCCTTGTATTGCATAGATACACCTACTTTCATTCTGTCTCATTCATGGTCATCTAAAAAATCTTTACTAAAGCTTGTTTGTGATTGATAGGAGGAACGTTTCCCTAAATCTACACCACGTTTGATAATCCCCTTGCCAAACCGTCCCTCAATTTCATCGACAAGCTTGAGAATCGGTTCATCTTTCGCATGCTCCTGAAAATCAAATATCGATAATTGCTGTGAATAATCTTTTCGATCCACCACATTGGAAACCGTTACACCAAGTAATCTTACAGGAGATTCATCCCAATGCTTATCAAATAAAGTACATGCAATGTCGTAAATGTCTTCATAACGATACAGGACATTGGACATTGTTTTTGAACGCGTATGATTATGCCAATCAGCATCACGAATTTGAATGCTCACAGTGGACCCTGCTAAGCGCTTGGCATCAAGACGCTCCACCACTTTCTTACATAGACCTTCGATTGTTTTATGAAGTGTACGAACATCTGTTACATCTTCTGGTAATGTTGTTGAATTCCCAACGCTTTTCGTATCAAAGATTGCCTCAGGATCGACCATGCGCTGATCCACCCCATTAGCTCTTGCTCGAAGCCGTACCCCATTCTTCCCTAAAATTTGCTTCATTTTAAATTCTTCTGTCTTAGCTAAATCACCTATTGTAAAGATGCCTTGTGCATTTAATTTTTTAGCAGTACTTGCGCCAATCCCATGCATGTTGACAACCTCACGATGCCATAATTGCTGTTCAATATCCCGTATTCGTAGTACGGTAATCCCCATTGGTTTCTTCATATCAGAGGCTGTTTTCGCTAAAAATTTATTCGGTGCAATACCGATGGAACAAGGTAAATCCAGCTCAGCTAAAATGCGCGCTTGTATTTCCTGGGCAATACTTAAGGCATGCCGTTCCTTGCTTAGCTCAGTCACATCCAAGTAGCCCTCATCAATCGAAACAGGCTCTACTAATGGTGTATAGCTGCGAAGAATGGTGAACATTTCTTTAGATGCTTGACGATACTTTTGAAAATCTGGAGGTAATAACAATAGCTCAGGACATTTACGCTTCGCTTCATGAACAGTCATCGTTGTATAAATGCCTAGCGCCCTTGCTTCATATGAACATGTTACTAAAATGCCACGCCGCTCCTTTGGGTTCCCTGCAATCGCGAGAGGCTTCCCCTTTAAACTTGGATCATGTGCTTGCTCCACTGAAGCATAGAAACTGTTCATATCCACATGCAAAATAACGCGCCCTTTATGCGCCATGTTCATCACCTCGTTTCTTTCTTAGCCTTATTATACGCCCCATAACCTCTAATCAACAAATGCATAATCACCATTACTTTCGAGGAGGTCCTTTAAAATAATTAACGCTTGCTCAAGTTGAGATTCTGGCGCTGCAATGGCTAAACGAACGGCATTGACAGGCTTAGCATTCCCTACTGCAAAGCGCTCTGCCGCATAGACTTGTACACCAGCCTTCGAAGCTAACAATTCAAATTGAACACCTGTAAACTTGTCAGGCAATTGGAGCCACCTAAAAATACATTCCTCATCCCCTAATATCTGATAATCCCCTAAATACTGATCGACAAGCGCATTTTGCTGCTTGGCATATGCTCGGTGTTTTTCTAAAATCGTTTGGGCAACACCTTCATGGATTAATCGTGCTGCAAGCTCCAGCATGATAGGAGAAACGGAAATGTTGATATTATAGAGTGTTTCCATTATTTTTTTTCGTAGCGCAGGAGGTGTCACAAGGAAGGATAATCGTAAACCAGGTGATAGTGTTTTAGATAGGCTAGCAATGTAAATAACCTTCTCGGGTGCATAAGAAGCAATCGGAGCAAGCGGTTGCTCCTTAAGAAAGCTATAGATAGCATCCTCGATCACAAGCAAATCCTTCTGTCTTGCCACGTCTGCAATCATTTTTCTTGTTTCTACTGACATCGTATGGGTTGTTGGGTTATGAAAATCAGGGATCACATAGATACCTTTGATATGCTCATTTTTACACGCATATAGTAATCCTTCTTTTGTCATTTCACCCTGACATTGTTGGATAGCCACAAGCTGGATACCAAGCATATTTGCAGCTGTTTTAATGCCAGCATAGGTAATTGGATCTGTACCAATGCGGTCGCCTGGCTGAAATAAAGCTGCAAGGGTTCCCACAATGGCATTTTGTCCGCCTGCTCCTAGAAGAATAGGCTGATCTGTTTGAAAATTTACTAGTTCGAGTAGCTTCATCACGGCTTCGTTTTGCCACGCATTGCCCTCAGGTCGTCCATATTGAAATAGCATGCTAAAACTAGGTTCGTTTATCATTTTCTTCATAAAGCGTGTAATATCATCATTAACAAAATTGTCTGGTAAAACAGAGCCCATTTCAATGATAGGTGTGGCATGGTTGGTTGGCAGTAACATTTTATTGCTAGCCGCATCTGTTGAAACGAATGTACCGCTGCCAATCGAGGCATAGATTAAGCCTTTTTGGCCACAAAGCTTAAAGGCTCTTGTAATCGTACTTAAATTCACATCTAAAAAATCAGCTAATTCGCGCTGCGGAGGCAATTTTGTGCCTGGTACTAGCTTTCCATCCTTGATATCTTGCTCTAGCTGTTGTGCGATGGCTATATATAACGGTGCAGAAATATTGCTAATATCCGGCTTCCAACTCATGGGATACTCGTCAAATGAATTAATAGGCATTCACTAGGCCCTTCTTTCTCTTAATTTGCATACAATAGTTTAATTGTCTTGCATACAATGATAATATTGTATGCACACGATGACAATGATATAATTTTTAAAAAATCAGAAAAAAAGGACCGATAATTATGCAATATTCTGAAAGAATCTTAAAAACACCATCCTCATTTATTCGAAATATTTTAAAAGTGACAGATGCAGAGGACGTTATTTCCTTTGCAGGTGGGCTTCCAAACCCTATCTCTTTCCCGATTGATGCATTGAGAGCATCCGTAGACCATGCTATTACAGTAAATGGCAGCAGGTTATTCCAATATTCATCCACACAGGGGTATGCACCATTGCGTGAATATATTGCCGCAAAATATCAACGTCTCCATGGACTTGATGTACATGCTGACGATGTCTTTATTACTACAGGCTCACAGCAAGCGCTTGAACTTATTGGTAAAGTACTTATTAATAAAGGCGATGGCATTATCATCGAAGAGCCGGGTTACCTAGGAGCCATCCAAGCCTTTACTTTAACAGAGCCAACTTTCCATGGTGTTACACTAGAAAATGATGGTCTTAACTTAGAAGAGTTAGAGCGTGCTCTACAACAACCAAATGTAAAATTCATTTATACGGTGCCGAACTTCCAAAACCCAACAGGACTCACATATTCGAAGGAAAAGCGTGAGCAAATTTGCGAAATAGTGGCAAAATACGATGTTGCTTTAATTGAGGATGATCCGTACGGGGAGCTACGTTTCCAAGGGGAGCCACTTCCATATATCGGTGCTGGTAAATTAGAAAATAGTATTTTACTAGGTTCTTTCTCTAAAACGGTCACACCAGGCATGCGTCTTGGCTTTATTATCACAAAAAACAAAGAGCTTTTACAGCATATTGAAACAGCGAAGCAAGCATCTGATCTTCATACGAATATTTTTTCACAATATGTTATCTACGATTACTTAGCAAGTAATGATTATACAGAACATGTAAAGAAAATTATTGCTTTATATAAAAATCAATCGGATGCGATGCTTGATGCGATGCAGGAGTTTTTCCCTGCCCATGTTGAATACACACGACCTGAGGGTGGCATGTTCATTTGGGCGACAATGAAGGACGGTACACCGGCCCTTGATGTATTCAATAAAGCGATGGAACAAAAGGTAGCCTTCGTGCCTGGCGATCCATTCTACACATCAAAAACGAATGTGAATACAATGCGCCTTAACTATACAAATGCAACACCTGAAGTCATCCGTGAGGGAATTAAACGTTTAGCTAGTATTTTATAAAACGAAAACGTATAAACGCTGTGAAAAGCGTTTATACGTTTTTTAATGTGGATAGTAAATAGTCATACTAAGTCGTGTTATTGTACTACCTGGATTGCTGTATGTGTGTGGACGGTCAGCCTTAAATCGTATGGCATCACCCTTTGTTAATCGATAATCCTGATCCTGTATATGGATGATTAATTCCCCATCAAAAACGGTTATATATTCCTCCGTTCCTTCTCTATGGGCCTCAGCGTCTAACGTTCCATTTGGTGTAATCATTACATTTAGTTGGGCGTTATGTGGTTCCGTTTTTCAAAAGGTTCTACAGCAATATCGAAAGCCGTTTAACATCATCATGGCACTATTATTACTGTACAGTGCTGTTTCCATTGTTGTACATTAAAAAAACAGCCCTCTGTCGGTAGAGGGCTGCTTTAGCAGCAACTTATTTTGTATACGTTAAAACGGCATTTTTCTTGAATTTTGCTAAAGCTTCTGTTGCCTCATTCTTGCTCGCATACTCAAAAATTCGAACGTCCTTTTTATCAAAAACTGTAATAACCCACATGTGAAAAGCTCCCTTCACTCATTATTTTTGTAATATAACAACCACTAAAATTTGTGATACGACTCATCAACTGTTTTATAACAATTCCTTACTTGATTCTTATTTTACGCTGATTTTTTCAAAAAGAAAGCTTTATGTGAAGGTCTTCACAAACTGTTCAATTTCAAAACGCTTTCATTGAACAATTTGTGAAAACCTTGATTTTATAGGTATATCAACAGCCAGTGATGTCAGGTCTATCCATCACTTTTCAATTTTTATCTACTACATTTCACAGCCTATCCGTCTCTTTTCATCTACAGCAAAAAACCGTACAAAAGTACGGTTTTTGCTGTAGTAGTAGATTTCTATTTCATAAGATTAACAAAATACTTCTTCTTGCTTATGTGTTAATTCAATTTCGAAGCCCAAATCCTCAAGCATGCGATAATCATTATTCGCTTCTTGTCCAGCTGTTGTTAAATAATCTCCTACAAAAATGCTATTAGCTGCATAGAGACCAAGTGGCTGAAGTGAGCCTAAATTAATTTCACGACCACCCGAAATACGGATTTCCTTTGTCGGATTGATGTAGCGGAACAACGCTAAAACCTTTAAACAATAGCGTGGGTTTAAATCCTTTGTCCCTTCTAGCTTTGTTCCATCAATTGCATTTAGAAAGTTTACAGGAATAGAATCAGCGTCCAATTGATGGAGAGCGCGTGCAATATTGACGACATCCTCTTTTGTTTCCTTCATCCCAATAATGGCACCTGAGCAAGGTGAAATGCCATGCCTTTTCACGATCTCTACCGTATTAACACGATCCTCATAAGTATGTGAGGTCGTGATGAAGGAATGATGACGTTCCGATGTATTTAAATTATGATTGTAGCGATCCACACCCGCTTCCTTTAATTGCTGTGCCTGTTCTTCTTTAAGTAAGCCAAGACAGGCACAAACCTTCAAGCCATACTTTTCTTTTATTTCAGCAACCGCCTCACTCACGACATTGACATCCTTACGTGTTGGCCCACGACCACTGGCTACAATACAATACGTCCCAATCTTATTGTCAAATGCTCGTTTTGCACCCGCTAAAATTTCCTCTTTTGTAATAAAGGGATATTTTTCAATAGGAGCCGTCGATTTAGAGGACTGGGAGCAATAACCACAATCCTCAGGGCAATAACCGCTTTTGGCGTTCATAATCATATTCAATTTTACTTTTTTACCATAATAATGACGACGAATTGCAAAAGCACCATCCATAAGCTGTAATAGCTCATCATCCTCACTATTTAATATGACGAGTGCCTCTTCATTGCTAATAACCTTCCCAGCAATTACTTCTTGTGCTAATTGGTAATAATTCATATTACATTCTCCCCCTCTACGTGTGAAAATTTCTCATTTCTTGCTGACTGAAATACTTTATACAAGCGCTCAGCTAATAGCGCAGATGTAATAGCTAAGCAAAAATCAGCGACAATACTACTTAAAAAGCCGACAACAAACACATGGGACCAGCTTGACTTCATATCTAACCAGAAATTTAATGCTACATACAAATAAGGTACAGCCACAGCATAAATAATAACCAGCCCAAAAATGGTTGCTGCGATAAAATGCTTTTTCGTCGGGGTCTCAATCCTTTCAATGATGAACCCAATCACATAGGCGGCTAGGGCAAAGCCAATCAAATAACCAAAAGTTGGCTGTAAGACATATGTGATACCACCACCCTGTGTAAAAACAGGTAAGCCTACTAAGCCCACACCGATATAGACAAGTTGACTATAAAAACCATTCCGACTACCCAATAAACAGCCTGCTAAAAATACAAAAACAATTTGTAATGTAAAGGGTACGACAGGCAATGGAATTTTAACAAAAGCACCGATTGCTGTTAGAGCAGCAAACATGGCAATCATAACAAGCGCTAATGTTTGATGTCGCTTACCCAACCTTAGCCCCCCTGTCCTGGAAAAATTGTTCGATTGTCTCTTTCGTTGTATGAATCATAAATGACATTTCCTCTTCAGAAATAATATAAGGTGGCATAAAATACAGAACATTGCCGAGCGGCCTGATGAGTAAGCCTTTCGTTAAAGCCCGTTGATAAATTTGATAGCCGATACGCTCCTCACTGGCGAACGCTTCCTTTGTCCGCCGGCTTTTCACTAGTTCAATCGCCCCCACTAAACCAACTTGTCGGTATTCACCCACATAAGGCATATCACAAAAAGCCTCCATGGCTAACGCTCGCATGTATTGTCCCTTGTGCTGAATCATCTCCATCACTTGTTCCTCTTGAAACATTGTTAACACTTCCAGTGCCACACGACAGGCCAATGTATTGCCTGAATAGCTATGCGAATGTAAAAAAGCCTTCATTGTTCCGTAATCATCATAAAAAGCGTCATAGATTTGCTGCGTCGTTAAGACAACAGATAAAGGTAAGTAACCACCAGTTAGCCCCTTTGATAAACACATAAAATCTGGCATGATATCCGCCTGTTCACAGGCAAACAATGTACCTGTCCGACCGAACCCTACAGCAATTTCATCTGCTATGAAGTGCACATCATAGTGTGAGCACAATGCCCGTAAGCGCTGTAAATAGACAGGCGGGTACATTTTCATACCTGCTGCAGCCTGAATTAATGGTTCAATAATAACTGCCGTGATTTCCTCATGATGAGCTTGAAGTTGTTCCTCGACAAATTGACTACATGGTGCCTTACAGCTTGCTGGGTCTTCCTGAAATGGACAGCGGAAGCAATCTGGCCCTTTGGCACGCACCGTATCTAATAACAGAGGCTGGTAAACTTCATTGTAAAGCCCTACCCCTCCCACAGATAAAGCACCAATGGTTTCTCCGTGATAGGCATCCGTCAAGGCTAGAAAGCGCTTTTTTGTTGGTTTCCCTGTCTGCATATGGTATTGAAAGCTCATTTTCAATGCGACTTCTATAGCAGATGAGCCATTATCGGCAAAAAAGACTTTATGTAATCCCTGTGGTGCTAGCGCGGTTAATTTTTCAGCCAATTGTATAGCTGGTTCATGTGTAAAATTAGCAAAGATCGTATGCTCCAATGTAAATGCTTGCTCACTTAAAGCCTGGCTAATACGCGGATTGGCATGCCCAAATAAATTAACCCACCAAGATGAGACAGCATCCAAATAACGCTGATCATGTTCGTCATAAAGCCACACACCTTGCCCCTTTTTTATGACGATTGGTGGAAATGCTTCATAGTCCTTCATTTGCGAGCATGGATGCCAAACATGACGTAAATCTCTTACCTGTAAATCAGTTAATGCTTGTTTCATAGTTAAATAGCCTTTCAAACAGTGTGGTGTGTGTGATGGCATAATCCATTAGCTGTGACAAATTTTGTAGCTGTGGAATAATTGCATAGGGTAAGGGATGGTACTGTAAAATCGTTTGTATATTATCTTGCTCCATACTGCTGCCCGTGTCCCCATTAAACACCATGCCAAGAACGTCAACTTGACGAGAGCGCAATGCCTCTATTGTTAATAATGTGTGATTGATCGTCCCTAGGGATGTCCTTGTAACAAGCACTACTGGCAGCTTGCTACTCACGATGACATCAAGCAGCGTCATTCCATTGGGGGCAGTAAGCGGAACAAAAAGCCCACCCGCTCCCTCACATATCACAACATCATAGGATGCTTGTAATAATTGAATACGCAATAATAGCTCATTGGCATCAATTTGCTGCCCCTCCAGTTGCGCAGCAAAATGTGGCGATGCAGCTTCTCTAAATGAATAGCTATTAAGATGCTCTTGTTGAAGCTTTTGTAAGGAATACTTTTCATACATGGCTGTATCATAATAATAGCCACGACCATTTTCGTATACCTCTCCTGTTTGCACAGGCTTGTATGGTGAAACTTTCAAGCCTTGTTTTTGTAAATGACACATCAACATGGTGGTGACAATTGTTTTCCCAACATCCGTATCTGTACCGACAACCCAAAAATGTTGCATTGTTAACCTCCCTCTTTTAAGTTAACCATTAACACTATTTAAGTTAACACATATATTTTTGTTTTGTAAATGCTATTTCTATATTTTTCTGAATACACTATTTTTGTTAATAAAAACAGCAAACTTTGTATTAAATTAAGAAAACGCTACACTCCCACCATTTAAGGCAAGAATCTAGCGTTCATTGATAGTTATGATAATAATCTCTCAAAATGATTTCATAGTCTGTTGGTTTCCCCTGTCCTTTATAAGCAATCGGCAATACTTGCACTAAGCGCCAACCTTGCTTAGCGTATTCTTCGATTGTTTTCCGATAGGTAGATTCCTGAAAAAAGCTACCTAATTGTGTTTGTACAAATTTATACGCATACATTGACTCACCCCCTGTAAATCTTTACGTAACTGCTGAGTCAAGGTTTCAATAATTAGTAGGTTCTCGCTTTTGAATATTATGATTATTTTAAAGGATTTTAATCTTCACTCGTAGTATTAAACTACATGGGGGTGGTAGTATGTTTGGCATTTTTAAAGAACCAGCGAAGATCATCGATACATATGAACAAGTGCATTCAATTTTAAAATCATTACTTACCTATGAACTAAGAGAATTACCAAATCGTTATGAATTTTGGTATCGTGTGGCCATTCGTCAGGAGGAGTTTCGAACATTACAGGCAGAGCATCGTGCAAAAATTTCAATGACTTCTGCCGTAGGACGTTTTCATCAAACACAATATGAAGTGTTGTCACAGAAATTAGCAAAGTTTGAACGCCTATCCGATATTTATAAACTATTTTGTATTGAAGAAGAACGAGAGCTATTAAACCATCGTCTCTCTTTTCATCAAGAAACGATTGCTGCTATCTATGACCATGTTCAACATAAAGAGCTTTATATGTACAGTGATAGTGTTCAACAGCAATTTTGGGAGGCCATCCGTGATGATCTACTCCATGCTATCGCACACCTAGATTAATTTTTTAGAGACTTCATTTTCTCATGGGAAATAGAAGTCTCTATTTATTTTGTAAACTCGCATGATTATTTTGACTAGGGCTATGAGGGATTCTAAAATCATTCGACTTCTAAGTCTTCTAATTCCCAACCTAGACAAAAGTTGGTATATTTGAAATAGGAAGGTGATAGATATGTCGAACGAGAAAATTTTAATAGTGGAAGATGATATAGATATTATGGAGGTTTTATCACTCACACTAGCAAATGCTAACTATAGTGTATTAAAGGCGTCATCTCTATCCAGTGGCTGGCACCTCGCTGTCACGCAGCAGCCAGATTTAATCTTGTTAGATGTTAATCTACCAGATGGAACAGGCTTCGAGTTAGCCAAAAGAATCCGGGATGTGTCGGATGTCATTATCATTTTTGTGACCGTCAATCATCTAATTGAACAGAAGCTTGAGGGCTTTGAGGTGGGGGCAGATGATTATTTGACAAAGCCATTTATTCCAAAAGAATTATTGGCCCGTATCCAAGCAAATTTAAAACGGAGAAACCCATCAAAGAAAAGTAATATTGTACATATTGATAATTTGTCCATACATTTAGATGAGAAAAATGTTTATAAGGATGGACAGCTTTTAAATTTATTTACGAAGGAGAAGCTGCTCCTCTTTTTTCTAATTGAGCATGCGAATCAAGTGATTAGTGTTGATCAACTCATTGATCATGTTTGGGGCTATGACGGTGTCACTGATTTGAAAACTGTATCTGTCCATATTAGTACGCTTCGTCGTAAAATTGAAGATATTCCCTCAAAGCCGAAATGGATTCAAACAGTGAGAGGTTTTGGCTACCAATTCGTCTATAAAAAAGAGAGTGGTGAGAAGTAAGAAAACACTCACCACCCCTTCTTAATTTTTTACCAATACCTTAACTAGTGGTAATGTAAAGCTAAATATGCTTCCTTCATTTTCAAGACTTTCAACAAAAATCTCACCATTATGCTGGTGAACAATATGTTTACAGATCGCTAAGCCAATGCCGTGCGAATGTGCTTCATGGATGTTAGTTGCACGATAATAGCTATCAAAAATAAAGGGAAGTTCACTCTCAGCAATTCCAATGCCACTATCTGCTATCGAACAAATCAAGTGCTTGTCCTCTACATGGATGGACACTTGAATTCCACCATTTGATGTATATTTCATTGCATTGGTCATGATATTTTCAATCACTTGATTGATTCGCGTTTTATCAATCAGTAACTGGGCTTCTTCATGACCATAAAAGTGCGCACTGTATGTTAATCCTGATTGTTTTACTTCATCCTCATAACGGGTTGCCATTTGTAAAAATTCCTTCGCCTTTACCTCTGTAAAAGAAAATTCTGCTCTACCAGCTTCTAGATTTGCTAAATCAAACAAATCTTGTATTAAGCTATTTAATGATAGTAGCCTTTCTTTGCTTCGTATTAAATATTTCTTTCTGGCTACTGGGTCAACTATCACGCCCTCTAGCATTAGTTCTATATACCCTAATGTAGAGGTTAGCGGTGAGCGTAATTCATGGGAAATACTATGCAAAAGTTTTTTACGTTCCAGTTCATTTTTTTCTAAACGTTCATTCATTTTTATCAAATGCCGATTCGTCTCATCTAGCTCCCTAGTACGCAACTGAACACGTTTTTCTAAATCTCCATATATTTTTGCATTTTCAAAAGAAACGGCAATTTGAGCAGCGATCACTTTCAATAGCTGAACATGAGATGGATGGAAGGCATTCGTCATTAAGGTATTTTCAAAATACAATATCGAAATAATTTTATTTTGATGGATAATTGGTAGGCAAAGAATAGATTTAGCCGTTGAATAGGAGAAAAAAGGATGCTGTGGTTTTTGTGCATTGTCGATAATCACATGCTCTTTACTATTATAAACATAGCGTATAATCGATTGCATATTCGCATTAAAATTCTCCATACTTTGTTGATCATACATCGTAAATGTTTTTTCCGCAGCTTCTGCCTTTGCTAACACCAATAATTCCTGCTGCTGTTTATGAATGAAATAGCCACTATTTGCCCCCACGTGCTTTAACAGGGAAAACAATATTTTATACAGTAATTCTTCCATACGGATGGCTGTTGCAAAAGATTGAGTCGTCTCAAAAACCGTCATCATATCAAACGAGAGTGATTCTCTGCTCTGATTTTCCAGTTTGCGATGCACTTGATAATCTCTCGCCCATCTTCTAGCAACTGTTTCTGCTCCCCAAGTTTCAATATTTTGAATACCATTTAGTATATAATGCCTTGCCGTTTTCTTTTGCTGTTTTGCGAGATAATAGTTTGCAGCTCGTTCATATGCTAGTGCTGAATCCTGGACAAAACCATTCATACTTGCTAATCGTATTGCTCGGTCATAATAGAGTTCTGCCTCATTGTCGTTGTTGTGTAAACGGTAATTCTCTGCCATTAATAAAGCATAGAGATGCTCATAGTTTTCTGGAGAATAAGCAGCCCATTTCTTAAATTTTTTGAGGCTTTGACGTATATCCGTTAAAAACAACCTCTGCTCTTGTACCTGACAATTTTGACTATGCAGAAAGTGAAATTGCCACATGGCTCGATAAAAATAATAGACCGTGGTGATTGGTAATGTATAAGTGTCCTTACTTAGCTTCTTTAATTCAACCAGAATCGCTTTCCCTTGTTTTTCATCAGCTAATAAAAAGGACATTTGTAAACGTACTGAATAATGCATGATTTTAATAGCTGGCTGATCCTGTATTGTGATAGGACAAGCCCAATGTACAGGATGGTGAGGATAGCGGAGGATATTCATCCATCTCCCCATTTCGGCTAAAAAGTCAATCGAAAGGGTACTTGCATGAATAGAAAATTCCTCTTGTTGTCGTCTAATTTCTTGTTGTAAATCCTCTAGGGCACCCCCCTGAATAAGTCGTATCGTGACAATAAAACATGAAGCTGAGGATACTAAATGATATAAGCCGAGCTCCTGGCTTTTTGCTTGAGCCTCGTTAATATATTGAATACTGGTTTCATAGGGCTCTGTCCAATGGCTGATAAACACGCCATACACATAATAAGTATGGCCCTTGATATATATGCTTTCTTGGTTATCGGCAACAATGATGGCAAGTTTGCCAAACCGAGTGGCTTCTTTTATATTGGTAAAGCCTGCATTTAAAAGCAAAGCATAGTTAATCAATACCATGCCGCTTTTCGATGTAGTGCCATACTTCAACTGTAAACGCAGCCCTTTCATTAAAAGAATACCTGTTAAGTTAGGGTTTAATAGGAAAGCACTTGCCGTCATATTAATAATTAAATGAATCAAAATATCAATTTCTTTACTATTCGTTGGTGGATGCTGCAACAAGTCTTGGTCAGACATATGTCGCAATGCCCATTTCAACAATAGATACTCTTTTAGAAGCTGTGACTTTTTAGGATAAGCTGAAATTTTAAGATTCGCAACTTGAAAACCTGCCAAGCCTGCTTCTAGACCAATAATAGGGTTATCGGACTCAATGTATAATACCGTTTTCAAATTGTTAATCATCAGTTTTTCTAATTTTGTCTCTGCATGATGCAAAGCCTCTGTTAAATGCCTTTCCGATTGTTCGTAGTGGCCAGTTAAATATTCACATTCACCTAAATTTGCATATAATTTAACCGACTGCTCTCTCCTAGTCTCCCAATGATCAGGCGTCAATAGTTCTTTACTAGTTGTAAAAAATTTTAGCGCATTATCAAAGAGCCCTATTCTTTTAGCCTCAATACCGAGTTGATAATTCCAGATAGCCAACTTTTGCTTTTCTTCCCCAGTCAATAAGTGTCGACTGTAATTGAAATGCATGACGATTTCGCTTAATCGATCATGATCTGCAGCTATTTGAGAGTCATCTGTTAAAAGCTGGCCAATTTGATAATGAAATTTTGCACGCAATTGCCCTGATAATTCCTGATAAGCTACTTGTTGAATACGATCATGGACAAATCGAAATTTGGTAGAAAATGTATGCAAAATACCTTCATGCTCTAATGTACTTGCCCATTTATAATGGGCATCTAATGGAATAATAAAGCCATTTTCAACAAGTGTTTCCAGGTGTTTTAATAACGCTTGAGCTGATAAGGACACCAGCTTTAAGACATCTGTAAATTCAAAGCGCTGACCAAAGCATGCAGCAATTCGTAAAATCTCATGGGCTTCTGCTGTTAAATTAGCCATTCTAGTTTCAATAAAGGCAAGTAGCTCGTTATTTAAACGCGATAAATTAAATTTCTTACGATTAAACTCCCATTCTTTTGTTGTTGCATTAAAATAAATCGTGTTATCTTGCTGGAGTGAACGAAACACTTCTTTCACAAATAACGGATTTCCTTTGGTCAAATTAAATAATTGCTTGGCGATGATCTGTATGGTATGTGGCTTTGCATGGAAAGACGCCTCTAACCATTGTTGAACATGTTGCTCCTGAAGCAAGGGTAAATGGATATGATGACCGTTCGAAAAACTAGGGGTTCTTTGTTGATTTTCCTCCTCAGCGCTGTCCTTATTCACCCGGAATGTACCAATCATCATAAAGTATCCTGCTCGGTGCTGCTCAAAAATTTGGGTCATAATTTCAATCGTACTTTGATTCGCCCAATGCAAATCATCTACAAACCATATAACTGGTTTCTTCTGCATAGCAAATGTTAATAAAATTTTTTGAATCGATATAAACGTATAGGAATGGAGCTGTTTTGTATTTTGGCGCACTTCTTTTTGAAAGTGTACTTCCTCCTTCACAAACCATTTGAGTTCAGGTAATAGATGGATAAGTTCATCTGTCACAACTAATTTAACCTCTTGAAATAATTTTTTCCATAAATGGACAGACCTTTCCCCTTCCATATAAATAAATTTCAATAAGCTCCTTAAAGGATGGATGACAATGGAATAATCATTTTCTAGTTGCAATTGCTCATACTTAGTCGTAATAAAATAGCCCTTTGCGGCCGCAATTTCACCCTTTAGTTCTTGAACTAACTTGGATTTTCCATACCCTGCTTGTCCTGATATAGTAACCATCTTTTTGTCACCTTTTGCAACCTGACGAAAAATAGAGGAAAGCTCTGCGAATTGCGATTCTCTCCCATACAGCTTAGTAGACAGTCCCATATTCAGATGCAAATCCTGTTCACCAAGCAGGAAATTTTCAAGCGGTTCGTTTACTAAAAGTTTCTGTTGGATATGTAGTAAATCCTCTCTCAAACCAATGGCACTTTGATAACGATCAGCTGGATTTTTAGCTAATAGCTTTTCAATAATTTCCCAAAGCAAAGAGTGATAGCGACTGTCTATACTCACCAATGCTTCTGGTTTTTTGGTGATGATTTCATAAATCAAATCGACGGCATCGTTTGCTTGAAAAGGCAATTGCCCCCCCAATATTTCGTAAAAAATGATGCCCAGTGCATATAAATCTGTCCGATAGTCTACCTCTAAATGAAGTCTGCCCGTTTGCTCAGGTGCATAATAGGGTAGCTGTTCTAGTCGTTCATAGGGATTTTCAATCACAACTGGAGATTCTACATCATATTTTGTACTAAATTCAGAGCTTAATAGTTTTATTTTTAAAGAATTAGGATTGATTAAGATTTGATTAGGATGTAGGTGTAGGTAAAGTAAACCACTTTGTTGCATTTTCATACAAATATTGACAAGGTCAATCGCAATCTGCAAAAATTGATGCAAAGAAATCAAGTTATTACTGAATTGCTTTAAGGGGACTCCATTAAAATTTTCATAGATGATCGCATATTGATCATCTATATAATCAATAGCAATTGGCTTTAATAACCAAGGATTTTGCTCATTCGAAAACAAAGAAAATTCATATTGTAGTTTGGCTCTTGTCTCTGCTGAATTATGATGAACACTTTTTACCAGTACCAGATTGTTAAATTTCTTCATATACATTCTTTGTAGATGCCAATCTTGACTAGACTGTAAAAGAATACAATCATTCACACACAAACCCTCCTCTTCAATGCTAGTTGTTTATTATCTTTGTAACCGCTTTATATTTTTGCAACGCTACCTTTATATTTATTTGTTTAATTGATTGTCCAGCAAAGCTAAAAACGAGACTCTCTAACTTCTTTGGTGTAATATGATAGAGCTCCAATTTTCGGTTTGTACCAATTAATGGGTTATATTCCTCTTCAAATGAACAGATGACAGTCGCTTCACAATAGTCTGCGATTCGCAATAACTCCTCTTTGCTTGTTGTAGTGTCTATCATAATAGGACAGATTCCCTTTACATAAAAAACACCTTCTAGTAAAAGTAAAGGAATACTTGCTCGTAGATTTTGATCGACTAGAAAGATGGCAGAGCTTTTTGTTTTCGTATCTTTTCGTAAATGGAATATAGCCTTGTTTAATAACCCTCTTAACTTTACTCGTACATTTTCTAACATTACTTGTTCTTTGAGCACATCAAAGATTTGGTATACGGGGATATAAATTTTTGTGATGCATTCAGAAATGGTGTGTTGCTCAACTAGCTTATTATAATATTTCTCCATTAAATGCGCTTCGCCTTTTATTAAATACTCAGAAAATTTTCGGAACAACTGATCCGGTGTTTCTACATAATATGTAATAAGCTTCTCAATTTTTATTTGAAGATTTACTGGTAACGCAAAAATTGTATTCGAATCTAATCTTCTAACCGTAGGAAGAAGCGGGAACATAAGATTGACATGTTCTACTAAAGCATGCGTTCCATCTGACAAAAGGACAATGGACTTTTCTGGATAGATACCAATAAAATCAACAAATTTAGCCAAAAGCTTTTCGTCTAATAAATGCTTTTCTTTATAGATAGTAGCTATAGCTTCTGCAGCCCCTATTTCCTGTTTATAGGGGCGATTCATCGTGATAGCCGAGTAGATATCAATCAGCTGTAGTAATAATACTACCTTTGGAATCTCTTTTCCTGCTAATCCATCTGGATAACCAGAGCCATCGATCCGTTCATGATGTAATTTTGCCAAAAAGGCAATGGATTCAAGTCCAAGTTCCTTTAATAGGTCATAGCCAAGCTGTGTATGCTTCTGCATGATAGTAAATTCTTCCACAGTTAGTTTCTCCTCTTTCGATAAAATTTCATGTGGAATATTTAATTTACCAATATCATGAAATAAAAAGCCTAATGCATAGTGCTCTAAATGAGAAATACCTTCTTTTTTCGCAAATAATGTACCAAGTGTAAATACGTCAAGCGCATGCATATAAGTATATTCATCATATTTTTTTAGTGTCTGCAATAGCCTTCGATAGCTTAGATTCTCCATATACGTTTCAAATAAATCTCGCACAAATACGATATCAGCCATATTTTTTAAAGCATGACCATATCGTCTCTCCGTACTCAATGCTGCTAGTGCTTGCAGAAATTTAGGCATTTCATCCCATTCACTACTTACCAAAGAATTTTGTTGCGGTTGTACTGTAATAGACTGTATTTGATTAACCTCTTTGTCTATTGGCACTTCAATATATACATGTTGAACATTACGGTTTTTTAATAATGTAATAATACGTGCTGTTAATACACTTCCCTTTTTCATTAGCATACGATTTTCAACATATAAATCTTTCCCTAAAACAAAGCCTTCCTGTAATTCAGCAATCTTTCTTGGAACTACCTTCAAAATAAACACTCCTTCTATTTTAGTACATTAAAACTATAAAATCCGAAGGTTAAAATTAGGTTAAATAGTATTCATCACTTTTACTAATACAGGATAAAATAATCATATTATAACGAATCACTAGGTCCTTTGTTGTTAAAATGCAATCTCCAAGCTAAGTAAATTGAATATTTTATTAAACTATAAGGAATGGATTTCTCCCTTTCCTAACAGATGAGATGATAATCAGAAGTAAAGACTTTTTATCCAGAAAGCATTGCTAAAAATCAATCAATAAAAAAATAGTCAATGTTTTGATCACAAAACATTGACTATTTCATGTTGTTAAATTAAGTTGATGTCAACGGCAGAAAAAGCAACTTTGCAAGGTGAGAGGTTGATTTCCTTTTCCGCAAGCGTCCGATATGCCGCTCCACTCACGTCCATTCGCTCCAAGGACTCCTCTGTGACGCTGGCTCCATTACAATCAGCCATTCTGCACAAGTGTTATTTTTATAGAGAAGTAATGCGTGACAAACCTCTCCATAAAGAGTCGCGAACACTTTACTTTATTTGAAAACCAGGGCAATATTTTTATGGGGTGAAGTGGAAGGCTACTTGACTCCCATAGGAAAACAAGTAGCCTGCAACGGAAATCCATTTCTACCTTTCAATTGACTATTTTGTTTTTTATCACTAAGAAATAGTCAATGATGTTGGCTCATTGCCATTCCTTGTACAAGCATTTGTCTAAATTCTTGAGCCTGGTCTGCTTTAATGGCTATGTGACTATAGCGCTTCTTGATTCCTAGCATAAACGTTACTTCCACAGGCTCTTTCATTTTCAAAATAAAATGCGGATAGGTCTCACCAAAATCACGTGCTATAAAGTCTATCGTATCTTTTGATAATTTTCCCTTTAGTTGCTCCTTGTCTTCGATGATTTCAGCAATATGATCAAAACGAATTTCAGTACGTTTCATTAATCCCAGAGATAAGTACAATGTATCATTTGTGACATAAACAGGATTTAGGCGAATAGCCTGCATATCCGCAAGAAAGAAGATTACTGAATAAATATTGAAAACAAGCAACACAACGGCAAGTATTATGGATTTTTCATGTAGCCACCAATGAATACCGATCGTTTCAATTGCAATCCCATGAATAATCATGAGCTGAAAAGCGATATAGCTGGAATTTTTATGCAAAGTTAAGCCTTGTCGTTCTTGTCTTTTCCAACTCGCGAAACCATAATAAAGCACTAATAAATCGGCACAGATCATCTGAATAACTGGGTGCTTGGGTGCATGTTTTTCTACAGCCTTAGAAAATGAAAAGAGGTCTGGTAAAGAGCTTTTACGCACTTCTCCTAGGATTTTTGGCAGGTATCGTACAAGTGTTGCCACTAGTATAATTTCTAATAGAATAATAGACCCTTCAATCGCAAATCCAGCCCATGTTACTGCCACATATGGCTGAAGGTGCTCCATAGGAATGATCAAACGTGCAGCAATACAGCCTGCTGCGGCTAATAGGATGGCTTGCTTGAACGAAAATTTACCTTTATAAAGCATAAATAGCACAGGCACCACCACAATACAATCAATCAATGAACCCATAACAACACCATTTGTTTCGATAGGTAAAATAGATGTGCCAAATCCTGTGTTATAGAGTGTATAGTTACTCGCTAACACCACTAATAATAAGGCCAGCCATATATTTTGCTTACTTTTTAAGACCACCATTCACTACGCCCCCTCTCTACTATTAATTTTACTTTATGCCAAATGGTTCATCTTGTATAGAATTTGCGTATAAAAGATGTTCCTATTTCCATTCACGTTCAATTATTTTTCACACTTAAAAACTTCTTACGATAAACATGTGGCGGGTAGCCAGTGTATTCTTTAAACTTTTCAATATAATAACTGACAGTACTAAAGCCTGTATCAACAGCTATTTCTGTTATCGATAGCTCATTACCTTTCAATAATTCTATGCTTTTGCGCAATCGATATTGGCATAAATAGGTAAATGGTGTCATGCCCACTATTTTCTTAAAAAAACGACTACATTCAGCGCGACTTATATACACATGGCTAGCTAAATCTTCTAATGCTATTTTCCGCTGATAATGTGCGTGTAAAAAATCTAGCATAGCCTTTGCTCGTTCATGCTGCACAATAGTGGCAGAATCCATTATTTGTTCTGTCAACAAGGATTGGGTTAGCATGGATTCCCAAATAAATAGAAGCTCTCTCCGTACCTTTAGCTCAAAAAAAGCAGCTTGCTCTCGCATTAATTCCGCAATCGTTGCTACCTTCTGTGCTAACTCTCCTGTTAGTTTGACATAAGGTATTCGATTTCTTGTAATATACGGTTCTACATATTTTGAGAAAAAGATACTGCCCTCATGCCCCCCCATTAACTTTGGATCTACATTCACACAATAAACGGTCGCTTGTTCAATTTGATAAGGCTTTGCTTCATGTAAACCTGAGGCATTAATAAAGAGTCCCTCGCCTTGCTTCAATACAAAAACGTCCGTCCCCACTCGATACTGTGCACATCCATTTTTTATAAAAACAAATTGTATTTCTTTATGCCAATGGAGAGGTAGAAAATCCATGCTTTCTAATCGCATAATCGTTTCATATAAGGCAACTGGAAATTCCTTTGTTCCATGCAATGTTAACTCCTGTAAATCCTTGGAAACTTTAATATGTGTTAGCGGCATCTATAACACCTCAATATATTGATATTTTATTGGATTAAATCGATATTTATTTCCACTTAATCACTTTATAATCATCTTATATTGATAGTTTAGGAGATGTAAACAGATGAATCAAATTATCCAAAATAAACGTACACGGGGCTTTCTACTAGTTATTCTTGGAGCAAGTTTCTGGGGAATCGGAGGGACCGTTGCCCAACGACTATTTCAGCAAGACAATTTAGAGGTCGGCTGGCTTGTTTCTAGTCGTTTACTTTTAGCAGGTCTGCTACTAATAGCTATTTATAAAATAACCCATCGGCATGAATCCATTTTCGTCATGTGGCGCACAAAGCAAAATGCTTTTAGACAAATTTTATTTAGCTTACTCGGCATGCTTGCTGTCCAATACACCTATATGATGTCAATCGCTATTGGTAATTCAGCTGTCGCCACATTATTGCAATATTTAGCACCACTGTTTATCATGGCTTATTATTTTCTAACGAGGCAAAGTCCATTGACAAAGCAGGATGGTATAGCTGTGTCACTTACACTTGTGGGGACCTTTTTATTATTAACAAACGGTTCTTTTTCAACATTGTCCGTTCCTTTTATGGCTGTGTTGTGGGGTATCTTATCTGGTCTCTCTGTTGCATTTTATACCATTTATGCCGTTCCACTTTTACAGCAATTCCATTCATTATTAGTTGTCGGCTGGTCAATGATCATCGGCGGTATAGTAATGAGTATAGCTCACCCACCATGGGCTATCGATCTATCAGATTGGACATTTTCAACCACTGCCTATTTTCTCTTTATTGTTATTTTTGGGACAATGCTCGCTTTTTGGTTTTATATTGCTAGCTTGCACTATCTTTCACCAAAGGAGTCGAGCCTACTAGGTAGTCTTGAACCATTAATGGCTGTCATCACAAGTGTTTGGTGGTTAAAAATTGCTTTTGGCGGCTATCAGTTTATTGGTACATTGCTAATTCTACTTATGATTTTATATCTCACAGTATTTCAGAAAAAGCAGCCTTGAAAACAGAAAATTAAGAGATTTATGATTTTAATAGTCAATACCTCCTATTACCGAGATAGTAATATATGAATTTATACATAAAATTTACATATTTCATCTATCTTTTCTCCTTATTTGTCTACTATACTGAACATAATAACAGATATAAGGAGGTATTTTATGGATAAAAAAGTTATTTTTTTCGAGGTGGAAGGCGGCACAGATAAAGGGCCAGATGGCTATCGCCCAGATACAATGCCAATGGTGGAAGCGCTAAAGCAACGTGGACAGGATGCAGAGGTACTCTTCTTTGATATCACAAAAAAGCAGGAAATCTTTCACTACGTGAAGGAACATGGTGTTGCCTATGTATCTCGCATTAACCCAGGCAACTTACAGCATGAGGAAGAGTACTTTGCTATGCTACGAGAGCTATGCCAAGCTGGCGTTATAGGCATGCCACATCCAGACGCGATGATTAGCTATGGCTCAAAAGATGTATTATCAAAACTGACGACAACAAATTTAGTACCTGACGATACATTTGCCTACTACACAATCGAAGCATTTAAAACACAATTCCCTACTTCCTTAGCCTTAACAGAGCGTGTTTTGAAGCAAAATCGTGGTTCAACGGGAGAAGGTATTTGGCGTGTAAAATTGGTGGAACCGCTAGCAGAGGGTATCACTGAAGTGCCACTTGATACACAAATCAAATGTACTGAAGCAAAAGATAATCATGTAGAATATTGGCAGCTTGGCGACTTTATGACATTTTGTGAGCAGTATATTACAGGAACGAATGGTATGTTAATCGATATGCGCTTTCTTCCAAGGATTACAGAAGGCGAAATCCGCTTATTCATGTTGCGCGATCATCCCGTACACGTCGTACATAAAAAACCAGCTGCTACCGAGGATGCCTTTAGTGCAACTCTATTCTCTGGCGCTCAATACCGCTATGACAAACCTGAAGACTGGCAAGAGCTGGTACAAAACTTTTTAAAGCAGCTCCCTCAAGTAACAAACCTACTAGGCAATTATGATTTACCGCTAATCTGGACGGCTGACTTTATGCTAGACACCAATGAAGTCGGAGAAGATTGCTATATTTTAGGTGAGATGAATTGTTCTTGTGTTGGCTTTACTTCAGAACTAGCATTAGCGCATGAAGTAGCAGAAGAAATTTTAGCCTGTATAAAAGAGCATACTGAGGCTATTGCGCAATAAAAAAAGTGCGATCTTTAGGGATCGCACTTTTCATATATAAATCTTAATTCCTTGTATAAATTCATAGATAAAATAACAAGCAAAACCAATTAATAAGAAGCCTGCGACAATTGTAAATGTCCGAATCATCTTCCGATTCATAGCTTTACGAGTAACCGAGACAATGGTGAGCAGACCGATATCGTGGAGTAAAATTCCACTTAATACACCAGCAGCAATAATTAAAAAGCTCGATGATTCCCCTTGTCCATATGATTTTGCTAGCACTACACCAAATACGTTGACCCAAAAAACAAGATTACCTGGGGAAACAGCCACTAGTAAGCCGTTAAAATAAGAGGCAAAAAACGATTTGGTTACTTTTTCTCCTGCCAATGTAATATCATGGTCAGCGTTCTTGATAGAATCATAGCCTAACAAGAATAAAAAGCCCGCTCCAATAATCCACATAGGTAGTTGAATCAAAGGCATAGCCAAGATGGAGGCTAGTCCCATATACAAAGCAAAAACCAATACAATATCAATGGTCATGCCACCAAGCCCAACTGCCCAGCCGTGCATAAAACCATTTTTGAGTCCTTGCTTTGTCATTTCTACTGTAATAGCTCCTACAGGCATGGCAATGGCAAGTCCTACCAATACATACGCTACATATAAACTCAAAAAAACACTTCTTTCATGTCATCGATAAGCTTCATACGTCCGTTTAGGGTTTCACTATAGCATAATTATACTTAAAAGGAAATAATTATTAATAGTTTCATGTCTTTTTACCTGTTAGAGCATTTGCTTTTTCCATTGCGCTAACAAATCTTTTGACTTCTCCAAATCCAATTTCAATGTGACTTGCTTAGCTGTACAACGTTTTTTAGCTTTCTCCCATGCTTCTTCCAAGGCAGGTAAATAGCTTAAATTTTTTGTCGCTGCTACTAGCTGGAAAAATATATTACCTTGTATATAGTGCCAACGAGGATTCATTCCATCTAGGAGAATTGCTTCTTCAATCAGTCTTAATGCCAAATAAGGGCTACCTTCGTGACGATTTAAAAACTGTGCAAATGCTCCCCAATACAATGCCTTATTAGGCTGCAATTTGATTGCCTCCGCATACTGCACTGATGCCTTGTCCTGTTCTTTTGCAAGGACATAATATTCCGCCATTGTATAATAGGCGTTAGCCTGCGCCTCTATAGGCCCTGCTAAAAGTTCATCGACCACTTTACCAAATTGCTCATCATCCTGACTACCTATATAAGCTGCAAGAACATCTCGTTCTGGATACGAGCCATCTGTACGTTCCACACTTTGCTTTACTTTGTCGTCAGTAGGCTGAGGCATATTTGCATACCCATTTGCCTCTAGCATTGCCACATGCTGCTGAATGACTTGATAAGCCTCTTCTTCGATCGCTGTATCATTGCCCAATATTTCTTTAGCTAGTTGATAACTTTCCTTTACTTGACCACTCAAAAATAGGTCATTGACTTGTTGTACTTGCTCGTTCATTTGTTTTACCACCATTAAAATCCTCACCTTCGCAAAAGAAAAATCTTATTGCTAGTTTACCATTTAAGAAGTATAAGCAAAAGCCAACATGTCCCAATCTTTTTATTATTCTTTTAATTTAAACGCTTTTACATGCTGTTCGAGTGTGTGTGCCATATGATTTGTTTCATTAGAGCCTTGTGCCACCTCATCAATGCTTGCAGTTGTTTGCTGTGCTGCGACGGTAATCATATTCATCGTTTCTTCTATATCACGAATAGATTCTGTTAATTGTTGAATCATTTGCACTATACGTGCAGATTTTTCGTTTTCAGCGGTCATAGCATTAGAAATGGTAATCATTTCTTCTACTGTTGCAGCCACTGCTGTCGAAATATTTCCTAAAGATTGTGCTGTTAGACGCACTGTCTCTGTTCCTTTTTCAATATATTGCGTATTATCATTCGTAGATGACATGACCTGCTGAACATGCTTCATTATATCCTGAATAAGCTGTTCAACTTGCAATACTTCTTGATTAGATTGTTCAGCAAGCTTCCGTACTTCCTCAGCGACAATAGCAAAGCCTTTGCCTTGCTCCCCTGCTCTAGCCGCTTCAATGGAAGCATTTAGTGCTAGCAAATTTGTTTGTGATGCGATGTTCGCAATAGACGTAGTAATCGTTTGAATTTTTGTTGCAGATGTAACCAAGTTTTCTACTGTTTGTTGTACCTCACCCGATCCGCTGTGGATTAATGCCATATCATTGCTTATATCTTTTGCTAGTCGCTCACCCTCTGTTGCTAATGCCATCGTTTGTCGAGCATTATCAGCACTGTTATTGGCATTACTTTGAATCAATTGAAGGTCCTGCGCTAAAGAAGTAAGAACATCTGTCGCATTTTCAGCATGGTGCATCCCTGCCGTTACGGCACTTGTTACCTCTTCGATATTATTGGCGACACCTTGAATGGTATTGCTCATATCGTTCAAGGTGGAAGCGGTTTCATCCGCGTTGTTTGTTAGCGTATTAGAAGTGGAACGCATCGTCATAATCATATTTTGTAAATTGGCTGTCATTCGATTTAATGTGTTCGCTAAATCCGCTACTTCATCTTTACTGTTAATTTTTGTTTCAGGTACAGCTAAATTACCATTGGCAATTTCTTTCGCCTGCTGAATCAGCACACTAATCGGTCTTACTTTACGACGGATTAAAAAGCCTGTAATGATGGAAGCGATTAGCATAGGGAAAATACTAATTAAAATCCCATTTCGTACAACATCCCATGTTCGCTCCTTAACAATATTGGCATCAAAGTCAATGACACTAATGGCAATAATTTCTTTACTGGAATCATGGTCTTTAAAAATAGGGGCATAGCCAGATAAACGGTCCATCCCTGCAAAGGTATAGGGCTGTGAGTATGTCGGATGCTTATGTGTAAGCAACATGTCAATAGCTTCTTCGTCTAAATAAAATTGATCACCAGGTGCATAGCCTTTCTCAGCCAAATGATCATCAAGTGCTATTAATGTGCCATCCAATGATAGTATATATTGTGTTTGGAAAATATCTTTATGACCGGTTGTCCAGTTCAAATCGTTCCCGATGCTTTCCTGTACAGCCTTGTCGCCTTGAATGGCCTTGTCCAATTGTTGAGGATTGATCAAACCTGTCGTAATATTGGCACAGCCATAGGCCTCAACACCAGCAGCATCATAAAGTTTATTGTAAGCAGTTATGTATGTAGCGAACGAAGTAATCCCTAGCATCACCACTAAAATACCAGCGATAATCGTCCCAAGTTGAAAAGTTAATGAATTGCGTAATTTCACGATCCATCCTCTCCCCTTTCTTGTAATAATCTATGAATATTCCTTTTGTTTTTCATCATACTACAAAAAGATGTATTAAAAAAGCATCTTTAATTATTCTAGTAAGATAAAACATTGGATAAAAGTTCTGAATTGTGCGATAATTGAAGTTAATTATCTTGAATCTTGAGCATTACCAATTCATCTAATAGGAGGGCTTGCTATGAACAAACGCTTTCATCTTATATCGATTGTGACAGGAAACTTGTTAACAATAGGGGCCATTTTTATTTATGCCATGCAAAGTCAAGTGGATGTAGCCCTCAGTACGTATGCTCTTGTGATGGGTTTTTTTAGTACTTTGCTTGTGGTTTTCTTCTATATATGGGGGGAAGAAAAACAACAAGTATCCAATCGTTTTCTGAAATAATATGTCTCATTTGCCATTACAAAGATAAAGGTAGCAAGTTTATTGTGGTTCCTTCCCTTTCTATATGCAAGGGATTTTTTTATGTAAAGGTCGGTAGAAATGATTTAGTAGCGTGGATCAAAAAGCAAATCGGAAGAGATACTAGAGTGTAGGAAGAATGGAGATTAAACCTTACAAATTATGTGGGTCTATACAACAGCTATTTCAAATATGGCTTCTTAGATTTATTCACGATTCCCTTCTTTTCCGAGGCATTCCCCTCCGTATACGTCTAATTGTTGTAGAAAAATAAAATTTTTTGTAGAAAATTTTAAAACAATGATTGAGTAGTATATCAATTTTCTGTATAATCAGCTTGTTTGACAATACTTTATATGAACTTGGGGGTAGACAATTGGGTAAAGCATTGATTATCGGAGCTGGCGGTGTTGCCAGTGTTGTGGTACACAAGTGTGTTCAAAATTCGGACGTATTTGAGGAAATTTGTATCGCAAGTAGAACTGTTTCAAAATGTGACGCTCTAAAAGAAAAACTAGACGGCGGAAAAACAAAAATTCATACTGCACAGGTAGACGCGGACAATACAGAAGAGGTGATTGAGCTTATTAAAGCTTTCGGCCCAGATGTAGTGATTAACGTAGCCCTACCTTATCAGGACTTAACGATTATGGATGCTTGCTTAGCGACAGGTGTGCACTATGTGGATACTGCAAACTACGAGCCACCTGAAACGGCAAAATTTGAATATAAATGGCAATGGGCTTATAAAGAGAAGTTTGAAAAAGCTGGCTTAACTGCATTACTTGGAAGCGGTTTTGACCCAGGTGTAACAGGCGTTTTCACAGCTCATGCACAAAAACATGAATTTGATGAAATCCACTATATCGATATCGTGGATGCCAATGCGGGAGATCATGGTTATCATTTCGCAACAAACTTCAACCCAGAAATTAACATTCGTGAAATTACAGCGAATGGTCGTTACTGGAAAGAAGGCGAGTGGATTGAAACAGCACCACTTGAGAAAAAAGAAGTGTATAACCTACCTGAAATCGGACCAAAAGATATTTACCTTCTATACCATGAAGAGCTTGAATCACTTGCAAAAAATATCAAAGGTTTAAAACAAATCCGCTTCTGGATGACGTTCTCTGAAAAATACTTAACACACTTAAAAGTATTAGAAAACGTAGGTATGACATCAATTGAGCCAATCGAATTTGAAGGACAAATGATTCAACCAATCCACTTCCTTAAAGCGGTATTACCAGACCCAGCTTCACTTGGACCACGTACAAAAGGTAAAACAAACATCGGTTGTATCATTCGCGGTCTAAAAGATGGCAAAGAAAAAACGTACTATGTGTACAATGTATGTGACCACGAAGAGTGCTACAACGAGGTTGGTTCACAAGCGATTTCATACACAACTGGCGTTCCAGCTATGATCGGTGCAATGCTTGTGATGAACGGTGAATGGCGTAAACCAGGTGTATGGAATGTGGAAGATTTCAATCCAGATCCATTCATGGATGCACTAAATAAATGGGGCCTACCATGGCAAGAAAGCCATAACCCAGAATTATTAGACCTTGATTTAGATGCAAAGGAAATAAGCCGATGAAACCAATTGATTTTTCAAAAGTTCCATCCCCTTCCTATGTAGTGGATGAGCGATTATTAACAAAGAATCTTGAGCTTTTAAAATCAATTCAAGAGCGTACAGGCTGCCGCATTTTATTAGCCCTTAAAGGCTTCTCAATGCATTCAACATTCCCTTTAGTCGGGGAATATTTAGCAGGCATTACAGCAAGCTCACTGCATGAGGCACGACTTGGCTATGAAAAAATGGGCAAGGAAGTGCATGTTTATGCTCCTGCTTATATTGAGCATGAAATGGACGAGCTTCTAGGCTATGTGGATCACATCGTCTTTAACTCATTTAACCAATGGGCACAGTACAAGGACAGAGTAAAATCTGCTGGTAAAACAATTGAATGTGGTATTCGTGTGAATCCTGAGTACTCTGAAATTGAAACAGCCCTTTATGATCCTTGCTACACAAACTCTCGCCTTGGTACAACATTGGCTAACTTTGATAAATCACAGCTTGACGGTATTGATGGCTTACACTTCCATGCGATGTGTGAACAAAATTCTGATACATTAGAGCGTATTATTGAAGTAGTTGAGGAAAAATTTGGTGATGTGTTACACCAAATGAAATGGTTAAACTTCGGTGGCGGTCACCATATTACGCGTGATGATTATGATGTAGAAAAACTTGTGAACATCATTAATTATATTCAAGAAAAGTATAACCTGCTTGTTTATCTTGAGCCTGGTGAAGCAGTAGCCCTTAATACAGGCTACTTAGTAGCAACCGTGCTTGATATTCAAGAAAATGGGATGGATCTTGCTATTTTAGATACATCAGCAACATGTCACATGCCTGATGTACTTGAAATGCCTTACCGTCCAATGATTATTGGTTCTGGACAAGCAAATGAATTAGCACACACATATCGCTTAGGCGGACTAACATGTCTAGCTGGTGATGTGATTGGTGATTATTCGTTTGAACAGCCATTAAAACCAGGTGATCGTCTTGTATTCACAGATATGGCTCATTATTCAATGGTGAAAAACCATATGTTTAACGGTGTCAACTTACCATCTATCGTTTCGTATAACGATGAAGAAGGCATTAAAGTGATCCGTGAGTTTAAATTTGAAGACTACAGTGGTCGTCTGTCTTAATAGCAATAGAAAAGCCCTTCCAGTTTTACACTGGAAGGACTTTTTTTATGGACGCATGGTCATCCAATTCTCCACATAATGAATGGCTACTCCATGAAAAGCATCGTTATTTGAAAAATGTTGCTGAACAAGTATAAGCTGTTCATTCATAAAGGCTTCTCCATTATCATAAAAAGTAATATTTTCCCCTTCCTCTGAAGCGCCTGTTTCTACACCAATTACGATTGATTTATTCACAGTGGAAGCATAAGCGATTTCATGTTCTACAATAGAGATAATATCTTTTGCAGCATCACGATAGGCCATGATCGTCACACTATCCACATGGTCAATGACCCAATCAGCTAATAACCCTTTTCCAAATTCGTTATTATACTGAACTTCATCAAACCAAAATGGCATGTCTACTTCTAAAGTAAGTTGTAACTGACTTGCTTTCTCACTTGCTTTCATTATTAGTGTTTGATAGGATTCTATCGTTTGTGCTTGATGTAAGCTCCATCCACTATTTAAATAAGGTTCTACATCAAGGTGCACTCCAGAAAATTGCTCAGATTCAGTTGAATTCTTATTATATATATGTAACCAATTAAACAATTCATCTTGGCTTCGGCTACCCTCAGCTGAAACCCAGCTTGCAGCACCATCCAATGCATAAATGCGAATACCTTTGTCAGAAGCGTTACTAATAAAATGCTTATAGTCATTGCTCGCTATGCCTTGATCGATTTGCAGATAAACTTTATTGACATCGTTATGTTCTAAAAATAATAATATTTTTTCTTGGTCATCCATGATGAGGGATGTATCCCACAGCCACGTAGCCTTTTCCTGTATAGACATTGCATCAACCTTTCCACTTGATAAAGCTAATGAACTAATCATGATGACGATTAGTGCGGTCCATACTTTTAATTGTCTCTTCATACGAACTAACTCCATTCTACTCGCCACGGCTCCTAGAACAGAACCTGGCAACCTGACAATCTTGCACTGAAATTATAGTGTTTAGACTCATGGCTTTGCGTCCCTCCCTTTCGGTGAAGTTTGCCTTTTTCAGTTTTTTCTTAATCATTATCATACGCGGTTAGCAATGGTTTGTCTGTAGGTATAATGCATAATTGTCACATGTATGATCAGGTAAAAACGACAAAATACAGGTTAAATTTACTATTCAAACATAAAAAAACGTAGAGTGTCTAAGACTCTACGTTTTCCTTTTCATTTTCAAGCATTTTGTGTAAATAATCGATAATTTCTCGAATGCCCTCTAATGAATTAACCAGTATTTTTGGATCAACATATGTTATCATTCGATTTTCAAGATTAGCTACCGCAGTAAAATAGCGTGTTTTACTATAATTGACTAGGCCCAATTGCTGAAGTACTGATTCATCGAAATCAAGAATTTCTCGTGCTTCTGTAACAAGTAATCCATAATTAACCACATCAGTATTCAACACAATGATACGTGCGGTTGATGGATTAGATGAGCGGTTATACAGTATGCGCTCAAAATCTAGAACAGGTACAAGCTCACCACGAATTCTTGTAAAGCCTAGAAGATAGTTAGGTAAATGAGGAATAGGTGTTACATGCTCTAATTTTTCAATTGAAATCGCTTGTTCCACAGGTACGGCGTATTCCTCTGTCCCACAAGCAAAAACGACTGCTTTGACACTTTCCATAGGGTTACACATCCTTACTCGACTGTTAATTTTTCGCCGATTCTTTGACGATTTCTACTAGTAAATCTGCTAATTTTTCAAGTTCTTCTACTGGTATCTTTTCATTCGTTGTATGAATATCCTCATAGCCAACAGATAAATTAACTGTAGGAATGCCAAAGCCTGCGATGACGTTTGCATCTGAGCCTCCACCAGAAATGCCTAGTGTCGGTGTACGATCAATATTGCGTGCAGCAGCCATAGCTACCTGAACTACTTTATCCGATTCCGTTACACGGAAGCCTGGATACATTAGCTTCACTTCTACCTCTGCACGTGCGCCTAAAGAAGCAGATACTTGTTCAAACGTATCTTGCATATGCTTTGTTTGCGCATCCAATTTAGCTTTGTCTATAGAACGTGCTTCTGCCAGGATTGTCACTTCGTCACAAACAATATTCGTCGCTTGTCCACCTTCAAAACGCCCAATATTCGCTGTCGTTTCTTCATCTAAACGGCCTAGCTTCATTTGAGCAATGCATTTTGATGCAACTGTTATGGCAGAAATACCCTTTTCAGGAGCAACCCCTGCATGTGCCGTTTTTCCAATAATCTTTGTAAAAATTTTCGCCTGGAAGGGTGCTGCTGTCACGATGCCACCAACTTTGCCATCGCTATCAACCGCAAAGCCATATTTTGCTTTAATGTTAGCTGGATCTAACTCTTTAGCGCCAACAAGGCCACTTTCTTCACCAGCCGTAATAATAAATTCAATATCGCCATGTGCAATATTTTGCTCTTTCAAACGTTTGACCATCTCAAATAGAGCTGCTAATCCTGCTTTATCGTCAGCACCTAAAATCGTCGTACCATCAGATACGATATAGCCATCCTCACGCAAAGACGGTTTGATGCCTTTTCCTGGCACAACGGTATCCATATGAGAAGTGAAATAGATTGGCTCCACATCCAATGTGCCTTTTAATGTGGCAATAATATTACCTGCCCCATGTCCATTACGCGTATGTGCATCGTCTTGAATCACTGAAAATCCAAGTGCAGTTAACTTCTCTACAAGAATGGGTGCTATTAGTTGTTCATGTTTTGTTTCTGAATCAATTTGTACGAGCTCAAAAAACTCTTCTACTAAACGACTTGTCATGTTGTAAAACTCCCTTAGTTTACGTGTTTTTCCACGTTATAGTATACGTATTATTTTAGCACAACGTCAGAAGAGTTGAAATCATTGAACAATACGACCAAAATAAAAAGTCTGAGAACAACTCAGACTTTCCTTAGTGATTGAAAATAAGCTCTTTTTCTTTTTCTAATGATTGTAGGTAGTTGACTGCTTTCTTATGTTTATCCTGTAAGCGCCAAATCGTATTATGTACATCATCCTGAACACGTGAGACCTGTTCCCTTGCTGTTGAAATTTTAGAATGAACAGACCATGCTGAAAAAATATCATCAAAAAAGTAGTCTGCAAACTTAACAAAGCCATCTGTTTCAACATGCAACGATTTCGTAGACATTTCTTGAACATCCAATAATTCATTATGAAAACGCTGTAACGCAATTTGAGCACTGTGTAAATAGTTTTCTGACTGATCGAGTGCATCATGCTTTAAGTGTGTTGCAATCAGCCCACCACCCAAAAACGTATCCCATGTGGAATACCCATTGGCCGAATGTAATGAAGCTGCTGCTTGCCCTAGCCTTGTAAGAGCTACTTCTCCCGCTTCCTCCGCCTCTTTAATTTCTCTAATGAGCTGCTTTGTTAGCATTTCCTCATGTGCTAAATGCTCTAGCCTTTCTGCTTGGGCAGCATCATGAATCTGTAAATACTTCTTCTTTTTAAGGTAGACCTGTTGAAGTGATTGCTGTAGTGCATTTTCATCAATCTGGGCAAGCTGATTCATCACTTGCACGTTATCCTCTGCTAAATCATTTTGCATTTTCTTTGCTTCATTCAGCTTTAATTCAAGTACTGCCGCCTTATCAATTTTTTCTGCCCTCAGTTCATCTTGTTGCCCTGTCCATGTACGAATCATATTCATAAACGAGAAACCATCCAATTTATCAAGTTTGGATCGAATTTGGTGGAGTGCTGCTGTATGAGTGTCTATTTCCTGTTGTGTATGTTTAATTTGCCCATCAATTAACTGATTTTGTTCGTTTAATCTAGATGCTTTTCTAAGTTGTGTATGAATCTTTTCTTGCTCTGTTTGTAATTGCTGCCATTCCATTCATCTCAACTCCTCATATCTATCAGTACGGATGACAAACAAAAATGTTTCACTTTTTGGCAATGAAAAACCTAGCAACTTTTGAGCTGCTAGGCTTGTATGACTATTATAGAGGAATATTACCGTGCTTTTTCTCTGGACGTGTTTCATGTTTGTTTGACAGCATATCAAGTCCTTGAATCAGCTTGATACGTGTATCTCGTGGATCGATTACGTCGTCTACCATACCGCGAGATGCTGCAACATATGGGTTAGCAAATTTCTCTTTATATTCTTCGATTTTTGCTGCACGAGTTGCTTCTGGGTCATCTGATTTTGCAATTTCACGGGCAAAAATGATGTTAGCTGCGCCAGCAGCACCCATAACAGCAATTTCAGCATTTGGCCATGCAAATACAAGGTCAGCACCAATTGATTTAGAGTTTAAGGCAACGTAAGCGCCTCCATAAGCTTTTCGTAAAATCACTGTAATTTTTGGAACAGTCGCTTCTGAATAAGCATAAAGAATTTTCGCACCATGACGAATAATACCACCATGTTCTTGTTTAACACCTGGGAAGAAGCCAGAAACGTCTTCAAATGTGATGATTGGGATATTGTATGCATCACAAGTACGAATGAAACGAGCAGCTTTATCAGAAGAATCGATATCTAAGCCACCAGCAAGAACTTTTGGTTGGTTACAAACAAGCCCAACTGATTCGCCAGCAATACGTGCAAAACCGACAACTACGTTTTTAGCAAACTCTGCATGTACTTCCATGAACGAACCTTCATCCACTACTTGCTCAACAACTTTACGTACATCATATGGACGTGTTGTTTCGATTGGTACTGTATCTACGATTTCTGGACGGTAGTCATCCCCTTCAGGTCTAGCTTGACGAGGTGCCTTTTCTTTATTGTTTTGTGGTAAGTAGCTTAATAGTTTTTTAATTTCATCAATCGCTGCCTCTTCAGAAGGAGCACGGAAATGAGCATTCCCACTGACCGCATTATTTACTTTCGAACCACCTAAATCTTCAGCAGAAATTTTCTCTCCTGTTACCGTTTCGATTACTTTAGGTCCTGTAATGAACATTTGAGATGTCTTATCCACCATTAGAATAAAGTCAGTAATAGCTGGAGAATAAACAGCTCCACCAGCACAAGGTCCCATAATCACAGAGATTTGTGGAATCACACCAGAATAAATGGCATTTCGGTAGAAGATATGACCATAGCCATCTAATGAAAGAACACCCTCTTGAATACGTGCACCGCCTGAGTCATTGATGCCGATAAATGGTGTACCATTTTTAGCAGCTAGATCCATCACTGTTGCCATTTTTTTCGCATGCATTTCTCCAAGCGCCCCACCAAACACTGTGAAATCTTGAGAGAATAAGTATACTGGACGTCCGTTAATTTTACCGAATCCAGTTACGACACCATCACCAGGTCCCTCCATTTTTTCCATGCCGAAGTCTACTGTACGATGTGTAATAAATGGATTGATTTCGAAAAATGTACCTTCGTCTAGCAACAAGTCTATACGCTCACGAGCAGTAAGTTTCCCCTTCTCATGCTGCTTATCGATGCGATCATAGCCACCACCAAGTTCAATTACCGTTTTACGGTCATACAAGTCATTGATTTTGTCGAACATATCCATACTAATCACTTATCCCCTTTTCCACTTTTATCACATAATTCATATAACACCCCAAATGAGGATTTAGGATGCATAAACGCAACCTCTGCCCCTCCAGCACCTGGCCCTGGCTCTTCGGATAAGAGACGTACACCTTTTTCACGAAGCTCTGCCATTCGTTCACGAATTCCCGTCACACCAAACGCAACATGATGAATTCCTTCTCCACGTTTTTCAATAAAACCATGGATGGCACTTTTATCACTCATTGGTTCTAATAGCTCGATTTTCACGTTCCCTGCATCGATAAATGCCACACGAACCTGTTGAGATTCTACTTCTTCCACTTTCATCAACTTTAAGCCCAAAGTTTCTGTATAATATGTAATGCGTTCATCAAGATCGCGCACTGCAATCCCAATATGGTCTACTTTCTCCATGGTGACATCTCCTTCTGTTATGGTACATACTCTATTTTACAGACTTTTTTGTCAAAACTCTACTACTTGAGAAATTTTTCAGATTTGCTAAACTATTTATAAGAAAAGAAGGAGCGAACGAGCATATGAGTAATAAAAAATTTCAAAAAGTCGTTATTTATAGTATGATCGCAATTATGCTAATCTCATCTCTAGCATTCGGATTATCTATGATAATTTAAGGCAAAGCACGAGGCGTCCACACTACTGTGGGCGCTCTTTTTTAACCTTTAACCCTTTAAATGACTGCTTTATTTCTAAATACCTGTCCATTTCCTCTATAAACTGATAGAGGGCTGCCTGAGCGATAAATTGCTCATGGCTTTGTGGTAAAGGAAGCTGAGAAAAATCGCGCTTAACATGTTCGAGCTTTTCGCGGTAATGACTAGCCGTATTCCCCGAATGAACATGCTCACCTAGGTCTTGTAAAAAATCTGCCACAATTTCAGCCTCTTGTACTATAACAGGTAATGTCGTCACTTTTGGTAGCACTCTTTCGATAATTTCTAGCTGCTGCTCTCGCATATCGAAATATACATAGTAATCATTTTTACGTCTTGTAAAATGGTTTTGAACATCTTTAAACGCCAATGATTTTGCCTCTTCTAGTGCTTTGATAGCATCGATAATTTCTTGACCGTTCCACAACGTATCTCCTTGCCGTAAATAGCTGGCAATTTCTAAAAAAATCTTACTATATAGCTCCTCTATTTTGACTCTGTAGTAATTTAATTCCTTTTGAATGTCTGGCATATACATATTAATGGCAATCCCTGTTCCATAACCGATAGCCATCAACGCTAATTCATTATAAACAAGTGTCAATGAGTACCCTTCAGCAGCGTAAATATGCATAATAATCACGACACTGGAGATAAATCCATCCGCAACCTTTAAAGATACAATGGTAGGAATAAAGAGTATAAGCATGCCTGCTAGTGTAAGTGGATGATAAGCAAATAACTCAAAGCTTACAAAGGCAAAAAGCATTGCTACAATACTTGCAATCAATCGTGTATAGGCTGCATAAATGGATTTCTTTTTTGTTGGTTGCACACATAATATGGTTAGAATACCAGCAGATGCATATGAGGCTAAATCAAAATACTGTGCAATGGCAATAGCGATGGCCGCACCAATTGCTGTTTTTAAAGTTCGATAGCCGATTGAAAACTTCTTCAGGCCGACTGCCTCCCATCCTTTAGTACTCTTCACGCATTCAGCTAATTATTTAGCCAATATTACAAAAATTTTAATAATAATGAAACTAGCTATACATGAGGATCAGTAGGAAGCCTACATAGATAGCATGATCTATGAGGCTTTTCTACTTGATTGAAAATGATTTTTCTTATGCAAGAATAGACTTAAAGCTCGTCACAATATTCTTCAAAGTTTGCTTGTAAATTTGTCACAACTGACATTGGGTCATGCCCTTCAATTTCATAGCGTCCCACTTCTGCGACAACTTGTCCGTCTTTTAATAGAACGAATGATGGTGATGAAGGTAGATGATCTTCTCCAAAATGGTAACGCGCTGCTGCAGTTGCTTCTTTATCTTGCCCTGCAAACACTGTTACTAAATGGTCTGGACGTTTATCATAATGAACGCATTGTGCTGCTGCTGGACGAGCGATACCACCCGCACAACCACACACTGAGTTCACCATTACTAATGTTGTACCTGGACGAGAAAACGCCTCTTCTACAGCTTCTGGTGTTGTTAATTGTTCATAACCAGCTGCCTCAATTTCAGCACGTGCTGTTTTTAAAATTTCCTGCATAAATAAATCGTAATCCATATTCATATAGCGATAGCTCCTTTCAAGTTCGCGCCAATTTAGTTATATTTCAGATAGTAGATTTTTGACGCTTATCCATCTCTTATCATAGCAGTTTGCAAGCAATTTGTGCACCTACTTGCTCAACACATTTCAGTTGAAATTACTACGATTTCAATAAGACTCGTTTACTTGTCTTCCTGCTCCTCGCTAAATAAACGATCCACACCTTGTGTAACTGTCAACTGTCCACTTAAAATTTGACGTTCAAGCTGTTGTACTTGTGCTTTACGTTGCGGGTTTCCATAAAAGAGATCTATTAAATGATCGGTAATCATCGATTGGAACCACTCTTTTGTTTGTTGCTGGCGTCGAGTAGCCCAATAGTGATTTGCTTCTACGATTTGCTTGAATTCCCCAATTGTTTCCCAAACCTTATCAAGTCCTCGATTTTCTAGTGAACTAACAGGCATGGCAGTTGACATCCAACCAGGTGTAGCAGGCTGTAAAAAGTGCAAAATTTGTTTGTACTCTGCAACCGTTTTTTTAGCTAGACGTACATTATCACCATCCGCCTTATGCACGACAATTGCATCTGCTAATTCCATAATGCCTTTTTTCATGCCCTGCAATTCATCCCCCGCTCCTGTTAAAACAAGAAGCAGGAAGAAGTCAACCATGCCACGGACATAGGTTTCACTTTGTCCAACACCCACTGTTTCAATTAAAATCACATCATAGCCTGCTGCCTCACAAACTAACATGGTTTCTCGTGTCTTTTTGTGAACACCCCCTAGGGTACCTGCCGATGGCGATGGACGCACAAATGCACTAGGCTTCTTAACGAGCTCTTCCATACGCGTTTTATCGCCAAGTATACTTCCTCCCGATAGAGAAGAACTTGGATCAATGGCAAGAACAGCAACTCGTTTCCCCATATCACAAAGCATAGTACCGAAAGCCTCTATGAATGAGCTTTTTCCTGCCCCAGGCACACCTGTTATGCCAATTCGGATACTATTGCCTGTATGTGGAAGAAGCTCCTGCAATAGTTCTTGTGCCTGTACTTTATGGGTAGCGTTTGAACTTTCAATGAGGGTAATGGCTTTTGATAAATGTGTGCGAGAGCCCGCACGTACTTGTTGTGCAAGCTCTCCTACATTTAGAGTGTCTGCCTTTTTCTTTCGGAACTTTTTGGGTGTACCATATTGCATCCCGTCGTGAGTCGCCTCTACTCCGTCCATGACAAATAGCGCACTTTCTTCCATTCCTTTATTTTTGTCCATTATTCAGACACTTCCTCATAGCCTAAACGTTTGTAGATTTCTTCAATAATTTTTTGTGCGGATACAGGAATCACTGTACCTGGTCCGAAAATAGCTACTGCACCGGCTTTATAAAGGAAATCATAATCTTGTGCTGGTATAACACCACCCACAATAATGATAATATCTTCACGACCTAGTTTTTCAAGCTCAGCTATCAATTCAGGCACCAATGTTTTATGTCCTGCTGCTAGTGAAGACACACCAATAACATGAACATCATTTTCAACAGCCATTTGAGCAGCCTCAGCAGGCGTCATAAATAATGGAGAAATATCTACGTCAAAGCCTAAATCTGCATAACCAGTTGCGACAACCTTTGCACCACGGTCATGTCCATCTTGTCCCATTTTAGCAACTAAAATACGCGGACGACGACCTTCATTTTCAAGGAATTCTTCTGTCATTTGTTTCACTTCCGCAATTTGCTCCTCATCAGAGAAGTTTGCAGAGTAAACACCTGAGATCGAACGAATGACCGCTTTATGACGACCAGAAACTGCTTCAATTGCATCAGATATTTCACCTAAAGAAGCACGAGCGCGCGCTGCATCCACTGCTACCGCTAGCAGGTTTTCTTCTCCATCTTGAGCCGCCTTCGTTAAGCGAGCTAAATGTTTTTGAACTTCCGCTTCATCACGAGCTGCCTTCATCGCTTCTAAACGTTCAATTTGTTTTTGACGAACAATGGTATTATCGATATCTAAAATATCAATTGGCTCTTCTTTTGCTAAGCGATACTTATTCACGCCAACAATCGTTTCTGTTTTAGAATCAATTTTCGCTTGACGTTTTGCTGCGGCTTCCTCAACCTTCATTTTTGGAAGTCCCGTTTCAATCGCTTTAGCCATACCACCAAGCGCTTCTATCTCTTCGATTAACGCCCAAGCAGATTTCGTAATTTCTTCTGTTAATTTCTCTACGTAGTACGAACCACCCCAAGGATCAATGACTTTTGTCATCGCTGTTTCCTCTTGTAAAAATAACTGTGTATTACGCGCGATACGTGCTGAGAAATCAGTTGGAAGTGCAATCGCTTCATCCAGTGCATTTGTATGAAGGGATTGTGTATGTCCCATCGAAGAGGCATTTGCTTCGATTAAAGTACGTGCAACATTGTTAAATGGATCTTGCTCAGTTAATGACCAGCCAGATGTTTGGGAGTGCGTACGTAATGCTAATGTCTTTGGATTTTTCGGGTTAAACGTAGACATCATTTGTGCCCAAATACGACGTGCTGCACGCATTTTAGCAACTTCCATGTAATAGTTCATACCAATTGCCCAGAAGAACGATAGGCGAGGTGCAAATGCATCAATATCAATGCCTGCTTTTAATCCTGTTCGAACATACTCCAAGCCATCTGCTAATGTATAGGCAAGCTCAATGTCATTTGTTGCGCCTGCTTCTTGAATATGGTAACCCGAAATTGAAATAGAGTTAAATTTTGGCATATACTTCGCTGTATATTCAAAAATATCTGCAATGATTTTCATTGACATAGCTGGTGGGTAAATATATGTATTACGCACCATGTATTCTTTTAAAATATCATTTTGAATGGTACCTGCTAATTGATCTGGCGTTACCCCTTGTTCTTCTGCTGCTACAATATAGAATGCAAGGACGGGTAATACGGCACCATTCATTGTCATTGAAACAGACATTTGGTCTAACGGGATTTGATCGAAAAGGATTTTCATATCCTCAACTGAGTCAATCGCAACCCCAGCTTTTCCTACGTCCCCTGTTACACGTGGATGATCAGAGTCATAGCCTCGGTGTGTTGCTAAATCAAACGCGACAGAAAGACCTTTTTGTCCCATGGCCAAATTTCGTTTGTAAAAGGCATTGGATTCTTCAGCAGTTGAGAAACCAGCGTATTGCCGAACCGTCCATGGACGTGCTACATACATAGTAGGGTATGGTCCACGTGTGTTGGGTGCAATCCCTGCCACATCATTTAGATGTTTAGCCTCTTTAATATCTTCTTTTGTGTAAATATCTTTAATTTCAATCCCCTCATTTGTCATGAACTTATCTTCAGACGCTTGAGGTGCTTCAGCTGTTAAAACCTTTTCTATTTCTACTGCATTAAAATTTGGCTTGCTCATCGTTGGACCTCCTTCATGCTCGCAAACACGGACTGTAATTTTTCAATGATGTTTTGTCCTGCGAAAATAAAGCCGTTTAAGCCATTTGCTAACCATGCTTCTTCTTCGTCTTTAAATTTGCCCGCTACATCTACAAGCACATTCGCTGGTTTTTCAGCTAAAATGGCCGATACAAATGCTTTTGTATCATCATCATTGCCTGCAATCACTACATACTTAGCCTCTGTCGCCTTCAGCCAAGCTACTGCCTCTTCTACAGTTGTCACTGGCTCACTTTTTTCTGGTACAAGACCAACTGTGTTTAAGAAGCCCGCTACAAAATCTGCGCGTGGTTTAGAGCTTTTTAATGATCCTAATGCTAAAATACCTGTTTTTACATCTGCTGCTGTCATGTCTGCACGTAAGTCCTCAAATGGAGCAGCGATACGCTTAATATCAGCAAATAATGGATTTGTATCCTGTTCAAGAATATCAGCTGGATTAGCATAAATATTCGTTCCAATTAATGATTGCTTACGTGTTTGGGCAGCTTTGATGCGTTTTTGATAGGATGCTTCCACTTCTTCTGCAAGCTTGCCAGAGGCTGTATATTCATCGATACCGCCGGCTGCCTGGATGTCTAAAAATAGTGCCCATGCTTCTTTCACAAAATCTGCTGTTAACGACTCGATAAAGTAAGAGCCCCCTGCTGGATCTTTTACTTTTAAGACATTTGTTTCTTCTCTTAAAATTAATGATACATTACGAGCGATACGAATGGATTGATCCGTAGGTTTTGTTAACACGTCATGTGGATGAACCGTAAAGAGATCAGCACCACCGATTAAACCAGAAAGCGCTTCATTTGAAGAGCGTAATAAATTTACATACACATCTAATTTAGAAAAGCTTCTTAATGATGTTTCAGCAACAGTAGGGATTTTGATATGATCTGTTACGCCATAAGCGGATGAGAACGCTTTCCAAAGTACTTTAAAAGCACGTAGCTTTGCAATCTCCGTAAAGAATTGTGTATCAATGGCAAATGATACAAAGAATTTCTTCGAGAACGCTTCAAAGCTTTCTTCTTGTTCTGCAAATTTGGCTGCTAATGCAAGTGCATAGGCTAATTCTTGTACAGCGTTAGCACCTTCATTATGATAAACTGTTGTGTCTGCACTGACTGAGCGCACGTTCGGAAATGCAGTCAAAGTGATAGGGTCTTTTGAAATAATGTAACCTTTAATGGCTTCTTGTTGATCTACTGGAATGTTGTCGAATACTGCTAATAATGGGTCTTTTGAATTTTCAATAGTAATTTTAAACGAATATTCTGAGAAATATGATGCTAATTTGACCAATACTTCTTCTGTCCAAGCAAAGCTCACTCGGCTATCAATTGTAATAACTTCATTGCCTCGAGCTAGACTATCCTCAAGCTGTGCAAAAAAAGCTTCGCTTGAATCAGCGTGAATTTGTTGTGCCACCTGAAATACTTGATCATTTTGTAGGGAACGGATTGTGGCAACTTGTAAATCAAGCTCTTCTCCAAGCTTAGCTACTAAACTTTCTTGCGTGTAAAGCGGCTGTAGTGTAACACCTTCATTTGTTTTTGTGAATAGTGACTCAAATGGTTTCCCTTTTAAAGCTTTGATTGCTGCATCTTGCCAGTCTGAATAGGCTGGTATTTCAAATTCAATATTTTTCATGTTGTTTGACATGCGGACGCTTAATCAGCTTCCCCCCTTAGTAGTTTCTATTTGTTATTCTACATGACAAATTGCGACTCGAAAAGCATAAAAAAAATCGGAAACCCTTATACAGCAGGTTTCCGACAAGTCATCAGTAGACTGACGTTGAAGATTTATTTGTATTTTCGAGTATTTCTTTTACTCTATTTAGGAATTTACCACAGACAAGTCCATCAAGCACACGATGATCTAATGATAAACATAAATTCACAATATCACGTGCAGCAAACATTCCACCTGGTAAAACAACAGGTTTTTTTACAATACTTTCCACTTGCAGGATCGCTGCTTGTGGGTAATTGATGATGCCCATTGATTGAACAGAGCCAAATGCACCTGTATTATTCACTGTAAATGTACCACCAGTAATGTCATCCATTGCTAATTTTCCTGTACGAACTTTGATAGCCAGTTCATTGATTTCTTTCGCAATTCCTTTAATGGATTTTTCATCTGCGTGTTTTATAACAGGTACAAATAAGGCATCATCCGTTGCTACTGCAATCGAAATATTGATGTCATGTTTTTGAATGATTTTATCTTCCGCCCACATCGAATTCAGCATTGGGAATTCCTTTAAAGCTTGAGCAACCGCTTTTACAAAGAAGGCGAAATATGTAAGATTAAAGCCTTCTTTTTGCTTAAATTCATTCTTTAAGCTATCACGATAAGTCACTAAATCTGTTACATCCACTTCCATCATCATCCAAGCATGTGGCGCTTCATGTACACTTTTCACCATATTATTCGCAATGGCACGACGGATCTTCGTCACTGGAATTTCGATATCTCCTGGATGAATAGGTTGTACAGGTGCAGCTGCTTTTTCCACTTGTTGCTGTGGTGCAGAAGCTGCTGTAGGTGCTGATGTCGTTTGAACGGTTGGAGCTGCTTGTGCTACATCATTTGCCGTTGGGATATTACCTGTTTCAATGAGCTTTAACAGGTCTTTTCGTGTAATACGACCACCCTCGCCAGTACCTGTTACAAGGTCTAAAGCTATATCATGCTCCTGTGCAAGTCGAAGAACAGCTGGTGAATAACGTACTTTACCCGTACGTGCCTCTTTTGGTGCAGATACTGGAGCTGCTACCTGCTGTGGTGCCTCCTGTTTCTTTTGAACACCTGCATTTAAAATAGCCGTACTTACCGTTGATTTTTTTTCAGGTGGCGGTGCTGGTAATTCACCTTCTCCCGCTATTTCAATCGAGCAAACGACTGCTCCAACTGGTAATGTCTGACCTTCTTGCGCAAGTAGCTCCGTGATAACCCCTTCAAATGATGACGGGATTTCAGCATTTACTTTATCTGTAACAACCTCTGCTAATGGATCATACTTTTTAACTGTATCTCCAGGCTTTACAAGCCATTTTTCAATTGTACCTTCTGTTACACTTTCGCCGAGCTGTGGCATTGTAATATTTTGAACCGACATCTTTTATTCCTCCCATCAATTAAGCCTAGGCGTCATTGTACCTGATGCAGCGCTAAAAACATTAAACGTAGACAGGCATTTAGACAGATTTTGACTTTCATATGTGCAAAGTCAAAATCTGTTGTTCCGTCTGAGGCTTTTATTTTTTCATTCAGCCTTGTTGTAATCTATTAGAACGCAGCAAGTTCTCGCATAGCACGTTCCACTTTATCAGGATTAATCATAAAATATTTCTCCATCGTTGGTGCATATGGCATGGCTGGCACATCAGGTCCCGCTAGACGTTGAATTGGTGCATCAAGCTCAAATAAACAATGTTCTGCAATAATTGCAGCAACCTCACTCATGATACTACCCTCTTTATTATCCTCTGTGACAAGCAATACTTTACCTGTCTTACTTGCAGCCTCAATAATCGCTTCTTTATCCAGAGGGTAAACTGTACGCAAGTCAAGGATATGAGCGGAAATACCATCCGCAGCTAGGCGTTCTGCCGCTTGTAAAGCAAAGTGGACTGCTAAACCATAGGTAATGACTGTCACGTCATCTCCTTCACGTTTTACATCTGCTTTACCAATTGGCAATGTGTAATCATCTAGTGGTACTTCCCCTTTAATTAAACGATAGGCACGTTTATGTTCGAAAAATAATACTGGATCTTCATCACGAATAGCAGCTTTCAATAAGCCTTTTGCATCATACGGTGTTGATGGAATGACAATTTTCAAACCAGGCGTACCAGCAAAAAGTGCTTCAACGGATTGTGAATGATAAAGTGCCCCGTGAATACCGCCGCCAAAAGGTGCACGGATGACCATTGGACACGTCCAGTCATTATTAGAACGGTAACGAATTTTGGCTGCCTCAGAGACGATTTGATTGACAGCTGGCATAATAAAATCAGCAAATTGCATTTCAGCAATCGGACGCATACCGTACATCGCAGCACCGATACCTACACCAGCTATCGCACTTTCTGCAAGAGGTGTATCGAGCACGCGGTATTCACCGAATTGATCGTATAGTCCAGTAGTGGCTTTGAATACACCGCCCTTACGACCAACGTCCTCTCCTAAAATGAAAACTCGTTCGTCACGTTCCATTTCTTCTTTCATTGCTAATGTAATCGCATCAATATAAGACATTACTGCCATTACATGTCACCTCCGTCCACTGGTGCATAAACATATTTAAGTGCATGCTCTGGTTGTGCATATGGAGCCGCTTCAGCATAATCAGTTGCTTCATTTACTTCTGCCATGACACGCTCTTCGATTTCAGTACGTATCGCATCTGTCATTACGCCAGCATCCATTAAATATTTTTCAAATAATACAATTGGATCCTTTGCTTTACCTTCTGCAATGTCTTCAGCCGTACGGTATTGACGGTCATCATCATCTGATGAATGGGCTGTTAAACGATAGGTTACCGTTTCGATTAAACTTGGACCTTCCCCATTACGTGCACGATCTGCGGCCTCTTTCACCACTTTATACACTTGTAACGGATTTTTCCCATCCACTGTTACCCCTGGCATTCCGTAGCCAATCCCACGATCAGATACTTTTGCACAGCCTAGTTGACGTTCTACTGGCACAGAAATCGCATATTGATTGTTTTCTACCATAATAATGACTGGTAGCTTATGCACACCTGCAAAGTTCGCTCCTTCATGGAAGTCTCCTTGGTTGGATGAACCTTCACCAAGCGTAACGAAAGAAACAAAATCTTCTTTTTGTAGACGTCCTGCAAGTGCAACACCCACTGCGTGTGGAACTTGAGTCGTAACAGGAGATGAACCTGTTAAAATACGGTTTTTCTTTTGGCCAAAGTGACCTGGCATTTGACGACCGCCAGAGTTTGGATCTTCTGCTTTAGCAAACGCAGATAACATCAGTTCTCTTGGTGTCATTCCAAAATGTAAAACAACACCCATATCGCGATAATATGGTGCAATATAATCCTTATTTTTATCAAGTGCAAAGGCTGCTCCAACCTGTGCTGCCTCCTGACCTTGACAGGAAATTACAAACGGAATTTTACCAGAACGGTTTAATAACCACATACGCTCATCTAATCTTCTGGCCATTAACATTGTTTCGAACATAGCAAGTACATCTTCATTTGACAAACCTAAATCTTCATGTTTGATTTGAACATCTTGCATACGAACACCCCTTTCGTATTATAGAGAAATAACTATCTTATCCTATATCCCCACTTTTGGATATGTTAGTTATGAAATTCAGAAAATTAAAAATGGATAGCGCGATCATCCACTGCGAGAGCAGATTCCACTAACACCTCATTTAAGGATGGATGTGGATGAATGGCCTGACTAATTTCCCATGGTGTTGCATCTAACACTTTTGCTAAGGATGCTTCACCAATTAAATCTGTTACATGAGGCCCTACCATATGAATACCCAAAATATCATCTGTTTCTTCATCAGCAATAATTTTGACAAAGCCTTCTGCTTCTCCATTTACTAATGCTTTACCAATGGCCTTAAACGGGAATTTACCAATCTTTAATGAAAAGCCTTGTTCTTTAGCAGCACTTTCTGTTAATCCAATGCTAGCAACCTCTGGATAGGAATAAACACATTTCGGTACTTTTAGTGCATCCAATGTCTCTGTTTTCCCTGTTGCTATATGCTCAATAGCTGAAAGCCCTTCATGAGAAGCGACATGTGCCAATTGTAAGCCGCCAATCACATCTCCTATGGCATACATATGAGACTCTTTCGTTTGATAGGAACCATTCACTTTAATAAAGCCGTTTTCCACTTCGATCTCTGTATTTTCTAAACCAATACCTTGCGTATTCGCCTCACGCCCTACACAAAGTAATAGTTTATCAGCCTCAAAAATTTCTTCTTTTTCATTCACTTTTGCAGAAATGAAAACGTTATCATTTTCGATTTTGAATGTATTTGTATCTAAGCGAGCATTCGTAACAATACGAACGCCTCGTTTTTCAAGCTGTTTCGTCACTTCTTTAACGATGTCCGCATCTTCTGCTGGTAAAATAGATGGACCATATTCTACTACTGTTACATATACACCAAAATCGCAAAGCATGGATGCCCACTCAATTCCGATTACACCGCCACCAACGATTAACAGTGACTTTGGTAAACTTTCTAACTGTAATGCGTGGTCTGAATTCAGCACATATTGCCCATCTATCGTTAACCCTGCCATACCACGAGGCTTTGAGCCCGTTGCAATGACAACATTCGTAGGCACAAGCATTTCATTTTCATCGCCATTGGACATTTCTACAGATATTGTACCTGGCATAGGTGAGAAAATAGATGGACCCAAAATTCGCCCTGTACCATGATAAACATCTATTTTTCCTTTTTTCATCAGTGTATTCACACCCTGACTTAATTGCTCAACGATTGCTTGTTTCCTAGCTTGAACTTTGTCAAATTGTAATGTCACACCTTCGATATCGACACCATATTCGCTAGCTGTTTTATTAGCCATACGATATACTTCGGCACTTCGTAGTAAGGCTTTACTTGGAATACAGCCTTTATGCAAGCAAGTACCACCTAAACGCTCACGCTCTACAATGGCTGTTTTCAAGCCTAGCTGAGCAGCTCGGATGGCTGCAACATAACCACCTGTACCTCCACCTAAAATGACAACATCATAATTTTGAGCCATGTTTATTCCCCCCTATTGAGAAAAGTGCTAAAGGATTCTATTAAACAATAACCAAGTGATTTTTTAACAGTCAGTGCTTTAGAAACTTTAGCTTTACTTCATGAAAGCCCTAATTTCTTGTTGAAAATTAGAAGAAGTCGACAATGCGACTTCTCTTCATGTATCAACCGTGTAAATTAGCGACCGTGTAAAATATTTTTTTCATTTTTTAAAAATTGGCTGCGAGATTTTGCTACGCGAGCGATACGTTCCTCTGCTAAGCGGTTCGCTGCCACATATGTTGGAATGCCATCTCGTTTTGAAATAGCAAAGATTTTTTCAATACTATCATAAATGCCATCTACGCGTTTCATTGCACGTTCACGATTATAGCCATATAATTCATCCGCAACGTTAATAACGCCACCAGCATTGATTACATAATCTGGTGCATAAACGATACCTAATTCATGTAGGTAGTCACCATGACGTGAATCTTTTAATTGGTTATTTGCAGATCCAGCAATCACTTTCGCTTTTAATTGTGGAATCGTTTCATCATTTAAAATTGCACCTAATGCACATGGTGAGAAAATATCAACTTCTTGCGCATAGATTTCATCTGGTGCCACTGCAATCGCGTCAAAGTCATTAACAACTCGATCAATTGCTGCCTGATTGATATCTGTTACAACAAGTTTTGCCCCTTCATTATGTAAATACTCGCAAAGCTTGTAGGCTACATTTCCTAGACCCTGTACAGAAATTTTTAATCCTTCTAGTGAGTCTGAACCGAATGCTTCTTTTGCAGCTGCCTTCATACCACGATAAACACCATAAGCCGTTACTGGAGATGGATTACCTGAAGAACCGAATGCAGGAGAAATTCCTGTTACATAATTTGTTTCCTCGTGGATTAAATCCATATCCGATACCGTTGTACCTACATCTTCAGCTGTAATATAGCGGCCATTTAATCCTTGGATGAAACGACCTAATGCACGGAACATCTCTTCGTTTTTATCTTTAAATGGGTCACCAATAATGACCGTTTTTCCACCGCCAAGGTTTAAACCAGCTGCAGCATTTTTGTAAGTCATTCCGCGTGCTAAACGTAATGCATCTTCAATTGCATTTTCTTCCGAAGCATACGTCCACATACGTGCTCCACCTAGTGCTGGTCCAAGTGTTGTATCATGGATAGCGATAACCGCTTTTAACCCTGATGCTTCATCTTGGCAAAATACCAATTGTTCGTAATCATACTTTTCCATATACTTGAAGATTTCCATGAAACTCGCCCCTTTGCTTTGGAAAGTGCATCCCCAAATGCCCATCCAATCAAGTTTTATCTAACAATCTAATCTTCGTAGCGTCCTCACTCAGCAAATTCTGAGCTCCTATTATTCAGTAGGTGTTTAGACCCTAATACTTAAAGAAGAAATTGTTTAGTAATGGATAATATTGCTCCACTTATTTTTACAATACTGACAAATTCACAATTTCGCAACTATTATTACATATTCTTATTTAAGTAAGAATTTTCTAAACATTCAGTTACAATTGCTACTTTCTGTCCTGCTACGTTTTTAGCTAAAAATATTATATTGGTTTATACCCTTCCTTGACATTCTACCATCCACAGGTAAAATTAATCATAGGAATAAGGAGGGGTATACATGGCCCGTTTAGCTGCATTTATTGTAATGCTTATTCCAGGTCTTATGGCTGCAGGTGGCATTAAATTTATGCGTGATACATTATTTGGTAAGCTCATTTCACCATTCCCATTTTTATGGCTGCAATTTATCGTTGGGGTCATTTTCTTCGTAATAGGCTTTGGGTTTTTCGCTGGATTTTTACTACATCGCGATCGAAAAAACGGAAAAGTAGCACCACGCTTCCAAAAAAAATAAAAAGAGCTATCCAAATAAGTCAGGAAAGACTTACTGGATAGCTCTTTTTATACCCGTTGCTGAGATCTAAGGACTTTATCAGGATAATCCGTAATCCAACCAATGACAGAAGGGTGCGGATTGGTTAAAAATGATTCTGTACCATCAATAGCATAAAAACGACATGCTTTTTCACTTGTAACACAGGCCTCCAAGTATCTTGGTTTGTAGTACCTTTTATGCATATGCACACTATCAGCCGCTTTATAATCAGCTAGAAGATCCCATTTTATTTTTTTCGTCGCAATAAGGGCCGTTTCAAATTCTGGTCTATGCTTTTTTACGATCTCTAAAAGCTCATAGTGAAAGGATGAAAAATGACTACCTTTTGGCAGAGCTAACCCACGAAGGAAATGAATTAGCCCACTCTTATTGTCCAAGATCGTTGATTTTAATTCAATATTCAACGGCATCTGCTGTGTATTTGCCCATGCTAAAACTGCCTCAAACGCTGGCATCTTATATGACGAAAATAAACGTCTCCAAGGCTTACCAAGTTTAAAGCGCAGAAGCTCCTCGATCGTACAATCGCTTACCAATTTATTGGTGCCTACTAACCTCGATAATTGTGGATCATGATACACTACAGGTAAACCATCTTTTGAGAATTGAATATCTAGTTCAATTCCATCAGCACCTAGCTCTAATGCCTTTTCAAAAGCTTTAAAGGTATTCTCTAATGCATAAGCAGAAGCACCACGATGTGCAAAAACAGGAATAAAAGCTGCCTTAGACATTTAACTCACCAAATTCTAGGATGAATTTACCATTCGTCATTTTGCTTAATAAAGATGATTTTCTGCCAATTTGAATATACGTTCCAGGATGGGCCTCTTTTGTCACAATAATCTCTTCTTTCCCTACATGACGCATTTCATCCATTAATAATTTGATTTCACGATCTAATGTAAGCGCTTCGCCCTTTAATTTAGTTAAGGCTTGCTTTGTCACTTCAAAGGACGCTGCTTGTTCTTTGGACATTTGATTGAGAAAAGGCAATAAATTTTTCATGCTACTCTCGTGTGCTGAAATCTCTGTTTGCAATTGTCTTAGCTGTGCTGCTTTTTCCTGCATCACGGTGTTATTCTCTTGCTTATTAATACTTTCTATTATCAAATCTGTTCGTCGCTCTAATCGGTTCCCAGAAATGGCCGTAACAATCGTATTTTTGGCTACTGCACGTCCCCCAATAATTTTACCTTTTCGTTCATCCACATAAATCGAATGAGCAGAAAGCTGTGATCCTAGTGCGTAAAAACCAATATGAATACTATTAGCTGCAAATAAATTTGCTTCATTCACATGTTTAACAAATATATTGCCACCTGCTTCTACCACTGTTGAACCAAGTCCAAAGATGCCACCACGAATATAGACATCACCCTCAATGGATTTAATAAGCTTGGCACCGCTTACACCCTCAGCTCCCTCAATGGAAATATCGCCAGTTGCAATAACCGTATAGCCACTTGTTACTGTACCTTTAATACTAAGTGAACCATTAAATTCAAGGTTACCTGTTTCCACTCCAACATCCCCATTTATAGGAAGGTGTCTGTTTACACCAATCATGCCTTTGACATCATCTAAAACACCAGCAATTTTCGAGCGAATGACGATTTTTCCGTCTTCTTCCACTTCATAGGCCGATTTTGTATCGTATTTGATTGGATAATCTCGACCAGGTACAGCAGCAACTTCTTGACCTAGCACATTTTTCCCCGGTTTACCTAATGTCGCAGGAATCTTTTCACCTAGCCAAGAGCCTTCTGAAATTTCCGAAATAAAATTCATATCATAGTAATCCGCTTTACCGTCTTCACGAATGACTGGCTTTCTCTCGGGTTTAGGTAAGTATGTAATTTGTGCATCTATTCCCGCTATAGGTTGCTCGCCTTGAGCAATTAAGAATGCTTTTCCTGGTTCAGCCTTCAATATATCAAAATCCAATATTCCGTGTACAATTCCATTTTCATTGAGTGTTTCTCGGATTTGTTGTGTTAATTTTTCTTTATTATTTTGAATATAATCATGCGTTTCATATATAAAAACAGAGGCTGACATCTTATCACGTGCCACTTCTGCTTCAATGTTCGGAAGCCAGCGTCCAATTTCAACAGGATTTGTATTCTGGGTTGATAACACATTTTTTAAAATTGAAAAATTAGATAATTTCAGTCGTGGATGACTACGTAGGATGCTGTCAAATTCTTTTAATGGGAAACCAGGGCTAAAAGTAAGCATAAATACCTTGCCATTTTCCTCAGAAATTTCGAAGTTTTCATTTCGAACTAGAATCAAGCTACCTCCTCCTTCCCTCTATATGTAAGTATATACAATCCACTTACATTTGTTTAGAGACCATTGTCACTACCGAGAAAGAAAATAGTACCACCTAATCATTAAAACATGAGCCAATATTTTATTTTTTATAAATAAAAATAGATAATTAATACCAATTAATTGTTTGTTTTTGAGTTTTTTTATTAAAATTACCGATAAATCCAAAGTAATTCCATTAGGCTATTTTAAATAAAACATCTCCCATTGACAGGTATTGAGGATTGCTTCTCACTAAACTATAGGTAATTTAGGTATTTTAGACTATTTTATTGATATTACTTTCGATTCGGAAAGTAGAACCTAGTTGTTTCAATTGCTGTCGATTCATATATTGCATACTTATTTTACCATCGAATACTAAACGCACCTCAAATAGCTCTTCCTCAATCTGAGTGATTTCGAGCGAATTCATTCCCTCTAATTGAATATTTACACTTTTTACTGTGATCACCTACCATGAGAATAATAACTCCATTGCCCTTCTTACATGTATTTCGTGTATTTTTATCTGATTTAGACGTTCTTTTAACGGTTTCAATGTTAAAGGACAGCCACAGAAATTTCCATAGTATTTGTTGAAGTAACAAAAAAAGCGCCCTTTAAACAATATGATTTAAAAAGGCGCTATACTATGCGAAGTATAATTGCTGTATATGTTAATGATTATATTGGTACTAGCTAGCCATCATATCAATGCGGATTTTGTCTGCGATCATGGCAATGAATTCGCTATTTGTAGGCTTGGATTTTAAGTGATGGACAGTATAACCAAACATTGACGAAATGGATTCATAATTGCCGCGATTCCATGCAACCTCAATGGCATGGCGAATCGCACGTTCCACACGAGATGGTGTCGTATTAAACTTTTTCGCGATTTCTGGATATAAAATTTTTGTTACAGATCCTAATAATTCAATATCCTCAAAGACCATTTGAATGGCTTCACGTAAATAGGAGTAGCCCTTAATATGTGCGGGTACACCGATTTCTTTAATGATAGCAGTAATCGTACTGTCTAATTGATGCTGATTTAATTTTTGAGGTACTGTCGGTTGTAGTACGCTTGTCTTTTTCGGAAGTGTCGCCTTCTGTCCAGCGCAATGTAAAATCTTTTGTACCAATTGGTCGAATTCAAAGGGCTTTAGCATGAAATAGGAAGCTCCTAAATCTACCGCTTGTTTCATGACATCCTCTTGGCCAAAAGCCGTTAGCATAATGACTTGAATTGATGACATTTTTTCATTTTGATACATGGACTCTAATACAGCTAAACCGTCAAGATGAGGCATTATTATATCTAGAAGTAAAATATCTGGTGTAAATTCCTCAAGCATTTGTAGACATACTTTTCCGTTTGAAGCAGTTGCAATAATTTCTATTTCGGCATGTCCTTGAAAATACTGCTCCATTGTTTTTAATAACTCACGATTATCATCTGCAATCGCTACTTTTACCTTTGTCATTTCAATTCCTCCTTCTGGACTTGCTTTGAACACCTCAAAGCGATAACCTAAACCCCTAAATGCCGTTTTTGGCACACTGTGGAATTTTCGACATTTTTGTTTTAAAAACCTTTTCTATTTCCAAAAATGAGTATGTAGTCCGATACTTTCTTTTAATATCGACAAGTTATGCTAAAGAACTGCGACCTGTCGAATGCTCTTATAACTTATTTTAGATAAATTTAGTAGATAAAACTACAGTTTTTTTAAATATCATGCCTTCTTCAGGAAATTATCGGAAATACATGTTGGATTCGATGAAATAAAGGTAAAAAATCCGTGTAGTTTCCCGCGGCTTTTGTCCTGCCTAGGGAAAATTAAACGGATTTTTACCTTTCATACCTTTTTATGAAGACCTTCTTAACATTTCCGCTACTGTTAGCGCTGCACCTTTTTTCGGCTCCTCCACAAACATATGTGTCACAGCACCGACAAAACGACCGTCTTGGATAATAGGACTGCCACTCATTCCCTGCAAAATGCCACCTGTTTTTTCAATGAGCTTCTCGTCAGATACTATAAATTCAAGGCGTTCATTTTCCACTTTGGTAATTTCTATTGAAAAGGTTTCCACCTTACTGCCTTCAATGGCTGTATAGATTTCAGCTTTCCCCGTTTTTATATCTTTTTCATGCATAATTTCTATCGCTTTGGGTAATCTTTGTTGATAACCGTCTTCCCAGCGGCCAAAAATACCATAAATAGTATTTTTATCTATACTGCCTAGGCGTTCTTGATGCTTTTCAATGGAGGAAATTTTATAGCCTGGTTGGCCTGGTGTGCTTTTTCGGATTTGCTGAATAGAAGCTAAAAAAATGGAGCCAGCTCTAAAAACAGGGGCTTCTTGTAGGGTTGAATCGACAATTTGATGACCTAGTGCACCGTAATTTTTTGTCTCTGGATCAATATAAGTCAGTGTTCCTACTCCATCTGTTTCATCTTTTAAAAAGGAAATGACATGCTCTGCTTCTTGGTTTTGTAATTCCAATGTAATTTGTTGGCCTTCACTATTGATCGTCCATTTTTGTTGGCCATCTTTTGCCACAGCCTGCTTGGCTTCAGCAAGGGATTTTACTGGTATATCGTTTATTTTTTCAATAACAGCGCCTCCTTTCATCCACTGATTGGAAGCTAATAGTACATCGTGTGCGACAAATACATGTGACAATTGAAGTTGAATTCCAATTGCTTCGCCCATTGGTATAAGCTTTTTGGCGGCTAAAGCTTGTATAGGCATTACTAATAAAAAGATGAGCATAGGCAAAATGACTAATTGACGCCAATGACGATTCATACGACACCTCCTTTTCATTTTTGTCTTTTTACTATGTGTTGTTGTGACGTTCTTATAAGCGGTAAATATTTGCGCAAAATGAAAAAAGCCAGAAACAGCTGAAACTGTTTCTGGAATAATGGTTAACGCATTTGTTTTTTTCGTTCATCTGCCATTTTTAAAAGCTCCGTCGCATGCTGAAGTGTCAAAGCTGTAATTTCCGTTCCAGACATCATACGGCTAACTTCCTCTATACGAGCATCTTGATCAATTTCTGATAAGGAAGTAAACGTTCGATCATGCTCGACTTCTTTTTTGATGAAGTAATGATGATCTGCCATCGCTGCAACTTGAGGTAAATGGGAAATACATAAAACTTGAGAATTAACAGAAATCGCAGCAATTTTCTCTGCAATTGCTTGCGCAACACGACCACTGACACCTGTATCCACCTCATCAAAGATAATGGAAGTAATGCCATTGGAAGAAGAGAAAATGGTTTTCAACGCTAGCATCATTCGTGATAATTCTCCACCGGATGCAATTTTCGGTAAAGACTTTGGTGGCTCCCCAACGTTTGTGGAAATGTAGAAGATAATTTGATCTTTCCCATTGGCGTCGAAATAGGGTAATTCATCGAAATTGACAATAAATTTTGCTTTTTCCATATGTAATTCACGTAGCTCTGCCATAATTGCTTCACTCAATTGTTGAGCCGCAGCTTTACGTACAGTTGAAAGTTCACTAGCCAGCTCATTGAGTACAGCTTCCATTTCTAACACACGCCGTTCTTTCACCTGCAAAATCTCATCACGGTTCAACAGCTCATTTAACTCGTTTTTAATTTTTTCATAATAAGCCAAGATCTCTTCCACTGTCGTACCATATTTGCGTTTTAAAGTTTGCAACAACGCTAAACGCTGCTCCACCTCGTTTAAACGTGCAGGGTCAAATTCCAATTCATCTAACACATTTTTAACCTGATAGGCTGCATCCTGTAATGCATAAAACGCACTTGTAACCGCCTCCGATGATTCTTTGAATTGCTCATCAACCATTGCAGCATCTTCTAAAGCACCCATTGCTGTTCCGATCCAATCAAGCCCTTTTGTTTCGCCCTGTATGGCCTCATAGGCTGCACTAGAACGTTCAAAAATTTTATTAAAATTCATCAGACGACGCCGTTCGTCTAGAAGCTCGTCTTCCTCACCTAACTTTAAATTAGCTTCGTCCAACTCTTTAATTTGAAATTGATACAAATCGATACGTTGTGCCATCAGCTGCTCATCAATGGATATAGAAGCTAAGTCTTTTTTGAGCAAACGGTATTCATCGTACTGGGCACGATACGTTTTTTGAATGGGCAATAGCTCTTCTTCTGCAAACTGGTCAAGCAAATTGATGTGTTGCTTTTCATCCATTAGCTCTTGATTTTCATGCTGACCATGAATATCAATGAGACTTGCCCCAATGTCTCTAAGCACCGATAAGGGCACAAGCTTTCCATTCACACGACAAATACTTTTACCAGTGTCATTTAAATCACGACGTAAAATAATCGTATCTTCTTCTATTTCAATGCCTGCTTCTTCTAACTTTTTCAGAACAGGATGAGCTGAACTCGAAATTTGAAATAAGCCACCCAATTCTGCTTTTCTTGCGCCATGTCGAATAAATTCAGTGTTGCCTCGTCCACCTGCAAGTAAATGCACCGCATCAATGATAATGGATTTTCCGGCACCTGTTTCCCCTGTGAGAACTGTTAAGCCTTCTAAGAAGCTGACAGTCAAATCCTCAATGATGGCAAAGTTTCGAATACTAAGCTCTCTTAACACAAAATGTCACCTCTAAATCAAATTAAAGCATATCTAATAAGCGATTTTTTGTATTTTCACGCTCATTTTCATTTCGACAAATAATTAAAATGGTATCATCTCCAGAAATCGTACCTAAAATTTCTGGCCAATCTAAATGGTCAAGTAGGGATGCAATCGCATTCGCATTCCCAGGAAGAGCTTTCATGACTAAAAAATGAGATGCTCCATCAATACTTACAAAAGCATCTGCTAATGCACGATGTAATTTTTGGACTGGGTTGAAACGCTGATCTGCGGGTAAGCTATATTTATAACGCCCATCCTGTAATGGTACTTTCACTAAATGAAGCTCTTTTATATCCCTTGATACTGTAGCTTGTGTCACATTATAGCCTGCATCTTTTAAAAAATCGACTAAATCATCTTGTGTTTCAATTTCATGATTGGCGATAATATCCCGAATCCGTATATGTCGTTGTCCCTTATTCAACGAAATCACCTCTTATAAATAATTGTATATGTGTATAATCACACTACCATTTTCAACAAAAAAGCACAAGAAAAAACACGGCTCTATAAGCGAGCACGTGTTATTTTAAAGAATTATGCGCTTCTTCAACGAGTGCATTAAAAGCTGTATATGCAGGTAGATCTTCTTGTCCAATAGGATTCACTAAATGGAATAAAAATTCAATATTTCCTTCTCCACCTGTGATTGGAGAGAAGGAAGCATCTTTCACTACAAAACCAATCTCTGTTGCCATTGCTGCCGTTTTTTCCAAAACTTCTAAATGGACTTTTTTATCACGAACAATTCCTTTTTTACCTACTTTATCTTTCCCAGCTTCAAACTGAGGTTTTACCAATGCCATAACATCCCCGCCTGGCAGCAATAATGTTTTTAATACTGGTAAAATCAGTGATAACGAAATAAAGCTGACATCGATTGTTGCAAAATCAGGTAAACCTTCCGATAAATCGGCTGCCGTTGTATAGCGAAAATTCGTTTTCTCCATTACTGTCACTCGTTCATCTGAGCGAATTTTCCATGCTAGTTGGTTCGAACCAACATCTAGTGCATAGCAATGTCTTGCACCATGCTGTAAGGCACAATCTGTAAAGCCACCTGTAGAGGAGCCAATGTCAAGCATCAGCTTCCCTTCTACAGACATATCAAAAATTTGTAGCGCCTTTTCTAATTTAAGGCCACCACGACTCACATATTTTAAATCTGAGCCCTTTACTTGTAGCGGTGCATCGATGGCAATTTTCTCGCCTGCCTTATCAATTCGTATTTCATTCGAAAAGACAAGGCCCGCCATAATGGAGCGTTTTGCTTTTTCTCTTGTTTCACATAGTCCACGCTCTACAAGTAAAATATCTACTCGTTCTTTTGGTTGTTTTGTCATTATTTATTTAAACCCACTTGCTGTTTTTGTTGAAGTAATACGTGCATACGTGCAACCGTATCCTCCGCTGTCATATGAATTTCTGCGAGTAGCTGATCTACGTTGCCATGCTCAATATATTGATCTGGGATACCCATTCGATCAATAAGCGCATTTAAATAGCCGTGGTCATGAGCAAATTCTAATACACCACTACCAAATCCACCTTGTAGAACAGCTTCTTCAATAGTTAAAATCGGTTTTTGGCTAGATAATATACGGTGGAGCATATCTTCATCCATCGGTTTGATAAAGCGTGCATTGACTACTTCAATATCGATCCCTTGTTGCGCAAGCATTTCTGCAGCAGCCATTGCCATTGGAATCGTTGTTCCAAATGTCAAGATAGAGGCGTCTTTCCCCTCACGTAAAACTTCCCAGCTACCAATTGGTAAAGCTACAAGCTCATCATCTAATGGTACACCAATTCCATTACCACGTGGATAACGAAGTGCAATTGGACCACCATCATAATCAATCGCTGTTTTTACCATATGTTGCCCTTCATTCTCATCCTTTGGCATCATGATTGTCATGTTTGGAATATGACGAAGGAAAGCAATATCAAATACACCTTGATGTGTTTCCCCATCTGCTCCCACTAAACCAGCACGATCAATACCAATAAAGACATTTAAATTCGGGCGAGCAATATCATGCAATACTTGGTCATATGCACGTTGCAGGAATGTGGAATAAATCGCTAAAAATGGTTTCATCTTTTGCGTCGCTAATCCTGCAGCCATCGTTGCCGCATGTTGCTCCGCAATCCCTACATCAAAGAAACGATTTGGGAAGTCCTTTTGAATACCTTGCAATTTTGAACCTACAGGCATGGCAGGTGTAATCGTTACCACTCGCTCATTTTCATGAGCAATTTTACGAACTGTCTCAGCAATTAAACTACTCCATGCTGGTCCAGTAGTCTCAGACTTCACAAAGGCACCATTTTCAATTTTATAAGGACCTGTTCCATGCCAATTCCCAATTGTATCATCCTCGGCTGGTTTATAGCCCTTTCCTTTTTTCGTAATAACATGAACAAGGACTGGCCCTTTTACTTTTTTCGCATGTGATAATGTCATTTCAAGCGCTTCAAAATCATGTCCATCAATTGGACCAAGGTATTTAAAGCCTAGCTCCTCAAAAAACACACCAGATACTACTAAATATTTTAAGCTATCCTTTACGCGTTCAACAGTAGAGGCAAGCTTTCCACCTAATACTGGAATCTTATTAATAAGTGATTCCAGCTCTTCCTTGGCTTTTGAGTATTCCTTGGCTGTACGTAGACGACCTAAAACATTGTGTAATGCGCCAACATTTGGTGCAATCGACATTTCATTATCATTGAGGATGACAATCATATTTGTTTTTGCATGGCCAATATGATTTAATGCCTCAAGTGCCATACCACCTGTTAAAGCCCCATCACCAATAATAGGGATAACAAAGTTGTTTTCTTTTTTTATATCACGTGCTGCTGCCATACCCATGGCTGCTGATAAAGATGTCGAGCTATGACCTGTTTCCCACTCATCATGTTCACTCTCCACGCGCTTTGGAAATCCACAAAGCCCTTTGAACTGACGTAGTGTGTCAAATTGACTCGCACGACCTGTTAAAATTTTATGCACGTAAGCTTGGTGGCCAACATCCCACAAAAACTTATCTTTAGGACTGTCAAACATTTTATGCAGCATCATCGTTAACTCAACTACGCCTAAATTCGGCCCGATATGCCCACCTGTGACAGAACATTTTTCGATTAAGAAGGTACGAATTTCTTGGGCAAGCTGCTCAAGCTCCTTCTTATTTAAGTTTTTTAAAAAGGATGGACTAGTTATTTTATTTAAATCCACCTTTCTCACACACCTTTTCAATAAAATATTCACCGCAATTGTGTTTCCACCATTATAGCAGTGTTATCAATATGCTAAAAGTACGAGCACTTCATTGTTTACATATTGCAAACGTTCCCACCTATTCTAGCATATTCTTTTCCTTCAACGCCTTGATTTTCTCTTAGTTTTTACGATGAACTATATAAGCAGCAAAGTCACGTAATAGGCTTACATCTATTGGTAATTGATCGAGTGCGTTAATGGCATGTTGATAATGCTCAGCAAGCTTTTCTTTTGCTCCCTCTAATGTTAGAAGTGCTGGATAGGTGCTTTTATCACTAGCGACATCTTTCCCAGCTGTTTTTCCTAGTTCTTCAGTCGTTCCCTCAATATCTAAAATATCGTCTTGAATTTGGAAAGCTAAACCAATATGATGCGCATACTCCTTCAATGTAGCACGGTCTTGTTCTGATACATCTGCAAGTACGGCTCCCGCTTCAATACTAAAACGCAATAAAGCACCTGTTTTATTGACATGGACTTGTTCCAATTCAGCTAAATTAAGCTGACGTTGCTCCCCTTCCATATCTAGTACTTGACCACCAACCATGCCTTCTGCACCTGCTGCAACGCTTAGCAACTGGACAAGCTCAATACGCTTTTCAGCAGAGATATCCATGCGTGCTAAAATGCCAAATGCCAGTGTGTTTAATGCATCACCAGCAAGCGTAGCCAGCGCTTCTCCATAAACTTTATGATTTGTTGGCTTGCCTCTTCTAAAATCATCATTATCCATGCTTGGTAGATCATCATGGATTAAAGAATATGTGTGAATGATTTCAATAACCGAACCGACAATCAAACCGTCCTGAAGATTTTCACGGTAAAGCTCTAGTACCGCTAACACAAAAAGCGGACGAATTCGTTTACCCCCTGCCTTTAATGAATAAAGCATGGATTCCTTTAAATCTGCTGGTGCATCAATTTGTTCAACAAGTGCAAACATCGTCTCTTCAATCTGTGGTGTATTGCTTTCAATAAAGTACTTTAATGGCTCATTCATTTCCTAATTCTCTCCCTTTAGTGGATCAAATGCTGTTGTTTCACCAGTCTCTTGGACAATTGATACAAGCTGCTCCTCAGCATGTTGCAGCTTACTATGGCAAAACTTTGATAGCTCCATTCCTTGCTTGTATAAATCAATCGCATTTTCCAATGGCACATCACCCTGTTCTAACTGGCGAACGATTTCTTCTAGTGCCGTCATGGCTTCTGCAAATGTTTGTTGTTTTTCAGTCACAACAATTCCCCCTCATTCTTTGGCAAGATATTCGTCACGTTAGCCACAACCTTTCCATCATGGAAAGTCAGTGTCAGTTGATCTTGCTTTTGCACCTCAGTGGATGATTTGATCATTTGCTGATCTTTATATGCTACTGTAAAGCCTCTTGTTAGAATGGACAGTGGATTTAAAGCTTCTAATGTTCTAACGTTTGACTCAAATTGTTGTTGCTGTTTCGCCACATAATACGTAGTCGCACGTGTTAATTGTTGGACGCGCGCTTCAAGCTCTCTCTGATGAAAAGCAAGTGCCTTTTTGGGTGAATGTTGCTCCACCGTACTATGTAATTGTTGAAGTTGGGCGGTTTTTTTCATCAAGCTTACTTGCATCGCTGTCTGCAATCCTGATTCAAGCTGTGCCAATCTTTCTGTAAAAGGGCGATAAAGTCTTTCTGGCATTGACAATGGATAAGACTGCTGGAGCTTATTTAGACGCTGTCGCTCTGCCATAAGTTGCGACCTAACCATTTGATGAAGCTGTGATTTCTGCGTAAGCACCCGTTGGTAGAGCTCCGCCTGATCTGGCACAGCCATCTCAGCAGCTGCTGTTGGAGTAGGTGCACGTAAATCAGCTACATAGTCGGCGATCGTCGTATCTGTTTCATGGCCAACCGCACTTATAATAGGGATTCGGCTTTCAAAAATAGCTCGTGCCACAATCTCTTCATTAAATGCCCATAAATCCTCGATGGAGCCTCCTCCTCGCCCAACAATCAACACATCACAGCTTGTCTCTTGATTAGCACGTTGAATATTTTGCACAATATTCGGTGCTGCTTGAGCTCCTTGCACAAGTGTTGGATAAATCAAAATTTCAGCAAGTGGGTAACGTCTCTTTAAGGTTGTACAAATATCCCGTATAGCTGCACCAGTAGTTGAAGTAAGCACACCAATCTTTTCAGGAAATTTTGGTATTGGTTGTTTCCATTCAGGTTTAAAAAGACCTTCTTTTTGTAATTGCTCTTTTAATTGATTAAAGGCAACAAACAGGCTGCCAATGCCATCTGGCTGCATTTCCTGTACATATAGCTGATAGGTTCCATAGCCTTCGTAAACGTTTACATCCCCACGGATAAATACTTGCATGCCTTCCTTTGGTTCAAACGCTAATTTGGTAGCTGCTGTTTTAAACATCGTAGCAGCTATTCGGGCACCATCATCCTTTAATGTAAAGTAAATATGACCGGATTGATGAATTTTCACATTCGATAATTCACCTTTTACATACACTTCACGCAAATGTGGATCTGCATCGAATTTTCGTTTAATATATTTCGTTAACGCTTTTACTGTTAAATAAGAAGCAGAGGACATGTTTTCGGCTCCTTTACTAAAATCAAGTTTTTCACAAAACTACACCTATCATAACATTTTTTACAGTCGTTGACGTGCTAAAATGCAGTTTCGCTAGAAAAAATGACTGTCTTTCTTCTATCGAAAAACAACTATAACACATTCCTACACGTTCTCACTATTAGAAACCGTATATTATGACAAATAACAAACAAAGCCTCATAACTTCATACGTTATGAGACTTTATATTTTAATAGAATAGTAATAAAAGAGTTCCGACAATAAAACAATAATACGTAAAGTAGCTAAGTTTGCCACTTTTCATAATGCCCATAAACCAACGCATTGCGAAATAAGTCATGATGAGTGTTGCCAAGAAAGTGGCGGCATAAGGAAGAGCTAAGGCACCTTTATTCGGCTCATCTAAAAAATCTGTAATGCCAAGGACTACCCCACCCAAACTTACAGGAATATAAAGCATAAAGGAAAAACGTAAGGCTGTATCCTGCTTCATCCCTACTGCTATGGCCGAAATAATCGTAGCACCTGAACGGCTAATTCCCGGCGTTAAAGCGACTGCTTGCCCCAACCCAACAATGATGGCATCTTTTGCACGCAAATCTGCATCTTTCTTCTTACCATGCATATTACGAATTAGCCATAACGCAGTCCCTGTCACAAATAGCATGAGCGCAATCGTCGTCATACTTACGTTATCTGCAATAACATCACTTAATAACACCCCTAAAATGCCAGCAGGGATTGAACCGATGACAATATAGAGAGCAAAGCGAAAATCCGCGTTATACCGCTTTTCTCTTGTTTTCAAGTAAAGAAAAAAATGGCTGATTAGACGAACAATATCCTTACGATAAATATACATAATAGCGAGTAACGAAGCTGTATTTGTTAAGATGGCAAAAGTAAAGCCTTGTTCACCTAGTCCCAGTATTTCGCTGGCAATCATCACATGTCCACTCGACGATACAGGAATTGGCTCTGTAAAGCCTTGTACAAGTCCAATAATGATATGCTTGACGATTAACATTATATCGATATTTTCCATAAAAACCTCCTTCTAAGTATGTATGTCCCAAACGTTACATTAGACGACCAAATCGAAGAAAAGTTCGGATTTTACACAACAAAAAAAGTCACCTCACACAATGTTGAGATGACTTATTTCAAAAGGTTTTTTTATTGTACAAGCGTATTTTCAGCTGCTTGCACTGTGTTGAATAGTAACATCGTGATGGTCATTGGTCCTACGCCACCTGGTACAGGCGTAATATGAGACGCAATTCCATCCACTTCTGCAAAGTTTACGTCGCCGCATAATTTATTGTTGTCATCGCGATTAATACCTACATCAATGACAACAGCCCCTTCTTTCACGTGCTCTTTCGTAATAAAATTTGCACGTCCAACAGCAGCAATTAAAATATCTGCTTGTCTTGTGAATGAAGGTAAATCTGGTGTTTTAGAGTGTGTATAGGTCACTGTTGCATCTTTTTGTAAAAGTAGTTGTCCCATTGGTTTACCAACGATATGACTGCGCCCAACGATTACAGCATGCTTTCCTGCGATTTCAATTCCTGAATACTCAAGAAGCTTCATCACGCCAAACGGTGTACAAGGTAAAAATGTTTCTTGGCCAAGCATCATTTTCCCAACGCTTACAGGTGAGAATCCATCGACATCCTTCTCGACAGCAATCGTTGCAATGACTGTATCCTCATCAATATGTTTTGGGAGTGGTAATTGAACTAAAATACCATGAATATCCTCACGCTGATTTAAAAGCTCAATTTGTGCTAGTAATTCCTCTTGTGTTGTTTCTTCTGGTAATTTAATGAGTTCTGAAAACATACCAATCGCTTCACAAGATTTTTGTTTATTTCTCACATATGTAGCTGATGCCTGGTTGTCTCCAACTAACACAACCGCTAAACCAGGTGTTAACCCTCGCTCTTTTAATCGAGTGACACGCTCTGCTACAGCATTACGAATTTCTTGACCAATCTCTTTACCATTAATAATTGCACTTGACATAAACCTTCGTTACTCCTTCCAATTCAACACATTATTCTTGTTCTGTAAATTTAGAAAGTACACCATTGACGAATTTAGATGAACTATCATCGCCAAATGTTTTACATAACTCGATTGCTTCGTTTAGTACTACTCTTTTTGGGGTTTCTGGCATGTATAACAATTCATATACAGCTAAACGTAAAACCGTTCTTTCAATTTTGGGTAGACGGGCAAGTGACCACTTTTCAAGATGCTGTTCTAAGGTAGCATCGATTTCCTCCAAATGTTCAGCTGTTCCATTCACGATCTTTTCGTAGAAGGCATTGGTAGGTTGACCTTTAATATGGCCCATTGCTTCTTCAACTGTTAGATCCGTATTGTCTAGCTGAAACAAAACTTGCAACGCTTTTTCGCGTGCTTCATGTCGTTTCATGTAAAGCTCTCCTTCTTAAGTGGCATTAAGGTTTATAATAGCATAAAATCACACGAGAATCACGATTTCAAGCAAGTTTTCAATAATCTGAACCTTTTTCAAGGAACTTTTTGTTTAAGCCTACTTCTCATCGAATAGTGGTATTCAAAAATGAATGTTTCCTGTTCGTAATGGTATAATAAAGAAAATGAAAAATCTTTAGAGGTGTTCACTATGCAACATGAAGCTACATGCCCTAGCTATAAAAAATTTAAATCAGTTGAAGGTGAAGAACAATGTAAACAAATGAAGGAACGCAAACCTCTCCTATTTTACTGGGAGGATTGCAAGCATAAAATTCGTTTTGATGCCTTTCAAAACGTCTTTAGCTTTTATTAGTGGAGGCCATTTATGAAGGAACATTATTATACGATAGGTGAGGTTGCCAAACTTTCAAACTTATCGGTTCAGACATTACGTTATTATGATCAAATTGATTTATTTAAGCCTGCTTATATCGATACCTTCACCAATTATCGGTATTATAAAGGCAATCAGCTCTTCTATTTAGACATTATAAAGTCCCTTAAATATATCGGCGTAACGCTTGATGATATAAAAAAAGCACTTAGATTAACCTCCGAGGAATTGCTTGATTTTTTAGCTCAGCAGGAGCTACGCATCAATGAAAAAATTTCACGTTTAAACGAAGCAAAAAATACTTTACTGAAAACAAAAAAGCAATTACAAGAGCAAATTGATATCCCAGTCTTCGGTGAGATTTATGTGCAGATTGAGGAAGCAATGCCTGTTCTTCAAGTAACCACTACTGAATTAACACCGACATCGAGCACGAGTACATACTATGCCACTTTAATTAAAATTATCGAAAAGGAAGGCAGTATCTTAAACAGTCGTTATGGCTGTATTTATCCACTAGAGCCTTATAAAGATGTCAATGACATCATTTATGATGCTATTTTTACTCCCCTATTAACGGAGCGCACATTTTCGCAGCTTTCACCAAACATACAACAAACCATTATTCCTGGTGGTAAATATGTATGCATTGCCTTTATTTACGACCCTGATACTTATTTTTTATACTATGAAAAATTGAGAAATCATGTATTGGCTCAGCAGGAGCTATTTGAGTCGCGAGTGTATGAGCTATATATGCCAGCAACGCTCACTATGGAGCAAGAAAAGAAATTTATAGTAGAATTAAAGATTAGGCAAAAACAAGAGACACAAAATTCCTCCGAAAAAGTAGTGGCGCATTCGTATAACTCTCAGCCAGAACTCCCACACTAAGAAAAATTTTAAAAAATAAAAACAAATCTTTTGACCCTATAGTTACTATAGGGTTTATCGTATTACATGGAAATATTCTAGTAGATTGAAAACATGTATCGCGAACCATTAGAAGGAGAAGTTTATGAGCAAGAAGCAAAATATAACCTTAGCTATTTTATTATCTAATCTTTTCATTGCCTTTTTAGGGATTGGTTTAGTCATCCCTGTTTTACCAACCATCATGAATGAGCTACATATTTCAGGCTCTGTTGTTGGTTATATGGTGGCAGCCTTTGCCATTACACAACTAATTGCATCACCAATTGCAGGTAAGCTTGTTGATAATATTGGCCGCAAAGTTATGATTGTTGCAGGTCTTTTTATTTTTGGACTTTCTGAGTTTTTATTTGGGTTTGGTCGTTCTGTTGAAATTCTTTTTGTCTCTCGTATGTTAGGTGGCGTGAGTGCAGCTTTCATTATGCCAGCCGTAACCGCCTATATAGCTGATATTACGACATTGGCACAGCGCCCTAAGGCACTTGGCTATATGAGTGCAGCCATTAGTACAGGTTTTATTATCGGCCCAGGGATCGGTGGATTTTTGGCTGAAATTGGTACACGTGTCCCATTTTATGCAGCTGGAGTACTTGGTCTGTTCGCAGCGATTCTGTCATTGCTGTTTTTAAAAGAGCCAACACGTGCTACAGACAATGAAGAGGCAACACCATCCATGTTAGGTAGTGTCAAGCGTGTGTTTAGTCCACTCTACTTCATACCATTCATTCTTATTTTCGTGTTATCATTTGGCCTCGCTGCATTCGAATCATTGTTTAGCTTATTCGTCGATCACAAATTTGCATTTACACCATCGGATATTGCCATTATTATTACAGGAAGTGGGATTGTAGGTGCACTAGCTCAATTAATACTATTTGATTGGCTGACAAAGAAAATGGGTGAGATTAATGTTATTCGTTACTCACTAATCCTTTCAGCAGTATTAACATTCGCCATGACGATTGTGAGTCATTATTTTGCCATCTTATTCGTTACATTCTTTATTTTCGTAGGCTTCGATTTAATTCGACCTGCTGTTACTTCGTATTTATCGAAAATTGCCGGAAATGAACAAGGATTTGTTGGTGGAATGAACTCTATGTTTACAAGTCTTGGTAATATTTTTGGCCCTATCCTAGGTGGTGTATTGTTCGATATCAATCTGAACTATCCATACTACTTTGCTACAATCGTATTGGTGCTTGGCGTCATACTTGCGTTATTCTGGAGAAAGCCAAAGCATATAGAATTATAAAAATAGCGATACACACATGAAACCTAGAGAAATCCATATAAAAAGGACTGCCCTTTGATGAACAAATCATCATCGGGCAATCCTTTTCTTTTTTATTCATGCACTACTGTTTCTTCTTTTTCAAAGTGAATACCTGTAATATGCACATTTACTTCTGCTGTTTCTAGTGCCGTCATATTAAAAATAGCCTGACGGATTTGCGTTTGAACTTCTTTTGCTACCTTAGGAATGGCATATCCATATTTCACAGAGCAAAATACATCAATCGCAATTTCACCAGTTTCCGTTACACCTGATTTAATGCCTTTATTGTGTACTTTTTTACCGAAACGTTCCACGACACCCGTCGCAATATTTCCACGAGTTGCAGCAATGCCTTCTACTTCATTGACAGCAATCCCAGCCACAACCTCGATCACCTCTGCCGCTACCTCAATTTTTCCAAGCTCTTCTTTCCCAGAAGGTGTTGGTTGTACGAAAGATTGTCCTACTTTCTCTGCCATACAAATATCATCCTTTCCCTTACACATCACAAACAAGTGCTGTACTTACATTTATTATACTATAAAAAGGAAGGTTTGGCTGTCGAAAGCCGTTTTAATTTAAAACCGACTTTACTGATCCACGACATCGATTAAATAAATTCCCTTTTCAAATCCCCCACGAGCTTTCTTCTTGTGTACACGGGTCGCTTCTAGCTCCTCAAAGCTTACACCTAGCACACCGATAGCCATATGAATGAGCTCCAGTATGTCTGCGAGCTCTTCAACACTATCTTCTTTATGCTGGGCTTCGTAAAATTCTGTAGCTTCTTCTATCATTTTAGCCTTTATTGCCTTTACCAGCTCACTAGGTTCTAAAATGCGTGCATGATAGGATAAACCCTTCGCTTCAATTACTTCTAAAATTTTATCCCTCACTAGCTTATTGTATATTGGCATCCATTGTTTCACTCCTTTTCAGGGGGATGACTATTTCTTTCTTCTATTATATAGTATTCTTTCTATAATATAGAATTGATTTGAGATAAAGTAGAGGTAGAGTATGTTACAAAAATGGTTGTTTGGCATCGGTGGGGTTGTCCTCATGTTTACAATGTTTTTTTTATTTTTTGGGAATAGTGCTAGTGAAGATACATTGCTTGCGAAAAATATAATGGAAAAAGCAAATAATGGTACAACTGTAGTTTCACTAAATAAATTAACGGATTTTGATTGGGAAAAAGCGCAAATTTTTGGACCTTATACAACGAAAGATGCGATTGAAGAAACAATGCACATACAGTTTAAAGGTAGTATTAGTGGATTAGATGTACGGGAAGATATTTTTCTTCTTGTATTTGCGAAAGAAGGCCATGCGATAAAGACAGCTGTGCTTTACAGAAACATAGGAGACTATTCAACAAAGAATGGTATGTTAACACCAGATAACGATCTTCTATCTATAAAATAGAACTTTTATACTCTTCACCACACTTCAATTATTAACGGTTTAAGCTTCTATAACGGTCAATCTTTCTTCTATGATTGATCTTCCTACCTGCAAGTAAGTCTTCTATCTAGTTATGCTTAGACATAAAAAACCTCCTAACTATAATAGCTAGGAGGTTTAAACTTGCGAACGCTTACTTCACTTTTTCTGCTACACCCAATACATCGTTCTCTTCAAGGAACTTCGTATTGAATTGTGCTGATTTGAAGACGTCATTGTTCATCAAGGCTTGGTGGAATGGAATAGTTGTATTGATTCCAGGACCAGATACTTCGAATTCACTTAAGGCGCGGTTCATTTTCGCAATCGCTTCTTCACGTGTATCCGCATGAACAATTAGTTTTGCTACCATTGAATCGTAATATGGTGGGATTGTATAGCCCGCATAGACAGCAGAATCAATACGTACACCATAGCCACCTGGTGTTATATACGTATCAACAGTTCCTGCTGAAGGCATGAAGTTTTTATAGGCATTTTCTGCGTTAATACGGCATTCAATCGCCCAACCATTTAATTTTATATCATCTTGTGTAAATGGAAGCTTCTCACCAGATGCAATTTTTAATTGTTGTTGTACAAGATCTACACCAGAAATCATTTCTGTTACTGGGTGCTCAACCTGAATACGAGTGTTCATTTCCATGAAGTAGAACTTGTCCTCTTGATAGTCATAGATAAACTCGATTGTGCCAGCACCTTCATAGTTACATGCTTGTGCCGCTTTTACTGCAGCTGCACCCATTTCAGCACGACGCTCAGAAGATAGGGCTGGAGATGGAGCTTCCTCTACTAACTTCTGCATACGACGTTGAACCGTACAGTCACGTTCGCCTAAATGCACCACGTTACCGTAGCCATCTGCTAAAACTTGGATTTCACAGTGACGGAAGTACTCGATAAATTTCTCTAAATATACGCCAGGGTTACCGAATGCTGCAGCAGCCTCTTTTTGCGTAATTTCAATACCTTTTACAAGATCTTCTTCTGTACGTGCTACACGGATCCCTTTACCACCGCCACCAGCAGTTGCTTTGATGATGACAGGGTAACCAATTTTAGCAGCCCATTCTTTACCTGTTTCGATATCTGGCACAATACCAGTACCTGGAACAAGTGGAACACCTGCTGCTTCCATTGTTGTACGTGCAACGTCCTTGATACCCATAATTTTAATAGAATCAGATGACGGACCGATGAATTTAATGCCAGCGTTTTCACACGCTTCAGCAAAATCAGCGTTTTCTGATACGAAGCCATAACCAGGATGGATGCCGTCAGCACCTGTTTTTTCAGCTACGCTAAGTAGTGCTGGGAAGCTAAGATAAGAATCTTTTGATAGCTTCGGTCCGATGCAATAAGCTTCGTCTGCTAACTTCACATGTAATGCGTCAGCATCTGCTTCAGAGTATACAGCAACCGATTGAATGCCTAACTCTTTACAAGCACGAATGATACGCACAGCGATTTCGCCGCGGTTTGCAATTAAAACTTTTTTCATTTGTTTTGCACTCCTTACTCAGCTTTTACAAGGAATAATGGTTGGCCGTACTCTACTAAGTCGCCATCTTTAACTAGAATTTCAACGATTTCCCCTTGCACTTCTGCTTCGATTTCGTTGAATAATTTCATTGCTTCTACGATACATACGATTGTTTCGTCCCCTACTTTGTCACCCACTTTTACGTAAGCAGGAGAATCTGGGTTTGGTGCTTGATAGAAAGTACCGACCATTGGAGATACAATTTTATGTAACGATGGGTCGTTAACTGATGGTGCCGCTGCAGCTGGTGCTGGCGCTTCTTCTTTCGCTGGTGCAGGTGTTACTGCTGGAGCTTCTGCTGGTGCAGATTGTTGTACAACAGGGGCTACTGCTTCTTTTTTAGGTGCTACAGTTTCTGTAACAACAACGTTATTCTTTTTAAGTTTTACTTTTGCGCCATCTACTTCATACACAAACTCGTCAATTGAAGAAGAATCCACTAATTTGATAATTTCACGAATTTCTTGAATTTTGAACATTTCTAACTCTCCTTATGAATTAAAATCTACTACAATAACTATTCTATATTTTTTCGTATCAATTTGAAATAGTTAAATGAAAATTAAGTAAATATGAACAAAATAAAAGGCTTTCCTTTACTAAGCGAAAGCCTTTTCATGAAGCTGATATATAACAACCTTTAATGAATTAACTAAAAATTTATTTTTTTCTCTATTTTTTAATAATTATTTGCACTGAACTTTACTTGCACATCATTTGCGCCTTCCATCTCTGTTTTTACCAAATAAATAATTTCGTTTGCTTGTGCTTTTGACAATTCCTCTGCCATCACTGTCACCGACACTTTTTCTCCCTCAGCACGAACAAACGCATCCGAGTAGCCTAATGATTTAACGAGCATCTCCAGCATAGCTTCCGCTGATTCTCGTTTAATCAGCCCATCCATTTCATTAAATGCCTCATTTTTTTCTTCAGCAGAAGCTTCCTGAGAAGCAATTTTTTGTGTTAACTGTTCACGAAGCTGGCTTCTCTCATCACTAACCTGCATACGCATTTCTTCGAATAAGTGACTTGGTGAAGATACTTCTTGTGTTATATCATTTGTTGCTTTCTGATCTGTAACACCTGTGACAGCTGTTTGTTGTAGTGTATCATCTGTAAAAATAGTAAGACCATTGAATTGCTTTGCTGGATCAACCAAATAATACACTGAAATGACTGCTACTAAACTTAATAATGTCATAAACCAAACTGTTCTTCTACGTACGCGCATTTACTTTTCCTCCTTATTTTCCATTGGAACGATAATAATTCGATGAATCGGTAATTGCATCACTTGACTGACGACAGCACGAATTTCATTTTTCACAAAGATATCGGAAGCACCTTCTGACACAACGAGCATTCCTGTTACGTTTTTCGTGCCTTGCTCAGTCCCTCGAAAATATTGGCTGAATAGTTTATTGGCATCCTGATCATCTGTCATCTCTCCATAATAAAAGTAGACTTTAACCTCCCCAACACCTTGCATTGCCTTCAGTGTTTGCTCAAGTTTTTCTTCATTCGTGAGCGGTGAACCATTGTCGCTTGTTGAATTCGTTTGATACATAGGTAAAATGATGAATATTCCCACGGAGGCAGCTATCAAAATTAAAACCATCAATGACGTTGTTTTTTTTCGTGTCTTTTCCACATCACTTGTACATTGCCTCCTTTCATCTTCTCTTTTTCAAGTGTATGTACGCTTGTTTCTTCCTATGAATTGATAAATGGAATCTTTAATAGCAATTGCAAAAATACTAACGTGATGACCAACTTTGTTAGAGAAATTATTTCCTTATCATCCGTTAGAAACACAAAAATCTGACAGACAAAGAGCAATGCCAATAAAAGAATCAATCTATCTACCCCCTGCCATAACTTGTACGAACACAATGAGGAAAAAACAAGAAAACATAAATGAAAAAGCAATTAAAAATGATACAGCACATAAAGTAAATAGCGATTTGCTAACTTGATCTAGTAGTCTACAAATATCATCAAAGGCAATCGGTTCTAAAATAGCAGCGAGCATTTTCAAAGAATAGGCACTAACTACAAGCTGCACGGTTGGGATAAAAGACACCGTAATGACGGCGATAAAAGCGCTAATACTTGTAAGAGAAGATGTAAATTGAGTCATATGCTGAAACATCGAAAAACTATCCACAATAAAAGAACCAACAACTGGAATATTTTCTTCAATTAATTTTTTGACGGGCTCTGCTACAGCCGCATTGACACTAAATGCTGCTACACCACTTGCGGTCATCAGTAAGACATAGCAAATAACTGAGGCCGAAACGATGCTCATAATTGTAAAGCGAATCAATTCAGCTATTCGAGTAAAGGATATTTCCTTTACGATCACACTGCATACATCAAAGACAATGGCCAAAAGCACTCCAGGAATAAGCCACTTACTACTGATAATGGTGAGGACTTGTACAAAAAACAGTAAAAAAGGCTGCCAGGAAGCAATCGCTGTAATACTACTGGATAATAAAAAGCTTGATGTAAGAATCGGATAAAATGCCGTAAATAGATGGGCTAGTCCTTGTGCAATTTCATCAATTAATGTAAAGGAGTTGACAACAACAGGACCGATTGTTGCTAAAACGATAAGAAAAAAAAGTATCCTTGTCCCTTTTTCAAACTCTGGTAATAGCATATTCACAATCAAAATGATGATGACGTAGCTGCAAAGCATGAGCGTCATCTTGAGCAAGAGAAAGAATGGGTCGATTAAAAACGATAATATTTGCTCCTGCAATGGCTTCGCTCCTTAGTTTAGCCTTTTTAAAATGGCCGACACCTCCTGTAGAACAGCCAGAAATTCTTTAAACCAATACAGCAAAATCACAATTTTCACCGCAGCAAAAACGATGTTCCCGAGCACTTTATAATTATGTTCTGCCAAAAGCAATGCCACCCACTGCCCGACATAGAACATACTTGCACTGATTAAAATAGCCTTCGCATAAGGTAAAAACGCAAGTGTTTCTAACAATTGTTTGGCGAAAGGCAATAAAAGTGTCGAGAACAACATGCCAAAAAGCAAAAAAGAAAACATCACACTGATTAGCGCATGGAGTGGCTGTATAACTTCTTTTATCAGCAATAATAAAAGCAGCATGACAACAGCGACGATGACAATTTCCATTCACATTACCCGGATGAGGTAAGCCATTGGAAGAAGGTTAAAATCTCATTAAAGAATAGACGTAAAAATCGAAGTAATTCTGCTGTCATATATAAATAAGCAATGAAAAAGAGGAAAAATGAAAACTCCTTCTTCCCTGTTTGATCAAAGAAAACATGAAGAAGCGCAACGACTAGTCCCACTCCAGCAACTCTTAATACGTCTTGTAATTCCATTCCTACGCCCCCTCGTGTACAGCAATATATGTCGCTCTTCAAAAAAAAAGACCTCTATACAGATGTATAGAGATCTTCTACGATAAAAAATTATAATAGTTTGCTCACAATGTTTTTCACCGTATCCGTTTGCTGTATGAGGTGACTATTTTCACCCATCCACATGGATAAATATTCTGCATTACCTTGCTCAGCACTTTCCTTACGAATGGTAGTCGTTAGATAATTTTGTAGTGGATAGGGTGCTACTGTCGCATCCTCCATACGTTTAGTGAAATCATTTGCTAAACCTCTTGCTGGTTTACCAGTAAATGCAAGCGTAATCGTCGTTTGTTGTTCTTTTGATGCCAATACAGCATTTTTATAGAGTGGCGAAATTTCGCATTCATCTGCCACTAGTAAAGCCGTCCCAATTTGAACTGCCTGTGCCCCACTTTCAAGTGCCTTTTGAATATCCTCTTTGGTTACAAGGCCTCCCGCAGCTATAATTGGAATCGCAACTTTTCCCACTACTTGTTGTAGTAAGTCATGCAATGGAATTAATTGCAGAGGGTCAGTAAAAGAGCCTCGATGACCGCCAGCCTCTCCCCCTTGTAATACAACCGCATCCATTCCTGCTTGCTCCACCAGTATGGCTTCCTCTAATGTGGTTGCAGTACCAATCGTATAGACGCCATGATCTTTTAATTGTTTAAGTACAGCCGGAGATGGCAGCCCAAATGTAAATGAACAAACTGCTACCTTTTCTTCAATCACAGCTTGAACCTGTCCCGCAAAAACTTCCTTTGATGTTACGCTCTGTACAGGGGATAATCCTAATTCATCATAAAAAGGTTGCAGTGCCATTCTGGCTTGTTGTAAAACTTCGACATCAATTTTGGGTTCTTCTTGCACAAATAAATTGACCGCAAAGGGCTTTGTCGTTAATTTCTTCACTTCTTGAATAAACTGCTTTGTTTGTTCACCATCTAAGTAACCTGCACCAATTGAACCTAATAGGCCTGCCTCAGCACAAGCCGCCACAAATTTAGGTGATGTCACGCCTGCCATTGGTGCTTGTATAATTGGATATCGCATATCAAATGTTGTTTGTAGCATACCTTTCACTCCTTACTCTGATTGTAAACAATTCTACCAGTAATGACCATCTATCTGATGATAGAAACTTGATAGTACCTCAATAAAAATTAAATAGTGCTTCTATCTATTATCACATTAAATGAACGATTTGACAGTATATGTATAAGAAAAAAATAAAAACCTACTCTTTAATGAAAAGAGTAGGCTGATCATTATGCACGTGAAACGTAAGAACCTTCATCCGTGTTAATGATTAAAACGTCACCTTGGTTAACGAAGAATGGTACTTGTACGATTAGACCTGTTTCAAGAGTAGCAGGTTTTGTACCGCCAGAAGCTGTATCACCTTTGATTCCTGGTTCTGTTTCTGTTACTTCTAATTGAACAGTGTTTGGTAATTCAACACCTAACATTTCACCTTGGTAAGATTGAATATGCACTTCCATGTTTTCTTTAAGGAATTTTAATTCATACTCAATAGCAGATGAAGCTAGTTCAGTTTGCTCATATGATTCCAAGTCCATAAATACATGCTCGTCACCTTGTGCATATAAATATTGCATTTTACGATTATCGATTTGTGCCTTTTCAACTTTTTCACCAGCGCGGAATGTTTTTTCATTCACTGAGCCGTTACGTAGGTTACGTAATTTAGAACGTACGAACGCAGCACCTTTACCTGGTTTTACGTGTTGGAAATCTAACACGCGGTATAATTGGCCATCAACAATAATTGTTAGACCTGTACGGAAATCGTTTACTGAGATCATTTGTGTTCCTCCAAAGTTTATAAAATAATGAGTTCTTTTGACGAATGTGTTAGTAGTTCATTACCCGTTTCTGTGATTAAAATATCATCCTCGATACGGACACCACCGATTTCAGGTAAGTAAACACCTGGTTCAATCGTCACGGCCATACCTGGCTCTAGCACTGTATCAGAACGCATCGATAAGCCAGGGCCTTCATGTACTTCAAGACCAATACCGTGTCCTAAAGAATGACCAAATGCTTCGCCATATCCTTTTTCTTTTAAGTAGTCACGTGCAATCGCGTCCGCTTGAATACCTGTTAATCCAGGACCCACTTTTTCAAGTGCTAACAGTTGAGAAGCAAGGACTGTATTGTACATATCTACCAATTTTTCAGATGGTTCTCCCACAGCCACAGTACGTGTAATATCCGAAATATAGCCATTATAAAGCGCACCAAAGTCTAATGTAACAAAGTCGCCTTTTTCAATCACTTTATTCGTTGCAACGCCGTGTGGTAATGCTGAACGAAGACCAGACGCAACAATCGTGTCAAACGAAGACTGAGTTGCTCCTTGTTTACGCATGAAAAATTCTAATTCATTCGAAACTTCAAGCTCGGTTTTACCAGGCTTGATGAAGCCTAAAATATGTGTAAATGCGTGATCTGCAATTTCACACGCAGCCTTAATAATATTAATCTCTTGTTCCGTCTTAATCAAGCGAATTTTTTCAATTAGCCCAGAAATCGGCACTAAATCTGCTTGAATCTTCGATTTATACAGTTCATAAGTGCCATAGCTTACAGTATCTTTCTCAAAGCCCAATAATTTGATACCCATATTATTTACTTGAGTAGCAATTTCTTCAATAATTGTGGCTTCATGCTTGACAATACGGAAGTCCTGAATTTGTGCAGCAGCCTGCTCTGTATAACGGAAATCTGTAATAAATACAGCATCATTTTGAGACACAATTGCTACGCCTGCTGTCCCTGTAAAACCTGTCATATAGCGACGGTTGTACCCATTCGTAATTAAAATACCATCGATGCTTTGTTCTTGAAGTGCTTTACGTAGCTTTTGTAATTTCAACATAATCAATTCTCCCTCTCGATAAATGTACGTAGTGCCAGTTCATAGCCTTTCGTACCTAGTCCACAAATTTGACCAAGGCAGGCCGGAGCAAGATAGGAATGATGTCGGAAAGCCTCACGTTTGTGGATATTGGAAATATGTACTTCGATAACTGGCACAGAAATACCTGCTATTGCATCATGCAATGCGATGCTTGTATGGGTATATGCACCAGGATTAAAGATAATACCATCATATTTTTCGTCCTCTGCTTCATGCACCCAATCTACTAGTACCCCTTCATGATTGGATTGACGAAATTCAACTGTAGCACCTAAAGAAGCCGCAAGATTTTGAACATTTTCTCGAACATCATCCAATGTTTCATGTCCATAAATATGTGGCTCTCGTTTACCAAGTCGATTTAAGTTCGGTCCATTCAAACATAATAACTTCACGCTTCTATTCGCCTCTTTCTATGTACTTGCCATTTATTTTATCATACACCGTGCATTCAGCAACTAATTTCAACTAGTGGTGCCATAAATATCCCCTTAAACGAAGGGGATATTTTGTACCTTCAACTTTGTTTTTGTGCTGTATGTTCCTTCTGATGGAAATTGGCGGTTTCAAGCAAGAAACGTAATAAACAAATAACGGTCACCATAAAGGGAATCGACAGTTTTTTAAAAGACGTAAGCTGTAATGGTAAATCTAAAGCAATCCATTCCAATGAGATGGTCACCAACAGACCTAATAAAAGGGAAGAAAAAACAGCTGGGATGATATATACATAGCGCATAGTCATGTATAAAAATAAGCCGATAATAAATAGTAGAAAAATAAAAAAGGTCCATTGAAATAATTTGGAGCTTTCTTCAAACCAATTCCATTTTTTATAAAACCCTATCGGATGCCATTTAATGAGATGGAAATAATGTAAACCTTTTAAGCACAGCGCTAAAACAAGCGCATTGACAAGTGCTGTAATTGTCGCTACTTTCACCCTATACCTCTCCTTTATGCACACTAATTATTTCCTAAAATGTACGATTAGTGTAGCCATATAGAAAATTTACTATGCGTAACGGTAGAGGTTTTTCACTAAATTTAGTACAATGGTACAGTTGAAATATATAAAGAGAGTGGTGTTAGCCTTGAGCAATTCACCTGTATACGGGGGACAAGCACAATTAGAGGGTGTGATGTTCGGAGGAAAGGAACATACTGTTACAGCCATTCGTCGTAACGATGATTCCATTGATTATTATCATTTCAAAAAAGTACAAAAACCTTTGTTACAAAAGCTTAAAAAAATCCCATTTGTACGAGGCGTTGTCGCGCTAATTGAATCCGCTGGCTTAGGTTCTCGTCACATGCAATTTGCTGGGGATCGCTATGATGTGACACCTGGTGAAGAGGAAGATCATAAAGAAGAAGGCTCTAAACTTCAAATGATACTGGGCGTTGCTGTAGTAGGTATTCTTTCCTTTCTATTTGGAAAATTTGCCTTTACATTAATTCCTGTTTTTATAGCTGATTTTTTCTCAAAATGGATTGAAGGAAAAACGGGACAAATTTTACTGGAAAGCGGTATTAAATTATTGTTACTGCTAGCCTATTTATATTTTATCTCGTTAACCCCCCTCATTAAACGAGTATTTCAGTACCATGGTGCAGAGCACAAGGTGATAAATTGCTATGAAGCTGGATTAGACATTACTGTAAAAAATGTTCAAGCTCAATCACGCCTACACTATCGTTGCGGCAGTAGCTTCATATTATTCACAGTGTTCGTTGGGATGTTTTTATATTTCTTTGTGCCTACAGATCCACTGTGGCTTCGTATTTTAGATCGCATTCTATTAATTCCTGTTGTTCTGGGGATCTCATTTGAAGTCTTACAAGCGACAAATGCCTGCCGTAATATTCCAGTGTTACGCTTCCTTGGCTACCCTGGCTTATGGCTCCAATTACTAACAACTCGTGAACCGAAGGACGATCAAGTAGAAGTAGCGATTGCTTCCTTTAATATGCTACGCCAAGTAGAGCAGCAACCTGAAATCGCTGCGACATTAAATCATGATTAATAAAAAAGGCAGCCCAACGTTGATATGCTCCCCATTAGGTAGACAGATTAAAAAATAAAATCTGTTTATCTAAGGGGAGTTTTTTCATGGCTCGAAGTAAGCATACAATTGAAGTGAAATTAAACGTTCTTCATTTATTAAATGAAGGCTATTATTCTATCAACGAATTATGTGAAAAATTCTTAGTAACTAAGCAAACTATTCAAATTTGGAAGATTAAATATGAAGTACACGGAGTAGAGGGACTTATCGAAGCAACCTCTTGGACGAAGTATTCCAAAGAATTAAAACTAGAAGCGGTAGAAGATTATCTTAAAGAAAGGTTAACTTTACTGGAGATTCTCGCTCAATATAAGATTAGCAGTATCTCTGTTTTAAAAAGCTGGGTGAAAAAGTATACTAGTCATAGTGAAATAAAAGATTCGGGTAAAGGAATGAGCCAAACTATGACTAAAGGAAGAAAGACAACGTTTGAGGAACGTATTCAAATTGTCAACTACTGTTTAAAGAGCCAGAAAAATTATCAATTAGCAGCACAAGCCTATGATGTTTCGTATCAACAGGTATACCATTGGGTGAAGAAATTTGAAGCGACTGGTGAAGAGGGATTACGTGATCATCGCGGTCGAACAAAAAATGAAGTTGAATTAACAGCCGAAGAAAAATTAAGGTTAGAAATCAAACGAATCGAGCGTGAAAATGAACATTTACGTGCTGAAAATCTATTTTTAAAAAAGTTAGAGGAAATCGAAAGGAGGAGTCACTAAGCCAAATTCGCTTACAACAACGCTATTTAGCAATTCAAGAATTACACCAAGAGGAGAAACTTGCGATTCTTTTATTATGTGAAATCGCGGGTGTTTCGCGCGCTGCTTACTATAAGTGGCTAAGTCGCAAGCCATCTAACAGAGAAGTTGAAAATGAAGCCATTTCAAAGGATATTGATCTCCTTTACCACCAAGTAGATGGCATTTACGGCTATCGTCGTATGACGTTGACAATCAATCGTCAACGAAAAGAAAATAATCAAGCGACGGTTAACGAAAAGCGTATTTATCGTTTAATGCAGGTGAGTGGATTGAAGTCCGTTATTAGGCGAAAGAGAAAGCCTTATCGTAAATCCCCAGCACATCATGTGGCGGAGAACGTATTAAATCGGGCATTTACCTCGGAAAAGCCAAATGAAAAATGGTGTACAGATGTCACAGAGTTTAAGTATGGAAACGGGAAAAAAGCTTATTTAAGTGCAATTATCGATTTATATGATGGTTCAATTGTAAGTTATGTGTTCGGTCATTCGAATAATAATTCCCTTGTTTTCAAAACAATAAAATCAGCTATTCAATCATTACAATCAGGCGAGCAGCCATTAATACATAGTGATCGAGGTTTTCAATATACATCGAAGGGATTTAAACGAATTGTGGAAACAGCCAATATGACACAAAGTATGTCCCGTGTTGGTCGATGTATTGATAACGGACCAATTGAATCATTTTGGGGCACATTGAAGTGTGAGAAGTATTATTTGCATAAGTTCGATTCATATGAAGAGTTAAAACTAGCGATTGATGATTATATTCATTTTTATAATTACTATCGTTATCAGAAACGATTAAACGGCTTGAGTCCTTTAGAATTCAGGGCTCAAGCCGCTTAATACATTTTTTATTATTTCCACTGTCTACTTGACAGGGAGCAGTTCACGTCGGAGCTGCCTTTTTTTCATTTTGTACTGCCTTGCATTTTCTGCTTAAACATAAAGATGGCGAGAATTGTCATAATTATTGTATAACCAATGACAATAATAAGTGAATAAAACACATTCGCATACTCTGCATGTAAGATAGCCCTAGCTGCATTGACTGCGTGCATGAAAGGTAAAAGTTGCGCAATCTTTTGAAATGTTCCACCAATCATATCTAATTCGAACCATGTTCCACTTAACCAAGTTGTCACATTAACAAAGATGGCAAATATCCCTCCTACCTGCTTATCTGTAAATAATGTCCCAAATAATAATCCACAACTAATATAGAGTGGTGAAATTATTAGAAGTACAAGAATCATAAAGAGGATAGACTTATTAAATGGCAACCCTAAAAACATGGCGGTAGCTAAACAAACAAAAATTTGTAGCAGAGCTATTGGTAGTAAAGGTATCATATACCCTAAAATGTAATCAGCGGCAGACAAAGGAGAAACAAAAATCCTCATTAAAAAGGATGAACTTTTATCTTTTCCTAGTAGCATTCCTGAAAACAGTGTGAGAAAAGAAAAACTAAATACAATGACGCCCGGTGTTAGGTTATTCATTTCATATAAAGCAAATGGCATATTTTTTTGCATAACAGAAAATAAGCCCAATAAAAGAATTGGTAAGCCTATACCAAATAATAAAGTGATTGGATCGCGGACAATCTCTTTATGATTCCTTGTTGCAAACGCAGCTACCCTCACAATAACGCCTCCTCTGTTTTTTCCAAGAATACCTCTTCTAAAGAATGCTTGCCTGTTTCACTGATCAATTGTTGGATCGTGCCTAGTGCACATATTTGCCCATGGTGCATAATTCCTACACGATCAGCTAAAGCCTCTATCTCTTCTAAATAATGGGAGGTCAAAATAATCGTGACATGTCCTTTTAAGTGCTTCAATATGTTCCATACATCATTCCTTGCCCGTATGTCCATCCCTAAAGTCGGTTCATCGAGGAACAATACCTTTGGGTTTGACATTAAAGCCATTGCTACACTTAAACGACGCTGGTAGCCGCCAGATAGTGTCTTAGCCTTGTCATGCTGATGTGGAGTCAGTCCGAATAAGGCCATTTTGTCATATACTTGTTGTTGTGCTTTTTCTTTTTCGTAGCCATAAATCTGACTGAATAATAATAGATTTTCATATACCGTTAAATTAGGCGCAACGGCCGTTTCTTGGGGAGAAATATTAATAACTTGTTTTACAGCCTGTGGATTTTGCACAATGCTTTTTCCATCTATTGTGGCATCCCCCTCTGTAGGTGAAAGGAGCCCACACAACATTTTGATTGTGGTTGTTTTGCCAGCGCCATTTTGTCCTAAAAGAGCAAAAAGTTCACCTTGATGGATTTGTAAATTTAATTGATTAACGACTACACGCTCTTTATAAAGCTTTGTTAAATCTCTTATGTTAATCATCCTGCTCTTCACCTCGATTGGTAAGAATCGCATTAATTTTTTCTATGTCACGTTGTGAAAATCGATATTGTAAAACCCATGTCACAATATAAGTTCCGAGAAAGCTGGCTACGAGAGAAAAAATATTAGCCATTGTTTTTGGCATCCATAGTAGCGTTACAATCGGTATCCAAATCATTGCCGTTATGAAAAAGTGGACCAAATATTGCTTCAACATTCCCCAGCTAGCCATTTCAAAAATAAGTGCTGCAAGAGCAAAGGTAATGCCAATGACACCCGTTAATAGAATTTGAGTAATTATTGCACTTATTTCATCTGTAAAGTAAGCACGAAATTCTGGCACCACCCAAACATATTTTCCTTGCCCTATGCCCATTGATACAAAGAATTGCACAATTTGTCCCATTACTATACCGATCAAAAATCCACCAATAATACGTGTTAAAATGTCTTTTCGCATATTTATCACCTCAGATTCCTAATTGCTTCTTAATTTTGCTTACATAACGCCTAGAAGCGTATGTTTTCGTGCCATTCTTCAATTCAACTCCGATTGTACCTGTTCTACTAATGTCCATATGCTTGATCATGTAGCGATTGACTATTTCAGCATTTGAAATACGGAGAAACATTTGAGGATTGAGCTTTTCCTCCAGCTCATAAAGACGCAAACGTACCGTATAAACACCGTGAATGCTCTGGACACAAACCTTTTTTTGCTCTGTATAAATACGCACGATCTCCTTACTATCGATCAATTCAACGCCTTTATGGGAGAAAGCTAATAAAGTGCTTTCTGCTGTCGTAGTAATAATTTGCATAAGATGCTCAATGTCATCAGTCATTTTATCTGTGAGAATGATTACTTTGGGTTCTTTATATGTAGGGTCAATCGATATTTCCACCTTCATATGATCACTGTCCTTTCTACGCCTCACTATAAATTTTTCCATACATGTTGTAAATGGATTATCGACAACTGGTCGTTATCAAGGAATAAGTGGTAATCTCAAAGATTCTGGCGAACAATAAAAACACCCTTTAGATAGGCCTATCCAAAGGGGTTAAACGTACAATTTAGCTTACTTAGAATCTTTTTTTACTTACGTAAAAACACCCATCATATTCAGGAGCTTTTAAAATATTGGAGGTAAGCTCTAATGATTGATTAAATTTTCCCAAATCAATTGCAATGATTGATTGTTTTGAGACACCAACTAATTTTGACAAATCCTTCTGCGATTTCTGCAATTCACAAATTTTATTTTTCAAACATCTACAGATAAATAAACCTTGCTAAAAATGTACATAGAAAAAAACGTGTTTTGAATGGAGCAAAACACGTTTTTCTGTGAATTATTTACTTAGGATATTGATAATCTTTTGTTGCGCATCCACTGCCTCAGGGATCGGCATCACAACAAACACATGATTCATCTTAGGATAAACAAAGGTATTGATTGCAACGCCTTGTTCTGTTAGCTTTTCATCAAACTGTATTGCATCTGGATATAAGCTTTCGTGGGACCCAATAAAATGAGTAATCTTGCCAACTCCTTGAAAATCGCCGTAAATTGGACTAATTATTGGATCCTTTAGAGCTTTATCAGCTGCCCATATTTTTGTTATGACTTCCATTCCTTCACTAGCTAACATGGGATCGTTTTCTTCATATTCCTGAATAAGTGGATTTTCTAAACTCATATCAACACATGCCGACAATAAAATAATATCTTGTGGTTGAGGCAGACCGTCTTGCTTCAACAGTTGAATTAGACCAAGTGCTATATTTCCACCTGCTGAATCTCCTATAATGGTTAATTGATTGGAGCTTTCAATAGATGCTAGAATCTCTTTATATAAGCTGAGCATCTTTGGGTACGTATCTTGATAGCTAAAATGAGGGACTTTTGGATAGATAGGCGCAATAACTTTTGCATTTAAGGCTTGTGCCATTTTATCCATGAACAACCAGTGTAAATTTAAAGGTTGATTCGTCCAAGCTCCACCATGAATATAAAGAATCACCATTTGTGATGAAGACTTTTGGTCATTTAAAATAAAAACCTGCATATCCTCGAATGTTTGCTCCTTCAAATCGCTTAAAAGATTGACATCCTCCCCAATCACATAGGGGTGAATATTTTCTGTTCCTCTTTGCTTAATAAATTGTTGAGCATTTTCAATACTAGAAAAGCTCTTTTTATTACTTTGTGAAAACAATAATTTTTCAAATTGCACACTCTCTACAGATCGTTCTCCATTAAAAATTTCTATACTCATGTTTTTCTCTCCTTTTATTGTTCATTCTGTTTCCAAACATGTAATGATTAATAAAGTGATGTGCCAAACCACTAAAACTGAGTATCGACGATGGTAAAATGCATCTTTTTAGCGAACTTTATTTTAATTCCACATTTTGAACAATACTCCTTCCAAAATCTATCATCAAATAAAAAGACCTTCCTGTTGTAATCCCTAAATGTAAAGAGCATTGATTGTGCTGTATATAAAAAGCTGCCATTTTGAAACGAAATGACAGCTTTCATGTTGTTGAAAAAAGATGATGTCAACAGCAGAAAAAGTAACTTTGCAAGGTGAGAGTTTGATTTCCGTTCCGCCAGCGTCCTTTCCAGGGGGCGTCCGATGAGCCGCTTCACTCACTTCCGTTCGCTGCAGGGTCTCATCTGTGACGCTAAATCCCCTAGGAGTGACGCTGGCTCCACTCCAATCAACTATTCTGCAAAATGTCTTTACTTTTTTCATAGTAGTGGAGCGATCAAATCGTCCATTATCTATATTCTTGGGTTATTTTCAATGTGGAGATGTGATGCTTGACAACACCACTTCATAAAGAGTAGTGAACACCTTCAATTTACTAAAAAACTTTCGCTAAAAAGGTAACACTTTGGTGGTTGGAGTGGAAGGCTACTTGACTCCCGTGGGATAGAGAGACAGGCGAGCCACTAAACGGAGCGGTAGCGGAGGAAGCGGCTTGGCGGTCGCCCACAGGAAAGCAAGTAGCTTGCAACGGAAATCCATTTCTACCTTTCAATTGACTGTTTTATTTTTCAACACTAAGAAAGCTGCCATTTTGAAACAAAATGACAGCTTTCGATTAGGTATCTGTTCCCTCCAACCTACCGCTATATTATTGGAGGTGGATTTGATAATGGCGAGTAACTATACCTATCCCATTTTCTAACCTCTTCCACTCTGTGAATGGGGCTAATCAATTTTGTCTTGCTAACATGTAGATAGTGAAGATTAATCATCCTGAAATAATTCATCTACTTCTTCTGATAAAATTTCTACCTCATCTTCTAAATTTGGAAATAGCGCTTGATTTGCCTCATCATCTATTGCTTTATGTTTTTGCTTGTCTATTATGTGGAGTTCCATCATTCAGAGGTAGCTATACAAAAGCGACACGTATGTATTCCTCGTTCTTTAAGCTTTCAAGGTGATGCAATTCAAGGTCTTCCATCGTGATACGACGGCTTTTTAGTTTTTTATCATAATCCCCTGCCCAGAACCTAATTAATTCAGCACCTTGCTCTGGTTGTATATGCTCCTTCAAATAACTTAAAAAATCTTCTAAAAATTGAGGACCCCAATTTCCCTCGATGCCGTATACAAAGGATTTTTCATTATAAAACTCTAAGTCGTAAGGTGGATTATTCCATTCGAATATATTCAAATTTCCAAAAGCCGATTCATCTGCTGCATGTAAAACTCGTGCATCATCATCCATCAAATGCCACGGCTGTGTTGGTGTACTCTCTGTAATTGGATATAATTTTTTTAATTCTCTTACTGTTATTTCAGCAATTCCTGTACAATCAACTGTTTGTAAAGCACTGTTCGCCACTAGGACAGAATATAACGTCATATGCTTGTCTCCTTAAGCTTTATTCTAATATTCGCTTCATAATGTTCTTCATTTAGTCTGACTACTTCAAGTTCTTTTTTATTGTCATTCAATTTTAATGCTAAACTTTGAATGCCAAAGAATTCTGTGAAGGTATGGCTTCCAATGATAAGATTTATTCCTTTAAATTGAGCATATTGAATTGTATATAAATTACATTCTCCTGTAATGTATACATCACATTTATTTTCAACTGCTTCCTTCAGGCAAACTGTTGTGCCTCCATTTCCACAGACTAAGCCTACTCGATTCACCATTTTGTCATTGAACTGCCAAAATCTAACGGGTTCTTCAAGTAAATATTCAAGTTTTGTTACGAAATCTTTAAATTCAATTTCTTCCTCATATTGAGCGATTCTACCGAAAAACAGCCCTTCCCATTCATGGGTTCTTTTAATAATCTCTAAATTCAATTTTTTTAATAAACTATCATTTGTGCCAAAGTTACAGTCATCAAGTGGTAAGTGATTATAGTAATGGCTTATACCATACGCTGCTAGTTTTTCAATGCATGCCTCTTTTAATCCGTATATTTCATCCCATGCATCATGGTGTGTTATCATCATGTCCACTCCATGAATTCTTGCTTCCTCTATCGTTTCAAGCGTTAGGTTAACACAGTATCCTATTTTCTTCACTTCTTTATCTGCATGGTATGTAACCCCGGATTCACTAGCATAGATTTCCTTATTTGTTACATTAAAAAGCTCATTAATTCTTTCAACTATTTGTGAAACATCCATACTTACATCCCCCTCAACATCTATTCTCAATTCAACACTTCGCATCCAAATTACTAGGTAAATATTTACATTTATACAAAAATACCCCTTTAGGTTATCTTATCTAAAGGGGTAAAATGTTACAACTGTTATTAAATTTAATTTATAGACCGCATTTCAACTGTGCGCCACAGTTTGTACATGTATTACAGCCGCCCATTTCTTCGACTGTGCCTTTACGGCATACTGGGCATGTATTCCCAACGTCTGAGCCAATAACAGTTGTTGACTCTAACGCTTGAATCGTATCTACTAATACGACAGGACGTTTTGTATGTTCTTCAACTAATTCCTCTTCAAATGAAAGTTGATCCATATCATTTTCTTCTGCTTTTAGTGTAAGTACTTGTGAATCACGGCTACCGTCAACATAGACCGTACCACCTTTAGCGCCACCTTTGTATAATCGCTCGTACACTTTTTCAACTTGCTGTACTGTATAGCCTTTTGGTGCGTTTACAGTTTTAGAAATAGATGAATCGATCCATTTTTGAATAATACATTGCACATCAGCATGCGCTTCTGGTTTTAGCTCCATTGCTGTAACGAACCATTCTGGAAGCTCTTGCTCATTTACCTCTGGATGACGGTTCAAATATTCTTGGACAATTTCGGCTTTTACTTCAATGAATTTACCTAGACGACCAGAACGATAGTACGTGAAGGAGAAGTATGGCTCAAGACCTGTTGCTACCCCTACCATTGTACCTGTTGACCCTGTTGGTGCAACCGTTAATAAATGTGAGTTTCGGATACCAGTCGCTAAAATTTGCTCTTTGATATGAGCAGGCATTTTTTGCATAAAGCCTGTCTCTGTAAAGGCTTTACGTAAACGAGCTGTTTCTTCGTCTGTAGCACCTACTAAGAATGGGAAGCTACCACGCTCTTTCGCAAGCTCTGTAGACGCCTCATACGCAGTTTCAGCGATTGTTTTAAAGATTTCATCGACTAACGCATTACCTGCTTCTGAACCGTATTCTTTTTCACAGTAAATCAGCAAATCGGCTAAGCCCATAACACCTAATCCGACACGACGTTCACCAAGAGCTTGTACACGGTTTTCTTCTAAGAAGTAAGGTGTCGCATCAATCACATTATCCTGCATACGAACACCAACACGAACTGTTTCACGTAGTGCTTCGTAATCAACTGATTGATTTTCTTTATTCGCAAACTGTGCTAAATTCACAGCAGCTAAGTTACACACAGAATATGGTGCAAGTGGTTGCTCGCCACATGGGTTCGTCGCTACAACACTTTGACCGTATGCCTTTGCATTTGTCATGTCATTGGCGTTGTCAATGAAGAAAATACCTGGCTCTGCTGAGTATGTTGCACATACATTAATTAAATTCCATAACTCTTTTGCTTTAATTGTACGGTATGTGCGGACTTTATAGCCCATTTTCTCCCATTCACGAACATCACCAACTTCATGCCATTTCGTGTTGTAAACGCTCATTTCTTCCTTTGTATATTCTTCAACAGCTGGGAAACGAAGCTCGAAGTCAGCATCTTTTTCAACTGCTTCCATAAATTCTTTTGTTAATGTCACAGAAATGTTGGCACCTGTTAAAAACTCTGGGTTATGAACAGTGTACGTGCCACCATCACGTAATTTATTTTCAGCCTCACGAATGATCGCTGTATCAAATCCACCTAAGCCTTCAATGTTTTTATAATTCACGATGCCTTGATACATCGCTTCTTCTTGCATAGAAAGTGGCTTGAAGTTTAATTTTTCTTTGGCTAGACGGATGATTGTTTCATCCGTTGTATTTTCGATCAGGTAACGCAGAATACGTGGATTTTGCATTTTGGAAATAATAAACTCCACAATATCTGGATGCCAATCTGCTAGCATAATCATTTGTGCGCCACGACGTGATCCACCTTGCTCCACTAGATGTGTCAATTTAGCAATGTCATCTAACCAGGAAACAGAACCAGATGATTTACCATTTACACCACGAGCTAATGTGTTGCGTGGACGTAATGTTGAACCATTTGTTCCTACACCGCCACCACGGCTCATAATCTCCATTACTTGCTTACGGTGATCACTGATACCTTCACGAGAGTCAGCGACAAATGGCATCACGTAACAGTTAAAGAAAGTTACATCTGTTTCAGAACCAGCTCCATAAATCACTCGTCCAGCTGGAATGAATTTCAAGGATACTAATTGCTCATAAAATTTTTCAAACCATTCTTGACGTTTTTCTGGTGTTTTTTCAACAGCGGCAAGGCCCGTTGCATTTCGTTTTGCAATTTGTTCATAAAATATCTCAAGAGGCTTTTCTAACACGTCAATTGAACGCGTAATCACACCCGTTTCTTGCTCTTGCGGATCGTCTAATGCGCTACGATAATCCTCTTCAATCAAAATCTCTGCTGTTTTTGTAGACATGTCCAATTTTTGAATTGTCCCTAAACCACGTGCAGGAAATTTCGGATCAGCTTTTACCGTTAATACAACAAAGTCGCCGGCTTTCAATGTTTTCTTTTCTGTGTCTTTAAACGAATAGCGATCGATCATGACAAGTCTTGATACACCTTTGTGTGTAATATGCATATCAGATGTTACGGGGTGTACCTGCGGGAATTGTTCAATATCTTTGTTTAACTGTTCAAATTGATTGTTTACTTCGGGTTGATGATTTGTGAGTACCATCGTTTAGCCTCCCTTGTTTTCTTCATTACAAAATAAATACACAATATCTTGTGTCGTTAAACACTACATATTGTGTATATGTCTTTAAAAAAGATACTATATATAGTTTTTTAATTCAACTCTTGCTTTTTTTAATAGATTCAGAACTACTTGTTATGACTAGGATTGAACGTTAAAAAATATTTTTTTCATACCATTTTTTACTTTTTAAAGTTCCACTCATCTGAAGCATATTTTTTTTCTTCTAAAGCTTGGACATATTCTAATTGCTCCTCAGAAAGTGTAAATGGTTTTAATTCAATTTGCAACGATTTTGCAAAGCCATCTCTAAAAGCTGTCACACATTGTTCAACTGTCACTGGCTCTTTTACAAGACTGTTGATGGCAACAGCCTTTTCTGGTAGCTTTCTACGCATACGATTCTTCGCTTCTTCACTGGAGAAATTAAATACGGATAATAATTTCTCTTGATCCAGATCTAATAAAATGGCGCCATGCTGTAAAATGACACCCTTTTGACGTGTTTGAGCACTTCCAGCTATTTTTTTCCCCTCTACGACAAGTTCATACCAACTTGGTGCATCAAAGCAAACAGCACTTTTTGGACTCTTCAGGTCCGCTCTTTTCTCCTCTGTATCAGGTACACTAAAATAGGCATCCATACCTAGGTTATGGAAACCTTGCAAAATTCCCTCACTTAACACACGATATGCCTCTGTCACAGATTCTGGCATATTCGGATAGCTTTCCGTCACAATGACACTATAAGTTAGCTCATGTTCATGTAGGACAGCTCGTCCACCAGTTGGTCGACGTACAAAACCTAAGCCTTGTTCACGCACAGCATCTAAATTAATATCTCTTTTAGCTTGTTGAAAATAACCAATGGATAATGTCGCAGGCTCCCACTCGTAGAAACGAATTACTGGTGGAATTAACCCCTCACTATGCCAATCAAGTAAGGCTTCATCTAGTGCCATATTAAAAGAAGGACTACATTTCCCTGAATTTAAAAAATACCAAGTTGTCATATGCTCATCTCCTACAAATATAAAATGATCCATCAGGCCCCACCTGTGGGTCAACTTTAACGAATATTATACTACAGTTCAAATTGCGAACGATTGCTTGTGTAACGAAAAAAGCGATTTCGCTACAACCTAGTTAATTTTATCAAACTCATTGGACTATCGCTAGCGCATCTTTTATAATAATAGAGAAGATAGAAAGGGGTAAGAAAATCTTGGACATACTTATCACAATCGGTGTCGTTTTAGTAGTCACAATTGCATATATCGGAATTAATGCACTACGACTCAAAAAAGCCGTAACCAACCTAACACAAGAGCAATTCATAGAAGGCTATCGTAAAGCCCAGCTGATCGATGTTCGTGAGCAAAAAGAATTTGATGCTGGTCACATTCTTGGTGCACGAAATGTGCCTTCGACAACACTACGTCAACGTTATAAAGAAATCCGCCCAGATTTACCAGTATATCTATACTGTCAAAATACAGGCCGTAGCTCACGTGCTGCACTATTTCTTAAAAAACGTGGGTACAACCAAATTTACCAACTTCAAGGTGGTTTCAAAACTTGGACAGGTAAAATAAAAGCAAAAAAATATTAATGCTCTCATCAAAAAAAGTCGTCTCAAAGTACTATGAGACGGCTTCTTTTTTAAAAAATTCAGAGTTTCTACTATATTATATCTATTTCAAATGATGCTGTTCGAGCTTCATGTCATTAAAATAAAAAAGTAAAGCAACAAAACGCATTATAGTCCCCTATTTGATACAAAATCTACTTTGAACGAGTTCGCTACTTGAGTCGGGTCCCATAAAAATGAGCGCTTTGATGTCTTTTTGGAGCGGTTTTCACTTATGTTTGAGCACTTCGAAAGCTACGTTGAACAATCTTCCAATAAACCACCTCATATTTAAAAACTCCTTCACGAAACACTTTGTATGACCAAAAATACTATTTTTCGTTAGAGATATGCCAGTTACGAACCCTATTCTTCTATTTTTCTGAAAATAGTTAAAATTTATTGTTGAATAATTTTAGAAGCACTGTTAGGATGTATAATATCTTACAATAATAATTGATTATCAAGTTAATAAGCTATGAATGCTATGGATCAAACTATAGCAGGAGCAGTTCTGGAGAGAGCGCACATTGCGTCGCCGAAGGGTTCACTATCTCAGGCAAAAGGACAGAGGAGTAATACAGCTTTTATAAGCGATGCTACACCATTTCATGTAGACATCTGCGAATAAATGGTATTTGTTATTCTGACGTTTTTCCGAGACTAGTGTCACAACTAGTCTCTTTTTATTTTTCCAGTCATAGTTTTTTATGCATCTTTGAGGGGGATTAACGTGGAACAGCAACAATTAAAACGAGATTTAAAAAATCGCCATGTACAGCTTATTGCCATTGGTGGAACAATTGGGACTGGTTTATTTTTAGGCTCTGGAAAAGCTATTGCCTTAGCAGGGCCTTCGATCATCCTAGCCTACTTAATTGTAGGGACAGCGCTATTTTTTGTGATGCGTGCCTTAGGTGAATTGTTACTATCCAATGCAGGCTACACTTCATTTACGGATTTTGCATCCGAATACATAGGGCCTTGGGCAGGTTATATCACAGGTTGGACATACTGGTTCTGTTGGATTATGACGGCGATGGCAGACATTATTGCGGTGGGGGTTTATACACAATATTGGTTTGATATCCCACAATGGGTGCCAGCCATTGGTTGCCTCGTATTGTTATTACTACTAAATCTATTAACTGTTAAGCTTTTTGGTGAGCTAGAATTTTGGTTCGCTATTATTAAAGTTATTACAATTGTAGCACTTATTATTATTGGTCTTATTATGCTAGTAACTGGCTTTCAAACTAGCTCAGGAACAGTATCAGTTGAAAACCTGTGGGCACATGGAGGCATGTTCCCAAATGGAATATACGGCTTTTTGATGGCCTTCCAAATGGTTGTCTTTGCATTTGTTGGTGTGGAATTAGTGGGGGTTTCAGCAGCTGAAACAGCAGATCCTCAAAAAAATATTCCTTCTGCCATTAATAAAATTCCATTTCGCATTTTACTTTTCTATGTAGGGGCATTATTTGTCATTTTATGTATTAACCCATGGTATGAGATGTCTGCTTCAAGCAGCCCCTTTGTCCAAGTGTTTACATTAGCAGGTATACCGATTGCTGCTGGTATTATAAATTTTGTTGTGCTTACTTCAGCGGCTTCAGCAGGTAACAGTGGGTTATTCTCCACAAGTCGGATGCTCTATAATCTTGGTAACAATAAACAGGCATCTCCAGCATTCTCCAAACTCAACAAAAACAGTGTACCAAGTAATGCACTCGTTATTTCTACTATTGTTGTATCAGCTGGTGCTCTGTTAAGTAAGTTGATGCCAGAGAACGCCTTTAGTGTTGTGACGACGATTAGTGCAATTTGTTTTATATGGGTGTGGAGCATTATCATCATTTCGCACATTATCTACAAACGAAAAAAACGTGCTTTACATGAAGCTTCAATCTTCAAAGCACCACTGACACCTTTTATCAACTACGTTGTGCTTGCGTTTTTCGCCTTTTTATTAATAGTGATGTTTATTTCTGAGGCTACGCGTACAGCACTGCTGTTAACACCAATTTGGTTTATCGTTTTATTTATTATTTATAAAATGAAAAAAAGATGACTTCAGACTAAGCGCTGAAATCATCTTCACTTATTAAAAAATAGTCATATCCCATTCTGTTGCTAGCTGTTTCAGCAACTGTACACCTGCAACACTGTTTCCTATTGGATCAATCGCTGGGCCGTAAATTCCGATACCACAGCCAGTAGGAAACGGCGAGTGTAGGCCTGCATGTCCTGGAACAGCCGCAAGAATCGCACCTGATACACCACTTTTGGCAGGGAGACCAATAAATGCTGCAAACTTCCCTGAGGCATTGTACATACCACACGTTACCATCAAAGCCTTCGCTAATTTTGCCACTTGTTTTGGGAATAGCTGTTTCTTTAACAGTGGGTGATAGCCATCATTCGCAATAACTAGGCCAATCATGGCTAAATCTGATACATTGACTTCAATTGCACATTGCTTCAAATAAACCTCAAGCGCCGCCTCTACTGGACAATCTAAAAACCCTGAATCCATTAAGTAATAGGCCAATGCTCGATTACGATTAGCCGTTTGCCACTCTGACTGGAATACTTCTTCATTGATACTCAATTGCTTGCCTATGATTTGCTCTAAAAATTGTAGAATCTTTGTGACCTTCTCTTGTGGAGAATGACCAGCCAACATGGAGGATACCGTAATAGCCCCAGCATTAATCATCGGGTTAAAGGGTTTACCTGGCTGATGACTTTCTAAGCGAATAATTGAGTTAAAGGTATCTCCTGTTGGTTCAACATCTACTCTTTCTAAAACATATGGTAAGCCTCGATCCATACAGGCTAAAATAAAGGTAATAACCTTGGAAACGCTTTGCAGGGTAAATAGTTCTTCGGTATCTCCCGCTTTGATTTCGTGGCCTTCAGTCCCAACAATCGCCACAGCTAATTGATTAGGATCTTTTTTGGCTAAAGCAGGGATATAATTAGCACATTGCCCTTCTTTGGTAGCTGCACGATACTGTGATACCCACTGTGCTAGAAGATGATGCTGATGATTGGGTTGTGTTGACATGTCGCGTTCTCCTTTCAAAATGAGGCAAAAACAGAGCCTTCATAGTTCTCCTATGAAGACTCTATCCTGTTAGCGCTTAGGTGGCTGTGTTCCCTCTGGAATTAAAGATTGATATGTTTCACCATCTAGACGTTCTTGCCATTCCTTTTTCGCTTTTTCAATGTATAGAGGATTATCCAGCAACGCTAAGGCTGTACAAGCCATAATTTTAGCAGCCTGTAGCATTCCTTTATGCGCTATTGGGGTCACTCCCTGAGACACTACCTGCCATGTATGTAATGGTGTCCCTAATGCCATGCATACAGTTGTACACTGTACGGTTGGTACGTTCCAGCTAACATCTCCAACATCTGTAGAGCCACCCATAATAAATTCAGGTAGCATGCCTGGAACATGATCAGCAATCACTTTTCCTTGTAATAGCTTGGCATCTTCTTTACGCAAGCCCACTAATGAAGCTGCTTGTACTTCTGGTGTAAACGTATTGAAAATAGCCTGCGCATACTGTTCATCCTCTATTGTATAGTCTGGCATACCAATTTCAAGTATTTGTTGATACATCACATCATAAAGTGTTTTATTTGTAATAAGATTCGAAGCAGCACCTTCAAACTCGATGTCCACTGACGTCCCTGTCATCATTGTGGCACCCTTTGCAATGTTCTCAACGCGTTGATAAATTTCCTGTACTTGCTGCTTTTTAGGTGCCCTAACTAGATACGTTACCTCTGCATATGGTTGAACTACATTTGGCGAAGTTCCACCAGAATTAGTAATGGCATAATGCACACGCGCTTCTGGAATGATGTGTTCTCGTAAGTAGTTTACCCCAACATTCATAAGCTCAACAGCATCTAAAGCACTTCGTCCAAGATGTGGTGCAGCTGCGGCATGAGCACTTTTGCCCGTAAACTTAAACGTTGCGGCATAGTTTGCTAGAGAACTACACGTCATCACAGTCGAAAACGTACCTGGATGCCAAGAGATCGCGATATCAACATCATCAAAAAGGCCAGCCTTTGCCATATAAGCTTTACCAGATCCATTCTCCTCTGCAGGGCAACCGTAAAAACGGATTGTTGCTGACCGATGATTTTGCTCTAAATAATCCTTTACAGCAACAGCAGCTGCGAATGCGCCAGTACCTAATAAGTTATGACCACAGCCATGTCCACTTCCACCATCCACAACAGGCTCATGTTGTGTCGCCCCACCTTTTTGACTCAAGCCTGGAAGCGCATCATATTCACCTAAAAAGGCAATTACAGGCTTGCCAGAACCATAAGTTCCAACAAGCGCTGTGTCAAGACCCGCAACACCGACTTCTGTTTGAAAACCCTCTTTTTCTAGTGCCTGTTTCATATATTCCATCGATTTCTTTTCTTGAAAATGAAGCTCAGGCACAGCCCAAATCGCATCGCTTAATGCTACTGTAGCTTGCTGTTTTGCTTCAATTAACGTTGAAATTTTCTCATGATAACTCATATTTGTCCCTCCAAATTCATTATGCTTTTAACAATGTTCCTTTTTGGTCGTTTAGTGTGACAAGCGACACAATACAGATAAGCGCAAAGCCAATTAACATCCAAAAGGCTGCATCAAAGGAGCCATTAAAGGCATCCACCATAAATCCAATTGCCATCGGTGTAACAAACCCTGCTAATTGTCCCCCTGTATTGGCAATTCCCATTGCAGAACCTGTAATAGAAGAAGGTAATTTCTTGAGTACAATAACAGGTAGTAATGTAATGACAAACGCAATAAATATCGAAACGACTGTTTGGTAACCAATAAATAACGTCACTGTTTTGGCAGTAAACATTAAATACAATAAAAGACCAATGACTGCGCAGGAGATGGAGCCTAACACTTTCTCCATACCTTTTGGTAGCTTATCAATGATATAGCCACTACCATATACACCAATTATCGTTGTAATGGCAGGTATTGTTTGCGCCCAACCAATGGACATTAAATCCAAGCCTCGATTTTTTTGAAGATATGTTGGAATCCAAGAAACTAATCCCCAGTTCACTGCATAAATACAAAAATAAGCAATGATTAAATTCCACATTAGGGGTGTTTTCAGTAACTCTTTAAAATTCACTTTGTTCGTAGTATTTTCTGTTCCAGCTGTAGCTGCCTCATCTTGCGGGAGTTGAATGTATTTCCAATATATAAAGGCAATTATTGCCCCTATTGCCCCAATGATGATAAACATCATGCGCCAGCCAATCGTTCCTAATAAATAAGCAGCTAGCAAAGGGACGATGAGTGAAACAATGCCACCAGAAGTAAGCATGATGGACATCGCTCTACCTCTTTCCTCTTTTGGGAAAATCGTAGCAATAATTTTAGAGCTTGATGGCTGAAAACCACCCTCACCAATGCCAAATAAAAAACGAATCACAATCATCGCTGTTAAAGACCAAGCAATGGCTGTTAGACCAGTAAAAATAGACCACGTGATAACAGCCATCAATAAAACTCGTTTTGCGCCAAACTTATCGGCAAGCCAGCCACCCGGTATTTGCATAATGGCATAGCCTAAAAAGAAAGCGCTTAAAATAATACCCGTTGAAGATGCATCCAGTTGCAAATCCCCTGTAATCGAAACTACTGCGTAGTTCATAATATAGCGATCTAAATTCCCTAAAGACCAGCCTAAAAATAAAAGTGCAAGGATGACATTTCTAGATTTCTTCGTTATTTCATTTGTTGTCATTCATATCCCTCCCATATATAGAAATCCTCTCTTTATTGCCACGACTATTCTTGAATATGCTTGCCCCCTTGTCCGTAAATCCCCTTTTATATACCGACATTTTCGTTATATATTCGTATAATAATCAAAGTTCAATAAAAAGACAATATTTTTTTGAAAATTTTTAATAGATAATCGTCTTCGTAAATCCATATTATTTACCTAAATAACCGCTAAATTCATTAATTTATCAGTATTTAAGGCTTCAAAAAGCATAAAAAAATGTCCCACACCATTTATTGGTTTGGGACATTTTTGTTTTTAGACAAGTTGATACATTTTAATAGGTCTGCCTCGAGTATGCTGTAATTCTTCCCCACAAATTCTCGCTAAATCTACATTACATAAATCAGCTACGATTCGTTGGGCATTTCTCTCGCTCATTTGCAGTTGTGACGCCAAATCCTTTGTCGTAAAATGCTTCCAATGCATTTTTTGTACAAGTGCATGGATTTTCATATAGGTTTTAATACTAATATTCCCTTTTTTTAGTTTTTCTAAAATATAAGGGTCTTCTGCTCGGTAGGAATAGGATAGCTCTTCTACATTCCCTACCGATTCAATAATGGTGCCATCATCCTGTATCATCACGATGTCAATAGCCTCGTTTTCCTTCGTCTGTCTTAGTCCTCGGTGAGCATGTAACTCAGCATTGAACACTGTTTGAGCAAAGCCAATGCCTGCTGTCACCTTCGTCTCCATTTCAATCGACAACTGATACATTTTTTCCTGTAAAAATCGTATTTGCCCTTCAATCGCACCTCTTGTACTAAAGATCGTATATTTACCATTCCCCTCTTCAATAAGAGAGCCATCAATCTGTTCACAGAGCTGTAGTAGATTTTCCTTCGTACGCAATTCTAAATATTGAATACGATAGCCTTGCTTCATGCGCTCTTTTAATGAATCAAAGTCCTTAATTTCAAGCATGACTGCACCAATTTGTGTCTCTTTATAGTAGGACGTTTTGATCTTCTCTGTAAAAAGCTGAACTGTATGATAAATTTCTGTTTTTGTCGGGGAAACCCAATAAGATGCAACGCCTCGTTTCTTCAGTTCTTCATCAACAGAGGGATAACAAGTAATCGCAAAATCAATTTTGCCCGCCTGCCAAAGACTATAGTGGAAATCAAATAGCTCTTGTGGATCAATAGCGACATCAAATTCCTTTAAATACATATGATGGACATTATGCTGAATCTCTGCAAGACTTTCTGAAGCCATTTGAGAAGGCGAAGGAATAATATCGATACTAACATTTTCTATAAACTTTTTTTGCTGATAGGATTGCTCTAAAAAACCCCGATAAATAGCCGCTTCGGAAAAAATAATATGGGTCAATTTATCTTTGGATACATTCGTTTGACTGGCAAGCTTATAAGGGATGTAACCAGAAAACAACCAGAAATCGACAGCCTGATTATGTGTCTCCACAAGATGCTTTGTTTCTGTCGCCACTTCATATATATACGGAATAAATTCCATATCCTGTTCGATTTCTCGTGCTAAGGCAATAATTCTTTCAACGGATTGAATGGGACCAACAACACCTATTTTATACATCTTTTGTTCCTACCTTCTTTGTGAAACTACAATCTTTATGTAAAAAATTTCTTCCTTTGTTGTACATAGTATAGCGGACAATCAAATTACTAGACAAATCTTATGTATAAAGAAAAGCCTCGAAAAATGTTCGAGGCCATCTGGAAGTAATAATTATTGCTCGGTTGGATACATGTTTGTATAGAGTAACTCTAATCTTTTAGAGAGCTTTCCATAGGCTGTTTGCCATGCTTTACGTGCAGCATTATTACTGCTCCCTGCTGGTTCGTATATAGCATGCACCTCTTCAACCTTCTTCAAATCACCCTCTGCTTGCGTGAGCTTCGAATAATTTTTAACAACCTTCTTATCAGCATCACTCAGAGCATCATAGGCTTTACGGATTTCACTTACTTTCTCCTGTAAACCATCGATATACTCACCTTTTACAAGAAGTGAATTGATGGATTCAATTAATGACAATGCATTTTCATTCGTTTGCTGTTGTCCTTTTTGCTTATCAATGATCAATTGTCTAGTTCCTGCATCAATCAGGCTCACTTGTTTAGATGTAAGCTTTTCATATGCCTTGATCACAGTGCTTGGATTTGAAGCAAAGGATTTCTCATAGGTCTTCATAAAGCTTTCCACTTTTTTCACGTCTGCAAGCGCAGTTTTTAAAATATCATAGTTCGTAATCAGTTTTTTCTCACTTGAACTAAGGCTACTATATTGTGTAGAAAGATTTTTAATACGTTCAATCGTTACGACATAGAGATTATTGGAAACAATTGTGGCAATATCATTATTTAGCTGTGTAATTTTCGATGCATTTTCATCTATATTTTGATTTTTTAATAAAGCTTCATATTGTTCTTTTGCTAAATGCTGCTGATTCGCAGGTAATTTCGCATAAGCTTTTTGCACTGTTTCAATTTTTTTAGCCTTTTTCGCAGCATCTGTTTCTTCTCTAGCAGTCTGTATTTTTTTATAGAATGATTTTACTCCTGTAATATCCTTATTTGCTGCTGTTAATAAATAATAATTTGTCACGTATTTTCTTGCAGCTGAAGACAATTTTTTATAGGATTCAGAAGCTGTATTAACAGCGGTTTCTAATTGATTGAATGAATATTTCGTAACATCCGCAAATTTGGCTATATCCGCCTTTAACGTCTCTGCTGCTGCTTTATCAGTAGGCACTTTACCATTGCCATCAACTGAAATCTTTGGCGTGTTTAGTAAAAATTCTTCAGCATTATATACAAGTGATTGCTGTAAATTTGTAAGATTATTATAAGCTTTTAAAGTACTTGTATAGCTTGAATTTAGTTTACTTTCCGTTACACCAGTTGTTGCAGATAATTTTTGATAGGCATCCATATCTTTAATTACTTTCTCAGCTGCTTTTAAATCTTTCTGTAAGGTAACAAGACTATCGTAGCCATTAATTTGTGCTGCGGAGGCTTTTGTTAAGCTCTTATATTCCTTGATCATTTGATTAACATTATTGACATGACTTTGCCATGAACCAGCAGACGGATTGAACGGATAAACATCATCGCTAATATAGCTATCTATAACATTATTTAAATTTATAATTTGACTTTCTTCTGCACGTTCTGCTGTAGTCAAACGCTGCACATACACATCTGGCACTAATTTTAATTGTTTATACGTTAATTTTTCATAGGCTGTACGGATTGATTTAGCAGTCGTCACTTGTTTATTAGGCGTACTATTTGTAGCTAATTTATCAAATGATTTAATGAATTGCTCGACCTTTTTAATATCCGATTTAGCCTCAGACAAAATTGCTTGGTTTTGAACAGCGGCTCGGTAGCTTTGTGATAATTTCTCAATATCCGCTTCGATTGTCTTCACGCTCGCTTGTAAGGAATCAACATCCGAAGCTACATATTTCACAAGTGAATTCTCATAGGATAATAAATTAATAATAGCTTGATTGAGTTTTCTGACTTCTTTTATCTCTTCAAGATCATTTGGCTCGTTTAATAGTTTTTTAATGCTCGTATATAGGGTCTCATCTACATCTAAGCTACGCTGTAACAGATCTAGCTTATTATAAGCCTCTTCTAGTTCCTTTATTTCTTTTTCATTACTAGTCTCTATTTTGCTCCATTTTTCATTTAACTTAGTTATTAATTCAACATCAGCAAGTGCTCGCTTTAAGACATCATAATTAGACACATTACCTTTAGCTGCCGCTGATAAGGATTGATAGTTTTTTTCTAGTTCCGCAACTTTAGCACTAAATTCTGCTAAGCTTGATACATTGTATTTATTATCATTGACCAGTAAAGCTTTAATCTCTTTCGTTAAAGTATCAGTGGGTTGTTTAGAGACTGTGATGGTATCAGATAGTTTAGATTCCGCAAAAGAAAGACCCACTTTTGCTTTGACAGTAACAGCAATATTTTTAATATCCTTTTCAATGGCATCCTTCGGAATCGTATATGTACTACCTGCAGCTCCCTCTATGATAGTAAAGGAGTTATCGCCTAATTTATAAAACCATTGATAACTATATGTAATTTGATCACTTTGCAATTTTGCACCATTCTTATCAGTTACAGTAATACCAGCTACTTTCACTGTTTCTCCAGGTGCTACAAAATCAGCGGATTGACCTTCTAACGTTGGAATGGTGATATCGAGCTCTAATGGCTGAATAGTGCGCGGTGCACTTTTAAATTTTTTACCATCTGTCGTCGTTGCTTCCACAAAAATGCTTTTTCCAGCTGCTTCAACAGGCACTTTTAAGGAAATAGATGTTGCTCCAGAGATGGGCTTATTTGTTGAACCCTCTTCACCAGTAATTTCCTCTAGATAATACCATTGATAGGCATTGACAATTGTATCATTCGGTAATTTATCCACTTTTAATGTTGCGTTAACAATATTATCTCCCGTGACTGAAACTGTTTCAGCCGCACTTGCTACAGTGGGAACAATAAGTGTAACAGGAATGGCTGCTGCTGTTAAAAATAATTTTTTATTCAAATCTATTGACCTCCTCAATCCTTCTCATGAATTATATCGGTCATATGGCCATAATTTCCTTGAATATTAGATAAATACTCCAAAAAGTGTATTTCTTCCTGATTTACTATTTATCAAATAATATACTTTTGATAATATTTTATTATTTTTGATTTATTCATATATATAAATAAACTCAATTTCAAACAAAAGCCTTCTAATCAACATTCGTAGCATCTACGAAGAGATTAAAAGGTGTTAAAAAAATGTATGCACTTATGCTTCCGCTTCATCTGGTTATCCTCGTATCATATAAGTTGGTCGGGTCAGGGTCTTATAGGTATAGGGATTCGTATGTTGGGTTTCACTTACTTGGATACGAATCGTCATCCCTTCTCCTACTTTGCTATCTAATGCGAATTTTCCATTAAAAGCTTGAACTCGTTCCTGCATTCCTTGTATGCCCATCGAATCAGCAAGTAGAATATCATCTATATTACAGCCTACACCATCATCGTTATACAAAATTTGGAACCCCTCTTCAGTACCCAGTAAATGGATTTCAACTGTATTAGCATAGGAATGTTTTAACGCATTGTTTAATAATTCTTGGAACAGTCGATAAATCATTAAATTTAAACGCTCATCCTCTAAATAGAGGCGGTCAATCGTATATATCAAAACAAAATTAGCTCGTTTATGAATTTTTTGGATTAATTTTTCAAGGGCTGCATTTAAGCCCAATGTATCTAATAGAGGTGGCTTTAAGTTTTCGCAGTAGCCCCTCAAGTCATTCAGTGAGATAATCATATGTTCATGAAGCTTTATAAGTTTAGATGGGATCTCCTCTTTTTCTTTGGTATGCATGAGGACATCCATTTCCCTTGCAATGTGCAGTTGTTCTTGCAAAATCGTATCATGAAGTTCCTGTGCTAACTGATATTTTTCTTCCTCGAACCGTAGCCAGAGTAATTTATTGAGCCATGGTAGCTGTCGATTATCGGCCTCTTTCATATGTTTTAACTGATTTAAAAGCTCCTCAACCATTTTTGTGTTTTCGATAAAATTATTTAAATAGAGCAGCAATAATTCTAGCCATAGCAGCTCCTCATCCTTGAGATAAATTGTTTTATTATGGTCCACAACAAGGATCCGTTTATAGTTCACATCCTGATGAATAAAGGCGATATAGAAATGATCTGTCTTTTTAATATCCCCTAAGCCTAATCGTTCGACTAGCACCTCATCTATTTGATGCTGTGTATATTCTTTGGATTTATTTGTTAAGGTAACTTGATGTGTTTGAAAATCGTAAGTGAGCACATACACACTTTCCATTTCAAGCTGAACCACAACCTCCTGTACAAATTTCTCCAATAAATCCTCAATCTTCACCACTCTACCAATACTCTCAACGGTCGTATACAAGCGGTGGATGTAGTCGCCTTTTGTAGAAAATAAAATTTTCCGCTTACGATAATCAATCCGCTCTTTAATGTAGAACAACGCCAATAACGACAGAAAGGCAAAAAAGAAAATCTCCGTCATGCGCGAAACTGATAAATCTGCAAATAAATATAAACCGATTAACAGCCATATCGTAAAGCCAAATGAGAAATTAAAATAATAACGTAATCGGGAAATGAAATATTCCATATCGAAAATACGTTCAGTGAGTTGAGTGAAAATGAAGCTATATGGGATAAGCATTAAAAATAAAGAACATATATCTGCAGAAATTACATATTGATTCAACAAAATTACGGGTATAGCATATAAAAAGAGAAATGGTAAAAAAGGTGTTATAACACTTATTAACAATATTTTCAATTGAGAGGATTTATATCTATAGTACCCTACAATCAAAATACTTAGATTGGAAATTAATAATACAAAAAACGTCCATAATATAACAGTAGAAAGTAATGGATTTATGTTGGGAGAAATTATGCTAATAACACTTAAAAAGATTGCTATTAAAGGAAAAATATAAATAATAGTAATATTTTCAATGAAAACCCATTTTAAATTCAAAAAGGAAAAATACTTTTTTAAAAAATGAATTAATATTACTAAACAAAGTAACATACTCCCACGATTTATAATCATACTTAGATTATCTAATCGTCCAGATGCCCCGCTACTTACATAAGCTAGTGAAATAACTAACATAAAATACATTAGTAAATTTAATAGAGTAGTCTTTTTTTGTGTTATTTTTAAATAAAAAGTAATCAATAACGTAAGAAAAAAAAAGCATGCAGGAAAAATAAAGAGATAATAAAATTGTTGGGGAATATCTAAGTGATTTATTTGAACATAAAGAATATCACCGTTTTGTTTTAAAATCTCCAATGTATTAGCTGCTCGAATTTTGGAATCATATGTAATATTTGAAACTTCGTCGACTTTGACTCCATCTACATTTATAACAATATCTCCAACAGATATTTTTTGATCAGTTGCCCATTCTTTATAATATGGCTCTTTAATAATCCAATGTCCATTTTCTTCTTGTATTTTTATACTTACAAAAGGCGTGCTGTAGGTAACATAAAGGACATAAATGCCTAGAGTTAAATAAATTCCTACAGCAAGCCAAAACCATTTCTCTTTAATTAATGTCAATACCAAATTCCATTTTCTAAACATACATCTTCATCAAACGAATCCAAAATTGCCTTTTGCTCTAATGCTGTTACACCAATGAGAGAAGCTTTTTTTTCTTTTAACAATGTCACCAACGTCGGATTTTGCTCTAAATATTGAATCATGTTAATCATTAAATCGCCTCATTTCTTCATTTTATAATTTTATAGTCACTATAAATTACCAATAAATCCTTCTATAAAGGAATTATTAACCATATATGTAACTATATTTTCATTATACTACCACTCTCCAATAATTCAACATTATTTTCTAAAAAATTCAAAAAATAATAGAATACGTAATAATTTTGCTTTATTTTCAATTATTTTTCTCCAAGAGTAGACATAAAAATCAAATGAAAAGCCTCTTCCTTATAGTAGGAAGAAGCTTTTCATTTATATCTCTTACTCATATTGGCATCCTTCTTGTAGCCACTTGCTTAAATCAGAAGTAATCAATGTTGCATGCTCCGGGGTCATATCTCCACTATCTACTGCAAAAACACGAAAATCCTCTGCCTTTATCGCCATTAAAAAGATCATTCCTCCACTATCATCCCCAATAGCAATATAGCCTTTTGCATATTCCGCCACTTCCCAAGTCTCGTTTCTTTCTACAATTTCCTCCGTGCCATAAATGAACACACCATTCGTAAACGATAAACCGTTACTTTCCTTTAATACAAGTGTATACGCACTCGGAAGTTGGCAATTCAACTTATTTTCTATGTGTAAAATTTGGCGATCTGTTGCTGGAGGATATGCCGTATAGCTATTATGTATAGGTAACATTTCGTCACCGTCCTTTCCTCTATATTTTTTTCACATCTGGGCTGTGCAAAATTCATAAAATGCTAGGATTAAGTCATCGACCTTTTGTTTATTGACAATTTTACCCAACCATTCTTCTGGAATTTCATCCAACTGTTTATACATACCCGCTATCGATCCTGTAATCGCTGCAACTGTGTCCGTATCTTCTCCTAAATTAACTGCCTTCAGAATGGCGTCTTTAAATGTTGTAGAATTACCTACACACCAAATGGCCGCCTCTAATGAATGAACAATATAGCCGCTTGATTGAATCTCGTCTTCAGGCGTATTGAAAAAATTTTCATGAAAAATCCGTGTGTAAGCATTTAACTCCGCTTTCATTTCATGTTGTAAATGATTTTGCAGTAAGTCAAAAACCTCTTTTAAGGCCACTTCTAGTGAATTATTTCGGTATAAGCTTAATAATAGCTCAATGTAAATAATGGATCCTACTATGGAACGTGGATGACCATGAGTAATCTCTGTATATTGATGTACTAATTCTTTTCTTTTAGCAAAATCTAACTCATGCATGACCACGAATACTAAAGGAGCTATCCTCATTAGTGTACCATTGCCATTATCAAACTCGCCCGTTTTACCACATTGTGCTGGCGGAACACCTTTTTTATAGTTCGAAACGGCTTCCGCTGTAGTAATTCCAATATCAAACATTTCGCCAAATGGTGTAAGATAGCCCTGCTCCATGTATTGTACAAATTTGTTCATTAATGTTTTGGTATTACCATTTTCAATAATGTTTTCTACCAAGCAGAGTGTTAGAGAAGTATCGTCAGACCAAGTGCCAGGTGGCTGATTATAAGTACCATACCCCATCACATCTTGCACATGGAAAGTCCCTCTTTGTTTAAACTCAACAGGTACGCCCATTAGATCACCAATAATCCCGCCGTATAAAGTGTCAAACACCCGCTCCCTCAATTTTGTATCTACCATTGATGCCACCCCTAACTTTTATTTAATTTATCACAATTCAAAAACAGTACATTTAATTTTATAATAAATCAATTCCTCATTTATTATTTTTTCAATCTCTCTCCAATCACCTCCAGCTAAACCTGAACCAATTTTAGGCATCTGTATCGATAATCGATTTTTTAATGCAAATCTCGCAACTTTTCTTAAACATAAACGAAGCGCATCATAATCAATATAGGTTGTACGATCTTTATCATTTTTCCTCAAACCGTGTTGTGCAAGCATATTGGCAACAAAAGTAGCTTTCTGCTGGTCTACACATACAAACTGAACTTCTCCTAACCCAAAAGTTTCTTTATCCTTCGACCATTTTATATATTCATTTTTGGCAAAAGGGAATTGCTTTGATAAAGATAAAACAAAGCCTTTTCCCCATTTTCCTAAAATATTAACAACATGAATGATGAGTGTATGTTCTTCGAAAGGAAGAGAAGCATCACCCTTTAAGTAGTTTATGTGAGAATTGTTAGCTACAATTCCTTCCTGCCATTTATTCTCAAATTCTAATTGAGTAATAGGTACACTCTCGCTTAAATCTAAACTCTCGATATGTCCGTCATACAATAAAGATCCAACATCTTCGTTCCAATCGTGCAATGATGAAGAACTATATATATCATTATTTATTATGTTGATCTGCCTAGTTGCAACGCCATCATCAAATTCTGTATATAATTGTCCATAACCTTTTAAAAATTCAATATTATCACATTTATAGTATAATAGACTATTACTAAACTTGATATCTTCTTCCACCACTTTAACCCCCTTTTTGGAATATTTAATAAAATTATATCTTCATTAAACTAAAAAATTACTATGCTTGAAAACTATACATTTTTCTTTTGGAATATTTCGGATTATCGTTAGATTAAAGGGCGATATATATTTTTCCAATGGGGAATCATTTCTTCTGCAAAAACATAAACAAAATCATTAGAAGAAAGGTTTCCTAAATTGTCTAATGCAATTCCAAATTTAAAATATATTTTATAGTTTCTGTTTATAAAATACTCTTCATTTTTTAAAATATCCAAATTAGACCCGAATTTTGATAACATTTTATTATCAATAAAAACATCCTCTTTACAATTTAAAGCTAGTTGAATTAACTGTCCTTTTTCATTATACATTGCTTGACTATTCGTCCTGTTTTCTGTAGTTATACCCTTTTTACTATTCGTGCTTATTTTTAATGGTGTTCCCCATATTTTCCTAACTTCACTTGATTGCATGCCGAATTTTAATAATCCTACAGATTGATACGGATTTATTTCATATTTTAAGTTTATTGGCTGATTTTCAATACTTCTGAATTGAAAACTGAATTTTATATTTTTCTCGTAAATATGTTTTTGGTTATCAGAATAAATTGTTAGTTGAATTCCCTCATCAGGAAAATCCAAACCGTAAATTGACATGTTATGCTGAGGGAATAAATAACATCCTTCTACAAAATACGGATTTTCTTTAAATAAAAATTGCTTTGTTTCATCTATTAAGTCATATTTTTTTTCACTTAAGAAAATAGTCTTTGGATTGTTCACAGAAATACTTACTAAAACATTATCTACTAGATGAAATACATAATCATCATGATAAAGATAAAATTCTTTTTCATTGATATTTTTCTTATTCAATTCACCTATAATATTGTTTAAGTCTGAAGATGTCATAGATAGCTTCACTTCGTTTATCCCGATTTTGGGTAATATTTTTAACTCTCTTCTCATAACTTCTACCTCATCTACAATATTTTATTGTTAATCTTTTTTGTTCTGCATTGGTTATATATTGTTTATTTATAAACGATTGCATGTTTTCGTAGTCTTGCTTTCTGATATCAAAAAGATTATCTAAGATTAAAATAGTAAAACAAATAAAACTCTGTCTATAATAAAAAAACATATGTAAAGAAAGAGCTTAAGACAATTTCTTTACATATGCTTTTAAACTTTAATACCTTTAAATCAAGCTAACGCTAAGATAATATACTGTTAATTATAGTTCTTTGGGGTATTATCTTATTCAAACTCTTATTTTAAAATTTTGGTTATATATTAGGTTTTGACATTAGGTTAATTTCTATATTTCGACAAAATCCGGTCTTTGCGTACTTCCTTCTTTAACAAACATTATTCCTTTTATCTTTTCTTCTTTACATGCTCTTATAAATATATCATCAACAATAATATTTACTGTATATTCTTTCATTCTTACAATATGATGCCCAATTAGAGAATTGGGTACATACTTTATAGACAATAGTTTGATTGGCCCATCAGGTAAGGATTTTATCAATGGTCTGTATTCCGATTTCTCCATATCTAAACAAGGAACTAAATTTAATACATTCATAACAAAAAAGGATTCGTTGATTTCACCAGTATTAGTTGATGTTATAACTGCAGGAATGAACTGACAATCTGTACCTAGTCTCTCTATCAACTTTTTTAGTTTTAAACTAACTAATTCTCCACCTATCGTAGGCAAAATATCATACTTGTCTAAATAACTATCAAATTTATCTATTGAATAATAAAGTTTCTCATTCGAAGGATACTCAATACCTTTTTCTAGGTCAAACCTTACAAACGTATTATTATCTGCATAAGAAAAAAAGACATCTCGTTCGTAAACGTTAGCTAACTTATAATAACTCATTATATCACCCTTCACAATGTAGTTTTGTTCTACCTTTTCTTAAATCTTGCCTTTGGTCATTTATTAATTCTTGTATAGCATCATGATATTGCTGAGTGGTCCATTTATTTTTATCTCCAACTTCTAATAAGATATCTAATTCTTGACGAATGTCCCGATTATATTGAGCATGGAAACTATTATATCCTCTATGAATAGACCTAGTTGGGTGATTATCTCTTCTAGTAGGTAAGTATATCGTATTTCTTATATTATCTATATCATATCCACTTAATTTAAAAATTTCATGCGGATTAGCACCTTTAGCTAAAGATTTTGGAATAATATGGTGTAGTTGATATCCATCAGGCTTCGGCATATTTCCGTAATTCCAACCACTTGCTGGCATTGACTTACCAAATGCTAACCCATATGGATCTGTTTCAATATGCGGATTATATACATACCCATAAAGCGTAGGATTCCCACCCGCAAGTCCAATCGGGTCAATTTGAGTATAATTCCCTTGCTCTGGGTCGTAGTATCGGAATCGGTTATAATACAATCCGATTTCTACATCCTCATACTGCCCCTGATATCTAAATGGAATAAAGTCTCTTCAGAACCAGATGGATCTCGCTCAAGCTTGAAGATTGCATGTATGTTTATTCTCAGTCTCTATTAACAGACTGTTTTCTCAAAACATTTCTTAAATGCAACTGAATGAAAACTGTTCGCTTACGCGATGATATGAAAAAAGAAGGCTTAAGCGCCTTCTTTTTTATATTTCTACTATTATTTATCTAACTATGATATTGCCAATATTATAATCTTTCTCTTATTATATTTTTAAAAATTACCACTTTACCCCCTATATTAAAGTTATACCTTCCATCTTCCCATAGATTATTAAGCCTTCTAATTCATTAATTGCACCAATATCTTCAATAGTCCTTATCTTCCCATTCAACTTCAGATAACTGTTTACAATTTTCATGTTTAAGGTAAAAAGGTAAATACTACTTTAAAACAAAAAAACGATTATGATTAACTTGAAATTTTTCTGAATTTTCCAACCTATCTATTTCGGGCTTTATAAGCCTCTTTTTCATAAATTAAATTCCTCTATATTTTAGTTTCTAATGAATACACTATAATGATTTATTTCTGCTCAATCCTCACTTTTGCACCTAAAGAAATAAAGTATTCAGCTAAAACTAAAATATTTTCTCCATATCCCGCAGCTATTAGAAATCCTTTATTATTTAAACCGTTTCGTATCTCATTTACATATTTCAGAATCAATACTTGCATTAATTTTTCTTGGTACATTTCAAACCAAGTAACAATTTTTCTAGCAAATATTAAAATCCTCTAAGTCGGCTAGTTTAATATCATATTCTTTCTTAATCGGTAGAAATAAATATTTAAGAGTTTTATGGTTCATTAAATTTTTTATTTTCCCATCCCCTATACTTGTTGTTCCAATAATACGAACTTCTTGTAAATTAGGTAGCTGATGAAGGAAATCTAATGAAGGAATTTCACCGCAGCTCTCAATTATTATTTTTTCTATGCTAGAGACATTTCCTATTGAACTCCAATCCTCAATGTTTTTACAATTTTGAAAACCTATTGAAGTTAATGATTTTCCCTCTTCAACCCACTTTAAAGAAGTCATTTTAGAATTATAACTTATTCCTAGGTGCTCTAAGGAAGGCATGTACTTAAGAGCTTCAAATTCTAATATTTTAGTTTTTACTAACCCTATTCTTTTAGCTTCTGTAAATATATTGAACTCTTCAGATGAATCGCCACTATAATTATCAATAAATAAGTACTCTATATTCTTGTTTTGAAAAATTGAACTACATGTTTTTTTATCGTAATTTAAGTATACACACCATAATGAATTTAATTCCGAAAAAGGAATTACTTCATCAGTTTTCCCCAAAAAATTAAAGTATTCTAATGAACTATAATTTTTAAGTTCATTTAAGGATTTATAATCATAAGAGTTTAATCTAAGCCCTCTAATATTTGATATGCCATTAAGATTTTTTATATTCTCAAACTTGTGTTTTATTGTATCATGTGACACTGACACACTGTCTATTTCTTGCCTTCTTATATCCTCGATATCAACTACCTCTATATCTGGATTTATGTTAATAAATCTAAAGCTCCTATTGAAATAAACTTTATCAAAAACCATAATATCCTCTCCTTGAACCCCTTATTTTGTACAACCGCGACTTTTTATTTTATTTGCAAGATCTTCGCCTGCATCTTCAAAAGCTTTTATTATATCAGCCTCTGTTTTGAAAAAGTCTGATTCTTTACCATATGGAACTACCAGTACTTGTAAGGATTCCAACTGTGAAGATGTTAATTTACCTGTACCTAAGTGTTGTCTTAATCTTGTATATAGGTTATTAGCTTTACCAACATACCATTTAGTAATACCATCCCTTACATCAATTGTTCTAAACATATATGCTCCACCAGATTTTTTACTTGCTCCCAGTATTTCTTTTAAATAAGCTCTATCTATCGGATTTGTAGGGGCTAATCCAAAAGCATCAAATAAAATATTTGGATCTTTTACGTACGCGTACAAAGTAGGATTTCCACCCGCAAGTCCAATTGGGTCAATTTGAGTATAATTCCCTTGTTCTGGGTCGTAGTATCGGAATCGGTTATAATACAATCCTGTTTCTACATCTTCATACTGCCCTTGATAACGGAATGGAATAAAGTCTTTCTCACCAGTGAACTCTTTCACTCGTCCATAAATATCAAGCTGAGCAGACCAAACCCTATTACCCTCTTCGTCATATGCCTCAACAGGTGTTCCAAGATAATCACTAATAATACTATAATGACCTTCACTCGTAATCTTTGCAGAAGGGACGAAGCCGTCATTGAACACCCATGTAACAAGATCATCTGCTATATCGGTATCAGTCTGTGAAGAATTCAGATTGTCTAAAGTATCTGCAACATTCTGTGTGGAGTACTCATGCAGAATCGTATTGCCATCCCATACAAAATGCGTTGCCTTATCCTCAGAACGCTTCTCTATTCGCCTACCTAATGAATCATACTTAAAAGTAACTTCCGTATGATCTGGCTTAATGGCCTTCGACATCATGCCATTGCCATAATACTCGTACTTCCACGTATCACCATTCTTTTCGACTTTCTCTATGAGATTTCCTTCTTCATCATAAGAGAATTGGGCATCTTGTGTTTCTAGTAATCTACTGCCAGCACCATAAACACGATCTTTTTTGTCTTTTGTTTCATATAGATTGCCGACATCATCGACGCTACGGTATAAGAAATCAAATTTACTGTCTTGATTGGCCCAGACGAGGTTACTGAATTCGTCGTATCCATACGTTACTTTTACACCAGTTAGCTCATTGACCATGCTGCGTAATTGGTGATTCACATCCCAAATAGTAATTCTATTTCAGATGTGTTATGTGAGGTGACATCAAGTCATTTCAATATCTTTCTTCAATAATTAACAATAAATTCTTTAAAATTAAAATTCTAGCGGTTTTTGCTTTTTTAAAGCTTCAGTGTTGACTATATTTACTGGAAACTGATGAGAGTCCTTGCACTATAATAAAAGAGTAGCAATAATCCAAATTCTATGGATTTATGCTACTCTCTTTTAATTAGGTTCGAAATATATTCAAGATACTTTTTGGTCAAATGCTCAATCTTCTAACCTTCTGAAGGAGAGTACCTTCAAATCATAAAGAATATTGCCTCTCTCGTTTCAAACAATTTCTAATCTTCTTTTGTCTTTATTTAATGCCCTTTTTATCTTTTTACTAATCCTGTTGGAAGTACTCAGGATCTTCAATGATCTTGGATAAAAATTCTTCAAGAGAGCTGGCAATCTTCTTTTTGTTTTCATAAATAGGACTTTATTCACTATCTGTTAATTCTATTGAAAAAGGCACAGACTCCCATCCATTAAAAAGATTAGTTTATTCTCTTCATCATAGGGTGGGTAAGCTTCAAAAAATCCTTGTCTTAATCGAAAGTCTCTTATTAATTCAGGACTTAACACACAAGTCTTCATAGCCATCATGATAAAACTTTTCTAAAAAACTCCCAAGTGCTCCAAGACACCAAAGGGCGTCTTTCATCTAATAGAAATATAGGTTCTAAATAATCAAATGCATTATCTAACGCTTCAATTTCATCCATTATTTCATATGATGGGTCTGGAATAAATATTTATCTTTTTTAATATCAGCTAGTTCTATTAATCGAGCTAATTTATCAATAAATCTTTAATTTTCTTTTCCATATAAAACCTCTCCTCATTAATTGATTTATCTATCCAAGTTTATTACAAGTTTCTTTACCTCTTGGAAGATCCCCTGCTTTTATTTTTCTTTTTGTACTCTTTTAATAGTTGCGTCATCATTTATTCCTGGTTTCCATCTACTTTTTATTTTATTCACTTCTTGCTTCTATCTTTGTGTTTGCTTCCTGTAAGTATCATTAACACAAAAAACATAGGTAAAGAAGTGTTAAAAATTCTTCTTACCTATGTTTCGATATTTTCCCAATTATCATCTATTATTACGATGTATGACTAAAATTTCTACTTCTACTTGAAGATATATTTTAATACAAAAAATTCCGGCCTTCGTACATTTCATCCCATTACCAACAGAACAACTTTAATTTATGCCATGAATTGTTTGCTTTCGGCAGGCGAATCATTCGTCTAAGTGATTAGAGCTATTGAAGCATCTTACAACGGAAAAATATATTTCTATTCAAGAAGTCTTAATGAGAAATAGGTATTGTCATTATTTAACTGTAATATTTATTCCTTTGTACTCATGTTGCTACCCCAACTTTATCAAAAGATAAACCTTTAATTTGATTATTTTCAATAAAGTCAATAAACTTTTGAGTACAATAATAAAAATTAATTTTAACATCTCTAAAGAGAATTTGATTGGATATTTCGTTTAATTTGAACTTAATTTCTTTATTTCTTAGTATACTAAGAGATTGTTGCGTATCTAAACCATCAAAATCAATAGCAGGAATTACTTTAAGTACATTTATATATATGAAATCCTCCGAAATATTTTTTATCCTTACAGGAAACATTTCAATTTCATTTGGCAGTAATTTTTTAAATTGATTTTCAAATTTCTTTTTCACAATTAAAGTAGAACCAAAACAACGTGCATCAAAATCTAAAAGCTCATTTTTTTGTAAATTATCTTTTGATATTGCAAAAATATCTTCTTTCCATTCTAAAGTAATTTTTTGTCCTTTAAAAGTTGAAAAAAGTCTCACGTCTTTTTCATCAAGAAAAGTCAAATCAAAATAGTCAAAATCATTTCCTATTTTAAATATATCCATATTAATCCCTCGCCTTGTTTTATTACCATATTTTTTTATTAAATAGTAAATCATTTCGTATTAATTCTAATTCAGCTTTTACTAACGCTCTTCCTCCTAACATCTCAGCAAATTCTAATCTTTGAGCAACATTTTCAAAATATTCTTTGGTATGAATTATTCTATGATAAGCCCCTGGTTGTTTACTATTTGGATCCATATGTTTTAAATAAATTCCATTATGAGCACTATTGATATCAATATCTACTCTTTTTAGTACATCTCTTGCCCTCTGAGCTGCTTGGTTTGAATGATCTCCCGCCACAATATGATGAGCTGCTGAACCTTTATATTTATGCCAAGCACGTTTCATGTACCCTTCATTCTTTCTTAACTCACGATTAGCTTTGTTCATATTTTTCTTTAACTCTTTAGTACAAGAAAGACCAAAAATATCTATTGAGTTATTTGTATCTTGTACATAGCCATATAAGACCAAACCTCCATTAAGCCCAATTGGATCCTTTTGCGTATACATACCCTCAATTGGTGAATAATATCTAAATCTGTTGTAGTAAAGGCCAGTTTCTTCATCCTCGTATTGCCCTTGATATCGGAATGGTATAAAATCCTTGTCACTGTTAAACTCTTTTGACTGGCCATAAATATCTAACTCATTGGACCAAACCTTATTACCATCAGTATCGTAGGCTTCAGAAGGTGTACCTAGATAATCACTAATAATACTATAGATCCCTTCTCTTGTAATTTTTGCAGAAGGAATAAATGTACCTTCATTGAAAATCCAAGTTATAAGACTATTATCAATGTTAGTTTTGCTTGAAGATATATTCTCAATATTAGTTTCACAAGCACTGCTACCTTCTAGCCACTCATGCAGAATCGTATTGCCATCCCATACAAAATGCGTTGCCTTATCCTCAGAACGCTTCTCTATTCGCCTACCTAATGAATCATACTTAAAAGTAACTTCCGTATGATCTGGCTTAATGGCCTTCGACATCATGCCATTGCCATAATACTCGTACTTCCACGTATCACCATTCTTTTCGACTTTCTCTATGAGATTTCCTTCTTCATCATAAGAGAATTGGGCATCTTGTGTTTCTAGTAATCTACTGCCAGCACCATAAACACGATCTTTTTTGTCTTTTGTTTCATATAGATTGCCGACATCATCGACGCTACGGTATAAGAAATCAAATTTACTGTCTTGATTGGCCCAGACGAGGTTACTGAATTCGTCGTATCCATACGTTACTTTTACACCAGTTAGCTCATTGACCATGCTGCGTAATTGGTGATTCACATCCCAATTATACACACGTCTTCGCGTATTTCGGCTTTGACTACTTACGCGATGGTGTGTTGGTCTACCTGTGATGTCATATTGCCATTTACTGATGACATCCCCTGGCAGGATTCGCTCAATCTCTTGCCCGAGTTCATTGTATTGCATCGAGGCTGTCCACTGGGCTTGCTCGGAGCGAGAGGCAGTCATTTGTAAGATATTGCCCAGCTCATTACGCATGACATCGATTTTGGCACCGAGGCTGCTTGTTATTTGGGAGCGATTGCCTAACTCGTCATAGCTACTGGCAATCCACTGGTCATTTTGCCACTCCTTGATGACTTGGCCGGATGGGTCTCGTTCTAGTTTGACGGTTACATGGTCGTTTTCCGTTTCTTTTAGCGAGCCGTTTTTGTCATAGGCAAACGTTTCCCATGTGCCATCATAGTAGTCTGATCGTATGACATTCCCTAGATCATCATGCTGATACGCTGTCCAACGATTTCCTGGACGTTGGATGCGCTGAACCAATCCTGCTGGACTTCGCTCATACGTTTTTTCCATATCATCAAAGCCGATTTCCTTGATGATATGGCCTTTCGTATCACGTTCAAACGTATATGCTTCGCCTCTTTCATTGATCACAGCGGTTAATTGCTCCTCTGTATCATAAGTGAATTGTACTTTCTTACCACCTTGTTTTCGAGACGTTAGGCTACCAAGAATCGTGTAATCAAAGGCAACTTGCGTATGGTTATCTTTCGCAAAAATAATATCGTCATAGGCATTGTACTGTAATTGCACATCGTTACCATCTGAAAGATTTGCGCGAACAAGGCGATTCAAGTGATCGTAACGGAACTTCTCTGTCGCCCCTAATGGATTGGTTGTAGTAATGCAGTTACCTCGGCGGTCATATGTCCAAGTGGAGCTTGTCCCGTCTGGTAATGTCACTTGGCTCAAGTTCAAATCTGCATCATACGCTAAGCTTACCATATGACCTTGCGCATTTGTCACTGTGTCAATTAAACGATGCTCATTATAGGAAAATTCAGTCTTTGTACCGTCTTCTAACATAATTGCCTGCAATGTACCGTCTTCATTATAGATCCACTGACGACTTCCGCCCTCTGCGTTAACTGCTTGAATGAGCCTATCCTTAGTATCATACTGTGAGGATAATGTACTGCCATCTGCAAGAGTGATGGTTACCAGATTTGCCCATTCATCATAGCTGAATGTTGTTGTGCGGCCATCTTCATCTACTTCTTGGAGTAATTCAAAGTCCTCATTATATTGATAGCTGACTTCACTGCCATCTGGATAGACAATTTTCGTACACAAGTTATCTTCATTAAAATAGTAATAGCTTGTATGTCCTAAACTATTAGTGATTTCATTATAGCCGTCGAAATAGGCAAGCTCACCTGCTAGAACATTGCCATCTCCCCATGTTTTGATTACTCGTGCCCCTGTTGTTGGGCCATCGTAGCGCCAGAAGAAGCTATTTTTATTGCGGTCGATTTTTTGCATCATTAAGTGATTCACATAGGTTATATGCGTGCTCTGACCTAATGCATCCTGAATTTCGATTAGATCCTGAACATCATTATAAACATAGCGCACCAATACTTCACGATTGTTCTGATTACGTAAGGCAACTTCTGTCATTCTTCCTGCCTCATTGGTCGTAACATCTAGAATTCTGCCAACGCTATCTGTTACTTGAGATAGGAAACCTTTATTGTTATAGGCGAATTGAAGATGGTGCTCTTGCTCATTTTTTACTTCTTTTAATCGGTATGTTGAGGTTGTTACTTGTTCGAATGCATAAATTAATCGTGTATCATGCTCAAACAAATGATACTCTTCCCCTGTATTCATCAGGGTCATTCTTTCTTTTTTATTAAAATATGGCAAATTTATTGGTAAAATTGGAAACCCAACTGCACGACCATCTGTTACTACAATCCCAATCAAGTCTTCTTCCTCAAATATCTCTAAGTCAAGATCGTAGATAAAGTGCATACCATGACCTGACAAGCCAACCCTGCTACTATCACTGTACCAAGCTCGTTCCCATGAAAGAGGGATTGGTCCAGGTAGCTCAAAGTCTACACCTTCATATATCATTCGTCCTGTAATTAAATCAACAGGTTCAAAGCCTTTTTTACAGAATTTATCACTTAACCCTTTTGTACAATTAAATTTCTTTAATACCCCATGGTTAAATTTCGTTAGCTCTGTTTTGGCCATTGCTTTCATACCGTCTACTGCCTTCGAAACAGCTAGCACTTCGTCCATCGAGGCGATGACTTTATCTGCTGCTGTCTTGACGCTCTTTGAGCCCTTGTTGGCTACCGCTGATACGGTATCTAGCGTCTTGGATACTTTTGTGTAAGCTGCTTTCATCCCTTTAACTGCTTTTGAGGCATCAACTGCCTTATCCGCAGCCTTTGCAGTTTTACTCGCTGCCTCTGCCACTTTTGCTGCTTTCTTGGCCTTGTATGCTGTTTTTGCTGCATCACCAACTATTGGAACCGCCCCCACTAAGTTCATGGCTGCGCCCATATAGTCTCCCCGAGCTAAACTAATACCTGCATTCGCAATATCTGCAATTGTCCCTATACCAGGAATGAATCCAGCTACATCCAGTGCCAAACTTACACCATCTAATAAACTACTAAAAAAGCCTTTTTTCTCTTTTTTCACCTCTGCCTTTTGGGGGAAAATGACGTCAACTTTCGACGTAGCTTCGATTGCTTCTTCATTTAACTTCGGAGGTTGGCTTTTCTTCTCTGTACCTTCCTGATCAATAAGTGTACTAATTAACTGTGTGTCAGCAGCAAGGATTACATGACTTTGCTCCTTTGCTGAAATGGCAATCCACTCTTCCGCCTCTACAGATAGCTCTTTCATACCGCTAATGTCAAGTGTTTCGTCCGCTGCAAGCATGATGGTACTGTTACTAAGAAATGTTACACCTTCTCCATCATCCATCTTTAAGTCCAATACCCCATCTACTGCACTAAAGGTAATATCCCCAACACCTAATGTCACATCTTTCCCAGCATTGGTCGCTAATGATTTAACGGTCGTGTCCGCCATTTTCTTCGTCTGCTTTTGACCACCCTCAGGTGTGACTGGGTCAACCCGGACAGAGCTAATAACGATAGCCTCTTCTTCCACTGCACTCGGAAAATGTAATTGGGCACGTGCTCCTATTTGAGGCATTAAATACATAACCCCATTCGCATCGGCAGAATAAGCAAACCAATGGGCCTTTGCTTTATCCTGTTTTTTATCGATATCCAAATGAATTTTCACCGTGTTCTGTGTGACATCGATGATCTTTCCTGTAAAAGCTGCCCCAATAAGATCTAAATTGCGTACCAATCGCTGGCGAATACTTTTCTCTGGTTGGGCAGTATAGTGAAACGTTAAGACACCACCCTCAAGACAGACTTCCCGAGCCGTAATAACATAGGATCTTCCTTTTAATTGGACTGTAGTGCCTAGCTCATAGGCCTCTGTGCTTTCAAACTCACAAAAAGTATAATCGATTTCGCTTACATCAGTGCCATCGTTTTCAGTAATCAGCCGATACGTATCGATATCCATTCGTAATGTGGAAGGTAAATGGTCGATTGATATGCTTTTCCTACTTTGCGGTGTACCCAACCAAAATCGCGGCCCTTTTCCTTTTAAATCTGGGAAAACAACCGCATTTAGATTTGAGGCCATTCTTTTAATAAATGCCCAATCTGTTTCTAAGTATTGAATGGAAATATGACCAATGGCTTGGCTATTAGAAGCATGGTCGATGTAATCACCATGAGGGTAGGCTCCCACAATATGATTCATTAACTCTACATACGTCATAGTCGCATCTTGGAAAGAACGGGAGCGTTTCTCAATATCCATGTTTGCTGTAAACGATACCGCTTCAACTAAGACATAATGCACCCCTTGAACAGCCTGTAACTCTGCATTTTCTATTCGTCCTGAAAACAAAATACCTTGCTCTCGTCCAAATTTCACAACCACTTCATCAGTATGACTGACCCTTTGAATATACTTTTGTGCTTGCTCTTCAGCAATCATTCCTGTAAAGTACAATCTCGCATGGTCATTGCCTTTATGTTTAATGGTTAGTTTATCTAAATGAATAAGAGGATAAGGCCATTCAAGCACAAGATCCTCATACGTACTAATCATGTGGACTTCCTTTTTTTCTAGCGTTGTCATTGCTTACCTCCTTTCAAGCAATTTATTTTTTTAAAAACCTTGTTTTGGTATTTCCAAATCCTCTTGTCCATCATGAACTATATCGATTTTGCCTCCGCCTGCAGAGCATTGCGTATGACAACGGTTTAATAATGCTTGCTTCCCCTCGATATTGACATTTTCCATCCCTTCCATCCAGTCGATGGAACATGCTGGCGTACACGGCTTTTTTAATTTCAAGCAAACACCAAAGGTTGGGATATTTTCAGGGTTTCGATCGCCTACATTCATAACGGCTTTGCCTTTTATATAAACGCCATGATCCTGTGGTAAATTTAAATAATTCAGATGGCTACCATGCTCACAGGAAATGATTGCTCCATGTACCACATAACTAAATTGCTCTTGTCCCGAACCCTCTGTCTCCAAATTTTCTACAACTTGAGCCATTTGCTATCCTTCCCTTCAGATTATTTGTGATCATTTTCGCGTTTACACTGTAGCTACAGTGTTTCATAATTTATCGTTTCTCTAGCTTTACTCGCTGTAGCTGAATTCCAAGAAATGATCGCCTTAAGAGACTTTCTGCCACATCCAAATTAACGATGGTAAAAGATTCCCTTTTGCCATCAACCTGAAAAATACAATCCAATTCCACACTTTTGGGGTTAATCACAAGCTCCTTTATGCGTCCGTCTGGATAATACGTCGTTTCATGTGAAATACAATGCTTTTTCACAATGTCCAAAAGCCAATAGATGCGCTGTGTTCCTTTCATAACATCCGTAAAAACAATGGCCGTAAATGCTAAGTTATCCTCGTATTTTACTAATAACTTTTTTAATTGTTCAGACACGATTCTCCGAGGCTTTTCTAAATAATCCAAATAGAGTGCATTCTCTTTTTCTATCACTTCTCCAAAAACAGACGAACAGACAAAATCATCATCGAGGTCTGTCTTCATAGGAATAATTGGATTAGTAATACTTTGATCTTGTCGAAGAATAAAATACTCCATCTTTTCCTCCTGTAACCACCATTGCTTCCCTTCATCACTTTTGTACAAAGTTAATGAATCCAATGAATGTCTTTTATCTGTTCTGGGCTGAATAGATACTTTTCTTGATCGCGTTTAAAGAAGGTTGCACCTTTTAGATTGGCACCTGTAAAATTGGCACCTGCCATCTGCGCAAACTCAAATCTTGCATTTTCTAAATTCGCATTACTGAAATCTGTGCCAAGATAGCTCGCAACTTCATAATTGGAAAGCCTTAGCGTTTTTCCCTGCGCATGAGTAAAATTCGCGCCTGCTAAATTAGCCTGTCGAAAATCAGCATCTTGAATGGCTGCATATGAAAAATCAGCATTGGCTAATCTACACTGTTGAAAACTAGTACCAATGCATACACTGTGTTTCCATAAGGAGCCTTCTAAATTACTCTCTTTGAAATTCGCATAGGAGAAGTCCAGCTGATTGAAATCTTTCTGCTGTAAGGGAAGGTTCGAGAAGTTTTCAAACGTATACGATTGGTCGGTCTCTTTGTTCTCTAACCATAAAAGAAGGTTCTTCTCCTCACGTTCCCGTTCGTCGATGATTGCAACATCTTCACTGAACCCTTTATATTCACCGACACGAAAACGTAAGCACGCTGTTCGTTGAAAATTGATTTTTGGTACGCATTCTTTTTGATAGCGAAAGAGATAGCGTATCAATTGAATGATAAAGTGATGAAATAGGATAACTGTCTGCTGAATAATGACTCGAACGTCCGCTGCTTGAATGCTGAGATAGGGTTTTCTTTCTTTTTCAAGTATTGTTTGTAACTCTGTAATTGCCTCACTCAGCCAATCCGCTTCATACTGTGCCGTGCATTCTGTCCATTCGTAATACCAAGCTTCTCCATAGGCTTCTAGCAAATACGTAAACTTGTTTTCTAGCAAAGACGTTCTTAGCAATGAAAAATGAATAAAAGCAACAGATGCTAATCTTCCCTGCCTTTGCTGCTCTCTAATATTCGCAAACAACTGTTCAAGGGAGTGAATGATTGGCTGTAGCAAAAGTTCCTTGTTTTGGCGAAACCGTCGAACAACTTTCTCTTGCAATCGGCTGACATGAACTGACACGCATTCATCCATAAAATGCTGTAATGCTTCTTCTCGTTTCATGCATCCACTTCCTCACTAATTTGCTCGTACTTCCGTTCCCTTAATTTCCATTTTGTCTTCCATCTTGATGGAATTATCTTTACACGTCATCTCAATTTTCTCATTTGCATTAATCATAATTTGCTTCGCATTGATGACGACTTTATCTGTTGCTTTTAAGTTAATATTTTTATCACTTATGATTGAAATACCATTATCATCCATAAGTGAAATCATTAATCCCCCACCAGAAATGACAATCCGATCAGGAGCTAGTAGAATTTGTTTCCCATGCTTCGTTCTCAGTGTTTTCACATCTGGGTCAGCCATTCGCATCGGGTCTTGGCGACTATCTTCTGGCGCTGTAGCACCTGATTGCCCACCACCATCTTGACTAGTAGGATTCGTTGCTGCTAACATTGCTCCAGATTGGGGAGGTGCTTTTGATACGGAGCTAATGGCAATCCCTTCATCCTCACGATTGCTTGGGAAATAAATTCTAACGTTGTCAGATAGCTCAGGCATAAAATACCATCCTGTATTATCTTCCGATGCATAGATTGTTGAATATGGAAACCAATAGGCCGTGTCCTTTTCTTGCCCCTCATCAAAATTGACATGAATACGAATTTTGTCCCCAGCCACATCAATTACTTTTCCTTGAATAGAGGCACCAATAATAGCTTGATTGTAAGTCGTGTGAACACTAAAGCCATTTTGTGGTGTTAACGTATAGATATGCTTTAATAAACCATTTTTTAGCTTTGAGACAATTTTATAAACATACAATTTCATTGATTGGAAAGTAACTTCATTACCTATTTTGAATGATTGAGTCGACTCCACCTCATAGTACATGTAGTCACTATCCGTAATGCTATCGAGATGATTTTTACTAGAGATTAGGAAGTTGCCGATTGCTTTTTTAACTCGGTAATTAAGGGCATCCATTTTTGGTGTGTTGCCCGGTTGAAACGGTACACCGAAGTAGAACTTTGCCGCCCCATGAATGGTATCTGGCACCAAGCCTGTATGAAATCTCGATGCCATTCGCTTAAGAAATTCCCAATCGGTCTCTAAATATTGCATCGTGAAGCTACCAAGACTAGCCCCCTTTGTGACATGGTCCATAAAGTCCGCGCCTGGTTGATCGGCAATACATACATTGATTAATTCACTATAGGGCATGCTTGCATTTTGATATGTTTGATTTTTCTTCTTCACATCTAACTTATACGTATGTGAAACGGCTTTAACCTCCAAATAATACGTACCCATAACCATTTTCACTTGGACATCTAACGCAAGCCCATTAAATATAGGTGTGGATTGTCCATAGCTACCAATTTGTAATACTTCAATGGCTGTTTCTGCATCTGTCATATAGACGTAGGAATCTTCAAGTTCATCTGGAATCACGCCTGTTAAACGCAATGTTGCATGCTCGTTCATTTGTTGTGTAATTTCGATTTCACTAACGCGGATATTATAGGGCATCACAACCATATCTTTATACGTTAAAGCTGTTTCCTTATTTACTCGCTCCATCAAACAACACCTTCTCCATCTAATGATTTGTTTTCGATTGAGATTGATTCCATCATGCCGTATGCAATGGGTTGCCAAATAGGCATTTCTGATTTCAAGCAATTGACCGAGCCTGTTGCTACATTATCGCCTACCATAAACAAAAACATTAAATTGTAAATTTTAGAATCTAGAGCCTTCGTAATGAAATCAAAATAGCCGATTTGACGACCATCCACTTCTTTTATGCCAATATCTAACATATCAGCATCTGGCTGTAATTTTTGAAGGATATTCATCATCGTATGTGTGAAATCTTCTAATTCCTCTTCTTGAATCTGTTGCTCCATCATTTTCATCGTGATGTTAATAGATGTACTTTCACTTGTGTAGATATAATCGGGTCTACGGCTTGATGGATATTTAATATCCATTAATTCAGGTTCCATCTCTTCAAAAGCTGTAGGGATAAACATCCGAATTTGGTCCTCATAAAAACTACTCTCTGCAAATTCAATCATTTCATCTTCAATCGTTAGCTGGCCTTCTTTAATGGCTTGAACGATGTCAGTATGTAACAATTGGTTTTCGATGTTCTCCAGTCGTTTCTTCTGCCTTGCATGCTTCGTCATCTCAATGACTTCTTCATCCATGAAATTCATTTTTTCCCCTCCTTTGTTATTCGTATTTCTTATCTTCCTCTAACTAGCCAACCTCTTAATTCACTAGTAGACTATTAATCAACTATCATGCGCTTAGGTCGCCCTTGACCGACCCCTTTCATCCGACTACTGCCCTTAGATTCCAACAAAATGCGATTTAAATATTTATGAATTTGGCTATTAGATAAAGATTGATAGTCCAACTCTAGCCGGTTGCAAATATAGAAATCAATTACATCTCGTTGCACTCTCTCCTGATTTAAGCACTCTAAGGCAAAGGCAATATCATACGGATTAGTGGGTCGATTTTTTAAAAGCTCTCGCGAAAAGTATTGCAAAATGAGTGGATGGTAGGTGCTTTTTTCTAGCCCTGCATACTGACAATGAAGATAATTAACAGTATTATATTCTGTCGCAAAGTCGAAAAAATCGGTATGCTGTGAGCGTAATTTGGCACCTAATTTTAATTTAAAGCGCGCTAATTCTAGTTCATTATGAGCAAGCTCTAACGAATCGTCTAAGACAATCTCTGTTCTGTAATTGCTAAAGTCTAAGTCATTTGCTTCTTCAGCAAATCGCACTTTTAAAATCGTTTCACTTCCTGTAGCTTCATAAGGAAGCTCATAGCTACTATCTAGCATATAGAGCCTTCCTTTATGCTTAATAATGCCTTTTGTAATGATAAGACGTGTATCCGCTACAATAATATGGACACCAGCAATGATGCCGTTTGAATAATCTTGAAAATATAAATCTAAAAAATCTCTTGGGTAATCTCGCAAATTCTCCAGCATTTCTCGCTTTAAAATGCGACCTTTATGAAAATGTGGATATTGATTAGCAAACAAGCTGTCACCCACCTCTTTTCTTTTTTATCACGTGAGCTTGCTCTACTTTAATCCGTCAAAGAAATCTAGTTCCGATAAATCAACTTCAAAGGCGAAGAATTCCTTCTTTCCAATAAACAGCTGTTCGTCTTTTCGTGCTACTGGCACCACATGGAAGCCCCAATGATCTTCGCCTGCAAAAACAAAGAATTTCACTTCGCCATTCATGATAGAATCCGTCTCGTCTTGTGGAATTTTATCGTAATAGTTTGCCGCAATATTTTCATAAAGAACAGGCTTAAAATTCTCAGGACGATTAAAGTAAGTGTATTTATAGGATGACTGATTGTCGCTGCCAGTTAGGAAAAACTCCACCTCTGTTACACCCCATGGACGGGAAATAGTACCATGAATTTGGTTTAGCCTTTCTAAGCTACTAATAAGTAATTTTTCCTGGCGATTATGTGTAAAGGCACTTACAGCATAAGGTACAACAGGAGCATGATTTGTCACTTTTGTTTCAATCATGCCTATCTTTTTCGCATTTAAATAGCGCAGTGCTCCTCTAAGGCAAGCAAGCTTTAATTCTGGCACTTTACCAATATTTTCAGCTTTTTGCCTAAATTCAATGCTTCGTCCGGGTACAAATTCTTTTAAGGCCTCACGAAATGCATCAATCTTACAGGACTGTCCAGTTAATTTAATAATAGAGTATTCGCCCAAAAGGCCACTCTCATAAAATTCCTCTAAAAACTCACGCACAATATCATAAATATCAGCCTTGATAAGATGATTAATTTCTTTTATGTTGAAAAAGACATTTGGATAATCATAAACTTCCTTAAATTGATTGTTTTCAAGCAGAGATAGGCACCATCGATCTACTGCTGTCACATTTAAATCGCTATCGTGCTGCATATCACTGTCCGAATAAAAGCGGCTTCTTAAAATGCCTGTTTTACGGAAAAATTCCTTCTTCATTTCCTCTGCCATTTCCCATAAGAAATAATAATTATTTCGGACACGTAAGTATTCATCACGTGTGCGATTTTCATATTCCTTAAAGCGAGTTGGAATGATATACTCAGCATCTGAAAAGGCTTTTTCAAATTGTTTGTATACCTCGTCAACCCCATGATCGTCTACATATCGATAAATATCCTTGCCTGGAATATCAATGAGTGCATCAATATCATAAGCACTTTTTCCCCGACTATAGTAATTGGCAAAGACAATCTTCATAAATTGGAAAATACGATAGGTAATATTGTTGCCACCAAAATTGGTATCTCCATTTTCATAGGTTGTATGAATATCAATTTTGTATGAAATATGTCCATCCTCTATTCGAAACTTACAGGAGGAAAGGTCGGTTGTTCCACCACCACAATCAATGACCAGTGCCTTATATTCCTTCCCATCCAAGAAGCTATTATTCTCTATTTGATTGGCGATTGTATTATAAAGAACCGCCATCCCTTCATCGAGAGCATGTTCTGTTTCGATGTTGTATTCAGGTAAAATTGTCTGAAACATATCTAAAAATTGATTTTTCAGCTTTACAGGACTGGAAATATGTAAATGCTTGAAGCGACATTTAAATTGATGCTCTGCCATTTGAATAATATAAAGCATAAACTCTCTTAATATCTGACTTCGCGGAACAAGTGCTGTATTTCCGTTCGCATCCATTATCTCTTCCAATTTGGCATAATTACTAACCCAGCGTTTAATGCCTTGGAATTTCGTTGCCAATGAAGTGTAGCTATTTTTTTTCATCATTTTTAACGCTTCATAGCCATAGTAATAGCTCACTTGATCTTGATTTGAGCAATCTGCCACTGTCATGACTGTCGGCACTACTTCGATCCATTCATTTTGGTGAAGCGAATCTGGAAACTGGACAAAATTAATGCTATTTAGCTGAATTCTGTCATTTAATAGGTCATGGCTACAAGGAGAAGAGACATAATCACTTTCTAAGTAAACACCAGCCGTTGTATTGGTAGTTCCAAAATCAATGGCAAGAATCGCATCGGTTGTTTCCAGCTGTTTAATCTCTAAATCTGGTATTGGAACCTTATAGTAGTGAAGGTTTGTAGGCGGAAGTGGGGTCTCCTGATAGTAAGTCTTATAGATATACTCAGAATCTTGCTTTCGTAAAAATATAAAGCTGTAGTTTTTATTGTTAGTCTTTCGAATTTCTAGTGCCTCATCTGCCGCAAAATAGTACTTGTTTGGCTGCTGATCGTCTTTTATAACATGAAGGATGCCGCAAAGATCTAGCTGCTCATTGACTAGCAGTACATTGGATTCAACTAGAAATCCTCCTGTTTCTACGAAATACTGATCTGGCTTATCAATTTTCATACCGCTATATAAGCTCATTTTGGCAGGAATTTTTATCTCACCATTGTCAGACAGTGGTGTTTTTAAATACTGCTGCACGGCCGCTTCTACTCTTTCGAATCCCCCATCCTTACTTTCTTTAATTAGAGGGTTTTCTTCAGCGCCACGATATCGTAAAATTTTGTCGATTAACTCGTCTCTGGTTAATGTATTAATAAGCCCTGTCACAAGTTTTTCCTTATAACAAATATTCCTCAGCTGGAAGGTTGTCATTTCCATTAATTCTACTCGTGTATAGGTCATAAACTTTTTTTCTGTATAACGCTTATTCGCATACAGTTTATATGAATATTTAGTCGTCATTACGAATCCCTCCTCTGCCCTGTTTAGTAAAGAGCTATTCGATCTAGCTTCATTGTTTCCTCTGCATCGATTATGCCGAAGTGATATTGCCAATAAACCTCTATATGGTAGCTGATAGGCAAAAATATTTCCTGTATGAGCTGTACCTTTTGCTCATTCTGCTCTGTCTTCTTCTGACGTATATATAAAAGCAACTCATCTTGCTCCTCTGATTTTACATAGATGAAACAACCTTTAAAGAGCCTTTTTAGCGTATCCTTTAATAAGTAAATTTCATCCCCGGTCTGGTACAGTCTCAGCATGTTCAGGACCACGATTTCTTGTTCCTTTTTTGAAAACGAACAAATATTATGACGTACTACATTGCCAAATACATTGGCTTCGATATCTTTTAAAATAAAGCGAATAAAAAACTCTTTTTTATTCATCCCCTGCATACGATCAATGTCAGCTAAGAAATGCAGTACGATGTCAAAAAAATATTCCCTAAACGCTCTATCAGATGTATTATCCGGGTGAAAAAGATGGTTAAAAATATCAAAGTAGCGATAGTACGGATTTACTTCGACGTGCTGCTCAACCAACTGTGTATTTAAAAACTGTGGACTAAGCTCCATATAGGGCGAATATGTCTCGGCAAGGTGAAAATTTATATCCTTTTTAGAAAGTCCTTCATCCTCGGCTTTAATGAGCAAATCCCAAATATAATTCATAGCCACACACCTACACATTTATATTCAAAGAAATGTCGCTGTACCTCGGATACTAAAAAGCTCAAAATATCATTTGCTATAAAATCTTTTTTCTCTTTTGCCTTAAACTTTAGTAGCATCGTTTTTTTATGACTATTTTCACCTATCATTTCTGTTAAGAAAGGGTTTACTGAATGCGTAAAACCTGCCCTTGAAAAAGAGTCCACTATCTCCACATCTACTAGCTCAACGCTAACAGCTGCCTCGAAGGAGTTAATCATCCTAGTAATCTCCCCCTTCGTTTTAACATTTGCAGTATACTTACTAGCAAATTTGTGCATAAAATGCTCTATTCGTCGATTGGAAACAAGCTCATAATGAAGCTTTCCAATTTTTTCATCTTCCATTTTTGCAATTTTGATTAACTGCCAAACCCCTGATTTGTCTTGTGGTGAAACAATGGTTAATTCATTATCTGAACGTTTAACGTAGCGAACATTCTCCTCATCCGCTTCAACAAGATACCCATGCTCGTTGCCAATTTTGCGGATTGAAAGGACATGCTCATAATTGACCTTATCGATAGCAGGAATGGGGAAGCCCACATTCTTGACCTCATGTCGCTCAATATTCCATAGTGGAACCATGTCCAGTCTCTTTTTTGGCTCGTATTCCTCTAAATCAACTATTATCTCAATGATTTCAGTATCTTCATTGAAAGGTGGACAATCCACTAAATGTACATCCAAAAATTTATAGGCGTATGGGTGATTAATGGTTTTCCATGGCAATCCATTAATTTGGAATATCGGATATAGCTGATCGATTTCTTGCAAATAGTCTGAATTTCTTGAAAGGCTTACCTTTATCTCTAGTTGTCCTTCAGTTGTGACGAGAGTTCCGTTAAAGCGTCGCTTCTCAACTAATAACTGCTGAATTTGTATCGAGTCACACTCTAGAAATAAAGTACACAGGACAGCTTGTTCTTTGTTTTTTAACGATTGAAGTAATTTGGCTGTATCGATTGCTTTCGTTTCTAAATCAGTTGGTCGCATCGGAAATAAACATTGATGAATCGGGTCAACATCCTCCTTTGAACTAAGCGTGACATAAATGTCAAACCTATTCTCAACATCTTCTATTTCGTTAAATACTCGCTCTTCAAGCTTTCTATTCATTTCATCCTGATAGTCAATTAAATTTACAAAAACGCCACTGACAATATCTTTTAGCAGTTGACGTTGCTCTAAATCCTCTATTTTGCGTAACCGTTCAAACATGAGCTCTTTTATCACTTTACTTTCCCTCTTTCATCACTTCAGCATCAGATGACTCATTAGCAGCTGCTCCTTCTTCAAATGGTATTGCCGCTTCGTAAGATGGGTCTATATCAGTAGCCGGTGCCTGAGGAGGTGGATTTAATTTATCATTGGCGTTCATAACCTTTCGCTCAAGACCTAAAACCTTTGACAGTAGCTCTGTCTCCTGATAAATTTCCTGTGCAAGTGTATAATATTCAATCGCTTTTCCGTACTCTTGACGTGCATAGCTCTGATCTCCACTTTTTTCTAAACCTTCTGCCTTCAATTCCTTCTGGGCCTTTTTCAATTCAGCAATTTTAGCCTCTGTCTCTTCTATTTTTGTCTTTATTTGAGGCTCGCCCGTATAGGAGATGGTGAGGGCCTTTTTCCTTGCCTTTTCATATGTTTCAAGTGCCCCATTGTAATCTTCTGCTTCAAATCGAAAATCTCCATCCTTCACAGCTTCAGCAATTTGAACAATCGTATCCATATTCGCTATTCTTTGCTCAGTAGCTTCCTTTCCAAAGTTCTTAATGAGCTTTCCTTCTTTTTTAGCCTTTTCATATTGCTCAAGAGCATCTGTAAATTTTCCTGCTTCAGCTGATTTATCTCCATTTAAGATGAGATCAGTAATTCTTAACTTTTTAGCCAGTAAATTTCTATGTATTGGATCCTTCAATTTTTTGGCTGCATTTCTGCCCTCACTATATTCCAGAAGCGCTTTTTCATAATTTCCATCTTGAAAATAAAGATTTCCGCTCTTTTCATGGTCCTTCATTTCAACGGTTAATTCTGCCATTTTTTTGGCTTGCTTCGCTTGATAAAAAATAGTACTGCCCCCAACGACTAACGCTACGATTAATGCGGCAGCAATCATTTTAATGTACTTCATTTTTTTCTTATTTGTTTCCTGATAAACCTTATTAGCAAATATAGTGGCAATTGTATAATTATTTACAACCTTCCTTTGCCTACTTAGAAGCACCTCTTCCAATAAATCCGTGTATTGCTCAGGGTCTTTCGTGTCCTCCAGTGCGTCGGCCATTTCAATCTCATTAACATCCTCCCAAAAGCCCGCCGTACAAAGCACTAACACATCGCCATCCAATAACTTCATTTTCTTAGACACAAAGGGCTTAAAATCTTCAGGTTTACCAAGATAATTTAGTAGGTTGCTTCTTTCCTCGTGCTGGCTTATATCCAGTGAACGATTTATGCTGTTAACGATCTCCTGCGCTAAGCTTTGATCAGTAGTTTTATACGATAAAGTACCATTTCGAAAATGATATAGCCTCGAATTTCCCGCGACTGCAACAATCATTTTTGAGTAATCTGATATGACGATAACAATACTTGCCTTTAATCTCACCCTTAAGCTTTGAGCCTGAAGTATAGCTTGCGCATTTTTTAGATATTTTTTAATATTTCTTCTGGACATAGATGGTTTTTCCATAAACTTTTCCAAAATTGCCTTCACAGCAAGTTCTGCGCTGCTTATTTCCTGATCAGAATCTAACCCTTTTACAGCTACCCAGCAGGCTACATCGTCGAGCTCTGTATAGGCAAAGTAATCTTTGTTCTGCAAAAATGAACCAGCTTCAGATAGAAAACTAGTTTTAAAGTCGCTGTTTTCTTTTCTCATGATTACTCCTCCTTAACATGTAAAATGTTTACCATGTTTTTTCTAGAATAACGATGGTTGCATTATCTTGATTTTTTAAGCGTTTTTGTTCAACAGCTTTAATAATGTCTTGAGCAATATCATAGGGAGGAGTTGGCTGTGAGAGAATTTTTTCCATTTCAACCTCTGTTAACGTATCATAGACTCCATCGCTAAATAGACATACCTTATCGCCCCTATTTAGCTGAATAGGGCTCTTCCCTATATCTAAATTTTTAAAGCCTTCATACCCTAAATAATTGATAAGTCTCTTTTTCAGAGGATTTTCTTGTACCTCAAGCTGAGTTATTTCACCAGAAATATATCGCTCTGTTAATACTGATTCAAAAATATGCTTTTGGTTAACCGCTATAAATTCGCCATTTCTAAAAATTTTGATAACACTATCTCCTACAGCCCCCCAATGGAGTAAACCTTCCTTGTCGATAATGGCCGTGACTAGGGTAGTTCCTCCGTTCGAGCCATTTAAATTTTCTAAAATCATATGATTACTTGCTATGGCTGCTTCCTTAAAATAGTTAGGTAGATTTTTTAAGGTAGTAAGCTTTTTAAATTCTTCTATAAATGTCGTTACAGCGATAGTACTGGCCATACGACCATTGGCTAAACCACTTATACCATCTGCAAGCACTGCAATTGTGCCATGCGTTGTTTCGGTTGTGGAGAAATAATCATCCTGTTCATCACGTCTTCCAATCGTTTGACCATTCCCAATATAAATTTTCCCTTTATCCATTTTTTGAGCTAGAATAAATCTGATAATTAGCAAAACGATGAGTATAATGATGAAAATTAAGGCAATTATGTAAGGCACTAAATTTTGGTCCATATATCATCATTCCTCACTTTGATTGTTTTCCCATTCAAAGTGAACGCCACATAATGGAATAAATAAAAACATACTTCTCCCTAACTGAATAACATCATAAGCTGCTAATTCAGTTGGGGTATAAACGGCTTCATTATTCAGATAAGCTAATCCCGAGGCATCACCTGGTAATAAATAAAAATTACGCTTTTTCGGATCATATACAATGACAGCATGATTACGATTCGAGATGGAATTATCTCCTGCTATCCGGATATGCATGTCTTCTGCTCTACCTATAAAATTCTTTTCAGATAAGATGCGATAATCTCTCCCCATTTGAGGGCCTTCAATACAAACCAACCAACCTGTTACTGGATCAATTCCATCCATTTCTCCTAAATAGGGCAATGTTTTATCTTCTGATTCAACGACAGGAGCTGTTGGGCTATTTTGTCTGTGCTCTTGCTCCACCATCACGTTACAATATGGACAAATATTGCGATGTCTCCTTGAACTAAACATGTGACCATTTGTACATCTTATCAAACTCATTTCGTTATCCCCCATCTATGTTCCGAATTTCTTTCTCTATTTCACCAAAATTCGCGTATTTGCTATGTATATCGTGTCACCATTACCTAATGGGTAAGGGATCTCTTGTTTTAATCTATTTTTAACGCGCTTATTAGCTTTTTTTAAGCCAACACCATTTACTGAATCAATATCCTCTATATACCAAATACCAGCTACACAATTTAATACAGCATGCTCATAATTCACAAGAGATTCATATTCCGTTCCACATAAATCAATATCTGCCTTATGTTCAGCTGTACTTTTCCCGATAAGCAATGAAATTTGATCACCAAGCTCCCATTCATCTACTTTCATCCCGCGTTCATTAAGTAGTACAAGCTTTGAAATGTCGTTGTTTGTTTTCGCTTGAGTGAGTGATTTTGCCTCGTATTTGAGAGAACCATAAATAATGGCAAGTATCACCATTACGGTTCCGATAACAAATTTTAAAAGGACTTCCTGATTCATAACAAAAACATATAGGATAAAAAAGAAGGCAATTGTGATAATAATAATATCGATGAGTCTTATAAACATTTTTTTCCTTGCATTGTTACTATAATCTTTACTTGAATATGGTTCCTGCATATAATCACACTCCCTCTTGCCATTTTGAATTATTTATTAAAGAAACGTTCGAATAAATCTGTAGTATCAAGAGGATTCTTCTTATTTTTCTTATGTAACGTTGAGGACGTTTCCTTTGTTTTAGGATTAAAGCCAAAGAAATGTTCAAAGTTTTTTTCAATATTGTTCATATTAAAATCTGGCCTTTTTGCAGTCGATTGTTGACTTGTCGATTGCTTGTTAGCTGAGTGTTCATGATTCCAGCTTTGCGCGCCATCTAGTCGAGCATCATATGCCTTCCTAGCCGCTTCATCCTTCAAAACTTTATATGCCTCTGTTACTTCTAAGAAAATTTTTTCAGATTCTTTGTTTCCTCCGCTTACATCAGGATGATGCTTTTTTGAAAGCTTTCGATAAGCGAGCTTTATTTGATCTTGTGTCGCGTCTTTACTAATACCTAATGTGTCATAATGTGTTTTCATTTTTTCATCCCCAGTACTAGGATTATTCAAAAATTATCTAAGGAGCTATATTAAGCCCCTTAGATAATTTTTAGTGTGCTATCTCACTCTTAGACAGCGTAGCCGCCTTCGATTTTTGCCAAATCTGTTTTGTCTTTCTTTTGTTTAACAAATAAGAAGAATTCACCAATACCTTCTGTGTCACCATATCTTTCTGTATAATCCACCACAAAAGCATTTGGGAAATGAATTTTTCTTACTACTTGATCTGCTGAAACAACCTCTAATGTCACTTTACGGTAACAGTCAGCCTTTTCAGCTGGTACTAATGACCATAAACCTAATTTCATCGTATCATCAGAATTATCACCATCAGTTGCTGTAAGAATTTTACCTCTTACTTTTAAAGTGGCTCCAACATCTGTAGAGCGAGCGTTCGAATCATTTGGCGTATCTGTTTCATATTCAACAGACATAATGCTTTCTAACCCTAGTTCAATTGCCTCTGATCCTTCTACTTTTAATACAAAACCCATTCTAATTCCCTCCTAATATTTTTTGAATCTCCTGTTCATAAGATGAAAGTTTTTAACACTTGCTGTTTTCATTTCTCAATAAAACATCGAGAAATATGTAACACTCCACCTTAATGAAGATTCTTATTTATGTTAAAAGATTTAAAAAATCTTAAACATACGACTGAAAAATTGAATAATTGTATGTTTAAACTTGTTAGGCTTTAACAGCACTTGTCCCTTTTGTAATCATTACTTCTAAATTCTTCACATTGCCATTAAACACAAGGTCAATTTGACACGTGCTCGTTTTCTCGTCGATAATGTAGCCGATATCATCTCCATCATGGATAATGGAGTTGACATAGCCTTTATCATTCAGCCATTTACTTTTTTGACTGCTTGGATTATTACTGAAGAACCTAACAATATTTTCATGCTTAAAGTCACCTGATTGGAATCGAAGTATTCTTTCAATATACGTACTCACCTGTGTTTTGTAGATAGAATCGAATCCATCCTCTTCCATCGCTAAGCTTCTAGCTTTATAGACAGTAATACGTTTAATATCTTTATCTTGGAGCTGGGCATTTTCTGACGAGAACACAAAGCCAAAGCTTCTGCTGTTAATCGCATCTTTAATATTATTCGTAAAGCCTGAGATTTCCTTTGCCATCGTTGTAACAGCTCTAAGCGAGTTTTCACCGGCTTCAATATCGAATCGTACGCCAGGATAATTACGTTTTACATTTCTGAAGGACTCCTTTAAATACTCAGGGCATTGGTAGGCGGAAACAATGCCTGCGGCTACATAGCTAGCCCCGACATAGACCCCTTCGATCCATAGCTTTAAAATATCCTCCTTTTCTTTAGATAAACGGGCGCCATTTTCCGTCGTGTACATTCTCGCATCAATAACGACACCTGATTTATCCTTTGGAATTATGGTGAAGTTCGGTAAGCACGGTATCGCAAACTCACTATAGTCTTTTCGAACAAGCACGGCGCATTTATCAATCAGACGATCTATCCCTGCGGTTGCAATCCCATTGAATGTTGTTTCTTCCTCCGCCATGAAGTTAAAGAAAACCTGCACTTTGTAATCTTTTATCGTATCTAGAAGAATCGATAGGGATTCCATTGTATTGCCTTCTTGTTTGGCAACCTTTTCATTCCCTTTAAATCTAGATCGGCTGACCTTCATTTTTCCAGTAGCCTCTAGCTCCAGTGCAGGAACAATGCCGTACCACACCGTATCCGTAAAGTCATTTTTAGAGTTTACAGTATTTAAATACGTCCGTAATCGTGGTAGGTTATTACTTTTCACGAGCATATCGAGCTTAGTGTTTGTCACAAGCAATGATGGCTGCATCCCTTTATTTTTCGTTGTGTACTGATCAAAGTACATTTTAATGCCTAGGAGCTTTTCCACTAGAGGCTTGACCGTTTTTACAAATTCATCCTTCGCATTCTTATAGAACTCAAGGTATGTATTGTAATTTTGAACCTCTGTTTCCACATCAAATTCCGCCTTCACAGCTGGTAGAGGAGAGAACGTTCTTACAACTAAATCTTTTACATAGGAAGAAGGAGACTCTGTAATGGCCTCATAATCTTCTTCAAAAACAGTACTTAAACCATAGTTACTATTTTCTTCAATCACCATCAGTTCCGAGCTATTGTTTTGAGGTGCCTCAATAATTTTCAACTCGCCATTATCACCAATAGAAAGGGTCCCAATTTGTAATTTTTCGGATTCTCCTTCATCCTGATTAACGCCTAACAATAATCTAGTTTTAATATCTTCGATTGCTAAAGGTAGCATGGCCATGACATTGTTGTAATTTTTACTGGCTACTTCAAACATCAGATTCAGCTTGTCACCAGTATCTAATTTTTTCGGATCACCCTCATCTAGCTTCTCATATTCACCGTAAAGGTAATGAATTTCCTTACGAACTTGGCGAATGTCGTCCATGACTTTCTTAGGAGAGATCATATCAAGTAGATTTTCGAATTTAAAATCTACATTTGTGATGCCCTGGCTTCTTTTGGTATCAATGAGGGTGAAGAGCATCTTTAAAAAATCATTATTTTGATCGATTGCTATTTCAGAAATACAATCATCTTGAATACCTTCAGGTTTCTTCAGGGTATACATTACCTTTTGATTAGCGGCATTGTAGAATGAATAAACCGTTGGAGAAAACTTATCTAAAAATTCGTCAAAGCTTTTGACAAGAAGATATTGATGAATTTCTTTAATCTTTTCATCACTTAGACTGTCGATCCCCTTTACATCTCCAACAAGCGTAATTAAGTCCATCTTTTCAGGATTAATTTCTTCAAATAGCATAGTTCTGTTTGTTTGACTAATAATATCCATTCATTCGGCTGTATTATTATACAGCCATCCCTCCTTTTTACATCGGATTTCGAGTAAGCACAATCATCTGCGAGCGTTAACTTAAAATTAACTTTTTAGTTATAAAATTCCATTTAAAGAAAAAGAAACTGCAGTTTAGCTAAACTGAAGTTAAAATTTTATAACCATTTTATCTACATCACAAATGACATTATGTATCACAACGTAACTATACAATATCTTATTTTATTGTCAATATTTACATTAGAATATTTTGTTAATTAAAATGTAAATTAGTAGTTTAATAGGAAAAATTAAACATACCTAATTTTATGATATTTTTTAAAAAAAAATGTGTTTTTCCACTTTTTTTTAATAAAAAAAGACAGCCTAGGGTGAATTTTTTAATCCTCTTAGGCTGTACAGAGCGCTGATCTTACACTACAAAATGATAAGAATGGATTACTTTTTCTAGATAATTGGTCATTTAGAATTATTTACCTTTAAATAGTTCCTTATCCTATTGACAAATTCTTCAACTGTTATTACCCACTTCATGATTTGTAGGGAAGGACATCGTTTTTTTACTTGTACTGCCAACCCCCACATAATGATGTAGGATAAAAGAAGACTTACACTATTATTATGTTCTTTTACTTGTTCAATTTTATCCTCAATAAGCCGCTGGGAAACATCAGGAGGAATACTATCTGTCATTGAAAAGTAAAATGTTGCAGCAAAACTATATACATCAGTATAGACACCTTGCGCGGACTTATTAGAATATTGCTCAAGAGGAGAGTAACCTGAGCTTGTAAAAATTTGATTATCTTTAGCTGTTTTATAAAAAATTGCTGACCCAAAATCTAGTAAAAATGGATTACCTTCTGAATCTATCAAAATATTACTTGGCTTAATGTCACGATGGAGAATCCCCAGTTTATGTACATAGCACAGTGCATCTATTAAAGGAAGAAAGATACTTTTGTATAAATGGTCTCGATCCTGGACAGGAAAATCCTTTAGATATTGATCTAATAGTTTTCCTTCATAATAATCCATAATGATATAAATCGATCCATTTTCCTCAAAATGATCAGTATATTTGACTATATTACGATGATTTATTTGCTGCATAATAAATGCTTCATTTAGAAAAATTCCTTTTAGATCCTTGAATTTTTGCTTTGTTGAAGGCAAACGATTGATGATTGTTCTATTATCTAAATCCCGTATAGCCATTTCTTTTGGAAAGAATTCTTTAACAATTAGTCGCTCTGCATTGTTAATATTTTCCGCAAGGTAGACGATGGATAATTTACTAGTCGCAACAACTTCTTTTATTTTATATGTATTATTCAGAACACTATTTATCGGTAAGCTCAATTCACATTGAGTTGCTTGCATTTTTGCTCCTTCCCCCTTATAAGCTTTGAAAACCTGTATGCAAATATAGATCAAATTATCTACCTTTTAACTAAAATACAAATTAATGTAAGTATACCAATTTATATCTTTTTATTAAATAGTGATCTTCTTTCCATTTGAGGTTTGGTACATCTATTTGACATTTTGATTTTTTATCCATCTCTCGTTAAGAATTTCTTATTATATTAGAAAGTCGAATTAACACTAACCTTTATTCATAAAAAAAGCTTAAATCACATTTAAATAGGTGATTCAAGCAGTTGATTTCAAAAGATAATCTAGCAATATATTTTTGTGAGATATTTATTTTATGTAGATTATATATATTTATAAAAAAACAGATTCCTCTTTACATGAATCCAGTCCTAAAGGGTCTTGATGTGTTTTATCATAAACTCCCAATGTGTATTTGAAAAAAAAACTTTTATTTACTAAGTTTATAACGTTGTAGGGTGATTTCTTAATCGATTGTACGACACCTTTTATATCACATAACCTCTAAATCTATGAGTAACCAAAAACTCCTTCTTATACCCTAACAAATATGTTTACCTGTTAATGAATCTATTGAGTATATTTCCTTCTACTCTCATGAGTAGCTAAATCTGCATAACGTGTCGTAATTGGTAATCGACTATTTTTTTCTACAAAATGTAGAGTTATTTTTATTGAAGTCTCTAAATCGATCCAGTTACCGCATGAAATAAAAATGGGCTTTACATCCTTTCTCGTTCTCAATACTGCTCCATATACTTCTCCATCAACCTTAATATAAGTAAAATTTCCTGTTTCATTTTTTGGCATTTGAAAATCCGTGTCTTTTATCTTTAAGTAGCTTTTTGCAACGCCTATTGTGGGTTTCTTCAAATAAAATGAGGCATGTGTTGCGATTCCCATATGCCTATAATGTAAATAACCATTTCCATCAAACATATAAAGATCTGGTTCACATTGCAGCTTTTTCACTGCTTCTATCACCATCGGAAGTTCCCTAAAAGCAAGATATCCTGGAATATATGGCACATCTATTTGACCCCAATATTCTACTTCTTCGATAATTTGTTTGGTAATATAATCGATTACGACAATACAACAAACCCCATAATCTTGCTTCCCCTCTGTCCAATATACAATGTCAATTCCAGCTACCCGACGAATAGCTGCTAACTGAAAATTGTTTTCTAATGAAATCTTAGAAATCCATTTTTCTTGTTCAATCTTAAACAATTCTTCCTTTTTCATTTTCCACCATTCATCCATTCTTTCACTTTTTTTACTTGTCTTTTATGCTTTTCTTTCTTTGCCCATTAAAATAGCTAACTATATCTAATTCTCTCTCGTTTTAAAAAATTTTCAAACCTTTTCATTATATCTTCATGCGTAGTTGGAAGTTCTTGGGGCATATAATTAACCAATATTGTGCTTTCTTCATTTAACTGAGGAAAATAATTAGTTCTTATAGCTAACATGAGTTTATCTAAATCTTCACTAGATACTACCCAAGCAAGTTCATGAACAAATTCACTTTCGTCACCATTTCCATCAATTCTACTGCATAATGAGAGATAATCCCTTTATTAAAATATTTCCCGTAAACCAAATGTTGCGCATCTTATCTGCTCTACCTTTGGCTCCAGACCAAATACCATCTACTGCACCTAGAGTTAGATAATTTGCAAAATTATATGGAGAATCGAGTGCTTTATCTGCTCTTTTGTCCAGACCACTTTTGAAATCTTTGCCGATTTCTTTGAAGCTATTAAGTGACTTGACAACTGGTTTTTTGATGTCCTTTATCACCGCTTTTGCAGCTGAATTCGTTTTGATGGCTAGTTCCTTCGTTGTTTGTTTTACTTCCTTTACCGCTTGCTTTGTCTGGTTATAAACGGCTTTCGTTTTGTTTACTGCTTGTTTATAGGTTTTCTTTCCCGCTAGGACAGCTCTTTTTACTACTTTTTTAAATTGCTTTGCTATTTTACTTTTGCCACGAGCTTTGTCATTATCGTTTATTTAGTCACTATTCCATACAAAACTACCTCCTGCAAGTAAAATGTCATCTCGCCTAATTCTCACACTTTTCTTCCTAGACCAAGGTTTACATAGAACTCCTTGATGGCCCAGCCTTCATGAGTTTTCGAATCAAATATCAGATTACTTTTTAACCACAAACTTCTTTGGGTTAAGAAAAAACCTTGAAAGGCATATAGTCGCCAGTCAAGGTATGATAACAATCACATTATATCCTTCTGATTTATCAATGATAATATCCTAATTGTTCTATATATTCTTTCTAATACAATTAGGATATATTAAAGTAACTCCACTCGAACTTGTTTATAAAATTTAACTTTTAGTCTCTCTTCTTCTCCCACATTCATTACCAAAGCTTTGTCATCTTTTTTTAAACTTGTTACATTATTAAAATCACCTGTAAATACAATCATTAATTGTAATACTTAGAATACTCGTTTGTTTATAAAGTTAAAATCACCTTAAAATTTTGGTCATCTTTGTAAGTATAAATTAATTCTCCATGTCTATATTGCCTGTTATACTCACCGGCTCACTTTGAAAAGGTTCAAAAAGATGAAATTCATTATACTTTATCTTCACAATAAACTTGCAATCTATCAACTTTCAAATAGACATATCGTCCCACTAAATATCGGTAATCTTCAAATAAATCACTCGTAATAAAAAAGCCTACATCTAAAGTATTATCCCCTAGCATTTTCCCCCAAAGAGCATAACTATAATTATTAATGTGTTCAATTTTTTTCAAATATTGATTCTTTTGTTCCTCTATCTCTAAAACGTCATTTACAAATATATCTATTTCAGCCTCATATATTTTACCTATTTCTTGTTGTTGGGGGGACACATTAAATCCTATAATTTTTTGATTGTTAACCAAAAAATATATTTCTTCCTCAATAAGAGAGTCAAATTTACATATTTCTATTTTATTATTCATAATTTCTCCTCTATTCAACAGGGTTAATAACAGGAATATTCTCTCCATTATTCATCATTTTCCAAAAAGTTTTACCACTTTCAACATGATATGTTGTAATTTCCCCCAAATTATTTGTTCCTACAAATTCAAACTTAGCATAACTTTTTATAGGAACACCAGCAGCATTAGTTAAGCCACTATTTTTCATAAATTTAACATAACCTGTCCTTAGTTCTCCCTTATATTCGTATTGAACTTTTATTCCATTTTCTATTACATTATTGGCTCCTGCTAGGTACTCATTAGCATTAGAATATGCCCCTCCGAATTCACCACCATGTTTTCCAAAATGTGATTCTAATTTTTCAGTACTTCCAAAATTCATTCTGCTAACATTCTTACTGTTATTACCCGTACCCTTATTCTCATCAGGCTTTTTATTCGAGCCATTTTGTGGTGGTTGGGAATTAGATGGCTTCGGACTCGAGGATGACGTATTTTTTCCAACCGTTCCTGTATCCTCTATGCGTCTGACGTTTACACCTGCTCCTGCTAACTCCATCTCTGGTGGTCGCAGTTGACGCAGCTGTTGTTTGACTTCGTCTACTTTGGCTTGGATCTGCGTTTTTACATTTGAGACTTGCTTGTTGACTTTTTCTTTTACATTGCCTAAAAGACCTTTATTCGCTTTTTGAGCACTTTCACTGATACCCTTCGCTGCCTTCGCACCTTTATTGACCCATTTACCAGCTGTTGCCGCATTGCCCACTACTGGGATCATAGCGCCAAAGGAGAGAGCCGCATTGACCTTGTCACCTCTTGCCGCATAAATAATACCATTCACACCATCTGCTACTTCTCCTACAACGGGGACCATCCCGACTATATCTAAGCCCGTTTGTAGCGTATTTAACAGATTTTTAGGTTTTACAGCATTTTTCACTGCTTTGGTCGTTGCTTGCGCAGCCTTTTTCACGACTGGTAGTACTTGTTTCCTCACTACCTGCTTCGTTTGTTTGACTGCGGTCTTTACCTGTTGCTTGGCCTTCGACACGGTGGCCTTTGTTTTTTTCACAACCTTTTTCGTGGTCAGAACAGCTTTTTTAATTGCCTTTTTCGCCCGTTTAACCAATTTACTCTTGGATAAACTATTTTTCAGCTTCCGTGCCTTGGTAAAGAATTTACCCCACTTCTTCTTTTTCTTCTTGCGTTTTTTCTTCTTTTTATTGGATTTTCTTTGTTTTTTCTTCGTAGAGCTCTTCTTTTTGGAGGATTTCTTAGTGCTCTTTCCTTTTGATCCGCCGCTCTTTCCTTTTTTCTTTCCACTTGGGGAGCCTACTTTCGGAATCATCCCTAGTAAGCTTCCTGCTAATCCTAATAGACCCATTAAGCATCACCCCCACCAACAGGGATCATCCCCATGACGTCTAGGGCTGCCTCCAGGTCTGCTTCCTCTTCTTGCGCAGCGACAGATACAGGGGCTTTAATGGAGCCATCCATCGTCACTACCTGTCCCTGAATATCGGTATTGCCATCAAATACAAGACTGCTTGAGCCGCATGTGAAACGCATCGACTCCGCTGCACTCATGGACACACGTTTTCCGGCAAAGGTGATCGTGTCGTTGGCTTTGACCAGCAAGGAGGGCTTACTATGCACAGTGATGCCGCTATCCTGATGGAGCTGCAGAAAGACGGCACCCTCCTTGGCGGTAAATGTCACGGACTGTGGGTCTAGCTTCATTTCCTTCCCTTTCGGTGTACCCCAGTAAGACGTTTTGGGATCAGCTGTTTTCGGGTTGGACTCGCCACCCTTTCGTACACTATGACGAACAAACGCTGCTTCCTCTCGATGTGTTGGGAAGGTTAGGTGGACGCTATCTCCTTCCTCTGGTGGGCTGTAAAAGCCACTATTCCCTTGCCGTATATGGTTAGCCAATCCATTTTTATGGTTTTACCCCTAGCGTTGTTTGTTTAACTTCTTATATAATTTCTTTTTTGAATGTATCCCTTTTTTATTCACGTATTATATGAAATTAAAAAGGTAGAAAAGCTGTTAGAACAACGTTTCTACCTTTAACTATTTGTTTTGACAAAGTGTCCTATTAGGACATGGAAGTAAGACAAAATTCATAGCTAGTCATACAACTGTATATACCTTTCATTTAAAGGTATATTGACATTCTCAACTAATTCAATTTTTAGTAGCTCTATTTTATTTGATAGAATCGAAATGAACAATGCATAATAATCTCCTGTAGTTGGATAAGAAAATAAGCCATACCCTTTAGATGAAATAATTTTGTTCACTTCCTTTATTTTTTCTGGTAAAAACTCATATTCCAATTTACCAAGTTGCTCAAGTTCTTTTTCTGTGGCTAACTCAATATCATATTTAAATTCATAATCCAAGATGTAGTTAACTATCTCATTATCTTCTTCCCCTCTGTAATCAAGATAGAGAAACCTCTTAGTGGACATCCCATACTCTAATATCCATTCATAAAGATTTACCTTTATGTCTGAATAATCTAGACCCTTTAAATCGCTCTCATTAAAGATAACGGACACTATATCATTGAATAACAATTTTAATTTCCTCCCAGTAGCATTTAATTTTGAAAAAGTTCTCCGTGTTTATTAGGAATATAGTCTGGATAATTTTTTCGATAAAAGCTATCAATAAGTTTTAATAAAGGATCCCATTCAGGGTAAGGCTCAGGATCCTTGATTCGCATTTTTGCTTCTGGTGTATTCATTAAGAAATCATTGAATTCTTCTGGGATTGGTAAACCATGTTTCTTCCTCACAAAAAGTAAAAACAAAATTTCATAGGGGTAAAATCCATAACCAAAATCTCCAAATTCGATGGATTCCCCTAACTCTGAAGCAAACACCGAATGTATTATAGACATTTGGTTAATTAAAGGCTCTAATTCTTCTAATTTAGTCGTTGTCCATTGTTTTAAAACCTCACTATAAATTTCTAAATCTTCAGGTATTAAGCCGTATTCTAAGTTGTCTACTTTCAGTTGCTCTCTCACTGCAACATTCAAGTGTTGATTTGTCCCCCAAATTTTTTTATCTCTAAACTGAAGATATAACTCTAAAAGAAACCATGTATGTTTATTAAAATTATTCGCATCCATCCAACGAGTTCCTAAATGCTCTACAATAAAATTAAATAATATATTCTCCTCTTTCTCCCAGCCAAACACTGTAAAATGAATTAATGTCATAATAACATCTTTAAAGGAATATTCTAATGACATTTTAGGATATCTACTTTTATAAAGATATTGCCCCATACACTGATGAAAAATAACCATCATTACTTTTTTAAGTTCTTCTGTATTTTTCTGATGATTTACTAATACATCTTGTTTCCATTTTGACAAATAATAGGATTCTATTGAATCTAAATTAATTAATAGAATATGATCCTTTTCAACATCATTGAGCTCAACAATATGAGTACTTTCATTTAAACTATCTATATACTCTTCTTCTACATCTTCAAACTTTATTCCCTCTACAAAATTTTTATAGTACCTATTATATGATAATTCCAATTTTTTGGGATTCAACATTATATTCACCTCGATTAATCAAGTTGTTTATTCCAATCTTTTATTTTTAATTCCTCTACACCAAAGCCTTTTTTCGTAATTTTAATATCTGTTTCTACCCTTATAAAATCTAATTCTAACCCTGGATTCTCCTTTTTAAGTTTCTTATATTGCTTTTTAAATTCAGAATATCTTGAGTCATTGCTATTTAACATCCCTTCAAAATATTCTTTTCCTCCTAATTTTTGTTTTTCAGAGTAACTAAACAGTGCAGAATCTGAAGCCTTAGATTCTATCATAGTCAACTTAGGTGGCGGTCCTTTAGATAAAAACGTACCATCAATACCGTTTCGGCCTACTTGGAATATTTCTGATATATCTTCCCCTAATTCATTTTTCTTAGCTACTATCTTCGAAACTTCTTCTCCAAAATCCCCCTTTTCATGAGAGAAATATTTAGTATTATCAATTTTTCTTTCGTAGTCTTTTGCCTCTGTCAAATTATAATTCTTGCTTATATCATCAGGGGTATCAAGTTTATTAGCTAATTTGTTTCTTTGACGCTGTAATTTTTTTATTTCATCTCTATTTCCTACTTTTTTCAAGTTCGCTATTTTTTGATCTAATGAATATATTTCTTTTAAAATAGTGTTAGCTTTATTAGAATTATTAGTTGGCTTCGGACTCGAGGAGGACGTATTTTTTCCAACCGTTCCTGTATCCGAAATCCTTCCAACGTTCACACCTGCCAACTCCATTTGCGGTGCTCCTAGTTGACGCAGCTGTTGTTTGACTTCGTCTACTCTGGCTTGGATCTGTGTTTTGGCGTTCGCTACTTGCTTGTTGACTTTTTCTTTTACATTGCCTAAAAGGCCTTTATTCGCTTTTTGAGCACTTTCACTGATACCCTTCGCTGCCTTCGCACCTTTATTGACCCATTTACCAGCTGTTGCTGCATTGCCCACTACTGGGATCATAGCGCCAAAGGAGAGAGCCGCATTGACCTTGTCACCTCTTGCCGCATAAATAATACCATTCACACCATCTGCTACTTCTCCTACAACGGGGACCATCCCGACTATATCTAAGCCCGTTTGTAGCGTATTTAACAGATTTTTAGGTTTTACAGCATTTTTCACTGCTTTGGTCGTTGCTTGTGCAGCTTTTTTCATCGCTGGTAGTACTTGTTTCTTCACTACCTGCTTCGTTTGTTTGACTGCGGTCTTTACCTGTTGCTTGGCCTTCGACACGGTGGCCTTTGTTTTTTTCACAACCTTTTTCGTGGTCAGAACAGCTTTTTTAATTGCCTTTTTCGCCCGTTTAACCAATTTACTCTTGGATAAACTATTTTTCAGCTTCCGTGCCTTGGTAAAGAATTTACCCCACTTCTTCTTTTTCTTCTTGCGTTTTTTCTTCTTTTTATTGGATTTTCTTTGTTTTTTCTTCGTAGAGCTCTTCTTTTTGGAGGATTTCTTAGTGCTCTTTCCTTTTGATCCGCCGCTCTTTCCTTTTTTCTTTCCACTTGGGGAGCCTACTTTCGGAATCATCCCTAGTAAGCTTCCTGCTAATCCTAATAGACCCATTAGGCATCACCCCCACCAACAGGGATCATCCCCATGACGTCTAGGGCTGCCTCCAGGTCTGCTTCCTCTTCTTGCGCTGCGACAGATACAGGGGCTTTAATGGAGCCATCCATCGTCACTACCTGTCCCTGAATATCGGTATTGCCATCAAATACAAGACTGCTTGAGCCGCATGTGAAACGCATCGACTCCGCTGCACTCATGGACACACGTTTTCCGGCAAAGGTGATCGTGTCGTTGGCTTTGACCAGCAAGGAGGGCTTACTATGCACAGTGATGCCGCTATCCTGATGGAGCTGCAGAAAGACGGCACCCTCCTTGGCGGTAAATGTTACGGACTGTGGGTCTAGCTTCATTTCCTTCCCTTTCGGTGTACCCCAGTAAGACGTTTTGGGATCAGCTGTTTTCGGGTTGGACTCGCCACCCTTTCGTACACTATGACGAACAAACGCTGCTTCCTCTCGATGTGTTGGGAAGGTTAGGTGGACGCTATCTCCTTCCTCTGGTGGGCTATAAAAGCCACTATGTCCCTCTGCCGTATAAGGCGTAGCAAGTGGGAACCACGTAGCTTCTTCCTTTTTTTGTGTCTCATCGATACTGAGGTGGACTCGAACCTGATCCTTTTTGACCTCTAATACCTTTCCTTCAATCGCTGTGCCCGGTAGGAACGGAATACTGCGCCTATCTTGACGTATGCCTTTTTCGAACAGCAGATGATACTCATAGGTAAGGATGCCTTGCTTCATGCGGGCGATAGACTTGGCTACTACCAGCTCCTTGCCCTGGAGCAGAACGCGATCACCCAGTTTCAATGTTTTTCTAGATTCTATCACGTAGGCAACTGTATCCCGCTCTTCAATTGGCTGCTCGATGTCATTATGCTTACTATGTAAAAACTTAGAGCGATCCTTTAAGATCGTATAATTTGCCACGGAAAGCTTTTGCATTCGCCCTTCAGGTAGGCCAAACCAAAACTTCGGCTTATCAGCATCCATTGCGGCGACTAATACAGCCCGAAAATGGGAGGCCATACGTTGTAAAAATTGCCAATCCGTCTCCTTATATTGTAATATAAATTGCTTAAGAGGAGTAGCTTTCGATACAGTATCAATAACATCTGCACCTGAATAATCTTCTAGCACCTTTTTTAACATCGCCTCATAAGTCATTTTATGATGCTGAAAGGAGCGGTATTTTTGTTTACAATCCAAGGTGAATGTAGAAGAAACAGCCTGTAATTCAACTTGATATACACCCCTTGTCATTCGTACCGCAATTTCTGTTACCTGCCCTTTAAAAAGCGCATGCAGCCGTTGACCTTTGTGTTTTTGATAGAGCTCTATTCGATCTGTCGTACTGGCAAGCTGCATACAACTATCTTTCTTTTCCGCAGGAATAAATCCCGTTATTGCTAATCTTGCATGGTCGTTCACTGTTTGAGTCAACGTGAGATTATGCAATGTTTGGATTTCATAGGGGGATACGAGTTCAAGCTCACCGTATCCGATTACTTCCTCGTATGTGTTCACATGAATTCCCTTCTTTCCTCAGGGGACAATCGCTTATTCTTGCCCATCATCTTCTACTTTTATCGTTCCACAATACATACACATATTAATCGATTGACTAACTAACGCTGGATGATTTTCAATTAATTGATCATCCTTCCCATTAATCCAGGGCATTGTAATCACAGGTGTACAGGGCATGGGCTTTAAGACACCATTATTAGCAGCTGTAGCTGCCGCAACAGTTGGATTCGCTAATGTCTGGCATAAGCCAAATGGTTGAATATTGACATAAGGCTTATAATCCATCGTATTCATCTGCGCCTTATTTTTCGTATAAACACCGTGACTGACTGGCATTTTTAAAATACTCGTTTGATCTCCTTGTGAACAGGATAATTTGGCACCAGCTACGACATAACTCCGTTGGTCGCCACCCTTTGTCTGCAATTCTTCTGACATAGAAAAACCATCCTTTCGATACGTAAGGTGTTACCACTTTTGCTAAACATAAGACTTAACTGTAATACTTACGTCTGACGACTCTTTCTTCAAATTGCTCTAATTTTAATCTCGCTATTTTCTCCCTACCATTTATCTAAAGCACCTTCCATCATGTGCTTTAATCCTTTTTCAAGCACCTCATCTATTTTCCTACAGAAAGAATGTCGTTCCATCTTCCTTCAGTTTGTATTTTTTGTAATCGTATTCCCCGAAAATCTCTGCGTAGAATACTCTCTGCTAATTCAATATTCACCACTATAAACTGTTCTTTAATGCCCTCGATTTGAAAGAATGAATAAGGAGCAGCCAACTGCTCATCTATGACTAGCTTCTTCAACGTACCATCCAGATGAAATTCCGTTTGAGCGGAAAGACAACGCACTCTTGGTGGGATCACCAGCCAATATAAGGTTTGCATTAATTTAGGCATATCCGTGAGAACAACTGCTTTAAATGGCATATTTGGGACATACTTTTCCACTAATTGTTTAACAGCATCAGAAATAAGCATGATTGGCTTTTCTATGAGATCGGTATACACCATCTCGCCTTTTTCTAATACAGGAAATTGCCGTTCAAGTTCCTCTAATTCTTCCATTCTTTCAATAGTTAATAGCTCTTTTTTAATCACTTGGGCGATACCAACAGGTTTCACAGCATTTGTGATACGTTCATCTTGAGATAGAATAAAATAGTTCATCTTTCGTCTCCTTTTTTCACACTGTCTACTTCCAAATGACACTAGCAGCCTGGAATGGATCTAGCTTTACATATTCCTTTGCTTCCTTAGAGAAAATAGCCATTTCTAAATTGGCTCCCGCAAAATTTGTATTTCTAACATTTGCCCCCATAAAGCTGGCCCCTCGTAAATTCGCTAGCTCAAAATCGGCGCCTTCTAAATTCGCATCGGTAAAACGAACCGGTAAATAGCCAGGTATTTCCCATTTCTGACGATCTAGTAGACCACTCGCTCCTTGTACCTGTTGAAAATTCGCTCCCTGTAACTGACTATTACTAAAATCCGCCTCATAAATTGTGCTAAAGCTCAAATCCGTGTCCATTAGCTGACTCTCCCGAAAGCTAGTACCAATCAACAGACATTCACGCATATGACAATTGGTTAAATTGGCTTTGTGGAAAAAGGCATAGCGAATATCCAAGCCTTCATATCGCCCACCTGCTAAATTTAAATGGCTAAATACCTCGTATGGATATTCCTCCTCTAATTGTTCATCTAGCCAAGCCTTTATTTCTTCACTATCCTTCGCTGAAAAATCCTCGCTATAGACAACCTCATTCATATCCATAAACTCGCCTACACGTATCTCGACAGCCACATCCCGATCTAGCGCCAAATACTCTGGACATCGAATAATGTCAGGTAGCGCATATCTAGCGAGACTTATTACATATTGGTGAAAATGTTTGGCGTCCTGAAGTCTAATGCGATCTATATCTGCTTGAGTAATTGCCCCCATAAAAGTTTTGCTATACAAACTTAATTCTTCAATGTATTGCTCTAAAAAATGATGCGCCCAGCCTGCATCATAAGTAGTTAAAAGTGGATGAATATCAAAAAACCATTCCTCATCCGTAGCTTCTACTAAATAGTGAGGGTTGCTCTCTAGTAGCTCTGTGCGTAGCATTGAAAACGTAATATGTGCAATTGGTCCTTTCTGTTGAAGCGTTTGCTGTTGTTTGAGTTGCTGACATATTTTTTGAAAAGACATCCTAAAATCATCAGCGAGCCTATCCTTGGAGGCTTGAAAAAAATCCTCAAGCAATAAGAGATATTTCAACCTTCTTTTTTCTACTTCGTTATCATAAAAATGCTGTAAAACTCCCTGTGTCTGCATATAAGTCTCCTTCCTTCTCATTCACACGCAACCATTTTAATTTGCCTTTACTTCCTTCCCAAAAATCTGCACACTGCCATTCATCGTTATTTTACTTTCTTTGCATTGTAAAGAAATTTCTTCCTCCGCAGACAAAAGAATTTTCTTACTCGCATTCACTGATATATCTGCCTCAGAGATTAGTTTAATTTCTTTTTTACTAAATATTTCAATACCATTTGCTTCATTTAGCCGAATAAAAATATCCCCATCCTGTGCAGTAATAACCACTTCAGTTGGACTCATTTTAATTTCTTTACCAAAGGCTGTACGATAATATTTGGTTGAGGGATCATCTAGTTTGTTCGTTGCTGAAGTATCTAAATTTTTTCGTATGGAGCTGCTAGAAATTCCTTCCTCCTCCCGATGTGAAGGAAAATAGACATGAACAAAATCATTAATTTCAGGCATACAATACCAACCACTATGTCCCTCTGCTGTATAGCCTGTAGAATAAAGAAACCAATGTGCTTTGCCTTTATCCTGCTTCTCATCAATCGCTAAATGCACCTTAATATGATCCTTTGCGACTTCTAATACTTTTCCTTCCAGTGATAAGCCTGAGATCGCATCGTTAAATAGTTCACTTTTATTCATGCCATTTTTCGTTGACAGCGTATAATAATGTTTCAGCAAGCCATCCTTCATGGTTGTGTATGCTTCACATACATAAAGTGTTTGTTGATGAAAGGTGACATGATCTCCTATTTCCATTACCTTATCTGTTTCCACCTCATAGTATAGAAAGTCATGCTCTCCCATACCTCCATTACCATTCTCTGTATATAGAAGGTAATCTGCTAGTTTTTTTCGGGTCGTATAATGGTAATCTTCTAGCTTGCCTTTAGCTCTACCAGCAGGCACACCAAAATGGAACTTTGGCTTATCAAAGGTAGCAGCAGGCACTAGCCCAGTGTTAAAACGGGAGGCTAGTCTTTTTAAAAATTGCCAATCTGTCTCTCGATATTGCAGCGTAAACTTGTCTAATTTAGCACCCTTTGTTGCTTCATCAATAATGTCAAGACCAGGATAAAAAGGATGTAATAGTTTGAATAAAGACGAATAGGTCATTTCCTTATCCTGATAGGAGCGATTTTTCTTTTTAATGTCTAGCTGGTAGGTGCTTGAAGCCGCTTCTACTTCAATATAATAAATGCCACGAACTGAACGAACCTTCACATCTAAAATTACACCTTTAAATAAGGGTGAAGGGATACCAAGATGATTAAGCTGATTTACTTCAATTGCTGATTTTGCCTCCGTCATTTCCACATATGTGTCTCTCGCTACTTCAGGCACAATACCAGTAAAACGTAACGTAGCATGTTCATTCATTTTTTTTACGATAGTAAGCTCTTGAATACTAATAAGCTCAAAAGGTAGAATTTGAATATTATGATAAGCTGTCACGACACTACTCACCGTATTCCCCCTCCGTTCCTACTATTTGAAGCAAATCGCAAGGATTCCATCATAGCTCTCGCAATCGGACGCCAAGTTTCAAGATCCTCCTCCATACAATTGAAGGTTCCAATAAGTGCTATTCCTTCGATAGAGGCAAAGAACATTAAATTAAAAATGTCGCCATCAATAGCCGGTGTAATAATCTCTAAAAAGCCTACTGTCTTTTCGTCAATCTTCAGAACATCCGTATCAAGCCAATCAGCTGAAGGTTGAGCTTGTTCAAGGATATCAATCATATTTTCTTGAAAAGCAGCAACTCCCTCCTCCTGTAATCGATGTGGAGTCAGGTTGAAGGCAAGATTAATCGATGAGGATTCATCTGTATAAATTAGATTTGGTCGACGGTCCGATGGGTACTTTAAGGCTGCTAATTCAGTAGACATCTTAGAAAATAGTTTTGGCATACGAATCGTCATTTTACCATCCAATAACGACTGCTCCATCACCCCTATCTTCTCATCATCAATGATGATGTAGCTTTGATAGATATTTACTTTTTCTAGGTCTTGTTCCTCCTGCTTAGATGCCTGCTCAGGCTCCTGTTCCTTTTGTATGGCTACTTGTCGCTGGGCTAGCTCATGTTGCTCCTGCTCTCTCATTTCATTTCTTAATGCAATAATTTTTTCATCTATAAACTTCATCCCAATCACCTTCCGTTTTTTAACCGTTTTTCACCAACTATATTTCAACCTATCAACTATTATTTGCTTAGTCCCTACACATCCTTCATGACACAGAATTTGAAATCTGATCCTTCCATTGCCTCAACCATCTCATCAAAGGCATACCTGTTGGCAATGCTTCTCTCTACTTCTTCCTCACAAAAATATGAGTTTGAGTGCTATCTTTTCTATGTATAGGATCTTTTATTTCCGCCTTTAAAGTAATTTTAGGGAGATTAAAAATAATCTAAGGAACTATAAAAGTTCCTTAGATAATTAGTAGTGTTTTATCCTGCTGCAATCTTAGACAGCGTAGCCGCCTTCGATTTTTGCCAAATCTGTTTTGTCTTTCTTTTGTTTAATAAATAAGAAGAATTCACCAATACCTTCTGTGTCACCATATCTTTCTGTATAATCCACCACAAAAGCGTTCGGGAAATGAATTTTTCTTACTACTTGATCTGCTGAAACAACCTCTAATGTCACTTTACGGTAACAGTCAGCCTTTTCAGCTGGTACTAATGACCATAAACCTAATTTCATCGTATCATCAGAATTATCACCATCAGTTGCTGTAAGAATTTTACCTCTTACTTTTAAAGTGGCTCCAACATCTGTAGAGCGAGCGTTCGAATCATTTGGTGTATCTGTTTCATATTCGACAGTCATGATGCTTTCTAAGCCTAGTTCAATTGCCTCTGAACCTTCTACTTTTAATACAAAACCCATTTTCTTACCCCCTAAAATTTGTTAAATCAAGACATCTAACTGTTCTGCAGAATATTAGCAATTAGTCTCTCGATTCTTATTTATGTTAAAAGATTTAAAAAATCTTAAACATACGACTAAAAAATTGAATAATTGTAGGTTTATACTTGTTAGGCTTTAACAGCACTTGTCCCTTTTGTAATCATTACTTCTAAATTCTTCACATTGCCATTAAACACAAGGTCAATTTGACACGTGCTCGTTTTCTCGTCGATAATGTAGCCGATATCATCTCCATCATGGAATTTCTTTAATCTTTTCATCACTTAGACTGTCGATTCCCTTCACATCTCCAACAAGCGTAATTAAGTCCATTTTTTCAGGATTAATTTCTTCAAATAGCATGGTTCTGTTTGTTTGATTAATAATCTCCATTCATTTGGCTGTATATTTCTACAGCCGTCCCTCCTTTAGATAACGAATTTCGGGTAAGCATAAACATTTAGTGATAAAAATACAGGATTAGAATTATATAACTACTTCTTATAAAGAATATTTCAGGAATAAAAATCAATTTGAGGCTAAGCTATGTACTAGAAACTCTAATTCTACTTTTATGCATTTTTTATTCACTAATGATAGGATGTATCACAAAAGTAACTATACAACACCAAAAATTAATGTCAATATTTTCTATAGAAGATATTGTAATTAAAAACAATTTAAAGTATTTTTAGTAAAAATGTTACATATAATAATTATGATATTTTTTCAGTTAATATAGGATTAATCCTATTTTTTTATAAAAAAAAACTAAAGGTTCAATTACTCTTGGGCCCAAAGCTGTTTTTTAAAATAATCTTCTATATAGGAAAAATGAATAAAAAGTATTAATCATATAACGACATTAGTCTTTTAGGATGAATATATATAAAATAGTTCTTTAAGCATTTGTACTTTTCTTTCAGGATATTATGAATTTCAAAAAGGAAAGTCCAACCTCCAAAAATAGTTAGGAGAAATAGCATTGTTCGCCTCTTCATTTACAACTTCACCCTCTTATCCTTGAAAAGTTACATCTAAACAAAATAATCGAAAACCTTGCTTTCCTTTTATGATTTTCTTCCCAAAAGTCATGAGGCAGTAATCAGTCACACTTTTATTTGGCTTTATATTACGTCGCCAGCACGCTAAAATCCAATGTTCATTCATTCAGCTTGTAATTTAAGGTGCAAAAAAAACCGCTCACCTAAACGTGAACGGTTTTGTAGACTATGCTTTTTGATAACGAAGCACTGGTGTACGAGCAGCGCGTGTTTCGTCTAGACGAGATACGACTGTTGTATGAGGTGCTTCTTGAACGATTGATGGATTTTCTTCTGCTTCTTTCGCAATTTGAATCATTACATCACAGAATGCATCTAATGTTTCTTTAGATTCTGTTTCAGTTGGCTCGATCATTAACGCCTCTTCCACATTTAATGGGAAGTATGTTGTTGGTGGATGGTAGCCAAAGTCTAACAAACGTTTTGCGATATCTAATGTACGAACGCCTAGCTTCTTCTGACGACGACCTGATAAGACAAATTCATGTTTACAGTGACGGTTATATGGTAGATCGTAGAATGGCTCTAAGCGACGCATCATATAGTTGGCGTTTAATACAGCATATTCTGTAACAGCTTTTAAGCCATCTGGACCCATTGTACGAATATACGTATAAGCACGAACATTGATACCAAAGTTACCATAGTAAGGTTTTACGCGTCCAATTGATTGTGGACGATCGTAGTCAAAGTGGTATGTGCCTTCTTCAGTTCTTACTAATACTGGTTTTGGTAGGAATGGAATTAAATCTGCTTTTACACCTACTGGACCAGAACCTGGACCACCGCCACCATGTGGGCCTGTAAATGTTTTGTGTAAATTTAAATGCACACAGTCAAAGCCCATATCGCCAGGACGTGCTTTACTCATTACAGCATTGAGGTTCGCACCATCATAGTACACTTTACCGCCTACAGAATGAATTAGCTCTGCCATTTCGATAATGTTTTCTTCAAATAACCCTAGTGTATTCGGGTTAGTTAACATGAGTGCTGCTGTATCAGAACCTACTACTTTGCGAAGGTCTTCGATATCAACTAAGCCATTTTCATCCGATTTGACAGTGATTGTTTCAAAGCCCGCTACTGTCGCTGAGGCTGGGTTTGTACCGTGAGCTGAGTCAGGCACGATTACTTTGTTACGGTGACCTTCACCATTTGCTTCATGGAAGGCACGAATCATCATTAACGCTGTCCATTCACCATGAGCACCTGCTGCTGGTTGTAATGTAACTTCATCCATCCCTGTAATTTCTACTAAAGACGTTTGAAGATCATAAAGAAGTTCCATTGCCCCTTGGACTGTTGATTCATCCTGTAATGGGTGAACATTTGCAAAGCCTGAAAGACGTGCAACTGTTTCGTTAATTTTCGGATTATATTTCATCGTACAAGAGCCAAGCGGATAGAAGCCCGAGTCTACCCCATGGTTTCTACGAGAAAGTGCTGTATAATGACGCATAATATCCAGCTCAGATACTTCAGGTAGTTCTGCTGCCTCTGAACGTACTAGGTTTGCAGGTAATAAATCTGCTAGGTCTACTTCAGGCACATCTAGTGCTTCTAAATTATAGCCAACGCGACCTTCTTTTGAAATTTCAAAAATGAGTGATTGATTTTCGTTATGCATTAAGAGCCCCCATTTCTGCAACAAGTGCATCAATTTCTTCCTTCGTGCGTAATTCAGTTACTGCGATTAGCACATGATTTTTCAGAGAGTCATAATTTTGACCTAAAGGATAGCCACCGATAATACCCTTTTCGATTAAGCCTTTATTGATTTCCTTCACACATTTATTCGTTTTCACTACGATTTCGTTAAAGTGTGCACCTTGGAATGCTACTGTAAAGCCTGCTGCTTCAAAGGCATTTTTTGCATAACGTGTTTTCGCAATATTTTGAGTAGCCATTTCACGGATACCTTGTTTTCCTAGAGCTGTCATCGCTACAGAAGCTGCAAGTGCAAGAAGTGCTTGGTTTGAGCAAATATTTGAAGTTGCCTTATCACGACGGATATGTTGTTCACGTGCTTGTAGTGTTAAAACGTAACCACGACGGCCTTCACCATCAACTGTTTCACCAACAAGACGTCCTGGGACCTTACGCATTAATTTTGTTGTTACTGCAAAGAAACCACAGTGTGGGCCGCCGAAGGCTTCAGAAATACCGAATACTTGCGCATCACCTACACAAATATCAGCGCCAAGCTTGCCAGGAGGCGTTAAGATTCCTAATGCAAGTGGGTTAGAAGATACAACAAGTAAGCTTTTTGCAGCATGTGCAATATCCCCGATCACTTGGATGTCTTCCACTTGGCCGAAGAAGTTTGGATATTGTGCAATAACAGCTGCTGTGTTGTCATCGATCAACTCTTTTAATGCATCCACATCTGTCACACCATCTTTTTGCGGGATAGTCACAATCTCAATGGATTGACCGTAGGCATATGTAGCAACAACATCGCGATATTCTGGGTGCACTGCTTCAGACACTAAAATTTTCTTGCGACGCGTATGACCAGCTGCCAGCATACCTGCCTCTGCTAAAGCTGTACCACCGTCATACATAGAAGAGTTTGCAAGATCCATACCCGTTAGCTCGGCAATCATCGTTTGGAATTCAAAGATGGCTTGTAGCTCACCTTGTGAAATCTCAGGCTGATATGGTGTATAAGCCGTATAGAACTCTGAACGAGAAATAACATGGTCCACGATCACTGGTTTATAGTGGTTATAAACACCTGCGCCTAAAAATGATACATTGGCATTTGTATCCTTATTTTTAGCAGCAAGTGCCGTTAATTCTTTTAATAAAGCAGATTCTGATTTAGCTTCTTTAATATCATAAAGGCCTTTAAAACGGACTTTCTCAGGAATATCCTCAAATAACTCATCGACTGAGGATACACCGATTACGTCTAACATTTCTTTTTGATCTTGCTCCGTCATAGGTAAATAACGATGTTTCATAAATGTAGGTCCCTCTTTTCAACTATTATTTTGAACGCTTGTAAAACGGTGTTTCTACTGTTATTACCTTTAAGTGTTTACCGCGAATTTCGATTTCTAGCTCAGTTCCGATTGTTGCGAATTGACTGTCAATTAATGCGTGACCAACATTACGTTTAGATGAAGGAAGCTGTGTACCAGTTGTCACTTCACCGATTTCTTGACCATCCTTAAACACTTTGTAGCCATGGCGTGGAATGCCTTTATCAATCATTTCAATGCCTACAAGTTTGCGTGGTAATCCATTTTCCTTTTGAGCTACTAATGCTTCATGACCAATGAAGCCTTCTTTATTTAATTTCACAGCGAAGCCAATACCAGCCTCCAGTGGAGAAATTGTTGCTGATAGCTCTTGACCATATAGTGGTAGCCCCGCTTCAAAACGAAGTGTATCACGACATCCTAGTCCAGCTGGAACAACACCTTTTTCTTGACCTGCCTCTAAAATTTTCCCCCAAAGCGCTTTGATGTCTTCTGGAGCGCCATATAATTCAAAGCCATCTTCTCCTGTATAGCCACTGCGAGAAACTAATACTTTATGTCCTGCAACCTCAACATTCTCTTGGAAGCGGAAAAATTTAATGGCACTTACATCAGTTGAAGTAAGGGATTGAAGAACTTCTTCTGCTAATGGTCCTTGCAGAGCAATTTGTGCGTAGGCATCTGATTGGTTATCAATCGTCACATCATATTGATGCTGATTTTCCATCATCCAATCATAGTCTTTTTCAATGTTGGCTGCATTGACACATAATAAATAGTGATTGTCAGCTAATTTATATGTTAATAAATCATCAACAACGCCACCATCTTCATAGCACATTGCCGTGTACTGTGCTTGACCGTCGACAATTTTTGAGACATCATTCGATAACAGATTTTGTAAAAAATCTAATGCATCGGGACCAGTTACTAAAATCTCTCCCATATGTGATACATCAAATAAGCCTGCACGATTACGCACTGCATCGTGTTCTTCTTTAATAGAAGAGAATTGAACTGGTAATTCCCATCCACCGAAGTCAACTGTTTTTGCACCATATTTCGCGTATTCTTCAAATAGAGGTGTACGTTTTAATTCATTCGCCATTCTTTTTTGCCCCCTTATTGTTAGTTACATTTTTACTGGTAGTAGTTCGTCTGCTTTTTGTATTCCTACAGTCAATCGCATAAACCAGGCTATAGACATAAAAAAAGACAGACGAACCCCTTTTCGGGATTCTCTGTCCTTGCACCTGAAAGTTACACCAGACTGGCTCGCAAGCTTCACTATTGCCAATCAGTCGGCTTTCCCCTTTGGTGGCTGTTATTGTTATACTACAGCTCTCTCCAGAGTTGCGTCTTGTACGAGTCCTTTTACCTGAGAGATTCATAGCCCATTGCTACTTGCTCCTTCGGTGGCGTCTCCACGCTCTCTCCCCGCACAATCATCCGCCCAAGATAAATCTTGGTACTATTTAGTATTCAATGAACATTTAGTTACTTATTTGTCTATATCCTAACATTAAATGCATTGGAAAGGCAATCATTTTTTAAAAGATAATAAAAGACGAACATTAAAGTAGCAAAAAGTGATTATCGTTCGTTTTTCAACCTTTTTACTTGAAATACTAAATACTCTAGAATTTGGCGAATCGTCCTACCTTCTGTCAGTACCTGAATATGACCTGCATCACGGTAAAACTTCCTTCTGTAGTGATACAGACCTTCTAGCTCCTCCTTTGTAGAGCTCTGTACAATGGGTCTATTTGGATCATGCTGAACTCGTTTATAAATATCCTCAAACGACGCATCTAAAAAAAATACCAGTCCACTGCGTCTCATAATTTTTCGATTTTCAGCATTGATGGCAACGCCACCACCAGTCGAAATAATACAAGCCTCGTCCCTAAAATTTTTCAAAAATTCTGTTTCTATTTCTCGAAAGTGGGCCTCACCGTATTTTTCAAAAATCTGTGGAATTGTCATCCCCTGCTGTCGCACAATCTCATGATCCATATCATAATATGGCATCTTCAATAAATAGCTTAAGCGTCTTCCTAACGCACTTTTTCCACTACCCATAAAACCAACTAAATATATTTTTCGCAATTCGATTCACCTTCTTATAACTACGATTCTACACTGTCTGACAAAATTTGTCCCAATAAATTTATCGTAGCTCGAACATTCAATTTTTCTAGCCCATCATATGTTCGATACTGCATTTCATAAGACATATAATACGCAAGAACAAAAGTAGTTACAAAAAATAATAATGCAATTGCGATCAAAAAAATAGCCCCTCTGTCATTTTTCAATAATTGGCACATAAAAGGTTCGCTCCTTTTGAATACCACTAGTCATTTTTACAGCCACCGTCAGCTTATTTTCGGAATAGCTAAATTGACATTTATTGATTCCTATTAGCATGGGAACATGTCCACCCTTTACCTGCTCACGAATAATATTCGAGTAGCAATCAATATGATGGAGCGTATCGGCTGTTTGGAAAGTCATTCTTTTTTGATCGTCTCGAACGGAAAAGGTGGAAATATCTTTTAGAGAGAGATTTAAATCAGAAACAAATAGTTCCCACTTTGTTTGTTCATCTGTTAGCATCGTGAATCTCATTTCAGCAAACCACAGCATGATAAGGACAAAAAAATGAGAAATAAGCACAAAAACAACTAATTGAAACATAGCTTCTATTAATGTATAGCCCTTCTCATTCATGTACTTCACCTGTCACTTGGATACATTTTTGGCGTGGCTCCTGTAAATTTTGAAATTCGACACAAACTTGTTGTTCATCAACTATCCAGTGATAAGCAACCTGTTCAATGGTCCGAGTGCCCTCTGTTACTTGAATCGCAAGATACTGTTTTAAACCTTCATATGCTGTTTCAGCTGCAACTAGCTCCATTTTTTTATTAGCAAGATTTGTTTTCATCGTATAGGTAATGGGAATTAACGAGGTACAAAGTATCATTAAAATCCCCACACCTAAAATAGTTTCTACAAAAGAATAGCCTGACTCATTCAATCCTAGCTCTCCCTCGCCCTAATGTTATGATTACTTTTTTCTTACCCTGTGGAGTTTTAAACGCCATAGTACCAGCGGACATCACATTGCCGCTGTAATTATAGACAAGTGTTTGAATGGAACTCTCTGCGGGCAAAAATTCAACCCCCTTCGGAAAAGAGCGTTCATATAAATGGGTAAAAAAATCTTTTTGAATACTATAACGATTTGTTGAACCTTCCACTTTCAGGGCTATATATTGCCGTTGGCTCATACTATAGGTTTGAATATATTGAATATCGAGTTGTAATTGCGTAAAAAATCGTTCTATTTCCTTGGTTTCTGCTATTTTCAATGAAAATTTACTAACAATCGCTGTTAAACTCATAACAAGAAATAAGACAATCAGCATTTCAAGAATTGTAAAACCACCATTTTTATGAACATTCATTAGCTATCCGTACCTGTTTCCAAGTTGACATTGGCTGGACGTACCTCTCCCTCATTAGTAATCACTATTTCTTCTTTATTGGGGCAGGTTGTTTCATTTTCCTTTAAATAGCCTTTTGCCACTAAATCATCTAAGGTAGGATAGGCCATATTATCTACACGATAAGCCTCTACTTGACCTTGCACCATGGATATATAAGCCGTACAGCCTTTCTTATCTATTGTGGCGAAATGTTTTGTAACATTTGGGATTGTAATTAAAATGAGGATAGATATAATTAGCAAAACTATAAGCATCTCTATTAAAGTAAAACCAGCTTGTTGGTTGATACGTTTCATCATTTACCTCCTAAACTAATTCAATCATGTGATAGATGGGTAATAATAAACTGATATAAGCTGCTATTATACAAGCAGCTATAAGGATAAAGAAGCTAGGCTGCACAAAAGCTAATATTTTTTGTAAAAGCTGCTCCTGCTTTTCCATTAATAAATCACTATACAATACTAATTCTTTTCCTAAATATCCGCTGTGCTCGCCATGCTCAACGAACATTGGAAAATCTTTTTGAAAAACGGCCATTATCGTTACCGCCTGTGTCAGTGATTCTCCAAAGATGACTCTTTCTTTTATACGCTGTGAAAGAACTTGGAGAAATGGTTGTAGCTGCTGTTCCTCTAATAGCTGAAGGCTTGCTTGTAATGAAAATCCACTTTGTAGTAAGCTGCCTAAATAAGCAGCAAACTGCCTTGTCAATGCCAGCCTAAAATAGCGCTGTATAAAGGGGATTTTTAATAAAATTGTTAGTTGATGCGCAACAGCTTGTCGTTTGAGATAGAATCGAAAAATGATTAAGCTGCCTATTACTATGAACATGGTCAAGATGACTACATCTGGGACATGTAATAACATATTGGACAATGCAATACTTGTCTCTTCTGTTTCAGAGGTACGACTGACGACCATTCTTTCAATGTTCGGTAAAAAAAATGTACGAAACACAAAAAATAACAACAATAAAAAGAACATCAGTGTGACAGGGTAGATCAGCAGCTTGATTAGCTTTTTCTTAGTCTTTTCACTTACTGTTATCTGCTTAGCCACACCTTTAAACGCTTCTATCATATGACCATTGTTTTCTGCCACCTTAATTGCCATTAAATAATGATTCCCTAGCTGTAAGATTTCAAATATCTCTGCAACACCTACTCCTTGTCTGAGCTTTTCATCAATTTGCAGCTGTATGTCCTCATGAGCTTCGATATGATGAGGTAGTAGCATGGAAATAGCTTGTGGAAATAAATATCCTTCCTGCATTAACACACATAATCGATTGAAAAGCTGAGCTTGCTCCTTTACCCGCCATTTCGTAGCCCGATTGTAAAAAAGAACAATTTTATCGATGTATGTTTGTAACTGCATATAGGCTCTCCACTAAATCTTTTTGCCCCCTTAATGTTAAGTCATAAGGAAGTTTGTAATTTCCCTTATCCTGAATGGCGGTGATGGCTCTTGATAGATGATCATCATGTAATATTTCATAGACAGCTCGACGTTCTTCATGTAGACCTGAAGTCTGAACAAGCATTTGGGCAACTATGCCGATAACCGTTTGACGAAGCTCATCTATCGACACACCTAAATCCATTAAACGATAGAGACAATTAATGGAGTCTTTTGCATGAATAGTGGAGACTACTAAGTGCCCTGTTAGGGAGGCTTGGATGGCAATATTCGCTGTTTCTTTATCGCGAATTTCACCAATCATAATGACATCAGGTGAATGACGTAAAATGGCTTTTAGTCCTGTAGCATATGTAACGCCCGCTCGCTCGTTTACTTGAATTTGAAGTAAATTCGCTTGGCTGTTTTCTACAGGATCTTCTAAAGAAATCACATGTCGATTCAATTCTGTGGAACAGTAGTGGATTAGGGAATAAAGTGAAGTAGACTTGCCAGAGCCTGTTGCTCCCGTAAAAAATAGAAGACCTTGTCTGTTTTGTACTAGCTCCATGAGTTGGTGAGCAGCGCTTTTGGAAAAGCTTAGGGAAGTTAGTGGAAATGCATGATTTTGGAGAAGTAAACGAATAATTAAGCTTTCTTTTAAAAATGCAGAAGGCAGTGTGGATACTCGAAACGAATATGAATTTTGCTCCATTGCTTTTTGAAACGCGCCGCTTTGAGGTTTACGACGCTCACTAATATCTAATTGAGCAAGAAATTTATAATAAGAGATCATTCTTTCTGCAAGTTCATTTTGTAGCTCACCCGCGTGGAGAAGTTTATCATATTTCCGAAAATAGATCCGATACTTTATGTTTCCTGGAACCAGCAATAAATCGGATGCTCCAAAATGATAGGCCTTTAGTAAAAGTTGCTCACATTTTTGTTCGACAACTGTTTCAAAACTCTGCATATATGCACCTCTCTTTTAGTTCATTCGAATAGGACCGCTCTATTCGTTATTTCCTAGTATAAGGAGGAACTCGCCACGAGAAAAGCCCTTTTCAGAAAATAAAAATTTATAAGATAATTTTCTACCAATAATGTTTTTTGCTACAAAAATGTGGATAAAGTGCAATTTTCCACTAAAAAAGAATATAAATACATGAAAAAATTAATATTTATGCCGAAATGAACTGTATCTTTTTCAATAATACAATATAATAGTATCAACATGATTATTTTCCTAACACTTGGTAGACGAACATAATTTTTATAATAATTTAAAGAGGTGAAGCTCATGATCCATCCATTAAAAATTACTAGTACACTAGCCGATGAAACAAGATACTCTATTTATGAGTACATATTGCAAGAGAAAAAAACAGTTACTGTGCAACATATTGCTGATAAATTCGGTATCCATCCAAACGTTGCTCGACTTCATTTAACGAAGCTTTCAGAAATAAACATTATTACAGCTGACTATGTAAAAACAGGTAAAGGTGGCAGACCTGGACGTGTTTATAAAGCTTCAGAAAAGGGTGTATCTCTCACTTTTCCAAGACGTGAGGAAGATCGTTTATTAAAATGGACGATTCAATTAATTGAAGACTTTGGTCCATCTGCATTAACAAAGTGCCAGGAAATTAGCTACCAAGACGGCTACCAGCAAATGAAAAATTATATGAGTGCTGAATTGACATTAAGTAATTCTCTTTCCTTCGATGAAAAACTTCAGCTATTAACGGACAATGCCGCATTAATTGGCTATATTCCACAAATTCAACAAACTGAGCATGGAAAAAAAGTAATCTTCTCCATTTTCAATTGTCCATTCCAGGAGCAACTGACATCCTATTCTGAAATTGTTTGTTCATTACATGAATCCTATTTAAAAGGGCAATTAGATGCATTGTTTACGAACAATGAATTTGTGCAAATGGAAAGTATGATACATAATTGTGATTTATGTAAATATGAAATAAACGTGACAGAAATCGATAGCTAGATTAAAAATCCATTTGTTTGTCACAAACATGGAGAAGTTCCAGTTTACAGACACCTTTCATATCATTTATAATGAGTAAGAGATTATTGTGTCGTGGGCAAAAGGAGGGGAAATTTCATGGATAATATGTATAAAGTTATGGCATTCTGGACAGGTATTTTTGCCGTTATGTTCTACCTTGGAGGTATGAACGAGGTATCGCTATTATTCTTAGGTAATACAGGTTTATTCTTATTATTAGGCTTCTTAAACCTTTCAGAACGTATGTACATGTACATTTTCGGAGCATATTTAACTGTATTCTTCGCTGGCTTCACGTACTATACAACATTCATTCACGTACCTGGTGGCGGTCATTAATACAAACAAAATCGCGTATCTCACTTTCGGTGAGATACGCTTTTTTATGTGCTAAAACAGTTTATTAGTCAAATTTTAAAATCCATTTAAAAAAGGATTTGTCTCCATTTCTGCGCCTACAGTAGTATAATTACCGTGTCCAGGATAAATAATAGTATCCTCAGGTAATGTCAACAGTTTATTATGGATAGATTCCAATAAGATTTTGGTTGATCCACCTAATAGATCTGTACGTCCTACACCCTGTTCAAATAATGTGTCTCCAACGATGGCAAAACCGTCCTTTTCAAAGATATAGGAAATACTCCCAGGTGAATGCCCTGGTGTAAAAACGGCTTGAAAAACAAAATTACTTATTTCAAATTGCTGTTCTTTTTTGATGATTGTGTCTTGTGCTGGTGCAGCTACCCTATAATCTGGTAATGCAGCATATTTACTAGAGCCATTCTTCGTTGGATCCGCTAGCCAACTAACTTCCTTTTCATGAATCCATACAGGCACATCAAATACCTCACGCACTGCATCCACTGCCCCTATATGATCAAAATGGGCATGTGTTAAAAAGATAGCAAGAGGTTTTAAGCCGTTGCTACGGATTGTTTTAATGAGACGCTCCGCTTCCTCGCCTGGATCAAATACGATACATTCTTTTTCTTTATTCGATACGATATAGCAATTCGTTTGGACGGGACCAAGAGAATAACTTCGTACGTTCATCATAGTTATCACCTCAACTTCCTATTATACAGACTTTGCCACAATTTGACGATAAATGTTCATAGTTTGCAGTATTTTAGTCCTCGACAAAAACAAGTAGAACGTTTACAATTAAGGAGGAATATTGTTTGCGACATTCATTTTCTGATGTCGAAAGGAGTGTCTATTTTTAATGAACTTATTAATGGTTATTTTTGGTCTAGTAGCGATTTTAGCTGTAGTTGGTACATTCCAAGCAATTAAAGAAAAGAACCTATTAAGCGTTGTTTTCAACTTATTAAGTGCTGCTGTATTCGGATGGTTCGTCATCATGACGATTGTTCACAGCGGTTACCCACCAAAATTACACTAAAATTCAGACAAAAAAAGAGCAGTCTCCTCGGAGATTGCTCTTTTTTTGTTTGTTATTACTTATTGAGTTGAAGAAATCGTTTCTTGCCCAATTGTAGGACATCATTATTCATTAATACTTGCGATAAATCATCCATCGCTATCTTTTCTCCATTCAAGGAGACTCCATTTTGCTTGATTAACCGCAAAAACTCACTCTTACTATGAATAAAACCTATTTCCACTAGTTGTGGAATGATATCCATTATTCTTTCCTTATCAATTTCTAAGAGCAGTATGGGAATGTTTTTGGGTATTTCCTTTCTTTGAAATGCTGCTTCAAAATAAGCTCTTGCTTCCTCCATTGCTGTAGGTCCATGATATAAAGCCGTTATAATTTCTGCTAATAGAAATTTCAAATCGCGGGGATTCTCTCCCCTTTGTAGTCTCTCTTTAATAGCCTGCACTTTTAGTGGATGCTCATCTGTTGCTAATTCGAAATATTTGATAATTAAAGTATCTGGTATTTCCATCACTTTTTTAAACATAATCTCAGGTGCTTCATTGATACCAATATAATTACCTAAGCTCTTACTCATTTTTTCAATGCCATCTAATCCCTCTAGTAGGGGCATAAAAATAGCAATTTGTTTTTCTAATCCTCGATGCTTTTGTAAGGTGCGCCCCATTAGAATATTGAACGTCTGATCCGTTCCACCTAACTCTATATCTGCCTCAAGCTCTACCGAATCATACGCTTGCATAAGTGGGTAGAAAAACTCATGTATGCCAATTGGTATGTGCTGTTGGTAACGTTTCTGAAAATCCTCGCGCTCTAAAAGTCGAGCAACAGATGTTGTGGCTGCTAGCTTGATGACTTCTTCAAAGGACAGTTTTGCTAACCATTCACTATTAAAACGAACCGTTGTCTTGTTTATATCTAACACTTTAAAAATTTGCTCACAATATGTTTGGGCGTTTTTCTTTACTGTATCGTCGTTTAAGGCTGTTCGCCCCTTTGCTTTACCTGTAGGATCGCCAATTCGTCCTGTAAAATCACCGATCACAATAACTGCTTGATGGCCTAAATCTTGCATTTGCTTGATTTTTCGTAGAACAACAGCATGACCTAAATGAATATCTGGTGCGGACGGATCGAGCCCTAGCTTAATCGTTAAAGGCAGCTGTTCCTTATACGATCGCTCTAATTTTCCAAGTAAATCCTGCTCATCTACGATCTTGCTAGCGCCTTTCTTGATAATCGCTATTTGCTCCTTTGGTGTTAAAAACATACGAAACATCTCCTTGTAATATTAAATATTAATATTGCAAGCTCTATAAGAGTTCATGAGGTACTGACTGTTGACAAGGCTTTACTAACTTTTATCTAAATCCACTGCTTAAAAGGCATAAAAAAAAACGCCTTTAGGAAATTCCTAAAGGACGTAGATAAACGTGTTACCACCTTTTTTCGAGAGCTATTCACATAGCCCTCCTCAACAAGTACAGCCGTAGCGATACTTCTGCAATGATTACGGATGCAACCCCGTCGTAGCCTACTTAAGTTTCGGTACGCAGCTCCAAGATGTATTCACTTTAATATCCCTTGCGCCTCTCAACAACCGGCTACTCTCTGTCAGTTCCATTAAAGTTACTCGTTCTTTTCGATGCCTTTCACTCTTATACTCCGAAATGCGAAAAACAAATCTTCGTTATGCAGATATTTACACTTATTATAATCATCTCTTTTTCTTTGTCAATAGAGAAAGGTCAATAAAGCGTTTTCACTTGCCTAGCGTAGTAACATTGTGAAGGGTGTTTTCTTAAGCATAAGATTCACAAATAAATTTTATAAATGGTTGCGTGTGACTAATTCCTTTTTATCTGCAATATAAAAAGAGGCTGGGACAGAACTAGCTTCGAATAAGGAGAAAGGAGAATTTGAGTTCGCTCAAATTCTCCTTTCTCCATTTTTTACTATTTAATTTTATATGTTCTTGTTTGTTGGCCGTGTATTTTCGTAAATTCACGGCCAGTAATGCGAGCCCCATTTCGTTTTCTACCTTCGATTTTCCTCGTACAGAAAATCGAGTGAAACGCAAATTAGCCTTCAAGAATCCAAAAACTGGCTCCACGTCAATTTTGCGTTGACGATAAATGGTACGCGTTTTTTCTTCTGAAAGCTTTGTTCTTATATATTCTTTTTGTTGTTCCCATTTTTCATTCACCATCATTTTTCGATTGGTGCCTTCTTTTGCTTTTGTACATGATGAACGGAATGGACATCCTGAACAGTCCTCGCATTCGTAGATGTTGAACGTATGTTGGAAGCCTGTCCGATCATTCCGTACAGTTTGATTTTTCCATTCGAGACGTTTCTGATTCGGGCATGTATAGGTGTCTGTTTCTTTATCATATGGCCAGTTATCGGTGTTAAATTGGTTTTGTTTGTACTTTTTCTTTTGCTCCTTCTCATACATGGTATAGGGAATCAGTGCTTCTCGTTTTCTGTTCGAAAGGATCTCCTCATAGTTTTGTTCACTACCATAACCTGCATCTGCGACAATGTATTGCGGTAACTCGAAATAATGCTGCTCGATTTCATTTAGAAATGGAATGAACGTACGTGTATCCGTTGGGTTCGGAAAAATGCTGTAGGCAAGCGCATACTGACCTTCTGTTGCGATTTGTACGTTATAGCCTGGTTTTAGTTGTCCATTCTGCATGTAATCGTCTTTCATTCGCATAAACGTCGCATCTTTGTCCGTTTTTGAATAGCTGTTGCGTGTGTCAAAAATCTCAAAATCTTTTTCGTACCTCTGCTTACGAATCAGCCAGTCATGTACTTGTTTTAACAGTTGCTTTGGCGTTTTTCGTTCACTACGCAGCTGTTTCCGCATCCCGACATCATCCGTACTATCGATTTTTTGTGTATAGTCCTCGACCACTTCCTCTAACTTTTCAGCGATTTGCGTGAGTTCTTCCATAGAAAGCTGCTCCTCATCTTCACGTTGCAATGCTGGTATAATTTGTTTTTCAAGTAGCTCATTATACAATTGATTCGATTTTTCAACGAGATTGTGATGATGTTTTTCCACTGCTTTCTTCCAAACGAACGTGAATTTATTGGCATTTGCTTCAATCTTCGTACCATCAATAAAAATGGCCTCTTGATCGATGATTTTTTCTTGGACAAGCTGGACACGGAACTGCACAAAACACTGGCGAATGAGCTCTTTCATATCGGGATGAACACGGAAACGATTGATCGTACGGTAGCTTGGTTCATACCCTTGGGCCAGCCACATCATCCGTATACTGTCTTTGGTTAGGTCTTCTATTTTACGGCCAGAGAAAACCGATTGCGTGTAGCCACATAAAATAATTTTAAGCATCATGCGTGGGTGATAAGATGGGCAACCTGTTTGGCGTTGAAAGGAGTCGAAGGTTCTCTCAGGAATACTTTCGACTAAATGATGGATGGCAAAAGCAATATCATTTTCTTGTAATGGAACTTCTAAATCTAGAGGCAAAACTAATTGATTCATGTTATAATTTTTGAACATAAGGATCCTTCTTTCCTGTAAAATTTTGTGTGGTAACTTTATTTTATCAGAAGTGGTCCTTATTTTTATTCAATAATTATTGAAAGCCGTTGAAATTTTACTCATCGTAAAATTTCAACGGCTTTTTCAGCTCAAAGGTGGGTTTTGTCCCACCCTCTTTGATTATTTTACTGAATCCTGCTTTAAATTACCTGTTTTTTCGTCATAGAAGCGAAGTAAGTCTCCATTGATGATGGCATCGGAGTTTTCTAGCTCCATAGTGGCACGATCAGCATAAGGCTGACATGGCTCAACATCTATTTCTTCGCCAGTTGCTTTGTCATAGCAAGCTTCACCAGCATAGACGTATTTATCTGTAATAAAGCGTCCATCACGGAAGACTACAAAGTCCTCATGCTCTGGAGAGAATAAATCTGCACCCATTTGCATATCTTTGGACGTTTCAACGCCAAGAAGATGTAAGATCGTTGGACGTAAATCCATTTGTCCTGAAATCTCAGTCATTTCTTTTCCATCGCCAGCTCCTGGGATGTGGATGAATAAAGGTACTTCTTGAAGCATTGCATTATCCATTGGTGTAATTTGATCTTTTCCTAAATATTGTGCCATTGCTTTATTATGGTTCTCAGAAATACCATAGTGATCCCCATACATCACGATAATAGAGTTATCATAGACACCTTGATCTTTTAACTGTTGGAAGAAGTCTTTTAAAGCTTCATCCATGTAGCGTACAGTTTGGAAGTAACGATTTAATGTACCTGAATTTGAATCATATTCAGGAATCATAATATCTTCTGGGTCCAATGTAAATGGATAATGGTTCGTTAATGTAATAAGTCTAGAGTAGAATGGCTGTGGCATATCTTTCATTAAAGCAGCTGATTGCTCTAAGAATGGAACATCTTTCATTCCCCAGTTTACAGCTTGCCCCTCTTCCACAGTATATGAATCTATATCGTAGAATTTATTAATTTTTAACGATTGGTACATCATGTCACGATTCCAGAATGATTTATTATTAGGGTGCATGACATTTGTAAAGTAACCATTTTCTCCAAGGCGTTCAGCCATTGAATTATACGTATTTCCACCATGCGTGAAGAATACAGCACCTCGACCTAAGCCAAACAATGAGTTTTCAACAATAAACTCAGAGTCAGATGTTTTTCCTAAACCTGTTTGGTGATAGAAGTTACTGAAATAATACGTATCTTTATCTTTTGTTAAAGAGTTTAAGAATGGCGTAATCTCATGACCATTCATGTCATTATTGATGACAAAGTTTTGTAATGACTCCATTGACACAACAATTAGGTTACGACCTTTAAATTTGCCAAACATCTCTGGATTCACAGCAGCCTGATTAGAGCGTATATAGTTGTTTACTTCTACTAGCTCACTACCATCGGCTAACGCACGTTGTGCAGATGATTTAGATTGAATATAAATGTCATACAAGTGGTAATTGTACGTACCAATGTTTTTTACTAATAATTCGCGGTCAAAACTACGTGTTAGTAATTGTGGACGCTCCGTTTCTGCTAATCCTAAATTTAAGAATGTCATTGCTATTGCAAGCACAAAAAATGCACGACGGAATTCAATATTCACTTTAAATGCATCTTTCATTCTCGGTAAAAATTTATTCGCTAAGATTAAGATAACGACATCAACGAAATATAATACATCCCAAGGCTCAACAATGGCTGCTACTGATGTTCCTAAGTCACTAAAGTTACTTGTTTGGAATAATACTGGTAGCGTAATAAAATCATTGTAGAATCGATAGAACGCTACATTACCGTATAAAACTATGGATAAAATAACGCTGACTGTAATCAGATAACGATTTCTAGCTTTTGCTGATTTAAAGAATAGTGATAAACCATACGTAAATAGCAAGAAGCTTAATGGATTAATAAATAAAATAAACTGTTGCATTGCATTTTCAATTTTCATTTCAAAGCTTGTGTGGTAAACAATGACCGTTTTGATCCAAGTTGCTATAATTGCTAGTATCATAAATGAATGTTTAGGCCACTTTATTGATTTCATTCCTAACATCCTCCCTACTTCCTTACAAAAAAATAATAATTATTTACATTTTGTTACGGAAACAAAATATATATTAATCCTTTTTTAACAGATAATCAACACATATCTTATGGAAAATTTTTTCTCTTTGCTCTTTCTATGCACCAGATATCTATATATACGTTTTGCATTGTAAAAAGTTTCGTAAAAACATAAAAACAGCGGAAACCCACTGTTTTTCAGAATATTACATACATGTTACATTAATTTTACAATACCCAATTACATTATATTTCAAACATTACTTTTTATGCTCTTCCATACGAAGTCTTGTTGTTTCTTGTCGAATAAGTAGCAAGGCCATTTGATAATCTTTTATATCTAGTACATTCGCTTTATAGAGCTCACGTATTTCATCCTCCATCAACATCAAATCGCCAATTGGATCACGTGTATAAATATAGGTCCCATATGTTTTCAAGAGTTCATAAATATCTAGCATTTTATCCATTTTCATTCGCTCCTCGTTGTGCAACACAGTCAATACGTTTTGTGGGCGTCACCATGATATCTACTGGGCAATCATGTGCTTCAGTAGGAACACAATCAATGATTTGCTCATCAAAGAGCAGCGACATTAGCTTACCCTTATTATAGTTTAATACATAGCGGTCATAATAACCACCGCCATAGCCGATTCGATAACCGTATGGATCAAAAACAACGCCTGGTACAACAATGATATCCATCTCATTTGCGTCAACAAACTCACATATTGCTGGAATGGGCTCACGCAAATGCATATATACAGTTTCAAGCTGTGAAAATGATTCAATGACGTAAAATGACATTTCTCTTGTTTTCGGGTGACACTTAGGAACTGCGACCTTTTTACCTAGTTTCCATAATTCCTCAATTAAAAGAATTGTGTCGACTTCTGGCATATTTGAAATAGTCATGCCAATTGTTTTTGCTTCTATTATATATGGTTCCTGTAGCACCTTTTTTAACACAGCTAATGATTGATGATGATAGTCTTCATCCGTCATAGTTGCAAGGGCTTGACGTACCGTGTTTCGTAAGGTTGTTTTATCCATTTAGGCTACCTCCTCTATCGGAAAACTTCATATCCTCTTGGAATCGTTTCATCGAATGATTTCATAAAATGTAGAAAGCCAAAACCACTTGTGGTTTTGGCTTAATGAGCGATTACTTAGTTTCACGGTGAAGAGTGTATTTCTTCTCGCGAGAGCAATATTTTTTAAGTTCAAGACGCTCTGGATTGTTACGCTTGTTCTTTTTAGAAATGTAGTTACGTTCGCCGCAATCTGTGCAAGCTAAAGTAATATTTACGCGCATCATTAACCCTCCCACTCTATATCAAGAATTTAAATTTGAGCATGATTTATACGACTAACCTATTATAACATAAACTGAAAAAAAATCTACCTTCATTTCATATTAAGTTTGCATATGGTAAAATATCTTATAATTACATACTACATTGAGGTGAAACTATTGGATTTATCCATCGTATTAATGAGTATTGGCATTTTACTGATTATTATTTCGTTCTTTTTCAAAAATAGCTCGAAAAAAATCGAACAAGATGTCGAAGAATTATCTATCTCCATTTTCCAAGAAACGAATAATTTAAAGCGTCGCCTTAAGATTGTCGAGGAAGAACTTTTACTAGAGCCCGAGTTCCAAGTGAAATCAAAAACAAGTATACCTCCAAAAGGTCAAGATCCTAAAGTGCACCAAGTCATGCAGGCTGTTCAACAGGCTGCACAGGCTTCAAAAGTTGGACAAACAACAGCACCAGCAAAACCGATTCATCAAATCATCATTAGTCAGGTACTGGAATTAAATAAACAGGGTCTTTCTGTAGCAGATATTAGTATACGCTCAAATTTAACAGAAGAGCAAGTTCGGCAAGTGATTGCAAACGGGGGGCGTTGATTGATGAATAAGTCTGCCATTCGTGCATTTGGCATAGCTATTTTTCTTGTTGGGGCATTACTCGCACTCGCAAGTCGCTTCGATGTAAATATCGGTCTTCCTACCAAGGAATTTTCCAATCAACAACAGGTAGAAGAACTACAAAACAAGCTAAAGAAGGCCAATCAAGAAATTGCCTCGTTAAAGGATCAATTAAAGCAAGTACATACGACTGAAAAAACTTCTACGACAGATGCAACTGAACAAGCTGGTGAAGAAACGAATACGGATGTTACAACGATGTCACTGCAAATCTATAGTGGTATCACACCGTATAGTGTGGCACAAAAGCTTGAAGACGGTGGCATTATTACTAATAGTGTGGAAATGGAGTTACTACTCGCTAATCCTAAATATGCGAGAAGCTTACAAATCGGCTCCTATGAGGTCCATTCTTCCATGACTTTAGAAGAAATAGCTAATTTAATTACAGGCAAGAAACAATAACTTACAAAGCTGTCGCCCATTATATTAGGCGACAGCTTTTTTATTACGCTATACTTTCTAGGAAGGCTCGCATCATACTACTGCCTTCTTTTGTACCGATTGATTCGGGGTGAAACTGCAGCCCATAGAGAGGATAATCTTTATGTTGAATGGCCATAATCTCCCCGTCATCACCCGATGTTGCAAGTATCTTAAAATCCTTGTGTAATGTTTGCTCTTCAATAATAAGTGAATGATACCGCATAACCTCGATATCTCCATCTAATTGGGCAAATAAACCAGTTTTCTCATATTGTAATGGGGACAGCTTTCCATGCATAATGTTTGTGGCTTGCACAATATTTGCGCCAAAAGCCTGCCCTATAGATTGATGTCCAAGACAAATACCTAAAATAGGGAATTTTTGATAGAGTTCCTTGATGACCTCTATCGTTATACCTGCGTCATCTGGCGTTCCTGGTCCTGGTGATAAAATAATGGCTTCTGGCGATAATTTTTGAATTTCTTCTATAGTAATGGCATCATTTCGCACAACCTTGACGCTTTTTCCAAGCATACTGATTTGTTGAAATAAATTATAGGTAAAAGAATCGTAGTTATCAATTAATAAAATCATTTTTTTACCTCCAATAGGGCACGGGCCTTATTCAGCGTTTCTTCATATTCTGACAATGGAATCGAATCGTAAACAATACCTGCTCCTGCCTGCACATGTGCCTTTTGATCTTTGATGAGCATCGTGCGAATCGCGAGGGCCAAGTCCATATCACCAGTTGTCGAAATATAACCTACTGCTCCCGCATACACCCCACGTTTTACTGGTTCTAATTCATTAATCAATTGCATGGCGCGTATTTTAGGTGCCCCTGATACTGTACCAGCAGGTAAACAAGCGCGAAGTACATCCAGTACATGGAGGTCATCTCGTAATTCGGCAATAACCTCAGACACCATATGCATCACATATTTATAGCGCTCAATATTCATGTATTTGACTAGCTTGACGGAACCGACTTTAGCAATACGTCCAAGATCATTACGACCTAAATCCACTAACATACGGTGCTCAGCTATTTCCTTGCTATCTTCTAACAAGGCATTTGCGATTGCTTCATCCTGTTCTGTTGTCGTGCCACGTGGCTTTGTCCCTGCTATTGGGTTGGTTGTCACTTTTCGATTTCTTACTTTTACAAGACTTTCTGGGGATGTTCCTAAAATAACATAGTCTCCATAATCCATATAGAACATATAGGGTGACGGATTGGATGTGCGTAATTGACGATAAAGTGAGAAGGGCGAACCTGTAAACGGTGCTGAAAAGCGTTGCGATAACACAATTTGGAAAATATCGCCTCGTAAAATATGCCGCTTTGCACGTTCTACTAAGGTCACAAACCGCTCCTTTGAAATCATTGGCTTAAACTGTAGCTCATCCACCTTTAATGCCTCAAAGGTCGTACCTGCACAAAGCTGTTGCTCCATTGTCGCAATAGCAGCTTCCATCTCCACTAAGGAACGTCCCTCCTGAAATAGGTCAATTGAAGCTAGTGTAATTTCCTGTGTTACATGATCAAAAACAATAAATGTATCATAGAAAAAAACATGAACATCAGGCATCGCTAAATCATCCTGTAAATAGTCACCAATTTTTTCTGTGTAAAATGCCGTTTCATAGCCAAAGAAACCTATGGCTCCTCCAAAGAAAGCAAAAGGATAGTTTTCTTCATGAAAGGGTATTATGGCTTTTAATCGATCAAGCACATTGCCTTTAACCTTGTCATTTTCTGCTCCTTTTGAGAAAACGAATTCTTCGTTATTTCCTTTTATCTCAGCCACTGGATTGATGGCGATAAAGGAATAGCGCCCACTTTCCTCATGTTTAGCTGAGGATTCGAACAACATTTTATGCTGCCCTTTAAGTGATTGATACACAGAGATTGGGGTCATCATATCCCCCTGCAATACTTTCATAGCAAACTTTCTAAGCTCAACTGTCATACTCTTCTCTCCTTCTCTAAGCTCTGCTCTTCTACACCTCATCTATCTTTAGCAACAGTGATCTGCCAAAGTCTTTCTCTTCATTCAGCTAAAACATTTGCTATCTAAAGATAAAAATATAAAAAGGCCTTTCCATCACAAAAGGACGGAAAAGCCGTGGTGCCACCTTCATTGGTCTCCTGATAAGAAGACCCTCTTTAAGCCTTATAACGTAGGCATCCGCTAATCCATACTGTTTTCAGGATTAGAGCTCCGAAGTCCATTCACTAAACATTTGTACTAGTTTCCACCAACCACTAGCTCTCTATGACAAATTGTACTAGCTACTACTCTTCATCAAAGCTGATTTCTTGGTAATATTGTAAAGCAAAGTATCTTACAATTCAATTTATTTCTTTCGTAGATTTTCATCTTCATGATGGCTAGCTAACGTAATCGATAACTCCCCCATTATTTGACGAATGGCAAATAAAATATCCTGCCGCACTTCCAGCATAACAGCGGTATCATTTGTCGCAACAAAGAATCGAACAAGCACGCGATACGAATCATGATGAAATTCATCTATAAATACATGAATCATGTCTTTCTCTGTTTTAGCATGTAAATAAATTTCCTTATGAATAGCCGTTAAAGCGCTGCGTAGATCATCCTCGTCGTTATCGGCAGCGACATATAAAAATTGCTCACATTTCCGTTTTTCTCGTTTAGATAAATTATACAGTGGACGATTCACTAAATAGGAGTTCGGCACATACACAAGCCCTTTGTCTCCTGTTTGAATTAAGGTACTTCTTAAATTGATATCCTCAATCGTTCCTTCAATTTTTTGATCCTCTGTCGCGATCCAATCTCCTATTTGGAATGGATTATCTAAGGCTACGGACATACCACCAAATACATGCGCTAGTGTATCGCGAATCCCAAAGGCAATCGCTACTCCGGTTAAACCAATGCCTGTTAAAAAGCCATTCAGATTAAAATCCCAAAAGGAAGCAATGGTAAACATAGCAAAAATCATGATAAGTACTTTACCAATTCGTAGGAAAAACGGTAATAAAACATTCTGATCCTCTTCGCTCGTTAATTCAAATGGTTGTTTCGTATAAAAATTTAACACATCATAAATTCCTTTAAAAGCAAAAAACACCATAATAGACAATACAAAATTCTTTGTTGATGGCTGCGTAAATAAAGGAACTTTTATTAAATAAGATAAGCTTAGCACAATGACCGTCGTCATAAAGGCATAGCCAATTGCTTTACTAAATTGCGCAAGGACATTTGCCTGAAAATTGCGCTGACGATCTTTTAAAAATATTACGACACGATGAATAATTTTTTTGATAATGAAACGTTGAATAAGCCACCCGACTAAACAAATCATGATGGCAATTAAGCCATCTAACCAAGTTGGGACTGTAAATTTAGGTAATAACCAATGTAATGAATCCATGTATTTCTCCTTTAACTACCTATGTATCGCCAGCAAAAAGGAGCCGACCTTCAGTAATGGTTAGCCCCTTTTTGTTATTGTATGGCATCATCTGCAAAAAAAGCCTTGCTAGCAAACCAAAATTGCTGTTTATTAAAATTATGTTCATGCATGGCAATCACCGAAAATTCAGCATGATATTTTTGCTTCATTTCCTTTAGCATACTTTTAGCTTGCTTGCCAACGAGATGCTGCCCATCAATAGGTGTTCCTTCTGTAAAAATAATGACATCTGCCTCTGTGCCTAGTTGATTTTCCTGTAACAATGCTTTCACAAACTGTAAAACAGGTAAAATGGCTGCCTCTCCCTTTGCCTTATATTCGATAAAACTTTTAAAATCAGCTAAATTTAAATGACCATTTTCAAAGCGGTAGTGGACATGAATTTGTCGATCATACGGTATGATATATAAATCACGGCCTTCTCGATGTGCACTCATAAATAACGCTAAAATCATACTTTTACAAATCTCAGAATAAGCAGCCATGCCTGTCGTTTGTTCTAAACAAATAATCATCGGACCAGGGTCTTGTTGATAATCATGAAAGGGTACATAGTAAATATTTCCGCTTTTTGTTGTCTGTTGCTTGAGCTTTTGACGTCTGAGCTCTGACCATTTTCGTTCATAGTACTGGCGTTGCTCTTTGCCGTTTGCTAGGCGTTCAGCCTGCTCAATTGCAGGGATATTCTCTTGGATTTCATGCATTATATCTGTCAATTCTAGAGCAAATGCTGCCATATTTCGTAATGGCTCACTCTTGAAAAAATAATCGATAAAATAATGTTGTTCCCCTTCACTTAACTCCTCTATATGCAGGTTTTCATAGAGAAAACGTAAATAGTCAAGTTGTTCTATTGTCAACTGCTTGTCAAATTGCTTGATGAGGGTTTCCATTGCATCATTCATATAGCAGCACCTCCTAAGCACCACATTTTTTGGATAATGTCTATAGTATAACCAAATTTTTTTTTTGACAATACAAAAACGCTCGCTATAAAGACGCAACAACAAAAGACAATGTTGCTCCTTCAGGGAATATTTTTATGCAAATGAAAAAAAGAGCTAAAAAACAGCTCTTCTCTCTTAATTATTTAACTCATAATGTTTGCCTTTTACTAAGTAAAATAGATGCTCTGCAATATTTGTTGCATGATCAGCAGAACGTTCTAAATAGCGGCAAATAAATGTTAGGTGCGTAATCTGTGAAATATGGGATGGGTTTTCTACCCCAGCACGAAGTAAAAGTGTAATCGTTGCCCCGTATAAATCGTCCACATAATCATCTAATTCTGCAATCTCTTTAGCGCGTACCGTATCTTCCTCAGTAAAGGCCTTCATGATACTTTCTAGCATTTCTACTGTTTTATTGCACATGGTTTGGAGATTCGTTATAGGAAAAATCATCGGTTCTTTGCCAATTCGAATTGCTTCTTTAGCTATATTAACCGCATAGTCGCCTACTCTTTCCATATCCGATGCTGCCTTTACAAGAACCATGAGACGGCGTAAATCCGTTGCTACTGGTTGTTGCTTGGCAATCATTAGGATTACATGGTCATTAATTTCTTCTTCAAGCCGATTAATGATTAAATCGTCTTCTAAAATTTTTAAGGCCTTTTCTAAATCCTGCTCCACCAATGCTTCAAACGCTGTTTTTAAAGCTATGATACTACTGTTGGCAATTGCAAGAAATTGTCCCTGTACCTCTTTTAACTCTTGTTCAAAACGTTCACGTACGATCATTCATTGCCCTCCTTAGCCGAAACGTCCTGAAATATAGTCTTCTGTACGTTGATCTGCTGGTGTTTGGAAAATAACATCCGTTTTATCGTACTCGACAACCTCTCCACTTAGGAAGAATGCTGTACGATCAGAAATACGTGCCGCTTGCTGCATATTATGTGTCACAATGACAATGGAATAATCCTTTTTCAGCTCTTGTACAAGCTCTTCCACTTTCAACGTAGAAATCGGGTCCAAGGCAGATGTTGGCTCATCCATTAAGATGACATCAGGCTCAATCGCTAAGCAGCGTGCAATACAAATACGTTGTTGCTGACCACCTGATAATCCGTAGGCATTTTGATTCAAACGATCTTTTACCTCATCCCAAATGGCTGCCCCTCTTAGTGATTTCTCCACAATTTCATCTAGAATTTTTTTATTTTTAATGCCATGAATTCTTGGTCCATAGGCAATGTTATCATAAATAGATTTTGGGAATGGGTTTGGCTTTTGGAACACCATTCCCACACGTGTTCTTAATTCCTCTACCGTATAGTTTTTATCTAAAATATTACGCTCACGATATAAAATTTCTCCTGATGTACGAACAATTGGTACAAGTTCAACCATGCGGTTTAATGTTTTTAGATACGTAGATTTCCCACAGCCAGATGGCCCAATAATCGCCGTTACTTCATTTTCATAGATGCTTAAATTAACATCTTTTAAGCCATGGTGATCACCATACCATAGGTTTAAATTTCGTGTATCGTAGACAATATTTTTCGCCACATCTGTTATAGACTTCGTCGTTGCTTGATTCCTTTTGACAATTGTTTTTTCCTCTTTAAAATCTAGTACCATAAGGTCACCTCATTAATAACGTTTTTGGAATTTATTTCGAATATATATGGCAATAGAATTCATCAATAACAGCACTGTCATAAGCACTAAAATACCTGCTGCTGCTACATACTGAAAGGCTTCTTGTGGTCGTTTTGCCCAATCATAGATTTGCATCGGTAGTGCTGTAAATTGACTCAATAAACCATTCGGTAAAAACTGCAGGATAACTGGAATTCCGATTACAACTAGTGGAGCTGTTTCTCCGATGGCACGAGACAAGGCTAAAATACTTCCTGTTAAAATACCTGGAATTGCTGCTGGTAAGACAACACGCAAAATCGTTTGCCATTTCGTTGCACCCATGCCATACGAAGCTTCACGTTGTTCATTTGGCACTGCACGAATGGCCTCTTGAGCCGCTACAATGATAACAGGTAAAATTAACAAACTCATTGTAAAACCAGCTGCTAAAATACTTTTTCCTAGACCCATCATACGTACGAAAATTGTTAATCCAAGTAATCCAAAAACAATGGAAGGAACACCTGCTAGATTCGATATATTCATACGAATAAAGTCATTGATTTTATTTTTCTTTGCATACTCTTCTAAATAAATCGCAGTACCTACACCTAAAATAATCGATACGGGTGCCACAACTGCCATTAACCAAAGCGAACCGATTAAAGCAGCTTTGATACCTGCCTTATCCGCAAATCGTGATGCAAAATTCGTCAAAAAATCGATGTTTAAGTAATCAATTCCCTGTGTCACAATGCGGTACAGTAAAACAGCTAGAGTAACAAGTGCAAATGTAGTAGCTAAGAAAAATAGGGTTTTCCAAACTTTATTTGCTGTAATACGCTTTGTCATTCGTTTCATGACGACCGTGTCATCCATATAGCGCATGCTAGTAAACCTCCCTGAAGCGTTTCGAAATATAATGAGCAAGTAAATTCATTACTAGTGTAAAGATAAATAGTGTGAATCCTACTGAATAAATAGAGTAATAAATAGTTGTACCATAGCCCGCATCACCAGTTGAAACCTGTACAATGTATGCAGTCATTGTTTGAATAGAGTCTGTCACACTGAGGTCAAATTTCGGTGTCGAACCACCTGCTAGTGATACAATCATTGTTTCTCCAATTGCCCGGGAAATAGCTAACACAACAGAAGCCACAATCCCTGAAAGTGCAGCGGGTAGTACTACTTTGATTGCTACCTCAAATTTCGTCGCACCTAGAGCTAAAGCTCCTTCACGCATACTATTTGGTACTGATGACATGGCATCTTCTGAAAGAGATGTAATCATTGGTAAAATCATAATTCCTACAACAATACCAGGACTTAAAGCATTAAATAGTTTGAGTCCAGGTACAATTTCTTGTAAAACTGGTGTGACAAATGTTAAGGCAAAGAAGCCATAAACAATTGTTGGCACACCTGCTAATACCTCTAAAATTGGTTTCACTATACGTCTTGTCTTCTCACTTGCATATTCACTTAAATAGATAGCTGAAGCTATTCCAAATGGTACAGCTACTACAACTGCAATAAGTGTCACTTTTAATGTACCAGCGATTAATGGCAATATCCCAAACAACGGTTCGTTACCTGAAAATGGTAACCATTTTGTACCGAAAAGGAAATCCGTAATCGACACACGTTTAAAGAATTCAAACGTTTCAAAAATAAGGGTGAAAACAATGCCAAATGTTGTTAATATCGAAATAATTGCTGCAGAAAATAATAGAGCTGGCATGGCTTTTTCCACTATTTTCTTCGTTTTTTGATTGCGCGAATTTGCAATTAATTGCTGCACAGATGATGTCTTATCTTCCTTTTGAGAAACCATTGGGAGCTCCTTTCAAATAAGTGAGGGAAAGAGCATACATCTCTTTCCCTCTATGCATGTCTTCTTATTTTAAGCCTTCTAAAGTTTTTAAGCCTTCAGTATATTTTTCTTCAGGTAAACGAACATAGCCAACTGCTTCAGCCATATCACCTGCGTTTTCAAGTGTAAATTTAATGAAGTCGTATGCTGCCTCATTGTCCTTCATCGCACTATTTTTCACGTATGTGAATAGTGGACGTGAAAGTGGTTTATATTCGCCACCTTCAATTGTTTCACTTGTTGGCTCTACGCCATTTATTTTTACAATATTTAATTTATCTTTATTTTCAAGGTAGTAAGCATAACCGAAGAAACCGATAGCGTTTTTATCACCAGCCACACCTTGCACTAGCATATTATCATCCTCTGATAATGTTGCTGAGCTTACTAGATCTGCTCCATCTAAAATCACTTCATCAAAGTAGTCGTATGTGCCTGAATCAGTACCTGGTGAATAGTAAACGATTTTTTCATCTGGCCAAGATGGATCAATATCAGACCATTTTTTCTCTTTCCCATCTTCAATCCAAATTTTTTGTAGTTGTTCTACAGTTAAATCCTTCGCCCAATCATTTTCTGGATTCACTACTACTGATAATCCGTCATATGCTAAAGCTAACTCTGTAAAATCAATGCCCGCTTCTTCTAATTTCTTTTTCTCTTCATCTTTTATATTACGAGATGCATTTGAAAAGTCTGTTTCACCTGCGATGAATTTTTCAAAACCACCACCAGTACCAGAAACCCCCACTGATACTTTGACATCTGGTTGTGTACCTGCATACTCTTCAACAACTGCCTCAATGATTGGTGCTACTGTTGATGAGCCATCTCCAGCTACAGCCCCTTGTAGCTTTTCATCAGCAGCTTCTTGTCCTGAGCTTGCTGGTGCGTTCGTTTCTGCATTGTTTCCGTTTTGTGCAGAATCGCTACCACATGCACCTAGCATTAATGCAGAACCCATTACTGCTGTCATCGTTAAGTACTTCCACTTTTTCATCTCATTTGCCTCCGTCATGAACTGTTTTATAGTTATTTGTCTTACAATCTTTACTATAATGACTGAATGTTGAAGTCGTATAAACGGTTCGTAAAAGAGATGTAAAGGAATGTAATGCTTTGTAAACGATTGTAAAGATGCATTTACAATTGAAGAAACTTGCTTCCTATTAGAAAGGTGTTATAATAAGCAATTGTGTCAGGAAATATTTATTTTAATGATAAGGAGAGTTTGACCTTTGTCATGAAACATGCAAAAGTACAAAATGCTGATTATTTTAAAACATATTTATCATTAGTAATGGAACATCGGGACTACACACTTCAAGAGGCGATTGATTTTATGCTAGCTTCTTATTTCTATAACAATATAGAACTTTATGGGGTAAAACCAAGAGAGCAATTTGAATTAGCCATTCAGCAATTATCCGCATAAAGGCACTTAATATTTTAAAGGGGCGTTTTGCTATGCAAACGCCCCTTTCACTACGTAGTACAGTTTAAATTTCGCAACTGACTGATTGAGTTCATCAATTTTGACAAGTTCCTTTGAATTATGCACAATGTCTTTCCCGCTACATTTAAAGATTCTTCAATACACTGAAGAACGATAAGTCGACCATGCTATCAATATAGAAATAATGAACACTACTAAAAAAGTAGAGCGTCATCTTTTTCTGTATACGCCCCGCATCTCAGCAACCCTTGTTGTTTTTATAGTTAATGAATTAGCCCATCATTTAAAATTAATGATTCGTCTTGAAAAGGTTAAAATAAAAACAGATTTGGAAAATAAATTTTCCAAATCTGTTTTTTGTATTAGAGCATACCCCATGCCCTTTATTCCTGTTCATCCTCACCAATTTTTTCTTCTGTAATCGCTGGTAAAATTGGCTGTTTTACATTACTATCTGTCACTTTTTCAGCTTGATATTTGGCTTTTAATTCAAAGTATTTATCTAAAGAACGTCTAGCGATGACATTATTTTGATAGTAGTGTGGAGCTAAATTTGTATTAACCCATGGGATCACAACTGCATAGGCAATTTCAGGATTTTCATATGGTGCAAAACCAACATGCGTTAAGTTAATCGTGTTTGTACCAAAGTATTCACGTAGTGGACCATAGTATACTACCTCTGCAGTACCAGTTTTCCCAGCAGCTGTATATGGAGTATCCGCAAATTGAGCTCTTGCTGTACCTTGATTACCAGTATATACTCGACGCAATCCTTGTTTTACATAATCGATTTCCTCTTTTGGATTATCAATTTGATTTAAAATAGTTGGTCCTACTTCTGTCACTAATTGGCCTAATTGTTTGCCATCCTGCGATGGGTCACGAACCTCTTTTACAACATGTGGCTGAATACGATAGCCACCATTAGCAACTGTTGAAATATATTGCGCAAGTTGAAGTGGTGTATACGTATCATACTGACCAATCGCCAAGTCAAGTGTTTTACCACCCATTGTTGGACCTGATGGACCACGCACTCCGCTAAATTCATTTGGTAAATCAATGCCTGTTTTCACACCTAAACCAAATTGCGCATAATTATTACGCATTTTTGAGAACGTATCGTCCTTTAAGCGTAATGGCATACCATAACTATAAGGTGTTCCATTAAGCAGCAACGCAATTTTAAACATATAGGAGTTGGAAGAACGTTCTAATGCCAACAAGTCATTCATCGGGATATATCCACCCCTGTTAAAAATAGACGTTTTCGGATCCGTGCTAGCCAATTTAATCGGCTCGTCTCCCATTGAAGTACCCATCGAAATTACACCTTGGTTGTAACCAGTAAGAACTGTCGCTGCTTTAACGGATGAACCTGCTTCATAAGCCGTTGTAAATGATCCATAAGCATAGTCAACGATCATATTTTTTCCTGTGTCAGGATCTTTTTCTATTTTCTTACCAACCATAGATAAGATGTCCCCAGTATTCGGGTCCATCATAATTAAAAAGGCGCGATCTAATAAATACGATCCAGGAAGTGCCTTTAAATTAAGCAGTTCTTCTTCCACAATCTTATCTGTTTCCGCCTGTAGCTCACTATCCAATGAAAGGATTAAATCTTTACCTGGCTCCCCTTCATAGGTTGTTACTGTGTCGACTACCTGGCCTTTTTTATTGGTAATGTTTTTAACAACGGTTTTTTGACCTTGTAGTAATTCTTCATATTGTGCTTCAATGTAACTTTCTCCTACACGGTCATTACGCGAGTAGTCACGTGCTAAATAATAATTGAGCTTCTCTTTCGGTATCCCTTTTGTTGGAACCGTTGTACGTCCAAGAATAGATAAAGATGATAATTTGACACGTTTCCAGTCTGTTGTTGTGTTAACACCTGGTAGTTCAGTTAAACGCTCAGATACACGTGCAAATTCATCTGCTGATACATTCTCACTTTTAATGATTTGAGGAGATAGATTATAGCCAGATACCATTTCACGATAAATCGCTAATACCTCTAAATCTGCCTCTGTTAATTGTAAAAGTTCATCATTTGTTATACGTTCGCGTACCAGTTTATCAATCTCTGCATTGATTTGGCTTGTTGTAATATTTTCTTGTGCTCGGATTTTATCCTCTTCTGCCTTGGTGATTTTTGCATAGGCAGCATCGTGATTTTGTAGTATCCAAAAATCCTGTTTATCACGCAATGTGACACGCTTTGTTGGCTGTTCAATTAATTGTGCCAGCTTTTTCGCGATATCAAGCATTTCCTCTGTTGTGGTTGTTTGCATCTTCGTATACGTAATGGCATTCTCTGGGTGATTATCTACTAAAATACGCCCGTATCGATCATACATACGCCCCCTTGGCACACTTGTATTAACAGGTACCTCTTCTTTACGTTCTAAATCACGTACATAATCTTCCCCTTTGACGATCTGCATATAGCCAAGTCTAAAAATTAACATTGAAAATACGATAAATATTGCAAAGAAAAGGATATTCATACGAAATGTTAAATTAGAATGATGTTTTGCTTTAACACTCGCCGCGCGATTTTTCCCGGGTGCTTTGCGCATATGTATTCCCCTCCTCATCTTCTGATCATTTCAATACACGATACCTAGTATACCATTCGACGGTATGACAGAAAAGCACGCACTTACGATTTCTTATGTAAAACATCATTTATTTGACGGTACTTTATGTAGAAAGGTTGCCCTATTTTATGCTCTCCATATATTTCGGCTTCTCTATCCATAAATCTCTAGCTCCCATCCCTTAATTTGCTGTTTTATCCAATAAAAAAAGGCTATGCCTCCGTGATTGCTCACTTTAGGCATAGCCAAGTATTCGTTATTATTTTGCAGCTTGGAATTTAGCTTCTACTACATCCCAGTTTACTACGTTCCAGAATGCACCGATGTAATCTGGACGACGGTTTTGATAGTTTAGGTAGTATGCATGTTCCCATACATCTAAGCCTAAAACTGGTGTTTTGCCTTCCATTACTGGAGAGTCTTGGTTTGGAGTAGACGTAACAGCAACTGAGTCACCATCAACGATTAACCAAGCCCAACCTGAACCGAAGCGAGTTGTAGCAGCTTTAGCAAATTCTTCTTTGAAAGCATCGAAAGAACCGAATTTAGCATCGATTGCTTTTGCTACTTCACCAACAGGTGTATTTGAACCGCCTGGAGCGATTACTTCCCAGAATAATGTATGGTTAGCATGTCCGCCACCGTTGTTGCGTACAGCAGTTTGTTTGTCAGCTGGAAGAGCATCTAGATTTGCGATTAAGTCGTTGATGTCTTTTTCTGCAAACTCAGTACCTTCTACTGCTGCGTTTAAGTTTGTTACATAAGTATTGTGGTGTTTAGAATGGTGAATTTCCATTGTTTTTGCATCGATATGTGGTTCTAATGCGTCATAAGCGTAAGTTAATTGTGGTAATTCGTAAGCCATTGTTAAGTTCCTCCCTAAAATAAGAAATAATTAGTACATCCTTAGATTATCAAAATTGGTCAAACCATTCAACGAAAAATACTTCAATTTGAAGATTTCAGCCTTTTGACCGAAATACCGATACGTTTACTATCTTACCCCTTCATCCCTCACACTAAACCTTAAAAATGAGACATTAAATGGCGATAAAAAATACAATAATCATCACGATTTGAATTACAGCCTTTGCAATAGTAGAAGTTAAAAAGCCTACCAATGAGCCAACGCCACTTTTCACAGCCTCACTAAATGTTCGCTTCTCTACAATTAATTCAGCGATCACTGCCCCTAAAAATGGGCCAATTAAAATCCCAGCCACAGGGATGACAAATGGACCGAATAATAAGCCAATGGTACTTCCCCACATTCCTGCGGTGGAGCCACCAAATTTTTTTATACCAAATGCATTTGCCAGTGTGTCCGCACCAAATAACAGCACGACAAATAATATTTCAATAATCCAGAACCACCAGCTTAACTCTGCGAATGAGAAAAATAAGCCATAGAGCAAAAATCCACCAACTAAAAACAGTACACCAGGAATGATTGGATACACTAAACCAACAAATGAAATAATAAAGCAGGCAATCACTAAGATCCAGCCAACAACTTCCATAAAGTTTCTCTCCTTTTAACGTGCATTGCCTTTCATACGGAATAACAAAGTGAAAAGTTTCATTAATGACGAATACCTAAAATAGAATCTGCAATATTTACTGCATGGTCTCCTATCCGTTCTAGGTTGCTCACAATATCCATATAAACAATCCCAGCAGCCCCACTACACTCATTCGTATTTAATCGTGCAATATGCTTTTGACGTAGTTTATCTTCCATATCATCAATCAAGCTTTCTAGCTCTGTTACTTCTTGAGCTAAGCTTAAACTTGCCGTATCTAATGCTTCTATACTTTTACGTACTGCCTCAATGGCTAAACTAAACATCCCTATCAAGTCCTGTCGCGCTGATTTACTTAAGCTTACCTCGTGGTGATCCTTATACTGTAAAAGCTCTAATATATTTTCAAAATGATCTCCAATTCGTTCAAAGTCTCTTACATTTGTTAATAAAGTATGATGTCTTACTGAGTCTGCACGAGAAAGAGGCTGCTTAGACACCATTACTAAGTAATCAGTAATTTCATTGTCTAGATGATTAAGCCCGACTTCTAGCTGTAGCACCGTTGGAATATGCTCTGCCTCTCCAGATTTCATATATAAAAACGTTTCTTCCAACCCTCGCAATGCATGTTCACCCATTCGTAATACTTCTTCTTTAGCTTGCCCCAGCGCAATGGCAGGAGAGGAATCAATGAATGATGGATCTAAATGCTTTGTTGTTACATTGATATTGCCATCATGTCCTGGAAGTAGCTTTGTAACCAATGCTGCGAGTCCAGCAATAAAGGGCAGTTGAATCATCATATTAAATACATTGAATGAGCCATGAGCAATGGCTATTTGCATGCGAGGCTCCAAATGAAATACGCCACTGATCAACTGTACATATTGCATAAACGGTGTAAACAATAACATGAAAATAATCGTCCCAATCACATTAAATAGTACATGAGCCGCTGCTGCTCGCTTAGCGTAAATAGAAGCTCCAAGAGAAGCTAAAACAGCTGTAATGGTCGTGCCAATATTTTCACCAAACAAAATCGGTAAGGCACTATTTAAACCAATTAACTGTTCTGCATATAAACCTTGCAGCACCCCCACTGTTGCAGTAGAGCTTTGTACAAGTAAGGTGAAAATGGTTCCTAAAAATATGCCTAATATCGGCTGATTACTTAAATGAAGCGTTAACGATGCAAAATCTGCAAGCTGGTGTAATGCCTGCATACTAGCACTCATCAACTCTAGCCCTAAAAATAAGCCACCAAAGCCAAATAGAATTTGACCAATATGTTGATACGTTGCTTTCTTTAAGAAAAATAAACAGGCCGCACCAATTGCCAATAAAGGGTAAAAATAGAGTCCAATATTAATACCAATAATAAATGCTGTAATAGTTGTACCGATATTTGCCCCCATAATGACGCCGATTGCTTGACGCAATGTTAAAAAGCCAGCACTCACTAACCCTACAGTGATGACTGTTGTGGCAGAACTTGATTGTATGCAAATCGTTACAAATATACCTACCAGGACACCCATAATTGGGTTTGTGGTAAAGCGATTTAACCATTCGCGTAGCCGATCATCCGCTGACTTTTGAAGCCCATCCCCCATGAATTTAATGGAAAATAAAAAGACCCCTAACCCACCTAAAAACTGAAAGAGAATGCTTTGCCAATCTATTGTCAATTGTTTTCGCTCCAATTCCTACATCTCTACTACTGTTCTAATCATTAAATGATTCCAAACAAAAAGTAAAGAAATCCTTTAACTTCTTTACATAATGTTAACATTTTAACATCACGACCCTCCTCATTTATACTTCTTTCATATCTTGTCCTCTTTGAACATGTTAAAATATCGATTGGAGGAGATATAGCATGAAACACTCACAGCTTTTTATTGATAGTCTTATACATCCTAAAAAACTAGCAGCCTATCGTTTGTTACCTATTGGAAAGGTTATTCAATATACTTTTCTACTGATTACCATTGTGTCCGTATTCTCTTTAGGTCGTTTTGCAGCAGGTATGTCAGTTGATACATTTGATATGGATAGTTTAACTGGTTTAACTGATTACATAGAGGGCATTAAATGGCTCTTGTACCCTTTCACTTTCCTAATGCTTTTCGTTATGACAACAATGCTTATTTTTGCACAAATTGCCCTTTATGCTTTAGCAGGTTTATTTATCTTGAAAGCGATGAAGCGTCGTGGTGAATATCGCCACATCTGGAGAACAACTACCTTTGCTATCACTTGGGCTACGTTACTTTCGATGCTAGCAGACTATTTGCCCGTTAACAGTACTGTTATCACTGTACTATCTTTATTTTTAACCATTACTCTATTAATTGTGGCCTTTACAAAATATCCAAAACAACCAAATATAAAATAATGTGCATGAATCCCCTCTCTTCTCAATATAGTGTAGAAAAGGAGGGGATTTTTTGCGAGCATTCATTTTAACTACGATCATCATCGTAATTGCCTTTGTCGTCAAAGTAGATTTAACAGAAGGGTCCATCCCACTTGCGGCTTTATCCACAAAGAGCTCAGAAAACGGACTTTGTGAAAAACAACGTGAGCCAAATTATATTACCGTACAAACGATTGAAGGAGATACCATTCATAGTTTATTTGCCCTACACCCTGCTAAAGTTCCCATGACCTTTCCAGAACGCTTACAACTTTTTTACAACTTAAACCCACACTTACAATTACAAGCACTAGTTCCAGGTGAAAATATCAAGCTTCCTCTCTCATTTGAACTTGAAAACAAATGCGGAAAATGAAAAGTTAGCGTTTCTTCCTTGTCCTTATTTTCTTACACTGCTAAAATAAATGACAGTGACGGCTGAAAATAGAGGCCCGAAAAGGAGAGAAAGTTAATGAGTGAAATTTGTCACCGTTCAAATACACGCCCTGTGCGTGTCGGTAACTTAACAATTGGTGGTAGTAATGAATTATTCATTCAAAGTATGTGTACAACCAAAACACATGATGTAGAAGCAACAGTTGCAGAAATTCTTCGTCTTGAGGAAGCGGGCTGTCAAATTGTTCGTGTTGCTGTACCAGATGAACGCGCAGCGGACGCGATTGCCGAAATCAAAAAACGTATTCATATTCCATTAGTAGCTGATATTCATTTTGATTATAGATTAGCATTAAAAGCCATTGAAAATGGTATTGATAAAGTACGTATTAATCCAGGTAATATTGGTCGTAAAGAAAAAGTGGAAGCTGTTGTTAATGCAGCCAAAGCGAAAGGTATACCAATTCGTATTGGTGTAAATGCCGGTTCATTAGAGCGTCATATTTTAGAAAAATACGGCTATCCTACAGCTGATGGGATGGTAGAATCTGCTCTACACCATATTAAGATTTTGGAAGACTTGGACTTCCACGATATTATCGTGTCAATGAAGGCATCTGACGTTAATCTTGCCATTGAAGCCTATGAAAAAGCGGCTAAAGCCTTTAATTATCCGCTCCATTTAGGGATTACAGAATCAGGGACATTATTTGCTGGTACTGTAAAATCAGCAGCAGGTCTTGGAGCTATCCTCTCAAAAGGTATTGGAAACACATTACGTATCTCCCTTTCTGCTGACCCTGTAGAGGAGATTAAAGTAGCACGAGAATTATTAAAATCCTTTGGTCTAGCTTCTAATATGGCCACACTGATTTCTTGCCCAACATGTGGACGCATTGAAATTGATTTGATTTCTATCGCCAATGAAGTAGAAGAATATATTTCAAAATTAAATGTACCGTTAAAAGTAGCTGTTCTAGGCTGTGCAGTAAACGGTCCTGGAGAAGCACGTGAGGCTGATATCGGGATTGCTGGTGCTCGTGGTGAAGGATTGTTATTTATGAAGGGGAAAACAGTTCGTAAAGTGCCAGAAGAAACAATGGTAGAAGAACTGAAGAAAGAAATTGATAAATTAGCAGCAGAAATGGAAGAAAAACGTGCAGCGGAAGAAGCTCAAAAAGCGAATGCCTAAGGAGGTGCTAGCATGAAAAAGCCCCGCTTTGGTATTGATATTGATGGGACTGTGACATGTCCAAGTACACTCATTCCACATATTAATAAACAATACAATGTAAATATTACACTGGATGATGTTTGTGAATATGATTTCTTATCTGCTTTTCCACACCCTATTGACCGAAGTGCCTTTAATACTTGGTTTAAGGAAAATGAACCTTACATGTACGAGGTCTCTGAGGTCGCAAAAGATGCAAAAAATATTCTAACCGCTTGGAAAAATAATTTTGAGCTGTATTATATTTCTGCACGAGGTGAAAATGTAGCAGACATCACAGTCAATTGGTTTAAATCGCAAGCTATACCGTACGACCATATCGAGCTTCTCGGCAGCCATGATAAACTAGCTGCTGCAAAAAAACATCATGTAGAAGCTTTTTTTGAGGATAAGCATGATAATGCAGTGATGCTGGCAGAGGAGTTAAAAATACCTGTTGTGTTATTTGATACACCTTATAATCGGCTTGCCGTTCCTAATAATGTTGTAAGGGTCTATAACTGGCAGGAAGCAAATCAATTTATTACACAATTTTTTAAATAAGTCGAAGAGCTGTAGGCAAGGTTGGATGGAAACTTCACCTTCCCTACAGCTCTTTTAATTTACTATTGAAATTTAGCTAGTGCTGCCTGAAAGAGTCGGTCATAGCTGCTCATTGTGGGTCTTGCTATTGATGTTATGAACCGCGATGTTTCGCTGCTCCATCGTTGCCAATAGCTCCTCCGCTCCTGCTGAGGACTGTTCGCTCATAGCTGTCATGTCTCTACGGCTCGTACTACCTCTACTGTTTCCCTTTTGAATTAAATAAGAGGTAGTTGTCACTTTGTCACTTTGCTCTACAGTCTCAACGATATGCTGTAAGATGGCATCGAGTGCTTGTTTATTAAATTTGAATCGTAGGTTTATCAGATGTCTTTGCCTGTTCCATTTTTGGAGCTGTTTCTATCGTTAAATTTTTTGTTTGGACAGTGCGAGAATTTTCTTCATATACTTCATCCCCTTTAGATAGAAAGTAATATCGCATCAGTCATCATGAATAAAGTATCTAAACAAGGTTAATAAATGTCTTTTTTATAGATAAAAACTCCTGTTTCCAGGAGTTTTTAAAGTCCAGCTCGCTATATGTCAAGTATGCCTCGTAGCCAACGCTCCACAAAGTTTTCAAACGTAATGCCATAATTATCATAAACAGCATGATATACAAAATATGTTCCTAATCGATCAAGCATTTCATCATTAATTTTCACCACAAACCGCTCCCCTTCTCTTAATATTTTACTAAATTTTCAGACTTCTATACTTCCAAAATGCCGAACAATCAAGTGGAGGTCGCATCGTTGCAAAACCGTCACAATCTGCCGCCTTCATGCCCTTTCTTCGTATTTTTCTTTTCGATAAGATAGTAATAACAACTTACTAGACTGGAGGGACTACTTGTGAAATGGATGACAAAGATTGCTTGTATCACATGCATCTGCGCGCTACTTTCTGGCTGTGGTGATCGATTTTCCGAAATTAAAGATGCTGCTTCAGGCATCAATTCAGCTGCTAATTCCGCAGCAAGTGCAGTTAGCCGAGATGTCCATGCAATACGTGCTCTAGACATTAACTATAAAGATACGTCGTTTACGGTTAATGACCTATTTAAAACTATTTTACGTGACATACGCTGGGATTATGACCCCGAAAAAAATGAGCTACATGTGAGAGGTACTTGGCAGCCCCCACTATTTTCTGATCAGGCGTGGCGTGAAGACATGAAAGAAAAGCTTGCTGAATCAGGCTTTGTGACTATTACCTGTAAAATAATTGACGACAAAATTGATAGCGAGCAAACGAGCATAACACTTACATATAATGAAGAAATTCTCTTACAAAAAAATGGTGAGGAAGCACTCCATCACCTATATGATACTTATTTACTTCCGTAAACCTAGGAACGTCTCTACCATTTAATTAATGGCAGAAACGTTCTTTTTTTTGAAAAAATTCTTATCATTTCGAAATATCAAAGGCTATCATTTGAATAAACTAAAACCATCACGTTATAATCAAAGTATCACGTGATGGTTTGGAGGTGTTTGCATTGGGACAGAAAAATTAAAGATTGGCGAGCTTGCAGAAAAAACAGGCATTACTAAACGAACAATCGATTACTATACAAATATTGGTTTGCTAGATGCAGAACGTTCTGCAGCAAATTATCGCTACTATGATCCAGCCATGATTAAACGGCTTCAATTTATTGAACAGCGCAAACAACAAGGGCTTTCACTTGTACAAATCCAACATGAGTTAAACATCACACCCTATGAAGAAATCGATGTACAGGTGCTTCGTTTAAAAATGCAAGATTTAGAGCATGATGTTACATCTCTGCTAGCACAAATGAACAAGCAAGATGATAAAAAAATTGAAACGATTAAGAAAAATGTTTCACCCGAAAGTATTGCATTAATGCAATCCTTATTATTACTCATTCATAATTAGGAGGTGACGTTCTGTTTTTACAGAACGACTATTTGGAGACCATAATAAACCTATCGATTTTTACCATTTTATTAGCTTTAACAGGCTTTTTCGTGGCAACAGAATTTGCCATTGTAAAAGTACGTTCCTCAAGACTCGATCAGCTGGTGGCTGAAGGCAATAAAAAAGCAATTGCTGCTAAACATGTTGTTCAACACTTAGACGAATACTTATCAGCCTGTCAATTAGGAATTACTGTAACCGCTCTTGGTATCGGGATGGTTGGTGAAAAAACTTTTGAATTTATGCTTCACCCGCTATTCGAAATGATCGGCATTTCTGATAAATATATGACGATTTTTACAATTGGAACAGCCTTTGCCATCGCTACGTTTTTACATGTAGTGGTCGGCGAATTAGCCCCAAAAACAGCTGCCATTCAAAAAGCTGAATCCATTACACTTCTTTTCGCAAAACCGATTATGTTTTTCTATAAGATCATGTATCCATTTATTTGGTTCTTGAACGGTTCTGCACGCGTGTTAGTTGGCATATTCGGTATGAAACCTGCTAGCGAACATGAGCTATCTCATACAGAGGAAGAATTGCGGTTATTACTGTCTGAAAGCTTTAAAAGTGGTGAAATCAATAAATCTGAGCTCAAATATGTCAATAACGTCTTTGAATTTGACGAACGTATTGCTCGTGAAATCATGGTTCCCCGAACAGAAATTGTTGGAATTGAACAAAATGAATCTTTTACAAACATTATTCATTACATCGCTGCTGAAAAATATACGCGTTACCCGATCTATGATGGGGACCGAGATAATATACTAGGTTTCATCAATGCGAAAGAACTATTAACGCACGGTTTACTTGAACAACTTACAGACGACTCTTTAGTTCTAGAAGATTTCATTAATCCTGTCATTCGAGTAATTGAAACAATTCCAATTCAAGAATTACTTGTACGCATGCAAAAGGAACGAATCCATATGGCCATCTTAATGGATGAATATGGTGGTACATCTGGTCTTGTAACGGTTGAAGATATTTTAGAAGAAATTGTTGGTGAAATACGAGATGAATTTGATGATGATGAAATTGCGGATATTCGAAAAATTACAGATCATCATTATTTATTAAATGCAAAAATGCTTGTGGAAGATGTGGAAAATCTATTAAACATTACACTAGATGCTGAGGAAGTGGAAACATTAGGTGGTTGGTTCTTAACTGTGAATAACGGTATTAAAGCATCAAAAAATATTGAGCTGGGCTCCTATATCTTTAGCATCTATGAGCAGCAAGGTCATCAAATTCATTATATCGAGGTTCGTCCTCTTCGAAAAAGTCTACCTCTCCAAACAGAGGTTCAATCGTAAAGGCAAGAAACCTTATTCCATTATTAGCCATTTCACTATATAATGATAGAGAAAAATGATTTTAGTTGCAGGGGGCCATATACATGACATTATTTAAGCTATATCATTCAGATGGTATTCACATTATTACTGATGTAAAAAAACACAAAACAAATATTGAGTTAAAAACAATCACGGGGGAAGTTCTATTTATTATCGTGGTCACAGATGAAAATTACACAGTCTACGATGATCGTTTTGCAGGAGCTTCCAAGCAATTAAATTCAGTTGAAGCTTTCGATATTGATGGGAGTTTTCGTAGTTTAGATTTCGATAATATGCGCTCTCTGTTTAAAGAATCTTTTACAAAGCTATTACAAGAGATTGCTGTGTGTGTTAAAAATAAAGAAGAGCTTGTGGATATTGATACACTTCGCCATAAAGTAAGCGCTCAGATTAAAGGCATCCACTTCAGGGTGATCTCTGATACGAAAAAATATGAAATCTAACATGGAACAGACTGTCCACTATGGGCAGTCTGTTTCAATTTTACACGACGATCTCTTCCCTTTCCCAAGTTGAAAGAAAAACACGCTTCTTTACTTTCATGTATAATGGAACTTAACAATCTGAAAATAAGGGGTGTTAGGATGAATCGTGAACAATTAATCACACTCGTTTCAGAAAAGCTGAAATTAATCCGTACAGAAAAAGCTTTCACACAGGATCAAATGAGTGATTTACTAGGATTATCAAAAAAAACACTTGTCCAAATTGAAAAAGGCCGTATACTAGCTGGCTGGACAACCACTGTTACAGTTTGCACATTGTGCCGAGACAGTACGATATTACAGCATGAACTTGGTGGTGATCCATTAGAGGTTGTGGATTTAATCGCGAATAATGGAACATTGCAGCCAAAAGAGAAAACAATGGGTGGATACATATGGTGGAAAAACATTCAGGAATATGGTGGTTTTCGGCTACAGCAAAACGTCATCAGTCAGCATTATCGTATATTAGACAGCAATAATTTTCGCCTAATTTCTACATTTGATGAACAAATAGCAAAGCAAGCATGGGAAAACTACAGCTATAATCTTTCAATCAAACAGTAGGAGCATTGCTATTTGCTTCTGCTGTGTTTCCCTTTCCCTTCCTCTCATAAGTCATCCTCTCTAGACAAATGAATAAAGATATAAAATCACCTATCATATGATAAAAAGAGTAGTATGAGAATTGTTTCTTTCAAAGTCCTATGAAAAAGGCCAGAAGAAGCTGGAAAAGTCGAAATTTGTAGAATAATTCTCTATACTTAAGGGTAAAGCTGTACTATTAGAAAGGATGCTCGTAAATGAACCGAATACTAGCAATTAGTGACATACATGGAGAATTAGGGCTACTAGAAGAATTATTATTAAAAGTAAACTATGACCCAATGAACGACCAGCTTTTTCTTCTTGGTGATTATATTGATAGAGGGCCCTCTTCTAGTGGTGTGTTAAATTTAGTGAGTGAACTACAGGCAAAGGGTGCTCGCGTTTTGCTAGGTAATCATGAGGCGATCATGCTCAATGCATGCCGTTCAGGTCTTGCAAAACCATGGAACCATTGGGTAGGGCTTTGTGGTGGTGAGGCAACATTAGCAAGCTATGGCTATCAATTGGAAGACTTTGAGGAAGCTATCGAAAGTAATACTCTGCCTAGCTTTATTAAAACGCTCCCTAAGCTCGAAGAACATTTACAGTTACTTGAGACGTTTGAAATATATATTGAATTAGAAGATGCTATTTTCGTTCATGGTGGCGTTGTACCAGGTGTTACAATAGCCGAAACTGACCCCATGCGCTTACTTTGGATTCGCGATGAATTTCACGCAGGCTATCAAGGGGAAAAAACAATAATCTTCGGCCATACCCCTACCTTTAACCTACATCATAATCCAACTGATTATCGTGTTTATTTCGGAGAAAATAATATTATTGGCATTGACGGTGGAGCAGTGTTTGGCGGACAGTTACATGCATTCGAGTGGCCAAGTCGTCAAATCGTTTCAGTCGAAAATAAAAAACCAACAAGTAACGAGTAAACTTGTTGGTTTTATTTTCGTCATTATAATTTTTGAATAAATAAAGAGGAAAATTAATAAAGCTTAAAGATAACTCCTACGAGAGAGTACACAATGACTGTTGAGAATAGTATCGTCATATGGAATAGTGAAAAAACAAACATTTTGGTAGCCCATTTTACTTGATCTGTATTACTATGATAGCCATAAATACTCATCACTAGCCAAGCAACGCTTAAGATTAATGCCACAAGCATGATCCCTACACTTAACGAGCCAAATAAGAAGCTTGATAGAATCAATAGTATTAAATAGAAGTTGGTTTGATAATACGTTCGACGCATCCCTTTGATAACTGGTAACATAGGCACACTGGCTGCTTCATAGTCTACACGTTTGCGAATAGCAATCGCATAGAAATGTGGCATTTGCCAAATGACCATCACAAAAAATAATCCAAGTATCGCTGGGTGTGTAATATCTGTAGATACAGCAGACCAACCGATTAATGGTGGTACCGCACCACTTATACTACCGATTTCTGTATTATAAATCGTACGACGCTTTGTCCACATTGTATATGGGACTACATATAGGAATACCCCTAATAAACCAAATGCCGCTGCTAAAGGTGACGCAAGTGCCAACACAGCTACTCCAATAATTAACATTACGACAGCTAGTGATAAAGTCGATTTCGCTGACATTTCACCTGTTACAGTTGGTCGGCTTTGTGTACGAGGCATAATCGCATCAATATCACGATCATAGACATTATTAAAGGCCCCTGCAGCTCCAATGACAAGGGCGGAACCGATTGTTGAAAAAATGATTTCAGGTATATTGTCTACAAACGTCATTTTATTTTTGTACATGCCTAGCGTTAAACCAGCCCACATAGGTATTAAATTGGATTTGATAATCCCTGTTTTGACGGTTTGCGCTAAAATAGAAGAACGTGATGACTTCCCTCTTGTTTTTTCGGAGGCTAGTGGTTTATGCTCCGTTTTCAGATTTTGTTCCATTCAGCTTAATTCCTTTTCTCCATAATTTCTACACGCTTCCATCGATAGAAAGCGACAAAATTTGCATCTAGCACATCAAATTATTATTTTACCCCTTTTAGATCTGTTCTGTCTCTCTTTTCACATAAAGTACATGTTTTATCTAACAAAGCACGCTCATTCACAACATCTTCTATGATACCACCGACTGACGTGAAATTGAACCTTCTTGCCTCGATTCTTCCAATCACTATTGGAGAAAAATAATTTGATAATATGTCATATTACAGTACCCAAAAAAACCGAGACAAATTTTTGCCTCGGATTTCCTTTTATTGAATTTCTTCCTGTAGTTGCTGCGCTAAAAATGCCACTAGATCACGAAGATTGTCAGGTGTTACACCATGTCCATCTGGGTATTGCTTAAAGGTCACCTTAGCACCAAATTGTTCAAAGATCTCTTTACTTTCCATACCCCATTGAGAAGGTATTACATAATCATAATCGCCGTGCGATATAAAAGCATGTAAATGTTCTACAGAGCGAATAGCATATTCCTCTGTCACAAACTTTGGCATATACCCACTTAATGCAACAATCCCTGTCACTAAATTCCCCATGACAAAGGCAAGTGATTGTGCTAAAACCGCGCCTTGGCTAAAGCCTAAAACAAATACTTTATGAGGATCAATTTGATATTCATCGATGGCCTCTAATATAAATCGTTGCAATGCTACCAACACTTTATCGAAGATAGCACGATCTGGTTGCCCTACGTCTTGAATAGTAAAAAAAGCATAGCCAGGATGTTGCGTAATTGGCCCTCGTAAACTAAATATATGACATTGCTCTTGAAAATCCTGCACTAATTGTGGTAAATCATCCTCATTACTGCCCATGCCATGAAGCAAAAAAATAGCGGGGTATTTCTTCGTAGGGTCCATATTTGTTGGTTGTGTATGGTTAAAAGTAAATGGTGTATTCATTCAATCAAATTCCTTTCGCGTAAAGCTTCGTAACAAAATCAGCATAATTTTGTTCTATTAATTAATCCATCTGTATGGTAGGCAATATAGCCATTAACAATTCGTATCGTTTCTTGAGGGTCTGCGTCAAAGAGTATTTTTGATTGCTCTGGCGTGGAAACAAGCACGGTTAATAAATCCATGCGCATGGAATGCCCAGCAGAGCTATAGGCATAATCGTAAATAATCGCTTCCTCTGTCATCTCTTCCGACTCATATTGCTGATGGAATAAATCCTTTGCAGCATCCAATTGCTCTGCTACTTGTTGACGAATTCGCATCTGATGCATTAATAATTCCTCTTCAAGAGCTGATGGCTTTAGCCATTCTTTAGCTCGAAGCATTTTTAGAAATTCTTGCTCCCAAGCCTGTTCATTCTCAGTAAAATAGAGCATATTAATCATCAACATGTCCCAAAAGTCTACAGATGTTGAAGCTGATTGTCGCTGCATGGCAATCGTTTCCTTAAAATGCTCTTCCACTTTTGTAATATTCATATTGCGAACTAAATGGTTACATACGTTTTCTATAAACTTATTTGCCACTTCTTGTGCCATAAAAAATCCGTCCTTTATATCAACAAATCAATTTCTTTCTTATCATACCATGATTGTGAAATATGGCAACGAACCTCGCTCACTAGATTTTTAAGTAAAAAGGATGACTCCATATACTTTGGAGACATCCAATTATCTTATGAGAAAACATAGCTATCCATATTGTCGATTGTATTTTGAATAGCAGCTTTCAACGATTTTTGCTCTTCACCACAAGAAGCTAGCGCATCCTCCAATGTCAGTGCAGCATTCGCTATAAATGGAGCCATTTGCAAATCTTTTGCCAATTGAATAAGTACGAGGGCTCTATTCCATTTCCAACGAGGATTTGTTGGATCTAGCTGAATCGCTTGCTCCAAATAACCGAGGGCATCAAATGGCATCCAGCCAAAGCGGTGCATCGTCTGCCCTGTTATCCCCCAGTAGACAGCCTTATTTGGGTTTTCCTTTACTGCTTGCTGAAAGCAGTGAACACTTTCATTGTAATGATGTGCGAATAAGAACAGCTCTCCTTGTGTAAAAAAGGATTGCGCTTTGTCAGCTGATGCTCCAGTTTTTGCGACTTCCTCCAATTGCTGAATACGCTTCGCAAATGCCTCTTCATCTTTTATTGCTCGTATATCTACCACTAGATCTGATTCTGGATAGCTTTCATCAGCTCGTTCCACATGCTGTACTTCGATATGAGCAGTTGGCTTTGGATAACGATCATATTCATATTCTTCTAATAATCGAATATATTTTTGTGCCAATACTTTGTCCTCTTCGTTTGTCACCTGCTTCGCTAATTCATAGCATTTCATCAGTTCACCATTATAAAAATAATCATCCATTGACATTTATATTTCCTCCAGTGTACAACTATTCAGTATTTTTAGTATACACCACAAAAACAAAAGAGACCGTATCTAAATAATTTTGATACAGTCTCTTCCTTTTCTATTTATTTAACACAACCGTATTTAAGAACGTTCGTAAATCTTCTTCTTTAAGAGCTCCTACAAAGCGATTTACTTCTTTACCATCTTCGAAACGAATGAATGTTGGTGTTGCCTTAATATTATATTTTTCCCATAGATCATCGTATTCATAGACATTCAATTGAGCAATATCAACACCAAGCTCATCGGCCATTGGCATTAATACTGGTGTAAATGCTTGACAGTGTACACAGATTGGACTGAAGAAGTAAGCATTAACCGGTTCGCCCGCTTTAATTTTAGCTTCTAGTTCGTCTGGTAACATAATGTTTTGATAGTTTTCATCATCCAATTGATCAATTGTTTCTTGTTTTAGCTTTTTATCGCCATAAGGATTGTTTGCGCTTTCTAATTTACTTTTGTTTGAGATGTTGGTAAGCACAATAATTGCTGCAAATAAAACAACAATCACTGAACCAATAATTAATAGTTTTTTCACTAAAGCAGTGACCTCCTTTTTTACACTAAAAGCCCTAGTTTTAGTGCATTCGCGATTGATTATAAATTCTTTTGAAAACCTAGTAAACTAATTCGCCTTTAAATGAAGATATTTCACATTTATAACATAATTTTAAGTATATTTGGGAACATACATAATGAGAGTTCATGCAAATTTGAATGTGGGGTGATTATGATGAAAAACTCGTTCCAGCATGTTTTTCAAATTTATACAAAAGATATCCGTAATATTGTTACAAACTGGGTCGTAGCTGTTATTATAGGTGGACTAATTTTTCTTCCTTCTCTTTATGCCTGGCTAAATATTTATGCCTCTATGGACCCTTACGCCCACACCTCTAATATGAAAATCGCAATTGTTAATGAAGATACGGGAACCACCGTAAGAGATGAAGCAATTAATGTCGGGAATGAGGTTATTGAGACTTTACGTACGAATAAAAGCTTTACTTGGGTGCTACAGACGGAAAAGGAAGCTAAGGAGCATTTGAAAAATGGTGATTACTTTGCAGTCATTGTCATTCCAAATGATTTTTCGCAAAAACTAACATCCATTCTTACCGATCAACCAACGAAGGCGCATATTGATTATTATGTAAACGAAAAAAAGAATCCTATTGCCCCTAAAATTACAAGTAAAGGAGCGAGCGTACTTACACAGCAAGTTTCCAATGAATTTGTATCGACCGTCAATGGGACACTTTTTTCGATTTTTAATACAATTGGCATTGAAATGGAACGTGACATTCCTGATTTCCGCAAATTCGAAAATTATGTTTTTACTATCGAACAGCATTTACCTGATATTAATTCATTTTTAACGCAAGCCTCTACTCAAGGAAAAGAGGCAAATCAATTACTTAATCAGGCACTGACACAAGTTCCACAGGTGGAACAACTAACAACAGATGGTTTAACTACCATTCAAAGGGGTTTACATTTAGTGAATGAAGCAGATGCTTTATTTAATGAACTATCTCCTGTCATCAAAAAGGATGTCACAACTGTTCAAAATATTGCCCAACATTTTACAGATATCATCAATAAGCTCAATAACATAAATTTTGACCCTGCCTCTATTACACAAACGAAAGAGGCACTTAAAAATCAATTGTCTACTTCCAAAGACAGCATAACCAATAGTATTCAGACGCTGGAGGCACTGCAAAAATTAATTCAGGCAGATGCTTCGACTCGTAAGCAATTAGAAGACTCTTTAACAACCATTATCGGTTCTTTGCAGGAAAGTAATGCGGAAGCGAATCAGCCAATCATTGAACAGCTTACAGCCATTCGCGAAGCCTTGGAGCATCCTCCAAACTTCATTGATTCAACGTCAAATGCGCTTAACTCATTACAACAATTACAGACTCTACATGACGATTTACTAAATAAAATGGATCAATTAAAGCCCATTGATAAAGATGTCATTAAGCAGGATATTACAGCTATACAACAAATCGCACAAAATGCTACAGCTAACTTACAAAAATTCTTATCCTACTATAACGAAAGTCTAGAGCCACAAATTCGTTCCACCCTATCGAGCGCGAAACAAACTTTAACTAACGCTTCTGCCATGCTGACAAAGGTAAAACAATTCATACCTCAGGCAACAGATAAATTGACACAGGCCAAAAACACGCTAGGAACAGCGAATCATGCTATTCAAAAGATACAAACTGAATTTCCAACTTTAAGTGCTAAAATCAAAGAATTAGCGAATAAGCTACGAACGTTAGAAGAAGAAGCAGATATAGCAGAGATTGTGCAATTACTAAAAAATGATGTCAATGCCGAACGTGATTTCTTTGAGGAGCCTATTAAATTGAAGGAACATCGCGTATTCCCTATTGCGAACTACGGAACAGCCATGACACCGTTTTACACAGTACTATCTATTTGGGTAGGCTGTCTATTATTAATTTCATTATTGTCTGTGAATCTTCATGGAGATACGCCATATAGTATTCGAGAAATTTACTTTGGTCGACTCTTAACCTTTGCAACTTTTTCATTTATTCAAACCCTTATTATTACCATTGGAGATATTTTCTTAGTAGACGGCTCCATTCAAGCACCTGCCTACTTTATCTTATTTGGACTTTTCATTAGTCTCGTATTTGTAACAGTTGTCTATACACTCGTAGCCGTCTTCGGTAATGTAGGAAAAGCATTAGCGATTGTGATGCTTGTGTTACAAATTGCAGGTTCTGGTGGAACCTATCCTGTCGAGTTATTACCAAGGTTCTTCCAACTAATCAATCCATTTTTACCTTTTACGTATGCGATTGAAATGATGCGTGAAGCAGTCGGTGGAATTATCTGGTCAACTGTCTGGATGGACCTCATCTTCCTATTAGGTTTCTGGTTCATTTTTATCCTGTTCGGATTCTTCTTAAAAAAATTATTGAGCGAGAAAATGGAACATTTCATGAACAAAACACGTGGATTAGATATATTTCACTGATTTTCAACGTTGTGCCTGTAAATGTTTAAGAAAACGATGTTATAATGGAAGCATTGTAAACATGTAGGAGGCGCTATTTTTGAAGAAATCGATTACTATTTTTGTTGTATTGGCGTTACTGTTATTAAGTGCTTGTGGAGAAAATAAGAACAGTGCTGAAACCACTCCTAAAGCAAATGATGCTTCACATGAAGGCCATGACCATGCGGAGGCATCTGGTGATATCCAAGAGGAAACTGCTTCTGCTGATGTCCTACCGACCTTTTTAGAGGGCAAACAAGAAAATATTCGCTTGGTCTATCAAATAGCTGGACAATCGACAGAGATTCTTGAATGGATGCCGTGCTACTGCGGCTGTGGTGAATCTGCTGGCCATAAAAGTAATTTAAATTGCTTTATTCAGGAAAAACGTGAGGATGGTTCGATTGTTTGGGATGATCATGGGACACGCTGTTTAGTGTGCTTAGAGATTGCTGTCCAATCAGCACAACTGCACAAAGAAGGCAAGAGCTTAAAAGAAATTCGTCAGTTCATTGATGACACGTATAAAGAGGGCTATGCAAAACCAACACCAACGGACATGCCTGCATAAAAAAGCAAAGTCGCACATTCGCGACTTTGCTTTTATTGTTTCAGTTGATTTTTCTTTCGTTTACGAAGGATGATAAACAATATGACTGCGATGACAAGGATGAGCCCAACAAATTCTGCAATTAAAACATAGGATATGTCGCCTTTTTTCGCTACTTTCCCATCTTCCTTATCAGCATTTTGATTTACGGCTACAACAAATTGCCCTTCTTTTGTTTCAATCGCAGCGTCTGCCTGTGAATTCGTCTCCTTCAAGTAAGTATAAAAGTCACCTTTTACAGAAGTATTTTCTAATGAATGAATCCATAATAAAGGCTCTTTAAGCTGCCAGAAATTTTTGGTTATAAACACATATTGGCCAATTGCCTCAGGTAAAAACCCTTGTGAGATAAGCTGCTCAGATGTATGAGGGATTTGTGCAGCTTGCTTGGAAAGCCATGTTAGTTGCTCCCTTTCGCCCATAAAAATGACTGCATGCTCTTGTAAAGCTTCCTCTGTCACATTCTTATCCTTCATCAGCAAAGTTTTCGCCATTTTACCATTCGTCATTAACGATTTATAAAGCGATACCATTGTTGTATCGTTAATTCCTCCATTATCAGGTATAACGATTAATGTATTTTCATGAAAAGCATTAGGAAAATCACGTAAGGTAAACGTTGGTTCAGCATTATCTTTTGTAATCGATAATGTACTATCACTATCAATGTAGATCCAATAGCGTTCATTGGTTGTTTCGCAAGGATCCTCCAGTTGGAAGCCTGTTACTTCAAACTGAATATCGGTCATTGACAGTTTGTTGAGCACATTTGTTTGGATCGGTATAATGGCCTCATACATATCTGTTGTCGTTTGTTCTAATTTTCGTAAATCTACTGCATGAGGAACATTATTGATATATACGATCAATTCTAATTTTCGGTCCTCATCCTCTTTACTGTCAGGTATTGTTGCTGATTTTTTAACGACCAAGCGCATAATAGCTTCCTTGTTTGCCTCTAACTTTGGCAATGACACATAATAATGAGGTGTCATTGTCGCTTGGCTGGATAAAAGTCGATCCTCAAAGCCAAATTGCTTAAATGAAATCGTCGTATCAGATCGATCTTCTATTTTAGGAACATCCTTAATTGCTAATGTATCACCAATTAATTGCTCGAATAAGCTTGCTTCGGTTAAAAAAGAAAGTCGATCCTCAATAGCTTGGCCATTTGAAGAGGTTACAGCTAAAAGAGGCACTTTTCGATTCGAGTTTGTATTCAGCAACTCCTGCATCGTAAGTGTCATGGCATCTTGCTCAACGTTTATATTTGCTAACATCCTTTTTAAGAGGCTTGTACTAAACTCATTCTTTGCCCCTACAATGATGATAGGACCTGTTAGCTTATTAATAGCATCTTCACGCTCAATCTGTACATCTGAGTCGCCATGTTCGGATAAAAAGGCTGCGAGCTGATACCCACTGTTTAAAGTAGCCTCAGAGGCTTGCTTTGGTACAATAATCGTCGTAGCATATCCCTCATAGCTCAAAAACGCAGCAGGATAGCTATTTAATGACCAAGCTTGACTCTCCTCGCTAAATGCTGAAATAGACGATAGTATTTCGATACGTAGCCAATTTCCTGCATTGCCAGGAGGCACACAAATCCCTTCCTTAAGAATTCCATAAAAACTAGCTGTGATTTTATGAGAGCCCTTTAGTAGTGCTTCTTTTGGAAGGTTAACGGTAACAGTCTGTTTTAATAAATCTGCTTTCAATGGAACTGTTTTAATCGCTACATCATCCACTTTCACTGTGAAGGAGGATGGAGCTATAAGTAGCTCAGAATGCTGGATTTGAAATGTCACTTGCTGGTTATTGGACGATACATCCTCATTTAGATTGTAATAAAAATCCCTTGACGAGGAAGGTCCCTGTAATTCGATTGGCTGTGCTAATAACGGCTTCTTTTGCTGCTGATTGCCTTCTATTGCAATTATGTTGTCATCTACGGTAATGGTAGCTGCAACTGCATCGTTAGCAAAACATAAAAAACCAATACAAAATAAACACAAATAGAAGAATTTGGTTCTCATTATTCTGCTCCTTTATCTGATTGCTTGGAAAAACGCTCTGTTTTATACCATTGAACTTCTTGACCAGTAAACATGCGCTTTACTTCTAATAGTAATGACCAAACGACTAGCACAATCCACATTTGAGAGTAGGTAAAATACATAAGTATGACATAGAAGAAATTTTTTCGATTCATTTCTGTTTTTTCAATACTTAAGGTTATCATTACTTCTCCTAAAAATAGTAAAAAGGCTAAAACCCATAAAACAAGGGCAATGTCACCAACGGTCAATCCAATATCATAAAATAAATTAATAATAAACAGGGCATTGGATAAAATGACTCCAAAGAAAAATAAAAAATACGTAAAAAAGAAATAAAATAAATCAAACATGATACTTTTTCTTTTGAGGGTGAAGAATTGACTTAAAAACTTCAGCACTACATATTGATTACCTCTTGCCCATCTAGTGCGTTGCTTCCACCATACTTTTAACGTTTCTGGTTCTTGCTCCCACGTAATGGCTTTTGGGAAAAAACGAATATGGTAGCCTAAATTATAAACACGGATGGTTAGCTCTGTATCTTCAGCCAATGCTTTTACATCCCAACCGCCTAATTGCTCCAAAACCGTCCGTCGGATTGCGAAATTGGTGCCAGGTATAGTTGCCACCTTAAACCATTTCCAACGCCCGCCTTGAGCCATCCACTGGAAACAAATTGTTTCTATATTAATAAAACGAGTTAACCATGTTTCTGCCGCATTAATAACGCGAAATTTCCCAACAGTGGCAGCTGCTTTTGGATCATTCATGAGCCCCATTACTAAATACCAAACGGCCATCCGTTCAGGTGTATTATCAGCATCATAAACAACAACAATATCCCCTGTGGAATCAGCTAGTGCCGAATTTAGGGCAGAGGATTTACCCTTCCCTTTGTTTGGCTCTACCGTTTCAATGACACGAATAAATGGGAATTTCTCTGCATACCGCGCTGCAATAGCACCAGTTTCATCCGAGGAATTATCATTAATGACAATCACCTCTAGTTGATCTTTCGGATAATATAGTCGTGACATAGCTCGGAGCGTCTGTTCAATCACAAGTGCTTCATTGTGCGCCGGTATAAAGACACTGACAGAGGGAACCTTGTCCATTTTTTTAGCCCAGTCATCAATTGGCTTTTCAAAAGTACGGAAGTGTAAATAACCCCCCTCCATTAAAAACATATGGTAAAGCAGCATGATCCAAATGAGGAAAAGTGATATAAAAAATAAGGTATTAGCCATTTGTTTTCCTCTCCTCAAATAATCTCTTACGTAAGGTAATACGTAAACGCAAGGTGCTAATAAAAAATAATGTAACAAACAGTGAAACAATCAAGATAAGCGCCCATAAAATTAATTCAACTGGTCGTTCTTCAAATAATATTTTTAAACGTTCGATTTTTGTAAATGCTAATTGTATTGTTTGTTCACCGTTTTCATGTTGCTTAATCGAAACATTTTTGGATGTTACTTGTTGCTTCGTCTGTCTGAGATTAAGTAGCTCAATTTGTGGATGTTCACTTAAACAAACGGCAAGCTCCTCAACATAGGAAGCGTTAAAATAGGCAGGATATTGAATACCGATAATAGAACTAGGAACTTTTAATAACAGTTTTATTTTCTGTTTAACAGGATACAAAGGATTATTGTCCGTATTGGCAATAGTACCTACTGTCACCGGGTAAATGGTGCGACTGTCGATTTGCGATAAATATAGCTGTTGACTTCCTTGTTGAATACTGCCCTTAAATAAAGGACTGTCCCCACTAATTATCGTTGGATAAATTTTACGAAGCACTAAATAATCGAGATTCTTTTCAGTTTGACTAGCAGTAGAAGAAGAAAGGACGAATGGATATCCTTCCTTTTGCAATTTTTGTAAATAACTTAATAATTTTTTGTTATCGTGTAAGTAATAGGTTTCTTTTTCAAATTCATCTTGTAAAATCGGTGTGATTTCAAGAGCTATAGGGATTCTTTTTTCTGAAAATTCCATCACTACGTCTTCTAATTGTTGAACTTCTGTTTTCATATTAATATCCGTTAAAACAATATAGGCAGGATGTATTTGAGGCTTGGATAAATGCAAAAGTTCACCTATCATAGCTGGCCATTGATAGAGTAATAAATCTTTATTGATGAAATCTCCAATAAATGACCAATTATCCTTTGTGACGATAAAAGGATAGGATTGATTCAAAGAAGTGGCACTCTTTACAATTTCCCAGTCTGCAGATGGTTGTATACTTTTCCAACGAACAGGGTTACTTAAACTTTCTTCACCTATAGCTCGAAGTTCCACTGTAGGTCCTTCATGCCAAGTTGAAAAATTTTCAAATTGAAGTGCATTCTCACCAATCAGCAAGACAGGTCCTTGAAATTGATTTATTGAAGATAGTGCATTTTGAGGGATTTTTGTTTGGTAGGAGCTCAAAATTACAATGCGTTTATATTGTTGGAGATTGCGTTCATTGACATCCTCTATAAAAACAACATCCACGGACGTAGATGTTTGTAGCATCTCTTGCAATGCGAATACATCTTCATTTGGCTGCTGATTACTTGTGATATAAATCAACGCCACATCCTTGTCAGCTTCTCCTGCATATGCGATTTCCTTATTTATGAAAGTATAAAAACAAAGCAGTCCCATGGCAAACCATAATTGATAGTTAGAGCGCACTTGTTTTCATCTCTCTTTCCAGATCTTTTAATAGTTCATCAAATGATGATTCTTGCAGTGGCTGATAGGTGAAATAGCTCGTTTTATAACTTATCGTCACCCATTTACCTTTTAACAATTGATGATTTTTCAGGGCTTGGTCCAATTTGGCATAGATGACTTCCATATGTTTATCTGTCGTATCAATAAGTAGCAACCCAATATGATCTTCACGAAAACGAAATTTTTTATCTGTTAGTCTGATCGTTTGTTGAATTTTTTGCGAAAGCTGTTGCCAAAAATGTTGTATTTCTTTTGCTCCATAAAGCTGTTGGAATTTTCGATAATTCTCAATTTTTAACACCATGAAAACAAAGGTTTGCTTCTGTCGATCTGCTCTTCGCATCTCCTCATTGACACTTATTTGCATACGTGTTTCATTTTCAAAACCGGTTTCAACATCAATCGCTACATATTTCCTTACGTCTTCTTGCAGTTTTTTTATATAGTTTTCCTGTTTTTTCATTAATTCATGCAATTTACCGGTACAAAGTATGAGGATTAATAACATAATGCCATAGAGGAAAAATAGCTGCATGGAGAAGGACGGATTTAGAAATGTCATAGATCCTGATATTCCTGAATAAAGCAGTGTGGAACCTGTAATAAAAATTAATACTAAACTACTTATAAGTCCAAATACGATCCCTCTCCAAAGTGTCAGAACAATTAATAGCAACAAAAGAGCGTATAATAACAAGCCTTCAGCATCCAAACGCAATAAAAAATAAGTAGGTATTTGTAAGAGTAAAATAAGGATAGTTCCATAGACAAAAATAGCTCTATTTCTAGTCATTGTTGTGTGCATTTTTTACCTCCCTTTCGGCTAATAGTGGTAGCAAATTATCAAAACTATGCGTTGACCTTGTTTTTTTATCAACATAACCTGTTGTAGGGTCCTTTAAGTTTTCCATTTTCTCAATAAACTCCTGTGCTATTTGCTGTTCGTCTATTGCAAGCATATATCGCGCTGCCATGGCGTAAACAGCTGGTGACTCATAGTCAACAGTTGGTTGATTCGTTTGAGGATTATAACGACCATATAATTTATTGTCTCTTTTCAGAAGGTTTAATAGCCAGTCTTTAAATACTGCAGTGTCCCCATCGATAGAGGCAAGATGATAAGCTGTATATAATTGATCAATCATGTGTAATTCTTTGTCAAATACATATTTTTCAGTGGTAATATCATAATATTTTGGAAAAAACCCTGCGTTAGCTCGTGGCACATTTTGTATAATAGCTAACTGATGTTGGACTTGCTGTTGGGATAAAAGACCGTTTTCTTCCATCTCATGAAAAGCTGAAGGCATGATATAGCTAATCGTTAGCGTATTGGCTTTGTTATGACTGTCAACATCGACAAAGTCAACAAACAGTTCTTCATTCATTCCATACCGAACTAAGTTTTCTCCAATTTTTTTACCCAATTGTAAGTAAGTTGAATCTTGCCACTTTTCACCTGCTGACAGTAAAACACGAATGATTCGCAAATCATCAATTAATGCATTAACAGAAGCCTTTCTAGTCCCCTCTATACGCCAGACAATAAAATCATTTGCTAAAAAGTATGATTTCATAACATTTATCTGCTCATTAAAACGAACCTGATCATCTTTTTCTAATAAATACGCCAACCATAACCCTACCGACTCTGATAAAAATATGTCCTTTTGGTTTGTTAAATCTGTCCTTAATAGTCCCTTATCATTCAGTAAATCTTCGATAACAAATTGTTCCGTTGATGAAAGAGGAGCTTTTTCTACTTTTACTTCTTTACCTGTACAACTGATTGAAAGAAAAACTACACTCACGATTAACAGCCACCATCTAACATTTCTTATCATCGTCATCATCCTCATTAATAGTTATTTCCCTATAATGAATCCCGGTTTTTTATTATAGTATACAACATTTAGAATGGCTAAGTTTTTATATGAGTAATGTCACACTTTATGCAGATTTAATAAAAAAAGATGCTTAGACAAGGTCTATTGACCCATCAAACATCTACTGTTTTTTATATAAAATCAATATATTTTTATACATTTCTATTGAAAGCAAAATTGTTATTACATTGAATGGAATACACAGACCAATTGTTTCAATTTTAGCTTCATGTCACTTAACAAGCTTCAAAATGGTTTTAAAATGTTCATGATCTGCACGTTGTAATAGCTCATACAAGATCATTTCGGTGCTAGTTGGATAAATACCAAGGGCATTCATCTTCATAAGCCCAATTTCTTTATTTGCCTTTGTTCGAGAAGATACGGCGTCTACAACAACCTCTACTTCAAATCCTTGTTCTTTCAGTTGTCTAGCCGTTTGATACACACAAATATGTGTTTCGATACCTGTGACAATGAATTGAGAACGTCCATTTTCCTTCATCGCTTCTACAAATGCCTCTTCTTGGCACGCACTAAAGGCCATTTTGGCAATAGGTTGCCCTTGTAAATGCTGTGCAATATCAAGTGCCGTTCCACCTAATCGACTTGGATTTTGTTCTAGCCACAAAATAGGTACTTCGAGTGCCTGCATCGCTTGTACTAGCTTTGCTACATTTTCAATTACCGTTTCACTGTCATCAACTATTGTTGCTAACTTTCCTTGCACATCTACAACTACTAAACAAGCTTTCTCTACAGTAAACATCCTGAACACCTCTTTTTCTTTTCTTAATAATATTATACAAAAACTTGCTTACCTCTCGTAAAGTAATAAGGAACTTTCCCTAACAATCGATTGGATAGTTTTGCTTTAGCCTGTCCGTTTCACGCTTCTACCAAGGAAATATTTACAAGCAAAAACACGAACAATATCATTTTTATTGCAATGAAAAATATTTAATATACGGAAAATATAACTTAATTTCAAAAATACCCTTCTGTTTGTTCGTTTTTAATGAAAAATACCTGCTTAAATGTGTACATTTTGTTGCGAGCCTGTCGCCATTCTGCTCAAATATTAAGAATTTTATTTTTCCTCTTGAAAATTAGGTTATAATCCAGTAAAGTTCTGTTATTAACCAAACAAGGAGTGTACCACTTTGACACAACGTGCATACAATTTCAACGCAGGTCCATCTGCTCTACCACAAGAAGTATTAGAAAATGCTCAACAGCAATTAGTAAACTTCCGTGATTCAGGTATGTCCATTATGGAAATGAGTCACCGAAGTGCCATTTTCGATGAAGTACATAATGAAGCTATTACTTTATTAAAAAAACTTTATGCTATTCCAGAAAACTATGAGGTACTATTCTTACAGGGTGGAGCAAGCCTTCAGTTTACAATGGTGCCTATGAACTTCTTAACAACTGAGCAAAAAGCTAGCTATGTATTATCAGGCTCATGGTCTGAGAAAGCTTTTAAGGAAGCTAAATTATTTGGGACACCTGTTGAAGCTGCAAGCACAAAAGAAAACCAATACCGCAATATTCCTGCTTTAGAAGATATTCAATTCAATGAAGATGATGCATATGTTCACATCACATCCAATAATACGATATATGGTACACAATGGAAAAATTTCCCTAGCACAGGAAATGTTCCATTAGTGGCGGATATGTCAAGTGACATCCTATCAAAACCAGTGGATATTGAAAAATTCGGTATCATCTATGCAGGAGCTCAAAAAAACCTTGGCCCTTCAGGTGTAACGGTCGTGATTATTCGCAAAGATTTACTTGAAAAAGCAAATAAAAATATACCAACGATGTTAAAGTATACAACACATGCTGATAGTAATTCCCTTTATAATACACCTCCGACATTCGGGATCTATATGCTCGGCGAGGTATTAAAATGGGTAGAAGCTAAAGGCGGCGTAGCAGCAATTGAAAAACATAATGAATTAAAGGCAAAAGTGATTTATGATGCCATTGACAATAGTAATGGTTTCTACAAAGGCCATGCCACACCTGAAAGCCGTTCTTTAATGAACATTACATTCCGTGTTGCAGATGAGGAGCTGGAAAAACAATTCCTTGCAGAGGCAAAGGCAGCAGGTTTTGTTGGGCTAAATGGACATCGTTCTGTTGGCGGCTGTCGTGCTTCCACTTATAATGCAGTGCCACTTGAGGCTTGCGAAGCTTTACGAGATTTCATGGTAAATTTCCAACAAAAACATCAATAAACTTCTATTTAAAAGATGAGTCTTTCCATTTCGGTAAAGACTCATCTTTTTTTCGCGCTTGTCGAAGGAAATAAGAAATCTATCCCCATACAATTAGCTTGATTAGATGTTTATAGCAATATTTCAGCTTAGGGCTTTACACATTGCAAAAGTTTTTGAGAAAAATATAGATTTTTAAGCTGCCTATCGGACATATCGCCAGTCTCTGGCTATGCACCAAACATAGATTATTACTGTAAGGGTTACCTTTACGAAACTAGAAGAAGGGAGGTCTAGGCAATGGAAGATAAAAGATATATGTCACATATGAACTGGCAAGGCTGTAAATGTCCTAAAAAAGAGGAAAAATGCTGTCAACGTAAAGTTGAAAAATGTCATTGCCAAAAAGAGGAAAAATGCCATTGTAAAAAAGAAGAAAAATGTACACCAAGAATGAGCAGCCACTGTAGAGGCTGTATTTGCCACCAATTAAGAAAATTAGAGCTAGCTACTACACTAGATATCTTCTTATCTGGAGGTGTTAGCTTCTTAGGTGTGACTTTCATTTCCCTCGATCCAAGAAATTGCTGTGCATACTTCCTTGAGCCAGGTGCAGCTGCTGCTTCTCCTTTAATCGTAGATTGCAATAAAATTGTTGCGATTCGTCGAGTGGCTGTAGCTTAATTAATATAGAGGGTAGCCTTATACAGGTACCCGAAAAAACGCTGTCATATTTAATGTGACAGCGTTTCATGCTTACAATCCGGGCATTTACCATATATTTCAAACTTATGATTTTCAATTTCATAATCAGGTAATTTTTCACCTAACATTTCCATTGGACAAAGATTAAGCTCTTTGACGTTGCCACAATCCATACATATAAAATGATGGTGATGATGTGCAGATTCACAGTGCATACGGAAATTACGTTCCCCTGATAGCTCTGTTTCTTCTAATATCCCAAGTTTCACAAAAGTAGCAAGGTTACGATAAATGGTATCAAAACTCATTCCCGGAAAATCCTTTTTTAGAACATCCAATAAATCACGGGCTGTTAGATATTTATCTGTTGCTGCAAACATATCTAATATTAACTCCCGTTTATCTGTTTTTTTATAGCCATTTTCCTTTAATATTTCCCACGCTCTTGAAATATTCATTGCGCTACCTCCCCCTGCTTTGCAGCCATTTTAAATGCTACTTTCTTTCCTAGGATTACAAGTAACAAAATCAAAATAGAAGTGACAACAATTGTGCCTCCCGGTGCTAAATCCATATAAAATGCACTAATTAGACCAATTAGTACAGCAGTTTCTCCAAAAACAATAGCATAAATGATGGTTTGCTTAAAGCCCTTTGCCAAGCGCATTGCTGCTGCGACAGGTAATGTCATCAGAGATGATACAAGTAAAATACCTACTATGCGCATACTTGCCGCAATGACAAGCGCAGTCACAATCATAAATAAAAGATGAACCCAACGAGCTGGAAGTCCACTAGCTTTTGCATATTCCTCATCAAAAGACAAAACAAATAATTCTTTAAAAAATAAAAACAAAAAAATAATTACAATGGCAGCAATTCCGATCACCACCCATAAATCTTGACGAGATACAGCAGAAACCGAGCCAAACAAATAACTCATTAAATCTGTGCTAAAGCCACTGGCAAGTGAGATAAAGATGGCGCTAATCCCAATACCACCTGACATAATGATTGGAATGGCAAGCTCCTCATAGTGCTTATATAAACGTCTTAAACGCTCAATCAAAATAGAGCCACTAACAGAGGCTAGTATACCTAAATAAATAGGATTGAGCATTGCTAAGGCTGATACAGATTGACTGATGTATAAACTCCCAGCGATTCCAGCGAGTGTTACATGTGACAAAGCATCGGCAATCAAGGACAGCCTACGTACAACAATAAACACCCCCAGCAGTGGTGCAAGTATGCCAATTAATAATCCAGAGAAAAAGGCATTTTGTAAAAATTCATAATGTAAAATTGCTTCAATCATGTGCCTACTCCTTCTAATGAATCTTTCTCACGGAATGGCCATACCAAGCATCTAGCGCGTCCTGAGAAATATTATCAAATTCATTTTTATAGCCGTGGAAGTGAATGGTTTGATTTAAACATGCCACATGACTAATACGATTTGATACCGTATCGACATCGTGTGTGACAAGAATCATCGTAATTCCTTGTTCCCGATTTAATTTCGCCAGCATATCATAAAATGACTGCACGTTCTCGTGATCAATGCCGACAGTTGGCTCATCTAAAATGAGCAGTTTGGGATCACTGACTAAAGCTCTTGCAATAAAAACACGTTGTTGTTGTCCACCAGATAATTCTCCAATATTGCGATTCATATAAGCATCCATGCCAACTGCCTTTAAAGCTTCTTGAACTTTGTCTTTGGCGTCTCGGCCAGGTCTTTTAAAAAGCCCTAATTTTTTTGTTAATCCACTTTTCACGACCTCTTGCACGGTTGCTGGGAACCCAGAATTAAAGGCATTGGATTTTTGTGAGACATAGCCAATCCATTCACGGTGCTTAAAGTTTGCGCTTGTTTCACCAAATAGCTTTATTTCACCGGATAAAGGTTTCAACAAACCTAAAATAATTTTTAATAATGTTGATTTTCCCGAACCATTTGGACCGAGAAGTGCTAAAAAATCTCCCTCTTCTACACGAAAAGAAATGTTTTTTAAAACTTGCGTATAGTCATATTGAAATGACACATTTTCAATGTCAATAAGTGTTGTTTTCATGCATGATCGCTTCTTTCTAATTCAAAATCATTACGATTTACAAATTGTAAGTATAAAGGAAAGTGCAGTTTTTGTAAAGAAAAGAAGATGGATGCTTTTTCGAATAGGCTGATGGCAAGTGTGTAAATGATTTCGTGAAAATAAAATGGGATAAAGGAGGATTGACTTTGAGTATTCAATTTTTACAGCAATTAGCACAAAGCACGGATAAGGAAATTGTCGCGATTGCTCGTGAAGAAGGTTTTAGCATTACGACTTCTGAAGTAAAAAAACTTCGACCTTATTTGGAGCAATTCTCATTTTCTTGGCTATTTTTAGGTATTCCTAAAGATATTCTTGTTGAAGTGGAAGCTGTTTTAGGGAGAAAGCGCTCTCGCCAACTGATTGCCTTGTTTACAAAATAAAAAAAGCCCGAAATCAGAACCAGCCTGATTTCGGGTTAGTTATATTAGCCCTTTAAAGCTTCAATATGCTCAGGCTTAAATGTACCGTTTCGTAACATATCGATTTCCACTTTATACGGAGCTACCTTAGATTTAGCGTCACTAGTGAGAGGGACAAACGGTGTCTCTAAAATTTTAGGAACATCCATTAATTGTGGATGGTGTACTACATAGTTGAGGGCATCAAAGCCAATATGACCAAAGCCAATATTTTCGTGGCGATCCTTACCTGCACCACGCACATTTTTGGAGTCATTGATATGCAATACTTTAATGCGTTCCACACCTATTATTTTATCAAATTCGTTTAATACCCCATCAAAATCTTCCACAATATTATAGCCAGCATCATGTGTATGACAAGTATCAAAGCATACAGAAAGTCGCTCGTTATTTGTTACACCATCAATAATTTTAGCAAGCTCTTCAAAGGAACGTCCACATTCTGTCCCCTTCCCTGCCATGGTTTCTAATGCAATTTGAACGGGATAGTCTTGAGATAAAACCTCATTTAAACCTTCAATAATTTTAGCAATACCAGCATCAGCACCAGCTCCTACATGGGCACCAGGATGTAACACAATTTGCGTTGCCTCCAGTGCTGCAGTACGTTCAATTTCCGATTGTAGGAAATCTACACCGAGACGGAATGTTTCTGGTTTTTCTGTATTGCCAATATTAATAATATAAGGTGCATGTACAACAATATTGGTCATACCATGCTCTTTCATATGCAGGAGTCCATTCATGATGTTTAAGTCAGCAATGGCTTTGCGACGCGTATTTTGCGGTGCTCCAGTATAAATCATAAATGTATTGGCTCCGTATGACAGTGCCTCTTTACTAGAGCCAAGTAGCATTTCTTTCCCGCTCATCGAAACATGTGAGCCAAGTAACATGTTAAAGCCCCCTTATTTTTTACCTCGTGCTTTTAAGCGACGTTCACGTTTTTTAATTTTTTCCATTTCCCACTTCATATTACGTTTGTAGCCAGGTTTTACCTTTTTAGGCTTACGTACCAACGCTTTTGCTTTCACATCAATTTCATTTTCTTGCTTCACACGATTTTTACGTGCATGACGCTCTTTTAACTCTGTCCATTCGCCATCTTTTACATCTTTTTGTACAAAAGGAATGCCCATTTTTTCTACGCGAACTACTGCATCCTCGTCTGATGGCTCAAATAATGTAATGGCTGTCCCTTTATTGCCTGCACGCGCTGTTCGACCAACACGGTGAATAAAGAATTCTAAGTCTTCTGGAATCTCGTAGTTAATAACATGAGAAATGCCTTGGATATCAATACCACGAGCAGCTAAGTCAGTTGCTACAATGTATTGGTAGTCAAGCTCACGGATTTGCTTCATCATTTTTTTACGATCACGTGGACTTAAGTCACCATGAATTTGACCACAACGGATACCATGCTCATTTAAGTAGCCAGCAACGTGTTCTGCTGTTTTACGTGTGTTGGTAAAGATAACAGCTAAAAAGGGATTAATGCCCTCAATGACTTCTAATAAACGTTTATTACGCGATTTTGAGCGCACTGGTACAAGCACAAAATCGATGCCTTCTGCCACTGGTCGTTTATCATTCATATGGACGTGCACTGGCGCTTCCATATATTTCTTTAAAAATGGCTGAAGTTTTTCTGGAATTGTTGCAGAAAAAACATACATTTCAAGCTTTTCTGGCATCTGTGAAGCAAATCCATCAATCTCTTCAATGAAGCCCATATCAAAAGCTAGATCCGCTTCATCAACAACTAAGATTGGTGCTGTATGCACAAATAACGCTTGTGCTGAAACAAGGTCACGAATACGTCCTGGTGTTCCAACAACAATTTGTGGCTGTGTTTTTAATTTATCAATGGAGCGTTGTTTGTCCGTACCCCCAATAAATAGTTTTGCTTGAATCGCAGTTCCTTCTATTAATTGATTTAATGCATCAAAAATTTGTTGTGCTAACTCTCGAGTAGGAGAAGTAATAACAGCCTGTACTTCCTGTTTTTCTACATCAATACGTTGAACAATCGGGATTAAAAAACTATGTGTTTTCCCTGTTCCTGTATGTGCCTGTCCAATAGCACTTTTTCCTTTTAATAAAAGCGGAATAATTTCTTTTTGAATTGGTGTCGGTTCTGTAAAGCCTAGATTTGCAATGGCGTCCTGCAAAAATGGCTGAAAATTATAATCAGTATATTTTGACATCATTCGTTCCTCCTAACATCTTTTTCATTGTACCATGATTCGAACTTTAAGGTATATTTACGTTCTATTTCTTACTAGCATAAACATATTTTTAATGTTTTATTATCACCGTAACAAAGCCCTTATCAAAGGTACTTGAAATACGCAGAATATGCAATCAAAAAAGCGCTGCAACAATGTTCGAAAACGCTTGTAATATGTAATTTTTATGTCAATTTATAGGGAACTAATGATTAGCAGATTTCCCACATGTTATGATAGAGCTGTAATATATTATGGGAGGTTGGTAGATTATGAAAGCAGCAAGATGGTATAAAGCAAAAGACATCCGTGTAGAAAACATTGAAGAACCAGTCATCGCACCTGGAAAAGTAAAAATTAAAGTACATTGGACAGGGATTTGTGGCAGTGATTTACATGAATACGCAGCTGGGCCAATCTTTATTCCAGTGGAGCAACCTCACTATGTAAGTAAAGACATCGCACCCATTGTGATGGGACATGAATTTTCAGGAGAAGTAGTTGAAATTGGCGATGGTGTAACATCTGTTCAAATAGGAGATCCTGTAGTAGTAGAACCAATCCTTGCATGTGGCGAATGTGCTGCTTGTAAAAAAGGTAAATATAATATTTGTAAACATTTAGGTTTCCACGGTCTTTCAGGCGGTGGCGGAGGATTCTCCGAATATACAATGGTAGATGAAAAAATGGTTCACAAAATGCCAGAAGGGCTTTCTTATGAGCAAGGAGCACTTGTAGAACCAGCGGCAGTCGCTTTACATGCCGTGCGTCAAAGTAAATTAAAAGCCGGTGACAAAGCTGCCGTCTTTGGAACAGGACCAATCGGGCTTCTTGTTATTGAAGCATTACGTGCAGCAGGCGCAGCAGAAATCTATGCTGTAGAGCTTTCAGCAGAGCGTGCCGCAAAAGCTTTAGAACTTGGTGCAACAGCCGTCATTAACCCTAAAGAGGAAGATGCCGTTGTGCGTCTGCATGAATTAACAAATGGTGGTGTAGATGTTGCCTTTGAAGTAACGGGCGTTCCTGTGGTTTTACAACAAGCTATTGACTCAACAACTTTTGAAGGTGAAACAATCATCGTGTCGATTTGGGAGTCTACAGCTGCTATCCAACCGAACAATATCGTTCTATCAGAGCGAACAGTCAAAGGAATTATTGCCTACCGCGATATTTTCCCAGCCGTAATGGAGCTGATGACCCAAGGTTACTTCCCTGCAGACAAGCTTGTTACGAAACGAATTGCTCTTGATGAAGTGGTAACAGAAGGCTTTGAGGCATTAATGAAGGAACGTAATCATATTAAAATTCTTGTAAATTCACAAGCATAAAATAGCATCCATAACGCCTCAGTGTAATGGTGTCCAGATTTTTTGAGCTTGCTTAAAAAGCCCCTCTTCAAAATCTGTGCCATCAGTAGTGGGCTTTTATCTTAATCCAGTCAGTGTTTGAACACCAGCTGAATCAAGAGAAAGAAAACGTCGAGTAATTGCTCGGCGTTTTTTTTAAGGTTCACTTGTGGCACAATTTTTTGGACTACATATAATACGTTCACAAGCAAAAAGTAATATGTCACTTCTGTGAATTTCCATATAAGGATCGTGGGTTGTTGTTGTTTTATTGATCTTTATCGAACCCTCCTATTAGCCTTTGCATATCATAGCTATAGTCAGGTATGTCATCAATGAAAAACAAGTAGAAAGGAGATCATTATGGTATTTCGACCACCTTATCCATACCCAATGTATCCGGGTGGCATGAGAATGCCCATGCCCATGCAAACACCTCCACAGATGTCGCCACAGTCCTTTTTCCCGCCTGGAGGCTTCCCTGTTCAACCACGAATTCCAGGCGGCTTTCCAATGGCTAATGGAATAGGTTCATTTGGAGGGCAAATGCCGATGCCACCTGTGCAAGAAGCTTCGAAAGTCGGCTCATTTTTACAGCAAGCCAACAGTTTATTTAATACAGCCAAAACCTATACCCCTTATATCCAACAAGCTATGCCGATGGTGAAAAATATTCCATCACTCTTAAAATTATATAAAGGATTCCAAGGACTTCCTTCCGCTGGCGGTGGAGCAACTGAAGCAGCAGGAAGCGATAGTAAGGCTGCTGGAGGCAATAGTAAGACTGCTGGAAGAAGACGGTCATCTAGGCAAAGTGCATCATTTACGCCTCCCGAGCCACTTCCATCTAAACCACGTATTTTCCAACCACCAATGTAAATGAACGTTTCTTTGTATTCACAGTCACTGTCCGTTATAATGTAGATAGGTAAGCTTGAAAGGAGTCACAACCACCATGCAAGTATTAAAAATTAATCCACGTGGCTATTGCTACGGTGTTGTAGATGCGATGGTGATCGCTCGTAACGCCGCACTTGATAAAACATTACCAAGACCTATCTACATCTTAGGGATGATTGTGCATAATAAACACGTCACAGATGCGTTTGAAGAGGATGGTATCATCACGTTAGATGGTGACAACCGCCTAGAAATTATTGAACAAGTTGAAACAGGTACTGTCATTTTTACAGCACATGGTGTTTCACCGGAAATTCGTGAGATTGCGAAGCGAAAAGGCTTAGTGTCCATTGATGCTACATGTCCTGATGTAACAGTTACCCACGATTTAATTCGTGAAAAATCAGCAGAAGGCTATGACATTATTTATATTGGTAAAAAAGGACATCCCGAACCAGAGGGTGCTATTGGCGTTGCCCCGGATCATGTCCACTTAGTACAGTCTTCTAACGATATTGATGCTTTACAATTAACGAATGATAAATTACTTGTCACAAATCAAACGACAATGAGCCAATGGGATGTCGCCCATTTAATGGATAGTTTAAAAGAAAAATTCCCACATATTGAGGTACACAAAGAGATCTGTTTAGCTACACAAGTACGTCAAGAGGCTGTTGCACAGCAAGCAGGTGAAGCGGATTTACTTATTGTTGTAGGTGATCCTAAATCCAATAACTCGAACCGCTTAACACAAGTTTCTGTAGAAATTGCAGGAACACCATCCTATCGAATTGCAGATGTTTCAGAGCTAAAAGTAGAATGGTTAAAAGGTATCAACATCGTTGCTGTAACAGCAGGTGCTTCTACGCCAACCCCAATTGTAAAAGAGGTTATTAACTTCCTTGATCAATTTGATGAAAATGATCCATCTACACACGAGATTAAGCGTACAGTGACACTAGATAAAATTCTGCCAAAGATTAAGACAGCAACACCTGTTGATAAAATCATGCCTTATTAATTACTCGCAAAAAATCCTGATTGCATAATGACAATCAGGATTTTCTTTATTTACTAAAGTAATAGTTTATAGGACGCCCAATGCCACCATAATGGACATCCATTGTAATTTCCTCTTGTTTTTCAAGATAATCTAAATATCTTCTAGCTGTTACGCGGGCAATGCCAATTCCACTGGCTACTTCTTCTGCTGAAGCACCATCCACCGATTGTAAAAAGTGCACAACCTTTTCAAGTGTTGTACGATTAAAACCTTTTGGGAGATTTTTCTCGGATTTCAATGTAACAGATTGATCCAATAGGGTTTGTCCATCACGATAATGAAATAACTGATCTAATTCTCCCTGTGTGAGCTCACGTTCTGTTTGAGTTTGCTTGTTAAAGCGTAAATAATTGTCAAGTGTCCCTTTAACACGTTCAAAAGAAAAGGGCTTCATAATATAATCAAAAACACCTAGATGTAGTATCTGTTTCACTGTCTCCATATCATTTGCAGCCGTCACGGTAATAACATCTACTGGTAGATCGAGCTCACGTATTTTGCGTAAGCTTGTAATACCATCTTGCTCTGGCATAAAAATATCCATAAAAACTAAATCAGGCTTCAGTTGACAAATTTGCGTAATGCCTTCTAACCCATTAGGTGCCTGTCCAACCACTTGAAAATGCTCTACCTTTTCAATAAATTGACGATTTACCTCTCGTACCATTGGATCATCCTCAATTAATAATACTCTAATCTGTGTCACTGCTAGCCCTCCATCCCATTATGAATAATAAAAGGTGATTAAAAAACTTGTTCCTTTGTTAGGCTCACTGATGACTTCGATGTCACCCTGCCCTTTTTCGACAATTTCCTTTATTAAAAATAACCCTATTCCACGGTAGTTTTTCTCTTTTGTAGAATAACCATTATCAAAAATGTGCTGCTTGACCTCTTCCGTCATGCCAACACCATTATCGGTTACTAATATGGCTAATACGTCATCATCTTCATCCACAGAAACATGAATCACCTTCTCCTCGACCTGTACATCCTTTAATGCATCAAACGCATTTTCTATCAAATTACCAAAGAGAATGACGAAATCATGATGATCCAAATTAGCTGGAAATGATGTAAATCGGCTTTCACGGTCAATTTCCAATCGAATTCCTTGTTCCTTCGCATAGGAAATTTTACTGAGCAATAGCCCAGAAATATTTTCATTTTTTATTCGTTCGTTTAAAAAGTTAGTGATTTCATCATGCTCTTCCTTCACTTGTGTTAAGTAAGAAAGTGCCTGTTCATGATGACCTAGCTGTAAAAGACCCGCTATCGTATGCAGTTTATTTTTATGTTCATGTGTTTGTACACGAAGGGCTTGGACAAATGCTCTAACGCCTGTTAATTCTTCGGCAAGCTTTTTCACTTCCGTACGGTCTTTAAACATGGCCACTGCCCCAACAGTTTCGCCATTAACCTGTATCGGAATTCGATTACTCATAATACTATGATTATTAATATACAGCTCACGATTAAATAACGGCTGATCCAGCTCTAAAATTTCAGGAAGTCGTGTATCTGGCAAGACATGAAAGATTTTCTGTCCAATCAATGTAGAGGGTTTTTCATAAACGCCTAAGATATCACAGGCTTTTTCATTAAAAATCGTAATGGTCAAATCATTATCGATAGCAATGATGCCTTCGTGCATGGCATTAAACGTTTCTGTCCGTTCTACATACATTTTGGCAATTTCATGCGGCTCTAACCCAAACATTTGCTTTTTCATATGAAGCCCCAATGTTCGTGCTCCCCATACACTAAATAGTAACGATAATAGTACAGTAACCATTAGTTCGGTTTGCATTGTTTGCAGTAACTCCACTACCGTAAGAACACTGTACCCTACTACTGTAACACCTATTTGTTGTCCTTCATGGTTCATAATCGGAACAAACGCACGAACCATATTACCGTGTTCTCCACGTGCAATCGACGTATAGTAATGCTCTGAAAAAGCGGCGTTTAAATCTCCAGATTGAGATATTCGACCAAGTTCCTGGCTATTAGGATGGGAATATTTTCGTCGTTGCATATCAAGAACAACAATATATTTTGCCCCATTGATATCACGGATTTCCTCTACAACAGGATTAATATGCTGTACGGCATCATAGTAATTTTCACTAGCAATATATGTTTTTATTTCAGGAAGCTGAGAGACGGTTTTTGCTACAAGGAGTGCTTGATCACTTAGTTTGGTCTTTTGCTCATTCATGACAAAACCTAACAAAAAAGTACCGCCAATGCTAAAGGAAAGCATGAGAATAAAAAAAGTCAGAGACATAATTTTTCTTTGCATGGATAACTTCTGAAATTTCAACTGACCGCCTCCCTCCTACTATATTTTAGCTTACTCCATATGTTAGAATAACAAAAACATCAGAAAATACGAATTAATTGGGTGTATACAATGAAAAAATTTATTATTGGTACGATTATAACTGTGCTTGTGTTAATCCTCACTATCAGTGTTCAACAAGGATTACTATTCGCCAAGCCACTTCCCTATGATGATGAGCAAAAGGGTTTAGACACACAGATAACAATTCATTTAAGTCATGTCGTCGCTGAAAATACCCCTAAAGGCCAAGATGCCAACAAATTTGCTGAGCTAGTAGAAGAAAAAACAAACGGGAAGGTCAAAGTACATGTCTACTCCAACTCCTCTTTATTTAATGATGAAAATGAATTTCAGGCATTGCAAAAGGGAGAAGTGGAAATGATCATCCCTACTTTTTCTAAAATGACAGCTTATGTTCCTAATTGGCAGGTGCTTGATTTACCCTTTCTATTTAATACAAATGAGGAAGTAAAGGAAGTCCTAACGGGTTCTATTGGTGAACAATTGGTTAATGAGCTAGAGCCGTTCCATATTAAAGGGCTTGGCTTTTGGTACAATGGGTTTAAGCATCTAACCTCTGTTGAGCAGCCTATTCATACTTTTGAAGATTTACAGGGCTTACGAGTGCGTACGATGCCAAGTAAAACATTAGAAAAGCAATTTGAAGTGGTCAAAGCAACACCTATACCTATTTCTTTTAGTGAGGTCTTTTCGGATTTAGAGAAGCATGCAATAGACGCACAAGAAAATACCGCTTCTAATATCTATTCAAAGGGTTTTTACAAAGTACAAAAGCATATGACTATCACTCAGCATGGGATTTTAGGCTATGCTGTGCTAATGAATGAAACCTTTTGGAATTCTCTACCTATCAAAATTCAGCATCAGTTGTTAGATGCTATGAAAGAAACAACCGATTGGCAATTTGAGCAGGCTGAACTTATGAATGAACAAGATATGGACAAGCTGAAACAGCTAGATGATTTTGATGTGTATACAATGAGTCCCCAAGAAAGACAGCGCTTTAAGGAACAACTTGCACCTGTTTATGATTTTTATAGAGCCCATATTCAAAACGATCAAATCTTAGCAGAGATTGAAAAAATCGTTGATCCCTAATACTTTTGTTCATTAATAAAAAATCCTTACAAAACGTAAGGATTTTTTCTATTGTATTATAATAGATTCGCGAATCTCATAACTACTATAAAACAGCTTAAAACCCTTGATATTACTAGCCTTAATACCCCTTTCTCTCAGAATGAACAAAATGAACAATACAACCATTACGGTCATAAACACTATTGTCGGAAAATTTCAGCTATGATAACCACATGAAAGCGTTCACACAATATTCATAGATGTTGTAGGGGGAGAACTATATGCGGATAAATTTTAAAAACTTAACAGTACAAGTATTGATTGCAATTGTACTAGGGATTATCGTCGGAGCAACATTCCCAGAATTCGGGGCAAAGCTCAAAATCTTGGCGGATATATTTATTAAACTTATTAAAATGTTAATAGCACCCATTATCTTCTTAACAGTCGTAATCGGCATTGGTAGCATGGGGGATGTCAAAAAGGTTGGTAAAATTGGTGGAAAAGCTTTAATCTATTTTGAAATTGTTTCAACTTTTGCCCTTGCAATTGGCTTAATCGTTGTCAATATTGTTCAACCAGGTAAAGGTTTTAATACAGATGCAGCAAGCGGTGCTGATGTTTCACAATATACAGACGCGGCGGCTGCAGAGCATGGTTTAGGTGCATTTATTATGCAAATTATTCCTGAAAATGTAGTTGGTGCTTTAGCAAATGGTGAATTATTACCAGTCTTGTTCTCAGCTGTTTTATTTGGACTAGCTGCGGCGGCGATTGGTGAACCAGCTAAACCTGTTATTAAATTTTTCGAGCAAGTTGCAGATATTTTCTTTAAAATCGTTAACATGGTGATGAAAATTTCTCCTATTGGTGCGTTTGGTGCCATGAGTTATACAATCGGAAATTTTGGACTTAAATCATTAGGAAACTTAGGATTTTTAATGCTATCTGTTTACATTACAATGTTCATTTTTATTGTTGTGATCATTGGATTGATTACCCATTATTTTGGCTTTAGTATTTTTAAATTTATCAAGTACATTAAAGATGAAATCTTTATCGTTATCGGAACATCTTCATCTGAATCTGCATTACCTTCCATGATGCGTAAGCTTGAAAACTATGGTTGTTCAAAGCAAGTGGTTGGGCTAGTGATTCCTACAGGCTATTCATTTAACTTAGATGGAACATCCATTTACTTATCAATGGCTGCTATCTTTATTGCTCAAGCCTATGGTGTGGATTTAGATGTTTGGCATCAAATTACGTTATTAGCCATCTTAATGCTTACTTCTAAAGGGGCAGCTGGTGTAACAGGCTCTGGCTTTATTACACTTGCAGCAACATTAGCAGCATTCCCGATGATCCCAGTAGAGGGGATTGCCCTTTTAATCGGCGTAGATCGTTTCATGTCAGAAGCACGTGCAGTTACAAATCTAATTGGTAATGGTGTAGCAACAGTGGTCGTGTCAAAAATGGAAAAAGAATTTGATACAGAGCAGGAAAAGCGTGCTCTATCCGGTCATACCCAAATATCATAAAATGAACAGGCTGCTGAAAGCGGCTACTTTAGCAGCCTGTTCATTTATTTATAAAGAGGCATGTAGATAAAAAACACCGTAGAGCTAGTTTCTTGAAACCTCCTCGACTACCTACTCGTATAAATAATGACTGGAGGTTTCTTTATGGCAACTTTTACACTTACCTATCCGAAGGGCTTTAAAAGCTTCACTGATATTCCAATCGTGAATGAACAGAACGAAACAGTATGTGTACTTCAAAAAATGGAGCGTACCTCTGCTGGTAAAGTACTGAATGCTGTCTTGCTGGTAGCTGCACAGCAAACATTACCGTACCGTTATGAGACACGAACTACATTAGGTGCACCCCTTTTTCAAGTACAATCTACCCTGTTAACAAAAGGAGTCAGCCATCAAATTGTTATGCCTGATGGCAGCTTGATACCCATTCAACGGAAAACAGTGCAATTATTAGAATCCTCTTATTCATTTACAATGGACGATTTAGAATTTCGTTTTGAAAAGGATTTTACCTCTACTGCTTATTTATATTGCAATGATGAAAAGATTGCTAGTGCAAGCTCTATTGAAACTGAACTAGTACAGACAGGCATACAGTTTAAGCTTTTCCAAGCGGATGATATGCACTTTGTTGCACTCCTAGCAACCCTTTATCAAGCACTCTTTGCATTCACTACATAGCCATAACAAAGGCATCGAGCGTTATTTCTCGATGCCTTTGTTATGACTTAAGATCGCTAATTTAGTTTTTCCCGCTGTGTATTTAATATGTTAATGACATAAGACTGATTTGGTGATGCATTTGTTTGTAAAATCTTCTTAATGGCCTGTTCCATCCTCATAGCTAACTGTAAATCTTCATGAGTGGTGCTCTTGATCGTTGTTTGAATCGTAATGGTTGTTCGATTTTCAATGACTAAATATTCGTATACATCAAAAGCCTCTAAACCTGTGATTAAATCTTCCATCAACAGGTTAATATCAGCCCCCAGCATTTTGTTGTCATCAAGCAATGAAGTAAACTCCCATCTTTCAAAAACAATTGGATAGTCTTTTAATGTCGAGGTTTTAATCACATTTTTTGCAATGGATTCCATGTCTTTTTTGACGGACTGAAAATAGTCTTCTTCGCCTACAACCTGGATCACCAATTCCTTTTCTGCAGTCGTTTTGACATCAATGCCAACATACTTTTCAAGAAGCTTATCCTTCAATCTAGATAGGCTCAACTCTTCATTTGTAATAAGCGGTTGTCCCTCTTTTGTTGTTTCTGATTTATTATCTATTTTTATTTTATCAAACAGGATCAATAGAGATATGATGACGACTAACAATCCTATAACGAACCCAAATCGTTTGACCATTGAATCCCTCCTGTTACGAAGGTATGACCCCATTCAAAACAATATTCACTGTTTTCATGGTCCTGTTCTATCAAATTTATCTCATCGAACAGCTTGTCATTGGATTGCTTATTTTCACCCACATATTCCGGGACACGAAATAAATTTGCTTGTTTTTGTCCTTTCTGTGCCATGCTTCTCAAAAAGGAGTACACTTAAGAGGTAGTAATTCTATCATTTTGGAGGGTTTTATATGGAATCAAAAGCAGCGGATATTAAAAATATGCTTACATTAAATCTGCTCATACAAATTTTAGAAGAACGTGGCATTATGACTGATAAAGAATTAAAGGAACGCCTCACAAATACAGTAAAACTATCTTCTATGGAGAATGATTTAAAAGAAAAAGTCATTGAAGAAATCAAACATTAATGGTAGCTGTCTCATCCAAAAGGACCACTTTCATGTTGATAGTATTACTGAAAGTGGCCGTTCTATTAATTTGAAACTCATAGGAAAAATCTCTACTCCTATTACGATTTCCATTATAAAGTTGCATTTTATTTTAATATGGAACTACCATCAAAAATGATCCTCCAGTATCCTTTGATTGATCCCTAATCCGATAGATTATTTCCTGTAAATTGATCAGGGGCCACTTGTTTCTTTACTTTCATTGCGATTAAATAAATAACGATCGAAACAAATAAAGATAGTACTGCAGGTAAGCCCATTGGATTCACATATTGGAAATAGTACCCAATCATAACAGCTGCAACGACAGCAATCGTAGCCATCCAATTCCATCCTTTTATTTCAACCCATTGTCTTTTACGGATTAAAAAGAAGTCAGCAAACATAACACCTGCTATAGCTGGATAGAGCAAAGCCGTTAAATATAGGAAGTCTGTAAAGTAATCTAGAATGCCCATTAAAGCAATAATTATGGCAATTATTGTACCAATAAATGTGAGTAACGCACGTCCCTTACCTGATGTCACATTTAAAACATTGGCTAACGCTAATCCCATACTATAATTGTTAACCAATTGAGATGTCCAAGTAGCTAACCATAAGATGAGGAAACCCCAAACTGGAAAACCTAAATTCATCATAACATTCACGATATCAGGATCTCCCACACCCACAGACATGATGGCTCCTACAATAAATAGAGGGAATCCAATTAAAACTATCCCACTTGGAATAATAAAATTGTCTTTCCAAGTCGGCTTTGCGTAACGAGTGTAGTCAGAAGCAATTACCCATTGTGACACATTGACACCAATTACAAGGCTAATAGCTGCCATTATGGTCATCGATGGTTCAGGACTCCAAGATGCAATTGTCTGCCAGCCCGTATTTTTTAATGCTAAATAAATACCACCAACAATTAACAATAAACCCGATGGGACAGCTAAATAATCTGTCCACTTCATTGAACCATAGCCAATAATGGAAGGTACAGCAAAAAGAAGACCTGCCACTGTCGTGACTATTGCCCAAGCTAACCAGTCATGTTTATAGTCAATCCCAAACATAGCAGCAATGGCATTTCCAGCAACAGCCGTCTGTAATGCCCACCAGCCAAGTGAAACAATAAATATTGTCAATCCAACTATTAACTTAGCTTGAACCGTTCCAAAGCTTGTTTTGGCAATAACTGAAGAAGGTAGCCCTGTTTTTGCACCGATATATCCTTGTAATGCATTACCAAGCCATTGAAAAACAAATAAAGCAATGATCAATATTAAAAAAATCTTACCTAATCCGAAACTAGCTGATAAACTTGCTCCTACCATTAAAACAGGAATGGTAAATTCAAGCCCACCAAATATCATTGTTGGTGTAATCCAATGTTGACGATCATTCTCTGGTATTGGTGTTAATGCAGGATCTTTCCCAAGCATAGATGTTTTTTCTGTCTTGACTTCATTTTTCATTTTACTTAACCCCCTTACTGTATGTGTTTATTTGTAGCTTGTTTTCTATTAAATCTCTTTATCTTATATCCAATAGCGCATAGACAAGTTCAACCATTTCATCACTATCATTTTTACACCAATGAGGTTCTCCAGCAGGAATATAGGAAGCTTCTCCTTGTGAAATTCGGTAATTTTCCCCACCGGATTCTCCAGTTAAAGTACCTTTTACAATAAAGGAGTACTCATTTTCTAAATGAGAAGTTGTCCCTTCTAATGGTAACCGCTCTCCTGGTTTTATTTGGACAAAGCCAAACTTTATTTGGCTATCGTTGTATTTGTCTTGAAATAGATTCTGTTGAACAATATCTTTCTGTGATACTTCTTTAATAATCATAGTTATTCTCCCTTTACTACTAGATTTCTTTCTGGCATTTCTTCAAAGCTGTAGTCTGACTCATCTACAAGAACATGAAAAATAGCTTCTGCTTCTTTTCTTGAAAAATAGCCATTTTTCACATCATGTGCTACCTGTTCCGCTGGACGTTTAAGTGGATTTCCATAGCCTCCACCCGTGCCAGTCATTAATTGAACCACATCATTTTTATCTAGTTTATATCTTGGATAGACCCCGAATGGTCCATCTACCTGGCCATTCGCTTTTTTTACATAAAATTCATTCGGCGAACCTTCATGTCCATTGTTAATCCCCCATGGTAAAAACTTATTCCTACCAAAGGTCACTGTTATTGCTTGATTGTCCGTCATGGCTCTATAGGATCTGATTACTCCTTTACCCCCAATGTATTCTCCAGCCCCTGCTCCATTTCTATCTTCTCTTAAACAATATTCATCAATTAACACACCGTAGCGAGTTTCCGCTACCTCAATTGGCACATTATACGTCTCACCATCCGAAAAACAGAATTGACCAGAGGCTCCATCAGCATCGTTTCCACCACCCCATCCACCTACTGATGGTTCAACAATTAAAAATGGCTCTCCTGTATCATGATGTGTACCACTTAACGTTACAGCACAAACGGATAAAAACTGACCAGCAGTTAATCGACTCGGTATATGCGGTGCCAAGGCTTTCCATACTAAATCTAAGCTGCCAAGCAAGGTCTCAAAATAATTGGACACAGGTACTGGTCTTTCCGCAGACATAATTGATTGAGGATCAACAATTATTTTTAGTGGTCTAAACACACCATCATTTACATCCTGCGCTGGATTTGTAATAGCTAAGAAGATTGCACGTACAGCTGATGCTAAACCTGTATAGGAACAATTCATTGGTCCAGGTACTTGAGGAGAACTTCCCCTAAAATCACAAATAAATTCATCGTCTGATATTGTCACTTTCACTTTTATTGGAAATGGTCCGTTACCAATCCCATCCGTATCAATAAAATCTTCTGCGTAAAATTCTCCTTTAGGTAAGCTAGCAAGCTCCTGCTTGGCCATTGCTTCGCCATGATCTAAATGATATTCAATTGCTGCCAATATGGTAGCTAATGTGTATTTATCACACAATTCCCTTACTCGTTTTTCTCCTGTTCGAAGAGCTGCAACTTGTGCAAACATATCTCCTAAAGATAGATCTGGGAACCGCACATTTGAACGTATTATTTCAACAAGTGCTTCATTCAATTTACCTTCGTCATAAAGTTTGATACATGAAAACTGTAGCCCTTCTTGAAATATGTCAACAGAATCGTTAGTAAATGAACCTGGATCTTTCCCTCCAACTTCAGTCCAATGAGCTTTATTAGCTGAAAAAGCAATTAATTGACCTTTATAAAAAATTGGCATTACGAGTCCAACATCTGAAAGGTGTGAACCACCGCCTTGATAGGGATCATTAATTATAATGATATCTCCCTCTTTTAATTTATCTCCTGGATATTTATTTAACGTTTCTTTTACCATAAAAGTGAGCATGCCGATAAAACCTGTCACACCATTACCCTGAGTTAATAAATTACCTTCTGAATCTGTTAAGCCACTCGCATAATCTAATACTTCATAAATAATGGGACTCATTGAAGTTCGTGCTAAAGCTACAAACATTTCATCTCCAGCAGATAGCAATGCATCCTTCACAATTTCTAAAGTAAATGGATCAATTTGCGGATTGATTACAGTCATTACGCTTCCTCCTTTTCAATGACAATATTTCCATAAGCATCTATATAGAGTGATTGATTATGATAGATTACAGTAGCTGCAGCTCTTTCTTCCACAATAGCAGGACCATTTATCTTCATTTCAATAGGTAATAGCTCACGATCATATATATTTGTTCTCACCCAGCCGTCATTTTCAAAATAAACATTGCGTTGTTCTATTAATGCATCTTGTAAGCTAGTTTGACGCTCAATCGTTTTTAATTTAGGTTTACCAACCTTCCCAAAGGCCGTCACATGGATATTAACGATTTCTGTCTCCGCTTCTGGTAGTTTAAATGTAAAATTCTTTTCATGTAATAAATTAAAATCTGCAATCGCTTTATCTAACACTCGTTGATTCCATTCACCGCCCTCTACAGGTACCTTCACAGTATGCTCCTGACCTAGATAACGCATATCTGCATAGCGTTGGAAAAATACATGATCTTTGTCCATACCTTCTTCTTGGAAATGTTGGAATGCCTGATGTTCAATATTTGCCCATATTGAATTCATTTTTGTTAAATCAAGATTATTCATACGTTTAATGTATGTTTGAATATAATCATGACGTAAATCTGTCATGAGCATCCCCCATGCGGAAAACACTGGTGATGCAATTGGAATAATAACCTTTTTAACACCTAATTCCAAAGCTAAAGCAGGTGCGTGCATCGAACCTCCCCCACCAAATGCAATCAAGGTAAAGTCTTGAGGGTTATGACCTTTACGAATAGAAATCAACTTTAGAGCATTTAACATATTGGAATTGGCGATACGAATAATTCCAAGTGCAGCTTCTTCAGCAGACATATGAAAATGTTTCCCAATTTTTTCTTCAATCGCATTTTTTACATTGTTCAAATTCACCGAGTAATCAAAGTTCTTCGGTGATAATCTACCAGTTAATAAATTTGCATCCGTTGTAGTCGGCTCTGTTCCACCTTGACCATATGCAACTGGTCCTGGTCGAGCACCCGCTGACTGAGGCCCTACTTTTAATGAACCTGCACCATCAATCCATGCAATGGAACCACCACCGTTACCAATCTCAACAATATCAACAACTGGTGTTTTAATTGGATAACCTGCACGTCGAGTATCTTTTTCGATATAGTAATCTGTTGAAACTTTTACTTCGCCATTTTCAATCAATGAACATTTTGCTGTTGTTCCACCAATGTCGAAAGCAATAATATTTTTTTCTCCTAGTAATTCACCGAGTACCGCTGCACCTAAAATACCAGCAACTGGGCCTGATTCTACCATATTAATTGGTAAACGCTTCGCATTATCAAATTTAGTGGTACCACCATTTGACTGCATAATATAACTTTGCTCTATTTCAATAGTATCTTGTAATTTTTGCTCAAGTCGATCAATATAAGTTGTTGCAGTTGGTTGTACATAAGCATTTAAAACCGCTGTATTAGTGCGTTCATATTCACGCCACTCTTGTGTAATTTCACTGGAAGCGGATACCTGAACTTCTGGCCACAATTCCTTTATTTTTTCTACAGCTGCTTTTTCATGCTCGTTATTAACATAGGAGTGTAAAAAAGAGATTGCAATGGCCTCAACCTGTTCCTTCTTAAAATATTCAACTATTTCTTCTAGTTCATTAATTTCCAGAGCTGCTAATACTTGTCCTTTATAATTAAGTCTTTCAGTTACTTCTCTGCGTAAATACCTTTCTACAAATGGCTGTGGTTTTTGATACTTAACATTAAATAAATCAGGTCGATTTCCACGAGCAATTTCCAACACATCCCTAAATCCCTTAGTTGTAATTAGACCCGTCTTTGCCCCTTTACGCTCAGTTAAAGCATTGATAATAACCGTTGTGCCGTGGATAAACATTTCTAAATGCTGTTGATCCACTCCACTTTTCTTAATAACATCAATGACTCCTTGTTCAAAATTTGGAGGAGTTGTATTACTTTTTTCATAGCCGAAATTTCCATGTTCATCAACATACACTAAATCTGTAAATGTACCCCCAATATCTGTTGCGACTCTCATTCCATTCACCCAACCTTCCTTTTTTTAGAAAATAACTGGCGTTAACACACTTAAAACAATACTCTCTTCATTCAAAGGATTTTCCCATGAATGTGGAACTTCAGAAGGATAATGAATTGTTTCACCTTCTCTAAGAAAATATTCTTGCCCATCAACCTTAAATAGGACAGCACCCTTTAATACGTAATAAAACTCTTCCCCTGGATGACTCGATTCTTGATTTTTGTCCATTTGACCTGGGGCCAGCTTCACAAGCAACGGTTCAAGATTTCTTCCGTTAAAATGTCCATTAAGTCGCGTATATTCTATCGAAGATGCTTCTAATTTAAATGGTTTGCGATCAGTTTCTTTTACGACATACGTATTATTTGAATCGGACTCGAAAAAGTAGGTGATCGGAACTCCAAATGCATCAGCTATTTTTTTTAGAGATGTAATAGCCAGTGAAGATGACCCCCTTTCTATTTGTGAAAGAAAACTAATCGATAAGTTTGTTTTTTCACTTAAATTCTTTAATGTCATGCCTTGATCAATTCTTGTTTTTTTTATGGTTTGATGAATATCTTCCAAATTGCCACCTCTTTTTTTGATTACACTGTATTTTTTGAAGTATAACCATATTTTTTTTAATAGTATCATATTATTTTCCGAATTAAAAGAATATTTTTAATTTTATTATTTTCACAAAAATAAAAAAGCCCCATTCACCGTACTAGTGAATGGAGTAGAGTAATTTTATTAACACATTTAAGCAAAAAAACAATATGCATATAAAAAGTGCATATTACTATGAAATTATGATCGAATTGTTTTCAAAGCCGTTGACCATGGTACAAGCTGATCTAACATTTGATGAACAGAATCTGCTTGCACCTCTTTTGGTTTAAAGACAGAGCCGTTTTCAAAATCAGTAAATAATGATAATGCTGGATGCACTCGAACATCAGCAACTAGCAATTCTCCGAGAATTCCTCGTAGATGCTCTGCTGCACGCGCTCCTCCAACAGAACCATAAGAGACGATACCAGCAGCTTTATTGTTCCATTCCACACGTAAATAATCTAATGCATTTTTTAATGCACCTGTAATGGAGTGATTGTACTCCGCAACAATAAAGACAAAGCCGTCACAAGCTGCTATTTTTTCTGACCATGTCGCTACCCCAGAAGTATCTCCACCTGGTTCACCTAAAAATGGTAATTTAAATTCAGCGATATCAATTATTTCATATTCCGCATCACGACGTTTTTCCGCAACTTCCTTTACCCAAGTTCCAACTTGTGGGCTTACACGACCTTCTCGCGTACTTCCTAAAATAATACCGATTTTTAACATATGACGCCTCCTCTTATCATCCATTCTTGTGACTCCATCACGGTTCTTCGTACGTGTTCGCCACTCGTAACCATTTTGGTCAGGGAAATATCCCTTTATTCATCACCTGATAATTAGCTCTGAATAGTTAGAATTGAATTATCTCTAATTCAAGATTAAGGTATCATCAACCATTCTTACCTGTCAAATATTTGAACTAGAGGGAAAAGGAGGATTATTTTATTTTAATGGGCTGCTCCAATGCCTCTAATTCCTCTTCAATAGAGGCGTATTGTCTTTCCACAACATATTTGGCATCTGACAAGGCAGCATTATAAATATAGGGGGCAATATGCTCCTTGATAAAATCTAACATACGTTCAGCTTCAAATTCACTAATGTCTTCATCACGCTGATTATAAAAAAACCGTTGGATATCAGCAAGAATTATTTCCTGCTGATCTTTAGATAAACGAATAAACAAGACAACTCTCTCCACTTCTGTTAATCAATTTTTTCTTCATCTTATCACTGTTTATAGATTTCTTGCATTCAAAAAGGCTGAAACACTAGTACTGCTAGCGTTCAGCCTCCATCTCATTGTTTACATTCAAATGAGTAGCTAGTGGATAAAAAGTTTTTCTCCTTTGCTACAATTGCTTGTCCACCATCATCTTCACATTGCTGTGTCATTGCATCGATTTTCTTATCATTGACCATATTGGTCATCACCGTCATACCAATACCAAAAACAACGATGAATAAACCAATCATGATCCATAGCTTGCCGGCTTTATTACCAGCTGGTCTTTCATTAGCCATATTTGTTCCCTCACTTATATAAATAAAAATGGTTCCGTATGGATCGTTGATTGGATGAATTCAACCAAGTATTTTTTATCCTCACATAGTTCAGCCATTTTTTTTGCTACTCCTGCAATCATTACCTTTTCTACATGATGACCAGGATCTACTATTTGCAGATCAATCGCTTGTGCGTCCTGAGCTGTATGGAAGTACATATCGCCTGTCAAGAAAACATCAGCTCCTGCACGTTTTGCCGCATAGATATATTTATTACCATCTCCACCAACAAGCGCAACCTTGCTGACCTTCGATTGTAAATCACCCACTACACGCACAGCTGGCACATCTAGTTGCTGTTTAACGAATTCAGCAAATTGCTGTAACGTCATTTCCTTTGTTAAGTAACCTACACGCCCTAATCCCATCACATTTGTTTGCTGCTCAAGACGTATCACATCATAGGCAGGCTCCTCATAAGGATGACTAGTAAGCATGGCCTTTAACACGCGGCCTTTAATGGATTCAGGAAAAACAACTTCTACCTTTACTTCTTCCTCCACATGTAATTCGCCAACAGAGCCTACGAACGGATTCGCTCCTGCTAATGCACGGAACCGACCTTCTCCAGTCGTTGTATAACTACATGCTTCATAATCGCCAATACGACCCGCCCCAGCATTTGCAAGCGCCTCACGTAATGCTTGTGCATTAGCAGTTGGTATAAAGACTGCTAGCTTCAATAAATTCTCTGCATACGTTTCTTCTAATATAGAACGGTTTTTTAGCTGTAGGGCATCTGCTAATAAATCATTTACCCCACCTTCGGCTACATCTAAATTTGTATGAGCGGCATATACAGCAATATCGTGTTTAATGAGCTTTTCATATAAGCGCCCTGCTGGATGATCTGTGCGGATATTCGCTAGGCGTCTAAAGATTGGTGGATGATGTGCGATAATCAGCTCACAGCCTTTTTCTATTGCCTCATTTGCCACGGCTTCATTGACATCTAACGTCACCAATACTTTACTTACTGGTTTGTTGAGGGTCCCTATCGCTAGTCCAATTGGATCATTGTCCATACAAGCTAGTTTTTTGGGTGACCATGTTTCGAACACTTGAATAACTTCTTGGCCATTTACCGTTTTCATCTTACAAAACTCCTTCTACTAAACGTATCAGAGCCGTTAACTCTGCACGTTTTTCTTCAATTTCAGGTGTTTGTTCTGCTCCTTCAATGGATTGTAGTACACGTTGCCAATTGTCTTTTTCACGCAACCATTTTTTCGTAAATGCTGGTGATTTACGCAGGCTTAGCTTAGGTCCAAACAAAATCTCTGCTGTAGAGAGCTCCATTTGCCCTCTTTGTAACACAAGGATTTCATAGATTTTATCATCTTCCTCTAAAATCTCTTCATCAAGAATCGCCCATTGATGTGCTAAAGCCCACTCACGGATAACCTTGGCGTGAATATTTGGCTGTAGGATTAGACGTGTGACACCTTGAAGCTTTTCTGGATGCTTCTCTAGAATGGAAACAATTAATGGTCCACCCATGCCAGCTATTGTCACCGTATCCACATGGTCAGCTTCTTCGATCGCTGCTAATCCGTCTGCAAGGCGTACTGTAATTTTTTCAGTTAAGCTTTCCTTCTGTACCTGTCCTACCGCTGATTCATAGGGTCCTTTTACAACTTCCCCTGCTATGGCATAGGAGGCAGTCCCTTTGTGAATTAAATAGCATGGTAGATAGGCATGGTCACTACCAATATCCGCCATGACTGCTCCTGTAGGAACAAATTTCGCTACTGCTTCTAATCGCTTTGAAAGTTTTTGTGCGTTCATTTTTATACCGCCTATCTTCAATAGAGTCCATTAATAGTATGGATGATGTCGTGAAAAAAAACAAATGGAGTTGTCTCACATTTCTATGTGGACAACCCCATCTTCATGATGCTTAAATCTAAAAAGTAGCTGTACTATTTCAGTACAGCTACTTGTCAGTTTTACTATTCTAAAGTAGAAATGTATTCAGCGATTGCTTTTGCTTCCTCTTCAGTTTTCATGTTTGGTTGCATTGGAGTACCTTCGATACCCTTTGTTAAAACTTCTACGATACGTGCTTCATCTAAGCCATGTAGATTTGGACCCATACTACCAGTTAAGTCACCACCATGACAACCGATACAAGATTGTACTAGTGCTGAACCATCAGCTTCTGCATCTGTTGTTTCTGTAGTAGTTTCGCCACCACCCTCATGTTCAGCAGCAATTTCTTTCTTGTTATCTGCACCTTGTAAAGACATGAAGAAAATAAGACCAATACCAAATGCCAGAATTAAGATGTAAGGAACGACTGGATTGTTTTTCATAAGTTTCCCCTCCTCATTTTAAGTCTACTTCTATTATAATATAGAATCAGTCAACATCTAATATTGTACTTCATTAACAAAGAAACGAAAAGCCCTATTCGCTAAGTTTTCCTTTGTTTGTAACAAATTCGACATTTCTGTATCTATTGGATAAAATATGTCTTGCCAACATCCAAAATTGGTCAAATTTATCCTTTTATACAATTTCTTTTTCATTATATTTATGCTGTTATCATACCCTTTTCACTCATTCATATACCCAAAATTAAAAAATCTGTACGTTTTTAATTAGCGTACAGATTTTGAATCTTCTGACGGTAAAAACTTTAACATGATACTGACCCTATTATAGATAAATTGTCACAAATTATGGTTTTATATAAACACTAAAGTTCAATTAAGTTTCTAACCTGATTTAGTAGATGGAGTTCCTTGTACATCGATAGAAATACCATTTGCTAAATCAGGATAAATTTATGATATAGTACCCAACTAGTGCTATTAATCCTAAAGCACCTGAGACTGTGAAATATAGAAGTTTCATTTTAATACCTGACAACAGCCAAATGACACAATTTGCTGCAATCAAGCAAAATAAAACCGTATTATTTCCACTAAAATATGTAGTACAAATGCGGATCGACATACTAAATAACAGGATGGCCGCTAGTACATGAAAAATGGGAGCTAGTAGATGTTTTTTTCGAGCCATTTGCCACGCAGCAATAAATAGGATGCATGCGCCTACTCCCACGATTACTGTAAAAATCAATGTTAAAGATTGCATTGTAAAATAGAGTGCCAAAACAGCCATTATGGCGATACATAGACCTACTACCAATAGGATCATTTTTCTTTTTTCTGATGGCAAGACCGCTTGTTTAGGATGTTGCACTGGTTCTAACTCCTCTATGTCAGCCCCCTCCGTATAAAGAGCTGCTAAAAAGTCACAATAGTGCTCAGGTAAAAGTTTATTTTGCTTCCAAAACAAAATTTCATTAAGGATTATTTTTTTGCGAGGATTTGTCATAGTGTTAGCTCCAAACATTGCTTAATAATGGTTGTATTACAATTTTATCTCACACTATTTGAAAACACATCTGTATAAAGTCGCAAATCTAGCATTTCCCTCATTCTAATTATCTATGATTGCATAGCATCGATAGGTGAATAGCAGGGCTAATTTCTTTTTGTTGACTTTTCAATTCTATAAAAAAGGAGCTATACCAATTAGTCATTTTCTCACTACTTGGATAGCTCCAGCTATTTTAAATTTTATTCTAAGAAGTCTTTTAAACGTTTACTACGAGAAGGATGGCGTAATTTTCTTAGTGCTTTCGCCTCGATTTGACGAATACGTTCACGCGTTACGCCAAAGACTTTCCCAACCTCTTCTAATGTACGTGTGCGACCATCGTCTAACCCAAAACGTAAACGAAGTACGTTTTCCTCACGGTCTGTTAACGTATCTAGTACATCTTCTAATTGTTCTTTTAACAGTTCATAGGCTGCATGGTCGGAAGGAGATTGTGCTTCTGAGTCCTCGATAAAGTCTCCTAAATGGGAATCATCTTCTTCTCCAATTGGTGTTTCAAGAGATACTGGTTCTTGTGCAATTTTTAAAATTTCACGTACTTTTTCAGGTGTTAAATCCATTTCTTCTCCAATTTCTTCTGGAGAAGGCTCACGACCTAAATCTTGTAAAAGTTGACGTTGTACACGTATTAATTTATTAATGGTTTCGACCATATGAACAGGAATACGAATCGTACGCGCTTGGTCAGCGATTGCGCGTGTAATCGCCTGACGAATCCACCATGTAGCGTAAGTCGAGAACTTAAATCCTTTACGATAATCGAATTTTTCAACAGCCTTAATAAGACCCATATTTCCTTCTTGAATTAAATCAAGGAATAGCATTCCACGACCAACATAGCGTTTTGCAATCGATACAACTAGACGTAAGTTCGCTTCCGCAAGGCGTTTACGCGCTTCCTCGTCCCCTTGCTCAATACGTTCAGCAAGTGCAATTTCTTGCTCAGCAGATAATAAATCTACTCGGCCGATTTCTTTTAAATACATACGTACAGGGTCATTGATTTTAACACCTGGTGGCACACTCAAATCATTTAAGTCGAAAGTTTCTTCGTTCGCTTCTTCTTTCATTAGACTTTCTTCTTCAAATTCTTCTTTTCCAATGATTTGAATATCTTTATGCTTTTCAAGATCCTCAGCAAAATGGAAAATTTCTTCGTTTTCCAATTCATAAGGTGTTAGTTTCTCTGAAATTTCTTTCATTGAAATTTCACCCTCTGTTTTTGCTTTTTCTTGTAGGAATTTTTTTGCATCATCTAATGTAATTTCTACTTCTATCTCTTTTGAACGTTCTGACTTGTCCGCCATAAACCTTCCTCCTTCTAAACAACCGAATCGGGTTAAATCGCCGATAACGATTTTCTTAAATGAATAATCTGTTGGGCGATTTCAAGTGCACGTGCATACTCATGCATCTTCTCCGCTTCCTTTGACTCATGCATCTTTTGATAAATTTCTTGCTCAATTCTATATTTTTGAAGCTGACGGATGGAGTCCATAACCTCTGCCTCTGCTTGATCAGGATCTCGCTCAACTAAAGCCGCTTCCATGACAATTTTCCGTAATTCAGCGTCATCCAAAATTTCCACAAAACGTTGATAATCAGGATGACCATACTCCTCATAAAATCCAACTAAGCGAACAAAAACTGCCATATAGGCATCTCGTACAAATGGCTCTTTTTGCTCACTACGTAATACCCTGTCCACTACATCTATATTATGAAGCATATGAGCCAGTAATAAACGTTCGGCACGTTCGGCTGCGTCCATAGGCTTTTGTTGTTGCGTGACTGGCATTGAAGGTATCTGTGTAGGCATTTCTACTTTAGCAGAACGTACCTGATTAGCCTCCAGTTTTCGGAATTGGGCATAAATGGCTTCTTCCGAAATATTTGTTTCATTTGATAGCTGTCGTATATACAAATCTCGTTCAACTGGTGAAGATCTTCCCACTAGCTGCTCAAGAACTTCTTGAATATATTGAAGCGTATCATTTTCAAATTGAAAGTTCTTATTGCGTCTAGCATGCATCATCATAAAAGCAATATACGCATGAGGTTTTTCCAAAATTTGTTCCTTAAATGCTTGTCCACCTAAAGTGTGAATGTATTCATCAGGATCTAATTTTTCTGGCAACACGGCAATATCGACTTTCATTCGCTCTGTATGCAGTAGCTGCGCCGCTCGTTTCGCTGCATCAAATCCAGCATTATCACCATCATAGCAAATCGTAATTTGCTCTACTAAGCGCTTTAGCTTTGTGATATGCTGATTTGTTAACGAAGTACCCATTGTCGCAACAACATTCATTACACCTACAGAGTTGGCTGCTAAAACGTCCATAAATCCTTCCATCAATACTATTTGACGATTTTTTCTGATAGAAGTTCGTGCTTTATCTAGGTTATACAGCACTTCACTTTTTTGGAAAATTGGTGATTCTGGACTATTTAAATATTTTGCTTCCTCACCATTGGATGAAAGGATACGTCCTGAGAAGGCAATAATTTTACCATTCTCATCTCGAATAGGAAACATGATACGTCCTCTAAAACGATCAAAATAACGCTCTTCTCCCTCTCTTTTGATGATTAAGCCACTTTCGGCAATTTCTTGTAAGTTATAACCTTTTCTTTCAAGCAATATTGTTAATGCATCAAAGCTTGGGAGAGACCAACCAATGTTATTAGATTCGATAAGTTCCCTTGTAAATCCTCTTTCTAGCAAATAATTTAAAGGTTCTTCACCATCTTCTGTATTCAACAGTAAATGATGAAAAAAATCTGCTGCAAAAGCGTGTGCTTCTTTCATCCTTTCTTCCGCTTTAGATATCTTTTTCGTTCCTCCAGGGAAACTTGGCTCAACATCTAAGTGTATGCCAACACGTTCCCCAAGTTTCACAACTGCATCAGGAAAAGAAATGCCTTCAATATCCATTACAAAAGTAATGGCATTGCCCCCTGCACCACAACCAAAGCAATGAAAAATTTGCTTGTCTGTAGATACAGAAAAAGACGGTGTTTGCTCTCCATGAAATGGACAGAGACCAAACCAATTTCGCCCACGCTTAGTAAGCTGCATGTATTCACTAATAACATCAACGATATCTGATTGTGTGCGAATCTGCTCAATTACTTCTTCTGGAATCTTCCCTGCCAAATCCATCACCATCTTTAATATTTGCGTTCTAGAAACACAATTCGCTATTCGTTTTAAAATTCCTTTATTTCTCGACAAAAAATTAGGATTTTTCTCTTATAAATATTTTTACCACAATTTTATTATTATAAAACAAAAATTAGTTTTTATCTATACCATTTTCAAAATCCACTCAAAAAAACCGCCTCTGCTAACCGAGGTGGTTTAAAATTCTATCCTTATTTACAGGTCAAAATATGTTCGATAATCGTATTTGCTGTCTCTTCAACAGCTTTATTTGTCACATCGATAACTTGACAACCTATTCTACCGACAATTTTTTCAAAATGCTGAATCTCATCAAGAATTCTTTCATGCTGTGCATAGATAGCATCATCATTCAAGCCGAGAGACATTAACCTTTCTTTCCGGATTGAGTTTAACTTCTCAGGGGAAATAATTAAACCAAAGCATTTTTTAGGGTCTATCTGTAATAGCTCTTCTGGTGGTTCTACCTCTGGCACTAAAGGTACATTCGCCACTTTATATTTTTTATGGGCTAAATATTGTGATAGTGGTGTTTTAGAAGTTCTTGATACACCAACTAGTACGATATCAGCTTGTAATAGTCCTCGTGGATCTCTACCATCATCATATTTTACCGCAAATTCAATCGCTTCAATTTTTTTGAAATAATCATCATCCAGCAGATGAACAATGCCAGGTGTTTCTAATGGATTTTCTTCCATAAAAGCTGCCATTGATTGTAAGGCTGGCCCTAAAATATCAACAGCCTGAATTTTTTCTTGTTCACATAAATCATGTAATAATTTACGCATTTCTTGGCGAACAAGTGTATAAACAATAAACGCTCGCTGTTGCGAAGCAAGAAAAACAATTTTACGGATAAGCTCCTCTGATTGAATATGTGGAAATCGACGAATCACAGTATTTTCAAGACCCGGTCGGAACTGGCTAATAACCGCTTTTGCAACTTGATCACCAGTTTCACCAACAGAATCAGACACAACAAATACGCGTAGTCTTTTCATGCAGCTCTCCTTCATTTAGACATTTTGTGCAAGAGATAAGAAAGCCCGTGTAATCGTTGTTTTTGTAAGACGACCAACAATCGTTAAACCACCCTCTTGCGGTTCAACTACTGGTAGTGAATCAACCTCACGTTCAATAAGTTTGTTCGCTGCAACAATTAAAGAATCTGATCTTTCACAGTACGAAATATTTGGCATACGCGTCATAATAATATGTACTGGAATTTTATTTAAATCCTGCGTGCCAATACTTGTACGCAGTAAATCTTTGCGAGATAGTACGCCTGTCAAAAACTCATTCTTATCTACGACAAAGAGTGTACCAACATCTTCTGAAAACATAAAGCAAATTGCATCATAAACCGTCATTGTTTCAGGGACAACTACTGGCCCTGAATGAAAATCCTTCACTTTTAAATTGTGAATACTATCTATTAATGTAACAGATGCCTTCTTACCTGAATAAAAATAACCAACCCTTGGTCTTGCATCCAGAAATCCTGCCATTGTTAGGATTGCTAAATCCGGTCTTAGAGTTGCTCTTGTCAGATTGAGACGTTCGGCAATATGTTCCCCCGTAATAGGGCCATTTTCTTTCACAATTTGTAATATGTCTTCCTGACGTTTATTGAGTTCGATTGGACTCACCGCCTCAAATCTAATAGTGTTATACTTATGCTCAATTATTATATACTATTTTAATAATTATTGCGAATTAAAGAACTACATGCTACAATATTGACACATACGCTTGCTCTATCTGTATTTTCGAGCAAATTGCGTTATACAGGCGATGATGGGAAAAAAGTATCTGTTCCATTCTATAGCGAGTAGAAGATGGTGAAAGTCTACACAGCAACAGAGAAAAGGCACTCCCTGAGCTAACTTTTTGAAAAGAGGTTTTAAACTACTCGTTTAAAACAATCAGGGTGGAACCGCGGGTATTAGCACTCGTCCCTGGGCATACAATGTGCCCGGAGACGGGTGCTATTTTCATTTAGTTGCAACTGAATGAAAAAACTATGGCGTTTTTACCGCTAAAACAACGTATTAAAAATTTAAAGGAGGCTATTTTATGGCTAACAAATCAATGGAAACCATCGTATCTTTAGCGAAGCATCGAGGCTTTGTCTTCCCTGGTTCTGAAATCTACGGAGGTTTAGCAAACACGTGGGATTATGGTCCACTAGGTGTCGAATTAAAAAATAATATTAAAAAAGCATGGTGGCAAAAGTTTGTTCAGGAATCTGAATATAATGTAGGTATTGATGCTGCTATTTTGATGAATCCAAAAGCTTGGGTTGCTTCTGGTCACGTAGGAAACTTCAATGACCCAATGATCGACTGTAAATCATGTAAGGCCCGCCACCGTGCAGATAAAATTATCGAAGACGCTGCATTAGCGAAAGGCGATGAAATCATTGTTGATGGTATGACATTCGACCAAATGAAAGAAACAATGATTAAATATGACGTAGTATGCCCTGATTGCGGAAAGGCTGATTTCACAGATATTCGCCAATTCAACCTCATGTTTAAAACATTCCAAGGTGTAACGGAATCCTCTACAAATGAAATTTATTTACGCCCAGAAACGGCACAAGGTATTTTCGTGAACTTTAAAAACGTTCAACGTTCTATGCGTAAACGTACACCATTTGGTATCGCACAAATCGGTAAATCTTTCCGTAACGAAATTACACCGGGTAACTTCACATTCCGTACACGTGAATTCGAACAAATGGAGCTTGAATTCTTCTGTAAACCTGGTGAAGACCTTGAATGGCATGCATATTGGAAAGAATTCTGTAAAAATTGGTTACTAAACCTAGGCATGAAAGAAGATTCGATGCGCCTTCGTGACCATGAGGATGATGAGCTATCTCACTACTCTAACGCTACAACAGATATCGAATTCAAATTCCCATTTGGCTGGGGAGAGCTTTGGGGTGTAGCAGATCGTACAGATTACGACTTAAAACAACATATGGAGCACTCTGGTGAAGATTTCACTTACATTGATCCTGTATCAAATGAACGTTATGTTCCTTATTGTATTGAACCATCATTAGGAGCTGATCGTGTAACATTAGCTTTCTTGTGTGATGCCTATGATGAAGAGGAATTAGAAGGTGATGATAAACGTACGGTTTTACGTTTCCACCCTGCTCTGGCTCCATTTAAAGCTGCTGTGCTACCACTTTCTAAAAAATTATCTGATGAAGCTACAGATGTTTGGGCTGAACTGCGTAAAGCCTTCCCTGTTGATTTTGATGAATCACAATCAATTGGTAAACGTTACCGTCGCCAAGATGAAATTGGTACACCATTCTGTATCACATATGATTTTGATTCAAAAGAGGATGGCCAAGTAACAGTACGTCATCGTGACTCTATGACACAAGTTCGTATGCCTATTGCTGAAGTAAAAGCATATATTGAAAAACACCTACAATTCTAATCACTTAAAAAAAGAGGGGGTAGCCAGCAGGCAACTCCCTCTTTCTTATGCTTTAAATGTTGAAAATAAGCGCTCCTGCATTTTTTCCTCGAATGAAAACTTTTTCATGCTCAAACCTATTAAGCTCACTAATAGCTCCTCAATATCCGCTAGTGAGTAATAAAGGAATGTACCTTCTCGCATTGGACGAACCCGTTTGTCAAAAGTTAGTTCATCTTCAATAAAGTAAGCGACATTAACGTCACAATGTTCCATCAATTGTGTAATACGTTGATCATCACCTGGGTTTATAAAGAATGGCACAATTTTATCAATATACAAAATACTTTGAACAAGCTTAATGAAGAAATTTTCACGTAGCGATGTCTCCACAACTAATATGGTCGTTTGCTCATGTTGATAATCCATATATAAAACGTTTAATTGCTCCTCTAGTAGCGATTTTAAAATACCAATAGAATTGCGATACTTTGTCATATCCGTTTGGATTTCCCTTGTTAGTAAACGTAAAATACGAAAGGCTGGCAGAAAAATTTTTAAGACAATTTCTTTAGGATGTAAATGGTCAATTAATTTATTAAAATGAATTCTCAGATTATTTTCGTCACAGCGGATTAATTGCTCTACAAATAAGTTGAAAATCTCTTCAAAGCTATTAGCTCGATAGTCGATCATTTTCGCAATTCTCACACTGTAGTTTAAAGGTAAGTTCATTGATTTCTGCTCATCTAACAACCTTACTTTTGGTAATGTAGGAAATAAATCATAAACAAGTTCTACTTGTGCACTGCGATTATCGGATAACATAACTACAGAGTTTACTGGGTAAATCCCTAAACATTCTACAAATTTATGCATAAAGCTCTCATTATATAAATGTCGATCTCTGTATAAGACAGCTAAAGCATCTGTAGCACCATAGCCAACATGATAGACTCTCTTGGATGTCATCGCTGAATATACATCAACAATTTGTAATAATTGTACACCCTCACTCATATCATCCGCACAAAGTTGATTTGGATAGCCCTTTCCCGCAAAACGTTCATGATGATCTCGTGCCAAATAGGCAATGTCTTCCTCGTTATGTTCCATGAGTAGCTCGTAGCCTTTTGTTGTGTGCGTCTTTACAATATCGAACTCATCTTCAGAGAGTTTGCGTTTCAGATTTAATATTTCTTGGGGTATAAAAACCTTCCCGATATCATGGAACAGGTAGCCCCTAGCTAATGTTTCAATATCTGTTAAACCTAGGTATCTAGCAAAAATTGTACCTAATACAAACACATCAAATGAATGGACAAATGAATACTCGTCCCATTCCTTTAAACGCATAAGTAGCTCATAGCGATGTTTTTTTTCCAAAATCTTTTCAAAAACACCTCTTACATAAGCCGTATCCTGTATGCTTTTAAGAATTTGTCCATAGCGTAATTCGTGCACGACATTCTCCAACGTTGTCATAAAAAGCTGACTAACTGTCTCTTTATAATCATCCACAGGATCTCTTTTTTCAATTAATGGGGCAAATAGATCTTCATATTCTCTTGTTCGTTGAGCACTTAAATCATGGACAACTCGAACTGAATCAGATTGCAAATAGACAGATAATTCATCTACTTTACGAAGTTTAAGTAAGGCAATAATTCGCTCCGTTAAAACTAAATCCTTTTTAGCCAATAAACGATACTCTGAAAAAATATCTTCTGCTAATATATCATTTGCTTCAACTTCATGAATACTTAAGGTTACTTTTCGTAGCATATATTTTGCCACATACGCAATGTACTAAGCACTATGTGACTCCCTCCTTCTTCCATAGGACTGCGCTATTCTGATAAACGTATAACAATACGTTTTGCTGATAGAGGCTTTTATATTTCATAGGCATGTCTAAAGTGATCTAGCGTACATCAGTTTCGATGGAGATTAAACGACTTAATTATATTTAAAAAATATAATTACCATTATCTATACCATTTACAATATCATAGGTTAAAATGCCTTTTCAACTAGTATATGGGTCTCGAATGAACAGTTTCTACCACTTATATAATGAAAACTAAACAAAAATACAAATCTTTTTACCTATTAAAATACTTATAAATATATAGATAAATAAAAATATAGATAAATAAGACTTCATATTATTCATTTAAAGACGGAAAAATAACAAATAAAATTAAATTTACGCAAAAATTTTATTTTGTAAAAATTGAAATTTATTCATTAAAAAGAAAGGTAATCTAGTTGCATCCTCCTATAAAATCAAAGGTATTTCTTTTTATTTAAAAGATAAAATGAAGCGAGTTCTGCGCTATGCAAGTTAATTAGTTTTAGCTCCCCCTTTTTACATAAGGTATAATTGATTACCGAACAGTCATGATATGGATGAAATTCCCTCTATGCGTTGTTCCATCTTTTTGGTATAAATAAGTTATTATAGTTAGTATTAGCTGTTAAATAATGAATAATTGACAGGCTAAAGACACATCACCTTTTAACATTCATTCGTCCGGAAGTTTGAACTGATACATAGGAAGGTCTGACCAGAAATATATATACTATAAAATTTTCTATTGTACTTTTTGGAGGAATTTAATTGCAGTCTCAACGTTTATTTCAACTAGCTATGGCTTCTGCTTTAGCAACAAGTGCGATTATTATCGCACCACCCGCACATGCAGCATCATTTTTTCCTGATATCAACCCAACCAATGAAGAAGGTAAGGCTATTATTCAATTAGCAGAGCGTGGCATTATTTCAGGCTATATGGATGGGACATTTAAACCCGCTAATCCTATTACACGTACACAGGCTGCGAAGATTTTAGCAGGTATTTTAAAGTTAGATACAGTTCACGTAAAAAATCCCCAATTCAAAGACATCAAACCTGGCGATGAAAACTACGGAGCCATTGCAGCATTAGCAAATGCTGGCATTATTAATGGTGCAAATGGTTATTTCTACCCTACTCAAAATATCACTCGCGAGCAAATGTCTAAAATGATTGCGAAAGGCTTTGGATTAATAAGTACGAGTAACACGCAATTACCATTTACAGATGTTAAAAAGGGGAATGAATTTGAGCCTCATATTAAAGCATTGTTTGCAAATGGGATTACCAAAGGAACATCTGCAACGACTTTCGGCCCAAAAAGCAATGTAAAGCGCTCTCAGCTTGCTGCTTTTGTTGTACGAGCTGAAAAGTTGCTAGGCAATGCAACCGTCTATGCAAGTCAATTTAAACAGGACTATATTTTTGCTTCTTATGGTGGTCTTGAGCCAGCAGAGGATATTTTCACATGGAATGAAGAGGAAGATATGACAGAGTCTATCACGATTACCCCTATAAAAGAAGGTACGGGTAAATTAGTGATTACTGGATTGACTGATGATTCAGAGGACTTTATTGACATTTTTTATTTAGTACATGTCAAAAATGTAAATGGTAAGCTGAAGGTAACACTTGAAGAAGTAAAAGAAGATGATTATATCGAAAATTTACCACTCGATTTGTCTGAGAGCAAATTACCATTCATGCCAACAGAGGTGACGGTTCAAAACGCGAATGGACAGCCACTCGCTTCAAATTTCTATAACTTTAATCAACAAGATCAAACACTGTCCATCTCGCAAAATGGACAATACATTGTTACATTTTCAGATGGGACGCAACAACAAAAGATGGCCGCAGATGTGTATTCCTATGATTTTGTTCGCAGCATTGATTTATATCATTTGACAGATGAATTAATACTGACAGCGCAAGAATTACCTTTCGAACCAACACATGTAGCACTCGAAAGCTTTGGTTTTGAGCCAGTGCCTGTAAAAGCGACAATTCTTGACGGGCAACTACATATTACGCCAAAAGCTGAAGGTCTAGCGATTCTCCATTTAACAGGTAAAGACAATGAAACAGCATACCTTTATATTGAAAGTAAAAAAATTGCTGGACAGTGGGCCTTTTTAGTGACAGAGGATGAGGATGAATTTTAAATAACGTGAAATGCCAGATGAACATTATGATTCATCTGGCATTTTGTCTTTCGAGCGTATTTGCAGTTCAGGGGTACGTTCTAGTTGCTCTATAAATTTTCTCGTCTTAAACCGAATACCGGTTTGTTCTTCATAGATGGTTGTTATAATTTTTTTAATGAAATATTTTGTTTCTTTTTTCAGCTCTATTTTTCCAATTTGGTCGATAGGAACAGTGTAGAACATCCTTATAAGTTTTAGCTGTGTTGGCGTTAAGCGAATGATATAGGGGTCATGCTGATAACAACGATGGCATAAGAATCCTCCTTGAGCAAAGGAAAATGCAAATTCCCCATCAACAGCACCACACGCAGCACAGGCATGTAAAATAGGTTGTACACCTGTATAGGGCAACATTTTCCATTCAACAAATAGCGTAATGGCTTCAGGATCATAGCCATCCTCAATTGCTTGTAGTGCATGTAGTAAAACATCGAACGCAAATGGCTCTGGCTTTCCTTCTTCCACAACTCGCTCCACTAATTCCATAATGTAGCTAGCATAAGCAGTAGCCATAATATCCTCACGAATATGGCGCATTGAATTCAAATGTTCTCCCTGTTGCAAAGTTCCCATGCCCGTATGATGTTGAACCATAAACATGCCATAGGTAAAGGGTTGCGTGACGGAAGCCAATCTACTAGAAGGTTTTTTTGCCCCTCGAGCCATCGTAGCCACTTTGCCAGCTTCCCGCGTAAGCAAAATAACAATCTTATTGGATTCGCCATATGCGCGAACCTTTAATACAATACCTTCCCATTTATGAAGCATAATCCCCCTCCTTTCTTAAAAGAACTATCCATGAAAAGAGGTTCTAAGTCAAATGTTGGGGTGGTGTAATCTTTTAACACATTAACCCAGATGAACTCCGATTTCTTTATACTTTAAATTTAATAAGATTTTTGCTCGAAAGTGATCGAAACGCTGAAAGCCATATGCATTCCGTTTCATCACTTTTGTTTTATTATTAATGCCTTCCAAGAAGCCATTGGAATAACCAAAACTAAAGCTATTTAAGATTTCTACTTGCCAGTTCTTCAATGTTTGAATGGCTTTTAAGAAAGCTGGTAATTTTGTCTCTTCTACCTTACGGTAAAAAGCTAGTAATCGCTTCTTCACTTCTACAACATCATTTTTTGTCTTTGCCCAATCAAACCATTCACAATAGGCTTCCTTTAATTCATGAGCTACTTTTAATGTTTCAGACATTTCTGTATAACGCTGTAAGTACCACTGTTGTTTCGGTGATAATTTAGATGCACGTTTATACAATACATGACGCATACGTTTACACTTTGTACGATTGTATTTGTCCCATTCTTTTTGTACTTGTCGGCGCACTTCATCCATTGCCCAATAGATATAACGGCTAAAATGAAACCGGTCTGCCACAATAACAGGTCGACCTAGCGCTTGACGAACAGCTGCTTTAAAACTTGGATTCATATCCATGACCACTATCTCAACATCTGCTCCATACTGACTTAGGTAATTTTTTATGGTTTCTTTTTTACGATTCGGTAAAATATCAATCGGTTCGCGCGTCTCCGCATTCGCAATGATTAACTGATACGTACCTGCATCTGTATCGCCTTTATACTCATCAATCGCAATTGCTTTTGGTAAACGTACACCCTCTACTAATTGTTTTTTCGCTACCTTTTTAAAACGGCGAATAACCGTCGTGGTTGATGTACCTAGCACTTCTGCAGCTTCTTTAAATGTTTTAGCTTTAATAGCACGTATACTCACTACTTGATTCCATTCCTTTGAGTAACGTTGATATTTATCTACGAAGGGGGATTTTTCAGAGAAACGCTTTCCACAATCACAAACATAACGACGACGTTTATAGAAAAGAATAGTTAAACGTTCAAACCATTTTAAATGATTGATCTTTTGTATACGGTAATCGTGAACCTTCGATGTTTTTTTTTCACAAACTGGACATGGATGCGTGCACTTAGGCAATTGCACATACAATGCGATTCGATCGCCTACTTCTTCTACTTTCGTAATCTCTACATCTTTTAATCCTGGGATATTCATGTTAAAATTCATTTGCACAGTTCACCTTTCTATTACTTGTTTCTCGACAATTCAAGTATATATAAATCAGTGAATCTGTGCTTTTTTTATGCGTGTAATTGTGTAAATACCCCAAAAAATATTATAGAACCTGAAAAGAGAGCTGCCCAAATAATTTTGGACAGCTCAAAAATAAAACGATCAAATACTGCCAGATTTTGTGCTTACAGAAGAAGCTAACCTAAAACCGTCACCTCAAAATCTGGCGTCTATATCCTGATCCACCAGGCACTAAACACCTGCTGAAAAAACTTATGTTCATCTCCCGAATAAGTGGGAGTCTTCTGTATCTGACGCTTCGCTTTCGATACAAATCAGGAAAAGAACTTAATATTCATCATCACGGAATCCGAAATCACGTAAATGTGTTGATTTATTGCGCCAATCCTTTTGTACCTTTACCCATAGCTCTAAATAGACTTTAGAACCTAATAGCATTTCGATATCCTTTCGCGCACGTGTCCCTACTTCCTTTAGTAAGGCTCCACGTTTCCCAATAACAATCCCTTTTTGAGAATCACGCTCTACAATAATGGTTGCCGCTACATGGATTTTATCCTCATTTTCTTCATCACGACGAATTTTATCAATTACCACTGCGATCGAATGAGGAATTTCCTCACGTGTTAAATGCAGGACTTTTTCACGAATAAGTTCTGATATAATAAATCGTTCAGGATGGTCTGTCACTTGATCTGCTGGGTAATACTGTGGTCCTTCTGGTAAGTACTTTTCTAATGTCACTAATAAATTTTCTACATTATTACCTTGTAGAGCCGAAATTGGTACTATCTCAGCAAAATCATAGCGCTCTTTATAGCTCTCAATAATGCCTATTAGTTCATCTGGATGAATGGCATCAATTTTATTGATGACTAAAAAGACAGGTGTTGGATTTCCTGCTAGCATTTCTAGAATAAATTCATCACCTTTACCGAGTTTTTGCTCAGCATTGACCATAAACATAATAACGTCCACTTCACGCAATGTGTTTTTAGAAACCTTCAGCATGAAATCGCCTAGTTTATGTTTTGGCTTGTGAATCCCTGGTGTATCAATAAAAATCATTTGGCTATCATCTGTTGTCAGTACGCCCTGTACTTTATTTCGTGTTGTTTGCGGCTTATCACTCATGATCGCAATTTTTTGGCCAATGACACGATTTAAAAATGTCGATTTGCCAACGTTTGGACGACCAATAATGGAGATAAAGCCTGATTTATAGCCATTTTTAGTTTCCTGCATTCTCTAAATCCTCCGTCGTAAATGCAAACGGTAGTAATTCGCCTACTGACGTTACCGTCACATCACCTTTTAAGTTCGTTAAATAGACAGGCATAGTTGGAGCACAAAACTCCATCATGACCTGACGACATGCTCCACATGGGGCGCAGGGCCCGTCCGTATCAGCTACAATGGCAATGGCTTCGAAATCGTAAATTCCCTCCGATACTGCCTTAAAAAACGCTGTACGCTCAGCACAATTCGTCATACTATAGCCTGCATTTTCAATATTACAGCCGTGAATAACTTCTCCATCTTTCGTTAATAGAGCTGCCCCCACTTTAAATTTTGAATAAGGAACATAGGCTTTTTCACGCGCCTTTTTTGATTCCTCTAATAATGCATGCATATCCATTGTCATCTATACTAATTCTCCCTCACATTTATGGTTTATTTTCATTTAGAAGACACTCATTTCCATTAAAACCATTTTGGCAGAAAGATGAGTAATCCGATTATAGCACTGAATAGCGCAAATACAAGCACTGCACCTGCTGCAATATCTTTTGCCTGCTTAGCAAGTGGATGTATCTCTGGGGAAGCTAAATCGACTACCCGCTCGATAGCTGTATTCATCATTTCCAGCGCAAACATTAGTGCTATTAATAGTAGCACAATATACCATTCCATACGAGATAAACCTGTCAAATAACCAGCCAGTATCACAATGATTGCACTTACTATATGTGATTTTAAATTTTGTTCTTTACTTGCAGTTATGATGCCTTCAAACGCATAGCCAAAAGATCGCAAGTATTTGCGCAAATCCATCTAGTCTCGACCTAAGCCAAAAGTTTGGAGAATCTCATCTTGCTTTGCAAACATCACTTTCTCTTCTTCTGGCTTCATATGGTCATAACCAAGTAAATGTAAAAAACCATGTACTGCTAAAAAGCCTAATTCTCGCTCAAAAGAGTGATTATATTCCTCAGCCTGCTCTTTGGCACGGTCTGTTGAAATAATAATATCACCTAATATACGTGGCATTCCTTCAAAAGTTACTTCCATTTCCCCTTCCCCTAGCTCCTCTAGTGCAAAGGAAATGACATCTGTTGGCTGATCCTTACCACGATATTCACGATTAATATCTTGAATGGCCTCGTTCGTTACAAACGTCACCGAAACCTCTGTTTCTGGCTCAATGTTTTCTACACTTGCAGCATGCTGTAATAGTTTTTCTACAAGCTCGATATGTTGTGCTCCCACTTCATTTGTTTCATCCGTAAAATCAATTGTTAAAATCATAGATCCTCCTACTTATCTGCCTTTGGATATTCAATACGTGAATGGAATATCCCATTCAACGTTTCGCAAAGTACTCTCTCTATACATTTTAACTCTTTTATTGAAATATCGCATTCATCAAACTGATTATCTTGGACACGATCATCGATAATCGCTCGTACTAGCTTCTGAATTTTCTCTGCATTTGGCTCTTTCATAGAACGTACTGCTGCCTCGACACTATCCGCAACACTTATAACAGCTGCTTCTTTTGTTTGTGGTTTGGGCCCTGGGTATCGGAACTTTGCCTCATCAATATTTTTTCCTTCTTCCTTTGCTTTAAACAAGAAGAATTTTAACAAACTTGTACCATGATGTTGTAAAGCGATATCAATAATCTCTTGAGGCATTTTATAACGTTTTAACATATTGGCACCATCTGTCGTATGGGCGATAATAATCTCTGCACTTGTTTCAGGTGGTAACGAATCGTGCGGATTGATGCCCGACATCTGATTTTCAATGAAAAAGGACGGTCGTTTGGTTTTACCAATATCATGATAATAACAACCTACACGTGCTAATAAACCGTCAGCACCAATCTCTTCACAGGCAGCTTCCGCTAAGTTCGCTACCATCACACTATGATGATATGTCCCTGGAGTTTCCATTAATAATTTTTTTAATAATGGATGGTTGGGATTGGATAACTCAATTAAACGTAAAGACGAAAGCAAGCTAAACGCCGATTCAAAGAATGGTAAAAGTCCCATCGTTAATGCCCCTGAAAGCAAAGCAGATAACATCGCTGCTATTAAGTAAAATACTAATTCTGGTAGGCCATAGGATGATTGCGTCATTAACAAATAAAACGCGATAAATGCCATGTTTACAAGGGAAATCACACCAACCGCATGTAAAATATGTGAGCGTTTTTCCACACTACGCAAAAAGAATAAGCTGGCAAACCCTCCGAATATGATATACAGCGTAATTTCCATTTGCATAACAGACGAATAGCCTTCTTGAAAAATAACCCCTGCTGAAGCAGCCGTCATAACGGTAATTAATACAGCCGCTCGCTCATCTGCTAGCAATCGTACAAGCATCGTAGCTAGTGCTGTCGGGAATAAAAAGGCAATCGTCACATCAAAGCCACCAGAAATTAAGCTAATAAATTTCATTAGCAAAATAGACAAGCTATAAACAATCACTGTCACTAACAGTGCATTACGTTTTTTTCGTTCGTTAGCCTCCCAACGCTCAAATAAAATATACATAAACATCATTTGCAGTAGCGTTAAAATAATAAGTCCTGCAATAGGCTTCAAGGAGGCCTTATTACTAACCATCCCCAATAGCTCTAATTGTCTAAAGGCCTCATTGTCAATAATTTGACCTTCCTGAACAATAATCTGTCCTTGTAAAATGCGTGTCGGCTCTACACTTTCTTTGGCCTGCTGTTTTCGAATCTTTGTTTGTTCTTCATTAATTGTTTCATTTTCTATAATGCTTGTACGTCCTATTAACACGACTGTATTGAATATTTTATCGGGATATCCGCGTTGTCCACGAATTTTTGTCTCAAAATCATTTTGAGCAACAAAGACGTTCTCTGGTCGGATGGATTTTTGTAAATATTCCTCTACAAATTTGGATAATTGCGTACTTGTTCTAGTTAAATCTTCTTCACTTTGCACTAACAGACCTTCCAGCTGGGAATCTGTAAAAATTAACGGCATCTGGTCTTCGTCTATGGATTCAAATTTTTTGCGAAGCTGTGTAACCTGATCTGCAATAGGTATAGGTTCCTTACTATTTGCAACATCCTTTTTCACTTCTAAAACATAATCAAATAATGATGTTACAATCGCTGCTCTTTGCTTGGCGACATCCTCCGAAAATTGATAGACCGAATCCACTGCATTAGCAGCTTTTTCACGCTCTAGCTGTGTTTTATAAGTGTCTTCGATCGTTTTAGTAGATCGTACGGTTTCAGGCGCAAGCTGTAATGGTTTGAAATCATATGTAACTCCTTTAACATTGCCATACATGAATGCAAATTGTAGGCCACCTGTTAAAATGAGAATGATGATAAGAAAGTAGCGAAAACCGATAAGCTCTGTAAATTTTCGAAGTTGTTTCTCCATTTGGCACCTCCTCTATCTACCTACTATCATACCAATTCAACATACATTTTTCTCGAAAAATGTATAAGAAAGCAAAAAACAGCTATGCTTTTTCGCATAGCTGTCACATTTTTTTCCATATTTTGATTCAGTTCGTGCTTTAGGTTTTAGCTATATGGATGTTTAAGTCTGCCCTTGCTTTCGGGGCAGACTTTAAAACCTTGTTGCCCCTGTCGCTTCGCTTTCAGAGTATACTTTAAAACCTTGTTGCCCCTGTCGCTTCGCTTTCGGGCAAGACTTTAAAACCTTGTTGCCCCTGTCGCTTCGCTTTCGGGCAAGACTTTAAAACCTTGTTGCCCCTGTCGCTTCGCTTTCGGGGCAGACTTTAAAACCTCGTTGCCCCTGTCGCTTCGCTTTCGGGGCAGACTTTAAAACCTCGTTGCCCCTGTCGCTTCGCTTTCGGGGCAGACTTTAAAACCTCGTTGCCCCTGTCGCTTCGCTTTCGGGGCAGACTTTAGAATTGCTACGCAATTCTAAAGTTGCTGTTCTTCGTAGGCTTGGATGATTTTGGCTACGATTGGATGACGTACGACATCGCCTTGTTCTAATACTTGGAAATGGATGGATTTAACATACTTTAATGTACGCTCTGCTACAATCAAGCCAGATTCTGTATTTTTAGGTAAGTCGATTTGCGTTTTATCACCAGTGATGACCATTTTAGAGCCGAAGCCCAGACGTGTTAGAAACATTTTCATTTGTTGATGAGTGGTATTTTGTGCTTCATCTAAAATAACAAAGGCATCATCTAATGTACGGCCACGCATATAGGCTAAAGGGGCGATTTCAATCGTTCCACGTTCAATTAGCCGCTGTGTTTGTTCGGAGCCGTAGATGTCGTTTAAAGCGTCATAGAGAGGACGTAGATATGGATCGACCTTTTCCTTTAAATCCCCTGGAAGGAAGCCTAGAGACTCTCCAGCTTCAACGGCAGGGCGAGTTAAAATAATTCGCTTAACATGGCCATTTTTAAGTGCCTGTGTTGCCATAACTACCGCTAAATACGTTTTCCCAGTACCGGCTGGACCAATACCGAAAACAACGTCTTTATGACGGATTGCTTGTATGTATTCTCGTTGACCAATTGTTTTTGCACGAATAGACTTTCCTTTCGTCGTGCGTGCTATTTCTTCATCATATAGTTCTGCAAAATATTCGATAGTTCCTTTTTGTGTCATTTCAATAGCTGTAGTGACATCACGTTGATCAATATTAATTCCTTTGCGAATGACCTTCAATAAAGCATGCAGAAGAAAGGTTGCCTGTTCCTTAGCATTTTCTTCACCCGCAAGTTGAATTTGTTCACCACGCGTAATGATATGAACATTAAGTGCTTCTTCAACTAATTTCATATTTGCATCGGAAATACCGAGTAGCATAACCGCTTCGTTTGGATTATCCACCTGTAATACAGTTAACTGTTCTGACATAATCATTCTCCTTGTAGGCCTTGTATTGGACTTGCAATGTTTTCATTGACTAAAAATAGAACTTTCCCTTCAACTGTACCATTCCCCCACTTTGCCTGTAAAAGGTTTTCTTTCTTGATGATTGTTTTTGCAGGTAACGAGCGTAATACTTTTTCATGCAATAAAGGAATAAGCAATGTCTCAATTTTCGATTCATCCAACTCCACTTGCATGGTTTTCGTCTGTTGCTCCTCCACAATCGAAACATAGGGGGCTAGCCAATTCGGTAAATCCTTTTTTTGAACATAATCCACCTTTTCCTCATGTATACCCTTTATCAACACCCGCCATTGCTTTTGCTGCAAGGTTTCCACGGTAATTTTTGTTGGAATTTTAAATGAACATTCAAGCCAATAATCTGCATAAACCTCACCTTTCGCCCCAACAAAAACTTGATCTGTGCCACTTTCTAATACACCACTTACGAGGACGTCACCCTCATAGGCTGTATCATTCACTGAAATCTTTCGCTCACCATGCTGTATATTGAAGTGGGTAATGACACCACTTTTCGTTGCTACAATATGGGAGGCTAATTTGTCAGTTGTTTGCTCTGTTTGTTTCGGTGATTCTTGTGGTCTCAAAATTACTCGTCCGCCGTGTTTATCAATATGAACCCATGATAGTTCTCGGTGTTGCTCTAACAGCTTTTGTCGTATAACCGTATTAGAAGGTAACTTTTTTTGAGATAAAGGGGTTTCTAGTTGAAAGGTTTCATGAAAGGTCTTACCTAAACGCTCCTCCAGTTCTGGTGTCGCGGCTTCAATGTCCACTCGCCATATGACTTGTGCACAAAGGATTGGAATAGCAATCATGAAGGCTAAGCCCAATAGAGTCCAAATTTGTGCACGAAAAACTTGAAGCTCATCTGCATAAAAAACAGCCATTTTTAAGCGAAAACGTCTTCGTACACGGCGAATTTTTGGTAGGTAATGCATTGTCGTTTCAAAGGAAACTTCCTGCTCACGAAAGACAACACGCTTTAATGGGACATGTTGAGCGTGCAATGCTTGAATAAAAGGATGAACATTTTCATGGCGCTTTATACGTATAATAATTGGCCGATTATTCCACATTTTAGCTCACACCCATATTCTTTGTCATTTTCATATGAAGTTCCTGAAGATTGTTAACAGATAGATGTAGCATTTCTTCTTTAAGCGCATTGATTGTCACTGAATCCGCATTGACAGTAATATGATAATCTGCATAGACAAACGAACAGGTCGTCGCATCTGCATGAATAAAACGGTAAGGTCCAATAATTTTTAATGATTCGTATTCTAACAACTCAAGTAGTGGCGTTAATTGAAATAATTTTTTCATAAAAAATGCCTCCTTCTTCGGCAATATATGCATCGAAAAAGGAGGACATGCTAGTTATTTTCTTTTTGATTTTGGTGGCCCTAATATTTCGGCCATCACAATTGCTTGCACAAGATCATTTTTAGATTGAGGTAGTTGTAAAGTCGAATGAGCGCCAACAGATTGCACTTCCTTTTTTCCAGCAGCTAATCGTCCCCGACTTTCTCGATTAGAAGAACGGCTAGGAATATCAGTTGGAATGACAGCTGGGGCAACATAGCTTGGTATTTCCTTTTTCACTTGTTCTTCAACAAATTTTTTAGGCTCCTCAACTTTCTCATTTTCTGGAATCCAATCTCCGATAAATTCTCGTGCAAAGTCTTCAAAACTTTGTGCTTTCCCACTACGATGTGGCGCTTTCTCCGTAACTGGAGGCTCCACCGCGGTGTCTTTATTAAAAGGAGGCATCTGCTTCTGAGGCTTTTTATTTTTTGATTTTCCGAAAATAGAGCTGACTATGGCAATTATGGCGAAGATTATTAACTGTTCCATATGTTAGTTCCGCTCCTTTCCGTTATTAAGCATTGGGTTCATTTTTTTCAGGCTTATCATTGCTTACTTTTGAAATAGAGTCACGCATTGCTGTATCCGCTTGGATATTGCGATAGTTCATATAATCCATAATACCAAGATTACCAGAACGTAAGGCTTCAGCCATCGCTTGCGGTACTTCTGCCTCTGCTTCTACTACTTTTGCCTTCATCTCTTGAACACGTGCAATCATTTCTTGCTCGTTTGCTACAGCCATTGCACGACGTTCCTCAGCTTTTGCTTGCGCAATGTTTTTATCCGCTTGTGCTTGTTCAATTTGTAATTCGGCCCCGATGTTTTTACCGATATCTACATCCGCAATATCAATGGATAAGATTTCAAAGGCTGTTCCTGAATCTAACCCTTTAGATAATACTGTTTGCGAAATCATATCTGGATTTTCTAAAACTTCTGTATGATGTGTCGCTGAACCGATAGTTGAAACAATCCCCTCACCAACACGAGCAATAACTGTTTCTTCACCAGCACCACCGACTAAACGCTCGATGTTGGCACGCACGGTAATACGAGCCTTTGCTTTTACTTCAATCCCGTTCATTGCTACACCTGAAATGAAAGGTGTTTCAATAACTTTTGGATTAACAGACATTTGAACAGCTTCTAATACATCACGCCCAGCTAAATCAATTGCTGCACAACGTTCAAATGACAGCTCAATATTGGCACGGTGAGCCGCAATTAAGGCATTCACTACACGGTCAACATTACCACCTGCTAAATAGTGACTCTCTAACTGGTTAATCGTTACAGGTAAACCTGCTTTATGTGCTTTAATCAACGGATTAACAATTCGAGACGGAATAACACGACGTAAGCGCATCCCAATTAATGTGAAAATACTAACACGTACACCTGCTGCTAATGCAGAAATCCACAGTGCTACGGGTACAAAGGTAAAGAATACCGCAAGCACAATGAATAAAATAACTAGTCCGGCAATAGGACCAATCAAAGCTAAATCAAAACCCATTTTCTATTCCTCCATCTCTTTATCTGTTTGTCTCACAACAATGCGTGAGCCTTCAACTTTAATAATTTCTACATGTTGATTGGCATCGATATAGCCACCTTCTGATACAATATCAATGCGTTCACTACCAAGTACCATAGTTCCAGATGGACGAAGTGGCGTAAGCGTTTTCCCAATTTTTCCTAACAGTTCTGTGCGATTCACATTGGATACATACCCTTCTTCTGTCGTCGTTGCATCCATTAACACAAGCCTGTTTAAGACATGCAGTTTTTTTCCGAAAAATTTCATCAGAATCACCATTCCTATCATCGCTATCACAAGCGCAATGAGAATTGCTACTATCATTTGCATCATATTTGCACCTGCCAGTATCAGACTTAGTACTATTAAGACACCACCTAAAATACCAACAATTCCACCAGGGACAAAAAACTCTGCAATTAAAAGGGCTAAGCCAATAATAAATAACAATAACGTTTCATATCCCGCAAAGCCGGCCACCATGTGTCCAAAGAAAAATAAACCAAGTGCTGATAAGCCCATTATACCTGGAACACCAAATCCTGGCGAATAAAGCTCCATCACAAGTCCTAAGCTAGCGATTGACAACAGTATAGGTACAATGATGGGATTTGTAATAAAACGAGCTAATTTTTCAGAAAAGGTCGGTTCAATTGAAACAACATCACTACCATTCAAGTTGGTTACTTCTAGAAGCTCCTGAAAATCCTTAACCGTCCCTTCAGAATATTTAACCTTTAATGCCTCTGAGGCGGATAGGGTTAACAGATTCTTTCCGCCAGCACGGTATTCTGGTAGTTCATAGTTGGTATCTGCCATTGCTAATGCATACTTAGGGTCGCGCCCTGACGTTTCTGCTGCTGCTTTCATTTGAGCAAGCCAAGCGCTATTGGCCTTAAGGTCGGCTGCATTACCTGCTGAATCGATAACTGCCGCTGCACCAATTGTTCCATTCGGAACCATGTAGATCTTATCCGCATGTAAGGCTAAAAAAGCTCCTGCTGAGTGCGCATCCTTATTAATATAAGCAATCGTTTTTATTTGCGTTGCATCCATAAGCATAGCGATATCGCTTGCTGCATTCACAAAACCGCCAGGCGTATGTATTTCTAAGATAATCGCCTCTGCATTGTTTTCTTCAGCCTCTTTAAAAGCTCGTTCTAAAAATGCATGAAGTCCTCGCTCTACTTCATTATGAATCGGAACATGATAGACCTTATTACTGGCAAAAGCCGAAGTTAATGGAAACGCTAACAAAAAAGTCATCCATATCACTAGTAAATAGCTGAGGATTCTCCGTTTTCGCATCTTTTTCCCTCCCTTCTAACATGCCTCTCCTCTGTATATACGGTCAATCATGCGAAAAGTTTCGCAAATCTTAAAAATTTATTAACTTATTTATCATTCGATCTAATGCCAATTACCAACACTTAGTATGTGCAAAAAAGCCGAATGAATCAAATAGATTTCATTCGGCTTTTTCATATGTACGTAAAGTTGAGCAATGTAAAATACCTGAAATTAATCAAAAATGTGATTAATTTCAGGTATAACTTTGTCTGCTCAGTGAATCATACAATTGCGTGTTATGAACGTAGGGATTTTTAATGGGAAATTAAATTACCACTTACGTTTACGTGCAGCTTCTGATTTCTTTTTACGTTTTACGCTAGGTTTTTCGTAGAACTCGCGCTTTCTAACTTCTTGAATTGTACCACTTTTTGATACAGTACGTTTGAAGCGGCGAAGAGCATCTTCAAGCGATTCGTTTTTGCGAACGACAGTTTTTGACATCTCTCTTTCCCTCCCTCCGAACACACGTCAATACACAATTAGGCAAATAACCTTCTGTTGTGTACTAAAAAATTATATCGTATTGTCTAATAATGGTCAATAGAAAGTATGCGAAATTATCAAGTGAATTTTTGGTTTTATTTTTGTGTGAATTATTCATACCCAATTCACCCACAATAAAAATAATTACATTTTCCTAACAATTAAAGGGTTTACAAAAAATAGAATAAGGGCGTAGAATAATCACATTCAATTTCAAATCGGCCAAATCTCAACTATTTGAGAACGGAGGAACCAATCTTTTGGGGTTAATTCTGCAGTAGCAGAAGGGATGAGAAAGCTCTTTCGCCATCCTACCCGTCAGCTAACTTCGTCGGCTAAAGCGAAGGAGGTCGTTATTGACCACCATTATTAGCATGCTTTCTGCCTTTTTCATGCTTTTATCGTAGGTCTTTTTATTATGCCATTTAACAACCAGTTGTTTACTTACAGAATTGAGGTAAATTAAATGAACAATTTTAAAAGAGCATTAAACCCTCCCAAAGTTCTCGTTTTGGGCTTTGCCCTAATCATTGCCATAGGGACGTTTCTTTTAACAATGCCATTTTCTACTGAGGATGGGAAGGGTTTGACCTTTTTAGATGCCTTATTCACTGCTACTTCAGCTACTTGTGTCACGGGTTTAATCGTAGTTGATACAGGTGATACCTTCTCTATTTTTGGCGAGGTGGTCCTTTTATTCTTGATCCAAATTGGTGGTTTAGGATTCATGACATTTGCCACATTATTATTTTTACTGCTCGGAAAGAAAATTTCATTAAAAGAAAGACTGCTGCTTAAAGAGGCCTTTAATAATATCTCCATTGCTGGTCTAGTTCGATTAGTGAAAAGAATATTACTCTTTACAGCATGTATTGAAATAATCGGTGGTCTTATTCTATCGATTCGTTTTTCTTTTGATATGCCTATTGGAAAGGCCCTTTATTTTGGATTTTTTCATGCCATATCCAACTTCAACAACGCGGGCTTTGATTTAATGGGTGGTTTTAACGGAATGACTGCCTATGTTGATGACCCCTTTGTTGTTTTCACCATCTGTGCTCTTATTACTATCGGTGGATTAGGCTTTATTGTTATGAATGAATTGTATGAATATCGTGTGACTAAAAGGCTTTCTGTCCATTCAAAAATTGTCTTAGTAACGACACTTTTGCTAACCGTTAGTGGAACCATTTTGATATTTCTGTTTGAGTATGGCAACGAAAAGACACTTGGACCATTATCAGAATGGGGTAAAGTGTTAGGCTCCCTTTACCAAGCGGTTACACCACGAACTGCTGGCTCCAATACACTGGCTATTGGGGACTTAACGCATTCTACATTATTTTTAATGATACTTTTGATGTTTATTGGGGCAGGCTCTGGATCGACTGCTGGAGGGATTAAAATCACAACCTTTGCCGTTTTAGTAGCTACTATGTGGTCACAAATTCGAGGAAAAGAAGATGTCGTTCTCTTCAAACGTAGAATTGTCACTGAAACTATTTTAAAGGCATTGACGGTTACAATGTGCGGTGGATTAATTGTAGTAGTCGTGACGATTATTCTTAGTATAACGGAACAACATCATAGCTTTATGATGTATTTATTTGAAGCTACCTCTGCATTTGGTACTGTTGGTCTTTCGATGGGCCTAACCCCAGAGCTAACACCTGCTGGTCGTCTTCTTCTGATTATTACAATGTTCGTAGGAAGAGTTGGACCACTAACCATTGCTTTTGCCATTGCAAAACGAAGAAAAAAAGAGAGTTTCCGTCACCCAAAAGGAAATATTATGATTGGCTAACCAAATGAGAGGGGTTTAAAACGCTATGACCATTAAACAATACGCTGTTATTGGCTTAGGTAGGTTCGGAACAAGCGTCGCACGCAGATTGCATGAAGCTGGACAGGAAATATTGGGAATTGATATAAATGAAGAAAGAGTAGAGGATGCAGAACCCTATGTGACTCACGCTGTCGTTGCTGATACAACAGAAGAAAAAGCTTTAAAATCAATTGGTATTGGTAACTTCGATTGTGTCATCGTGGCGATCGGTAATGATATGCAGTCTAGTATTTTAACCGTCTCTTTATTAAAAGAGCTAGGGATCAAAAAAGTGATCGCAAAGGCACTAGGTAAAAGACATGGGCAAGTGTTAGATAAAGTTGGAGCTGATTGGATTATTTATCCTGAAAGAGATATGGGTGAACGTGTGGCTAATCAACTCCTATCCCCAAACATGTTGAATTATATCGAATTATCAAAGGAATACAGCATTGAAGAAATTATGATTCCTTCTAAAATGGCTGGACAAAACCTTCGCGATTTAGACTTGCGCGCAAAATATAACGTCAGTGTAATTGCAATTGTGCGCGAAGGGGAAATTATTATTTCCCCTTCTCCTGAGCAGATTATTGAAAAGGAAGATTTATTAGTAATGATTGGGCATCGAAAAGATCTTACATTATTCTCAAATATTCAGTAATCACAAAAAAGCTGTTTCAAGTTCTACTTGATACAGCCTTTTTCGTCTTAGAAAACTTTCTTTTGATCTCTATCATCTTTTAAAATTTCAACAGCCTCTCTAAATCGCTGGGAATGAACAATTTCTCGCTCACGTAAAAACTTCAAGCTATCATTTAAATCCGTGTCATCTGATAAGTCAATAATCCATTGATATGTGGCACGTGCCTTTTCTTCAGCCGCTATATCCTCATACAGATCCGCGATAGGGTCACCCTTAGCTTGAATATAGGTTGCTGTGAATGGTACCCCTGAGGCGTTTTGATAAAAGAGAGCACGATCGTGATTTACATAATGATCACCCAAGCCAGCTTCTTTCAGCATTTCTGGTGTTGCATCTTTTGTTAGCTTATAAATCATCGTGGCAATCATTTCTAAATGTGAAAATTCCTCAGTTGCTATATCGGTCAATAACCCTACTACTTTGTCAGGAATCGTATAGCGTTGATTCATGTAGCGTAGAGCTGCTGCCAGTTCCCCATCCGCCCCTCCATATTGCTCAATTAAAAACTTTGCAAGCATTGGGTTACATGTACTAACTTTTACCGGATACTGGAGTTTCTTTTCATAATACCACAAATATTATTCCTCCTAGTCTTTTGTTTAGACTTGCCATGGCCATGGTGTATCAATCCAGTTAAAAGGATAATTCGAATAGCTTCTCCCAAAATTCATGAGTGGTCCATATTTTTGCTCAAAATCAATTTTAAGTTTCATACTTTTCTCTGTATTTTCATTAAATTGCTGAATGGCGTCATAATCGTGTGGATGAGTGTCTAAATAGAGGTTTAATTCAACAATGACGAAATCAATTGCTTGAATTTCTTCTAATTGCTTATAAAATTCGGGCGGCATCTTTTTAGTCATGCTTCCTCCCTCCTTTTAGGGGAAATGGGTATGGGCTAAACAACTGTGGCCATAGCGTGCCTGCCTTCAGCGCTTCTCTTGCGGTTGGAAATTGTGGTAGTCCAGGTGGTTGAAAACCCATATATAATTGTGGGGGTGTTGCATAATACTTAACTTCTATAGGCTTACAAGGATCAAAGGGGCTAATATAGGGCCTCCAAGACTTATACTGTGTAAACATGACATCCTCCTTTCTGTATTTACATTCATCAGTGGAGTATATGTGCACAGAAAATTATTATGCTGATTAAACACAAAGAAGCCATAAGCTCATGTGTACATTGACATGAGCTTATGGCTCTATAAAAGGATAAAATTAATAGTTGGAGTCGGCAATTAAACCATTCATAATAGCTACACCAGAGCTAGCCCCAATACGAGTCGCACCAGCTTCTACCATTTTTTTCATGTCCTCTAAGCTACGAACACCACCTGATGCTTTTACACCAAGTTCTGGACCTACAGTTTTACGCATAAGTGCGATATCCTCTGCTGTGGCTCCACCAGTAGAAAAACCTGTAGATGTTTTCACATAATCTGCACCCGCTGCTACAGCTAACTCACATGCTTTCACTTTTTCTTCGTCTGTTAGTAAGCATGATTCAATAATGACTTTTACAAGTGCGCTATCTTTAGCCGCTTCTACTACTGCGGCGATATCTGCTTGTACAAGTTCATAGTCTTTATCTTTTAACGCACCGATATTAATAACCATATCTACTTCTTTTGCACCGTTAGCAATAGCATCTTTTGCTTCAAATGCTTTGACTGCTGGTGTATTGGCACCAAGTGGGAAGCCGATAACCGTACAAACTAACACGTCTGTACCCTGTAATAATTCACTGCTTCGCTTTACCCAAGTTGGATTTACACAAACAGAAGCAAAGTTAAATTGTTTAGCTTCAGCACATAATTTTTCAATTTGTTCTTTTGTTGCCTCAGCCTTTAATAATGTATGATCAATCATACGTGCAAAATTTTTTTCCATTGTTAAACGCTCCTTCATTAAATAAGATGTACGTACCTCTTCGAATCATATCATTTTTTCGCGATGGCGTCTAATTTCTTTCTATATAATGAACACCCAAATATAAACATTACAGAACGAGTCATGTTTATCTGAAGTCCTCAAAAGATTATATAGAAATTGATAACTTAATTATTTCACAAAAAAATCTTATATGTACTGATTTTATAAGGATTATGTTATCATAAATCACGTATCTAAAATATGTACAACGAAAAACTTATTAAATGTTTGGAAACACAAGGTAATGTGAATTGAAAGGATGATATATATCATGAGTAACGAGCGATCAAAAATCGTGAGTTTTCATACTCTAGGTTGTAAAGTAAATCATTACGAAACAGAAGCAATTTGGCAGCTGTTTAAAGAAGAAGGCTATGATCGAACAGAATTTGATCAACAAGCAGACGTTTACGTCATTAATACATGCACAGTTACGAATACTGGAGATAAAAAATCACGTCAGGTTATTCGTCGAGCAATTCGCCAAAATCCGGATGCAGTTATTTGTGTAACGGGATGCTATGCACAAACATCCCCTGCAGAAATTATGGCAATCCCTGGTGTTGATATTGTTGTTGGAACACAAGATCGTACGAAATTACTTGGTTATATTGAACAATATCGTGCGGAACGACAACCGATTAATGCTGTACGTAATATTATGAAAAACCGAGTATACGAAGAATTAGATGTACCAGCATTTACAGACCGTACACGTGCTTCGTTAAAAATCCAAGAAGGCTGTAACAATTTCTGTACATTTTGTATTATTCCATGGGCACGTGGTTTAATGCGTTCTCGTGACCCACAAGAAGTGTTACATCAAGCACAGCAATTAGTAGATGCTGGTTATCTTGAAATTGTCTTAACTGGTATTCATACAGGTGGCTATGGTCAGGATTTAAAAGATTATAATCTTGCTCAATTACTACGTGATTTAGAGGCCAATGTAACAGGCTTAAAGCGTCTTCGTATTTCATCTATTGAGGCTAGTCAATTAACAGATGAAGTAATTGAAGTACTACGTGAATCAAAGATTGTCGTGAATCATTTACACATCCCTATTCAATCTGGTTCTGATACGGTATTAAAACGTATGCGTCGTAAATATACAATGGAGTTCTTCGGTGAACGTTTAACAAAATTACATGAGGCTTTACCTGATTTAGCTGTTACTTCTGATGTAATCGTTGGTTTTCCAGGTGAGACAGAGGAAGAGTTTATGGACACATATAACTTTATTCGCGATCATAAATTTTCTGAGCTGCACGTTTTCCCATTCTCTCCTCGTACAGGAACCCCTGCTGCACGTATGGAAGATCAAATTGATGAAGACATTAAAAATGAGCGTGTGCATCGACTCATCTCTTTAAACGATCAGCTAGCAAAAGAGTATGCTTCTCGTTTTGAAGATCAAGTGCTAGAAGTTATCCCTGAAGAATTTGTGCATGATGACAGTGAAGAAGAAGGCCTTCTAACAGGCTATACAGACAATTACTTAAAAGTAGTTTTTGAGGGTCCAGAAAGTCTAATCGGACAACTTGTAAAAGTAAAAATTACACAAGCAGGCTACCCTCACTCAAAAGGACAATTTGTACGCGTTTTAGAAACAGTGAAATAAATAGTGAAAAAACATACTAACATTAGTAGTACAAACCAAGGCCATGGTTTGTGCTACTATTTTTTTATAGTAGAAGTGAAGAAAAGCCGACCAGCCTCTGGGACCATTTGTGAGTCCGTATATAAAACCGGCTACCTTCATGCCCTTATATGAATCAGCTTAGTATGTTGGGTCCTAAGAGATCGTGTATAAGAAAGTGGAATCGATAAGGTACTGTGAAGGCTTCTATGATTGGTCAAAAGGAGAAGAATGAGATGAAACATGTCATTGCGTTAGATGTCAGTAAAGGAAAAAGTACCGTTACGATTTATAATAGTCATCGCCAATGCGAGTTTGAAGGTGTGCTACATCATACACGGGATGATTTTGAGAGGTTACACGAACGAATGGAAGAGATGACAAAGCAAGATGGACAAGCGCCAGATATCGTATTTGAAGCAACAGGCATCTATTCAAAACCTGTCGAAGCTTTTTTCAAAGATTACGGCTATGCATACTGTCGCATGAATCCACTTGAAGCGAATTTACAGATGGCAACGATGCGTCGCAATAAAACCGATATCAGTGATGCCCATGAACTCGCAAGAACACATTTCAAAATGGAACGCGAAATAACGTACATACAAGACGATTATTATGAACAGATGCGTGCATTGACTCGTTATTACGATGAAATTGACGAAGAAATCATTTTACTCAAAAGTAGAATGCATGCCATTTTACAGCTGAGTTTTCCAGAATTAGAAAAGTTGATTACACCGAATTCAGCACTATTTTTAAATATTGTACAACTATATCCGCACCCCGCACTTTTACAGGCCCATTCAAAAACGATTATTAAAAATCGTTTAAAGGTCAATACGCGAAAAAACCTATCGCTAATGCGTGCGGAGGCTAAAGCTATTACATTATTAGAAGCAGCTGAAAATAGTTACCCAGCGATTAAATCCACAGATATTCGTTGTGATCAAGCACGAGATTACGCAGCTCGCATTGCGGATTTACTAGAGAAGAAAGCAACGCTTGTGAAACAGATGGTGGAATTGTCAGAAGGACGAAAAGAATATCTAGTATTGCGTTCGATTCCTGGGATTGGCGATTCAACGGCGTGCCGATTAATTGGAGAGATTGGTGACATCCGCCGCTTTCAAAACGCGAAACAACTGAACGCTTACGCAGGCATTGATATTATGCGGTACCAGTCTGGGAATACGCAATATCGAGACAGGATTAATAAACGAGGAAACAAACATTTACGGAAGATTTTATTTTTTATGGTATGCGCCATGCTTATGGCAAAAGGAAAACCAAATCATTTTGTGGACTATTACTATAAATTAAAAAAGCAACCTCAGAGGAAGCCTCATAAGGTTGCGATCATCGCCTGCATCAACAAGTTTCTGAAAGTGACATTTCAGTTACTGACGCGTGGCATTCTTTACGATTATGAGTCCGCACTACCAGCTCAGAAATCGTAATCACCTATATAGAACTATATCATAATGACCTTTCGAAAAAAATAAAAATCGTCAGGTCTTTTTGGCGTATCTAAAAAATGAGTGTGAAGTGGTGAGAGATATCCTTCACTACTTCACACTCATAAAAATAGAAATTATTCTCTAGATAAGGTTGACTAATCGTAAGAAAGAGGCTGGGACAGAACTAGCTTCGAATAAGGAGAAAGGAGAATTTGAGTTCGCTCAAATTCTCCTTTCTCCATTTTTTACTATTTAATTTTATATGTTCTTGTTTGTTGGCCGTGTATTTTCGTAAATTCACGGCCAGTAATGCGAGCCCCATTTCGTTTTCTACCTTCGATTTTCCTCGTACAGAAAATCGAGTGAAACGCAAATTAGCCTTCAAGAATCCAAAAACTGGCTCCACGTCAATTTTGCGTTGACGATAAATGGTACGCGTTTTTTCTTCTGAAAGCTTTGTTCTTATATATTCTTTTTGTTGTTCCCATTTTTCATTCACCATCATTTTTCGATTGGTGCCTTCTTTTGCTTTTGTACATGATGAACGGAATGGACATCCTGAACAGTCCTCGCATTCGTAGATGTTGAACGTATGTTGGAAGCCTGTCCGATCATTCCGTACAGTTTGATTTTTCCATTCGAGACGTTTCTGATTCGGGCATGTATAGGTGTCTGTTTCTTTATCATATGGCCAGTTATCGGTGTTAAATTGGTTTTGTTTGTACTTTTTCTTTTGCTCCTTCTCATACATGGTATAGGGAATCAGTGCTTCTCGTTTTCTGTTCGAAAGGATCTCCTCATAGTTTTGTTCACTACCATAACCTGCATCTGCGACAATGTATTGCGGTAACTCGAAATAATGCTGCTCGATTTCATTTAGAAATGGAATGAACGTACGTGTATCCGTTGGGTTCGGAAAAATGCTGTAGGCAAGCGCATACTGACCTTCTGTTGCGATTTGTACGTTATAGCCTGGTTTTAGTTGTCCATTCTGCATGTAATCGTCTTTCATTCGCATAAACGTCGCATCTTTGTCCGTTTTTGAATAGCTGTTGCGTGTGTCAAAAATCTCAAAATCTTTTTCGTACCTCTGCTTACGAATCAGCCAGTCATGTACTTGTTTTAACAGTTGCTTTGGCGTTTTTCGTTCACTACGCAGCTGTTTCCGCATCCCGACATCATCCGTACTATCGATTTTTTGTGTATAGTCCTCGACCACTTCCTCTAACTTTTCAGCGATTTGCGTGAGTTCTTCCATAGAAAGCTGCTCCTCATCTTCACGTTGCAATGCTGGTATAATTTGTTTTTCAAGTAGCTCATTATACAATTGATTCGATTTTTCAACGAGATTGTGATGATGTTTTTCCACTGCTTTCTTCCAAACGAACGTGAATTTATTGGCATTCGCTTCAATCTTCGTACCATCAATAAAAATGGCCTCTTGATCGATGATTTTTTCTTGGACAAGCTGGACACGGAACTGCACAAAACACTGGCGAATGAGCTCTTTCATATCGGGATGAACACGGAAACGATTGATCGTACGGTAGCTTGGTTCATACCCTTGGGCCAGCCACATCATCCGTATACTGTCTTTGGTTAGGTCTTCTATTTTACGGCCAGAGAAAACCGATTGCGTGTAGCCACATAAAATAATTTTAAGCATCATGCGTGGGTGATAAGATGGGCAACCTGTTTGGCGTTGAAAGGAGTCGAAGGTTCTCTCAGGAATACTTTCGACTAAATGATGGATGGCAAAAGCAATATCATTTTCTTGTAATGGAACTTCTAAATCTAGAGGCAAAACTAATTGATTCATGTTATAATTTTTGAACATAAGGATCCTTCTTTCCTGTAAAATTTTGTGTGGTAACTTTATTTTATCAGAAGTGGTCCTTATTTTTATTCAATAATTATTGAAAGCCGTTGAAATTTTACTCATCGTAAAATTTCAACGGCTTTTTCAGCTCAAAGGTGGGTTTTGTCCCACCCTCTTTTTCCTTTTAATGAAGCTAATCATTCACTTGTATTTGATTTTTCATAATATTGATAAATGCTTTTAAAGAATGACAGCTCCTATAAGAAAATTAGTAGTACAAACAAAATATCCATCTGTACTACCAGCTTTGTTAATATATTATAATACTCTACTGTCCTCTAAACTAGCATTTATCAAGGACTAGGAGGAGGTGTAAGTCCTAAAAGAACAGGCGTTATTACGCTACTGCCAGCACCAAGGCGGATTTGTTGAACTTGCAATACTTTTACAGTAAGTTCTAAGACAATTTTTTCACGTAATGTGCTGAATGTCCCTTCAGGAGCTGCCATAATCGGTGAAAAATCAAGTTCAAAGAAGTTGGCAGCTACTAATTCACCAAATGGTTGTTCATTGTATTTAACAAGATTTTGGAAGAAAGCCTTATCTAATCGAGCATCCATTTGTGTTCTTTCGTTAAGGAAGTTCGCTTCAGCAAACTCGGAAATGCCTAAGATTGGTGTTGTGCCTCCAGGTGTTTGTGGGAAAATAAGATCTGTAAAACCAGAAAACGGAACGTCAGCAATTCTATCTCGAAGTGCCCCATTACATGCTGATGAAGCATATTCTATATTTTTCCGAATATGTCCTGCTACAAATAATTTAGCTCGTGTTACTCTAAAGAAATCAGTGCCACCAATACGTGCAAAGCTGACTGGTACAAGTTTCACTTGATTTAGGAAGACATTCTTTTTCACTCGTTTAATCTCTGTCGCTGCAGGGCTAAGTGTAATATCCGACTCAACAACGATTTGCAGTGTTGGTTCTGCCAATACAACTGGAACTTTGATAGTTGGCGTTGTAACTGGTGTAGTGACTACTGGTGTAATCTCATTCGTTAATGGAATTTGTTCAGTTGATGTTACAGGACAAGGTTGAAATTGGCTTTCTAATTGATCGCTCAAAAAATTCCCTCATTTCATTTTTTTAGTATTAGAGAGCTCTCCTATCGCTAGAATATGTAGCATTTAAATCTATACATGGACGTATATATTAGTTTTATTTTTTATTTGAATTAAGGGATAAATTTCTATAATCCTCCATTACCTTGCCAGTCAAACAGTACTTTAATTTTTTGTACTTGTAACATTTGGATAATTAATTCTAATACTATATTTTGACACAATCGATTGGGATGAATGGCTGACTTATTTTGCGTATTAGATACCCTATACTCAATATTATGCTGAATGTAGCCTTCTATAAATAAATTCCCCTTTAATACAGTTCTTGTTCCATTTCCCAATGACTGGGATCTACGAATAGGTACAAATCTACAATCGGATAGTACTACCTCATTTGTGATCTCTTTAACCTCTTCAATTCCTTTATCAAAAGCAATTTTTTCCTCCATACATATTTCTATTTTGTATTCCCCTAGCACAACAGGAACTCGTATATGTATAAAAGGCTCAGAGGAGTTAATTTCTCCTTTTTTAATTGCTTGTGAGTTATGTAAGGGAACTACTACTGATTTAAACGGATGCTGCTCACTACCATTTTTTTTATTAGTATCCGTTCTCATTAAAGAAATCATTTGATTAATGTTGGAGCTAACCAAACGACAATCTGGTTGTTCAGGGTAAATCGAAATCGTTTGGAGTAGCTTCGTCTGAAGTTGGGGAGATAGGTTATCATTTAAATCAAGAAAATCAAATATTGTATTTTGAACATTTTCACCATAAATAGGAGCATGAAGAAAATCGGAAATTTCTACATAAGTAGAAAAGGGACTTTTTTGGATAATGGTGCATACTTCTCCTTGTAAAGTCTTTGCAATCTCTTTATTACGATTTGGAGGATTGTTTTTCTCCTTTTCTGCTATATCATCCAAATGCATATTATTTTCAGCCTCTGACAGAGCTCTATTGAAAGATTTTGGATTATTGTCTGATTGGGCTGTTGAATTTTGTTCTTCAAGGGAGTTCTCATCACTATCTAGTAGATGGTCAATTTCTACCTTTGTTGGACTGGGTACAATTTGATTGCATGCTATCTGGTCTAAAGTTAATTCCTCTACATGGTTCTCATCCATATGTCGGAAATTTTCTTCGTTCTCCTTAACATTCGCTTCTATAGGTATGGGTATGGACGCTAATTGCTCTATTAAGGTCACTTTTGTGTGACTCTCATCGATATCTAGAGGATGTTCGTTTTCTTGCTCAACATTTGTTTCTTTAGATATAGGTAGATCTTCATTAGATGCTAATAGCTCTGCTAAGCTAGCATCCTCCCTGAAATTCTCAAAATTTGGGTGATGTTCGTTTTCTTCCTCAATAATCGGCTCCATAGGTTCGGGGAGCTCTTCATTAGAGATTATATGGTCTGTTAAAGTTGATTCCTCTGTAATTGGTTTATCTTCTATTTCATCAAGCAGATTATTATTTCCATTAAAAGTCTGTTCAAATGGAGATTCGTCATCTATTTTAGTTTGATACCTCCACTCAGTGTATTTATTTTGTTTAGAGGATATTTTTTTCATCTCTCTAAAATTAATCCATGGAGTTGCCATTCATTCACTCCCAAATAATGATTTGACAAAAAAAGCATAACAATCAATTTTTAATCCATTAGCTAATTCTTCTGATGCGATTATGTTAGGACAATTGAAAATCTACAATACTAATTACAATCCATATTATGCAATATTTTTACTTTTGTCACAGTCCCCACCATGAGATACAATTGGAAGGCGCATGTCCTTATCTTGCCAAAAAAAGCAGTTAAAAGTTCGTGTAAAAGTGAACTTTCAACTGCCCAACAACATATTTGATTTTATATCAGTATTATTGTTACCATCTTTGCTCCACTACATATAAAAATTAACAAGGCTCAGTAGGTGGAATAATACCAGGAACAATTGGTGTTGCTGGTGGAGTAAGCCCTTGAAGAACAGGTGTTACTACACTACTTCCAGCGCCCAAACGGATTTGTTGGACTTGCAATACTTTTACAGTAAGTTCTAATACAATTTTTTCACGTAATGTGCTGAATGCTTCTTCAGGAGCTGCCATAATCGGTGAAAAATCAAGTTCAAAGAAGTTGGCTGCTACTAATTCACCAAATGGTTGTTCATTGTATTTAACGAGATTTTGGAAGAAAGCCTTATCTAATCGAGCATCCATTTGTGTTCTTTCGTTAAGGAAGTTCGCTTCGGCAAACTCAGAAATTCCTAAGATTGGTGTAGCGCCTCCTGCTGTTTGTGGAAAAGTAAGATCTGTAAAACCAGAAAACGGAACATCAGCAATTCTATCCTGAAGTGCCCCATTACATGCTGATGAAGCATATTCGATATTTTTCCGAATATGTCCTGCTACAAATAATTTAGCTCGTGTTACTCTAAAGAAATCAGTGTTAGCAATACGTGCAAAGCTAACCGGTACCAATTTCACTTGATTTAGGAAGACATTCTTTTTCACTCGTTTAATCTCTGTCGCTGCAGGATTAAGTGTAATATCCGACTCGACAACGATTTGCAGTGTTGGTTCTGCCAGTACAACTGGAATTTTAATAGTTGGCGTCGTAAGCGGTGTAGTAACTAATGGTGTAATCTCATTCGTTAAGGGGATTTGTTCAGTTGATGTTACTGGACAAGGTTGAATCTGATTAATAAATTGTTCACTCAAAAAATTCCCTCATTTCAATTTATAGTATTAGTGAGCTCTCCTATCGCTAGAGTATGTCGCAATTAAATCTATGTATGGACATTGAACTTGTTCTTTTAATTATTTTATTTGGAATGTTTGAGGTTGTGATTTTCCCCGTTACCTTACACGACGGGGTAAAACTCCATTTAAGCAGGGATTTAACGCAGACCCACTTCAAATATGATTTAAGTAAAAAAACCCCCGTAAAAGTTAGATTGATGTCTAACTTTTACGGGGCAGTTCAAATATTATGTGGTTTTTCTAGGTTATGTTGATAGTAAATTATACATAGCTGTTATTCAAATTCATACGATATGGCAGACAGTGCGTATAATGGCGCTGTTTCTGCTCGTAAAATTCTCGGTCCTAATGACATCGTCTGAGCGCCTGCTTGTAATAGCGCTTCTGACTCTTGACGAGAAATGCCCCCCTCAGGACCAAAGATAATAAGCATTGATTTCGACTTCTTATCATACACGTTTTTTAGCTTCTCCGCAAACCTTGTGCGCTTTTTTGCTTTTGCATCCTCTTCATCAGCAATAAAAACGGCATCGAAATGATCTATTTGTTGTACTAGCTGTTTAAATGATATGGGTTCAAAAACTGTTGGAATATGTGTGCGGTGAGCTTGTTCCGCAGCTTCCTTAGCAATTTTCTGTAATCTTTCTTGCTTTTTTGCCCCTTTTTTCTTGTCCCATTTTACAATGGAGCGTTCAGCTTCAAAGGGTAATAAAGCAAACATCCCCAGCTCTGTGGCTTTTTGGGTAATAAGCTCCAGCTTATCACCCTTCGGTAAACCACAGGCTACTGTTACTTGAATGGGTAACTCTGGAGAGGGGATTGTTTGACCTGTCGCTTCAATGACGACCTCATCCCCTTCAAACCCTTCAATTGTACATATATGCGCAGTGTTTTGTGCAACAACTACAATTTTGTCGCCTTGCTTCATACGCATCACTCGTTCAATATGCCGTGCATCTTCTCCATTAATACGTGCATTTTCTATAGCTGTCTCAATAAAATAACGTTGCATGCCACACAGTCCTTTCTAGCAAGAAAGGAAAACGCCAAATCACAAGCAACAGGCACACGGCTCACGATTTGGCGCTTCCTCAGTCATGTTATAGTGGACGACGGGCAATAATGGCTACCCAATCTTCCATTAATAATACTTCTTCGATCACAAAACCTGAAGCTTCTAGTGCTACTTTAACATCATCACGTTTTGCACCGATGATGCCCGAAGTGACATATAATCCACCTGGTTTTACAATTGTATACGCGTCATCTGTGAAGGACATGATGATTTCAGCCAAAATATTAGCGACTACCACATCTGCTGGCTCTTTTACAGTATCCAATAAATTACCATGGAATACTGCCACCTTATCTTCCACTTTATTTAATGCTACATTTTCTCGCGCTGAACGTACAGCAACCTCATCTAAATCGAGCGCATGCACACTTTTGGCACCAAGTAATGCTGCACCAATAGACAATACACCTGATCCTGTACCAATATCAACAACTGTATCCCCTTCTTTAATGACCTTTTCAAGTCCTTGTAAACACATCACCGTCGTCGGGTGGGTACCTGTACCAAATGCCATACCAGGATCTAATTCGATAATTAGCTCATCTGTTGAAACAGGTGTGTATTCCTCCCATGTCGGTACGATAGTAAAGCGTTCAGAAATCTTAACAGGATGGTAGTATTGCTTCCAGGCAGTTGCCCAATCTTCTTCATTGACTTCCACAATGGATACCACATTCTCGCCGATATCAATGTTAAAGTTCGTTAAATTTGTGATAGCTGCTTTAATTTCTTCGACTGTTTCATTTAAAAAACTAGACTCCGATAAATAAGCTTTAATAATCACGCCATCTTTCGGAAAATCATCTTCATTTAGCGCATAAATTTCACCATATTGATCTTCACGTGGCTTCGCAAACTCTGCAGAATCTTCGATGACAACACCACTTGCACCTGCTTCATGCAAAATATTCGAAATTGCTTCTACCGCATCATTTTTTGTATGAATGGATAATTCTGACCACTTCACGTAGCTCTTCAGCTCCTCTAATTATTCACCTTGGAATTTTTTCTTAATTTTATCGAATAGTGAACTACCTTGTTCTTCAGGGATATCGCCACTAATTTCGGCAAATTCTCGTAGTAATTGTTTTTGTCTTTCCGTTAATTTTTCTGGTGTCATAACTTTTACTGTCACATACTGATTACCCATACCATAACCATGAACATTTTTCACACCTTTATCTTTTAGACGGAATTGAGCACCTGACTGTGTTCCAGCTGGAATACGTAATTTTACTTTCCCATGAACTGTCGGTACTTCAATTTCATCCCCAAGTGCAGCTTGAGGGAATGTTAATTTCAACTCGAAGTAAATATCGTCTCCATCTCGTTCGAAATCCTTGTGGCCTTGAACGCGGAACATAATATATAAATCCCCTGCAGGCCCACCGTTTATACCTGGCTCACCTTGACCAGATACACGAATTTGTTGTCCATCATCCACACCTGCTGGAATCGTCACTTTAATTTTCTTACGTTTTTGGACTTTTCCTTCCCCACGACAAGTCGTACATTTTTCTTTAATGATTTTACCTGTTCCATGACATGTTGAGCATGTACGACGATTCATCATACGACCAAATGGTGTATCCACTGCTTGATTGATTTGTCCAGCACCTTTACATGTTGAACATGTTTCAGGTTGCGTTCCTGGCTTTGCTCCTGAACCGTGACATGTTTCACACGTTTCATCTTTTGGGATTTCTATTTCTGTTTCTTTCCCAAAAATAGCTTCCTCAAATTGGATGTTCATACGATATTGCAGATCATCCCCTTTACGTGGAGCATTTGGGTCTTGACGGCGACCACCACCGCCAAAGAATGAACTGAAAATATCCTCGAAGCCGCCAAAGCCGCCTCCTCCAAAGCCACCACCAAAACCAGCATTCGGATCCTCATGACCAAATTGGTCGTAGCGTGCTTTTTTCTGGTCGTCACTTAATACTTCATATGCTTCAGCGATTTCTTTGAATTTTTCATCTGCACCCGGCTCTTTATTAAGATCAGGGTGATATTGTTTTGATAATTTACGGTATGCTTTTTTAATCTCGTCTTTTGTAGCCGATTTTGTTAAACCAAGCACCTCGTAATAATCGCGTTTCTCCATGATTCACACTCCGCTCTGTTTGCATAAAATCTATTGTAACATGCAGTTGAAAAAACTGCCTCTTTTTTTAGATTAAAGGTTCTATAAGTTCCATAAGATTGAAGATACTCACTTCCTAGCAGCTAACGTATGCAACTAACCCATAAATGGTGCCATTTACGTGAAGTGACCTCACATCATGACAAAAGCCAAAGCCGCAAGCGGTCTTTGGCTTTATCACTTAACTGTGCTACTTCTTATTTATCGTCTTTTACTTCTTCGAATTCAGCGTCTACAACACCGTCATCTTTTTTACCAGCGCCAGTGTCTGCACCTGCATCGCCACCTTGAGCTGCTTGAGCAGCTGCTGCCGCTTGTTCATAAACTTTCATCACTAGTGGCTGTAATACGCCTTCTAATTTTTCTTTAGCTGCTTTAATACCTTCTAATTCACCAGCTTCAAGCGCTTTTTTCAATTCATCACGAGCATCTTCAACTGACTTTTTCTCATCTTCTGTAATTTGCTCACCTAGGTCAGCAATTGTTTTATCCACTTGGAATACTAATTGGTCTGCTTCGTTACGAAGATCTGCTTCTTCTTTACGTTTAGCATCTGCTTCAGCATTAGCTTCAGCGTCTTTTACCATGCGTTCAATTTCTTCCTCTGATAAACCAGAATCAGATTGAATTACAATTGTTTGCTCTTTGTTCGTACCAAGATCTTTTGCTTTTACAGATACGATACCGTTTTTATCAATATCGAATGTTACTTCGATTTGAGGTACACCACGTGGTGCTGGTGGAATATCCGCTAATTGGAAGCGACCTAATGTTTTATTGTCAGCTGCCATTGAACGCTCACCTTGTAGAACATGAATATCTACTGCTGGTTGGTTATCAGCTGCTGTAGAGAAAACTTGAGATTTTGAAGTAGGAATAGTCGTGTTACGGTCGATTAATTTTGTGAACACGCCACCCATTGTTTCAATACCAAGTGAAAGAGGTGTTACGTCAAGTAATACAACATCTTTCACATCACCTGTTAATACGCCACCTTGTACTGCTGCACCCATTGCAACAACTTCGTCAGGGTTTACACCACGGTGAGGCTCTTTCCCCGTTTCTTTACGTACCGCTTCTTGTACCGCTGGAATACGTGTTGAACCACCAACTAAAATAACTTGGTCAATTTCAGAAGTAGAAAGACCTGCATCAGATAATGCTTGACGTACTGGACCTACTGTACGATTTACTAATGGTAAAGTAATTTCGTCAAATTTCGCACGAGTTAAAGAAATTTCTAAGTGCAATGGTCCTGCTTCGCCAGCTGTAATAAATGGTAAAGAGATTTGAGTTGATGTTACACCAGATAAATCTTTTTTCGCTTTTTCAGCTGCATCTTTTAAACGTTGCATTGCCATTTTATCTTTTGATAAGTCAATGCCATTTTCTTTTTTGAATTCAGCTACAAGATATTCGATAACTGCGTCATCGAAATCATCTCCACCTAGTTTGTTATCACCAGCTGTAGCTAGTACTTCAAAGACACCGTCACCTAACTCAAGGATCGACACGTCAAACGTACCGCCTCCAAGGTCAAATACTAATACTTTTTGATCTTGATCTTGTTTATCTAATCCATAAGCAAGAGCTGCAGCAGTTGGTTCGTTGATGATACGCTCTACTTCTAGACCTGCGATTTTACCAGCATCTTTTGTTGCTTGACGCTGTGCATCGTTAAAGTAAGCAGGAACTGTAATAACTGCTTTTGTCACTTTTTCTCCTAGGTAGTCTTCAGCATAGCCTTTTAAGTATTGAAGAATCATCGCAGATACTTCTTGTGGTGTGTAGTCTTTATCTTCTATTGTTACTTTTTCAGCCGTACCCATTTTTGATTTAATAGAAATGATTGTGTTAGGATTTGTTACTGATTGACGTTTCGCCACTTCACCAACTTGACGTTCACCATTTTTAAAGGCAACAACAGATGGTGTTGTACGGTTTCCTTCTGGGTTTGGAATTACTTTTGGTTCTCCACCTTCAAGTACAGAAACGCAAGAGTTTGTTGTTCCTAAGTCAATACCAATAATTTTGCTCATTAAAATTTCCTCCTATTATGTCAACGCAAGGGATGCGTTTTCTAACTAATTTTAATTGACTAAATAGCGCAAAGACTATTCGTTCACAGATACCATTGTTGGGCGTAATACACGATCCTTTAAGATATACCCTTTTTGTAGCTCGCGTAAGACAATACCCGTTTCTTTTTCACTATCTTGTTCTTGCATAACAGCTTGGTGAATCGTTGGATCAAATTGCTCACCTTCAGCTTTAATCACTTGCAGACCTTCTTTTTCTGTTGCTTCAATTAAAGAGCGATACACCATTTCAATTCCTTTAATAATCGATGCAGTCTCTTCAGAAGTTGTCTCTACTTGTAAAGCACGCTCAAAATTATCAAGGACTGGTAATAAATCAGATAGTAAGCTTTGTGCGCGGTACTTTTCAGCTGCCTCACGGTCTAACTGATTACGACGGCGCATATTATCGAAGTCGGCACGTAAACGTAGGTGACGATTTTCTTCGTCAGCTAGCTTTGCCTGTAGTTCAGCCAGCTTAGCCTCATACTGTTCTTCAATTGTTAACTCTACTTCTTCCTGAACCTCTGTTTGCTCTACTTCCTCAGTTGCCGTTTCAGCTTGTACATCTTCTTGAACTAAATCTTTGTTTTCCGTTGTTTCCGTCACTTGAATCCTCCTCATTATCATTCACTACGATTCTTCATAAAGGCTTGTGTTAAATCCAAGCGCATTATGTCTAATAAAGCCACAACACGTTTATAATCCATGCGTGTAGGACCAATAATAGCAATGGCTCCCTGTTGATCATCACCAATGGAATAGGTAGTGGTAATGACACTGCAATTTTCCATTTCTAGCTGTTTATTTTCTGAGCCTATCCGAATATGAATACCTGATTCGTTTGGATGGAAAAGTGACTGCACTTGGCTAGTCGTCTCCATTAAGTCCAAAATCATCCTGACTTTATTTAAGTCATGGAATTCTGGTTGGTTGAACATATTCGTTTTCCCACCATAGAATATTTTACTTTCTGAATTATGCATTGTTGCTGTGACAAGTGCATGAATAAAATCATCCGCTGATCGAACATGTTGCTGTAACACTGCTAGCACTTCAGCTTCAAGGCTTTTATGGAGATCTTCTAATGAAACACCAATAAGACGCTCATTTAAGATATTCACCATTTTCTCTAAATCAGAAGCGGTAAAGTCAGGCGGTAGATTGAACATGCGATTTTCTACATGCCCATTATTCGTCACGATAATCGCTACTGCTGTGTCGCTAGAAAGGGGGACAATTGAAAATCGTTTAACACGATGCCTTTGGACATCAGGTCCTAAAAGTATGGAAGTATACGATGTCAGCTCTGATAAAATGTTGGCTGACTTTCGGATAATATGCTCTACTTCTACTAGTCGATCATTAAAAATTGATTGAATTTGTTGAATGTCCTTGGAATTAATACCCTGAGGACTCAACAAATGATCTACATAAAATCTGTAACCCTTTTCCGAAGGCACTCGACCAGAGGAGGTATGCGTTTTTTCTAAAAAGCCTAATTCCTCTAAATCCGCCATTTCGTTTCGAATAGTGGCTGGACTAAATGTAATCCCTTGTTTTTTGGAGATTTGGCGAGAACCTACCGGCTGAGCAGACACAATAAAGTCGTCTACAATGACTTGCAATATCTGTAACTGCCGATTTGTTAGCATGATTATCACCTCTGTTAGCACTCAACTAAGAGGAGTGCTAATACTATTATTAAGTTATCAAATCCCACATTTTATGTCAACGATATCGCTCAATCTTCTAGCAAAAATTGTTGAAATACTTCATTGCCCACAAAACGTCCTTTTCTTGTCAGGCGTACACCAAGCTCATCCAGTTCTAAAAGCCCCTTTGACACAAGATCTTTTATTACCACATCATAATGGGCAGACATAGATGTTTTAAATTTCTCTTCATATATAGAGTGCATAACGCCCTCTGTTTTTCTTAACCCTAAAAACATTTGTTCTTCTCTTTTTTCCACCTGGGTTACTTCATGTGCGTGGACAATTGGTAGCTCATTTGCCTCAACAGCTTCCATATACTTTTTTAATGGACCATGATTGGAATAGCGTATACCTGCTAAATACCCATGAGCACCTGCGCCAAACCCCGCATACTCATCATTATCCCAATAAATCTTATTATGCTCTGAATGATACCCAGGCTTTGCAAAATTACTAATTTCGTATTGTTGAAGCCCCTGTAAAGCCATTTGTTGCATCAGCACATCATACATATCCGCTTCTAGATCTTCTGTCGGTAAATACAGTTTCCCTTTTGCGTACTGATTATAAAAAATCGTTTTCGGTTCCACAATAAGAGAATAAGCAGAGAAATGTGGCAAATCAAGAGTAAAAGCTTTGGCTAATGAATCCTTCCATTGAGCCATCGTTTGCCCAGGCAAACCATACATTAAATCAATGCTGATATTATAGAAGCCAATTTTTCTAGCCAAGGCGATTGTTTCATAGACATGATCATTACTATGCGTGCGTCCAATCTTCTGTAGCAATCCTTGGTCAAAAGATTGAACCCCCATGCTTAAACGATTAACACCACCGTCAAACAATACCTGCAATTTCGCAGCAGACAATTCATCAGGATTTGCCTCTGATGTAAATTCTGTCACACTCTTCATTGGAATATACGTATGAATATACGTTAGTAGTTTGTCCAATTGCTCAGGTGATAAAGCTGTCGGTGTTCCGCCACCAAGAAAAATCGTCTCGATGTTACGGAATTTTTCAGGATGTTTTTCTGTTGTCAGGGCCATTTCTTTTCCAAGCGCTTCTATATATTCATCCACTGGTTGATTTTTAAAATAAAATTTATTGAAATCACAGTAATTACAGATTTGATGACAGAAAGGAATATGAATGTAAACACCTCGTGCCATAGCAATCCCTTCTTTCGCGTTAAGTCTTTTCCATTTCTACATTATAACGAATCCTTAGATGGAACGCTATGAAACCCATTGGTCCTTTTCATTAATATTGATTCTGTAATTACAAAACAAACTGCACCTCCGATTATTAGTAAGAATCTAACAATCGAAAGTGCAGATTTTTTTCATGTATAAAAAATGACGCCCACAGCAATTCCTAACAGCACCAATAAATAAGGCTGTATTTTCCATCGAATTAAACACCATAAAAAGATAGCCACTATGAAAATATCTAACACGCTGAGGATGGTTTGTGTCACAATTGGATGAATAAAAGCAGCGGCTAGAATACCAATGACCGCCGCATTTGCGCCTGCCATCGCACCTCTCAGACGGGCAATACGACTTAGGCTAATCCAAAATGGTAGCGCCCCAACTACTAGCAAAAATGCTGGTAGAAAGATTGCGAAAGTAGCAATAATAGCCCCTGGAACGCCAGCAATGACCATACCGATATATGCAGCAAATGTAAATAAAGGACCCGGAACTGCCTGTGTCATACCATAGCCAGCTAGAAAATCTGAGGTACTTATTTGACCACTTTGAACAAATTGTGTTTCCAGTAAAGGTAAGACAACGTGACCACCACCGAATACTAAGGCACCTGCAAGATAAAATTTCTCCATCAATGAAAACCACTCATGATGCCATAAAGCGCTTAATATAGGTAAACCTAGGAGTAGCATGAAAAAGAGCGCTAGTAAAACAATGCCAGTAGTTTTTGAAATCGGTATATATACTAATTTTGAGGTATTGCCCTCGTCGGTTTTTTTTAGTAGTTGAAAGCCAAAGCAAGCAGCTATTAATATTGCTGCAATTTGTGCAAGTGGATGTATCCACATCAATACTGTTATCAATGCCAAGAAAGCAATCAACCAATGCCATTTTGTTGACAGTAATTTTTTGCTCATGTCCCAAATAGCATGGGCGATAATCGCTATTGCTACTAACTTCAAACCATGAATCCAATCCATCTTCAGCTCTGTAAACATGGAGAAATAGGCAAAAAGAATAAGTATCAGCACAGATGGTAATGTAAAACCAAGAAATGATAGAAAGCTTCCTAAAACTCCACCTCTAAGTAAACCAATCCCCATCCCTACCTGACTGGATGCAGGTCCAGGCAAAAATTGACTTAACATAACAAGTTGACCATAATCATGTGCAGAAAGCCATTTACGCTTCTGTACATATTCCTGTTGAAAATAACCTAGATGAGCTGTTGGGCCTCCGAACGAGGTACAGCCCAATTTTAAAGCAACAAAAAAAATCTCCCAAAGCCTTTTCAAACTCTCAACTACTTTCCATATCTTTTATTTCATCTTACACGGAAAGCTATTTTTTTTAGATTAAGAGTTTGTAAAATTTCCTTCACTATTAATCTTTCTTTATTTTAATTGCAGAATCTACTTTACTGCCCTCACTATTGATTGGAATTAATGTATAATTTCTTTCTGTTAGGTATAGTGCATCTACACGGCTCCCCCACCTTGTACCCTCTTTATTTAATGGATAGGGTGTTGCAAAGCTCCATGATTGTCCTGATTTTGATTGGATTTTGAAGTGCAACGCATCATTGACCACACTTTGTTCAGCATGAAAATAAATCGTTGTCGAAATAGGGGTGGAGACAATTTTGTCAATGGTTATTTCTTGCTGATCAACATGCTTCACTTTTTTATTAACGGAAAAGGTTTCACGGTCTTGTTGTAATTGCTCTTGTGAAGCATCTACCTGAAATTCCCATGGCTTATCAATTGGTGTTTCCACATTCCAATCTTTATAACGAATATCTAATTCTAATTGTTCATCTGACGGAAAATCATCCATTTTAATGCTATTGTATATCGTATAAACGTTGGCAGACTTCGCTATGGACTGTCCTCCATTACGAACCATATAATCTTGACCATTAACGAGAATTTGCGGAAAGAAAAATACTTGATGGCCTGGCTTAAACTCTTTTCCAGGCTCGAAAGTTGCATTCAATAAAATTTGATTGTCATCTATAATCACTTCATTTAATGTTAACCGCCCTAAGCTATTGCTAGCTGTTTTTCCTACATCCGTTTTATAGGCTTCAAAATTCACATCCTGATCCCACCACAAATACAGCATCGATCCACTAGCAATCATTAATAAAAGGATTACAACAATAAACCATTTCTTACTTCTCCGATTTTCCTTATCCAAATCCACAACTCGAATCATATCATTGGACAACCGTACACCTCATTTTTATAAAAATCATTATGATTTATTGTAGTGCTCAATCATGCATTATATAACCTTCTATGTTGAAGATTCATTATGTATAAAAGGATATTACATCCCTTTATGTAGATGACGAACTTTATTGACTTCACGCATTAAATAGTCCACAAAGAGATCATCTCTGACTAGCCACACTTGATTGTTTCGCTTTAAAAACCATTCCGCTTCATTAAAGCTTGCAAAAGTTTGTGTTAGTGGCGTGTTATTTTTTTCAATTATCCAGTCAACTTTATCGTTTGAATAGAGCATAAACATTTCATCTTGCTGGTTTTTATAGAAAGTCCCAAACGTAGACCCCTTTACGTTATAACGATTTCTTTTTGCATCTTCTGGAATAGGCTCTATATGGAAGGTGTCCACTACAAACTGCTTGTATGCATCCAGCGTTAATGAGCAGCCAGCAGCCTTTTGATGACCACCTCCACCATATTTGGCGGCAATAGCTGACACATCAATATGATCATGGATTGTTCGAAAGGATATTTTTTTACTGCCCATATTGATCATCGCAATATAATCAAGATGCGTATTTTCCTTTCCCAATTCATTGCCAAGCTCAGAAAGATAGGATTCTGCATAGACAACCCCAGCATAGAAATCGCCCAAATTTGTTTGAATAAGCTCACGTTTCTTACGCCGAATGTAACGCTCTGTTTTTTCTTCTTCCATGCTTAAAATTTTCTTTTCGAATTCATCGAAGTCAAAATGATCGCTTGTTTTTAAACGCTCAAGCATTTTCTCTTCAAACTCTTCAATTGACACTAGAAAAAACAGTGCATTTAATCTTTGCGCTTGGAAATTTCCATTCTTTTCCCATTCCCATGTATCGTATTGTCTTACTAACTCTACAAATTCTGAAATGGCGGCTGTTTTTTCTAATAGTCCATGGGTCATTAGGTATTGAAAGAACAGAGATGTAGCTGACGTTAAAGCGCCTTGCTCATCCTCAATTAACACCTTTCCCCATTCATATTGATTGAAATGGAGTGCTGTCTTATGATGATCTAGCAATTGCACATTACCCGTCGCCAGATAATAATCATGAAGCTTTTCTTCATTCTCTTTATTCGGAGAAAGGTCCGTAATAAACAAAAATGTTTTCTGTTGGTCGTTTTCCAAAAAGAATTCGATTTCACGATCAAGTGCCGTAATGGAGTTGTAGCGTACCTTCACTTTATCGTTAAAAGCAAGCTTGGCTAATATCCCACACCCAACTCCGTCTAAATCGTTATGTGATAATAATTTATACATATTCTCACCTCCACTGTAGTATGGTTATTTTTTTGGTATTCAAACAGATAATTGACGTTCAAAACGTAACACCATTGATATTGTATTCGAGATAACATACATTAACACCATACATCTTTTATGGTGAAAAAGAGAGGAGACAGTGAATGAAAAGGAAACTATCTTATATCGGCATCGGACTTTTCTTTATTCTTGCATTCGCATTTTCAGCCTATAAATTAATGAATGCACGTGACTATCAATTGTTTGGTTCTATTACCTCTCGGGTTGAAACGCAGGAAAAGGTCGTGGCATTGACATTTGATGACGGACCAACTGATAATACTGGCGCTATCCTATCGTTACTGGATGACTACCAAGTAAAAGCCACATTTTTTCTCATTGGTCAGGACATCGAACAACATCCTGAAGAGGCTAAAAAAATAGTGGTAGCCGGACATCAAATTGGTAATCATACGTATTCTCACCAACGTATGGTATTAAAAAGCCCTTCCTTTATTAAAAATGAAATAGAAAAAACCGATGCCCTTATTGCCAATATCGGGGATCAAGAAAAACCTGCTGTAAGACCACCATATGGTAAAAAGCTAATCGGCTTTCCCTATTACTTAAATAAACATCAACGTAAGACCATCACATGGAATTTAGAGCCTGATACCTTCTTTACAAAGGCAGCGGATAAAATCAATTATGTAAAAGAAAATATTCAACCAGGCTCCATCATTTTAATGCATCCTATGTATGATCAAACTGACAATGAACTACAGGCAATCGAAGGAATTCTTCAGTCCCTTACGGATGAGGGCTATACCTTTGTCACGGTAGATGAACTGCTCAAATATTCCGAATAATACATGCCCGCTAAGAATCTGCACTCCCTTTTGTGCAGATTCCTACAATAGGATAAGGATAGTTAAAAAGCATCAGTTTATTAATAGTATCATCATTATAATTTATATAATTCCCCACACTCCTCTAATTATTGCTTCCTACATCGCATAAACCCCTGCACTCCTTAATTAAAACATCACAGTTATATAATGCCATTAGATGTTTAATTTTTCAGAAATGTCTATAAATATTTTTTCAGTAAAATATAATCACCATCTCTGCTAAAATATGCTATTATACCTTTAGTATAATGTCCTATTTTTATTAAGGTAAAAATAGAGGAAATATGAACTATAAAGGATGATGAATATGCAAAATATCCAACAATTATTCCAAAGCGAGGATGGAAATATCCAACAAAGAGAGAATTTTTTATCCCTATTAGAGAAAATTGTTTCCTCATTAGATGAATTAAAGAATCCAAACAAGACAACTCTTGGCCCAATAAAAGAGCGATCTGCTAATTTTTATCAAGAGCTAATGCAAGAGCATCAAGTGCCAACAACTGGGATTGGACTCGATCAAGTTGTAAAAGAATTGACGCATTTAATGCAAGGACATCCTTATCATACACGTAACTTTGTTACGAATGTTTTACCAATGGCAAGTATTCCTGGAGTGTTAGGACAGTTTACCAACGCCCTATTGAATGGCAATAATTTATGGGATGTTTATGGTCCTGCTGCCGCTGAGTGTGAGGTTAAAGTAGTAGCCATGATGTCTAAATTAGTAGGCTATGATTATACAAAAAGCTTTGGCTATACAACGTGGGGTGGACAAGGTGCCGTTTTCAGTGGACTTCGTCTTGCCATTGCAAAACAATTCCCTCAAGCAAAAGAAGATGGTGTCCCTACTAATTTATATTGCTTTGCTTCAGAGAATGCCCATTACAGTCTTTTAAAATCAGTAGAAGCAGTGGGGATCGGCAGTAAACATTTAGTGCGTGTTAAAGCGGGCAAAGATCATTCGATGGATGTGGAAGACTTACGTGCACGTATGACAGAAGTCATCGAAAACGGTGGCATTCCTGTCTATGTAGTCGCGACAACAGGTGCTACCGATCAATTTGGTATTGATGATGTCCAAGCCATCAAAGAAGTCACAACAACGCTTGAGAAGAAATACAACTTACAACCAGTACATATTCATGCTGATTCGGCTTTAGGTGGTTTTTATGCCTTCTTCAATGATTATGATTTTAATAAAAATCCACTCCAATTCGAGGAGGAGGTTTTACAAGGATTAGCACAAATCCATGAACGTATGCAACATCTAGCCATTGCGGATAGCCTTTGCTTTGACTTCCAAAAGCTTGGTCAAACACCTTATTTAACTAGTCTATTCTTAATTAAGGAAGGTAAAAGTTTACAGCTACTAGATATTGAGGATTTTGATACGCCATATGTAGGCAACCGTGGTTATGGCTCCTATCATACTGGCTATACATTAGAATGTTCTCGAATGGGTAGCTCCATTGCTATTTTTGCTGCATTGCAGGCATTTGGTAAGGAAGGCTATCAACAACTATTAGCTAATTATGTACGTGTGAATTTAGCATTCCGTGCTCAATTAGCTGCGAAAACGCCAATGCTACAGGTGGTTAATGAATCCAATATCGGACCAGTCACAGCGTTTCGTTTATATCCAGATGGCATGAATTGGCAAGCTGAACAAGCTGGTCACTATACACAAGACCAAATAGAACACATAAACGGTATCAATGCTTCATTCTTTGAAATTATTGGAGAAGGTCGAGACGAAGTGTTCTTTGGTGACACAACGCGTGTTTGCACGGTTAGTACAAGTGATACAACACAACAAGTACCCGTTGCAGCGGCAAAGTTTTTCTCTATTTCACCTTATACGGAGACAGAACATATCTCTACTATGATTCATTTCTTACAGCAAAAGCTTAAAGTACTGGAGGCGTCACACATTGCGTATCGTCACTAAATTTAAGAGTTCTTTACTCTACAAATATATTGCCAGTTTCACCATTCCAATAGCGATTATTTCCTTGCTCTTTAGTATTGTGTTATTTGCCGTTTCTTACCGTATTATTGACAATTTTGTTATTAAACAATTTGAATCTACTTTAGAGATTACATCGACCACGATTTTTGAAGATATTGAGAAAAATGATGTAAAGGCAGCGGATAATGGTAGCCCTGACAAATACAAAAAGCTTTTAGATCAATTGAATACAACGGTTAAAAAATATGATGTTGAAAATGCCTATGTCCTTTCTAAAGCAAACGGTAAGGAGCATATCGTCGCTCTAAGTAATACCGACAATCATCAGCAAGATTATGTATTTAGTGAAGAAATGCATGAAGCCGTAGCTACTGGTAACACACAAACAAGTGATATTTACAAGGATGAGTATGGTATCCATAAATCCATTTTTATCCCATTTAAAGATACAGATATTATTTTCGGTTTAGATATGGATGCTTCCTTCATTTCTAAGCTACAAACGGAAACACTTTGGATTTGTATTATTTTAACGATCGTCTTTGTAATTTTTGGTATAATCGTTGCTTACTTTATTAGTGTGGGCATTACGAAGCCAATCAAAAAAATGACGCGTTATGTTGGTCAAGTTGCACAGGGAGATTTGGCTGTCGAACCTCTTCAAATAAAAGGTTCCAATGAAATTGCACAGCTTTCATCAGGCATTGAAAACATGACGGAAGATTTGCGTTCGTTAATCACACAAATCGCACAAAATGCTGAACAAGTGGCCGCCATGTCGGAGGAACTAACAGCAAGCTCTGAACAGACAAGTGCATCCATTCAGCAAATAACCTCTTCTATGCAAGAGGTGGCAGCGGGTTCAGAAAAGCAAACCTCTTCGATTGAAGAAGTGGATAGTCATATTACAACCATCTCTAGCAAAATGTCAGAGGTAGTGACAAGTGTAACCGATGTTACAGATAAGGCATTCCAAGCATCTGCTATATCAGAAAAGGGCAACACAACGATCCAAGATGCTACTGAAAAAATGGCCGTAACATCTCAGGCTATTCAAGAGTCAGCAGCTGTAGTAGAACGTTTAAGCACATACACAAATGAAATTGGGGATATTGTGACACTGATTACCCAAATTACAGATCAAACGAATTTACTTGCATTAAATGCTTCGATTGAGGCAGCGCGTGCAGGCGAACACGGTAAAGGCTTTGCAGTTGTAGCGGAGGAAGTCCGTAAATTAGCCGATCAATCTTTAGAGGCAACTAACAGTATTCGTACACGCATTGAAACGATTAAAGAAGAATCTGCACAAGCCGTCAAATCAATGGCTATCAGTAGCAGTAATCTTGCCGAAAGCTCAACAACATTCAATGCATCCGGAGAGGCATTTGCAGAAATTTATACCCAAGTCACTGCACTGACGAGAGAAATGGACCATGTCAATAACGTGATGTCCAATATCAATGAAGGTGTTAGCAGTATTGCTAGTTCTGTTGAACAAGTGGGGGTCGTAGCTGTTCAAGCTTCAGGCAATATTCAAAACGTAGCTGCTGCCTCTGAGGAGCAATCTGCAAGTATCGAAGAAATAACAGCTTCCTCAAATAACTTAGCTGAAATGGCTCAACAGCTCCGCAATATCATTCAAAAATTCCAGTTATAAAAATAACAAATCCGCTATGCACATTTTCGGCATAGCGGATTCTTCTTTCCATAAAAACTCTCCTACCAAAATGGTAAAAGTTTAGGCAATAATATTTTTCACAACTTTTGAAATAACGGCACCTTCAGCCTGACCTGTCAGCAATGGTTTTGCAATTTTCATGGCTTCTCCCATGTTCATTCCTTTTCCAACACCCGCTGCCACTAATTTCTCTGCAATTTCTTCTTCTGATAATTGCTTTGGTAAAAAGGATCTCAAAAGTGTCAATTTGGCTTCCTCTTTTTCAATCAGGTCTGCTCGCCCAGCCGTTTGTGCACCTTCTAAAGCCTGATTTGTTTGTTTGACCTCTCGATTAATAATAGCTATTTCTTCGTCAGCTGTTAAAGCCTCTCCCTTTTCTTTTTCAGCTGAATCTAATGCTGACTTTAAAAGAGATAATACACCCTTCGCTAACGTATCTTTTTCTCTCATTGCCGTTTTTAATTGTTCAAATACTTCTGTTTTTAACAATGATCTCACTCCTTCTAACCGTCTATATCAAAAAAATTATATCATAAAAATCATGAAGGATTATAGTTCGTTGCATCTGCTAACTTTACTTTATAGTGTAATATTCCCTTTAACTCACCTTCATAAGAAAAAATGCCTTGCTGAATTAATTGACGCAGACGATAGTCAATCCATTCAGCCTCTCTCAATTCCTCCATATGCCCCAGTACCTCTCCAATTAACCTAGCTGCAACTTCGTAATGAATTTCCTCTTGTTCTTCCTGTAAACGTTTAGCACAGGTAATGATCAAGTCATCCTCTCTATCCTCATTATTATTTCCCCAAAGTTCATGATATTTCCATGTATGTATGCAATCGTAATCATCCATTAACAGATTTAGCCCTTCTTTGCATAGGGAGTGCCTCAATGCTTCTTTTAATGGCCATCTTTGGAAATGTTCATAAAAGTAAAGTAAATCCTCTGTGTTGACCTCTCCAGTCGATCTTGGATAATGATCCTCTGCTAACTGTGGTAAAGTATATAACTCATGAAATAACTGAAAAGTATCTAATACATAGATATCATTTGTTTTCTGTTCGAGCATCGCCAAAACGAGTCGAAGCCCTATTTGCTCATGAGCATTTTGACAAGTCCAAATCAGTATATCCTTATGAGGGGGGATATTTTTAATTTTCTCTATGGCTTCCTTCATCTCCCGCTCACATATGATCAATCCATCATCTTCTATTAGATAGCGCTGTTCCAACCATTGAAAACGAGCTTCAATTCCGTCCCTTGTATGTACATCTTTCAAAGGACCAACAGAAAAATTACCTGGCACAACAATAATCTCCTCGGACTTAGCATAGTCAGGATTACGAAAGGCTGCTTTCAAGCTCCCCCCAGGTGAATGACCGAATACAATATGCACCGTTTGTACCGTTGAAGAATCCCGCTCCTCAGCTTGCTGTAATAAAAACTCTAACATGCTATCTCTTGACTGTTCATTTATTAAAGTTAAAAGAAGCATCGACTTCGCATCAGCTTCACTCAATCGTTGTATTGACTGTTTTAGTTGGTTGATCTTCTCCATCATCTGTACTCCTTTATTTAAAAACACCTAACCTTATCATACCTCTTTATTACCTCAAATTACTAATTTAGTTAGTTTTAAAGATATGTTACTACTATTGCTAGTGAATTCTTTAATCTGGGCGGAGGCTCACTTCTTTTGAGCGACTTGCTCACTTTTTGGGGCAGGACAATGTATGAACTATTTTCTCCAGAGCTAAAAACACTCATGTCCCTATAAAAAAACATACTACACGTAGTAGCTCAACTACGACGGTAGTATGTTATTTAATCAACATTCGTTAAAAATACTTTTCCTTTTTTAGTTCCCTCAACAGCATCGATTGCCTTATGGATATCCAATAATGGAAAACGAGCATGTACATTCATCATTTTTAAGGAGCCATCCTGTACAAGGTGTATAAGTTGTTGCATCGTTTGTTGCCATTTTTCAATTGACGTCTGACGTTGCCAATGACGTAAATGAAAGATCCTCGCTTGCACCTTTGCTTCCTTCACAATGTTTGTCCAATTTACCTGAATACCCGATAAAAGACCAATAGCTAAAAAAATACCCTCGGGCTTTACGCAGAAGGCAAGCTGATTGCCGGCCTCTCCGCCAATCGAATCAATTGCTGCATCTGCTCCCTTACCATTTGTTAATGCCATAACGGTTTCGTAAAGTGGCATTTGAGAGGTATCAATGACAAAAGCTGCCCCAAGTTGCAGTAATTCTTCAGTATGCTGATTACTTCGTGTCACTGCAATAAGCTGATAGCCTAGCAATTTCGCAAGTTGAGCATAGAGATGTCCAATGGCAGAACCACAGGCATTTACTAATAAGACATCGTTTGATTGTAAATTAAGTACCTCTGAGCATGTTACGAAAGCTGTGATTGGATTAATATACATTTGTGCGGCTGTAAAATCATCCATTGTGTCAGGAATAGTCACTGCAAAATCTGCTTGCGTTTTCACTATTTCCTGCCAAGTTCCCTCTCCCCGTAAAGGTAATACGCGCTGGCCAATAAGCCTTGGTGAAACAAGCGGTCCAACCTCTTCAATAATTCCTACACCCTCATAGCCAGGTATAGTTGGTAAAGTGATTCTATGAGCATATTTCCCCCATATTGGTATTAAATCTGAAGGATTGATCGGTCTGGCTAGCATGCGAACAAGAATTTCTTGACCTTGAGGAGGCGCGATGGTTTTATTCTCTAGCCTTACAACCTCTTGCGGATTTCCAAATTCATAAATTTTCAGGCATTTTGCTTTCAACGATTCTAGCTCCTTTATTCATTACGTATAAAACAACATCATACCAGGAGCATCTATTTCACGTTCCTTAAATCCAAGCTTCTGATAGAAAGTTTGTTTACCTTTAGCACAAAATAATTGAACCCATTTTATATTTTCCTTCTGACATTGCTCTAAAAGAGCATCCATCACCATTGTGCCAACTCCTTTTCGTTGATAATCAGGGTGCACCATCACATCACAGATAAATGTTTGATAGATACCATCAGAGATAATACGTCCATAGCCAATTAGATTGCCTTCATCATATATAGATGTACTGAACCAGCTATTACAAATAGCCTTGTATAATTGTTCATACGTATACTGCCCTTTTGCATTCCAGCCAGTTGTTTGGTGCAATGCTTTATACGAGTCTATCGTCGGATTTGTTTCTTTGATTATATACATCTAACAGACTCCTTATATTGAATAAATATACAAAACAATAAATATTTAATCAATAATAAGTTTATGATGCTAGAGTTGGATAAGGGTTAGTTGACCTTTTTCATCCATATTTAATTGTAACGCTTCGTCTATTTCAATACAAATCGGGCTGATTACCGCTTTTTTATCAGAAAAATACCAAAGACGTTCACTCGGCCCTAATAGTATATTGGCCCCGTCTTCATAGTTTCCTAGAAAATTAAGACCATCTAGTTGGATTTCCTTGTTTGCCATAGGTTTTATAGTAAATTTCGTTAACTTTTCAGCAATTGTTTGAATGTTATCTGACGTTAAATTGATTTCCCCAATATGTAACACTTGCTCTACAGAAAAATTAACGTCAGCATGTTTTGGATTTATTTCTTGTCTGGCAATAAACTCCACTATATTGCCTTCAGGATCGTAGAAATAACATGAGTAAGCTTTTAAAAATTCAAAATAGACGTCATCCTGCCCCTCTGAATCCAGCAAGCCTACATGCTCCTTTGCCCAAATCTTTGCCTGTTGAAATAGGTTACTAGGAATATTTAATGCAAAATGATATTGCTTTGGGATCTTAGAAGAAAGCTTCTCAAATGTCATCCTGCTTTCCCCCATGGCTATTGTAAAATGGTCAGCAGTTCTTTCTAACAAAGCAAAGCCTAACAGAACAACATAAAATTGCTGCATTTTTTGCACATCGTGAACATATAATTTGACCTTCGTAATCTTCATCTTTAAGCACCCCTTTACACTCCCTACTATACAAGTAGCTGATAAGAATGGCTTCATGCGAAAGAATGAAGTTTACTTTAGTGCAGTTAAAGTAGCTCTCGGTCTCCCTTGCTATTTGGCTGTGATATCACGAGGAATTCTACATCTTCTTGTGAATCGTTTCGCATTTGATGTGGTAAATTTGGAGGAATTTCTATTCCCTCATGTTGCTTTAACTCAATTCTTTGATCATTCAGTTCTATTGTAGCTGTGCCTGAAAGAATAAAGAAAAACTGCTGTGCATGATGGTGGTAATGATTTACCTCAGCTGTTTGAGCAGGCATACGTTCATGTATAACACTAAGGTCCGTATTTTGTACAAGATGCCAGCCATCACACTGTGCTCCCCATTGATAGTGTGGTGCTAATGCTTTGTTAATTTTCATCCATACTCTTCCTTTCTTGTGAAATATATTTGAGAGGAGGAATGTCCATGATTCTTGTTAATTTCCCTCATCCAATAAATTCAGCTAAGCTAATTTTCCTTTTTTGGTAATCTGCACGGATATGCTGTAACTCGGCCTCTAACTTTAAGGCACCCGCTTCAACTCCCCTATAAATCACTAGTGGGGGTTGCTCTAAAGCCTCTCTTGCTTGCGAATAATCATAAGATAGAATTTTTTTTAGCAACAATAATGTCTTTAGTTTCTCTTTTCCTTCCCCAGTAATCGTTAGTTCATAGTACGCTACAGGAATGTCTACAGGCAACATATCCTCACAACTAGATGGAATTAGTACACTTTCCAGGAACATAATTAGATTGTCGTAAGCCATTGTAAAATGCCAACTGCCTGTCCCATGAGGAGCAGTAAAAATAGCTGTATCTCCTCTTGATAAATCCAGACAATAGGGATCACCTTCATCTGTTGCGATAACTAAATAATTCTGTGGCCAATCCTCAATCATCTCATCTGTCACTGGATTATAATTATAGCCCTCCTGTCCACGTATTAAATCCCTTGCTCCATAGATCTTTAGATTAATATAATCACCTGTATCCCATGTAACCCTTTCAACGACATAATGTCTCAAAAAATAGACATACTCCGCTGGCAATAACCACCCACTATCCACAAAATGGCTAATATCCTCTTCAGGTTGATGATAAAAAAACATTGGATAGGCCGACCCCTGCTCGTGAATCCCTTCGATATAATCACGCATTTGCTCTAATACTGCATCGAGTTTCTCCTCTAAATCTTTCAATGGAATTCTCTCCTTTTCGTTATCAAGTGTTTTTCTTAGTATTTTATCATATCCCATCATTAACCAATTTAGGGGAACATGATATAATCATTAAAATAGACCTGTAGTAGGCATAATTGAACAAAAATAACGGATGGGAGCGATTTGTCATGTCACAACATTTGAATGAACAGACAATACAGCAAGCCAACACGGAATTTTTGAAAGCACTTCGGTATTTAGATTATGGCAAGGTATCACAGGCGGAAGAATGTCTCAAACAAGCCATCCATTTAGCAAAGCTGGTGAATGACCATATCACATTTATTCGTGCTGCGATTTGTTATGGAGAGATGCTATGGCATGCTGAAAAATATGATGCCTCCGATCATTGGTTACAGCTGGCACTTGATCGATCGACCGCACTACAGCTAGAAATGGGTGATTTACTAAATGTTGAAGTGGGACGAGCTCAATCTTTATTAAAAAATAGAAGACGTTCATCATAAGGAGCAAGCAATCATGAAATTACTTATTAGACGTCCAGAACAATCGGACATCCAGGCGTTACACCAATTCTTTTATCTTGTCATTCAGGATACTTATGCAAAGGAAGGGATTGCCGAGCTAGTGGACGATCAACAGCATGAATGGGAAACGAAAAAACAGTACGTAGCAATGGACTTAGAGAGCCAGGGCGAAAAAAGATTTTTCTGGTTAGCTTTGAACGAAGAAACAAATGAAATAATAGGCACTATCGAATATGGTGAAGCCAACGAAATCATTCAACAGACGATTAAAGAAAATCTATTCGATTGTCCAGAAATCGGTACCGTATTTGTTCATCCAGATTACCAAAATCGCGGTATTGGCACCATGCTACTACAGAAAATGCTAATGACGTTAGAAAATCGAAGGGTTCCTGCTTTTTGTTTAGATAGTGGGTATAAACAAGCACAAGTCATCTGGCAGAAAAAATTTGGCCAGCCAGATTTTGTACTTGAAAACTATTGGGGAGCAAATAATCATCATATGATATGGAAACGCGCATTACCCTTTGGATTTTAGAAGTAAATGCTCTATCAGAATACACATGTAAAAACAAATCTTTAGACAATAACATGCTTTTTGCATACAATATAAAACACTTTCCCAAAAGATTTACAGGGTCGTTATTAGGAATTACACACAAGCTTCGTGGTTAGGGTATGACAAATTACAATGAATACTCAGTGTGACTTCATTAAAGTTGACACACTTAGCTTTCAAGCGTTACCATCTGATGAAAATCATTCTAATAAAAATTTACGTGACTCTCGATTAAGTGGATTAAGACTCTAAAAAAGACGTTGAATCAATGATGATTGATAAGCAATAAAGAGATTAAAAATGCTAATACTTATTATGTTTGGAGGGAAATGAAATGTTAAAATTCATTGATGATTTAGCCGGTGCGGTTTTCGATGTTTTTATGTTGTTTTGTTATTTCTTTGCAGGCGTAATAATTGTAGGAGTCCCCATTTTTTTATTAGCAAAGTTTTTCCTATTGTTTCAATAAGGTTCAAACAGAATGGTCAACTATAAAAGGAATTAGTATAAACAGTGATTCCTTTTATAGTTGACGGCTATACTCAATATTAATCTAAATATTTTAATCCTCAGGTACTCATGCTTACAGTTCTATTATTTAATAAATTTATCATAGAAACGTTTAAGCATTGATAACTCTACTTAACTGTGACCATACCTAATTGCGATAAGCTGCAAGCTAAGGTAGAAACAGTTATCCAAATAGTACACATCCCTTCGTTCCAGCCTAATAAAGAAATAGATATAAAATATATTATAGTTGATGCCAAACTAACGTTTGAAGTAGTGGGTGCCTATATACCATAAAGCTCCATGTAATGTAAGAGAGAGTGAGAGAAACTCAGGACATACTGTTGCTTCGTTAGTTTCTACACCATTACTTTTATATAATTGAAAATGAAGAACCTCGAATTACCAAAAACCAGCTACTCAGTTTTAAATGAGCACTTGGTCTTTACTATTCAATTTCAAAAATGACCCAAACTTTATATCTACCTTCAATACTACTTTCTGTATAAATCCTACACTCTTTCATAGAAGCTAATCTAAAAGCAAGCGAATATGCTATTTTGTAATCTGGAGTATCATATCCGTTATAAATTCTTCCGTATATTTCATTTGCTATTGAATCTGCCCAAGTATCGGCTTCATATAGAGTATCGAAAAGTATTTCTTCTCTGTGCCATTTAATAGTCATGTCATAAACTCCTACATAGTAATAGAAATAATCTGGATGAATAATTGCATTTGCAAATAATTCATTTTTTTAAAAATTAGGGAGATTGCAATTAAAAAGGGATATTAATATAAAATTATATGAAAGACTATAAAATTATTTCTAGTATTAAGAAAAGGTGGAAGTAATATGAATTCAATATGCAAATCATTAATTTTAGCAGTGGTAGTAGGGTTATACGTATACATAGCCAGTAAAAATGAAAATAGTGTGCTTCTAAATTTTGTTATACTTTATATTATAATTTCAACAGTTTATTTATTATTCAGAAAGATTGAAAAAGAAAAAGAGTAAGGAAAGATAGCTTAATTAAAAGCAGGCGATTCGAGACCTTTGAAAAGATTCACTGTAAATTATCTGAAAAGAAAGCAGTTGATGGTAGCCAAAACAAAAAATGCCCTGGTACTTAATAAAAACGAGTAACTGGGCATTATTATTACTAATTACTACGTTGTGTACCATTCTTTACGACATACATGATAATGGAAACAATAAAAACTATTCAAAAAAGATTAGGACACAGCAGATCAGCTATTACTGAAAACTGCTATGTCCGTTTATCACAGAAGATAGATACTTCCGATATTTTTGATTCCATCGCTAAAGATTTATAAATTGCTGGCACAATTTCAATGCAGTCGCAAATCGGTGGCAATCTCCACTCAACTGCTACAAAACTATTTGCTTAAACCCCTATAAACCCTGTTATATCGATATTACTTCGAATCATCCATCTTCAGCACAGCCATGAATGCCTCTTGAGGGACTTCAACTGAGCCTACTTGTTTCATACGTTTTTTACCTTCTTTTTGTTTATCAAGAAGTTTTCGTTTACGAGAAATATCTCCACCGTAACATTTCGCTAATACGTTTTTACGGATGGCTTTAATTGTTGAACGCGCCACGATTTTTTGTCCAACTGCTGCTTGAATTGGTACTTCAAATTGTTGGCGTGGGATTAATTCTTTTAATTTTTCTACGATGATTTTGCCTCGATCGTAGGCAAAGTCACGGTGTACGATAAAGCTTAGTGCATCGACTTGCTCACCATTTAGTAAAATATCCATTTTCACTAACTTAGATGGCTGGTAACCAATAAGCTCATAGTCGAATGATGCATAGCCCTTTGTATTTGATTTTAAATAGTCAAAGAAATCATAGACAATTTCTGATAATGGCATTTCATATATAATACTTACACGCGATGTATCAATATAATCCATCGTCATGAAATTACCACGCTTCATTTGACAAAGTTCCATAACCGCTCCCACATAATCATTTGGTACCATGATTGTTGCTTTCACATATGGTTCCTCGACACGATCAATTTTTTGCGGATCTGGCATAAAGGATGGATTATCGACTTTAAGCTCAGTACCATCTGTCATATGAACATTGTAAATTACGGAAGGTGCTGTTGTAATTAAGTCGATATTAAATTCACGCTCAATACGCTCCTGAATAATTTCCATATGTAGTAATCCTAAGAATCCACAGCGGAAACCGAAACCAAGTGCTTGCGATGTCTCTGGCTCATATTGTAGAGCAGAATCATTTAACTCTAGCTTTTCTAACGCTTCACGTAAATCATTGTATTTGGCTGTATCGATTGGATACAAACCGCAGTATACCATTGGGTTTAAGCGACGATAACCAGCTAATGGCTCAGCTGCAGGACGATTTGCATAGGTTACAGTATCCCCTACCCGTGTGTCACCTACATTTTTGATAGATGCGGTTAAGTAACCTACATCACCCACTGTTAATTCAGCCTGTGGCACAACTTTTGGTGTATGTACCCCAACTTCAATAACCTCGAATTCCGCACCTGTTGCCATCATGCGAATTTTATCGCCAGGCTTAACAGTACCATTGATGACACGAATCGAAATGATAACACCTTTATAGGCATCGTAAACAGAGTCAAAAATTAAAGCTTGTAGTGGTGCATCTGGATCACCAGTTGGCGCTGGTACCTTCTCTACGATTTGCTCTAGAATATCCTCGATACCAATACCTGCTTTCGCAGAAGCTAATACTGCTTCAGAGGCATCTAATCCAATAACATCTTCTACTTCTTGACGTACACGTTCAGGGTCAGCTGCAGGTAAATCAATTTTATTGATTACAGGTAAAATTTCTAAATCATTGTCTAGTGCTAAGTAAACATTTGCTAGTGTTTGTGCTTCAATACCTTGTGCTGCGTCCACAACTAAAATGGCACCCTCACAAGCAGCTAAACTACGTGATACTTCATATGTGAAATCGACGTGTCCTGGTGTGTCGATTAAATGAAATGTATACACTTCGCCGTCTTTTGCTTCGTACTTTAATTGAACTGCATTTAACTTAATTGTAATGCCTCGCTCACGCTCTAAATCCATTGAGTCGAGGAGCTGTGCCTTCATCTCACGGGAAGTTAAAGATTTTGTTTGCTCTAAAATACGGTCAGCAAGCGTTGATTTCCCATGGTCAATATGTGCAATAATAGAGAAATTTCGTATATTCTCTTGTCGTTTTAAACGTGCTTCTCGGTTCATCTTTTCCACTCCTAATTAAACTATAATGAATTATACTATGAACATAACGCAAAGTACAACAGCAACTAGACTTGAAAGCCTATAATATCAATACTTTCAGTGTTTCATGTCGTTTTTAAATTTTACAGTATTAAGTATATAAATGCAGACAAATCAGCTATAGAATAAATATAGCTAGTGCAAATAGTTCCCCTTCCAAAGATATAGAAAAAGTCAGCTACGCAGAAAACACTGTGTATACTGACTTTTTTCATTTTATTTGTTTAAGGATTGTTGAATTAGCTTTGTTAAAACTTCTACCCCTTTTTTCTCTAAATGTACACCGTCAGGGGCAAAATATTCAGGGTGATTGATTGCTGCTGCATGCCAATCAATGAGTGTAATTCGCTCATGTTCCTGTGCTTTTTGCAGTAAAGCTTCATTCACTTTTGCTTCCCATGAACGCGGCACACGTGTATTCACTAAATATATATCAGCATTTGAAAAAGCGCCAAGGAGTGCATCCATTTGGTCAGTGGTAAAAAAACCATTTGTCCCCAATTGTAGAATGACTGCATAATTAGGTTGATTAAAACTTGCATAATTTGGTGCAAGTTTGACAGCTTGTGAAACTTGACGACCTATTTTTCCATCGATTGTAATGGTCGGATACATATTATGTAAGCTCGGTGCAATATCAATCATTAGGGAATCGCCAATGGCTAGTATGCCACGATAAAAATCATCCTTTTCAGGCTCTATAATGGTGTTATTTTCTTCTTGTTTAGGCGTTTCTATGTCCTGAACATCTTCTACTCCCTCTTCCTTGCTTGGAGAGGGCTTGTCGGTTGAGGCTTCAGCTTGTTTGTCATGCTCGTTCAACTCGGCTGTGGGCTCATCGCCATTAATTTTTATCGTTGTTGGAAACGTTTTAGATGGGTTTTGCTGGCTTTCACCCACTACACCTGTCATTCCTGTGAAAAATACAAGCAGAAAAAGTGGAGCCATAACCGTTGATATTTTTCGTGGGAAAGTTAGGCTTCCCCATTTATTTTTATTACAAATCAGATATTTTTGACAATAGACTCGGAATCCTTCTTTCCGGATGGGCATCTCAATGAAGCGATAGGATAGCTCTGCAATCATCAGGATTAGTAAAAGCTGCAGGAAGATTCGCCAATAGGAGGCATTACCAATTTCATGAATGGGTGTCCCTAAAACCATGACAGGATAATGCCATAGATAAATGCCGTAGGAACGAGAGCCTATCCAACATAATGGCTTCCATGCTAATATTTTTCCTAGTATGCTGACTGGATGACAAATACATGCAATCAACACGGCAGCATTTAAGCAAAATAAAAACATACCGCCTCTATAAAGAAAGGATTGATATTCATCAACATACACTATGCTTACTAAAAAAATAGTAAGTGCAATGAAACTCATCGTATTTAGTTTCTTCACATGGTTTGCTGCTAATTTTTGAGAAGATAGTCTTTTCATTGGCCAAACAAGGGCTAGCCAGCAGCCTATTAATAATTCAAAACAACGTGTGTCCGTTCCATAATAGACACGACTAGGATCAGCACCTGGCTGATAAAGTACCGCCATTACGAATGCTGAACAAAGGGCACCACAAAAGACAATATTTGCTAGTTTACTTTGTTTTTTAACAATAAAAAGTCCAATCATTAAGAGTAATGGCCAAATCAAGTAAAATTGTTCTTCAATAGCTAATGACCATAGGTTTTTTAAAGGTGATGGAGAACCGAAACTATCAAAATAAGAGAGTTTATGAAAAATGAACCACCAATTACTTGAATAAAAAATAGAGGACAGTGCATCCCCTCGCAAAGTATGGAGAAGCTCTTTATGAAAGAGCATTGCCCAAACAAATGATGTAACAATCATAACGTAGGCTGCTGGTAGTAGCCTTCTAAATCGTCCCACCCAAAATTTCTTTAGGCTGACTGTTAATTGATTGCCCTTTAAAGGTAAGATGGTAGAGGTAATTAAATAGCCTGATAATACAAAGAAGATATCTACTCCTAAAAAGCCACCTCTAGCCCAACTGAAGTTAAAATGATAAGCAATAACTGCTAAAACGGCTAATGCTCGAATCCCGTCTAGTCCAGGAATATAACGATGATTTAATGACTTGCCTGACATACTATTCCTTCCTTCAATAATCTCTCAATTTCGTTTCGGTAAAATGTGGTTTTTCTAGCTGTTCAGTGAGAAATTAATCTAAAAGCCGTCACGATCTCTGACAACCGCCCAGGAATTTGGAGAGAAGATGTTAGTTACATCTAATGCCACAAGAAGTAACGCTTTTTGAAGGTATTCCCTTCTGCATCAAGATAAAACCTGTTGTCACGTAGAACTTTTTAATTGATAACCATCCCCTCTCTATTATTTTTTGCTTGTTCACTTATATGTTTGACGTTTGAAATACGATAAAAGTTTGAGAGAAAAATGAAACGTTATCACTTTTTGTCTTTTAAAAATTCATATGTATGTTTGCTATAGACTTAAAAAGGCATTCCCAAAAATGGTATATACTTCAAAAGTATGTTTGCTTTATTTGCATATGCCTTCATTTAACGTTTTATCATGAAATTCGAGAGCCAACTTGAAAATTATAAGACAAGAATGGAGCAATGGAAAGACAATTAATGAGAATTATTTCTGGAAATTTTATTATCATACAATATTAAAAAAGTGAGCCCACAAGAGTCCCACTTTTTAATATGATTGATCTATTTTTTTGAATCATTGACAAACGCTTTTGAGATAGCCTTACCAATTACAGCAATCGTACGATTAACCTCTTCCTCTGTATTACCAATTCCACCTATTTCAATAATCATCATTTGCTTTGCTAAATCCTGATTGTATCGACCATCAACACCATCACCACTTTTAGAAATAACCCCTTTAGAAATTTTGGGAACGATGGCATTTAGTGTGGATGATAAACTTTCAGCATAGGCTGTATTCCAGCGGTAATTAGCATGCTCTGCACCAACGACAATAGCGATTTTCGCATAGTTTTCCCCATTATATGAGATCGTTGTAAGATCATGTTTTAATGAGTCACGATGTAAATCAAGTATTAAATCATAATTATTTGTTTCTAAATGCTTACTTAAATATGGCCTCATCACATTATAAGACTCATGATAGCCTTTACCCTCTTCTTGTAATTTCTTCATAATATCTACATCAAGAACATCCGTCTTTAAACCATTTACATTAAAATGATTCACAATCTTATCCTTCAGGCTCATAATATTGACCGTTTCATGAGAAGTCGCTACCTTACCACTCACTGCTTTTACCATCGGTTCGTATGCTTCATGCGTATGAGTAAATAACACTAACACTTTAAATGGATCCGGGTCTAGGGCTTGATCTGGTTCAGGTTCTTTCGTTTGTTCCAGTACACTTTGTTCAGCTAAATTGGTAGCAGCAAACACGACTTGCTTATCTTCTGATTGTTTGATCGGAGTCGATGCTTGCTTGTTGAACGGAAGTTGCCCAGCAATGACAGGTAATACGAAAAAGAACAATAATATACCAAATGACCATTGTAGTTTTTTTAGCAAAGTCACACCCTCCTCCCCATATCGTATGGAGGGGGAATGTTAATTAGAACGAAAATAATTTTCTTGTTTTACGCATAAATAGGCGTGTTTTAGGAGGACTACTGCTTCTTAATTTTTTATAAATCACTTGCCCAATCCATTAGCATAGAAGCCACTAATTTTGCATAGCGATCAATCCAATAGTCTGCTTCTTTTGGTGTAACCATCAATTGTGTGTGGGAGCCAGCGAAGGTTTCCTCAAACAGCTGCTGCCGCTCCTCCTTCGTCCATGTCGCCCATTCTCCAAATATAGGTTGTACTAATGTCATATCCAGTTCCTTGTTGATATCTGGTTGCCATGAGGATAATGAAAGCTTCGATGACGGTTTACTGCGTTCAGCTACACGAGCAGCTATCGAACGTAGCATTGTTTCTACCGCATCCGCAATTAATACAGGTGCATCTACTACAGTAGGGATACCAATTGCTGTTACGGGAATGCCAAGCATCTCATAGGAAATTTCTTGCCGTTGATTGCCTACTCCTGAACCTGGATGGATGCCTGTATCAGTTAATTGAATGGTTTTACAGAGTCGATTACTCGCTCTTGTAGCAAGTGCATCTACTACAATGATTAATTTCGGTTGCAGACGCTCAGCAATAGCAGCCACAAACTCACCTGTTTCGTAGCCTGTTTGTCCTGTTACCCCAGGAGCATACATGACAAATTTTTCATCAATGACATCTAAACCATGCAAATGGTCAATTAAATAGGGACCTATTGCATCGGGTGTAATGGTGCGATTACCTAAACCAACTATTAAAATTTTATCGTCCTCTTGCCAAGAAAGTGCCTCATGCATTTTTTTGAAATTTACTAGCAATTCTTGCTCAAGTTGTGCAAAGCCTTCTTGATCTTCTAATGTTAGCGTTGGGACAGACAGGGTAATATACTGCCCTTCCTTTTTGCCAATTTGCTTTTCTCCTTCAGCGTCTACTAGAACATCTGTAATTTTTACCCTACCAGCATTCCGATCTTCAATTTGAATGCCACTTGATTGTTCAAGCTTTTCTTTTTGCTCTTTGGTCTGATGGACAACTACCTCTTCTGATTCATCGATTAAATCTGTTCGTTGCCAATTAAAATTTTGCATACAGTTCACCTCAAGCTGTAGTTTGTTCAAACTGTCAAGTAAATATTCTTTGCATTTATCTATTGCAATTTAGCCAAGCGTTTGTTAAAATGATTTTTGTTGTATTGACACAAGAAATCAATGAGAAGATATCATCTCGTACCTAATTTAGGAGGTGAAATATATGCCAAACATTAAATCTGCGATTAAACGCGTAAAAGTTAACGAAAAAGCTAACATTGCTAATTCTCAAGCTAAATCTGCAATGCGTACTACAGTGAAAAAAGCTGAAAACGCTGTTGCTGCTAACGCTGAAAACAAACAAGAACTTTTACAAGCAGCTTTCAAATCTTTAGATAAAGCAGCTTCAAAAGGACTTATCCACAAAAACGCGGCGGCTCGTAAAAAGTCTCGCCTTGCTAAAAAAGCGTAATTGTTTAAAGGATCAGATACTCTATTAGGAGTAGCTGATCTTTTTAATTTTATAGAGAACCGAACATAAAAAGCTGCCCTTATCGGACAGCTTTTGTTGCCTATAATTGGCGCAATAAAAATAGCTCTAGATAGCGCTCTCGATTCCCACCAGTCGATTTTAGCTGTAAATCAACCTCTGCTAATTGATATAATGCCCGTAGCAAATTTTCTTCTGAAGGCCGATGTCGTTGCTCAATCATAAGTTTGACGCGATATGGATGAATTTTTAGATTTTTAGCGATTTGTTGTGGGTGATAACCTTTTTTTAATAAATAAAAAACATTTGACATGGTACGAACATTGGATGCTAGCAAGCCCACTAACATAATAGGCTCTTGTTTTTGTCGCAATAAATCATGATAGATGGCCAAGGCTCTGACAGAGTCATTAGCCAAATAGGCATTGAGCATTTTAAAGGCATCTTGCTCTAATGTTTTTGCCACCAAATCCTCCACTAAAGAAGTTGTAATTTCGCCACCATCACCTAAATAAAGAGTTAGCTTGTCAATTTCCATCTGTAATTGTAGCATGTTGGCTCCGACCATCGTAACAAGCAATTCAATAGCATCTTGTGTAATGCTATTACCTTGAGCTTTGACAATGCCTTGAATCCATACAGCTAAATCCTGCTCTTTTGGTGTTTCTGCTTGTATAAATAGTGCATGCTCTTTCATCATTTTAGTCACTTTTTTGCGCTCATCCAATTTTTCATAAGGAGCAATAAAAACCGTTACGGAAAAATCAGAAGGATTCGACAACCATGTTTCCAATCGTTTCACATCATGATCGATTTTTTCCTTCCCTTTCTCGGTTGCTTTTAAAAACGAAGCATTTTTAGCAATAATAAGCTTACGTTCTGAGAAAAAAGGAATGGTATCTGCTTCATCCATGACTGCATCTACTGGTACTTCTTCTAAATCAAATGTCGACATCTCCAGATCTTCTTCTGGACCCATTGCCTCTTTTAAACGTTTAATAGTTTCATCTATAAAATAGCTTTCTTCACCAACAAGCAAATATACTGGTGCAAGCTCACCTTTTTTTATTGTATTCCAAACCGTTGAAATCATAATTTCCCCTCCATCTAGCAATACTATTAGTATACATGATTTCATAGTCCTTTGTGTCTTTGACCGAATTGTGTCGATTCCTTGCCAGACGGGGAAATCACCTTTTCGATATAGCTTTTATGACCATGTTGTCTTATAATAAATAACAGAATTGGAGGGATAACAATGAATCCATTTGAAGGAAAAAACATACAATGTCGACGTAACGATGCCATCGATTCTGGTGTTGGCTTCGGTGTATCATTTGGCGTTTTCACGCTTATGTTTATTATTGCAACTATAGTAGAATTTGTATCACAGTAATTGGACTTATGCAGGAGAAGGGCCTTGGTCATTGGACAAGGCCCTTTTCATTTACGCTAACGGACCAGCGATTATCACGAATACATATTTCGATTGATCCATTCACCCCTGTTGTCCATGTCACTAAATCTCTACTGACAAAACGTTGTACTACTTCTTCATGTGGATGACCATAACGATTATGGAGACCTGCACTAAAAACGGTTAATTGGGGCTGTAGCAGCTCGACAAATTCTTCTGTGCTTGATGTCTTACTCCCATGATGCCCTGCCTTCAGCAATGTGAGATTGGCCAATAAAGGTCCATAACGCTTGATCAGCTGTTGTTCGCCATATTGCTCCAAATCCCCTGTAAATAACGCTGTAAACGCCTTTTGCTGCATGTACAGGACAAGAGAATCATCATTTCCCTCATACAAGGCGTCATCAGGCCATAAGTAATAAAAATCTGTATCCCCTACATGCCACGAAGTCCCCTTCATTTTTTCTTTAATAGGAATATGTCGCTTATTTGCTTCTCGCAATAAATCATCCATTAAAGGCTCATTCAATGAACCAGGTGTAACGTGTATTTCCTTCATGTTAATCTCTTGTAAGACTTCCTCTGCTCCTTCAATATGATCTGCGTCTGCATGCGAAGCAATAAAAATATCGATAGTTCGTATACCCTTGCCTTTTAAAAATGGGACCACGACTTGCTTCCCTACCTCATATGGACTATCTGCTTTCTTCCACGATGCCTGCTCAAAGCGCAATACTCCACCTGTATCTATAACATAGACAGCTCGTCTAAAAGGCAATTCAATGACAATACTATCTCCTTGCCCTACATTTAAGAAGGTAATCTTTGTTTCGTTATACAACATGGGTGCCAAATGAATCCAAATAACAGGGATGACAAGGATCAAAATAGCTTTCCTGAATCTTTTTATTTCCAAATAATAGAAGCTCGCTAAAACACTTAACATCGCCACGCAGCTCAGCCAAATAGATGGTTTGCCTGGTGACCATAATTGCCAAGGAAGCTCTTGCATATAAAAGATTACTTCGGTCAGCCAATTACGCAGCGGTTCATAGCCAGCAAATAGGACATTAGCAAGTGGTAAAGAAAGATAAGATAGCACAAAGGCAATCATGTTAAAGGGTAATATAATAAAGGAAAACAGTGGAACAAAAACAATATTGACAAAAAACGAGGATAAAGATAATTCATAAAAATGATGGAGTAATAGTGGGTAAACGAGCAGTTGGCACACGAATGTGATAAAAAAAGAACGACCTAGCCAAGTTCTTGTCTGCTTAAAAATAATACCAGAATAAAGAAGACTAGCGGTTGCTAAATAGGATAGCTGGAAACCAATTTGGAAAATAACACCTGGCTCAAGCAAAACAAAGCCTATAAAGCTAATAGCTAATGCATCATCGATCGAAAGAACCCACTTAAAAAAGCGCAGTAACATCATCAATTCTACTACAGAAACAGCACGCCATACGGAAGGTGCTCCCCCTGCAATAACTCCATAAACCGGTAAGAGGATCAATAGCACGATAGTAGCCATTTCCTTGCGAACTCTTATTCTAAGTAATCCTTCAAAAAAGAGCCAAGACATCAGCGCGACATGTAGCCCAGAAATCGCAAATAAATGGGTAATACCAAGCTTTTGATAGGCACGCTGCAGTTCATCCTCCATCTGATCTTGCACCCCTATTAAAAGTGCTTGAGCCTCTGCTACAAGTGATTTTGGAAAAGTCCTCTCTATATGCTTTTTCATTTTGTGTCTTACTTCGGCAAGAATCGTGAAGATGGAGGTTCGTTTTCCTACATAATGCCAATTCGTGATTTCAACAACGCCTGTTGCTCCTTTGCTCGTTAAATAGTTTGACATGGAAAAGGCATAAGCATGTGCAGATGGAGAGGGAGTCACGAGTTCACCTTTTGCAGAATACGTCATTCCAGTTAATGAGGTATTTTCATAAAAATTTTTCTCTTGTTCCGAGGAAAAAGTATAAACTACGTAAAGTTTTTGGCCATTTGTTGTTGTAGCAAACCCACGGAGTTTTTGCCCGTTTATTTTATAGTCACTTGACCAAGTTATAGGGAAGGTTGACGGTAAAGGGGAAGGTTCCGTCAGATGATTGATAGAAAGGAAAAAATAAGTTAGTAGACCACTAGTTAGCACAAAAATTGCAAGAAAACGTGACTCACCTTTTATGGTGAGCCACAGGACTAGTAGCAGTAAAAAAATGAGTAGCCATGCTGATTTGTATACTGCAATAGCAGCTATCAATACAGCAAGAGCTACCATAATCCATCTATGCTTTAAAGCTTGATGCCAAATAATGCACTCACCTTCTGTTCATATGGGAGCAATTTTTCAGCAGATACCCCACTCTCGCGAAGCTCGTGCAGCATTTCTGTATACAAAGCTAGTTTGTCATCTCGTAAAAAATCAATTTTACGTTCATCAAAGGGTACATGAACTACTTCCACTCCAGCTTTTGCAAATAACTCCTGTGCATATGGATTATTTTTATAATCTGTTGCGTAATACACACGTTCTATGCCAGCTTGAATGATAGATTTTGTACATGGTAAACATGGAAAATGTGTTACATACAAATCAGCACCTTTTGTCGGTGTTCCATATTTAGCACATTGCAGTAAGGCATTCATTTCAGCATGCACGGTACGGACGCAATGATTATCAACCACATAGCACCCTTTTTCGATACAATGCTCGTCCCCTGTAATGGAACCGTTATAACCACCTGCAATGATGCGTTTGTCCCGTACAACAGTTGCTCCTACAGCTAGTCTTGTACATGTACTACGTAATGCGAGTAAATGGCTTTGTGCCATAAAAAATTGATCCCAAGTAATTCGCTCCATATGACTACCTCCAAAAATTGTCTAACTAATTAACTTTCTCTTGCTTTTCTACTATAGTGTAGCCCTTTTAGAAAAGGGGCGTCAATATACCATCCTGTAAAAGCATTACTTTACAGTAATCGCATCCTTTAGCTTTTCAAATGTTTTATCACCAATACCACTAACATTTTTTAAGTCATCTATGGTTTGAAACTGCCCATTTTCCTCTCGATACGTAAGGATACTTTGTGCTTTAGAAGGACCGATTCCTGGCAATGTTGCTAACGTTGCTACATCAGCTTTATTGATATTAATCTTTTGCTCCTTATTAGTCTCAGTAGGTAACGTTAACAAAGAAGAGGCTCCTTCCTCTAGCTGTTCGCCCATGATAGGAATATAGATTACCATTTCATCCTGTACCTTTTGGGCATGATTGATAAATTGTGTGTCAGCATTCTCTGTATAGCCACCAGCAAGCTGTACAACATCTTTTATACGTTGGTCTTGCTCAAGTTCATAAACGCCTGGATACATTACAGCACCCTTTATTTCCACAAATACCTGCTGCATAACCGCTTCCTCAGCAGATTCACTCAAATTTTTTTCTTCAATAGGTTGGATTGTTTCGATGAGCTCTTCTTGGGGAGGTGAAGAGTCAGAACTCGAAAAATAGAAGTAACAAAGTCCACTGACGACTAGTATGCTGGGGAATAACATACTTTTTTTGTACTTTTGCCATAAAGATTGTAGCACAGTACCATCCTTTCCTTGCGAAAGGTCATCATATGGAGTTATATATATCTTACACTATGGATGGGTGGTTGAAAATGATAAAAAAACGTCAGAAGTTTCAATTTACCTGTTGAAGAGAGCTATCTTCTTAGTTATATCCAGTTTTATCCGACAATTTAGCCTCTTTATCCGCCTGTTTAAGTGTTCTATCCGCTACTTTAATCTTTCTATCCACTACTTTAGCTTTTCTATCCATCAAAAAAGCCACACTGCGTATTACACAGTGTAGCTCCCTTTTCTTTATTTCAGCGCACGAATAAAAATGCGTTCACTTTCCTCGTCAGGTGCCTCATCTGTAAAGTCTGCTGTAATTTCCACATGACTAAAACCGATGGCATGCAACCAAGCCATATACTGCTCGATAGTGTAAGTACGTTGCACGTGCTCCTCATCAAAGCGTTCATATAATTCACTTGCGTCATCTCGTACATAAAAGGTCATTTGATGAATAACCGAATGTTCAAAGTCGGCAGGCTCCGTATGCCATATATAACTAATGTCACCATCATCATACGTGAACGGACCATCTAAAAAAATCTCATTCATTTTAAATAACGAGTGAACATCAAAAAACAGCTGACCTCCATCACGCAACGACGTATAGATACGTTCTAATGTCGTATAAACAGAGTGCTCCTCTACCACATAATTCAAGGAATCAATTGTGATTGTGACAACATCGATTTCCTCAAAGCCATCTAGTTCGACCATAGACATACAGTATAATGGTGCATGGTAGCCTGCACCAGCAAAGCGTTCTGCGGCAATGGACAGCATCTCTTCTGATAAATCGATTCCACTGACTTGATAACCAGACTTTGCAAATAACAAGCTAAGTACACCAGTGCCACAACCAATATCCAACAGTTTTGGGTACTGGCTGCTTGGTGCATGCTGTACAACCCAATCTACATAAAGATTGTAAGGAATATCCGTTTGCAGCTCATCATAGACATGAGCAAAGCGTTCGTAACTCACTTAGGCCTCTGGCATGTCTAGTTGCGGTGCATCGCCCCAAAGACGCTCTAAATTATAATAAGCACGCTCATCCTTATGGAATACATGTGCCACAACATCGCCTAGGTCAACTAGTACCCAACGAGCTCCATCAAATCCTTCGACACGGCGAATTTCATAGCCTTGTTGTTCAGCTACATCCTGTAATTCGCGTGCAATGGCTTGCACTTGGCGATCTGAGTTACCATGAGCAATGATAAAATAATCTGCTAAAAGGGAAATTCCTTGCATATTTAAAACGACAATATCCTCACCATGTTTGTCGTCAATTGCTTTGTATGCTGCTTGTAATAAAGTTGAAGTCATCCTTCACTATCCTCTCTGTTCATCATATCGTTATAACATTCTATAGATAAAGGATAAATCGGCTGCTTTGTGTCAATTAAAAATGCCAAAGTATGGCGTACACATGCACTCATCGCCTTATCCAAATTTTTTTGTGCTTTTTTGCGCAGACGATCAACTCCATCAAAACGACGGTTCGGTTCAATCATATCTGCGACAAAAATAATTTTTTCTAAACGGCTCATATTAGCCCGCCCAGTTGTATGGAAACGAATAGCATTCAACAGCTCTTCGTCTGTGATACCAAACTCACTTTGTGCTATATATGCACCTACTGGACCATGTAGTAATTCACTACCCCATCCAATTAGTCTTTCATCTAATTTTTCATCACGAACGATATTTTCCATCCACTCAATATCAGCATATTTAGCAATATCATGGAGGATAGCTGCTGTTTCAGCTTTTTTTACGTCCTCGCCATATTTATGAGCTAGGTTGATGGCCGTTTCCATCACTCCGACTGTATGAATATAACGTTTTTCAGGCATTCTTGGCTTAATCGCCGCTAAATACTGTTCGCGTTCCATAAAGACCTTCCTCTCGTATGAACGTCTCTACAGCTTCTGGTAGTAGAAATGTCACCGTTCCTCCTGTAGCCAGGCGTTCACGAATCAGTGTGGACGATAAATCGATTTGAGGTATTTCCACCATACGTATAGGGTACTCTGTTGCCGCGGCTGTCCCTGGACGCTTTACTCCGACAAACTGAACAAGTTTCACTAAATCATCTATACAATGCCATGTATGTAGCGAATCAATCATATCGCCACCGATGATAAAGTAAAATTTCACATTCGGCTCTCTTCTACACAATGCAGAAAGTGTCTCATAGGAATAGGATACGCCACCCTTCTCAAGCTCATACGACTCTACTGAAAAATAAGGAAATGGACGAATCGCACGTTTTACCATTTCAAGTCGTTCAACATTACTAGCATCAAAACGTGCATGCTTATGTGGTGGGATGGCATTAGGCATAAAGCGGATTTCATCAAGTTCTAGCGCATGAAATACTTCATTTGCCATTAAAAGATGACCCAAATGTGGTGGGTTAAATGTACCTCCAAGTAAACCGACCCTTTTCATCGTCTCACCTTATTTCGTTACTTTTGGTAATACAATCTTTTTATGATTGCGTGACTCTTTATATAAAACAACTGTCAGACCGATTAATTGGACAAGCTCCGCATGAGCGCCTGTGGCTAATGCTTCTGCGACTTCATGTTTATCCTCTTCACAGTTATCTAAAATACGTACTTTAATCAATTCACGTACTTCTAATGCCTCGCGAATTTGCTTTGTCATTTCATCATTAACGCCACCTTTTCCCACTTGGAAAATAGGTGTTAAATGGTGTGCTTCTGCACGTAAAAAACGTTTTTGTTTACCTGTTAACATAAAAATTAGTTTCCTCCTAATTGCGCCTTCAGTTGCGCAATCATTGAATTTGTATTTGGATAGTTTCCTAACCAGTGTTCAAAAGCGATGGCTCCTTGATGGACAAACATTCCTAAGCCAGTGACAATCGTTGCTCCTTTTTCTTCAGCCGCTTGTAAAAAAGGCGTCATTAATGGATTATACACAATATCCGCAACAATTGCTTCTTTCATCAGCCGATCTAATGAAAATGGCATTGAAAAATTGCCCGTGGAAAGGCCAGCTGATGTCATTTGCACAATAATGCTGAAATCAGCTAGCGTTTCTTCCGCTTGTTGTAATGAAATGGCACGTCCCATACCCATTTCATCAATAATCATTTGTGCATTCGTCACCGTACGATTGGCGATGGTTACATGACGATAGCCTTGTTGCTGCATAGCAAAGGCAATGCCTCGAGCAGCACCTCCAGCACCGACAAGTAATACAGGCTTGTCTTTATGAGAAACCCCAACGGCTTCTTCCAGTGATCGAACAAATCCAATACCATCTGTATTATAGCCTTTCAGCTTTCCTTCTGTTGTTCGTACGACTGTATTCACTGCGCCCATTTTTTGTGCCAGCTCATCTAGCTCGTCTAGATACGGAATGATTGCTGTTTTATGAGGAATGGTCACGTTCCAGCCACTTGCCCCTAATGTCTTCAAACCAGCAACAGCAGATTCTAATTGATCAGGCGTTACATGTAAAGGAATATATGTCGCATCAATTGACATGTCCTCAAACCAAGCATTGTGCATGGCAGGTGATTTTGAATGTTCAATTGGATCACCCATAACTGCAAACCATTTCTTCATTTCCTAGTCCCTCTCTCTACTATGTCCTCCATTTAGATCAGCGAAGGACGAATTGAAACTTGTACACCTTTTGGTGCGTAAGCTGCTACTACTACATTCGCATGTTGAACGGTAATCCAGCCAAGCCCAGAAAATACTACATCTGTTTTCGCTTCTTTGATGGAAAATTCGTGACGAACCAATGGCGGTAACTGGTCGATAAAGTCCGCAGTTGGGGGGGCCAATAATTCTCCTTTATGCTCTTCATATAACGCATCTGCCTTCTCAAGCTTTGTACGATGAATTGGTAAATCATTAGCCACATGGATGGTAAAGGCAGAACGATCACCCTGAATAAAATCAAATCTTGCTAATGCACCAATAAATAGAGTTTGCCCAGCATTTTGTTGATAGACTTTCGGCTTAATTTCTTTTTTCGGCATAATATATTTTAATTCACTGGCATCAATATGATGAGCCATTTGATGATGATTAATAATACCTGGCGTATCATATAATGCACTACCATCATCCAATGGAATATCAATCATGTCTAAAGTAGTACCTGGGAAATGTGAGGTTGTAATCACTTCACCCTCACCTGTTGCCTGCTTAATAATTCGGTTAATGAACGTAGATTTCCCAACATTTGTACAGCCAACAACATATACATTTTGTCCTTTACGATATTCATCGATGGCTTCCATTGCTTCTGCCATCCCTTTGCCTTTATGGGCACTGACTAATAGGACATCGACAGGCTGTAGTCCAAGAGCCTTTGCTTCACGTTTCAGCCAGTTGATAACTTTTTTTGGCTTCACAGACTTTGGTAATAAATCAGCTTTGTTGGCAATCAATAGGACAGGATTCTTCCCTACAAAACGATGAAGCCCTGGTAGCCAACTGCCATTAAAATCAAATATATCAACAATTTTTACGATTAAGCCTTGCTGTGTGCCAAGACCATTTAAAATACGTAAAAAATCGTCATCTGTTAACGATACTGGTTGAATTTCATTGTAATTTTTCAAACGGAAGCAACGCTGGCAAATGACCACATCCTTTTCTAATGATGATGGGGGTGCATACCCAACTGCTGTTTTATCTTCTGTTTGAATTGTTGTACCACAGCCAATACAATTTGGCATTTCAATCATTCTTGTTCCTCCCAAGTTATAATTCCTTTTCGTTTCAAATCATTAAATACGCGACGTTCAATGAAACGATTCAATTTTGTTACAAGCCCATCTGATTGTGCAACAGGCTTCACGAGCACTGTGTGTAAGCCTAAGCGATTTGCGCCCATTACATCCGTAAGGAGTTGATCTCCTACCATTACTACTTCATTTGGACGTAAGCCTAGTTGAATCAGTGCATTATAAAAAGCATTACGAAGTGGCTTTTTCGCCTTGTGAATATAAGGGATACCTAACGGCTCAGCAAAATGCTTTACACGAGCTTCCTTGTTATTTGACGCAATAATAACACGAATACCTGATTCTTTCATAATGCGTAACCAAATGATTAGCTCTTCTGTTGCATCTGGACGATCCCATTCAACAAGCGTATTATCTAAATCCGTAATGATTCCTCTAATCCCTAATTCTTGTAACTTTTCCGGCGTAATTTCAAAAATATTCGTCACAAATTCGTTCGGTAATAAAAAATTATACAAAATAGCGACCCCTAATCTTAACGTATTATTCGACCATTATAGCATATTTGCAAAGGCTTCACCCATTCGAATTGGGCTTCCTTTTACAACATTATCCGTAAATTTAATTGTATCCTTTTCAAACAGCATCACAACAGTGGAACCAAATGAGAAATAACCAACTTCCTGCCCTTTCTGCCATTTCGTTGTTGTATTGGTAAGTACAATGGAATTCACAAAGGTTGCACCTACTTTGATAAATGCAACATGCTGATTATTTGCTGCTTTCAGCTCAGTCACTAAACGATAATTATGAGAAATTGGTTTTTTACCGTATGTAAGACCTAACTGATTCACAGGATAAGATTTCTGACCAAGTGTATATTGTCGTAAGACTTCTCCATCTATCGGGCTATGGATACGATGGTAATCAGCAGGACTTAAATAAAAAACAATAAAATGTCCGTCTGCATATTGTGCAGCTCGTTCTGTATTGCCGAGTAAATCTTGTAATGCATAAGGCTTACCCTTCACAAGAAATGTCATATCCCATTCAATACGTCCAAAGGATTCCACTTTTGCGTCCACTGGGCTGGCATAGACAGTTGGATTTTTTTCAATAGGTCGAGCTTCTTCAATAAGTTCTCTTGTAAAAAAATCATGTAAACATGAAAATTGTTGTTGTTTTTTTGAAACTTCTTCAAGGTTAATATCGTATAACTTCATGTAGCTTGGTATTATACGTTTACTCCACTTCGCTTTTGCTATTGTCTGCAAAAGATGGGAAGATTGCTTACCATTCGTTAGTTCTATCAAGCGTTGATATAGTTTTTCTTTCATACAGTAAAACCCCTATCCATTAATTTAGACTGTCAATTTTTTCGCATTCGAAGTATAATGGTACAATATCTTAAGTGCAAAGGAGTGATCCCCCTTGTTTTTTTATCACAAGTTGGTGGATACCACGGTTAAGAAAATGAAATCGCACGCAGCTAACTTCATAACAATTAGTAATATGTCCTTTGGAGGCGCGGCTATTATGGCCACTCTACATGAATACTATAGCTATAGTGTCTTGTTTATCTTTATAGCAGCTCTTCTTGATCGCTACGATGGTAAGGTAGCGAGAGCGCTCGGACAAGTGTCAGAATTAGGTAAACAATTAGATTCTATGAGTGATATTATATCATTTGGTGTGGCGCCTGCATTATTAATGTATGAAGTTGTTCTAGTTGATTTTGGTTTTGTCGGCATGATGATGGCCGTATTATTTATCGTCTGTGGCGCGATGCGTTTAGCTCGCTTCAATATTAGCGAAGCGAACGGTTATTTCACAGGTTTACCAATTACAGCCGCAGGTACGTTCTTAACTTTAACGTATTTCGCAGCTTATACGTTCCATCCGGCATTTTATCTTTTCCTTTTCCCCATTTTAGCTTTACTCATGATTAGTACATTTACGTTAAAAAAAGTGTAACAGCACATTTGCTGTTGCACTTTTTTCATTTCCCACGGCTTTTAAACATATACTGTCGAAAAATGGGGAAAGGATGAAATCATTCAATGAGCGGAATTTTTACATCGATGTTGCAGTTATGGCTTGAAATCCCTGCGTTGCTTGGCTATTTAAAGGGGCAAACATTCCATAAACCCTTTTCAAAAGAAGAGGAAGCTGCTTGTATTGAACGATTTTTAGGTGGCGATGAGCAAGCGCGTCTTGATCTAATAGAACGTAATATGAGGCTTGTCGCACATGTCGTTAAAAAATTCCATCCAAAACATGAGCAACTCGATGATTATATTTCTATTGGAACAATTGGACTAATGAAAGCCGTTGAGAGCTATACCCCTGATAAAAAAACTAGACTTGCCACATATGCAGCTCGTTGCATTGAAAATGAGATTTTAATGCATCTACGCACCCAAAAGAAAGTGCAAAAAGACGTTTCGCTATTTGAGCCGATTGGAACTGATAAAGATGGGAACGCACTGCAAATTCGCGATTTACTTCAGTGTGATGAAGAAAGTGCCACAGAGAAGCTAGAGCATAAAGAGCATGTAGCACAACTATACCACTATTTGCATATGCTCGATGAACGTGAGCTCGAAATTGTGACACTCCGTTATGGCTTAAATCAACAGGATGCACTTACGCAAAAGGAAATTGCAGCACGCTTAAATATTTCACGTAGCTATGTATCTCGCATTGAAAAACGGGCACTTATTAAACTCTATCAACTATATAAACGAGACCAAAAAACTATTGAATAATATATTGTAAAATGGTTATGAAAAAAATTCAATCCTTCAATGACGGAAGAATATGCCTATTTCATGGCATATAAAAAGCTCCCCTGCGACATGACTATGTCGCAAAGGAGCTTTCCCGTCATACTAGTGTGCTGATTCAGAGAGTTCTGCTGAAATCAACGTACCTATTAAAGTTGTAATAATCACTACACCTGCTGTTAAAAATAACATCATGAATGCCTCCCATTCTATTATGAAGAGATTTATTAATGTCAGTGTAGCATTTGTTTTTTGTATCAACTGTGATTTTTCTCACAGAATAAACCACACATTTTGACCATTCTGTGTAGTTTATAGTGAGGAAATTGCTTTTAATACGACTTGTGTCGAATGTTTTGCAGCAACTGGTAAAAATTCATCAAAGCTAATATTCGATTCTTTACCTGCAATATCTGATAATGCACGAATGACTACAAAAGGTGTAGCAAATTGATAACAAACTTGTGCAACTGCAGCCGCTTCCATCTCTACAGCTTTCATTTGAGGGAAATGGCGACGAACAGCCTCTACACGTTCAGGATCATTCATAAAAGCATCCCCAGAGCAAATTAAACCAACGCCATACTGGTGCTCTCCAACTGCCTTTACAGCCTCCTCAGCTACCTTCATCAATTTCTCATCTGATTTATATGCTGCTGGCATACCAGCCATTTGTCCAATTTCATAGCCAAAGATTGTGACATCCACATCGTGGTGACGAACTTCATCAGAAATAACGACAGCGCCTACCTCAAGAGTTTCATCATATCCACCTGCAGAGCCTGTATTAATGACAACATCTGGTTTAAACTCATGTAAAAGAATTGTCGTAGACATAGCAGCATTTACTTTACCAATACCGCTTTTTAATAATACGACTTCCTTGCCTTCAAAAGTTCCTGTTGTATACTCACTACCTGCAATCGTTGTGCTGTGTGCATCGTCTAATGCTGCTCTTAGAAGCTCCACTTCCTCTTCCATTGCGCCAATTACTGCAATTTTCATGTACTGTTACTTCCCTTCTTTTATCAACTCTATTAAAAATAATCAAAAGAGTGATTTTCGTCAATAGGCGCCTTCTAATGTATTTAGTTGCTCTAGCTTCACAGGCTTCCACCCTTCATTATCAACCCATTCCATGCTTACACGATACATTTGAGATTTATCATTGGTCGAAACAGTTGCAATGGATGAATTAGGACCACCATTATTTTGCATACGCCAGATGATCATATTGCTTTGGTCAATACCTGTCACAGTAGATACTGTTGCTACTTTCTCAGCCCAGTCTACAGACGTGTCGTCATATGAAGACACATGCTGACCTGTTTGAGTTGTAGGTGTTGGTTGCCAATTTTTATTCGTGATGACCTTCTCAACAATAGGATTATCTGATGCTGATTCTTCTGCTGTGCCTTGTTCTTCCTGGGATGTCTCAGGTTCTGATTCTTCTTCTGAAGGTTTATCTTCTTCTACAGCAAGATCTTCTTTTTCTTCATCCGTCGGTTCTTTTTCTACTTCTTTTTCATCATCACCGCTCTGTTCTTCTTGAACGGGTTCCTCTTTCACTGCTTGATCTGCATCATCTTGCCATTTAAACACATAGGTTGCTGTGATAATAATGAGTACAACCACAACACCAATTAGAACATTCAATAGTTTATCTAGCTTTTTATTACGAGATGGCTGCAAATGACGACCACTTCGAGTTTGTCGTTCACTCATAATGTCTCCCCCTCTCTAGGCAATATTCTATCAAGTTCGACAGCACTTGCAAAATAATTCTACTCACTATTTTACTACATAGTTATCACGCTAAAAATGGTACAAGCAGTCAGCCAAAGGCTAACTGCTTGTACATATACATATTATTTAATTGAGACAATTTTCACTTTCATTTCGCCGCCAGGTGTTTGAACGACAACCTCTTCACCTTCAGCACGACCAAGTAGACCTTTTGCAATCGGTGATTCATTCGAAATACGGAATTCCATAGGATCTGCCTCAGCAGAACCAACAATTGTATAAGATTCTTCATCTGTTGATGGCTTACCATTGATGATTTCTACGAATGTAACCGTTTTCCCTAGTGATACTACACTGTTATCTGTCTCGTCTTCAGAAATAATCACTGCATTGCGAATCATTGATTTTAATGTTGAAATACGACCTTCTAAAAAGGCTTGTTCTTCTTTAGCAGAATCGTACTCAGCGTTTTCAGAAAGATCTCCAAAATCACGTGCTATTTTAATGCGTTCAACGATTTCTTTTCGTGTTTCAGTTTCTAATTTTACTAATTCTTCTTCTAATTTACGTTTTCCCTCAGCTGTCATAGGGTATTGTTTTTCATTTGCCAAAGTCCTTCACTCCTTGTTTCTTCAATATAAAAACATAAAACTCGACTAAATGCACGGAAGATGCATTTAATCGAATTTTATTATTTTTAAACGTTTTCAAATTACGCTTTGACCTAATAGTATGCATGCTTTTTCAAAATATGCATGTAAATATTGTCAATACCACTCTATCTTATTACAATACGTTGTCGGTTTCAAGAATAGTTTTAATTTTCGTTACCATTAAATCAATCGCCACCTCATTATCCCCACCTTCAGGAATAATGATATCAGCATAACGTTTTGTTGGTTCAATAAATAAATTATGCATCGGTCGAACCGCTGATAAATACTGCTCAATCACCGAATCCGTTGTACGTCCACGCTCTTTAATATCACGCATAATACGGCGAATAATACGTAAATCTGAATCTGTATCCACAAATAATTTAATATCCATTAAATCACGTAAATCAGCATCCTCAAGGACTAGAATACCTTCTAGTATAATAACATCTACTGGTTCAACATGTATAACTTCTTCTGCCCTTGTATGCTGGACGTAATCATACACAGGTTTTTCAATTGGTTGACGCACTAGCAACTTTTTTATGTGCTCAATTAATAAATCATTATCGAAAGCTAACGGATGATCATAGTTAGTTCCTAAACGTTCTTCAAATGTTAAATGACTTTGATCCTTATAATAAAAATCTTGTTCAATTACCACAACAGAATGCTCACGGAAAACATCATAAATGGCGCGCGTCACACTCGTTTTTCCCGAGCATGAGCCACCTGCGATTCCGATGACAACAGGGCGCTTCACTGCCATTAGTTATTCTCCTTTCGCATCATGTTATGCGGCTTCAATGGTGTATCACATTTAAATTTCACAATTTGTAATGGATGACGAGCTGCATCTAGGCTATTGCCATCCTCGTCCCAAATTTCACCCATTGTTAAACGGAAATTCTCAATTTCAGGACCAAAGAATTCTACTTCGTCACCAGGTTTAAAATAATTACGCTGTTGCATTGTCACTATTTTTGTCTCTGGATCATGATCTAAAATAAGTCCAGCAAATTCATAGGTTGTTTTACGACCATGCACACCAAACATCTGCTCCTCAAAGCCAGGTGCATCATGGAAGAATGCTTCAGCCGTATCACGGTTAGCACATTTGTCTAATTCCTCTAGCCATTCACGTTTAATTTTAAAATTATCAGGATCTGCACAATAAGCATCAATCACTTTACGGTACACAGAAACAACTGTCGCTACATAGTGAATGGATTTCATACGACCTTCAACTTTTAATGAGTCGATACCTAGCTCAATCATATGAGGAATCGCTTCAATTAATTTTAAATCTTTTGGACTCATCGCAAAAGGTGCATGGCTCTCATCGAAAAGTGCTTTTTCTTCCCCATCTTCTAATTCATATAGATCATAGTCCCAACGGCATGATTGGCAGCATCCCCCTCGGTTTGAGTCACGAGCCGTCATATGATTAGAAAGAACGCAACGACCAGAGTAGGCAATACACATTGCTCCATGAACAAAGGCCTCAATTTCAATGTCGACCTTTTCCTTCATCAGCTTCATTTCTTCTCCGCCCACTTCACGTGCTAATACAACACGATGTAAACCTTCTTCTTTCCAGTACTGCACGGCCTTCCAGTTGGACAATGATTGCTGAGTAGAAAGGTGAATTTCAAGCTTAGGTGCTGCTGTACGACATGTTTCAATAATGAGCGGGTCTGCTACAATAATACCAGTTACGCCCACTGATTCAATATCCTTTAAATAACGCTCTAAGCCATCCATATTTTCATTGTGGGCAAAAATATTTGTTGTTACATATATTTTCGCACCATATTGATTGGCAAATTCTACACCTTCACGCATCTCTTCAATTGAAAAGTTATCCGCATTCGATCGTAGACCAAACTCTCGCCCACCGATAAATACAGCATCTGCTCCGTAATGGACAGCTATTTTTAATTTCTCTAAACTACCAGCTGGTGCAAGTAGCTCTGGTTTTTTAGTAATGACACGTTTACCGTTGACAATCTCACGGATTTTGTCATTTTGCTCTAACGCTAATGCCATGTTATTGTCCCCTCCTAGTAAACTGTTTCCTTGAAGATAAAGCCAGTATCTAATGGTCTAATAGCTGGTTGAATATCTTCAATTTTTGCTAATAAATCGTCTTTTATTTCTTCATATGCCTCTTCTGATTCGTCAAAATACGTATCGATTGCTTTTCGATAAGCTTCTGTTACCACGACTACATAGTCTGGCGCTTGAAGTACACCTTCAATTTTCAGAGCATCGATGCCACCTTCAAATAATTCGCCTAGTTCATCAATAATACACATATCATTTGGACTGAAAATATGTGTACCATTTACATCTTCATATATTGGATATTTATTATTTCGTTCATCATCATGTAGGAACATATTACGATTTTCCTGGCGATTTTCAATAGCCATTACTTTATCTTGATATAAGAAATAATGGCCGAGTAATGGACGTTTTGATTGGAACATACATGTCATGCCATGTACTTGTACTTCAATTTCCATTTCGGTATTTTCTTTAATTTCTAATACTTCATCAAGAGAAAGCTCACGCGCTAACACTGCACGCGTTGCACCACGTTTCCCCCAGTAATTAGCCGTAAACCAGTTTGTAGCTGTCGTTTCTGGATTCCAATGTAACGGAATCGTAACACCTTGCTCTCTACGAATAATGAGAACCGCTGGATCACCGTAGATTAAACGGTCCACACCGATACGTTGCATTTCATTTAAATAATCAGCAAGTGCCTCTAGCTTCTCATTATGGAAAAGTGCATTGACTGCAACATATACCTTTTTACCCGCTTCATGAATAAGCTTTGTCGCTTCTTCTACTTCTTCAACGGAGAACTCTCCTGCTAGACGTAGACCAAATTGTTGTTCACCAATAACAAAAGCATCTGCTCCAGCGACTAAAAGTGCTTTTATATGTTCTAATGATTGTGGTGTCACAAGCAATTCTGGTTTTTTCATAGTAGTCACCTCTTCAAACATAGTAATAAACCATCACCGACTGGTAAAAAAGCACTTGTATAATCTGGGTGCTGCATAATCCAATCCGTGAAGTTTTTTAAATTGCGAATCATTGTTCGCTTACGACGTGGAACATCCTTCAACTCTAAATCAGACAAACCATGCATGTACATATTATCGATATACAATACCCCACCTGATTTTACTAAAGGTGCATATTTTTCAAAAAAGCGTTGGTATTGTCCCTTCGCAGCATCAATAAAGACCGCATCGAATGTTGTGTTAATGGCCTCGTCATCCACTTCTAAAGCGTCACCCTCAATGACCGTAATTCGATCGGATACAGTCGACCGTTTAATATAGGCTTTTGCCCTTGCTACACGATCTTGATCACGTTCAATTGTAACAATTTGGACATAAGGCAATGCCTCTGCCATACGAATAGCAGAGTAACCAATTGCTGTACCTATCTCTAAAATTTTTGACGGATTTTGAATACGCAACAGTTGATTTAATGCATCAATACCTGCCAGCTGCATGATCGGTACGTGATGCTCCTCCGCAAATGCTTCCATTTCTAAAAGCAATTCATTACGTGGCTGTATAAATGATTGTATATATGCATCTGATAATTCCATTGTTTCCACCCTCATTTAAAAGGCAACGAGCGTTTGCCGTTGTCTGTACTTCATCATTTATCAACAAAAAGAAAAAGACCAAACGTGATGTCTTGGTACTTTGCCATACAAAAATGAGCAATTGCTTCGATATGCTCAAACAATTGCCACCACGCATATTTGTCCCGCATAAATGAACGGATTGATCAAAAATCACACTTTATAATAGCATGAAAATAGAAGGAAAGCTATTTTTCTTTCCTTCTATCCATCTGTTTGCTATATGATTTTTGCTCTTCCTATACGTTTACTCTTCTTTTCGTAAATATTTTTCTACCTTCTGCAAATGCTCATCATAGGTTTTTGAGAAGTGGTTGACACCCTCTTTATCTGCTAGGAAGTAGAAATAATCTGTTTGACTTGGATTTAATGATGCCTCAATCGAAGTTTTACCTGCACCTGCTATTGGACCAGGTGGTAGACCTTTATTTTTGTAAGTGTTATAGGCATTATCCACTTCTAAATCTTCATATAGAACACGATCCTTGTGATCACCCAGTGCATAGAGCACGGTTGGGTCTGTTTGGAGTGGCATCCCTTCATTGATTCGATTATAGAAGACACTTGCAATAGTCTCTCGATCCGTTTGAGCAGTCGCTTCTTCTTCCAATAATGAAGCAAATGTTAATAGCTGATGTACGGACATTTGTTTTTCAGCTAAAACATCACTATAGTTCTTCACCACATTGTTCATGGCTGCTACCATCTCTTCTACAATCGCTTGTAAAGATGGTTTTTCTTCATAATAAGAATACGTAGCTGGATATAAATAGCCCTCTAAGTCATAGCGAATGTTGTCAGCTAAAACAGCCTCTGTAACTAGCTCAGGATAATTAGCCATCATTTGTTGAACAAATGTGTCACTCGTCACAAGATCCATAAATTCTTTTTGTGTGTACGGTGTTTTCTTTTCAATCACTTTCCCAATTTGTTCAAGTGTTAAGCCTTCTGGGACTGTCATCGTAAAGACAGGCTTACGATATACCTTCCCTGTTTTCAAGCTTTCAATGAGTTCATCAAATGTCATTGCCTGTGTTAAATCATAATTTCCCGCTTGAAATTGTGATTCATTTTTAAATTTTGCATAGTATTTAAAAACACGTGCATCTTTTATGACACCTTTTTTCTCTAGTAGTGTTGAAATGGAGGACAAACTAGAGCCAATTGGTACTTCTACCGCAATTGTTTTCGTTGCATTAGGGTCCAGTGGTTTTAAAGCACCTTTTACATAATTGTACCCAAATAAACCAACAACCCCAATTATTAGTACGAAAACAATGGCAATAAGTGCGACGATTTTTCTCACGATCTTTACCTCAGATTTTCTTTCTTGCATTTTTGAAAACATTTCTTGTTTTTTAGAACCGTTATCCACGGGTTTCCCCCCTATCACTATTCAATATCATACTAGAAATCAACTTTCACGACAAACAGAAATCGACAATTCAGGAGAAATTACATATGTAAAAAATCTGCCAACAACTTTCGTTAGCAGATTTTTGAGCATTCTAGAAATAGTTCATTCTATAAAGTGTTTAATACTTCTTCTACAAATTCCCATTCTTCATCTGACTCAATCGGGTATAGCTCTTCAATTTGACCTTCATTTCCAGCTATATATTGGGCAGCAAAAATATCACGCTCATCAATCGGTTCTTCTGTTGCTGGCACATATAATACATACGATTTACCGAAATGCTCAGATGAAAACGTATGAATGACTTCGCACACTTGATCTTTTCCTTCTTCATCCGTCACAGTAATTAGCTGTGGTTCTTCTTCAAATTCATCTAGTAATGTTAATACCACTTCATTAATCATTTCCCATTCTGCATCTGTTTCAACAGGCTGTAAATTGGTCATCTCACCTGTATTATCATCGTAATCAAAAGTCATCGCCGAAAGGTCTCCTGGGATTTCTTGACCTGTTTCATCTACAAGGGAAAATAACACATAGGACTTGTCCTCCGCATCAAAGGTAAAGACCACACGACACTGCTGTTCCTTACCATCTTTCCCAATGATCATAAATTCTTGCGTTTCTTCATTCATACAGTTTCCTCCTTTATGACAATTTGATGTCATTTATTAAATCGTTTTTTGAGGTTAGGCACTTTTTAGATAGCTTCTCCAATTTTTGAGCGGTTTTCCCTGTTTAGGAGCGCTTTTTCTCTACTTTTGAGCGGGTTCTCACATTCTTAGAGCACTTTCACTCTATTTCTGAGCGAATCCCCTCACTTTATGAGCAGGTCCCAACAATTCTTCTACATATAGAAGAGTGTCAATAAAAAAGGAACAAGGACTGCAAGCTGCGATCCTTGTTCCAAGCTTTGAGTTAGAAGTTTAGTCTTCGTATTCATCCTCTAAAGCGTTTAAAACGTCCTCTACCATATCCCACTCTGCTTCAGTTTCGATTGGTGTTAATTCACCATCTTCACCATTTTCAGATGGTACAAATGAAGATACGAAGATTTCAACGGAGCCATCTTCGTCTTCCTCTGCGCCTACCATTGAGTAAAATACATATGATTTGCCAAACTCTGGAGATTCATGAACGTGAATCACTTCACAAAGCTGCTCGTTTCCGTTCTCGTCAATCACTGTAATGTGTTGAACATGTAGTTCTTCTTCATGGTTATGCTCGTGTGCCATGCATTGTCACCTCATCAATTAATTTTTGCTATCTAAGTAGCCTTGTAAAATCATCACAGCTGCCATTTTATCAATGACCTGCTTGCGCTTTTTGCGACTCACGTCCGCTTCGATCAGCATACGTTCTGCAGCCATCGTCGTTAAACGTTCATCCCATAACTTGACGGGTAGTGAAAATGTTTCTTCCAACAACTTTTTATAGTTCTCGGATGCTTCACCACGCGGTCCTACCGTATTATTCATGTTTTTTGGGTATCCTACAACAAATTCTGTTATAGTATATTCCTTTACTAGCTCGGCGATACGGTCAATACCGAACTCACCATTAGCCTCATCAATTTTTACGGTTTCAATACCTTGGGCGGTCCAACCAAGTGCATCACTTACAGCAACACCCACAGTTTTTGACCCAACGTCTAATCCCATAATTCTCATTTCTAGTCCTCGTTATTCTTTTTAATATAAAATTTAACAAGCTCCTCTAGAATTTCGTCACGCTCAAGCTTGCGAATTAAATTACGAGCATCCTGATGGCGAGGAATATACGCCGGATCACCAGAAAGTAAGTAACCAACAATCTGATTGATAGGGTTATATCCCTTTTCCTCTAATGAAGAATGAACTTTCAACATTACCTGCTTGACTTCCTGTTCCATTGATTCTTCTGGAAAATTAAATTTCATCGTTTGATCAAATGAACTCATGACCAGCACCTCGCTTTCAGAAATAAGGAGATGTGCAAACAAGCTCATCTCCAATTTCTCTTTATTATAACATGTTTTGGTGAATTAATTAAATGGATTTAACATAATCATACACAGAAAGTAGTGCTTCATCAAGTTTTGATGCATCTTTTGCACCTGCCATCGCCATATCTGGACGACCGCCACCTTTACCACCACATGCTTCTGCAACCATTTTCACAATATTCCCCGCATGGTAATTGCCACCAACTAATTCTTTTGAAACGCCAGCACATAACATAACTTTTTCACCATCAACTGCTCCAAGAACAATGACTGCTTTTGGCATCTTCGCTTTCAGGTCATCCATCATTTGACGAAGTTGATTGTTATCCTTCGCTTCCACTTTTGTAGATAGCACTGTTACATCTCCAATTGTTTGAGCGGCATCCACAACTGCCCCTGCCTGTGCATTGGCAATTTTTTGAGATAATGCTTCGTTTTCACGTTGTAATTCTTTGTAGTCGGCTTGTAATGCCTGTACTTTTGTGACAATATCTTTCGCATTTGCTTTTAGTAATGCTGCTGCATCATTTAATAATGCTTCTTCTTCTTTTACTGCTTCATAAGCCACTTTTCCTGTAACAGCTTCAATACGACGAGTACCTGCACCGATACCACCTTCTGAAACAATTTTGAAGAAGCCAATTTCAGAAGAGCGTTTAACATGGATACCACCACATAGCTCAATTGAATAATCTCCAATTGATACTACACGTACAACATCTCCATATTTTTCACCGAATAATGCCATAGCACCCATTGCTTTTGCTTCATCAATGCCTTTTTCTTCAATAACGACCTCTATATCATCCCACACTTTTTCATTTACAATACGTTCAATTTGTTGTAATTCTTCTTTTGTAACTTGACCAAAGTGAGAGAAGTCAAAGCGTAAACGATCAGGGCCTACATATGATCCAGCTTGGTTCACATGATCGCCTAGCACATCTTTTAATGCACGTTGCATAATATGTGTCGCTGTATGGTTTTTAATGATTAAATTACGATCATCACGATTGACCACTGCTTGCACTGCATCTTCCACATGCATTTCACCAGATTCAACTACTACCGTATGAAGCGGTTGACCATTCGGTGCTTTTTGAACATCTTTTACAATAGCCGTAAAGCTATCATTTGAAATTGTCCCACTATCGGCAATTTGGCCACCCATTTCAGCGTAGAATGGTGTCTTCGCTAAAATAACCAATGCTTCTTGACCTTCTGAAGCGACTTTTGCTACTTGACCATTGACGATCATTGCAGCGATTTCAGTACTAGCTGTTAACGTATCATAGCCAACAAATTCACTTTCCACCGTTAAGTTTGCTAATACTTCATTCTGTACTTGCATAGAGTCAACATCTTGACGAGCAGCACGCGCACGTTCACGTTGTTCTTCCATTGCTGCCTCAAAACCTTCATGATCTACTTTCATGCCTACTTCTTCTGCATATTCTTCCGTTAACTCGATTGGGAATCCGTAAGTATCATATAAACGGAAAGCATCTGCTCCTGGAATGTAATCATGACCGGCTGCTTTTTGAGATTCCACTACTTCATTAAAGATAGTCAAACCACCATCTAATGTTTCATGGAAACGAATTTCTTCATTTTTAATGACACGTTGAATAAATTCGCATTTCTCCGTAACTTCTGGATAGAAGTCTTCCATAATTTTACCCACAGTTGGTACAAGTTCAAACATAAATGGTTTTTCAATACCAATTTGTTTAGCATAACGAACAGCACGTCGTAGTAAGCGGCGTAATACATAGCCACGGCCTTCGTTTGATGGCAGGGCACCATCGCCTATTGCAAATGCTACTGTACGGATATGATCTGCAATCACTTTAAATGGTGTATTAATATCTTCTTCTGAGCCAAAGATTTCATTTAAATCTACTTCACCAGGACGCTTATATTTACGGTTGGCAAATTCCTCGATTTTTTCAATGATTGGCATGAATAAATCTGTATCAAAGTTCGTTGGTACATTTTGAACGACTGATACAATACGCTCTAAGCCCATACCTGTATCAATATTTTGCTTTGGTAGTGGCGTGTAAGTACCGTCAGGATTATGGTTAAATTGAGAGAACACAAGATTCCAAATTTCAAGATAACGCTCATTTTCCCCACCTGGATACATTTCAGGATCATTCTCATCTGAGCCGTATTCTACACCGCGATCATAAAAAATCTCAGAGTTTGGACCAGATGGACCTTCTCCGATATCCCAGAAGTTTCCTTCTAAACGAATTAAACGTTCTTCTGGAATACCAATCTCCTGATGCCAAACATCATATGCTTCCTGATCTTCTGGGTGAATCGTAATGGATAATAACGCTGGATCAAAGCCCATCCATTTTTTATCTGTCAAAAATTCCCAAGCGTAATGAATTGCTTCTTTTTTAAAGTAGTCACCAATAGAGAAATTTCCTAACATTTCAAAGAATGTATGGTGTCGAGCTGTTTTCCCAACGTTTTCAATATCGTTGGTACGAATCGATTTTTGTGCATTTGTAATACGTGGATTATCAGGAATAATACGTCCATCGAAATATGGTTTCAATGTTGCAACACCTGAGTTGATCCAAAGGAGTGATGGGTCATTTATCGGCACAAGTGGTGCTGATGGCTCATGATGATGCCCCTTTTCTTTAAAAAATTCCAAATACATACGGCGAATATCTACTGCTTTCATTGGATAAATTCCTCCTATTTAATATTGTAAAATCACGATACGAATCCTGCGATTTACCGAAGAAAATAAAAAAAGCCCTCATCCCCAAAAAAGGGACGAGGACTTGTCATTAGTCTCGCGGTACCACCCTAGTTGTAAGTAAAAATTTTTACTTACCTCTTTAGCACTTGTAACGTCAGTGAACGGCAGGGATTAGCTGCACTCTGGAGTAGCTTTCGGCATTTGCTGCTGTGAGGATTTTTTCAGCCTAGAAATCCCTTTCTTGTCCACACACAAATACGTACTTTTTCCATCATCGTTTTTACTTTTTCTATCGAAAATTATAAAAAAAATCTATTGCGCTGTCAATTAGTACTAGTATGACTAACACAAACTAAGCAATCATTTTTTTGAAATATGCCCACATACCCCACGTGAAAATGACTAAAAAGGCGCTGATAGCAATAGTTGTATAGGGTGAATCCTGATAAGGTAAAGGTACATTCATACCAAAAAAGCTAGTAATTACAGATAGCGGCAACATAATTGTCGAAATGACCGTTAATAAATTCAGCTTTTCAATAGATTTACCACTGATTATTGAAAAATACGTATCAAGCGTGCTGTTAACTAAATCGCGGTAAGTCTCTGTAGAGTCGACAATCCGTTCTAGATGGTCATTCAAATCTTTATAGAATGGAATATTTTCTTCTTGAATATCAAATTTCCACTGGCCATTGGCTGTTGAAAAAATTCTTCTTTGTGGCATTATGGCCTGACGAATTAAAATAATTGTCCGCTTCAGTGCAAGAAATTCCTCAGTCACCACTTTCGGTTGATAATCATAAATCTCTTCTTCCAGTTCATCTATACGTGCTCGAATTCGTTCTAATACGGGGAAGTATTCGTCTGTAATTCCATCAATAATGGTATGCAATAAAAAATCAGTACCCTTTTCCAAATATTTTGGACTATTGATACAAACATTCTCCATGTTGCCTAGCCATTGCAACTTTTGTTTATGCACAGTCACAATATAGTTTGGACCCATAAAAATATTTAATTCAACGGTTGTAATTTCATTGTTACTTTTTTCATTATAGATTGGTGCATGAAGCACAAAAAATTTATAATCACCATAACTATCCATTTTCGGACGTGAGCCCTCATGTAAGCAATCCTCCACAGCTAGTGGATGAAAGCCAAATACATCTGCTATATTATTCAATTCATTATAACTATACGCATATAAATCTACCCATAATAAGTCTCCGTTATGAATAGGAAGTTGGAAATCCATCATATTGAAATCATGTTGGACTGTCTTGCTGCCGCTATTATAATAGTGGATTTTAATCATTGCATTTCACCTCGTGTTTTGTTATTGAGGGAAACAAAAGGTCATCCTTTATCACCTTTTGTCTGCGTCGGTGATCAGAAATCGATGACTTTTTATGTGTTTCCGTTTGCCTAAATGATACTTATTCGGTTCAGGACTACTATCCATTTCTCATCACCTTCCTTTCATAACAAAAACACGCCTTCTACGAATGAAGGCGTGTTGAATACACATATCAAAAAATAGCAATTAAAAACATTGCATGCTTGTTACCTTCAAACGTTGAGTTTTAGCACTATGCGGCATAGGAATATGTCCAGCTACGTTAAAAAACACCTTATTTCGATGATTTCTGTTGACCCATTGGCGTCTCTCGACATTTTTGGGTAGTAGCGTATCTCCAGCATAGGAGCCTCACCTAACGAAGGGATGTTATTTTTTTGTTCCTACACATCATAGCGGATTGCCTCAAAACTGTCAATCAATCATTTTTCAAAAAGTCTTCCACTCGTTGCACTAAATGCTCTCGTTGATAAGATTGATAGAGCAGGCTAGATAAACGCACAGGATCACCAAAGAAAAAGCGTTCGTACAATGTTTGCCTTGTGCCAAAACTACTCATCGTTAAATCCCAAGCTAAACGGAATTTCTTTACTCGCTCCTCACCTTTATCTTTGAATGATTGCAAATAATGTTCAAGGTCACCCTCATCTGCTGCAAATGCATGTTCAGTTGGTATGGACATCAAGCCACTTGCCCCTAGTTGCTGGATAATTTCCGTAAAAGTTGGATATACTTTCGGGAAAATTTGAATAGCCACTTGTAATGTTGAGAGATCAGGTCGAATAAAGCCAAACATATCCCTATGTGCATCCACTTCTGATTTGATTAACAATGCTTTCATCGTTTCTAATGGCACAATTACGTCCACTACTTTTTGTTGTACATGTTGGTAGTCACCGATATTAATAGTGTCCACAATCGATTGTACAACCCCTAGTACAAATTCAGTCTTGGCAATTTGACGAGACAACACTTGATGTAAACCGTAAGCCTGGAAGCCACTGACATTCATAAATTGATTTGCAACGTCGACATTTTCATAATAAAAAACGCGTTCCCATGGAACAACTACATCATCAAATACAACGATCGCATCCATTTCTTCAAAACGAGCACTCAAAGGATGATCAAAAGTAGAAGGTCCACCTACAAAAGACTGTCGACATAAAAATTTTAACCCCTTCGTATTACTCGGTATAGAAAAGCCAAATCCCTTTCCTTCATCATAGCCATTTGTAGATAAAACAAGAAGCTCATCTGTTATGCCACCCTGTGTCGCTAGTAATCTTGCCCCTTTAATGACTAAGCCCTCACTTGTTTTCCCAATGATTTTAGCAGCAATGGTCACTTCTTCATCCTCATAGTAATAGCGCTTGCGATTCACCTGTGGTTCGATAAAGGTATGTGTCATCGTAATATCATTCTCGCGAGCATACTCATAAAACTTTAGCAAATGCTCTGGAAAACAATTTGGCTTTTCTTTTAAAAAGTCTGCTGCTGATGCCAGGGCCATTAATGTTGTATTCATATAATCAGGACTTCTTCCCATAAAGCCATGGGAAGATAATGCCCATTCCCTTGCTGCATGGCGCCTTTTCACAAGATCTTCTGGCGTCATTACTTGAAGAAAGGACATGCCAACTCTCTGTTTACTAGTTGGCGATTCATAGGTCATTTTTTCAAGAAGTGCCTCTTGATGTTGTAAATCAAAAAGTTTCGCTTGACTCTGCATAATTCCTTTAAAGGCAGGATGTTCTGACACCTTTCCTGTTACGACTTTCCCATCTAGCGAAATATACGTTTTTAAAGCATCAATTCGTTCAATATACTGCTGCCCTGTCATTATTGGCATTCTGTCACCCCTATACATTCCCTATGTTTTTGTACTTATCTAGTATATGAAATGTCCAAATATTAGGTGACGATATGATCAATTAGAAAAACCCGATTAGACAGTCTAATCGGGTACTTATAGATAGATATATATTTTAGTCATCCAAAAAATCATATGGAGAGACATCATTCATACCAATCATTGGATGAATATAAGGGGCTGTTTCTACTGTTAGCTTTTGTTCAACGGAAACAGGCTCCTGCATCCCTTCATTATCTACTGGCACTGCCTCGACTTCCACAAGTTCTTCCTCAATTTCCATTGGGTTAAGTCTTGCACGTAAAGAGGTGAAACGCTGAAGGTCATCTGTACGTTGTAAACCATCCGCAAGCACATCTGGTTCACCACATAAAATCAAAAAGTTTTTAGCACGTGTAATACCTGTGTATAAAAGATTACGCCGTAACATTTTGGAATACCCTCTAACCACTGGCATAATGACCGTTTGAAACTCAGAGCCCTGTGATTTATGGATGGAGCAACAATAAGCTAGTGTCAATTGATTGAGGTCGCTTCGTTGATAGGTCACTTCAATGCCATCAAAGGATACGATCAGTAAATCTTGTTTTTCGATCGTCTCTTTCGCCTTAATAATACTAATGACCTCACCCATATCTCCATTAAAGACATTGCTTTCAGGTTGATTGACAAGCTGAAGAACTTTATCCTTTATTCGATAGGTGACATCCCCAAAGACTAGCTCTTTTCGTGTGCCAGTATCATTTGGGTTAATAAGCTCTTGAATCATTTTATTTAAATTATCTATACCAGCTGTTCCTTTGTACATGGGCGCCAACACTTGAATATTACGGATTTCCTGGCCCTTTGCGACAGCACTTTTGACAACTTGAGTTACAACGTTGGCAACTTGGTCTGCTGAAGCCTTAATAAACGAACGATCAGAGGTTTTAGCTGTTAACTCTTGTGGAATCGTTCCTTTTTTTATTTGATGCGCAAGTTCAATAATCGTTGAGCCTTCTGCTTGTCGATAAACATCTGTTAGCTCGACAGTTGGTAGCTGCTTGGATGCTAATAAATCCTTTAACACCTGTCCTGGACCTACTGGTGGAAGCTGATCCTGATCTCCAACAAAGACAACTTGAACATCTTCATGTAAAGCTTTTAATAATTGATGGGCAAGCCATGTATCAACCATTGACATTTCATCCACGATAATTAGCTTACCTGTTACTTCCCGCTCTGTTTCTTCCTCTTTTTCTTGCCCTGTAAAACCGAGCAGTCGATGGATGGTCATCGCAGGAAGCTCTGTTGATTCGGCTAATCGTTTAGCAGCACGTCCAGTCGGCGCACAAAGAATAATCGGAAAAGGCTCCTCTTTTTGAGCATACTCTTTTGGATTTAAGGATAGCCCATGAAGCTTTGCATAAACTTCTACGACTCCCCGTACAACAGTGGTTTTCCCCGTACCAGGACCACCCGTTAAAATCATAACAGCTGAATTTAAAGCCTGTTCGATGGCATTCGCTTGTGTTTCTGCATAGGTAACATTGAGTAGCTCCTCTGTTTCTCCAATGGCTTTTCGAATTTCATCTTTACTAAAATGTTCAGCCTTATTATTCCGCTCGATAAGCGATAAGATTTTCGATGCAATCCCTACCTCCGAAAAATAGAGTGATGGCAGATATAACCTTGTCTCTTCACCACAAATTTTGCCTTCTTCACGGAGTCCGATACAGGCTTGAGAAATATCCTCGAATGGTATCTCCTGTCGTTGGCTTTGTTCAAGCATTTCCTTAACGAGCGGTAAAACCTGTTCTGCATCTAGATAAACATGTCCATCCGATAAAGCTGCTGTATTTAAAATATGTAAAATCGCTGCTTTGACACGATCAGGATGTTTACCAGTTATACCTAATTTCGCACCTAGCTCGTCGGCTCGAAAGAAACCCACCCCTTCCACATCTTCAATCAAGCGGTATGGATTTTCTGTCAGTAATTCAATGGCTTCTGTTCGATAGGTTTGATAAATCTTCATCCCAAGCTGTGGACCAAATCCCCACTCATTCAATTGAATCATGACCCGCTCTAAGCCTAAGTTTTGCTCAATGGTGCGGTGAATGACTTCTTTTTTTTCAGCGGATAGACGCGGAACAGCATCGAGGGCACTAGGATCTTCTAAAATAACACGGAGTGCATTAGCACCTAGTTTTTCAACAATCGTTTCAGCTGTTTTTTTCCCGATCCCTACGAAGAGGTCACTAGATAAATAATGAATAATTCCTTGCTCAGTTGCAGGTACCTCTTTTGTAAATGTCTCAATTTGAAATTGAGCACCGTATTTAGGATGCTGTTTTAAAATACCAGTAAATCGATATTGTTCATCCATTTGTAGTGGGGGAAAATAACCAACAACAATAATCTCTTTATCTTCATATTGCAAATTCGTCTCTTGAATTTTCACACGTACAATCGAATACATATTTTGCGCATTATGAAAGATAGAGACGATCGGACGTCCGAGTATAAAAAATTTATTGAGTTCAAATAAATCTAAATGATCTGTCATGTTCGGTCCGTCCTTTCTTATAGTTTTCAATCCTTTTATTTTACCATAGCCACATGAAAATATCGCAGACAAAAATATATTCACATTGTTATTTTTACACTATTTTGACAAATGACAATTCTCTGCCTTTATCCTCCGTTCCATGCTATGATTAATATGAATTAGTTGCACGGAAGGATTGTGAAATTATTGGAATTTAGACCTTGCATCGATTTACACGATGGCAAAGTAAAGCAAATTGTAGGTAGCACTTTGGGATATACAAATCAAGCAGTTGTAGAAAACTTTATTTCTCAACATGATGCTAGCCACTATGCACAAATGTTTGCCCAAGATCGTTTAACAGGTGGACACGTTATTATGCTAGGCTCTGGTAATGAAGAAGCTGCCCTATCCGCTTTAACAGCCTATCCTCAAGGCTTGCAAATAGGTGGTGGCATTACGGCTGACAATGCTCAAAAGTATATAGACGCAGGTGCTTCGCATGTCATTGTCACATCCTATATTTTTCATGATGGTCAGCTCGATTTAGCGCGTTTAAAGCGCTTAAATCAATTAATTGGTAAAGAACACCTTGTCATTGATCTCAGTTGTAAGATGCGTGACGGAAAGTGGTTTGTCATGACAGATAAATGGACTACATTTAGTCACTTCGAAGTTAATGCTGCGTCGATTGCCTATATTGAAGATTTTTGTGATGAGCTGTTAATACATGCTGTCGATGTTGAAGGAAAAAAGGGTGGTATGCAGGAAAGCTTGGTACAGGATTTAGCTGCCTGGACATCTATTCCAACTACCTATGCAGGTGGCGTTCGTTCAATCGAAGACTTAGAAAAATTTAATCAATTAGCCCACGGAAAACTTCATGTAACCATTGGAAGTGCGCTCTCAATTTTTGGTGGCGATTTACCTTATACAGATGTAGTCGAATATTGTAAAAAAGGCGGGATCTTGTGAAGCTCATTTATAAAGATTATGTTTTTCCATTTCAAGAAACTAATTTAGAGAGAATCATAGATGGTAAGTATTTTAAAGTGAATAAAAAGGATCATTCTCTTGCAATTCATGTACAACTTGACAACGAACAAATGTTATTGGAATTTTCAAAATCACTAAAGGCAACATGTGGGTTCTTACGCGATCAAGAAACAGAGCCTTATATTGGAACCTATATTGATTTACAAATTTTCGTTGATGAGTTTAATAAGCGCTATAACTTAAATGCTGAAATTATTAGTTAAAACAAGGGGACAAATGGTTCCCTTTGTTTAACCTCAAACCCTCTTCTGCATTTCTTCCTTGCCCCTATTTCTGAAACCTTTTCATTGTCATGTGAGTTATATATTGTATAGCATAAACCACAGGGGGCTTACATGACTAAACTACATATTTTTTTCCTACCTTATTTTTATGCTTTCCGCTCTTCTTATAGAGATGATCACCGTGATCCCCTATGGTGTAGGCTTTCATAGTGGATACAGAACATGGTGGATAACTTTTGGTCCGTTTAATTTTTATATAGCTCGTATTAGTTTGCCTATATTAATTGTTTATTTATGGAAGCTTTCAATCAATAAAAATTTATCATTGACGATAGGATTGAAGTTCCTCATAGAAGGTATATTATTAATGAATCAGATGCAGGGCAAATCATTACGTTTGCTTGTGCATCAAACATTCTTTTATGGAGAGCTATAGAAAATTCCATTTTGAAGTATCTCGTTGCCATCACAGCTATACAAAAAATAAAAATTGAACAAACCGTAAAAGAAAGGATTTACAAACGATGAAAACTGAACTAGAAGTAAACACTTTAAAATCTTTTCAAACTGAATTAACACGCTTCTTTTTAGCTTACAAATTTGCTCTACAGGAAGTGGAAACGAAAATTAATATATTACAAGAAGAATTTAAGTTAATTCATGAATATAATCCAATTGAGCATGTATCTACACGTGTAAAATCACCTAAAAGTATTTTAACGAAGATGATGAAAAAAGAGCTTCCTCCATCAATAGAGGCTGTGCGTGAAAATATCCGCGATATAGCTGGTGCTCGCATCACCTGTTCCTTTGTGGAGGATATTTACAAGGTAAGTGCCATGTTACAAGCACAGCATGACATGGAAGTTGTTGAGGTGAAGGATTATATAGCCAATCCAAAAGAAAATGGCTACCAAAGCTTACATCTTATTATTAAAATTCCTATCTTTATGTCAGACCATATGGAAAAGGTCTATACAGAGATCCAAATTCGTACAATTGCAATGGATTTCTGGGCAAGCTTAGAACACAAAATTTATTATAAGTATAACAAAGAAGTACCAGAGCATATTCGACATGAATTAAAGGAAGCCGCACTACAAGCAGCTGAATTAGATCGAAAAATGGAGCGACTGAATAAGGAAATCAATATTTTAAAAGAAAATGAAGCCGAGCCTTCATTGCTAGACAGTACCCCCATCGCACATTTAGCGAAATACTTAACGGAACTACCTGGCAATCAAATAATTGATGACACTCTATTCAAAAAGTAAATTTATTCTATGGTTTAGTCGTCAAATGAAAAACCCACCTCACACGCTGCTTGATCACAGAATGTGAGGTGGATTTTACTTTTTGTTCACTATTGCGCTTTCCTTGTAGATTTCGTTGCTACAAAAAAGGAGAAAATAAGAGCACCAATAGCAAAAATAAAGGTAGCTATATATACATAACTGACGCCATTCGCAATAGTATCCTTTAAAAAGCTTACTTCTTCTAATTTAAACCCACCTTTTGCAAATTCACCATTTAATTGAATTTCACCTTTTCCTAATGAAGCCATTTTTTCACTCGTTGCTAGGTTGAAAATCATACCAAATAGTGCTGCACCAATCGCTTGGCTAAATGTATTTGTAAAAGAGTTCAAACCAATTGAAATACCAAGTTGCTTTGGATCTGCCACCTTTTGTATGGAAATCATCAACATCGGCATAATAAAGCCCATCCCTAGTCCAATTAATGATGATGCGAAATAAACGCTGAAATCACTAGAATCTGAAGATAGTCTTGCCAACAATAGTGTACCCGTAACAAGTAAAATCGTACCCATTTGGATAATGCGTTTATTTGTTAAACGACCGATTAAATAACCTGCCATAATCGAGTTCACCGTCCAAAAAATAGACATTGGTGTTAATAATAAACCAGCCTGCGTTGCATTTTTGCCTAAAACACTTTGAGCAAATATAGGAATATAAACGGTTACACCAATGACAATAGACATACCGCTTAAAGTTAATGCATTAATGACCATTAGTCGTCCATTTTTAAATAGTGTTAACGGAATAATTGGCTCCTCTGCTCGTAACTCCACCCAGATAAAAATACTTAAGAATACAAGAGCAACACCATACATTAGCAGCGATTGACCTGATAACCAGGTTTGTGTTTTACTGTTTTCGATAATAACAAACAGTAACGCAACCATGCCAATTGTAAAAAACACTGCACCTAGGTAGTCAATTTTACGCTTCACTGCCTCTAGTTGTTCTTTATAATGTTTAGCAATTAAATAAATAGAGGCTAAACCAAACGGTACATTAATGAAGAAAATAAAATGCCAAGATACTTGGTCAACTATAAAGCCTCCAAATAACGGACCTACTACACCAGAAACGCCCCATACCATACTTAAATAGCTTTGTCCTTTGGCACGCTCTTTTTCAGTCTTAAACAATTCACCAACCATTGTTAATGTAATCGGTAAAATTGAACCTGCGCCAATACCTTGAATTGCTCGAAAAACAATTAATTGCTCCATGGATTGAGCTAAACCACATAACATAGAACCTACTAAAAAAATAATGATACCAGTAATAATCATCCGTTTACGACCAAATAAATCGGCTAATTTACCAAAAATAATCGCCGCTATGGCTGAAGCTAGTAAATAAGCAGAATAAATCCAGCTTATTAAGTCTACACCTAATAAATCAGCCGTAATACTCGGAATAGCAGTACTAACAATAGTTCCCTCAATTGCAGCAAGTGCTGTTACAAGTAATAGTGCAATAAAAACTTTATTCATTCTGTCACCTTTTCCTTTCCTGCATGACATACATTACCAAGTTTGAACTAGAATTAAAAGAGAAAGAGAATCAATTTATGAAAAAATAAACAATTTTTTCTGTTTTACTAGATAAAATCAATAAAAAAGCAGCAAGAATGTTAATCAACATTCACTCGCTGCTTATTATCTATCAGTTAAATCGTTGAGCAATCATATCGTAAATATAACGCGCTTGGTCATATTCAGGTTGTAATGTAAAGGCTTGTTTCAAATGATACATTGCATCCTCTGTTTGTTCGGTAGACACGGCATATAGTACGCCTAAATTATAATGTGCATCTGCATTATTCCAATCCTGTTCAATTAAGAGATCTAGTTCCTTCTTCCCTTCCTCAAACATTTCTAATGCACATAACACTATCGCATAGGCTAAACGAATCTGTGTATCTTCTGGAGCAATTTCTACCGCACGTTGTAAATAAGGTAATGCCAATTTTGAGTTATCCAACCGTTCAAAGCATTTCCCCATCATATAATAGACATCGGCACCTTCAATATGATGTTTTAGCGCTTGCTCATATAGCTTCACGGCCTCGGCATAGCGTTCAGCATTGTAATATAAATTCGCTAGACCGTAATAGGCTGTAGCTGCTGATTCATCTACAGTGATTGCCTTTTGGAAGAAACGCTCTGCACGTTCAGTATCCTCTAATACGGCTAATAAATTGCCGAAATTTACATAGCCAAGAGCATTTTCAGGCTCTGCCTCTATTGCTTTTGTAAATAGTTGAGCAGCATCCTCATAACGTTTTTCTTGAAATGCTTGGATGCCCTGTTCATTATAATTCATTTGTTCTTCACCTCTATGTAGCGAAAGACTGCTTTTAGGAAGCCAAGAGGCCATAAAAGCAGTCTTAACGCAATTTATCCAACATATGTTAGTTTTTCATTACTTTTAAAGACTTCGTCAATTGTTCCGCCACCCATACATTCTTCTCCATCGTAGAGAACAACAGCTTGTCCTGGAGTGATAGCACGGACAGGCTCTGCAAAGGTAATATGGGCACGCCCATCTGGTAAAATTTCTACTTCTACTGGTGTATCGGTTTGACGATAACGGAATTTTGCTGTGCAAGAAAATTTCCCAGGCAATTTTTTTGTCGAAGTATAGTTCATTTTCACTGCTGTTAATGATGTTGAATACGAATATTCATTGTCAAAGCCTTGTCCGACAAGTAGAACATTACGCGCTAAATCTTTTCCTAGCACAAACCAAGGCTCGCCGTCCCCACCAATACCAAGCCCGTGTCGTTGACCAAGTGTATAGTACATTAAACCATCGTGTTGGCCCATTTCAACGCCATCCATTGTTTCCATTTTCCCAGGTTGAGCTGGTAAATATTGACTTAAGAACTCTTTGAAATTACGTTCACCAATAAAGCAAATGCCTGTTGAATCTTTTTTCTTGGCCGTAGCAAGTCCTGCTTCTTCTGCAATTTTTCGTACTTCTTTTTTCTCTATATCACCAATTGGGAACATTACATGCGCCAATTGCTCTTGTGATAATTGATTTAAAAAGTATGTTTGATCTTTATTATCATCAACGCCACGTAACATTCTAACTTCACCATCACCACTACGATCAATTCGTGCATAGTGACCTGTCGCTAAATAATCAGCACCAAGGTTCATGGCATGCTCTAAAAATGCTTTAAATTTAATTTCTTTATTGCACATAACATCAGGATTTGGTGTACGCCCTGCTTTATATTCTTCTAAAAAGTATGTGAAAACTTTATCCCAATATTGTTTCTCGAAATTGACAGCATAGTATGGGATACCAATTTGATTACATACTTTTATCACATCGTCATAATCTTCAGTAGCTGTACAAACACCGTTTTCATCCGTATCATCCCAGTTTTTCATAAAGATCCCGATTACTTCATATCCTTGTTGTTTTAACAAGTATGCCGCCACCGATGAATCTACCCCACCTGACATGCCGACAACAACTCGAATTTGAGAGGGGTCACGTGTTTCTTTCATTGTGGTCACCTTTTCTTTTATCTAATTACAGTTTATGTTTCAATATTCTACCGAAACATAACATTGGTATTTTGCAAATTATTTTTTAGCTAGCTTTTTCACAATTTGAGCCGTTTTTTCTGCCGCATCTCGAATATCCTTTTCCGTTAAACCCTGCCCAAAGCTGAATCGGATGGAGTTTCGTAGCTCCTCTGCACTTTGTCCAAACATTGCTACTAACACATGAGAAGGATCAATCGATCCTGCAGTACATGCCGAACCACTCGAAACATAAATACCTGCCATATCAAGGTTCACTAAAAACGATTCTACCTCCATGCCCGCAAAGCTAATATTTAAAACATGAGGCAACGAATGTACCTCATCACCATTTACATGAAATGCTAGCTTTTGCTGTGAAAAAACAGCAAGCATAATTTGCTTAAAGTGATTGTATAGTGAACGCTTTTCTTCACGCAACTCATTTGCAACTTGCACTGCTGTCGCAAAAGCAATAATGGCAGGTATATTTTCAGTACCTGCACGACGTTTTTTCTCTTGTGCGCCTCCAAGAGCATAACTTGCTAACGGTGTTCCTGATTTTTGATAAAGGAATCCAACACCTTTTGGACCGTTGATTTTATGAGCAGATACACTCAATAAATCCACCTGTAATTCATTTACATCAATGCGCTCTAAGCCATAAGCCTGAACCGCATCTGTATGGAAAGTGGCAGGATGCTCACGCAATAGCTCACCAATTTCCGCAATTGGCTGAATCGTTCCAACTTCATTATTTCCATACATAATTGTCACTAGAATAGTATCTTCACGAAGGGCTTTTTGGACATCCTCAACCGCGACACGCCCTCTTTGATCGACAGGTAAATAGGTCACCTCAAAGCCATCACGTTCAAGTTTTTCACAAGTATGTAATACTGCATGATGCTCTACTTGCGTTGTAATGATGTGTTTTCCTTCCTTTGCACGGGCATAGACAGTCCCTAAAATTGCCATATTGTCAGCTTCTGTGCCACCACTTGTGAAAATAATTTCCCCTGCTTGCGCACCAATTGATTTCGCCAATAGCTCACGTGCATCATCTAGATATTTTCTTGCCTCTCGACCTGCTTTATGAATACTCGATGCATTGCCAAATACCTCCTGCATAGCAGTCGTCATCGCCTCTATTACTTGGCCATTCATTGGAGATGTGGCCGCATGATCGAGATAGATATATGAATTCATGTTGAAAACTCCTTTTTATCAATTACACCTCGGCATAATTAAGTCAGGATTTTTTCGAGCTCGCTCGAAAAGCCCTTTTCAAACTCTGTGACATCCGCCAGAGGCTTTCGCTTGATTCAGTTAATGCTTGCAAAATCAATACAAGTATACCTCGCTCCTCTATGAGAGGGGAGTCTTCCGTACTTGGTGGTTCATTTTAGGACAAAAAACATTTCTGAATCGAGATAAAAGCACAAAACCCACATCACTCATCGTAAAATAGTTATTGAGATGTGAATCGTTCACAATCTCCCTAAAAGATGAAGTGAATGCAGGAGTAGCGCTTTAGCTTAAACTATTTTAAATATAGAACATGTAGCCTTCCACTACATTTTCTTCTGTATATTGTGCTAAATCTTCAATGGTCGTTGTATCTAACACATTTTTTACTGCATCGCGAATACGTAGCCATAACTCACGTTGAGGTGCTTCTTCATTTTCAATGCCCTCTACTGGTTGAATAGGTCCTTCTAGCACACTAATAACATGGGCCGCTGAAATTTCGCTAGGTGGATTAGCTAGCATGTAACCACCATAAGCACCACGTACACTTTTTACTAGGCCTGAATTACGAAGCGGAGATACTAATTGCTCTAAATATGCTTCTGAAAGCTCCTTTTCCGCAGCAATTTTACGCAAAGGAATTGGTCCTTCTCCATAATGCTTTGCTAATTCAATCATAATTGTAAGCCCGTAACGGCCCTTTGTTGAAATTTTCATTTTATCACCCTCAATTAGTCTAGTCAAAATACTACCAACAGTATATCATAATCTCCTCTTGATGAACTCGGAAATACACCTAGAAGGATATGATATACTAATTAAAGCGATATAAAATCGTTCAAAAGCTATATGAGTGCTTTATTTTAGCGTAAAAAAATGGATGAAGCAAAAAAATGACAACGACTGAAAGGGGAAGTTATTTTGCACAATGAACCACTCGCTTTTCGAATGCGACCTTTAACCCTTGATGAGATTGTTGGTCATCAGGATTTCATTGGTCCCAACACCGCCCTTTATAAAATGATTCAAAATGAACATGTCCCTTCCATGTTGCTATATGGAGAACCTGGAATCGGTAAAACATCCATTGCCAATGCCATTGCAGGAAGTTCCAAGCTCCCTTTCTTCGCACTTAATGCCACACGAGCTGGCAAAAAAGATGTGGAAGATATTGTCCAAGAAGCCAGAATTTCAGGGAAAGTGCTTCTTTTTTTGGATGAAATTCATCGCTTCAATAAATTACAGCAGGATACGCTGTTACCACATGTAGAAAATGGATCGATTGTATTAATTGGTGCCACGACAGAAAATCCGTATCATGATGTTAATCCAGCGATTCGTTCACGCTGTGGCGAAATTTATCAGCTAAAACGCTTAACGAAGGAAAATTTAATCGAATTAATCGAAAAAGCATTAGCTGATGAAAGACGGGGACTAGGCAAATATCATTTTGCCTTAACACCATCACAAATTGAACAAATTGCAGCCGCAGCAAACGGAGATGCGCGAAAGGCATTAACTTTGCTTGAATCCATTTATTATGCCAGTGACGAGGTGGATGGGCAAACGATTGCTGCCGACCATGTCATTGAACATCTCATCAGTCGAATTGGTGTATATGGCGATAAAAAAGGATCACATTTTTATAATTTACTATCAGCCCTGCAAAAATCTGTGCGTGGCAGTGATACCAATGCTGCTTTGTATTATTTAGCGCATTTATTGGAAACAGGCGATTTAGTGGCTGTCAGCAGACGCCTCCTTGTTATGGCCTATGAGGATATTGGTCTGGCTAATCCCGAAGTCGGACCTCATATGTTAGCTGCTATTCAAGCAGCCGAACGACTTGGATTACCAGAGGCACGTATCCCACTTGCAAGTGCTGTCATCGAAATGTGCCTTGCCTCAAAATCCAATTCAGCCATTGTGGCAATTGATGCTGCCATTAAGGCTATTCATGAAGGCAAAACAGGCGATATTCCACATCATTTGCGAGATGCTCATTACGAGGGTGCCAAAGATTTAGGACATGTTGGCTATCAATATCCTCATAACACACCGATTGGTACTTTTGGTGGTTGGGTAAACCAGCAATACTTGCCAGACGAACTTGTAGGCACTGAATTCTACAAGCCTGTTATTGCTGGTGAGGAAAAACGCATGGCCAGTATCTACGACAAACTCAAATCATTTCAATATAAGAAATAATAAAACAAAAGCAAAGTCACTATCTCAAGGAATTGAAATGACTTTGCTTTTTATCTAACAACAGGATAGGCTGCTCTAGCAATCATCCTGTAAAGCTCGGGTTATTTGTTGTGTAGCGTTCTTGGTAAAACAAATTTAATGGTTCTGCTAAATGTCGAAGTGATGGCAAAATGGATTCTTTTACATCTCCTTTATCTGCCTTACTATGCAAAAAGACAATTAAATTATACGACTGATACAATAAGCTCGCGAACTCTTGATTGTTTTCTCTTACCTCAAAGCGAATTGCTTTTACAGCAATTGCTTGTGCAATTTTTTGTTCTCTTGTTTCACAGGAGGGGTCCGTACTTAATTCATCATCCGACACTCTGTATAACCGTTTTAATGCACCATAGACCTCTTGATTTCCACTAAATCGATCTTTTAACCACTGCAAGACAAATTGCAAAAGAATCACTGCATAGATAAGGGAAAGACATTCATCGCCACGTGATTTTTTTGCCAAGCGTTGGAAATATTCTGCTTGTGTGACTAGTTCAAAAAGAATTAAACGAATTGGATAAAGCATGGCATGGCCGCTATTGATGTACAGCTTTTCCCGATCTCTATACATAGCCAACCAAATATCTTTGACCAATGAAATAGATTTCCTTGTTGAGAGCGCTAATTGACATTGAATAAGCTCCTGTTCAATTGTCGGTTGGATAAGCTGTTGAAATAATAGTTCATCTTCCTCACTAACTAATAAAAGAGGTTTTTCCAAATTCGCCAAATCTATTTCTATTCCATTTACAATCATTGCTTAGCCCCCTTCCAATAAGTTCTTACAGCGCGAGCACATATATTACCAATTTTCTAACTATAATTCGACAAAAATACATAAATACCTTTCAAGAAAATATGTCTTTTTACTTTCCCCACAATAAAAAAAAGAATCCACGCCACTAAAAAAGCAAGTAAATCACTCTCTTTCCACATCGAACATTGTAGAAAAAACTGATTTATTTACAATTAGTTACGTAGATTCTTGACGTATAGGCTATTTTCAGAAAATAGATAGTCTATTATTGTCTAAGGTCTAAGAAGAAAGTTCCTGATCAACAAATAATTTAAACTGTTGGAGACATTGCTTCACTTCACCTTTCTGTGACAGCACCTCGTTGCGTATGATTGTTGCTTGTTCTTCATCCTCTAGCACTTCAGTTAAAAGAGCAATGATATCTTCTAATAATTGCTCATTCTCTTCCTGCTCAATACTTGGTAAGGAATAGGCTGCTATTTTTAATAAATGCTCTACTTTTTCAGGCGTTTTTTGTAAAGCATTCGAAGAATAATAGGTCGATGCAGCTAAAAAGTAGCATAATTTTGCACAACAATCGATAAATAAATGCCAATACGTATTCGCTTTTGGTAATTCCCCTGCCCGCTGATTAACATATTCCTTATAATAGGTTGTGACTTGTATATATAAAGGATTCAATTCTCTCATGGCTTTCGGATAATTGTTGGATGTATCCAAATAGTCAAATACAATGGCATTCATTTTCTCTTGAAGTTTGACAATATCTAAATGATCACGAATTACTTGAATTTCCATTTCCCCACTCTCCCATATGTCATTTGCTGTTTAACTTCCTGGCTATTCACTGAGTAGCACCAAGCAAACCAAACAAACTGATCGATTATCTAATGGATGATTTAAATTATAGCAATAAACCATATGAAGTAGTGTGGACATGAAAAAAATAAGACAATTTCGTGAATTAATAGCATTTTATGTACATAAGAGAACTATTTTGGTAAAATTATACCCTTTGTACATAATCATCAAATAAGCATGGTTCGTTTGCTCGATCGATAATTTCAATAATACTTCCATGCACATATTTTTTAATGCGCTTTTGAGGTATATAAAAATAAGCATTGTTCATAATTAACCATTCACTTAATGTTAAATCACTACCTGATTGTTGATTCGTTAAGATTTTTTTGTGTCGCAGAACATCAGCCATTTTATAAAAACCATCTGACAATTCGTAGGCTGATACATCAAAATTAAAAATGGGGCTGACAACCTGTCCAACATCAAAAATATGTATAGTTTGGTTTTCTTCATCTATAGCTAACTCTACTGTGCTAATCTCGTCGAAAAGATTTAAACCTCTATATTCCATTTGATAAATTTTTTCCATTTGTATACGCCTCCTTTTTTACAACGGTCTAATTGTAACATAGAAAAAGTAGCTACCTCTAAATACAATTAAGGCAGCTACTTCTACGAATATGAACATTTATGCTGTTTTTTGACTATTACCAAAGCACGTAAATGGTATTAACCTTGTACGCGCGTAATTTTTACATCCTTTAGGATGGTATTGATTACCCAGCTTGCTGCAATTAAACCCGCTACGGACGGGACAAAGGCGTTAGATGAAGGCGGCATCTTTGCTTTGCGAATTGCTGCATCAGGCTTACCTACATGTTCGACAACATCTGGACGTACGACAATTGGACTTTCATCTGAAAATACAACCGTAACACCTTTATGAATTCCTTCTTTACGTAGCTTTGTACGAATGATTTTAGCCAATGGGTCTGTATGTGTTTTTGAAATATCTGCAATTTGGAAGCGAGTAGGGTCCATTTTATTTGCTGCACCCATGCTTGAAATAATAGGGATATTACGCTTTAAGCATTCCTTCATTATATGAATTTTATACATCACTGTGTCACTTGCATCGATCACATAATCAATGCCTTGTGCAAAAAATTCTTCATAGGTTTCTTCCGTATAAAACATGTGCATGTCAATCACTTCACATGCTGGGTTAATATCTGCAATACGCTCTTTCATGACAGCTGATTTTGATTGACCAACTGTTGATAGGTATGCGACAAGTTGTCTGTTAACATTTGTGATATCTACATTGTCCTTATCAACTAAAATTATACGGCCGATTCCGCTTCGTGCACATGCCTCAGCAGCAAATGAGCCAACGCCCCCTACACCAAGTATAGCAACCGTTGTATTTTTTAATTTCTCGAGACCCTCTGTACCTACTGCGAGCTCGTTACGTGAAAATTGATGTAACATCCTGACACTCTCCATCTATGAAATTTTATTAGTAAACCTAGTTATATACTAAGATAAAATCAAAACCTATCTTACATTTTATCATGTTATTGTTCAAGAGAAAAATATAAAGAAAAAATCAAAATTGCCTACGGAATATGTAAGACCACCATAAAGAAAAGAGATTGATGACTCAATCTCTTTTTCACTCTTCTTTACTTTGTAAATCCAAATGTTGACCATGGTTGAATATGTGTCAATAAAAATTGTTCTTCCTCCACAATGCGAGCTACGACATTACTCGATCCTGTATTCGGAATGTCCTTTAGCACAATCTGTAGCTCTCCCTTATAACGAACATCTAAATTATTATCAATCGTGACATCTCCTGTTTTTATTGGCCGTATATCATGCACAGGAAAATCTCCATTTTTATATTTCACACGGGATTGGGTGCTCCGAATCACGTATTCAGACACATCACCTCGATTAAAATGAGGCTCTTTATAAAGAATCGTCTCCTCTAAAATGCTCGTGTCTTCAGACTGGACAACCCTTAACTCAAGCTTATTACGATTTAATTGTCCTAATGCATGTAGTTCTTCCTCAGAAGCAAACATATTGCCAATAATACAATCGTCAATTAACCCCGTATGCCATAAATCTTTCGCCTGTACAGTGATTGGGAGATGACGGTGTTCCTCTAATGTAGGTAACCCGTGCTCTGTTTGCTCCCAAGGTCCAAATTGACCATGTTGCGAGGAGATCATCGCTGCTGTCCTCACATTGTGTGCTTTAAAGTGTTGAGACGTTTGTAAAAAATGCTGACAAGATAGCCCAGTAAAGCGTCTTGGATAAAAATTATGACAGCCAATAATGTTCTCCTTATTGGGCTGATAAGAGAGAATATTATCTACATACTTCGTACCATTACTAATGTTTAATTCTATTTTTAGATTACTTGCATCAAGCGACATCAATGCTTCTTCCTGACCTGAAAACCCCATATCTAAACGTAAGGCTGCCAAATAATAATGTTCTTTTAAATAGCCAATATCCCTATAGGTTAACCCTAAATCATCAAAAACACCTGGTGCAATATCAGCGGATATGTCAAAGCCTAGGCGTTGGGCAAATTCATTGATTTGCTGTAACTTTTGACGCTCCTCATCCTGTTTTAATGACATTAGGCATGTGAAAATACGATCAAAGCCATTGTCATGAGCCAGCTGAACATAGCGCTTCATTTCCTCTAGCGTACTATGCTGCGGATATAGCGAGATTCCTAATCTTTTCACTTCAAACCCTCCGTTAATTTGACGCTTATACTTCTACTTTTTGTCCTCTGGATTCCACTACAGATTCCTCACTCTGTGCCTCTAAAGCAGCTTTTTGCTCATTCTGCCTTGCCATACGGTTTGCCATCGAGATAAATGGCAGATAAATACAAACAGCGATGACAATTAAGGCCATACTCAAAACAGCACCACGCCAAGATTGAGTTGCTAAAAATCCATTAATAATTGGCGGTGTTGTCCATGGTGGTGAGACGGTAGCAGCTGGCACCCAGCCCCATTTCGTTGCAAAGAATGCGATGGTTACATTTATCATTGGTGTCAAAATGAACGGTACGAATAAAACCGGATTTAATACAATTGGTAACCCAAAAAGTAATGGCTCATTAATATTGAAAATCCCAGGTGCTGCAGATAATTTCCCAACTGTATTATATTGCTTATTCTTTCTAGCAAATATGAAAATCGCAATAATAAGTGCTATTGTCGTGCCAGAGCCTCCCATATTAATAAAAGCATCAAAGAATGGTTTATTGACAATGTAAGGCGCAACTTTACCAGCAGAGATAGCTGCAACGTTTTCGTTTATAGCGGGTAAATTAATCGTTTGCATGAATGGTTCGATGATATTTGCTCCATGTACGCCAAGTGTCCATAAAAATGTAGGTATAAATGCCAAAATTAAAGCGGCTAGCCATGTATTTGTTAGACCCATAAATGGCTCTTGAACCGCAGAGTAGAAGGATCCGACAATATCAGGTATATCAAAACCTGCTGAAATAATTGTACGTACTATAGCAAATATTCCAATCGTAATAATGGCAGGAAGTAACGCAGCAAATGATTTGGCAACAGCTGGTGGTACACCCGTAGGCATTTTAATTAGTAGCTTAGGATTGCCAGACAATCTACAAAACAATTCTGTAGAAAGTAGTGCAACAATCAGAGCAATAAATATTCCACCCGTACCTGTTGTTAAGCCGGTTAATCCGCCTTCCCCGAAAGTCCCAAATGTCATATAGCTTGATAGACTAATGACCCCAGCAGACAGCCCATCTTTTTGATAACTTTTTGCAAGATGATAAGCAACGGTAAAGGCAAGTAACAGTGAAATGATATTAAATGTAGCACTCCAAATATTACCGCCGAATTGAGTCCATGTCTCATGTTTCCAAATGGCATCGAGTGCATTTTGATAAAAATCGATAGGCAAATTGTTAATAAGTACAGCCAAAGATCCCACAATCGTTAAAGGCATAATCGTAATAAATCCGTCACGAATGGCAACTAAATGACGCTGATTCCCTACCCTAGCAGCAACCGGTACAAACTTTTCTTCTAAAAAACGGAACACTCACATATAAACTGTACCCTATAAGATAGACACTTTGAAAAAAGTCTATCCTATAGGGTACTTTTGTTTATAATGAGAAAAAAGATGTTGGGGTAGAGTGAAATGACCAAAAGATATTTTACGAAAATGGAACAAGAACAACTAAAATGTAATCCAAATGTGCAAGCAGTTAGCGAGAAAGCGATCACATATACTGACGAATTTAAACGTCATTTTATTGCGGAAAATGAAAAAGGTAAATTCCCAAGAGAAATTTTTGAAAATGCGGGTTTAGATGTTGAATTAATCGGTATAAAACGAATCGAATCTTCAGGCAAACGCTGGCGAGCTTCTTATCGTAAAGCAGGTGTCGGAGGTTTACAAGATACACGTAAAACAAATTCAGGTAGACCTTCCGAACGCGAATTGACATTAGAAGAAAAATTGAAGCGTTTAGAGGCGAAAAATCGGTTACTTGAAGCAGAGAATGAATTGTTAAAAAAGCTCGATCTACTCGAAAGGCAGATGTTGAAGAAGAAATAAAAATCGCTACGACACTAAAATTTGAACTCATCCATCACACGATGAAAAAGTATAAATTAAAGCGTTTAGTCAGCTATTTATGTGATGTGATGGGTATATCTCGGTCTGGCTATTACAATTATTTTTTAGAAAAATCAGCTCAGAAGCGTGTGGAGCAAGAACAAGCAGATGAAGTGGTAAAGGAAATCATTTTAAAAGCGTATCATTTCAGAGGGCGAAAAAAAGGAGCACGTCAAATTAAAATGACGTTAGAAAATCAATATGGAATTACGTACAATCTGAAACGTATTCGCCGTGTGATGAAAAAATATCAGATTATCTGCCCGATTCGAAAAGCGAATCCAACTCGACGTATGGCAAAAGCAACGAAAGAACATCGTACGTGCCCAAATGAATTACAACGCAACTTTAAACAGGGTATGGCCGGAAAAGTGTTACTGACAGATATCACCTATTTAACGTATGGAAGCAGTAAACGCGCTTATTTATCAACGATTAAAGACGCTGAAACGAATGAAATTTTAGCGTATGAAGTGTCGTCTTCATTAAGTATTGATATTGCCCTCAATACGCTTCATCAATTGAAGAAACACCGCCATTTAACGGAAGATGCCTTTATTCATTCGGATCAAGGATTCCATTATACCAATCCACAATTCCAAAAACTTGTGAAGAAAATGGGGTTAGGACAATCCATGTCTCGCCGTGGAAACTGTTGGGACAATGCGCCACAAGAATCATTTTTTGGACATTTTAAAGATGAAACAACTATCGAGAAATGTGAAACATTAGAAGAAGTCAAACGAGAAATTAAGAGTTATATGATGTATTACAACCATTATCGAGGGCAATGGCATTTGAAAAAGCTGCCGCCTGCAAAATACAGACAGCAGCTTCAACAAGTTACCTAGCTTTTTTTAAAATGTCCTTTACAAAGGGTACAGTTTAATACACTCCCTTTGCTTTTTATTTATAACATCAAAATTTGATGTTACTCCCCTTTGATTCGTTCATATAGCTCAATCATTTCCTGTGCTAAATCGCGAAAAGTAATGGCATTCATTAAATGATCTTGCGCATGAATTAATAACATCGAAACCTCTACTTTTTCTCCCCTTGCTTCTTGAGACAGTAAGCCCGTTTGGGAATGATGTGCATCAATTAATGACTCATTCGCTAGGTTAATTTTTTCTTTTGCTGCCTCAATGTGCCCCTTTTTTGCTAGTTGAATAGCTTCCATACACTCACTTTTCGTATTTCCACTATGCACAATCAGTCCCATAATGGACTCCATTAATGCTGTATCTTCCATTCCCCTTTGCCCTTCTTTCATCCAATTAGTAGTAGTGCCTGTTTCAGGACATTTTCACCGTTCATCATGCCATAATCCGCCATATTGATCACATCGATTGGAAAGCCCTTATCCTTATATTTTGTTTCAAAGGATCCTTTTAAATATCGAACCTGTGGGCCTAATAAAAGAACATCAGCCTTCTTTGTCGCTAGGATCTTTTCAACCTCTCCCTCAGCAATGGCGAAAATATCGGCTTCAATATTTTGCTCTTGAGCTGCTTTTTGCATCTTGGACACTAATAAACTAGTACTCATACCCGCTACACACACTAACATGATGTTTTTCATTCGATACACTCCTTTTATTTTCTTCGATTGTGTAATCGCTTACTTATTTTGAGAATAGCACCTATTGGTATATACCACAATATAAATTTTACATTAAATTTATATTAATCAAGTTATTTACAAAATTGGGCTACGTTACTTTTATCGTAAAATTAATGGTTATACTCAACTGGTATAGTCCAGAAAAAAAGCCAAAAAAATTTCAAATTTTCTTATTATTCACTACCTAAAAATACTCATAAAATGCTGGCTTTTCAGTAGGGAGTGCCCGTTGCCACTGTTCGATAATTTTTTCTGCCGTAGGTTGATTAGCATAGACAACCGTTTCTTTGACGGAAAGATATCCTACCATCATCGCAGAAAAAAGATTAATTGGTAGTGTTAGCATATGCTTGTCAGAGACTGAATTTGTCTCAATTATTGAGACCTGACCATTTTTATTTATTTGATAAACATGCTCATTCCAGAGACAAAATGGATCTTCAATACGAATGGTTAATGTTTCTTGAATATCCTTCCACGGATACTGCTGCATAAATGCGAAAACATCTACTACTCTAATCATCACATCCTGTTTGACTTCTCTTTTGAATTGTGGCTCCTTGAAATAAAAGCCAAAAGGATAATGATTACTAGTAACCCCGGTTATGCTACTGACACTCGCTGCATGAGATGTCACATAACGCCACATAGCTTGTTCGGCTAAGTGATTTGCTACAACAAAATCTTGGATAGTAAATATCCCATCTTGAATCGTATAACGAATATAGCCCTCTATATTATTGTCTTGAAAATAGACTGCAAAGTGACTATCTGGGCTCCTTCTCTCAATTCTTTTCCACCATCCTTCATCCCTTACCATGCCACCATTTTGAACAATTGCCAGTGCATTATGAAAATCTTTAATCATCTGAAAAAGTGCAGGATCTAACCATTCAAAGCTCATTCTTTTCATGACGTCTACTTGTTTCCCTAAAGAGGGAAAAAGCGTCTGAGGAATTGTATAATGGAGCTTCTCAAAAAATAATTCCCAACCAAAATAACGATAGAAGGACACAGAAAATGGTGCTAATACTGAAATCGTTTGTCCATTGTCTCGCATTTTTTGTAGCGCTTCTGTCATAAGCCTTTTGATAATACCCTGCTGTCGATACTCAGGATACGTTGCAACAAAGCCGATGCCTCCCATTTTATAAGAAACCCCATGAACCGTTATATTTAACGGCAATATTAAAAGCTGACCAACAACTTTATTATGATCATAAGCACCTAATGTCGTGCTTTGCTCAATCCAATAATGAAAATCTTCTCGACGAGCCCCTGTATACTTATTTGGAAAGCAATAGTCTCTCAGTCGATGAATCTGCCCATAATCATTAGGCGAGACGATGTGAATGTCCATTTAACCACCTCTTAATTTCCAATATTCAGACAATTAGTTATAAGATTCTGTTGCAGTGGTATGATCGTAACCACTGCAAGAATCTTTTATTCCTCTTGCCATTCTTCTCCTATTGCGTTAGACAACATGACTTCGGTAACAGTTTGAAATAATGTTGCCACATCTGGCCCCTCTGCTGAAATTTCCACTACACTTTCTGGTTTAACACCTAATGACATCACGCCCATAATAGACTTTAAATTAACGGATTTTTCTTTGTATGTTAATTTAATATCATTTTGGAATGGTGTCACTGCAGTAACAAGTAATGCAGCAGGTCTGGCATGAATACCTTCAGGAGATGTAATCTTATACATTTTCTTCATTTACCATACCTCCTTTCTTTCAAGTAAAGTTAATCCGATGTTGATATTTGGCAATCATTTTCTCATTATGCGTCCAATCGGAATCAACATTATTGCTGACAAATATCGGTAACTCTATGGAGGACTTTGCTAACGTTTCTATGATTTCACTGAATAAAGCATTTAATAGTAATGAGCCAATAACAGTGGATGCTGGCGCATACTGCATCTCATGTATATTTAGTACACCATCGCCAATCGGTATATGGGTATTGATGACGAAATCTACCACATCTTCTAGCCGTAGCCCACTGTGATGCCGTGTAGACTGTTCCTTATAGAGGAGTGACTGGAGGGATAGCACAAATATCCCTGAGTCCTTTGCTAATAAAGCGACGTCAATAGGTGCTGCATTTCTCCCTGAGGTTGAAATGACGATGCAAACATCATTTTCACGAAAGTCAAACTGTTCCTTATGCTGTTCAATAATAGTTGGATCTTTTTCATTGATTGAAGAAGCTAATGCTCCAGCATGTAAAGCTAAAGGTTCAATAAATATAGGACGTACGGGTACTAAACCACCTGCTCGATAAAATGCCTCCTGTGCCAATAGCTGTGAATGACCACAACCAAATAATTGAATTATCCCACCTTTTTGGAGACGTTGGACAATGAGTTGTGCCGCCTCACCTATATGTGATGCCTCCTGCTCCTTCACAATCTGGATAAGCTTTTCGATTTCAGAAAAATATGCATGCATAAAATCACCTTTTAATTTCACTTATGAATTTATAACGATCAGCTCGATACGTACTGCGTACAAGCTCAAAGGGCTTACCATCTGATAAATAACTTGTACGTTTAATAATTAAAACTGGTGCTGTTTGATTAATTTGTAGAAACTTACTATCCTCTTTCGATACGATGGCTGCCTCCATCTGTTGTACCGCATTTCCAATTTTTTGATGGAACTTTGCTTCGATTAAGGCATAAAGCGAACCCATTATTTGCTTTTCATCCAACTCTGGATAAATTTTAACTGGGATATATGTTCTTTCGATTGCCATTGGTTGCGCATCTGCATTTCTTATGCGCACTACAAAAAATACTTCTTCACCAGGCTCTATCATTAAATCTCTTGCAATATCCACTGGTGGTATGATTTTCTCAAATCGTAATACCTTACTGCTTGGTTCCATTCCTCTTGCTCGCATATCTTCCGTGAAACTCGTTAAGCCTTTTAACGGTTGCTCTAATTTTGGATTTGCAACATATGTACCTCTCCCTTTTTCTCGATATAATAGACCACTATTTACTAGATTGGTAATGGATTGACGAACAGTCATTCTACTTACATCAAATTGTGCAGAAAGTTCTCGTTCTGATGGGATGGTCTCACCAATTCTGTATTCTTCTAAATAAATTCGTTGTTTAATAATCTCTTCTATTTGTATATAAATAGGTATATGAGAATTTTTCTCTAACAATTCTTGCACCTTCCTTATCGCCTTTATGATTTCTCAATACAACTTTACCTCTTCAGATCGCTTTTTGTATATCGCATTGTTGATTAAGTAAAGCTCAATTATGTCCACTAACAACATCTGCATGACAGTGTGAAAAGGACATATTTACATCCTCGCTTGTTGTATGCTAATGATGGCATGCTGAACGCCCCTCTATCATTGTAGCATCTGCGTTCAATCGTTGTACCCATTATGTTCTCTACTGACAAATCATCGACTCGTAATATTGATACAATTTACTTTCTCTTAAACAGTTACTTCCGCATCCATAATTAAAACGCTTTCAAAAAAGTTCATCCAAGGATTATCCACCTAAAGGATAACCATAACTTAGAAGATTATTAATCTTTAGAACAGATAGCCTCTTCATAAAGGTATAGTTGTCTATACCAATTATATGATGCTTCATCAGAAATAAAAAGTAATCTTTTGTATTTTCTAAATATTTATTTAAAATTCTATACTCGTTCTTAGCAACCTTGATCCTGTTTAATTTGATATAAAAAAGGAGCTATGATAAGCTCCTTTCAATCCTATGTATAGGACGAATCCCAATTGTGCCGTAATGCCAAGAAACATTCGTTTTGAACCCGCAATTCGCAGGTGGGTGCCCGCTTTGCAACTTTAAACGTCCCGCTCCGTTAGGGGCATGTTTGCGACTACAAAATGAAGGCTCCCGATTCTATAATGTTCGGTCAAAACTGTGAAGTAGAGTTAGCAGTTAGACAAACACATCAGGATTCGTATTACAGTTATCATACCACCACTTTTCTGATAATTCAAACGATTTTCTCTAATAATCTATAATTTCTTAAGAAAACGCAAAAAATACCTAGATTCCCAACAGTATTTGCTAGGAAGTCCAGGTATTTTGTATTACACATTATTTTCTAAATGGTTTGATGGCCAGGCTTAATTCACTTAGTTGCTCAGGAGATACTTCACTTGGTGCTTCTGTCATCAAGCAGCTTGCACTAGCTGTTTTCGGGAATGCAATTGTATCACGTAAATTAGTACGACCTGCTAATAGCATGACGAAGCGATCAAGACCAAATGCAAGACCTGCATGTGGTGGTACGCCGTATTCAAACGCTTCTAATAGGAAGCCGAATTGTGCTTGTGCTTCTTCTTCTGAGAAGCCAAGTAATTCAAACATTTTCTCTTGTAGGTCACGTTCGTAAATACGTAATGAACCACCACCAAGTTCGTAGCCGTTTAAAACGATATCATATGCTTGTGCACGTACTGCTGCAGGATCTGTGTCCATTAACGCTATATCTTCATCAAACGGACGTGTGAATGGATGATGTGCTGCATAGTAGCGTCCATCTTCCTCAGAGTATTCGAATAACGGCCAGTCAGTAATCCAAAGGAAGGCAAATTGTGATTCATCGATTAGATTTAAATCTTGTCCTAATTTCGTACGTAGAGCACCTAAAGAAGCTGCTACAACAGCGGCTTTATCTGCTACAAATACTAGAATATCGCCAACTTCCGCTCCCATACGCTCGATTAAGGCTGCAGCTAATGCTTCATCAAAGAATTTAGCGATTGGACCATTTAAGCCTTCTTCTGTTACCTTTAACCAAGCAAGACCTTTTGCTCCATAAATCCCAACGAATTTTGTTAACTCGTCCATGTCTTTACGAGAATATTTGTCAGCTGCACCTTTAATATTGATACTTTTCACTTGTTTTCCTTGTGCAACCGTATCCGCAAATACTTTGAAGTTACAGCCTTCAAAAATATCATTTAACGCCACTAGCTCTAATCCAAAACGTACATCTGGCTTATCTGAACCATAACGATCCATCGCTTCTTGATATTTCATGCGCTGGAACGGTGCAGGAATGTCGATTCCTTTTACTTCTTTCATAACCGCTTGAATCAAGCGCTCGTTCATTTCTAATACTTCTTCTTGTGTTAAGAAGCTCGTTTCAATGTCCACCTGTGTAAACTCTGGTTGACGGTCAGCACGTAAATCCTCGTCACGGAAGCAACGCGCAATTTGGAAGTACTTTTCAAAACCAGCAACCATTAATAATTGTTTAAATAATTGAGGTGACTGTGGTAAAGCGTAAAATTCACCTTCATGAACACGTGAAGGGACTAAATAGTCACGAGCACCCTCTGGCGTTGATTTTGTTAAAATTGGTGTTTCAACTTCTAAGAATCCTTCATTTTGTAGGAAGTTACGAATTGTACGTGTGACATCAGAACGCATTTTGAAAGTATCGAACATAACGGGACGACGTAAGTCTAGATAACGATATTTTAAACGTAAATCTTCTGATACATCTGTACGATCTTCGATTTGGAATGGCGTTGTTTTTGCCGTATTAATTACGACTAATTTTGTTGCTTCCACTTCAATTTTACCGTTTGGTACATTCGGGTTGATTTGATCTTCTGTACGAAGGATGACAGTGCCTTCCACTTCGATCACATATTCACTACGCACTTTATCCGCTAATGCATGTGCTTCTGCAACGTCTGGACTAAAAACAACTTGCGTAATACCTGTACGGTCACGCAAATCAATGAAAATTAAACCACCAAGGTCACGACGACGCTGTACCCAACCTTTTAATACGACTTTTTCGCCTTGTAACGCTTCTGAAAGCTCGTTACTCGCATGTGTTCTTGTAGCCATTGTTAAATTCCTCCAAAATATCTTCAATTTATGTAGCATTTCACTAGGAATGCCCTCTGTCTGATTTATGCCTGTTGTGTTAAATAGTTCACTAGCTCTGAGAATGCCACTTTGTGCTGCTCCCCAGATTCCATATGTTTGACAGCTGCTGCCTGCTCTTCAAGTTCCGTTTCACCAAGAACAAGGGTATATTTTGCACCTAGACGATCCGCTGATTTCATTTGAGCCTTCATTTTACGGTCTAAATAATCCATCTCTGTCGCAAGTCCCTTCGCTCGGAAAGTGCTTGTCAGCTCAACAGCCTTTTGCTTCGCCTCATCGCCCATTGCAATAATGTAAACATCTAGCCCTGAAGCTGTGTCTAATTCAACACCCTCTGCTTCAAGTGCCAGCAACAAACGTTCAATACTTAATGCAAAACCTATACCTGGTACATCAGGACCGCCAATTTCTTGCACTAATCCATTGTAGCGTCCACCACCACATAATGTTGTAATCGCTCCAAAGCCTGATGCTGTGGACATAATTTCAAATGTTGTGTGATTATAATAATCAAGTCCTCGCACGAGATTTGGATCAACCTCGTATGAAATAGCCAATGTATCTAAGTACGTTTTCACTTGAGCAAAATAAGCAGCTGATTCTTCTGTTAAGAAATCAGTTAACGCTGGAGCCGTTTGCATTAACGGATGCTCACGATCTACCTTACAATCTAAAATGCGCAATGGATTTTTTTGCAAACGATTTTGACAGTCTGAGCAAAACTCATGAATATGTGGCTCAAAATGCTGTAATAAAGCAGTACGATGTGTATCACGTGTTTCTTTGTCGCCAAGTGAATTAATCACTAATTTTAAATCCTTTAAACCAGCTGATTCATAGACGTCCATAGCAAGAGCAATGACTTCTGCATCAATCGCAGGATCTGCTGAACCAATTGCTTCTACTCCAAACTGTACAAATTGACGATAACGACCCGCTTGTTGACGCTCATACCGGAACATTGGTCCTAAGTAAGAAAGCTTAACTGGCTGATCTGGAGCACCAAACATTTTATGCTCCACATAGGCACGTACGACACCAGCCGTATTTTCTGGACGTAGTGTTAATGAACGCCCTCCACGATCTTCAAATGTATACATTTCCTTTTGTACAACATCAGTTGTTTCCCCAACCCCACGTGCAAATAGATCCGTTTGCTCGAAAATTGGTGTGCGAATTTCGTTATAGCGATAAACACGACAAATATCACGAATAATCGCTTCAACCTTTTGCCATTTTTCAGATTGACCTGGCAAAATATCTTGTGTCCCTCGTGGCACTTTAAAACTCATGTAATTCCCTCCTATATTGATTGCTTATGATAGAGCAGCTGTTGTACCACTTTGAGCGAATGCATGCTTTGATTGAGCGGATTTCTGGCCGTTCTGAGCGGGTTACAACCTCTGATGAGCGCTTTTCACACTAGTTGGAGCGCCTTCCCCTCTTCTCTGAGCAAAAACAGCAATCCCTCGAAAAACTCATTACTTTTTGGGCAACAAAAAAAGCCCTCGTCACCTTGCTAATGCAAGGGACGAGAGCTGTATAAGCTTCCGCGGTTCCACCCTAGTTGACACAAAATAATTACATGTGTCCTCCTCTTAATCGGATAACGGCCGATTCCGTTTTTTCCTACTAGGCACTGCTTTTCAGAAAAAAGCCTCTCAAGTGTTATTCACGTGATACATTTTTGTAGGAAAGATTGCAGCCTAAGTCTTTCCCTCTCTTTTCCAATAGTGGTATACGCTACTTGCTTGGTCATAAGCGATTAATCATTTTTCGATTACCCTTTATGTTAGTCACTAGCTAAAGCAATGTCAACTATTTTTGTATTTTTCACCCGTCTATCTTGAAAATAACTAATTCTGTTACCATTTTACCACGAATTTTATGATAAAAGCATGGTAAAATAGCACAAGGAATAGGAGGAATCTGATGAGGACAAAAATTTTACATAGTATAATCATCTTCGTACTAATGGTAACGATGGCGATTCCAAATAAGAACTTTGTTCAAAGAGCTTCCGCTGACACCAGTGATCTAAAAGTCGCTGGAACGATTCTTCATTTGCGTGAGGGTCCTGGATTGTCTTATCCCATTATTACGACTTTAGAAGAAGGTGACCCTTTAACCTCAATCGGTCGAGAAGGTGATTGGTACCAAGTCAAAGCAGGTAATTACGAAGGATGGGTTGCCTCTTGGCTGACAGCACCTACTAATGCTAAACAAGTGATCGACAAAACCGTCATTTCACAAGTTGACCGTTTAAATATTCGAACAGAACCAGATATCTCTTCAGCTGTTCTTGGTCAACTTTCTACAGGTAACCAAGCAAACCTCGTTGAAGAAAATGGAGAATGGGCAAAAATCGATTGGAATGGACTAACAGGATGGGTGTCGAAGGATTATGTCACGATCAACGATAACCCAAAAAAAGAAACGGAACCCAAGGAAGATGCTGTAGAAGTAACTACTACAACCACGGCATCCGCTAATAAAGATGCAACCTTCACCATTTTAGTGGATACCCTTAATGTTCGTAAGAAGCCAGATTTGAACGCTAAAAAAATCGGCACCGCAACAAAAGGACAAGCCTTTAAAGTACTCGCACATGAGCATAATTGGGTACAAATTCAGTACAATGATAAAAAAGTTGGTTGGGTCTATAGTTTTTACGGTACATTCTCCAATAAAGTAAAAAGTACCTCAAAAACATCATCTTCCAAAGAGTTAGAGTCTGTTACGATTATCTATAATGGGACAAACCTACGAACGGATGCCTCAACAGCAGCAGAGGTGGTTGAACGTGTAGATGCTGGTGGAAATTACCCGATAGTAGGCGTTAAAAATGATTTTTATGAAATACAAATAGACGACGAAAAAACAGCCTTTGTCGCGAACTGGGTGGTCACAACAAGTTCCAATAAAGCGACAAATCCACAGAAAGAAATAGAAGAACCCCGTAAAAAAGGTACTTTAAGTGGATTAACGATCGTTGTTGATGCTGGTCATGGTGGAAATGACCATGGTACAACTGGTCAACGTGGTACTGAGGAAAAGGGCATAACTTTAAAAACGGCCACTTTGCTAGCTTCCAAGCTAAGTGCTGCTGGCGCAAACGTTGTCATGACAAGAGAATCGGATGAATATGTGGCATTGCGTAAGCGTGTATCGATTGCCCATCAATATGAGGCAGATGCCTTTATTAGCCTTCATTACGATGCAACAGATGATAGCTCCATTAACGGCTTCACGTCCTATTATATGAATAGCAATCAAAAAGGGCTTGCTGAAGCAATTCATGACGGCCTTTCCAGTAAACTAGATTTAAGAGACCGTGGTACACAACAAGGGAATTATTTAGTATTACGAGAAAATCGTCAAAAGGCCGTCCTTATTGAGTTAGGCTTTTTAAGTAATTCAAGTGAGGAGCGCGTTATTACAACAGCTAAATTCCGTGAACAAGCGACTCTTGGTATTTATCAGGGAATTCTCAACTACTTTAATGAACAAGATGAATAAGCAAAACATACTAACATTAGTAGTACAAACCAAGGCCATGGTTTGTGCTACTATTTTTTTATAGTAGAAGTGAAGAAAAGCCGACCAGCCTCTGGGACCATTTGTGAGTCCGTATATAAAACCGGCTACCTTCATGCCCTTATATGAATCAGCTTAGTATGTTGGGTCCTAAGAGATCGTGTATAAGAAAGTGGAATCGATAAGGTACTGTGAAGGCTTCTATGATTGGTCAAAAGGAGAAGAATGAGATGAAACATGTCATTGCGTTAGATGTCAGTAAAGGAAAAAGTACCGTTACGATTTATAATAGTCATCGCCAATGCGAGTTTGAAGGTGTGCTACATCATACACGGGATGATTTTGAGAGGTTACACGAACGAATGGAAGAGATGACAAAGCAAGATGGACAAGCGCCAGATATCGTATTTGAAGCAACAGGCATCTATTCAAAACCTGTCGAAGCTTTTTTCAAAGATTACGGCTATGCATACTGTCGCATGAATCCACTTGAAGCGAATTTACAGATGGCAACGATGCGTCGCAATAAAACCGATATCAGTGATGCCCATGAACTCGCAAGAACACATTTCAAAATGGAACGCGAAATAACGTACATACAAGACGATTATTATGAACAGATGCGTGCATTGACTCGTTATTACGATGAAATTGACGAAGAAATCATTTTACTCAAAAGTAGAATGCATGCCATTTTACAGCTGAGTTTTCCAGAATTAGAAAAGTTGATTACACCGAATTCAGCACTATTTTTAAATATTGTACAACTATATCCGCACCCCGCACTTTTACAGGCCCATTCAAAAACGATTATTAAAAATCGTTTAAAGGTCAATACGCGAAAAAACCTATCGCTAATGCGTGCGGAGGCTAAAGCTATTACATTATTAGAAGCAGCTGAAAATAGTTACCCAGCGATTAAATCCACAGATATTCGTTGTGATCAAGCACGAGATTACGCAGCTCGCATTGCGGATTTACTAGAGAAGAAAGCAACGCTTGTGAAACAGATGGTGGAATTGTCAGAAGGACGAAAAGAATATCTAGTATTGCGTTCGATTCCTGGGATTGGCGATTCAACGGCGTGCCGATTAATTGGAGAGATTGGTGACATCCGCCGCTTTCAAAACGCGAAACAACTGAACGCTTACGCAGGCATTGATATTATGCGGTACCAGTCTGGGAATACGCAATATCGAGACAGGATTAATAAACGAGGAAACAAACATTTACGGAAGATTTTATTTTTTATGGTATGCGCCATGCTTATGGCAAAAGGAAAACCAAATCATTTTGTGGACTATTACTATAAATTAAAAAAGCAACCTCAGAGGAAGCCTCATAAGGTTGCGATCATCGCCTGCATCAACAAGTTTCTGAAAGTGACATTTCAGTTACTGACGCGTGGCATTCTTTACGATTATGAGTCCGCACTACCAGCTCAGAAATCGTAATCACCTATATAGAACTATATCATAATGACCTTTCGAAAAAAATAAAAATCGTCAGGTCTTTTTGGCGTATCTAAAAAATGAGTGTGAAGTGGTGAGAGATATCCTTCACTACTTCACACTCATAAAAATAGAAATTATTCTCTAGATAAGGTTGACTAATCGTAAGAAAAAGAGGCTGGGACATAACTAGCTTCAAATTGAAAGCCGATGAAATTTTACTGATCGTAAAATTTCACCGGCTTTTTAGTTTAGAGATGGGTTTTGTCCCAGCCCCTTTTTCATATTTAAGATATTCCTAATGCTACCGCAGCAATTAGCGCCAGACAGGCAATCACTGCCCACCCAAGAATCATCTTCCAGATAAACTTAATCCACTTTTCATAAGGGATACCTGCAACAGCTAAATACGCCATTAATGCAGACGAGGTAGGAATAATAGAGTTCGTTAAGGAATCTCCATATTGGAAGGCTAAAACAGCCACTTGTCGCTCTAATCCTAATAAATCAGTGATTGGAATCATAATCGGCATTGTTGCTGCTGCCTGTCCACTACCAGATGAAATAAATAAATTTAAAAGAGCTTGTATAAATAACATACCGATTGCACTAATAGCATGTGGCAAATGTCCAATTGTTTCTGAGGCTGCATAAACGATTGTATCAATAATTTTCCCCTGCTCTAAAACAACCGTAATAGCACGGGCAAAACCTACAATTAAAGCACCAAATGTTACAGCCTTGGCTCCCTCAATAAAGGAATCAAAGATAGTAGCAGGTTTTAAACCACCAATTAATCCTGCAACTAATCCCATAATTAAAAAGGATGCCGTTAGCTGCGTTAAGAACCAGCCCCAATTAAAGACACCATAAATATTAAAGCCAATTCCACAAGCCATGACAATAAATACAAATTTATGCTTTCCAGTTAATGTAGGAATGTCAATCGCAGAAACATTGGATTTAGCTTTTTGCTCAATATCATAAATGACACTTGCCTGTGGGTTCTTTTTCACCTTAAAAGCATAGCGAGATACATAGAAAATAGCAAAACCTAATACAAAAACATAGACAACAGCACGGAAGCCAATCCCTGAGAATAATGGTACATCAGCTAATGATTGTGCAACACCTACCGTAAAGGGATTAAGCATTCCTCCGAAAAATCCACTGGCGGCACCAAGTGTAATCATAGCTGTTCCTGTTACAGCATCAAAGCCCATCGCACGTGCAATGGCCACACCAATCGGTACGAAAATAATTGTTTCTTCCGCCATCCCCATTGTAAAACCACCAACAGAGAATAAAATCATCGATAAAGGAATCAGTAATTTCTCTCTGCCCTCTAAAGCTTTTACTCCTTTATAGACACCTGCCTCAATAGCACCTGTAGAACGAATAATACCAAAAACACCACTGACTAAAAAAATGTAGAAAATAATTTGAGCCCCTTTTTCGAGACCCATTGGAATCGCTGTAAACATTTCAAAAAAGGAAACTGGTTCACTCTCAATATGATGATAGCTTCCATCTACAACGAGCATTCGCCCTTCTTCATCCTCTACACGTTCAAACTCACCCGCTGGTATGATATAGCTTGCAATACCTGCTAAAAAAATAATAGCAAAAATAATCGTATATGTATGAGGTACTTTCAACCAGCTTTTCTTCTTTACCCCCTGCTCATTTTCCATTAAATCACGCTCCTTTTTCTGATTTAGACATTAGCAGTATATTGTCGCTATTTGTCGCTAATTGAAAATAAATATACATGAGTTTAAATTTATTGTAAAGTATTAATTTTCTATTATTTCAGAAAGCACACGCTGCCGTTCCTTATTAAACCTCTTATTCCTCTCCTACAAAAACGGAATGTTATATACACATAATCGATTACTAAAGTGCATTTCCATCGTCATATTTTGTTTTCTAAAATAATAATTATATCTTGATTTCACAAATTGTTTCTTATTAAGACAGAAGCAATGTGCAGTGGTGTTGGAGAAGTTAGAGTTGATATGATTGTCCTTCGATTTTTTAACCATGAACTTCAGGAGAAAAATCAATCATGAAAGGCATCAAAGGTTGTATGTAGGATGAAAAAATTGGAGGTTAGCTATCAATGAGGAATCAAATGATTTATTATTTTTAGAAAATAATATTCAACTGTTTTGATAATTTTTAGTTTCTGGAACTACATTTACTATTATGAGATTACTATTTGCAATAAACAGATAAAAAAAGAAAAAGAACCTTCTATCATTTATTATGATTTGAAGGCTCATATTTTTTCATTTTTTTGTAGTTTCCAATGTAACCCATACAATTTCCTCCATTCGAATGAAGAAAGGCGTACGATTCATCTCAAGAACCATATGGTCAGGTAGTATGGATAATAAAATACCTTGTTGAATATTTTTTGCTGTTTGCACCACTACTGCCTGACCAATCATCATGCTAAGAGTTTCGTATAAATATGGATTTGTTATACTTCTCGTCTGCGTCATGTTTAAGACACTCCTTCCTATAAAACTAACCATACTCTTTAGTATATGAAGGAATTATAGGAAATGTTCCATTATTTTGACTCTAGAAGAATTGTGACTGGACCATCATTAATTAGTGCTACATCCATCATTGCACCAAAAATACCTGTTTCCACATGTAAGCCATGCTCGCGTAATGCCTGATTAAAAGCCTCCCACAGTGGCTCAGCTGCTTCTGGTCTAGCTGCGTTGATAAAACTTGGACGATTCCCCTTTTTTGCATCCCCATACAACGTAAATTGTGAGACGGATAAAATAGCGCCCCCATGCTCTAAGATCGAATGATTCATTTTTCCATCTGCATCTTCCCAAAGACGTAAGTTAGCTACTTTTTTTGCTAAATAGGCAACATCCTCTTGTGTGTCTTCATGTGTAATTCCCACTAAAAGAACATAGCCATGATCAATTGCTCCTGTAACCGTTCCGTCCACTGTTACAGAGGCAGCTTTACTGCGCTGTAATACTACTTTCATGTACTAAACCCCAATTCTATATTGCCTATCAATTAGTTAATGACACGCTGCACCGAATAAATATCAGGTGTTTGTTTAATTCGCTCAACAACTTTATGCAAATGTGAAATATTTGAAATAGAAATTGTTAAATGAATTGTTGCCATTTTATCACGGTCAGCACGACCACTTACTGCTAAAATATTTGTTTTCGTTTCACTAACAATTTGCATGATTTCATTTAAAATGCCAGGTCTGTCAAAGGCTGAAACTTCAATATCAACAGGGTATTCCTTTTTCTCAGGAATGACACCATGCTCCCATTCCACTTCAATTAAGCGCTCCTGCTCATCCTCAATTTGAATATTTGGACAGTCCTCACGATGGACAGAAACACCTCTACCCTTCGTAATAAAGCCTACAATATCATCGCCAGGAACGGGCGTACAGCAGCGAGAAAGTCGAATGAGCATATTATCAATACCCTTTACAATAACGCCCGATTCCGTACGTTTTTGTGGAATTGGATTTTTCATTTTTTGTTCGATTTTTTCTAGTGCTTCTTCCTGCTCACGTTCTTTACGACGTTTTTCAGCTAAACGATTCACAACCTGCTGTGCAGTAATCCCATTCACACCAACTGCCGCATACAAATCTTCTTCATTCGTATAGTTAAATTTGTCGCATACCCGTTTTAGGTTTTCAGAGGACAGCGTTTCCTTTAAATCGAAATCCTGAGCACGGATTTCTTTTTCAATCATTTCTTTACCTTTGACAATATTTTCTTCACGCAGGTGTCGTTTAAAGAATTGCTTTATCTTATTCTTTGCCTGCGAGGATTGAGCTATTTTTAGCCAATCGCGACTCGGACCAAAGGATTGTTTCGAAGTTAAAATTTCAATGATATCACCCGTTTTTAATGGCGTATCAAGCGGTACCATCTTCCCATTAATTTTCGCTCCAATCGTACGATTTCCCACTTCGGAATGAACGCGATAGGCAAAATCAATAGGAACAGAACCTGCTGGCAGTTCAATGACATCGCCTTCAGGTGTAAAGACATAAACCATATCAGAGAATAAATCAAATTTTAAGGATTCCATAAATTCCTCTGCGTTGGAAGATTCATTTTGGAACTCTAAAATTTCACGGAACCACGTTAATTTTTGATCGACATTCTGCTTTTGATGATCGACGTTTTTGCCTTCTTTATACGCCCAGTGCGCCGCAATCCCGTACTCTGCAATTTTGTGCATTTCCTTTGTACGAATCTGTACCTCCAACGGGTCACCATAAGGCCCAATAACAGTCGTATGTAGAGACTGGTACAGGTTTTGTTTTGGCATAGCAATATAGTCTTTAAAGCGTCCTGGCATTGGTTTCCATAGTGTATGCACGATTCCTAATACGGCATAGCAATCTTTAATACTATCGACAAGAACACGAATGGCTAATAAATCATAAATTTCATTAAACTGTTTCTTTTGTAACACCATTTTTCGATAGATACTGTAAATATGCTTTGGTCGACCATAGACATCTGCGTCAATTTCAACCTCATTCAGTTGTGATTTCATCTCAGCCATCACATTTTCTAAATAAGCTTCACGTTCATCACGTTTTTTCTTCATCAGACTGACAATACGATAATATTGTTGTGGGTTTAAATAGCGCAGTGCTGTATCTTCAAGCTCCCATTTTACAGTCGAAATTCCAAGACGATGAGCAAGTGGTGCAAAAATCTCGAGCGTCTCTTTCGAAATGCGTCGTTGCTTCTCAGCAGGTAAATGCTTTAACGTACGCATATTATGAAGACGGTCTGCTAGCTTAATGAGAATAACACGGATATCTTGCGCCATAGCCACAAACATTTTTCGATGATTTTCTGCCTGCTGCGCCTCTTTTGATAAATATTTAATTTTCCCTAGTTTGGTAACACCATCAACAAGTACGGCTACCTCTTCGCCAAATTCACGTACCAAATCATCCCGCGTAAAATCCGTATCTTCGACAACATCATGTAAAAAACCTGCTGCTACAGTTTCCGGGTCCATTTGTAATTCAGCTAGAATACCTGCTACTTGTACTGGGTGAATAATATACGGTTCACCAGAGCTACGGAATTGCTCAATATGGGCATCCCTTGCTAATTCATATGCTTTTTTCACGAATGCGACATTTTCATCATTCATGTAGGATTTGACTAACTCAAAAACGTCCTCAGGAGTCAAAATTTGCTCTTTCGCCATAACATGTCCACCTTGCTCGTCAAATTTTTCAGATTAGATATAAACTTAATTGTATAAAATATTGTGGCCTATTGTAAAGAGACTGTATCATTTAGTTTAGTTAATCTCGTGAACAGATCGAAAAACGGAAAAAATATCCTTTTTTTTAATAAAAAAGACCCTTTGCGACTTCACGTCACAAAGAGTCCTTGTTTCGACAAATGGATTAGTGTAATTGATTGTAAGCTACAGCAATTTTCGCGCCGACAACTGCATTGTTTTTCACTAATGCAATGTTGGCATCAAGACTTTTACCTTCTGTTAATTCTTTAACTTTGCCAAGTAAGAATGGTGTAACGTTTTTACCTTGAATGCCATTCTCTTCTGCTTCAACTAAAGCTTTTTCAATAATGTTTGTAATAAATGCATGCTCTAATGCTTCCGCCTCAGGAATTGGATTTGCAATGACAGCGCCACCCTTTAAGCCTAATTGCCATTTCGCAGATAGCATTGCTGCAATTTCTTCTGGCGTATCTAACTGGAAGTTTACATCGAATCCACTTTGACGTGTGTAGAACGCTGGTAATTCATCCGTACCATAACCAACCACTGGCACACCTTTTGTTTCAAGATATTCTAATGTAAGACCGATGTCTAAAATAGATTTTGCACCTGCACAGATAACGGCAACATTTGTTTGAGCTAATTCTTCTAGGTCAGCAGAGACATCCATTGTTGTTTCTGCCCCGCGGTGTACACCACCAATACCACCTGTAACAAAGATTTCAATACCTGCAAGCTCTGCACAGATCATTGTCGCTGCAACTGTTGTAGCACCTAATTTTTTCGTTGCTAGTAAGTAGCCTAAGTCACGACGTGAAGCTTTTGCAACACCTTGAGCATTACCGAACATTTCTAGTTCTTCATCTGATAGACCAATTTTAATTTTTCCATCAATTAATGCAATTGTTGCTGGGACTGCACCATTATCGCGAATAATTTGCTCAACTTCACGCGCAGTTTGCACGTTTTGTGGGTATGGCATACCGTGTGAAATAATTGTTGATTCTAACGCAACGATTGGTAGACCTTTTGCTTGTCCTGCTTTTACTTCTTCTGATAATACGATGAATTCTTTCATGTTGTTATTCCTCCATTTCATTTTTCAACAAATCTACTGATAATTCAGGTCTTACTGTATAAGGAGATGCCAATGTATTTTTTGCATTGGTTAATCCAGCATCAATACATGTCTCAAAAGATTGTCCAGTCAGCCAGCTGTGAATGACAGCGCTAACAAAGGCATCTCCTGCTCCTGTCACATCTTCAATTTTGTCAATCACTTTAGCGGCAACATGACAAGGGGCAATCGTTGTAGATGCTGCATAAACGCCCTTGCTACCAGCCGTGATAATGACATGCTCCGCACCTAATTGTAGGAGCTGTTGTAAAGCTTTTTCATAATGGGTAGCGTTTTCAATTTTATGTCCAACAATCGTTTCCGCTTCATCTGTGTTACAAATAAACCAAGTTACGCCTTGTAATGTTTCAGGTAGTCGATTCATTTTTGGCGAAGATACTGGCACAATGACAAGTGGAATATCACGAGCAAGGGCTACTTGCTGGATATACGCCACTGTTTCTTTTGGACAGTTTAAATCCAAAATAAAACAGCCCGCGTTTACAAGCATTGTTTCATGTTTTTTCAACAAGCTCGGTAACAGAAGGTCGTAAACTTCCATATTTGCTACAGCTAGTGCTAGCTCACCCTGTTCATCCATGATGGCAGTATAAGAACCTGTGGAAGCCTCTGCAAGCTGCTCTACATAACGTAGATTCATAAAGGATTCCGAAGCCTCTTGGATCACTTGCCAATCAGCATCCTTACCTGCCGTTGTCAGTAACGTCACTTGGTGGTTTAATCTGCCTAAGTTTTCAGCAATATTTCGACCAACGCCACCTACACTAAAGGAAGAACTGGCAGGGTTAGATGTTCCAAATTGAACATTGCCCTTGACATGGAATTTGCGGTCTAAATTAGCTCCACCGATGCAAATAATTTCATTTTCTTCGGGTAATATATAAGCACGACCTACAATTTTTCCTTGCTTCGTTAAACTAGACACTAAATTAGCAAGCACAGGACGCGACAGATTCATTGCATCTGCCATTTCTTGCTGAGACATAAACGGATTCTGGCGAATTAAAGCAAGCACCGCCTGTTCTCTTTCATTCATAGCATCACCTTTTATTATATTTGTTTATATTATAAACTTTTGTTTGTGTTATGTCAAAAGATTCTTTATTAAAAAAGTTGAACCTCATCTTACTGAGGTTCAACTTTTTTTGTTTATGCTTGCTGAGGTGTTTGTTTTTTAACAATGATGACGAATAAACTGGCCATTGCACAAAACATTCCTGCAAGAAAAAAAGCCCATGTATAAGAGTTAAAAAATTTATAAATTAACCCTCCACCATACGCTGCAACCGCCGCTCCTGCTTGATGTGAAGCAAATATCCACCCATAGATAATACTGCTTTTTTGCATACCAAAAATTTGTCGTGTAATACTGATGGTTGGTGGCACTGTAGCAATCCAATCTAGTCCGTAAAAGATCGTGAAAATCGTTAATAAAACAAATGATCCTTGTGCAAGTGCATAAGGGAGCAATAATAGAGATGCGCCTCTTAACAGGTAATACCAAAACAATAACCACCGATTATCGAAGCGATCAGACAACCAGCCTGACGCAGTTGTACCTAATAAATTAAAAATGCCCATAAAAGAAAGGAATGATGCGGCAGTGACTAAAGGAACGCCAAAGCTAATACAATAAGAAACAAAATGAGTACCAATTAATCCGCTTGTCGATAGCCCACAAATAAAAAAGCTACCTGCTAAGAGCCAAAATGCTTTAACCTTAATCGCCTCAAATAAACCTTTAAAAGCCATAGCTATTGGATTCTTCTTTTGCTGTATTTGTTGTTCCTCTATAGCCTCCTCTTGTCCATAAGGAGTTAACCCCATATCCTGAGGTCTATTTTTTATAAAAAGCGCAATCATGAAAAACATTATGATACTAAGGAGTAGCATTAATGTGATAGCCCATCGCCAAGAATAGTGTTCAATAATGACAGCTAGAACTGGTAATAAAATTAACTGGCCCGTGGCTGTACTTGCCGTTAAAATACCAACCGCTAATCCTCTGCGTTTTACAAACCAATGATTCGCAACATATGGGCTAAGGACAGTTAAAAAAAGACTTGCTCCAAGACCAATAATGCCCCCCCAAATAACGATTAGCTGCCAGGATTCACTCATCAAAAATGTTAAAGTCATTCCTAATACTAAAGTTGCCATAGCACCTAGCATCATTTTCTTTAGGCCAATGACTTCAAGCAACGCAGCCATAAATGGTCCAGATATGCCATATAAAAACAAACTTACAGCAAAAGCTAAAGCAATGGTTGAACGATCCCAGTGAAATTCTTTTTCAAGAGGGTCGATAAACACGCCAGATGATGACATTGTAATTCCTGCGACAATTATCGAGAAAAATGTGACGATTAAAATAAACCAACTATAATGAACACGCTTCACCTCAACACCTTCTTTTCTTTGATAGACTACAAAACATGTATATACATGTTTAAGTCTACTTATTTCATTTATATGTATATACATGTATAATCATAGTAATCGTTCATAAAGCTGTCAAGAAGTAATTTCTAGTTATTGGGTGTATACTTATAATTAGTAGAATCCCCTTAAAGGAGTACTGTCGATGAAGAATCAACTTAAAAATATTGATTATACACAAATTTGTGTTTGTGCTAACCTTAGAAAAAAAACAAGGGTAGTCACACAATTATATGATAAGCTGCTACAGCCTACAGGTTTAAAAGTTACACAATATTCAATGCTTGCACATATCGACCTTCAACAAGCTGTCTCAATCAGCCGTTTAGGTGAAATTTTACAACTGGATCAAACCACTATAACACGTAATATTAATCTATTAAAGCAACATGGCTATGTTGAGTTAAAGCGAGATACCAATGATGCTCGTACCAAAAAAATAACGCTCACTGAAAAAGGTTTAGAAAAGCTGCATGAAGCAGCACCTATTTGGCAAGGCATTCAAGATAGAATTATCGAGGATATTGGAACCGAAAAATACGCAGATTTCTACGATACCTTGCGAACAATGCAAAAAATTATTCAAGCCTATGACGAAGTATAAAAAAAGCGCCCACAGTGTAGGGCGCTTTTTGCCATGCTCTTAATATTGAATAAGTGTTTTAATATTTAAATCGCCAAGCTTTTCGCGACCATTTAATTCTAGAAGTTCAATCAGGAATGCACAGCCTACTACCTGACCACCTAATTGTTCTACTAAACGAACCGTTGCTTCAACTGTACCACCAGTCGCTAGTAAATCATCACAGATTAAAACTTTTTGACCAGGCTTAATTGCATCATGATGCATTGTTAACGTATCTTTACCATATTCAAGACCGTAGTCTGCACTAATTACCTCACGTGGTAATTTACCAGGTTTACGAACAGGGGCAAAGCCGATTTCAAGTGCATAGGCAACTGGACAACCGATAATAAAACCACGTGCCTCAGGGCCAACAATAATTTCAGCGCCCACTTCTTTTGCATATTCTACGATTTGGTCTGTTGCATATTTGTATGCAGGACCATTATCCATAATTGTTGTAATATCTCTGAAGGTAATTCCCTCTTTCGGCCAATTTTCAACCGTTGTAACGTATTGCTTTAAATCCATGTTATTGCTCCTCCTACGAAACGTTATTCGTCCGCTGATGTTAAACGTTCATCAAACCATTGTTTTAATTCTATATAAGGAGCATAGACAAGCTTTTGCTCCATTTCAATCTGTTCTGAACGTTGTTTGTAAGACGGTGCCTCTGTTAGTGCTTGTTTTGGAGCATTCACGTTGACAGTCGTCAGTCCACTCTCCATTTTAACAAAATCAAGCTCAAAAAACACCTGTGTCATAAATTTTAGTGTATCTAATGGCCACCCCGTATGCTTCGCTAAATCTGCGATATGCATATCAAGCGGAAAGGCTGGTCGATTTTTCAAGAACTTATAATACCAAGCAAATTGCTCACGAGTAGGTAGACCACTGAAGTATTGCGAGTCAGGCATATAAAAATGAGCATAAATACGTGAAGGGGCTGTCTTCTGTAAAACGTCCTCTAGCTTTTGAACATTGTGTGGCAAGTCTAAGAGCACGATGTAATCACTTTGTTCAATATTTGAAAGGGCTGGGTCAACCAGTGTAATAGGTGCACCGATTAATGATTGATAATAGGTCATCGTTTCTGGACGAAAGGCGATAAACCGGGCCACGTCCTTCGGTACCGTATTCAGCCATCGAGCTGTTTGACGAATACCACGAATATCAAATAACTGCCATTCTGTAGTTTGGACATCCTCGATCATAAATTGGGCTTTTTTACGTCCCTGCCATTCGTTAATTTGCAAATCGCCTATAAAGGAAACTTTGATGCCATACGTTAATTCATCATGTAAATGCCCTTTATTAAAACCAACACTATCCAATTTATCATAGCCGTTTGTTATTTCCATTTTAATATGATTCTCGCCCGCTCCAATTTTACGCATGGAGGCGATTTCTACATCCTCCAGCACATACACAGGCTTAGGGAAATCTGTGCCAAATGGTCCTAGTGTTGAAATTTCCTCAATAGCATCCGCTGAAATTTCGTCTATGCTGAGCGGTATATCAATATGCACTACAGGTGTTAATTGCTCCTCTGTTAAACAGGCTCTTGCCTGAGCATCTAAGCGAGTACGTAGTTCATCCACATGCTCTAATGATAAGGTCATACCTGCAGCCATAGGATGTCCACCAAAATGCGGTAAAATATCTCGATTTTTAGCTAGTTCATTATATAGATGAAAACCTTCAATACTTCGAGCAGAACCTTTTGCTATGCCCTTTTCGGGATCGAGTGACAGCACAATCGTTGGGCGGTAATACAGTTCAACGAGACGTGAGGCTACAATTCCTACAACACCTGCGTTCCAGCCCTCGCCAGCAACAACAAGAACTAAGGAATTGCCGATTTTTTCATCTGCTTCAATCAGTGCGATGGCTTCATCTGTAATACTTTTCACAATATCTTTGCGCTCGGTATTGCAGGCATTTAGCTTTTTTGCCAATGCGGTTGCTTTAGCATTATCCTCCGCCATTAATAATTCGACACCAGGAGCTGCTTCACCTAGACGACCAACAGCATTCAATCGTGGACCAAAATAAAAGCCAATCGTTTCTTCTGTAATTTTCATCTGCTCTGTACTGGCTATGTCACACATCGCTTGTACCCATGGACTAAGGGAACGACGCATTTCTTGTATGCCCCTCTTCACGAGATAGCGATTTTCATCCACCAACGGAACCAAATCTGCTACAGTGCCAATCGCCACAAATTCTATTAGATGGCTTGGTAGTTCACCATAAAGAGCATGTGCCAGCTTAAAGGCTACCCCTACTCCTGCTAGCTCGCCAAATGGATATTGCCCTTCTGGTATTCGGGGATGAAGAATAATATCTGCTGGTGGTAGCTCCTCACCTGGCTCATGGTGATCTGTCACAATGACATCCATACCAAGCTCCTTTGCTACTCGAATAGGCTCAATACCAGATATACCATTATCCACTGTAATGATTAACTGTACACCATCTTCATAGGCCTCCCGAAATAGGGCTTCATGCGGACCATAGCCATGGATAAAACGATTCGGAATTTTAAAGGAGACGTCTGCTCCAAGATCTAGTAAAACATGTAACATAACGGTTGTGCTTGTCACACCATCCGCATCATAATCACCATACACTAAAATTTTCTCACCATTTTCTAGTGCTTGTTCAATTCGTGCTACCGCTTCAGCCATACCATGCATAAGAAATGGGTCATGGATATTTGCCTCAGTCATATTTAATAAGCTTTCTGCCTCAGCCGTTGTTTCGCAGCCTCGTGCTGCTAAAATTTTTGCTGCAATCGCAGAAAGTTGTAAGTCATTTTGTAATGCTTGTACAAGTGTTGCGTCAGGACGCTCCACCTGCCATCTTTTTTTCGATAGAATCATCTGCTCACTTCCTTACGAAAGCTATTATACCGAATTTCTATAGGTTGCGCACTATCCGTTAGATTGATAGTTTTATCCATCGATTTTTAATTTCTATTCGTCACTTTTCCATTTCTTTCATCATCAAAAAAGCCTACTCTTCTAAAGAGTAGACTTTTCTAACATACCTTTTGAGGCGGCTACTAATGCTTCCACTGTTGCCAAATCTCCTTGATGCAATGCCGTCACAATGGCACTACCGACAATTACACCATCTCCCAAAGCCCCCATCTTTTTCACTTGCTCTGGTGTTGAAATACCAAAGCCTGCAAGCACAGGGATTGGACTTGCTTGACGTAAGCTTGCAAAATGCTGTTCTAAATTATCGGCAAAACGCGATCTTGCTCCTGTGATCCCATTAACGGTCACTGCATAAACAAAACCCTGACTAGCTGCTGTGATGCGTGCTATACGCTCTGGAGGGCTTGTCAATGAGATAAGCTGTACCACATCAATGCCATATGGATTTAATGCATCACGTAACAACTCGCTCTCTTCCAAAGGGACATCTGGTACAATTAATCCCTTAACTCCTCCAGCTACACAGGCTTGCGCAAAAGACTTTAAGCCATATGCTAATACTGGATTGAAATAAGTCATGACTACGAGAGGCACTGTTATTTCATCTCTAAATGACGCGAGTGTTTGCAACACTTTTCTTAATGTCACACCAGCTTTGAGTGCACGTTCTCCTGCTCGTTCGATTGTTGGACCATCGGCAACAGGATCTGTAAAAGGAATCCCTACTTCAATAGCTGTTACCTCTAATTGCTGCAGTTTTAAAATAGTTGGCTTAATGGTCTCTAGCCCTCCGTCACCTGCCATGATATAAGGTATGAAAGCTTTATGACCTTCAGCTTTTGCCAAATCGATCGCTTGCTGTAAAGTTGTCATTTTACATCCCCTCCTAGTGCTGCTCGAACTGTGTGAACATCTTTATCTCCTCGACCAGATAAGCACACAACAATGATCTGATCTTTTGCCATGGTCTTTGCAAGTTTTGCCGTATAAGCAATGGCATGAGAACTTTCAAGTGCAGGCAGTATCCCTTCTGTTCGGCTTAATAATTTTAGTGCCTCCAGTGCTTCAGCATCTGTGATGGAGTCAAATTGAGCTCGACCAATATCATGTAAATAACAATGCTCTGGTCCTTTCCCTGGATAATCTAACCCAGCTGAAATAGAATGTGCTTCTTGGACAAAGCCGTTTTCATCCTGTAATAAATACATGTAGGCGCCATGTAATACACCTAATTTTCCACCTGCGATGGCAGCAGCATGCTTCCCAGTTTCAAGACCACTTCCTGCTGCTTCAACACCGTATAAGGCAACTGATTCATCATCAACGAATGGGTGAAACATACCGATTGCGTTACTGCCACCTCCAATACAGGCAACAACTGCATCAGGTAAACGCCCCTCTTTTTGCACGATTTGCCTTCTTGTTTCTACTCCAATGACACGCTGAAAGTCCCGAACAATTTTTGGGAATGGGTGAGGACCTAAGGCAGAGCCTAAAATATAGTGGGTATCCTCAACATTTGTCACCCAGTAACGTAGGGCAGCGTTCACAGCATCCTTTAATGTTTTAGAACCACTTTCCACCGATTGAACCTTTGTGCCAAGCAACTCCATACGAAAGACATTTAACTGCTGACGTTTTATATCTTCTGCTCCCATAAAAACAACACATTCTAGATTTAATAATGCACATGCAGTAGCTGTTGCCACACCATGCTGACCAGCTCCTGTTTCAGCAACGATTTTCTTTTTACCCATGCGTTTGGCTAGAAGTGCTTGCCCAATCGCATTATTAATTTTATGTGCACCTGTATGGTTTAAATCTTCACGCTTTAAATAAACCTTTGCTCCATCTAGCGCCTTCGTTAAATTTTCTGCGTAATAGAGCGGTGTTTCGCGGCCAACATAGTCTTCTAAATAATAGGACAGCTCCTCTGTAAATGCAGGGTCTAGTAATGCTTGCTCATAAGCAGCTTCTAATTCAAGCAAGGCTGTCATTAATGTTTCGGGCACAAACCGACCACCAAATTGTCCAAAACGCCCTTCTTTTGTCGGTACACTATTTGCTATTGATATTCCCATCATCTGCTCCCCCTCTTTACTGCCTGTAAAAAAGCTTGTATTTTGGTAGAATCCTTGCTTCCATTTGTTTCTACACCACTTGAAACATCCACCATAAAAGGCCCTACATCCGTAATAGCCGCTTCAATATTGTCTACATTGAGACCACCCGCTAATAGTAATTTTTCTTTGGGAATCCCTACTTGCTCAAGGAGTGTCCAATCAAAAGTGTGACCACTCCCGCCTTTAAACTCTGTACCAGGCGCGTCAAATAAGTAATAATCTACCTGATAGTTGGCAGCCGCTTGAACATCCTCTTTTTCTCGTATCGATAATGCCTTTATGGCGGGATAACCTTGCTCCTGAATAAATGCTGGCGTTTCCTCCCCATGATATTGCACATAATCTAAGGGCACTCGCTCTACTGCTTCCTTTAATTCGGCTGACGTTGGATTCACAAAGACACCTATTTTTAAAACGCCTTGTGGTACATGCTTCGCTAACTGTTGGGCTTTCTCAATGGATACACGACGTTTACTCGGTGCAAAAACAAACCCTATAGCATCTGCACCAGCATGAACAGCTGTTTTGACATGTTCTTGCTCCTGTAGACCACAAATTTTGACCTTTGTCATACCGATGCCCCCTCTTTACTTACTTGCAAATCTCGTAGTGCTTGCCCCGCATCTCCACTCCTCATCAAAGCTTCACCTACAAGGACACCACTAACCCCCATCGAGGCTACTTGCTTCGCATCTTCTCGTGTCCATATGCCACTCTCACTAATTAATACTCGATTCTCATCAAATGGAAACGTATTAGCAATTTCTTTTGTACGCTCTAGGCTTACTTCAAAGGTACGTAAATCACGATTATTAACGCCAATTAACTTTGCATCTACTGCAAGAGCGCGTGCAAGCTCCTCACTATCATGTACTTCCACTAAAACTTCTAGGCCTAAGCCCGTTGCATAGCTATATAAATCACGTAAGGCATCGTCCGTTAAAGCAGCCACAATTAATAAAATAATGGATGCACCTGCTGCCTTGGCAAATCGAATTTGTACCCGATCGATCATAAAATCCTTACAAAGAAGGGGTGTATCGACTGCACCAGCAACTGCTGCTAAATCTTCAAAGGAGCCTTTAAAAAATTCCTTATCGGTTAAGACCGAAATAGCTGCTGCCCCCGCTCGTGCATAGATTTGTGCTTGTGCAACTGGGTCTGCCCCGCCAGCTATTAACCCTTTGGAAGGCGAAGCACGCTTCATCTCAGCAATGACTTGCAGTGTATGGGCTTGTCGCAATGACTCAATTAACGAGCGACGTGGCGTATCTGTAAAGTTTGCTAAAGGGTCTGGCTGCTCTAACAAAGCGCCCACCTCAATCTTTTTTTGCTGCAAAATTTTATTGAGTATATTCATTATCCTACCTCCACTTCTTTAATTTGCTTGCTATACGTAACAACCGCCTCTAATTTTTGTTGTGCTCTCCCACTAAAAACACTTTCCTTTGCCATGGCTACACCCTCTTTGATGGTTTCCGCTTGACCATAACCAAATAAGCCGATACCAGCATTTAATACTACTGTATCTAAATAAGGACTCTGTTCCCCAGCCAATATTTTTTGCATAATCACCGCATTTTCATCTGCATTGCCACCACGGATGGCCTCTAAAGGTGCCGTTTGAAGACCAACATCTTCGGCAGTTAGGAAAAATGGAATTAAATCACCTTTATCTACTAAAACCAATGTATTTTGTCCTGCTAATGAAGCCTCGTCCAAGCCCTGTGGTCCTGAAACGACAATCGCCCGCTCACGTCCAAGCATTTGTAAGACTGAGGCATATTCCATGACAAAATTCGGACGATTAATACCTGTAAATTGTGTGGATAATGGGACCGGATTTGTTAAAGGACCAACAAGATTAAAGATTGTCGGTTTACCTAATGAACGGCGAATTTCACCAATCCTCTTTAATTTGGGATGGACATTCGGTGCATAAATAAAAGCGATCCCCTCTCTCTCTAGCAAATGAGCTGTTTGTGGGATAGAAATAGCTGTATGAATACCTAGTGCCTCTAGCACATCTGAGCTACCAGAGGAGGAAGAGATTTTACGGTTCCCATGCTTGGCAATTTTGACACCCGCTCCAGCTAACACAAAAGCAGAAGCTGTACTGATGTTAAAGGTATGAAGACCATCTCCACCTGTACCGCAATTATCCATATAGCTACCTTCTTTTACGGCTATATCAAGAGCAAAAGATCGCATAATAGTTGCTAATGCGGCTACTTCATGTGCAGTTTCTCCCTTCGCCGATAAAGCTGTTAAAAAGCTTGCTATTTCTTCTTTAGGTGTATCATCTTGAAATAACCATTGCGCTGCCTGTAACATTTCTTCGTACATGAGATGTGTTCCCTGCAGTACTTTCCTTTGTAATCGTTCCATTAGCTTTGCCCCCCATTGTTCACCAGTAACTGTAAAAATGCCTGTTCTTCCTCTTGCACTTGGTGTAAAACGTCTTGCACATTTGTATATTTGGTAACAGTTATTGTTGCTTGTAAAGTCATGCTATCCTGTTTAACTACAATAGATTTCCCTGTTAAAGCAAAATCCAAATGACCATTAAATCCAATAAAGCCAAGGGCACCAAAATTACCAGCTGTATGCGGAAGCTTCGTAGCTGAAAGTGGAGATATGGTTGCTGCTAAAACATCAAGGGCATGAAGCATTGGTAAAAGCTTTCCTTCCACCCTAGTCGTCATGTGCAGTGCCTTTTTGGACCGCTGGATACGCATTGCCTCCATGACCTGAACAGAATCTCGGAAACAAACCGACTGTAATTCTTGCTGAACAGCACTAACAAGTAGTGCATGTGATTGTCTAATGCTTTCATGGTTGTATAATTTGTGTTCATTTTCTAGGTCTTCATTTTTTGTTTCCCCTCGCGGATATGTTCCCTCTGTAGGAGTCGCAATAACTCTTTCACCTTTTACTTGAATTAGACTTTCAGGAGAAGTACCTAACACAACATGCTCCTCAAATTCTATATAATACATATGGGCTGCAGGCCTTTTTTTGCGTAGCTGCCGATACAAAGCAAACGTATCACCTTGAAAATTTGCTACATAATGATTCGGCAAAACTACCCTTGTTATATCATCATGTAAGTTAGCTTGCATTGTCTGTAAAACCTTTGCAAATGATTCATTTGTTGTAGCATCAAGCGGTTGATAACGATAAGATGCTTCGTCACTGATATACCCGTTTACTATTTGTTGAGCCAATTCTTCCAAATCAGGTTCTTGCTTTTCTGCATCAATATTTGTATGAATCAATGTCACTTCATCTGTTTGATGATCGAAGACAATAATCGTTTCATAGACATGAAAATAAGCATCAGGCAATTCTATTTTTTTATCTACGAACATCGTTGTACCGCCAAAGCCTATATACCCAACGGCACCACCTGAAAAAGGAAATTGTGTCGTATTGGAAATACGTGGCATAAGGCGTTTAAGAAGAACAAAGAGTTCTCCTTGATGCACATATGTTTTTCCAGTTTTATAGGAAACCTCCTGAATTTCTTGGCCCACACCTTTATATGTTTTTCGGGGATTAGCCCCAATAAAGGAAAACCTTCCCGTTCCTTCATGTTGAGCAGAACTTTCCAATAAAAATTTATGTTTTCCCTGTAAACGTCTGAAAATCAAAATAGGTGTTAAAGAATCGCCATTGATCGTTTTCATTTTTGTTCTTGAACTCGTTGTTTGCATAGCTATTTTGCTCCTTTTTCAAAGATTCCTTTAGCTAATGTCTAGACGAATGCTGACTGAAAATAAAAAAGCCCTCTGCAAAAGGATTATTCCTAATTGCAGAGGACGATTATGACCGCGTTGCCACCTCATATTAGAGCATATGCTCTCACTTTTGTGCTTTTCATTATGGGTATGGTGAACCACACCTTGAAAGCACCCCTATAACGTGGGGAATTACGTTCGCTTTTTATAAGCGACTCTCATAAGTCCATTCACATAAGCTGTAAATCAGTTTACACCATCCACTGACTCTCTTTATTACACACTTATGCTACTACTCTTATTCAACAATTTCTCAGCTATTCTCATCTAAACTCAGCTCATCTGTTCTTCGGCTGACCTCGCTCCCGAGACCTTCTACCTTGACCGAACAAAAAGTTAGCCTTAATTCTATGCCAATCCAATACTATTGTCAATCAATTCTGACGAAAAAAGTTGAAATTCCTATTTTATCAGAAGAATCAAAAGTAGGTATATTATCCTTCTATAAAAACTTATTGGAGAATAAGATTTCCTACGATTGAAAATTCCTTGACTATTGACCATGTAAATATATCAAGTTATAGTAATTTCAGAACATCAATTTTTTCCATATAATAAAAGAAAGTAGGAAGTTTATGTCCGTTCGCAAAAAATTAAATATAGGATTCATTTCCTTAACATGTTTACTTTTTATCTCAAGCATCGTATCATTTATTCAATTTAAAACAACTCAGAATGATTTAGAAGAAGTATTGAATCATCGGATGGTGCAAATCCAATTAACAGATAAAATCCAACAACAACTTGCTTCTCAAGGTTTATTTTTACGCTCCTATATTTTAAATAAAAAGGACGAAACAGCTAAGGCCAATTTAGATCGCTATGAAAAGTTGTTACCTGAAACAGTTCATGAACTTTCTACTATTGTTCGATCAGATTATACAAAAAATATTATGCAGCAAATCACGGAATTGCAAAAAGAGTTACTATCATATTCACAGAAAGCTTTACAAGCGTTTAATAGTGGCAACACGGATCTAGCACTCTCTATCATCAATAATGATGTTACAAAATACAATAAGGACATTTTTAAGTTAACAACTGAATTATTAGCTTATCACGATGAACAGCTTCAAAATGTTGACCAATCTGTTAATCAAACCGTTTCACGCGCTATTATCATTGCTATTAGCCTTCTCCTTGCAAGTATTATTATTGGTTTATATTTTATGCATATGGTCAAAGCCTCCATTGTCCTGCCCCTACGCAAGGTTATTGGAGCAGCAGATACATTAGCACAAGGTGATTTAACAATTGCTGAGCTTGACCATCAATCAAAAGATGAGATCGGTACACTTGCCAATGCAGTCAATACATTAAAACAAAATCTAGCTGGTTTAATGACTAACATTCAAGATAGTGCATCCCATTTATCGGCTGTTTCAGAAGAGCTTTCTGCTAGCACTGAAGAAGTAACTGCAACTTCCGATAATATTGCTCAACGAATTCAAAATAATGTAACACATATCACTTCTTCTGCTAGTGCCTCTCAGCAAAGTGCTGTGGCAATGGATGAAACTGCATCAGGTGTCCAACGCATTGCAGAGGCGACTCAAAGTCTTCATCACAATGCAGAAAATCTGAAGCAGCTTGCCCATACAGGTGGTGCAACGATTGCAACAGCAAAAGAACAGATGAATATGATCGCACTAGCAACTTCTGATATTGCAACATTAACGCAAAAACTAAGTAAGCAATCAGAAGAAATTGGGCAAATTACAACAGTGATTACAGCAATTTCAGAACAAACAAATTTACTGGCACTAAATGCAGCTATTGAAGCAGCAAGAGCAGGAGAACATGGGAAAGGCTTTGCAGTCGTAGCGGATGAGGTACGAAAACTTGCTGAGGAATCGAATCAATCTGCCAATCAAATCGTTGCTATTACAAAAGAAATTCTAACAGATACACAAAATGTTGCAGCATCAGTAAATAATGGTTTAGCTTCTGTAAAGGATGGTGTAGCCAAAATTCATGAGGCTGGAGATGCTTTCTACTCCATCACCTCTGCTGTTGCAGCATTCACAGAGCAAATTGAAGAAATTTCTGCCACATCTGAAGAAATCTCTGCTAGTGCAGAGCAGGTTGCAGCTTCTGTCACGGAAATTGCCAATGTTTCTAACGAATCAGCAACGAATTCTCATATGATTGCAGAATCTGTTGACGAGCAAGTTGCGACCATGCAGCAGGTAAATACTGTCGCAGAAGAATTAAGTGAAAATGCGCAACAGCTACAAGGCTTAATCCAGCAATTTAAATTGTAAATACTATATGAAAAATCTGCTGCTTTTTATAAAAGGCAGCAGTTTTTTTTGCATGAAAAAAGCAGAGAATAGAAAACCATATGTTTTCCATTCTCTGCTCATTATATTATACAGTAGGCTCGTCTGTACCCCATTGTTTCTTCTCTTTTTTACGTAGCTTCCCATCTGATTTTTTCATTTCACGAATTTTTAATGAATACCAGATTTGAGCTGCGATACAGATTGAAGAATACATACCTGTAATCAAACCAATCAATAACGCGATAGAGAAGTTTTGAATAGATGGTGCACCAAAAATTAATAGGGCTACAACAACAATAATTACAGTTAATACTGTATTAACCGAACGACCCATTGTTTGGCGTAGCGATTTATTCACGATATTCGCCAATACTTCACGGTCATTAATTGTATCATAACGATCTAAGTTTTCCCGCATACGGTCAAAGGTAACAATCGTATCATTGATGGAATACCCAACAATTGTTAATACAGCCGCAATAAACGTAATATCTACTTCTAAACGCATGAAGCTAAAGACGGCAACAATTAAGAATACATCATGCAATAATGAAACAATTGCACCAATACCCATGCGCCATTCAAAACGAACTGCTACATAAATGATAATCCCTATTGCTGCAAGAGATAAAGCCTTAATCGCATTTTTTACAAGTTCCTTACCAACTGTAGGCGATACAGTACTTACAGCTGGTTCATGACCATATTTTTCGCCAGCTTCTTTTTTAAATTCTAAAATTTCTGCTTGTGTAAGGTCATCTTTATAGCGAATGACTGCTGTATTACTTTTCTCACCAGAGAGTATGATATCTTCTGATGAAAAATCAATGCTATCTAGATATTTGGACACTTCTTCTTTTGTTAATGTTTGATTCGATTCAATTTGGACACGAGTACCGCTTGAGAAATCGATACCTAGGTTAAGGCGGAAGATGCCAAGAACCACTAAACCAGCCACTAAAATGGCTAATGAGAACGTATAGAATTTCTTACGGTTGTGAACAAAGTCAAATCGATCGAATTTCGTTGATAAATCTAATGTACCAATATTTTCATCTAGACTATGCTGTTTAGATTTTGCAATACCAAACCATGCAGGACTGTTGAAATAGCCACTGTTTACAAGTAGTCCTAATAGGACACGTGAGCCCCAAACTGCTGTTAAGAAGCTCAATAAAATACTAATAATTAATGTTGTAGCAAATCCTTTAACAGAGCTTGTTCCCCATTGGAACAATACTGCTGCAGCTAATAAAGTTGTCAACTGCGCATCGACAATGGCTGATAAAGATTGTTTAGAACCAATTTGGAAGGCTTGTTTAGCGGAATAACCCACTCGTAGCTCTTCACGTATACGTTCTGCCGCTAAAATATTGGCATCTACTGCCATCCCTATACCAAGGACAATGGCCGCAATACCTGGGAGTGTTAATACCGCATTAATCCAGTCAAAGACCACTAATACTAGGAATGTAAACACAACCAGTGTAATGATGGAAATAAAGCCTGGTAAACGATAGTAGAATAGCATAAATAAGAAAATAACTATTACGCCGACAATACCAGCAAAAATAGTACTTTTCAGTGCTGCATCACCAAATTGAGCACCAACAGAAGTTGAATAAATTTCATCTAGCTTTACAGGCAATGCCCCAGCATTTAAAATATCTGCTAAATTTTTTGTTTCTTCAACAGAGAAATTACCGCTAATCATAACATCTGTTGTATTTAACGTTTGACTAACTGTTGCTGCAGATGCATAGCGAGGCTTTGCTTTTTGTGATTCCGCTTTATAGGAATCGACTCCCTCTTCAAAGTCTAACCATACAACCAGTAAATTTTGACCTGCGGGTTTTGCCGCAATTTTACTTGTGATGTCAGCAAATTTTTTCGCATCTTTTAAAGTTAAGGATACAATCGGACGATTTTGTTGGTCAAAAGAGCCTTTAGCTCCGTTGGCTTTCAAATCGTCTCCATCTAATAATAAATTATCATCCACATCACGGAATGTTAAATTCGCAGAAGTAGACAATAACTTACGTGCCGATTCCTGATCCTCAACACCAGCTAATTGCACACGAATACGATTTTTGTCCTCAACCTGAATACTCGGTTCACTAACCCCCATCGTATTTACACGTTCACCAAGTGCAGTGGATGTTGCTGTGACAATTTCTGGTGTAATTTTTTGTCCTTCTTTTAATTCATTTACCTCGTAAAGCACTTCAAACCCGCCTTGTAAGTCAAGACCAAGCTTGATGTCCTTTAAGACGCCGTTTACAGTCGTACTAATACCTGCTGCCAATAGCACGATAATCAGTAGGAATGCAACTATACGACTTTTTAGTTTCATCAATAAATCCTCCTCGAATTGGTGTAAGGGCTGTCCTTACACGCCAAACAAGTAACTAGCAATACCTTTTGAAACGTTTAATCCTCCTTTTCATCTAGAATCGTGTTACCTGTGCTTCAAAAAGGTTGCTATACTTATTTCAATCGTTCATAACGCGCAAGTTTATCTTAGTATTATTAGGTACTAGCCTTCTAAATGTCAATAAAAGCAATGAAGACTTATGTAAGTAAGAACTTATTCAAAATAAAAAAAGCGCAACACACTTATTATGAAACAGGTTGCGCTTGGTGTCAATTCAACACGTATAGGATTCTTAGAATTATTGTAAAATTTGACACATCATTGATTACGTTCTGACTGGACCAAGCAGTAATTGTAACTCGTCTGTATTGACTTCTTCAAACCAATTATTACTTTGTAAAAACTCTACTTGATTAAATGAGACGATATCAGATGGTGATACCGAAAAAATGGTAGAAATGACTTCATGTAAACGTAGTTGCTCAACTTTCTTTTTACGCCATTTTTTTTCAATACAGTAGCGCCAGAGTTCTTCGGCTGTAATAGCATTATATTGATAATGCTGGAACTCTGCTATCTTACTATCAATTGCCGGACGAATCTTTTCAAATAGTTGCTCATATTGCATACTCATTTTGAATCATCTCCAATCAAAGTCGTAACGTAAGACATGCTTGCATACAAATAGTGTAAATGAATTTTTGCGGCTTGAGAAGGGACGGATGGCATGAGTTCTTTTGTACGAGGTACATTATTTTTAATGTTTGTGATTTTTTTATCTAAACTTTTTGGCTTCTTTTATAGAATGCAATTTATGCGGATTGCTGGTGAAGAGGCTGTCGGTATTTATATGACCGTCTATCCAGCGTTTATTTTCTTCATCTCACTCATTCAACTAGGACTACCTATCGCTGTGGCTAAAATAGTGGCTGAATTACTAGCAAAAAATAAACGTGAGAACATCTTTGGTGTCATGCGTACAGCCATTCTTTGGTCATTCATTGGCATGATCATTTTTATGCCACTCGTTGCACTAACAATACCATATATTTCAACAACTCTATTACATAATGAACAGACAACATTTACACTATGGATTGCACTCTTTGCTGTACCAGTATCAGTTGGATCTGGCTTATTACGTGCCTATTTACAAGGTGTTGCAAAGATTACACCGACAGCATGGGCACAAATGATCGAACAAATTGTACGTATTAGCTTCATTACTTTAATGCTACCCTATGTGGCTAATTACAATAATGCTGCTGTCACGGCTGCGGCGGCAATGGGCATTACACTGCTAGCCGAAGTTGTAGCATTCTTGTATTTATGGCTACACTATATCGTTTCCAAAAAGAAATTATTGACACGAAAAACTAAAATTGAAGGGTATCCTGCATCACCAATGTTGCGTATTGCCCTTCCCTCTGCAGGCAGTAAGCTTTTTGGTTCTTTCACTTGGTTTTTAGAGCCGATTATCTTTTTAAAGGCTTTAACTGTGGCCGGTTTAACCGCTTCTGCTGCCACTATTTTATATGGTGTCATCTCCGGTGTTTTGGTGCCATTACTGTTATTTCCTGCGTTTGTATCAACAGCCTTATCGATTGTGCTCATTCCAGCTGTTAGTGATGCCGTCGCTCGTCAGCACATCCCGCTATTACAGGAACGAATTTCGGTGTCCCTAAGATTGTCTTCGCTAGTGGGTTGCTTTGCTGCTACGTATTTCTTTGTGCATGGAGATGAATTAGCGATGAAGCTTTTCCATTTAGAAGAAAATCGTGGGTACGTTAAAATTTTAGCACCTATTTTTTATTTTTATTATATTCAAAGTCCTCTACACTCCATCTTACAGGCAATTGGTGAGGCAAGAGCTGCCATGATGAACTCCATCTATGGTGGGCTAGGTAAACTTTTCGTGATGTTTGTACTTGCCTCTCAACCAGGTATCCAAGAAAAAGGAGCCGTTGTAGCTATTGGCTTTGGGGTATTACTAACGTCATTCTTGCATATTGCAACAGTTAGACAACGTAAAAACCTGCGTGCTGGCTTCAGAATGTTTGTCGTGCCTTATAGTTGTTTTATTGCTGTTTGCGTCGCCCAGTATTTCCTTATTCCAATACTATCACTACCATTTATTTTAAGTAGTGGTGTGACATTATTTTTGCTATTTACCTTTTTATTATTTACCAATCAGTTGCGCATTACAGATTTCCGTTACATCAAAAAATTGGCGAAGAAAGTTTAATATTCCTTTAATTGGATATGCAATTTACTGTCTTCCCAAATACAAAAAAATACCGTTTCACTGTCAGTAATATTATTTTTTGCTAGCTCACCCATTAGCCATTCCACATCTTTATGCATGGTAAATAAATGTCTTTCTTGGATATCACCGTCGATAATCAATGGATACACAAAGGCTTTTTCATCTTTTTTATAGACAGAAAGATTGCCTGAAGGCTCTAAATACGCAAAGGCTACATCTGTCACAGATGCAATTCCGTTTTCTCGTAATTGCTGACATAAATCATCTAAATTATAGCGGTGTTTTCTCATCTCACTCTCTAAAATAACACCGTCTTTTACTAATAAAGCAGGGTCACCATCCACTAGGTCACGTATTTTTTTGAACTTTAATGACAAAAAGGCACTTAAAATTTGAATAAAGAGCAAAATAATGATAGGTAGTATGGCATTAAAGAGAGGATTTTTATAATCGTCTAGGGCAAAGGCTGCCACTTCTGCAATTAATACAAAAACGACTAAATCGATGACAGATAATTCACCCACTTCTCGTTTACCCATTAAACGGAAAACGATGATGATAAACACATACAAAAAGCAAGTTCTAAAAATAATATGGTAATATTCTTCCATAAAAAACACCCCCATACTATCAAGGTGACCTTACTTATTGTTTTTTATACAATTTACAAGGAATAGTCCCAAATAGTTCGTACACACTAACAAGGAGCTAGATGCTTACCACTATAAAATGCAAACAAGGTGAGAACATGACAAGGAAAATAATTGTTTTCGTTTTTGTTTATATCCTTTTTCTTATTAGGCCTTATCCTATTTACGGGTATCAAGAACAGGAAATACCTATTCTTATGTACCATCATTTAGAGGACAATATAAACAATAATACAGTTATTTCACCCGAGAACTTCGAAAGCCAAATGAAATTACTTAAAATGGAAGGTTACCAGGCCATTTCTGTTCAGCAATTATATGATTACTTAAACGACCAAGCGCCGTTACCTCCAAAGCCTGTTTTAATTACCTTTGACGATGGGTATTTTAGTAATTATGAAAAAGCTTACCCTATATTGAAAAAATATAATATGCATGCAGAAATCTTTGTTATTGCAAGCCGAATCCTAGAGAAGAATGGTAACAATTATTATCCAAATGAAACAGTAAAGATGAGTTGGGATCAATTGAAGGAAATGAAGGATTGTATTACAATCCAGAGTCATACTTGGAATTTACATTATAAATTACCTTCAAAAAGCGGTAAACCTATTGGCGCTGTATTTGGCCCTAGTTTTGTGAATGGGCAACTAGAGAGTCAGGCTGAGTATGAAGAAAGGGTAAGAAATGATTTTATTCATTCAAGAAAACGAATCAAAGAAAAGTTAGGGTATGAGCCAATAGCAATAAGCTATCCTTATGGGATTTATTCACCCTCCACCATCAAATTAGCCAAGGAAGCTGGTTTTAAGATGGCCTTTGTCATACAAAATAAGCATGTGAAAAAGGGCGATTCCATATTTACGTTAAGTAGAATCACTATTAACGGCAATGATACTGGTGAGACATTTATTCAAAAATTAAAAACTGCTAAAAACACGTAAGCACAGCCATCCAATATTGTATAAAAAAGGCCTACAATATAGCTATTGCCTATTGTAAGCCTTTTCTTCTGTATTACTGATTGTCATTGACAATTCGTCCAATTGCTTGACGGTCAAATTTCACTCGTACATTGTCAGCAATTTTTAATGTCACTGCTGTGTCTTCAATTGCATCAATAACGCCGTGTAAACCACCAATTGTAATGACTTTATCTCCACGTTGCAAACTACTTTGCATATTTTGTGTTTCCTGCTGTCTTTTTTTAGCTGGACGGATTAAGATAAACCACATTGCAACGAACATTAATAATATTGGTGCTAATCCTAATAATTGATCCATAATAGCATCTTGCCCCCTTTCCAAATCTCACTTTTTTAGTATAGACTATTCCACCATTAAAAAGCGATGGACAAGCCCAAAAATTTTCTCAATTACTAATATTTTTTCTATGATTGACAATATTTTGCTAGAAATATTCACTTTTTACAAAGTTTTGAATGATTTGCAAAACAATTGCTATTGATGATGGGACATTAGGGGATGCCTAATGTCCTTTTTTAATTATGCGCATGTAATAATCCGTCTAGATTAAAAGTTTTTTGCATCTGGCCCATTAAAGCCGTACTTTTCAAAGAACTCTTCACGGAAATCACCAAGACGATCTTGACGAATTGCCTCACGTACTTGCTCCATCAATTTTAATAGGAAGTGTAGATTATGATAAGATGTTAAACGAATACCGAACGTTTCTTCCGTGCGAATAAGGTGACGAACATAGGCACGGGAATAATTTTTACATGTATAGCAATCACAGTTCGGATCAATTGGACCAAAGTCACGTGCATATTTTGCATTTTTCACCACAAGACGTCCTTCTGATGTCATCAGTGTTCCATTACGTGCAATACGTGTTGGCAATACACAGTCAAACATATCAATACCACGAATTGCCCCGTCAATTAAAGAATCTGGTGAGCCTACACCCATTAAATAACGTGGTTTATTTTCAGGCATCATTGGCGTAGTAAATTCTAAAACGCGGTTCATCACATCTTTCGGTTCTCCAACAGATAATCCACCAATGGCATAGCCTGGGAAATCTAGTTCTACTAACGCTTCTGCTGAGCGACGGCGTAAATCCTCGTACTCTCCGCCTTGAATAATCCCAAATAAACCTTGCTCTTCTGGACGCTGATGTGCTTCCTTACAGCGTTTTGCCCAACGAGTTGTACGATCAACTGATTGCAGCATATAGTCATGTGTCGCAGGATATGGTGGACATTCATCAAAGGCCATCATAATATCAGAGCCTAAATCATTTTGAATTTCCATTGCCTTTTCTGGGCTCAAAAATAATTTATCTCCATTGAGGTGATTACGGAAATGAACACCTTCCTCCTCAATTTTTCGGAATTGACTAAGTGAAAATACTTGGAAACCACCTGAATCCGTTAAAATTGGACGATCCCAGTTCATAAATTTATGAAGTCCGCCTGCTTCTTTGACAATATCATTACCAGGACGTAGCCATAAATGGTACGTATTGGACAAAATAATACCTGCATTCATCTCTTTTAATTCTTCTGGCGACATGGTCTTAACCGTTGCTTGTGTGCCAACAGGCATAAATGCGGGTGTTTCAAAGGAGCCGTGCGGTGTATGCACGATGCCAAGGCGTGCTCCTGTTTGTTTACATGTATGAAGTAGTTCATATCGAATTGCTGGTTGTGTCATAAAATAAATAATCCTCTCTTATCTGAAGTAAAAACAGTACTCCGATTTTATCCCTATTATTTTTTCGGACGTATAAACATAGCATCACCAAAACTAAAGAAGCGATATCTTTCCTCTACGGCTTGCTGATAAGCACTTAAAATGGTCTCTCGAGTGGCTAGCGTACTAACAAGCATGACCAATGTTGATTTTGGTAAATGGAAGTTTGTGATTAACCCATCTACCACCGTAAAATTGTAGCCTGGATAAATGAAAATAGACGTCCAACCTTGTTCTGCTCGCACTTCTCCCCCATATTTAGAACCAATTGTCTCTAATGTGCGAGTAGAGGTTGTCCCAACAGCTATTACCTTGCCACCATTACGTTTTACTCGATTAATCGTATCTGCTGCTTGTTCTGTAACACTATAGAATTCCGCATGCATTTCATGATTCTCAATCGAGTCAACACTAACGGGACGGAAAGTGCCGAGACCTACATGTAGCGTAATAAAAACAACCTCTACGCCTTTAGCCTTCACTTGTGCTAATAGCTCCTCTGTAAAATGCAGTCCTGCTGTAGGCGCTGCAGCCGAACCACGCTCTTTGGCATAAACGGTTTGATAACGATCTTTATCCTCTAGTTTTTCCCGAATATATGGAGGTAATGGCATTTCACCAAGTTGCTCTAATATTTCATAAAAGATACCATCATACTGAAATTCAAATGTACGTCCGCCATGTTCAAGCTCACCTGTACAAGTAGCTGTTAATAAACCATCTCCAAATGTGATGACTGTTCCTACCTTTACACGCTTTGCTGGTTTTACGAGTGTTTCCCACTCATCTGTACCAGCCAATTGCTTCAATAGCAATACTTCTATATGTGCACCAGTTTCTTCTTTTACACCCATTAAACGAGCAGGTAAGACTCTTGTATCATTTAGTACAAGACAGTCTCCAGCATGTAGCTCCTCTAGTACATGGGCAAAATGGTGGTGCTCCACTTTATTTGAGCCTGGTGTTACGACCATTAATCGACTCGCTGTACGATCGACTAATGGTGTTTGGGCAATAAGCTCCTCTGGTAATTCAAAATCAAAATCTTCTACACGCATGAAAAAAACTTCCTTCTTTATGTTTGTTGGGGATACTCATATCCAAAATGTTCGTAGGCTAAATGTGTGGCTACTCTTCCTCTCGGTGTACGTTGGATAAGGCCAATTTGCATCAAATAAGGCTCGTATACATCTTCTATCGTAACCCGTTCCTCACCAATCGATGCAGCAAGCGTATCTAAGCCTACTGGACCTCCTCGGAATCGCTCAATCATATTAGTTACAAGTTTATGATCAATATGATCAAGCCCTCTAGGATCTACTTGTAGCAGCTCTAATGCTTGCTGTGCAAGGCCCTCCGTTATCATACCATCTCCAAGCACCTGTGCATAATCTCGCACTCGTTTCAATAAACGATTGGCAATACGGGGGGTTCCACGTGAGCGTCTCGCCATTTCCATTGCTGCTACTTGCTCAATTTGCACCTCAAATAAATGAGCACTTCTGACAACAATTTCAGCAAGTGATTGGTCATCGTAATATTCTAGGCGCAGCAACACACCAAAGCGATCTCTTAGAGGAGCTGATAAGGCACCCGCTCTTGTCGTTGCACCTACAAGGGTAAAGGGAGGTAAATCAAGTCGTACAGAACGTGCTTCAGGACCCTTCCCTACCACAATATCTAAACAGAAGTCTTCCATTGCTGGATATAATACTTCTTCAATAGCACGGGGAAGTCGATGAATTTCATCAATAAATAAAACATCCCCTGGCTCTAGTGAACTTAAAATAGCTGCCAAATCTCCTGGACGCTCAATCGCAGGGCCACTTGTCATCCGTACGTTGACATTCATCTCATTCGCAATAACAGCAGCTAAGGTCGTTTTACCAAGTCCTGGAGGTCCGTATAACAACACATGATCTAAACTTTCTTGGCGAAGCTTTGCTGCTTCAATGAATATTTGTAAGTTTTCCTTTACTTTATGTTGCCCAATATACTGTGCTAATTTTTGAGGACGTAAAGATAACTCAAACTGCTCATCATAGCTACCTGCCTCACTTGCCATCATACGTTCAGACATGTACCTTCCCTCCTTTCCTTATTTTAGTTTTAGCAGTAGTTGCAATGCTTGTTTCATAAAGGCATCTGTCGTTTCTAGTTTGTCGTTATCTTCTAGCTGTGGTTTAATTTTTTCGAGCTCTTTTTCAGAATAGCCAAGTGCCATTAAGGCAAGTAAGGCTTCTTCTAATTCATGTTTATAAGCATTCACACCAAACAAAGGTAACTCATCTTCTGCACTAGGTAACTCCAATGTATCTAATAATGAACCAAGCTTGCCTTTCAAATCGAGGATCATTTGACGTGCTGTTTTTTTACCAACTCCGGGGAACTTCACTAAAAATGCTTCGTCCTCCCGTTCAATTGCGCTAATAACCTGCTGTGGATTCCCTGTCGCTAAAATAGCTAATGCGCCCTTTGGTCCTATACCCGACACTAAAATAAGCTTACGGAATAACTCACGCTGATCTAAATTAGGGAAACCATATAAAACTTGTGCATCCTCTCGCACATGCAAATGAACATATATCTGTTGTTCAAGGGCAGATGTCCGAAAAGCAAACGGATTGGGCGTATTAAGTTGCCAACCAATCCCCTGTTGTTCTAGCACAATAAATTCAGGCGTAATACGAGTAATTTGTCCTTTTAAATAATCATACATCTATAATCCCTCACAATCATCGTCTTCGATTATAGCATATAGCGAACGAATGCTCGACAAAAAGTAGCGCCGAAACGCCGTTCGCAGACAAAAATGACCGCCAATTGACGGTCATTTCTTGACAAATCTATCAATATCGTACCACAGTTTTGGCCAATAGGTGAGGGCTCGTTTTGTAAATGGCACTAAATAATCTAAAAATACTAGCTGCTGCTCGAGTGGTAAATCTATAGCAAACAGCCATTCTCGTAATAACTCATTCGGATATTTCAAGCGATGAAGCTTTCTTTTATCTAGTCTTTTCAGCTCAGGTAACTCTGCAAAAATCTTTCCAAGATCATAATCTACAGCAGGCAACACACGATGTAACCATAAAATATACTCGTCATCCGCTTCACCAAGGTGTGCTAAATCAAAATCAATTAAACGTAATTGTCCATCAGAGCACCATAAAAAATTATGATGGACTACATCCCCATGCAATAGCGTAATCTCTTTTTCAGGTGCATCTTCCAATGCAATCAATTGTAATGATTTATCACTATAATGCAGTATTTGATCAATTTCTTCTTTTGTTAAAAATGTTCGAAATTCATTTCTTCTACTTTTAAAACGCATATGACGCATTTGCCATTTTAAAAGCTGTGAGTAGGTATGCAAGCCTGGCATTCGCTGCCAAGCAATTTTTTTATGTGTGTCGTGTAAAGCAATTAATAGTCTTAGAGATTCCTTACGATCTTTTTTATGTGCGAAGTTAGCACCGTGGCTTCCTTCTTGCCACATTTGCACAATTAACTGCTCATCATCGCTCTGAACTAAAGGTAAGATTAACGAAGGCTCCATACGTCCTAATTGGCGATGAATGGTTTTTACCTTCTCTGCAATTTCCACTTGCTTTGCACGTTTGACAAAATAATTTTTCGATTGATACTTATATTTCCAAATATTTGGCTTTACTTCTTCTACAATATACGCTTTTTCACCATCGATAAGGCGTCATCCCGCCTGGGAAATAATGCGGTGACATCCAAGGACCTGCTGCTGATGGGCATGGTGGTGGACAATGTGTCGGACATGGTGGTGGCGGGCAATGACAAGGGTCCATTTGCCAATTTGGCATCATCATTGGTTGTGTGCCACAGCCACAAGATTGACCCATGTTCATATCAGGCATCATCATTGGTTGTGTGCCACAACCACAGGATTGCCCCATATTCATATCGGGCATCATATCCATTTGTGGCTTTTGGTGATCTTGCGTATGGAAGAATGGTGATGTGGACTCTAAAAAGTCTTCCATTCCACCTACTTTATGATCTGGCATGTCATAGGACATTGGCTGCTGTGGCATCGTATAATGCTCAACCTGCGGCTGCATTGGCATCGGCCACCACATCTGATGATAGATTGGCTGATGGCAACTTGAACAATGTGGTACGGCAGGCATTTGTGGCATGATATGCATTGGTGGATGTGGTGCTGGTTGTGGCATTGGCATTGGCTTTGGTTTAGCTACAGGCGGTGGTGGCGGTGTAGGTGCTGGCGGTGGTGGTGGCTGTATTTGTACAGGTGGTGTTGTAACATTTTGCTCCATTTGTGGCATCACCAATTGCTGGTGCCAATTCATTTCCACAGGCTGCGGTACCCACATCGGCTGTTGTGGCATCTGCATTGGCATTGGCATCGGTATTGGTATCGGTATCATTTGTGGTTCTGGCATTGGCATAGGAGCTGGTGGTGGCGGTACAATTGGCGGTGGTGGTGGCATTGGTCGCTGTACCTCTTTTTTAGGACTTTCCTTTGGTGTCTCCTTATGCACTTGTGTTTCCTTTTTCGGCATTTCTTTATGTGAATCTCTATGCGGCTCTTTGTTTATTTTTTCAGGCAATATAATTTCCATGCCTGGAACAATATAATCTGGGTTGGCAAGATGGACATTGAGCCGCTTCAAATCTTCAAACGAAATGCCGTACTCTTTCGCAATCTTCCACAATGTATCTCCCTTTTGAACAATATGAATACGCAATTTTTTCCTCCCTTCCTCTCTACGTATCATATGTTCAATGTTTCATTTGGATACAAAAATTTCAGCAAGTTCGAAAAGCTTCATGGTACACTAATTCATAAGGAACGCTGATTCCTTTATTACGAGCAGGGGTGATCTCTTATGAAAAAAATGTTAGGCGAAGAACGCCGACTGCAACTATTAGCGCAATTAAAAAAAAATAAAGCACCTATAACTGGGACAGACTTAGCAAAGTTCGCCAATGTTTCTAGACAAGTAATCGTCAATGATATGACTTTATTAAAGGCAAGAAATGAGCCTATTATTGCCACAAGCCAAGGTTATCTTTATATGCATCAGGAACAAATACAGCAAACCGTTGAACGAACATTCCCTTGCTTGCATACATCAGAGCAAACGGAAGATGAATTAATGACGATTGTTGACTGTGGCGGAACCGTCAAAAATGTCATTGTCGAACATCCAATATATGGTGAACTGACAGCCTCTATCATGGTATCCAACCGCCATGAGGCGAAACAATTTATCGAACGTGTGAATGCAACACAGGCCAACTATTTATCTGCTCTCACTGGTGGCATCCATCTACATGTCATCACAGCACCCTCTGTAGAAGTTTTAACATTAATTGAGCAAGCTTTACAGAAAAAGGGCTACTTAGTGTCAGATCAATGAATAGCAAAAGCACCGTCTGAAAAATTGATTTCAAACGGTGCTTTCTGTTTTTTAATGCAAGTATTGTCTCATCAAGCGTGGGCTTCTGTCCGTAACTATCGTTCCCTTAGGCCCTATCAGGAAAGAAATCTTTGTCGTTGAGCAGGCGTAGGCAATAAGCATTCACTTTTTTTTCCAAACAAACGATAGCGTTGCTTTGCAAATAATCGATATAATGCATTGCGAATAAATGGTGGGACAAGGATGAAGGCATAGAAACAAGGCCACAATCCATCAAATTTACGGCAAATGTTTAACGCAGCGGTAGATTCAACAGACACTTTCCCTTGCTCAATAAGAATTACACTATCAATATTCTTTGGTATATGATATTGAGTGAGAAGCGATTGACCAACCTCGCTTTGCAGCGATGCAAATTGAAAATAGCCAGCTTGATCATGTTTGATGATAAATTGAACAGTGCTATCACAAAAATTACATACACCATCGAATAAAATAATCCCACCCATCTTCTTTCCTCCTCCTTCACATTACTATGCTTCGTCTGATGTTACATAAGTAAAATAGGTACCCAGAGATTTTACTTTGCAACCTAGCGCAGCTAATTCTTCCATTGCCCCACGCATCATCGGTTCCTTTTCATCTGCTAATACATCAATCATAAAGAAATAATCACCTAATCCTGTTTTTAATGGACGTGATTCAATTTTACTTAAATTTAGCTGACGCCATGCAAAAACAGAAAGCACCTGATGTAATGCACCTGAACGATCTGTTGGTAAAGTAATCATAAATGTTGTTTTTGCTTGCCCATCTGATAGCTCTTGTGGCAATCGTTTATTTTGCTTAGACAGTACATAGAATCGTGTATGATTAAAATGAAAATCATGGATATTCTGCTCCACTATTTCAAGACCATACTTTTCCGCCGCGGCTGCATTACCGACTGCCGCTATACACTCTTGTGGATTCTCTGATACATATTTCGCTGCTGCTGCAGTTGAAGTTGTTTGATGTAATGGTACATGACTAAAACGATAAAATAAATATTTATGACATTGAGCTAGTGCATGCGGATGAGAAAAAACACCTTCGATTGACTGCCAATCATCCTTCTGCGCTTTATTGACCATTAAATGCTGCTGAATTTTCAGCAATAACTCTCCAGTTACATAAAGTGTTGCCTCATGGAATAAGTAATCTAATGTTAATGATACAGAGCCCTCTAGCGCATTTTCTAGCGGCACGACAGCTAAATCTACCTTTCCCTCTGCAACAGCCTCTATACATTCTGGAATCGTGGCACACGGTACAAGCCACTCATTTGGAAAAGTAGCCTTTGTTGCTAAGTATGTAAATGATGCTTCTGGTCCTAGATAGGCGATTCGATTTTCCCATTGTTGCTTTGTCATTGCAATTACCTCCTTTATGGCACAATAAGGAGCAGTCCCTCGTGATGAATCTCTTTTGGGACAGCTCCTTATTTGAGCTTTGTTATCGTATCTTTACCCATTGGGCTTATACAACACGATGTTTGTCATTTTGTCAAAAATTAAAGGATTGAACACTCACTGTGATTATAATGCTCCAGAACTAATCACTTCCGCAGATTCTACAAAATCTAAGCGTTTTAATTGCTGGATAAGATCATCAAGATCACAGGTCATGCTTGTTACATCTAATGACAATGTAACATTTGCACGTCCCTGAATAGGGATTGTTTGATGAATCGTTAAGACATTACAATGTGTAATTGTCACAGTTTCTAAAAGCTTGGCAAGTGTTCCTTTTCTATCTTGAAGCTGTAAAAAGACTGTTAAAATGCGTTCCTGCACAATTGAATGAAAAGGAAAAACCGCATCACGATATTTGTAAAACGCACTTCGCGATAAATCCACCTGCTTTACCGCATCCCAAATGGAAGATACTGAACCACTTGATAGTAAGTGTTTCGCCTCCAAAGTTTTTTGCATTGCATCCGTTAAAACATCCTCACGAACTAAATAATATCGCTGATTCGCAACATTCTTCATACGCTTCCCCCTAAAACTCATGTCTTAATCGACAAATTCAAATTCAAACTCTTGTAGGCGTACTGTATCGCCATCCTGTGCTCCACGCTCACGTAGAGCCTCATCCACACCCATTGCACGCAATTGACGAGCAAAACGACGTATACCATCTTCACGGCTGAAGTCTGTCATTTTAAATAAACGCTCAATTGCATAACCACTAATAATAAATGTACCGTCATCATCACGTGTGATTTCGAAATCTTCACCTTTTGCCTCATGCTTGTACATTACGGTTGCGTCTGATTGCTCCTCTAGATCATCATATAGCGGGAATTCAGGCGTTACTTCTAATAGATCCGCAATGGCAAACAGAAGCTCTTTTAATCCTTGACGTGAAACAGCAGAAATTGGGAAAATTTGTACATCTTCTCCTACCTTCTGACGGAATGCTGTTAAGTTCTCTTCTGCTTCTGGCATATCCATTTTATTGGCTACTATAATTTGTGGACGCTCTGTTAAACGAAGATTATATTGTTTTAGCTCTTCATTAATTGTTAAATAATCTTCATATGGATCTCGACCTTCCATCCCTGACATATCAATGACATGAACGATTACACGTGTACGTTCGATATGTCGTAAAAATTGGTGACCTAATCCAACTCCTTGATGTGCTCCTTCAATAAGCCCAGGTAAATCAGCCATCGCAAAGCTTCGATGATCATCCGTTTCAATCATGCCTAAGTTCGGTACAATTGTTGTGAAATGATAAGCACCAATTTTTGGCTTAGCTGCGGAAACAACAGATAAAAGTGTTGATTTACCAACACTTGGGAAACCAACTAACCCTACATCTGCTAATACTTTTAACTCTAATATAACATTTAATTCTTGTCCTGGCTCACCTTTTTCAGAAAGTTCTGGCGCCGGGTTGGCAGGTGTAGCAAAGCGAGAATTACCTCGTCCACCTCGGCCTGCTTTCGCAATAACTGCTCTTTGCCCATGCTCGACTAAGTCTGCAATAACGGCATTTGTTTCTTCATTCATAACCACTGTGCCTGGTGGTACTTTAACAATTAAATCCTCCGCATTTTTACCATGCATGCCTTTACTCATCCCATGCTCGCCACGAGGTGCTTTAAAATGGCGTTTATAGCGGAAATCCATTAATGTACGTAAGCCCTCTTCTACTTCAAATACGACGTTACCGCCATGTCCGCCATCTCCACCAGCTGGACCACCATTAGGTACATATTTTTCTCGACGAAAGGCAACCATACCATCTCCGCCGTCGCCACCTTTAACATAAATCTTTACGTGATCGACAAACATTTAATTCACTCCCTATTTGCACTCAAGACATATTGCCAGCGTGTAGTTGTCTGCTCAATTGTTTGAATGTCGAATTGTTTCAAACCTTTTTCGGTGAATGCATCAGCACTCCATAACCCATTTAGCGTGAATGTCACGGCAAATGTATGATCGTCAACACGTACATCAAGCGTTAGGATCTGCTCTGTAAATGGATCTAATGTATCATAAACATGCATAACTGTTTTGTTTAAATAATCTACAACTTCCTGATCAATATCATTGGTCACAGGCTTTTTTATCTCACCGTTTAGCTTCCATGCTAATGATGGGTAACGCCATCCTGCTGTTTGAAGCCATTCAATTGTTTGTGGTAATTGTAGTCGATTGAGGATAGAAAACACTCGTAATTGTTCTGAATAATGTTGAATAAGTTTTTTCGATTCCTCGATTCTACCTAAATCTAAATTCATGCGAATCAGTTGCAGTTGATTCACATAATCATGATTTGCAAAACGTAATACTTCACTAATGGTTAGTGATTGATTGTTCATCCCATTCACTCCAATAAAGTTATCCTTACTAGTATAACAAGTTTTGCTGTATTTTTCCCTTAATTCTTTAATCAATTATACCTTGGTGTCATTGCGTCCAAAATCGGCTGTGTTGAAATTTAGCCAAAAAAAGGACTGCAATAAATGCAGTCCTCCGCTTTATGTTATCTTATAAAAGATTAAGCTTCTTGTGTTGCTGGGTATACAGATACTTGTTTGCGATCGCGACCTAAACGTTCGAATTTAACAACGCCGTCAACTTTAGCAAATAGTGTATCGTCACCACCACGACCTACGTTTGTACCTGGGTAAATTTTTGTACCGCGTTGACGGTAAAGAATTGAACCACCAGTTACGAATTGGCCATCAGCACGTTTAGCACCAAGTCGTTTAGACTCAGAGTCACGTCCGTTTTTAGTAGAACCTACCCCTTTTTTCGATGCGAAAAGTTGAAGATCTAATGCTAATAATAATTTCATCGAGTTCCACCTCCTACTTGGTTGTAGTTGATTTGGATGTATTGTCCGTAATTTTGCACCATAGAATACACTTGGGCAGTCATTACTTGAACAATTAACTGTAGTTTTGCATCTACTTCAGGCTCTAAATCTGATGGTAAATCTACCTTGAGATAGCCTCCACCTTCAGCAGCTTGTTCGATTTCTGGTTGAATTTGTAATAATGCATAAATAGCATTTACTGTACCAATGGCAATAGTTGATGCTCCTGCACATACTAAATCCTTACCAGATTCATCATAACCAGCATGTCCTGAAAATTCGAATGCTGACACATGTCTATTTTCATCGTGATGAATCGTAACTTGTATCATTCGCTATACCTCACAATTAAGCGTTGATTGCTTCAACAACTAATTTTGTGTAAGGTTGACGGTGACCTTGTTTACGACGGTAGTTCTTTTTAGCTTTCAATTTGAAAACAACGATTTTTTTCGCACGGCCTTCTTTAACAACTTTAGCTGTTACAGTAGCGCCTTCTACGAATGGAGCGCCAACTTTAACGTTTTCGCCACCTACGAATAATACTTTATCAAAAGTTACAACCTCGTCAGCTTCTACGCCTAATTTTTCAACATAGATTTCTTGACCAGCTTCTACTTTGACTTGTTTACCACCAGTTTCAATAATTGCGTACATTTTACTGCACCTCCTCTTAGACTCAGACTCGCCTGTTTCATAAGGTGATCTTACTAGACACTTAAACCTTTACAGAGCGGTTGTAGTAGCACGGGTGCTACAAACAATAACATTAAAATATTACCACATGATTTTTTTCAAGTCAATCTATTCATAACATATTTTTCAAAGGCCACTCGATATTTTCGATAACGCCATTCTTTCAATACTTGCAACCAAATGAATAAATTTATGATGGCTAAAAAAATAGATTGTGGCAAGAACTTGAAAGTAACTAGTAATAGTATAGTAGCTATGATGAAGGATAACCAATAATAAAGCTCAACAATAGGAGCTCTTGGATATTTTAAAAATAGCCCGGCTAACAATATCCTTCCACCATCTAACGGTATGATGGGTACAAGATTTACAGCCAATAACACGAATTGTACATTTATAAGCTTAGTAGCGAGTAAATCAGGCATAAAAAAAGCGAGGCCAATCCCAATAATCGTAGCGATTGGTCCTCCTAATGCAATCCATAGGAGTGACGAAGCTTGCACAACCGCTGGATTTTCAAATTGAATTTCTCCCCCGTATGGTGTAATTACGCAGGATTTCACCTTTACTCCGCACATTACTGCCGCAACTAAGTGACCTGCCTCATGCCACAGTAAGGAAAACAGAATGATCGCGTAATAGGCTAACTGGCCACTAAAAATCATGACAAATACGAGAGGGATACACAGAAGATGTAATTTAATCCTCATTGGTCTCCGTCGTTTCAAGCCATTGTACAATTTGCTCTAAATCATAATGGGCATCTCCCTTTTCGATGGACACATAAAGTTGACCCGCTTCTTTCATGCCAATTAAATCATTTGCTTGAATAGATGTGTATGGTAGTTGAGCTAAACTATCTAACATACCATAGGAAACGGTTGTACCATCTTCATAGCTGATGGTCATGGTCTTACCTGTGTACTTTGTATGGCCAGTAAAAACGACTAATCCATTTTGACCAGCATAGATAGGTAAGCCAACATCATACTGCAATAGATAGCCTTCTTTAAATACTTGGGCATTCGCAAATGTTAAAAGATCTGCTTGCCCTACATCACTAGAAACCATGATGGTCTCTTTTTCTTTTTCGAACCAGCTTTGCCCGAGCTCACTTAAATACGTTAAATCAGCAGAGGTTGTAACAAGCTTCCGAACAGGTGTATCCACTACACCCTGGTCCTCTAAACGAATTACAAGCATGATCGCCGCCACAAGAAGTATCGTGACAAACCATTTCCATTTTTTAAACAAGCCCTCATCCTTTTTTCCTCACTATATGTGATTGCATGTCCAAACATGCACAAGAAAAAACCTTCTCGTACAATTGCACGAAAAGGTTTTAATTTATTTTGAGAAAAGGGCTTTAAGTTTTGAAAACATCCCTCTTTGCTCATCTTGAATAGCCATTAATGGCACGGACTCACCAAGGATACGACGGGCAATATTTCGATAGCCCAATGACGCTTTATTTGAAGGGTCCATCACAATTGGTTCACCTTTATTAGAAGATGAGATAACGCCTTCACTGTCTATAATAATGCCTAATAAATCAATAGATAAATGAGTTGTAATTTCATTGACATCCAGCGTGTCACCGCTCTTCATCATATGTTGTCGAATACGATTAATGATGAGCTTAGGTGCTGTGATCTCCTCCTGCTCCAGTAAACCGATAATTCGATCAGCATCACGAACAGCAGAAATTTCAGGTGTTGTGACTACAATCGCATGATCTGCACCTGCAACAGCGTTACGATAGCCTTGTTCAATTCCCGCAGGGCAATCGATTAATACATAATCATAGTCTCTTTTCAATTCCTCTACTAAGCTCTTCATTTGCTCAGGGGTAACAGCATTTTTATCTGTTGTTTGAGCAGCAGGTAATAAAAATAGTTTTTCGTCTACGCGTTTATCCTTAATCAATGCTTGATGAATTTTACAGCGTCCCTCCACCACATCAACTAGGTCATAAATAATACGATTTTCAAGGCCTAAAATCACATCTAAATTACGTAGGCCAATATCTGTATCCACTAAACATACTTTTTTACCTTGTAGAGCCAATGCAGTCCCAAGGTTAGCCGTTGTCGTTGTTTTACCGACACCGCCCTTACCAGAAGTTATGACGATCGCTTCTCCCACACTAGCTTCCTCCCTTAGACACATTTAACAATGGTCGAATATTTTTTAAGGCATGAATTTGATCGTACGTAATGCGTCCATCGTAGCCAATAAATGCACAAGTCATTTCTACTTGATTTATCGCTTTTACATGTTCATCTGACATGACCTGAACTTGATCGGCAATCATGATATGCGTAGCTTCAAATCGAGATGCTGCAATGATTGCTTCTTTATTGCCTTGCACACCCGCATGTGCAATCCCTTTAAGTCTACCTAGGACATATACATTACCTCCAGCCTCAACACGACCGTTTGGATTCACATTTCCTATGATGGTAATGTCTCCTGATGAACGCAGAATTTGTCCTGATCTGACCACTCCTATATATGTATCTTGTTGGCTTTCAAACATCTTCTGGTTGCTTTCGTGGACAGTCAGTACTTCACTTTGCACCTTCGATACAATAAGCTGCTCTGTTTCTTCAATAATTTTTATAAGTTCATTTAATTGTTCTTCAGTACAGTATCGATAGCCTAAGTATAATTGTACATCAACTTTACCATCGATACCGCCCTCTAAAACCTTATTCTTTAATTCTTCCACTAGTTCACCATACGCACATTGGTCGTCTAGGCGTAGTACAAAACCGTCCTTCGTTCCCTTCATATTAACTAACTGTTTTTTCATGAATGCCTCACCTCACGTTGTTCTTTGTTAAGAAACCTCACGTGCTCTCTGTAAGACACGCGCATTAATTAGATACTTGAAGGCCCAACCAAGAATCATTAAAAATAAAGCATTCGCAATGATTGTTGGGAGTAGTCGTGAACGTAAGAAATCCGCTAAAGGAATTGCTGTAAAATCGATTAGGAAAAAGAATTGATAGAGAATAAATTCTAAAATCGCTACTAGTACAACTGAAATTGTAGTTGTTACAACTAAGTGCTGATGTATAACTTTCACGATAGACCCTGCCAAAAAACATATAAGTGGATAAAGTACTGAATATAATCCAATAATATCAATGTAAAACACATCATACAAGACACCAAAAAAAAGTCCATACATTACCGCACGTTGACGGCTGTAATAGATGGATATAAAAATAAGGTATAAGATTAAAAAACGCGGTACCAGAAAATAGACTTCCCCTTTAATTTCAATCGGGGAAAGCATAGCAAATTCTGGTTCTAACAGGAATAGTAAAACCGCTACAGAGGGGATGAGAAATCGAACCATCACTCCGCCTCCTCTTCACTTGCCTCTTGCGGATTCGATAAATCCTCATTCGTTGCATTGCCATCTGATCCATCAATACTTGTGGATGTTCGCTTGGCAATCACAACATGCTCTAAAATTGAAAAATCAGCAGATGGTTTGACATACGCCATTTTCGTTAAACCAAAGTCATCTGTACTAACTTCCGTAATTTCTCCTATCGGCACTCCCTTAGGGAAAATACCACCAAGACCTGAAGAAACTACTTGCTCGCCTTCTTTCACCTTCATGCTAGAATCGATTCGCTTCATAATGAGTTCATTACGTTCTTCATCAAAGCCCTCGATTAAACCGTATGCTTCTTTTTCTCCTAGCACCATCGCGGAAACACGATAGTTTGGATTATTTGTATTTAAAAGCTCTACCTCAGATGTGAAAGGTGTAACTAGGGTAATTTTCCCCACTAACCCTTTCGCGGTCATAACTGCCATATTTTTTTTGACTCCATGAGAAGACCCTTTATCTAAAATAATTTTCTCTTCCCACTGGTCAGGATTTCTAGCAATCACTGTTGCTTGAATTGGATTAAATGCCTTTAAGCTCTCAGTTTTATCCAAAAGCTCTCGAAGCTTGTTATTCTCTGATTTTAAATCCGTAGCCTCAGCTTGTACAACTGCAAAATCTTCTAAGCGTGCTTTTAAACGTTTATTTTCTTCGTACGTGTTTAAGAGGGAGTCAATACTATTAAAAACACCATTAATATAATTCGCCGGCTTCGCAACAAGCGATTGTGCGAAACCGACAGTATCTTTAATAATTTGCTCTGGTAAAGTTGCATTCGTCCGATCACGTAATGAGAAGCTAATCAATGCCACAAGAAAAACCATGCCTATGAGCAGCAAAATTACTTTCTTATTGAAAAAAAAGTGTGGCATTGCCTAAACCTCCTTACCCTTTAACTTGTTGTTGACGAATTAAGTCGATATGATCTAATGCCTTACCTGTACCAATCGCTACACAGTCTAAAGGATCTTCTGCAATGAATACTGGCATATTTGTCTCTTGACTGATTACTTTGTCTAAGTTTGTTAGCAGTGCCCCACCACCAGTTAATACAATACCGCGCTCCATTACATCAGCAGATAATTCTGGAGGTGTTTGTTCTAATGTTTTACGAACACCGTCAATAATAGAGGAAACCGCTTCACGTAATGATTCAGAAATTTCCTGTGAAGAAATTTCAATTGTTTTCGGTAAACCTGTTAACAGGTCACGTCCTCTAATATCCATTCGTGCTTCTGGTCCTTCTGCCAATGCCGTACCAATTTCCATTTTTACGGCTTCCGCTGTACGTTCACCAATTGTTAAATTATACGTTTTACGGATATACGAAATGATGGATTGATCCATTGCATCACCACCAACACGTACAGATTCACTCGTTACAATACCACCTAATGAAATAACGGCAACTTCTGTTGTACCTCCACCGATATCAACAACCATTGACCCTGTAGGATCCCATACAGGAAGATTTGAACCGATTGCTGCTGCAAATGGCTCTTCGATTGTGAACGCCTCTTTTGCACCTGCTTGTCGTGCAGCATCAATAACAGCACGCTGCTCCACTGAAGTAATACCATAAGGTACACAAATCATAACATTTGGTTTTTTCCAGTTGCCTCCAGAGTTTTTACATGCTTCTTTTAAATAATACTCAATCATTGCTGTTGTAATATCGAAGTCAGCAATAACGCCATCTTTCATTGGACGAATCGCTACGATTGAGCCAGGTGTTCGACCAATCATATTTTTCGCATCATTACCAACGGCAACGATATCCCCTGTTTTTGTATTTTTTGCTACAACTGAAGGTTCACGTAATACGATTCCCTTTCCTTTAATAAACACTAATGTATTCGCTGTGCCAAGGTCAATCCCGACATCTTTGCTTCCTAGTCCAAACAAATTGTGTACTCCCTTTCTATATAAGCCATACTTTCGTTGACATCCAATATATTTGACGACAATGTATAGGAAATTGAATTGTGTAAATACACAATTGACTCCTTTCAAAGTCCATAACATCTGTCAAAGTTTTTTCATCTTCATCAGTTGGTGGTTTACACCCTTGAAAAAACTACACACTCATTCACCTCACCACCAATTTCGATGGGAGTCCTCCCTGAAATAAAGATAAAATTCATACCGTTCATTATAACGGAAAAACGCAAGAATTTGTAGTATCACATACTTCATCTCACAGAAAAGATACTATTTTAATTCCCTCTTAAACTAAAAATAGTACGTATAGATTAGCATATAATTTTTATTCTCATAAGACAATGTGTATCAGGCTACCAATTTTTGTGAAGATAATTGCTTTTCTATGAATACATTAACGTTATGTAAGAAAAAAGGTTCGCCAATATACCACAAAAAAGTACAAAATTTTTATGACTGATTGTAAATAAGGTCATTATAGCAATAAAATCTTCAATACAACAAAATGAATTCATCATAAAAAACTCTGCATATTGTATGCAGAGTTCAGACTGTAGACAAAAGCCATCGAGAGGTTGAACTGCCCCGTAAAAGTTAGACACCAATCTAACTTTTACGGGGGTTTTTTTATGGCAAAAGTAAGTGCTGAACAACGTATTCAAGCAGTTCAACGATATTTAAATGGAAATGAAACTTTGATCGAAATTGCGAAAGATATCGGTGTGACAGCTCAGATCGTCAGTGAATGGGTTCGCCGTTATCAAAAAAATGGCGTAGAGACTTTCTTAAAGTCCTATACAAACTATTCAGCTGACTATAAAATGAATGTACTTAATTATATGAACGAGACAGGTACATCTTCGAGAGACACAGCTGCACTATTCAATATTTCATCTCCTGGCATGATTCGGAATTGGAAGTTGAAGTTTGAAGTTGGTGGTTATGATGCCCTTGTTTCTAAGAAAAAGGGGCATCCATCTATGAAAAAAGAGACAAAAAGAACAACGAAATCAACACCAGCTGAAGGATCTGTTGAGGCGTTAGAAGCACGAATTAAACAATTAGAAATGGAGAATGCGTACTTAAAAAAGTTGAATACTTTAGTTCAAATGCAAGAAAAATTACCAATCAAATCAAAGCGCAAGTAATTTATGAACTGAAGGAAATCTATGAAGTAGTGGAATTAATCAAAGTCGCTGATATTCCACGTAGTACGTATTATTACTGGGAAAAGCGTTTGAATCGTCATGATAAATACGCTGATGTGAAAGTCGCAATTCAGTCCATTTATCATGAACATAAGGGACGTTATGGTTATCGTCGGATCACCAAAGAATTAAAAAAATTTGGTATTCATCACGATCCAAAAACGATTAACTGCTTGATGAATGCCATTGGCATAAAGTGTGAAGTCCGCATGAAGAAATATCGTTCGTATAAAGGTAACGTCGGAAAAATTGCCCCAAACATATTACAACGCGATTTTACAGCGGAAAAAATGAACGAGAAATGGGTAACAGACGTGACAGAGTTCCATCTATTTGGTGAGAAACGCTATTTATCACCCGTCCTTGATCTATGTAATGGCGAAATCATTGCATACACGGTAATGAAGCGTCCAGTGTATAAACTAGTCCATAATATGTTAGAACAAGCATTGGAGCGCCTCGAATCAGGTGATCAAGTCATTCTTCATTCAGATCAAGGTTGGCATTATCAAATGAAAAAGTATCAACAAACATTAAAACAACACGGGATTACGCAGAGTATGTCCCGTAAGGGCAATTGTTTGGATAACGCAGTTATTGAAAATTTCTTTGGCTTATTAAAATCTGAACTCCTGTATCTACAAGAATTTGAATCCATGGCACATTTTGAACAGGAACTCCATGACTATATTTACTATTACAATCACAAACGAATAAAGGCAAAATTAAAAGACCTAAGTCCGGTGGAATACCGAATTCAGGTCTTAGAAGTTGCTTAACTAAATATGTCTAACTTTTTCGGGTCAGATCAGGTTCACTTTCGATGGCTTTTGTCATTTTTCTTCCTATTTCTTTTTTAGATTTGGTCCTATACAACCAAATCTAGCATACTCTTCGAGCATAGTTGCTCTCTTAAGCTGCCTGCCACGTCCAAGTAGCCAGTTTCTTTAAATTCATGGCAGCAAAAGTAAGCATCGCCTGCATGGACAATTTTTTTAGACCTCGTAAGGTTGTCCATCTCATACCATGCTTTTCTTTTGCATCCGCAAATACACGCTCAATCGTTTCTTTGCGCTTTGCATAAATCTGTTTGATGTCATAGGAATGGCGTAAATGTTCAGCTTCTTCCACATACGACTCCCAAATATGGCGTTGAATGAGTTTTTGATGATGCTTACTTTCTGTACATTGGGAAAGGCTTGGACACTTCGCACAAATCAAAGGATTCGATTTATATTGACGATACCCTTCTTTAGTCGTTGTCGTATACTTCAATATCTGTCCTTGTGGACAAAGATAACAATTATAGTGCTCATCATATATATACTCATGCTTTCGGAAGAATCCATCTTTCGTTTTAGGACGTGTATAAGGAAGAACAGGCAACATTTGATTCTCTAATAAAAAGTTTGTAATTGCGGGTGTTTTATAGGCTGCATCTGCCGCAACAGCTAATGGTTTTTGAACGTTTTCAATGACTTTTTCCACAAGTGGCTGTAATACATGACTATCGTGCACATTTCCCGGAGTTACAATGGCACCCAAGACAAAGCCCTTTTCATCTGTCGCTGCATGAAAAGAATACGCAAACTGTTTCGTACGTTCATCCTTCACGTAATAGCCACTTTCAGGATCTGTCGTGCTTTCCTTTATTTCTTTCCATTCTTCCTTTTCAAACTTCTCCGGGGGAAAGGGCTTTTTTCCGTGTTCCTCACGATCCATATTTAACTCTAATTGAAGTTTCTCTTCATAAGCCCGTGTTTCTTTTCGCACAACTTTTTTATCATACTTTCGTTTATTCGCACTCGCTTTCACATGCGTAGAATCGATAAATAAATGGTCTGCATGGAGGAGTCCTTGATGCATAATCTCTTTTAATATACGATAGAATATCTGCTCAAATATATCAGTGTCTTGAAAGCGACGGACATAATTTTTACCGAAGGTAGAGAAATGCGGGACTTCTGTATGGAAGCCAAATCCTAAAAACCAACGATACGCCATATTCGTTTCAATTTCTTTGATGGTTTGACGCATGGACCGTATACCAAAAACGTACTGAATAAACGTCATTTTAAAGAGAACAACAGGATCAATACTAGGGCGTCCTTTAGCAGAGTAGAGGTTTTCTACTAAAGGATAGATAAATGAAAAATCAATAGCCGCCTCTAGTTTTCGTACTAAATGATCTTGGGGAACTAATTGATCAATCGTTAGCATTTCTAATTGTTCACGTTCATTGATTTGATTTTTCGTCATCATGGTTGATCACCTCGAAAGTGTACTTTTTATCAATAATTCTTTATGTAGAAGTTGATTGGAACGAAGGGTGGCGACTCCTGCGGGAAAAGCAGGAAAGTCGAGATCCTGGACTGAGCGAAGCGAGGGAAGCAGCTCGACCCCGCCCGCGGAAAGCGTCCGCCCGTAGTGGAAATCAACGGCTTTACTTTATTTTATTGTAAAAGAAAAAAGACTGTAGGCAAACTCAAAATTTCATTGAGTTTGTCTACAGTCTGAACTCTGCATATTGTATGCAGAGTTAAAAATATCCTTTTTCCTTTAAACTAATATATTGATGATCGCCGATAATAACGTGATCAATTAACTCTATCCCTATAATATAGCCTGCTTCAACAATTCGCTTTGTTACTTCAATGTCCTCTGTGCTTGGTGTTGGTACCCCACTTGGATGGTTGTGGGCACATATAATGGAAGCGGCAGACCTTTTGACAGCTTCTCGATAAATTTCCCTTGGATGAACGATGGAGGCGTTTAAACTGCCAATAAAAATCGTCTGCTTATGAATAATTTGGTTTTTAATATTCAAAAAAAGCACAACAAAATGCTCCTGATTAAGCGAAGTCATATCAGGCATTAAATAAGTTGCTGCATCTTGAGGAGAACGTATTGTGAATTTCTCATCATTATGTTTTTGAGCCAGTCTTCTACCAAGTTCAATGGCAGCTATTAATTGAATGGCTTTCACCTCACCTATTCCTTTAATAGCCACCATTTCTTCGATGGTTGCGTGCTTCAAATGATGGAGTCGTTCAAAAACATTTAATACCCTGTTTGCAAGAACAAGCACAGATTCTTCCTTTGTACCTGTCCTCAATAAAATAGCGAGTAGCTCTTGATTGGATAAACTTTCAGCCCCTTGTCGTAATAGCCGTTCACGGGGGCGATCCTCTATATTGACATCACGTATCATCAAAGTTGGTAAAGCGTCTTCCAGCAAAAATATTCACTCCTTCGCAAATTGGACTATCTGTAGATCCACCAATTGCGAAAACAAAGCTGCAAGTGGTAGACCTACAACATTGTTATAATCTCCTTCAATTCGTTTAACTAATAGTGTGCCAATCGTTTGAATGCCATAACCACCCGCTTTATCAAAAGGATCTCCTGAATCTACATAAGCTTCGATTAATTCCTGCGATAGGCGGTGGAAAACAACTGTGGTTTCTTCCACAAAGGTCGTTTCCTTTCCATTCGGTTCGATTATGGCGACGGCTGTCATCACACTATGTTTGTTATTTGACAAACGTAATAAGTGAGAAATAGCTTCCTCACGCGTCTTTGGTTTATGTAGTAGCTCTTGATTGTAAACAACAATCGTATCTGCACCAATAATCGTGGCATTAGCTGCTTTTTTGGCTACATCACGCGTCTTCAATAAAGCTACTTCTTTTACATAATCCTGCATTGTATTAGCTTGTACACTTGTTTCTTCCACTTCACTTGTCAAGACTTCAAAGGGAAGCGCTAGCATGCTTAGCAATTCCTTGCGCCTAGGGGAAGCAGAAGCAAGGACAAGCTTATGATTTGTTTTCAACATTATCTGATCATTCCTCCTTATCCTTATGATACAGAAGAATGGACAATTTGAAAATTTTCAAAAAAACAAGATAATGATGATTTCGCTATTATTTGACGTTAAAATTTCACCTGAAGACACGTATTTTTAGATTGATAATGTGCAAAAACATGCAGACGAATGATGTTGATATCGTTGGAAATAGTAGAGGCCGCTGCTCCAATGGACTGCCAATCCTCTGGTAGTGTTGAGTCCTTGCCATTTTCCTTAAAATTTAATTTTGCTGCATTTTTATCTGCTAAAGCAGTTGGGATTTCTGCAAGGGTCGGCTCTTTACAGCTTTCACCACTGATGCTAAATGCCTTTTTAAAGGTAGCAGGGTCCTGTAAAAATTGGAGCTGACTTTCCTCCGTCACCATGCTTGTCCAAACATAAAACTTGTCATCAACTTGAACAATCGCGCTCTCTTTTAAGGCAGGATACTCAGCAACAAATGAACTAGCGCTCTCATAGTTTGAATACACGCCAGCCTGGCTAGCATAAAACATTGATGCATTAGATGTATTGGTTGTCTCACCGGCAGTTGGAATCGTTTCTGTTTGTGATTGATTATTTGCCACTTCACTGCCATTTTTCTTTAATGGTAACTGTGTACTGGCTTGTAAAACGCCCAAAAAAATGGCTACACCTAATAGACCAACAAATCCACCAATAATCATTGCTCGAAATATTTGTTTTTTCATCACATGACTTACAATTTTCATTCAACTATCACCTCATCCTTCCACCTATCTATGCACTAGTAACGTTGCCAACTTCATATGGTATAAGTATATGTAGATTCCGAAGGGTAAATGCGAATTTATTATTTTTTGATAAAGGCTCCTTTATAAAAAAAACTAGGACTCACTATCAAGAGTCCTAGTCGTTTCATTGTTTTAATCTATTACGAACCTCTGTTAATAAATATAACGAGCCTGATACAATGGTTCTTTGCTGTCTATGTGATTGTGCCTGTATAAAGGATGCATAGTCAACCAAGGTTGTTTTCGATGCTGCATGAGAAAGTTTGACCATTTGATGGGCTGGCATTGCTCGTGAATTAGCAAAATCAACGAAGTAAAAATCATCACTCACCTGCTCTAAAAGCCTGAGAATCTGCTGGACATCTTTATCTGCTAGTATGCCAATGACAAATGTTATCTGCTCATTTGGATATTCACACTGGATCGTTTCTACTAATTTTTCGGCACTTGCAGGATTATGTGCACCATCCAAAATAACGAAAGGCATTATTTCTTCAAAGCGTCCCAAAATAGAGGCCTTTTGCACAGCTTGACGAATAGCTGTTTTATCCATAGACACGCCTAATACTGACGCCACTTCGAAAAATGCTGTAATGGCGAGTGCCATATTGTTCCCCTGATGTGCTCCCTTCATCGAACGAGTTAGGTTCGCAATTTGGAACTGCTGTACGTCATTCGTGTAGCTTTCTCCATCAGTTGTCGGCTTTATGGCAAAATGCTTACCTAATGCAAATAGCGTGGCATTTTTTTGATTGGCTACTTCATCCACAACACGCATCGCCTCATCTGGCAAATCACCAATAATAACTGGACGTTGTTGCTTAATAATACCTGCTTTATGGTGTGCAATGCTTTCAAGCGTATCCCCTAAAAACTTTGTGTGTTCTAAAGCAATACTTGGGATAATAGAGACAATGGGTGTTACCACATTTGTGCTATCCAATAAGCCACCCATTCCCGCTTCAATCAGTGCAATATCCACCCTGCCATTCACAAAATGTAAAAATGCCGCCACCGTCAGCAATTCAAAATCGGTTAGTTTACTACTAAGCCCAGCCTCATGCATCTGTTGAAAAACTCGATCCATTTCAGCTTCTTTAATAGGTTGACCAGCTATTTGAATTTGGTCATGAACATCTACGATACAGGGTGACATAAATTTGCCCACACGTAAGCCATGTTCTTGTGCAATTGCCTCTAGAAACGTTAACGTAGAGCCTTTGCCATTTGTACCTGCTAAGTGGACGACATGCAAAGTTTGTTCAGGATTACCTACTAACGATAAAGCCTCTTCAATCGCTGTAAGACCTGGTTTAATTACATCATCACTTTTAACCTGCCATTTCTCTTTATAATGATCAAAGTTTGGGATCATTGTCCTTCCTCCTGTAGCCACTGTCGAGCTTGTGCTATAAAGTATAAAGAGCCTGTTATGACAATAATATCCTCTTTATGGCGTCCTTGTAATATGGTTTGAAGGCTTTTTAGCCACTCTTGATGATATGTTTTATTTGCATGTGTCGACAACTTTGCTAAGCTTTCAGCAGGCATTGCATTCGGTAGGTCTATTTGTGTAAAAGTGATCGAGGTAGCAACAGCATCCATTAGTTCTATACTGTTGGCATGATCCTTGTCTGCTAATGCCGCATAAATAAAGTGATAATTGTTTCTTGGATAGACGTTTTTTAGTGTTTGGATAAGAGCAGCTGTACCCTCGGAATTATGAGCACCATCTAGCACAATTTGATTCGGCCATTGCTCGAAGCGGCCTGCCCATTGCGCACATTGTAGACCCTGACAAATAGAATCATCAGCAATGGCAATTGCCCCCTGTTCACGTAATGTTAGCATGGCTGTGATGGCCAAACTTGCATTATTTATTTGATGTTGACCAGCCATTTTTAATGGTACATCCTTCATCAAGACATGAGCATTTTCATATGTAAAGTGCTGATAGTCAGTGCTCTGCCAACTATTTGTCACTGTGAAGTCTTGTCCTAAAACAAAGCATGATGCATGTCGTTCCTCTGCAGTAGCTTTAATAACAGCCAATGCCTCCTCATTTTGAACGCCTACAACAACTGGAATGCCTTCTTTGATGATACCAGCTTTTTCAGCGGCAACCTTTGCGAAGGTATCACCTAAAAAGGCTGTATGCTCTAGCGAAATCGTTGTAACAATAGATAAAAGCGGCCTTACGACGTTTGTCGCATCCAAACGTCCTCCAAGCCCTGTCTCAATAAGTGCTATATCTACTCCTTCATGTGCAAAATATTGAAACATAATCAATGTAACTACCTCAAAAAAGCTTGGAAAATCGCCATTGTAGTGTTCTTCTATAATTTTCGCAAGTTTATTGAAATAGTAGAGAAATTGCTCATCTGAAATTTGGCGGCCGTTAATGGTCATACGTTCATTGACTCGCTCTAAATGTGGAGACGTAAATGCCCCTACTGTGTAGCCTGCATGTTGTAGCATTTCTCTTAATGCGTTCACCGTAGAGCCTTTACCGTTTGAACCTGCTACATGGATTACTCTTAGTTTGTTGTGAGGCTCATCTAGATGTCCTAGTACTTCACGCATAAGGACAAGTGGTGCACGTTTATGATCAACTGCTTTTAATGTAAAAATAAATTTTGTACATTCGTTCATTGTGTGAAACAAAATAAACACTCCCTCTTACTGCAATATCTTTATTTTAGTACAAGTAACGTTTAATAACATAGCAAAATGGTAAAATACAAAAAACACGCAGCTAGCGACTGCGTGTTCATATTAATATTATATTAGTGTACCTTGTGAGCACCTAATAAAGCACCCATATTGTTTAAAATAGTTTTTGCATCACTATTTAATAACGGATGTACATCTGGACGTTGCACTAATTCAAAAGCGTTTTTTAACGTTCTTTTTAGCATAGATATATCAAAGTCTGAGCAATACTCATTAATTTTTTGGATTGTTAATAAATCAGTCCTTGATAATTTAATGCTATCCTGCTGAGGATTACTATTTGCTAATATGTGCTTAATAAGGACACGGCCACTTGTATTCAATAAACGATAATACTTTGCTTCGGATAATTTTAAGAGATTCGTTTCGATCAATACTCTCGCGCTTACAAAGTCTAGTTCATCACATGCTTTGTTGACTTTTGTAATAATGGTTGCAATATTTCCTGACATTCCCAACACCCCCATTGGCTCTTATTTTTTTAATGAAAAAGACTGTCTATCTAAAAAACCGTCCATTCTCCCAAGCTTTTTTCACGGCTAAATAATACGGAATTAGGTTTTGTTTCCTACCAAATCAACCCTATACACCATCTATTAGTCTAATTTATTTTAAATAATACTATATATTTTTTCCTAATACAATGCATATCTTTAGATCTATAAAAAAAGCAATGGATGACTTTTTCGTCATCCACTGCTTCAACTTTACATTTGTTTCAATTCTTCTAAACGTTTTAACACAACTGCATGCTTGCTTTCATAATCTGCTAATTTCTCACGTTCTGCGTTAACTAACGCTTCCGGCGCTTTCGATACAAACTTTTCATTCGATAACTTACCTGTAACAAGCTTCACTTCTTTTGCCCATTTCTCTAATTCTTTTTCAAGGCGAGCAATTTCTTCCTCTAGATTGATCAGTCCAACAAGAGGTAGGAAAACCTGTGCTCCTGTCACAACAGCCGTCATTGATTGTCCTGGAGCCTCTAAACCTTCACCAATTGTTAAAGTGTCAGGATTACAGAATTTTTCTAAATATGCTTGATTCTCTTCAAGTACAGCTGCTGTTGCTGCATCTTTCGCTGAAATAAACAACGGTACTTTTTTGCTCATTGGGGTATTTACTTCCGCACGAATATTACGTACTGAACGTATAATATCCATTAGGAGCTTCATATTATCTGCTTCATCAGCAAAATGAAGATCTGTACGTACTGTTGGCCATGCTGCCACTGTAATAGATTCACCTCCATGTGGTAAATGCTGCCAAATTTCTTCTGTAATGAAAGGCATAAATGGATGTAATAGACGCATTGTTTGATCTAGTACGTAAGCTAAAATAGAGCGAGTTGTCTTTTTAGCTGCTTCATCCTCACCGTAAAGAGGTAATTTTGCCATTTCAATATACCAAGAACAGAAATCATCCCAAATGAAATTGTATAATTCACGGCCAACTTCACCGAATTCATAACGCTCTGCAAGAGAGGTAACGCGTTCAATCGTTTCATTTAAGCGCGTTAAAATCCATTTGTCAGCTACTGATTTTTCACCAGTTAAATCGATCTCATCATATGTCATGCCATCCATATTCATAAGCGCAAAACGTGATGCATTCCAAATCTTATTGGCAAAGTTCCATACTGCTTCTACTTTTTCAGTTGTATAGCGTAAATCTTGACCAGGTGATGAACCAGTAGCTAAGAAGTAGCGTAATGAATCTGCACCGTATTGTTCAATAACATCCATTGGATCTACACCATTGCCAAGTGATTTACTCATTTTACGCCCTTCACCGTCACGTACTAAACCATGAATTAGCACATCTTTAAATGGACGTTGCTCTGTAAACTCAAGGCCTTGGAAAATCATGCGAGAAACCCAGAAGAAAATAATATCATAGCCTGTTACTAATGTATTTGTTGGATAGTAACGTTTATATTCTTCATTTGCTTCATCTGGCCAACCCATAGTAGAAAACGGCCATAGCGCTGAAGAGAACCACGTATCTAGTACATCTTCATCTTGCGTCCAGTTTTCTGCATCTGCTGGGGCTTCTTTACCTACGTATATTTCGCCTGTTTCATTATGGTACCAGGCTGGGATTTGATGGCCCCACCATAATTGACGAGAAATACACCAATCGCGAATATTCTCCATCCAACGAGAATATGTGTTTTCAAAACGAGCAGGAACAAAGTTTACTTTCCCTTCTTCGTCCTTTTGTAGCTCTAGGGAAGCATCAGCAAGTGGTTGCATTTTAACGAACCATTGTGCTGAAAGGTATGGCTCAACAACGGCACCAGAACGTTCAGAGTGTCCTACTGAATGCATATGCTCTTCAATGCGAATTAACACTCCTGCTTCTTGTAAATCAGCAACAATTTGCTTGCGGCATTCGAAGCGATCCATTCCTTTATATTTGCCAGCAAGATCATTCATTGTGCCGTCTTCATTCATTACTAGAATGCGCTCAAGATTGTGACGATTACCAACTTCAAAGTCGTTCGGATCATGGGCTGGTGTCATTTTTACAACCCCAGTACCAAATTCCATATCAACGTAGTCATCAGCAACAATCGGAATTTCGCGACCTACAATCGGTAAAATAACGGTTTTACCAATTAAATGCTGGTAACGCTCATCGTTCGGGTGAACAGCTACCCCAGAGTCACCAAGCATTGTTTCAGGACGTGTTGTAGCAACTTCTACATAGCCTGAGCCATCAGCTAATGGATATTTCATATGATAGAAGGCACCTTGCACATCCTGATAAATTACCTCGATATCAGATAATGCTGTTTTTGCTGCTGGGTCCCAGTTGATAATACGCTCACCACGATAAATTAAACCTTTTTCATATAACTGAACAAAAACGGTTTTTACCGCATCTGAAAGACCTTTATCTAGCGTGAAACGTTCACGCGTATAGTCTAATCCAAGACCAAGCTTTGCCCATTGATCACGAATATGTCCAGCATACTCTTCTTTCCATTCCCATGTTTTTTCAAGGAATTTTTCACGTCCTAAATCATAACGTGTAATATTATCCTCACGCAGCTTTGCTTCTACTTTTGCCTGTGTTGCAATACCTGCATGATCCATACCTGGCAACCAAAGGGCATCATAGCCTTGCATGCGTTTCATACGGATGAGGATATCTTGTAATGTTGTATCCCAAGCATGGCCAAGGTGTAGTTTACCTGTTACGTTCGGTGGTGGAATAACGATTGAATAGGGCTTTTTCCCACTTTCAGGCTGCGCCTCGAAAAACTTCCCTTGTAACCACCATTCATAGCGACCAGCTTCAATGGACTGTGGGTCATACTTAGTTGGCATTGAAATGTTTTCTGTCATATTGACTCCTCCTATTGTTTGAAAACTGTAGGTAAAGAAATGCTGTTCATTTTTTACCCAATAAAAAAACTCCTCTCGTCTAAAAGGACGAAGGAGTTTTAGTTCGCGGTACCACCTTTAATTCCAGCAGTGGTTAAGATAAATGTTCAATGACATATTTTCTCAGCCTACCCTACTGGCTCTCAATTCGGTAACGGTGTTTAACCGGCTTTAACTACTATTAGTTCACTAAAGCTGCTCAAGGGCTACCTTCAATTCCGTACAAATAGAAACTTCACAGCTACCGTTTCTTCTCTGAAAATGTAGACAAAATTTACTCTTCCCTATCATAGCATCTGTATTTGATTTTCCTAATTGTACCGCAGGATCGTGTCATTTTTCAAGTGATTTAGTCATCTTTTAGTAAGAGGAAAGTAAATAGAAAAGGAAGTGACAATTCAAATGCGACGACGCAAGTATAACCCTTGGCTTTTACCACCTTGGCTACGGCAAGTTCGTTTTTATTGTAGAACCATTATCGTGCCGATTTGTGCTTTTCAGTTTATCCGTGTCATTATTGTGCCAACATCAGGTGATTTAATCTTCTTATTACTTCTGCTACTTCTCTGCTATTTACTTTTGAAAGATATCATTTGAAACACGAACTTTCAGCGGTGTATATTCTTCTGTTAGATCCCAAATCATAGAAGGCACTTCATGCCAAGTACTGGATTCACGTACAACAATATGGCTTGAGGATTCTCTTAATACAGCTTTTTGGTCAACTGTTGTAGAATTCTCTTGGCGTGAAGCTGCTGCTACTGCGGCAGGTTGTTTCACTTGAACACTTTCTTCGATTACGGCCATTGTTTCCTCTTGTTCGAAAGCATGTGTTGATAGGTGCGGATTGTCTAACACAGCTTTTTCATCAACAGGTTCATATTCATTAAAAACACTTGTAACGGTCCACTCAAGCTGACACATCTGATTTGTTAGACTAGGGCGAATATCCTTGACCATTAAATCTTTGACATCGGATTCCTTTGGTAAATCCACATGTAAAGGTACAGCATACTCAAAATAACCAGTATCTCCTTGGATGTCTAGAGCATCAATTGTAATTAAATCTTCATTTTCTGCAAATGCTTGCATATCTTGAAAATCAAAGCGAACGTGTGCGGTGATATGATAGATGCCCATAAGTCGCAAAGAATCTTCTAATTGCATTGCCTGCCATTGTGGCTTAATTTGTACAGCTGCTATTTCAGTTGGGCAGCCATATCCAGGAAAACAAAATGCTTCGCGCATATTCCAAGTTTTGTGTTCGATAATAATCCCTCCCTTTGCATCATATGACGATTTAAAGGAGAGTATGCTAGGGTGTTGCCATTTGAACACATTTAAAAATAGATACTACTAAAAAACTGGCATGCTAGAAGCAATATTCTAGCATGCCAGTTTCATGAATGTTCATATCTTTAAACATTTACTAATTTAATTTTATTCGCTACACGATCTGTTAGCATTTGCGTTGCTTTTGGTACAATCGGTTTGAAAATAGGATTTAAAACAGGGCCAGCTAACCCGCCCGCAACGACTTCTAAGAATCCTGTCATTTTTGTATTTTCAGGATCAATACTTTCTGCGAGGAAATAGCCATTTCCTGTGAAGTTATCAGAAAGCCCCTTTAATTCGAATGTAACTTTTGATGGTGCTAACCATTCTAAGATTGTAATTTCTACTTCAACTGTTTTTTTCAAAACGCCAACATTGCCTTTAAAAGTCCAAGTGGAGTGTTTTTCATCAATCATTTCATGTGCATTATAACCTGGGACAAGCTTTGCCCATTTTTCCATATCACTAACGAAATCCCATACATGCTCAATCCCTACAGGAACTTCGACCGTGTGTGTGCCTGTTGCCATATCAATTCACTACTTTCTTTTATGAATAGCTATATTATAAACGATATCGCCCACAATTTGGCTATGCTGAAAGATGTAATTTTGACAAAAGCAGGTCCTTCATCCAGTATAGAAGATCTTGTTTACTAGTAAATATATGCTATTCTCTCTTTTTGTCCTTACATTTCTCTAGCACTATAATGCTTTCTGCTTGATCCATTAAAAAAGTACAACGGTAGAAAAAGCAAGTTTGACGGGCGAAGGGCTTTGTTTTTCAAAAATATGAGAGCATGCTAGAAATAATTCTAGCATGCTCTATCAAATTTTATTTGGCTAATTGCGCAAATACTTTATGGAATGCAGCCACTGTTTTCGCAATATGCTCTTCCGTATGGGCTGTTGAGATGAATAGTCCTTCAAATTGAGAAGGAGGTAAGAAAACACCTTCCTCTGCCATTAGACGGAAGTATTCAGCGAATAATTGTAAATCAGATGTTTTAGCAGAAGCAAAATCAATGACATTTTCATTTGTAAAGAAGAAGCCAATCATAGAGCCTGCACGATTGACAGTGTGCGGGATATTATATTTTGTTGCTGCTTCACGGAAACCAGCCTCAAGCTGATCTCCTAATTTTTTGAAGTAATCATACGTACCATGGTCTAAACGGGATAACGTTTCATAACCGGCTGTCATCGCTAGTGGATTCCCCGATAATGTTCCTGCTTGATAAATTGGTCCAGCAGGGGCTACTTGCTCCATAATTTCTTTTTTCCCAGCGAACGCACCTACAGGGAGACCCCCTCCGATTACTTTACCTAAAGTAGTCATATCTGGTGTTACCCCAAAATACCCTTGTGCACAGCCATAATCTACGCGGAAACCTGTCATAACTTCGTCAAAGATTAATAATGCACCGTGCTCTGAAGTAAGCGCACGTAAGCCTTCTAGGAAACCGGGCTGTGGTGGAACAACCCCCATATTTCCTGCGACTGGCTCCACAATGACTGCAGCTAACTCTGCGCCAAATTTCTCGAAAATCACTTTTGCCCCTTCTAAATCATTATAGGCAACTGTCAACGTATTCCGTGCGATATCTGCAGGTACACCAGGGCTATCAGGAAGGCCTAATGTGGCAACACCAGAACCGGCTTTAATTAATAAAGAGTCACCGTGACCATGATAAGACCCTTCAAACTTTAAAATCTTATCACGCCCTGTAACACCACGTGCTACACGTAATGCAGACATAGTAGCCTCTGTTCCTGAAGAAACAAAGCGGATCATTTCCATTCCTGGTAGACGGTCTAATACTAATTGGGCTAAGCGATTTTCTGTATAGCTTGGAGCACCGAAGGAAGAACCCTTCGCAGCTGTATCTGCAATTGCTTTCACTACCTCTGGATGTGTATGTCCTAAAATTAGCGGACCCCACGACAATACATAATCAATATATTCATTGCCATCAATGTCTTTAATGATTGCCCCATGACCAGATTCCATGAAAATCGGGTCCATATTTACTGATTTGAATGCACGTACTGGGCTACTTACACCCCCCGGCATTAATTGAACAGCTTCAGCATAGGCTTGTTTTGATTTTTCGTAAGAACGTGTCATTTATTTCTCCTCCAACCAACGTGCAACATCTTTTGCATGATACGTAATGATTAAATCAGAGCCTGCACGTTTCATACCTAATAATGTTTCAAGCACAACTTTTTTCTCTTCAATCCAACCATTTATAGCAGCCGCTTTAATCATTGCATATTCACCTGAAACATTATACGCAACAAGCGGTAATGGGTAGTTATTTTTCATATCTCGAATAATATCTAAATAGCTAAGAGCAGGTTTGACAATTAAGAAATCTGCGCCCTCTTCAATATCTGACTCTGCCTCACGGAATGCCTCTAGACGGTTTGCAGGATCCATTTGGTAGGATTTACGATCACCAAATTGTGGAGCGCCATCTGCAGCGTCACGGAAAGGTCCATAGTAACTGGATGCATATTTGACTGCATAGGACATAATCGGAATATGTTCAAAACCAGCTTCGTCTAGACCAGCACGAATTGCCGTTACAAAGCCGTCCATCATATTAGAAGGAGCAATAATATCAGCACCAGCTTTTGCTTGTGATATCGCCGTGCGGGCTAAAACATCTAATGAAGGATCATTCAAAATTTGATCGCCCTCAATTAAGCCACAATGTCCATGATCCGTAAATTCACATAAGCATGTATCCGCGATGACTAATAACTCAGGATGACGTGTTTTAATGAGTCGAGTTGCTTCCTGCACAATCCCATGATCATGAAATGCACCTGTTCCAACCGCATCCTTTTCAGCTGGCAAGCCAAATAAAATAACCGCAGGAATACCTAAAGCTACAACCTCATCCACCTCTGCCTCTAGATTATCCAATGAAAATTGAAAAACGCCAGGCATTGACTGTACTTCATTTTTAATATTTTCGCCTTCTATTACAAAAATAGGATAGATCAGGTCCTCTTTATGTAAGTATGTTTCTTTTACCATTGATCGCATCGTTGCATTGGCACGCAAACGACGATGTCTTTGAAATTGTAGTTTTGTCATGATTTGTCCCCTACTTTCATAATTTCTTCGATGACTGCTTGCATTGTATAAACACTTGGCATAATATCCACAGTAGCACCGTATTGTTCAAGAGCCGCTTCCGTAATATGGCCGATGGCTGCAATGCGAGCTGCATGCCAGCCGATATGTGGCACAACATCCCTTGCATACACGTCAACTGCTGAAGGACTAGCAAAAATCACTGTGACATTTTGATGTTGCTGGATGCAATTGACAATAACAGATGTTTGATCATGTCGTTCTATTGTTTCATAGACTGTCCATTCTTTTAACTTAAAAGGCAGTCCATCCTTCAGCGTACTTTTCGCCTTTTCGCCTCGAATAAACAGACATCTCGGATGATTACCCGCTACGCTTGGAAATTCTTTAACGAAAATATCAGCACTAAATACGGAAGGCATAAAGCTTACTTGAAATCCTAAATTTTCTAATGCTGTCGTTGTTTTTGTGCCAATGGAAGCTATTTTTCCTTGGAAGTGATCCGCATTCAATTGATGTCGAAGCATTTTACTAGCAAAAGCTTCTACAGCATTTTGACTAGTAAAAATCAACCAATCATATTGCTTCGCGTGATTCAATAGTTCAGCATCCTTACTATCTAATCGTTCGCAAGTTTCAATTAATGGGGCTATGATGGCATGGCCACCTAAAGATGTTATGTTTTCGACAATGGTTGTTGTCTTAGATGTGCCTGTTAAAAGTATGGTTTTACCCTTTAGAGGTAAATTACTTGGCATCTTGCTCTGCCTTTACACGCTGAATTAAATCGAAAGCACCTTGTTCTGTTAAAATTGCAGCTAGCTCTTCTCCAATTTTTTGTGCATCTGTGCCAACTACTGTTTCCTTATATACAACAGATGCGTCTGGAGCAGCAACAAGGCCTGTTAATGTAATTTCTTCCCCATTTGAAGTAGCATACCCTGCGATTGGTACTTGACAACCACCATCCATTGCTGCCAAAAATGCACGTTCTGCATGTGCTTCTTGCCATGTAAATGAATCAGTCAGCTTACCTAATTCGGCTAAAAGCTCCGCATCATCGGCACGACATTCGATGCCTAGAGAGCCTTGTGCTACAGCTGGCAGACAATGTTCTACAGGTAAAAATTCAGTGACTACATCATCACTCCAACCAAGGCGTTTCAAACCAGCTGCAGCTAAAATAATAGCATCGTATTCTTCTGTTTCAAGCTTCGCTAAACGTGTGTCAACATTTCCACGAATCCATTTAATTTCGATGTCAGGACGTACTGTTAAAAGCTGTGCACTACGACGTAAAGAACTTGTACCAACGACTGCTCCTGCAGGAAGGTCAGCAAATTTAACATGCCCTTTCGAAATAAATGCGTCACGCGCATCTTCACGTGGTGGAATACAACCAATCACTAGCCCATCTGGCAATACAGCAGGCATATCTTTCATAGAATGAACAGCAAAGTCAATTTCTTTATCGTAAAGGGCTTGTTCAATTTCTTTCACAAACAACCCTTTCCCACCTACTTTTGAAAGCTGAACATCTAAAATTTGGTCACCTTTGGTTACAATCTCTTTTACTTCAAATTCGAATGGTACACCAGCCGCTTTTAATTCATTAATAAACCAATTTGTTTGCGTTAGCGCTAGCTTACTTCTCCTAGAACCTACAATAATTTTTCTCAACAGTCTCCAACCTTTCTTCTAATACCATAAATGGAATCGCGATAAACTACTTCCTAGGAAGAAGTTCACAACAACTAATAGATAGGCATAAATATGTACCCATGCATAAGTTGTACCTGTCAGCTTGCTTTTGCGATTCACATATAAGATAAAACAATACAAAATTAAAATAATGAAGGACCCTATGATTTTCGCATCGAAAATCGAAAGACTCTCTAATGTTAATAATGCCCATTCAAAGCCTAATATTAAACTTATAAATAACATCGGAATCCCAATAAAAAAAGAAATATTCATCCAGCTACTTGTCTGCTGCAAGGAAGGCAACCTAGTCCATAAATGCGACCATTTTTTCTTTTTCAGCAAACGATATAGCACGAGATACAAAATGGCAAACACAAATGTTAAAGTAAATGCTGCATAAGACAGTATTGCAAATGATATATGAATAAAAAGCAACTCCGAAATTAAAGTATCCCCGACAGCTCCTGTAGGACGTTTCGGCATAAAAGTAAATATACTAGCGAACAAAAATCCTAGTATATTAATAATAAACACAGGTAAATCCACCCTTGCTATGCAATGAAGGATAATGGATAACGTCACGAGTAACCAGGAATAAAAAAGTATTCCCTCAGACAAGGATAAAATCGGAAAACGCTTCGTTTCCACAAACGTTAAAATGATAATGGCACTTTGAATCATCCATACAAATGAAACAAGCCAAAAAGCAATGCGCCTTGCACGTACTTGCTTATAAAAATAATCAGTAAAGTAAAAAACTAGACTGATCGCATACAAGACGATCATCACTTCATAGAGCCTCGTCATGGTCAAATCAGCCAATAGACATCCCTTCTTTGTCGTGAAATTAATAAACTATTCTAATATAGAAAACAAAAAAACGTTTTCGTATCCTTAGTTTACCATACAGATACGAAAACGCCTCGTGTAATATCAGTAGAAAATCCAATTGCGCACAATACCTCTGTACAACCATGGCTATCTATATGAGCGCAATAGATAATTTAGAAAGAGTACTTTGGTTCAGTAGAAGTCTGAGATACCTGTGAGCGTTCTTTGCGCTCAAGCTCTTGCTTTGTCATCTCATGAACTTCAGCTTCCACAGCATCCTCTATACCAAAAATTTGTTGGAATAAACGTAACTGTTCATTTGCTTTTGGAGAATTAGCCATTTCTTTAGCTTGCAAGATTGGCTCTTTTAACAATTGATTGATAATAGATTTTGTATGTTTACTTAAAATTTTACGTTCACGTTCCGTTAAATCAGGCATTTTATTTTCGATACTTGTCATTGTCTCTTCTTGGATACGATTTGCTTTTTTACGTAATGCTGAGATGACTGGCACTACCCCAAGCGTTGCTACCCAGTCTTTAAATTGCACAACTTCTTTGCCAATCATATCAGTAATATCAGCAGCAGCACGTTCACGCTCTGCTAAATTCGCTTCGACAATACCTTGTAAATCATCGATATCATATAGAAAAACATTTGATAGGTCGCCAACTCGTGGATCAATATCACGAGGAACCGCTATATCTACCATGAATAATGGTTTTCCTTTTCGTAAACGTTCCACGAATTGCATTAGCTCGTAATCAATAACATAATCTGTTGCACCTGTTGAAGTAATTAAAATGTCCGCTTCTAGCAAAGAACATTGTAATTCCTTCATTGATTTAGCTTCACCATGGAATTTAGCCGCTAAGCTTTCTGCTTTTTCAAATGTACGGTTGATGACAGTAACTTTCCCTACACCACTACCGTAAAGGTTTTCAATCGCAAGTTCCCCCATTTTCCCTGCACCTAAAATAGCTACATGCTTGCGTTGTAATGAGCCAAAAATTTTCTTTGCTAATTCTACGGCAGCATAGGAAACAGATACCGCATTCTCACCGATTGCTGTTTCATTATGAGCACGCTTTGCAAATGTTACTGCTTGTTTAAATAGCTGATTGTATACCGTTCCTGTTGTGCCAATCTCTTGTCCACTTAAAAAGCTTTTTTTTACTTGCCCTAAAATTTGTGTTTCACCTAGAACCATTGAATCGATTCCAGCTGTCACTTTAAATAAATGTTCGATTGCCTCATCCTCTTCACGAATCGTTAAATATGAAGAAAATGTCTCCACAGGCAAATCAAACCAGTTGGCTAAAAATTGTTTCACAAAATGACGTCCAGTATGCAATTGATCCACAACAGCATATATTTCTGTACGATTACATGTCGAAACAATTACGTTTTCTAATATACTTTTTTGCTTTTGCAGCGCTTCCATTGCTTGTGGCAGTTCACTCTCAATGAATGATAACTTCTCACGTATTTCAACAGGCGCTGTTTTATAATTCAAGCCTACTACGATGGTATGCATGAATAACACCTCACACGTTCTAATTCACAAATCTCATTATAGCACAGTTCGACAATAGTTCATCAATAATTTGTGAACATGTCATGAAGAACTGCAATTCGTCATCTACATTAGAATTATTATAAACTAAGTGTAACAAATTATACGTGTTGTTTCAAATTAAAAAACTGCCCCACAATCGGAGGCAGTTTTCTCATTAATTTGTTATTGTAACAGTCTTTATTGCAATTATATTTCCATCTTTATCGTATGCAATAAACTCAATCTCATCATTGACTTTAAAGTCCTGCATAGTTTGAACAGTTTTCGTTAACATATAAACTTGATCACTACGCTTTTGCAAATCAAATTGGACATCTCCACTGATGGAATTAAAACGTACATTCATCTTTGCAACATTTGGGCAGTTACTATCAACACGAGCGCTCATTGTAATATAACCTTTTCGTAGTGAAACACTTGTTTCTTCAAATAAATCTTCCGGATTGATACAGCTTGAAGCTGACGTTTTACATAAAATTGTATCAATTAGCTTCAGGAAGACTTGATGCAATTGTAAATTATCAATCGCATGGAAGTACGTTCCGCCTGTTTCTGAAGATAATTGCATTAAAGTGGCGTCATTTACTTGTGATTTCTTGCCCATACTTACTGTGTATACTTTGACACCTTGCTTTTTCGCTTCATTTATAACTTTTGTCATTTTTGATTTACTTGTTTTACCATCAGATACAACGACAATCGCTTTGGATGTTTTCGAATCATTCGAGAATTTTGTTAAAGCAATATCAATGCCTGCAAAAATATCAGTTGCACCCTTCTCTTTTGATGCTTTATAAAGATCTTTTTTTAGCACATTTTCTGTTGTACCTTCTCCAAGCACCGTTGCTTTTGTATTCGTTTCAATGACTATGTTATTTTTAGCCTTTAATTGATTGATTAGTTCAATCATTTTCTTTCCACGATAATTTGTTGGATCAACGGCCTTCATGGAAGAGGAATAATCCACTACATAGGCAATTTCTGTTGCTAAAGAACAAGAATTTTTACTGAAGTATGGATTAGCAAAAATGTCTTTCGTTACTGTTTTATCTTTTAAACCCTTCAAGGATGTTGCGTAGCGTGGGTCTATTGGATTGACAAGTATTGCTTCCACTTTAGATTTTCCATAAATAATTGAATCAAAGTAGGCTACGGCAGTACCTGGATTCCCTGTATTATTCAATGGGTCTGAAGTGTTCGTAATGAATGAAGCTGTTTTTTCCACTCCATCATACTTAATTTTGACTGTCCCTTGATAATCCGTAATAGGCTCTCCACCTGGGCGCACTAAAGTCACCATCACTTTTGTATAACGATCTTTTCCTGATGGTCTTGATGCCGCATCGGCACTTTCCTTTAATGCCTCTACTCGTTTTTTATAGGCCTCTACTTGCCCAAGTAATTTACCGCCTTGATATTTTAATAATACTGTACGGTCATAGTTACTTAAGTTTGTGAAGATCGTATAAATCTTCATAACACTATCATAATGCTCTAATGTTAAATCCTTTTCGTCTGGCATCTTTTTCATAAGTTGAATAATAGCGCCGACTGGATTAATGTTTTCTACCTGTGAGGCAATATCATCATCAATGCCTTGAACGCGATAAATAGGACGACCATCGTCAGCAATCATATACATGATTTCCGTTATAGCTGTATTATCTTTAGTTGTAACAGAGTTTTGGAAACGCGTCTTTAAAAGTTCCTCAAATAAGTGAACAGAAATATCATAGTTTTCAAATTGTAGAATAGCATTTTCATAACCTAAAGCCGGATATTTAGGATCAGATCCACCGTAACGTAAATAGATGTTTTGCACATTCCCTAAAACGTCCTTCACATTTGTTTGCTGCCCAATACTAAATAATTTTTTATCTGAATTGGGGTCTAAAGGAACTGGGCGATAGACATCAATTAAGTTTTGCGTAAAGAACTCTGGAATATCTTCACTTTTCGGAAATTCAGGTATCACACTGCCATTATCATCTGTATTTCCTGGGTCGTATACTTGGTAATCAATACGCAATTCAGGCTGTGGTGCATAACGTACTTCTGCATTTAGCTTCTCTCCAACAAGACACTTCATTGCTGGGTCTGTATTATTAATTAGCTCAAAAGTAATGGTATCACGTACTGATTTAGTTAATTTTGGTGCTACAACGATAGCGGATACAGTTGAACCATCCGATTGAACAATATCAACTGCTTCACCTGCAGTATCAACAATATTTCCGTAGGATGCTTTCACGCGGAATGAATAGGATTTATCATCTGCGATAGGGTCACCATTACAAGCCTTTAAAGACACCGTAACAAGTGTTGTATCAACGTTATTTGCAATTAAATCAGGCTTTTCCACCACAATACTTTGCAATGCATTATTCACATTATTGGGTCCAGTAAAATCATTGGAATTATCCTTTGGCTCTTCAAAATCAGCACTACTTGAACCCATAAAACCAGGAGGTAACGTAATGCTATCATTATCACGACCAGCTGGACTACGTTTTAATCCTTGTACTGCGAAAGTGCTATTTTGAACAGCACGATATAAAAATACAGCAACATCACCACGTGTTAATTTTGTAGATGGATTGAAGCTAGCAAATGTCTTTTTGTCTGTAGAACTTGTAGATAAATCATTTGAATATAAATATTGCACTGCCTGTGGCTCATCTAAATCTAAGCCTTTAAAAGCAGCGTAAATTCGGGCAAATTGGCCACGTGTTACAGCTTTTGTTCGATTCGTATTCACATGTGTACCGTTAAATGGTAAATAAAAATCACTATAGAAATTATAAGCAACACTATCAACATAAGATAACGCATAGTTACGATCTAGCTTGGCAAACATTAGTACAAGATCGCGATCTGTCACTTGATCATTTGGTAAAAAATTATTTGCGCTATTTAAGGACATGAGATCATTATCGACCGCCCAGGAAATAGCTTTATAATTATTGCTATTTGTTGGAACATCTCTAATTGTTGTAGCTGCTTGCGTGACAGTAGGTGTCGCTGTCATCAGTAGAAGCATGAAGCAAAGCATAGCAAGCAATGCTTTTTTTACATAGGTCATTTTTGTTCCATCCTTTCTTTAGTTAAAGAACAATATGTCATCACGATAGTTTTGTTTTAAGTCATCCTCTAAATATTTCAAGAATCGTTCTAGAACAACTGACGCCTCCGCACGCGTTAGCGGTTTATTTGGATTAAAACGACCAGCAGAATCACCAATCATTAGGCCAAGCTCATTTGCAATATAGATGCCATCTCGTGCATAATTTGGAATCTGATTGTCATCTGTAAATTTAGTTAAGTAGCCAGGATCAGGGGCTCTATTTTCAAGTCCTAGAGCACGAACAAAGATAGTTGCAGCCTGTGCTCGATTAATCGCATTATCTGGCTTAAAGTAATCAGCTGATACACCTTTAATTATCCCTTTATTTAACGCTGATTCAATATAGCCGTAATCCTTGATAGAACGCTTCAAGTCTTTAAAAACACTTGTAGTAGGTGTCTTTTTTGATTTCTTTTCTTCAAACACACGTAAATCAACTGCTTTACCAATAGCCGTCGTAAAATCAATACGCTTCATTGGTGTATTAGGAGAAAAGAAGTTACTTGAATCTGAGTAAATACCTAGAGAATAAAGTTTTTCAATTGCTTCTTTCGCGTAATGGGTTGTTAAATCTCTGAATTTAGGAATGATAAGACGTTCAATTGTTGGCATGTACTCTGTATCTAAATCAAGTGTACCTTTTTGTCCTGAAGATAGGTCGTATGTATATTCAGAAATAACATCCTTTTCACTTACAACTGCATATCCACCTTCAAAACTTCCTAAGCTACCGAGATTTTCCTCATAATTTAAAACACGTGACTTACTTGTAGATAAACGATTTTTCACATGACTTGTTTTACCATCACTATAGGAATAAACAGACTCCGTGATTTGAGTTTCAGTCGCACCCCAGAAGTTCTCATAGCCTGCATGTCGGCTATCTGTTTCAATTGTTACTGTGTTTTGAACAGCATTTTTTCCTTTTCCTGTTTCAAAGGCATAGGTTTTTCTAGAAATAATATTTCCTGAGTAATAATCAGAGGCTGCACGATTATCAGTAACAGTTCCTTGTGAAAATTGATAATCGACTAACGTATAAGTAATGGCACCGATTGTAATTTTTTCAGTGTATTTCTTTACTTCACCATTGGATGTTTTTTGACCAAGAACTGCATAATCCACTACATCTGATTCATAGGCAATATTTCTTGTCAATGTAGCGCCATTGCTTGCAGTTAACTTCATGTTATACGTTTCAGTTAATTTACCTTTTGATTCTTTTTGTGCAATTTTAATATCTTTACTTGTCCCTTTAAAAATAACAGGTGTCCCAGACAGGAACACGGCTTCTTCATATGTATACTCGTTTTTTACAGCACCCGTTGTTTCTAATGAAGCAGCTGATGCATTGAACGGAATAGTAGTTCCAATCAAAAAAATAGTCAGAACTAGAAGCATTACTTTAGATAATTTTTTTTGCATTCGCTTTTCCTCTCTTTCACTGTGCATTTGCGTGCATAATGAAGCTTGTTTCTACTATCACTAAAAAAATCTGCTCGTCTTGCGAATGTATTCAAAGTAACTTTTTCATCTTTAGCTTATGAAATATATTCGCTTAAGACTCGCAAATTTTTTTAGTTTCATATTCATACTAATCTACCAAAATAAAATGAGCTTTAACAAATCGATCTGATAATACAACTAAACGATCAGATGACTGTAAGTCAGAAGCTTGAATCACCTTACCTGCTTTTATCAGTGTCGCTTGGTCAATATTCATATTAACCATTTCACCTGCTTCATACCAACGACCATTTTGCCATTGACTAACACTCTTGACATTAATAACAGCAGGATACGTAGATTTCACAGACTGTAGCTTCCCTGCGAGCATTAGAGGGGCAACAGGTTTAGCATTGTCTAAAATATGAAGAGCTTGTACATGGCCATTCTTCACATAGAAATAACCATAGTCACCCTCTGATAAGTAAAGTTCAATATCTGGCATGACACTATATGTTTTATTGCCGTCATCTACCATAGCTTTTGTGGAATTACTAACTGACAATACAGTACGATCTGCTTTTTTGAAAACATTTGATTCAATCTTCATCGCATCATCAATTTCAATTACATATCCATCAGCTTGAGATAAGCGTCCATAATATAATTCATGACCAGCAAGATTAGGTGACATAAAACTATCACTTGTTACTTGTATTACTTGAGCATAGTGATCGCGTGTAGCACCATCAGCCACGACAAAAGCAGTACCATATGCCATAAGACCAGTAGGTTCGATTAATCGCCCATTTCGAATTAAAATCGTCCCATTATGGAAATACATTGTTCCTGCTGTTTTCAGTTTCAATAGTTGGTAATCTGTATCTACAGACAGCATTGGTTCGTAATATGTTCTTTCATTATTTTTCAATACGACAATTTTCTCGATTACTTCCTTACCAAATTGTTTAACGGTCGCATAGTATGCTTCGCTACCTATATAATTTTTTAGCTGACCTTTCTCGACTTTCGTATTCCCAACATATATTGGTACTTTGGATGTAAAAGGCATAGTGGAAAGTTCATTTGTTGTTTGAGAGCCAAATTGCCAGTTAACAAAGGCATGTTGATTTTTCACGGTAAGCTTATTGGCATTAGGATTGACCGCTTGTATCTCACCTTTATATAAATTTTCTACTAGTGTACCTGTTTCACTGATAGCTACCTTTGAGATGACCGAGGAAGTTTTATTTTTAAAGCTTAATTTAACTCGATCCCCGACGTATAATGCACTAATATCCGTTGCAGAAGAACCTTTTTGATAATTGGTTTCTTTGTTTAAATAGTACGTCGTTTCTGCACCAACATCTGGTTTGACCATAATAAATAATCCATTTGGATCAATACTCGTTACGACACCAGCCATCGTTTTACCGTTGCTACTTCCAGTTGATGGTACATTTGTTTCTGTTGGTGTATTAGAGGCACCGCGAAGTTCAACAACACTTCTGAGAGAAATGTCCGCCTCGACTTCCATACCCATCTTAAAGCCCTCAATCGTTGTAGACGTATTATTAATATATAATCTAGTATTTTTATTAATATTAAACGTCACTGTTCGTCCACGATCATTTTCCAATGTAATTTTACTAAGTTGCTTTTCTATCGTACCATCAGGCTTCGTATATTCCGAAAACGTTACATCAACAAATGTCCCTGTCACTAGTTGGGCTGCTTTAGCAGATTGATTAAAGGAAAAACCAACTATCATCAGTAACGTAATCATCAGTATGTATAAATATTTTTTCAAAAAACCTGCCTCCTTACTAATTATTAGTATATCGTATTATTGGTAGTTTTTCTTATTCGAAAAGTTACATTTTAGGCCTTCTTGAATTTATTTCTAAAAACAAAAGTTGAGGTAGCTTTTAACTTCAAGCTACCTTGCCTACTTCATACTTGAATATCAATTGTATGTCCGGCTGTTGGATGTGGAGCATCTAACATTTCAACTAACTGTTCTGTATTTTGCTGTTGCATTTCCATTGCCTGTTTCGTAACAGCTAAAGATACATTTTGCATAAGTGTTGCTTGGTTCATTGCCATCGATAAAGCTGCGATATCCATCTAGTCCACCTCCTATCTAATTTATCGGACAAATAGTTTCATCATCAAGTATTTTCCCTAATTTTCTACACCACTCGATTGAAAATACAAAAACATCTATTGTCCTAACGGTTTAGATACAATAGATGTTTTTTATTACATTTTATTTTCGATTGTTTTCCAAGCTTCCTCAAAGCCAAGACCCGTTTCTGATGAGAAGACAATAAGTGAATCACTTTTTTCCATCTCCAGTGTCTCTTTGACAATTTTCTTATGTTTATCCCATTTACCTTTTGGAATTTTATCTGCCTTCGTTGCAATGACAATGCAAGGAATATTGTAATGCTTTAAAAAATCATACATCATACGATCATCAGCTGTCGGAGGATGTCGCAAATCTATAATTTGTACGACTGCTTTTAACTCCTGGCGTCCTGTAAAATAGCGCTCGATCATTTTTCCCCATGCCTCACGCTCTGTTTTAGAAACCTTTGCATAACCATACCCTGGAACATCTACAAAAAATAGCTGTTCTTCAATCTTATAAAAGTTAAGGGTTTGTGTTTTACCAGGCTTAGATGAAATACGTGCTAAAGCTTTACGTCCGATCATTCGATTTATGAAGGAAGACTTTCCTACATTCGAACGACCTGCTAATGCAAATTCTGGCAGTCCATCTTCTGGATATTGGTCTGGTCGTACCGCACTAATGACCATTTCGACATTATGGACTTTCATTTTTTTAAAAACCTCCGTCCAGCGCATAGGCTAAAACTTCATCAGCCGATGTCACTAGTTTAAATGTTAGTTGCTCGCGTACACTATCAGGAATATCCTCTATATCACGTTCATTATCCTTTGGACAAATGATTGTCGTTAATCCTGCACGGTGAGCGCTTAATGTTTTTTCTTTTAAGCCGCCGATTGGCAATACACGGCCACGCAAGGTAATCTCACCTGTCATACCTACCTCGCGGCGAATCGGGCGATGTAAAATAGCCGAAACGATAGCTGTTGCCATTGTAATACCAGCTGAAGGTCCATCTTTAGGTACTGCACCCTCTGGCACATGGATATGAATATCATGACTATCAAAAAATTCGGCATCCACATTAAGGTGTTCCATCTTCGTACGAACATAGGATAAGGCTGTTTGAGCAGATTCCTTCATTACCTCACCAAGCTTACCAGTTAGTTGTAACTTCCCTTTACCTGGTGTTAAAGAAACTTCAATTTGTAATGTATCTCCACCAACTGTTGTATAAGCAAGTCCAGTAGCGACACCCACTTGATTTTCCTTTTCAGCCTGTCCATAGCGGAAACGATGTTTACCAAGTAAATCTTGTAATGATTTTGAGCTAACCGTTACACGTTTTTTCTCACCAGATACAATTACTTTGGCAATTTTACGGCAAAGCGTAGCAATTTGTCGTTCTAAACCGCGCACTCCTGCTTCCCGAGTATAATAACGTATAATATCAGTGACTGCTTCATCTTTGATTACCACTTGCGTTTTTTTCAAGCCATGCTCTTTAAGCTGCTTTGGTATAAGATGATTTTTTGTAATTTGAGCTTTCTCGATTTCAGTATAGCCTGCAATAGATATTACTTCCATACGATCTAATAATGGTCCTGGGATGCTACTTAAATCATTGGCAGTTGCAATAAATAACACATTAGATAGATCATATGGTTCCTCAATATAATGATCACTAAATGTATTATTTTGTGCAGGGTCTAAAACTTCAAGCATGGCTGCTGCAGGGTCACCTCTAAAATCATTCGACATTTTATCGATTTCATCTAATAAAAATACTGGATTAATGGTACCTGCTTTTTTCATTCCTTGAATAATACGTCCTGGCATTGCACCAACATACGTACGTCGATGTCCGCGAATTTCCGATTCATCTCGAACACCACCTAAAGAAATACGAATAAACTTTCGATCTAAACTTTCGGCAATGGAGCGAGCTAATGATGTTTTACCAACACCTGGAGGCCCTGCTAAGCATAAAATAGGTCCTCGCAGTGAATTTTTCAGCTGACGTACTGCTAAATATTCTAGAACACGTTCTTTGACTTTTTCTAATCCATCATGATCTCGGTTTAAAATATTTTCAGCATGGGCAATATTCATGCGATCCTCTGTAGCATTTGTCCACGGTAATGAAATAAGCCAATCAATATAATTGCGAATAACACCGCTCTCAGCACTAGCTCCAGGTATTTTTTCATAGCGATCTAATTCTTTCAGTGCTGCTTCCTTTGTTGTTTCTGGCATACCAGCTTCGTCGATACGCTTCCGTAATTCTGCAACTTCTCCAGTTTTCCCTTCGCGATCTCCCAGCTCCGTTTGGATAGCTTTCATTTGCTCACGTAAATAATATTCCTTTTGCGTACGCTCCATTGACTGCTTTACTTTGGAATTAATCTTCTTTTCCAGATCCAATACTTCCTGTTCATCATGCAAGCGAATAATTAAATGATCTAGTCGTTTTTTAACGCTTAGCATTTCCAAAACTTCTTGCTTGTCGGCAATTTTAAACGGCAAATGAGAAGCAATAATATCAGCTAAACGGCCAGGCTCTTCAATATCCGTTACAGTATTGATCGTCTCAGTTGTAATTTTATTGGAGGATTTTGCATATTTTTCAAAATACGTCAACAATGTCCGCATCAATGCTTGTGTTTCTACATCTTTTTCCGTTGACTCCTCTTTAATTTCAATATCGACAACCGTATACTTCTCTAACGCACGATAGTTTTTCCACGTTGCACGAGCAACACCTTCTACAAGGATACGTAACGTGCCATTTGGTAATTTAAGCATTTGTTTGACATAAGCAATTGTACCAACTGAATACAAATCTTGCTCTTCAGGTTGTTCATCGTGCATTTCTTTTTGTGTTACCAATAAAATCATTTGGTCCTCTAACATTGCCTGCTCAAGCGCCGCTACAGAACGATTTCTACCCACATCAATATGTAACACCATCGATGGGAATACTAAAAGTCCACGCAAAGGCAATAATGGTACATTTGTTGTTTTTTGTATTGTCACCATGCGGGCATTCACCTCCGTCAAAATTTTCATGTTAACATCCCGCGCTACTAGTATGTGTTTAAAAAGTTGATTCACACTAGATATTGAAGCGAGCCAAAAATTTCTTCAAGTTACAGCTGGCTTTATGTAGGAATGAATAAAAAGCTGACTGTCGATATGTGCGAATATTGCACAATCGAAGTCAGCTAATTACTCTCTATCTCACAACGGTAGACAGCCACGTCTATTCATTATGCTGAAGTTTTAGTGTCGCTACCTTCATCGAGTTCAGTGCCATCTTCAAGAAGCAATTTCGGTTTTTCTTTATCCGTAATTGTTTTTGCTGTAATGATACATTTTTTCACGTCTTCACGTGAAGGTAATTCGTACATTACATCAAGCATTGTTGACTCAATAATTGAACGAAGACCACGCGCACCTGTTTTACGTTCAATTGCTTCCTTAGCAATTGCCACAAGAGCATCTTCATCAAATTCAAGCTCAACGCCATCTAATTCAAGCATTTTTTGATATTGCTTGGCTAGTGCATTTTTCGGCTCTGTTAAAATTTGTACTAGTGCTGCTTCGTTTAATTGCTCCAGACTCGCAAGTACAGGTAATCGACCAATGAACTCTGGTATTAAACCAAATTTCAATAAATCCTCAGGAATCAGCTTGGACATGATAGAACCTTCATCTACATCTACCTTATTCGGGTCTGAACCGAATCCTATTACTTTTTCACCCTGACGTCGTTTAATGATGGTTTCAATACCATCAAATGCACCGCCAACAATGAAAAGAATATTGGTTGTATCGATCTGTAAGAATTCTTGATGAGGATGTTTTCGTCCTCCTTGTGGTGGAACACTTGCAACTGTTCCTTCAAGAATTTTTAGGAGTGCCTGCTGAACACCTTCGCCGGAAACATCTCGTGTAATAGATGGATTTTCCGACTTACGTGCAACCTTGTCAATTTCATCAATATAGATAATCCCTTTTTCAGCGCGTTCGATATCATAATCAGCTGATTGGATTAACTTTAATAAAATATTTTCAACGTCCTCACCAACATAACCTGCTTCAGTTAAGGAGGTAGCATCCGCAATAGCGAATGGAACATTTAAAATACGTGCTAACGTTTGAGCTAATAAAGTTTTACCGCTACCAGTTGGGCCGATTAACACAATGTTCGATTTTGCTAATTCAATATCATCAATTTTACTATTCGTATTGATACGTTTATAGTGATTGTAAACTGCGACTGCCAATGCTTTTTTAGCACGCTCTTGTCCAATTACATACTCATCTAAAATCGTTAAGATTTCTTTCGGTTTTGGGATATCTTGGAATTCGATCTCCTCTTCTACACCTAGTTCCTCTACAACGATCTCTGAACAAAGCTCGATACATTCATCACAAATATAAACACCTGGACCTGCAACTAATTTACGCACTTGTTCTTGTGGTTTTCCACAGAATGAGCATTTTAAATTGCCTTTTTCATCATTAAATTTGAACAATATGTTTCACCCCTATTCAAGCAACAATCTTACAAGATTATTGAACCTTTATCAAATAAATTGTCTGCATCATTTACGCCTCAGTAATTATGCATGTGTAGATTATAACGCATCGTCATGTACTTTACTTCATTTGTCTTTCGAAGCATGCTATAGGAACCTGCTTACTTCGCCACCTTATACTGCTATAAAGTTACATTTATTCACTTCCGACACACTACAAACTACTGATCTCTATTTATAAATCTACTACATTCATCAACCAAGGGTATATCACTCAAAAAATAAATTTTATTTAGTTAGAACCTTTCTGAATGAAGTTAAGTTTAGCATCGTATCAATTTCGCCTTGACTCTAATAGCGCCAGGACTTCATCTAAATCCTTGCCGCCTGCCAGCAGGCACTATCTTCATTCAGTCGTGGTTTAAACACACACTAAAAAGGTTAAAAGGCTTACAGCTCGCCATCTATGTGAGATGGGAGTTTTTTGTACCTGACATAATACTTTGGATACAAAAACATCTGCTGAATGAAGATAAAAACTAAAACAATACTATGTATAAGTGAAGTATAAAGTGAATTAAATGTTAAGGGGACTGATTGCTAAGAGTTTATGTGATAAAACAAGGCACGGATGAATGCCGTACCTTGTTTTTTTTGGGCTATCTAATTACACAAAATCTTATTCAGTAATTTTAGCGTTTTCTACTAAAAATTCAACTGTTTTTTGGATTTTGATGTCATTTTCAAGTACTGCTGTTCCACCTAAAGCACTTGTGATTTGATCTTTTGTCATGTTAAATTGAGCAGCCATTTTTTCTAATTCTGCTTCAATATCAGCTTCAGATGCTTCAATTTTTTCAGCTTCAGCAATTGCTTCAAGTGTTAATGATACACGCACACGGCTTTCAGCTTCTTCTTTCATTTGGCCACGTAAGTCTTCTTCTGATTGACCAGAGAATTGGTAATAAAGGTCTAGATTCATACCTTGCATTTGTAAACGTTGACCAAATTCTTGTAACATACGATCAGTTTCAGAGTTGATCATACCTGCTGGTACTTCAAAATCCGCATTTTCAGCTGCTTTTTCTACAAGCTCATCACGAAGAGCTGCATCTGATTCTGTTTCTTTTTGAGCTGCAGTTTGTTCTTTAATTTTAGCGCGTAAAGCTTCAACGCCTTCAACTTCTGGATCTAATTCTTTTGCAAATTCATCATTTAACTCAGGAAGAACTTTTGTTTTAACTTCTTTCACAGTTACTTTGAAAGTAGCTTCTTTACCAGCTAATTCAGCTGCATGATATTCTTCTGGGAATGTAACAACAACATCTTTAGATTCGCCAGCTTTAACACCAACTAGTTGCTCTTCAAAACCTGGAATGAATGAACCTGAACCGATTTCTAGTGGATAGTCTTCACCTTTACCACCTTCAAAAGCTTCTTCGCCAACGAAACCTTCGAAGTCGATCACAGCTGTATCACCTTCTACGATTGCTTCGTCTTCTTTGATTTCAAGCTCTGCTTTACGAGCTAATTGATCTTGAATTTGTGCATCAACTTCTTCATCCGTTACTTCTACTGGAAGTTTAGATACTTCTAGACCTTTATAGTCTCCTAGCTTTGGTTCTGGTTTCACTGTTACTTGTGCAGTGAATGTGAAATCTTGGCCGTGTACAAAGTTTTCTGTACCAGCGATTTCTGGGTAATCAACTGGCATAATTCCAGCTTCATCAATTGCTTTTGCATAAGATTCAGGAACGATGATTTCTAATGCATCTTGGTATAGAGATTCGATACCAAAACGTTGTTCGAACATTTTACGAGGCATTTTACCTTTACGGAAACCTGGTACGTTAATTTGTTTTACAACTTTTTTGAACGCTTGGTCCATTGCTGCGTCTATTTCTGCAGCAGGTACTTCGATTGTAAGAGTACCGATATTACCTTCTTGTTTTTCCCATTTTGCTGACATGTATAAATACCTCCAAATAAATAATCAAGTTTAGATGTTAGACAATTCATTCGTAACTACGATTTTGACAACCATTTTAGTATAACATAGATGTGTATAGTTTCAACTTATTTCATACCTAATGTAGTTCTGTTAGCTTTTCTAACATTTGTAAAAAGTCAATGATTTCATAGTCCATTTCTTGTACATTTCCAAGCATTGCTAAGACAAAATCAATATAACTATAGGCAACATCATCTGCTTCGAACGGGTGCCATTCAAATGGATACGTTACAATGGCATGCTTTGCCATTAAATATTGTACCATTTCCAAAGTCGATGGGTCTTGTTCTAGCTTCACTTCTAGTATATTTTTTATTTCTCCATACTGCGGTAGCTGGTTAGGCAATACTAATTCAGTAGGATTAACAACTTTGGTTTGATTGAATTTGGCTACTGTAACATTGATAGCTACTTCTTGTTCTACTAATAATATAAGTGCTAGACTCTGGACAAACGGATGGATCGTGGAACATTCAATAATCTCTTTCAACGGCTCTTTTAATTGTCTTACATTTGTATCCATAAGTCGATGTAAGCGAATGGATTGCTCATTTGGACTAAGTGCCCTAAATTTCTCAAGGTCATATTCTTGTTCTTCTATTAAACGTTGTGCATTTTCTTTTTTTTCTAGATTCTTAGACACTTCACTATTCAAATTTTTTAAGCGTTCAAATTTTTCAATTTGATCCTGAGGCAAAACATTTTCTTCAAGTAGCGTTGAAATTAATGACTCTACTTGATGGTATTCTTTTAACTGCATGCATACGGTAATGTACAATTCCATGATTTCTACATAAAATGACGTACCCATTGAAAATAATTGCTCACAAACATCCTTTGTCTTGCTATAGTCCTTTAATTCATACAAAGCGAAAGCATAGGCACTAAGAGCAAATTCATCTCCAGCTTCGTACACAAATGCCTTTTCAAAGCTTGCCACCGCTTTTTCATACTGAAAATTTTCAGCAAACATATGTCCTTCACGTATTAAAGTTTGGACAGCGCCCGGAAAAACAACAACATTGTCATGTTTAATGACATGACGCTTTCTTTTTGTCATTTTTCTCACCTCATTGTTCTAATTTTTCATTTCTGCTATTTACTAAAAAAATCCACAAGTTTCTTGTTTTTAACAAAAAATTATTGCTTTTGCATTCATATTTTGTAATAAATTGTATTATAATTAGAATAGTCTAAAATTTATCACAATAATTCGCAGACGCTTCCCCTTTGTTGTCTGCATCAAGAAAATCAAGTTCTTAACAAGGAGTGGAATCCATGCAATTACTTGATACAATTACAGAATTTGATCATTGTATCTCATCTGCATTCGAGGCATTATCGATTAAAGTCATTTCAATTTCTACAACGGACGGCCCTTTTCAAGATAAGCCGATAGAATTTGAACTTTTAACACGCACCAAAATAGATGTCTACACACAAGAAGCCAGCACCTATATTTTAAAAATTCAAGGGTGTATTCCTGGATCTATTGCACTTGGTCATCAAAACGAGTCTCTTTCCATTATTCCTCAAAAAGTAAACATTGAATGTAACTACAAGCTGCTACATGTTGATAAAAAAGATATGCATCAGATTTTACAACATCCTGAACCAAATCGTCACTATAGTGAATGGCTCATTGATGCAATCAAAAATGCCAATATTCTTGTCGAGTTAAAGACAAATCAACACACGCTCACTGAATGGCCAATTGGCATTAAATCAGCAGTCATTATTTAGCTAGACAAAGACATACTTAAATAGGTATGTCTTTTTTATTGTTCACATTTTAGTTTTACCATTTTATTGCGTTTCTATCATAACAACTTTCTATAGTTTCTGGAAATAATATTGTAAAAATTATGTTTTAAAGAGGACATTCTAACTGTGCTTGATTAAAATGAAGGTTTCAAATTTATCCCTTCGAAATGAAATGGCGCTATAATATAAAATACAAAAATAAGTTGGGGGCTTTTTTACATGGATATTAAAGAAACATTACAGTCTTTTTCTACAATGACACTGTCTGAGCGTCAGACATTTATGTTCGAACATAGTGATTGGCTATTACAGGAGATGTTAGCCCATATTGGCTCAGTTGATGCCGAATTACGAGACCAGCTCATTTATCGCACCTTTGTTGATTTACTAAGTGATAATTTATTGAGTTCTCAACAAATTCAATATTTGTTTGATACAGTTACAGGTGAGGATTTTTTATATTTACATATCGGAGATAAAACAGAGGATAGTGTCTTTACTCGTTCGTTTTCTGCTTTACTAGTTGCAGGTCTTCTTGCAAAGGACGCTGAATTACTTGTTTTAAGAGATGAAGATCTACAAGTGTTCTTTAAAAAAATTGGCCGTTATTTGTTATTAGAACAGGATACGAGAGGATATGTTCAGGGAAAAGGATGGGCACACAGTATTGCACATGGTGCAGATTTAGCTACAACAACAATAAAACATCCAAAATTCGATTTACAGTATGCACCATCCATTTTACATGCATTAAAACTTGTCACTTGGAAAGAAACAGTCTTTGTTAACGATGAAGAGGAACGTTTAATTAATATAGTGGATGCATTATTGCTTCAAAATTACTCAGAGGAAGCACTGATCGAATTTGTTGAGCAGGCTTTTGATAAATTTGAAATGCATTTAATGACACAAGGTTATAATGAGCTCTTCTTTAGTGGAAGAACTTGTACCTTAAACTTTATGAAAACACTGTATTTTTCTTTGAAAATGAATAATAAAGCTCCACAGCTTCAAAATACGATTTATGGACAAGTAGCCAAATGGCTGAAGCTTGGTGATTGACAGGTAATTTTAAAAATGCTGAATTACACCACTTAATTCTTGATAACATAAATTTTTTCTAAAACACTAGCAAACTAAGAACTGGCTTAGTTTGCTTTTTACTTTTCAAATAAAACAAATGAAGTAAAAATATGGATATTAAAGAAAACCAGTTATTATATTAACATAATTAATATTTCGCTCCATTTATTCCCTCCTCGCTCATTCCTTTCATTGAAAATTCAACCTATTGTTTCCATAAAACGTCATTGCATCTACTCCTTTTTTGGATAAAAGGCAAATAAAAAATCCCAATAGGTCTGGTTTGACAATGATTTTATTACAAAACAGCGTCTAAAATGTGAAATACCATTTTTCACATTTTAAATTATTTACTTAGGTAAACATCAGGAATGCAGTATTTTCAACGTTTACACAGTGTTTAATAAATAAAACCTATAAATACCAATACTAAAATAACGATTTTTGTTCAAAAAATGTTCAAATTCAATACCGCTATACTATCATTTTCATAACAAAATTATGTTTTTTCTTAAAAACAGAGCGTATAATCCAATGTGCAAACAACGAGAGATTGTGACAATCGTAGTTAACCAAGTATGTATTTAAACGATTGCGCAAATCATTGATTTTGCTAACGCTTGCATCAGATCAATCAACACTAGATTTTATGTTTCATATTGAACCATGCCATTGTAATTTCTTAAGTTGTTGATTGATACGCCAAGATAAAAGAGGTGACCTCAGTATCAACTATTTGTAAATGTGACACTGACAAAAAACACATGAATTTTATGAATAGCCGTTCTATAGAAAGGAGTCAAACATGAAGAAAAAATTAAGTTTAATGTTAGTAGCATTGAGTGCGATTGCTCTTCTTGCTGGATGTGAACCATTAACAGTGTTCAATCCAAAAGGACCTAATGCTGAAACATTATCAAACACAATTATCTTATCCATTATTACAATGGCCTTTATATTGCTAGTCGTGTATGTGCTTTTAGCCTTTATGCTTACAAAATATCGTGCATCAAAAGCAGCTGCAGATTATGAGCCTCCTCATGAAGAAGGAAGTCATCTGCTTGAAATTACATGGACAGTAATTCCAATTATTATCGTAGCATTTTTAGCTGTAGTGACAGTAAGAACAACATCTACAGTAGAAGCTCAACCAGCAGGTTATGACGATAAGGAGCCTTTAGTGATTTATGCATCATCATCAAACTGGAAATGGCACTTTAGTTATCCAGAAGAAGGTGTTGAAACAGTTAACTATGTAAACATTCCGGTGGATCGTCCAATCGAATTTAAGCTTTACTCATTTGGTCCAATTACAAGTTTCTGGATTCCTCAATTAGCAGGTCAAAAATATGCTATGAGTGATATGTTAACAACAATTCACCTTGCAGCAGATGAAGTTGGTTCATTTATGGGACGTAACTCTAACTTTAATGGACGTGGCTTTGCAGAAATGGAATTTGAAGCACAATCTATGACACAAGAAGACTTCGATAAATGGGTTGCTGATGTTAAATCGAAAGAGGCACCATTAACAGAAGAAAAATTTGATGAGCTTTTAGAGGCAGAACATGTTGGGCGCCAAAGCTTCTCATCTACACACTTAGACTTTAGACCAGCTCCAATGGAACATGGTAAACACATGAATATGGATGAAATGGATCATGGGGACATGTCTGAAGAAGACATGAATAATGAACATTCTGGTCATTAATTTGATTTTATCGTTGAACGAATCGAGACATTAATTTTTAATTCTGAAAGGAGCGCATCCAATGAGTATGGAAGAATTATTCCATCCAATGCAAGAACCGATGATTTTAGCGGCAGCTATTAGTATCGTAGTTGGTGCAGTGGTTATCGTAGCAGGCCTTACTTATTTCAAAAAATGGGGCTATTTCTACAAAAACTGGCTATCAACTGTTGACCATAAAAAAATCGGGATTATGTATATCGCAGTAGCTTTATTAATGCTATTCCGCGGTGGTATCGATGCACTATTAATGCGTGCACAAACAGCCGTTCCAGATAACGGACTTCTTGATGCACAACACTATAATGAAATTTTCACAACACACGGTTTATTAATGATTCTATTTATGGCGATGCCATTTGTTATCGGCTTAATGAACATTGTCATTCCACTTCAAATCGGTGCACGTGACGTTGCTTTCCCACGTCTAAATGCTGTCAGCTTCTGGCTATTTGCAGCAGGTGCTGGTTTATTAAACTTATCATTCATTATCGGTGGTTCACCAGACGCTGGTTGGACAGCCTACTTCCCTCTTGCAAGTACGGATTTTAGTCCGACTGTAGGGAATAACTATTATTCTTTAGCCCTTCAATTATCAGGTATTGGTACTTTAATGACAGGTGTTAACTTTATCACGACGATCATTAAAATGCGTGCTCCTGGTATGACATTAATGAAAATGCCAATGTTTTCTTGGTCAATTTTAATTACAAACATTATTATCGTATTCGCGTTCCCAGTATTAACTGTAGCGCTTGCTCTTATGATGTTTGACCGTCAATTCGGCACAAAATTCTTTGCGATGCAAGACGGTGGTATGGATATGCTTTGGGCCAACCTTTTCTGGGTTTGGGGACATCCTGAGGTTTATATCGTTATCCTACCTGCTTTCGGTATTTTCTCAGAAATCATTGCAACATTCGCACGTAAAAACTTATATGGTTACAAATCAATGGTGATGAGTATGGTGGTCATTTCCCTACTATCATTCGTAGTTTGGGCCCACCACTTCTATACAATGGGTCATGGTGTAATGGTAAACAGTGTTTTCTCTATTACAACAATGGCAATCGCCGTTCCTACTGGGGTTAAAATATTCAACTGGCTACTCACAATGAGGCACGGGAAAATTCAATTTACAACACCGATGCTTTATGCACTTGGCTTTATTCCTATCTTCACAATTGGTGGGGTTACAGGGGTAATGCTAGCGATGGCAAGTGCTGACTACCAATATCATAATACGATGTTCTTAGTTGCCCACTTCCACTATGTATTAATTCCAGGTACAGTATTTGGTGTCCTTGCAGGTTACCACTACTGGTGGCCAAAAATGTTCGGTTTCCGTCTAAATGAAAAATTAGGGAAAGCTGGTTTCTGGTTCATTGCCATCAGCTTCAACGTAACGTTCTTCCCACTATTCATTTTAGGTTTAGATGGATATGCTCGTCGTATGTACACTTATTCTGAGTCTACTGGTTATGGTCCATTGAACATGTTATCGTTCGTTGGTGCTCTAGGACTTGCAGTCGGCTTTGCATTAATCGTCTACAATATTTACTATAGCTGGAAGCATATGCCTCGTAATGAAAAGGCAGATGTTTGGGATGGTCGTACACTTGAGTGGGCTACTCATTCTCCAGTACCAGAATATAACTTTGCCGTAGTGCCTACCGTTACTCGCTTAGATGAGTTCTGGTTCGCGAAAAAAGAAGGTCGCGATATTACGGCAGGTACAATCGAAAAAATTCACATGCCAAATAATACAGGCACACCATTCTGGATGAGTGGATTCTTCTTCCTTGCAGCATTCTTCGCTGTATTTAATCTATGGATTCCAGCCATCATCAGTATGCTTGGTGTATTTGGCTTCATGATCCATCGTTCATTTGAAAAAGATCATGGTCGTTACATTTCAGTTGAGGAAGTAATGGCAACTGAGAAAAGCTTGAGAGGTGATAAATAATATGAAAATCGATTCTTCACTTCCATTAGAATATAGTACAGAGGAAAACCGTCTAAAAATCTTTGGTTTTTGGATTTTCCTTGGCGCCGAAATCGTGTTATTTGCCACTTTATTTACTGTGTATTTCACACTTCATACACGTACTGGTAGTGGACCAAATGGTGCCGAGATTTTCGAATTAACTCCCGTTCTATGGGAAACATTCTTATTATTAACAAGTAGTTTCACAATTGGTCTTGGTGTTCATGCAATGCGTATTGGTCGTAAAAAAGCGATGATGACATTCTTTATCATCACTCTATTACTAGGCCTTGGCTTCTTAGCTATTGAGATTGATGAATTTGTCACATATGTACACGAAGGTGCGACGATTCAAACAAGCGCATTCTTATCGTCATTAATGACTTTACTTGGAACGCACGGTGCCCACGTAACATTTGGTTTCTTCTGGGGCGTAGCTATTTTAATCCAAGTAGCGAAACGTGGCTTAAACCCACAAACGGCTAATAAAGCGTTTATCTTCTCACTGTACTGGCATTTCCTAGACGTTGTTTGGATTTTCATCTTCAGCTTCGTCTACTTGAAAGGACTGATTAGCTGATGAAGGAATTATTCCCAAAACAACATGTGATGGGCTTCGGCTTCTCACTATTACTAACAATCGTAGCTTTAGCAGTTGTAAAATTTGATATGTCTCTTAATATGGCATTTGGAATTTTACTAGTAACTGCTCTTGCACAGGCAACTGTACAATTAGTATTATTCATGCACATCGGTGAATCTGAAGATAAAAAAACGTTATATACGACAATTTTATACTCAGTATTCGTAGGTGTTGTGACAATCATTGGTACATTATTTGCTATGATCTGGGGTTATAATTGATCCATTACACTATGGTGTAAGCAAAAGGCTGTCTGTACTTATCGTCCTTGTACGATAAGTTCATGACAGCTTTTTTGTTTTATCCCTATTCATTTGGTAATTATCGCGTTTAACACTTATAAAAGTAGGAGTAATGTTATTTTCTTAATAAAAAAGTAGTTCTTTTCTAACAATTTATGAAACTTTTCCTTTTCTAGTGCGTATAGTAGTAGATAGTGTTTTTTACCAAGAATAGGAGATGAAAGTAATGAAGAAAATTTTTAAAGTATTAGCAGTTGGAACACTAGCGTTGACACTAGCCGCTTGTAATTCAAGCGCTACGCCTACGAAAGACACAACTAATAAAAGCAAACTCACTTTAGAACAAGTGTATGACAAAGCAGTAGATCGCCAGGCTGATATTCAAAGTGCAAGTGCTAAAATGGATATGACACAGGTGACAAAGGTTGGGTCTGGTGAAGAAGCAATGGAGTTTTCAATCGACTCCAAAATGGAGATGGATATCATCGTTGATCCACTTGCAATGCATTTATCAGGATCTATGACAATGCCTGATATGATGAATGAAGGTAAAGAAACAATGGACATGCCAATTGAAATGTATATGAAAAAAGATGCAGGCTTATTTATGAAGGATTCGACAACAGATAGCTGGTTAAAGCTCCCTAATGAGAACTTTGATGCTATATTAGATCAAACGGCGGCTTCTGCTGATGCGAAGGAACAGCTAGAACAATTGAAAAAATTCATTAAGGACTTTACATTTGAACAAACGGATGATGAATACGTCCTTACATTAGATGCAAAAGGCGATAAATTCAAAGAACTAATCGATTCTGAGATTAATAAGTCTATGCAAGAAATGGGTCTAGAAGAAAATCCAATGGATCAGCTATCAATTGAAAAAATTAACTACGTACTACACATCGATAAAGAGACTTTCGATACGAACAAAATGGATATGAATTTTGACTTAAAAATGGCCGTAGAAGGTGACGAATTGTTAATGAATACAAAATCAGTCGTTACGTATACTGAATTTAATCATCTAAAAACAATCGATATACCTCAAAGCATTATTGATAACGCTCAAACAATCCAATAATAAAAGAACCTGCTTGTCTACTAGCACAAGCAGGTTCTTTTACTCTAAACTATTTTAACAACTAACGAACAATCAACACATCACAAAGCGCATGACGTACGACTTTCTCTGCCACAGAGCCTAACATCATTTTCTCCATACGATTTAATCCAGTTGCACCGCAAACAATTAAATCAACCTGAGGTAACTGTGTTAAAATGCCTTTTGGTGAACCTGTTTCTACAATGGATTCGACCTCTTTGACTCCTGTCTGTAATGCCTCTTTTTCTAGCTTTTCCATTTTAAGAATGTTTTCCTTCTTCAATTCCTCGGCATATTTTAAGTCATATGCTGAAACTGCTCCAAACGATTTTGTATCAATGACATTCACCAATTGCAAAATAGCATTGTGTTCCTTTGCTAATTGACTAGCTCTATCCAATGCTTTTAATGATTGTTCTGAGAAATCAATTGCTACTGCGATCTTAAGATAGTTTGCCATGTTTGTCCTCCCCATTCATCCTACCATTCCATGTTTTCTCAAATATTATATCACAATGGCGTTCGATATAGTTTATCATCCTGAGGTTGCGGATTTCCACGGCCATCTGTATTATTGCTAATAAAATAAAGAAATTTTTCATCCACAAAGACATCACGAATTCTACCAAATTCTGATAGTAATTCATTGTGTTTGTTCTTATTTATATCAAAAGCTAGGACTGCTGTGCCTCTTAAGGCAGCGACATATAATTGATCATTTACAATAGCAATGCCTGATGGTGCCCATGTGTTAGAAGAACCGGATGTAAAAAGAGGTGTTATCATTCCCTGCTCTTTCTCCATTCCTTCAATAAGAGGCCAGCCATAATTCTTCCCCTTCTCAATGATATTAATTTCATCATTTCCTGCATTGCCATGCTCACTGGCATACATCGTACCATCATTAGACCATGTTAAGCCTTGTGGATTTCGATGTCCATAGCTGTATATATAGGATTGAGGAAAAGGATTATCATTCGGTATGGTGCCATCCAAATTGATGCGCAAAATTTTCCCTTCTAAAGCTTCCACATCCTGTGCTAAAGAAGGTTGTGTTGCATCTCCTACCGTTGCATACAGCTTGCCGTCAGGACCTATTTTCAAACGTCCCCCATGATGGTATGTACCACTCTTTATTCGATCCATAATAAGATTCTGTTCGAGCCATTTATTATCGTTAAACGTTAACGTAACAATTCGATTAAATTGTTCCTCTTCCTCGACATACGTATAATACGCATAGGCAACTTGACTAGTAGGAAAATTAGGTGCTAACACAAATCCCAACATACCAGCTTCTGGAGCAGTTGATAGCTCCTTTTTCAGGATAATCTGCTGCCTATCAACGCCCCCTTCCGCAATCTTTACAATACTTCCTGGCCTTTCTGCTATATAAAAGACATCTCCACTTTTTTGAATCGACCAAGGTGTCTGCAATTGATCTGCTATTATTTCGATAGAGGAATTCATGGCATCTATAGCGTGATTTTCCTCACTTTCTAACCTATTATCGTTATTATCCTTCGTTGACGTACAAGCAACACATAGAATCATCGTTAGCAGTATTAAAGGTATGTAACGTCCCATGATTAATCATCCTCTCATTTATGAAAAATAGAAAGAGACGCCACCTAGACGCCTCTTTTACTTTTTATACTTTCAAACAGGATTATTTCACCAAATGTTCTTGTTTTCTCTAACACCTCTAGAAAGGCTTCTTTACGATGGATGAGTCGTTCTTGGTGCAATTTCTGATAGGAATGCTGAAAATCATCTATAGCTATTTTATCCATAAACTCACCTCATATAGTAGTACGTGCTAATATCATTATAATGTTGGAAAATTCTTACGACAATTCTATTTATATTTTTGATTATATGTTCCCAAAATAATAAGGATAAAAGACATATAATTTCTTGCAGCAACCATTTAAATTTATCTAACTAATGAATGAAAAATGGTAGTACTTTCTCTTCCACAGCTTGTTCACCCGCTTGAATCCATCTACTTTTGTCATGAATGTAGCCATCTTTATCAAGCGGGGTTTGGAATTGGCTAGCACCAGTTGCATCTAGTAAGGAACCCTCATCATAATCTAGACCAATATTCTCAACATGCTTAATGACAAATGGCTTTTGAAAACGAATTTGAGCATCTTCATTATCAAGCTCCCCTGATGTGACGATAAAGGGGACACGCAAATAAATCGTTTCTCCTGCCTCTTTCCACAATACCGAGTCAAAGCTACCTTTATAATACTCCCAATTTCCGCCGATCGTGAAACCTCGATTAGCAATTTTATCTCGTAAATAGCCAAAACCTATCTCTTTACCAACAATTTTTGAATCAAATTGTAGCATTTTATATTCTCCTCCTTTCACTCGATAAAAGTTTAACCTAAAAGACGCTATTACAAACTTGCTATAAAATCCTTTTTGCTTAACAAAAAAATCCCGAAACCTGAGTAAATTATGGTTTCGGGATTTTCGTAAGTTTTTTTATAAAGGCACTGAAATCTTTCGATGCAACACATATTTAGCGGCTTCTACATACTCTGTGACAGCTCTTTGACTGACTGCGGCTGTCGGAACAATACTCTCAAAGCCATGATAGCAGCCTGGGTATAAGTGGAATTCGACATCTACTCCAGCCTGACATAGCTTGGTTACATATTGTAAAGTCTCATCACGAAACGGATCAAGTTGACCAACACATGTATAAGTAAATGGTAAACCTGATAAATCATCCGCTCTAGCTGCTGCGGCATATGGTGGCACATTGTCGCTACCATTTGCTCCATTCAAATACATTTCCCAGCCCTTCTGATTGAGTGAGTGGTTCCAGATCATATGACCCTTAATTTCTAATGAAGACGGTGTATTATTGCGATCATCAATCATTGGATAGAGCGGCATTTGGAAACTAAGCTTCGGATAATTTCGATCACGTGTAAGTAATGCAAGTGCAGCTGTGAGTCCACCTCCAGCACTAGCTCCAGCAATTCCTAAGCGGGTAGGATCAATTCGTAATTCATCCGCATGATCCGCGACCCATTTTAACGCTGCATAGCAATCTTCAAGCGGAGCTGGATAAGGATGTTCAGGTGCAAGTCGATAGTCTACAGATACCACCACACAATTCGCGTCATTGACAAAGCGCTGACAAAGCACATCATCTCCCTCGGGAGCTCCTAAGACATAGCCCCCACCATGAATCCATAGCAGGCCTGGATATATTTCCTTTTGCTCTTTTGACTTATAAATACGAAGACGAAGAGAATGATTATCATCAGGCCCTTGAATGACTTTATTTTCTACTATGATGTGCTCTTCAATTGGAGCTGGTACAGCAACGGCTGCCATTCCTTCTCTTGTAGCTTGTACATTATCCAAATCTAATGGGGGAAAAATTGCTAACGTTTCTTTTAGTTCTGAATCAATACGATGTTCCATTAAAATCCTTCCTCTCTTATTTAAAATGTTTTTACGATGTTAAACCGCCATCAATTGGGACGACAGCACCATTCACATAAGAAGCTTCCTGCGAAATTAAGAAAGCGATTACATTTGCGATTTCAGTAGGGTTTGCTAATCTACGTAATGGTCCATTTTCTTCTGGACTTGATGCCAATCCCTTTGTCATGTTTGTCATCACGCCACCGGGACAAATTGCATTCACTCGAATCCCTTTAGGTCCATATTCCATGGCTGCCGTTTTAGTTAACCCAATTACACCATGCTTACTTGCCGCATAACCACCTAGATAGGGTTGTCCCTGTATACCAGCTGCTGAGGATGTATTCACAATAACACCTGATTGCTGTTGCTCCATTTCTTTTAATACATACTTTAAGCCGAGAAACGCCCCTTTAAGATTGACCGAGATTATTCTATCAAACGTTTCCTCTTCTAAATCTCCCAGTAGTGTAGGTGGGCTTAAAACACCTGCATTATTGATAAAAGCATCAATCCTGCCAAATGTTTCTTTTGCAGCGTCCACATATTTTTTGACATCATTGCTTTGTGAAACATCAGCTTGGACAAAAATTGCTTGTTGGTGATATTCCTTAACAGCATGTAGTGTGTCTTGTCCAATTTTATCATCAAAATCCACTAAAACTAATGCTTTGCCCATAGTGGCAAGCAATTTTGCTGTCTCTCTTCCTATACCACTTCCAGCACCTGTAATAATGACTACTTGTTGCTCCATATTGATATATGCTCCCCTCTCACAAACTATGATATTGATTTTAATTTCATTAACTTAAAGCCTACATAATTGTTTTGAGCCACCTCATTACAATGTTTTGTGTAATAATCAAATCCTCCTAGATAGATTAAAAAACTTCGAGGTTTGCCCTCAATATTGGCTCCCGTATACCAGGAATCACCTTTGACGTAGAGTGTTGCATTAGCGACATCTCGACAATGTGTGCTCCAAGCTTCCTCTGCTTCTATTGTTGGTTCCACAAGATCAATGTCATGCTCACGCAAATAATGCATGCACTCGGCAATCCATTCGACATGCTGCTCAATAGCAATCGGCATGTTCACGAGAACAGAAGGGCTTTCTGGTCCCGTAATCATAAATAAATTAGGAAAACCTGCTGTTGTGAGTCCAAGATAGGTTTGAACAGCTGCCCCATCCTTCCACTTCTCTTTTAATGACACGCCATTCCTTCCTCGGATATCAATCTTAAATAATGGCCCTGTCATGCCATCATAGCCTGTCGCAAAAATGATGATCTCTAAATCAAAATGGTTATCCGCCGTTTGAATACCTTCTCCTGTTATTTTTTGAATAGGTGATTCTTTGACATCAACCAGTAAAACATTCTCCCTATTATAGGTTTCAAAATAATTGCTATCTAAAACCTGTCTTTTCGTTCCATACATATACTTAGGACATAGTTTTTCTGCAACCACAGGATCTTTCACAATCTGTCTTATTTTGGAGCGAATAAATTCTGCCGCTTTTTCATTGGACTGTTCATTCGTTAACAAGTCATGATAAGTAGCTGAGAAGGCAAAGCCACCTTGTGCCCAAGCTTTCTCAAAAACCGCCTGCCTCTTATCATCAGGTTCTTCCATTGCAGATTGCTGATTTTGTGCAAAAGGTGTACCTGAAACCGAATTTCTCATGGAACGTTTTATCGCTTCAAAATTTTTCTTCGTTTCTTTGATAAAGTCCTCTTCATATGCATGGTTACGAGCGGGAATCGTATATTGTGGAGTGCGTTGAAACACCGTTAACTGCTCTGCTTCTTTTGCAATAACAGGTATTGCCTGAATTCCGCTTGAGCCTGTCCCAATAATTCCTACACGCTTCCCAGTAAAATCAACCTTTTCATGTGGCCAATGCCCCGTGTGATACCATTTTCCGTTAAATTGTTGCAACCCCTGGATGTTAGGAACATTTGCTGCAGATAGACAGCCTATTCCTGTAATAAAATACTTTGTTAAAATGTACTGGCCATCGTTTAGATAAATCATCCATTTATGTCGTTCTTCATCAAAATGAGCTGCAGTGACTCTTGTGTTAAATTGAATATCTGTTCGCAATTGAAAACGATCGGCTACATAATTTAAATAGCGTAATATTTCCGCTTGCTCTGGAAATCTAGATGTCCAAGTCCATTCTTCATATAATTCTTTTGAAAAGGTGTAGTTATAGTAGATACTTTGAATGTCACATCTTGCACCAGGATAACGATTCCAATACCAAACACCTCCTACACCATCCCCAGCCTCGTATACAATGGTCGAAAAGCCTTTACTCCTCAACTGATGTAGCATATACAGACCTGCGAACCCAGCACCTAGAACAACTGCATCCACCTCTTTAATTGTTTGACTACTCATCTGCTGCTCCTCCTCACATCAAAATAGGAAAATATGGATTTACTTAACTTAAATACTACAACTTACAGAAAATATTGAAAATTCCTTATTTTAAGCGTAGTATATACTTAAAAAAGGGGATAGGTCATGTCCAATCTTTATACCATTCAAAAACGTTTCGACACGGTACAAAGTTATGCCACCCATGAAGAGTTGTTGATACACATTTTGCAGGTATATTTAGATTCTTTTCCTATCAAGGATGCCTATTTATTAAGGTATTCTCCAATAGGCTTTGTCGCTGAAGGAATCATTTTTTTGAATGAATCGGGTGGTAGTCATATTGGTGAAATTCGTGAGGAGATTCGTAGCTTCCCTATTATTTATGCTGCTATTGAAGATAAAAAGGCTAAATTTTGTACAGGTATGGACTATTTAAAAAATATCAGTATTAAATATTCTATTCCCTCGCAAAATAATTCGTTTTTAATTGTCCCGATTTACATTGGGCAATATGTTTTTGGTTATATTTGTAGTACTCAATTAGAAGAGGAAATCGATATAAATGAAAAGCTGTTAGATGACATGACAACCTTTGGAAACATGATTGGGCAGCTTATCATGCAAGCTAGAAATAGCAAAAAAGAGGGTTTTCTTAGCAAGCGTGAGCTAGAGGTAATGAGACAGGTAGCGCAGGGAGATAGTACAAAGGAAATAGCAGATGCTATGAATTTAAGTGAATTAACCATTACACAATATGTAAAATCTGCTATTAAAAAATTGCGTGCCAAAAATCGCTCTCATGCCATTAGCATTCTTTACCAAGAGGGAATCATTCTTTAAAAAATTAGGGGAGCACGCTACTCCCCTTCGCAAGAAATCCACAATTGTCTTCGTATGAACAATGTTATTACCCCCAGTAAGCCTTCATTAAATCTACTGACCATGCGGGCTGTTTAACATCCTTCTTAGGTAAAAATTCTTTCATCACAGGCTTTATATCTAGTATAGGTGTGCCATCTATGGCATCTAGCCCTTGAACGATTAATGCTCTAGGTTTGACCTCTAACAACGCAACGGTTGTACTTCCTAATTTATTAGGTCTATTCTTACCCCTTTGAGCGAAAATGCCTACCTCAGGATAATCTTGATTATTTCTAGGATGTCTAGCCTTATATTGGATTTGATCGTCTGTAACCTTATCAAAATAAAAAATAATTTCTAGATGAGAAAAATCTTCTATTCCTTTTAAGGATGCCTCATGGATATGATCAGCAAGTTCAATAGTTGAAATAATCTCTCCCCAGTGATCATCTTGTATCATTTGTCGATTGTTATGAACTGTAGCGATTGATTGAATGGTAAATTGCATGCCTTTATCCCCCATCTTTTCGAATATCTACTATCCTACCTTTAATTCCAGTATATACTTAAATGGACAGAAAAAAAGATGATTAACGATGTTAATCACCTGACGTGCCATAATCCTTAATGGAAACATTCACTTCACATGTAATAGGAACCTCACTAAACGTTTGATCCCATTCTTTTTTTCTTTTTTGCCATACTTTCGGGTAATCGATTCTTAGTTTATTGCCAAACCCAGAAACATCTGTTTGAAATTCATGTTGCGTTTTATCTAGTGCTTTCCTCACTAATCGCTCTATCTCTTTTTCAAATACTTTCTCTGCTTTTTTCAAAAATTGATTGTCAAATGCTTTATCGGAGAGAACCCAATGTTCAGCAATTCTTCCCTCTGATTGAATTTTTATCGTAAAGGAGATTTGATCCCCTTTTACATGTGGAATAATTTTACTTTTAGCTGAAATAATTTCATACACAATAGGTGCTCCTGACTCCTCATCAAAGCCTTTGACTAGGCCACCTTTCGCATCGCCAGACATCCATGCAATTCCTTCTAGGTCACTCTCATTTAAAAATCCTCGTAGCTTTTTGGTTTTTCCTTCAATGATAGCAGCGCCTGCAAATTTTACTTCTCCATTTTCCGTACTCACATTTTGCAATAAAAAGCTAGAGTCTGAATACAGCTTCCCCTCTAGTTTGGCTACGGTCATCGGAGGCAAAATTTTTGTCGTCCTTTCATGTCCCTCCATCATTTCTACTAATTGAAAGGCAGGAATTTTAGTTGGTTCATTTGTTTCAAGTGCCTGACTTGCCTGATCCTGAGCAATAAAGAGCAGTCCACTCGGCCGTATTTCTAATTCTCTTAGAAAAAAATCCAACGTTTGTTGGAGATTGATAGTACTAGCTAATTCCTCACCGATAATAATTACTTTGGAATGTTCAGCAAAGGAACGTTTATCAACCTTTAACAGCATATTTCGTAAAGTTGGTAACACCGCATCACCTGTCTCAGAAACATTTTTATACGCTTTTTCTGGCAATGCTCCCTCTTTTGTTCCAGAAACCGTAGTCTCTGACGTAACAAATTGATTGGTAATTGTTAGCAACTGTCTGTTTGCATACCTAGCATCTTGTTGCTCTTCAGAGGAAACATCACCCGTCTCTAAATCCAATGATGTACCTACAATAAGGCCTAAATCCTCAATCTCTTTACTACTCCAACATCCAGTAAGAAGCAAGGTTACCGTTGCAACTAGAAGTAAACGTACACAACACTGTATTCGCTTCATGCTTTCTTTCCTTTCAATTTCGAAATAAGGAGTAAGGTTATCGGTACTACACCAAATAAAATTAATGCAGCATGACCAATCTTATCGCCAAATGTAAATAGATCGTTAATATTTTTAGGTGTCATCGCAATAATGTAAATAATCGGAAGTAGCCCATATAAGAAGGGATGCATATTTTTCTTAAACAGTTGGGCTAATCCTAAAGTAGCGGCATAATAAGTAATCGTAAAGGTAGCAAAGATTTGCATAATCCAAATTACAAGAAGAAATGACTCAAAGCGTTCAAAAATTAAACCAGGGATTTCAAAACTTCGCATTAATTCAATTGTTGGCCAAGTCCTTGTCAAAACCCCCTCAATGGATAGAGCACCAATGACCATCACAACCGTGATGACATAAAAGAGTAAAGGTATGGCTATACCCGCCAGTACAACCTTTACGGCCTTTGATTTATCTGAGGGGTACATAAATGCCACAAGTAGTAGCATAATTTCAGGCCCTAAAAATGCCAGTGTCGCTGTTTTTATTCCCTTTAACATCGGAACAACGCCCAGACCGAGTACTGGTCTTAAATTATCGATTTCAAAAATCCCTAAACTTAAAAAGGCCACAAGTAAAAAAATAACAAAGGTAATAGGAAAAATGATTTCAAATAAACGAGCGATTGTGTTGATGCCACCGCTTATTAAGTAAAGTCCAACCCATAAAAAAGGCAAAATAATCGCCCAAGTGGGGGTTCCTTCTAATAAGAAGAGAGAAGTTACTTCAGCCATGATGCGAACTTCAAAGGCAGAAATGGTAAAAAAGTAGGCAATTACACACGCACTTATAAACCAGCCTAACCACTTCCCTATGATATCTTGATTATATTGATAAAATGTTTTGTCAGAGTATTGTTGGCTTAGCTTCACAATGATTACACCTGCAATCATTGCAACGACTCCACCTAAAAATACACTAATCCAAACATCTGGCGTTTTAACTTTTTCTACAGATGCACGAGGTAAAGTAAGAATCCCAGTGGCAAGAATATAGTTAATAATAATAACAACTGCTTGTGACGTCGTTATTTTATCTTTCATACTGCTGTTCATGGCTGTTTTGCTCCCTTTCTCTTATTCCCCTTTGCGGACCGAATCTTTTGGCTTTAACAATCTAGGACGATGCTTCATCATCTTTAACGGCATTCGCACCATAAAATCTTTCCAATCACCTGCTCGATACGGAATAGTTGGGCTCAAATATGATACACCGAAGCTCTTTAGCTTTACCAAATGACTGCAAAGGAATAAGAAAAATAGAATGATGCCATATAGTCCAAATAAAGCTGCGGAAAACATCGCCACAAAACGTAGCATTCTTAGCGTGATACCAGCATTATATTGAGGGATAGCAAAAGAGGAAATTGCTGTTAATGCAACCACAATGACCATGATTGGACTCACAATTCCTGCCTGTACGGCGGCTTCTCCAATAACAAGTCCTCCAACGATCCCCATTGTCGGACCAATCGGCTTTGGTAGACGAAGTCCTGCTTCTCGTAATATCTCAATAGCGACTTCCATAATGAGGGCTTCAATCAATGCTGGAAACGGTACCCCCTGCCTTGTTGCCATCATGGACAGCGCTAGTTTAGTGGGAATTAAGCCTTGATGAAACGATACAAAAGCAATGTACAGGGATGGGCCAAATAAAGAGATGCCTGCAGCAAAATAGCGAAGCAAGCGAATAAGTGAGCTCGATAACCAACGTTCATAGTAATCCTCTGGTGATTGCAGTAGCATATTAAACGTGACTGGCACAATTAATGCAAAGGGAGTTCCATCTAAAAGAATTGCGACTCGTCCCTCTAGTAAAGCAGCAATAACCCGATCAGGACGCTCGGTACTTTGCACTTGCGAAAATGGGCTGAGATAATCATCCTCAATCAATTGCTCAATATATCCCGATTCAGCAACATCATCCAAATGGATTGTTTCAATTCGTTCCTTCACCTCTTTGACAAGATTAGGCTGCACAATTTCATCTATATAGGCTAAAACCAACTCTTTTTTCGTACGCTCGCCCACTTCCATCTCAATAATCGATAAATTTCGATTCTCACCATGCTGTCTTAATAAAGAGGTATTTACACTTAATTTTTCCGTGAAGCCCACTCTAGGCCCACGTACTAATGCCTCAGAAACAGGCTCCTCAAGATTACGAGTTTTGCCATGTGACGTACCAATGATCAATACATGCTGTATGCCATCCACAATTAATACAGTGGAACCCGTTAGTACTTTCCCAACAGCTTTCATAACTTTCTTTTCCTCTAACAGATCACTCACTGGTAGCATTTCATTAATAATCGATTGCTGTAGTTCATGCCCTCTTAAAACTGATGACTTTTCTGTATGTCCATTCATTAATGATTTCAAAATATGTTTGTCAATCAATTCTTTATCGCATAATCCTTTAAGAAAAACGATCGCTGCACGAGTATCCGTATTCCCTATTTGAAATTCTCTAAAATGAATATCCCAATTATGGCCAAGTTCTTTCCTCATTTGTAAAAGATCTTTATTATAATCGCCTGTAAATTGCTCTAACGTTTTTTGAACAGGTATGTGTATCATCTCACCTTGTTCACTATTTTCTATCATCTCAATTTTGCCATTGCTCTTATTAACAAATAAAAAAACATGAAATAATTTATAAATTAAATATGGAATAAAAAATGCTAAAAAGCCTTGTAAAAAAACTTGCCAATGTGGCATGTAGGAAATAACCTTTTCCCACATATTGATCACCCTCTTTAGTACACTTGTACAGAGTATCCCTACATGTTTTTATCTTTATCTAAGCAACAGTATTTTAAACTTCCAACCCTCAACATTCTTTCATAACAAAACACTAACATTCGGTGGTTATAAAAATCTGCCTCCAATGAGTACTGGTGCTTATAAAAGCAATCTTTAAGTTATGGTATACTAGCTACTATGAAAAATTAGAAGGTGAGATTTATGCTAGAAGTCAGTGAAAGTAAATTAGCACACTATAGTCTGCATTTTTTGAGCGAGACGCTTATTTTAGGAGAAGAAGTTTTTACACAACCTGAGGTCATGTTAGAAGCAGCCTTTACACAGCTTGCTTTTAATAAAATTGACATGGAACAGCAATATGAATTTTTCCATGAAAGCAATATTGCACTCAATGAAGTTTTTACGTATTCAAGAGCGATTTTCGAGCAGGAAAATAACTTCCTAGAACAATCACAAAATATAGCCAAGCACTTACATAGTGTGTCACAGCATCCAAACATCAAAAGCGGAGAACTCTTTATTGGCCTATTTGAAAATTGTTTACTATTGAATGAGGCTAAAAAAATCCTCGCTATTGTCAAAATTGATGAAAAGGAAATGTTTTTAGATGTGAAAAATGAACACAATCAAATGATCGTGCACGGTGTGGATGGCATTAACGTGAAGAAGATTAATAATATGGCTATTATTGTTGATATGGGACCAGATCAATCTCCTGCCGTGTATATTAAAACAAAGCGTAAAGAAGATATCGTTTATTGGCAAGAACGATTTTTAAAAATACAAGCAGCAGATGAGCATTATTATAAAACCAATTTAGCACTAACAGAATGCAAAAAATTCATTTTAAAGGAAGAAAATTATACAAGCACAGAAAAACTTGGGCTTTTGAACAAAACACTGGATTACTTTAGAAATGAAGAGGAGTTTCAAGTAAATCATTATATTGAAACAGTTTTTGAGCAAGCGGACACTACTCAAAAAGATATCATCATTAATTCGGTCAAACCCTATGAGACTATCATTTCTGATAGTGCGCTAGAAAAAGCTGAAAAGAAATACAAACGTAAAATCAAACTGGATTCCAATATTGAAATCCAAGTAAATATTCAACATATCGACCAAATAGATGAATTAATTGAAGTTGGCTATGATGAGGCAACGAATCGCAAATTCTATAAAATCTATTTCCAGGATGAACAGTAGAAGAGCTTGGATTAAACGGATGCAAGTTATCTTATGAGATTAAACATTAGAATGACAGCGTCTCTCCTAAAATCTTCAATAAGGAGAAAAAGAGCTTAAAACAGTATCAGCTGCAATAATGCCTTAGTTCGTGCCCATGAATTTTCTCTGGAAGCGCACTAATCCTTGTAAATCTTTGCTTCGATAATCAACCCTTTGCATGGTCTGTGCTGTAAATAATAGCTATTTTTCAAAGACTACAGATACGAAAACAGTGTGTCTTATCATGAATCCTCCACTCTTTAATTTCTTAAAATTTTTTTCAAAAAGTTAAAACTTTTTCAATTGGTAAAACGTCTAATAATTGGTAACAGAAGTTAACCTAAAGGAGAATTGATAAATATGAAAAAACCTGCTAAAAAAACATGGCTATTAGCTTCAGCATTAACACTTGGGATGGCTGTATTAACACCGCTTCAAGCTGGTGCAACAGCTGTTGATACAACAAATAATGTAACGATTCAAATAGAACAAAAAATAACAGGTACCATTAAATATTTTGATGGTAGCAGCATTACCCTTAAAGGAACAGATGGAAAAAACTACTACATCAGTTTACACAATTTCTCAGATAAACAAATTGAGCAGTTAAAGCTAGCAGAGGGGCAGGAAATTTTAGTTGAGGGTAGTATTGTGAAAGATTACTCAGATTTCTTTACCTTTGCCGTCTATAAAAAAAGCTTACCTAAAGAAGTAACAAAAGAAGAATTAGTCCAACTAGAGAAACTCTTTTCTGACATGAAAAAGGCTGAAAAAGAAGAGAATTATGAGGAAATGGAACGAATCTATGAGGCGATGGATAACATCACAAGACCTTACGAATTAGCAAATTGGCAACCTGAGCCTTTTGAAGAATTTATTAATGAAGCCGCATTCGCTGAAAAAAATATTGTTATCAAAGCACAAGATAAAGAACAGCTAAAAACACTTTATAGTAACTGGATTAAGTATGTAAAAGAAAATAAAACGGATGAGGCATCAGAAAACATTGATAAAATTTTCACTATTCTTGAACCTTATTACCAAGAATTATATCCACCTTTAACTTTTGAAGAGTATATGGCGGATATGAACGTCGATTTAACAAAAGAGGAACTTGCAAAACTTAAAACAATCTATGAAGAGGCACAAAAAGCTGAAAAAGATAAAGACGAAGAATTGGCTATGAAGAAATGGGATGAATTCTATGAAATACTTCGCCCACACTTTAAACCAGTTCCCTTCGAGGAATATATGGAAGATATCGAATTCAGCATTAGTAATGCAGATTACGCAAAATTAAAACAACACTATGAAGAAGCAGTTGCCCTTGAACAAAAGGGTGAAGATGAAAAAGCTGGCGAGCAATGGGAAGCCTTTTATAAAGTTTTAGACCCTTACTACGAAGCGAACAGAGAAATTCTTATCTCACCATCTAAATTAACATTTAACGGTCAAGATTTTACGCCAGAGCCAGAAACAAATTAAATAAAATTTCAAGGGCCCTCCTATTGGTTTTAGGAGTGGCCCTTTTTGAAGTGACAAATTTGTCATGTTATCCCGGAAATAGTCATGTTAATCGATGGTTTACCCTTATTTTTCTTGTTACAGTAAACCATGTTGTCACAAGCACATTACGTTCTAAGGAGAAAAACAACATGACATTATTCATGAAGAAATCGGTGATGATGACAGTAATGTTACTATTTTTTACGTTCACACCCGGATTTGGACACGCAGCATCAAATAATACAATTAGTAAAATTGATCAGTTTATTAAGGAGCAGCAAACCATTAGTAAAATCCCAGGAATTTCAGTAATTATTGTTGATAAAGGGAAAACCGTCTATCAACGGGGCTTTGGCTTTGCAGATACGAAAACAAAAACGCCTGTTACCTCTGATACTCTTTTTGAGTTAGGCTCCACGTCTAAGGCATTTACAGGACTCGCTATTTTACAATTAGAAAAACAAGGTTTGTTAAAACGATCAGATGATGTCCGAAAGTATATCCCTTGGTTATCATTAACCTATAAAGGCGAGGATCAGGCTGTGACAATACAGCAGCTATTGTCTCATACTAGCGGAATTCCCTCAAATTCCATTACTCAAATCCCAGAAAGCACAGCGGATAATGCCCTTGAATTAACAGTTAAAACACTGCTGGATCAATCACTAAATCGTCAACCAGGGAGTTCTTTTGAATATGCAACCATCAACTATGATGTCTTAGGCCTCGTCATTGAACAAGTTGCAAAACAGCCATTCGATCAGTATATTCAACAGAAAATTTTACAATCTGTTGGTATGCATCAATCTTTTGTAGGAATTCACCAAGTACATTCCACACATATGGCTTCTGGCTATAAAATAGGTCTAATGAGAGAGCAGCGATACATACCACCTATCTATCGTGGCAATATCCCCGCTGGTTATATCATCAGTAACGCTAATGATATAGCCAGATGGTTAAAATTACAGGTAGGAAACAGTGATATCTATTCAATCAGTAACAATTTAATTCAAGAATCGCATACTCCAGATCTAACAGTGGAGCCTTTTGATACGAATCCTTACTATGCAAACGGTTGGGCCGTTGTGAAAAAGGACACAAAGTCATATATCTACCATGCTGGTGAGAATCCAACCTTTTCCTCGTATTTCATTTTGCAACCTGACGAACAAATCGGCGTGGCTATTTTAGCCAATATGAATACAAGCTCTACAACAGCGATTGGACAAGGTGTCATGGATTTATGGGAGGGCAAAACGATTGACATGCAACATATCAGCAGCTATCAAAAGCTAGATAAAATTGTAACAATCATATGTGCTATCATCATCGCAATCAGCATTATTTTCTGTTATCTATTCGTTCAAATTATACGCAGCCTTTATAAAAAACAACGTAGTATGGCAAATCTAAATTACAAAAGAATATTGTTATTATCTGCCCATACTATACTTGTGGCGACAATGCTGACAGCACTATTTATCACGCCTAACATAGTACTTGGCGGCTTAAATTGGACATTTATTAAAGTTTGGGCACCAACTTCTATTACATTCCTGTTGTATAGCTCCATTTCGGCCAGTCTTCTATATTTATTATTAGGCTTTATGATGATTGGTACTAAAAGGAAGAATTAAAAATTTAATAGCTTAAAAGATATTTAGCTACAATTAATAGCTCTATTTTGACTGAACACTGCGTAATATGAGCTAATGGTAAAGATGCTGACCTATATCATTCATTGCTAACACATCCATCTTTGAAGGTAAGAATTGATTCCTTCAGCCCTTTGAAAACAAGTTGTAGGAACAGACCATATCATTTTAGAGAAATATTAATACTTGGGAGCGGAACAAGCTCTTTCCGCTCTAATGTTTTTTCATCAACAATTCTTATAGTTGGCGTAATGATTAGCGTTCGAATATCAGAATCAGGTATAAAAACCTCAACATAACCATTTACTCGCCCAGAACCGCTTTTAATAGTTGTTGCTCCTACCTTTTCATATACATTTCCAAGATTATCTTCTATGTCTACCATTAAAAATTCTGTATCCCAATCTAGATTTCCCTCAAAGTAAAGAGTTGTTATATATTTCCCCTCTGTAATTTGATTACATAATAACTGATATTGTTCATTACCAAATGGTTTATTTATTTTTCTTGAATAGGCTCGGGTTGGTGTAAGTTCTAATTGAAAGTTCCATGCCCCTTCCACAAGAGTCGTATTCTTCATACCTTTAAAATCTTTAGGACGCCATTGAAGATTTATCGTTTCATCCATCGCTTTGTCTGAAATTCTCGCCGTAAACATACCAATCCAAGTAGCATCATTCTTTTTAATGATTTGATGACTAAGTACGTCTAATTTGTTTCCGTTGACTTCTAAATCACCATTCCAAAATAGCGGGGGTTCATCTATCGGTTCTTCGTGTTTCATTTCATAACTAACCGATACAATCGTTCCATCGAAAAAAGCCTCAGCTAATTCAATGGAGGTTCCGTTACTTTCGTCTATTTGATTGATGGTTGATGCATTATCACTAAATACTTGTAATTGGGGATTATCATTGCTATTTAATAGTTGCTGTACAATTGGTACTCGATTAGCCACTACAGGTAGCCAAATGCTGCTACTAGCAAAAATAAATGTGAGCATGGCGACAATACTAACCCACTTCCATTTTTTAAATACATACTTCTTGGTTGAAGATGACCGTAAAACACTTTTTTCAATATTAATCTTTTCCCAATCAGATAATTCAATTGGTTCAATCTCTTCAATATCTATTTCGATGAAGTCCTTTTCGTTCATTTAGATACCTCCCAGCTCTTCTGTTAACTTTAACTTACCTCGATATAAACGATTTTCAACAGCTGATTTAGATAGACCAAATAGCTCTGCAATTTCTCCGTTGGAATATCCTAAGTAGTATTTCAAGAGAAAAATTTCCTGATCGTTTTTACTTAAATTTAAAATACTGATAAATAGCTGCTCTTTTTGTACTCTTTGTTCTATGATGCTTTCTGGAAGATCCTTGCTATTTGAAATGGATGGAAGTAACTCGACTGTTTTTGGCTTATTTTGAAGGCTTCTATATGTATCAATCGCTTTATATTTTGCAATAACGCCAATCCATTTTTTAAAATCAATCTCATCGCCAGTAAATTGAATACTCTTTTGCCAAATGGTTAGAAATACATCGTTGATACATTCTTCAATAGCTGTTTGATTGGGCTGTAACACTTTCACTACAATGGCTTTAACATAACCTCCATATTTGTTAATCACTTCTCTTAAAGCTTGTTCATCCCTTTTTTGTAGCTGATTAATTAATGAATACACGAAGTTAGAAAACCTCCTTTCTTCTCTACAAGTAATAACGAGCGAATGAAAGAAAACTCTCACATTATTTTTAGTTAAATGATTCCATTGTGCCATGTAATTAAAAATAAACGGGATAGCATAGTTTTTCCTGCTTAAAACTTGTTCCACAGCATTCATAAAAAAATATTTTCAATTCCTCATGCATTTAAATTAAAAGCTACAGAAAAAAAAGATGAAGTGGATTGGCAACGACGTTCTTATTCACAATGGTAGGCTAAATGAAAAAGACATTATCATGGAATACAATTATTCTTCATGCTGTAACAAGCGCCTTTGAGTTTCATCATATCAGGTGTTTAGTGAAATTTACCTTTCACCCAAGATCCTTTTTAAAATTATCTAAATACGATTCATTAGACGAATACCCTTTTCTCTTTCAACGGCATTCATACAATAAACTGAAGAAAGGAGAGATCTTGATGGGATACTTTGGAAACATGGGTAATTTCAATTGTTGTTATGGAGGCTATGGTAATGACTATAGCGGAGGTTATAGCATGAGTTGTGGCATGGACTACGGCGGCAAGAATAATAGTTCAACATTCGTTTTAATCGTTGTTTTATTCATTCTTCTCATTATTGTAGGCGCAGCATTCGTACAAAAAGAATATTAATATTTATTGATAAAACATGAAAAAGGGATGATCTTCATTATTGGCAGCTAACAATAATGTCAATACATCCACACATTCAATAGCAAAAGAGGGTCACTACAAGCCTAGTGGCCCTTTTTAACCCTGTATACCCTTCCCCTTGTTCCATTTCATATCACCATCTACCACATCTTCGGCTTTACAGATCGCTGGGAAAAATATAATTATCCTACGCTTTTACTCCATAAAGTACTTAAAATGAAACCAACTAAAACATTGAACCGTATATATATCAAGCTATTTTTGAAAAAGGGGTCGAGTAATATGAAGGAATGGTGGCAAGGAAGGAAAAACAAAAAGAGAAGAGATATGCGACGTAATGATCAATATTCATTAATTGACTTATTTCTTGACGTACTAGTTTGGATACCAGAATTGCTTCTCCTCCCATTTAGAATCATTTATTGGCTGTTGAGAGGGGTTGGAAGGCTTATTGGAGAAGGTTTTAATTAAATATAATTGAGGCCCTGACCTCCCTACACAGGTGGAATTTTCCGTTAAATTAGTATTAATTCGAGATAAACGGTGCCTTTTGTACATACTTTTGATTTTCAATTTGGCTAATGATAAATGAAGCTATATCTCGACTATTTAGCCCTCTACTATAAATGGAAGGCTAATTAGAGTCCATTTGATTAGTTGATTTTGGCTAAGGCTATGCCCTTTTTTCTTATCCATCATCATTTATGAATAAAGAATGTTAAATATCTTTGCACCCCTTTTATCTATAACACTCTTTGTATCTCCAGCAATGGTTAGATCCATCCGTAACCCTATGTAAATCAGACATGACTTCCAATATATTTTCCGTTACTTTACTATCAATTGGCTTTTCTGGTTTCTCACAAACATACGCATGTGATACCCTTTCTCTGATGCTTTTGAAGCAATGTAACGCCCCTCTTTATCTGTTCCCCCCGATTATTCCAATCTTTTTATAAACGTCCATGGTACCTCACAGATTAACTATACAGACACATCATGTTTTGGGATTCAATAAATCTATTATACACGTCTCTTAACCAATACTCCGTGCACATCTATTATATGTATTTGAAGAGTGAGATGAAGAAGTAGTAATTTTGTTCATGCTACGACAGCTTGTTTCTATACAAAAGAAAAAGAACCATTCTCTTAAAAGAAAATGGCTCTGTCAACTATCATCGTCATTACTTGAGAATTAGATTTTTCTATTGTTTTTCGCTTCATAATTCTAGGTGACTTTTGTATAAAAGTTATATATCAATGGTTCATATGATTTACTAACTCTTTATTATATGCAATCCACTTTTCCATTTCTCTTTCCACAGCTCGATTTTGCCATTCAAACCAAATACCTGTACATTCACTGCAATGACTATCAACACCCTTTTTTTCATGCGTATCTTTACATGTAAACACAGTCTTTTTACGACAACTGTAACAGTAAATTACTGTATCCTTATAAAACTCCATCACGATCAACTCCTACAATTTACACCTATTTCTTTCCTTTTTTCATATAGATTATTCTTTAAAATGAAATAAGTTAAAATAAAGAGTGCCGTAATGGTTCCTCTTACCTCTCCTTAATAAAAGCGATTCAAACCCTTACTATTAAAGGATTTGAATCGCTTTTTCAATTAGCCCAACTTTTCTCTTTGAACCTCGAAACGTCCAGAATACAAAATCTTAGTAATACCATACTTATTTAAAAATGACCTTTAAAAAAGCAATTCAAGGAGATGGTAAGATATCCTATACACTCTGATATCTTACATAGCTCCTTGAACTGCCAGTAAATTACTTAAATTATTTAGATTCTACATTCTCATCTTGAGAGTAATTATATTTAGAAGGATCAACTGGCGTATAACCTGTTGGCGTATAGAATCTCAATAAGTCACCATTTACGACTCTATCAGATAACGCCAATTTATGATCTACTTCATTTTTAATCGTTTTTGCTTCCTCTAATTGACTCTCGTCTAATGGTAAGCCTGTTTTATTATCATAATATTTTTCATTAATTGAATAAATAGTAGGACTGACAAAATCGCCATTTCTAAATGGAACAATTTCATCATGCTCTTCTGATAATAAGTCTGAACCAAATTGAACAAATTGCTGTGAATCAATTCCAAGTAAATGTAATAATGTTGGAAGAAGGTCTGTTTGCCCACCATACGTATGGTTAGTACCACCCTCCATACCCGGAACATGTATAAATAATGGAACGCGTTGTAAATTAGCACTTTCATATGGTGTAATATCTTTTCCTATTACTTGGCTCATTGCAGCGTTATGATTATCTGAAATACCATAATGGTCACCATAAAGAACAATCATTGAATGATCATATAAACCTGATTCTTTTAATTGCTGGAAGACCTGTTGAATTGCTTCGTCTGCATAACGAGCTGTTTGGAAATAATTATCAACGCTTGCATCTCCCGTATTGGCTTTATCAATTGTCACTAAATCTTGATTCATTTTATATGGATAGTGATTCCCTACCGTAATTAATTTTGTATAAAAAGGTTGTGGTAAGGAGCTTAAAAGATTTTGAGATTGTGCAAAGAATGGTTTATCTAATAAACCATATTCAGCCATGTCCTCTGAAGTACCTGTGTTATAGTAGCTAGCATCAAAGAATTTATCGAATCCAAATGATTTATAAATCACATTTCTATTCCAGAAGCTTCCGTTATTACCATGGAATACAGCGGATGTATAACCATAATCTTTTAAAATACTAGGAGCTGCCTGATACGTATTTTGTGCTTTTGTAATATAAGCAGATCCTTGTGGTAATCCAAATAAAGAGTTTTCAAGCATAAATTCTGCATCAGACGTTTTCCCTTGACCTGTTTGATGGAAGAAATTATCAAAATACAAGGTATTCTTATCTTTTGCTAATGAATTTAAAAATGGTGTTACTTCTTCACCGTTTAATTTATAGTCGATTAAAAAGTTTTGGAATGATTCTAAATGTAAATAGATAACGTTCATTCCCTTTGCTGCACCAAAATATTGGGCATTCGGTTTGGCATAATTTGATTTTGTATAGTTAATTACTTCAGTAATATCACTACTATCCGCCAAAGCTCTCTGAGACGATGCTTTCATCGTTTCAACTGAGTCATAAATCGTATAGTTATACATTCCTAGATATTTCACAATATAGTTTCTATCAAAACCTCGTGTTAATAGTTGAGGACGATTAGTTTCAGCTAGTCCTAAATTAAGGACGGATACTGCTAATGCAATAGCAATGATTGCCATTCCTTTTTTATAGCCATAACGTTTCGTATCTTTTTGAATTTTTTTAGAGAATCGTAGATAAAACATAACAAGAACATCTACAAAGAACAAAATATCATAAGGCTTTAGTAAAGAAAGAACACTACCACCTAAATCACCGAAATTCTGTGTTTGAGAAAGTGTAGGTAATGTAATGAAATCACTAAAGAATCGGTAATAAACAATATTGGCATATAAAAGAATAGACATCAAAGTATAAATTATAACGAGTGATGTGTATTTTCTTTTTCCTTTAAATAAAAATGAAAATCCTAGAAATAGCATTGCTGAGCCTAGTGGATTTATTAGTAAAAGGAATTGTTGCATGACTCCTTCTACACCTAAGTCAAATTGTGATAGTTGAGAGATGTATGTTTTACTCCATAACATTAATACTGCTACTATATAAATTCCTAAAAAGTTTTGTAATAGGTTATCTTTTTTATTTACTAGATTTTTCATTTCTGCACCTACCTTTTACTGATTAAATTAAAATCTAGATATATTTGAACTTAACTGATAAGTACTGTATTGCACTTTAAAAAATGTTACGTTACAATAGTTTTTTTCGCGACCAATGTATAGTACTCCCCATTTAAACTTCTGTCAAGTTGTTAGCTATTCTTCATATAAATATTTCTAATTAACCTAAATATTGTCCAAAAAATACCCAGTAAACATTAGCTTTTAACTAATATTTACTGGGTATTTTACGCCATAATAGAGATGGTTGGTTCTTTAAATATCTATATGAAATTTACCTCGCAATTTCTCTTATTTGGGCATCAAAAAATCTTCCATTTCAAATGAATTGGAAGATTTTCTGGAACACTATTTAGACGTTTCTATATTTATTTGAGCACCTACTGAATTTTTCAATGATGAAGAAAGACCTCGTCTGATTAGATTCGCTGAAACAGGCGCTCTCCCCATCTCCCTTGCCCAAATTGATAATTGTCCTATATGGTGAATTTCATGTGCAATGGTATGACGAATGATCTCACCCCATGTATGCGTCTCAATGCTACCATCGGCTAACGAATTATGAAGTATACGCTCTTCCATACTGTCGTCCCATTGATTTACAAAGCTTTCGACTTCTAAATGAAATGCTGCTTCCAATTTACGAACCTTTTCCAAGCTATTATATTCATCAAAGCTCTCCTGAAAATCAGTTTTCCCTTGTAATAGACGAATCCAACTCCATTCAACATCAATGATATGGAAAAGTGTGTGCAAAATACTGCCCATCCCACCAGTTCTGTTTTGCAAAAGTTCTTCTTCAGTCAACTCTTCACACCAACGAAACCAGTCTTCCCTAACTAGCCAATTATATTTAAAAAATGTTTGCAAAAAAGCACCTCCGTAGTTGTTGAAAAACATTATAACTCACTATTTATTCATTAAAGTGAGGAATCCTTCTTTGCTCTTTCAGCTATCCAAATAAGCACTATAAGTATCCTAAGCTAAATGTTTAGTAATTACCACTTCTGGTTACTCTTATGAATTTTTCTATAAACGTAATCTGCATTATCTAGGTTTTTCCAGCTACTAATAAAATTTAGTATTAGCATAAAAATTCCAAATAAAATAAATGCCAACATATATTTACCTATGAAAAATAAAACAAACGTTGCAACCAAAAGTAATATCATTAAAATTATTACGAGGATTTGTAATTTCCCCTTCTTCTTCTCATCCACCTGTTCAACCTCCAATCAAAGCGCCGATACTTTTCTAAAATGTTTTCTTTGGTTTATTTTAACATAAAAATTCATTTTTTCTAAATAATCAATTATTTTATGCAAAATCCAAACATCAGAAATTTCCTACCAAATTTTCCTTACATAATCTTGGGATGATCTGAAATATTTAAATAGGAAGTAGAAATAAACAAGGGATATTTTATTGGATAAGATAAATAATATCTTTAGGAGGTGTCGACATGAAACGAGACAAAAAAAATACAGAGTTTGCAACAGACGAGCCAACAAAACAATCATTTACTAGTGGAGCAGACCCAAAAAAACCTAATGGGCGTACGGAAGCCCCTCGCCCACAACGTGAAGAAGACCTTATTGTGGATGAGAAAAAAGGTAAGTCAACTTCATTATAATGTAAGACAAGTTAGTATTTTTGACCACTCTATTAGAGATGGTCTTTTTTAATTTTCTCCACATCATGTAACGCTATATAATGATTGAGACCACCCATCATGGAGTGGTCTTTCTACTATTATTAAATACAGATTATTTTAATTAACTTATCTCATCGCCAGTATATTATATATTAAAACAAAAAAGTAAATTTATGTTTTTTAACCTAATTTTAACCTTTTATTGATAATCTATAGTTGTTTCAACAATTAAATTACTAGGAGGAATAATTATGACAGTAGCAGTAAAAAATTTTAGTAGTATTATGAATCAAATGAGAGATGCTTATACGGGAGAGCAAACCAATGAATTTTCTTTAGCAGCGTTCATTGGACTTCAAGCTCCTTCATTATCAGACGCACCTGATGAATTACAAAAACTAACACAAGAATATCAGGAGAACGTTAATAGTTTTTATGTGCAAGAAGAATTAGACTTAAAAGAAAATGTTAAGCAGTTAGAGAATGATAAAAATCAAACAGCTTTTTTTGAAAATATGCGGAAGAAAAAAGAGGAAGCTTTAAAAAAATCGGAAGACATGATCAATAAATACTACGATTCGTTGATAGATTTTGGTGAAGAGCATCCTGCAGCTCAAACACTAATCCTTACTATTGCTGATAAAGTCGGTGCCTTTATACAAGATATTATGGATAAAGTTTTAAATGTTTTTGTTACTGTTGTGGAAACTGTAAAAAATGCAATAAGTGCTGCTATTAATTTCATTTCCTCTACTTTTAATTCAATTGTTAGCACTACGAAAAATTTCTTTTCTAGTTTATTTTAAAAACATTCTTAGCAGGACTGTCTCTGGACTATCTTGTTTCACATTTAATACCACTTTACAAGAAACAGATCAACGAGCTAGTTCTCATTTTGATAAACTTTTCGATGAAAAAGACTGATTTTGGCACCTCTTAGGCACTATCGAGAGACTTATACATCAATGTATAAAAATAAAAAGGCTTACAACCGTTGTGGCTGTAAGGCTTCGCTTGACGTCCCAGGAGGGATTCGAACCCCCGACCGACGGCTTAGAAGGCCGTTGCTCTATCCAGCTGAGCTACTGAGACATGATGTCGTTTCTTATGTATTCCATAGGAAGGACAATATTTATTATATGTACTTTATAGCATAATGTCAACATTAATTTTACTATGCAGGCAAGGTTTGCCTCATATTTTTTATCATATGTTGCTACAGCATCCATTATACCATTTCCTCACCCACTTAGCAGGACGGATAGCAAAATATTTGCTACACTATTGGCGATAAAAAAGTAGGAGGTATGAGGATGTTTAAAGATTTAGTCGTTATTGTCACTGGTGGTGCACAAGGGATTGGAAAGGGCATTACACTCGCATATGCACAACAAGGCGCAAAAGTGGTGATTGCTGATTTGAATGCAGGCTTAGGTCAACAGTTAGAACAGGATATGCTTGCTCAAGGCTACTCTGCATTATTTGTTCCAACGGATGTGACAAAGGAACAGGATATAATTCATTTGATGCAGCGAGCTGTTGAGCAATATGGGACCATTCATATATTAATTAATAATGCTGGGAAGTTTCAGCATCAATCTCCCTATGAGGTGACGTTTGATGAGTGGCAGGATTTGTTGCAGACGAATTTAACGGGTACCTTTTTCTGTGCCAGAGAGGCTGCAAAAGTGATGCGGCATAATGCAAAGGGTGGTTCTATTGTTTCGCTGGCCTCTACGCGTGCTGAAATGTCGGAGCCTCATACAGAAGCTTATGCGGCTACAAAGGGTGGTATCATAGCGTTAACACATGCTTTAGCGCGATCTTTAGGGCCAGATCAAATTACGGTGAATTGTATTTCACCTGGGTGGATTGAAACAGGTGATTACGAGGCACTACGGCCAATCGATCATGCGCAGCATTTGTCAGGAAGGGTTGGTCTGCCTGAAGATATTGCACAGGCTTGTCTCTATTTAACAAACCCGATGAATAACTTTGTAACAGGTATTAATCTTACAGTTGATGGTGGCATGACGAAGAAAATGATGTATGAAGCGTAATTTTGTCGTCTGTTCTTTTCTTTCTTGTTCTTCATACTCTGAGATTCCTTGGAGTATGCTACTGTAGGAGATAGAACAAGAAGGAGTGAAGCCTTGTACCCCTATTCAAATGGTTTTTCATTAAGCCAGCTGTATCATGCCCCCTATACGCAGTATACGGCTCCGATTCGTCACTTTTTACAGTCAAATGATTACCGACGCTGTATTAGTAAAGGCGAAGCAGACTTTATGGCTATGAATCGCTTACTTTGGATGGAGCATGTAAATTGGACACGGATGACTATTATTAGCATTGTGTTTAATTTGCCTGATTTACCCTTTGTGCAGCAGCGTTTGCTACGCAATGCAACCGATTTAGGGAATTGTTTACGCCCCTTTTATGGGGACTCCGTGGCGGATCGTTATGCAGCTTTAATTAAAGAGCATCTGGTAATTGCGGCTCAATTAGTGACAGCTGCTGCGAAAGGTGACGCTACCACAGCAGAAGCAAAAGAAAAGGAATGGTATCGTAATGCAGATGATATTGCTTTCTTTTTGCATACAATCAATCCATACCTAAGTAGAGAGGCAGTACAAAAAATGTTTTATACGCATTTAGCTTTAACGAAAAATGAAGCTGTCACGATGATACAAAAAGATTTTCAGGCAGATGTAGACGTATTTGATGAAATTGAAGCAGAGGCACTTGCGATGTCAGATATGATTGCCAGTGCCATCGTGATGCAATTTTGTTACCTCTTTTAATGTAAAAATCTTGATGCATTTATGACCATTTTACGCTCAACTGCTGGAGGAAAAACTCTCGCCGTTTTGTTTTTGGCATAATGAGCATGAGGCTGTATGCCCTGAAGACTACCCTTCATAAAAGAGGCTAATGTATTGCTTTGAATCGTTACGTTGGCTCGCTTTAATTCCCATGTGGAGTGGTGAATATCAATGCGAAAAAGTGTATCCTTCCATTTCGCCCATGAATGGTAGCGCTCTACAATCCATCGGTCAAAATTAGTATTGGTCTTGTCTCCTATTGTATAAATAACCCTCAATCTTTCGTCACATGCTTTGTAATGGCTTGTGTATGAATAGTGATTTCCTCTTTGTTTTACTAGGATGTTGGAATGGCGATATGGCAAGCTACCTATTGCCGTAATTTTTGATAAGAAATTATTCGTCACATCTAAATGAAAAAAATAGATGCCTTTCATGCCGTTATACTCCACATATGTTCGGACATTCAATTGTAAATAGGTATTCATCCCCGGAAGAGGTGGTAGAAAGCGTAGCCGATGTCGATAAACTTTAAAAACTACAGCACTAAGCCAGGCATTTTGTTCAAAGAGATCGAGCTTCAGTTCTTTAGGTACATGTTTTTCGAGTTCTTGAGGGTCTATCGGCCAATGTAAAAATAGAACATCTTGCCATGTTTGAGTCATCATCCACATCGTAAAACTCCTTTCTAATCACTAGTTTTTCCTAGAAAGGAGTTATTCAAACAAACGGTCTATTGATTTTGCTCAGCAGACTCTATTTCGACATAACGATAATATAAATTTCGTAATTCAGATTCTTTATATAAGCCTAAATGACTTTTAAATTGAGGATGAACCATTATTCCATGAGCACGCAATACTTTGACAAACCAACCCTTTGAATACTTATGCACCGACCCTATTCTCCTTTATCTTTATTCATACATAGAATATGCGTTTGAATACGGTAGAGTGCCTTTATACAAATAAAAAACGAGAGAATAAATAACTCTCGTTTTTACTTATGTGCCACAAAACGTACGATATGGTTGATTCGTCGGTTCAGGTAATGAAGCGTATGCTTGTTGCTCTTTCGTATGGGCATAAGGCTGAGCTAGGACTTTTAGTAAGTTGTTCATCACACTATAATCGCCTCGTTCTACAGCCGCTTCCAAAGCTTCTTCTACCCTGTGGTTACGCGGAATAATAGCTGGATTATGTTGACGCATTAATTGCTGTGACATGTCTTTTGTTTGCTGCTGTCTCGCTAATCGAGCTTGCCATTTGTGATGCCAGTCCTTAAAAGCTGAGGCGTTAAATAAAGGCGAATCCTCCAATTGCTCAAACGTTAAGGCAATAAATGTATTCGTATAATCTGCTTGGTATTGCTGCATAAGCTGAAGAAGCTCTTCAACAAGCTTGATGTCCTCTTGCTCCTCATTAAAAATGCCTAGCTTTGCACGCATTCCTTCCAACCAATTTTCTACATATAATTTTGGATACTGTTGTAGCGTTTCTTGTGCCAGTTGAATGGCTTTTTCTTGATCATCATCAATTAAAGGTAGTAAGGACTCAGCTAAGCGCGTTAAATTCCAGCCACCAATGTTGGGCTGATTTCCATAAGCATAGCGTCCTTGGCGATCAATCGAGCTAAACACAGTCGCTGGATCATAGACGTCCATGAATGCACAAGGACCATAATCAATGGTTTCACCACTAATGGTCATATTATCGGTATTCATGACGCCATGAATAAAGCCCACTAACTGCCACTTTGCTATAAGGGTCGCTTGTTTCTTTATGACTTCCTGTAGCAAATAAAGATAACGATTTTGATCGCCACTATTAGCTGGGTAATGTCGTTCTAATGCATAATCAGCTAAGAGCTGTAGCTCCTCATCTGTCCCCCATTGCGCAGCATATTGAAATGTCCCTACCCGCAAATGACTACTTGCAACTCGTGTGACAATAGCGCCTGGTAGTTCCGTTTCTCGAATAATCATTTCACCTGTAGTGACTACTGCTAGACTACGTGAAGTGGGAATCCCTAGCGCAAACATCGCTTCACTAATAATATATTCCCTTAGCATTGGACCTAAGGCGGCTCGCCCATCTCCACCCCGAGAATAAGGTGTTCTACCCGATCCCTTTAGAGCGATGTCATACCGTTCATTTTGAGGTGTGATTTGCTCCCCATATAATAGAGCTCTACCATCACCTAGCATATTAAAATGACCAAATTGATGCCCTGCGTAAGCCTGTGCAATCGGTTCGCCACCCTCTGGGATTGTATTACCAGCTAAAACGGCTAATGCTTCCTCACTCTTTAAAGTCTGAATGTCTAACCCAAGTGATGCTGCAACTGACTCATTTAATAAGATCAATTTTGGTGAACGGACAGGATTTAACGAAATGTCGGAATAAAAAATACTTGGTAGTTGAACGTAACTATTATCAAAATGCCAGCCAATTGTTTTTTTCATGTTTTCTCCTTTATTGCCTTTACGATTTATTTTTGCTATTTCAGCATTAATCATTCATAGGCAATTTTACCATTATCAGCAGCCCAAATAAAAATCCGCATACTTTGTAGTCATGCGGATTCCCCCTATTATTGTCGCTCAAATGTATATGTAGCCATACATTGATTGTCATCTGTCATGCAATCAACTTTAAAAGATGTTGCATTGATTTCCACAACAGCAAAGCTTTTCTCTTTACGGCCTCGTGGTTTTAATAAGCTGCCCGGATTTAAAAATAAGATGCCATCCATCATTTCGGCACCGAGTATATGAGAATGACCGAAACAAACGATCTGTGCTCCTACTTCTTTTGCACGATAGGACAATGACAAGATGGAATTTTTCACATTGAATAAATGACCATGTGTTACATAAACTTTCACATCCTGGACAGTGAAAATTTCTTCTTCAGGGAAAGCTTTTTCACGATCACAGTTTCCACGTACTTTTTTCAATCCTTCTAATGCCTCATGTGAATAGGGAAGTTCACTATCTCCACAATGAACCACAACATCTATTTCAGGATAAAAACCTTTAACCTTTTCGATGACATGGCTATCACCATGTGTATCGCTCATAACAAGCATTTTCATGGATATCACCTCTTATTTGATAAGATTCGGTAATTGCTCCTTTAACTTGCGGATGGCATTGCCTCGGTGAGAAATTGAGCCTTTTTCCTCTGGTGAAAGCTCAGCCATCATTCGATTTAAGCTTGGCACGAAAAAGATTGGATCATAGCCAAAGCCGTTCGTTCCACGCTTTTCATGGGCAATAACGCCTTCACATGTACCAAATACTGTTGTTGTTGCAAAATCAGGTCCTGCAATTGCAATACAGCAGCAAAAACGTGCTGTACGTTTGTCATCTTCGACACCTTGTAAATTTTCTAATAGTTTAATCATATTTGCTTCATCGTCATGGTCACCAGCATAGCGAGCGGAGTACACACCTGGCTCACCATTTAATGCATCTACTGCTAAACCACTATCATCTGCAATAACAATGGTTCCAAGCTCCTTCGCTAATGCTTCTGCTTTTAGGATGGCATTTTCTTCGAATGTTGTTCCTGTTTCTTCTATTTCCATATCTGGGGCCACTTCAAACATTGTCACGACTTCATAACCAAGTGGTCCAAATAATGCTTCAAAGTCTTTTGCTTTCCCTTTATTTTTTGTGGCGATGACTACTTGTTTCATATTATTGATTCCCTCCAATTTTGTTTGCCATTTCACCAAGCGTTATTTTTTGAAGTTCAACTAATTGTTGTATGCCTTTTTCACCTAATGCTAACAATTCATTTAGTTCTTCTCGAGAAAAGGTAGCTTCCTCTCCAGTACCTTGTAATTCGACAAATCGTCCTGCACCTGTCATCACAATGTTCATATCAACAGCTGCAGCCACATCTTCTACATAATTTAAATCAAGAATAGCACCTTGTTCCACTACGATCCCAACACTTGTTGCTGCCAAAAAGTCTGTTACCGGGAATTTTTCGAATGGCTTCTCTTCAGCAAATTTAGCAATGGCCTGTGTCATGGCCACAAATGCTCCCGTAATGGATGCTGTACGTGTACCCCCATCCGCTTGAATGACATCACAGTCAATCCACACAGTACGTTCGCCTAGCGCCTCTAAATCGACTACAGCACGCAATGCACGTCCAATTAAGCGCTGAATCTCCATAGTACGTCCATTGACTTTCCCACGAGAGGATTCACGTGGTGTACGTTGAGCGGTTGCACGAGGCAACATGGAATACTCGGCTGTAATCCACCCTTTCCCTTGCCCACGTAAAAAGCCAGGTACCTTGTCTTCCATCGTTGCTGTACAAATTACTTTTGTATTACCTACTTGAATTAACACAGAGCCTTCTGGATGTAATAAATACTCACTATCTATTTTCACAGGTCTTAGCTCATCTGCATTTCTACCATCAAATCTTGTCATTTAATTTGTTCCTCCTAAAAACTTTCGCGCCCTCATCTTAACATAATTTATGTCATTGAAAAAGTACTCGATAGTGGTTTATGTACAATGCTAAAAACGGCAAAAATCAGCCTAGCCTGTTGCTAAGCTGATTTTTTATTTTAATGTGATACGTTTTATGTCAAGAGTACCTTGCTCTAACCAATTCTCAGCAATCGAACGGAAAATTGGTACAGAACCAGTTGCAAAAAATTTATGAGCAGGCACCGCATTTACATTCGCTAAAGTGCCATTATACGCTAGCATTTCCTGAACATCCTTTGCTGTTTCCTCCGCAGAAGATAGTACATTTACATCTTCTCCGACAACAGCTTCAATTTGTTTTTGTAAAATAGGATAATGTGTACACCCTAAAATAACCGTATCAAATTGTCGATTTTTCAACGGCTTTAAGCCTTCTGCTATTAAATTATTTGCAAAGTCACCTTTATATTCGCCACTTTCTACAAGTGGTACGAATGTTGGACAAGCTAGTGGAATAATATGTGTTGACGTATTGAGTGACAATAAGGCTTCTTCATAAGCCCCACTTTTAATTGTTCCTTCTGTTGCAAGCACAACGACTTCATGTCGCTTCGTTTTTTTTACAGCTGCACGTGCGCCAGCATTGATAACACCTAGTACTGGAAAAGGCATATTTCTTTGTAAACTTTCGAGTGCTACTGCAGTCGCTGTATTACAAGCTATAACGAGCATCTTAACATTCATTTTTTCGAGTGCTTTTGCCATTTGCCAAGTAAAATTCCGTACTTCCTGACGACTTCTTGGACCATACGGACACCTTGCTGTATCGCCAATATAATAAATCGTTTCGTTTGGCAATCGCTTCATGATTTCTTTTGCTACGGTTAAACCGCCTACTCCTGAGTCAATAACGCCTATCGGGGCATTCATACTTTCCGCCTCAATCCTGTTTCATGTGTACATGTAGTTTTTCTAAGTAGCTTGATAATTGCGCGACTTCTTGTTCATTAAAACCAACAAGCATCTCTTGCAAGTATTGCTGTCTTTTTTCAATAACTTCTTGAATAATACGTTCGCCCTTTTCGAGAAGATGAACGACAACGACACGGCGATCATTTTCATCACGCACACGCTTGACTAATTCATTTTTCTCCATTCGGTCCACTAAATCTGTTGTTGTGCTAAAAGCTAAATATAAACGGTTTGATAATTCGCCAATTGTAATATCACCAAGCTCTTCTAACCACTGTAATGCAACAAATTGTGGCGGCGTAATCGCATAATCGGAAACAATTTCTCTTCCCTTTTGCTTCACGATGGCCGCTATATAGCGTAATTCCTTTTCAACCGTTGCAACGGTTTCAGGTGAGTGCTTTGTTACTTCATCCGACATATAACTATTTCACTCCTAAAAATACGTTGAATAGTTCTATTTTGTCGGTTTTTTCACGAAATAGCAAGTGTCCATTAGTTTAATTTAAATTCTTCCAAGCGTAACAGCTCAATTAACGCCTGAGATCGATTCGTTACACCTAGCTTTTGAATTGTATTGGAAATGTGATTTCGCACTGTTTTTTCACTAATACCAAGCTGCTCTGCAATATCTCTCGTTGTTTTTTCAGCTAATAAAAGCGCAAATATTTCACGTTCTCGGTTTGTTAAAAGAGAACGATGATGAGAGCCATTCATTCAGTTACACCCTCCTCCCCCGCACGTATTGTAACTTATGTTAAGGGGCAGGAAGCGGTGACGGCTATTTGCATGATTATTCCATGTTTCCTTAAAAATTTCGAAAATTATATTGATACATTCGTAAATTTTACGTAAAATGCAATTCCTACTATTTTAATAAATTTACATACAGTTACATATTGAGCTAGTGAGGTAGCATAGCCAACTGATTTAATTTCGTTTTTTCTTCCTCTGAAATCGGTACACTTTTGCCTGTGCGAGGATCCATTTGCACAATCGTTCCACGACCAGTGAAACAAATTTCGTCCTTTTGATTTTTTGCTAGATAATGAATGTCCATCGATGAATTCCCAACTTGCGCGATTTTTGTATAAATTCGTAGAACGTCATCAAAGAAAACCTGCTTTACATAATCACATTGTAAATCGGCTACGATTGGTATAGATTTCACATCCTCTTCTCCAACTGAGGGCATTAAAATTCCTAAATGACGGAAATAATCAATTCTTGCTTGCTCAAAATATGTAAAGCTAATCGTATTGTTCATATGACCATACATGTCTGTTTCTGAAAATCGTACTCGTACCTCACTAAAAAATGAAAAACCCTTTTCCCACTCTTGAAAATTATCGATATAATTTGCCTTCATGATATACCATCCCCTGTCATGTAATTGCCCGTCTTTTATCAATCGACGGTAAACAAAATGAATACATATTCATTATAAAAGAAAATGCTATATTATCATAGAAAAAACGCGAATATTCAATTTGATAACTATTCATTTCTATAACTATAAAAAACTCCCTCACACGAAGTGTAAGGGAGTTCTTGTCCGTATATTAGTCTACATAGTGGTCAGAACCGAAGAAGTTACGGAACATTTGCACAGTAGTTGCACGGTTTAATGAAGCGATAGATGTTGTTAAAGGAATACCTTTTGGACATGCAGCAACACAGTTTTGAGAGTTACCACAGTTTGCAAGGCCGCCATCACCCATAATCGCATTTAAACGTTCATCTTTAATCATTGCACCTGTTGGGTGAGTGTTGAAAAGACGTACTTGTGATAATGGAGCTGGTCCGATGAATGAAGCTTTTTCAGACACGTTTGGACATGCTTCCATACATACACCACAAGTCATACATTTAGATAATTCATAAGCCCATTGACGTTTACCTTCTGGCATACGTGGACCTTCACCTAAATCATACGTACCATCGATTGGTACCCATGCTTTCACTTTTTTAAGAGCGTTGAACATACGTTCACGGTCAACTTGTAGGTCACGAATAACAGGGAATGTTTTCATTGGCTCCAATTTAATCGGCTCTGTCAATTGGTCTACTAGTGTAGAACATGATTGACGTGGACGGCCATTGATCACCATTGAACATGCACCACAAACTTCTTCTAAACAGTTCATATCCCATGATACTGGTGATGTGTTTACACCATCTTCAGTAACAGGATTTTTTTGAATTTCCATTAAAATTGAAATTACGTTCATACCATGACGGTAAGGCACTTGGAATTTTTGCCAGTAGCTATTGCCGCCTTGTGTATCTTGACGTAAGATTTCCACTTTGACCATTCTTCCAGTATTAGCTGCGATTTGCATAACTTTTAGTCTCCTTTCGCAGAGTAGTCGCGTTTACGTGGTGGGATTAATGAAACGTCGACTTCTTGGTACGTGATGATTGGATTACCAGTAGCTGGGTCAAACTTCGCCATTGTTGTTTTTAAGAAGTTCTCATCATCACGGTTAGGGAAATCAGGTTTATAGTGTGCACCACGAGATTCATTTCGTAATAGTGCACCTTTTGTCATTACTTTTGCAAGCACTAACATATTTTTAAGCTGACGTGTAAAGTGTGCGCCTTGGTTGCTCCATTTTTGCGTATCATTGATGTTGATATTATTCCAACGCTCAGTAAGCTCATCAAGTTTTTTCAATGTATCTTTAAGCTGATCATTGTAACGTACTACAGTCATTGTAGCAGTCATCATTTCACCAAGCTCTTTATGCAGTAAGTAAGCGTTTTCTGTGCCTTCCATTTTCATGATAGCATCCCATTTCGCTTGTTCCTCTTTTACACGTGCATCGTAAATCTCTTGTGGAAGATCTTCAGCATGCTTTTTAAGATGTTTTACATAATCTACTGCGTTTGGTCCTGCAACCATACCACCGTAGATAGCAGATAATAGTGAGTTTGCACCAAGACGGTTTGCACCATGTTGAGAGTAATCACATTCACCTGCTGCAAATAGACCAGGAATTTCAGTCATTTGATTGTAGTCAACCCATAATCCACCCATTGAATAGTGAACTGCTGGGAAAATTTTCATTGGTAATTTACGTGGGTCATCACCTACGAATTTTTCGTAAATCTCGATGATACCACCAAGTTTAACGTCCAATTCATGTGGATCTTTATGAGAAAGATCTAGGTATACCATGTTTTCGCCATTGATACCAAGTTTTTGGTTTACACAAACGTCGAAAATTTCACGTGTTGCAATATCACGTGGTACTAAGTTACCATAAGCTGGGTATTTCTCTTCTAAGAAGTACCAAGGTTTACCGTCTTTATAAGTCCAAATACGACCGCCTTCACCACGAGCTGATTCTGACATTAGACGGTTTTTGTCATCTCCAGGAATCGCTGTTGGGTGAATTTGAATGAATTCACCATTCGCATATGAAGCACCTTGTTGATAAACGATAGAAGCAGCAGAACCTGTGTTAATAACAGAGTTTGTTGTTTTACCGAAGATAATACCAGGGCCACCAGTCGCCATAATAACAGCGTCTGCACGGAATGATTTAATTTCTTCTGTACGCATATCTTGCGCTACGATACCACGACAAACGCCGTCTTCATCGATAATAACACCAAGGAATTCCCAGTGTTCATATTTATTTACTAAACCAGCTACTTCATGAGAACGAACTTGCTCATCTAGCGCATATAGTAATTGTTGACCAGTTGTTGCACCAGAGAAAGCTGTACGGTGCATTAAAGTACCACCAAAACGACGGAAATCTAAAAGTCCTTCTGGTGTACGGTTGAACATAACACCCATACGGTCCATTAAGTGAATAATGCCAGGTGCTGCATCACACATACCTTTTACTGGTGGTTGGTTCGCTAGGAAGTCTCCACCATATACTGTATCATCAAAGTGGATCCATGGAGAATCCCCTTCACCTTTAGTATTTACCGCACCATTAATTCCGCCTTGCGCACAAACAGAGTGTGAGCGTTTTACAGGAACTAATGAGAATAAATCAACTTCAGTACCAACTTCAGCTGCTTTAATCGTTGCCATCAGACCGGCAAGACCACCGCCGACAACAATTATTTTGCTTTTCGCCATGATTATTTCTCACTCCTCTTAAAAAATTGCAATGATTGCATGTGCTCTATCGTAGCTTCTATTGAATTATACGAAAGCTAAAATAGCAGCCACACCAACTACACTTAGAATTACGAAAAGAATGTTTGTTACGTAAGTAGCGATCTTTTGAGACTGAGGAGATTGTGTAATACCCCAGCTTACTAGGAATGCCCATAAACCGTTAGATAAGTGGAAAGTTGCTGATAAAATACCAACAATGTAGAATCCAAGCATGAATGGATTAGCAACGATATTCGCCATCATGTCGTAATCAACGTGTGTGCCAAGTGCTTTTTGAATACGAGTTTGGAAAATATGCCATGCAATGAATATCACTAAGAATACACCAGTAAAACGTTGTAAAGAGAACATCCAGTTACGGTACGTGCTGAAACGTCCTGTGTTTGGTGTAGCAGTGAATGCAATGTAGACACCATAGAATGCGTGGAACATTAATGGAATATAGATGACAATCCATTCAACTAGGATAAGGAATGGAATCTTTTCCATTACTGCGGTAGCATCGTTGTAACTTTCTGCCCCGCCTGTTGCTGTAAAGTTAATGAACAGGTGCATCGTTAAAAACAGACCTACTGGAATGATCCCAAGTAGAGAATGTAAGCGACGCCATAAAAACTCTCGATCTTTCGACAAGACTGTTACCCCCCTTAGTACTTAAAATAGCACAACAAAAGAAGTCATCATTTTGTAAATGATACTTCATTGACTGTGTATTTCATCATGGTACAATATTATGACATGTTTATTGTACTCTCAAGAGCTACGAGCGTCAAGGCAACTCGGAGTTTTTCATAGAGCTTATTAAAGAACTAATCTAGTACATGATGCGTCGTTTTTTCTCGAAAAATCTATCATTACTTTATTACCGTTAAATTTTAAGAAAATTCTAAGAAAGAAGGATAACAATGTTAAACACTCCATCTCCTACAATCTCATCATTTGGCTATGAGATCATTCGTGATCATATTCTATCTTCTATACTCGGTAAACATGAAGATGATGTCCTTTATTGGGCAGGTAAGGAGCTTGCTCGCAAGTTCCCATGTAAAAGTCAAGATGAACTTATCGCATTTTTCGCAGATGCCTGCTGGGGTACATTAGAACTCATAAAGGAATCAAAAGATGGACGCATTTTCCAGTTGACAAATGACCCTGAAATTCTGCAAATTAAGCAACGTAGCTTTAAACTTGAAGCAGGATTTATAGCAGAGCAAATTCAACTAGCGAAAGGCTACCTGACAGAATGCTATAATGAAAAACGGGAAAAGCAACAATACGTCATGTTTACAGTCAAATGGGATGTTAAAGAACGTATTATGAATACCATTCCCTTAGAATAATTAAAAAGGATTGTCTCCCATTAAAGAATGGGAGGACAATCCTTCTTTTTTCTTCCTTTTATTTCGGTCAATTACATAAAATGCTGTTTCTTCTATTATTATATGTAAAGTGCTTGCTCTAAATTAAACTCATCATGGAGAGCATTAGCTGCTTTGATCATATCATCCTGTGGGACAACAACGGACACTTTTATTTCAGAGGTACTTACCATTTTTACAGGGATATTTTCACGACGTAACCGATCAAACATACGAGCAGCAACGCCTGGATTAGAAGCCATGCCTGAACCTATGATAGAAACTTTTGCTAGCCCAATTTCGAAGTCAGCAAAACTAAATCCGAGTGATAATTTACTATCCTCTAACACACGTAATGCTTCCGCAAATTCCTCTTTTAAAATAGAAAACGATACAGTTGGCTTCAACCCATCAATAATGGCTTGGACAATAATATCTACATTAATACGGTTCTCTGCAAGAACCGTAAATATGTCTGCTAATGAAGCATTGGAAAAAGCATCATACCCTACTGTTAAACGAATAATATCCGATTCAAATGCCACACCACGAACGACTAAATTTTTTTCCATTTCTACTTCCTCCTTCAATAAAGTGCCTACTGATTCAACTAAACTTGAGCGTATAATAACAGGCATTTGAAATTTCTTCGCTAACTCCACCGCACGTGGATGTATGATATGAGATCCTAAGTTAGATAATTCCAACATTTCATCATAGGATATTTCCTGTAGCTTTTGGGCATTTGTAACATAACGTGGATCTGCTGTATAAACACCGTCCACATTTGTATACATATCAACTCTCTCCGCTTCTAACGATACAGCAAGTGCTACAGCTGCTGTTTCAGCTCCACCTTTCCCAAGCATGGTAATATTGTGCTCTTCGTCAATCCCCTGTTCTCCAGCAATGACTACAATTTGTCCCTGTGTAAAGTGTTCTTCCATTCGACTAACATCTATATAGTCGATACGTGCATGTCGATACATACCATCCGTATGTATACCAGCTTGCCATCCAGTTAGAGACACAGCAGTATAGCCTGCTTCCTGTAAGGCGATGGCAAATAAAGCACTAGATAATTGAGAGCCTGTTGACAAAACCGCATCTAATTCTCGTTTCGATACATCATCTGTTAGTTGATGTACCATCATTTTCATCTCTTTCACAGTGTGTCCCATCGCTGCAACGACCACCACTACATCAAAACCTTTGTCCTTTTCAGCAATCGCTTTCCGAGCAGCCTCTTGGATTTGTTCAGTGGAACCTAATGCAGCTCCTCCAAACTTCATCACGATTTTAGCCATTTCTTTCGTTCTCCCTTCCAGTTCATGTATTTCACCTAATTATGGGTTTCTAGAAAAACTAAAAGGCAGCCTCCACATAACGTGAAAGCTGCCTATAACATGTACAATAATCGTAACTTGCGCATGTGTGATAGCTCTCCGAAACGTTTAGAATCGACAGTCTTACATTTCTTAAATGCAAAACCAGTACAGCAATGGAACAACAATACTGTACTTCGGCAAGCTCCCCTTTCACACAATATCTTTGGACTTGTCCATCCTCCATCGTGTTACTCTTGAACCTTGCACCTCTATCATCACTTTAAAGTGAATGTATTCAATTCATTAAGCCTTAGCGTAAACAAACTAGTCACGCAGTTGGCTCTCCATAACATTGAAAACAATGTTATTTATAACCATAGCACATGCCTATTCCTTTGACAATGATTGTTGCTGAAAATAGCTAAAAATTTGGCTTGCTAAATTAGCGGGCATCCCAGCCTCCTGTAATGCTAGCTCGCTCGCCTCTCGAATTTTTTTGACTGAACCGAAATGTTTAAGCAGCTGTTGCTTTCGTTTTGGTCCTACCCCTTCAATATGATCTAATACAGATTGAATGGCATGCTTCTCATGCTGTTGACGCAAGAAGGTAATAGCAAAGCGGTGAACTTCGTCTTGAATTCGTTGTAATAAATAAAAGCCATCACTTGTACGTTTTAAGCTAATCACTTCTGGTGGATCACCAAACAAGAGCTGAGATGTATTATGCTTATCATCCTTGGCTAAACCAGCAATCGGTATAACAAGGCCAAGCTCATCTTCTAGTACTTCACGGGCTACTTCCATTTGTCCCTTACCACCATCAATTAAGACTAAATCTGGTAATGGGAGACCTTCCTTTAAAACACGTATATAGCGACGACGTATAACCTCCTGCATTGCACCGTAATCATCATGCTTGGCTGCTGTACGTGTTTTATATTTTCGGTATTCCTTTTTCGCAGGCTTCCCATCAATGAACACTACCATGGCAGATACTGCATCCGTTCCATGCATATGACTATTATCAAAAGCTTCAATTCGTAAAGGTGTACTAATACCCATTGCTTCACCAAGTGCCTCACAAGCACCAATGGTACGTTCCTCCTGGCGTTCTATTAGCTGGAATTTAGCTGCCACAGCAATTTCGGCATTTTTGGTTGCTAATTCAACCAATTCCTTCTTTTGACCTCTTTTCGGTGTGAGCACTTTGATCTCTAATAATTCAGTTAAGATAGCTGCATCAATGGCTTGTGGAATAAAGATTTCTTTTGGCTTAATATGCTCTGGTTTTTCATAAAAGCGTCCAACAAAAGTTAAAAATTCATCCTCTGCATCTTGATAGATCGGGAAAATCGAGACATCACGCTCTATCAGCTTACCTTGGCGCACAAAGAAAACCTGAACACACATCCATCCTTTTTCCACTGCATAGCCAAATACATCTCGATTTGTTGTATCACTTGAAACTATTTTTTGTTTCTGCATAACCGTATCAATATGGGCAATTTGGTCTCGGAATTCCTTCGCTCGCTCAAATTCCAGATTTTCTGCAGCTGCTAGCATTTTAGCTTCAAGCTCTTTTTTGACTGCCTCCACACCACCATTTAGAAACTTCGTCATATCCTCAATCATATCTTGATAAACCTGACCATTAATTTCCTTCACACATGGTGCTAAGCATTGACCCATATGATAATACAGGCAAACCTTAGATGGTAATTGTACACATTTACGCAGCGGATACAATCGATCCAATAGCTTTTTTGTTTCACTTGCTGCATAGGCATTTGGATAAGGACCAAAATATTTAGCCTTATCCTTTTTTACCTTCCGTGTCGTAATTAGACGAGGATGTTTTTCATTCGTAATTTTTAAATATGGATAGGTCTTATCATCCGTTAACATGACATTATATTTTGGATCATGTAATTTGATGAGATTCAGCTCTAAAATAAGTGCTTCAATATTGGATGACGTCACAATATACTCAAAATCTTCTATTTCACCTACAAGCCTTTGCGTTTTCCCTTCATGTGTTCCAGTAAAATAAGAGCGGACACGGTTTTTCAGAACTTTTGCTTTACCGACATAAATGATTGTCCCTTGTCGATCCTTCATCAAATAGCAGCCAGGCTGATCTGGTAAAATATCCAGTTTTCGTTTGATTAAATCATTCATTACCTACCTGCCCCCTAAGTAAAAATTCCCCTCATTAGAATAATGTTAGTTATTTTCTTTATTATATAACGAAAAAAAGCCGAACACATCTATTGATGGCTCGGCTTTGTGAACTTCATTCATTACGCATGTTTTGCGATAAATGCTTCTAAAGCTTCTTTTGGTTGGAAGCCTACTGTTTTGTCAACTAATTCTCCATCTTTAAATAATAGTAAAGATGGGATTGACATAATTTGATACTGAGCTGCAGTACCTTGGTTATTGTCAACGTCAACTTTTACAATTTTAGCCGCACTACCCGCAGCGTCCATTTCTTCAAGAACTGGCCCAATCATTTTACATGGTCCGCACCAAGCAGCCCAAAAGTCTACTAGTACTAACCCTTCTTTAATATCGTCCTGGAACGTAGCATCTGTTGCATGTACAATTGCCATTTGAAATCCTCCTTAAACTTACTATGACTGTAGTATAGCATGGATAAATTCACTTGAGCGAACAATCTGCCTGCAATGTATTTTTTATGCAAATCTATGTCGAAAAATCAAATCACAGCCATTAATTGTCTTGATAACGACCTTTCAATACATAGGTTAACGTAATAAAAAGGTAAATAGCTAACGTAATGCCTGTCACAATAATTGATGTGGTAAAAATAATCCCGATGAGAATCGCACTTAACGCTAGTATAGCTACCCAAGTTGTATAGGGGAACCATTTTACTTCATAGGCACTTGTGTGCTCTGCTTGTTTTTTACGTGATTTTAAATGTGCAATCGCAATAATTAACCAAATAAATAACACAGTATAACCAAGTGATCCCATTAGAAAATCAAATGTTTTGCTTCCCGCATATAAAGATAAAATGACCCCTAAATACATCGCTAAAGTACACATTAAAATAGCATATACTGGTACTTTTCGTTTCGATAAATAAGCAAAGATTTTAGGCACCCGTCCATCTACAGCCTGTGTATAGAGTACGCGTGATGAACCATACAGTCCAGAATTCATTGATGAAATAATGGCAAGTAAAACAACAGCGTTCATAATATGGTCTGCCCCTGGAATACCCACCATTTTAAAAACCATGACAAACGGGCTTTCAGGAACCCCATTTACTTCATTCCAAGGAATCAAGCTTACGATAATAAAGAATGGCAGTAAATAAAAAGTAACAATACGTACTAATGTACTGCGAACAGCTTTTGGAACTACTTTTTCAGGATTTTTCGTTTCAGCTAATGTAATCCCGATGATTTCTGTCCCGCCATAAGAGTAGATAACTACAAGCATAGCAGCAATTAATCCCGTCGAGCCATTAGGGAAAAACCCACCATGCTCTGTTAAGTTAGCAAAACCAACAGCATTATGATTTCCAAACGTAACAAGCAATAAAATAAGTCCTGCAATGATAAAGACAATAATAACGGTAATTTTGATTAATGCTAGCCAATATTCTGTTTCTGCAAATATTTTTACGGATAGTAAATTAATGGCTGTTACTAACACTGAAACAGAAAGTGCGAGTATCCAAATTGGACAATCTGGTAGCCAATATTGAATAAAGATAGCTGCAACGACAGATTCTGCCGCAATATTTAAAACCCACATTTTCCAATAAATCCAATCCAGGAAATAAGCGGGGTATTTGCCTAACACTGATTGCACTAAATCTCTAAAGGTTCTTGCTTCTTTATTACGTACAGCCATTTCTGCTAAGCCTTGCATGACAAATAATAAAATAATGCCTCCGATTAAATACGCAATCAGCACAGATGGTCCTGCCATATCAATGGCTGCACTACTTCCTTTAAATAATCCCGCGCCAATGGCACCACCTAACGCCATCATTGTGATATGACGCGAGGTCATTGTTCTTGTCAATTGTTGCTTGTTTTTTTCCACTTTCTTACCTCCTAAAAAATCAAAAAAGCATACCATCTCTTCCTTCATCATCAAATGAAAGAAGAGACGATATGCTATCAGCAAACCGCGGTACCACTCTAATTGGTTCATGAGAACCCAGCTTAAAACCTTGTAACGAAGGTTAATCGTCAAACAAATGGAATAATCTGATAATTACATTTGTGTTACCACTCCTAGGCAAGTTCAAAGTCTTATTGGTCTGCGTTGCACCAACCCGCAGCTCTCTTCACCGAATAATGAGCTTTTACTACTCCTAATCTTTGCGTTTCAAATCATTAATGTATCCATCACTATAATGTCTATCGTTAATTATGTCAATATTTTATTTTGCGATAATTTTCAAATAGTGCTTCTTGAAAAGGAAACCAATATAAAAAAGCAGGAAGGGTATCCCTTCCTGCATCTGCATTATGCGTTCACTTTTAATGCTTTAAATTCTTCAATTAGAAGCGGAATAACTTCAAATAAATCTCCAACGATACCATAATCCGCTACTTTGAAAATATTTGCTTCTGGATCTTTATTAATGGCAACAATCACTTTTGAATTGGACATTCCAGCTAAATGTTGAATTGCGCCTGAAATACCTGCTGCAATATAAAGATCTGGTGTTACAACCTTACCTGTTTGTCCGATTTGAAGCGAGTAATCACAGTATTCAGCGTCACATGCACCACGTGATGCGCCAACTGCACCGCCTAGTAAATCCGCTAGCTCTTTTAATGGCTCGAAGCCTTCTTCTGACTTCACGCCACGACCACCAGCAACAACTACTTTTGCTTCTGAAAGATCTACACCTTCTGAAGACTTACGAACAACTTCTTTAATAATTGTGCGCAGGTTTGTAATCTCTACAGTGACTGCAGAAACATCACCTGTTTTACCTTCTGCTTTCTCTAAAGGCGTAATGTTATTAGGACGAATAGAAGCTAAAACAATACCATCTTTCACTTTTACTTTTTCAAAAGCTTTACCAGAGTAAATTGGTCGGATGAATACCACATCATCGCCTGCACCTTCAATAGCAGTGACATCAGATACTAGACCTGCTTGCAATTTGCTTGCAATTTTTGGCGATAAATCTTTCCCATTTGCTGTATGACCAAAGACAATACCTGCTGGTTGTTCTTGCTCGATAACAGCTAATAGTGCTTGACTATAGCCATCAGATGTATATTGTTTTAAATGCGGGTGTTCCACTGTTACTACTCGATCAGCACCATATTCAAATAATGGACCTGTTAAACCTGCTACAGCATCCCCTAACAGTACCCCAACAACTTCGCCACCATCAGCGATTTGTTTTGCAGCTGCAATTGCTTCGAAAGAAACATTACGTAAGCTTCCTTCACGAACTTCACTTAATACTAATACTTTTTTTGACATAGCATATTCCCTCCGTTACCCTTTAAGATTCGATTGACATCCAATAATTAAACAACTTTTGCTTCTGTGTGAAGTAGATTTACCAGTTCTTTTGCTTGTGCAGAAAGGTCACCCTCTAAAATACGACCTGCTGCTTTTTGAGCTGGTAAGAAGATGTCAACTGTTTCAATCTTCACTTCTACATCATCTTCATCGATATCTAAATCATCTAACTCAAGCTCTGCAAGCGGTTTCTTTTTCGCTTTCATAATACCTGGTAGAGATGGGTAACGAGGCTCATTTAAACCTTGCTGAGCAGTTACTAATAACGGTAAAGAAGTTTCAATTACCTCTGAATCTCCTTCAATATCACGAACAATTTTCGCAGTTGTTCCGTCAATTTCAAGTTTCGTAATCGTTGTTACATAATTTATATCCAATAAATCAGCAACACGTGGACCAACTTGCCCTGAACCACCATCAATCGCAACATTTCCTGTTAAAATTAAATCTGCATCTTTATCTTTTAAGTATTCTGCTAGTAGATAAGCTGCTGCATTTTGGTCCAGCTCATCTAAATCATCTTCTGTATTAATAAGCACTGCTTCGTCTGCTCCCATAGCAAGTGCTGTACGTAATTGCTTCTCTGCATCCTCGCCACCAATTGTCACTACTGTTACTTTCCCACCAGCAGCATCGCGAACTTGGATCGCCTCTTCAATGGCATATTCATCGTAAGGGTTGATAATGAATTCTGCGCCATCCTCTTGGATTTTACCACCCGACACAACGATTTTTTCTTCTGTATCAAACGTACGTTTAATTAATGCAAAAATGTTCATATATCCATACCTCCTGGAACGTTTTATAATTCTAAGTAAACTTATAAATATTATATATTTTCAGTTTCGATAACGCCGATAACATACTGAACGTTGCTATCGACATTTGGAAAATTATTTGCCAGTAAACACAGGCTCACGCTTTTCAATGAATGCTTGAATTCCCTCTTTGGCATCTTCTGTAACAAATACTGTTCCAAACGATTTCGCCTCTGCTTCAATGCCTTCATAGAATGATGCATGTTTTGCATATTGCAATGTTTGAATAGCCGCTTTTAAAGCGATTGGACTTTTCTTAGCAATGCCCTTAGCGATTTTTAACGTTTCTTCTAGCAGTGCTTCATCTGAGAATGCACGGTTCGCTAAGCCCCACTGAACAGCTTCGGTACCAGAGATTGGTTCACTTGTAAACATCATTTCAGCAGCCTTTGCTACACCAACATAGCGTGGTAAACGCTGTGTACCACCAAAACCAGGAATAAGCCCTAATTGTAATTCAGGTAAACCAAGTTTTGCAGATTCAGTGACATATCGCATATGACAGCTCATCGCTAACTCTAGGCCTCCGCCTAATGCCGCACCATGGATAGCTGCAATGACAGGCTTAGAAAACGATTCAACACGCTCAAAAACCTGTTGCCCGTTGCTAGCTAGCTTTGTAAATTCCTCTCCAGATTCTACCCCAATAAATTCTTTAATATCTGCCCCTGCAGAGAAGAAACGGCCTTCACCATGAAGTACAAGGACTCTTACAGCATCATCGTGTTCTACAGCATCTAGTACAGCGTTAACTTCTGCAATAATACCGCGAGATAATGCATTTGCTGGTGGACGTGCAATTGTAATAATCGCTACTCCATCTTCTACTTTCCAACTTAGAAATTCCATTTCTCCACATCCTTTTAAGCTTTAATGCCGTTCAGGATTAACGCCTGAACCTTTGGAACCTGTTCCATCAAATCATATCGATAGTCATTCATAACCCACGACGTAATAGTTTCATCAATTGTTCCAAAAACCATTTGTCGTGCCAAGCGTACATCCATCGTCTGATTGAACTCACCTGTAAGCATACCCTCGATTAAAATTTGATCAAGTAGCTGTAAATACTCACGCAATACTGAATTAATTTTTAATCGTAAGTCTTTGTTTGACTGGCGAAGCTCTAATTGTGTGACAGTTGCTAGGTATCGATCTGTCGCTAGAACATTAAAATGATTTTCTATCATTCGTGAAAGTTTGTCTTTAGACGTACTCCCATTTTCTATTATATCTTGTAATGACTCTACAAAAACAGCCATTTTTTCATTAAAGACAGAAATTAATATATCTTCTTTATTTTTAAAATATAAATAGATTGTTCCATCGGCCACCCCTGCCTGTTTGGCGATTTTCGATACTTGCGCTTGGTGATACCCATTCTCCGCAATAACGATGACAGCTGCATCAATAATTTGTTTATATTTTGGCTTATCTCGTTTCACTTTTATATCACCACCTAAAAAACATGCGCACGTCGATATGACGTGTGAACCTAAAAAAATATGAAAATATGAATGGTCATTCATTCATATTTTCATATTATATTTTACAGCATTGCTTGTCAATACTTTCACACGTATTTATTTCGCTTCTTTATTCGCTAATTTTGTTTTTTCTTCTTCAACTAACGTACGACGCAAAATTTTTCCTACAGCTGTTTTTGGCAGCTCTTCTCTAAATTCATAATAACGCGGAACTTTAAAAGCTGCTAGATGCTGACGGCAATATTTATTTAATTCGTCCTCAGTAATCGAATATCCTTCTTTTAATACAATATAAGCTTTAACTGTTTCACCACGATACGGATCAGGTATGCCTGCTACTACGCACTCTTGGATCTCTTCACGTTCATATAACACTTCTTCTACTTCACGTGGATAAATATTAAAGCCGCCTGCTATTATTAAATCTTTTTTACGATCTACTACATAGAAGAAGCCTTGCTCATCCATATAACCAAGATCACCTGTTAAAAACCAACCGTCAGCAAATGTCGCAGCTGTATCCTCTGGACGGTTCCAGTAGCCCTTCATTACTTGTGGTCCTTTAACAGCAATTTCACCAACTTCACCAATAGGTAGCTCTTCTGTATCACCTGTACGTAAAATAACCGCTTCTGTATTTGGCCAAGGTAAACCAATCGAGCCAATCACCCGCTTCCCCCAAATTGGCGTAGCATGTGTTACAGGTGAGGTTTCTGTTAACCCATATCCTTCTACTAGCTTTCCACCAGTCACTGCCTCAAACTTCTCTTGCACTTCAATCGGCAATGAAGCAGAGCCACTTAGGCATGCCTTAATGGATGATAAATCATAATTCGCAATGTCTGGGTGATTTAAAAGGCCGATGTATAAGGTTGGTGCGCCGGGGAACAGTGTTGGTTTCTGTTTATCAATCGTTTTTAAAGCCGTCTCTGCATCAAACTTCGGTAAAAGCACCATTCTATTTTGAGTAAATACAGATAAAAGCATAACAGTTGTCATGCCATAGACGTGGAAGAATGGTAGAATGCCCATAATGGTTTCTTCACCATGAACACATTTATACATCCAAGCATCACACATTGTTGTATTGGCAATTAAATTTTTATGTGTCAGCATAACGCCTTTTGGGAAACCTGTTGTCCCACCCGTATATTGAAGGAGTGCTAGGTCTTCTTCAAAATCACATGGCATATTGTCAATTAGCTTAATCGGTGCTGAGCGCATTATTTCTGTAAACAAGTGATTTTGACCGCTATGTTCAACCTTGACACTAAAGCCATACTGCTTTTTTTGAATAAATGGATAGACTAAATTTTTTGGGAATGGTAAATAATCTTTAATAGCTGTCACAATGACATTTTCAAGTGCTGTCTCTTTCATAATTTTCATGACTCTTGGATATAAAATATCCATTACGAGAATAACCTTTGCTCCTGAATCAGCCATTTGATATTGAAGCTCACGTTCAGTATAAAGTGGATTTGTTTGTACTACAACAGCACCTGCATACATGGCACCATAGTAAGCGATTACACTTTGTGGCGTGTTTGGCAGCATAATGGCTACTCGATCTCCCTTTTCCACACCTAGTGTTTGTAAATAGTTTGCGAACCTTAAAGCTGACTCATATAGCTCGGTGTACGTCAAATCCTTTCCCATAAAATGAATCGCTACTTTGGATGGATTCTTTTTATAGGCACGTGTCAAAAACTCTTGCACTGGAATTTCCTCAAACGTTAAAGACGATGGTACTTCTTCAGGATAATTTGCTAGCCATGGTTTTGCTGTCATACGTCCTCTCCCCTTTGTCCCAAACTTTGTCAATTCTTATATTTATTATAATGAAAAAGAAATACAGTTTCAAACAGAAAATAGAAAATAAATGCATTTTCGATTAATTATTATGCATTTTACAACATTAATATGATTGGTATTTATCGGGATTTGTTTGAATAGACCTTATGAATACTCATTCATTCTTGACTTACTCCATAAAAAAATGATCAGCATATTCCTATATTATAAAAATAATTTGTTCAACCCTTTAATAGCGTTATATGAGAGAAAATTAATAGGTTGTAGTAGAATTTTATGCGATGTTTAATAAATAAAAAACGCATCCTCATAAAGAGAATGCGTTTTTTTAAACCGTTAACATATAGTAGACACCTACTGCCAAAAATGCAATACAGACAACGATTAGTACTTTTGCTAATTTTTCCATGTCATGACACTCCTATGCAATACTTGCCCCAATTACAAACGAAAGACCGACTGAAATGGTAAAGGAAATGAAACCAACTGAGCGATTATCATTGGCAATCTCTTGATCAACGTTAAAGCGAGGTGTCATAAATTCAAATAAGAAATACGCTACAATTAATAATGTAAAGCCAAAAAGGCCCCAGCCGATCATTTCACTTAATGTGCTATGACGTGCAATGGAAAAGCGGAAGATATTACAAATCCCTAGTATTTTCCCCCCCGTTGCAAGAGCCACAGCGACATTGCCTTTTTTAATTTCTTCCCAATTTTTATATTTCGTAACGACTTCGAACAATGCCATCGAGACGACTAAACATAATACTACAACACTAAAATATCCTGCCGTTTCGATAATTGGATATCGCCAAAAGCCAGAATTCAGCATTTTTCTCCGTCCCCTTTATAGCTTATTTCAATTCAACAACTGTGACGCCTAAGCCCCCTTCGCCGGCTTCACCAAAACGGAAGGATTTTACGCGCTTATGCTTTTTCAAATAGCTTTGAATACCTTGACGTAACGCCCCTGTACCAACTCCATGAATAATGGATACACGACCATAATTAGAGAGTAATGCATCATCAATATATTTCTCTGTTCTTACGATTGCATCCTCATAGCGTTCACCACGTAAATCTAATTCTAATTTCACATGACTATTTCTATTTTTCACACCAGCTGTTCGTAATACAGGCTCTTTTTCAGGTTTAATATACTCCAAATCACTATCTGAGATTTTCATTTTTAAAATCCCCATTTGGACAACCCATTCGGTATTCGACACCTTTTCTAACAAAGTACCTCGTTGACCATAGCTTAACACCTTTACCTCGTCTCCGACAACTAAGTTTTGTGCCCGAGCTTTAACTTGCGCCGCCTTTTTTAACACTTTATTGTCTTCAAGTGGTGTTGCTTCATCCAAGCGTTTACGTGCTTCAATCAATTCATGCTCCTTGACAACTTGATCCGCATTTTTACGCATTTCTCGAAGCTCCGCAATAATCGCTTCTGCTTCACGTTTCGCTTCATCAACAATTTTACGCGCCTTTTCCTTCGCCTTCTTATCAAGCGCCTCTTTGCGCTCCTCATAGGCTTGCAATTTATCTTGAAGCTCTTTACGCAATGTCTCTGATTCTAATAGTAATGCATGCGAACGCTCTGCATCATCTTCGGATTGGCGACGTGTTTCTTCCAATGAGGCAATCATCGATTCAACCTCATGTCGATCGGTTCCAGTAAAGCCTTTAGCACGATCAATAATGGATTCAGGTAAACCGAGACGACTGGAAATTTCAAATGCATTTGAGCGCCCAGGCACACCGATAAGTAGACGGTAGGTCGGGCTCAAAGTTTCAATATCAAATTCTACACTGGCATTGGCTACACCTGGTCGATTATAGCCATAAGCTTTTAGCTCAGGATAGTGAGTTGTAGCCATTACACGAGCACCGCGCCCATGTACTTCGTCTAAGATTGAGATGGCTAAGGCTGCCCCTTCCTGTGGATCAGTACCTGCCCCTAACTCATCAAAAAGAACAAGTGATTCGTGATCAAATTTTTGTAGGATGTCTACAATATTGACCATATGGGACGAAAACGTAGAAAGTGACTGCTCAATTGATTGCTCATCACCAATATCGGCAAATAATTGCTCAAATACAGCAAGTTCTGAGCCATCTAATGCTGGCACTGGTAATCCTGCTTGCGCCATTAATGTACACAAGCCAACCGTTTTTAATGTCACCGTTTTACCACCTGTATTCGGACCTGTAATGACAATAGCTGTAATATCTTTACCAAATTCAATATCATTGGGAATAGCTGATTCTATAGGTAACAGTGGATGACGCGCACGTATTAGTCGGATATAGCCATTCTGATTCATTTTAGGCATTGTACATTTATTGGCTTGGCCATATTTGCCCTTTGCTAAAATGACATCGATATCACCTAATACCTTCACTAAGTTAAATAAATCTGATGCTACTTCTTGCACCATTGCACTTAATGCTAGTAAAATACGTTCAATTTCTGCCTGCTCTTTCATTTTCAAGCGATGTATTTCATTGTTTGCTTGGACAACAGAATCTGGCTCAATGAATAAGGTTTGACCAGAAGAAGATTGGTCATGGACAATCCCGCCATAATGGTGACGGTATTCTTGCTTTACAGGAATAACAAAGCGATCATTACGAATTGTCACAAGTGTATCCGAAAGCATTTTTGATGCATTACTTCCACGAATTAGACTTTCCAGCTTAGAGCGAACTTTCCCTTCTTCAGCACGCAAAGATTGGCGAATAGAGCGCAATGTTTGACTAGCAGAATCTAAGACAGCTCCATTGTCGTCAATACAGTTATTGATTTCATGTTGCAGCCCTGTTAAGACAGGCATTGCTTCCTTTTTGGAGATGAAATGAGGAATAGCAATCACTTCATCGGCTTCTAAATCTTCAATAAAATTGCGCAAAATTCGGCTTGCTCGAATCGTGCTCGAAATTTCCATTAGTTCTACTGCTGCTAACATGCCTCCTATTTGAGCACGTCTGGCAGAGGGACGGACATCGAAAATGCCTCCCATTGGTACATTACCTTTCACACGCAAAATGGATAATCCTTCATCCATTTCCTCTAATAATTGTACTACTTTATCAAAATCTGTTTGTGGCACAAGCTCCTCAATGGCAGATTTACCAATGGAGGAAGTACAATAGGAAGCCACTTGTTGCCTAACTTTATCGTATTCTAGTGTTTTCAATGCGCGATCTGCTATCACTGAGAACACCTCCTCAGCCTATTTATTTCGTCGTATGAACGCTTCAAACTGTTCACGCGTCCATGTATTCACAATCATATCTTTCGGTAACCATGCTCTATTTGCATAGCGAACACCAATATCCATAAAACGTAAATGCGTAATATCATGAGCATCTGTGTTGATGGCTACCGGCACACCTGCAGCGCAGGCCATTTCTAAATGTTCTACACATAAATCGAGACGATACGGATTTGCATTTAACTCTAAAATTTTACCATATTCCTTGGCCCAGGCAATTAACTGTTTCATATCAGGATTATAACCATCACGGTCTTCAATAATTCGACCAGTCGGATGGGCAATCATATGAACATAGGGATTTTGCATTGCTATTAGTAAACGTGCCATAATTTTATCTTGTGATTGTGTAAAACTAGAATGAATGGAAGCAATAACAAAATCGAGCTCTTTTAACACCTGATCTTCGAAATCAAGGGAACCGTCTGGTAAAATATCCATCTCCGTCCCTTTAAACAAATGAAAATCTGGATGTGCCGCATTAAACGCCTCAATTTCTCCACGCTGCTTTTCTAAGCGCTCTGGCGTTAATCCATTTGCTACTTTTAGGAATTGCGAATGGTCTGTAATAACGCTATATTGATAGCCCCGTGCTAGTAACGCCTCGCCCATTTCTGCAACAGAGTATGCACCATCCGACCAAGTCGTATGCATATGCAAATCAGCTTTAATATCCTCTAGTCGAACTAATTTTTGAATTATATTTGTTTTATCAAATTCTGTTGCTCCAGTACGCAAGCTTGGTGGAATCCAAGGTAGATTAAAATGAGCAAAAAATGCCGCTTCATCTTGAAACGTTAAAACAGTACCATCTTCTTGTTCCACACCATATTCACTTATTTTTTCACCACGGGCTTTGGCAATTTGCCGCATACGAACATTATGATCTTTTGAACCTGTGAAATGATGCAACGCAGTCGCATATTCATTGTCCTTCACTAAACGAAAATCAACGCTAACTGGTTCATCTAAGTCTAAAATCACCGAAATTTTTGTATCCCCCGCCGCCACTACTTCTTGAATGGCCAAGCTATTTAACAACTTTTCTCGTACTTCCTCAACTGCTTCTGTCACAACAATAAAATCAATATCTTTGCTAGTTTCTAACGCTCGACGGAAACTCCCAGCAACTGAAAACCGGTCTACTTCCTTCATACTACCTAGAAGCGCCTCAATTTGTAAAACCACAGGCTCAAGCTGCCAAATTGGTAGTCGTTCTGAACGATTTGCTAAATTGGCTAGCTCCTTTAAAATCTTCTCCTCCGTTTTTACAGCAAACCCAGCTAATTCACGTACTTTCCCTGCCTCACAAGCAGCCTTCAAGCTTTCGGCAGAGTCAATACCAAGCTCTTGGTGTAGTTTCGCAATTTTTTTTCCTCCCAAACCAGGTAATTTTAGCAATGGCAGTAACCCTTTAGGTACAATCTCTTCTAGCTCCTTTAACAAACTCGATTCACCTGTTGCCATTAAGTCCTCTATTACAGCCGCAGTACCCTTGCCAATCCCTTTGAGTTTTGTTACATCATCCATTTCGCTTAATGAACGCTCGTCCCCCTCTAGTGCTGCCGCTGCCTTTCGAAAGGCTGATACCTTGAATGGATTTTCTCCCTGTAGTTCCATATATAAAGCAATTTTTTCGAGTGTGCGAATAATTGTTTTTTTATTCATTGGTAATTCCTCCTATCGTAAAAACACTTCCCTCAAGACAGAGAGAAGTGCACAGTTACTATTGCATATAAATATACCACCAGTTTTGGAACATCTTTGTAATAATCGGTGTATGCTCCAACATCAGACCACTTAACAATGACTTCGACATTAAATTTTGTATGGCATCTATTGGTAATAAGGCGCACACATATAGCAAAATAAACATAATTAAATAGTTTTCAATCATGCCAAGTAACGCCCCAAGCCAACGATTCACTGTATTTAGTACAGGCAAATAAGCGATAAAATCAAATATCGATGCCACGATTTGCAACGTTATTTTTACTGCAAAGAAAATAACAGCAAAGGCAATTACCCGATAAAAGGTACGGTCTAAATCTAGACTATCAATGACAACGCCAAGGCTACCTGTGTCAGTGACGCCTGGATATGGAACCCAAAATACAAATTTTTGTGCTAATGGCTTATAATAAATATACGCAACAATTAGGGCTACTACAAAGCTGACAATATGCATCATCTGTACAATAAAACCTCGTTTTGCACCGACGCCTATACCAGCTAACAGTACCACTAATATGATTAAATCTAACATTCTCTTCAACCCTTTAACTTTTTCAATTCTTCTTCTAATTGCTCCATTCGTTCTTTTAATAGTAAATAATCATGAACTGTATTTACTGCTGTCAGAACAGCAAGTTTTGTGCTATCAAGTGAGGGATTATGTACGTTCATCTCGCGCATACGGTCATCAACAATCGAAGCAACAAGTCGCATATGGCCAATGGATTCAGAGCCGACCATTTTGTATGTATGACCATATATTTCAACAGAAATTTTATTCTTTTCTTGTTTTTCCATAGTCGCACCCTCCTATAAATTCGATGCACACATGATTTTAGAGGCATGTGAGCACCATCACACAAAAAAGCTATTTATTATCATACCATGAAAGGTATAAAATTGTGAACAATGAGGACAGAAAGGAACGATTAAATGGCAAATATTGTGCTTTCCATTTCAACAAATATTCAAAAAGAGGTGATGGCTTACTATGGACCGCACTTTATAGAACGAAAGGCTCCAGGAGTCATTTTTGCGGCAAAACTACCAGATACAGCCATAACTATGTATAAATCAGGAAAATTAATGTTCCAGGGGGGCGGTGCTGAACGCGAGGCGGCGCGCTGGGGAACTATTGAAAAAGCTGCTACTCCACCCTCCTCTATCGGGGCAAAAGGGGATGTACTGCCTAACAATTTCGCAACAATGTCTGTCTTAGGCTCAGATGAAACAGGCACAGGTGATTATTTCGGTCCAATAACAGTAGCGGCAGTATATGTGCCTACCTCCAAAATTGAACTCATAAATGAGCTTGGCGTAAAAGATTCAAAAATGCTAACAGATGATTATATGCGAAAAATTGCGCCTGATTTACGTGCAGCCTGTGTTCATAGTGTTCTCGTCTTACGCAATGAGAAATATAACAACTTACAAGCGAAGGGCTATTCTCAAGGTAAAATGAAAGCCATGATGCATAATAAGGCCCTACAAAACACCCTGTCTAAATTGGCACCTGAAAAACCTGAATTTATTTTAATTGACCAGTTTGCAGAACGTGGTGTCTATTATAATTATTTAAAAAGTGAACGTGAACTAGTACAAGAAAATGTCTACTTTTCTACTAAAGCAGAACAATTACATGTAGCTGTGGCTACAGCATCTATTTTAGCTCGTGCTGCCTTTTTAAAGGAAATGGACCGTTTGAGTGATATTGCAGGGCTTACATTAATGAAGGGCGCCTCTAACAAGGTAGATGTGCAAGCAGCCCGAATCTGGCGTAATCAAGGAGAAGAATTTCTACGCTCCATTACAAAATGGCATTTCGCCAACACCGATAAAGCACGCAAGATGAAGTAAATCGTAATACTGGTTGCTTAAAAAAGATTTTTTGGGGTTCCTAAGGAGCGTGAGCGCGCTTTAGGAACCTTTTTAAGCGGTTTTATATTTGGGGGAGCGCTTCTGGCACCTTTTGGAGCGCTTTCCTATTTGGGATGAGCGCTTCTAACACCTTTTGGAGCGCTTTCCTACTTGGGATGAGCGCTTCTAACACCTTTTGGAGCGCTTTCCTACTTGGGATGAGCGCTTCTAGCACCTTTGGGAGCAGATCTCCAATTAGATAAACCGCTTCTAGTATTCTTATAAAGGTCATAAAAAAATTTGATAATCTCTTGATCTTTTTAATTCCGATTCCCGATAACAACTAGCCATTAGCATTCTTTTTATTGTATGGCGATTGTTTAACTGTAAAAAATGCTGGGCTTGTGCATTCGTAATCTTTTTATTGATGAGCATCCCATAATCTTGCAGAGCAGATAAATGTGCCTTTTTACTCGTATAATGACAGCTGGAACAGGTCCAATTCATCTTAAGCCAATGCATCTGTCCAAATTCGCATTTTGGACAGATAACGCCTGTTTGAATCGCATCAACCTCTATCCCATAGTATCGACTTAGAGGAAACCTCTCATACGGTTTGTTGTGTTGCACAAGTAATGCACTAATATATTGACAATCTATAGTTTTTGTCTTCATTGGACGTTGTTGCAAAAAGCTCGTTAACTCTCTTGCCATCAATACTGGAAATAATCCATCTTCATAATTGATTCGTGCATTATTAAAAGGAAAAACAATGATACCGTTGACAGGTACTTCAATTTGATGTTGCTTGAAAAATCCCTTTAAATTATATACATATTCCTCGAGCTGCGCTTCAGGATGATGAAATACACGCTGTTCACCTGTTTCAAGAGTCCGAATCATTTGACGTGGTCGATTTTTTAATTCTACTTCTCCTCGAATATTCTTACTTTCAATAATTATTACTTCATATTGTGTTATCACCACAACATCTAACTGTAATGAGTATGGATGCTGAAAAGTGATATTATGTAAAACTTGAAAATTCTTCGTAAAAGTTAATTTCTCCAGTTGTTTCATAATAAATTTTTCACCGTATTCGCCTGCTTCCGCCTGTAATAACTCCCTCTTCATTTGATCAAGAGATGGATGATTTGGTATGAGTCTTCTCACTAAAGCTCGCAAACCTAATGTCATTTTCGCTTCCTCATATGGTTTAATAAACATTTCATCACTCCTTTTTCAAATGACTATAGCAAGGAAAATTATCCATTCCTAGACTATTTACGAAACTAATTATTTGATCAACTTTGCCGCACTAAATTTAGTTTTTTAATAATTTTTGTGAATATCTTTCAGTCTATATTTTTTTAGTAGATTCGATTCTGGTAGAATTGTCTAATCTCTATGACTGTATTATTCCTTTTTGTAGTTCCCCATATGAGCACTTTCCTTATTTTTTTGGATCACTCCACACTTTCTTTTGAGCAGATTCTTCACCTTTTAGATCATCATCTTCACCATTCTCAAACAAAAAAAGACTGCCTCATTAGACAGTCTTTTTTCATATATTAGCGTACTTCTGTGCCTGCAATCGTAGCAATGGCTTTTAACACTTTGTTATGTGCAGCCACTACTTCTTCGTCCGTTAAAGTACGTTCTGGATCAAAGTATGTGAGAGAGAAGGCAACCGATTTTTTACCTGGTTCCATTTTCTCCCCTTCGTAAACATCGAATACGCGAATATCTTTTAATAATTTCACACCCGCTGTATCGATAGCTTCCATTACTTCGCCCGCTGTTGTAGTACGGTCCATAATAAGTGCGATATCACGAGACATAGCTGGGAAACGAGGTACTGGTGTGTAAGCAAGTGGTGCTTCTTGTGCCGTTGCATTTAATAGCGCCACTAAATTCATTTCCATCACATACGTATCTTTTACACCCCATGCTTTTTGTTCAGCAGGGTGAAGTCCACCGATAATGCCGACTTGCTCGCCATCTAATAAAATGCTAGCCGTACGTCCTGGATGTAAGCCATCCACTTGGGATTTCACAAATGTCATGCGATTTTCTAAGCCAAGTTTGCCAATGACACCTTCGACGATACCTTTTAGCACAAAGAAATCTACGGCTTTTTTCTCGCCTTGCCAAGCATGGTCTAGCCATTTGCCAGTTAGTACAGCTGCCACATGCTCTTCCTCATATGGTTGCCCCTCATCTGATTGACCAAGGAATACGGAACCAATTTCATATAAAGCCACGCCTTCAGCTTGACGAGCAACATTATATGCGGCTGCTTCGATTAAATGAGGAATAAGGCTTTGACGTAATGTAGAACGCTCCTCACTCATTGGCATAAGTAAACGAGTTACTGGCTCTGCTTTTAAGGCAAAGCGTTGTGACAATGCATCTGATGTTAATGAATATGTCACTGCTTGATACAAACCAGCACCTTCCATGTAATGACGAACAACACGGCGATTTGCCTGGTAAGGTGATAAATTACCTACTTGTGTTGCACCTTCTGGTAATGTCATTGGGATTTCATCATAACCGTAAAGACGTGCAATTTCCTCCACGATATCCTCTTCAATTTTAATATCTTGACGGCGTGTTGGTGCATCGATGATTAATAAACCATTTGCTGCCTCTACACCAAATTTTAAACGCTCTAAAATAGAAAGCATATCTTCTAATGCAATCTTCATACCTAAGCGCTCATTAATAAAATCTGGGGAAACGACTACTCGCGCTGGTGTTTTATCTAACTCATCTACTAAACATGTACCTTCTAATACTTCACCGCCTGCTAATTCAGCAAGTAGAGCGGCAGCACGTTCAGCAGCTGGTAAGACACGATTTGGGTCTACCCCTTTTTCGAAACGTGCGGATGCATCTGAACGTAGGCCAAGATGACGAGACGTTTGACGAACTGTTAAACCATCAAAATAGGCTGACTCAATGACAACAGTCGTTGTTGAATCTGTTACCTCTGAATTAGCACCACCCATTACACCAGCAATTGCTACTGGCTCTTTGCCATTTGTAATGACTAAATCTGAAGCTTTTAATGTACGTTCTTGATCATCTAATGTTGTAATTTTTTCACCTTCTGTTGCTTTACGAACAACGATTTCACCTGTTGCTAGGCTATCATAGTCAAAAGCATGTAGAGGTTGACCATATTCCATTAATACATAGTTCGTTACATCTACCACATTATTGTGTGGACGGACTCCTGCAGCCATTAAACGATTTTGAAGCCACATTGGTGATTCACCGATTTTTACGTTTTTCACTACTTTTGCCACATACATAGGATTTGCTTGTAAATCTTTTACATGAAGCTTCAGGTAATCCTGTGCTTTTTCACTAGCAGTTTGATAGGAAATTTCTGGATATTTAATTTCCTCTGAAAGAATAGCACCTACTTCATAGGCTACACCAAGCATTGAAAGAGCATCTGAGCGGTTTGGTGTTAAACCTAACTCCAATACGGTATCACGTAAGCCCAATATAGCCAGTGCATCTGAGCCTACTTCTGCATCTGCTGGTAGGACGAAAATACCTTCTGAGTATGCCTTAGGCACAAGCTTTCCTTCGATTCCAAGCTCTTGTAAGGAACAAATCATTCCGTTCGATTCATGGCCGCGAAGTTTTGCTTTTTTAATTTTAATGCCACCTGGTAAATGTGCACCTGGTCGAGCAACAATGACTTTTTGGCCAGCATCAACATTTGGTGCACCACAAATAATTTGTTGAGGCTCTGCTTCGCCAACGTCAACTTGGCAAATATTTAACTTATCGGCCTCTGGATGTTTCTCCTTAGAGACTACATAACCAACCACAACTTTATCCATAGCATTAGCACGATCAATTACTGCATCTACTTCGATCCCAGAGCGTGTAATTTTTTCTGCTAATAGCTCAGGTGCTAAGTCCTGTGTATTGATATAATCTTTTAACCATTCTAATGATACTAACATGTTTTATCCCCCTTACGCTTCTGTTCGCTCGAATTGTGATAAGAAGCGAGTGTCACTTGTATAGAAATGACGAATATCGTCAACACCATATTTCAACATCGCAATACGTTCTGCACCAATACCAAATGCAAATCCAGAAACTTTCTTTGGATCATAGCCAGCCATTTCTAATACGTTTGGATGCACCATACCTGCTCCTAGAATCTCAATCCAGCCTGTGCCCTTACATACGTTACAGCCTGCTCCGCCACACTTGAAACAAGAGATATCCATTTCTACTGATGGCTCAGTAAACGGGAAGAAGCTCGGACGCAGTCGAATTTCGCGGTCTGCACCAAACATTTTTTTCGCTAAAGTATCTAATGTTCCTTTGAGGTCACTCATGCGAATGTTTTCGCCAATGACTAAACCTTCAATTTGCATAAACTGATGTGAATGTGTTGCATCATCATTATCACGACGGAATACTTTACCAGGACAAATTATGCGAATCGATTCGCCTTTTTTGGCTTCCATAGTACGAGCCTGCACTGGTGAAGTATGCGTACGTAATAATATTTCCTCGGAAATATAGAACGAATCTTGCATATCACGAGCAGGATGTCCTTTTGGTAAATTTAGTGCTTCAAAATTATAGTAATCCTTCTCAACTTCTGGGCCTTCAGCAATTTCATAGCCCATTCCGATAAATAAATCTTCAATTTCTTCAATGACACGAGTTAAAGGGTGACGGTTCCCCACTTTAATTTCACGACCTGGTAAAGTGACATCAATCGACTCACTTGCTAATTTTTCAGCAATAGCTGCCTCTTCCAACACGGTTATCTTTGTTTCTAATACCGCCGTTACGTTTTCACGAACATTATTCACTAAAGCACCCATTTTCGGACGTTCTTCAGCTGATAATTTCCCCATCCCTTTTAGTAAATCTGTGATAGGTCCTTTTTTTCCTAAGTACGCAACACGTACTTCATTCAATTCTTTTAAATTTGCAGCTGCTTCAATTTTAGCAAGTGCTTCTTGCTCTAATTGTTTTAATTGCTCTTCCATGTTAAAACCTCCTTAGAAAATAAATGCCTGCATTTTAGGCATAAAAAAACTCGCCCCTAAAAAGGGACGAGGACATTTTCGCGGTACCACCCTAGTTATTGCAAGACAAATCCTTACAATCACTTCATTAACATAACGACTTGATAAAGCCGGCTTACCTTTACAGCATCACACTGGTCCCGGTAGCTGCTCGCGAGCTGAATTCAAAACTGCATTGGTACGGCGCTGGCTCTCAATCTGTGGCCGACGCTCCCTGTTGTCCATTCACAATCTTTACTACTTCTCGGTCAAAGCATTTATTATTTAAACATACATTTTAGAATAAATTATACAATAATGGACTGTGGCAAATCAAGAGACAACTGCCTCAATCCCATAAAGTTCTGTCAATTACTTAGCAAAGCCATATAAAACAATACCTGTTGCTACTGCTACATTTAATGATTCAGCCTGTCCAAAAAGAGGAATGATCATATTTTGATCTGTCATTGCTAATAACTGAGGCTGAATGCCACTTCCTTCATTCCCCATGATAATCGCAAATGCACCTGTATGCTGAATATCGCTATACGGCACCGCCTCCTCATCCAAGGCAGTACCAAATACTGGTACACCTTGATCCTGTAGTAAATCAATCCATTCTGCTAAATCTCCACGCACTACTGGAATATGGAAATGTGAGCCTTGAGCAGCACGTAGTGTTTTAGGATTATAAATATCCGCACTGCCTTTTCCTAAAATTACAGCATCTAAACCTGCTGCATCCGCTGTACGAATCATTGTTCCGATGTTTCCAGGATCTTGGACAGCATCAATTAATAACACTTTTCTCCAAGTGGTCATCACATTATCCTCTAAGACTGGCTGTTTACATACAGCAAAAACACCTTGAGAGGTTTCTGTCTCTGCAAATTCCTTTGCTACCGCAGTCGATACCTCTACAATAGCTACATCATCAATTGGCCATAACATTGGCAAATCGATACCTTCACGCACTATAATTTGTAATACTTGGTTTTTATTTTTTAATGCTTCTTCAACAAGATGAAAGCCCTCTACTAGGAATTCACCCGAACGTTCACGCTCTTTTCTTGTTGTCGCTAACTTTTTCCAATATTTCACTAACGCATTTTGCGTAGATTCAATTCTCTTCATCGCTACCTCTTACCGCCTTTTTCCTATATATTGACCACTATTATACCCTACGAAATGGCAAATTTCATAGCTAAGTAAGAAAACTGTTATTTTCCTGTGGTGGCAAGTGGCGTACAACTTAAACATGCTATAATCATACACATCTAATGAAGACACAAAGTGAGGTATATAATGAAAAAAACAATACATGTAGTAGGGGCTATTATTGAAAATGAGCAACAAGAAATTTTCTGTGCTTTAAGAAATCCCCAAATGGTATTAGCAAACTATTGGGAATTCCCTGGCGGTAAAATAGAGCAGGGTGAAACACCTGAACAGGCACTTTATCGAGAAATCCTTGAGGAATTTAACTGTCTGATTCAAGTAGGTAAACTAATGGCTGTAACACTCCATGAATACGAACAATTTTTTGTTCATTTAGAAACATACAAAGCTTCAATTATAAAAGGCACACCCCAAATTCTAGAACATGCTGAAGCAAGATGGGTTCCCCGCAACCAATTGCTTGACCTCCCATTTGCCCCAGCAGATCTTCCTTCTATTCAAAAATTAATAGCCGAATTGTAAAGGCTATTCACTTTATCTCATGAAAATGAGTGACTTTGTTTCGTCCATGCGCTTTCGATCCATACAATGCTTTATCTGCTTTTTTTATCAATGTCGTCTCTGTATCTTCTGAAGTTACTGTGGCAATTCCCATACTGATCGTAAGATGACCTGTTGGCCAACCATCCTGCTCCACGGTGTGCCTAATTTTTTCGCCGATTTCTTTTGCAACAGGTATCTCGGTCTCTGGTAAGATGATCATAAACTCCTCCCCACCATAACGAGCGACGATATCTTCCAGACGTACTTGTATTTGTAATAGTTGTGCCAATTGAACGAGGACATCGTCTCCAATTTGATGACCATATGTATCATTGACCTTTTTGAAATGATCGATATCTAAAATGCATAACGAAAAAGGTACTGCTGTCTCATGAAAACGATTAAAATGTTGTTCGAGTTGTTCCTGGAAAAATCTCCTGTTTTTCAAGCCAGTCAGTTTATCAGTCATTGATAATTCTACTAAAGCAGCATTCATTTCCAATAATTTCGCCTGTTGAAGTTCTATTTCTACATGAATTTGCTCCAAATTAGCTAATGCACGATCCTTTTCTTGGTAGGCAGCCTCAAGTAGTTTTTTGGCTGATCGTAATTCCTGTTCATAATCGATGCGCTTTTTCATCTTTACTAAAATACAATCAATGCGCTCTACCATATCCTCATTGTACAATTTAGCATTCATTAAAAACGGAAGAGACATTCCGTCCTTCTGTTTGAGATGAATGAATAATTCCTCTACTTGCCCCTCTAGATTAATCATTGGATAAAAATAAGAATGAAAAATCATCTTATTGGGCGTAGATAGAAGAATTTCTAGATGCCTATGTAATAATTCCTCTTGCTCATAGCCAATCCAATCTACCAGGGTTTGATTGATTTCTGAAATAAGCCCTTCATGTGTGATGGAAAGAAATCCACATGGTGCATTGTTGAGTCGTTTTTCCATTGTTGAAAATCCTTTCATTTTTCCCTACAAAAAATCTGCGATACATTGTATCGTTTCATTTGGGTGACTAATATGTGGGTAATGACCCTTTGCTTCCAGTAATTGTAACGTGCTATTTTTGAGATGCTGATGCAAATAGTCTCCCGCACCAATTGGCACAATACTATCTTCCGAGCATTGGATAATTAACGAAGGAACTGAGACCTTTGGTAATTCACTTCGATGATCAGATAAAAAAGTAACCTCAGCAAATTCTTTTGCAATGATAGGGTCTGCTGCTATAAAGGTTTGCTTCAGTTCCTGTGTTAATGCTGGCTGTTCAGGATTACTCATTGCAATAGGTGCCATATAGCTAGCCCAACCTGTAAAGTTCATTTCCATCATGTCTAATAACTCCGCTATATCACTTCGCTCAAATCCCCCTCGATAACCATCATCATTTAAATAACACGGAGAAGGACCAATCATAATCAATTTCTTAAAATAGTCAGGGTGCTGGATAGATGCGAGCAATCCTATCATGGCACTAATGGAATGCCCTACAAAAATACTCTTTTGTAATGATAGCGTTTCAATAATGTCCAATAAATCTTGTACATAGCCCTGTAACGATTGATATTTTTCTGATGAATAGGCATTTATATCTGAGTTACCTGAGCCTACATAATCGAATAATATAATCTGGTATTTGTCCATAAAAGCAGGCGTAATGAAACGCCACATATTTTGATCACAGCCAAATCCATGTGCAAAAATAAGCGGTTGATCTCCTTGTCCGAGTATTGTTACATTATTACGAACAACAATATTTTCCATCCCAATCAATCCTTTTAGAAATATATGTAATAGTTTTATTGTGACCCCTTAAACAGTATTTATCAAGCTAAAACGTGAAAATCAAAAAGGAGCAGGAGTGCCGCTTCACCTGCCCCTTTCTCCATCTACAGCCACTTTCTAATAGGTGGGATACTCTGCGGAAATTGAAATACATTATACGGATCATATTTTGTTTTCACTTCACGAAGCCTTCTAAAATTACGTCCGTAATAGGCTGTATGCCAGTCCTGAATAAATCGATCCGGAAAATTGACATAATCACCAGCCGTATAAGGTGATAAAGCTCGACGTAAATTTTCTACCCACCTAATATTTTGCTCTTCCTCTTTCGGGTTTTTCCAGGAAGTATTATATTCTTGGGCTATTATCGCATTGCGATAGTAATAGGCAGTATGCTGGGGAGCAATTTCACCGACCGCTCCTCTTAAAGACTGTTGCCAGATCGTTGTATTTAAATTAGGTGCATGGGCTAAAAATTCTTTCATTCGTTGAATCGCCTTATATGGAAACGGTCTCTCCAAAAATGAGCCAGATCTTTTTCGAAGAGCAGGCTGATTGCCACTTGGTAAATCAAAAAATTCTACTGCCTTGATATATGGCACTTCCTTTATCCAAATACTTGTTGGCATGCCTGTCTTCCTAAGAGGGCGAAGCAATTTCTTTAATTCAGCTGCTGTTCCTATGAACTCACCTTGTGCGACTATTTCCCCTACTTCCTTTGTTTTTAGTTCAATCTGTGAGGTTAGACGCTTATCTGTATAGGGAGCCCATTTTTGCCATGCATCAAAGGCCACTTCAAAATCATCCCATCCCCATGTAATAGAGAAAAGTGATACCTCATTAATCGCATGAAGCCTGAATGTCAAAGAAGTAACTATACCAAAATTGCCCCCACCTCCACCACGACTTGCCCAAAACAGATCATGATGTTGTTGCTTATTGGCTCTGATTACCTGAGCACCCTCATGTTCACTAGCAACCACCGTTTCGATTTCTATAAGATTGTCACAAGTTAACCCAAACGGTCGTGATAGCATTCCAATCCCCCCACCAAGTGTCAAACCGACCACCCCAACACTACTTTCTGTACCAGCAGGAATGGTAACACCATGCGCCCATAATGTACGATATACATTTCCCATATTAGCTCCAGCATCAATCCTAGCCGTCATTTCTGAGAGATTTACCGAAATATCGTTCATATCACTTACATCAATAACAAGCCCTTTATTTACTAAAGAAAAATTTTCATAGCTATGACGACCGCTTCGAATTCTGAATGGCTCATTGTTTTCTCTAGCCCATTTTAAGGCATTAACCACATCTTTCGTTTCTTGACAAAACACAATGACACTCGGATATTTGGGATTATTTAAATTATTATTCGTTCTCGCTTGTTCATAATCCAAATCTTCAGGCGTGACGATTCTTCCTGTGAGCTTCGCTTTTTTCAACATCAAGCCCCTTTCTCACAATGATACTTATCCTATGCAACTCATTGAGAAAGAATTTGACATTTCAACTATTTTACTGGACACACACTAAAATACTCTTTTTCACACTTGAAACATATGATGCACTAATAAGATCGTGATGGAGGTGTTCTATGCTTATCCACGTGGTAAGTGCTGGCGAAACACTGTGGCAAATCGCTAATCGTTATGCTGTACCCGTTCAATCTATTAGTCAATTAAATGCATTAGCTACTCCTGATCAATTAGCCATCGGACAATCACTGGTTATCCCTTCTCCTTATACAATTTATACGGTTCAAAAAGGAGATACTTTATGGTCCATCGCACAGAAATTTAGCGTTCCCTTGCAATCTATCATATTAGAAAATCATCTAACAAATCCCGATCAATTAACACCAGGAACGAAATTAATTATTCCACCCATTGTTCATATCGTGCAGCCCGGAGAAACTTTATGGCAAATAGCACAGCGCTATGGTACGACCGTTCAAGCCATTGCTGTAGAAAATAAAATAAACAATCCCGATATGCTTTATGTCGGTTCCCAATTGATGATCCCAAGAAAATTACCAATGATTGAAGTCAATGCTTATTCCTACCAACCTTCAGAAGAAGCTGTAGACTCCATTAATGCTATTGGTCATCTACTGACTTATTTTAGCCCTTTTGCTTATAAAATGAAGGAAGATGGGACATTACAGCCCATTAATGATGAAAATATGATAGCGGCAGCAAAGGCTAAACATATCATCCCTATGTTAACGCTCACTAATTTTACTTCTACAGAAGAAGGCTCTAATTTAGCACATGTCGTCTTGTCCAATGCAGAGTTACGTAAAAAGGTCATGAATAATGTGTTACAGGTGATGCAAGATAAAGGTTATCAAGTATTAAATATTGATTTTGAAAATGTTTTACCTGCTGATCGCGAAAATTTCAATGCCTTTATTCAATTGGCTGTGGATACACTTCATCCAAAGGGCTATTTGGTTTCAACAGCGCTCGCACCTAAAACAAGTGCTTCACAAAAAGGGACATTATATGAGGCACATGATTATGAAGCACATGGGAGAATAGCAGATTTTGTTGTATTAATGACATATGAATGGGGCTATCGTCTCGGCCCCCCACAAGCCATTTCCCCCATTAATGAAATGCGCAGAGTCGTGGAATATGCTTTAACTGAAATACCAGCTGATAAAATTCTATTGGGTTTTGAGCTGTATGCGCGTGATTGGCTCTTACCTCATGTCAAAGGCCAAGAAGCCGAAACGTTTAGCCCGCAGGAAGCGCTCAATAGGGCTATCAAGTACGGGGCAACAATCCAATATGATCCAACTGCACAATCTCCCTTTTATCGATATGTTGATGAGCAAGGAAGGCAGCACGAGGTATGGTTTGAAGATGCGAGAAGCGCACAAGCCAAATTCGATATGACTAAACATTACAATTTACGTGGCATTAGTTATTGGGCATTAGGATTCCCGTTTCCTCAAAATTGGGTTTTATTAAATGATAATTTTTCTGTTAAAAAATCTTAATACTCATTATTATTCGCAATAAACAAAGAGCTATGCGAATTTTTCCTTGTGAAGTGCTATCTGTGATGACGGGATAAAAAGTTCATTTCAAAGCCATATTAATTTATATCAACAGGAAAGGAGCAACTCACATGGGAAGAGACAATAAACAAGGTCAAAGCAATAATAAAGGCTCGTTACCTCAAACGCCAAAAAACCAAAAGATTGCACCAAACAAGGTGAGTGAGGAATTTTCTCAAGAGTTTATGGAGCTAATTAATACAGTCACGCAAAATAAAAATAAGCAGAAAAAATAAGGGGGGCTTCAGTTGGATTTTCAGCGTGCACAAGAAATTGTCGCCTCACCTTTAGAATTTGAAGTGAGCTATAATGGCGTTTCCATCTGGATCGATCAGCTCCACGATGATGAAAAAACAGCGACAGTTCATCTACGCCGTTCTTTAGAAGAGCGATCTGAAGTAGCTATATCCGAATTAAAAGAAGAATATCTCATTCATTAAACAGCAAGAACCTGCTTACTCAAAAGGAATAAGCAGGTTCTTTTTTATATAATATAATCCTCAATATATTGAAGTTGTGTTAATACTTCATCCACATGATGGTGTAAATCTTTATAGGTATCCGTGATTTGCTGTGGAGAGATTGGCTTACTAAATAGATAGCCTTGAATATAATCACAGCCACCATCTATTAGAAATGATAACTGATCCACTTCTTCAATGCCCTCTGCCACAACCTTCAACCGTAAATGTTTAGCCATCGAAATAATCATGGAAACAAGTGCTTCATCATTTGGATTATGTGGCACGTTTCTTACAAACGTTCGGTCAATTTTTAAACAATCAATTGGAAATTCCTTTAAATAGGATAGAGAAGAATAGCCTGTTCCAAAATCATCTACAGCAATTTGAATGCCTAATGCCTTTAACTCATGTAATAGCTGTGTCATTTGATCAATGTTCATCGTCATGCTTTCTGTAATTTCTAATTGTAAAAATGTCGGATCTAATTTGGTACGTTGTAAAATATCTTGTACCATTTCTACTAAATCCTGCTGAAATAACTGGCCAAGTGATAAATTCACTGCCACTTTCATTGGAGGTAAGCCTTGTTTCTCCCATATTTTTGCTTGAGTGCATGCGGTTTCTAAAATCCATTTACCTAGCGGGATAATAAGGCCACATTCCTCAGCAATAGGAATAAAGACATCAGGTGGAACAAAGCCCCGAGTTGGATGACGCCAGCGTACCAAAGCTTCGACCGATTCAATGGTGCCTGTTTTTAAGTTGACCTGTGGTTGATAGTCTAAATAAAATTCATTATTGGCTAACGCATTATGTAGGTCTTGCTCTAACAATATTCGATCTGCAATACCTTTAGACATATACGGTTTATAAAAAAGAAATCTTTGAGGTATTTGTCTAGCCTCTCGCATTGCTAACTGTGCATGCATTAATAGCTCTTCACCTGTCCATTGATCCTCGTAGAGGGCTATACCTATATTTAGATTGCCGTTCAATGAAAATAACTGAACCTGTAAAGGATCGGTCATGGCACTTTTGAGATTTAAGCAAAATTGTAGTAGTTCTTCAATGGTCTTTACATGGTCAATATAAATAACAAATTGTCCCTCACGAAGTTTAGTTGCAAAATAATGAGGTGGTACAATCGCTTGAATACGCTCTGCTACAAGTTTCATCATTTTATTAGAGTTACTTATCCCAATGGACGAATGAATCGCCGCAAAGCGATCAATTTCTATGGCAATGATAGCCTTTTGCTCTTTATTATTATGTAAATTTTCTTTTAACGTCTTTAGTAATAAATGTTCATTTGGCAGCAATGTAATGTCATCATGATAAGCTTGAAATCGAAGCTCCTGTTGTGATTGTTCAAGATCCTTCTTAATTTTCAACAGTTGCTGAAATGGTTTTTCCACAGATGTATAATAAATCGCTTTTAGGAAAAAATAGAATGCTAAAAACTGATAGATTAATGCCGAGAAATCCCATATTGCACTTTGATCATGACTAACGATAAAGAAGACATCACTCACAATAAGGGAAATAGCTGCGCTGATTAACCACATAGAACGCTTCGGTAATTTTTTTACATATGTACTAACAATAGCAATGGTTAAAATTTGAAGAATAATAGCAATTAGGTGTACCATAGTATCAATCGTATCTAACCAATTTTTAGGCAATATTTTGGTTGAATTATAAGCCAGAAAAACGCTTCCTAGAATGAAAAGCATCGAACAACCATATGTCAGTATCCGATGATTCATGGTTAATCGCTTTTTAGGATTTAAAATAATAAGTATAAATCCAATGGCTAAGTATAAACGCATTAATATATGTAGGGGCTCGTTCATAAAGTTCCATTCTCTCGATTGGCTAAAAAACAAGCTAACTAATTCTAATAAGGCAATAATGAAAAACATGTTTCCTATGTATAAAGTTTGATTGGATAATAAGTGTGAAAATACTAAATAGGATTGGATCGCAATTGCCATTGTAAAAACAATGATTAATATTTGTATCACCAATTTTATATCTTGATACATGTCACCTTGGAAAACACCATATATTTGATTGCTAAAGCTCAGTAATGGTATGACAAGTAATAAGGGTAATACCATGTACGAAATCTCTTTTTTCTCTATCTGATTAAACCATCTCTCCACTCCAAACCCTCCATACTACTATATAAACATTCACTAGGAAATTTTATCTATCTATTTCGATTATTTAAATTTGAATTGTATATTTCTTTGACTTCTTACAAATCATAACACTTTTATCGGAATTTGTATGCACCTATGTGAAGTATGCTAATATTCATTTTATTTCAATATTAGCATACTTTTGATATTTTTAGTTCTTTATTCCACTCTGAAAAGTTGATGTTTCAGCCTTTGGATGATTCTAGCCCTTCTTTTTTTGATAGCAACAACAGATAGATCTAGTGCATTGGCTATTTCTAGATCACTGTAACCTTCTACATAATAAAGTAGTAATATTTTCCTTTCTATCTGCTTTAACTCGGCTAACATCATTTCAAGAAAGTTAGAATTTTTTTGATTGTCTCTTTCCTCCTGCTCACTAAGTATATAATTCATTGTTTCATCATCCACAACAGTCATTCGTTCTCTATAGTTTTTTTCTTTTGATAACTCATTTAAAATCTCTCCTTTTATCGAAGAATATAGATAAGCAGAAAATTGTCCTTTTGCTGAATCTGCTTTTAGCCATGCTCTCCATACAGCAATGGAAGCAATATGACGATAGTAATCAAAATCCTTGTAAATATGAAGCTGCGTAAGAATGGCTGTAATCATTGGTTGCACTGCCTCTAAAATTTCTTCAAAAGATTGTGTGAATGAAAGCTTTTGATTGTTCTGAATGGACATGCTACTCTTCCTATCAACTGTGCACAGTTCAATATTCCTAGGTAACATAATCTTAGTCCGTCATGTTGCTTGAGAGCTAATGCCCATTCTCATCATTTCCTCGTGCATAATGAATAAAATGCTTGTCATATTTAGTCATAATTCCCGCAAGTTATTGCAAAAATTATCTATTTTCTTTGGTATTTCATACATATTTAAATGATAGTTGGACAAATTACTACTAAGGAGGCGATATAGATGAATTTTCAAATAAGAGACGCAATCACAGCGAATGTACATGGTCAATCTGCCGCAGAATTCAAAGATATTGTGGAAGATGCTATTAATCGTGGAGAAGAGCATTTACTGCCAGGGCTGGGGGTGTTTTTTGAAAAATGGTGGAAACAATCCAGTCCATCTGAACAAGATGAATTTGTTCAAAAACTAGAAAAAGTATTTGCTAACTGATTTTTAATGAACAGTGCATTCCATTTCCAATAAATGCGTGATAAAGTTTTATTTATCAGAAAATTTGGAGGGATTGGAATGACTGTTGCAGTAGAATTACTTGTCAATCAACTCAAACAGGTTTTATTAGAAGAACAAGTGTCAACAAACGAAACGGTACGACAGCTACACGGTAAGGATGAATCTCATCATATGATGAGCTTACCTGATATCGTAGTCTTTCCCCGTTCCACAGCTGATGTCAGTGCCATCTTAAAAATTGCACATGCACAACGTGTACCAGTTGTACCATTCGGTGTTGGCTCCAGCCTAGAAGGAAACGCGATACCCATTGCACATGGTATTTCTATCGATTTCTCTGAAATGAATACGATTTTAGAAGTTCGCCCTGACGATCTTCTTGTAAAAGTTCAGCCTGGCGTCACACGCTCTCAACTGAATAAGGAGTTAAAAAAACACGGACTACAATTCACAGTAGATCCAGGTGCAGATGCAACACTAGGTGGGATGGCTGCGACGAATGCTAGTGGTACGACTGCTGTGCGTTACGGTGTTATGCGTGATCAGGTTCGTGATTTAGAGGTTGTCCTAGCAGATGGCTCTGTCATCCATACAGGTAATTTAGCCGCGAAATCCTCTTCTGGTTATCATTTAAATGGTCTATTTGTCGGCTCAGAAGGAACACTTGGCTGCTTTACGGAGTTAACGTTAAAAGTATATGGTATACCCGAATTTGTGACAGCGGGGCGAGCTGTTTTTGACACAGTTGGAGATGCTGTTAGTGCTGTTACAGCCTTATTACAGGCTGGTATTTCAATTGGTCGAGTGGAATTGATCGATGAATCCTCTATGAAGCAAGCTAATGTCTATAACGATACATCCTTTAGCGAAAAACCAACATTGTTTTTAGAATTCCACGGAAACGAAGCGGGTATGCATGCGGACATCGCATTTGCTACAGAAATTTTTGAGGACTACAGCTGTCTATCCGTCGAATTCGAACATGATAATGCTGCTCGTAATAAGCTCTGGGAAGCACGACATTCTTTAGCCTATGCATATATTCATGCTTATCCTGGTAAGAAGCTCATGTCAACGGATGTCTGTGTACCAATCTCTGTACTTGCCGAAACCATTTTATATGCACGAGAACAGCTTGATCATGTTGGACTCGCAGGTGGGCTTGTTGGCCACGTGGGCGATGGAAATTTCCATGCACTTTTAATGTTAAATCCAAATGACACCGAGGAGCAGGCAAAAGCGGATCGCTTCAATGAACAAATCGTGCAATATGCATTACTTCGAGGTGGCACATGTACGGGCGAGCATGGTGTTGGCATTGGCAAAATGAAATACCAAGCCACTGAGCACGGTAGCTCTTTAGTCGTCATGAAAAGCATAAAAGCAGCACTTGATCCACTTAACATTATGAATCCAGGAAAGATTTTCACTCTATAATTAACATTAAACCCGCTGATTGACTAGAGCATCAGCGGGTTTATCATTATAAATCATAACGGAAGCTCTTGACTAAAATATCTCCCTTGTAAAATTCCTTCGACTCATCTCGCACAAAACCTAATGATAAGTAAAGATTAATGGCAGCCTGCATCATATCACCTGAATGTAAATAAAGTGCCTGATCCTGTCTCTTTCTAGCAAAGGCAAAACTTTCATGCAATAATTTCTTAGCAACCCCTTGCCCTCTTCCTTTTGGATGCACACCTAATAAGCGCACAATCGTCGATTGAATATTGAGCTCTGGCAAGCCATACGCTTTCCCTGCATCAGTAAATAGTTGTAATCCACCTAATATGTCATCACCGCGTTTTGCAATCAGAATTGTTTCTGCATTCGGATTACCAACCGAAGCACGGATATCACTTAAATATGATTGCCAGTGCTCTGGGTCCTTATAGTCCTTTTCATATTGCGCATAGCTCTCAACTAAAACTTTAAGATAGCTTGCATAATCTTCCTCTTGTAAATGTTCAATCACAATGTCCGCTACTGTCATTCTAATTTCCCCTTTCTATGATGAAAAACCGCCCTTACTATAGGCTGTTACTCTTTTTTCAATACGGTGTGAAACCCATTCTACTATGATTGAAATTCCCCAATAAATAATACCAACAGCAATAAATGACTCTAAAAACTTTAAGTTCATGGAAGCAATAATATTTGCTACACCCGTCAATTCTTTAATGGATAGGAAAAATGCTAATGATGTGGCATGTAAAAAACCGATAAAGACATTCGTCAAGTTGGGAATAGATTGCCCAAATGCTTGTGGTAAAATATAACGTCGCATCGCTTGAGGAAATGTTAATCCAATCGCATATGCTGCTTCTAATTGTCCTTTAGGTACAGCTAATATCCCTGAACGAATAATTTCTGAGGCATAAGCCCCTGCACTAAGTGTTAAGGCTAGTATGACAAAAAATAAAATAGGAATAGAATTTGATTGTATCTTTAAATAAAGCAAATTAGCTACACTATCAACTAGCATTGGCAAGCCAAAATAAACGAGCATGATATGCATAATGACAGGTGTTCCTCTGAAAAATGAAACATAAAAATTAAGTACAGATGAGACTATTTTTATCTGTTGAATGCGCACGAAAGCTACAATGATGCCAATAGCAATCCCTAATAAAATAGGTGTCATGGTCATGAATAAGGTTAACGGTATTACTTTACTAATTTCTCGTAATGCTTCTACTATAAAAGCGATATCAATGGTCATGGCATATTCCCCCTATTGTGAAGCAAGCTCCTTTGGCATATAGCGATTAAAATAGCGTTCATTAAATTTAAATACTTTTTCAAGGATAATCACGATGACATAGTAAACAATTGACAAAGCTACATAGATTTCAAACGCTCGTGTTGTAGAAGCAATCAAGGTTTCTCCCCGCCCCACCATATCCATTACACCGACGGAGAATGCTAACGATGTATCTTTTAATGAACTAATCATTGTATTCGCTATATTTGGAAAAGCAACACGTATTGCCTGGGGAAAAACAATTCGCATAAAAGCCTGTGATCCTTTTAAGCCTACTGAATAGGCCGCCTCCATTTGACCTCGATCAACGGTTAAAATGGCTGCACGAAATATTTCGGCAAAGGCTGCCGCATTGCTGAATGTGTACGTAATAATAACAAAATACATCGCATCCATTCGTGTCACATCAATATGAATGAGCTTTAACAATGCGGGTATACCGTAAAATACTAAGAACAACTGCACTAAGATGGGTGTGCCACGAATAAAGGATATATAGATTGTAATAATTTGCTTCAATATCGGTATGTGAAGTAGCTTTGGTATGGCTAGCACAATCCCAAGCATCATACCAAAAAGTATGGAGAATACTAGAATCTCGAAAGTTATGGGTAAATACTGAAGCAATGTTGGAATGACCTTCGCAATTAGCACGACATCAAAGTTATTTTCCATACTGCCATCTTCCTTTCCTGTTCATTAGAAGTCTACTGTATAATCATCACCCAACCACTTTTTACTAAGCTCACTCACTATCCCCTCATTCTTTAATTCAACGATGGCTTCATCTAAGCGCTGCTGTAACTTCACTTCATCTTTATTGAGTAGAAAATAGACCTTTGAATTTAATAATGCATCACCTACAACCTTTTGCTGTGCCTCATTGCTTTCGTTATAGTATCTTACAGCAAACGGTGTGGTAATAATGGCATCAATTCGTCCCGTTGCAAGTTGATTGTTAACATCAACTGAGCCAGAAGAATAAACGATATTTGCTCCTAAATTGTGCTCTTTATTATATTTTTCAATAAAGACAGCTGAGTTACTTGTTGGCGAGACACTCACATTTTTCCCTTTTAAATCCTCAATGGATTGAATTGCATTATTTTTCTCGTTGACTGTCACCTTTAATGGGAAAACATTATACGGCTCTTTATTAAATAAAAACTTCTCTTCACGCTCACTATTAACTTCCATTTGATGGGCAATAAAATCTATTTTTCTTGTTTCTAAACTTAGTAATAAATTGGAGAATTCCATTGTCTTAAATTCAAACTCATACTCTGGTAGCTTCTCATCAATTGCACGAACAAGCTCCACATCATAACCAGTTAAATTTCCCTTGTCATCTAAAAAACAGATGTTTGGAAACTGTGTTCCTGTACCAACAATAATTTTTTGAACATCCTTGCCGCTCTGTGCTGTTTTTTGAGCACTTGCGTCACCAACTGTTTTTTCTGAGTTTGCACATGCTGTTAATAGTGCTGCTAGCACAAGTAGCAAATAAAATGATATTTTTTTCATAAAATTCCTCTCCTTCTGTTATGCATATGAGGGTAGATTCACAGCAAGTGCCTTCTGTAGATGCTCTAAACCAATTGCTGTTACGGCTCTATAGATACCTGTTTCACTTGAACCAATTTCTACAACGGGTACATGTCGAACACCATACTTTATATCAAGGATGTCTCTAAAATTATCATTAGACGTGACATCAACTGTTTTGTAGGAAATATGTCGTTCTTGTAGATATGCTTTTATTTCCTCGCAATAACTACAACCTTGCTTCGACCAAATGATTATATCTAAACTTTTTGTCATATCATGACCTCCTTAGATTACCTTCACCTTGTGCTGTAACTGCAAATGGACAGGACTTAAAAGCTCAAACGAACGTTGACGTTCAAATTCCTTCAAGATGGGCGTATGCAAAATAAATTCATTAATTTGGAATCGTACATGGTAATCATCTAAATTGGCTCTAATGTCTTCTGCTGTACCGTATAAAATATCAGCCTCATACTGCTCCACCGTGTATTCCTCTCCAGATTCCTGACCAAATTTTTCTGCTAGCTCTACTGATTGTAATGTCAAGCTTCTCCCACTTGCTAAATGGACCTTTGTGATTTTTTGATCTCCAATTAGCTCTTTCGCTTCCTCTTTGCTTGGAGCAGCAAGCGCGGCAATGGAAAGTGCAAAAGTACCGTTTGGATGATGGCTACGATAGGTTGAAGCCGCTTGTGCCAAAACCTTATTGTCGCTATTAATAAATCGAGCAAAGACAAAGGCAATGCCAAGTTTCCCTGCAAGAGCAGCACTTTCTGGGCTTGCACCTAGTAAAAATAAAGCTGGCTTTGTCTGCGGTATCGGTGTTGCTTGTATGCCATAGAGTTCGTGCTCTTTTGGTATGGTTTGCTCGATCAATTGCTGTAAGAATGTTAGTCTCTCTTCAAAATCTTCCCCCTGATTGAGTGTGCCATATTGTAGAGCCTTTGTTGAAAGTGGTAAGCCGCCAGGGGCTTTACCGATGCCCAATTCTACACGTCCTGGCTCCAATGAGGCTAGTACGTGGAAATTTTCTGCAACTTTATAGGAGCTATAATGCTGTAGCATAACCCCTCCTGATCCAATTTGAATGGATTTGGTTTTGGCAAGTAAATAAGAAACTAATACTTCTGGAGAAGAGCCTGCTAATGACTTTGTATCATGATGCTCCGAAACCCAAAAACGTGAATAGCCTAACTGCTCAGCTCGTTGTGCTAAGGCCACCGTTTTTTGTAATGTTTGTTCATTGCTTGCTCCTTCAATAATAGGACTTTGATCTAATATGCCTAATGTATAACTCATACAACCCCTCCTAATTTCTTTTATTCAAATAAATTTACTAGGTTTTTAGACAGACTGTTTAACATAGCGACTTTCCTTGAATGGTAAACCTAAATTCCCGCGTAAAGTATCCGCCTCATAGTCTTTACGATAAAGCCCCCTTGCTTGCAAAATTGGCACTACTTTATCAACAAAATCTTCGAGAGCACCAGGAACTGTTACACCAATAATAAAGCCATCTGCCGCTTCCTTTTCAAACCATTCTTGTACAAGATCTGCTACTTGCTCAGCTGTCCCAAAAAAGGCTGTTTTTGGTGTCGCCTCGCGTAAAGCGACTTGACGTAATGTCAGACCCTCCTGCTTAGCATATCGTTTAATATAATCGGTTGTGCTTCTAAAGCTATTGGCTCCAATATCTCCTAGCTCAGGGAACGGTGCATCCACATCGTATTGAGTAAAATCATGATGGTCAAAGTAACGCCCAAGATAAGCAAGAGCACGGTCTATGGAAACTAACTCAACAATTTCTTGATATTTCGCCTCTGCTTCCTCCACCGTATCGCCAATAATTGGTGATATACCTGGAAAAATCTTTACTTCTTCGGGATTTCGTCCAAATGCTGCCACCTCTTTTTTTACTCTTGAGTAAAATTTCCGTGCCTCTTCAATAGATGCCCCATGTGTGAAAATGGCATCTGCATCTTTTGCGGCTAATCGAATGCCTGCATCAGACGACCCAGCCTGGAAAATAACGGGCTGACCTTGCTTTGTTCGACCAATATTGAGTGGTCCTTGGACTGAAAAATATCGCCCTTTATGATGTAATGTGTGTAATTTTTCTGGATCAAAAAATTGATCTTTGTTGACATCTGCAATAAACGCATCATCATCCCACGAGTCCCATAAGCCTTTGACAACCTCTAAGTATTCTTCCGCAATTTGATAGCGCTCTGCATGGCTAGGATGTTCGTCAATTGTTTTGTTATAGTTCAAAGCAGTACTTTCTAATGGTGTCGTTACAACATTCCATCCAGCACGGCCAGCACTAATATGATCTAATGAAGCGAATTGTCTTGCTACTGTAAATGGTTCGCTATAGGAGGTTGACACTGTTCCAACTAACCCAATGTTTTTCGTCGCTACTGCTAAAGCCGATAAGATTGTAATCGGTTCAAATCGATTTAAAAAATGAGGAATGGATTTTTCGTTAATAAATAAACCATCCGCAATAAATGCTACATCAAATTTCCCCTGCTCTGCTTTCTGAGCCTGTTGAATATAGAAAGGCAAACTTACACTTTGATTGCTCGCCACCTTTGGATGACGCCAACCAGAAATATTTCCTCCTACCCCATGAATAATTGCTCCAAATCGAATTTTATCCTGTCTAGCCATGTCAATTCCTCCTCAATTTTTTATTTTACTAAACATAGTGGTTAAGTATGTTTTATTGGATTGAGAATGATCTTACCGTTCCTTTAGCTGATATGCAATAGGTACAGTAATAGAAAAAATTTTATGTGGTGATAAAATATTTTATCAATACGTGTCTCCCATGCCTTCAAAATGCTTAGCTGTTTCACAAATTGTCTGCCAAAAGGCTGATGGCAACGTCTCTTTCTCTTTATAGGTTAAAAATATATGTTGATTCATATCCAGCAAATGCTTGACGTCTATCTCCACAAATTCACCGCTTTCCAGTTCCTTTTTGACACAAAGCTGTGGTAAAAAGCTTAGATAGTCTTTTGTCCGGATAAATTCTTTGGCAACTTCTAAATGATCTGTTCGTACTTCAATATTGGCTGCTACTCCCTCTACCTCGAACATTTTATGCACATAATTCCAATCAAACGCTCCACATTCAAAAAACACCATTTTCTGTTGAGCTAATTCTTTTGCTTGAATGAGTTCATGTAGTTGTAAAGGGTGATCACGATGTTTAACAAGTTTTACTGTATTGTTCAATAAAAGCTCGTTCTCAATGTCATCCCCATGTACATATTGAATAAAGCCTAGATGAATTTGGTGGCTTTGTAGCTTTTCTAAAATGTTTGCTGTGGAACCTGTAAATAATTGAAAACGCAAATAAGGGAATTGCTCTTTCCATTTAGGCAATGCATAGGCTAAGAAATACTGAGCTGTTACACCGTTTGCACCAATACATACCTCATCAGTCTCCTGCGTTTCTTCTAATTGCTTCTTTCCTTGCTGAAATGTTTGCACAATTTGCGTAGCAAATGGTAAAAAATCTTTCCCTTTCTCTGATACGCTCACACTTCTTCCATCTCGGTAAAATAACTCAACACCTAGTTCTCGTTCTAATGACTTAATACGTGCAGTTACAGTTGGCTGTGAAAGAAATAATGCATTGGCTGCTTTATGGATACTTTTGTAATGGACAACATATAAAAATGCCTCGATATGGTCTATATTCACGAGGAGTTCACCCCTTCATTACTTATTTAACCTATTATATAAATAATTCCTTATATTCTCTATAACTTATAAGAAAACTATGTTTTATATTTTTTGACAAAGAAAAAAAGCAACCCAGCGTCTCCCAGGTTACTTTGCTATGTAGCGATGTAGCCATCCATCTTGACAACAAACATCGCACGTGGTGAACATCCCTCTGTCTGCCTACCACTTGTATGTTATTCACATGAACACCCTCTGTTGTCCATGTAAACTCTATCTATCGTACTTCTCAACTTGAGAAAGCATATGTCTAAATTTAAGCTAAAATCGATGCTAATACTGCCTTTTGTGCATGCAATCTATTTTCGGCTTGCTCAAAGATGTAAGAATTAGGTCCGTCAATAACAGAAGTCGCAACCTCTTCCTCACGATGTGCTGGTAAGCAATGCAAGAACATATAATTTGGTTTTGCATAGGCTACTAGCTCATCATTAATTTGATAGCCAGCAAAGTCTTGTATGCGTTTTGCTGCCTCTTCCTCTTGACCCATAGATGTCCAAACGTCTGCATAGACAACATCTGCATTTAATACGGCTTCAACAGGATCATTTGTGATCATAATCGTACTGCCATTTGCTGCTGCAATCGCCTGTGCTTTAGCGATGACTTCCCCATCACATTCATAACCTACAGGAGTCGCAACGGCTACATTCATGCCAACGTGTGCTGAAGCTACTACGAGTGAGTGTGCTACATTGTTGCCATCTCCTACATAGGCAATTTTAAGCCCTTTTAACATGCCTTTATTTTCTGCAATCGTCTCTAAATCAGCTAATGCCTGGCAAGGATGATAAATATCCGTTAATCCATTGATGACAGGAATTACTGCATGCTCTGCAAGCTCCTTCACCATCTCATGAGAGTTTGCACGAATCATAATACCATCTAAATAGCCCGATAATACATGGGCTGTATCATAAATCGATTCGCCACGACCAATTTGTAAATCGCGAGCATGCATAAACATGCCTTTTCCACCTAATTGATTCATACCAACTTCAAATGAAATACGTGTACGAGTTGAATGTTTCTCAAAAATCATACCAAGCGTTTTACCTTCTAGTAATCTTGGACATTTCCCCTCTTTTGTAATCATTTTAAGCTGTGTTGCTAATTCTATAAGATCTTGAACCTCTTGACTTGTATAGTCTAGCAAAGTTAGTAGATCTTTTCCTTTTAAACTAGACACTAACTTTAACTGTACTTCTTCGAGTAATTTCATAGCCTTCGCTCCTTATATCGTTGCTGTTGAAATTAGTATAACATGCATAAATATAAAATCAACTGAATTTTTATAATTAATCTTAATTATTATTCGTTTGTTATAAAATGTGACAAAAATTCGTCGAAACGAATATTTATGCATAAATGACCATTTTAGAATACCCGCTATTTAGGGATAGTATTGTCACCATTAGTATTAGAGGAAGAAATTTTAATACTGAAAACAACGAAAAGCCCCCTAACAAATTTGTTAGAGGGCAAGTCCATTTCTTCTACTTAATCAAAAGTAATTTTATTGACCGCATCACGGTCTAATTTTTTAATGACTTCTACCATTAATTTAACAGCATTATCATAATCATCACGATGTAGGATACCTGCATGTGAATGGATGTAGCGTGTTGCAATACCGATAGATAGTGCTGGTACGCCATTTGCTGTTACGTGGATGGAGCCAGCATCTGTACCACCGCCAGCCATCGCTTCAAATTGATATGGAATATTGTGCTCATCTGCTACATCTAGTACGAATTCACGTAAGCCACGGTGTGAAACCATCGATGCATCATACACAACGATTTGAGGGCCTGCACCCATCTTACTTGTTGATTCTTTTGCGGTAACTCCAGGAGTATCTCCTGCTACACCTACGTCCACTGCAAATCCAATATCTGGTTGGATTTTATGTGTAGCCGTTTTTGCACCACGAAGTCCAACTTCTTCTTGTACATTCCCTACAGAATAAAGAATATTAGGGTGCTTTTCATTTTGTAACGCTTTCATAACATCAATCGCGATTGCACAGCCGATACGGTTATCCCACGCTTTAGCTAATAGATACTTATCATTTTTCATTACATTAAATTCAAAGTACGGTGTTACCATATCGCCAGGACGTACGCCCCACTCAAGTACTTCATCTTTAGAAGCTGCACCAATATCGATAAACATATCTTTAATGTCTACTACCTTATTACGTACATCAGCAGGTAAAATATGAGGTGGCTTTGAACCAATAACCCCAATCACTTCATCGCCCTTACGTGTAGTAATCGTTACTCGCTGTGCAAGCATAACTTGGCTCCACCAGCCACCTACTGTTTGGAATTTGATAAAGCCTTTGTCATCAATTTGTGTAACCATGAAGCCTACTTCATCTAAATGTCCTGCTACGACAATTTTAGGACCGTTTTCATCGCCAACTTTTTTAGCAATGACACTACCTAAGTTATCTGTTTCTACAGTGTCTGCATATGGTGCAATGTATTTTTTCATGACCTCACGCGGTGCACGTTCATTACCTGCGATACCATTCGCATCTGTCAAATCTTTAAACATTTGTAATGTTGGATCTAGTTGTGTCATCCTTTTTCCTCCTACTTCTTGTATCTATTTTATTATACTTCGTTTACCGAAATATTCCTAGCTTAATCGTCTGAAAATTGGTGTATTTCTTAATTTAATAACCTGATCGCTGCCGATGATAATTTTCTTGATTTTTTTCAAGATAAGCACCAACCACATCCTCAAATGTAAAACCGAGATTATACGCTAGTAATCCATAGTATTGCCAAATAGCTAAATAACGCTCCTCTGTAGGTTGATGAATAAATGCTAAAATAACACTTTGTGTTTCTAAAAAAGTAGCCGTTAAATCCTTCATCTCTTCTACAAAAGGCCACATGTCAATCGATGTATAGCCCTTTAATAAGCCAAGAGATAAGATAAAATGAATCGAATCCACATATTCTTCTAGAATGACCTCACGTGCTGATGGTCCCTTTGTGCTCCAAAATTTAAAGCAACGCGTTTCATTAGCAAGCTCAGCTAGCTCCACTAGTAAGGCTAAGCCCTTTTCCTGAAACACATCTTGCTGAATATTTTGTGTTTGCTCGATAAAATCATCAAGCTCTTTTTGCATAGTAAACAATTGTTGTAAATTCATTTTTTTCTCCTAAATTTCTAAAAAATATTTTATAAAAAGTGAAACTATTTGACCCTTCTAATCGTATAGGAAAGAATAACCTTTCTTCAAGGGGGAAATTTAAACATGTTGCCGTTACTAATTCGACTTGCTGTAATAGCGCTTATTATCTATGTATTTTACAAAGCGATTCGTTATATAACCGATCCTAAACGCAAACTTGATGAAGCCTATGAAAAAGGCCAGTATTATTTCTATGATGACGTTAAAAATGTCCGAAAAAATTTCTTTATTTCCTATAAGGGTGCTCTTTTTGAAGGGGAAAAATACCTAGGCACAACAGAGGATGCATTTGAGGTTGTAACCATTTTCGTCGGCGCGCGCGATGCTGCAACATTACAAGGCTTCAGCAAAAGCGACTTTGAATATTTACAGCAAGAAATATTATTGAACTATCCAAGCGCTAAAATCAATTGGAAGCAGCCTATTGAACAGCTTATGCGAAACACATCCCCATCATGAGGATGTGTTTTAATTATTCTCATTTATGTCCAGAGCTGCACAATGATAAAAATTTGTATGGCTGCAAGTAGGGGAAAACCAAATGCAAAACGATTATGACGTGTTTTGTGGCGGAATAAATACATACCCAATACACCCCCAGCTGCCCCTCCTGCTATGGCTAGTGTAAATAATGTACGCTCTGCTATACGCCATTCATGATTCCTTGCTCGTGATTTATCCATCCCCATTAAAATGAGCAATACAATTGATACAATGCTTATATAAGCTAATAATGCTTGTCCCATTTCTTACTCCTTTAAAACCGTGATACTATTAATCTAACACAAAAAAGACTGATGGAAAAACCCATCAGTCTTTTTATTGCACTTATGATATTTCACACCTGTCGCTAAGCTTTCGGTGCAGAAATGATAGTGAATGTTGTCAGCTATTATTTAGCTACTGCTTTTTTAGCAGCGTCTGCTAATTGAGTGAATGCTGCAGCATCAGTTACTGCAAGGTCAGCTAACATTTTACGGTTAACTTCAATACCAGCAACTTTTAAACCGTGCATTAAACGGCTATAAGAAAGACCGTTCATACGAGCAGCTGCGTTGATACGAGTGATCCATAATTTACGGAAATCACGTTTTTTCTGACGACGGTCACGGTATGCATATTGACCTGATTTCATTACGGCTTGGTTAGCAACTTTGTATAATGTATGTTTTGAACCATAGTAACCTTTAGCTAATTTCAATACTTTTTTACGACGTTTGCGCGTCACTGTTCCGCCTTTTACGCGTGGCATATGAATTACCTCCTGCTTTTCATTAAAAAATGAATGTTAGTATTTTTTTGTAGTCAATTATTTCATGTAAACAAGTAAAGATTTGATGCGTTTGAAGTCACCAGATGATACGATGTTCGCTTTACGTAGGTGACGTTTTTGTTTCGTAGATTTGTTTGCGAATAAGTGGCTTCCATAAGCACGGTCGTATTTTAATTTACCTGAACCCGTTTTTTTGAAACGTTTCGCAGCTCCACGGTGAGTTTTCATTTTTGGCATGTCGAATTCCTCCTAAACTGTTCGTCTAATATTATTTCTCGTTCTTTGGTTGAAGAACTAAGAACATGCTTCGGCCTTCCATCTTCGGTTTTTGTTCTACCGTTGATACTTCAGCACAAGCTTCAGCAAAACGATCTAACACACGTTGACCAATCTCTTTGTGTGTGATCGCACGACCTTTGAAACGTAGGCTACATTTTACTTTATCGCCTTTTTCAAGGAATTTAATCGCATTACGTAACTTCGTTTGGAAATCATGCTCATCGATTGTTGGGCTCAAACGAACCTCTTTCATTACGATGACCTTTTGATTTTTACGAATTTCACGGTCTTTCTTTTGCTGTTCAAACTTAAATTTACCATAGTCCATGATACGAGCGACTGGCGGCTTGGCTTGAGGGGCCACAAGGACAAGATCCAAGTTTACACGAGCGGCGATTTCTAGCGCTTCATTACGTGTCTTTACACCAAGCTGGTCACCATTGTGATCGATTAATCGAAGTTCACGTGCGCGAATGCCTTCGTTTACATACATGTCTTTGCTAATAGTAATCCACCTCCAAGTAGTTGTCGCGAATACATGGTTTGGGCAAAGCCTTGCCCGGTTGAACGGTACATCCTCTCGTCATGTCCATAAAAAAAGGACGGACATTTTTGAAGATGTCCGCCCGCTATATGTGCATGCGCAAGTCTACGCAAAACAATTCAACGTGTCATACCTGTTCACAGCCTTTAAAGCGTTGTATCAGGTGAGAAGCGGGCAGCCTCTACTTCAACCACAAACTTTGTATTCATTAACCTTAATTATATTAGCATGTATATGATAAGCTGTCAAATATTTATTTTCTTATCAGTGCTAACATAACCAAAATGAAGCTATTCTATACAAATGCAAGATTTATTTTATACAGAAACCCTCACTTTGGCAAGCGAGGGTTTCTAGTTAAAGCTTATTTTGTAATTTCTGTTTTTATAGCTGCTAGGAAATCCTCAAAGCTAATTGTTTCGGAATCTTTCGAGCCATAACGTCGAACATTTACGCCATTTGCCTCAACCTCTTTATCCCCGATAACAAGCATATAAGGAATCTTTTTCATTTGTGCCTCACGGATTTTATAGCCTAATTTCTCTTCACGATCATCCATTTCCACACGTAAACCAGCCGCTGTAAGTTGCTCTTCAATTTGCTTTGCATAGTCGAAGTGAGCTTCATTCGATACTGGAATAACTTCAACTTGTACCGGTGCTAACCAAGTTGGGAATGCTCCTTTGTATTCTTCAATTAAGAAGGCAACAAAACGTTCCATTGTTGATACAACACCACGGTGGATAACAACTGGACGATGAGGCTTACCATCTTCCCCAACATAAGTTAGGTCGAAGCGTTCTGGTAATAAGAAATCTAATTGAACTGTAGATAAAGTCTCTTCTTTACCAATCGCTGTTTTTACTTGAACGTCAAGTTTAGGACCATAGAATGCAGCCTCACCTTCCGCTTCAAAGTAGTCTAAGCCAAGTTCATCCATTGCTTCTTTTAGCATACTTTGTGCTTTTTCCCACATTGCATCATCATCGAAGTATTTCTCAGTATCTGCTGGGTCGCGATAAGATAAACGGAATGAGTAATCATTAAGGTCGAAATCTTTATAAACCTCTAAAATTAACTGTACTACTTTTTGGAATTCCGCTTTAATTTGATCTGGGCGAACAAAAATATGGGCATCATTTAATGTCATCCCACGAACACGTTGTAAGCCTGAAACAGCCCCTGACATTTCGTAACGGTGCATAGTGCCAAGCTCTGCAATACGCAATGGTAGGTTACGATATGAATGCATGCTGTTTTTGTACACCATCATATGGTGAGGGCAGTTCATTGGACGCATAATTAATGTTTCATTATCCATTTCCATTGGTGGGAAAATTGAATCTTGATAATGATCCCAGTGACCAGAAGTTTGATAAAGCTCTTTAGAACCTAATACTGGTGTATAAACGTGCTTATAGCCAAGTGATAATTCTTTATCGACAATATAACGTTCAATAACACGACGAATTGTTGCACCATTTGGTAACCAAAGTGGTAAACCTTGGCCAACCTTTTGGGAAGTTGTAAACAGTTCTAATTCTTTTCCGATTTTACGGTGATCACGTTCTTTTGCTTCTTCTAGCATTTGAAGGTGGTGTTTTAATTCCTCTTTTTTGAAGAACGCTGTACCATAAATACGTTGTAACATTTTGTTATCAGAGTTCCCTCTCCAGTAAGCACCCGCTAATGATAAAAGCTTGAATTCACGAAGTTTACCCGTAGATGGTACGTGGATACCACGGCAAAGATCAAAAAACTCGCCTTGATAATAAATAGATACTTGCTCATCTGCAGGAATGGCTTCAAGTAATTCTAATTTATACTCATCGCCAACTTCTTCATAAAGGGCTTGTGCTTCTGCACGGCTTACATTTTTGCGTTCTACCTCAAGGTTTTCAGCAATAATTTTCTTCATTTCTTTTTCAATGGCTGGTAGGTCTTCAGCAGTGATTGGTGTTGGTGAGTCGATATCATAGTAGAAACCACCTTCAATTACTGGACCAATCCCAAGCTTTACATCTGGGAATAGACGTTTAATAGCTTGCGCTGTTAAATGGGCAGTTGAGTGACGTAAAATTTCAAGTGCTGCCTCATCATCTTGTGTAATGATTGCAATTGTTGCATCCTCTTCAATTGGTGTTTTTAAATCCACTAACACACCATTAATTTTACCTGCATACGCTTTTTTCCGTAAGCCAGGGCTAATAGATAATGCTACGTCATCAGTTGATGTGCCTTTTGCAAATTCCTTTACAGCGCCATCTGGGAAAGTTAATTTAATCATTTCTGACATATCCTTTGCACTCCTTTGTTTTTGATAAATACATAATGCTTGATGATTGGCTGGAGCAATGTTTGTGTGACTCTACGGCTTGGTTTGAGCGGAGTCATTGCTTTTTTAAGCATTTCTCTGTTCAATCGGAGCGGCATCTTCATGTTTCTGAGCGGTTTCTTACTCTCTATGAGCGAATTTACCACTTTCGCGAGCGACTTATCTCCCTATATGAGCGGATCCACCACTATTTCAATGAAATCTGAGAAAAATAAAAAAAGCTCCGTCCCTCACAAAAGGGACGAAGCGTATGCTCGTGGTTCCACCCTTCTTCCTTCCGACTTACATAAAGTCAGACGAAGCTCAAGGCTAGCTAACGGGCTAGGGACCGGCGAAAGATTATCCCTTTCGCTGCTCAGTAGGTAGTAAATAATGTGCCCATACTAGGAAGTTTTCAGCCGATGACTTCCCTCTCTTAAAGCTGATACACAAAATTCATGTCCTCATCAATGCATATTGATATTAAGTATATGAGTCAGTATACGCTCGATTGTCGAAAAATGCAACTATCAATGTTACATCCGACGATTTTTACCCCGCATTTCGATCGGCACTGTTAGGGCTTTAATTCGCTCCATAATTCGTCCCGCTTTGACAACCTCAATATCACCTTTTTGTGACTGTGCTAAGTGATGCTCTAATTCTTCATAGTTAAAATTAGACGTAATAAAAGTTGGCAATTGCTCTGCCATACGATAATGGAAAATAGTCCCCAAAATTTCATCACGTGTCCAGGCAGTCATCGTCTCCGCGCCTAAATCATCTAGCATTAAGACAGGTGCTTTTTTAATATAATCAATTTTCTCATTCAATGTATTATCGCCAATAGCATTTTTCATTTCTCGTAAAAACTCTGGAACGAAAACTACTACAGAGCGGATTTTAATAGATGCTAATTCATTGGCCAATGCACCAAGTACAAAGGATTTCCCTACACCAAATTTACCATATAGGTAAAAACCTTTTGCAGGTAATTGACCAGTTTCTTTTGTTAATTTAACAAATTGAGCTGCTTTTTGTGCAATCGCCACACGTGATTCATCATCAATACTTAAATCATGAATTGTTGCTTGTAGCACATCTTTTGGCATATGCATACTTGCAATCATATTCGCAACATCTCGGCGTTCTTCTTCCCTGATCTTTTGCTCACAGCGCACATAGTCCATTTCAATAGAGTTCCGAACAACCCTTAATGTCGGGAGGAACCCTTTTAAATAGTTTGTACAATGTTCTGTATTATCACACCCACAGCACTCAGTAGATTGACTAATAAATTCATGTAGTTTAGGTAAATTTCGCTCAACATTGTCATAGTTTAATTCATCTGCATGCTGTGCTAAAAATTCCTGCACATGTGGGTGCTCTAAAATTTCACGTCGCATGGCTTCATAGCGTTCTTGAAACGAGGGTACATTAATTGCTCGCTTTAGTGGTCCATTTATAGGTTCGATTACTGCTCACCTTCTTTACTATTCGCTTTTTCCTAGCATCTCTAATATTTTTTGTCGCTCTTTTTCAAAATCTATAGTACTAGTGGTAGATTCCTCTTGATTTTCATTTCGTTTATAGAACCATTCAGGCACTTTTTCTTCACGTTGATATCTTGAACGTCCCTTTGACTGTTGACTCGTTTTATTGGGAGTTTGCGGCTTGTTTTTCCAAGCTGTATATTTATCATGCTCTTGGCGTGCAAGTTCCATTGCTTCCTTAGCAGTCTGGACATTTTTACGTACCCAATGATCAGCAATCGTTTCCACATATTTTTTAGGGAGCTTCATATCTGTTGTTAGCATAACGTATTCTAACAATGCATTAACCACTCCAATTGGCATGCCATGTTGAACGATTAAATTTTCTGCAAGCTGGACAGAGGTTTGTAATGGTTCTTTACCATTATTTATATCTCTTAAAACTTGGACAGGTGCCGTTGTTTCTAAATAGTGTTGAAGCTCCTGATCCTTGGTTTTTTGTCCAGCTTCTGCTACTGGTAAAGGATCAGTGACACGCGCAAGTTTTGGCGGCTCCTTGGATACGGTTAATTTATAAAAATCAGCAGCAGCCTTTCGTAAACGTTCCTGAGAAATTCCTAGATCATCATCTAAAGCAAGTATTACTACTTTTTGCATATCAAGGGCTGTTAAATGATATAAAAATGCCAATTTGGCTATAGCTTCACGCACTTCAAATGTCAACAAATTGGAAGGTACCAATTGCTCAGACAAACCAGCTTGCAATAAATCAAAATCGAATTGCTCCAAATAAAAAGGATATACTTTTTGCTGTTTATCCTTATGACTCGTATCCACTTGTAAATCTGATGGAATATTGGCATGAACAGGCTTATAGACATCAATAAAAGCACGAGATACATCCTTAAACGCCGTGTCCTTTACAGGTGACATAAAGCGCTGACGTAAGTTGCGATAAGCCTGCTCTCCAATTTTACTAAACAAAAACATCGACAGTAGCGGGTCTTTCATAAAGCTATCTGCATCTAATGGGCGCTGTAGCTCATATAAAAAACTACGCTCACCAGCATTTTCTTTTTTCCATGTACGCAGCAAACCAATAGCTTCTAATGCAATACGAGCCTCAAACACTTTACCAATTGGTAGCCCTAGCACATTCATTAAATAATAATGTGTCATTTGCTGCTTTGGCATTTGCTCTGCTTCTGCCCATAATGTTAAATAGAGGCTAATTGGCTCTGATCCCGTTAATGGTTGATAAAATAATGTAACTAATTGACGCTCTTGCGTAGAAAATGCATGAGGTAGACGAATGTCGAAAGGATCGCCAGGCTGCAATTCCTTATATAAATGAATCAACGTCATTCATCCTCTCTTTTTGCTATGATTTCTTCTCCGTTTGACGTTGAATAATGTCCTTTATTTCCTCAATAAAGACATTGATATCTTTAAACTGACGGTAGACCGACGCAAAACGCACATAGGCAACCTCATCAATTTTGGCTAAGCGGTCCATGACCATTTCGCCAACATCTTCTGAGCGTACTTCCGAATTTCCAATACGACGAAGATCTTTTTCAATGGACAAAACAAGTTCCTCCAGCACATCAAGTGCCACTGGACGTTTTTCACAAGCACGAATAAGCCCACGAAGTACCTTCTCACGGCTAAACTCTTCTCGTGAACCTTCCTTTTTCACAACGACTAATGGCGTCTCTTCAATTTTTTCAAACGTTGTAAAACGGAAGCCACATGACTCACATTCACGACGTCTACGAATTTCTTTATTATCATCTACTGGCCTCGAATCCACAACACGCGTTCCGTTAAATTGGCAAGATGGACATCTCATATAATTACTCTCCTGGTTTACAACAATTTAATATATCTATTATAACAAATTTCCTACATGTAAGAAAAGTGCATTCACGTTTGTGAGCTCATGATAAATCTAAAGCACCTGAAGAATAAGGAAAGCTATTGCAAAAAAGAGCACATTGAAACCTTTTCGATTTCAATGTGCTCTCTATAGAAATTATTATGCGTTTACTGTTTCTAAAGCATTTGCCACTTTTTTCACAAGGTCAACAACACGTGCAGAGTAGCCCCACTCGTTATCATACCAAGCAAGTACTTTTACTTTGCGATTACCTAACACCATTGTAGAAAGTCCATCAACTGTTGAAGAATAAGTTGTTGTATTGTAATCAGCAGATACTAATGGTTCTACAGAGAAATTAAGAATACCCTTCATTGGACCTTCAGTTGCTGCTTTTACAAATGCAGCATTGACAGCATCAACTGTTACATCTGTATTTAAATCTACTACAAGGTCAACTAAAGATACGTTTGGTGTTGGAACACGAAGAGCCATACCATGAATTTTACCTTCTAATTCAGGTAAAACTAATTTTAATGCTTTTGCTGCACCTGTAGATGTTGGGATAATGGATTGGGCGCATCCGCGTGCACGTCGTAAATCTTTATGCGGATTGTCTAAGTTCTTTTGGTCATTTGTATAAGCATGAACTGTTGTCATTAAGCCATTCTCAATACCAAATGTGTCATTCAATACTTTTGCTACTGGCGCTAAGCAGTTTGTAGTACAAGAAGCATTTGAAATAACATCATGTTTAGCAATATCCAATTTGTCATCATTTACACCTAAAACAATTGTTACATCCTCGTTTTTACCTGGTGCTGTTAAGATTACCTTTTTCGCGCCAGCTTCTAAGTGCATGGCTGCTTTATCACGTTCATTAAATTTTCCTGTAGCTTCAATCACGATATCTACACCCATTGTAGACCAAGGTAATTTTAATGGATCACGTTCACTAATAATTTGAACACGTTTACCATTTACAACTAAAGCATCGCCTGCTGGTTCTACCGTACCTTCAAAAGTTCCGTGATTTGTGTCATACTTAATCAAATGTGCTAACGTTTCTGCAGGATAGCTTGCGTTAATCGCAACAATGTTTAAATCTTGTTGTACGATAGCCTGGCGGAAAACCATACGTCCGATACGCCCGAAACCATTAATAGCAATTGATACTGTCATTTATAATATCCTCCTGTGAGTACATACTCAGATTAATTAATTATATACTTTATGGTGATTAGTATAACACAATTTTAAAAAAGATGAACATTATATATTGAGAATATAAAAGTTCTTATTTTCTGAAAAATTATTCTTTATTATGGCGTTTCACCATAAAAAAATGCGCAGCAAGGTCGGCTTGCTACGCATCATAAAAGAACTCATTAAATAACATCCCAATAATGTAGGATTTTTTTTAATTGTTCTTCTGTACTTTCTATATTTTCATTATTATAAATGACCGCATGTGCTCCTTTTTCTTTGACAGACATCGGCAGTTGAGAGTGCATACGTGCCAATGCATCTTCTTTAGATAAATTATTTCGTTCCATTAAACGTCGAAGCTGAACTTCTTCACTGACCGATACCACAATGATACGTTCCACAAAATGTTGAAGCTTACTTTCGAATAACAACGGGATGTCCATCACAACATGCTCATGTCCTGCTTCTAAATAGGCATCACGCTGACGTAACATTTCTTTTCTGATTGCTGGATGCATGATATCATTTAACGTTTTGCGTTTGGCAGGCTCATGGAATATGATATCTCCCAGCATTGTTCGATTCAAATTGCCATCCTCAAGCAAAATAGCTTGTCCGAAGCTTTCAGCAATCAATGCTAATGTCTCTGTTCCAGGTTCTACGACATCTCGTGCTACAACATCTGCATCAACAATCGGTAAACCCAGTTCGCTCATCATTTTAGCTACTGTACTTTTTCCACTTGCAATACTTCCTGTAAGTCCGATAATCATTGCTAAATCCCCTTTAATGTTGACAATTTGGGCAAAAGACAGAGGTACGCCCTCCAATTGTCATTTGACTTGTTGCCATTTCACATGCTGGACAAACCTTTTTCCCATACATTTTTAATCGATTCTGCATACTCCCGGCTTCTCCATTAATATTCCGATAATCAGAAATAGTCGAACCTCCCGCTTCAATGCTTTGACGTAGGACAGCAACAATCTCCTCAAATAATGCCCGCTTCCGCTTTTCACTAATGCGGTTCATTTTGCGTGCAGGGTGAATTTTCTGAGCAAACAATGCCTCCGTTGCATAGATATTGCCACAGCCCGAAATGACTTGCCCATCCATAATTACTTCTTTTACAGCTTTATTTTCATATTTCGGTAGCTTAGATTTTGTTATAAAAAAATCACATGCACGTTCATCAAATGGCTCTGGTGCCATTTTGGTCAATGGCGCATGATCTTCAATTTTTGTCAGAAAACGAAGTTCACCGAAACGGCGAATATCTGAATAGATCAAGCATCCCCCATCTGCCATTTCAAATGTCGCATGGATATGCTTTTGAAATTTCGCCTCATTAATTTCTTCGGGTGAATTCACAACAAACCAAGCACCTGTCATCCCTAAGTGACTGACAAGAACATATGGAGCATCATCCTTCAGCAAATGAAAGAAAATATATTTTGCTCTTCGTTCAATTTTGGTAATGGTCATCTGGGACAAAGTACTTTCAAAAGTATCTGGCTCTGCTTGTTTAACAATACATTGTTTCCCCTCACTAAAAGAGAAATGTACTCGTTCAGACAGCTGTACCTGATGAATGGTACGTCCTTCAACCTTTGGCTTCAATGCCTGGACGACACCTTCTACCTCTGGTAATTCAGGCATTTGAACCCCTCCTTATTTTGCCTCGTACCAAGTTGAGCCATGGTTAAAATCTACTTTAAGCGGTACAGCAAGCTCAATAGCGTTTTCCATGACTTCTGGTACAATCTTTTCTAGTAAGGCAATCTCTTCCTTTGGTGCCTCAAAGATTAGCTCATCATGCACTTGAAGTAGCAGTTTTGCCTGCATCTTTTCTTTTTTCAATCGAGCATCCATATCAATCATTGCCTTTTTAATGATATCCGCTGCACTACCCTGAATTGGCGTATTCATTGCTGTACGCTCAGCAAAGCTTCTTAAATTAAAGTTAGAGCTTGTAATATCCGGTAAATAACGGCGTCTATTTAATATCGTTGTCACATAACCATTAAATTTCGCATTTTGTACAATATCATCCATATACTGTTTTACGCCAGGGAAACTTGCGAAATATTTTTCAATAAAATTGGCCGCTTCCTTACGTGTAATATCTAAGTTTTGTGAAAGTCCATAATCACTAATACCGTAGACTATTCCAAAGTTAACAGCTTTCGCTGCACGACGCATATTACTATCAACCTCATCTTCCGACACATGGAATACATCCATAGCTGTACGTGTATGAACGTCCATTCCTTCTCGGAAAGCCTCAACAAGGTTTTTATCTTCTGACATATGTGCAAGAACTCGTAATTCAATTTGCGAATAGTCAGCAGAAAATAGGATCCAATCCTCTTTTGAGGGTACAAAGGCTTGACGAATTTTGCGGCCCTCCTCTAAACGGATCGGGATGTTTTGCAAATTGGGATCTGTTGAGCTTAGACGCCCAGTCGCAGTTAAAGCTTGCTGGAAGCGTGTATGCACTTTGCTATCTGATTCATGAATCTCCTTTAATAAGCCCTCAATATATGTGGATTGTAATTTTCCAAGTTGACGATACAACAGAATATGCTCAATGATAGCATGCTCTGACTGTAATTTTTCTAGGACATCTGCAGCAGTTGAATAGCCTGTTTTAGTCTTTTTAATTACAGGTAACCCTAACTTATCGAATAAAATTACACCTAATTGTTTTGGTGAATTAATATTAAAGGTTTCTCCAGCTTCCGCATAAATTTCTTGCTCAATTACCACAAGCTTATCATTAAGCTCTTGCCCCATTTTCTCTAACGTAGCACGGTTAACCGTAATCCCTTCGCTTTCCATTTCAGCTAAAATTCCTGCCAATGGTAGCTCTAGGTTTTTATAAAGATCGAATTGTTCATTTTCCTTTAATAATGCTTCCAGCTTCGGCTGTAATGACCATACTGCAAAAGCTTTACGACTAACATGCTGTGCAAGTTGATCTAAGTCAGGTATTGCACGCTTGGCACCTTTTCCATAAACCGCCTCATCTGCTTGGACATCATAGTAGCCTAATTCCCTTGCAAGTGTGGCAATATCATCGCCACTTAATGCTGGATTATTAATATAAGAAGCAAGTAGCAAATCAAAGTCAACACCAGCTAATTGAATCCCTGCTCGCTTCAATGATGCTTGAGCGGCCTTGGAATCGGACATATATTTTATTTTTGTGGCATCTTCTAGCCAACGACGGAGAGGATCTGACTTTGCTGCTTTATCAAATGGAATATATTGCGTCTTTACGCCATCTGATAAGGCAATTCCCAGCTGCTGACAAGTATGATAGTGCTCGTTTTCAAGCTCTACATGCACAGCCATCACATCTTGTAAGTCCTCAGGCTGAATTTCCTGAACAAGGTCATAGTCGAAAGGTGCCTGCTCTTCTTCATGCACTATAAAGTCACTTTTATCAAGCAGCGATTTGAAGCCAAGCTCACGCCACACACTGATTAATTCATCTTCTTTTGGCCCATTATACGCAAGATCATCCAGTGAAATCGTGATTGGAGCATCCGTATAAATCGTTGCCAGCTTCTTACTCATGATGGCCTGCTCCTCATTAGCTACTAGCTTTTCCTTCATTTTAGAAGCCTTCAATGTATCCATCGCTTCATAAAGCGCTTCAACAGAGCCATGCTCTTTTAATAATTTTACAGCCGTTTTTTCCCCGACGCCTGGTACACCAGGAATATTATCGGAGGAATCTCCCATCAAGCCTTTCATATCAATAATTTGGAGCGGCGTTAACCCATATTTTTCTGCAATAAAGGCTGGTGTATTTTTCTCTATTTCGGTAATACCTTTTTTCGTTATATAAACGGTTACTTGCTCTGTCGCCAATTGTGTTAAATCACGGTCTCCAGAAACGATGATGACATCCATATCCTGTGTTGAAGCCTCTTTAGCAAGCGTTCCAATAATATCATCGGCTTCATATAATTCCTGCTCATATTGCTTAATGCCATACGCATCAATGAGCTTTCGTAAATAAGGAAATTGCTCTGATAATTCTGGAGGTGTCTTTTGACGTCCTCCTTTATATTCTGTAAAGGTTTCATGGCGGAAAGTTGTTTTTCCAGCATCAAAAGCAACCAATATTTTAGTTGGCTGTTCTTCCTCTAATATTCTTTGTAGCATTGTTGTAAAGCCGTATACAGCATTAGTATGAATGCCACTATCATTCGTTAGCAATGGCAACGCAAAAAACGCGCGATACGCTAAACTATTACCGTCCAATAATAGTAATTTTTCCTTGGTCATGATTTTATCCTCCTGCGTTGTCTTCTCCTTCTACTTTAACATAACAATACATTTCAAGTAAAAAAAGCAGGCGTCCATTCACAAGGTTATCCGTTACTTTTAATGGTTTATCCACCACTTTTAAGGCTCTATCCGCCACTTTAGCATTCCTATCCATACAAAAAAGCCAACCGCGCGCACTGCGGTTGACTTGTTTAAAATATTCCAACATCCTTAACGCATATTCCCTATAATAGATGAACGACTATCCTGCATTTTTTTCGCAAAATTAGTCATTACATCAAAAGCCTCATTCCGTTTATTATTCATGCTTTGAAAACGGAGCATATCCATTTGCTGTGTATTCAAATCAACTAGCTGTTGATTTCGTTGTTGAACAACCTCTAGCTGATCCTTCAGTTGATTTTCTAACAGTTGTGCTCGCTGTGATTGAACTGCCTGTAATGCCGATTCTAAATCCATACCTTGAATATCAATTGGTTGAATTTGGCTATTAGCAGAGGATTGCCCTACCCCGCTAAATAATAATCCAACTGCTAAAGCACTTCCAAACACTACCTTCTTCATCCCGATTACCTCCTATTAAAATGAATCTTTGCTTATCATACATATTAAAGGTTAAAACAAGGTTAAAAAATATGATTTTTAATATAGTATGTAGCATATCTGCTTATCAAGTTTAGTCATTGACTATTCTCAATATCTTGACTGTACTACAGATTAAATAAGAGCAATACTGACAAATGTTAATAATTTACGTGTTAACAAGGCATAAGACGTATTCCATCACTTACTAAAAAGCAAAAACTTTCATTCGAGGACAAGGTCCCTGTGAATGAAAGTTCCTAATAGATGTTATTGATTTGAAGTACGATAAAAAACTTCTTCATATATGACCGTTAATATAAATGCATTCATAAAAGCAAATACAAGGAATAACGGCATGCCACCTAATTGTGGATGTGTTAGCTCTTGATTAAATACCATTACTGTACTAATTTGTGCCAAAAAGAAGATTAAGCCAATTCCAACTTGCCAAATAGGACGCTTGACCTTTCTTTTTTCATACCAAAATAATTTCTTAAAAAGGTTTCTTACATCATCTGCAATAATGATACTGATTAAAAAGATACAAACAAAAAATACTGGTATATGATAAACACTTTTCGTCACCCACGAAAAATCGGATAGACGGTAGAAAAGTGTTAATATCGAAGCTATACTACAAGCAATCCCTAAATTTTGGAGCCATTTGCTAATTTGTAATTTCAAAGCCCTTACCCCCAACTATTCTTTTTTAAACATTATCATTCTATCAAATTATAGTTGATTCGGGAATACAAACTTATAAATTTCTATTATTTTCATACTATAATAATTCGATTTCATGGATAGTTATAATTCTAGTGCAACAAAAAAGTCGTCTCCTTCAAGACAGAGACGACTTTAAACTGCGTTTATTTAATATAACCAGACAAGATGTTGGCATATGGTGAAGTAGCTGGCAAGATAATAACCGTATCTTCCCCAACCGTTTTCTTATAGGATTCTAATGTGCGGTATAAAGAATAAAATTCAGGATCTTGAGAGAAAGATTTATTGTAAATCTTTGCAGCCTCTGCTTCTCCTTCAGCTTGAATTAAAGCAGCTTCTTTACTTGCTTTAGCAAGCATTTCTTGTACGTGTTGATCCGTTTGTGCCTCAATACGACGTTTCTGTGCATCTCCCTCTGAAAGATACTTTTGTGCAATTGATTCACGATCTGAAATCATATTCGTAAAAACGGATTGTTCATTTTCAGTCGGTAAATCAATGCGACGTATACGTACATCTACTACTTCAATACCATAGTTATCGTTGGAAAGAAGTTCATTAACACGTTCAGTTACTTGATCGTTTATGCTGCCTCGAGAAGAATCCTCATCATTTATAATCTCCGTATAGTTAATTCGGCCAAGTTCAGAGCGAATAACAGAATAAATGAACTCTTCCATACGTGATTCAACTTTTTCTATCGTACCAGCATTCGAAATCAAGAGCTTAGGATCCGTAATACGCCATACAGCATAATTATCAATAATAATTCGTTTTTTATCCTTTGTATTAATTTCTTCTTCCGAAATCTCATACGTCATTTGGTTTTTTGGTAACTTTGTGACACTTTGAATAAAAGGAATTTTCATATTTAAACCTGGTTCACGCTCAAACTTAACAACCTCTCCAAACTGCCGAACAACAGCATACTCTGATTCTTTAACTATATAAATATTCGTTAATAAAGTAATCACTAGAGCGAATATGACCGTTAAGGTTACAGCTAGAGAGATATATTTTTTAGGATTCTTCGGTCCTTTCTTCGACATTTTAACTACATTGTCTCCCGAATCACCTTCTGAAGGAGCAGCTTTTTTACTTTTGCCAGATAAGAAATTGAGGAATTTTTCTAGATCCTTATTTTTTTGGTCCATTAGTTACCGCTCCCCTCTTTTTTCTCTGTTTGTGTCTGTTGCGACTGTTGAGGCTGTAGTTGCTGTAGTGGTAAATACTTCATCGTACTACCATCATCATTCATAATGTAAATTTGTGCTTTCGGTAGGACATTTTCAAGCGTCTCTATAATTAACCGCTCTCGTGTAATTTGCTGATTGCCCTTGTATTGCTCATACATTTTATTAAAGACCGCTACATCCCCTTGTGCTTGCTCGATACGGGCTGTTTTAGTTCCTTTTGCTTTCGACATAATAGCATCACGTTCGCCTTCAGCTTCACTAATGCGTTGGTTTTCATATTTTTCAGCTTCATTTATTTTTGTATTTTTCATTTCACGTGCATCTGTTACAGCAGTGAATGCTGCACGCACATCTTTATTTGGCAATTCTACATCTTGCAATTTCACACCTAAAACGCTTATTCCAATATCGTATTTTTCAATAAGAGAAACTAATAATTGGCGAGTATTTGCTTCGATGTCAGCTTTACCTTCTGTTAACGCTGCATCGATAGAAGAGCTTCCGATTATAGAACGAATGGCACTCGATGTCGCGCTATGTAATATTCTTTCTGGATCCTGCGAATTAAATAAAAACTTATTAGGCTCTGTAATTTTCCATTGAACAACAAGGTCTGTTAAGACAATATTTTCATCCCCCGTAATCATTTTTGTTTCGGCATCGTATGCCTCTAACTCACCTGCTTTATTTTGCTTATAACCAAATTGCAGACTAAACGTTTCTTTTGACAAAATTTCTACGGATTGGACGGGCCAAGGTAATTTAAAATGAAGACCTGGATTTGTTACTGTATCATCGGCACGACCAAATGTAATAACCACAGCTTGCTCTGATTCATCTACCGTGTACCATGAAGTAAAAACTGTAATAAGTGCAATAATTCCAAATATTCCAAGTCCAACAATCATTAGTGTCCTTTTCACACTCATGTCTGTTCCTCCTTTTGCTTAGTACTATTGTTTACGGTGAACCCTTATAAAAAGTTTCAAAATATTTTCATATAATGATTGTAAAGGACAGAATCCTCTGTATCTCACTCTTAACAAAAGCTTATCAATGCAAAAAAATCCTGTTACCTTTAGGGCAACAGGATATTGATAACCAGATGTTCAAATACTGGGAAAATGGTAGTGGATAATACAATACTAATTAATGCAGCAACGATCATCGCTAGACTAGCAAATGTGCCTTCTAGCTCTCCAAATTCAAATGCTTTTGATGTACCCGTTCCATGAGCACCCATACCAAGCATTAATCCTCTAGATGAAGGTCTGTGAAAACGACATACTTTGATAACGATTGGTGCTAACAAGCTTCCTAAAATACCAGTCGTCATAACGAAAACAGCTGTAAGCGTAGGAGAACCACCAATCATATTAGAAATATCCATCGCAATAGGTGTTGTTACAGAACGTGGCACTAAACTATGCACCAACTCATCATTTAAGCCCACCAATAGAGCCATCATAAAGGATGACACAATAGCAACCGCTGAACCAACAGCAATGCTGATGAAAATTTCAAATGCGTGTTTTTTTAATAGGTTGACATTTTTATATATAGGAACGGCAAACGCAACGGTTGCTGGTCCTAGTAAATTTGTTAAGACACTCGCTCCAGAATTGTAGGAATTATAAGATACACCTGTCAGTAGTAAAATACCTATAATGACTAAAGGTGTAATCAGCATAGGTGTCAGCCATTCTTTTTTATATTTTTTATAAAACATTTTACAAATATAAAAAATAGCAACGGTCCCAAGTAAGCTGACAATGGCGATTAATAAAGTCATATCGCATCACCCTTCTTTCGCCGCTCTAGCCATTGTGCTGTATACCCCGTTACAAACATTACCACAATGGCACTCACAACAATGACAAGCACAACCTTCATTCCTTGCACACCAAATAAGGCATGATAATCAATAACACCAATGGCAGATGGAATAAAGAATAATAAGAGTTCACTTAATAGTACGGCTGCTCCTAATTCAATCCATTCAAGCTTGATTATATGAAACTGTAACAGCAAAAATAATAGGACAAGTCCTATTATACTCCCTGGAATCGGCAAGTGAAGTAGGCGTGCAATAGTATTTCCGATTAATAATAGGATATAAAGATAGCCGATTTGCACGATACTTTTGACGATTTTCATGGTCATCCTTCTCTCATTTTTTTCTCTGCCTCAACAGTCAGGAAAACACGATTCGAATGATAAGAAGGTTGATTCACTGACTGTCAAAGCGTTCGTCTAACAGACAATCGCGGGTAAGATGGTTGTTAAACTTTATGCTACTATACTTTACACCTATTTACGTTCCCTGTAAAACAGAAAAAGAACCTAGTGTCTAAAAAACACTAAATTCTTTCTGTGGGGAATATAAAGCAGTTAAAAATCTTCTATTAGATTTTTATGGTCATCGTCTTAACAATCATATTGGGGGTTTCTAGAAATAAGTATAGTGCCCAAATATGAATGTAACATGTTGTTCATGTAAAGGATTTGTTAATTTTTCGGAATCATGACAATCATTTTAGTTCCTATGCCGACTTCACTCTCTACTTGAATTCGGCCATGATGCGCCTCGACTAGATGCTTAACAATCGCTAAGCCTAAGCCTGTTCCACCAGAATTACGACTTCTCGCTCGATCCACCCGATAAAATCTTTCAAAAACGCGCGCTATTTCATGTTTTTCAATACCAATTCCTTGATCCTCTATTTCGATAATGCCATGTGTTTCATTTTCCTTTAATCGAATAGAAACAGTCGTGTTTTCAGGTGAATATGTAATCGCATTGGTAATTAAATTCGTCACAATCTGAATGATACGATTGGCATCCCCCATAACCTGAACATCTCGTTCGATATCCACCTGGAAGCTCATATTTTTTTCATCCAATCGCGGAGCTGTCAATTCTGCTCCACGAATTAGAACATCCTGTAAGCCCATCGGCATAATATTGACAGTAAAACCATGCTGCTCGATCTTTGAGAGCTCTAGTAAATCTTGAATCAGCATTTGAAGTCGATTACTTTCTTTATATATAATCTCCAAAAAGGAAATCAGCATTTTTTCGTCTTTATAGGCCCCATCCAATAAAGTTTCTGAAAAGCCTTTAATAGATGTAATAGGTGTGCGTAATTCATGTGATACATTCGCAACAAAGTCTTTCCGAATTTGTTCTAATCGAACTAGTTCCGTTATATCATGCATAACGATAACAACGCCTAGCCATCGTCCGTGGTCCCCGATGACCGGTGCCCCATAAACTTCTTTGTTATAAAGTTCTTGCTGTACTTCCATTTTAATTTGTTGTCGATAAGGCATTTCTGTCAGAAAAACATGATCGATAAATTGCTCTAATGATTTAGGTAAGCCTATTGTACGAAAAACCTTTCCTTGTACATCATCAAGCTGCATTCCAAAGCGCTCCAGAAATACTCGATTTACAATGGAAATATTCCCCTCACGACCAATCATCATAAGGGAGCTCCCCATATTTTCAATTAAGGTTTTCAGTCTTTCTTCCTCTACTTCACGTATCGTTGTAATATCTTGCAAATTTCGTGCCAATATGTTTATGGAATGACTCAGTGGTATCATCCGTTCATGCTCATTTTCTTGAGCACGCGCACGATAGTTACCCTTTGCAAGCTCAAGGGCAGTGTCTGTCACATTATCAATCGGTGCAGTAAAGTTACGTATCATATAACGACTTATAATTGCTATTAATATCAACGTGATGGTAAAGAGAATAGCCAGTACTCCGTAAAGGCGAGCACGCACATAGTTCAATAAGGATTCGTCTCGTTCCATAGCCTGAGCTGCGTACAAAGCTTCCTGATCTTCCTTCGTTAAATCCATTTTGCGTTCATCGATTACTTGGTCCATTGATGTCCGTATCTCAGTGGTTGCTTGCTCGTTATATTGCTCGATATAAACAGGAAAAAGCTGACCTATAACAATCATTAGGACAGCTAGTATCGTTCCAAGTAAAAGCATGAATGTCAAGAATAAGCGGTTGCTCATCGATTTCATGTCGTTTTCGGCTCCTCAAATTTATAACCAAGACCTCTAATTGTTTTTATAAACATCGGCTTGCGGCTATTTTCTTCAATTTTATCGCGAAGGTGGCTAATGTGTACATCCACAATTCGAGTATCGCCAGCAAAATCATATTTCCATACAGCACTTAATAGCTGATCACGTGTTAATACACGATTTTTATTTTCAAGTAAATAGATGAGTAGCTCAAACTCTTTTGGTGTAAATTCCAGTGCCTCATCCTGTAAAAATACTTCAAATCGCTCTGGGTACACTCGCAATTGTCCAAACTCATACATTTTTTCCTGCGCCTCATCCTTATCATCTGCGACAACATTTTGCGTGAAACGTCTTAATACAGCCTTGACACGCGCTAAAACTTCACGAGGACTAAAAGGCTTTGTCATGTAATCATCTGCTCCCAACTCAAGACCAAGAACTTTATCAAATTCGTCATCTTTAGCAGTTAGCATAATAATTGGCGTATTCATACGTTGTTGTCGTATTTGTTTACAGACCTCCATGCCATCTAGTTTTGGAAGCATCAAATCTAAAAGAATTAAATTTGGCTGTAAGTCGATTGCTTTTTCAAGCCCTTCCTGACCATCAGCAGCCGTTTCCACTACATAGCCTGCCTGTTCTAAATTATATTTCAATAATGTTGCAATCGAAAATTCATCTTCAATTACTAAAATCGTTTTTGTCATGTCTAATGCCTCCGTTAGTGATTTGAAACCCCCATTTCAAATCTCAAGACGTCTATAGCGCAAGTGGTGGAGTCACAAGCAATAAACCTTCAATTACAAGCTGCTTCTGCTCATTATATGAGTGGACAGATACAGTGATGGTATTGTCATATTTATTGATTGCTGTAACCTCTAATAGCGTATCGAACAATTCATAATGATAGAGAGGTCCTAAATATTTCAAATGTTGCTCAATAATTCGTGCACCTGGTCCTGGAATATACTTTGACACAGCTGATGTAATAATACCATTTAACATAATTGTCGGCACAATTGGCTTTTGAAAAGGTGTCATAGCCGCATAATCATGTTGAATATAAAGCGGGTTACTATCGTTTGTAAGGCCTAAATAAAGCAATAGATCCCTATCTTCAATTTTTTCAGTGATATGGATTTTCTCGCCAACTGTAATTTCATCGATTGTGAGACCAAGTTTACTATTTTTTTGAAGCAAAGATACGCCAACCCCTTTTCTATCATACTACATTCATAGTATCAATTTTATGCTAAAAGTACAATGAAAAGCAGAAGAACCTTACCTTTCTCAACCCTGGAAACATAAAAAAACGAGCAGGAACATTCCCTACTCGTTTTAAGACTTAGACTGATATTCTACACTAAAATTTTCATCACATTACGAACTGCTTCTGCCGATTGATCTAAAGCTGCTTTTTCTTTGTCCGTTAATTCTAGCTCAAAGATTTTTTCAATACCGTTTTCGCCAAGTAATGTAGGAACACCTAAGTATAAATCATGATAGCCGTACTCGCCTTCTAAATAAGCAATAGATGGTAAAATACGTTTTTGGTCTTTTACAATAGCTTCAGCCATCTCTATTAGTGCCGCAGCAGGCGCATAATAGGCAGAGCCGTTACCAAGTAAGTTGACAATTTCTGCTCCACCATTACGCGTTCGGTCAACAATTTCTTCTAAACGTTCAGCAGAAATAAGTGTTTCTAACGGAATACCACCAGCAAATGAATAACGTGTTAACGGTACCATTGTGTCACCGTGACCACCTAATACAAAACCAGTAATATCTTTCACTGAAATCTTAAGTTCTTCTGCCACAAATGCACAGAAACGAGCCGTATCAAGAACACCTGATTGACCAATTACACGGTTTTTAGGGAAGCCAGTTTCTTTGTATACTGTGTATGTCATGGCATCAACTGGGTTTGTCAGTACAAGGATTGTAGCATTTGGTGAATGCGTAGCAATCTCTTTTGAAACAGTTTTCATAACACTCTGATTGATTTGAACAAGGTCATCACGGCTCATACCTGGTTTACGTGCAACACCAGCGGTAATGATCACTACGTCAGAATTCGCCGTATCTGCATAATTGGAAGTACCTTGCACATAAGAGTCAAACCCTTGTATTGGTGCTGCCTCCCACATATCTAGCGCCTTACCCTTTGTTGGGTTTTCTGCTTGTGGAATATCCACTAATACGACGTCACCAAGTTCTTTCTGAGCTGCTAAAAATGCTGCAGTAGCGCCTGTAAAACCGCCACCGATAACTGAGATTTTTTTTCGTTTCAGAGACATTTGAATACGCTCCTTTAAAATTAGGTTATATATTTTAAAAGAGGGAGGAGACTTCCATCTCACTCCCTCAATTAAACAAGTTTATCGTAAATATTCAATTAAAATTTACTGTCACCCTAATTATATCGGCAGAAAAAAGCATCCGCTTTAGCGATAAATTCTATTGTAGAATAGAAAATTATAGGTTTTTGATTAACTCATTAGCGAATTCTGAACATTTCACTTCTGTAGCGCCGTCCATTAAACGTGCGAAGTCATAAGTAACAACTTTAGAAGAAATTGTTTTCTCAACAGATTGAGTGATCATGTCAGCAGCTTCTTGCCATCCTAAGTGTTCAAGCATTAATACACCTGAAAGTAATACTGAAGATGGGTTTACTTTATCTAAACCAGCATATTTTGGAGCTGTACCGTGAGTAGCTTCGAAGATCGCATGGCCAGTAACATAGTTAATGTTAGCTCCTGGAGCGATACCGATACCACCAACTTGTGCAGCTAAAGCATCAGAAATATAGTCACCATTTAAGTTCATTGTAGCTACTACATCGAACTCAGTTGGACGAGTTAAGATTTGTTGTAAGAAGATATCAGCGATAGAATCTTTCACTAAGATTTTGCCAGCTGCTAAAGCATCAGATTGAGCTTTGTTTGCTGCTTCTTCACCTTGTTCAGCTTTGATAGCATCGTATTGGTTCCAAGTGAAAGTTTGATCAGCAAATTCTTTTTCTGCTAATTCATAACCCCATTTTTTGAATCCACCTTCAGTGAATTTCATGATGTTACCTTTATGAACTAAAGTAACAGATGGGCGTTTATGTTTAATTGCGTATTCGATAGCAGAACGTACTAAACGCTCAGTACCTTCTTTAGATACAGGTTTAACACCGATACCAGAAGTTTCTGGGAAGCGGATTTGATTTACACCAAATTCAGATTGTAGGAAGTTGATGATTTTTTGAGCTTGTTCTGAACCAGATTCGAATTCAATACCAGCGTAGATGTCTTCTGTGTTCTCACGGAAGATAACCATATCAACGTCTTCTGGGCGTTTAACTGGAGAAGGCACTCCATCAAAGTGACGTACTGGGCGTAAGCATACATATAAGTCAAGTTGTTGACGTAATGCTACGTTAAGAGAGCGGATACCACCACCGATTGGTGTAGTAAGAGGACCTTTGATTGCAATTAAGTATTCATTAATTTTGTCTAAAGTTTCTTGTGGTAACCATTCACCAGTTTGGTTAAATGCTTTTTCACCAGCTAAAACTTCTAACCATTCAATTTTCTTTTCACCGTTATAAGCTTTTTCTACTGCTGCGTCAATTACGCGTGATGCTGCTGCCCAGATATCTGGACCAATTCCATCACCTTCGATGAAAGGAATTACTGGATTGTTTGGTACATTAAGTACGCCATTTTCAACTACAATTTTGTTTGACATTCTGTTGCCTCCTAAATTCATAATCATAGGACTGTGTTAGTGATAACACAGTCCCAAACATTCTAGCATATTTTCCAAATTAGCGCTCGCTGATTGGAACATATTTTTGCATGCCTGGTCCAACATACTCAGCACGTGGACGGATTAGGCGGTTATTAGCATATTGCTCAAGGATATGTGCCACCCAACCTGAAGTACGTGATACTGCGAAAATTGGTGTGAACAGGTCATGATCAATACCTAAAGAATCATACACTGACGCAGAGAAGAAATCTACGTTTGCAGGTAATTTCTTTTGTTCTACGATCATGTCATGGATTTTAACTGACATTTCGTAAAGCTCTGGTTTACCAGTTAGCTCAGTTAATTTTTTAGACATTACGCGTAAATGCGGAGCACGAGGGTCGCCTTTACGATATACACGGTGACCGAAGCCCATGATTTTTTCTTTGTTGTCTAATTTATTTTGAATATAAGATTCAACATTTTCAAGTGAGCCAATTTCAGTTAACATTTTCATAACTTGCTCATTTGCTCCACCGTGAAGTGGTCCTTTTAATGCACCGATCGCTGCAGTTACACCTGAATAAACGTCAGATAATGTAGCTACACATACACGTGCAGTGAATGTAGATGCATTTAACTCATGGTCAGCATGTAATACTAATGCTTTGTCGAATGCTTCAATTTCAATATCTGCTGGCTCTTCGCCTTTAAGCATGTATAAGAAGTTTGCCGCATATCCTAGTTCAGGTTTTGGTGAAACTGGTTCTAAACCTTTACGAACACGTGCAAAAGCAGTTACTACTGTAGCAATTTTAGCTTGAAGACGAATTGCTTTACGGTAGTTTGCTTCTGGATCCATAACATCCGCTTCTTCATCGAATACACCAAGTAAAGATACTGCAGTACGCAATGCAGCCATTGGATGTACAGTTGAAAGTGGGTATGTTTTAAATTGGTCGACAATCGCTTGCGGAATTGACATGTTGTCTGCCAATTGTTGTTTTAATTCAGCTAGCTCGTCCTCTTTTGGTAAACGAGTATGCCATAACAGGTAAATTACCTCTTCGAATGACGCATTTTCTGCTAAATCATCAATGTTGTAACCAACATATGTAAGTGTGTCATCGATAATTGAACTGATTTTAGATTCCGCTGCTACGATACCTTCTAAACCTTTAGTTGCTGACATAAATTATCGCTCCCTCATACTTATTTTTTTGTTGCAAATGCGTTTTTTATGTTGCATTTACGAATTTTGCTCATATGAACCATTAAGTAAATCGCTTACATTGCTATTATAATCATTTTTGACAGCTTTGTGAATGAAAATCCTCCAAATAAAGAAAAAGACGTCCGAACGACTATATAATTGTCCTAAAGAGATTTTTTTGTATATTTTGACATTAATTTATCAAATGGTTTGGGGTGAATTTGTAAAAATGAGGAATTTAAAGTATTTTTCATACGAAAGAACTACGAGCGTTTTGCTATTTATTTTTTATTTAGTCATACTTTGGTTTGTATTACCTGTGTCACTGGCAATTTTTTTATCATTTTCAACGTATCCTATCATAAATTTTTTACACAAATATTGTAGGATTACGTATTGGATTGCAGCAATTATTGTGGAAGTATTAATATTAACCTGTATTTTTCTACTAGTTGTCATATCTATTAACAGTATTATCGTCATTTTCCCAGAAATTCGAGAGACTTTACAAAATTTCCCGCTTATCAGTGAATATGAATCCATGTTTGTACAAGTTTTAAAAGAAAAATCACTGTCCATTTTCGATTCCATCATCGTATATACAGCAGATCTTTTCCAATTATTAATGAAGCATGTCATTGAGGTTTTCATCTTTTTAGTCGCTTATTACTTTGCGCTTCTAGAAACACGTAAATCACGCTATTGGTTCTTTCAATATGTGCCTAAAAAATATCGTCAAGAGTGGCAATCTCATTTTGCAAAAATCATGCAACTTTTTCATTATTTCTTATTTGTAGAGTTTCAATTATTTACGATTACCCTACTCATTCTTTGTGCTGGCTTTATGATCCTTCAATTTGAACAAGCCATTATTAAAGCATTTATTGTAGCATTTGCAGATGTACTACCGTTTTTCGGAATTGGCGTTTTTCTTGTGCCAATGAGCATTTATTTTTATTTCAATGGCAATACCTTTTTATGTGTGGCCATTTTACTACTCTATTTATTTGTACAATTAACAAGGCAGCTAGCCGATTCGATGCTTTGGTCCAATACGCTTCAGCTACGCACATTCCATACATTCTTTATCAGCGCTGCCTCTATTCTATTATTTGGCTTTTATGGTATATTACTGAGCCCTATCTTTTTATTTCTAGCTGTAAAACTGAAAGAAAACGCTATCTTTGAACGATGATGAATTGACCTTTTTTCATTTTTTTACGCATCCAGTAATAGACAATGGGTTGGAACATTTTTCGAGAAAATGGCATGAGTAGGAATAAACCTAGGACATTTGTTAAAAATCCAGGTAACGCTAAAAGCAAACCACCACCAAAAGTTAAAAAAGTATCCACTAATGCAGCTCCTGGCGCTTCTCCGCGTGCCAATGTATTTTTCACATTTTGAACAGAGTTCATACCTTTATTTTTCATGACATAAATCCCAATCACACTCGTAGCAATAATGAGCAATAATGTACTTAAAACACCAATATTTTGTCCAATGACTATTAATAACGTCAATTCGGCTAATGTGTAGACAATGAAACCAAGAAAAATTTTTCGCATATTTTTCTCCTTTCTACTTGAAAAGCTATACCTTCTATACGTTATTATAGCCCGTTTAGTTTCATAAAAAAATGAATAGACCTATTCTAAGAGAAAGCAACTTCTGTTAAAGAAAGAAATTAATAGTTTCCATAAAGTGTGTGTACAACCTTTATGAAAAAGCTCTAGTACAACAAACCGCACTAGAGCTTTTTGTTAATTATTAAAGAACGCTTGCATGTCCTTTGTATATCACACCTGTTTCAGCGTCCATTGTAATTTCTTGACCATGACGGATTAATGTAGTTGCTTCTTTTACACCAACGATTACTGGAATACCTAGGCTTAACCCTACAACTGCTGCATGGCTAGTAAGTCCACCTTCTTCAGTAATTAGGCCAATACAATTTTCTAAAGCAGGCATCATATCACGATCTGAACCGACTGTAACAAGGATGCATCCGTCTGTATCGTAGGCAAGTGCCTCAGCAGCATTTTTAGCAACTACTGTTTTACCAACAACTGATGCTTTTCCGATCCCTTGTCCACGTGCAAGTAAATCTCCAATAATGTGAACTTTCATTAAGTTTGTTGTACCCGCTTCACCTACAGGTACACCTGCTGTAATGACAACTGCGTCTCCATGTGTAACAAAACCATGCTTCAAGCTTTCATCCACAGCTAGTTCTAAAATTTCATCTGTTGTTGTCACGCGTTGACACACAATTGGGTATACGCCCCATACTAGTGTTAATGTATGAGCTGTATTTGTAGAGCCTGTTACGGCAACAATTGGCACTCCAGGTCGATATTTTGCAATCATTCTCGCTGTATTACCACTTTCAGTTGGTGCCAATACGGCTTTCACCCCTAAATTGATAGAAGTATAAGCTACAGCTTGTGAAATTGCCTCTGTCATATTTGCTTCTTTCTCACGACTACGTGTAGAAACAATTGATCGATAATCTAATGAATTTTCAGTGCGTTGTGCAATTTTATTCATCGTTTGTACCGATTCAACTGGATAAAGACCTGCGGCAGTTTCACCAGATAACATGATAGCATCTGTTCCATCAATAATTGCGTTGGCTACATCACTTGCTTCTGCACGTGTTGGTCGTGGGTTACGCTGCATGGAATCTAACATTTGAGTTGCCGTAATTACCGGTTTACCAACTTGATTACATTTTAAAATTAATTTCTTTTGTACAAGTGGTACTTCTTCTGCTGGAATTTCAACACCAAGATCTCCACGAGCAACCATTAAACCGTCAGATACTAGGATGATTTCATCGATGTTATCGACACCCTCTTGGTTTTCAATTTTTGGGATGATTTGAATATGACTACCACCATTTTGTTCAAGCAATTCACGAATTTCAAGAACATCTTTTGCACGACGAACAAATGAAGCAGCAATAAAATCAACACCTTGTTCGATACCAAATAAAATATCTTGTGCGTCTTTTTCTGTGATACCTGGTAGTTGTACAGAAACACCTGGTACGTTAACACCCTTTTTATTTTTTAGTACGCCAGCATTTTCAACAATTGTATGAATTAATCCTTTTTCCATATCCGTTGCTAATACACGTAGTTGAATTAGTCCATCATCAAGTAAAATAATTGAATTTTGCTCAACGTCTTCAATTAAGCGCTCATATGTGACAGAAAAGCTCGTCTCAGTACCTTCTACTTCTGTCATTGAAATATCAATTACTTGACCTGCTGACAAATGAAGCTCGCCATTTTTCATGTTATGTGTACGAATTTCTGGTCCCTTTGTATCAAGTAAAATTCCCACTGGTTTATTTAATTTTTGTGCCACTTCACGAATTAAATGAATACGCCCTGCATGTTCCTCATGTGATCCGTGTGAAAAATTCAAGCGGGCTACATTCATACCTGCTTCGATTAATTTTTCTAAAATTTCTGGTGACTCACTTGCAGGTCCAATTGTACATACGATTTTTGTTTTTCTCATTTTTGCCCACTCCGTTTTATAACAAATTATATTGATAGTTCTTTCATTAGTGTATATAGGCTTACATCAGCCTCATGATTCTTTTCAAAAGCCTCTGGCATATCATAATCAATGACTTGATGATTGCGAATACCTACTGCTCGACCAGCCTTGCCTTCCATAAGTAATTCAACTGCATGTGCGCCAAACTGACTCGCTAATACGCGATCTCTTGCTGTAGGTGATCCACCACGTTGGATATGACCTAATACTGAAACACGTGTTTCTTTTCCTGTTTTTTCTTTTAACAGTTTTGCCAGCTCACTTCCTGACATAACACCCTCTGCCACAATAATAATACTATGCTTTTTACCACGTGCTGCACCACGATCTAAGCGTGCGACAATATCATTTAAATTATAATCTTCTTCTGGAATTAAAACTGTTTCAGCACCAGCAGCAAGACCTGCCCATAAAGCGATATCTCCTGCATCACGTCCCATGACCTCTACAATGAATGAATTTTCATGCGATGTAGCGGTATCTCGGATTTTATCAATGGATTCTACGACTGTATTTAGGGCTGTATCAAAGCCGATCGTATATTCCGTTCCTGGAATATCATTGTCGATTGTCCCAGGTACACCTACAACAGGGAAGCCTTTTTTTACTAAATCCATGGCTCCTCGATATGACCCGTCACCACCAATGACAACAAGTCCTTCAATACCAGCAGCTCGTAAATTCTCAATTCCTCGTTGCTGGACAGCATCCTCTTTAAATTCTGGGCATCTTGCAGAATTCAAATGCGTTCCACCGCGTTGAATAATACCACCAACTGCACCTAAATCAAGTTCTTCCATATACCCTTTTACTAAGCCTTCATAACCATGCTTAATTCCGACAACATCGATTCCATGAAATGCTGCCTTACGAACAACCGCTCGAATAGCTGCGTTCATTCCAGGCGCATCTCCACCACTAGTTAATACAGCAATTTTTTTCATTGTCGAACCTCCTGCAGTTACTATTATTATTCACATTAACATGAAAAAACAAACTATGTAAGGGTTCTGAGGATACAAAAACATAACTTTTACATAAAAAATGAAAAGAATGCGCTTTCACACACTCTTTCCACCTAAAAACATCCTAAATCTAACATTTTTTCAAGAAGTCTGGCGTTCATTATGCGCTATTATCTTCTTTAATTTTTATAGCTTTTTAATATGTTAAGATACAAATTTTGTCTCTTAACGAGCAAATTTATTGCTTTAGATTTTTATACACTGTAAAGGTAAAGAACAATCATCTGTTAACAAACAGATTTACACTTCTGTATACTGTCCAATTTTTTTAAATTTTTCATAGCGATCTTCAACTAATTGTTCTCCATTTAAAGAATTTAATGCATGAAGTGTGTCACTAATGCATTCTTTAATAGAAAGGGCCTGTTTTGCTACATTGCGATGTGCTCCACCAATAATTTCAGGAATAATGCCATCAATTACACCAAGTTCTTTCAAATCGGGTGCTGTGATACGCATTGCTTCTGCTGCCTGCTTAGCCAGACTACCGTCACGCCATAAAATAGATGCTGCTCCTTCTGGCGAAATAACAGAGTAAGTCGAGTTTTCGAGCATAAAGACACGGTTTGCTACACCTAATGCTAGTGCACCACCACTTCCTCCTTCACCAATAACGATACTAATTACAGGTACAGTTAAGCCAGCCATCTCTACAAGATTTCTAGCGATTGCTTCACTTTGACCACGTTCTTCAGCAGCTTTCCCTGGGTAAGCACCTTTTGTATCAATAAAACAAATAATTGGTCGTTTGAATTTTTCAGCTTGCTTCATCAAGCGTAGTGCTTTTCGATACCCCTCTGGATGAGGCATACCAAAATTACGACGTATATTTTCCTTAGTAGACTTACCACGTTGATGTCCAATAATTGTTACTGGTTGCCCTTCGAAAATGGCAATCCCACCAAGAATGGCTGCATCATCACCAAATGTACGATCACCATGTAATTCAATAAAATCTTCACACATTGCTTCAATATATTGAAGCGTTGTAGGTCTTTCTGGATGTCTTGCTACTTGCACACGATCCCACGGCTTCATATTGGCATAAATCGATTGCTCTAATTGTGATAAACGTGTTTCAAGCTTTTCGATTTCACCAGACATATCTACTTCTGCTTCAGCAGCAATTGTTTTTAATTCATCAATTTTCTCACGTAATTGTACGACTGGTTCTTCAAATGCTAAATTTTTAGACATGTTGCACGCCGCCTTTCGTATGCATTTTTACAAGTAAAGAAACTTGTTTACGTAAATCCTTGCGATGGAAAATGGCATCAAGCTGACCATGCTCTAATAAAAATTCTGCTGTTTGGAAATCACTTGGCAGTTTTTCTCGTACCGTTTCTTCAATTACCCGACGCCCTGCAAAGCCAATTAATGCCTGTGGCTCTGCAATATTTATATCACCAACAGAAGCAAAGCTTGCGGAAACTCCACCTGTTGTTGGATGTGTTAGGATAGAAATGAATAATAAGCCTTGATCACTGTGGCGTTTTAATGCCACACTAGTTTTCGCCATTTGCATTAACGATAATACGCCCTCTTGCATACGGGCACCACCACTAGCGGTAAAGATAATAAATGGTACACCTAGTTCTGTAGCCTTTTCTACTGCTCTTGTAATTTTTTCACCAACAACAGAGCCCATTGACCCCATACGGAAGTGCGAATCCATAATCGCTACGACAATTTCTTCACCATCTAACGTACCAACACCTGTTAGGACAGCCTCGTTCAAGCCTGTTTTCTCTTGGTCTGCTGAAATTTTTTCAACATATGCTGGGAAATTAAGGGGATTACTTGTTTGTAAATGATCATCCATGGATTCGAATGAACCTTCATCTAAGAAATATGCCACACGCTCTTGTGCTGTCATTTTGAAATGATGACTACATTTTGTACATACTTTATGATTTTTTTCTAATTCCTTTGTTAATTGAATGTGACGACATTCAGGACATTTCGTCATTAATCCTTCTGGAAATGCCTTTTCTTGCCCGTCCTCTTTCTTTTTTCGATTACCACTAAATAAGCTACGTATTGCCATGTTCGACTCCCCCTTTGTTGTTGTTTAAATGCTCTGTACAGTACTCATCCACTGCTCATAAGCTTTTAATGCTTCTTTTTCGTAACCAAGCTGCATCGATTTCAACATCGTTTGAATGATTAATTTTTCATCTTCTGTTGAGTTTCGATTTAAACGGTCGCCATCATAAGCTGCTAATTGAAACCAGATTTTTAACGAAAGACGATTACCTGTCGTAATTAATAGTTCTCGTAAAATATCTCGACAATTAATTGTACCTTCTATCTCTAGTTTCACAAAAAAACTATCCCACACAGGCAGTGTGCGAAGAGTCTCTGTACAACTTATTACGCGAATTGCTTCCATTTCATGAATTTGTCGCGTCAATTCGACATCTTTTTTTGATTTTTCATCTTCTAATATAAACATCGACAGTATTTCTACGAGCTGATGCTTATGTGTGGACGCAAGAAAAGTACCACCACCATGTCTCGTTTCAATAAGTCCTAGCAACTCTAAGCTTCGCAAAGCCTCTCTCACAGAGGATCGCCCGACACCTAGACGCTCTGATAGAACTCGTTCTGAAGGTAGTTTCTCACCTGCTTGAATTTTTTCCATTTTAATGAGTTGACGTAGTTGTTGGACGATTTCTAAAAACACTTTTTTTTGTTCGGTTTTTTTATCCATACGACTAACTCCCCTTATCAAAAAAGTGGTCTGACCACTTTTTAACGTTGACTCTAGCTTACAAAATAACTGTTCAAAAGTAAAGAAAAAACTGCATAAAATTTAATGCAGTTTCTAAATTCTTGTTTTATTTTATATCTTTTTCGTCGTTTGCGCATGTTTTACTTTGATTTGTGGCTTACCAAAACGTCTTTCTAAAACACCATCAATCAACAGCATTTCCTCCTCTAACAGCAGGTCTTGGACCAATTGAAAAGTTTGTGGAAAAAATGTAATAGAAACCGTACCAAACTCATCCTGTAGCTGAACGAAGGCCATTTGCTCACCTTTTTTTGTACGGATTTTCTTCACTTCTTCAATCAGACCAAGCATTTTTATGGAGGAGCCATCACGCTTCTGCTTTAACTCTCGGCAAGTACAATTGATATCCGCCCAGTATAGTCTTTCCTGCGCGACTGGATGGGTAGAAATATAAAAGCCCAAGCTCTCTTTTTCATGCATCAATTTTTCCTTCTCGGACATTGCTTCTGCCTGCATATATTTTGGCTTCCCAAAACTAAATGCCATTGCTGATGCCAAATCGATATCTTCAGTGGGCCTTAAAAGTTCCGCGTGTTTCAAAGCTGCATCTACTGTCATGATGAGGACTGCTCTATCCTTTTCTAGATAATCAAGCGCTCCAGCATATATCAATGATTCCAACACTTTTGGCTTAAAATGCTGCGCACTTAAGGCAACAGCCAGATCAAATAGGTTATTTAATACTTCTGGATTTGTTTGACGGAGTCCATGCATTTTTTCTATAAATGTGTGAGGCACACCCTTAATTCCTGATAAGCTGTAGCGAATGCCTTCATTTTCTACAGTAAAATACTTCGTACTATTTTTTAAAGAAGGTGGATAAAATGGGATGCCCTTATCTTTCGCCTCATGGACAAGTTGTTGAATCTTTTCTATATTTCCCGTTGCACTCGATAATAACGCTGCATAAAAACTTTGAGGGAAATGTGCCTTTAAATAAGCCATTTGATAGGAAATAACACTATAGGCCACAGCATGACTTTTAGGGAAACCATAATCCGCAAAGCGTACGATCAATTCGTAGACCTCTTCAGCTACACGCTGGTCAAAGCCTTGACGTAGTGCCCCCTGAACAAATGCAGTACGTTGCTCCTCTAAAACTTGTCGATTTTTTTTACTCACTGCACGGCGAAGTAAATCTGCCTGTCCCATAGTAAAGCCAGCCAGTACTGATGCAATTTTTATAATTTGTTCTTGATAAACGATCACACCAAAGGTCTCTTGTAAAATAGGCTCTAGCACTGGATGTGGCATCGATACCATTTCTCTGCCAGCTTTCCGTTTTGCATAGACAGGAATAAAATCCATTGGACCTGGACGATAAAGCGCATTTACAGCAACAATATCTAAAAAGCTCGTAGGACCGATATCACGTAAGGCTTGCTTCATACCGTCTGATTCTAATTGAAAGATCCCCAACGTATCCCCTCTTTGTAATAGCTGAAACGTCTTGTCATCATGCATAGGGATTCGTTCAAATTCTATCCAAGGACCACCGGCTTTATAAATTGACCAACGTATTTGCTCTAAAATAGTGAGATTGCGCAAGCCTAAAAAATCCATTTTAACGAGACCACATGCTTCAATATCTCCCATTGGCCATTGCGTACTATAAATACCATCATGCCCTTCTTCAATCGGTACAGTATTCACTAAAGGCGATGGAGCGATGACAATACCAGCTGCATGTGTAGAGGAATTTCTTGGTAGCCCCTCCAATTTTAATGCTACCTCGTACCAACGCATATGCTTATCATTCTCCGCTAGCCAGCCTTGAAAGACCTGTGACTCAGCTACAGCTCTTTGTAATGTAATTCCCGGCTTATTTGGAATCATCTTCGAAATTTTTTCTAGCATCTCTGCATCAAAGCCAAATACCCGCGCAACATCTCTGGCTACTGCTTTTGCAGACAATGTTCCAAATGTAATAATTTGCGCAACATTTGCTTTACCATATTTTTGGGCAACATACTGAATGACTTGATGTCTTTTACTATCAACAAAATCGATATCAATATCAGGTAAGGTGATTCTTTCAGGATTTAAAAAGCGTTCGAATAATAAACCATAGGCAAGTGGATCTACTTGTGTAATCGAAAGACTATATGCCACAAGGGAACCTGCTGAGGAACCACGTCCTGGTCCCGTCAAAATTCGATTTTCTTTAGCATAACGCATGAAATCCGCCACAACTAAAAAATAGTCCGCAAAGCCCATAGAGCAAATAATTTCAAGCTCATATTGTAGTCGTTCATGATAAGCAACAGGTATTGCCAGTTGCTTAAATCGCTCTTCTAATCCAGTAAATGCTTCTTTAGCAAGCAAGCGTTCAGCCGTTTCCCCTTCAGGTACAGGAAATTTAGGCATTTGAACAGGCATTTTTGGTATATCAGCTCTACAGCAAGCGAGCATTTTCGTACTGGCATCAAGCCAATCTGGACGATCAGCAAACCAATGTTGCCATTCGTATGCTGTTGGGGCAAAATAGCCCTGTACATCAGCTGTTTGCATAGTAGTACCAAGTTTTTCTCCTGTATCAATTGCTCTTGCTACTTCATAAGCAAAATGATCTTCTGGACGCAAAAAATAACAGCTTTGAGAGGCTACAAGTGTAATGGCCTGTTCTTCACACCAGAAAACGATATCATCTTCCTGTTCAGCCTTTATCCCTCCAGGTCTAGCAATCCCCATATAGAAATGATGGTTAAATAGCTGGACCAAAGCAGAAACCATTGCCTGCCAGTCATCTAGACCTGCTAAATCGTCTGAAGAAAGTAGAGCTATACAGCCTGCTGAATACCCCTCAAGCCACTTCCAAGGCAGCACATCATCTTGTCTAATTGAAATCGCACTACTAATCTTTAATAAATGTTGATAGCCTTCCTGTGTCTGCGCATACAGGACGAGGGGAAGGGTTTTGTCACGCCATTGAACGTTAACCGAAAGCCCAATGACCGCATGGATATTTGCTTGCTGCAATGCTTTACAAAAAGGCAAAAGCCCGTACAATTTCGTATTAACGATTGCACAGGCTTGTGTCTTTTGTTCTTGTAAAAAAGGAATCAATTGTTCAAGCCGAATTGTGCTTTTCAATAAATCCGCGCTCGTATGCATCTTTGTATATACATGTGTCAAATGAATCCCTTCCTTTTCTTTGTTAATGATACGCTTTACAAATCTCTTTTAATCTTGCAATAACGAGGTCTGCTTCTTCCCATGAATAGGCAGTAGCACCAGAAGCAAGCGGATGTCCGCCACCATTAAATTCTTTCGCTAAAGTATTGATAACGGGCCCCTTTGAACGTAAACGTACACGGATTTGATCCCCTTCTTCAATGAAAACAACCCACGAGCATATATCTTTCACACTGCCAAGGCAGCCTACTAATAAAGAGGCCTCAGATGGCACAGTATCATGCTCTGCTAGTAATTCTTTTGTTAGCTTCACATAGGCAGCTCCATGCTCATCCATTGTAAAGTTTTGATAAATATAGCCTTGTAAATTAAGTAACTTTTGCTCCATTTCGTACATGCCATCAAATAGTTGATTTCGATCAAAATCATATGTAATCAGGTCCGCAGCAACTTTAAATGTTTTAGCTGTTGTACTCGGGAATTGGAATCTACCTGTATCGCCTACTATTCCTGCAAATAATAAGCGTGCAGCAGCATCTGAAAGTTTCCAGTTTGCTACTTCCTTGCCTTCTTCATATAATTCATAGATCATTTCACTACAAGAACTTGCTGTTGTATCCACCCATAAAAGATCACCATAAGCATCATCATTTGGATGATGATCAATTTTTATCACCATTTTCCCTTTTGTGTAGCGTTGGTCGTCAACACGTTCTGTATTAGCAGTGTCTGTGACAATGACTAATGCATTGTCATACACTTCATCCGCTATTTCATCAGGTTGCGCCATAAAAGATAACGAGGCATCATGTTCCCCTACAGCAAAAACCTTTTTCTCTGGATAATTGGCTAAAATAATCTCTTTTAAACCTTGCTGTGAGCCATAAGCATCAGGATCTGGACGTACATGACGATGAATAATGATGGTTTCATTGGCCTCAATTGTGTCGATGATTTGTCTTTTCACAATAATTTCCCCCAAAATGATAGTAAGAACCGTTAGCATTTTTACATAATTATCGTTACAATAATGTCTAGTTATGCTAGGAGGTTTACTATGCTCAATTTAATATTTGTGTTTGCGATAATCATATCTTTTGTTTTTTATTTTTATTTTAAAACAAAACAGTTCCGTTCTCCATTACCAATTGCCAAAAATTGGTATAAAAGCAAGGCGAACATCGGCTTAGGTTCCTTAATTTTGTCATTTGCTTTAAATCAAGCTTATTTATTCCCGGGCTTATTTACATTTATTATTGTAGCAATTCTTGTCGCGCTCGGCATCTTAGTTATTGTAGAAAATATAAAAAAAGCACGCCATTATGGACAATTTGTTGAGGAAGAATTCCGCATTAATCAATAATATATGTAACAAAGGGATGACCAAGCAATTGCGCTAGGCCATCCCTTTTCATTACTTAACGTTCTAATAGTTGGAACATCATCATTGCCTTACCAACAAGTATTTGTTGATTATACACTTCAAAATCCATTTTCACAAACTTACGACTCATGTCTAAAATCCGAGGCTTAACAGTAAGCGTACTTTCCATTTGAACTGGTTTAATAAAGTAAATAGTCATATTCTCCGCCACTGCATCTCCACGTTTTCGACGTTTTAATGCAAATGAGCCGACCTCAGCAAGCAAAGTTGTAAAAGCTCCGTATGAAATTGCCCCATATTGATTGGTCATTTGTGGTGTGACTTTAAATTCAACAATGAGTTCTTCATCGCCTAGTACTTTCATTTCATTTTTCACTAAATCATCAATCGTTTCACCATGCTGTGGCTGTCTTTGTGCTAATTGCAACGCCTTCAGTACATCTTGACGGCTAATAACACCCTGTAAAATATTATCATCATCTACTATTGGTAAGAGATCAATCCCCTCCCAAATCATTCGATGCCCTGCAGAAGCGACACTCATTTTCATGGAGCCTGCAATCGGATTTTTCGTCATTACTTTTTCAATAAGCTCATTTTCTTCACGACCAATGACGTCTTTTACAGTGATCATACCGACCAGTTTATTTTGATGCGTGACAACAGGAAATGCACCATGGGTCGTACGTTCATTCAACTTGTGGAAATGATGAATTGTTTCATCATTTTTTAATGCTGCAGTGTCAGTCATTGGAACATAGATGTCTTCAATAAATAGAATATCTTTTTTGATTAATTGGTCATAGATTGCCCGGTTAATCATCGTTGCTACTGTAAACGTATCGTAGCTTGTTGAAATGATTGGTAAATCTAATGAATCTGCAAGCAACTTATTATCTTCCGTCGTATCAAAACCGCCAGTGATTAAAACAGCTGCACCCGCGCGAAGGGCATTTTCGTGCGCTTTAATACGGTTACCAACAATTAATAAGCTACCTGCATCTGTGTAGCGCATCATGTCCTCTAATTGCATAGCACCGATAACAAACTTTGTTAGTGTTTTATGTAGACCTGATTTTCCACCTAAAACTTGGCCATCTACAATATTGACAATTTCTGCAAAAGTTAAGCGCTCAATATTTTCTTTCTTTTTTTTCTCAATACGAATTGTTCCAACACGTTCAATAGAACTTACTAAGCGACGATTTTCAGCTTCCTTTATGGCACGATAAGCCGTCCCTTCACTCACTTGCATTTCTTTTGCTATTTGACGTACTGAAATTTTATCGCCCACGGGTAGTGATTCGATGTATTGTAAAATTTTCTCATGTTTTGTAGACAAAATATCACCTATTTCCTAAGCTTCAATTCTGCTCTTAGTGTACCATATTTTTTAAGAAAATATTTAATATAAAGTGATGATATTGTTTAACTTTCCCCATCATTTCAACTACCAGCGTGGTGTCAATTCATATAGTACAGCATTACCAACGATTAGAAACAGTTTACTTTTTCTCCAGCTTTCAAAATTTGAACTTCTGTATTTTGCACTAAATCTGCAAAAATTTGTGGATCTTGCTCAATTGGTGGGAATGTATTGTAATGAATCGGTACAACAATTTTCGGCTTTAAAAACGAAACTGCGCAGGCTGCATCCTCTGGCCCCATTGTAAAATTATCACCAATAGGTAAGAATGCAATATCAATCGGATGGCGTTCACCAATGAGTTTCATATCACCAAAAAGAGCCGTATCGCCTGCATGATAAATCGTTAATCCTTCAATAAATAATAAAATTCCAGCAGGCATGCCCATATAAATTATTTCGTTATTTTCTGTTACATAAGAAGATCCATGAAAGGCTTGTGTAAATTTTACTTTACCGAAGTCAAATTCCTTCGCTCCACCTATATGCATTGGGTGTGTTTTTACACCTTGCCAAGAAATCCAATTAGCCAGTTCATTTGGCGCAATGACTAACGCATCTTTTTTCTTCGCTAATTCTACTGTATCTCCAACATGATCATTATGCCCATGTGTAAGTAAAATAATATCTGGTGCTTCGTCAGCCACTTTTAAATCTGTTTGCCCATTGCCATTAATAAAAGGGTCAATTAATATCGTTTTTCCATTTGTTTGAATTTTGACAACTGAATGCCCGTGATAACTTATTTTCATCTAAAATCCTCCTCATTTAACAAAGTACAGTCCAACATTTTAATTCGCTACCCATGCGCTTTTTCCCTTTTTTTGATATGCTTGTACAGAGAATAATCGTAGTATTCTCTAACAGCCTTATACCCCGTTAGAGCACAATTATTCAGTACTAGATAAGAATCCTCGCTACTTTTTTAGGCAGTCGAAGCTTTCTTACGTAAAATTTCCCATGCAATAAAAGGAGGACATATTGATGTCAAAGGTTGAAGAAATCCAACGTTACTTGCAGCAAAATCATATCGATGCAGCATTCGTAACAACACCTGACAATGTTTTTTACGTTTCAGGCTTTAAAAGTAATCCACATGAAAGATTACTAGGCGTGATGATTTTTAAAGATGCGGAGCCTTTTCTAATTTGTCCACAAATGGAGATTCCAGATGCAAAGGCTGCTGGATGGTCCTATGAGGTAATCGGCCATCAAGATACAGAAAATTCGATGGAAGTTCTTGCTCAAGCGATCGTAGCACGCCAAATCACCCCAGCTACATTTGCAATTGAAAAAGCTCAACTCATTGTTGAGCGCTTGGAAGCTTTACAGCAATCTTTCCCTCAAGCTAGCTTTGTGCGTCTTGATGAAAAGATTAATGCGATGCGCGTAATCAAAGATGAAAGTGAATTAGAAAAATTACGTAAGGCTGCAGAGTTGGCTGATTATGCAATTGAAATCGGTTGCAAGGAAATTGCTGAAGGTAAAACAGAAATGGAAATCCTAACAGCGATCGAAAGTGCCATTCAAGATAAAGGCTGTAAAATGTCTTTTGAAACAATGGTATTGAGTGGTCCAAAAACTGCCTCTCCTCATGGGAAGCCAGGTGCACGTAAAATTGAAAAAGGTGATATGGTACTATTTGACCTTGGCGTTATTTACGATGGCTATTGCTCAGATATTACACGTACTGTTGCTTTTGGTGAGCCAAGTGAAGCTCAAAAAGAAATTTATCAAACTGTTTTAGCTGCCAACACAAATGCTGTCGCAGCAGTAAAGCCAGGTGTTCGTGCGATGGACTTAGACAAAATTGCACGTGATACAATCACAGAGGCTGGTTATGGTGACTATTTCACGCACCGCCTTGGACATGGTCTTGGTATTTCTGTGCATGAATTCCCATCTGTTACAGGTGCTAATGAGATGACGATGGAAGAAGGTATGGTCTTTACGATTGAGCCTGGCATTTATAAATCAGATGTAACAGGCGTACGTATTGAGGATGATGTTGTCGTAACAAAAGATGGCGTTGAGGTATTAACAAAATTCCCGAAAGATTTAATCATTCTATAATGCAAAAAAGGGTTCTATAATATTTTTTGGGGTATTTACACAATTACACGCATAAAAAAAGCACAGATTCACTGATTTATATATACTTGAATTGTCGAGAAACAAGTAATAGAAAGGTGAACTGTGCAAATGAATTTTAACATGAATATCCCAGGATTAAAAGATGTAGAGATTACGAAAGTAGAAGAAGTAGGCGATCGAATCGCATTGTATGTGCAATTGCCTAAGTGCACGCATCCATGTCCAGTTTGTGAAAAAAAAACATCGAAGGTTCACGATTACCGTATACAAAAGATCAATCATTTAAAATGGTTTGAACGTTTAACTATTCTTTTCTATAAACGTCGTCGTTATGTTTGTGATTGTGGAAAGCGTTTCTCTGAAAAATCCCCCTTCGTAGATAAATATCAACGTTACTCAAAGGAATGGAATCAAGTAGTGAGTATACGTGCTATTAAAGCTAAAACATTTAAAGAAGCTGCAGAAGTGCTAGGTACATCAACCACGACGGTTATTCGCCGTTTTAAAAAGGTAGCGAAAAAACAATTAGTAGAGGGTGTACGTTTACCAAAAGCAATTGCGATTGATGAGTATAAAGGCGATACAGATGCAGGTACGTATCAGTTAATCATTGCGAATGCGGAGACGCGCGAACCGATTGATATTTTACCGAATCGTAAAAAAGAAACCATAAAAAATTACCTAAGTCAGTATGGAGCAGATGTTGAGATAGTGGTCATGGATATGAATCCAAGTTTTAAAGCAGCTGTTCGTCAAGCGCTAGGTCGACCTGTTATTGTGGCAGACCGGTTTCATTTTAGCCGTTATATCTATTGGGCAATGGATGAAGTGCGCCGACAAGTACAAAAAGAATGGGACAAATACAATCGTACAAAGTGTAAACGTATGCGTCATGTATTGTATAAACGTGCATCTAAATTATCACCGAAACAACAGTGGTACTTACAGCGTTATACAGAAATGTCTGAAACATTAAAAGTAGCTCATGAATTAAAGGAAGCCTATTGTGAATGGTTTGATTGGGCAAAGACAAAAAATGATGTTGTAGAAGTGAAGAAGCGATTACTAGCTTTTTACCGTAAGGTAGAAGAGACAAAATTACCAGCTTTCTTAAAAGCCATTCAAACATTGAAGAACTGGCAAGTAGAAATCTTAAATAGCTTTAGTTTTGGTTATTCCAATGGCTTCTTGGAAGGCATTAATAATAAAACAAAAGTGATGAAACGGAATGCATATGGCTTTCAGCGTTTCGATCACTTTCGAGCAAAAATCTTATTAAATTTAAAGTATAAAGAAATCGGAGTTCATCTGGGTTAATGTGTTAAAAGATTACACCACCCCAACATTTGACTTAGAACCCAAAAAAGGAAGCAACTAGTGTGCTTCCTTTTCCTATGTCTAGCAAAGTTTATTGAATTAACTCATCCACATTGACAAATGGTAGTCCCTGTGAATCTGCCACTGCTTTATAAACAAGTTGTCCATCTAATGTATTCACGCCTTTTTTCAGTGCTGCATTATCAAGGCAAGCTTGTTTGTAGCCTTTGTTGGCAATTTGAAGTGCATATGGAATTGTATTATTTGTTAAAGCAATTGTAGAAGTACGTGGTACCGCACCAGGCATATTTGCAACTGCATAGTGTACAACGCCATGCTTCACGTATGTTGGATCATCATGTGTTGTCACACGGTCAGATGTTGCAAAAATACCACCTTGGTCAATTGCGATATCGACTACAACAGAGCCGGCTTGCATTGATTGAATCATTTCTTCAGATACAAGTTTCGGTGCTTTTGCGCCTGGGATTAATACCGCACCAATAACTAAATCTGAATCTTTCACTGATTCTGCAATATTATATGGATTAGACATTAATGTTTGAACATCACGTCCAAACATATCTTCCAATTGACGTAAACGCTCTGGGCTTAAATCAATAACTGTCACATCCGCACCCATACCAACAGCGATTTTTGCAGCATTTGTACCTGCAATACCACCGCCGATTACTGTTACTTTCCCACGTTGTACACCTGATACACCGCCTAGTAAAATACCTTTACCAGCATGGTTTCTTTCTAAGAACTGTGCACCAATTTGTGTAGCCATTTTACCAGCAACTTCACTCATTGGTGTTAGCAATGGTAATGAGCCATTTGCTAATTGTACTGTTTCGTAGGCAATCCCTACAACTTTTTTATTTAAAAGTGCCTGAGTTAATTCAACCTCTGGCGCTAAGTGTAAATACGTGAATAAAATTTGACCTTCGTAGAAGTAATCATACTCAGAAGCTACAGGTTCTTTTACCTTCATAATCATTTCTTGTGACCAAGCTTCTTTAGCTGTTTGAACAATATGAGCACCAGCTGCAATGTAATCAGCATCCGTAAAGCTTGAGCCTAGCCCCGCTCCAGTTTCAATGTACACTTCATGACCTGCATGTGTTAAAGTGACAACTCCTGCTGGTGTCATTGCTACACGGTTTTCATTGTTTTTAATTTCCTTTGGAATACCAATCTTCATTGTTTCCTATCCCCTTCCATAACGTAAGAAATAAGCATCATTTATGTAACTAAATTTGATGCACCCCTTGCACTTCCATATTACCAAACAATTGCAAAAAAAGCTTTAACTAATGCAAATACAGATAAAATTTATAAGATTTCCAAAATAACAAATATTCTAACGTTATAAACCATTATAAATTACTATATTAAAAAACTAAAAAGGCGAATAAATAGTTGTTAAGGAAGCTAATTCATGAGCAGTTTCAAATGAGCAAAAGAGGTTTACACACTGCAAATAGTGGGAATTGAGTATTTATATTTAATTCACATATCTACATGAAATGCCTTCACATTTTCATAATTTTTCTTGCGGAAAGTATTTCCTTTAGAAAATCATTTGGTATAATCAACATATACAAATCAGGGAGGTTTTTCAAATGGCTAATCATTATAAAAGCATTGTTGTTGCAGTAGACGGTTCAAAAGAAGCTGAATACGCGTTTCGTAAATCGATTGATGTGGCAAAACGAAACGAAGGTGCAGTATTAAATCTAGTAAATGTAATCGATACTCGTTCATTTGCTGCTATCGAAGCATATGACCGCTCCATCGCAGAACGTGCTCAAGCATTTTCTGAAGAACTATTAAATGGTTATAAAAAGCAAGCTGAAGATGAAGGTTTAACGAATGTTAATCTTATCATCGAGTATGGCTCTCCAAAAAATATCATAACAAAAGAGCTTTCTAACATCGTAGACGCAGATTTAATCATTTGTGGTGCAACTGGTCTAAATGCAGTAGAACGCTTCTTAATCGGTTCTGTATCTGAGGCTATCGTTCGTTCAGCTAAATGTGACGTACTAGTTATCCGTACACCAGAAAATTAATTTTGTAATACATAAAAAGGTATCCTTGTATAGGATACCTTTTTACTTGCACTTAATAGCACTTACTTGCCCTCTTTCCACATCTTCACTTTTTCAAAGAATAGTGCAAGAGCCTGCTTATTCTGCATATTTGGGACTTTAGCTAATAGAACTTCTTTAGGTGCTTTCAATTCCTTCGATTGTTTTTGTAAAATCACCAGACTCTTCTCTAATGACTTATTAGCAAACATAGAGTCAGGTAATTGTATAATCGCTTGAATCCACGCATGCTTTTGAATGTACTTGTGTAATTGCTTAGACTGCTCTGACTCAAAAAGATGAGATGGTGCAAGGAAAAATAAATAGCCGCCATCTTTTGTATAATTCATTGATTGCTCAATGAATAAATGATGGGCATAACTCATCCCCTCTGCTGGACATAATTCATAATTGAGTGCCACTTCTTCATTTGGATAATAACCGACAGGTAAATCACAAATAACTGCATCAACTGGATTGACCAATAAATCTTCTAAGGCATCTTGACGGTATAAAGAAATAGGCTGTTCTATTAAATCAGCAGTTGCCGCAGCGAGGCGAATAAGTAGCTCATCAACCTCTACACCTGTTGCTTCCACTTTTCCATCTAATAAATTCATAACCGTCAGTAATAAATTACCTGTGCCTACTGCTGGGTCCATGATCGAGATCTTTTCATTTTCAAGACTCTCTGCAAAAATTTGCTCCACAAAGTAGCCCACTAATAACCCTAACGTATCAGGAGTCATTTGATGATTCGGCTGTGAGCCTTTGCGCATTCCTTTTAAAATAGCAATTTGAATAGCTTTACGTATATCCTCTTTTGTTGCATCTTTTTGAGAAAAATCAACTTCGCCATCAAGCCATGCCTCTAACCCATCTAATAACCCTTCTAGTAACGTTATATTCTGTTCTTTTTCGATTTTTTCGGCATGCTCATTTAGCAAACCAAATAACTTTTCGATATTTTCCATATCTAACTTCCTTTCACGCAGAAAAGAGCCGTGACAAACACTTGTCACAGCCCCTTTGTCTAGTATTATCTTAGCCTAAATGCAGCTTATTATGCTAGTGCTTTGACAGCTGCAATGGCCGCTTCATAGTTTGGATGATCTGTAGCTTCAGGTACATATTCAACATATGTTACTTTATTGTTTGCATCCACAACGAATACTGCACGTGTCAGAAGACGTAATTCTTGAATGTATACGCCATATGCCTCACCAAATGAAAGATCGCGGTGATCTGATACAGTTTGGACTGCATCAATACCTGCTGCACCACACCAGCGCTTTTGAGCGAATGGAAGATCCACAGATACAGTATAAATAACTACATTATCACCTAAGTTAGCAGCTTCCTCATTGAATCGGCGTGTTTGCGCATCACATACACCAGTATCTAATGATGGTACAACACTAAATAAACGAATTTTTCCTTCTGAATCATTTAATGTTACAGGTGATAGGTCATTTGCTAATACCGTAAAATCTGGAGCTTGATCGCCCACCTTTACTTCATTGCCTACTAGTGTCACTGGACCATTTTTAAATGTTACTTGTGCCATATAAACGCCTCCTAATCATCATATGTACATAATATTACTAAATGGAGGGAATTAATTGCAACTATCATAGCTTACATACTTAGAAATAGATAAGACTGTCTCAAATTAGGAGACAGTCTTATGTTTATTGTTCATTTTTTTCCTCTAGCTTGGCTAGATCTATTTTTTCTTCTTGCACAAAAGCTTCTATTTGCTCTTCTTGTTTTGGTAAAGTAGTCGGTGTTGAAGCCTTTTCAATAAAGATTTTTTCATGCACCACTGTTGTATCAGCAAAATAATCATGTAAACCTTGATTTTCTGGCAAAATCACTACCAAAATATACAGTGGCATAAAAATATTATTGATGATACGACCAATCCAATCACGGAATAACACATCTGACCAAGTTAGCTGATCGTGCTTTAATGAAATTACACGTAATCCAAACACCATTTTCCCTAGTGTTTGCCCAAAGAACTTTGTCATCAGCACAAAGTAGCTATAGTAGAAGATTGCTGTAATAATAGAAATCGGCGCATACCAAACAGAATCAGATAGGGACCAATCCATTAAATAGAAGATTGGATTAACAAGTATTCCACCTATAGCAGAAATGATGAATCCATCTAATAAAAATGCCCAAAATCGTACCCAAAAACCAGCAGTTTTTAATGCATAGTTTTTATCATTTGCTGATTCTCCTGATATATTCATAAGAAAGCCATTTTCCATAGAGGGTGAACCTTGCATAACAATTTCATTGTTTGTCATTGTGCTCCCCCCTTAGTATTCCCCATAAAGATACATCATTTTCGGTGCGCTATAGTCCGTCATGATTTTCATTAGCATTTTTTCTTCTGCAGATGGACCAAACATGGAGCCAATTTTCATACCAACATATGATTGCCAGCCGCCCATATCGTATGAATACTCAAATAAAGCCGCATCTTCAAGTCCATAATCTTCACGAAGAGCTGCAATGGTCGCTTCTTCATCACCAATCTCATCAATTAATCCTGCTTCAAGCGCTTTTGTACCGCCAAGGATACGACCATCTGCAACCTTCTTCACTTCTGCTTCAGACATATTACGTCCCTGTTCTACAATATCTACAAATTCTTCGTACGTTTCATTAATCATATCTTGCATCATTGCACGTTCCTCTGCTGTCACTTCACGCATTGGACTTAACATATCTTTATGCTCTCCCGATTTAAACGTCTCAAATTTGACCCCTACTTTTTCAGCCAGCTCTTGATAGTTAATAGATTGCATGATGACACCAATAGAACCTGTTATTGTATCACGATGGGCAAATATTTTATCTGCTGGTGCCGAAATATAATAACCACCTGAAGCTGCCATAGAATCCATCGATACATAAATCGGAATTTGTCGTTCCTCTTTAATTCTTAGTAGCTTTTTATAGATATCTGCTGATTCCTTTACACCACCACCTGGTGAATTAACGCTTAAAACAACCCCCTGTATGGTCTCATCATATAAAATATTATCCAATTGTTCTAAGAAAAATTGATGGTCATAGGCAACTGGTTGCCACAATGTACTTGAGCCGATATCTTGAATCGTTCCATCTACCTTTAAATAAGCAATTCGCTTATCAAAATTTTCCCCTTCAATGACATTTTCATATACATCTAAGCTATTACCTGCCATTAAGCTATCAAAATTACCTAGGAAATCTGCTTTAAATAGCGCAAAAATGGTATTAATTCCTAACGAAAATAGTAAGAGAACACCTGCCACTACTAAAGCAACCCACCTTTTTACATTCATGTCTTTCCGCCTCCTCAACACGTAATACGTATGACTTGCTTATTTGTTTCATTTTTTTGCAATAATTAAATGCAAAAAGCTTTAAGCTGTTTATTTCCTCATATTACCTTACCTAAAAAAATTTAAAAAATCAAAGTCCATACCATTGATGAACTTTGATTTTCGACATCATTTCCTAGGAAATGATTAAGATTGGAGGTTTTTAATTTCTTGTTGTCGTAATTCGACACGTCTAATTTTCCCGGAAGATGTTTTGGGTAGCTCCTCTACAAATTCAATAGCACGTGGATATTTATAAGGGGCAGTCAGTGATTTTACATGACTTTGAAGTGTTTGAATAAGCGCTGCATCACCTTTTTCACCATTGTGTAGAACGATAAATGCCTTGACGATATTCCCACGGACTTTATCAGGACTCGCAATGACAGCAGCCTCTTTTACGGTTGGATGCTTCATTAAAGCATCCTCTACTTCAAAGGGGCCAATTGTATAGCCTGAGGATATAATGACATCGTCTCCTCGACCATCAAACCAAAAGTAGCCATCTTCATCTTTATAGGCCCGATCTCCTGTAATATACCAATCCCCACGAAATTGTAAATTTGTACGTTCAGGATCATTTAAATATTTTTTAAAGAGGGCTGGTGTTTCACGATGTACAGCAATATCACCCACTTCTCCGATTGTAACGGGTTTGCCCAAATCATTAATAATTTCAACAGTGTTGCCGGGAGTAGGTTTCCCCATAGAGCCAACTCTTGCTTCCATCCCTACCATTGTGCCTACCAATAATGTATTTTCCGTTTGTCCATAGCCATCTCGTACTTGTAATTTGAATGTTTCCAAGAATACTTTAATGACCTCACTATTTAATGGCTCACCAGCTGATACAGCTTGGCGAATGGCACTTAGATCATATTCATGTAAATTTTCAAGGGCTGCCATAAAACGATATTCAGTTGGTGTACAGCATAGTACATTAATTTTGAATTTCTCAAGCAATGCTAGATAAGAAGCTGCATCGAATTTACCTTTGTAGACAAATGCAGTAGCACCACTACCTAAAGTAGCTAGAAACGGACTCCATATCCATTTTTGCCATCCTGGTGCTGCAGTTGCCCAAACAATATCATTTTCTTGTACACCCAACCAATGTGGTGCTGTTGTTCGTAAATGTGCATAGCCCCAACTATGCGTATGCACTGCTGCTTTGGGATTTCCTGTTGTTCCACTTGTATAGGCTAAAAATGCATTGTCTGTGCTTTTTGTTGGGATAGGATTTATGTAGGTTGTAGGTTGATTATGCATTTTTTCAAGTATGTTCTGCCAAGGTTTGTGTGCATTTCCTATGACAAATTGCAGTAAGCCTTGTAAATTTCCCACTTGATCAAACTGTTCAATATAGGGTTCAAATGCAATAACTGCTTTAGCATTTGCATGATGAATTCGATACTCAATATCCTTTGTTCTTAACATTTCAGAACTTGGAATAATGGTTAAACCCGCTTTCAATGCAGCAATATATACAATATATGCTTCCACAGAGCGTGGGACCATCACTAAAATGACATCACCTTTCCTTAAGCCTTGCTTGGTGAAAACATGTGCTGCTTGATTTGCCTTTTCCAATAAATGTGCATATGTAATACATTGGATGTCTTGGTTTTCTTCATAAATGATTAAAGCATTTTTGGTTGCATCCTGAGCATATTTTTCAATTTCCTCTGCTATGTTATACCATTCTGGTGCAATTAAATCTTGTCTTTTCATGGCAATTGCCTCCCTTTTGCTATGACACATTATAAAACTCTTTTTTCAGCATTTTCAATGGTTTGTGCTTGATTTCGGTAAAGTCATGACAACTATCATACTCTCCTATATGGCATCGGTCACATTTTATCCATAGGAAAACTTGCTATTGAATACAAATGAAAAGTATGGTACATTTTGGTCAACTAAAAGCAAGATTGCAGGGGGACTCGTAAGAGTTGAGAAGGTAAAACCTGACCCTTTGAACCTGTTAGTTAATACTGACGTAGGGAGCAATAACATCGTTTTTTCAGATGAAAGGCTCTTTTTCGTGCATTTTTACACAAAAAGGGCCTTTTTTGCATGCTTACGTCCATCCCAAAAGGAGGACTACAATGATTTTTCAAACAATTCGTCAACAGCAACCACTTATCCATTGCATCACCAATTATGTAGTGGCAAATTTTCAAGCAAATGGTTTATTAGCGATAGGTGCTTCACCAGTAATGGCCGATGACTGTCAAGAGGTAGAGGAAATGGTAGCGATTGCTCAAGCATTATTAATTAATATCGGAACACTCAATGATCGCACAAAAAGTGCCATGTTATTAGCAGGTATAAAAGCCAATGCACTTGGTATTCCTGTTATTTTAGATCCTGTCGGAGTTGGAGCCACAACTTATCGTAAGGAAACCGTAAGACATTTACTTGAGAATATACAATTTGCCGTGATTCGCTGTAATCTCGGCGAGCTTGCAGCAATAGCTGGTGTAGATTGGCAACAAAAAGGTGTCGATAGTGGGCAAGGCACTATCGCAATGGAAGTAGAAGCCACATCATTAGCTCAACGCTATCAATGCATTGTTATTGTAACGGGAGAGCGTGATTTTATAACTGATGGCAAGCATAGCCAATGGATCGCTGGTGGTCATCCACAAATGACAGAAGTTACGGGTACAGGTTGTTTACTTAGCGCAATTTGTGGTGCAGCCTATAGTGTAAGCCATAGCCCTTACCAACAATTAATGGAGACCCTTACTTACTATAAAAAAGCAGGTGTACTAGCATCAGCATTTACTGCAGACATTGGTGATTTTCAAATAGCTTTCCTCAATGCTATACATCGTTTGTCAAAGGATGGTGCAGCTTCATGCATATTGTAACGACAATCGCCGGGTCAGATTGTGGGGGCGGTGCAGGTATACAGGCTGATTTAAAAACATTTCAGGAAATAGAAGTGTTTGGTACTTCTGTGATTACTGCTTTAACTGCACAAAATACATTGGGTGTATCAGGTGTTTGCCCAATTGACGTTTCCTTTATAAAAAAACAATTTGAAGCCTTAGTAGAAGATTTTCCAATAGCTGCGATTAAAACAGGAATGCTTTATTCGGCGGATATTATCAAAGCCATTGCACGCATGATCGATGAGCTAAACATTCCACTGATTGTTGATCCAGTGATGATCGCAAAAGGAGGAGAAAGCCTGTTACAGCAAGAAGCTATCAATGCCTTATGCTCAACTTTACTACCACTTGCTACGGTTGTTACGCCCAACATACCCGAAGCAGAGACACTTACAGGGAGAACTATTCAGCATTTTGAAGACATAAAAGACGTAGCTCAAAGCTTGTTACAGCTAGGTGTACAATGTGTCATCATTAAAGGTGGTCATTTAGCAAATCCACTTTATGCTATTGATTACGTATTTATCAAAAATGGACCTTCTTTTTCGATGCAGTCTCCTCGAATCCAAACAAAAAATACGCACGGTACTGGATGTACATTTTCGGCAGCACTTACTGCTTTTCTTGGGCGAGGATTTGCTATGGAAGAAGCTATTATTGAAGCTAAAAAGTTTATCCAATTAGCAATTATGTATGATTTATCGATTGGAAATGGTCATGGACCCACTAATCATTTTGCTTACCAACAGTATAAGGATGCCTGTGAGGTGATGATTCATGAAACGTGAGGATTTGCAGCTTTATTTTATTATGGGTACCAGCAACGTGTCTCCTCAACAACAACCTATCTATATCCTAGAAAAAGCCTTACAAGCAGGCATTACAATGTTTCAATTTCGTGAAAAAGGTCCTCACGCGTTAACAGGACTTGCCTATGAACAATTTGCACGCCAATGTCAAAAACTATGTCATCACTATCATGTGCCCTTTATCATTAATGACGATGTTGATCTAGCGATACGACTAGGAGCTGATGGTGTTCATATCGGACAAGATGATTTACCTGTAAGTGTAGCACGTAAAAGAATCGGGAACATGATTCTTGGTGTATCTGTCCATTGCGAGGAAGAATTGCAAATAGCTATTAACCATCAAGCTGATTATGTTGGTATCGGTCCAATCTTTCCAACATCCTCTAAAAGTGATGCACAACCACCATGTGGTACATCTTTTTTACAGGAGGCACATTCATTACATCCCGAATTACCAATTGTAGCAATTGGTGGAATAAATTTCACAAATGTACATTCTGTATTTCAAACGGGGGTTGATGGTGTTGCTGTTATTTCAGCTATTTGTCAAAGCAAAGATGTTGATCATACAGTAGCTACATTTAGATCCTTATCTCGTATAAATAAATGATCAATAAACAAACTAAAACCAGTGCCTTTTACGGTCACTGGTTTTAAGTTTATAAATGCTTAATCAGCATTTATTGGTTGTTGTTTGGCATACCTTTTAATTGAGATTCTGCCATTTGTACAAGACGTTTAGTGATTTCACCACCAACGGAACCGTTGGCACGAGCTGAAGCTTCAGCTCCTAATTGAACACCAAATTCTTGTGCAATTTCGTATTTCATTTGATCTAGTGCTTGTTGTACACCAGGTACTGCAAGCTGGTTTGAACTACGGTTGTTGTTTGAAGCCATGTTTCTCACCTCCTTGTGAATATAGAATGTGCGATATTAGATTTTTAATACAAAAAATTTAGAGGTAAATTGTACCTCTATTGGAATAACAATATCCATACAAAAAAGCCGTCTCAAAATGGGCTTTGAGACGGCTTTTGAATCCTTATAGTAGATCTGCAAATTTATCTTGTTGTTCTTCTTTCTTAGGGAAAATATAGACCTCGCGATTCTTCACTGCTCGCTCGATCAATTCATCAAAGTCAGAGAAGCTTTCATAATGCTCAACCTTTTCAAGCTTCGGTTTTGTTTTTGGACTTGCTGGTGTAAAAATCGTGCAGCAATCTTCAAATGGCTGAATAGATGTTTCGTATGTGCCGATTTTTTCTGCAATATCAATAATCTCTAATTTATCAGTTGAAATCAGCGGACGAAGGATAGGTGTATTTGTTACTGCGTTTATTGCTGTTAAACTTTCAAGCGTTTGACTCGCCACTTGTCCAAGACTTTCGCCCGTTACAATAGCAAGTGCACCAATTTCCTCACGCACCTGATCAGCAACCTTCAACATCATTCGGCGTGTTGTCGTCATCGATACATTAGAAGGTACTTTTTCTTTAATAAGAACTTGTATTTCAGTAAAAGGAATGACATGCAAGCGAATACTAGCACCAAATTTTGTTAATTCATTGGCAAGCACCTTAACTTTTTCCAATGAATTTTGGCTTGTATAAGGTGGACTAAAGAAGTGAATTGCCTCTAATCGCACACCACGCTTCATCATTAAATAACCTGCGACAGGGCTATCAATACCGCCAGATAGCATTAATAAAGACTTGCCATTTGATCCTACAGGCATTCCACCTGCACCAGGAATGACTTGTGCCATCATATAAGTTGCATCATGGCGAACTTCTACACGTAGCTCAATATCAGGCTGCTTCACTTTAACAGATAAATTTTGAAATTGTGGTAAAACATAGCCACCGATCTCACGTTGGATGGCATGAGATTCTAAAGGAAATGTTTTATCAGTACGTTTTACCTCTACTTTAAATGTATGTGGCTCATCTTTAAATGTCTCCATAATCGTGATAGCGAGCTTTTTCATACTGTCCATATCTTTTTCGCATGCAGCGACAGGGCTAAATGATTGAATACCAAAAATTTTAGGTAAACCTGTAATTAGCATTTGCATTTGTGCTTCGTCTTCTATGGCAATAAACATACGGTCACGTTCTGTGCGAATATGCAGTTGTCCTAAATCTGCAAAGGCATGACGAATATTTTCACGTAAACGGCGGATAAAATCCATTTTGTTGCGACCTTTTGTAGAAAGCTCACCATATCTAATTAAAATTTCTTTCCAAATCATTTACTTATTTTCTCCTTTGAGTTCCAACATTACTTCTGCTAGTACTTGTTTAAAGTTTTCTATATCTTCTATTGTGTTATGTGCGCCAAAGCTAAGGCGAATCACGCCTTTTTTATAATGCTCATCAAGGTGAAGCGCCTCGACGACATGACTTGTTTTCGTTTGCTTGGAAGAACATGCACTTGATGTCGACACAATGACACCACGTTTTTGCATAGCATTAATAATGACTTCCCCTTTTAAATCACGAACACTAAATGACACAATATGCGCAGCTCCCTGTGGCGTTGATAAAACATGGACTGCTTCGCCATAACTTTCTAGCTGAGTTCGGATTTCATCGTGCCATTGACGGTATTTATTTGTGCGTTCGTTCATTGTTTCAACAGCAAGTCGAGCCGCTTTCGCTAAAGCAACAGCTTGCGGAACTGCTACAGTACCACTACGCATACCAAATTCCTGACCTCCACCAAGAGCAAAGGGCTGCCATCTTATGGGTTTACGGAATGCTAACACTCCTGAGCCTTTAAAGCCATGAATTTTATGACCAGAGATAGAAATACAGTCAGGTCCTTCTTCTTTAAAGGATATTGCTAATTTCCCAAAGCTTTGCACAGCATCAACATGAAAGGCAGCACGACTCATTTCATGAATCATTTTTGCTGCTTCCTTAATAGGCTGAATTGCACCCATTTCATTATTCACATGCATGATGCTAACTAAAATTGTTTCTTTTCGTATTTTAGTACGAAGCTCATCTAGAGAAATCACTCCATTTTGATCAACACGAAGATACTCAACATCATAGCCTTCCTTTTCAAGTTGCTTCATTGTTTCTAACACGGATGGATGTTCAATTTCAGTCGTTAAAATATGCTTTCCTATATGCGTATTACTACGTGCTATGCCAAAAATAGCTGCATTATTTGATTCTGTACCACCTGAAGTAAATAGCACATTTTTTGCCTCTGTCTGCAAAATATCTGCTACTTGCTCACGCGCACGTATTAATAAATCATTTGCTTCAACACCCATAGCATGGATGGAAGCAGGGTTGGCATAATACTGCTCATTTACAACCATAAAAGCCTGCATAACCTCTTTTAAAGGCTTCGTTGTTGCACTATTATCCAAATAAATTGTATTAACCATAACTTTTCACACACTTTCAAAACGTTGATTTAACGGTATTTATCATAACGCAATCTTTGGCGATTGACCACTAACTTTAACAATTATTTAAATTTTAATTGATATCCTACATTTTTTTCACCATCGTGACAAACTCTGTTGGTGTACTAAATTCAATTGCTTTAAGAAAACCAAATTTTTCATAAAGATGGATTGCTCTCTTATTAAATAGTGCAACTGTTAAACGTAATGGCAGCTGATATTCTTCTTGAACTGTTTGAACAATAAACGAAAAAAATGCCGTTCCTAATCCTTGACCCGTTAGATTTGGCTTCAACCCAATTCCAATATCTATACAGTACTCTTCATACGCCCCAAAACCTTGCCCTTTTGGCACTTGGGCTGCTTTACCTGTACAATAATAGCCAATTAATTCACTATGATTATTAAAGATCGCAAAGTAAGGATTATCAAGCATTTCTTGTACATTTTCACCCGATAATTCATTATTGTAAAAATCGTAAGGTGCTACATATTGCCATTGTAAAATTTCACTCGCGAAATGTTCATTCATTTCTTTGATTGACAATTTCATACTGAATCACATCCTAATCTAAGCATAAATAGAAAGCTGTCTAAAAAGTAATCGCTATACTTTTTAGACAGCTCAAAATGTTATTTGAATTATTTTGCTATGAATTCTTCGGCAACCATTTCTTGAATACGCTTTAAGGCACCTGGCTCCATTTCTTCCACTGCTGTACCGGCTTCTTCTAAAGCCTTTGCATAACGGAATTGATGGAAAGCCTCTTCTGCTTCTCTTAAACGTCCGTTCAATTTTGGGTTCGATGCGCGATGGCGATTACCGTACTGAATAATACGCTCAATGAGCATCACATTTTCTATTAACTCATGTGCCTTTACTTTAACATCCTCTACACAGAGTGTTGCTGCATTTAGATTATTATGAACAGTACCCATATTAAGTGGTACTTCTTGCAAGCTTTGCATGACAACATAGATGTGCTCTGCTGCCTCATCAAGCCGTGCATCCATCTCCTCAGGAATTCCTGGAATATTTGCCTTGTTCAATAAACGATCAGTATCCTGTAATATTTTCTTTAAGTTTTCGACTTGAGCGCGTGCCTTATTTTCATCTATTCGAAGTTTCTTCATTGTATTCGATAGATGACCTTGTTCTTCGTGAATTCGTTCAAGCTCTTCACTAATTTCGATTAACTCTTCCTGTAAGCTAGAATAAGCTGATTTTTCTTCCCTAACTCGCATAGCTAATAGATCATAGCGACGTTGCAGTGCTTCCAATTGTTTTAAAGCGGCTTTTGGAATTTCGGCATCTTTTTCATTTAAATGATAACTTTGCTGTACATACGTTGCCTCGTCATTCACTAATTTTGTTGAAGAAATGACATTGGTAATAGAACTTAATAAACGATCACAATTTTGATCTACATAATTTTTAGCAATAACCTCTTTTTCAAGTAAATCATAAAAATGGTCGATTTCTTCATTTATTTCTGTCACACGCGGTTTAACAACTTTTAAATTCAGCTCTGCAAGTTCGAGTTTTAATGCCTCAAATTCTTTTTCATATTTATTAAGTGCATCTGTCAATTCTAAATGCTGTAAATAGTAAGATTGGTCTTCCATTTCACGCTGACCATTACGCAATTCCTGAACCGCACCTGGTAGCTTCACTTGAATTTCCGTTAAGATGGTTGGAACATCATTAATATATTCGAATGTCTGCTGCGATTCTTGATTTAAGCTAATGACAATTTCTCGCGCTTGCAAATAATTACCTTCATTCGTTAGGACATCGAACTCTTCAAATTTTTGAACAAATGTCTCTAGCTTCTTCTCTAATGCAGGTAATGCTACACCGAATGAATGCTGATGAGCCAGCAATGTCTTTCTTGCAGAGCGATAGTATTCTTTTAATTGTTCGATTTCAATTCGATTTTTTTCTTCGCTGCCAATTAATTCATTCAGTTCTTCTAAAATTTTATTTTTATCTTGGTCGCATTTCTCAATGTAATCTTCAATTTCACGTTCTATTAAAGTTGCCCTTTTAAAACGAAGTCGATTAATTTGATCCTCAGCATCAAATAGAAGAGAATCGATTTTAGTCATATGTACGTCGATGACTTCATCCCAAGTATTGCGCCATCGTTCAAACATTTCTTCCGTTTCACCGTTCATGTTTAAAGATTTTACTTTTGAAATTTCTTCATTTATAGGATTATGTTGTATTTGTAATTTTTCATTTTCTAGTTTTGCAATAATTGCAACATGTTTTCTTCGCATCATAAATCCTACTATGGCTAAAATTAATAGTAGGATAATCGGAATGATGATATACTCCATCGTAAGCCTCCTATTCTACAATAAACGAATTGGCTAGTTGTATTTATTATATACTATGTTTTCGCCTTTTGTACTAAAATTTAAGTGTTTTTCAGAAAACCGTATTTTCGCTATTGTGAAATATTTAAATAGCGTATCTATAGAGCTAAAGGAGTGGTAAATTATGAAACGTGATGGGCATATACATAGTCCTTTTTGTCCACATGGCACTACGGACTCATTCAAGCAATATATTGAAAAAGCAATTTCTCAACATTTCACAGATATAACATTTACAGAACACGCCCCATTGCCCAAAAGTTTTGTCGATCCAACCCCGCAACAAGATAGTGGCATGAATCCTGATGATCTCATGTCTTACATTGAAGAATTGCAACATCTACAACAACAGTATGCACAAGATATTCGTATCCGCATCGGACTAGAAGTTGACTACATCCAAGGCTACGAACAAGAAACTCGTCAATTCCTTGATACCTATGGACATCTTTTAGATGACGCTATTTTATCAGTCCATTTTTTAAAATGGCAAGATACCTTTGTATGTATCGACTTTTCTTCTGAATGCTTTATTGATTTTTCAAAAAAAGTTGGCTCTGTTGAACTGGTATATGATTTATATTATGATACTGTCCTACAATCGATTAGAGCAGATCTTGGACCATACAAACCAAAACGGATTGGACATCCATCACTTATTCATAAATTCCAACTAGCGCACAACGAAAAAATCAATGACACCCCACGTATCAAAGAAGTATTAGACAGCATGAAATTCGCGGGCTATGAATTAGATTTAAATAGTGCAGGTTTAAGTAAACAATATTGTCAGGAGCCTTATCCACCATTTGCCCTTATCAATTATAGTCAAACTATTAAACTACCATATGTATTTGGTTCAGATGCACATTGCGCAGAAGATTTACATCAACACTATAATGTTATATTACCAATTTAAATAACTTTTAAACGAGGTGCTTAGTATGTTTACACAAATTAATTACGAAGGATCAATTGCTGACCAGTATCTGACATTATCAAAACAATTAGATGCACTATTAACTGGCGAAACCAATCAAATCGCCAATTTAAGTAATGCCTCTGCTCTGTTAAATCAATTTTTAACGAACATTAACTGGGTTGGTTTTTATCTCTTGCAGGATAATGAGCTTGTGTTAGGACCATTCCAGGGTCTTCCTGCCTGTGTTAGAATTCCTATTGGGCGTGGTGTTTGTGGTACAGCTGTGGCAACAAGAGAAACAGTTGTTGTAAAAGATGTACATGATTTTCCAGGGCATATTGCCTGTGATGCTGCATCGCAGTCTGAAATTGTTATACCGCTAATGAAGCAAGGTGAAATTATTGGTGTGTTAGATATCGATAGTCCTATCGTGAATCGCTTTTCAGAGGAAGATCGTAATGGCCTAGAGGAATTTGTTAAAACACTCCTTAACCATTTATAATACAATATTAAAAATTGCCCTGAAATGTTTTATATTGTCATTTCAGGGCGATTTATTTAAACAACCATTTACGTTTTGCTTTATAATCCTATGAATTCGTTTGGAACGATCCATTGTGAGTACAAAAGCGATTTTTCCCGCTGTTTTTCGCCTCATACAAGGCTGTATCTGCATGTAAAAACACAGATTGGAATGCTGGTCGATCTCGCTCATCCCATGTTATAAGACCCGCAGAAATGGTTACTTGTGGATCTGTGGCACTTGGGATGACTTCCACAATGGTTGATGCTAATTCTAAAGCTTCTTTTTCATCGATGTTAGGCACATAGACAGACATTTCTTCTCCACCCCATCTTGCACATATCCCACGACTTCCAATAGTCTCTTTTAATTGAACCGCAATCTGAACAAGAATTTTATCTCCAACTTGGTGACCATACGTATCATTAATACGTTTAAAATTATCAATATCAATTAACAAAAACATACCCGATTGATCATATTCAAGTGATTTTTCTACAAACTGATCGAGGTAACTGCGGGCATACAGTTTCGTTAAATGATCCAAATCGACCATTTCCTGTAGCTGTGTTCGTAAAATTGAGTTTGCAATGGCTAATGATGAGTGGTGAATTAAAGATTGCATTAATTTGAAACTATCGAATGAAAAGAAATATGGCTCTTTATGTAAAACAATACTGAAACCATTAATCTTTTCCTCCATAAGTATAGGAATCGCCATAATCGAGCGATACTCAATTTGATTAGGAGTTAGACGGCTGAAATCGGCAACAAATAGTGGATCATTCGTTTGAGCAAAGTGCTGTTCAACATGTTTTATATAACTTTGACCATTTTCTGAATGGAACAGGGAGGTACTTGCACCTGTTATTTCAAATGTATCATGTTTTTTAAATGCGAAACAAACTTCCATTGGCTGAAAGGATTTCAGTAACTGCTTTTGTAGGAAAAGTAACATTTCATGAATGTCAATTCGCATATTTAAACGATGCGAAGTTTCATTGATGAGTTGTAAATCACTTACGAGGCGATGCGATTGATGATATAATTTTGCATTTTCAAGAGCATTTCCTGAAGCTTGTGCAAGCATCCGTACAAAATCTTTTTCGGTTGTTGAAAAAAGATAAGTGGTGGGAGCACTTACTTGCAAGATGCCATAAATAGCTTGCCTGCCCTTAATCGGTACATTTAACAACCGACAATTTAAATCGCTCACTAGCTCTGTGGTTAACTCTCCTGATACAAAGGCTTCAATTGTAGCAGGTCTTTCTGATAAATAATCAAAAAGCTTAATATCGATGGTCGTGTGTCGATCTTGATCATTCGATAAAATAAGCTCCACATTAAACTCAGGAAAATTATCCCGTATATTTTTTAATACATTTTCTAAAATTAAATCAATATCCATTGTTGAATGAAATAAATCAGTCATGTTATATAGTTTTCTATATTGGTCTTCATTTATTTTGACATCTAAATTGTCTTTAATCATTTGAAGAACCTTTGAAAGTATTTCTATACACTCTTCACCATACTCCGAGGTCATAAAGTCTGTCCAAGACTCTGTTGCCTCCACAAGTAATACACCAATGGGATTTTTGCCCTCTGCTTGGAAAAGCACCATATCTGTCATCATTGAATAGGCCTGTCTTGCTTTCAATATATAAGGAATTTTCACTACTTTTTGTTGATAAAAACTAGCTTCGATCATCAGCCATGACACAGCATTTAGCTTTGTTTCAATTGTTAATGAAGCCATCTCTTCTATTGGGATTAAGGAATTACCTTCAAAACTAAGAAAAGCAGCATTATCAATTTTCAAGCGCTTCTTTAGAAACTGTTTCAATGAACAAAAATACCCATTAAAACTAGTTTGTTCTTCATAAGAACTCACCCAAAAGCTCAAAACATCAGATTTTATATATTTTAGCGTTTGTAAATGGTCTGTCATGAAATCACCTTTTCTATATAACGTCCAAATCAATTACTATTAACTTATAATATATTATACATAATTTGTGTCATTTTGACTATGTAATTATCCCTTAGTTTTACAATTTACATAACACAGCGTATCATTAACTATTCCCATATTATTTAAAATAGGTAGTGAGGAATTTCCTACTATGTTCTTTTATATTTTTTTACTAGCTAATAATTGACGTCCTTGTCCTAAGCAGTTACAATGGAGGTTGTGTAAAATAAACGCAGCAGTGGTATAAGCTTATGATTGTATTTTATTCCTCTATTTTCTGATATACAACTACTTAGATGATCAGTAATGAAAATTAGATGGTGTATTGTGTAACCTAACGGCTGCATAGGCGAAAGTACATGAAAATAAAATGCGTGTAAGAACGGGTACTACTGGTTTTTGTTTTACAACAAAAAAACCAAATTTAAAGGAGGAGACAACAATATGTCTCGTTATACAGGTCCATCTTGGAAATTATCACGTCGTCTTGGTATCTCACTAAGCGGTACAGGTAAAGAAATCGAAAAACGTCCTTACGCACCAGGACAACACGGTCCAAACCAACGTAAAAAATTATCAGAATACGGTTTACAACTTCAAGAAAAACAAAAACTTCGTCATATGTATGGTATGAACGAACGTCAATTCCGTACTCTATTTAACCGCGCTGGTAAAATGAAAGGTGTTCACGGTGAAAACTTCATGATCCTTCTTGAAACTCGCCTTGACAACTTAGTTTACCGTTTAGGTTTAGCTCGTACTCGTCGTGGAGCTCGTCAATTAGTTAACCACGGTCACATCTTAGTAGATGGCAAACGCGTTGATATCCCATCATACAGCGTAAAACCAGGTCAAACGATTTCTCTTCGTGAAAAATCTCAAAACCTTGCTGTAGTAGTAGAAGCAATCGAAGTAAACAACTTCGTACCTGACTACTTAACATTCGATGCTGACAAAAAAGAAGGTACATTCACTCGCCTTCCAGAGCGTTCTGAATTATCAGCTGAAATCAACGAAGCATTCATCGTAGAGTTCTACTCTCGTTAATCAATTTGCTCTGCAAATGATGCCAACAAAATCCCTGAAATCCCTTGTATATCAAGGTTTCAGGGATTTTTTATTTTTTAGGTTCTATAATATTTTTTGGGGTATTTACACAATTACACGCATAAAAAAAGCACAGATTCACTGATTTATATATACTTGAATTGTCGAGAAACAAGTAATAGAAAGGTGAACTGTGCAAATGAATTTTAACATGAATATCCCAGGATTAAAAGATGTAGAGATTACGAAAGTAGAAGAAGTAGGCGATCGAATCGCATTGTATGTGCAATTGCCTAAGTGCACGCATCCATGTCCAGTTTGTGAAAAAAAAACATCGAAGGTTCACGATTACCGTATACAAAAGATCAATCATTTAAAATGGTTTGAACGTTTAACTATTCTTTTCTATAAACGTCGTCGTTATGTTTGTGATTGTGGAAAGCGTTTCTCTGAAAAATCCCCCTTCGTAGATAAATATCAACGTTACTCAAAGGAATGGAATCAAGTAGTGAGTATACGTGCTATTAAAGCTAAAACATTTAAAGAAGCTGCAGAAGTGCTAGGTACATCAACCACGACGGTTATTCGCCGTTTTAAAAAGGTAGCGAAAAAACAATTAGTAGAGGGTGTACGTTTACCAAAAGCAATTGCGATTGATGAGTATAAAGGCGATACAGATGCAGGTACGTATCAGTTAATCATTGCGAATGCGGAGACGCGCGAACCGATTGATATTTTACCGAATCGTAAAAAAGAAACCATAAAAAATTACCTAAGTCAGTATGGAGCAGATGTTGAGATAGTGGTCATGGATATGAATCCAAGTTTTAAAGCAGCTGTTCGTCAAGCGCTAGGTCGACCTGTTATTGTGGCAGACCGGTTTCATTTTAGCCGTTATATCTATTGGGCAATGGATGAAGTGCGCCGACAAGTACAAAAAGAATGGGACAAATACAATCGTACAAAGTGTAAACGTATGCGTCATGTATTGTATAAACGTGCATCTAAATTATCACCGAAACAACAGTGGTACTTACAGCGTTATACAGAAATGTCTGAAACATTAAAAGTAGCTCATGAATTAAAGGAAGCCTATTGTGAATGGTTTGATTGGGCAAAGACAAAAAATGATGTTGTAGAAGTGAAGAAGCGATTACTAGCTTTTTACCGTAAGGTAGAAGAGACAAAATTACCAGCTTTCTTAAAAGCCATTCAAACATTGAAGAACTGGCAAGTAGAAATCTTAAATAGCTTTAGTTTTGGTTATTCCAATGGCTTCTTGGAAGGCATTAATAATAAAACAAAAGTGATGAAACGGAATGCATATGGCTTTCAGCGTTTCGATCACTTTCGAGCAAAAATCTTATTAAATTTAAAGTATAAAGAAATCGGAGTTCATCTGGGTTAATGTGTTAAAAGATTACACCACCCCAACATTTGACTTAGAACCATTTTTTACCATTTAATCTAAATGATTCTAACTCCTCTGAACAATTCAAACCTACGTTTTTTGCTTTGAATCATTAATGCAGAAACGAATATAGCAGCGGATGGAGTCGCTCGTTTAACTTCATGTAGAGTCAGCAATAATAAGAAGTCTAATTTACTTTCTGTAATGCCCAAAGAAGCTAACTCATTGTTTGCTACATCCAACACATAATCACTTAACCATAACAACATTAATCACAGCTTGGCATCTTGATTTGTATCACTTGAAGAAGACATCTGAATATACGGCCCTACCCCTAATACTGGTAAATCATCTTTATGTGTGTACGTTTTCTTGCTTTTTGTCAATAAAATCACCTTTTAATTAGATTATCGAATGCAAGAATTTTTATTTATTTCCACTAATTTCTCCAAAATAATGCACTACTTTTTTAGCGCAGACGCATTGCCCCAATTATAACCAACAATAATTTTTCTCTCTTACTATTGTGACAACTTTATGTACTTTAAAATAGCAATTACATAGTTTCAAAATAACATAATCACTACCTTTATAATAAAAACAAAATATCAGTTATTTACTATTCATTAGATCATCAAAATAGAACTGTTTTCCAAAAAATATATTTTACTTTCATAATAAAATATTTTTAAAACCTTTTTAAATTCAATATTCTACTACAAAACAACATTCCATACCCCTTTCATCGCTTTAACTTTTTTGTAAAATAATAACATGAAGAAAATTAACATTTTTAATAAAAATACGAGTTGAACTTTTACAAAAAATAGAATACGATGAATTGCGAAAGGTGGTTCACCATCATTCAAGCAATAATAATTTTTTAAAAGGGGTTGGAAATATGTCAGACGTTCTAAAGCAATTTGTTATGCCGAAAACAAACTTATTTGGACCTGGAGCAATTCAAGAAGTTGGTAAGCGCTTAAATGATTTAGAAGTGAAAAAGACATTAATCGTAACAGATGAGGGCCTACACAAATTAGGTCTCTCAGAACAAATTGCAAACATCATTACAGCTGCTGGAATTGATGTAGCAATTTTCCCTAAAGCAGAACCAAATCCAACAGATCAAAACATTGAAGATGGTATTGCAGTGTATCATGCTGAAAACTGCGATTCTATTGTTTCTCTTGGAGGAGGTAGCGCACACGATGCAGCAAAAGGTATCGGACTTATTGCTTCGAATGGTGGACGCATTCATGATTATGAAGGCGTTGATAAATCACAAAATCCACTTGTGCCATTAATTGCAATTAATACAACGGCAGGCACTGCAAGTGAAATGACTCGTTTCACCATTATTACGGATACAGCTCGTAAAGTAAAAATGGCCATTGTGGATAAACATGTGACTCCGTTACTTTCTATTAATGATCCAGAACTAATGATTGGTTTACCTCCTGCTCTTACAGCAGCTACTGGCGTTGACGCATTAACACATGCCATCGAATCATTCGTTTCTACGAATGCTACACCAATTACAGATGCATGTGCTGAAAAAGTACTTCAACTGATTCCTGAATTTTTACCACGTGCCTATGCAAATGGAGCTGATATAGAAGCTCGTGAACAAATGGTATATGCACAATTTTTAGCGGGAATGGCCTTTAATAATGCATCACTTGGCTATGTTCATGCAATTGCTCATCAATTGGGTGGTTTCTATAACCTACCGCATGGCGTGTGTAATGCTATTTTATTGCCACATGTTTGTCGATTTAATGTTACAGCACGTACAGAGCGCTTTGCTCGTATCGCTGAATTATTAGGAGAAAACGTAGAAGGTTTAAGTAAGCGCGATGCCGCTGAAAAGGCTATTACAGCTATTGAGAAATTATCACAAGATTTAAATATTCCTAGTGGCTTCCGTGAATTAGGGGCAAAAGATGAGGATATTGAGATCTTAGCAAAAAATGCATTGTTAGATGTGTGTGCTGAGACGAACCCTCGTAAAGCAACACTAGAGGATATCAAACAAATCATCACAAATGCAATGGGACCTATTGTGAAAAAAGAAGAGTCACTCGAGGCAGTTGCCCTTTCTTAATCGACGGTTTCCTATAAGTCTATGACATAGGGTGGAGAAAACAAATGTTTTCTCCACTTTTTTATGGGCTCGAAATACACACATTGTCTATCATGGAAACTCTCGCTATACTTTTCTTAAAAAGGATGGGAGAATACGATATGCGCTTAATTTCAATTTGTCCTAGTAATACAGAATTAGTTGCCTATTTAGGGCTGACAGACCAGCTCGTTGGAGTCGATGATTATTCCGATTGGCCATCAACAGTTAAAGATCTGCCACAGCTTGGGCCAGATTTATCAATTAACATGGATGCGTTAGAGGCATTACAGCCTGATCTTGTTCTGGCTTCTTTGAGTGTACCAGGTATGGAAAAAAACATTGAGGCACTAAAAGAAAGAAATATTCCTCATATTATTTTTAATGCAAACTCATTAGAAGAAATTGCGCAAGATCTTCTGACACTTGGGCAAGCTTGTCAAGTAGAGGAACAAGCAAAGACAATTGCTGAAGAGTACATGCATTCCATCGGAAAAATGTATTCCATTGCACAAACAATTCCGAAGAAACCTACCCTCTATTGGGAATGGTGGCCTAACCCTATTTTCACTCCTGGGAAAATAAATTGGCTAACAGAAATTAGCGCTCTTGCTGGTGGCACTAATCTATTTCAAGATGTTGAGCTTGCTAGTGTTCAAACAGATTGGACAGATGTTGTTAAACGCCAGCCTGACTATATCATGATGGCTTGGGTTGGTGTAGCATTTGAGCGTATCCAACCTGCTAATTTATTAAAACGTCCATATGCCAAAGAGTTACATGCCATTCAATCGGAACAGCTCCATGTAATGGAAGAATGGCTGTATTGTCGCCCTTCTCCACGACTTATTGAAGGTGCTATAAAGCTTGCAAAAATACTGCATCCTAAAGAATATGAACAAATAAAACCTCCAAGTTTCTTATGATTAAAAAACCACATCCAACTTTTTATGGGATGTGGTTTTGCAAATAGAAATTATATAAATTTCACCATATGATATTTTTTCTTACCTCGACGGACAATGCTAAATGCATCATCTAAACGATCCTTCGCATCGACTACATATTCTAAATCCGTTACCTTTTCACCGTTTACACTAATCGCACCATTTGATACATCTTCACGTGCTTGACGTTTGGAAGAGGAAATGCCTGCCTCCACAAGTAGGTCCACAATGTTTTTATCATCTTTAGCCATTTCAATAGAAGGAACATCTTTAAAAGCATCCTTCATTTCTTCAGCTGAAAGTGCTTTTAGATCTCCTGAGAATAATGCAGCTGTAATACGGATGGCTTGCTCTAATGCCTCTTGACCATGTATTAAACGAGTCATTTCTTCAGCTAGTGCCTTTTGTGCCTTACGTAAATGTGGCTCCTCCTCTACAGATACGGCTAAAGCTTCAATTTCTTCACGAGATAGGAACGTGAAGATTTTTAAGTATTTTATGACATCTGCATCAGCTGCATTGATCCAGAATTGGTAGAACTCATATGGAGATGTTTTCTTACTATCTAGCCAAACAGCACCACCTGCTGTTTTACCAAACTTTGTGCCATCTGCCTTGGTTACTAATGGAATCGTAATTCCAAAGGCTTTCGTTTCTTCCTCGTGTGTTTTACGAATAACCTCTAACCCTGTTGTAATATTACCCCATTGGTCAGAGCCACCTACTTGAATACGGCAATTGTAGTGATTGTATAAATGATTGTAATCAATACCTTGAATTAACGTATAGGCAAACTCTGTAAATGAGATTCCTGTATCAAGACGAGAAGCAATCGTATCTTTTGCTAACATGTAGTTTACGTTAATTAATTTCCCATAATCACGTAAAAATTCAATTGTGTTTATATTACCAATCCAGTCACGATTGTTCACAAGCTGAGCACCATTGCCATCTTCTGCAAATTCGAAAATACGTTCTAATTGACTACGGATTCCTTGAACGTTTTTATCGATTTGCTCTACTGTCTGTAATTGGCGCTCTTCTGAACGGCCAGACGGGTCACCGATCATCCCTGTTGCACCACCAACAAGTAAAATTGGACGGTGGCCTGCTTTTTGGAATCGACGAAGTGTTAACAATGGAACAATATGTCCAATATGCATGGAGTCAGCTGTTGGATCTACCCCACAGTATAAAGATACGGATTGTTCATTTAATAATTTTGCCATGCCTTCCGCATCTGTTTGTTGGTATAGCAAACCACGCCATTCTAAATCTTGTAATAATTCGTTTGTCATGTTCATTCCTCCTAAAATGGTTAAATTCGTTACGTGCATGGACATGTTTAAATAAAAAAAGTCCCTACACGCAAACAATTGCATGCAGGGACGTTAAGTTGCAAACTAACGCGGTACCACCCAGCTTGAAGATGTCATCCACCTTCCACTTCATTCAGCCGCCTTTATCGCAGGCGCGCACGTCTAAGCTCCAAGTACGTAATTCGTCTCTACATTATGACCAGTTTTCACCAACCACTGGCTCTCTAAACAGGGAATATAGACACTACTGCAAACTCTTCATCACCAGAAAACTATAAACATAATTTTATACGATTCTTTTTCAAAGTCAATAACTATGTTCGTGCTAAAACAATATGTGCTATAATAGACAAGATTTTAGGAGGTCGATACATTGAAAGATTGGATTGAAAAAATCAATGCAAAGATCGATGAATTACTTGAACAAAAATGGATGAAGAAATTACGTATTTCAGGTAGTGTTACCTGGAACTTATTTTTACTATTTTTAGTCTTTGCATTGGTTGGCACTGTATTTGTCGGTTCAGTTGGAGCTGGTTATTTTGCTTCTCTTGTCAAAGAAGAACCATTACGCTCAAAACAAGAGTTAAGGGATCAAATTTTTAGCTATGAAGAAACCAGTGAGATTTATTTTGCCAACGATATTTATATTGGGAAATTAAGGACAGATTTAGATCGACGTGAAACTTCGCTTAGCAATGTTGCACCAGAGGTCGTGAATGCTGTTCTGGCAACAGAAGATGAATATTTTCGAGAGCATAACGGAATTGTTCCTAAAGCGGTTGTTCGTGGGTTATTACAAGATGTCACTAACTCTGCAACGCAGACAGGTGGTTCTACACTTACCCAGCAGCTTATTAAAAACCAAGTACTAACTAATGAAGTATCATACGAGCGTAAAGCTAAGGAAATTTTACTGGCGATGCGTTTAGAACATTTTATGACGAAGGAAGAAATATTAGAGGCTTATTTAAATATCATTCCCTATGGTCGTAACTCTTCAGGACGAAATATTGCAGGTGTTGAAACAGCTGCGGAAGGAATTTTTGGCGTAAAAGCAAAAGAATTGTCTCTTCCTCAAGCTGCGTACATAGCTGGTATTCCACAGGCACCATTTGCTTATACACCATTTACAAATACAGGTGAACTGAAAAGTGAAGAAGCTTTGAAACCAGGTATTGATCGTATGAAAACAGTACTTTATCGTATGAAAGAAGCTGGTTATATTGATGATGCACAGTATAATGAAGCGTTAAACTATGATATTGCTGCTGATTTCCGTGGACCAGAAATGCGCGCGGAGGATCGTTATCCTTGGTTGACTTATGAGCTTGAAGCTCGTGCAAAAGATATTATTGCTGAAAAACTAGCAAAAGATGATGGGATTGACCCAGAGCGCTTAAAGTCAGAAAAGAAATTAAAGGATAAATATACGATTTTAGCAGATCGTGATGTTCGTTCAAAAGGCTATCGTATTTATTCAACCATTAATAAAGATATGTATGATGCAATGCAAAAAGCAGCAAAAGACTTCCAGTATTATGGTCATACGTATACTGGTAAAGGGAAAGACCCTGTTACTGGTGAAGAAATTGATATTGAGATGCCAGTACAAGTAGGTAGTATTTTAATAGAAAATACGACAGGTCGCATTTTAAGCTTTGTTGGTGGTCGAGACTTTAAAACCACTCAAGTAAACCATGCAACACAAGCTTATCGTTCTAACGGTTCTACAATGAAACCATTACTTGTTTATGGACCTGCCATTGAGTATGGCGTAATCGGTGCGGGTAGCCCATTAGTTGACGTGAAATTCTCAGTCGGTTCTTGGAGTCCAAGTAACTATATTACGAGTGATGAGCGAGGTCTTATCCCAGCACGTGAAGCTTTAGCAGATTCTCAAAACATTTCAGCACTACGTTTATATAATGATATTATTAGTAGACGCCCTGCAGATTTGTTAGTAAAAATGGGATTCTCAAAATTACATCCCGATGATTTTACTAACCTAGCAACTGGGATCGGCGCTTTAAGAGAAGGAACTACTGTTGAAGAAAATACAAATGCCTTTGCTACCTTTGCAAATGGTGGCCTATTCATTGACGCTTATATGATTGATCGAATTGAAGACCAAGAAGGAAATATTGTTTACCAACATGAAGTAGAACCTGTTCAAGTATTTAGCCCAGAAACATCTTATATCGTGACAGATATGTTACGTGATGTTCTCACTAAAGGAACAGGGACAATGGCACGAAATACATTAAAGTTCTCTTCTGATTTTGCTGCAAAAACAGGGACTTCTCAAGAATATAAAGATGTTTGGTTAGTTGGTTATAACCCTAATGTATCTCTTGGTGTTTGGATGGGTTACGATCAACCTCGTACACTTTATGCATTTAACAACACCTATTTACAGCCAAGCGTTCGGGTGAATAAGCTATGGGGTACTTTAATGAATGCCGTTTACGATGCGGACCCTCAGCTAATTGACCCACCAACAAGTTTTAAGGCGCCTAAAAATGTTGTGACTGCGTCATTCTGTGGCATTTCCGGCATGGCCCCTTCTGCAGCTTGTGCTAGCGCAGGTCTTGTACGCTCAGATTTATTTAATGCGAAAGTATTTTTACCCTCACAACCTGATGATAGCTTAGCCTCTTCAAGTGTTGTGACGATTAAAGGAAAAACTTATAATGCGTTGCCAAATACACCAGCCGAGTTTGTAAAAGCAGGTGGCGCAGGCATTAATCAAGACTTTATTAAACGAATGTTAGGTAGACTTGGCGGGAACCCTGCTAGTCTGTTACCAAAGAATTCTACATTGTCGAATTCATCTGTATCAGCTGTTGATTTCCCAGCAGATGGTAGCCCTCCAGCAGCTGTCTCAGCTTCAGTAAATGGCTCTACATTATCATGGTCAGAGTCATCGAATGATGTTGTTGGTTATCGTATCTACAACGTTACGAATGGCGGTAATACACTTGTAACGTCCGTACTAGAGTCAACACAAAGCATTACGGTTGCTAGTGGACAAGCTTATGTAGTGGTCGCTGTAGATATTACAGGTTTAACATCACCACACTCCAATGTTGTGTCTACTGGCGGTAGTGAAAACGAACCTGATCCAGAGGAAAACGACCAAGAACCAATACCACCTACAACGCCACCTACTAATGGCAATGGCAATGGTTCGGGTAGTAACGGCAATGGCTCCAATAACGGGAACGGGTCTGGTAATAACGGCAATGGCTCCAATAACGGTGATGGTTCTGGTAGCAACGGCAATGGCTCCAATAATGGAAATGGATCCGGAAGCAATGGTGATGGATCTGATAACCCTGGAGATGGCACAAACGGAGGAGACAATGGTAATACCACTACTCCAACTGAAACGTCAAGGCGCTAATCCATTATGCCTTAGCAAGCATTTGTAGTAGATAATCAATTAAACAGACTTACTGCATTTTACTTATGAATTGTAGTTAGTCTGTTTTTTTGTCATTATTAAGAGGACTACTATTTTGAAGGGGTGAAAATATATGAACATATTGATTTTAGGAGGCACGCGTTTTTTTGGAAAAAAGCTAGTTGATCTTTGTATTCAAAATGGACATAATGTAACGATTTTAACACGTGGTCAAAGTGGCAATCCCTTTGGTACACATGTTAAGCAATTAGTAGTAAATCGTAATGATCGTGATGCTTTAGAACAGGCACTAGCCAATACAACATGGGACATTGTCTATGATAATATTTGCTATGCGCCCAACGAGGCACAAGCGATTTGCGAGATATTAAAAGGGAAAACGAAAAAGCTGGTCTTTACTTCTACTCTTTCAACCTATGAGGTAGATGGTAAAATGAAAAAGGAAGAAGAATTTGATCCATACCAGTATCAAATTCGCATGGGACATCAAGAGCAATTTTCTTATGGAGAAGGAAAACGACAAGCGGAGGCAGTATTATTCAAAGAAGCTTCATTCCCAGTCGTAGCTGTACGTTTCCCAATTGTGATGGGTGAAGATGATTATACTCGACGTTTACATTTCCACGTTGAACATATTTTACAGAATCAGCCGATTACTTTACCGAACATTGATGCAAAGATGAGTTATATTACAGATGAAGAAGCAGCTGAATTTTTATACTTTGCGGGTGTTACTCCTATTGAGGGACCATACAATGCTACCGCATCAGGGGCAATGTCTCTCAAAGATCTAATTGCTCTAATCGAAGAAGCGAGTGGTCAGCGCGCAAAAATTTCCCTCATTGGTGGTGATGAGGAATCACAGTCTCCTTATGGGGTGCCTGCTGATTGGTATATGTCCAATGCAAAGGCCGAGAAGGCAGGATTTACGTTTAGTCAGCTTGAAGATTGGCTACCAAAATTAGTGACAACATTAGTAAAACAGCTACAGTAGCATTTATAGCGCAAAGAATCTGCTAGATACTAGCAGATTCTTTGTTCATTCCTAATTTCAAAGGGATTTTTGCCGCTGGTGCCTCACTTTCATTGCTTAAGTGTATCACGGTAATATGTTCTTTAAAATAGTTACTGCTTTATCAATCTCTTCCTTTGTGACCGTTAATGGAGGCAAGAGACGAATAACTGTTGGCCCTGCCCCTACTAATAAAAGACCACTTTCTTCCGCTGCCGCGATATAAGGCGCTATTTCCGTGTCCCCACAGCCAATCCCTAACAAGAGACCCTGACCTTGAACAGTATAGCTAGAAGGTAAATGAGACCTTAGTTGTGCCACAAAATAGGCAGATATTTCTCGTACATGCTGTAAAAAATCCGGCTCAAACACATGATTCAAAACAGCTTGTGCCACATTCATCGCAAGAGGGTTTCCACCAAATGTTGTACCGTGTGTTCCTGGACTAAATGTAGCATGAAGCTCAGCAGTTCCGAGCATTGCACCAACAGGGAAACCACCACCTAAGCCTTTTGCCAAAGTTATGATATGTGGCTTTAATACCGTTTGTTCAAATGCATAGCGTGTTCCTGTTCGCCCAATGCCCGTTTGCACTTCATCAACAATTAGTAGTATACCTTGCTCCTCACAGACTTTTGCAATAGCTGCTGCAAATTCTGCCGATACACTATTAACGCCACCCTCTCCCTGAATCATTTCTAACATTATAGCTGCCACAGAATCATCAACGGTTGCTTCAAGTGTAGCAGCATCATTAAAGGGCAAAATCGAAAATTTTTCTACGAGTGGTCCAAAGCCATTATGTACTTTGCCTTGACCTGTTGCAGACATTGCTCCAAAGGTACGACCATGGAATGATTTTTCAAATGTAATAATATGATGTTTGCCTGTATGCTTACGAGCTAATTTAATGGCCGCTTCATTAGCCTCAGCCCCGCTATTACAAAAAAAGGCATGTGAAAAGTGTGTATTAGCAATTAATTTTTCTGCCACCTTTTCCTGACCTGGTATTTCAAAAAGATTTGAAATATGCCATAGCTTTTCGCTTTGCTCTTGAAGTGCCTGTACAATAGCTGGATGGGCGTGACCAAGACTCACCACAGCAATGCCACTAGTAAAATCCAAGTATTGCTTCCCTGTTGAATCCTCAACAATTGTCCCTTGACCTTTGACAATTTGTGCACGACGCTTGCCGTAGTTCTCGAATAAAACACTCATGTTATCATCTCCACTATCATTTAAAATAGTTTCTTTCAACAACTATACTTCTCAAGCTATCCTATTAGAACACTAGAAAGAATGAAGTTCACTTGAAGCTACAATCGTTGTACCAATTAATGTTGCGCCCACGATTTGTACGGAAGGAATCCCAGCTCTTAAACAGTCGATCGCTCCTTGTACTTTCGGAATCATTCCACCGTAAATATGACCCTGCTCTGTCCATTGATCTATAAGAGTAGGTGTAGCTATTGCTTGATATTCATCCTGAATACGGATTCCACTCACATCCGTAACAAGTAATAGGCTATCTGCTCCGACCGCTAAAGCAACTTCACTTGCTACCGTATCGCCATTAATATTAAGAGCCTGACCTGCTTCGGTCGCACCTACGCAGGCAATAACAGGTACAATCCCTACACCCATTAAAGCTTCCAATAAGGAAGTATTGATATTTTTAATAGCTCCAACATAGCCATAAGTCTCTTGATCTAAAAAATCTACGACCATCAACTGACCATCAAAGCCATTTAATCCGATGGCTGCTATACCGGCTGTTGTTAACTCATGAACTAATGCAGTGTTCACTTGGCCTATTAGGGTCGACTGGACAACCTTAATAGCAGCCTCATTCGTGACACGTATTCCATTTAATGTATGCGATTGTATGCCTTGAGCAGCTAGTTCTCGATTTATGGCTGGCCCACCCCCATGGGTAATAATCAGCTCTACTCCACTCTCTTGTAATCTTTTAAAATTATCAAAGAAAGCCTCATTTAAACCTTCCAGTGTACTGCCCCCAAGCTTTATGACCATACGTTTACGAGCGGTATGATGCATTGATTTGGACATAGTCATATGTTAAGTCACATCCCCAAGCATGCCCCTTACCATCACCCACGCCAAGAGACACATAGATTTTTACCTCATGCATTTTTAAAATTTGAATTAACTCATCCTCAGAAAAAGGAATTGGCTCACCGTTTTCTACCATAGTAGCACCACCGATTTGGATGGTAATTTTATCTGGATCCACTGTTGCGCCACTATACCCTACTGCTGCAATAATACGCCCCCAGTTAGCATCACAGCCGAAAACAGCAGTCTTTACAAGTGGTGAACCAACGACTGTTTTTGCAATTTTACGTGCCTCCTCGTCTGAAATTGCACCAACAACCTCCACTTCGATAAGCTTCGTTGCCCCTTCACCATCTTTGGCAATCATTTTTGCTAAATCTTCCGCTACTGTTTGTAAAGTGTAATAGAAATTTTGCCAATCTGGATGCTCTGGTGTTAAAGAATCATTCCCTGCCAAGCCATTAGCCAATACTACCACTGTGTCATTAGTAGATGTATCCCCATCAACTGTAATTGCGTTAAATGTTAAATTAGTAATCGTCGATAAAGCTGCCTGCAATACATCAGATTCAATGTTGGCATCTGTTGTAATAAAGCCTAGCATTGTTGCCATATTAGGTTCAATCATACCTGAGCCTTTTGCTACACCTGCAATAATAACTTCCTTGCCATCCACAGTTGTACTATAGCTTGTGTTTTTCATGACAGTATCTGTTGTCAAAATAGCCTGCGCAAAGTCAATAGCACTTTCTAAATTGTCCTTTGGCTCTAACTGTAGAATACCGTTTGCTACTGGCTCTAATTTCATCATTTCTCCAATAACACCTGTCGAGCAAACACCCACCAAATCTGGCGCAATCCCTAATTTTTCAGCAGCTAGCGCTTGCATTGTTTGGGCGTCTTTTACACCTTGTTTACCTGTACAAGCATTCGCATTGCCTGAATTGACGATCATCGCTTGCATTTTCTTAGTTGCATAAACAACTTCCTTCGTGACTTTTAATGGCGCTGCTTGCACAGCATTTGTTGTAAAAACACCTGCAACACTTGCTGGGACTTCACTTACTAAAATAGCTAAATCCTTTTTCTTATGCTTTAAACCACAGTGTAATCCTGCTGCCTTAAAGCCTTTTGGTGAAACAATATTTTTACTTGATAGTTTTTTCATTACATTCGTTGAAGTGGTAACTGTCATCCGAAATTCCTCCTTAGATTAATAAATAAGAGAAGCATACAGTTTCCTGCATGCTGTTAAATAAAGAACGGTACGACATCTAGCCCTGTCGTTTGTGGTAAGTCAAATTGCACATTCATATTTTGGATAGCTTGCCCTGCTGCTCCTTTGACAAGATTATCAATTACGCTAACAATTGTGGCGCGATTTGTACGAGAATCTACTTTTACTAGAATGTCACAATAATTTGATCCCTTGACACGATTTGTCCCTAAACTAGATGCATCCGTAACGATTCGAACAAATGGATGATTTTCATAGGTTGCCTGTAAGCAAGAGATCAATTGCGCCTCTGTAATTCCCTGCATTACCGGTGCATAGGATGTCGCCAAAATTCCCCTGGTCATTGGAACCAGATGCGTATTAAAAGTAATTGCTGTATCTGCTTGAGCAAACATGGAAAGTGCCTGTTCAATTTCGGGAATATGTTGATGTGTATTTACTTTATAGATCGAGAAATTCTCATTTGTCTCACTAAAATGGGTAGTTTGTGAGGGCTTATTGCCAGCTCCTGAAATGCCACTCTTTGCATCAATAACTAGAAAACTAGGATCAATTAAACGCTCTTTTACAAGTGGCAGTAAGGATAATAAAACTGCGGTTGGGTAGCAACCCGGGTTGGCAACGAGTGTTGCTTGACGTATAAGCTCTGTATTCCATTCTGTTAAACCATACACACTTTGTTGAACACTATGGAACGGTGCAGCCTTTTTGCCATACCAGGTTTCATAGCTTGCGAGATCTTTTAAGCGAAAATCACCAGATAAATCGATTAACTTTGGTCCTTTCCCAACCAAAGGCGGTAATAGCTCACTTGTCACCCCAGATGGTGTACTTGTAAAAACAACATCAAATTTTGCTAAAGTGTCATACGCTATCTTTTGTAACGGTGTATCAGCTATCTTAACAAGATGACCAAATTTGGAAGAAAATTGAACACCCTCTTCTGAAGAAGTAAATAAATCAATCTGCTCTACAGCTGGATGATTATGTAAAAAACGAATAAGCTCTAGTCCACCATATCCAGTTGCTCCAACAATACCTACTTTCACTGCACTCACCTCTGAAATAAGTTAAAAATAGTATACGTCTGCATATTTATTAAGTCAACTGAATTTTTATTAAATTAACTATTTTTTTAAATAGATATTATTCGACCTTACACCACTTCTATATCATTGTAATTTCAGAAAAAAGAAGGCAAGAATCCTTTCGTTCATCGAATGAATCCCTGCCTTCTTTTTATGCACATGTTGTATAAATATCAATTGTTGTCTTAGATAGTTATTTAATCTTCCATGGTTGATAAATCACCAGTTGGTAAATTTAATTCCCAAGCTTTCAATACGCGACGCATAATTTTACCACTACGTGTTTTTGGCAATTTATCTTTAAATTCAATTTCACGTGGTGCTGCATGTGCAGATAAACCTTTTTTCACAAAATCACGTATATCTTCAATTAATGCATCAGAGGGTTCAACCCCCTCACGTAAGGATACAAACGCTTTAATGATTTCCCCACGCACTGGATCTGGTTTCCCAATAACACCTGCTTCAATGACATCTGGGTGCTCAAGTAGTTTACTTTCCACTTCGAATGGTCCTACGCGTTCTCCCGCCGTCATGATGACATCATCCACACGCCCTTGGAACCAGAAGTAACCTTCATCATCCATATAGGCTGAATCTCCAGATACATACCATTCTCCTTTGAGGAAATAAGATTCATAGCGCTCTGGATTGCCCCAAATTTGGCGCATCATGGCAGGCCAGCCACGACGAATAGCTAGATTCCCCATTGTAAAAGGTGGCACCTCATTACCTGCATCATCTACAATCGTCGCATGAATACCAGGAAGAGGTTTCCCCATTGAACCTGGCATAATATCCATTGATGGATAATTACAAATCATATGGGCTCCTGTCTCTGTCATCCACCATGTATCATGTATACGATGCCCTAATTCCTCTACTCCCCAGCGAATAACTTCTGGATTCAAAGGCTCACCAACAGATAGCACATGGCGTAAAGATGTTAGATCATAGCTTTCAAGCAAGCCACTCCCTGCCCCCATCAGCATACGGAACGCTGTTGGTGCACTATACCAAACTGTCACACTATAATCTTCAATAGCCTGATACCATGCTTGTGGTGAAAATCTTCCTCCGACGATTAACATTGTTACACCGTTTAACCACGGACCAAAGATGCCATAGGCTGTTCCTGTAACCCATCCAGGATCAGCAGTACACCAATAAATATCATCTTCACGTAAATCAAGTACCCATTGTGTCGATTGATATTGCTGAATCATTGCATTATGGACATGCAATACGCCCTTTGGAGCACCTGTTGAACCAGAGGTATAGTGAAGAATCATCCCATCTTCTCTGTCTACCCACTCTATTTCAAAATGAGCTGAAGCTTCTTTTAAATGTTTACTAAAGTCAAGGATTTGAGCTGTTTCCTCAACATCCTCCCCTACTAAAAAGATATGCTCCAGTTTAGGCAATTTTGCTAAAGGTACACGTTCCAGTAATGCTGGTGTCGTGACTAATACTTTCGCCTCACTATCTGCAAGTCGATCATACACCGCGCCTTCCATAAAAGCTTCAAACAATGGTCCAACAATTACCCCCATTTTCAACGCACCTAATAATGAAAAGTAAAGCTCAGGTGAACGAGGCATAAAAATAAATAAACGATCACCTTTCTGCAGATTAGTAGTGGTTTTAAAAACGTTCGCTGCTTTGTTTGTTAACCTTTTCATTTCATTAAATGAATATGCCTCTTTCCGTTTACCATCATTAAAATACAGTGCCACCTTATTTTTGCGATGTGTTTCTGTATGGCGATCAATAGCCTCATATGCCATATTCACTAAACCTGTTTCGCTCCAACTAAATGCCTTTTCCGTATCTGCCCAATTATGAGATTTTGCCACTTCTTCATAATTTGTTAAATGATGTTGACCAGGTAAAGCCATTAACTTCTCTTTCATTTTCATCCCCATGAAAATACCCCTTTCTTTGCTTTTGTTTTTGACTAAATTTCAACAATCCCCCCTGTTGAAATTCAGAGAATTCTTCAAAAGCAAAATTGATATGTAGCATTTGTTATATAACAGTTAGCCGTAGTATTAATGTTCGAATCCCTTATAGCACTACTTTTAGCTGTTAAATAACAGAAGCAATATAATCTTATTTTACACGAATTTGGATAGATTGTCTCAATATTTTTATTTTTCCAAAAATACAGGTATATTTTGCAAAAATAAGCGTTTTTACGCAAGAAATCAGCTATAATGGAATTATTAAACTCAGGTGGTGTAATTATGGAACATAAAAAAACTTTTTTTTCTGTCACAAAGGAAACAAAGCATGGTACTGTGTATGTGGAAGGACCTGTGCCTCCAGAAAAATTAGCTACATATTCATTCCATGAAGGCTTGGTTGCCTTCAGACCTCCAAAACAGCAACAGCAGGCCATTATAGAAATTGCAGGACTACCCGAAGGCCGAATTATTATTATTCGAAACGAAGATATTATTGTAGGCTATGTTACCTATCTCTACCCTGATCCACTTGAACGATGGGCAGAAGATCGTATCGATGACATGATTGAATTAGGTGCCATTGAAGTCATTCCAGACTACCGTGGTACCGGTGCTGGTAAGGCACTACTAGCCGTTTCATTTATGGGGGATGAAATGGAAGATTATCTTGTGATTACTACCGAGTATTATTGGCATTGGGATTTAAAAGGCACAGGTTTAAATGTTTGGGATTACCGCAAAATGATGGAGAAAATGATGAGCTCCGCTGGTTTCGAATATTTTGCAACAGATGATCCTGAAATTACATCACATCCAGCCAATTGCCTGATGGCACGCGAAGGAAAACGGGTGCCTCCTGAGACAATGGAAAGATTTGATAGACTTCGTTTTAGAAATCGTTTCATGTATTAAAACTAATACAAAGGGGATGCATATATGATTGTAGAAGAAATTATGAATGATGAGCCTTATACATTAGCTCCTACCAATACAGTGCAGGAGGCACTAAAGTTAATGCGTGAAAAGAAAGTTCGTCATTTACCAGTTGTAGATGAAGAACGCCACGTTTTAGGTGTAATTACTGAACGAGATATTAAAGAGGTCTTGCCCTCATCTTTGCAGGATGAACCAAACTCTCCTATTTTTAATGCAAAAGTAGAGGATATCATGGTGAAAGACCCCCTGATAGGTCATCCACTAGATTTTGTTGAAGAGGTAGCACTTACGTTTTACGAATCGAAAATAGGCTGTTTACCTATCGTCTCTGGAGGAAAATTGGTAGGCATTGTTACGACAACCGATTTACTCTATACATATATAGAGCTGACTGGTGCTACAGAGCCTGGGTCAAAAATCGAGATTCGGGTATCCGATACACCGGGAGTTTTATTTGAAATCACAAAAATATTTCATCAACATCATGCCAATGTTCAAAGCGTCTTAGTTTATCCTGACTCTGAAAATACACAAAACAAAATTTTAAGCGTCCGAGTAAAAACACTAAATCCTTTAGCAATGATTGAAGATCTACGCAAAGAGGGCTTTGATGTCCTATGGCCAAATTTACCGGGTGTTTCGCTATAATGAAAAAGGCCGTATTCGTATACTCGCCAGAACAACTCGGATATAAATTTTCAGATACACATCCTTTCAATCATAAACGCTTGACGCTAACTATGGATCTACTAAAAAATATTAATGCTCTCGATGATGTAGATATTGTACCGGCACGTGTTGCAACGGAAGAAGAGCTATTGCTTGCACATGATTCAAAATATATAGATATCGTAAAAAAAGCAGGGCATGGTGAATTATCAGAAGCTCAATGTCAAAGCTATGGAATTGGCACTGAAGATACTCCCATTTTTGAAAATATGCATGAAGCAAGTGCACAGCTAGTTGGTGGAACTTTAACGGCTGTTGATTATGTAATGGAAGGAAAAGCCGAACATGCCCTTAACCTTGGTGGAGGACTCCATCATGGTTTCCGTGGTCGTGCATCAGGTTTTTGTATTTACAATGATAGCACAGTGGCTATTCGTTACTTGCAGGAAAAGTACAACGCTCGTGTACTTTATGTAGATACAGATGCTCATCATGGGGACGGTGTCCAATGGAGCTTTTATGAGGATCCTACTGTTTGTACACTGTCCATTCATGAAACTGGTCGTTATCTATTCCCTGGAACCGGAAATATTACCGAGCGTGGCAATGGTCAAGGCTATGGAACCTCCTTTAATTTTCCAATGGATGCATTTACTGAGGATGAAAGTTTCCTAGAGATCTATGAAAAGTCAATGCGAGAGATTTTTGAATTTTTCAAGCCAGATGTTGTATTAACGCAAAATGGGGCAGATGCCCATTATTTTGATCCATTAACACATTTACATGGAACAATGAATATTTATCGTGAAATTCCTAAGCTTGCTCATCAATTAGCACATGAGTATTGTGAAGGTCGATGGATTGCAGTTGGAGGTGGTGGCTACGATATTTGGCGAGTGGTGCCTCGTGCTTGGTCCATGTTATGGTTGGAAATGACAGACCAAGCGTTACCAATGGGGCCACTCCCTCAAGCATGGCTTGATCGCTGGCAACCAGAAGCTCCTGTTCCTTTTATTCCAACTTGGGAGGACCCGATTCCTTTATATGAGCCGATTCCTCGTAAAGCAGAAATAGAAGAAAAGAATGCTCAAATGTTAGCCAAATCGCTACATATTATTCGGAATGAAAGACGGGATTAATTTCTTGGCCTCACGATATTCGTGGGGCTTTTTTATTGGATGAAAGAGCTTTCCACTGCTTTTGGTCGTTTATCCATCTATTCTTTTGTTCTATCCCTCACTTTTGAAACACTATCCTCTATTTTTGACGTTCCATCCAGCAAATAAAAACACGCAAATCCTTCATAAGCGATTTACGTGTTAGGTATCATTATTTACTTTTGACAGATTGTCGATGTTCAATACGGTGTGGTAAAATGACCGCCTCATCCTCGACAGGTTCCTTACTCATTAATTTTGTCAGCAGGCGCATTGCAACAGCCCCAATATCGTAAAGCGGTAGCGCGACACTTGTTAGCTGTGGGCGAACCATTCGTGCTAACTTAGAGTTCTCAAAGCTGATAACTTCAATATCCTCTGGAACATTTTTGCCCGCATCTTGAGCGCCATGAATTAAACCGATGGCCAATTCATCACTTCCTGCAAAATAAGCAGTTGGTGGCTGTTCAAGAGCAGATAAAATCTCCCAAGCCTCTAAGCCCATATCATAGCTGGACTCTTCTGCGGCAATTAATGCCTCGTCTATTGGTAAACCAGCATCCTGCAATGCTTTCTTATAGGCTGCTAGCTTGAATTTTCCGTTAATTGTATACGAAAGTGGGCCAGTTACGAAACCAATCCGTGTATGGCCATTTTGAATAAGTAATGAAATAGCTTCATAAGCCGCCTGGAAATAATCGATATTCACAGTTGCAATTGTTTGAGATTCATCCACAGAGCCTGCAAGCACAATTGGTACTGGCGAATGATCCATCGTTTGCTGCATTTTTTCTGTAACCTCATCACTCATCATCACAATACCATCAACCTGTTTTCCAAGCATGGTATCCAGTAGCTGTAACTCTTTATCTTCATGTTGATCTGAGTTGGCTAAAATAATATTATAACGATACATTGTGGCAATATCCTCTACACCACGAGCCAGCTCCGCATAAACATTGTTTGCAATATCTGGGATAATCACGCCAACTGTTGTTGTTTTCTTACTTGCTAAACCTCGCGCTACTGCGTTTGGTCGGTATTCTAATCGTTCAATTACTTCTAATACTTTTTTTCGTGTTGCTGGTTTTACGTTTTGATTACCATTGACTACACGAGAGACCGTTGCCATAGAAACATTTGCTTCTCTTGCAACATCATAAATTGTAACAGTCATCGTACGTGCCTCCCTTTTTTCCTATTATAGCCTTATCATACGATAATTTTCATATTATTTTCAAGAAGAACTACGTAAAAACCAAGTACTAATAGTCCTATTCTAGACATTATTTTGTCACGATATAACAAACACCGCCTGCCGAAGTAAGCAAGCGGTGTTCGCTGTTAACAATTAAGCATGAATTTCATGATTTTTCATGAATTTTTGTAGTGTTTCATAGAATGCGTCAAATGTTGGGATGTCCATTTGTTGTTGTGAGTCAGACAATGCAACAGATGGATCTGGATGCACTTCTGCCATGACGCCATCAGCACCGATTGCAATAGCTGCTTTGGCACATGGTAATAATAAATCACGACGTCCTGTTGAATGTGTAACATCTACGAATACTGGCAAATGCGTTTCTTGTTTTAAAACTGGTACGGCTGAAATATCTAATGTATTACGAGTTGCTTTTTCATAAGTACGGATACCACGTTCACAAAGGATAATGTTTTCATTTCCTTTAGACATAATGTACTCTGCTGCATGAATGAACTCATCAATTGTTGCAGCTAAACCTCGTTTTAATAGAACAGGTTTATTTGTTGCACCTGCTGCTTTTAATAATTCAAAGTTTTGCATATTACGTGCACCGATTTGGATGACATCAATATAATCCAATGCTTCCTCTAAATGACCTGGTGTCACGATTTCTGTAATAACAGCTAAACCATATTCCTCTGACACACGTTTTAAGATTTTCAGACCTTCTAATCCAAGACCTTGGAAGTCATAAGGAGAAGTACGAGGCTTATAAGCACCACCCCGAATTAGCTTTTCACCTTTTGCTTTAATAGAAGCGGCAACTGCTGCTACTTGCTCATACGATTCAACCGCACAAGGACCGAATACGAAAGATGGCTTTCCTTGTCCAATTAATTCACCATTGATATTAATAATTGTATCTTCTGATTTCTTTTTACGAGATACTAGCAACTCTTTCTTTTTATCAGCTTCAAGTTGTTTTAAAGCTGTTTTAAAGATTTGCTTAAATATATAATCAACCGTCATTTGGTTTAATGGACCTTGATTGTGTTCTTTAATAAGATCAAGCATGTGTCTTTCACGCAGTGGATCATAGCGATTCACACCTTGTTTTTCTTTAATTTTACCGATTTCATCAACTACAGCTGCACGTTCATTAATTAGACGAAGAATTTCTAAGTTTAAACCGTCTATTTGACTACGTAAGCTTTCTAAATCTTTTTGGCTCATGCTTTCTTGCTCCTCTCCTCATGACAGACACTTTCAGAACTCTGAAATGTATGTTACATTTTTAGATAATAGCATTATTATAATCAATGTTGTTCAGAATGTCACGCATTTTTAATTTAGCGCTTCAACTCGCTAAATTATTTTCAAGTATGACGCGAAAGGAAGCGATTACATTGAGTTCTAAATTATTCGCACTTGATATTGGCACACGCTCAGTGGTCGGGATTATTCTCCAAGAAGAAAATGACCATTTTCATGTGGAAGATATTTTAGTAAAAGAGCATAAAGAACGTGCCATGGTAGATGGACAAATACATAATGTCATGTATGTGGCAGATTTAATTAATGAAATAAAACGTGAACTTGAAGAGAAACACGGACCGCTCACAAAGGTAAGTGTTGCTGCAGCAGGTCGATCTTTGAAAACTGAACAAGCGAGTGTGACCATCAATATACGTAATCGACCTATTTTTACTGAAGAAGATATTAGTCGCTTGGAACTTCAGGCTGTTCAACAAGCACAGCAGCAACTTTTGCAACAGAAAGAGGATGCAAAAATTAGCCATTATTATTGTGTAGGCTATTCAGTCCTGTATTATCGCTTGGATGGCGAGGAAATTGGAAGCCTGTTGGATCAACAAGGTGATGAAGCCCAAATCGAAGTGATTGCAACGTTTCTGCCTCGGGTAGTGGTGGAATCACTGATTGCCGCTCTTAAACGAGCTGATTTAGAGATGGAAGCATTGACGTTAGAACCGATCGCTGCCATTAATGTGTTGATTCCTCCAACGATGCGTCGCTTAAATGTGGCACTTGTTGATATAGGAGCAGGAACATCGGATATTGCCATTACGGATAAAAGTACAGTTGTGGCTTACGGCATGGTACCAACAGCTGGCGATGAAATAACAGAAGCTTTAAGCGACTACTATTTGCTAGACTTCCCTGTAGCCGAAGAGGCTAAACGTCAACTACAAACCTCTGAAGAGATATTGATTCAAGATATTCTAGGCTTTGATCAGTTCTATCCTAAGGAAGAAGTTTTTTTAGCAATTGAACCTGCAGTAAAACAGTTGGCGAAGTCTATCGGAGAAGAAATTTTACGACTCAATAACCGAGTAGCACCCAAAGCCGTTATGCTGGTTGGTGGAGGTAGCTTAACACCCAACCTAACTACAGAACTAGGTCAAGTTCTAGATTTACCAGCTAATCGTATTGCTGTTCGAGGTATTGATGCTATTCAAAACTTAACAAAAGAAGAACACATTAAAGCCTCACCTGAATTAGTCACGCCTATTGGCATTGCCATTGCTGCTAAAAAGATGCCAATTCAATATATGAGTTTAACAGTCAATAATCAAGTGGTTCGCCTTTTTGAACTAAAAGAAATGACTGTGGCTGATGCCTTCCTAGCTGCAAATATTCGCGCAAAGCAATTATATGGAAAACCAGGGCATGGGCTATCGATCAGTGTCAACGGACAGGACATTTTTATACCAGGTGGGCATGGCCAGCCTGCTGAAATATTGGTAAATGGGCAACAGGCATCAACAAAAAGCCTGATTAAAAATGGAGATGCCATTCAGTTAATAGAAGGCCAAGATGGGCAGCAGGCGACAGCTACAGTAAGAGATCTTATCGATGATGCAGCAATAAAGACAGTGACAATCCAAAACACCAAATATGTGATTGAGCCAAAAATTACAGTCAATAGCTCTTCTGCATCACTCGATACAGTTTTAAATGATCGTGATACCGTCGTTTTTGATATAGCCGAAACAATTGAGGATGTATTTAAAATCACTAATAATTGGCATTTATTAAAGCAATTTGAATCCTATACGATTCAAGTTGATGGACAACCTTTATATTTACCAGAATTTTCACCACAGCTAATGATTAATGGAAAGATAGCCAAATTGAGCTATGCTGTAAAAAATGGGGATGTGATAAGCTTCCACCAACCAACTCTACCAACCGTACAACATATCGCGGACCACATGAATCTTTTGCTAGAGGATAAAATCATCATTCATTTCCAACAGGAAGTTTTAGAATTAAAGAAGACTGCAAATGAAGCGATTGTTAATAAAATGGTTGTGTCACCACAGTCCACTGTACACAATGGAGCGACTTTAGTATTTAAAGAAAAGGATCGCAGTCGTTGGATCTATCAAGATGTTTTCCGCTTCTCTAATTGGCAGCTACCAAGTGCCTTTAAGGGGAATTTTACGATTTTAAGAAATGGTCAGCCAGCGAGCTTTGATACAGAAATATTTGGTGGAGATCAATTAGAAATAATATTAGAAGCTACACCTATCATTTAAAAAAGGGATACGTTACAACTTTATCTTGTAACGTATCCCTTTATATTATGCATTATGCACGAACTTCTTCATTTGTTTCTTCTTTTTGATCTGCTTTTTCTGTCTTTTCTTCAGCTTTAGGTTCGTCACTTGGCATGTAATCCTCTAATGGTTCTTCCCCTTCAAAGGAAACCGTACCATCATCAAAAACAGTTGGTGCTTTTGCCGTTTTTAGTGTTTTTACTTTCTCTACTAATTGTGTAGATTGCTCTTGAATTTGTTTAGAAAGTTGAACTGTTTTATCTTTTGCAGTTGTCGAGAAGTCTGCGCTCTTATCTTTTAGCTGAACAGCTTGTACTGCCACATCACTGCGTAAATCTTTTCCTGATTTTGGAGCTAACAGTAGACCTGCCGCGGCCCCTACGATTCCACCAACTAATGCGCCAATCACAAAATCCTTCATGTTTACACGCTCCTCTTCATAAATAGAGTCTTGCGGATGATAAAGCTGAGGCAAAGAACTTTCAAGCTGCTGTTCCTTTACTTCGTTAAAATTTGGCTTTTGAGTTGTCATGCAACAATTCCTCCCCATCTAATTATCAAATTTGTCTAGACTGGTTGTCCATCTACTTTCACAGATGCATCTTCAACTTATATGTCTAAGACTTTATTTTTATTCAGCCAGCATGGAATACTCACTGAATAATTATCATTTTTTACGACCCCATTTTCTTTTTGGTGTTTCTTCTACTTGCACAGTTTCAAATGCATAGGCATCTGGTGATACCGATTCCTGCTCGATGATTTTGCGTTTTTTCCATTTATCCGCAATACCCATCGCAACATTACTCCATTGTACAACTTGTGCAATTTTTTCTTCGTTTTGTTCTACGCTTTTAGAAACAGAAGTAGTAATCTGCTGAACAGAATTATTTAAACCATTAACGGAGTCACCAATACCTTTAACAGCTTGAACCACTGAATTTAATTGTTCAGATTTATGTTGAATATCCTCTGCTAAGCTATTTGTTTTTGATAATAAGGACGTTGTTTCGCGTGTAATGCCTTCCATTTGGCCTTCAATCCCAGATAATGTTCCAGCTAAGCTGTTTAGGATGGACTTAAGCGAGAATAATGTCATGCCCACGCTCACACATAAAATTAAAAAACCGATTGCAGCAATAATGGCTGCAATATACAAAATCACTTCCATAAGTTGACCTCCTGCTAGTAAATTGTCTTTACTATTACTTTCCCTATCTTCGACAAAAAAAACGGAATTCCTGCTTAAATTTGAGAAAAAACAGCTTAACCCCTACGGACTAAGCTGTTTCATTGTTTTTAAGCACGTTTTCAAAAGCATCTTGGAACTTGTGAACATCACCAGCGCCCATAAATAAGAATACAGCGCCATTATGTTTTGTTAATATATCAATTCCTTCAGTGGTAATCACTGCACTGCCTTCAATAAGTGACGCTAAATCATGGATAGAAAGCGCGCCTTGCGTTTCTCTCGCAGAGCCAAATATATCACATAAATAGGCTGTATCTGCAAGGCTCAAACTATCCGCAAAATCTTGTAAAAAAGCTTGTGTACGTGTAAATGTATGTGGTTGGAATATCGCAACTAGCTCACGGTCAGGGAATTTTTGGCGTGCTGATTGAATCGTCGCGCGAATTTCCGTTGGATGGTGTGCATAGTCATCTATTAAAACATTATCCCCTATATCGGTCTCAGTAAAACGTCTTTTTACACCTTTATATGTGTGTAAACGCTCCTGAATAATATCTGGAGAAATGCCTTCATATTCACATAGCGTGATAACCGCCAATGTATTTAAAACAGCATGATCTCCAAATAATGGGATAAAGAAAGTACTATAAAATTCATTACGTACAAAAACATCAAATGTTGTACCCTCAGTTGTTTTTTCAACATTACGTGCTTCAAAATCATTTTCAGCACCAAATCCATAATACACAACTGGTACTTTTGCTTGAATACGCTGAAGCTGTTCATCATCACCACATGCTATAATTGCTTTTTTCACTTGTAATGCTAATGATTGAAATGCAGAATATACGTCCTCTATGTTAGCAAAGTAGTCTGGATGATCAAAATCGATGTTCGTCATCACAGCATAATCAGGATTATATGCTAAAAAGTGACGGCGGTATTCACACGCCTCCATCACAAAGAAATCAGCATTTTCATGACCTGCACCAGTACCATCACCAATTAAATAAGATGTTGGTTTATAGCCACCTACCACATGTGCCATTAAACCAGTCGTAGATGTTTTACCATGTGCACCTGTGATGGCAATGGATGTATAGTTGCCAATATATTCACCTAAAAATTTATGGTAACGAATGACTTCTACACCGATTTCTCGAGCACGTACTAATTCAGGATGATCATCAGAAAATGCATTACCTGCGATCACTGTCATACCTTCTTTAATATTATCTGCATTAAATGTAAAAATTGGAATATTACGTTCACGTAACGGTTGCTCCGTGAAGAAATATTTATCGACATCTGAGCCTTGTACTTGTTCACCAGCATCAAATAAGATTTGTGCAAGCGAACTCATGCCAGAACCTTTAATGCCTGTGAAATGAAAAACTGTCATTAATTAAACCCCCCGGGAATTTCAATATCCCATCTATCATCTATTAGGTGTATCGTATTATTTCACGAATGGTTAGGTATTAATACCTTCACAAGTGTTAAAAAATACGTACTATTCAACACATCTTGTCTATTATAGCACTTTTTATGCACAAGGATAGATGTGTAACTTTTCTAAAAAAACTAAATTCGACGTAAATTAGATAATCTAGACGAAAACAATGCAATTCTTATTCAAACATAGTAATTAAATCTTCTTCTGTAATGTAACTTTCACGTGGCTTACTTCCTCTTGCTTCTGAAACAAAACCATGTGATTCTAACATGTCAATTAAACGAGCAGCACGATTATAGCCAATATGATACTTTCGTTGAATCAATGAGGTAGAAGCCCCCCCTTGCTCATAGACAAATCGGCAAACATCTTCAAATAAATCGTCCTGTTCTGCAGACACCTCTGTTTTCTTTAATAATTCCTCTTGATCGAAAATATAATCAGGTTCACCCTGTTCACGAACATGCTCAATAATCGATTCAATTTCATCATCTGTAACAAAAGTTCCCTGTAAACGCACTGGCGCTGACATACCATTACCTAAATATAGCATATCCCCTCGACCAAGTAACCTTTCTGCTCCCTGCCCATCTAAAATGGTACGAGAATCAATTTGAGAGGAAACAGCAAAGGCAATACGTGTAGGGATATTTGATTTGATTAACCCTGTAATAACATCCACAGAAGGTCTTTGCGTTGCAACAATTAAATGAATACCACATGCACGTGCCTTTTGAGCAATACGGCAAATGGCCTCCTCTACATCTGCTGGAGACATCATCATTAAATCAGCTAACTCATCAATGACAATTAAAATATAAGGCAACTTTAGGCTATGTTCCTTATTTTTATCCGCTATGGCGTTATAACGTGTAATATCACGTGCACCTGCATGAGCAAAGAGCTGATAGCGACGCTCCATTTCCTCTACTGCCCATTTCAGCGCAGCCGTTGCCGCCTTTACATCTGTAATGACAGGACTAACTAAATGCGGAATATGGTTAAATGGCGCCAGCTCTACCATTTTAGGGTCGATCAGCATGAGTTTTAGCTCGTGTGGTGCAGCTTTATATAATAAACTAACCAAAATAGAATTAATACAAACGGATTTACCTGAACCCGTTGCACCAGCAATTAAACCATGTGGCATTTTACGTAAATCTAACGTAACAGGCTTTCCAGTCAAATCAAGTCCTAATGCTGCTTCTAATGGTGAATCTGACTCAACGAAGGAGGCACTATTTGTTACCTCAGATAAGCGAACAGCTCGTGATACTCGATTTGGAATCTCAATACCGATCGAGCTTTTCCCAGGAATGGGTGCTTGAATACGAATATCCTTTGCTGCTAAGGCAAGTTTTAGATCATCTGCTAAGTTTCGAATTTTACTAACCTTTGTACCATGGCTCACCGTTATTTCAAATTGAGTAACAGCAGGGCCTTGCATAATCGATTCAATTTGCGCAGAAACTTGGAAATAAGATAGTGCTTCGACTAATGTGTCGCCCTGTTGCTCCATCCAATCCGTATCCTGTGTTTTTTCCTCTGGTGGCTCTAGGTATTCATCCGTAGGCTTTTGATAGACGTGTACAGGCTTTGCTGGTATCTCAGCTTCCACTACTTCTGGTTCTACGTGATTCTCAACAGATTCTACTGGAACATACTCTACAATATCTGAAACTACTTCAGGTTCGATAGCTAGTTCTGGTGCTGGTTCTGATACTTGTTCCAGTTCTGAAGCTAGTTCAAGTTCTGAAGCTAGTTCATGTTCTGGTTCTAACTCGAGCTCTGGTTCTAACTCAAGCTCTGGCTCAATAGTTGCAGAAATTTCAGCAGCAGTTGCTTTTTCGATTTCTATTCGTTCATTTGTTGAGATATCTGGCATTGATGTAACAGGAGCCATTGTAATCACAGCTACAGGCTCTTGAGTACTGCTTTTTGAAGTAACATTTTCTACATCATCAAGTTGCACTGGTAAATCTATTTTCGATTGAACATTCTCTGTCATATGCAAATCATGATCATCTTCTGGTTGTGAGACGTATATTTCATTTGTTGTCATGCTGTCTAAGGACGAAGATTTTTCTACCGTCACATCCACTAGTTTGTTTTTCTCTGTTTCTGGCTCGCTCTCTACACGTAGAGGCTGCTGAGCCATCTTCAATTGCTGTTGGATTCTCCATTTTTCTTTATCTGTTTTTAACATTAGTACATTAAATGGAATTCGACTTTTTTCTTCTCTCGATGCAGTATCAGGAGATTGGTCATCCATTGACGGTTGAACGACAGTAACTTCTCCAATATGGATCGTAGAATTTTCAATTTGAACTTGTTCCACAATCATTTCTTTAACATGGATTTCAGACTGATCTGCTGAAAGCTGTTGAACTGTTTGATCTTGCCCAACAGCTTCCTTCACTTGCTCGTCAAACTCCATAGCAAAAGAAGTCGTTTGAGGTACAGCTACATTTGACAATAAATTTTCCTTATCATCGTTCTCTTCAACCAACACTTCTTCCTCAAAAATAATTGGTTCATTTACTGTCGATAGCTCTTTCGGTTGAATGATTGCATGGTGCTCTGTTACAACCGTTTGGTTTGTGCTAGCCGGCTCTTTTTCTTCTAGTATATTTTCATTTACCTCATTTGTTGTCGCTTCTTTTAAAGGCTTTGTAACAGTTACCTTTTCAACTGCCTGTACATCGGTTTCTTGCTTCTCATATTCTTCTTTTCTTTTATCTAATAATTCTTTGATTGGACTTGGTTTTGCAAAACCATAGACAGGTGAAGGTACATCTGTTGGAACAAATCGTTTGCGATTCTCAGGCATAATATTTTCAACTTTTTGTTCTTTTCGCTGACTCTTTTCTTTTGGTGCAGGTGCAGTCATAGGACTTATAGTAGCTGTTTCATTTTGTGCATCTCGAAACACTAAGCTTGCTCTTGAACGAAATTCTTGTTCTGAAGGCTGACTTTTCATCATTGTTTTTCTACCTGTACGTTTAGAGCGATTTGCTAGTAAATCTCGAATTCCTGAAACCTCAACATCATAAACACTAGAATCGACAATATGATGATTTAAATGTTTTGGTAACGATAAATCCCCAATTTGTCCATAATCATCATCTTCCATTTGATCAAACATTTCTTTTGAGTGCGTATAGGATGCTTCACCTTCATCATCGTCAATCAAAGGGAAACGGAAAGTCTTTTGCTTAGCGATTGGTGGTTCTTTTTGTGTATGTAATTGCTCCGACTGAACTTCTCCATAATCCTCATAATATTCTTCATACTCATAGTCTTCATCTTCTTTATTAATAAATTTACTAATTTGTTTTTTAAACCAGTTCACTTCGTTTCACTCATTTCTCTTACACTTCATTTATAGCATTGTCTAGTTTTAAATTTATCAATAGCTCAATGTCTACATCAAAAAGCATACCATAAAAACGGTCTTGAAACTTGCATTTAGAGGCTCATTCTAAACAAAAAAATCGTTATGCTACTAGCATATTAGTAACATAACGATTTAGGGCATTTCACCTTGACATAAGGAATAATATCATGATAAAACATTTAAATTTTAATAATTTCTTTTTTAAATAGGGGAATTTTTATTTAGTTGGTGATTCAAAAGCACTACCAACTATAGCATCCTCTGGTAATACTAAAATTCCTTTTTCAGATGGAGCATTAGGAATCGCTAATTCACGTGCTGAACAAAGCATGCCGTAAGACTCAACACCGCGTAAATTTCCTTCTTTAATAAGCATTCCCGAAGGCATTACGGCACCAATTTTCGCAACAACTACCTTCTGACCTGCTTCTACATTAGGAGCTCCACATACAATTTGTAGTATCTCATCTCCTACATTGACTGAACAGATACTCAATTTGTCAGCATTTGGATGCTTGTCCTTTGTTTCTACATAACCAACCACAAATTTTGGTGAAAAATCAACATCAAGATTAATATTAGCTCCATTTTTTTCGATTGCCACCGCTAGCTGTGCTACTAATTCTGGTGTCACTTCTACTAAGCCTTTAGCATCTGTTTGGATGTAACTGCTCGCATTAAATAAATTGAAGGCTTTAATTTCTCCCGTTAGAGCTTCCCTTAAAATAGCAATATCACCAGCACGTTCTACTTCTGTTTTCACAATAGCCTCCGTTGCTAGTTGAACTAGTAAGACATCTCCTACATGCTCTTTGTTGTAAAATACGTTCATTGTTATTCTTGCTCCTTTTTCACTCTGTTTTTTGCTAAGATAAAGATCGGTTCTAGTTCCCCATCTTCATAAATAAAAGATAATGACGTAATCGGTACAGTCCCGACTGCAAAGAAATGCATGGTCATCTGTGCTAATACATCATACCCTGTTTCATTACGAATATCACCTATAATTAATACATCTTGATGCGGCACAGATAGTGTCATATCGCCCTCCACTTGTGCCTGCATTTCTTTTAAGAAGCTCTCATTTAAAATCCGGCTAGCATCATAGCCATCATTCACATTGACAAAATAAAAAATATTACCTGCTACCTCATCTTTTTTATAGGCGGTTGGTAGTTGTTTCACCGAAAAGCGTGCCATTTCTCGAATTTGTTCTACAGTTAATTGTAAGGCTTCTAGCATGGATTCATCAATAAAGCGATAGGTTTTACCTAAATCGAGCGCATAAAAGACGCGCGTTTCAGCTGTATGCTCAGTTGTAATAAAGGCATGCCCTTCTTTCGATGCCTGTGGATAAGAAGTGGCACGAATTACGGGATAAATATGTGTAGTCGTTTGGAAACCCTGTTCCTTTTCTTGTACCATCGCATTAAAGGTTTGCTCAATTGTATATAAAACTTCTTCAATCGCCGACTCTTGCTTCTCATTATATTTTGCTAAGATCCCAGGTAAGGAGAGCTCCATCCCTTTTCCAATCGTCTTATGATTCAAGCGTAATTTATCGTACTTTTTATCAAAATGAAATTCATATTTCTCTTCAGTTAATTGCTTTTTTAATAGCTCGACTAGTTGTTCAGACTTCATTTGCTTCATCTTTTTCACATCCTAACTTCAAAATGAAACGGCTCACATGTTTGTGAACCGTTCTGTTCAATCCTTCTATTTACTTCATCTTAACCGAATGAACGATTTTCGTCATCTCACGCAAATTATTTTCAATTTGTTTAGCCTTTGAAATGGTTGACATCTTCACACCACCGCTACTAACAATGAGCTCCATTTCATTTTCTTGGTCCGTTTTTAGAACCGCTGTGAAACCAAAACGACCATCCTTATCAAAAGTCGACTCTTCGATAATTTTGTCCGCCTCATTTTCTTTTAAAAGACTATAATAAAGTTTACTGTCTTGTGCTTCACGATCATTGATAAAAAGAATGTAGCTTTCTTTTCCTTTTGAAATTACAATATTATAAGCATCTGAACTGTCTTCAACTTTAAAGTTTGAAGGTAAGTATAATTTGATATCCCCAATTTCTACTGTATGTTCTTCTGGCTCTTCAGCAAAAACCTTCTCCGTTAATTGCAGCCCATTAGCAATTTGATCATCAATAGATTGATTGCAGCCAGAAAGGACAAGAAGTAAAAGCATTAGGCCAATTGCTCTTAGCCATGAAAATAGCATATCTCTCTTCCTTTCACTACTAACTTTTTTCTATTTTAAAAAAATTATTCATAAGATGCAACCTAACTATCCTCTTACCACTAATTCCATTTAACTATTTTTGTGAAAATGTGAACAAATATTGACCAACTAAAAGCGAGACAATATGCTCAAACATCATCTGTCTACTTACTAAACCTTGCGTAAAAATACCTACAGCACCTGCACCCTGACGAATATCTCGACGCTTTGTATATTGCTCCATAATCGGTCCAAGTTCTCCACCAGTTCTTATTTCCTGGGCAATTTCTTTGGGCAGTATAATTTGTGCGCCAGCAGCTGTAAATGTTGTTCCGTCTGACACTGTTAATGCACCCCAGTTACAAACATACATTTCATCATCAATTTCAGTTACGCCACCTTCTAAGCCAAATGATAATTCTGCATCCGTTAAAATCAATGCGTTTTTAGCACGATTCATTGCTCCTAATCTAGTTTCTTCATTACTGATCGGTTGATCTGATACTTCTGAAGCAGCTTTGACATGAGTAAAGAGAGAATCCTCAAAGTATTTTCGAGCAATTACTTCAACTGCTTCTGTTTTGGCTTTATTAGTTGTGCCAATTGCTATCTTCATCTAATCCCCACTTTCTTTCCATAGAAAAAGATGCCTCTAAAAGGCATCTTCCTTGCTTCTTATACATTAGCGTGAATTGTCTCTAATGTCGAACGATCTGCTTTTTTCACTAATTCTACAATTAATGCTTTTGCAGCAGCATAATCATCAATGTGAATAATTGACGCTGATGTATGAATATAACGTGAGCATACACCAATAACTGCACTTGGAACGCCATCGTTTGCCGTATGCACTCGACCAGCGTCTGTTCCACCTTGGGAGACAAAGTATTGATAAGGGATATGATTTGATTCGGCCGTATCTAAAATAAATTCACGCATACCACGATGTGTAACCATTGTACGATCTAAAATACGAAGTAAAGTGCCTTTGCCGAGCTGTCCAAATTGACTTTTTTCACCTGACATATCATTGGCAGGAGAAGCATCTAGTGCAAAGAATAAATCTGGTTTAATCATGTTTGCTGATACTTGTGCACCGCGTAAGCCAACTTCCTCCATCACATTTGCACCTGAGTATAAATGTGAAGCTAATTTTTCGTGCTGTACTTCTTTCATTAATTCAATCGCTAGGCCACAGCCATAGCGATTATCCCAAGCTTTAGCCATAATTTTCTTCGGATTTGCCATTGGTGTGAATGGACAAATTGGTATGATGGATTGTCCAGGACGAACACCCATAGACATAGCATCTTCTTTATTATCAGCACCAACATCGATAAGCATATTTTTTATATCCATTGGCTTCGCTCGTTCTGCATCTGTTAATAAATGTGGTGGGATGGATGAAACAACACCAGGAATTGCCCCATTTTTCGTATATACTTCTACTCGCTGTGCAAGCATAACCTGATTCCACCAGCCGCCCAATGTTTGAAAACGGATCATTCCATTATCTGTGATAGAAGTAACCATAAATGCTACCTCATCCATATGACCAGCAACTAATATTTTCGGTGCATCCACAACATCACTGTGCTTAACACCAAAAATACCCCCTAAATTATCTTGAACGATTTCATCCGAGTACTTTTCTAACTCAGAACGCATGAACGCGCGTACTGCATGTTCATTACCCGGAGCGCCTGGTAATTCTGTTAATGTTTTAAATAATTGTAATGTTTCCTCATTCATGATGACTCTCTCCCCACGAAGTAGAATATTCTTCCTTGCCTATTGTAACACAATTATTTCCGAATTCGAAATATTGATACATTTCCTAAATCTGCTTAATTGTGAACGTGCATTCACTCTATAGGCTATGCTAAAATAAAGGTATAGAAAAAGGAGGAAAAAAGTATGAAATTACGTGATTTTTTAATTGGTGTCGCAACTGGCTTAGCTGCCGCAGTCATTATTAAAGAAGCTAGTGAAAAAGTTTCTCCGTTCGTACCTGCAGGACAAGTACTTGAAAACATAAAAAGAGAATTTAAAAAGGATTCACCGATTGATGGTTCTTGGATTTTTATGAAAACTGAAGATTTCACAAACGGTATTATTACTATCCCAGTATATCGCGGAGGGATTTCGCGTATGCATGAAGGTAAGATGCAGACATTCGAATTTGCTGCCGATGCACGCTCTGGTGTTGTCGTGGAGCTAACAGAAGTTTAATTATGTATATACAAGAAAAGCCATCTCATGAATTGAACTGCTCCCTGTCAAGTAGACAGTGGAAATAATAAAAAATGTATTAAGCGGCTTGAGCCCTGAATTCTAAAGGACTCAAGCCGTTTAATCGTTTCTGATAACGATAGTAATTATAAAAATGAATATAATCATCAATCGCTAGTTTTAACTCTTCATATGAATCGAACTTATGCAAATAATACTTCTCACACTTCAATGTGCCCCAAAATGATTCAATTGGTCCGTTATCAATACATCGACCAACACGGGACATACTTTGTGTCATATTGGCTGTTTCCACAATTCGTTTAAATCCCTTCGATGTATATTGAAAACCTCGATCACTATGTATTAATGGCTGCTCGCCTGATTGTAATGATTGAATAGCTGATTTTATTGTTTTGAAAACAAGGGAATTATTATTCGAATGACCGAACACATAACTTACAATTGAACCATCATATAAATCGATAATTGCACTTAAATAAGCTTTTTTCCCGTTTCCATACTTAAACTCTGTGACATCTGTACACCATTTTTCATTTGGCTTTTCCGAGGTAAATGCCCGATTTAATACGTTCTCCGCCACATGATGTGCTGGGGATTTACGATAAGGCTTTCTCTTTCGCCTAATAACGGACTTCAATCCACTCACCTGCATTAAACGATAAATACGCTTTTCGTTAACCGTCGCTTGATTATTTTCTTTTCGTTGACGATTGATTGTCAACGTCATACGACGATAGCCGTAAATGCCATCTACTTGGTGGTAAAGGAGATCAATATCCTTTGAAATGGCTTCATTTTCAACTTCTCTGTTAGATGGCTTGCGACTTAGCCACTTATAGTAAGCAGCGCGCGAAACACCCGCGATTTCACATAATAAAAGAATCGCAAGTTTCTCCTCTTGGTGTAATTCTTGAATTGCTAAATAGCGTTGTTGTAAGCGAATTTGGCTTAGTGACTCCTCCTTTCGATTTCCTCTAACTTTTTTAAAAATAGATTTTCAGCACGTAAATGTTCATTTTCACGCTCGATTCGTTTGATTTCTAACCTTAATTTTTCTTCGGCTGTTAATTCAACTTCATTTTTTGTTCGACCGCGATGATCACGTAATCCCTCTTCACCAGTCGCTTCAAATTTCTTCACCCAATGATATACCTGTTGATACGAAACATCATAGGCTTGTGCTGCTAATTGATAATTTTTCTGGCTCTTTAAACAGTAGTTGACAATTTGAATACGTTCCTCAAACGTTGTCTTTCTTCCTTTAGTCATAGTTTGGCTCATTCCTTTACCCGAATCTTTTATTTCACTATGACTAGTATACTTTTTCACCCATTTTTTTAAAACAGAGATACTGCTAATCTTATATTTAGCGAGAATCTCCAGTAAAGTTAACCTTTCTTTAAGATAATCTTCTACCGCTTCTAGTTTTAATTCTTTGGAATACTTCGTCCAAGAGGTTGCTTCGATAAGTCCCTCTACTCCATGTACTTCATATTTAATCTTCCAAATTTGAATAGTTTGCTTAGTTACTAAGAATTTTTCACATAATTCTTTGATAGAATAATAGCCTTCATTTAATAAATGAAGAACGTTTAGTTTCACTTCAATTGTATGCTTACTTCGAGCCATGAAAAAACTCCCCTTAGATAAACAGATTTTATTTTTTAATCTGTCTACCTAATGGGGAGCATATCAAATTGGAGATGGCTTTTCTATGTTATTCAGATAAACCTTTATTATTAAAGTACTTTTTATACTTACGATAATAATTTAAATTATTAAGTGTTAGTTTCACCCAACGCTTCGCATTCATATCCTCATTAAAGTAAAGAGAATTTGTATATTTCCCTTCACTAATTAATTTTTTTGCCTCTAGTTTGAGCTTTTCATTCGATGCATATTTGAACAATACACCTTTAGGAATAATCATCCATAAATGCTTGTCCTGCACATATGTGACATCTTGCTCGATATTTAACATATGGTCATCCGCTACATACTTCATTAAGTTATGACCACTTGCCGTTACATAATAGCTAGAACGTCCATTACGTAAATTGATTTCAAAAAGTTTATATTGCTTGTCTCGAATATCAAATTTCATATCAAAATTCGCAAAACCTGTATAGCCGATATCCTCTAGGAAGAAACGTACTTGATCCATTAATTCTTTATCATAGGTTGTCACGATGGCTGCATAACTTCCGATTCCTTCAGGAGAATGTTCTTCTAGAATAGGATTACCGAGACACATCAGCTTCACTTTTCCATCCTTCCCTACATAGGCATTTAACACACGCATATAGGAATCGTCCCCAGGAATAAATTCTTGAATAATCATTGTATCCTGATAAGTCGAGCTATAAATAGCTTTTAATATAGCCGTTTTTTCCGCTTCATCATGAGCAACAAATACTTTTTTCTTCCCAGGGAATTTACAAGCCCAATACTCTACTGAGTTTGAAGCCTTTAAAATAATCGGGTAAGCAAATGGTGGTGTAAAGTTTTCATAGTTATCAGCTGTCACCGTTGTTGTACCTGGATATTTAAAATTATATTGATCACACATTTTATAGAAATTTTCTTTCAATAAAATTTCATCCATCAACGATTCATCGATATACGGTACGGTAAAATGCTCTTGTAACGCTGGCTTATTTTTGATAATCAGCTTAGCATAATCGTCCCCACATGCTAAAAGTAATAGTTTTTTATCAGCATATTTTTTTGCAACTTCTGCAAGGGCAGGTGCAAAAACATCTTGTTCATTTAAACGGTCTATTTCTTGAAATTGTAGGATATGGCTATCTTGTGTTGCTGTTAAATGAGAACGTCCTAAGACAAGTGGTTTAATACCGTATGCTTCATAAAACGCACGTGCCATACCATATGCATTCATATCTGATCCAAGTAAAACGGGTAAAAATGGTTGTTCAGTTGCCATGTTTATTTCAACTCTCTTTTGTATTTTAGTATCGTGTTAAGTGTATCATATTTTCTATCCTGTTCACGAACAAAAACGCGAGGTATTGACATTTTATATGCCAACTACCTCGCCTTTGCTTACTCTATTAAAATGTAATAACAGCTTGTCTACTACGCTCTAGTTTATCCACAATCTCTTTGCCTGACTCATCCCATCGAATCATACGATAATAAGCATCGTGATAGAAAATAAAGCCATAGTTATTTGCAAGGGCTTCTTTCATCAGTCGCTCTTTTGCAAATACACTTGTCATTGGATAATCGTCATAGGCTAATACCCACAATGGATTTTGATGAGCATGAGTCGGCATAATATCTGCCATATGCAATAACACTTCATCATTTTGCGTTAGCTTGATGACAGCATGTCCCTCACTATGACCACCAGTATGAATCATTTCGATTCCAGGTACTACTTCCAATGACCCTTCGTAGGTTTCAACTAAATGCTGAACTGGTTCCCAATTTTCTTTCCAATAAGTATTTTTAGAACGGATATTAGGGTTACGCATTTCATCCCATTCAATTTGTGTTACAAAAATTTTGGCATTTGGGAAAGTTGGTACAAGTACATCCCCTTCCCACTGCGTTAAACCACCAGCATGATCAAAATGTAAATGCGTCATTAATACTGCATCAATATCTGATGTCGTTAATCCTAACTCTTGTAAGCTATCTGCTAACGAAGATTCTTCTGTTACACCAAAGTTTCGAAGCTGCTTTTCATTTAATTTGTTAAAGCCTACACCCGTATCAATGAGGTAGTTTTTGCCCTCATATTGAATAAGGATAGGTTCTGTTGGTAATTCAATTTGATTTTTTTCATTGACTGGATATTTGCGAGACCAAAGTGGCTTTGGTACAACACCAAACATCGCACCACCATCTAGGCACGTAACACCCCCGTTTAGCCATGATAATGACATATTGTGAAACTGTAACTGATCCATCCATACTCCCCCTACAATTTAGTGATAAATTGCGATTCTAAGCGATAAATCGGCTGCCCTTTTGCAGAAAACTTCTCTTCATATTCTGTCATCACATTATCCTCTGGCATATTTGCATGTAGGTCGAGAGATACATACTTTAATAACATCCCATATTCAGACATACTGATTAAAGAATACTCGAACAGACCTCGGTTATCCGTTTTAAAATGGACTTCCCCATTATCCACTAAAATCGACTCATATAATTTCAAAAAATCCCCGTGCGTTAAACGTCTTTTAGCATGTCGTGTTTTTGGCCAAGGATCTGAGAAATTCAGGTATACACGTGATACATCGTTTTTGTCAAAGAATTTATATAAATCTGCGCCATTTACTTTTAGCAAACGTAAATTCGCTGGAGACTTTGCCTCTAACACTTTTTCTAATGCACAAACAATCACACTATCATAAAGTTCAATGCCGATATAATTGATCGTAGGATTTTGCAAAGCCATACCAGTCACAAATTGTCCTTTTCCAGAGCCTACTTCAATATGGATAGGGTTGTCATTGCCGAAAACAGCCTGCCAATTTCCTTTAAAGTCTTCAGGATTTGGAATAATCACCTCTGGGTGATCTGTAATCATTTCCTCTGCCCAAGGCTTATTTCTTAATCTCAATGTTGTTCCTCATTTCTTTCCTGTGAAATTATTGATTTTTTAATAGTATAACGTATTCCCTTATAATTCGCATGAAATTATTGCACAATGATATTTTTTATGAATCCTTGACAATAACCTGCCAAGCATTTTGTTGTATTGTACAGTGAATATTTGTCCCTTGATTGACAATGCCAATATAATTACCATCCGCATGACAGTCAACCTTATTTGCTACGATAAGATCAAAGTCCTGCCCCTGTAAAAAAGTAACTTCTTTAAATTTTGTATGCTTTTCAAAAAAGACAGTGACAAATACAAGTAATAATTTGATACGTGAAATACCATGTACAATCGTTATATCAACTTTACCATCATCCGCTTTTGCGGCAGGTGATATTTTCATGCCTCCTCCAAAATAAGGTTGATTACTCATCGCCACAAACCATGTCTGCTGAAATTGCCATTCATGTTCCCCTGAACGTATCATTACATCAAAGCGTTCAAAGCGAAATAATCCTCTAATTACAGCGACAGCATACGAAAGTTTCCCTAGCCCAATCTTATTGAGATAAAACTTAAGACGAGAAGTGTTAATTGATTTTGTCACATATGCATCGAAGCCTATGCCAGCATTATTAACAAATATTTCTGTTCGTTGATTACCAATCTGAACGATCCCTGCATCCATTCTCGCATTAGCCAAGGTAGTTTTTACATAATCCTCGATTTGCTGGGCATTGGAAAAGGTGTGAAAATAACGTGCAAAATCATTACCAGAGCCAGCCCGAACGACACCAATTAGGATGTATTCATTATGTACAACACCATTAACCACTTCATGAATGGTGCCATCTCCACCAACAACGACTAGTAACTTTTTATCCTGCTGCTGTTGTGCCCATTGTTGTGCGATTTCCTGTCCATGTCCTGCATATTCAGTAAAAGCCACTTGATAAGGAATCGTGAGTTGCTGTTGAAGTTGCAGCCAAACCTTTTTCCCTTTTCCATTTCCTGCGGCCTCATTGACAATAAATAGAGTGTTCATAATCAGTCCTCTGTTGGCTGTGGAGCTTGCTGCCAAATATCTCGGTTAAAGGAGGTCGTTTGGACTGTATTTAAAATGGTCTGTGCAGCTCGGATTTGCATATGCTTCATAGGGGAGGAAACTTTTCTTAAATGCTCTATCCATTCATGGTAATTTCGACGATCAACAAAGCGAACCCCAAATGGTGAACCAGGATAATCAAAATACCCATTACGAGATAGCACAACCTTACGGATGGGCATATCAATATCCTCCTGTTTAAATAATTGTGACAGTACAGATTCCATCCGCCCTAAGTTAATTGTTGGATTCAAAACTTTAGAATCCTTCGTCCCTACTTTTTTAATCCAGAAGCGATCACTGCCACCTACATATACAGCTTGATTTTCAGCCTCTAAGACCGTAATACAAATACACTCTGTCGGCGACATTAACACTACATCTAGCTCTATAGGGGCTTTTCTAATTTGTAGTATCGGATAATAAAACAATAGATAATTATCTGGCAATGTTTGCAATAACATACGGAGCAATGAGTCACGCATGAAGCGAGGATCTACATATGATTTTTCCCGTAATGTTGAACTGGCCCATTTCATTTGAAAATGAAAGAACTGATCAATAAACATTCGTTTCAACTCATGGATGGATTGTGGTGCATACACAATTTTAGGTTCAAATGTGAGCGTCGTTTCTTCTTCAGGAATTATATCCTCATCGCTGACAAGCTCATTTGATATTTCTACTTCTTCAACATCCTCTGTTGTTTCCTTTTGCCGTCCAGCAAACCATTTTTTTATGAAGGTAAAACGTTCTTTTTCCTCGTAAGCCTCCGCTTCCACCTCATTGTCGACATGTTGCCACTCGCTAATATCTTCTCCCAACTCCCACTGTCGCTTAATGCGCTCCCATTGGTTTTTCTTCAAGCGCACAAATTGTGTTGGGTATCTCGCTAAATCAATTTGATAGCGTGAAATGTAATCTTGTAATTTCACCAATTGTGCCATGTAAAGGTCACTCCATTCTTACTCACCATATCTATAGTTCTCTTTTTATCTAGATTGCTTTGGTAGAAAAGAGGCATTGTATTCAATACATCGACAATTATTCTACAAATTTCAATCTGTAAAATTATTCATTACTATCCTTTTTATTTTACATGACGATACCAAACATTACATCCATAAAAAAGAGAACTACCCTTATCGATAGTTCTCTTAAACGGTTCTTTTATTTTGAATTCAAAGAAAGTGGTAATTTCGCCTCAAAAGCTTGTTGCAATTTACGCGTCCATTCACCTGGCACACCAGTACCGATTTGGTTTCCATCCACATCAATAACAGGAGTAACTTCTGAAGATACAGAAGATACAATAATTTCATCCATTGTTAATAAATCAGCTTTTGTCATTGGTTCTTCAACTACAGGTAAACTAATCTCCTCTGCACATTTTAAAATGACCTGACGAGTAATACCGTTTAAAATGAAGTTATTTGCTGGGTGTGTATAAAGCTTACCGTCTTTAATCCCATAAACATTTGCTGATGAACATTCTGTTACGATATCCCCGCGATGTAAAATTGCTTCGTAGCAGCCCTTTTCAGCTGCCTCTTGTTTTGCTAATACTGCACCAAGTAAGTTTAAAGATTTGATATCACAGCGCAACCAACGAATATCCTCTACAAACGTAGCCTTAACCCCTTTTTCAAAGTTTTCATATGCACGTTCACCAGCTTTCACATTACCCGTTAATACAGCTGGAACACTTGCATCTGGGAAAACGTGATTACGTGAATTGGCACCACGTGTAATTTGGAAATAAACATGCCCTGTATCAAGATTATTTTTTTCAATCAGCTCATGTAATAATTTGTGTAAAACGTCTTTTGTATAAGGAATAACAAGACGAATTTTTTCGGCGCTTGCATAGAAACGATCAATATGCTCTTGTGCTGTAAACATATTTCCGTTATAAACTTTGATTACTTCATAAATACCGTCACCAAATTGATAGCCTCTATCTTCTGGTGATACTGCAATGGATCCTTCTTCAACAATTTGATCATTCCATAATGAATATGCCATGTTTTGTTCATCCTTTTCGTCTTTGAGTTATTTTTTTCCTGCAAGTTCAACAATTGCTTCAGCATAAATTGCCGCTGCTTTTACAAGGTTTTCAACGACAACAAACTCATCCGCTCGATGCGCTACATCTGGCTCCCCTGGGAAGAGCATGCCAAATGCCACGCCTTTTTTCATCACACGTGCATACGTCCCACCACCAGTTGATAATAAAGGTGTTTCTGTATCTCCCGTTTGACGTCTATAGATAGCTGCTAATGTCTGGATGAATGGATCATCTTCGCTGACATAATGTGGCTTGGAGTCGTCTTGTATATCTAGAGAAAACCCTTTTTCTACCGTTAAGCGTTGTGCTGCTGTTATTTTTTCATCGAATGGATAGGAAACTGAATAGCGCATACTAATTACTAAACTGCCGCCTTTATGGACATCATAGCTTACGATCCCTGGATTTAATGTTGTTTGTCCTGACATTGTATCCTCAAACTGCAGATCGAGCTGACTACCATAATGATCCTGATAAAAAACATCTGCAATAAAGTCGACAAATTGTTTACTTGCTTCTGTCGTCAACTCTTGTTGTAAAAATGCTGCAAGATAAACAGCTGCATTGATACCTTTATCTGGTTCCATTGCATGGGCTGCTTTACCTTTGATAGTTATTATATAGCGAGACTCCTCCATTAATAAAGAGCCTTCTAGCTGATTTTTACTTAAAAATGTTTGAAAATTCTGTTCGAATGATGCTGTTACGTGCTGAATTATTGCTTTTGCAAAATCAGGTACCATATTTGGGCGCTTTCCTGCATTAAATAGTAGTAGTTGTTCTTTCGTTGCATCACCCACTTTATTTTGAGAGAACACAAGCTCTGCAATGCCTTTTTCTGCATTGATGAGCGGGAAATCCGCATCTGGTGCAAAACCAATTGTCGGCATTTCCTCCTGTTTAAAATAGTGGTCGACACAGCGGAATCCTGTTTCTTCGTCTGTACCAATAATCATTCGTACTCTTTTTTCTAACGGAATACCTGCATCTTTCACAAGTTTCATGGCCATCCATGCCGCAATCGTAGGCCCTTTATCGTCAATCGCACCACGTGCAAATAATTTACCATCAGCTACTGTGCCGCTGAAAGGAGGGTAAGTCCAATCTGCTTCTTCTCCAATTGGGACAACATCAACATGACATAAAATACCAAGTAAATCTTCACCAGTTCCCATTTCAATATGTCCAGCATAATTATTAACATTTTTCGTGAGCAGGCCTTCACTTTGACCTTTTGCTAGTAACCATTCAAGCGCTTGAAGTGGACCATCCCCAAAAGGTACTTCAGTAGTTATTGTATCCTCATCGAGCACACTATTTATTTGCACAAGCTCCTGTAACTCTTGTATTAATTCGTCTTGCCTTTCTTTTGCAGCTTGTAACCAATCCATACCATGTACCTCCTTCAAAGTATTAGCATTATTCTACACCTTACAACATATATGACAATCAGCTTTCTGACAACTATTTTCAGTAACTTCTACTGTCACTACCATATATAGCACGTTTTTCACGTATTCCCACAAAATACAGTATAAATTTTATATATTAATTGTAAATTTCTCTTGCATTCACTAGAAAATTAAGTAGTTTTTCTATATAATAAAGTTATCAGAATAATTGTTCTGACTATAAAATTAGAAAAGGGGATGTCTAAGGCAGCTACTTATTAGCCTAAGTGCACTCCGCACATATTGTCGTCCGCTAGTCTTTGCCAAGAGAATTAAGATGAAGGAGTGGTTCATTTAATGAAACCAACTACTGATCGAATGCTTAATCGTATTAAAGACGTGTACATGTTTATTTTAGACAAAGGAACCGTGTCTACACAGGATTTAGTCGAAGAGTTTAGTATCACTCCTCGCACCGTTCAAAGAGATTTGAACGTGTTAGCCTTTAACGATTTGGTGACGAGTCCAAGTCGAGGCAGATGGACAACGACGAAGAAAAAAGTAAAATTAACGTCTTAGTTTTACGTTTTGTACGTAAAGCATTGTGTATGGAAAAAGAATGACCTTTCGTCGGGGTCATTCTTTTTTGTCATTAGAAGATTATTAGATTTTTTCCCACTTTACTTACTGACTTCTATAGGGGGAGAGTGAGTTCATCTATCTGATAAAGCGATCATTTACATAATCCTTCCGCTCACCTACCAAAGCATTCACTTTTGCCCTACAATCTGTGCTTCACATTTTAGCAGAGCGACAAAAATATACGCGCCATTATCTGCGTTGTTCTCGTTCAAGATTATTTTGACTATTTACAGTTGCTTAACAATCCGTTAAACTCGAAACATTCTAAATGTTGAGAGGAGGATTTTCTATGACTTTGTCGAAGTTGTTTCATCCATTAGTTTGGATTATTTTAGGTGGAACAATCTTTACGCGTATTGCAAGTTTTATGGCAATGCCTTTTTTAGCTATTTATTTACATAATGAAATTCAAGCCTCTCCATTACAAATTGGATTGACAATTGGTATCGCGCCACTCATCTCCACAGTAGGTGGATTTTTCGGGGGTTATCTAACCGATCGTTTTGGTAGAAAAAGCGTTATTCTATTAACAATTATTGTTTGGAGTCTTGTGTTCTTTGGCTTCGCAACGGTTCATGTTGTTTGGCTATTTATCCTATTCAATGCTTTGAATGGACTTTGTCGTTCATTTTTTGAACCTTCTACACAGGCATTGATGATTGATTTTACACCTGCTGATAAACGAAAAAGACTATTTTCCTTACGTTACACAGCCATCAATATTGCAGCGGTTATTGGTCCAATTATTGGCGTGTATATCTCACAGCTATCCAGTCCAAGTATCCCTTTTATGCTGACAGGGATGATGTATATTATTTACGCAGTCTTTTTATTTTTTGTGTTAAATCGCTATCAAATGCAGCAGCCCAAAGCAGTTACACAAACAAAAATACTCAGTACATTCACGATTCTTTTGACAAATCGTGTGCTGCTTAGCTTCATATTGGGAGCCATTTTAATCAATATTGGTTACTCGCAATTTGACTCAACGCTACCACAAATTATCGAATTAAAAATTGATGAAGGTGCGAAACTTTATTCGTTATTAATCTCTCTCAATGCAGCAGTTGTGTTATTACTACAATTACCTATTAGTATAGTATCAGAGCGCTTTTCATCTACAGCAACATTATTAGTAGGTGTACTGTTCTTTGCTATTGGATTATGTATGTTTGGATTCTCCAATAATTATACGCTCTATATCATTGCCATGATTATTTTTACCATAGGTGAAATCTTTGCCTTCCCTACAATGAATGTCATGATTGATGAAATTGCGCCAGATACTCAAAAGGCAACCTATCTAGGTGCTGCACAATTTAAAAATTTAGGTGGTTTTATTGGTCCAATAATAGGCGGTTGGCTCTTGACTCATTATATGAACGCTATGTTTCCAGTCATCGCTGTTCTTGTTTTATGTAGTTGTATCTTTTATAGAACAAAAATAGCTGCTCATTAATAAACGCCCCATTGCTATCAAAATAGCTAATTATGCTATCGATAGAATGGGGCGTTTTTTAACTAATATAATCCTCGTCAGCAGCGACCTCTGCAAAACTAGAATATTGATCCTTACCAGCATTTTTGGATTGATAAAGCGCTTTATCGGCCCGTTCAAATAAGCTCATTTCTGTATCCTCAGCATGATTATAAATGGCTCCGCCCATGCTCACAGACAACACAGACCATTTCTCGCTAGCTTGGCCATCATATCTAACTGACCTTATTTGAGTCAAAATATCCTCTGCTATGTGCTGCATCTGTTCCTCTGTTGTATCGTATAAAACAATGGCAAATTCATCCCCACCGAAGCGTACAACAAAGCCACTTTGTTTCACAACATGCTTTAAAATTTTCGCTGTTTCAATGAGGATATGATCTCCTTCTACATGACCAAATTGATCGTTTACTTGTTTAAAGTTATCTAAATCAATTAACAATAAACCTGGCACATTCAATTTTCTTTTTCTTAATAAATTATCAATTTTCCTAATATATGTAGCACGGTTAAAGACACCAGTTAACGGATCGAAGGTAGCTAGGTGTATTGTTTTAGATAAAATTTTATTAATAACTAACAGCATAATAAAGGATGTTAGTAGGGCAATAGACAGTAGAATCCAAAATTGTTTCGTATTTTTTTGGAGAGCTTCCATTTTAGTGAAATTGATAAATTTCACATAGACAATTCTTTTGGATGACTCCCCTCTCACTGTCTCTGCTTCATAGGGCAGAAAACGATGTGTTTCTATATAACCATTGTCTAAAGCCTTTTCATACTCAACTGGCTCCATTGTTTTCTTTGCTAGCTCGAAGTATTCTTGAAATTTCTTAGATTGCTCCTGTACAGTGATTCTCTTCGATCTCGAATCATTAAAGAAAACGCCACCTGCATTAATAGCTTGCACATCCACTAAATCAATATACTTACCTATTAAGTACTGTGCAGTTTTCTCAAAATTAAAGGTTTGGAAGACAGGATCATTTAGTAGGTCTATACCTAACTCAAGCAAATATTTCTTATCATGTGTTGCCAGATAGCCAAATTTTCTATATTCTCCTGTTGATGTTGAAATATCAATTCCATCTGTAAAAAATTCGCCACTAGCGCGCCGTTCATCCAATAAAGCAGAAAAACGTTGACAGCAACGCGAGAAATCCAAGCCAATATCTTTGGCAAAAGTCGTGTAAACCACTGTATTAGATTGATCCACTATGTAAATATCCATACCATGTTTCTTTTTCATTTGCTGTAAATCCCAAGTAGCTATATTAGGATTTTCATGGTAATAGTTTTTTAACTGTCTAAGCTCCTGTTCCATTTTATCTGAAATATTATTATCAAAATAAAAATGGGCATTATCGACAGTTTGCATATCTGTCAAAATATGATTTTCAATTAATATTTTATTCATGCTCACTTGCTTTTCTATCTCTGTTACCAATATTTGTCGGTTTACATATGAAATAACAGCAACAAGTATGACTGCAAATGCTATTAAAGATAGTAATAATTTAATACGCAGGTTCTTCATTTAATTGTCCTCTACTTATTTTATACCATCGTCTTTTCGGAAACATTTCAAATATGATACATTCTATGACTATATCACAATAACTCATTTCATATTATACAGTTACAGTTATATTACTGTATATAAAAATCCCCGATGCTATGTGAGGCATCGAGGAATAATATGTTTAATGATTGTTTTGTAAACCGTTTAGCTCTTCAGTAGTAAGCTCACGATATTCACCTAACGCTAGATTTTCATCTAATGTCAGGCTTCCCATAGAAATACGCTTTAAATATGTTACACGCTTTCCTACCGCCTCAAACATTCGCTTTACCTGATGAAACTTGCCTTCTTGAATCGTTAGCTCTATTTCAGATAGCTGTGCAGACTTTAAAATCACAAGCTTTCCAGGCTTTGTAACATAGCCATCATCTAGTTCAACACCATTTGCAAATTTCTCGGCATCTCCTTCTGTCACAACGCCTTCAATCTGTGCGTAATAAACTTTTGGCACATGCTTTTTGGGAGACAATAAATTATGAGCTAATTGACCATCGTTTGTTAATAAGAGCAATCCTTCTGTGTCTTTATCTAATCGACCAACAGGAAACGGTTGAAAATGCTGATGTAATGGCTCTAATAAATCAATAACTGTTTCATCTCTTAAATCTTCAGTGGCAGAAATAACACCAGGCGGTTTATTCATCATAAAATAAACAAACTCTGTATAAACAACGCGCTCTCCAAACACTGATACAATTTGCTGTTCTGGGTCTACGTGTAAAGCTGCATCCTTGACGTAAGCACCGTCTACTGAGACAGCTTTTTGTTTTAATAGCTGCTTCACTTCCTTGCGAGAGCCATACCCCATATTTGCTAGTAATTTATCTAAACGCATCGTTCCACTCCTATTTCAATCCCAGTTTACTCATAATACGGGTTAATCGTTCACCTAATAGCTTTTGGGCTAAGCCTAGGCGTAATGATAAAAAGCCATAGACAGCCGCACCCACACCCGCACAAATAATTGAGAATAGTAATGCTGAGAATTTACTATCAACTGGACCCATTAGTAATTCTAATAATTTATGCACAATCAGCACGCTTATGGCCATCGCCATTGTCAATAAAGCAATTAGCATGACACGACGCACAACCATTTCTGATCGATAATTTAACGTTTTTCGTAACACAAGCATATTAATGATAATTGAAACACTATAGCCAATAGCTGTAGCAACTATAGCACCATCTGCCTCTAACCAGCGAATTAAAGGAATATTTAATGCTAGCTTCACGAAAATCCCAGATAATAAACTGAAGACAATCCACTTTTGAAAATCAATTCCTTGAAGTAAGGCTGCTGTCACTTGGAATAACGCAAATAAAATCGCAACAGGTGCATAATGCGCTAAAATGGTTGCTCCCATTTCACTTTCCGAATAAAGCATAAAATAAATTTCATTGGCTAACAGAGAAATACCAACAACAGCTGGCAATGTAATAAAGATTAAAATTTGATAGGTCTTATCCATTGCATGGCGGAGCGCTAAATACTCTCCCTGTGTAAAATACTTTGTAATCGTTGGTACAAGCGCCATCGAAAATCCAGTCGCTAGCATAACAGGGATGATAACCACTTTATGTGTCATAAAGTTAATCATCGATAAATAAGTATCTGTTACTTCTGCTAAACCAATAGACGTCATTGCTCCATTAAACGTAAGCATGTCGACTAATTGGAATAACGGATTTGCCACCCCTACAAACACCATTGGAATGGAATAGGTAATCACTTCTTTATAAATATTGGACATTGGTAGCTGTGTGGAAGTCACACTTTGACTACGTAATAAGTTAAATTCAGACTGATATTTTTTCCAGTAATAATAAAGAACACCTAATCCACCGATTGCCCCGATAAATGCAGCAAACACAGCAAAGGAGATGGCTGTCTCTGGTTTCCCTTTAAACACAATAACCACTAAGAACGATCCGCCAAGTAACACAACAATTCGCACAATTTGTTCCACCAATTGTGAAACGGCGGTAGGTTCCATTTTGTCGTAGCCTTGGAAGAAGCCACGCCATAGACTCATAAATGGTACTACGATTAGTGCAAAACTAACCCATCGTATTACGGAAGCAATCTGTTCAACAGTAAAGACCTGTTCCTCACTCTTAATAACAAGCCCTGCTATTGGCGTTGCAAGTAGAAAGAGGGCAATAAATGCTGCGAAACCTGTCACCATCATAATTAGAATGCCGGATTTCATCAGCTTGCGACCTGATTGATAATCCCCCATGGCATTATATTTGGAAACAAATTTAGAGACGGCTATTGGCGCACCTGAAATGGCAATTGCCAACATAATTGAATAGGGAATATATGCATATTGGTAAAGCGCAATGTTTTTCTCGCCAACAATTGCATAAAACGGAAAAATATAAATTAATCCGAGTACCTTCGATAAAAACATCCCCATTGTTAATATCGCAGTACCTTTCATTAAATTGGACATCATACCCATCCATTCATTGTAAAATCAATATTATTATCGTAACACTTCAAAGAATACTTATAAAACTTTTTCTTTTGAAACAACACCTATGCAAGCGCTGTCACTCTAAGAGCAATAAAAGTAAACCAACTGTAATCTTAACATATTTATAGGAAATGAGACGCATAAATACATCAAAAAGTTCATTCCAAAGAAAATCTGATGAAAAAAGGCCTTAAAATAATCGGTGAGGAATTGAACATCCCCACCGATTAAGGTATTTCTTTATACCATGTCCACAAAGAACTTTTTATACCATACTAGGAATACATAAGCCGTCCAAATATAGCGACCACGATTTGCTTTCCCTTCGTAATGCTCATCTAGATAGCCAACTAATTGTTTGGTATCAAAAAATTCATTTGCAAAGTCAGTTGTAAACATTTCTTTTACCATGTTGTAATACTTTTCTTCACGTAACCAGTGACGGATTGGCACTGGGAATCCAAGTTTTGGACGCTTTGCCCATTCTTCTGGCAATTCCTGATGTGCGGCTTGACGTAGAACATACTTTGTATCGATATCATTCACACGGTATCTTGATGGAATATTTTTAGCTAACTCCATTACTTCTTTATCTAAAAATGGTACACGTAATTCAATTGAGTGCGCCATACTCATTTTATCTGCCTTTAATAAAATATCACCAGGCATCCAAAGATTTAGATCTAGATACTGCATTTTTGTCACATCATCATCGCCAGGTACTTCATCATAAATACGTTTTGTAATCGATTTTACAGATGGGGCATTTTTATAAGCTGGCTTTAAAACATTAATAGCATCCACTTCATCCCAAACTACCGCTTCCCCAATAAACCGTTCTTCTACTGTTTGAGCACCTTTAATAAGGAAATTCGTGTATTGATTTTTCGGTAGGGCTTCTGCCATTCCACGTAATGTTTTTCGAAGACCTAATGGTAATTTTTCGTATTTTTGCATTCTTCCTGAGTTTTGATACCAAGCATACCCACCAAAAATTTCATCGGCACCTTCACCTGATAGGACAACCGTTACATCTTTTGAAGCAAGCTCTGATAGGAAGTAAAGTGGCACTGAAGATGGATTGGATTGCGGCTCATCCATATGCCATTGAATTTTAGGTAGCGCTTCGAAACACTCATCTGCGGTAATGTATCTACGTTCATTTTGAATATTCAACGTATCTGATAAATCTTTTGCAAGATTTGTCTCATTGAACATATCTTCATAGTCCGCAAACCCGACTGAGAAGGATTTATCTGGGCGTAATAAAGACGTAATATAACTAGAGTCAATACCACCCGATAAGAATGAACCAACCTTTACATCACTAATTTTATGAGCCTCTACAGACTCTTTCACAGTGGAACGAATATCTTCAATATATTTTTCGATCGGTGCTTCTTTTGCATGGAATTTTTTATCCCAATATTGCACGATTTGCTTTTGTCCATTTTGAATCAGCATATAGTGTGCTGGTGGTAATTTAAAGACACCTTTAAAGAATGTTTCATCCATAGATGAATACTGGAATGTTAAATAGGGGCGAAGTGCCTGTTTATTTAACTCTTTAATAAATGATGGGTGTGGTAAAAACGATTTAATCTCAGAGCCAAAAATAAACGTACCGTCTGTTGTATGCTCAGAGTAATACAACGGCTTGATTCCAAAGCCATCGCGCGCAATGAATTGTAAATCATTCTTTTTATCCCAAATACAGAAGGCAAACATCCCACGCAGTTTCTTCACAAATTCTACGCCATATTCTACATAGCCATAAATAATGACTTCACTATCTGACTGCGTTTTAAACGTATGACCTTTTTCAATAAGATCTGCACGTAGCTCTTGGAAGTTAAAAATTTCTCCATTAAATACAAGCACAATATTTCCATCTGCACTATATAATGGTTGATTTGCTACGTCTGATAAGTCAATAATACTTAATCGACGGAAACCTAACGTCACTTTATCGTCACTATGAATACCACCGCTATCTGGTCCACGGTGAATAATTGTATTCATCATATTTTCTATCGTCTGATGATGATCAATCACATTTGTTCCATTAATATAACCTATAAATCCGCACATTCTATTTTTCACCTCATAATTTAGTGCATAACCTTTACCATAATAGCACGAAAAGACATACATTTCATGCTGACAATGCTAATAAAGGAAAACTTTCATTCATCCATTTGTATAACAAAGAATATTGTGTTTCATTCTACTGTATAAGCTCTTCATCTCAAAAGATGAGATAAAGAATTATAAAACACTTTTCTATTATTTTCAATGTCAAAGAAAGTCCCTCTCTATATAGACTTCATGTATAATAGGAAGGATTCCTAATTTGAACAGAAAGTGAGTTTCTAACTATGTATGATGTAATCGTGATCGGTGGTGGCCCATCTGGTTTAATGGCGGCGATTGCTGCTGGAGAGCGTAAAAAGAAAGTGTTATTGTTAGAAAAAGGCACAAAACTAGGCAAGAAATTGGCCATTTCTGGCGGAGGACGCTGTAATGTTACAAATCGTTTGCCTGTTGAAGAAATCGTGAAGCATATACCTGGTAATGGTCGTTTTCTCTATAGTCCTTTTACCGTTTATAATAATGAAGATATAATTGCATTTTTTGAAGGGCTTGGTGTCGCCCTAAAGGAAGAGGACCATGGTAGAATGTTCCCTGTATCCAATCGCGCCCAAGACGTTGTGGATGCGCTGATTAGACAGCTACAACGTCTTCATATTGAAGTTCGTTTACACACAGCTGTCAGTAAGCTTCTAATGGATGAAGATAAAATTTTGGGTGTACGTCTTGCTGATGGCACCGAAGTCCGTAGTCAAGCAGTCGTTGTAGCGGTTGGTGGCAAGGCGGTTCCACAAACAGGCTCAACAGGTGATGGCTATCCTTGGGCTGAACGTGCGGGTCATACAATCACAACCTTATTCCCAACAGAAGTCCCTGTTATTTCAAAAGAAGATTTTATTCAAGCGCGTGAGCTACAAGGACTAGCACTTCGTGATGTTGCTGTCTCTGTGCTAAATAAAAAAGGCAAGACACTCGTCACCCATCAAATGGACATGCTCTTTACCCATTTTGGTTTAAGTGGTCCTGCTATTTTGCGTTGTAGTCAATTCGTTGTGAAAGAATTAATGAAAACAGGCTATGAACCCGTGACAATGCGTATTCAAACACTGGTACATGATAATGAAGAAACATGTCTACAATATTTAAATAAATTAATAAAAGAAGATCCGAAAAAAGCTGTGAAAAATGTTTGGAAAGGCATAGCACCTGAACGATGGCTCTTGTTCTTATGTGAACGAGCACATATTGATGTTCAATTGACGGGCGCTGAATTATCCCAAGAGAAAATTCGGCAGCTAGCACGTTTACTAGTAAACTTCACGTTAACAGTGAGTGGCACACAGTCACTTGATAAGGCATTTGTAACAGGTGGCGGTGTCTCTGTAAAAGAAATCGAGCCAAAAACAATGGCCTCAAAGAAAAAAGAGGGACTGTTCTTTTGTGGAGAAATTCTTGATATTCATGGCTATACAGGCGGCTATAACATCACTTCAGCCCTCGTAACAGGACGTATTGCAGGAATGCATGCGGCATTATAATAGAAGAAAAAGCGTGTCCGTGGAAAACGGACGCGCTTTTTTAGCTTTCACTAGCCATATACACTTCTTCAAATGGTTGAATAATAACAAAGCCCTCACCAGAAAACGCCATCTGGATGGATTCTCCACTGCCTCGGCCGATAAATGTACGGAAGCTAATATCTGTTTTAAATTCAGGTGATAGGTTGCCTGACCATGCGACAGTAGCATGTGGATCAGTATATACGGTTTCACCTGGTTTCACTAATAATGTCAGTGGTTCAAAATGGGTTGTAATCGCAACCTTCCCTGTTCCTTGAAGTGTGACATTAAATAAACCACCTGACATGATGCCAGCCATTTTACGCATCAAACGTATATCCCATTCGATGCTAGGCTCAAAGGCAAGTAAATCATTGCCATTGACACAAATACTGTCGTTTTTCAAATCAAAAACAGTTACTTTCTTTCCTTGGTCTGCTAAATAGAGTCTGCCCTTTCCGCTAGCTTTCATCAATTGCGTACCTTCACCCGTTAAAGCCTTTTTAAACATTTTGCCAAGACCATGCTCCAAGACGCGCTCACGTTCAAATTTAATATCACCTGTATAGGAAATCATAGCGCCCATTTTTGACCACACTTCACCGTTGAGATTAACCTCTAATACACGTTCAGTTTCCAATTCAAAATAATCATTGTCATTATCGTCCTGCTGTGTTTTATGAACAAATTCATCTAAAGAAAATTTCCCCATGATTGATCCCTCCCTAATTACTTTATATACGTTGATCTTTGAGAAAAGATTCAATTTTTAACGGATTGTCCCTCATTGTGCATTTCGTTACAAAATTTCTCTTTTAATAACGAAATCACTTTATTTCCAGTAATGTTATTGACATCAGACATGTGCTGTTATACATTAAACAAAGAAATAACGATTGTTATATAACAATCACTTCAAAAAAATAACTATATAAGTGCCATTTACGAAATGACACCTATATAGTAAGAAAGTTCATATTATTGTGTAGCAGAAACATCTCCAACATTTTGCGCTGCTTTTAAAGCTGTTTGCTTACGTACATCTGCACGTAACGTTAAGGAAATAATCAACGAAGCTGCGATTAAACCTGCGAATACATAGAATACAGGAATATAGCTTCCATACGCATTTTTGATTGCACTTACTAACAATGGTCCAAAAACTCCACCCAATGACCACGTTGTTAATAAATAACCATGTATCACACCAAGTTGCTTTGTGCCAAATAAATCACTTGCAAATGCAGGTAGATTTGAGAACCCACCACCATAGCAACTAACAACTAAGAAGATAAGTGCTTGGAAAATAATTACGTTAGTTGTATGTGGTAAAACGATAAATGTGATTAGCTGTGCAGTAAAGAAAATAACGAAAACGTTAGAACGACCGATATAATCAGACACAGCGGCCCAGATTAAACGACCACCACCATTAAATAACCCCATAATTCCTACCATTGCGGCAGCACCTGCTACTGATAGACCGACAATTTCCTGGGCCATTGGTGAAGCAACAGAAATCATCATAATCCCTGCTGTTACATTAACTAAATGCATGGACCAAAGCATCCAGAAGTGCTTTGTTTTAACAGCTTCTCGTGCTGACATAACAGCTAAATCTTTCTTAACTACGTCCTTACCATTATTGGCAGCTGCTTTCATATTAGCAGGCATATAACCTGGCTTAGGTGGTGCTATATATGAAGCCCCTAAAATCATTAACGTGAAGTAACTTGCCCCTAGAATAAAGTATGTTGTAGAAATGCCAACTGCCTCCATTAAGTTGGCTGCGACTGGTGCTGTAATAAGTGCACCCGATCCAAAACCAAGTACGGCCATACCTGTTGCTAGACCACGACGGTCTGGGAACCATTTTACAAGTGTTGATACCGGTGCAATATAGCCAATCCCCATTCCTAATCCACTAAGAACACCATACGTTAACCAATACATAACAACAGAATCCATCGAAATGGCTACACCTGCCCCAGCTTGTCCTGCTCCAAATAAGACAGCTGCTACCATCGCCGATTTACGTGGTCCCATTTTTTCTACTAAACTACCAAATAATGCAGCTGAGAAACCAGCTAATCCCATCATAATGGTAAAGGCAATCGTTACCTTTGTTTCACTCCATCCCATTTCTGTGACAATCGGTAGCTTGTATACACTGTATGCATAGGCTCCACCGATCGAAAGGTGAATAGCGATTGCAGATAATGCAATTAACCATCTATTTTTATTCATAAATTCTCATTTCTCCCCTCTTTTGCTACCTGTGAAAATTCTATGAACGTCCATGTAAAACAATTTACCACTTAGAATTATTCAAATGCAAGATGTTTTTCTAAAAAATATTATTTCTCCAAAAAGTTTTTCTCCTTTTTATTAATATGTTATATCCCACAAACCTTACAGTCTCTAAGTATAACTACGTTTATTTTACAAAAAACATAACACCATTTAGCTAATATTACTTTTCTGATCTATTCCTCAAACAATATTTAATTATATTAAAATAATAAAATTTGTGCATATTTTCACATTCAATAAATGTATACGTCTTATTTTACCAGGAGTATTATTATGTGTATCTCTCATAAAAAGAAGCACAGTAAATATGTAGTATATAGAAATTTATAGAACAAAAGAGCATTTTATAAATGTAATAGACAAAATTTTTATATTTAGTAATGGTCAGAATTTTTTATAAAAAAATTTAATTTTACTTAAATTGATAAAATAATAAATTATTTACAATACACCGGATGAATATTTTATAAAATGCTTTCAATACAACAAGATTTTTATTATCCAAATATATATTTTTTATACAAAGAATAAGAGATAAAATTCTGTTAACTCAGTATCAATTGCTTCTACATGATGGAAATATTCTAAAAGAGGATTTTTTTGAAGTAATATTATTTTTGCACAAAAACAATACATACAATCTACAGAAAAACAGCATGCTAGAAATCATTTCTAACATGCTGTACAGAAAAGTGCATTTTTTAATTTGCTTTTCTTTTCAGCAAAAGCAAAATTTTAATTTCTTTATAATATATACATAGCAAAATTCCTACTAAAATTAATAAAGAACCATATATTTGAACACTTGTAGGGAATTGTTTTAAAAATAATGCACTTAATAGCATAGCTATAGCTGGCTCAAAGTTTAACAACAGTGACGCATTCGTTGAGCCAATCTCCTTCATTTGTTGATTCCACATTAAATTACTCACCCCGTGAATAATAATTGCTGATAAAATGAGCAATAACCAGTAGGGCATTGCAACTTGCCAATTCGTCTGCGGCAAAATAGTAAATGAAAATGGCACAAGCACCAGTAAACCTATTAAATTTGTATAGAACGTTATCGACTGGGCAGACATTTTCAGACTAAGATGATTGACAATAATGAGGAACAAAGCAAAGCTTAGCATTGTAATTAAGCTCAGCACCTCACCCTTACCGATTGAAATGGTGATAAGTGCCCCCTTTGTAATGATGAGGCCAACACCAACAAATGAAAGTATCGCACCTAGCCAAAATATGCCGTTACGTGATTCATGATAAATCATTTTATTCAGTAGAGATGTGACAATCGGTGCACAGGCTAAGATTAAGGCAGCAGTGATAGGAGAAGTATGCTGGAGACTAGCATAAAAGCTATAGTGATTAATAGAAACGCCCAATATTCCTGCAAGGATCAATAACAATAGATCATTTCTCGTAAATGTTGTTTGGCAAATTGCTTTCCAACTAATCCACCCTAAAAATAGAACTATGACAATTAATCTAAAAACGGCGACCGTTAAAGGATCCCAATGTTCAATTAAAATAGAGCCAATAATGAAATTACTGGCCCAAAAAAATACACAGCTAAATAAAATCATATAGATTGTTAATTGCTTCATATTTTATCGCACCTGCATATAAAGAGATTTCTACATAAGTAATGACAAATCTACTTTCCTTTCCTTTATTCATCTTTTCTATTAAAACATAAGTATAGCAAACTAGAAATTTTCTAGTTTGCTATGTTATCTAAATAAGGGGGATTTAGATTGATACTTAGTTAATAAACTTACCTTTAGACATAACCACTCGGTTGGATGGTTTACGTGCAATAACTTCAGCGCTTGAAACTGCGTCAAAGAATACAAAACTTGCTTCATCTTTCACATTCGGCCAGACCTTCTGACCATTTGCATCTAATGGCGTGACACCACTTGTAATATATTTTAATGTTTGTCGAATAGAGCGTTCGTCAAGTTTACGAGAAATGTCTGCAAAAGTAGTCGCTTTTTCTAAAATATCTCCTGAGCCATTAGGACTCCAAGAATCATAAAAGCCGTCACAACCAAAGTGGACATCCACACCGTGCTCTGATAGTAATTCAATCGGTGGAATTAATCGTCGCAAATCAAATGGCACCGTTGACATTATTTTTACTTGTTGTTGTGCTAAACGATCTGCAATTTTATGTTGCTCCATGATTGATACATCACCAAGTGAAAAGGCATGACTTATTGCCGTTCTCCCCTGATATTTGGCATCCTCCACGATGTCTATCCATTTATCGATTGTATAATACCCAACATGTCCACCATCATGTAAATGAATATCGACATCAACATTAAATTCCTGTGCAATATCCATCACTTCATAAAGAGAAGGCTCGATCGAGTTATCGATGCCAGCTGGATCTAGGCCGCCAATCATCGTCGCTCCATTGCGTAAAGCTTCACGCAATAATTTAGGGACATCATCTCTTAGTAGACCATGCTGTGGAAAGGCAATGACTTCTGATGTCACGACATCTTTATAATCGTCCAATGCCGCTAGTACACCTTCTAAATTTTTTAATCCAATGTATGGATCGATATTGACATGTGTACGAATATGATTCGCACCATTCTTAAGGATTTTTTCAATCATTGCAGCCGCACGTTGTTTACCTGTTGTAGCAAGTACGGATAACTCTTGTGCTTCACGATCAAGTCGTTCCTTTAAATTCTTTACGGGCACACAAGCCTTCCACGGTAAAGATAAGTATGTTTTATCTAAATGATTATGCATTTCCTTAAAGGCAGGTAATAGCAGCTTCCCTTTCATATCTGTGACTTCGTTTTGAGAATCGATTGCGTCTGTTGCGGGTACAATTTGCGAAATGAAGCCATCTGTAATTTCAAGGTGAAAAAGCTCCACTTTCGTTCCAACTGTATCATTTTCCTTTAGATATTCTCCTGTTTCAAGTAGAACATTTGTAAGCCAGTGCTTCATCTGAATTCTCCTTTCAACTCTCCTACATCCTGTTGGTGAATCATTTTGCCTTGTGAAATGACCGTAGTAATTGGGCATCTTCTTGCTATCACATGGGCAGTGCTCACGCCATCCACTAACAGCATATTCGCTTTATCACCAACTTGTGGCCAAACACGTTCTCCTACATCATTCAATGGTGTGATACCGCCAGAGGCGTATTTCCAAGCTCGACTTAATGAATATTCATCAATAAAACGGAATCTCTCCGCCATGACATTTAATTTCATAATCGTATTACCAGTACCATATGGTGACCAATGATCTGTTAAGCTATCATGTCCCACAGATACCTTTACACCATTGTTATAAAGATAAGGAATTGGTATTGTCGAACGGTTCAAATCGATTGGTACAGTTGTTGTTACATCCATTTGTACCTCAGCCATGGCTTGAACTAAATTTTCTAAACGTGACTGTTCTAAATCAGCAAGTGCCATCGCATGGCTAATTGTGACTTGACCTTCTTTTTTCGCCTGTTTCGTTAACTCAATCAGTTTATAAAATTCAAATTCGCCTAGCGTGTTCGCTGTGTGAATATGAATATCGATCCCTGCATTATAGTCTTGTGCAATACCCATCGTTGTTTGCAATGACTTTTCGATATTGCGATCTACAATGGATGGGTCAACGCCTCCAACAAGCGTTGCTCCCATCGCCATTGCCTCACGGATTAGTCCCTCTACATTGGAGCGTAATAAGCCATGCTGTGGAAAGGCTACAATATCATAGGTGATTTGATCTTGATAGTTTGCTAAAACCTGTTTTGTAATTTCAATATGCTTTGTCCCAATTTGTGGGTCAACATTACAATGTGAACGAATATGTGTGTGTCCTTGGGAAATGAGCCACTTCACCATTTCCTCTGCTCGATAAGCAGCTGTCGGCAATTGTTTAGGTAGTAGTGTTCTTTCTTCTTCAATGCGTGTTAAAATCCCTTTAGTAATGGGTCTTGGTGCCTGCCATTCTCCGCCGAAATACGTTTTATCAATATGAATATGCATTTCACGGAATGAAGGGACTAATAGTTGCTGTTGTGCATCTATTACTTCTACATCTTCATCAGCCACTATATCCTTATCTACTTGTTGAACATGTCCATCTTCGATTAGAACATCATAAATACCTGTACGAGTAGCAACAATGTGTTCATTTTCGCGCTCATATGCTTCTTCTAATCTCACATTTTTCAGCAATAGTTTACTCATAGTTTCCTCCCAATTGGTATTTTTTCGTCTATCACCAAATTTGATTACTCTACAATTTCAACGCCACTGATCATCGTGTAGTTAGATGCATCTAACCAGAAACCTTTTACAGCATTGCTGTAAACTGCTAAATGCTCATAGTTACGCACTGGAATATACACAGCTTCGTCTAACTCGATTTGCATTGCTTTTTTGTAGATTTCATTACGTGCCTCTTGGTTTGCTTCAGAACGCCCTTGCTCAATTAGCTTGTCTACTTCTGGATTTGAATAGTAGAAATGGTTTCCTGGAGGCCCCATAGATGCAGTGTGGAATAGATTGTATTGGTTATAATCAGCATCACCCGTTGCATTACCCCAACCACTAATAAAGATTTGATGCTGTTCTTTCGTAATTTCAGAAATAAATGCACCATACTCCATTACTTGAATATCAACATCTAATCCGATTCCTTTTAATTGAGATTGAATAACCTCCGCCATGTTGATACGCTCTTTACGGTCACTTGTCAGTAATTTAACTTTTGTTCCCTCTTGAACGCCAGCTTCTTTTAACAATTCTTTAGCCTTCACTACATCATAGTCATACGGTTTCGTTTCACTAGAATATCCAATAATTTTTGGACTCATTGCAGAATTTGCAAGTGTTCCTACATTATCATAAATACCGCTAATAATTGCTTCACGGTCGACAGCATAGCTAATAGCTTGACGTACTTTTACATCAGATAATAACGTATCTTTCACGTTGAAGCCGATAAATTCTACTGCTAGTCCTTCTGCACGGAATAAATTCATCGTTGAAGAATTTTCAATACGATCAATCTCTGTTACAGGTACTTGTTCAGCAATATGTGCTTCTCCACTTTCAATCATTGCTAGACGAGTAGAATCCTCTGGTACAACTTTAAATGTTACTTTATCTACTTTCGGTACAGTCCCCCAATAATCTTTATTCGAAATTAAAGTGATTTCTTGACCAGATTTCCAAGTTTCAAATACAAATGGGCCTGTCCCTACTGGATGAGTTGCTAATTCGTCCGCTGCTTCAGCAATTGCTTTAGGGCTCATCATACTACCCTCTTGACTTGCTAAAATAGAAAGAAGTGGAGCATACGGTTCTTTTAACTTCAACGTTACAACATACTCATCATCTACTACTACTTCATTAATCATCGATAATTTATCACGCTGTGGTGATCCAGTTGCAGGATCTAGAATTCGGTCAAATGTCGCTTTTACAGCTTCTGCATTAAAATCTGCTCCATCATGGAATTTAATGCCTTCATTCAATGTAAATGTCCATGTGACTTCATCTTTTTGCTCCCACTCTTTTGCGAGTAATGGAACAATTTTACGATCTCTATCAAAAGCGACAAGTGTTTCATATACCTTGCCATGAATAATATTCGCTGATGGAATATCTGTAATAAAATGAGGGTCAAGACTTGTCGCATCTGCTGCTCTTAGAACGACTAATTCTCCTCCTACGCTTTTTGATCCTTCTTTGGAACCCTCCGTACTATTATTGCTAGCGGTAGAGCATGCTTGCAGGATAAGTACAGTCATTAGTGCTAGGAATAAAAACAACTTCATTTTCTTCATCAACATTTCCTCCTTGTGTGATTTGTTCCTTACATTTCGAATTATAAAGAAATAAAATTCACTTGTTTTTTAAAATATTTACGTGTTTTTTAAATTTTCTGACTAATAAGCCATAAAATATTTACATTCTTTACGCTTTTCACTAAATTGAAATCAAATCAAATAGAAAAGGAGTATTCGATATGAATAAAGTAACAACTACTATCGATCATTCTGTTTTAGTGAATGCACGCAAGGCATCTAGAAAAAAGAATCTTGTTTCTTTCCTAAACAAAATCAAGAAAAATAAAGCAGCTGTCGCAGGAGGCATCATCATTCTTCTATATATATTGATGTTTCTGATTGGGCCCATATTAGCCCCTTATGATCCATACGACGTACAGTTAGATCAAAAATTACAAGGGCCAAGTTTTGATCATCTAATGGGAACAGACGACAAAGGGCGAGATATTTTAAGCCGTATTTTATATGGATCACGTTTATCCATTGGTGTTGGTATTTCAGCTGTTTTATTCGGTGGTACAATCGGTACCTTCTTAGGCCTTATTTCTGGCTATTATGGCAAATGGGTTGATTCTATTATTAGTCGAATTTTAGATATCATGCTTGCCTTCCCGGGTATTTTACTAGCTTTAGCTATTGTCAGTGCATTGGGGCCAAGCCTTATCAATGTCACAATTGCTGTTGGTTTTTTCTCTATTCCTATGTTTGCTCGTATTGTACGTGGCTCAACAATGGAAGTTAAAAAATTAGAATATATCGATGCAGTCAAAACACTTGGAGCAAATGATATGACCATTCTAATCAAGCATATTTTTCCAAATATTTTATCACCCATTATTGTACAAGCATCCATGCGCTTAGCAACAGCTATTCTATCTGCAGCAGGTCTATCATTCTTAGGTTTAGGTGCTCAGCCACCATCTCCTGAATGGGGTGCCATGCTTTCGAACGGACGTGATTTCCTATTTACTGCTCCTTATATGGCGCTATTCCCAGGTATTATGATTTCTATACTCGTATTAGGCTTTAACTTATTTGGTGATGGTTTACGCGATGCACTAGATCCAAGAATGAAAAATTAAAGGAGAGAAGACACATGACATTATTTATCTTAAAACGACTAGCTCAAATTATTCCTGTGACACTTGGTGTAACGCTTGTTGTTTTTCTAATTATGCAGATGATTCCTGGGGACCCAGCGATTATTTTAGCAGGAGAAGGAGCTTCTCAAGAAACAGTTGCAGAATTACGCGAGAATTTAGGGCTCAATAAACCATTAGCAGTTCAATATACAGACTATATTAAAAATCTTCTACAAGGAGATATGGGTAACTCTTTAAAAAATAATCAACCAGTATTCGAGGAAATCACCTCCCGATTACCAATTACAATAGAGCTAGCCTTTTATAGTATTTTAATTACCATTGTTCTGGGGCTTATTGCTGGTATTATCTCTGCTATCCGTCCTTATTCGTTTATGGATGTAGGCTTAATGGTTGTCGCTTTATTAGGAATTTCCCTTCCAAGTTTCTGGTTAGGAATTTTATTAATGTATGTATTCTCTGTACAGTTACACTGGCTTCCTGTAGCAGGCTGGGATAGTGCCAAACATATTATTCTACCAGCTATCACACTTGGTGCTGGTGGAGCTGCTATCGTCGCTCGTATGACTCGCTCTAGTATGTTAGAGGTTGTAAATCAAGACTATATACGAACAGCGAAAGCAAAAGGCTTAAAAGGGTACATCATCATTTTAAAGCACGCATTACGCAATGCCTTGATTCCAGTTATTACAGTAGTAGGCTTACAGTTTGGTAGTTTACTTGGCGGAACAGTTTTAGTTGAATCTGTTTTCGCTGTAAACGGATTAGGACGAATGATTGTAGATGCCATTCGAACACGTGATATACCAGTCGTACAAGGTGGCGTACTTGTTGCCTCATTAATATTTGTTTTCATTAATCTTTTTGTAGACATTTTGTATCGATTCTTTAATAAACGAATGGATTTAAACTAAGGAGGGGAAAAACGGATGAAACAAGAAAACGTGTTGGAAGTAAAAAATTTACAAACCTATTTTTATTCGAGTGAAGGGGTTGCCAAAGCTGTAGATGGGGTGTCCTTTACTCTTAAAAAAGGAGAAACACTGGGCATTGTTGGTGAATCTGGTTGTGGGAAATCCATGACTTCGCTGTCATTACTTCGTTTAGTACCGTCGCCTCCTGGTAAAATCATCAATGGCGAAATTTTATTAAATAATACTGACATCTTGAAGCTCTCAGATGAAGAGTTACGTAAAATTCGGGGCAATAAAATATCGATGATTTTCCAAGAGCCTATGACAAGCTTAAATCCTGTATTATCCGTTGGAGAGCAAATTGCTGAATCCATTCGATTGCACCAAGGCTTATCACGTAAAGAAGCATGGCAAAAGGCTGTCGATATGATTCGCCTAGTTGGGATTCCTGCACCAGAAAAAAGAGCGAAGCAGGAGCCTTATCAGTTAAGTGGTGGGATGCGACAACGCATTATGATTGCCATGGCACTAGCCTGTACACCAGATGTGTTAATTGCTGACGAACCGACAACTGCTTTAGATGTAACCATTCAAGCCCAAATTATTGATATTATTCAAAACCTGCAAAAACAATTAGGCATGAGCATTATCTTCATTACCCATGATCTAGGTGTTGTAGCAGAAATTTGCGATAAGATTGCCGTTATGTATGCAGGTCAGGTTGTAGAAGAAGGCACAACAGAAAGTCTTTTTGAAAAACCGTTACACCCTTATACAAACGGATTAATTCAATCATTACCAAAGCTATACGAAGACCAAGAAGAACTATCTACTATTCACGGAACTGTCCCAAGTCCCTATAATTACCCAATTGGCTGCCGTTATGCAGAACGTTGTCCATTTGCTACAGATTTATGTCGTGACCAACAGCCAGAACTTTTGACTGTCGAGCAAGGAAAAAAGGTAAGATGCTGGATGTACAGTAATGAATGGCAAGGAGAAACACTTATGAAGGAGCTGACAGTATGACAACAGCACAACACACCCAACCACTATTACAAGTAAATGATTTAAAGCAGCATTTTTTCTTAAAAAAAGAAAAGCTTTTCGGTCCACAGCAAGTTGTAAAAGCTGTGGATGGTGTTTCTTTCGATATCATGCCTGGTGAGACACTCAGCATTGTTGGAGAATCTGGCTGTGGTAAATCAACGACTGGTCGTTCTATTTTAAGATTAGATGAGCCTACTGCTGGAGAGGTATTGTTATTTGGTAAAAGTTTAGTGAATATGAACAAAAAAGAGCTTCGTGCTGCACGCAAGGACATTCAAATTATTTTCCAAGATCCCTATGCATCCCTTAACCCACGAAGAACCATTCGTAAAATGTTAACAGAGGCCATGTCTATTCAAAAAATTGTACCACCTGAGCAGCAAGAAGCACGCATGCTCGAATTAATGTCCCTTGTTGGGTTACGTCCTGAGTACTTAGAGCGTTATCCACATGAATTTTCTGGTGGTCAGCGTCAGCGGATTGGCATTGCAAGAGCCCTTGCTGTTAATCCTAAAATTATTATTTGTGATGAGTCTGTTTCTGCCCTAGATGTTTCCATTCAAGCTCAAATACTCAATTTACTGAAGCAACTACAACGAGATTTAGATTTAACCTTTTTATTTATCTCACACGATTTAAGTGTTGTTCGACATATTTCAGACCGTATTATGGTGATGTATCTTGGAAAGGTTGTAGAAATTGCTGATAAGCATTCCCTTTTCACACAGCCACATCATCCTTATACAAAAGCACTATTTTCTTCTATACCAGTCATTGATAAGCAGCATCGTAAGGAGCGCATTATTTTAAAAGGTGACCTACCATCACCTCTTAATCCTCCTACTGGCTGTAGCTTTCACACACGTTGCCCATTCGCAACAGATAAATGTAAAGCAGAAGTGCCAGCTTTACGAGCGATCACTGCAACACATAAGGTAGCTTGCCATTTCGCAGAAAATTTAGTTTAATGTATCTTACACTTATAAAATAATCGGAGAGGTCATTATGTTACAACCAGAAACCTTCAACATATATATTCTCCTATGTGTAATTGCTCCAATTATTGGAGCTTTTCTGCTTACTTTTATCTTTATTTTCGAAAAGCAAATCGATAGCCTTGAGGAGGAAAAAAGAAATTTAGAGCTTGAGCAGGATTTACAAAGAGCGAATATTCTCCAGTTGAATCAGCAAATACAGCCACATTTCTTTTTTAATGCATTAAATTCATTATTAAGCCTAGCTCGCATCAATCGAAAGGAAGATTTGGTTGCGGGCATTGAGGCTTTGGCAACATTTTTTAAATTTAAATACAATAATCACGAGGTGTTAATTGCGTTAAAGAACGAGGTCCAATTTGTCGATAGTTATTTAAATATTCAACAATTGCGATTTGGCCATCGTTTGACTGTAAATAAATATATTGATGATGAAGCTCTATCTGTCCAAATACCTCCATTTATTCTGCAGACCATTATTGAAAATGCATATAAACATAGCTTTGAAAAACATATAGGACCTGCAGAGCTTTCCATTATAATCAAAAAAATGGAAACTAGCTTATTAATTGAAATTAAAAATACACAGCCATTAGAAAAAATTGAACAGGTAGTAGACGAATTGCAGCAAGGTTATGGTCTCGAAAATATTAGAAAACGACTTGAGCTCATTTATGGGCTTGAAAATATTTTATTCTCGATTCAAAACAATGAACAGCATTACACTGTTACAATCCATGTTCCCGCATAGGCTTTCTATCAACTGGAAGGAGAAAGGAGAATCTCACCATGAATATTTTAATCGCAGATGATGAGCCATTAGAGCTTGAGCAAATGATTTATTTATTAAAGCCACATTTTCCAAATTGGACCTTCCATACTGCCCAAGATGCCTCACAGGCTCTGCAATTAGCTAAAAAGCATCGTATGACTATCGCCTTTTTGGATATTCAAATGCCTGGGAAAGATGGTATCTCGTTGAGCAAGGAATTAAAAGCGCTTTATGAGGTAGACATCATCATGGTAACAGCTTATCAAACCTTTGAATATGCCCAACAGGCATTGCGTATCGGGGTAAAGGATTATCTTACAAAACCGGTCATTGCAAGTGAATTAGATGCTATCGTGGAGAAATATAAGGTGTGGAGTTCTAACCATGATGCGATTCAAAGCGCACTTTCCTATATTCATGAAAACTATTATGAAAAACTAAGTCTCAATATTATTGCTGAAAAAATTCATTTGAATCCGAGCTATTTAAGTCGTAAATTTTTGGAGGAGCAGTCTATTGGCATTAATGAGTATATTAATAATTATCGCTTAGAAATGGCCGTAAAGAAAATCAATGAAAATCTAGACACAAGTATGTCTGCGATTGCTGAGAGCTGTGGTTTTAATAGTCAGCACTATTTTAGTGTTGCGTTTAAGAAAAAATACAATCAATCACCACGTCAATATAAATCCTCTAAAATGAGTAAAGGTCTTTAATCGTATGTTAAGGAAATTAGCAACAGCTCTTTCGTTTATTATACTTGGCTCATTGCTGAATAAGAGCGATTACACACAAAATCAGCATACACAAAGTTTTTTGCTCTTTACCATACAGCGTAAATTGTCTGGTATGAATTTAAAGGTTATACGGCTATTTTACCTGCTGACAGGTATTGAAATTTGGCTTATTCAATTAATAAGCATTAGTGTATTATCTGAAATAATGTTAAATATTCCAGTGCCTATTACACTTTTTTTCTTTTTAATCGGCATCTTATTTCTTGATCGCATCATGTCAGTGAAAAGTATACTCTGGTTGGAAATTTTATTTATTATTGCTCTTTTTTCACTACTTATTTTTATCCCTATTTATTACTTTGTTCAAAATGGGGCAAACACTGTATATGAGGGGATTCGCTTATATCACCCTTATTTATTTTATTTTAAAAATAGCGAAATTCTGCTATTCTATGTCATTATTCAACTAGCCGTTTTAGGACAAGTATTTTTTGATAAATCGACATGGTATTTAATTGCCTTTATAAAACCTAAAAAAGTACGCCGCAGTCTGTTTTCCTCAGGTTTAATTTTAGCGTTATTAACGCTATCATTTACAGCGATTTTAATGATTGCCCTATACAGCGGATCATTTGGCCAGTTCCAAGTATTGATTTTTACGTTTTTATATGAAGTGCAGCCAGGCTTCCTTACATTTGCTTTTCTCGTCATTGTCCTATTAGCCATTGTCACAACCTTGCTTGTAGACATGCGGGCAACGAAACGTTTTTTTGTGACGAAAAGACCCTATTATTTCTATTTGATTGGTCTGATGATAATTTTATTTACCTGTTTCTTATCTATCGATTTAACGATTTTAGGTGTTATTTATTCTTTTGCCTTCCTGCACATTACCATGTTACCGTTTATGTTAATCCTTTTATTTACGAATCGCCATATTCATAAACATAGCTGGCTTGTCATTTTTCTATCCATCATCATTGGAATTGGTATTGGTTTAAGCTTTAATACGCTATATGGTTTAGCTACCAGCTTTATCATATCAAGTATTTATCAATTAATGCTTCAGACTGAAACGATAGAAAAAAATACCTGAACTCGAGATTATTTCGGGTTCAGGTTTATACGTTTATTTAACTGATATAAAAGAAGAATAGGATGAGTGATAGCAATCCAACAATGGCCGAACTAATGGAAAGATAATGTCTTTTTTCCTCTCGACCATAGTAATAGTCAATAAATATAGAGCTGAAAAGGATGACCGCTAAATATCCTCCAATGATAACAGTAAATAAAATCCACCCTTTAATTACGATCACCAGAAGCATAATGATATTCAACATTTTAATAGCCCAAACAGCACGTCGATGTCCACTATTAACATATTCCTTTGGTATATTAAATTTTTTCCTCATTAGTTTATCGACAAGCATTTGGATAGCTATGATAAAAACTAGCATAACGAGTAAACCTGACATTCCAAATTTAGCATCATCATTGAGAGCAAGATCTATATAAGCCTTTGCCAGATCTTTATTTTCTACTTTGTAAGATGATTTGTTGTTATAATCAACAATTATGATATACTCTTCGCCGATGAACATTTTTAGCTTAATTATCTGCCCCTTTTCAAACTCTACCCAGACATCACGTTGTAATCTAAATCGAATATCCTCATTCATATGCGTCATAGTAGCTTGCTGTAATAATTGTTGTAAAAGCTCTTTTTCTGAACTTTGCTCCATTAATTGCTGACCAATAACCCACCCAGGTCTCCCAGCCTTAAAAATCTCCTCATCCGAATTGTAAATCATTGTATATTTTTTTATTGATTGCTGCTGTGCTAATTGAACAATTGAAGCATGTTGCGTTTGCTCTATCTGCCCTAATGGACCGATTTCTATTATTAATAGAAACATGATGATCGTGCCTACGATGATCAATGGATAAGACCAGCGTTTTGCTTTTTTTTCATGTTGCACTTGCCGTAAAATATCCTCCTGTAAGGATTCCGTAAATCGTGGTGCTTCGCCAAGTTCTTGATCCAATTTTTCTTTAAAAGCTGTCATCCATTAACACCTCCCACTCACTAGTCGCTAATTTCTCCTGTAACATTTTCCTTGCCCGATGCAATCTGGTTTTAACTGTATTTTCTGCACATGTAAGAATATCTGCAATTTCTCTAACCTTTAATTCTTGATAATAATAAAGAATGACGACTTCTCTATAAGTAATAGGTAGCTCAAATAACGCATTCGTTAATGTTTTCCGCTCATCCTGTGCTATTAACATCGTTTCCGGTGTCCGTTTACTTGCCCCAATATGTAATTTTTCCAATAGCAGATGGCGTTTATTTTTCCAACTTCGTAGATAATCATGGCTTTTATGTACCGTGATTTTAACTAAATAGGTCTTTAGAGATGCTCTATGTTCAAAGCGATCCTGCTGCCGATAATAAGAAAAAAAGACATCTTGTACAATTTCTTCAGCAATTGCCCAGTCCTTTACATAAAGATAAGCCACTCGTAAGCAATATTCTCCGTGTTCTTCCATAATGGCTACTAAATGCTCACTCACCCAAACACCTCCTCTAAACATTCACCCTATAGTCGTCATTCGATCTTAGTTGGTTTCAAAAAAAATCAAAAAGTTTCATGAACACGATCGTCATAAATTGAGAAAAACTTCACACAATAAAAGAGTATTTTATAATGAATTATTCTGGCAACCTTAATTATGAATAGTCACTCCTAAAGAAATAATGTACATTTTTAGACTGAATTTATTTGTATGCTGTGTTGCATACTTTTTTTCTATTATCTATTGAATACCTAGCGAAAAAACTGTTATAGTGAGATTGTTTGTCTGACGTCTGACTAATTAAGATCTTTAGCTGTTCTTCTGAAATTGGAACATCAGGACAAAATATCACAGATACTTATGGAGGAACTTATGAGATACTTAATATCCTTTTGTGGATTGTTACTTGTTTTTGCCTTAGCTTTATTAATGAGTAAAAACAAAAAAGAAATAAAATATAAATATATAGTGATTATGTTGATCATCCAATTTTTATTGGCAGCTTTACTACTCAATACAACGGTTGGCTATGTGCTAATTAAAGGAATCACCAAAGTATTTGATCACTTATTGTCCTATGCAAATGCGGGTATATCATTTGTTTTTGGAGGCTTAGCAAATGAAGGAGAATCACCCTTCTTTTTAGCTGTTTTATTACCGATCGTCTTTATATCTGTTCTGATTGGGATCTTGCAGCATTTTAAAATACTTCCTTTTTTAATGAAATGGGTAGGTTTATTTTTAAGTAAAGTAAGTGGCATGGGGAAATTGGAATCCTATAATGCTGTTGCTTCTGCTATGGTTGGCCAATCTGAAGTATTCATCACTGTTAAAAAGCAATTAGATAAGATTGCACCACAACGTATGTATACGTTATGCGCTTCTGCTATGTCGACTGTTTCGATGTCAGTAGTTGGTGCTTATATGACGATGATTGAGCCAAAGTATGTCGTAACGGCCATTGTATTAAACCTGTTTGGCGGATTTATTATTGTTTCTATCATTAATCCATATACTGTGGATGAAAAAGAAGATATCTTAACGATTGAAGATGAACAGAAGCAAGCGTTCTTTCAAATGATTGGCGAATATATTATGGATGGCTTTAAAGTAGCCATCATTGTTGGAGCAATGCTTATTGGTTTCGTTGCATTAATGGATTTAATCAATTCATTATTCGATATGATTATTGGTATATCCTTCCAAGAAATATTAGGCTATATCTTTGCGCCAATCGCTTTCCTAATGGGTATTCCATGGGCAGATGCTGTGGCTGCTGGCGGTATTATGGCAACTAAATTAGTAACGAATGAATTCGTTGCCATGATTAACCTTGGCGACGTCTCAGCGTCCATGAGTGAACGTACACTAGGCATTATTTCTGTATTCCTTGTATCCTTTGCCAACTTTTCATCCATCGGTATTATTTCGGGTGCTGTAAAAGGTTTGAATGAAAGACAAGGTAATGTCGTTGCCCGCTTTGGCTTAAAGTTGTTGTACGGTGCTACACTCGTAAGTATCCTAACAGCTATTATTGTGGGATTGATTATTTAAATTGTATTGAACTGCACTCAGTTAGATGGGTGCAGTCCTTATTTTATCGCTTATATAACGCCAAATTAAAAAATGTACATTACTAAAATTGAATTTAGTAATGTACATTTTTACTTTATAGCTCTTTATTTTACGACAATATTGACAAGTTTGCCTGGAATAACGATGATTTTCACTAAGCTCTTTCCTGCCATATATTCTTGAACCTTTTCATCAGCAAGTGCTACTTTTTCGATGTCCTCTTTTGACGCATCTTTTGCTACAACGATCTTCGCACGTACTTTACCAGCAACCTGTACAGCAATTTCGACTTCATCATCCACAAGCTTTGCTTCATCATAGGTTGGCCATTGCTCGTAAGAAAGTGTTGAATTGTGACCTAATAGTTGCCATAGTTCTTCTGCAATATGCGGAGCGATTGGTGCAAGCATTTTCACAAAGCCTTCAGCATAAGCCGTTGGAATCACATCAGCTTTATAGCAATCATTAATAAAGACCATCATTTGTGAAATAGCTGTGTTAAAGCGGATGCCTTCATAATCCTCTGTCACTTTTTTCACTGTTTGGTGGTATGATTTTTCAAGTGATTGATCGTTAGACACTTGGATTTTTGCTGAAATTGCGCCATCTTCTTCATTGACAAATAGACGCCAGATACGGTCTAAGAAGCGGCGTGCTCCATCTAAGCCATTTGTAGACCATGCAACAGAAGCCTCTAGTGGGCCCATGAACATTTCATATAAGCGTAATGTATCGGCACCATGTGACGTAATGATTTCATCTGGGTTGACGACATTGCCCTTAGATTTAGACATTTTCTCGTTACCTTCACCTAGAATCATTCCCTGGTTAAATAATTTTTGGAATGGCTCTTTTGTATGAACAACGCCTAAATCATATAGAACTTTATGCCAGAAGCGAGCGTATAGTAAATGCAATACTGCATGCTCCGCACCACCAATATATATATCAACTGGTAACCAGCGTTTTAGTAACTCTGGGTCTGCAATTGCCTCTGTGTTTGTCGGGTCGATATAGCGTAGGAAGTACCAGCTCGAACCTGCCCACTGCGGCATTGTATTTGTTTCACGACGTCCTTTTTTACCTGTCTCTGGATCGACAACATTTACCCATTCTTCAATATTTGCTAATGGTGATTCACCTGTACCTGATGGTCGGATATTATCTGTTTTTGGTAGCATTAATGGTAATTCTGATTCTGGAACTGGCGTAATTGTGCCATCTTCCCAATGAATCATTGGAATTGGTTCTCCCCAATAACGTTGACGGGAGAATAACCAGTCACGTAGACGATAAGAAATTTTCTTCTCCCCTACACCTTTTTCCTCTAACCATTCAATGGCTTTCGCAATGCCATCTGCTTTATTTAAGCCATTAAGGAATTCAGAGTTAATATGTTGACCATCACCTGTAAATGCTTCTTTGCTGATGTCTCCACCTTCAAGTACAGGAACGATGTCTAAGCCAAATTCAGTTGCGAATTCATAGTCGCGTTCATCATGTGCTGGCACCGCCATAATAGCACCTGTACCATAAGACACTAACACATAATCAGCAATCCAAATCGGCACTTTTTTACCGTTTATCGGATTTACTGCATAAGCACCTGTAAATACGCCTGTTTTTTCTTTCGCTAAATCTGTACGCTCTAGATCAGATTTCATTTTAACTTTCTCTAAATAAGCCTCAACAGCTTGGCGTTGGTCAGCTGTTGTAATTTGTTCCACTAATTTATGCTCTGGTGCAAGCACACAGTATGTAGCACCAAACAATGTATCAGGGCGTGTTGTGAAAACTGTGAAGTTTTGATCAGAACCGTCAATGGCAAATGTCACTTCAGCCCCTTCTGAACGGCCAATCCAATTGCGTTGCATATCTTTAATAGACTCAGGCCAATCAACTTCTTCTAAGTCATCGATTAAACGATCAGCATAGGCTGTAATTTTAAGCATCCATTGCTTCATTGGTCTGCGTTCTACAGGATGACCACCACGCTCTGATTTCCCATCAATTACTTCTTCGTTCGCTAATACCGTGCCAAGTGCTGGACACCAGTTAACAGCTACTTCATCCACATAAGCTAAGCCTTTTTTATAAAGCTGGATAAAAATCCATTGTGTCCATTTATAATACTCTGGATCCGTTGTGTTAATTTCACGATCCCAATCATAGCTAAAGCCTAGCTCTTGAATTTGACGTTTAAATGTCGCAATATTTTTAGCTGTAAATTCAGCCGGATCATTCCCTGTATCGAGTGCATATTGCTCAGCTGGTAAACCAAAAGCATCCCAGCCCATTGGATGAAGTACATTATAGCCTTGCATACGTTTAAAGCGTGATAGAATATCAGTTGCCGTATACCCCTCTGGATGGCCAACATGAAGTCCTGCGCCAGATGGATATGGGAACATATCTAATGCATAAAATTTAGGCTTTGCTGTTTCATTTTCAGTTTTAAATGTTTTGTTATCAGCCCAATATCGCTGCCACTTTTTTTCAATTTGTTCATGATTAAAACTCATTTCTTTTCCTCCTTCGATTGATCGTGTTGCTCTCCATCATAATTGACAAAATATTTAAAAAATAAAAAAACTCGCCCCTTTCTTATAGAAGGGACGAGAGAATTTGTACTCCCGCGGTACCACCCAAATTAGTGATTACACTCGGCTCAAGCTTCCTTAACGCGGAAGAAACGACACACGCTGTTTCACGCGGGCAGACTCAGAAGGCGAGTTCAATTTGCATTCTTACTAGCTCCCACCAACCGCTAGCTCTCTAAAAAGAACCACAAATCTACTATTCCTCATCACAGTCTTTACATGATATTGCATTTATTCTAATGGAAAGTATTGAAAAGCACAAGCCTTTGTTTACAGCTTACCCATTACTGAACAATTAAATCCTTTTCTCCCTTAGACTTTGATAAATCCTGACATTCATGAAAAGCAAAATGCTGACAACCAATACATTGATTGGCGTTCAAATAATGGAAAGCTTTTGTAATCGCTTCTCCTGTATGCTGAAAAAAATGTTGCGCGCCTATTTTATCGTAAAGACCATTGTGTTCAAGAGCATCCTGTAAATCACCTTGCACACCTGTTACCAAGATAGTACCGCCCTGTGCTTTATAATTTTCTATGATATTGTTAAAATATGCTTCTCCAGTAGAATCCATAAAGGGCACTTTCCCCATCCGTAATATCAAAACTCTTGGTTGCTGATGCAAAGTACTTTCAATTGTTTGTTCAAACATTTGTGCAGCGCCAAAAAACAACGGCCCTTCAATTGTGTACATACTAATCTGCGGGCAATCATGCTGCTGATGCACTACATGTGGCTGTACCTTCTCACTTTTATTTGAATGATCCGGAAGTACTTTTGTAACAACAAGCTTTTCACTCATACGTTTCGCAAATAATAGCACAGCCAGCACAAGCCCTACCTCAACTGCTAATGTAAGACTAGTGAATACCGTTAATAAAAAGGTAATCAATAATACCAGTGAGTCGCCTGATTTTAATTTTACGATATGTGAAAAATGATGTCGTTCACTCATATTCCAAGCTACGACCATCAGTACCGGAGCCATGCTTGCTAACGGAATATGAGATGCATATGGAGCTAATAACAATAATGTGATTAGAACAAACACACCATGAATGATACCCGACATAGGGGATACTGCGCCTGTTTTGATATTGGTCGCTGTGCGTGCAATGGCGCCTGTTGCTGGAATACCACCGAATAAAGGCGTCACAATATTAGCAATCCCCTGCCCAATTAGCTCACGATTACTGTTATGCTTACTATTTGTCATCCCATCCGCCACCACTGCCGATAATAGAGACTCAATACCACCTAGCATTGCAATAACAAACGCTGGACCAATAAGTTGTTGTAATCGTTCGAGCGTGATATTCGGTAAGGCGAAATGAGGTAATGTATTAGGAATTTGACCATAAGCCGTTGCAATGGTAGCAACTTGTCCTGAAAAGAGGAAAGTTGCCATAAGTGTAGAGACAACAATACCCGCTAATGCTCCAGGAACCTTTGGAAAAAACTTTGGTGTTATCACTATTGTCACCAAGCATACGACAGCAGTAAGAATACTATACGTATTTGTCGTACCTAGCTGCTTAATGATTTCCTGTATGTTGGCGATAAAATATTCATGCCTTTTAACATTTGTCAGCCCTAGAAAGTTAGCGATTTGACCTGTAAAAATAATCACTGCTATCCCTGCTGTAAAGCCAACTGTTACAGGTCGTGGAATAAACTTAATTAAAGTCCCTAGCTTAAAAAAGCCCATGATACAAAGCAATACCCCTGCCATTAAACCCGCAAGTAATAAATCTTCATAGCCATAGGTAAGAACAATCCCCAATAGAATTGGCACAAACGCCCCCGTAGGCCCACCTATTTGATATTTAGAACCTCCAAAAAGAGAAATAAGAATACCTGCAATGCAAGCCGTATAAATCCCATATTCAGGTTTCACACCTGATGCGATGGCAAAGGACATGGCAAGTGGAATAGCAACGATTCCGACAATAATCCCTGACAATAAATCCTTTTTTACATGATGAACTGAATACCCTTCAAAGCGTCCTGTAAACAGTGACTTCATAGATAAATCTTCCCTTCGAAATAATACGCAAAGCCCAATTTTTCATCATCATTGATTTACTTATTCTCTTCGTCACCTTCATTATTTGTCATTTCCTCTAATCTCGAAATGGTATGAACCAAATGGTTATTAAAAATATCCTTTGCCACCCCAAGTAATGCACCAATCATTGGGTCACTTAAAGAATAATAAACTTTTTTTCCTTCCTTCACCCCATAAACAATATTTTTAGCACGCAATACACTTAATTGCTGAGAAACAGCGGAACCCTCTTTCTCTAAGCAATCTTGAATCTCATTGACACTTTTCTGACCATCTACAAGGAGTTCAAGTATTCTGATGCGTAACGGATGTGCTAATGCTTTGAAAAAATCCGCTTTAAACTGTTGTAAGCCCTCTTCCATAAAAAAACCCCTCCATATAACTACATATTCAAATATTTGAATATGTATGATTGTAATCCTGTCACAGCAATTTTTCAATATCTACTATAAAAAAAGAACAAAATCAAGTGACTTGACACTCGATTTTGCTCTTTGATTGCAACATTATTAATCTGCTACTATTTTGTTCTTCTTTAAAGGATAATCGTATGTTAAACATGGAATAATCGCCAATAGTACGATGACCACCAATGTTAAAACGAGAGGAATCATGCCAAATTGATCTACCATAATACCACCAAATAGTGGACCAATCATCCGTCCTCCAGTAGCAGCACTATTGATAATCCCCTGATAGAATCCTTGTCGACCTTTTGGTGCCAATTGATTAGCAATCGTTGGTAATGCTGGCGTATAAAACATTTCGCCAAATGTTAAGACAAGCATCGCTGCTCCAAACATTTTAAAATCGTTTGCAAAGGCAATAATGCCAAAGGAAAGAGCAATCAGCGTTACACCAAATACTAATTGACGTTTTAAATTGTGTTCCCATCGCTTTACGAGCGGTGCAATGAGTGGTTGCCCAATGACAATTAGAAGACCATTTATTGTCCAAAGTAGGCTATATTGCTTTAATCCTAACCCTAAATCTTGTGTATAGGATGAAATGGTTGCACTCCATTGAGAATATGCTAGCCAGCATAAAACGGAGGATGCACTAATTATTAACAAAGCATAAAAAGGTGCCTTGTTTACGATTCGTTTACTTTCGCTCAAGACATTTTTAGGTGCAATACTGCCCACTTCCAAACGCTTAAATGTAAATAAGGCAATGAAAAAGAATAAAATATACATACCTAAATTCACTTTAAACACATAGTCAAATTGATAATCTGCCACAATACCGGCAAGGGCAGGACCTACGGCAACACCGACATTTTGTGCTAAATAGATAGTATTAAAAGCCTTACGTCCACCTTCTGGCCAGGCAGCCCCAGCTAAGGCAAACATACCTGGGAAAACAATGCCTCCACTAAAGCCTAGTATCGTTAAAAACCACACATAATGTGGCCAGCCGTGCCAAATTGTTAAGCCAATTAATGAAGCAATCGTTAACAGGATGCCAAGCATAATAGCTTTATAGCCACCAATTCTATCAAATAAGTAACCACCTAATAGATTACCTAATACTCCAGCAGCAGAATTCAGCATTAAGACAAAACCAGCCATTGCTAAAGATTTGCCTAAATAATCATGCATATAAATGGCATTCAAAGGCCATAAAAAAGAGTTGCCTGTTGTGTTCACAAGCATTCCGATAATTAAAAACCAAACACGTTTTGGCATAGGATGACCTCCATTATTTCGCTTCTCTAAATAGTTAGTGTATGCTGAAATACTTAAAAGCACAAGGAAAATAATTTTACCTTTTTTTCAAGACTTCTACCCTATTTTCAGTCGTTTTTATTTTTGTTTCTTACCATTTTTCTGCATCCATAACATGATAATACCCTTCCCCCATGACGGAACGAAAAGCACATGATAGAATAGAGCGTTAGAGGAGTGAAATAAATGACAGAGACAAATTTTCCTTTTCCCTCAGAGGGGAAAAGATACTATACATGGAATCGCTATTTACGTGACCAATTTGGTCATAAAGTATTTAAAGTGGCGTTAGATGCAGGCTTTGATTGCCCTAACCGTGACGGCACAGTCGCTTTTGGTGGCTGTACATTTTGTAGTGCTGCAGGTTCCGGTGATTTTGCTGGCAATAAGGTAGATCCAATTGATGTACAATTTGCTGAAATCCGAGACAAAATGCATCAGAAATGGAAGGATGGCAAATACATGGCTTATTTCCAAGCCTACACAAATACACATGCCCCGCTGCCAGTTTTAAAAGAAAAATTTGAAGCAGCTTTGGCGCAAGAAGGTGTAGTAGGTCTTTCTATTGCTACTCGTCCTGATTGTTTACCAGATGATGTTGTCGAATATTTAGCGGAATTAAATGAGCGAACATATTTATGGATTGAGCTTGGTCTTCAAACGGTGCATGAGAAAACTGCCAATCTTATTAATCGCGCCCATGATTATGCAACGTATGTGGAAGGCGTTGAAAAATTGCGTAAGCATGGCATTCGAGTTTGCTCACATATCATTAACGGATTGCCTCTCGAAGACTATGACATGATGATGGAAACGGCACGCGCAGTTGCACAATTAGATGTCCAAGGCATTAAAATCCACTTACTTCATCTATTAAAAGGAACGCCTATGGTGAAGCAATATGAAAAAGGTATGTTAGAATTTTTAGACCAAGATGTGTATACAAAACTAGTAGCAGACCAATTAGAAATCCTGCCACCTGAAATGGTCATTCATCGTATTACAGGCGATGGACCGATTGATTTAATGATTGGACCAATGTGGAGTGTCAATAAATGGGAAGTTTTGAATGGTATTGACGCTGAGCTTGAACGTCGAGGTAGTTGGCAAGGGAAGTTGTATAAGGCAGAGGTTACGAAATGAAATTACAACGTGTTTTACAATATGCCCAGCAGTTATTAAAAGATAGTATAGAAGAGGGAGATACGGCTGTTGATGCGACTGCAGGAAACGGTCATGACACATTATTTCTGGCACAGCTTGTTGGGGATGAAGGACAAGTTTATGCCTTTGATGTCCAAAAAGAGGCGGTTGATGCGACACTCCTTCGACTTTTAGATCATGGTTTAGAACATCGGGCAGTCGTTTTAAATAAAGGGCATGAGGAAGTCATGCAATATGTACACAAGCCAGTAGCTGCAGCTATCTTCAATCTCGGCTATTTACCTGGCAGCAACCATGATATTATTACAAGGCCTCATACAACAATCCAAGCTATTGAAAATATATTAAAGCTCTTAAAAGTGGGAGGATTGATTGTTCTTGTTATTTATCATGGTCATCCAGGTGGAAAAGAAGAACGTGATAAGGTCATTGATTATGTAAGTCAACTTCCGCAAAAATATGTCCATGTCTTAAAATATGCATTTCTTAATCAACAAAATGATCCGCCTTTCGTCATTGCATTAGAAAAAATGAAAGAATACCCTATTTAATAGTATTGTTGAGGACAAGCTAAAAGGCGACCAACTAGTAAACTAGCTGATCGCCTTGCACTTTATCTATTTATTATTACGTTTTTCATTATATTCAACCCAGAAATCTGCACCTTTAATGCCTAGTTTACGAGGATCAAAGACTGGATCTTTTCCTTCTTTTTTCTGTTTCTCGTAATCTTTTAATGCAACAATAGCTGGTTTCATAATAATTAAAATAGCCAGAACGTTAATCCAAACCATTAGACCAAGACCTACATCTCCCATTGCCCATGCTAGACCAGACGTACGGATTGTACCATAGAAGGCTGCAACTAAAATAGCAATCTTTGCAATCCAAATGAAAATCTTTTCTGTGCTACCTCTAAATAAATAAGCGACATTTGTCTCTGCAATATAGTAGTAAGCCATAATTGTTGTAAAGGCAAAGAAGAATAACGCAATGGCTACAAATGGAGCACCAAAGCCAGGTAATGATGAGTCAACTGCATATTGTGTATAGGCTGCACCTGCTTCAATACTTTTCGCAAAGGTCATTTGCTCATCGCCTGCTAATCCACCACTATTAAATTGTCCAATATGGATAAATGGATCTGCTCCTTCAGCTGCCTTTTCATCTTGTACATTGTACATACCTGTAAATAAAATCATAAATGCCGTAGCAGAACAAATTAGTAATGTATCAATATACACAGACGCCGCTTGAACAATTCCTTGCTTAGCAGGATGCGATACTTCCGCTGCTGCTGCAGGGTGAGCACCCGTTCCTTGACCAGCTTCATTGGAATAAATTCCACGTTTAACACCCCAAGCAATGGCAGAACCAATAATGCCCCCAAAAATCTCTTGGGCACCAAAGGCACTTGAGAAAATCAATGCAAATACTGTTGGTACTTCAGAGATATTCATAACAATAATGATAATAGCCATAATGATGTATGCTAATGCCATAAAAGGTACAATGATTTGGGCTGCATTTGCAATAGATTTAACACCACCGATAATAATTGCGCCTAATAAAACAACAATAATAAGACCTGTAATCCAAGTTTCCAAACCGAAAGCGTTTTCAACAGCACCTGCAATGGCGTTTGATTGGACGCCAGGCATTAAGATTAACATCGCAATCAAAGCAGCCACAGCAAAAATAACTGCAAACCATTTTTGGCCCATTCCTTTTTCTATGTAAAAGGCCGGTCCACCACGATATTCAGTATCTTTCTCTTCTTTATAGATTTGAGCTAATGTTGACTCTACATACGCGGTTGCCGCACCTATGAAAGCGATTGCCCACATCCAAAAGACAGCACCAGGTCCTCCCATTCCAATCGCTGTCGCAGTACCAGCAATATTACCTGTACCTACACGTCCTGATAATGCGATAGACATTGCTTGGAATGAAGATATTCCCTTTTCCGATTTCTCCCCTTTAAACATTAAAACAAACATATCTTTAATGTGCCTTACTTGTAGGAACCTTGTAATAATTGAGAAAAATAACCCAATTAATAAGATGCCATAAATAAACCATGGTCCCCATAAAATACCATTCAACTTCTCCACAATTACATCCATTTTACCCCTCCAATTTGAATTACCTTACTTTAAGTCATTATAGTATTACACTTTTCAGAAAATTACAATATTATTTTTAAGTAACAATATTTAAGTAAGTAACCTAGTAAATGGAAGGGGGTAAAACTATTTAATTATATAACCAATTCTTCGAAGAGCATTATTAATAAAATCTCGTATATACATAAAAATCTCTTCCCGCTCTCCCTCATGAAATAAATTATGATAACAATTTGCCCATTCTTTAAACTGAAATTCCGTGAATTCCTGTTGATGAAGCCAATTTCGAGTTTGGCGGGTGTCCGTAATTTTATCCTTCTCAGCTGTCATAATGAGCATAGGCATATTTGGCATTTCACCTTTAGGCAGCATCACTAAATTTTTCATCATCTGCTGAAGCTCTCGATACCATTTCACAGAAACAACAGACATGAGCGGAACCTCATCTTTCATTTCTTCTCTACCTTCAATACTACGTGTTAATTTCTCTAATGTAATGTCATGTGTCAATTTCACATTCGCTGTTAACGCACTTAGACTTGTTAAAGCATTTGTTAATTTACCTGGTAATAGCTTTAGTTGCAACCAAGGTGATGTTAAAATTATGCCTGCACATTCATATTGTCTCTTTTGCAGTGTATGAAGAATTAATGTTGCACCTAGTCCATGACCTATTACAAAGGTTGGTAAATTATATGAAAAAGCATTTTCAATCAGGTTTCTTGTATATTTATTGTACAATTTGAAGTCCTCATCATGGACACGAGCAAACCTTGCATTCACCCCATGATTCGGTAAATCCCCCATGACTATGTGGAAGCCTTCTAATCTTAATTTCTCTATCAGCCATGCATACCAACGGTGATTTTCATAAGCACCATGAAGAATAGCAATCACAGCTTTTGCTTGTCCATCAGCTTCCCATTTCCACATTTACATAGTCCTCCTAAAAAATAATTACTCTTTGATTATATCGAAATAAATAGCACATTTTAATTTTATATTTCCATAAAGTTGCGTATTTGATACGATAATACTACATTATAGAAAGAAAAGAGGCGATTTTCATGATTTATCCATTTAGAGATAAAACGCCAAAGATCGATCCATCTGTTTTCATTGCTGATTACGCAACTGTTACGGGTGATGTAACAATTGGCGCTGAAACAACCATTTGGTTTAATACAGTTATTCGTGGTGATGTTTCCCCAACGATTATTGGTAAACGTGTCAGTATTCAGGATCTTTGCTGTTTACACCAAAGTCCAAAATATCCACTCATTATTGAAGATGAGGTAACAGTTGGACACCAAGTCACTTTACATAGTTGTACAATTCGCAAAAATGCCTTAATTGGTATGGGTTCCATTATTTTAGACGGAGCTGAGATTGGAGAAGGTGCATTTATTGGAGCAGGAAGCCTAGTACCTCCTGGTAAAGTCATTCCTCCAAATAGTTTAGCATTAGGTCGTCCAGCAAAAGTTGTCCGAGAATTAAATGCTGAAGATAAAGAGGACATGGAACGCATTGTACGAGAATACGCAGAAAAAGGTCAATATTATAAGTCACTTCAGAAATAAATAAGATACACAAAAAATCAATACTAACGAAAAAATCCCTCGCGTTTTCGTGTACCGATTATGTTCACGAATTCTAGCGAGGTATTTTTTGTAAAAAAACAAAAGGAGCAATGTTGCCCCTTTGCTTATTAATACATTAGAATAATTTTCTAATGACTTCATTACTTTAGTTCAATAGTTTATAAACGTGCTTTTTCTCGTAGTGCGTCGGCTTTATCAATTTGCTCCCATGGTACATTTAAATCTGTACGACCAAAATGTCCATACGCAGCAGTTTGTTTATAAATTGGACGACGAAGATCAAGCATTTTAATAATACCTGCTGGGCGTAAATCGAATAGCTCGCGTACCCATTCAACGATCTCGCTTTCTTTTACTCTACCTGTGCCAAATGTATCGACAGCAATGGAAACAGGCTGAGCAACGCCAATCGCATAGGCAAGTTGTACTTCAGCACGCTCTGCTAAGCCAGCTGCTACGATGTTTTTTGCTACATAACGTGCCGCATATGCTGCTGAGCGGTCTACCTTGGTTGCATCCTTACCTGAGAAGGCACCACCACCGTGACGTGCATAACCACCGTATGTATCAACAATGATTTTACGTCCTGTTAATCCAGCATCGCCTTTTGGTCCACCAATTACGAAACGGCCAGTTGGGTTGATGAAGTATTTAGTGTTAGTATCTAATAATTCACTCGGTACAACGGGTGCAATAACAAATTCTTTTAAATCCGCTTGAATTTGTTCAAGTGTTGCTTCTTCATCATGCTGTGTTGAAATAACAATTGTATCCACGCGAACGGGTACATTATTGTCATCATATTCAATCGTTACTTGCGTTTTACCATCAGGACGTAAATAGGCAAGTTCACCTGATTTACGTACTTCTGTTAAACGGCGTGCTAATTTGTGAGCCAAGCTAATTGGTAATGGCATAAGCTCTGGTGTTTCATTACATGCATAGCCAAACATTAAGCCTTGGTCACCAGCACCGATTGCTTCAATATCAGCATCTGTCATAGAGCCTTCACGTGCCTCTAATGCCTGATCAACACCCTGTGCAATATCAGGTGATTGTTCACCAATCGCCACAAGCACCGCTAAGTTTTCTGCATCGAAGCCATATTTACCACGTGTATAGCCAATTTCTGCTACAGTATCACGAACGATACCTTTAATATCAACATAAGTAGAAGTTGTAATTTCTCCTGCTACTAATACTAATCCTGTTGTTACGGTTGTTTCACATGCTACACGCGCATTTGGATCTTCTGCTAAAATAGCATCTAAAATGGCATCCGAGATTTGGTCACAAATCTTATCTGGATGTCCTTCTGTTACACTCTCTGATGTAAACAGTCGACGGTTTGTCATTTGGTTTTCCTCCTAAATACTCTTACAATAAGTAGTTGTGTATGAATACGGTACTCATTACCCATGTCAAGTCCGCTCCTAAGGATTGAACTCTCAAGCCGTTACTGCTGCTTTTAACACGAGGATTTCGAAAGATCCGTCATTATAATAAGGAAAGAACTACATATACTTACCTTTACATTGATTTTTAACAATAAAAAAATCCTTTTCTCACGTTACTTTACATGAGGAAAGGAATAATGACTGCGTAACCTTTCACTCTTATCGTTCAAGGGATGTTCCCTTGCATCAGGTTGGCACCAGCGCATGTCGTGAAATAGTTCATGCAGGTTGCCGGGTTTCACAGGGCCTGACCCTCCACCAGCTCGGGATAAGAGTATCCGTTCAATTTCATGTTACTCAAAAGGTCGAACGTTGTCAAATATTTTCTTATGTATTACTGTATAGAAAGGAAAGAACCTATTACACAAAAACTTTTCATACTTGGATGATGATGTAAATAGAAGCAAATTAATCCCTACAACATACCTAGCTACTTGTGGTAACATATGTGTGGCTCAATTTTCATGCCTAATTACAGTAGGATTGATGGTATTCTACTCGAAAAACATTATTTTTTGTCAGTTTATTGAAAAGTGGTAAAAACTCTAAAATAATTTCTTAATTAGTATAGATTATTTAAGCAATTGTGTTATACTATTTTTGAAATTAAGAAAAAATCCCTCTAAATCAAGGGAATACTATAAAAAAGGATGGTATTTAATCGATGAATTCAGTAGAAATTGCAAACGAACTGAAGGAATTATTAAACGGCGGTAACATTAATGTTCAACTTTCAGTACCACAATTAGCAGAAAAAGCTACATCTCGTGGTGAAGCAATGTTAACAGTAGATGGCGCAGTTCGTGCAGAAACTGGCAAATACACTGGTCGTTCACCTAAAGATAAATATACGGTAGAAGAAGAAAGCACAAAAGATCAAATTGACTGGGGTAAAGTCAACCAACCAATTTCTTCTGAAGTGTTCGATAACCTATATGTAAAAGTAATAAAATATTTAAAAGAACGTGACGAGTTATTCGTATTCAAAGGCTTTGCAGGTGCTGACAAAGATTCACAATTAAGCATTCAAGTTATTAATGAATACGCATGGCACAATCTTTTTGCTCATCAATTATTTATCCGTCCAACAGCAGATGAATTAGCTTCTCATGTTGCCGACTTCACTGTCATCTCAGCTCCGAACTTTAAAGCAGATCCTGCGGTTGATGGTACTGCCTCTGAAACATTCATTATCGTATCACTTGAAAAGAAAATTATTTTAATTGGTGGTACTGAATATGCTGGTGAAATGAAAAAATCTATTTTTGGTATCATGAACTACTTATTACCACAACAAGGTATCCTTTCAATGCACTGTTCAGCAAACGTAGGTGAAGCTGGCGATGTGGCATTATTCTTCGGTCTATCTGGTACTGGTAAAACGACGTTATCAGCTGACCCAGATCGTAAGCTTATCGGTGACGATGAACACGGTTGGTCTGATAATGGTGTGTTCAACATTGAGGGTGGTTGCTATGCAAAAACAATCAATCTTTCTGCTGAAAAAGAACCAGAAATCTACAATGCAATTCGCTTCGGCTCTGTATTAGAAAATGTAGCTGTTGATCCAGAAACTCGTATTTGTGACTATGATGACGGTTCTCTAACAGAAAATACACGTGTAGCTTACCCAATCCAATATATCGAAAATATCGTTGATCCTTCTGTTGCAGGTCATCCAAAAACAATCATCTTCCTAACAGCTGATGCATTTGGCGTGTTACCTCCAATCAGTAAATTAACAAAAGAACAAGCAATGTATCACTTCCTAAGCGGGTTCACTTCTAAACTTGCAGGAACAGAACGTGGTGTAACTGAGCCAGAACCAGTTTTCTCTACTTGTTTCGGTTCTCCATTCCTTCCACTTCCTGCTACAGTATATGCAGAAATGTTAGGACAAAAAATTGACGAGCACGGTGCACAAGTATTCCTAGTGAACACTGGTTGGACTGGTGGCGAATATGGCACAGGTAGCCGTATGAAACTTTCTTACACACGTACAATGGTTCGTGCAGCAATTGATGGTAAATTAGCAGATGTTGAAACGACACAAGATGCTGTGTTTGGTTTACACATTCCAACAGCAGTTGAAGGTGTACCTTCAGAAGTGTTAAACCCTCGTGAAGCATGGGCAGATAAAGCTGCATACGATGCAAAAGCTGCTGAGCTTGCAGGCTTATTCAATGAAAACTTCAAGAAATTCTCAAACGTTTCTGAAGCCATCACTACACTTGGTGGCCCATTAAAATAACGACTAAATAAAAGACAAAGGGAACGAATACGTTGTTCCCTTTGTCTTTTTTGTATTCTCTAAGCTTTATTGTTGCTTCATCCACTTGCAAAGAGCACTGACAGTTTCACGATTTTTTGCTGGTGGATATTGATGTGCGTAGTTAAGATCATACCAAGTTTCGAATGATTTATTTGCATCCTCTAAAAAAAATGCCAATTGTCTGGCATGTTCTATATCTACATTTTCATCACGATAGCCATGAATGATAAGTACAGGGGCTGTTATCCGCTCTATCTCAAAAAGCGGTGTTCTTGCATCATACGCTTCTGGTACACGATTCGGTGTTCCTCCAATAACGCGCTTCATCATCCTGCGCATATCTGTACGTTCCCAATAAGTGGCCGTTGCATCAGAAACACCTGCCCATGTTACAACAGAAGTAATATCCTTTCTTAAAATGGCTGTCCACAGAGCCATAATACCACCTCGCGAAAAACCAAAAACATGGATATTGTCATTGCAAAATTGTTTCAGTACATCTACTGCGTAGACCGCATCGTAACGGTCTGCCCCTGCAAATTCGTCACGTCCCTCTCCCCCACGATTCCCACGATAGTATGGGGCAAATACGATAAAGCCCTGCGCAGCAAATTGTGCAATACGAGAGGGTCTTACCATCCCAATGCTTTGCATACCGCCTCTTAAATATAAAAAGCCATCATATGTACCTTCTTTTTTTGGTTCCGCTAATAACCCTTTTATACGCAAGCCCTGTGATAGATAGGTTATTTCTGTTAGTCGTATTGCTGGATTGGGTGAGGGATAGGCACGTTTTTCCACAATTTCACCATTGTATGTCACGGTCTTTCAACTCCTCCAGCATTTTCTTCATCCCCTCATCCTTCATGTGAAAGCTCAAGTTAGGATGCTGAGCAAATTCTTCATCGGTTAACCAAAGCATGCCTGATGTCTCTAAATCAAATTCTATGTCCTCTTGCGCTAAAAATTGTGCCGTGTAAACGGTTTTACAAAAAACGATTTCATCATGCACTGCATACTCTGCGAACCATTGAAGATTTTTTACATGAACACCCGTTTCTTCAAAAACTTCTCGAATTGCCGCCTCCTCTAATGTTTCACCTTCTTCTAACTTCCCCCCTGGCACTTCTACACCTCGTCGTTTATGGACAGTACATAACCATTTATTCTTATGCTTTAAAAGGACAAGGACGTGTTTAGGTTCTACTTTAAATTCACCTCTTGTAAAACTCAAATCTACTTGTAGGCCATGTAAATCTGTAAATGTTAACATCTATTCAACCTCACGTTCTTTCTTGTTGCAAAACAAAAGTTACTTTTTTTCATCATTGCTTCTATTTTATGGACAGAATTTAATCATCATTCCTATTCCTATCTATATTAACTATAGTGTAATCCTACAATGACAAGCAACTCTTAACTACAGTCTTGTAAAGCATGAAAAAAGCGTGCTTCAAAAGAAGACACGCTTTTCTTTAGATGACTTGCTGACCGTCAAAGTAGACAATTGGGCTTTTTACAACACAATCGATATGAACATCTGACGCATTGGCTCCTCCGAATGGTGCATTACTGCCAAAAGCAATATGTATTGTCCCAAATACCTTCTCATCCTCTAATACATTGCCGCATAGGATGGCACTTTTATTGGCCCCAATGCCAAACTCGGCAATAATTCTACCATTACCTTCCCCAAGTAAAGCAAGTAGACGTGCACCATCAGGACCGATTGCCTCTTCTAAGCGACCATTCTTAATTTTTAATAATAATGGCTCCTTTAAGACACCAATATTTGCAATAGAGCCATCTACTAAAATCTCTCCATTCGCAGATGTTTCTATTGGCGCAATATATGATTCTCCTGAAGGAATATTTCCATACTCACCTGGTTGACGAATAACACCAGTGGAACGAATTCCTAAACGGCCTTCTACACTAAACGTGAGCTCATGGCCATCCTTGACAATACGAATACCTTTTGCCGTATCAAGTAAAAGGACATATTTTTCTACCATAGCTTCGATCTCCTCTGCATCAGCATGAAGAGCACCTTGCTCTAGCATCTCCAATGTCACACCTGGCATTGTTGCTACACGCCCGCCCTTTTCACAGGCATGTTTACGAGCCATTGTATGCGTTAAGGAATGGGAGGTAATACACAGTGTAACATCGGCATTCGCCATAAGCTCAGAAACTGCTTGGATTGGCTCTTGACCAGATTTCTCTAACAGGGGCATCACCATGAACATTGTATTTGCTGTAATTGATAGTCCAGCTTCATAAAAAATTTTCGCGATGTCTTGTTTGTGATGATCTGTCAAAATTAATAGTGACTCTGATGATTGAACATTTAAATTGCCTTTTAAAACATTTAGTGCAATGTCATGTAAATGCTGCATAACAGGACTCCTTAATTAAAATTCAAATGATATCTACGAATAATTCCTTCTATTTCATTTCTAGCTTCCGTTAAAGGTCCCAAAAACTCCGGAACACGTTGCTCTGTAAAACGATAAATTGGTCCAGAAACGGTAATGGATGCTACGACCTGTTCCTCACTATTGAATATAGGCATAGCTAGCGCCAATACATCGACCGAATACTCACTATTACTAAGTGCATAGCCACATGATCTAATTTTTTCTAGCTCTGCCCGTATTTCTGTGGCATCTGTCATTGTATTATTTGTATAAGCTGTTAATGGTTCATCAATAACCTTTGCAATTTGCTCTTCATTTAAAAAAGCAAGCATTGAACGGTAAGATGCTCCTACATAAAGTGGCGATCTACTACCTCTTGAAACTGTAAACTTCACCTTATTTACAGGCTCTGCTTTCAGTAATGTTAACGCTTCCAGTCCATTCAGTACGGTAAAAATAGCTGTTTCACCAGTGACATCCTTTAATTTCTCAAGAACTGGCATACATAGCTGATCTATGTTTAATGAATCATACATATTCATACCTATTTCCCATAATGCAATACCAAGAGAATATTTTTTTGTTATAGGATCTTTTGTAATAAACCCATTATTTTCGAAGGTTTCAAGAATGCGATATAAATTTGTATGATTCATATTCATCGCCAGTGCTAACTCTCGACCACCCCATGTGGGCTTTTCCTTTGTAAACATTTTTAAAACCGCAATTGATAAATTTAATGTCTTTAGCATATCTCTCATCCTTCTGATCTATTTATCTGTACAAACGGCTGCAAATCTCTCTCTTAAGGGGGAAATAATCGATAGATTTAGCAGCCGTCAGCACCTGATATCACTTTATCAAAAGTAAGAGAGTAGCTAATCTCTTACTTTTGATATAGGAAATCAACAGCAGCAGTTATATAAACTTTTGCACAGCGTACGATATCCTCAACACGCACTTTTTCATTATAACCATGAATACTTGGTAAATAAGCTGGGCCGTATTGCAATACAGGAATATCATACTGTCTGAAATGACGAGCATCACTGCTTGCCCACTGCATGACACCATATGCCTCTTGCCCCGTAACATAAGAAATATTTTCCACTATCGATTGGCATATAGGATTTTCAGCAGGTGTATAATTGGCTACACTTTTGAAGCCAAAACGTTGGATTGAATAATCGATAGCCAAACCATCTAGTTTATTTGTCAAGATTTCTGTTACTTCCTCTTGTGTAATGCCAAATGGTAAACGACAATCGACCTGAACCTTACAGTAATCTGGGATTACGTTTGACTTCGTACCTCCCTCAATTGTACCAATATTTACAGTAATTTTCTCTAAAACTTCTTGATATTTCAAGCGATCTTTTTCCACTTCACGCATGTATTTTTTTGATACCTCGATAAGTGGCTGTACCTCTTCAGGAATCGTAATTTCTACATCCCATAGTGTACGAATCTCTTGAATAGCTCGAATTGCATCGACAATGGCATTTCGTCCAGCCAATGGTGATAGACTTCCATGTCCAGGTTCCCCACGCACTTCTAATTCAAACCAATAAGAGCCCTTTTGTCCAATTGTTGGGTTTAAAGGTGAAGAGGGCTCAGCGATTAAACAACCATCTCCCTGCACATAGCCTCTCTCTAACAGCCAAGGAACACCAAATTCGCCGCCTGTTTCTTCATCTGGTACGATTGCCAAAGTTAATTTTCCTGGTAGTTCGATGTCCAGTTTCTTTAATAGCTTTGTTGCAAAAATAATACCCGCTAAACCGGCTTTCATATCACTTGCCCCACGGCCAAGCATCCAGCCATCCTTCACTTCTCCTGAAAATGGATCAAAATCCCATTTCGATAGATCACCAACAGGTACAACATCGGTATGACCACAATAAACGAGTTCTCTTCCTTTCCCATTTCCAATGGATGCTACTAGATTAAACATTTTATCTGCAGCTTCATATTTTTGATAAGTAATGCCTACATCATTTAAATAGTTTTCGATAAAAGCTGTTATTTCAGTCGTATCCCCTGGAGGATTGACACTTGGGATTTGAATGAGCTTTGAACAAAACGCTAACAATTCCTCTTGATGATTTTCAACTGCATCTACTAATTGAGCTTTAAGTGCTTGTAAATCATTCATGTGTGTGTACCTCGTTTCCTTTCGTTTGTAAATGACTCATGCTACCATATAAGCCTTTCATATGTGAAAATTGTGTTTCATCAAAGAAAGAGCATTTTTTAGCACCATAAGTTTTTGCTACCTCTAACACAAATCGCACAACATTTTCTACATCTGTGACATGTGTTGCACCTGTTGCACAGCCTGCTACAACAGATTCAGTTGTAATCGCCACACCTACAACAGGGCTAGATGTTGCAACAGCCGGTTGTAAAATACTATTGATATGGAATAATCCATTACCATATGGTGTAATGTCTTGCATCGTGATCGGTAGGACAACTGGAGAAATACCAGCAGATTGTGTATATACGTGCAATAAATCATCACTAATTTTTAATATGTAACCTTCTTTAACAGTTGGCGTTATAGCAAATCCTTTATGGTTACATACTTGATTGCCTTTTGTTGTATCAATGGATAGAATAGCATCCATTGTATCTTCTACTTCATTTTCGTTCATGACACTAATATCCACTGGCGAGTTCATAAATGGCACTGGCTCATGTGGTAAGGTTGGAGCTGTTGGACAAATATGTGTGGAGAAAATAACGTCACCCTCTAATTGATCGCCTTTTAAGGCCATATCAATAGCTTTTGCTGCTCCTGCCAGACAGGCCAGTGCGCCGTCTCCATCTGATACAAAGCCTGTCATTTCAGGGCGCGCTCCAATACCACCTAATCGCCCAATAATTCCCAATGTCGGTGCATTCCCGCCTGAGGACTTGCCGTTCTTTCCTTTCACAAGGACGCGAACAAAATCAGTTGAGCCGCTTTCGCCTTGAATAGTTTTTACCTTGACATCTGCTGCGGAATCAATATTGTGTAAATACTCTTTAATCGTGTCTCCGTTTACATAAATACTATCCATTACCTCGTATAATTCAATAACATGCTTCAATGACATAATCAGTCCGCTCCTTTTTCTGCTTCAATAAATTTTATCTTTCGTTAAATGGATGATACTTCTTGCTCTATCGACTTAAATAAATGACACGATACTTGATGTGTAGCTGATACTGTATCAAGTGTCGGTTGGACGTCTGCACATTTTTCTGTAGCAAAACGACAGCGCTTATGGAATGCACAGCCACTCGGGGGATTTACTGGGCTTGGAACATCACCAGTTAAAATAATGCGTTCCTTTTTATCAAAAGGATTTTCCTTAGGAATGGCTGACAACAAGGCTTGTGTATAAGGATGCTGAGGGTTTTCATAAATTTCCTTGTATGAGCCAATTTCCACTATTTTTCCTAAATACATGACAGCAATCCGATCACACATGTAGTTCACGACATTCAAATCATGTGAAATAAAAATATAGGTTAAGCCGAATTCTTTTTGTAAATCTTTTAATAGATTGATAACCTGAGCCTGTACAGAGACATCTAGTGCGGAAACAGGTTCATCACACACCACAATATCTGGATTCAGTGCAAGAGCCCGAGCAATATTAATGCGTTGTCTCTGTCCACCAGAAAATTCATGTGGATGGCGTTTTGCATGGTAGGCACTTAATCCGACTGTTTCAAGTAATTCAACCACTCGCTTTTTACGGGATGCCTCATCACCAATCCCATGGATCACTAATGGCTCAGCAATAAGATATTCAATCGTTTTACGAGGATCGAGTGATGCATAAGGATTTTGGAAAACCATTTGGATGGATTTTCGAGCAGAGCGGATATCTTTTGAATTTAAGCTTGCTAAATCCGTTCCCTTAAATTCAACTATTCCCTCTGTTGGTGAAATTAGCTGGTTGATTAAACGGGCAACCGTCGATTTACCACACCCCGACTCTCCCACAATCCCCAGTGTCTCACCTTTATATAACTCAAAACTTACACCATCTACCGCCTTCACAAATTGTGTTGGTTTTTTAAAAGGAATTGAACTTTTAATGGGAAAATGCTTTTTTAAATTGCTTACCTTTAAGACAAGTTCATTGTACTGTTGCATTAAAAATTCCCTCCTTCCTAGGAACAATTTGATCTTTTGCTTGTAAATGGCAGGCTACAAAATGGTTGTCCTGTACTTCCACTAAGTCAGGCACAGTACTACGACAAATATCTGTCGCTAAAGGACATCGTGCTGAGAAGTGACAGCCACTATGTGGCATTGTTAAATCTGGTGGACTACCAGGAATAGCCGGCAGCCTTTGTTGCTCTTGTGTCCCCATTGTAATTTGAGACTCTAATAATCCCCACGTATAGGGATGTAAAGGTTTCTCATAGAGCTGTCTTGTTGTAGTAGACTCTACTGTGCGACCTGCATACATAACATTTACTTTGTCACATAGCTCCCAAACCACACCTAAATCGTGCGTTATCATAATGATGGCTGTATCGTGTTCTTGTTGTAATTTTTTCATTAAATCAAGAATTTGAGCTTGTACAGTTACATCCAGTGCAGTTGTTGGCTCATCGGCAATGAGTAGTTTCGGATTACAAGCAAGGGCAATAGCAATCATGACACGTTGGCGCATCCCTCCTGAAAATTCGTGAGGATACATTTTTAATCGTTTCTCTGGCTCAGGAATCCCAACCATTTTTAACATATCAACGGCTTTGATAGCTGCATCTTTCTTCGATATTGTTTCATGTGCTTGAATGACTTCAATAATTTGATTGCCCACTGTTAATACTGGATTCAAACTTGTAATAGGATCTTGGAAAATCATTGAGATGTCATTGCCTCGGACATTGCGCATTTCCTTTTCAGAAATTTCTATTAAATCGCGGCCATTAAATAGAATTTTTCCATTCGTTATTTTTCCTGGCGGAGATGGAATTAAACGCATGAGAGCAGTTGCTGTGACACTTTTTCCAGATCCTGACTCTCCCACAATACCTAGTGTTTCCTTCTTATTTAATTGTAAATTTACTCCATTAACAGCTTTCATTGTAGAGCCGCCACTTTTAAATTCTACTGTTAAGTTTTCTACATCTAGTAAACGTTCAGTCATGACTCCACCCCCTTCCATTAAACTTTCATTTTCGGATCTAATGCATCGCGTAATCCATCCCCTAATAGGTTAATTCCAAGAACTGTTAATAAAATACAAATGCCTGAAAATGTCGCCATTTGGGGATTTAATACTAAAAAGTCTTTGCCATCTTTTAAAATACTGCCCCATGAAGCTGTCGGTGGTTGAACGCCTAATCCTAAAAAGCTAAGGGCAGCTTCTGAAATAATAGCGCCAGCTGTACTCATCGTTCCATAGACAATTAAAGGGGCTAAACAGTTCGGTAATATATGGCTAAAAATGATCCTCGTATGTGTAGCACCTAAAGAATGCGTTACTTCAACGAATTCTTCCTCTTTTACACTTAACACCTGTCCTCGAACAAGTCGTGCGAAACCTGGAATATTAGCAATACCAATCGCAACAATAACGTTGACAAGTCCTTGCCCTAATACCGTCATCAATGTAATAGCCAGTAAAATAAACGGGAAAGCGAAAAGACCATCCATTGTGCGCATGATAATCGAATCAATGCGTCCACCAAAATACCCTGCCACTAAGCCTAACAGTGTGCCAAATACAGCACCAAATAGCACTGCCGCAATCCCAACAATCATCGATATTCGTGTACCATAAACTAAGCGACTAAACAGATCACGACCATAGTTATCTGTTCCTAATAAATGTCCTTCTGTATTCATCGGTAAAAACGATTTACCGACAATCATTTCATTCGGTGGATGGGTAGCAATCAATGGGGCAAAAATAGCAACAATACCCATTAAAGTGACAATGATTAACCCAATTGTCGCTAATTTATTTTTTAGCAACTTGCGCAATAACGTATTCCTTTTTCTCGTTTCATTGACGATTGCTTGAGTCATTGTTATTTTTTCCCTCCATCCGATTCTAAATTGACCTTAGGATTGACCACTTTATAAAGTACATCGACCACTAAGTTAACAAGCACAAAGATAAACGCAATGAAAATAACAGTACCTTGTACGACTACAAAGTCACGTTTATCAATGGCATCTACAATTAATCGACCCATACCAGGCCAACTAAAAATCGTTTCTGTTAAAACCGCTCCGCCCAGTAAATTAGAAATCTGCATTCCTAACACGGTTAAAATCGGTGTCAGTGCATTTTTAAATGCATGTTTACCAATTACTAAATATTCTTTAATACCTTTAGAACGAGCAGTTTTAATATAATCTTGCGAAATAACCTCTAACATACTTGAACGGGTAATCCGTGCAAATGTCGCCATTGGAATCGTTGCTAAAGCAAATGCTGGCAATATTAAATGCTTCAAATAGGTCCATAGGCCATCGCTGATATTCCCCATTCCAGTCGCAGGGAACCAACCAAGGTTAACACTAAAGAATAAAACAAGCATGATGCCCAACCAGAAAATTGGCATAGATACACCAACTAATGACACAAGCATTACAACATAATCAATGATGGTATTTTGCTTTCTCGCTGCAAATATTCCTGCTGGGATGCCAATCACGACTGCTATTAACAGCGCTGCCAATGCCAATATCACTGTATTAGGGAACCTTTCGAGAATAAGTCCGATGACAGACTCACTATAAGAATAGGAATATCCTAAATTTAACTGTGCTAGATCTCCTACATATGAAATAAATTGCGAAGGCATGGATTTATTTAATCCTAGCTCTTCTCTTAAATTCTCTACATCTTCTACACTCGCCTGTGGTCCAAGCATGACTGAAGCCGGGTCACCAGGAATCATTCGCGTAATAATAAAGACGATAATCCCTACTACTAGCAGTGTGGGGATGAGGTTAACTAACCTTTTTAAAATAAATGAGCCCATCTTAGCAAGACCTCCTTTTCATTATTAGAATCAGTGGTTCATATTGTGAATAACCACATAGTACACCACTTAATAATTGTTTGTAAATATATTTTTTCTGAATCTTTGTAATTTTATATTTACTTTCTATTTACAAGTGTGCTAATTTTAATCTCGAACCTACCATTTTTGAATCAACGGTTCATATTGTGAAACAAAAACTAAGGAGGCTAGTGCATATGAAGAAATTAAACGTAAGAAAGTCTTTACTACTACTCTTTTTAACTTTACTAATTGGTGTTTTAGCTGCTTGTGGTGGAAACAATGAGAAAAGTACTTCAACGGATGAAAAAGAGGGAGAAGCTACTTCTGGAGGCACATTAAATATTGGTCTGTCAGCCAATGCAAAAACATTTGATCCTATCAAATATACAGGGGTTTATGAATCACAGGTGATGCGCCAAATGGGTGATACGTTAGTTGTTTATAACAAAGATCTATCTGATATCATCCCTTCGTTAGCGACTGAATGGAATGTATCAGAGGATATGTTAGTCTACACATTCAAATTACGCGAAGGTGTTAAATTCCAAAAAGGTCAGTATCAGGATGGCCGTGAAATGACAGCTGAAGATGTGAAATACTCTTTAGAACGCTCTGCTAAAGAATCTGCTATGAATCGTTTAAGTGGTGTAACAGAAGTGAAAGTGTTATCGGATTATGAAGTAGAGATTCACTTAGCTACACCAAATGCTGCCCTACTTGCTATGCTAACGGATGCAGGGAATATTATTATTCCAAAAGAAGAAGTTGAAGGATGGGGCGATAATTTTTCTGAACACTTTGTTGGTACAGGTCCATTCCAACTAACAGAATGGAAAAAAGACCAAGAAGTAAAATTAGTTCGTCACGAGAATTACTGGGGCGATAAGCCAAATGTCGATAACTTAACATTGAAGTTTATCTCCGATCAAAATATGATGACAAACGCATTACGTTCTGGTGATATTGATATTGCCATGGACGTTAAAGGTCAAAACCGAGAAATCATCAACCAAGATAGTAACCTTGAGCTTTTAACAAATCCAGGTCTATCGATTGTTTATCTTGATCTTAATAACAAAGTAGGTCCAACTGCTGACAAACGCGTTCGTGAAGCGATTTATATGGCAACAAATGTAGAGGAAATTATTTCTGGCGTTAACCAATGGGGTGGCGGTGATGTCTCTTATTTACCATTACCACCAGGTTCATGGGGATATGATCAATCGTTAGTTGATATGGTACCAAAATATAATCCAGAAGAAGCAAAAAAATTACTAGCAGAGGCTGGTTACGCTGATGGCTTCAAGACAGAGATTTTCGTATCAGAAGCACGTGTTCCTTACGCAACGATTTTCCAAAGTCAGTTAAAGAAAAACTTAAATATTGATGTGGAAATAAAAGTGCTTGAATGGGGTACTTACAGTGATACTGTGGCAAAGGGTAATGCGCCAATGAATATTGGTGGCTGGACTTGGTACCCAGATCCTTACTTCTTCCTTTATCAATTATTCCACACAAATCAAATTGGTGCGTTAGGAAATGGTAAAGGCTACAGCAATCCAGAAGTGGATAAATTATTAGAACGTGCCGTATCAGAAACAGTGGTGCAAGAGGAACGTGCAAAATTATACCAAGAAGCATTAAAGCTGATTTTAGCCGATGTTCCACGTATTGAATTAGAGGCAACACAAACGGTTGCAGGTGTAAACAAAAAAGTACAGGGCTTTGAGGTTTCTGCTGATAACTCCGTACAAATTGTACATCCAAACGGCACAAACGTATCCATTACTAAATAATTAAACTGGAAAAGTGGAGATTCTAGTCTCCGCTTTTCTCTTCATAAGGAGAGATTTGATCCGATGACTCGCTATATAAATGGACTTGTTTTTAATTCTGAGACTCGTAGCTTTAATAAGCAATCTTTTCAAGTGCAAGGGCAATACTTTGAACCCGCTACTAATACACCCGAAACAGAGTTAGATTTAGATGGCTACTATATTACACCAGGTTTTATCGATAGCTGCTCACAAATCGGTCTAGCTGAAATAGGAATTCGTTGGGAAGGTGATGATAGCTATGAATTTGACTCACATTTGCAATATTCTGTAGTTGATGGCATATACCCATTTGATACTGCTTTTCAAAAGGCTGTTTCTCATGGGGTGACAGCATCTCATATTGTTCCATCTCCTAAGAGCCTGATTGGTGCAAAAACGGCTATTATTCACCATACACATACAACGGTTGATGAAATGGTTATTTCAAAAAATGTGGCATATTCCTTCTCTATTGGACATCAGGCAAAAAGTACATTTTTCGCTGAAAAGAAAAAACCACTCACGCGTATGGGCATCGCCAAAATTTTAAGAGAAACATTACAACAAATTCAGCAACAAGAGCCGTCCATTACGAAAATCGTTATTCGAGCGCACAAAGCCGTTGATCTTGAATTCATTAGCCGCCTTCAAGAAGAATTTGGCTCAACTTTTGATTTTCATATTATCCATGGCACTGAAGTTACATTCCTTCATGAAACATCCTTTAATACGGTTATAGCTGGGCCTACATTTCGATATATTGAGCACAATGAGATGATGGCACTATCACCAAAACTGTATCATCAACTGTTTAAGCACAATGTTCCCTTCGTTTTTTGTACGGATCATCCTGTTAGTAGCACCTCTCATCTAACATTAGAAGGTTGCTTAGCTGTAAGAGAAGGTATGGCACGCCAGGACGTGCTATATGCTCTCACAACAGGGGCTGCAAACTTTCTAGGGATCGCCCATAAAACAGGCGCGATTCGTGATGGTCTTCTTGCTGATTTTGTTATTTGGGATAAGCATCCATTAAATCTAGATGCACAGGTTATCGCAACCTATATTAAAGGAACAAAAGTTTATGCACGGGAAGAAGGGTTGACACAATGATTATTTATCATCATGCAAAGTTTCTTACAGTCAATGAGCAAAACGATACTTGTGAACAGTTATGGATCGAAGATGGACGAATTGTCTATATTGGACCAGCCAAAGAATTTCCCCCACAAGCAGAGCTAGTTGATCTACAGGGAGCCTATGTTACACCGGGGTTAATTGATATTCATGCTCATGTTGGAACATGGGCTGAAGTCACCGAAGACATTAATGATGCCAATGAATATAGCGAACCCTTTACACCTCTTATGCACGCTTTAGACAGTGTAGATATCCGACATTTTTCCTTTCAACATGCATTAGAAGGTGGCGTAACCACTGTGCAAACTGGTCCAGGTAGTGCCAATGTTATTGGTGGCATTTGGAGCATTCTTAAAACAGCAGGACCTACCCTTTCCTCTCGTGTTTTAGTAGAGCGGAGCGGTTTAAAGGGGGCCCTAGGGGAAAATCCGAAAAACGTCTTTGGCAATCAGTATAAACGCAAGCCGATGACTCGCATGGCCATTGCACAGCTTTTACGGGATGGTTTCCAACGTGCAAGTCAACTAAATGAACAACAACAAACTGAGCAGATTAAACAAAATGCTGAGTTACGCCCGTTTATTGAGGTACTTCGAGGCGACATGCCCCTTCGCCTTCACTGCCATAGAGCAGATGACATTATGACAGCTATTAGAATTGCCAAAGAATTTAATGTGAAGCTTCATTTAGAGCACTGCACAGAAGGCTATCTCATTGTGGATGCCGTTAAAGATAGTGGATTCCATGCGACGCTTGGCCCTTATATGTTAACGCCGTCTAAATATGAAACACGTCATTCTACACCAGCAATTGCTGCCATTTTTAAAGAACATAATATTCCGTTTGCTATCATGACAGATCATCCATTTGTACCAATTCAATACTTAAAGTATTGTGCGACAGAGGCGATTCGTTATGGTTTAGATGAAGACACAGCCCTCAAAAGTATTACGATCAATGCAGCTAAGCTCGTACAGCTAGATCACCGCATTGGTAGCCTTGAGGAAGGCAAAGATGCTGATTTTGTTGTTTGGTCGCACCCTATTTTTGAAACAGAAGCAAAGGTTTTACAAACTTATGTAAATGGACAAAAATATTACGAAGCGGAGTGAGCGCAATGCAACATTCGAAAATTGCCGTTGTAACAATTGGTCAGGCACCACGTAAAGATATGGCAGAGGATATACAGCAATTAAGAGAAGCTGGTTTACACGTACATGAATTCGGTGTACTGGACTCACTTTCCTCAGAGGAAATTGCCACCCTTTCGCCTTCTCATGAGGACTCAGATGTGTTAGTAACACTACTTACTAATGGTCGACAAGTAAAGCTCAGTAAACAAAAACTCATGCCTTATATTCAAAGATGCATTGATGATCTACATGAATTCACTTGGATACTACTTATGTGTACAGGAGATTTTACGAATAAATTATCCTATAAAAATCTTTTATTACCTGATCGTATGATGACGAATTTAGTGAAGGGGTTACATACAAAATTAGCCATTGGTTTAATAGGTCCCGAACCCGAACAACAACGAACGGTTGCAGAGAAATGGCAAAAAGCACAGTTCGATGTAACTTTTTCAGCAAGCTCCCCGTACCACTTTGATAACCAACATTTATTGTCAAAAGCACAACAATTAGAAGAGCAAGGAGCCGATTTGCTTATTCTTGATTGCATGGGCTATTCCACAACGATGAAAAACATGATTAAAGATCAACTGACTATCCCCATCATTGTCCCTCGAGAAGCAGTTTTTACAATTTTAAAAGCCATTTGTTAATAGACGAAAAGGTCACTTCTAAAGCAGTGACCTTTTCCCTCATTCACTAGACACGCTTATTAAAATAAGGAAGCTGCTCAACGAATGCCTTCGTATCATCATCCCCATATTCATGAACAAGTGCATAGATTTTCATTAATCTTTTATCTATTTCATCATTTTCTCTATCCAAGTGATACTGTATATACGGTAACTGTGCACGCCATGCATTCGAAATTTCTAACAGTTGCATTTGCTGAAAGATCCTCTCAAATACATCTAATGCTTGTCGATCTACATTCAGTTCGAAATTCCACGGTCCTGCATATGGGTTGGTATAATACGTTCTATTAGCAAGTGAAAAATATACGCGCTGACGATCCATCTTTACGATTCACTCCTTTTTCCATAGTATGGAGTGATAGGTGCTGTTTTATTCGCTTTTATGTCAAACTTCCTTCACAATTAATAGGACCAGATAATTTATAATAGGTATGATGAATAAAGAACGGAGTGGATACTATGAGTTTAACTACGCTCTTAATAGTCGCAGTTATCATCGTTATCTTTATCACGGTTGCGACGATTATCAGTGTCAACCGTGCCTATGCCTTTAAACATACTGTTGATGAAAAACCGAAGCAAAGCTATCATCAAGAAGAGAATTAATTATCAATACTTAAATTTGGAGTGAAAGAAATGGGCGTACCTTTACCAATTATCATTATGATTGCGATGATGATGCTAATGTTTGGTGTTTCTGTCATTATCATTATGAAGAAAAAAAATAATATCTTTACACAAACAATTGATCCAAAGCCTGAACAACTTACGTCTCAGCAAAAGGAAGAGCAGCGATGAAATACCCCTTTATTTGGCTCATCCAATTTTATAGAAAATTCATTTCACCGATGACGCCACCAACCTGTCGTTTTCATCCTACTTGTTCTTCTTACGGGCTCGAAGCTTTTCAAAAGCACGGTGCATTCAAAGGCTTCCTCTTAACCATTACACGTATATCTAAATGCCATCCATTTCATCCTGGTGGCTTTGATCCTGTGCCTGAAAAATGGCCTTCGAAAAAGAATTAATTTTCGGAGGGCATTTTTTTCTTGTACTTTTTTAAGTTGTGCGTTATCATAATAACTGTTCTAAAAAATAAATCGTAATGATTACTATTTAAGAGAGGTATCTTACTTATATGAAAAAACTGTATTTATTATTGTTAGTAGCAGTTCTCGCTTTATTTACTGCTGCTTGTGGAGACAAATCGTCTACATCACAAAAGACTGAGGAAAAAGATAAGTTAAGTATTTATACAACAGTTTATCCGTTAAGCTATTTTGCACAGCGCATTGGTGGAGATGCTGTTGAAGTAGCTTCTATTTATCCAGCTGGTGCGAATGAACATACCTTCGAGCCAACTCAAAAAGATATGATGAAATTAGCAGATGCTGATATCTTTTTCTATATTGGCTTAGGACTTGAAGGATTTGTAGAAAACGCTAAAAAAACTTTAGCGAACGAAGATGTCACAATGGTGGCAACTGCTGATGATGTTTCAGATGAAAAATTAGCGGTAAGCACAGGACATGTTCATGCAGAGGATGAAGAACATGAAGCAGACGCTCATGACGATCATGAGCATGGTGCCACAGAAGACGATCATGAACATGAAGCTGAAGAACATGGACATGATGAGCATGAGCATGGCGATATCGATCCGCATGTTTGGTTATCTCCTACAATTAGTCAAGACTTAGCACTGGCTATCAAAAACACACTCGTTGAAAAAATGCCAGCTCAGGAGGCAACTTTTAACACAAATTATGAGGCATTAGTAAAAGAATTACAGGATTTAGATCAAGATTTCAAAGCAATGACTGACAAAGCACAAAATAAAACATTCTTTGTATCCCATGCTGCATTTGGCTATATTGCTGGTCAATACGGCTTAACTCAAGTGCCGATTGCTGGCTTGAATTCACAAAATGAGCCATCTCAAAAAGAATTAACAAAGATTGTAGACAAAGCAAATGAATTGCACATTCATTATATTTTATTTGAACAGAATGTCTCTTCCAAATTAGCAGAGGTTATTCAAAAAGAAGTTGGTGCAGAATCGCTTGTCTTGCATAATTTAAGCGTATTAACAGCTGATGATGAAAAAAATGAGGAAACCTATTTCACATTGATGCAAAAAAATATTGACACATTAGAAAAAGCTTTAAGCGTTCAATGATATGAGTAAGGAGGTGCCCCGCAATAGATGGGACACCTCCTTTATTATGACGTATTTTTCTTGTGGCATTCGTTTTTCCGTTCGATAAAAAGACGCTAGCCACTTCATTGTTTTTTGCTTAGTCACATGCTTAACTTTTGGCTGAATTGTAACAAAAGCCGTTATACTACTTTCTACTAGCATCGGTGCCCATTCAGTAAAGTCAAACTGAACTAGATTGTCTTGTTTATCTGTTTTTTGTATAACAAGCTTCATCGGCTGTTCCACTAATTGTTGTACGGCTAACCTATTTTCTCCAATGATTGATAATCCCATATTTTGATTGAAACGATGTTGTATAGGTGTTGCTAAACTTTGTCTTTTCGTTTCTTCCTGCAAATCTATATATTTCTCGCTTGTTGCAGCAGGGAAACTTGCATAATCCCAGGTATGATCTTGTGCTAATTGGCGATCCGACACTAAAAAATATTGATAGCGCACTTCCCCTTTACGATCAGGCAAAGGGTCATCCCATGTCACATCAATATGATACCAAGCATGATCAAGTTTCACTAATACCCAGGCATGTAGCTGTTCTCCTACTTTTCCAGGTACATATTGTACCTCAAAGCCCAACATTTCTAACATTCGGTATAACACTAAAGCATATGCCTGACAGACGCCCTTATTCTCCGTTAATAATGTATAAGGAGAATATTGACTTCCTTCCGTTTCCTTAGAGTATTCCGCGGACAAGACAATAAAATCATGTGCAGCCTGTAGTTTTTCTATGTCACTTAATCCATGCATAGGTGCAATAATATTCGCCAACGTTTGCTCTACAAATAATGCCTCCGTTTGGGATAGATGGTACGTAAATGCAAATGCAATGACAATATTATTGCTATAACCTTCGTACTTCCATTGGAAACTTGAAATATTAGTATAAATATAAGAGTTTTCAATTGCATCTTTAGTAATTTCTGTTAGTTCATCTTTTATCTCGGCTATGTCGCCAGTATAACGAATCGAGAATTCGGATGATAGTTGCATAACTTCTTTATTAATGAGAGATTGTAGTGTTTCAATTGAATGAGCTGTTGCTACATCTTCTTTTTCATAGTTTGCAAATACTTGCACATGACTCATTTGTAGAACAAATAATATAATGACAACATTATATATATATTTCCTCATATGAGTCATTCTCCTTTACTAAATAGTTTATGCCTCTCTTTTTTTATTATGTTAATAAATGATTAATTTCATGCTAAAAGTTTAAATAAAAAAGAAGCCTTCCTTTTAAGAAGACTTCTTTCACAAGATTTTTATTGTAATAATTTCCGTCTCAACAATTTATCCGCACCATTGCGTGGTAGACTGTCTGTGATAATAATTTCCTTAGGCACTTTATATTTAGCAAGTTTCTGTAAACAAAAGGCTTGTAATTGCTCAACAGATAGCTGCTCATTTAGCACGATAAATGCAATTGGCACCTGCCCCCATTGTTCATCAGGCATCCCACATACACCCGCTTCTTTGACAGCTGGATGTGTGAGTAGCACGTTTTCTATTTCTGCAGGATAAATATTTTCTCCCCCTGAAATGATTAAATCTGCCCTTCGATCAATGACGAATAAATAACCCTCTTCATCCACATAACCAATATCACCTGTATGAAGCCAGCCAGCCTTCGTTGCATTTTTTTGTGCAAAACGTCCAATATAGCCAGGTGTGACATGGGGCCCTCGAATGCAAATTTCCCCTTCACCCTTAGCATTTGGCTCAGCAATCATTATTTGATTAAAAAATAAAGGCTTTCCAGCAGAACCAATTTTCCGCATAGCATCTTCACTTGCCAATGTAGCTGTTTGCGAGGAGGTTTCAGTCATTCCATACGTTTGTGCGACAGCTAAATTTAATGCATGTGCTCTTGCTAAATAATCAACGGGAACAGGCCCACCTCCTGCTAACATCAGCTTAAAATAAGAGGAAGCTTTCGCATTGCGTTGCTCTAGCGTATGTAGAATTCGTTCCAAGGTCACCGCTACAACAGACATATGGGTGACATCCCCATCCATAATATTTTGTGCGATAGCTTCCACATCAAATTGATCATATAAAAAGATTTGATTACCATATAGTAGTGATCGCACTAGTATGGAAAATCCACTAATATGGAATAAAGGTACCGCACATAGCCAAACATCCTGAGCCTGTAGCCCAATATTTAAAACAGAGGCAGTCGCACTAGCCTGATGATTTCCAACTGTTTGGCGAACACCTTTAGGAAAGCCCGTTGTACCCGAAGTATACATAATTGTTGTTGTTTGATGAAGAGGCCATTCCTTGACAATATCTACTGCACCCTCTGCACCCCCTTCAATTGCTGAAAATAAATGATAGGTTGTTTCAGATGGTAGCTTTTCTACATCCTCATCGGCAATCAACACTGCTACAGCCTCTGAATCCTTTAGCTGATAAGCTAGCTCATCCTGTGAAAGTCTGCGATTAAGCATGACCATCTCACATTGCAAATGCATGCAGGCATACATCATGATAACTAATTCAGGCTTACTTGGCCCCATGATAGCAATTCGATCACCCTGTTGTATACCGAGTGTTACTAATTGTCGGGCACGCTTTATCGATTCATCACTTAATTCTTGAAAAGTCCAGCTTTGCTTTTTAAAAGTAAGTGCCTTGCGTAATGGTGTTAAATAAGCTCGTTGTAAAATCCAGTTAGGATACATCTTTGTCACTCCAATCACCTACATCTTAACGTTTTATCATATATTTTGTCCATTTGCATGTCAGTCTGTTACTTTAGGAATGCTACTCCTATCGCAAGCCCTACAATATCCTTCACATTTTAGGTGCTATCCGCTAGTTTAAGCCTTTTATCCACCTCTTAGCTGCTTCTATCCCCTTCTTTTAGCATTCTATCCACCAATCTTCTCTAGACATATAAAAAGCTCGTATCTCCAAAAAGATACGAGCTTTAAATCCTCTATTAATCAAGGGAATCTTGGGAATTGACCAAAATCTGGTTGACGTTTTTCTTTGAATGCGTCGCGACCTTCTTTTGCTTCATCAGTTGTGTAGTAAAGAAGTGTAGCGTCTCCAGCCATTTGTTGAAGACCTGCTAAACCGTCTGTATCTGCATTCATCGCTGCTTTTAAGAAGCGTAGTGCAGTTGGTGACATTTGAAGCATTTCTTCACACCATTGAACTGTTTCATCTTCCAATTGCGCATAAGGCACAACCGTATTGACTAAGCCCATATCAAGTGCTTGTTGTGCATCGTATTGACGGCAAAGGTACCAAATTTCGCGTGCCTTTTTATGACCAATAATACGAGCAAGATAGCCTGAGCCATAACCAGCGTCGAATGAACCTACTTTTGGTCCAGTTTGTCCAAAGCGAGCATTGTCAGCAGCAATTGTTAAGTCACAAACAACATGTAAAACGTGACCTCCACCAATTGCATAGCCAGCTACCATTGCTACGACAGGTTTTGGAATGACACGGATTAAACGTTGTAAATCAAGAACGTTTAGACGTGGTATTTCATCTTCCCCTACGTAGCCACCGTGACCGCGAACTTTTTGGTCTCCGCCTGAGCAGAAAGCATGTTCACCTTCACCAGTTAGAATAATAACACCGATATTTTTATCATCGCGTGCACGTGAGAATGCGTCAATCATTTCCATAACCGTTTTTGGGCGGAATGCATTACGCACTTCTGGACGGTTAATCGTAATTTTTGCGATACCGTTATAGAACTCATACTTAATGTCTTCATAAGTATGTAATGTAGTCCATTGACGTGTCATTGAATTGCCTCCTATATCATTAAATTCGTCTCGTTTCTAGCGAGGCGCTAACGTAATCATATATTACGTTAAATACTCCTCTACTATTGTAGCAAACTCAGCGGGATTTTCCACATGAATTGCATGTCCAGCGTCATTTACTGTTAAATGCTTAACAGTATTTAATAGCGCTTTCATTTCTAGTGCAATTTTACAAAATTTCTCATCCAATGAACCAGTAATTAGCAGGACAGGTATTTCTAGTTGCGCCAGTCTATCCCAATTTGAGGGCTGAACGCCTGTCCCAACACCTCTCAAGCTACCAGCGAGTCCCTCTTCCTTCTGTGATAGTCGCTCTTCTCGAATAGTTTCTCTTACAGTTTTAGGTAGACGTTGCTGTGAAGCAAAAAGCGGTATGTTTTCCCATGCATTGACAAAGGACAGTATACCATTTGTCATTATTTTTTGCGCCAATGCTTCATCTCGCTTACAACGTTCATTTTGCTCTTCGATTGTTCGTAGGCCAGGAGATGCACTCTCTAAAATGAGTCGATGAATGCGATCTGGATACGTAATAGCATAGGATAAAGCGATTCTTCCACCCATTGAATAGCCTAACAGCGTAAATTTCTCTAAATGGAGTTGGCAAAATAGTTCTTCTAAATCCTGTAATTGCTCTTCCATAGAAAAACGCTGTACATACTGTGGAATAGCTGTTTGTCCATGTCCGATTAAATCAACGGCAATAACACGAATATGGGGTAGAGTTTTCGCTAGATTATGCCAAGTTGCCGAGCTACCAGTAAATCCATGTAACGCAACGACTGTGTACTCACCGTCTTCATTCCATATATCCACATGGGTTTCAAGACCACGAATCATCCACTTTGTCATGCTTTTAACTCCGCATTAATTCGATTCCATAGAGCTCGATGTGCATTCACATTCTCGGTTCTATCTGTAAATATTTCAACTAATCGTAAAGAACGGTTTTTACTTGCTGAAAATTTCTCAGAAAGCTCAGAGATTGTTTCGACGCGTATATAGTCCATTTCATACATATGTGCAATATCACGGAATTCAAGGGCTGTTGGTGTGCCAAATAAATCCTCATAGTGATCTTCAACAGTTGACTGTGGTAAATATGAAAAAATACCACCACCATCATTATTCATCACAATAATCGTTAAGTTACATTCCTGATATCTGGAAGCAATGAGTCCATTCACATCATGTAAAAAGGCTAAATCACCAATTAGTAAATAACTTTCTCGATTATTTCCTTGACTGAAACCGATTGCTGTTGATACGACACCATCTATCCCGTTCGTTCCTCGATTGGCAAAAACACGTAAATCTTTCGGGGTAGCCAATAAAAATGTATCAATATCTCGTACTGGCATACTACTGCTAACGAAAATATCACTACCGTCAGGAATCATTTTGAGTAAACGACTGACTATAGCCCCTTCATCCTTTTCTACCTCTGCGTATTGCTCAATATACATAGAGGCAAGCTGATTCGCTTTTTGCCATTCAGCTAAGTATGCTTCCTCGATAGCTGTTTCAGTGATAGCTAATTCTGTTAGCCACTGATCGACATTCGCATGAATAAAATGCGTAGATACGCCTGTAGCATCTCTAAACATCGGGTCTTCATCGATAATCACATACGCATTTGGACGTGACTTTGTGATAAATTGCATCATAAATTTTGAAACCGGTTGTGCCCCTATTCGGATTACTGTATCTGGTCGCACCAGTGCTTTGAAGTCATCACTCTTCATAATAGCATCATAGGTTGTCACGATATATGGTAAACAATCCTCTGGTACGGATGTACGCATATTCGATAAACTTTCAATAATGACAGGCCACTTCAGCTGACGAACAAATTCCCAAACAATGGATAATTCTGTACCAAGAGCTAACTCACCAATGATCATAAAGCCTCTTTTAGTTGATTGTATAATAGAGGCTAGTTCCTGCTGATCCACGCGTGTTGGGATTAATTGTCCCATACTGCTGTGCTTAAACGACACTGCTGGTAGGTCCTGCTGCAAATCAATTAATAATGGCTCACGGAAAGGTACATTGATATGTACTGGTCCAAATGGTGCGCTTGTTGCAATGGCTACCGCACGAGCAAGATGACGCTCAATAAAAGGCAATGTTGGTTCAGCACCATCTGCTAACGGAAAGTCAACACTCCACTTCACATGTGAACCATATAAATTGGGTTGGTTGATAGCCTGTGGAGCGCCTACCTCACGTAATTCATGTGGGCGATCAGCTGTTATAATGATTAATGGTACACGTGCATAGCTTGCCTCCACAATCGCAGGAAAATAGTTAGCTGCTGCTGTACCAGATGTACATAAAAGAACCACAGGCTTAGTAGTTGCCTTAGCAAGCCCTAGCGCAAAGAATGCTGCTGAGCGCTCGTCTACCTGCCGATACATTTTTACTTGTTTAGTAGAAGCAACCGCATAAGCAAGCGGTGTTGAACGTGAGCCTGGACTAACGACAACATTTTCTACACCAGCTTGCACTAGCGATGCGACCATTTTATAAACATAATCTGTTAGTATTTTTCGTTCACTCATGTAATTGTCCCCCCTAGCGTACGAAGCATTGGACGGAATTTTACTAATGTTTCTTCATATTCAGATTGCGGTTCTGAATCTGCGACGATTCCACCGCCTGCATATAAATAAGCTTTATCATTTAGTAAGGCTGCTGAACGTATGGCAACTGCAAATTCACCGTTACCCTCTGCATCTAGCCAGCCTATTGGCGCAGCATACAGTCCCCGATTCATCGGCTCATATTTCCGGATGGCTGCCAATGCTTCTTTGCGTGGTACACCACCTAAAGCGGGTGTTGGGTGTAATGATTTAGTCAATTGTAAGATTGTTGCATCCTGATTTAACTGACCTTCAACAGGCGTATACAGATGTTGAATATCTCGTATTTTTAACAAGCGTGGTCTATCTGGCACCGTCATGTCCACACAATTTTTACGGAATGTTTCCGCAATCATATCCACAACATACTGATGTTCTCCGCCATTTTTAGGGTCATTTAATAGACTTTGTCCAAAAGCCTCATCTTCCTCTGCAGTCTTACCTCGCTTAATTGAGCCAGCAATACAGGATGAAAATGCTCGACCATCTTCTACCTTCACAAGTCGTTCGGGTGATGCTCCGAAAAACAATAAATGTCTATGCTCTAAACCGAATAAATAGCTTTCTGGTTGCTCATGAATAATTTGAGAAAGTACTTGTGGTGCGGATACATACTCTTTAAATTGCAAAGCAAGTGATCGTGCAATGACCACTTTATCTGCCTTTTTCTGTTTAATTAATGCTGTCACTTGATCAATTGAAGCTAAATAAGGTTCCTTATATGGCTCAAAATAACTTGTGATTTCAGGTTTTGTATACGTTTTCACTTCTTTAACCTGAGCTGCATGGATTAAATGATCGCGCTCTTTTCTTAGCGCTTCAAACTGATCCTCAGCCTGTTGGTCTTGTGTCAAAAGATGAATACTCACGTATGCTTTATCATCGCGTATCACCAGTTGAAAAGTTGCTAATGCAAAATAAGCCTCTGGGAAATCCGTCCATTCCCCATCTACATTATTTTGAGGATCAAATGTAAAACCGCCAAACAAAATTGGTTGTAACGCTTGTTGACCCTTTGGACAGTTTTTCGTTAAGTTCTTCCATTCCGCTTCAACTGCATCAAAGCGGTTTTCTTTAGCGTTGTTTTGAATAGTATGAGCATGTCCTAGCCCAACTAATGTCATTGTTTTTTCTCTATTTTGCCAATAAAATCGTTCACCTTTATAATATTCCTCGCCAGCTGCATAGAACGCCAGTGCAGATAGGCGACTTACTTCAATTGTTTCCATATAAAAATGAAGGCTTTGGCCCAAAGAGTCCACTTCTACTTCTGTGGCTTGGTACCACTTCTGTTGCATGAAAATTACCTCCGTTGTTGCAATGTACATAATGAATGATGGTTAAATAACACATCATATTTTGGCTGGCAACACGTTATTCGTACTGTTGCTAATCGTTCTTTTTTATTTTCAGTTCATAAATGCATGTTCTATTGTATCACTTTTTTTCATTAAACAGTATGTAATAAGCTGTGAACCTACCCATTTTCTCAATCTTCGTTTAAAATAAGAAGAGTCGACAACATTTGAAGGAGAGAAAGACCTTATGACCAAAGTCATTGAAGCTGATAGGGGTTTTAAAGTTTGGTGGCATTTAACACGTCCACATACTTTAACCGCTTCATTTGTTCCAGTATTTCTAGGAACAGCAATTGCCTTAGCAATTGAAAAAGAAACAATTGATTTTGGACTATTTTTTGCTATGCTCATTGCAAGTATGCTTATACAAGCAGCAACGAATATGTTCAATGAATATTATGATTACAAATTAGGATTAGATAACGAGCATTCCGTCGGGATTGGCGGAACAATTGTCCGTCATGGTGTACAGCCAAAAACAATTATGATGATTGCATTAAGCTTTTATGCTATTGCCATGCTTCTTGGCATTTACATATGTGCCTCCACATCTTGGTGGTTAGCTGCTGTCGGACTTGTTTGTATGCTTATTGGCTTTTTATATACAGGTGGACCGTACCCAATCGCCTATTCGCCATTTGGTGAAATTGTTTCTGGCGCAGTAATGGGGATGGGCATTGTATTAATTGCCTTCTATATTCAAGCGCTTACAGTAACATTGGATGCTGTCTTGCTTTCTGTACCAAGCATGATTTTAGTCGGTGCCATTATGCTATCGAACAATATACGTGATATTGTTGGCGATACAGAAGGCGGACGAAAAACCTTGGCTATTTTGGTAGGACGAGACAATGCAATTTCCGTATTATCAGGCTTTTTTATCGTCTCCTATTTATGGGTGATTGCTCTTGTAGCCGTTGATGGCATTACGTTTTGGGCATTAATCATCTTCCTAAGCATTCCAAAACCATTACGTGCCATTCAAATTTTCCGAGACAAAAAAGAAGCCAAAGAGGTAATGCCTGCGATGAAATATACAGCGCAAACAAACACATTCTTCGGCTTCCTATTAGGAATCGGTTTATTAATTCATTATTTCTTTTATTAAGATGCAGCAACCTTAACGGGTTGCTGCTTTTTTTACATAGCATCGGAAATTTTGGCTTGCAATACCATACACTTCTTCATCTGAAAAGCGTGTACGTAATGCCTCTAGTAAATTTTGTGCCTCTCCTGCATGTGCTAAGCCACTGACAGTCCTATCAATCCCATCAAAATCGGAGCCTAATCCTATATGCTCCACGCCTACCAGTTTCGCTAAATGCGCTACATGCCCCACTAGATGGTCTAGTGTTGCATCTTCGCCAATAAAGAGTGGGAAATAAACAACATGGATATGTCCTCCAGCCTCTACAAGTGCCTTTGCCTGTGCATCTGTTAAGTTACGCGGGTGGTCACATAGTGCACGTGCATTACTATGACTTGCAATAATATGCTTCGCAAGCGGCAAGACATCCCAAAAGCTTTGCTCATTTAGATGGGACACATCAATAATAATATCGCGTTCATTTAATAATTGTATAACTTCTTTACCAAATGGCTTTAATCCAAGAGTTGCATCCTGTTCAGCACCATGGGCCACAGCATTTTCTTCATTCCACGTTAAACCTACTAATTTCACCCCTGCATCAAGTACAGCTGTCAGCTTTGTTAAATCTTCGCCAATGGCACTACAGCCCTCTAGGCTTAAAATGGCTCCTATTTCGTGTGGAGCTAATCGATCTAACTGTGCCCAATCTGTAATATGCACCATGCCCTCTGTTTGTAAGACGTGAGTATGGAACGCTTCGATTTGGCGCATGACCTCAAGAAATTGTAGACTTTGTGGGATTGTTGGGTCAATAAAGATAGCGAACACTTGAGCCTCTACTTGCCCTAATTGCAATCTTTTTTGATTAGCATGTATTCGCACATCATCAGCAAAATTGGCCGTTTCAAGAGTAGTTAACTTTAAAAGCGCATCACAATGTAAATCAATAATCTTCATATCCTCACCTCTACAGTTATTATACTGCTTCTGCGAGGAAAAACTTACTAAATTTTATCCTGTGGTGTATCAGAAGAGCCGAATTCCTCCAGCTCAATAAAATCATCTGATTTTGGTGTTGAAGAAAGAACATCTTCTTCCACTGGGCGTAAATTGTCTTCTTTCTTTTCTGCATGCTCCACACATGTCAGAGCTTGTGGCATTGCCTCTAAGCGACCAATCGGAATTTCTTTACCACAGACTGCACACTTGCCATATGTACCGTCTGCCATTGCCTGAAGAGCTTCTTTTATTTCTTCAGCATTATCACCACGATGCTCATCTATAGCCATTTCTGTAAGCTGATCCGTTAAATCACTAGCATTGTCTGCTGGATGATTATCATAATTTGATAGTTCTGTCGCTTGTGGTCGCTCTGATTGCTCTATTCGTTGTTCTATTTCTTGTAATTCTTGCTCTAGTTGTCTTTTTAATTGTTGCATTACTTGTTGATTCACAATAATCTCCTCCTCATGCTTTCATTTTTTCCTAATTTACGATTTCTAAAACATGTCAGCATAAGGAAGACCTATCTATTAACTTGTATAAGCTATAATCGCGTCATGTAAAAATTGCGCTGCTCCTGTTTCACCACGCTCATCATAATAAGCTGTAAAACGATCATCAGCAATATACATTTGTGCCAGCCCTGCATGTGCCTCCTTGGAATACTCTTTCCACGTAAAGTTCAGCCAGCGTTTATGCAACTCTGCAACTTCCATTGCAATGTCACTTGTAGGATCTCCAAGTTTCATTGCCTCTGCTAAGCGTTCAAACATTTGCTGTTCTAGCTGTTGCATCGCTTCATATTGTTGCTCCGTCATGTTCATAAGCTTAGCATTGGATGCATCCACTGTTTCATTCCCATATTTCTCACGGATTTCTTTGCCGTACTGCTTTTCGTTATTCTCAATTAACTTTTCTTTAAAGCCTTTAAATTTTTCTTCATTAGACATTGGTTGTTCCTCCTCAATGGATTGTATTGTTTTTTCTACTGTCTGTAAGATCGTTTCCAACTGCTCTTTGCGTTGAAGCAAAGCAGCTCTATGTGTTTTGAGCGCCTCAGCATGCTGAAAGTTTGGTGCTTGAATAATAGCCTGAATTGTCGCTAATTTCATATCCAAAGCACGGTAAAATAAAATCTGCTGCAACATATCGACCTCCCATTGGCCATAAAATCGATAACCTGCCTCATTGGTTCTTGCTGGTTTCAGCAATCCAATTTCATCATAATAACGCAATGTTCTTGTACTAACACCCGATAGTTGAGCAAGCTCCTGAATGGTATATTCCATCTCATCACCTCCACTAATGCTACTGTAAGCTTTGACGCAACGTTAAGGTCAAGAGCAAAATAAAAAAATTTAATTAAACTTAATTATACTTTCAATTCCTTTTACAAAAGTAAAAATAGCAAACTAGTAAATCACTAGTTTGCTATTGATTCGCATATTTCCCATGCCATACTATTTGTTGATAACTCTCTTTATCTGTATCACCCTCTGTATTAATAAACAGCACCCTCGCCTGTTCATTTAGGTGCAAGGCTTGTTTTAATTCTTGATATTGATCATTTACCATTATTTCATAAAAGCAACCAAATGGCGCCGCTCCTGATTCACCTGCTATAATGCGAGTGTCTGTAGCTAAAGGATTTCCTAGAACGCGCATACCTGTTGCTGCTATTTCTTCCTCACAGGAGATACTTATTTTTGTGTAGGCTTTTAAGATTTGCCAAGCCTGTGGATTCGGTTCACCACAAGCAAGACCTGCCATTATAGTTTGCATCTCCCCACCAACAGTGACAAATTGATCTGTATTTTTCTTAAAGCTTTCATAATAGCAATTAGCGACATGTGGCTCAACCAAGACAAATGTAATTTCTTGCTCATAGAATTGTTGTAAAAATGCTACAACCGATCCTGCAAAGGACCCAACACCAGCTTGCAAAAATACATGTGTTGGGGCTTGCTGAATCTGTTCAACAATCTCCTGTACAAGGGTTGTGTACCCTTGCATAATCCATAATGGAATTTCATCATAGCCCTCCCACATTGTATCCTGAATCAATACCCAACCATTTTCTAGTGCAAGCTGTGAGGTATAACGAACAGTATCGTCATAATTCATTGTCGTAATTTCAGCAAAAGCCCCTTCATTTTTAATATGCTGTAGACGCTCAGCCGCGCTGCCAGCTGGCATATATATTCGCGCTTGAAAACCCAGTTCTCTGGCTGCCCATGCCACACCACGACCATGATTACCATCTGTCGTTGAAATAAATGTTAAATTGCCTACTTGCGCTCTTACTTCTGGAGATTTTAACTGTTCAAACGATAGCTCCTCTATATTCCTCCCAAGCTTATTGGCAACATATTGCGCAATTGCATAAATACCGCCTAAAACTTTAAAGGCATTTAAACCAAATCGATAAGATTCATCTTTAACGAAGATCTTTTCTACATCCATACATGAAGCAAGTGCATCAAGTTGATGGAGAGGTGTCTTCTCAAATTGATCATATGTACGCTGAAACTGACTAACCCTCTTTACTTGGTCCAGTGAGAAAAAGGGAAGTATTGCTGTTGCTTGTTTTACATTGTCTTGCTCTAAATAATGCTGATTATAAACCCACCTTAATTTTTCGTTCATCGATATCCCCCCTCAATTTACGGTCAATATCTACATCATAGTCTATCTAACTTTAAAGTACCAGGAGAGTATATATTAGGAAGTAAAAAAACTATACATTCATCGAACACCGATAAATGTATAGTTTATGAGAAAATTATTTAACAAAGATTTCTTCCACTTGATCTAGCATAATATTCGCAGCTAAAATGCCTCCAGCCGTATTCCAAATGACATCATCCACTTTATGTGCATTGCCTTTTTGGACAGCCGTTAGGTTTTTCCATAGTGGGTCTTGTGTCCACTCTTGTTCAGTTGCTAATGCTGAGTCATCACCTGTTGGCATGTACGTGAAGTAGAAAATAACATCCCCATCCATTTGAGGGATCGCTTCTTTCCCTACTTCAATCGCTAAGTTTCCTAGTTTTGCATTATCTTTAAATAAATCTGCTTGCGCTGCAACACGTTTAAATCCTAAAGCATCAAAAATCACACCTGAGAATGAATCTGTGTAATAGATACGAGATTTATCAGCCATAAAGCGTACAAATGAAACTTCTTGGTTTGTTTGTTCTCCAAGTTCTTCTTTCAGTGCTTGTAGCTTATCTTCGTAAGCTTTTAGCACTTCTTCACCTTTTGTTTCTTGGTTTACTGCTTTTGCGTATAATTTAAAATTCTCTTTCCAGTCACCGCGTAATGTATCAGAAAATACAGTTGGAGCAATTTTGCTAAGTTTAGCATAATCTTTTTCTTGTCGTAATTTATTGCCAATGATTAAATCTGGCTTCAAAGAAGCTATTTTTTCGATATTAATTTCATGTTCAATACCGACAACCTCCACACCTTCCATTTGATCCTTAATGTGATCATACCATGGATCGCCTGTCCAAGATTGTACCGCACCTACTGGTTTAATTCCTAGAGCTAATAATGCTTCTGTTCCCTCATTAGTTAAAACAACAATACGTTTTGGTGTGTCTTTTACTTCAGTTGTCCCCATTGCATGGTCAACACTGTAAGCATTGCTTTCTTTTGTACTTTCTTCTTTGGTATCATCCTTAGAAGTACCGCAAGCTGCCAGAACAAAAATAGCAACCACAGCCAGCAAAACTAATAGTTTTTGAAATGCTTTTTGCACCTTTTCTTCCTCCATTGTATATGATAAAATGTTTAAGCATATCAGACGAGAATGAAAATCACTTTCATTTGTCTGAGAACGATATTAATCGTATTGGATGTATCTATCAATGTCAATAACTAATTTAATAATTTCCCAAGAAAAGAGTACACGTTAAATATGATATTACAAAATAATTATTCCAAGATGATTGCTTTACTAGTAGGAGTTTTACTATTACTTCTTTGTATGGGGATCAGTATTGTGTACGGTTATGCAAATACCTCTATTCAAACTACGTATGAATCTTTTAAACAATTTAACAATTCAAATGAGCATCTTATTATTCAAAATGTTCGAATTCCAAGAGCTCTTATAGCCAGTTGCGTTGGTGCTTCGTTAGCCATTACAGGCGTGCTTATGCAGACCTTAACGAAAAATCCATTAGCCTCTCCTGGAATTTTGGGCATTAATGCAGGAGCAGGCTTTGCTGTTGTTTTTGCTATGATTTTTTTCCACATTTCAAGCTTGCAATCTTTTGCATGGATTGCATTTCTTGGTGCAGCAATCGCTGCATTATCCGTTTATGGGATTAGTTTCTCAGGTAGAGATGCTGTTACTCCAGTGAAAATAACTTTAGCTGGTGCTGCCATTAGTGCCCTATTTGCATCATTTACACAAGGTTTACTCGCTACAAATGAAGCAGAGCTTGATCAAGTTTTGTTTTGGTTAGCAGGCTCTGTACAAGGTAGAAAACTTGAAATTTTACTTTCTGTTCTACCTTATTTAGTAATTGGGTGGATTGCTGCTCTCATCATTTCCCCTAAAATGAATATTCTCGCTCTAGGTGATGATGTAGCAAGAGGTCTTGGTTTACGTTTAGGACTTATGAAGATATTAGTAGGTCTTATTGTTATTTTTTTAGCTGGTGGAGCAGTTGCAATTGCTGGCCCCATTGGTTTTATAGGGATTGTCGTTCCCCATTTTGCGCGCAAGTTTGTCGGCACCGATCATCGATGGCTTATTCCTATGGCTGCTTTACTTGGGGGGATCCTTTTATTGCTGGCTGATGTTGCGGCTCGTTATATTATCATGCCTCAAGAAGTTCCAGTAGGAGTCATGACAGCTATGATTGGCACACCATTCTTTATTTACCTTGCGCGAAAAGGTGGAAAAAAATAATGAAACATGTAAAAACAATTCGTCTACTTCAACAAAAAATTTCATTTTTATTAGATGTACAAGCTATAAAAAAATTAATAGTGATTTGCCTACTAGCTCTTGCTGTTTTCTTTCTTAGTGCATCATTTGGTGATTCATTCATCAATCCATTAAAAGTTTTACAAGCTTTTTTTGGTTACGGCTCAGATTTTGATCAACTGATCATTATTGATTTTCGAATGCCTCGAATTTTCATGGCTTTGTTTGCTGGAATGGCATTAGCCGTAGCAGGTGCAGTTTTACAAGGAATCATTAAAAATCCACTTGCCTCACCTGATATAATCGGCATATCTGCTGGTGGTGGGGCAGCGGTTGTTGGTTTCTTAGCCATTTTCAGTGATTCCAATCACTCTTTAACTGTTAGTATAGAATGGTTGCCATTAGCAGGATTTACAGGGGCTACTATCGTCGGATGTATAGTTTACCTATTTGCTTGGAAAGATGGTGTCACACCACATCGTCTTGTCTTAATCGGTATTAGCGTGTCGGCATTCATGCAAGCAATTACTACAATGCTAATGATTATCGGCCCAATTTATCAAGCAAGTGAAGCGAATAAGTGGATTACCGGGAGTGTCAAAAGTGCAGATTGGGATCAAGTACAAATCGTTGTTCCTTTGATCATCATGCTTCTACTTATCACTTTATTTATCACACGACAGTTAAATGTTCAAGAATTAGGTGATGATACAGCATCAAGCCTAGGGCAATCTGTCCAAAAAACTCGCCTTTATTTAATTCTATTATGCTCCAGTCTTGTAGCGAGTGCTATAGCATTTGCTGGCGCCATTGGGTTTGTAGGATTAATGGCTCCTCATATCGCACGACGCATCGTTGGTTCATCATTCGGTGTACTTATTCCAGCATCCGCAGCAATTGGTGCATTACTTGTAATGGTTGCAGATATTATAGGTCGCACAGCATTTAGCCCATTAGAAGTACCCGCAGGCGTCTTTACTGCTGCCATCGGTGCACCTTATTTTATCTATTTATTATTTAGAAACCCAAATAAATAAAGGAGTCTATACTACATGACTGAATCTTTATTAACCAAATCCCTAACATTAAGTTATGGTGATTTCAATATTATCGAAGATCTCAATTTATCTATTCCTTTGAATGAAATTACTGTATTAATTGGAGCGAATGGCTGTGGTAAATCCACACTCTTGCGCTCCATTGCTCGATTATTAAAACCTAAAAAAGGCTCCGTTTTATTAAATGGTGAGGATATTTTTAAATTATCAACTAAACAAGTGGCTAAAAACCTCTCTATTCTTCCCCAATCTCCTGTTGCACCAGAAGGCTTAACTGTCTTACAACTTGTAAAACAAGGCCGCTACCCTTACCAAAATTGGCGTCAACAATGGACTGAAAAGGATGAAGAAATCGTTTTAAACGCTTTAAAAGCTACAGGTACCGAGCATTTACAAGATAGACCAGTAGACGAGCTATCAGGAGGACAACGTCAACGTGCTTGGATTGCTATGACACTTGCTCAAGATACAGATATCATTCTTTTAGACGAGCCTACGACATACTTAGATTTAACCCATCAAATAGACGTATTAGATTTACTATATGACTTAAACCAACAGCAAAAGCGAACAATTATTATGGTATTACATGATATTAATCTTGCATGTCGCTATGCCGATCATATTATTACAGTGCGTGACCGTGGTGTCTACCGTCAAGGGAAACCAGAAGAAATTATGACAACTGATTTAGTTAGTCATGTGTTTGACCTTGATTGCCAAATGACGGCAGATCCCATATTTGGTACACCTCTTTGCATTCCATATGGAAAAGGACGAAAAATTTAATCGCTAATTTGAAAAACAACAAGCCTACACAGAATGATTAATCTGTGTAGGCTTTCATTTAATAGAGGTATGTTATTAATCTAAGTATCTAGTAAATTAAAAAGTGCAGTAGATGTAAATTCATCTACTGCACTTAGTATGACCCGTACGGGATTCGAACCCGTGTTACCGCCGTGAAAGGGCGGTGTCTTAACCACTTGACCAACGGGCCCATGGCGGAGAAGGAGGGATTTGAACCCTCGCGCCGGTTACCCGACCTACACCCTTAGCAGGGGCGCCTCTTCAGCCTCTTGAGTACTTCCCCAAAATAAAAAATGGCTCCGAAGGCAGGACTCGAACCTGCGACAACCTGATTAACAGTCAGGTGCTACTACCAACTGAGCTACTTCGGAATAATGGTGGGCCTAAATGGACTCGAACCATCGACCTCACGCTTATCAGGCGTGCGCTCTAACCAGCTGAGCTATAGGCCCTTGGAGCGGGTGATGGGAATCGAACCCACGACATCAGCTTGGAAGGCTGAGGTTTTACCATTAAACTACACCCGCATAAATGGTGGGTCAGGACGGAATCGAACCGCCGACACTTAGAGCTTCAATCTAATGCTCTACCAACTGAGCTACTGACCCATTTCGTCCATGCTAAGCTTGCTCACTCTTTTGCTTCTCATGACTTTGATTTTAAAAATGGCGGTCCCGACCGGGATCGAACCGGCGATCTCCTGCGTGACAGGCAGGCATGTTAACCGCTACACCACGGGACCTTTTGGTTGCGGGGGCCGGATTTGAACCAACGACCTTCGGGTTATGAGCCCGACGAGCTACCACTGCTCCACCCCGCGATAATTTTATGCTGTTTCGAGTTTTTAAAGCACCATTTATAAAAATTTAAAACTGGAGGAGGTAGAGGGATTCGAACCCCCGCGCGGTGTTACCCGCCTGTCGGTTTTCAAGACCGATCCCTTCAGCCAGACTTGGGTATACCTCCGTTACAATATATAAATGGTGGACCTTGCAGGACTCGAACCTGCGACCGGACGGTTATGAGCCGTCTGCTCTAACCAACTGAGCTAAAGGTCCTTTAAGATGGCGGCAGAGGGGATCGAACCCCCGACCTTACGGGTATGAACCGTACGCTCTAGCCAGCTGAGCTACGCCGCCAGGATCTTTATACTGGTTAATTTACTTATGGTGGAGCCTAGCGGGATCGAACCGCTGACCTCCTGCGTGCAAGGCAGGCGCTCTCCCAGCTGAGCTAAGGCCCCATAATTTTTGGAAATGGTCGGGAAGACAGGATTCGAACCTGCGACCCCTTGGTCCCAAACCAAGTGCTCTACCAAGCTGAGCTACTTCCCGTTGTTCTTTTGGCGCGCCCGACAGGAGTCGAACCCATAACCTTCTGATCCGTAGTCAGACGCTCTATCCAATTGAGCTACGGGCGCATTTAAAAATGGTGCCGAGGACCGGAATCGAACCGGTACGGTAGTCACCTACCGCAGGATTTTAAGTCCTGTGCGTCTGCCAGTTCCGCCACCCCGGCACATTTGGAGCGGAAGACGAGGTTCGAACTCGCGACCCCCACCTTGGCAAGGTGGTGTTCTACCACTGAACTACTTCCGCATGTGCATAAGTTTTTTATCTGGCAATGAAAATAATGGTGCGGGTGAAGGGAGTCGAACCCCCACGCCTTGCGGCGCTAGATCCTAAGTCTAGTGCGTCTGCCAATTCCGCCACACCCGCTTATTATTATTTCTAAATGGTGAGCCATGAAGGACTCGAACCTTCGACCCTCTGATTAAAAGTCAGATGCTCTACCAACTGAGCTAATGGCTCGAAAAAATGGTGCCGGCTATAGGAATCGAACCCACGACCTACTGATTACAAGTCAGTTGCTCTACCTGCTGAGCTAAACCGGCATATGGTGGAGGATGACGGGCTCGAACCGCCGACCCTCTGCTTGTAAGGCAGATGCTCTCCCAGCTGAGCTAATCCTCCTGGGTGTTATGCCTAGCGACGTCCTACTCTCACAGGGGGAAGCCCCCAACTACCATCGGCGCTAAAGAGCTTAACTTCCGTGTTCGGTATGGGAACGGGTGTGACCTCTTTGCCATCATCACTAGACTTTGTTATGTATCTTGTTTTGAAGTTGTTTACCTGTCCTTCAAGACAAGAATTATTGTATAACGTTTTCTAACATTGTGCAATACTTTTTTATAAAAAAAAGAAATTATTACTTTTAAAAGATATTTTTGTTAAGTAAGAGAAAATATTGCCCTGCAAAATATTATAGCAATTGTTGATTCAAAAGAAAACATTTATTTTATTTCACCTATATTCTTAGCTTATAATCTATTTCAAAACAAGTGAAGAATATAGATAATCCTTCACTCGTCCTCTCATTAAATATTTGCAAGCTCTCTTTTTAATTTTGCAATATCATCAAGTGTAGTAGAAGGACCAAAAGATATTCTAAAAAATTGGCGTGCCGCTTCAAAAGAAAAACCCATTGATAGAATGGCCTTTGTTCCAGATTCACTATGAATATCACATGCACTACCTGTAGAGATACAGATTCCCGCCTCATTTAACTTTAAAAGAACATATTGCCCCTCTACTTTCTCCATCATTACCCCACAAATATTAGGTAGTTGCTGTTTACACTCAACGATCTGACATGTTTCAGGTAAGTTATTTTCGAAATAATTTCTTAAAGTTTCATAATGTTGCAATTCATATTGATAGTTTTCAATTGCCGCCGCAAAGGCCACGATTGCAGGAGTATCTAATGTCCCTCCTCTGAGCCCCCTCTCATGTGTCACACCTGGTGTTAATGCAGGTACTCGGATTGCGGGGTTAATATATATGGCCCCACATCCCTTTGGCCCACCTATTTTATGAGCCGAGATGGTAATTGCATCTGCTCCTTTTGGTATAGCTAGTTTGCCAAATGATTGTACACAATCAACATGACAGAAAATATTTGATTTTCTTGCTATCTCTACGATTTTCTCCACGGGCAGGATAGAACCAATTTCAGAATTGACATGTTGAATGGTAATTAAAGCAGTATCTTCACGGATTGCTTGTTGCAATTGCCTCAGATCAACGCAGCCATCCCTCTGCAAAGGTAATTTTGTTACAGTAAAGCCCTTTTTCTCAAGTGTATTCAAAGCTGCGTGCACTGAGGTATGCTCAGCTTGGGATGAAATAATGTGTTTTCCTTTTTTTGAGGCTAGTGCTAACGACAAGATGGCTATTAGATTTCCTTCTGTGCCACTACCCGTAAAAATTACGCCATCACTACGTACACCGAGGGCATGGGCTACAACCTCTCTTGAATGCTGGACAAAATAAAGGGCTTGTCCCCCTAGATCATGCAAGCTTGCACTATTTCCATAATAACGTTGTGCTACCTCTACATATGCCTCAAGAGATTCTCTCATCATTGGTGACGTTGCAGCATAATCCATATAAATCATCATCTTCTTCCTCTCTTGTTCATAGGGTCTTGTTTTCTTTTTTATTTTATGTAAAGATAGGTGTCAAGACAACTGTAAAGAAGGTATAACTATGGATGTAAAGACAGACGTCCTTATAATTGGTAGTGGCATTGCTGCACTTCAAGCTGCTTTACTGCTTGAAGAACATTTTCAAATACAAATTGTTACAAAATCATCTATATATATGAGTAGTTCTTATCGTGCACAAGGTGGTATTGCTGCTGTTATAAGTGAGGAGGATCATATTCAACACCATATGGCTGATACATTAAAAGCTGGAGAGTATCATCATGAGAAAAGGCATGTTAAAACACTTATTAAAGATGGCACGGAGATTATGCAAAACTATCTAAAGAATGGCCTCCCTGTTGATCGGCAGGTCGATGGAAAACCTGCTCTAGGACTTGAAGGAGCACATAGTCATCATCGTATTCTACATGCAGGTGGTGATCGTACTGGTCAGATTTTCATAGATTACTTGCTTCATAAACTCTCACCCAAAACAAAGATCAATTGCTATGAAATGGCATATGAGCTTTTACGAAATACAGATGGTGACTGTGTAGGAGTACTAACTAAAGGAGAAAAAGGTACAAAACGTTACTTGGCTCATCATGTTATTTTAGCGACAGGTGGTGCAGGTGCCCTTTATTCAAGCACATCTAATTTTCCAACCAATACAGGCGATGGGATCGCATTAGCATTTCGAGCAGGCGCTGCCATTAGTGATATGGAATTTATGCAATTTCACCCGAGTCTTCTTTGGTGTAAAAATGAAGCAAAGGGATTAGTTTCTGAAGCTGTCAGAGGTGCTGGGGGTATTTTTGTGAACGCACAGCATCAGCCCATTATGACAGGTTTACATGCTCAACTTGACCTAGCACCAAGACATATTACGGCACTTGCCCTATTTACAAAACGTGCAGCTGGTGAAGAAACGTTTATTGATATCACTAACATTCAAGACTTTGAAGCAAAATTTCCAACAATTGCTCAGCTGTGCCATGATAATCACGTTCATTTACAGGATGGCCTTATCCCCGTGGCTCCAGGAAGTCATTTCTTGATGGGTGGTGTTATTGCTGATGACAAAGGAAGAACTACTATACCTAACCTATATGCAGTCGGTGAGGTTGCCTGTACAGGCGTACATGGAGCAAATCGTTTAGCAAGTAATTCACTATTGGAAGGTATTACATTTGGTCAAAAAATGGCACAGTTCATCATTCAAAAAGGGTGTCATCAAAAAAATTTTTTACTTGAAAACCCTCATTGTACTGATAAAATGCCATCTTTATTTAGCAAACCACAATTACAGCAACACATGATGCAGTTCCTAGGTATTGTTAGAAATATTGATGACTTGCAGCATTTTGTTCAGCAATTGCCCTCCTTGCAATCACTTCTTCACGTTAATTTAAATGGTCTCGAACTAGCTGAGTTGGAATTATTTATGATGCATGTAGTCGCCACATTAATGGCACATGCAGCAATTACGCGAACGGAAACACGAGGAGCTCATATTCGGACGGATAAACCCGAAATGGAAGCACAATGGGCAAGCCGATGGATTATTTTTTCGCAAGGACAAATGAAAGTGAGGAACTCATTGTATGAATATCATCAAACTCGAGGAAATGCTCAAACAATTTTTTAATGAGGATTTAGGAGATGGGGATTTATCGAGTGAATTTATCTTTTCAGCCGATCAACTAGGATCTTTTTCTTTTTACGCGAAAGAAAGCGGAATTTTTTGCGGGGCACTCATTATTGAGCATGGCTTTCTCTTACTCGATCGATCAATCGAAGTCAACCTTCATAAAAAAGATGGAGAGATGGTTAAGTCAGGTGATGTGCTTGCTGTGATTAAAGGTCCCTTACAAAAGTTATTAATAGGTGAGCGTGTCATTTTAAATCTTATTCAACGAATGTCTGCTATTGCAACGGCGACCAATCGTGCCGTTCAAGAAACAGTAGGTACTCATGCAAAAATATGTGATACCCGTAAAACAATACCAGGACTGCGTATGTTAGATAAATATGCTGTTCGAATTGGTGGTGCTTTTAATCATCGTAATGGCCTGTATGACGCAATTATGCTAAAGGATAATCATATTGCCTTTGCTGGTAGCATAGCAAACGCAGTTCAAGCCGCAAGAGCGAAAGTCGGGCATACCGTAAAAATTGAAGTTGAAATTGAAACAAAAGAACAGTTAGAAGAAGCTATCAAGGCAGGAGCAGATATTATAATGTTTGATAACCGTAGCCCAGAAGAAATCCGTGCATGGCTTCCCATTGTTCCACCAACTATTGCGACTGAAGCATCTGGGGGCATCACACTTGAAAATTTAAAGACATATGCCCAATCAGGTATTCAATGGATTTCACTTGGCTCCCTAACACATTCAGTTAAAGCTTTTGATATTAGTGCACTCGTTCAAATGAAAGGAGATCATTCCCTTGTCCATCACTAGTTTATTACAACAGACGTCATTACTTCCAGAGCATTATCGGGCACTATCTGTAAAGGAAATGGAATCTCGTATTTTATCAATAAAGAAAAAATTAGGGCCTAAATTATTTATTCCTGGGCACCATTATCAAAAAGATGAAGTCATTCAATTTGCAGATGCAACCGGGGATTCTTTACAGTTAGCTCAATTATCTGCAGCAAATAAGGAAGCTGAACACATCGTATTTTGCGGTGTGCATTTTATGGCAGAGACTGCTGATATGCTGACAACGAAACAGCAACATGTCTATTTACCAGATATGCGCGCTGGTTGTTCAATGGCTGATATGGCTGATATTTATCAAACAGAACAAGCATGGCCAATTCTTCAAGAACTCTTTGGTGATACGATTATTCCTCTAACCTATGTTAATTCAACTGCGGCTATTAAAGCCTTTACTGGAAGACATGGTGGTGCTTGTGTCACTTCATCGAATGCAAGGGAACTTGTTCAATGGGCTTTTACCCAAAAACAGCGGATCTTCTTTTTACCTGACCAACATTTAGGAAGAAATACTGCCTATGATTTAGGTATACCTCTTGAAAATATGGCTGTTTGGAATCCACATAAGAACATGCTCGAAACAAAAGAGCCTCTTGAAAATATTCAGGTTATACTTTGGAAGGGTCACTGCTCTGTGCACGAAGGTTTTACCGTTCAACATACAGAGGTTATTCGTAAAAAACACCCAACTATGAGCATTATCGTTCACCCTGAATGCAGCCGTGAAGTGGTAGCAGCAGCTGATGATGCAGGCTCCACAAAATACATTATTGATACAATCAATCGAGCTCCAAGCGGATCTGCATGGGCAATTGGAACAGAAATGAACCTTGTCAATCGCATTATTAAGCAGCATCCTGATAAACATATTGTCTCCTTAAATGAAAACTTTTGTCCTTGTTTAACAATGAATCGCATCGACCTTCCGCATTTGTTATGGAGCTTAGAAAGTATCGAGCAAGGGCAACCTCATAACCGTATACAAGTAGATGAACATACTACTGCTGAAGCTCTTAGCTCACTTGAAAGAATGCTAGCCAGAGGATAAATAGTTAAACTTTTTAAACAGAAAGGTTATAAGACATAACCTTTCTGTTTCATTCTGTTGATAAACTATTTAGTCAATGAAATTTTTTTGAAAAATCGGGTAAAGTCCTTTCAATTCTATGAAATGAATTGGAGGGATTTTTATGTTCTTTACTACTTCAAGACAGACCATCGAAAAAAATCGGGAGGCTTATTTAGCTATGTATGATAAGAGCCACCTGTTAGTGCAATTGGATCAATTAATTGATTGGCAATCGATTTTAAAAAAGTTGATGCGCTATTATTCAAATACACCTACCGGGCGTCCGTCTAAAGATCCGATTATTTTGGTGAAGATATTATTGATTCAAAGTCTAGAAGGGTTTCGATCTGTCCGTTTGACGTGTAAACAAGTTCAATCAAATGCCACGTATCGTTGGTTTCTAGGGATTCATCTATTTGAAAAAGTACCTCATCATAGTACAATTTCTCGTTTTTTATGGGAACGTCTGAAAGGACCTCCATTTTGGTTAGCGTTGTTTAATGAACAAGTGTGGGCCATTCATCAGGAAGGATTTATTGCGAATAAAACGTGGGCTGCAGATGAAACGGAGTTAAAGGCCAATGCCAATAAACGTTTTCGTCAACGGCTCCTTGTGAAAAAAATGGTTGAAGAGAATGAGAACGATTTAAAACGAATCAATCAATTCCGCGAAAAACAAGGAAAAAAACCATTAAAGCCGGCCCTATCTAAAGTGATATTTCATCCAACGAATTTTAGTCCTGTCGATGAAGATGCGCGCCTATCCGTTAAACATGTGGAGAGAGGGCAATTTGCGTATTATGAACATCGTATTGTCGATACATTACATGGATTTATTATTGCCTCTGAAATCACAGCAGCAAATAGACCTGGACATCAAATTTTACCTCAGCAGCTGAATCAATTGCATGAACTATTTCAGCAGTATGCGAAAGAAATTACATTAGATGCTGGCTATTATAATGCACAATGTGCGAATGAGCTCTTTAAACGAGGCTTTTTTGTCTCCATACCTTATAAAAGAAGCCAGACAAAAGAACATCCAAGCTGTCGGCGTCATCAATTCAAAAAGTTAAACGAAACGACGTATGCTTGTCCAATGGGCGTACCGTTTCGTTATACAACATCAACGCGCAAAGGCTATCACGAATTTAAAGCATCAAAAGGAAGCTGCAAAAACTGCCCGTACGCTTTAAACGAAAAAGACCGTATTTTAAGGCTTTCTATTCATCAAAAAACCTATGATCGTCTAAGAGAAATGAGATTATCATGGAAAGGGAAAATTTTAAAAACTGTCCGACCACAAACGATTGAACTAAGCTTTGCCCATAGCAAAGAATACCACGGTCTCCGTTATGCCAGATACCGTGGTATACCCAAAGTAAAAACACAAGTTTTGATGATCGCACTCATTCAAAACTTTAAGAAATGGACCAAGCTCCGTTCACTAAAACAAGTTGGACTCCATCTCACATATAAAATTATAGAAGATTCTTTTGAATAATTCAAAAAATCCCTGTGGAAATTCACAGGGATTTCATTGACAGGGTTGTTTTTCAACAACGTGAAACAGAAAGGTTATAAGACATAACCTTTCTGTTTTTGTTGATATAACACCCGCTTTCAATAGTGCTAATGGCTTCCATTTTCGTCTGCATTGCTATAATTGACAAGCCTTTATGCCCCATGATACTGTCAATTTGGAGGTGATACTAAATGGCTTTTCAATCGAAAAATATCTTTATCAATTTACCAGTAAAAGATCTAAACAAATCCATTCGTTTTTTTAAGGAATTAGGTTTTGAGTTCAATCAACAATTTAGTGATGAAACAACAGCCTCAATGATTATTAATGAGAATATCTTTGTTTTGATAATGGTTGAAGAACGATTTAAAGGATTTAGTAAGAAAGAAATTACAGATACTACTACTTCTGCAGAAGCAATCTTATGTCTTTCTGCCGAAAATCGAGAACAAGTAGATCAATTAGTGAATAAGGCACTTGCCTCTGGTGGTAAACCTTATAGTGAACCACAAGATCATGGATTTATGTATGGTTGGGGCTTTCAGGATGTAGACGGGCACATCTGGGAAGTAGTTTATATGGATGAAAATGCATTGAATCAAGAGTAAATTTTGTATCTATGAATATAAAAAAACAGTAGATGCATTTGCATCTACTGTTTTTAGTATGACCCGTACGGGATTCGAACCCGTGTTACCGCCGTGAAAGGGCGGTGTCTTAACCACTTGACCAACGGGCCCATGGCGGAGAAGGAGGGATTTGAACCCTCGCGCCGGTTACCCGACCTACACCCTTAGCAGGGGCGCCTCTTCAGCCTCTTGAGTACTTCCCCAAAATAAAAAATGGCTCCGAAGGCAGGACTCGAACCTGCGACAACCTGATTAACAGTCAGGTGCTACTACCAACTGAGCTACTTCGGAATAATGGTGGGCCTAAATGGACTCGAACCATCGACCTCACGCTTATCAGGCGTGCGCTCTAACCAGCTGAGCTATAGGCCCTTGGAGCGGGTGATGGGAATCGAACCCACGACATCAGCTTGGAAGGCTGAGGTTTTACCATTAAACTACACCCGCATAAATGGTGGGTCAGGACGGAATCGAACCGCCGACACTTAGAGCTTCAATCTAATGCTCTACCAACTGAGCTACTGACCCATTTCGTCCATGCTAAGCTTGCTCACTCTTTTGCTTCTCATGACTTTGATTTTAAAAATGGCGGTCCCGACCGGGATCGAACCGGCGATCTCCTGCGTGACAGGCAGGCATGTTAACCGCTACACCACGGGACCTTTTGGTTGCGGGGGCCGGATTTGAACCAACGACCTTCGGGTTATGAGCCCGACGAGCTACCACTGCTCCACCCCGCGATAATTTTATGCTGTTTCGAGTTTTTAAAGCACCATTTATAAAAATTTAAAACTGGAGGAGGTAGAGGGATTCGAACCCCCGCGCGGTGTTACCCGCCTGTCGGTTTTCAAGACCGATCCCTTCAGCCAGACTTGGGTATACCTCCGTTACAATATATAAATGGTGGACCTTGCAGGACTCGAACCTGCGACCGGACGGTTATGAGCCGTCTGCTCTAACCAACTGAGCTAAAGGTCCTTTAAGATGGCGGCAGAGGGGATCGAACCCCCGACCTTACGGGTATGAACCGTACGCTCTAGCCAGCTGAGCTACGCCGCCAGGATCTTTATACTGGTTAATTTACTTATGGTGGAGCCTAGCGGGATCGAACCGCTGACCTCCTGCGTGCAAGGCAGGCGCTCTCCCAGCTGAGCTAAGGCCCCATAATTTTTGGAAATGGTCGGGAAGACAGGATTCGAACCTGCGACCCCTTGGTCCCAAACCAAGTGCTCTACCAAGCTGAGCTACTTCCCGTTGTTCTTTTGGCGCGCCCGACAGGAGTCGAACCCATAACCTTCTGATCCGTAGTCAGACGCTCTATCCAATTGAGCTACGGGCGCATTTAAAAATGGTGCCGAGGACCGGAATCGAACCGGTACGGTAGTCACCTACCGCAGGATTTTAAGTCCTGTGCGTCTGCCAGTTCCGCCACCCCGGCACATTTGGAGCGGAAGACGAGGTTCGAACTCGCGACCCCCACCTTGGCAAGGTGGTGTTCTACCACTGAACTACTTCCGCATGTGCATAAGTTTTTTATCTGGCAATGAAAATAATGGTGCGGGTGAAGGGAGTCGAACCCCCACGCCTTGCGGCGCTAGATCCTAAGTCTAGTGCGTCTGCCAATTCCGCCACACCCGCTTATTATTATTTCTAAATGGTGAGCCATGAAGGACTCGAACCTTCGACCCTCTGATTAAAAGTCAGATGCTCTACCAACTGAGCTAATGGCTCGAAAAAATGGTGCCGGCTATAGGAATCGAACCCACGACCTACTGATTACAAGTCAGTTGCTCTACCTGCTGAGCTAAACCGGCATATGGTGGAGGATGACGGGCTCGAACCGCCGACCCTCTGCTTGTAAGGCAGATGCTCTCCCAGCTGAGCTAATCCTCCTGGGTGTTATGCCTAGCGACGTCCTACTCTCACAGGGGGAAGCCCCCAACTACCATCGGCGCTAAAGAGCTTAACTTCCGTGTTCGGTATGGGAACGGGTGTGACCTCTTTGCCATCATCACTAGACTTATTCGACCTCCAATACACGGCGTATTACTGCGTCAGCTGCTCTCGTTCAATCAGTCACGTAATAAGTACGCTCCTTCAATCACTTGTTTGCTTCCTTGTACTACTTGCGTCTTGAAGCTCTCTTTTTTTGTTGAAAGAATTGTTCTTTCAAAACTGGATAAACGGTGCATTGAATGCTTCAAACATATTGGTTAAGTCCTCGATCGATTAGTATTCGTCAGCTCCATGTGTCACCACACTTCCACCTCGAACCTATCTACCTCATCGTCTTTGAGGGATCTTACTTACTTGCGTAATGGGAAATCTCATCTTGAGGGGGGCTTCATGCTTAGATGCTTTCAGCACTTATCCCGTCCACACATAGCTACCCAGCGATGCCTTTGGCAAGACAACTGGTACACCAGCGGTGTGTCCATCCCGGTCCTCTCGTACTAAGGACAGCTCCTCTCAAATTTCCTACGCCCACGACGGATAGGGACCGAACTGTCTCACGACGTTCTGAACCCAGCTCGCGTACCGCTTTAATGGGCGAACAGCCCAACCCTTGGGACCGACTACAGCCCCAGGATGCGATGAGCCGACATCGAGGTGCCAAACCTCCCCGTCGATGTGGACTCTTGGGGGAGATAAGCCTGTTATCCCCGGGGTAGCTTTTATCCGTTGAGCGATGGCCCTTCCATGCGGAACCACCGGATCACTAAGCCCGTCTTTCGACCCTGCTCGACTTGTAGGTCTCGCAGTCAAGCTCCCTTGTGCCTTTACACTCTACGAATGATTTCCAACCATTCTGAGGGAACCTTTGGGCGCCTCCGTTACCTTTTAGGAGGCGACCGCCCCAGTCAAACTGTCCGCCTGACACTGTCTCCTGCCCCGCTAAGGGGCATGGGTTAGAATTTCAATACAACCAGGGTAGTATCCCACCGACGCCTCCTTCGAAGCTGGCGCTCCGAGATCTCTGGCTCCTACCTATCCTGTACAAGTTGTACCAAAATTCAATATCAGGCTACAGTAAAGCTCCACGGGGTCTTTCCGTCCTGTCGCGGGTAACCTGCATCTTCACAGGTACTATAATTTCACCGAGTCTCTCGTTGAGACAGTGCCCAGATCGTTACGCCTTTCGTGCGGGTCGGAACTTACCCGACAAGGAATTTCGCTACCTTAGGACCGTTATAGTTACGGCCGCCGTTTACTGGGGCTTCAATTCGCAGCTTCGCTTGCGCTAACCACTCCTCTTAACCTTCCAGCACCGGGCAGGCGTCAGCCCCTATACGTCACCTTACGGTTTTGCAGAGACCTGTGTTTTTGCTAAACAGTCGCCTGGGCCTATTCACTGCGGCTCTCATGCGCTTGCACGCTCAAGAGCACCCCTTCTCCCGAAGTTACGGGGTCATTTTGCCGAGTTCCTTAACGAGAGTTCTCTCGCACACCTTAGGATTCTCTCCTCGACTACCTGTGTCGGTTTGCGGTACGGGCACCTCTCACCTCGATAGAGGCTTTTCTTGGCAGTGTGAAATCAGGAACTTCGTCCATACGGACTCGCCATCACAGCTCAACGTTACAGTGTGCGGATTTGCCTACACACACGCCTTACTGCTTGGACGCGCACAACCAACGGCGCGCTTACCCTATCCTACTGCGTCCCCCCATTTCTCAAACGGTGAGGAGGTGGTACAGGAATATCAACCTGTTGTCCATCGCCTACGCCTATCGGCCTCGGCTTAGGTCCCGACTAACCCTGAGCGGACGAGCCTTCCTCAGGAAACCTTAGTCATACGGTGGACGGGATTCTCACCCGTCTTTCGCTACTCATACCGGCATTCTCACTTCTAAGCGCTCCACCAGTCCTTCCGGTCTGACTTCAACGCACTTAGAACGCTCTCCTACCACTGACATCGTAGATGTCAATCCACAGCTTCGGTGAATCGTTTAGCCCCGATACATTTTCGGCGCAGCGTCACTCGACCAGTGAGCTATTACGCACTCTTTAAATGATGGCTGCTTCTAAGCCAACATCCTGGTTGTCTGTGCAACGCCACATCCTTTTCCACTTAACGATTACTTTGGGACCTTAGCTGGTGGTCTGGGCTGTTTCCCTTTTGACTACGGATCTTATCACTCGCAGTCTGACTCCCGTGTATAAATATCTGGCATTCGGAGTTTGTCTGAATTCGGTAAACCGGGATGGCCCCCTAGTCCAAACAGTGCTCTACCTCCAGTATTCTCATCACGAGGCTAGCCCTAAAGCTATTTCGGAGAGAACCAGCTATCTCCAAGTTCGATTGGAATTTCTCCGCTACCCACACCTCATCCCCGCACTTTTCAACGTGCGTGGGTTCGGGCCTCCAGTAAGTGTTACCTCACCTTCACCCTGGACATGGGTAGATCACCTGGTTTCGGGTCTACGACCACGTACTACATCGCCCTATTCAGACTCGCTTTCGCTGCGGCTCCGCCTTCTAAAGCTTAACCTTGCACGTAATCGTAACTCGCCGGTTCATTCTACAAAAGGCACGCTATCACCCATTAACGGGCTCTAACTACTTGTAGGCACACGGTTTCAGGATCTCTTTCACTCCCCTTCCGGGGTGCTTTTCACCTTTCCCTCACGGTACTGGTTCACTATCGGTCACTAGGTAGTATTTAGCCTTGGGAGATGGTCCTCCCGGATTCCGACGGAATTTCACGTGTTCCGCCGTACTCAGGATCCACTCAGGAGAGAACGAACTTTCGACTACAGGGCTTTTACCTGCTCTGGCGGACCTTTCCAAGTCGCTTCATCTAACTCGCTCTTTTGTAACTCCGTATAGAGTGTCCTACAACCCCAAGAGGCAAGCCTCTTGGTTTGGGCTCTTCCCGTTTCGCTCGCCGCTACTCAGGGAATCGATTTTTCTTTCTCTTCCTCCAGGTACTTAGATGTTTCAGTTCCCTGGGTCTGCCTTCAAGACGCTATGTATTCACGTCAAGATACTACGCGATTAAACGTAGTGGGTTCCCCCATTCGGAAATCTCCGGATCAAAGCTCACTTACAGCTCCCCGAAGCATATCGGTGTTAGTGCCGTCCTTCTTCGGCTCCTAGTGCCAAGGCATTCGCCGTGCGCCCTTAATAACTTAACCAAGTTATTAAGCCTATAAAAAAACTTAAAAAATAAATGTGTTTGTTACAATTTCAATGTCGTTTTATCCAGTTTTCAAAGAACAAGTTTTGAAGTATTTCATTCAGAAAGAATGAACCTTCAAAACTGAACGCAAAACGTAATCTTACAAACCCAAGGTTTGTATTCCGAAATAATCCTTAGAAAGGAGGTGATCCAGCCGCACCTTCCGATACGGCTACCTTGTTACGACTTCACCCCAATCATCTATCCCACCTTCGGCGGCTGGCTCCAAAAGGTTACCTCACCGACTTCGGGTGTTACAAACTCTCGTGGTGTGACGGGCGGTGTGTACAAGGCCCGGGAACGTATTCACCGCGGCATGCTGATCCGCGATTACTAGCGATTCCGGCTTCATGTAGGCGAGTTGCAGCCTACAATCCGAACTGAGAACGACTTTATCGGATTAGCTCCCTCTCGCGAGTTGGCAACCGTTTGTATCGTCCATTGTAGCACGTGTGTAGCCCAGGTCATAAGGGGCATGATGATTTGACGTCATCCCCACCTTCCTCCGGTTTGTCACCGGCAGTCACCTTAGAGTGCCCAACTAAATGATGGCAACTAAGATCAAGGGTTGCGCTCGTTGCGGGACTTAACCCAACATCTCACGACACGAGCTGACGACAACCATGCACCACCTGTCACCGTTGCCCCCGAAGGGGAAACTATATCTCTACAGTGGTCAACGGGATGTCAAGACCTGGTAAGGTTCTTCGCGTTGCTTCGAATTAAACCACATGCTCCACCGCTTGTGCGGGCCCCCGTCAATTCCTTTGAGTTTCAGTCTTGCGACCGTACTCCCCAGGCGGAGTGCTTAATGCGTTAGCTGCAGCACTAAGGGGCGGAAACCCCCTAACACTTAGCACTCATCGTTTACGGCGTGGACTACCAGGGTATCTAATCCTGTTTGCTCCCCACGCTTTCGCGCCTCAGCGTCAGTTACAGACCAGAAAGTCGCCTTCGCCACTGGTGTTCCTCCAAATCTCTACGCATTTCACCGCTACACTTGGAATTCCACTTTCCTCTTCTGCACTCAAGTCCCCCAGTTTCCAATGACCCTCCACGGTTGAGCCGTGGGCTTTCACATCAGACTTAAAGGACCGCCTGCGCGCGCTTTACGCCCAATAATTCCGGACAACGCTTGCCACCTACGTATTACCGCGGCTGCTGGCACGTAGTTAGCCGTGGCTTTCTAATAAGGTACCGTCAAGGTACAGCCAGTTACTACTGTACTTGTTCTTCCCTTACAACAGAGTTTTACGATCCGAAAACCTTCTTCACTCACGCGGCGTTGCTCCATCAGGCTTTCGCCCATTGTGGAAGATTCCCTACTGCTGCCTCCCGTAGGAGTCTGGGCCGTGTCTCAGTCCCAGTGTGGCCGATCACCCTCTCAGGTCGGCTACGCATCGTCGCCTTGGTGAGCCGTTACCTCACCAACTAGCTAATGCGCCGCGGGCCCATCCTATAGCGACAGCGAGATGCCGTCTTTCAGTCTCTTGCCATGAAGCAAAAGAGATTATTCGGTATTAGCCCCGGTTTCCCGGAGTTATCCCAAACTATAGGGTAGGTTGCCCACGTGTTACTCACCCGTCCGCCGCTAACGTCAAAGGAGCAAGCTCCTTTTCTGTTCGCTCGACTTGCATGTATTAGGCACGCCGCCAGCGTTCGTCCTGAGCCAGGATCAAACTCTCCATAAAAGAAATTTGATTAGCTCAAATTGTTTTGCTGGCATCATGTTTGATGTCCAAAATTGTGTTTTGTTCACTAGCTAAGCTAGCTACTTAAAACTTTATTGATTACGTTTTGCTTGTTCAGTTTTCAAGGTTCATTTTTATTTAAGTCGTTTTCAGCGACTTTATTATCTTATCTCATTCTCAACTAGAAGTCAACAACTTTTTAAAAACTTTATTTTCAAGCGTTCCTTCTTGTTAAGGACAAGTAATAATATATAATATAGCATTTAAAAAATCAAGCATTTTTCATAAAAAAATTAAAAATCTTTTTAATATCTATTACAAACAATAGAATTCCTGCTAATACAATCGATCCACCAATGATTTGTGTCATGATTAAATACTCTTTAAATATCACCAAAGCTAAAAGAGCAGCTCCTACAGGCTCAAATAATATAGCTATTGAAACAACATTCGTACTAACATATTTAATAGACCAATTAAACAAAGTATGACCAAGTAAATTTGGTATTAATGCTAATAAGATAAACCATATCCAATCCATCGAAGAGTATGGTCCAAAAGATTCCCCTTTAACCAATACATATATAAATAAAGTAATGGTACTCACAACATATACAACCATCGTATAGGTTACCAAGGATAATCTCTTACGTACGTCCTGTCCTAATAAAAAATAGGCAGTTGCTAGTGCACAAGCAATGAGTGCTAGTACATCTCCATAAAAGGCTGTTCCACTTACATTAAAATCGCCCCAACCAATTAAAACACTTCCTATTATTGCAATCGATCCTGCTATGATTGTTTTCATCGTTATTTTCTCTTTAAAGAAGAAGTATGTGCCCACAAATGCAAACAACGGTTGTAGCGTTACTAAAACTGTTGAACTTGCTACTGAAGTATAGTTGAGTGATTCAAACCATAATATAAAATGAAATGCTAAAAAAATCCCCGCAACGGAAGAAAATAGCCAATCACGTCTTTTTAAGGTTATTAACTCCTTTGTATATCCTCTTAAAAACAATGGCGCCATGATTAAAACGGAAAATAGCATGCGATAAAATGCTATAATTCCCGCTTCCGCCGATGCTAATTTCACAAAAATAGCTGACATCGATACTGAAATTACACCAATTACAATTGGGATGTATGGATGAATTCTTGGCTGTTCCATAAAACCCCACCTCCCTGAAAAAATACTTATATGTCCTTACCTCCATGTTGTACAATACAAAAAAGTGATGCACATATAATAATGACAGTTTGCATATCTCTTAGCAATACGAAATATCAATGGAGGGTCGTGTATGGAAACATTATTGGAAAATATGATTACATATGAAGTTGGCATAAAATTAGTTATTGCAGCCACATTAAGTTTAGTAATCGGTATCGAAAGGGAATTAAAGAAAAAACCAGTTGGATTAAAAACAAGTTTAGTGATTGCTACTTTCAGCTGCTTATTAACGATTATCTCCATTGAAACAGCCTACTCAACCCCCGCAAGAGAAGATATCAACATTACGATGGACCCTCTTCGTTTAGCCGCGCAAATTGTCAGTGGAATTGGCTTTCTTGGTGCAGGAGTCATTCTAAGACGCGGCAATGACAGCATTACGGGTTTAACAACCGCTGCTATGATCTGGGGAGCCGCTGGTATCGGTATTGCGGTTGGGGCGGGATTTTACATGGATGCAACATTAGCGGTTGTGATCATTGTTTTTGGAATTGAGGTACTATCACCTTTTCTTATGAAAATTGGACCAAAGCGAATTCGTATGCGAGAAATTCTATTAAAAGTTCAAATTGATGATGACAACCATACAGAATCATTTCTATTATTTTTAAAGGACAACAACATTATCATTGAAAACATACGCATTAAAGATGTGCACTTAAAAAATGATAGTGTTTTACATGAGTTAGATTTACGCCTTTCCTTAATCGTCTCGGATAATTTGTTGTCATTTTATCGTTCATTACGAGCACTATCTTATATAGAAAAAATCGAAATGGAAATTTTAAACTAGTTGGAGGATTTTTTATGGCAGAACTATTAAAACTATTAAAAGACGGTAACAAACCCTCACTAATGGCTGCATTTGTAAATGCATTTTTAGGAATTATTAAAGGAATCGCCTTTTTCTTTACAGGTAACGTTGCAATGTTTGCAGAAATGATGCACTCTCTAGGCGATGCAGCAAACCAATTATTTGTGTATATAGGTTCAGCACTCTCTAAAAAGGCACCTACCAAACAATTTCCTGGTGGCTTTGGTCGTATTGTCAATTTAGTATGCCTTTTCGCTGTAATAATTGTAGCTATACTTTCTTATGAAACAATAAAAGAAGGTTGGCATCATTTTATTCATCCCACAGGAGAATCTAGCGGCATACTGATTGCCCTAGGCGTATTATTCATCGGGATTGTTTTAGAAGGGACAGTGCTAGCTAAAGCGGCTGCAGAAGTGCTACATGAAGCAGGTCAAGAAAAAGCAGGTATCGCATCTATTCCCAAAGCATTCCCATACTTGAATAGAGCAAAACCGGCAACAAAATTAGTTTTTATGGAAGATTTAGTTGCTACCGGAGGCAACTTCTTAGCCTTTGCTGCAATTTTAATTGCTTATTTTACAGGTTGGGGTCGAATAGAAGGACTTGTTTCGATGATAATCGGGGCCATGATGTTTTATGTAGTTGGTAAGGTATTCCTCGATAATGCACGTGGTGTCATCGGTGAGACAGATGAAGAGATGTTAAACCATATCGCTCACCTCGTAATGGAGGATCCGAATATTAAAGATATTGTGCGTCTTGAAGTGATTAAAGAAGGGGAATTTTTACATGTAGAATTAGTAGCTGAAGCTGATCCCCATTTATCGCTAGCCTTTTTAGATGATGTTCGCGATCATTTAACAGAAGTAATCCTAAGCCAAAAAGGAGTATCTAAAGTAGCTATTTTATTCGACGAAGATGACGGGAAAACAAGCTGGATACACGTTGGCGAAAAGCCAAATAACTCCATGTAATACTTTATACAGACAAATAGCCAATTGCCATTTTTGATATGCTCCCCATTAGGTAGACAGATTAAAAAATAAAATCTGTTTATCTAAGGGGAGTTTTTTCATGGCTCGAAGTAAGCATACAATTGAAGTGAAATTAAACGTTCTTCATTTATTAAATGAAGGCTATTATTCTATCAACGAATTATGTGAAAAATTCTTAGTAACTAAGCAAACTATTCAAATTTGGAAGATTAAATATGAAGTACATGGAGTAGAGGGACTTATCGAAGCAACCTCTTGGACGAAGTATTCCAAAGAATTAAAACTAGAAGCGGTAGAAGATTATCTTAAAGAAAGGTTAACTTTACTGGAGATTCTCGCTAAATATAAGATTAGCAGTATCTCTGTTTTAAAAAAATGGGTGAAAAAGTATACTAGTCATAGTGAAATAAAAGATTCGGGTAAAGGAATGAGCCAAACTATGACTAAAGGAAGAAAGACAACGTTTGAGGAACGTATTCAAATTGTCAACTACTGTTTAAAGAGCCAGAAAAATTATCAATTAGCAGCACAAGCCTATGATGTTTCGTATCAACAGGTATATCATTGGGTGAAGAAATTTGAAGCGACTGGTGAAGAGGGATTACGTGATCATCGCGGTCGAACAAAAAATGAAGTTGAATTAACAGCCGAAGAAAAATTAAGGTTAGAAATCAAACGAATCGAGCGTGAAAATGAACATTTACGTGCTGAAAATCTATTTTTAAAAAAGTTAGAGGAAATCGAAAGGAGGAGTCACTAAGCCAAATTCGCTTACAACAACGCTATTTAGCAATTCAAGAATTACACCAAGAGGAGAAACTTGCGATTCTTTTATTATGTGAAATCGCGGGTGTTTCGCGCGCTGCTTACTATAAGTGGCTAAGTCGCAAGCCATCTAACAGAGAAGTTGAAAATGAAGCCATTTCAAAGGATATTGATCTCCTTTACCACCAAGTAGATGGCATTTACGGCTATCGTCGTATGACGTTGACAATCAATCGTCAACGAAAAGAAAATAATCAAGCGACGGTTAACGAAAAGCGTATTTATCGTTTAATGCAGGTGAGTGGATTGAAGTCCGTTATTAGGCGAAAGAGAAAGCCTTATCGTAAATCCCCAGCACATCATGTGGCGGAGAACGTATTAAATCGGGCATTTACCTCGGAAAAGCCAAATGAAAAATGGTGTACAGATGTCACAGAGTTTAAGTATGGAAACGGGAAAAAAGCTTATTTAAGTGCAATTATCGATTTATATGATGGTTCAATTGTAAGTTATGTGTTCGGTCATTCGAATAATAATTCCCTTGTTTTCAAAACAATAAAATCAGCTATTCAATCATTACAATCAGGCGAGCAGCCATTAATACATAGTGATCGAGGTTTTCAATATACATCGAAGGGATTTAAACGAATTGTGGAAACAGCCAATATGACACAAAGTATGTCCCGTGTTGGTCGATGTATTGATAACGGACCAATTGAATCATTTTGGGGCACATTGAAGTGTGAGAAGTATTATTTGCATAAGTTCGATTCATATGAAGAGTTAAAACTAGCGATTGATGATTATATTCATTTTTATAATTACTATCGTTATCAGAAACGATTAAACGGCTTGAGTCCTTTAGAATTCAGGGCTCAAGCCGCTTAATACATTTTTTATTATTTCCACTGTCTACTTGACAGGGAGCAGTTCAATTTCAGGCAGTTGGCTATTTATTATACTAGTTTTAAATTGGGAATATCCTCATAACCAACATAGACATGGTTTGTAATCATAAAAGTAAGCAATTTATTACAGGCAATCGTTTGTCTTTTACCATTCTGTTGAATTACGATTTTGGAAAATTGTAAGGAGGCTTGACGATTAGCCAATGCATATTCTTCGGCATTTAATATATCTCTGCCATCCACATGACAGCCCAATACGAAATTCCCTGCAAAAGAATCCTTTAATACATTCGGATGCATGGATTGATAATGGACTTCAGCAATTGAATCTTCGATATTCATGAATTGATGGGCTACCAAATAATGTTTTAAAGCACCTTTTAAATCAATTGCAATAGCCGTATCCGCTAAAATTGTTCGATAATAAACAGGAACAATTTCAGCACCCCCCAAATAAGGCTTAACTTCTACAACAATTTCTCCAAAAGGACGAACAAATAATTGTACAATTGCTTTATTTACACCATCCGAAAAAATAACATTCGTTTGCCCAAAACGTAAGCTTTTAAAAAATATGCTTTGATCTACAATGTATCCAGTGATAATTTTATCATTTTCAATTTGCAATGATTTCGCTTCTATACCCAATACTTCTACACAATTTTGCATTTTATAAACGTGTTGCTGAAATGGCATTTCTATACAGCTTAATGTAACAATACGGTTCTCTAGCAATTGTTTCAACATTTGATCCTCTCCTCTTTGTTTAATATTGTCATTATTTTAGTAAAGGTGGCTGAACAACTTCTGAACATCACTACACGAAGTGAGTGATTATGACAAAAAATTATTCTTTTCTATCATTCGAAAATTACCTCATAGTTAAATAATTTACAATATAGGTTGAATGACTCAATAAAAAAACGTGACTTTTATCACTTAAAACAAAGAAAAATATATTATTAACCACTTTTATATCTATCTATTTTATTATATTGCAGGACTATAGAAACTTCTACGACAAATTTCAACACTTATCGTTAATTTTTCTTAACCTTGCAACAAAAAAATATGAGGCTATAAGCATAGCCTCATACCAGACTGTAGACAAAAGCCATTGAGAGGTTCACTCTCGATGGCTTTTGTCATTTTTCTTCCTATTTCTTTTTTAGATTTGGTCCTATACAACCAAATCTAGCATACTCTTCGAGCATAGTTGCTCTCTTAAGCTACTTGCCACGTCCAAGTAGCCAGTTTCTTTAAATTCATGGCAGCAAAAGTAAGCATCGCCTGCATAGACAATTTTTTTAGACCTCTTAAGGTTGTCCATCGCATACCATGCTTTTCTTTTGCATCTGCAAAGATACGCTCAATCGTTTCTTTGCGCTTTGCATAGATTTGTTTGATGTCATTGGAATGGCGTAAATGTTCTGCTTCCTCTACATACGATTCCCAAATATGACGTTGAATGAGTTTTTGATGTTGCTTACTTTCTGTACATTGGGATAGGCTCGGACACTTCGCACAAATCAAAGGATTCGATTTATATTGACGATACCCTTCTTTAGTCGTTGTCGTATACTTCAATATCTGTCCTTGTGGACAAAGATAACAATTATAGTGCTCATCATATATATACTCATGTTTTCGGAAGAATCCATCTTTCGTTTTAGGACGTGTATAAGGAAGAACAGGCAACATTTGATTCTCTAATAAAAAGTTTGTAATTGCGGGTGTTTTATAGGCTGCATCTGCCGCAACAGCTAATGGTTTTTGAACGTTTTCAATGACTTTTTCCACAAGTGGCTGTAATACATGACTATCGTGCACATTTCCCGGAGTTACAATGGCACCCAAGACAAAGCCCTTTTCATCTGTCGCTGCATGAAAAGAATACGCAAACTGTTTCGTACGTTCATCCTTCACGTAATAGCCACTTTCAGGATCTGTCGTGCTTTCCTTTATTTCTTTCCATTCTTCCTTTTCAAACTTCTCCGGGGGAAAGGGCTTTTTTCCGTGTTCCTCACGATCCATATTTAACTCTAATTGAAGTTTCTCTTCATAAGCCCGTGTTTCTTTTCGCACAACTTTTTTATCATACTTTCGTTTATTCGCACTCGCTTTCACATGCGTAGAATCGATAAATAAATGGTCTGCATGGAGGAGTCCTTGATGCATAATCTCCTTTAATATACGATAGAATATCTGCTCAAATATATCAGTGTCTTGAAAGCGACGGACATAATTTTTACCGAAGGTAGAGAAATGCGGGACTTCTGTATGGAAGCCAAATCCTAAAAACCAACGATACGCCATATTCGTTTCAATTTCTTTGATGGTTTGACGCATGGACCGTATACCAAAAACGTACTGAATAAACGTCATTTTAAAGAGAACAACAGGATCAATACTAGGGCGTCCTTTAGCAGAGTAGAGGTTTTCTACTAAAGGATAGATAAATGAAAAATCAATAGCCGCCTCTAGTTTTCGTACTAAATGATCTTGGGGAACTAATTGATCAATCGTTAGCATTTCTAATTGTTCACGTTCATTGATTTGATTTTTCGTCATCATGGTTAATCACCTCGAAAGTGTACTTTTTATCAATAGATGAATTAGGAATTCTTTATGTAGAAGTTGATTGGAACGAAGGGTGGCGACTCCTGCGGGAAAAGCGGGAAAGTCGAGATCCTGGACTGAGCGAAGCGAGGGAAGCAGCTCGACCCCGCCCGCGGAAAGCGTCCGCCCGTAGTGGAAATCAACGGCTTTACTTTATTTTATTGTAAAAGAAAAAAGACTGTAGGCAAACTCAAAATTTCATTGAGTTTGTCTACAGTCTGATATGAGGCTATAAGCATAGCCTCATACATGATGTATTAAAGAGAATTTTGTAAAATAGTTCTTACATCTTCCCCTTGCAATTTATTAAAGTTTCCAAACGGGCCATTTTGCATTGCATGATCTATTATTTGCTGGAATTTCGAATCATCAATATCATAATCAGCTAAACGACTAGGCGCCCCTAATGATGTCCAGAATGCAGATAAACGATCAATTCCCTCGTAAGCAACCTCTTCTACTGTTTTGCCTGTTGCCTCGACTCCAAATACACGTGTGGCTATACCTGCAAAACGCTCAGGATTTACTGGTACACTTAAACGCATCCAATGTGGTTGAAGAATAGCTAACCCCCCTGCGTGTGGAATGTCGTAAACAGCCGATACAGCATGTTCAATATTATGAGATGCCCAATCCCCTCGTGAACCAATTGATAGGAAGCCATTTAAACCAATTGTCCCTGCTAATAAAATGGTTTCACGTAACTCTGTATTTTCTAGATCCTCTACTAATTTTGGAGCTGTCGTAATAACCGTTCGCAATACCCCTTCACACATTTCATCTGTGATAGGAGTATTCGTTGTATTATGGAAATATTGCTCAAATACGTGTGACATCATATCCACAATTCCATACACAGTGTGATTTTTAGGTACAGTCACTGTATATGCTGGATTTAGGATTGAAAATTTCGGGAAGGCTGCTGGACTACCCCAACTTAGTTTTTCTTCTGTAGCGGCATTCGTTATCACAGATCCAGCATTCATTTCTGAACCTGTAGCAGCAAGTGTCAACACTGTTCCTAGTGGTAGGGCTTGTTCTACTAACACTTTACGTGTCACGATATCCCAAGCATCGCCATCATACTTCGCGCCAGCAACGATTAATTTAGAACAATCGATTACTGAACCACCACCAACAGCAAGAACTAAGTCAATTCCTTCTTTTTTGCATATCTCAATACCTCGTCTAGCTGTTTCCACTCGTGGATTTGGCTCTACACCACTTAATTCAAATACGGTTTTATCCGCGAGTTGCAATTTTTCTATAACAGCATCGTATACACCATTCGCTTTAATACTCCCGCCACCATATACAACTAATACTTTGTTTCCAAATTGCTCTAATTCTTTCGGTAATTTTTCAAGTGCATCCTCACCAAAATGTAGTTTCACCGGGTTAAAAAAAGTAAATGAATCCATCTAATTCGCCCCTTTCTAGTTGGATTTTCTCATAATTATGCTAGAGAAAGCAAAGATTACACGCTGTCATCGCTTTGCTATTTCTAAAGAGTTGCTTCAAACTGTTCAGATTTTGTTCAGGTAATAGTTGTATAGTACTTTTTATTACATAAAATAAAAGGAATTTTTGCACATGCTTATTATTGTAATTGTTGTCGTAACTATAATTTTGGGCTTTTTCCTGTTACGATTTTTTAAAATCAAAAAAATAAGGAACGAAAAAAAGATGCTATTAGAACAGCGTCTAGATCACCTTCTTCAATCGAATAAAAATGAAAAAAATGAGTCATCCCATTAGTATAGGAATGACTCATTAGCTTATTTTTACTTAAACCCAACCACGGAAGCGAGAAGCTTCTGCCGTACGGCGAACACCTACCATGTAAGCTGCTAAGCGCATGTTGATGTTACGTGTTGTTGCTGTTGTATATACATTATCAAATGCTTCAACCATTTTTTTGTATAGACGCTCTTCCACTTCTTCTTCTGTCCAATAATAACCTTGGTTATTTTGCACCCATTCAAAGTAAGAAACTGTAACTCCACCTGCAGAGGCTAATACGTCTGGTACAAGTAAAATGCCACGCTCTGTTAAGATTTTAGTTGCTTCTGCTGTTGTTGGACCATTTGCTGCTTCTACTACGATATTTGCTTTCACATTATGTGCATTGTCAGCAGTAATTTGGTTTTCAATAGCAGCTGGTACTAAAATATCACAATCAAGCTCTAATAATTCTTTGTTAGAAATTGTGTTTTCAAATAAAGTTGTTACTGTTCCAAAGCTATCGCGACGATCTAATAAATAGTCGATATCTAAACCTTCAGGATCATGAAGTGCACCATAAGCATCTGAAATACCGATTACTTTCGCACCTAAATCATGCATGAATTTCGCAAGGAAGCTTCCTGCGTTACCAAATCCTTGAATAACAACACGAGCACCTTTAATATCAATACCACGTTTTTTTGCTGCTTCTTCGATTACGATTGTAACACCTTGTGCAGTCGCACGGTCACGACCTTGAGAACCACCAAGTACTAGTGGTTTACCCGTGATGAAGCCTGGAGAGTTGAATTCATCCATGCGGCTATATTCATCCATCATCCATGCCATAATTTGTGCATTTGTAAATACGTCTGGCGCAGGAATATCTTTTGTTGGTCCTACGATTTGACTTACCGCACGAACATAGCCACGGCTTAAGCGTTCAATTTCGCCCATAGACATTTGACGAGGATCACAAATGACACCGCCTTTACCACCACCGTATGGTAGATCGACAATACCACATTTCAATGTCATCCACATTGAAAGCGCTTTAACTTCCTCCTCAGACACTTGTGGGTGGAAACGAACCCCACCTTTAGTTGGTCCTACAGCATCATTATGTTGTGCACGGTAGCCAGTAAATACTTTTGTTGTACCATCATCCATTTTTACTGGGATGCGCACTTGTAGCATGCGAAGCGGTTCCTTTAGTAATTCATACATTGCTTCATCATAGCCAAGTTTATTTAGAGCATCTTGAATGACATCTTGTGTTGATGTGAAAAGATTTAAGTTTTCAGACATTATTAAATCGCCTCTTTGTTTTTTTTAATGATAGTTATCGGCATCATTGTAACATACTTCCGAATTAAAATGTGAACATTTTGTTAAAGTTTAAATACTTTTTCAATTTGTTCAATTGACCAATCTAAATCCTCTTGAGAAATCACAAGTGGTGGTGCAAAACGAATCACTGTATCATGTGTTTCTTTACATAATAGACCTAATTCTTTAAGTTTTTCACAGTATGGACGAGCTGCTTCTGTTAGCTCCATACCGATAAATAAACCACGACCACGTACTTCCTTAATAACTGGGTTGTTAATTTCTTTTAATTTGCCTTTGAAATATTCACCAAGTTCGTGTGAACGCTCTGCTAATTTTTCATCTAATAAAACTTTAATAGATGCAATTGAAACTGCACAAGCTAAAGGGTTGCCTCCGAAAGTTGAACCATGTGAGCCTGGGTTGAATACACCTAAAATACTACGGTTTGCAGCCACACAAGAAATCGGGAATACACCGCCACCTAGAGCTTTACCTAAGATATACATATCTGGTTCTACTTCTTCCCAGTCACAAGCAAACATTTTACCTGTACGTGCTAAACCAGCTTGAATTTCGTCAGCAATGAATAGAACATTGTTTTCACGGCAAAGTTCACGAGCTGCTTTTAAGAAGCCTTCTGTTGGAATGACGATACCCGCTTCACCTTGAATTGGCTCAATTAAAAATGCAGCAGTGTTTGGTGTAATAGCAGCTTTTAAAGCTTCAAGGTTACCATAATCTACTAATTTAACGTTTGGTAGCATTGGACCAAAACCACGACGGTATTCTTCATCAGAAGATAAAGATACAGCTAGCATTGTACGACCATGGAAGTTACCATTACATGCAATAACTTCAGCCTTACCCTCTTCTACGCCTTTAACATCATATGCCCAACGACGAGCTGCTTTAAACGCAGTTTCTACTGCTTCAGCACCAGTATTCATTGGTAATACCATTTCTTTATTTGTTAATTTCCCTACTAGCTCATACCATTCACCAAGGTTTTCGCTGTAGAAAGCACGCGAAGTTAACGTTACTTTATCAGCTTGCTCTTTTAAAGCAGCGATAATTTTTGGATGACGGTGTCCTTGGTTTACAGCTGAATAAGCTGATAACATATCTAAATATTTGTTGCCTTCTGGATCTTTAACCCAAGCACCCTCAGCCTCTGAAATAACGATTGGCAGTGGATGATAGTTTGCTGCACCAAAATTTTGTGTTTGTTCAATAACTTGTTGAGTTTTTGTCATATCCTATTCTCTCCTTACTAATCATGTTGAAAAACTTTATAGAAGAAAGGGACTATGTATCACTATAAGTAGAATGATTAAAAATTTAGCAACAATTCAAACGATAAATTTGCTAACTTCTCCACAGTAAACTACGTCATGGATGTCTACGGTTTTAGCCAGGGTAGTATTACTTGGAGAAGTGTCACAAATTCATTTAGAATGCCTTAATTTCTACTTACTTTGAACAGCCCTCATGTCAATGTGAAAATTAAAGCATTTCTGAAGTTGTTTTAGCTTGCATATGCAGTTGTAGGTAGTCTGGGCCACCAGCTTTTGAGTCTGTACCTGACATGTTGAAGCCACCAAATGGTTGGTAACCTACGATTGCACCTGTACAGCCACGGTTGAAGTAAAGATTTCCTACATGGAATTCTTGACGCGCTTTTTCTAAATTCATACGGTTTTTAGTGATAACTGCACCTGTTAAGCCGTATTCTGTGTCATTTGCGATGTCAATTGCTTGGTCAAAGTCTTTTGCTTTTGCAATCGCAACAACTGGTCCGAAGATTTCTTCTTTCATAATACGAGCTGAAGGATCAACGTCAGCGAATACGGTTGGTTGCACGAAGTAACCTACTGAATCGTCTGCTGTACCACCAGCTACTAGACGGCCTTCGCCTTTACCGATTTCGATGTACTCAGTAATTTTGTTGAAAGCGGCTTGGTCAATTACTGTTGCCATGAAATTGCTGAAGTCTGTTGGGTCCCCAACTGTTAAAGCGTTTGTTAATTCAACAACGCGCTCTACTACTTGGTCATAGACATCTTCTACGATGACAGCACGAGAACATGCTGAACATTTTTGACCTGAGAAGCCAAATGCTGATTTTACGATCGATTGTGCAGCTAGCTCTAGATCTGCTTCTTTATCGACAACGATTGTATCTTTACCGCCCATTTCAGCAATGACACGTTTAATCCAAATTTGACCTTCATTTAACACAGAAGCACGTTGGTTAATACGTAAGCCGACATCACGTGAACCTGTAAAGCTGATGAAGCGAGTTTTTGGATGATCGACTAAGTAGTCCCCAACTTCAGCACCAGAACCTGGTACGAAGTTAACAGCACCTGCTGGAAGACCAGCTTCTTCTAATACTTCAATAAATTTATATGCTATAACTGGCGTTGTTGACGCTGGTTTTAATAACACTGTGTTCCCTGTTACTAATGCAGCTACTGTTGTACCAGCCATAATCGCAAATGGGAAGTTCCAAGGAGAAATGACGATACCAATTCCTAATGGAATGTAGTCATAACGGTTGTATTCACCTAGACGGCTTTCTACTGGGTGGCCATCTTTAATGCGTAGCATTTGGCGACCATAGTATTCCATGAAGTCGATTGCTTCTGCAGTATCTGCATCAGCCTCTGCCCAAGGCTTACCAGCTTCTTTTGTCAATAATGCAGAGAATTCATGTTTGCGACGACGGATAATCGCTGCTGCTTTGAAAAGAACGTCTGCACGAATGGCTGGATCAACTTTTTTCCAAGTTTTAAATGTTTCATCTGCTGCTTGCATCGCTTTTTCAGCTAAATCTTTGCTCGCTTTTGACACGCGACCAATGACTTCTGTTTTCTTTGCAGGATTGTACGAAACGATTTTATCTTCTGTTGTAATGCGTTCACCACCGATAATGAGTGGATAGTCTTGACCTAAGTAACCTTCAACTTTATTTAAAGCCTCTACATAAGCATTGTAGTTTGCCTCTTGTGAAAAATCTGTGAATGGTTCGTGTTTGTATGGAATCATACTTAATCCTCCCTTGTGAGATGTGTTTGGGTATGCAAAAAACATTGACGCAAAATATCTTTGCGTATAAAATATTCTTACACTTATTATAATGCAAAATTTCGTTGCATATTTCAAGTAAAAAATTTTTGAGGTGCACATTTTTATGAAAAATTCTGAACCTTTACTACCTTTTTATGAGTTTATTGCAACAAATGTATCCGTTGGTATTCATGCAGTAGACCTATCTGGCAAAACGATTATTTACAATACGAAAATGAAAGAAATTGAAGGATTTCATTTTGATGAACTTGCGGATCGTTCCATTATTGAAATGTTTTCCTTCCGTCAACATGAAAGTACGTTAATGCGTGTTTTACAAACGGGAAAAAAAGAAATTAACGTTAAACAATCCTACTGGAATAAAAATGGTCATGAAATTACAACAATCAATGATACTTTTCCACTTTTTGTTGAAGGCAAACTGATTGGCGCAATTGAATTTGCACGTGATATTACCTCTCTGGAAAAGCTTGTTTATCAACCCCTTCGTCGTTACGATGAACCATTAACATTTGATATGATTAAAGCTGATTCTGAATCCATGAAGCAGGTTATCGACAACGCTAAAAAAGCAGCTGCTGTAAAATTACCAGTATTATTAATTGGCGAATCTGGCACAGGGAAAGACTTAGTAGCAGAGGGCATTCACCACGCCGCTTCACCTGATCCTGATGCCTTTGTGACACTCGTTAGTCGCCGTTCAGCTCAATCGGTGCTTGATAAATTACAGCAATTATTAGAAGAAGATAAAGATTACACCTTCTTCTTCGAACGTATAGATTTTTTAAGCTTAGACATTCAAGAGCAACTTTTGGATATACTACATTCACTTCCACAGTCCAAATATATGCTAATTGGCAGTGTGGGCAGTGATCCCATTACATTGATTGCCGAAAAGAAGCTGTCAAAATCTCTATATTATTTTTTTGCTACAATGGCCATTACCATTCCTAATTTAACGGATCGAAAAGAAGACATTCTTCCATTTGTAGAAGATTATTTTAGTCGACATCGAGAACGATTTGCTTCACAAGTCACTGATCTTGCACCAGATGTACAGGAATTATTTTTACAATATGATTGGCCAGGAAATCTAAAAGAGCTTGAGCTACTACTGGATGAAATTGTTTCATTTATGACAACGGAATCCACTGTTACTTCAGATTTATTACCTTTACATTTCCGCTTCAAAGTGCAGCAGCAAGATACAAATAATCGTGAACCAGAATTTTTTATGTTCCATCAAAATCACAATGTCATGCCACTCGATGCCTATTTGCGTGAAGCCGAATCATATTATGTGCAAAATGTCTTAAATTTATATGAGGGCAATATTACAAAGGCAGCGAATGCACTTGGTATGAGCAGACAAAACCTGCAATATCGAATCCGCAAAATAAAAAAGCAATAGAAAAAACGAGGATACTTTCATTCGAAAGCATCCTCGTTTCTTTATTGACCAGATTGTTCAATCCAGTCCTGCAATTTATCTTTTAAGGAATTAAAACCATTTGCATCCGATTCATCTACACGGTCCTGCAATGATTTACGTGGTGGTGCATCTTTTTTTCTTACTGTTGCTGGGCGATCCTGTAGCGCTCTCATCGATAAACTAATTTTTTCGGCCTCTTCATCGATTTCAAGAATCTTGACTTCAACTTCTTGCCCAACAGCTAAAAATTCACTAACGTCCTTCACAAAGCCGTATGTTATTTCCGAAATATGCACAAGGCCTTGCGTATTGTCATCTAGTGCAACAAATGCACCGTATGGTTGAATACCTGTAACTTTTCCGGTCAACACGTCTCCTAATTCATATTTTTTTACCATAACCTTTGCCCACTTTCTTTTGTTTGCTACGTATATATCGCTTAAATTATAACATACGTGTAAAAACGGGGCAAAAAATCTCCTTACTCGGAAATGGCTGTAATGATGTAACGTTTTTCACCTTTTCCTGTAGTCACTGTACCTAACTGGAAGGTTAAATGCTGACCAATCATCTGAACTGATTCTGGCTTAACACCTGCTTTAATGGTTGTTTGAGAGGCATCTATGGCATAAAGAACTGTAAAATGTTCCATACCATCAAATTGAACCACTTTATTTAAATCTACATCTTGAGACAATAACCGTTTAGCTGTTTCTTGATCTCCTTTTCCTTGTGCATATAAGAATAGACTTACAACGTTCATTGGATTTAATGAATGTAGGATCATATCATCTTTGCTTGACGTATACGCATTGTATAAACCTTCCGTTTGGATAATCCACCGGTAATCAATTCGTAAGCTAGTCGAACCATCTTCTGATTCCATATAGACATCGTTACGTAAATATGAAAGCGCCATACCAATATCCTGTGTTGTCAGTTTTTCTCTTATTTTGAATGTTCCTTTTCCCTTAAATTCTTCGAGGATAAATTGTGCAGTCAAGCGCATCGAGTCTCCATACTTCCCATTTGCTGTATCATTTAATAGCTTTATATGTTCGGGGGAGTATCTATTTTTGTCATCTGTACCTTTTAAAAGTACGAGCCACGTATTTTCAAACTCTTTCTTTAAATTGTGTAATTGGAAATCAAGTCCTGATAATGATAAGTCTTTTACTAATGTTCTTTCATATAACTTTAAAATACGAGCAGATTCTTCTACAGAAAATCGTAAGTCCTCACCATTGAATAAAGAGCCCATAGCCAAATATTTAAACAAGCCCAAGATATCAGGATGAAGACGGTCAATAGAGACTGGTGCATCTTTCATAAATAGAGGATTTGTTTTAAAACTATAGGTATTCCCATCATGTGACAACTCGAAATATTGTTTTTCGGTCGTTGCAATCAATTCATTTAGTTCTTTAGGATAATCTTTCTTTGCTTGTGAAAGTACCGTATTAAACTGAGAAAGTTCCTTTGTATAATATTTCAAAACATCTTTCGTTGCGTAGTAATATTTGCTAAAGAAATATCTAGATTCGGTAAATGACATCGGTTTTTCATACGTTTCAATTTGCTCTATTAGTTCTCGAGGTGTTTGCAAACAGTCTAATATTTCTTGCTCTAATTGTGTTAAATATTTTGGATCATCAGCCATTCTATTTAAAACTATTTTTTTATTTTTAGCTTTATCATTGTATATATTATCAGCAGATTCAACAAATGTTAGTTTCTTAAAATTTTCCTCAGGTATATTGAGCTCAAGGCGTGTTTTCTCACGTTTTTCAAGATACTTCTTTTGAAATCTAGAAAACCAATCTTCATAGTTGCTTTCTATTTTTTCTTCATCTGAATGAACGAGTGCTGAAGGATGGAACATATAAGACGAAATTAGAATACCTACCAAAAGCACACTGGCAATACTTGCGATCCATACAGCCGATTTTTGCCATCTTGCAGAAGGCTTTCGAACTGGATTCATATTTTCTAGAGACTCCCTTACATTATCCTCAGCTTCAATTTGATGAAGAACACGTTGTGGATCAAGCTTCGCTTCCATTCGTTCATAGGATTTTTTCAGTAGTGCCATACGTTGGTCAAATTGCTTATCATCCATTTTCAACACTCCCATCTTGCATTAATGCTGCCTTTAGCTTTTCCTTCGCTCGTAATAATCGCACTTTCACCGTCGATAACGAAATATTTAAAACTTCAGCGATTTCTTCGTATTTTAATTCGTGGAAATAATACAACACGAGAGGATAACGGTATTTTTCGTCAAGTGCCTGAATAGCACGATGTAGATGCCTGTCCTCTTCAAACAAAAGAACATCCTCTTCAGCAGATGAATGAGTCTTTTGCTGTTGGGCTTGTAGCTTGTCCTCTTTAGCCTGCTGCCGTTGTTCCTTACGATAATAATCACGCGTAGCATTTAATGTGATTTTATAGAGCCACGTGGTAAATCGATCCTGTTTAAATTGGTGTAAAAAGCGATAAAGTTTAACAAATACCTCCTGTGAAACATCAGCTAAATCATTTGTATGTACGCCACATTGAAAGGCAAACTTTTCAACGGTTTGCTGATGTATGCGGATAAGCTCGATATAGGCTTCTTTATCTCCTTGCTGCGCCCTTGCTATTAGTTCAACCTCCGTCATAGCTCTCCCCCCTTTTTGATAATGAAACGAAGTATTCTACCTAATTGTTACATAATTTAAATGTCTTTCCTCATATGTCATCTCTCTATATTTTTACTCCATCAAATGTCTTTCTTGCTATCATCAATTTTCTGATATTTGCTTGTGTTATGAGAATATTGAGGTAAAATAATACTTTAGTATAAGGAGGATTTATTTTCGTGTCGTCGAGGGATCAATTTACAACAAAAATTGGGTTTATTTTAGCTGCCGCAGGAAGTGCTATAGGGTTAGGAGCCATTTGGAAATTCCCCTATATGGCGGGTACGAATGGCGGTAGTGTCTTTATTTTATTATTTATTTTATGTACTTTCTTTATTGGCTTACCCGTCCTCATTGCTGAGTTCATGATAGGTCGTCGAGGTCAAAAGGATGCCGTCACTTCCTTTAAGGAACAAGCACCAGGAAAGCCATGGTATTTGATTGGCTGGGGCGGTATGGTAATCGCAGGCCTTATCTTATCATTCTACAGCGTTGTTGGTGGATGGATTTTAAGCTACTTGGGTCGTGCCTTTACATTTAAGCTAACGAATGCTGGCTCTGACATCAACTACGCTGATTTATTTGGCGATATTATTTCAAGCCCTTTTGAAGCAGTACTTGTACAGGGACTATTTATGTTATTAACAGTAGTCATTGTGTCAGCAGGTATTAAGGGCGGAATTGAAAAAGCCAGCACATGGATGATGCCTCTCCTCTTTATTTTCTTTATTGTCCTAGTTATTCGCTCTTTAACTTTAGATGGGGCTATGGAAGGCGTTAAATTTATGTTTGTACCTGATTGGTCCTATTTAAATGCTGAAACATTTTTAATGGCCTTAGGACAAGCTTTCTTCTCATTAAGTGTAGGTATTGCGGTTATGATTACATATGCTTCCTATTTATCTAAAACAGAGAAGATTGGTAACTCTGCGATTAATGTAGCATCTATGAATATTATTATCTCTTTACTTGCAGGACTTGTTATTTTCCCAGCAGTATTTGCGCTTGGTTATACGCCTGATCAAGGGCCAGGCTTAGTATTCATTATTTTGCCAGCTGTATTCGAGCAATTACCTCTTGGTGGCTTATTCTTAACTATTTTCTTCATTCTATTGCTTTTTGCTACAGTCACTTCTTCCATTTCCATGTTAGAAATAGTCGTGGCAATCGCTATTGGTGATAAACCAGAAAAACGTAAAAAAATTGCTTGGATTGGTGGAATCGTTATTTTCATCTTTGGTATTCCAAGTGCCCTTTCATTTGGCATATTAGCAGATGTAAAAATAGTAGATCGCTCTATTTTTGACTTTGTTGATTTTATGACTAATAGCATCGGAATGCCGATTGGAGCTTTGTTGATTTCAATTTTTGCAGGTTATTATTATACAAGGGATATTTCACGTAAAGAATTAGCTGCGTCTAGCTTCATGTTTAATATTTGGTACATTTTAATTCGCTACGTCTCCCCACTCGCCATTTTTATTATTTTCATTCAGGGGATTTTGCCTTTATTTAAATAAGTACTAGCCTCATGATGCATTAAAAAAGAGGTTGTCCATTGACAACCCCTTTTTTTATAAGGAATATGCAAAATATTTTAAATAATACATTTCGCTTCAAATTTAATGGCAATTAGTTTGTAAGAAATGGCTACACAATCTTCAAACGGTATCCATTGCTCAAACGAATGCTCATATGTTTCTTGAATAACCTTTGCAAGTGTTGATGGATCATCAATCCCTTGCAATGCTGCAACTACATCTGCTGTTTCTGTATCATAATGGTCTGGACCTAAGTGGAATGGATCCCACTCCTCTAGCAGATGGACAGCTGCTTGATTCATTTTTATATTTTCCAAAATACTCACCTATTATCCTTTGATCATACTCGTATGATACCATAGTAAAAAAAAAAGAAAAGAGTGATTTGCTTGTCTATTTTTGATCAAACTATCAAACGTCGATGTACAAACTCTGTAAAATGGGACGCAATGGAAAAGGTTTATGGCCTAAACGATGCCTCAGATATCTTACCAATGTGGGTAGCCGATATGGATTTTGCAGCTCCACCAGCCGTTTCAAAGGCTTTACAGCAACATGCTGAACATACTATTTTTGGCTATAGTTATATGAGTGAAGAAGCGATTCAATCCATTGTAGACTGGCAAAGTAGTCGCCATGACTGGCACATTGAGAAAGAAGCCATTCTATTCTGTAATGGTGTTGTGGCTGCATTAGCTAACAGCATTGTTGCCCTAACTAACCCTGGTGACAAAGTACTCATTTCACCTCCAGTTTATCCGCCATTCTTTAACATACCAAAAAGTAATGGTCGTGAAGTTGTAAGCTGCCCATTGGTTGAAGAAGATGGAATGTTTGTCTATGATTTTGAAGCCTTTGAGCAGGCTTTAGCACAAGATGTGAAAGCCTACATACTATGTAACCCGCATAATCCAGGAGGCTATGTATGGGATGAAGCTACTTTAAAGGAAATTGTACGACTATGTGCTATGTATGATGTCATCATTATTTCTGATGAAATCCATGCTGATTTAATGATCAATGGGGATAAACATATTCCTTTAGCTAAAGTTGCAGGTGATGAAATCAATCGCATTGTTACGTGTATGGCTCCTACTAAAACTTTTAACTTAGCAGGAATTCAAGTTTCATATATGATCGTATCAGATAAGAAAAAACGCTTGAAGCTAGAGGCCATCAATATGGCAAGTGGTCAAGGCTCATTAAATACATTTGCCTCTGTTGCCCTTCATGCTGCTTATACAGAAGGGGCTCCTTGGTTAGATGAATTACTCCCTTATATTTCTGCCAATATGGAGTATGTGAAAGCTGAGTTAGAGCAAATTCCAGGCATTCGTGTTACGATTCCTCAATCCACTTATTTAATCTGGATTGATTACCGAGAGCTGGGGCTTGAAGAGAAGGAGATCATGACTCGCTTACTTGAAATCGGAAAGCTAGCACTAGAACCAGGAACAAAATATGGAGAAGAAGGCCGTGGCTTCCTACGTATGAATGTTGCTTGTTCATTTGATACTGTGAAAGATGGCGTCGAGCGTTTTAAAAAGGTCTTTGCACAATAATAATGGTTGAAAGGATATCTCTCTTTTGGAGATATCCTTTTCTATGTTTAAAAGCTTAATTTTGTGGAAAAGGTTCTTATCAATCGGATTTATAAAGAGGTGTTTTACATGGACATTGTCCCATTAACGATTAAACGTGCCTATATGACCTTCCTTTTTCCCTTCGCCTATTCCGAAAAAAATCGTCAAAAAATCAGTGATGTACTATTAGATGAGGACTTTTCTTTTTTTACCTTGAAAAATACATCACTTGAAGACGCCTTTTATGGTGATTTGACGATTATACATGAGGAGCTTGCCCAATTTTTCTATCCTTTTTTGGAGGATAAATTATTTCCAAACGAAATGAATAGCCCTGACTTTATTCGTTTTTCCAAAGCTTTTTATACACAAGGCGCCTTACACCTTCAAGAAAGTCAAATCAATTATGATTACGAAGTGATGAGTATTGATGTGGCATTATGTCCTTTTGGGAATGGGATTATAACAGTCAGAACAAATATTACAGATCAATCGCATGATCTAAGTGATATCTTAAATTTTATCCACTATTTTAGAGTATTAGAGGCAAAACTAAGAGAGGAAAAAGGTGCAAGTCATCATTTTTCATTTGGTCATTGTTCTTCTACGAGTGAATTATTATTTAAGTATTTTATACCTTATTTAAAGCCCTTTCTATTACATCAACAAGACCATAGCTATGAAGGCTTACCTTTCTTTGAAGATGAGAGAATGTTTGCCTCAGCATATTTAATTGCTGAGGAAGAAGCTAAAATTATACCTGAGCATTTATTTCGATTGGGACAAGTAGATGGTAGGACACCTGCTGGCAAACCCTTTATTTCTAGCACTAATCCTGAATATATCTCTAATTATGTACAAGAGCATGCCCATACACGTTGGGCTCCGAACAGTTATATTATCACCTCGTCACAGGCACAAATAACGATGACAAATAGGCCGTTTGCCAAATGTACACATAGTATTCAAGAATTTATGGGTACGCACTATTACAATTTGTTCATTCATTATTTTTATAAAATGATGCTCTTAAAGCTTTCCTATGAGTATAGTGAAATAAAGTGGGGCAAAGATAAACAGGTTGTCAATGAACTAATCGAGCTCATTACAAAGTTTTCTGCACGCTATTATTTTGAAGAAGTCATCGTACGAACAGAAGGCAGAGAAATTTCTCAATTGCTACGAAAGTATTTCCGTATAAATGAACATTATGTCGAAACGAAAGAAACATTGAATAGTTTGTATCGAACACAGGAAGATCAATCTGATAATCGAAGTAATAATTTACTATTTATTTTAACAGTCTTTACTGTAATATCAGGCATTTATGGGATGAACTTAGTCATTGAAGGTTGGAAGGATAGCAGTGATTTCGATAGCATCGGTAGTTATACACTCTTTGAATGGGTAGCCTTTATTACTGCATTGAGTGGGATTGGTTTATCCCTTGTCCTTGTTTGTGTCACTGCCTTTAAAACACTACGAAACATGGTGCGTCGTGCTAAAAAAAAATATAAATAAAAAGAATCTGTCTCCAGGGAGGCAGATTCTTTTTATTTAAATATTCTGTTGGTTATTTGTACTTTTCTTTTCTGCTAAAATCCGTGCTTCAATTTCCTTAGATTTCATTTCTTGCTTCTTAGAAATTTTTCTAAAAAGCGTAAACACGATAATACATAGAATAAGCATAATTAAAAATTCAAATGCCGCTGGAATATAACCTGATTTGTCTTCTGGGAAATATAAAAATTGATACATAAAGTTTTGCATTTCTACACGTCCTTATACGTATTATTCAAAGACTGTAATTGACTCAATTTTCACATCTTCTAATGGTTTGTCACGGAAATCTTTTTCCACATCCGCAATTTTATCCACAATGTCCATACCTTCTACTACATGACCGAATACTGTGTGTTTATGGTCTAACCAAGGTGTACCACCGTTTTGAGCGTAAGCTTCGATGATTTCTTCAGGGAAGCCTGCACCCTGTAATTGACGAAGCATATCACTTGGAAGGTGCTTCATTTGTACAATAAAGAATTGAGAACCATTTGTGTTTGGACCTGCATTTGCCATTGAAAGCGCTCCACGTAGGTTAAACAATTGCTCTGAGAACTCATCTTCAAAGGAATTACCCCAAATTGATTCTCCGCCCATACCAGTACCAGTTGGGTCGCCACCTTGAATCATGAAGTCTTGAATAACACGGTGGAAAATAATGCCGTTATAGTAGCCTGATTTAGCATGACCTAAAAAGTTCTCAACCGTTTTTGGTGCGTGCTCAGGGAATAATTTAATTTTGATAGCACCTAATGTTGTGTTCATTTCTACAAGCACTTCGCCTGCTTGTACGTCTGTTGTTAATTGTGGAAACATGGAAGTCTCTCCTTTAATGATAAATTTCAGTTTCAATGAAAAAGATGCCTGTGCACCCTTTCTGACCTCATTTTAGTCTAACATACTTCCTACCGGTTTTCTCCCTCAAAGTATTGACGATTTTTGCACTTTTACTATTCCTTTTTAAAACTATATAAATAGGTCCGAGCGAGTATTTGGAATCTATCCAAAATATGTTATTCTGATGAAGGATTTATAGAAAGAGTGGAGGCACACATGAAAAAGGCTTTTGGTTTTTTTATTATCGTTCTATCCCTTCCTGCTTTATGGTGGATTAGCACAAACATTAAAACAGAAATCCATATGGCACAAGCACATGAGGAACAAATGACTAATGCTATACATTTACCTGAGGTAGAGGCCCAGCTACCTGTTACCCTTATTGATCGAAATGGGCAAACATTTAGTGAGGAATATGTCGAATGGCGGCAGCCACTAAGTTTACAAGAAATTCCACAAATTGCCCAGGAAATATTCATTACCAGTGAGGATGCTGATTTTTATACGCATATTGGCTTTGATTTGAGTGCGATTATTCGTGCGGTTGTAGCCAATTCAAATAGCAACACAACCTCTCAAGGTGGTAGTACAATCACGCAGCAGCTTGTTCGGATGCGTTATTTATCTGAAGAAAAAACATATGAACGGAAATTAACAGAGCTTTTTTATGCATATGAATTAGAAAAGGAATTTGATAAAGAAGCCATTTTAACGATGTACCTGAATGAGTCCTATTTTAGCAATCAAGTTTATGGCATTGGCGGAGCAGCCACCTATTATTTTCAAAAGCCACTCCAAGAATTATCCATAGCTGAAATAGCCTTCATTGCGGCCATCCCAAATAACCCCTCCCTTTATAATCCTTTAAAGAATTATGATCAAACTAAAGCAAGGCAGGAGCGCTTGTTAGATACCCTTGCAGCAAATGGGGCTATTACAGAGGAAGAGGCAAAAAACTATAAGGCTGATTCCATTACATTAAATGTGAAAGATAAAATTCAAAGTTATCCAATGTATAGTACTTATGTTCTTCAAGAGTTAAAATGGCTTGTTGCAGAAAAAGAAGGCTATGCGGATCGACTAGGCTTTACAGATAATGAGGAAGAGAAGAAAAAAATTAAAGCGCAATTAGATAATCGACTCAATACATTATTTCAAAATGGACTCATCATTCACACAGCGCTTGATCCAACTAAACAGCAGCATGATGAGGAAAAAATGTCAGCTATTTTAGGAACTAGCCCATTGCAAGCAGCAGGTGCAACTATTGAGAACCAATCAAGAGAAATAGTTAGTCTGTATGCAGGGAAGAACTATGAAAAATTTGATTTCCATCGTGCATTTCAAGGAACACGCCAACCAGGGTCAGCCTTTAAGCCTCTGGCAGTCTATGCACCGTTCTTCGAAACAACAGCTCATACACCTGATTCGATTGTCAACGGTGGTCGTTATTGTGTTGGCTCGTTTTGCCCACAAAACTATGGGGGCTATACGTATGGTGATGTGTCAATTCGTACTGCTTTTCGACATAGCTATAACACATCTGCACTTCGCCTCTTTCAAACAGTTGGGGTTGAAACAGCCTTTGATTACCTTAATCGCTTTCACTTCCGCTCGATTGTAGAGAAGGATCATAATTATGCCGCATCATTAGGAGGGCTCACCTATGGTGTAACAGCATTAGAACTCGCAGATGCTTATACTAGCTTTATTGATGGCTCTTATGTACTTGCTCATAGTATACGCAAAGTCACAGCTTTCGATGGAACAGAACTTTATAGTTGGGATACACAGCGTGAGCAAATTTGGTCTCCTAAAACAGTAAAATACATGCGTGAGCTCCTTGCAGATGTTGTAGCAAACGGTACAGGTCAAGGTGTCTATAGTAACAGCAGCTATGTTGGGGCAAAAACAGGGACAACGAATGACTATCGTGACTACTGGCTTGCTGGACTCAATGACGATTATACCGCTGCCGTATGGTTAGGGTATGATAAACCTCAATCAATGCAGCAATTAGAAGAATACAAAATTCATCATCAATTATTTAATGTTTTGCTTGAGTAGTGAAACAACCAAAAGGTAGTAGTCTTAGCGACTACTACCTTTTCAAAGTGTTAAAAAACAAACCATTAATAAAATTTTTATGAAAGGTGGAAATGGTTTTCCGTTACAGGCTACTTTCTTTCCTGTGGGCGAGCCGGAGTCAAAATGTTAGCTTTTTAGCAACAGTTTTCAAATAAAGTGAAAGTTTCATTATTCTTTATGGAGGATGCTGTTATCATTTTAATAGTATGTATTAATTTGCAAACGGCAAACTTGCCAAAATGCCATTATAGAGCTTTAATACGACATAAACAACTAGAGTTAAAAGAATCGTCCACATAAAAAGCTCAAAGATTAATAGACCGATTGTGCCTCCCATTGATATAAAATGACTCATTTTATAAATCAGGTAAATAAAGTAGGTAAATATTGTGATGACAAAGATACCAATTAAAACATAAATAAATTGGATGGCAAATGCAGAACACATAGCACCTACAAATAAGATAATATAGCCACCTCGAGCCTGACTAACTGTGGCCCCTTCGTTATCCTTTGAAAAGAACAGCATTCCTACCTCATGAATGGTTTCTCCAACAAGCTTAAGGGCAGAAAATAACATAAAAAAAACAATGGCAAAAACAATGAGTAGAAATACACGTAATTCAAAATCTGATAAAAACTCTCGCATTCCCGAATACACACCGATGGCTTGAAAAATCTGTAATGATTTACCAACAGCATACATACCAAATGTCAAACTAAACAATAAAATTGTAATTAATGGTAGATAACCATAGATATATGGGTTCCTCATAAAAAATTTTTTTCCTTTATTTTTATTGATAACTTCCTATTTATAATATAACGAAAATTCTCCAACGACCGCAAGCTAAATCCCAATAGTGCATATGCATTCCCAATTAAAGTACGTTATAATTGATTTACTTACCTGCATAAAGGAGGGTTTTTTTGTTACAAGTACTTTATATTTTTATTCCAATGCTTGTTGCAATATTAGTGCCATTATTATATAAACGCATGAATAATATTCACACAGGTTGGTTTGTTCTTGCTGTACCTGTTACGCTTGCTGTTATTTATACAACATATATTGCTCAAGTTTCTAAAGGTGAAGTATTTACTGCAGAGCTACCTTGGATTCCATCTCTTGATATTTCCATCATCTCATATTTAGATGGACTTAGCTTATTATTCTCATTACTCATTACTGGAATTGGCTCGTTAGTTGTGCTTTACTCCATTTTTTACTTAGATAAACATAAAGAAAAATTACATAACTTTTATGTTTACTTACTGTTATTTATGTCAGCCATGCTGGGAGTAGTACAGTCAGATCATTTAATTACACTCTATTTCTTCTGGGAGCTAACATCCATATCATCATTTTTACTCATCGGCTATTGGTATAATCGGGATGCCTCACGCTTCGGAGCATTAAAGTCTATGATGATTACAGTTGGCGGCGGTTTAATGATGCTAGGTGGTTTCGTTCTTCTTTATTTAATGGGAGGAACCTATTCCATTCGAGAATTGATTGTTATGGCCCCAAATTTAGTAGACCAACCTTTATTCACTTGGTCACTTGTCCTATTACTCTTGGGAGCATTTACAAAATCCGCGCAATTCCCATTCTACATTTGGTTACCAGATGCCATGGAGGCGCCAACACCAGTAAGTGCATACCTTCACTCAGCTACAATGGTCAAAGCAGGTATCTATTTAGTTGCACGATTTACGCCGATATTTGCTGCCTCTGAGCTTTGGGTGTGGCTTGTAACGGGTGTAGGTATCTTAACTTTATTCTGGGGCTCCTTCTTTGCAGTGAAGCAAACTGATTTAAAAGGTATTCTAGCCTTCTCCACAGTGAGTCAGCTTGGACTTATAATGTCACTACTCGGGGCAAGTGCTGTTACTTTTCATGCAAATGGCTCAGTCGATACCATTAAATTTGCTGCATTTGCTGCCATTTTCCACCTTATCAATCATGCAACATTTAAAGGCAGTCTCTTCATGATTGCAGGCATTGTTGATCATGAAACAGGAACTCGAGATATTCGTAAACTTGGTGGTTTAATGAGTATTATGCCAATTAGTTTTACTGTGGCTGCAATAGGAAGTTTATCAATGGCTGGTCTTCCACCATTTAATGGCTTCTTAAGTAAAGAAATGTTTTTAACAGCCATGCTTGCACTTCAAAAGTTTGAATTCTTCGGCTTTGAAACATGGGGAGCACTCTTCCCTATTGTTGCGTGGATTGCTAGTATTTTTACATTTATCTATAGCTTCTATTTTGTTTTCCGAACATTTAATGGGAATTACAAACCAGAGCAGTTACCTCATAAACCACATGAGGCGCCGATCGGTATGCTAATTTCGCCTATTCTTTTAGCGGCTTTAGTTGTGACAATTTTCTTTATTCCAAACTTTATCGGTAATACCTTTGTAAAACCAGCCGTTCAAGCGATACAGCCATTTTTGTATGATTCACCCCAAGCTGTTGATATTCATGTATCTGCTTGGCACGGCATCACCCCAGAGTTATTGATGACAGTTGGGATTATAATAGTTGGGGTATTGTTATTTGTTGCCTTACCAAAATGGCAGGGGATGTATCAACGATTCCCGCAAGCGTTAACATTAAACAATGCCTATGACAAAATCATGCAGGGATTAGATGTTGGCTTAAATCGTATTTCCCGACGCTATATGACAGGTTCTATGCGTCACTATTTACTTTATATGTTTAGCGGAATAACTATTATTGTAATCGGGTCTCTATTCGTGAAAGATGCATTTAGTATTTCATTCCAAGGAGCCTCCCCAATTAATTTGTATGAAATTATCTTGATCGTCGTTTTATTAATTGGTACGGCCATCACCATCTTGGCCAAATCACGTTTAACAGCCATTATTGGGCTTGGTACTGTAGGCTATACAGTCGCCTTATTCTTTGTCATTTTTAATGCACCTGATTTAGCGCTGACACAGCTCGTTATAGAAACGATTTCAGTAGCACTATTTTTATTAGCATTTTACCATCTACCTAAGCTTGGTAAACGCGAGGAGCGAATGAGGTTCCAGTTAAATCGTGCCATTGTTTCCATTGCAGTTGGTGTGATGGTAACACTTGTTGCGCTGTCAGCTCATTCCCAAAAATTAATTCCGTCTATTGCTAAGTACTACGAGGAAACCGTCTATTCTCTAGCGGGTGGTGGAAATATTGTAAACGTAATTTTAGTAGACTATCGTGGTTTCGATACATTGTTTGAAATTACAGTACTCGGCATAGCTGGCATGGCCATCTTAGCTATGATTAAGTTACGTATGAATAGAAAGGAGAACACTCATGAAAACAAATGATGTGATCATACAATTTACAGCTAAAATTGTATTTTTCATTATTTTCTTCTTCTCCATTCATATTTTTTTAGCTGGTCACTATACGCCTGGTGGAGGCTTTGTAGGAGGTCTGTTAACATCAAGTGCACTGGTTCTTTTAGTGTTAGCCTATGATATCAACACAGTCCGTCATATTCTACCTATTAATTACACATATTTAACAGCCATTGGCTTACTATTAGCCCTTGCTACTGCGGCATACCCCATGTTTGTGGGCAAACCGTTTTTCACACATTTCTTTGATTATTTCGATTTACCGCTTCTAGGCAAACAGTCATTACACACGGCTATGCTTTTTGATAGCGGTGTCTATTTGGTTGTTGTCGGCGTTACGATGACCATTATTCAAACGATTGGAGAGGATGAATAATGGAAATAATTATGGCCTTTGTGATCGGCTTTCTTTTTATGGCAGCGGTCTATTTAATCCTATCAAAAAGTTTATTGCGCATTATTATTGGAACAGGTCTGTTAAGTCATGGTGCTCATCTACTCATCTTAACAATGGGTGGTCTTGGTGGTGAAGCTCCACCCGTCTTAAACGAAGGTGCCAAAACATTTGCTGATCCCTTACCCCAAGCACTTATTTTAACTGCGATTGTTATAAGCTTTGGGGTGACAGCATTCTTCCTTGTACTTGCCTACCGTTCCTATCAGGAGCTTAACACGGATGATATTAGCTTAATGAGAGGAAGTGATGAGGATGAATAACTTCCTACTATTACCCATTATCATCCCGTTTTTCTTCGGTATGATTTTAATGTTTGGACAAAAAAATCTAACTTATCAGCGATCATTTTCATTACTTGGGATTGGACTAGCCCTCCTCTCTGCCCTTTCACTGCTTTTAACAGTGAAAGAAGATGGTATTCAAAAGGTCACATTTGGAAATTGGCCTGTTCCTTACGGTATTACAATGGTATCTGATATGGTGTCTGCATTGCTCGTTACAACGACATTGCTTATTGCGCTATTTGTTGTTTGGTATGGCTTCGGTTCTATCACGAAGGAACGCGAACGCTTCTTTTATTACCCTGGTATTATGTTTATTTTAACTGGGGTCAATGGTGCCTTTACAACAGGCGATATTTTTAACTTATTTGTGTTCTTTGAAGTATTGCTAATGGCTTCCTATTTACTCATCGTTTTAGGTGGTGAGAAGGGGCAACTGAAAGGGTCTATTAAATATATTTTAATTAATGTTATTTCTTCGGCCTTATTTGTTATAACAGTTGCCTATTTATATTCTGTAGTAGGGACATTAAACATGGCCGATATTGCGGTAAAAATTGCAGAAATTAATCAACCAGGGATTATTACTGTTATCGCCGTCCTATTTTTAATGGTATTTGGACTAAAAGCAGCCATTTTCCCATTATACTTTTGGCTTCCTACTTCGTATGCAGCAGCCCCGATCCCTGTCTTAACACTTTTTGGCGCTCTGCTCACAAAGGTTGGGGTATATGCCATTACACGTACCTACACACTATTTTTTGTACATGATTTATCCTATACGCATGATTTACTAATGGCATTAGCCATTGCAACAATTGTGGCTGGTTGTATTGGAGCACTCGCTTATTTTGATGTAAAACTCATTATTATCTATAACATTGTCATTGCAGTAGGTGTCATTTTATTTGGTGTCTCTCAAATGAATGAGACTTCATTAAAAGGAGCTATGTTTTATTTAATTCACGATATGCTCATTAAGGCAGCACTCTTTATGTTAATCGGCATTGTCATCTATATTACTGGTACATCGGATTTGCGTAAAATGGGTGGGCTTATGAAAAAATACCCTGCACTTGGTTGGTGTTATTTAATAGCAGCTTTTGGCTTAGCTGGAATTCCACCACTTAGCGGGTTTGTTGGAAAGCTGTTAATTGTTCAGGGAGGCTTTGAGGCTGGAAATATGTGGAGCAGTATTTTCATTTTGGCATCTTCATTGCTTGTTTTACTATCCGTGATTCGTATTTTCCTTTATGCCTTTTGGGGTGAGGAAAAAGAAACACAAGGTACAATCGACAAATCTACCTATAAAATGCTGTTTATGCCTACTGCCGTTTTAGTACTTATTACTGTCGCATATGGTGTCGGTTCTGAATGGATTACGCCATTTATGGATGATGCCGCAAAACTATTAAATGATCCATCTATCTATATAGATGCTGTCATGAAGGAGGAGTAACACTATGGCATTTCAAATGATTTTAAATTTTGTACTTGCCTTCGTCTGGATGTTCCTTTCCTCTAATTACACAGCAACTGGTTTTATCATTGGATTCATTATGGGAATACTTTTACTTATTCTCATGCGGAGGTTTTTCAAGTCTCGTCTTTATGTCTATCGATTATGGGCTCTGCTAAACTTAACGTTATTGTTCTTTAAAGAATTAATTCTAGCAAATGTTCAAGTGTTGAAAGTAGTGTTAAAGCCTAAGCTGGACATGCAACCTGCCTTTTTTGCTTATCCAACTGTTCTAACACAAGACTGGGAAATCACGTTATTGTCGAGTCTTATTACTTTAACACCAGGAACAGTCGTAGTGCATGTATCGGATGATGCGAAAACATTGTATGTACATGCAATTGATATTAACGATGTGGATGAAGCCATTGCTTCCATTCGAGATTCATTTGAAAAAGCGATTTTAGAGGTGAGTAGATCATGACAACATTTATTATTGCTGTAATCGTAGTGATTTGCTTATCTATGATAGCGGTCATTTATCGAATGGTAAAAGGTCCTTCCGCATCCGATCGTGTTGTTGCCTTGGATTCACTTGGTGTTTCACTCATTTCCCTAATCGGACTATTTTCGATTTTAGTGGAAACAAGCTTCTTTCTTGAAATCATTTTATTGCTAGCAATTTTATCGTTTATCGGTACGATGGCTTTCTCTAAATTCATAGAGAAAGGAGATATCATCAAACGTGACAATTCTCGCTAATAGTTTAGTTATCTTTTTCATTACTGTTGGAGTACTCTTTATTGTCGTGACAGCTATCGGACTTGTCCGCTTACCTGATTTGTATACACGTGCCCATGCCGCTTCAAAAAGTGCAACACTTGGCGTCATGTGTGTGCTAATCGGTGTATTCTTTCACTTTTGGCTGATTGAAGATCATTTCAACCCTCGTATTTTACTGGGAATACTCTTTCTCTTTATCACTGGTCCTGTTGGCGGACACATTATGACGCGTTCTTCCTATATTGCTGGTGTTAAGCCATGGAAAGGTACCGTACGTGATGAACTAGGTCCTGAAATTGACAGAATGAAAAAGGAACAAGGTGTAAAATAAACATAAAAATCTGCCCGATTACTAAATCGAGCAGATTTTTTTAGTTAAATATATCCTTTGGCAGTTAAAATATTTGTCAGTTGCTCCACACATTCTTCTATGGAATGCTGTTCTGTATCCAAAATAACTTCTGGGTTAATTGGTTCTTCATATGGAGCGCTAATCCCTGTAAAATTAGCAATTTCAGCATTCCTTGCTTTTTTATACAAACCTTTCGGATCTCTTTTTTCACATGTTTCTACTGAACACTTTACATAGACCTCTAAAAATTCACCATCCTCTACAAGTGCCCGAACTACCTGGCGATCTTCTCGATAAGGTGAAATAAAAGCCGTTAGCACAATTTGACCGCTCTCTATAAATAACTTTGAGACTTCACCTATTCGACGAATATTTTCCTTGCGCCCTGCCTCATCGAATCCTAAGTCACTATTTAAGCCATGGCGCACATTATCACCATCTAATACGAAGGCTTGATTGCTCCTTTCAAATAATCGACGGGCAAAAGCATTGGCCACGGATGATTTCCCTGAAGCAGATAAACCCGTAAACCATAAAATAAAGCTTTGATGTTTATTTTTTGAACGACGTTCCTCTTTTGTAATGGAGGCTTCATGCCAAACAATGTTTGAACTCATTTTACTACCTCCTTACTCATGCCTTTAATTAAAATGTCTACAACTTCTTTACGACTGAATGTACTTGGTGGTACTTCTCCATTTCGTAGCATCTCACGTACCTTCGTTCCTGATAGAATGACATGGGCAGAGCTATCATGTGGACACGTCTTTGTCGTAGCCATGCCTTCACATTGCTGACAATAAAAGCTATGCTCAAATTTTAGTGGGACAATTCCTAATTCATCTTCAGTAAACTGTTCAAAAATCTTTTGTGCATCATATGTGCCATAATAATCACCAACACCTGCATGATCACGACCAACAATAAAATGAGTACAGCCATAATTTTTTCTAACAAGTGCATGGAAAATAGCTTCCTTTGGTCCTGCATACCGCATAGCGGCTGGAAAAATACCTAATTGTACACGACTTTCAGGATAATAGTTTTTTAATAAAACCTCATAGCTCTCCATACGTATAGCAGCTGACACATCATCTGATTTTGTTTCACCAACAAGTGGATTTAGAAATAACCCATCAATCGTTTCAAGTGCTGCCTTTTGAATATATTCATGTGCCCTATGGACTGGATTACGTGTTTGGAAGCCAACAATCGTTTTCCATCCCTTGTCAGCAAATAATTGTCGCGTTTCTACTGGGTCAAATGAATAAGCAGGGAACTTTTGTGTAAGACGTTTAATCAACGTAATTTTTCCTCCGACATAAATGGCAGGTCGATCAAAGAGCTTTTGAACGCCAGGATGTGCTAAATCCTCTGTTCCATAGACAAGCAAAGCCTCTTTTCGTTTATTCGGCTCATAAATATCTGCCACTTCAATAACGCCATATACCTCATCACCATAAACAAGCTTCACCTCATCACCAGGCTGTAAGATGGACGCTTTCTCTTTTGTAACAGGTAATGTAATCGGAATACTCCATACTACGCCTGATGCTAAACGACTTTGTTCCACGACTGACTCATAGTCTACTTGTGTTAAAAAACCATCGATTGGGCTATACCCCCCTATAGCAATTAACTCTAAATCACTCAACGAAATCGCATCCAACTCAATTTCCTTATGAATAGTAGTGATTTCCTTTTCTGGATCAAATGCTTGCACAAGTAGCCCACCATGTGGTTGTAAACTCATTAAAATCTCCTCCTAATTCTAGTTAAATACTAAGTTTTATAGTCAAAATCTAGTGATGACACGATTCAATTTAAATGCCTTCACCTGCATCATAGATAGACTGCTCTTCTTCACGCATCGTACGCATCAGACTAATGACTCCTAGCGTCCCAACGATAATACTGCCATTCAAAATAATGGTATAAAGGTCCTTTTCTAAAAATAGCTGCACTAAAAAATAAGAAATGACTAACGAAAAGATGGGTGATACAATCCAAATGCGTATAATTTTTTTCACAATATGCTTATGGAAGATTTGCTTTCCGTTTTTGGCCATCCCCATTCCGATGATGGAAGAAGAAGTGACTTGTGTTAATGGGACTGGAAGCCCAAAAACTGAGCTTATGCCAACAAGCAGGGCACCTGTACTTGAAATGAGAATGCCCTCTGCCTTTTGAAAGCGCACTATTTTTTTACCGTTTGTTTCAAGCACTCGTTTACCAAGTAGCAGAGCACCTATTGCGACAAATGCACCGCCAAGCACAATGCCCGTTGTCACATCCATCATTCCTGCTCCCACCAACGGTCCAACTGCATTGGCAACATTATTCATCCCCGCTGAAAATGCTTCGAAAAATCCTGCTAATACGAGAAGAACAGTTAAAATTGGATGATCCTTCAGCAGTCCTCTGATTTGTAACTTATATAAAAACTTTCCACATACAAGAGCAATGACAAAGGCAACAAGTGGTACAATCACCCAAAATGAAATGATGACAAGCAGCGAATTAACGAATAATACTTTATAGGCAATTCCTACACCTACAACAGCACCCACTGTTACTTCACTCGTTGATAAGGGAATGCCTAAAAGATTGGCGAAAAATAACGAGCTTGTCGCAGAAATCAAGATAATGATGACGACCTTTACCGTTATATATTCCTGGGGCATAATACCTGAGCTTATCGTTTTGACTACTTCTCCTCCGCCTAATACAGCCCCACTGTAGACGCCTATCGCGCATAAAAGCAATGCTTGCCACGCTTTTTTAATGGCACCTGCCCCATAAGCAACACCCATTGAGGCTGCTGCACCGCTTGCTCCTATGTTCATCGCAAAAAATAAACTAATAGCTATTGCAAAATATTCAAGCATGGCAGAACTCCTTTATTCATGTAACCCACACTCGGTTTTACCAGAACCTTGCCATCTACCTGAACGTAAATCCTCCATTGTAAATGCTGGTTTCGTACAATGCTCACAGCCGATGCTTGGATAGCCTTGATCGTGTAACGGATTGTATGGCAAACTGTGCTTTGAAACATAGCGCCAGACATCCTTCCAAGTCCAATGAATCAATGGACAAACTTTAATTGATTTAAATTTATCATCACGATTTAGAAAGTTTGTTTGTTGACGTGTTGGTGATTGCTCACGACGTAAGCCTGATATCCAAGCCTTTTTACCTGATAAGGCTTCGTGTAAAGGTTTTATCTTACGAATATCACAGCACTTATTTGGGTTGGACTTCCATAGTTCGTCACCATGTTGTGTAGCTTGTTGCTCTAGTGTAAGAGCTGGCTTTTTCATGACAATGTTGAGATGTGGATATTTTTCTTTGACTTTATTAATGGTTTCATATGTTTCTTTAAAGTGTACATCTGTATCCAAAAAAACAATCGTAGCGTTAGGCTTTACCTTTGAAATGAGATCAATTAAGACAATGCCCTCAATACCAAAGCTACATGCATAGACGATTTCATCTCCATATTGCTGATAGCTCCACTGTAAAACCTCTAGTGCTGCCTTATACAAATCATCAACCTGAAAATCAATGATCGGTTCTTGCCAATTTTCATAAGTTAACATCGAATCCCCCTCATAGCAAAAAGGCGTTCTAACAAAAGACACAGAAAAAACAGGTCTTTGTTAAAACGCCTCTAGTTTGACTAGCCAGCTCTATATTTAATGATTGTTCACTAGTAGTTGCTACCTCGTTACACAATCATTCTTCTTATTACCAAATATATACTAAAGTACACCAAGCAGTCAACTAGGTTTTTGAAATATCTTTCCCATACACCCACTTGTTCCTGTTCTCTGCTGTATATGATGAGTGGTATCTAGGACACTCGCATTTAATTTTCAAAATAAATAATCTTTTTTATAATTCCTTGTTGACTAATAGGAAATATATGTTTAATGTATTACTAAAGCTTTAACCTAAATAAAAAAACGCTGATCAGAGGATCTGAAGGCCATCTCCCCATGTTGTCATTTCATTGTGGGTGATGGCTTTTTGCATTCTTAAGACAGAAAAGGGGCGAAATAATGATGAAAAAAAGGAGCTATGTTCTCCAATCATTGGCATTATTAACTATGCTTACGCTTAGTTTAGCTGGCTGTGGAAGTGCTAACTCAGATGAAAAAGCAAGCGGTCAGAAAGATAAGAAGTCTGTAGAGCTACTAAATGTCTCCTATGATCCAACACGCGAGCTTTACGAGGAGTTCAACAAAGATTTTATAAAAAAATGGAAGGATGATACCGGCCAAGATGTCACAATCAATCAATCACATGGTGGATCTGGTAAACAGGGGCGTGCAGTTATTGATGGTCTTGAAGCCGACGTAGTGACACTTGCACTCGCTTATGATATCGATGAAATTGCTCAAACGCGCGAGCTACTGAATAAAGATTGGCAAACCGAGTTTGATCATAATTCGACTCCCTATACATCTACAATTGTGTTTTTAGTACGCAAGGGCAATCCAAAAAACATACAAGATTGGGATGATTTGATTCAAGACGACGTGTCTGTTATTACGCCTAATCCCAAAACATCTGGGGGTGCGCGTTGGAACTACTTAGCTGCTTGGGCTTATGCCGGAAAATTATATAACAATGATGAAACAAAAATAAAAGGGTTTATGAAATCACTTTACAGCAATGTAGAAGTACTTGATTCTGGCGCTCGTGGAGCTACAACAACATTCGTAGAACGTAAAATTGGAGATGTCTTAATTGCGTGGGAAAATGAAGCATACCTCTCTCTCAATGAATTAGGTAAGGATGAATTTCAAATCATCACGCCTTCATTAAGTATTTTAGCAGAGCCACCAGTTGCAGTTGTAGACAAAATCGTAGATAAAAAAGGGACACGTGAAGTCGCTGAAGCTTACTTGCAGCATTTATATAGTGATATTGGGCAAGAAATTGCGGCGAAAAATTATTATCGACCACGTAATGAAACAATTCTAGCAAAATATAAAGAGCAATTCCCTCAGCTTGAACTTGTCTCAATTGATGATTTTGGTGGTTGGGCAAAAGCACAAGCAACCCATTTTAAAGATGGTGGTACCTTCGATGAAATATACGTACCACAATAAGGAGCGTTTTGATGAGCAGTTTAATCATTCCTAAAAAATCGCGGCGAATTATTCCAGGCTTTCATTTATCTCTTGGATATACAATGCTATACGTAAGTTTACTAGTGTTACTACCACTTTCCATGATTTTCATTCATACCATGTCCTTAAGCTGGTCAGCATTCATCGATATCATTACAGATCCTCGTGCTGTTGCTTCCTACAAAGTGAGCTTCAGCACTGCGCTGATCGCAGGCTTACTAAATGTGATTTTCGGTACGATTATTGCATGGGTTCTCGTCCGCTATCAATTTCCCTTTAAACGAATCATTGATGGGCTTGTAGACTTACCCTTTGCATTACCTACTGCTGTTGCTGGTATTGCTTTAACATCTCTCTATGCACCAAACGGTTGGATCGGTCAATTTTTTAATTTTAAAATTGCCTTTACACCTCTTGGCATCATTATTGCTTTAACCTTTATCGGGCTACCCTTTGTTGTACGTACAGTCCAACCCGTCTTGCAAAATATTAGTGCTGAGGTGGAGGAAGCTTCGGCAAGCCTTGGAGCCAACCGTTTACAAACCTTCCGTAAAGTTATCTTACCAGAGCTAGTACCTGCTATTTTAACTGGCTTTTCCTTAGCCTTTGCGCGCGCTTTAGGTGAATATGGCTCGGTTGTTTTTATTGCAGGAAATATGCCGATGAAAACGGAAATTACGCCGTTAATTATTATGACAAAGCTTGAGCAATATGATTATGCGGGGGCAACTGCCATAGCTGTTGTCATGCTTGTGACATCCTTTATTTTGTTGTTCACCATTAACTTGATACAATGGCTAGCCAATCGTCGGTTTGTACATTAGGAGGTACGATATGGAACAATCAACTTTTATTCAGCAGGCTAGTACAGGAAAAAGGAAAGCAGCTACACAGACTGCTGCCTTACAGGAGCCTCGTATTATTCGCTATACGTTAACATGTATTGCTTTAGCTTTTTTAGCTTTCTTTATTGTACTACCTTTAGTATCTATTTTTATTACAGCTTTTCAAAAAGGAGTCGACGTTTACTTTGCTGCGATTACACATCCAGATGCATTAGCTGCTATTAAGCTTACTTTAATCGTCGTAGCTATTACTGTACCTCTCAATGCGATCTTTGGCGTAATGGCTGCATGGGCACTCACAAAATTTAATTTTAAAGGGAAAAATCTATTACTTACTATGGTAGATTTACCTTTTGCCGTTTCACCTGTTATCGCAGGTTTAGTGTTTATTTTATTATTTGGCTCACAGGGACTATTTGGTGATTGGTTGTTTGCACATGATATTAAAATTGTTTTTGCACTTCCTGGCATTGTCCTTGCCACAATTTTCGTCACATTGCCCTTTGTTGCACGTGAATTAATACCTCTGATGCAAACCCAAGGCACATCTGAGGAGGAAGCGTCTATTTCATTGGGGGCAAGTGGCTTTAAAACCTTTTGGTATGTCACGTTACCCAATATTAAATGGGGGTTGTTCTATGGTGTGATTTTATGTAATGCACGAGCCATCGGGGAATTTGGAGCTGTCTCTGTTGTATCCGGCCATATCCGTGGTATGACTAATACGATGCCGCTTCATATCGAAATTCTCTATAATGAATATCAATTTGCAGCAGCCTTTGCAGTTGCTTCCCTAATGAGCGTTATGGCCATCTTTACATTAATTGTGAAAGACATTATTGCTTGGAAATCAAAATCTAGTTAAAAGGAGATGGTCTCAATGAGTATACAAATTCAAAACGTATCCAAAAAATATGGTTCGTTTCAGGCACTAGAGGATATATCTGTACATATTCAGTCTGGGGAGCTAGTAGCGTTGCTCGGCCCCTCTGGATCAGGAAAAACCTCTTTATTACGTGTAATCGCTGGGCTTGAAACAACAGATGTCGGTAACATCTTATTTGATGGTCAATCCATCACAGATCGCCATCCAAAAGAACGCAATGTAGGCTTTGTCTTTCAGCATTATGCCCTTTTCCGTCATATGACGGTCTTTGACAATGTAGCCTATGGGCTGAAGGTGCGCCCTCGCAAAAGCAGACCTTCAAAACAGAAAATCAAAGAAAAAGTGATGGAGTTATTGCGACTCGTGAAGCTTGAAAATTTCTCTGACCGATATCCAACACAGCTTTCAGGTGGGCAGCGGCAACGTGTCGCACTGGCAAGAGCGCTTGCCGTGGAGCCCAAGGTACTGTTATTAGATGAACCATTTGGAGCTCTCGATGCAAAAGTACGCAAGGAGTTACGTCGCTGGCTTCGAAAGCTGCACGATGAGTTTCATATTACAAGTATTTTTGTGACACATGACCAGGAGGAAGCTTTGGATGTTGCAGATCGCATTGTAGTCATGAACAATGGCAAAATCGAGCAAATTGGCAGCCCAGACGAGGTCTATACAAATCCCAAAAGTCCATTTGTCTATGATTTCTTGGGCAATGTCAATCTATTTAAAGGGCGCTTACAAAATGGTAAGCTCATGCAGGGTGAAGTTGCACTTGATGTACCTGATGCCCTGACACATTCAGATGACAATGCGATAGGCTATGTACGTCCTCATGATATTCAGATTGAGAAAACAAGTATTTCAGGTACAGTTCCTGTTAAAATCAGCCACATTCATTTGCTAGGGCCTATCGTCCAAATTGAGTTACGCCGTGAGGATCTTGATGAATTTTTAGAAGCGGAGTTATCGAAAGAACAATTTCATCTTCTTCAACTAAGGGTGGGCGATCAGGTATTTGTAAAGCCGAAACAATTAAAGGTGTTTATTCCTGAGGATTATTCTATATAAAAAACCATGTAGCAAATTTTTCTTTGCTACATGGTTTTTATTTTTAATGAAATTCTCTTCCATCATAGACAGCTGTGACATACCCAGCACGAATGACAAAGTCTCCAAAATGTTCGCCCTCTAAACGTTCCTTTGAAAAATGTAGAAGAATTGGTCGTAGCTCTGCTAAAATTTCCTCCTCACCAATATTTTCACGATAGATTTTATTTAAGCGATTGCCTGTAAAACTTGCACCAAGGTACATATTGTATTTACCTGGCCCTTTGCCAATAAAGCCGATTTCACCCATTGCTGCACGTGAACAGCCATTTGGACAACCAGACATGCGAATAACAATTTCTGTTTCATTTAAGCCAGCCTCATCAATAATGGCATCAATTTTTGTTATAAGAGAAGGTAAATAGCGTTCTGCTTCTGCCATGGCTAAGCCACATGTCGGTAATGAGACACAGGCAATGGAATTGCGGCGTAAGGCAGAATAATGCGCACCGTCTGTTAGCTTGTATTGTTTAATAAGCGTATTTATTTGTTTCTTTTTCTGGGGTGTTACATTGCTAATCATTAGGTTTTGGTTCGGTGTTAAACGAAAATCACCCGTGTGCACCTTAGCTATTTCACGTAAGCCAGTTAACAACTGATAATCCTCAAAGTCTTTTATACGGCCATTTTGAATAAATAACGTATAATGCCAATGACCATCTGCCCCTTTAATCCAGCCAAATTCATCACCTGTACGCTCAAAAGTATAAGGACGAGCCTGCTGAATTTCCCAGCCTAGACGACGCGTTAATTCTTCTTGGAACCATTCAAGTCCTCTCGCATCAATCGTGTATTTAAATCGTGCATTTTTACGGACAGAGCGATTCCCATAATCACGCTGTATCGTTATTATTTTTTCTGCTGTTTCTAATAATTTATCTGGCGTTATAAAGCCAATTTCACGAGCAAGCTGTGGATAGGTTTCATGATCACCATGTGTCATGCCCATGCCTCCACCAACCGCTACGTTAAAACCAACAAGCTGATTGTCTTCAACGATGGCAATCAGTCCGATATCTTGTGAAAAAACATCTACATCATTACTTGGTGGAATCGCAATACCAATTTTAAATTTACGCGGCAAATATTGCGCTCCATAAATCGGTTCAATTTCTACATCCTGACTATCTACTACCTTTTCTCCATCTAACCATAATTCATGATAAGCGCGTGTTCTCGGCAGTAAATGCTCACTTAGTTTTGCAGACCAATTATAAACCTCTTCATGTAATGCAGACTGGTTTGGATTGACATTACACATCACATTACGGTTCACATCTCCACATGCAGCAAGAGAATCCAATAACACCTCATTGATTTCCTGCATATATTTTTTAACATTCCATTTTAAAATGCCATGTACTTGAAATGCTTGGCGTGTTGTTAATTTTAAAGAGCCATTGCCATACTTTCTAGCCATTTCATCCATCACAAGCCATTGCGCTGGGGTAGCTGCTCCACCTGGTGTTCGTACACGTACCATAAATTGATAGGCTGGTTCCAGCTTTTGTTTCTGACGTTCATTCCGAAGATCTCGATCGTCCTGTAAGTAACTGCCATGAAATTTCATAAGGCGATTATCGTCCTCTGGGATACCAGAGCTTAATGGATTATTCATGGTACGTTCGAGTGTTCCACGTAGGTAATTACTTTCGGTTTTAATACGCTCTACATCACTTGGTTTCCCGGGCTGTGGAGGTAACACTATTTTTTCAGTCATTCTTTATCGCTCCTTTAATCCATTACACCTCAGCGTATTGGGCATACCTGAGGGTTTACTTGCTAACAAAGAGATCAACTCATTAATAAGGGAAGGTTTTCGAGAAATTTGTGTTGAACTCCATTAATAAACGTCACGTTGGTAGCGTTTTTGCTGTTTTAATTCATTCACATAGGCTTTTGCTTCCTCTGGTGTTTTCTGTCCTTGCTGCTCAATAATTTGATGAATGGTTGCATCCACATCAGATGCCATTGATTTTTCGTCACCACATACATAAATGACAGCCCCCTGCTCCAGCCACTCATAAAAACTTGCGGCATTTTCTTGCAATTTATGTTGAACATAGATTTTTTGGTCTGTATCACGTGAAAAGGCTACATGCATGTGACTTAATGTGCCAGCAGCTAGCCAACGTTGCCAATCCGTTTGATAGAGGAAATCCGTAACAAAATGCTGATCACCAAAGATGAGCCATGCTTTCCCCTCAATCCCTAACTCTTCTCGCTCCTCTAGAAAAGCTCGATATGGTGCAACACCTGTGCCTGCACCAATCATAATAATTGGCGTTTCATTATTCTCTGGCAATCTGAAATTCGGATTTTTATGAACATAGATTGGTAATGTATCACCTATTTGTATTCGTTCTGCCACACTTCCAGAGCAAACACCAAGACGTTGTCTACCTGCTGTTTCATAGCTTACCTTGCCAATCGTTAAATGAACCTCTTCGCTATTGGCCTTTTGGCTACTAGCAATAGAATAAAGTCGAGCTGGAATTTTACGCAGTAACTCTACAAATTGCTGTGCACTCCAAGTAAATGGTGTAAATTCCTCTACTAGGTCGAGCAAGTCTCTTCCTTTTGCATAGTCCTTCCAGGCTTTTGGTTCTTCAAATAGCTTAGAAAATTCTTTATGCTCTGTATAAGCAGCAATTTTTTCGAGTAACGGTTTAGATAACACCGTAATTTCTAATTTTTTCTGTAGTGCTTCTTTTATTGTTATTGTTTCATCAAAAACAGTCACTTCTGTCTCCGAATCAAATTGAAGTGCTGTCAGCAATGCATTGACTAATTGTTCATCATTCTCTGGCAGAATGCCAATGCTATCGCCAGGTTCAAAATGAAAATTAGCTCCCTCAATCGATAATTCAAGATGACGCGTCTCTTTATTGGAGCCACGACCATTTAGATTTATATTTTCAAGTACTTCAGCGTAAAATGGATTTTTTCTTGAATATGTAGATTCTTCAAGTACTTGCGCCCCTTCGGTGTGTGCTGAAGTAGACGTTGCTGAAGTTGTATGCTGAAGAAATTCCTGTTGAACCGCGGAGAACCACTGTGCAGCTGCATCATCATAATCTACATCGCAATCTATACGAGGAACAATTCTTGTTGCACCTAATTGCGCAAACCGCTCATCGAAGTCCTTACCTGTCTTACAAAAAAATTCATAGGAGCTATCCCCTAAAGCAAGAACCGAATATTGTAGGTGTTCTAATTTAGGCGCCCGCTTGCTATGCAAAAATTCATAGAATTGTATCGCTTGATCTGGTGGATCTCCCTCTCCATGTGTACTCACAATAAGTAATAGATTGGTGATCTTTTTTAAATTACTAGCTTTAAATTTCCCTAATGATGAGACAGTTACATCTACCTGCTGCTCTTTTAAAGCTGCTGCATACTTTTCAGCTAATCCTTGACTATTGCCTGTTTGGGAACCATATAAGATTGTTATTGTTTTGGTAATCGGCTGGGCTGCTGGTGGTGCCTGTTCAACAATTGCTTCAAGAGTTGCTTGGGGAGCACTTAGGTAACCGTTTAGCCAAAATTTTTGTTCAATTGTTAATTTAGGGAGAAGCTCGTTTAATAACTTCACCTGCTCTTCATTAAATGGACTGTTTATTACTTGTAATTTCAATCTTTGCCACCTCACGAATCTTCTTCATTTCATATTTTTTAATTTATCGAAGCCTTATTTTTTCCTTTTTCTCAATCTGAACCACATAGGAATTTTGAACAATCAATGTAATTGATCCGTGGTTCACAGTATTTAACATTTGGCGGACATTATCTAATGCTAGATTTATATTTTCAGTTCTTTTATCTACCATTACGAAACACCTTCCTCTTTAAAATGTAGTAATTCATCAATACGTTCCACTAATACTTTTTTCACATTGTCGTCATAGCCTAAGCTTTCACATAACATAATGTTTTGACTGTCAAAGCCTTGTAATCGCTTGGCAATACTTTGTCTTAAAATGCCTGTAAATAATAAATAAGGGACAATAAAAATTTGCTGTTGCTTCCCTTTAACTTGCAGTAACCAGTCTTCAAAGGTTGGTCCCATTCCGTATAAGAAGCATGTATCAACGGCTTTATAGTGATATTTAGTACGTAGCCTTTTGGCAATTTTGGCTAAATCCCTCTTGACGGCTGGATCACTACTCCCACGTCCTATGAGTAAAACACTCGCATTGCTGTTAGGTTGCTGTTTTTCTATTATCCTAGCTTGTAATGTGTCAATTAATCGTTCATGAATGCCAAGAGGCTCACCATATGTAAACTTTACATATGGGTATAGTTTTTGAGCTTTTGCCATTTCTTTCGGAATATCATGTTTTGCGTGTTGAGCAGCTAGTAGGAGAATAGGCATTACGGCAATCGCTGTTGCCCCTTTCCGAATACAGCTAGCAATGCCTTCTGCAATGGTTGGTGTTGCCAGCTCTAGAAAGCATATTTCCTGAATAGGTACTGTCACTTCTTGTTGTACACCTTGAAGAAAGTTTACGGCCTGCTCTACACCTTCCTTGACACGACTGCCATGTGCAATATATAAAATAGCCTGCATAATCCCACAACCTTATCCCGTTATTTGGATTGGCTGTGCGGGGTTTTGCTCAAACCAATGAATGGTTTCTCTTAAGGTCACAACCTTCCCTACTAATATGATGCTAGGGTTATGAATATTTTCTGTACGCACAATTTCCTCAATTGTAGCTAAAGTCCCCGTAACAGTTCTTTGCTTAGTAGAAACTGTTCCCCAGTGAATAACAGCCACAGGCGTTTTTTCATCACGGCCAAATTTGAGTAATTGTTGACGGATATACGGAAGATTACCAACACCCATATAAATGGCAATCGTATCAATTCCTTTTGCAAGACTTTCCCAACGGATAGCATCTTCTTTTCCATCCTGCATATGCCCAGTAACCATAGCAAAACTTGAACCTAAGTTACGATGTGTGACAGGAATACCTGCATATGCTGGAGCTGCTATACCTGACGTAATACCAGGCACAATTTCAAAGGGAATTTGATGCTTCGCTAACACATTTGCCTCCTCTGCCCCTCTACCAAAAACAAATGGGTCTCCTCCTTTTAATCTTGTGACAACATATCCTTGTTGGGCATAATCAACAAGCGTTTGGTTGATTTGCTCCTGAATCATGGCATGTTGCTGAGGCAATTTCCCGCAAAAGATTAATTTAGCGTCTTTCTTGGCATAGGCTAATAGCTCTTTATTAATGAGTCTGTCATATAAAATGACATCTGCACATTCAATGCAACGTAATCCTTTAATCGTAAGGAGGTCAACATCCCCAGGACCTGCACCAACAATATAAACTTTCCCCATTTCATCTCACTCCTTCTGTCAATTACGCCTCGCTGTCATAGCATTTCAGATTTATTCAACTGACTAATAAGGGTCCTCGAGTTTTCTATAACTGACACTTTGCTTTCGGTATAAAAACATTTACTGAATTAAGATAAAGAAAAAAGGCCAATATTATCCTTAGGCACAAAAATGCCTATGAATAATACAAGCCTCTAGTTTGCTAGTCAGCCACATATTTAATTCTTAGTAATATAATAAGAATAATAAATAATTTAGTATATTCTGTCAACACTAAATTTGATACTTCGTTAGGCGCAAAAAAAAACCAGCTGCCGATTTCAAGATCGACAACTGGTTGATCAAATTATGTGCTTACCATGGTCTACGATAACGCGGACCTGGTCCAAAATATGGACCTGGTGGATATGGTCGATAGTTTGGATAATATGGATTGTAAGGATATTGATTAAATTGAGAGCCTAGAAAACTGCCTAAAAACCCACCAAAAAACGGTGCGCCAAATGGCCAAATAAAGCCTCCAAATCCTCCGCCTGGATAACCTCCGAAATTGCGCATATGCTACCTCCCCTTTTTACTCTATCGTATGAAGGAAGATACATCTATCATATGTAGAATGCCTATTCTATCGGGATTAGTGCATAAATCACAAAAAATCAGCGAGAATAAACTCCCGCTGATTGACACGCTTTATTATTTTTCTTCCCCTAAACGTTGGACAAAATTAGCTAGTGTACGGACCATAACACCAGTACCACCTTTAGGTCCTAAATCATGAACTGCTACTGCATCAGATGTGCCTGCTATATCCAGGTGAATCCATGGTGTATCACCAACAAATTCGCCTACAAAACCGCCGCCGAAAATCATATGACCATCACGACCAGGAGAGTTATTTAAATCAGCTACATCTGATTTTCGAATTCGTTTTTTATCATTCTCTGTTAAAGGCATGCGCCAAACAAATTCATCTGTCTCTTTGGCAGCTTCCATAAATGCTTCAAAAAATGCATCATCATTTGAAAGAGCACCTGTTTTATCCATACCTAACGCAGTAATAACGCCTCCAGTTAAAGTAGCAACATCAATTAGTGATGTAGCACCTTGCTGTTTAGCATATGTAGTTGCATCTGCCAGAACTAAACGCCCTTCTGCATCCGTATTTAATACTTCTACGGTTTTCCCACTGTACGTCGTAATCACATCATCAGGTTTAAACGCTGTATCGGACACCATATTATCTGTAGAACCGATAACGGCTACAACATTTTTATTTGGACGTAATTCACCGATAATTTTCATTGCACCAAGTACAGCAGCAGCACCGCCCATATCACCTTTCATACCAACCATAGAATCCTTTGGTTTTAAAGAATAGCCGCCTGTATCATACGTTACGCCCTTACCAACAAGGCCAATTGGATCTTCAAAATCTTCAGTCGCTTTATATTTTAAGGTAATTAATCGTGGTTCTTCATAAGAGCCTTGGTTAACGCTTAATATACCACCCATACCTAGTTCCTCTAATTGTGCTTTATCTAAAATCTCTACTTCCAAATTGTATTCCACTGCTAGAGATTGTGCATAGTTAGCTAAATCCGTTGCTGTTAGTAGATTTGGAGGTAAATTTATTAGGCTACGAGCTTCATTAACAGCATCTGCATAAATCACACCTACCTCAAAGCTTGCCACCACTTCATCTAAATCCTCTGCTGTAGTCACAAGGTGAACAGCATCAATACGTTTATCTACCTCGTTCGAAGTGGTTTTATAATGTGGAATAGCATAATAGCCAAGGCCAATTCCTTCACCCGCTAAAAATGCTACATCTGCTGTTGAAATTGACTCTGTTGTAAATGATTCAAGCCAGATGGAATACTCTTTTACTTTTAAAGATCTTAATTCTTTCCCTACTAAACCAAATGCTGCGCGAATATCACCTTCTGTTAGGTTTTTACGCTCATCTAAGCCTACAAATACAATACGTTTGAGGCTGGCATGGTCTTTCACAAATGGTAATTTCGTTAGTTTCTTTAATTCAGTTGAGACGTCCCCTGCACTAATCCATGTATCGAGGGCTTCACCGTAAAAAGATGAAAAGCTTGCCCAGTCCTGCATTTGTTCACGATGTTTTGTGACTCCTACCACTAATAGTTCGGTAGAAATCGTTTCAAATGTTTTTGCTTCTTTTACAATATGCATGTAAACTCCTCCATTCCATATACTATTATAACGAAGTTTCTGAAAATGGCGTAATATTTGCCTATATCTTCTTTTAGAAAATAATGAATGTTATAATAAAAGCAATTATTTGCGAAGGTTGTGATGATATTGAGTTTACTCCAAAATACCCCATTACTAATTGCCCTCTTTGCGGTTCTCTTTGCACAGTTTGTTAAAATCCCCATCCATTTTTTAATGACCAGACAAGTAAAATGGGGACTTTTTACCTCAACGGGCGGAATGCCTAGTTCTCACTCCGCTTCTGTCACTGGATTGGCAACCTCAATTGCCTATGAGACAGGTTTGGAATCCCCCATTTTTGCGGTAGCCGCCATGTTTTCCATCATCGTGATGTACGATGCCAGTGGTGTTCGTTACCAGGCAGGGCAGCATGCCGCTATATTAAATCAACTACGTAAGGATTTTCAAACATTGGTTCATGATTTAAAAAAGTGGCCACAGATGGACGGACAAGAGAAAATGGAGGAATTAAAAACACTATTAGGCCATAAACGAAGTGAAGTATTTTTTGGGGCTCTCACGGGTATTTTTATCGCCATCATAACCTACGAGTTTTTCATCTAACAGACATAAACACATCCTCAAAAGGGAGGCTGTGTTTTTTTTGTACAAAAAAAGTATCCCCTCTTCAATTGAAGAAAGAATACTAAGCACGTTAGAACATTCTGTATCCACTTTTACGTAAATAAATCATCACGATACCCGCCACAATAGATCCTGCAAAGCCACCTGATAAAATAGCAATATCTACAAACTGAAGAGCCTGTAATTTATCAATTAGTGCTGGGAAGGCAGAGCCTGGCTTAAAAATATAATCTAAGAAGCTTACTTCATCTACAATAAAGATGACAACAATTGGATACACAATTGCCATTAACCATGTCATCCGTAACAGCATATTTAACAAGAATCCGATACCAAAGAACATGACGAAAAATAACAATATAGAAATGATTAACTGTACTAATGAAACTGGACCATCCATGTATGTATAACCTCCGTTTTCCTCTCATTAGTTTACATGATTACGACACCGCTTTCAATGAACATATCCTTGTTTTCGCTTGTTCGTCATATTTAGGAAAATCATTCAATTGATCACCTGTGGTTGCTCTTTGAAGTTAGGGGTATTCTCCCACCTTCCGCGGGTAAACTATAGCTTCAAGTTAGATAAATGCTTTTTTTATCAAAAAAACTATTGAAGACAAATGCTTATCTTCAATAGTTTCTATGATTTTATGAAGTTGATTGAGCTACTAAAAACTTTGGTGATTTCCAAAGCTGTGCCCATTTTTTAAAGGCTGTCAGCACAATTAAGAAGCCAAGCATTAGCATGATAACAGATAAAATCCCATTTAACATATTAAAGCCTGCAGCGGCTGGATTCCAGTATACATTTTTAATCATCCAATAGCCTGCAACGTTGACCGTAATGTATAAATAAGCCAATGGGATAAAGCATGTCAATGCATAGATGCGTTTATCTGCGACCTTCAATACCATCGTCACTCCACATACTAGACCAATGGCTGCCATTAGCTGATTGGATACACCAAATAATACCCAGATTGAGCTTATATCCCCTGAATACAATAAATAGCCCCACATAAAGCAGGCAAGTGCACTAGCAAAAATTGTACCTGGTACCCAATTGGTACGCTTCAGTGGTTTATAAACATTGCCACCAAAATCTTGTATTAAATAACGAGCTACCCTTGTTCCAGCATCAATGGCTGTAAGAATGAAAACCGCCTCAAACATAATGACAAATTGATAGAAGTACGAAGATAACTCTGCGAACCAAGGAATACCTGTAAAGATATCTGTCATACCAACTGCTAGCGTTACAGCACCTCCTGTTCGTCCTTCCAAGTCCATGCCGATACTTTGAGACAATGCTTGTAGATGAACGGGCTCCATTCCTAATGTAGCAAATACAGCTGGTGCTGAGTTAATCGCAAAATAGTCGGCTGGATGAAGAGCAGTAGCTGCGATTAAAGCCATCACGCCTACTAGTGACTCTACTAACATAGCACCAAAGCCTACAATACGGATGTCCTCCCAACGATCAATCATCTTAGGCGTTGTTCCTGAGCCTACAAAAGCATGGAAGCCAGAAATGGCACCACAGGCAATTGTAATAGAAACAAACGGCCACACAGGACCGGCAATTACTGGTCCACCACCATGAATAAACTCTGTCAATGGTGGGAATTGAATAGCAGGATTAACAAAGAAAACGCCAATAATTAGTGCAATAAATACCCCAATCTTCATGAAACTACTTAAATAATCACGAGGTGCTAATAAAAGCCACACAGGTAATGCAGCGGCGAAAAAGGCATAGATCGGTAAGATGATAGCTAATGTATCCCGATCAAATGTTAAAAAATCACCGAATGCTGTGCCTTGAATAAGCGGTCCGATAAATACCCCAATCATTAATAAAATAAAGCCTATCGTAGATGTAACAATTAAATTGCCTGTTTTACGATAGGCAATACCCACAAGCATGGCGATTGGTATCGTAATACCTACCGCAAACGTTCCCCATGGATTGCGCTCTAAAGCGCCTAACACCACCATCGAGAGACCTGCCATTGTAATCGTAATAATGAATAGCATCGCAAGGCCTGTACAGAAACCTGCGATAGGGCCTAACTCCTCCTTCATCACTTCCGATAGGGATTTACCACCATGACGCATGGATGCAAATAAAACAACAGCATCATGAACTGCCCCACCAATTACTGCTCCGATTAATAGCCATAGAAGTCCAGGTAAATACCCAAACTGTGCAGCTAGGATTGGTCCCACTAAGGGTCCTGCTGCTGCAATCGCTGCAAAATGATGCCCAAAGGTTACCCATTTATTCGTCGGAACATAGTCTTTACCATCTTCCAAAGCGTGGGCTGGGGTGGGCGTATCATCTTTTATTTTAAGTACCTTCTTTGTAAAGAAAATGCCATACAAACGATAGCTGATCATCAAAATACAAATAGACCCTATCACTATTGTAATCGCATTCATGCAAACACCCCTTTTACTTTTTCCACATCATAGCAAAGGAATGTCCTTAATATTCCTAAAATAACTGAAATGTCAGAAATTAAAGCTGAGCGGTAGTATTTGTTCATTGAAATGCAACTACTTCGATAGGTCAAAAATTTTCCTTACATCCTTCATATACAGTCTGCTAACAGGAATGGAATGTCTGTTGTGCACGATTAAATTAAATTTAGAACTACTCCAGGGCTCAAGTTCCACAATATGCTCTAAATTGACAATATACGCACGATGGACACGTACAAAGCCTTTTAAAGTAAGCTTTTTTTCTAACGCAGCCAATGACTCGGAAGCAAAAAAACGTCCCTGCTCTGTCACAACAACCGTTTTACTATCCTCAGAGGTACAATACAAAATATCCTGTATTTTCAGCAGTAAAATTCGATCGTTTGCATAAACCGTTAATTTATCGAGCTTGTCTAGCTGTGAAACTTTTAGCTCCTCCATCGTTTTTGCCTGAGCAGCTCTTTTTTTAGCTAAAAGCTTTTCCACAGCTGTTTGTACCCTTTCTGCCTCAAAGGGTTTCAATATATAATCAAATGCATTGACTTCAAATGCCTGCAATGCATAGTCATCGTAGGCTGTTGCAAAAATAATTTCTGGCCTCTGTTCATTCAGTAATAATTGTTTAGCTAAATCAAGACCATTGTTTATGCCTAATTCAATATCCAAAAATATACAATCGACTTCTTCAAGCTGTGATGCTTTATACAGCTCCTCAAGATTTTCAGATTCACCACAAACATTCACCAACGCTGTTTGCTCTAATAAATATCGCAGTTCCGCACGTGCTAAGGGTTCATCATCCACAATATATACATTCAATTTCTTCTACTCCCATCTAGTCGCCTTTAACGGCAGTTGAATCATAATTTTTGTTCCTACATCTAACGTACTTGTTATATGAAAATCCGCCTCAGAGCCATAAATTTCATGAATTCGTTGATAAATATTCCATAGAGCAGTTCCTGTCCCCTGTTCGGATTGCATAATACGCTTGCCAAGTTGTTTTACCTGCTCCTTCCTCATACCACAGCCGTTATCTTCCGTTAACAGGACCAGCTTATCATTCACACGTTGTACTTTGACATAGATTTTGCCTTCATTACGATTTTTAAAGGCATGATAAATAGCATTCTCGACAAGTGGTTGCAAGGTAAATGGAGGAATTTGCACATCAAAGAGTGTTTCATCCATGATAAATTCAACTTCGTAACGATTTGGAAACCGTGTTTGCTCAATAGATAAATAAGCTTCAACATGATCTATTTCATTTTTCAATGGAATGAGCATTTGCCGTGCGCCCTGCAAATTGCTTCTAAAAAATGTACTAAGCTTGATTAATAATGCTCTTGCCTCATCTGCATCTGTCCGAATCAAGCTTGAAATAGTATTCAGACTATTAAAGAAGAAATGTGGATGGACTTGTGCTTGTAATGCCTTAATTTCAGCATCCTTTAATAATTTCCGCTGTTGCTCAATTTCAGCAAATTCAAGCTGTGAGGAAAATAGTCTACTTAAGCCCTCAGCTAATTCCTTCTTCACCCCTGTTAAAGAATCTGCTTTAGTAAAATAAAGCTTTAAGCTTCCAACCGTTCGATGTTGTACCTTCAAGGGCAAGACAATGGCAGCACTTAATGGGCAGCTAGCGTGCGGACATTGAATTTCCTTTTGAGATGTAGCCATTAAAATTTTGCCTTCCTCTAATACTCGTTTTGTCAAAGCTGTCATGATTTCTCGATGAATTAAATGATGATCCTCACCAACGCCAACATGTGCTAACACCCCATTTTTATCGGTAATAGCGACCGCATCTACTTTTATTTCTCTTTTAATAATTTCTGCAACCGTTTGGCATGATTCTTCATTCAAGCCCTTACGAAAATGCTCAATTGTTTGTTGGGCAATTGAAAAAGCTTGATGGGTTTGTAATGCCTTTGTGCGCTCCTCTTCATCAATAAACGTTTTAATAATCATGAAAAATAAAAATATCCCAAAGGCATTCATTAAAATCATTGGCATGGCAATTAATGAGACTAGCTGCAAAGCCTGCTCAAATGGCTTCGCGACTACTAAAATCACCAGCATTTGAATCGTTTCCGCACAGATGCCAATGATGACCGCTTTCTTATAGGAAAACGTTTGACGGATTTTGAAGCGTTTACTTAAACCACCTGTAATAAAGCCAGCAAGAATCGTTGAAACACCGCAGGCTATTGCTGTAAAACCACCAAGTGTAATTCGGTGAATACCTGCAATAATGCCTACACACACGCCAACGAGAGGTCCACCAAAAATTCCTGCAATAGCCACACCAATTAGCCTTGTATTGGCGATCGCCTCTTCTGCATTGATTGTACTATGTATCATCTGATTTAAAGGATGGATTGTCCCACTTTCAATTTTAATCCCTGTATAACTGCTGATAATACATAGGCTACTAAAGATAATAATGAGCCATATTTTCTCTTTCGTTCCTTGCTCCTGAAACAGCTTTTCTCGAAAGAGTCGCCATCTTGACATTAAAAAGGCAAACACAATGATCAGCCCAACTCGCTCTAACATAAATAAAAACAGCTCCATCAAAGGTCACCTCCTAAAAGTCATGTCATTTTTTAAAGAATAAACGATAAGAGGTATAGCCAAAAATATCACCTGGATTAATCCCTTCTATCGCCTCTAATTGATGTCTTTCAAATTGATTGGAGGCCATTTCCTTTAACATCACTGAGGTCGTTTCATCTTGTGCTAGTTCCTGTGGATACAGCCATTTCGCTTCTAAAATTTCTTTTTCTTGAATGGAAACCTGCTGCTGCTCATCTAGCATACGACAATAAAAGATGGCCATATTATCACTGATATCATCACGGATGACGCCTGTTCTAAACCCAATTAAGCCTGAGACTCTACAATCGATGCCTGTTTCTTCTTTGATTTCACGAATAACCGCTTCATCTACCGTTTCTCCTGCATTAACAAAACCTGCTGGCAATGACCAACGTCCTTTCAATCCGCTATAAGCCTTTTTCACAACTAACCATTGGCCAAGCTCATTCACCGTAACACCTGATACACCCAACCATATTTTCCCTCGATCTTTTCTCATAACCTTCACCTCTATCTACCTATTATACCTGCTCACTTTCTATGGAATGAAGCATTTATTCTGAATTTTACAGTTAATCCACAGTGAAAATGCTTCTTTCATTCAACCTCAATGAAAGAAGCTATTATACATTGCCTTGAATTTCACTAAATAAGGTCATAAAAATTTGTTGGAAGTGTCAGATGATTTTTAACATAGTTACTTACAAACGGGAAAATAAAAAGAAAGAAAAAAGCTCCTTTCATTCATCATGTTTTGCAACATCATCAATCAAAGAAGCCTATTATTGTTAGCCCATTATTCGAATGGATTTATTTACTTTTACTCACAAACCTCAGGCGTACCTTCACGCTTTGCTGTTCTGAAAGACGTACCGCAGCCACATGATGCAATGGCATTTGGATTATCGATTGTGAAGCCACCGCCCATTAGCGATTGTTTATAGTCAATTTTTGTTCCCATCAAAATCGGCGCATCTTCACGGGAAACAAGAATTGTTAAACCATGCTGAACATCTTCAAAATCATCATCTTTTTTCTCTTTATCAAAATGCATGCCATAGGATAGCCCGCTACAGCCGCCACCATTCACCACTACACGTAAAAAAGAACCTTGTTCTTCATTATGCTCCATCATTTCATTAATATGAAAGCCAGCAGCCTGTGTCACTTCTATAATTTGCTTTGTACTTGTCATCCCAATCACCTTCCTTCTTACGTATTATCATAACAATTTTGACCATTGTATGACAAACATTCAGCTTCAAGTCGATTATAAGTTATAATTCTCATATTTTTCACATTAATAGTATTTTTTATTCATGTTAATAAAAACATCATTGGTATAATAGTTACAACGAATTCTTGGCAGGGGGTAATATATATGGAGATTTCACCATATTATGAGAAAAAAATTCAATGTTTAAATTGCAAAAAAGAATTTCCAACATTAAAAGTGCGTTCAAAATTTATTAAAGTAGATCATACGGAAACAGATTTTCAACCTATTTATGCAGATGAAGTGAATGCTCTCTATTATAATGTTTTTGTATGTGAGCATTGCGGCTTTTCCTTTACAGAAGACTTTACAAAATATTTTGCACCGGGTATCCAAGATGATATACGTACACAAATTACAGAAAAATGGGTTCATCATGATTTCAAGGGTGAACGTACCGTATTTCAAGCGATTCAAGCCTATAAGTTAGCGTTTCTTTGTGGCACGATTAAAAAAGAAAAAAATGTAGCGATTGCTGGACTAACTTTACGTCTTGCATGGCTTTATCGTTCCTTAAACAATAGTGGACAAGAAGAGCGCTTTATGAAATTAGCGCGTGATTATTATATGGAATCTTATTCTACCGAGGACTATAGCTCTACACAAATGTCAGCTGTCCGAATTATGTATATGATTGCTGAATTATCTAGACGTATTGGAGATATTGAAAATGCGACACGCTTCTTTTCTAGAGTCATTGAAAAACAAAGTGTCGGTGGTGAGGCAAAAATTATAGATATGGCGAAAGAACAGTGGGCCATTATTCGTGAAGAAAAAGAACATGCGCGTCATAAATAGGTAAATAAAAAAGTTCTAGCTTGCAAAAAGCTAGAACTTTTTAAAAAGGCTTAGAATACTTGCTCTACTTCCACGATACCTGGTACTTCTTCTAATAATGCTCGTTCAATACCAGCCTTTAATGTAATCGTAGAACTTGGGCAACTGCCACAAGCACCTAATAAACGTAATTTCACAACGCCATCCTCAACATCTACTAATTCACAGTCTCCACCGTCACGTAGTAAGAATGGACGTAATTTATCTAATACCTCTTGAACTTGGTCGTTAATTGTTGCTTCTGCCATTTATCTCGACTCCTTTCCTTATAATGATTATAATGTTAGCAACAGAAAAAATCCAATATTGAATCACAAGGAGAGAAAATACTATGCCATCAACAAAACCTATGATTGAAATTTATGGAACAGCTGTCATCTGTGCTAGTTGTGTCAATGCCCCATCTTCCAAGGATACATATGAGTGGCTACAAGCAGCCATCAATCGCAAATATCCAGATCAAGCATATGATATTCGCTATATCGATATTGAAGGTCCAATTGAGAATGAACGCGACCAAGAGTATGCGTCACGTATTCAAGACGATGAATTTTTCTACCCCCTTGTCCTCATTAACAATGAGGTAGTTGGAGAGGGCTATGTCCAATTAAAGCCTGTATTTACGGCCCTTGAAAATTTAGGGTTTGTCCCAGACGAAACGGTTTAATAAAAATAAAGGGATTGTTTCAAAATGATTTTTGAAACAATCCCTTTCAGCTAATTAATCATTTTGACGTTTGTAATACCATAATAATCCTGATTTCATTAAGCGAGCGATACGCCCAGTTACTGTTGTATCAGCTAAGTATACAAAGCCTTGTTTTTTACCAAGAGCTCCCATAAAGCCTTTTAATTTAATATCTGGCATCTTCTCTGGTAAATGTTCACCTTTCCAACGCATACGAAGTACTTTCACAATTTGCTCCGCTTGTTCCTCTGCTAATTGTGCTGTTGGGGCTAAATCTGATGAAGCACAATCTCCTACAACATAGACATGTTCATCATCGAGTAAATTAAAATACTGTGTGACAAGTGGACGGTCATGTTTATCTTTCTCAACATCCATATCACGCACAATTTTGACTGGCTGGACACCTGCAGTCCAAACCACTGCATCGAGTAAAATTTCATCATCATGATTAAAAATTTTACCTGGCTCTACTCTTGTAATATTTGAATTGGCAACCACATCAACATTATGCTTAACAAACCAATCCTTTACATACTTACTTAGTTTTTCTGGAAAATCTTTCAATATACGTTGACCACGGTCAAATAGCTTGATTTTTAAATCTGAGCGACTTTCACGTAGCTCACTTGCAAGCTCAATTCCACTTAGGCCAGCCCCTATAATTCCAACTGTAGACCCAGCTGGTAACCCACAAAGTGCTTGGAATGTTGCACGTGATTTACCCATTGTTTGAATGCTGTACGTATACTCTTCCGCACCTGGTACACCATGATATTTATCTTCACAGCCAAGCCCAATGACTAAATCATCATATTCTATACGTTGTCCGTCTTCAAGAATGACTACTTTTTCCGCACGATTAATTTCAACGACTTCTCCATATACGGCTGTTAAACGTTCATGCTCTGGGAAGCTTACACGAATTTCTTTATCTGTTGCTGTCCCTGCCGCCAATGCATAAAACTCTGTTTTCAAACTATGGAAAGGGGCTCTATCTACTATAACTACCTCTCTGTCTAATGGTAGGCTGTTTAATAGACGAAGCATGACACGCATATTGCCGTAGCCGCCACCTAAAAGTACTAATTTTCCCATAATAGTCTCCTTTTATATCTCTTTTAATAATTGTTCACAAAGTATCCACAAACGAGTATAACCGATTGTGAGAAGTTTCACAATATCAGAATGAAATTTTGTGAAAGATTTCACAAAATAAACGAGAACCTGTTCATTTCTATTGATTTTTAAGCCATTAATAACAAATTCCCTTTATCTTTTATTAAAAAACGTTTCTTTTCTCTTAAACATAAATAATTGACGAAAATCGTAAAACCGAGTAGCATTACTTTGGTGAGGTGACATGGATGAATCCAATGGTTGAATTTTGTATAAGTAATTTAGCAAATGGCTCTCAAGCAACTTATGAAGTACTCGAACGCGATCCAAACATCGACGTTTTGGAATATGGCTGCCTCAGTTATTGTACAAAGTGCTCAGAATCCTTCTATGCAATAGTAAACGGTGAGTTAGTAGAAGCAGATTCTCCTGATGAATTAACGAAAGCCATTTATCAATTTATTGAAGAAAATCCTTTATGGTAGTTTTCTAAAATGCCTATATGAATAAATTTGAACAAATAAAAAGGATGTTATGCTGAAAATTAGCATAAACATCCTTTTATTACTTTAGTACGTCCACTACATATGTAGGTTGGCATTCTTTTTCGAGGACAGTCTTTGTAGGCGTCACCCCAGTATTCACATGAATGGTGTCACAGCCAAAACGAATGCCACACATAATGTCCGTATCATAATTATCACCGATCATTACCATGTCTTCTTTCGCAATTCCATGTTCGGTCGCAATTACTTCCAGCATGGCTGGCGATGGCTTACCAATATAGATTGGTTCAACATCTGCAACTTCTCCTACCAAGCGTGCAAAAGAACCATTGCCTGGTAAGAACCCATATTCTGTTGGGAATTTAATATCCTGATTCGTGGCAATAAAGGTCGCTCCTTGCTGAACAAAAACCGTGGCCCTAGCAAGTGCCATATAATCAAGCGTACGATCAATCCCCATAACAAATACATCGGGCTCATCCTCAACAGGCACAATATTTTCATTGAGTAGTGCCTGACGAATACCATCTGTACCCATCATCGCTACTTTTTTGCTTGGAAAATGTAGGGCCACATACTTTGCTGTGACCAATGCACTTGAATAAATATGCTCTAATGGCGCGTTCACGCCAATAGACAGTAAAGCTTCTTGCAGTTGTTCTCGCGTCTTCGAAGAATTATTCGTTACATAGAATGGCTCAATTCCTGCTTGCTGTAAACGATGAATAAAAGCTACCGCAGAAGGAATACCTTCCTTCCCACGGTAGACAGTACCATCTAAATCAAAGCAATAGGCCTTATATTGTTTCATTGATGATCCTCTGGCAAAAATGCTGAAACAGGTCCTAATTCATTTGTTAAATAATTATGAACTGCTGGCGAGAACTGCTTTAAAGCCATTAGATTGGCTGTTAGTACATGGATAACCTCTTGGATATCTACCTCTATAAACTCACGCACAAGCATTTTACGTAAGCCAACAACTGCTTTGTATGGTGCTTCCAAATCAGCAGCTACAACTTTTTCATCGACTAAAATATCAATAATATCCTCGTAGCTTCCTGGATCGCGCATAATGAAACCGTCAATCATTAAATTTCCTACATCCATCATTGACTCCATAATGTTGTGTCCAATTCGCTCGATAGCTAATTTCTTTATATCATTCTGAAGCCAGTTATCCTCTGTCTCCAAAATAGTTAATAGCCCATCTAAGTACTGTAAATTTTTTGTGATTTTATTACGATCTACAAAATACACAAGGAAAGCCCCCATTCAAATCTTTAAAAGTTGATAGTCTTTTCTCTTCTATAGTACCATAACTATAGGATTGGAAGGAGATTAAAAGATGGAACGTTTTTTTTTATATGATGATGTAGAAGATACGAAAACAAGATTTGTTAGTTTTGCTGGACAAAAGCTACGTTATGATTTAGCTATATTACAATCTGGCCGCTTCTTTGGAAAAGTGCTTGTCATGGATATCCAGTTCGGTCGCTTTGCTATTATTGGTCCTGATGATGTAGAAGAGCCTGGTTACTTAGAACATGTGTACAATCGCACAGAGGAAGAAACAATCGAATTACGGGAATACTTGCGTGAATTATTGAACTAACACCCATTTTATTGGGTGTTTTTTTATATAACATAAAAAAATTTCGCTAACCCTGAGCGATTGCGAAATCTTTTTACGTATTGTTATTTATTTAAAGTGGATGGATTATCTTTATTATGGGGCTTGTCTTTATTTTCATTATCATTTTGCTTTTTCGCTTGCTGATTTTGACCAATCACAGCTAAATCGTCTACACTAATATCAAAACCATACCCATATTCCTCTCGATCTAATGGCTTTTTATTGCGTTTTTCTTTTCCCAACATCATCACCTCCATTCATAAATTATCCCTTTTTTAATGATTTATACGCCCTTTTTCTCAATACATTTAAGCTGTGACATCCTTAATAATCCACTGGGCAGCGCTTATTAAATCTGGAAAGACAGCATCTGCTAATGGATCTTGTTCTCCTAGGAAAACACCCTTTGTTCCTGCCCGTTTTCCTGCAATAATATCCGTATCTGTATCACCAACCATATAGGATTTTGATAAATCAATGTTATATTTCTTTCCTAAATCCACAATTAATTTGCTATTGGGCTTGCGGCAGGCACAACCTGACTTAGGTTTGTGCGGACAATAAACGACTTCATGGATTACTGCCCCTTTTTTCTTTAGCTCCTTCACCATATGTTCATGTATTTTCTGTAAGCCACTTTCCTTCATAAAGCCTAAACCAACCCCACCTTGATTTGTCACGACAAACACATAATCAAAATGCTTATTTAGCTTTCTGATTGCCTCAGGCACTTGCGGTAAAAAATACAAATCCTTAGGCTTATTCACAAACTTCACACGATTGGTCAGTACTTCATTGATAACACCATCACGATCTAAAAATACGGCTCTTTTCATTTGCAACACACCTTCGATAAGCTGTTTTGTGCTTTAGTTTTCCCAAATTCCGAAAAAGCTAACAATGACGAAGAAAAAACCTGATGCCTATCACATCAGGTTTTTGTATGCTTATTTATTCTGCTAAAGGTTCATGGTCTGTTGGCTTTGTTTCTTCACTCATATCCACTATTTCTGGCTGTTTCATGACTTTCCCCAGTTTACGCAATACGAAATAAGCACAGCCGAAATTACAGTATTCATATAAATAATCTTGAAGCGTACTTATTTTTGTATCAAAAGTGGATTTTTGATTTTTATCATCAAAAAAGCCCTTTAAACGTAACTGATTATAGCCCCAATCACCTACAATATAATCGTATCTGGCTAAGATATCTGAGTACCTTTCCTGAAAAACTTCCTCCTGAAAGGCCTCGCGATAATCTTCTATTAGTTCATATTCTAATCCTTCAACTATGATCAAAGTGACACCACCCTTTTCGTTCAGCCTTGACGTTTACACTTCTGCTTGTAACTGACGTTCTTTCGTTGCAGCATTTACTTGTTCGTCTGCATGGTAACTACTACGTACAAGTGGGCCAGCCTCACAATGCTTAAAGCCTTTCTCCATGGCAATTTTACGCAATTTACCAAATTCTATTGGTGAATAGTATTTTTTAACTGGTAAATGCTTTTTCGTTGGCTGTAAATATTGACCAATCGTCATAATATCTACATTATTTGCACGTAAATCGTCCATTACTTCTAAAATTTCTTCATGTGTCTCGCCTAAACCAATCATTAGTGATGATTTCGTTGGAATTTCAGGCTGCATTTCTTTAGCTAGACGCAGGAACTCTAAAGAGCGTTCGTATTTTGCACGAGCGCGCACTCTTGGTGTTAAACGACGAACCGTTTCAATATTATGATTTAAAATATCTGGTTTTGCATCCATTAACATTTGAAGGTTCTCCTTCATCCCACCTAAATCTGATGGCAATACCTCAACAGATGTGAAAGGACTTTTACGACGAATAGCACGTACTGTTTCTGCTAAAACTTGCGCACCGCCATCCTTTAAATCGTCTCGTGCTACCATTGTAATAACAACGTGCTTTAAATTCATAATGGCTACGGAATCAGCAACGCGCTCTGGCTCTGCCAAATCTAGTTCATTTGGTAAACCTGTTTTTACTGCACAGAAACGACAAGCACGTGTACAAACGGAACCAAGAATCATCATGGTAGCAGTACGTCTCTCTCCCCAGCATTCATGGATATTTGGACAACGCGCTTCTTCACATACTGTATGCAGATTTTTCTCACGCATCAGCTTTTTAAGCCCTTTATATTCATCATTCGTGTTTAGTTTTATTTTTAGCCAATCTGGTTTTCTTACATGTTCTTCTTTACTTGTAGGTTTACAAGATGTCATACGAATATCGCCCCTATCAAAAATATACATTTTTTAATATTAACTATCTTCACTGTTGTCAATGTAACATATTAAAGGCACTCCAACAACTATCACAACAAACATTTCTATTTATAAGGGACAGGTATTTCTATGGACGGTTGAGGGGCATCACTACTATTGGTATAAATGTTTGGAACAGGTCCCCTTGTGAGGCCCATCGCTACAGGTATATCCTGCGCAACGGTAGAAGACTTACTAGCGAATGGGACAATAATCTGAACATTTACCTCTAAATGAATCCCTACCTCCACATAAGCACTGTTGATTCCAAATTCTTGAATAGAGGATGTCACATTACTATGAACATTCCCAATCACATGGAAGCGAATCGGAATCTTTGGCCCTAAATTTCCAAGCAACGGAATATTGGCTGCTTGACCAAGCGGCACAAAAAAGACAATGCCATCACCATCTTGGATCCTGTTAATATCATATTCAACATTATCTAATTCAGGTAAATGGGATAGCTCCCCCTGTTCAGCTTGCTCCAAATACATTTTAACAAGCTCTAATGTCTCTGCTCGAACACGATTAATGATTTCTGTATTAAACTTAGTCGTCATCATTTCAGACGTACCTGGAGGAATATCTTCAATGATATCATTTACATCTAATACATTCGAGGTACGCGAATTAATGGCTTTACTCACAACGTAAGATGCAATCTTCGTGGTTTGTACTTCCGCATATTGCAAATAGGTTGGCATGAGCCGTTCATTTAAATAATAAATAAATAATATAAGGCAAACAACCACACTAACAATTAAAATCGTCAATTTATTAAGACGCATTCCCCTTTTACCATATGAGCGTAATTTCATTCTTTTTCGAGGGAAAAACAAAAAAATCTCCTCCTGTTCCATAACGTATGAACAGAAGGAGCAATTTATTCTACTTTTGCAGGAACCACATAATCCGTCTCAACATTTTCAATTGTTACCGCAGGATAATCCACTAAATTAATTTCATATGTAGCTGTAAGCAATTGATCTTGTTCTTCAAAAATACGAATCCATGGTAATGCCGCATCCAATGTGTTTTGTCTAGATACAATCCCACGGCGTCCATCAGATAATTTTAAAATAACACCATTTGGATAATGAACGACAGCTCTTTTTAAAGCTTTTACAATTCGAGCATCATAAAGAGTGCCAGAGCCAGCTTCAACAATAGCTAGTCCTTGTGAAGGGAGCATCTTCTCCCGGTATACACGATTCGTCGTCACTGCATCAAAAACATCTGCAACGCCAATAATCTTGGCAAATGGATGAATTTCAAAGTCAACAAGCCCTCTTGGATAGCCACTTCCATCAATACGCTCATGATGCTGGAAAGCACAGTGCGCCACAAGCAGAGAGATTGAATGTAAATTCCGCAATAAATCAAAGCCGTAACGAGCATGCATCTTCATCATTTCAAACTCATCATTCGTTAAACGTCCTGGCTTTGTTAAAATATCCTTCGGTACCATTAGTTTGCCGACATCGTGTAATAATGCACCGATCCCGATTAAGCGTAAATCCTCAGCAGAGTAGCCAAGTTCTTTGGCAATGGCAATAGAATACAAAGTGACTTGGAAAGAGTGTTGATATAAATATTCATCAAATAAGTAAGCATCTGTTAAAATGGTTAGAATTTCATTATTTTCAGTAACTGCAGAAAGTAATTCATCTACAATCGAAACGATTGTCTTTGATTGCTGATCTAATATATAAGAAGCATTTACTGGATTCAAACCATCAATGGACTGAAACGAATCCTTTATAGTTTTGATGACTTTATTTCGCATAGCAGGTGGAACAGTCTCCTCTACTTCTATGCCCTCAGAAATCTCATCGTCAATATATAAATAATGTGTATTTAACTGTTGAAGTCTTTGAATAATACGGTCATTAATGACAACATCTTTCTTTAAAAGCGGATGACCTGCCTCATTCCAAATGGTTCTTCCTAATACCATTCCTTCTTTTAATACATCGATTGAAATTAATCGCATTGACTTCTTCCCCATTCCATTCTTTAAACTCTCTCTATTGTTTAAAGAATCTTTGACCATAATCTATCATAATGTTTCGTAAAAATTCAGGTAAAATATATTGTTTTTTTGCATATTTAAAACTTGGATAAAAATAACCAAATGTAAACAGATCCAATGTGACAAGTTTATAAATGTGATTTTGATCTGCTAGCTTACCATTAATCATTAATTGCCGATTTTCATTCATGGAAAATCCATATGTCAATATTTTTCCAAAAATGACGCCTCTAAACCCTAATCCTTTTAGCTCGATATAGGGCCATTCTTCATTTTTGGATTGCATATAAATCTCTTTCATTTCAGGGACGGATAATTCAATTGTACATAAATTAATTGGATGTGGAAAAATCCGGTGCAAATCTAGGGCAGTCACTATTCCTTTAGGAAGACCATCTAAAAATATCCCTGCATTGAATAATGCACAGTCGGCTCCGCTCTTTTCCAAAATTGCATGTGCAAATAAATCAGATAGCTGTGAATAATGGAACCATTCCTTGTTGTAGGCTTTCTTCGTAGTAAAAACTGGAGTATCCAATATTCTGTTTCCTTCATCCTCCAAAAGCTGTACCATTTTCTGTTCATTTTTAACAATTGGCAAATCCTTATTATGAATTAAAGTATCCTTTTTTTCAACAATTTTCCTCAATTTTTTATCATATTCTATGATAAGATGTCCAGTATATTGGCCAAACTTACCTCCACCTGTCAGTAAAACCCCATTAATCACTTTGCCCTCTGGTAGGACATGATGAGTATGAGAGCCGAATATAACATCAATTTCTGGACACTCATCCGCTAAGAGCTCATCCTCTGTAATGCCTAAATGGGATAAGCATACAACAATGTCTACTTCTTCACGTAGTTGATGCGCTAAACGTAGCAGTGTACTTCGAGCGTCGTCCATATGCCAATTTAATTCTTCATAATATACTTCAAACATGGCCGTGGCTGCAATGACGCCAATCTTCGTACCCATTGCTGTTGTTAAGATTACATAAGGCTTCATCCATGCTGGCTTCTTCCCGTGGGAGGCATATACATTTGCAACTACAACATCAAAATTAGCATTGTCATATAAGTGGAAGAGCTCTTCATGGGATAATGTAATGCCTTCATTGTTGCCGATTGTCACTACATCGTAACCCGCCTCATTTAGCAATCGCACATTACCTTTCCCAACTGTTGCTTCTGTATAAATGTTGGAACGATCTAAATGATCTCCAACATCAAACAAATAGCTTGTTTCCCCGATATTCCCTAATTTATTGCGCATTTCTTTCACATAGCTTTGCATTCGTGGCCAATACTTAAAATGACTATGCAAATCATTTGTGTGAAAAATATGGATCTTTTCAAGCATTAAAGCCACCTCACTTCAAATTAAGCTAATATGCCTTCTATAATAGATCGAATTCCTAATAATAATAGAATAATCCTTAAAGCTAGTACAAGTGTATCGGATTTAATTCTTTTATTTAACGCAGCACCGAGCTTTGCTCCAACATAAGCTCCAGGAATAACTGGAATAGTATAAAGCCATGGTACATGACCGAAATAAACATGGCTTGCGGAATTAACGATGGACGTTAAAAATACCATAAACATCGATGTTGCCACCGCGACATGTGGTGGGAATAAGAATAAAATAATCATTGCTGGCACAATCATGGAGCCGCCGCCTATCCCAAATAAACCAGAAGCAAAGCCAATACCAAATGTTAATGTAATAGCAAACCAAATGGGATAGCCATATACATAGGTTTTTCCCTCAGAGTCAGTAAATTCTTGCTGTATACCATTTTTTACAAACCATTTAACAGGCTTCAGTTTGTCCCGCACAAGCAAAATAATCGATAAAATAATAAGTAAAATACCAAAATATAAATTAAAGGATGGTAAATCTAACCCTTTATTGACCCATGCGCCAAGGATTGTTCCTGGAATACTTCCAATAAAGAATATAAAACCACTTTTATAATCCACCGTTTTAGATTTCATATAGCTTAGCGTGGAGGCAAGTCCCGTGAAAATCATCATCACCACTGATAAACCGACTACTTTTTGCGGCGTAATATCTGGAATCATTCCTAAATTTAAGCCAATGTATAATGTTGCTGGTACTAATACTACACCACCACCTAGCCCAACTAATGAGCCAATTAGACCAGCAAGCAATGCAATGATGACTAATAAAATAAACTCCATTATAGTTCCCCTTCAAACATGTTTAATTGTTTAGGTGCCAACCCGACATCGTTAATATTCAACATACCTTGTAGCTCCTTTGCGTTTTTCGCTGCATGATTACCTGAATTATTATTAAATAAAACGAAGAGTTCATTGACCTCGGGTTCAAGCTTTTTCATACTATCCCCAAGCTGCTGTAATTCCTCTTTATTATAATCATATAAGAAGCGAACTTTACGCCAATTTTCTGCATTTCCTGTGTTGCGCCAACCGTGTATATTGCGACCATGGAGACGAATCAACGCTTTATTTGCAGTCACTACCGGATAAAAAGGAACAGATCCAACACCAGCCTGTGGTTCGTCACAAATCGTATGGATAAATTGATGTTCTCGTAAAAAATCTATCGTCTGCTGGACAACATTTTCTGCGTACCATGTTTGATTTCGAAACTCAATCGCCACTTCAAAATCCTTGAGCTGTTGTCGGATATACAATAAATATTGCACATTTTTTCCTTGGCAATCAAACCATGGTGGAAATTGTGCTAATACCATGGCTAGCTTTCCATAACGTTTAAATTCATTGGCACATTCAATAAAAGCATTGAACATATCATTTTTTGATTCAAAGGGAATCTCTCCACGTAAATGACCCGTCATGCCTTGGTAAGCTTTCACAACAAAACGGAAGTTTTCAGGTGTATCCTCACACCATTTCCGAACATGCTCTTTGGCTGGTATGGCATAAAAGGAAGTATCTACTTCTACCGTTAAAAAATGACCTGTGTAATCAAATAATTTATCCTTTGAGGTAGTCACTCCACTATAAAGTGAAGGGTGATCGCCCCAACCAGTTAATCCTACTACAATCATGTGACATCCTCCTCTATGTACATAATCATAGCACACAGTATGTCACTACAAATAAACATCATGTAAAAAATATAGCTTTCTTTTGTCCATTCAAATAGAAAGCTGTCACTAACTTTTGGGCACTATACAAAAGAAAAAGCATGAGTCCATATTCCATTGAACTCACGCTACTTTAACGGACTACCATTTATTTCACAAGGTTTTGCTGAATAGCCTCTAAAAACTTAATCCTGCTGTATGCAGGGCCGCCTTCCATTAATGGATCTAGTACATTAACAAATACTTGGTCATTTTTAAATGCATTAATATTTTGGATGATTGGATTCTTTTTAAAGTCTTCTAAAGCATTCGGCGCATCTGCATTTTCATCTGTTGAAAACTGCACAAATAAATAATCAGGATTCATATCTGCAAGCTGCTCAACAGAAATGGCCTCTTGAGATTTAGCTTTAGCAACTTCATCTGGTACTGCTAAACCAAGCTCTCCATAAAGGACAGCATTTAAAAATACTTCTTTTGGATAAACATACGCTTGTCCTCCACGAATACGAATAGCCGCTACTTTTTGATCTTGTAGTTTCTCAGTTAACGTAGCTTTAGCAGCTTCTATATCAGCCTTATATGTAGATAATATCTTCTCAGCATCTGCTTGCTTACCAGTTAGTTCAGCTAATAACTTCAAATTAGATTCCCAGTTCGTCGAAATATGTGAAACCAAAATTGTAGGAGCAATTTTCTCTAATTTACTTTGTACCTCTTCTGGGAACTTTGTTGAACCTAAAATGACATCAGGATCTAATTCTAATATTTTTTCAAAGTTTGGTTTAATTTTCTCACCAATTGATTCTGCTTTGTCTGTTACAGAAGCATATAGCTCAGGGAACTTGCCACCAACAGCAATAGCCCCAACTGGATGAACATCCAGCACAACCATATCCTCCATCGCTTCCATAGCACCTGTTACAACAATTCTTTCAACCTTTTCTGGCACTTCATAGCGTTCACCAAGATATTCAAGCGTTCTCGTGCCATTTCCATTTGTCGATTCTTCTTTTGTTTGTGTCACTTCTTCTTTTGTTGTATCAGCGGATGATTCCTCTTCTACTGCCTTCTTCTCTCCACATGCGGCGAGAAGGAGCATAAATAATGCTATGAAACTAATAAATAAAAACTTCTTTTTCATTTACATTTTCTCCTTTTAAAGATGATTAACTATCTCATCTGGCTTATTGAAGTACTGAACATCTTCTAGATTTATCAACCCCTCCCTAATTGATATTGATTCTCATTTTCATTTTAGTGTGTAATCTTAAAAAAATCCAGTACTATTTCTCTCCATTTTTATTCGCAACATAAAAACACAAAAAACCCCTAGTCACAATTGATGTTGTGACTAGGGGTGGCTAATAAATTAACCGATAGAACCTTCCATCTCGAATTTAATCAGACGGTTCATTTCTACTGCGTATTCCATTGGTAGTTCTTTTGTGAATGGCTCGATGAAGCCCATTACGATCATTTCTGTCGCTTCTTCTTCGGAAATTCCGCGAGACATTAAATAGAATAATTGTTCTTCAGATACTTTTGAAACTTTTGCTTCGTGCTCTAAAGATACATTATCGTTAAAGATCTCGTTATAAGGAATTGTGTCAGAAGTCGATTGATTATCCATAATCAGCGTATCACATTCGATGTTAGCACGTGCACCACTTGCTTTAGGACCGAAACGAACTTGTCCCATATACGTTACCTTACCACCTTGTTTAGCAATCGATTTAGAAACGATTGTTGAAGATGTGTTTGGTGCCATATGGATCATTTTTGCGCCAGCATGTTGATGTTGTCCTTTACCTGCTAATGCAATCGATAATGTCATACCACGAGCACCTTCACCTTTTAGGATACATGCTGGGTATTTCATTGTTAATTTAGAACCGATGTTACCATCAATCCATTCCATTGTACCGTTTTCTTCTACAACTGTACGTTTCGTTACAAGATTGTAAACATTGTTCGCCCAGTTTTGAATTGTTGTATAACGGCAATAGGCATCTTTACGTACAACGATTTCAACAACTGCTGAGTGTAAAGAGTTTGTTGTGTAAACAGGAGCTGTACAACCTTCAACATAGTGTACGTGAGCGCCTTCATCTACAATAATAAGTGTACGTTCGAATTGACCCATATTTTCTGAGTTAATACGGAAGTAAGCTTGTAACGGTGTTTCTACTTTAACACCTGGTGGCACATAAATAAATGATCCACCTGACCATACTGCTGAGTTTAAAGCAGCAAATTTATTGTCTGTGTAAGGAATCACTTTGCCCCAATATTGTTTGAAAATATCTTCGTTTTCACGTAGAGCAGAGTCAGTATCTTTGAACACAATACCAAGATCTTCAAGGTCTTTTTTCATGTTGTGATAAACTACCTCAGACTCATATTGTGCAGATACACCTGCAAGATATTTTTGTTCTGCTTCTGGGATACCTAATTTATCAAAAGTTGCTTTGATTTCATCAGGTACTTCATCCCATGATTTTTGAGTAGCTTCTGATGGTTTTACATAGTACGTAATTTCATCAAAATCTAAATCTCCAAGATCGCCACCCCATTGTGGCATCGGTTTTGTATAAAATGTTTCAAGAGCTTTTAAACGGTATTCTAGCATCCATTCTGGCTCTTGTTTCATATTTGAAATTTCACGGACGATTTCTTCAGTTAAACCGCGTTTTGAACGGAAAATTGATACGTCCTTATCATGGAAACCGTATTTGTAATCGCCGATATCAGGCATTTTTTTAGCCATCGTTTCTCCTCCGTTCATTGAGATGTATTTTTCTGGGTAATCATCCCTTGCTTTGAGTGAAGCCATAGTAGCTTTCACTCAAGAACAAGGAAGTAAGATTTATTTCACACCTTTTTCCATTGCTTTCCAAGCCAATGTTGCACACTTAATTCGTGCTGGGAATTGTGAAACACCTTGCAGTGCCTCAACATCCTCAAGGTCATATTTATCGCTGTACTCCTCACCCATCATCATTTTAGAAAAAATATCAGAAAGCTCAATAGCTTCCTCTACTTTTTTTCCTTTGATGAGCTGTGTCATCATTGATGCAGAGGACATAGAAATAGAACAGCCTTCACCATCAAATTTCGCATCCTCTACAACACCGTCTGTCACTTTCAATGTTAAGTGAATACGGTCGCCACAAGTCGGATTATTCATATCGATCGTTACAGCATTATCATCTAAAGATCCTTTATTACGAGGATTCTTATAGTGATCCATAATGACTGAACGATATAGTTGATCTAAATTATTAAAAGACATCGCCAAAATACTCCTTCGCAGAACGTAACCCTGCAACTAAACGGTCAATATCCTCCTCTGTATTGTACAGATAGAAGCTTGCTCGTGCTGTCGCTACTTGCTGAAGACATTTCATTAGTGGCTGTGCACAATGATGTCCTGCACGAACAGCAATACCATTCATGTCAAGCACCGTTGCCACATCATGTGGATGTACATCATCTAGATTAAATGTTACTAATCCACAACGCTTCATAGGGTCACGTGGGCCAAAAATTTTCAAACCGTCAATTGTTTCAAGTTGATCCATTGCGTAGCCTGCAAGCTTATGCTCATGCTCTAGAATGTTATCTAACCCGATATCAGTTAAGAAATCAATAGCGGCTCCTAAACCTATTGCACCTGCAATAATAGGCGTTCCACCTTCAAATTTCCACGGTAATTCCTTCCACGTTGACTCATAAAGCCCAACAAAATCAATCATTTCGCCACCAAACTCAATTGGCTCCATCTTTTCAAGGTGTTCCTTTTTACCATATAGTACACCTATTCCAGTTGGTCCGCACATTTTATGCCCTGAGAAACCTAAGAAATCTACATCCAAATCTTGCACATCAATTTTCATATGTGGCGCAGCTTGTGCACCATCGGCTACCATGACAGCACCATTAGCATGTGCAATTTGAGCAATTTCTTTAATTGGATTTATTGTTCCAAGTACGTTTGATGCCATAGACACCGAAACAATTTTTGTTTTAGGTGTGACTGTCGCACGTACTTTCTCTAGGCTAAGAGTGCCGTCTGCTTCAAGCTCAATGTATTTTAAAGTTGCATTTTTTTCTTTGGCTAATTGTTGCCAAGGAATAATATTGGAATGATGCTCCATATGAGTAATGACAATTTCATCACCCTCAACAACATTTGCACGACCATAACTTGTCGCAACTGTATTTAAAGCGGTTGTTGTACCACGCGTAAAAATAATTTCCTGTGTTGATTGCGCATTAATAAACTTACGAACCTTTTCACGAGCACCTTCATATTTATCTGTTGCACGGTTTCCTAGTGTATGCACGCCACGGTGAACATTGGAATTATCAAATTCATAATAAGCTTTAATCGCTTCAATCACTTGAACAGGCTTCTGAGACGTCGCTGCACTATCAAGATATACAAGTCTATGACCATTTACATCCTGATTTAAAATTGGGAAATAGCTTTTAATGTCTTTATTCATCATTAGCGAACTTTCCTTTCAATAACCTCCGTCAGTTGCTTTTGAACGCCTTCAATTGGTAATTGCGTAACAACTGGCGCAAGGAATCCATGGATAACAAGGCGCTCTGCTTCTGCTTTCGAGATACCACGGCTCATTAAATAATAAAGCTGTAATGGATCTACTCGACCAACAGATGCTGCGTGTCCTGCTGTTACATCATCTTCGTCAATTAATAAAATTGGGTTTGCATCCCCACGAGCTTTTTCTGACAGCATTAATACACGTGATTCTTGTTGTGCATCGGCTTTTGTCGCACCATGCTCGATATAGCCAATACCGTTAAAGATTGATTGAGCTGCATCTTTCATTACACCATGCTTTAAAATATGCCCGTTAGAGTTTTTACCCCAGTGACGAACCTCAGTAGTGAAGTTAAGTTTTTGTTCTCCACGACCAACTACGACTGTTTTTGTATCTGCATGAGAACCGTCACCAATCAAATGCGTGATGTTTTCAGAGATTGTATCAGAATCATTCATTAGACCAAGAGCCCAGTCAACTTTTGCGTCACGTGCTAAACGTGCACGACGATTAACATATGTCGTAAATCCTTTTGCAAGGACATCTACTGCACCATAGGTTACCTGTGCATTATCTTGAACAACGACTTCCGCAATAATATTTGCTTGCCCTTTTGCCTCTTCTACTGTTGAAACATATGTTTCAACATATGTTACAGCTGAATTCGCTTCTGCTACTACTAAAACATGGTTATATAATGAAGCTTCCGCATTGTCATTAAGGAAAACAACTTGAAGTGGTTGTTCAATAATCACGTTTTTTGGTACGTATACAAACACACCACCATTAACAAGTGCTGTATGAAGTGCTGTTAATTTATGCTCATCTACTTTAACTGCTTCAGTCATAAAGTATTTTTGAACAAGTTCGCCATGTTCACGAACTGCTGTGAAAATATCAGTAAAAATAACACCTTTATCAGCAAGTTCTTGTGATGCCTTAATATATGCTGGTGTATTATTACGTTGAATATATAGGTTTTCTTGTGCTTCAAGGTCAATTAAACCTTTTGCTTCTTCAGGTAGAGCATCCAATGAAGGGAATGCCTCACTATGAACTGCCAACGCTGGGAAGTTCATGAAATCCCATTTTGTGATATTCGTTCTATCTGGTTTTGGCAAATCTAAACCAGTTACTTTGTCTAGTGCTGCCGCGCGAAGTTCTGTAAACCAAGTTGGTTCACCATTTGCTTCTGAGAACGAGCGCACGTCCTGTACTGTTACAGGCAAGTTAATTTCCACTGTCATGCTAGTTCGTCCTCCTTCTTATGCTTCTTGTTCTTCTGTTTCTTCTTCGATTCCTAATTCTTTTTTAATCCAGTCATAGCCTTCTGCTTCTAAGCGTTGTGCAAGCTCCGCACCACCTGATTTTACAACACGTCCTTGCATCATTACGTGTACATGGTCTGGAGTAATGTAGTTTAATAGGCGTTGGTAGTGTGTAATCATTAAGCAGCCAAAGCCTTCACCACGCATTGCGTTGATACCTTTTGACACAACTTTCAATGCATCGATATCAAGACCAGAGTCAATTTCATCTAAGATTGCAAATGTTGGTTTGATCATCATTAATTGAAGAATCTCATTACGTTTTTTCTCACCGCCAGAGAAACCTTCATTTAAATAACGTTGAGCCATATCTTCATTCATTTCAAGGAATTCCATGTTTTTATCTAATTCGCGGATAAATTTCATTAACGAAATTTCATCGCCTTCTTCACGACGTGCGTTAATTGCTGAACGTAAGAAATCAGCATTTGTAACACCAGCAATTTCAGATGGATATTGCATAGCTAGGAATAAACCAGCTTGAGCACGTTCGTCCACTTCCATTTCAAGCACATCTTCGCCATCAAGCTCAACAGTACCTGAAGTTACTTCATATTTTGGATGACCCATAATAGCAGAAGCTAGTGTTGATTTACCAGTTCCGTTTGGTCCCATGATTGCGTGAATTTCGTTTGTATTAATTGTAAGATTTACGCCTTTTAAAATCTCTTTCCCGTCGATAGCAACGTGAAGATCTTTAATAACTAAAGTTGACATGAAAATACCTCCATAGTGTTCAGTGAATGGGTCAACCATTCCTTAATTATCATCATTCTAATCTTAACTGAAAATCGTTCTCTATGCAAACCATTTCAATTACTTTCCCATTCCTTAAATAAAATCTTGAAAAATAAAGACTTTGTAAGCATTTTCAGATTATTACTCCTTCACCTAAACAATGAGAATTGACTTTCTTCATTTTCAATGAAATCTCTCTAATTGAGAATCGATTTCATCTAGCTACATAGTGAAAACCTCGAGAAAAGTGCTAATTGTAGCGGTTTTGTGACAAATTAGCATAAACAACATATCTATACTATAACCTATTTCATTAAAATGGAATCAATTTAAGTTCATATTGTAAGAAAGAAATTTTGCTATAATAATGGATGGATTATATCCTCAAAAGGATGATATTGTAGATATATTAAAAGACAGAAACGTAGGTTGTATCTAGCATTTCTGCCAATTCCCATTAGCTTAGATGTAATGCCCATAAATCTCCTTTTGTTTCTAGTAAAAAAACATCTGACAGCTGATACTTTTTATTTTGACATTAACAGTCATTTTTCATCTTAAATAATATATAATTAAGGTATAATCAATCTTATTTTTAGATTAATAGAGGTGAAATGTTAGTGGAGTTACGTCAATTACGCTATTTTGTAGAGGTTGCTGAACGTGAGCATATTTCAGAGGCTGCTGAGCATCTTCATGTAGCCCAATCTGCCATTAGTCGGCAAATCGCAAATCTTGAAGATGAGTTAGGCACTCCGTTATTTGAGCGAGTTGGACGAAATGTCAAATTAACACCAATAGGGAAGACATTTCTTGAGCATACCATTACGGCATTAAAGGCCATCGATTTTGCAGCAAAGCAAGTAGAAGAATATCTTGATCCTGCAAAGGGCTCAATTAAAATCGGCTTTCCAACAAGTTTAGCTAGCTATGTTCTGCCAACCGTTATTTCAGCCTTTAAACGCGAATATCCTGATTTACAATTTCAACTACGTCAAGGATCTTATCGATTTTTGATAGATGCAGTCAAAAATCGGGAGTTGAACCTCGCCTTTTTGGGACCCCTGCCACCGAAGGACGAATCCATTCAATCAACCATTCTGTTTACTGAAAATATTGCTGCACTCCTACCAGCCAATCATCCATTAGCTAAAAGAGAAAGCATACAGCTTGCAGAGTTGAGAAATGATCTATTCGTATTATTTCCAGATGGTTACATTTTGCACAAGGTAGCGATGGATGCTTGTCGAGCTGCAGGCTTTTTACCAAATGTCATTTCAGAGGGGGAAGACTTAGATGCACTAAAGGGCTTAGTCGCCGCTGGCATTGGTGTGAGCCTTTTACCAGAAAGCTCTCTTTATGATTCAGCAGCACGCTTTACCATAAAGGTTCCAATTGAATCACCTACGATCCCTAGAACTGTTGGCATTATTTCTCCTGTAAATCGCGAAATTGCACCATCAGAAATCATTTTCTTAGACTTTGTGAAAAACTTCTTTTCTCGTCTTTCTCAATTTCAATAAAAAAATCGCCTTTTTGGCGATTTTTTTGACTTTCAATTATTTAGTTGGATGATCACCAATCCATTGTAACGTTTTTACTCCTAAGCCTCCTGCACGCCATAACACCACGTCATGATAATTTCTCCGCGGTACATAGTTCACCCATTTTTCAAGCGTTACTTGATCAGCATACCAAACTTCATGGCTGATTCCGCTATCATCTAAATACGTAAAATAAACCACTTCACTTGCCTTATCACGTTTCTTTTCTGCTTTCGTTTCAGCTAATATTTGCTCAGCCTCTAGCTCCGTTAAAGCACCATTTTATCTTCTGCTACCCTTTCGAAACCACCTGTAGCAAAAGCAATGGCTAAATCTTGATTTTCTTCACTAAATCATTAAGAAAAGAAAAAGTGGCTTTCGCACCTAACATGTTGAAAAAGCATTATAAAATGTCTATTTTTCTCAAAATTCGACAAATAATGCAATAATCACATTATATTTATCAATAAATTCAAAACTACATATTCGTATTAAATAAAAAATAAATTCAAAAAAGGTATGCGAGTTATATGACTCACATACCTTTCAACTATTATTTAACCGGTACTACTGCACCTTTCCACTCTTCTAAAATGAAGTCTTGGATTTCTTTAGATGTTAATACTTCTAATAATTTTTTAATTTCAGGTTTTGTTTCATCACCTGCGCGTACAGCGATGATGTTAACATATGGAGATTCTTTATCTTCAAGAGAAATAGCATCTTCGATTGGGTTTAGACCGTTATCGATGGCAAAGTTAGAGTTGATAAGTACTGCATCGCCTTCATCATTTTCGTACATTTGTACAAGCATTTCTGGTGCAGTATTTGCATCGAATTTAAAGTTTTTAGGATTTTCTTCAATATCCTTTAATTCTGCTGCTGTTTTATCAATGCCTTCTTTTAATTTAATTAAGCCTTTAGCCTCTAACAATGAAAGCATACGACCATGGTCAGATACTGAGTTAGAAAGCAAAATTGTTGCGCCTTCAGGCAGGTCTTCTAACTTTTTATATTTTTTTGAGTAAATACCGATTGGTTCAATATGAACGCCACCTGCATTGACGAAATCATAGCCATTGTCTTTAATTTGTAGCTCTAAGTAAGGTATGTGCTGGAAATAGTTTGCGTCAATATCTTTTGACTCTAAATCTTGGTTTGGTAGAACATAATCTGTATAAGTTTCAATTTCTAGGTCTACGCCTTCTTTAGCTAAGATCGGTTTTGCTTTTTCTAAAATAACTGCGTGTGGTGTGTTAGAAGCACCTACTTTTAATGTTACGCTTTCTTTGCTATCTGTTTGATCGCCAGATGCTGATTTTTCATCTTCTTTTTTATCTGTACCGCAAGCTGCTAATGCTAGTACAAGTATTGATAAAAATAATCCTGCTAATAACTTTTTCATTTATGACACTCCCTTTTATTTGTTTAAAATATGTTAGCGGTAAAAACCGGAATAACCTCATTTCCGTGCTAGCGTTTATCAATTTTCTCGGTAATTAAATCACCAATCCATTGAATAATAAATACGACTACTAAGATCAAAATAGTTGCCATTAATGTCACATCTTGGCGATTTCGCTGGAAGCCGTCTAAGAAGGCTAAGTTACCAAGACCACCTGCACCGATAATTCCTGCCATCGCAGTATAACCTACAAGAGCAACAGCCGTTACCGTGATACCAGAAATCAAAGCTGGTAATGATTCAGGGACCAATACTTTCCAAATAATTGTAGAAGTTTTTGCTCCCATTGAACGGGCTGCTTCAATAACACCTTTATCAATTTCACGTAACGCAATTAATACCATACGAGCATAAAACGGTGCTGCACCGATAATTAAAGCAGGTAACGCCGCATTGGCACCTCGAATTGTACCTAGTAAAAACTTCGTAAATGGAATTAATAAAATGATTAATACAATAAATGGAATGGAACGGAAAATATTAACGAGTGATCCTGTTAAAAAGTTAACGATTTTATTTGCCCATAACTGATTGGGACTTGTTAAAAATAGAACGATACCAATGACTAACCCAAGAATAAATGTCACAACCGTTGATATAGCTGTCATGTATAAAGTTTCATACGTAGCTTGCCACATATTTTCCCAGTCTACATTCGGAAAGAGATTAGTTAGCATTTGCAATCACCTCCGTTTGTACTTCGACTGTATTTAAATAACGAAGGGCTTCTGCCACGTTTGTCTTTGAGCCATCAATTTGCACAATTAATGTACCGTAGGCACCATTTTTTGTTTGGGAAATGTTTCCATGAACAATACTTACTTCTACATCAAATTGTTTCACAAGATGTGAGATGACAGGCTGTTCTGTTTTTTCACCAACAAAAATTAATTTGACAAGTTGTCCAGTTGGATAGTTTGTTTTAATTTGTGCTACCGTATCCTGTGTTTCCTTAGTGTCTGTAATTTGAGATACAAACTTTTTGGTAATGGCTGCTTGTGGTGCTTGGAAGACTTGTAATACCTCACCACGTTCCACAATTTCGCCTGCCTCCATCACCGCTACACGATGACAAATTTTGCGGATGACATGCATTTCGTGGGTAATCAGGACGATTGTTAAGCCTAAGCGTTCATTTATATCAACGAGTAAATCAAGAATGGCATCCGTTGTTTCAGGATCAAGTGCTGATGTCGCCTCATCACATAGTAAAACCTCTGGATTATTCGCCAATGCACGTGCAATCCCTACACGCTGCTTTTGTCCACCAGAAAGCTGAGATGGATATGCCTTATCGCGCCCTTCTAAGCCTACAAGGGCTATTAATTCCTTCACACGTGCTTCACGTTGAGCCTTTGGAAAGCCTGCGATTTCTAAAGGGAAAGCTATATTTTCGGCAACTGTTCTCGACCAAAGTAAATTGAAATGCTGGAAAATCATACTTACCTTTTGTCTAGCTGCTCTAAGCTTTTGTCCTTTTATCGATGAAAATTCCTGATTGTTCACCGTTACTGTTCCTGCTGTTGGTTTCTCTAAACCGTTTAGTAAACGAATCATGGTGCTTTTACCTGCGCCACTATAGCCGATAATGCCAAAAATTTCACCTTTATTAATAGTAAGGTTGACGTCTTTGACTGCCGTTAATTCGCCATTTGCTGTTTTGTATTTCTTTGTAATATTTTGAAGCTGGATCATAGCGAATACTCCTTTTCTCATATAGAAAACCCCTTCACTCACAGACAAGTAGAAGGGGTCACGTATTATACGTTAAACCGTTCTCTCATCTTTCAAAGAAAAATCTTTGGGTGATTTGGCACCTTTTCACATTGTGATGGTTGCCGGGCTTCATAGGGCACTTCCCTCCGCCACTCTTCATAAGAGTTCGATATATTTAATGTTTTAGTAATATATTTGATACTTTACCACGCTAGTAAAGTTCAGTCAATTGATTTTTTTAACAATTCATATAAAAATGGTACGGATTGAAAGGCATAAATCTTTTCTGTCACTTTTCCGCCATCACTGATGAGTAGACATGGAACACTTTCAATCTGATGCTCATAGGCAATGTGTTCCAAAAAGTTGATATTTGCTTTACCTATTTGTAGCTGTGGCAGTAATTGTTCAATAATGGACATCATTTTAGATGCCACTGCACACGTTCCACACATCGGTGTATATAAATAAAATGCAGTTTTCTCTCCCGACTGTTTAGCCGCTTCCCACTGCTCTGTTGACCATTCTTCCATTTACTCACGCAACCTTACAAAATATATTCATTATGGATTGAAAAATGTGCACGCAGTAAAATCATCGCTAACACTTTTCTTGGTGTTGTTTCTACTTCCTTGTACGTTGGCATTGTGCGCAGATGTTCAGCTTCTGGATAATGTCTGTCCATTAATGCACGTAGCTTATCGCCTGAAGTATCTGCATCAAAAAAAGTAAATAGCTCACAGCCCTCATAGGGATCCAGTAGTTCTTCTAATTGATGCACACCAATTGTACCATTCGTACATAGTATTGTAACATTCTCATTCAAAATAGGCTCAATTTGTAGCTTATCTGAGCGCCCTTCTACTATCAAGCATTTTCCCTCGAACATTACGCCACCTCCATTTAGAGATCCCTACTTATAAGTCATTATATAACAAAAAACGCCGGTAGTTGCCGACGTTTTTCGATTATGGCTTGTCTTATTCAGCGATCATTTCTTCGTATTGCTCTGCTGTCATTAGTTTTTCGACTTCTGATGCATCAGCAGGCTCAACAACGATCATCCATGCTTTTTCATATGGTGATTCATTAACGAATTCTGGGCTATCTTCTAAATCTGCATTTACTTCCACTACAGTACCTGAGATGGGTGCATATAATTCAGAAACAGTTTTTACTGATTCTACGCTACCGAATGGATCATCTGTTTTGATTTCGTCGCCAACTTGTGGAAGCTCAACGAATACGATATCTCCTAATTCAGATTGTGCGAAGTGAGTAATACCGATACGTACTTTTCCATCTTCTACTTTTACCCATTCATGTTCTTCAGAGTATCGTAAGTCTTTAGGTGTGCTCATGCAAAAAACCCCTCCATAAATATGTAATATATTCACTTTCAGTGTGCCATACTTCTCCTATAAATACAAGGTTTAATACGGTTATTTCCAAGCTTGCTCAAAATCTACTTCTTTAAAACCTAAAGTAACTTTTTTTCCATCTGTGACGATGGGACGTTTAATTAACATACCATCTGAAGCTAGTAGCTCAAGCTGCTCATCCTCCGTCATTTCTGCTAACTTGTCCTTTAAGCCAAGCTCACGATATTTCATACCTGAGGTATTAAAAAATTTCTTCAAAGGTTGTCCACTAGCTTGCCAAATAGCTGTTAATTCTTCCTTAGTTGGCGGTTGCTCTGCGATATGTACCTCTTCATAGGAAACCTCATGCTCATTTAACCACTTCTGTGCCTTTTTACATGTTGTACATTTCGGATAATGGAAAAATTGAATCGTCATTACAATGCTCCTCTTCTGTCTTTTTCTGTAGTATACCATCATAGTTGTTTTCAATGGTGAACTTCACTCTTTTTTGTAAGTTTATCCATCCGTTGTGCAAATTTATCCGTTGCTTTTATGATTATCCATCTCATATAAAAAACCTAGCTATCTTTTGCAGATAGCTAGGTTAAATTTGCACTATTAAACAATATATTTTTCAGCATCAATTAATTTAACTGAAGCCTCACGCTTCTTCGCAATTAAATTGTATGGATTATTGCGAGTTAGCTTACGCAGTGCAGATAATGTCATACGAGCAGCATCGCCATCTGCGGAAGCAAGAATTGTGTCTTTTGCTTCTTTTTCGATCTCTGCGAATGCTTCCTGACAGAAGATTTGCGTATAGAGCAATTTTTGATGTGCTTTTTCAGCACCATCACGAGCAATTGCCTTTTCTGTACGTAAGACAGCTGATTCCATTGCAAATAATTGGTTTGCGATATTTGCAATGTTCACTAATACTTCTTGCTCTTGGTCAAGTTTTGCTCCAAAGCGTTGTGCTGCTAAGCCTGCAGCTAATACAGCAATTTTCTTCGCATTTTTCACTAAATATTTTTCTTGTGCTAGCGGCTCTGTACCGATGTCCTCTGGCATTAGCATAAGCAGCTCTTGCTGTAAATTTTGAGCAACTTGTAATAATGGTAACTCACCTTTTAGCGCCTTTTTCATAAATGTGCCAGGTACAATCATGCGGTTAATTTCATTTGTACCTTCAAAAATTCGATTGATACGAGAATCACGGTAAATACGCTCAACCTCGTATTCAGCCATAAAGCCATAGCCACCATGTAGCTGTACTGCTTCATCTGCAATGTAATCTAATGTTTCTGATCCAAAGACTTTTGCAATAGAGCATTCAATAGCATATTCAGCGATAGCACCTGCAATTACTTTTCCTTGCTTTTGCTCTTCAGGGCTTAACTGACTTAAGCGGTCCTCAAATAGACCAACCGTACGATAGTTTAATGATTCTGATGCATACAGTTGAGAAGCCATTGTAGATAATTTCTCTTTTGTCAGATTGAAATCAGAAAGCTTTGTTTTAAATTGCTGACGTTGGTTTGTATACTGAATAGCTAACTCCAATGCACGCTTCGATCCGCCAATTGTGCCCACGCCTAGTTTATAACGACCAATGTTTAAAATATTGAACGCAATGATATGACCACGACCAATTTCGCCTAATAGATTTTCTACAGGTACTTCCGCATCTTCCAATACTAATGTACGAGTTGATGATGATTTAATCCCCATTTTCTTTTCTTCAGGGCCTACTGAAACACCATTGTAGGCACGTTCTACGATAAAGGCAGAGAATTTATCGCCATCAATTTTTGCGTAGACAACAAATACATCAGCAAAGCCTGCATTCGTAATCCACTGTTTTTCACCATTTAAAATATAATGTGTGCCAGCTTCATTTAATTTGGCAGTCGTTTTTGCACCTAGAGCATCCGAACCTGAACCTGGCTCTGTTAATGCATAGGCAGCGATTAATTCACCTGAAGCAAGCTTAGGTAAGTATTTTTTCTTTTGATCTTCATTACCGAATAAAACAATTGGTAATGACCCAATTCCAACGTGAGCACCATGTGTGATAGAGAAACCACCTGCAACAGACATTTTTTCAGCGATTAAAGCTGAAGAAACTTTGTCTAATCCTAGCCCATCGTATTCTTCAGGCACGTCTGCTCCAAGTAAGCCTAATTCGCCTGCACTTTTTAGGAGACGCACTGAATGCTCAAATTCATGGTGCTCTAAATTTTCAACTACTGGTAAAACTTCATTTGCTACGTATTCCTCTGTTGTTTTAGCAATCATTTTATGCTCGTCAGTGAAATCTTCCGGTGTAAATACACGATCTAATTCCACATCTTCAATAAGAAATCCGCCGCCTTTAATGAAATCAGTTGTTTTTTCAGTCATGATTAATTCCTCCCAATATATCTTTTTGTTAGTTGATTCCCCTAATGATCATATATAGAAAAGCTTGATGTATACAATGTTCGGAGGCAACCGTAAACAGTACACCTCAAGCTGATCTAGCAAAATTTATAGAATTTCAAATACGCCAGCAGCACCCATGCCGCCACCAATACACATTGTCACGACGCCATATTTCTTCCCTTGACGCTTCAATTCATGAATTAGCTTTAAAGTTAAAATAGCTCCCGTTGCGCCTAATGGATGACCTAATGCAATCGCTCCACCATTGACATTGACTTTCTCTTGGTCGATGCCTAAATGCCGTACCACCTGTAATGACTGTGAAGCAAACGCTTCATTAATTTCCCATAAATCAATATCATCGATGGATAAGCCTGCAATTTCCAACGCTTTTGGCACTGCCACGATAGGCCCGATACCCATTACTTCAGGAGGTACACCGCCTACTGCAAAGCCTAGGAATTTTGCCATTGGTGTCAGTCCTTGCTTGTCAGCTTCTTCACGATCCATTACTAGTACAGCTGCTGCACCATCGGAAGTTTGAGAGGCATTACCCGCCGTTACACTGCCTTTTACATGGAAAGCTGGACGCAATTTTGCTAAACCTTCAACTGATGTACCTGGACGTACACCTTCATCCATACTGAATGTGAATTTTTTTACTTGTGGTTTATTGTTATCGTCTACGTAATGCTGTTCCACTTCGATTGGTACAATTTCATCATTGAATTTACCTTCTTTAATTGCCTTTTCAGCAAGCGTGTGCGAGCGAACAGCAAAAGCATCTTGATCTTCACGACTAACATTATATTGACGAGCTACTTCCTCAGCTGTATGTCCCATGCCCATATAATATTGTGGAGCCGTTTCCGCTAAAGTCGGATTTAAACGTGGTGTATTCCCTACCATCGGCACCATACTCATGGATTCTACACCACCAGCAAGAATGGCCTTTGAGTGTCCTAGCATAATTCGCTCTGCTGCATAGGCAATCGCCTGTAAACCTGATGAGCAAAATCTATTAATCGTCAGAGCAGGGGTTGTATCTGGTAATCCAGCAAGTGCCCCAATACTACGTGCTACATTCATTCCTTGCTCTGCTTCTGGCATCGCACAGCCTAAAATTAAATCATCAATCGGCCCTTCATAGCCTGCTCTTTTCAGTGTTTCTTTGACTACGACAGCACCAAAATCGTCTGGTCTTACTGTTGCTAAAGAACCTTTTTTTGCTTTTCCAATTGGAGTTCGTGCTCCTGCTACAATAACGGCTTCACGCATCGTATTAATCCCCCTTTGTTTCATGTGCAAGATTGGTTTATTTCGTCAATTTAGTTACGAAGTGGTTTACCTTTTAACAGCATGTGTTGCATTCTCTGCTGTGATAGCGGATCAGCAACAAGGCTAAGGAATGCCTCACGCTCTAAGTTCAATAAATATTGCTCATCGACTAATGTGCCGTACGGAACCTTTCCACCTGCAATAACATAAGCTAATTTTTTAGCAATTTTTAAATCATGTTCGCTAATAAAGCCTGACTCAAACATCCCTTGCGCACCGATGAGTAATGTACCATAGCCTGATGCACCGACCACTGGTACTTTTGTTGGTACAGGTGGTTGATAGCCCGCTTCGTAAAGCGCTAATGCCGCCTGCTTCGCATCATACAATTGATGATCTGGATTAACTGAAATACCATCCGCAAAGTTTAGGAAATTATTTTCACGTGCTTCCTCACCAGATGTTGAAACCTTCGCCATCGCAATTGTTTCAAATACTTTATTAGCAATATGTTGATAATCTACCTCTACACCGTTTGGTAAGCCCTTTAGGAATTTTTGATAGAGCGCTTTATTTCCGCCACCACCTGGGATTAATCCAACCCCTACTTCCACCAAGCCCATATATGTTTCCATTGTTGCTTGAATATGTGCAGCTGGTAAGCAAACCTCTGCTCCTCCACCTAATGTCATAGCAAACGGTGCTGCTACAACAGGCTTACGTGAATATTTAATTTTCTGCATAGCATCTTGGAATGCCTTAATGACGAAATCTAGCTCAAATATATTATCATCCTGTGCTTCTACTAAAATCATTCCTAGATTTGCGCCAACACAGAAGTTTTTCCCCTGATTACCGATGACTAAGCCCTTATAGTTAGCCTCTACTTCATCTACCGCAAAGTTAATCATTTGGATAATATCTAAACCGATCGCATTGGATTGCGAATGGAACTCAAGTAATGCAATTCCATCACCTAAGTCTATTAAACTGGCACCTGTGTTTGATTTAATCACACCATGCTTTTTCTTATAGCGTTTTAAATTAATCTCTTTTTCATTCACAGGCACTTTCACATATTGTGAACCATCATAGTATGCTAAATCACCGTCTAATTCTGTATAGAATGTCTCAAACCCATTTGCTAACATCTCTTTGACAAATGCAGGTACCTCTCGGCCTTCAGCCTCCATTTTCGCCACAGAATCTTCTACGCCTATAGCATCCCAAATTTCAAATGGCCCTTGTTGCCAGCCGAAGCCCCATTTCATCGCGTTATCAATGGCTACGATATCATCGGCAATCTCACCATGTAGCTGTGCAGAATAAAGTAGCGTTGGTGCAAAAATACCCCATAATAGCTCACCTGTACGATCCTTCGCATAGGTTAACGCCTTCACTTTATTGGCTAATCCACGAGTTTGTTTTGCCATTTCAATAGAAGGTGTTTTTAATTTTTTGGCTGGACTATACGTTAAGGTTGCTGGATCAATCTCATGTATCTCTTTTCCTTGTTTTAAGAAGAAACCTTGACCCGATTTTGCTCCTAGCCAACCGTTCGTGACCATTTTTTGTAAAAACTCTGGTACTGCAAATACTTGCTGCTCGTCACCTGTTGTTTGATCGTACACATTTTTCGCTACATGAATGAATGTATCTAAACCAACTACATCTAGCGTACGGAAAGTTGCAGACTTTGGACGGCCAATAAGCGGCCCTGTTACAGAGTCTACCTCACCAACAGAGTAACCACCTTTTAACATTTCCTGTAAAGTGACTAGTAAACCATATGTTCCAATGCGGTTGGCAATAAAGTTTGGTGTATCTTTTGCAAGTACAACTCCTTTACCAAGCACATCTTCCCCAAACGTTTTCATGAAGCTAACTACTTCAGGTGAAGTTGTATTGGCAGGAATCACTTCTAATAATTTTAAATAGCGAGGTGGGTTGAAAAAGTGTGTGCCAAGAAAATGTTTTTGGAAATCATCTGAACGCCCCTCTGCCATCGCATTAATGCTAATACCTGATGTATTTGAACTAATGATTGTTCCTGGTGTACGAACAGCATCAATTTTTTCGTAAAGACTTTGTTTAATTGATAAATTTTCTACAACAACTTCAATAATCCAATCTACGTCTTTTAGTTTCCCTAGATCGTCTTCAAAGTTGCCAACCGTTAGTAGTGATAAATTTTTCTTAGAAGTAAGTGGTGCTGGCTTTTGCTTTAATAACTTTTGCAAAGCTCCGTTTACAATACGATTTCTTACAGCTGGATGCTCTAAAGAAAAACCCTTTGCCTCTTCCTCTTGCGTCAGTTCCTTTGGTGCAATATCCAATAGTAATGTTGGTATACCGATATTTGCTAAATGTGCTGCAATTCCAGAGCCCATCACCCCAGAACCTAGAACAGCTGCTTTTTTAATGTTGTAAGTCACAAGCAATTCCCCCTTATTCTCCCATTGAATGAATAGCCATTCATTTTTTGGCCAAAAAAATATCAAGTGTACCTTAGTAAATTTTTTGTCCTTTTGTTGAATGAGATTCCCTCCACTCAACCAAGCACGACTAAGGTTTATCTTCGTTCCAAAACGACACTTCTCAATGAATGAAGATAAAACTACTTTTCTGTTTTTAGTGTAGATTATTTTGTCTAATTTAGCAATCTTTTTTCAAGAATTATTTTTGCAGTATACATCTTTTTTTGTTTTTAACGAGCTAAAAGAGGACAAGAAGTAGCGATCGAAACGGCCAAACAGAAAACTTTCAGATTGCAAGAAAAATGTGTAGAATGGAAAGCAAGGAGAGTGAATACTTAATGAAAACTATTACTACTGCAGAACAATTTAACGAATTAATCGCTGGCGATCAAAAAGTTTTAGTGAAATTTTATGCTGGCTGGTGCCCTGATTGCACACGTATGAATATGTTTATCGATCCAATCATTGAAGAGTACAACCAATATGACTGGTATGAGCTAAACCGTGACGAACTTCCAGAAATCGCTGATAAGTACGATGTTATGGGAATTCCAAGTCTATTGATTTTCCAAAATGGTGAAAAGCTTGCACACTTACATAGTGCAAATGCAAAAACACCTCAGCAAGTAACAGAATTTTTATCTGCTCAACAATAATGGCGAGAGAGCTGCATTTCTTCTTGAAATGCAGCTCTTTTTGAAAGGAGATTCCATTATGCGTCAACAATTAATACTACTTGGAAAATCACAATACGATGATTCGATTGCGCCAAGCTATCGCAATTCTGCCTGTGGACCTACTACGATTCATGTCATCTTAAATTTTTTAAACGAGTCAACTCCTTCCATTAATGAGCTATATAAACTGCTTGGTGGTACAAAAATTGGCTTATTCAAATGGAGACTGATTCACAATCTTCGTCAACTGCTTCCAACCTGGGATATTCGAACTTGTTCATTAAAGGAAGCTCTACAGGAAATTGACGCAGGCCGACCAGTTGCTATGCGTTTTGATCGCTATTTTAGCCTTCAGTGGCGAGATAAAAAATCAACCTTTGCTTATCATTGGGTACCGCTTATTGGCTATGAGATAAAAAATGATGAGCTATGGCTAATATTCCATGATAATGGTGGTCCACAACGTGATAGCCAAATTCGACAGGCTCTCTATAAAGATAACGAAAAGGTATTATCCTTTGTTAAATTAGCACCTTACTAGGGCAAACTACAGACTATTAATTGCTCTTTTTTAAGGTTTCTTTAATTACCTCTGCAAAAATATCAGCAGTTCGATAGGTTTCTTCCAGATTATTTTCCGCCCCTCCAATATTTAGTAACAATGAATTTCCATGCAGGTCTTGATTATAGGTATTGGCTGGTCTCTCTCCCTTTTCTATAACTCCTCTCGATAGCCCAGGGTATCGTTGCTCCAATTGTTCATGAAGCTGTACAGCAAATTGTTTATTCTGCTCATAATTAATACTGATTTTCGAAACAATAAATTGGATCTTTGCATATGATTTACCATTTATTTCGATCGTTGAATCACTTCTACTACTGGAATCTCGGTGAATGTCAAACACCATCTGAATACTGTCATTGTCTTCTAACGCTTTTTTTAAATAGTAACCAGAAAATAAATAGGCTTCTGTGTATTGCTTATTATATTTTTCTAAGACGCCAAAGATATCTGAATTATCATGAATGGCATTAATTTGCATATCATTTAATGCTTTACTTAACCTTTTCCCAACAAGCGTAACATTTTTCGTTTCACTCACTGCCGTCATCTTTTCCTTTTGTACGTCAAGTTCGGGAAAATAAGATTCCCGATTATGCGTGTGATAAATGTAAACTAGAGGCTTTGCTAACGTTTGTGCAGATTGTCCAAATGTATGGTTGACCCCATCTCTTTCAAGAATTAGCAAACAAAAAACGAAAATAGATACGAAAACGCCGCTTGAAATAATCGTCGTAAATCTTATAAATTTCCTTTTTTTCTCTAAGTCCCTCGCCTTCATTCGAAGCATCTTTTCCGTTGTGCTTTTAAACTCTTTTGATGGATGCTGAGGGTACAATTCTTTTAGCTCATCCATTAATTCCTGCTCATTTTGCATTTGGCAAAGCCCCCTCTACATCTATATTTAGTTTGTTTTTCAGAATCTTCAAAGCTCGATGGTAATCCACTTTAACTTTCGCCATACTGCATTGTAAAACGGCTGCAGTTTCACTTACTGAAAATTCATTAATACCTCTGAGAATGACAACAGCTCGGAAATTGGGCTTTAATGTTGCAATAGCCTCATGGATTAATCTTTTCGTTTCTGCTATTTCAAATTCTTCATCTGGTTTCTTATCGCTTGATGCTAACTGTTTAAAAAATCCCTCTTTAAATAAGGTCGTAAATCTCTTTTTTCGATAATGATCGATTGCTACATGTTTTGCTATTGATAATATCCAAGTATTTAAAGGATAGTTACTATTAAATTTTGGTAAACTTTTCAAAACTCGAATAAATACTTCTTGTGTTAAATCCTCTGCATCATTTTGATTACCCATAAAATAAATCAAAAACCGATATACATCCAAATAATACAAATTGTAAATTTCTACTATTTTTGATTCTAAATTAGGCGAATCAAACAAGCTCTCCCCTCCTCCATGTATATTGTCACTTATAATTCGTTTGAAAGTGAAAAAAGGTTACAAAAAATTTCAATAAAAAAAGCAGAGCATATGACTATACTCTGCGATGATCAACTAAATAAGGGTATACAAAGATCGGGCGTGCTTGGCAATTAGCGTGTAGCCACGCTCTTCTATTGCTTTAAAAATATGTGGTTCATACGTCGGTACCACAAGACTCGTAAAATCCGCATCAATTGGTACATTGGTTTGAATTGTTGCAAGCTCATGTGATAGCTGCAACATTTCTAAATTATCCTGGATTTTTGTCCTTTGGCCTGGCTTCAATTCACCAAGTGATGCCAGTATTTTGTCTATCGAGCCATATGTTTGAATAAGCGTTAACGCTTGTTTAGGGCCAATCCCTTTCACGCCTGGATAGCCATCACTTGAATCACCCATAAAGGCTTTCACCTGTGCAAACTGTGAAGGTTCAATACAATATTCTTCTTTAAAGCGAGCGTGTGTATAAATATCGTATTCTGTATAGCCCTTTTTCATAAACGCAATTTCTGTAGATGGTCTTAAAAGCTGAAGTAAATCCTTATCACCACTAATGACCGTAATGTCTGCCTCGTCCTGCCATTTTGTAATCATGGAGCCAATTAAATCATCCGCTTCCATACCCTTCACGCCGAAATTTTGCCAGCCCATTTGCTGCGATAAATTTTTCGCCATATCAAATTGTGGTAGCATCTCCTCTGGTGGTGCTGGGCGATTCGCTTTATAGCCATCAAATAAATCATTGCGGAATGTATGTGCCCCCATATCCCAGCAAACCGCCATATGTGTTGGCTTCATAATAGTTTGTGCTGTTAGAACATGGCGCACAAATCCTTGGGCTCCATTCGTTGGTGTTCCATCTGCCAAGCGAATAAAATGCCCCATGGCAGCCGAAGCGAAAAAAGAACGGAATAACAGTGCCATACCGTCGACAATCAATAATTTTGGTTTTGTTGTCATAATAAATTTCCTCTCTATTACAATACAAAGTTTGTATTAATTTATTGTTTTCTACTTAAACATTATAGCAAACTTTCAAAAATCAGCATTGTTAATACTCGGAAATACGCTTGCTCTACAACATAACCTTCCCTTTTTTCGAAATACGATTGCGATGATCTAGCTGAATGCCTGTTAACCATTGCAAAAATGCCGTCACACCGATTTTAACAGTTTCTGGACGCAGTATGCCTTCTTTAGGATCAGCATAAACAAAGTCAATATGACGAACACCCTCATTTTCTCCAATAAGCTTGAGGATATCAAACAACTCATAAGCAGTTAAACCACCTGGCGAGGCTGCAGGAACATCACAGGCAAATACAATATCAAGTGCATCTAAATCCACTGACACATAAATACGATCTACTTCATACATAAGCTGACGTAGCATTTCACGTATTGTGAGCTGAATACCATCACGTCGCATTTGCTTTAACGTAATCATATGGATGCCTTGTTCTTTAGCATAATGTATCATTTCAGGTGAATTGAAAAATCCATGCAAACCGACATTATAGACATGTCTTCCCTCAACAACCCCTGCTGCAATTAACTGATGAATTGGAGAATCTTGCGCTAAACCAATTTCCTCTTGGTTTCTTGCATCTAAATGCGTATCAATCTGAATGATGCCAATCCGATCCTGTGGGAAGGCATTTTTTATACCTTTTATGGAGTGCGCGGTAATTGTATGATCTCCCCCAATTAAACAAGTAAAGCTTCTTTGAAAGGCTATACTTAAATTTTCTGCAGCGGCCTCAATGGCAGATTCCGAAAGCATTCTATCCTTTTCTAGAATCGCCACATCCCCGATATCCACAACTGAAAGGGCACGCAAATTCACCTGCTCATCTAGATTATACGATTGAAAACCTGGCCAAGCCTTTCGAAACGCTGTTGGGTACTGTGCTTTTGATGACGCACCATTGGCATACGATAAAAGAGCACCATATACAACAATATCTACCTCATTTGGATTCGGATTTGCTTGCTGCTTTATCCACTGATGCATAGCTGATCCATTTTCCTGCTTCCATTGGCATTCTGATTGTATAAACATATTCATCTACCACCTTCTTCTCTATTCCACTCAAGTTAAATTGACCTACACTAATTGTTGCTCTCCTATAAATGTCCTAACATATTTTCTCTATAGTAATAGTACCATTCGTACAATGATTTTCGTCAAAGATTTTCTTTTTTCCTTTTATATTGAAAATATTCTTTTAATCAAACAAAAAAAGCAAACTTGAAATCAGTTTGCTCAGAAATTGCATGTATTTAAGTTAGGGTTATGTCAATTCTCTGCTTTGTGAGCGGGTTTCAACCTGCTTTTATCAAATACTCTTCAAATAGCCACCCTTATTTTTGCCAATACTTAGGTCAACTCTTCGTCGAGAAATCCCTCTTATCAAGCAGAGTCCCCCTCCATTTCGACTACTTTTGCTGTTTCGAATGGCTTTCGCAAAGTTCTGCTACCTCATACATGGAATAGCTTTGAAAATTATATTGACTACGTAGTTCTTGATGATAACTTAATAGCTCTTCTAGCATCGCCAAATTCTTATCAGTATGCTTACCAAAATTATGAGGGTGCCACCATAAATGATAAAAGGCTTGTGCCTGGGCAGCCTTGAGCATGCCTTCCTTTATTCGCTTTACTTTTAAATTTTCGAATATCCGCAATGGACTACAGTATGGCCTTAAAAAAGCACTTGATCGAATATTAATCAGTTGCTCCTCTTGCATTTCTTCCAAGGTGGCTATATGATGGCCAGTTATATTCCAATAGCTATCTATCCACTTCTTAGCACCTAAAAGTCTTCCCTTTTTCGTAAACTTTTGTGCGTCATATAGTACATGATTTTCGGTGCCTCTATAGCAAACATATCCCGCTTCTAAACAAGCTGTAAAATAGTCTTTGTTTATTTGATTACGAGGAAACACAATGGACTTCATGGGCGCAGTATAGCCGTCACTGATTGTTTTCGTTGCATGTAAATCAGCACAAAAGGCAGCTTTCGTTTGGCCCTTCTCCAAGCAATAAAAATGAGAAAAGGTATGACTTCCTATTTCCTGATGTGGTGTACGTTTAATTTCCTCAATTAATGATTTACCAAAATGCAGGAGATCCTCTTGTTCATTGTCGCCTACTTTTGCTAGCTGTGTATGTGCTGCAAAGCGCATATTTTCATATTTCACAGGGATACCTCGTAAATAATGAGCCATTTCTGCCTTTGATTCAGCAAATAATAATCCAACGGTAGCCCAAGTTGCATGGATGTCATATTGCTCAAATAACGCTAGTATCCTGGGCAAGGCTTTACGTACACCATATAGGTTTTTATTGTATTGCCCATAACGAAATACGTCATGGACACCCCAATTTAGCTCAAAATCTAATGAAATAACGAGACCCCCACCATTCATGTTGCTACTTCCTCCATTTTTGCACACCTAGTAGTAGTGCACGTATTTTTGATTGGATAATGTAGCCTGAGTAAACATGAACAACCTGGCCACCAAAGCTCAATTTAAAGGCTCGTACATTTCGATTGTCCGTTAATTCCCCCATATCATATAAGACAAAACCTTGCTCCTTTAGATGTAGCAGGTTATGCCAAATCAAAAACCGATTTGCATACCGGAAAGGACGTTTTAATTGGGCAGGCAAAGCTGTTGCATGACATGTTACCTCGTAATAAGACATCGCTTTTTTCTCATGCACAATATCTAATCGATAACATAATGTCTGTCCACAAAAACTCTGGATCTCCGATAATAATAATGCGCCCTGCTGATTGAGAAGCAGGATGGTTTCCATTTGCGACTTGCCGATTGTTTCAATTTTCTTCCTTTTGGCAAACTGATTGTAAAATTGCTGAAAAGCTCTCAAGTTTTCTATGGATGGCTCTTTATACAAAATGACTTGATACGATTCTTTTTGGGCACGTCGTAAGATTTTACGATTACCTTCAGACAGTGCTAAATACAATGAAAGCTCATGCTCTTGTAAATGAATATGAATTGTTTCGCTTTTCACAAGCTTCCGACTTGGTACTAGTGAATGCGTATAGCCTACAACTTTCATAGACTTTCGAAAATTGGCTGGCTTTTCGAGAAAATAAAAATGCTGCATTGCGATATTCCATCGCTTACTTTTAATGGACAGAATGTACATCGCCCCCACTCTCTGTATATTTTTCTACATGGTGTCGCTCAAAACGAGCAATTTTATAATGTTTCATTCGAGAAATAGGTTTATAGCCTAGCTGTACTAAACGCTTGCGCTTGCGCCATTGCCAAAAACTTACCGTTACCCACAATGTTTGTGCTGGTTTTATTTTTCGGAAAAAAGCTGTAATAATATCGATTTGTTTGAAAACATCATAGGCTAAAAAATAGGTTTGCTTCGGTAAGGCTTCTACAATTTGCATTGAATCCACTCGCCAATTTGAGGCATGTAATGCAAACGCTGGCTTATTCGTTTCTGCAAAGGAGTCTTTATAGATCGTATAGCCCTTATAAAAGAGGGCCATGACTTCTTCCTGATCAAGCTGCATCGCTTCCTGAATCGACATTTCTTCAAATAAATTCCCGACAGGTTGCTGTGGTGATACGTCCTCTGATGGGGATAACTCATACAGCTCCACTTGTTTCAACCGAATAAATTTTTCTACGAATTGTTGTCCATATTCTAGCCAATCTTTTACCTTTCCATACTTTACTAAATAACGTAAATGGCCCAGTGTGTTACGCTTCCAATCTACGACTCGATGGTTCCCTTTCATATATTCCTTAAGTCGTTGCTTTAACGATAAAAATCCTGCCAGTAAATTTGTACGTTTCGTACCGCTGCTAGCAAGCATCTGTCTTGTAAAATCAATGTCGGAGCGCCAGTCAAATTTATATTGCTCATAGCCTATACTCATATCAAATAAGCGATAGTTAGCAGCAAACGTTCGCTGGATGGTTTCCTGATTGATTATCCGACCAGCACCAAATAAATTAAAGGTTGGCTCATGCGCAAGAGCATATGTCACATAGCGACCACGACAGCATAATCCATAGGTGAAAGCAATCCACTGGTTTTCAAAGACAAGTGCATCGACCTCTACCTGTAATGCCTCACCTTTAAGCATCGTTAAACGCTCAAAAAAATCTCTCTTCTTGCCTTTAGTAAAGCCACTTGTATCCAGTTTTTTTGCCCATCGACGATCAAATAATCGAAACATTTGCCAAAGCTCGTCCTGTGAAGGTTCGCGCCTTGCTAAGGAGCCTAAATTTTTTAGTTTTCGTTCTCGTCGATCAACGCCATGCATTTTTCTACGTTGGTTGAAATGGTGCTGAAAATCTATTTCTGAAAAGGCAAGATAGGGTGTCACAACTCGGAAAAGACTTGTACGTAATTGTCTTTCTACAAAGTATTGCTCTAAGATTTTAGTAGACACCTTACTTTCTAATAAACCATGCAAAGAAAAAAGAATATGTCGATGCTTTTTTATAAGCTCATCAAAAACAAAAGTTGTAGCTTGCTGTAACCATTCCTTTTTAGACACAACCCCTGTATAATTGGCGATGTTTTCTCCTGCAAAAGCATACACCCTTACCCCTAAGCGAATAGACACTGTAAAGGGGAAAAAAGCCATAATCGTGCCCTCATGTTCAATGGCGTAAAGCTCTACACGCTCTTTCCGACCTACAATTTGCCACCAATTATAAAACCAAGCAAATTCTATAAACGGATTATCATTGTCCTCTTCTTCTAAAATGGCATCCCAAATTTCCTTGTACCACATAAGCTCATCATCAGTTCTAATGCGAATTAATTGCAATTTAATCCCCTTTCTTCACTAGTTCTGAAACAGCCTGTTGATAAACAGCCAATGTTTTTTGATACATGGGGTTAAAGGTGAAATATTGTAAATAACGGTGTTCACTTGCCGTCCCCATTTGCTTTCTTAAAGTAGCATCCATTAATAATTGACGCAGCCTCTTCTGCAATAATTCGTTATTCTCTCGTTCCACTAAAAATCCGTTGTTATGATCAAAAATAAGCTCTTTCACACCACCTACATTTGTTGCAATAATAGGAAGACCTACACGCATCGCTTCAATAATCGAAATCGGCAAGCCTTCCCAATCTGATAACAGAACAAACAGGTGGCATTTCTCTAGATAAGAATGAACGTCTAATTGATTACCTAAAAATGTTACACGATTCGATAAACCATTTTGTTCAACGAAATGTTCTAGAGCTGGACGCAGAGAACCATCCCCAATCAATTGAAGGTGCCATGGGATATCCGTCAGTTCCGCTAAAGTCTTTAACAAGACATCTTGTCTTTTAGGCACTTCAAAACGAGCAACCATGACAATGACTGGCTGCTCCTCCATGCATATCTTTTTAGTTGTCTCACTTCTCTTTATAGGGTCAATGCCATTATGAATCGTCAGTAATTTATGAGCAGGAGCAACCTTTTTCAGTAGTGCTAGTTCCCGATCATATTCAGACACCGTAATAATTTTTGTCGTGAATGGCTGAATTGATTTTTCCAACCGATGATAGAACAGCTTTTTCTTTTGAGGAACACCTTCTGTAAAGCTCCAGCTGTGTGCCGTAAAAATAGTAGGAATTCGTAACAAACTACCGACTACGCGACCAATCACACCAGCCTTGGATGAATAGGTGGCTATAACGTCTGGTTGTAGGTGTTTGAAAACGGCTCTTAATTGCCAAAATGCTTGAAAATCTTTCGTTATATGAATAGCCCGTTGAAGAGCAGGCACACTGATAACAGGAATTTTATGCGCTTGTAAGTGCCACAGTGATGGTTGATAGGAGCCCGTCACTACTGTGACATCATGCCCATCCTGTTTTAAGTGGATAGCAAGTGCCTCCACATGCTTTTGTGCACCTCCAACTTTATCCATTCGTGTAATAAGCTGAACGATCTTCAGTATGGCCACTCCTTATTTTTTAATAAGCACCTGTGCGTGCAACGACAACATAAATTGTCTTAAACAAAATTTGGACATCCAACCATAAGGAATAATGATCAACGTATTCAATGTCATATGATATTTTTTGTCCATGTGAAATATTCGACCTACCGTTAATTTGAGCTAGGCCTGTTAATCCTGGCTTTACCTCCAAACGTCGAGCCTGTAAGGAATTATATGCATTCGTAATCGTTGGTACCTCAGGACGTGGACCTACAATGCTCATATCACCCTTTAACACATTTAAAAGTTGTGGGATTTCATCTATACTGAGCTTTCGTAGGATAGCGCCTACTTTTGTGATGCGTGTATCTTGCTCTGTTTTAAAATAATAATCATCAGGGATACCATCAGCACAAATAGTTGGCATATTAACTGGAACGGCCTGAATACACATTGTTCGTAGCTTCCAAATCACAAAGCGGTGATGATCGAGGCCAGTTCGGATTTGTTTAAAAAATATGGGGCGACCTGTCGTGATGAGTAAAATGAGGAATACAGCTAGCATTAGAGGAATCGTTATAAAAAGCAAAAATAATGCCCCAATAATATCAAATATTCTTTTGCCGTACTGACCATAGAATGTGAGATTCTGAGCTGTCTGAACGTGCAATACATCATCCTTTGCATTTTTTTAGCACTTAACTCTATATATTCATTTTGAACATTTCTAGAACTATTTTAGAAAAAGTGCCTATTTTATGAAAAAAGGAGTTATATCAGCGACACTTGCTGAATAACTCCTGCTGTCTTATTATATGCTTGCTTCTAAAATTTGAACATCACATTCAATCACAACATTACCTTTTAACGCTTTACTAATCATACATGTTTGTTCTGCCTTGTATGCTAAGCGTAGCAGTCTTTTTTCAAGATGTTCTGTTAGCTCTTGCACAATAATCGTCGGTTTATGTACAATTTTTTCATACGTAAAAATGCCATTTTCTACACTAACAAATCCTTGTGCCTGCATGGATAACTCCAGCACATCTATTTCTGATCTTTCGAATAAAGCAGCTAGTGTAATCAAATAACAGGTTGCGGCTGCCCCTAAAAGCATTTCATCTGGATTTGTACCAATGCCTGGCCCATTCATTTCCTGAGGAATAGAAATTTGTGTTTGCAAATTACTTGCTTGGATATTTCCTGTACCGTTTCTTCCCTCCGACCAAGTTAAGTCCATTGTGAATTTATGCTGAACCATTCTAACTCCTCCTTTATTTATGAAGCGAAGAAAAATGCCCGCTTACAAATGTAAGACGAGCATTCCTTTTATTCAACTGTAGCTGTATTTTTTTCTGTCTCAATATGACGCCCTTTTTTAGTCATGGTTTGGTACTCAGCAAGACGAGCCGTTGTACGCCAATAGTGATAGACAAGTCGATCAATCCACAGCAAAGCCTCCACTTTCGATACGGCTGTCTCTAACTCTACCACATTTTCAACTGTATGCTCAAAATATGCGTTTCGTTTATCACGTCGCACCGCAGCCATTTCGGAAGAAGTGACTTCAAGCAAGGTTGCAATCTCAGGTAGACGTTCATCCTCATCAATGATCAGTAGTACTTTTTCCAATACCTCTAACCACTTTTGGGTTAATGTCTCCTGTAATTGAAAGGCATTTGGATGTTGCTCGCGTAATGCCTTTGACAAACGATAGAGGTGGTCTAAAGCATGCAAAAGGGCAATATGCTTAAAACGTTCTTTTTGAGAGGAAGATTGGATAGCATCCATAAATAAACGTGTTTTTTCAATCGCCTCATCCATTTGAGCCAATCTACTGTCTGTTTCAGCTGTGCGTTTTTTTCCTTGAATAAGAGAAACGAGTACAGTCGTCATTTCCTTAGTAATATCTTGTAATGTATTAAAGGATACCTCTACTGCAACCCCAGGTAATTTGGCAACACTATTATCTAAATTACGAGTTAAGTAATTTCCTTTTTCAGGTATCATTTTTTCAATGGCCTTTGCAAAAGGACGAACAAATGGCACAAAGAGTACCGCGCCAATCACACTAAACAATGTATGGAAAACAGCAATGCCTAGTGTTTCATCAAAGCTACCATTGATGGATTTCGTGACGAACTCTGTAAGAGCAAACATAAACCTTGCACCGAATGTCACGAGTATAGCAGTGACTACATTGAACATCACATGTGTCACAGCTGTTCGTTTCGCAGCTGTTGATGCACCAATCGCAGCAAATAATGCCGTAGCAGTTGTCCCGATATTTTGACCAATGACTAAATAAGCAGCCTGTTCAAAATCAATGGCACCTGCATATAAAGCTGTTAAAGTGGCTGCTATTGCGGCACTAGAAGCCTGCATAATAACCGTCATGATAAGACCCAAAACAATTAAAATGAGTTTTCCACTAATAGAATTAGCACTAAATGCGTCGAATGGAATTTTATCTTGTACAGCAGCCATTCCTCCCTGAAGAACATCAATGCCTAAAAATAATAAGCCAAAACCAGTCACTAGCCCTCCAATTGCTTTGTAATCACGCGGTGCGAGCAATTGGACAAATACACCAAGTGCAATAAAAGGCAGTGACATTGTCTGCATATTTATCTTGAAGCCAATTAAGGAAATAATCCAGCCAGTACTTGTACTCCCGATATTCGCGCCAATAATGACTCCTATCGATTGGACAAATGTGAGGAGACCAGCACTGACAAAACCAATCGTAATCAAGGTTGTGGCCGTGGAGGATTGTACAAGCATTGTCATGAATGTACCAGATAATACCGAGCTAATGGTCCCACCTGTAAAACGATTGAGCCATTTTTTCAAGGCATCTCCTGCCAATTCCTTTAAACCGTTCGTTAGCATCGTCATTCCAAGTAAGAATAAACCGATGCCCCCTAGCACATTGATCAACCTATCAACACTCCCCGCTAAAATTGTATCTATATTATGAAAGACTCCTTTTTTATAGGAGTTTTATTCCTCAAACATTCTTAATCGTACCATTAATAAATTTGAGAAAATAGGGATATTTCCCTGCATTGTATAAAATCAACCATTATTTTACGAAAAACAATGTGATAATTTTTATGGTAGAATAGAATAAATAATTCTTTAGGAGATTTTCAAAATGATTTTAACAAAGCAAGAAGCAATACAAGCACTTAAAAAGAACAAGTTCATCGGTTTTACTATTACAACAGGCAATATTATTATGAAAAAGATTAATAAAACCGAGTATAATATTTTTGTTTTTGAAGAAGGAAGAGAAAAACCATTACGCTATGTAGGCTCTATTATGAACGTAATGGCGACAATGAGCGATAAAGCTTCTAAAAAGGATTTTGTGATTGTTGAACAACTACCAGCTGGAAACAGTGCTGAAGAATCTCAATCTACTGAACAGGAAGGAGTAATAGAAGAGAAAGTCGAACCAATTGAGGAAAAGCCTTTAGTTGAAGGTCAAGAAGAAAGCCGTGCGATCGCTGGCTATGAAGGATTGTACGAAATGACGACAAGTGGTCGAATTATCACGGTAAGAGAAAACCGCCCATTGGCTCGTTGTAATGATGAGTATGGGTTCCATATTGCGCGACTAACAAAGGATGGGAAGGCATCTAGCCATAATGTCTTTGAACTTTGGAAACAGACATTCCCAGAGCTGGAGCACACTCTTTTCAAAGGGGCCTTAAAAGCCAAGTATGGTACAGGCTGTAAGCTAATTGATAAACCAGGTATCCATTTTTAATGAAACACCCTCAGCTTATTTGCTGAGGGTGTTGTTACTTAGTTATGATATATTTTTTGCCATTTGAAAATCTTTATTATATTGATTTTAGCTGCTTTATGAAAGCCAGCCTGCATGAGCTTTCTCCGTCTGTATCTCTTATACCAGGGGGCTATTGTACAGACTGTTCTCCCCTCCCGTTGCACATCTGCAACGATCTCAACTAGTCGCTGGCTGTCATATTCTTTTATAAACGACATATTGTCTGACAGCTCATAGGAATAGTTAACCGTTTCTTCCACTGCCGTTTGATCGTGTCGCTTATAGATGACATGATCGCTCTCTGCAAATAGCCGATAGCCCTTATAGAAGTCTGCAACATTTGTCGCTTGCTCCTTCACCGTCATGAGGTCCTTCATTGATAATTCTTGAAATCTCACATTTCCGTTATCCTGTTGTTGCTCTGCAATATAAACGTCTAAACTATGAATCGCTAGCATTCGTTGGAATATTTTTGTAACAGCTCTTAGCCACTCCTTCGTGCTTGCATGCTTCAGAAAATAACGCAGTTCTCCTAATCGGTCTCGCTTTAATTTTACTAGCTGATGATTATTCGTTAATAGCCCTTTTAGTCGGTCACGTAAGACCATCCATAAACGAATAATACGCTCTGTAACTCCTTTTGTACTCATCACAAATTTCCTAGTAAAATCAATATGTGTATACCATTCAAACTTATATGGCTCATAGCCACTTCCTAAGTCATAATAACGATAGCCAGCTTGATGTGCTTTTAGCATATTTTCTTTCTCAATGAGGCGTCCTGGACCAAATAGGTTAAAATCTGGTTCATGGCCCATTGCCTGACAAAAATTACGCTCTCTACAGCATAGGTCAATTGTAAATGCAATCCATTGACCTTCAAATTGTAAACTATCGACTTCTACCCGAAGCACCTTGCTGTTTGTTTTTGCTAGCCGCTCATAAAATAGGCGTGTTTGCTTTTCTGTAAAGCCACTTTTATCAATTTTCTTTTGCCATCTTCTCTTGAATAACATAAACATGTCTTGGAGATGATTGTGATTTACTTCCTGAAAGACGACATGACCAAGTGACTTTAATTTGTTTTCACGTCGTTTAAGGCTTTTGAATTTCTTGCGATGCTTTTGTAGAAATGTATCCATTGGAATGGTTTGAAAATCGATATAGGATGTGACAGTTCGAAAAATTGAATGAGGCATCTGATATTCAATCGCATACTTTTCTAATTCTTGAGAGGTATTTTTACTTTCTAATAATCCATGTAACACGATTAAATAACGCTTATATTTTCGTGAAAACTCCTTCAAGAGAAATGTGATAGAAGGTTCTAGCCACTCCTTGTCAGCGATCACTTCCATATAGGTCGCAAAACCTTGTCCTAAAAAGCTAAAATAATGGATTGTACTAAATCGTACAGAATGCACTAACGGAAAAAAAGCCACTGCTACACCTTGATGCTCCACTATGTAAATCTCGACATTGTCATGAACCCCAAGCGTTGTCCACCAAGTTGAAATCCATTCGTACTCAATAAAAGGGTTATTATTATACTCTTTTTCAAGTATCTCTGACCAAGTGCTCCGATAGGGCTCTAACTCTTTGATAGTCGTAATGAGTTTATAAGCTAGCAATGAACTAAATCGCTCCTTTTCCCGTGATCATCGCCATACATTTAGTAGCCACTATATTCCTAGCAAGAAAGTATTAGAACATTACACCAACGTAAAAACCCCTCCTTATTAGAAAGGAAGGGCTATGTTTCATTTATACGTTTACAAGAGATACCTCATCTTTTGTCACTGCATTGACCATATGTGCTGTCGCCACATAGCTTAATGTCATACCAGGTCCAATGGTTGCGCCAGGGCCTGGATATGTTTCCCCCATGATAGACGCTGAACAATTGCCAGATGCATACAATCCCTCAATGGGTTCACCATTCTCCTTTATTACCCGAGCATATTCGTCCACTACGAGGCCACCTTTCGTGCCGATGTCTCCAGGATAAAGACGTAATGCGTAGAATGGCGCTTTCTTGATTTCTGCTAAATTTGGATTTGGCAGTGTCGGATCCCCGTAGTAATTATCATAGGCACTATCTCCTCGATAAAAATCATCATCATGTCCGTTCCGCGCAAAGTCATTAAAACGATTCACCGTCGCGACTAGGCGCTCCGTTGGCACATCCATTTGTCTAGCAAGCTCTTCAATCGTTTTCGCACTTTTTGCGACTCCCTGCTCAAACCAACTTTTCGGGAAGGCCTGTCCTGGGAACAATCCCGTAAAAATATAACGGCTTTTAGCTGAAGCATCAATCAATATCCAGGAAGGAACCGCCTGCTTTGTGGTCTCTTGATGCTTATACATCGTATCCACGAATTCATGATAGGGAGCCGCTTCATTGACAAAACGTTGCCCTGTGCTATCCACTACAATCATATTGGGCACGCCTCGATCTGCCACAAGGAAGAATGGATGTCCTTTTGGATCAATAACAGAAGGTGCTCCCCACACTTTATCCATTAAATCCAACGTAGCACCAATTTTTAAGCCAGGTTCAATGATGTCACCTGTTTGTCCTTCTGGAGAAGAAGTCCATGCAGCATTCGTAGGGCTTGGTAAATACTTTTCACGAAGTGTTTGATTATGTGAGAAGCCACCTGATGACAGTACAACACCTTTCTTTGCCTCAATTTTAAGCTCTTGCCCATCTCGCTCCACAATCATTCCAATTACTCTTCCCTTGTCCATAATGAAATCTTTAAAGGCAGTTGATAGCCAAAGCTCACCATTTGCTTCTGCTAGGGAAAGTCGTAAACGTGCGATTAAAGCTTCTCCTAATGCTACCGGATCGCTCTTAGTCACCTTTGACTTGACTAAGCGCGCTCCTAATTTCAGTGCTGTAGTTTTACCTTTTAGCGTCCGTGTAATCATATTCACCTTATGAAACTCGTAGCTATTCATCGTGAAGCCTTTTGTTGATAGAGTTGCACGACGCATCGAATTTGCCAAAGAGCCCATTTTTGATAAATCGAAAATAAGTGGTTCAATGGCGCGTCCCTGTGATAAGCCACCAGGTTTTTCTGGATAATAATCCGAGTAGCCTTTTGCATATTGGAAGCGCATATGCTTTGTTTTATTGTATAAAAAGCGCAACATTTCAGGTCCTCTCGTAATATAAGCTTCCTTTAGCCCTTCTGGCACACGATCACCGATTGTAGAATCTAGATATTGGCGTGCAAGTTCATGTGTATCTGGGACACCTGCACCTTTAATGATATGATTATTAGGAATCCATAAGGCACCGCCTGAAATAGCAGAAGCACCACCATAGCGATCTGTTTTTTCAATCACTAATGATTTCATTCCTTGTAACTTTGCTGTTAAACCTGCTGTCAATCCCGCTGCACCAGAGCCTACTACTACTACATCATAACTAGCATCCCATTTCATTCAACCATTCCTCCCTATATGAGCTAAATCGATGAATCTGGCCTTTCTATTAAAAAGTATAGAATTAAACCAATATTCAGTCAATTTAAACCATTCCCTATTTTTCCACAAAAAAAGGAGCCTAGATGCTCCGTTTAAGGTTTTAGAATCACCTTTATACAGTTATCTTCCCGTCCACTAAATATTTTATAGGCTTTACTTGCTTCTTCTAATGGCAATTGATGTGTAATGGTACGATACATTAAAAGGCAAGATGACACGGTCACCCTCACATCAGTTCTTATCTATTACATAATCCTTCTGTGAAGGAATAACGCCTTGGTAAATATGCAAATCAGATCTCCAAATAGCAGTAGAAGTGATTTGCACAATAATATCGTCCTTCTCTTTAATAGTTGGACCCTCTACATTTTAACTTGGATATCTTTAATTCCCTGATATGTTACAGCCTTCATGACAACGACAACACTCCCATTGCATAGTATCATCACAACAAGCATATATTTTCGACTCTATTCTTTCCTTCGCTAACCTGCAGTATGCACATCTTTGTCATTATCGTTTTTATGCAGGCAATTCAATGTCAAGCATATTCATTTCTACTTAGCATATAGTTTGAAAAAGGCATTAAGTTGATGATAGGGCGGAGGAATTTTACAGGTGAGTGCAATGATACTTGGCGGTTTTCTATTTTTCAGTGTGAGCATTGGGGGCGCGATTGCCTGGATTTTCTCTAAGCTATTTCAGCATACGACACAGGGGTTATCATTATTGTGCGGAGGTTTTTTAGTAGGCTTACTTGTGCTAGATATCATCCCTTCTTCCTTTCAAATCTATCAATCATTTGGGATTATATTAGGTATTTTTATTGGTTATTTCATCTTCCAACTACTAGATACCTTATTTCATGCTTCTCATGCACAGAATCCCTCTGTCTCTCTATTAACACTAGCTATGATTATCCATACAATACCTATTAGTCTCACTGTTGGAAATTTACTTGGAAATGCTGCATTAAGTATTTCTCTCACAGCCTCCATTATTCTCCACCATGTTCCAGAGGGATTTGCATTATCTACTGCACTCATCTCTCAAGGTGAAAGGCTTTGGAGACTTTTCATTTATTTCTTCATCTTCTCTATTTTCTTTAGTATTTTCATCTGGTTTGGTCAGTATTGGGCTTTACCAGACAAAGCACAAGGGATCTTAATGGGCATTTCGATAGGATTGATTGCTACAGCTAGTATTTCTGAATTCATTTTGCATCAGCTACAGAAAGTCTCATTTAAAGCATTTTTTATGTATCTCTTTCTAGGTTATTTCCTAAGCTATATTTTCCATATACTTGTTGAATAACAAAGGGATGTCTCCGCGCATGAGACATCCCTTTCCTCTTTTATTCTTCTTCACTAACTAGCATTAAAGTAAGCGTTAAAATTTTAGAAACCTCTGCCCGAGTAAGATTACCTTTTGGGTTAAACTTACCATTCGTACCATTTAAAATACCTAGATGTTGCAATAGACCGATAGCCTGTACTGTTTCTTGACGCATTTGATTTTTATCTGTGAATGAATTGTCTTTGCTCACTTGCGCAACATTCACTTCCATACCTTCTAAATACCTAGCAGTAATATAGGCCATTTCCTCTCGTGTAACGGGCTTTTTCGGCTCAAATTTTTCACCATTGAAAATATCGATTAAGCCATACTCCTCAAGAATCGCTACCTCCTTAGCACCCCAGAAACCACTAAGATCAGTATAAGAAGCAGGACCCTCATAATCTTCATTCACATTTAAGCCAGATGCACGGAAAATAATAGCCGCCAGTTCTCCACGCGTCACTTGTCCATTTGGATTAAACGTAGTAGCCGTTGTCCCATTAATGATATCTGTTTGATATAGTAACTGAATATAGCTTTCAGCCCAATGACCAATAGCATCCTTGAAATATCCACCTGCTTTTAACTCAACGTCGGCACGAGCAAATACCTGTACCATATCATTTAAATCTTCTGCACTAACTGCTTCCCATTTGCCAGCTGTATATACCTCACTCTTATAGCCATTACTAGTTTGTGTAATTTTTATTTGAATCGCAGGCCCAAATAACTTCTTCAGTTCTTCATAGTTTTCCTTAAACTCTTTTTCTCCCTCTGGATAGAGGTTTGTACCATCTTTGTACGATTGAAGAATCGCCTCTAATGAAATTTTTACTGTAATACTATTTTTTGTTGTAACAATCGACACTTCATTATTTTCAAAGCCTATTTTAGATAACAAAAGCATTTTATAAATATCTTGATAGGGCATGGCTTGTAACTGACTAGTGGCTGCAACATTCTGCTTTGGATGGATTATATTTGCTACATTTACTACATCCTGTGCATACGCCTGTCCACCAACCCCTGTAAAACATGCAATACTCAGTGCACCAGCTAACATTATTTTCTTCACTGTTTTTCCCCCTTCAATTCATAGATTCAGTGTACTAAAACAACAGTTTATAAATCTATAAAAATATGGTAATTAAACAATAATTATATAAAAGACCCATTTTTAACACATTATAATTTTCCTATTTTACTTTTGAGTTTGAAACTAGTTTAACAGAAGGAGAAATTTCTCAATGCTATCTACCACAATTACATATGTAATTAGATATATCTCTTAAATGAGGGCAGCTTAAAGGCTGTTCTTTGTTATATTTCTTTTACACTGGGTACATACTTGGAAAGAAACTTCTTTCAGATAACTTTATATTTATATAATGTTAGAGGCTTTCATTTGATTTTTATTCAACGGTAGAAGTAGTATGGAATTGTAACGAAGGATTGATCTACATATCCACACTATTATATTGATGTAACAATTTCAAAGGAGGAATTTCGATGAATTATCAAAACATTACAGTTGCAGGTAGTGGTGTATTAGGAAGCCAAATTGCTTATCAATCTGCTTTCAAAGGTTTTAATGTAACAGTGTATGACATTAACGATGAGGCGTTAAAAAATGCACAGGATCGTATTACAAAATTAAAACCATTGTATCAACAAGATTTAGGTGCGACACAAGAAGAAGTGGATGCAGCCTATGCACGTCTTTCATTTAACAGTGACCTGGCTCAAGCCGTTGCCAATGCTGATCTTGTTATAGAAGCAATCCCTGAAGTTGTGAGTATTAAAACAGAATTTTACACGAATCTTGGAAAAGTAGCACCAGCAAAAACAATTTTTGCAACAAACTCGTCTACTTTACTACCAAGCCAATTTGCTGAAGCAACTGGCCGTCCTGAGAAATTTTTAGCTCTTCACTTTGCTAATACGATCTGGAAAAACAATACTGCGGAAATTATGAAACACCCTGGTACAGATATGAAAGTGTTTGATGAAGTTGTTGAATTTGCGCGCGCTATCGGCATGGTACCACTACCATTGCATAAAGAGCAACCTGGCTATATTTTAAACTCATTACTAGTTCCGTTTTTAGATGCAGCTGAATCTTTACTTGTAAAAGAAGTGGCTGATCCAGAAACAATCGATAAAACATGGATGATTGGTACAGGCGCTCCACTTGGACCATTTGCTATTCTAGACATCGTTGGCATTAACACTGCCTATAATATTGTGGAAGCGAAAGCAACTGCCACTGGCGATGAAAACATGAAAAAATTAGCTAACCTCTTAAAAACAGAGTACATCGAAAAAGGTAAACTTGGCCGTGCAACAGGGGAAGGCTTTTACACATATCCAAACCCAAGCTTCGCAAAACCAGACTTCCTAAAAGGCTAATCAATATAAAAAGATGTACATAGTACCTTTTACTATGTGCATCTTTTTTTCTTTCCCAATGTTCGTAGTGACAATCCGAACTTTAGATAAGACTCGTAATTTATTCTATCACGCATGTAGGAACGAGCTCTGTTAACAATATGTAATCTGGCGCCTACTCGAAATGCTCAGTTTTACAAAAGAAGTTCATCAGATTTCCGACTCGAACACCAGAATAGAAAAATCGACTGGTAGCTTTCACAGGAAGAAGTCCCAAAAACTAGGGGCGTCTTGAAATTTTACTGTTGCAAGCTTTTCTATAATTTTTAATTTAATTTCTTGTTCTAGGTCTTCCCTTTCATGATAGTCCGTATTGTGTAAACAATGTTTAATTTTTGGGATGAAATTCTCAATTATTGTTAGAGTCTCTTCGTTATTTTTATTTTCTAAATTTCCCATAATTTATTCCTCCTTTTTTCTGAGTGAATGATTGAGTTTATTTAAAGCCTTTCTATGATGATTAGATATATTCTGGGGAGTTGTTTTTAATATTTGAGCTATCTCTTTTATAGAAAGCTCTTTTACATAAATCATCTCTAAAATTTGAAGCTGTTTTACCGTTAGTTTTTGCAAGGACTTTAAGAGCTGTACATCTTCTATATTGTCCAATAAACCTCCACCAATTAAATGATCTAGACCATTTTCATTGCGTGTATCTTCTATTAGCTCTTTTAGGGTCGTCTCCCCTTCCTCTGATAATCCCTTATCTAAAATTAATAAAGATCGCTTTTGCAGTCTTCTTCTTTTTTTATCAAAATCTAAACTAAAGAAATAAATTAAATTACTAACATATTTGATCTTCCTAACATTTATATAGTGAGATTGAAAAGATTCATCAACGAGCTTCTTATTCAAATCAGTTGGATATAAGATCGCTTTTTGCACTAAATAAAGATTTTGGGGATCTGACAAAAAGCTTTTAACAATCGGATTGTTAACCTGTTCATTATTTCTATAGAAAAATTCCTCTATTTTTTGTTTATCATTCTTCATTTAATAATCCCTCCTATTATCCGCCTTCTTTCTATATAAAGTGAATGTTGTATCTACATTATAAACCAAAATAAGAACAAACGTTCTTAAAAAGGGTGAAAAAAATCACCTTTTATACAAAAAAGGTGATTTAATCCAACTTATTTAAATATCTAATATAGCTTTTATTTTTTCTGGCTGATAACCAGTAATTCTCTCTACTTTATTATCACTGACTAATAAAGTAAATGGGATAGCGCTACTATTAAATTGCTTAAACTCCATTAATACGTGCTCTTCATTAATATCCTTATTAATATAAGTAATATTATTTTCCTTTAACCAATCCTTCAACCTAACACAATATTGACATCCATCGCTTGAATATACCGTTATATCATACTTCATCTTAGAGACCTCCTTTTTTCTATAAAGAGGATTAAAACATAAGAAATGAAACCATGACAAAATAATGTTTTTTTACAGGAAGGTTGTTTTTATTATAAAAGAATCCTCTTTATATAGTACAGTTACAGTTTTGGTGATATAGCCAAGCGGTAAGGCAAGGGTCTGCAAAACCTGGATCCTCGGTTCGAATCCGAGTATCACCTTATATCACTAATTTGGAGTAAGAGGGAGGTAATTTACATTATGACACCAGAAAATGTTCCAATTTGGATTAGCCTAATAGGAAATTTTGGATTCCCTATTGCCATAACAGTCTACCTGTTCATTCGCTTTGAAAGGAAAATAGATAAATTAGAGGCTGTCATCATGGAGTTATCTGAAGTTATAAAATCTCTTAATTACAAGAAAGGAGGGTAAGCCACATGGAAATTGAAAAATTAATGGCCTGTTACTGTAAAGCAAGAGAAGTTCAATCATTTTATACAAATTGTTTAGCGGGTGACAGTCTGTCCCCAAAAGAACGCGATTTACTAATAAATCTTATTCAAAATGCCAGTATTTCTTCTAATTTATTGTGGGAATATTGTCAGATTCATGCTAATGAAACATGATCTATTAACAAAAATAAACCCATCAAATAATTTAGGTTAAGAACTACCTAATTTTATTTGATGGGTTTTAATTTTTAATAAGTGATTTAAGCTTCTTTAAATCCAAACGTTCCTATTAAAAATGCTATTAGAAATATTATTAGCAAAATGGAATTGAGGATAATTAAAAGTAATTCTACTACCGCATCTAATACCATACCACTTTTTATACAGTCGAATAACAAGAAATCAACATTTATGGAGCAACTTTTATATTATTATGTAATGTCGATAATAAGGTTTTTTCATAATCTTTAAGTACTGACTATTATAAATAAAAAAAGGCAAAGTTGATTTCAGGCAAGGAATGGTTTATTCGATGTGATGAAAACTGTAAATAACACGTGTGGTATAATTGTAATAAAGTCAAACCTTCATTTACATACAAAGGGGCGGTGCTATTTGCAAAGAAAAATTTTTACGTATTTATCAATAATTTTCTTGTTTTTAACATTTCTTATTGGATTGGCTCCTCAATATATTCTGGGAATTGGCATAACAATTCCATTTATTTTAGGAATTTCAGGACTAATATTTGCTATTTTAGGGATAAAGGGACCCACTCGTATGATTTTAGTTGTCCTTAATTCGTTTATATTAGTAGTGTTTATCGGGATTTATCTAATGGCTTTTTATGGATTTAATAAACCTTAAAAGAAGCAAAGTTTATCTTTAAAAGTCAGAATGATAGGAATTTTATGATAGTCTACAAAGAATAGCTATACTAAAAAGCATATAATTTCGTTTTATAGGTTTAATTTATATTTCCTGAAAAAAATTTAAAAATGCAGTTTAAATATCCAGTTGTATTTCACTTTACATAGTAATGAAGCACATCATACTAAATGTTGCTTCAAATACTTTAAAAGGGAGAGAAAACAATGACTGAAAAACAAACTAAATCAGGAATTAAAGAGTTATCGAAAAATGAGGTTAACAATTTAGTTGAAAAAGCATTGGCAAATGAAAGTGTGCAGACGCTTATCAACAACTCACTAAATCATTACCCTGCTATTAAAGCTAAGTATACTGATCTTCGAGCTTTAATAACACAATCATTAGGCGGAGAATTTACTAAAGGAACTACCCCTGTACAAGTTCTTACTTTAGTTATGGAAGAACTTCAGACAGTTATTACTTTTACTGTCGAAAACGCAGAATTTAAAGCTGTTTCGCATTTCCATGGTCATTCAAGTGTTATCGAAGTTACACAATCTGTTGGAGTAAATTTATTCCCAATTGTAACTATTAAGATTAATGGAGAGTATTTCGATTATGAATGGCACACAAACCCATTATATGATGTCAATGAATTACGTTCTTCTACACAAAATAATGAACTTAATCTAATGTGGTCAAATTGTACTATCTGTACTACTGTTTGTGACACTATCCAAGGTTTAGGATGTACCTTAGCTGGTACAGCAGCTTGTATGGTAGCTTGTGCTCCAATCGGTACTGTAGCGTGTCCATTTATTTGTGCAGCTGTTTTTGGATTAGTGTGCCTTAGCGAAAATAAGATCACATGTGGACCAGGTTGTAAATCATTAGGGTTTTGCTAAATAGAAATAACAAGTTATAAAGTTAATATCTCCCCACCAATAATGTTATAATTAAAATAGGAGGGGAGATTCTTGTTAGCCTATAAGAGAATAATTATAATACATTTACTTATTATGTTTTCTAGCATTTTTATTAGTTTTCAGATAAAAGGTATATGGATAGGATTACTTATATTTTTATTGGTGTATGCTTCTCTTTTTTGGTTGTTTATTGGACTACCTTATGCATTTCAAACAAAGTCGAAGTTTTTCGAAAGGTATTGGAATTGGTTAGTAAAAGGTGGGAAAATTGGTCCAAAAAGCTAAAGATTTATTCTTTAATATTGCTTAATAATAGTAACAGAATACTCAATTTTATAAGAGAAATATTAAATTTAATCTACCTCCGAAAATGTTAGACTTTTACTAACATTTCAGGGGTAGATTTTTGTTTAATATTGAGCGAATTTCTCCTTTTTATTTATTATCATCTTCCTTCTAACACTTTATTATTTAAAAGGAGATGACAAAATGAAATATGAAATCATTTTAGAGCGGGTAAAAGTGGTCAAGTTGTTTAAAGTTTTAAATGCAGTTCCTGATAATTTAGATAAGATTCGAGCAAGGGAATTGTGGCAAGAAACAGATCAAGGTTCAGGATCTGTTATTGCTGTATTAGATAGTGGTGTTCAGGTTGACCACCCGAGTTTAAAGGACAATATTATTGATGGCTATAATTTCACAGATGATGATGAAGGTAATCCTTCAATATTTAAAGATTATCTTGGACATGGTACACATGTATCTGGAATTCTAGCTGCTGTTGATAATGGCAAGGGAATCACAGGTATTGCGCCAAAAAGTAAACTTCTTATATTAAAAGTAATAAATCGTAAAGGAAGAGGAAGCTTTGAGAGTTTGATTAAGGCAATTATGTATGCCGTTACTTGGACTGGACCTAATGGAGAAAAAGTAAACATTATTAATATGTCACTCGGCAGCCCAGAACCAAATGAAGAATTGCATAAAGCCATAAAATATGCCCGTTCAAAAGGTATCGTATTAGTAGCCGCTGCTGGTAATCAAGGCGATGGAGAAAGCGCAACTATCGAAATATCATACCCTGGTTTTTACAAGGAAGTAATTCAAGTCGGCTCTATCTCTGAAACAGACACGCCTTCAAAATTTTCTAATACGAATGTTAATTTAGATTTTGTAGGGCCTGGTGAAAATATATTATCTACGCATTTAAACAGTGATTATGTAGAATTGACAGGAACCTCTATGGCAGCTCCGTTTGTTGCCGGTGCGGCTGCACTTATTACAAAAAAAATTAAACATTGTGAGCCCCATTTGATTCCAATGTATGTATATGACTACTTATTAACTCATGCTCTTTCATTGGACCATTTCTCCATTAATCAGGTAGGAAATGGTTTTATTCAGTTGAAATAATTTGTGGTAACAATGGCAGTTTATTCATTCCCCTTAAAAGATAAACATCAACATCTGCCTTTTAAGGGGAGTATTTTTCTTGTTTTTAGTTCATTATGCTTCTAATTACTATTTTGGGAGTGATAAATAGTTAGAGTTGTTGATATTTTATATCTTTGGTATTTAGCAAAAACATATTGTATTGAAAGGATTTGAATAAGGAGATGGGTATTCTAATTCCAATTGGGATAGGTTTTTTCGCTAATATGTTAGTATTTGGAATAAGTATACTTCTTATAAAAGATAATAGAAAAGCATCTAAGCTAACCCTTATTTTCTTCGGGGTCATTGTTCTTCTGTCGTTGATCATTGGTAGTTGGTCAGGAATAGGCTTATTTGTTATAAGCTTAGGTATGTTACTCTTATCTATCTGTTTATATGTATATATTTTTATTGAGCGTAGCTTGAAAAAGGACCTATAGAGAATGGGGCTGGGACAAAACCCATCTCTAAACTAAAAAGCCGATGAAATTTTACGATCAGTAAAATTTCATCGGCTTTCAATTTTTTCATAAAAATAAGGACCACTTCTGATAAAATTAAGTCACCACAACCAAATTATACAGAAAGAAGGATCCTTATGTTTAAAGATTATAACATGAATCAATTAGTTTTGCCTTTAGATTTAGAAGTAAAATTACAAAAGAATGATATTGCCTTCCATGTCCATCATTTAGTCGAAAGTATCCCGCCTGAAGCGTTTGAACCATTCCTTCGAAATGAGGGCTGCCCTGCCTACCATCCACGCATGATGCTTAAAATTATCTTATGCGCCTACACGCAATCTGTCTTTTCTGGTCGTAAAATTGAAGCGCTTTTAAAAGACAGTATTCGGATGATGTGGCTAGCTCAAGGGCATGAACCAACCTACCGCACAATCAACCGATTCCGTGTCCAACCAGACGTAAAAGAGTTAATTCGTCAATGCTTCGTTCAATTCCGCTGCCAGTTGGTACAAGGGGGATTAATTAACCAGGAAGCTATTTTTATTGATGGAACAAAGATTGAAGCGAATGCGAACAAGTTTACATTCGTGTGGAAAAAGTCGATTGAAAAATATCATAACGGACTAATTGAAAAGTCAAACCAGCTTTACGATGAGCTGCTTGAAAAAGAAATCATGCCAGAAATTGAACGGGAAAATGAAAATGAATTAGCATTGGAAGACCTCGCTCGAATGGTTGAAAAAGTAGATGAAGTAATTTCTGAATATGATCGAAAAATTGAGGATTCATCAGATGTAGCAGAGCGAAAGGCTTTAAGAACGGAACGGAAATTCCCAAAGCAAGCTCGGAAAAAATTAATCGACTATATTGAACGCAAACTAAAATATCAAAGAGACTTCGAAATCTTTGACGAACGAAATAGTTATTCGAAAACAGACCCGGATGCGACATTTATGCGTATGAAAGATGACTATATGAAAAATGGTCAATTGAAGGCAGGTTATAACATACAAGTGGCAACAGAAGGTCAGTATGTGCTTGCCTACAGCATTTTTCCGAACCCAACAGATACACGTACATTAATCCCATTTTTAGATGAAATCGAACAACGTTATTTTAAGTTACCCAAACACATTGTCGCAGATGCCGGATATGGCAGTGAACAAAATTATGATGATATCCTTTCGAATCGTAAGAGAGAAGCCTTAATCACGTACAATATGTATTTAAAAGAACAGAAGAAAAAGCATAAGCAAAACGAATTCAATACAGCGAACTGGGATTATGATAAAGAACATGATCGATACACTTGCCCAAACCAACAACAGCTTGTATTTAAATATCGTACCACGAAAACGGATCAATATGATTTCAAGCGTGAGTTTAAGATATACGAATGTGAAGACTGTTCCGGATGCCCTCTCCGTTCATCGTGTACAAAAGCAAAAGAAGGAAATAATCGTAAGATAATGGTGAATGAGAAGTGGGAAGAACAAAAAGAATATGTGCGAGCAAAGCTTTCAGAAGAAAAAACAAGTACCATTTATCGTCAACGTAAAATTGACGTGGAACCAGTTTTTGGATTCTTGAAGGCTAATTTGCGTTTCACCCGATTTTCTGTACGAGGAAAATCGAAGGTTGAAAACGAGATGGGCCTCGCATTAATGGCCGTGAATTTAAGAAAATTCACAGCCATTAGCTAAGATCTATAGGGAGACTACATAAAAAATAGAGAAATCCGAATTTGAATTCATTCAAATTCGGATTTCTCACTAATTGAAGCTAGTTATGTCCCAGCCTCATCTTTTCATTTCTCCATACTCACAGAATGCACGATGACAACAGGCACTGAGGTAATTATTGTAAGGAGCTTTGATTTGAAATGACGGCAGTTTTAAGGAGTACTGCCGTGTGACTTAAAGATGCTTCTGCATACCATATATGTAAGAACAAATATGTAGATGGGGGGATATTATGGATCTTCTGTTGACCACTTTTCTTAGGCTAGATATTCCGTATAATTACTTTCACGATTCATTCCCCATTATGATTGAATACTTGGGGATTCTTGGATTTTGGCTCGCATCCACATTTTCGGTCATTATTATCATGCTAAGTATATGGTTTCTTATAAAGAAAGCGGGCATTGTTAGTGCTTTACTTATTCTTTTTATCACGGTGATTCTTTTATTCCTTGCTTTCTTTTCATTGTTCCATTGCTACTCACCATAATAAATTGAAGCCTTTGAAGATGAATACTTCAAAGGCTTTTTAGCATTTTTAGAAATACAGCACCATATAATCCTCATCAAAATATTGCTGTCCTATTTTTAAGGCGTTTCGTTCTGTTCCAAAAACGTGAAAACCTAACGATGTGTATAATCCTTTTGCTGATTCATTGGAAGAAACAACTGTTAAATTAATTTGCTTGACGTCTACTAGTGACTTTGCTTGATTGATGATCTCTACCATTAGTTGTTTTCCTATGCCCAATCCCCGCTTTTTTGAAGAAACATAAACGGCAAAAATACTCGCTTTATGCTTTAGCTTCATTTTATTTGCTTGCACCAATGTCGCCACACCGAGTAAATCCTCCTGGTCAAATGCCCCAAATGTAAATGTTCCCTGTCCCTCGAGCCTATTTGCAAACGACTCAAGTGACAAATCCTTTTCTTCCTCGAAGCTAGCGCCAAAAGCTTCTGGATTTGTTTGCAATCCCTCTAATCTTAAATCTCTATATACCTCAGCATCTGCTGCTGTTAATTGTCTATTTTCCATGCCTTTTCCTCCTATCATACTTTTCCTATTTATCGGTCATAACAATTGGCATTTGATGTACTTTTCCAACAGTAATCCTTAAAATGGAAGTGAAGGAGCTGAAAATCTATGGAATCTACTAATATGTCAAAACATTTTCGTACGTTACAGGCACAACGAGCACACTATCTACCAGCTATTCATTCCCTTTCACAGGAAGAACTATGGCGAGTAACACGTGAGGGAAAATGGTCCATTGGTGAACACTTTTATCACCTTTATTTGATTCTCAAAATGCTCCACACAGCAACCAAATATTTTTTATTCCTCACGCCTATCGCTAAAATGCGAAGAAACAAGCCATTCTCTACTGAAATACATGATATTTATGAAGAATATCAATCCAAAAAAGGACAAGGAATGCGAGCACCAGGTATTTTAGTTCCACCTAAGAAAATACGCTTTGTATTAAACAGTTATGATATCGAGCATTTACTTATCAACGAGACACTTGCTTTGCAAAAGTTAGTACAAAATATAGACGAGGATGTTGCAGGACACATAGTTTTTCCTGATCCCATTGCGCATTATCCTAATCTCATTCAAGCTATTCAATTGTTGGCTATTCATGAGAGACATCACTATAAGATTGCTGTTAAAAGAAAAGTGACCTAAAATGATGCTAACATTTTAGGTCACTCTATAGTTTCTAAAGCAGCATGCGTAAAAACTTTTCAAAATGCACGCCTGCCTCACGAGGTACTTGCTCCTTCGAAGTAGCTTCAATTGCAGCGGCTAAAAATGTTTCTGCTAGTGTCATTGATTCCATTAAATCTTGTCCGCGCATCATGCCGCCCATTATGATGGATGCGAAGAGGTCGCCTGTGCCTGAATAGCTCTCACCATTATAGTTGCGGATATTATGAAAAGACCGCTCAGAATCGACAAACATATTCCCAACATAACGCTTGTCCGTATCCCCTACTGGTGGATTCAAACCCGTAATAATGACGTTTGCTCCAGTTGCTTGCTGTAGCTGCTGACCTGCCTCCTTAAGGGCATGAATATAATCTGTATCATTTTGATAGCTCAGTAGCCTTTCATATGATAAACCTGTAAGCAAGCAACATTCCGTAACATTTGGCGTAATAATATCAGCACACTTTACTAACGCTTTCATACGATCAAGCAATTCACCAGTAAACATTTTATAAACCTCACCATGATCACCCATTACTGGATCGACAAGCAACGTCGTCTTATTTGAGTGAAACACGTCTAAAAAGCGAAATATATTATCGATTTGCTCCTTACCTGTAACAAAGCCTGTGTGAATACCATCAAAGGTAGCTCCAAGCTTACTCCACTCATCTATGAAAGAGTCCATCTTTGATGTTAAATCTTCACAATAAAAGCTTGAATATCCTGTTTGAGCCGTTAAAATAGCTGTTGGTAGTGGGACTGCTTGCACACCCATCACAGAGAGTACAGGCATCGCCGCCGTTAACGAGCACTTTCCAAAGGACGACATATCTTGAATTACTGCAACTTTTTTCATCATACATTCCACCTAACTCATCCTGCTTTTACTCTCCTCATCGTATCACAATTAGAAAGTTGCGAAAATAACCTTAAACTGACCCTTAACTTTTTTATGAAATTGACACTTTTACAATAGTCAGACCTTTGTTAAAGTAAAAATCATCAAAATATTCATCATAGTGAGGAAGAGACAAATGCAAAATATACAAAGGCCAACATCCTATACAAAATCACGTACAAAAACATTTGATTTAGTCATTACAGCCATTTTAGCAGCACTTGTTTTCGTTGCTACAATGTTTATCAATCTGAAGCTACCGATAGGGCAAGGTGGTCTTATCCACTTAGGAACATCTATGCTGTTTATCTCCGCTATTTTATTTGGGCCAAAAAAAGGAGCACTTGCTGGAGCTATTGGAATGGGCTTATTCGATATCGTAGGTGGCTGGTTAATTTGGGCACCCACAACCATTATTTCACGCGCATTACAAGGCTTCATTGTTGGTAAAATTGCTTGGTCAAAAGGACATAAAGGTGATAATCTTGGGTTGAATATTTTAGGAGCAGTAGTATCAATGCCCGTGATGATTGCTGTTTACTATGTTGGGCAAGCCATTATGTTCAACAGCTGGATTGCCCCGCTGGCATCCATTCCAGGAGACGTCATTCAAAACATCGTAGGCTTAGTTATCGCCATCCCGGTATGTGTTGTATTGAAGAAAACGCCATACTTCAAAAAGAACTTTTAATGAGAATACGCCATCTTGCTGTTCAATACAGTAAAGATGGCGTTTTTTATGGTGTGAGATGTAGAAACAATGAATTTCAAGATAACGTGAAACTAGCCTTGATTTTTTTCATACTATAAGGTGGAGGTGGAAAAATGCCAAGAGTAAAATACCGTGATGCAGACGTTGCTTTAATGGCAAGGATGATGAGGGCAGAAGCTGAGGGTGAAGGTCAACAAGGTATGCTTTATGTGGGCAATGTCATTGTAAATCGTGCAGTGGCGTCCTGTTTAGACTTCAATGATGTAAGAACGATTGAGCAGGTTATTTACCAGGTACAAGGTGGAAACTATTCTTTTGAAGCTGTTCAAAAAGGCAATATGTTTTACCAACGAGCGAGAGAAACGGAAAAAAGATTGGCGAAACAAAACTTAGATTTTTGGCGAGAGCATCCAGCAAAATACGCACTCTGGTACTTCAATCCATATGCACCATGTCCCCCAACATGGTATGGTCAGCCGTTTACAGGACAATTTAAGAATCATTGCTTTTATGAACCTGCTCCAGATACTTGTGCCAGTGTATATATGGGATAAGGTTTTTTGACTTTTAATAACCTACATTCACAAGTTTAATAACGCACTACTACAATTCAAAGCCAAACGTGTTAATTGACTATAAATCGCCAGATGTAAAAAGGCTGAAGGAATAGATGCGAATCTAGTTCCTTCAGCCTTATGCTAGCTCTTATTTTTTAATCGTTACATATTTGCTATAAACATACCCCGACGTATTATTATAAGATATCTTATACCAGCCTTGTATTTCCTCTAAAATTGTAATTTCGGTATTCTTTGAAATTGTCCCATATACTTTTCCTGAGTTCGATGGCTTTGAACGAACATTTAAGTGATAAGCCGTAACAATCCCTTTAAGTGATTCTGGCTGAGTAATTGTTGGCTTCGATTTGTCTGGTGCTGTCTTACTTGGATTCACCGGTTTTTCTACTGGCTCATCTTTAGGTTTATTCAATGCTTTTACCAGCTTTTGATAAAATTCACCTGACGTTTTTACCCCAGTAAATTGGCTAGCATCTACTTTTGCTTTTGTTGCTAGCATTTTTATTTCTTCTTCTGTAATCAAAGCTTTGACATTAATCGATGCTATATTTGTATATTTACCATCTTCCGTTGTAGGAATGGCTAAAATATCTTTATTGATTAATTCAACAACAGCAGCACGGGCAGGCGATTTCATATCGACACCAACGATTTTCCAGTTATGTTGGATCACTGGCTCATACACACCGTTCATCTCTTCTTTTAGATATCGAATAGCTAGATTACGGATTGTACCGCCTGTTTCTCCATAGGCACTTTCTTCTTTAGAGGACCAAATCATATTAAACTTACGCCCTTCAAGTGCCTGACCTTTTGATACAAGAAAATCCATTCGATAAGAGTTCATACCAAGCTTTAAGTTGTCTTCTAGCTTAATCGGGGTACCATCTAATTTGCGTAGATTTTTTATTCTGTTACCTGGCTGCTCAGTTAAATCGATGTCATATTTTACATTTCCGAAATAATCATTCGTACTATATTTAGAGGAACGACGCGTTTTATCAAAACTAATCGTCACATCTCCATCTCGTGTGCTATTAAAATAGCCAACTGCCCATTCCATATAATCTTTTAAATCTTTGCCCGTTACTTCATAAACTGATACTTCTCCACCAGCAAATTGATAATTATAGGCGATATCCTTTTTCTTAATAGGACCTACATCCAATGAAGCTTTGTCATTATCAATCTGATGTGCTACCACATCTGCCTTACTATAATGCAGCATGACCTCATGGAAAAAATCTGATAAAGGTGTTTCTTGGATGTGTACAGCTGGTATACCCTTAATTTCATTTTTGGGAACAAGATTTGTTCCTTTAAGCTGTGCTACTTCGATATTAGCATCTTCACGTGCATAATCATGGTATGGCTTCAACGTTTTTTCTAGGTCTTTATCCGATTCAACAAAGGTCCCGTCTTCATTCTTTACTGGAATAGTTGAAGCATCTTTTTCTTTAAGCAACAATTTCTCACCTTGGCGAGTAAATGTTAAATCAATTCGTGAAATATGTGTTCCATATTTATTAGGCTCTGTTATAAAAACACCGTTCACTTCTTCTTTATTTATCAGTACATGATTGTGTCCTGCAAAAATAGCAGCTAGTTCTGGTACGGCATTAGCCATTTCCTTCACACCCGTTCCTGGAACACCATTTTCATTTTCCAATCCCATATGCATAAGGCCAATCATGACATCTACTTTACCCTCTAATTCCTTAACTGCCTTTTTAGTCTCTTCTATCGGGTTTTTGACAACTAAACCATCAAGATGATTTGTCCCCTTCTCATACTCTGTAATCAAAGGTGTAACCATGCCAATAACCCCGATTTTAACCCCTTCACGCTCAATAATTGTATATGCAGGTAAATAGCGTTCGCCATTTTCTTTATAAACGTTCCCAGCAAGTCTTGCTCCATTAAATTGACTGGAAACTTTATCTAATACATCCAAACCAAAATTAAACTCGTGATTACCATATGTCCAAGCTTCATAGCCCATTTCATTAACAGCAACCATCATCGGTGACTGCGGCTGGTCATTAAACAATTCTGCAGAATTATCCTGTATTAAATCTCCATTTTCCAGTAGGATGGTATTCGGATGATCTTTACGGATATCTTTAATAATTGTATATAATTGCGTTAAACTTCCTGTGAGATTTGGTCCATCCACTGCGTAATCCCAAGGCATAGAGCGGCCATGAATATCTGACGTAGCCAGGAGTGTAATATGAATATCTTTCTCTTCCTCTTGTGCATTGACAGGCGTTTGTGTAAAGACAATTCCTGTTGCCAGAATCAATACAGCCATACTTAGTATTGTTATAACTTGTTTCAATTGATTCATTTCCTAGTTTTCTCCCTTTTTATTCTGAATTTTAAGATTCCTAATCAGTGTAGCATTTATGGAGATGTCTAACCAGGTAAAATCTATCATAAAAGTAATATAATTTCATAAATTTAACAGATATTAGCGTGATTAAAGAGGAAAAAGCAATAGAAAATCGATATTCAACAAAAGTTTCACTCCCGTCCAATATCCCTATTTTAATAGGATTTATTTGATTCATCTGGATATGCTACAGCCACTCTCACACGTTTTTCCTTTAATAACAGGACTCCCATCAAACCAATGAAGGAGAATATAACAGGCGAAATGAAGCCATAGTAGTACCCATCACTTACATTGCCTGTGGCAGCTTGAAAGTAATCTAAAATATACCCAAAAATAATGGGTAGCAATGCGGCACTTAGAAAGCCCCCTGTATTGGCAAACCCAGAAACAATGCCTGATTCATTTAAAGGGAAAGTTTGACGAACTGCCGCAAAGGTTAAAGCACTTGCACCATAGCCAAAGCCGATGATAAAGAACAGGACAATGAGCATGAAAATGGACGGATGCCCTTTCAATAAAAGAAAGGCAAACCAACTCGCTAAAACCGCAATGTGCACAACAATATAGGGTCTCTTAATTGTACCTAAACAGCCAGCAATCCAGCTCATTAAGGGTGCTCCTATTAGTGCTCCGACTAGACCAATCATAATTAGCTGACTAGCCTCTGACCGTGACATCTCATACATATTGATCCCATATGGTACTGCCCACGAGCTAATAAAGCCAACATACCCGCCAACAACGCCAAAATGACAAAAAAATAAAGCCCATGCTTGCCTGCTTGAAAATATTCTTCGTAATAATCTGGAGCTTTTTTCACGTTGTATTTCTTCAGTTTTGAAGACTGGTTCCTTTGAAAAGATGCGTTTTGTGTTTTGTACGAGCACAAAATAAAGAAGTACACCACATAAGCATAGTAAAAGTCCTGTAGAGAAAAAGGTGATTCGCCAACCTAATAAAAGAATCAATGTAGCAAAAGGCACTGTTGCCAATAAGAAGCCTAAGCTCCCTGTCATACCTGCAAAGCCAATTAATCGTACAAACTCCTTTTTATGAAACCATTGTGCCAAAATAAGCACCATATTCACCCATATGGTGGCATCTCCTACACCAGTAAGTATTCTAGAAAAGAATAGAATGAATTCATGTGTACCTAGACTGTAAAGAATCGTTCCTATACCTGTAAGGGTGGCACCAATGATGAGGAAAAGGTTTGGCCCAAATCGGTCAGCTAGAATCCCCATTGGAATTTGCAAACTCGTGTACACAAAAAATTGAATACTCGTCAATAAGCCAATTGTCGAAGCCGTTACCCCAAAATCCTCCATCAATTGATCTGTAATTAACCCTGGAGCAGTTCGCTGACTTGCCATTAACAAATAGGTAAACAATACAGCAACAAACACAATCCATCTGTACTTATGTTGTTGTTTGTCCAATAATCACTACTCCTATTAGCTTTTATGTTATGTATATGAGTTCGAGGTCAGGATAAAACCTGCTTTTGAGGAAGCTTGAAAATTACGACAGAAAGAAAACGCACCCAGTCTACACTAAGTGCGTTCATGCTATATTATACTGCTGGCTGAGGCTGTTCACTGACATGTACTGCTGGTTGACGGTCTTTCCAAGGCATTGCTTCCTCTAGCTGTCTACCTAGCTGTAATAACGTCAATTCATCTGCAAACTTACCTGTCATTTGTAGACCAATTGGTAGACCTGATTTACTTTCTGCTAAAGGCAATGATATGGAGGGCTGACCTGTAGCATTGAATAAATTTGTAAACGGTGCATACGTGAAAATTTGCTCTGTCCATTCAACAGCCGAAATGTTAGGATTGTTGGCATTTAATTCACCAATTTTAGCAGGAAGTGTGCCAATAGTTGGACTCAATAAAATATCATAATCTTCAAAGAAGCCTGCAACTTGACGAGAAACGACTGCATTTGTATGAATAGCTTCCAATAAATCAGCCGCCTTTAATTGACCACCATATTCATAGCATTTCCAAATGGCGGCTTCAATATAGTCTGGAGAAACTGCTTTACCAGTTCCCGCTGCAGCCCCCTTAATCATTTGATAAATATTCGCTGTCCAAATATCGACCGTCGCCTTTGTGAATGATGCTTGTTCATATTTCGGACGCGCCTCTACTACCTCGTGTCCTAGTTCTTTTAATACTTGAACTGTTTTATGAACCGCTTCTATACATTCCGGATCGACAAATGCCCCAGAATTTGTTTCAGTTGTCCAAGCAATTTTTAGCGGGCGCACTGTTTCCTGGATAAGTTGTCCATACGGTGCATGTGTTACTTCTAATTTGGAATAGCTTCCTAAGTCAGGACCTGCTACTTGATCTAATAGCACCGCTGTATCACGAATTGTACGAGTCACAGCGAACTCAATGGCAATACCATTTAAAGGCTCACTATTGAATGGACCAGCTGGAACTCTTCCCCGTGTTGGCTTTAATCCCACTAACCCACTACAGGAAGCGGGGATACGAATAGAACCTCCGCCATCATTAGCATGAGCGATTGGCACAATACCACTTGCCACAGCGGCTGCTGACCCTCCACTCGAACCGCCTGGACTATGATTTAAATTCCACGGATTGCGCGTTGCACCATAAATAACTGCTTCAGTCGCTGCATTATAGCCAAACTCAGGTGTTGTCGTAGTACCTGCTAAAATCAAGCCAGCCTTTCTAAAACGCGCCATTAATTCACTATCGACGGGTATAACCGTATTTTCTCCAATACGACTCCCCATACTATGCGGAACACCCTCTGCATGTAACACAAGCTCTTTAATTAAAAACGGAACACCTGCAAACGGCGCATTTTCATCAACCTTCTCAATTGCTTTGTCAGCCTGCTCTTCTAACACACTAACAACTGCATTAATGGATGGATTGACTTTTTTTATTCCTTCTAACGCTAGCTCCTTTAATTCCTGTGGTGTTACTTCCTTTGATTTTACTAGCTCTGCTAACCCAATACCGTCATAGGATGCATACTCTTGTAAATTCATATTCTCACCTCGTATAATAGTAATCTTGCAACTATAATGTACTGAATATTCTAAATTTAAGATATTACCCGAAAGGATAATTCTGTTTTAAGTAGAATATAAAAGCATAATAGAGAAATGAGGTGTTTTCATGTTTTTAGAAAATGATTTAGAAAACATTCTTAAAGCGAGCTATCATATTTCAAATATGAATGTGAAACAAAGTAATGAAGGGTTTAAACATGAACTATTGCATACAATAAGTCAGCATCTCGGCTATCACCATATGTTATTTTGGGAAATAGCAAATAATGAGTTAACCGCCCCTGTGCTTTTTAATATAGAGCGTCATACGATTAATGAATATTTACAAAGATATAAAAACTTTGATCCATTACACCCTCAAAATATAAATACACAGCATTCCATTCAGCTAATGAATAGGAATGAAGTTATGTGCCTGCAAAAACAAACCCACTATAAAGAAGTTTTTTTGAAAGAAAATCGCTATGAAGATGAAATGGCCATGTATTTAAGAATAGACAATAAGCTCGTAGCAGTTATTGGCTTTTTAAGGAAAACAGGAGAGAAGCTATTTAATGAAAAAGATATTTTAAAGTTAGTGTATTTGAAAAGAAATATCGAAAACATGTATTCCCTCCATCACTATTCACAGCCTTCCATCTTATTTGAAATGACAGAAAGAGAAAAAGAAGTTTTAAGCTTTGTTTTAAAAGGCTTAAAAAATATAGATATCGCCCAGCAATTATTTGTCAGTGAAAATACAATCAAAAAACACCTTCAAAACCTATATAGAAAGTTTCAAGTAACCAATCGTACCCAACTGCTGGCAAAGTGTTTGAAGTATATTGATCATATTTAGGAGGGTCATCTATTGAATTCAAAGGTAGTATGATTAATTGGCATAAAACTATTTTCCCTCAGTAAAAAACCGCCCCACCAATTGGTAGAGTGTGTCTAACAATTGGTGGGGCGGTTCTCATTTTAATTCTAACTATAAGGTGCTCTTTTACTTAATTACTTTGTACTTTATACACTTTACTATCAAGCTGTCTATTTATTGCCTGCTGTAAAAATCGTGTGGCGGTAAATAGTTTTTCTTCATCAATATTCGTTTGAATGCCTAAACGATGCAGGAAATTTACTAAATCATTCGTTGACACATTGCCGCTTGCACCAGGGGCATAGGGGCACCCCCCTAAACCTCCAATAGCACTGTCGTATTTTGTAATCCCCAGCTCAAGTGCTGCAAAGATATTGGCTAAAGCACGGCCATACGTATCATGAAAATGAAGGGCAAACAAATCACGATCGTATTGAGTGAGTAGCTCTGATAAAATAGCCTTTACTTGTACAGGATCTGCTACCCCAATTGTATCGCCTAGTGAAATTTCAGAAACGCCCATTGCTAGATAGGCATCAATGATTTCCTTCACTGTTTGAAGCTTTACTTCATCACCAAACGGACTGCCAAATACAGTTGAAATATAGCCTCTTAACGGTATACCTTCACGATTTGCTGCTTCAGCTACAGCTTTTAAGTTCTGTAAAGATTGGTTAATTGAAGCGTTTACATTACTTTGATTATGCTCCTCAGAGGCAGAGATAAATAACGCAATTTCATCAACCTTTTGTTGAATGGCTCCTTCTACCCCTTTCAAATTAGGCACAAGAGCTGCATACGTTATTTTTTCATCACGTGCGATTTGCTCAAACACTTCATGATGATCGGCTAAAGCTGGTATCCACTTGGGACTAACAAAAGAGGATACTTCGATATGACGGACACCTGTTTCACTTATTAAATTAATCCATTGCACTTTCAAATCAGTTGGAATAAAAATTTTCTCATTTTGTAAGCCGTCACGAGGACCAACTTCTCTTATTTCCACTTGTTTTGGTAAAGTCATCAAGATACACTTCCTTTAATTAAATGCCGAACAGCTGTAGCATAATCCAGCTTGATGCATAGAATACCATGAATTGCACACCGGCCCCTACACCTAAAATACGATTTAATAAACCACCCACAGTTGCGACTGTAAATGTTAACACTACTCCTAGCAATTGTGCCTCGTTATAGGCAAGCAAAAATGCTAATCCGATGAACATCGCTACGATTGCTTCCTGGCTAATATATTTCAATACTAATACAGATGCTTTACGTGCATAATTCATCGCAAATGGATAAGCAATTAAAGCGGCTACACTAATACCGATTAACCCAAAAATGAAAAAGTCCCATGAAGACATGAGCGTGTGTAAGTTGTTAACTGGATCTACTGTAAAAATCGGTGGTGCATTAAATAAAGGTGATGCTGGCCCAAGTGCTACTGGGCTTAACGGAATACCGAATGCAATTAATGGAATAATCGCTTCAGCTATATATGTTGATTCCGTTACACCATTCATGACAGTAAGACTCGTTGTTGATTTTTTATAGGCACCTTTTGTACGTGAGCCCACAATTTCTCCCATCAATGACGTCATCCCGACAGGACTGAAAACAAATGTAAGGGAGGAAAGAAACGTTGTAATGCTCGTAAAAATGGTCTGCCTTTTCGATAAAATTTTAAATGGATTCGGGAAATAGCCCTTCCATGATTTCGTTTCGGGAGCAAGATTATATTGATTTGGCTTACTGCGAGCTAGATCATTTTTAGCAACCGAAGAAGCCGCCATTAAAATATTACAAAACATCGGTCCAATCGCAATTCCTAAAAAGAATGTAATACTTAAATGTTTATCCAGCATCGCGAAGCTAACGCTATCTAAAGCTTTAATGAAAAATGCAAATGGAATAATGATTAAAATACTTGCCCATTTTCCCTTTGAAAAGAATGCGATTAAAATAGCGGCAAGAGTAAAAATGATGCCTGATGAAGATTTAAAAAAGTCGGCAAATTGACCTAAAAACTGACCTAACAATACAGCGGTTGGTAGGGCGATAAAGGCACCGATAACACCGCCAGAAATCATTTTACGTAGTGCAACGTGCGGCATGCCTAAACGGCGTAATGTATTGGCATGATCGATTAACGGTACAGCCGTTGTATCCCCTGGAATGCCTAATAACGCAGTTGGGACAGCATGTGTTAAATGCTTAGCTAACACGCCCGCCATGAAAAAGGCGAATACCCCTTCAGGAGGCGCTCCCAGCAAAATAACTAACAATGTAATGGGTACCATAATTGCTGTTTCATCTGTACCTGAGATAAGACCAATGACAGTAAAGATAGCTGCACCAAGAAGTGCAAATAAAAGAGCTATTAAATAAATACTCATTTTTTATCCGCTCCTTTCAAGCCTTGTAAGCTAGAAAGAATGCCAAAATCCTCAAGCTCTTTTTTTGTCACTGGATCTTCCTCGATTAAGCGTATTTCCTCGTCTATATCAATTTGTAAATCCTCAAATGCTTCCTTTAAAGAATGACTGGATGCTTCATCTTCTACTAAAATACGCTTTGGTTTAAAAAGAATCGTATTAATAGCAACAACAATCAGAATACCCGTGATTCCTGTTAACAGTGAATAAGAGTTAATCATCTGAGGGTCTGCAAACTTCGGAAAAACCCACTGGCCAAACTGATAGCCTAAAAAGCTTGCGGCAACGCTTAAAATAATTGAAATAATTAACTGATTGCCAGAAACCGTGTCTCCTAAAATTTCAATAAACTTCTTTTCCTCTACATTTTTTTGCCCATTGTATGGAGTATTCGCCATGTATTATTCACCTCGCAGAGAGTTTGTAATCTCTAAAACACGATCATAACGGAAATCCTTCTCTTCTACCGCCTGCTGCACAACTCGATCAATAATATCGCCTGTTGCCCCAGCCATTACAGCCAAGTTTTTCGCATGCAGACGCATATGACCAGATTGAATACCCTCTGCTGAAAGTGCGCGTAAGCTTGCTAGATTTTCTACTAATCCTACTGCGGCAATGTAGCTGGCTAGCTCCTCTGCTGATTGCACATCCATAATTTTTAGCGCTGCTTTTGCAACAGGATGAGTCTTCGTAGCCCCTCCCACAATACCAACAGCTAATGGCAATTCCAACGTACCAACAAGATTGCCTGCTTTATTCAGCTCCCACGTTGTTAAAGAACGATATCTACCAGAACGAGCAGCATAGGCATGAGCACCAGCCTCAACAGCACGTGTATCATTACCCGATGCTAATACTGCAGCAGTAATACCATTCATAACCCCTTTATTATGTGTGGCAGCCCGATACGGGTCAGCATCTGCAAATTCGTAAGCACTTACAATATTTTTAGCAATCTCTATCCCCCCGAGCATTTCTGTCGAGAATTCTCCACGCGCACGGACAATACGCTTATCTGCTAAATTTGAAATAATCCGTAGCACAACTCGTCCATTTGTAATACGTTCGATTAATGGTGACACAGATTCCGCCATCGTATTGACTGCGTTTGCCCCCATTGCATCCTTCGTATCTACGATTAAATGAACGACAACCATTGTTTCTTTTGCTGTGTCGATTAAGTGTACTTCTATATCCTTCACTCCACCGCCTAACTTGACTAACGTTGGATCTTTTTCATTACAATGCTCAATGATCTCATTTTTATGTTCAAAAATTTTCGCCCTCGCTGCATGAGGATCCTCAATATTTAATACCTGAATCTGTCCGCGCATAACTGTGCCCGAGCTGGACGTAAAAATACCACCTAGCTCATATGCTGCACGGGCCGCATTACTAGCCGCAGCAATTACTGATGGCTCTTCCGTAGCCATCGGAATAAATACCTCTTTGCCATTCACCTTAAAGTTGGCCGCTACCCCTAGAGGCACTGAAATATGTCCAATAACATTTTCAACCATTGCATCAGCAAGCTCTAATGAAATTCCACTTTTTAAAGCTTCAACTTCCTCGTTGGTTAAATTTGATTTTTCAGCGATTAACTTAATTCGCTCTTCTACTGAAAGTAAATAAAATCCCTTTATACGTGAAGTCATCCCCATACCTCCAAAATTAAAAAAGTGTAATATAATTCAACTTAGTTGAATAACATTACACCAATTGTAAATTGTCTGAATAGTATTGTAAACAAGAAATTTGTATTTTCGATAATATTTACGTTTAAAAGAAAGATTTAATCCTCAACATAAATCGTTAATACCTTTGAGTTTTCTGCAGAATTATTAATAAAGATATGCTCCTTTTTCCCAGAAAAATACGCAGAGTCCCCCTCTTCTAAATGGTAAAATTTATGATCGTATTTCAAGACGATACTACCCGAAATGACATAAATAAATTCATCATTATCGTGTGTATAAGGGGCTAAATTTTCCGCCCCATTATGTACAGTAACAATAGAAGGATTGATATTGCTCATATAGCTCTTATTCGCTAACAGCTCATATTGATAGCCAAGTTCATTCGTCTCAACAGTCTCATTGCGTTCTTTTTTCGAAACAATCGAAATACCATCAAATTGATCCTGAATAACAAACCAAGCCATTGGCACATCAAATATTTCCGCAATCTTAGACAATGTCACCAGACTCGGTGTCGCTTTGCCATTTTCTATTTTTGAAATATGACTTTTCGTTAAATTAATTTGCGAAGCTAAATCATCCTGAGACATTTTATTTTTCTTCCGCATCTGCTTTATTTTTACTCCAACTTCTAGTAAGTTCATCTATTCCAGTCCCCTCGATCATTTCGGTTTTTACAATAACTATACTATATTTTTAAATGATGGATAGAAAAATACGGAGCGTATAATACTCCTTCATTTTCGTCTGTTCAATTAAATTCAAAAGGGTGTGCTGAAAGTTTCTCGACTTTTAGCACACCCTTATACCATTATAGTGATAGGATTCACATCTTCTTAGGCTGAATCCCGCGCGAAATTGTTGAATTATCCATAAAAATTAATTTTGAGAAGCAATAATCAGCTTAAATAAAGGAAATAAATGGAATTTTTATTTATAAATGGTATTAAATTATATTTAGTAAAAACGAAATGTTAGTCACAGTTTTTCTATACGAATAACTTTGATTTTTGCTGGATTTGACTCCAAAATTTCAGAATACCAAATCCTCACTTCATCTCCACTTTTAATTCCTTTCATAGAAAGTTTCGATTCATTAATTAAAATTGAAACTGTTTCAAATTTATTTAAGTACATGAGATTTTCGCTAGAGAAACTCTCTATATCAGATTGTTGAACGTCCTTTCCTTGAATAAAATAGACTATTCCTTCATGCATTACTATATAACCAATTTCACTTTCGGTATTTTCTTTACTAGCAAATAGTTGGCTAACATTACCTAAGAACCATAAAGCAACAAGAAAAAGTAACAATAAGACTGTATTGATAATAGGTTTGGGGATTCTGTTCTTCATTCAAACCACCACCTTATACATTTAATAATTTTCATATCATTTTAAATATACATAATATACAAAATATTGCGCTCACCTCTATTCTACAATACAAAACAGTACTTTACTTGTAATACTTCCCAAAGAAGGAATACAGAAAATATTTTGAAGTTTTCAATGCAATCGGATAGAATTAGGAAAATAAAAAAAACTTGTATTGAACTGCCGAAGATAAATTACAAGCTGTTGAGCGCTACTTAAGAGGAATGGAACAGAAATCTCCTATGCTATAGCTAAATCTATGGGGACTAATAATAAAGCAACCCTTAAATGGATTAAACAATATAAAATACAATGTAGTTGAAGCTATTATTCAGCCGTCTGTAACCGCTAGAATAAAATAGACAGTTTTCGCTCGAATCACGTGAACACTTTCGCTAACCAAATAGACTATCTAGTAAACTAGAATTATTCGTTTACTGGAGGTAAGAGACTTGGAGGAAAAGTTAGTGTTATATGTTGAGATTCATCAATTATTTAAACGGAAAATGAAAATTGCACAAATTGCTAAATATTTAAAAGTAAATCGTGGAACTGTTTATAAGTATTTAGCAATGTCCTTTGAAGAGGCACAGGAGTATTTAGGGAATGCACTTAGAAAGCCTAAAAAACTAGATCCCTATCGGGATTGGATTGTGGCTTGGTTGGAAGAATATCCTCATTTAAGTGCAGCACAAATTCAAGATTGGTTACTAGAGAGGTATCCTAATTTAGAAATTGGAGAAAGCACAGTACGCTCTTATGTAAAAGAAATTCGTGAAATATATCAGATTGAGAAAAGAAATATCGTTAGACAATACGAAGCCGTTCCACAACAGCCAATGGGTAAACAAATACAAGTGGACTGGGGCGAAACAAAACAGAAAACTACAGAGAAAAAAGAAATAAAACTGTATTTCATTGCTTTTGTATTAGCACATTCAAGATATAAATATATGGAGTGGCAAGACCGGCCTTTTACGACAAAGGATGCCATTCGCTGTCATGAAAATGCATTTAGCTTTTTTGGGGGAAGCACTGAGGAAATTGTTTATGACCAAGACCACTTAATCACAGTTAGTGAGAATGCCGGCGATTTAATCTTAACCTCCGAATTTCAAGCGTATGTAAAAGAACGGAAGTTTCGTGTGCACTTATGTCGAAGGGCAGATCCAGAGTCAAAAGGAATGATTGAAAATGTAGTGAAATACATAAAAGGTAATTTTGCGGATAGTAGAGTTTTTAAAGATATTAAAAGTTGGAATATAAGTGCAACCCAGTGGTTAGAACGAACAGGAAATAAAAACGTACACAATACAACAAAAAAGAGACCAGTAGAAGTGTTTCTCGTCGAAAAGCAACACTTACAACCAGTCTCCCCTATACTTTCATTAGAAAGTAACCATGAAGTTATTATAGCAAGGAACGTAAATAAGGACAATACGATTCGCTTTAAGTCAAATCGTTACTCAGTCCCATTAGGGACTTACGGTACGCTACATGATAACCAAGTGTACCTTCAAACAAAACAAAATACATTGATTATTCGTGAACAACCAGCTGGTGAAATCCTAGCTGAACATAAGATTAGTACGCAAAAAGGAAAACTGATTAAAAATCGAAATCACACAAGAGACAGATCTAAAGGCATTGAAGAGTTAAAACAAAGTGTCATTTTTAGTTTTGAGAATCGAGAAGCTGCAACGATATATGTAAATGAAATTTGCCAACTGTATAATCGTTATCGTCGTGACCAATTAGCAATTCTTTTATCTGTTATCAAAAGTGAACCTCAGTGGATTAATCAAACACTTGAAAAATGTATAGATGAAAATCTTTATAGTGCCAACGATTTTCGTGATGTCGTTAGTTATCTAAAGAAATTAGGTAATGATTCTATATTAGATATTAAAAAAAGTAATAGCACGCTAACTTCTAACACGAAAATTAAGGTAACGACACGTTCTCTTAGTACATATACAAGTATCTTAGGAGGACGTAATTAATGAATAAAACAGTCAAAGAATTACAAGAACACTTTCGTCAATTACGTTTAGCTGAAACCGCAGAGGAGCTCCCGCAGCTCCTTCGTGAAGCTGAAAAAGCATCTTGGACTTATTTAGAGTTTTTAGAAGCAATTACAACATTCGAACTAAATAAACGAGAAGCTAAAAGTATTGAGAGACGAATGAAATGGGCTCGTTTCCCTTTTATAAAAACACTTCAAGAGTTTAATATAGATGAACAAACAGCCCTAACAGAACGACAATTGACGCAACTTCTAGAGTTCAGTTGGTTAGAACAACAGTATAATTTAATATTTTTAGGACCGCCTGGTGTAGGAAAAACATTTCTAGCTATCGGGCTAGGTATAGAGGCAATTCAAAGAGGTTTTCAAGTGTATTTCATAACGATGGGAGAACTAATTCAGCTACTGAAAACACAAGAGTTTGCGCATAAGTCACAAGTGCAGATAAAACGATTACAAGCTTCTGACTTAGTAATTATTGATGACCTAATGTACATGGCAATGGATCAGCGCGAAGCAAACCTATTCTTCCAGCTGATTAATCATCTGTATGAACGGAGTTCAATTATATTAACCTCAAACAAAAGCCCTGAGCAATGGAGTGAATTAATGGGCGATGAAGGTATAACAACAGCCATTCTAGATCGACTATTACATCGTGTAGAAATTGTTCATATGAATGGTGATAGTTATCGAATGAAAAATAGACAGCATGTGTTTTAAGCAAAAGTGTTCATTTCAAACGAGCAAAAACTGTTATTTCAACTTGACGGTTACACCGTCTACAAATTAAACACTAGAGTTTACTCTAAACCAACCTATTCACTTGTTTCAGACATGTTGAACAAAGCACTCGAACGTTTACCTGAGCACCACCAGTTACTTATGCATACCGATCAGGACTGGCATTATCAAATGAATAAATACTGTCGCGCCTTAGAATCAAGAGGGGTTGTTCAAAGTATGTCTCGTAAAGGAAATAGTTACAACAACTCTGTCATGGTGAATTTCTTTGACATTATGAAATCCGATTTCCTTTACATGAGGGAATTAGAAAGTATAGAGCATTAAAAATAGAATTAGAAAAATATATAAACTACTAGGCAAAATTAAAAACGAGTCCGGTGCAATACCGAACTCATTTATCCAAAGTAGCCAAATGAAATAACGAAGCTTACATACTTCGAATTAACTATTTAATTCATTTATGTGTAACCTACTTAATTGCGCTCTGATTTTTGGAATGCTACAAATAAAGATAATTTTTTATTAGAAAAACCTTAGTTACCTCTAAAGACATTAGTCTCTATTATTGAAAGCAGATGCAAATAAAAAAATACTAAGAGACTGAGACATTCAGATGTAAAAACAATTTTATAAATTAATACCCAAAATAGAGCCTTTGAAGAATTTGATATGCATATATTCACATGAATTCTTTCACATTTAACCAAAAACGTTGGATATCAGTTTAAAGAGATAAACGGATGGTTATCTCGCTTTATGACTACTCCCACTCAATCGTCGTTGGGGCTAAGATGTAATATCATACGGTAGGTTTTAAGATTATTATCAAAACGGAAAAATGCATTCAAATCATGTAATTTTTTATCCTCAATTGTAGATGGTGACTCCCATTTATATGTCTATGTCGTTCCAATGTCTTTATCATCAATTTGAAAAGAAAAACATAGGGAAATTTTAGTCTTCCTATGTTTTCATTCAAATTATTGATCTGTTTGTTCTTGCTTCTTTTTCAAATACTCCGCACGTATTTTCTCAAGTTGCTGCTTTTTATCAAATTTGGCCGGCTTGTTTTTTTCATGATACTTTGCCACAGCCACCTTACCTTTAGTATCCAATTGATATTTCCCCACTTTGGTTCACCTACTTTTCCTGCCTTTAAAGAAATCTATTCAACAAATATAGTATACCTTATTTTGCTGATATAAACCTTTTTCCTATATTGTTGTACTGCTTAACCTTAATTTCGGAAAAAGCTTAGTAAATAATTCAATGCCAAATGTATTTAAAGTATCTGTATCCGCACTCATTTTAGATGCTGTTACCTTTATTCTTATTTAGCGTTAATTATTGCTCACCTTTATGTATGGAGACGGCGGGTGTTACTGATCAAAAAACCAAAAAGTGTGTAATATCAACGTTTACAAAGCTTTTTTGACCAATAAAAAGTGCGCTTACAAAGGAATTAATAAGGTTTACTCAATTTGCTTACGGAGACAAATTTTTCTATTACAATACTATAACTAGCTCTTCTTTTATATTTAGGATATTTCGCCAAACTACTATAGAGATTAGATAAAAACATGCAATTTGTCCAGTTAATGAAAGGTAGCAATGTTTCAAACTGAAACATTGCTATTACGTCTTATATTATGGTTTTCTACATAAATAATATCATTATTATCTATGGAGTTAAATAATTCTTGAATAGGTATAACTTCAGAAACTGTAAAATCTCTTCCTTTAACAGCGATTGCAATAACTTCGTTTCTATTATTAACAACTGGACCCCCACTATTTCCACCAAGTATAGACATATTAACGGTATATCTTAAAAACTGTGTTGGCGGTATGACATTTGCTCTAGCACTTTGAACTTTCCCTTCTAGTTCATGCAAATATTGCCCATCCTTATATTCTGGGTAGCCGAGTAAACAACATTCCATTCCAGATTCTATTTCAAGGGAATAATTAAAACCTATTTTGGATTTATCAATACCCTCGATTTCTAATATTGCTATATCTCTTACCTCATCAAATGCAATGATTTTTGCAAACCATATACCTTCTTCATATCTTGATTTGGAAACTGGAATATAATATTCATCTTCAAATCTTGTATAATCAAATTTTATCACTTTTTCTACGTAGGGCTTAATTACATGCCAATTCGTTATTAAACCTATGTCCTTTAACATAAAACCTGTTCCTTGTTCCGCTTCTAAATCTTGCATCTTATAGACTCCCGCAATATATTCCATAAATGCAATACTTTCGATTACAAATACATTTTGCTCCCTAAACTGTTTTCTTGATAAAGGAATATTAATAAAAGCATAAGTTTTCCCACTCTTATCATTTACTTGTTTAATTAATTCATTGTATCTAGTACCGTATTTCAAAAATACTTTATCATTTTTCCCTTTAACAAATCCTATGTGTGAAATCATTCCCCTTACTATATTAAACATATCATAATCTTTTAATTTAGTTTTTCTAAACGTATGCTTATTATAAAATAGTCTTTTAGCTTCTTCTAAATTATTAATATTTTTTTCAATATTATTTAATATGGTCCGGATTTTTTTTACATACTTACGATTTATGTTTAATTTACTATTAATCTTTATTCCTGTTACATATTGTGCCTTATTCTTTCTACTAATTCTGGTTTTACTATTATTTATAGTAAAACCATTAGATGTAATTATATTTGATAAAACACTACCAAGAACTAAATTTATTTCATCATGAAGTATATCCTTATTTATATCATCAAGTTTTGTTGAAAAAGTTATATCGTCAGCATATCTCGTATAAACACACCGTTTAGACTTAGCTAGTCTATGTAATTGTTTATCTAATTTATTTGCAATAATATTAGAAATTATAGGAGAAGTTGCTGCTCCTTGAGCAAGAACATTGTTATTATCACAACAAATATTTGCTAGAGTAGTTGCAACTTCTGAATTAAATTTAAAATACGTCATAAACATAGCTCTAACTCTTGCAAAGTTAATACTTCCGAAAAAATCTTCTAAATCGATATTTAAAACAACTTTATTATTAATATGTGATAACGCATTCGTTTTTATACTTTTATCTATAGTAAATCCATGAGCCGTGTTATGTAACTTTGTATAAACTAATCTTAATATGTAGTTTAACTTTTTCTGAATTATATCCAAATTTTTCGAAGGTTTGTTAATCTCCCGAAATTCGTCTTTTTGTTTTTTTGGAATTTTAAAGTTGGTATATGATTTTTTTCCTACCACTTGTTTCCATAAAAGTTGTTGAGGTACTTCTAGCAAATTAGCTATATCTTCAAATGATTTTAAAAGCTCAAATTCACTTTTAATAGTATCATCTGGCTTTGTTAAATTAATTTGCATCTATAGAACCCCCAATAAATTTTGGAGTAGCCATTCCTACCTTTCTAGTCATGCCGGCTAGATCAACGTTAAATAACAGTTGATTAAAAGTATATGTGCGCGGAATATATATTCCATTTTCTATTTATCAAATAAAGGCGATAACACCTTTGATGTTCGAAGCTACTCCAATAGTAATTATATATCTAATTGTGAATTTTGCATATTCTATGTGTAATAAATATGAAAAATCATGTTAATAGTATCTTTTTCTAACAGTTTTTCGTGACAAATAACCTTAAAACCTACAACTTGCGATTCAATAATCAAAGTTTAGAAAGCCCCCTACTTTCCAAATATTGAATCGCTATTGAAATTAGTGATAGGCAACGTTTATAAAAATAATCATAGTGTCTATCATCCTCAATATCTATTTTTGTAGTTTCATGATGGCGAATTCTAAAGTTATTGCCAATCGCAGTAAGATCATGAAATTCCTTTTCAAACATCTCTTTATATGATGCATTATTGTTGCTTATATCCCTAACAATTCTATTTATCGATTTCTTCTTATCTAATGTGGGAAAGTAATATGTCTTCAGCCTTTCAAAAGCATCCCAAAGTTTTTCAACGGCAATTTTTAAATTATCTTCTTCATAATATTTAGCCGCTTCCTGAAGTAACTCCTTGAGTCCTACCTCTTCGATTGTAACTAATGTTGTTTTCTTTATATGACTGTCAAACTTGCCTATAATTTTGCCGTTATCTAATTTCATTGCAATATCATTTAGCTTCAATATTGCATTAAATTGCATTTCAAAATCGTTAGAACAGCTATGTTTCGCAAAAAATTCGACTACATCCAATACATAATAGGGTAAATTGTTTAAAATAAAATCTTGAAGGTCGCTAGTTTCAACGTACTGATTTTGTTCATTGTAGCATTTAGGAATGTAAAACTGCCGTAAATCATTAAAAACTATTTCGCTTAATGAGACATTATATGTAAATCCCATTTCTTCTACTTGGTAGTTCTCATTATATTTTTCTAAAAGTTGATAAATCTGATTTCTTGCATGGCGTTTAATTGATAAGAATATTCTTTTCTCTTTTATTGCTTTTAAATTCCTCTGAGAGTATGGAATGAATATAATATTTTCTTCTGGTCGAAATATTCTCCATCCATAGACATCACGGTTAGATATTTTTTCTGCCGGATATAATTCATATCCATCGTTTCGCAACATTTTGTTTACTTCTGCAAGAAACTCCTTCCAATATCCTGTTTCATCCCTAACTATAGGATGAAAAATCTCACATATAAATTTCAAGTAAATTTCATCGTTTCCATTTTTCAGTTGGAATCGTTCATCCTCAAAAACCCAGCAAAATGGATAATCATCATTGTTTACAGTATGCTGCCATATGTCACTTTCCGCGTCTGGAAATCTTGAATCTATACTTCGCATATTTTTCAAATTATATAATCTCTTGAGAAACTCAATTTCATTCCAACGTCCAAAATAAGTATATTTAACATTTTTCTTCTCAAACCATTCATCTATATCAATTCCATTCCGGAACAAATCATAGATATCACGTTTTGTTATCTCACTAATTCGGTTCATGGTTTCAAATACCTCTCCTTTCATAAGTATCCCAAAGAAAACTAACAAGCGTTATACTACTGCCGACAGCAAGTTTTGCATGTCTCTCTTCAAGTCCTTTATATGTGGCACTTTTCCCATGTCCTCTTCCATAAGGGTTGCGCAACGCAGCCAAATTTGTAGCTATCGCACGTAAATTGCCCAAGATTGATTGCTTTTCTAAATCACTTGTTAATATCTCCAAGGTGCTTACCTTCATACGCTTGAATGTAAATTTTACCATAAAGTACAGGATTTGAAGGCAATAAAGGATTCCAAATTGAATGGTGCTATTGTTTATCCTTATGATGCAGTTCATCGTATTTATGTAAGAGGCAAAAAAACAAGGCAATGGTTATTAATTTTACCATTGCCTTTTATCTCTATTTCTACTTCAAGTATATACTAATCAATTTAAATAATATTCTCCCTAAGAATATAACTTACTGAAGAACCCTTTTCTATAAGGAAATTTAGCACAACTAGAATTTTTTGTTTTAATCTCTTATTCTTCTTAATCTTTTCTCGCTCTTCATAAACATACCTTCTCACCAAGTTTTCTAGATAGTAAGAAGTATTCATTTCAAGTTTCGAAGTGTAATATTCTGAATGCCTTGATAACATATTTGATACCCATATTAATCCATCAGCATAAAATGAACTACCGATGTCATTCAACAGTTTAGAAATTGAATATAATACTGAAGGATGCTGCCCCATATGCTCAGATACATCCTTAATCAATCTCATATTAATTACTTTTAATGAATCCCATTCTTTCTTAGAATCATTCCAATGTGTTTGTGCAAACAAGTAACTCTTTATAATTTTATCTACATACCAGCCATTATTAGTCAATTCCACCATTTTATCTTTGAAATGATTCCACACAAACCAAAAATTATCATAACTATGCATTCTATCTTCAGCATAAATAAATTTTTGAAACATTTCGGCTATAGGTTCTGTTGAGTTGAAATTATCGATAAATGGTTGAATCAATTGTGGCACTTCTTTAATTTCTGAATTTAAAACTAAATAAGCATATCTTTCCAAAAATTCATCACGAACCATATATTCAACATTATCACCATCTCTACCTTTTGTTAGCTCTCTTGCAAATTTGGAAATTATTTCATGAGCAATAGCAATATGTTCTTTAAAATGTAACTTAGTAGGCATCATTTTCAGAGCATTTGATAATATAAACAACTCTAGCTCTTGAATATTACCTAAATCAGAAATTGAAAACTCGTTATCAAACATCTTATTCAGGTTCATCTCATTATCAATTAAAAACCTATCCAATAATTCTCCTAAATCAAATCCGTTTAAGCCATCTTCAAAGCTCTTTTCGCGACTTTCATCTACTAATTCGTTATATTTTGGCTTTAATACTAGATAACCCAATAGCAAGGAATGAGCATTATCAAATTCTTTTTCCCACATCTTATGAATTGCTACCATAGAGAAAATGTTGAATCTTTCAGTCGACATTATTCCCCCAACAGATTCATCCTTTAACAGTATTAGTAAAAGCAATAATTTTATCGTTTGCCTTTCTTTAGGAAATAAATCCATCAGTTTTGGTAATGAAGCAATTGCTTCCTGCACACCATCCCCAACTTGGTAAACATAGTTTGGTTGTACACAGGATGCCACTTTAGCAATAATAATGCCCTTACAAAACTCTCTTTCTTCATCATTCAATTTATCTATATAATGCTCAACTAATACCGCACATACACATGATGGTATTTGATTATTAAATAAATGGAATAACTCATTTTCAGCATATGTTTCTTGAGATAGATCCGGGTTGTATGGCTCATTAAGTTTTTCTAGTATTTCCTTAACATCCTCTAATGCATTTTGAGGGTTACTATCATACCTCTCATATTCCTTATATTTGTCATCATTTTTAGATTTGAAATCAGCCCACAACTTCAAAGGTACATATCTCATATGTTCCTTATACACTTTTTGAGTTTCCTCTCTAAATGCATCAATTTCTGGGTCGATTTCAGGTTTAAACTCTATCGATATGCCTTCATCAGTCTCTTCAGCTTTAATACTCATTTTTCGCCTATCCATTCTTGCTAAAAACAATCTCCACGTCTTATCAGCTTCATTTTGTTCAGAATCTGGTGGGAGTTTACTATAATAATCATTAAGAATATTCCATAGAATTTCCTGACGTTTCTTCGCTTCTTCCTCTCCAGATTCATGCGTTGAAAATACTTGATAGTTTAGACATAGACTTTCTAAGTTCCACTTACGATGCTTATTTTCACAAGTTTCTAGCCTCTCAATATCATATATATTATTTTTACTAGAACCCATTTTTTGTCCTATCGAATATAGTGTTTTAGCACCTTGTTCTGAAACCGATCTATGAGTGTCGTGAATAATAAATTCTCTAGTTCTAAATAAGATTTTTGCAATATCAAATGTTTTTTCTGGACATGCTAACACGACACTTGTCACTACAGATGAAATAGAAGCGCTATCAGAAATCTCAAGTAGATAATTTAACCAACTCACTAACACTTCAGCATCTGCATTTTCAGCTAGTTCTAGCAGAAACTTTTCCAAAGCCATGTGTAAAGATTGCAATAAATTAGGACTTACTGGAGAACTTGTGCCTCTGTAAATCTCCCACAAGCACTGACTAACGTACTGCTTTTTCTGTCTGCCATCACTTAACTTAACTTCAACTTCGGTTATAGTATCGAGTCTAGAGGCTAGATCCGAATAAATATATTTCTTTACAGATTTATTTGTGAAATTTACTATGAAGTCCATAGTAGCTTTGGGTTTAATATGGAGCAACCAATAAATAGGACTTTGATAAGCACTAGCAGGAAAATATTCTATACCGTCTTTTTCTATACCAAAGTCGTGTTCAACATCTTCTCTCCAGCCCGAGAATAAACGGTTTTCTTTTGGTGTATAAGTCCAATAAAAATCAGCTAACTCTTAACTCTAAAATCTCATCAGGTACTACGCTACAGACAGGTAAACCATCAAGCTTTGTCAAAATGAACTTTGCTAAATCATAATAAGGGTCTCTATGATTCTTCCATTTATTACTTATTATTTCGGTAATAATAGCTTTCAATTCCGTGCTTAATTCATATGAGCCATTTATAATTGTCTTAATAATGGTTTCTAGTTTTTCATCTCGTCGATAGTAAGGATCCCTACGAATAGCATCTTGATAAAATTTCAGAGCAATAAGACCAGCAAATCTAGTAGTATTTCCTTTTCTGAATTTTTCATTCCAATCATTAATTATAGGCAAAACAAAATTAATATTTTCAATTCCTATTATTTCTATGTTATCAAAAGCAAACTCGATTAATGCCTCCCATCCGACTCCTTTTGGCTTTGTTAGAATGTGTTCCAGAGTAAAGAGATTTATATCTTCAATGCCTAATTGCTTGAAGAGTTCCTCATCTACTTCCTTGCAAGCAATCCTTAATATAAACGTTAATCTTTTCAATAGTCTACAATCATTTGATAATAATTCATTCTTAAATACATCGAAAAAATTTCTTGAATAGTTTGAAAGCAGGATCGAGGCGAATAACTCATCTTTCCAAAAAGAATCAATCTCATTATGCTTAATAGTATCTTCAATAAATTCTACAATTTCATAGTCCTCAAGTAATAGTTTTTCAGATATCCAATTTCTTAAACATCTTCTTATAGGCAAAGATTCACCAATTGATACAAAAAAGCCGTGTTCATCAGACCTATTAGTGAATTCTTTATTTATAATTTTCTCTAATGCCCATTCTTCATAAATATCATGAGTTATGAAATAACCCACGTCTTCATATCCCAGCATTCCGTCTTTCATTAACTCATCACATTGTTTACCTTGCTCAGCTGTTACATCAACAAAAAATTGACCTGTATTTGCCCTTTGTGCTGCAATCTCTAGGAAACACTTTTCTCTTTCTGGTTTACTTTTCTTTATTCTTTGCTCCCATAATTCAGATTTGAATTCAACATAATTAATTTCATCAATATCCTTATAAAATTTCAAATATTCATTAAGATAGAAGGGATTCCTTATCAATTCTAGTAACTTCTTATCTTTCGGCAGAGTAAAAGCATTCCTATTAGATATAGTGATTAGTTCTTCCTGTTCTAAAGGGCCTATCCCGATATTTAATGGAACAATTTTATATATCTCGAAAAATTGATAGTTAAGATCTTTAAGATAGGTATCTCTAGTTGTAAAAATAACTTTCCAGTTATCTTCAACTATTGCTGATAATAATTCTTTGAAAGGGTCTGTATTCTTCAGGTCTAGTAATTTTTCAGCTGAATCAATTACTATTGTTTTGCGCTCTTTATCTTTATGAACATCAAGAAAATCTCTTAAACCGAAATCACCAAATATATCATTAATGTTTCTTACCTCAAACTCTGTAGCCTTAAAGATATAGAATGGGACATCTTCTTCGTAACTTTCATAAATTTTCTTTACTAGAGAAGTTTTTCCGACCCCTCCAGCACCACTGATAATACATACTTGATTAGAACCATCAATGAGCAGTTTGAGTTCTGTCTCTCGCTTGATTTCAAATTTTTTATCATTAAAGGAAATCTCAGTATTTATGTACTTTAATAAATTCTCACTATGTTTTTGCATATCTTCTAGTACTGAAAACATACTTTTTTCTAATGTAAAAAAGTGCTTCGCTAAATTATCATTTTTTACAGTGACAAATTCAGATTCAAAAAAGCTGGCTAATTTCCACTCTAAACTTATCTCTAATGTTTTTGCTAACTTTTCAATCTCTTTTAACCCTTGAGGCATCTGTCCTTTGTTTTGTCCCCACTCCTGATTAGAGTAGACATACAACTTATTCACACTAGGGTAGTCCCTTTTTAATTTATTTAATGTATCCTCTAATTCTTTCTTATGATTGGAAAGTGGCGTTTCATAGAATTTTGCTTGCCACGCAACTACTTCATCATCATTAACCTTAATAGGATTTGTTTCTATTGCTGACTGATTCTTATATCTAAATATCCCATATTCCAAATTAAATTCTTTACAGAATAGCAAGTAACTAAGCCATTCAAAGTTATTCTGTGAATTTTCACTAAATTTCGCCTTAAAAATATCCCAATTTGGTTTTATCATAGATATCACCCCTTCTATAATCATCAAGTTCCTGTAATTATAGGCACTTTAAATTGCTCATGAGTATGTTGAATTTCACGCTCATTTGAGAATGGTAATCCCTTAATCCTCTCATGAATTACCTTCTTTATTAGTTATTTTTTTACACATTCCGACAACTCAATATTATTTTACCAAAAATTTCATTTAAGTGAATGATTTGCTATTGAATAAGAATAGCAAAATTACGAGATATAAAGGTTCTTTTATTTACTGGTAGAAAGAAGTTAACCTCGCCTCACTACATTAAATAGTTATTTAGTAAAGTGAATATTTTTCTCTAGATGTTTTCATATCAACGAATTTCTTTAAATATACTTTTTACCATTTTGAGAAATAACTTATCTTTTATATTTAAAATCATTAAAAAACAGACAGAATACAAATTTTCTGTCTGTTTTAGTTTATTTAAAGAGCTTAAATGCTAGTAATACTAAATGCCCTTTACAACCTATAAAATTATTGAACTATCACTATATCTAATGAATTTAATTTTGCTTTTATGTTTCAATAATACACCCCATACCAAAGGCCATTAATTCGCTAGATACCCTTTTTGATTAAATCAAGGAGCCCATCAGCTCGCTTCAGAAACTCATTTATTTTTTCTTCCCTAATCCTTCTTCGTTCTTCCATAATTGTATTCATTGATTTACTTTGCTCTATACTTCTAGGCCACTGATTAATATTAACTATCTTCTTGCACATCCCTACACATCACTTTCTAAAAAAAGTCTCACAGTTCTTAGGAATAACAAAAGCAGTGAACTCCTTACCCATTCCTTCATTCGGTTGATCTTTAATTGCTTGTATAAATGATGGGTTAGAAAAACCAAGAGGTACCGCAAACTTTCCCGTATATTCGGCAAGCTGCTGGTTTATATATCTCCCCTTACTTCTTCCACATCTGCAACTCTTTTCTGACATGTCTAGATTAAATATATCATTACATTCAAGGCACATAAGAAGCTTCATTTGCATCCCTCAATCTCTATTAGTATTCTTTTCCTTATCAATCATTTCCTGAATATATGTTATTACTTCGGGGTCGTTCCTGTACTTTGTTATTTTTTCAGTAATTAGCTTGTTTTCAAACATGCCCCTTAAAAGCTTATAGTTGTCAGCTTTCCTTTTAAAATTATAAAAGTCATCGAGTATTAGCTTTGCAAGTAGCGTTATAAAAAACTCTTCTTCTAGAACTCCTTCAAGTCTTAACCAAGCATCTTCGGTAAGATACATCTGAAATTTTTCAGTAAGCATCTTTCCGAGTATTAGCTTCATCGATTCAATTTCATAGCTATAAAGTCGATCTTTAATCTCAGGATTTTTCCTTAAAAATTTTTCAATACTAAATGCTACTGTTTTTAAAAGGAAGTCCTGCTTTTCGGACAGCAAAACCGAATGATTATCAAAATAAAGAAAAGCATCTTCATTATCCAAATAACTGCCTTCGCTTTCCTTCTTGTTATTTAGAGTCAACATAGGAGCAATACTCTTATAGAATTCCAGAAGTTCTTCTTCTATCCTACTATTTTCCTGTTGTAATAGAAGTCTCGCTTTTTTCTCCCAATCTGGAAAACATGAGGTGAACTTTTCCACAACCTTGGTTAAAGGGATAAAGGTTCTAATTTCACGACCCGAAAACTTGAAATCCATTACCATCATTCCAAATTTTCTTTCAACAATGGCTGGATGACCTTCAATTTTACGAAAGGCTTTTAAAAAATCATATTTTTCTGGTGGGATACTTACCCAAGTAAGAGCAATTGCCCTTAACATTTCTTCAGGGTTGTACTTCGGTCCCCCTTCCTCCTTGCAAGCCATAAAAAACAAACCATTCAGTTCCTTAACTAAATTCAAATAATAGACCAAGAGCTTAACAGCTCCAATCTGTGTTGGGGAAGAGTACTTAACTAATTTTTCCTTAATCCAATTATGGAAAGTTCCTTTATCAGAGTTCTTATAAACTATCTCCATGATTTTTTCCTGATCTGCAATTGTCCATCTTTCAATCAATTCTATCTTTTCACGTTCACTTTTAGGAAAATATCGGTTAAGCAACTGCTGTGGATCAACGCGTAACGGTAACCTTATTGGGGTTGAGAGATGAGTGTCTGCCCATTCTTTTGCTTTTACACACTGCAGATAATCTATATCTCCACTTACACTAGCAAACTTGGGAAAACGGCTCTCAATTAGCATAGCAATGGCTACTATATAAAGATGGTAAGGATATCCTTGAGTCTTAGCATCAAATACAATAACTGAGCTTTCGCTATTCATTAAAATATCTGTTTCATTATTAGTAGATGGTGCAGCATCCCTATACATTTTAATATCCGAGTAAAGGATGAAAGTTTCTGCAAATTTCTTACCGCCTAAATCACCACATGTTTCCCAATATCGAGAAGGCTCTTCGTGTTCTTTGGATTTAACATATACAGGAATCTGAGTGTCAAATAAATTTTTTTCTTTTATTTCTGCAAAATCATAAGCTTGTATTAATATCACTGTTTCTTTGTAAACACTTTTCCAATCTTTTTGAGAAATCTTATGAGGAAGCATCGAAAGACGAATATATGTCCCCACTCAATATCACACATCCCTTCTTCTATATATACAATTAAATAGAATTCTTCCCTCTCATTTATTGGTATGTTTTAATATCATTGAAATTAAAAGGTTATCTCGGCATTAGTAAGATAACCTCTTAGTTGCAATACCAGCATATCCTGCATAGCACATAAATTAATTAGATTATAGAAAAGCTGCCATCCTGTGTCTTTATTAATTCCTGCTACTCAATTCTAAAAGTTGCTCTGTTAGCTTTGTTATATACTCGGTGTACATCTTTCTTGGATTGTTTTACATATGATTTAATCATTGAATAATCGTTCGTGTTGACATCTTCCACTTTCTCCAGCGTTGCTCCTACACTTCCAGCCAAATACCCAGCAGCCCCCAGTATCACTCTCAGTTCCTGCATCAATTCTGAAGATAATGCTTCATGTGCATTATTTTTCATCACTTTTTCTTCATCGCTTTCAACAATTGTTGCCAGATCAATTACTAATTTCCCTGAATATATTTGCATATAGCTTGTCCCCTTCATGTTGTATTTCATTTTTATTGTTAAAGAATATATACTTTGCACTCATTTTTTTTTGGTTGATTTAAAAGACACTTAATTTTCTATTACACATTTTCTTGTAACAGTTGATTTTCCTTTTCGATTCGCATTCCCGCTTTTATCAAAGCTAAGTGCAAAATATCTCGCTGCTCACATTTCTCACTGCTGGAAAAATCAAAAATAAAATGGTCAGTCACAATTTCATACTTTGCCAGAAGAGTTATTAAATCTGTTAGAAGCTTTTCAGATATATCTGCACGGGGATCTTCATTTATTTTGGTAATTCTATGTAGCTCGACTTGAATAAATCCTAATTGCTTCGAATATTCCACACGCTCCCCTCCTACTAAAACATTTTCTGTGGATTGACCAAGGTATTTATCGCAAATACAAGGGCATCATTAAAAGCTGTCCTATATGCTAATTTTGTTTGGATATGTACTTGATCAAAGATGTTTCCTTTAATGTCATCGATGAATTCAATTCTTTTTGTCTCGTCGTCAAATTTTCCAAATTGGGCAAGCTTCTCATCCAAATCCCTATGCAGCAGTTCTGAATACATAACATACTCTTCACTTGTAATAATTTGTTCAAGCCTTTCTTCAATTAACTTGTTCACTACTTTTTGAAATCCATCAATCATTAAATATCACCTCTAATTATTCCTAATATGAATAAATTCTTAATTAGAATATATCATGATATATATTGATTGTAAAATGCAATAACGATACGATTACTAATAATGATATTTAGAGGGTTGAAATATGAGTGATTTATTAATTGGAAGACTAATCAAAGAACTTAGAAAAAAAAACAATATGACAATGGTTGACTTTGCAAAAAAAATTAAAATATCCCAGCCGTCACTATCTAAGATAGAATCAGGAAGACAAGAGGTATCGTTCTCCCTATTGGAAGCTATATGTCATGAATTTGGGATTACAAGGAGTCAATTTTTTAAAATACTTGAAAGGGATAGTATATATCACCAAACTTCTTCGGCTTTAGATTTCGAGGAATCTGTGGATGCAAACAAAGAAATTGAACATAAAATCGGAGAAATAGTTTCAAAGATGACATTTGAACAAAAAAGAGCTTTGTACATTTTTTTATTTTCCAGTAGCAAGGAGTAGTATTATCCTGTAAGTAGGTTTTTTAACTAAAAAGACCTAAGTCTGGACTTACCCCTGTCAAGTAGACAGCTTTAAAAAAGACTAAGCAGCCATCTGGTGTCGATATTCTATCGGTGCCAGGTGGTTGAGTCGTTTTTGGAAGCGTTGGAAGTTATAAAAGTAGATGTATTGCTCAACGGCTTGCCTCACTGCTTCTTCCGTATTATCGTGTAAAAGATACAAACACTCGCTTTTAAAGTGCGAGAAGAACGACTCGATACAAGCGTTATCATGGCAGTTTCCTTTGCGAGAATGACTGCCAATCATGCCAAGTTGACTTACGGTCTGATGATACTTAATCGATGTGTATTGGAAGCCCTGATCCGAATGGATGATGCTTCGGTACACCTTTCTTTTTGCCGTCAATTCCTGTAGTGTGTCCATGACTAATTCTAAATCGTTACGCTCACTAATTTTCCAGGCGACAATTTCGTTGTTATATAAATCTTGTACAGCTGATAGGTAGAGAAAACCATTTTTCGTCGGTAAATATGTAATATCTGTCACGAGCACCTCATTTTCTACACGCTCCTTAAAATTACGCGCCAGCACATTATCAAATACACGTGATAGTCGATTTCCCCATATACGATGCTTTTTACGGATAATCGATTGAATACCCAACTCACTCATTAATCGATAGACCTTCTTATGATTCACATGAAATCCTTTGTCTCGTAAAGCGATTTTCATACGAGGATAACCATACATTTTATGCGTTTGATGAATCGCTAAAATATGCTCCTTTAAAAGGATATCATCACGTTTACGTAACGATACCTTGCCATTTTTAAGCCATCTATAATAACCTGAACGTTCAACTTTCGCCATTTCAGTGAGCCATGTAATCGGATACCGATCTTTCATTTCTTCGATAATATGATAACGGTCTGGATAAGTGGGCATTCCTCCATTTACAGATTTGGATACTGCTTTTTTAAGTATTCTACCTGTGCCTTATAGTAATCACGTTCTTCTTCTACAGTTTTAAAGTGGGTACGTTTTCCTTTTAACGGATTCTTCACACCTTTCGCTCCAGAACCCGTAGATGGAAGGCGATTAAAGGCTTCAATTGATCCAACTTCTTTAAATTTTTTCACCCAGGCCTTCACTTGTGAAACATTGCGAATTTCATATCGATCCGCAATCTTTTGCATACTTTCATTGCTCGTTAAATAGGCTTGTACAATTTCTAACTTCAATTCATTTGAATACGTATTATTTTTTCGCGACATAGAGAAAATCCCCTTTAAGTAAAATGTTTATCTACAGCGTACTGTAGGTTTTTTAACATTGTCTACTTAAAGGGGATAATATCAGTCTTGGATTTTTTCTTATCCATGATTTAGGTCTTTTAGCTTTCGTTTTTCCCAAATGCTTTTAGTAACTTTTGTACTGAAGATTGTTGGAGTAATACATTTGTACTTCTAAAATCAAATGATTTTCCCCACTAAAGGTTGATAAATTTACTTACACATCTACAAACAAATCCTATAAAATTTTAGAGCCGCATTTTTGCATAATAGTCTACTATTTAAATAATTCCGGCACCAAAAAATTAGTTGCAACAGCCCCAGCATTTTTTAACGATACCACACCTACTGATAATTTTACTTGTCTAAGCCTATCAGTCATTAAGGGATCATTAAATATCTTGTTACGGATGTTTGATATTCGCTGACTTCTATCGCCATATTTAGTCCTTTTGGAAAAGCTTTCGTCAGGAAGAACAAATAAAACTCCGTGTTTACTGTCTGAATCCTGCTCAGCCAGTATACAGTATCTCCAAACCTTATCCTCTAGTTGTTCCAATGGCTCCGTACCGGTATCTAATTCGATGTTTAGATATTTTGTTTTTTGTCCTAGATTATCAACTTCCCTTTTTAATATCCAGTCTGGACGGATAATAGTTACCCAATCACCAGTGCTTTTTTTATACTGTTGATTTTTATTAATAAATTGTGCTGCCCTAGCGTGTGCTGCTCCCTTGTTAAACATAGCTACGGGCTTACTTGCCTTCTTAATCCACATTTCATATGGAACAAGAGACGGTGATAACGAGCTATATAATTTAGTTTGATTGTAATGCTTATATTGCGGCAATGCTAATCTTTGTTTTGTGGTACACATAATATTCAGAACTACCTCTTGTGTATATAAGAAATGTAGTTTATTCTTCTTTTCTAATAGTTGATATATTTGATTCTTATTGTAATCTTCAAACAAAAGTCCATTTTCAATTAACAAATTAATTCCACCAGTACCAATCGAAAAACACTTAAAACGTTCACCATCGAAACCTTCTGCAAAACTAGAAGAACGAACTAATTTAAATTCCTCCAGTCTTCTTAATCGATTTTTAAATGAGTATTCTTTAATCTCTTCTCCCAAGAACTGAGTAAAATACTTATATAGTTGTGCCATCGTAAGCATTCGATGACGTTCTAGATATTCTAATAACAAGATCTCAGCAGTTTTAACTTCCAACCGGGATCTCCCTTTCCCTTTAATTACATTAACATCGTCCAATCTTTCACAAACTCCCTTCCATTTTAGTTTTATAAATTTCTGTGAAAAACAATTAGCACCTAACCTCTTCTATAGTTGTTGCGTTCGAAGTCTATTACCACGGAATAAAAAAGCCTGAGTAACAGCGTTTTCCATAGTAATAGAGTTTCCTCTGCTTAAAAGCCTATTATTTCGGGTCAATTAAAATATATTACTTAGGCTAAAATGACCTAATAAAACTGGATTGGAATTCATATCACCTTGGTATATATAGAAAATTCTGTAGAGCAAAGCTCCAAATGGATTTAACTAACTACTTTTCATTAAGCATTATATCGGGGATTCTCTATATTTCTAGTAAACTACCATAATAAAACTGAAGGGCTACATCATGGTTAAGAATGTCCAATTAAATGCTCGAAAACTCTAATATAGAGCTATTGAATTGTGTTTATATGGCGATAATTTAAAATCATAAAAACGAAGTACTTTGAACTATATTGATTGTTCCCGTATCCGGAATTGCCATCAAGAAAAGTGTTTATCACGGCTATTAGTAACATTCAATGGTTACCAGATAAAGATACTGTGAATAAATATATCGCAAATCATTGATATAATGGCATTTTATATAGTTACCATCATTCGTTACCAAATCATTTTCAAACATAAGTCCTAGCTAGAATTCAAAAAATAATCCTTTTATGTGCCACTTAAATCTTAATAAACTATCATTTTTGGTTATGGTACTCAATAAAGGTAACCAGTCATGGTAACCAATACATGAAATAGACACTATTATGGGTTACCAATATCAGTTCCTCTCAAGAATTGGCTTCCTTATTTAATTTACTGTTGCTCTCATTGTTACAACGAATTAAACTAAATTCCCCATAATCGAATCCCTGTAAATAAATAACAAGATCAACCTAACCGGATTGATCTTGTTCATTGCATTTTATCTACATGCCGAATATTTTATTAAACAAGCCTTCATTTTCTTCTGCTGCTAAAATGGAACGAACGCTTTCCTCTGGCATTGCTAGAGGAAAGGTTATTTTTTCGATTCTGCTTTGAATTCTTCCAGCTGGATATTTACCCGACAATTCCTCTACACTCAAATTCGAGGTTAAAATGGTGACTTTTTTATAATTCATGCGCTCTTCTAAAATCTGAGTAAAAATGCTTTCTGACCAATCGGATGCTTTTTCTACACCAAAATCATCGATAATTAAAACTTCCACATTTCCGAAATAATTTAAAATATCTAATTCACGAATGCCATTCTTATTGTCAAAAGTATTTTTTAGCTCATTAAGCATATTTGCTGAAGAAATATATAGCACATTTACATCCAATCGTCTGATAATGTCATTCGCAATACTTACTGCCAAACTGCTTTTTCCACTACCAGTTGTTTTACTGTAAAGATACAATCCCTTTCCTTGATCCTTGAATTCATGAAAATTCTCCGTAAATTCAGTTGCGACTCGTTTTGCAAACTCGGCTTTCATCCGGTTTACCTCTACTTGATATATATCTGTTCGAAACTCCTTTACAGTACAATCTTGAAGGTCAATTGGAATCTTTGCGAATTTAAACTTAGTTAATAATTCCTTATCTCGTCGGCAGTTGCAAATAGCCATTTTAACTTCACCTAGATTATTTTTTAATACAATATATCCAGAACCGTCACACTGTTTATAAGGACATTTGTCTGAAACCACATCTAAGACTTCAAATGATTCCGTTCGCTTTTGCTCGATTGAACCATACTTCTCCTGAAGATTGCTTAGTATTTGTGAAAATTGGTCGTTTAGTTTTTCCATTAGATTTTTCCTCCTGAATATTATCTTGCTTGTGATTTAATTTCTTTTTAAAATTAGGATGCTTATCGAAAATGTAGTTTGCCACATATGCAAATGACCGAATACAGTCCCTTTCGTGTTGTGGTGCAAACCCATTGAAACAATTGTCAATTAACTGGGTTACTGTTTGTAAATTAAGATCCAGTTGTGCAACTTGTGTAATTGATAATCTATCCGAATCCGTTAAAACGTACTTTCTACTTTTCATTAGAAAATATCGAGCAATTTGATAAGCAAAGGGGTCTTGGAAATAACTATCATTTGCTGACTTAGAGTCTTCCTCATCAATTTCTTTGTAAAAAATCTCTGTAGTATTCTCTGGTATTGCTCGCGCATCTTGATTATCCGAAGAATCAGTCATACTTATCGAAGCTTCATTTTGCACATTCGATGATTCACTTAATACCTGTTTTGATAATTCAGTAGACTTAACTCGATCATTATAGAAAATATCAAAGTGTTCTAGTCTGTAACCTAATTCATTAAGTTCCTCAACTATTTTCACTAGATTGACCCTGTACTGCAGGGTTTTATCATATTTATATCTTGGGTTTGGATTTCTCCTTTCAAAGATATATTTCTTATTAACAAGCTCTTTCAAGTTTCTCCTAACTGTACTTGGACTGCCTAACATGATTTCCTGAGACAGTTCTTCAGAAGATTTATAAATCCAGCCATATCTTAAATCAGAAACTTTATTTGTAGAAATACGTGCTAACTCTTCAGCAATCAAGCCGTCTGAATCCTTTACTCGTTTTGACCAATAAAGTAATTGATTTAAAGTTGTTGCCAAGGCAAAGTTTCCTGTTAATTCTACTAGTTCCTCTTTAATTACTGCTCTTTTTAAAATGGAATTTGCCATACTTTCCCCCTTCTAATTAGAAATAAAAAGACCCCCTCCTTATTCAGATAATGAATGTTTAAAACACACATTATTAGAACCAAGTTGGGGATCTCCCTTTTTAAATTGAATTTAATTAATTTGTATTAAAACAAATTGAATTTATTTTAAACTTAATTTTATTATTTTCGCTCCTTTCAATTTAAACTATAAAAATTATAGCCGCATTTTTTAAGATTTTAAGTTATTTTTAGAAATTAATAAATAATAATTTTAAATTATTGCTGCCAATAACTACTTTCTCTTTAACTAGACTCCTATGCTTTGTTCCATTTTCACTTCTTCTACAATATTATGTTGATTTACCACATAAACATATACCAATCCATTTAATTCTTGGTAATCATTTATGTAAATAAATAATCCACCCTGCTACACTGTGAATGGTTAGGGTGGATTACTTTGCTCTAATCCACAATGGCACAGCCATTTGGATTGCCAAGGATTAAGTCCTTGATCTTACTTATTTTAACATATTTACAAAACTTTTCACCAGAGAATAGGTTGCCAGCATAAACGTTATTTAACTAAACTAAACAATTTTTTGACTATCTTTTAGTCTTCCGTTCACTAGGTTGCTCTTCTTTTAGTTCAGACTTTTCTTAGTGTTTTTCTGATTTCCACCGTACCTTTTCTATTCTGTTCCACCATTGAAAAAAATGCTACTACAGGAACACTTACCTATACCCCAATGATTTGTTCCATTTTCACTTCTTCTACAATATTATGTTGATTTACTACATAAACATATACCGACCCGTTTAATTCGCGGTAATCATTTAATTCCAATTGTTGAGAAAGCAACTCTATAGATGGTGTTAGTAAAATAAATCGTGTATTTCCATCTGCTTCTTCGCTTGTGAAATCGACTAAGCCAAATGCATTCTTAACACGGATGTTTAATCGCCCACTCTGATATTCATACTCTTTTACAACTTCTATGAAATCTTTTGGAATAACACGTGATGCACTTTGAATTGATTGTACATGTAGCTGTGTAATAGATTTAATGGATTGTAACTGGATACTTCTTTCTCTTTCGATATTTTCAAGTCGCTCTTTACTACGTTCCTCTAAGTCTTCAATTTGAGTATAGGTTTGGTTAATTAACGCGCTGTTTTTATTATTTAAGTTATCACTTAAATAATTAGTTAACCTTTCCTGCAGTGTTTGCATTTGTTCATCAAATGAACGTCGTAAATAAGTACTCTTACGGTTTAAATAATCATCACGTTTCATTTGAACAGATTGAAGTATCTTTTTCGCTTGAAGAATAGATTCTTTTTTAAATGTTTTATCTTCTTTACCTGCTGTATTGATTAATTTAAATTGCTTTTGGAATAGGAAATACGGATCTACTTGAATGAACTCCCCAGTTTCCCTTTTAGCTAATAACATTAATTCTTGTTCTAATTCCCGGCCTGTACCATCAACTACACTAATACTGCTAAGTTCTAATGTTAAAGGTTCACTTACATTTGTTTTTACTGTACAGATTGGTAAAGCAACTTGTTGTAACTCTTGACTTGCGAGTTCCATCGCTAATTTTTTTAAAGGATGATCATTCTGTAATATTGATAACTGTTCTGTTTGTTTATCTGGTCTTAATGTAAACCGTAATGATTCATCAGTTCTTAAAGAATATTTTCGCTTCTTAATTAGTTCACGAATATTTTTAGGGAATCGATCAATTCGAACTGTATTGTTATCGTTTGAGATATTTAATTTAATACGTGTTTCCTCAAACTGTTTTACTACAAACTCACCATAAACTCGTGATGGCATACTGCTAATTGAAATTTCTTGATATGCACGTCTTGCACCCGGTAAATCAAAACTCGAATCATCTAAGCGTTCTTGTTTTGCTAATTCTAATAATCTTTCATGTTCTTCAGATAATGTTTTTTCCATTTGTGCAATTAGCTCATCTAAATTCTCTCGTCCGCTAATTGCTTCCTCCATTAAGTGAGATAAATCGATATTATTTTCTTCAAGTACCTCACCAATAAAATCATAAACTTGATCTTGTCCTAAATCTGTGCGCATTTGTTCCATCTTATCGAGTAGACGTATCAGTACATCTCCTTCTCGTGTATTTTTAGCAACAAGATTAAAGATGAATACTTCATTTTTTTGTCCAATACGATGTATACGCCCCATACGCTGTTCCAAACGATTTGGATTCCACGGAATATCATAGTTAATCATTTGATTACAGAATTGAAGGTTAATAGATTCTCCCCCAGCATCTGTGGCAAGCATGATTTGTACATCATTTCGAAATCGCTCCACTTGTTCACGACGTTGATCCATCGAGTAGTTCCCAACGATTTTTGTGACTTCAGGGACATGCTGTAGAAGCTTTCGTTCAAGGTAATATAAAGTATCTTTTGATTCCGTAAAGATAAGAATTTTTTCTCCTTTAGAAAGCAATCCATCCGGACCGAATAATGTGTTTTCAAGCTCTAAATATTTACGTTCTATATCTTGATTTACGAGCATCTCTGCTTTATAAACTAAGCCATCTAAAATCTCTATTTCTAGCTTTAATTCCTCTATATCAATAACATCCGTTTCCCCTTCAACTAATGTTTCTATTTCTTCTTGCTCTTCTGTTGAAAGTTCGTCGTATTCAAATGGTTCAATTGATTTATTGACCGTTAACTCGGATTTTAATAATTCTTCTAACTTTTCTTTACGTCTTCTAAGAGATAAATAGATAGCATCTAAAGACGAACTTAGGCGACGTTGTAAAATCATCATTGCAAATGCTACGTTTGGTTTATTATTTTGTTTTGCTCGATTAAAATGCTCTCGTGCATAGGTAGTAACTTCTTCATAAAGTTCACGTTCGCTGTAGCTTAAATCAAATGAAATGGTCGTTGTGGTTCTTTTCGGGAATAACGGAGTACCATCAAAATTTTTCATTGTTTCCTTTAATCTACGAATAACAAAAGGATTACTCTTTTCATATATAGAATCACCTGTATTTAAACGTGAAAAAATATCATGGTCTACCAAACTCATTAAATGTCGGAAATTTTCTTTATCTCCTTTATGGGGTGTAGCCGTTAGTAATAAGCAATGCTCTGTATGACGTAGTAAACTCTCACCAAGTTGATAAATTTTCGTACGATTCACTTTACGTTTCTTGACACCATGTGTATAGGCAGCCATTTTATGAGCTTCATCAACTATAACTAAATCAAATTGTGCTTTTAAAATAAATGCTTTAATTTCTTCACGTGAAGCCCAATAAATTGATGCAATTATTTTGTCATGTGATTCGAATGGATTTACCTCACTTGAGCTATTTAATAAACTTCGATTTACGATGGTAAACTCTTCTCCGAACTTATCTTTAAGCTCTTCCTGCCATTGTTGCAATACTAGAGGGGGAACTAGAATTAAAATACGCTCTGCTGCTTGTCTTGCAATTAACTCACGAATCAACATTCCTGACATTATCGTTTTCCCTGCGCCGGGATCATCCGCTAGTAGATATCGAACTTGAGGTGACTGTAACATGCGACTATATACTGCCTCAATTTGGTGCGGTAGTGGAATAATCTTTTTGTTTCCTCTCGCACGAGACTTCGAAAACTTATCCTCTGTCTTTAAAATATAATATTGTAAATAGTGTTGCAGTCTTTGAGAATTAAATGAACTTTCCTCATCTTGAATGTTTTCTAATAGTGCTAGTTGCGACCTATCTAAATACTGTTCATAATATTTATTTGTTTTTCGCCCAATTGATTCAACTAAAAATAAATCATCGTCAATTTCTTCAAAATGCTTAATTTCAACAATTTCCGGCCAGAAAGAGCCTTTAATAATTTCTCCTATCTTTAACAAAATAACATCCCTCTCAATACTTACATTCTCTTAGTTTAAATTATATAGTAAACTCCCATATACTGTTAGAAGAAATATAAGACAAAAAAGCTAGAGAACGGAATTAACAGTTCTCTAGCTTCTCTTTAGTAAAGCGCATTATACATATGAATCGTAAATTCTGTCTCGCGATATAGTGTGGCTTTGTCATCTTCCACGGTTACCATTCTTAGTACACAAGTTTGTCCTGTTGGATAATAGTTTTCTACAAGATTAAATGTTAGTTGCTCAGTGCGTTCATGGTTTTCACCCACCATATCAAATGTCCATTCTAATTCATTTGAAATTCGCTCATCATTTAGGTAGAATGCAGCCCGAATTGTACGTGCCTTACATTCTTGAGAAATACTTTGTTCTTGATATATTGGCACTTGGATACGGAAACCTGTAATTACACGTTTTGGCATGGCTACGCTGATTTCAACAGGAACTGCTTGGGAAGTACGACGATAATCAATTAGCGGTACTATTACTTCTTGAGGTGTTGCACCTCCGTGTACAAACTGTAATCCTCCACCGCCAATAAATCGGTTTACGCCTTTAGCAATCACTTTTTCTACACCTTGTAATGTTGAAAAATCATCTGGCACATTAATTGCTCCATCATCTATTAGTAGATTATGACCAATAGCAAAACGACGATTAGAATCAATTATTTCACCTTTAACACTCACTACTTTAATATCATTTTCAATTCTTGGATACTGATAAAGGAATCCGTGATCTGCTGTTATAAAAATTCGTTTTGCTTGCAATTTAGATAATCGATCAACAGCAATTGATAATTCTTTTATTGCTCGTTCTGCAGCTATATATGTAGCACGCTCGGATTTTACAGAATCACCTGCTGCATCGATTACATCATGATATAAGTAAACGAGACGCTTTCCTTTTAAATTTTCATCTGCTGTCGTTCTTGACCAATCTAATAAATCTGTTAAACGATAGGCAATTGCTTCTCGATGAGCTGCTTGTAGAATTTTAGTGCGATTCGCTAATCCATTTGTAGGTTGATCATCTGCTAATACTGTTCCATTTTCAGTAATCGATAATGTTTTATGAGGTAATAAAGATGCCATACCTAATTGTGTATATGTTGGCATATTCGCAACTAACGGACTGATAGAGGCAACCCCATTCGAACGTAAATTTAACCGAGAAACTAATTCTGCTCCTACCTCATATCGTACTGCGTCCGAAATTATCACAAATACTCGTGTTGATTCTTTCTCAAGAATGGGCTGTAAAACTTCTTTATAAAACTTAGCCTGTTTAGGTAATTTTCCTACATCTGCAGTTTCTAAAAGGTAATTAGTCTCTTGAGCAATTTTCAATAAATATTTATTTTCATACCAATTTGTTAATTGCTCAGCTAGTTTTTCTAGCATTTCTTTGTTTTCTAATTGCAAAAACCCCGTCATAAAGCGTCGATATGCTTGATCAACTAAGTAAAGTTCACTTATATATTGGACATATAAAGGCTCACGAGTATCATATTGCTTCAAGAACATTTTATACTTTGATAAATCCACTGCATCAATCATTACATTTAACAAGTTTCGGATTCGTTCATTTCGTTTCGCCCAATACATTTTTAAACGCTTATTCAAAATCTCTGTCCAAGCATCAAAATTGGATGTTTGATGCAGAAGTTCTTCTGTTAGCCTATTTATCAATAAATAATCAATTATTGGGAAAGTTGAAATATCAGCAAATTGCTCGATTGGCCGTTCATGTAACACATCAATAATTGAAAATCTTTGTTCGATTTCCTTCATATATGTTTCTAAGACTTCTACTTCGCTTTCTTTTGTATGTAGCCAGTCATCAATAAATAAAGCACATGCATTACCACGTGTTGTTTCATATTTCTTTTGTAATGGCTGGTCTTCAAATTGTGCATGACGTTTGAAATGTGCATACAGTACATGTTCCATTAAATACTGTAAAGTCAAATCACTTGAATGCAAACCAAAGTATTCCGAAATATGCTCCCACATACGATTAGTGCTAAACCTTTTTGATATGGCTTTATATACTTCATTTGATTCTTCTTGTAAGCTACGCAACAATAAATGACGAGTAATCTCTTCCATATTTGCAATGGGTGCGCCTGTTAGCACTGCTAACATTGCATACTCGATTTCACGGTCAGTAGCATTAGGCGGTACTACTTTCTTTAATTTATTTTTACGCTCTGCACTTTTAAAAAAGTCTCCATATTCCTTAATCAAAGGTCTTAAAACGGCATCACTTACTTGTAACTGCTCTGCAAGTAAAGCATTCGTATCCGCTTTAAACTCTGTACCATAAAGCTCCATATCCAATAAAAAATTATCTTCTATCGCTGGCTTTGCAAAATCAGCATATAATAAAAAAGAATCCTTTTTCTTTTCTAACTCAATTTCTAATTTAAGCGTAAAGAAGTTATTACATGTTAATTGGCGGATTTGAATCGGTTGCTCTGCAAAAGCTTCTTCTAAATCAGAAACATTATATTCTCCTTGCTCGTCATACCAAAAAATAACCGTGCGCGGCTTATTTTTTTTATATAGTTCTTCCTCTATTCTCTCTTTTAACAGTTCAATGACATTCATTGTGTCACCTCATTATGAATATTTACTAATAATTTTAATTATACCTTAATATGAAACAAGCCTCCTTACCAAAGTAAGAAGGCTATGAATTATTTATTTAATCTTCGCTAATACACCTTTACCGCCACGATAAAACTTTTCATAGTTCACTTTCACACCATCGTCTAAATCAATTTCAAGCTCTTCGTTAGCTATTTCAGCTAGACGTTTATCAAATTCTCGTAGTTCATCTATTTTCTTTTCAAAAGATGTTTTTTCTGCTGTTAGCTTTTTCTTCTCACTTGCTGATAAGTTTGGATTAACTAATCGGTTCTCTAAATCTATAATTTCATTTTGATACTTAGCTTGAATTTCTTGCAGATGCTGGAAACGAATTGTTGCCATTGTATCTGGTTGATAATGATGCATATAAATAAGTGTCCGTAATCCTTTTTGTTTTCCAGAATCCACTAACCAATATATCGGACGTTTTTGATACATCCTACAATGATCTGCAAAAAACTCATCTAAGAAGTAACGACGCAATCGTGTTTCTGTATCTTCACTGTTCTTCATTTCCAGTGCTTCGGCTAGCCATTGCATATTTTCATCTACAGTAATAGGAGAAAAAGCAATAGATAAAAATTCACGAAGTCGAGTGATAATGTCATTTTCAAAATATTTCGTTTCGGTAATCTGTATATAGGGTTTAACGCTAATATTGTTAATAGTATATCTTCCCGTAATTACTCCTATAAAATATGATAGAAAAGACTTAGCATCGTTTTCTTTATTAGCTGTTTTTAAAGCGATTTCAGTAGTATCAACCTTGTAATTAACCTCTTTCTCTAATTGATAGCATGATATAAGAATTTTATTAATCTGTTCTTCATTTGAAAGTTGTTGGTTAAATCTATTTTCAGCATGAAGTGACCAATTGATATACGCTTCATTTAATTTTGTAGCATTTTCTTTATACTTCAATAATGGATGATTAGTAAAATCCCAAGAAACTTCGGAATCATTCCAATTCTCTTCTGCAATTTTAACGTTTTGTTGTGTTAAAGAAAGTAAATCAGGATTATCTAGCGGAATTATAGGTAAATTTGAAATTGGCCCTACGTTGAAGTCTAATGTTGGTGATAATATTTCTAATAGTCTTTTAGCTACATTAGAATTTAAAAATGCTAGTACGTATAGTCGAGTGTTATCATCCTCGAAAAACATAGAAGATCCCTTAGAATCAAAAATAAATCCTTCATCAAATAATCTTAAAGAAATGCCTCCAGAAGTTAATGCTGACCAAGTAATGCCTTTTTTGAAGAAGTAACTAATGTTAGTTATTGTTCGTGTAATTGAATTATATTTTTTTATTGCAAATTCTTTCATCTCTTGACCGTCATTTTCCCAATTTACAACATATTCATTGTTACCATACCATTTCATATATGTTCCACCTTTATTATAAGGGAACCATTTGTATTTTTTATCTAATGCCTCATTTAGAGATGTTATATTAAAACCAATCTTGTGATATGGTACTTCAAACCAAAACTTTAAAAAACGGTCATTATCTAAAGTTTTAACACCTTGTCTTGGAGCAGCAATATCACCTAATTTATTTCCTTTAGAGAATACTTTTTCAATGTTTTCAGTAACCCAATAACCAATAATATAACTTGGGATACTATTAAACTTAGTTTGATTTATAGAATAAATTTCACGATTACTTTGAATGTAATCTATAGCCTTCTGTTGCTTTAATATTGGATTCTTCTCTTCAACTAATCGTAAATAACGGCCGTTAATAGCTTTTAAAGTATAGTTTCTTAAAATAAATGTGGTTGATTGTACTACTTCCCCACTTATTTCTTCAAATGCTCTAGGCCCTAAGTGAATCATATTATCGATTAACTTTGAATCAATGATTTTCTTTCTTAATTTTTCATAGCTACTTAAAAACATCCATGAATTTTGATTTATACATGCGTATATGGAACTTTGATGCATAAAATGTTCAACTTCCATAAATGCTGAAAATAAATCTCCTTTTGAATCAGGATAGTTATTATTGATAAAAGTAATCAAAATAGTATTCATGTTTCTGTTACCCATATAGGGCGGATTTGTTACAACTACGTCATATTTATTACGCATAATCTTCGTTTGCTGAATTAAAGATGGTAGTGTTTCTTTGGCCGTGTCATGTTGTTCTGCAAAAAACAAATCTTCTACAGGGTGATTTTGGATATGCTCTAACCGTTCCTCAACAAATTTAAGGTTTCGTTCTGTAATATTAATTAAGGAACCATACGTTTTTGCATTTTCATATTGGTCAAAAAAAGCTTTTACTTGCTTATATCGCTCCCCCTTTTCTTCCTGAGCAATATATGCAATCACATCATCTGAAACATGATTCGTTTCTTGAATCGATGCTAAATTTAACCGTATACCCTCTCTTTCAATACTTCGCAAGAAACGGCGAGAATAAGAAGCGGCCTTCATGACTACCGCGAATGCTGCTAATTGATATGCGCGGTCATCAATATCTAATCCATATAAATTGTTTTCTATGATCAATCGTGGAATATCACGTTCTGGATATGCGCACTTTTCATAAATCTGATGGAATACTTCAAAGGCATAAACTAAAATATGTCCACTTCCCATTGCAGGATCAAGTAGCTTAATATCCTCTACTCTTAATTCTTTATTCACATATGGAGCAATTTTCTCGTGGAAATCCTCTTCTTGATGCTTAATGAAGTATTCCCAATTACTGATTAAATCTTCATCTTCTCGATGTGCCTCAGTCCAGTAGCGTCCAAGTGAGTTTTGTACCATATACTGCACTATCCACTTTGGTGTAAAGAGTTGTGTTGCAAAAGGAATTTCTTCTTTTTTATATTTGCTTTTTTGCGCAAAAACTCGGTCCTTTTCTTCCGCGATGTAATATTGATACAACCAACCAATCACTTCAATTTCATCGAAACTATTCGTTAATTCATCATTTTGAACAAGTACCTTAATAACTGATTCTGCATCAAGTAAAAAGTCTGGCAGTAGAAGTTCCGTATAATCTTGAATTTGTTCAAATAGGAATGGCAAAATACTGTTTAATTTATTACATTGTGCAATAAATAACTTGCGATATGCACCTTCTGTATCCCCTGCATCTAATAATTCACGAATTTCTTCTTGTTTTATTGGTAAATCCATTGTTTCATATTCAAATAAAATATCAGGGTCTACTCGTCCTACACTACTTGACAACACATTTACTTTTTCAGGTAAGTAATCATGTACTTCCATATAACGAATGGCAATAATACGGTTAAACCATGTATAGGCAACTTCTTCAACTAACTGCTTATAACCTTTTTGTCTAAGCTGATTTTTTAATGAGTTGAATGCTTGTTTCATATAAAGGGGATATGGCTTATCATTAATCATTAATTGCCCAAATTGTTCTTGAATTTCTAAATCATTCTTATCATCAATACCGTACATTAATGCCTTTATTTTTACTTGATTAATTAATTGACGTCGTGATTGAATGGCAAAGTTTTTCAATTCCGTTTTGTTCACTTTTTCCACCTCATTACAACAATGGAAAGGGAAAGTCCCTTCCAATGCCTATAATTCAATTTTTAATGTATTTTCTTTTAGTTCTTTTAATAACTGTGTTCGTAACTCGGCTAGTACAGCATCTAAGTCGGACTGTGTTTCGATGCTAGTGTGTGAAATCATATTTTTTAATTCGCTTGAAGAAATAATTTTTGTTCCTTTTTCACGTACAACAATAGGAGGTGCATCCGGAGTGGGTGGAGTTACTTTAGCTTGTCGATTTAACTCTTCCTCTTTCTGTTTCGCCTCTATTTGAATTGATTCGGTAACCGAACGTAGTTTTGATAAATTCATCTGAATGGTAATCAAACTATTGCTGCCTAGAATTTCTTGCTGTAACGCCTTGAATTGTTGCATCTTATCATTAATTAAAGCTAAAACAATATCATTATTTGAATAATAATCTTTCAAATCATCTAGTTTTTTCTCTAAATGATTAATTTGACTTACAAGACCTTGTTTTTGTTCTGTTACTTCTTCTTGAATTGCTTGTTCTAGTTTTTCAATTAAACGTGGTAATTGTGGAATTTCAAGATAAGGCAATGATTTTGTTAAGATATCTGTTATCTGCTTTTTTAGCACCTTTACTTTCTCTGATTGAGTATAACGTAAATCATTTTGAACTTGATTTAAAAAAGCTACGGCCTCATCAAATCGTTCAATTGGTGATTTTAGATAGAAACCAGATAACTGTTCGATAGCTTTTTCCCAAATGTATAAATCATCTTCGGCATCAATAAATGCCTTAACAAGCTGTTCCGGTTCTCGAATTTGTGTTAATTGAAGAATATCAATTTTTAAAGAACTAATCTTTGTTCCTTCAGGATAAGTAAACTCAGGAGATATTGTTTTCTTTCGACGTTCATCCATCTCATCTAATGGTTCGATAAAATATTTTTGTAATGCTGAACTTATCGCATTCGCGAACTCTTGATAAGAATCCCCAATATCCATTCGTCCAAACAAATCTTTATATAATCCAATGAAATCTCGACGTACTTTTGGATCCACTTCAATTTCGGGAATCACACGTATTTTATCTCGCTCTGTTGTTCGAGCAAGTTTATCATAAAATTGAGGTGAACTTGTTGGCGTAAAGTGTTCATCTGCAATCATTAACTTTACTTTACCAGAGTGCATTAAAGCTAGGACAATGCCAATTGTATCGTAGTCACTCCAGCCATAAGGGACCTGATTATATTTATCAATAAAGTCCTTTAACGACGGTTTCTGATGCATACGAATGAGTTCATCTAAATAGCGTAATATTTCGTTATAAGCTTTTATATTACCTGTTTCACCTAATAAATCATTTGAAATACCTTTCTCAGCTAGGTTTCTCCATTGTTCTTTGAATGTTTTCATTTGTATTGGTTCATCAATGTATTCTAAATACTTGTATGTGTTTTGAATTAACATATCAAAAGCATCTGATACTTGCTTTTCAAAATTTCCTCGGAATGTACGCTCTTGCATTTGAATGAAGATTGTTGCTTCTTCACAAGCTTTTCGTAATAATTCTTCTGCCTTTACCTCGTAGTCACCAATACTGTCCATTTTCGCGTCATAAATACGATGTTGGGATTGTGTTGTACTTGGATTACGTTTTAAATTCACATAACGACGAATCTGTTCAGAAATACGAATTGCTTCTTCTGCCTCGGCAATTAATTCCTCATTTAAATAAATAACCATTTGCCCTTCTATTGCCTGTAAAGCCGCTTCTGTATGTGTTAACCCTCCTGTAATAACTTGCATTGTTAACGGATATTTCATATTTGTTTTTGCATAATTATCAAAACGTTTATTGTAATCAAATAGCATTCCTTTTTGATAGTTATATTTAGTGTTTGGATACATTTTTTCAAAAAATGTATCTCCTAATCTTTCTTTGATTTTAATAGCATTAACATCAAGGTTACGAATTTCTTTGTTTATTTCTTGCTCTTCATCCGATAAGAATGAATAAGTACCGTCTGCGTGCTTTTCAATAAACATCGTTTGCTCCAGACGGTTTAACGATTCTTTAATCACAAGTTCATTTTTTTCTGACTGAATACTTTCTAATAAAAGAGTTGAAATATTATTTGGTGTTGCTTTAATGTGGTCTATTCCTTTAATCAAATACAATACTTTTAATACATCAACATCATATTTAACTAGACCTTCCGAATTTTTTGCGCGGCTTTCAGCTCTCGAAATCGTCTGTACGATTGCTGATTCTAAATGTTGACGAATAGTTGGATAAAACTCCGCCATCGTTACTAAATTGCCTAACTCTTCTTGGCCATTATAAATCGCTGCTTCTTGGAAAGCTTTTAATAATGAACGTTCCCCTCTTGAAGCGTAAGAACTTCCTTCACCATGTATACCAATTTTCTCTAAAACAGCTTGCAATAAATCTACTTGATAAGGTACAAATGGATATGTTTCCACAAACTCATTAGTAGAGCGATAACCAGAGCGATATTGTGTTCGGTCTTTATCAAAAGAAAGTCGATTTCGAATTAATTGTTCATTTGGTTCAAAGATGGACTCTAATGTTTTCGATGCCGTTTCTGTCTTTTCTAATAATCGGCGTTTTAAAACTTCGTCTGTATCTGAACTCGATAGATTAATCCGTGTTTCAAATCTTCCTTGAATTTTTGAGAAGTCTTTTGTATTGGCTGCATTCATATTAGAAACGTCTTTAATTTTTTCCTGAGAAGTAACAGCAATCCACGCTTGTCCCATTGCAGCTGCACCAATTTCTTCTACTGCGTTTTGTAAGTCAAGCATAAGGTTATTATCTGTACCAATATATTGACCAACTTCATCAATTAAAAAGATTAAGCGATAATCAGGGCCTTTAGATTTACAATATTGTGCAACAAGCTCCCCTAACTGAACCGCTGAAATCGAAAATTCCTTTTGTGCTGATTTTACTAGGAAATCCGCTGTCTCTTGTTCATAGCCAATTTCACAAAGTGCAGCAATAATTTTTGCATATCTCAAGCGGAATTTAGTACGGAAATCTTGCCAGTTTTCGTTATACAATTCTTCAATTTTAGAACAGAAAGCATCATATTTTTGGTCACTTGCTAACTGTCTTTCAAAATCTGCTACCCAAAGAGTATTTGAATAACCTAGATGTTCATTAAAAATACGTAAGATAATTTCGATAATACTTTCTTTCGTTCCACGTGCTGCACTAGCTCCAGCTTCAGAACCTACATTAAATAACAATGCATCTGAAGGTTTTGATTCTATCCGAGACATTGCATCTAAAATTACAGTATCAGAAATCTTATCTTTAAAGTATTCATATGGTGTTTTATTTCCCACTTTCTTACCATCCAATAAATATGATAGAATTTTAAGGAAATGTGATTTACCGGAACCGAAGAAACCAGAAATCCACACACCAACATTTTTGGTTGGATTTGAATACGCTTTCTCATAATTTTTATAAAACCCTTTTAAGCTATCTAAAATTTCTGCTGTGACAACGTATTCTTCTAATTCTGTTTGTATTGTTTTTTCATCAATTTGACCTGCTTGTACAACACCATTAATTGGTCGGTCAATTTTCTTCTCAAATATCTCTTGAATAATCATTATTCACACTCCTTATGAAATCCTTGTAATTTGATATTCATCTTCATGTCGGAATTTATTAAATAGTCGTAGATCTACTCCTGAAAAATAACCCGGATAAAATAATATAAGCGGTGTTCTAAATGCATGATTAGATAGTTTTTTAAGTAAATGACTAGATCGAATAAATGGATGTACCGTTCCTACACCTGTTATAAAAATCAATTCCACGTTATCCGCTTTTTCAATAAATGCATTTACCAATAAATCTTGATCTTCTAATACAGTTTGAATAGCTTGAGAAAGTTCCAAATAGCCTTCTTCTTCAGCAATAGTGATTAATTCTATTAGATCATCTTCGAATAAACTAATTAGAAATTCAAAAAGATTGATTTCTTTTATATTTAATGTTGTTCGCTTTAATAATCCTTCAACATATGTACGTACTGTTAATTCGTCTTCTGCTGGATAATCAAAAACAAAATGCGGAATTTCACTGCCAATTCCTTTGGGTGTTGTAAATCCTTCCTCGTTTATACGTTCTTCTAATTGTTCTAATCTTTTATATATCGTCATACTAAACACCTACCTCTAATGTAATCATCGCTTTTAACAATGGATCATGTTCTTCTGCAAATTGTTTTAGAGCCTGACTAACATGTAAAGGAAAGACTTTATACTCACCATCTACCAATTCTATCATACCACTCTCTCTGTAAAACAATAGGAGAATATTGTTAATTTTTCTTTTTGTCGTTACATTCCAATTTGCAATTTTTTCTGATTGCTGTTCCTTTTCTTCCATATAAAAGTTCATATTCGAACTGTGTAAAATCCCATGATTATACTGATACCGATAAATAATTAGCTCGTAGAAATTTTCATAGGCATATCGATAACTTTTCAAAAAACTATATAACAATAGTGCCTTTTGGTCATGATTATGTCCTTGAAAATAATAGTCGGTTAACATTGGATATAATGTCATCGCTCTTCGATAAACCATTTGAAATCTTTTACCTATGGTCAATTCACTTCTAAGTAAAAATGGATTTTCATTCAATACATTTTGTCGAATTTCGTCTCTACTTAATCCTTTATTAAGTGATTTTAAGACATATTCAATATCTTGTTGGAACCATCCTTCACTTGCAAAACTAGCTGAGTATTCCATTGAATTCCCCTCACTTTTCCTCTTATTTGGATTATATCTATAAATGACGTAAATGAGAAATCGGTTAACTAGAAAAATCACTACTAATAGGAATCTAGTATATGAATATGAAACTTTCTATTAATTTACTCGTATTACTTTACAAACACCATTTTTTAGGAGGTAAATTTGATGAGAGAGGCTTGGCATAAGAACGATGAAAAGATTTATTTGATTCCACAAAATTTATCGGAAAGAGATGTCGAAAATCATAAGCAAATAGCAAAGAAAGGTACATTTACTTGTCCCTATTGCGAAGCAAAGTTAATTGTAAAAAGCGGAGATGTGCTTGGAAATTATTTTTCTCACCTTCATGGTGAAGGTTGTGAAATTTCAAAGCAAAGTGAAGCAAGGTACAAAAAGTACGAGAAGCAAAAGAAAAATGATACACCACGACATCCACAGATCTTATCAATAATGAATGATGAATTAGAAGTATTATCTAGAGTATATCCATATCTGACTAGTTCCTACGGTTATCTAGATACTGAATTTAGTATGTACATTCCTGACATCTCATTAAAAATAAACGACAAAAAATATGCTTTTACTATTATAACGAACATTAGCAGTTCAACTGATACTACAATAGCAAAAAACATAAATAAACAAAAACAATATTACGAATCACTTGGGTATGAACCTTTATTCTTTATTGAACGTAGTCACTTAGGAGTTGATATAGACGGACAATCTTTAGTACTTTGGGCAGCTGAACATGAAGCGTTAACAACCCAAAAAGCCGATATAAGTTGGAAGCAATTTTTAACTAATTTAGCTCCAATGAATGAATACCATCAAATCCTAAACCTCCCAAATAAAGATTTGAATGTAAAAAGCATCATGTACATAACACCGGCGGGCGAAGAAATTGCAATCGAGGCATTCCATGTACTAGAGCAACCATTTACAACACCTGTAAAAGCCTATTTTTTAAGTAAACCATATAAAATGACATTTTCTAAAGCATTTAAACTAGCAGAAGACACACTGTTATTGGCAGATATGCAAATTGAAAGTGAGAACCAATCAATATACGCAGAGAAATTCAAAAAAGCAAAAAGCACATTTATAGAACAACAAAAAGAATTAGAACGAATAAGAGAGGAACAAGAAACACTTGCAAAACTCAAAGAGAAGGAAAGACAAAAGCAAGCAGAAGAAAAAAGAAAGGACTATCAAGAAAGCTTAAATAATAGTTCTTATAAAAAAGCGGATAAAGTAGCAAAGCTCGAATTGTTAAAACGAACTTATAACGCAAATAATTAGGTGAATTTGAACTCGAACATACACTAACTCTATTAATTATTTAATAGACAATCTATGTATAATACATTTAAATGTTTTTTTAATAAAATATTATGTAATTAATTATTATTGTTTAGGAAATTTTTAGACAAACTAATATTTTAATTTACTGATGAAAAAGAAATCATTTTCCATAGAGCCATAAGGATTCTACCTAAGTCTAGCCCAAAATGTCCTAGACATTCTCAATTCGGTTTTAGGACTCATAATATAATCTATTAAGTAAAAGATTTTATTTTTTGAGTAGGTTTTATTAGTTTAAATTTCTACAATCTGCCCAAATAACTGAACAACAATTTTAAAAGATCTGGATATTTATGTTAACATTGAGGTGAGATTATGAAGAAATGTTCTTAAACTAACATGGCAGTTTAATTCCGTAAAAGGAATAAGATTGTTCTATGTAGAATCAAGAAACAAGGATATGAATTTTGGGGTAGTAAGGTGTGTTGGCGAGATAGATAAAAGGAGTTGTTAGAATGGCAATTTTCCAAGAATTCTTTTACATACCTGATGAAAATATGACGAAGATTTCCACGGGAGAAAATAAAATATTTGGTGGTGAGGTTCGTAATAACAAAGGGCAAATTGTAAAACTTCTTAGACCTGTCAGCAAGTTGGAGGCTACTTTATATTATGGCTGGAAGTATAGGGATACACTTTTTAAGGTTGGTAAGTTAGGTATGGCAGGTGTAAAAAGTTATAAATCAAAGAAAAAACAAGAACCAGATGTTGTTGTGAAATTTAGAGATGCTCTACAGGTTTACCTAAATGCTGTGCGCAATGGATCGCTTACAATGGAGATAATTTCAGATGTGATGGAACATTTGGGTGAACTGAAAATGCAACCTAATTTTGAAAAAATCAATATTGCACTTTCTATGGAGGATTTGGATGTGCTTTTAAATCGAATGTTTGATTATACAAAAAAACTTGCAGCAGATAATGCGATTGAACTAACCAGTTTAGAGAAAGAAACACCTTCGCAATCTGTGAATCCAATTATAAATCTGCAGCGTTGTCTTGAAACACAAAAACGCATTTTTGAACTGGCTTCTTAGATTATAGCAAAATTGAGCAAGCTCCTTATGGAACAAATGTGACTATAGTTACTTTACTCAATGAATTGGGATATTTGAGTTTATCGTTTTATTGAAAAAAAGTTCAATCAAATTGATGTTCTTCAACTATCCGTCGCTAAAATGAAGGAAATAAAACATAAATTAGAAAAATTTAATATAAGAATTATTTATAAATATATTTAGAGCGTGTATTGATAATAACACGCTCTAATAATTTGTTCGTTTACACTGTTATTAGGATTATGTGCTATTCCTTATTTTCCAAAATTCGTCCAATCATAGGTGTTTTCTTTTTGTTTACGTTTCTTTTCTTCCGATATACTTTCTACGTTCTTTTCTTTAATAAAGCTCATGATGAATCCACAATCTTCACAAATATATTTATAGATATCAACGGATTTATCATAACGACTAAACTCTTTATTTTCTTCAGATATTAATCTAAAGGAAATATCCCCTTTTGCTACTATTTCATTATCAATTGAGGTATTTACATCAACGTCAACATCTATATGTACATCGTCATAACCTCTTGTTCTAACCTTAACATCATTATAGGCGGTTGGATAAATATCAATATTTACATCTATTTCGTAATATCCTTTACGAAAATGTACTCCCCCACACACTAAACAACCAATCTCACTAATATTAATCACTCCCAACTAGTTATTAATATATGTATATGAAATTAATTGACTTGATAACAATAAAATTGTTTTAAGGCTAAATGAAGTAATGTACGATAGAAACAAAGAAAAGTTGGCTCAATTGGATTTCTAGATGACTAGATGAAATTATTGTTTTACCTAATGTATACCCGCACATAAATCTTATAAGAAAGTTAGCGAAGCAGAATTAAGATAACTATTTACTAACTATTTATGAAAATGATCTTACTAATAAAAATAGTAAACATCTACAATCGCGAACGACTCCGCAGCAAGAATTGTGTTTTTTCTTTATGTTAAGCGCATTTCCTCCTACACATCCTGAATTATCATTAGTATTTATTCCTCTTCTCCCCTTCGAATTAAAAAATCCTTCTATTATAATATTTAAAATTCGAAAGGATTGAACTCAGGAAAATGAATTTAACAATCGCACAATACAAAGCGCTATATGAAGAAATGTTGGAAGTGAATGAAGAAAATATTCAAGGGATGTTTGTTGTATCTAAGGAAGAAGAACTTAAAGTACTGGCAATGCAGTTTTTAATTAATAAGTGGAAAAATGAAAATTATTATGAACAAGATGCGTCCTACTATGAAGATGCCGAAGTTGTTGTAGTGGAAATTCGACGGAAAGAAGAAGGGTTATACTCATTCTGAGGGCTTGGCTTTACGGGTAAGTGTACATTAGCACATATAACAGAAATTTTTGATGCAGAAACTAATGTTAGCCATATAATCTTTCTAGAAAACGAGGGAGAAATTGAAAAAGGGAAAAAAGAATTGTATTCGGCTTATGATTCTAGATATACTTATGCTGTGTTTGGAAACCAATAACATTTGAATTAATAGATGTCTTGTATCTAGACGAGAACTAGATAAAAACCATAATAAACATTTACTTTATTATATAGTCACTGAGATACGTGAATTAGATTATTATAGTTTTTATGATTTTTTAAGATATTCAATATTGGAATCTATTAGATGACAGCCTAAAAGCAGTGGGAATTTTCCCTCTGCTTTTTTATATGCATTTACTTATCAAAATTAAAAATATCAACCACTTAATTATTTTGTAGATCCTCGCACACTTAGTTATGAACGTAGTTTAATTCTTTCCAATATTTTTTTATTATCTTTAAAAAGCCTATTCGAATATTCAGTAACACCCGCTATTATATTTTCACCTGAATGAGCTAGTGATTAATTCACAAAAAAAAATATTTTTTTTAAAAAACCTATTCGAATATCTAAAATCACTCGCTATTATATTTTCACATGATTGAGCTAGTGGTTAATTCACAAAATATATTACTTTTTGAAATACCTATTCGAATATTTGAAATCACTCGCTATTATGTCTCTAGCTTGCAAGCACTAAAAATTTCCACGAACTGAAAGGAGCAAGATTTATGCTAACTAAAAACACACTACAAGAAAAAGTAGAACCAAACAATTTTAAAGGTGAATGGATGGATTTAAAGACAGCTGCAGTCTATTTAAATGTCTCATATAAAACATTAAGAACCTTTCAAATAATGGGTTTAGAAATTGTAGAAATCGGACGAATTCGTAGAGTTTCTAAGACTGCATTAGATAACTTTATGTATAAACATAGTATTTAACAAAAAAATCGGAGGTAAATAAGTATGACAAATAAATCAAAATATCATCCAGCAATTAAAGAATATAAATTAAAAAATGGCTCTAAATATTATCGTTTTACTGTCTACTTAGGCGTTGATCCATTTACCGGAAAAGATGCAACTGTGACTCGTAGTAAATTTCCGTCACAAAAAGCAGCTCAGGTAGCGATTGATAGACTAAAGTATGAATTTAACAACGGAAAAAAACCAGAAAACATGCGTAAAACATTTTCGGAGGTTTATGAAGAGTGGGATGTTCTTTATAAAAATTCTGGAATTGTGATGAGTACGTATTCTAAAACGGAAGGTTATTTTAACAATTATATCCTACCATTTTTTGGCCATATGAAAGTTTCTAAAATTACTGCTGATCATTGTGAGAAATTCGCTTCCAAACTTTCAAGTAAATTAAAGTATTTTCATCATATCATTAGCTATGCATCTGATGTTTTGGATAGAGCTATACGTAAGAAATACATTAACTCAAACCCATTTAATATTATCAAAATTCCGAAAGAAACAATACATGTAATTAATGAGAATTACCTAAATATCGAAAACTTAAAACTATTAACTACCCATTTACCATTATTAGATTTAAAAGTACATGCTTTACTGCGCATACTCATTTTTACAGGAATCCGTAAAGGCGAACTATTAGTATTAAAATGGGGAGATGTTGATTTTAAAATGAAGACACTAAATATTTATGAGGCTTATTCTTATTCCAAGCATAATAATAGAAATAATGTTGGTCCTACTAAATCAAAACATAGCCGCACCATTTTTCTTGACGATATCACTCTAGATATTCTAAAACAGTGGCAACAAGAACAAAATTTACGATTAACTCAGCTTGGAATTCGAATTAATAAGCCAACTGAACAATTAATTTTTAATAACTCTGTTAATAGCTACTTAAAGTCATATTATCCAAACGAGCAACTTACAGAGGTTCTCGAGGTACTGAAATTAAAGTTTATTACTGTGCATGGTTTACGACATACACATGCAACACATTTAGGTGAAGCTCATGCAGATTTTGTTGGAATTCAAAACCGTCTCGGACATTTGTTAACCAAAAACACTACAACCGAACACTACTTACATGTGACAGATAAAATTAAATGGGACACTCTCAACTCTTTACTAGCCTATTATAAAGAGCATGGCATCAACTAATTCAAGATGTACTATCGTGAGTTTTATTAGATTTGACGAGTATTTAAACCGCTACGGAGTATAAAATTACTCCCTAGCGGTTATTTTTTTGCTTACTCTTTTGTTTGCCAAAGCTAATTTCATCACATACACTTTAATTGTAGTAAATATTACTATACCTCTTCGTCTCCGTAAGCAATAGACTGGAGGAATATATGACCAATATTAAAAGTTACCAACTAAAAAACAAAGAAACAAGATACAAATTTCACGTATATGTAGGTGTTGATCCGTTAACTGGTAAAGAACAAACGACTACCCGAAGTGGATTTAAAACTAAAAAAGAAGCTAAAGAAGCTCTTCTTCAAATTCAACAAGAAATTCGTAATGGTAGTTTTCGTAAACAGGCAGTAGAAACATATCGTGACGTTTATGAATTATGGATGGAACATTATGAAAATACAGTTGAAGACAGTACATTGTTAAAAACGAAGCGGATTTTTAAAAATCATATTTTATCGATGTTTGGTGACTATAAGATTGCTAAAATTGATGCAGCAATTTGCCAAAAACATGTGAATCAGTGGGCAAAGAAGCTCCAGCGTTTTCGTATGGTTAAAAATTATGCTGCGTTAGTCATGAAATACGCAATCAAACATGGTCTAATCGATAAAAACCCCTTTGATCTTGTAGAAATGCCCATTATCAAATCAAAAATCAGTTTAGAGGATGAAGATGAAGAGTTTGAAAACTTCTATTCACGTGAACAATTGATTCAATTCCTACATTGTCTAGAGAAAGATAGCAATTTAAAAAGAACCACTCTGTTTCATCTTCTAGCATTTACGGGAATGCGTAAAAGTGAGGCATTTGCACTTCAATGGAAAGACATTGATTTTGAGTCGCAAGAAATCAGAATCACTAAAGCTGTAAAACGAGGGGAATCAGGGTTATACTTGGGGCCTACCAAAAACGGTGAGTCTCGCACAATCAAAGCTGATGAAAAAACGGTGAGTCTTCTTAAACTATGGAGGATTGAACAAGCGAAAATTTATAAAGCTAAAGGATCCAATACAAACAATAAAAAACAGCTAGTATTTTCAAATGAACTTAATGTAATACAAGATCCAAATAAAACAGTCCAATGGCTTTCATCTTTTCTTCAAAAGTATGATCTTGATTATATTACCGCTCATGGATTACGTCATACTCACTGTTCTCTCCTATTTGAAGCTGGTGCAACAATTAAAGAAGTGCAATTCAGACTTGGACATAAAGATGTGAAAACAACCTTAGATGTATATGCTCACGTTACAAAAAAAGCAAAGGCAGAAACAATCGATAAATTTACTAACTTTATTCATGAACCCAATCATGATTAATTTTCTAACAAAGGATTAACAAAGGTTAATAAGGTTTTTAATAAGGATTCAATCCTATTCAGTACAACTCAAAGGCAATAAAAAAGCGCCATAAACGTTGATATATCAACATTTATGACACTCCATGAAATTCAGTAAATTTCACTGTATGGAGACGGCGGGAGTCGAACCCGCGTCCAGAAACTCCAATACTTCAGCTTCTACGCGTGTAGTTTGCCTATTTACGATTCACGTAACATTATGCCGACAAACAGGCGTCCTGTACGCTAACCTGGAAATCTCTTGCCGATGACTCAGGTGGCACCATCGACCGTATCCCACTAAAGTTGGGCCCCACGTTCTCTACATGGGCGATAGAGAGGCAGAGCGCTTACGAGCTTACGCTGCGAAAGCTAAGTTTTGTTGTTTGCCAGTTATTATATAACTGTCGTTGATGACGGAGCCGAGCCCTCCGACGCGCGACCAAAGCTTGAACCATCCCTGTCGAATCCGTAACGTCCCCTTGAATATGAAGCGAAGCGGCTTGGCCTCGTTCAAACAAAGAGCTAGAATTGCTTCTAGTACGGTGGGAGCTTAAAAGTACGCTTCCATGAAATCTGGCAATCAGTAATACATATTATAAAACAAAATGAGAGAGAGTTCAAGTGTACCGCTTTAATAGAAAAAATTGGCTTCGCTATAAATACTATCCGCCAGATTAAGTCTGCTATCCACCACTTTTCAACCTCTATCCGTCACTTTCGCCATTCTATCCGCCAAACTCGCTCGCCCCACCCAACAACGAAAAAACTCACCGCTATCCGCAGTGAGCTTTCTCTAAATCTATTAATATTGATTTTTTGCTTTGAAGGCACGTTCCATCTCGCGTTTGGCTTCTTTTTTGCGCATGTCGCTGCGCTTGTCGTAGTCTTTTTTCCCTTTACCGATGCCGATTAGGAGCTTGGCGTAGCCATCCTTGATGTACATTTTCAGTGGAACGATTGTGTAGCCGTCACGTTTTACGGCACCGACTAGCTCGCCGATTTGCTTTTTGTGGAGCAGCAGCTTGCGGGTGCGTAGTGGATCGTGATTGAAGCGGTTGCCTTGTTCAAAGGCGCTAACGTGCATATTGTTGATCCATGCTTCGCCATTGCGGACGCGGACAAAGGAGTCTTTCAGTTGAACTTTGCCTGCACGGATGGATTTGATTTCTGTACCTGTTAGGACCATGCCTGCTTCGATTGTTTCTTCGATGAAGTAATCGTGGCCTGCTTTTTTGTTTTGTGCTAATACTTTACCAGAACCTTTTGCCATATCTTTCACCCTCTACTTAAAAGGTTGAGCTTAAGCGAAAGCACCCTTTCAATGGATACTTTCGCTTAGGCTTATTTACGTTTTGTTTTTTTCTTTTTGCCTTTTTTTGCAATGCCCTCATAGAACTTTTGCTTTTGCTTCACGCGTTTTTTTGGACCTGGGCTTGAGTCATCTTTGCGGCGTCCACGTGGATCACGGTCACTTTCGCGTCGTTCACCTTGCTTTGATGAGCTACGAGTTCCACGATCATCCTCTTGACGGCCGCCTCTACGATTGCCACCACGTCCGCCTTTTTCCTCATCATTGCGTGTGCTTCGGCGACTGCGTCCACCTTTGTTATCGCTGTAATTTTTACGTGCATGAATAACAGTTGGTGCTGCTTTGCGTGTTCGTCCATATGAAGTTACCATTCCAACGATTTCAAAGTCAATGGATGACTCCTCAATAATGACATTTGCCACACGAACTGTCACTTCATCCCCAATACGGAATTGGCGATTCGTTCGTTCCCCGATCATAATCATTTGACGATCATCGAAGCGGTAGTAATCATCAGTCATATTGCTAATATGGACAAGTCCTTCGATGGTGTTTGGTAGCTCCACGAAAATACCGAAGTTTGTAATGGATGAAACAATCCCTTCGAATTCTTCACCAATTTTGTCGGACATATATTGTGCTTTTTTCAGTGCGTCTGTATCACGTTCTGCATCAACAGCACGACGTTCACGCTCAGACGTGTGGTCAGCAATTTCATCCATCGCCATACTCCACTGTGCAATGGTTTCTCTCGATGTATCCTTGTTAATTAAATACGTACGAATTAAACGGTGTACAACTAAGTCAGGATAACGACGAATTGGTGATGTGAAGTGTGTATAGAAATCCGTTGATAAGCCAAAGTGTCCAAGACTTTCAGGGTAGTACTTCGCCTGCTGCATTGAACGTAGGAGCATCGTAGAGATAACAGGCTCCTCTGGCATCCCTTCAATAGCCTTCAAAACATCCTGTAATGCCTTAGGATGAACGGTATTACCAGTACCTTTAATTAAAATACCGAAGTTCGTGACAAATTCAAAGAAGCGTTGAAGCTTTTCAGGCTTTGGATCTTCGTGAATACGGTATAGAAACGGTACATTCATCCAGTGGAAGTGCTCTGCCACTGTTTCATTGGCAGCTAGCATGAAATCTTCAATTAATTTCTCCGCTACTGTTCGTTCACGTAATTCAATATCCACTGGCCATCCTTCTTCGTTTACGATCACCTTAGATTCTTTGAAGTCAAAGTCAATAGCTCCTCGCATTTCGCGTTTACGGCGTAAAATACCAGATAGCTCAGCCATGTTTTTAAACATTGGAACAAGTGGCTCATAGCGTTCAATTAATGCCTCATCCTGCTCCTCTAAAATCTTGTAAACGTCCTTATATGTCATACGTTCAGTCGTTTTAATGACACTTTGGAAAATTTCATGTGCAACCACATTACCATTCGCATCAATAATCATTTCACAGGAGAGTGTTAAACGGTCAACCTGTGGATTTAATGAACAAATGCCGTTTGATAAACGATGTGGAATCATTGGAATGACACGGTCTGTTAAATAAACACTTGTCGCACGATCATAAGCTTCAATGTCAATGACCGAGCCTTGCGTTACATAATAACTTACATCTGCAATATGTACGCCAAGTTTATACGTTCCATCTACATTTTTCGTTACGGTTACGGCATCATCTAAATCCTTTGCATCTGCCCCATCAATTGTCACAATCGTTTCATGACGTAAATCACGACGCCCTACTAAATCGGCCTCGGTAATTTCATCTGGCACACGCTGTGCCGCAGCAATGACTTCATCTGGGAATTCAGGTGGAATGTCATGCTTATACAAAATGGATAAAATATCCACACCTGGATCATTTTTATGCCCTAAAATTTTTGTAATATAGCCTGTAGCAGATTTTAAATCCTCTGGCCATGTTGCTACCTCAACAACAACTTTATGTCCATCGACAGCTCCTAATGTATCTCCTTTGGCAATAAAGATATCCATTGGTAGCTTTTTATCGTCAAGAACAACAAAGCCGAAGCCACGGTTAGCTTGGAATGTGCCGACAAAGCTTGTTTGACCACGCTCGACAACCTTTGTTACCGTACCCTCACGTCGATCACCAAATGATTCCTTTAAAACACGAATCAGAACGATGTCTCCGTTAATGGCACCGTTAATTTCATGCGGCGGAATGAACACATCATCCATGCCCTCGACATCAGGTGTCACGAAGCCAAAGCCCTTCGCATGTCCGATAAATTTACCTCTTAGTAAATTCATACGCTCTGGTAGGCCATAGCGATTGGAGCGAGAGCGTACAACTAAGCCTTGCCCCTCCATGCGGACAAGAGTTTTCACAAGCTCCTTGAACTCCTCCGCATCCTCAAAGCCGAATTCATCCTCGATTTCACCGACGGTTAGTGGTTTATAATCATCTTTGCTGAAAAAATCGAGTAAACGACTTTGTAGTGTATCTTTTTGATCTTTCATACATATTCCCTCCTTCATGAGAAAATCCTATTTATAATTATTGTGCCCAATTTAGGCTTTCTAAAAAGCGATAAATGTCCTCATGTAATTGATCTTTTTCTTGATCTAATGTAATAACATGTTTTGAGTTTTCATACCACTTGATGTGCTTTTCAAGTGACTCAGTTTGATTATATATAATGTTGGCAGATTCTGTCTCTATTACTTCATCATTTGTAGCTTGTACGACGAAAATAGGCGCGTAAATCATGTCAATTTCTTGACGAGTGCGAGCTATAAATTCTCGTAGCTGCTGTAGAGATGGCATGCCTTTGTCAGCAATGCTTGCAACTTCAGCTTCAATTTGCTCTTCCTGTTTCCCTTGGAACTTTTTATAGTCCCTTGCATATTTCAAGACACCCTCAAACATAACGTCGGTTGTACGCATTGTCATAGGGGCACACATTGTCACAATTCCTTTAACAGGATTATTTAATGCAACGTTTAATGCCATAACACCGCCTAATGAAAGGCCAGCAACGGCTATTTCCTGATAGCCAGCATCCTGTAACTGTTTGTAGGCGGCAATAACATCCTGCCACCAGTCTGCTGGACCTGTTGTGATTAGTTCTTCTGGTTCCACACCGTGACCTTTATAGTGAGGTGCTAATGTAGTATACCCTTTTTTCTCTAAAAATCTACCAAGCATTCGTACGTCTGCAGAGCTCCCTGTGAAGCCGTGTAATAATAAAACAGCACGAGGTCCTGCCTGAAAGAAAAATGGCTGTGATAATGATTTGTTCACTGTAAGCACTCCTTCATTCTAAAACACTTATACATACTATACCCATTCTCGTCATCTCGATGATGCCTAGCAGATGACATTGGTTATTGTGTTACAATTCATTTTTTACTACTGAGAGAGAAATTACCATTTAACTATGATAAAAGAAAACGCCCAACCAATTCGGTTAGGCGATATATCTTCAACTATTAGATTTTTGTAATAGCGATTGCTAATAAAAAGAACACTATAGCTAACACAATTGTTGCACGGTGAAGGATTAAATCCATACCACGTGCTTTTTGCTTTCCAAATAGTTGCTCAGCTCCACCCGAGATGGCACCTGATAAGCCTGCACTTTTACTAGATTGAAGTAATACCACAACGATTAACGCCAATGATACGATAACTAATGAAACTAATACTACTGTATGCATTCACTGCACCTCCCGAACTTTGAAACATCACAACAGACTACATTATAACAAAAAAAGGTTGTGATGACAAACTTCGCTTTATGTTTTGCTGGAAATTCTCCGCCTCATACTTCCACCCTTGTCGACTTATGCTACTATTTGTGGATGTCACTCCCAATAAATTAAATTATAATGGCAAAAATGAACTTTTTTTGGAGGGTGGGAAAATGAATAAAAAAATAACAGCGCTGCTAGTACTATGCTGCATGATTCCCTTTCTTACGGCATGCTCAAAGGCCATTGACCTACTTCTTGAGGAAGAGGATGTAACAACTACAACCTTAGCAGAAGATACAGAGAATGATATGAAGAAACCAGAAAGTAAAGCGCTATCTGCCTCTTTTTCACCTAATGATCTTTTCTCAACCTCATTATTTAAGGATGATCCTGCCTTACTACAATTCACTAAAAAAGTTGAAAAACAAGTAGCAAAGTTTGAACAGCACTTTGAAGTCCCTTATACTGGGAAGCTAAACTTCGAAGATTTTGAGGTGCAGCTGAATGACTTAAATAGCCTGCTTTCCTTCGTCGATCCCTATACAGCTGGTTATTTTCTTACTTATGAATGGACGGCTTGGGAAATAGATAATGGCTATTTGGTAGAGTTGTCGATTGATTACTTAACAGATGCCAAAAAGGAGCAAAAGGTCGATCAATATGTAGAGGCTTTTGCTGACCAGTATATTACGACAGATATGACAGATTTTGAACGTGCTAAAATCATTAATGATACGGTCGTACAGTTAGCCACTTATACAGAACAAGGCTCTACTGAGGGACAGACGGTTTTTGAGCTGATAGACGAGGAAACTGCGGTATGTCAAGCCTATGCTCTACTAGCTTATCGCCTACTATTAGCTTCAGATGTAGAAGCGAAATACGTATATGGCTATAGTGAGGATCAGCTGCATGCTTGGAATTTAGTCAGTATCGATGGCAATTGGTATCATCTTGATACAACGTGGAATGACGTGGATTCAGCGGAGCCTTATGCGATTTCCTATGAATACTTTTTAGTCAGTGATGAAAAACTAAGACAAGATCATTTATGGGTAAATGAAAATTATTTTACTGCTACAAATAACAATTATGATTTTATGCATGATATGTGGTATGCCAATACTGTGGACGATGTGATTTATTATAATAGTATCAATGATAATATGGTCTATTCTTATAATTTAGACACAAATGAAAACAATCAAATTACAGAAACGGCATGCTATTATTTAGCTACTTATGATGATTCCATTTATTGCAGTGACTATGACAATGCTGGTTATTTAACAAAAATAAATGTCCAGGACGGTTCGGAAGAAGTCTTGCTTGAAGATGAAGTCCTCAACTTGTACATTGAAGAAGACATTTTATATTATGAAACAATTGATGGCGCACAACATCAGGAAAATTTGTAATGCCCCAAAAGAATCTGTGTGACTTTTACACAGATTCTTTCCTTCCCCAATATTTACATAATTACCATATTCCATTAACAAACCTTTAACGCTAGCTTTACACCATTCCTTTACACTTACAATTGAATTCACCTAAAGGAGGAAAATCATGAAATACGCAAAAAAATGGACTTCATTGTTCTTAGCAAGTGCAGTGACTTTATCCGCAGTTAGTATCCCACAGCAAGAGGTACATGCAGCCGAAGTAAAGAAACCGACGAATGTCATTATGCTTGTGATGGATGGTAGCAGTAATAATGCTGTCACTCTTTCTCGCTGGTATAAAGGTGAAAGCCTAGCAATGGATGAAATTTTATCGGGTGCTATGCGCACATATTCTGCTGAATCTGCCATTACTGATTCTGCACCAGCTGCGACAGCATTAGCAACTGGGCATAAATCGAACGATAAATATATAGGTGTGCTGCCCTCTGTGATCAACTCCCCTGGATTAGCCCAAATCGCTAAGGAAGATGCCTTCCGACCTGTAGCCAATGTGCTAGAAGGAGCTAAGCAGCAAGGTATGGCCACTGGATTAATTTCTACTTCCGAAATTCAACATGCTACACCTGCTGGTTTTTCTGCCCATGTCAACAATAGAAGTCAATATGGGGATATAGCAGAGCAGCAGGTTTATCAAAATATTGATGTTGTCTTAGGCGGTGGTCTGGAATCACTATCACCAGGCACATCGAAAAATGCTCGTCAAGATGGCGAGGATTTAATCAAGGTTTTGAATGAAAAAAATTATGATCTCGTTAAAACGCGCGATGAGCTATTTAATAGTCAATCCTCAAAAATTTGGGGAAGCTTTGCCCCAAGTGCACTTGCTTATGATTTAGATCGTACCAAAACAAGAGCATCTGAGCCTACACTTGCTGAAATGACGAATAAAGCAATCAATACGCTGAAAAAGGATGAGGATGGCTTCTTCCTCTTTGTAGAAGGTAGTAAGGTTGACTGGGCTGCACATGCCAACGATACTATTGGTATCATTAGCGATATTTTATCATTCGATGATGCAGTGAAAGAAGCGGTTGATTTTGCGAAGGAAGATGGTAATACTTTAGTCATCGCAGTAACTGATCATGGAAATAGTGGCATTACGATGGGGAACGCTAACACAACTAGTACCTATTCCAGCATTCCAGTTTCTGCCTACATCGACCCGTTAAAAAAAGCTACAATGACCATTGAAGGAGCTTTAAGCCAACTAAAAGAAGATCGCTCTAATTTAGTTGAGGTCGCTGCTCTTTATGGCTTAGATTCATTAACGGAGGACGAGCTTAAAACATTACAGTCTGCTAAAGACTTAGGCAATGAAATGGTAAAAATGCTAGCCAATCGTGCAAACATTGGTTATACAACAGGTGGTCATACGGGGGAAGATGTATTCTTATATTCATTTGGTCCTTCTAAATTGACAGGATTAGTAGAAAACACTGATTTAGCCCATACAATGGCACGCTTTATGGGCTTTGACTTAAACACATTAACAAATGATTTATATGTGCCTGCAACGAAGGCATTTACGGAAAAAGGATTTACAACAAAAATTGACTTATCGGATAAAGAAAACCCAACATTTATTGCACAAAAAGCAGATATCACAGTGAAAATTCCAGTCAACAAAAACACGATGACGTATGAACAAACTTCCTCAAACACGGCAAAGACTCATACATTTGATACAATCAATGTCTACAATGGCTCTGAATTTTATGTATCTAAAAAAGTTATTAATGAAGTGAAATAAAAATAATAGCACGAACATAAGTTGAGATTATTCCCTTATGTTCGTGCTTTTTTTACATAAGTAAACCAGCCAATAATTTGTAAACTCTACATATCCCCCCAAAACCTTAAATTTACCTTAAATTAATCTTATGATTTACTGAATTCATCTTAATTCAGCAACATTTTTCTCCACATTCCGTCAAATCAGTGTTAAAAACATAAGGTAAGGATTTTTAACTAGTAAATTACTATTTTTTTGAAAGTTTAATCCTATACTTTTTTTCATTGGAGGTGGACAAATGCAATCCATCAAGAATAATGAGTATTTACGCTTCATTGGCTTCACGCTGTTTTATTTGATTGTTTTGGTACTGCTGTTTCTTATACATGGCTTCCATGATATGAACGCTGGACCATTTATATATACGGAATTTTAAATAAAGGAGATTAAAATATGTTAAGTATTTTGGCAGCTATTGAACGTGTGGCCCTCCAGCAGCCACAAAAAACTGCTTATCAGACACACAATGCCTCCTTAACTTATAGTGAGCTTTGGCATTTATCAGATCGTCTTGCCGATTATTTAATGAAGCTTAAGTTGCGGAGACAACAACCTATAGTCATTTATGGACATATGTCCCCCCTACAAATTGTTGCGTTTATCGGAGCTGTAAAGGCTGGCCATCCATATGTACCTGTTGATTCGTCAACACCATCCGAAAGATTACAGCTCATTACAGAAGCTTCTGGAGCAGGTTTAGTATTGACAACAGAGCTATTACAGATGCCGTTGAACCTGCCAGTTATGGCAGTGCATGATATTCTGGATGCCTCCTCAAAGGACGTGATCCTATCATCCGCAACATGGGTTCGAGATAAGGATATCCATTATATTATTTACACTTCTGGTTCAACAGGTCAACCAAAAGGGGTACAAATAACAGCTAGTAATCTAACACACTTTGTTAGGTGGATGCAGGAACACTTCCCTTTACAGCAAGACGGCGTATTTTTAAATCAAGCACCTTATTCCTTTGATTTATCTGTTATGGATCTCTACCCAGCTCTTGTAGGTGGACACACACTTTATGCGATTACACAGCAAGAAATTGCTAATCCAAAAGCCTTGTTTGATTCTTTAGCGACGTCAAATACTCGTGTATGGACTTCTACACCTTCTTTTGCCAAGATGTGTTTGATGAACAAAGAATGGGATCAAAAACTCATGCCTAGGTTGGATACTTTTTTATTTTGCGGAGAGGTTTTACCGATAGCGGTATGTAACGAGTTGATGTTCCGTTTTCCACAGGCAACAATTTATAATTTATATGGTCCTACGGAAACAACCGTCGCTGTATCCTATGTAAAGGTGTCGAAAGAGCTAGTAGCACGCTTCGAACAATTACCGATTGCCCCTATAACGGAGCCAAACGTATCTGTAGCCGAGGATGGAGAAATTATTATTTCAGGGCCAACCGTTAGTGCCGGGTATTTGGGAGCGCCTAAATTAACAGCTAAAGCTTTTCCGATCGTTAATGGCGATCGCATCTATCAAACGGGTGATATAGGCTATGAGCAGGATGGTTATTTGTTCTTTTCAGGTCGTAAGGATTTCCAAGTGAAATTACATGGCTACCGTCTTGAGATTGAAGAGATTGAAAAACAAATCAGTAACCTGCCACCTGTTTCAAGCTGTGTTGTTGTACCTGTTTATAAAGAGAAGGAAATCATTTCTCTTAGTGCCCATATTGTTTTACGTGAGCCATTAACAGACGCTGCTTTTAAAACAACAAAGCAATTGAAGGCTCTTTTATCGGCGTACTTACCTGCCTATATGATACCGAAAACATTTAAATATATGGACGCTTTACCACTAAATCCAAATGGTAAGGTAGATCGTAAAGGATTGGCGGTTATGGAGACAGTATGACGCCTTATGGAAATATAGCATTTTTTGTGATCATCGGACTTTTATTATTACCTACCATCCTCTTAGGGTTACGAGGCAAATCTTCGAAACGTTATAATCTTTTTGTATCGGTCATTGTCTTAGCATTAATCTTCGGACATTCATTAAACGGGACGATCTCGCTCGTATTATTTACTGTCTTTCAGGTTGTACTTATTGTGGCTTATCAGCGTTACCGACTTCAGCAAAATAGCGGTACCATTTTTATAATAGCAGTGCTTTTATCCATATTACCCCTGATTCTTGTGAAGGTTTTGCCAATTCTCGGGTTACATCATGTATTTGGCTTCCTTGGTGTGTCCTACATTACGTTTAAAGCGGTACAAATGATTTTAGAAACCCGTGATGGCTTGATGAAAGAGAAAATTTCTGTAGTAGAGCTAGTCTATTTCTTATTATTCTTTCCTACCGTATCATCGGGACCTATTGATCGTTGGCGTCGTTTTACAAAGGATTTTCATACCGTACCTTCCTCGGGAGATTACCAAAAGCTGCTATTGAGTGGCATTAATTATATTTTTGTCGGCTTTTTATATAAGTTTATTTTGGCTTATTTAATTTACAACTACACGCTTATTTATTTGCCTAACCATACGTATAACTATTTGACACCTTTTCAGGGGCAGCTAGCGTATATGTATATGTATAGCTTTTACTTATTCTTTGATTTTGCTGGCTATAGTGCATTTGCTGTTGGTGTGAGCAGACTAATGGGTATCCAAACACCAATTAACTTTAATCGCCCCTTCGCCAGCCGTAATATTAAAGATTTTTGGAATCGTTGGCATATGAGCCTTTCCTTCTGGTTTAGGGATTATGTCTATATGCGCTTTGTCCTTTGGATGACAAAGAAAAAATGGCTAAAAAATAAATTTGCTATTTCGTATATAGGCTTCTTTTTACTATTCTTTTTAATGGGTATTTGGCATGGTCTGGAATGGCACTTTGTGGTCTATGGACTCTATCATGCCCTATTGATTATCAGCTTTGATAAATTTGAACGCTGGAATAAAAAGCATAAGCGTTGGCCAAAAAATAAATGGACGCATGCTATTGGCGTAATTATTACGTTTCATGCTGTATGCTTCGGCTTCTATATTTTTTCTGGCACATTATTTTAAACAAAGGGCTGTAAGAGCCTGTTCACTAAAGGAGAATTATTAATGGATCAACAACAAGTTTTAGAAATGCTAGTCGAGTTATGTGAAGATGAAATTATTGTAGAAAACCCAGATATTGATTTATTTGAAGAAGGTTTACTAGATTCGTTTGGAACAATTAATTTACTAGTCGAAATTGAAAATCGTTTTAATATTTCTGTCCCTATTACTGATTTCAATCGTGAAGAATGGAATACGCCTAATCGAATTGCAGGGAAATTAGCTGAAAGACAATGATCAAAAAAGGCTTTCTTTCTTTATTTATTGCATGTGCTCTTTTTACTGGCTTTGTCTTTTTTCCTAATGCTTGGATTAAAGCCTGGATATCCAATGAGGATGTGGAGCAAGCCAAAACGAACATGTCTCCACTTGTATTTCAGGGCACCTATTTACAGGAGCGAATGTTGCAGGAGCCTAATTCCATGCCACTTTATGGCTCCTCGGAATTAAACCGTTTTGATCCGTTCCATCCATACAATTATACGCGAGCAACTGATGCTCCGTATTCGACATTTATGATTGGACGTGGAGGCATGCAGTCCATTACCCACTTCTTGAATTTTGCAGCACAAGAAAAGAATTTAAAGGATAAAAAAGTGGTCTTTATCATCTCCCCGCAGTGGTTTACAGAGAAGGGCATGGGTGAATTTCACTTTTCACCGAATTATTCCATGTTACATGCTTATGATTTAGCCTTTAATCAGGAAATGGATGCCAACCTTCGTAAAAGAGCAATGGAGCGCCTACTAGAATTTGATACTGTCAAACGAGATCGCCTCTTAAAGACCATGTATCAATATCAAATGTCTAACGGCAAGGAAAAACCAATTACTGGACGTATGGCTATGGTCGCGGGGCGTTTCCACAAGGAGTTACTAGAAAAGAAGGACTTATATTATTCCATTTTCCCACGTAAAGGTCATGCATTAAAAAGTAATGACAAGCTGATTGCCAATCAAAGCTTTGAGCAACAATTGCAGCATGCAGAGGCATATGGGGAGAAGCGTGTATCCAACGACTATATGATTGAAGATCGCGCCTATCAGCGACTTGTAAATGCTAAATTTTCAAAGTTTAAAGATATACGAAAAAAAGAGGATTATACAAACTCTCCTGAATATGAGGATTTCCAACTAGTTATCGATGTTTTAAAGGATGCAGGTGCCAAACCACTATTCGTCTCCATTCCAGTTAATGGCTATTGGTATGATTATAATGGCTATCCTGAGGAACGTCGTCAAAAGTATTACGATAAAATGGAGCAAGTATTAAAGGATGCAAATGTTGCCTATGTTGATTTTTCAGATCATGAATATGATCCTTACTTTATTATGGATACGATTCATATTGCCTGGAAGGGCTGGGTCTATCTCGATCAAGAACTAGATCAGCATTGGTCACAGCCATAACAATAGTCAGGACAGTCTAATATTAGTAGACTGTCTTTTCTTATTATCGTAAGAGACCTTTTATGTAAAGCGCCATTTGCTCGCTTATCTCATTTAGTTTTTCAATGGCTTCACTAAATTGTTGAACCTGCTCTGCCTGATCATTTGAAGCTACTTCAATTTGCTCCATGCTTTCCATAAGTGCTTGAATATTACTCGTAATCGTTTTAAGAGAGGTTTCAATTTGTTTTGTTACTGTAGCTGTCTCACTAGAAAGTTTCCTTACCTCTTGATCCCCATAGCCCTATCCCCCTCTAATTTTCTTTATTATACTTGACTGCTTGGGGTATACATACTTCTTAATAAAATACCTCAAAGCATGTACATACTTTGAGGTATTTTTTGTCTATATTATTTAAGGTTGTAGAACGATTGTAAACCAAGTTGCTCTTTAATGCGAAGAAGTTGGTTGTATTTTACTACACGGTCTGTACGTCATGGAGCACCTGAGCATGCACCTTAATTGATTATGGTCAATTCTATGATGTCTACAATAACTTCGGGAATATTAGTGAACACAAAAACTTGAACTTTCGGATTTTGCTTGTTCCCCATTGCATGGTCCAAATTGTGACCGCATAAATAGTTGAATCGCCAAACTCTTTTTGTACACGTTCTTCAATCCATTGGCTTTTGCGTTCAAAGTGATATTTAAATGATAAAGTTCTTTGTCTGTTAAAGGTCATTCTTCGTTCATAAATAAAACCCTCCACCGATAATGTTTTTGTATCCTAGTAATTGGTGGATTTTGTGTAATAAATATTAATGGTAACAAACAGAAAAATTTGCATACAATTTAAAAATTCGCCTATTTTTCATCTGTGTAAAATTGTTCAATATACTGCTCTTCTTCCTCGGGCGATAATAAACGAGTTGCTCTTCCTGAATTTGTTGTGTCATCGCCACCTTGCAATTCCCAAATTTTATTATGGTCGTCAACGGCGTTTGAAAAGTCACCTTTCGACCATCTTTCTAATATTGAAATGTAAAGATCTTTATATTTATAATCGTTCATTTTAACTACAGTTAACAATCGGTCAACTTTTTCTTGTGTTATTCGCTCACGACCCCATTGAGAAGCAGCTTTCACTTTTTGGTGAGACATGCTATGGATGGTTTCATTTACTTTGCTTTCCATTAAATTGTCAGGATAAAGCAATTCTTCTTTTGTAACTTTTTTATCTTCAAGCGCTACTCCGTCAACAACAATAGTGGCTCTTTCTTTTTTGGTAACAGGTTTTTCCTTTTGTTCGGTGGATTTAATGTAACCAAAAATCCCTCCAAAAATTATCAATATTGCAATGATAACAATTGCAGATTTTGTTTTTCTCTTCATGTTATTAACTCCTCATTGTAATTTATATCATTATATCATTATGTAATTATGTATTGGTTTATATTATGTAATTAGGATAATAATAACAGAGTGTTCAATGACTATAGTACGAAAACTGTTCGTAGATAATGGTATATACTTTGTATTCAGCATGTTAACCAACGCAAAATTGCGTCCTTAATTAAATACAACTAATACAATTTTGTATGCGTTAATCCGTCACAGGTGCTCTCTATAGAGGAGAGTACCTCAAAAAAACATTGCTGAGGTATCTAGCATTTTGCTAGGTACATAACGTTTTTACAAGGGGGGCGTGTTTTGCGACTCCTTTTACATGAACTGTAGAAACGTTTTCAATTTCATTCACCTCATGAAACTCGTCCAGATATTGAATGAAGTGAGTTGTATTGTAGTTATAAATTTCTGTTGTTCTGATTGAATAATTTTTAATCTGCAAATGTAAATTCTTTCAACAAATCTTTAATAAGCACGAAAAAACCTCCAATCTACAAGTGTTTCTCACACTTATAAATCAGAGGTTGAAACAATACATCCGTATTGCCTATTTTCTCTTCAATCAAATACCTATTTTAAGTTATAGAAGGAATTTAAACCAAGATACTCTGCTGTTGAACCAAGTTGATCTTCGATACGAAGAAGTTGGTTGTATTTAGCTACACGGTCTGTACGTGATGGAGCACCTGTTTTAATTTGACCAGCATTTGTTGCAACAGCGATATCAGCAATTGTTGCGTCTTCTGATTCACCAGAACGGTGAGAGATAACTGCTGTGTAGCCTGCACGTTTTGCCATTTCGATCGCTTCAAATGTTTCAGTTAACGTACCGATTTGGTTTACTTTGATCAGGATGGCATTGCCTACGCCCTGCTCAATACCAGCAGATAACTTTTTCGTATTTGTTACAAATAGGTCATCACCTACTAATTGTACGCGACTGCCGATACGGTCTGTTAATAGCTTGTGTCCAGCCCAGTCGTTTTCGTCTAAGCCATCTTCAATTGAAATGATTGGGTATTTATTTGTTAACTCTTCGTACCAATCCACCATTTCTTCAGAAGTTTTGACAACACCTTCTCCATCTAAGTGGTATTTGCCGTCTTCTTTATTGAATAGTTCAGAGGATGCTACGTCCATTGCAAGTTTCACTTCGTCACCTGGTTTGTAGCCTGCTTTTTCAATCGCTTCTAAGATCACTGTAATCGCTTCTTCGTTAGAGCCAAGGTTTGGTGCGAAACCACCTTCATCACCTACTGCTGTGTTGTAGCCTTTTGCTTTTAGAACAGCTTTTAGGCTATGGAAAATCTCAGCGCCAATACGTAATGCATGACGGAATGATTCTGCACCAACAGGCATAACCATAAATTCCTGAATGTCTACATTGTTATCTGCGTGAGCACCGCCATTTAGGATGTTCATCATTGGTACTGGTAATTGCTTAGAGTTGAACCCACCAAGATATTGATAAAGAGGTACATCTAAATAATCTGCCGCAGCATGTGCAACTGCCATGGATACACCTAGAATTGCGTTGGCACCTAGCTTGCCTTTATTTTCTGTGCCATCTAGCTCGATTAAAGCTTTGTCGATGACTACTTGATCAAGAACAGAATAGTTACCTTCCAATTCTTCCGCAATAATTGTGTTTACATTTTCAACTGCTTTTAATACACCTTTGCCTAGGTAACGAGATTTGTCACCATCACGTAATTCTACCGCTTCGTATTCACCTGTTGATGCACCTGATGGTACGATTGCGCGACCAAATGCGCCTGATTCTGTAAATACTTCAACCTCTACTGTTGGGTTCCCACGTGAGTCTAAAACTTCGCGCGCATAAACTTGTGTAATAAATGGCATAATTAATTCTCCTCTTTTTCAATTAATGATTGTCCTGTCATTTCAGTAGGCTGTGACACCTCTAATAATTCTAACATGGTTGGTGCTAAATCGGCTAAAATACCACCATTTCTTAACATTATATTTGGTTTTGTCACAATTACTGGAACAGGGTTTGTTGTATGAGCTGTCATTGGCTCACCTGCTAAAGTTAACACTTCATCAGAGTTGCCATGGTCAGCTGTAATAATAGCTGCGCCCCCTTTTGCAAGGAGTGCATCTACTACTTTCCCTAAGCATTCGTCTACTGCTTCAATGGCTTTAATAGTTGGCTCCAGCATTCCACTATGACCAACCATATCAGGGTTGGCAAAGTTAAGAATAATGCCATCAAATTTTTCAGCCTCAATTTCTGCAAGTAAAGCATCTGTCACCTCATAGGCAGACATTTCAGGTTTTAAATCGTATGTCGCCACCTTTGGAGAAGCAATTAAAATACGTTCTTCACCTGGGAATTTTTCCTCACGTCCACCACTCATAAAGAATGTAACATGTGGATATTTTTCAGTTTCTGCAATGCGCAACTGTGTTTTTCCATTCGTCGCTAATACTTCACCTATTGTATTTTTCAAGTTGTCATTTTCATAAGCAACCTGTGCGTTGACTTCATCACTATAGTGTGTGAAGGACACAAATTTTAAATTCTTTGGATGATTTGTAGATATAGCAAAGCCATCGAATGCTTCATTTGTAAACACTGTTGACAGCTGAATGGCACGATCAGGACGGAAGTTAAAGAAAATCACAGCATCATGATCGCCAATTGTTGCTACTGGCTCGCCATGCTCTTGAATGCTAAATGGGATGACAAATTCATCTGTTACCTCACGCTCATAGGATGCTGCTACACCACTTTTAGCACTTTCTGCTGTTTGACCAACGCCATCCACCAGGACATTATAAGTCAGTGCGACACGATCCCAACGTTTATCACGATCCATTGCATAGTAACGTCCATGAATCGAAGCAAATTGCCCTATGCCTATTTCAGCCATTTGCTTTTCAGTTTCTTCAATATAGTCTAATGCTGTTGTTGGACCAACATCACGACCATCTAAGAAGCCATGTACATAAACTTCATCTAATCCCTGCTGTTTAGCTAGCTTCAATAGTGCAAACATATGCTCATAATGACTATGGACACCACCGTCTGACAATAAGCCCATAACATGTAGCTTTGACTGATGAGCTTTAACATGTGCTACTGCATCTAAAAAGGCTTGATTCGTGAAGAAATCTCCATCACGAATAGATTTATTTAAGCGTGTTAAGCTTTGATATACGATACGTCCTGCACCGATATTTAAGTGCCCCACCTCGGAATTCCCCATCTGTCCTTCAGGTAATCCAACGGCTTCTCCCGCAGCTGTTAATGTCGCATGAGGGAATTGATGCCAATATCGATCAAAATTTGGCTTATGCGCCTGTGCTACTGCATTCCCGAATGTTTCATCTCGAAATGCAAAGCCGTCTAAAATAATTAATGCTACTGGCTTTTTAGGCATTTGCTGCCGCCTCCAATAATGTTAAATAAGATTCTGGTTGTAAGCTTGCTCCACCAACTAAAGCACCATCAATATGTTCTTTCGATAAAAGCTCCTGAATGTTATCAGGCTTGACACTGCCACCATATTGAATGCGCACAGCATTCGCAGTTTCAGCATTATATAGCTCTTCTACTACTGCTCGAATCGCTCCGCATACTTGATTTGCATCGTCTGCCGTAGCAGTTTTACCAGTACCAATCGCCCAAATCGGTTCATACGCAATGACCATATGCTCTACTTGCTGTGCTTCAAACCCAGCAAGTGCCGCTTTAATTTGGCCTGCCACTTTTTGCTCTGTTGTGCCTGCTTCACGTTCTTCTAGTGTTTCGCCACAGCAAATAATAGGCACGATAGCGTGTGCAAGTGCTGCTGCTACCTTCTTATTAATCGCTTCATCTGTTTCGTTGTAGTATTCGCGACGTTCTGAGTGTCCTAAAATGACATAGTCAACATCCACACTTGCTAGCTGTGCTGGACTAATTTCACCAGTAAAAGCACCTTCATTTTCATAGTGCATAGTTTGTGCACCAATCGCCAGCTCTGACTCACTAGCAACTTGCACAAGTGTAGGTAGGTAAAGAGCTGGTGCGCAAATAACAGCATCTACTTTGTCATTGGAAGGAAGTTTTTCTTGTACAGCATCTACAAACTGAATAGCCTCTTCAAATGTTTTAAACATTTTCCAGTTACCTGCAATAATTGGTTTACGCATCATTTTGCCTCCGATTAGCTTATTTATCGTTTAGTGCTACAATCCCTGGAAGCTCTTTGCCTTCCATTAATTCTAAGGAAGCACCACCACCTGTAGAAATGTGATCCATTTTATCTGCTACTTCAAATTTTTCAACTGCCGCTGCCGAATCGCCACCACCAATTACTGTGTAGCCTGCTGTTGTTGCCATTGCATCAGCAACAGTTTTTGTGCCGTTTGCAAATTTGTCCATTTCAAAGACACCCATTGGTCCATTCCAAATGATTAATTTAGAGTTTTTGATAACTTCTGCATAGTTTGCAGCCGTTTTAGGTCCAATATCTAGACCCATCCAATCAGCTGGAATAGCATCTACATCAACGATTTGTGTTTCAGCATCCTGTGAAAATTCATTTGCCACAACAGCATCGACTGGCATATGTAATTGCACACCTTTTGCTTTTGCCTTCTCAATAAAGGACTTTGCTAGCTCGATTTTATCTTCCTCTAGCAATGATTTACCGATATCGTGGCCCTGTGCCTTAATAAATGTAAAGGATAAACCACCACCGATAATTAAGTGATCTACTTTTTCTAATAGGCTTTCAATAACACCAATTTTATCTTTTACTTTGGCACCACCAATAATGGCTGTAAACGGATGCTCAGGGTTAGACAAGGCTTTACCTAGTACATCTAATTCCTTTTGCATTAAGAATCCAGATACAGCTGGAATATGCTTAGCGATTCCTTCTGTAGAAGCATGCGCTCGATGGGCTGCACCAAAAGCATCATTAACATAAATATCGGCTAGCTGAGCAAATTGCTGTGCTAATGTTGGGTCATTTTTCTCTTCACCAGCATGGAAGCGTACATTTTCAAGCAATAGAATGTCTCCATCTTGCATGTTTGCAACGGCTTCTTCCACTGCTTGCCCAATGGATTCATCAAGCTTCGTAACAGGCTTGCCCATTAATTCCGCTAAGCGAATGCCAACAGCTGTTAAACGCATATCCTCTTTTACCTCACCTTTTGGACGTCCTAAGTGAGAAGCTAGAATAACTTTAGCACCCTGCTCTACTAAATACTCAATTGTAGGAATCGCTGCACGAATACGCGTCTCATCGGTAATAGCACCATCTGCCATTGGCACATTAAAATCTACACGTACAAAAACGCGTTGACCCTTTACATCAATATCTTTCATTGTTTTCTTATTTAACATGAAGAAACTCCCTTCAAAGTTTGTTTTAGTTTTACACCCTTGTGTTTTACCCATCTTGGCTCTACACCATGCTTACTAAATTGAAAAGTCAGTTTAGTACTTTCAGCGTCACTATCTCATGTAAGTATGATTCTCCAACTTTTGATAATGAACCCTAATACTTGTTTTTATAGTAGCAAAAGTTAACTGCGATGTCTTGCAATCAACATGTATCAATTACGTCTCAGCGTAATTGTGACCAGATTTTTTTAGAACTTGCTCGAAACATTCCTTTTCAAAATCCGTGACATTCGCTGAGGCTTTTATCTTGATTCAGTCGTGATCGGACACCAATGAACCAAGAAAGTCATTTGTGTATGCATCTCACCACCTATAAAGGTGGATGTTTTCTGCTGAATCTAGAAAAAAGGAGTAAGGGTTATCCCTTACTCCCAATACCCTTGTATATTATATCTATTCGATATTATAAAGGCTATACTTTTTGTGCATAAAAAGCAGTAATATGTCACACTTTTTACTCAAAATGTCGAAATATGATACTTATTTATGGTTTAAGCCTTGTTCAGCAATGTATAAAGCTAGGTCCATTAAGCGAGTAGAGTAACCAATTTCGTTATCATACCAAGCTAAAACCTTCACCATTTTGTTTTCTAACACCATTGTTGAAAGGCCGTCTACCGTAGAAGAATGATGGTTACCATTATAATCAATTGAAACTAATGGTAGCTCATTGTAATCTAAAATGCCTTTTAACTCATTTTCAGAAGCTTCTTTTAATGCTGCATTAATCGTTTCTTTCGATACATCTGCTTTTAGCTCTACAACTAAGTCAACACATGATACGTTAGGTGTTGGCACACGCATAGAGAAGCCATCTAGCTTACCTTTTAATTGTGGCAATACTTTTGATACAGCTACTGCTGCGCCTGTTGTTGTTGGAATCATAGACACCGCTCCAGCACGTGCACGACGTGGATCAGAGTGTGGGAAGTCTAGAATTCGTTGGTCATTTGTATAAGAGTGAATTGTTGTCATCATACCGCGTTCGATGCCAAATTTCTCATCAAGTATTTTAGCTACTGGTGCCAGACAGTTTGTTGTACAAGAAGCATTGGAGATCACATCATCAGTTGCTGGGTTATAATCCTCATGGTTTACACCCATAACAAATGTAGGCATTGCTCCTTTTGCTGGTGCTGATAGAATCGCTTTTTTCGCCCCTGCTTCAATATGCTTGCCTACTTCTTCCATTGAACGGAATCGACCGGTACATTCAAGCACTACATCTACGCCTAATTCGCCCCACGGTAATTGTGCAGGATCTTTTTCAGCATATACTTTTACACGTTGACCATTTACTACGAAAGAATCTTCATCTGCATTGACTTCAGCATCATAGATACCGTGTACTGAATCATATTTCAATAAGTGCGCAAGCTGACCAGCATCTGTTAAGTCGTTTACGGCTACTACTTCAAATTCATCATGCTTCATTGCCTCACGAAATACTAAACGTCCAATACGTCCAAATCCATTAATCGCTAATTTTAATGCCATTGTTAATTCCTCCAATAATGTGTGATGTTTGTCTCTATGAATAGAGACATCAAAATTTACTTTATGCTCATTCAAAAAATGCTTTAGCACTTTCTGAGATCGAGTGACATGTTTACAACTTTGCCATCATTCAAGATGCTTATTTTCTATAGAAGATATTTTAGCAGCAATTGCTTTGGCCGCTGCTTCATCTGTTACAAATATGGTTTGCTTAGGTGCTACTTTAAAATAAGAAAGCATTGCATTGACCTTCTTTTTGCCTGCTGCAACTGCAATGACCTGCTCACTGTTTTGTACCTGCTCAAGCTGGATACCAATTGTGCGTATGCGATGTACTATTTCTCCATCGGCATTGAAATAATAACCGAAAGCCTCACTTACAGCGCCTTTTTCCTCAAGAATTCGCAAATCCTCAGGAGATGAGTTACGACGAATCGCCATTTCCTCTGCGGAGCCAATCCCATGAATGACGCAATCTGCTTGATCATAGAAGGCCATCATTTCTGTTACCATCGGCTCTGTTAACATCGCTTGATAAGCTTGCTCACTTAAATGCTCTGGTAAAAATAAAGTACGGTACTGAGTTTCCATTTGCATGGCAAATGTTGCAACAAGTGTATTGGCCTGCATTTGCATTTCATGTCCAATCCCCCCGCGTGCAGCTACAAAGGTGATATGCTTTTGTCCGTCTAAAGGATGTAAAAACTGCGCAAGAGAGGCAACAGATTTTCCACCAGTGACAGCTACAACTTGCTCATCAAAAGCAGTCGACATAAATTGCAATGCTGCTTCTTTGCCAAGCATGGTTAGGATTGTCTGATCCTCATTGTAATCACCAGGAACTACGACTACACGTTGGATGCCCAAGTGGCTTTCAAGCACTTTTGCAAGCTGGGTTAAACCAGCCCATTCATAAACGATGGCTCTTAATTTTTCAATGACTATTTCACCATCATCTGTACATACCATACCCGACTTTTGCGCATCTAATAACCCTTGTTCACGTAAAATATCAGTTTCTTTGCGTATTTCTCTTTCTGTCATTTTCAGTGAATCGGCTAGCGTACGTCGCCCGATTGGTTGCATAAGTTGAACGGCTTGCAAAATTCGATATCTTGCTTGCAGAAGCGGATACATTTCAGGAAGTAGCCTTTGCTGCGCCTCTGGAACAGTTAACATATCTATCTACTCCCCTAATTAATAGTGGTGGGTTTGTTTTTAACCCACTTAATTATTTTGTGTCCCACTTATGGTTTTATTATAATATGCATTGTTTTAAAGTGCAAGTAGTTGTCTTGTTCTGGATAAAAAAAAAGCCTCATAGCTATAAAAACAGCTACAAGACTTTGTTGAACTTATTTAGTGAAAGATAAAATCGCGTTCTTTTTAAAACCTTCTAAAGCTTTTGTTGCTTCAGTTTTATTTGTAAATTCAAAAATACGAACGTCCTTTTTCTCAAATACTGTAATTACCCACATTGTAAAATCTCCCTTCACTTCATTCATTTTTGTAATATAACAACCACTAAAATTTGTGATACATTTGCTAAACTGTTTTATAACAACTTCTTACTTGATACCTATTCTACTCCGATTTTTAGGAAAAGAAAGTCTAATGTGAAGGTCTTCACAAACTGTTCAAATTCAAACCGCTTTCATTGAACAATTTGTGAATTGTGAGAATGACAGCTAATAATAAAGTCATTTATACCGTTAATAACTCTTTATACTTTCAGTAGATTAACTGCCTAATCGCTCCATTAACGTGGCATAATCTAAATTACCATACTGAATGACGACACCATCTTTTTCAACTACCGGAATCATTAGCATATATTTTTCATGTATGCGATCATCCTGCTCTATATCAATTATTTCAATATCAAATAGAACATCTTCCTGAACAAGCTGTAATGTCTGTAGCCCTTCTACACATAAAGGACAATTCGCCCTACTAAAAAATTTAATTTTCATAGATAGCACCTCCTCCTTTATTATAAACGATGTGGCAATGAAGAAATGGCTACTATTCTTTGATGATGTTTATTTGAGCTTTCTTAGTATCCTTCTTTGTAATGGCTGTATTTTTGCCAACAATGACGGAAATCACGACAATCATTGCCACGACGATCGTAAACCAAGAGATGGATTCATTTAAAAATAGCGTAGCAAAAAGAATCATTAAAAATGGCTGTAAATATTGGATCTGACTAACTCTTGCAATACCTCCTAAAGCCATTCCACCATACCAAGCAACATATGCTAAAAACTGACTGACAACAGCTAAATATAATAGGCTAACCCACGCTGTAAGAGGGGCATGTAGCATTTCCAAGGAAAATTGGGAAATGACAGGGACAATAAAAAAGGGAGCCGCCAGCAAAATAGCCCAAGCAATAACCTGCCAGCTCCCTAATTCCTTCGCTAACTGTCCTCCTTCTGCATAGCTAAGACCTAATATTACAACTGCTGCTAATAATGCTAGATCTGCCATATGTAATTGTCCTAAGCCTAAAAAGCTAGCATAAATAATAACTGCTATAGCCCCAATAACACTCGATAACCAAAACTTAAATGAGGGACGTTCACCTGCTCTGAATAAAGCAAAGCCCGCAGTCGCTAAAGGTAAAAGTGCTAATTCGATTGCGCCATGTGTAACTGGCAGCCTTGTCATTGCCCAAGATGTAAGTAAAGGAAATCCTAATACTGCCCCAAAGGATACTATTATCAAGCTTTTAAATTGTCTAGCATTCGGTAGTCTTTCTTTTCTTACAAGTAAAACGATGGCTACTATGAACGCCGCGATGACAGCTCTCCCCAATCCTACAATTGTCGCTCCAAAGTATGGTACAGCTGTACTTGTTGCGGGTAACGTTAGACTAAAACAAATTACCCCCACAAATCCTAACAGCATACCTATTTTTTCTTTTCTTTTATCCTGCATGTGCTCATCCTTTCATTTTCCTCTCCATCTGTCCCTGGTATAATCCATAGTAATCGGTACTATCTCTAAAATGAACAGAATTTTCTGCCAACTGTCCTGGTACAGATAAAGGAGGAAGGACGATGATTGCAAAATATGTAGAGGTTGTAGAGAACATTAAAGAGCAGCTTGCTAATGGTGTGCTCATTGCAGGCAGTAAACTACCTTCCGTACGACAACTGTCTGAGAAATTTTCCTGCAGTAAAAATACAGTGATAAGAGCTTATAATGAGTTAGAAAAGGAGCATCTTATTTTTTCCAAACCTAAAAGTGGCTACTATGTTGTGAATAACATAGAGCAACCGAGTACACACCAACAAGTTATTGATTTTTTATCTGCTGGTCCAGACAAAAGCATTATGCCCTATATTGAATTTCAGCATTGCATCAATCAAGCTATTGACACATATAAAGAAGAATTATTTAGTTATAGTGATCAGCAAGGGCTTTACTCGCTACGTGTACAATTGGCTAAGTATCTGCAGGATTTACAGGTCTTTACTGAACCTGATCGATTATTTATTGTCTCGGGCTCACAGCAAGCATTACATTTACTAGCGGCGATGCCTTTTCCGAATGGTAAAAATAATATATTAATAGAACAACCTACCTATTTTGGTTTTATAGAATCTGTCCATCTACAACAAGCTACAACTTTTGGGATTGATTTAACAATGGAGGGCATTGATTTAGATCGTCTTGACTATATTTTTCGCAATAATGACATTAAGTTTTTCTATACTGTCCCGAGATTCCATAATCCTCTTGGTCATAGCTATACAAATGACGAAAAAAGAAAGATTGTGGAATTAGCAGACAAATATGATGTTTATATTGTGGAGGATGATTTTTTAGGAGATTTAGATCCTAACACAAAAGCGGATCCGTTATTTTCTTTTAATCCCTCTGGTAGAGTTATTTATATTAAAAGCTTTTCAAAAGTATTTCTTCCAGGTTTAAGAGTAGCGACAGTCGTTCTTCCCACTATAATGACAAATCATTTTCTACGTTATAAATTTAGTGCTGATTTCAATAGCTCTGTTCTCTCGCAGGGTGCCTTAGACATTTATTTAAAAAGCGGTATGTTTCATAGCCATATTAAAAAGATTAAAGAGCTTTATATAAGAAAAATGAGCGTTTTACAGGAGGCTTGCGAATCATTACTTCCCACCTCTACTAACTATACGAAACCAGTATCAGGCTTTTATCTTTCTATTGTTCTTCCTGATAATGTAAGTGCTAGGCAGGTGGTTCATTTATTAAAGGAAAAAAATATATTGATGGATGACGTTGCTAGAATGTTTCTACCAGAATTTAAAAAGGATAATCTTATTCGTTTAAGTATTTCTCAGGTAGATGAACAATTAATTTATACTGGTATTCAGGAGCTAGCACTTTGCATTTCATCATTTAAACGTAAAATGCGCTATCCAAATTCCATTCACCTATTGTAATTAAAAAAGGCATTGATTGTGAGCAAGCTACACATCAATGCCTTTTGTTTTAAGTTATTTTAAATGACTATCGAAGAATTTTACCATGGCATTATAGAATTCAATTCTATTTTCTTCATTTGCGAAGCCATGTCCTTCATTATCTTTTAGCATGTACTCTACCTCCACACCTCTAGCGCGTAAGGCTTCCACAATTTGATCGGATTCTGCTTTGTTCACACGTGGGTCATTTGCTCCTTGAGCGACAAATAAAGGTGTTTTGATTTTATCTGCATGGAAAACAGGTGAAACAGCAGTTAACAATTCTTTGTCTTTCTCTGGATGGCCTACACGCTCATAAAACATGTTACGCATAGTTTCCCAGTAAGGAGGGATGGTATTTAATAATGTAAATATGTTAGATACCCCTACATAATCAACTGCAGCAGCATATAGATCAGGTGTATACGTAATACCCGCTAATGTTGCATAACCACCAAATGATGCTCCATAAATACCAATGCGATCAGGGTCTGCAATGCCCTGGTCAATTGCCCATTGTACACCATCAGTAATATCATCTTGAATCTTCAGACCCCATTGCTTATTACCAGCCTGAAGGAACTCTTTACCATATCCAGTTGACGAACGGAAATTCACCTGAAGCACTGCATAGCCACGATTAGCTAATAATTGTACTTCTGGATTGAAGCCCCACATATCACGTGCCCATGGTCCACCATGTGGATTGACAATAAGAGGGAGATCTTTCACTTCTTTATTTTTCGGTAAAGTTAAATAGCCATTAATCGTTAAACCATCTCGGCTCTTATATGAAATTGGATGCATTTCTGCAAGTTCATTCGGATTTAACCAAGGGCTTAAAGTGGCCAACTCAGTTAATTCATCTGTTGTAGAATCGTAGTAATAATATTTTCCATAGACAGTATCACTTGAAACGCTCACAATAAATTTTGTCATTTCTTTATTGTAATCATTGATACCAAGCTCACTTTCATGCACATTCAGCTTGCTTTGGATTTTACGGAAAAGCTTTTCAAAGTTCTCGTCAAAGAATTGGTAATGTGGTTTATCTGTTACATACGCACCATATAGCAATTTATCGTGTTCGGCACTATATAAGACACCAGAAACATCTACTTGATCATTCGACATAATTACTTCTTCATTACCTTTTAAGTCGTATTTCACAACTTCAACTTTGTCTCTACCTTTGTTTGATGTAGCATAAATGTATTGATTGTCTTTTGAGAAAGCTAGTGGCATTACTTCATCTCCAGCTTTCATTTCAATAAATGGCTTGAATTCATCCTTTTCAGAATCTCGATAAAGAATCGTGCCTTCCACACCATCTGAAGCTACAGCAATTCGCACATTGCCATTGCGATCCGCTAGCCAGCTCGTAATATTACCTGGATTTTTTGCAACGTGCGTTGTTTCACCAGTCTTTACATTCAGCTTGTAGACATCAAAAACTGTTGCATCTTCCTTATTCATCATGATAAGTATTTCATCTTTAACACCCTGTAGGCCACTTAATACCCCAACTGTGACATTTGGATATGGCGTTAGATCTTTTTCCTCAGAGCCATTAAATGTTGTAGAATAAATATGGAAGTTCTCATCTCCACCTTTATCCTTTAAATATAGTAAATTATTATCCTTCCAGAAAAATCCTGCGACATCCCGATCTTTTGAATTCGAAACACGAACAGGCTCACTATCATCATTCATCTTTTTCACGAAAACATTCGCTCTATTCTCCCAAGCAGAGGAGTAAGTAATGTAATTGCCATCTGGTGAAAGTTCATAACCGAAATTACCAGGATTTTTCATAAAGTCTTCAACTGAAATTTCCTTTACACCTTCATGATTGGAACCATTTTTTATTTGTTTTGCATTGTTTAATATTTTTACTGCATCTTGTTTGGACATTGCTTCTGTATTTAATGATAAGCCATTAAATAGACCAATCTTATTGGCTTTCTCTAAATAGTCAGCAAGTGAAGCTTCTTTTTCTTCTTTATTTAACGCTCTAACTAAAATACGAGCCGCTTCATCACGTTTAATTGTCAAACTTAAATCTGTGAATTCTCCAGCCTTTACCCATTTATCAATAATTTGTTGACGCATTGAATCTGATCCGTGCTGGAATGTTAAAGTTGTTACAGCTAAATTCAAAAATTCCTGCGCTGACACACGTTCTTCTTGTGCTGTTACTGTGCTATTAGTTTCATTTGCAGCACGGACTTCTTGCATTGTTGCAGGAATAACTACAGAGGTTGATAAAATAATTGCTAACGATGCAGATAAAAATCTTTTTTTCAAAATGATTCCTCCCTATATCCGTTTACGTTATATCGATTGTCGATATATTTAAATTATACCAATTCTAGCATTATTGTCAATAATTGAGAGGCTATTATTTAAGCCATAATGAAAGCGAACTAAACAGATTAGTTCGCCACTACCTCTATTAAAATTTCCTGCTTGCTCCGCCACCAGCAGAAGATCCACCACCAAATCCACCAAAGCCGCCTCTACTCGAACGTCCTCCACCAAAACTACCAGGATAACCGCCATAGCCTCCAGCACGAGGACCTCCGCCACCTTTCGAAAAGAACGTATAAAAAATAAGGACAATGATAATGATTAGGATAATTAACCAAGTGGGCATGTCTTCCTCTTCGTTTGTTTGCGATGGCATATCACCGTTCCAATTATACTCTTGGGCAACAGCGCGAAAAACTTCAGAATAGGTTGCTTGAAAAGCTTGATCTAAATTACCCGTACTTGCCGAGGGATAAAATGCATTATCTAAAATGCGTCCTAATTTACCATCTGGTAATGCTCCTTCTAATCCCTGGCCCACTGCAATTACAACGTCGTTATTTCCTTCCCCTTGACCAAAGGTAGCTAAAATCAAGACACCGTTATTTTTTTCCTTATCTCCTATGCCCCATGAACGAATCAATTTTGTCGCATACATTTTCGGTTCTTGTCCATGAAGACTATCAATTGTGACAACCATGATTTCAGCCCCTGTGCCTTGATCCAATTGCTCGGAATAATGATTTATCTCTTCTTTGACATTCGCCGAAATGACATTAGCAAAGTCATGTATATACGTATTTTTCATAGGTGACGGCATCGTTGCTTTCGCTAGATTTGAGAAAAAAAGAAGCACCGAACAAACGATGATCATCTGTACAATGCAACGTTTCATTAATGGGTACCCGATTGGTTAAAGTCGATAGATGGTGCTTTGTCAGCTCCTGCTGCGGCTTTAAAGTATTCTTTTTGTTCGAAGCCAAACATTCCTGCCATTAAATTCCCCGGGAAACGTTTAACATGTTTATTGAATTGTTGCACCTCATTATTGTAATCCTCACGTGCTACAGCTAGACGATTTTCGGTACCTGCTAGCTCATCCATTAACTGGCGGAAGTTTGCATCTGCCTTTAAGTTTGGATAATTTTCTACAACTACTAGTAAACGACTAAGAGCGCCAGTTAAAGCATCATTGGCAACAGCTTGCTCCTCTGGTGTTCTTGCACTTCCCATTTGTGCACGTGCCTGCGTAATATTCGCTATCACCTCTTGCTCATGACTCGCATAGCCTTTCACAGATTCCACTAGATTGGGAATCAAATCATAGCGACGTTGGAGCTGATTTTCAACTTGTGCCCATTTAGAATCAACATTTTCCTCGGCTGTCACCAGGCTATTATATTTAGGTATAAATAATAAGGCGATTACAACAAGAATGATGACAATTATTCCAATTGGTCCAAGTAACTTTTTCAATTTTAAGCCTCCTTGACTTGCATTTCCTTCTAACTTTAGTCTACATTTTTACCTTTACATTTATACCGTATGAAATTGAATTGACACGACATACTAAATACTGCAACAAAAAATTATTGAGGAGGCGTTTTTTTTGTCACAATCGTTTTACAATGAATCATCAAACCAAACAAATTTCAATCAACAACATAGCCTAAATCATGGTGGACATGAAATGATGGACATGCATGAAACAATTGGCGAAATTATTGCAGGTATGAACCAAGCGATTATTTTGCGTCCCCATGTAAAAGATCCTGAATTACTCAATATTTTGGATCGCCAATATAATTTCACTCTTGGTATGTACAATACGATCGTAGAATCCTTCAAAACAGGACACGATCCATCTGTTCCAACAGGACGCTACCAAATGGAAACAGGAAATGACTTCAAATATGGCCTAAATCCTGGTCAACCAAAAAAGCCAATGCAAAACGCAAATGAAATCAATGATGAAGCTATTTCTGGATTTTTACTTGGCGCTCAAAAAGGAGCAGCAAAATGCATGACAACTGCTGCGTTGGAGACAACAAACCCTGTAGTTCGTCGCGTTGTTGCGGATAGTATTCCTAACTGTATCGAAATGGGATACGAATTATCCATTTATCAAAATAAACACGGCTATTATCAGGTGCCTCAGTACTCTCAACAGGATATGCAAGCGATGCTGAATGCATACGACACAACATCTAATCCCCTTCATTAAATAAAAACAGTCCATGGTGAATACTCACACCATGGACTACTTTTTTAGTACAAAAAAGCGAACAAGTATGTCGTTCGCTTTTTCAGTTTTATAATACTTTTCCTAAAAACGCCTTCGTACGGTCGCTTTGTGGATTGCCGAATAGTTCCTCTGGAGAACCTTCTTCTACAATATAGCCCCCATCCATGAAGACCACTCGATCGCCTACTTCACGGGCAAAGCCCATTTCATGTGTCACAACAACCATTGTCATCCCTTCAGCTGCTAGATTTTTCATAACATCTAGCACCTCTTTTACCATTTCAGGGTCAAGTGCTGAAGTTGGTTCGTCAAATAAAATAGCTTTTGGCTTCATTGCTAAGGCACGAGCAATTGCCACACGCTGTTGCTGACCACCTGATAGCTGCTCAGGATAATTATATGCCTTGCTATCGAGGCCAACCTTTTTTAATAGTTCATGTCCTAGAGCCTCTGCGTCTGTACGACTCATTTTACGAATTTGCATAGGTGCCATTGTAACATTATCAATAACAGTCATATGCGGGAATAAGTTAAATTGTTGGAACACCATACCTACTTCAGCGCGAATTTCATTGATATTCGTTTTAGGGTCGTTAATTTTTACATTTTCAATATAAATAGCACCATCCGTTACTTCTTCTAACATATTGATGCAACGGAGAAATGTACTTTTTCCTGAACCAGACGGCCCAATAACACAGACAACTTGTTTTTCTTGAATTTCATAATCGATTCCTTTTAATACTTCAAGCTTGCCAAAGTATTTGTGTAGGTTTTCAATTTTTATCATCTAGCTTCCCGCCCTTCTACCTTAGCTTTACGAGGGACATAGCTATTGCTAAATCGTTTCTCGATAAATGCCACAATTTTCGTTACACCATATGTTAAAACTAAATATAATAATGCTGCAACGATATACGGTTCCCAGAAGCGGAAGCTTGCACCAGCTACGACCTTACTAGCGTATAAAATATCTGGTGCTGCAATTACTGTTACGAGTGAAGAATCTTTTAATAATGCGATAAATTCATTTCCTAATGGTGGAATCATCCGTCTAAATGCTTGAGGTAAAATGACCTTACGCATCGCTTGGTTATGCGTTAATCCAAGAGAGCGAGCAGCCTCCATTTGTCCTTTTGCAATACTTTGGATCCCTGCACGGAAAATTTCTGCATTATAAGCAGCACAGTTTAAAATAAGCGCTGTAATCCCTGATACCATATAGCCTAAAGAATGACCAAAAATTGTTGGAATAACTGCTAAGTGAATTAACAAGATTTGTACAAGCATCGGTGTTCCACGGAATAAATCGATATATAGTTTAGATGGCCAATAGATCCATTTTTTACTCGATAATTTTCCAAGGCCTAAAAATAGCCCTAATAGAATACCGCCAAAATAACCACTAAGTGTCAAAATAAGTGTTACGCCAATACCTCGTATAAACATATCTCGGTAGTTCCAGACAATGTCCCAGCGTAAGTCAAAGATGTCCATCCGAAAACCCCATTCCCCTTTAAATTACGATTAATAAATGAGCCGTTAGCACAGTTACTATGTTAGTAGCATCATGTCATTCATTTCTTACTAAAAATCAGTACCTGTAATTTCTTTTAATTTACCGTTTTCTTTAATCTTTTTAAGACCTTCGTTTAATTTATCTAGTAATTCTTTATTGCCTTTTTGAACCATGAAGCCATAGTATTCTTTTTCGAATGCGTCATCTTCAATTACTTTTAGTTTTTGATCTGGATGAGCCTTAATATATTCATAAACGACTGCGTTATCTCCGATAGCTGCATCAACATTACCATTTAGCATCTCTTGAATAGCGATTGGCTGACTTTCAAAAGCCATAATATTTGTACTTGCTTCCCCTTGAAGCTTTTTCGCCGCCATATGACCAGTAGCATTAATTTGTACTGATACTTTTTTATCTTTTAATTCATCAAGAGATTTAATTTTTGAATCTTCTTTCACAACAATTAATAACTGAGACTCATAGTATGGTTCTGTAAAATCAAATGATTCTTTACGTTCTTCCGTAATTGTGATCCCTGAAGCACCGATATCTGTTTCACCGTTTTTAATTGTTTGGAACACTGGCTCCCATCCAATATTATTCCACTCAACCTCAAAGTCCATCTCATCTGCAATTGCTTGTAGAATATCGACATCAATCCCTACAATTTTCCCTGAATCGTCAACAGATTCAAATGGTGCAAAAGTGGCCTCAGTACCTACTTTATAGACCTTTTTGCCATCTCCACCATCTTCTGAAGAAGAGCTACCTGAAGATGCCCCATCTTTTGTACCACATCCTGCAAGCGCTAATGTTAATGCCGCAATAATCATCAGTAACATCCAACCTGTTTTTTTCATTATATTTCCCCCTAGTTCGATAATTTTCCAAATTACGTATTATTTTTCGCAATTCGGAAATGTTAGACTATTAGGTCAATTATATTAACATTATAGTATTTAGACAACAACTTTTCGCATAAAACTAAATATTTTTTCATATAAATTTATATGAAATTCATATAATTTGAAAAAACATGTATAAATAACAAGAAAATAAACCTAAAACTAATATATATACAATGAGAACCATGCCAAATTTCGATAAATTTAGGCAAAAAAAAAGAATCCCCTCAGATAGGATTCTTTTTTTTCGACTATTGCTAGTCTCACGTACAGTATGTTCACTAAAAAATAATTTGGAGTTGTTGCTTTTTTGAAGGTTTGAAAGGAATAAATAGGGGAATAATGCCAACTAGGACAGTATTCCCTATTCTTCCTCTCGATCTCCAGTAAGCAGGCTGCTAAACTACTTATTAGGAGATGAGCTATAACAGTATATCAATTAATCAGTAAAATGGCGCCCTCGGAGGGAATCGAACCCCCAGTGCAAGAACCGGAATCTTACGTGTTATCCATTACACCACGAGGGCAAAAGACACAAAAAAAAAGTACTCACTCTAGGCTTACGAAAAGCATGATGTAGATAACCCTCATTTTTGAAGCATACCTGCAAAATAGTGTTCTGTACTTTAAACCTTATAACCTTAATCATTATACAAGCCTATCCTATATAATTCAACCATAGATTGCAAAAACAATTTATTTTTTTTAATTTCACTTTAGCAGGGTTAATATTTGACCTTCCCTGACTATAATGTGTATGATAAGGATACAGCTGAAATACAAAGGAAAATTTTCAGCAAAGGTATTCGAATTTAGCTTTTTAAGGAGGATTTAACATGAATTTAATTCCTACAGTTATTGAACAAACTAGTCGTGGTGAGCGTGCATATGACATTTATTCACGTCTACTTAAAGACCGTATTATCCTTTTAGGAAGTGCCATTGATGACAATGTTGCCAACTCCATTGTCGCTCAGCTTCTTTTCCTACAAGCAGAAGATCCAGATAAAGATATCTCTCTTTACATTAATTCACCTGGCGGATCCATTACGGCTGGTATGGCAATCTATGACACAATGCAAATTATTAAACCACAGGTACAAACAATTTGTATTGGTATGGCTGCATCAATGGGTGCTTTCCTACTTGCAGCTGGAGAACCTGGTAAACGTTTTGCCTTACCAAATGCTGAAGTTATGATTCACCAACCACTAGGTGGTGCGCAAGGGCAAGCGACAGAAATTGAAATTGCTGCTAAACGTATTTTATTCTTACGTGAAAAATTAAATGGCATTTTATCTGAACGCACTGGTCAACCACTTGAAGTCATTGCAAGAGACACAGATCGTGATAACTTCATGACTGCTGAACGTGCAAAAGAATATGGCTTAATTGACCACATTATGCATCGTAGCGATAATAAATAAAAAAGAGAAGGCATCACAGAATTGCTCTGTGATGCCTTTTGTATTTATTGAATGTTAATCTTCGTTTTCAATAATTGTTGCCAACGCTGTAACCGCTTGCTCAGCATCGTTACCTTCACTGCTTAAAGTCACTTCAGTACCTTTAGCAACTGCTAAGCTCATGACACCCATAATGGATTTGGCATTTACTTTTTTCTCGTCTTTTTCTAGAAAGATATCAGCACTAAAACGATTTGCTTCCTGCACAAATAGTGCTGCTTGTCTAGCTTGTAGTCCTAATTTTAATTTAACCTGGACTCTTCTCTCAATCATTCTCAAAACTCCCCTTCACTACCGTTCATCTATTAGTTTTATCTTACCTTACTTACAGGCAAAAGAACAATAAGCGATTAGCATGACATTCATACCTGAAAAGTATGATAACTTAACCACCTATTTTTTCACCACGCCTTAATGCATCCGCAATCTCATCAATTTTTCTCAATCGATGGTTAACACCAGATTTACTAACCGTTCCACTAGATACCATTTCACCAAGCTCTTTCAATGTCACATCTTGGTATTCAACACGGAGACGAGCTATTTCACGAAGCTTCTCTGGTAGTTGATCAAGACCAATTGAATTTTCAATAAATCGAATATTCTCTACCTGCCGTAATGCTGCACCAATGGTTTTATTTAAATTGGCAGTTTCACAGTTCACAATACGGTTGACACTATTACGCATATCTCGCAAAATCCGAACATCTTCAAATTTCATCATAGCCTGATGTGCGCCAACAATATTAAGGAAATCTGAAATTTTTTCCGCTTCCTTTAAGTACGTCACAAAGCCTTTTTTACGTTCGATTGTTTTGGCATTGAGTTCAAATTCATTCATCAAATCCATTAATGCTTCACCATGCTCTTTATATAAAGAATAAACCTCTAAATGATAAGCCGATGTTTCTGGATTATTGACAGAACCTCCTGCTAAAAAGGCTCCTCTTAAATAAGCTCTTTTTTGGCCACTCTTTTGAATGAGCTTTCTTGAGATAGTATGGTTAAATTGAAAGTCGTCTGAGATGATTTCTAAATTAATTAATAGCTCACGCGCACCTTCTCTTACACGACATATATACACATTATTTTTTTTCAATCGCATTTTCTTTCGAACAAGTAATTCCACATTGTACGGATACAATTTTTTCATAATCGTATATAGTCTTCTGGCTATTGCAGCGTTTTCGGTTTGCACGTCTAAGCTTAGTTGTTTATTTGCAAAGGATAATGAACCATTCATACGAATTAGGGCAGAAACTTCTGCTTTCATACAATGATCGTCCGCTTCTATTTGTGTCAATTCTTTTTTTGTTTCAGAAGCAAAAGACATATCACGCCCCCCTTTCAATCATGATTTCTATGTATATGTTCATCTTACCATATACAATAAAGCCATTATGTTTCTATTATTGGTCCTCTTACTTTTTGATGGTAAATATCAGCATAATCTACCAGCCATTCCGCAACATTCGTAGCATTATGGCGAACCGTTCCATCTGGTCGAATTGTAGCAATGTCCCGTTTAATAACTTCTAATCCCATACTTTCAAGCTTTGCTACGTCAAATGTTACTGGTTCCGCTCTTTCTTCTTTATACAATTCTTTTACAGGGTTCGGTAGTTCTTCATCATTTACTAAAATGGAATCGATAAAATCATGGCCAACATGCTTATGTATGGCTGTTACATGATCGCCTGCTGTATAAGAAATAGTTTCGCCCTTTTGTGTCATTAAATTACAAACATATATTTTTCTTCCTTTAGCCTTAACAACTGCTTCTCCTATTTCCTTCACAAGCAAATTCGGAATAATACTTGTATATAGGCTTCCTGGTCCTATTAAAATATAGTCTGCACGAAGTATTGCACGAATAGCTTCTGGTAACGGTTGCACATTTTCAGGTACTAAAAAAACGCGATTAATGCGTTTGGTCGCTGTAGGGATTTTTGATTCGCCCTCTATAATTGAGCCGTCATCAAGTACAGCATGTAGGGTGATTTTTTTATTAGCAGCTGGAATTACTCGACCATGAACTTTTAAAACCTTTCCCATCTCACTTATAGCATGACTGAAATCTCCGGTAATATCAGTAAGGGCTGTAAGCATTAAATTTCCTAAGGAGTGGCCTCGTAAATCTTCAGATGCCGAAAAACGGTATTGAAACATTTGCTCTACAAGGGGCTCAATATCTGATAATGCTGCAATCACGTTGCGTACATCACCAGGTGGTGGGATATCATAATCATCACGTAAACGACCTGAAGATCCACCATCATCTGCTACTGTTACAATAGCAGTTATATCAAATGGGTGATGCTTCAGCCCGCGAAGTAACGTGGAAAGCCCTGTGCCACCACCAATTACCACAAGCTTTGTTTGCTTTTTCCCCATTCACTCATTCCTTTCTACGATTAATATCACGATGCGTAATAACCGTATTTTCCTTGCCCGCAAAATATGCACCAAAAAATTCTGCTAATGTCACGGAGCGATGCTGGCCCCCAGTACATCCAAAAGCAATAACAAGCTGTGATTTGCCTTCTTGTCGATAGAGCGGAATCATAAAGTCTAATAAATCCGTTAGTTTTTGTATTAGTATTTGTGTATCTTCCAACGCTAACACATAAGAAGATACCTCCGTTTGAAGACCCGTTTTTGGACGTAGCTCCTCCACATAGTACGGGTTTTTAAGGAAACGAACATCAAACACTAAGTCTGCATCAATCGGCATTCCATGTTTAAAGCCAAAAGACATAATATTAACGGTAAAAATAGTATCTGCCTCACTCGCAAATTCTTTGACGATTTTTTCACGTAATTGCTTTGGTTTCATGTTAGATGTGTTATAAACTAAATTGGCACGACCTTTTACGACAGATAAAAGTTCTCGTTCCTGTTTAATCCCATCTAGAGGTAAACCATTCACTGCTAATGGATGTGCACGTCTTGTTTCTTTATAACGTCTGACTAATGTGGCATCATCTGCATCTAAAAATAAAATACGAGCAACAATATCGCCTTCTTTTAGTATATGGTCTAATGCGCCAATTAGAGCATCAAAAAAGTCGCCTCCGCGCATATCCATCACTGCTGCAATTCGAGTACTGTTTTTACCAGAATCCCTTAGTAAGGTTAAAAAAGTTGTAAGTAACGCAGGTGGTAAATTATCAATACAGTAATACCCTAAATCCTCAAAGCTTTGAATAGCTACTGTTTTCCCAGCCCCAGACATTCCTGTAATAATAACCAATTCATGTGTACTTTGTTGGCCTTCAACCACCACTGTCATGCAACTCCTTTATTGTTCTTTTGAAATTTGTATTTTTTGATGAAGTAATTCAAAATCCGTTGTATAGTCAAACGTGCCATACTGAATGCCTGATTGCGAAACAGCAAATTGTAAATTAGTTCGATCTCCTTCAGCCATTGGCAAATGTGCTAAATCCTCTACTGGATGCCATGCAAGTTTGCCTTCTCTTGTTTCTTCAAATGGTACTCCATCTACATCCTTTGCAACAAATGTATAGAGCATCCATTCATCCACTACATCATTGTTTTCTTTAATGATCATCGTATAAACACCCTTTAAATGAACATGTAAAGGTGTGACATTTGTCTCTTCTTGAAACTCACGAATAGCAGCCTCAAAGATTGACTCGCCGCTCTCCATTTTCCCTCCTGGAGCTACATACCAGCCTCGTCTTGGTTTCTGAAGTAATAATACTTTACCGTCTTTTACGGCAATTAAATTTGCAATTCTTTGCATAGGCACACCTCTAATCACTTTTGCATTCTACTCTTCATTATAACAAGACCTTGTAAGATTTGTCCTCATTTACAACTCTTGTACGCAGACTATTAACAATTTAGTTCTATTCAAAGATAACCATCTCATCTTGGGCGAAATTTACGTGTTTCGTGATATTATTATTTGATTTTTTACACATAAAAAAGTAGGCTGCTCCCACCTAATGGAGGCGGAAACAACCTACTAAACAAAATAAAAGGGGGATTGCTAATTACATTTTTAATCATACACCTTTTATATGTCATTCAAGTTACAGCAATATTAAAACCACATTAAAATTGTATTTTTTTCCTTAAAATAGCCACGTTAGGCATTAATCTTCTCTAATAGCTCTTCTACATAATGTTGAACAGCTTGCGCGGCAATACTACCGTCACCAGTTGCTGTTACAATTTGACGAAGTGATTTTTCACGAACATCTCCAGCTGCAAAGATACCTGGGATTTTTGTTTCCATCGTGTCATTTGTCAAAATATAGCCAGCGTCATTTAAAATACCTAATGATTCAAATGGTTTAGTTAAAGGTAGCATACCAATATAGACGAATACACCATCTGTAGCAAATTCAGATTCTGTACCATCAACAGTTGATTGTAGTGTTACACTCCCAACTCTACCATTCGCTTCATTGATTTCTTTGACAGTTGCATTCCAAATGAAATCAATTTTTTCATTGGCGAAGGCACGATCTTGTAAAATTTTTTGTGCACGTAATTTATCGCGACGGTGGACAATTGTCACTTTATCTGCAAAGCGAGTTAAATAAACACCCTCTTCAACAGCTGAATCTCCGCCACCTACGACAACAAGATTTTTTTGTTTAAAGAATGCACCATCACATACTGCACAGTAGCTGACACCACGACCACCAAGTTCTTTTTCACCTGGCACACCCATTTTTTTATATTCTGCACCAGTTGTAATAATAATAGCACGTGTTTTATATTCTTTTGCGCCTGATTTAATTGTTTTATATTCTTCTCCATCGATGATTTCCGTTACATCACCATAGGCGTATTCAGCACCAAATTTTTTAGCATGCTCAAACATTTTTGTAGAAAGCTCTGGTCCTAAAATTGTCTCAAAACCTGGGTAGTTTTCCACTTCTTCTGTGTTTGCCATTTGTCCACCCGGAATGCCGCGTTCAATCATTAATGTTGACAAATTCGCACGAGATGTATAGACGGCAGCAGTCATCCCAGCAGGACCTGCACCAATAATTACTACATCATAAATTTTTTCTTCTGACATAAATACTTCCCCCTAAACAGAATACTTTTTATCTTCATACAACCAATACACAAAACGTCATTATAGAAGAAGATCAATGACGCTACGAAAAAATTGGTGTTAGCGTTAGTATGTTCATCGTATGTGAAAGTATAAAGTTATTCAACTATGTTGCTCATACTTTAATTATGACTGTTTGGCAAAAACGTTAAGATTTCGTCAATATACTTCGATAAAGTAGATACAGATACTCCATATTGCTGTGCAATTTCCTTTTTTGTCACTTTGAGCATTTGTGAAGATCTGAATAAATAATCATTTGCTCCTGCAATTGCTGTTGGATTTGTAAAACGATAATTTTCTACTAAAGCTTGTTCACATAGCACAAACCACATTTGAAACATAGGTACAATTAATGATGATAGCTTTCCATACTGTTCTAATAAAATTTCTGAAACCTGTACTGACCGTAAAAAGCTTGCTTCTACTTTGTTTTTCTTATCAAATTCATGTCCTAGTGCATAAGCCAAAAATAATTTCTCAAAAGAGCCTAATTGTTCAATATTAATCCATTTTGGATGGGCAATAATTTCTTGCTTATGCGCTGTGCCTTTCAGTAAAAACAAGCCAAAAATGCGCTCACTTTTATAAGTGCTCTCTAATTTTTCAACAATAAAATCACGATCATGCTCCAATGCATCAAGCCCAAATTCATTTTCTTGTTGACGCCAAGGTTCAAAGCCCTCTTTGTCTGGGTCTAATTCTAGAAGCTGATCCCAAGCACTTTTCGAAATCTCCTCATGTCCTGAGAAATAGGCAGCATGCGACAACCAAAAGTAAAATCCTGCATCTCCTACATAGCCTCTCTTTTGCATACTGCGCAGCCATTTATAGGCTAATTCATATTGGCCGATTAAGGCTAATGTAGCACCAAGTTTATATCGATGCTCCCAAGTATAGGGTTGAATTTTGACAAGAACATTTAACAGTTCTTGTAAATCCTCTTCATTTTTTTCATAATAAGCAATCACCGTTAAATTGCATAATGCATGTAGATTGCCCTTATTTTCACGTAGCACTGTATGCAAGAGAGCCTTTGCTTGCTCTTCTTCTCCAACATAAAAATAAGCGAGTGCTAGATTATTATAGGCGGACCAAAATGCTGGTCGATCTTCAATTAAATCTTCTAAAATAGTAATAGCTTCAGGAAAATCTCCCTTTTCCATGCAACGACGAGCTTGCTCCTGACGATATAAATCCTCACCAGAGCCTTCAAGCTCTTCAAAATCATCTTGCTCAAAAGCGACAAACTCTAATATTTCTGCCGCTTCATCTGCATAAGCACCCTCAGGTTCTAGCTTTAAATATTCTTCAGCAAAGCGTTTTGCATCATGCATGATGCCCACACATCCTGATACTTCTGCCATGTAAAATATGATTTCTGGATTATCTGGATCAATTTGATAGGCACGACGAAGTAGATCATACGCTTCCTCAAAACGTTGACCTTCTAACTCTACTATGGCTAACTGCAAGATAATCATTGGATCGTCGGGGCTTAAATCTACCGCACGCTGTAAATATTTATAGGCTTTATTCATTTGTCCACTGTTCATTGCTTGAATTGATTTCTTATAATAATAGTCGCCTGTTGGAATGAACGACACTATATTCGATTGAGTCTCATTTTGACGTTTCTTTTCCAATATATTTCCTCCGAAACAAGAAATAAGGAACGTATTTTACGTTCCTTTACACAGTATCTCCTATTATACCACACAATCAATAATATGCTGTTATTTCTCCTCGTGACGTTTTTCCAACACATGTAGAACATCATAAATGCTTACTTTTTGTTCTTGTAATAATACTAGTAGGTGATAAATTAAATCAGCAGCCTCCCATTTTACTTCCTCAGCATCTCGGTTTTTGGCACCAATAACCACCTCTGTTGCTTCTTCCCCAACCTTTTTACAGATTTTATCAATGCCCTTATCAAATAAATATGTAGTGTACGCTCCTTCTGGCATTTCCTGCTCTCGCTTTTCGATGACACGAGCAAGTTTAGAAATGATGTCAATAGAACCTACCTTCTCATTTTGCTGAATGACTTCAGTGAAGCAAGAAATTGTACCATTATGACATGCTGGCCCCGTCGGTAGAACCTCCACTATTAACGCATCTTGATCACAATCTGCTTTGATTGACACTACTTTTTGTGTATGGCCACTTGTTGCTCCCTTATGCCAAAGCTCTTGACGGGATCGAGAATAAAACCAAGTTTCCCCTGATTCAATGGTTTTAGCTAATGACTCCTTATTCATATACGCTACTGTTAATACCTCTTTTGTATTGGCATCTTGTACTACAGCTGTAACAAGACCTCTCTCATCAAATTGAATATTCTCTATCATCTTACCGCCACTCCTTTTTCACGTAAGTATTCCTTTACTTGCGCTACACTCGTTTCTTTATAATGGAAGATGGAGGCTGCTAGTGCAGCATCTGCATCTACCTCATGTGCTAATACTTCGTAAAAATGTTCGGCATGTCCCGCTCCACCACTGGCAATCACAGGAACTGTCACAGCTTCACGTACTGCTTTGGTTAAGGCTAAATCAAAGCCTGATTTTTCTCCATCTTGATTCATACTTGTTAATAAAATCTCACCAGCTCCTAAGCGTACAGCCTCTTTTGCCCATTCAATAGCTGACCAAGATGTTTTGTTGCGTCCACCATGTGTATAAACCATCCATGTGCCATCTTCCTCACTATAGCGAGCATCAATTGCTACAACAATGCATTGTGCGCCAAAGTAATCAGAGCCTTCCTTAATAAGTGCAGGTCTTTCCAACGCGGATGTATTCACCGAAACTTTATCAGCACCTGCTCGTAAAATACGCTTCATATCATCCAACGTACGAATGCCTCCGCCAACAGTAAAGGGTATGGCAAGCGTAGCCGCTGTTTGACGAACGACATCTACCATCGTTTCTCGACCTTCATGTGAAGCAGAAATATCTAAAAATACAAGCTCATCTGCTCCTTGTTCATCATAGAACTTCGCAAGCTCTACAGGATCTCCTGCATCTCGGATAGAGACAAATTGTATACCTTTTACAACACGACCTTCTTTCACATCAAGACATGGGATAATACGTTTTGTTAGCATGCCTTCACACCTTTCAACCATTGCTCTAATAAATAAACACCTAATTCCCCTGATTTTTCAGGGTGAAATTGCATGCCAGTCACAGAACCATTCGTCACAATACCAGGTACTTTAATGCCATAGTAATCAGCATAGGCAACAAGCTCTGATTCTACTATATCTGTTGCATAAAAGGAGTGAACAAAATAGACATGCTTGGCTGATACTTCATTGTGTAACCATGCAGGACGATTTGCCACAATCAGTTCATTCCACCCCATATGTGGTACTCTGTATGCTTGGCCCTCTTGGCTACCACTAAAGCGTTTAATACATCCCTTGAAAAAGCCTAACCCCTTTGTTGGGGTTACTTCATCACTTTGCTCGAATAATAATTGCATGCCTAGACAAATCCCTAAAAGAGGACGGTTTTCGCTTTGTACCTTCTGTAAATATTGATCTAAGTTTGTTTCAGCTAAACGCTTTCTGGCATCAGGGAATGCCCCCACCCCGGGTAATAAAAGTGCGTCAGCTGTATCTAACGCCTTCTCATCAGCAGTTATAATAACCTCACAGCCAAGCCGTTTTAATGCTTGCTCCACACTAAATAAATTGCCCATACCATAATCAATAACACCTATTTTCACGTCAACAGCCCCTTAGTAGATGGTACGCCTTTAACACGCGGGTCAATTTCCACTGCGGCATCAATCGCACGTGCTAATGCTTTGAAAATTGCCTCAATAATATGATGTGTATTCTGGCCATAAGGTACAATCACGTGAACATTCATCCTTGCCTCAAGGGCAAATTTCCATAAAAATTCATGCACTAATTCTGTATCAAATGTTCCTACTTTTTCTTTTAATGCTGGCACACGATACTCTAAATGAGGTCGATTCGAACAATCGACCACTACCTGAGCTAGTGCGTCATCCATCGGTACAAAGGCGTTACCATAGCGTTTAATGCCTTTTTTATCACCAAGTGCTTCTCGAACAGCCTGACCTAATACAATACCAAGGTCCTCTGTTGTATGGTGATCATCAATATAAGTATCGCCATTAGCATGTATTGTGCCATTAAATAGTCCATGCTTAATAAATAAGTCAAGCATATGGTCCATAAAACCTACGCCTGTTTGGATATCAGCCTTGCCCTCACCATCTAAATCAATGGCTACTGAAATTTGCGTTTCATTCGTTGTACGCTCTATCTTTGCATATCGTTTCTTTTCTGTCATCGTCCTATTCCTTCTCCCATCCACGTGATTCCACTGCACGAGCATGTCCCTCTAAGCCTTCCATACGCGCTAGACGTGCAATTTTTGATGCATTGTCACTCCAGGTTTTTTTACTATAGTAAACAATACTTGATTTTTTCACAAAATCATCGACATTTAAGCCACTTGCAAAACGAGCCGTACTATTGGTTGGTAGTACATGATTGGTCCCTGCAAAATAATCACCAACTGGCTCAGAACTATATCGACCTATAAAAATACCGCCAGCATGTCTTATTTGCTCAGCTAGTGCCTCCGCATTTTCTGTCACAATTTCTAAATGCTCTGGTGCTAATGAATTAATAGCTTCCACTGCATCCGCTAATGTTTCAGCTACATAAATTACCCCAAATTTCTCTATAGAAGCACGCGCTACTTCTTGACGTGGTAAGTTCAGCAGCTGCTTCTCTACTTCCTCAGCTACTTTTTTAGCTAATTGCTCTGAGGTTGTGACAAGAATTGCGCAAGCTAGCGGATCGTGCTCTGCTTGTGATAAAAGGTCTGCAGCAATTTCATCAGGATAGGCTGTATCATCAGCCAGCACAGCAATTTCACTCGGTCCAGCGATCATATCAATGGCCACTTCTCCAAATACCTCACGTTTGGCAAGTGCCACATAAATATTTCCTGGACCTGTTATTTTATCGACTGGGGAAATTGTTTCCGTGCCATAGGCAAGTGCAGCTATGGCCTGTGCCCCACCAACTTTATAAATCTCATCAATCCCTAAAAGGTGAGCCGCCACAAGTACACCTGCTGGTAGTTTCCCTTTCTGCCCTGCAGGTGAAGTAATAACAATACGTTTCACCCCTGCAACCTGCGCTGGTATCACATTCATCAATACAGATGAAGGGTAGGCTGCTGTACCACCTGGAACATATAGTCCTACTGCATCTAAGGCCGTTACCCGTTGACCTAACCAAGAACCCTCTCCCAGTTCTAGGCGATACCCTGAACGTATCTGTTGTTCATGATAAAAGCGAATATTTTCTGCTGCTTCCGCTAAGTCCTTATAAAGTTGAGGATCAAGTTCACTTACTGCTTCTTGTATTTCTTCTTCAGAGACGCGCAAACTCTTAGGGACATAGCCATCCCACATCTCAGTATAGGTACGTAACGCCGCATCTCCCTGTACCTTAACATCCGAAAGGACTTGTCGCACAACTTTTATTTGTTCCTCATTTCCTCCTTCAAGTGGTCTTTTTAAGGAAATGCCTTTTTCAAGCTTTGTTATTTTCATCGGATTAATCCCCTTTAGTCCTTCATATGTAGCTAAAAATGATTACTCTTTCTGCTCATTCACACATTTCTTTAATCGCTTCACAAGATCAATAATCCGCTCACCTTTCATACGATAACTTACTGGGTTTGCAATTAATCGAGAAGAGACAGCAGTAATAAATTCATATTGTACTAAGCCGTTCTCTTTTAATGTACGACCTGTAGAAACAATATCGACAATTCGATCAGCTAAGCCAATCATTGGTGCTAATTCAATAGAGCCATTGAGCTCGATTATTTCCACTTGCTCACCAATGCCTTTGTAGTACTTCATTGCAATATTCGGATATTTCGTAGCAATTCTTGGCGCAATTTCATTCATGGAGGTGTTTGGTAAGCCTGCAGAAGCGATATAGCAATTACTAATTTTCAAATCAAGTAATTCATGCACCTCTCGCTGTTGCTCTAACAAGACATCCTTACCAGCAATACCTATATCCGCAACACCATGTTCAACATAGACAGGAACATCCATTGGCTTTGATAAAATAAAGCGAATTTTTTCCTCTGGTATTTCAATCATTAATTTACGTGACATTTCTACTTCTTCTGGTAAATTAAAGCCTGCCTCTAACAGCATTTGATATGCCTCTTCAAAGATTCGTCCTTTGGGCATTGCAATCGTTAATTCATTCACCGCCAACTTCCTCCTGTCCAACTACCACCACTTCTGTAAAGTATGCTAAAAAGGCCGCTTCATCGACTAGACTACTACGTAACTGCAAAGTAGCTAATTTTCCTGCTGCTCGTAAAGTTTTAACCTTTAGTAAAGCTGCCTCAAATTGTTCTTCTTCAAAAAGTACAACTGTTGCTTCCTGTCGTTTCTCGGACTGCCCATTAAGTGTTTCTAATAAACGATCCACACGAATACTAAATCCTGTAGCACCAACCTTTGAACCAAATACCTCTAACAAGCCATCATAACGGCCTCCATTTCCTAATAGGAAGCCACTTCCTACAGCAAATACTTCAAATAGCATACCTGTGTAATAACTCATATGACTCGAAAGTGTGAAATCAAAAGCTACATAATCAGCTAAGTTAGCCATTTCAAGTAGTTGAGCAAGTTGTTGCATGTATTCTAATGCGTCATTTTTACGTACATATTTTTCAATATCTCGTATATCCTTGACATTCATGGCTTCTTCAATAAATTGTAAGAGGGCATCGGATTTAGCTTTTGGCAGATCAAATGATTCTACTGCTTCTTCAAACCCTACATAATTTCGTTGGACAAGCAATGTTCTAAGCGTTGTTTGCTGTTCAATACTCTCTGTGTAATCTTGTAAAATGCAATTTAATATACCAGCATGTCCAATTGTGATTTTAAACTCTTCCAATTTAAAATGCTTTAATAGCTCCATTGCCGTTACAATAACTTCTGCATCGGCAAAAACTGATTGATCACCTATTAACTCAATTCCCATTTGATCAAACTCAGCTGGCCTGCCACCTTCTGCTTCCTGAGCTCGAAAAACGCTGGCAAAATAGGCAAGGCGTAATGGAATCATTTCCTTTAATAGTTTCGATGTAGCTACTCGGGCAATCGGTGTAGTCATGTCAGGTCGCAGCACTAACGTATTCCCTTGGCTATCCACTAACTTAAATAAATGAGCATCAGCAATCGCTGAAGCCTTCCCCACTGTATCGAAATACTCCACCGCAGGCGTTTTTATAAACTCATAACCCCTTTTATATAAAAAGTCTCTACCAGCATGTCTAACTGCTTCAACTTTCTCATAGATTTGCGGAAATGTATCGCGCATTCCAAGTGGTTTTTCAAACATTTTTATCGACGACATATGGACACTTCCTCACATTTCACTTTAATTCACTAGAGTGTTAGAGAATTAGATTATGAAAGAATTTTAACTTATTTCAATAAAACAGTCAACGTTATCCTCATTAATTATCGAAATCTTTAAATACTTATTATTCTGTTAATTATACACATTGAATTGAAAAGACTTGCAAAAAAAGCATGACTCATTTTTCTTATAATTTGACAAAATGCTTTAGCGAGAACAAGAATAGGTCTAAAATGTGACAAAACAATCATCAAACTTTTATATTAATACCTTTCAAAAAACTTAATTTAGAATAGCATTAATAACAAAAAGAACCATTTACACTACACATTGGTGCGATTTATTATGGAAAAGGTGATTTTATACTGGTGACAAAGTGTCACTTCACTCAACTGAAAACATTGATGGAACTGCAATTAAATTAACTTTTGTTGAAACAACTTGCTTAGGCGATCATGACACTTGTAAATTCAAATCATACTATGACATAGCTCTTATATAAACAGTAAAAGCTACTCCAAAAACTAGTGTGTTTTGGAGTAGCTTTTTTATGCTAAAAAACTCACGAAGTATAGAACCATACTACGTGAGTTTTTATTATTTCTTTGGTGTACACCACTCTACAACCTCATTACGTTTGCGCTCTGCCATTTGTTCAGCTGTATAAATAATTTGCATCGGATTACCCCCTGCTAAACAGCCTGCTGGCACATCCTTATGTACAAGTGTGGCAGCTGAAACAATGGCGCCATCACCAATTGTTACACCTGGTAAAATGGTTGAATTTGCCCCAATCATTACTTCATTTCCAATATGAACATCACCTAAGCGATATTCCTCTATTAAATATTCATGTGCTAAAATGGTTGTGTTAAATCCAATCACAGTGTTGTCTCCAATAAAAATTCGTTCAGGAAACATGGTATCTGGCATGACCATTAAGGCTAATGACGTTTGCTTACCAATAGTCATGCTTAAAAATGTACGATAAAGCCAGTTTTTCACACGTAAAAATGGTGTGAAGCGTCCGATTTGAATGACAATGAAACACTTCATCACCTTCCAAAAGGACACCGTGTCATATATATTCCAAAGTGAATTGGCTCCTTGGACACGGTAACGTTCTGTTTTACGCGCCATCTACCTTACCCCTCTTTCACAATATCAAATAAATCTGACATATGTTGCAACATATATTCTGGTTGATACTGCTGTAAGTAAGCCTCTCCCTTAATTGCCCAAGCGACACCCGCTGCTCTTACACCAGCACGATGTCCAGCTTCAATATCGTGCGAATTATCGCCAATCATAATCGCATAGTCTTTTTCTATTCCTAATCTTTCCAACGCAAGTAATACTGGCTCTGGATCAGGCTTCACATTCTTCACATCATCTGTACCAATACGTACATCAAATAGATGTGTTGCACCAAGAATAGCAAGTCCACGATCGATGGTCTCATTACGTTTCGTCGAAACAATAGCCAATCGTATACCTTGCGCTTTTAATTGCTCTAGAGTTGACACAACATCAGGGTATTGGCTAACTAGTTCATCATGGTGTGCAATATTCCAAGCTCGATACATTTCTATCAAAGTATCTTCTTCACCTGGTGCAATGTCATTAAATGTCTGTTTCAATGATGGACCGATGAATTTCAGGCAGTCTTTTGGCGAATATTGCCCGGGAAATCGCTCATTTAATACATGCATAAATGTTTGAATGATTAAATCATTTGTATTCAGTAAAGTTCCATCAAAATCAAATAGTAGTGCCTTTACAGCCATTTTTTACAACCCCTTATTTATTATCCAAGTATTTTACGGCTGGTTTCACCTTTATTCTACGATAAATAATGGCACCTAGACCCACTACAATACCAATAATGGATACAACCTGTGCTGAACGTAAATCTCCAACTAAGTAGAGGCTATCTGTACGCATTCCTTCGATAAAGAAGCGACCGATAGAATACCAAATTAAATAGCTAAAGAAAATTTCACCACGATTTAAGTTCACTTTGCGCAAAACTAATAAAATGATAAGCCCAATCAGGTTCCAAACCGATTCATATAAAAAAGTGGGGTGTACATAAGAACCTAATTCTTCGATATACATTTGATTAATAATCCAATCTGGGAGCATTAGGTTTTCTAAAAATGCTTTCGATACCTCACCACCATAAGCCTCTTGGTTCATAAAGTTGCCCCATCGACCAATAATCTGCCCGATTAAAATACTAGGTGCTGCAATATCTGCTACTCGTAAAAAGCTTACATTTTTTATACGAGTAAATATGTAAGCTGTCACAAATGCCCCGATGAGTGCACCGTGGATGGCAATACCACCATTCCATATCTCAATAATTTTGCCTGGATTTTCGCTATAGTAATCCCATCGCATTGACACATAGTAAATACGTGCACAGACAATGGATATAGGCACTGCCCATAATAATAAATCTGCAAGAAAGTCTTCAGGCAAACCTCGCTTAACGGCCTCTCTCTGCCCAACAACATAGGCTAAAATGATTCCCGATACAATCAGTAATCCATACCAACGAACTGGAATTGGGCCTAAATGAAAGGCAATCGGGTCAATTTGCAATAGTAATAAATCCATTTTCTACTCCTCTCAATATGCCATTAACAATATTGTTTGAAAATTTTTAATCGTCTAACACATCATTTGATGAAATCACTTCATCTAAACGTCTTGAAAATTCCTCTGCCGCATTGACGCCCATTTTCTTTAAACGATAATTCATCGCTGCTACTTCAATAATAACGGAGACATTGCGTCCTGGTCTTACTGGAATTGTTAATTTTGTTAGTTCCGTATCGATTATTTTCATTTTTTCTTCTTCTAAGCCTAATCGATCATAAACTTTTTGTGGATCCCATATTTCGAGTTCAATGATGAGGGTAATACGTTTATAGGGGCGTACTGCACTTGCACCAAATAGTGTCATAATGTCAATAATGCCGATGCCTCGTATTTCCAATAAGTGCTCTAATAAAGGTGGAGGGCTTCCAATTAATAGGTTCTCTGATTCTTGACGAATTTCAACACAATCATCCGCTACTAAACGATGACCTTTTTTTACAAGCTCAAGAGCTGTTTCACTTTTACCCACACCGCTTTTGCCGATTATAAGCACACCGATGCCATACACATCGACAAGTACCCCGTGCGCTGCTGTCATCGGAGCTAAGCGTCCCTCTAAGTAGTTCGTCAATCTACTCGAAAATTTAGTTGTGGTCATATGTGTTTTAAACACAGGTACATGCTTTTCGTTTGATGCTTGAATAAGCTCCTCTGGTACTTCTAAATCTCTAGAAATAATGATAGCAGGCGTGTCCTGTGAACAAAGTAAACGCATACGCTCAAGCTTAACATCTGCTGGGAGCATTTCAAAAAAGGAAAGTTCAGTCTTGCCGAGTAATTGTACACGATTCGCTGGATAATGAGTAAAGTATCCTGCCATTTCAAGCCCTGGTCTTGAGATATCGCTAGTCACAATTGTCCTGCCTATTCCTTCTTCACCAGCTAATAACTCTAACTTAAATTTCTCCATAACATCTCTTGTTAATACTACGACCAATGAAAAAGCCTCCAATCAATGGATAAGGTTCACCTTATTTTAGCATGTCTATGTGTAAAAGAAATGTATTTACTCTCAATACAGCGTTTGCTTGCACTAAAAAAACTAGCGGCTCTCCAGCCCGCTAGTTTTTAAAAAGCAATTATTTTTGAGTTGCTAACCACTTAGCAACTGCCTCAGCATCTGCACCTTTTACTAATCCTGCAGGCATGCCGTTTTTACCATTATTTATAATATCTAAAATTTCTGATTCAGACAAACGTGAACCTACATTATTTAATGCTGGACCATTTGCACCTTGTAGCTCGCCACCATGACAAGTAACACAAGATTTCATCGCAATTGCTTCGCCATTTGGCTCTGCAGCACTTTCATTACCCTTATTAGATGCAGTTTTATCTCCGCCGCCACATGCAGCTAAGAAGATTGCTGATCCGAACACTAATGTTAACATTGCTTTTTTCATTAGTACCCCTCCTCATAATAAATACCTTACGCCGCCATTATACCAAAATTATGCACGTTTGAAACCTTCTCCTAATACCTCGTATGCATCAGAAACGATAACAAACGCTGATGGGTCAACGCTTTTAATGAGTTGTTTCAGCTTTGTGAATTCTGTTTGATAAACAACAACCATCAGAACTGGTCGTGCCTCTCCTGTATACCCACCAATTGCTGGTAACTTCGTTACACCACGATTAATTTCAGCATAAATGGCTTCTCTAACCTCATCTTGTTTCAATGTAATGATATAGACCATTTTAGATTGACTAAAACCTAGCTGAATAATATCAATCGTTTTTGTGGTAACATAAAGTCCAATGAGAGCATACAAACCTTTTTCTAAGTCAAAAACAATTGCTGCACTAATTGCGATTACGCCATCTATTAACAGCACACTTGTTCCAAGCGACAATCCTGTATACTTCGTAATGATTTGCGCTAGTAAATCAGTGCCACCAGTTGAAGCATTCCCCTTAAAGACCATTCCTATTCCTAGCCCAACAACAATTCCACCAAAAAGAGCACCCAATAAAGGATTATCAGTCCAAGGTTCCCAGCTATTTGTTAATAAAACAATAAACGGTAACGTAATTGTCCCAATAAAGGATTTTATCCCAAATTTTTTGCCCAGTAATAAAACACCAGCAATAAAAAGCGGAACGTTAAACGCATACTGAACAATTCCCGGATTCCAGCCAAATAAACCATGCAAAATCGTACTAATTCCACTTACCCCACCTGAAGCGACTTGATTTGGTAATAAAAAGACATTAAAACCAATAGCAATTATTGCCGCTCCTACAATGACATACACATACTCCACAATGCTATCTCTCACATCATGTTTCATTTCCCCACGCCCACTTCAACTATCAGAATTTTTTAAAGACGAGATGATTATAGCAAATACTTTTAGCATTGAGAACTTCATCTTGATGAAGGGATACTATATTGAGGAGCTGTAAAATAAGCTATCTTACTGTAATCAATAAGATAGCTTTTGCTGAATTAGTTTAAAATGATTTTTCTGCCCATTCAATGGCTTCATAATATAAAAGATCAATGTCAACTAACTGAATATTCAACTGTACAGCTAGCTCTTCTAAGCGCGGCCAATCTAGTTTACTTAACGCAACACTAAACTCCAAATAAGGAGTCATTTCCGTTTCAAAGCCCAGAATGGTATTCGTAATATCCTCTGAGAATGGTAGCTGCTGTAAAATAACATTCATCGGTCTTTGAAGTAATGTATCAATTAGAGAAAACATGCCGACTAAAAAATACTCTGAGAAATTCTTTTTATAAGCTAGCTTAGCTAGTTTTTCACAAACCTTAGCTCGGAATAAAGACGTACACATCACTTCTTTAAAAAGATCGGAATCGGCATCAATATCAATTTCACGCATGGCCAATAAATAAATCCATTTACGTAGATTTGATACACCCAATAACACAATCGCTTGTTTGATGGAGCGCACTTTCGATTTAGAACGTTTAGATGAGTTATTAATCATTTGCAATAACTTGTATGTTAATGAAATATCACGTTCAATATTTTCTGCTAACAATTGAATATTCGGTTCTTCCTCTTTTAGTAAGGAGATAGTGTGAATGTATTGAATCGCATTTGCTGGAATGTCTGTTGCTCGTATTATTTGCGGTTGTTCAAAAAAATAACCTTGAAATAACACATAGCCAGAGGATTTAGCGACTTCAAATTGATGACGCGTCTCTACTTTTTCAGCAAGCAATTGAATATGTGGAAACTTCTCCTTAACCTTATTTTCGATTTCCATTCTTTTTACAATGGAAGAAGCTAAAAAATCGACCTTAATATAATCAATTTGTTCGAATAATTCATCATAAACTTCCACTTGATCATCCATCATAAAATCATCCAAAGCAATTTGGAACCCCTGTTTTTTTAGCTCAATTACACGTTCCACTAATTGATAGGTAAGTGGAACATCCTCTAATATCTCAATCACTACCTGTGAGGGATTTAAAAATTCATATATAGAGCTCATCAATAAGTTTTCAGTAAAATTTACAAAACCAGGTTTACCTTTCGTTACCTCTTCAAAACCAATTGAAAGAAATGAGTTCACAAGTACATCAATCGTTGCTGCATCTGAATCGACCATTGGAAAGGCATTTACGTTTTTGCTACGATATAACAATTCATATGCAACAACTTGCTCATGAAGATTAAATATAGGCTGTCTGCCAATGAATACTTCCATTCCGTTGCCCCCCATTTCTCCATTTTCTAGTAATTTATAGTATAACATTTTTTACGACCTGATGCTTATACTTCAAGCTAACTTAACAGGCCAACTTGGCTTTTTCAGCCAATAAAAAGGAAAGGACAGTCCCTGTGATAATAATCACTTAAGGACTGTCCATATTATTTACCTACTTTGGATTTTATTGCACCAATCACTGCAGGCACAACAGATATAATGATAATCAAAATTAGTACAACTGAGAAGTTATCTTTAATAATTGGAATATTCCCAAAGAAGTAACCTAATAATGTACAACTGAATACCCATAAAATTGCACCAAAAATATTATAAAATAAGAAATAACTATATTTCATTTTACTTGCACCCGCCACAAACGGGATAAATGTACGAATAAATGGCATGAAACGTGCGATTACGATCGTTTTCCCACCATGTGTATTAAAGAATTTTTCAGCTGCTTCCATACGCTCTTTTTTAACAACTCTACCGAGGAGGCTCTTTGGCGGAATAGATGTCCCTACCTTATGTCCAATATGATAGTTCATCGTATCTCCCAAAATAGCTGCAGCTAAAAATACAGGGATTAAAATCCACATATCGAATGCGCCCATTGCCGCAGCTAATGTTCCACTTGCAAATAACAAGGAATCACCAGGTAAGAATGGGAAAATAACAACGCCTGTTTCTACAAAAACAATCGCAAATAAAATAAGATAGCTCCAATTGCCAAAATCACGAATAATTTCTTCTAAATGCACATCGATATGCACAATAAAACTTATTAACTCCTTAATGAGTTCTAACATGTTTTTGTATGCTCTCTTTCAATAGTATTTTTACCTAAAAGCTTTGACGTGGCTTCACCTCAAAGGGTTCCAGTTTTGTACGTCTTTTTACATTACTTCCTCACTATATGACAAGCTCTTGAAAAGTATGTAGAAGATTTCACAAGTTTGATTTTATCACTTACAGTCATCTACTCTCAACTGATTTTACTATTATACGAATAATGTACAAAAAAAGAGCTACCATTTTTCAATAGTAGCTTTTCTCGTTTAAACTTTTTCTTTTAATGAACGTCTTAATATTTTTCCTGTTGTGTTTTTTGGTAGTTCATCCAGTATTTCAATTACTTTCGGAACCTTATACTTCACCATATGTTTAGCACAATAGGATAGTAGATCATCTGTTGTAGTAGCAGCTACTTCTTTCAGCACAACATAGGCATGTACTGCTTCCCCTAAGTTAGGGTCTGGGAAGCCTACCACTGCTGCTTCTACAATATTATTATGGGCAAACAGCACTTCCTCCACTTCACGAGGATAAACATTAAAGCCCCCTACAATAATCATATCCTTTTTACGGTCAACAATGTAAAAATACCCTTCTTCATCTACCTTTGCTAAATCTCCTGTATAGAGCCAGCCGTCACGAATCGCCATCGCCGTTTCTTCAGGCATTTTATAGTATCCCTTCATCACGTTTGGACCACGTACAATTAGCTCTCCAACTTCGCCCACAGGTACTTCCTGACCATTAACATCGACAACTCTATTCTCGACATTACTAATGGATGTTCCAATAGAACCAGCTTTACGATCACGATCTAATGGGTTAAAACATGTAACTGGTGAAGCTTCGGATAAGCCATAGCCCTCTGACACACGCACATTAAATTTCTGTTCGAAATTATGTAATAGCGCAACAGGCAAGGAGGCACCACCTGAAATAGCTAAGCGAATTGTTGAGAAATCCTCTGGATTGCCTTCAGGTAATTGGTACAAGAAATTATACATAGTAGGAACACCAGCAAATACCGTTGCTTTTTGCTCTCGTGCTAAAGCGAAAATTTCGCTAGGGCTAAAGCGTGGGGCAAGTAAAACTGTTGCTCCACTTAATAAAGGCGCATTCACCACTACCGTTAAGGCAAATACATGGAAAACAGGTAGTGTCGCAATAACACGGTCCTCTGCATTAATGCCTAAATAATGCGCAACATCACGTGCATTTGAGTACACATTGCCATGTGTCAGCATAGCTCCCTTTGGACTACCTGTAGTTCCTGAAGTATATAAAATAATAGCATTGTCATCCTCTGCAACTTCAACAGGTTGTAAAGATTGAGTGGTTTTGGCGATTACATGTGTAAATAAATGTGTTTTTTCTTGTGCTTGTGGTGATAAAGCTGCCACTTTTTCTGCTATATCTGGTGTGGTTTCACAAACTATAAATGTTTTTACCTGTGGAAATGCTTGTACACCTTTTTCAACCAATGGTAGCAACATATCTAGAGCAATGACTGCTTTTACATCTCCATTATGCAAAATGTAAGAAATTTCATCCGGTGTATAGATTGGATTAACAGGTATTGCTGTTGCCCCTAAGCGCATTGTTGCATAGAGAGCGATTAAGTAGTGTGGCGTGTTGCCGAGTAAAAACGCCACATGATCCCCTTTTTCAACGCCTAAATCTTGTAATCCCTTTGCAAAGCGGCCAACTGTATGCTCAAATTCCCCGTAAGTCGTATCTTTCCCCATAAAATGATACGCCACTTTTTCAGGTTGTTCTGCTGCCTGTTGACGAACACGTGAAACTAAATTCAATTACACCATCCCCTTATCGTATAAAATGAATCGTTATTCAGTAATATTATATAAGAAATATATCTAAAAAACAATGAAACTTTTTATCTCATGTCATAAATTACGTTAAATAATTCATTTTTTTCTCCTTTAAACCATTACCTCATGAGCGAATATGGGAGATATAGCGCCATCGAATTAAATAAAAATAAACCACTTGTATTAAGACAAAAAAGCCAAAAGCAAAGAATACTTCTTTTACAATCGATATATTCGCGATGTCCCTTAAAATACCTTGAACCATTAGAAAAGCAAAGGCACTATGCATCATCGCAACACCCCAAGGTAAGAAGAATTGGGGAAACAAATGGCGATTAACTAGCTTTTTTAACTCCGTATCTGTTAAACCCATACGTTTTAATACATCAAATTTACGCTTTTCACGTTCGAGGGATGTATGCAATTTAAAATAGATAAAGCTTCCAGCCGCAAGTAAAAATACAGTGGCTACTAAAACACCCACTAATGTAAATAATGAGTAGGTAGCTAGTATATAAGAATAATTTAATCCTGCATTTTCAAAGTAAAAAGGGCTAAACTTATCCTTTTTAATAAAATATAAATTGGATTCTAGATAATCGATATCCTTACCGATTTCCTTCGTTTCCATCCATTGGGGAATAACAAATGTGAACAGATGATAGCTTGGTTGAATAATGTCTTGCTCGGAAATTGGATGAATAAGCTTTGCGAAATCTTCATCACTAATGACAATCGAATTGACACTGACAATAGAGCCTGGAAACACTATTTTTGGATAGACACTATCAATAGTGAGCGGTATATTATTTTCTTCTAAAACAGTATGCACAACTCGATCTTTTAATTTTTTTAGGGAATCCTCCGAATAAGGAATAAATACTGCCTCACCTGCTTCCAGATTCAGTAATGGATAACTGTAGGAAGAAAGCAGAACATTCATATCGGACTCTCGAAAAACCTCCACTTCATTTCGAGTGAAAGAGGAGGTTTGCTTCACAACAATAAAACGGGATAGCTGATAAGATAAACCTTTCTCCTCTAATTGCAGCCTTAAAGAATTGATATGCTCCCGTTCATATGGATTATCGACATCCCCTTTATAAACCAGCCCTAGTGGATTTAATCGATCATATTGCGTTGTATAGGAGGACATCGTTGCTAAAACACCAACAGATAAAAATGCAAGCGTCGATACCATCGTCACAACGAAAAACATTTTCACGTTATCCATCATTATATGCGTTTGTTCTGCTAGCGATAGTAGACGGTAGCGTTGCCAATGATATTTGCGTTTCCCACGTGCTAAATCTAAAAAACAAGGCACAGAATCACTGAAAAAATAATAGGTGCCAAATGTTGCGGAAAATGGTATTAACAGCGTTAGCCCGATTAGTGATGTATGTCCGACAACAAACGCGAGAATATACGTCGTTACAATTAAAACAATACCATAGAAAGCTCGTATTTTGGAATACGTTGTTAAGCTATTTAAATAATCACTGCCTTTTATAAGATCTCGTAATTTTCTCTCTCGTGTAAAATACACACTAATAAAGGAAATGACGAAAAATGCACTTGTGAAAACACCAATCGTTAATAAAAATGGCTCCCATGAAATATAGAGTGGTAAATCTTCTAAATGTAAAATTTCCCGAACAATCATAAAAAAGAATTTTGAAAAGGAGAAACCAAAGACAATCCCTACAATAATGGAGCCTGTTCCAATAATCATTGTCTCTAAAAAGACAAGTTTATTCATCTGACGTTTTTCCATTCCCAAGTGCAATAAAATAGCAAATTCATGTGATCTGGCCTCTAAAAAGGCACTCATGGAATAATATAAAAAGAATAATGTAAACAGGACGAGAACAATTTCAGCCCCCACCATCCCAATGAGAGACATCTCCCCTAATATCCCACGTTCAATATCAGGGTGAAACATCAGCATGGAATAGATAAAAAATACAGCCACAGAAAAAAAGCTTGCCATGAAAAAGGCGCCATATATCCGGCTGTTCCGCACGACATTACGGTAAGCGAATTGTCGAAAGGTCACCTACTTGCCCTCCTCCTAGTAAGCTCAAAACATTTAAAATACGTTGGAAAAACATCTGACGGCGGTCATCTCGATAAATTTCATTAAAAAATTCACCATCTTTAATGAATAACACTCGATCACAATAACTTGCTGCAATTGGATCATGCGTGACCATCACGATTGTCGTTTGTTTATCCTGATTCACCTTTGTCAATAGTTCAAGCACATCACGTGAAGAATTTGAATCTAAATTACCTGTAGGTTCGTCCGCTAAAATGAGACTAGGATTATGAATAAGCGCACGACCAATTGCTGTTCTTTGTGCCTGTCCCCCAGATATTTCATTTGGACGTTTATGAAGGAAGGAAGTTAAATCTAGCTTTTCTACAATACTTGCCAGACGCTCCTCCATTACCTCTAGTGGCTGTTGATCTAACGTTAAGGGCAACACGATATTTTCCTCGACCGTCAGCATATGCAAAAGATTGAAATCCTGAAACACAAAGCCAAGCTGTCTTCTTCTAAAATAGGCAAGCTCTGTTGCATTCAACTTATGTGGATTCATTCCATCTAAAATGATTTCTCCACTAGTTGGTTCATCGATGGTCGAAATAATATTCAACAATGTCGTTTTACCGCTTCCTGAGGGCCCCATAACAGCTAAAAACTCGCCTTCTTCCACGTCAAAGCTCAATTGATTTAATGCACGATGCGTTACTTTACCTTCGTACACTTTTGTCACATCTTTAATTTGTAAAATAGGCATACTTCATTCACCTTATTTCTTCATTAATTCTAAGGATTGAGGTAAAAGCCACTGTAAAACAACCTCAAAACCAATGTGAAAATGAGGCTCTGTTAAAGCCAGTATTGACTCTTCCTCTACTAAACTAAAGCAATGCTCCCCAATAATCACATCCCAAGCATCCATTTCTCCCTCTACGATTTCCCCACATACAGTATAATACCCACTATACATAATCTGTTGACCGTCTACAGGAAAAGCATTCAATAATGTTGGTTGCTGTAAGTTTAACCCAAGGCTCTTTGAAAAATGCAGTAGTTCTTCATCTAACTTTTCATTTGCCAGGATAAAATTTTGATAGGCTAATGGATCTCCCGCTTGCAGATGTGTCATATAAAGCGCATTTGTTTTCTCCTTATCAATCGTTAGTTTCCAATCTTCTATACGTACCTCTACCATCCTAGTGCCCCCTAATTTGTAAATGTTACTGTCACAATCGTCCCTTTTCCTACCTCTGATGTAATAGCCAGCTCATGCCCTAGCTTTTCACAGATTTCTTTGGCTAAATAAAGGCCCATTCCAGTTGATTCACCTGTTTTCCGCCCATTTTCGCCAGTAAAAAAGGCTTTCGTAACACGAGAAAGATCGGAAGCTGGAATCCCAATACCCTCATCACAAATCGCAAGTTGTACATAGTCATCCTTTTCAATGGCAGAAATAACAATTTTTTTATTGGCTTCAAACGTGTATTTCACTGCATTGGTGATAAATTGTCCAAGAATGAAACGAAGCCATTTTGAATCACTGGCAACAATTAGATCGTCGTCAATATGAATTTCTGGGAAAACTCTTTTCGTAATAAATAAACGTTTATTTTCATTAACAGTTGCAGTTACAATACCCTTTAGCGCAACTCGCTCTACTTGCATATCATCCTCAAAATTTTCTAGGCGTGCATTAACAAGTACCATGTCCAATCCTCTACGCAAGCGATCGATTTCCTCCTGAACATTCTTTTTATCAAGAGGTCGGTCATCTTGTAATAATAATTCAATCACTGAAATAGGTGTTTTCATTTGATGGACCCACTGGTTCATAAATTGATCATGCCTTTTTTGACTTGCATATAAAGCATGCAGCTCATGTTGATAAAGTCGATACAATTCATGCATATACTTCTCGGTTTGTATAGCTTCTGGCGTTTTTGCATTTTTTTGTAGCACATCCTCCATTGCTGATGGAAGCTGAGTTATCTTCAATAAGTAGCGTTGCCGCATTAAATAGCGGACAAGTAAAAAGGATGCTAATAGCACAAGGCTAATACAAAAGGAATAAATAGCCGTATCAATATTTCGAAAACCGTCTAGTGCATAGATAACCATGATGAAGCCAACTAATAAGAGCTGGAACACAATAAATGATGCATAATCACGTAAAAAAAGTTTCCAGCCCACTATAGCTCACCTGCACTTAATATGAATCGATAGCCTGCACCACGTACCGTTTCGATTGTTGACGATATATGATAATCCGCTAACTTTTTTCGAACTCGGGTCATATTCACATTCAAAGTGTTTTCATCGACAAATGCTTGATCGTCCCAAAGCTCCTCTAACAATTGCTCACGGGAAACTACTTTCGGTGCATTGCCCATCAATAGCTCTAAGATGATACATTCTTTTTTCTGAAGTGGAATTTCTAAATCATTTTTATGTAGCTCCATTCTTTCTAAATGAAGTACAAGCTGTCCTTGCTTGATTGTCCGTTCTTCTTGCCTTGCTGCATATTCACCATATGTACGGCGTAGATGACTACGGATTTTAGCCAACACAATTTCGTAGTTAAAAGGCTTTGTAATAAAATCGTCGCCCCCATTTTCAAGTGCAAAGATTTGGTCCATTTCTCCTGAGCGTGCAGAAATGAAAATTATTGGACATGTTGTATGCTGACGTAGCTGGCGACACCAATAATAGCCATCGTAAGCGGGTAAATTTATATCAAGCAGCACCATATGTGGATTAAATGCTGTAAATTCTTCTATAAGATGATCAAATTCTTGAATTATTGCAACTTCGTATTGATATTTTCTAAGCGTTTCCGCTAGTAATGATGCAATCTTGACATCATCTTCAACTATGAATATTCGATGCTTTTCCATATCAACACTCCTTTCTTTCTATATTGTATCAAAAAAAGGTTCGACGACATAATTGTCAGCGAACCTTTAGGCTAAAACATTACATGAAACCGTATTTTCCTTAATAAATTAATTGTAAAAAGTCCTCAGTTGAAATTCCGCCAAAATAGGTAGGAATATCGATGTCTGCTAATGTCTTAGCAATTGCCGCTCTGTCATAGTTTGTCCCAACTAAGCGCTGTTCTATATCAGCCATATCTCCTACACCAAAGAAATCTCCAAAAATATGCGCTTCTTCAATCACACCATGATTTACTTCCAGGCGAATATCAATGCCTCCTGTTGGGAACCGATGTGTTTTTTGAATATTAAAGCGTGGTGATTTCCCAAAATTCCACTCCCATGTTTGATAGCGCTCTTCTGATAGCTTATGGATATTTGCCCAATCTTCTTCGGTTAACTCATAATAACGAATATTTTCTTCCCCACCAAAAATGGATTTCAAAATTTCAAGACGGAATTCCTCAATCGTCATTTTCTCTTTTAAAAACTCTGAGATGTTTGCTACTCGTGAGCGAATCGATTTAATACCTTTTGATTCAATTTTATCCTTTTTAACCTTTAAGGCAGAAACAACCGCATCAATTTCTGTATCGAACATCAAAGTACCATGACTGAACATACGTCCTTTTGTAGAGAACTGAGCATTTCCTGAAACTTTACGTCCCTCTGCTAATATATCATTGCGTCCTGAAAGTTCTGCATTCACACCCATTTTTGCTAGAGCATCAACTACTGGCTGCGTGAATTTTTTATAATTCATGAAGCTATCGCCATCATCATTTGTAATAAAGCTGAAGTTAAGATTCCCTAAATCATGATAAACAGCACCACCACCTGAAAGACGGCGCACAACAATAATGCCATTGTCCTCTACATAGTCTGTATTGATTTCTTCAATTGTATTTTGGTTCTTACCGATGATGATGGACGGTTGATTAATGTAGAAAAGGAGCACCGGCTCTTTCTCAACGTCCATTGTTTTTAACAAATACTCCTCAATAGCAAGGTTAATGCGTGGATCATGGATCCCTTTATTATCAACGAAAATCATAGTTCACGTTTCCTCCTTCACAAAATATCCATATTTATTTTACCGTAAATTAGGCATTTTGTGTTGACGAAAAGCATCTGTTATAATACACTAGAAAATATCAAAACAGTAATAGTACAGATGAACTTAAAGGAGGAGTCCACAATGTTAGAAAACGTAGTTGAATTTTTCAAGAATTTACCTGCAAAGCAATGTACTGAGTGCGGTGAAAAAATGGAAGAACAAAGCGAATGCTACAGCAACACTTGTGAAAAATGTAACCACCTATAAGCATTTGCCTATTCTGATATAGTCATATACGTGCCCCACACGTAGCAATCATGACACCCTTCATCATATTTTGATGAACCCTTAATTAAATCTCTTACACTTACAAAAAACAACAGCTGATACGCTCATATCAGCTGTTGTTTTTATATTGTTGAAAAAGACTGTGTCACTTATTGTTGGAAGCAGCTTGCTACTCGTTCACAGGAAAGTAGCCTGAAATGGAAATCCCATTTCACCTTTCTATAGATGTTTTGTTTTATTTAGGTCATTTGAGGCTAAGGAATTAGCGTTGTGTGTTGATAAGCTACTCGGATCTGAACAAAAAAAGCACTCACCGTTCATTGGGTGAGTGCTTCATGATTAGTTTTCTTCAGCCACTTTAGAGTAACGTTTATTGTGCAGTAGCATGAAATAACCAAATGTGATAGCTAAGAATGCTACTAAGAAACCAGCTAGAACACCATAGTTTTGCATTAAGAATGACGTATCACCAGTAGAAATACTTGATTTAAATGCTTGAACTGTATATGTCATCGGTAATAGCTTGTTAAATACTTGTAATGGTGATGGAATTAATTCTAATGGGAATGTACCTGCACTTGTTGTTAATTGTAAAATCAATACAACAATTGCCATGAAACGTCCTGGATCACCGAAGATTGAAACAAGCATTTGGATTAAGGCTAAGAATACATAGCTTGTTAATAATGCTGTTAAGATAAAGTAGCCCATGTTATTCACTTCAAGCCCTAGGCCCCATTTTACAATGACTACTGTTAGTAATGTTTGCACTAAACCTACGACTGCTAGTACAGTCACTTTACTTGTAAACCAAGATGCGCCGTTTTTAGGACGAATAGCAGGTTCAACAAGTGGGAACACAATCGAAATTAATAATGCCCCTACGAATAAGCCTAGTGAAATAAAGTATGGTGCAAAACCTGTACCATAGTTAGGAACATGGTTTACAGACTCTTTTTCAACTTCAACTGGACTACCTACCATATCATACGTATCTTGATTTGCTTTGACTTCATTTGCTTTTTCACTAGCCTCACCTAGTTTGCCAGATAAAGTAGCTGTACCATCTGCTAGCTCCGTAGAACCATCTGCAAGTGTTGCAGATCCTTGTGCTAGCTCACCAGATTTTGAAGCAAGTGTAGAAGTACCTTGATTTAATGTTGTTGTACCATTCGCTAATTCATTTAATCCAGATGCTAATGTTTTTGAACCTGTTACAGCTGTATTCACACCTGCATGTAGTTCACCTAATTTAGCAGCTAATGTGGCATTACCTGCTTGTAGACCTTTTGCACCTTCCAATAAAGCATTACTTTTAGCTGTTAATGCATTCGCACCAGCTAGCACTTCTGCTTGACCTGCTGCAATTTGGCTTGCACCAGAGCTTACTTGATTAGCACCGGCTTGTAATTTTTCTGTACCAGCTGATAAAGATGTTAAACCGTTATGCACACTAGCACTACCTGCCTGTAATTCTGCTAATGTTTGTTTTAATGCTGCTGCTTGTTCTTCAGGCATTGAAGCCATCATCGTTTGTAATTGATTCGATAGGGCTGTAATGCCTGCCTCCACTTTTGCAGATCCCGCTGTTAATTGGTTTGCTGCACCATTCAAAGCACCCGCGTTCTCAGCAATAGATGCTGCACCTGCACTAATTTGCTGTTGTTTGTCGTTTAAAGTGTTTAAACCAGCACCAACTTTTGCAACACCTTGTGTATATTGTGATAACCCCTGTTCAAGGCTCGTTGCTCCATTTGCAGCTTGCTGTGCACCCTGTTGTAATTGAACAGTACCATCTTGTAGTTTGACTAAACCACTAGATAAGTCATTCGCGCCTTTTGCGGCATCTCCTGCACCTTTTGTTAATTTATCAGTACCATTTGATAGTTCAACTGTGCTCGATGCTAGTTGCTCCAGATATCCTTTTAAATCTTTTGCACCATTCGCTACTTTTTGTGCACCCTCATCTAGCTTATTTGAGCCATCTGCAGCTTCTGTAAAGCCATCTCCAAGTGTTGCAATTGAATCAAATAATTTTTCAGCATAAGTCGCTGATACTTGAGAATTTACTTCAGCGCGTACACGATCCATTGCAGTCTCACCAATTTGAGCACCAAGGAAGTTCAATCCCTCGTTTGGAATGTAGTTCATTACTAATTTTGATGGTTTGTCATCTAATAGTGTTGTTGCATGTTCAGAGAAATTTGTTGGAATTTCTAAAATCATATAATAGTCACGACTATTTAAGCCTTTTTCAGCTTCCTCTTTTGAAACTTCTATAAAGTTAAATTGCTCGCTATCTATCAATTTATCGACCAAGGTATCCCCTAAGTCTAATTTAACGCCATCCATCTCAGCACCAGTATCCTCATTAACAACAGCTACTGGAAGATTAGGAAGCCCCGCATAAGGATCCCAAAACGCCCATAAAAACATACCCGCATACATTACTGGAATAAATAATACAGCAATGATTGACACAAGCATTTTTCTTGTTTTAAAGATCTTCAGCCACTCAGCTTTAATCATATAATATCCTCACTTCTAAACTATTTGACCGAAAACGTCATTTGGTCATTTTCATTCAAAAAAAATAATCAACCTCGACAATATTGCAAAAAGAGCACTTGATTCAATACTTATACAGCTGTATTTTATCGAATCAAGTTAAAATCAAACCTCGAAAGATAGTTTCCTTAAAAAGATTAAGAATCTTTTCTTCAGGGATTACATCACCATGTAACTCATGCCAATCGACAACAAAAGCAAGATATGCCTTCAGCAATAAGTAACTAACTAGCTCCGCATCACACTCTCTAATTTCACCTTTATTAATACGTCGTTGTATTAACTCTGCGACATACGATAAGATTTCAGTCTCGATACGTAGTAGCACCTGTTTAACTGCTGGTGTTCGTAATTCTTTTTCTTCCTCGATTAGCTTTGCAAATAAAAGATGTTTTTCTCGGAACTGTAGCATTTTCATTAAAGCATTATGCGCATTATCCATAAAGCTTGCTGATGCATCCAACACTGCATCTGCTTCCGCTTTCATCTCTCGTACAAGTGACATTGCGATCTCTTGAAATAAAATTTCTTTATTTGCAAAGAATGTATAAATCGTACCTTTACCGACATTGGCAATTTTCGCCACTTGCTCCATTGTTGTTGCCTTGTAGCCAAACATTGTAAAAGATTTTGCAGCTGCTTCAAGAATTTCCTGCCTACGATCCATTAGTAACATCCTTTCTTGTTAGGTTATGTACATCTCTCGTACACTTTAATAAAAATGACCAGAAAACCATTTCGGTCATCTGGTCATTATCATATTCCTATTTCAAAAAAATTGCAAGCCTTTAATGATGATTTTTTTCATCTTTTTTGTCGTCATCATGATCCATACCATTTGAAGTATCATTATTATGATCCATCATGTTATTATCCATGCTGTTATTGGCTTTTTCATCCTCTGGGACAACCTTAGTCATATCAGGGCTTCCAGCAATAATTTGTTGTTTTGGCATATTATGAACACCGTTAGCTGTTGTATGTGCATACATATAATACACACCATCATGTTCAAATGTAGTCGTTGCTTTATAAACACCATCTTGCTCTAATTTCCCATCAATCATTTGTCCTTCATCACGTTTTCCTGATTCCCAAACTTCAAATTCTACTACAGCATCATCCACATTTTCTCCACCCTGTTCAACATGTGCTGCCAGCTCAATCGTTTCATTAAGTGCTACTTCTTTTGGTGTTAAAATTTCAACTTCTGGGATTTGAGGTACTTCTGGTTCTGGCAGTGCCTCTTTTTTTTCTCCACATCCTACTAATAATGTAGGGACTGCAATTAGCGCAAATAACCACTTTTTCATCTTTTAATCCTCCATTAATGGCAACCGTATCTTCACGGATGTGCCTTTTTCAACAACACTTTCAATTTCTAATGTACCCTGTAACTGTTTTAATAACTGTTCAACAATAGATAAACCCAATCCACTTCCACCGTCCGCACGACTTCTTGCTTTGTTAACGCGATAAAATCGTTCAGTAACATGTGTTAAATCCTCAGCAGGAATACCAATTCCATAATCCCTAATGGTAATTTGTGCACTACCAGCCTTTTCAACAGCCACTATTTCCACCTTAGAATTTTCATGTGAGTAATTAATCGCATTTTCAATAATGTTAATAAAAATTTGTTTTAGCTTTACTTCATCCGCTTCAATAATTAGTGCATCATCTACATCTAAATATAAAGTTATGTTCTTTTTATTTGCTTGATGTGCTAAGATTTTTTGAACCTCTCGTAATGTTTCTCCTAACGGAATTGGATATAACTCAATATCGGTTTGTTCATTTTCTGTTCTTGCCAGTTGAAGTAATTCGTTTGTTAAGCGTTCCATACGGTTGGCCTCACGAACGATTAGCTGAATGGTTTCTTCTTTTTGGCCTTCTGTAATGATGCCATTTTGCATGGCTTCGCTATAGCCCTTTACATAGCTAATCGGTGTTCGTAATTCATGGGAGACTGTTGCCAAAAACGTTTTTTGTGCTTCATCCTCTTGCTGAATTGCCTCTGCCATTTTGTTAAAGGTACTAGATAATTTACCGATTTCATCTCGTGAATTGACAGGTACACGAGTCTCATAATTCCCATAGGACATCTGCTCCACTGCAAGCTGTAAATCGTTTAATGGTCGCATAATATGTCGTATTCCTTTATAAATTAAATAGCTAACAACTACTAAAAATATAAAGGCACTAATAAACAATAAAATAACGCCACTATTAGCCAATTCACTGATTTTAGCCAGTGGAAAATAAATATAGATAATACCTTCTAATCGATTTTGATCAACAAGTGGTACAACCACCGAAATAAGTTGTCGATCAAACCGAGGCTCGTACCCAATTTTTTGCACATATTTTCCTGCTAGTAATTTTTGTCTTTCCTCTGGGCCAATCAATGTCTCATAATCTATATCAAATGGAACACAGGCACTTAATTCACGAGGATTCCTTACCGCAAATATATTCAAATTGGAATAATCATTAAATTCTTCAATATCTGCAATAAATTCATCCGTAACCTTGCCATTATCATACATCGTCTGAAGCTTTAAGCCGACTTCCACCATTGTATCTTCTGTATCCTGTACATATAAGCGTTGATATAAAAAATTTGTGAGCACATACATAAAGACAACGGTAATAATTAAAAAAGCGAAAATTAACAACCAAATGCGAGTGGCGATCTTTTTCATTCGCCAGGGTCAAAGCGGTAGCCCACTCCCCAAACGGTTTGAATATGCGAAGCCGCATCCTTTCCAAGCTTTATTCGTAAGGTTTTAATATGTGTATCAACCGTGCGCGTACCACCTACATAATCAATATCCCAAATGCGTTCTAGTAGTTGCTCCCTCGAATAGGCATTACCTGGATTTTTCATAAATAAGTGTAAGAGCTCAAATTCTTTTAAAGTAAGTGGAATACTCTTTCCATCAACAGATACTTTACGTGCTATTTCATCTATTTTAATAGAGCCATAAATCACGTACTTTTGCTGTAGCTCTGTAATATTTGCACCACTTCGTCTTAATACAGCATAAATTCTGGCTACGAGTTCTTCATGTGTAAATGGTTTAACAATATAATCATCCCCGCCAAGGGTAAGACCTTTCACCTTATCCTCATTCGCATCACGTGCAGTCAAAAAAATAATCGGCACATTTGACATAGCACGAATACTTTGACAAACAACAAAACCATCCTCATGTGGCATCATTACATCAAGTAGTACTAAATCTATATTTTCACGTACTATTACATCGTAAGCTTCCGTTCCACTAGCGGCAGTAAATGTCTCTATATCAGAGTTCTTGAGCATCATTTCAATTAAATTACGCATATCCTGCTCATCATCAACTATTAATACAGTTGTCATTATTGTTCCTCCCTTACTAACAGCTGAAAGGCACCTTTCCCTACATCAACTGTTTTTTCCTTCTGGCCATCCTTTATAAAGTACAATGTGTGATCATCATAGCCAGCGACAACAATATAATCTTTAAACTGGTCCACTACAAAGGGGTTTGCCCCAACCTCTTGCTGCCATAATATATGTCCATCAAAGTCTGCCACATATAACTCATTATGACCATGACTCACAACAAGAACAGCATCTTTGGTCTTTTTTAAGCCTACTGGCATCAAAGGCATGTCGATCTCTCCATGCAGTTGACCTGTAGTCAAATCATATTTTTTAACAGAACTATTTGGCTTACTTCCTTCTCCATGACCACCAACCCATAGCTCATGTGTTTCTTCTAGAACAGCAATTCCATGTGCAGATTTTTGAATCGGCCACTCTTGCTCAATTGTTAAATCCTTCATATTTAACACCGATAATTTTGTATCTTTAAAATTAATAACATATAGTTTATCCCTATACGATGTCATTGACATTGGATAATTGCCTAGTTGTTGTGTAGCTAGCTGATTTCCTTCTTGATCAAAGCTTGTCACTGTATTGGTTTTACTATTCGTGATAAAAAATTGCTTGATGTTGTCATCGTAGTATACATTGGTCGTACCAATCTCTACTTTTTTTGAATAGAGCTTTTCTCCGGTTGATATTGTATAGACGTCGATGTTATTTAGTTGGTGTCCATATAATAAAACTTGGTCATCACCTAATAGTATGGCTCCTGAATAAGCCTTATCAAATAACCATGTCGCAAGTACAATCCCATCCTCATCAATAAAATCTAATGATGGCTCTTGTATGTTTAATGAAGCTATAAAACTTCGTTCCCTTTCAATGGGTTCATATGACTTTTCAGCGCAACCCGCTAACCATATAATTTGTAGTAACGAAAAAATGAAGAATGCCCATTTTTTCAACTTTATCACCTCTGCCCCTTAACTATACTTCACAATTGTGAAATTCGGGTGAAACTTGGAAGGTAAATTTATGACAAACCATGAAAATACATTTCACATTTCATGCTCGCAATTCCTCTAACAGTCTAATCATCCAACCAATATTTCCGTCCTAACATATATTACAAAGATAATGGTAAGGAGGAATATAGTATGATTTCCATTAGCTTATGTATGATTGTAAGAAATGAAGAAGAAGTTATTGGTCGTTGTCTTGAGTCCGTCAAAGATATTGTAGATGAAATTAATATTGTTGATACGGGATCAACAGATAATACAAAGCAAGTGGTTGCACAGTATACAGACCGAATTTTTGATTTTAAATGGATACATCACTTTGCAGCAGCACGGAACTTTTCCTTTCAACAAGCAACAAAGGATTACATCCTTTGGCTTGATGCCGACGATGTTTTTTTAGAGGAAGATCGCCAAAAATTAAAGGCACTCAAAGCATCTCTTAACTCTGATATTGATGCTGTTTCAATGAATTATCATTTAAGTTTCGATCATGAGGGAAATGCAGACGCCTTAATAAGAAGATATCGACTTGTCAGAAGGGAGAAGCAATTTCAATGGATTGGTGCTGTTCATGAATATTTAGAAGTTAGTGGTATGTTGTTTGATAGTGATGTCGCTGTTAGCCATTTACCATTAACACACGATCACTCCCGCAATATTACGATTTATAGACAACTGATTGAAGCTGGAGAAACACTATCACCACGTGATACATTTTATTTTGCTAATGAATTAGTAGATCATGGCCTGTTTGAGGAAGCTATTTATTATTATGAATTATTTTTAACGTCCAAATTAGGGTGGGTTGAAGATAACATTCGTGCCTGCTTAAAATTAGCAGATTGCTATTCCCATTTAAACGATAAAGAAAACAATCTCAGTGCTATACTACGAAGCTTTGAATACGATATCCCCAGACCAGAAGCCTGCTGTCGCCTAGGCTATCACTTTATGGAACAATCTAGAAATTACGAAGCTATATTTTGGTATGAACAGGCTCTAGTTATTAAACAGAAGCCCAATGCCCCCTTTCAGAACAAAAGCTTTTCTACATGGCTACCCCACTTGCAGCTCTGTGTTCTTTACGACCGCTTACAACAATATGAACTGGCCAATGCCCATAATGAATTAGCGGGCTCGTTTATTCCAAATGACCCCAAAATTCTACACAATAAAGAGTATTTCAAGCGTATTTTAACAATCAATCAAAATGACTCTTAAAAAATATCAACAACCATCTAAAAAAATTTCAGCTCATCTTCACATGATAAACATCCAATTATCTTAAAAATATTTGCAACGAATCTATAAATAACTCTCTATTTACAAGTAATTAATAGTTATGTGTCTACCTCCTTTATCATTACGCAGAATACGATATTTGAGAGAGGAGGTGAGACTATGCATTTTGGAAATTTTAAAGATAGAGTTTGCAGTAGATGTCATTCATTTCCTTGTTGTTGTAAAACTGGTCCTATTCCAAGTTGTCCAATTTGGCCAGTGAAACCTACAGGACCGACTGGGGGAATAACTGGACCTATAGGTAGTACTGGGGCGACTGGCGCGACTGGGGCGACCGGGGTTACTGGCGTTACTGGCGCGACTGGGGTCACTGGTTCTACCGGAGTTACTGGGGCTACTGGGGCTACTGGCGTTACTGGCGCTACTGGCGCGACTGGCGCTACTGGTGTTACTGGCGCGACTGGTGTTAATGGGGCGACTGGCTCTACCGGCGTTACTGGCTCTACTGGGGTCACTGGGGCTACTGGTGTAACTGGCGTTACTGGGGCTACTGGGGCGACTGGGGCGACTGGGGCGACTGGGGCGACTGGCTCTACCGGCGTTACTGGCTCTACTGGTGCAACCGGGGCTACTGGCGTTACTGGTGTTAATGGGGCGACTGGTGTAACTGGTTCTACTGGGGCTACTGGGGCTACTGGGACTACTGGCGTTACTGGCGCTACTGGGGTCACTGGGGCTACTGGCTCTACTGGTGTTACTGGGGCGACTGGCTCTACCGGCGTTACTGGGGCTACTGGGGCTACTGGGGCTACTGGTGTTACTGGTGTTACTGGTGTTACTGGTGTTACTGGCTCTACCGGCGTTACTGGCGCTACTGGGGTCACTGGGGCGACTGGGGTCACTGGCGTTACTGGCGTTACTGGCGCGACTGGGGTCACTGGGGCTACTGGCGCTACTGGCTCTACTGGTGTTACTGGCGCGACTGGCTCTACTGGTGCAACCGGGGCTACTGGCGCTACCGGCGTTACTGGTGTTACTGGCGTTACTGGTGTTACTGGGGTTACTGGCTCTACCGGCGTTACTGGCTCTACTGGGGTCACTGGGGCTACTGGTGTAACTGGCGTTACTGGTGTTACTGGCGTTACTGGCGTTACTGGCGTTACTGGCGTTACTGGCTCTACTGGTGCAACCGGGGCTACTGGCGTTACTGGAGCCACTGGCGTTACTGGGACTACTGGTGTAACTGGTTCTACTGGTGTAACTGGTTCTACTGGTGTAACTGGTTCTACTGGCTCTACTGGTGCAACTGGGGCTACCGGCGCTACTGGCTCTACTGGCGTTACTGGTGCTACTGGTGAGATCGGGGCTACTGGGGTCACTGGTTCTACTGGTGTTACTGGCGCTACTGGCTCTACCGGCGCTACTGGAGCCACTGGCGTTACTGGCTCTACTGGCATTACTGGAGCCACTGGCGTTACTGGCTCTACTGGTGTAACTGGGGCTACTGGCGTTACTGGCTCTACTGGTGCTACCGGGGCTACTGGCGTTACTGGGGCCACTGGCGTTACTGGGACTACTGGTGTAACTGGTTCTACTGGCTCTACTGGCTCTACTGGCGTTACTGGTGCTACTGGTGAGATCGGGGCTACTGGGGTCACTGGTTCTACTGGCGTTACTGGCTTTACTGGCTCTACTGGTGTTACTGGGACTACTGGTGTAACTGGTGTTACAGGAGCTACTGGTGTAACTGGGGCTACTGGGGCTACTGGTGCAACCGGGGCTACTGGTGTTACTGGGGTTACTGGGGTTACTGGCGCTACCGGGGCTACTGGCTCTACTGGCTCTACTGGTGCAACCGGGGCTACTGGCATTACTGGAGCCACTGGCGTTACTGGTGTTACTGGTTCTACTGGCGCTACTGGTGCAACCGGGGCTACTGGCATTACTGGAGCCACTGGCGTTACTGGGACTACTGGTGTAACTGGTTCTACTGGGGCTACCGGCGTTACTGGGGCTACCGGCGTTGCTGGGGCTACTGGCGCGACTGGCACTACGGGAGCTACTGGCGTTACTGGCTCTACTGGGGCATTTGGAGCTACTGGAGCTACCGGCGCTACGGGGGTTACTGGCGCTACGGGTGTAACCGGAGCTACTGGCGCTACCGGCGTTACTGGGGTTACTGGGGTTACTGGGGTTACTGGCTTTACTGGCGCGACTGGGACTACTGGCGCAATTGGACCTACTGGGGTGACTGGTACTACTGGCGCAATTGGACCTACTGGGGTGACTGGTACTACTGGGCCTGCATTTACTGAAGGGTTCTCTGCCTTTAAAAACTCGTTGACTGTTAGTGGATCTACTCCAATCACTAACTGGAGTGTCGCTTCACCATACTTTACAACACCTGCTTTCAATCCAACAACTGGTATATTCACTGTACCAACTACAGGTAGGTATTCCTTTGAAGCAACCATTAACTACTCCACTGCTGCGGCTATTACCGTTACTTTAGGAGCAGGAATAAACCCTTCATTTGCAATTAGACAAAATGCTACTACAAATTTAATTAGTGGCTTGTTCCCTGTACTAAACGTCAATGTGGCACTTGTATTAACATTACGCGCAGTTCTTGGAAATGGCACAATCACTTTAGCAGGAGAAGTGGATTTAAATGCTGGAGATACGATCGATTTGTTCTATGAAGCCAATGGATTGACCATCTCTCTTACACTAGGCGGCGCTAACTCTGGTGGTATTGTTTGGTCATGTCATCGAATTTCTTAGGGCTAGGACATTAATAAGCAATACAATTCTTAGAAGAAATAGCCAACCTCAAAATAGTGGTTGGCTATTTCTTTGACAATATAAAGGATGGTACAAACATTGATAATAAATGTTTGTCCCATCTGATTTGTATTACTTGAAGATTTCCATTAATACTTCATTTGCAACCTGTTTACCTTGCTGCACACACTCTGGAATCGATATCCCTTCAAACGAGCTTCCTGCTAGCTTTACTGTTGGAAAATGTTCTTGTAGTTCCTGCTTGATACGAAGGACTTTCGCCTCGTGTCCAACTGTATATTGTGGCATCGCATTTTTCCAACGTGTTACAACAGTTGTAATAGGTTCGCCATCGATACCAATCGTTTTCTTTAAATCCTGAAGCACAGTTTTTTCAATCTCCGTATCCGATAAAGCCACAATCGCTTCGTCGCCCACTCGACCAATATAACTACGTAATAATACATAATCCTCTGGTGAAGTACCTGGCCATTTTCGATTCATCCAAGTACAAGAAGTAATCGAAAAATCACTATTTCTAGAGACATAAAAAGAAAGAGCATCTAAATCACCGAGCTGTTCCTTTTTAAAGGCCATTGTAACGGTAGCAATAGTCGCAGCCTTCATTGTCCCCAATTCATGTAATATACTTAGCTTGCTAAACATTTTTTCAGCCATATTAAAAGGGGTAGCAATAATAACAGCATCCGCTTTGATATGCGAGAAATTATTGAGCATCACCTGAACTGAGCCATCCTTACCATGCTCTATTTCCTCTACTTTGACACCCTTCATCACGGTCCCCGGAAGTAGTGATTCTTCTATACTTTCGATGAGTGTTTCTAGGCCATTGCTAAAGGTTTGAAAGATTCCTTTATTTTCAGCTATCTGATGATTGCTTAAGAAATTCGTTCCTGACTTCTTCATACCAATCAGCAAACTACGATATTTTTGTTCTAAACTATAAAGCTGTGGGAATGTTGAACTCATACTTAATTGCTCAATATCCCCTGCAAATGTACCCGCTAGTAAGGGCTCTACTAGATTTTCCACAACCTCCGCACCAAATCTTCTTCTAAAAAACGCTCCTAATGGTTGATCGTCATCCTGTGTAGAACGGGGAATGAAAAAGTCCCCCGCCGCACGAACTTTACCACTAAGTGAAAACAAGCCTGACGTTATAAATGAAGAGATATGGGGTGTCTCTCCTGATAGGAGATGACTAGGTATTGGGTATAACTGACTACCAACAGCAACATAGTTTGGCCCCGCATTACTTGTTAATAGTTTCTGTTCGATCCCGAGATCCTTTGCTAAAGCATTGACATAATTTTCACGATCAAAAAAAGATTCTGGCCCACGCTCAATAATAAAGCCATCTTTTCTTAGAGTTTGAATTTTTCCGCCAAGACGTAATGACGACTCGACAAGTACGATATCTAATGGCAATTCTTTTGCGCTTGCTTCTTTTTGCATATAGAACGCAGCTGTAAGGCCTGTAATGCCACCGCCTACGACAACTACCTTTCGTCTTTTCTGAGTCACCAACATCATCACTTTCTTTTCGCTTAGCTTAATTTTTTATGAATCGCCTCTACCATCGCATCAATAAATAATGGGTGTGTATTTGGCATTGCTGGACGATAGTATTTTGCACCAAGTTCATCACAAACAACTTTACATTCAAAATCGTTGTCATACAACACTTCTAAATGCTCTGTTACAAAACCTACTGGTGTATAAACAAATGAACGGAAGCCTTTTTCTTCAAATAGCTCACGTGTCAAGTCTTGAACATCTGGACCAATCCAAGGCTCTGGTGTTTGGCCTGCTGATTGCCAGCCAACCTCTACATTTTTTAAACCTGTCGCAGCTTGAATAAGACGAGCTGTTTCAATAAGTTGATCTTCATATGGATCACCTAAGTTTTTAATTTTTTCAGGCAATGAATGTGCTGACACAATTAGACAAGCTGTTTCACGTTCTTCTTCTGACATTGCATTGAATGTCTCATTCACTTGTTGTTTCCAGTACTCAATGAATTTCGGCTCGTCATACCAAGATTCTACAGAAGTAATCTTTAAGCGACCTCCTGCTGCCTCTTCAGCACGACCATTATAAGACTTAATAGAGAAAGTAGAGAAATGAGGAGCTAAAACAATAGAAACCGCTTCTTTTATGCCCTCTGCTACCATTTGCTCAACTGCATCTTCTATAAATGGATGAATATGTTTTAAACCAATAAACAATTTATATTCTACAGCATCCTGTACTTCGTTCAAACGTGCACATAATGCTTCAGCTTGTGCTTCTGTTGCCGCAGCTAATGGAGATAAACCACCGATTGCTTCATAGCGGCTACGTAAATCTTCTAAATGCTCTGCAGAAGGTTTACGTCCATGACGAATATGCGTATAGTAAGGTTCAATATCTTCTTCTTTATAAGGTGTTCCGTATGCCATTACTAGTAAGCCTTTAACTTCTTTCATTACCCTTTTCACCTCTAAAATTGTTTTATGTTTTCATACATTATGTGATAAAAAGAAGCTGCCCAATCTTGATTATTGGACAGCTCCTTTTCTACATTGAAATTAAAATTCCCTATATAGAAAAGGACATATTATTCACATTTGATTGACTTCTATAAAGAACGAGCATGAATTTGTTGAGCACTATATTCATGAATAAGCGTTGTAAGACGTTTTAAGACATCCGGGTCAACCTCTGGGAAAACACCATGGCCTAGATTAAAGATATGACCTGGCATTTCTAGACCTTGATCGATAATATCTTTTGTTCGTTTTTCAATAATTGACCAATCTGCAAGTAATAGGGATGGATCTAAGTTTCCTTGTACAGGTTTTGTAATACCATTGGCACGCGCGTCTTTAATAGGTAAACGCCAGTCTAAGCCCACAACATCAATCGGTAAATCATTCCATTCTTTTGCCAAATGGCTAGCACCAACTCCAAATTGAATTAGTGGTACATTTTCTTTTTGCAACTCTGCAAAAATACGAGTCATAATCGGTTTAATAAATACACGGTAATCCTCTACATTTAAGGCTCCAACCCATGAGTCGAACACTTGGATAGCTTTTGCACCAGCTTTAATTTGAGCCGTTACATCTGCAATAATCATGTCAGCGAGTTTATCCATTAAAGCAAACCAAGCTTGAGGTTCAGATACCATAAATGACTTTGTTTTATTATAGTTTCTTGAAGGACCACCTTCAATCATGTAGCTTGCAAGTGTAAATGGGGCTCCAGCAAAGCCGATTAAAGGCACATTCAATTGCTCTTCTGCAAGTAACTTGATTGTCTCTAAAACAAATGGTGTATGCTCTTTGGCATTGAATTCACCTAATTTTTCTACATCTGCTACTGACCGAATAGGATTAGAAATAACAGGACCAACACCTGCCTTAATTTTCACATCTATCCCGATTCCAGGGAGAGGTGTGACAATATCTTTATATAAAATTGCAGCATCCACATTGTAATTCTCTACAGGTAGACGAGTGACATACGCACATAGCTCTGGTTGATGTGTAATTTCCTCTAAGGAATACTTTTCTTTAATTGCACGGTATTCTGGCTGAGAACGTCCTGCCTGACGCATATACCAAACAGGTGTATGTGCGGTCCTTTCTCCACGTGCAGCACGTAGAAGTGTATCATTAAAAGTTGTCATGAATAATTCCTTCCCCTCGTTAAATTCTTACTATAAAAAATCGCTTGTTTATTCCTTTATTATTGATATCCGTTTCCAATAGTAAACGCTTCCTCTGTTATTGTATAGTTTTCCTAGTGAAATGTCATAAAATTGTTCTTTCTCGACATATTCTTTTTGAACGGAGCGTTAGACTTACACCAGAAAGGGTATAATCACGCTATATTAGTAAGATTCATAAGGAGGATAAATTCATGTATATTTATTTAACTTCTGGTACTGGTGATTTTTTGGAGCAGGTAAAAAATAAGTATCCTAATGAGCATATGATTTTAATTCATGGGGAAGGAAACTCTGTACTGATACATGAAACCGAAGGAAAAACAGTATTTGCGACACCCCGTAAATTTGAAGTGCTGGATGCAGTAAATGATTTAGAGGAACGTGGTTTCTTTGTTTTCAATAATATTCCTGTAACAGATGAAGGACGGCCAGTTTTCGAGCACCGCTTTTTAGAACGATCACGCGCTATTGAAAATGAGCCTGGCTTTGTTGCATTTCGTTTATTACGTCCAATCAAGAGTGAGACTTATATTGTCATGACTCAATGGAATGGACCACATTCATTTGAAGCTTGGAAAAGCTCGAAAGCATTTGAATCAGCTCATGCTAAAACAGATGACTCAACGGCCGTACGCCAGCAAAATATCTTTTCAGCAGCTTCTTATGTCACAACTTACAATGCAATACCAAAAGAAGATATTGAGTAGCTAATATAAAAGCTCATTTTCCGAATGTTTGCATTGGAAAATGAGCTTTTCAATTTGTCAGCTATAGCCTCTTCATTTGGACATTTTGGCTGTTAATTCACTAATCACCAAAACTATAATAACGGCTATATAAAACATCGGCTGTGTAATGGCGCACAAACCTACAATAATGGCTTGAGTAATCATTGCTAAACGCACAATTTGCTTCACAGCTAGTTGACGAGCATGATCTGGTAACGGATAGAGCATGTCCATTCGAAATTCGCCGCTGGATAACAGAGCTTGTTTTAACTGAATAGTTGTCGCAAAGCTGAGTGCACCTGCTACAATCCATGTAACGACAGGAATATCTACAAATGCTGCAATGATTGCTGAAATAGCAGTAAGGCGTACCCATAAATAGAAATGGTCATCTGTTCGAATAAAGGTACGAAATACCAAGTACTTTTGAGCATTTTCCTTACCATATGGTACAAATTTATAGAGCCAGTCCATCCAGCTTCGACGCCGAATGCTACCGTGTAAATGAGGTACGTCTGTAAAATAATTTGCAAAACGATAGAAGCTCATCATACGATTCTGTTCAAGCTTGACAAAATGCTCATACGGCACTGGTTCACCAACTGATTTTTTACTAAAGACTATCATATAAATAACACTAATAACTGTCGCGATTACTGCTAATAACAACTGTGCATGGAGCCCCATATAAATAGCAGCTGCAAAAATGACAGCTCGAATAAACCTATCCACCCAAACCATCTGCCCTCGTTCACTATAACGATAGCTGAATTCTCCTCGAACACTTAGATATTTCAACACAATAGTAAGTAAAAATATTGTCCATATTTCGACCGTTGTTAATTCAGTCACGGCTTTTAATAAAGGGATACTAACAATATAGACAATCGCTACAATCCACACCTGAGACCAAAACGTCCAAGCCAACGCCTTGCTGAAGTACAAAGACATCTTTGATTCTAAAGGTAATAAGTATACTTGATCTGGCTCTCTCAACAATGTAGTCGGACGGCTAAAGGCCAATAAAATCCCGATGATAACAGCTATCAGGACTTCTGCTGGAAAGTCTGTTTGAACAACTTTCAGCCATTCGCTATATTGATAGCCCCCTGCTCCTATTAGAAATACAAGTACGATAGCAATATGCCCTGTAAAAATAAATTGCATATATTTTTGTACTTCTCCTATATAATGCATGAAGCGAGAGGACCATACATCACGCAAGTTCTTCATGGTCCCGCTCCTTTGTCATAGCAATATAGAGGTCATCTAATGTCGCATACGGCATAGCAAATGATTGACGTAAATCAGCCATTGTTCCTTGTGCTCGAACTCTTCCTTCATGCAATAAGATAATGCGATCACAATGCTTTTCAGCTGTTGATAGAATATGTGTAGACATTAATATAGAAGCGCCTTCTTTTTTCTTTTCATCCATTTGATCTAATAACGATTGAATACCTAATGGATCCAATCCCACAAAAGGTTCATCAATAATATATAGACTTGGATTCACTAAAAAGGCACACATAATCATAACTTTTTGACGCATTCCCTTTGAAAAATGTGAAGGGAACCAATTTAATCTTTTCTCCATTCGAAATTCTTTTAACAGTACCTCAGAACGAGCATCGAGTGTTGCTTTGTCAATACCGTAAGCCATTGCAGTTAATTCTAAATGCTCTCTTAATGTTAGCTCATCGTACAATACAGGGGTTTCAGGAATATAAGAAAAAGCTGTACGATACTTGTCCGTATCTTCCTTTAATGTTACACCATTTAAACGAATGTCACCTTCCTTTGGCAACATTGTTCCTATAATATGTTTAATCGTTGTACTTTTCCCAGCTCCATTTAAGCCGATTAAGCCAACTAGTTCACCTTCTCCAATCGTAAAAGATAGATCTTTAATAACAGGTTTTCTTGTATAACCACCTGTCACATGCTGTACCTCTAATACTGACATATCCTCACTCCTCTTCTTGAATTATATTTTATCAAAAATTAGCAAATGATACAGGTTTGAGTATGATAGAATGTACTTACATATACGTTAAGGGGGAAATTCTTATGAGCGATTGCCTATTTTGCAAAATTATTGACGGATCAATTCCAAGCACAAAAATTTATGAAGACGATCATGTCTATGCATTCACGGACATTTCACCTGTTGCAAAAGGACACACACTATTAATTCCTAAGCATCACTGCCAGGATCTATTCGAAATGCCAGAGGAAGTAGCACGTCATTTATATGCTGTTGCACCAAAAATCGCGAATGCTATTAAAGCAGCGTTTCAGCCAATTGGTTTGAATACAATTAATAACAACGGTGCTGCTGCTGGACAAACTGTTTTCCACTACCACTTACATTTTATTCCGCGTTACGATGAAAAAGAAGGGCTAGGCTTAATTTGGCAAACACAAACATACGCACCAGAGCAGTTGGCAGAAGTAGCAGAAAGTATTAAAGCCAATCTATAAGCCATTTGTAATATATTAACATCTGAATGTTCAGAATGCTGTATTGCAAATTTTTAAAATTTAGCGTACAATCACAAATAAGTTTCGCTAGCGGTCAAGAGGACACGCTAGGAGACAAATAGATTAGCATAGTCGAGGAGAGATTCAAATGAATACAAAGAATTTAGTATTAATGGCACTGTTAGTAGGTGTCGGTGCTGCTCTTTACGTGGTTACACCAGGAATGGTGAATGGGATGAAGCCTGATTTTATGTTAACCATGATGTTTATTGGTATTTTATTATTCCCAACAGTGAAAGAAACGTTCCTACTTTCTCTTTCAACAGGGGTACTTTCAGGTTTATTTACAACATTCCCAGCAGGTCTTGTTCCAAATATTATTGATAAAGCTGTTACTGGTTTTGTATTTTTAGCTGCTTTACTCATTCTCAAAAAACTGGCAGGTCACTTCGCCGTATCTGCTGTATTAGTTGGTTTGGGAACGATTCTTTCAGGAACTGTCTTTTTAGCAGTTGCACTTTTTGTATTCAATGCAAATGTTGGTGCAACGTTTGCGATGCTATTTATTGGCGTTGTCCTTCCAGCTGTCGTATTTAACGTTGTTGCTTTTGCAGTGATATATCCAATTGTTTCAAAATTAGTGAAGCGCTCCAAGTTCAATACAGCTATTTCTCAAATATCATAAATAAACACTTAAATAATCCAAAGAAACTAAACTGTGATGGCCAAATCACTCGTTTAGTTTCTTTTTTCTTTTTGTATTTATGCATTTCATGGTTTAATAGTAAATAAACATGACTAGAAATGAGGTATCTAATATGAAAGCAAAACCATTTTTACTAGGACTAACAACAGGAATTATCGGCGGGACAATTGCTGTGCTTTTCTCAACGCCGCAATCTGGGCAACAGCTACGTGCTTCTGTTAGACAAAATGTTTACCAAACAAAAGGTATGCTCCTTGATGTAAAACAACAAGTAGGAACTGTAAAACAATCTGTTAATACACTAACAAATGAAGTAAAAAATAATATCCCACAAATAATAAATGATTTAAAGCAAACAATTACGACTTTTACTGAAGAAATCGAACCAACGAAAAATAATTTGCAACAAGAATTAGATGCTTTACAGAATTCGATAAGCGAAATCGAGAAAAACATTGCACAAATTACGGAAAACAAGAAAAAACCTCAAGAAAAAGTTAGCGACTAAAGTCCTTATTCACAGTCGGATAATCTATTTTTTTACCAAAAACTATTGCTATAATATTATTTTTTAACCACTTTTCAATTTTTTAATTTTTCTAACTTTAAACTTTTTTTCTTTACTGCTATAATATTTTTAAAAATGTGAAAGAAAGCAGTAGGTGATGGCTTTGTCAGAGGAATTATATACACAAAAAGAAGCGATGCTTTATAGTCAAAGAATCGCACAGTTATCAAAAGCGCTGTGGAAAGCGGTTGAAAAGGATTGGCAACAATGGATTAAACCTTATGATTTAAATATTAATGAACACCATATTTTATGGATTTCATACCATTTAAAAGGTGCTTCCATTTCTGATGTTGCGAAATTTGGCGTTATGCATGTTTCTACAGCATTTAATTTCTCCAAAAAATTAGAAGAGCGTGGCTTTCTTAAGTTTTCCAAGCGTGATGACGATAAACGTAATACGTATGTTGAGCTTACAGAAGCCGGCACAGAGCTCATTGTAGAGATGAATAAAAACTACCATAATACGTACCATTCTGTACTTGAAGGGTCATTAGCATTAAAAGATTTATACGGCCGTTTCCCTGATTTTTTAGATGTAATGGCTGTTATTCGCAATATCTATGGTGAGGATTTCATCGATATTTTCGAACGCTCTTTCCAACATTTCCGTGATTCCTTTGACACGCTAGAAGAACGCACACCTGTAAAAGGATAAGACGAAGCTTCAAACTGCACATAATTTTTCCTGCAATTATTTATAAGTTGAACAAAAATGAGTTATACTGTTCATTCAGGAATGAGTCATGTGAAGGAGGTATTTCAGAAATATTTCTGAAGTGCCTCCTTTTTCTTGCATTCTAACATAATTCAATTTACATTAAATAGGACACTTCCTATTTCGGAGTTGATAAAAAACCATGCATTGCTGGAAAATTTTAAATTTAGAACATCATTACGGTACTACGCGTATTATTATAATGGGTGTCATTACTTTTTTAGTGGTCTTTTCTGTTTCGTATGTAACGTTTAATTTATTCAATGAAGAGCATTATACAGATCGACTATTCTGGCTCTTTGTAATAGCTGTGCTAACACTTTATCCCATTCATAAATTTTTGCACTTTGTGGCTCTATTTGATTTACGCCAGCATTTAAAATTACGCGTACGTAGTCAGTTTTATATAATTCCTGTTTTACACATGCGAATTCGAGAGCCTTTATCTAAAAATCGATACATCTTAGCATTACTTACGCCTTTTATCGTTCTAAATACTAGTATTATAGTTGGAACATGGCTTTTACCAGCCTATACCCATTATGGGACATTGCTGTTAGCCTATCACTGTAGTCTATGTCTGATTGATATCCTTTACGTGAAATATCTATTGAATTCACCTAAAAATTCGCAAATAGAAGAAACACCTAAAGGCTATGAAATTTTAGTTCCACCGACCGTTCACTAAATTGCTTGTACTTGTTTTTTATTGACGTTCTTTGTTATGCTATTACTATTGAAAGAGGGGAGGAATAGACTTGCTATTAATGATTGTAGTTCTATTCTCGGTATTCTATTTATTTCAAATTAATCGCATGACCTATGCTCTATGCATGCGACGTGAAATTCCCGAAGAAAACCAACCAAAAATATTCCGAACTATAAATATACTTATTACTATCCTACTTGTCTCATTCTACATTGAAATTTTATATGCAGTATAGCAGAAAAATCCATTACGCCTCGGCGTAATGGAATCTAATTTTTTCTGGCTTTTTTTGAAAAGCTCCTTTCAAAAACATGTGACATCCGCGCCCGTCCGCACGCTCGAAGATAAGTCGAGCCCCCCATGCAACAACTTTTACTAATCAATTAAATTGTTTAGAATCTAAGGCATGCGGCGCGAATGCCTACATTGTCAAGAAAAGCTAAGAGTTAAAGCTCTTAGCTTTTCGCTGTTTTATTAATTAGTATAGGAACGCTGCACCAACGATAATTAATAAAATAAATAACACAACTAATAAAGCAAAGCCTGAGCCGTAGCCACCGCCACCGTATCCTCCGTTGCCCATAACTTCACCCCCTTTCTTTTCTATATCCTATGCGCTTCAAAATTTGAAATATAGGCAATACTCAAGGGGGAACCATTTTGTTTTTAAATCGTTTATGTTATAGTAAAAAATGGACGAAACCATGTTAGGAGAGAATATCCACTATGAAAAAGACAGTTTTATCTTTAACTCTAGCTGCATCTGTATTAGCGCTTGGTGCTTGTAGCGGCGGAGACAGCAAAGCAATCGTTACTTCTAAAGTGGGCGATATTTCAGTAGCTGATTTTAATGAAAAGGCAAAAGCTTTAACAGGCTCATATGTAATGCAGCAAATGGTGACTGAAAAAGTTTTAGCTGACAAATATGAAGTAACAGATAAAGAAATCAAAGAAGCTTATGACACTACTGCATCACAATTTGGTGATGGCTTTTCACAAGCGCTTGCTGAAAGTGGCTTAACTGAACAGGGCTTTAAAGATTCTTTACGTGTTCAACTTCTTCAAGAAAAAGCTTTAAAAGATCAAGCAATTAAAGAAGATGATGTGAAAAAATACTACGAGCAAATGAAAACAGAACTAAATGGTCGTCATATTTTAGTAGCAGATGAAAAAACAGCAAAAGAAGTGATTGCAAAAATTAAGGGTGGCGCTAAGTTTGAGGACGTTGCAAAAGAGTACTCAACAGATACTGGTTCTGCTCAAAAAGGTGGAAAGCTTGGATGGTTCTCTGTAGGTTCAATGGTTGACGAGTTTAACGATGCTGCTTATGCTCTTGAATTAAATACATTAAGTGAACCAGTAAAATCTAGCTTTGGTTACCACGTAATTGAAATTACGGACAAGCGTGATGTAAAAGGCGTAGGTTCATTTAAAGACGAAGAAGAAAACATTCGTTCAACTATGTTAAGTAAACTGAACCAAACTGGCGAAGCTCAAACGATTCTTAAAGATATTGTTGCAAAGATGGCTAAAGATGCAGATGTAAAAACATCTGATAAAGATTTAAAAGAATCACTTAAATTCTTTACAACAACAAGTGAAGAACAAGCAAAAGCAGCTGAAGAAGCAGCTAAAAAGGCTGAAGAAAATGCGCCAAAAGAGGATTCCGAAGATAAAGCAAAAGATACTGACAAGGAATCTAAATAACTTAGAGACGAGTCTATACAAAAAAGAAGCACCTGATATATCAGATGCTTCTTTTTCTTCTCTATTTTACTTTAAATTGGCTAATTTCAGTTTGTAGGTCGTTTGACATTGTTTGAAGAACATTTGCAGCACTTGCTATTTCCTCATTAGAGGCACTTTGCTGCTCAATTGATAAAGCAATATGCTGTATGCCTGAAGATGTGCCATTCGCTATGCCAACGACTTCTTTTACAGCCTCATCTGTTTGACTTGTTTTCTCATTGACACGCAAGACAATATCCTTTACTTCCTTTGTACGATGACTTATCTGTTGCAAATCTACGACTATATTTTTAAAGGTATCGCCTGTCTGTTCAACAGATTCACGCCCTTCCTCCACAAACTGCGTCCCACTATTAATAGCATAAACAGCACTGGAGGTTTGGTTTAAAATATCATCCACCAATGTTCGAATATTATCTGCAGCTTTTCCAGATTCCTCTGCTAGCTTTCTTACTTCATCTGCCACTACTGCAAAGCCTTTTCCAGCCTCTCCTGCACGAGCTGCTTCAATAGATGCATTCAATGCAAGCAGGTTTGTTTGATCTGTAATACTTGTAATCAGCGCTACAATCGTACTAATTTCCTTTGATTTTTCACCTAAAGCATTCACAACTTCGGTTGATTGATGAACAGATTCATTAATGGTATTCATTTTCTCAATCGTTTGCTCAATTAACTGTAATCCTAAATCAGCCTTTTGGTTCGTTTCATTCGCTATTGAGGCCACTGCCTGTACAGCAGAAGATGCATGATCCATATCTTTAGTGATTAAATGTGCCGATTCAGATAATAAATCCATTTGCCTTAATTGTCCTTCTGCACTGGAGGCAATTTCCCCAATGGCACTGGAGATAGTTTCAACTGTTTGACTGCTTTGCTCGGTAATCGTTGTAAATTCCTTTGTAAAGGCTGATACATCTGTCGATGCTTTATTCGTCTTTTCAATGACCGTGCCAATTTGCTCTAACATATGATTAAATTCAGTAGATAATTGACCAATTTCATCTTTCAATCGATCATCAATGCGAACAGTTAAATCGCCATCAGCAGCCAGTGTCATAGCATTTAACACACGCTTTACACGCCTTAAGACGATATACCTTGTACATAACGAAATAATTACTGTGCCGATAAATAACGAAATAAATGTATTGATGACAACCCCTGCACTACCATTTAAATGCACTACTTTCTCGAATTGACGACTAACAAATTCTGAAATATGGGAGCTAATAAACAAGCTTATGCCAATTGCTAATATCATTTTGAAAATTAAACTTTTCCAAAACTTAATTTTCCGTGAAAAAAGTCCCTCTGTATCCATTACTTTTCCCCATTCCTATAATTTCTCTCTCTATTCTAAAATAAATATTCACATTGGTACAATAGTTAGGCACTACAAATAAATATATGAATACTTAGACTCAGAGAAATTAATAACGAATAGCTAGACAGCAATGTTAGTTTATGGGCTGATTTATACTGCTTTTTAAATAGTAGGCTTGTAGAATGAACGATTATCAAGAGGGAAGAGTCTCTCTGTAAATTCACCCGGTGTCGTTTTTCCTAATGCTCTTGTTAACATATTCATCTTTGCATCAATGTTATCAATATAATGCAAGATTTCTGCTTCCTGAATCATCGGTTTTTTCGGGCTACCCCATTCTTCTTTCCCATGGTGAGACAATACCATATGCTGTAACAGCATGACTTCCTCACCTTCAATTTCAAGCTCACTAGCAATCTTAGCAATTTCATTCACCATAATCGTAATATGGCCTAATAAATTGCCCTCCACTGTATACATTGTGGCAACTGGTCCTGATAACTCTACAACCTTGCCTACATCATGTAAAATAATTCCCGCATATAATAAGTCACGATTTAGTGTTGGATATAGATCAGCAATGGCTTTACCTAGTTTAAGCATAGAGACCATATGATCTAATAAACCTGACGCGTAGTCATGATGATTTTTTGTCGCTGCTGGAAAAACTAAAATGGCCTCTTGGTGTTTTTTTATAGCCGCTCTAGTAATTCGTGAGATATTTGGGTTTTTAATATCAAAGAAAAATTGTGTTAATTCTTCATATAGTTGTTCTTTCGGTGTTGCAGAGGACGGCACTAAATCATGAATAGCGATTCCTTCCTCTGGCTTTGCAACACGAATAGATTTGATACGCAATTGATTCTTTCCTCTATAGTCATGAATCTCTCCGCCAACACGTACAATGGCTTCCGCATGGTACATCTTTTCATGATCCTCATTCGTGTCCCATAGCTTTGCCTCTATATCCCCACTTTTATCTTGTAATAATAGCGACATAAATGGCTTTCCAACGGTTGTAACACCTTTTGTCGCTTGTTTTATTAATAAAAATTGATCAACTGCTTCTCCAACTTGGAGCGTCGTAATCCCTTTCATGTTGACGCCACTCCCCTTTCATTTGCTAATGCTCCTATATCGACAATCTGATCTCTCTGCCAATATTTGAGCATTGTATCATGGCAAGTAAAATATAAAATTTGACGTTCATATCCTACTTCTTTCATTAATTGTACCATTTTGTCTGTGCGGTTTCGATCAAAATGGACAAAAGGATCGTCCATAATCATGGGAAATGGAGCTGCGCTCACTAGGGTTTTTGCTAGAGCCATTCGCAATGCAATATAAGCTTGCTCTTTGGTAGCCTGCGACAACTCCACCATTTGATAACGTATTCCTGCAGCATCCTGTGCTACAAAATAACCTTCCTCATGAATCGAAAGTTTGTCATAGTTTCCTTCTGTTAGTAAACGGAATATGGCATTTACCTCTGCAAGGACATGAGGTAATTTTTCTTCGCGAAGACGGAATAAAGTTTCATGAATAGCTGTTGCCACAGCTTTTTTAGTTGCCCATTGCTCTATTAACTGCTGCAATTCTGTTTTCTCCTGCTCAAACTGTTGAAGCAATTGACCATACTTTTCATCATTTAATAGCTGTTCTTTTTCCATTAGCAAAGCGGCACGTTGTTCAAGACATTGGTCAATTTCTAATTGCAATGACTGCTGCTCTTGTTGTAAAGCAAATATGCCCTCGTTAACAGTGTCCTCCATCAGATTTTTCTTCTGTTGAAGATCGAGTGAAGATAATTGAGCCTGAACAGTTTGCAATTCTGTCTCAATTTTTCTTCTCTGTTCAAATTGCTCATGCATTTCATAATAAGCCTGTTCATTTTGGATTTTTGCTTCACTGAATAGCTCGTACATTTCAGCTGTATAACGATCCATTCTTGATTGTCCACCTTCTATTTTTATTTGGATGTTGGCTAGCTGATCTTTTGCATGCTGTGCTTGCTGCTGATGCTGTTGTGCTTCAAGGTAGGCTGTTCGTAAATGCATATAAATTTCCTGTTCATCATAGGCTCCATCTAAAACCCGTTGAAGCTGCTCATAAATGTTGCTCTTTTCTACCTGTGTTTCTTGCAATAGACTTGAGGTACTGTTTCGTTTAGCTGCTAATTCTTGTACACCACGAATACGCATAAATAATTCGGGCATTAGCGTTCTAGCTATCGTTCCTTGTAAGCGATAACGCTTTAAAAAATGCTGGAGTGTCTGAGTGGCTTCTTCACTCTCTACCTCCGCTTGTTGAATTTTATATTCAAGAGAAGTGTATTGCTGCTCTTTTTCTTTCTGCTGTTCATTGATGTGTAACCAACGATCTTCATATCTTTGCTTCTTTAAAAGAACTGCTTGTACTGTCAATTCCTCCTGCTCTAACTCCCGTAGGAGGAAATTGTGCTCTTTATTAGTAGGTTCATCTGCTTGCTTAACATATCGAATAAACAAAAAGGTTAGCAATGATAAAACTGCTCCAATTAGGATTACAACTATGTTTTTTTCAAATACGCCATAAGCAAACGACATGAAACCAATCAGTAGTACAAGCCAGATAAAATAATGAGGCTGCTTCTGCTTACTGCGTTGCGATTTGGCAGCACGTAATTGCTCAAGCCTCCGCTTTTGTTGTGGCCACTGTGCTAAAATATGTTCTTCCTCGCTTGTTAATGACTCAAGCATTAGCTGCTGCTTCTGTTTGGCTATTGCATCTAACTCTTGGTGTACTTGATCGAGTGAACGTAGATAAAATTTTAGCTCCTCCTCGGCCTCCTCTAATTTACTTATTTGAAGCTGAAATTGTTGCTCCTGTTGGAGTGAAACTGTTTCGTTCAGAAGATTTTCTTGTGCCTCTTTGTCTGTTACACCTAGTAAACGAAACTGTGCTTCAATTTCTTGTTCGAGTAAAAAGAGATCATCCTGTAAATTTTGCTCCTTCACCATTAGCTGATGCCACGTTGCCTCTTTTTGCATAAGGTAAGCCATTTCATTAACCTTTTGCTCATCCACTGCTGCTATTAGTTTCTCCTGCAATGTTTGATGCTGCTCCTTTAATTGCATCAGTTGTTGACTTTCATGTAACAGACGATCCTTTATTTGTTCATAACGTCTAATACCCTCTGATGGAAACTGAACATGCTGATAATTGGTCATTGTTTGTTGCAAAGTCTGTTGCTGCTTGAGAAGAGGAAGCGCTTGCTTTTGAATAGTTAATTGCTGCCACTGTTGCTGTTGCTGTTTTTGCGTACCATATAGTTGTTCTAACTTTTGCTCGAGTAACTGTAATTGCTGTAATTTATCCTCAAAGGTTTGTATTTTTCCCTGTTCCTGTTTAATCGTCCGCTCCAGCTGCTTTAATTGCTCGATCTTTTGATTAATCAATGGCACTTTACCTGTCTTTTTAAACAACTCACTAGCCTCTTTATCCATTTTCTTTTCAAGGGTGGATAAATGCTGAATACCTGTTGTACCTGAGGCCAGTAGCAAATGAGTTAGCTCCTCTTCAGACATTTTTTCAATACCTTGTAGCTCATGCAGTGAAAAAGAAAAAATGGCTTCAAAGGATGCCCTAGAATAACCATATAAAAGCTTTCCTAACAGCTCCTCATGCCCCGTTGTACCATCCTCAAGATAGACAGTAACATCACCAACAGCTTTTCCTTTCACACGTTCAATTGTGCATTGACCATAAATTGGATGCAAAAGTGTCAGCTGACCCCCATATTTTGTCGAAATTTTCGGCTCATATTTGCGCTGTGTCTGCTGCCTTGTAGGGAAGCCAAAAAGCATTTGTAGTATAAACTGTTGAATCGTCGTTTTTCCTGCTTCATTTAAACCATAAAAAATAGTGACACCATCATTTAACGAAATGGAGATATTTTCATGCTTACCAAAGCCATAAATTTGGATTTTTTGAATTGTCAGCATGTAATCACGCCCTTTGAATTTCTTCTGCTAATAATGTCTGTGCACGATGCGTTAAGTTCTCAATATCCTTTTCACTAAGTGGCTCTATTAGCCTTGCCCCACCGGCATATTGGTACAAATCTTTTAAAATATCCTTCCATTCATTACTGTCCCACTGTTCCATTAAGCTCACAACGGATTGGGTAGTTGCGGTATGCTCATAAAATCTCGCGGCCTTTTGCAACACCATTTTTTGTACCCAACACATTGGCTCAATACCTTCCTCAGCCTCTCGAATAGTCTCTAACCATGCATCTACTGTTGCATGCTCAAATAAAGCTTCCGTTTGTTCGTCAATTTGTTGCAAATGAAGCTCTACTACCGATGCGCCAAACTTCTTTCTATTGGCTGTAATCGCTTCTGCACATCTCTTCAGCAATTCATTGGCGTGTACCACATCCGTACAATCCACCTCTATCGTGTTATAAACGACAGCAGAAGTAGAGATAAAATCAAGCTCAGTCGATGTTTTGGATAACGTCACATCATAAAAACCTTTCATTCCTTGTTCTTTACGATGTCGACTTTGAATATTGCCTGGATAAACAATGGGCGGGTTTTGATGTAAAAGCTGTCGTTTATGAATATGGCCAAGCGCCCAATAATGATAGTTCTTTTCAAGTAACTGCTGTTTTGTAAAAGGGGCATACACATCATGTGTCGTATTGCCTGCCTCACTGCCATGTAGCATACCAATATGAAGGGCATGCTGATCATGCGCAGTTGGATAGCTTTCAATAACGGATTCCCTTAAATGACGTTCGGGATAACTAAAACCATATATATTCACTTGCTGACCACGTATTTTTAATTGAACTACACTCGTTTCAACCGGTAATTCATAGACATTACTTGGTAAAGCAAAGCGTGTCCATGTGCCATTTAAATGATCATGATTTCCGTAGCTCACAATCACAGGGATATTGTGTTGAAAGAGCTTTTCCATTGCATCTTGAAATCTTCGTTGTGCTTGCAAGCTACGATTTTCACCATCATAAATATCCCCAACAATTAGTAAAAAATCAGGTTTTTCCTGAATCGCTTTAACGATAATTTTATCGAACGCTTCAAAAGTGCTTAACCGTATTTTCTTTAAAATGGGTTCGGGTAGACCAAATAAGCCCTTAAATGGACTATCTAAATGTAAATCTGCCATATGGAAAAAACGAATTGCTGACATCCAATCACCTCAAATAGTAGATAATTCTCTCTTTAGTGCAAACCAAAGTAATAATATGCTGATTAACCAATACCGAATATTTGTTCTATTTTATCATAATTCATGTTTGATGAAAAATGCTATTACGGAAAAAACAACATTGCCTCACTTTTTCCACAATTTTCGTAATTTATCAAAAAATCCACTAGTTTTACCGTGAAGTTTATAAATCTTCTATGTATAATAGAAATATATTCAAGTAAAAGGGTGGGGTCTGTATGGAGAATTATCGTTTTACAGCTTTTGAAAAAACAGGAGAAACATTATTTGATGAAACTTGGACTTTTGAAAATGATGAGGCTGCTAAACTAAATGGACAACAACAAATTGAAGAAAAAGGTGTTGCCGATAAAACTCATCGTCTTGTAAACGCTTCAGGTAAATTAATTTTATTCCATGTTTAGTGGCTAATAAAAGGCACGTAGTCAAGTGTTTGCTACGCGCCTTTTATTATTTTTATTTACCTACAAAGACAGGCATTCTTTTCTCTACAAATGCATGAATGCCCTCAACATGATCTGTTGTTTTACGCATTGCAGACTGGCCCTCAGCCTCTAATGCTAAGATATTTTCTAGCTGTGGCATATTTTGTGCATGCAGAATTTTTTTCGTCGTAATCATGGAAGAGATAGGGGATGCAAGCATTTTCCCAACAAGCTGATCTGCCATTGCAAATACAGTGCCCTCTGGTGCAATATAATCAATTAACCCTACATCTAATGCTTCATTTGCTGTTAATACCTTCCCTTCCCATATCATTTGTTTCGCTTTAACCGTTCCTACACGTTCCTTCATGAAGAAATGACCGCCACCATCTGGAATCAGTCCTATTCCAATGAAATTCATAGCAAGCTTACTATTTTCACAGGCTACAATAATATCTGCCCCTAGTGTTAGACTAAATCCTAAACCTGCTGAAGCTCCATGAACTGCTGCAATCACTATCATCGGTAGCTGATAATATGCCTTTACGATACGTGTCAGATAAACCATTGCCTCATCAATATTCAGCGGTTTGCTTTCATCTAGCATTGCTTTTATATCACCACCCGCAGAAAAGACCTTTCCTTCTCCACGAATAACAAGCACCTGAATATCTTTTTCCTGTTGTAGAGCTTCAAAGCATTCTGCTAGTTCACGCATCATAATATCATCCATAGCATTCATCGCCTGCGGACGATTCAACGTTAATGTTGCACGACGTTCTAATTTTTCTAAAGTAATTGTTGAAAATTCCATCTCTATAACCCCCAAATATGAATAGTCATTCACTATATATAATTCGTGTTTTTTTAGAAAACTCCTTCTCTCTAAGCAAAAATGCTCCTTGTTATGCTATATTAAAGGACGAATATTGAGATAAAGGTGGTAACGTATTTTGACACAAAAAGACTATCGTGTATTACTTTATTATAAATATATTACGATTGAAGACCCTGAAGCTTTTGCAGAAGAGCATCTAGCACTGTGTAAAGAGATAGGGCTTCTTGGTCGCATTTTAGTAGGCTACGAAGGTATTAACGGCACTGTATCAGGTACCATTGAGCAAACAGATGCTTACATGAGCCATATGAAGGCTGATGCTCGTTTTAATGATATTATGTGGAAAATTGATGAGGTTGAAGGGCATACCTTTAGAAAAATGCATGTACGTCCTCGTAAGGAAATTGTTCACCTAGGCTTAGAACAGGATATCAATCCGTTAGAAATCACAGGTGATTATTTAACACCTAAAGAATTTATGGAACAGATGCAAGATGACAACACAGTAATCATCGATGCCCGTAATGACTATGAATATGATCTCGGTCATTTCCGAGGTGCTGTACGACCAGATATCGAAAACTTCCGTGACCTACCTGCTTGGATGGAGGCACATAAAGAAGATTTTGCAGATAAAAAGATCTTAACTTATTGTACAGGTGGTATTCGCTGCGAAAAATTCTCAGGTTGGCTAAAACGTGAGGGCTATGGTAAGAGCGTAGGTCAATTGCACGGCGGTATTGCTACATATGCGAAGGATCCTGAAGTAAAAGGTCAATTATGGGATGGTCAAATGTTTGTTTTTGACCGTCGTCGAAGTGTACCGATTAATCAGGTGGAGCATGTCATTGTTGGGAAGGATTATTTTACAGGGGAACCTTCTGAACGATATACAAACTGTGCAAACCCTGCGTGTCATAAATTAATGCTTTGTGAAGAAAAACACGAGGCATTTTACATGCGTAGCTGTTCAGATGATTGTCGCCGTGCCGAACGCAACTTTTTCGTGGAGGAAAATGGTTGGACAAAGGAACAAGTTGAAGCGCAAATTGCTAAGATTGCAGAGGTCCAACAATCAAATTGTTAATACTTAGAGAGATAATGCATTAAAGATAGTTTCCCTGTAGTTTGGGCAAGTAAGATCCCAAATCCATTCAATTTAATTCAGGGGATTATTTCATAGTCATTGCAGCTCAAAAAATTCAGCATAGTGATCATCAGTTCAAAAGAGCATCGTTCATCAAGACGATGCTCTTATTTATACACTTTATCCTTGTCCTAAATAACGTCCTACCTGGCGTCCACTAAATAAACACCCACCAACAAATGTCCCTTCTAAAGCGCGGTAGCCATGGACACCACCACCACCGAAACCACTTACTTCACCAGCAGCATATAACCCAGGAATTGGCTGACCGTCCATACCCAAAACAGCACCATTTAAATTTGTTTGTAAGCCACCTAAAGTTTTCCTTGTTAGAATGTTTAAGCGAACAGCAATTAAAGGCCAATTTTTGGTATCTAAAATTTTATGTGGCTTGGCAACACGCACCCATTTATCGCCAATATAATTTCTTGCTCCATGAATAGCGTTTACTTGCAAATCCTTCGTAAACTTATTGTCCATTTCACGATCTCTTGCCAAGATTTGTTCTTTAATCTTCATGAAATCAAGTAGCTCATTCCCAGCAAGTTTATTCATTCCATCTACAAGTTCCTTTAGATCATGTGCAATCACAAAATCCTCTCCGTGATTTTTAAAAGCTTGGATCGGAGCCGGTGGGCCTGGTAAAATGCGTTTTAGAACATCGCTAATGCTTTTGTTTGTTAAATCTGGGTTTTGCTCTGAGCCAGATAAAGCAAATTCTTTCTCAATAATTTTTTCCGTTAAAATAAACCAGGAATAGTCATAACCAGTTTTTTGAATCGCCTCCAACGTACTGAGCGTATCAAACCCTGGAAAGTTGGGTGCATGAAAACGATTCCCCTCTGCATCAAACCACAGGGAGGAGGGACCAGGCAATATCCGAATCCCATGGTTAGGCCATATCGGATCCCAATTTTTTAACCCCTCTGTGTAATGCCACATACGATCACGATTAACAATGCGTCCCCCAGCGTGTTCCGTAATCTCTAGCATTCTTCCATCAACGTAAGCTGGCACACCACATACCATATTTTTAGGAGGTGTCCCTAATCGAGCAGGCCAATTTTTTCTTACTAAATCAAAATTAGCCCCAATACCTCCACTTGCCACAATCACAGCTTTAGCTTCGTAGGAAAATTCGCCGATCCCTAATCTGGAACTTTTTTCACCTCGATTAATAAAGGTTTCAGCAAGCACCGTTCCGCTAATTCCTGTAATCTCCCCTTCTTGCTGGATAAATTCATCCACACGATGTCTTGGCTTGAAGTCAATAAATCCATCTTTTATAGCCTGTTTCACTTTATCTACAAATGGCTTTACAATGCCAGGGCCTGTTCCCCAGACAATGTGAAACCTTGGTACTGAATTGCCGTGTCCTCCTGCTAACGAACCTCCCCGCTCTGCCCATCCAACAACGGGGAAAAACTTTATTCCTTTTGACTTTAACCAGTCGTATTTTTCACCTGCAGCAAAATCGACATAGGCTCTTGCCCATTTATATGCCCAAGAATCCTCATCATCTAAACGATCAAAGCCTGCAGTTCCTTGCCAATCCTGCCATGCAAGCTCCTTACTATCTTTAATCCCAAGCCTTCGTTGCTCTGGAGAATTTACTAAAAATATGCCACCGAACGACCAATATGCCTGTCCCCCGATTGAATTTTCAGGCTCTTGATCTACTAAAAGAACTTTTTTCTTTGCATCGATTAATTCACAAGCTGCGACTAATCCTGCAAGTCCAGCACCGACTATTGCAACATCATACTTCATTCTTACACCCCCAAATCCATATCCTTAACTAACATTCTTCTCTCACAGTCTATTTACCTTCTACTATTCATATTTTTGTCTAAAATGTGACAAACAAAATCGTTCGCTTTCTCGGATCCACACCATCGACAATTAGCATAAAACCTCTATTTTATTCCATTTAATTCCCATATAATTTTTTATTCTAAAACTGCACAGAAACCTGATACTATCGGACTTTTCAAATAGCGTTAGCGCTTTCATTGTACTCCCCAAAAAGACGAACAATAAAATAATATAATACATAAATTGTTCGTAATTGGTTATTTTTCAGACTTTTGAAGTCAATATTTTTAAAGTTTTTAAGAAATATCGTTGACAAAGGTGAACAATAGGGATTATGATGTTAACAAATTTAATCACAAAAAATATAACGACGGAGACACACTAGTCGCAAGAAAATCCAAAGAGAGCTGATGGTTGGTGCAAATCAGTGATTTCTACGATAATAGTTCCACTCCTGAATAGATAGGCTGAACAACTTAAAAGTAAGCTTATCCGTCTCATGCACGTTACGCATATAGCTAAGACTGCCAGAATAAATTTTCCAGCAGTGATTAAGGGTGGTACCGCGAACCAAAGTTTATACAGCCTTTCGCCCCTTACAACACAATAATTGTGTTTGTAAGGCGTGGAAGGCTTTTTATATTGTTTTCGATTTAGAAAGGAGATTGTTTGCATGCTGTAAGATGTTCGAATTTTACAAATTTCAGACTGTCGTAGATAAAGCCACTACCAACCAATAATGATAAAAAAGGAGCTAATTATAATGACTACTGCAACAAAAACAAGAACTATTAACGTATTTATCGCTGATCCACTAAGTGAGGATGGTATTTTCCCATTACGCCAGGAACAAGATTTAGATTTAAACATTATTGTTGACACAGGACTAGCACCAGAAGAATTAATCGCTAAAATCGCAGATGTAGATGTATTACTTGTTCGTTCTCAAACAACGGTAACACGTGAAGTGATTGAAGCAGCTAAAAGCTTAAAATTAATTGGTCGCGCTGGTGTTGGTGTCGATAATATTGACCTTGCTGCTGCTACAGAACACGGTATTATTGTGGTAAACGCACCAGACGGCAACACAAACTCAGCTGCCGAGCATACAATTGCGATGATGACTTCACTTGCCCGTCATATTCCACAAGCTTTTAATACATTAAAAAATGGGAAATGGGATCGCAAATCTTATGTTGGCGTGGAGCTAAAAAATAAAACTTTAGGTGTTGTAGGTTTTGGTCGAATCGGCGTTGAAGTAGCGTATCGCGCAAAAGGTCAACGTATGAATGTTATGGCATATGATCCTTTCCTAACTGATGAACGTGCCAAAGAATTAGGTGTAACAAAAGCAACGGTTGAAGAAATTTGTGCAGCTGCAGATTTCATTACAGTTCATACACCACTTCTACCTGAAACTCGCAACCTTATTAATAAAGATAAATTTGCGATGATGAAAGATGGCGTACGTATTATTAACTGTGCGCGTGGCGGTATTATCAATGAAGACGATTTATATGATGCAATCGTAGCAGGTAAAGTGGCTGGAGCAGCTCTTGATGTATTTGTTTCTGAACCAGCAACAGATCATAAGCTACTGACTTTACCACAAGTTATCGCAACGCCTCACTTAGGAGCATCTACAATCGAGGCACAGGAATCTGTAGCGGTTGATGTATCAAATGACATCATTAAATTTTACAAAACAGGTACTGTAACAAATCCAGTAAACATGCCATCTATACCAAAAGAGCTTCTTGCACAAGTTGAGCCTTTCTTTGAATTAGCTGAAAAGCTTGGTTCATTCCTATCACAAGTGACAACAGAGCCAGTCAAGGAAATCAACCTATCTTATGCTGGCGAAGTAGCAAACTATGACGTTCGTCCATTAACTTCAAATGCGTTAAAAGGTTTACTGTCTAAAAATCACGGTAATCATGTCAATGATGTGAATGCTCGTTACTTATCTGAACGTATTGGTATGAAAATTAATGAGCACAAAACAACAACAGCAAAAGGCTTTACAAGCTTAATTACTATTGAAATTATTACTGCTAACGAAACGCATACTGTAGCAGGTACACTATTAAACGGTTTAGGTGCACGTATTGTAAAAGTGGAGGACTATGTTGTAGACGTCATTCCACAAGGCCACCTACTTTACATTAAAAATACTGACAAACCAGGTGCAATTGGCCGTGTAGCAACAAAGCTAGCAGAAAAAGAAATCAATATCGCGACAATGCAGGTTGGTCGTGCACAGGTTGGTGGTACAGCGGTTATGATGCTAACGGTTGACAATGTTGTAACAGAAGAAGATTTAGTATTTGTGGCACAGCTTGAAAACATTGATGAAGTGAAAGCCATTACCCTATAATTATCAACAACAAGAAGCAGGGAGTCTCTACTCTCTGCTTTTTCATTTTGGTAAAATGATACTTTTCTAAAGGTTCTTCGTCTTTAAAGAAAAGGAGGTGCACAGCTTGAACATAGAAGAAATATTTTACTTACATAATCACACCATTTTTAAATACTTATATTACTTACTAAATGACGAAAAATTAGCGGAGGATTATACACAGGAAACCTTTGTCCGTTATTTGAAACATCACCAAACAATTAAAGAAGGGGCTGATCTCGCTTGGTTACGGTGCACCGCGCGTAACCTTGCCTATGATCATTATCGTCGAAAAAGGATTATTCAATTTGTCCCTTTTTTACAACAGCATGAAGAACAAACGTCACCTTCTCCTCATCAATGGCTGATGCAACGAGAAGATGCCAGGATACTATATCTTGCAATTCGCAAACTAAAAATTACCTATCGTGATGTGATTATCCTGCGCAAAATAGAGGGACTATCGATCGAGGAAACCTCCAATATTCTTGGCTGGAATGAGGGGAAAGTAAAAAACACATTAAAACGAGCACTCGTCGCTTTAAAAAAAGAGCTAGGAGGTGAGATGGATGAAGCATGATAAGAAGACATGGCAACACTTAGATGGTTTAATGCTATCTGATCAGCAGGAAAAAAAATTATTACGCAATATGACAGAGCCTTTAGTAATTAATAAACAAACGAGAAAAAATAAATGGAAAATCCCTTCTGTATCATTGCTATTTATAGTAGTTCTTGCTTTATTAGTTTTATCTTTTGTTCAACGTCCTACTAATTCTCCTATGACAACGGATTCGTCCAAAGCAATCCAACGAATCTATTTAAAGGAGAATATAAACAAGGAAACCTTTATAGCAAAGGATTCTTGCCTTTATGTTCCTCAGCAATGCTATGCTCATTCAAAGGCTATCATACAGCTACAAAAAAATTTGGACAACGCTTCTCCTGTAACAATATCCGCTAGTCAATGGAAAAATGGTACTATCTATGATATTTTGATTCTCTATAATGACCGTACACAAGAGAAATGGAAGGTACTCAATAACAAGATTTTCTTCAATGTTGAAACCAAGCAAGCCTTTCTAATTGAAGAATCAATTGACTCTCTACGCTATTTTTATGATGAGAAGCGGTCGACGAAACTTATTATGGGGAATATTTTCATCCTACTTACGCATTTCATCCTATGGATTGCAAAAAAAAGAATGCCTTATACAGAACGTCGCTTTTTCGCTGCGACAGTTGAGCATGCCATTGCCAATGCCATCATGCTCGTGTTGTTTGGAGGTATTTCATTTGGTATCTATCTTGTGCACCATACTATTCATGCAACAATTATTTATGGCCTTTTCTCACTCTACTCCTTTATGCAAATCTATTATCGTAAAAAGGCTGGTGAACCTCAGGGTTACTTAATTGCTAGCGCTCTTGTTCAGCTTTGTATAGCTATAGCTTTTACATGTTTATACCTTAGACTGAATGTCTATTTTTAACAAAAAAATGTACTGACTCCATGAAGGATCAGTACATTTTTTATTATAGCCTATTTACAAGCTCCAACAACGCTGTCAAAGAGTCCACCTCATAGGTAGGTGTCACAGCCCCGTTGGCGATATTGCTTTCACGATTAATCCATACATTGCGCATTCCCACACGAGATGATCCTAAAATATCAGTATTAAGATTGTCGCCAACCATAATTGCCTCATCAGCTGTAATACCTGCCTTCTCCATTACATACTCAAAAATAGATGCGTCCGGCTTACCTTTACCAAAGTCACCTGAAATAATAATATGATCAAAATATGGGGCAATTTCTGGTGTGATTTCTAGCTTTAGGTTTTGCAAACTTGGTGCGCCATTTGTAAGCAATACAAGCTGATATTTTCCTTTTAATTCATCTAACACTGCAAAAGTATCTTCGTATAAAAATGGAGCCACTTTACGCTCGGCTACAAAGCGCTCTCCTAGCTCTGCTCCAAACGCTGTATCCTCAATCCCAAGAGCAGCTAACCCTTTTGTCCAAGCCGCTGCACGATAGCTAGGAACAATTTCCTTCATTTTTTGGAAGGAATCCGTCGAGTCGTCAAATGTTCCCCAAAGACCTTCAAATGGATTGATACCAATTAAAACCGTATAATCATATGTTTCATAACCCTCATATAAAGCACGTGCCTCTCGGCGAACAGCTTCCTCTAACTCAGCAGGATTCACATTATGTACAGTTGCTGCATAGTCACATGTTTTTTCAAATGCTGTTTTGACTGATTTTTTATCCCATAGTAATGTATCATCTAAATCAAAAATAATAGTATTTATCGACATTTTGTCCGCTCCTAGCTCCCGATTAATACTATTATTTTAGCATATTTTCAAAATATTTAGGATAAAAAATTATACACATTTCCTCTAGCTAAAAACAAGCTGTGCATCAATTTCTCACAGCTTGTCATCTATTAATTATTTTTATTTCGTAAACGATTCATTAAACTCTGAATGTCTGCTCTTTTTTGTTGTGTTTCTTCTTGTAAAATTTCAATATGGTAAATACCATTTTTTTCTTCTATCTGAACACGATCGCCTACTTGCACAGCCTTGTTTATGGCTGACTGCGAAATAATGAGCTGTTCCTCTTCTGCCGGAAACTTTAAAAAAACCGCATAGCCATCTTCAATACGGTCCAATGTGTATTTACTCAAGCTCACTTACAAGTTCCCCTTTCTCATTCCGTAATTGCGCAGCATCTCCATCGTTTAACCAAATTTGTTTAGTCGTCCATTTCAAATAATTTTGCCCTTCCCGCGCATTGGTTCCACTAGTAATATAAATTATTTTCCCTGGCTGTAAAGAGAGATTAGGGAAATTATAAACTTGATGCCCTTCAATTGAAATAAGCTGCCAACCTTTTAAAGATACTGCTTGTTGTCCACTATTTTTGATTCCTACTATTTCAGTAACTAGATCCTTGCTAACGATTTCAATAGCTGTTGTCGGTGCTACTTCTTTAGATGGTTTATTGCCCGTTTCCACTCTAGAAGTTTCCTTGCCATTCACCGCATAGTTTACCCCATCTGTGGACACCGTAATCGTTCCTAAATCCGCGGTGGCATATATTTTACTACCAATAGCCTGCAAACGGTCCACAATTTCTGCATGTGGATGTCCATACTTATTATCCTCTCCATAACTTAATATCGTGACCTCTGGTTTTACAGCCTGAATGAACTCCTCTGAGCTACTTGTGTTAGAGCCATGATGTCCAGCTTTTAAAACTGTTGCTTTCACATCATACTGCAACATTTCCTTTTCTAATGCCACTCCCGCATCTCCTGTCAATAAAAAAGAGACATTCCCATAAGTCATTTTTAAGACAATGGAGGCATCGTTATTGTCTGTAGCCTGATCATTGGCATTTAAAACTTTCACATTTACATCCTTATCAAATTCGATATCATCGCCGATTTTTGGCACATGATAAGGAATATTTTTTTCATCGATACGTGTCAGCATCTCTTCAAAGGTTTGCGATGTATGTACTTTTCCCGAATCAAAAAATTGCTCAATCGTCATGTTATCTAATACAGGAATAAGCCCTCCAATATGATCAGCATCTGGGTGTGTTGCTACTACAATATCAAGCTTATTTATCCCAAGTTCTTTTAAATAAGAGACAATCTGTTGCCCTGCGCCCTTCACTCCCCCATCTATAAGCATCGTTTTACCACTTGGTGATTCGATCAGTATAGAATCCCCCTGTCCTACATCAATAAAATGAACCTGCATTTCATGACCAGCTGTTACAGGAATTTTCTCTGTCTTGACTGCCTCGGTACAGCCGGCTAATAAAAAAATACAAAGGAGTAATACTATTATTTTTTTCATCTACTAACTTCCTTTCTATTCTCCTATTATACAAAAAGAGAGCTAGCCATGGGCTGCTCTCCTTTTACTTTAAACAAATATCCACCATAAAATCATCGTAATTATAATAGTCACAAGCCCTTGGAGTAATGTGGCCACCGTTTGGGCTTTATAGGCTTGTGTTACTTCCATACCACTATACTGCGTAATCACCCAAAAGAAGCTATCATTCACATGGCTAACTGTCATTGCTCCTGCACCTATTGCCATCACCACTAATGCTAATGGTACCGCTCCATCAATCCCCAATGTCACAAGCATTGGGGCTACTAAAGTAGATGTAATCACAAGAGCTGTTGTGGAAGAACCTTGAGCCGTTTTCAACGCTGCTGCTACTATAAACGGCACAAGAAGGAATAATGTACCTGAGGCAAACATACCTAAATCCATTTCTTGAAGCATTTCTCCAACACCAGCATTTTTTATAACAGTTCCAAACGAACCACCAGCCCCTGTTATAAGTAAAATTGGTGCTGCTTCTTTTAGACTTTCGCCAATCCAACCTGTTAATGTCGTTTCATTGATTTCAGGTAATAATAAAAAGGCTGCTGCTACACCTAAAAATAAGGCCACTGTTGGAGAACCTAAAAATTTAAAGATGGTATTGAAAGTCGATTCCGTATCACCAACTAATGCTGCTATAGAACCCAAACCAATTAACACAATCGGCAGAACGATTGGTAAAAATGCTTTAAATGTTGAGGGCATTTTACCAAAGGATTTAATGACTTCCTCATAATCTAATGCCTCTACCTCATCTTCAGGAACGCGAATTTTTGTCGCCACTTTTACTGACCATAGATAACCTACGAATGTTGCTGGTATCGCGACTAGTAAACCAATGACAATGACTGTTCCTAAATAATCAGCTGCGCCAATATTTCCTGCTGCTGCAATAGGCCCTGGAGTTGGTGGTACTAATACATGCGTCGCAAATAAGCCAGTTGCTAAAGCTACTGCCATAGATGCAATCGTAACATTGGCTCGCTTTGCTAATGATTTTTGCAAGCTGGATAAAATAATAAAGCCAGAATCACAAAATACTGGTATGGATACGATATAGCCAATTAAAGACATCGCTAATTGTGGACGTTTAGGTCCTACAATTCTTAACACTACTTCTGCCATTCGATAAGCAGCACCTGATTTTTCTAATATTAAGCCTATAATAGTACCAGCAATAATGACTAAACCAATACTTGTCATTAAGCCTCCAAATCCAGTATTAATGCTTTCCACTACTGTCAATAATGGCATACCTGAAGCAATTCCAACGAAGAAAGCACTGATTAATAAAGCTAAAAACGGATGAAGCTTTAACTTAGCTGTTCCTAAGACAACAAATAATACCCCTATTAATATAATAATGAACAACATCTAGACATCCCCCTTTTGTAAGTAACGCTCTATCATTCTTTTAGTTTTTAACCGAATAAAGTGTGCAGGTTCTTGCATTGCCTGCTGCACACCAATCTCCTCATCTACCAATGACTCAACAACTGTAAAATACGCTTGTAATGCTGTATTTGCCTTTCTATCAATTCCTCCAGATAACAGCATCACCTCTACATGCGCTTGCTTTGCAGCCTTTGCTACACCTAATGGTGCCTTACCATGTAATGTTTGGAGATCCGATTTTCCTTCACCGGTGATCACTAACTGTGCTCCTGCTAAATGAGCCTGAAGCTGTACAGCATCCAGCACAAGGTCAATTCCTGCATGGAAGGTGCCTTTTAAAAAAGCGATTAATGCGCCCCCCATTCCCCCAGCGGCCCCCGCACCTTTATAGTCATGTAATCGTATAGTAAATTGAGCTTCAACAATATCTGCAAAATGCTTTAAACAACGATCAAATTCAGCGATTTGATGTTTTTGAACCCCTTTTTGTGGACCAAAAATAGCTGTTGCTCCTCGATCTCCAATGAGCGGATTATCCACATCACAGGCAATCGTAAATGTTGCTTCGGCTAATCTAGTATCTAGTAGACTCATATCTATGACATCTAATTGCATTAGGTTAGAAACACCTGCATCAAGTTCCAACCCCTCAGCTGTTAATAATCGCACACCTAATGCTTGTAACATACCAGTACCCGCATCATTTGTAGCACTTCCACCAATGCCAATAATAAATTTTCTAAAACCTTGATCAAGTGCGGCTTTTATTAATTGTCCTGTGCCATAAGATGTAGCAAGTTCAGGATTTTTCTCATTTTCTTGTAACAGCATAATACCAGATGCTTGAGCCATCTCTATTACACAGGTTTCTTGATCGCCCAGTACACCATATTGAGCCTGGATAGCTCTTCCCAATGGATCAAGCACAGTTGCTGAGCAATATCGACCATCTGTAGAGGCAATAAGTGATTGTAGTGTACCTTCACCACCATCTGCCACTGGTAATATAATTGTTTCAATAGAATGATCCACATCCAGGATTCCTTTTTGCATTGCTTTTGCTACTTCAACTGCTGATAGAGTACCCTTGTAGGAATCTGGACTAATGATAACTTTCATGTTCTACCTCCACTTATGTCGTCCATTGACATTTACGTAAATTTTCATATCCCCAAGTTAAGCGCTTACAATTTATTATAATGACAATAAATTCAGAAAACATTATAATAGGTGTACAATTTAACTGTCATATAACAGGCTGTTTTTTATGCGAGGTGTATAAACATGTTGACAAAAAAGTTAGCAGAAGAAATCGTCCATCAAACGATGTTGCGCTTGCGTCACAATATTAATGTTATCAGCCCAAGTGGGGTCATTTTAGCTTCCGGAGATAAAATGAGGGTGGAAAATATTCATGAAGGGGCACTATATGTAGCACAGACAAAAGAGACTTTAATTATAAATGAGGAAAATATAGCACTTTATCCAAACACAAAACCAGGCATCAATATGCCGATTATGTATCAAGATGAGGTTGTAGGTGTTATAGGTATTACAGGAAATTCAGAGGATATGCTTGAAATTGCTAATCTTGTGCAACTCACAACAGAGATTATGGCTCATCAAGCAATTGTTGAATCTAAAAGCGAATGGCAACGAAAGAATAACGATTACATATTCGAAGCACTCGTTCATGGGAGTAAGCTAGATGGAGCCTTAAATGAACGAATTCAGAAATTACCATTTACTCTTTCGAGCCCTTTTCAGGTGATTTTAGTAAGCTTAAATGAAGCATCTTACGCAGAAAATACAATACCCTTCTTTTTTGAGGATCTATTTTACAAACAGCCTATTCTTGCTGGTCATAGCCAATTACAGGAATACTATATCCTACTAACAAATTGTGGGGAGCAAAATAGCCGTCCCATTATAAAAGCACTTCGCAAGCAGAAACAGAAACTACCATCCCTTCAAATTGGTGTAGGGCCCGTGGTACAGCATTTATCTCAGCTTCCCTATAGCTATCAAGGTGCCAGAACAGCTCTAAAATTTGCTGTAATTTATAATGAATTGACTTTTTTTGAAGATGTCGAGTTATTTTCTCTTTTTAAACCTCGTGATTCCGAGGAAGTACAAGCATTTTACCGTCGTATACTCAAAAACTTGGACGCTAAACAATTGGAAACATTACAATCGTTTTTTGACTGTAATTTACAGCTAAAGCATTGTGCTCAGCAATTGAATATTCATCGACATACACTTACGTATCGTTTGAATAAAATAAGGGAATTAACAGGCTATGATCCACAATACTTTGAGGATGCTGTTCTGCTAAAAATGGCCTGTACATTACGAACACTACAAACAATGAAGGCAATCTGAACACATCAGATTGCCTTTATTATTAAGCCTTATATAATTCATTTAAAAACTCAATTTTCTTTCCAATAGCCTCTTCAAAGGTCATGATATAGGCAGCAGGATCTTTCGGATTATGGAATTGTGTAATTCTCCCTGTTTCGGGATGAACAAATTTTGAGGATGCCCCACAGCCAATTCCTAAGATTGTCTGCACTTCTTCCATAATAACGATATTATAAATACTTTCTTCTCCTGCTTTACTATAGCCGACATTTTCTAAATTACCTAAAATATTTTTCTGACGATATAAATAGTATGGAACATAATCATTTTCTTTTGTCCAGATTTGTGCCATTTCCATCATTTCAGCAACCGTATCACGGTCGGCTACTTTGTATTTATCCTTATTACGTGTCATCTCTGATGCACGTTTAAATGATAGCGTATGAACAGTTAAAGACTCTGGCTGCATCTTTGCCGATTCCTCTAATGAATGCTGGAATTCTTCAATCCCTTCATTTGGTAGCCCAATAATGAGATCCATATTAATATTGTTCATACCTGATTCTCTTGCAAGCCAAAACTTATCAATGGTTTCCTGGACTGTGTGATGACGACCAATTGCTTTTAATGTTTCATCTGTATAAGATTGTGGATTTACACTAATACGATCAATACCCCATTTTTTTAGTACTTCTAATTTTTCTGGTGTGATGGTATCAGGTCTTCCTGCTTCAACTGTCACTTCTCGAATTGTTTCAGGATTAGGGAATGATTCATACATTGTTTGATATAAGGCGTCCATTTCATCGGCCTCGATGGAAGTCGGTGTACCACCACCCCAATAAATGGAGGTGATTTTCATATCATTGTCCTTCAGCCATTTGCCCATTTCGCGCAATTCAATATGCAAGCCATCTAAAAAAGTCGTAACACGGCCTTGCTTACGATTACTACCAATCGCATAGGCTGGGAAAGTGCAATATGCACATTTGGTAGGACAGAATGGAATACCGATATAAACACTGATCTCTTGTCCAATTGCATCAAGATCAGGAATAGTAACTAGTTGTCGGTCCACAATTTCCTTCAATAGGGCAACTTTGTCCTTTGATAAGCGGAAATCTCGAATTAATAGATCAGCAATTTCTTGCTCACTCTTACCTTCTTTTCTAAATTTATGATACAGCTTTGTTGGGCGTACACCCGTTAAAATCCCCCATTGCTGATGCACTCCAGTATGCTGTTCAAGAACATCTAAAAATACATGTGACAATGCACGTTTTATGCGAATATTTAGCTCACGATCTGTTGCTGGGGACTCATATTGAATACTGTACTCATTTGTGTATTGCTTACCATCTACAATCAAGTTTGCTTTTGTAGAAATGGAAAAATCGTCCCCAGTCTGATAGTCAAATGAAGCAGACATGTCTGCTCCCATTGGTTCAACCTTCAGCTTGGAATCCTCAAAAAATAAATTCGCAATATGATTTAATACGCGAATCCAATCTTCAGGATATTTTTGATCTATGTGAATAATTTTCATTTCGTTTCGCTCTCTTCTTTTATATAATTGCAGATTTAAGTTTAACAAATTTCTATGACTATAAGCAAAATAACAATTAGAATCCATAAAATAACAGAATATTCAGTTTAAATATAGACAAACAATTTTTTTGTCATTATAATTTTCAGAAAAGGTGGTGTCGAGATTGTTTATTTTAAAAAATGGCAATTACACATCTGTTTCGAGCTTTATTCATCAAGTAGAAGTAGCATTCCACCATTTTGATTTAGAACGATGTGACGAAAAAACATTATATGTCACGGTAAAACTTAAATACGGCACACATAAAGTACTTTGTGATTTTATTTACATTATTGATCAACAAGAAATCTATGGTGCTATTTCAATTAACAAGCATTATGAAAAGACCAGGGTATTTATTCAACAGCAGTTTCAGCAATTTTTATTGTATTCAGATGAAATGGTATTAGCTAAAAACTTCATGAACACAGTACCTTTTAAACAATGTCTTCAACAATTTGCGAAAATATATCCAGCCCATATTTCCTCAAAGATCCATTACACTCCAGCAATGGCTGAGTAACTACAAATAAAAAATAGTATGCCAAACATTGCTGGCATACTATTTTCTTAATTATTTTAAATATTCGTCCACAAATTCAATAGGTACATATGTCTTTGTATCTTTCAATGTTGGTGCAACTGTTAGTGTACGTAATGCCTTATTATAGCCAAATGTTTTTTCACCGCGAGTAATTGTGTAAGACATATTCCCTTTTGAAAGGATTGCCCCCTTGCCTGTAGAATCCACTTTGAAGCCAAGCTTTTCAGCGATCACACGCAATGGCACCATTTTTGTACCAGCTACTTCATAAGAATCTGATGCGATAACATTATCAATTTCTTCATTTATTGGATTCTTAGTAGCTGAGGAATCATCGTCCAGTACAATTACTTTAGATGGTGTTGTTTGCGCTGGAATACTTTTAGTAGAGGCCGTATAGAAAACAACTAGATGCTTCTCTGCTAAATCTTTAGCGTCCACCTTTTCACCTTTTTCATTGAATAGCTCTGTTTCTTTCCCGATATTTAATTTTAAAATATCATACGTATTAGTTAAATCTTCAAAGAAATAATCCACTTCTACAAAGCCTGCTTTTTCTGTTTCAACGATGACAACCTCTGGATTGAATTGTGGTGGATATATATATTTTTGAGGTTTGTTAGCAAATGTATAAGCTACTATTTTATCACCCTTTTGAAGCTCCACTTTCTTCCCAGTATTGTCGAACACAAGAGTATCTTTAGTCATTTCTAATACATTTGTTTGCTCGCCTTCTTTTACTGTGTAATATGTAATATTTTCCCCAACACGAACATCTTCCACAGTACCACGAGTATCATTAAAAATGTGTACGGGATCAATTTGTATTTGTGGTACCTCTGCTTCTGTAGATTGCTGCTCATTTGCTGAAGCTACCGGTACAAGGGCACTTCCAAATAATAATGCAGACATAGCTGCAGGTGCTATTTTTTTCATGTTCATAAAATCTCTCCTTATTGTTTGGATTCAAAGGAGTAGTAGTTTTAAAATGGAAAAAGTTTCAGTACAAGCAGAGGATTTTATAAGAAAGAGGTGGCAGTAGATACTACCACCTCTTATTCGCTATTCTTTAACAATCTCGCTCAAACCAGTAATATCGATGCCATTTAAAGCTTGAGTAGCAAGGCGATCCGCTTCCGAATTATCCTTACGTGAAACAAGCTGGTATTCGGCTTGAATGTGAAGTTGCTCCAGCTTAGCATCAATTTTATCTGCCCAGCTTGCTAGTTCTTTTTCCAATGCTGGCCATTCCCCATTCAGCTGATTGATGACCACTTGTGAATCTCCTATAATACGCACAGGCAAATGGTGGACATTTAAAAGTTCTAGCTCTACTAAGGCTAAATAAAGCGCTGCATACTCTGCCTCGTTATTTGATTTCAATTCAGACGAAAAGGCATTCCTTCTCAATCGTAAAGGTTTACCATTTTGTTCGTAATAAATGGCGCAGCCTAGTCCTGCTTGCCTTGTCCCACGATCAAAACCTCCATCAAAATAGAGCGTAATATTATGAGGCTCTGTATCAATTTCCTTTAAATATGCTTTTAGCTCTTTAAGTGACCAATTTGTATCTTGCCGATCAATACAATGTAGCGATTTTACCCTTCCCGTTCTTTCCATATCCTCTGCAAGTAAAAGTGCTTGAGCTGCAGGCATTTCAGCGGAACGTAAAACTGTTGTTGCTCCTTTTGGTGTTTTATAGGTCCATTCAATGATGACATGCATATTCATAACCTCCCATACTCTTTAACTGGTACATAAAGCAAAAACGTGTACCGACCAATAGCGGATACACGTTTTCCTCTCACTTGTTATATGTGCAATTCCTAGAAAAATTATTCCTTTTTAAATTGCGATTATCACCTATTATTGAATTCCTTCATATAAACCTTGGATAGGTTTTATTAAAATGCGATTTACTTCTTCGATTACTTTACTTACCTTCATTTCTGCCTCAAGCATCGTTGAAATTTTTTCATTTTGCTGTGCAAGCTGTGCCGCTTTTTGTGCATAGACAAGCTCATCCTCCAAAATATCCTCACCAGCTAATTGCTTTTTCTGTAATTCGATTTGGATTTTACGGAAGTTTTTAAAGACATTTAATGCCTCTTCATCATTTTTAACAACTTCAACAGCAGCTTTTAACGCTTCAAATTCTGGAATCTTACGGAAAGTTGCTTCTAGCGCATTAATGTCATTATAAATATTAATCATTCATACAATCTCCTTTTAAATAAAGTAAACAATCAAGCCTTGCACAATCCCAATCAATCCACCAAGCACTGCACCTAATACAGTAATCATTTTAAACTCACGTTTAGAAATGCCTAATACAAGTTCCTCTAATTTCTCTACTGGGAATGAGTCTACCTGCTCTCGCACTACTTCTTGTAAGTTTAAACGTTTTAGTACATCCTCAAGTTTTTCCTCTGCCTTCACAAAAGCCTTTTCTATAACCTGTGGAATCACGGTATACTTCGCCCACTCATTTCCTTCAGGCCAATAATAAGAAATCGGTTGATTTAAACGTTCAGAGATTGCTAATTGTTCTTTCACGTACACTTGTAATTTCGATAAAATGGGGTCAAATTGAACATCTTGCAAAAAGTCCATAGCTGGTCGATCTTTGAATTTTTCCCATTCCTGTGAAAATATTTTTGTTAGTAATGTTGTTGTTCCTGGTGCTTGTAAAAACTTCACAAGCTCACGTTGAACTTTCCCAACTAGTGAAGTGGAATCACCTAAGAACATATTGATCATGCCGCCTAGAGATCCTTTGGATGATAAAAAGTCATCAATCATTGCCTTAATCGTCATTTCGCCTTCTGGTGATAAAAAATAATCCTCGCCTTTTTCTAAAATATGCTGAACCGCTACTGGAATTTTAGCATCAATCGTATTTTGGATATCCTCAGATAGCAATGTACGAATTGATTTTGTTGATAGTGTATTCTTTACTGACGAAAATTGTCCCTCTACAATTGCTTCAACCTTCTGCTCAATGGTAGCAGGCATATGTGAAAACCCGGCTAAGTTTAGCCAATCCTGAATTGTTTTGTCGTTTGTAAAGATTGTTTCTTCAACTTTTGTTTGTACAAAGTGTTCTACTTTGTCTTGAATATCCTTTGAGAAAAACTTTTTTCTAAATGTTTCGGGAGTTAGTAAATAATTTACTACTGTAAGACCCAGCTGTTTCGCTAATTCATCACGTCGTTTGGGTATAAGACCGGGTGTAAACGGTAATCGCCAATTTTTAATATATATCGCTTTATATGGGCGAAAAAGCATTTTAATGGCTAAGTGATTTGTAACGCCCCCAATTGCAGCCCCAATGAAAGCCATGAAAAGTAATGTCACTATAAAATTATCCATTAGTATCCTCTCATTTCAATTGTATTCAAGATTGGCGTTTTTTGTCGCCTTCTGCACCCATTATAGCAGAGCAATGATTTTCAACGAAAGAAATACCTCTTTAGAATTTCAATGTCATCCTATTTACTTCTATGAAAAGTGAATAGTTGCAAAAATACCGTTATACTTGAATAATATGACTACATACTATAGAAACGAGGTTTGATGATGATTCAACATTTCAGTTTTAAACCACTATTTGAAAACACGCAACTACCTGGTTGGACTATTTCATTTTTTTATCAACGAGAACGATACCAAGCGGAGTATTTAAAGGACGGTACGATTGAGTGGATAGGGGCCATTCCGTCAGACGAGGAGGCTGTTAAAAAAATGATACATGAGCTAATGCTGTTTCATGTATACGATTAAAATCCGTAGTCAATTTTTCATTCTGAACCCGTATAAAAATACCTATATTTACTATAAATAGCACATCATTTAAGCTAATTATGTTGAATCATGTTGAAATTTGTATATTTTTCTTATACATTTATGATATCAGCTTAAGAGTAAATGTTTTTTATGCAGGGGGCCATTTCAATGAGTAAAGTCACACTTTCGGATGACTTAAATAGCTATAATTCAAAAGCGTTAATTCGTGTAAAAGTAAAAGAATTTTTTTCAGAATTTTCCGCTAAAATATTCGAATTAGCGGATGAAGCGGGAGCTGTTAATAGTAAGAAATTCGAGGAACTTTCTGGCTATAAAAGCGACTTTTACAATGAGTATTGCAGTCAATTAAAGGGCTTTTTTGATTCTTCTACTAGCTCTTTCGGCAAGAAATCGATTAAAACGTTCTATTTAACGTATAATAATAAGAACTATGTTCTAACACAGCAAGGCATAACTGAAAAAGCACCTGTTTCTATCGCACCGTTTACAGGTGTGATACCTTTCAAGGAAACGGTCCATGATGTTGAAAAAGCGTGTTTAAAATTACGCTTCCAGCAAGAATAAATAGGGTAAACGTTTAGAAAGGGGGGAGTCTCAATGAGCATTTGAGACTCCCCCTTTACTATAAAAAATAATTCATTTAAAAAAATCCGCAAGCTAAAGCACTCTTGAGATTTTTGACGTGTCGTATTATATGAGATGCAAAATGCTTCTTTCCCTAAACAAACTATCTTTGATCTTTTTAAAGTTAGCATATAGTACTGGTAAATACAATCTTTTGATAGTTGAATCTAGCGACTTTTTTCGCAATGCCTCTTAATAAACAAACGAAAAAATCGTTGTCAATATTTGTGTTTTTCTTTTAAATAATTTATGATTGAAACATCCAACAATTTTTTAAATCATAGGAGGTGTACACTTTGTTTACTTCCCTCATTCGGGCGGGAACAAAGGAATTATTTGGACGGAGACATATTGGAGATAACCATTAGGTTGGCGGCATTCGCCCTACTAATTATAATGACTGGATTTTTCGTTGCAACTGAATTTGCAATCGTAAAAGTGAGATCTACCCGCATTGATCAATTGCTCGCGGAAGGGCATAAAAAAGCGAAAAATGCAAAACGTGTTGTTTCAGATTTAGATGAGTACTTATCTGCCTGTCAGCTAGGTATTACCATCACTGCACTTGGTTTAGGTTGGTTAGGTGAACCTACATTTGAAATCATTTTGCACCCAGTGTTTGAATTTCTAAATTTGAATGGTAGTATTACATCTATCCTTTCATTCATACTTGCATTCTCAATCGTTACGTTTATGCATGTTGTTATTGGGGAATTGGCGCCAAAAACATTAGCCATCCAAAAAGCAGAATTTGTCACATTAAACTTTTCTGGCCCATTAATTATCTTCCACAATATTACGTATCCTATCATTAAGCTATTAAACGGCTCTGCCCGTGGTTTAACAGGTCTTTTCGGCTTAAAAATGATGTCAGAATCAGAAGTAGCTCACACAGAGGAAGAGTTGCGTATGATTTTGTCGGATAGTTTAAAAGGTGGAGAAATTAATAACTCAGAATATGAATATGTTAACAGTATTTTCGAGTTCTCAGATCGTCTTGCAAAAGAAATTATGGTTCCTCGAACTGAAATTGTCGGCATTGAAAAAGAGCTAACGATTAAAGAAGTTTTTGATTTAATGGGTGTTGAGCAATATACTCGTTATCCAATTCTGGATGGAGATAAAGATCATATTATTGGCTTAGTTAACATGAAGCATTTATTAACCGCTTACATCAAAGATTCTAAAAATGGTGATAAGCCAGTTATTGATTATATGCAACCTATTATTCGAGTGATGGAAACAACGCAAATTAACGATCTATTACTAAAAATTCAACGTGAACGTATTCATATGGCCATTTTAATGGATGAATATGGCGGAACATCTGGTTTAGTGACGATTGAAGATATTATTGAGGAAATTGTCGGCGATATTCAAGATGAATTTGATGAAGACGAAATCCCGGAAGTACAAGAAATTGCAGAAAATCATTTTATTTTAGATGCGAAGATGCTTCTTGAAAATGTAAATGATATGCTTGGTACTGACATAGAAGATGATGATATTGATACTATCGGTGGTTGGTTCATGACGAAGCGTTTTGATGCGGTCGAAGGAGACAGTATTCAAGAGCAAGGTTTTGAATTTATCGCAAAAGAATTAGATGGTCACCATATTTTATACTTAGAAGTTCTGAAATTACCTAACAGTGATTTATCAAATGAATATGACGCAGTCATTGATTAAAATTGAATTGAATTGCCATACTCGTCGTGGTACTATTAGAAGCACGCTTGTAATCTAGGCTATAAATATGGTCTTTTCTTCACACCTTATAGAGGTGGGAGCAACGTCCGTAATAAATAGATGAAAACGACTCCCTTTTTAAAAGGGGGTCGTTTTCTAATGTCGGAAAGTTTTGCGAGGAGGAAACAAAATGGAGCTCTATACAAATTTACGTCAAGGGGAAAAAGGTGCATGGCTATCCATTGGTACATATCTAATCCTAAGCTCTGCTAAGCTAACAATAGGCTACATTGGTACATCTGAGGCACTGAAGGCAGATGGTTTAAACAACACCACTGATATCATTGCATCCATCGCGGTACTGATTGGTTTACGCATTGCCCAAAGACCACCTGATTCCAACCACCAATACGGACATTTACGAGCTGAGACTGTTGCCTCTTTAGTCGCATCGTTCATTATGCTTGTTGTCGGTCTCCAAGTATTAGTTAGTTCCCTAAAAAGCTTGTGGGAGCCCACTGGTACAACACCTTCACTATTAACAGCCTATGTAGCAATAGGTAGTGCAGTTGTCATGTATGTGGTTTATCGCTATAATTTGGCACTATCAAAGAAAATTAAGAGTGCCGCTGTTAAAGCTGCTGCCTTTGACAATCGCTCTGATGCACTTGTCAGCATCGGTACAGCCATTGGTATTTTTGGAGCCATTTTCGGCTTTCCGATCATTGATTCACTTACAGCTCTCATTGTTGCCTTTTTAATTATTAAAACAGCAGTAGAAATTTTTTGGGAAGCTGTTCAAAGTCTTACAGATGCATTTGATATTGATGAAGTTGAAACGTTATCGGTCTTAATCCGTAACGTGGACGGGGTAATGGAGCTTTTAGACTTTAAAGGACGTGCCCATGGCAATATGTATTTCATCGACGTAACTGTCACAGTAGATCCTTATTTAAATGTCTTTGAAAGTCATCGCATAACCGAAGAAATCGAACATACCATTATGCGTGAAAATCGCTTTTGTCAGGTTCTTGTGCATATTGAGCCATATATCATTCCTCCGCAAAACGAAGAAAAGTCTCCTACCAGTTGATTGGTAGGAGACTTTTCTTATTTAATAGCTATATAAATATCCACTTGTGATTCATGTGGATTAGCGCATCGTTCATCATACAGTTCAAAGTCGCCTGTATATGTTCGTTCAACTTTAGAATTTGCAAACCATGCCCAAATCTCTTGCCAAGTTTGGATGACAACTTCAGGCATCGTGCCTTTATCTGATGTAAATACTAGATACTTAGCTGCTGGAATCATTTTAACTACTAAATCTGTTGGAATGTCATCATTATTTACTTCTACTCCTAGTGTAAGAGTATAATTACCATTCACATCCGTTTCATAGTCTGAATACAAACCAAAGACATGGCCATTTTTTCGTTCGGCTATTTGGCCCGCAATATTTTGCTGATAAAAGTCATCCCATAATTGTGGAATTTTAGCATGCTCTGTTATTTCATTTGCATTACTTGTTTGAGTTGAAATACCTACGATGTTAAATGCGGTTAATTCAACTACTTTTGGTTCCTTCCCTTCACTTTTTCTCCATCGCTTCAAACTTGGCAAAAAGGAAGTCAGCATATTCCGTGCCTCATTTTCTGGCATACCACCTTCCTTAAGATGCGGTACACAAATTTCGATCATTTCTTCTACTGTTAACTCGGGTTGTTTAAACTTGCCTCCCTCGTAACAATATATACAATACTCCAGAATTTTGTCCCCATCTTTTTCAGTACCCAATAATGCCTCTTCTACTAAAGGCATACCGCAGCTTTGACAATAGCTTTGCATCGTCATTCCACCTTTCGCTTTATTTGTACTTACTATAGCAAAGGAAACCTGACAACTGTCTGTCATCAATTATCTAGATTTTTATATAATTGAACAATTTCTAAAGCTCGTTTTTGAATAATATCTCTTATATAAAGTGGTTCCATAATTTTAATGCGATGCCCAAAGCTTAACAAGAAACCATAAAGCCATTCATCTTCGGGTATAGATATATGAATCATAGATTGTTCATGGTCTATATGTTCTGCACCAAAGGATTCCTCCACTAATGTTGTAATGTCTTTATCAAAAGAAATGACTAAATCGACTACGTTTTGTGGTCGATGCCATTCTTTACCCCAAGGGAGTTCACTTAAATTCACTTCCTTACGCTCAAAGGTAGAATCAGCTTGAAGCAAATGTTTCATTCTCGCAAGCTTAAATAAACGAAAGTCCTTTCTTAATGTACAATAGCCATACAAATACCATATCTTCCCTTTTTGAACAATTGTATGTGGTTCGACTATTCGGCTTGTTTGTTCACCATAAGTAGTAGAATAATGAAAGCTTATGCAACGATTATTCTCTATAGCTGTCTTGAGCGTCGTAATAAGCTCTTTAAAGAGAGCGTTTGGTCCCCATGGACTAAGATCAACAAATAGATGGTCCATCGATTGTTTTACATGATCATCAGCAATACTCGTTATTTTCTCGAGCACGGCTTCAGCGTGGGAATCTTCATAGGTAGTCAAAGCACTTTTAATCGCAATAGAAAGTGACGTGAGCTCATCCTTCGTCAACACTTGCTTATCAACACGATAACCATCGATTAAACTAATGCCACCATTTACACCTTGCTGACTAATAACAGGTACACCAGCACAGCTCAATGTTTCAATATCTCGATAAATGGTACGAATCGAAACATTAAATAACTCTGCTAATTCCTGTGCCTTAACCTTTTTACGGTTGATTAATATCATCGTCATGGTTAGAAGTCTTTCTAATTTCATGGTAAAATCTCCTTTCTTGCCATCCCATTATTCCTATATATACTTCTATTTTAATTAATAACCTATCTTTTTAAGTATTTTTTAAGTACTTTTTGAGTATTTTTTAAGACAAATGTACTATAATAACGCCTAATTATTGTTACAACAATTATACTATTTTAACAATAAAAGAAAAAACAAGGCTTATGCCCATATGCAACTTTCATTAACAATACTATGTTGTTTCATTTTTGTATAAGAATAGTTTGATTTTAACGCCTAAGCAATTATTTCAATTCTCTTAACACAAACTAAAAAACTTTTATCTTCTATATAATGAACGGCGAAATTTTCTTTGAATGGATTTGACGCGATGTGACAAACACATCGGGATTCATTGACTCTCACCCGTGAAAGAACTACACCATAAATTGCTTTTTTCTGGCATCAAATTTTTAATAGAAAAGTTGAGTGATTTTCACTTTTCTTGCCCTTCACTATATATAGGAAGCCTTTTCACCCAAAATGAACTAGAGTTTAATGTTTTTAATTTAATTGTATAAAGGAGAGTTTGATGTGATTCGAGCCGTTTTAATAGACAATGAACCGTTAGCTTTACACTATTTTCAAAATAAACTACATGCCTTTCAACAAATACAGGTGATGCAAACCTTTACAAGCGTAGAAGTATTTCTGAATGAACTACCAACTATGGAATTTGAGGCTATCTTTTTAGAAGTAAAACTTCAAGAATTATCAGGACTTGAAGTTGCTGATATTATCAAAACGGAACGCCCACAAGTCAGTGTAATTTTCATTACCGCCTATCATGAATTTGCATTACAAGCCTATGATATTGGCAGTCTCGACTATGTATTAAAGCCTATCAGTCATGCCCGTTTAGAAAAAACTGTAGCCCGTATTGAGCATGAATTTTCCATTCAGCAAATGCTTCAACAGGCTACACAAACTGTCTTAAATGTACAATGCTTCGATCAATTTGCCGTCTATAGTAACAATAGTTTAGTGGCATTTAAAACAGAAAAGACAAAAGAATTGTTTGCTTATTTTATTTTGCATCCAAATATACCGATTCATCGAGATTATTTAATTGAAATTCTATGGCCAGATTTAGATTATGTACGAGCCAAATCAAATCTTCATACAGCTCTATCTTATTTAAGGAAAACGCTAAATACAATTGGCTACGAAAACTGTATTGTCTTTTCAAATAAATACTATATCTTCGAAAAGCCAAATATCGTATGTGATTTATACGATTTTCAAAAACTTCATGAGGATTTTTCAAGACTTGAATTTCCTTCTATTTCTTTGATTAATCAATGTCTTTCTATTTATAAGAATGGCTTATTTGTTTTTGATGATTATGAATGGTCAACTGCCTATAAAGATAAATTAATGAAATCATACATAGAGCTATTAGAAAAAGGGTTTCAAACAACGGTCTTTTCAGATACTGAAAGAGCTATGGAATTTTTACATGCATTAATAGAGTATGATCCCTATAATGAACAAAAACTTGAGCACTATTTATATACGTTAATACAGGCAGGGCTTCATGAACAGGCACTCAAAATTTTCCAAACATATACGCAAAGACTAGAGGAAGATTTAGCACTAACACCTAGCTCTACATTATTAGAGATATCTAAAAAATTATTTGTTCAACATAAATAATGTAAAAAACGGCGAGTGCTTCTATGTGAGTAGAAGCTCGCCGTTTATTTATATCCCACTACCTTCAGTTAGCCCGTGTTTAACAGCATACAGCGCTGCCTGTGTACGGTCTTGTACTTGTAGCTTTGTAAAAATATTCGAAATATGGGTTTTCACTGTCTTTTCTGTGACAAATAGTGAGGATGCAATTTCCCGATTACTCTTTCCTTTTGTAAGCTCTGCTAGCACATCCTGTTCACGAGGTGTCAGCGGATTTATTAAATGGGGTGCATTCTGAGACTCCTGGCGATCCATTTCAAGCGTTGACGTTGCTTCAGGATGTAGAGTGTTTTCACCACGCATAATACGACGAATGGATAAGACCAATTCATCTGGCTCAATATCTTTTAACTGATAGCCTGCCGCTCCTGCCTCCATTGCTGGAACCACATGATCTCGATCAGAAAAGCTAGTGAGCATTAAAATTTCTATTTGTGGAAACTTCGCTTTGATGCGTTTAGTCGCCTGGATGCCATCCATTTCAGGCATGACTAAATCCATTAAAATAATATCTGGTTGAATGCTTTCTGCTAATGCAACAGCTTCGTGCCCATTTTTGGCCTCTCCAACAACCTCAATATCCTTTTGTGTCTTTAAGAAAAACAGTAGTCCTCTACGCACCACGTGATGATCGTCTGCAATTAATACACGTATCATGTCCTCTCCCCCTTAATATGGCAAGCGGATTAGCAGCTCCGTACCTTTGCCAATTTCACTTACCCAGTCGGCAGTTCCACCAACTGATTTTGCACGATCCTTGATAGATTGTAAGCCCATTGAAAGCAACTTTGTATTGTTGTCAATGACAAAGCCCCGTCCCTCATCACGAATAACCAACAAAATATCTGTTGATGTAACAGTAATATACAATGCTGCCTCTAATACACCTGCATGGCGACGTACATTATTTAACGCCTCTTGGGCTACGCGAAATAATGTTTCTTCAATACGTGAGGGAAATTGCAATACGCCTGAAACTGTTACATGTAGTTTTAAGCCAAGCATTTCAGCGTATACTTTCATGGCCTCAAGTAAACCATTTTCCAATCCTTTAGGTCGCAATTGCCAAATTAACGCACGCATCTCTGTAAGTGCATCTTGTGTTAAATGCTGAATCTCTTTAAATGTTTCTTTCACTTCGCAATCATCCGTCATTTCAATGCCAGCCCTAGCTGTTAACGTAACCGAGAATAGTAGTTGATTAACTGAATCGTGTAAATCACGAGCTAGGCGATTACGTTCCTTCACAAGCGCCATTTCCTGCTCCTGCTTTGTCAGTAAAATTCGCTTAATAGCTGAACCCATCTGAAAGGCAACTGATTCTAATAAAGCAAGCTCCTCCTCTGAAAAGCGTACTGTATCCTTAGATGCAACATTTAATACGCCAAAACGTTCTTGTCCAGATTGAAGAGGTACTGTCGCATGATGCGTGATTCCTTCATGATCCCCAACATTTGCAGCTATGGCACTTTCAATACGCTGACACTCGATAATATTGGAGGCTTTTTTTAGCTCTTCATTACGATAACGCGATACACACCAACAACCGCCCTTTTTTAAATAATGGCAATTGTTATATTCCAATGCCTCTGGTAGATTTTCATGGACAACTAGTTCTGAACGCCCCTTTGCATCAATAAAAAAAATCCAGCCTGTTTCAAAATTGGTGCCATTTAAAAATTTGATGAGCGCACCTTTTAGCATTGTGACAATTTCAGTTTCTTCATTTAATAGTTCAGCAATCTCTTTTAAAATACTGATATTGGAATGCTCATTCTCCCTCACGAAAACACCTCTTCTTTAGCATTACTATTGTTAATGATACCATTAAGCTATTGAAAGCGTCTGCTTCCACCGTTCATACTTTAGACTGAAATTCATCACTTACCTTATTTTGTGTAAGTTGATTTACATATAAAACTAGAACCACTATAATCGAACAAGGACATGGTTTTATGAAGGGAAGATTGAATATGTCTAAAAAAGAAGAAAATGGCTTATTATTTATTTGGATTGTTTCTGCTATAGCAACACTAGGTTCGTTATATTTTTCTGAGATTCGTCATTATGAACCTTGTAAATTATGTTGGATTCAACGTATTTTTATGTACCCAATTGTTATAATGACGACAGTAGCATTTATACAAAAAAATGCACGTATTGCTGTCACAACAGCTGTATTTTCTGTGGTTGGCGGCTGTATTTCACTTTACCATTACGGAATTCAAAAGCTTAGCTTTTTAGCTGAAAATGCCCCCTCCTGTGGCGCAGTTTCTTGTACAGGACAATATATTAATTGGTTAGGCTTTATTACTATTCCGTTTTTAGCATTAACTGCATTTATTTTAATCGCAGGGGCAAGCTTTTATTTAATCAAAGCTTCTAAAGCTGCAAAATAATCGAAAGACCGTGTTCTACCTTTGGAATACGGTTTTTTCTACGGAGGAAGATCTATGTTTCATTATGAAATTGCTGAAGATAACTTAAGTGTGGAAGAATTGCTACGTAATCATTGGCGACTCGGTAAAAAACTCGTTCATGAATTGCGTATGGCCAAAGCCATCACATTGGTAAATGATGAGCTGATTCAATGGAATACACCATTACAAACTGGAACAATAATCAAATTTACGTTTCCTGTTCCAACTTCTAGCTACAAACCAACACCTGTATGTGCTATTGATGTAGTCTATGAGGATGACCATTGTTTAATCGTATCAAAGCCAAAAGGTATGGCAACACATCCTAATGATGCTCGTGATACACATACATGTATGAACCATGTCATGGCACATATCAAAGAACAGGGTGGCATTTATGCTGAACATGTTCATCGTCTTGATAAAGGGACACAGGGCTTATTACTAGTAGCAAAGCACCCTTTAGCAAAGTCCATTTTCGATCGAATGATTGAGGAAAAAACCATTATTCGTACGTATGCAGCAGAGGTGCAAGGTAACTTACGAACGTCTTCTGGAACGATTGCTGAACCAATTGGCAAAGACAGACACCATGCCACAAGACGTGTTGTGTCCAAAACTGGACAGCATGCTGTAACACACTATGAAGTGGTGGCGCGTTACAAAAATTCCTGTGTCGTTCATCTCATACTTGAGACTGGGCGAACACATCAGATCCGTGTGCATTTAGCCTATATTGGCCATCCAATTATTGGGGATACAATGTATGGTGCACGAGAAACAGTAAGTGATGACTACGAACTACATGCCATTCAATTAGAATTTGACCATCCATTTTTAAATAAACGTATTATCGTCAAGGACGAGCAATAATCAGAACCACCAGTATAACTGGTGGTTTGCTCTGCGCGTGAAACGCTGGGGTACTGGCCCATGTCTAAAGACATTCTGAATGGTCCGCCAACCGCACTCCGTTTTCACACAAACCGCTAAAGCGGCTTACTTATTTTTTCTTTCTCTTGATTTCTTCTCCTGTGAATGGGTCAATGAATTCTTTCATCGTCATTTGATCTTGCAGGATATCTTCTTGTAATTGATTTTTTATATACTCCTGTATCTTTTTCTTATTTCGGCCGACTGTGTCCACATAGTATCCTCGACACCAGAATTGACGATTACCGTATTTATACTTTAAATTTGCATGTCGGTCGAAAATCATTAGACTACTCTTCCCTTTTAAATAACCCATGAACGCAGATACACTCAATTTCGGTGGAATACTTACCAACATATGAATATGGTCAGGACAGGCTGTTGCCTCTATGATTTCTACATCTTTTCTTTCACATAATTGGCGCAATATTCTTCCAACATCCGCTTTAATTTGACCATAAATAATCTGCCTTCTATACTTTGGCGCAAAGACGATATGATACTTACAATTCCACGTTGTATGTGCTAAACTTTTATTATCCATTTATGGGGGCTCCTTTCGTACGAAGTCGGTTGACTAGACCTGACTTTATTGTACGTTTGGAGTTTTTTTATTGTCCATAGCTAAAAGCTTTCCGGAACCCCCTGCATAGCAGGGGGTTTTCAAAGCACACAAAGAAAAATCCCGCCTCTATTGGAGAGCGGGATTTAATCATTTTTTAAAAATCAAATTTAAAATGATCAGGATCTTGTCCAAATCGTTGGTTACGATCTAATGTTGCCATTTTCTCCATTTGATCTTGGGTTAATTCAAAATCAAAAATCTGTGCGTTTTCCTCAATTCGGCTCGGTGTTACGGATTTGGGAATAACGAGTGTATCATTTTGTAAATGCCAACGCAGTACTACCTGAGCAGGGGTTTTATCGATTTCTTTCCCAATCTCAATAATGGTAGGATCAGCAAGTACACCACCACGTCCTAGTGGAGACCATGCAGTAACAGCAATTTGGTGTTCACTACAAAATGCCCTTAATGGCTGCTGTTGTAAATATGGATGTACCTCCACTTGATTAACCATCGGTGCAGTATTTGCCTTAGCCAATATTTTTTCTAAATGATGCTCATGATGATTCGATACTCCTGTTGCGCGAATTAACTTTTCATCGTAAAGGCGTTCAATAGCTCGATATGTTTCTTCAAATGTTTCAGGGACAGCCCAATGAGTTAAATATAAATCTAAGTAATCCATATTTAAATTCTTTAGCGAAACCTCAAAGGCACGTAATGTTGCATCATATCCTTGGTCATTATTCCATACTTTTGTTGTAACAAAAATATCTTCACGACGAATGCCTGAATGTCGAATTGCTTCTCCTACTTCTACCTCATTACCATATAAGGATGCTGTATCAATAGCTCGATAACCGTATTGAAGGGCTTTATCAATAGCTTGTAATGTTTCCTCACGTTCTGTCATTTTGTAAACACCTAAGCCAAAACGAGGCATTTCTACACCATTTGATAATGTTTTCGTTGATTGTAAATTCAAAAAGCACAACCCCTTTCTTTTCCTAGTACCATTATACAAAAAATTGGATTTAAGAAAAATAAAGCGGCTAGTTAATACTATTTTTTCTTCTGTTCAACATCTTCCAATTGAATTGGATCAGCGATGCGCTCATCCTCTGCAAGCTCTAGCCCATCACGTAAATGCTCCATCTGCTTGCCCAAATCTTTTAATTCCTTCATATCTCTCACCATTGTCCCATTTTCAATATTTGGCACCTTTTTTTCCATACTGATCACCTCACTTTTAGTTTTCCCGATATCAAGCTGTTTGAACCATTTCTGACATATTTTATTCTGCTATGTCGTTTCATTTTTTAAGTAGATAGGCTATACTAAAAAGAGATTTCTTTATAACATGAGGAGGGTTACTTCCATGAAATTATTATTAATCATTGGTGTAACAGTTGCTTTCTTAACAGCTATTTTCACTGCTGGATACGAAGGCGACTACAAAGCTGACAAATAATATCTCAAGAAAATCACTAAGCTTTTAGAAAAGCTTAGTGATTTTCTTTTTTTGTGGAACAATAGAAATACTTGACTTTCCTTTATTTTTAAAATAAACTAACTTACATAAAGTAACTTAATAAAAAAAGATAACTACACGGAGGTATTCTAAATGCATTTTCATGAAAAACCTAACACGTATGTAACGAATGTTGAAATTAAAGTGAGTGATTTACAACGCTCTCTAACCTTTTATCAAGAAATTATTGGCTTTAACGTGTTACAACAAGATTCACATAAAGCTATGTTAACTGCCGATGGTGAAACAGCTCTATTAACTATTGTTCAGCCTAAAACCGTGGAAGATAAGCTTAGCATGACGACAGGACTTTATCACTTCGCCCTATTATTACCTAGTCGACGTGACTTAGCTAATGTCATTTCTCATTTTCACGAAAAAGGTGTATACCTTGGGGCTTCTGACCATGCTGTAAGTGAAGCACTCTATTTAAATGATCCTGATCATAATGGAATCGAGATTTATGCCGATCGTCCTGAAAGTGAATGGGCATGGCATAACAATCAGGTGCATATGGTGACAGAACCACTCAATATTCGTTCTATTTTAGAAGAGGGAGATGGAAACTGGCTTGGTCTACCTGCTGGCACAGTAATGGGCCATATTCATTTATCGGTCTCTAACTTGGCTGAAGCAGAGCAATTTTATACAAAGGGATTAGGATATGATATTGTCACACGCTACGGGTCCCAAGCATTATTTATTTCTACAGGCCGTTACCATCATCATATCGGTTTAAATACTTGGCACTCAGAGAATGCACCAAGGCTTGGAAAAAATCAAGTTGGCTTAAAAACGTTCTCATTGCGTTTAGATAACGAAGAACAAGCGGCAACGATGAAAAATAATCTTCGTGGTATAGGCGCACCAGTTACAGAAATTGTCGGAGGGTTTCAAACAGAGGATCCTGCGGGGAATGTTGTGTTATTAAAGTTTTAATATTAAAAAGCAGTTCTCACAAGCGGAGAACTGCTTTTTAATGTAACCCTGGATATCCTTGTTGACGTAATGCCTCATAAATAACAATTGCAGCCGTATTGGACAAATTAAGTGATCGCACATGATCACTTTGTGGAATACGTAAACACATATCTCGGCGTTCATAAGCAAAGTCCTTCGGCAAACCTGTAGTTTCTTTTCCGAACATAAAATAAATATCTCGGTCTTGATCACTAAAATCATTTTTCGTAAACGGCTCATCACTGTATGTTTCGATTAAATAAACATCTCCATTTTTAGAGTACTCTATAAAATCCTCAAGTGAATCATGATAGACAATATTTACACTATGCCAATAATCTAAGCCCGCCCGTTTCAGCATTTTATCATCCGTTGAAAAACCTAGCGGACGAATTAAATGGAGCGATGTATTAGTACCCGCACAGGTACGTGCAATATTCCCCGTATTGGCTGGTATTTCTGGTTGATATAAAACGATATGCAATGGCATAACGACACACTTCCTTATTAAAAAATTCTTTAAGATGACTCTTTAAAAAGTTAACGAAGCCTTCCTCTTTTGGAGCGACTCTTCTCACAATTAGAGCGGATCCGCTCTCAATCATAGAAACTCCAAGCAATTGATTTCATCCCTACATTAAACTGTAGTTAGTCAATTGCTTCTACATCCAATACTACTTAAAAAACTGCAACCCTTTATAAATTTCACTTCGCACTTCTTTGTCCTGCTCTGTAGCTTCTGCTTCATGTAAGGCAGTTTGTGCAGTATCCCCGCCAATCTTACCCAAAGCCCATGCGGCTGTGCCTCGAATGACAGGACGGTCATCTTTATGAAGTAGAGCAATCAAATCTGGTATGGCGGCTTCCTCTTTAAAATGAGCAAGTGCCAAGATGGCATTACGCTGGATAGGCTTTTTTCCACGCCATGAGCCTGAAACATGACCAAATCTCCCCTTAAATTCCCGATTAGTAATCGTTAAAAGCGGTGTCAATAATGGTTTGGCTAGCTCTGGATCTGGTATAAATTCTTCATGAATCCAATTAATTTTCCCTTTATTTTTAGGACATACTGTCTGGCATGTATCACAGCCATAGAGTCGATTACCGATATGACTACGAAACTCATCTGGTAATGTACCCTTCGTTTGAGTCAGAAAAGCAATACAACGCTGTGCATCCAATTGTCCACCTTGAATTAAGGCTCCCGTTGGACAAACATCCAAGCACAGTCGACAATCTCCGCATTCATCCTCCATTGGCTTATCTGGCGCAAATGGAATATTTGTAATGAGCTCTCCTAAATACACATAGGAACCAAATTCAGGCGTTATAATCGAGCAATTTTTTCCGCTCCACCCAATGCCTGCACGTTCAGCTACCGCCCGATCTACAAGGGCTCCTGTATCAACCATTGATTCAATACGTACACCTTTGACATGTTCCTCAAGCCAAGTGGATAATAGCTTTAAACGCTCACGTAATGCTGTATGATAATCGACACCCCATGAAGCACGGCAGAAAATTCCACGTCGCGCACCCCTTTTACCAATTGGTGCATTTTGCATACGTGAAGGGTAAGCCACAGCTATCGCTACAATACTCTCTGCTTCATCTAGTAATTGAAGGGGTTCTGTACGTTTTTGAATATCACTTTCTTCAAATCCAGACTGATAGCCAAGCTCCTGCTGGCGACGCAATCTGTTTTTTAATTCTGTAAAGGGAGCTGCTGTTGTAAAACCTATTTTATCAACACCAATGGACATCGCATATGCCACAAAATCACGTTGTAGGTCGTGTATGTTCATTTTATTTCCAACTCCTTACATGGTACAATATTAGAAATAGATAAAGTAGGTGATGTTCATTGGAAATTTCCATTAACCCAACTCTATTAACACAACATCCCGAGCTAAAAATCGGCATTATTCATTATACCAAAATTGTTGTAGCAGAATCCCCTCAAATGATTAAAGGGCGTATGCAATTGTATCAGGAAAATCTTTTTCTTGAAATGCAGGAACTTCCTGTAACACAGCGTGAGGGGATCGCAGAATGGCGACAAATTTGGAAAAAGCTTGGTGCTGATCCAAATCGCTATCGTCACTCAGCAGAAAGCCTTATGCGTCGAATTAGTAAGCAGAACTATTTAACGCCAATTCATTCAGGTGTTGATTTAAATAATTTCTTTTCACTTCAATATGAAATGCCAATTGGGCTATATGATGTTGCTCAAATCAAAGGGTTTGTAACAATTGATCTTGGTCATGACGAGATTGGTTATGAAGGTTTGAATGGGCGCTTTAACACATTAGAAAATATTCTGTATAGTCGTGATGAGGTAGGAGCATTTGGCTCACCTTTTGTTGATTCTAAACGCACAGCTGTCACAGAGGAAACAACTGATGCGTTACATATTTTTTATTTCCGCCCTTCCTTAACAAATGATGCAGCGAATGAACTGCTAGCGTCAGCTGGGAAAATGTTTAATCAAATTCATGGCGGACATTATCAAATCGCAATTATATCAAATGATGTACCATCTATAACACTATAAAAAGGACGTGTTTTCGTGATTAATCTTGCAGAAGCTGTTAAACTAAAAAGTATTTTAGGAAAGAAAACTCAAGAGCTAGTAAACGAACTACATCGCAGTGCCTTTGTAACAGTTGAAAAGGGACAAGCCCCTAAAACAAGTAATCGAGCACTCCCCCTTATTGAAGCTGACTTAGCCCAAGTTCGTCTAGATACTCGTACATTAGACCGCCTCGTTTACGAAGCAAACATCCAAAACACAGTAGACTTTAAAGGTCAAAAGCTAGCACTAGTAGAAGCCATCGAACTAGCAACACAACTTCGTGCCGAGGCTGATATGTGTAAAGATTTCAGTATGCGAGAAAAAGAGAGTGTAAGATTTGGCTATGGCGAAAATACAATGTTATATGAAATTGCTTTGTATGAGCCAGATGAATATAGAGAACGAGCTACAAAGCTTGAAAAAGATGCACATAAGCTATCTAATCTTATTAATTCAAAAAATTACAGTATTCAAATTAATTTTGACGATTCCCGTTATTTCTAGACTCGGGACGGTGAGACTCCAAACCGAGTTGGATGTGCTGTTTTCAAATCTAGCTTTTTTGGCTAATTAGTTAAAAACCAATAACAAGTTACCTGTTACTGTATGACCGATGACTAATGACCAACTATAAGCAATGGCCATACTCAAAACAACTTGATTCCATTTGAAAACGCCATCCAAGGCTCTCCTACATTTATGTATGGAGAGCTTTTTTATTTACTCAAAGAATAATTTGGATGACTAGTTTGCCCCATTCAAGGACAAAATGGAAGTATCTATAGGAAAGGGGTCATACTATGACACAGCAAAATGATTCAACACATGAGCAAGATATGACATTGACCAATCGACAGGGACATCCCATTACAAACAATCAAAATTTAAGAACAGTTGGTAATCGCGGTCCTGCAACACTTGAAAATTATGATTTTCTAGAGAAGATGAGCCACTTTGACAGAGAGAGAGTTCCAGAACGGGTTGTGCATGCTCGTGGTGCTGGAGCACATGGGTATTTTGAATCCTATGGTGTTGTTGGCAAAGAACCCATTTCTAAATATACACGCGCAAAAGTCTTTCAGGAAAAAGGGAAGAAAACGCCTGTCTTTGTGCGCTTTTCAACTGTTATCCATGGTGGGCACTCTCCAGAAACATTACGTGATCCCCGTGGTTTTGCAGTAAAGTTTTATACAGAGGATGGCAACTGGGATTTGGTGGGCAATAATTTAAAAATCTTCTTTATCCGCGATGCGCTGAAATTTCCAGACATGATTCATGCTTTTAAGCCTGATCCCATTACTAATATTCAAAACGTTGAACGTTTCTTTGATTTTTGTGCTAGCTCACCAGAAACCTTCCATATGGTAACATTTGTGTACTCTCCATGGGGAATTCCTGCAAATTATCGTATGATGCAGGGTTCTGGGGTTAATACGTACAAGTGGGTGAATAGTGAAGGCAAGGCAGTCCTTGTCAAATATCATTGGGAACCGCTTCAAGGAATTAAAAATTTAACACAAAAAGAAGCAGAAGAAATCCAACAGAAGAATTTCAATCATGCTACACAAGATTTATATGATGCCATCGAACGTAAAGACTTCCCTGAATGGGAGCTACATGTTCAAATTATGGAGGATGGTCCACACCCTGAGCTTGATTTTGATCCATTGGATGATACAAAGCTTTGGCCTAACGATCAATTCCCATGGTATCCAGTGGGCAAAATGGTATTAAACAAAAACCCTGAAGATTATTTTGCTGAGGTAGAACAGGCTACTTTCGGCACAGGGGTACTTGTCGATGGCTTAGACTTCTCTGATGATAAAATGTTGCAAGGTCGTACTTTCTCTTATTCTGATACACAACGCCATCGTGTAGGAGCCAACTACTTACAGCTTCCAATTAATGCACCGAAAAAACGTGTAGCTACCAATCAACATGGTGGGCAGATGATGTATAAGCGTGATTTGGCACCTGGCCAAAATCCACATATTAATTATGAGCCATCCATGCTGAATGGATTAAGGGAAGCAACACAGGCTGGTAAAGAATATACACCATTCGTTGAAGGAAACCTTGTTCGTGAATCAATTGATCGTCAAAGTAATACCAAACAGGCTGGTGAAACTTATCGTAACTTTGAACAGTGGGAGCGCGATGAACTTCTTGAAAATTTAATACGTGATCTATCGGTCTGTCATGAGGACATTCAAAACGCCATGATTGCTTTAGCAGAAGAAGCCGATGAAGAATATGGTCGCTTACTGAAGAAAGGTTTAAACAACGCTCAAAAAGACTCCTCGGCATCAAAACCACTTGGCAATATCAATGGTGATCAAGCACCTCAAGATGCAGTGAAGAAAGGACACGATGCCGAACCTTATTAACGAAGCTAAAAAAAATGATCCAGGGGGCGTCCCTGAGCCGCTTCACTCACTTCCGTTCGCTCCAGGGTCTCATCTGCGACGCTAAATCTCCTAGGAGTGAAGCTGGCTCCGCTCCAATCAACCATTCTGCAAAGGTCTTTACTTTTTCATAGATCAAATAGCCCATTATCGGTATTTAGACCTCTCGTGGGATACGAGACAGGCAAGCCTCTAAACGGAGCAGTAGCGGAGGAAGCGGCTCGGCGCTCACACAGGAAAGCAAGTAGCCTGCAACGGAAATCCATTTCTACCTTTCAATTGACTGTTTTGCAACATTAAGAAAAGACATTACATTTTTTGTAATGTCTTTTGCTTATTGTTCATATGCCTTATACCAATGATAAGGTTGAATTTCCTTTAATGATTTAAATACCAATTCACCATCTGCATTCGTAATCGCCGCCTTTACATTCTCTCCCCAATAGAAAAGTCTTTCCTGGCAGACTCCACAGGGTGTCAGCACTACAAATTTAGATGTTTCGTCTTCCCTAGCAACACAAATCGAATGCGTAACCTTTGTATTCAATTTATGTGCCTCTAGGATGGCACCTGTTTCCATACATAATTCAGTAGCAGCATTCATGACCTCTGGTGCGACACTTGTTAAAATTTGCCCATCTGCGGTATATAAAGCTGCGGCTCCTCCCCATCCAGAGGGGTATCTTTTTTCTGCTAATGCTACCGCTGCTTCATAAAGTTTTCTTTCTATATTCATCTTACTTACGTCTCCTTATTCCTCATGCACGCCTGGTAATAGCCTCAACATCTTTTCCTGTGCATCTAAAATAGCCTCTGTTCCTAATGGAATGGCAATATTCGTTGTTTCATGTCCAATCTTAAAACCTGCCACTACTGGAATCCCTAAATCTGCAAAATACTCCTTCATTAATGAATGAAGTGCTGCTTCATCAGTTCCTGTCTGTGTAAATGAGCCAATGACGACTCCTGCTAATTGCTCGAACTTCCTTGCTTGTTTTAAATGCTGAAGCATCGAATCAATAACCGGAATCGTTTCATTTACATCCTCTATTAATAAAATCCTGCCCTCAGTTTGCACTTCAAATTTGGTTCCTAGTGTGCTGACAAGACGATAGAGATTCCCTCCAATCATTTCACCACGTGCAATGCCTCCAGCAATCGTTGTTAACAGAGAAATTGCCTCTGTATACTGAATTTCCATCGGAGAGAATAGCTGTAAAAACATTTTCTTCGATAAATCATCCATCTTATTAGCTGACATAAGCATTGGTCCATGAAATGTCACCATATTGGCATATTCATTAATCGCACAATGTATATATGTAACATCAGAAAAGCCCCAGAAAATTTTAGGATTTTCCTCTATTAAGGCATAATCAATTTTTTCAGCTATTCTGGCAGAGCCATAGCCTCCCTTTACACAAAAGATTGCTTTCACTTCTGGGTTTTTCACCATGTCATGAAAATCAGCTAGTCTGATTTCATCACTACCTGCCAAATATTCATGTTTTGCATGAATCGTATCACCCACAATATAACGAAGTCCCAATTCGTCTAAAAAGGCTACTGCTTCTCCTAGTTTTTCAGGCTCTACAAGACTTGAAAGTGCAACAACACCGACTAAATCTCCCTTTTGTAAACATGGTACGGTACTTTTCACAGTTATTCCTCCTCTTGTTTTCCTTATTTTAGCATAGCAAAACTTCAGAGGCATTGATTATTGCTACGCTGATTGCCTATAATTAACTTTACTATTCAATTAATAAAGGGGTTATGGCTTCATGAAAATACCACCATATATATTATTAGTACTCGCAACTCTTTTATGGGGTGGTAATTTTGTTATTGGACGTGCCATTAGCGGAGATATCCCTCCCCTAACACTTGCCTTTTTACGCTGGTGTGTCGCATTTATTATCTTTTTTCCCATAGCATTTCGCCAATTAAAGCATGAATGGCGGATACTGAAAAAACATTGGCTGATTGTCATTATCTTATCGTTAACAGGTGTTGCAGCATTTAACACGCTTGTTTACATTGGATTACATTACACAACGTCCATTAATGCATCGTTGATGAACTCTTCTACGCCTATAATGATTTACATACTTTCTTTTATTTTTTTGAAGGAAAAACTATCAAAATTTCAGTTAATAGGGACCGTTTTATCTCTGTGTGGAGTTGCCTTTATTATAATGGGAGGCTCTTTTACAAGGATGGTAGATTTTACTTTCAACAAAGGAGACTTAATTGTGATCGCAGCGGTATTTTGTTGGAGCGTGTATTCATTGCTCATTAAACAGTATGCCACTCGTTTACCAGGGCAATCTACCTTTCTAGTAACGATTGGACTTGGGGCTATTGTGTTATTCCCATTTTCTCTCTATGAAACACTGTCTAGCGCAACTGTAATTCATTGGGAATGGTCAACCATTGCTGCTATTTTATATGTTGGTATTTTCGCTTCCATCGTTGCTTTTCTCTGCTGGAACAGTGGTGTTATCCAGCTTGGAGCGAACAAGGCAAGTATTTATTTAAATTTCATTCCTGTTTTTGCCTCCATTTTCGCTGTTCTTTTTCTAAGTGAAAGATTGCACTCTTTTCAGCTTATAGGTGGACTAGCCGTTGTAGCAGGGGTTATTTTATCAGGAAAAATAAATAAGCAAAGACTTCAATCCTAAGAAGTCTTTGCTTATTTTTGCTAATTCGTACCACCATAAATTACTGTAACATTAGGATGGTTTAATAATTGGCTTGCTGGGAATTCTTCTGTAATATGACCACTTTTCAATTTCTCAATCGCTGGGAGTTTTTTTTCACCAAAGGCAATGAGGATGATTTCCTTTGCCTTCATTATGGATTGAATGCCCATTGTAATCGCATGTGTTGGTACTTCAGATGGATCATCAAAGTAAATAGCATTTTCTGTTCTTGTGGACTCTGTTAACTCCACGATATTCGTCTTGGAATTAAACGATGTGCCTGGTTCATTAAAAGCGATGTGTCCATTTACACCAATGCCAAGAAGCTGTAAATCAATGCCTCCTGCTTCTTCAATGCGCTTATCATATGCAGCACATTCTTCTGCTAAATTGGCTGCCTTCCCATTTGGCAAATGGATATTTTCCGGCTGTATATCCACAAAATTAAATAAATTCTCATGCATAAATGTAAAGTAGCTTGCTGGACTTGTTTGCTCAAGACCTACATACTCATCCAAGTTAAAGGTTTGTACTTTTTTAAAAGATAAATGGCCAGCCTGATGTCGAGCCACTAATTTCTTATACATACCTACAGGTGATCCACCAGTTGCTAAACCTAAAACACTATCAGGTTTCTCTTGTATTTGTTTGGAGAAAATAGTAGCTGCCACTTCACTAAGTTCCTCGTATGTATTCACTTCTATCCATTTCATTCCTTATACGATACCTACCTTACTATCAATATTATTAACTAATATGTATAATATTTCACTTTATAGTAGCTAATATATTAATCTTACTAGTTATTTATCTATTTTTCTATCATTTCCTACTTCATTTTATGCGTGTAATCCTAGACTATTTCGGTTATGTTATTAATAAGGAAGTGAGGCGATTGTATGAATGAACAGATTCAGCACTATTTACAGCATATTCAATTTCAAGGAACGTTAGAGCCATCTATACAGCTACTTGGACAATTACAAACTAAACATCTATTAAACATTCCCTATGAAAATTTAGATGTTGCCTTGAACCGTGGGATCTCCTTCGCTATTCCTGATTTATTTCAAAAAATAATTATTGATAAACGTGGTGGCAATTGTTTTGAACTAAATATCTTATTCAGCTGGCTCTTACGGGAGCTTGGCTTTTCTGTCACCAATCGCTATGCTCAGTTTTGGCGCAACATAACGGAAAATACTCCTTCAGAGGAAATCCCCATGCATCAATTATTGTTAGTGAATGATGGTGGTCAATTCTATATCTCGGATGTAGGTGTCGGTGCCTTAGCGCCCTGTAAACCAGTGCCACTGATTGCTGGCTATCAACACCGTGAAGGTAAAGAGTTATATAAAATAGATTATGATGAAGCGAATGGTTGGATGCTGTTGGAACAAGCTAAACATAGTTGGCGTTTGCTTTATAGTTTTCACGACGATGCCAATGATGCAAAATTTGCACCACGACTTTCCAAGCAAAAAAATAAAATTGCTATGATTCGAACCATTGGTGGCCGTCATACCATGATGAACAACGAATTTAGAATTTATGAAGGACAATCCTTAACTACTTATACAACAAACACTGAGAAGGAATGGCTGCAAGCTCTACAGCGTTTTTTTCATATCTCTATACAACAATAAGGAAAGCAAGTCCATCGGTGGCTTGCTTTCCTTTCACATTATTCCATTGTCCGATTGAGCAATTCAAACACAACTATGTCATTGTGTAGCTCTTTGACTAATCCTATATCATCTACAAAATAATAAGTTTTCACCACATCACTAAATTCTGACCTTTTCTCTACTATAACCACGCCCGTATATTGCACTTCACCAGCTTGTACTGTGCCATCAGTAGATTTTACAGTTACTCGTTCCCCGGCAGAAATCCCTGGATCATCTTCATGTAAAACAACACCTATTCTAAGTGGCAGTTCTATATATAAATCATAATGTGTGTTAGCTTCACTAGCAATGGCTTGACCGTATGCTCGATCATGACCATATAAAAGCTCATCAGAAATAGTTTGTCCTGTAGTTACATTTTTGACTGTCCATACATCATTTTTACCGTCGTGTTGCTGATATTGATAGTTTAAAGTATAACGCTTATTGTCACTTAAAGAGTAATAGGCATACGTATATTCAAATGCGGGGTCCTTTAGCAAGTTAGGCTTAGATAGCGTCATTGCTCTTGCTAAAAACGCTGAGAAATGGGCGCGTGTAACAGGGTCATTAGGTTTAAACGAACCATTCTCATAGCCCCTTACTAAATGATTATGGGCCAGTGTTAAAATTTCTTTATAACCTGGTGTCTGCTTACTCACATCTGTAAAATAATAAGGATCTGAACCTTTTAATTGAAAGGCCCTACTTAGCACAATCGCCATTTCCCCCCTTGTAAGCGGTGCATCTGGATGAAATTTATGGGCAGTATCAAATATACCTTTATTTTGCACAGCCGCAATTTCTTTATAAAATTTATGGGTGGTTGTGACATCTTGATAGTTTGGATTTTGTACATGGATCGTGTTTAAGCCTAAAGCACGTGTTAGCATTACAGCTACCTGTGCTTTCGTAATATAATCATTCGGCTTGAACAAGTTATTAGAATACCCTTTCGCAATATCCTGTTCTACTAAATAATGAATTTCCGTCGTCAATGTATCATCCGTTAGATCGATAAAGTTGGCTGCCTGCACTTCCTTTGGTAAAATACCAATCGTTATCAGGATCAAACATACTAGCTTCAATATGTTCTTCACATTATCCCTCCTCCTTCGATTCTTTACCCATAAAGACGTATTCATATGCTTAAAATGAAAAAAGCCTCTATTAAAAGAGACTTTATTCGTTATTTTTATATTGAATTAATCCAATCCCTATTCCAGTCGGATCGACCAAATAAGCAAGATAGAAATCATCAAACGCCATTTTGTCACGCAAAATAGTAGCACCGTTGTGTTTTGCCTGTGCAATGACTTCGTCAATTGCATCGACTTCAATTTGAATTCTTGTACCATGTGGAAAATCGCTTGGTCCTTTACCAATGCCACCATTTATTCCAGCTTTGTCTTCATTTCCAGTCATAACTGCCCAATAATCCCAATTTGGAGCTGCCACCTCCCAGCCAAACACTTTACTATAAAAAGCTGCCGCTTTCTCCGGTTCCTGACTATTTAATTCAAAGCCAATCACTCTTCCCATCCATATGCCTCCTCTTTATTTTTAGCATAACAAATAATTCAACAATTAATTGGAATTCCCTTCCTAAAGGCTTTAGAATTTTGACAATATTCCGAATAAAAAATTTATGTATTTAATTAGTTAGAAAATTATGTATAATTAAATTAGAACGACTGTTCAAATCATTAAAGGAGTACAACATTGAGTAAAAGACGCTATGACAGTGATAAGGCAAAGATTGAAATTATCAAACACGCCATCCAATTATTTTCTCAACATGGCTATAATCAGACATCTGTTGGTGATATTGCGAAAGCCTCTGGTTATAGTAAAGGACATATTTATTATCATTTCGAAAATAAAGAAAAGTTATTTGTGCTTTTGGCGCAGCAATCGATGAAAAATTGGCATGACAAATGGTTGCAACAAGAATCTTCATACACCACATCAACAGATAAATTGTATGGTATGGCCATGCATGTCCTCTATGAGTATCAAACACCTTTACTAAAGTCAGGTCAGGAACTGGCATCTAATCCAAAATCAAGTCCTGATTCTATACAACAGTTATTTAATTTAGCTATTACGCCAATGAATGCTTATCGAGCAATTCTTCAAGAGGGCATCGACAAAAACGAATTTATTAATGGCAATGTTGATACATGGACCATCTTACTTGGTACATGGCTAGGTGGATTATGTCAGCTCACCAATACTCAAAATTTAAAATCATTAGAACCACTCTTTCAACAGGCAATAACGATTTTCTTAAAAGAAATTAAAAAAGGTGGGATTTAAATGAAAGTAGGTTTAATAGGTGATAGCTTAACAGAAGGTCGTCCAGGCGTTTCATTTTATAATGTCTTGAAACTTCAATATCCTCATATTTCATTCGATAATCTTGGCAATCCAGGCGAGACGATTAAAAGTTTATTTACTCGCTTGGAAAAAGCACCACTCCAATCTTCCTATGATCTCCTTATTATTTGGATAGGCGTCAATGACGTCTATTCAAAATTATTAAAGGTGCAAGCACAACCAGTGGCGAAGGATCATATTGAATTCGAAGAGTACTGCCTCAAAGTAGTAGAGAAGGCACATGCCGCTTCTAAAAATGTAGTGTTAGTATCTCCAACATTAGTAGGAGAAGATCTTCAAAATCCCTCTAACAAAGAAATAACACAATTAACGTCTGTTATGGAGTCTATTTCAATGAAATCTGGCAATGTTTATTTTGTAAATATGCAAAATCTCTTTAAAGAGCATTTAGAACATTTGGAGTGCTCAGGCTTTATTAATACGAATGTAATAAGAGTCCTACTGGATGTTTTATTTTACAAAAGTCCTTTACGTATCGATAAATTATCTCAAAAAAGAGGGCTACATGTAACTTTAGATGGTGTTCATTTGAATAGTAAAGGTGCTGATATAGTGGCACAGCAATATAGCTCTATCATTGAACTTTATAAAGTCGAAGGAGACAAAATCGGGAGGTTCTAAAGATGAGAAAGGTTGCAGTTGTTACAGGTGGTGTATCAGGGATAGGAAAGGCTATTTGCCAGGAATTAATTGCTCGCCATATATTTGTCATTATTGCTGATATTCAAGATCATGAGGGTCGTGTGTTAGAAGCAGAGTTAAATAAGGATATCGCCCATGTAAAATTTGTACATTTAAATGTAACCGATTACAAAAATGTAACTTCTGTCATTCATGATGTATTTGAAGAATTTCACCGTATAGATTATCTGTTTAATAATGCTGGTATCGCTATGTATGGGGAGATGGGTGAAATGACTATTGAGGATTGGAAGGAAATTATGGCCATTAATTTATGGGGTGTCATTTATGGGACTCAAATAGGCTACCCACTTATGAAAAAACAAGGTTTTGGTCATATCGTCAATACCTCCTCTGCTGCAGGGTTAGGACCTTCTCCTTTTTCTACTGCATACGCTACTACCAAACATGCTGTTATAGGACTAACAACCTCTCTACACTATGAGGCTGAGGAATTCGGGATTAAGGTGAGTACTTTATGTCCAACGTTTGTGGATACACCAATTTTCGATAATGCAAAGGCGATTCATATGGATAAATCAATTATCACCCAACAATTAAAGCAGCAAAAAATGATCTCACCTCAGCGAATTGCAAAAATGGCTATAGAGGGTGTTCATCAAAATAAGCCTATCATTTGTCCAATGCCAATGCGCAAAACACTGGATGTTGTTTTTACTATTTTTCCTTTTTTACACAAAGCGTTAATGAGAATGGTTTGTAAAGTGAGTCGTAATGCACGTTTAACCTAATGTTTCACAAGGCTCCCTTCTAATGGGAGCCTTGCTTATTTTATAATACGACACCATCGCTCATTTTAATAATACGATCTGTATATGCCAACATTTCTTCGTCATGCGTCACTAATAATGTTGTTATATTTAAAGTTTTTGTTAATGTTCTTAATAACACCATAATCTCTTTAGAGCGCTGTGAATCTAAACTAGCCGTTGGTTCATCAGCAAACAATACTTTCGGTTGATGAATAATAGCACGTGCAATTGCTACACGTTGCTTCTCTCCCCCTGACAAGGAGGAAGGATAGGCAGTTTTACGATGTTCCATTCCAACTAACTCCAATAGCCGATTGACTTCATATTTCTGTTCATTCTTTTTTAATGAAGATTCAGCAACATCTAACATTAATAACAATTGCTCCTCCACTGTCAAAAATGGGACGAGATGTGCAAATTGAAAAACAAAGCCGAATTTACTTGCACGTAATTTTCGTATCTGTTCAGGGCTCATCATAGTTAGATTTTGTTCTTCAAATAGCACTTGCCCATCTGTTGCTGGTTGTAATCCTGCTGCTATCGTTAATAATGTACTTTTCCCAGAGCCAGAAGCACCTACCAATGCTGTAATCTCTCCCTCTTTTAAAGAAAGATTGATGCCCTTTAAGATTTCCTCCTCGACTTCTCCATTCTTAAACGTTTTTCGTACTTCATCCATTGTAAATACCGTCATGATTAAGCCTCCCCCTGCTGTATTGCTTGTAACGGTTCAATTTTTTTAATTTGCATTCCTGATAATGTAGCACCGATAAAGCCTATGAGGAGGAACACAATGGATAACTGTGCTGTAGTACCCATTGATAAGGTGAATGGCATCCCCTTAGGAGCAACGACGTTGAAAAGCTGGCTAAGGCTGACTGATACAATAAGTGAAAAAATTGTAATAATAGCCATCTGTGTCCAAATCATTTTAAATAGCTTACTTGTTTTTAATCCAATCGCTTTTAAAATGCCATACAAGCCAATTTTTTGTACATTCATCATATAGAAGAAAATAGCAAACAACATCCCACTAATCACCACTAAAAACCAGATAATCATATTTAAAGATAACTGTTCCGCATTATAACTAGGGATAGTATTGAGAAACTCTTTATTGCTATAAGCTTGCAATCCCTTAATATCTTTCGGCTCACTATTTGGTACATAAATTAACTGCTTATCATCCACTCGATACATCTCCTGATAAGCCTTTTCACTAATATAAACAACGGGAGCATGGCTATATTTTTTTTGCTCTACAAAACCTGTTACAATAAACTTTCCACCGTACTGATTATTCGTTAATATATCTCCAACTTGAATTCCTTTATCTTGCAGCGAACGATCCAAAAGCACCTCGTTTTGTTGCACATTGCTAAAAAGTTTAGATTCCGTTGATGTCACAAAGGCTACACTTTGCTGTTTATCATCCTGATCGTTTAAAAAGCCCATCTGGATCGAAAAAGCTACTGCCTCTTTTTCTTTACTAAAGACTTCCTGCTGGAGATTGCTATCGATTCTTGAAAGATTAAACGTTCCATCCGCATCCTCAGCCATATAAAATTGTCCCTTCGGTAAATCCTTAATTAAAGCAGCATTATCCTGTGACAGACCATTTGCTAAACCCGAGATAATAAACGTTAAAAAACTAACTAGGAAGATAATGGAGCCCAAGATTAAAAACCGTACTTTATTCTTCTTCATTTCTTTCCAGGCAAGATTCATCACTAACCCCTCCATTTCTTTGATTACTCATAGCTTATAATTGTTAAATGAACAGAGCATGAACTAATCGTTAAAATGTAGGGATGATATAGAAAGCCACTCTATAAAGGCATTTTTATCCCTGAACTGCCCCGTAAAAGTTAGACACCAATCTAACTTTTACGGGGGTTTTTTTATGGCAAAAGTAAGTGCTGAACAACGTATTCAAGCAGTTCAACGATATTTAAATGGAAATGAAACTTTGATCGAAATTGCGAAAGATATCGGTGTGACAGCTCAGATCGTCAGTGAATGGGTTCGCCGTTATCAAAAAAATGGCGTAGAGACTTTCTTAAAGTCCTATACAAACTATTCAGCTGACTATAAAATGAATGTACTTAATTATATGAACGAGACAGGTACATCTTCGAGAGACACAGCTGCACTATTCAATATTTCATCTCCTGGCATGATTCGGAATTGGAAGTTGAAGTTTGAAGTTGGTGGTTATGATGCCCTTGTTTCTAAGAAAAAGGGGCATCCATCTATGAAAAAAGAGACAAAAAGAACAACGAAATCAACACCAGCTGAAGGATCTGTTGAGGCGTTAGAAGCACGAATTAAACAATTAGAAATGGAGAATGCGTACTTAAAAAAGTTGAATACTTTAGTTCAAATGCAAGAAAAATTACCAATCAAATCAAAGCGCAAGTAATTTATGAACTGAAGGAAATCTATGAAGTAGTGGAATTAATCAAAGTCGCTGATATTCCACGTAGTACGTATTATTACTGGGAAAAGCGTTTGAATCGTCATGATAAATACGCTGATGTGAAAGTCGCAATTCAGTCCATTTATCATGAACATAAGGGACGTTATGGTTATCGTCGGATCACCAAAGAATTAAAAAAATTTGGTATTCATCACGATCCAAAAACGATTAACTGCTTGATGAATGCCATTGGCATAAAGTGTGAAGTCCGCATGAAGAAATATCGTTCGTATAAAGGTAACGTCGGAAAAATTGCCCCAAACATATTACAACGCGATTTTACAGCGGAAAAAATGAACGAGAAATGGGTAACAGACGTGACAGAGTTCCATCTATTTGGTGAGAAACGCTATTTATCACCCGTCCTTGATCTATGTAATGGCGAAATCATTGCATACACGGTAATGAAGCGTCCAGTGTATAAACTAGTCCATAATATGTTAGAACAAGCATTGGAGCGCCTCGAATCAGGTGATCAAGTCATTCTTCATTCAGATCAAGGTTGGCATTATCAAATGAAAAAGTATCAACAAACATTAAAACAACACGGGATTACGCAGAGTATGTCCCGTAAGGGCAATTGTTTGGATAACGCAGTTATTGAAAATTTCTTTGGCTTATTAAAATCTGAACTCCTGTATCTACAAGAATTTGAATCCATGGCACATTTTGAACAGGAACTCCATGACTATATTTACTATTACAATCACAAACGAATAAAGGCAAAATTAAAAGACCTAAGTCCGGTGGAATACCGAATTCAGGTCTTAGAAGTTGCTTAACTAAATATGTCTAACTTTTTCGGGTCAGATCACCCATAGAGTGGCTTCTTTTGTGAATTTTATTTATCTTTACTTGCTAAAATCTTATTTTGTTATAGAACCTCGCCTTGAATGAATTGCTATTTTTTGATTTCTAATCACGGTCTTACTATTTTATACGAACTGTGAATATCAATTGTTGTATGAATATAGTATCTATAATAGAAGACAAGCACACATTTATCTATTAGTTAACGTTACCACGATCATCGTGATTACATATAATATAGCTGTTGTATAGGCAACAATAAGACCCATTCAGTCTACCTCTTTTTTATCTATGTTTATATACATTCTATAATTTTTTACAATAAAAAAAGAATCCCTAATAAATCAAGGATTCTTCGTTGTAATTGATACCGGTGGTCGGGGTCGAACCGACACTCCAAAGGAACACGATTTTGAGTCGTGCGCGTCTGCCAATTCCGCCACACCGGCATAATGGAGATAAAAAAAATCGGATAAACCGATTAACAGTTAAAATATGGAGGCGGCAACCGGATTTGAACCGGTGATAAGGGTGTTGCAGACCCGTGCCTTACCACTTGGCTATGCCGCCGTCATACATGGAGCGGAAGACGAGGTTCGAACTCGCGACCCCCACCTTGGCAAGGTGGTGTTCTACCACTGAACTACTTCCGCAAAAATGGCTGGGGTACTAGGATTCGAACCTAGGCATGACGGAATCAAAATCCGTTGCCTTACCGCTTGGCTATACCCCAACAATGGGGCGACTGATGGGAATCGAACCCACGAATGCCGGAACCACAATCCGGTGCGTTAACCACTTCGCCACAATCGCCATTGTATTATGATGTTTATTAATTTTATATTAGATGGGGCGACTGATGGGAATCGAACCCACGAATGCCGGAACCACAATCCGGTGCGTTAACCACTTCGCCACAATCGCCATAAAATTAATTGGCAGGGGCAGTAGGAATCGAACCCACACCAAAGGTTTTGGAGACCTCTATTCTACCGTTGAACTATGCCCCTAAAATAATAAAACTGGTGGAGGGGGACGGATTCGAACCGCCGAACCCTAAGGAGCGGATTTACAGTCCGCCGCGTTTAGCCACTTCGCTACCCCTCCGGGAAAATCTGGTGCCGGCTATAGGAATCGAACCCACGACCTACTGATTACAAGTCAGTTGCTCTACCTGCTGAGCTAAACCGGCAAAAAAACAAGATGGGTCAGGACGGAATCGAACCGCCGACACTTAGAGCTTCAATCTAATGCTCTACCAACTGAGCTACTGACCCATATTTTAAAATAAATGGCGGTCCCGACCGGGATCGAACCGGCGATCTCCTGCGTGACAGGCAGGCATGTTAACCGCTACACCACGGGACCATTTGGTTGCGGGGGCTGGATTTGAACCAACGACCTTCGGGTTATGAGCCCGACGAGCTACCACTGCTCCACCCCGCGATAATACTATAATGTTGTAAAAATAATGGTGGAGGATGACGGGCTCGAACCGCCGACCCTCTGCTTGTAAGGCAGATGCTCTCCCAGCTGAGCTAATCCTCCATCTGGGTATTTAAATGGTGACCCCTACGGGATTCGAACCCGTGTTACCGCCGTGAAAGGGCGGTGTCTTAACCACTTGACCAAGGGGCCATCGTTTGGAACACATCAAAGTGCTGGCGGAGAGTAAGGGATTTGAACCCTTGAGACAGTGTTAACCGCCTACACGATTTCCAATCGTGCTCCTTCGGCCACTCGGACAACTCTCCAAGAATGGCTCCGAAGGCAGGACTCGAACCTGCGACAACCTGATTAACAGTCAGGTGCTACTACCAACTGAGCTACTTCGGAATAATTTTAGTATATAGCCTAGCGACGTCCTACTCTCACAGGGGGAAGCCCCCAACTACCATCGGCGCTAAAGAGCTTAACTTCCGTGTTCGGTATGGGAACGGGTGTGACCTCTTTGCCATCATCACTAGACTATTTGAAAGACAATACTTATTATAACATAACTTATAAAAATTACAAGTATATTCTAATATTTTATTCTTTCAAAACTGGATAAACGATACATTGAATGTTTCAAACATATTGGTTAAGTCCTCGATCGATTAGTATTCGTCAGCTCCATGTGTCACCACACTTCCACCTCGAACCTATCTACCTCATCGTCTTTGAGGGATCTTACTTACTTGCGTAATGGGAAATCTCATCTTGAGGGGGGCTTCATGCTTAGATGCTTTCAGCACTTATCCCGTCCACACATAGCTACCCAGCGATGCCTTTGGCAAGACAACTGGTACACCAGCGGTGTGTCCATCCCGGTCCTCTCGTACTAAGGACAGCTCCTCTCAAATTTCCTACGCCCACGACGGATAGGGACCGAACTGTCTCACGACGTTCTGAACCCAGCTCGCGTACCGCTTTAATGGGCGAACAGCCCAACCCTTGGGACCGACTACAGCCCCAGGATGCGATGAGCCGACATCGAGGTGCCAAACCTCCCCGTCGATGTGGACTCTTGGGGGAGATAAGCCTGTTATCCCCGGGGTAGCTTTTATCCGTTGAGCGATGGCCCTTCCATGCGGAACCACCGGATCACTAAGCCCGTCTTTCGACCCTGCTCGACTTGTAGGTCTCGCAGTCAAGCTCCCTTGTGCCTTTACACTCTACGAATGATTTCCAACCATTCTGAGGGAACCTTTGGGCGCCTCCGTTACCTTTTAGGAGGCGACCGCCCCAGTCAAACTGTCCGCCTGACACTGTCTCCTGCCCCGCTAAGGGGCATGGGTTAGAATTTCAATACAACCAGGGTAGTATCCCACCGACGCCTCCTTCGAAGCTGGCGCTCCGAGATCTCTGGCTCCTACCTATCCTGTACAAGTTGTACCAAAATTCAATATCAGGCTACAGTAAAGCTCCACGGGGTCTTTCCGTCCTGTCGCGGGTAACCTGCATCTTCACAGGTACTATAATTTCACCGAGTCTCTCGTTGAGACAGTGCCCAGATCGTTACGCCTTTCGTGCGGGTCGGAACTTACCCGACAAGGAATTTCGCTACCTTAGGACCGTTATAGTTACGGCCGCCGTTTACTGGGGCTTCAATTCGCAGCTTCGCTTGCGCTAACCACTCCTCTTAACCTTCCAGCACCGGGCAGGCGTCAGCCCCTATACGTCACCTTACGGTTTTGCAGAGACCTGTGTTTTTGCTAAACAGTCGCCTGGGCCTATTCACTGCGGCTCTCATGCGCTTGCACGCTCAAGAGCACCCCTTCTCCCGAAGTTACGGGGTCATTTTGCCGAGTTCCTTAACGAGAGTTCTCTCGCACACCTTAGGATTCTCTCCTCGACTACCTGTGTCGGTTTGCGGTACGGGCACCTCTCACCTCGATAGAGGCTTTTCTTGGCAGTGTGAAATCAGGAACTTCGTCCATACGGACTCGCCATCACAGCTCAACGTTACAGTGTGCGGATTTGCCTACACACACGCCTTACTGCTTGGACGCGCACAACCAACGGCGCGCTTACCCTATCCTACTGCGTCCCCCCATTTCTCAAACGGTGAGGAGGTGGTACAGGAATATCAACCTGTTGTCCATCGCCTACGCCTATCGGCCTCGGCTTAGGTCCCGACTAACCCTGAGCGGACGAGCCTTCCTCAGGAAACCTTAGTCATACGGTGGACGGGATTCTCACCCGTCTTTCGCTACTCATACCGGCATTCTCACTTCTAAGCGCTCCACCAGTCCTTCCGGTCTGACTTCAACGCACTTAGAACGCTCTCCTACCACTGACATCGTAGATGTCAATCCACAGCTTCGGTGAATCGTTTAGCCCCGATACATTTTCGGCGCAGCGTCACTCGACCAGTGAGCTATTACGCACTCTTTAAATGATGGCTGCTTCTAAGCCAACATCCTGGTTGTCTGTGCAACGCCACATCCTTTTCCACTTAACGATTACTTTGGGACCTTAGCTGGTGGTCTGGGCTGTTTCCCTTTTGACTACGGATCTTATCACTCGCAGTCTGACTCCCGTGTATAAATATCTGGCATTCGGAGTTTGTCTGAATTCGGTAAACCGGGATGGCCCCCTAGTCCAAACAGTGCTCTACCTCCAGTATTCTCATCACGAGGCTAGCCCTAAAGCTATTTCGGAGAGAACCAGCTATCTCCAAGTTCGATTGGAATTTCTCCGCTACCCACACCTCATCCCCGCACTTTTCAACGTGCGTGGGTTCGGGCCTCCAGTAAGTGTTACCTCACCTTCACCCTGGACATGGGTAGATCACCTGGTTTCGGGTCTACGACCACGTACTACTTCGCCCTATTCAGACTCGCTTTCGCTGCGGCTCCGCCTTCTAAAGCTTAACCTTGCACGTAATCGTAACTCGCCGGTTCATTCTACAAAAGGCACGCTATCACCCATTAACGGGCTCTAACTACTTGTAGGCACACGGTTTCAGGATCTCTTTCACTCCCCTTCCGGGGTGCTTTTCACCTTTCCCTCACGGTACTGGTTCACTATCGGTCACTAGGTAGTATTTAGCCTTGGGAGATGGTCCTCCCGGATTCCGACGGAATTTCACGTGTTCCGCCGTACTCAGGATCCACTCAGGAGAGAACGAACTTTCGACTACAGGGCTTTTACCTGCTCTGGCGGACCTTTCCAAGTCGCTTCATCTAACTCGCTCTTTTGTAACTCCGTATAGAGTGTCCTACAACCCCAAGAGGCAAGCCTCTTGGTTTGGGCTCTTCCCGTTTCGCTCGCCGCTACTCAGGGAATCGATTTTTCTTTCTCTTCCTCCAGGTACTTAGATGTTTCAGTTCCCTGGGTCTGCCTTCAAGACGCTATGTATTCACGTCAAGATACTACGCGATTAAACGTAGTGGGTTCCCCCATTCGGAAATCTCCGGATCAAAGCTCACTTACAGCTCCCCGAAGCATATCGGTGTTAGTGCCGTCCTTCTTCGGCTCCTAGTGCCAAGGCATTCGCCGTGCGCCCTTAATAACTTAACCAAGTTATTAAGCCTATAAAAAAACTTAAAAAATAAATGTGTTTGTTACAATTTCAATGTCGTTTTATCCAGTTTTCAAAGAACAAGTTTTGAAGTATTTCATTCAGAAAGAATGAACCTTCAAAACTGAACGCAAAACGTAATCTTACAAACCCAAGGTTTGTATTCCGAAATAATCCTTAGAAAGGAGGTGATCCAGCCGCACCTTCCGATACGGCTACCTTGTTACGACTTCACCCCAATCATCTATCCCACCTTCGGCGGCTGGCTCCAAAAGGTTACCTCACCGACTTCGGGTGTTACAAACTCTCGTGGTGTGACGGGCGGTGTGTACAAGGCCCGGGAACGTATTCACCGCGGCATGCTGATCCGCGATTACTAGCGATTCCGGCTTCATGTAGGCGAGTTGCAGCCTACAATCCGAACTGAGAACGACTTTATCGGATTAGCTCCCTCTCGCGAGTTGGCAACCGTTTGTATCGTCCATTGTAGCACGTGTGTAGCCCAGGTCATAAGGGGCATGATGATTTGACGTCATCCCCACCTTCCTCCGGTTTGTCACCGGCAGTCACCTTAGAGTGCCCAACTAAATGATGGCAACTAAGATCAAGGGTTGCGCTCGTTGCGGGACTTAACCCAACATCTCACGACACGAGCTGACGACAACCATGCACCACCTGTCACCGTTGCCCCCGAAGGGGAAACTATATCTCTACAGTGGTCAACGGGATGTCAAGACCTGGTAAGGTTCTTCGCGTTGCTTCGAATTAAACCACATGCTCCACCGCTTGTGCGGGCCCCCGTCAATTCCTTTGAGTTTCAGTCTTGCGACCGTACTCCCCAGGCGGAGTGCTTAATGCGTTAGCTGCAGCACTAAGGGGCGGAAACCCCCTAACACTTAGCACTCATCGTTTACGGCGTGGACTACCAGGGTATCTAATCCTGTTTGCTCCCCACGCTTTCGCGCCTCAGCGTCAGTTACAGACCAGAAAGTCGCCTTCGCCACTGGTGTTCCTCCAAATCTCTACGCATTTCACCGCTACACTTGGAATTCCACTTTCCTCTTCTGCACTCAAGTCCCCCAGTTTCCAATGACCCTCCACGGTTGAGCCGTGGGCTTTCACATCAGACTTAAAGGACCGCCTGCGCGCGCTTTACGCCCAATAATTCCGGACAACGCTTGCCACCTACGTATTACCGCGGCTGCTGGCACGTAGTTAGCCGTGGCTTTCTAATAAGGTACCGTCAAGGTACAGCCAGTTACTACTGTACTTGTTCTTCCCTTACAACAGAGTTTTACGATCCGAAAACCTTCTTCACTCACGCGGCGTTGCTCCATCAGGCTTTCGCCCATTGTGGAAGATTCCCTACTGCTGCCTCCCGTAGGAGTCTGGGCCGTGTCTCAGTCCCAGTGTGGCCGATCACCCTCTCAGGTCGGCTACGCATCGTCGCCTTGGTGAGCCGTTACCTCACCAACTAGCTAATGCGCCGCGGGCCCATCCTATAGCGACAGCGAGATGCCGTCTTTCAGTCTCTTGCCATGAAGCAAAAGAGATTATTCGGTATTAGCCCCGGTTTCCCGGAGTTATCCCAAACTATAGGGTAGGTTGCCCACGTGTTACTCACCCGTCCGCCGCTAACGTCAAAGGAGCAAGCTCCTTTTCTGTTCGCTCGACTTGCATGTATTAGGCACGCCGCCAGCGTTCGTCCTGAGCCAGGATCAAACTCTCCATAAAAGAAATTTGATTAGCTCAAATTGTTTTGCTGGCATCATGTTTGATGTCCAAAATTGTGTTTTGTTCACTAGCTAAGCTAGCTACTTAAAACTTTATTGATTACGTTTTGCTTGTTCAGTTTTCAAGGTTCATTTTTGTTTAAGTCGTTTTTTTCAGCGACTTCTTTATATTAACATCTTATTTAAAACATGTCAACAACTTTTTAAGAGAAGTTTTTTATGCTTTTTTCTGAGTTAATCGTTATGTCTTAGCGACAATTAATATAATACAATACTAAGATATTATTCGTCAACAACTTTTCTAAAAAAATATCGAGGTATTTTTAGATACCTCGATTACAAGCATACTACAGTCATTGCCCCATTTCTAGAGCATCTTTATTTACCTTGTAATGACGGTGAAATATCCTTTCATTTTTCGCTGCAATTGGTTCAATTTGAATATAGCCTTTATCCACTAAATACTCCACAAACACTTCTAAATCCACTGAGTAATTCACGAGCTCATGATGATCATGTAATTCCTGAATGGTCCACATTTCTTTTGTTTGCATGACTTCTAGTATATGCTGTGCCCCATCTCGTGTACGAGAGTGGATTAAAAACTCACTTGCTAAAAACAACAATTCTAAGCGCTTTTCTATTGGCTCATTACTTGTCACTAGCTCTTCATACAGCTTATAGATGGCTGGCTCAATTTTTTTCACCTGAGCCCAAACAGTTACTTCAGGATACAGGCCACTATCGATAATAGATAAACGACCTAAATGATGTAGGGAATCCACAACGTGATTATAAGCATCCAAGTAACTTCCTTTATCGAAGTATTCTTTCCCTTCCAAATAGCGACGAATTAACTTTGAAAATTGAATACCTGTTTTAATTTTACGTCCGCTATACGGAAATTCCTGCAATTCTATTTTTAATTTATGCAGAAATTCATTCCGATCAAATAATACTCTACCGAAGAATATCCAATCGACGACCTTCCGATTTGAACCGATGAGTAACCATTTTCGAATTAATTTTTCCGTAACAGTATGTAGAGCGATTTTATTTCCTTCATATAAGTAATGTTTTGAAAAGACTGGTTGCTCTGCTTCTTTTACGATAATGAGTAAAACCGTATCAAATGTATCTGTAACGTTACTTTGTTCTTCACGCTTTTCCACTAAAATTACGCCTAATGTATTCGACTGACTCGCACGTTCTTGATAGATTGGACGCAGTACTTGCTCCATGTTCAGCCCTCCTTTATTCATAATAGGTTCTTTATTCCGTTAAAAATTCGACATACTCTAAAAGTATTCCTTCTTTCATTCAGTTCAAAGCTAAAATACTTTGTCCTTATATGTTATAGTAGATTTTAGATTGGGAGGCAAGATGAAATATGAAACCTTATAAAAGTAAAATTAATAAAATTCGTTCATTCGCACTAGCACTAATCTTTTTTGGTTTTATTGTCATGTACGGAGGCATTTTCTTTAAAAATAGCCCGATATTAGTTTTAATTTTCATGTCACTAGGTGTTCTTTGTATTATCGGTAGTACAGTTGTATACGCTTGGATCGGATTACTGTCAACAAGAGCTGTTCAAGTTGAGTGTCCTAATTGTCATAAGCATACAAAGGTTTTAGGACGAGTAGATATGTGCATGTACTGCAATGAGCCATTAACACTTGATCCTACTCTAGAAGGTAAAGAGTTCGATCAATCCTATAATAATAAATCAAAAAAATCCTAGCCCTTTCTAAGAGCTAGGATTTTTATTGAACTTTTGCAGTAGCAACTTTACATGTTGGACAAGTGCCGTATATCTCTAAGCGATGCGAATGCACATCAAAGCCTGTTACCTGTGATGCAAAATGCTCTATTTCGTCGAGTCCAGGATAATGGAAATCGACGATCTTACCACAGCATTCACAAATCATATGGTAATGATCGTTTGTCACGAAATCAAAGCGACTTGAAGCATCCCCGTAAGTTAGCTCTTTCACAAGACCTACTTCACGAAATACACGCAGGTTGTTATAAACAGTCGCTACACTCATATTAGGGAACTTGCCCTCAAGTGCTTTATAAATTTCATCGGCAGTAGGATGTGCCATTGATTGAATTAGATATTCCAAAATAGCATGACGCTGAGGAGTAATACGTACACCAGTTGTTTTCAACGTGTCCAGTGCATCTTGTAAATGCGTTGTAGACATCGTCATGCACCTCTTCCATAAGTATTATTAATTTATAATTGTTATAAATAGTGTATCCAATTCGTACTACTTCGTCAACAATCACACATTGCTTATCCTCAATAAATCAATGGCTGTTCCTTAATATCCTCTTGATAGATCCATGACATTTTCTAAATCAGTATCACCTTTTAGCCATTTTGTTAGGCTTGGCTTGAAGATTTCTAAGCTACGCTCGACATATCGAGAAGAATGACTGGATACATGGGGTGATACTATGACATTTGGTAATGTCCATAATGGATTGTCAGATGTCAGGGGCTCCTCTTCGAATACATCTAAAACTGCGTGTCCTATTTGCTTTGTTTCGATCGCTTGAATGAGTACCTTTTCATCCACTAAATTACCTCGACCAAAATTCATGAAGATCGCATTATTTTTCATCGCAGCAAAATGCTCTTCTTCTAATAAATGGGTCGTTTCTGTTGTTTTTGGTAATACAGAAATAACAATATCCGCTTGAGGTAGAGCCTCTTTTAATTGAGCAAAGCTAATCATCGTATTCATATAGGCCGCTTCTTTACCAGAGCGGTTACAGCCGATCGTCGTAACCCCAAAAGCTTGCAATAAACGCCCAACTTCCGAACCAATGGCACCCGGTCCCAAAATAAGTGCCGTACTATCTCGTAATTCCGTTTGTTGTGCTTTTTTCGACCATTCACTTTTCTTTTGCTGCTCATACATCCAAGGCAAAGCTCGTTTAATGGCTAAAATATGAGCAAGCATGGATTCAGCCATAGGCGTTTTATGAATGCCCCGAACATTTGAAACTAGAATGCCGCGTTCGATAATAGCCTGAGCCGGCATTTTTTCTATACCTGCCGATGCAACAAAAATCCATTTTAGCTTCGTCGCATATTGAATACTCTCTTCTGTTAAATCTTCACCATATGTAACTAAGACATCCGCTTGTTGAAGCTCTTCATTTGATAAGCTCTTTTCAAAGATAAATTCAACCTGTGGAAATTCTGCTAATAATGGCTCTCGTAAATCTGGTCTAGGTTCAAATGTAAAATAGATTCTCATTGTTTTGCCTCCTGTTCTGCTAAATAAGCGTAAACTTCTTCAATATGATTTTTTACTCGAACCTTGCGCCAAGCTTTTACAAGCTTCCCCTCAGTATCAATTAAAAACGTTGAACGCTCTATGCCCATATATTCACGTCCATACATTTTCTTTAAAGTCCATACATCATATGCTTCAGCAATAGCATGATCCTCATCCACTAATAATGAAAATGGCAAGCCATGCTTATCAATAAATTTTGCATGTTTTTTCTCGTTATCTGGACTAACACCAAGAACAACAGCATTTAAATGACTGAAGTCCTCAAACTTATCGCGAAAATCACATGCCTCTGTCGTACAGCCTGGTGTCATATCCTTTGGGTAAAAATATAAAATAACATTCTTCCCTTTAAAATCAGCTAAATGCACCATCTCGCCCTTTTCGTTCATTAGAGAAAAATCTGGCGCCTTTTGTCCTTCTAGTAAAGTCATACAATCTCCTCCTCTGTAGGTTCTATTTTACTCTAAGTAACAAATCAAGTCATATCCCTTAATTTCTTTGGATTTCTTACAGTGATAGGTCTACAATAGATTACGTATAAAAAGTTAGGAGGCAATTCTATGAATCATGCAAAATCTGAAGCAATACATGCAGAGGCTTTACAGCATATTGTTGGTGGTGTAAACAGCCCTTCTCGTTCATATAAAGCAGTAGGTGGCGGTTCTCCTGTAGCCATGGCGCGAGGAAAAGGTGCCTATTTTTGGGATGTAGATGGCAATCGCTATATCGACTACCTAGCAGCATATGGTCCAATCGTTACTGGTCATGGCCATCCACATATTGCAAAGGCCATAGCGCACGCAGCTGAAAATGGTACACTGTTTGGGACACCGACTGAATATGAAGTTACTTTTGCAAAAATGTTAAAGGAAGCCATCCCTTCGATGGATAAAGTACGCTTTAACAACTCTGGCACAGAAGCTGTTATGACAACGATTCGTGTGGCACGTGCCTATACAGGCCGTACAAAAATCATGAAATTTGCTGGCTGCTACCACGGGCACTTCGATTTAGTATTAGTGGCTGCTGGATCAGGTCCAGCAACATTAGGAACACCTGATTCAGCAGGTGTTACAACTTCGACTGCTGAAGAAGTTATTACTGTACCTTTTAATAACCCTGAAGCCTTTACAGAAGCCATGGATAAATGGGGCGAGGAGATTGCAGCTATTTTAATCGAGCCAATAGTAGGAAACTTCGGTATTGTTGAACCGAAGCCAGGTTTCCTTGAATTAGTACATGCTACAGCAAAGGAAAAAGGGGCCCTAACGATTTACGATGAAGTCATCACGGCCTTCCGCTTCCACTATGGTGGCGCTCAAAATTTACTTGGCCTAACACCTGATCTAACTGCACTTGGTAAAGTTATTGGTGGTGGTTTACCAATCGGTGCATATGGCGGACGCAAAGAGATTATGGATACTGTTGCACCACTCGGCCCAGCATACCAAGCGGGTACGATGGCTGGAAATCCTGCATCTATGCAAGCTGGTATTGCTTGCCTAGAAGTGCTACAAACACCAGGTATATATGAGGAAATGGATAGATTAGGCGCAATTTTAGAAGAAGGTATTTTAGCTGCCGCTAAAAAACATGGCGTAACCATCACGTTAAATCGTCTTAAAGGAGCGCTTACTATTTACTTTACAGATGTGAAGGTAGAAAACTATGAACAAGCTGAAAGCTCTGATGGTGAAATATTTGGACGCTTCTTTAAACACATGCTTGAGCAAGGTATTAATCTAGCTCCTTCTAAATATGAAGCATGGTTCTTAACAACTGAGCATACAGAAGCAGACATTCAGGAAACAATTAAAGCAGTAGATATTGCGTTTTCTCAATTGTAATCTTGACAAGAAAAAGGCGACTTGCAAGTAGAAGTCGCCTTTTTCTTATTATCCATGCAAATCTATGTATTTTATGAGCACTTCCTTCTATAATGTAAAGAAGCTAAAAAATATTAGACAGAAAGGACATCTTTATGAAATTAGGTGCCCGTGTATTTAAAACTGGTGTAGCTATCGTATTTGCATTATTTATTGCAGAGTTGTTAAAACTACCTTCACCTGTTTTTGCTGGAATTGCAGCTATTTTTGCTATTCAGCCTTCTATTTATCGTTCTTACCAAACCATTGTGGAGCAAGTACAAGCGAATATTATAGGTGCGACAATTGCCGTCATTTTCGGCTTACTTTTTGGCCATCATGTCGTTGCCATTGGTATAGCCGTCATAATAGCTATTGGTTTAATGTTAAAGTTTAAACTCGAAAAATCACTTTCGCTAGCGTTGGTATCAGTTGTAGCTATTATGGAATTTCAAGGGGATGACTTTTTAACGTTTGGTTTGATACGCTTTGTTACGATATTAGTTGGGGTATTAGCAGCATTTGTCGTAAATCTTGTGTTCTTACCACCTAAATACGAGGTAAAACTATTTCGCAAAATTTATATTTTACAAGATGATATTATTCGTTGGACACGACTGGCTGTACGGCAAGCTTCTGAGCATACATCCACAAAAACAGCATTAAGTAAGTTTAAAAACCGTATGCTACGAGTGGATACGCTGTATGATTTTTATAAGGAAGAGCGTAATTACTTAAAAAATAAAAAATATGTGAAAGCACGCAAACTAGTAGTCTATCGTCAAATGATTTTAACTTCCAAGAAAAGCTTGGAATTGCTACAGCGTTTGCATAATCACGAAAATGAATTAGCTCAGCTCCCTACACAATTTCATTTAATGATTCAGGAGAGACTTGATTCCTTGTTAACATACCATGAGCAATTGCTCTTAAAATATACAGGAAAGCTAAAGCCTGAGCATTCGGAGTGGAGTAAAAGCATTGACTATGTCCAACGTAATGAGCTGATGGAAATTTTCATCAAGCAAATCAACTTTGCTCGTGAAGAGGGCGATACGGAGTTTTCTAGCTATCACCTACTCTATATATTATCGCGTATTTTAGATTATGAGGAAAACCTAGAACATCTCGATACACTCATTGTGTCCTACCAAAGCTATCATGGACATGAAATCAATGTAGAATTTGAAGAAGAATTCATTTAGCTAGCATTTTATGGCAACAGATTACCTTGATTCTAGGGGCTTTTGATCACCCTTTGAATGAAGAAAAGTCTGTTGCTTTTTCTATACAAAAAACCTCCAAGTAGTAATCTACTTAGAGGAAAGGAGCTAAGAACGTAATGTTAGCAGTTGTTGCTCTGCTTGTTGGCGTTTGACCGTTTGTTCATCACGTAATTGCTGATAATTGGCAATGCCTGATACAATAGTATCCCACATTTCTTCAAGAGTCTGGGTAGTGCTGGATTGTTGAGCCATGGCAGTACTTAATTGCACCGCTTCCTTGCTAGCTCCCCCAAATTGCTTCATACGGTCTTCAAAGGCAGAGGCTGATTGACTTTGTAATTGTTGACGTCTTTCATTAACTGCATTCATCAAACCCATTTTAAAAACAGGAATGGTTTTAACAAAAGCCCCATTAATTTGTTCAATCAATTCACTGTTACCATTACGTAGCATATCGATTTGGGGAGCTGTGATAATAGCCACCATACGCGATTTTTCTAAATCATCTATTTTTTGCTGGAGCATCTCTGCAATAGCTTGCAAACGATTTAGCTCCATTTTCGCCAGCTGATTACCTGCTTCACTCTGTTTTTCATACATCGGAATCAATGTTGTTTGGACTTCATGAAGTTTCATATCAGTTGCTACGATATATTTTTCTAGCTCTAGATAGTACATGAGGTCCTCTTGATATAAGCGTGCAAGTACTCGATTATCCTTCGCTAATTCTTCTTCCATCAGCACAAATTGATAATGGATTTTCTCAATCTCTCTCCCCAGTCCATTGTATTTCGTAAATAAATCGCCATCATTTTTGGTCTTCCGTGCAAATAGCTTTTTAAAAAAGCCCTTTTGTTCTGTAAAATCTTGTTTGTCGAAAGTCTGCATAAGGGCTTCAAGCTGCTTAAATAATTCATTTGATTCGAAAGTTGTTGACTGGGTGATGATTGCTAAAATTTGATCTGCAAATGTAGCTAATTTTGTAGCCGGCTCTTTTCCCAAAGCTAATAGCTCTAACTGATTTTTTATATCGATTTGATTGGCAATTTGCTTTACCTCTGCATGATCCCGTAACTGTTCTTTGAAGGCTTCTGCTGTTTCCAGCGTTAGCTGCTTCAGCGTCAACGAGTTATTTGACATTTGTGCCGCCTCCTTCCTATCATCAGAAAAAACGATTAAAGAGTTTTTTTATGATTTTGTCGGGTGCAGTTTTCTGTGGCTTTGGTTCTTCGTAGTGCAAGTCAAATAGCATATGCTCTAAACGATGTACATCGTAACTATCTTCTCGTAAATGTTTTTCTAAATCTAGTTGTCCTGTCGGGTTATAAAAAACAATATCCACACCAAATCGATTTAAAAAGGCCAATAATGCCATATCCTCACGTGATAAAGCTGGTTGTTGAGGTGCTTGGAATAATACCAGCTTCGGTACCTCTTGTGAATAATCAAAGCTTTGTAGTAATCGCAGTACCTCCGGAGGAATCATCGTCATTTGTTTAAATAAAAATAACTGTAAATCATATAAGGACTCATTCAGCTGTTGTTTCAACATGGGCTGCTCACAGGAAGTTTTTATCGTATGTGCAATTGCACGCTGTAGCTCCAATGTTAATTCCCCATATTGCCACCAATCACTTTGCATAATACGCTCTACTGACAGCTCTCCATTTACTAGGCAATGCTTATAGTGAAAGTGGAAATTGGCTCTGCTCGTTGATGCATAGGGGAATTTCTGGACAAAAACAGTTTGCGGATTTGCTAATAACTGATGCATATAATGCCAGTATTCTTCACGTTGGCTCGAAACCCCACTAATTTTTGCAAATATGACTGGTATGACAACCTCATCTCCAACCACTTCAAACTGCGGTCGAACCAAAGCTTTCTCTTTTGCATAAATAAAAATATCGTCATATGTCATCCTTAATGTTAAGGAGCGTGGCATAAAATCTTTAAACTGCCAAGGCTTATAGACACCTGATTGCTGATCATGCATTAATTGTTCAAAATGCTGACTCGATCGATATCCGACCGTTGCCTGTCGATCACGCAACTTATCAGGAAATGGCTGTAAAGCTGTTTGATTTGAATATGCATATGTGATGGAGAAAGAATCATTAGGATCAATCTCAGCAAATTCATCCGTTTTAGCTGGATGAAAAATTAATACGTCACAACCTAGCTCCATTAATAATAATAAGAAATAGCGCTGACTGAGTGTTGCTTCCCCGTACCAAACTACTTTAGGAAAATCATCTGTTGGTTTCATGGATTTTGTCCATAGAATCCAATGATTTTTTAACCATTTCACCATATCAATTAAAAAACGGCGAAAGTCATTTGCTAGCAAACCTAACGATTGCTGTTTTTGAAAGAGCTCTACTACTTTAATGGTTGCTAACTGTAAATGGCGATTCATTACACTATCATCATGTTTAGGAATTAATTGATAACCATACATCATTGCCACTAAACGATTAATAGATAGACCTTGTGGAGTTTGTTGATGCTGTGAAAGGATTGCTTGTATTGCCTGAAAGTCTTTTGGTTCAATATGTTTATTTAATTCTTCACTTAAAATATGGATGTTAGCGTTTTGTGACAATGTAAATAATGAATTGAAGTAATCATCTTCTTCGATTGGTACACCCAATACACGTACAGCAATTCTACTAAAACTCACTTGTTGCTCTGTTTTTTCATAAAATGCACGATTCTTTGGTGAATCTTGAAACGCCTGTAGCCAATCATCAGGATGACGCTCCAACACTGATTTAATTGTGATTGTTTGCATACAAACGCACCTCCTAAAAATCATCCTCAGCCTATGTGGAAGCATTCATTTATCATAGGGCGCCTCACCTAATGACAACAAAAATATTTGAACTTTTATATGACCGTATGTTGTGATGCCATCTTTAAAACCGCTTCCAATAAATCTTTTGTAAATGCTTCGCCGTAGAGAGGCGAGTAAGTTGTATTTTGTAAAACTTTAGGCTGTTTATCCTTTAAATCTCCATGATTTGGTGTAAAACCTAAATCAGCCATTGCAAGCATGCCATAATCCATAATAGAATCACCTGCTGCGATATGCATATCGTATGTACAGAATTCCTTTATATATTCTATAGCCGCTTCCTTTGTCAGCACCTTAGGCATAAAATACAATTTTTTCCCTTGTAATAGAACATACCAACCATGCACATCAAACTCTCGAATCATCGCTTGTAATTCATCGGATGGTAAAACGTTGATATCTACATGATGTACGTAAAAAAGCTCATCAATATACAAAGAACGTTGTAGCCATGTATCAGATTTAATCGTCTGAAAAAGCTTTAGCATATCCATACGAGGAATTGAAGAATCTTCAATGCGTCTAGATAATGTTTGTGTCCATTTTTCATATGGCTGACCCTTTTCTACTATTGTACCCCCATTGCTTGTAATTGCAAAAGCAGGGCATAAATCATGAATAAAATGAATTCTTTTATATTGATGTAATGCTCTTGTTGTAACAGGTACAAATAGAGTTTGTTGGTGCACCTGTTGCAATAGGGGTGCTGTTGCCTGGGTCATCATACTCATTGCAGTTTCAATCTTGTGTTCAACGACGATTGTCTCTGTAGCTGGCGGAAACATCTCCATCATGCGTTTAGAATAAATAAGGGTTCTATCTAAATCAGATGTAAATAATATCATCATATTCTCCTCTATAATTCTTTGATCAAACCACAACATGCATAGGACATATACGAATACTCTTCAACCAATACATTTTTTTCCTGTGCTAATAACAAAATATGTTTTAGCTCATCCATGTACTGTGGGTTAATTAAAATTTTCCAAGGTATCCTTCGCAGCAAAACTCTTGTCGTTTCCCCAACACCTGGCTTAATGAAATGAATATTATCAATACCAAAATCTCGTTGAATTGTTTGCACGGACTTCATGCCCTCCCAAGTAATCGGAGAGAATTCCTGCTCTTGAATTTGTTGCACAATTTTACTCTGTACTTGTTCAAAACATGTGACGATACGTTCTATGTACAGCTTGGAGACATCTACGGCCTCTAATTCTTTATAGTATTTTGCACCATGAAAATCGTTTGCATCCATAAACTGCAAATTTAATACCGTTCTACTCACTAAACCAGATACAGTTGAATTTAAACAAGCAGAAGGTATTAAAAAATCCTCACGAGTTCCATAAATAGCGGCACAATGGCCAGGATCAGCCAAAACAGCTAAATTGGCGCTTAACTGTGCTTGATATTGTAAGTTAAACTTTTGGCAGGATTGAATTAATTCATTGGTAATTGCCCCTTTTCCTGTCCAACCATCAATAAATTGAAGACTTCCTAGAGGGTGCTGTGTCAAAATATAACGAATTGCCGTTTCATCAAAACCACGACCTCGTAGTATAGAAATGGAGTAATGTGGAACATTCACATGATAACGTATGGCTATATACCGTTTGATTAAAATACCAATGGGTGTACCTGCACGAGCTAAACTCACAAGAATTAAATTTTCTAACCCTCTATTTTCAATGATTTGCTCTGCCACTACGCCAACTGCGATTGCTATTCTTTCTGCATAAGCATCTAACGCTTTATAAAAAAGATTCATGTAGGTATCAGATGGTTGCTTCTCCACTGGCAGCATTTCCGAATAATGTATGCCCGATTGAATGAGCTGTTCACGTTTCTCATTATCCATTTCAAGGAATGCACTTCCAATATCACGCAATAAAAAAATAACGTCCTCTGGTGCATAACTCCCCATTTTATCTGGCTGCAAAGTCGATATCATCGTTCTCCCTCCAATTCATGCATACTAATTACGTATACTTTGGCTTTAGTGGCTTCTTGTAATGCCTTCACCACACGAGCAACTACCGCTTTACTTGCTATACGTTCCACAATGAAGAAAAGTTCCATGTAGGACTGGCTTTGAAGATTATATAAATAATTAGTAACCCCGTTATTTTCTGGACTTTCAAAGGCTATTTTTTCGTTAATCGTATATCCCAAATCATCCGTACAATAGATTGGACTACGAGTAGTTGATTGAAAGTAAACATCATTTCCTAAATAAGAGGCAATTTGCATAGGAACATACATGAACTCACCCGTGCCAATAACAAGCGCTGGCCCGTTTGTTCTTAGCTCTTGTAATTGCTTAGCGATAGCTTGTAACGATTTCTTTTGTGCAACATGCTGTTTTGAAGTGAGCAAAAACCTCCCTGTCGCTACTAGATAAGGCTGATTATTTACTAAACCATTCTCCGCAACAGATTGATAGAATTTACGATCAACAGGCGCCTGAATTGACCATAGTTCCATATCTTCTGTAGCCTGTGTTTGTAAATTTGGTTGCGTGCTTGTTAAGCTTGGCATACCTGAACAGCTAAAATTCCCACACATAATGGAGATGAACTCTATAGAGATATCCCATTGTACTTCTAATTGCTTAAAGATGGATTGCTGCTGTTTTGAACGCCAATCTAAAATAGATAGTACCGCATACTGTCTCACTAAAGGAAATTTCTGTCTTAATGTCTCAATAATATTAATGACCGTATTCCCCGTCGTAATCTCATCATCAATTAACACAATGCGCTTAGCTTGCAGTAAAAATTCTGGTTCCTCCGTATAAATTCTATGGCTTGTCGCATGTGAATGTTCTTCCTCAAACGTAACAAATGGCTCAAAATCAGGCAGCACTTCACGTGTTGTGTGGATATACATAGCATTCGAGTGAAAGGCATTAAATACTGCGTGTCCAAGTGCTGTTGCCGTCTCTGCAAAGCCAATAAACAATGTTTCATCCGTTAATTTCAGGGTTCCTTCTATGGATTTTTGTACTTCATCCAAATTAGCTCCGTCTTTTAAAGCTTTTACGACAGACTTAGCCATTACCTTTTGTCCAGTAAGATGCTGCTGATACAGCATAGCTAAAAGAGTTCCTGTCAGTAAAGGGATTTGCGGACGGACAGCCAAATGTTTGCCTAGTACTGTGCTTACAAACAAAAATTGTCTTTTCTTATTAATCCGAGCCGCCATTTTAAACAAATTGGATAGCGCAAAATTATGTGGATTGTAGGTAATTTCAATATCTATTGAATAATTCGGTAAAATGCTTAATTTACTCATTTGTTGTTGCATATAGACTACCACCTATTTCAGACTGTAATAAAAGTGAGGCAAAATCGACAGATTCATGATAGACACCATAGACATGAGCCTGTTTTAAAATCCGCTGTGCCCATCTCATATGTGGCTTAATTTCATTCATTTTATTAGCATAGTGACTTTTCATAACACCTTTTTGTCCATCATTATTTTCTATAATACTTAGTGCATCTAAGTATTCCTCATACGAAATAGCATAGAGGGCATGCACAACACGGATATGGCTCGGATGAATAATTGTTTTTCCCACTATGCCATTTTGTTTATCCATTAAAACTTCTTTCATTAATCCGTCTAAACAATCGTCTAATAATGCTTTCCTTGTATTAAGCGCACCTTTCTCACTGAATGGTGTCACTCTAAGTGCGGGCTTTAATACACGCTGATTATTAAAATACTCCCAGACAGGCCCAGAAATAATAAAACCATCTTCCTCACGGCCTAATATATTAACAATATCTGCAATACAATCGCGAATGACACTAATATCATAAATGGTAGAATCCATACGGCGTCGAATTCCGTAAATACCACAAAAATCGGTAGCACCAATTCGTACATTTAACACACGGGCTTTGTATTGATGTAGAACTGCTTTAATGTCTAATAACGCTTCCATGCGAGATTCCTTATATAGTACCTCACGACTTTCTAAAATTGGCATACCATATAAAATTAAATCGTTTTCTAAAATGGTTTGTTCAAGCAACTCGAAATAACGGGCACCCTGTTCTGCTGTAAACTTCGGAAAGACATAGCCAGTTAATATTTCTTGCTTTTTTCCTAAAACAGTTGTTAGCTTTTGAAATTGCTCAACATGACGTACTCGAACAAAAAGTAAAGGGAGCTCCTGAAGTAATAGCTGTTTTTGCTGATAGAGTGCATATAATTCACTAATATCCTCTATCAGCTTAGCTTCACAATCTACTAACTCTGCATCTCCAACTGCATCCTCCAAATCAATGACAAGTGATGTGAGTTCCTTATATTTTTGTGATCGGATCAAGCTCACAATCGTAGGCATGGAAGCTGGCATATACAAAGTCGCACCTAAGGCATATGACAAAATATCCGACGTTTCCCATTTTGTAAACGGCTGTGGCTTCTTATAAAAAATCGTCTCTGCTTCTGTTGCAAAGTGTTGCATCTAATCCTCTCCCCAGTAACTATGCCTTTTGTGAAAAAAGCACTGTATCAGCCTGTTCCATACAGACTAATACAGTGCCTTGTTTACACTGCTGTTTTCTTTTTCAACTTGTAAATAACAAATGTCAATAAGAATGCAGCAATTAAAATAATAACGATAATTTCATGTGAAAGATGGTAGCCCGAAAAACTAGCAAATATTTTTAGTGCATTACGATTGGCGCCCTGATACTGAATCTATTAAAACAAGTCCACACATCTGCCAGTGAGCATATGTATTTAATACATCCAAACAAAATCAAGATCCTTCGTCATGTACCTATTTCTCAAACTAGTTACTGTAAGCCATATGCATTGATTAATGCAGCTAGTCCACCCTGGTAACCTGAGCCTACTGCAGCAAATTTCCACTCACCATTATGTCGGTACAGCTCACAAAATACTACAGCCGTTTCAATACTGAAATCTTCGCCTAGATCGTAACGCAATACCTCTGATCCCGACTCTTCGTTCGTCAATCGTACATAGGCATTTAAAACTTGCCCGAAGTTTTGATGACGTCCCTCGGCATCGTAAATAGTAACCGTCACTACAATTTTTTCAATTTGAGGTGATACTTGCTTTAGGTTGACAAGAATTTTTTCATCATCCCCATCCCCTGCACCTGTACGATTATCTCCCGTATGGATAACAGACTGGTCTGGGCTCGCTAAATTATTATAGAAAATAAAGTCCTGTTCATTACGACATTTACCTGAAGCATCTAGTAAAAATACAGATGCATCCAGGTCAAAGTCTTGCCCACCGTCAAATTGCTTTACATCCCAGCCTAAACCAATGCCAATGCTATTTAAGCCTGGATCTTGCTTTGTTAAATCAATACGTTGCCCTTTACTTAATTGTATAGCCATTCAAAAATCTCCCTTTCTGTCCAAAGATGAAATTTTAGTTTACACTTAAGCCATAATCATTACATAAAGCAGCTAAGCCACCTTGATAGCCTGCACCAATCGCATTAAATTTCCATTCTCCGTTATGGCGATATAATTCCCCTACAACAATCGCTGTTTCGATACTGAAATCCTCGCCTAAATCATAGCGAATAATTTCTTCGTTGGAAGCAGCATTTATAATACGAATATAGGCATTAGACACCATACCGAAGTTCTGACTGCGAGACTCTGCATCATGGATTGTTACAGTGAAGGCTAGTCGCTGAACATGTGCAGGTACTTGAGTTAATGCCACTTTCACCACTTCATCGTCACCTTCGCCTACACCTGTTAAATTATCGCCTGAATGCTCAACTGAGCCATTGCCACCTGTAGTGTTGTTATAGAAAATAAAATCATTTTGATCTGCAACTTTGCCTGTATCAGCAAGTAAAAATACAGAGGAGTCTAAGTCAAAATCATGACCACCATCATATTTATTTGTATCCCAGCCTAAACCTACAACAACATTCGTTAATCCTGGATTTGTTTTAGTTAAATCTACCTTTTGACCTTTTTGTAGTGAAATGCCCATAATTTTTATTCCTCCTATTTAGTCAATTATTTATTGATATCTTCGAACAACGTCGCCAAGCTTTATGTCATTTGTTCCCGTACCAACCGCAGCAAATTTCCATTCATTATTATGACGGTAAATTTCTCCACATACTAACGTCGTTAAATTCGAATAATTATCAGTTAAATTATAGCGAATTAGTTCGCTTCCTGTCCTATCATCATACACACGAATATATGCATTTTGAATCATACCGAAGTGTTGATTGCGACCTGCCGCATCATAAATGTTTACAACAAACACAAGCTTGTTATATTGCGTAGGTACAGATGATAGCTCAATTGTAATTACCTCATCATCACCATCGCCGTCACCTGTTAAATTATCACCTGAATGTCGAACAGAACCGCAGCTACTTGTTAATTTCCCGAAATAAACAACATCGTCACCCGCAACAACCTTATCATCCTGTAACATCAATACCGAAGCATCACAGTCGATACTTCTGCCACTGCCACTATTTCTGCTGGAAAATAAACCACCTAAAAAGCCGCCACTTTTCTCTTGACCTACAGGGTCCCACCCTAAACCTACTTTTATTTTATTTAATCCTGCGTTACCCTTTGTTAAATCAACTCTTTGTCCTTTTTGTAAATTAATCCCCAATTTTAACACCCTCCTAAAATATGTATTTCAGTCGAAAGATTTTATGGTAAGCAATAATCTACTAAGCTAAAAGATTTCTACTTAAATTAAGTCTAAAATAACGTGACAAAAAATTCAATTAATGGCTCCGAAAAGGTTTTTTCACTTATTTTAGAAAGCCCCTTATGCCTTTTTCTATAGCATTGAACGTTTTTGTAGTAAAAATGTTCCTTTTATATCCATTGGTCCAAGCAGCTAAAAAAACCTTCTAACTTGTAGAAGGTTATTGTTCCTATTTACTAACTTTTCATTTTTGGATCAAGTGCATCTCGTAGTCCATCACCCATTAGATTAAAGCCAAGAACTGTTAACATAATAGCTAAACCAGGGAAAATCATCGTCCACGGAGCATTTAATAAAAACTTACGTGCATCCGCTAGCATTTTCCCCCATTCTGGTGCTGGAGCTTGAGCCCCTAGCCCAAGGAAGCCTAATGCTGCCGCTTCAATAATGGCTGTCGCAATTGCTAGTGTTCCCTGTACAATTATTGGGGTTATGGAATTCGGCAAAATATGTGAAAATAGAATTCGCGCATCACGCATACCAATTGCTTTTGCCGCTACTATATACTCTTCTTCCTTGACACTTAAAACTTTAGAACGGATTAAGCGCCCAAAATTCGGTACGTTAATAATAGCAATAGCGATTAATGCATTTTGTAAAGATGGACCTAACACTGACACTACTGCAATCGCTAGTAGCATACTAGGGAAAGCTAGCATAATATCAAAAATACGTGAAATTATCGTATCAACCCATTTTCCATAATAACCTGCAATGATGCCAAGTAAACTACCAATTATCACGGACAAAATAACAGAGAAAAAGCCTACCCATAGCGAAATCCTTGCACCGTGAATGATCCTCGAAAAAATATCCCGTCCAAAATCATCCGTTCCAAACCAATGATCAGCGGATGGTGCCAGTAAACGCTTCGTTAAATCTTGTTCATTGATGCCCTGTGGTGCAATGAACGGACCAATGACAGCCAGTAAAATAAAAAATATAACAATTCCTGCTCCTACAAGGGATACTTTGCTCTTTTTAAAACTACGCCAGCCTTCGAGCCATGGGCCTACTGCCTTTTCTCGAACTGGTGCTGCTTCTTTTTTTATATCGATTGCTCCAGTCATCATTGCAACTCCCTTCTATTTGTATTTAATACGTGGGTCGACTACTGTATACAGTAAATCCACGATTAAGTTAATCATGATGAAAATAAATGCAACGATTAGAATACCTGATTGAATAACAGGATAATCCCTGAAGCCAATCGCATCATAAATATAACGACCAATTCCTGGCCAACTAAAAATTGTCTCTGTTAAAATGGCCCCACCTAACAGTAATCCTGTTTGTAGACCAATTACCGTTAGCACAGGAATAACCGCATTCTTTAATGCATGTTTATAAACAACAATAAACATTTTTTGTCCTTTTGCTCTTGCAGTCCGCACATAATCTGAGCGCATAACTTCCAGCATGGAAGACCTTGTGATTCTGGCAATGATAGCCATTGGAATCGTTGCAAGTGCTACTCCTGGTAATATTAAGCGCTTTATGACTTCGATGAATTGATCAAAGCGGCCTTGAATGAGCGTATCCAATAAATAAAAATGGGTTATGGCGGTAATTGGATTTCGCACATCTTCTCGACCAGAAGTAGGCAGCCAGCCAAGCTTACTACTAAATGTCCACTGCTCCATCAATCCAAGCCAGAACACGGGTACAGATACACCGATTAACGCTATAATCATTGCTGTATAATCAAACCAAGAATTTTGGAACCATGCAGAAATAATGCCCGCATTCACACCAATAACAATTGCAATAATCATCGCAAATAGTGCAAGTTCAGCCGTTGCTGCTAAGTATGGGAAAATTTCTTCTGATACAGGTAGTTTCGTACGTAGGGAAACCCCTAAATCTCCCTGAAAAATACCTGCTAAGTAACTAAAATATTGTGTATACCAGGGCTTATCTAATCCTAAACTTGCGTTTAACGCCTCGACCGCCTCTTTTGTTGCCTGTTGTCCTAAAATAACTTGTGCTGGATTTCCAGGAATTGCCCGTATCAACATAAAGACGATAAAAGTCATTCCAAGCAAAACTGGGATTAGTTGAAGTAAACGTCTCCCCATATAGTGAAGCATTTTCATCACCTCTCTATGATTTTCATAATCTACTGTGAAGTCTTTATATACTGTTGAAAGGTTGAGCCTTCACTAAACGGTTTTGAATGTTTAGTTGAGATCTTTCATACAGGAAATAATCATTATCTTTACTTGAAAAGAATCTGCGAGATTTCCACGGCTTACCCGCAGAAAAGCAAGCAGATTCTTCACATTACATTTCTTTGTTCAATTTAAAATGGTGAAATTTACTATTGAATATCTACTGCATCTAAACGGTCAGAGCCAGTAGGATGCGCAATATAATTCGTCACTTTCACATTAGCAGCTAAAATTGGAATAGAGTGAGCAAGTGGAACCCATGGAGCATCCTCAGAAATAATTACTTGAGCTTGCTTATAAAGTTCATTACGCTTGTCTTCATCGATCTCAGTTTGAGCAGCTGTTAAGATCTTGTGTAATTCTGGATTATCATAGAACGTATAGTTATTAGAGCCAATATTATCGCCGTCTAATAACGTGTATAGGAAGTTATCCGCATCCCCATTATCACCTGTCCAGCCAAGTAGGAATGCATCTGCTTCACCATTTTGAGCTTTTTCTAAATACGTAGCCCATTCAAATGATACAATTTTAGATTTAATACCTACATCTTCTAAATTCTTTTGAATCGCTTCAGCAACTTTTTGTCCGTCTGGCATGTATGGACGTGGTACTGGCATTGCCCATAGCTCAATTTCCTTACCATCGTAGCCTGCTTCAGCAAGTAATGCTTTCGCTTTTTCAGGATCATACGTATAGCCTGTCACTTCATCGTTATAACCAGAAATTACTGGTGGCATTGGGTTTTTCGCTGGCTCAGCAAGCCCTTCATAAAACGCATCCACTAATGCTTGTTTATCAATTGCATAGTTGACTGCTTGACGCACTTTTACATTATCAAAAGGTGGACGTGTAACAGTTAAGCCAAGGTAACCAACGTTCATAGATGGACGTTCGATTAACTGTAAATTTGCATCGCCTTCGATTGTTGCTTTATCAGATGGGCTTAAGCCATCAGCTACATCAATATTGCCTGCTAATAAATCATTTAAACGTGCTGAGTTTTCTGGAATAGAACGATAAATTACTTTATCTAATTTAGGATAGCCATCAATATAGTAATCTGGGTTTTTCTCAATTGTGATTGAATCATTACGTACCCAGCTAACAAATTTGAATGGACCTGTTCCTACAGGATTTGCTGATAAACCTTCTTCATCTGCTTCAAATGCTGTTGGAGAAGCAATTGCAAATGGAGACATTGCTAAATTTTTCAAAAATGGCGCTTGAGGTTGACTTAACTTAAAGACAACTGTGTAGTCTCCCTCTGCAGTTACTGATTCAATTACTTGCTTGTCACCAACGACAAATTGCGAACTAAAGTATGGGTGTTTATCTGCCCCTGTTTTCCAACGTTCAATATTCTTAACAACAGCCTCAGCATTGAAATCTGTGCCATCATGGAATTTCACACCTTCGTGTAGCTGGAAAGTATACGTTAAACCATCCTCTGATGCCTCCCATGATTTGGCTAAGCCTGGTTGAATTGTTACATCTCGCTCTCCAAAGTTTACAAGTGTTTCATAAATATTAGCTGTCACCGTGAAGGATTCACCGTCTGTAACAACAGCAGGGTCAAGCGCTACAGAATCTCCACCACGACCATACACTAAAATTTTTGGTTCTCCACTGCTAGCTGTATCGCCACCAGTTGAAGTATCTTTACTACCCGTATCCTTCGTATCTGAGCCGCCACAAGCTGCTAAGATTGTCGAGAGAATAAGGAGTAGCATTACACCTAAAGTCCAAAACTTCTTTTTCTTCATCGAATTTCCCCCTATGAGTTTTTATATCATTTAATGTTGGAGTGCCTCATAAAGATGGCAAGCAACATAATGACCCGGTTTCACTTCTTGCATTTTAGGTACTACCTGTGAGCACTGATCCATTTTAAATGGACATCTCGTATGGAAAGTACAACCGCTTGGCGGGTTTGATGCACTTGGAATATCTCCAGAAATGATGATCTGTTCTCGTTCAAACGTAGGATCTGGAACAGGAACCGAAGATAAAAGTGCTTGTGTATATGGATGAAGCGGTTCAGCATATAAGTCCTCACTCGCTGTCAGCTCAACTAATTTACCTAAATACATAACGCCAACTCGATTACTAATATGACGCACAACCCCTAAATCATGGGAAATAAAAATATAAGTTAGCTTTAAATCCTTTTGCAGCTTTTGCAATAAATTTAAAACCTGTGCCTGGATGGATACATCAAGTGCCGATACTGGCTCGTCCGCAATAATTAAGCGTGGATTGGTCATCAAGGCTCTAGCAATGCCAATACGCTGCCTTTGCCCTCCACTAAATTGATGCGGATAACGCTTGATATGATATTCATTCAATCCAACAATCTCAAGCAGCTCCAACACTTTCTGTTTTCGCTCTTTGGCATTACCTATCCCATGAACAATAAGAGGCTCCTCTAAAATTTTGCCGATGTTATGGCGAGGATTTAGTGAGGCATAGGGATCCTGAAAAATCATTTGAATATCTCTACGTGCCTTCCTCATTTCGTTGTTGGATAATTCCGAAATCATTTTACCTGCGAATTCTATCTTACCCCCAGTGGGCTCCAGTAAACGCATTAATAAGCGACCCGTTGTGGACTTACCACAGCCTGATTCGCCAACAATTCCTAATGTTTCCCCTTCAAATACTTCAAAGGAAACATCATCTACGGCCTTTACATCCCCGGCATGTGAATTAAGGACTCCTTTTCGAATCGGAAAATATTTTTTTAACCCTTCAACCTTTAATAACGCTTTCGACACGTTGCTCCACCTCCTGCTTCTCTAGTAAAAAACATCTCGATTTATGATTCTCTGCTGCTTCAAATAAAGGTGGTGTTTCCTGCAAACAACGTTCCATTGCATATTCACAGCGTGCCGCAAAACGACAGCCTACCTGAATACTTCCTGGTTTCGGTACACTTCCAGGGATGGAGTATAAATTTTCCTTTTTATAACGCATGTCAGGTACTGATTGAATGAGTCCTTGTGTATAAGGATGTTTCGGATTAGTGAAAATTTCATGAATCGGTGCCTCTTCCACTATTTGTCCTGCATACATAACAATCACTCGCTCACAAGTTTCTGCGACAACCCCCAAATCATGTGTAATTAACAACACAGCTGTATTCAATCGTTTATTTAAGTCTTTCATAAGCTGTAAAATTTGGGCTTGTATCGTAACATCCAATGCAGTTGTAGGCTCATCCGCAATTAATACTTGTGGATCACAAACAAGTGCCATAGCAATCATCACACGTTGACGCATACCGCCAGACAGCTGATGTGGGTAGTCCTTTAGCAATTCCTCAGCACGTGGTAGACCCACCAATTTCATGATTTCAACCGCTCTTGCAAACGCTTCCTTTTTCGACCATTTTGGATTATGTATTAATATAGCCTCCTTTAACTGGTCACCAATCGTGAACAAAGGGTTTAGCGAAGTCATTGGCTCTTGGAAAATCATTGCAATGTCTTTTCCACGTATTTTTTGCATTTGTTTATCCGTATATTTAGCAATATTTTTGCCATCTAGCAAAATTTCTCCACCCGTTATTTTACCTGGTGGTGATGGAATTAATCCCATGATGGACAGCGACGTAACACTTTTACCACTTCCCGATTCTCCTACAATCCCTAAAATTTCTCCTTCATGGACAGAAAAATCGATATCGTCTACAGCAGGAATTTGCCCATTATCTGTGAAAAAGGTTGTTTTCAAACCTTTTATTTCTAGTAGTTTTTTCCTCATGTGTAACGCCCCACCCTACCTATATTTTACTTAAATGTATAATAATATTAATAGAATACTATAACTTTCGTTAAATTCCTTATTTTCAGATAATTCTAACTAAAAATCCTTACTCTTTCAATCATTAATATTCTGCAAATTACATAGAAATTCTACAATAATCGCCTTCGATAATAATAAAATCTTATAAAGAGATAATTTTTTACACTTTTCAAAAAAAAATAGCCTTCCATTTTCAAATAAATGAAAGACTTTTTTTTGAAAAAAATTCTTAAACCGTGTAATTTACGGAAAATTTTAATCTAAATGCTGTACTTGGAATAAATTATAATAGGTCCCCTGACTGTCCATTAACTGTTCATGTGTTCCACTTTCGATTAATTGACCATGATCGATAACGAAAATCTTGTCAGCATGTGTAATTGTAGAAAGACGGTGCGCAATAATAATAGTTGTTCGTTCATGAGCTAGCTTGTCTAATGATTCTTGAATCAGTGCCTCACTTTCCAAATCTAATGCAGAAGTAGCCTCATCCAGGATTAGAATCGGTGGATTTTTTAAAAACACACGCGCAATAGCAACTCGTTGTTTTTGTCCGCCAGAGAGCTTTACTCCTCTTTCTCCAACCTTTGTGTCATAACCATTAGGTAGACTCATAATAAAGTCATGGGCATTTGCCGCTTTCGCTGCTTCGATGACTTGTGCATCTGTTGCATCTGGTCTCCCCATTAAGATATTCTCTTTGACAGAATCACTAAAAAGTATATTATCTTGCAGGACAATACCAATTTGAGATCGTAAGGAATGTAAAGTGACATCCCGTACATCGTTTCCATCAATGGTCACTTGCCCGCTTGTTGTATCGTAAAAGCGAGGAATTAGGCTGATAATCGTTGACTTACCACCACCACTCATCCCTACAAAGGCAACAGTCTCTCCAGGATTTATCGTTAAATCGATAGCATCTATAATAGGGGAGCCAGTTTCTTCATATTGGAAGGATACATTGTGAAAGCGAACCTGCCCATTTGCACGTGGGAGTTCACGAGCATAGTCCTTATCCTTCACTTCATAAGGCTCATCTATTAAATCGAACATTCGATCCATTGAAGCGATTGACTGCGTTAAAGTTGTGGAAGAGCTAACAAGTCGACGAAGTGGGCCATACAGACGTTCAATATAAGCAATAAAAGCAACCATTGTTCCAACTGAAAGTGACCCATTTATTACTTGATAGCCCGCATAGGCGATAACGAGCAATGGCGCTACATCTGTAATAGTATTCACGACAGCAAATGATTTTGCATTCCACTTTGTTTGATCAAGTGCTTTTTCTAAAAACTCACCGTTTGCTGAATCGAACAATTTTTGTTCATGCTTTTCTAAAGTAAAGCTTTTAATAATGCTCATACCAGCTACACGTTCATGTAAATAGCTTTGTACACCCGCAAGTGCTTGAGAACGTTTCCGTGTCAAATCTCTCAATTTGCCAAAAAAGTACTTCACACTGAAGGCATAAAATGGAAATGCGATCAATGCGACTAGCGTTAGCTTCACATCCATGGTTAACATAATGGCAATCGCAATTACAATCGTCGCCAGATCTAACCAAACATTCATTAACCCCGTCATGACAAAGGTTTTTGTTTGCTCAACATCATTAATTACCCTTGAAATAACATCACCTGCACGTGTATTGGCATAGTACCTTAAACTTAAACGCTGTAAATGTGCATAAATTTCCTTACGGATATCAAAAAGCACCTTGTTGCTTACGTGTTGTGCAAAATATTGTCGATAGTACTCAATAGGTGGACGAATAATAAAGAACACAATAATAGTTCCACCTAGCCAGTAAAATAATTCTTTTGTTTTTTCTACATCTGTTAAGTCATCTGCTGCAATAATGTCATCCAATACAATCTTAATGAGCAGTGGAATAAATAGTGGAATAGCAAATTTTACTATACCAATGATAATCGTTAAAATAATTTCCCATGTATATGGTTTAACAAAGCGCATATATCGCTTAATGCTTCCCAATTTATCATCACATCCTTACAAAAAGAAACAGACATTCGAAGATGAATGCCCTAAGTATTATAGCAATATTTTGATTAAAATACAGTTATAGTGACTTTATAGCGAACTATTTCGATTTTGCCTTTACAGCTCTCTGTTCCCCACCAATAAAAAACACCTATTAGTTAAACTAATAGGTGTCATGAACGATCATCTGACTGCATATCAAGCTGGAATTTGTAACGATTTGTCCAGACATCGATGAAATCGGGTGCAAAAGGTCCTCTTTTTTGTTGAATCCAGCTTATCAATTTATCGACATTGCGCTTTAAAATCTTATCTATGACATCAGGATAAGACATTTCCTTACGATGGAGCTCATATTCATCCTCGTCTAAAAGGGTATAAGACATGTCAGGAAAAACTTTAATATCTAAATCATAGTCGATATATTTAATGGCATTATTATCGAAAACAAATGGTGAGCTTAGATTGCAATAATAATACACACCGTCTTCACGTAGCATACAGATGATGTTAAACCAGTGTTCCGCATGGAAGTAGCAAATAGAGGGCTCTCTCGTTAGCCATGTACGACCATCGGATTCTGTCACAAGTGTCCGTTCATTTGCACCGATTACGATATTTTTCGTTCCTTTTAAAACCATCGTTTCTTGCCAAACACGGTGGATACGGCCATTGTGCTTATAACTATGTATTTGTATCGTTTCTCCTTCTACCGGTAATGCCATTTTGTTAGCCCACCTTTTCGTCTATGCTACCTAAATCTAGCAGTCTCTAGTATATTATAGCAATGTGTACGCGAAAGGTGTAGTTAGAAAACCACAAATTTCACTACGCTATTTTGAATTTGTATAAAATTTAGTCAATTATAAGCGAATTTTATTATAATGTCAGCTTTGATGGGATTTTTTAGTTAATTACTTAGAGGATTTCCTTTACAGCTGACGATTTACTTACCTAAACAATTTAAAAGGGGCTGTCTTTTTCATCTTTTCGGATTTAAGACAGCCCCTTAGAGGTAAATGCAATTATGCAGTTACAAAGTGTTACTCACCTAAATCTTGGTTAGTTTTTGAGAAACGACCAGAAGCTGGAGCTTTCTTTTGCTCTGCTTTCGCATTTTGCTTTTGCACTTCATTTACGTCTGTTTCATAACCAAATTCTTCACTTTGACGTTGCATGTTTTTATTCGGTTGGAAATTTTGGTTGTTTTGTTTTTTCATCCTTCATTCACCTCCACGCTAGTTATTGTGTACGGAGGTGATTACTTTTATGCTCATGATTTGATGATTTTAAGAAGGATTTATTTTCCTGCGGTTTGCTTTTTTACTTCCTCCCAAATTTTTAGCATAGGAACAGGCATCGGTAATAATTCTATTTGCTCACGGCTTAGCCAATCACCTAGCTCAGTGGACTCGGATTTTATATAATAGCTATTTAAATGCCAAGTTAAATGTGAAAAAACATGTTTAAATGTAAGTAGCTCCTGTTTGGCCTGTGCATTGACTGTATATTCCTTTGTAAAGTTTTCTGCTGAAGATTGACTTGTATCAATCATTGGAAATTGCCATAGGTTAGCTAGCAGACCTTCCTCAGGACGTTGCTGCATTAAAAATTGACCTTTGTCATTTTCATATACGAGCACATCATATGTGAGATGCTTCATTTTTATCTTTTTTGATTTGACAGGTAATTTTTCTGGCTCTCCCTCATTAAAAGCGGTGCAATACTCTCTGACTGGGCATAATAAACATTTTGGAGAGGTAGGTGTACAAATAAGTGCACCTAGTTCCATTAAGCCTTGGTTAAACGATGAAGCATGATGAGGATCAATTAGTTCCTCAACCGCCACTTCAAAAATTTTCTTCGTTTTCGGAAGGGCTATATCATCATGTATATCAAGCACTCTACTTAGAACCCGCATAACATTACCGTCAACTGCATGTTCAGGCTTATTATAGGCAATACTTAAAATAGCGCCTGCAGTATAGGGACCAACACCTTTTAATTTAGATATTTCATGGCGATTGTCAGGTACTATACCGCCGTAATTTTCTAAAACCTCACGAGCACCTGCTTGTAAATTGCGAGCTCGGGAATAATAGCCAAGACCTTCCCAATGCTTTAATAAATATTCTTGGGGTGCTTCCGCAAGCAAATCTAATGTTGGAAAACTTTCCATAAAGCGATTGTAATAAGGAATAACTGTGTCGACACGTGTCTGTTGTAGCATCACTTCAGATACCCAAATTTTATAAGGGTCTGTTGTGTGTCTCCAAGGCAAATCACGCTTCTCTGTGTTAAACCAGTCAACTAATGATTGTCGAAATTCTGTTACATATGGGTAATTCACAGTGACCTCCGTTGTTTTTACGATTTAATTTATGATGAAAAGGGTATACAATTATGAAGTAAAGAATATTCGTGAAAGATCGACAATAATCGTCTCTTTCACATGAATGTCAAAATATTTCAATATACCTTTTATTATTTTTGAAATAAAGTTGTATGCACATTGTACTCGATTTTAATGCATACTAGGAGTGGATATTTTTGGATTCAGGTACACATTTCGTTATGGGTATTGCCCTTGGCGGTCTTGCATTAGCCGACCCTGTAGTAGCCGATCATTCAATGACTTTTACAGCAGTAATGGCAGGTACAATTATTGGCTCACAAGCTCCAGATGTTGACACTGTGTTAAAACTACGTAATAACGCCATCTATATTCGACATCATCGAGGAATTACACACTCACTACCAGCTGTAGCTATTTGGCCTATTTTAATTACCATTGTTTTATCACTAATTTTGCAAGACGTGAATGTGTTACATTTATGGCTTTGGACATTTTTAGCTGTGGCGCTTCATGTTTTTGTCGATATTTTTAACGCATATGGTACACAAGCAATTCGACCCTTCTCTCGAAAATGGGTTGCATTAGGTGTCATTAATACATTCGATCCCATAATCTTTTCCTTACATTGTGTCGGAATTGTGTTATGGGCATTTGGTACAAATCCAGTATGGACATTCAGTATCATGTATATCGTTATCGTGATTTACTATATTTTACGATTTGCCGTGCAAAAAGCAGTAAAAAATGCGGTGCATCATACCATTCAAGATGAAGAATATGTCATTGTAGCACCTACTATGCGCTTTTTTCACTGGCGAATCGCAGCCAAGTCCAAAACTCATTATTATGTTGGGCGTGCATATGGAAGGACTGTTAATATTTATGATAAATTCGAAATTAAGCCTTTGCCTAAAACGGCTCTTGTAGATGCTGCAATGAAAGATCCTAACTTAGCTGCATTTGTGTCCTTCTCCCCTATGTACCGATGGGAGATTTCAGAGCTTGAAAACGGCCTAATAGAAGTACGGTTAATCGATTTGCGTTACCGTAGTGACAATCGTTATCCTTTCGTGGCCGTAGCACATTTAAATGAGGCGAATGACATCATTACGTCTTACACAGGCTGGATCTTTACAGAAGATAAGCTCCAGAAAAAACTTCAAATTGGTGCAAGTAATTAAGCAGTAAACCCTGACCAATATTGGTCAGGGTTTTATTATTGTACCATATCATCACTAGCATCTAGTAAATGTATATATTTCGGATTACGCCCGGCAAATGCGTGTAGTTTATCACCGTAGCTAGCAATTAATTGACGAACAAGCTTTTCTGTATACTCTGCTCCACGATAATCATACCCTGCTTTCGCGGCAGTTGATTCAAAATCACTCCATAACAACTCTACCCAAACCTGCGCCCGTCCAACAGACATCTGAGGATTCTTTGCAAGTAACTCTGCTGTTAGTTTCTCAATTTTTTCATCCATTTATTTGCCCACCTTTACTGGAGAAAGGATAGATACTGGTAGTGCCTCTTGGTACTTGTCCCCGCCTAAACGGTGACCCCAAGCAAAGCGTCCCTTTAAATAATCTACTTGGAAAAACTCATTATCTGAACCATCAATACGATACATTTCTCCTGGAACGATCGTATCAAGATCCACTAAATAAGCCGCAGCCATTAAAGCTTTGCGTTCATAAACAGCAAATTCATTGATGATTCCTAGCTGTTCAGCCTTTCGAGCTTTCTCTTTTAGAAATGCAATTTCCTCTCGCAATTCATGTTCAGACATAGCTGCATAATTTTTTTCACTCATTCTTCATTCTCCTTCTCTTCTATAAAACGGTCTATTACTTCTATAGGAAACCCTTTTTGATAGAGCGCCTGTTTAACCTTCATCTTTAGCTCATAACCAGTATACTTCGATACGTACTTTTTCCAAACTTTTTCGCCTTGAGCATCGAGTAACTGCTGCCAGTTGTCATCATCCTGCCCTATCTCAACTTGGCTAAGCACCTCTTCCACTATCGAAAAAGCATAACCTTTTCTTAATAAGTAATCTTGAATTTTGGTCTTAATTTGTGTTGGCGTCCTCTTGCTCTCCGCACGAACAATTTTCTCAGCAAGTTGCTTAGCAAGTTTTTCTTGTTCCTCAAAACTATAAGTAGCAAGCACCTCATCCTGCAAGTTTTTCTCAATGCCTTTTTTGATCAGGTCTTGTCTAATGGCTCTCGGCCCTTTTTTCATAGTGGCTTTCTTTGTATCAAGCAATGCCTTTGAATAGTTTTCATCATTAATAAAGCCATAGGATTTTAACTTTTGGATCGCCTCTAACACTACAGCTTCTCCAAATTCTAAGGCGAGTAGTTTTTTCTTAACCTCATGCTCACTTCGCATTTGATAAGATAAGAAGTTTAGCCCCTTATTAAATGCCTTACGTATCTCATCTTCATAGGCAATTTCTTGGATTTCAAATTCATCGAGCACCTTTCCCTTTGTTAAACCAAACTGAATAAGAATGGCTTCATCAACCGGAAAAGCATACTCTTCATTTAAATAGATATTGTAGCGTTCAGGATTGTTTTTTTGACGTGCAATTTTCGTGATCATACGCATAGCAAACACCTCACTATTGTCATTATAGCATTTCTTTATAGGGAATCTGACAATTAGCGCGGTTAATTCCCCTCTGTTTGCGGGTATTCTCTTCCCTTCCACGGGTAAACTTCCTGCTCGCAATGAATGCCTAAAGATGTTTACTTTCTGGTTACATGATAAACTTATTAGTAAGCTTTTTTATTCGAGAAAAGAGGTGCTTGTTATGAAAATTGTGATTGCAGGTGGTACTGGCTTTGTTGGAAAAGCTCTTATACAGCTATTGCAGGACAACGGACATGACCTTTTTGTCTTAACACGTCATAAGTCTAGGCTAGAAAACGGCGTTCACTATGTTCAATGGCTACAGCAGCAGGAGCAATCTTTGGAAATCTTTGAAGGTGTGGATGCCTTTGTGAATTTAGCAGGTGTTTCATTAAATAATGGTCGTTGGACAAAAAAGCAAAAGAAAGCAATCTATTGGAGCCGAATGAATGCCACATTGGAAATAGTACGAATAATGGACATGCTCACAATAAAGCCAAAAGTCCTTATCAATGCTAGTGCCGTTGGTATTTACCCAACTTCCACAGAAACCATCTATGATGAAGATTTTACGGATTACGCAACTGATTTTTTAGGCACCACAGTCCACGATTGGGAGCGACATGCGAAACGAGCAGAAGCATTAGGCATTCGTGTAGCACTTGCACGCTTTGGTGTCATCTTAGGTAGAAATGGTGGCGCACTTCCACCAATGCTATTGCCCTATCAAATGCATGTGGGTGGAACGATTGGCTCTGGAGAGCAGTGGCTTTCATGGGTACATATTGAAGATGTAGCACGTGCGATTTATTTCGCTATTACAAATGAAAATATACATGGTCCATTTAATATAACAGCACCGCATCCAATGAGAATGAAGGAATTTGGTCAAATGATTGCAAAAGTTATGGACAGACGTCATTGGCTAGCTGTTCCTAGCTTTGCGATGCGTTTAGCTCTCGGCGAACAAAGCAAACTTGTGTTAGAAGGACAACAAGTGCTACCAACCCTTTTAGAACAACAACATTTTATATTTAAATTCCCTTATTTAAAGCAAGCACTTGAAAATTTGTTAAAGACTCAAGATTAGAAAAAATTAAGTTGGATAATTTTTTTAGAAATTACGCATTCTAATGAAAAAGAAAGGATGCGTTTTTTATGTGGAAACAACATATTGTAGGCGCGGTAATTGCTACTTTTATTATTGCCGCAGGAATTAGCTTTAATCCATTTTTTGCTGCCGGTTCTGATGAACACCATTGGGGCTTTAAACGCGCTCAAAACGGAGAGCAGGCAGAAGCAGGCGCACAGCTCGATCAGTTACTCGACAAATATGGTGCGATTTATAAAGGGAAGGCAGATAAAAAAATTGCCTATTTAACATTTGATAATGGCTATGAAAACGGCTTTACTGAAAGTATCTTGGATACATTGAAAAAAGAAAATGTACCTGCAACTTTCTTTTTAACTGGCCATTACTTAGACAGTGCTAGCGATTTGGTGAAACGCATGGTGAAGGATGGTCATACTATCGGGAATCACTCATATGGACACCCTAATATGGCTCGACTTTCGCCGGATGGCATGCGTGCAGAATGGCAAAAGTTTGATGGCAAATTACGTGAGTTGACAGGCATCGATCGTACAACATATGCTCGTCCACCTGAAGGTATTTTTAATGCAAAAGTGCTAGAAGTGGGCAATGCTGAAGGTTATCGCCATATTTTTTGGTCTGTGGCCTTTAAGGATTGGTTGAAAGATGAACGTCGTGGTGCAGATTATGCTTATAATGCACTTATGGAACAATTGCATCCTGGTGCTGTTATTTTAATGCATACAGTAGCACAGGATAACGCAGAAGCATTACCAATGTTTATTGCAGAAGCTAAAAAGCAAGGTTATACTTTCTTATCACTTGACGATTTAGTATTAGAATACGAAGATTTCCCTGTTGCTTTGCAATCGCCTGCTCCTTCGCTATAATGGGGAGATGACATTATAGAGCAGGGACGTGGAACGTTTGACGCAGCAAACAACAATGACCGTGGGACAAAAATTCCCACTAACAATAAAAAGGCTAGGTATTAATGGTGAAGGTGTAGGATTTTATAAACGCAATGTAGTATTTGTAAAAGGAGCTATTCCTGGAGAAGAGATCACAGCACAAATAACAAAAACACAACGTAATTTTGCTGAAGCAGAGATTTTAGCCATTCGTAAAGCTTCAAAACATCGTCAGGAAGCACCTTGTCCAGTGTACAATGAGTGCGGCGGCTGCCAGCTTCAGCATATGACCTATGAAAAACAGCTAATAGAAAAGCGAGACATTGTTATACAAGCATTAGAGCGTTATGCCAAACCTTTACTCGAAACAATTGAAGTACGAAAAACTCTTGGTATGGATGATCCTTGGCATTATCGTAATAAAAGCCAATTCCAAGTGCGTAAAGAAGGCAAGCGTGTTTATGCGGGTTTATTCGCTGAAGGAAGTAATAAGCTATTAAACATTAATGATTGCCTCGTTCAACACCCAATTACTTCCAAAATTACCGTCGCCACTCGAAAAATCTTACAAAAGCTAAATATTACTATTTACAATGGTCGTACACTAGATGGTTTAGTGCGTACGATTGTTGTACGTACCGGGATTCGTACCGGTGAGACACAAGTTGTTCTTGTCACAACACGAAAAGAAATCCCTCATTTAGCTGAATTAATTTCACGTATTAAAAAAATTGATCCAAGTATTGTATCCATTGCACAAAATATTAACCGTGAAAAAACATCATTAATCTTCGGTGATGAAACCATTGTACTTGATGGCAAAGAAACAATTCATGAAGAGCTTGGCGAATTGGCTTTTGATTTATCTGCCCGCGCCTTCTTCCAACTAAATCCAACACAAACAGTTCATCTTTATAATGAAATTAAAAAGGCTGCTGCTTTAACAGGAAAAGAAACAGTCGTTGATGCATACTGTGGCGTTGGCACAATTGGATTATGGTTAGCAGATAAAGCAAAGGAAGTTCGTGGAATGGATGTCATCCCTGAAAGCATTCAGGATGCCCGTAAAAATGCTCGCAACCATGGCTTCAAGCATACAAAATATGCGGTGGGTACAGCGGAAAGTGTCCTAGCAAAATGGTGCAAGGAAGGATTTACACCAGATGTAATTACGGTAGATCCGCCACGCACAGGACTAGCACCTGAGTTTATTCGAACAGTCCTTAAACTAAAACCTAAGCGTTTTGTTTATACCTCCTGTAACCCATCTACTTTGGCAAAGGACTTACAACAATTAGCGAAGCTTTATGACGTTGAGTATATTCAGCCCGTCGATATGTTTGCACAGACTGCGCAAGTGGAATGCGTGGCAAAACTTGTTTTAAAAAACAAATGATATGAAAAGGACGTATCCCTTTGGAAACGTCCTTTTTCTGATGCACAGCACAAGCTGCCTGGTGGATGATGGATGGTCCAGAAAAGTCGATACCTTAACCAATAACCCAGGATTTAAATGACTATTAAATGTTAAATTTTCAGCTTTTATCTAAAGAACTTTAAAACGTAAGCTTTGTACTTTCACCTTTTACCTTTGAGCTTTCAAATCAGTTTAGTTGAAAGTTACATTGGAGTAAGGCATGTTTTACGTTTTAACTCGCACACATGCCTTGAAGCACGAGCGACTTTTCGTTTTCCATTTTCGCTAGGCCATGCAAATTTTGTTAAACTTGTACTTCAATAAAGGTTGTGGCATTCGACTCTGATAAGACAGCGTCAACCTCTGATTCAAATTCTTCAATCCGATTGCTCAATTTCTCAATTTGTTGTTTAACATTTAGGGGATCAATGATTTCAAACTCATTTCTTTTCATAAATGTTTCGGTATGTAATTTGACTTCCTCTGGTGATTGTTTATCTTTATTGCCCAGTATGTTAATTAAATAGGTTTCCAGCTTTGCAGGTAACGCATCATTTTCTTTGGCAACTGTATTAATAGCTGAACGATGCTGATGTTGTATAACTTCTAGCAAATTCTTTTCGTATTGAATGGATTGTTTCCGTTCAATTGCCTCTGCTACAGTCATTTCCTCTTTGCCCACCATCACCTTTGTGTTTGCATTGGACTGCACAACTAACGCTTTTATTTTATTTCGATAGGAAATTAAACCTACCACTTTATCATAGGATGCTTGCATTTGTTTTTCATATTCAGGAATGTCTACACCATTAATTTTACGATTGCTTTTTCGATTAGCTACGACTGCGCTAACCTCATTTGTTGCTGCTTCAATTCGTAGAGTCAGCATTTTTAATTCTGTTAAAGCACGGTGGATAGATAGTTTTTTCATTTCTGTCATGATAAAAACCTCCTTTTTAAGCAAGTGTTCTTTTATTATAAATAGAAGGATTGATAATGTCCAAAAATCTCCATTTTCTTTTTTATTGCTTTCATTAGAACATGTCTGTATAATAACTTTCTAGGTGCCAAACCTATGTAACATGGACGGAACATCCTTGTTACGCAAAAAACGCCATAACAGCACGGATTTGCTGGGCGTTTTTTGTTTTTTGAGCGGGAGATGAGCCCCGCTCTTTTTATTTTGCCATCGTTGGTTGTTGATGCTTGCGGCGTCCAAATATAAATAAAACGATTGCAACGGCTAGCAAAAGCATAGCCACAAGTAAAAGGAAGCTATAATTTTTTACATATTCTAAATAAACTCCACCTAAAAATGGACCTGTTAAGCTACCAATACTTAGAGCAATTCCGCAAAGTAAATTCCCCGTAGGCAGTAGCTCCTTTGGTGTCAAATCAGCCATAAATGTAATCCCTAAAGAAAACATCGAGCCAACCAGTGTACCCGTTAAGAAAAATGCCACAGCTACAGCGAATTGTGAATGCTCTAAAAAGCTTGCAATCGCGAAAATAATTGCACCACCAAATGAACCAATCATCAAAATATTCCTTCTCCCAACTTTATCTCCTAGTGCACCGAGCGGCACTTGCGTTAAAATACCACCAAATGTAAACACAGATAAAATGATAGGAATCATGCCGACTTCAAAGCCCTTGCGTAATGCATAGACAGGAAACAAGGCATTTAGTGAAGACTCCAGAAAACCATAAACAAATGGACCTAAAAAGGCAATCCACCCAAATAAAATAGCCATTTTATACCGTTGCCATCCTCTGGCATTTAAATCACCTGTTAAACGCTCAGGCTTTTCATTTTGTAAGAGAAATACAAAGGACCATGCAAAGAGGCACATTATTGAAGATACGATAAACGGTAGCGCTTCAGCAATTTCAATGAGCTTCACCATAAGTGGCCCAACAGCAAAACCTATGCTAAATGATAAGCCATAAATGGCCATCCCCTTCCCTAAGCTTTTATGATCTGCTGTACTTGTAATCCATGTTTGAGTGGCATAATGCAAGGCATGATCGCCTACACCAATTAATAAACGAAGGACAAACCAAAAGGTCACACTTTTCCATAAAGGAAATGTAAGTAAAGACGCAAAAACTAGTGCTCCACCAATTAAAATAATCGGTTTATAGCCCCATCTGCGTAAGGGCTGCTCGATAAATGGTGAAATTAGTAATGTCCCTATGTATAAGCCAGTTGCATTCAAGCCATTCAATGCAGAGGATACCCCATCTCGTTCAAATATTATCGAAATAAGCGGTAAAAGCATCCCTTGAGAAAAGCCTGATATGGATACAATTAATACTAGAATGGTAAATCTTTTTTTGCTGTAATCTGAGAAGTACGTCATTTTTTCCTCCAATATCAAGTCATTCTTCCAAAGAACAGCATACCAAAAAGCCTTAGCGCTCACCACATGTGATTTTACGCTAAGGCTTAACTAATACTTATCCTCATTTAATTGTATAAACACGAATTTCGGCTTTTGAATATTACCGATTACTTGTTTAAACTCCCTCCTTTTCGAGTTAGCGTTGGCAAATGACTTTTTTTCAATCAGCTCCTTTACTTTATCTTAAAACAACTTTAACATACATCCTCAATATTGTAAATATTCTGTCTATTGTTTTTTAAAATTAATCTCTTAGTCCTAGGTGTTTACCTAAACATTGAAATTTAAGCTCAAATCCGCTACGATGAAAGGGATGAAATGAGGTGTACGAATGTCAAAGCCAATCACTGATAAAGAGCAACAAGTAACCTATTTAAAAGAGCGTCTAGAGATGTTTTTAGAAGTATTAGATGCCCTTGATCCTGAAACAGCTGAGTTAGAAGATATTGATCGCTTAATCCAAATGATGGATGATTTAGAGGACAAAATGGAGCAATTTCATGCTCGTGAACAATAATGAATAAAAAACAAGCGAGCATCGTGTGCTCGCTTGTTTTTTAATGACAATCCCAATTATAAAGTACCTTGCTAAAATCTTTATTCATTAACTCTTCATCTGTGATAAAGAAATTGCCAACGCCACAATCGCCCCAAAGAATATTGTCGCCGACACTATCAATCTGTAACAGCATAATGATTGAATCTTTATAATCTCCATAAGCTCGAGGATCCTCTTGCGTAAAGAATGGATACCCTCCAATTTTATGTCCATCACCAGTCATAGCATCATAGAAGCTGTCTTCTAATGCTTCATCATTCTCCAAAGCTGTTAAGATGCTAGCGTACTTGTCGTTGCTTCTAAAATCATCAATCGACATTGGTTCAACGCCTGTAGTAAAGGATAATGCCATTTCACGCTCAACAGGAAAATATAATTCCTCATCATCTAATTCTATAAAAGAAAAATCTTGAATAAGCTGTGCTTCATCTTGCGTAACCTGTTCATGAAATATTACACGAAAGCCTTCTTGATTTTGCCCATTATCAAAATCCATTCCTAAAACATCGTCATAACCATCAATATAAAATTGCAATATCCCCTCTTTTGGAAAATTGGGTAAATGCTTTGGAACCTCTGCAAAGTTAATTTGAGCTAATAGCTTTAACGGTTGTCCCTTTTTGTTTTTTGGATAGTCCATTGCCAACGGGAAATAAGGATCTCCTGCAAACTTACTTTGAAATAAAGTTGTTTTACTTATCTCCGTATCAACCAATACTACAGGCTTCAATGTTCCTTCTATTAAAGGTCTATATTGTTCGAAAGCTTCTGGTAATTCAAGTAAAGTTTTAGCAGCCATACAAGTTCCTCCTAATAATGGATTTATTCTATTTTAGAACAAATGTTCTGTAAAATCAATCCCCCTCTTCCATACTATTAAAATATGCTTTAATTTAGGGCTCTTAGATAACGGCTCTTTTTTTCATTAGTTGAAAAGAGTATAATGTAACGTGGAAATAATCAATTTTTCTATGGGGGGCAATACCAATGAATCTACAAACTTTGGAGAAGAGTCTTTACGATTTAATTACTGAAACATCTACGAATCTACCTAAGGATGTACGTCGTGCTATTAAAAAAGCAAAAGAAGCTGAGAATGCTGGTACTCGTGCAGCAATGAGCTTAGACACAATTGCAAATAATATTATTATGGCAGAAGATAACGTGTCACCAATTTGTCAGGATACAGGGCTACCAACTTTCAAAATTTATACTCCTGTTGGCGTAAACCAATTAGAAATTAAAGCTGCAATCAAAAAAGCAATCAACGATACAACTGCAGATGCTAAATTACGTCCTAATGCGGTGGATTCATTATCTGGTGCAAACAGTGGTAATAATCTTGGTGATGGTTTGCCAGTAATGAAATTTGAGCAATGGGAAAAAGATTACATTACAATTAAGTTAATTCTCAAAGGTGGCGGCTGTGAAAATAAAAACATTCAATACAGTCTACCATGTGAATTAGAAGGTCTTGGTCGTGCAGGGCGTGACTTAGATGGTATTCGTAAATGTATTTTACACTCTGTATACCAAGCACAAGGTCAAGGGTGTTCTGCTGGTTTCATTGGTGTAGGTATTGGTGGAGACCGTTCTTCGGGCTATGATTTAGCAAAAGAGCAATTATTCCGCCATGTTGAAGATACAAATCCAAATGCAGATCTTGCTAAGTTAGAAGAGTATGTTGTTAAAACGGCTAACACATTTGGTATCGGTACAATGGGCTTCGGTGGTGAAGCAACATTATTAGGCTGTAAAATTGGCGTAATGCACCGTATACCTGCCTCTTTCTATGTATCAGTAGCATATAATTGTTGGGCTTACCGTCGTATGGCTGTGGACATCGATCCTCAAACTGGCGAAATTTTGAATTGGCACTATCAAGAGGGTGAAAAAATTACCTTCAAAGAGAATGAAGTAGCTGCTACAACAGAAGATACAACTACAGATGTAGTAGAACTTACTGCGCCAATTACTGAAGAACAAATTCGTTCATTAAAAGTTGGAGATGTCGTTTCTATTACTGGTCGTATGTATACTGGCCGTGACGCCATCCACCACCATTTAATGAGCCACGATGCACCAGTTGATTTAAATGGACAAGTTATTTATCACTGCGGACCTGTAATGGCTAAGGATGAAGAAGGCAATTGGACAGTGAAAGCTGCTGGCCCAACTACTTCAATTCGTGAGGAGCCTTATCAAGGCGATATCATGAAAAAATTCGGTATCCGTGCTGTTATTGGTAAAGGTGGAATGGGACCAAAAACATTAAAAGCGCTTAATGAGCATGGTGGCGTTTACTTGAATGCAATTGGTGGAGCAGCACAATACTATGCGGACTGTATTAAAGGCGTTGATGGTGTTGATTTAATGGAATTCGGTATTCCTGAAGCTATGTGGCACTTAAATGTTGAAAAATTTACAGCAGTTGTAACAATGGATTCACATGGTAACTCACTACATGCAGATGTGGATAAATCATCATTAGAAAAACTTGCTCTGCATGCAGAAAGAGTCTTCTAATTAAATAATAGATAGCAGTAGTAACTCATTTTTTTGCACAATTTTGTAAGGCACAGAATATTCCTAGTGAATAGACTGTGCCTTTTTCAATTTACAATCTTTGTCTAATTGTTTAAAATTCATCAAACTTCCTACTTTATTTTTATAAATTCCTTTGTTATAATAATTCTAAATAAAACAGATAGTAATTGAAATCCATTTTCAATTGAATAGCTCGAAATAATGTTATTTTACAAAGGTTTTGATATTGATTTTCATTATCAGGAGGGATATAGATGGAATACTCTAATCGAGAAAATATAAACTTAATTGAGAAAGTAAAAGAGCATGCAGAATTAATCGCTGCATTAATGGCTGGAATTTTCATCTTACTTGCATGGCGTTTAGACTCAAGTGGACAAACAACAGCTTCTGTTCTATTATATTTAATTGCCTTTTGTGTAGGTGGATTCGCTAAAGCAAAAGAAGGCATTGAAGAAACCATAGAAGAGCGAAAGTTAAATGTTGAGCTATTAATGGTATTAGCAGCAATTGGCTCAGCAGCAATTGGCTATTGGACTGAGGGTGCCATCCTAATATTTATTTTTGCAGTAAGTGGTGCACTTGAAACATATGCGATGAATAAAAGTCATCGTGAAATTTCAGCCCTTATGAATTTACAGCCAGAAGAAGCATGGTTAGTGCGTGGTGGATTTGAGCCGATGAAGGTGTCCGTTTCCACATTACAAATCGGGGATCATTTATTGATTAAACCTGGTGAACGCATTCCTGCAGATGGAATTATTTTCAAGGGCCAATCTTCCATTGATGAATCAGCTATAAGCGGGGAGCCCCTGCCTATCTCAAAAGGTGAAGGTGACGAAGTATTTGCAGGCACAGTAAACTTAAATGGTGCTATTACAATGGAAATGACAAAGGCGAATTCAGAGACACTTTTCCAAAAAATTATACAGCTCGTCCAAAGTGCTCAAAGTGAAAAATCTCCCTCTCAGCAATTCATTGAAAAATTTGAAGGGACTTATGTAAAATTTGTTTTACTTGGTGTTGCCGTCATGATGTTTCTTCCCCACTTCTTGCTCGGCTGGGACTGGACAACAACCTTTTACCGAGCAATGGTGTTATTAGTAGTTGCTTCTCCTTGTGCACTCGTTGCGTCTATTATGCCTGCAACACTTGCTACGATATCAAATGGTGCAAAAAATGGTGTGCTATTTAAAGGTGGTTTACACTTAGAGCATCTTAGTGTATTACGTGCATTGGCTGTCGATAAAACAGGTACTTTAACTCAAGGAAAACCAGTTGTGACAGATTTTATTGTTCGTGATGGCGTAGAACGTGATACGGCCTTAGCAATTCTCGCAGGAATTGAATCTCAATCCAATCATCCCCTTGCCCAAGCTATTACCTCATATGCTAAGGCTGAAGGAATCGACGTATTGCCACAGGCAACAATTGAAGATATTCCAGGCTGGGGTATTAAAGGAACGATTCAAAACAAGGAGTATCAGGTAGGCAAACCAGAGTTTGTTGATGTGCAACTTGCTAACAATTTTGCCAATAGTGCTGTAACTAAACTTGCAGCAGAGGGAAAAACAGTTATTTTCATTCGCGATCAACATGGTATTGTTGCATTAACAGCATTAAAGGATACTGTGCGCCCCGAAGCTAAAAAGGCTGTTACATTATTAAAAGAGCTTGGTATTCAAGTGGTGATGCTTACAGGTGACAACGAAAAAACAGCGAAAGTTATCGCGAAGGAGGCTGGCGTTACTGAATACGTCGCAGAATGTCTGCCAGAAACGAAGGTAACTGAAATGAAACGCCTACTTACACAACATCAATTTGTTGGCATGGTCGGCGACGGTATTAATGATGCCCCTGCATTGGCTACTGCAACTACTGGCATCGCTATGGGTGAAGGTACAGATGTGGCGCTTGAAACAGCGGATGTCGTGCTAATGAAAAATGACTTATCAAAAATCGCCTATGCTGTTCGTTTATCACGTAAAATGCAACGTATTGTGAAACAAAATATTTTCTTTTCTATCGGGGTTATTGTCTTATTAATCGCCTCTAACTTTTTACAAGTTGTCGACTTGCCTTTAGGCGTAATCGGCCATGAAGGTAGTACAATTCTAGTAATTCTAAATGGTTTACGTATGCTCAATAAAAATGTCTAACCTCAATTAAGCCTCAGCATAATTGAGTCCAGCTTGCTTAAAAGCTACTCTTCCTGCACCATCCGTTGAGGCTTTTATTGAATAATTGATGCATTTAATCAGCTAAAATCAAGTTAAAATAGCCTCGCTACTCTCTAGGAGTTTAGCGAGGCTTTTGTTAATGAATTTTCATTTCCTTATCGACGAATTTCCTTTTGAAGTGCTCTTTTCTGCATTGTAGCGTTTAATACGCCTCCAAAGATTAAAATGATTCCCGTAAAGTATAACCAGAGCATTAAAATAATGACGCCACCAATACTACCGTATGTAGCAGAGTAATTTGCAAAATTATTAATATAAAAAGAGAAACCATACGTGACTGCTAACCAAGCAAGTGTGGCAAATAACGCTCCTGGCCATACGCCCATTATTTTCAAACGTGGACTTGTATTTGGCACAAACCAGTAGATGCCCATTAATACGATAAAAATCAATAATGGCGGGATTGACCATCTTAATCTATGCCAAACTGATTCAAATTGCTCCTCTATTCCGACGATTGAGAATAGGAAATGTCCAATTTGCTGACCAAAGACCGGTAATAAGAGAGCAACAGCAATAACAATAACGAGAGCGATTGTAAAAACTAGTGATAAACCCCTATCTAATATGCCTGCTCTCCCTTCTGTATCATAGGCTTTATTTAAAGCACGAAGCAGTGCATTAATGCCTTTAGATGCAGACCAAATTGTACCTAAAACCCCAATCGATAGTAAACTACTGTTGCGATTTGTTAAAATCTCATTCAGTGTATTTTCAATAAGCTTATACACTTCATCTGGTAATATATTCACTAAAAATGAATAGACCTGAGTTGTTTCTAAGTTAAGATATGGTAGGAGTGTCACCAAGAAAATAAGTAAGGGGAAGAACGATAGTAAAAAGAAATAAGCCAATTGTGCAGCAAGCGCAGATATTTCAACTCGCTTGAGCCGACCTATTAAATCTTGGATAAAACCCTTGGATGTCATAATATCAATCGCTCCCTCCTCTGGAGAGACAAACGATTTAACAAACCCAAAAGCGTTATGCAATGTTGCTTTATTCTTTTCCATACATTTCCTCCTAAAACGACCTTTACTCCTTATGAGGTAAAGTAAAGGCTGATTTCGTATCTTCAATCATTCCCTGTATCGTGGTAGGTAAATCCTTAAATTCATCCACCTTTTCAGCAATTGTGTTGACATTATCTGACACACTTTCACAAAGCACCTTTGCTGCTAGTACTTTTTCCTCTACCAAAACCTGCAATTCTTCTCGATTTGCAGCATAGTATGAGATGGCTTCCTTCATCTTTTTTGTTGAGGCAATTGTTTTTTCTCGTGTAGCGTGATCTAACATACTTAATGCTGCTCCTACAGCTGCTCCTGCTACAATAGATACTAATAATTTACTTTGACCCATAATAAAACCCCCTGCTTGTATAGTTGCATATTCCCTATTATTTCATAAATAAACAGTCTTCTGCCCTTATTCTACCCAATAACAGTCTATTTTTAAAGCAATGCCTAAATACAGAGTTGACATTTTTTTTATTCAATGAAATGATATGTGCGAGGATGACGAAAGGTAGGGTAAAAAATGGATTTATCAGTTCCATCTAAAGAAAACGTTGTGTATATGGTTGATCAAATGAAGGACAAGCTTCGTATGGTGAATGTCGATGCAATGAAATCTGAAAACTTCGATGAAGCAAATTATGAAGATTTAGTGTATCTATATGAAATGGTTATGAAGAGAGAAACTTTTAGTCCAAGCGAAATGCAAGCGATTGTTGCTGAATTAGGATCTTTGCGTAAATAGGTAAAATGAAAAGCTATTAGCTTAAGACATTTGTCTGCTGCTAATAGCTCTTTTATTACTGTGTACTCTAAGTTTCTGAACCATCCTCAGTAACTAATGGTTGAATTAATACTTCCACACGACGATTCTTCGCACGTCCTTCGGCTGTGTCATTTGGTGCAATTGCACGATACTCACCGTTTCCTTTTGCACTAAAGCGCGTAGGATCTAATTTGTCATTACTTTCAATAAGCAGTTCTAAAAATTTAGTTGCACGCATTACAGATAACTGAAAATTCGATGTGAAATTCGGACCTGCTGGCACATTATCTGTATGACCTGTGATGACAATATTTCGAGCTGGATCAGATTCCAGCATAGTTGATAGCTCTTTGGCAATAGGGACATACTCAGGTTTAACTGTTGCCTGCCCTGGATCGAATAAAATACTATCACGGATTGTCACTAGCAACCCTTCATCCGTCATTTCTGTGGCAAATTGACCTTCCATTTCATTGACTGCAATAAAATTATCCACACTATCTTTTATTTCAGCTAACTCCTGTTGATCCTTTAAATAGGCAGAGTTTTGCTGTGGCGTTTGGTCGCTATCCGCATTCGGAGTAGGGACTGGTGCAGGTTGCTCTAGAAAACTAGTTCCACCATCAAAGACTTGATTAAAAACTGCCGACATTCTTTCTAGCTTTTCTTGATCGACTGAACTTGAGGCAAACAAAATAATGAACACGGCTAGCAGCAAAGTTAAAATATCTGCGTATGGCACTAACCAAGATTCATCAATATGTTCATCATGCTTTTTTTTCTTAGCTTTCTTTGCCAAGGCCACCCGCCCCGCTTTCACCAGAAATTTGACGACGTTCTTCCATTGTTAAGTATGATGATAGTTTCTGTTCAATAACACGTGGTGCCTCCCCTTCTAATACTGAAAGGATACCCTCAATCATCATTCTCTTTTGTTTTACCTCTAAAGCAGATTTACGCTTTAGCTTGTTCGCAAATGGATGCCATAAAACATACCCTGTAAAGATACCGAGTAGTGTAGCCATGAAGGCAGCTGAAATAGCATGTCCTAGCTTTTCGATATCATTCATATCAGCCAATGCGGCGATTAACCCTACTACTGCACCAAGAACCCCTAAAGTAGGTGCATATGTACCTGCTTGCGTAAAAATAGCTGCTCCACTAGTATGTCGCTCTTCCATCGCTTCTACTTCTTCTGTTAGGACATCACGTATGTAGTCAGCATTTTGACCATCAATTGCTAATGTAAGGCCATTTTTTAAAAATGGATCTTCAATCTCTGAAGCCTTACTTTCAAGTGCTAGTAGCCCTTCGCGACGAGCTAAGTCAGCCCATTGTGAAAACATTTTAATAATCTCTATATCATTTGCTAATTTTGTTTCTTTAAAAAGAATTTTAAATAGCTTTGGCACACGCTTTAACTCCTGCATAGGAAAGGCAATTGTTACTGCGGAAATAGTACCAAAAATGATAATTAGGATAGCTGCAGGGTTATAAAATGCAGATAAACTTACACCCTTCATTACCATCCCTGTTAATAATGCTACTAAAGCAAGTATTAACCCTATAATCGACGACTTATCCATTCTAGAACCTCCAAATCTCTACTATCTAATGTTATTTCGTCTTTTTTTCCATATTTTAAATATATATATTTCTAGTATAAATGTATTTCATATATTTTTCGATGTAATTAATGCTTTTTATTCACATTTCGACCATTTTTGATTATATTGAATTAAGAATAATACACTTAACTGTCTTAAATTGAAGGGGGATATGATTTTGTTATTATCGTTTGACACAAAATTACTAAAATATGCAGAGTTAGCGGTGAAAGTAGGAGTAAATATCCAAAAAGATCAGTATCTTTATATAAGCTGTTCGACTGATAATCTAAAACTCGCACAAATAATTACTAAAATAGCCTATAAAAATGGTGCAAAACAAGTTTTTGTCGATATATCCGATGATGAACTTGTACGTGCTCGCTATGAAGGAGCACCAAAAGACTCATTTGATTTTTTCCCACCATGGAAAGTGCAGGAACGTGAATGGTTAGCTGAACACGGTGCTGCCTTCTTAAGCATTAGCTCACAAAATCCAGATTTATTAAAAGGTATTGAGCGTGATCGAATCATGGCATTCCAAAAAGCATCTGGCCAAGCACTTGCAAACTATTATCATTGGTTGCAAGCAGATAAATTTAGCTGGTCGGTCATTGCTGCTCCTTCTAAAGCTTGGGCAGCAAAGGTCTTCCCTCACCTACCAGAAGAACAGCAAATAGATGCATTATGGCAAGCTATCTTTGCAGCCACACGTATAGACGTTGAAAATCCTGTTGAAGCTTGGCATGCCCATGATCAGGAATTACATAGCAAAGCTGATTACTTAAATGCAAAGCAATTTAAGTCACTGCACTATACGGCACCAGGCACGGATCTAATAATTGAACTGCCTCCACATCATGTGTGGACAGGAGGTAGTAGTAAAAGTACACAAGGCCAAACATTTATGGCCAATATGCCAACTGAAGAAATTTTTACAGCACCGTTAAAAACAGGTGTTAATGGTTATGTATCAAGCACTAAGCCTTTAAGCTATGGTGGCAATATTATAGATAATTTCACACTAACATTTAAAGATGGTCGAATCATTGACGTCAAGGCGGAGCAAGGCCAAGAAATTTTAGCTTCTCTTATTGAAACAGATGAAGGTTCTCATTACCTTGGTGAGATAGCATTAGTACCACATCAATCACCTATTTCACAATCCGACCTATTATTTTACAATACATTGTTTGATGAAAACGCATCCAATCATTTTGCCATTGGTAGTGCATATGCTTTTTGCATTGAGGGCGGCAAAGAAATGACTTCTGAGGAACTAAGCGCGCATGGTCTCAATCAAAGCTTGACACATGTAGACTTTATGATTGGCTCTACCAAAATGAATATAGATGGAATAACACATGATGATCAAATAGACCCAATATTCCGTGATGGAAATTGGGCATTCTAAATAATCCATTCCTACTAATAGTATTCTAGGCTAAGTATGTTAAGGTTGTCATAAATTATCCTTAGATTTTCCTAGTAACCTATTGTATAATTGTTTTAGGGAATTTTAGTAGATCATTTAAGTAGAGAGGAGCTCTAATAATGTTCATTACAACTGTTCTTGGCTTTTCAGCAGTTTTATTAATTTCAACGGGATTCTTCATCCACTACCTACAAGTTGGTTTAGATAGCAAGTCTTCAGTAACTGTAGATCCAAAGCCAAACGAAAAATTTTAATGTGTAAAAAACAGCTACTATTTATAGGTAGCTGTTTTTTTATAGCTTACAAGTTATTTCATCTACTAAAGCGTATGAAACTGCTCCTTTATTGTAAAAATTATCTGAATAAAGTCTTTATTGTTTGCATATTGAAAATTTTGCTCTACAATATTTTTTGTAAGGAAGGGAGCAATATTTATGACAATGTTACAAGATATTCTAGAATTTAACAAAGAGTTTGTACAAGAAAAAAAATATGAGCCATTCATCACTACGAAATATCCTGATAAACGTATTGTTGTTTTATCTTGTATGGATACTCGTCTTGTAGAGCTTTTACCAAAAGCGATGAATTTGCGTAATGGCGATGTAAAAATAGTGAAAAGTGCTGGTGCGTTAGTGAGCCATCCTTTCGGTGCAGTTATGCGTAGTTTATTAGTTGCTGTCTACGGCCTACAAGCTGATGAAGTGTATGTTGTTGGACATTATGACTGTGGTATGAGTGCGGTTGATCCTGACGCCATGCTTAGCGAAATGGTACAACGAGGCATCGATCCAGAAACAATCAAAATGTTGGAATATTCTGGTTTTGATTTGAAAGAGTTTTTACGAGGTTTCGGTGATGTAGCAACAAGTGTTAAGAAAAGTGTCGATACAATTCGTAATCATCCATTAATGGTAAAAGACGTACCTGTTCATGGTTTAATAATTGATCCAAATACAGGTCATCTAGATTTAATTGAAGATGGAAATAAACAATAAAATTATTTCTTCATACATTCATAAAAGAGCAAGTGCCTATCCTCTCTATGTAGAAGATAGGCACTTATTTTTCTATTCATCCTCTAAACGTGCATACATATAGTGATCTACCCAATGACCATTGATATACAGTAGCTTTCTTAGCAGACCCTCCTGCTGAAATCCAGCCTTCTCTAATACACGCATGGAGGCATTATTTTGTGTCGATACGTAGGCCTCTACACGATGTAGACCAATTTGTTCAAATGCAAATCGGACCACCATATTCACAGCTTCTGTGACAATGCCCTTTCCAACATAAATCTCATCCATCGCATAGCCAACAAATGCACTCGAGTACGGTAAGCGTTTGACAGCATAAAGTGCAATATGCCCTATTAGATTATTTGTACTATGCTCAAAAATACCAAAAGTAAATTCACGCTTAGACTCCATTAAATAGAGACTTTCTTGAATTTTTTTGTATTGAGCATCGACTGTATAGTATTCAGGTCTTTGCAGTGGCTCGTATATAGACCAAAAGTATTTATTACGGCTTACGAGACCCGTTAAACTTCGTGCATCTTTTTCTTGGAATGTGCGGATGTAGCATTTTTCCCCCTTTATTGTTACCACATTCCCACCCTTTTTTCTTAATAGATTCCAAATTTTAAGCACCATTTCTCCACACTAGCCTTCCAATAAAAATCAATACGTTTCTCTTTGTTTCATTGGCTACAAGCCATAATTGCAAACCCTATTTATATTTCATTGTATGTAAAAAAACAGGCTGCTACAACCAAAACAGCTTATGTCTTATTGTCATAGCAGCACAATTCAATTATTTAGTTTTTTGTTCTTTCTTTTTCTCGTTTACTATTTCTAAGCTGGAGGAATCAGCATCCTCTAGTTGAGTATTGTCTAACACATTTGTTAAATGAAGACCACGTCTTTGAGCCTCTCGTTCAATGTGTGCAATAGTTTCCTGTAGCACCTGAACACGTGCATACTTTTTGTCATCTCCAGCGACTAAGACCCATGGTGCATCTTTTTTATCTGTCTTTTCAAACATCGCATTTGCTGCTTCAATATACTGAGGTGTTTTATCTCGATTGCGCCAATCCTCGGCTGTTAACTTCCAAGATTTATAAGGGTTTTGTTCACGTTCTTTGAAGCGTTTTAATTGCTCCTCATCTGAAACATGAAGCCAGAACTTAATAATTATGTAATCTCCAGCAGTTAAAATCTTCTCGAAATTATTAATTTCTTCATAAGCACGAGACCATTCATCCTTTGTTGCGAATCCTTCGATGCGTTCTACTAGTACGCGGCCATACCACGAGCGATCAAAAATAGCGATTTGCCCATGTTGAGGCAATTTTCTCCAAAATCGTTGTAAATAATTGTAGCGTAATTCATGAGCTTGAGGAGCAGAAATAGGATGTACAACATAACCGCGGGGATCGACACGTTCGATTAATCGTTTAATAGCGCCACCTTTACCAGCTGCATCCATTCCTTCAAATACCAAGATCAAGCCAATCTTGTTTTTTAATAAAAATTGTTGTGCGTTCAACATTTCATATTGGAGTACTTTTAATTTCTTTTTATACATCTTTTTGTCTAGTTCAACAGTTAGATCTAGATTTTTCAAATTTTGTGTCATGAAACTTCACTCCTTTTATTTGGCTATTCTTATTGTACTAAAGAAATATATGGATGCCTATCAGACATGGTAAATTGTAGGTATTAATAGTAAAACAACACGATACATTGTTGTAAATTTCCGTTATAATAAAAAAAGTGACAGTACTATACTTATTTGTCTTTTCCCTATACAATCTAACACGAAGGGAGAGGAAAACATGCCTCGGTTTATCTTGATGACAATCTCTTATCTTGTCTCAATCATCCTAACCTTTTCATCCTTTTTCGTGAACATCAACGGTCAATCTTCGCTAGAAATCGCTAATCGTTTTTCTGTTGTATTTGCACCAGTTAGTGTAAGTCATGTAATTTGGATTATCATTTATTTTTTACTCGGTTATTGGTTAGTTATGAACATGAAAAAGACAACTTTGAAACAGTCTGCGCTTTTTAGTTGCATAAATATATTACAAGCATTGACGATATATGTCTGGCACCATGAGTTATTTATTGTTTCTCTTGGCATTACATTACTCTTAGTCTTGTACTTGTTTATGTTGTATAATACGTACCCTCTTCAGGACAAATCCTTGTTTGGTCGTATTCCTTTCTCTATTTATTTAGCATGGATGACATTTATTTTTATCACAAATACAAGCTTTACGTTAACGGCTTATGGTTGGAACGGCTTTGGTCTTAGTACGCCTCTTTGGGCAGTGATTTTACTTACTTTAGGAGGAGCCATTGCGCTACATATCCGTTTCCATCACTTTGATGTTATGTATCCAAGTGTTTTTATTTGGGCTTATATTGGAATCGCCATACATAATGGTTTTGATGAGCTACTTGTCACTACAGCCGCTTTATTTTTATGCGGTGTTCTCTTTGTTGGCATTTTATTTATTAAAAAAAATCCTGCCTACCAAAAATAAATTGGTTAGCAGGATTTTTTCATTACATCCTATTCTTCGTCTAATGACGTTAAGATAATTGGTTTATCTTTTGTTACAATGACTGAATGTTCGATTTGAGCTACAAGTGATTTATCAGGCGTCACGAATGTCCAGCCATCACCTGCTTCGACGATATGCTCTGCCTTTGCTGAGATAAATGGCTCAACCGCAAGGACCATACCTTCTTTCATAATAGTAGCATCCCATGCATCGTAATAATTTAAAATATGGTTTGGTTCATCATGTAAAGATTGACCTAAGCCATGACCTGTTAAATTCATAATAACAGTTAACCCATTAGCATTAGCCTCGCGCTCAACAGCTTTGCCAATTTGATTTAATTTAGATCCAGCCTTTACCTTTGTCATTGCTCGATCAAAGGCACTTTTAGCAACACGGCAAAGCTTTTCTTTGTCCTCATAGCCATCACCCACAACAAATGAAATACCTGTGTCAGCAAAATAGCCATTTAAAGAGCCTGAAACATCAATATTTACGATATCTCCCTCTTGAATAACACGCTTTCCTGGAATACCATGTGCTACTTCTTCATTGACGCTAATACATGTATACCCTGGAAAATCATATTCTCCCTTTGGTCCTGAAATAGCGCCAGCCTCTGCAAACATGCGACCAGCAATTTCATCAAGCTCAAGTGTTGTAACACCTGGTTTTGTGGCAGCTTTCATTGCTTCGCGAATTTCAGCACAAATGCGTCCTATTTTTTTAAAAGCTTCAATCTCTTCTTGCGTTTTTACAATCATGTATAACGTCCCTTTCATCTAATATCTATTCTTTAATATAACATAACTTTTTATGCGTATAACGATAAACGCTTTAAATATTGTATGCTTTCCTACTTTGCAAAGTGCTAAAAGAGTTATTCACGACAAAAAAGTCCCTCCACTCCTGTGAAGGGACTAGCATTAAGCTTTTCTTTGCATTAATTGGGGAGCGGCTGTAAATAAAAGAACACCAACGATAGCCGTTAAAATGGTTGCTGGTAGCATATATGTACCATTGTAGATGATGGAATAGATCCATGCATTTTGGTCACCCGCATATTCGGCAAAAAATACAGCACCAGCGATTGTATGTGCTGTGTATCGTAAGAAGCCTGCGAAAACGGTACCTATGATTATATAAAGTGCCATTTTTGTTTTGTTCATATGTTTAGCAGCGTCTAACACTGGTCCACGTACAACCGCCGCTAATCCTACAACAGTAAAAGCAACGCCATAATCTAGTAATCCTTGTAGCCAGTGCACGATATAAGAACCAAACATTGTTTGCATAACACCCACAAGTAGTCCCGTAGTAAGACCAGCTACTAAGCCCCAGCGAAATGCTATTAACATAATTGGTACCATAACAAGACTAACTGAGCCGCCTTGTGCCCATACTTTAAAGGAAACCTGATCCAGTACGAGACCTATCGCTGCAAAAATCGCAATCTCCACTAGCATTAATAGTCTTTTTTTGTCCATACATATTCTCTCCTTTGTTCCGATGTAGGATACAAGAGCAGGAATAGAAAAGCGCTGATATGTCTCTTTCTGACACCTTTTTCCTTTAAGGACGAAAAAACGATGTCAGGACAGAGCCTCACATCGTACAAGTGTCGGTTTCTATCCACATCCCTACGCAAGCGTTAACTTACAGGTTCGAAGAGTCAAGGCATTACGTGCCCAGTCTCAGCTGACATCATCAGCTCCCCTTGTGGTCGTTACATCTGAATTTATTTGAACACTCTCATTGTACGCAAAGGATTGAAGGATTACAACCTTCCATACATCATTTTTTTGAAACTTTGCTGTTTTTCATGCGTAAATATTTAAAAAGGAGGTACAACTATGGAGAATCAAAAAATTTTAGCTGCCTTTAGTTATCTTAGTATTTTCTTCGCCCCTTTTATCGTTCCATTAATTGTATATTTCGTGACAAAAGACAGTGATGTAAAAAGCCATTCGATTCGTGCACTTGTCTCTCATTTAATACCCTTTGTTTTTGGCATTCTATTCTTTATTGTCTTTGTTTTTTCTACATTTAGTTTAGATCCAACCTCCAGTAACAAGACAGTGATGATTATTTGGTTTGCTTCATTCGCCATCTATGCTCTCGTCTCACTCGGTATTGTGATTTGGAATATAATTCAGGCTGTTCGTGTTATCCGTTAATGTTTTATTTTTAAGTGAAACAGGTAGTAGTAATTGTAAAAGGAGCTGTTTTGGGATGAAAGTATCAAACGTTGTAAAAACTGCCGTTAAGTTAGCACCTATTGTTATTCCTATCGTAAAAAAAGTAATGGCTGCAAAAAAGGGCACAACGCCTACAACCACAACTCGAAAAAAATAAAACGAAGGCGTATTCCTTTTAGAAATACGCCTTCGTTTTATTTCACTTCAAAATGGGTTTGACTATGGCCATTTAATGTTTTTTCCACATGTAAAACTGCTGGCATCGCAGATTTCAATTCAGGTACATGCGAAATAACGCCAATCATACGACCAGAATCCTGCAAATCAATTAATGTATCGATTGCTTTATTTAGTGATTCCTCATCGAGCGAGCCAAAGCCCTCATCAATAAACATCGTTTCAATATGAATATTACCTTGGTAGCTTTGAATCACATCTGCCATCCCCAATGCAAGGCTCAACGAAGCATTAAACTTTTCGCCACCTGATAAAGTTTTGACATCTCGTAATTGATCTGTATAAGCATCATAAACATCAAGACCAAGGCCACTTTGCTTCGCATGCTTTTCTAATCTATCTGAACGTCTAAGCTCAAATTGACCGTTTGATAAATGATACAGACGTATATTGGCAGCTTCTGTAATTTGATCTAAGTAGTTAATTTGTATATAACGCTCAAAGGATAGCTTTTTCGAATTTTGTCCATTTAATAATCCATAGAGCTCCTTTACTCGTCCTGCTTCTTGTTCAAGTAAATGAAGCTCTTTCGCTATTTCTTCCACCCTTTCACTAAAGCCTTGGCATGCTTGTATAAAGCCATTCATCTGTTGCAAACGTTTAAATGCTTCCTCATAGGAAATTCGCTGCTGTTCTACTCTTGCTTCCATCGCCTCTAAATCTTGCTTCTCTTTTCCTTGAAGGTATGTAGCTCCTTCGGTAATCTGAATTTGCAACGTGTGTACTTGTAAAGCATAGTCGCTACATGCTTTTCGAAGTGCATCCAATTGTATGGCACTCCGTTTAGCAGTTGCATAAGCCTCATAGCTTTCGAAACCTATTTCTTGCATATCTGCTGAAAATTGCTGAAGCTTTTCATTCATTTTAAGCTGTAATTCCTCAAAGGACTGTTTGGCAATTTCTACAGTTAGTGTTGCATTGCTAGCTGCTTCCTTTGCTGCATGCAAATTTTCTTGACTCACTTGCCAACTTTTTTGAAGCTCTTCTTTCTGTTTACTAACTTCATTTAGTTGTTGCTTTAATTGCTGTAAAGTTGGTAAATTAGGGGGCATCTGCTTAAGTTGTTCGTCTACAACCGCTTGTAATTTTGTCCATTCTTTTATCTGCTCTGCTAAATATTGCTCTAGCTTCATATGCTTATTTCGTAGCTGCTCTATTCGGTCATGCTGATGCTTTATTTTTAATCGCACATCAGCTAATTGATGTTGAATAATTTTTAATGCAGCAATCTCTTGTTCCACTTCATGTAAAGTAGCGGTGATCTGTGGTTGGTCTTCTTGTTTAATATGTTGAGCTTCGAGTTGTCGCCATGTATCTTGAAGAAGTTGCTGCGCTGATGCTAAAAATGCCTCTTTCTCTAAATACTTACGCTCGTCTGATGATGCCTTCGCTCTTAATGCTTCCACTTGAGCAAGCTCAATAACTTCCAGTTGCTCATTGTGTGCTTTCTGATGTGTCATACTACCACAAACAGGACAAGGCTCTCCTTCCTTCAGCTGTTTGGCTAAAATACTAGCCTGACTCGTCAGCCACCGTTGCTGCAAAAGTTGAAGAGCCTCTTTACTTTCTTGATAGAGACTTTCTGAAGCAACTACATCCTGCCTAGCTAACTCTACGGCATGTTTATATTTCTCCGCTTGCTTGATTAAAGCAACCTGTTCCCGTAGTTTCGGTAATTGTTCTAAATAGCTTTCATAGGGTTCAACCTGTTTTTCATAGCCTTCTAATGATTGAGAAAAATGCTGTAATTGCTCTTGTTCATTTTCCAAAAGTTTGAGGTTATCATGTACTGCTCGTTTTGCATTTTCAGCATACTGCTCTGCTATTTGCAGCTGTTGTACATTGTGTTCATACGCTTCAAATTTCGGTAATAGCGCTAGCATCTCTATTTCCTGCTGTAAGATTTGCTGTCGTTCAGATTCTTTAGCCTCTTCTATCTCATAATTTTCTTGTGCTTCTTGCAACTGTTCTTGTGATTGCTGTTGCTTAACCTTTGCTTGTTGAAAAGCTAGTTCTTTTACATTCAGTTCAGCACGTAAATCCTTGCATTGTTGTTCTTGCAGCGTAAGTCGCTCTGCTTGTTCTGCTAAAGCAATCTCCTGCTCCTTTGCTCGGTATGAATCCTGCTGTTGTAAAAGTGTTTGCAACCGCTGCTGTCGATTAGCTTGCTCATCGAATTGCTCATTAAGCGTTTTTGCTAAGCGATAATATTCCTGCTCTTTTTGATGAAGGCTATACGCTTCTTCATAGTGTAGCAGTTCACTTTCTCCACATTTCTTATAGTAGCTAAGCTCCTCATCAAGCGCCTCTGTCAGTTGATGTAGATTCTCTGTATTATCAGCAATCAATGTGAATAAAGCGGATGAACGCTGTGGTAAGGCACCCACAATTTGACCAAGTAAATGTTCTTTTAATTGTTTGGCACGCTCAACATCACTTTCAGCCTCTTTACGCTTGGCATCAAGCTTTTTTGCCATGACACCGAAACGATCTGTTTTAAAGATTTTCCGTAAAATTACTTCCTTATTTGTTGAATCAGAGGTTAATAGTTTTCTAAATTCACCTTGAGGTAACATCACTATTTGGCTAAATTGATCTTTTGTGAGACCAATAATTTCCTGTAACTTCTTATCGACTTCAAGCGTTTGCTGTTTCTCTACAATGCTATAATCCAGCTTTCCCTCTTTTACTTCTGCTAGCTCTATTTTCTTCCCAGTAACCGTTTTATTTTTTTCTTTAATATGACCTGGCTGTCGTACTATTTGATAGACTTTCCCATGCATTTCAAAGACGAGCTCTACAGCTGTATATACATCATCATGCGCAAAGCCGCTTCTCAGTAAAGCTGTATCCTGCCGATCCTCCCCACTACCTGATCCGTAAAGAGCATAGCAAATAGCATCGAAAATAGTTGTTTTACCTGCACCCGTTTTTCCAGAAATGGCAAACAATCGATGCTCCCCTAGCTCTTGAAAATCAATTACTTCCGTGTCTTTATATGGACCAAACGCAGTAATTGTTAACTTTAATGGCTTCATTTTACAGTCTCTCGCTCCTCATCTAATAATTCCTGTAACATCTCTGTGAATAAGCGTTCCGTATCTTCATCAGGCTGAACGCCAATAATATTAGTGAAGAATGAACGGAATAAATCTATATCCTCTAGTTTTTCAGCCTCTACCACTTGTAGTTCACGTGATGTATCTTGCCTTAGTACCTTCCGTTCCACATGCATAGCGTGGGGATATACACTACGAATACGTTCCATCGGTGAAGTCACAGATATTGTATCCGTCAATCTAACAAATACATAATCCTCACTTGGTGTGTGCGTTAATAACTCCTCTAATTGACCTTCTACTACTCGCAGATCTCTTCTTGGCACAAGCTTTCTTTTACTTACTGTTGTATTACCTTGTTCATCTAATTCGATGATTAAAAAGCCTTTTTCATGTGAATGCTCAGATAACGAATATTTTAAGATAGAACCTGCATAGCGAATGGTTTCATTTAAGACAAAATGTGCCTTATGTAAGTGCCCAAGTGCCGTATAGTGAAAAGACTTAAATAAAGCTGCATTCACACAATCTGAGCCTCCAATGGAAAGTGGCCGCTCGGAATCACTAGTATTGGCTTCTTCCTCACCATACTTCGTCACAAAGGCATGTCCAACAAATACATGACGCTTACTTGTGTCCATGTCTTCCGTGATATGCTCAATAATTTTTTGCATGGCGTCTTGATGAGAACGGATTGATTCTTCTTCAAAGATGTTGCGAATAGCTACTGGCTCCGCATAGGGCACTAAATGGAAATGCACTTCTCCATGTTGATCATTCAAAACAATAGGTACATGATTTTTTGTAAATTGGCCCTTAATATATAAACCACTATCACTCATTAAACGACTACCAAAATTTAAACGACCTGCACTATCATGATTTCCCGCCACTGCTAGAACAGGAATCTTCTTCTCTAATACTATTTTCGCTAATACATCATTTAATAAATTAACTGCCTCAATAGGAGGCATCGAACGATCATATAAATCACCTGCGATGATAATTACATCTGGTTTTTCCTCATCTATTGCTTGTATAAATTGTTGAAGAATATAATGTTGATCTTCTGTCATATAGACGCCTTGAACAAGCTTTCCTAAATGCCAGTCTGCTGTATGAAATATTTTCATTCTAGTACCTCCTAGTCTTCTCTATATTTTAGCATGACTATTCCCCATCTAGTGCTCTCTAAAGGTTTAGTAGTTCTAGCCAAAATTGGTTTTCATAGAAAAAAGCATCTTATTAGGTAAGATGCCTTATATCAATTATTTAGATGTATTTGATAAATGCCTTATATCCTGGGAATCCCTGAATCACGTAAGTCGTACGTGGAGATTGATGTTGTACCACTTTTTGCTGCTGAGGCTTCACTGAGGATTGTTGCTTGAGGATATCCTCAAATGACATAGGATTTGGCTCTGGCAATTCTGATGAAGAGATGTTTAATGCACCACTACCACTATAAACCTGTAAAAATGAGTTAGCCATTTGTCGATAGCCTTCAAAATTTGGATGGACATCTGCACTATTTGGTAAGTAGTTAGTTGCATTCAATCCAAAGGCATCATAGACATTTATATAAGCCGCTTCAGCTTGCTCTGCTTGTTGTTGTAATATCGAATTTAATCTAACTAGCTGGGCATTGGTTCCTTCTTTTTGCGTCGGATGAACTGTTGGATAAGCAAAATAATAGCCTATAACATAGATTTTTGCTTTAGGCGCACGTTCTTCTAATTCATCCAAAATCGATATCATATTTTTTCTTGCCAAATTTAAAGCGTAATCTGCCTGAAGCTGTGAAAAAGCTAAGGTCCCTGCATTTGGGTTTACCTGGACAAGACGTAATAAATCATTAGCCCCTGCCGAAACTGTAATAAGTGTCGCATTTGCTAATAAATTTTGTGCTTCCTCAGTTCGTATTCGTTCTAATACATCCGCCGTAGTAAAGCCAGGAAAAGCCAGTTCTTTTGTATAAAATGATAATTGACCAATCGAACTTAATTTCATGGCAATCAAATCACTATACCCTACATCAATTTCTTTGTAGGGTGTTTGACCCGCTGCTAAGGAATCACCAATCGCCACATAGCTTTCTGTTTGAGCAAAAGCAGATGAAACCCAAAAAGTTATGAATAATATTGTCATACCTAGCAAGCTACATATTCGTTTCATCTGCTTCCCTCTTTTCTTTTTACTAAAGGTTAAAAAGCCCAGCTACCCTTGCGGAAAATTGGCTCAACTGTACCATCAGGTAAAATACCATCAATGTCCATTTCACCACTGCCAATCATGAAGTCTTCATGCGTCACAGAAATATTGGCACCCAAAGCTTCAAGTTGACCGTTTTCTAGGTCTCTACCGCCTTCTAAGCAAGTCGGATATGCCTCACCAATGGCTAAATGGTTTGAAGCATTCTCATCAAACAGCGTATTGAAATATAAAATCTCCGACGCTGAAATAGGTGATTCGTGTGGGACAAGTGCTACTTCACCTAAGTAGCATGAGCCTTCATCCACTTGAATAAGCTCTTGCAATAAATCATGCCCTACTTCAGCCTCTGCCTTAATAATTTTGCCCTCTTCAAATGTTAATTTAAAGCCATCGATGATATTGCCCTGATAGACTAATGGCTTCGTATTACTAACATAACCGTTTACACCTTGTTTCATTGGCAGTGTATAAACTTCTTCTGTTGGCATATTAGCCACAAAAACATTATCTTCTGGTGTTTTACTACCACCAGTTAGCCATTTATGCTGTGGTGCTAAAGCAATTGTTAAATCTGTACCTGGAGCTGTATAGTGAAGCTTTGCATACTTTTTATTATTCAAAAGCTGTGCACGAGATTCTAAATTAGCTACATGCTGACGCCAATTATCAACTGCATTGCCTTCCCCAATATGCACCGTTTTAAAGATAGCTTCCCACAATGCAGGCACCTGCTGCTCTTCTGGTAATTGAGGGAATACCTTTGCTGCCCATTTAACTGAAGGAACGGCTACAATGGACCAAGCAATTAAATCCTTCATGACTGCATTGCGATAGTTTTTCAATGCTGCCCCTGATACTTTTTGATGTGTTGCTAGTCTGTCTGCTGGAATTCCTGTTAGCTTATCAGGATCTGCTGCATCAATCCATAATAGAGCTCCTTTACGTTCAATCAGTTCATCACGCATTTTCACAACCCATTCAGGGAAGCGATTAAATTCCTCATCGGAAGCATGCTCAAAATAAGCACGATCCAATTCATCATCGGAAAAGTTTACATGAACACGGCCTGCCCCAGCCTTGTAAGCCTCTTTTACAACTAAACGGGCAAAATCTAAAGCATCCACAGATGTATTGACTAATAAGTACTGACCTGGTTGGATGTTCACACCCACTTTTACTGCAAGCTCTGCATATGCCTGTAATTTCTCTTCAAATGTCATACTATTTCCCTCGCTTCTGTCCAATTGTTTTAGAATTACCTTCAATCAGCTCGCCATCATGCCATATTTTTTGCACAGGCTTGCCTGGAAGTTCCCTTGTCCATTTTTTATAGGTTTTTTCATCACGATAAGATAATAAGGTTAATACTTCACCATCTGCTCCAGCACGGCCAGTACGACCAGAACGATGCAAATACTGTTCAATTGTTCGTGGGACATCAACATGAATAACATGTGTTAAACCAGCAATATCTAAACCACGAGCTGCAATATCTGTTGCAATTAAAATACGTGCGTCCCCTTTACGGAATGCATCTAACGCTTTTTTACGTTCTTCTTTCTTCATATCAGAATGGAGCGTAACAATCGGTGCTGAACGGTATTGTAGTTTTGTTTCCTTCATTAATAATTGATCGATATTATTAACAAAAGCCAGCGCTCTTAAACCCTCTGTATGGGAAAGTCGGCGCAGGAAATCCGTTTTATCACGCTCTTCTACCTTTACAAAAGAATGGACAACTTTACCGACCTTTAACATGTCCTCAGGCTTAATTTTAAAACGTAGAGGCTCAAACATCATACGACTTGCCACTAATTCAATTTCCTCTGTAATCGTAGCCGAAACAACAACTACTTGTCGGCCATAGGCAGAACCTTCGATAAAGGATTTAATAACAACACGGTATTCACGACTTAGTAATTGATCACATTCATCTAAAATAACCGTTTCGACTTCTTTGAGTTTTAATTTTCCTGCTCGTGCTAATTCGTTTAAACGTCCAGGTGTGCCAACAACAATTGTTGGCTTTTTCTTCAACTTTTCAATTTGACGAGCAGAATTGGCACCACCAATCAGCTGCTGAACAGTAATGTCTGTTCCAGCTGTCCACTCACGAATGACTTCTACGATTTGCATAGCAAGCTCTTGTGAGGGAGCTACGATCAGTCCTTGTGTTTGCTTTTTTGCCCCATTCACTTTATTTAATAATGGTAAGACATATGCTAACGTTTTACCTGATCCTGTTGGTGACTCCGCTACAATATCTTTGCCTTCAAGCATAGCTGGTATCATTTCATCTTGAATTTTCATGGGTGTTTCAAAGTTCCATTTTGCTTGTAGTTCTTCTTTTAATAAATTAATGACTGACATGTTATTTCCCACCTTCTATCTACTTGACACTAGTTTAACACACTCCGCAGGTTCCTACTTTATATGTACGTAAGCAATTGTCTAATCGTTTCAAGAAAACATTGCTTGCTTTCATAAAAAATCTGCTTCACTCAACACGGCTGACCACAACTCTTTCAAGAATTGTAGCTTACCCGTAAAAAGCAAGCAGATTCTTTTCAATTCATTTAACGACTAATCGACTAATTCATAACCACAAGCTAAAATGGCACATTCAGCTAAAACGATTAATGAATCAATATAAATGTTACTTAGCTTCAAATCTCTGTTAACAATAGAAAGCTCTGTACAACCTAATACAATTCGATCGCAATTTAATGCTAGCATCGCCTCTTCTATCGGTTGCCAATCTTCTAGCGTAACATCCTTCCCAGCCTTGACGTAATCATAAATGATCGACATCACATAGGATCTCATTTCATTATCTGGAACAACTGGTGTAATACCAAATTCCTCAAGTGCATCCTGATACATCCGTGACGTTAACGTGCCTGTTGTTGCTAAAATCCCTACACGCTTCGCTCCTAAATCAGCAGCACGCTTCGCTGTTTCGCGAATCATATGCAATACAGGTATAGGAGAACCTTCTTCAATTTCATGATAAAACGTATGTGCCGTATTACATGGGATAGCAATTACGTCTGCTCCTACCGAAGCTAGTTTTTTTGCATCCTCAATAATGACAGGAACTGGATTATCCTTTGTATTATCTAAAATAAAAGCCGTACGGTCAGGAATATTTGTATCATTATCAATGATGGTATGTAAATGCTCCTGATCCTTTTGTGCCTTCGTACGTCTTACAATCATTTCACCAATAAACATTGTTGCAAGTGGACCAACGCCACCAATTATACCTAAAGTTTGTTTTTTCATGTGTTAGACAGACCTTTGTTATTAAAATATTTCTTATAGCTGCGATAAAAGCTTAAATTATCTAGCGTGACATTCAACCAACGTTTTGCATTCATATCCTTATAATTAAAAATAGAATCTGTAGCCATACCTTGACGAATTAAACTTTTCGCTTCCATTACTAGTTGTTCATTTTGAACATATTTGAACAGCACACCATTCGGTACAATTGTCCAAAGATGCTTGTTCTTCACGTATGTTAGTTGTTGTTTACTTCCGCGAACATAATCGTCCGCTACATACTGCATTAAATTGAAGCCACTGGCCGTCACATAATAATTGGAAAGTTCATTATGTAATTCAATACTCAACAATTTATATTGACCATCACGATCATCATATTTCATATCAAATGTGGCAAAGCCATGGAATTGTATCGCTTCAAGAAATGACTTAACATTATCCATTAATTCCTGATGATAGGTTGTCATAATCGCTACATAACGCCCTATCCCTTCTGGAGAATGCTCTTCTAAAATAGGATTTCCTACCGCAAGAAGTTTTGCCTTTCCATCTTGTCCTATATATGCATTAACAACACGCATGTTAGCGTCTTCACCTGGTATATATTGTTGAATCATCAGATCATCACGATAAGCTGATTCTTTATAGATAGCACGTAATATACTGTCCTTTTCGTCCTTATCATATGCAATATATACTTTTTTCTTACCAGGAAAAATACAAGTAGCATATTTTGTCATATTCATCGGCTTAATGACAACTGGATAATCAAATGGCATGTCGTAGTCTTCATAATCATTCACCGTGCAAACATGTGAGGCAGGGTATTGAAAACCAAATTGTGCGCATAGTTCATACATGCTTTCACGAGTTAAAAGTTGATGCGCAAGTGGTGCGTCTACATAAGGAACTAGAAAATTCTCTACTAACTCCTCTTTATGTTCAACGATTTTTTTGACATAAAACTCATCACAGGCTAATAGCAGTAATTTTTTTTCTTTGAACTCCTCCGCAATAGCTTTTAAAGCGGTCACAAATCTTTCTTCGATATGAAGTCGTGGTATCTCACGAAAAGTCCATAAATCACTTTGTTGAATTTTTTCCATGTTCGTATGGTTTAGTGCAAGCGGCTTCACTCCATAGGCTTCGTAAAATGCTCTGGCCATGCCATAAGCATTCATTTCATCTCCAAGTAAAACCGGTAAAAAAACGTGCTCAATGGCCATTCTACTCAACTCACTTTTGCTTTTTTATTAGTGTAACATACTAACGATTTGTAGCTTATTTATGAACAGCTACAGCCTGTTTACCTAATTCCTGATAACTTTTGAAAAATTGTTCGACATTGTACGTAACATACCCTTTTAAAGGATCCATTACGACTACCTTATCACCTAAATGTCCCGTCAAGACAACTGCATGTAAGTTCATAAAAGCATCATGCGGAGTTGTTTCCCCTGTATAAATCCAGCCTCTTTCTGCTTTTCGTTTAGGCTTTGATAAATCTAGCGTTACCCATGTCACGACAGGAATACCTTCACGCACAAGCTGTAAAATATCATCCTGTGAGGCGTTACTCATATTTTTGACATGTAAGTCAGCTTGTTTATCTGTAATAACTGCCTCAGCCGCTTTGACAATTGGAGCAGCAAAAACATACATGCCACGAGCTTTATCACGAGGATTACCTGCAAAAGCTTCATTTGGATTTGGTCCAAAACGTTGATTGCCTACTGTTCGTATTTCTTGCTTTGGTAAATATTTGTCAGTCATTTCAAGTTTTGACACGTTCATTCCAAAATAATTTAATACAGCTGTGAGTGATGTAATTTCACAACCATGTGGCAGCTCAGGATTTTGCATGACAACAGGGACATCTAACTCCTGATCGTCTCTTAAAAAATGTGTTTCCAATCGATAATAGGGCTTTGTTGTATCGTAAGTGAAATTCTCGATTGTTGTATACCCATCGTTTGTCGAACTATTTTCAAGTGTGGTTGCAGCAATTGCATATTCTCGCCCTGCCTTTAGCTTTGAAAATACAGCCTCTCCCTCTTCTGAGCCAATTGCTTCTTCCACTACATCACCTGTTTGTACATCTGTAACCGTAAGGAAAAGATTTGGAATAGGTGCCCCGCTATTAAATTCTACTGTTAAAACCGTTAATTGACTTTTTTGTTCAGCATCTTGCCGTGAAAATGGCTGACAGCCTGAAAGTAACATAATAATCAAAATGCCAATAAGTAAAAGGCGTTTATACCACGTCCACAAGACAAATTCCGCTCCTATTCTAAGGCGAAGAGCACCCCCTTCGCCATTCTAATTATTCAATTTGTCGTAGTAGACTCTATTATACGATACTTTCATAGCCGTTCCTATTTTATCTTGATTTAGTAGCTATTTTTTGTACCAAAGTGAGCGGCAAAATTACACAAATCTCCTTCTTTACGAGTAAGCTTAAAAAATCTGAACAGTAATTATACTAAGAGATAATTGAAGTGACTCACATCGTTGTCACTTTCGGCCGTAATGTATGCTTTAGTACCTTACCAGAGGCATTACGTGGCAATTCTATTAAAAACTCAATTTCATATGGTACTTTATATTTAGCAAGTCGTGTTTGACAATAGGATAGTATCGAATTTTCATCAAGAGATTTTCCATCCTTTAACACTACAAATGCTTTTGGTACTTCTCCGTATACTTCATGAGGCAACCCAACCACTGCTGCTTCTAAAATTTCTGGCATTTGATATAGAACTTCTTCTACTTCAATTGGGTAAATATTCTCTCCACCACGGATGATCATATCTTTTTTTCGATCTACAATATATAAATACCCTTCCTCGTCAAAGCGTCCTAAATCACCTGAGTACAGCCAGCCATCTCTAATCACTCTTGCTGTTTCCTCAGGGTTGCGTAAATAGCCCTTCATTACTTGTGGTCCTCTTACGCAAATTTCCCCCACCTCTCCAGCCGGTACGGTCTTTCCTTCACTATCAACTACACATACCTCTGTCTGTGCTAATGGTTTTCCCACTGAGCCAATTTTCGTCAATGCATCCGTATCTAATAAAGAGGTTGCTGCAGGTGAATTTTCGGTTTGACCATAAAGATTTTGAACCTTTACATTTGGAAATGCTTCTTTTACTTGCTTTACAAGCTCATATGGCATTGGGGCAGCCCCGTAACATAATAAACGTAAATGATTAAAGCTATGTTCCTTGAATCCAGGAGTATTTAAAATGATGGTATACATAGATGGAACACCAAAGAAAATTGTCGCCTCTGTAGCTACAATTTGAGCTAATGTTTTAGTTGGTGAAAATACTTCTTCAATGACCACTGTTCCTCCTTGATAAAACATAGGCATAGCAAATACATGAAGACCTGCACAATGAAACAATGGCGTACAAATAAACATCTTGTCCCTGTTAGACATATTCATAGAAGACGACCAGATATCTGCTGTAGCCACGATATTCTGATGCGTTAGCATGACGCCTTTGGGTTTACCTGTTGTTCCTGACGTATACATAACCACTGCCGTATCGTGAGCCTCTAATTGCACAATTTTTCTAGCACGATTATTATACTCAATTATGTTTTTCATTTCTTGAAATCCGATCGTATGTTGGAATGAATAGGAAACGTCCTCTAATGCTTCTGTTAATCTTTCATCAAAAATTAAGCCCTTTGCTTGTGAATGATTAAAAATAAAATCAACCTCAGGAGCAGCTAATTTAGTGTTAATAGGCATCACGATAAAGCCAGCTAATTGGACACCTAAATAAGCGATTAAAAATAAATCTGAATTGAGCGTATATAAGGCAATCACATCATCTTTTTCAAAATCTTGTTCCTGCAAGTAAGCCGCAAATCTTTCTACACGTTGATAAAAATCATGATAGCTTAATGCTTTTCCATCATACAACGTTGCAATTGCATTTGGTTGCTGTCCTGCATAGTCTTCAAGAATATCTGTCATAAACATATTCATTATAAGCCCTCCATACATTCATTTTTTTATTACCGAATGGGAAACTATTAAACTTCTTAAAATTCAGAAAATTACGATTATATTTTATCAAGCAATGTATTTCTTGGCAATTTTTCCACACATTCAAAATATGTAGCCGAACTAACGAAATATTCTTAGACATTTTACTTTTCTAGCAATTTCTATTGGGTGTATGATACTTGTACGATTATTATTAGGAAAGGCCGGGTTTAAATGCTTTATGCACTTTTAGGAGATTTACATTCTAATATAGAAGACACTAAGGCTGTTCTAGCTCATATTCAACAAACAGCAGAGGAAGCAAAGATCATTGGGCTAGGTGATTTATATGAATGCACTGTTAGTAAGAAAAAGGCACAAACCATATCTGGCTTACCTTTGCAAAAGGCGGCCATAATAGAAAGAGAATTTGAAAAACTGCTAACCTTCCCCTCTATTCGAGGCAATCAAGAAGAACGTATTACTCAGGTCACTGGTATCGAACGTTTTAAAGCATTACCTGAGACAATAGAGATTGATGGGGCCACGCTTATGCACGGTCATCAATTTCAGTGGAATGTAAGCTGGCAGCCGACTTTCCCACCCTTTCAAAAATCATTATTTTTCTTTGGGCATAGTCACGAATCAGGTCTTTATCATCAACAAAAAAAGCTGCCGATTCGTATTCGCTTCGGGCAGCCAATTGTGTTACAAGACAAGCAGTATGGTGTGAATGTAGGCTCTGTTATCAATCACCGTGAATGGTGTCTTTATGATAGCCAAAAGCGAACAGTGACATTTATGTGTGTCCCACCTATTAATCTATAAAAGAGCAAGCTAGTCTATATTAGCTTGCCCTCCATTTTTAATGAATGTATTGCTTTTTCTCGCTCAATAAAATTTCCTTTAACTCTTTTAATTTTTCAATTACAACATACGATTCATCCGTAATTTCTTTCAGGTATTTTTCAGCGCCCGTTTTATTGCCTACATTGTATTCACGCACTGCTTTTTTTGCTATATCATGCACGTGAATAAAAGGCTGTTCTAACTCTGCGTAAACACGCTCATCACCTAACAGTTTTTTTCCGGTGCCGTAATACCATTCGCCGAGGCGTGATTCTTTTGGAGACCCTACATCCTGCTCCGTCATCGTTTCAAAGCCTAGTAGCAAATTGTAGATTTTCCATCTCCACAATAGATGGTCAGTAATGGCTAATTCAATAATATCCTCTTGGCTAATAATAAAGTTTTTAGAAATCGTCGTGGATCGGTATCCATCAATCATTTTACTTAACTTATAAATGGCAGAGCCCATATCAAAAACGATTACCTTACTTTTTTGCATGCTCTCCGTAATAGTATGGTTACGTTCAGAAATAGTAGTAGCAGATTGAGCCTGTACCTTTGTCGTTGTAGCTATTTCCTCAAAGCGCGCGCCCTGCTGCTGCAAGTTTTTATTTAGCTCTGCTAGCGTCTGTGATATATATAAAGTATCTGTAACACCTTGATGTAAATCTTGGGAAAATTGAGTCGTCAATGAGCTAATATTATGGGTAATATGAAGTAGTTCCTGTATATCTGTATGTATAGATTTGACAGATGTACTTGTATCATCAGCAAGTTTCCTTACTTCCTCTGCAACAACCGCAAAGCCCTTTCCTGCTTCTCCAGCACGGGCTGCCTCAATTGATGCGTTTAAAGCCAACAAATTTGTTTGATCTGCTATTTTTTTAATTAATTCCATCAATTTCGCTACACTATTTACACGTTCAACTAAACGCTTAATATCTTCCTGCATTGCTTTATGACCTTCATCAGTCGTCTGTAAAATAGATGATACTTGTTGTAATGATTCTAAATCCTGATTTAATTTTTTAAAGGCATGCTTTGTTTGCTCTGAAATATCACCAACAGATGTGGCAATTTCTTCAATACTCTCGTCCAACTCATGCATTAATTGATCTGCTGCAACAATCTCCTGTTGCTGAATCTCTTGAAATTCAATCAATTCCTTAATGGTATCTAACTGTGTATTATAAGTAATAATTTCACCTAATCCATTTACAACAGATCCTGCTTGAATTTCAATATAGGTCTCTAAAATAATTTGCTGATCAATTGTTACTAAGCTATCGTAAGACAATAAAACATCCAGCATTTTCTCTTCATCACGAGATAGTTCTTTGACAATCAGTGGAATGATTAGTTGGTTGATCAGTGTATAGGCAGAAATCATCCAGTTTGGTAGTACACCAATTCGAGCATGAACATACGCAATTTTCCGTCGCTTAAAGACATAATCTAAATCCAATTCATCATCAAATAAGCTTATAAAGTGTGTATCAAACAGCCCTTTTAAGCGCTCTACTGATGAATGTGTATTGATGACATGATTAAACTCTGGAATTTCCAGTAGACGAGCATAAAAATTATCGAGTATATGCTGTCGATTATTCTCGTAAATTTTACGTAAAAACCCAACAGATTCTCGCCTAATTCTAGATAAAGCAAGGAAATCCAATTTTTCTTTAAAGCGTTCATTTGTTTCGATGTCTGAATTTTTCGCAGCTGAGAAATAATCATAACTTTGATTAATCTTCTTCCTTTTGAACATAGCTCCCACTCCTAGTTGTATTAAAGTAAAATAAAATTACCAATATTTTAAAGCCAATTATAGATTTTTCTTTATTACCTTCAACTAATAAAACATATATATTTTACCAACAATAGAAAGACAAAAATAGATGCTCATTTAATTCTTTACACATTATTATTTTTTCGTCCACTTTATTGACAATTTCTTATTTTCTTAGTTAAACACTGTCTTTATGCAGAAAAAACGCTAAAATCCCGATTGATCTTAGCGCCTTCTTCCCATATAAAATTATCGTTAATGTTAGCACTCGCAATCGCAATTTTGTAAGCTATCCAGTAGCTTTTCCATGGCTTCTAGTTGCTCACATAGCGTTTGAATCATGCATCGTAGGATTGGAATTAATTCTTGACAGATGCAGAACCTAAGCACATTTTGTGCCAGTCTTATGCCCCCCTGATGATGGACAATCATTTCCCGAAGATAATTGATATTAATACTATTAGAGACTGGTGGAGCACACATTGCATTGAACATAGCTTCTGTAATTTCTTTGTAAGCACACATATACTCGTATAATTCATACTCTGAATTTTGCACGACACAACATCGGTTTTGTATCGCTTCAAGACTCTCAAGCATTTCTGTATGTGTTCGAATGATTTCTAATGCGAGATTTTGCACAGGTATATTCGTTGTATAACGTAAAACATTTTCAGACATTTGGATTGCTGCAACTTGATGAGGGATGATTTGCTTAATAAAATTTTCTGAGATGCTACAAGTAATGGTAACATAGGTCATACCCTGCATCATTTTTTTGAGGATTCGCTGATATTCCTCTAAATATGCCTTTGTCACATTACTAAGTTCAATTGGTTTAGCCATTAGACACACTCCTTTCAGAGTAATGTATGCCTGCTAGGTTGTTGTGCGATAGACAATTGTACCAATTGCTCAATTTTTATCAGGCTTAATCATCGTAAAAAACTATACTTGCTCTTTCTTATATGTATCTATGCATGTTGAACAAATGCATATATTTGGCTTTCTTTGCACTGTTTTTAACAGGTGTTCGGGAATGCTAACTGTCATACACCAGCACTCTTTTTCTCCTTTCGCCACACCACATTGATTTTCTCCCCCACATAATGGACATCTCTTTTCTTCAGTTGACATGCTCTTACAACTCCTTTATTTTTCACCATTGTAAAATAAAAAGGGAAGAGCGCTCAATACCTTGCTCCTCCCAAAATGTTTAATGTTGATGCTTGTGTATGTCTTGTTTCACTTCTTCAATATCTGTGTCACTATAAATGGATGTTCCATGTCCACCGCTTTTTGCTAACAGGGCCTTCACTTCATTATACGATAATCCTGCCTCTGCATTTTTTTGCTTCACTTCGTTAATATTTGTGCCTGCAGATGTAAACTGGACGTCTTTTTCATGATTCATTATTTTTACCTCCTATAGTTCATCTGGCTGCATTTCAATTAATTCGTCGCCTTCTCTTTTTACACGCTTATTGAGTTCCTCTATCGGAATGGCATCTACAGTTTGCATATCCTCATGCAGATCGAAAAGACTGATCGTATCTGATTCAACCATGTCAGGCTTGTCCTTACTATTTAAATTCATGAACATTTTCTTTTCATGTGGTATTTTTTCGATGTCCATTCTGTCACACTCCTTTTCCTATAATGTGTGTAAAGCTGAACAGATTATGTGTCTTTCTCTTTCGCACTTTTATCAATTCGATGATACTCAGCTATTTGAATAACTCGTACATGCTTTGTGTGCAGTTCATGGTATATCCCCCTACTATCCGTAAAGGAGATATATTGATCACGTTCATTTTTCACTAATTTTTCTGCCTCTTGTTGCGATTCAATATCAATTACGCCTCAGCGTAATTGCGTCCAGATTTTTTTCGAGCTTGCTCGAAAAGCTCATCTTCAAAATCTGTGACATCCGCTGGGGCTTTTATCTTGATTCAGTTGGTGTTTGGACACCCACTAAATCAAAGAGAACAATTTATACATTCATCTCACCACCTATAGAGGTGGACGTTTTCTGCTGAATCAAGATAAATGAATCTTCGAACATAATGTACCTCATCAAAAAAATAAGTAATTTTAAATTCCTTCATCTTTATGCCCCTTAACCTGCAATGTCACTGCTTATTCTGTCCAGAAACAGAAAAACCTTGCATTCCTAAAATTACATAAAACATTTGAAGCATATAGTAGAACAATAAACCATTGCATTGGAGGGAATAATAATTGATTCATACTGTCAAAGCTGGTGAAACCCTTGCTCAAATTTCTCAAGATTACCGTACACCTTTAGCATCCATTATCGCTGCGAACCCAGGAATTCAGCCTGATCATCTTGTCATTGGTCAACAAATCGTCATTCCTGGCTTGCCCGACCCCGAGACAATTCCTTACCGTATCGAGATCTCTACCAATAATCGCTGGCTACGTTTATATAGAAACAATATCCTTCAAAAACAATACCCTATTGCAGTTGGACGCATGCTTCACGAAACACCCGTAGGTAGTTTTATTATCATTAATAAAGCGCCAAACCCTGGCGGTCCTTTTGGCACGATGTGGATGAGTCTTTCTAAAGAACACTACGGAATTCATGGCACAAATGATCCTAGCTCTATTGGGCATGCTGTGTCACATGGTTGTATCCGTATGCATAATCGAGATGTTGAAGAGCTTGCCAGTATTGTGCCAATCGGTACAGAAGTAGTGATTCATCCCTAACTAAAAAGGCTATCTATACAAATTAGATAGCCTCAGACTGTAGACAAACTCAATGAATTTTGAGTTTGCCTACAGTCTTTTTTCTTTTACAATAAAATAAAGTAAAGCCGTTGATTTCCACTACGGGCGGACGCTTTCCGCGGGCGGGGTCGAGCTGCTTCCCTCGCTTCGCTCAGTCCAGGATCTCGACTTTCCCGCTTTTCCCGCAGGAGTCGCCACCCTTCGTTCCAATCAACTTCTACATAAAGAATTATTGATAAAAAGTACACTTTCGAGGTGATCAACCATGATGACGAAAAATCAAATCAATGAACGTGAACAATTAGAAATGCTAACGATTGATCAATTAGTTCCCCAAGATCATTTAGTACGAAAACTAGAGGCGGCTATTGATTTTTCATTTATCTATCCTTTAGTAGAAAACCTCTACTCTGCTAAAGGACGCCCTAGTATTGATCCTGTTGTTCTCTTTAAAATGACGTTTATTCAGTACGTTTTTGGTATACGGTCCATGCGTCAAACCATCAAAGAAATTGAAACGAATATGGCGTATCGTTGGTTTTTAGGATTTGGCTTCCATACAGAAGTCCCGCATTTCTCTACCTTCGGTAAAAATTATGTCCGTCGCTTTCAAGACACTGATATATTTGAGCAGATATTCTATCGTATATTAAAAGAGATTATGCATCAAGGACTCCTCCATGCAGACCATTTATTTATCGATTCTACGCATGTGAAAGCGAGTGCGAATAAACGAAAGTATGATAAAAAAGTTGTGCGAAAAGAAACACGAGCTTATGAAGAGAAACTTCAATTAGAGTTAAATATGGATCGTGAGGAACACGGAAAAAAGCCCTTTCCCCCGGAGAAGTTTGAAAAGGAAGAATGGAAAGAAATAAAGGAAAGCACGACAGATCCTGAAAGTGGCTATTACGTGAAGGATGAACGTACGAAGCAGTTTGCGTATTCTTTTCATGCAGCGACAGATGAAAAGGGCTTTGTCTTGGGTGCCATTGTAACTCCGGGAAATGTGCACGATAGTCATGTATTACAGCCACTTGTGGAAAAAGTCATTGAAAACGTTCAAAAACCATTAGCTGTTGCGGCAGATGCAGCCTATAAAACACCAGCGATTACGAATTTTTTATTAGAGAATCAAATGTTGCCTGTTCTTCCTTATACACGTCCTAAAACGAAAGATGGATTCTTCCGAAAGCATGAGTATATATATGATGAGCACTATAATTGTTATCTTTGTCCACAAGGACAGATATTGAAGTATACGACAACGACTAAAGAAGGGTATCGTCAATATAAATCGAATCCTTTGATTTGTGCGAAGTGTCCAAGCCTTTCCCAATGTACAGAAAGTAAGCATCATCAAAAACTCATTCAACGCCATATTTGGGAGTCGTATGTGGAGGAAGCTGAACATTTACGCCATTCCTATGACATCAAACAGATTTATGCAAAGCGCAAAGAAACGATTGAGCGTGTATTTGCGGATGCAAAAGAAAAGCATGGTATGCGATGGACAACCTTAAGAGGTCTAAAAAAATTGTCCATGCAGGCGATGCTTACTTTTGCTGCCATGAATTTAAAGAAACTGGCTACTTGGACGTGGCAGGCAGCTTAAGAAGGTAGCTATGCTCGAAGAGTATGTTGAATTTGGTAGTATATTACCAAATGTTAAAGATAAAATAGGAAGAAAAATGACAAAAGCCCATCGAGAGTGAACCTCTCGATGGCTTTTGTCTACAGTCTGAGGCTATCTATACAAATTAGATAGCCTCTTGTTTTCATTATCTTATCCTCTAGTCTGAGCAGGCTTCGTTAAATAGTATTGCTCTTCCCGCCACATATAATCCGCCATCGGAGCTTTAAATTTCAATCCTCCCCATTCTCTTAAAACGTTTTCATAATGCTACATCTCATAGTAGTAAGATTAAGCATTGCAAATTTCGTATAGGATGAAATGCTAAAAGCTATACTACCTATGGCAAAAGCAATTATTTGATAGCTTTATTTAAAACTATAGGAGGGAATACGTTGTCCACAAGTAAACAGTTATTATCCATTTTCGCCCTAGGTGGCATCAATGAAATTGGAAAAAATATGTATATAGTACAATATGCAGATGACATAATTATTATTGATTGCGGAGCAAAATTTCCAGATGAAACCCTGCTTGGAATTGATCTTATCATTCCTGATATTACGTATTTACTTGATAATAAGGAAAAAATTAAGGCATTAATTGTCACACATGGGCATGAGGATCACATTGGTGGGATTCCTTATTTACTAAAAAAATTAAATGTCCCTGTGTATGCTACTCGATTCACTCTCGGACTTATTGAATTAAAGCTAAAGGAACATAAGCTTTTGAGAGAAACGGATTTAATTGAAATTCACGCTGACTCAGCTCTACATTTAGGACAAATTGATATTAATTTCTTCAGAACCAATCATAGTATACCCGATTGTTTAGGAATCGTTTTAGCTACTCCTGAAGGAAATGTTGTCCATACGGGAGACTTTAAATTTGATCTAACGCCCGTTAATAACCAGTTTGCTGATATTCATAAAATGGCGGAAATCGGTTCAAAGGGTGTGCTAGTTCTGATCTCTGAAAGTACAAATGCAGAAAGACCAGGTTTGACACCTTCTGAGCAACTGGTAGGGCATCATATTGAGGAAGCCTTTTTACATGCTGAACGGAAAGTAATCATCTCTACCTTCGCTTCAAATGTTAATCGTATTCAACAAATCGTACATGCAACAATTGCCACCAATAGGAAGTTAGCTTTAGTTGGGCGCAGCATGGTCAATGTTGTGGATGTTGCGATTGAACGAGGTTATTTATTTGTGCCAGAAGATCTGTTAATTGATGCACGAGAAGTTAAATACCTCCCCCCAGAAGAAGTCGTGGTCCTCTGCACAGGTAGCCAAGGCGAGCCTCTTGCAGCACTTGCTCGATTAGCAAATGGCAACCATCGTGAGGTAAAAGTTCTGCCAGATGATACAGTCATTCTTGCCGCTTCTCCTATTCCAGGTAATGAAAAGGGCGTTTCTCGTATTGTAGACAATTTGTTTCAGCTTGGTGCTAAGGTGATTTATGGTTCTTCCAGTCATACAGGTATGCATGTTTCAGGACATGGTCATCAAGAAGACTTGAAGCTGATGCTGACGTTTATGAAGCCTAAATTTTTCATCCCTATTCATGGTGAGTATCGCATGTTACATCAACATCGTTTATTAGCGGAATCTATTGGTGTTCAAAAGGGACATACCTTTATTATGAAAAATGGAGATGTCGTGGACATTGAAAATGCGAAGGCAAGGCAAACGCGTAAAATTCCAGCTGGTGATACGTATGTTGATGGGATTGGCATAGGTGAAGTAGAGGGAATTGTCCTCCGTGATCGCAAGCAACTTTCAGAAGATGGAATGCTTGTTATTGTATTAACACTCAATAAAGCAGATGGTTCTTTTATTTCAGAACCTGATACCATTTCACGTGGTTTTGTTTATGCTAAAGATTTCGAGGCACTGTTAACTAAGGTCAATGTGCTTACCAAAGAAATCGTAAATGAGCTTCAAGAAGAAAGCAGACAGCAAATACATGTCCTACGTCGGGAAATTAAAAGAGCTGTTGGACAATATTTATTTACCCAAACCAAACGAAAGCCAATGATTTTACCGATTATTATTGAAATTTAATAAGTCGGTGCAAGGATTGTCCAATCCATTTTGCACCGACTTATGTTAATTGCTCAACCTTTGAAAGGAATCATTTAGAAAATCTCCATTAAAAACTTTATGTAACATATCAGCATATACATGTTGGAGCTGTTCAAAGCTATGATGTAAGTTTTTTGAATGCTGATTTACTTGGTTTGAAATATTATTGAAATACTGTGGAAGGTCCTCTATCGCTGCGACTAAAGAATCTTTATTCATTAATAAATGTTGAACAGCATTTAATAATTGAGCTGCTCTATGCTGAATATCAAGAGGAGGTAATACAATTCTTAAACGAAAGATATTACGTCTCTCCTTATTTATTTGAAACCATTTAAAAAAGTGAAATAAATAATCACTGACAACAATGGATTCATTCGGAATAATGGCAATGATATCCTGACCGATACACACAGCTTTTTTACATTGATAAATCAAGGTTTCCTGTAAATTAAATTTATTTAGAAGAATGCTTTTAGCAGGCACGATTGACAAATTAAATGAATCAACTGTGTGATCAACCTTTGGCACTTGACTAAAATCATCTTCTCTCAATAATTGCATTAGCATTTCTTCGGTGATAAAAGGAGTATCTTCCCTAGTAAAACATTGATCATTCACAATCAAATGACCAATTTGTATTTTTGCTATTTCTTCTAAAAAAAACTGCTTCACCATGTATGAACCCTCCAATCCTCTGTCCCAATTAATACCCTTAATACAATCTTCATTAACGCATTATACCTAGCTTTTTATTTAGGTCATTTGTCTGATGAAAAGTATTACTCTAATAATTGTACCATTTTAATGTAACTTTTTCTCTATTATACCACTATAATAGTATAGTCATTTCCATTGTTTTTCACTAGCTTTTAACTTAGAGGTGAATCATATGTCAGATTTTTTAAAGCTAGTAGGTGAACAACTTCGGATTATTCGGTTATCTAAAGGACTTAGCCAAGAAGAAGTGGCTGAAAGGACAGGGAAGTTAGGTTTCAGTAAAGGAAGGGTTTCCAATATTGAGCATGGACAATCTAATATTACCTTAAGTACTTTGGAAACAATCATGAAGGCATTAGACATTACCCCTGAGGAGCTATTTAATTTTCAAAAATTATCTGGCGTTACTGATATTGAGGAGAAAAACCTCATGCTAGACATTCATCGCTCATTATTAAGAGAACGAAATTTAGACGAGGTCAAATATGTAGTTCGTATTACGAAGGATTTTTTAGATACCATTGATTCTCAATCAAAGAAAAACAGCTCCAACGGTCAATGACCAGTGGAGCTGCTTCTTTATTCAACATAACTTTTAGTAGCTACATACCAAACTTTTGACGATAGCCACATTTTCTACATAATTCTTCTACAGCTTCCCTTCGTGAGAAGCCTGCTACGATCTTATTGGCACGTTCCCCTTCTACAATTTCGGAGAAGGATTTTTCGTGTACATTTCCTAAATTTATGACACCTTCCCCATCCAAACAGCAAGGTACAACGGTGCCATCCACCAATATAGCTGCTTGACTACGCAGTGCATGACAAAAACCCTTACCTTCATCCTCAGGCTCTAGAAGACTTGGCCATCTAAACTCATGATCCTGATTTAAATACACATGAGGGGCAATTTTTACCCCTTTTCCAGGCTCTACTTTTTCTTCTATACGGTAATCAAGATTATACTCATTTTCTAATATTTCTAAAGTCTCACGGTTGCGACGGGCTGCAACATCCGAAACATGATCCTGTTGTAGATTCCATAAACGATAGGAAATAATCGTATTGTATTCCCTTGATTCTCGCACAAAGTTCAAAATATCCCCTAAATATTTTTCACGGTTTTCAGAGCCTTCATGCCCATCAAAGCTATGCAACGAGAAATTAATTTGACGTAATGCTGGTTTTCCTAATATTTTCTCACGATTCTTTTTTATTAGCGTACCATTCGTTGTAATATTGACTTTAAATCCTTTTGCATGGGCAGCATCTAATAGCTGATCAATTCTTGGATGTAGTAATGGCTCTCCTTTCACATGCAAGTAAATATATTTTGTATGTGGACGAATTTCATCTAATATTTTATTAAATTGTTCGACTTTAATAAGCCCTTTTGCACGAGCTGTTGGTGGACAAAAACTACATGCTAAATTACAGACACTCGTAATTTCTATATAAACCTTTTTAAATGTTTTCAATGTTACTTCTCCGTTCCCATTCACTAAATAATCAAATCTCATTCATTTTAACAAATTTATTGGATAGATAGCAAAAATCGTTGAGTTTCCATCTAGAACTCCTACCTTTTCTCTAGGTAACATGGCTACACGTACAGGTGGGTTCACGAAGCACTAATATCTTAATAGTAATAGGAAAGGAAGGGAGGAGAAACGATGTCTAATTTTAATTCTAAAAAATTTTATGGACCTGATGAACCTGAGCAGGAATCCTCTAACAAGCAAGGGAAGAATCATATAACAATCAATTTTACATTCAATATAGGAAATACTGATTTTCACTTTGAGCAACGAGCGGAAGGCGGAGGCCAAATCAATCATGATGTAGGTACAAATGCCAACCAAGGTGGTCAAAATGCTAGTAATGGTAGTCATACACGCAACGTCAATTCGCAATTTGCTGACGGTAATGGAAGAAGTGGTATTGCTGGTAATAATAATGACGAGGCTGGTGGGCAACAAGGCATTAAAGTACGGGATAGTCTTGTCATTGATAGTGATATTCATTCATCCTCTAACCATAGTGAAAGTAATGAAGAGCCTGATGTATTAACTGAAGAAGGTGAGTAGATTTGTTTAAAAAAGTCATATCAGTAGCAGAAAACAAGACGAGTGATTGTTTCCTTTCCACCAACGTCCTTTTTATGGAGTACGAAGAGCTCTGTACTCTGCAACTGGAAAGCAAGTAGCCTGCAACTGATTGCATGACCTTTCACAAAAAGACTATTGATGGTTTTGTTTTTCAACACGATGAAAAAACTTCTATCTGCTTGATGGTACCCTCAACAGATAGAAGTTTTTTTATTACACATTGCGTTTATAGTTTTTTGTGCCATCATATGAATAAAGCATCGGCTTTTTATCCACATAGGTTTCTAAATGAACAGGACGTCCCCATAGCTGGTAAATATAAGGCAATACATTTTCTAAATAGTGTGGATCTAACTCCATCCCTTCATAGCCATGAACTAAATATAGCTCGCCATTTCGCAAATAATCACCATTTTTTACGACAATGTATGGGAAGCCTCCATTTACACGCATGGATACAAGCTGATCGCGAACCATCTCGTGATCCTTATCCGTTATACGGTATTCATTCCCTTTCTTTTGGAACAAGTACAAATCTTCACGCTTCGCTAAATCCTTTGTTAAATAGTTTCGAATAAAGGAAATATCTGATTCTACCTCTCTAACCTCAAAAATCTTTTCACGTCCTGTATTTGGCAAAACACCTAACCGTTTCATTTCCTCAGTAGGGTTATTATAACGATTTTCAATATCCTCGAAAATTTTAATCCCAAGATAATATGGATTAATCGATGTTTTGGAAGGCTGCACAACCCCCGCATTTAATTTGGCATATTCGATTGTTTCAGCAGTTGTTAGCTTTAGCTCCCGCATGATTCGTTGATGCCAGAAGGAGGCCCAACCCTCGTTCATTATTTTTGTTTCTAACTGAGGCCAAAAATAAAGCATTTCCTCTCGCATCATTGTTAATATATCTCGTTGCCAGTCTTCCAATTCACGGCTATGCTCCTCTAAGAATAACAACAGATCCTTTTCTGGCTGAGGAGGAAATTGCCTTAATCGGCGTCGGATTGGTTTATAAACTTTTTCTTTTTCTTCTATACTCCATAAATCATCGTACGGTGATTTTGCTGGTGGTTTTTCCTCCTCAAGCTCATCCTCCTCACTCCAGGATAGCTTCGGTCGTAAAATAGATGGATCAATATGCTCTTGAATAGCTAAAACAGCATCTAAAAACTGCTCCACCTCATCCTTGCCATATTCTCTCTCATAGCCAGCTATTCGCTCCGCGGTTGCGGTCATACTTTCTACCATATCTCTTCTTGTATTAGAAAAACGTATATTATTTTTGAAGAAATCGCAGTGTGCTAAAACGTGGGCAATAATCAATTTATTTTGCGTTAATGTATTGGTATCGAGTAAAAATGCATAGCAAGGATTTGAATTAATCACAAGCTCATAAATCTGACTAAGCCCTAAATCATATTGAAGCTTCATTTTATGAAATTGTTTACCAAAGCTCCAGTGGGAAAAGCGCGTAGGCATACCGTAGGCGCCAAATGTATAAATAATATCTGCAGGACAAATTTCATAACGCATTGGATAGAAATCTAAGCCAAAGCTTGAGGCAATTTCGGTAATTTCATCTATTGCTCGATGAAGCTCTTTTGTGTCCATGTTACGCCCCCTCCTTTGAACGTGGTGCTGAGCAAACTTCCTTGTTACTCTTCATTTTTCTTGAAAAAGCTCTTTAAGGCGTCATAGACATCGCCTTTTTTTCTCAGAATATGGTATCTAAATTTAGGATCATCAATTTTTTTATACGTATACATAAGCGTTGAGAAACGGTTATGCTGATTCACCTCACCATAGCCAAACATGCTGGATACATCCATTAATTCTCCTACTAGCTTTAAGCACTTTTCATTATCCATCGATATATTTTCACCGTCTGAAAAATGGACAGGATAAATATTGTAGCGAGATGGATGATATTTATCCTGAATTAATTCCAATGCCTTTTTATAAGCTGAAGAACAAATGGTTCCTCCACTTTCGCCCTTTGTAAAGAATTCCTCTTCTGTGACAACCTTTGCCTCTGTATGATGAGCAATAAATTCAATTTCTACTGTTTCATATTTTGAACGTAAAAATTTCGTCATCCAAAAGAAGAAGCTTCTGGCACAATATTTTTCAAATGCTCCCATCGAGCCACTTGTATCCATCATGGCGAGCACTACTGCCTTGGATTCTGGTTTCTCCACTTCATCCCATGTTTTAAAACGTAAATCGTCATTGTGGATTGGCGTTATTTCTGCTTTCCCATGCATCGCATTGCGCTTTAATGCATTTAAAATGGTACGCTTTTTATCGACATTACCCATGAGTCCCTTTTTTCGAATATCATTAAACTCTATTTTTTCTGTTTTAATATCTGCCTTTTCTTTTTGCTGTAAATTAGGTAACTCTAGTTCATGGAATAAAACATTTTGAATTTCCTCAATACTGACTTCCGCTTCATAATAATCTTGGCCAGGCTTGTCACCCGCTTCTTTTCCTTTACCTGGAGCCTGATTGGCCTTACTTCCATCGCGCGCTACTACATCTCCAACACTACTATCCCCTTGTCCTTGCCCTACATGCTTAGAATTATCATAGTTATATCGAATCTTATATTCATCAAGTGACCGAATTGGTATTTTAATAACCTCGCGACCATTGGACATCACAATACTTTCTTCGCTAACTAAATCAGGTAAATTATTTTTAATCGCATCTTTCACTTTTTCCATATGGCGTTGCTGGTCCTGGTGCCCTTTACGATGGAGGGACCAATTTTCCTGAGAAATGACAAAGCGTTTATTTTCGTGTTCAGTCATTTTTATCCTCACCCATCTATCAAATTCGCTTTTTCTATACTATGCTTGTGAGCTAAATTTTTGAACTTTTTTCATAAAATCAATTGCTTCCAGATTTTTTTGAGCTTCCTCGAAAAGCTACTCTTCAAAATCTGTAACATCCGCTAAGACTTTATCTAGATTTTTTCATTGAACCAAAGAGAACAATTTGTGCATCCATCTCGCCACCTATAAAGGTGAGCGTTTTCTGCTGAATCAAAATAAATCTCTCATCCTGATAATAAAAGGAGTGCCCTAAAAATGGGACACTCCTATCTTAATTGGAACAATGAACATCAAGTTATCGATTGAGCAAACTTCCTACATACTGTAGCAACTCATTTGCTGATGTTGTATTATAGCCATGTTCATCAACAAGCCTTGCCACAACCTCATTAATCTTCTTCAGTTGAGATTCATCTGGCATTTTAGAAGAAGTAGTAATTTTAACGATATCTTTTAAATCTGCAAATAATTTCTTCTGAATGGCCTCTCGCAATCTTTCATGAGAATTATAATCAAAACGTTTACCTTTTCGTGCATAGGCAGAAATTCGAATGAGAATCTCTTCACGGAATGCCTTTTTAGCATTTTCTGAAATGCCAATTTGCTCCTCAATCGAGCGCATTAATTTTTCATCTGGATTCATTTCTTCCCCAGTAAGTGGATCATAAATTTTATTTTTATTACAGAATGCCTCTACATTATCAAGGTAGTTATTCATCAATGTTTTTGCCGATTCCTCATAGGAGTACACAAAAGCCTTTTGTACTTCATTTTTAGCAATCTCATCATATTCTCTACGAGCAACCGCAATGTAATTCATGTATTTTTCACGATCCTCTTGAGAAATCGATGCATGCTGATCTAACCCATCCTTCAATGCTCGTAAAACGTCTAATGCATTTATCGATGGTATCTCTTTGCGGATAATAGCAGAAGAAATACGATTAATAATATAGCGTGGATCAATACCGTTCATGCCTTCATTCGGGAACTCTTTCTTCAGCTCCTCTAAGTCAACGGAATTAAATCCCTCCACATTTTCTCCGTCGTACAAGCGCATTTTTTTAATTAGATCCACACCTTGTTTTTTCGGAACTTCCAAACGAGTGAGAACCGAAAAGATTGCTGCGGCCTTTAAAGCATGCGGTGCAATATGGACATGGGACATATCGCTTTCTTTTATCATCTTTTCATAAATATGCTCTTCCTGACTAACTTTGAGGTTGTAGGGAATTGGCATAACGATAATTCGAGAATGTAATGCCTCATTCTTTTTGTTCGAAATAAATGAACGATACTCTGTTTCATTTGTATGAGCAACGATTAACTCATCTGCACTAATTAAAGCAAATCTTCCTGCTTTGAAATTTCCTTCCTGCGTTAATGATAATAAATTCCATAAGAATTTTTCATCTAGTTTTAGCATCTCCTGGAATTCCATCATTCCTCTATTGGCCTTATTCAGCTCCCCATCAAAGCGGTAAGCACGAGGATCCGACTCTGAACCAAATTCACCAATTGTAGAAAAATCAATACTTCCTGTTAAATCTGCAATATCCTGTGATTTAGGGTCTGATGGTGTAAATGTCCCTATACCCACACGTTTATCTTCTGAAAAAGTAATACGTTCAATCATTACATTTTCAATGCGTCCATCGTATTCCTTTTCAAGACGCATTGTATTTAAAGGCGATAAACTTCCTTCAATTCTAATCCCATATTCCTCAAAGAACTCATTACGCAAATGATGTGGAATTAAATGGAGCGGATCTTCATGCATTGGACATCCCTTAATTGCGTAAACTGCACCTTCATCAGTTCGCGAATATTGCTCTAATCCGCGTTTTAGTAAGGTAACGATAGTTGATTTACCACCACTAACTGGTCCCATTAATAATAAAATACGTTTTCTAACATCTAACCTGCGTGCTGCTGGATGGAAATATTCCTCCACCAGTCTTTCAATTGCTGTTTCAAGCCCAAAAATTTCTTGTCCGAAAAATTTGTACATTTTTTGCCCATCGCGTTCCTCTACACCAGCACTTTTTATCATATTGTAGACGCGTGAATGGGCTGTTTGAGCAACTTCAGGTCTTTCCCTAATGATGTTTAAATAATCTGCAAATGTCCCTTCCCACTTCAGCCTGTTTTCTTCTTCGCGATAGTTTTTCACTTTATCTAAAATGTTAATAGCCTTCCCTCCATTCAGGGCTTGATTTATAACATAGTATGAAGTTAATGGCATGATGATACCATTACTTTTTCTTTGATGAAGTTTCTTCTTATTATTTCTATTTTTGGGGGCAAAAAAATTGCCGATATATCAACTGTTTTCATACATAGAACCTTACTGAATGAAGATAAAAATTTCGGTTATTCTAACGTTAGAAAGGAGGTCCATCATTGCATCGCCATTTTACATTTCTTTTCACATTTTTATTTTTAGGAATTATGCTGTACCCCTCTGTCTCTTTTGCAAAGGAAGAGCTAACAGAAGAAGAAATTTTACAGCAGCGTATGTCCTATTATGTACAATTTGACGAATTACTCATTCCTTGGCATTTTTTAGCTGCTATCGATCAATATGAAAGAAACCTACAGTCAGTTCGTAAAGATATCCCTAAACGAGAAGGTTATTTGGCTATCCAATTTTCTGATGAATACTGGTCAGGTGCATTAAATCCTATAAAGGAAGACACTTCTCCTGAGACAATCAGCTATTTCGGAGGAATGGGCCTTGATGGCAATCACGATGGGATCGCCAGTCCTAAGGATGATGAGGATGTCATTTTCTCGATGGCTAGTTATTTAGGGAAATTTGGAACCACTGATGAGGATTTTAAATTAGCTTTATGGGAATATTATGGAAGCGAAGAAGCAGTCAATCAAATATTCACCATCTCCACATTGTACAGACATTTTAAAACAATTGAGCTTGATGCACATACCTTCCCGTTAAATGTTCGCTCTGATTACAGTTACAGGGGCACTTGGGGCGCCAATCGTGGTTGGGGTGGACGCCGAATTCATGAAGGAACTGATATTTTTGCCAGCTATGGAACGCAAGTATTATCTACCTCTTATGGAATTGTTGAGGTAAAAGGATGGAATCAATTTGGTGGCTGGCGCATCGGTATTCGCGACAATCATAATTCCTATCACTATTATGCCCACCTTGGTAGCTATCATAAGGATATTGAAGTCGGTTCAATTGTAAAACCTGGTACTGTTCTTGGTTATGTTGGAAGCTCTGGGTATGGGAAAGAAGGTACATCTGGCAAATTCCCTCCACATCTTCATTATGGGATATATAAATTTAATGGCAGAAACGAATGGGCTTTTGACCCGTATCCTTCACTTCTACAGTGGGAGCGGCAAGCAAAAAATCAAAAACAATAAAGAAACTTTTACTTATGGCACTTGAAGCAAATTGCTTCAGGTGCGTTTTCTTTCCACATAGGAAATTCTACATAAATATATAAATCAGTTGTTAGACATCTATATATATTTAACTATTAATAAAAGGAAAACAATTATGTCATTGTACTAAAAAACTATTTTTAAATATTTCTATCGAAAGGCTTATTAATATGCATAAATAGTTATAAAATAGTATTTGTGATTGAAAAAATTTCTCAATGAGATAGTAAAGGGATGGGAAAATGAAAGGCATTATCAAGTTTAAAACACTTAAAACACGAATTTTAAGTGCATTTATTCTTTTGTTAGTTTTAGTAGTTAGCTTTACAACCTACACTTACAATTCCAATACAAATATGGAAAAACAGGCAAAAGATTTAGTGAAAGAAGATTTAGTTGTTTTAAATGCAAGTAAAAATTTAGCACTCTCTATGAGTGTCCGTCTATCTGCAGCGTTAAATTATGTGTTGACAGGCGACGAAAAATACAAAGAATCATTTGATGAGTATCGCAAAATGGCTGAGGAAAATAATGCTATTCTAGACAAATATGAAAAATCAGATGAACGCGATCAACTTGTAGCAATCGCTCGTGATTGGAGTACCCTTGTCAATACAGAGGTATTTGATATCTACCAAAAGGGCAATAAAGAATTAGCTTTAGAAAATTTAATGGATACACATGAACTCGTAACGAAAGTACGATATGGTTACGAAAAACTGGCAGATGAACATGCTCAAGCCATTACAGATGTTGGTAATGATGTTGTATCAACAAGCTCTGAGAATCGAACAATTGGTATCGCCTTTAGTTTGATCCTAACTATAGCTGGTATTCTAATTGCCATTATCACAGCTAATACCATCTCTAAACCTGTTACAGTCGTAGCCAATCGAATGAAAGAATTAGCAGATGGAAATTTGCAGCTAGAGTCTCTACCTGTCAAAACACGAGATGAAATTGGAACGTTAATGGTGGCAGCAAATGATATGAACGAAAAACTAAAACAAACGATCCGCTCTATTTACACGGTTTCTGAAACAGTAGCAGCTAGTAGTGAAGAACTTGCTCAATCATCGAATGAAGTACAAGCAGGTACTGAGCAAATTACAATAACAATGCAAGAGCTAGCATCAGGTACAGAAACACAAGCATCCACAACAGGGGATTTGGCAGAAACAATGACAGCATTCAAGCGTAGCATTCAGGAAACGACACAAGAGGGCATTGAATTAAGTGAGCATTCTAGTCATGTTCAAAAATTAACGGTTTCAGGGAAAAGTTTAATGGTTCAATCTACCAAACAAATGGCTACAATAAATGAAATTGTATTAGACTCTGTGAAAAATGTCGAGAATTTAAATGAACAGTCTGCTGAAATTTCCAAGCTTGTGTCAGTTATCGATGATATCTCAAACCAAACAAATTTACTTGCATTAAATGCAGCAATCGAAGCAGCACGAGCAGGTGAGCATGGCAAGGGCTTTGCTGTTGTGGCAGATGAAGTCCGAAAGCTTGCTGAGCAAGTACAGTTCTCTGTTACGGATATTGCAACAATTGTCCATCGTATTCAAGGTGAGACAGGCAATGTAACATCTGCCCTTCAGACTGGCTATGAGGAAGTAAAAAGAGGAACAACACAGCTCGATGAAACAAATGAAACATTTGAAAAAATTTCTGATGCTGTTGGGGATATGATTGATAATATTTCAACTATTTCAACGAATTTAAATCAGCTTGCTCGAAATTCAGAAACCATTAATACTTCTATTGATGATATGGCCTCCATTTCACAGGAATCCGCTGCTGGCGTTGAGCAAACAACAGCAACTGTTGAGGAAACCGCTGCTACAATGGATGAAATCGCTAGAAGTGCAAATCAGCTTGCTGGAATGGCCGAGACGTTAAATACGCAGCTACAACAATTTAAAATTTAATCATCTAAACAACAAAGGCTATCTCAAATTTTTCTATTTTGAGATAGCCTTCTCTTTTATTGCCAATGACTTATCGGCACTCGTTCTAATTCATGACGTTTAATAATAACACTTATCTTTTGAAACCATTTCTCACAAAGCTCCAGGGCTTCTTTATAGTCATCTTCCTCTTTTGATATAGGATCTTCACTATTATCCATGAACATATATTCTTGAATAGGCTCTGATAAATGATCTACTACTAGCTTTAACGATAGCTGTGAGATTGTATCTTCTTCTACCTCCTCTTCTTCTACTTCATCTGCTTCAGCAAGTAAGGAACCACTCATTAGATGATTCTTTGTTCTAACCGTAAATACTTCATCTTCCATGATGGCAACCTCATATATTCTGTTAAATGGAACCTCTATTATTTTTAGTTCTTCGTCTAAAGCTTCTCTTCGGGCAAAAATAAGCGTGTTTGTCTGTTCATTTAACAATAAAGCATTTAAAGCGTCACTGGAAACTGTACATTGTGTATGAGGAATAGCCATTATCTCCTCTTCACTAGCCTCCGTCATGGCAGTTAAAGTTTGTATGGCAATATAACGCTCTTTTAAATAACGGATACTACCTATACCAACTAAAGCTAGCCCAATTAAAAAAAATAGCTGCTTAATAATGACTAATTCAATGGCCTTTGCTAGATAAAGATAGATAATCCCTAATAAAATGAAGAAAATATTTTTCATTTTTAATTCCCGCCTTTATCAAGATACTCACTAGAAAAATTTAATTGATGTACTAGCAATAGTATTCTTGATTCTATCTTTTCATTCTAATAAAAAACACGAATCCATTGAACTTTTCAATGAACCCGTGCTTTTGCTTTTAACGACCAATTAACTCTTCTTTACTACTTACGTCGTCTAATGTTTTATCTTTTTCTATTTTGTGCATCTCAAGAACATGCTCAGATGGCGGAACGAGTAAGCTCACCACGACAATTGTGATACCAGTTATTACAACACCCGAAAATACAGGAGCCTGCCATAATTCATTTAATAGACCTATAAAGCCTTCTGATTGGATTGTCAGACTAGGTACGAATGTTAGAGATGTCACAATGTAATAAACTAAGCCAACAGAAATACTTGCCCAAACTGCAGGAGTACTCACACGTTTCCAAAATGGTCCTAGAACGATTGGCCAGAATATTGTCACGAAAATAATATCCCATGCTAAATAAGCTAAATCAATTACTTTTTGGAAGCTTAAAGCTAGCACTAAACCTAATAAAGCACTAGATAGAATAATAGAGCGCGAGAATCTTAGTAGCTTCTTGGGATCAGGGTTACGATTAATAAAATCTAAATAAATATTTTTTGTCACAATCCCCGAAGTCGCTACATAACATGCAGCTACTGTGGACATCCCCATGGCTGCCATGGCTGTTAGGAAAATAGCTGCTAGTAAGGGCGGAAAATAACCTTGTGCAAAGGTAAGCATCAATGTTTCTGGGTTTGTGCTCTCAGGATAAATAGACTTGAATGCTTCCCCTAGCATCCCTGGAATCCAGCTAATTGCTATGACAATAATACCAGCAATAATCATACTGCGCTGTGCCACTCGCGGACTTTTCGCAGCAGCTACCCTCTGCCCAAGGTCAACTGCAGGAATATCTCCAAGTGCTAGTACAAGATACAAAGTCCAGAATTCTGCTCCTGCCTTCTCAAATAATGTACTGATATTCCACCACTCAGGATTAAATGTAACGTCTGGATAGTAAAACAAAATAAAAATGGTAATACCCAAAATACCTGCCACTGCAAGCGCACCTTGCACAATTTCAGTATAGGCAACTGCCCATAAACCACCAATAACTGAATAAATAGCTGTTAACGATACAAATAGAAGTGCCGCAGGTATAAAATCAATTTGCAACAATTGCTGAATAATATATGTTCCACCAACTGTTAACGCCGCTGCATTAAAAACACCAAAAGCAATTGCCATAACAACCCCTGTATAGGCTCCTAGCTTTTTACTGCCATAGCGTAAACCGTAGTAATCTGCTAATGTCCAGCCCTTTAAACGTCGTAATGGCTTTGTCCAAATGAGTGCTCCAAGAATCATACAAGTCCCTAAACCACCCATTGTTGCCGAGCCTTCAAAGCCACCACTTGTATAGCCAGAGCCTACCGCTGCAAAAAAGAAGGGAGCTGCTAATAAAGCAGCGACTAAACTACCCGTTACAACGGATAAAGGCATGCTCCAGCCAGCAACAATTAAATCTTCGGCTGTGTTGACACGCTTATAGCCTTTATAGCCAATGTAATAGATAAATAATAAGTATAAGCAAAAGATAATAATATTTAACATTATTTACACCTTCTTTTTCCATTATCCGTTCATTACGACTCCACCATTTGGCGTTAAGATTTGGCCTGTATAGAAGTCAGCATGATTAGAGGCTAAAAATAATACACTTTTCGCAATCTCTTCTGGTTGCGCTAAACGTTTTAATGGATATTTTGCGGATTCTTCCTCCACATAGTTATCGCCAAACTCTTGTAAAATGTCCGTAAATGTTCCACTAGGAGCAACTGCATTGACAAGTATAGAAGGTGCTAATTCTCTTGCTAAAGCCTTTGTAAAAGCATTAATAGCACCCTTCGCAGCTGAATAATGCGTGAATTCTTCACAACCTAAGCTACCAATATCAGATGAAATATTTATGATTTTTCCTGTATTACGTTCCTTCATTCTTTTAGCTGCTTCACGGCAATTATAGAAGCAGCCATATAAATGAACTTTAATCATGCGATCCCACTGCTCATCCGTTAAATCTGTAATGCTGGAACCCTGTGCAAATCCAGCATTATTTACAAGAATATCAATTTCCCCGAGGTGCTCGTCCATAAATTGATGCATCGCTTGTACTTCTTGTGAGTTAGAAACATCAGCGTGGAATATTAAAGCTTTCACACCATACCTTTCTGCTTCAGCACGTACAGCTTCTGCCTCTTGCTCATCCCCAATATAATTAATTAAAATATTGGCTCCATGTTGCGCAAAGCCTAATGCAATTGCTTTACCGATTCCTTTACTAGAGCCTGTTATTAAAACATTTTTCCCTGTAAAATTAATGTCCATTATGATCATTCTCCAATTTGAATTTTGCCACAAGACCTTGCAGCTCTTCTGCTGTTTTGCCCAATGATGAAGAGGCATCCTTTACTTCCTGCATGGTAGATAATTGCTCTTGTGTAGAATTCGAGACATTTGAAGAGAACTCTGCTGACTGCTCTGCAGATTGTTTAATATTATTAACAGATGCCGCCACTTCTTCTGAGGATGCAGAAATTTGTTGTGAGGCTGCTGAAATTTCACGTATTTGGCTAGCGACTTCTTCTGAGGAAGTAAGAATTTCTTTAAAGATTTCTCCTACTTCATTGGTAAATGCCATCCCTACCTTAACATCCTCTTTGCCTTTCTCCATAACCGTGATAGAAGCGTTTGAATCAGACTGAATAGAACTAATTAAATTGTAAATTTCTGTTGCTGATTGAGAGGATTGTTCAGCTAAGCGTCTCACCTCATCCGCAACAACGGCAAAGCCTTTACCGTGTTCACCTGCTCGTGCCGCTTCGATAGCAGCATTTAATGCTAATAGATTTGTTTGATCGGCAATAGCAGTAATTAAGCTAACAATTTCACTTATTTTTTTAGTATTAACATGTAGTCCATTAATGGTTGTCCCTATTTGTTCAACAGAATCATTAATTAACTCCATTTGGGCAATAACTTGTTGGACAACTTCATTCCCTCGTTCAGAAGCCTGTGATGCTGAAATAGAGGATTCCGCAGCTACATTTGCAGAATCAGCAATTTGCTGAATACCTGTTGCAGTTTCTTCCATAGCAGCGGCTGTTTCCTCTGTCATGGTCATCGAGGCCTCAGCATTTTGTGTAATTTGATTCATGTCTAGTGCAATATTTGTTGAGCTGTTATAAGTTTCACCAGCATGTACTGTTAATTGATTGGCTGCTGAAGAAACGTGATTGGATGTATTGCGTATGTTTAAAATAATATGTTGCAAATTAGCCACCATTGTACGAATGGATTCAGATAATTTACCAATTTCATCCTTCGATGTCTCTAAATCAACATCTATTAATTCACCATTTGCCACTTGATTGGCAACGTTCACTACTTTTTTCAGTGGCTTTAATAGTCGATCTATAATTATGTAAACTAAAACTAATAAAATTAAAATACCGATAATAGCAATGACAATTTGCTTAATCACACTTGTTTTAATAATCGTATTGATATAATCAGCGGAGTAATCAATCCCTAATAGGGCAATCAGTTGGCCATTATCATCTTTAATAGGACTAAAAACCGTTCTCCAAGAACCAAAAGGATCCTCGAAAATATCAGTTACCTCTGTACTATTATTTTCAATAGCTAATTTTGCTGTTTCTACATGCTCATCCGCTAAATCAGTAAAAATTTCACCAGCTTCATATACTTCATTTAGATTAGAGGTATAGCCAATTGGATTGACGCCACCCTCATCCTTGACATCCCAAATATAACTCCAGCTCATAATACCTTGCTGGTCCTGAATCATATCAAGTTGCTTTTGGATCTTTGTAAACTTTGCGTTTGTTTCCCCTTTTTCGGACAGCAAATCTTTTACTTCATCACTGTCTAAGTTCATAGCTGTTAATAAACCAACACTTTTTAATTCTTGCTCCAAATCCACATTCATCCGATTATTCAATTCACTAATACTTTGCGTCGTAATAATAGCGATAAGCAGTAATACAACGATAGAGACTGTTAGTAAAAGCTTATTTTTTAATGATGTGTTTTTTAACAACTTCATTTCCCCTTTTCCTCCTTTGAACTTTACTTGCAAAAAAATGCCTATTTCAAAAGAAATAGGCATAAAAGAACAAAAACTAGAATGAGAATGATACAACTAGCACTCTTTTGCAACCCAGCCGCCATAGCATTTATTGCCTTAGACCTGTAGCTTTGCGTCTTTACTTTTCAGTAAATTTGCCTATATTTCCCTACCAAAATTAACACAGTAGGTAAAAGTAGTCAATGCTCTCTACTTAAAACATACATATTTTATACTAGCTGTTCCTTCATTAATAATTATATAAATTACTTAATTATGATTCATCTATTGAACAAAATAAAAACAGCTACAACCTCAATTAGCGTTGTAGCTGTCCACTTTCAATTCACTTACCCCTAAGTGTTTGAATAAATTATACGTTTTGTGTGACAAGTAATACGGATGGTATAAAGGATAACGCAAACATAGCGATATACCATACGGAAGTACGACGTAATGAAAAGCGTACTTTTTTTCGTTCCGCATAAAAAATATCTAACATAACTGCAACAATAAAAGGCATTGTAATACATGCAATAGCTACTAATAAGATGTCAAAATAAATCATACAAGCCCCCCCTTTGTCTGTGAACATTTTTCATCTTTTTTGTGAACGTTTTGTGATAATTTTATTGTACACAATTTCGTCACAAATTGTCAACGAGTTTTAAAGAAAAAAATGGCACTTTATGATTGATATCCATTGTGCATTATGCTCTATATTTATATGTTAGGCCCCTTAAAAAATTTCGTACGAATGAATCGCCACACTCTTTATAATTACGATGACTTGGATTTCTTAAAATAGCACCTAATTCACCTTTTGTAACTTTAATGCCGCCGTCATATAAAATCTCAAGCATCTCCTCAGTTGTTAAAGCTAAAGCAATTTTTACTTTCTTTAGCAGCATATTATTTGGGCTTTCTTTACCTGACACAGGTAAAGGTCCAACAGCCTGTCCTTCTCTTGGTTTCTGAGGCCCGCGTTTAAAAGTAATTAATCCATTTAAAAATGCCTCTAACATTTTATTATTACATTTGATGTATTCCTCTGGCGCTTCTTCCTCATCATTAATCTTAATCAGCATATTTAATACTTCTTCCTTTGTATAATCCATGCCACCAAGTTTAAAAATTTCTACCATATCTACATTTTTTATATCGAACGCATAGCGTAAACGAATTAAGATATCATTATTTGTCATTATATTTCCTCCTTTAATTAACCTTATATAGTAAAGAGCCAGGCTTAATTATAACAGAGAGTTTGCTGATTATTGCTAGCTTTCCACAAGTTGTTGTTGTTAGCAAATAGCGTGTGCATTTCCTACTTTTTAAATGTATGAAAAATTTAATCGCAACCATTCTAAGGTCAAGGAGGTGAGAACAATGGCTAACAATAACCGCAGTTCAAATAAACTTCTAGTACCTGGAGTACATGAGGCTGTCAATCAAATGAAATATGAAATTGCACAAGAGTTTGGCGTTCAGCTTGGGCCAGAAGCATCTTCTCGTGCAAATGGTTCCGTTGGAGGAGAGATTACAAAACGTCTTGTTGAAATCGCTGAAAAACGTTCAAAAGGTTTATTATAATTAAATACTAATAAGAAAAGAACGAATCCCATTTACATAATTGGAATTCGTTCTTTCGTGCTCTATAAAATTATGCTGTTTGCAATTCCTTCCCTGAGCTCTTAAGCGTTAGCATAACGATAAAGGAAATACAATACAGTGCTGCTAAGTAAATCATCACGACAGTCATATCGTAGCTTTGTAAAATAAAACCTACAAAGATTGGTGAAAACCCACCTATAGCTCGTCCAAAGTTAAAAATGGTGTTTGTTGCTGTACTGCGAATTTGTACTGGATAAAAGCTACTAATTAATGCACCATACCCTGCAAACATTCCATTAGAGAAGAATCCTACAACCGCACCGCCTACTAATATCGCTACTGCACCTGTTGCAAACGAGTAAAAGAATACAGCACATGCAGAGGCTACTAAAAAGATCCCGAATGTTCGCTTTGCACCAAAACGATCCATAAATCTGCCAAACGTCAGCATTCCAATGATCATGCCAACTGCGGTACTAATTGTCCACAATGCTGAGCTTGAAACCGATAAACCTTGCGATTTCTGTAACATCGAAGGTAGCCAAATCATTAGACCATTATAGCCTGCAATTTGAACAGTTGCCATTAGAATTAGGGAGAGTGTTGTCATGGTGATACGAGGTGAAGCAAATAATTGTGCTAATTTCCCGTTCTCTTGCTTATTATTTTGTTGTTTCTGCGCTGCTAACCATTCTGGTGATTCATCAATATTTTTACGTACGATGAAGGCAAAAATAACTGGTAGTAATCCTACAAAGAATAATGCACGCCACCCTAAAGTTGGTAAAATAATAGCACTTAATAAAGCAGCTAAAATTACTCCATATTGTGCACCTACACTGACATAAGAGGATGCTCTGCCTTGTTTATTCTTTGGCCAAGCCTCCGCCACAAGCGCCATCCCAATACCATATTCTCCGCCAGCACCTAAACCAGCGATAAATCTATAAACATAAACTTGTTCAATACTTGTTGCTACTCCTGTTAAGGCCGTTCCGATGGCAAACAAAATAATCGTATACGTAAACACTTTTACTCGACCATATTTATCTGCTAATACACCGAAAATAATACCACCCAGTAGCATCCCAATATTCGTGATAGATGAAATCAATCCACCTGTTGCAAGATCAATATTAAATTCTGCAATAATCATTGTCATAGCAAAGGAAATAAACATAATGTCCATTCCTTCTAGCGTTAGCCCTGCCACTGAAGCAACCACGGTTTTTTTACGATAATCCATTCTTTTTAGCCTCCATTTTCTAGTTGTCGATCTCTTTTAGTGAATGGATTATAGCTGTCTTGTCCATTCTCTTTTGAAGCCTCACGGGACTTCCTTTAAAAGAGGAGTACGGAACAATAATAAAAGCCCTTCCGTCACAGAGGACAAAAGGGCATGACAAAGCAAAGATATTAGCTTAAAAATATCACATAGCCCTTTTCAGCCTCTCTGGACCGTATTAAAGGATTTATATATCGTTCATTTATACCGTTCTACATTCTATAAGATTACGGAAGAAAAAGCAATGGTCGAATAGTGGAAATTCAACACGGTATTTCTATAAAGTTTTGAGCAAACTGATAAATTAGATTGGCAGGTACAGCCAAATTAAGGTTTTGACCATCATCGAAGCCTGCTGTAATCAGACCAACCAATCGCCCATGCATATCCAATAAAGCACCACCTGAACTGCCATTTGATATAGCGGCTGTAAATTGAATCATAGACATTTGCCGAATATCACGAAAACCCGAAACAATCCCATCAGAAACTGAGTTAAACAATCCTAACGGACTGCCAATCGCCACAATTTTTTGCCCTCGAACTAATTGTCCATCCATTTTTACAGGTAAAGGATGGCTTATTCTGTCTACCTTCAAAATAGCCAAATCATGCATATCATGATATTTCACAAATTGATGGGTAATATACTCGTTGGTATCATTTTCATAGAGCACAGAATAATATTTTCCACCACCCACAACATGCAGATTTGTTAAAATATATCCATCTTGGTGGAGAATGACACCAGAGCCATAGCATAAAACCTTGTCATCCTCCCCGAAGGTCTTAATCATCACAACAGATGTGGCTAAGGAGGCTAATTGCTCATAGCTCCACTCCTCCGTCGCATTCGTTTTTTGAGCAGGAATGTTCAATTGTCTTGAAGTACTTTTAATAGGCAATATTATTTCTTTTTCATAGAAATGTCGACACATATGTAAGGTAGATGACGCTTCTATTATAGGATACAAATTGGCAATATCTCCTTTGGGATTCATGTAACAAATATCGCACCCCAGTGACGATAAGAAATATAAAAATAGTAATTCATGCTGCGTAATGTCACCTATAAAAACAATTTTGGGGGAAGTTGGATTTTCCTCCGAAAAAATTTGTGGTAAATAATAATCCATCCAATACAAAAATTTAACTGCAAAATTTTTTAACAACGTTTCATTAGGATAAGGCTGACTTTCTTTAAATAGTTGAATCATCTGTTTAAAGCTTAGCTTTTTTGTCCATTCAAGTTGATCACTCGCTAATTTACTGCACAAAGATAGCTTATACAGTAATTGCGGGTTTTCAGCAGCAGTCTGCCACATTCTCCAACTTTCCGACAATCTATCTACATCTTCCTTATTACGAATGACCTCAAGCTTATGCAGTCGTAAATAAAAAATGCTTTGCTTGGAGAAATACTCCTCCATTTTTAGAATCTCATCTTTATAAAAATCTACAGAATCAGGTATACCGATATATCGTAGAAAAACAACTTCCTTCGTAAGAGAATGTTTGTTGTGATTAATTTGCATAAACTCCTGAAAAGTATTTGCTGATTTATTGTATTTAATTTTTAACGGTCTAGTTGTCACAATCATCTTCATACAACTCCTATAAGCTCTTCATTACATATAATGGTACTTATATACAATTCTCTGATGTTTCTCTAAATCCTCTATTGATTGCAAACAAAAAAACCCGACTCTATAAAGAATTGGACGTAGCTTTGGAATAAAGATTTAGAATAACAACTCCCAATGTTTTCTAGTTGTTCATTAGTATTCCATTAGTTGTTAATGCCACTCTAACATAATTAAAAACTAAAAAGATGTTTTATCCATTCAATTTAGTGGAATAGATTGAATGTGAACATATATAGGAGGGATCAATAATGACAGTCAAATTGACAGTAGAAAACGTAGTACAGGCGAAACAAGAAGTGGAGAAATTAGAAGCGCAAGGATATCTTCGAGATAACATTTACATCTTTGCGCACTATGAAGAACGTGAAGATGATATTAACGAAGCACTCGGGACAGAAGAAGCTGGTATTAGCGAGCAAGGGTTCCTGACTTCTATGAAGAACCTTGTGAATTCCCGTGGAGATGAACTCCGCAACAAGTTAGCTTCTGTCGGATTAAGTGAATCGGAAGCTGCTCAATTCGAAAAGGAACTGGATACAGGCAAATTGGTCATAATTGCCAATAAGTAAAAACAAACCCGGGGACATAATCCCGGGTTTGTTTTTCATTTTACAAGTCCTCCTCGTATTCCGGGGACCCTGTATTCCAGATAGCCTTTCAATCAAGTCAGTATAAAAACCCATCCTTCTTTATTGTCAATGATCTGCTCAAGAAAATTTTCATCTTCTTCATTAAAGCGTCTTCTTCAACAATCTGGCCTTATTCATAAAGAATGGCACATTTCCTTATTACGGAAATGCGCCCGATAATCGAATAACTAAATATGATTTCAATCAGATTATTTCTCCCAAATTAATACAGCATGTTCTAAAGCTGAATCCCAAGAATCCTTTCCTCCTGGAACCATCTCTTCTGAATCAAATTCCACATAATATACCGCATCGTTATTTCCACTTTCAGGTAGAACAAAGGTATCTTCTTGTCCAAGCCTCTTTTCATCATCAATCAAGTTTCTCGAAGGCGAATCAGCCACTGTTTTTGTATAATAAATAAAACTCACAATCTTTTTCTCTCCATCAATTTCAATTCCCATAGGAAACGTTCCGTGAACACCTGCACGGCTTTTGCCATAATATCGGGAAACCAACTGATGATCATTTTGTCTTTCGATTTTGATCAAATCTTCCGAATAAGGAATAACCGTTTCATAAAAGAAAACAGACAAATAGGTCCCCAATAAAATAAGTGCCGTTATGAAAACCGAAGTAATGGAAATGATCACTTTTTTCTTACGCCATTTTTTGCCTATCTCTTTAAATTGAAAAGCCTTATTTTCTGCCGGGATATAAAGTTCCTGTTTCATGGTTTCATATTCTTTTTGACATTTTTCACAATGCTGTAAATGTTCGTCTACCATTTCTTTTGTATCTTGACTAACTACCTCATCAACATACAGAGGTAAAACATCTTGAATAATTGTGCATTTAATCTCTTTCATAATTCATCGCCTCCATATACTCGATAATTTGCTTTCTCGCTCTGTAAAAGGTAACCCTTGCCCATCCTGCACTTTTTCCAAAAAGACGTCCTATTTTTTCAAAAGGTAATTCTCCAAAAGTACGTAATGAAAAGACCTCCTTATATGGCTCATTCATCGAGTGAAGAAACTGATGAACCATGAAGGCATCTTCTTCATTCATCAAATGCTTTACAATTTGCACTTCCATACTTGATTCTTTTACTGCACCTGAGTCTACTTGTCGTTTCTTTCTTTTGTAGTGTGAGAAATATGTATTTTTCGCAATTGTAAAAAGCCATGCTCGAATATCCTTAAAACCATCAAATTTTTTAATTGCTTTTAATGCCTTAAAAAATGCTTCTTGTGTTATTTCCTCGGCTATGCGCTCATCGTGACTTAATGATAGGATAAATAAATAAACTTCTTTAAAGTATTCGTGATAGATTTCCTCAAAGTCCATCTATTTTCACCCCCTTCACTTATATAACTCTTAGAATTTAATTACGTTACAAAAATATGTTATTTTCGATTTCCAATCTATAAATGATTAAGGGGCAATATTGTTATTTTCGCAAAAATAACAATAGGCATATTCAAGAGAATATACCTCATCCTTCTTTTACTTCTTCTATCATTTAAGCACAATTTCTTTGAAAGAATTAGTTAATTTCTTTTAATATTATTCTTCCTCTATTAAATGGGCCCTTTATGAAGAAAGACGCTTTCCTTATTTCAGAAATTCACCTTTCTAAATTAATAGGACTAAAAGTAGGACTTGTCTAGATAAAAACAAAGCATAAAAACAAGAGCCCTTCCACTAGCATTTGAAGCCTAAACCTCAATAGCGATAAATTGAAAGGAGCAAAGAAAGGGAAATCTCATCCTCAAATCTTTGCTCCTATTTCTACTGTTATTTACTTGACTTTATTAGTGGTTTCATCATTTCATTGTCATTCAATATTGTTTGATTCAAAGTTGTCTAGCAATACACGCACTTCATCCGTTGATTTTGTGTTCATCAATTGACTTCTTAATTCGCCAGCTCCTCGGAATCCTTTGACATAAATTTTGAAGAAGCGATGAAGCCCTGTGATGGAACGTGGTAGTTCTTCCGCGTATTGATCTTGAAGATCGAGCTGCAGTCTTAAAAGATTAAGGTACTCTTTACTGCTATGCTCTTTTGGCTCTTTTTCAAAAGCAAAAGGATTTTTAAAAATACCTCGTCCAATCATTACGCCATCAATCCCGTATTGTTCAGCTAGTTGAAGTCCCGTTTGACGGTCAGGAATATCTCCATTGATCGTCAGTAGCGTATTAGGTGCAATACGGTCACGTAGTTTTTTGATTTCCGGAATAAGCTCCCAATGCGCATCTACTAGGCTCATTTCCTTTCTTGTTCGTAGATGAATCGAAAGGTTCGCAATATCCTGTTTTAATATATGCGTTAGCCACTCTTCCCACTCATTTACATCCTTGTAGCCAAGTCTAGTTTTCACACTAACAGGCAGTCCACCCGCTTTTGCTGCTTGAATTAATTCTGCCGCCACATCTGGTCGGAGAATAAGGCCACTCCCCTTCCCTCTTGATGCTACATTCGGTACAGGGCAGCCCATGTTAATATCAATGCCTTTAAAACCTAGTTCTGCCATCCCAATACTCATTTCACGGAAATATTCGGGATTATCTCCCCAAATATGTGCCACCATTGGCTGCTCATCTTCTGTAAAGAGCAAACGACCGTGCACACTTTTCTTTCCCTCTGGATGACAGTAGCTATCCGAATTTGTAAACTCAGTAAAAAACACATCTGGTCGACCTGCTTCACTTACAACGTGACGAAAAACAACATCCGTTACATCTTCCATCGGTGCAAGCACAAAAAAAGGCCGTGGTAAATCGCGCCAAAAATTATCTATCATGTTAATTCCAAATCCTCTCACTATGGATATATCGCCAAACTCTCAGTCAAAAAATATAATGCTCAATGTACACTTATTTCTTGCTCAATAACTAATTATCAAATTCCAATAAATCGACACTGTTTATTTTAACGAAAATCAGTCCTAAATGGTATTTTTTTAAAAAATGCTATAGATTTTTTCTATACCAACTGTTCATCTATATATAATAATGGTAACACCTTTACAAGTTAAATATCTTAAGCGTTTTCCAATTGATCAAAATAGAGAAAGGTAAAATTGAACGAACTCAATTTCACCTTTCATACCTTTGAAGCTAATTATGCCTCAGCTTCTTTTATTCAAATTAGTTAGTAATTTACACTCAAAAGTAATTAATATTTATAAGATTGACCACCATCGATTGGCACAACTACACCATTAATGAAGTCTGCTTGACTTGAAAGTAGGAAGGCAACTAAGTAACCAACCTCTTCTGGTTTACCAAAGCGACGCATTGGGTTTGGTTTTACGAATTCTTTACCTACCTCTTCCCAATTATCTCCACCGATTTGACGTAAAGAGCCCTCTACCATCGGTGTCATTATGGCACCTGGTGCGATTGCTTTAATCGAAACACCAAATTGTCCATATTCGATTGCCGAATTACGTGTTAACCCGACAACACCATGTTTAGACGCTGCGTAGCCTGATTGATTGCCAACACCGCGAATACCGCCTACAGATGCTGTATTGACAATTGATCCTGAACCTTGTTCTTTCATCACTTTTAAAACATATTTCATGCCATAGAAAACACCATTCAAGTTTATAGAAACAACTTTTTGGAACTCATCAATTCCAAAGTCTTCTGTTAAATTTTGTTTCCCTTCGATACCTGCATTGTTAAAGAAGCCGTCAATTTTGCCGAATTTTTCAACAGTCGCATCTACAAAACCTTTTACAGCATTTTCATCTGCTACGTTTGCTGCAATTAATAACAGTTCGGCTTGTGATGAAACAGCCAACACTTTTTCTTCCGTTTCTTTTAGACCCGCTTCATTCAAGTCAACTAATACCAGTTTAGCCCCTTCCTCTGCTAATTGAAGTGTTGCTGCTTGACCAAGACCTGATCCAGCACCTGTAACAATGACTACTTTATCTTCAAAACGTTTCATTTGAAATTCCCTCCGTTGTTAAATGTTAAATTAAATGTTATACAATGATCCATCTACTGTGTAAGATGAAGAGCTGACATAAGAAGCTTCGTCAGATAGTAAAAATGCAATGACATTTGCTACTTCTTGCGGCTCCCCATAACGCTTCATCGGCACAGCATCTTGATATGCGGATTGCGCTGCTTCTGCAGCACCTGGCGCTACTTTTGCCTCAATCTGGCGCATCATCTGCGTATTAATAACACCAGGGTTTACTGTATTCACACGTACATTATATGGTGCAGCTTCTAACGCAGCTACTTTATTGATGCCCATAAGAGCATGTTTTGATGAGTTATAAAGCATCATATTTGGAGAACCAATTAATCCAGCAACAGAAGCTGTATTGACAATTGAACCTGCTTTTTGTTGCTTCATGATTGGCATTACATATTTTAAACCGTAGAAAGCACCTTTAACGTTAATGCTATATACGAAATCGAAATCTTCTTCAGTAATTTCTTCTAAAATTTTTGCTGGGCCTTCAACTCCTGCATTATTTGCAAATCCATCGATGCGACCAAATTTTGTTACAGTTTGATCAACATAATTTTTTACTTCTGCTTCTTTTGAAACATCTGCTTTTAATGTGAGGACGCGATCTTCACTTAAGTTAAGTTCCTCTGCAACCGCTTTCGCAGCAGCTTCATTTAAATCCACTAGTGTTAACTTTGCCCCTTCACCAGCAAGTTTACGAGCAATCTCTTTACCGATACCCCCTGCAGCACCTGTAATAATAATAACTTTGTTTTCAAATCTCATTTTTTGGACCTCCCCTTAAGTTTCTTGGTACATATCTAGTTTAATATGTTTCACTTTCTGTAAGCCATCCTTAATATTTGCTATAATGTCGAAGAAACCAACACTTTTTATCAGTCTGTCTAATGTAGGAGATAATTTGATGAAATCTAATTCCAATCAAGCTTTACGTACAAAGCATTTCTTAAAGAAGGCATTTATTGATATGGTACATCAAAAAGGATTTAGTGCTGTTACAGTGAAAGACATTGTAGATTATGCTCAATATAACCGAACAACTTTTTATGTGTACTATCAAAACATAGATGATCTTGTTGAAGAATTAATGGATGAAATGTTTGAAACCATTCAATATTACAGCATGTCTAAATACGAAAGTAATAGTCGAGTAAAAGTACATGAGTTGACAACAAACTCCTTCGAATTGTTGTATTACATTTATGATCACAGGGATTACTTCACATTACTACTTTTAGAAGATACGTTACCTCGCATTCACCAGCAATTACCTGAAGCGATTTTTAATTTGTTAAAAGATAAATTTGATATTCAATACTCCGTGTCCTTTGTTGACGATCACTCCCAAAAGCGCTATATGGCTTATGGGACGGCGGGGTTGATTTTAGATTGGATTGCACACGATTTCGATGTGACGCCCAGTGAAATGACAGAACGTCTCATACGAATTTTAAACACCTTTGCAAAAGGGTTTATCATCAAAGAAATCGACAATTAACCAACATAATAAAATTAAAAATACTGTTTTGCCCGTCATATGTTATTTCTTCTATCAGTTTTTAAAAAATTAATTGTGAGATACCCCCTTCACAAGCAAAAAGAACGAATTCCATTAAAGTCGGAAATCGTTCTTTTAATGAAGTTATGTGTTCCTTTAAAATAAACTCACCCCATCTTCACACCCCGCCAACCCGCATTCCACCGTTGCCGTTTAAAATAAAGTCACGCTATCTTCCCCTCATTTTCACACATTTTTAATCACGTTTTGCACGTTTTTCCGCCCTTTTTTCACACTTTTTGTTCACGTTTTTCTCGATTTAAAATAAAGTTCTGTAAGATTCAAATCAAGAAAAGATAGTAGTTACAAGGGTTTCGGGCATTTTGGGTACAGGACTTTATTTTAAACGGTTGAATATGGATATTGCGACTTTATTATAAAGTACAGGAGTTTATTGCTTGTCTACATTATGATAATTTCAACCAAGCTACTGCTTCACAATGCGTCGAATGTGGGAACATATCCACTGGCTGGATTTCCTGTGTGTGATAGCCGCCATCCTCTAAAATGCGAAGATCGCGTGCTAGTGTGGCTGGGTTACAGGATACGTAGACCACTCGTTTTGGTCGTTGCTCTAGAATCGTAGTTAGCAGTGCTTCATCGCAGCCTTTGCGCGGTGGATCGACGACTAGTACGTCTGCTTCCTTGCCTTCTTTATACCATCTTGGGATAACTTCCTCTGCTGGGCCTGCTTCAAAATAAGTATTTGTAAAGCCATTAAGCAGTGCGTTGCGTTTGGCATCTTCAATCGCTTGTGGGACAATTTCCACGCCCATGACAGCCTTTGCTTTTTGAGCAAGGAATAAAGAGATCGTACCAATTCCACAATACGCATCAATGACACGTTCATCTCCCTGCAAGTCAGCATAATCTAGTGCTTGCTTGTAGAGGACCTCTGTTTGCTCTGGATTGACTTGATAGAAGGAGCGAGCAGAGATTTCAAAACGTACGTCACCAATTGTATCAATAATAACGTCTTTACCCCAAAGGTTGATTGTGTCATCACCAAAAATAACATTGGTTTTCTCACTATTCACATTTTGCATAATTGATGTAACGTTTGGCACTAGCTTTTGGATGACTGCAATAGCTGCCTCTTTTTGTGGGAACTTTTTCTTTTTCGTTACAAGGACAACCATGACTTCGCCTGTTGCTCGTGCTTTACGGATAACGACATGACGCAACATGCCTTCATGTGTATGCTCATTGTAAGAGCGAACACCTAACGTTGCTAATTCCTTTTTCAAGCCTGCAAGAATAGCATCTGCTTCTCCTGTTTGAATTAAACAGCGATCCATATCCACAATGCTATGCGTTTTTGTTTTATAAAAGCCGGCAATCGCTTGTCCTGCTTCATTTTCAGAGAAAGGAATTTGTGCTTTATTACGGTAGTGCCAAGGTTCTTTCATACCTTTTACTGGGTGAACAGGTGCATGAATTTTACCAATCCGCTGCATCACATTGCGCACCATATTTTCTTTCCATTTTAGCTGCCCCTCATAGGATAAATGCTGTAATTGACAGCCGCCACACTGCTTGAAGTAATCACATGGAGCTTCAACACGGTCTGGAGATGGCTTGATAATATCTATTACCTTTGCAAAGCCATAGTTTTTTAATGTTTTTAACACATGGATTTCGGCCGTTTCGTTTGGCAGTGCGCCTTGTATGAATAGTGGATAACCTTCAACCTTTGCGACACCATTGCCATCATGCGTTAGATCTTCTATATAAACTGAAAGTCGTTCATTTTTTTTTACGGGTGCTGACATTCGTACATCCTCCATTTCAATCTCCTTATTGTAGCATGTGTTGGCGAATGAAAAAAGAACAAGACTTGGCTGTTGCGTGTCTCTGCTAATTAACTTGAAAAAAGAGTCGCTATTCGCGACTCTTTTCCTGCTCTTTTGTAATATGATAATCCCTTGGTGCCCACCAAAATGCACACAAGATCCCAAGTATGACGACAATAAAAGGTGCATAAAAAATTAAAAAACTTTGCATATGTGCTTTCCTCCTATGCGTGATTGTCTTCTTTTCCTGTCACATATTTTTTATTGAATAAGAATAGTTTCATCAATAAATAAAGTGAAGGAAGAAGAAGACACAGTCCTAAAATAAATGCGATAACTAAAGCAATCGCCATTTGTGTGCTTGTAAAGCTATCGTAAATGGTTAAATACGGATACAGTAGGTATGGATATTGAGCTATTCCATAAGCAAAGAAGGCTACGGCAAATTGAGCAATCAGGAGCCCAACTGCAAGTCCGTACTTTTTACGCATGGCAATGAGTACGACTGTGACAATAAATAAGACAGCTGAAATCGCAAACATCCACCATAAATTTACCATATGACTGTAGCTCTCTGGGTTGATGGATTTCATTTCATACATAATGCCAAGCGCACTAATCATTAGCGGTGCTGCCCACACAAGAGCATATTTTCTCATCAGTTTCGTTGCTTCGCTATCATTTGCTTTATGCGCGTACCATGTTAAAAATACGGCTGAAATATACAATACCGCAGCGATACTGAGTACCACTATGCTCCAAGCAAATGGACTTGTATATAAAGTCCAGTAGTTCAGCACAGGCTGCCCATCAATTACATCAACATAGCCTCCACCAGCAATGGCAAAGACAACGGATAAAGAAGCGGGAATTAATAAACCTGCTACACCATATGTCAGTGTATATCCGATATGGCCTCGTGTACCATACGATTCAAAGGCATAATAGGAGCCTCGAATTGCCAATAGTACAAGCGAAATACTAACGGGCACAAGTAAAATCGTTCCGTAATAAAAAGCGGTTTGCGGGAAAAATCCTACGATTCCTACAAAGAAGAATACTAAAAAGACATTGGTAACTTCCCAAACAGGCGATAAATAACGTTTAATAATATTTGTTAAAATATGATTTTTTCCAATAAGTAGACTGTATGCATTAAAGAAGCCAGCACCAAAATCGATTGATGCGACAATGACATAGCCAAATAGGAATATCCATAATACTGAAATACCTAAAATCTCTAACGTCATAGGATGTCACCGCCTTTTTCAGAGTGGCGATCTTCAATCTCGCGTTCGATTGGGTTCTTTTTAAACATTCTTACCAATACGACAATACTTCCCACTGCTAATACTGCATAGACGCCTGCGAATAAAAGCAGCATTAAATCGACATGGTCGCTCGTCGTAGCTCCCTCAGGTGTACGCATTAGTCCATAAAGTATCCATGGTTGACGTCCAACTTCGGCAAGCCACCAACCTGCTTCAATGGCGATAATTGATAGTGGTCCACCCGCTACGATAATCCATCTATACCATCGTGAATGAATAAACTGCCAGCCCCGTGCTTTCCCTACAACATAAAGTAATGAAACTAGCAGCATAAACATACCAATGGAAACCATGATATCAAAGAGATAGTGAATATAGAGTGGCGGTAGATCCTCTTCCTCAAATTGATCTAAGCCGATTACCTCTGCATTAGGATTAAAATGTGCAAGAATGCTTAAAGCATACGGAATTTTAATAGCATATTTAACTTCTTCTCCATCTAAGACACCAAATAATACAAGAGACGCCTTACCTTCTGTTTCAAAATGCCATTCTGCTGCTGCTAGTTTTTCGGGTTGATATTCGGCTAAGTATTTTCCTGAAAAATCTCCAATCACAGCGGCTGCTATGGAGAAAATCAAGCCAATTTTCATTAGTAAAAGTAGTGATTTTTTATGGTATACATGCTTCGAGCCTTTTAACATTCTAAATCCTGCAATAGCTGCTAGCACAAAAGCCGATGTCATGTACGCTGTCACAAGTACATGTGCAACCTTCGTTGGCATGGCTGGGTTAAACATTGCAAGAAAAGGTTGAATATTAACAAGTTCTCCGTCTACGATATCAAATCCTCTTGGTGCGTTCATAAAAGCATTAACGATTGTGATAAAGACTGCTGACATGGATGCTCCGACAGCAACAGGGATTAACAGAAGCATATGCTTTTTCTGACTATCAAAGCGATCCCAAGTATATAAATAGATGCCCAAGAATATCGCCTCAAAGAAAAATGCAAACGTTTCCATAAAAAGTGGTAACGCAATTGTTTGACCAGCGAGTTGCATAAAATTAGGCCACAATAATGATAGTTGTAAGCCGATTGCGGTTCCAGTTACCACACCGACTGCTACAGTAATGACAAAACCACGGGCCCAACGTCTTGCCATTAAGATATAATGTTCATCATTCTTTTTATACCCAGTCCATTGAGCAATCATAATCATTAACGGGACACCCACACCAATTGTTGCATAAATAATATGGAACGATAATGTTAACTCCGTTAATGCTCGGCTCCAATAGACCGCTGATTCATTAATCATCTCATTGCCCCCTTAACTTCCAAATATTCTTCCAAGAATAGAAAGTAGCATAATGATTGCAACACCAAAGCTTAGCCATATAAGCTTCTTTTCTTGTGACTTATACAAAGGCAACACTTCCTTTCCCTTATCCATACCCCCATTTTCCACTATTCCAACGAAAAAAACCTTAATAACGGACCGAAACTTCAGTCTATTATTAAGGTTTCAAATTTTGTTCAAGTAATATACGCACATTTGCCAAACATTTTTCTAATTTCATTCACATTCTTACTTCTAAAGCTTAGTTTATGGGATTTAGCCAGTTTTATTCTAATGATGGAATTTTAATTTGGAGCGGCCTCACCTCCTTTGAGAGCGCTTCAAGCAATCAACCAAAAAATACAAAATAAAGCTCATCCTCAATAAAATCGGATGAGCTTTTCGGGTTCATTAAATACGGTCTTCCTCTCGAATATCTGCGAGTGGAACAAAGATTTCGATGTGACGCTTTAGGTTTTCAAATGTAGCAGGAGCGTCTCCGCCATATTCGCCATCGAGGTTAAGGTGGACCTCATTTTCTGTAGTCACTTTGACAACACTAGCTTTCTTGTAGATGACACGATCATCATTTAAATGTTCGCCTCTTAGTGCCATGGCAGCTAGCTGAATAAATTCAGGAAGACTTACCTTCTTTAGCACTATTAAAGTAAAGTAACCATCATTAATGCTTGCATCAGGAGCTAGTTTTTCAAAGCCGCCTACTGAATTCGTTAACCCACATAGGAACATCATAGCGTCGCCATCAAATACTTCGCCATCATATTCAATGCGCATATGTGAGGCTTTGATGGATGGAATCATCTCAACTGCCTTTACATAATAGGCTAGCTGACCAAGCATTGTTTTCATTTTGCTTGGTACTTCGTAAGTAAGCTCTGTAATACGTCCGCCAGCAGCAATATTGATGAAATAGCGTTCGCCATTTAAGAGACCAACATCCACTGGCAATGTGTCGCCTTGAATAATAATGTCTACTGCCTCTTCAATATTTCGAGGGATATGCACGGCACGGGCAAAATCATTTGTAGTGCCCATTGGAATTAGACCAACTTTCGGACGGTTTTCAAATGGACTTACACCTGAAACAACTTCATTTAATGTGCCATCTCCACCAACTGCGATGATGATATCAAAACCGCGTTCTACCGCATTTTTTGCTGCAAGCATTGCATCGCCTTCACATGTTGTTGCGTGACAGGATGTCTCATAGCCTGCTACCTCTAGTTTTTCCAACACCTCTGGTAGATGTTTCTTAAACACTTCGCGTCCAGATGTAGGATTATAAATGATTCTTGCTCGTTTCATAACATACCTTCCTGCTTCATAAGATTCTACTTCATTCAACGATTTATACATTGAAATGTTGCAATGCTCTTGTTATTTTTGTAATGCTTCTGTTACTTGCTTCTTAAAATCCTCATAAACAAATGTCCAATATGTTTGATTGGAGATATTTTCTTCACGAATTTCTGCATAAAGAGCCTTTTGTGCCTCTTCAAAGGTTGGATCTTCTTTATCTGGTAAGCTTGCTCGTTTCGTTACGACGAACTCTTGTAATTCTGGTGCGCGTGGTCCCCATTTTCCAATCACTTCTCCAGCATCATCTAATAATAGATAAATTGGAATTGCACGACCACCGTTTGTTAAATAACGATCAATTAGCTCTGTATCAGCATCACGGAAAACGGTACGCATATCTAATCCTGCCGCTTCAGCAATACGGCGAATAATTGGATTATTTAACATTGCGTCTCCGCACCAATCCTCTGTAATCGTTAAAATTTTAGGTTGTTTTTCTTTTAATAACGCAATAAAACCATCGTTTGTTGGTACTTCAAAGCCATCATAAATACGAAAGCTTTCTTCTTTTAACGTCGTCATGTTCTCCATATATTGCTGTATTGATATAGCTTCATTAAAATACTGTTGTTCTGTTTTCATTGGCTCGTCCCCCTTATTACTGTCTATTCTATATTTTGCTATGGATACGCTTTTTAAACAACTATTAAGTTTCACAAAATGCAAATTTGTTACATTTTTGAATAGTAATAGCCGAGGGAGCAATGAAGCTCTCTCGGCTATTATGTTACAACGAGTATTATCGTTTGGCAATTTCTTGTTGTAATAATTTATTAACCATTGGTGGGTTAGCTTGACCTTTTGTTGCCTTCATAATTTGACCAACTAAGAAGCCAATCGCACGGTCTTTACCATTTTTGAAGTCCTCGATAGATTGAGCATTGTTATCTAAAACTTCTGTTACGATTGCTAGTAATGCACCTTCATCGGAAATTTGCACTAAGCCTTTTGCTTTCACAATATCCTGTGCAGAGCCACCGTTTTCTACCAATTCAGCAAATACTTTTTTACCGATCTTAGAAGAAATTGTACCGTCCGTGATTAATTTTACCATTTCAGCAAGGTTTTCTGGTGTTAATGCAGTATCTTTTAGATCTTTTTGCTCTGCGTTTAAATAAGCAGAAACATCTCCCATTAACCAGTTAGCAGAAAGCTTAGCATCTGCCCCATTTGCTACCATTGCCTCAAAGAAGTCTGAGATCTCTTTAGAGATAACAAGAACTCCAGCATCATAAGGTGTTAAGCCTAGTTCTTCAACATAGCGTTTTTTACGAGCATCTGGAAGCTCAGGAATTTCAGATTTCACACGCTCTAACCATGCATCATCAATTGAAAGACGAACTAAGTCTGGCTCTGGGAAGTAACGGTAATCGTCTGTCCCCTCTTTAACACGCATTAAAATTGTTTTACCTGTTTTTTCATCAAAACGACGTGTTTCTTGCTCAATCACACCACCAGATAATAATACATCTGCTTGACGTAATTCTTCATGCTCTAAACCACGACGAACATAGTTGAAGGAGTTCAGGTTTTTAAGCTCTGTTTTTGTACCAAATTCTTCTTGACCATAAGGGCGAATAGAAATATTGGCATCACAACGTAATGAGCCTTCTTCCATCTTACAATCAGATACGTCAGTATATTGAATAATCGATTTTAATTTTTCGAGATATGCATATGCTTCGTTTGGTGTACGAATATCTGGCTCAGAAACGATTTCAACAAGCGGTGTTCCTTGACGGTTAAAGTCAACTAGTGAATGGTCACCAGCATGTGAAAGCTTACCAGCATCTTCTTCCATATGAAGACGTGTGATACCGATACGTTTTGTATAGCCATCTACTTCAATATCAATCCAACCATTTTTACCGATTGGCTTATCGAATTGTGAAATTTGATAAGCTTTCGGATTATCTGGATAGAAGTAGTTTTTACGGTCAAACTTTGTTTCTTGTTCGATTTCCATATTGAGTGCAAGCGCTGCACGCATAGCGAAATCTACTACATTTTTGTTCAGGACTGGTAGGACCCCAGGATAGCCTAAATCGATTACTGTTGTATTTGTATTTGGTTCAGCACCAAAGTGAGCTGGTGCTGGTGAGAAGATTTTTGAGTTAGTCTTCAACTCAACGTGTACTTCTAAACCAATGACTGTTTCAAAGTTCATGTTATTTTCCCTCCCACATTTGAGGAACTTCTTTATGGAACTCAGTTGCTTGTTCAAAAGCATGAGCCACACGGTAAATAGTTGCTTCATCGAAATATTTACCAATTATTTGTAAACCTAATGGTAGGCCGTTTTCAAAGCCACAAGGAATTGAAATCGCTGGTACACCTGCTAAGTTCATCGGGATTGTTAAAATATCGTTTGCATACATTGTCATTGGATCATCAACATTTTCACCAATCTTGAATGCTGGTGTTGGAGCTGTTGGTCCAACGATAACATCAAAGTCTTCAAATACTTTATCGTAGTCTGCTTTGATCAATGTACGTGCTTGTTGTGCTTTTTTGTAGTACGCATCATACGTACCTGCACTTAGTGAATAAGTACCTAGCATGATACGTCGTTTTACTTCATCACCAAAGCCTTGTGCACGTGTTTCTTTGTAAAGGTCCATTAAATTTGTAACGTTTTCTGCACGGAAACCATAGCGGATACCATCGAAACGAGATAAGTTAGAAGACGCTTCAGATGAAGAAAGGATATAGTACGCAGCTAGTGCATATTTCGAGTGAGGAAGTGATACCTCTTCTACAGTAGCACCTAAGCCTTTTAATACCTCTAATGCCGCAAGCACTGATTGACGAGCTGCTTCACCAACGCCTTCACCAAGGAATTCTTTTGGCACAGCGATACGTAAGCCCTTAACATCACCAGTAAGAGCTGCAGCGTAATTTGGCACCTCAACATTCGCAGAAGTCGAATCATTTGGATCTAATCCAGCGATAGCTTCTAGTAATAGCGCATTATCTTCAACATTGCGTGTAATTGGTCCAATTTGATCTAGAGAAGATGCGAATGCAACGAGACCAAAACGAGATACACGACCATATGTAGGTTTCATCCCTACAACACCACAGTAAGCTGCAGGTTGACGGATTGAACCACCTGTATCTGATCCAAGAGAGAATGGTACTTCACCAGCTGCTACAGCTGCTGCAGATGCACCTGAAGAACCTCCTGGTACGTGGTTTAAGTTCCATGGATTTTTTGTTGTTTTATAGTATGAGTTTTCGTTTGAAGAACCCATTGCAAATTCGTCCATGTTTAATTTACCAACTGTAATCATGCCAGCTTCACGTAGCTTGTTGACAACAGTTGCATCATAGATTGGCATAAAGCCTTCTAGAATTTTAGAGGCACATGTTGTTTCTAAGCCTTCTGTTACGATGTTGTCTTTCACACCGATCGGTAGACCGAATAATGGTCCACGCTTTTCAAATGGTACTTTATCCATTTCAGCAGCTTGAGCAGTTGCTTTTTCTTCGTTTGAAGCAAGGAATGCTTGTACATCGCCATCAAGCTTTGCAATACGCTCGTATGCTTCTTTCGTTAAGTCAGCGATTGATAAGTTACCCGCTTTAATTTCTGCTTGTAACTCCTTAGCTGAACGTTCAAATAGCGTCATGAGGAATCCTCCTATGTTTTAGTATTACATGATAGCTGGTACTTTTACTTGACCATCTTCTTGTTCTTTTACGTTTAACATCATTACTTCGCGGTCTAAACCTTTTACTGCTACGTCTTCACGCATTACATTCACTAATGGTAAAACGTGCGTTGTTGGTTCAACATTTGTTGTATCCAGTTCATTTAACTGCTCCGCAAAGTCTGTAATTTTACCAAGCTGTTCAGCAAATTTCTCTGCTTCTTCTTCTGTAATTGCAAGACGTGCTAAATTTGCCACGTGCTTTACTTCTTCTTTTGTTAATTTAGCCATTTTTCACACCTCCGAATACTTGTTCAATTCATTGTTTTTATTGATAACAATAGGGTTGAATAAAGTTAACCATGCCAATAATCATAACATTTTTCATTTTAAAAATCACAACTTTCACTAAAAATATAGAAACTTTCACTACTATAACAAAGTGTTGTCTCTATCATCCTGTTGTGTTCCTCTATTTCAATCCATTACCATAAAAAATATAGTCAGCACAAAGGCTGACTATATTAATCATAAACATGCACGTAAGGGTCCTTGTCATTGGCCTTTTTGATGATTAATGCCTCAGGACCATTCACTGAAGTAACACTCACTTCCACATGAATATTATCAAATTGATTGATTAAAATCCCTGTTAAATATTGCGTGAATCCTATTATCTCTGCTTTGCCGAAAAATTGGATTGGGATTTCAATCGAAAGGTTTTGTATTTGTTTATTACGATAGAAACCAGTTCCGATCACACTTGTATAGTTAGAAAAATATTTATCAACATCTTGCTTGAAGTTCTTGAAGTTATTGTTGACATCTCGGTATACATCTTGTGAATCATCTGTCGGGAACAAGACGTAATTTTCATCTATACCTTCCCAATCAGCGATGCTGTTCTGCCCAGCTTTTGCTACACCATAGCTAAAGTATGTCCCTGGAATAATTTGATTACGGGCTTGCTGCTTAAACAGACCGACCACAATCGGTACATCCTTTAACTCTTCACGTGAACGTAAACGAGAAACGATTTCAGCAGCCATTTTTTTGCCCTGCTCAATAAGAGTAGACTCTGAAATTGGTTCCTCGTAATATTCACCATACTGTTCTTTTTGATAGTAATAGATAGAATTTAAGGCAAGACCGATTGAAATCCCGCCTAGTTTCACTTTATTATCCTTCGTTTTTGTTAAGTAGTTTTGCTCTACAATATGGGATAAATAAACTGGAGCCTTTGTTGCTCGCTCCTCAGGTGTCATTGTGTCTGTTGTCGGTGGATTTAATCCATCCTCTGTTTGTGAACTACGAGCAAGCCAAGAGCTTACTGTACTTTCAGCTAAATATTGACCTTCTTGGAAGTAGTAGTTTTCTGTGTCGAACTCGTTTTGAGATAAACGCATTAAACCTGATTCAACTTCCTTCATATCATATTTCGTATAAATGTTAGATACCACTAGACCTCTACTTGCACTCTCTTTATAAGGGATAAGCGTCTTATAATAAGATTCATCAATTTGTATGCTTGGAATAATTGTTGTTTCAGCTTTTTCTTTCTGTTGCGTTTCCTGTGTAAGCTCTGTCTCCTTCTTGTCAGAAGGCACACAGCCGACTAGCATTGCAGCAGCTACGATTGCTGGAATGAGTCGAAAAGACTTCATTATTTAGTGCTCCTTTACTAATAGTCAATTTTAGGTCGACGAATCTACTCGACGCCTTGTTGTAACGGTTGTGCACTCAACATTGCCTCCTATTCATAAAAGGGAGGATATCATGCACTTATTAAATGAGGTTAAGTTGTTCAATTAAGTTATCTTCAGTCCAAACTTCGATACCCAATTGCTCAGCCTTTGTTAGTTTAGAGCCTGCATCCGCACCTGCGATCACTAGATCTGTTTTTTTGCTGACACTACCCGTGACTGTACCACCTAACTCTTCTATTTTCGCTTTTGCTTCGTTGCGTGTCAATTGCTCAAGTTTACCAGTTAAGACAATTGTTTTACCTGCAAAAGGACTATCACCTATCGCTACTTCTACTTTTTTACCTTTGTATGTCATATTCACGCCTGCTTCAGCAAGACGCTTAATGACTGCTCGTGCATCTTCATTTGAGAAATACTCCACTAACGATGAAGCCATTTTATCTCCAATTTCATAAATTGCCACAAGCTGCTCCTCTGTTGCAGCCATCACTGCTTCCATTGAACCAAATTCCTCTGATACGATTTTGGCTGCTTTTTCACCAACATGACGAATTCCTAGTCCAATTAATAAACGCTCCATCGAATTTTCCTTCGATGCTTGAATGGCATTTACTAAATTAGTTGCTGATTTTTCGCCCATACGCTCCAATTCCACAAGCTGCTCTACCGTTAAATGATACAGGTCAGAAACATCATGTATTAAATCTGCACGTAATAATTGCTCCACTACTTTATCCCCAAGACCGTCAATATTCATCGCGTTTCGAGAAACAAAATATTTTATGCTTTCTGCAATTTGCGCAAAGCAGGCAGGATTTACACAGCGCAGGGCAACTTCGCCTTCAATCCGAATCAATTCACTATCACAAACAGGGCAATTTTTTGGCATGACAAAAGGGACTGAATCTTCAGGACGTTGTTCTATTAGCACACCCACAACTTGAGGAATAATGTCACCAGCTTTTCGAATAATAACTGTATCGCCAAGACGAATATCCTTATCTCGAATTAAATCTTCATTGTGTAAAGAAGCACGTTGAACCGTCGTTCCTGCTACTTGTACGGGAGTTAAAATCGCCGTAGGAGTAACAACACCTGTACGACCTACTGTTAAATCAATATCAAGTAACGTTGTAACAACTTCCTCTGCGGGAAATTTGTAGGCAATCGCCCAGCGTGGACTCTTTGCTGTATAACCTAGTTCATCTTGCTGAGCATAACGGTCAACTTTAATAACAATTCCGTCAATCTCGTAAGCTAATTTTGGACGGTTTTCTGTCCAATGTTCTATAAAGGCCATTACCTCTTCAATAGTAGAGCATCGTTGGCGTTCTTTATTGGAAGGGAAGCCTAAGCCTTCTAAATAATCAAGCATTTCTGCATGACCGTCGATACCATATACTTCACCGTCTCCGCCAATGGCATAGATAAACGTTGATAATTGGCGACTGGCCGCAATTTTAGGGTCTAACTGACGTAATGAGCCAGCAGCAGCATTCCGTGGATTAGCAAACAACTCCTCACCATTGTCTGCACGTTGGGCATTTAAGTTTTCAAAGGATTTTTTTGGCATATACGCCTCACCACGTACTTCAATCGTAATGGGTTCCTTTAAACGAAGGGGAATCGCACGGATTGTCTTTAAATTGGCGGTAATATCTTCTCCTACCACACCATCTCCTCTTGTAGCCCCTTGTACAAACATGCCATTTTCATATTTTAATGAAATAGCTAAACCATCTATTTTCAGCTCACATACATATGAAAATTGATCTCCGATAGCCTGACGCACTTTACGATCGAATTCTCGTAAATCCGCTTCATGAAAAGCATTTGAAAGACTAAGCATTGGGTAATCATGCGTCACTTTTTTAAAACCTTCTACCACTGCTCCACCAACACGCTGCGTAGGAGAATCGGGGTAAATAAGGGATGGGTTCGCTTCTTCTAATGCAATCAGTTCCTGTAATAGCTGGTCATAGACACTATCTGCTACGACAGGTTTATCTAACACATAATAGGCATAACCATATTCATGCAGTAATTTATTTAACTCCGCTATACGCTGTTCTATTTCGTTCATTTACGTTCCTCCGCTTACGCTTTTTCAATCGGTGCAAATTGAGCAAGTAATCGCTTTATACCAATTGGTTGTGGGAATGCGATATCAAGCTCTGTACTATCACCTTCACCTTTTACACTAACAACCATACCTGTTCCCCATTTTTTATGAATCGCCTTATCTCCAGCTTTCCATCCAAATTGATCTCCCCCCGTTGCTTGTAAACGTGCTGTGGCAGGTTGTGTTTGCTGAATAGCACCCAGCGTACGCTTTTGATGGCCACCGGTTGAACGATTGTTAGTAGCAAATGGTACTGTTGATGTTGTCCCTGCCTTAGAAATTGACTCTGTAATATCTTGAGAAATTTCACCTAAAAATCGGGATGCATTATTAAAGCTTGAACGACCAAAAATCGTTCGGCTTTGGGCACATGTTAAATATAGACGTTCCTCAGCACGGGTCACACCTACGTACATAAGGCGGCGTTCCTCTTCCATTTCTTCTTGATCGTCTAGTGAGCGGGAATGTGGGAAGATGTTTTCCTCCATACCGATAATAAAGACAACTGGGAACTCTAAGCCTTTAGCTGCATGCATCGTCATTAAAATAATATTGCCTTTAGATGCATCCTCTTTGTCGAGTGCATCAATATCAGCTATAAGGGCTAAATCTGTTAAAAAGGCAATTAAGCTTTTATCATCACTGCGCTCTTCAAAAGCCTTTGTGACAGATAAAAACTCTTCAATATTTTCTAAACGGCTTTCTGCTTCAATTGTTTTTTCGTTTTGTAACATTGCTCGATAACCCGATTTATCAATAACTTGCTCCACAATTTCAGTGACAGATAGATATTCCTGCATTTGTGTAAAGCCTTTAATCATGGCATAAAATTGCTCAGCCGAATTTGCTGCTTTCCCTGATAATCCCATGAAAACAAGATCATTCATCGCGTCAAAAATCGAACGATCCTGATCTATCGCATAACGTGCCATTTTTTCAAAGGAAGTTGCACCAATACTGCGCTTTGGCTCATTAATAATACGTGCTAGTGATAAATCATCATCATTATTAGCAATAAGTCGTAAATATGCTAGTAAGTCCTTTATCTCTTTTCGATCATAGAACTTTGTTCCACCTACTATTTGATAGGCCATATTGGACTTAACAAGTACTTCCTCCATTACACGAGATTGAGCGTTTGTACGATATAAAATAGCAAAGTCATCAAATGAACGATTTTCTTTTTCAATTAACTGTTGAATCGTTTGTACAACAAATTGCGCTTCCTCCTGCTCGTTATAAGCTTTATATAGTGCAATCTTTTCACCTTCTGAATTTTCTGTGCGTAATTCTTTTGGGTAACGTGTTGTATTATTTTGAATGACGTCATTGGCTGCCTGTAGGATGCGTTTAGTTGAACGATAATTTTGCTCTAGCATAATCACCTTTGCAGTTGGATAATCCTTTTCGAAGGATAGGATATTCCCAATATCTGCACCACGCCAACGATAGATAGACTGATCGGAATCACCTACAACACAAATATTTTTAAATTTCTTTGCTAGTAACTGTACAAGTAAATACTGAGATTTATTGGATATGGATAGGTAAGCATTTGAAGTAATCTCCTGCTTTTCCCCCCATTCACACCGTACGTGAGGGTTTCCCCTCATACGGCGTTCCATCAATTATGAATCTTTATACTAATACTTTATTTCCAGCTTTCACACGAAGTTTATTTACTTTGTCCAAACTTTGTTTTGTTAACTCTAACATTTGAAGGTATTTATTAATGACGTCTTCTGTTGTGGCATGAATCAGTTTATGGGCTTCTTTCGTTATAAAAACTAAGTTGTCATACTTATCGTTACCACCTTTTGCCTTTGGAACGATGTGATGTAATTCCATATTTTTCAGAATGAGTGCTTCTCCTGTAATAAAGCAAACCCCTTTTTGAGCAATGTATTTAGAAATACGATTGTCGTTGTATTCAATACTACGATTGATGACAGGATTTTTCATGAGATACTTCACAACTTCTTCTGATACTGATTTTTGCTTTTTATGAATCAGACTTCTACCTTCAACTGTATAATTATTGATTTCTTGCGTAAAGTTTGTCGGATTTTTGTGTTTGATTCCATCGATAGGGAATATCGCTACTTTTGCAACGAATGTCTTTTTCTTGCCAAGATAATCTTTGAAATGTTTCTTGTAGTACGTACTTGGCTCACCTTTATCCGATGAAACTTTCTTCAAGCTGTTATATAAGGTTCGTTTGACTGAAAATGCAATTTCACTAAAATCTTTCGTTACCATCGTTGCTTGCTGATAGAAGTTATGAAGTCCTAGAATTGTTGCATTGAGTTTGGACACTTCTGAAGCATTAGATTTCTTTTTAATTCGTTTGATGTTTTCTTTGATTTTGCTAATTGCGTTTTTCTTCGCCTTATTTGTCATGAATGATTTTACGGTATGCTTCTTTTTATTTCTAGCCACTTTCATTTTAAACCCTAGAAATTCCGAAAAGTTTTTCCTTAAATTAATGACCTTTGATTTTTCTTTACTAATGTCGAGATGTAATCTTTCTTTTAACCATTTTTTCACACCTTCGAAAATCTTGAAGGCACTTTTATGGTCTCTACAAAAGATTTTAAAATCATCTGCATATCGCACAATGAACATTTCTTTCAAGCTTGTGGCTCTTTTTAAGGTACTATATTTCACTGACCTATCAAATCTAACCTTGCCACCAATAATTCTTTTACGCTCATAGTTTTTCTGCGTTTCAAACGTTTCCCATTGATTGCTTATCCACCAATCTAATTCGTTTAGCACAATATTAGATAGTAGCGGTGATAAAATACCACCTTGAGGAGTCCCTTTATTAGGTGTTCCTGCTCCTACAATTTCTGCTTTCAGTAGTTTACTTATGATTGAGAGAACCTTTTTATCCTGGATACCCATTGACCACATTTGTTTAAGAAGTTTGCCATGATTGACATTATCGAAGAAACCTTTGATGTCAATATCAACCACATAGTGCAGTTTGTTGATATTTGCTAATGTTACTGCTCTAGAATATGCATGTAAAGTTCCTCTGTTCGGTCGAAAACCGTAACTGTGATGATGGAATTTCGCTTCGCATATTGGCTCTAGAATTTGTTTAATACATTGTTGAATGATTCGGTCCTCGATTGTCGGGATGCCGAGTGGGCGAATTCCTCCATTAGCTTTTGGTATTTCTTTTCTTCTTATTTTGTGTGGTATGAAGTTTTCAAGTCTTTTTCTGACATAATCAATTAATGCGTTCGGGTCTTTTTCTCCGATAGTAATGATTGTCGATTCATTACTACCTTTGGTGAGAGAACCCTTGTTTTTCTTGATGTTTCGATATGCCAGTAAAATATTTTCTCTTCTAATAATCAATTCATACAGATTTTTAAAGCGTTTGTTCATTTGACTTGCTTTGTAAAGGTCATCTAAGGTTTGTTGCATGTCGTAATATTCATTGTTTCGTAAGGACTGTCGTTTTAAAACTTTCTTGTTTGCTGTTTCAGTCAATACTCTCACCACTTTATTACTTCTTTTGGCGATTGCATTTCTTTTAGTCATACGAGAACCTGATAGTATAAAGTAATGTTTTAGTTATTCATAAATTGACTAATGGCTATCCCTCCACCGCTTATTATCACGGCTTCACTGGTACTGTGCCATCACTTTCACTGTGCTTAAAATGAGGTTATACTATAGACGCTTTCCCTCATACCGCTTCAACGAGTGCAATCTCTCCACGTAGCCAGCTTACCACGTTCCAAGAAATCATATCTGTACATATAATACTTTTAGGTCATTCCTCTAACCCTGTTAGCTGGATAGTGCCTGTAACACTATAAGGTGTTTCATAAAGACAAATTTTACTCCACCTCACTAACCCAACAATAAGTTGGTGTACCCTTTCGAATACCTATACCTCTAGAGCCGTACATTCGGAATTTCGTCAGTAGGAAGTTTTGTTCCCTACATTCTAACCATGAGTATTTTTATAGACCCCCAGTCTATCCATCCCACAGAATACCTCTATCCCGCTTTCCTTCTTTCGATTAGGAGGATGTTCAACTGACTTCACCGAGCTTATAACATCATCACGATTGCACGCGACAATGCTATTCGGAGGATTAGGTCGAGCCTTTCAGAGCGTTACCTCATCATTCGACTCATCTGATTTCTTAGTTCTCCTAGCGAAATGATGCTAGTGGCTAATCTTTTCAATTAGCAACGTGTCGCACTATCCTGGTATTCATCTACATGAATATATTGAAATTTATTTTGATAATATTCTAGCACTTCAGGTACACGTTTAAATAAAGTAATCGTTGTCATAATTAAATCGTCAAAATCGAGGGATTGGTTACGGCGTAATCTTTTCTCATAGCCTTTATAGACACGTGCAACAGTTTGTTCATAAGGGTTTTTATCATTCATTTGTCCAGCGTAATCATCCGCTGTTATACACTCGTTTTTTGCTGCACTAATAGCATTTAAAATTGCTCGTGGCTCAAAACGTTTTGGGTCAATATTTTCTTCCTTCATCACATTTTTAATGACTGAAAGCTGATCCGTAGAATCTAAAATAGAGAAATTACGAGAAATGCCTAGCTGATCGATATTACGGCGTAAAATTCTTACACACATGGAGTGGAAAGTCGATACCCACATGCTATCGCCAGTACCATTGCCAAGAATGCCATCAATACGGTCACGCATTTCTCGTGCTGCTTTATTCGTAAATGTAATCGCTAAAATTTTAGAAGGATATACTTCCTTTTCGATAACTAGGTAGGCAATACGATGTGTTAAAACTCGTGTTTTTCCTGACCCAGCACCCGCCATAATCAGTAATGGTCCTTCAGTTGTTTTAACTGCTCTTTCCTGTTCAGGATTCATGCCTGCTAGTAAATTTTTTGTTAACTGTTCCATTTCGCACCGCCTTACAAACATTTGTTCTAAAATTATAACGTATTTTTAACAGCCTTAACAGTCGCAAGTGCAGCTTTTAAATCTTCATAAATAATATTTCCTACTACTACCGTATCTGCAACCTGTGCCATTTCCTCTGCTTGCTTTGCAGATGTTATGCCACCACCATAAAAGAGTCTAGTATGATTTAGTTCGTTTTTAACAGCACTAACTACCTCTAGATTGCCATACATTCCACTGTACTCTAAATAAAAAACAGGCAGTTTAAAGAAATTTTCTGCCATGCGTGCATAAGCTACCACATCATCAATCGTTAAATCTGTTTTCGCACCCGTTTCATGGGCTACTTTACAATCAGGATTTAAAATACAATAGCCTTCTGCTACTAATTCATCCCATACCATAATATCGCCGTATTCCTTAATAGCCTCATGATGTAAATTTTTAATCCATTTTGGATCATCACTATTTAATACCGTTGGAATGAAATAATAGTCATAACCTGGTGTTACCGCATCGATCGTAGAGATTTCAAGTGCTATTGGCACCTCAAAACGACGGACGCGAACAAGTAAATCTAATACCCCATCTAATGTTACATTATCTGTTCCACCAACTAAAATAACGTCTGTCCCAGATTCACAAATTTTTTCTAAGTCTTCATCTGAAATGTCCTTCGCTGGATCTAGCTTGAACACATGTCTCCATTCTAAATAATCCATCTATGTTTACCACCTATCATTTTCTATCTATTCGTTTACAAGTATAGCTTATGATTCACGACAAAAAAATGAAAAAGACCGAGTAGAACTTTAAACTGTACCCTATAAGATAGACACTTTGAAAAAAGTCTATCCTATAGGGTACTTTTGTTTATAATGAGAAAAAAGATGTTGGGGTAGAGTGAAATGACCAAAAGATATTTTACGAAAATGGAACAAGAACAACTAAAATGTAATCCAAATGTGCAAGCAGTTAGCGAGAAAGCGATCACATATACTGACGAATTTAAACGTCATTTTATTGCGGAAAATGAAAAAGGTAAATTCCCAAGAGAAATTTTTGAAAATGCGGGTTTAGATGTTGAATTAATCGGTATAAAACGAATCGAATCTTCAGGCAAACGCTGGCGAGCTTCTTATCGTAAAGCAGGTGTCGGAGGTTTACAAGATACACGTAAAACAAATTCAGGTAGACCTTCCGAACGCGAATTGACATTAGAAGAAAAATTGAAGCGTTTAGAGGCGAAAAATCGGTTACTTGAAGCAGAGAATGAATTGTTAAAAAAGCTCGATCTACTCGAAAGGCAGATGTTGAAGAAGAAATAAAAATCGCTACGACACTAAAATTTGAACTCATCCATCACACGATGAAAAAGTATAAATTAAAGCGTTTAGTCAGCTATTTATGTGATGTGATGGGTATATCTCGGTCTGGCTATTACAATTATTTTTTAGAAAAATCAGCTCAGAAGCGTGTGGAGCAAGAACAAGCAGATGAAGTGGTAAAGGAAATCATTTTAAAAGCGTATCATTTCAGAGGGCGAAAAAAAGGAGCACGTCAAATTAAAATGACGTTAGAAAATCAATATGGAATTACGTACAATCTGAAACGTATTCGCCGTGTGATGAAAAAATATCAGATTATCTGCCCGATTCGAAAAGCGAATCCAACTCGACGTATGGCAAAAGCAACGAAAGAACATCGTACGTGCCCAAATGAATTACAACGCAACTTTAAACAGGGTATGGCCGGAAAAGTGTTACTGACAGATATCACCTATTTAACGTATGGAAGCAGTAAACGCGCTTATTTATCAACGATTAAAGACGCTGAAACGAATGAAATTTTAGCGTATGAAGTGTCGTCTTCATTAAGTATTGATATTGCCCTCAATACGCTTCATCAATTGAAGAAACACCGTCATTTAACGGAAGATGCCTTTATTCATTCGGATCAAGGATTCCATTATACCAATCCACAATTCCAAAAACTTGTGAAGAAAATGGGGTTAGGACAATCCATGTCTCGCCGTGGAAACTGTTGGGACAATGCGCCACAAGAATCATTTTTTGGACATTTTAAAGATGAAACAACTATCGAGAAATGTGAAACATTAGAAGAAGTCAAACGAGAAATTAAGAGTTATATGATGTATTACAACCATTATCGAGGGCAATGGCATTTGAAAAAGCTGCCGCCTGCAAAATACAGACAGCAGCTTCAACAAGTTACCTAGCTTTTTTTAAAATGTCCTTTACAAAGGGTACAGTTTACTTCTACTCAGCCTTTTATCTGACTATTCTTTTGGTGCTTGAAAGGGTTTTTCATCAGGATACAAACGACCTAACATTTCATCATATGTATCATTCCCATAATCGAAGCAGCGACGCACTCGCGAAATAGTTGCAGTACTTGCCCCTGTTTCCTTTTTAATGGATTCGTAGGTTTTCTTTAATCGTAATAAATGTGCAACCTCAAAGCGTTGTGCCAACGATTGAATTTCACTAATCGTACATAAATCATCAAAAAACTTATAGCATTCCTCGATGTCCTTCAACTCTAACACTGCTTTAAATAATTGATCTGTTTGATGCCCCCGAATTTTTTCGATTTGCATACAATTTTCCTCCCTTTAAGGCTGCGTTTTCACCATTGCTTGTAACCCTGGCGAAGATGGTACGAAATGAACCCACGACTTTCCTGGTACAAGCTTTACAGGATCCCCTGTTTGCTCTACAGCCATTGGTATTCCATTAACATTAGCCCATTTGACTTCCCTCAAATAGCCATTTTGAAATACATACGCATTTCCACCAGACGTTAAATCAATTGCTTGGCGACCAATATCATCAATTGTTTGGTGATCCATTTCGAAAAATAGAACATTTGCCAATGACACTGTTTCGCCTGTTAACATATCTTTAGTGTCCACGCTAGCCGATTGTCGTTCATAGTGATTAGTTTGATGATCATACACATACGCGTTATGGAAATCTTCATTATTTCCGTAATAAATGTCAACTTGACTTGTTTCAATACCTATTTTACCACGTTCATCTGGTTCATAAAAAGCCTGAAGTACTTTTTCACTGTAATTCATTGAAGCGCCTACCATTTCAGCACCTTTTAGAATGTTTTCTGCTGTAATATAGGAATTGTGTGGTGCAACGCGGTCGTTAGAACGTTTAAACAGAATACCATCATAAGCCATACCGTTGATATTGTCGACGATACGATGATCAAGCATTGTTTTCGCCTCTGGGCTATAGCCATGTGCTACATAAAAGGCATCAAATCCCTTGGCCATATCGATAAAATAAGAGCGTGCACTGCGAACTGGCCCAATATTTTCAGGCAGTTCACTTTGGTATACTGCTAAAAAGCGTGTCACATTACCTTCTGCAAGCATTTCATAAACAATATCCGCCGCAGCTAAGCCTGATTGTGGACGTGCCGCTGGATGATTATTAATGGTTACGATAATTGGTCGCTGTGTAATTTCTTCTTTTACAGCCTCCCCAGTAAGTGGTGCAACAAAAGCTGGTTGTTGCACAGGCTCCTCCACAACTGCTTCTTCCTCTACAATTGGTTCATCATCCTCTTTGACTTTTGGTGTATCCTTTGAACATCCCCCGATCACCAAAGCACTAAATGCAATAGCAATCCATAATTTTCTCGATTTGAACACAAGCATATCTCTCCTTTGAACAATTACACATATTTGTAATTGTTTAAACAACTGAAACACTTTCATGAATTAGCGCATAACAGCAGGTAATAATAACTTATTCTTCATGACATCGAAAATTCCTTGTGGTGTTATACGAATATACGGTAAATGAGTAGATTGTAAAAATAATAGTGTATAAATGGCATCTCCTAATTGATAGCCTCGATCTGCTAAAGCTTGTTTTAAAGCCTTTTCTTTCTCTGTTAAAGTGAATACATCTCCATCATATAAAAGTCCACCAATTGTTAATGGTATATCCGCTATAACTTCTCCTTTTTCGACGAGAACAATACCACCATTCATGGCCTTCATTTTTTCGAAGGCTTTCATCATATCGTCTTTATTTTTTCCAATTAACAATATGTCACCCGTGTTGGAGTAAGAGGATGCAAAGCCTTGGACATCTGTTGCAAATCCTTTAATCATTGTATTTACATGCCATTTGCCTTTTCGGTTAATGAGCATTAAATAGCACTCATCATGATTTGCCAATTGCCCTTCTTTAGTGATTAAAGAATTATAAGGCTTTGTAATGACATCATTGACTAATTGAATACCAAACGGCATAGAAAACTGGAAATCCTGTGAATCTAATGAAAAATCTAAATCTAAAGCTGGGATGGCAGAATAATCAATTGGCGCCATTCTATGCACACGATCCCCATCACGCTTCAACCAGACACCCTTTGATATGACACTTTCTGGAACAGGATGATATTCATCTTGTAAAATATTGAGCGAAGCAAAACGCCCCGTCGCGATAAAACCATGTAAATTGGACATGTTATAATAACGTGCCACATTATAGGAAGCCATTTGATAAGCATCGATAGGAGATACCCCTGCATCTAAAGCTACTTGAATGCATTTATCCATCACACCATCCTCATGGAATGAAGGTGTCGAACCATCTGTCGTCATCATTAAATGATCAAAAATTGGAAGCTGTTTTTCTACTATTCCTTTTAATAGATGCGGTAAGTCCGGTCGAATGGAGGAATGACGTAATGTAACAGCATAGCCTTGCAGGATACGACGCTCTACTTCTTCCACTGTCATTGCCTCATGATCCCCATCAGCACCAAGCAGTTTCATGCGTGCCAACGTTCTTTCTGAAGCTCCTGGGAAATGTCCTTCAATTTTTTTTCCGAGTCCCTTAGCCATTTGCATACGATAAAGCATTTGATCGTCACCATGCAACAGTTTAGGCCAGCCTGTCAGCTCTCCACCAAGCAAGACATCACTTCGCTCTAACCACTCTAATATAGAGGTATTAGAGAAAACCTCTTCCTCTTGCTCCAATTCAGTTTGTGAATCAAAGCGAGTCCACCAATAAAAAGAAAAGGGCAGCTTTTTCAAACTCTCTAAAATTGAAAACGCTTTCTTATTTTCCAAATTTAAAACAAAACTTAAATTATCCGAAATAAAAGTCGTTGTCCCGAGCTGACCACAAAAATCTGCAAATGACTGTGGATGATAAAGCTGAAACGGATGAACATGTGGTTCAATATAGCCAGGTACAATTGTTTTTCCCGTACAATCCACCACTTCTGTTCCTTCTAATAAAGGAGGCATTCTGTCACCAGCATAGACAATGCGATCTCCCAAAATCCAAATGTTTCCTACAATAAATTGTTTTAACATACTATGCAAATAACGTGCATTTTTCAGTACGATATCTGGTGCCTTTTTCCCATCGATTACTGCTAATTGCTGACGTATTTTTGTTATTTTCCATACTGGATCCATACTATTCGCTCCTTCCTAAATTACGTAATTTTTCATTGTGTAAATCCAACTTGAAATCACATACTACTACTGCATAATCGCATATTTTCATAAAAATTATGCTTTATGCAATCATCTTGTTTCAATCGTAACACAGCACTTTCATAAAGCAAAGTGCACCTCGCTTATTTTTTCCACAATGACTAAAGGAGGAAGTATGATGATGCAGCAAGCAAATTTAAGCGAAAAGAATGCATTTTGTCGTTTTGCCATGGGGACGAGTTTGACCGCATTTGGTATCGCTAAAGTTTCTAGAAATCCTAATTGTACAAAAGGTCGATTAATGATTGCATTAGGTGCCATGAAAATGGCTGAGGGACTTTTTAAATATTGTCCAACGAAAGCACTTTTAAGCTCCAATATGCAGAATGCCATGAACACCTCTATGCAAAGTATGTTCAGCGGGCAAAATTCTATGTCTACTGAACAAATCGATAAGCTCATGAAGGATTTTTCCTCTGCTATAGCTGGTAATTCTTCAGGTTCACAAGCTGCTTCAAAACAATCTGACACCAGCACTTCAACTCAAAATTCCTCAAATAGTAGCGATTCTTCAACGAATAAAGCTCAGAATCCTTCTTAGTCAAAGGAGCCGTCCCAATCTATTATTGAGACGGCTCTTACCTCTTACGTTTTGAAACAACAAGAGGTTTCAAAAGACGATAAAAAATATTTAGTGAAAATAATAATTACTTAAATGTACGCCAACCAATATCTTTACGGAAGAAAAAGTGCTCCCATGTTTCCGTTGCAATACCTTCATAAACCTTTTCCTGTGCTTCTTGTAAAGTAGCTGCTTTTGCACCAATTAACAGTACACGTCCACCATTACCAACGAATTGACCGTCTACTAATTTTGTACCTGCATGGAAAACTGCATGTGATGTCGAAAGTGCCTCTAAACTCGGTAATACCTTACCTTTTTCAACGTCTCCTGGGTAACCCTCTGCTGCAATGACAACACCAAGCATCGCTTCTTCTGACCACTGTAAATCAAAAGGCTGTTCATCCATTAGCGCCATCATAAATGCACCAAAATCTGAAACCATACGTGGCAATACAACTTGCGTTTCTGGATCACCAAAGCGAGCATTAAACTCTATGACCTGAGGACCTTTCTTCGTTAAAATTAACCCTGCGTATAAAATACCTGTAAAGGAAGCACCATCTGCCTCCATCCCTTTAACAGTAGGTTCTACAATCGTTTGAAAAGCAATATCAACTACCTCTTGTGGAATTTGTGGTACTGGTGAATAAGCACCCATACCTCCTGTGTTTGGCCCTTTATCACCGTCATAAGCTCGTTTATGATCTTGTGCAATAACCATCGGATAAATTTGCCCTTTATGCACAAAGGACATGAAGGAGAATTCTTCACCGTCTAAAAATTCTTCCACGACAACACGTGAAGAGGATTCACCAAAGCGTTGATTTCCAATCATATCCTCTACTGCTTCAATTGCTTCTTCCTCTGTCATTGCCACAACAACACCCTTACCAGCCGCTAAACCATCCGCCTTAATGACAATAGGCGCTCCTTGTTCTTTAATGTAGGCTATTGCTTTTTCTGCTTCAGAAAACGTTTCATGTGCTGCTGTAGGAATATTATATTTATTCATAATTTCTTTTGCATAGGATTTACTGCTTTCTATTTGAGCAGCCACTTTTGTAGGACCGAAAATACGTAAACCTCTAGCTGTAAAGAAATCGACAATGCCTTCAGCAAGCGGCTGTTCCGGGCCAACAAATGTTAATGCTATATCATTTTCCTTAGCAAATTGAGCGAGACCTGCGAAATCCATTGTATCAATAGCAACAACTTCTACCTCGCCTCGCATCCCATCATTTCCTGGCGCTACAAATACGTTGTTCACTGATGGAGAGATGCTAAATTGTTTAGCGATTGCATGCTCACGACCGCCGCTTCCGATTACTAGTACATTCATTTTTAGAGAATCCTCCTCTTTGTAAGTAAGACCGAGATGAACCAACATCTCGGTCTGTTTTGTTTCCTATATGCTTTAACAATTAATGTTTAAAGTGACGTACGCCTGTGAATACCATTGCAATGCCGTATTCATTTGCTTTATCAATGGAATCTTGATCTTTAATCGAACCACCTGGTTGAATAATTGCTGTAATTCCTGCAGCTGCTGCAGCCTCCACAGTATCACTCATTGGGAAAAATGCATCTGATGCTAATGCAGCACCTTTTGCTTTTTCTCCAGCTTGTTCAAAGGCGATTTTAGCTGCACCTACACGGTTCATTTGACCTGCGCCAACGCCAAGTGTCATGTGAGAGTCTGTTACAACAATCGCATTTGATTTCACATGTTTGACAACAGACCAACCAAGTTGCAATGCTTCCCATTCTTGCTCTGTTGGTTCACGATCTGTCACAACTTTAATATCCGCATTGCTAAAGCCATAACGATCTGGTTCCTGTACAAGTAGGCCACCCTCTACTGATACTACATTGAATGAATCTTGTTTCGCTTGCTCGAAAGGAATTGTTAGTAAGCGGATATTTTTCTTTTTCGTTAAAATATCTAATGCTTCTTGTGAGAAAGCAGGTGCAATAATAATTTCTAGGAAAATATGACTTAGCTTCTCAGCAGTTGCTGCATCCACTTCCATATTTAATGCGATAATACCGCCAAAAATAGATGTTGGATCTGCTTCATATGCTTTATCGAATGCTGCCTCTAACGTGACACCTGTGCCAACACCACATGGATTCATATGTTTCACCGCTACGGCAGCTGGCAATTCAAATTCTTTTACAATTTGTAAAGCTGCATTACCATCTTGAATATTATTGTAAGATAACTCTTTACCATGCAATTGTGTAGCAAATGCTAATGAAAAGTCAGAGCCAAGACGCTTTTGGTAGAAGGCCGCTTTTTGATGAGGGTTTTCGCCATAGCGTAAATTTTGCTTTAATTCATATGTCATCGTTAAGCTCTCTGGGAACTCTTCTTCAGTCAGGTAATTTGAAATATAGGAATCATAAGCGGCTGTGTGACGGAAAACTTTCGCAGCTAGTTTACGACGTGTTTCAATTGTTGTGGCACCGTCTGCTTTAAGTTCCTCTAATACAATTGCATAGTCATTGCTGTCCACGATTACTGTTACATATTGATGGTTTTTTGCAGCAGAACGTAACATTGTTGGGCCACCGATATCAATGTTTTCAATTGCATCATCCCAAGTTACATTAGGCTTTGAAATTGTTTCAACAAATGGATATAGATTAACACAAACAATTTCAATTGGCTCAATTCCATGCTCATTCATCTGTGCTTGATGAGACGCATCGTCAAACTTTCCTAATAGACCACCGTGAATCATTGGATTTAATGTTTTCACACGACCATCTAAAATTTCAGGAAATTTCGTTACTTCATCTACTGCTGTTACAGCTACTGCATTGTCCTGTAACATTTTTTTTGTACCGCCAGTTGATAAAATTTCATAACCTAATGCTACTAATTCCTTTGCAAATTCTAAAATACCATCTTTATTGGAAACACTGATTAATGCACGTTTTGTCACAACAATATCCTCCTAATTTTTATCGTGCTGTCCACGAACTGACCTTTAATAGATTAATAGAGTTAGGTCTTGTTTAAATTGAGTAGGGTTCTCGACCTAACTCCTTCTTCAGTTACTGTAATAATTGCTGTAATGCCTTTGTATATAACAAATGCTCTTGTTTATGAATTTCAGCTTCTGTTGCCTCGCGATTTCCTTCAATGACAGGTACCGCTGCCTGAGCGATAATTGGACCAGTATCCATCCCTTCATCAACAAAATGCACTGTTACACCTGTGATTTTCACACCATGATTGATGGCCTGTCCAATAGCGTCTTTTCCAGGAAAAGCCGGCAGTAGGGAAGGGTGAATGTTAACAATTCGCTGTGGAAAGGCTGCTAATAATACATCACTGATTAAACGCATATATCCTGCAAGCACAATCCATTTCACATCGCACTCATGTAAAGCTTCGATAATAGCTGTCTCATATGCTGACTTCGAGACAAACTCTTTTGGATTCAATGCTAACACTGGAATCCCAAAGTTTTCAGCACGTGTTACTACAAATGCTCCAGGCTTATCTGTGACCACAAGTGCGACCTTTGCATGAAGTTCACCACGTTCAATGGCCTCTTGAATGGCTTGAAAATTACTACCGCTGCCTGACGCGAACACGGCGATTTTTGTTGGTGCAGTCATTACACTAAACTCCCATCATGTGAGCCATTAAATACTACGCCATCACCTTTTATAACACGTCCGATTGTATAGGCCTTTTCACCATTTGCTTCTACTGCAGCAATTACTTTATCAGCTTCAGTTGCTGGCACAGCTATTACAAAGCCAATACCCATGTTAAACACATTGTATAAATCTTTATCTTCTAGCTGACCTTTTTCTTTTAGGAATTCAAAGATACGTAATACAGGCCAAGAACCTAAGTCGATTTCCGTTGCTAGTCCCTCTGGCATCATGCGTGGTAGATTTTCATAGAAACCGCCACCTGTAACATGTGCACAGCCATGTACATCTGCTGCCTTTAAAGCTGCTAGAACGGGTTTAGCATATAGCTTTGTTGGCACTAGAAGCGCCTCACCGATTGGGCCTAGATCTTCATAGCCTTCTATAATCGCATCCACCGCATACTGATGATCTGCAAAGACAATTTTACGCACTAAAGAATAACCGTTTGAATGTACACCACTTGAGGCAATCCCAATCAGTACATCGCCTTCTGCAATTTTTTCACCTGTCACAATAGCAGACTTTTCACAAGCACCCACTGCAAAGCCAGCTAGATCATATTCATCTTCTTCATAAAGACCAGGCATTTCTGCAGTTTCGCCACCGATTAGGGCCGCACCAGATTGCACACAGCCATCTGCAACACCTTTGACAATTTGTTCGATTTTTGCAGGCTCTGCTTTTCCAAGAGCTACGTAATCTAAAAAGTACAGTGGTTCTGCTCCTTGGGCAACAATATCATTTACACACATTGCTACACAGTCCACACCGATTGTATCGTGTTTGTCTACCATGAAGGCTAGCTTTAGCTTTGTTCCCACACCATCTGTCCCTGAAATAAGAACAGGTTCCTTAAGATTAAGTTGTGACAAGTCAAACATGCCACCAAAGCCACCAAACGTCCCCATTACACCTAGACGGTTCGTACGTTCAACATGAGACTTCATTCGTTTTACGGCTTCATAGCCCGCTTCAATATTTACACCTGCTTGTTCATATGCCTTTGACACGCAGAGTTCCTCCTTATCATCCAAGTCGCCTAAGTTTCCTAGATAGAAATGACTGTAAATTCTCTAGAGTACACTAATTTGTTGCGATGTTTTTCTTAACGTAATAATTCTTTTTCATGTGGCAAGATCGTATCCGGGAAAATCTCTGTTGGATATTTGCCTGTAAAGCAAGCAAGACAAAGCCCTCGGTTTTCATCTTCATATGGTCGTGCAATTGTTTCTACCATCCCCTCAACAGAAAGGAAAGTTAGAGAATCTGCCCCAATTGCTTCACGAATTTCATCTACATTATGACTAGAAGCAATCAGTTCTTCGTGCGTTGATGTATCAATGCCATAATAACAAGGATTTGTCATCGGCGGTGATGAAATAACAACATGAACTTCCGCTGCACCAGCATCTTTTAGCATTTTGACAATGCGACGAGATGTTGTACCACGAACGATAGAATCATCTACCATTACTACTTTTTTTCCTTTTACGACTTGAACAACAGGTGAAAGTTTCATTTTTACACCACGTTCACGTAACTCTTGTGTCGGCTGAATAAACGTACGACCAACATAACGGTTTTTAATAAGTCCTAATTCATAAGGGATTCCACTTTCTTCTGCAAAACCAATCGCTGCTGAAATACTTGAATCAGGAACACCTGTTACAACATCTGCCTCAATATGTGCACACTCACGAGCAAGCTGTTTACCCATACGTTTTCGTGCCATATGAACGTTAATACCATCAATATCCGAATCAGGACGTGCTAAATAAACATATTCCATCGCACACATTGAACGTTTATCCATATCAGCAAAACGATCTGATTTTACGCCCTCATCGTTAATAATGATTAATTCGCCTGGTTCTACCGAACGAACGAATTCTGCACCAATTAAATCGAATGCACAAGTTTCAGAAGCTACCACCCAGCCATCTCCTAGCTTTCCAAGAGATAATGGACGTAAACCATGTGGATCACGTGCAACAAGCATTTCATCCTTTGTCATAATTAAGAAAGAATAGGCACCCTTTAAAAGAGATAGGGCATTTTTCACCTTCGCCCGGAATGGTGAATGTGAGCTTTTCTTAATAAGATGCGCCAGCACTTCTGTATCCGAGCTAGAGTGGAAAATGCTACCTTGTCGCTCTAGATACTGCTTTAAATGTGTCGCATTGACTAAGTTACCGTTATGAGCAATTGAAAGGCTACCAGTTGAGGAGTGGAATAATAATGGCTGTACATTTTCGATACCGCCACCACCAGCAGTTGTGTAACGAACATGCGCAATAGCTGCTTTACCGTTCACTGCTTTTAATTTATCTTCGTTGAAAACATCATTAACTAGTCCTTCGCCTTTCACCGCGCGAAGATGCTGTCCGTCTGAAACGACAATTCCAGCGCCTTCTTGTCCACGGTGTTGAAGAGCATGAAGCCCGTAATAGCTAAGGTGTGCTGGATTTGGGTTACCCCAAATACCAAACACCCCACATTCTTCGTTTAAGCCTCTGAGTTCAGCAAGCATGGGATTGCTCCTTTCCAATTAGAACGGAATTCCTCCACTGTACCTTCTACAAGCACACCTTTGTCCCCGTTGATTTTCACAAGTGCATCGTTTGTTACGACACCAATTTTTTGAGCATCTTTGATGATTTCTACAAATGCTGCAGCATTTTCTTCTTTAACTGTGACAACAAAACGAGATTGACTCTCACTGAATAACGCTGTTGTTGCAGAGCCTGTTAATGTTACGTCCACACCAAGACCGTTTGCGCCAAATGTTGTTTCCGCAATTGCAACAGCTAGACCGCCCTCTGCTACATCATGAGCAGATTGAACAAGGCCTGCTTTAATCGCTTTTAATAAAGCTTGCTGACGTGTCGCTTCAACCTCTAAATCGATAGATGGCGCTTTCCCTGAAATAACACCATTATTTAATAGCTTTTGAAGCTCTGAACCACCAAATTCTGTTTTTGTCTCACCAATAACAAAGACAAGATCCCCTGCAGCTTTTACTTCCTGTGTCGTTACATGGGCTAAGTCTTCAATAAGACCAACCATACCAATTGTCGGCGTTGGATACACCGCTTCGCCTGAACGCTCATTATAAAGTGAAACGTTACCTCCAATTACTGGCGCATTTAATGCCGTACAAGCTGCTGAAATACCATCAGCAGATTTTTCAATTTGCCAGAAGATTTCTGGTTTCTCTGGATTACCAAAGTTTAAGCAGTCTGTAATCGCAAGTGGCGTACCACCAGTTGCCACGATATTACGAGCTGCTTCGGCTACCGCGATAGCACCACCTACTTCAGGGTCTAAATAGATATAACGAGAGTTACAGTCTGTTGTCATTGCTAACCCTTTATTTGTGCCACGTACTCGAATAACGGCAGCGTCAGAGCCTGGTTTAACAACTGTTGATGTACGTACCTGATAATCATATTGATCGTATACCCATTCTTTAGAAGCAATTGTCGGTGCTTTTAATAAAGCATTTAGTGTTTCTTTATAATCTGTCACAGCAGGCTCAGTGTTTTCGATTGCTTGGAACTCTGCATAGTAAGCAGGCTCTGCAGATGGTTTATGGTAAACAGGTGCATCTTCTGCTAATGCGTCTGCAGGTACCTCTGCCACTATCTGTCCTTTGTGTAGCAGACGAAGCATTTTGTCATCTGTAACGCGGCCAATCGCTACTGCATCTAAATCATATTTATCGAAAATCGCTTTAATTTCATCTTCGCGACCTTTTTTCACAACTAAAAGCATACGTTCTTGAGACTCAGACAACATCATTTCATATGCTGACATTCCTGTTTCACGTTGAGGCACTAAGTCTAAGTTCATTTCTACACCAGAACCAGCCTTTGAAGCCATTTCTGCTGAAGAAGAAGTAAGACCAGCGGCACCCATATCTTGAATACCAACTAAAGCATCAGATTTTACAACCTCTAAACATGCTTCAAGTAAAAGTTTCTCCATAAATGGATCGCCAACTTGTACTGCCGGACGTTGGTTTTCTGATTCCTCAGTTAATTCCTCAGAGGCGAATGTTGCACCATGAATACCATCACGACCCGTTTTCGCTCCTACATACATCACTGTATTACCTACACCAGCTGCAATACCTCGTTGAATATCTTTATGATCAATTAAACCGACACACATAGCATTCACAAGTGGATTACCTTCATAGCAAGGATCGAATTGAATTTCGCCACCTACTGTCGGGATTCCAATACAGTTACCATAACCTGCGATACCCGCTACTACTTCTTCAAATAGATATTTACCACGTGCTGACTTTAATTCACCAAAGCGTAATGAGTTTAACATAGCGATTGGACGTGCACCCATTGAAAAAACATCACGGATAATGCCACCCACACCCGTTGCAGCCCCTTGATAAGGTTCAATTGCAGATGGATGGTTATGCGATTCCATTTTAAATACGACCGCTTGCTCATCACCAATATCCACAATACCCGCACCTTCACCTGGTCCTTGTAGTACTTGAGGTCCTTTTGTAGGGAATTTACGTAGTACTGGCTTTGAATTTTTGTAAGAGCAGTGTTCAGACCACATTACTGAGAAAAGACCTGTCTCTGTCCAGTTAGGTAGACGTCCTAAAATACCTTCTACCATTGCAAATTCTTCGTCTGACATCCCCATTCCAGCGTATAGCTTTTCATCTTTAATTTGCTGTGCTGTTGGCTCAAACTTAGTTGTTGACATGATTTTCCCTCCACTGCTTCACGATTGATTTAAATACTGCTAGACCGTCTGCGCCGCCCACCAGTGCATCAACAGCTCGCTCTGGGTGTGGCATCATCCCTAATACATTGCCGCGCTCGTTTATAATCCCTGCGATATCTTCTAAAGAACCGTTTGGATTGTCACCTGAGTATGTGAATACGATTTGATTATTATCTTTTAGTGATTGTAAAGTTTCCTCGTCACAGTAGTAGTTACCTTCACCATGTGCGATTGGAATATTGATGATTTGACCTTGCTCATATTGATTTGTGAATAATGTATTGTTGTTTTCAACTTTAAGCTGCACTGTACGGCACATAAATTTGAGGTTTTTATTGCGTAATAAGGCTCCTGGCAATAAACCTGCTTCCGTTAGGATTTGGAAGCCGTTACATACACCTAATACAGGTTTACCAGCATCTGCTGCCTTCTTAACTTCGGCCATAATGTTAGATTGATTAGCCATTGCGCCACAACGAAGATAATCTCCATAGGAGAATCCTCCAGGTACTAAAATGCCATCAAAACCACTTAGATCTGTTGCTGTATGCCATACATATTCTACTTCTTCACCTAGCTCGTCTTTAATCGCATGATACATATCGATATCACAGTTTGACCCAGGGAATACGAGTACTGCGAATTTCATGATTAAATAGCCTCCTCGACTTCGTAACGGTAGTCTTCAATTACAACGTTCGTTAAAACCTTTTCACACATTTCTTTTACTAGAGTATCAATATCACGTTCTGTATCTTTAATTGATAGTTCAAGATATTTACCGATACGTAAATCTTCTACTTCACCGTAGCCCATTTTAGCTAAAGAACCCTGTACTGCAGAGCCTTGAGGATCAAGAATGCTCTCACGTAATGTTACATAGATTTTTACTTTTTTCATTGTTATTTGCCTCCGAGTCTAGAAAGTATAATAGTATAAACTTCAGTTAAATTACCAAGGTCACGACGAAAAACATCTTTGTCTAACTTTTGCTTTGTTGTAGCGTCCCAAAGTCTGCAAGTATCTGGTGAAATTTCATCAGCTAATAATACATTGCCATCCATATCACGACCAAATTCTAATTTAAAATCAATTAATGTGACATTAACATCTTTAAAGATAGGTTGTAGAACTTTGTTAACGGCTAGTGCGCCATCATAAATAGCAGTTACTTCAGAAGGTGTCGCAAGATCTAGAACGTCAATATGCTCTGTTGTAATAAGTGGATCGCCTAATTCATCATCTTTATAATAAAATTCGACGATTGGTCTTTTTAAAGCTGTACCCTCTTCAAGTCCAAGACGTTTTGCTAAACTTCCTGCAGCGATATTACGAACAACCACTTCAATCGGAATAATTTCTACTTTTTTTACAAGCTGTTGCGTATCAGATAATAGTTTTACGAAATGTGACGCAATTCCGTTAGCTCGTAATTTTTCGAAAATTAATGAAGTAATGCGATTATTTAAAATGCCCTTGCCTTCAATTTCTTCTTTTTTTTCTCCGTTGAATGCTGTTGCACTATCCTTATACTCAACAAGAAGAACATCGGCTTCCTCTGTTGTGTACAATTTTTTTGCTTTACCTTCATACAAAAGTTGACCTTTAGTCATTTCGTTTTCCCCCTGATATTATGAGATACGCTTGTAATAATGTTCAGAATTGAACCGTATCTCTACGATTCAACTCTGAAACTTTTACTGGTGGCTCTAACATTTATTATTAGATGGCTAAATAAATATTAGTTAAGTCCTAGTCGTTCAAAAATCATATCAACATGCTGTAAGTGGTAGTTGTAATCAAAACAATCATCCAACTCTTCTTTTGTTAAATAAGATGTGATTTTTTCACTTGCATCGACTAATGTACGGAATTGAACTTGTTCGTCCCAAGCCTGCATTGCTAAAGGTTGTACTGTATCATAAGCTTCCTCACGTACTAAACCTTTATCAATCAATGCTAGTAAGATGCGTTGAGAATAAATAAGACCAAATGTACGATCCATATTACGTTTCATGTTCTCAGGGAATACTGTTAAGTTTTTCACAATATTACCGAAGCGATTTAGCATATAGTTAAGAGTAATTGTTGCATCCGGTAAAATAACGCGCTCTGCAGATGAATGTGAAATATCACGTTCATGCCATAAAGCTACATTTTCATAAGCTGTCACCATATAACCACGCATCAAACGAGACATACCAACCATGTTTTCAGAACCAATTGGATTACGTTTATGTGGCATTGCTGATGATCCTTTTTGACCTTTTGCAAAAGCTTCCTCCACTTCACGTGTTTCAGATTTCTGTAGCCCACGAATTTCTGTTGCGAATTTTTCAATTGAAGTAGCGATTAAAGCTAATGCCCCTAAATACTGAGCATGGCGGTCACGCTGTAAAGTTTGTGTTGAAATCGGTGAAGCTGCAAGGCCTAATTTATCGCAAACATATTGCTCAACACGAGGATCGATATTGGCATATGTTCCAACAGCTCCCGACATTTTCCCTGTTTCAATTACTTTGGCAGCCGCTTCAAAACGTTCAAGGTTACGCTTCATTTCCTCATACCATAAACCAAGTTTCAAACCGAAAGTTGTTGGTTCAGCATGAACACCATGTGTGCGTCCCATCATAACTGTATGTTTATGTTCTTTTGCCTTAGCAGCAATAATATCAATGAAATTTACGATATCCTTTCGTAAAATATCATTTGCTTGTTTGATTAAATAAGAAAGGGCTGTATCTACTACGTCTGTAGAAGTTAAACCATAATGCACCCATTTACGCTCTTCTCCAAGTGTTTCAGAGACAGCACGAGTAAAGGCTACAACGTCATGACGAGTTTCTTGTTCAATTTCTAAAATACGATTCACATCAAATGAAGCATTTTCACGAATTTTAGCAACATCCTCTTTTGGGATATCGCCTAACTCTGCCCATGCTTCACAAGCTAAAATTTCAACCTCTAGCCAAGCTTGGTATTTATTTTGTTCTGTCCAAATTGCGCCCATTTCGGGTCTTGTGTAACGTTCAATCATCGCTTATCTCCTTCTATTCTGACCAAATGCCAGAACTCTCGATTTGTTGTAGTGTAGCTTCTAAGTCTTTTGTCATAATCGTCACATGGCCCATTTTACGGTTGACCTTAGCTTCAGCTTTCCCATAAAGATGTATGGACCATTCAGGATATTTAGCAATTGAGTTACTGAGTGGCACGACATGCTGCCCTAATACATTGACCATAATGGACGGTGCCCATAATTGCGGCTTACGTAACGGCCATCCACAAACAGCACGAATATGCTGATGAAATTGTGAAACATTACATGCTTCAATTGAATAGTGACCAGAATTATGAGGTCTTGGTGCTAATTCATTGATAACAATACTACCATCTTCTAATACAAACATTTCTACTGCTAGCGTTCCTACTAAATGTAAGTAATCTGCAATTTTCAAAGCTTCTCGTTCCGCAGCTTGAGCTGTGCTTTCAGTTATGCGAGCAGGTACAATTGTCTCGTGAAGAATATGATGAACATGAATGTTCTCTCCAACTGGCTGACAATACGATTCACCATGACCATTTCTTTGAACAATGACCGATACTTCCTTTACGAAAGGAACAAATCCTTCTGCAATACACTGCGAATGCATGAATAATTCTTTCGCTAAAGGTAAATCTTCAGTTGATTTTAAAAGCTGCTGTCCCTTGCCATCATAACCACCTCTTGCTGTTTTGACTATACAAGGATAACCAATCAAATCAATATTGGCTACTAATTCTTCATAAGTTTTTGCGACAATATATGGTGCTACTGGGCAACCAGCTTTCACAATAGCTTCTTTCTCTGTTATACGGTTTTGTGTAATACGTACCAACTCTGCTCCTTGAGGAACATAAGCCATTTGAGATAAACGCTTTAAGCCTTCATAATCAATATTTTCAAATTCATAAGTGATAACATCACTTACTTCTGCAAGTTCTTCTAAAGCAGCTTCATCATCATATGGAGCTACAATACGAATATCAGCTACCTGCCCACACGGTGAGTCCATTGTTGGCTCAAGAACAGCCACTTTAAAACCAGACTCCTTTGCAGCCAGCGCCATCATTCGACCAAGTTGTCCTCCGCCTATAATGCCTATCGTTTGTCCAGGATAAATAATCTTCGTCACACTAAGTCACCTGTACTTTCTAATACTTGCTGCTTTGTTGCTTCACGTCTAGCATCTAATTTATTAGCAAGCTCCGCATCTGTTGTTGACAAAATTTGAGCTGCAAGTAACCCTGCATTAGTCGCTCCTGCTTTGCCAATTGCTACAGTTGCTACAGGTACGCCACCAGGCATTTGAACGATGGATAATAGTGAATCAAGTCCATTCAGTGCACGTGATTGAACTGGTACACCGATGACAGGTAATGTTGTTTTAGCTGCCACCATTCCTGGTAAATGTGCAGCCCCACCTGCTCCAGCAATAATTACTTGTATTCCTCGTCCTCGAGCTGCCTCTGCATATTCAAACATTAAATCAGGTGTACGATGTGCAGATACAACTTTCTTTTCGTACGGTACTTGTAATTCTTCTAAAATATCACATGCATGTTTCATTGTTTCCCAGTCACTTGAACTACCCATAATGACACCGATTTTCGGATTCATAAATTGTCGCTCCTTTTAAACGATAGAAAAATGATCAATTATTTATTGTGCTAGCCTCTATTTTGATTAGCTACTGCAATTCTTTATTTATTTACAAAGAAAATCCCCAAATAAACTACTCTCTACCATTACACGTGAAAGCAGTTTACTTGAGGACTATTAGGACAAGATCATCTCCATGTACATAGCTGTACAAAGACCTTCTCACCATATACCAAAAGTGCTTTCCCGCATAGTCCAGCATTTACGGTGCCGGGTAGAGACACTAGAGCCAATCCTCTAGCATATATGTGGGATTTATTTGTTTTTCCTTCTCACATTTTAACAAGGGATTGTCTTATCGTCAATGCAAAAATGCGAACATTTTTTATTAGGTTAAAAAAAACGTTCGGTTTTTAGTCAAAATCATTCGATATCTTGAGCAGGTATACCTTTAAACTGTATTTTTTGACGTAAATAAGCTGGCTCACCATCTACGATATGAAAAAGCGGCTCTTCTTTTCGTCCTATGACCATAAAGCCGTCTTTCCGCATTCTTGCCAAACAATCCTCAATTGACTCGTTTTCTTGTACCTCATACCAAATTTGCTTTTTTCCCAACTTTTTCTTCCTTTCCACTGTACATATTCATTCAACCAATTTGTAATTCATTATACCTTTTGTTGCTTACAGAAGTATGTAAGAACTTAAATATATAGAAAAACTGCAGATTTCTCTCCGCAGTTTTGATTAATGACTATGAACCATAAAATACCTTTAAATAGATACAAAAAAATAATAGCTGTAGGAACAAATGAAGGACAACAAGAACCAGACGATATCCTTTGATGCCTAATAGAGCACTGACAATGCCTAAACCACCTAAAATAAACGGCATAAACATATTTATATGATAGAGAAGTGTAAAAAAGCCTCCATACCATTTTGCTGAATCATAACCAAACATAAAGAATATAAGTAGAAGACTCGAGATCGAAATCGCAGAAAAAATGTTCTGCCTCATTTTGATTCCTCCATTATTAAATCCAAAATGTATCTAGTTGAAAGAATTTATCTTTAAATCTGCTTGAAAATATTAAATATATTATAGCATTTTATGAATAGTTCACATAATAAAAAAAGCCATGGAATAGATCCATGACTTTTTTTATTGCCTAGCGACGTCCTACTCTCACAGGGGGAAGCCCCCAACTACCATCGGCGCTAAAGAGCTTAACTTCCGTGTTCGGTATGGGAACGGGTGTGACCTCTTTGCCATCATCACTAGACTTTGTATTTAATTGAAAGATTTATTCTTTCAAAACTGGATAAACGGTGCATTGAATGCTTCAAACATATTGGTTAAGTCCTCGATCGATTAGTATTCGTCAGCTCCATGTGTCACCACACTTCCACCTCGAACCTATCTACCTCATCGTCTTTGAGGGATCTTACTTACTTGCGTAATGGGAAATCTCATCTTGAGGGGGGCTTCATGCTTAGATGCTTTCAGCACTTATCCCGTCCACACATAGCTACCCAGCGATGCCTTTGGCAAGACAACTGGTACACCAGCGGTGTGTCCATCCCGGTCCTCTCGTACTAAGGACAGCTCCTCTCAAATTTCCTACGCCCACGACGGATAGGGACCGAACTGTCTCACGACGTTCTGAACCCAGCTCGCGTACCGCTTTAATGGGCGAACAGCCCAACCCTTGGGACCGACTACAGCCCCAGGATGCGATGAGCCGACATCGAGGTGCCAAACCTCCCCGTCGATGTGGACTCTTGGGGGAGATAAGCCTGTTATCCCCGGGGTAGCTTTTATCCGTTGAGCGATGGCCCTTCCATGCGGAACCACCGGATCACTAAGCCCGTCTTTCGACCCTGCTCGACTTGTAGGTCTCGCAGTCAAGCTCCCTTGTGCCTTTACACTCTACGAATGATTTCCAACCATTCTGAGGGAACCTTTGGGCGCCTCCGTTACCTTTTAGGAGGCGACCGCCCCAGTCAAACTGTCCGCCTGACACTGTCTCCTGCCCCGCTAAGGGGCATGGGTTAGAATTTCAATACAACCAGGGTAGTATCCCACCGACGCCTCCTTCGAAGCTGGCGCTCCGAGATCTCTGGCTCCTACCTATCCTGTACAAGTTGTACCAAAATTCAATATCAGGCTACAGTAAAGCTCCACGGGGTCTTTCCGTCCTGTCGCGGGTAACCTGCATCTTCACAGGTACTATAATTTCACCGAGTCTCTCGTTGAGACAGTGCCCAGATCGTTACGCCTTTCGTGCGGGTCGGAACTTACCCGACAAGGAATTTCGCTACCTTAGGACCGTTATAGTTACGGCCGCCGTTTACTGGGGCTTCAATTCGCAGCTTCGCTTGCGCTAACCACTCCTCTTAACCTTCCAGCACCGGGCAGGCGTCAGCCCCTATACGTCACCTTACGGTTTTGCAGAGACCTGTGTTTTTGCTAAACAGTCGCCTGGGCCTATTCACTGCGGCTCTCATGCGCTTGCACGCTCAAGAGCACCCCTTCTCCCGAAGTTACGGGGTCATTTTGCCGAGTTCCTTAACGAGAGTTCTCTCGCACACCTTAGGATTCTCTCCTCGACTACCTGTGTCGGTTTGCGGTACGGGCACCTCTCACCTCGATAGAGGCTTTTCTTGGCAGTGTGAAATCAGGAACTTCGTCCATACGGACTCGCCATCACAGCTCAACGTTACAGTGTGCGGATTTGCCTACACACACGCCTTACTGCTTGGACGCGCACAACCAACGGCGCGCTTACCCTATCCTACTGCGTCCCCCCATTTCTCAAACGGTGAGGAGGTGGTACAGGAATATCAACCTGTTGTCCATCGCCTACGCCTATCGGCCTCGGCTTAGGTCCCGACTAACCCTGAGCGGACGAGCCTTCCTCAGGAAACCTTAGTCATACGGTGGACGGGATTCTCACCCGTCTTTCGCTACTCATACCGGCATTCTCACTTCTAAGCGCTCCACCAGTCCTTCCGGTCTGACTTCAACGCACTTAGAACGCTCTCCTACCACTGACATCGTAGATGTCAATCCACAGCTTCGGTGAATCGTTTAGCCCCGATACATTTTCGGCGCAGCGTCACTCGACCAGTGAGCTATTACGCACTCTTTAAATGATGGCTGCTTCTAAGCCAACATCCTGGTTGTCTGTGCAACGCCACATCCTTTTCCACTTAACGATTACTTTGGGACCTTAGCTGGTGGTCTGGGCTGTTTCCCTTTTGACTACGGATCTTATCACTCGCAGTCTGACTCCCGTGTATAAATATCTGGCATTCGGAGTTTGTCTGAATTCGGTAAACCGGGATGGCCCCCTAGTCCAAACAGTGCTCTACCTCCAGTATTCTCATCACGAGGCTAGCCCTAAAGCTATTTCGGAGAGAACCAGCTATCTCCAAGTTCGATTGGAATTTCTCCGCTACCCACACCTCATCCCCGCACTTTTCAACGTGCGTGGGTTCGGGCCTCCAGTAAGTGTTACCTCACCTTCACCCTGGACATGGGTAGATCACCTGGTTTCGGGTCTACGACCACGTACTACATCGCCCTATTCAGACTCGCTTTCGCTGCGGCTCCGCCTTCTAAAGCTTAACCTTGCACGTAATCGTAACTCGCCGGTTCATTCTACAAAAGGCACGCTATCACCCATTAACGGGCTCTAACTACTTGTAGGCACACGGTTTCAGGATCTCTTTCACTCCCCTTCCGGGGTGCTTTTCACCTTTCCCTCACGGTACTGGTTCACTATCGGTCACTAGGTAGTATTTAGCCTTGGGAGATGGTCCTCCCGGATTCCGACGGAATTTCACGTGTTCCGCCGTACTCAGGATCCACTCAGGAGAGAACGAACTTTCGACTACAGGGCTTTTACCTGCTCTGGCGGACCTTTCCAAGTCGCTTCATCTAACTCGCTCTTTTGTAACTCCGTATAGAGTGTCCTACAACCCCAAGAGGCAAGCCTCTTGGTTTGGGCTCTTCCCGTTTCGCTCGCCGCTACTCAGGGAATCGATTTTTCTTTCTCTTCCTCCAGGTACTTAGATGTTTCAGTTCCCTGGGTCTGCCTTCAAGACGCTATGTATTCACGTCAAGATACTACGCGATTAAACGTAGTGGGTTCCCCCATTCGGAAATCTCCGGATCAAAGCTCACTTACAGCTCCCCGAAGCATATCGGTGTTAGTGCCGTCCTTCTTCGGCTCCTAGTGCCAAGGCATTCGCCGTGCGCCCTTAATAACTTAACCAAGTTATTAAGCCTATAAAAAAACTTAAAAAATAAATGTGTTTGTTACAATTTCAATGTCGTTTTATCCAGTTTTCAAAGAACAAGTTTTGAAGTATTTCATTCAGAAAGAATGAACCTTCAAAACTGAACGCAAAACGTAATCTTACAAACCCAAGGTTTGTATTCCGAAATAATCCTTAGAAAGGAGGTGATCCAGCCGCACCTTCCGATACGGCTACCTTGTTACGACTTCACCCCAATCATCTATCCCACCTTCGGCGGCTGGCTCCAAAAGGTTACCTCACCGACTTCGGGTGTTACAAACTCTCGTGGTGTGACGGGCGGTGTGTACAAGGCCCGGGAACGTATTCACCGCGGCATGCTGATCCGCGATTACTAGCGATTCCGGCTTCATGTAGGCGAGTTGCAGCCTACAATCCGAACTGAGAACGACTTTATCGGATTAGCTCCCTCTCGCGAGTTGGCAACCGTTTGTATCGTCCATTGTAGCACGTGTGTAGCCCAGGTCATAAGGGGCATGATGATTTGACGTCATCCCCACCTTCCTCCGGTTTGTCACCGGCAGTCACCTTAGAGTGCCCAACTAAATGATGGCAACTAAGATCAAGGGTTGCGCTCGTTGCGGGACTTAACCCAACATCTCACGACACGAGCTGACGACAACCATGCACCACCTGTCACCGTTGCCCCCGAAGGGGAAACTATATCTCTACAGTGGTCAACGGGATGTCAAGACCTGGTAAGGTTCTTCGCGTTGCTTCGAATTAAACCACATGCTCCACCGCTTGTGCGGGCCCCCGTCAATTCCTTTGAGTTTCAGTCTTGCGACCGTACTCCCCAGGCGGAGTGCTTAATGCGTTAGCTGCAGCACTAAGGGGCGGAAACCCCCTAACACTTAGCACTCATCGTTTACGGCGTGGACTACCAGGGTATCTAATCCTGTTTGCTCCCCACGCTTTCGCGCCTCAGCGTCAGTTACAGACCAGAAAGTCGCCTTCGCCACTGGTGTTCCTCCAAATCTCTACGCATTTCACCGCTACACTTGGAATTCCACTTTCCTCTTCTGCACTCAAGTCCCCCAGTTTCCAATGACCCTCCACGGTTGAGCCGTGGGCTTTCACATCAGACTTAAAGGACCGCCTGCGCGCGCTTTACGCCCAATAATTCCGGACAACGCTTGCCACCTACGTATTACCGCGGCTGCTGGCACGTAGTTAGCCGTGGCTTTCTAATAAGGTACCGTCAAGGTACAGCCAGTTACTACTGTACTTGTTCTTCCCTTACAACAGAGTTTTACGATCCGAAAACCTTCTTCACTCACGCGGCGTTGCTCCATCAGGCTTTCGCCCATTGTGGAAGATTCCCTACTGCTGCCTCCCGTAGGAGTCTGGGCCGTGTCTCAGTCCCAGTGTGGCCGATCACCCTCTCAGGTCGGCTACGCATCGTCGCCTTGGTGAGCCGTTACCTCACCAACTAGCTAATGCGCCGCGGGCCCATCCTATAGCGACAGCGAGATGCCGTCTTTCAGTCTCTTGCCATGAAGCAAAAGAGATTATTCGGTATTAGCCCCGGTTTCCCGGAGTTATCCCAAACTATAGGGTAGGTTGCCCACGTGTTACTCACCCGTCCGCCGCTAACGTCAAAGGAGCAAGCTCCTTTTCTGTTCGCTCGACTTGCATGTATTAGGCACGCCGCCAGCGTTCGTCCTGAGCCAGGATCAAACTCTCCATAAAAGAAATTTGATTAGCTCAAATTGTTTTGCTGGCATCATGTTTGATGTCCAAAATTGTATTTTGTTCACTAGCAAAGCTAGCTACTTAAAACTTTATTGATTACGTTTTGCTTGTTCAGTTTTCAAGGTTCATTTACTAGTTACGCTAAGTAACTTTTTATAATTTAACATATTGTTAACATGTTGTCAACTGTTTATGTTAATATTTTTGAAGTTGTTCGTTTGTTTCGTAACAACGTGTTTAAATATATCATCTTAAATTTAAGTTTGCAAGCCTTTCGTTAAAGTAAAACTATTCTCATTATTTAAAAACGAGTTTCTTCTATATAATGTATAAAAACCATAACTCTTTTAATTAGGATCAACTTAATTTTTGATTGCTCTAACCAACAATTTATTGCTTTTTATTTTTAATAAAAAAACACCTCTCATGATTAGTATCTTACTAACAATGAGAGGTGTCTGTTTAACTAACGTACCCAAATGAAGTATGCAAGGAAGACAAAGAATAGACCATACATCATTGGGTGAATTTCTTTTTTTCGACCTGCTAATAACATTGTAATTGGGTAGAATACAAAGCCGATTGCAATACCAGTAGCAATTGAATAACCAAGTGGCATCATTAATACTGTAAAGAATGCAGGTACTGCTATTTCGAATTTATCCCAATCAATTAAACGTAATGACGATACCATAAGTACCCCTACGATTACTAAAGCTGGAGCAGTAACTGCTGGCGTTACAACTGCTAGTAATGGTGAGAAGAATAGTGCAACTAAGAATAGTACTGCTGTTACAACTGCCGAGAATCCTGAACGAGCACCTGCAGCAACTCCGGAAGTTGACTCTACGTACGCAGTTGTTGTTGATGTACCAAATAAAGAACCGATAGTTGTTGCTAGTGCATCTGCCATTAAGGCACGGCCAGCACGTGGTAGTTTATTATCTTTTACTAAGCCTGCTTGTGTCGCAACAGCCATTAAAGTACCAGCTGTATCAAAGAAATCAACAAACAAGAATGTTAATACTACTACTAAGAACTTCACATTAAATAATGTGCCAATGTCACCGAGTGGTTCTAATGCTACCATGAATGTAGAATCTACACTTGGGATAGCTGATACAACCGCTGTTGGGGGATCAATGATACCTGTGATCATCCCAATAACTGCTGTAATCACCATTCCCAGGAAAATACCAATACTGCGCAATTTAATAATAAGAATAACTGAAAGAATTATACCGAAAACCGCTAATAATGTAGCGCCTGTGAAACTTCCTAATGTGACCAAAGTAGCTGGGCTATCGACAATGATCCCCGCTCCTTGTAAACCAACAAAAGTGATAAATAAACCAATACCTGCAGAAACTGCATATTTAAGTTGTACTGGAATTGCGTTAATAACTGTTTCACGTATACCAGTTAAAGATAAAATAATAAAGATAATCCCTGAGAAGAACACACCTGTTAAACCAGTTTGCCATGGAATACCGTATGCTCCGACTACAGTAAATGCAAAGAATGCATTTAGCCCCATTCCAGGAGCAAGTGAAATCGGGAATTTAGCGAAAATCCCCATAATTAAAGAACCGACTGCTGCTGCTAATGCTGTTGCTACGAAAACAGCACCTTTATCCATCCCTGCATTTTCTAGAATACCTGGGTTAACAGCTAGAATATATGCCATTGCAAGGAAGGTTGTAATACCACCTATTATTTCGCGGCGATAATTAGTTCCTAATTCATCGAACATGAAATATTTTTTCATTATCAAAAAATCCTCCGTGTGGTCGTCCTCAATATCGAAAACAAAAAAGACACGCCGACTACTCTACTAGTCGCATGTCTACGATATATTTCATCACAATTAGTGTGTGAAACAAATTAGTGTTTATACGTTTATGTATAAACCTAAATCGTAGTCAAGTTATTTACGGTAACTTGGTAGAAACTCACGGGCCTTATCCCCGACATTATACGACGACGTATTTAATTTACATTCGTAATATATCATTTCGTTTTTTAGATTTCAACCCTATTTCCGAACATTTTTCTAAAAAGAAATACGAAAGTTCGTGTAAAATTCTTATTTATTGTTCAGGTTCTATTAAAAACGTTACTAAAGAAGCTTTGTACTGAACATTCCATCTATCCGTTTAAAGAAAAAATCCCCTAGAAATTCTAGAGGATCCTTCTTTTGAACTTATGTTTTAACTCGTCACTTTACTTTGCAAGACCTGAATTCTTTTTTCTAATTTTTCTTTCCAATCTTCTGCTAATGCATCTACTGCTTGTATTTGTTTCATTGCGATCGCATCTTTGTTTTTAAAGTACACTTCATTGCAATACAAAACAGATATACATGCAGGATGCTTTTCTACAAGCTCAATTGTTGATTCTGCACTGATTGTCCCTTCTTCTAGTACACGTGCAAGGAAACCTGTATAGCCTGTTTCGATTAAACGCTTGAGTAATATGTTTGCCTCTGTATATCTATCGATCGTGCTACACGGAATACGCCCCTGTGTAATTTGGATGACAGCATCTCCAATTTTATAAACATCACCAATACAAACATCTGCTTCTAACATATTTGTTACTGTTAAATTTTCACCAAAGGCAGCAATGGGCAACGTTTTCCCAAGTTCCTGTTCCCATTGTATGTAATGCTCCGCAGGATATAAACAAACTGCGCGGTCAGGGCCACCATGATGTTTTTTATCTGCCACATCATCTCCTTCGAAGCCATGAGAGGACAAGTAAACTTCCTGCACGCTTTGCTTTTCAATCCCCGTAATCATTGAACGCCCTTTACTATCAATCAACTCTTTTGGCATCCCAACTGCTAATGTATGTATTTTTGGTTTATTTTTCTCCATTTAAATCCCCCCTAATCTGACTAATATAATTTCTTTTGCATTCATTTAGTTTACTACATACATCACTTTACCAGCAATTTTTGCATGTTAGGAAACTTTATTCAGCCATAAATTCAGAAAGAATGAAATCAAAAAAGCCCTAAAAACCTCTTAGAGCTTTTAGGGCTTTTGCTATTATTCCCACTCAATCGTTGCTGGTGGCTTAGATGTAATATCATACAGCACGCGGTTCACGTGTTTTACTTCGTTTACAAGGCGGACGGAGATTTTCTCTAGTACATCCCAAGGAATACGTGCCCAGTCAGAAGTCATACCGTCGATAGATGTAACGGCACGGATACCGATTGCATAGTCATACGTACGAGCATCGCCCATTACACCTACTGAACGGATATCAGGTAATACCGTAAAATATTGCCAAATGTCACGATCAAGGCCAGCTTTTGCGATTTCTTCACGTAGAATGAAATCAGATTCGCGAACGATTTCTAATTTTTCTTCTGTTACTTCACCAAGCACACGGATACCTAATCCAGGACCTGGGAACGGTTGACGCCAAACGATTTTTTCGTCTAGTCCAAGCTCTAAGCCTAGCGCACGTACTTCATCTTTAAATAAAGTTTTCAGTGGCTCAATTAGTTGGAATTGCATATCTTCAGGAAGACCACCAACATTATGGTGTGATTTGATTGTTTGTGCAGTTGAAGTACCAGATTCAATAATATCTGTGTAAAGAGTTCCTTGTGCTAAGAAATCCATACCTTCAAGCTTAGATGCCTCTTCATCAAACACATAAATGAATTCATTACCGATAATTTTACGTTTTTTCTCTGGATCAGAAACCCCAGCAAGTTTGTCCATGAATCGTTTACGTGCATCAATTTTAATAAGATTCATGTCAAAGTCTTCTGTGAATGTTTTCATTACTTGTTCAACTTCGCCTTTACGGTTTAAGTTGTGGTCTACGAACATACAAGTTAATTGATCGCCTATTGCTTTATGGATTAACACCGCTACCACTGATGAGTCTACACCACCAGAAAGTGCACATAATACTTTTTTATCGCCAACGATTTCACGAATTTTTGCAATTTCAAGCTCAATGAAGTTTGCCATTGACCAATCGCCTTTCGCTTCACAGATGTCGAATACGAATTGACGTAATAGATCATTACCATATACAGAGTGACGTACTTCTGGATGGAATTGTACAGCATATAGTTTACGTTCAACGTTTGCCATTGCAGCAATCGGACAAGATGCACTAGTTGCGATGACTTCAAATCCAGCTGGAACTTCTGTTACATGGTCACCATGGCTCATCCAAACGATTTGTTCTGTAGGTAATTCACCAAATAATTTGTTTGGTGTTGTTACTTGAATTTCGGCTTTACCATACTCGCGTGTTTCAGCACCTTCAACTTTACCGCCGTTTGTATGGGCCATTAATTGCATACCATAGCAAATACCTAAAATCGGTAAACCTAATTCGAAGATAGCTGGATCCACATGAAAGGCATTTTCATCATAAACAGAGTTTGGACCACCTGAGAAAATAATACCTGTTGCGTTCATATCTTTAATTTCTTCTGCAGTTACCGTATGTGGATGTAATTCACTGAAAACACCAAATTCACGAATACGACGTGTAATTAATTGGTTAAATTGGCTACCGAAGTCTAGTACAACGATTTTTTCTTGCTCTTTTAATAAAGGGCTAGCTGTCAAAATTTCCACCTCTTCTATTATTTTTAAAGGATTTTTCATGTGTTCAAAGAAAAACGCGAAGAAAGTAAAAAAACTTTCTACGCGTTCATAAGCTCTAGAATATTGATAAAGGCGAATGCGTAGCAAAGTAAAGTGTTTTACTATACTTTTCACCTAACGAAAACATCCGCCTTCATAGAGAAACCATTTATGGTGATTTCGTAGAAACATCCGAACCCTATTATCGAACTTATATGAAAGCAATCCTTGCATTTAATTTTTTTCATTTTACTCTTTGTCTACGTTAAAATCAACTGATAGTGCGATTGATTAAATATTCCCAACTTTCTTTCAGCTTCACAAAATCAACATCCTCTTTGTCTTTCCCATAAATATGTTGCTCGTAGACTACCGTCAGCTTTTGCATTTCATCTGTTTCTAATGCTGCATCTACACGCTCTGCGAATGCACTTAACGTTTCTCCATCATTTCTGCGCAAGCCAATACGAGATAATTGTTTTAGTAAAACATGGTAAGAAGAATCGAAATTTGACCAATCCGCTACTTTTTTACGGTAAGCCCGAACATGCATTTTTGGAATCCATGTTTTACGCTGTAAAAATAAAGAAATACCCGTGATTATTAATAATACAACAATTATCACCCAAACATAAGCAAACTTTTTCATCCATAACCATATTGCATCAAAGCTAAATGTTGAGTTCGGTTGTTCCTTCTCGGTTACCTGTTCTTGTGGTTGTGGCTGCTCAGGTTTTTGCTCTGGCTGCAATACTTCTTCCTCGTCAGACGTATCTAACGGGATATCATAATCAATGTTTACATTGCCGGTAAAACCGATTGTAGGTTCAAACTCCATCCATCCCGTTCCAGGTATAAAAGCTTCTACCCATGAGTGCGCATTGTCATTCGTGATGCGATATTCGCGTAGTCCATCTGACATAGGGCCTGCAGTTCCTGGAGCAAAACCTTTTACCCAACGAGCTGGGATCCCTACTGAACGTAAAAGTACCACCATTGACGTGGAGAAATTATCACAATACCCTACTTTTGTATCGAACAAAAATTGATCGACATAATCTTGATTTTCAGCAGGAATGGCGGCTTGCGTTTTATCGTACTTAAAACCATTTGTTCTAAAATAACTTTCTACAGCCTTAATTTGTTCATAAACCGTATCTTTCTTTTGCGTTATTTCAGACGCTAAGTCCCTTACACGCTGAGGAAGTTGGTTAGGTAACTGCAAAAATCGATCAAAGGAAGAATCCATTGTTTCAAGTGTTGCTGGATATGACAATTGGAGCTGCTCCATACTATAAACAGGCTCACTATAAGACAATGAATAGTTTGATAATGATTTCGATTCCCCTACCTGTTGTTCTATATTCATTTTTTCAGTCTGCTCATCTTGAATAAATAAAGTGGAATCTTGAGCCGAAACAGAAAGCATACCATATGTTTGAATTAAAAATGGCATTGGAACAGCAATATCTAATTGAATCTGACGTTCACTTTCGGGCGGCCCTACTTGTAAAGAAGTCAGAATGGGTGTATTTGACTCATAAACATTTTTCCCAAAGTTCCCCTCTGAAACAATCCAACCTTTTGACGTATACGTATCTTTTGTTTCAATACGCCAATAATGACGATCACGGGAAGAGGCAGTGAATATTAAAGTATTATCTCCTTGGAACGGACCACCTAACTGACTATCATCCTGGCTATAACCAACTGATTTTTGACCATTTCCATTTCCGTCTTGTCCAGTAACCCCTTGGATAAACGGCACCGGATCTGCCCATGTTGGCCCAGTCTTTGGTAAAAAGTATGCTACAGAACTAACGAGTAATACAGATACTAGCATGGGAATAACAATTTTCCATTTCTCCATTACCGTACTTGTAGTTTCTACTTGAAGCCATAGGCGCTTGACAAAAAGAACACCTGTCATGATTAATCCTAAAACAACAACTTTTACAATTGCCGCTTTACCGTCATAGTCACTAAATGTATCCAAAGTAGCAATAAAGAATACGGTCATGGCAAAGAAGTAGAATATATTTTTTCGCACCGAAACCCAATGGTGAATTAAATAGACCAGCATCCAAATCAATACAAGAAATAACACTGTTCTGAAAACATCTGAAACCTGTCCAAAGTCACCTGTTAGAATCGTGGCCATGTTCCCTCTCCATTCAGCCAATAAAAAAGGCAATGTATCACCAGATAATACAGGACTAGGGCTATAGATAAAAACGACAAACCAGGTAATATAACCAAACTTCACTAATCCTGATAATAAAGGATGTACGCGGAAAAGACTTAGCGCTAAAGACATACCGATAAACACTAAGAAAAGATGCATCCCACCTGTATTCGTTAATTGCATAATGGGAATAAGCCATTCACGCAAAATGAAAAATACAATAACATAAGCTATGGCTAATTCTAAAAATTCTCCTAATGATTGCTTCACGGTCTTATCACCTCCGTGAATAAATGATAGAAATCTGCTGGATTTACATAAATAACTTGTATATGTTTATACCGCATCGCAAGCTCAGATTGCACTGGTTGCTGCTTTGCCACTACAAAACAAAAACAGCTTTTCACTATATTCGCAAGAGTATGTAGGAATTCATCTGAAACATCACTTGTCACATAAAGCAGTGTTGCAACTTGTTTAAAGGCTTGTTGGTCATGAAATCGAAACTTGACATTCTCTGTAGGTTTTATCGCAGCTAAATGATACATGACTTGATCTAAATGCTTGTCACCCTGTATAGCTGGGAATACTTTCGTCATTGCTCCAGCAGAAATAAATGATAAATCTCCTCGTTCCTGAACGATCATTTGTAGCATTGAAGCTACTAACTCTACTTTTTCTTCAAACATCGAGGATTTTGTAGCGTCTAGCACTAACATTAGTTCAGATGATTGTCGATCCTCAAATTCCTTAGACTGTAACTTTTGTGTACGTGCAAATGATTTCCAATGAATCCACGAAAAACGATCTCCTGGAACGTACTCTCGTAATCCAACAGCCATCGATGTGTCCTTCACAATAGAGTATGGAGACATCATCAAGCCAACATCATATTTTGTTTGAAGCGCAGCATATTTCATCTCTTGTACTCTTGGGTAAACTAAAATAGTTTGGTCCTTTTCTGCTACGACAACCTTTTTAGCCCAGCCAAAAAAATCATAGAAAACAATTGTAACACCTAGGTAACGATGTTCACCACGTGGCATATTTTCCAATTCATATTGCCAGCTAAAGGTTTTTTTAAATCCAACGAACTTAATGGCATTCGCATTTTGTATTTTAGCTTGCACTAATCCCTCACTATCCACAAGTTCCTCCATTACGATATAGGCAAATGGAAAACGTGTTTTACGTTCTATCGTAATAAGCACCTTCGCTGATTGACCTCGTTCTATATGAATCGGGTCAATCTTGCGTTCGATTAGTAAAATATCTTCTCTAACGACAAAGAAAATGAATGCATATACTAAAAATGGGCTAACCGTAAAAAATACAAACCAGCTCACAAACCCACCTTGGAACATTGCATAACAAAATGTTATGATCATCAAGAAAGCGATTAATAGGAAATGTTTACTTTTTTCTACAAAAGCTTTCCATTGCCTCATTGTTCTGCAAACCTCTTTGTCGGAACTGGTGTTTTAGCAATGATCCGCTGGATAATTTCGTCTGCTGTCACGTTATCATAGCGTGCATCTGGTTTTAAAACTAAACGATGATTAAAAACAAATGGCACTAAATATTGAACATCATCAGGGGTAACATAGCTTCGTCCTTTTAAAAATGCGTAAGCTTGAGAAGCTTTCATTAGCGCTATTGTGGCACGTGGACTCACACCTAAATAGACATAATTATTTTCTCTTGTTAGGGTAGCAAGCTCCACCATATAATTTTTAACAGAATCTTCTACATACACACCTTGAACAAGTTCCTGTAATTCGATTAATTGCGCTACCGATAATACTGCTTCGATTTTTTCAATGGCTTTACCATTCTCAGCTCTTCGTAAAATTTCAACCTCTTGCCCCCTAGATGGATAGCCCATTTTTATCTTTAAGAGAAATCGATCTAGTTGTGCTTCAGGTAAAGGATAGGTACCTTCATGTTCAATCGGGTTTTGTGTAGCCATCACAAAAAATGGCTGATTGATCATCAGCGTTTTCCCATCAATTGTAACAGAAGCCTCTTCCATCCCCTCTAACAACGCTGATTGAGTTTTCGGTGACGTTCGGTTAATTTCATCGGCTAATACAACATCCCCCATGATTGGCCCTGGACGAAATTCAAACTCCATTGTTTTGGGATTATAAATAGAAATACCGACTACATCTGATGGCAATAGATCTGGCGTAAATTGAATACGCTTAAATTGTGCATCAAACGATTTTGCAAGTGCTCGCACCATCATTGTCTTTCCTACTCCAGGTACATCCTCCAATAAAACATGTCCCCTTGCTAATAATGCGACAATACTGAGCTCAGCAACTTCTCTTTTACCAATCATTACCTTTTCTATATTTTCTAAAACATTCTGTATTTGAGCATTCATTAATCGAAAAGCCTCCCATTCCATCAAGCAATTGTGTGAATTGCAAGCAAACTTAATCTAAGCATAGCGAAATCTGTCTTGTAAAACAATTATCTGAAACTTCTACTTCCTACGAACATTCATAAAAAAGGCTTGTTTGATAACATCCAAACAAGCCTAATCCTTATTATATAACGTCATTAACCATTAGAATGTTACAAATTCAATCTTTTTAACCATATTTCTTCTAAAGATGTAGAATTTTCTTGCAAGAAAATTTCAGATATCGCCCCAGAAATGATAATTTCACCTTCATGTAAAACTAATACATCATCTGCTATTTCTTCAGCAAAAGATAGCAAATGAGTAGAGAAGATAACGGTATTGCCTTTTTTCTTCTCCTCCAACATCATGTTTTTCAACTGTGCTATCCAAAAGGGATCTAGACCATTCGTTGGCTCATCTAAAATTAACAATGACCCGTTACCAAGTAAGCTCTGGGCTAGGTTTAGCCGTTGGAGCATCCCTTTGGAAAAGTGTTTAGCTCTTTGCTTCCGAACATCCCACAAGGAAACACGCTTCAGTACATTCTCTTGCTCATATTTATCTACTTGTTTTAAAGATGCCAACAGCTCTAATATTTCAGCTGCAGTTAGCATAGTTGGAAAGTTTACATCATCAGGCATAAAACGGATTGTTTGTGGTTGATGCCATATTATTTCACCAGATTGCTGTTTCTCTTGACCCGTTAACAAACGAATCAAAGTACTCTTTCCAGCCCCGTTTCCTCCAACCAATGCAAGAATTCGACCAGCTTGCAGCTGAAAGGAGGCTTCTTTTAATCCTCTATCATTTTCATAAACCTTAGCTACATTTTTTCCCTCTAACAGAATCATCGCCGCTCCCCCTCCTTTAACAGCTTCGTAGCAAGCATTAACGGTAGTACAATCCAGAGTATTGTTATTATTCCATACCCCACCTGACCAAGCGGTGATAAGTAAAACCTCGTTACATCATAAAAGGCTGGACCAAGCACACTAGCTTGATTACTAAATATAAAATAGCCGAAGCGCAGCCATTCTACTGGATTAATATGTATCGTTATGATGATGAGCTTTTGTAAAAGATGCCCTGAAACAACTGCACCTATCGCCATTAAAGCATAAGAAATGAGCAATAAAAGAAAGGACCATACTACAAGTGATAATGCAAGTGCAAATAATCTTGTTTTTGCAAATACCCCTAGCAAGATTCCTAAAGACACAAAGATAATAATACATAATAGCGTAAGAATAACTAAAACAATTGGTAACCGTACCCCACCTAGTAACCCACCTACGGTTAATACAAAACCAAATGCCACTACTATTACTAATAAAAACGCAAGTACCGTAGCTACATATTTGCCTGTAATATATTGCTTCCGCTTCATAGGGTATGTTTTTAATAACGATAACCAACCTGATTCTATATCACCAGCTATACTCATACTACCAATGGTGAGGATAAATAGCGGCAGCAGAAATAATAACACACTTAAAAATGATGCAGTTTGACGTGTAAAGCCTTCAATATCTGGTAAAGCCATTTGTTGAATGACGACTATGGCAACGAAAACAAACGTAAACAGAAAGGCTACTAGTTGCATCCATCGACTTCTTAAAATCTGCTTCAACTCTATTTTTACAAACATCACTCATGAATCCCCCAATTCAATGTCAGCAAATCACGATAGGCAAATAGTTGACCTTCTTCTTCATCATTCATCCATTCTTTGGCTTCGTCTTTTGTAGCAAATGCAATAACACCATAGTTCATCGGCGTCCAATAATTTTTGTTGTACACATAAATCGCTTTATAAACGTCAATCCATTCATTCGTTGCTTTATTTTTAATATAGGCTGCTCCCACTTCACCATCGCCATTTAGCTCAATGTAATCCATTAAGCATCCAATATCATCAAAAATCTCATAGTCTCCATTTTTCAAAACAATTTGCCCTGCGTATTCATTATGAACAATACTCATATTACAAACTTCACAAACATCTGTTTCACTATTAATTTCACGTGGAAGGTATGTTTTTTCACCACAGCCTACTAAAATAACGCCACATATAATTACTATCATTATCCATCTAGTCACACTCGTATCCCCCTTTTCCAAAGCCATAAACTTCCCATAAACACGATAAAACCAATCACTAATTGTAAGATATTGAATGAAAACTCTATCTCTTTCATATTGCTCAGTAATTTTGGTTCATTATCTACCAGTAGATTTCGTTCTGTTTTATTAATCTGTTGATCTAGTGACGTCAGGATAACAACGCTTGGTGATGCCACAAAAAATTGATAAACCGGCTGTCTCACCATCCATTGTCCAAAACTTGACACAGCCACATATGGAACATCTCCAAAACCATCACCTGTAACATCTAGCCCTGTATAATCATCATAAAAATTATGAATTAAACGTAACCCCCGATTGTCTGACCTTGCTGTTAATATATTGCCTGTAAACTGATTATCCATAATGATCGAACGCTCATCGACTTTTGTACCTTCTAATGCAGTTTGATTCATCTGAAAGCGATTTTCTTGTATTTGAATCACTGAACTCTTCTGCAACGCTACCCCTACACGATTATGTAGAAAGCTATTTTCTCTTACCATTGCCTCCTGTGTGTCATACATCATAAGTCCATAACTATTGAAGCCATTATGAGCACTAATTGTATTACTACTTATTTCTAAATTAGTAGTCATCATCACCATAAGACCTGTAACATTCTGTAAATATGTATTGAACAACACCTTCACATTACTTGAATACATAAAATGTGTTCCATAACGGCTATTTGTTACCTTGTTTCGCTGTACATCTATTCGCGTCCCTTCTTCAACATATATACCATCCTGGACTTGTTCGATCGTATTTTGATCGATCACGACATCTTCACTTTTAAAAATCGCAATTCCATTTCCTTTTTCAGCAAAGTGAGATTCATTTCCAATGATCCTATTTTCTAAAATTCGAATATGCCTTGATTGTTGAAGATATATACCAACTCGGATATCTTTTAGTTCAATAGCTCTTAGCTCTAAATTATCCGTCTCATTAGCAACAATTCCTTTATTTTTTGCTGTTATCCTTATATTTTCTATAGAAACATTCGATACATGTTCAATTTTTAATACAGGTTCATCATTTTGAGCATAAAGCTCAGTCCCTTTTTGTCCGTACAGTTTGATCGGTTTCTTCACCGTGAAATTCCCTTGGTAACGACCAGCAGGAATATGAATACTATCTCCAGCTTTTGCTTGATCGATAGCATATTGAATATCAAATTCTGCATACGCCGTTTGACTTGTCATGAGAAAAAATAAAAAGAACAACATGATTTGCTTCATCACTTTCCACCTCCTCATTCAGCAAGAAAAGACTAGAGGATTTCCCCTAGTCTATGATTTAATGACCGTGCCCTTCTTGATTCATCTCATTCGAATGCATAGAACCGGATGCATCTTTTTCATCCTCAGCCTTTTTTTGCATCATTTTCTTACGTCTCTCCAATGCATCATCTTTAATTTTTTGTAGTTCCTCCACATAAGCTTTCGAATTTTCTTGCATATATTTATCTGCTTCAGCCTTGTCCACGAAATAAATATAGCCCCAGTTCATCGGAGATTTCAGCTCTGTTTTTATAATTGTTACATCTTCAATCTTTGCCCAATCTTTCGACACAAAATCACGTACAAATTTTTCGTTTTTTTCTTCATTAGCAACCTCTGCATTTAATAAACAGCCAATATCGTCATAAAAAGCGATTGTTCCATCTTCTTTTATTGCCTGTGCTGAAAATACACCCATATCATGGTCTTTCATATAAACTTTCATATTACACATTTCACAAGTTGTCTCTTCTTCTGGCTCTTGTAACCGTGTATCTACTAATGAAGCAACTTGCACGGTTTCTGATTCATTTTTCGTAACTTCTTGCTCAATTTCCGTTTCTTCTACCTGTTTTTTTTCGCTACCACAAGCTGCAAGTACAAATAATAATATTAGTGCAGGTAACCATAATTTTTTCACAACTTTATCCTCCAAGTTTAGTTTTTTGTTGCCACCTCCTACATTACAGATTAGTTGTGAAATTAGTTAAAAATCGCTGTGAAGAAATGGAAAAATTACCTTGAACATTCCATGAACATCTTCACTTCAAATATTTTGAATTTAGTACTTTCATTTACTTCCCCTCAAAAATAAAAACTCTCCACACTGATGTGGAGAGTTTGGCTTATATGGAAGAACGGTAACTATTGAGACGCTTCTTTTGTTTGTTTAAACGACTGAGCTTTAATGCCGTCTCATTTAATTCACGGCGAATTTCCAAATCACTAGCGCTATCTATATGGATAGGTGTAATCGGTTGCTGCTGTTGTGAATTAACAGAAATAGTTGTTGAATTGTACGTCTTCTCTTTATTTTTTTGTAATCTATTCCGAAATTGCTTTTGTGGATTTTGCCCAAAGTTATGGCTGAGATCACCAGCATGTAAATACTGTTGTTCCTGCCGAAAAACACTACTTGTCGTTGCACTCACTCTAGAAGTCCTCATAAAAAGTTACCCTCCCCTACATTTTATTATCCTTATAGGTAATTATATCGACATTATATGCCGACAATTAACAACATAGAACCATAATACATAAAAAAAGAGCGAAAAGAGCTATTTTTAAAAGTGAAACCACTTTCTTTATAACCCTTTTCGCTCATCTTACTTCCAAAAATCATCAAATATTGTAATTGGCATATGACGTTTATGTTGGGAACGCAAATAATACCCTTCTAATCTTTGGCGAGGTTCTTCTGGAATTTCTTTCCCCTCTAAATAATCATCTATTTGATCATACGACACACCTAGCGCCACTTCGTCTGGCAATGAGGGACGATCTTCTTCTAAGTCTGCTGTAGGCACCTTTTTATAAAGATGCTCAGGGCATTGAAGTTCTGCTAACAATTGCTTTCCTTGTCGTTTATTTAAACGAAAGATTGGCATTAAGTCTGCTCCACCATCCCCGAACTTTGTATAGAAGCCTGTAATAGCTTCCGCAGCATGATCTGTTCCTAATACAACCGCTCCATTCATTGCAGCAATTGAATATTGGACCTTCATACGCTCACGAGCCTTTTCATTCCCTTTCACAAAGTCATTCAGCTCAACCCCCGCATTTGTTAGAGCTCTCACACTAGCATCCACTGCGTCTTTTATATTTACTGTATAAACCTTCGTTGGCTTTATATAATCAATGGCATCTTGGCAATCCTGTTCATCAGCTTGTACGCCATATGGTAATCGTACAGCGAAAAACGAATACTTCATTTCTCCCTCTTCTGCATTTAATTCATCAATAGCCAACTGCGCTAGTTTTCCTGTTAATGTTGAATCTTGACCACCAGAAATACCAAGAACAAAACCTTTTACAAAACTATAGCGTTTTGCATATTCCTTTAAAAAATCAATTGATTTACGTATTTCCCTCTGTACATCAATGTTAGGCAGTACGCGTAATTCCTCAATAATTTGTTGCTGTAAAGTCATTGCACCCGTCACTCCTTTTTACATTCGTTTAACCATCGCATGCACTTCTTCAATATTACGCATCTTATTATCCCAGCATTTTTGACTGAGATCGACCGGATATTCTTCAGGATTCATCGCACGCTTATATTCATCCCACAACAGCTCTAAATTCTCCGCCGCGTAATCACGCATTTCCTCTAATGTAGGGTTTTGATAATTGATCGCTCCATTTTTAATAACATGCTGATGTAAATTTTTTGCTTCAAAATTCGTGACAAACTTCGAGACAAACGTATGGATTGGATGGAACATTTTGATACGTTCCTCAACTTGAGGATTTTCATCGTGCATTGTGATATAGTCTCCCTCTGCCTTCCCATTCTTTTTATCGATAATACGATAGACATTTTTTAATCCTGGCGTTGATACCTTTTCCGCATTAGCTGAGATTTTTATCGTATCTTCAAGCTGCCCTTCGCTATTCTCGATAGCCACCATTTTATATACAGCACCTAACGCAGGCTGATCGTAAGCTGTAATAAGCTTTGTACCGATTCCCCAAACATCTACTTTTGCTCCTTGTGCTTTTAAATTTAAGATTGTGTATTCATCTAAATCGTTAGAGACAATGATTTTTGCATCATGGAAGCCTGCAGCATCCAACATACGACGAGCTTCTTTCGATAAGAAAGCAATATCACCGCTATCTAAACGTATGCCAATAAAGTTAATTTTGTCTCCTAGCTCTTTAGCCACTTTAATAGCAGTTGGCACCCCTGATTTCAATGTATTATAAGTATCTACCAAAAACACACAATCGCGATGACGTTTAGCATAAGCATGGAATGCATCATAATCATTTTTATAAGCTTGTACTAATGCATGGGCATGTGTACCAGAGACAGGAATTTTAAAAAGCTTACCTGCTCGAACATTACTTGTGGAAGCAAAACCACCGATAAACGCTGCACGTGTTCCCCAAATAGCAGCATCCATCTCTTGTGCACGCCTTGTACCAAATTCCATCGCCACTTCATTTTTAATAATTTGCTTGATACGGCTAGCCTTTGTAGCAATTAATGTTTGATAGTTAACAATATTAAGTAATGCTGTTTCAATTAACTGTGCCTCCACTAATGGAGCTTCAATTCGAACAATTGGTTCATTAGCGAAAACTAGTTCCCCTTCTATCATGGAATACATATCTCCTGTGAATCGGATGTTCTTTAAATACTCGATAAAGTCCTCTTTATAACCTACTTCATCTCGTAAATACGCAATATCCGATTCACTAAAATGAAAATCACGTAGATAATCAAGCATTCGCTCTAACCCAGCAAATATAGCATAGCCATTACCAAATGGTAATTTTCTAAAATACAATTCAAAAACTGCTTTTTTATTATGTATGCCATCCGCCCAGTAGGATTCTGCCATATTGATTTGATATAAGTCTGTGTGTAGCGCTAAGCTATCATCTGCATAGTTTGATCTCAAAAGAAACCCCTTCTTCCGCTTTGATAATTAGTCCTAGTATACACTATATACCCAAATTCTTGCGTATTACATTCTCTCTTATAGATGTTAGGTTTTCTAACATAAATAGTCAGAAAATTTAGAACTGTACACATTTTAGACACAAATTTTAGTACCGCTTTCATTCCCTTTATAAAAACCTTTTTTCTAAAATACTTCGGGAGTAGAAATATTGTGTGTAAACTAACCTTACATAGAATCTAAAAAAACAATTGCACTGTTTTTAATACCGTTTTAACATGTAAATTAAATTTACGCAAGGAGCTGGTACAAATGAAAAAAATTGAAGCAATCATTCGTCCTGAAGTTTTTGGAGCAGTTCGGGATGGTCTTGCACAGGAAGGAATTGCGGGGTTAAGCGTTTCTGAAATCGCTGGTTGTGGTCGTCAGCTAGGTAGAACAGGACTCTTCCGCGGCAATACGTATGAAATTGAATTTTTACCTAAATTAAAATTAGAAATGATTGTAGACGATGGCAAAGTTGATGCCATTGTAGAGATTTTATTGCGTGAAGCAGCAACTGGTAAAGTTGGGGACGGCAAGATTTTCATTTATCCAGTAGAACAAGCAATTCGTATCCGAACAAAAGAAATCGGATTGATTGCAGTAGAATAAAGGGGGCGATATAGATGGATGATGTACTATTATCTGTTAATTTAATTTGGGTGATGCTTGGCACTATTTTAGTATTCTTTATGCATGCAGGTTTTGCTATGGTCGAGGCTGGATTTACTCGCTCGAAAAATGCAGTCAATATCATCATGAAGAATTTTCTTACCATTTCTCTTGGCGGGATCGTCTATTTTTTATGTGGCTATGCCATTATGTTCGGAGACTCAGTAGGTGGCATTTTCGGCACTAGTGGCTTTGCTTTAAAAGGGGTCGATGATCTTTCTTTCTTTATCTTCCAAACAATGTTTGCTGCAACAGGAGCCACTATTTTGTCGGGGGCTGTTGCAGAACGTACTAATATTTTCGCTTATGTTGGAGTTATTATACTTATGTCTTTAGTTGTTTATCCTGTAGTAGGCCACTGGGTTTGGAGTGGTCAAGGTTGGTTAACAGATTTAGGTTTTGTTGATTTTGCTGGCTCGACAGTTGTTCACTTAACAGGTGCTGTTGCAGCCTTTGTCGCAGCCGTTATGGTTGGACCTCGACTAGGTAAATATGAAAATGGTCGAGTAAATGTTATTACAGGACACAGTATTCCACTAGGAGCTTTAGGCGTATTTTTACTTTGGTTTGGTTGGTTCGGCTTCAATGGCGCTTCTACATTAGCTGCCGATCCAGAGCTAGTTCCTAGTGTTATTGCCAATACGTTTTTTGCAGCTGCGGCTGGTGTCGTTGCTACTGCCTTCTATACAAAATTTCGATACGGACATATCGATGGCTCTCTTACATTAAACGGTGCGTTAGCTGGGCTTGTAGGCATTACTGCTGGTGCAGCGAATGTCAGCATTTTTGGCTCGCTTATCATCGGCTTAATTGCTGCACCCTTACTTGTGGAAGGTGTACGCTTCCTAGAGTGGAAGCTAAAAGTTGATGATCCTGTTGGAGCAATTGCTGTTCATGGTATTTGTGGTATTTGGGGAACACTGGCAGTTGGCCTTTTTGATATTGGTGGGCAAGGCTTATTTTATGGCGGGGGTTTTGGTCTATTAGGTATTCAAGCAATCGGCGTTATTGCAACTATTGCGTGGGTTAGTGTATCTGTTGCAGCAGGTTTATTGATCATCAAAGCATTTGTCCCATTACGCGTAACGGCTGAAGAAGAAATTGCTGGGTTAGATGTAATGGAACACGGAACGCCTGCGTACGAATACCAAGATATTTTCAAAAGCTCTGCTGTACGAGGCGAAACCTTCGCACATCGTTTAACACATTTCGGTAAAGCACAGAACAATGTTCAAGAAGAACAACATGTATAGCTAGTAGAAACATCTGCTCCTTTATCTCTGGATAATGGGGCAGATTTCTTTTGGCACTTTCCTACATTGGAAACCGTTCATTTACAGAAAAGGTAGGAGAGTTGGTATAAAGTGATCAAATCTCTAGAATCGATCATTTTTCAGCTAAGCGCTCTTATCTTTGTTAGAACCGCTTTGTTTCTTTAATTTAGCAACTAATTACCATTTACAATAAATTACTTCGCTTCAATTAAATTATTCCTGCTCTAGCTCAAGTAAAAATTGCTTCATAGCCAAGCCACTTCTGAAGCCTGTTAATTGACCATTTTTGCCAATGACGCGATGACATGGAATAATCGCTAGAATTGGGTTCGCTCCTATAGCAGTCCCTACCGCTCTAACTGCTTTGGGGTTACCAATGCGTTGAGCAATATTCCCATAAGTTGTTGTTGTCCCATAGGGTAATTCTTTTAATGCATCCCACACTGCTCATTGAAATGCTGTCCCTTTTACATGGATTGGAAGGTCAAATTCAATAAGTTCCTTCTTAAAATAGGCTGTTAATTGCTCTTTATATGGTAGTAATTTTTCCGAATTCTCTTCAAAACAATATCCTTTGAATGGTTTTTTAGCCCACTCCTTCACTTCATCGAATGCTGCATTTGGTGTTCCTATATAAACAAGTCCTTCGTCTGAAGCCACAACATACATATCACCTTGTGCATATGTCAAAGTATCGAAATACAATATTTCCATTTCCAAATTCCCTTCTTTCTTTTTTCAACACCATCTTCCATCATTTCATGCTACAGTTATTTTACTGACTAAAGCAAAGGAGTTTCAATAGATGAATATGTTATATGAGCCTGCGATTCACTTTCAACAAGTTCATTTTTCAGTAAATGACAAAATGATATTAAAGTCAATTACTGGGTCATTTCCAAAAGGACAAATTACGACTCTCGTTGGCCCCTCTGGCGCAGGTAAAACAACGTTACTTAAATTATGTAATGGCCTTCTTTCACCATCAAATGGGCATATACTCGTTGATAATCAACCTATTTCTACATATGATCCAACAGCTTTAAGAAGGCATGTTGGTATTGCTTTACAGGCAGCTCCTATGATAGCAGGTACAGTGTTAGAGAATCTTGCACTTCCCCGTACACTGCAAGGACAAAAACTTTCGGATCGGGAGGCTATTCAATATTTAGAGGACGTTGGGTTAAACGAAAGCTTCTTGCATCAATCTACAAATGATCTATCAGGCGGACAACGTCAAAAGGTATCCATCGCTCGAACACTTATCAATCAATCCTCTATTTTATTATTAGACGAAATAACGTCAGCCTTGGATCGTCAATCCGTACAGGATATTGAAAAATTGATTGTCACCATTAACAAAAAATACAATGTCACCATGATTTGGATTACTCATAATTTACAACAAGCATTAACGATTGGTCACTATACATGGGTTATGATGAATGGGGAGCTCATGGAAACTGGTAAAAGCTCTTTACTCAATGCACCAACAAATCCACGTGTTGCCGAGTTTGTACAGGGGGTAAACAAATGACCTATACAGCCTTATCACTGACATTAATTTTTGTTTGTATTCCGTTACTCTTATCCAAAATATTAAAGTTAGACCTTGAAAAAGATACGCTCATCGCAACATTACGCTCCATCATTCAATTGCTTGCTGTCGGCTATATATTAAAATTTGTCTTTGACGCAAATAGTTATAGCTATATTTTCCTGATGGTAGCATTAATGATTATCGTTGCCACGTTAAATGCCCGAAAAAAAGGAGCAGGTATAAGAGGAATAACCTGGAAAATAGCGCTAACTCTTGTCATGATAGAAATAATTACACAAGGTGTCTTGCTAGGCTTTCATATTGTTCCAACAACTGCTCAATATATCATTCCCATTAGCGGGATGTTAATCGGTAATTCAATGGTGCTATCCATTCTATTCTTAAATCGTTTTACGGCTGAAATTATTAACCATAAGGACCAGATGGAACTAATACTATCCCTAGGTGGCACACCAAAACAGGCTATTCATCGCCAATTAATTAATGCCATAAAAGCTAGTATGATTCCTACTATCGAGAGTCAAAAGACAATTGGACTAGTACAGCTACCAGGTATGATGAGTGGTCAAATTATCGGAGGAGCTGACCCTATTCAGGCAGTCCAATTTCAACTTTTAATTATCTTTGCTCTCCTAACAACTGCAACATTATCCAGTGTTATGATTGGTTTTTTAAGTTATCCTGCGTTATTTAATGAACGTATGCAAATACTTGAAATGAAATAATTGTTAGGCTGAATGTAATATAGTTTAAAAAATTTATGTTATACTAAAAAGAAAATGCAGTTAGGAGAATGACCATGTTATTACGCGATTTTTTCATCCATTTATCTGAGAACCAACTATTAAATAGTGCTGCAAAGAAATATGGCCTAAAATTAGGAGCACAAAGTGTAGTAGCTGGTACAAATATCGAAGAAACAATTGCAAGCATCAAAGAGCTAAATGCACATAATATTTCTTGTACTGTAGATAACCTAGGTGAATTTGTTTCAAGTAAAGAAGAAGCGACTGCTGCTAAAGAAAAAATCCTTACTGTGATCGAAGCTATTCACGAAAATGGTGTAGCTGCACATATTTCATTAAAACCATCTCAATTAGGTTTAGATATTGATGTTGATTTTTGTTATGACAATCTGTATGAAATTGTAGAAAAAGCCGCTTCATATGATATCTTTGTAAACTTTGATATGGAAGACTATGGACGCCTACAAACTTCCTTTGATATGGTGGAAGAACTATCTAAAACATTTGATAATGTTGGTACTGTCATCCAATCATACTTTTACCGCGCAAAAGATGATATTGAAAAATTCAAGGACTACCGTTTACGTATCGTAAAAGGTGCTTATAAAGAGCCAGTTGAAGTAGCCTATCAAGACAAATTAGATATTGATTTAAACTTTATTGAGTTGATTGAATATCACCTACTAAACGGTAAATTTACATCAATCGCAACACATGATCACAATATCATTGCACATGTAAAACGCTTTGTAGCTGATCATAATATCCCACTTGATAAATTTGAATTCCAAATGCTATATGGTTTCCGTACAGATATGCAAAAAGAGCTTGCAAAAGAGGGCTATAACTTCTGTGTGTACGTTCCTTTCGGTGAAGATTGGTACGGCTATTTCATGCGCCGTTTAGCTGAGCGTCCTCAAAACCTTAATCTTGTCACAAAACAAGTATTTACGAAAAAAACGAATACTGTTCTTGCAGTAGCAGCAGGTGCATTCGTTCTTGGTCGTTTGACTAAACGCAATAAGTAAAAAAAAGAGAACCTTTTCGCTTATGATGCGATAAGGTTCTCTTTTTATTTATTCCATCCTTTTTCTTTAAAGCGTGCAATGGCCTCAATTCGATTGCCAACGTTCAGTTTTTCTAAGATCGTTGAAATATAGTTACGAACCGTGCCAGCAGACAAAAACAGCTCAGCAGCAATTTCCTTTGTCGTCTTGCCCTCTGCCACAAGTGTCAGTACTTGGCTCTCTCGCTCCGTTAAAGGATTTTCACTATCATCTTCATAGACAAAATCAACGAGCTCTGGTGCATAAATACGTTTACCATCCATTATTGTACGGATTGCGCTCACTAACTCCTCTATAGGGCTATCCTTTAATAAATAGCCTCTGACACTCGCTTTTCTAGCACGTTCGAAATAACCCGGTCTAGCAAATGTAGTTAAAATAATGACTTTACAATCTGAACCAGTACTATGCATTTCCTCTGCTGCGTCTAGTCCAGTTTTCACTGGCATTTCAATATCCATAATACAAATATCAGGTTGATGCTCTTCCACAAGCATCAATGCTTCCTCACCATTTTTTGCTAAGCCAACAACCTCCATATCCTCCTCCATACTAAGTAAAGAGCGAAGCGCGCCTAATAGCATCCCCTGATCTTCAGCAATCACAATTCGTATCATGTCACAATCCTCTTTTCTATATGTTCTTCAGATTGTCTTTGACATTCTGATGTGTAATAGCTACTGGGATAGTTACCGTTAATGTGGTGCCCTCAACACTTTCAATTTTGAAGGACCCATTAATAAACTCTAAACGTTCCCGCATTCCTTTCAATCCATTACCAGTTCTCCAAGCTTGTTTTTTCGTAATGCCCTGTCCGTTATCTCGCACTACTAAGTAAACTTCTTTAAAATTTTGATGGAAAGCAATTTCACATTTTGTTGCTCCACTATGTTTGACAACATTATTAACCGCCTCTTTTAAGCACATAGATAAAACATTCTCTACAAGCGGTGGAACTTGCAGTGCATTTTTATCACCCTCAAAGACAAACTCCATTTCAGCCGCCTTTAGTATTTGTGAAATACGCATGATCTCATCTTCGAATTTTGCCGTGCGCATATCTGAAACTAATTCCCGAACCTCTTTTAAGGCAATACTAGCTGTCTGACGTATATCCTTAATCTCAATCAAGGCTTGCTGGGGATCTCGTTCAATCAGCCTAGAAGCTAGATCACTCTTCAAACCAATCATGGACAATTTTTGTCCTAATGTATCATGCAAATCTCGAGCTATTCTTTGTCGTTCCTCAAAAACAATTAACTCAGCAATACGTTCATTGGCTGTTTCTAATTGTCCCTCTAAATTTTCACGTTTATTTTTGGAATAAAGCGTTAGCGGTAAAAGGACGACAGCTAAAATAGTTAATACAACGAAAGGCAATTGTGATAAAAATAGGTTAAGCTCCACAAAGAATCCAGCCCCAGTTGAAATAACTGTAAACCCAATATGTAGACCGTACATAATATAAAAGCCGACGGGTCTTCGGATATTCCCAATAAAAAATGCTGTGAAAATGGACAAATAGACATAGCCATATAATATAGTCATAATGATGTTTATGACCATTTCAAAGCTAATCCACATATAAACTAAACCGCTTTTCGAATTCATGGCAAATCGATAGAAGATAAAATAGAGCATTAAAAACGTAATGCCTATCGATATTTCGATATAAGATGATTTCCTAAAAATGAAGAAAAACGGTAGGAAACAAAAAATTATCCATAAATATACACTGAGCATCGGACTATTCGGAATAATACTATGCCATTTCCTCAATATAATCTCACGCTCTTTCCTGCTTTTCCCTTATTATAACAAGAAAATTAAATTTATGCCTGTACATACTTTGACTAAGACTCTTCCCTTTACATAAAACAGCCATCTCTCTTGTAGAGATGGCTGTTATCAACTAAGCGGCAATACTGCCTCTTGCTTTACGCTTTATAATTTCATTTACCTCTTTAAACGTCACAAATTTACCTTGATCCTCATCATATAACTTGTAACGTAGTGATTCTAAACTCGTACGTAAAGTAATTGTTGTTGCCATGTGTAATGGCGGTGTTTCATTGTGTGCCTTTTCAAGATTATAGTTAGGTACACGAGGAGCTAAATGGTGGACATGATGGAAACCAATATTCCCTGTTACCCATTGTAAAATTTTTGGCAATTTATAATACGAGCTACCTTCTACTGCGGCTTTCACATAATCCCACTCTGAATCATGCTCAAAGTAAGAATCTTCATACGTGTGCTGAATGTAAAATAACCAAATGCCTAAAGAACCTGCAATAAATAAAGTAACGCCTTGTACTAATAAAAACGCTTGCCAGCCCATGAAGAAAATTAAAGCTGCACAAATTCCCACAATGACAATATTTGTCAAAACTGTATTGAGACGTTCCTTCTTCTTCGCATCCTTACGATTAAAACGATTTAAAACAAGTACCATATATAGTGGTCCTAAACCAAACATCACAAATGGATTACGATAAAAGCGATACCATAAACGTTGGCCTTTTGAGGCTTGCATATATTCTTCCACTGTCATCATATCAATATCACCAATACCACGCTTGTCTAAGTTTGAGCTTGTTGCATGGTGAATTGTATGCTCACGTTTCCATTTTTCGTAGGGGAAAGATGTTAGCACCCCAGTAAAAAATCCAACCCAGTCGTTTGCCTTTTTACTTTTGAAAAATGACCCGTGTGTACAATCGTGAAAAATAATAAAAGTTCGTACGACAAAACCTGCTGAAATAGCACTTAAGCCAACTGTTAGCCAAGGTGAGACATCCACTAACAAGTAACCAGCCACCCATAATGCAATTAACGGTACAATTGTATTTATAATCTGAAAAACACTTTTACGCGTATCCGATTTAGCAAATGGCGCTACATCTTGACGTAACTTTTTCGTTTTTTCTTTAATTGTTGCCATCTTCTACTCCCTCGTTTCCTTTTCCTTATGAGCTCATCATAAAACAAGAGTACAAGTCAGTAACAGACGCAAACATCACAAAAAGGATATGACATTTGTCATATCCTTTTATGATTTGGGTCCAGTCAAATGAAGTTGGTAGAACACCAGGTCTAGCCATTGTTCAAATTTATAGCCTGCATTTTTGATTGTGCCTGCATATTCAAAGCCTAATTTTTCATGTGCTTTAATACTACCAATGTTTTCTCCATCAATACCCGCGACAAGCGTTTTCACACCATTTTCTTCAGCAATCGCGATCAACTTGTGCATGAGCTTTGTCGCAATCCCTTTTTGATAATGCTCTTTATGCACATAGACAGAGTGCTCCATTGTAAATTTATAACCTGGATAAGGACGAAATTGACTATAGCTAGCAAAGCCAGCGACAAGCCCATTATCCTCAAATACAAGCAAAGGATTACCTAATGCTTGTTGCTCCTTAAACCACTGTACTTTTTCATCTAAAGTTTGTATATCGTATCGATAGACAGCCTTGCTTGTTAAAATAATATCATTATAGATGTCCAAAACCCCAGGTATATCTTTCTCTTCCATAAATCGTATCATTCTGCTCACTTCCCTTAACCAAATCATTATCATCTACAATGAAACGAGGCTGGGACAGAACTAGCTTCGAATAAGGAGAAAGGAGAATTTGAGTTCGCTCAAATTCTCCTTTCTCCATTTTTTACTATTTAATTTTATATGTTCTTGTTTGTTGGCCGTGTATTTTCGTAAATTCACGGCCAGTAATGCGAGCCCCATTTCGTTTTCTACCTTCGATTTTCCTCGTACAGAAAATCGAGTGAAACGCAAATTAGCCTTCAAGAATCCAAAAACTGGCTCCACGTCAATTTTGCGTTGACGATAAATGGTACGCGTTTTTTCTTCTGAAAGCTTTGTTCTTATATATTCTTTTTGTTGTTCCCATTTTTCATTCACCATCATTTTTCGATTGGTGCCTTCTTTTGCTTTTGTACATGATGAACGGAATGGACATCCTGAACAGTCCTCGCATTCGTAGATGTTGAACGTATGTTGGAAGCCTGTCCGATCATTCCGTACAGTTTGATTTTTCCATTCGAGACGTTTCTGATTCGGGCATGTATAGGTGTCTGTTTCTTTATCATATGGCCAGTTATCGGTGTTAAATTGGTTTTGTTTGTACTTTTTCTTTTGCTCCTTCTCATACATGGTATAGGGAATCAGTGCTTCTCGTTTTCTGTTCGAAAGGATCTCCTCATAGTTTTGTTCACTACCATAACCTGCATCTGCGACAATGTATTGCGGTAACTCGAAATAATGCTGCTCGATTTCATTTAGAAATGGAATGAACGTACGTGTATCCGTTGGGTTCGGAAAAATGCTGTAGGCAAGCGCATACTGACCTTCTGTTGCGATTTGTACGTTATAGCCTGGTTTTAGTTGTCCATTCTGCATGTAATCGTCTTTCATTCGCATAAACGTCGCATCTTTGTCCGTTTTTGAATAGCTGTTGCGTGTGTCAAAAATCTCAAAATCTTTTTCGTACCTCTGCTTACGAATCAGCCAGTCATGTACTTGTTTTAACAGTTGCTTTGGCGTTTTTCGTTCACTACGCAGCTGTTTCCGCATCCCGACATCATCCGTACTATCGATTTTTTGTGTATAGTCCTCGACCACTTCCTCTAACTTTTCAGCGATTTGCGTGAGTTCTTCCATAGAAAGCTGCTCCTCATCTTCACGTTGCAATGCTGGTATAATTTGTTTTTCAAGTAGCTCATTATACAATTGATTCGATTTTTCAACGAGATTGTGATGATGTTTTTCCACTGCTTTCTTCCAAACGAACGTGAATTTATTGGCATTCGCTTCAATCTTCGTACCATCAATAAAAATGGCCTCTTGATCGATGATTTTTTCTTGGACAAGCTGGACACGGAACTGCACAAAACACTGGCGAATGAGCTCTTTCATATCGGGATGAACACGGAAACGATTGATCGTACGGTAGCTTGGTTCATACCCTTGGGCCAGCCACATCATCCGTATACTGTCTTTGGTTAGGTCTTCTATTTTACGGCCAGAGAAAACCGATTGCGTGTAGCCACATAAAATAATTTTAAGCATCATGCGTGGGTGATAAGATGGGCAACCTGTTTGGCGTTGAAAGGAGTCGAAGGTTCTCTCAGGAATACTTTCGACTAAATGATGGATGGCAAAAGCAATATCATTTTCTTGTAATGGAACTTCTAAATCTAGAGGCAAAACTAATTGATTCATGTTATAATTTTTGAACATAAGGATCCTTCTTTCCTGTAAAATTTTGTGTGGTAACTTTATTTTATCAGAAGTGGTCCTTATTTTTATTCAATAATTATTGAAAGCCGTTGAAATTTTACTCATCGTAAAATTTCAACGGCTTTTTCAGCTCAAAGGTGGGTTTTGTCCCACCCTCTATTTTATGCCTTAAACATTGAAGTAGCGAGCATCAGGATGAGCAAAAACGATTGCAGATACAGATGCTTCTGGCTCCATCATAAAGCCTTCTGTAAGATGGACGCCAATATCCTCAGGTTTTAACAAGCCGAATAGTTTTTCTTGATCCTCCAAGTTAGGACATGCAGGATATCCGAATGAAAAGCGTTGACCCTGATATTTTGCAGCAAAACGATCTCTCATAGTGAAATCTGTTGCATCAGGGAAGCCCCATTGGTCACGAATTTCCTGATGCATACGTTCAGCAAAGCCCTCTGCTAATTCTAAAGCAGTCGATTGCAAGGCATGACTTTCAAGGAATTTCCCATCCTCTTTTAACTGGTGAGCTGTAGCCATTACTCCTTGACCTGCTGTTACAACCATAAGCGCAATATAGTCCATTTCACCGCTCTCTACCGTTTTTAAGAAATCTGCAAGACATAAAAATGGTTCCACCTGCTGACGAGGGAAGGTAAAACGTTCAATTTCCGTCTTACTATCAGCAGGATCATACACAACGACATCATCACCATCTGCTTGAGCAGGGAAAAATTGATACAAACCTGATGGCTTTAATAGATCACTTTTCAAATAATCATCTACTAAATCCTTTAGCTCTGTCGCTCTTGAATCACCTGCATCAAGCAATTGCTGAACCTGCCCTTTCAAGCCTAAATGGTGTCCCAATAAAGTACGCATATTAACATAAGGATATAAATGCGATACAGAATAGTCTTTTTTCACATGACGTCGTAAATCAGCTGGTAAAAATACAGGCGCTCCCTTTACTGTTCGTGCAGGCTTTATTGTTACCTCTTTTGCAGGACGAGCAGCTCGTTTTTCATCGGCCGCTAAACGTTTTTGACGGGATTCTTCAATTTCTGCTAAGAAATTTTCACGTGTCCCTTCACCCATTAATAGATTCGCTTGCTCTAAGCCTTGCATAGCATCCTTTGCATAAATAACAGGACCACCATATTCATCTGCAATTTTTGTTTCAGTAAAACGACGTGAAAGTGCAGCACCACCAACTAAAATAGGAACATCAATTCCCGCCTCTTTAAAATCCTGAGCAGTAATAACCATCTGTTGCGCTGATTTCACGAGTAAACCTGACAGCCCAATAAAATCAGGTTTTTCCTTACGAATCGCTTCAATCAATTGGGCAGGAGTTACTTTAATGCCCAAATCGACTACCTTATAGCCATTATTACTTAATATAATATCAACAAGGTTTTTCCCAATATCGTGAACATCACCTTTTACTGTAGCAAGTACCATTTTCCCTTTTCCAGCACTCTCTTCATCCTTCTCCATGAATTGCTCTAAATGAGCCACTGCGGCCTTCATCACACCTGCTGATTGTAAAACCTCTGCTACAATGAGTTGATTATCATTAAATAATCGACCTACCTCAGCCATGCCCTCCATTAAAGGACCATTAATTATATCAAGCGGCGCCTCGAAGATTTCCCGTGCAGCGTCTAAATCCTCAATTAGCCCTTCTTTTGTACCTTCTAATATATAGTAAGCTAAACGACCTTCAACCGTTTTTGGAATATCAGCTTCCGTTTTTTCCTTCTTTTTATCTCGATAAAAATCGGTAAACACTGCTAATGTTTCATCATTTGTATTAAAGAGCAGGTCATTTGCGAGTTTGATTTCCTCTTCAGGGATGGATGCATAACGCTCCAATTTCTCTGTATTAACAATGGCATAATCTAAGCCCGCCTGTGTACAATGATAGAGATAAACAGCATTCAGTACTTCACGACCAACAGGTGGTAAGCCAAATGAGATATTACTTACGCCAAGTACAGTCAATGTCTTCGGCAATTTTTCTTTGATGAGACGAATGCCTTCAATCGTTTCCAAAGCTGAACCAATATACTGCTCATCACCCGTTCCTACAGGGAACATTAATGGGTCGAAAATGATATCCTCTGGTGCAATTCCCCATTTCTCCGTTAAAAGTTGATAGGAGCGTTCGGCAATTTCAAGCTTTCGATGACGGTCAACCGCCATTCCCTTTTCATCTATCGTTCCAACAACTAATGATGCACCATATTTTTTCACAAGTGGTAATACTGCATCAAATCGTTCTTCACCATCCTCTAGATTAATAGAGTTAATGATGGCTTTCCCTTGGGAAAACTTTAATGCTTCCTCAATTACTTTTTCATCAGTTGAGTCAATCACAAGAGGCACCTTAACCTTTTTTACAACCTCCTGCATAAATCCACGTATATCGGCTAATTCATCACGATCAGGGTTGGCTAAACAAATATCGATAACATGTGCACCATTTTTAACTTGAGCACGTGCAATCTCTGCGGCCTCCTCAAACTTTCCATCAATGATTAAATTCTTAAATTTACGAGAGCCGATAACATTTGTTCTCTCCCCAATAAATAACGGACGCATAGAATCGTCATACAATAACGGTTCGATTCCTGATACCGCATGACCATGTGTTTTTTCTGGAACTCGACGAGGTTTTTCATCTTTTAAGACCTCACGAATGGCTGCAATATGAGCGGGTGTCGTCCCACAACATCCACCTACAATATTAAGCCAACCCTTTTCTGCAAAACCTTTTAATTTTTGTGATAGCGATTCTGGGGATTCATGATAACACCCTTCTTCATCTGGTAAGCCAGCATTCGGGTAACAGCTAATATAGCCTGTTGAAAGCTCTGCTAATGAACGAATGTGATCCGTCATAAACTCAGGTCCTGTCGCACAGTTTAGGCCAACAGATAATGGTTTAATATGCTCGATCGAAATATAAAAGGCATCGATCGTTTGCCCTGCAAGCGTTGTACCCATCGGCTCTATTGTTCCTGAAATCATGACGGGGAGTTCTTTTCCCGTTGATGCAAAAGCACGCTTTACGCCAAGTGTGCCTGCTTTGACATTGAGCATATCCTGACTTGTTTCTAATAACAGAACGTCGGCTCCTGCCTCAATTAATGCCTTTGCCTGTACATAGAAATTTTCCTCTAGCTCATCAAATGTAATACCACCAGTTACTGATAACGTTTTTGTTGTTGGCCCCATAGCCCCTGCAACAAAACGTGGCCAATCCGATGTTGAATAACGATCCACTGCTTGACGAGCAATTTCCACTGCACGCTTGTTAATTTCTTCGGCTTTTGCGCCAAGATCATATTCATTTAACACTAGAGGCGTCCCACCAAATGTATTAGTACAAATAATATCTGCGCCTGCCTCTAAGTATTTATGATGAATTTTTTCAATGACATCTGGTCTAGTAAGCACAAGATTTTCATTACAGCCATCTAGCTCCTCACCACCAAAATCTTCTGCTGATAAATTTTCGTTTTGTAGCATTGTTCCCATTGCGCCATCAAGAATTAAAATACGTTTCTCTAGTTGCTCTTCAATCGAGTGCTTAGCCATGTATACTTACTCCTTTTTTCTGTTCATCCAATTGCTCTATATATTTCATCAACTCTAGTGTCACATCGTAACGTAAAAATGGTGTAATAAGGTATATACCATTGAAGTATTGCGCAGCCACTTCAACTAATTCTTTAGCAATGGCAATCCCTTCCAATTTCGCTCGTTCCTTGTCTTCTCCACATACTTTCATTCTTGCCAAGGCATCTTCGGATAATTTGATACCTGGCACTTCATGATGTAAAAATTCAGCACTTTTATAACTCGTAACAGGCATAATGCCGATGTAAATAGGAGCTTGTAAATGCTTTGTTGCCTCATAAATTTCTACAATTTTTTCTTTCGTATACACTGGTTGAGAAATGAAGTAGTCTGCCCCATGCTCAATTTTCTTCTCTAAACGTGTCACAGCACGTTCTAACACACGGACGTTTGGATTAAATGCAGCAGCAACTGAAAAATTTGCTTTTTTACGAAGTGGTTTACCTGAGAAGGAAACCCCTTCATTTAACTGCTTAATTAATTGGATCAGCTCCATCGAAGATACATCATAAACACTTGTCGCACCTGGGAAGTCTCCCACTTTCGTTGGATCACCCGTAACAGCCAACACATCATGAATACCTAAAGCATTTAGACCCATTAAATGCGATTGAAGACCAATTAAGTTACGGTCTCGACATGTAATATGTGTTAGTGGGCGTACACCATGTGTACTCTTCAACAATGCTCCCATTGCAATATTGCTAATCCGTGGTGAGGCCAGTGAATTGTCTGCCATCATGACTACATCTGCACCTGCATCATACAATTGCTTTGCTCCTTCAAGGAATCCATCAATCTCTAAATGTCTAGGCGTATCCAACTCTACTATGACAGAGCGTTCACGTTTTACTTTTTCATGAAGAGGCTCATACTTTGGTGGCTCCGCTTCACGTACAATCTCAATCTTTTCAGGTTTCGCATGCTTCTCCTGAACCGGTGATAACTCTTCTAAATACTTCTTTGCTGCTGCAATATGTTTGGGTGTAGTACCACAGCAGCCCCCGATTAAACGTACACCTTGGTCACGTAATTCAACAGCTGCTCGACCAAAATAATCAGCTTCTGACTCATAAACGACACGTCCATCCTCTAAGTCAAGAAGTGACGCATTCGGATAGGCAGACATGAATGCCTTATTAGGAAGTTCTACACCTTCAAATGCTAGAATTGTATGGTGAGGACCTAGTCGACAATTGACGCCAACAATATCTGCACCGAGGGCTTCAAGCTCATGGAGAGCATTATTTAAAGACATCCCATTTTGTAAAACACCAGGCTCATGCATAGAAACTTGTGCAATAATTGGCAAATTTGTTTTTTCTCGTAGCATCTTTAAGGTTGCTGATAATTCTTCAAAATCATAATAGGTTTCGAGTAAAAGACCATCTGGATTCCCTGCCAGTAAGACACTTGCTTGTTCTTCAATAGTCGCTAATATTTCATCCAAGGTTGCATCACTTTTACGAATTCCCCGAATACCTCCAATTGTTCCTAAGACAAATTGACCGCCATCTGCCGCTGCTCGTTTTGCAATGGTAATAGCTGCTTCATTAAACTGTTGGACACGTGATTCTAATCCATAGCGAGCTAATTTGATGGCATTTGCACCGTACGTATTCGTTTGAATGATGTCAGCACCAGCCGCAATATATTCTCTATGAATCTTCTCAATTAACTCGGGTCTCTGAACATTCATTTCCTCATGGCAATACTCCAATCCATAGCCATATAGCACTGTGCCTATTGCACCGTCCGCTGTCAATACATGCGTTTTTAACTTTTCAAGCAATCCCATAAAACTAGCCTCTCTTCCTATGTCTCTATATAATAAAAAGCCCTCTTTCATAAAAAAAGAAGGCTTTAACGATTCATCATTGTTGTTCCTTCTCATCTTCGACTCAACGGTCTTCTGGATTTAGCACCTGACAATAAAGTTGGTTGCTGAAGCTTCAATGGGCCAGTCCCTCTGCTTCTCTTGATAAGAATTAAGTATGAATTTTTTAAATAATTAAAAGAATCATATCGTTTACTGACGAATGAGTCAAGACTATTTCACATAAGAAAGTTTTTTTCCACTTAAAACCTTAGAAATTGGCAAGTTCCTTTGCAAGCTCTTCACCAATTTTTTTCCCATTTTGAATGCAAGCACCAATACCTACGCCAAAATATGAGCACCCAGCAATGGATAAATTTGGATATTTTTCATGTAATTCATGTAGTAACCCTTGTAATGCTTCACGATGCGCTAGATCATATTTAGGCATTTGATCAATCCATTTTGTTACATTTACAACGGTTGGCTGTTCTTCTATTCCTAGGCTCTTTCTCACATCTTCTAAAGCAACTGCTGCCAATTCTTCATCCGTCATGGCACGTAGTTGCTCATAGGCTGGATTGATGCTCTTATAAAAGAGTCGCACAAGTAATTTATTTTCTTTCGATGTATGCTTCCATTTGCGACTAGTCCAAGTAGCTGCATTACAAGTAACGTCTGAATTATGGGAAACAATATAGCCCGTTCCATCTGCTGGTAATCTAGAGTCCGGCACATCAAAACCTAAATAAATAGTAATCGCTGACGCTGTCGTAAATTGGTCAAAATAGCGATTTAAAGATTCATCCTGTAGTAGATTTTGGACAGTATCGTTCGGTAATGCTAAAACGACATATTCTGACTCAATAATTTCACCATTGGCTAAGGAAATTGTATAGTTCTTATCTTGTTTTTTAACATTTAGAGTAGTAACGCCCTTGATGATTTCTACATCGGATAATGTTTGTTCAAGTCGATCAATTAAAGAAGATAAACCATTTTTAAAGGATATAAATTTTTTGTTCGCTGCTTTAACAAATTGCTCACGATTCGCATCAAAGCCTCTAATAATACTTCCATAATCATTCTTATAATCAATCAGATACGGTAAAGTAGAGCCAATAGAAAGCTGATGTAAATCTCCCGAATAAACACCTGCAAGGACTGGTGCAATTTGATTTTTCACCAGTTCCTCTCCTAAATAGTAAGTTAAAAATTCACCGATTGAACTTTCCTTTGTGAAGCGATCGTTAGGTAATGTTAAATCCTTCAACGCTTCTTTTTTCCCTTGCTCGGAAATGAGTGTACTTTCCTCTAAGGATGTCAAACTCATCGGTATTCCAAAAGTTGAATCTGCTGGAATAGCGTGTAACTCATTATTCGTATAAATATAAGAAATACCTGTTTCGTTGTAGACTAGTTCCGCTTCAAAATCAAGCTCCTGTACAAGTTCCATAACACCTTGGTGACGCGCTACAATAGAATCAGCACCTGTTTCCATGATGAAACCTTGTTCATGTGCCGAATATAATTTGCCTCCTAAATATGTATTTTTTTCTATAAGTACTAGACGAACATCTAAATTATGTTCCTTCACTTGACGTTGCAAATAATGCATTGTACATAGTCCTGTAATACCGCCGCCTAAAACAACAACTGTTTTCATAGTAACCGCCCCTATTATTCGTTCTTTCTACAGTATAATCTTTTTTTCACTGAAAATTACGTTAAACCCTTTACAAATTTAGCAAAAATAGAGCTATTTCATCAGCGAAATAGCCCTCCTTAGTGTTGAAAAACAAAACAGTCAATTGAAAGGTAGAAATGGATTTCCGTTGCAGGCTACTTGCTTTCCTGTGGGCGAGCGCCGAATCGCTCCTCCGCTACCGCTCCGTGCAGGGCTTCGCCTGTCTCGCTATCCCACGGGAGTCAAGTAGCCCTCCACTTCAACCCACTAACTTTTTAGCAAAGGTTTTCAAATAAAGTGAAGGTGCTCACTACTCTTTATGAAGAGGTGTTGTCACGCATCACTTCTCCACACTGAAAATAAGAGCTTATCCCCGCTAAGAATACAGATAATGGGCGATTTGATCGCTATGCTACTATGAAAAAAAAGTAAAGACACTTTGCAGAATGGTTGATTGGAGTGGAGCCAGCGTCACTCCTAGGGGATTTAGCGTCACAGAGGAGACCCTGGAACGAACGGAAGTGAGTGAAGCGGCTCCTCGGACGCCCCCTGGAAAGGACGCTGGCGGAACGGAAATCAACCCCTCACCCTGCAAAGTTGCCTTTTCTGCCGTTGACATCATCTTTTTTCAACAACATGTAGAGCTATTTCATCAGTGAAATAGCTCTCGCTTTCTGAATCTCTAAAAGATCCATCCTCTATTGCAATATTTACACAACAAACATTTTAATAGGTACTATAGTGTTTAATACTTCTAAAAATATAAATAGATGTAAATGTTAGTAGCCTATCCTTTTAAATTTTGCGCAAAGCTCGCTAATTTTTCTGCTGAATTCGTTACATCAGTAAATGAAGTGCCTAATTCACTTAATATGCCTACAATTGCTTGTATTTTCGTTGCCATACAATCATTTTGTTCTTTTGCTTCTGTCATAGCTCCCAAAATATTCGTAAATTGGCCTTCCGTTTGTAACATATTTTCCTCACCTGCTGCAACTTCATCTTGAATATTTGTCAAAGAATGCTCTAATTTTTCTGTTCGTTCACCCGTTTTTTTCAATAACAAAGCAACCGCTGTCACTGATTCTTTTGTCTGAATCGATAATTTACGCACTTCATCAGCCACTACACTAAAGCCCTTCCCCGCTTCACCAGCACGCGCTGCTTCAATTGCAGCATTCAAAGCCAATAGATTCGTTTGATTCGCAATATTGGTCACAACACTCATGATTGTTTCCATTTCCTTAGACATCCCTGATAATTGTTCAATATTTTCCTCTATATCGTGAAGAGAATGAATAATATTGAGCATATTTTGTGATTGATTTTTTAAACGTTCGCGACCCTCTAGTGCTTGATTTTCAGCTAATGTAGATACATCGAGTGACTTTTTGGCCAAATGTTTAATTTCGTCAGATTGCTTGCTTAAGCAGCAAAATGAATTATTTGTTTCCTGCGAAATTGTTGCAAGAGCTTCTGAAGAGTCTACAATCTGTCGTTCAATAACTTCTTTCTCATGCACCATTTTTTCCTTCAGTTGTTCGACAGTGTTTTCAAAAGCTTCTAAAACGAGTTGTTGCTCAAAATTACAAATTTTCGATATAGCTCTGATCGTATTAAATTGATCTTGTGGGAATTCTATATTTTTTTCGACCAAATCAATAAATGACATTGATAAATCTTGGAATGCACAGATATACCACTGTGTTCTAAGCCCAATGTGGACATGCACCTTTGCAATTTTCACACGCCTTTGATAATACAACTCATCAATGGTTCCGTTAAACATTTCAATAATATGCTGCCGTAATGTTATTTTAAGCTTTTCTACAGAACTATGATGACTGATAATATCTATCAAATGATGCTCTGTTCCTATCATGTTGTAAAAACGGTTTACGATGTGATCTACATTGTCCATAACTATTGGCTGGAAAGCTTTTAAATATTGTAAGTCTTTCTTCGTTAAGTTCAGCATTTCAATTTGCTTCGCCATTGATTGACGAGAGGACAAATCCATTTTCACTGTGTATTGCTGTAAATCCAATACCTTCGTCTTTCTCTGTTTTTGAAAAATCACACATCTTCCCTCTTTCATTCCGTTTACTTTCATCAGGCTGAGAAACATCAAATCCTTTTAACATATTGATGGATACACGAAAAAATACCGATAAAATCAGATTGACCAGATTTAATGGTCGCAACAGATAGTGCATTCCGTATGACGTACTTCCTCCAAAAGTATGTGCGTATCCCTTTGCTCAATTATCATAAGGTCATATGCTCTCAACAAACAGATATAGTCACTACATGACTAACAGTAAATTATTTACGTATGCTTCTTTTCAAAATCACTCATATACATTAATCATTTTATAAATGACTGTCAATCTTACATATACCATTATTTTACATAAAATGTATAAAAAGTCCTTGTTGTTAAATAAAGCGTAATAATCAATAAAAAAGCTACCACAATATTATTGGGTAGCTTTTTTAACCATTTTTTTGTTTATTATGCTTACTTGTTTTATATTTATTCTATTTTTTTATTGATCATCTTTAAATTTCACTATATTAATATTTTTCATTCTCAATCAACATCTATCTACATACCCATCACAGTAATCATTTTTAGACCAAAAGTTTCATTAACTATAGCTATATAAATAATTCTAAAAACCTATATTTTTTTAACACTAAATTTACAATCCTTTAAGTTCCTGTAATATTTTAGTCGCTTCTTCGGAGCCAGCATCTGCTGCAAGTCTATACCATTTAATAGCTTCTTTCAGATTTCTATCTATTCCTGGATCTTTATTAAAAATATGCCCTAACTGTAACTTGGCATCCACATCTCCTTGAAGTGCTGCCTGCTTAAACCAATGGATACCTTTTTCGATATTGCGTATTCCTGCCAGCCCGTTACTCCATATATAACCTAAGTCATAAAAAGCATCTACATGATATTGTTCCGCAGCTCTTTCATACCAAAATAGGCCACGATTGACATCTTTCGTTTTCCCTAAGCGCCCCTCTAAATAAATTCCGCCAAGTCGATATTGTGCTTCCACATACCCTGCCTCAGCGGATTTTTTATAGGCATTAAAAGCTTCTTCCGCATCTACCTCAACGCCTAACCCCTGCTCATACATAATTCCTAACGTAAACATTGCCTCTGCGACATTCTTTTGTGCAGCATAGTCAAACCATTTTTTTGCTAATGTATAATTCGTTGGTACGCCCTCACCATTAAAGTACATATCCGCTAAATTATTGGCAGCATCCGCATGTCCCTGCAAAGCCGCTTTTTCATAGTAGGAAAAGGCTAGGGAATAATTCTCCTCCACACCTATGCCCCCAAAGCAAAAATTCCCAAGCATATATTGAGCATCTGCATTTCCCTGGGCAGCAGCTAGCTCGAACCATTTCAATGATTTTTCAGGTTGAAAATGTTTACCCTCTCTAGAATTATAGTATTCTCCCAGTTGATATTGAGCATCCCCATCCTGCTCTTCAACCGCCTCTTTATACAAATCAATAATGAGCTCATGATCTAATTCCTCTTCATCTAAAATAGCGACTTGTTCCTCTTGATGACGAAAATACCACTCGACAATATCAAGCACATCATCCACTACTTCTATACTGTTTTTTAACTTTTCTAGCGAAGAAATTTGCCAAATGAGTATATAGATAGGCTGGGGGATAGCATCGCGCAAGACATCATCATATTCTGCTAACAGCGTTAATACATTTTCCTGAATCGATTGAGATTGCACTGTATGGACAATTTGCAAATGACGCTGTTGCTGTTCTTTTAATAACCCCCGTACTACTTGATACAATATCCTCTGCAAGGCTGTTAGGTTAACTTCAGCGAATGTAAGCAATTTTATATTTTGAGCAAACCACGGATCTTGAGTTTGTGTAAGACTTTGTAGGGTATTTATTCGTTCTTTATTTCGCTTGGCTAAAATTTGCTCGTACATTATTTTCCTCCCCTGCACACTATGTAAAAAAACTGTCTTACCACTATTATATGGAAGACAGTTGAAGTTTGGTTACACATATGCTCTCAATAGTAAGCCTACGAATAGCGTAATAATTAAAAAGACTGTGACATGGGTCCATTTATACATTACTAATAAACCTATAAATTCTCGTGTGAATGCATTAGGAACATAGTAAAATGCTGTCTTTGAGCCAATCCCCTCGGCATCTAGTGCTGCTTTCCTAGCATAAATACTTGCACGAAACACATGAAAATTATTCGTAACAAAAATGGAACGATAGTTCACCCCATGAGAATGGTGGTCCATTATTTGCTTTGAAAAGATCATATTTTGTTCTGTATTGGCTGAACGATCTTCAATAAGAATCTTGTCAGTTGGAATATGATGAACTTCTATTAAGTATTGTTTCATTGCAAATGCTTCAGATACCTTTTCATCATTCCCCTGACCACCGGAAACAATGATAAAAGGCTTCTTCTCATACTTTATATATTGCTTTACTGCTTCATCTAAACGACTTGCTAAAAGTGGAGGTACCCTATCGCCAATTAACCCTGAGCCTAATACAATGATGTAATTTGGTTCATAACGGATAGGTGTAAAATGATACAACGTTGAGTAAGCAAGGACACTCGTGTATAAGAACATGGTATAGCCAAAAATCAAAAACGCATAGAAGAAAAGAATATGCCAAAATACATTTTCAATTTGAATAAAAATGACGAATACATACCATATCATCATAATAACAAAACTTAGCCCCAATATGGCTAACATTAAATTATGAAATTTGCGCCCTTCCTTTTCCAATAATACTTTACTATTAAAAAACATGGCTATCGATAAAATAAACATAATACTTGGAAAGCTTCCTAATATAATAAATATCCCCATTTCGGAAATAATCCCCTGATCATTTGGCAGCAATAATGGATAATGAATAATAAGCGCTCTAATAATAAATATACCTATCAGGCCAAGGATTACCGCGTTGAGAAAGCGCCTTTTTTCTGTTAGGTAGAAAATGAAAAAAATGATGATGAAGATCGATAAAGTTAGTAGCATCTTTTCACTCCTTTCTTTTGCATAATTTATCCAATCATTACATCTGCCACTATTTGTCCATATTTTTTGGTATAGCTCAATTTTTGAAAGCGTTTGTTTTATTTTTTAATATAGTTCATGTAATATTACTATATAAGAACTAGTTTATGATTAGATTAAAAATTATATTGGAGGAATGTATGTAATGAAAAAAATTCTTGCCGCTCTTTTTGCAGCGACACTGATATTTTCGACTGTTGGTGCAACATTATTCATTTCTGATACGCCAACCGCAGAAGCTAAATCCTATAAATCGGGTAAAAAGGGCTTCTCTAACAATAATAATAGCTCGAATATCCAAAAATCGAAGGATACTACTAAAGATCAAAACAATGCAACAACAAATAAAAACAACTCAACATCTACTAGTAAAGCAGATACTACTAAAAAAGGTGGCTTTTTCTCAGGCGGTCTGATGAAGGGATTAATGCTTGGCGGACTTGCTGGATTATTATTCGGTAGTCTATTTAGTGGTATGGGCATACTGGGGAATATTTTAGGTTTACTTATTAATGTAGCAGCAATTGTTGTTATTGTGATGCTTGTGGTGAAGATAATGAATATGTTTAAAGATAAAAAGCGTAAAGAGGAAGCACAATGGCACAAATAATCAACGAACAAGATATTATTAATGCTATTTGCTTATCTCAAGCCTACTATCAAAACATTCGCCCCGAGGATGTTCTAGTTGAATTGACTTACGAGGATGATGCAGGCTTTGGGGCAGAGGTTGAAGTCAACGGACAAATCGAGGTGCTTAATACAGCAGCCATGATTGGTGCCTTACGTGTTTGGATCAAGGATGTTCTACATGGTGATCCATTCTCGACAGGGATTGAGCTTGTTTTAGATGACGAAGAAGGCATTATTGCCAAACTATCATAAAAAATAGCAGTACAATGAATCGTCCAAAAGATTCATTGTACTGCTATCTTACTTTTTCAAACGTTTTTTAACCTCTTCTTTTTCTTCTTCATTAAGAGAAAAATCTACGATAGAGCGTCCCAGCATTAATAACATGATAAACATTACTCCTGTACCAACAATCAAATAAATCATTGTAAATATTTTAGAATAAGTCGTTGTTGGATATAGTCCTGTTTCAACCCCTGTTGGAATCAAGCTTACTACAGCAAAATACATGGCATCCAACCAGTACCACCCTTCTGTCCCCTTGTAGAATAAAGTTCCTGATAGAATGATTAAAAACAGTGTAGTAAATAATGATAGGAACTGTGGACGTTTAAAGGCCCTCCACAAGCCTTTTAGTAATCTTTTAGCGGATAATATAAATGACAGCATCCCATTCTCCTTTATCTATGGACGTTCAACAGCATAGTTAGACTATACTTCGTTTTTTACGACAACGTCAAAAGGTAGAGGTGACAGTACCCCTACCTTTTAATTATTATTGAATGTATAGCTGACTTAGGTTTGTAAATATTTTAGCTGCTTGACCTCTTGTTGTGACAGCTTCAGGTGCAAATTTCCCTCCATTCCCTGTCACGATTCCTAACTCATAAAGCATTGTGATTGCATGTTTTGTTTCTGCATTATAGGAAGCGACATCTGAAAATGGCACATCGCCTTTTGCAATATATGGCTGATTAAATTGCTGTTCATAGGCGCGATGAATCATTACAGCTAATTGAGCACGTGTCACAGGCTGTCCAGGCTTAAATTTCCCATCTGTCCCTTTAATAAGACCATGTGCATATGCTGCCGCTATTTCGGACTGAGTTGTTGCATCATAATTTGCGATATCAGTAAATGGTGCTTTTTCTTCTGTAGTTAAGCCTAAACTTCTTACAAGAATAGCTGCAGCTTGTGCACGTGTTACACTGCTTTCAGGTCTAAATGTCCCATCTGTATAGCCATTCATTATACCTGTATTTGCAGCTTTTTGAATATACTCTTTTGCCCAGTGATTCTGTGTATCTGTAAAGCTAACTGTTCCTTTCGTAGTGAAAGTAACTGTAGGATTTTGAACACTTTCATTACCAGCAGCATCAATTGCTTTGATGGATACATTGTAGGTTGTATTTTCTAATAAATCTTTGAGCGTAATTTTAGTAGTATCAGCATTTAGTGTTGACGTTAATTTTCCATTCACATAGACATGGTAATTTGCCACGCCTACATTATCTGTCGCTTCTTGCCAGCTAACCTCAACAGTTGTACGATCTTTTACATCTACTCCAATGGCCTGCGTTACATCCCATAAAGAGCTTGTTTTAATAATTGGTAAAAATGCTTCTTTTGCTACCGCTAAATACCCAGCTTCACTTAAATGAATATTTTCAGGGTTTGGTAGATAGTTGGCAACATCCTTTGCAACAACATCATATGTAGGAACAAAAATAGCGCCCGCTTTTTCAGTAGTTGTTTTGATTGTTGAATTCAAGGTAGCTAATAACAGTTTAAATTGATTTTGTAAGCTCTCACTATAGTATGGGAAGGAATTATAATAACCCATCACATATACTTCAGCTTTTGGATTAATCTTTTTGATTTCCGATAGAATAGTAGCAATGTTCGATACAGCTTCTTTAGTAGCTTTTATAATAGCCACAGTGTCAATACCCGTTGCTTGAGATTCTTTTAATATTGGCAGTAAATCATTTGCCCCAGCTGTTAATGTGATGATTTCAGCTTCTTTTATAGAAGCTCGTAATTTTGCCTGCTCCTCTTTATAACCAAAACCAGTCACTGTTTTTGCTACATCATTTTGTAGATCCGCCAAAACATTTTTAGTTGTGTAGCCTGACATAGCAAAACCCTTATTAAAGGAAGTAAGGAAGCCGTCTTGCTGTAAAGCCTGTGCAATAAAATCGGTGTAGCCTAATCCAATTACACCTATTTCATTCATCCCATGTGCTAATGAATCACCAAGTGCTACATAATCGGTTTGTACAACCCAGCTTGGTGCTATATGGTCACCTTGTACCTCTTCTGCATTAGCTGCTACAGGTATAGCTAATTGCAAAGCCAATATACTTGAGGCTAAAAAACGAAATTTCTTCGATAATCGCATTTACTGTCTCCTCCGCTTATAAAATAATCATTGTTTTCACTATTTTACTAGAGGAGCGTTAAAAATAGGTTAAATTACACCAATCTTTTTGAAACTTTTCATTTTTTATCTAGTCAACCTGTATCTTTCCATAAATTCCACCTCCACCAACTTCAATAGCTAATTGACCCGTTCTCGCTAAATCGATTAATTGAGCTAGTTTATGTGGCACAATTTGCTCAAGCTGGTCTACTGTTACACGGTGCAAAATATTCATTTCTGTGCCAAATGCTTCGATTAAACGTTCCATCATTTTAGGACCAACACCTGGAATGAAATCAAGTGGTACCTGATGAATGTAAGGTGGTCTATTTCGCTTATTGGGAAAGTCTTCAGATAGCTCCTGTATACGGGTAGCTACTCCCTTTATAATTTGAGTACTCCCACATTGTGTACAAATGGTAGCTTCTTTACTTAGCTGTTTACTACATTTTGCACAAACTGTTTGATGATATTTGCCAAGAAGAGGATTTAGGCCATAATTGGCAATTACTGCTCGTCCATGCTGATCATGCAGAGCCATTTTTAATTCTGCAAAATTCGCTTCTGCTAATCGTAACTTTTGATACTCTCTTGCCAATTTCCCAAGCGAATGCGCATCAGAATTGCTAACGAATGTATATGCTTGTAATTCTTTAATATGACTTACCATATTTGTATCAGAGCTTAAACCTAATTCAATGCCATCGATAAGCTGCGGATCAAAGACTTCAGTTAAACTTCGACAAACCCCTTTGCCATACAAGCTTTTAAACGGTGTAAATACATGTGCCGGAATAAAAATACCTTCTAATTCATGCACCTTTTGCTGCAAAGTTTGGCCGTCACAATAAATGCGCTGTGAACTTAAATGGATATTTTTCATATGCTGTGACATCCAGTCTGAGAACTGCTTCATGAGCTCTAGTGTAGGAAAGTAAGCAAGCACATGAATAGGACCATGACAATGTTGATCATAAATTTCGATCTCCGATCCGGGAATCAAAGTTGTTTCCTGAAATTGCAGACCACCTTCTTTTAGTTCTTTCAGTTCTCCGCGTTCAATCATCTTCACCATTTCTTCGATTACTTCAGGGGAGTGACAATCAATGATCCCAATGATGTCTAATCCTTTTCTTGCACTAGCCGTCTCTAAAATTCGTGCTAATGTTAACGTTTTACTGCCAGTAATTTTCACAGCCCTTCCACTAGAAGTACGTCCAATATGAATATGTAAATCCGCATAGAATTCTTTCAATTCAAACACTCCTTTTAGTACGTCTATAAAATGAAAATACCTTACATTACTGCAAGGCATTTCTCACTTCATTATGATGGATGATTTGTAGTAGTGCTATTATTTGACTCAAAAGCGCCAGAACCCTGTGATGGTGTGGAGGAAGGATCATAGGCAACTAATGTTACACCAATCTTTTCTTCAAGTTCATTAATTTTTTTAAGTTGCTGCGTGTCTAATTGTGCAAACTTAATTTCGTTCATGTTCATCAATCCTTTCAATCTTAAAATTCCCCGAAATATAGAAAATATACTCCTTCGCATCATTGTGTTATTGGCTATTCAAATGAACATTGAATAACAAAAAATGACTGACTATCAGTCATTTTTATATTGACATTGTTTTTCTTATTCTGTAACATACTAAATAAGTAAGGCAAAAGTGAGGGATTGCATGTCAAAGGAAGAAAAAATCATTCAAGCCGCCATTGAGGTTTTCAGAGAAAAAGGTATTGAAAAAACAAAGGTTTCAGATATCGTTAAAGCTGCTGGGATCGCTCAAGGAACATTTTATCTTTATTTCCCATCACGCCTTTCTGTTATGCCTGCTATTGCAAAAAATATGGTAGAAAGAATTATCGCTACCTTAGATGAAGGTATTTCAAATCATAAGCCTTTTGAACAACAACTTGAAGAGGTTGTGGAAATGATTTTTTTAATCACGAAAGATTATGGAGATATCGTTGCACTTATTTATGCAGGTATTGCGCAAACTGAGCATTTAAAAGAATGGGAAAATATTTATGCACCTTATTATGACTGGATGAGGCATTTCTTATTATCTGGTCAGCAACAGGGAATGATACGTGATTCTATTGATCCAACGCGTTCTGCTAAACTGATGATTGGTCTAATTGAATCTGCTGCGGAACAAATTTATTTATTTGATGATAGTAAGGATGAAACAATGAAATTGCTCAAGCTTGAGCTTATCGACTTCCTATATCATGCACTTGGCCTACGTCACCCATAAAAGTGACGTTCTCTTTTACTTTAAAAATGACTGAATGTCAGTCATTTAATTGCCTAATAGAAAGGGTTTTAATTATGAAAAAAGAATGGATGTACGTCGTATTAACAAGTTTATTTGAATTGCTTTGGGTATTTGGCTTTAACGTAGCAAGCACATGGTGGCACTGGATAATTATTGTGACAATCATTGCTATAGATTTTCACTTCTTATCAAAGGCTTGTGAAAGCTTACCTACTGGAACAGTCTACGCTATTTTCGCCGGAGCAGGTGCAATCGGTACTACATTAATGGATATTTTCATTTTCGATGGTGAGTTTAATGCCATTAAAGGACTGTTTATGTTTATTTTAGTATTAGGTGTAATTGGTCTAAAGTTAGCAGATAATTCCGCTAAAGAGCAGGATCAAACGAAAGGAGCGAATGTATAATGGGTTGGATGTTTATTATCTTAGCTGCATTGTCTGAAATTATAGGTGTAATCGGCTTACGCTTTTATAGTCAGCATAAAACATTACGAAATTTAATTTTATATATTGGTGGTTTTGGTGTGTCCTTTGCCCTTTTATATGCATCCTTCAACTATTTACAGTTAAGTATTGCCTATGTTGTTTGGGTAGGAATTGGTACTGTTGGAGCTGTACTTGTAAATATCATTTTCTTTGGGGAATCCAAAAATCTATCACGTATTATCAGTATCCTAGCGATTATCATAGGTGTAGCAGGCTTAAAAGCAATATCTTAATGGTTCTACAATAAAGGACGCCTCAGATTTCAGAGTGGCGTCCTTTAATTTAATATAGCATTGCGAAAAAGTATTGGCGTAATTAAGATAAAAACTCATAAATTCCATCCGCAATAAATTCTGCAGGACCACGCATCCAGATATGGTCATTGTCAGCCCATCGTATGACTAAGTCACCACCACTAAGTTGGACTACTATCTCTTCTCCCTTCTGACAAAAACCATTTAATATAGCAGCCACTACCGCTGCACAAGCACCTGTTCCACATGCCTCTGTTATACCCGAACCTCGTTCCCAAACGCAGCATTTTAATGCCTTCTCATGAACAACCTCTACAAACTCAACATTGCAACGATAAGGAAATCTCATATCGTTTGCTATAATACCGCCTAATGTTCTTAATGATGCTTGCTCGATCGCATTCACAAAAACTACAGTATTCGGATTGCCCAAAAACAAAGCAGTTACCAAAAGAGATTGTTGGGGTAAAGGAAATATCTCATTGATGACAAGCTCATTTGGGTTTCCTAACATCGGAATGTCTTTGCGCAATAAAAGAGGTTTGCCCATATCGACAATCACTTCTATTACGCTATCATCTTGCACCACTACCTGTGCCAGCATAATACCCGATTTCGTTTCAATCGTAAGCTGCTCTTGTCGCACAATATGACGGTCAAAGATATACTTAGCAACACAGCGAAGACCGTTACCGCAATTTGTCGCCTCAGAGCCATCTTTATTAAAAATACGCATACCACAGTCAGCAGTGTTGGATGGCTGGATAATAATTAACCCATCTGAGCCTATACCTGTATGAACATTGGCTATTTTTTGAGCCAATTCACTAAAGATCTCTTCCTTATAATCATATTGGAAAAGATCAAGATAGATATAGCTGTTGCCAGTACCATGCATTTTCGTAAAAGCTATTTGCATACAGTCACTCCTTAAAGGATGTTTTATGTATTTAATAGAAGATCTTGCTTTTCTATATTTAGCTAAACTTTTTCGTGAATTGTTCAGGAACATATGTAAGATACGGCTTCCCTGTCATTGGATGTGTTTGAATATCCGCAAAAACACCAAATACATCTTGCAGCACTGTTGGCGTAAGCACTTCCTCTGGGGTACCATGACAAACGATTCGCCCTTGCTGTAAAACGTAAATTTGATCGCAATACATAGCAGCAATATTCAAATCATGTAAAGCAGCTACGACGGTTAAATGCAAGGTCTGAATTAAATCCATAAGTTGAAGTTGATGTTGAATATCTAAATGATTCGTTGGCTCATCTAATATTAATACCTGTGCTTGTTGAGCAAGTGCTCTTGCAACCATGACACGCTTTTTCTCGCCACCAGAAAGCGAACTAAAGCTTCGTTTCTCTAAATGCGATATGCCCGTTTGCCTTAGAGCATCTTTAACAATTTGAAAATCTTTCTCTTGATCAAGCTCTAATAGCTTTTTATGTGGCGTTCTTCCCATACTGACTAAATCATGCACAGTGAAATCAAATAATACGGGTGTCTCTTGGCTTACAACAGCCAAATTTTTCGCAATAGCTTTACTTGATTGCTTTAATATATCTTGCTCATTTAATACTACTTTACCGCTTTCAGGTTTTAGCAGACGATACATATTTTTTAACAATGTTGATTTTCCGCTCCCATTAGGACCTATTAATCCAACAAATTGCTTTTCTTTTATTTGAATGCTTACATCATGTAGTATACGCTGATCGTAAATGGAGAATGATACTTGTTTCGCTTCTAATGTCATTGAAATTAATCTCCTTCACCGAATGAATAGTTGTTACGACGGAGAAGCCAAATGAAAAATGGTCCTCCACAAAAAGCTGTAATAATACCAATTGGCATTTCCTGGGGAGCAATGATGATTCGAGCAAAGGCATCTGCCCACACTAAGAATATTCCACCTATTAAAGCACTAATAGGTATCACGTATTTATAATTTGAGCCCACAATTAATCGCACAATATGCGGAATAATCAATCCCACAAAACCTATAGAACCACTAACTGCGACAAGCACACCTGTTAATAGAGATACTAGTAGTATTAACTGAATACGGAATTGCTGAAGATTAACGCCTAATGTCACTGCCGCTTCTTCTCCCAGTAATAATAAATTTAAATTGCGATAATGTAGCCACAGTAGCCCAAAAACAACAAAGAATACGAAAGCTGGAATCACAATATTATTCCATTTGGCTCCAGCTAAACTACCTAGCATCCAAAACATAACAGCCTTTAAGGCTCCTTCTTGCTTTGACATCATTAAAATAAAATTAGAGATAGCCGTTAAGATAAAGGACACAGCCATGCCTGCCAATAGCAAGCGGAAAATAGAGACACGTCCCCCAACACGTGATAAGAAAAAAACAAGTACTATGGCAAGTAATGAACCAAGGAATGCGGATACTGAAAGAGCGTAAATACCTAAAAATGAAAAGGCTCCTAAAATAATCACAGAAGTAGCTCCGACAGCTGCACCTGAAGAAATCCCTAGAATATACGGGTCTGCTATGGAATTACGTACAAGTGCCTGAATGGCTGCGCCTGCAATGGCTAACCCCGCTCCTACTATAGCAGCTAGCAAAACACGAGGTGCTCTTATTTGCCAGATGATGATTTCCTGAGAGCGACTCCAATCTTGCTCAATCGCATTTTGTATAAAAGGTATTTTAGAAAGAATCACTTTCCAGACATATAACGGTGTAACTGAAACTGAGCCAACCATTACAGCAAAGGTCATTGAAACAATTAAAACCATGAAAAGTACGAAGGAAAATAACATAAATTTTTTATTCATCTGTTTTAATCTCCTACTGAATATTGATGAATGAAGCAATAAAAAAAGGTATCCCATGCGAAAGTGCGCATAGAAATACCCTAGATTAAACAAAGTCAGAAAAATATCCAGCTATTGTCCGTAATTGCTTGCATCCTCGTGGGCATTACAGGTATTACTAAATGGCAGGTCTCCTGGCTTCGATTCACTATCCTATAATTGCCTTCCCATTCTTAAACAGTGGCAAATCATATTATAGGATTCCTCGTTACAGTTGCGGGACAGCGTCGGACTTCCACCGACTTCCCTTTTAAGTGATATTCAAAAATATCACACCAATAGTATTTGAAGTTATAAAATTGTGACGATTCTATCATACATTTTTATAGATAGATAGTCTACTTCAAGCAATTGAGTTAACTTATACGAATTATAAAGTTGACACAAATGCTTTCGTCTTTTACACTAACAGTAATAACTTATAAAACGAGGTGAACTTCATGGCAACCGTTACGCAACATAGTCATCATAAGTTAAGAACTGTTGACATTACCTATATTGGATTATTTTCAACGCTAATGATGGTGGGTGCTAATATCACGTCCTTTGCACCTTTTATGGTAGTTGGTGGTGTCCCCATTACGCTTCAAACCTTTTTTGCGATTTTAGCAGGACTTATTCTTGGTAGTAGAAAAGGTGCGCTCGCCTGTACAATTTATATGTGCGTAGGATTGGCAGGAGCTCCTGTCTTTGCTCGTTTCGGTGGTGGAATTGGCCAAATTTTAAGCCCAACCTTTGGGTTTATAATTACATTTATTTTAGCGGCATTTGTTGCAGGGTTGATTGTTGAACGAAGCGGTACAAAGAAAAGCTTTATCGTAGCTGCTTTGGTAGCAACAGCGATAAATTATTTGATAGGAACAAATTGGATGTTTTTTGCATACAAGCTTTGGGCAAGTGCACCAGAGAATTTTTCATATAAGCTCGCTTGGCTTTGGATGATTCCTCCTCTACCAAAAGATATTATTTTAGCTATTTTTGCTGGTGTCTTCGCCTATAGATTACAAAAAACATTGAAGATCATGCCCATTCAATAGCATATCTTCTCACCTATTTGTGCCAGATGTTTTTCATAGATCATATCCATCGTTTCTGCACATTTATTTGCTACATTAGGAGCAAAGAGTGAGGAGGATATCATATGAAATTCAATAAAAGATGGTCAGTCGGACTATTATCAGTAGTCGCTCTAATTAGTTTATCGGCTTGCACTGAGGAGCAAACAAAACCTGCATCCACTTCTAATGAAGCTGCTGAAAAAATGGATCATTCTACAATGAATCATTCAAGTTCTGGCGAAGTACCCGTAACATTAAAAAAAGCTGAGAATCCGAAATTTCCTGTAGGGAGCACAGCCATAATTACAGATGGACATATGGAAGGTATGAAAGGGGCCGAAGCAACAATAGTAGGTGCCTATAATACAACTGCCTATGTTATTTCCTATGAGCCTACATCTGGTGGAAAGCGAATAGAAAAGCATGAGTGGGTAATTCATGAAGAATTAATTGACCCACAAGAAGCACCACTGGCTCCTGGAACAGAAATAAAAACGGACGCAGCACATATGGAAGGTATGGAAAATGCGACTGTCCTTATTGACGAGGCTGTGCAAACAACTGTATATATGCTTGATTATACTTCCACTACAAATGGTGAAGCCGTAACAAATCATAAATGGGTAACAGAAGAAGAGCTTAGCCCAAAGTAATAGAAATAACCTCTACCTTCAATTCTGGTAGAGGTTATTTCTAGCTTTTATGCTCCATTTGCTTTCTATTTGCAGACTTATGCCATTTATAGCCGATGCCCCAAACTGTTTGCAAGTAATCATCCGCCGGAAAACCACTTTTTCTTAATTTTTCTCGTAAATTACGTACATGTGAATCAATGGTACGATCTTCAATCGCTACATCATATCCCCAAACGGCATGAATAAGGTGTTCTCGAGAAAATGCTCTATTTTGATAATCTAAAAAAAGGGCGAGCATGGCAAATTCCTTTGGTGTTAATGGAATTGCCTTATGTTGAAAATATACTTCAAAGGACTCTCTATCTAAACAAAGCCCTTCAAAGTTAATTACTTTTTCTTCAGATTTTGTTCTTCTTAATACAGCATGTATTCGTGCTAACAACTCTTCCTCATCAAAAGGCTTTAAAATGTAGTCATCAGCACCAAGGTTTAAGCCTTTTACAATATCAGCTTGTTCTCCTTTTGCAGTAAGCATAATGATCGGAACATCCCAAAACTTCCTAATTTCCTGGCAAACCTGCCACCCATCCATCTCTGGCATCATAATATCCAAAAGAACTAAATCTACATGCTCTTCTTCTAAAAAATCCAATGCCTCTTGTATAGAAGACATGGCTCTACAAAGAAATAGTGGTTCCAAATAAAGGGTTAATAAATCTAACATTCTTGGTTCATCATCAATGCATAAAATCGTTTTCATTCGTTTCTACTCCTTTAAATGATAATTCAAAAGTAGTCCCTTTATTTATTTCACTTCTAACCTTTATTTCTCCCCCATGTGCTTGTACAAGCTCCTTGACAATAGCAAGCCCAAGTCCAGATCCACCTAAAGCACGACTACGTGATTTTTCCACTCGATAAAACCGATCAAAAATATACGGTAAATCCTTCTTTGGAATTCCTCTACCTGTGTCTTCCACTACGATACTTAAAACGCTATTGTCCTCTTTTACAGTGACGGTAGTCGTATCTCCTGGCGCACAATAGATTAAGGCGTTATTTAATAGATTAATCAGGATTTGCTCAAGTCTTGCTTCATCTGCACATAGTGTTAAGCCATTATCACAATGTATAGCCAAATAAATACCTTTATCTTGAAAAGCGGGACTTAATTTTTCTTCAATGCTTGAAAAAAACGATTCTAAATGTAAGCAATGTTTTTCAATCATAAATGAGTTTTCATCCATTTTCGCTAAATCAAATAAGTCTTTGATTAACCGAGAAAGTCTATTTGTTTCTTCTATTATAATAGTTAAATACTTTTGACGATCTTGCTCTGTTAAATCCCGTTTAGCAAGAATATCTGTATAGCCTTTAATAAAGGTTAGCGGTGTACGAAGCTCATGTGCAATACTCGATAAAAATTCCTTACGCTCTTGCCTTAGATGATTTAAATCATTGGACAGAAGCTGTATAGCATTCGATAAATCCCCAAGCTCATCTTTCCCATTCGTAGAAAGAGCGACTGTAAAATCACCCTTACTCATTTTCAATGTAGCCTCTTTCATTTGAATAAGTGGTTTAGCGAGCTTGCGAGATAGAACAATAATGACTGCAATACTGACAAGACCAGATACAATACCAACGATGAGAAAATGCTTATTGAGCCGTTTCATTAATGCATGGATGGAATCGGTATTTTGAAACATAAATACATAGCCAATCGTTCCATGCTGATTTTGAATAGGGCTTATCGTGGCAATAGATTGGACTTCCTGCCAATTGTCTTGTAAAACCATTCCCTCATACGGTATGTCCCCCTCTATATCACCAATCAGATCAGTGATCTCTAAATGTGGTTGTGAGGAGGCTAGGATTGTCCCTAAATGGTCAGTCACCACGACATCAGTACTTGCTTCTGATTCCATAAGAACAACATGTGCTAGTGTTTCATTATTGAAGTTCTGCTCTAATATAGTACGATGTGAGTTTCCTCTCGCTTGTAAACTCTCTAATTCCTCTTCCACCCTAGAATTCGTCAAGGAAACATGCAAAAAAAACATCATAAATGTTTCAATACAAAACAATGTGATGAAAAAGATAATCCCAAGCTTTAATGATAATTTTCTCATCCTTAACCACCATTTTAGAATTTGTTAAAAGTATATCGTGAAAGTATGAAGATTTCATGCAGAAGTAGCATCTTTCCAAACAAAAAATGCCCATAAGTATATTGTATACTTATGGGTTAGATTTTAATTAAACGTATTTTTTTGCCCAGCTTAAGAAGTTATCAATGACTACGTCAAGGAATTTCACTGTACCTTCATCAGTTAAATTGCCTTCTTCATCAAATTTAGTGTGAACAGCACCAATATAAACGTCATTGCCGCTAAGTAATGGTGAGTTAATGCCTGGAGAGAATAAAATATCACGTAAATGTAATTGTGCTTTTACAGTTCCTAAGTTCCCCATTGATGCACCCATAATGATGGATGGTTTGCCAATCATTACTTTATCTACACGAGATAGCCAATCAATGGCATTGACCATAACCCCTGGAACTGTACCATTATACTCTGGTGTAACCCATAGTACAGCGTCTGCAGCTTTTACTTTTCCTTTAAAATCAAGAACTGCTTGTGGAGCCTCATTTTCAATATCTTGATTATACATTGGTAGGTCCTTTAAGCTTAATACTTCAAGGTCTAACTTTTCTGTATAACGTTTTTGAATAAATTGAGCTAATTGTATATTATAAGATTCTTTACGGATACTACCTACGATTGCTACTACTTTCATGATGTTTCCTCCTAAGTGTACATTATTCATAGTATTTGTATAGCTATTGTATTTTATACCATTTCAATAATAAATGGCAAATTCTTCAACTGGCTTACGATAGCCACGTAATCGACGACTGCTTTCTTTTTCTTTCCCAATAGTAATCATTAAGGCTATTTCATGTGTTTCTGGCACATTGAAAAGCGCACGCATTTTCTGATTATCAAAGCCAATCATTGGACAAGTGTCCCAACCACGATTTTTCGCAGCAAGCATGAATAACATAGCAGACAAAGAAGCATTTCGAATGGCTTCATCTTTCATGAATCCTTCACCGCGATCCTCATAAAAACTTGTATTCTCTGCTACAATATCCTCTAATTCGCCAGCAGTAATTATGCCTAAATCCACCATACCTTGACTTAGCTCAGCAGTATTTTTATATGCTTCCTTGTCACCTAGTACAAGAATTACACCCGAAGCTGAATGCACTTTATATTGACCATATGCCGCCTCTCTTACCTTTTCTTTCATATCCTCATCCAGTACAACAATATAATTAGCATGCTGTAAGTTAAATGCTGAAGGGGCAAGCTTAACATCCTCCAAAATGGGGCGTATATCTTCTTCAGTCATCTTAACGTCCTTGATAAAATTATTAGCAGAGCGACGCTTATCAATCAGCTTGGAAAATTCCATTTTTTTATCCCCCAATACAGTTATGTATGCATCCAGTGGAGCTTTTCTTTCCCAACTGGATGAAATTGTGTTACTCATATTCTTTATCGAACATAATGGAACTTCTTACAGTGTCAATCGGACGAACAAGACTTTCAATCTGTTCACGTTTTGGTTCTAAAAACGGTGGTAATGACAGTTTTTCTCCTAATGTTTCATATGGCTCATCGCCCATAAATCCTGGACCATCTGTAGCTAATTCAAATAAAATCTGCGGAGCTACTCGTGCATACAATGATTCAAAGAAATGACGATTTACATAGCCAGAAGTGTGGAAACCAAAACTTTCGAAACGTGCAGTCCATTCATCTAATACAGCACGATCCTCTACACGAAAGGCAGCATGGTGAACAGTACCAAAACCTTGGCGAGCAACAGGTAACACTGTGTTGTGTTCGACAATAATCTGGGCGCCATTTCCTCCCTCACCTACTTCAAATAAATGAAAGTCTCCTTCTTCTGCAATCTCTGTAAAGAGCATTACCTTTTCTAACACATCTTTAAAGTATTTAAAATTAGCGACACGGACAAAAACTGGTCCTAAACCTGTAATAGCGTACTCAAGTGGGATGGGGCCATTCTGCCAAGGCGTACCTGCTGCCACACCTGTATTGTGCTCATCAGAAATTAACTGATAGTGTTGATCATCAAAATCTACGAAAGATAGTGTTTTCTTACCAAACTGTTCTTTCATACCAGTATGCTTCACATTTAAACGGTCAAAGCGCTTTATCCAATAATCTAAAGCAGCATCCGTTGGTACACGAAAAGAGGTCTTTGAAATTTCATTTGTACCATGTACACCTTTTGGGATATTAGGGAAATCAAAGAACGTCATATCTGTACCCGCACTACCCTTATCATCTGCAAAGAATAAATGGTATGTTTGAATATCATCCTGATTCACTGTTTTCTTTATTAAACGCATTCCTAAAACATAGGTGAAGAATTTATAATTTTCTTCTGCACTACTTGTGATAGCCGTTACATGGTGTACACCTTTTAAATGATTCATAATATGCTCCTTCTATATATCTCGATATCGAGATATATATATATAAAATTTTTATTGGTTAGCGGCGTTCTTGCCAACTTTTTTAAGTGATAAAATCATGTTGTCCAGCTCATGAGCTTCCAATACTTCGAATATCTCATTTATTTTCTGTTCATGCTTAGGGAATATTTCCTCCATCAAAACCTGTCCCTCAAACGTTAATAATACATACGTGACACGGCGATCTCTTGGACATGCCTTACGATATACATAGCCTTTTTGCTCGAGTTTATCAATCACATAGGTAATACTACTGCTTGCAATTAATATTTTTTTACCAATCATTTGAACTGGTTGTTCTCCATGATGATACAAAAATTCAAGAACAGAAAATTCAGTTTGATTTAAATCGAATTGAAGTAAATCTCTTTTAGTTGCATCTTGAATCGTTTGATATGCTCGGAACAAGACCGTAAATGCTTTTAAGTTACGATTGTTTTGCTTCATACGACTCCCTCTTTTTATTTCGAATTTAATTATCTCTAATTCGAGATAATAGTAACATATTCATTTTTAAACAGCAAACAATTTGTTTCTTCATGTTTGCCATCTTTTCGTTCGGGTAGAAGGTAGTTGTAACTTATAAAGGAGGATTCTAAATGAAAAAAGATGTCAATCAGAAACAACAACAGCTAGAAGCATTCCGAGTAAGTGATAAAGATCAACCTCTCACAACCAATCAAGGATTAAAAATATCGGAAGATGAACATTCACTAAAAGCAGGTGAGCGAGGACCTACTTTACTAGAGGATTTTCATTTCCGTGAAAAAATGACTCACTTTGACCATGAACGAATTCCTGAACGAGTAGTACACGCACGTGGCTCAGCCGCTCATGGAATTTTTGAAACATATGAATGCGCAAGTGATATTACAAAAGCTCAATTTTTAAATGGAAAAGGAACTAAAACCCCTGTCTTTGTCCGCTTCTCTACCGTTGCAGGATCTAAAGGCTCTGCAGATACAGTTCGTGATGCACGCGGCTTTGCTACTAAGTTTTATACACAAGAGGGTAATTATGATTTAGTTGGAAATAATATACCTGTATTTTTTATTCAAGATGCTATTAAATTCCCCGATTTTGTACACGCTGTAAAGCCTGAACCAAATAACGAAATTCCCCAAGCACAAAGTGCCCATGATACATTTTGGGATTTCATTGCAAATAATCAGGAGTCTGCTCATATGGTTATGTGGCATATGTCAGATAGATCGATTCCACGAAGCTATCGAATGATGGAGGGGTTTGGTGTTAATACTTATCGCTTTATCAATGCCGAAGGAAAAGCCCACTTTGTTAAATTTCATTGGAAACCTGTACTTGGGGTAAAATCACTAGTATGGGATGAGGCACAGATCATTGCTGGAAAAGACCCCGATTTTCATCGTAGAGATTTATGGGAATCGATTGAACGTGGGTATTTCCCAGAATTTGAGCTCGGTGTTCAACTTATTCCCGTTGAAGATGAATTCAAATTTAGCTTCGATATTCTTGATGCCACGAAAATATGGCCCGAAGAAGAGGTTCCAGTACGCATCCTTGGGAAAATGACCTTGAATAAAAATGTGGATAATTTTTTTGCAGAAACGGAACAAGCCGCATTCCATGTCGGCCATGTTGTGCCTGGCATTGATTTTTCAAATGATCCTTTATTACAAGGTCGCTTATTCTCCTACACTGACACACAGTTAATACGACTAGGAGGACCTAATTTCCATGAGCTTCCTATAAATAAACCAATCTGTCCATTTCATAATAACCAACGAGATGGCTATGGCCGACAAACCATTAATGTGGGACAAGTTAGCTACCATAAAAATTCCTTAGCCAATAATACACCACACCCTGTTTCTGAAGCAGATGGTGGATACAAGCATTATGAAGAAAAAGTTGAAGGGCATAAAGTACGTGCACGTAGTGAGAGCTTTAAAGACCATTTTTCACAAGCAAGATTATTCTGGCTTAGTATGACAGACATTGAGAAAAAGCATATTATCGATGCCTTTAGCTTTGAGCTTGGCAAAGTAAAAAATAAAGCCATTCGTAAACAAGTTGTAGACATGTATGCTCATGTCAGTTATTCACTTGCTTCAGCTATCGCTGAAGGAATTGGTATAGTTCCCCCTATAGAAGTGGAAGTACCGCATATTCACCAAACTTCTCCTGCTGTTAGCCAAGTAATCAATGCAAAGGAAAGTGTCAAATCTAATAAAGTAGCCATAATTGTTACAGAAAATAGTAGTGAAAAATTAAATGAACTAATTGCTACATTTTTAAGTGAAGATATTGTAGTTGAACTAGTAAGTAATAAACAAGGCATAGTAAGCGGCTATGAAATTCACGAAACATTTGCTACAACCTCCTCCGTTCTTTATGATGGGGTTTATGTTACTGGAGCCTTTCAGGATTCCTCTCAACAATCAAAAGCAGAACAGTTTATTAAACAAGCCTATCAACACTGTAAAACAATAGGTTATACGAAAAATGTTTCATTTTTACAGCCTATTGCTAATAAAAATGGGGTTGTAAATGATCCAAAATCTTTTGTTCATGCCCTTGCTAAACATCGACATTGGGTAAGAGAATGTAAATGAATGAAAAGCCAGCTAACTGATTCTATCAGCTAGCTGGCTTATTTCCATTATTTAATTCGTTTAAATTCCTTTTCATTGCCGTCTACAAATTCGACATCTACTTCAATGGATTGATAGTTATCTTCAATATTGAATACTTTGATTACTTGATCAATCACTTCGTCATTAGGTGTTGTAGAATCAAAATTCAACTGCTTAAATAATGGCTCTAATTTAGTATAAGCCTCATCACCCTGAAGCTTTTCATTTTTTCGATCATCCTCTAATTTTGCGTCTATTCCTGTTTTTTTATCCTCATATTCTACCTCATAAGACTCTGTTTCAGAGTAATCAACATCTAATGAAAACTCTAAAAAATTAAATGTCACTTGGTCAGTTGGCGTATCACCAGTCTGCTGAGTACCATTTTGATCTGCTGGTGCGTTTGCAGGCACATCCTTTACCTCATCCTTATTACAGCCGTAAAGGATAACAGTCATTAAAGAAATTACTAAGATAAATTTCAATTTCAATTTATTCACTCCTTTCTTTACATATCATTTCCCAATTCCTCTTCAAACTAACCTAAAAAGGGCATCTCCTACATATGAGGAGATACCCTTTTCGTGGAATGCGTCTTAATAATAGAAGTTACGATCCACTTTATTTTCTTGAATAGCTTTTGCTAAACGGATTGTTGAAACAGCCATATCGGCATATGACACACTCTTGGTAGCATTAAAATTATTTTGCTGTGTATCAATCAGACCCATCCCATTTGCTATTGCTATATAGCCAGTATATGCTGGATCAATAGAAGCTGCATCCGCAAAGTTTAATTTGTAAATATCCTTATACTTTGCCACATTCTCCAATTGCATTACTTTAACAGACCATACTGCTAGCTCTTGACGAGTCAATGCTTCATCCAATGGGAATTGGTTTGCTGGCTGTAAAATTCCCATTCTTACAGCTTGTTCAACCACTCCATATAAAGGATGGTTTTTATCGATATTGCTGAAGGATTGCTTTTCACCATCGCCGCCACCAAAATAGCCATATGTTAAAGATTTTAGTAGAATCTTTAATGCTTCTCCCTTTGTTACAGCAGCATCAGCATTAAAGTTTGCTATATCTTTTACCTCTAATACATTTTGATTTAAAAGATAATTTAATTCATTGGCTGCTGTTGGATGTGAAATAGATTGCTTTTCTTTTGAACCATCTACCTGATACAACCATTCACCGGTAATTGCATCAATCTGATTAACTAAGCTACCGTTGTAAGTTGGAGCGTAGACTAGATCATAATGTTGTTTACCTTCAGTATCTTGTTTTGCATATTGAAGCTGTAATGTAAGTGCCTTACTATATGCTTCTTTTGCTTTATCTGCTGAGATTACTTGGCTAATAGAAGGCCAGTTAGTAACCTTTTGTTTATTAACATTCAATGAACGTAATGATCCATCAGAGCCAATACCTACGTTTATTTCATCTCCAACAACTGCAATTCCGTTTACGATGCGTGGGAAGGAGAAGTAATAATCTTTACTATAATCATCATGTACAGGATCATCAATTGGCATCGAATACTCATGTAAATAGGATGGAGCCCATTGCTTTAAGTATTCAATCGCCTTTGCTAATGCCGCATCCTTAGAGATGGTATTTGTTTTGTCAGTGTTGATAAAATCTCTCATAATATCGTGATACTGCACGATATCGCCTGTTGCCTTATTAATTTCTAAAGAGGTACCAGATCCGCCATTATTGTACATATACATGTAATTTACTGTATAAACCGTTTCACCATTGTCATTTTCTCTTTCGTCAACCATATCAATAGTGAGCTTTGCCTTGTCTTCATCAACTTTTAATAAATTTTTAGCAAATTCCTCAACCTCTGCTACAGTCATACCACTTTTTCTTGGTGGTAATTGCTGTGAGGATATTTTCTCAGCGCTTTTCGTCTTTGGAACTTGTGTAGAGAAGCCATTCGTTGTTTGCCATTGACCCGTTAAAGCATGTACACCATTAAATCCTGTTGCTGGCATATAAACAAGCTTCACATTACGTTGATCGCTAAAATAATCAACGTAATAACGAAGTTCAACTGCTAAGTTATCACGTACTTGTGCTACAATTTCTTCCTCACTTTTTTTCTGGCTTGAGCTATCAAAAGTTGCTTTACTTAAAGATTCTGTATTACGATACATTCCTGTTATTTGACCATTAGCAAGAACATCAATAGTAATACTTTGATCGCCAATAAGCACTCCATTATAAGTTGGTGAATAAACAAATGAGTAGGTAATTGGTTGTGATAATGGACGATTAATGTCATTGTAATAACCGAAGCCATCTTCACGGAGTTTATAGTTCTCTATTTTCGCAAATTTTCTTAGGAAGTCATCAGCAATTTTTTTTGCTTCAGTCTCTGAATATTTTGCGGGATATAGTGCTTCAGCGATATTAGCTGGCTGATAATAGAAATGTTCTAACTCTAAATCTTCACCTTTAAATGTAAAACCACCATATACATCTTTACCATTTACTGTTTTATTGAAGTTTAAATCATAACGGACCGTTGTATCATCTCTAAAGAAATGACCGCCTCCAGAATTAAACTCATTATCAGCTACAAATTTGAACTCTTCAGGGAATAGTGCACGTAATTTGTTAATTAGCATACCTTTTGTCACTTTTGTCTCTGAGGCAGCCAACTGTATTGCAATACGCTCTGAAGGTTCTTTCACATTTGCAGAAGCTTGTGAAACGGGTGCTAGAATCCCAACAGAAAATGCAGTAGTTGTTAAAATAATACCTAACTTTTTAAATTTACCCAAAATATACCTCCTAAAATACTATTTACCATAATTATAATATATTTATCCATAATTGGGAATGGATTTTACAGATAATTTCCTCTTCGCAGAAAATACATTGGGCAATCCGTCCTTTTTCTTCATTTTATCATTTCTTTACCACATCAAAATTGGCACCAATTAACACCCAGTTCTGAGGGAATGGTAGTCCTAATTTCCAATAACCAATACCACGAAGGTTATATTGTTTAATGAGATTGAATTTAGCTTGAATAGATCTAGCATCTTCAAACCACACCATATGCGCCCTACCTTGCTCATCATAGTATTCAAAAAATGGTGCTTGGGCTCTCCAATCATACTGAATTGCTGCATTATAACGTTTAGCAATTTCAATGGCTCGCTGTGGACTAAGCGCTTCTGCATACGGTCCCCCCTGAACAAATGGTAACGTCCAATCGTAGCCATATAAATTTTGCCCCAACATAATTTTGCTTGCAGGTATTTCACTCACCGCATATTTTACAACTGCCTCTACCTCTGGGAGAGGTGAAACGGCCATTGGTGGGCCAGCTGAATATCCCCATTCATAAGTCATGAGTAAGACAAAGTCCACGATTTCCCCATGTGCTCTATAATCATGTGCCGCTGTCCATGGTCCTCGTTCACTATCACTTGTTTTAGGAGCTAATGCTGTAGACACTGTATATCCTTGAGCATGAAATTTTTCTACAGCTCTTCTTAAAAAATTGTTATAGGCTTGTCTTTGATCTGCTGGCAAATTTTCAAAATCAAAGTGGATATCTTTGACGTCACCAAGTTGCTTTGCCTCCGCAAGAATATTATCAAATAACAAATCTTGAACAGCCGTACTTTGAAAAATATCTCTCGCTAATTCCCCACTAAAACTAAAATTCTCCAAATTAGAAATAACCATCGCCATTGAAGCTCCCGTATCATTTGCAATTTGCGTCACACCTTGGCTTGGCGGTCTCTGTAAAGTACCATCACGCCTAGCCTCATAACTAAATAAAGCTAAATATGTTAAATAGGGACCCGCTTCCCTTGCTTGATTCAAGAGTGCCTCACTAACAGATGTTCCTCTCGGCTCTAAATAGGCCAATGTTTGTGCTCTTGTTTTTGGCGGTTGTGGAATATACAATCTCGCTCCAACAGCTAATGGTTGATTGGGATGAATGCCATTTACTTGTGCAAGCGTTACATAATTAATACCGAAACGTTGACCAATTGACCATAAGCTATCACCTGGCTCTACATAATAAAAGCTTCCGACAATCGGGATTACAAGAGCTTGCCCCACAACTAAACGATTTGGCTCTGGAATTTGATTGGCATCTATAATGCTCTGAACCGTAGCCCCATACGCCTGTGCAATACCCCATAAAGACTCGCCAGCCCGTACAACGTGTATTTGAATGATTTTGCCTCCTTCTAGCTTGATAAAATCATACCTATAAAGCTTATGAAATCAGAGATGAAAAGATGTCTGTTAACAACTCCACAAAAGTACACCACTATTTATAGCAAATAAATAGTAGGCTGTATTATGTCACCTATTTAATACTAATGAGAATAATCTTCGTTTACGAGATTTCATGAAAGAATGTTCTTTTAAATACGTATGTCTAAAAAGTTACCTGAGTAATATATTCTGCTTCTTCACCGTTATTAGAATAAAAAAACGCAAAATGATACTTATCTTGATAACAATAATCGTACAAATGTTCTATTTTCCGCATAATCTTCAGTAAATTTTTACCCACTTTCTACCCTACAAATCAGTTGCAGCAGGCTACTTTTGATAACACTTTTCCCAAATTTTTTTACGCAACTAGCGTCATATGCCTTATTCTTTTCCCTGTTCTCACTCTTGTATAATGAAATTATTGTAAGGAGGTGTTAGATTGCGTTTATTTTACCAGCAAAAAGTAATCGGTAAGAAATCTCGTAAGCTTGAAAAAATTCCATTTTCAATTGAAAAGCCTGTCATAACGTTACAAGATTTACTTGTTCAGCTTGTTACACAGCAAGTACAACAATTTAATGAAAAAATGGTAGATACACCACTTCATCTATATTTAACGGATCAGCAATTAGTAGACGCGGCCCAATATGGCAAAGTACAGTTTGGAGAAAAGAAAAAGGATGCTGTACAGTCAGTGGATCAAGCTATTTCCACAATGCTTCAAGCCTTTCAGGACGAGCTGTTTTTAGTTCTTCATAATGAAGAATCTTTAGATTCTCTTTCTACACCATTAAACATACAGGAAGATGATGTTTTTACATTTATTAAACTTACTATGCTTGCAGGACGAATTTGGTAGGAGGGATTTTTGATGACACTTTCACCTGAACAAAAGACACATTTTCAAACTATAGCTGATTCTGCACCTATAGCGATACAGCCTTTAGCAGCCGCACTGTTAAAATACATGGACAATAGAGATTATGACATTGAATCGCTTATAGCTGCTCAGCAATATTCATCACTTGGAGAGCTATTTAGTGGACCATTATTTGAAGTGCTTACCTTGTTTTCTTCACAAGAACGTGCACTCAAGATCAAAAAACTAGCATTACGTTTTGATGCTACAATGTTTCAAACAGATGCTTTACGTCGATCTTTTCGTTCATCTCAACCAGTGCAAGACCATCTTTTTCAATGTTTACAGTTAATAGAAGAGATGCTGACATTTGAGGAAATTACTTTGCAGGAGTTATTAACGAATCATCGCCAATATGAACATGGGACTTATCCAAACTATAGCTCGTATGTCTTGAAGAATGAAAATGTGAAAGTTATGGGTTTTAATGTTTTTGAACAGTTGCTTGCTGAAGAACTATCATTAGAAAACCCTTCCATCGAAGAAGCAGTAGAGAGTATTTTATTTGATGAGCATCAAAGTAGCTTTTTCGGTCATCCATTCATTCGAGGTATTTTCAAGTCAAGTAATCGTCGTATGCATGATGCACTTGGTAAACTCTTAATAGCAGCTGCACGACAAGAAGGTTTACGACAGGCAATAGTAGAAAATATTGACCATGGCAATCTAGATGCACAGCTCAACATGATGAAGCTTATTCAGGAGCATCGCCTAACACGCTTCTCCTCTGTAATTCGAGCAGTCGATACTTGGATGGGACTTGGCTATAATAGCTTCGAAAATCAAAAAATAACAGAGGAAGTTCTTACATTAGCCATCCAAGCAATTGAAGAAGACAGCTTTGTTGAGCAATTGTTAAAAAGTGAACGTACAATTGATGTTTATGTTGCATTATGGGCTACTGCTACAAAGGACTATACGAAGTTAAATGACCTTGTAACAAAACTCTTAAAGCGTGACAAGCATATCCAACTTACAACGCTTGCCTTTTTGAAAAACTTATCGAAAATCTCCTTTACAGCGCCATTTGTGAAGGATTTAATCTTATCAACAAAAGATATTGAGCTGTTTGCCTTTGCATGGGGCAATTTTCTTTATGCTAATCACCATATTAATAGTGAGTATGCAAGAGACAATGAATGGGAGCAAATCCTTCAAACCTTCATGCAAGAAAACACACAGCTACAAGGGATTGAATACCTCTTATTTGAACAGCTTGAGTGGGCAAAGAATGAAATAACGAAAGATGGACTTATCATTACAGGCAAACCACTATCCTTTGTCTATGTCCATTTGCCATTAGAAGATTTAATTTCAACACAAATTATTTTAGCCCACCATATACAAGACGAGGCATTATTCCAACGAATTATTGAGCATGCAGATTCTTACTCACCATCAAGTAGAATCGGCCTACTGAATATTTATTGTCTTGACCCTGTCACAGAAGGTCAACGTGAATTTTTATTTAATTCTTTACGGGATCGCAGTTCCATCAATCGTTCTCTTGCGTTAAAGAAAATACATGCTCTAACACCAACAGAAGAAGAAATAGCAAAAATTGAAGATCTTTTAGCTAATAAATCAGGTGCACTTCGTAAAGAGGCTATTTCACTCTTAAAAGTTCAGCCACAGAACCATCTATTACAAAGTGCTGAAAGGCTGATAAAAGATAGTAAGCAGTTAAAGAGACTTGGAGGGCTTGAGTTACTATTAGAAGCCTCTAAGGAATACAGCTTAGCAAGCGAGCTAATTACAGCTTTATGCTCCTTATTACCAAAAGTAACTAAAAACGAGCAAGTTTTGTTAGAGCAATTAATTACAAGGGATGCCCCAGAGTATAACGAGCGTAATGGCTTTGGCTTATATACACCACATCCCCCTATTCAATACGACTGTATTTCTGATGGAGCCATTCAAATGAACGGTGAAGAGCCTTGGCAACAACTTGTTCCACTTTATGCACAGACACCTACACCCTTCGAAAAATTCTTTCAATATGATGTTGATAAATTATTATCTAAGCTAGAGCAGCTTATTCAACTTTTAGATAAACATGCTGAACTAGAATATGAAACATACCAATGGAATGACACACCCATAAGCACTACATTAGGACAAAGATATAGTGTAATGGCAACTAAATCGGATAATCAACGACATGCTAGTCTTGATGCTTATCCTATCCCCGAAGAAATTGTTCAATGGATAAAGACAGCATTATTTAGTAATGAGGACTTAGCCTATTTTAATTTTTACCATAATCTATCAGAATACCCTGCTGCTCATGATCTTTCCGAAGCAGCTCATACACTAATTAAACCGTTCTTCCAATACAAAGAATTAAAAGTACGTGTTGCGCAATTTAATTCCTTGAAATATGACGATACAATTCAACAGATTTTCTCAGTGCTATCCCAAGACATCGACAAAATCTCAGGTGATACAGTGCTACATCAGGAAGCACTTTCATTACTCGAAAAGCATGCACCCGAATTTAATCGCTTCGAACAGGCAGTAGTCATAATGTTACAGCTATTCAAACAAATCCCTGCTGATCAGTGGCAACTTGATGTTCGAGAGAAGGGTTATTATTACTATCGTTCCACTTCTACCATTATCGATTTAGATGTCATTGAGACATTTGTTGATCGATGCTGGTCTGATTACACAACCTATGGTGAATATGTCAAAATGCTAGCTATCAATGAAGAGCTAACAAAGCGAATGAAAAATGAAAGCTATAAGCCAAACGTCTACAATTTATCTTTATTCCAATATTTAGATGCAATGAAGGTTGGTTTATTTACGCAAGATCACTTATTTGAGGCCATCTTTACCAATACGCTCGCTTCAGAAATATTTATCGAGCCAACTAAATTGCGAGAACGCTATCAACAGTCATTTGAAGATTTAACCGATTTCTTTACTATTCGTGAACAAGCAATTGATCGAATTTTAGCCATAGAGCTAAAACGTGGTGATACGCCTACTGCTGTTACAAAGTTAGCTAGTAGCATTTCTTATTTTGAGGGTATTAATTATTTCTTACAAATTCTACAGGCACTTGACGGAGAAAAACTTGCGCGAGGATATATTTGGCAGGCAGAAACGAAAAAGGATGTATTCTCCAGATTGCTAACTAACTGTTACCCTAAAAAAGAAGAAACAGCCCAGCAATTAAAAGAAGCATGGCTGAAAACAGACATTTCTAAAGAACGTTTAATTGAAGCCATGATGTATAACCAACATTGGATAGACCTTGTCAGTGAAGTGATTGGCTGGGATGGACTAAAAGAATCAGCCTGGTATTTTATCGCTCACACCACAGATTCTTTATCCGACTTTGCCAAAGATCAGATTGCCCTTTTCTCTAGCATAACTGCTGAGGATTTCCGTGATGGTGCATTCGATTTAGCTTGGTTCCAAAGCGCCTATCAAACACTTGGGGCTAAGAAATTCAAACTTGTTTATGATGCTGCAAAATATGCCTCTGAAGGAGCCAACCATCGTCGGGCACAGCTTTATGCCGATACAGCCATCGGTAAACTCAGTCCAAAAACGTTAATGCAAGAAATTCAAGATAAACGCAATAAAGATAAACTGCGCGCACTTGGTCTTATCCCTTTAATAAAATCGGATGACAAAGACGCCCTAACACGCTATCAATTTATTCAACAGTTTTTGAAGGAAAGTAAGCAATTTGGTGCCCAACGCCGCGCAAGTGAGGCTCGAGCAGCAAGTATCGCACTAGAAAATTTAGCGCGTAATGCAGGAGATGGAGAAGCCACTCGCTTCACATGGCGTATGGAATTATCTGCCTTTAACGATATGAAGCATTTGTTTAAAGCACAACAGATCGAGCAAATTACAGCACATCTACAAATAGAAGATGACGCCTCTGTAGCTATTATTGTTGAAAAGGATGGTAAACGTCTAAAGAACGTTCCTGCTGCATTAAAAAAGCATGCTGATATTGTAACCTTGCAGGAAGCCAGAAAAGACCTACAAGAACAATACAAACGAGCACGCCCAGCTCTTGAGCAAGCAATGGAATTAGAAACTGTATTTTCGATCGAGGAGCTCATTCATTTATTGGCCCATCCGATCCTAGCTCCACTTTTACAAAAACTAATATTTATCAGCGATGATTACGTTGGAATGCTTACACCACAAGGCTTACAGCTTCTATCGGCTGACATTGTGGACCTTGCTCCTTCGTCCTCTATAAAGATTGCTCATCCTTTCCATCTTCTAGAAAGTGGTCAATGGAGACAGTGGCAATCCTATATGTTCGAGCACAAAATACAACAGCCATTTAAGCAAGTGTTCCGTGAGTTATATCTCATCAATGCTGATGAAAAAGCACAGAAACAATCATTGCGCTATGCAGGACATCAAGTAAATCCTTCACAAACAGTAGCCTTGTTGAAAACACGTGGCTGGCAAATCAGCTATGAAACAGGACCACGTAAAGTATATTATAAGGAAAATATTGTGGCATCCTTGTATGCACAGGCAGATTGGTTTACGCCAGCAGAAATTGAAGCACCTGCAATCGAAGGTGTTTACTTCTATGATCGACTATCAGGCAAACATATCGTTTTAGATGATATTCCAGCTGCGATATTCTCTGAGGTTATGCGAGATATTGATCTCGTTGTCAGCGTTGCTCATATTGGGGGTGTAGACCCAGAGGCAAGTCATTCTACTGTTGAAATGCGCAGTATTATCGTAGAAGAATTGGCGAAATTATTGAAGCTAAACAATGTGGAAGTGAAAAAGCAACATGCCCTCGTAGAAGGTAAGCTAGCAAGTTACTCCTTACATTTAGGAAGTGGTGTGGTGCATCAAATAGGCGGTTCCATGATCCCGATTATTGCTGTACCTTCTCAGCATCGGGGACGAATTTTCTTGCCGATGGTGGATGATGATCCGCGTACTGCTGAGATCATGTCCAAGCTTTTATTATTAAGTGAAGATACAAAAATTAAAGACCCTGCCATATTAACTCATATTCGAAGCTATGAGCAAATGCGCTAACTTCACACTAGATAAAAACAGGTGACGTATTTCGTCGCCTGTTTTTTACTGTACATCTGTTTTAATCATTTCAAATAATAGCGGTACATTCGTGCCTCGTTGCAATGAATGACAGTCCTCCATTAAAAAGGACCAACTTTTCTTGATTTTCTCCCTATAAGGTAACGCTGAACTAACCGGTAGATAGGCGCTTAAATATTCCCCAATCGTGCCTGATAGATTGTCCATAAATTCATCTGCTTTTTGTAGTTTTTCTGTAGGGATTTCATTGCGCTCATTCCATAAGACATGCTCTAAATTCGTAGAAAAATAAAATAATTGATAAGGTACTTTCATACGGTTAATGTTAAAGTGGTCGTTAGCGATTAAAATTCGGGCATTTTTTGCCTTCATATCATTGCGTTGTTCAATTTGCTCTTTACGTTTATCCGACTTCACTAAAATAGCATCCTCTGTATAAAATAGGTTTTGTTCGATACTCTCATCTACCTTGACGCATTCTGGTGCAATAAAGCATCCATCTGCATCTGTAATATGAACAACAGCAGTTAAATCATTGGCTAAAAATTTATATTTTTCTAGATAGCTCTGAATCACTCGTACAACACTGTTTTTAATATTTGGGATCCGTTTGTGCGCATCCCACTTTGTTAAAATATCCTCACGTTGTACATCAAAGCGTATTGTCGAGTTCGCAAAATGAGCATCTAAATAATCCTCTAAAATAATTTGCTCCGTCTGCCCTTCCACAATGATTAATAGCACTTTTTTAGTCATGTTGAACACCCGCTTTACGAAAAGCACGCTTGATTTTAAATGTTTTGGTTTCCTTATATATCTCTTCGTCCTGTCCACCAAGTTGGATAGCACGTAAATAAACATCTCTAGCATTATTCACTTCTTTAATACCTTTTAGCTGCATATAGCGGTGATATTCATTTGTCGTCGTAAACCATAAATTTTTAATAGCTAGCACCTCTAACACACGTAGATTATGGGATGTAAAAATAAGTTGTCCTTTTCCATCCTCATCTATCACTGTTAACAACTCACCCAACAAATATTCAAATACACCTGAATCTAATTCATCAATAACCACGCATGCATTCGGATTATTGTATACAGCAATTAATACACTAAGAATAGAAATGATCTTTAAAATTCCCTCTGACTCTGTTCGTAACGGTAATTCCCGCTCCCCACGCTGCGACAAAAACTCAAAACGAATTCCCTGCTCTCCATTATCCATCGTTTGTTTTGTGATGATATTAATTTTAATTGTCAGACCAGGAATAATTGCCGAGAGCACTTGATTACTTTGCTCAATTACTTCACATAATGCATAGAATGCATCCTCTGGTAATAAAGCTGGTCCATTTAAATCATAAGGAATAAGGCCTCTCGTTTTCTCTAAATGAATACTAAACGGCATGATCCGTTCTTCAAATAATGGTGCAATGTTTTGATTACTAACAACATGTAAATCTCTGCTAAAATCAACGGCAATATTTTGTAGCAGTTGCATTTCTTGCTCAGAAAGTCGTTCCTGTAATAATGGCTTTACATCTTTGTGGAATAGAAATGACATATACTGTTTTCTTGCTAACTGTTGAATAACCAGTAATTGGATACGTGCCTGTTCACTCAGATCATTCAGTTTCGATTGACGGATTTGCACATCTTTCTCTGTCACAGCAACTAAAGTCTTAAATCGCTTCCCTTTCGTATTTTCTCGATAGGTAAGGCGCTCCAGCGTAGTATATAGTCGATGCTGATCCTCCTGTAGTTCCACATAGTAATTCACAAAAAATGTACCGAATTGATTCTCAACTAAAAATTCAACATCCATACTAGCTGTTTGCTCTCCTGCCAATAGGAGTCGCTTCTCTTGTGAAGGTAACTTCACTTCAGCAAGCCATCCTGATATAAGTGTCTTCAATAAACTGAATGCATCTACAATGGTTGTCTTTCCAGAGCCATTTTGTCCATATAGGCCAACAACATTCGCTTGTAGAAATGTCTCAAAACGTACTGCGAGTACAAGTTCACCCTGTCGTACATTTCGAAAATTTTGTATGTTTATTTTTTTTATCTTAATAATTGCCATATGCTAAACATCCTTTTAGCTTTTTCTCTTATTATAATGAAATTTGTTATATTTTATAACAAATTCGAACTTAAGCATCCATAGCCTATAGCCTATGACAAAAATCGCAATAGGCATATGTTAGAAAAAATGAAGAAAGGTGTGTTTCATTGGTTTATCCTAGATTAGCCCCCGATGATTTTAACAGTCAATTTCGGCCAGGTATGAAAATATGGGTGACACTCCCTACTGGTACTTATTCAGGTACATTGATTCGAACATTTGGCACTGGAGGAAGAACAGCTGAAATCCAGCTAGATAACGGTCAAATAGTGACTGTGGATGTTAGTCAAATCACTGCTGCAGGTACAGGAACACCGCCTGGTAGTTCCTATCCGCCACCATACCCACCACCTTATCCACCGCCGTATCCACCGCAACCTTATCCACCACGTCCATACCCACCACAGCCCTACCCACCGCAGCCTTATCCGCCACGTCCATATCCACCACAGCCGTATCCGCCGCAGCCTTATCCGCCACGTCCAGGTGGTCAATATCCTGGTTTCCCACCACCACTAATACCAGGACTTCCGAATATTTTACCAGGAATTTTTGGTAATCCCCGACCATAGCAACAACTAGAAAAAGGTTATTTCTTTATTCAAGAATAAAGAAATAACCTTTTTTTCATTTTATTCCCATAATAAAAATCATCCAATTCCTTTACATATAAGACATGACAAAATAAGTAAAAAGCCCTAACAAGGAATTGGAAATTAGCATTTCAGTCAAATTTTTAATCAATTGAAATTAAGTTAGTTCTGAGCATACTTCTTTTTTATACTAGTAACTGTTAAGCTTTTTGTAAAAATTTAACCTAACCTAAAAAATATATAGACTAAAAAACTAGATTTCTTTGTTTATTCATAGAAATCATGACTTTAAATAGTAAGTTTTCTGGGTTGTGAATCAATTTTTTTGGCAGTATAGTAGTTAAATGATAGGGGATAAATAGATTATTTTGCATTTGAAAATATTTAAAACGCATCTGGACTTCTACGAATAACATCAACATCTTCAATGTGTAGTACATTGACTAAATTATCCATTTATAGTCCTTAGCTTGAAATATTTGTTAGATCATATTAGGAGGAAAAGCATGAAAAAACGCAAGAAGCAGCAAATGTCTATTAGTAAGAAATTAACTGCGATAGTAGTGAGTATTTTATTATTATTTGGATTAGTTACTTTAGGTCTTTCTTATTATATAGTAAGAAATAGTAATTTAACAGACATGAATCAATCTCTTTCTGACAAAGGCATGATCCTAGCCAAAACCATTGATATTACTACACTAAAATCCATATTAGAGAATCCTACAAATAGTAACCCCGATGCTCTACGTTTAACTAGAGAGATGGATGCAATCAATGATAATTCAGATAGTATTACCAATCTATTTTTAATTACAGTTAACGGTGAAAATATTAATGCACCTGTTCTATCATCTAGTATACTTGAACTAGGAGCAGAGTATAATCAAGATATGATTGCAATGGGTTTATCTCCTGATTTCCTAGCAAGAATTAAAGAAGTCTTTGATACAAAAAAAGCAACAGCAACAGATATTTATAGCGATGAATATGGTAGCTATAAAACAGGCCTTACACCAATCTTGGATGAAAATGGGGACATGCTGGCTGCTTATGCCATTGACTATGATGTATCAATGGTAACAGGAAAAGCGATGTCTGAAGCCCTATGGACGTTATTAGTAACGGTTATTTTCTTAATTGGTTCATCCATTGCTGTTTACACTCTTTTAAGAAAAAAATTAACACCAATTCAACAACTTTCCTTACAATCGAAAAAGGTCGCAGAAGGTAATTTAGAACTTGAACCGTTACCAGTTACTTCAACAGACGAAGTAGGAATGCTCACACAAAACTTTAATTCAATGATTGAAAATCTAAAAAATGTTATTAAGAGTACAACGAATGTCTCTGAACGTGTTTCAAACACAGCCAATGTTTTATCTGTAAATATGCAAGAAGCTTCTGATTCATATAATAATGTAGCATCTTCCATGCAGGAAATTGCAAGTGGCGCTGATCTTCAAGTACAAAAGGCTAAAGAAAGTACAGTTACTATTGAAGAAATGAGTATTGGTATTCAACGCATTGCTATGACATCCAATCAAATTTCAGAATCCTCAATTTTAGCATCTGAGGAAGCTGAAAGAGGGAATGAATCGACAAATAAATCTGTTGCACAAATGAATGCTATTAGTAAGGCTGTTAATCAATCCGCAGCTTCTGTTAAATTACTTGGCGAACATTCCAATAAAATTGAAGAAATTGTAGGAATCATTACAGGGATTGCTTCTCAAACCAATTTACTTGCATTGAATGCGGCTATCGAAGCTGCACGTGCTGGAGAAGCTGGTAGTGGCTTCGCAGTGGTTGCTGATGAGGTACGTAAACTTGCCGAACAATCTGAGGCATCTGCACGTGAAATTTCTACACTTATTTCTCATATCCAGCATGATACAAACGAATCTGTAAATATCATGGTTCACGCTGTAGAAGAAGTAGATCATGGTATTGTCATGATCAATGATTCGGAAAAATCATTTAGCCAGATCTTAACTTCCATTCACCATGTGACAGGGCAAATTCAAGAGCTTTCTGCAACGATTGAAGAAATGGCAGCTGGTATGGAAGAAGTAACGTCTGCTGTTAAAGATATGGAAGATTTTTCAGTCAATTCAAAGGACAATACAAGAGCAGTAGCAGCAACTTCTGCCTCTCAATTGAATACAGTACAACGAGTTTCTGAAGAGGCTCAAGTATTATCCGAGTTATCTGATGAATTAATGAATGTTGTTAATACCTTTGTAGTGAAATAAAAAATGAAAGGGCTGCCTTATTAAGGAGAGTTATTTCCGTTAGTTTCTCACAGATTGCTTCACTACTGTGGACCTAATGATGATAATCGCTCCTTCATAAGTGTCGGCCCTTTTCTAAAATAGGAGTTGTCATAATTGAATAATAAACAAGAATTTGATGTACACCCATCCCAAAATAATAAGCATTCTTTTGACCAACAAACGCCATCCTCCAATAGCACACAATTGTTGAACAAAGAAGACTTACTCGCATATCAAACGTTAAACCGAACAATGGCTAACTACGATCAAAACACCACAATACCTGATGTATTTTATCAGGCAGCACAAAAGTTTGCAGAACGAATCGCATTATCCTATGAAGGTGGAAAACTTACCTACCGTCAGCTAAATGAACAATCCAACCAAGTTGCTCATATGTTAGTTGCCAACGGTCTAAAAAAAGGAAACTATGTAGCGATTGTGATGGAACGTAGTAAAGAAACAGTCATTAGTTTGTTAGGTATCCTGAAAGCTGGTGGTGTTTATGTTCCCATTGATCCGAGCTATCCAAAAGAACGTTGTCAGTACCTATTAAACGATACAGGTGCCCCATTTATCATAACGAAAAACGAACATACAGCTCTACTGAATGATTTTATACATAATGATTCCCAAACACGCACAGTGTTCACTATCAACCAAACGGAGCAAGAGTATTCACAGGAAAATATGCAATGTGAACTGCTTCCATCCGATTTAGCCTATATTATTTATACTTCTGGTTCAACAGGTAAACCAAAAGGCGTCATGCTTAAGCATGAAGCTGTCATTAATTTAATAACAGATAATCAACGAATCTACCATTCAACTAAAGAAGATGTTTATTCCCAGTTTATTTCTTATAGTTTTGACCCTTCTATAACAGAAACTTTTACTGCTTTATTTTCAGGGGCAAGACTTCATATGCTTACAAGTGTAGAACGTCTGTCCATTGAGGCATTTGCTGATATGATCGGCCGTGAGCAAGTAACGACTGCTACTGTTCCAAATGCTTTCTTTACACAGCTAGCTACACATTTACCAGTAAGCTATAGGGAAAAGCTTGCGACATTAAATTATTTATCTGTAGGTGGTGAAGCCCTATTGCCTGCCATTGTTCAAAAATGGCAAGAGAAATTTGGACTTACTACAGAAATTATTAACGTGTATGGACCAACTGAATGTACAGTATTGTCCTCCTATTTTAAGGTAAAAAGTCAGATAACAGACATGCAATCTAGTATCCCCATTGGTAGACCTATTGCCAATTATGAAATGTATGTTATCAATGCTGACGAACAGCTATGTCCCGTTAACACAATCGGAGAATTATGTATTGCTGGTGCTGGGTTAGCAGCAGGTTATTTACATCAGCCTGTAAAAACAGCTGAAGTATTTGTACCCCATCTCTTAAAGCCAAATCAAAAAATGTATCGAACAGGTGATTTAGTTCGACTATTGCCAACTGGTGTCATTGAATTTGTTGGACGTAAAGATTCTCAAATTAAAGTAAGAGGTTTCCGTATCGAACTTGGGGAAATCGAAACAGTATTGAGCAATCATACGAGCATTCAGGAAGCTGTAATTATTGCGAAGAAAATGGCTGATGGAAATAATCATTTATTTGCCTACTATACAGTGGCAAGTGGTATGCAGCTTGAGGAGAATCTTTTAAGGGACTACTTAGCGAATCTTTTACCAGATTATATGGTGCCAGAGCAATTTATTGAATTGCAAGAAATGCCGTTATCCCCTACAGGAAAAATTGATCGAAAGCACTTAGCTTCATTGGAATTAACTTTATCACGCAGCACTACATATATTGCACCAGAAAATGATACACAGCGTATGCTTGCTACCGCCTGGGAATTAGTGCTCGGTATTGAGCCAATAGGCATTCATGATAACTTCTTTCATATCGGTGGGCATTCGCTAAAAGTGCTCGAGATTCTTGTACAAGTGAAAAAACATATACCATTCTTAAAAATTCAGGATTTCTTCCAATATCAAACGATTGCTGAACTGGATCATTATATTCGTCATTATCAACCAGAAGCGATTGAAGATCAAGACGAGCCAGCTAAAAGCATTGTATTCAAAGACTTAATGGAGCCTAGTCCTCTACAAGTCTCCCAAAACGTGAAGCCCTTGCCAATGACATCGGTATTATTAACTGGGGCTACAGGTTATTTAGGTAGTCATGTATTATATGAGCTATTAGCAACAACAACTGCGCACATATATTGCCTTATTCGACCGAGTACCCAAACTACGATTGAAGCCAAGCTAATAGAAAGTATGCAATTTTATTTTGGCAATACGATTGCTCAGCAATTGAAAGACCGTGTCACTGTTATCCAAGGTGACTTAGGCAAGCAACGACTTCATTTATCTGATAAAGATGAACAAATCATTATGAAAGAAATCGATGCCATCATTCATTGTGGTGCAGATGTACGTCATTTCGGTGCAGCTGATCATTTTAATAATGTCAATGTGAATGGAACTCGCTATTTGCTTGAAGTAGCCAAACAGAAACCAGGTGTGCATTTCCATTATGTATCGACTATTGGAATTCCAGAGGAGCTAGCAGCCATCCAATGGGGACCAGATGAAGCAAAAGGTAACTTCAATTACGATGTAAAGCTTACTAATGTTTATACTCAAAGTAAGCTAGAAGCAGAAAATCTTGTTCGAAACGCTGTACATGATGCGATCCCTGTCTCCATTTATCGTGTAGGAAATTTAAGCTGTCATTCTGAAACAGGTAAATTCCAACGTAATATCGATGACAATGCCTTTTACCGTATGATTAAATCAATGCTTTATTTAGGTAAAGCTCCTACGGCACAATGGCATGTTGACTTCACACCAATCAATTATGCTAGTCAGGCACTTGTTTCTTTGGCAAGCCAGCCAGCAACCAACGGCCATGTCTTCCATTTATGTAACCCTGTATCGCTTACTTATTTAGAATTAATCGATATGCTTAAAGAAATTGGTTATGACTTAACAATTGTTTCAACACAAGAATATACAGATTGGCTTTTAAATGGCGATCATTCAAAAGATGTACAGGAATATTTATCGTTAGCCATTGCTCAACTTGAAGGTGATGGAGCAAGTGACTCCCCATTTATCTTCAATTGCAAAAAAACGATAGAATTTTTAGCGCATACAAAGATTGAATGTGCGGTACCAAATACAGCCTTTATTCACAGAATGATTCAATATGGCATTGATACAGGCTACTTTCCTGAGCCAAAACAAGTCAATATAAGATGATAAAACAAACTATACAGCTATTTGCACTACCTCTAGGCGCTCAGTTAGCACCATCAGAATTGGATGCTTTTCTTAAAGCACTCCCTTCCGAGGTTCAAAGAAAAGTTCAGCAATACAAGCACTGGCAAGATCAGCAAAGAGCGATGCTAGGTAGCACTCTTATTAGATGGGCACTCCTTCCCTATATAGATGACGTTCTGTTACATCTAGCTCATAATGAATTAGGGCGCCCATATATTGCAGGACACCCTCATTGGCAGGGGGATTTTAATCTCTCTCATTCTGGGGATTGGATAGTGTTAGCAGTCACCACTATCGGACGAGTGGGCATTGATGTTGAAGAAATAAAGCCAGTTAGTGAAGATATGATGATATATGCGCTTTCTGAGACAGAGCGTCAATTGGTCTCTCATCAGCCTTTACATGTTTTTTATGAGTTTTGGACTTTAAAAGAGGCTCTTTTTAAAACAGGCTTATTACCAATCCAATCGCCACATTTGCTTGATACTACTGATATAAGAAAAAAAAGGAAAGACCTTTTTACCCAATTACTCTATCTTGATCAGCAACATCCTGTATCCGTCTGCTGGAACCATGAAAATTCTAAGATAATAACCACAATATTAAATAAAGAGCAGCTTCTACAGCTATAACAAAGGAGGAGAAATTGAATAATTTCTCCTCCTTTTATTATTTAGTAGTAGACGCTGCCCTATTATGTCATTTATTCGCCCCGCTAGGACAGTGCTTTTTATATTATTTAAATAAGTCTGGATACATTTCTTTCGCTAGTGTCTCCATTCCGTCAATTGTGTTATAGCCATAGCCGAACATGTAATTGTAATCTACTATATATATTTGTTTATTTTTAATAGCCTTCATGCTTGAAAGTTTAGGATTGGCATAAATTTCTTCACGTACTTTTGTCAAATCAGAACCGTCCCAGTTAGGAAGTATTAATACATCTGGATCTGCTGCAATTAATGTCTCAACACTTACATCGCCTGTTTCATCTTTGAAAATATTATCTAATTTAACCATTTTGAATGCATCATTAAAAAATGTTTCGTCGTGTGCTGGATAAATAAAAAGCTCTTTTGGATCATTTGTATGCAGATAAGCAAATGTTTTTTCTTCTTTAATACTTTCTAATTTTGAAGAAATATCTTGTTGTCGGCCTTTTAGTTCGTTAATAAAGCTATCTGCTTTGTCTTGAACATTAAAAATTTCACCGATATTTTCGATATCTTTATAAATAGAATCATATGTACCACCTGTTACAGATGACTCTAAAACATATGTTTTTACACCCATTTCATTAAGAGAGTCTACTGTCCCTACTCCCCATTCAGCATTATCAAATAAGCCACCACGACCAAATACTAAATCAGGATTAGTCCCTAATGTAACCTCTTTCCCAACATATTCATCACTTAAAATATTTAGCTTAGCATACTGTTCTTCTACAGATTTATCAACTGCTCCAAAGTTCGCACCAACACCAACGATTTTATCGCCTAATCCTAGATGTAATAATAATTCTGCTGCTGGGCGTGTATTTGCCATAATTCTTTCAGGTGCTTTATCAAATACTTGATCTTTCTTTTCCCATGTTGATCCCCCTTCAGCCTTTGTAAAGTTCTCAATTGTTAGTGGATAATGCTCTTTTGTTTGTGTTTCCTTAGATGCATCTTTTGATGTGTTTCCGCAGGCTGTTAATGTTAACAAAGCCGCTAAACCAATTCCTAATAATAATTTTTTCTTCATGGTTTTCCTCCTACAGTCCATATGCAAAGCCTAATCCATTCGTCACCGGATTAATAAATGTTTGACATTTTATATGATATAAAGCTTCTATTGTTTCTGGTGTTAAAACTTCTTGTGGTGTACCATGTGCATAGATTTCACCATCTTTTACGGCATAAAGATAGTCACAGTAATGTGCTGCCATTTCTAGATCATGAAGAGCTGCTAAAACACCGATGTTTAAACTTCTTACACAGGATAGTATTTCAATTTGATAGCGAATATCTAAATGATTTGTTGGTTCATCCAAAATCATAAATTTAGGCTGTTGGGCAATCGTTCTAGCTAAAATAACCCTTTGCTTTTCGCCGCCAGATAGTGAAAGAAAGCTACGCCCTCTATAACATTGTAAGTTCGTTCTTGTCAATGCCTCTTCTACGATGTCAAAATCCTTTTGGTTATCTGACTCTAGCATTTTTTTATGAGGTGTTCTTCCTAACATCACCATTTGTTGAACTGTTAAATCAAAGTGCATTTCATTAAATTGTCCAACCACGCCTAAGTGCTGAGAAATCTTTTTTTCGGGACTTTTTAAAACATCTAAATCATCTAAGAAGACCATTCCTTTTTGAGGCACTAAGCTTTTATAAATGCTTTTTAGTAAAGTTGATTTTCCGCATCCGTTTGGTCCGATTAAGCCCACAAATTGTTGCTTATTCACATGAATGGATATGTTTTTTACGATTTCCTTTTTGCCGATTTTTACTTCTATTTCCTTTGCTACTAATTCCATTGTTCTACCCTCCGAAGTTGTAACCTTTTTTTACAATCATATAGATAAATAATGGTGACCCAATGACAGAAGTAATAATACCAATCGGTAATTCTACATTTTGGATTAATGTACGAGACAGAATATCCGCCCAAATCATGAAAAGACCGCCTAAGAGCAATGTTCCTAGCATTAATCGTTTATGATCTGCCCCGAAAATACCTCTCGTAATATGTGGAATAATTAAACCAACAAAACCGATCATACCTGCATAAGCGACCATCGTCCCTGTAATAAGCGAGGTAAGAATCATATACAATTTACGATAAACACTTAAATTGATCCCTAATGTGATAGCTGATTCATCCCCAAGTAGCATTGTATTTAGCACGCGATGTTGGAAAAGAAATAATACAGCTCCTAGCACAATCACGAATGTTAAAATCGGTGTTTTGTCCCAGCTTGCGGATGCTAAACTCCCCATAGACCAGAACGTAACCGTTTTGATACCCTCTGCATTATTGGCAAAAAAGATGATAAGGCTTGAAAACGAACTACATAATGCACCGATAACAACCCCTGATAAAACCAATTTCACTGAGGTTGCTTTACCTCCAATACTGGATAAGATAAGCACTGCCATAGAGGTAAACATCGCTCCTGCAAATGCACCAAAGGCTACTCCAAATTGTGCTAGCAATGCACTACTCCCAAAACCAACTAGGATAGCAAAGGTTGCTCCCAATGACGCTCCTGAAGAAATACCAAGTATGTATGGATCAGCAAGTGGATTTTGGACAACTGCCTGCATGACAGCGCCACACAATGCAAGTCCGACACCAATTAATAAGGCAAAAACCACACGTGGCATTCTGACCTGTAAAATAATATTCAAGTAGGATTCACTTTCCACACTATCAAGGGTGCCAAGTTTTCCATTGGATATAGTATGTAGCAAAATATCCATCGATTGCTTGAAAGGAATACTGACTTGTCCTATTGATACAGAAAAAACGGCAGATATTAAAATGGAGGCTATTAAAAGCAAGATAATAACATAATAAATATTGCCCGTCCCTATTCTGTTAGCTTCCTGTTTATTCAAGATTTCACCTCTATCTATTTAACTATCAATCAATGATAACGATTATCATTTTCAATTGTATTGTAAGTGATAATCCATTGAAAAACAACAGGAAAATTTTTAATTATAAATTATTCATATATTTAGCAGATGAATAATCCACTTAAATAGCCTGTTCTAATAAAAAATCAAAATAAAAACCACTTTCCATAAAATTATGGAAAGTGGTCATGTTTACTTAAAAGATTGTGCTTTAGTTTAAGCTAAATCTTACATCATTCCTGGCATACCGCCCATGCCGCTCATATCTGGCATTGCTGGTGCTGCTTCAGGGATATCTGCTACAACCGCTTCTGTTGTTAAGAATAGCGCTGCAACTGATGCTGCGTTTTGTAAAGCTGAGCGAGTTACTTTTGCTGGGTCTACTACGCCTGCTTCCATCATGTTTACCCATTCGCCAGTTGCTGCATTGAAACCAATGCCAACTTCTTCACGTTTTAAGCGATCTACGATAATTGAGCCTTCAAGACCAGCGTTATTAGCAATTTGGCGAACTGGTTCTTCTAAAGCACGTAGAACGATTTTCACACCTGTAGCTACGTCGCCTTCTACTGCTTCAGCCGCTTTTTCCACTGCTGCATAGACGTTAAGAAGAGCTGTACCACCTCCTGATACGATACCTTCTTCAACAGCCGCACGAGTTGAGTTTAAAGCATCCTCAATACGAAGTTTACGCTCTTTAAGCTCTGTTTCTGTTGCAGCACCAACTTTGATAACTGCTACACCACCTGCTAATTTAGCAAGACGTTCTTGTAATTTTTCTTTATCAAATTCTGAAGTAGTTTCAGCAAGTTGTGCACGGATTTGACCAATGCGTGATTCAATCGCGTCTGCTCCGCCTACACCTTCAACGATTGTTGTGTTATCTTTTGTTACCACTACTTTTGCTGCACGACCAAGTGCAGAAATGTCAGCTGATTTTAGGTCTAAGCCTAATTCTTCTGTAATCACTTGTCCACCTGTCAGGATAGCAATATCTTCAAGCATTGCTTTGCGGCGATCACCGAAGCCTGGTGCTTTTACTGCTACAGCATTGAATGTACCACGAAGCTTGTTCACAACAAGTGTTGCTAGTGCTTCACCTTCTACATCTTCAGCAATCATTAAAAGTGGACGACCTTGTTGTACCACTTGTTCTAATAATGGTAATACTTCTTGAATGTTTGTAATTTTTTTATCAGTAATTAAAATGTATGGGTTATCAAGAACCGCTTCCATTTTATCTGTATCAGTTACCATGTAATGAGACGCATAGCCACGATCAAACTGCATACCCTCTACTACATCTAGCTCTGTTGTGAAGCCTTTTGATTCTTCAATTGTAATAACACCATCGTTACCAACGCGCTCCATTGCTTCAGCGATTAGTTGTCCAACTTCATCATCAGCAGCAGAAATAGCAGCAACTTGTGCAATTTCTTCCTTATTGCTTACTGGGCGAGAAATAGCGTGTAATTCCGTAAGTGCTGCAGCCACTGCTTTATCGATACCTTTGCGGATACCTACAGGATTTGCGCCAGCTGTAACGTTTTTCAAGCCTTCACGAATAATTGCTTGAGCTAATACTGTTGCTGTAGTTGTACCATCACCAGCGATTTCGTTTGTCTTAGAAGCAACTTCTGCTACTAATTTTGCTCCCATGTTTTCGTATGGGTTTTCTAATTCGATTTCTTTTGCAATTGTCACACCATCATTTGTAATAAGTGGTGAACCGAATTTTTTTTCTAAAACAACATTACGTCCTTTTGGTCCTAATGTTACTTTTACTGCATTCGCTAATTTATCTACACCTTGTAACATTAATGAACGAGCGTCTTCTGAGAATTTAATATCTTTTGCCATGAGAATTTACCCTCCTGAAATGGAATATTCGTTAAGCTTCTTCAATATATTTATATCAATTTCACCTTATTGTCACATTTGTTTTGCAGACAATAAGCATCCACCTTACGTAAGGTGTGTTTAATGTTCTTCTTATTCAATAATTGCAAGAATATCGCTTTCGCGTAAAATTAGGTATTCATTACCTTCAAATTTAACTTCTGTGCCAGCGTATTTAGAGAAAATAATGCGGTCGTCAACTTTAACGTCAAGCTCTACACGTTGCCCGTTCTCTAATACACGACCTGTCCCAACTGCTACTACTTTACCTTCTTGTGGTTTTTCTTTTGCAGAGTCAGGTAGTACAATACCGAATGCAGATTTTTCTTCTACCTCGATTAGTTCAATTACAATACGATCTCCTAGTGGTCTTAACAAGTGAAACAACCTCCTAATAATTAAATAATTGTTGATATTTATTAGCACTCTATATCAATGAGTGCTAACACAATTATTATGATAATCAATCACTCTTTTTTTTGCAAGTCAGAACTTCGAAAAATTTTGTTTTCTTTCCATATTCCTCTACAATAGAAAAGAAGCATATGAATGGAAAGGATTTTGACTGTGACTAATTCTCAAAAAGTAACGAAACATAAAAAAACAGCCCTGTATGTTTTGCTGATTTATATCTTGATGCAAATCTCTAGCAGATGGTTGCTCTTACCGTTCCATAAGCTCATCATGAAGGTAACGGGTTTAGCTTCTGAACAAGCAGCTCCCATTACTCAAGGTTGGTATATTGCCTTAAGTTTTGCTGTAGCGCTCATTTTAAGCTTAATCCTTACATCTCGAGATAAGGCCTTCTGGAACATTTATCAAGGAAAAAAAGAAACAATACCACTTACAATTGTGTGGGGAATCATCGGCTTCTTCCTAGTCTTCTTTGGACAAATGATTGGTGCTGCTATTGAGATGGCTGTTTTCGGTATTGAGGGAGGCTCACAAAATACTGCTGATATAGTTGCGATAGCTAAAGGGGCTCCCATTGCCATATTAGCAATTGTTGTATTTGGTCCCATTTTAGAAGAATTCGTCTTTCGCAGAGTGATCTTTGGCTCGCTTGTCCAAACAACAAATTTCTGGGTGGCAGCAATCGTTAGTGCCATTTTCTTTGCGATTATCCACTTCGACTTCTCACATATCTTGCTTTATACCATTTGTGGTTTAATCTTCGCCTTTTTATATCACAAAACAAAGCGCATTTGGACGTCTATTATTGCACACGTCATGCTTAATGGATTTGTGACACTTGTACAATTCTATGCGGAACCATTGCAAAAGTTTCTTCAAGAACTAGAAAAAATGCAATAAATTTTTGTAAAGCGATTGTAAGATGCAAAAATAACATAAAAGCTCGGTGTCCTATTTAGGGCACCGAGCTTTATTTATTACTGTTGATTCAATTCTTCTATTTGTCGTCGTTGCTGCTCAAGTGCCTCTTCAATCTGGCGCTTTTGTTCAGCTTCCTGCTCTTCTTTTAATCTCATTTCTTCTGATTGCAAGTATTTTTTATAGCCAATACGTGAAATCATAATGCTTATTTCATATAGCATAAACAATGGTATTGATACCATTAAATGCGAAGCCAACTCCGGGGGTGCAATTATAGCTGCACACACAAACAGACCAAAATAGGAATACTTTCGAAAACGCACTAGTATTTCAGGAGTTAACATTCCAATACGTGAAAAGAATAGGACTACAATCGGCAATTGGAAAAGGAAACCAAATGGAATTGTAAGTCTAAATAAAAATGAAAAATAGTCCTTTATGCCAATTGTTGGTTGTATGTCTAATTCATTCGATAAACCCATCATAAATTTTATGACATAAGGAAATAAGTAAAAGAAAGAAAAGGACAGCCCTGCTAAAAATAATAAAAACGCATACGGAATATACTTTAAGGTTGCTTTTCGTTCTATGTCCCTTAGTCCTGGACTTATAAATGCCCACAATTGATACATTAAAATTGGCGAAGAAACAATAAAAGAGATTAAAAATATAACTTGAATATAAATTGAAAGCGGTGTTACTACATCAAACGCATGGAGTTCTATATTATAGGATTCTCCAGTAATTTGAAGATATTTAATAATTGGCTTTGCGACAAAAAAGGCGCCGGCCATAGCTAGAACAAAGAAAACGGCAACAATGAACAGCCGTTTTCTTAATTCTTCTATATGCTCAATGACAGTTAGATCTTTTGGATTCATTCCTCAACATCCTAACTTACTTATCTAGTTCTTTCTTTTTCTTATCATCATCATCTTCGTCGGCTAAACCTTTAGTAGCATTTTTGAATTCACGTAGTGTTGAACCAAATGCCTTACCAAGCTCTGGTAACTTTTTAGGACCAAAAATTAGTAACGCGACAACTCCGATAATAATGAGGCTCATAGGACCAATACCACCCATTACAGCCACCTCCTCTTTATATCCATCATTTTAACGCATATTTCGCCATTTTGCTAACTAATTATATGTGAAAGTTTTTCGTCACTCTCACTGATTTGACCTCATTTTATTTAAATTATCTATCTTGACAGAAACGGTGAATTACACTTAAAAATATGTATGGTTTTCACTCTTCCTGATTACGAATTAAATAAATAAGCGCTTGCAACTCTACCGATAAATCGATGGTTAAAAGCTGCATTCTTTCAGGTACTGTTAATCGCTCTGGCGTAAAGTTTAAAATTCCCTTTGCATTCATGGCTGCTAAGCGATCCGCCATTTTTTGAGCGGAGCGTGGTGAAACGGTTAAAATAGCAAGCTCTGCACCGTATTCTGCATATTTTTCTTCCAATAAATCTGGATGAAAAACAGGAATGTTACTGATCATTTTGCCATCCTTCGGTGCTTTTGAATCGAATGCTACCACAATATGTGTATTATGATTTTTTTGAAAATTATATTTTAATAATGCACTGCCTAAATTCCCCACACCAATTAACGCTACTTTTGTCGTTTCATGTTGATCAAGCGTCTGGCTAAAAAATTGTAATAGATGCTGCACATCGTAGCCATAACCCTTTTTCCCAAGTGCACCAAAATAAGAAAAATCACGGCGAATAGTTGCAGAATCTATTTTCATCGCTTCACTCAATTCCTTCGACGAAATACGTTCCATACCTTCTTGTGCAAAGTTTTGAATAAATCGATAGTAAAGAGGAAGTCTTTTTGTAGTGGCTTGTGGAATTTTTAATTCTTGTTTCAAACTTTTTCCTCCTTATGATGTACCTCCATCAATTTTACTGTCTTTAACTACTAATTTTAATACATTCATCCTTAACAATATACAACATTTTTGCAATCCCCTGCTGTATTTCTCTTTAGTTAATGGCGCCTTATACGCAGCTAACTAAAAAGAAATCGTTTCAATCTTACATGACTGCTAGGAATAAGTAAAGCACGGACATTGCATGCAAATCGTTCATCCATTACACTAAGGTAGAATTGAGGTGTCAAGAATGATTGTTTTACAGGTCAATCAACTAACTAAATCCTTTCTTGCAGATGAAATTTTAAGTGGTGTTAAATTAGAAGTTCAACACCGTGACCGTGTTGCCTTAGTAGGACGAAACGGTGCAGGTAAATCTACTTTATTAAAAATAATTGCTGGTCAAATGTCCTATGATTCAGGCGATATCATTATCCCAAAGGGTATTCAAATAGGCTATTTAGAGCAACATGCAGGATTAAACTCTACGCTAACGATTTGGAATGAAATGATGACTATTTTCGAATCACTTTTAGCACAAGAACAGCTCCTACGCTCACTTGAACAACAAATGGCTGATCCTACTGTTTATGAAAATCCTACTATGTATGCGAAAGTTATGTCGGAATACGATCAATTACAGCATACGTTCAAGGATGCTGGCGGCTATCAATATGAATCAGACATACGATCAGTCCTTCATGGTATGCAATTTTATTCCGAAGACTATGACAAACCCATCAGTTCCTTATCTGGTGGACAACGCACACGTTTAGCACTTGCTAAGCTCTTACTTAGTAAACCAGATCTTTTAATTCTCGATGAGCCTACTAACCATTTAGATATCGAAACATTATCTTGGTTGGAATCCTATTTAAAGGGCTATGAAGGCGCAATATTAATTGTTTCCCATGACCGCTACTTCTTAGACCAAGTCGTTTCTATTGTCTACGAAGTATCCCGTCATCGTGTTACCAAATATCCTGGTAATTATAGTGCTTATTTAGATGAAAAAGCTAAAAATTATGAACGTGATGTCAAACTCTATGAACGTCAGCAAGATGAAAAGGCCAAGCTAGAGGATTTTATCCAAAAAAATATTGCACGTGCTTCTACAACAAAAATGGCACAAAGTCGACGTAAAATGCTTGAACGTACAGAGTGGATGGAATCCCCGGACGGTGATGAGAAATCCGCTAGTTTCGGTTTCTCGATTGAACGTCAAAGTGGAAATGATGTTTTATCTGTTGATGAATTAACGATTGGTTATAATGATCGTACCATTTCTAGTGGGATAAACCTTCGCACTTTTCGCGAGGATCGGATTGCCCTTGTTGGTCCAAATGGAGTTGGTAAATCGACATTATTAAAAACAATTGTAAAGGATTTAGCCCCTCTTGCAGGCAGTATTCGTTATGGGACGAATGTACAAATTGGCTATTATGATCAAGAGCAAGCAAAGCTCTCGAGTAATAAGAGTGTCCTGAAAGAATTATGGGATGAATGGCCACTTATGAACGAAAAAGATATTCGTACTGTATTAGGCCGTTTTCTTTTTAGTGGTGAAGATGTGGATAAAGCAGTATCCTCTTTATCGGGTGGCGAGAAAGCACGCCTTGCGCTCGCAAAGCTAATGATGCAAAAGGCTAATTTCTTAATTCTCGATGAGCCTACCAACCATTTAGACTTAGATAGCAAAGAGGTTTTAGAAAATGCTTTAATTGATTACCCTGGTACGCTTCTATTTGTCTCACATGACCGTTACTTCATTAATCGTATTGCGACGAAAGTGGTGGAGTTGTCTGGAACGGGTTCTTTTGAATATTTAGGTGACTACGATTATTATATAGAGAAAAAGCAGGAACTATTGGAACTAGCACAAATGAATGCTGCCTCTCAACCCCAAGTACAGCAAGATCTGCCTGATAAAACGTCTACATCAAAAATAGATAAAGAGGCAAAAAAACGTGAACGTCAAATTAGACGTACGATCGAAGATTTAGAAAGCAAGATGCAAGAAACATCTACTATTGTTGCAAGCCTAGAGGAGGCTCTATGTGACTCTGCCATTTTCACTGACCATGAAAAAATTTCAATGCTTCAAGACGAATTAGCAACTGCTAAAGAACAGCATGAGCTATTAGAATTAGAATGGCTTGAGTTAAATGAAGAACTCGAAAATATTAATATGTAAAGATGTAAGCCATGTGACCTTTCACATGGCTTTTTCTTTACTTGTCTTCATTTTTCATATATATTGGTCAAGTGCTATTTTTCGACAAAAAATGCCCACAGTTTTATACACACTATAAATCTAGTAATACCAACATATCAACAGAGTTTTCCACACTGTCCACAATAAAAAATTATTTTATCCACATTGTATCGTATAAAACAAGCTACTATATATTGAATAATCACAAGTTATACACAAGTTATCAACAATTTGTGTATAAGTACGCGTGTTCGCTATTTATTTCGCTCTTTTACCTGTGGATAATTTTCTGAAAAATTTGTCAATTTTGTTGTTTCTACTTATTATTCCCTTAGCACCGTTCCTTTTTATCAACAATTATTCGACAATTAAAAAGAGATATCTAAAAATATAGATACCTCTTTTCCATACTATATCCAGGATTTTAACTCCATTCCTGGACGTCCATTCATCATTAAGTTTCCTCGAATACCAGCCTCATACATCGGCATAGCAGCTGCGCCAATCATTGCCGCATTATCAGTACACAATTTAAGCGGTGGTACAAAAAACGGGATACCTTCCTCTTCAAATACAGCCTCCAAAGAAGTTCGCAAACCTTTATTTGCGGCTACACCTCCAGCTGCAATAACCTGTTTCACCTGATACTCACGAGCAGCACGCAATGTTTTAGCTGTCAGTACTTCAACAACACTTTCCTGAAATCCCTTGGCAACAGCTGCTGGTGAAATGGCTTCACCTCGTTGATCCATATTATGTTTATAATTGATGACAGCTGATTTTAAACCGCTAAAGCTAAAATCATACGAATCCTCTTCCAACCATACTCTTGGAAAAGGCACAGCCTCTCCTTCCTCATGAGCAAGACGATCAATATGTGGCCCACCAGGATAAGGTAAATTTAAAACACGTGCCACTTTATCATATGCTTCACCAGCAGCATCATCTCGTGTTTCACCAATGACCTCAAAAGAACCATGCTCCTTCATATAGACAAGCTCTGTATGACCGCCTGAAACTACTAGTGCTAATAAAGGGAACTCCATTGGCTGAACAAGCGCATTGGCATAAATATGACCTGCAATATGATGCACACCCACAATGGGTAAGCTGTTTGCAAAGGCAAAAGCCTTCGCCGCATTAATGCCAATCAACAATGCCCCTACAAGACCTGGACCCTCTGTAACAGCAACCGCATCCAAATCTGACGGCTTTAGATTTGCTTGAGCTAAAGCTTCTTCAATTACCATCGTAATTTGTTCAACATGATGGCGTGATGCAATTTCTGGGACAACTCCACCAAAACGCTTATGACTCTCTATTTGAGAAGCAACAACATTCGACACGATTTCATGACCATTTCGAATAATCGCTGCAGCTGTTTCATCACAGCTTGATTCTATTGCTAATATCATTCCATTATTCATTGTAAATTCACCCACATGACAAGGGCATCCTCCCCGTTATCAGTATAATAGCCTTTCCGTATACCACCATCTTGGAATTGAAGCTTGCGATAAAGATTTTGTGCAACGGTGTTCGTTACACGTACCTCCAATGTCATAACCTCCATTCCATGTAAACGAGCTATTTGCATCGCCTCACGCATTAATCCCTCGCCTATACCTCGACCACGAGCACCTTCAATCACAGCTACATTCGTAATTTGGGCTGCATCTATAACCATCCACATCCCACAAAAACCAATAATACTTCCATTTGCATCCACAGCCAGCACATAATGAGCATACTGATTTTCATGCACTTCATAGTAAAAGGAATCCAACGTCCAAGGTACAGGAAATGAAGCTACTTCAATTTCATAAACTGCTGGTACATCATCAGAAACCATTTTACGATAAGTTACATCACTACTCATGTTCTTTCTCCTTTTGTTCTTTCAGCCAATTTGCTTCAGCCTCTGCAATTCGTTTATATTGTGGGACAAAGTGATGAGTAGCTTCAACACTCGGTAACTCCACTTTAGTTCCTACACGAATAACTTCCGTAGCACGTGGCAAGTCAAGACTAAAAGGTGCACGAAAAGCGTTATCACCAAGCTCTTCTACGATGTTATCCCAAAAAATGCCCACATCTGTTCCTACAAATAAAATAGGTGCATCTAATGCCCTTAAACGTTCTAATAAATCAGCGATATGTGCATGATGATCCTCCACAAGAGTCTCTAGTGTCATTCCTTGATAAACAGCTGTATAAACATTGTCTCTTCTTGCATCAAAAATTGGACAAATGAATCCATTATAAAGGGTAGCATTTGCAGCTAATGCTTTTAAGCTAGAGACGCCAACTAAAGGTATCTGTAATGTCCAAGCTAGGGTTTTCGCTAATGTCACACCTATGCGGACACCTGTATACGAACCTGGACCTTCAGACACCGCAATCACATCCAAGTCGCCTGCCTTTAAGCCTGCTCTTGCTAATATTTCTTCGATAGCGGGCATCGCGCCAGCAGAATGCGTTAATTTTATATTTTGCACCATCTCGGCTACCACTTTTCCATCCCTCACAATAGCAACGGAAAGTGGTGTATTCGCTGTTTCTATTCCTAACCAAATCATTTCATTAGCTCCTCACATAGCGCCTTATAGCGTTCCCCAGTAGGTATTAACACAAAACGTCGTTCATTATCTCCGATTCGGTAAATCTCTATCGCTAATCGATTCTGTGGCAAATCCTGTTCAATTAAATGCGCCCACTCTACCACTGATACTGCATCTCCATAAAATAATTCATCCCAACCAAGGTCCTCGTCACTTTCAGCCAGACGATATACATCTAAATGATTGAAGGGTAAACGTCCTTCATACTGTTTAACAATCGTAAATGTTGGACTGTTGACTGTTCTCTTCACACCAAGCCCCTTTGCTAAGGCCTTCGTAAACGTTGTCTTGCCTGCGCCCAAATCTCCTTCTAATGTAATCGTATCTTGAGCTTCTAGTAAATTGGCAAGTGCCATAGCAAAACGTTCTGTATCATCAACTGAATTCATGATTATTTCATACATTCTCATTTTTCCTCTCATCACTACATTACCTCTAGTTTACCTAAACTAGCGAAAATGTTCAAAGCATCCAATATCATTTATATCCTACTTAGAATGTCGTCGTTAAAAAGCCTAATTCAATACATAGGTTGCTTATTTAAATGAAAAAACACGTCTTCATTTACGAAGACGTGACAACGATTTATCTTTTTGAATGACCTTTCACTGCTATGATTTCTTTGCCAACTAGTTTATCATCCTTAAATTTCACTATATAGGCCTGTGTCATCAAGATTTCATCATTCCAACGATATTCATTATTTTTGATCTTTTTACCTGCGCCGCCTGCTGCTTTTACTACCTCAATATATGACATATCATTTTTTAATTTCTCAAATTCTACTTCGTTCATATTCTTTTGCCAGTGATACGCATTCGATTCTTCAATCTCTATAATAGGATCTCCACAGCCTACCATCATTATCATGGAACCAATAAGCAAAGGTAAATAAATACTTTTAAAAGAATAATCTTTGCTCATATAAACACCTCCGTAGCCAATCCGATTACTTCTACTTTTTACCCTTAATCTTTATATTAGAAACACATCTAATTTTACCTTATAGAAACGCTATCATTTATCGGTAATTTTTACTATTTTTAGATAATGTTAAATAAATACAAATAATTATATTTATGTAAATAATATCAATTATTTCACGAAGATTAAGCCATTTTTTAGACACGATTGAGATGCTTTTAGGGAAATAGATGTTGTTTATGAAATAATAAAGGGAGGTTGGTCTCAAATACTTCACAGATTGTTATACTTTTAGCCCCTTTGTTTCTAATAGGCGAGGTTGATCCTTTAGGAGTTATTCATTTGTCATAAAATTTCTACTTTGGTTTCCTAATAAGCTCCTGAATGATGAATTGGTTCCATACTCCGATAAAATATAAAAAGTCCTTATGATGTAAAATCATAAGGACTGTAATATCAATTTAAATGGCGGTCCCGACCGGGATCGAACCGGCGATCTCCTGCGTGACAGGCAGGCATGTTAACCGCTACACCACGGGACCTCTTTAAGACATTTATAAATATATCATAGAAAACATAGATATGCAATATCTATTTTTATATTTTCCTTTAATATATTTTCTAATACTCTCTTAACTAGAAATAGAACTTATCTTGTAATGAATTTCCTATACAATCAACTTCTTAATTTTATATAAGCTCTAAACATAATGCATATTTTGCAGTATATTTAACTTTAAAGGGGGAAACATAACATGCCAAAATTAGAGCAATTACAAGCAGCCTTACAGCTACACGAAACCGATGCAATTATTATTACAAATGCTCAAAATCGTCGCTATCTAACCGGTTTTACAGGTAGTGCAGGTACAGTTATCGTAACGAAGACGCGCGCACTTTTATTAGTAGACTTCCGCTATACACAGCAAGCAACAAATCAATGTGACACCTTTGAAGTACTCGAGATTGATCGCAACCGTTTATATGAAACCATTCAGGAAATTTTTGAACAGGAATCAATTCAAACAGTTGGTTTTGAGCAACATCATGTTACTTATTACAGCTATCAATTAATGAAAAGCAAATTGACAGCCATATTAAAACCAATGCCTACTATTGTAGAAGATTTACGGATGATTAAAACGCCAGAAGAAATTGAAATAATTAAAAAAGCAGCATGGATTTCTGATGAGGCATTTAATCATATTCTGACATTCATCAAACCTGGTATTTCAGAACTTGAGATAGCCTATGAATTAGAGTCTCATATGCGCAAAAATGGTGCAACGGGTGCAGCCTTCGATATGATTATTGCTTCTGGCCATCGCTCAGCACTCCCACATGGCGTAGCATCCTCTAAAATAGTGGAGCAAGGTGATATGCTGACAATGGATTTTGGTGCTTACTATCAAGGCTATCGTTCTGATATGACAAGAACGATTGCTGTTGGAGAACCATTAGAGCAATTAAAAGAAGTATATCAAATAGTCCATTATGCCTTACAACATGCCCTTTCCAATATCAAACCTGGTATTACTGGACAAGAGGCAGATCGTTATACACGAGACTACATTACTGCAAAGGGATATGGACAAAATTACGGACATGGTACAGGACATGGCATAGGCTTAGATATCCATGAAAATATATTTATGTCTACCATATGTAAAGACATTTTAGAAGAGAATATGGTACTGACAGTAGAACCGGGTATTTATATACCGAATGTAGGTGGTGTTCGTATCGAGGATGATATTATCGTTACAAAAGAAGGCGTTGAAGTCATTACCCACTCTCCTAGAGAACTTATTATTTTATAGACATTTTAAAGAGTAATTACAATGACTGTAATTACTCTTTTCATTAATATAAAAAAACAGTCAGCACACAGCTGACTGTTTCATTTGCCTAGCGACGTCCTACTCTCACAGGGGGAAGCCCCCAACTACCATCGGCGCTAAAGAGCTTAACTTCCGTGTTCGGTATGGGAACGGGTGTGACCTCTTTGCCATCATCACTAGACTTTTTAAAAGACAAGATTTATTATACCATATTTAAGTATAAATACAAGCTTTTTTTAAAACTTTCTTGTTCTTTCAAAACTGGATAAACGGTACATTGAATGTTTCAAACGTTTTGGTTAAGTCCTCGATCGATTAGTATTCGTCAGCTCCATGTGTCACCACACTTCCACCTCGAACCTATCTACCTCATCGTCTTTGAGGGATCTTACTTACTTGCGTAATGGGAAATCTCATCTTGAGGGGGGCTTCATGCTTAGATGCTTTCAGCACTTATCCCGTCCACACATAGCTACCCAGCGATGCCTTTGGCAAGACAACTGGTACACCAGCGGTGTGTCCATCCCGGTCCTCTCGTACTAAGGACAGCTCCTCTCAAATTTCCTACGCCCACGACGGATAGGGACCGAACTGTCTCACGACGTTCTGAACCCAGCTCGCGTACCGCTTTAATGGGCGAACAGCCCAACCCTTGGGACCGACTACAGCCCCAGGATGCGATGAGCCGACATCGAGGTGCCAAACCTCCCCGTCGATGTGGACTCTTGGGGGAGATAAGCCTGTTATCCCCGGGGTAGCTTTTATCCGTTGAGCGATGGCCCTTCCATGCGGAACCACCGGATCACTAAGCCCGTCTTTCGACCCTGCTCGACTTGTAGGTCTCGCAGTCAAGCTCCCTTGTGCCTTTACACTCTACGAATGATTTCCAACCATTCTGAGGGAACCTTTGGGCGCCTCCGTTACCTTTTAGGAGGCGACCGCCCCAGTCAAACTGTCCGCCTGACACTGTCTCCTGCCCCGCTAAGGGGCATGGGTTAGAATTTCAATACAACCAGGGTAGTATCCCACCGACGCCTCCTTCGAAGCTGGCGCTCCGAGATCTCTGGCTCCTACCTATCCTGTACAAGTTGTACCAAAATTCAATATCAGGCTACAGTAAAGCTCCACGGGGTCTTTCCGTCCTGTCGCGGGTAACCTGCATCTTCACAGGTACTATAATTTCACCGAGTCTCTCGTTGAGACAGTGCCCAGATCGTTACGCCTTTCGTGCGGGTCGGAACTTACCCGACAAGGAATTTCGCTACCTTAGGACCGTTATAGTTACGGCCGCCGTTTACTGGGGCTTCAATTCGCAGCTTCGCTTGCGCTAACCACTCCTCTTAACCTTCCAGCACCGGGCAGGCGTCAGCCCCTATACGTCACCTTACGGTTTTGCAGAGACCTGTGTTTTTGCTAAACAGTCGCCTGGGCCTATTCACTGCGGCTCTCATGCGCTTGCACGCTCAAGAGCACCCCTTCTCCCGAAGTTACGGGGTCATTTTGCCGAGTTCCTTAACGAGAGTTCTCTCGCACACCTTAGGATTCTCTCCTCGACTACCTGTGTCGGTTTGCGGTACGGGCACCTCTCACCTCGATAGAGGCTTTTCTTGGCAGTGTGAAATCAGGAACTTCGTCCATACGGACTCGCCATCACAGCTCAACGTTACAGTGTGCGGATTTGCCTACACACACGCCTTACTGCTTGGACGCGCACAACCAACGGCGCGCTTACCCTATCCTACTGCGTCCCCCCATTTCTCAAACGGTGAGGAGGTGGTACAGGAATATCAACCTGTTGTCCATCGCCTACGCCTATCGGCCTCGGCTTAGGTCCCGACTAACCCTGAGCGGACGAGCCTTCCTCAGGAAACCTTAGTCATACGGTGGACGGGATTCTCACCCGTCTTTCGCTACTCATACCGGCATTCTCACTTCTAAGCGCTCCACCAGTCCTTCCGGTCTGACTTCAACGCACTTAGAACGCTCTCCTACCACTGACATCGTAGATGTCAATCCACAGCTTCGGTGAATCGTTTAGCCCCGATACATTTTCGGCGCAGCGTCACTCGACCAGTGAGCTATTACGCACTCTTTAAATGATGGCTGCTTCTAAGCCAACATCCTGGTTGTCTGTGCAACGCCACATCCTTTTCCACTTAACGATTACTTTGGGACCTTAGCTGGTGGTCTGGGCTGTTTCCCTTTTGACTACGGATCTTATCACTCGCAGTCTGACTCCCGTGTATAAATATCTGGCATTCGGAGTTTGTCTGAATTCGGTAAACCGGGATGGCCCCCTAGTCCAAACAGTGCTCTACCTCCAGTATTCTCATCACGAGGCTAGCCCTAAAGCTATTTCGGAGAGAACCAGCTATCTCCAAGTTCGATTGGAATTTCTCCGCTACCCACACCTCATCCCCGCACTTTTCAACGTGCGTGGGTTCGGGCCTCCAGTAAGTGTTACCTCACCTTCACCCTGGACATGGGTAGATCACCTGGTTTCGGGTCTACGACCACGTACTACTTCGCCCTATTCAGACTCGCTTTCGCTGCGGCTCCGCCTTCTAAAGCTTAACCTTGCACGTAATCGTAACTCGCCGGTTCATTCTACAAAAGGCACGCTATCACCCATTAACGGGCTCTAACTACTTGTAGGCACACGGTTTCAGGATCTCTTTCACTCCCCTTCCGGGGTGCTTTTCACCTTTCCCTCACGGTACTGGTTCACTATCGGTCACTAGGTAGTATTTAGCCTTGGGAGATGGTCCTCCCGGATTCCGACGGAATTTCACGTGTTCCGCCGTACTCAGGATCCACTCAGGAGAGAACGAACTTTCGACTACAGGGCTTTTACCTGCTCTGGCGGACCTTTCCAAGTCGCTTCATCTAACTCGCTCTTTTGTAACTCCGTATAGAGTGTCCTACAACCCCAAGAGGCAAGCCTCTTGGTTTGGGCTCTTCCCGTTTCGCTCGCCGCTACTCAGGGAATCGATTTTTCTTTCTCTTCCTCCAGGTACTTAGATGTTTCAGTTCCCTGGGTCTGCCTTCAAGACGCTATGTATTCACGTCAAGATACTACGCGATTAAACGTAGTGGGTTCCCCCATTCGGAAATCTCCGGATCAAAGCTCACTTACAGCTCCCCGAAGCATATCGGTGTTAGTGCCGTCCTTCTTCGGCTCCTAGTGCCAAGGCATTCGCCGTGCGCCCTTAATAACTTAACCAAGTTATTAAGCCTATAAAAAAACTTAAAAAATAAATGTGTTTGTTACAATTTCAATGTCGTTTTATCCAGTTTTCAAAGAACAAGTTTTGAAGTATTTCATTCAGAAAGAATGAACCTTCAAAACTGAACGCAAAACGTAATCTTACAAACCCAAGGTTTGTATTCCGAAATAATCCTTAGAAAGGAGGTGATCCAGCCGCACCTTCCGATACGGCTACCTTGTTACGACTTCACCCCAATCATCTATCCCACCTTCGGCGGCTGGCTCCAAAAGGTTACCTCACCGACTTCGGGTGTTACAAACTCTCGTGGTGTGACGGGCGGTGTGTACAAGGCCCGGGAACGTATTCACCGCGGCATGCTGATCCGCGATTACTAGCGATTCCGGCTTCATGTAGGCGAGTTGCAGCCTACAATCCGAACTGAGAACGACTTTATCGGATTAGCTCCCTCTCGCGAGTTGGCAACCGTTTGTATCGTCCATTGTAGCACGTGTGTAGCCCAGGTCATAAGGGGCATGATGATTTGACGTCATCCCCACCTTCCTCCGGTTTGTCACCGGCAGTCACCTTAGAGTGCCCAACTAAATGATGGCAACTAAGATCAAGGGTTGCGCTCGTTGCGGGACTTAACCCAACATCTCACGACACGAGCTGACGACAACCATGCACCACCTGTCACCGTTGCCCCCGAAGGGGAAACTATATCTCTACAGTGGTCAACGGGATGTCAAGACCTGGTAAGGTTCTTCGCGTTGCTTCGAATTAAACCACATGCTCCACCGCTTGTGCGGGCCCCCGTCAATTCCTTTGAGTTTCAGTCTTGCGACCGTACTCCCCAGGCGGAGTGCTTAATGCGTTAGCTGCAGCACTAAGGGGCGGAAACCCCCTAACACTTAGCACTCATCGTTTACGGCGTGGACTACCAGGGTATCTAATCCTGTTTGCTCCCCACGCTTTCGCGCCTCAGCGTCAGTTACAGACCAGAAAGTCGCCTTCGCCACTGGTGTTCCTCCAAATCTCTACGCATTTCACCGCTACACTTGGAATTCCACTTTCCTCTTCTGCACTCAAGTCCCCCAGTTTCCAATGACCCTCCACGGTTGAGCCGTGGGCTTTCACATCAGACTTAAAGGACCGCCTGCGCGCGCTTTACGCCCAATAATTCCGGACAACGCTTGCCACCTACGTATTACCGCGGCTGCTGGCACGTAGTTAGCCGTGGCTTTCTAATAAGGTACCGTCAAGGTACAGCCAGTTACTACTGTACTTGTTCTTCCCTTACAACAGAGTTTTACGATCCGAAAACCTTCTTCACTCACGCGGCGTTGCTCCATCAGGCTTTCGCCCATTGTGGAAGATTCCCTACTGCTGCCTCCCGTAGGAGTCTGGGCCGTGTCTCAGTCCCAGTGTGGCCGATCACCCTCTCAGGTCGGCTACGCATCGTCGCCTTGGTGAGCCGTTACCTCACCAACTAGCTAATGCGCCGCGGGCCCATCCTATAGCGACAGCGAGAAGCCGTCTTTCAGTCTTTCACCATGAAGCAAAAGAGATTATTCGGTATTAGCCCCGGTTTCCCGGAGTTATCCCAAACTATAGGGTAGGTTGCCCACGTGTTACTCACCCGTCCGCCGCTAACGTCAAAGGAGCAAGCTCCTTTTCTGTTCGCTCGACTTGCATGTATTAGGCACGCCGCCAGCGTTCGTCCTGAGCCAGGATCAAACTCTCCATAAAAGAAATTTGATTAGCTCAAATTGTTTTGCTGGCATCATGTTTGATGTCCAAAATTGTGTTTTGTTTACTAGCAAAGCTAGCTACTTAAAACTTTATTGATTACGTTTTTGCTTGTTCAGTTTTCAAGGTTCATATGTCGTCTTTTCAGACAACTACTTAAGTGTATCATGCAACCAATCGGTTGTCAACACTTTTTTGGAGCGGGTGATGAGAATCGAACTCACGACATCAGCTTGGAAGGCTGAGGTTTTACCATTAAACTACACCCGCATATATTTTAAATTTGGCGCGCCCGGCAGGAGTCGAACCCACAACCTTCTGATCCGTAGTCAGACGCTCTATCCAATTGAGCTACGGGCGCATATGAAATTGATTGACTTGGTGCGGCCGAGAGGACTTGAACCTCCACGGGGTTGCCCCCACTAGGCCCTCAACCTAGCGCGTCTGCCATTCCGCCACGACCGCATTCGATTAGTAACTTTCTCATTATACTACGATAATTCAAAAAGTCAACTCTTTTTCTTAAAGAGATGAGCCATGAAGGACTCGAACCTTCGACCCTCTGATTAAAAGTCAGATGCTCTACCAACTGAGCTAATGGCTCGAATTAAGAAATGAATGGCTGGGGTACTAGGATTCGAACCTAGGCATGACGGAATCAAAATCCGTTGCCTTACCGCTTGGCTATACCCCAATAAGTGGCGGTCCCGACCGGGATCGAACCGGCGATCTCCTGCGTGACAGGCAGGCATGTTAACCGCTACACCACGGGACCAAAATATTATTTACATTAAATTATGAAAAATGACCCCTACGGGATTCGAACCCGTGTTACCGCCGTGAAAGGGCGGTGTCTTAACCACTTGACCAAGGGGCCATGGCTCCGAAGGCAGGACTCGAACCTGCGACAACCTGATTAACAGTCAGGTGCTACTACCAACTGAGCTACTTCGGAATAATGTATGTTCGTTGTTGTCGTTATCTTGTCGACTTTTACTATTATAGGGACAACACAACAAAACGTCAACTATTTTTAAAAGTTTTTTTATTCCACTAATTTTAATTTCCCTAAACACTTACTACAACAATACTTTTCAACATTCATTTTTATTTTCCGTACATATAACTGGTGGCAATTAACACAAGTATATGTATAGCGTCGTCGGTGTTTTTTAACTGTAGCTTTAGGGGAATGTAGAACTGAGCAAAATCGTGGGGCATCTACTTTCCTTAATAATTCTCTAAAATCTTTATCTCGATGCTGATACCCTTTCCCTTCAATATGTAGATGATAATGGCATAATTCGTGTAAAATAATACCTTGAACTTCTTCCAAACCGTATAACTCATAGGCTTTAGGATTAATCTCAATATTATGAGATTGTAAAAGATATCGTCCTCCCGTTGAACGTAATCTTGCATTAAAATAGGCTTGATGAAGAAAAGGTCTCTGAAAGCTTTTCAAAGATAAGCGACGAACAAGCTCTTGTAATTCTTGATTGTCCATAGTAATCACCTCTAACAACAAGAATACCACACTGCGTAGTATAGACAGTGTGGTGAAAATTTAGTACTCAAACTAATGCTTGATTTTTAGGTGGAAGCATCGTTAAAGAGATACGACCTTTCGTTACATCTATTTGTTCAACCCAGACAGTTACAATATCCCCAAGCGCTACAACTTCTAATGGATGCTTAATACGTTTGTTTTGGAGTTTAGAAATATGCACAAGTCCATCTTGCTTCACGCCAATGTCAACAAATGCGCCGAAATCTACTACATTTCTTACCGTACCCTGCAATTCCATACCTACTTTTAAATCTTCCATTTTCAATACATCAGTCTTAAGCAATGGTTGTGGGAATGCATCACGTGGGTCGCGACTAGGTTTCATTAAAGTATCCACGATGTCTTGAATTGTCACAACTCCTACTCCGAGCACATCACTTAACTTTTGGATATTTAGTGCTGCAATAGCTTCCTCTGCCTTCTGTGTCCCTAACTCTTTTTTATCTATTTGAGCCTCTGCTAATATTTGCTCAGCAAGATCATAGCTCTCAGGATGAATACCTGTAGCATCAAACGGATTTTTTGCTTCTGGGACACGTAGGAAACCAATAGCCTGTTCATACGTTTTGGCACCTAACCTTGGAATCTTCTTTAATTGAGCACGTGTAGTAAATCGACCATTTTCCTCTCGCGTCTTCACGATATTCTCTGCAACAGTTTTTGATAAACCAGAAACGTATTGTAAGAGTGATGATGAAGCCGTATTTACATCAACACCAACTTGGTTAACAGCTGTTTCTACTATAAAAGTTAGCGATTCATTTAATTTTTTTTGAGAAACATCATGCTGATATTGACCTACTCCCACCGCTTTTGGTTCAATTTTCACTAACTCTGATAAAGGATCCTGTAAGCGGCGTGCAATGGAGACAGCACTACGTTGTTCAACCTGTAAATCAGGAAATTCTGCACGTGCAATATCAGACGCTGAATAAACAGATGCTCCCGCTTCATTGACAATCACATAAGCTATGTCAGTTGTAAGTTCGTTTAATACATCTGCGATAAATTGTTCTGTTTCTCGAGATGCTGTACCATTCCCAATGGCAATTATACTTATTGGATACTTTGCCAAAATTGCTTTTACAGTAGCTTTCGATTTTGCCACATCTGGTTTAGGTGGATGTGGGTAAATAGCTGTAACCTCAAGCATTTTCCCAGTTTCATCTACAACCGCTAGCTTACAACCTGTACGGTAAGCTGGGTCAACCCCTAAAACATATTTCCCTTTCATAGGTGGCTGTAGTAATAAGTTACGTAAATTTTCAGAGAAAATATGAATAGCCTGTGCCTCAGCTTTTTCTGTAAGCTCGTTTCGTAATTCCCTTTCAATTGAAGGCTGAATTAAGCGCTTGTACGAATCCTCGATTGCTAGTTTCACTTCTGCAATAGCAGGAGAGGAACCAGTTGCTGGAATCCATTCTTTCCACATAATCATTAATACTCGGTCCACCGGTACATGAATAGAAACCTTTAATATCTCTTCTTTTTCCCCTCGATTTATCGCTAAAATACGGTGCGGCACAATGCGATTAACAGGCTCCTCATATTCGTAATACATTTCAAAAACATTTTTTTCATCGATTTCAGAATTTTTCACAGACGTAACAAGGATGCCATCCTTCCATGAATAAGCACGAATTTTTTCACGGATAGAGGCATCGTCCGCAAAACGTTCTGCTAATATATCTCGAGCTCCCATCAGGGCTTCTTCAAGATTAGCAACTTGTTCATTATCCACAAAATCAATTGCTAATTGCTCTAATGCATCATTACTAAATGCTAATAGGAGATCTGCAAGAGGCTCTAAACCTTTCTCTTTTGCAATCGTCGCCTTTGTACGTCGTTTTTGCTTATAAGGTCTATATAAATCCTCAACACGTTGTAAGATTGTTGCAGAAAGAATAGCCTGTTCTAATACTGGTGTAAGCTTTTCTTGCTCTTGGATTAATCGTATAACTTCTTCTTTTCGTTGTTCAAGTTGCTGTATGTAGTGATAACGATCTTCTACAGCCTTAATTTGCACCTCATCAAGTGATCCTGTAACCTCTTTTCGATAGCGCGCAATAAATGGTACCGTATTTCCCTCTTCTAATAATTTGATAACAGCTTCTACTTGCCCTGGTTTGACTGCTACATCTTTTGCAATGAGCTGTAACATTTGCTTTTGCTCCACATCATCACTACCTTTTTCTTTTCATTTTACCATTACACTTTACTAAAAATGCAAAAAAATAGTCTACTCAGACGAATATGAGTAGACTATTTTCATTCATTTTAAAGGTATTCTTCACTAAATACCTCCGAAAGATTAGAGCGAAACACCGCCACTTGCTAGAATAGCCTCTTGTAATTTCTTTATTGCTTTCCTTTGTATCCTAGATACATGCATTTGAGAAATCCCTAATCGTTCTCCAGCTTCTTTTTGACTAAGTTGCTCTAGATATGTAAGCTGAATAATTTGCTTTTCTCTCTCATTCAATACAACCAGTGCATCCGAAACAATCATTCGTTTATTGGTCATTTCATAGCCATCGTCTTCTCTGCCCAAAATATCGAATAACGTGACTGTGCTACCGTCAGAATCTGATTCTATTGAATGGTCCATAGAAAGAGCTTGATAACTACGGCTCATTTCCATAGCTTCTAGTACCTCTTCCTCTGCTACTTCTAATCGTTCAGCAATATCTTTAATGGATGGAGAACGCTGCAATTCAATTGTCAGCGCCTCCACGGTTGATTTAATCCTCGGCCCAAGTTCCTTTATTCGTCTAGGCACATGAACATCCCATGTTTTATCACGTAAAAAACGTTTGATTTCCCCAACAATTGTTGGCACGGCAAATGCTTCAAAACTACGACCAACATTCGGATCAAAACGTCTTATTGCACCTAACAATCCCAGCATCCCTACTTGAACAATATCATCATAATAAGATTTACCATTCGAATATTTACGAGCTATAGATTCAACTAGATATCGATAATGAATCACTAAATTGGTTTGTGCTTCATCATCCTCTGTTGACTGGTACAATTCAATCCACTTTAGTACATCTTCTTTGGATGAAGATTTATGTAGTGATTCTTTCGACATTTTTCTCCACCTGCTCCCTAGTGACATACTTTGTCATGAAGACAGTTACGCCACCATCGTTATTGATCATCACCTCATCCATCAAAGTTTCCATTAAATAAAGTCCCAAACCACCTTCTCTTAGCCCTGCAATGCTTTCTTCAGGATGATACGGCCCAATCTTAGATTTAATCTCTTCAAAATTAAAACTATTGCCGTAATCCGCAATCATCATTTCCATTTTATTGTCGTACAGCGCACAGCCGATGACTATTTCACCCTCTTCTTCGTCTTTATAAGCATGGTGAACAACATTTGTCACAGCCTCACTCGCTGCAATTTTTAAATCTTCAATATCATCATAATTAAAGCCAATCCTACTTGCTAAGCCCGAAACAGTTAATCGAATGACACTGACAAATTGCGGTTTAGCAGGAACTCTAATTTCAATATAGTCAAATTCCTTCATTATCTTAATTCCACCTTTTTATCAGTTTCGATATCCATCAAATCACTAAGACCAGTAATTTCAAATAATCTTTGTAACCTATTCGATAAACCAACGAGCTTTACTTTTCCATTTTCACGTAATGCTCTTTTATAGAAGGCAACAAAAATCCCAAGCCCTGTACTATCCATGTAATTTACCTTTGATAAATCAAGTTCAATTTCTAAACCCTCTGTAATCTTTACAGCTTCTAATTCGTCTCGTAATCCTGAAGCAGTAAATGTATCAATTTCACCCTCAACAAAGCCAAATAATTTATGATCAATTTCTTTAAAATGTATCGTTACGTCCATATAGCACACCTCCACCATATTTGTTAGACTATTTTCTCTTCCCTGTTCAATTAAAACTTAAACCTATTTTTTTAAAATAACTACAGTAAAATCATCAAATAGTTTAAAATTTTGCACTCTCTCTATTTCCTTATAAAGGAGCTGACACAATTGCTGGGCAGATAAATGTCTATTTTCTTTAATTAAAGTTGTGATTATCTCTCGCGCATTTAAGTCTTCTTTCACTCTAAATTCTGTCACACCGTCGGTCATCATAATAATTAAATCATTCTCTTCTAAAACAATTTCATGAAACGTATATTTTGTTTCAGACAATACACCCAGTAGTAGACCTTTAGCCTCTAAGGTAAAGAACTGATCGTCCTTTGCACTATAATGTAAAGCTGGTTCATGGCCCGCCGAAGCATACGAAAAGATGTTTTGCTCTACATCTAAGCAGCCATAAAACATCGAAACAAACATACTGTCATCCACACCTTTTTCTATTACCCTATTTATAACTTCTAAAACATATGAGGGATCTTTATATGCATATACCAATGTTTCAAGTCCATATTTCACCATCGACATACATAAAGCAGCAGGAACTCCTTTTCCGACCACATCTGTCACAGCCACACTCAAATATTCTTCTCCATCATGAAAAAAATGTACATAATCGCCGTTCATTTTTCGAATAGGTACTGAAATCATACCTATATCAATATTTTGCATATTCGGCACATAAGTTTTCAATAATGTTTTTTGAATGTTTGTCGCTATTTTCATTTCCATTTCATATTCAGCTTGCTTTTGAAGTAAACTTTGATGCTCCCTATGGGCCATCCCATAATGCACCATTACTTCAATAAGAAAATCATAAGCAGGCTGTGATTCGTTCATTTGATTCGGAAATATTTGTTCTACAGCATTTTTATGGATGCTAATAACATCCTCAGGAGAGATATTTTTTTGAATTAACTGACGTGTGAAGTTCTGAGCGATATATAAATTTCTTTCTGTTTGGTTGACCATATAATCTGCTAATATTTTTTTATACTGAGCTTCTAATTGTTTCAGTTTTCTTCACGTCCTAACGCAACCATTTTTCCGCTCTTATTGTTGTTCCTACTCCAATGACAGATTGAATATCTAAACTGTCCATCAATCGTTTAACACCTGGCAGACCTGCACCTAGCCCCCCAGAGGTGGAATAACCATCCTCCATTACTTTACGAACATCTTTAATACCAGGCCCTTGATCTGTTGCAATAACAACTATTTTCTTTTCAGTATCTGCCTCAACCCTTTCAATTTCTATGACACCTATACTTGCATATAAATATATATTACGTGCTAATTCACTAATTGCCGTGGTGATGCGGGCTTGATCAACAGTGCCAAATCCAAGTGCTTTTGCTTCATTGCGCCCCAGTTGTCTAGCTGCAACAATATCCCACTCTGTAATAATTTCAACCGAAGACCTATATGTCACTGCTGTCCCTCCATTTCCTTTGGAGCTATACTCTTACACTTTTGTTCGACCTGCTTGCCATAATTTAAAATAAATTAATCGCCTCTATAATTGGAATATTCTATGTAAATTTTCATATACCTTTTAAGAATTTTTTCAAAAATCTATTTTTATTAAAAATCTTGAGTATATCTTAAAGCTTTTTGTAACATTTATCAATTATACGTTGGCTTAATCGCCGACACTTCTCCTTTCGTAGCAAAATCATTTGCTGCACAAAATCTATAGTAAATTCAAATTATGGTAAAGACGTTTCAAGAAAATAAGACAAAAAAAGCATCGAGATATCATAATCTCGATGCTTCTATACACATATGTATATCAAAATTTAACTAGACCTAAACTAATCATCAACGCTCCATCAACTTTTTCCATCACAGCATGGTCAAGTTGCGTAATACGATCCGTCAATCTTGACTTATCAATTGTCCGCACTTGTTCTAGCAAAATAACCGAATCACGTTCAAAACCATACTTTTCAGCATTGATTTCAACGTGTGTCGGTAACTTTGCCTTTTGAATCTGTGCAGTGATAGCTGCGATGATGACAGTCGGGCTAAATCGATTGCCAATATCATTTTGAATAATCAGCACCGGCCTAGTGCCTCCTTGTTCAGAACCTATTACCGGTGATAAGTCTGCAAAAAAAACGTCACCACGTTTTACATTCAAAGTGTCATCCCCCGCTAACGAGACGCTCCACCATATGTTGTGCTTCATACTCTGCATGCAAGCATTCGCTCGCAATCATTAAATTAATATGAGACATTTCAACATATCCTTTAATCATAGCTTCCCGTATTTGATTTGGTTGCTCCTGCATTAAATTTTTGCGCGCCAAAATACGCACAAAAGATTCACCTTCAATTACTTCCTTTGTTTGTAGAAATAGTCTGTCTTGAACAGCAATTGTAGCTTCTCTTAACTTTTTCTCGTACACAGCAAGCACCTCCAACGGAACCATACACTTTTCATTACTTCCCATTCTATCATTGAAAGATATTGTTGAAAAGACATGAAATGACAAAATATCTGACAATTTGAAGTACAAATTGTAAAAATATGTTGGTTGTCGAAGGTATATGCTGAATAATTATTATTGCAATGTGTTTCCAAATATGAGCCATTACTATGTTTTGGAAAAGAAATAAGTTCTCCAGTGCTAATTTATTTACCAATTTTAACTTGGAACATTGCTCATGGCATTACATTGAAATTTGACTAATTCTAATGAAAGACAACTAAAAGTATATTCTAGGAACTCTTGTTGTTATAATGCATGGTATTTCATAATTAATTGTTTCAAGCTTTGTTGCCCATTCATCGATCGTTATTCCATTACTTCCCTGTTGACCAATGAGTGTTACCTTCTCACCTATATCATATGCTTTTGGTAGGGCAACCATACATTGGTCCATACAAATTCGTCCGACAATCGGCATTCTTTGTCCATCAATTAAAACCTCTTGTCCACCTAACTTGCGAATCATGCCATCTGCATAGCCAATTGGAATCGTTCCAACCCACATATCTGATGGAGCAACATACGTGGCTCCATAGCCAACTGAATCACCTGCTTTTATTTGCTTCACATGCACAAGTTCACTTTCAAGTGAGAAGGCTGGTAATAAAGGAAAAGGTAAGATACTTTTCACGTATGGAGAAGGTGATAATCCATACATAGAAATTCCATATCTAACAGCATCATATTGTAAATGTGAATCTTTTACTAATGAGGCTGCTGTATTAGATGCATGAACAAGTCGCGGCTTATTAGGTATTACAGCTAAACATTTCTCAAAAAATTGTACCTGTTGATCAAAATGTAGTGTATCCTCTTCATCAGCTGTCGCGAAATGTGTAAATATTCCATCCAGCTCAACGTTTTCTGTAGACTGTATTGTTTGGTACAGCTCTAATAATTCCTGCACTGAGCGAATACCTATTCTACCCATTCCGCTATCTATTTTTATATGAAGTCGTAAAGGAAGTGCTTCATCCACTAAAAGAGAAGCAGCTTGCTGAACCCAATCATCGGCAAACGCCGTAAGTATAATACGTTGCTGCGCTGCATAGGGAGCAAATGAAACTGGAGATGCACCTAATATTAATATGTCTGGTTCTTTAAAATGTGCTCGAATATGTAATGCCTCATCGGGCGTTGCCACTGCAAGTACTGTGGCACCAGCTTCAAGAGCTGCCCGTGCAACGGCTACATCTCCATGACCATACGCATTTGCTTTTACTACAGCGATAATTTGAACATTAGGTCGTAAAAATTCTTTTAAATTTTTTACATTTTGTTGAATTGCTTGTAAGTCTATTATTGCTTTGGTTGGACGAAAAAACTGCTGTGTCTTCATAAGGATACCCTCTTTATTTTTAATTAAAACATTATGTAGGACATACATGTATGCTTAGTATATCGATGTAGCTTGTACACACAAAGTTTTAGCTTTCATATGAGCTTATACTTTATCGGTTCATTTCAATTATCAATAAGCTACAGCCTCCGTATTCCAGAAGGCTGTAGCCAGAAAAGTTACTTCATACTACTTATCGTCATAGATGTAGCAACTTCAATCATTTCTTCTCGCGTTAATTTACTTGATGCTACAAAGAATTCAACACCATCTTTTTCCCAACTAATTGATGTATCTGTAATAGCACCAATCGTAAAGCCTAAATCAACTGGATCACCAGGTGAAGATACCGGTAACATTGAATTTTCTTTCATTACTGGTTGCTGCATAACAGTAAATGCCTTTTCACCTTCGAATGTTAAGATAACTCGTTCCATTCCACTTTCCTGCACAACTTTTTCATTTGCTAATTGTGCCCAATTTACGACAGGATAATGTGTTTGGAATTCTTGATATTCTACCTCTGCACCAACTGCTTCCTTATCCTCATTATCTTCTTGCCCATCTTTGTCGGCAGGTGTAGCTTGTTCACCTTTCGTGTTATCTTTATCAGTGAATTGCTCAACGGCATACTCTTTTGCAGCATGTTGTACACCTAGTTTAATTTTCTTAAATGTGATTTTGATTTGCTCTTCTTTCACATCATTCATAATAACTACTGAGGTTGGCAATAAAGTTTTCTTATCTACTGTTATAACCTGATGTGGCATACTGTTCTTATAGCTATTTCTAGTAGCCGCTTCAAATATATATGCTTTTTCTTCTTCTTTCATGACAAGATTTTTATCTTCCGCTAAATCTTCTGCTAGCGCTCCAATTAAGTAGGCTTGACTATTTTTCTTTGGCCAATCACTTTGGAATTTATACATTTTGTTTAATGTCGGTGTTACAACAAAAACACCATCAGCATTACGTACAATCATTTGAGAAACATCTTTCCCACTTTCAACTACTTCTACTCGATAGAAATCAGGTTTTGTGTGCCATACTGTTACATCATAATTTCTTGGTTCCCCACCCGATTTTATTTCCATCGATGCATTTAATTCATAACCATTCGTCTCTGCCCATTTACCATTCACTTTCTTCAACACTTTTTCCTGTGAGGCTGCACCACATGCCGACAGAAGTAATATCGTACAAAGTAAGACGAGCCATTTAACTATACGGTTGCCCACGCTTTCACCCTTTCTTCTTTCAAATCCACTACGACAATATATGAACCGTATTTGTCAGTTATGTCATTTGAAGAAAGGGCAATATATTTAAATTTACGTGCAACCCTTTTAGACAAGTTAAGTACTATTCTAATAAGATTACTTGTGCAGCTGCATAGTGCTTAGAATGCGTAATACTAACAAATCCATTGACAAGTTCATCCTTAAAATATAAAACAGGCTTGCCGGCCTCTCCTTTTAATACTTCCATATCATGAAGCTTACATTGTTCTCCAAGCCCTGTTCCCAAAGCTTTCGAAAATGCTTCTTTAGCAGCAAATCGCCCAGCTAAAAATTCTATCTTACGAGTTTCAGAATAACCATCAAATATTTTTTTTTCATTTATCGTTAAAATGCGATCTTTAAATTTATCTGTTCGTTTCATAGCCTTTGCAATACGATCAATCTCTACAATATCGAGGCCAATTCCCTTAATCATGTGAACCTTCTCCTTTACCTATTTCCAACAAGGCATGTATAATAATTGTAAATTGAGGTGGAGCCATGTTTAGTAGAACGGAAAATTTTAAGCAATATACAAAGTATTACCCTATTGTTTCAACTTTAATAGCAATAAATCTTACTCTTTATGTATTATCTCTCATACCCGGCATAGGAACACTTTTGTGGAATTACGGAATCCAAGCAAATTTCCTGATTCAAAGTGGTGAATGGTGGCGTGTTTTCTCTGCTATGTTTTTACATGCAGGGTTTATGCATGTGTTTTTTAATATGTTTTCCTTGTATCTCTTTGGACCAGAGCTAGAAAAAATCGCAGGGAAAGCACGTTTCATTACAATTTATTTAGTATCAGGTATTGTAGGCAACATGGCAACCTATATATTCTATGATAGTAGTTATGCGAGTCTTGGTGCAAGTGGGGCTATTTTTGGAATTTTTGGTGCATTTGGGGCATTAGTTTACTATACTCGTCGTACAATGCCAATGCTTCGTAAGCTCATTTTACCAATCATCGTCATCAGTGTCATTATGACCTTTCTCCAACCAAACGTGAATGTCTTTGCTCATTTAGGCGGTTTGGTAACCGGATTTATCCTTGGACTTGTTTATTTACATCCAAAAAGAATTTTAAGTTGGCGCAAACAAAAGATGGCTGGTAGACCATAAAATTAAAAGAGGAGCTGCTCACCTATAGAGCAGCTCCTTTTTCCTTACAATGACATCCGTTATAAAACTACTGTAGCTTCATTTGACATCTTTATTTTTTTCCATTCAGCTGCTGTTAAACCATATACAACCTGATCTACGTGGTGATCATATAGCCACTCAGCATCCCTTAAACGCCCTTCTTCATGGAAGCCCAATACTTTTGGAATTGTACGACTACGAATATTACCTACTGCTACACGCACTTCGATGCGATTCAACTTTAAATAATTAAAGGCATAATCAATCAATGCTTTCATTGAATTCGTGACGAGCCCCTTGCCTACAAATTCATTCCCTAGCCAGTAGCCAATACTTGTCCATTTATGCTGCCAGTTGATTTGATGATAACCAATAACACCAGCAAGCTTTCCATCATAGTAAATCCCTGCTTGTATGCCATTGTGATCAGCATATTGTTGCATAGCATTTTTTATGAATTGCTCCGTATCCTTTACTGTTTTAACATCATCTACAAAGGGCAACCATTCACGTAATGTATCCCTTGAACGGTCAGTTAAAGCAAATAACTCATCTACATCACTTAAATCCAAAAGCTTTAAATAAGCGCTTTCATTAATGTCATATTTAAACAATGTCTCCACCCCTTTTGTTCTTTTTACTTTATTATAAACAGCATCCCTATTTATTTATAGTTAAAAAAGCTAATCCTTCCATAAAATTGAAAGGATTAGCTTTTAGTTCATTAATGTTCATACCATGTTAAGATCTTCTCGGCATCCTGTTGCTCTAAGCTAGATACACTTCCCGTTGTACCAGTTGCTCCTGACATGACGGTTGCTTTTACAGACATAACATTCTTTCTTTTTTGAAAGTACGATTGTGTACTTTCAATAGATTGAATTCGCTTTTTCTCCATAATCAATGTAATTCGACTAAATACTCGATACTGCATAGCCAGTTGCTTGCCATCTATTTGATAACCTGCTGTTTTATGCTGCCAGATACCAAGCAAAATTGTTAATGGGATTAACAGCAACGACAATAGCCCGTATGGATAAAAGAAATAACAAAAGGCACCGATAATCGGAACTAGCCAGAAAAAATCAATGCGATAAAAAAATGGCCTTGCCCTTTTTGGTGAACGAATTAATGTAGGATGCCAATTCATATCTGGGAAAAGCTGTTCTAATGTTTGCATACAATCCAGCTTCTTAATAAGTGGAAATAGCGTAATTTTTTTATCATTTCCATTTTCACCATTACCTCCAGCACTTTCAACAACCACTGTAGCAAAGCCCGTTAACTGACGTAAGGGATTTTCCACAATACGAATTGCCTGAATTCGATTCAACGGCAAAGTAATACGCTTCTTTTCTAACAGTCCCTTTGTGATAATCAATTTTTCTTCTTCAATCCGGACCGTATAATCATAATAATTAATTAGCGTGATGACCACCGATACAATCCAAGCTACAATTAAAACCACCATCACCGTTAGTGCCACTAAAAATGCGCCGATTTTCACAAAATCAGCTAACTCATGAAATACTGTTTCATAAGGAATAATATCGGAAAATTGTGAGGCAACAGCTGCAAGACCTGATAGCACGACACCAATCCCACCAGATGTAGTTGCTAATACCAGCAAATCTCGCATAGACATATGATAAATCATCGGAGTTGCTACAGCTTCCTCTTCTACCTGCGCTTGTTCTTGCTGTTGAACCGCTTCGTTTTTAGCATGACGCATTTCTAATTCAATAACATCTGCTGCTGCTTTGCGAATGGCTGTCAGCTCAACCTCAGGTTTTCCTCCCTTACTACCAGCAGTCTCTACCTGAACTTTCACTAAACCAAAAATACGATGAAAAACACCTTCATTGTAATTTAAACTTTGAATACGTTCAAAAGGAATATAACGCTTCTTTTTAACAAATAATCCATATGTTACACGCAATTCCCCATCTTCAAACCAGTAAACAAATGTCCGCCATTTTATGATTCCTCCCACGAGTGCAAGTAGTGAGGCAACTCCCCATACACCAAAAAGTAAAATGGTTTCAAAAAAATGCTCACTACGAAAATTCAAAGAAAAATTAAAGCCGTTACTTATGATAATAATGACAATTGGTAATATCATACTTTTCAATGCTTTTACACTTGTTATAATTGCAGACACTGGGTGTAAACGATTAATTTCCTTAGACATCATCTTCAGCCACCCTTGCTAAATCAGAAATACGCGCACGCAGTACGTCTGCTTCGTCCATAACAAGTGCAGGAATCGTATGTACAGTTGCAGCTGTTGAAATAGAAATATTACCTAAGTCATATTTTTTTAATATCGGCCCTTGTGTCGTATCAACATGTTGCACACGTACCATTGGAATTAATGTGCGTTTCACCACAAATAAACCATGTTGTACTTCGATTTCATGCTCACGCACCTCATAACGCCATCTTTCCCATCTTATCTTCGGGAAGATAAAAACAGATAATATCGCACTTAAAAATACAATTGCACCCGCTATGAAGTAAATAAATGTCGGCCATTCAAAATAATAAGTACCGTAACTTACCAGTCCTGCTACAACTAACAGCACCAAAGTTTGTATAACTCCATATAAACGCCACACAGTTAACCCTTTTCGGGAAATTTGATGAATAGGTTGTGCTCTCATTGTCGTTCCCCCCTCTTTCTTCATTACATGTATACGGATTCATTCACCTTTTTGTTTCAACTATAACCGAAAAAAAACCTTACAGCCACCATGGCTGTAAGGTTTACAATAAAAATTAAGTGTATTTCGGTTAAAATTACCCTTCGTGTCGTCTTGGAGAGCGTGAACGACCTTGTCCACCTTCACGACGTCCGCCTTCACGGCGTCCACCCTCGCGACGGCTACTGCTATTGCGGCGTTCTCCACTGCGAGCATTGTCACGGCGTCCGCCGCCAAAGCTACGGTTACCACGGCCTCGATCACCGCCACCACGGTTATTGCTTGAACGTTCACGACGCATTGGTAATGGACGTTCTTCCGTGATTGTTACTGGTGTATCGTCTGGCTCTCTCGTTAATGAACGTAGAGCAGCTGCTACAACATCGACTGCATCATGATTCTCTAGTAATTCTGCTGCAAGTGTGCGGTAATCACCTAAATTATTATTAGCAATAAGACCTTCAAGTGTTTCTACAGCTAAACGTTGTTGACCTTCTAATGCTTCATCCGTTGTTGGTGGACGAAGAGGTGTCATACGTTTTTTCGTAGTTTCTTCTACAATTCGTAAGTAACCCATTTCACGTGGTGTTACAAATGTTACGGCAAGACCTGATTTACCCGCACGACCTGTACGTCCAATACGGTGAACATATGATTCAGGATCTTGAGGAATATCAAAGTTATAAACGTGTGTCACACCAGAAATATCAAGTCCACGAGCGGCTACATCTGTCGCAACAAGGATATCGATTTTATTTTCTTTAAACTGACGTAACACTGAGATACGCTTCGCTTGGCTTAAATCACCATGAATACCTTCAGCTAAATAGCCACGAATAGATAGGGCCTGTGCAAGTTCATCCACACGACGTTTTGTACGACCAAAAATAATAGCTAGCTCTGGTTGGTGAACGTTTAATAAACGAGATAAAACATCGAATTTTTCACGTTCAGCAGACTTAACAAAATATTGATCAATATTATCAACTGTTAGCTCTTTTGCTTTAATTTTCACGATTTCTGGATCACGCATAAATGTTTCAGCAATTTTACGGATTGCTGGTGGCATTGTTGCTGAGAACAGTAATGTTTGGCGCTCAGAAGGTACGTTTTCTAAGATTGAATTAATATCATCGATAAAGCCCATGTTTAACATTTCATCTGCTTCATCCAATACTAATGTTTGAACATCTTCTAATTTTAACGTACGACGATTAATATGATCAATAATACGACCTGGCGTACCAACGATAATTTGAGGTCTATTTTTCAGTGCACGAATTTGACGGCCAATTTCTTGACCACCGTATACTGATAATAATTTTACGCGTTTGTCATAGCCAATTTTATATAGCTCTTCTGAAACTTGAATTGCTAACTCACGAGTTGGAGCAATGACTAATGCTTGAATATTAGGGTTTTTTGGATCGATTTTTTCAATTAGTGGAATCCCGAAAGCGGCAGTTTTACCAGTACCTGTTTGTGCTTGACCTAAAACATCGCGGCCTTCAATCGCAAAACGAATAGTACCTTCTTGGATTGGTGTTGCTTCTTCAAATCCCATACGCTTTACTGAACGTAGTGTAGATTCGCTAATATTTAATTCTGAAAAATTTGTCAAACTTCTCAATCTCCTTTTTTTCCTTTTAAGTTGACAAATGGTTACATTTTCAGATGAAGTTGTCGGCAAATTCGAGCCTGTGTAGTGGAACGTTTCCGTTACTTAAAAATTTTCTCTACATGATAGTCCATATAGAGCTCTCTTATATGAAAAGGAAAGCCCGGTCTTTACCGAGCGGTTCGATTCTGTCGTAATTTTTCACTTTAGAATAAAACCGTTGTGTTCAAAAAAAAGTACTCTTCAACCAAATATGAAGAGTCTTCGCACAAAATGTATCCATTGCTTACACTAGTCTAACATGGCTTTAAATCCTATGCAACGATAACGCATGAGTCGTAATAATCTGACTACTTTATTTGTCCTTCAAAAACATTAAAACTTGTGGAAACCATTCAGAGCAATCTTCCTCAAAACATATATGATGCTTGCCGTTATCAGAAAAATACAAATTTTTATCTTCAGAGGCTAACTCATCAAAAAGAAATTGAGCCGTATGATAAGGCACTATCCCATCTAACTTACCCTGTACAATAAATACAGGAATTTGAATATGTCGATAATATGGCGCCACCATTCTTACCAGCTTCATAAATTCTACTGTTGAGGCTAGTGGCACATTGTTAAACTTATGATGGTATCGTAGAAAGAGTTCATTATTAGTCAAATTATGGTGATAGGCTTCAGTAGCTAACATTTTAAAATCTTTGACTAGTTGCTTAGGGCTCACATATTTTGCAGCAGCACTCAGTAATACAAGCTTTTTCACTTTATAACGTTTAGCTAAATAGAGCGCTATAATTCCGCCCATTGAAAAGCCAACAACGATTACCTCGTCAACTTTTTTTGCCAATGTTCGGAAGGCTAATTCGGCATCCATCAACCAGTGCTTCGCCTTAAAACCACTCATATGTAATTCTTCCCCATGCCCAGATAATGTTGGCTCTTCAATTATCCAATTTGTATGTGAACGTAAGTAAGTTGTGAATGGCTCCACCTCGTATGGTCCACCTGAAAATCCATGAATACATAGTACACCTACTGACAACGTTCTCACCTCATTCAACAAAGATAAACTTACATGAATAAATCGGTGGGCGTTTATCCCACCGATTCAATGCCACTATGACGTAAATGCCTTTAATATCGTCTCTAATTTCATACCACGTGAGCCTTTAAGTAAAACAATAGATGATTCATTCGCTTGTTTTAGCTTTTCAATAATAGCCATATAATCATCTTCTACATACAATAAACGTTCCGCCTCAAAACGCTCTTTTAATACTTTGTAAAGATATAACATTCGAGGGCCAAACAAACAGACATAATCAATTTCATCCTCATTAATATGCTCAGCTAGACCCTCATGGAAACTTTGCTCATCTGGGCCAAGCTCCAGCATATCTCCTAACACTAGCCATTTTTCAGGTCGAATAGTTGATGTAGCCATGAATTGAATGGCAGCTTTTACGGAGGTTGGTGCTGCATTATAGGCATCATTGATAAATAGAGCGCCATTCGTTCCTAGCACCTGTTGCATTCTCATATCTGTTAATACTACATGCTCTAAGGATGTACGTATTTGTTCATTGCTTAAACCTAGCTTATGAGAAATTAACATTGCCACAAGTGTATTTTTTACTTGATGCTTGCCAAGCACTGAAATAAAGAAATCTCCCTCTATCATACCGTGTGTAGTGAAGTGGCTGCCATCAGCGTTAGCATGAATATTGTCTGCGTATAAAAGATTGTCGGATTCTAATCCAAACGGCACTGACTGTAAGTGCTGTTCTTTTGCCACTAATTCCTGGAGCAAGGGTTCATCACCGTCATAGAATAATAGACCATCTGCTTGCATTCCTTGAATAATTTCAAACTTCGCTTTTGCAATACCAGCACGCGACCCCAAATCCTGCATATGGGCCTCACCAATATTGGTGATAACCGTCATATGAGGACGAGCAAGCTTAGTTAGAAACTCAATTTCACCGAATCCACTCATGCCCATCTCAAGGACGGCTACATCTGTATCTTCATCAAGCTGTAAGATAGTAATTGGCAAACCTAATTGATTATTAAAATTCCCGATTGTTTTTTGTACTTTAAAGAATGGAGCAAGTGTCCCCGCTAAAATATCCTTTGTTGATGTCTTACCATTTGAACCTGTAATGCCAATAAATTTTGCCTTATGTTCATTACGATATGCTCTAGCCATTTCTTGCAAAGCTAATTCTGGATCATCAACAAACAACAAAGGATAACCTTCTGGTGGATTCGGCTCATCCTTTTGCCAAAGAGAAGCTCCGGCACCTTTCTCAAATGCCTGCATTACAAACTTGTGCCCATTTGCATGCTCACCACGAAATGGAACAAATAGGTCTCCTTGTTGAATTGTTCTTGTATCAATAGAAATTCCTGACACAACCGTGTCATCAAAAGCCGCCATATCCTCATTTAACCATGCAGCCAATTGTTTTAAAGTTTTTTTCACGATAATCCCACTCAGTCTTTTTTATAGTGAAGCTGTTGTTTTTCTTCATAGCGCTCTATTGCTAGGGTAATTAAACGGTCGATCAGCTCTGGATAACTCACATCTGTATGCTGCCATAATAATGGATACATACTTACAGGCGTGAAGCCTGGCATTGTGTTTACTTCATTAATGTACACGTTATTTTCAGCTGTTACAAAAAAGTCCGCACGAACTAATCCGCTACCATCAATAGCCTTAAATGCACGCTTTGCCAGTTCTTTTAAGCTTGCCACTGTTTCTACTGGAAGCTCAGCTGGAATAATAAGTGCTGTAGAACCGTCCTTATATTTAGAATCATAATCATAGAAATCAGTAACTGGTTTAATTTCTCCTGGTACTGAAACTTCTGGATAGTCATTACCTAACACTGCTAATTCAACTTCACGAGCTACAATTCCTTGCTCAACAACGATTTTACGATCATATTGCAAAGCAACCTCAATTGCTTTTTCTAATTCCTCGCGATTTGTTGCCTTGCTAATTCCAACACTTGATCCTAAGTTTGCAGGCTTTACAAACATTGGCCAATTTAAGTTATTTTCACAGCGCTCAATGATTGCCTGTTGCTCATTCTTCCACTCACTACGAATAAAATACGTATAGGGCACTTGAGGTAATCCTGCAATTTCAAATAATTGCTTCATTACCACTTTATCCATTCCAGCAGAGGATGCTAATACACCATTTCCTACATACGGTAAATTCAGAACCTCAAGTAAACCTTGCACTGTTCCATCCTCACCATTCGTCCCATGTAACAATGGGAAAATGACATCAAACTTTACCTCATTGCCATTTTTATCAAGCAAAAAATCAGTGATATTATTTTCTAAAATTGTAGTATTATCACCAAATTGTAGTTCTTCTATTGCACTTACGGGTTTTTCTAAACGCTCTCCACGACGCCATTCCCCGTCAGTTGTAATGAAAATCGGATATACTTCATACTCCTCGAAATTCAAAGCTCCTGTGACTGCACGTGCTGTCGATAACGACACTTCGTGCTCCGCTGACTTTCCGCCGTATAATAAACCGATTCTTTTTTTCATTTTTGTGCCCTCCACATACTTCTTGAGTACTATTAGTTTATCATGAAACGTCTTGACAAATGACATAAAAATCTCACCGTATTTTTAACGGTGAGATTTTGCGTGTATATTTCTTCGATTATGCCCCAGCATCAATACTTCCTGCTATTAAATTGTACAGGAATAATGCAACATAAATATTGTCTACCAACATCTTAGTTCTTTGATTGCGTCACCATGAAGTTTAAATAATATAGATTAATTCATCATGCTCTGTTTTTAAAATCGTATTTAAGTCATCCCAAACTTCGTCAGGAAAAGAATATTCAGACAGATTGCGAACTTCTATTCCATACGCTACTTTTGGTTTTTCAATCCGATACAAGGAAAGTAATGCCCCATCTTTTGCAAAGGATCGGTAAGAACGTAAAAAATCTGGTGATACAGCGGGAATACTTGCTTTTACTTTTCGACGCCAAAAACCAGTGCTACGTTCCTTTTCACGAATTAAACTATTAAAAACATTGGCAACCAATAAATCCGAATCACTTAAATGACGAAAATAAATTTTTGTCATTTTCTCTAAATCTGAAGAATAATAGACGAATCTATTTTGTAATTTATTAAAAAATGCTGACGTAATCGGTTCTTTCTTATGACTTATGTAAAGCAATTCTCCTTGTTCCATCGGTGTTAAATGATCTAGCCTCTTCTCGTCCATAAAATCAACCCAACATAATTCTTTTGATTCAGCAGATTTTTTCACAAAACGAGGAACATCTTCTTCCAATACATATTCAAATTGTGTATGCATATTAAAAGAACCGTCTTCATAGGAATGTTTTAATAACAGTAAGTGATGCAGTGGTTCAAGTGCAGCCACAAATTGCGAGAATTTTAACCCGCTAAATATGACAAATTTATCGACATCATTCATATGAACATAAATATGATACATAAAATCATCAGCTGACTTTAATTTTTTAGCCACAACCATCACCCCATTCTTCACTACATTATAAGACTAAACATGATTTTTTTGAAACATTTTATGTTAATTGTCGTCACTACTATATACGCAGGCATAAAAGTATTTTTTGCGTTATAATTAGGAATGTTAAACATGCATTTGCATATATAGTTTAGATTACTCAATAAGTTCAAGTATTTGCTTAAAATTCCATTGACAATATTCAAAGCAAATTGCAAGCTTATCAATAGATATGAGCTATTCTTACAGCACTGCTGGCTATTATTTTGCTTTCTTCTTTGACCAATTATAAACGAAATAGGGAGAATCGCATCACATTTACTCATATTGAGATACTATTTTAATTTAGGTGGCTTTTATGGAAAATAAACGAAATTTCGCAAATCGTTTTGACTGGACACTTGCTTTTATTCTCTTCACTTTTCTAGTCATTAGTTTGTTAGCTATTGCATCTGCCCAAACATCAGGTCAATATGGCATTAACTATGTACCAAAACAAATGCAATGGTATGTCATTGGTGCAGTAATTATTGGTATAGTCATGTTTTTTGAGCCAGATCAATATAAAAAAATGTCATGGTATATGTATGGAGCAGGGATTGCCTTACTGGTACTGCTTATTTTTATGCCTGAAGGAGAAGGTCAAATCGGTGCACCCGTTAATGGTGCTAAAAGCTGGTATCATACGCCGATAGGAAATATTCAGCCTTCTGAGTTTATGAAAACTTTTTACATTTTAGCACTAGCTCGATTAATTAGTAAGCACCATGAAATTTATTCATTACGATCAATTAAAACAGACTTTTTGCTATTAGGTAAAATCGCTATTACCTTAATCGTACCATTGGCTATTATTTTAAAGCAGCCTGACCTAGGCTCAGCGCTTGTATTCTTTGCCATTACTGCAGCTCTTATCATTGTAGCAGGTATTTCTTGGAAAATCATTTTACCAACATTTTTAGGTGGCATGGTAGCAGGTGGTACACTACTGTGGATGGCACTTTATATGCAGGACTTTCTAGAAAAAACATTTGGTTTTAAGGCATATCAGTTTGCTCGTATTTATTCTTGGCTAGATCCCTATTCCTATTCATCAAGTGATGGCTATCACTTGATTACCTCTTTAAATGCTATTGGATCAGGTGAAATTTTTGGTAAGGGATTTAGAAATCGAGAGGTATATGTAGCTGAAAACCATACCGATTTCATTTTTACAGTTATCGGTGAAGAATGGGGCTTTATTGGTGCTAGTATTGTTATTTGTATTTTCTTCTTATTAATTTATCATTTAACAAAGACAACCCTTTTATTGAAAGATCCCTTCTCGACATATGTATGTGCTGGGATTATTGCTATGATTACTTTCCACGTTTTCGAAAATATTGGTATGACTATTCAATTATTACCTATCACAGGTATTCCGCTTCCGTTCATAAGCTACGGAGGAAGTTCGCTTATGGGGAATGCTTTAGCGATTGGGCTAGTCTTTAGTATGCGATTCCATTATCGAACATATATGTTTACCACACATGATGAAGATGAATAAATATAGAAAAAGGGAAGTCTCGCGTATTGAGACCTCCCTTTTTCTATTGGAAACGAGTTAAGCTTGAACTTGCGGAGTTTGCGTTGGTGGTGTTAGCACTTTTAAAAGTTCTAGTCGAGACTTTGTTACAGTGGCTGTTACACCCAACTTAGATAAATTCGAAACAATCTTTTTCAAATCTACTTCTTTTGTCATACATTCCACCTCAATCTTTCCTCGATTTTATATAACGTTTTATTTACGAAAAAGTTTCATTTTTTTACGAGTATGATGTCTGACAAATTTATCATACCATTTAACTTAGCTATAAAATTTTTCAATTTTGTTACATTGTAAATTTTTCACACTCATCAAACTTTTCCATGAAACATATTTAAATTACCCAAAACCGCTACATTCTATTCAAAAATCAGAACATAGATTTAAAAAATATCAAAGAGCTTCATTTCTTCCTTTACTGAATAGTTCCACTTCATCCAAGCTTCCCCTCCCCTATTGTTGTAATCGCAAGAACAAGAGGGGTAGAATATACATATTGAAATATCGTATGAAAGCAGGGAACTGTATGAAAAAGGCTATTTTATTATTGATGTCTGTTCAATTCCTCGTTTACCTAGGGTTCGGCATTATTATTCCCGTCTTACCAGAGGTAATTGTGCAGCAAAATTGGCATGAACTCCACGTAGGTGGTTTATTGACTGTCTATTCACTTGCAAGTTTTTTCACAGCACCATTTTGGGGTATGCTATCAGATAAGGTAGGGCGAAAACAACTGATCCTTACAGGTCTAATTGGCTTTAGCCTTAGTTTTGTTATTTTTTCACTATTTATAGATAACCTAGTTATATTGTATGCTTCACGTATTATTGGTGGTTTATTTTCAGGTGCATTATATACAGCAGTAACAGGATTTATCGCCGATATGTCCAGTGAAGAGGATCGCAATAAATATATGGGATTTATGGGCATGTCCATTGGTCTTGGGTTTATTTTTGGTCCAGCAATCGGGGGAATGCTAGGTAATTATAGCTTACAGTTGCCGTTTACTGCATCAGCATTATTAATTGCACTATTATTTATTTATGCAAGTTTCGTCCTAAAAGAACCTAAAAAACGAAAAGATTCAAATAAACGTGCTATAGTGCCAAAAGGTGCTGCAACAATGCTACAATACCGTGTGCGCTATCTATTTATGTTTTCATTTTTAGTAACTTTTATGCTAGCGGGCGTTGAGGCAACATTCCAGCTATTTCAAATCGAAAAAATTCACATTACTCCATTACAAATTGGTTACTTGTTCATGTTTAGTGGCTTTGTCGATGCAGCTATTCAAGGCGGGGTCGTTCGACGTATAAAAAACGGCAGTGAAACGACATGGTTAATCGGTGCACAAATTGTAACAGCTATCGGCATGCTTTTATTTACATTGACAGCTAATCTTTTTATCGCTGGGCTTGCCCTTTGTGTCTTTACAGCAGGTAATGCACTTGCAAGAACTTGTGTTGTATCACTCTCCTCTAAAGAATCTGGAGGACAATACGGAACTGCTGCTGGGCTTTCCTATTCAATGGATAACTTAGGACGTATTCTTGGTCCATTATTTTTCACATGGTTATTTACCGTACAAGCAAGTCTTGGTTATTATATTTCGGCAGCAATAGCCATACTTTCTATAAGCCTGATTTATATATATAAGGCATCCAGTAAATCATTGCGTCATCCATAACATATAGTAAAGTGCCCATTATGGATGCCAAAAGTCAGGTTAAGTCAGAAATCAAAGAAACGCCCCAGTTATTAGAAAGTAAAATTCCTAGTGAACGCGATCTCCTCTTATCAGATGTCTTTACTAGCTCAATTTTTTAAGGAATTTTTCCTTAACCTAAAAAACTTTCTATTAGAGAATTACTAAATAAACCATGCGGATTATCTCTGATATGTCTAAGGGATAATCCTTTTCCATGCTATCTAGCCAATTCATATCTTCTTTCCGCATTTGAAGTAGGCTATACTAAGTATGTTATTAACAAAAGTAAAGGCAGGTGTAGGAATGAGCATTTTTACAGATATAGAATATTTAGTTCCTTTAACTTTGTTTTTTAATATTTTATTAGCCATGACCATCATTTTCTTAGAACGTAAAGATGCCACCTCTACATGGGCATGGATTCTCGTATTATTTTTCCTGCCATTAGCTGGATTTATATTGTACTTATTATTAGGAAGACAATTACGAAGAAAGCATCTATTCCGTTGGGAAGGACGCAAGGATATTGGGATTGATAATTTGATTAGCTATCAGATGGAAGCGATTCGTGATGAAACGTTTGAGTTTCGTATTGCTAATGCAGAAAATTATCAAGAGATGATTTATATGCACCTCAGAACAAACAATGCGGTATTAACACAGGACAACCATCTGGATATTTTTGACGATGGCGCCGATAAGTTTGAACAGCTTCTTAAAGACATTGAAGCAGCTAAAGATCACATCCATATCCAGTATTATATTTTTAGACTTGATGACTTAGGTACTCGTATCGTCAATGCACTGATAAAAAAAGCAAAGCAAGGCGTTAAGGTACGTCTTCTCTATGATGAAATGGGATCACGTAATGTTAAAAGACGCCATTTTAAAGAATTGCTGCATGCTGGTGGTGAAGTAGAAGTTTTCTTCCCATCCATTTTGCCACTTCTTAATCCTCGTTTAAATTTTAGAAATCACCGAAAGATCGTTGTCATTGATGGTCGAATTGGCTATATTGGCGGTTTTAACGTCGGTGATGAATATTTAGGCTTACAAAAAAAGTTCGGTTATTGGCGAGATACACACTTACGTATAGAAGGTAGTGCCGTACATCCCTTACAAACACGATTTTTACTCGACTGGAACCAAGCTAGTGCTCAACAAAAAATGGGGTACTCTGATCGCTATTTCCCTGCTATCCCCAAAAAGGGTGATGTGGGTTTACAGATTGTTTCAAGTGGACCAGACTCAGACTGGGAGCAAATAAAGATTGGTTACTTAAAGCTTATTAATATGGCTCAAAAATATATTTACATTCAAACACCCTATTTCATCCCAGATGTTAGTTTCTTAGACGCCATTAAAATTGCAACCTTGTCAGGCATTGATGTACGTATAATGATTCCTAATAAGCCTGATCACATGTTTGTTTATTGGGCTACCTATTCTTATGTGGGTCAATTATTACGTGCCGGAGCCAAAGTCTACATTTATGAAAAGGGCTTTATCCATGCTAAGGCTATTATTATTGATGATGAGGCATCCTCTGTCGGAACAGCAAATATTGATGTACGAAGTTTTAGTCTGAATTTTGAAGTCAATGCCTTCATATATGATGCCAATATATCGCACCAATTAGCCGAGCTGTTTGAGAAGGATATTTTTGATTGTACGTAAGCCCGTAATCAAATAACGCATATAAACACATTGGCATCTCCGATACCATAGACATATCAATTCAAGGAGGTGCCAATTTTATGCCAACCACAAAATTAACGATTGTCCCTGTGACATTAGATCCTATTATTAACAACCTCTCATCTGTAACATCACAACCACAAGCCCATGTTCCAAGCTGCATAATTAAATCAACTGATGTTGAAATTTCCTTCTTCAATGGTGTAGATGAGCACATTATCCAAGTCATCATGAGGGAGTTGAGCAGTCGATGAAACATAATTTTACAAGTGTAAAAAACATATATATCATCTGTGGCAAAACGGATATGCGGAAAGGAATTGATGGTCTAGCAACCCTCATTCAAGATTCATTTGAATTGGATCCGTATAGTGATTCCATCTTTCTGTTTTCAGGATGGAGCAAGGATCGTTATAAATGCCTGTACTTTGATGGCGATGGCTTCGCCATGCTTTATAAACGATTAGATAACGGCAAGCTGCAATGGCCGAAAAATGAAAATGAGGTACGTAACCTTTCGCAACAGGAGCTTCGTTGGCTATTAGAAGGGTTATCAATTCAACAGCCAAAGGCGATTTCAAAATCTGCAAAAGGTGTCTTTTAAATTAATTCATCTAAATGATATAATCATCCATAACTTATATTGAACGAAATGTGGTGAATGATTTGGATAACGCTTCAACAACAGAAAAAGTGATTCGATTACTTGAAGAACAATTAGCCTATATGAAAAAACAAAATGAAGAGCTTTCGATTAAGCTGGATCAATCGTTATCCCAAAATCAGGTGCTAGCTGAACAAATTCGCCAATTAACAAAGGCTTTATACGGTTCTAAATCAGAAAAATCTAAGTATCAAGCGCCCGATGGACAAGGTTCATTATTTGAAGATGATCCGTCTTTTAGCGATTCTGAGCACACAGAAGAACAAAGCACGCCAACTGTTACTTATACAGTTGTTCGGAAACTACATAAGAAAAAACGGAATGATGCTTTTTTAGATGGGATTGAAGTGGAAGAAGTCCACCATCATCCTGACAATACGCAGTGTGACTGTTGCCATGGTGAGATGATTGAAATTGGTACAACAATTGCACGTGAAGAAGCGAAATTCGTTCCAGCTACAATGAAGCGTGTTCAGCATATCGAACATGCTTATGAGTGTAGGCATTGTAAAAAGGATACCTCACAAAAAGCACAAATCAAAAGAGGGAAAGCACCGCAAGCTGTCATTCAGCGAAGCATTGCAGGACCGACTGTTTTAGCAAAGCTTATCTACGATAAGTTTATTCAATATTTACCCCTTTACCGTCAGGTAAAAGAATGGGAAAGATATGGTTTACTTACTAATGATAAGAATTTATCGAATTGGGTCATTCGTGTAGCTAAAGATTGGCTTCTACCGGTTTATGAACAGATGAAAAAGATATTAATAGCAAAATCTGTTCTCCATGTGGACGAAACCTATGCACAAATTATTAAACGATCAGACGGGAAATGCGGTCAATCAAACGCCTATAATTGGGTATTCCGAAGTGTTCCAAGCCAAGGGCCAATCATTATTCTTTTCCAGAGCGCTTTATCTAGAAGTCGTACCGTACTGGAAGAGTTTACGGCTGGCTTTAAAGGAACTCTCATTTGTGATGGTTATTCTGCATACGGTAATCTACCTAATGTCATCTTCGCTAACTGTTGGGCGCACGTTCGACGTTATTGGCTGAAAGCCGATAGTAAAAACGGGCAAATTGGCGTTAATTATTGTGATCAACTCTATCACTTAGAACGCCAATTTAAGCAGCTTTCACCAAGTGAACGCCGAAAAGCAAGGCAAAAATATTCCAAGCCAATTGTAGAGAAATTCTTGAAATGGGTAGATGAATCACCTTTCTTCGGGAAAAGCGCACTCGCAAAAGCAGCGGAATACACTTTAAATCGTGTACATGGGTTAAAGGCGTTTCTGTTTGATGGTCGGATTGAAATTGATAATAATCCAGCTGAAAATGCGATTCGTCCAAATGTAATTGGTCGCAAAAACTGGCTCTTCTCTGTTAGTGAAGCTGGTGCTAAAGCAAATGCCATCTGTTTAAGTTTGGCAGAAACGGCAAAAGTGAACGGTATCGATTTCTATCAGTACCTCGTGAAGCTGATGACCGAGTTGCCGAATTTGCCAATTAATCAACAGCCAGAACTTTTAAATGATTACATGCCTTGGTCGAAAAATATCCAAGCCAATTGTGCAAAATAGCCAGCTATCCGAAAAAAATTTCAGATAGCTGGCCATTCGTCGTGCGTACCGAAAAGGTGCGCTATTTTTTATATTTCGGGCTTACGATTGTACGGAATTAACATGGGAAATGTATAAAAATCGTTCAACACTAATTAAATTTAAAGAATCTATTTCCCGTTTATTAACACCCATTTTATAAACTAAAAAGGAAGAGAGCCTGTTCAACAGAACCGCTTCTCTTCCTTTTATTATTTCACGCCTAAATATTCTTCCAACGTAATATTTTTCTTTGTTATCTCTTTTGCAACCTCTTTGCCCACATAACGATAATGCCAAGACTCATACATATAACCTGTTATCTCTTCTTTGTTTTGAGGGAAACGCAAAATAAAGCCATACTCTTGTGCGTGTGCAAATAGCCATTGCCCTGCTGGAGTTTCCCCAAACTCTTCTGTCAGCCACACATCTTCTTTTCCTCGCTCACCTATATCAAACGCTAAGCCTGTTTGATGTTCTGAGTAGCCTGGACGAGCACTATATCGATCTGCTGCCGCCTGTCCATCACGTTTAACATAATTATCATAAAGTGTTGTTTGATATTCAAAAGAACGGTAGCCACTAAAAGCAACTAAATCAAATCCTTGCTGCTTAGCAGCGGCTAACATTTGATTTAACGCTTCTCGTGCTTCTGGATTTTCTTCAGGTGCAAAGGTAGACGGAAGCGGATAAATTTTATTGGCTAGCAGAATACCATCGATATAAGTTGGTTCGGTAGGTAATGTTTGATTTGGAAGATAGCCATTTTCGTCTGGTTGTTGCTCAGGCTTTGCGGGTGTTTCAGTATTGTCTGGCTTCTCTGTTGCAGTAGAATCTTGTTCAGTTGTTTTGTTTGTTTCTGTTGTTTTTGGCTGCTCATCAGTTGCACTATTTACTTGATTATTTTTATAGTTATAGACTACAAAAATTGCTACGATTAACGCGATAGATATGAAAGCACCAACGATAAGCGGAAGACGATTGTTTTTCACTCTTTATACCCCTCTTAAAATATCAGGTATCTATAAGGATGATGTTTTTATAGCTTTTCACCTTGAAAATACCTATTTTATTGTATTACTAGTTATATTCTTATTTTAGCACTGTTCACATTTTCGGGTGTAAATTTCCTACATAAATATTCAATTAATCTGTTAGGACAATGACAAATACTACTATAGATGCAATTGCGAAAAAAATTGCCATATACTGCATCCACTTCGCTTCTTTTACATAACCTTGCTCTTTAAAGCTTTTCGCTCTAAACCCATTTGATAAGGCGAACATAATCGTCATTGCAAGTACGGCAAAATTAAATTTCCCTATAATAATAAATACAAGTGCTGCAATACTAAAAATTGCAACGAGAATAGATGATAGCCATTTTTTGTTCATCCTGCTGTCCTCCTAAAAAAATCGAGGCAACAGAGGCGCCTCGACATCAATCAATTTATTTTTTTGCTTTCTCGGGATGTTCCGAATAATATTTACGTCCAATATATGTTTGAATAATCAACAATGCACCACTGACAGACCAATACAAAGGTAGTGCTGCCATAGAAGACATGGAGATAAAGACAATCATAATTGGTGAAATATAAATAAACATTTTCATCTGAGCTTTTTGTTGCTCAGGTACAGTCCATAAAGATACACGAGCCTGGATTAGGTAAACAACCCCTGCAACAATGGTCATCACGATATCTGGTGAACCCAAGCTAAACCATAAAAACTCATGGGATTTCACATCGGCAGAATACAAGATTGAGAAATACAGACCCATAATAATTGGCATTTGAATTAACATCGGTAAACAACCCATATTAAGTGGATTAATGCCATGCTTTTGATATAGAGCCATCATTTCTTGTTGATATTGCGTTTGCTCTTCTTTTGTCTTAGCTTCCTTCATTTTTTTCTGAACGGCTTCCATTTCAGGTTTAAAAGCATCCATCTTCGTTTTCATTAATTGTTGCTGACGATAGTTTTTTAACATAATCGGCATTAAGATTAAACGAATTAGAACCGTAATCGCGATGATTGCTAAACCATAGCTCCCTGAAAAGATATCATTCCCGAAAAACTCCAATAAAAATTCCATAGGTTTTACAAAGATACTATAGAAAAAACCTTCTTTGTTTTGCACAGCTTGACAGCCACTAAGAACAAAAACGGCAAGACCAAGCATTGAAAATAGCTTCAAATTTTTCATTTTTCCACCTACTATTATTTATCAACTACAGTGAAGTATACCTTATAGGGTCTCTCTTTATCAAATAGCAAGTGCTACTCATTCCTTAAGCTGGTTCTCCAGATGATTCATTAAAAAAGATGCGAGCTTTAGCAACGCTAATATGTTCGCACCTTCTCATTCTCTATGCTCAAAATCTAGACATTTTGTAATTCAGTCTCTGCCATTTCAAAACGATAAAATTCATGATGAAGCTCGTCTCTAAAATGTTTTGGCGTAACTCCCGTATATTTTTTGAAAATACGAGTAAAATAACTTTGATTACAGAAATGGAATTGATCTGAGATAGAAGTAATACTTTTGTTTGTATGTCGTAAGTAGTATTGTGATTCTTCTACACGTCTAACATTTAAATACTCAACCAATGTAATGCCCACATGTTCTCTAAAAATACGTGATAAGTGACTAGTACTTATATGAAAGTTATTAGCAATACTTTCGACAGTTAAATCATTTTCAAGCTCGTCATTTATATACATTATCACTTTGTTAACTGTTTGATGTCGGAAAGTCGGTTGTTTGCGATCTGCAATAAAGTAAACAAAGAAATCAATTAAATCATCAGCAAATTGTAAAAATTCTGCGTCTTTCATCTGATTTTCTATCATATCGTTACACGCAATATTGAAAGCAAATGCTTTTTTCGAAGGTACTTGATTGTCCAGCAATTTACGAGCCACAATTGATGACAAAACAGAAAAATAGCTTCGAACGATTTTAATGACCTGTTTGCCAAAACGAATTGAGAGAATATCAATTAACTCATGCAAAGATTTTTTCGCTTTTGCAGATTCTAAATGGTAAATTTCAAAAATTAGTTTCGACTCAATATTAAAAAATTCTTCGACACCGATATATTGATTAATATTATCGATTTCTTGGAAGTATCTTTTGGATATCGTTTCTGACATAGAATGTTGATGTAGTTGCATAATCTTCCCCATCTTTCCTCAGAGTGCACGAATTGCATGACAATATTTGACACCAATCCCGACGAATTAAAAATAAGAAAATAGTATTTACTTATTCAATATAAGAACTGAGTCCTATTTCACAAATTTTATTAACAAATAAATCAAAAATAACCCTACTAATACACCAGATATAAAAAAAATAGACTATACAGTGAATTTTACCATATTCTGCGATTTCCTTTCAACCACATTTTAATTGCTACTCTAGTTCTAATTTATCACATACGCATAGTAGAAACCTCGTAAACTTAATCTTAACAATTAAATTTTACCATATACATATCAAAATAAATTAGTCATTTTATAAATTTATTTACAAATTATACAAAACTACTTACATTATTCTAATGGAACATTCGACATTTTTCTATTTTATTCCTAAATCTTCTCTATATAATTTATATGAATATGTAGTAAAATAGATGATAATACTATTTTTAAAAGTTTAGACGAGGTGTTTAAAGTGGATCCAAAACAAATAGAAGAGATCATGGAGATAATTAAGGAGTTCTTCCCTGAAAATACGTCCATCGCTATCTCAGATACAAATGAATATTTGTATTACCAACCAAGCAAGAAAGTTGATTTAAAAATTAAACCAGGTGACCCTATCAAAGAAGGTTCAGCCGCACACAAAGCATTAAGCTATGGTCAAAAAATCAGCTCCTATATTGAACCTGATGTCTTCGGTGTCGCATATTATGGCATGAGTATTCCTTTAATGGAGGAAGGCGAAACAAAAGGAGCTATTACTGCTATCTTCCCGCAAAAACCATCAGCATTCTTAACAAACTACATTACAATCAAAATTGATGATTGCTGGTACCCAATCAAACATGATCAAGTGATTTATTTAGAAACACAACTCCGTAAAACATTTGTTAAAACAATGACTCGTGAAGGTTATCACCGTTTAAACTTAAGTGATCTAGAGCTATTTTTAGCACCTGACTCATTTATTCGTTGTCACCGCTCTTATATCGTTAACATTGACTACATCGATGAAATTCAACCAGATTCACACTCAACGTTTTTATTAATTATGAAAGATGGTACGCGCATTCCTGTTAGCCAACGTTATGCAAGCTATTTCCGTCGTTCTTTAGGTTTCTAATTATGTAAGAACAGCAAGCAATTAATAATTGCTCGCTGTTCTTTTTTGTGCTCAAATCAGCCTCATTTTCTTCCCTATTTAACTATTTTTGCACTATTTTTAATGTAGAAAACAACTAAATTTATACAGCTCTACAATAAAACGTTTTCTCTGTCGAAAAAGCATCTTAATGCTCGATTTTCCTTTTTTTACTCAATTTAATGCTAATTCTAAAGTTTTTGTGACAATTTGGTGATAGTATTATTCAAATGGTTGGAGTCATACTACAACTGAATAAACAGAAAATTCTTAAATGTTTTTTCTAGTTTTGTAATCGGTTTCCATCAAAATTATTTAGGGGAGGATTTTTTTATGGATGCAAATGTTCAAAAACGCCTTGGTTTAAAAGAACTTGAGAGTAAAATTGTAACTGCTGAAGAAGCAGCAGCACTTATTTCTAATGGTGATGTAGTTGGGATGAGTGGTTTTACTCGTGCTGGGGATGCAAAAGTTGTTCCAATGGCATTAGTTGAGCGCGCAAAAATTGAAGAATTCAAAATTGATGTATATACAGGTGCATCATTAGGACCAGAAGTAGATAAGTACTTAGCAGAAGCTGGTGCAATTCGTAAACGCGGACCATTCCAAAGTGATGCGGGTATTCGTAATTTAATTAATTCTGGGGATATCTTATATGTAGATGCTCATCTTTCTCATAATGCTGAGCTAGTGCGCCAAGGAATTATCGGACCAATCAAGTATTTAATTCTTGAAGCGGTTGCTATTACTGAAGATGGCTTAATCATTCCAACAAACTCTGTAGGTAACTCACCTATCTTTGCAGAATATGCAGAAAATATTATTATCGAGTTAAATATTTCTCATCCAGAAGCTTTAATTGGTATTCATGATATTTATGTACCTGGAGAGCAAGGTAAACGTGAAGCTATTCCAATGACAGATGCTATGCAACGCCTTGGTGATATTGGTATCAAAGTGGATCCAGCTAAAATTAAAGCAATTGTTATTTCTGAAGAGCCAGATGCTCCTTCATTAATCGTACCTCCAGATGAAGAAACACAAACAATGGCAAACATTTTATTAGACTTCTTCCGTGATGAAATTAAAGCGGGTCGTTTAACAAAACAATTAATGCCATTGCAATCTGGTGTAGGTTCTGTAGCAAACGCTGTACTTGATGGCTTTGCAGATTCAGAATTTGAAGATTTAATTGTTGCATCTGAAGTACTTCAAGATGCTGTATTTAACTTAATCGATGCTGGGAAAGTTAAATTCGCAGCTGCAACTTCAATCACACTTACTGAAGAATTACAGCAAAAAGTTTATGGTAATTTAGAAAAGTATGCTGATAAAATTTGCTTACGTCCACAAGAAATTTCTAACCACCCTGAGCTTATCCGTCGTTTGGGTCTAATCTCAATCAACACAGCTCTTGAGTTAGATATCTATGGTAACGTAAACTCAACGCATGTTTCTGGTACTCGTATGATGAACGGTATCGGTGGTTCAGGTGATTTCGCACGAAACGCACGCCTTGGTATTTTCGTTACAAAATCATACGCAAAGGGTGGAGCAATTTCTTCTATCGTGCCAATGGTATCTCACGTTGACCATACTGAGCATGACGTTGATGTTATCGTAACGGAACAAGGTATTGCTGACTTACGTGGTCTTGCACCAAAAGAACGTGTACCTTTAATTATTGAAAACTGTGCACACCCAGATTACAAAGAGCAATTATGGGATTACTACAACCGTGCAGTGGAAGCAACTGGCAACCACCAAACTCCTCATCTTTTAGAGGAAGCACTTTCTTGGCATGTAAATCTTGCTAAAAACAAAACAATGAAAAAAGAAGTTGCAAAAGCTTAATTACTAAATGCTCGAACGTCTAATAAGTTGATACTTATTAGACGTTTTTTCTGCGTGAAAGCAAAAAATAAGTGAGAAGTATTATCGATTGGAAAATGCTATAATAGGACTATATCAATCTTATTGACTATAATTGTTCTATTTCATCGGAGGAACTATGAAGAAATTTATCTATGCTATTATTTTCTTTTCGTTTTTCGACCTTTTTACCCAGCTCCCTGTTATGAGTACATATGCTGAGTCTTTAGGTGCATCGGCATTCCTCACTGGTCTTGCAGTGGGTATGTATTCGCTTTCCAATACATTCGGTAATATCATTTCTGGCTTCTTAACGGATCGCAAAGGCCCTTTCATCATACTCATAATAGGTCTTCTAACAACAGGTCTATCATTAACATTTTATAATTTAGTAGAAGAGCCCATTGCTCTATTAATTGTACGTTTTATCCATGGCCTTGTTGCAGGCTTCATTGTTCCTGCTGCCTTTACATTTCTAGCGAACGCTACAGAGCAGGAAAAAAGAGGTAAAGGCAGTGCTATTTCTGGCGCCTTTGTTGGTATTGCAGCCATTATAGGCCCTGCATTTAGTGGCATTTTAGCTAGCCGGACAAGTGTACCATTTGTTTTCAATATCACAGCAAGCTTTATGCTTCTGCTAGGTATCCTTGCGTTCTTTATATTGAAAGCAAATCAAGTAAAAAAAGAGAAGGCTAAACCAAGTAATTATATTCCGATCAGTGTCTTTTTTAATAACACAGGAACATTAAAAGCCTTTTTAGGAGCCTTTTTCTTAATGTTTTCTCAAGGGGTTATTGCGTATCTACTCCCTCTTAAAGTACATTCCTTAGGCTTCGACTCTCGTTTAAGCGGCACTTTAATGAGTACATTTGGTATTATTGCAGTTCTTGTTTTCCTATTACCAACTAATCGTATTTTTGATAAGGTTAATCCACTCAAAACATTGTCTTTTGGTATAGGTTTAATGGGAATAAGCCAGCTATTAATTAGCCAAGCAAATTCTAGCTCTTTACTCTATACAGCAATGGCTTGCTATGGGATCGGATTCGGTTTCCTATTCCCTTCGGTAAATTCGCTGCTAATTGACTCTACAACTGCTGAAGTACGAGGAAAAGCATATGGCTATTTCTATGCGTTTTTCTCTCTAGGTGTAGTAATAGGCTCATCTTTACTAGGTTGGCTATCACTTGGTACTGTCAGTGGCTTTGTATTTACTGGCTTCGTTTTATTACTCTTTGCAGGCGCTATCCTTATCCCACACAAAAGACCTTCTCATGCTTAAATGAGAAGGTTTTTTGTTTACTTTTCCTTTTCTTGAATTTCTTCATTATAGAAATGGACACCAGTATGTCCTCCACCCTCAGCTACCATTTCATTCGAGGCAATTTTAGTTGGTGAGGTACCTGCCTCTGTTGCTACCTCTGTAGCTACACGTTCTGCAATATTGTCGTGCATATCAGGACCTGTTGTAAGATACGACTCTAATTTTGCTTTCATACTATTAAACATTGTTAGTGCTTTATCACGATTCTCTTTTTTACTGAAATAAGATGCTGCTAGTCCTGCTAATCCTGCAACAACAACACCTGTACCTTTACGTTTTGCCATAGTTTATTACCTCCTAAAAATATAGAAACTAGCTCTGTAGTATAGTTTTTCCCTATTCTTAAAAGAATAAACATTATTTTTTTATACCTTCTAGCATATATATTAATGTAAGGCTAAAACTTGCTCTTTTATCTAGTAATAATTCTGCCAATTCAATGCAGTTCGTCTCGTTTTAATGCAGACAAAATCTCCTATTAACATCCAGCTATCACACCTTTATTTTTAGCATTCGTCAAAATTTTGTAACTATTTATGATTATAAAGGGCAAGTAAAGGGAATTAATGAAATAACACTAAAATAGGAGAGTGGTTAGGATGAAAGATTTTGATTTAGCATATGATTGGATAGATATGGCTTCATTAATTGGTGGGGCTGGCTTCTTAACAGTACTAATTTATAGTGTCATTCTATTATAAGGAGCTACTTACATGATTTGCTCTAGCAATTAAAAGGCAATCCGCTTAATTAAATGAACTGCTCCCTGTCAAGTAGACAGTGGAAATAATAAAAAATGTATTAAGCGGCTTGAGCCCTGAATTCTAAAGGACTCAAGCCGTTTAATCGTTTCTGATAACGATAGTAATTATAAAAATGAATATAATCATCAATCGCTAGTTTTAACTCTTCATATGAATCGAACTTATGCAAATAATACTTCTCACACTTCAATGTGCCCCAAAATGATTCAATTGGTCCGTTATCAATACATCGACCAACACGGGACATACTTTGTGTCATATTGGCTGTTTCCACAATTCGTTTAAATCCCTTCGATGTATATTGAAAACCTCGATCACTATGTATTAATGGCTGCTCGCCTGATTGTAATGATTGAATAGCTGATTTTATTGTTTTGAAAACAAGGGAATTATTATTCGAATGACCGAACACATAACTTACAATTGAACCATCATATAAATCGATAATTGCACTTAAATAAGCTTTTTTCCCGTTTCCATACTTAAACTCTGTGACATCTGTACACCATTTTTCATTTGGCTTTTCCGAGGTAAATGCCCGATTTAATACGTTCTCCGCCACATGATGTGCTGGGGATTTACGATAAGGCTTTCTCTTTCGCCTAATAACGGACTTCAATCCACTCACCTGCATTAAACGATAAATACGCTTTTCGTTAACCGTCGCTTGATTATTTTCTTTTCGTTGACGATTGATTGTCAACGTCATACGACGATAGCCGTAAATGCCATCTACTTGGTGGTAAAGGAGATCAATATCCTTTGAAATGGCTTCATTTTCAACTTCTCTGTTAGATGGCTTGCGACTTAGCCACTTATAGTAAGCAGCGCGCGAAACACCCGCGATTTCACATAATAAAAGAATCGCAAGTTTCTCCTCTTGGTGTAATTCTTGAATTGCTAAATAGCGTTGTTGTAAGCGAATTTGGCTTAGTGACTCCTCCTTTCGATTTCCTCTAACTTTTTTAAAAATAGATTTTCAGCACGTAAATGTTCATTTTCACGCTCGATTCGTTTGATTTCTAACCTTAATTTTTCTTCGGCTGTTAATTCAACTTCATTTTTTGTTCGACCGCGATGATCACGTAATCCCTCTTCACCAGTCGCTTCAAATTTCTTCACCCAATGGTATACCTGTTGATACGAAACATCATAGGCTTGTGCTGCTAATTGATAATTTTTCTGGCTCTTTAAACAGTAGTTGACAATTTGAATACGTTCCTCAAACGTTGTCTTTCTTCCTTTAGTCATAGTTTGGCTCATTCCTTTACCCGAATCTTTTATTTCACTATGACTAGTATACTTTTTCACCCAGCTTTTTAAAACAGAGATACTGCTAATCTTATATTGAGCGAGAATCTCCAGTAAAGTTAACCTTTCTTTAAGATAATCTTCTACCGCTTCTAGTTTTAATTCTTTGGAATACTTCGTCCAAGAGGTTGCTTCGATAAGTCCCTCTACTCCGTGTACTTCATATTTAATCTTCCAAATTTGAATAGTTTGCTTAGTTACTAAGAATTTTTCACATAATTCGTTGATAGAATAATAGCCTTCATTTAATAAATGAAGAACGTTTAATTTCACTTCAATTGTATGCTTACTTCGAGCCATGAAAAAACTCCCCTTAGATAAACAGATTTTATTTTTTAATCTGTCTACCTAATGGGGAGCATATCAAAAAGCAGATTGCCTTATTTTTATTGTTTTACATCATTGTATGCATCTGACTTTTCAAATGCTGCCACAACATAGGAACAAACGGCCTCCATTTTATAGCCATTTTCGCGTGCATACGCTGCCGCTTGATCGAGTAATTGTTTGGCCACACCTTGACCACGGAGCTTATCTGATACATATGTGTGATCCATTACCATTACTGAGCCATTTTGCTGCCAAGTAATTTCCGCTAGTTTTTCTCCTGCTTGCTCATTTAAAAATGCAAACTTATTTTCTGCTAATTGTTGTAATTGGAATTCCATTTCTCACCACTCCTTTTATTCATAGTACCATAGCTTTTTGTATTTTCACAAAATTTGTGTACCCTCCTTTTATCTAATTAGCGTAGCTATGTCCAGATAATCGGTTAGCCTTCTGTGTTGGAAGCAGCTCACTTCAATTATTTACTTGCTGAATCAAAAAAAGAATCTGTACACCTTCTCTAGCAAAGCGAGAGGGTATAACAGATTCCTTTCTATCAACTTTAAATTTAGTTAAACCATGAAGAAATAGTATCTTTTAAATTAGCAAAAAAGCTTTTCACACTTTCCCAGAAACCTTTATCTTCCATAAGTGAGCCAAATTTTTCTTGGATCGTGTTACTAATATCATTTAATTGATCTGACCATTTACTAAAATCAATGTCCAGCTTGCTTATTTTATCCATTAAATCTACTAGCAATTGACGGTCCTTTTCACTTAAATTAATTTCAAGCTTAGTTAATTGCTCTTGTACAATTTTTTCTACATCTTCACGTGTTGCTGGCTTTAATTCTGCAATTTGCTTTTTAATTTCAGTCAGTAATTCTGCTACTTTTGCATCGTCTACTCCTGCAGATTCTGCAATGGATGTTGCTACTGATAATTCTTCATTTGCTACATCAGTACGATCAATATCCAGTGTTTCACCTGTAGTGACCTCATATGCCTTGTAAATACCTACTAACGCTGAATGCCCTGTAACAGCTTTCGGAGCAGCTACCTGTACGGATGCATCCTGAATTCCTGCTGTTAACATCGCATTTGCGTACATTTCTGAAGTTACCTGCGTTATATTCGATGGTGTGACAATTTGTATTACCAGACCCTCTCCTGCATCTCTGCGTGTAATCTTTGCAGAAGAATACATACGGGAGCTTGAATTACTATCTTTAATGTATTTTACTAGATCCTCACCAGACACAGTAATTTCTTCGATTTCAGGTTCTTCACTTACTTTTAATGATTTTTTTACAGACTCTTTTTCAGCCTCAGATAAATTTGCTCCATACACGACGATCGGTACGCCAAGTTTTTCATCTATTGCTTTCGGAGGCGTATTGTCAGATGCAAATCCTGTTGCTGGTGCCATCACTCCAAATACCAACATTGTAGCAGTTAGTATTTTTATCCATGTTTTTTTCAAATCGTGTGACCCCTTTCGCTAAAACTTCATAATTAGCAAGTATAATGCATGCCATTATACAATAATTAGTACGAAAAAAAGACGAGAAGGTTTCAAGGATGTCTCTCGTCATTTTTCCTGTTGTAAATGTCTTGCTGGCAATTCAAACTATATCCCTAAACTTCTTCAGTCCAACCATCCTGTTGTTTTACTTTACCAGCTTTCATTAATGTTCCTAAGGCACGTTTAAATGCCCCTTTACTCATATTAAACATTTCTTGAATCTCCTCAGGAGACGATTTATCACCAAATGGCATTTTACCGCCCACATCCTGTATATAATTCAATATTTGTTGCGCATCATTTGAAAGACGCTCATGTTTTCTCGGTAAAAGAGAGCCATTCATGGAACCATCGTCTTTCACATCGATAATACGTACAACTACATCTTGTCCTAATCGAGGCTCTGTACTTCGCTCAGATTCATGCACGAAAATACGGTAAGGAACTTCTACACCTAGTAAGAATGTCCCGATCGGTAACAAACGATATGGGCGTGCTTGGATATTTTTATTGTGCATATCTTCAAATGCACCTTCATATAGCTCTGAGATTTTTTCCTCTGTGGCTAATCGACCAAATAAATCACCATTACGATCTGTGCGTAGTGTCATAAATAAATGATCGCCTGGTTCTGGCCATACCTCTTTTAATGCAGGTAAATCCTCTGCTTTTACTAATACTTCGCGAGATGTACCAATATCCACAAAAGCACCTTCATGTTCCACTACTTTCAAGACGCGTGCCCAGCCGTACTCACCTTGTGTAAAAGCTGGAATTGCAGTTGTAGCAGCCAAATCTCCACGACGGTCTGCAAATAAAAATACTTCAAGGCGATCACCTACTGTTAGTGGCTCTGTTACCTCTGAAGCATTTAAAGGTAGTTCTTCAACTCCATTTGTTAAAATCCATTTCGATGCTTGTTGCTCTAATACCGTTAATGTAACGACTTCACCTGATTTTAATGCGTTCATATTGTCTCCCTTTCCTTCACACCATCATTTTAAAGATTGTGCTGTGTCTTAGATGCCTCTAATTTTTTCACGATGTCTGGATTTTCTTCCATTACTTGCACAAGATCTGCAATACGATCGATTGAATTCCAACTTAAATGATGTTCAATTCCCTCCACATCATCATAAATACGTTCTTCATCCACACCAATCATTCGTAAAAACTGCTCGAGCAATTCATGACGCTGCACAAGACGCTTTCCGAGCTTATCCCCTTTAGGCGTCAATGTCAGTCCACGGTACTTTTCATAAACTAAATAACCATCTTTATCTAATTTTTGAACCATTTTTGTAACAGAAGAAGGAAGAACAGATAATGCTTCAGCAATGTCAGACACTCGCGCATATCCCTTGTTGGCAATTAATAAATATATTTGTTCGATATGGTCCTCCATACTAGGTGTTGGCATATCCTTTTCCCTCTCTTTCCTTTTCTTACTCTCTAGTTTACTACAAGCTTGGCTTAAAAGTTAACTGAAAATACATAGCCTAGAGAAACACTTCCTTTACAACTTAAATAGAGCCTCTTCTATTAAGAAGTAGGCTCTACTTTGTGTCGAGGATACTTATTTACCACATGTAACGCATGAATAATCTCTTTATTAATGCGCTCAATGTTTCCAGGAGTATTCATTTCTTTAAATGCCTCATCTCTAGCTTCCATAGATGTAACATACTTACTTGGCAATGCATTTAGTGTAAGTGCCACCGTGTCGAATTCACAGATTTCGCATTTACAAAATGTTTGATATTCTGGTCCTCGTAGTAAAAAGCTTACTAAACCACGCACAATTTCTTCTGTAACATTTACTAAAATAGGATCTGACATATTCAAACTTTCGCCTCATTTATATTTAATTGTTACATTACTCCTGAAACTATAATAGCCTTAAAAAAAGTCTTTTTCAAGAATCGCAAGTAGCATCTATCCGTATAAAATCCCTCATGTCAAAGCAAGATTAATTTCCTACCTTTTCAGATCGTTCTACACCTTACTTACTACTTTTTTGCTCTAATTAGTCTTAATGAATTAAACACAACTAATAGTGTTGCACCCATATCCGCAAAAATTGCTATCCATAATGTTAACCACCCTGGTATGACAAGCAGCAATGCAATTAATTTTAAAACTAGGGCAAATATAATATTCTCTTTAATGATACGTAATGTTTTTCTGCTCAAGCCAATAGTGTAAGGAAGCTTTGTTAGATCATCACCCATTAATGCAATATCTGCTGTCTCAAGAGCTGCATCCGTTCCTGCTCCACCCATGGCGATTCCTACGTTTGCAGTGGCCAATGCTGGTGCATCGTTTACACCATCTCCAACCATTGCTACAGCACCAAATTGTGTACGTAAATCCTTAATCGCCATTAATTTTTCTTCTGGTAATAACCCAGCACGCACATCTGTCATCTTTAATGAAGTAGCGATGGCTTGCGCAGTAGGCTCTGCATCCCCTGTTAACATCACCATATGCTTTACTTTTAAGGCATTTAATTTGTTCAATACGTCCTTGCTTTCACGACGTAATTGGTCAGCAATTGCAATCAGTCCAATAAGTTGATTATTCGAAACAGCTGCTACTACTGTTTTACCCTGTTCTTGCAGATTCTTAACCTGACTTTCTATATTTTGATCTACAGAAGTTAATGAAGTAGCCCATTTCATGCTACCTACATAAATAATCTGATTATCAACGGTAGCATAGGCACCTTTTCCTGTTACTGATTGGAAATCTGTTGGGATGAGCTCAGATAATTTTTTATCGTGTAGTCTATTTAAAATTGCTTTAGCTAAAGGGTGCTGTGACTGTTTTTCTACCGCTGCTACTAGTTGTAGCACATAGTCTTCTGACCAATTTTCAGTCGTTACAATATCTGTTACTGCAGGCTGCCCTTTCGTTAATGTACCTGTTTTATCAAAGGCAACAGCTTCAATATGTCCTAGTTGCTCTAAATGAACACCACCTTTAATCAGTACACCTTGCCTTGCTGCATTACCAATGGCTGTAACAATGGCAACGGGAGTAGAGACGACCAGCGCACAAGGACATCCTACCACTAAAACAGCTAGACCTTGGTAAATCCAATGCTGCCAATCACCTACTAATAAAGGTGGAATCACAGCTACTAAAAAAGCAATAATCATAATCGCTGGTGTATAATACTTTGCAAAGCGATCTACAAATTGCTGAGAAGGTGCCTTTTCTGCTTGTGCTTCTTCCACAAGATGAATTATTTTAGCGATAGTAGTATCTTCTACTCGCTTAGTCACACGTACTTCAAGGGCACCCTCTTCATTTAACGTCCCAGCAAATACTTCATCATTTATTGTTTTATTTACGGGAATCGATTCACCTGTAATAGCCGCCTGGTTGACTGCAGACAATCCACTAATGACAATGCCATCCATCGCAATCTTTTGGCCAGGCTTTACAATCAATATATCTCCTATTTCTATGTCTTCAGTAGGTAACTCAAGCTCATGGAAGTGTTCACCGTGGGCTCTTTTAATAATCGCTGTGGGCGGAGCAATATCCATTAATTGACGAATAGATTGACGTGCTTTATCCATTGAATACGCTTCAAGTGCCTCACTTACAGCAAATAAGAATACGACAACTGCTGCTTCTTCCCACTCACCGATAATAGCAGCTCCGATGATGGCGATTGTCATAAGCGTCTTCATATCAAATTCAAAGCGAACTAAATTGCGGAAGCCTATTTTAAAAATACCCACTCCACCCACAAGGATAGCTATAATGAACATGGCAATCGGGAGTGGGTTTGATTCCCCATTTATACCCACAAACAGATAACCTAGAATGACAAAAAGCAATGATATTCCTGCTAAAACGTTTTCCTTTTTACGATAAAAGGGTGTAGTATTTTCAAGTGCTTTTGCTGCCGATTGTGTAACCTTAATGCCATCAAAAGCACCAGCTTCTTCAATTTGGTCTACACTAATAGCGCCGATTACTGTAATTTTAGAAGCACCAAAATTTACTTGTGCATCCTGTACTTCTGGAATAGCCTTTACGTTTTTTTCAAACTTTGCTGCACAACTAGCGCAGGATAAATTTTGTAGCCTGTATTCTTGTTTAATTGGCGTTGCTGCCATTCGCAATCCCCTCTTTCGCATGTTCGTAGGCAATTGTTACAATTTGGTATACATGCTCATCCGCTAAAGAGTAATACATTTGCTTACCTTTACGGTGTGATCTCGCTAAATTATTATCTTTCAAATATCGTAAATGATGTGATGCTGTGGCAACTGAAGAACCAATAATAGTTGCTACATCACAAACACATAGTTCATCTTCCACCGTTAAAGCATAGGCAATTTTAAGTCTAGTTTCATCAGATAACGCTTTTAAAAATTTGGCTACACCTGATAAATCGGGCATTTGTTGTTGCACCTTTGTGACCGCTTCTTCATGTACATGCGTCACCTCACATATTTCCTTTGGCATTTTCTCACCTCATTCAAATATTCATTTGATTGTATTCAATGTAGCATATTATTCCATCTTATTCAAATGAATGTTTGAATGTTAGGATGTATATCCTTAAATAAAAGAGGGTGGGACAAAACCCACCTTTGAGCTGAAAAAGCCGTTGAAATTTTACGATGAGTAAAATTTCAACGGCTTTCAATAATTATTGAATAAAAATAAGGACCACTTCTGATAAAATAAAGTTACCACACAAAATTTTACAGGAAAGAAGGATCCTTATGTTCAAAAATTATAACATGAATCAATTAGTTTTGCCTCTAGATTTAGAAGTTCCATTACAAGAAAATGATATTGCTTTTGCCATCCATCATTTAGTCGAAAGTATTCCTGAGAGAACCTTCGACTCCTTTCAACGCCAAACAGGTTGCCCATCTTATCACCCACGCATGATGCTTAAAATTATTTTATGTGGCTACACGCAATCGGTTTTCTCTGGCCGTAAAATAGAAGACCTAACCAAAGACAGTATACGGATGATGTGGCTGGCCCAAGGGTATGAACCAAGCTACCGTACGATCAATCGTTTCCGTGTTCATCCCGATATGAAAGAGCTCATTCGCCAGTGTTTTGTGCAGTTCCGTGTCCAGCTTGTCCAAGAAAAAATCATCGATCAAGAGGCCATTTTTATTGATGGTACGAAGATTGAAGCAAATGCCAATAAATTCACGTTCGTTTGGAAGAAAGCAGTGGAAAAACATCATCACAATCTCGTTGAAAAATCGAATCAATTGTATAATGAGCTACTTGAAAAACAAATTATACCAGCATTGCAACGTGAAGATGAGGAGCAGCTTTCTATGGAAGAACTCACGCAAATCGCTGAAAAGTTAGAGGAAGTGGTCGAGGACTATACACAAAAAATCGATAGTACGGATGATGTCGGGATGCGGAAACAGCTGCGTAGTGAACGAAAAACGCCAAAGCAACTGTTAAAACAAGTACATGACTGGCTGATTCGTAAGCAGAGGTACGAAAAAGATTTTGAGATTTTTGACACACGCAACAGCTATTCAAAAACGGACAAAGATGCGACGTTTATGCGAATGAAAGACGATTACATGCAGAATGGACAACTAAAACCAGGCTATAACGTACAAATCGCAACAGAAGGTCAGTATGCGCTTGCCTACAGCATTTTTCCGAACCCAACGGATACACGTACGTTCATTCCATTTCTAAATGAAATCGAGCAGCATTATTTCGAGTTACCGCAATACATTGTCGCAGATGCAGGTTATGGTAGTGAACAAAACTATGAGGAGATCCTTTCGAACAGAAAACGAGAAGCACTGATTCCCTATACCATGTATGAGAAGGAGCAAAAGAAAAAGTACAAACAAAACCAATTTAACACCGATAACTGGCCATATGATAAAGAAACAGACACCTATACATGCCCGAATCAGAAACGTCTCGAATGGAAAAATCAAACTGTACGGAATGATCGGACAGGCTTCCAACATACGTTCAACATCTACGAATGCGAGGACTGTTCAGGATGTCCATTCCGTTCATCATGTACAAAAGCAAAAGAAGGCACCAATCGAAAAATGATGGTGAATGAAAAATGGGAACAACAAAAAGAATATATAAGAACAAAGCTTTCAGAAGAAAAAACGCGTACCATTTATCGTCAACGCAAAATTGACGTGGAGCCAGTTTTTGGATTCTTGAAGGCTAATTTGCGTTTCACTCGATTTTCTGTACGAGGAAAATCGAAGGTAGAAAACGAAATGGGGCTCGCATTACTGGCCGTGAATTTACGAAAATACACGGCCAACAAACAAGAACATATAAAATTAAATAGTAAAAAATGGAGAAAGGAGAATTTGAGCGAACTCAAATTCTCCTTTCTCCTTATTCGAAGCTAGTTCTGTCCCAGCCTCTTTCTTACGATTAGTCAACCTTATCTAGAGAATAATTTCTATTTTTATGAGTGTGAAGTAGTGAAGGATATCTCTCACCACTTCACACTCATTTTTTAGATACGCCAAAAAGACCTGACGATTTTTATTTTTTTCGAAAGGTCATTATGATATAGTTCTATATAGGTGATTACGATTTCTGAGCTGGTAGTGCGGACTCATAATCGTAAAGAATGCCACGCGTCAGTAACTGAAATGTCACTTTCAGAAACTTGTTGATGCAGGCGATGATCGCAACCTTATGAGGCTTCCTCTGAGGTTGCTTTTTTAATTTATAGTAATAGTCCACAAAATGATTTGGTTTTCCTTTTGCCATAAGCATGGCGCATACCATAAAAAATAAAATCTTCCGTAAATGTTTGTTTCCTCGTTTATTAATCCTGTCTCGATATTGCGTATTCCCAGACTGGTACCGCATAATATCAATGCCTGCGTAAGCGTTCAGTTGTTTCGCGTTTTGAAAGCGGCGGATGTCACCAATCTCTCCAATTAATCGGCACGCCGTTGAATCGCCAATCCCAGGAATCGAACGCAATACTAGATATTCTTTTCGTCCTTCTGACAATTCCACCATCTGTTTCACAAGCGTTGCTTTCTTCTCTAGTAAATCCGCAATGCGAGCTGCGTAATCTCGTGCTTGATCACAACGAATATCTGTGGATTTAATCGCTGGGTAACTATTTTCAGCTGCTTCTAATAATGTAATAGCTTTAGCCTCCGCACGCATTAGCGATAGGTTTTTTCGCGTATTGACCTTTAAACGATTTTTAATAATCGTTTTTGAATGGGCCTGTAAAAGTGCGGGGTGCGGATATAGTTGTACAATATTTAAAAATAGTGCTGAATTCGGTGTAATCAACTTTTCTAATTCTGGAAAACTCAGCTGTAAAATGGCATGCATTCTACTTTTGAGTAAAATGATTTCTTCGTCAATTTCATCGTAATAACGAGTCAATGCACGCATCTGTTCATAATAATCGTCTTGTATGTACGTTATTTCGCGTTCCATTTTGAAATGTGTTCTTGCGAGTTCATGGGCATCACTGATATCGGTTTTATTGCGACGCATCGTTGCCATCTGTAAATTCGCTTCAAGTGGATTCATGCGACAGTATGCATAGCCGTAATCTTTGAAAAAAGCTTCGACAGGTTTTGAATAGATGCCTGTTGCTTCAAATACGATATCTGGCGCTTGTCCATCTTGCTTTGTCATCTCTTCCATTCGTTCGTGTAACCTCTCAAAATCATCCCGTGTATGATGTAGCACACCTTCAAACTCGCATTGGCGATGACTATTATAAATCGTAACGGTACTTTTTCCTTTACTGACATCTAACGCAATGACATGTTTCATCTCATTCTTCTCCTTTTGACCAATCATAGAAGCCTTCACAGTACCTTATCGATTCCACTTTCTTATACACGATCTCTTAGGACCCAACATACTAAGCTGATTCATATAAGGGCATGAAGGTAGCCGGTTTTATATACGGACTCACAAATGGTCCCAGAGGCTGGTCGGCTTTTCTTCACTTCTACTATAAAAAAATAGTAGCACAAACCATGGCCTTGGTTTGTACTACTAATGTTAGTATGTTTTATTACTTCGCTTTTAATTGTAATGTTTTCCCTCTTATCTCTTCCTGTTTGATAAATGTTTGATGGTATTTACCATTAGCCCAATCAAGTACCTGATCTTGATACCAATCAGATTTTACATGCCCACTTTGACCAGGACCAACAATATGATAGGCTGAGCTTAAATCACCTACATCCACCACAAAACGCCAAGATGCGCCGTGATCTACATTACCAGCTAAATCATTATCTGCTGCTTGTACGGTAACTTTCGAGCCACCAATAGGAACCCTTTTAGCATTAAAATAGGCTGCAAGAATAGGTGATGCACTTCCTAATGTATGATCAAAAGTAAGTTGATGGTAATCACCCCATTGCCATTTAGAAGCATTCTTGCCGAATTGATCTTCTAATTGTGCAATTGTTCGCTCAAATGCCTTGTATACTGTTTCATCAATACCACCCTGCTCCTCAATCCAAATACTTTTCTCTCCTGCATAGGCTGTACGTAAAAGCTGGTCTGTAATATTAAACTTCCCATACATAATGCCATACATATCTTCAGGCATTTGATCTTTAAACAAAACTTCCTGTAACTTAATCATTAAAGTATGAAATACAAGTGGTGCACCTGATTCCTTTGCGTCCACCATATCCCAATTCTCTAGCATGGCAATAATCTCGTCGTACTTCCCATCCTGATCTTTCTCTTTTAGCGATGTTAATAAATCAGGCAAAAATTCTCTGGCATAGAGATTATGCTGATCCATTTGCAAAGCCATCATATCTTCTACTGTAATAGCATCATTTGCCTCTAACACTTCTTTAATTCTCTCGAAACGATAAGGTTGCGCCCAGAAATCAGTTATATGATAAGGGTAGTCCTCCCCTATTACTTGGTTATTTGCTGTTGCAATAAAACCTTCTTTCGGATTTACTAAAGTCGGTAATTCATCCCAAGGAATAAAGCCTTCCCAGCCATAATCACTCGAATCGCCTGGAACTGGTAATTGACCTTCACCTTGCTTACGAATAGGTATTTGACCATTAGCTTTATAGGCAATCGTACCGTCCTGTGATGCAAAAACAAAATTTTGAGCTGGCGCTTTAAAATCTTCTAATGCTTTTTCGAAATCATCCCAAGTTTTCGCCTTATTAAAACCAAGCACTGCCCTCAGTTCAGCTGTCGGTTGTAGTGCCGTCCACTGCATCGAAAATTGTGCAGTTGGCTCTGTATCTTTGAAAGCTAAATCTGTCATTATAGGGCCATGACGTGTAACAATGACCTCAAAATCTACAGTTTCTCCGTCTTTTACCTTAATCGACTCATCGCGTACCTCTGCTTGCTCCCACTTTCCATCGTATCGGAATTGTGTTGGATTATCTGGATTTGGTATTTCAATATATAAATCCTGTACATCTGGACCCACATTAGTCACACCCCAAGCAATATCGTCATTATGACCTAAAATAATACCTGGAATCCCTGCAAAGATAACGCCACTAACGTTTTGTTGTGGGGATTGTAGATGCATTTGATACCATATGGAAGGGGTGCTTAACCCTAAGTGTGGATCATCTGCTAAAATAGGCATTCCTGATTTTGTTTTATCCCCAGAAACTACCCAGTTATTACTTCCATTAAATTCGTTTGGTAGCATTTCCGCACTGAATTGCCCAGCCACTGCTACAGGATTTTGGATATTGGCCTCGATAATAGACGAAGCGTTTTCTGGATATTTAATAAATAATTCTTTAGCCTTTTCTTCATCAAAATTCTGTAATGCCCAATGACGAAAAGCTAATGTATTCCAATTCCCTCCCAAATCATAGGCCATGTATTTACCAATTGTTAAGGAATCAACAACTGTCCACTCCTCTGGCTCATAGCCTAACAAAGCGAATTCATAGCTTAGTGTATTGCTTTCCTTTGCCTGTGCAATAAAAGCATTTACTCCTTCAGCATACCATTCAAGTACTTGTTTGCTTTCGTCATCATAGGCAGCTAATGATTTCTCTGCAGCATCTCGCAAGCTAAATGTGCGGAAATGTTTGTCGGTATTAATCGTCGCTTCTCCAATAATTTCAGATAATCGACCACTTGCCTGCCTCCGTGCTAAGTCCATTTGAAATAGTCTATCCTGTGCTTGAACATAACCTTGCGCACGATACAAATCAGCATCTGTTTTGGCAAAAATATGCGGAACCCCTTTTTCATCTCTCGTTACGGTCACATCCTGATCCAGAATAGTAACAGCTAACTCACCATCAATCACTGGCTTAGATTTATTCATAAAAAATGTAAATCCAATAAAGGCCACTAGAGCCAAAGCAGCTATTGTCCCAGCTATGACAATGAGCCACTTTTTCCAATTAAACTTTCTCTTCCCCACTGAATAACCCCCTTTTTGCACTATATTCCCGTACTCCCTTCCCAAACCCGCTTTGAAACGCAAATTTTTTAGCGAAATTTACTATTTTATGTATATAAAATTGTCTCTAAATACAAAATTTTATATTTATTCGCTATTAGAATAGTATAAACAATAGGAATTATGAAGGCTACTGAGTAATGTTAAAAATTTGTATGTTCATAGAGTGATTGGAGCGACTCTTCCTCATTTGGGAGCGGTTTCTCTCCTTTGTTGAGCGCCTTTCTCTTTCTTTGGAGCAGCTGCCCACTCTCGCTTTACTTTCTAGCAATTTTTCACGTAAAATGAGCTCTTAGACATCTATTCAATAGGGATTCCTCTCACATGGAGCTACCCATCCTGGCGTTGCAAAAACTCTTATTTTCAATAGTGCCGCTCTTATTAAAATACAAAAAATCGTATTTCCATATAGAAAATACGATTTCAGTATTAGCATTGTAATTGCAATTCAATTGGACAATGATCACTGCCCATAATGTGTGGGTGAATTGTAGCGCATTCAATTTGATCTTTCAATTGATTTGATACGACAAAATAATCAATACGCCAACCAATATTACGTTCACGCACTTTATTCATATAGGACCACCATGTGTAGTGGTCGGTTTCCTCGGGATGCTTGTATCTAAAAGAATCTACAAAACCGCTTTCCAATAACGCTGTGAATTTTGCCCTCTCTTCATATGTAAAACCCGAATTTCCAATATTAGATTTTGCATTTTTCAAGTCAATTTCCGTATGTGCAACATTTAGATCACCACAATAAACCACAGGCTTCTGGCTATTTAGTTCTTGTAAATAGCTAGCTAAGCGATCCTCCCATTGTAAACGTAGTGGTAATCTCGCTAAATCGCGCTGTGCATTTGGTGTATAAACATTTACTAAATAGAAATTCTCATATTCTAAGGTTATGATTCTGCCTTCATCCTGAGAATCATCCTCGCCCACTCCATACTTAACAGATAATGGTGTGTGCTTCGTGAAGATTGCTGTTCCAGAATACCCTTTTTTCTGGGCGTAATTCCAATACTGCTCATAACCTTCGATAGAGAGCTCTACTTGTCCAGCTTGACATTTTGTTTCTTGGATACAAAAGAAATCAGCATCTATTTGATGAAAGAACTCTAAAAAACCTTTACCTAGACATGCTCGTATTCCATTGACATTCCATGATATAAATTTCATTTTATCCACACTCCTAAAAAAATGCCCTTCGGCTTATACGAAGGGCATCCTATTATAGATCGTCACCAACAATTTTGACTTCCGTCTCTAGTTCAACGCCAAATTTTTCTTTCACTACACGTTGAACCATTTGGATTGTTTCAATATAGTCTGAAGCAGTAGCATTTCCTTTGTTGACAATAAACCCTGCATGCTTGGTAGAGACTTCCGCATCACCAACACCTTTACCTTGTAGGCCACTATCTTGAATAAGTTTTCCAGCAAAATGACCAGGTGGGCGTTTAAATACACTCCCAGCAGATGGATATTCTAATGGCTGTTTTGATTCACGTTGGAAGGTTAAATCAGCAATCTTCGCATTAATTTCCTCCTGTATGCCTACTCTTAATAGAAATTCAGAGGACAATACATAATAACCTTTTTTGGCAATAATGCTTTGACGGTATCCTAGCTCAAGCTCTTCTTTACCTAATATTAAAATGTCGCCTTCTTTTGTTAACACCTTTGAAGAAACAATAATATCTTTAATCTCACCGCCATAAGCACCTGCGTTCATAGCCATTGCTCCGCCAATTGATCCAGGAATACCACATGCAAATTCAAAACCTGTTAAGGAGGCTTGTGCTGATAACTTTGATACCTCTTTAATCAGTGCACCGCTTTGTGCATAAACATGCTCACCATTAATACGAATCTCATCTAAGCGTGAAAATGTTACAACGATTCCTCTATGACCGCCATCTCGAACAACCATATTAGAGCCGTTACCTAACATCAATAAAGGAATATTATTTATATATGCATAGCGAATAACGGATGCTGCCTCTTCTTCTGTTTCAGGAAGAACAAAAACATCTGCTTTGCCACCTAATTTTGTCATTGTGTATTGCTGTAATGATTCATCTAACTTAATATTGGCAGGATTAATACTTTTTGCTAAATCCGTCGCCCATTGTTCTTTTGTCATGAGAGCTAATTCCTTTCTAACGTCCTTCTTACTCTACACCAGTATGGATTTAGAACCCCAATTTGACAAGTAAAATGAAGGGTATTTTTATCTCATATTTTAAGACAGGTCAGACCTGTGCAGAGATGATGAATATTATAAAGAAAATTGACAGTCATTCCAAGTGTTGTTTTTAGCACATTATTTCATTTATTATCTACTGAAATAATCTATTCAGCTCAGAGCCAACTACTTGCCCATGTTTCAATATTGCGGATAGCACCTTCAAGCGCCTGACCCTTATCTGTTAATGAATACTCAACACGTACTGGTACTTCTGAATATACTTTACGTTCAACAAGCCCCTCTTTTTCAAGCTCCTTTAAACGTTCTGATAATAAACGTCCACTAACAGGTAGTGCAGATTCGATTTCATTAAAGCGCTGTGGTCCATCTAGTAATTGATATAATATTAACCCCGTCCATCGTTTTCCGATTAAATCCATTGCTTTAGCTAAACGAGGACACAAAGTTGTCTCATTCATAATTTTTCACCTCTATGTAACTATTGTAACGATTATTGCAGTAAATGTAAATTTGAAGTAACTTATTTACGTAAAATAATCTATTAACTTTTATATATTTAATTACAAATAGTAACTTTAAATTTCAATGATCATAATGTCTGAGACTAAACGCTATCCTAATAAAATGCACGTATTTCCAATAATATGCCTATTCGATTTTAAATATGTTTTGTTTCCTGTTCACAGATTACACTTTTATAGAGGGAAATACTTCCACATTTATTAAAAACTCATTGAATATGCGATTTATTTACTTTATCATTCGTTGTAGAATGCTGTTTTAGGAGGTTTTCAAATGAAAAAATATGCTATTGATTTCAGTCATTCAACGATCGGCTTTTCTGTAAAACATATGATGATTTCTCGTATTCATGGTACGTTTGAATCGTACAGCGGTGAAATAGTTTCATCCAATATCGAGCAAATGCAGGATGCAAACATTTCTATTACCATTACAGTGGCTAGTGTATCAACTAAGAATCATGATCGTGATGTCCACCTTGTGTCTCCTGACTTTTTTGATGCAGACGTCTATCCAAAAATCGTATTTACCTCTACATATATTGATAACCTTGATGATAAAACTTTTGCTATTCACGGTGATTTAACCATCAAAAACATAACAAAACCTATCGTATTTACAACAGTATATACAGGAAAAGGTGTAAATCCATGGGCACAAGAAGTTTTTGGCTTCCAAGCTAAAGCCCAAATTGATCGCCGTGATTTTAATTTAGTCTATAATACGTTTTTGGAAACAGGTGGTGTATTGATTAGCGATGAAATTGACGTGATAGTAGATCTTGAATTAAATCCTCTTTAAGTATTATTTCTACTTCAAAGAAAGGGAGGAATCTATTTGTTTTGGTTTGATGATCAATTTTTATTTGGCTCTGCTTTTATTACCATCATCTTCTTTATTGTTTTTGGGAGCATAGCCTTTATGATTGTAAACGGTATTATCACTTGGTCTAAAAACAACCGTTCACCAATATTAACGGTACCCGCTAAGGTTGTGACAAAGCGTACGAATATACGTGGGGGATCTAACAATACTGGGGCATCTACGTCCTACTACGTTACGTTTGAAGAGCAAAACGGAGAACGGCATGAACTAAAGATGAATGGCTACGATTATGGTCTGCTTGTAGAAGGTGATCTTGGCATTTTAACCTATCAAGGTACACGGTATCATTCATTCAACAGACATAAAAAAGGAGAGTAGCGATTTAAAATGTACCCTATAAGATAGACACTTTCAAAAAGGTCATCTTATAGGGTATTTTTATTTATAATGAAGAAAAAACGAGCGGTGGTAGATTGTATGACTAAAAAATTTTTTTCGGAACAACAACAGGCACAATTAAAATTAAATCCATACGTCAAAACAGTAAGCGCGAAAGCCATTACTTATACAGATGAATTTAAAGAATTTTTTATTGATGAATACGATAAAGGAAAATATCCAAGTGAAATCTTTTTTGAGGCGGGTTTTGACATTGAAGCCCTTGGTCCAGCTCGTATTCGGAGAGCTTCGAATCGTTGGCGTACAGCTTATAAAGAGCATGGGCTTACAGGCTTAGAAGATGCCAGAAAACATGCTTCAGGTCGCCCTTTAGAACGCGAATTAAGTATAGAAGAAAAATACGCCCGCTTAGAGGCGAAGATGAAATTGTTAGAAGCAGAAAACGAATTTTTAAAAAAGCTAGATCAACTCGAAAGGCAGCTGATAAGGAAGCAATCAAAATAAGTACTACACAAAAATTTGAGTTAATCCATCAAATTATTGAAAAATATCAATTAAAACGGATGGTACGATATCTTTGTGAAATGGCAAAGGTTTCACGCTCAGGCTACTATCGCTATTTTAGAGAAGAAGCTGTCTTAACTCGTCAAAAACAGAATGAAGAAGATGAAGTGGTGAAAGAAGTCATTTTAAAGGCCTTTCATTTCCGAGGACGAAAGAAAGGCGCACGTCAAATAAAAATGACACTAGAAAACCAATATGAAATTACGTACAACCTTAAGCGTATCCGTCGCATTATGAAAAAGTTTAATATTATCTGTCCCATTCGAAAAGCCAATCCAGCGCGTCGTATGGCAAAAGCAACGAAGGAACACCGTATATGCCCTAACAATTTACAGCGCAACTTCAAGCAAGGTGTGGCAGGAAAAGTATTACTAACCGACATCACATATTTAACATATGGAGGCGGTAAACGTGCTTATTTATCAACGATAAAAGACGCCGAAACAAATGAAATTTTAGCGTATGAAGTATCCTCTACATTGGGTATAGAAATTGCGCTCAATACGTTACATAAATTAAAGAAACATCGGCATTTAAGGGAGGATGCCTTTATCCATTCGGATCAAGGTTTCCACTATACGAATCCAAAATTCCGAGCCTTAGTGAAGAAAATTGGCTTAGGACAGTCCATGTCACGTCGAGGAAACTGTTGGGATAATGCGCCACAAGAATCGTTCTTTGGGCATTTTAAAGATGAAACAACTATTAGAGCATGTGAAACGTTAGAAGAAGTAAAGAAAGAAATTAAGAGTTATATGATTTACTACAATCATTATCGAGGGCAATGGAATTTAAAAAAGCTGCCGCCTGCAAAATACAGACAGCAGCTTCAAGAAGTTGCCTAACCTTTTTCAAAATGTCCTTTACAAAGGGTACATTTTAATTATCGTTACTCTCCTTTTCCTATTCTTTTATTTAATTAAATATTTAGCAAATCCAGCTTCTGTATCTTCTAAATATTCAATACCACTACCTGCTGGAATGAACTTTTGTGCATCTTTTGCAGATAGGTAGATAACCTTTGTATTGGCTGGGAACGGTACAAATGACCAGTTATTATCCGCAGCTGGGTTAATTGTTTTATTTGCCATAATATAATCTACAACAGCTTGGCGATTTTCATATGCATAGTTTGTTATGTTAGAGCCGTCAGCATTTTTAAATGTCGTCCCATATGATCCACCAACACGGTAATTGTTTGTGATGATGATGAATTCTTGTTTTAAATCGATTGGTTTACCATTATATTGTACATTCTTAATACGATTTGCCTTTTCATCAGTAAGATTACCGCGGCGGTCATATTTTGCTGGCGATGTGACATCAATTTGATATGTTAAGCCATCTAACACATCAAAGTTATAAGAACGTGCTTCTGCATCGATAATATTTTGCTCTTCTGATTTAGTTGGATCAATTGTTGCAAAAATACCAGCAGCCATCTCTAACCACTCGATTGCTTGTGCGCCTGTCACTTTAATCGTAGCAACAGTATTGTCATAATGATAAATGTCGGCCATATTTTTAATAGCAAGTGGCCCTACAGGAATATTTGTATAATCTAATGGATTATTACGAGAGCCTGCTTTGAAAGGTGCTCCAGCTGAAAGAATTGGTGTCTTTTCATCAGCCGTACCCTTTAGCTCTTGTTCGATAAACCATTTTTGAGCTTGCGTGACAATTTGAATGGATGGATCATCTTGCACCATTGAAAAATAACTATGGATTGGTGCAGTTGTTTCTCCAACAGGCTGACGGATATATGATAATGTGCCATCATGTGCCTCTTTAATAGCCTCTAAAACCGTTGTGGATGGTTGTAAACCTTCTTGCTTGATCGATTGCAATGAACCTTTACCATCTACCACTACCCACTCTGATCCTTGTTGTTCTAGTTTTAAATCAATTACACCAAGATGACTACCATAGCTACCTGCCATAACAGTAGGAACACCGTGAATTGTACCCTTCTCTTGGTCAACATCTTTCAAATCCTTATAGTCACCAGGGAATGTTAAATGAGAGTGCCCTGTAATTAAAGCATCAATACCATCAATTTCTGCTAATTGGTAACCAACATTTTCAGCACCCTTCACATAAGTATCTTCACCGATGCCTGAATGTGACAGAACGACAATCACGTCTGCTCCAGCCTTTTGCATTTCTGGTACTACCTCTTTCACAGCTTCTACTGGCTCTTGCATTTCCACTTTACCTGCTAAATGAATGGCATCCCATTCAACAATTTTCGTTGGAACAATCCCTGTTACACCAACTTTAAGTGTATGCTTTTTGCCTGAACTATCTACCACTTCTTTATCAAGAATGACATAAGGTGTAAACATACGCTCTTTTGTTTTTGCATCATAAGTATTAGCATTTACGACTGGATACTTTGCATCGTTTAATACTTCATCTAAAAAGTCTAGACCATAGTTAAATTCATGATTCCCTAAAGTTCCACCATCGTATTTTAATGCATTAAGTGCAGCAATAGCTGGATGAACTTCACCTGGCTTTAATACGCTTTCTAATGCTTTATATGAGCCAAGTGGTGTCCCTTGAATTAAATCACCATTATCAAAAAGTAATGTGTTTGGATTTTTAGCTCTTGCTTGCTCAATTAATGTCGCTGTATTAGCCAAACCAAGCTCTGATGATGGAGCATCTAAATAGTAATTGTAGTTAGCTAAATTGGTATGAATATCTGTTGTGCCTAAAATTTGAAGATTTACTGATACGCCAGTTGAAGGTGCTTTGTATTCTGCTACAAAGCGTTCTACAATACTCTCCATCTGTTCCTTTGTCACATAGTCACGAGGGCGAATAGTGTTATCCTCAAATGCTTGTAAAATGTTTGCTGCAACAGCATTTGCTAAATCTTGTTTATATGCCGCTGCAATTTGATCTGCATCCTTAAATTGCTCTAAAACTGTTAGGGAAGCGTTTTCACTAACTAGTCCACGAGCAGAGATAACAAATGCTTGTTGACGTGTTAATTTGTCATCTGGACCAAATGTCGTTGCTGTTTTACCTTTAATTAGTTTTAATTGAACAGCTTTTTCTACATAAGGTGCTAAATCCTTGGAAACATCTTTAAAGGCTAGAGAAGATCCATCGCCTATCTCTACATCTAAGCTTTCTACCAATTCCTTTACATAATCTGCACGTGTTACATCATTGGAAGCAGCATCAGCAGAAACTCCAAATGGTATAAACGCGAAAAGGACTAGTAACATCACTAAGAAATTAGTTATTAATTTCTTATTCATACAACAACCTCCCTGATAATCTATTATTTTCCTACAAATCCTATTATATTAAAACCATATTAATTTTTACTGAATAAATAGTCCTAATTATATGTATTTTTAAAAGAATGGTTAATTACTTTCCCTCAAAATCACAGATTGCTATCATTTTTCATTTTTCTATCTAATAGGATGTTAGTAAATGTAAATTCTAATTAATAAGTTAATGTCAATATGTCCGACCTCCATACCACACCATACATCTGTTCATAAAATAAAAAAGTCCTCTCAAAAATGAGAGAACTTTTATTAAAAAATATTTTTTATGCATTCACAGTTTGTAGTGATTGAGCAACTTTTTTCACTTCTTCTAGGCCATTTGCAATAATTTCTTGAGCTTTATCAGGTGAAGCATTATGACCTTCAATAATTACTTCTTCGATAATTTCCATACCGAATACGCCGCCTACTACGTTTTTAATGTAGTTTACTGACATTTCCATTGGTTGAGCTTCTGGTGCTGAATAGTAGCCACCACGAGCATTTAAAATAATTGCTTTTTTGTCAGTCATTAAGCTAATTAATTGACCGTCTTCTCCATATTTGAACGTGAAGCCTGCTTGATATACATAGTCAATAAATGTTTGTAAAGGTGCTGGAATTGTTAGGTTCCATAACGGGAATGCAAATACAACTAAATCAGCTGCAGTTAATGCATCCATTGCTTTTTGTTTTGCAGCTAATAGACGTGATTCGATGTCCGTTAACTCTCCACCATTTTGTACTTTACCGAAAGCATTGAAAAGGTCTTGTCCAAAATAAGGCATATCTTCTGCAAATACGTCAAAAGTTGTCACATTGGCACCTTGTACATTTTCCATGAAAGTATCATACATTTTTGTTGAAATACCGTCTGGACGGTTGTTAGCTTTTACTACTAAAACGTTCATTATATAAAATCTCCCTTAAATAACAGAATCTAATATCTCGAATTCAAGATATATATTTATCTTAAAAAATTTCATTTAAATTGTCAATGTTACTTGCCTCAGACTTTTGACTGAAATATTATATCTTCCAGCTATCCTAACAAGAGGAGTTTAAAGCTTTACTCCTCTCTCTAGTAAACTAAAATTTACAGTTATCGTCTGTGCATATACCCCCATCACCTGTGCCAGCCATCTTTAGCGTTGGTTGTAAGCCCTCTTCCTCAGCAACTTTACGCAATGTATCCTCAAATACCTCCTGCGGTTGTGCACCTGAAATACCATACTTACGGTTTAGCACAAAGAACGGTACCCCACGAACTCCAAGCTGTAGACCTTCTTGAATATCTGCTTCTACTTCATTTTTATAAACATCATCGGCAAGAACCTTTGCAACTTCTTCACGCTGTAGCCCTACTTTCTCGGCTATCTCTAATAAAACATCGTCTTGGCCGATACGCTTGCCTTCAATAAAATGACTGTGTAAAAGTGACTCCACAAGTGCTGTAACATCTCCCTGTTGTTCAGCCCATTTTACGAGCCGATGTGCTTTTAGCGTATTCTCTTCCATCAAATTGCTAAAATCATAGTTTAAGCCGACTTCTTTCGCACGCTCCGTTACGCCGACAGTCATTTCTTTTGCCTTCTCTAATGACATTCCATATTTCTTTGCCAATGATTCATAGACAGTGCTATGCGAATCTACTGGAGTAGTTGGATCTAGTTGGTAGCTTTTATAGACAAGCTCCACCTGCCCAGCATAGCCAGTATCCTCAATCGCTTTCTCTAATTGTTTTTTACCAATATAACAAAATGGGCATACATAGTCAGACCAAATTTCAATTTTCATTTCTTGTTCACTCCTTTTGCTACATTGTAGCGATAGTTGAAATCACAAGGCAATTTTAATGCCTCACTGCATAAATTTTCAATTTCTTCTACATACTGAATACAAAAACGATGTGAGGTTTCTATATGACACAATCTCTTTGGCTTGCTACAACTGAGTCAGTCTCGTTATCTTCCCTTTCTTCCTCAACAACATGTGATGTATGTATAATCGGTGGTGGCTTAACTGGTTTATATACCGCCTATACTTTAGCAAAAGCAGGTGTGGATGTAGTTCTTCTTGAAGGAAATACCCATTTTGGTCACGGTACGACAGGGCATTCAACAGGAAAACTAACAGCCCAGCATAGCATTGTCTATGCAAATCTTTTAGAAAAACTATCTTTAGAAGAGGCACAGCTTTATTATCAACTTAATCAACAAGCGATTGACAAAGCTAGACAGTTACTCCCACCAGACAGCGTTCGTTCGGTTGATTCACTGTTATACTGTCAAACCAAAGAAGGCTATGCACAATTATTAAAAGAATGGAATGCCTATAAGGTTTTAAATATTAAGTCAAACCTTACCTCTGACACGGAGCTACCATTCCCTATTACAAAAGCGCTAAGCATGTCACAACAAGCACAAATAAATCCTGTTGAAGTAAGTAATTTTCTTGTTAAAGAGGCACAGAAGATGGGAGCAAAACTTTATGCGAATACCCGTGTTCAGCAATTAAACATACCACAAAATAACTTACATACCGAAAAAAATATGTCGGTTCAATATAATAAGCTTATTTTGTGTTCACACTATCCCATTGAAGCTTTTAAAGGACTCAAACTTTTTAAATTATCCAATAGTCGTTCCTATATGGTTGCAAGCAAAACCTCTGAGACCATGCAAGGTCAATATTTATCAGTTGATTTTCCTTCTCGTTCGATACGGACTGCCACGATTAATCAGGAAAATTATTTAGTATTAGGAGGGGCGAATCACATTGCTGGTGAGACTGTTCATACCGAGCCTTATTATGAGGCCATTTCCAATGAAATGAAGGAGCATTTTGAACAACAGCCACTTTATCGCTGGTCAGCCCAGGATATAGAAACACCAGATATTGTCCCTTATGTTGGAAGAATTACAAATTCCTTACCTAACGTACTAATTGCCACTGGCTATCGTAAATGGGGAATCTCCAATTCCTTTGTCGCAGGTGATATCCTATCCTCTCTTTTAACAGGCGCAAAGATCGAGGATGGTGCTATCGCTCTTTATTCACCATCACGTACAAAATTCGGTGCCCAATTCATGCAAATGCTAAAAGTAGGAGGCTTTGTTGCCAAGGAATATATAGCTGGATATATGAAGAATGCCACTGCTCCAACCTGTACTCATTTAGGCTGCAAAACGAAATGGAATGAAGCTGATGAAACATGGGATTGTCCTTGCCATGGTTCCCGTTTTAACGCTAAGGGTGAGGTGCTTGAAGGCCCTGCTGTACAGCCATTAAAACTCGATTAAAAAAAAGAGGCTGTCTAAATAGACTGAACTGAACCCCGAATAGTGGACACTTAAAAAAAGTGGACCTATTCGGGGTTTTTCTATTTTCATCACCGAAAAATCCCGTTATACTGACCATACGATTGAAGAACAGGAGAACATCATGAGTAAAATTATTTTTAATGACCATCAACGTAGACAAATTGAAGAGAATCCAAACGTGGCGTCTGTTTCGGATCGCTCTATTCAATATACAGCGGACTTTAAATTAAAGGCTGTTCAAGAAAATCTAGCTGGAAAAGGTCCTGTCCAAATTTTTCAGGAGGCGGGTTTTGATTTAGAAATGATCGGAATTAAAAAAGCTCAAAGTTCATTGGGGCGTTGGAAGGCTACCTATAAAACACAAGGTGAACAAGGATTTCTAGAAGAGCGTCGAGGGAAAGGCAGCACAGGTCGCCCTCGTGCCGAAAAATTAGCAGCGGACAAAAAATTAGAGAAAGCCGAAGCACGTATTCGACTACTAGAAGCAGAATTAACGCTCCTAAAAAAGCTCGACGAAATGGAAAGGCAGGCGAAGAAGAAACGTTTCTAAAACCTCGAGAAAAATACCAAGCAATCAACGAAACGATTCGTATGTATCAACTCAAAAACATGACACGCTATTTATGTCAAGTAGCGAATGTCAGCCCAAGTGGTTACTATAAATGGCTTCAAAATACGCAAAAGGATGCACTACGTGAAGAATCGGATTATCAAGATTACTTACTATTAAAATCGATTTATGATCAAGCGAAAGGAAAGATTGGCTATCGTGGATTTTATATGGCGTTAGTGGATATATTAGACCAACCAATAAATCACAAAAAGATTCTTCGTCTGATGCGTAAATTCAATTTATACGCTAAAATTCGCCGTGCGAACCCATATCGCCACTTAGAAAAAGCAACAGAGGCACACCGCCGTATTCCGAATCATTTAAACCGTGAGTTCAACCAAGATGAGCCAGGAAAAGTATTCTTAACCGATATTACGTACTTACAATATAGAGGTGGTCAAACGGCCTATTTATCCTGTGTAAAAGATGTCGCGACACGAGAAATCGTTGCCTATGTGTTATCAACAACCCTTAAGATGTCCATTGTTTATGAGACGCTTGAACAATTAAACATTCATTTAGATGGAAACCTCCATCCAGAAGCCATCATTCATTCAGATCAAGGTTTCCATTATACACATCCGGAATTTCAGCAACTTGTGAAAGAAATGGGGCTGAAACAGTCGATGTCACGTCGTGGGAACTGCCTCGATAATGCGCCAATGGAATCGTTCTTTGGGCATTTTAAGGATGAGGTAGATTACAAGGAGGCAGAAAGTTTTGCGGAATTACATACACTTGTCGTAGACTATATGAATCATTACAACCATACAAGAAAGCAATGGACATTAAATCAGAACCACCAGTATAACTGGTGGTTTGCTCTGCGCGTGAAACGCTGGGGTACTGGCCCATGTCTAAAGACATTCTGAATGGTCCGCCAACCGCACTCCGTTTTCACACAAACCGCTAAAGCGGCTTACTTATTTTTTCTTTCTCTTGATTTCTTCTCCTGTGAATGGGTCAATGAATTCTTTCATCGTCATTTGATCTTGCAGGATATCTTCTTGTAATTGATTTTTTATATACTCCTGTATCTTTTTCTTATTTCGGCCGACTGTGTCCACATAGTATCCTCGACACCAGAATTGACGATTACCGTATTTATACTTTAAATTTGCATGTCGGTCGAAAATCATTAGACTACTCTTCCCTTTTAAATAACCCATGAACGCAGATACACTCAATTTCGGTGGAATACTTACCAACATATGAATATGGTCAGGACAGGCTGTTGCCTCTATGATTTCTACATCTTTTCTTTCACATAATTGGCGCAATATTCTTCCAACATCCGCTTTAATTTGACCATAAATAATCTGCCTTCTATACTTTGGCGCAAAGACGATATGATACTTACAATTCCACGTTGTATGTGCTAAACTTTTATTATCCATTTATGGGGGCTCCTTTCGTACGAAGTCGGTTGACTAGACCTGACTTTATTGTACGTTTGGAGTTTTTTTATTGTCCATAGCTAAAAGCTTTCCGGAGAGGCTGGGACAGAACTAGCTTCGAATAAGGAGAAAGGAGAATTTGAGTTCGCTCAAATTCTCCTTTCTCCATTTTTTACTATTTAATTTTATATGTTCTTGTTTGTTGGCCGTGTATTTTCGTAAATTCACGGCCAGTAATGCGAGCCCCATTTCGTTTTCTACCTTCGATTTTCCTCGTACAGAAAATCGAGTGAAACGCAAATTAGCCTTCAAGAATCCAAAAACTGGCTCCACGTCAATTTTGCGTTGACGATAAATGGTACGCGTTTTTTCTTCTGAAAGCTTTGTTCTTATATATTCTTTTTGTTGTTCCCATTTTTCATTCACCATCATTTTTCGATTGGTGCCTTCTTTTGCTTTTGTACATGATGAACGGAATGGACATCCTGAACAGTCCTCGCATTCGTAGATGTTGAACGTATGTTGGAAGCCTGTCCGATCATTCCGTACAGTTTGATTTTTCCATTCGAGACGTTTCTGATTCGGGCATGTATAGGTGTCTGTTTCTTTATCATATGGCCAGTTATCGGTGTTAAATTGGTTTTGTTTGTACTTTTTCTTTTGCTCCTTCTCATACATGGTATAGGGAATCAGTGCTTCTCGTTTTCTGTTCGAAAGGATCTCCTCATAGTTTTGTTCACTACCATAACCTGCATCTGCGACAATGTATTGCGGTAACTCGAAATAATGCTGCTCGATTTCATTTAGAAATGGAATGAACGTACGTGTATCCGTTGGGTTCGGAAAAATGCTGTAGGCAAGCGCATACTGACCTTCTGTTGCGATTTGTACGTTATAGCCTGGTTTTAGTTGTCCATTCTGCATGTAATCGTCTTTCATTCGCATAAACGTCGCATCTTTGTCCGTTTTTGAATAGCTGTTGCGTGTGTCAAAAATCTCAAAATCTTTTTCGTACCTCTGCTTACGAATCAGCCAGTCATGTACTTGTTTTAACAGTTGCTTTGGCGTTTTTCGTTCACTACGCAGCTGTTTCCGCATCCCGACATCATCCGTACTATCGATTTTTTGTGTATAGTCCTCGACCACTTCCTCTAACTTTTCAGCGATTTGCGTGAGTTCTTCCATAGAAAGCTGCTCCTCATCTTCACGTTGCAATGCTGGTATAATTTGTTTTTCAAGTAGCTCATTATACAATTGATTCGATTTTTCAACGAGATTGTGATGATGTTTTTCCACTGCTTTCTTCCAAACGAACGTGAATTTATTGGCATTTGCTTCAATCTTCGTACCATCAATAAAAATGGCCTCTTGATCGATGATTTTTTCTTGGACAAGCTGGACACGGAACTGCACAAAACACTGGCGAATGAGCTCTTTCATATCGGGATGAACACGGAAACGATTGATCGTACGGTAGCTTGGTTCATACCCTTGGGCCAGCCACATCATCCGTATACTGTCTTTGGTTAGGTCTTCTATTTTACGGCCAGAGAAAACCGATTGCGTGTAGCCACATAAAATAATTTTAAGCATCATGCGTGGGTGATAAGATGGGCAACCTGTTTGGCGTTGAAAGGAGTCGAAGGTTCTCTCAGGAATACTTTCGACTAAATGATGGATGGCAAAAGCAATATCATTTTCTTGTAATGGAACTTCTAAATCTAGAGGCAAAACTAATTGATTCATGTTATAATTTTTGAACATAAGGATCCTTCTTTCCTGTAAAATTTTGTGTGGTAACTTTATTTTATCAGAAGTGGTCCTTATTTTTATTCAATAATTATTGAAAGCCGTTGAAATTTTACTCATCGTAAAATTTCAACGGCTTTTTCAGCTCAAAGGTGGGTTTTGTCCCACCCTCTTTCAAAGCACACAAAAAGATGACTCCGGCAAATTACCGAAGTCATCTGATCGCAGCTTAAGAACAACTAAATCCCTTTTTATTAAACTGTCTACAAAATAGGGTTCAGTTCAGACAACCTCTTTTGTATTTTTTATTTTAGAGCTTCTGTTAATACTGGTACAATTTGTTTCTTACGAGAAACAACACCTGGTAATACAACACGGTTATTGATAAGATCAGCACCAAATCCTTTTGCTGCTGCTTCTGCTACTTGCCCAATTGCAACAGCTGTTGAATCATTATTTAAAATGTCAGTCACAACGAAGAAGAATAGATCTAAGCCATTTTCTGCAACATTTTTATTGAGTAGGATTTCTAACTCCTCTTGACGATTAAGAACATCATTAACATCAACTGCATTAACTTGAGCTACAACAGATTTGTACTCACCAAATTGGAACTCTTTTGCATCTAATGATAATAAATCTTCTAATGATTTATCAGATAAATCAGCACCTGCTTTTAGCATTGCTAAGCCATACTCTGCAATTTCCACACCAGCAATTTTTGCTAGCTCTTCACCAGCTTTTACATCTTGCTCTGTGCAAGTCGGTGATTTGAATAATAATGTATCTGAAACAATTGCAGATAACATTAAACCAGCAATGTTCGCAGGAATGTCTAAACCGTTTTCGCTAAAAATTTTCTTAAGAATAGTAGCCGTACAGCCTACTGGTTCTGCACGATAATATAGTGGATCAGCTGTTTGGAAGTTGGCGATGCGGTGGTGATCAATTACCTCTGCAATTTGCACTTCCTCAATACCGTCAGCGGATTGTTGGAATTCATTGTGGTCTACTAGAATAACTTTGTCCGCTTCACCAACTACAGAAGAGATTAAACGAGGCGCTTCAAAGCCAAATTTATCTAATGCAAATTGAGTTTCATTATTAACATCTCCAAGACGTACTGCCTCAGCTTCTTCACCAATTTGCTGTTTTAAATAGGCATATACAATCGCAGACGTGATTGTGTCTGTATCTGGGTTTTTATGTCCAAAAACTAATACTTTACTCATTGAATTAATTCCTCCTAAAATGGCACTTACATTTATATTTTATTTTATCATACCTTAAAGCCTGACAAGTGATAAAGTGAAACTTTGGAATAATTTCGCCACCGTATAAATGCCACTGACCTCACTTCGATATATCATACAGTGCTCAATCACGATCAAAATGTATTACCTAAAATTCAATATACAAATATAATGGCAGTGCTCCCAATACATACTTTTCAAATAAGATATCTACATTATAACTAGCTTGCATTACTCTGTATACTTTTAATAGGACTAATTACTTCTGCAAAATTCTCTATTTTTACCAACCTATTTTTAACATTCAATAGTAAAAATGCCTCTTTTTTATAAAATAATTAGTTTATATAGATATTTAGTTGGGTTTTCATATTTAAGTCATCATAATTTTATGCTATCATCAGATAGTCTATATTTTTGGATATTCAGGAAATGGGGATTACGATGACGAAGAAGATAGAAAAAAAGTACATTCCTTTAGCTAACTATTTTGATGTAGCTTTACAACAAGAAATTACTTTATCCTTTAGTGAATTAGAAAACATTATGGGACAAGCATTACCGAACGCTGCCTACTTAAATAAAAGCTGGTGGAAAAAAACTAAGCCCCCTCTCTCACATTATTTATCTTGGACAAATGCCGGTTATTATGTCATTGATGTTAAACTAGGTACTAGTGTATCTTTCTCACGTACACAAATGAAGTCGAGCGAAACCAACACTTCAAACACTGAGGAAAATTCATCTGCATACATAATACGAGGAATTGAAGCATCTGATGCTAGATCGTTCATTCATTTACAAGAGGAGATATTTCAAGAAACTGACTTCATGTATAATGTTCAAAATGAGCTAGATCTCACTGTCCAACAACTTCGTAAAAATTTAACCTATTGGAAGCAACTAAAAAACCGTACAATACTACTTTGTGTACTCAACGGGATTTTTGCAGGTTATGCAGTTATTCATGGATATAAACAATCGAAGGCTAGACATGTTGCCTCTATTCGTTTAGCTGTGAAAGCAGAGCATCAACAAAAAGGTATTGGCTCCGCACTGATGAAAGCTGTTGAAAGTTGGTCTAAACAACATGATATTTCCCGTTTAGAGTTATCTGTTATGGAGCATAACAATGTAGCTTTACATCTTTTTACAAAGCTAGGATTTCATCAGGAGGGCATTCGAAAAAATGCCATTAAATTAAATAATACTTATATTAATGAATATAGCTTGAGTAAAATTCTATAATTCACTTTTCCTAGATGTCTAAATACTATTTGGACATCTTTTTTATATAGAAAATTCCAAAAAAATACGCATAGATAGTGTGTTTCAACAAACTATCCATGCGTATTTACATTAAAAAACCTGCTTTTCTCTAATTGCATCTAAGAATAACACATTACTTTCTACTTGCTCATACGATTGCTGATATTTTTCATAGTGGTCTTTATCCTGGCTTATCATTTCCTCTATCAAGGCATGCAAAAATGAAATCAAGACTGGGGCGATGTCTAGAGAAGAATGATTTTTGGTGCCGAGGGTAAATAACGCACTGGTATATTCTCGAATAGGCGAAAATGCAGAACCTGTAATGGCAATAATTTTCACTTTCTTTACCTTTGCAATTTCAACGATCGTTTTAATATCCATAATCTGTTTATCAAAAGATAGTACAATTAAAGTTGTATGTTCGCCCATACTGTTTATTTGATTCACTAGATCATCCGAGTCTAAACGAAGCTGCTTAATATTAGCACGAAATGTTTTCAATGTATTAGATAGCCAATTTGCAACAGATGCATTATGACGAGTACCTAGAATATAGATATTGTCTGCTTCATGCATCCATTTTGAGCATTTTTGGATCTGCTGATCGTTAATCAATTGAATTGTTTCTTGAATATTTTGGCTATCTCGTTGCATCACCTTACCAAAGCTAGAATTAGTCAGCTTCTTAGCAGTATATGTAGGCTGTAGATTTGCACCTACATCTTGAGACAAAATATAGCCTCTAATTTCCTCTTGCAGTTCTACATACCCGGACAAATCCATAGCATAACAAAATCGAATCACTGTTGATTCACTTACATTAGCCAATCTGCCAACCTCTGCTGCTCCATTAGCAATTACTGTTGTGGGATTATCCATTACAAATTGTGCTACTTTACGCTGGCCCTTTGACAGCCTTACAAACCTTTTCTTTATATCCTCATGAATACTCATTCCTAACAACCTTTCTTTCAATGACCTTATCACGAACGGGAGATTGTTTCCTATTGACTCAAAATTCGATTAAAAATACAGTATCACGATTACAATTTGAATACAATGACTTTTCTGAAAAATCTTCATCGCATTAACCTGCTAATAAAACAATTTGATTTACTCTATAACCGATTTATATTGATTTGTCATTTTAACAAATAAATTAGTAAAATCGAATAAAAATTAATAAATGCTCATTTTTATGTATAATTTAAGCGAAATGAGACAAAAATGTCCTGGATCAATTCCTCTGATCCAGGACATTCTATTTCATATTATTCTAATTCAAGCTGCTTCGTTTCTTTCCCAAGGAAGATGACACCTACAACACCGATAATAATTGCTCCACAGAAAATGGCGAAAATAAAACCTATATCATAGCCTGCCGTTAATAAAAACCCAACGAGCAACGGGCCGAAAATTCCACCAATTCGTCCAACTGCTGCTGCCATGCCAGCACCTGTTCCACGAATAATCGAAGGATATTGTTCAGGTGTATAAGCATATAATGCTCCCCAAGCCCCTAAGTTAAAGAAAGATAAAAACATTCCTGAAGTTAGCAATACAGCTAAAGTATCTGCATTTCCAAAAATATATGCACTCGCTGCAGTCCCAATTAGATAGGAAACAAGGACAAATTTACGTCCAAACTTTTCTATAAACCATGCAGCTGTAAAGTAACCTGGTAATTGAGCTAAAGTCATAATCAAAACATATTTAAAGCTCGTGATCATGTCAAAGCCCTTCCCTACCATTACACTTGGCAACCATAAAAACATGCCATAATACGAAAATACAACCGTAAACCATAATAACCACAGCATAAACGTAGAACGAGCATACTTTTTCGACCAAACCTCTTTCATATTTTGGCCAATGCTCCGTTTTTTTGCTTCTTCCTTCACAGTAAATTGAGGTGAATCAGGCAAATGCCAACGAAGATAAATAGCATAAAACGCTGGAAGTGCCGTTAGAATAAGTGCTACTCGCCATCCCCATGTAGGAATCACAAAATACGAAATAAGTGCTGCAATTAACCAGCCTGCTGCCCAAAAGCTTTCAAGTAATACAACCACGCGCCCTCTTTCTTTGGCAGCTACACTTTCAGATACAAGCGTTGAAGCTACAGGTAATTCTCCTCCTAGCCCCATCCCTACTAAAAAACGTAAAATTAAAAATGCAGTCAATGTTGTTGTAAAAGCGGACAAACCACTTGCAATAGAAAAAAGGACAAGTGTCCACATAAAAATTTGCTTGCGCCCTACTTTATCAGCAAATACACCGAAAAAGAGAGCTCCTACAGCCATCCCGATAGAATTTATACTACCAATCCAACCAGACTGACTTGGTGAAAGTCCCCACTCAGCAGCCAATGCTGCAATAACAAAGGATAATATACCAACGTCCATTGCATCGAAGAGCCACCCTACCCCCGCCACACCCAATAGCTTATTTCTGGAAATGGATTGCTGAGGTTTATTTGTTACTGCTGTATTTATTGTCATCTCAACCACCTGTCTTTACACATGACTTTACATTACAAGATTACTATACAGTTGTTTCAAGAAAGTGACAAGTACTATTCAAATTACCGAATTGTTTCGACAATTAATGAAATGCTATTGAAATAATAGTGCTATTTGCGTTAAAATGTCTTTTATACAAAAACAACTGTTCTTTCTATAAGAACAAAAGGAGATCGTTACGTTATGTGGAAAGGCCTTATTGAAGAATATAAACAATTTTTACCCGTAACTGAAAATACACCAGCTTTAACTTTAAACGAAGGCAATACGCCTCTTATACATTTAGTGAATTTATCTAAGAAACTAGGCATTGAGCTTTACGGAAAAATTGAAGGTGCAAACCCTACTGGCTCATTTAAAGACCGAGGAATGGTATTTGCTGTTGCAAAGGCTATCGAGGATGGAAGCCAATGCGTTATTTGTGCCTCTACAGGAAACACTTCTGCTGCTGCAGCTGCTTATGCAACGCGTGCAGGTATTCAATCAATCGTTGTTATTCCAAAAGGTAAAGTGGCTCTTGGAAAGCTAGCACAAGCAACAATGTACGGGGCAAAAATCATCGAAATTGACGGAAACTTTGATGATGCTCTTAATATCGTTCGCCAAGTAAGTGAAACAACACCAGTTGCGCTTGTTAACTCTGTGAATCCGTACCGTATCGAAGGTCAAAAAACGGCATCGTTTGAAATTGTAGATGCGTTAGGTTCAGCACCGGATTATCTGTGTATACCTGTTGGTAATGCAGGTAATATTACTGCATATTGGAAAGGGTTTAAAGAATATCACGCTGCTAAAAATTGTGGTCTACCAAAAATGTATGGCTTTGAAGCTGAAGGTGCTGCAGCAATCGTTAAAGGAGAGCCAATTGCGAATCCTGAGACAGTAGCAACTGCCATTCGAATTGGCAATCCTGCGAGCTGGAATTTGGCAGAAGCGGCTCGCGATGAATCTGGTGGTATCATTGATTCCGTGACTGATGAAGAAATTGTAGCAGCCTACAAATTAATCGCAAGTACAGAAGGCATTTTTGTTGAACCAGGCTCTGCTGCTTCTTTAGCAGGTGTTATAAAATCTGTTGAAAACGGAAAAATCCCTCAGGGCGCTAAAGTTGTAACAATCTTTACAGGGAATGGACTAAAAGATCCTGATACAGCCATGAATGTATCCACTGTAGAGGTCGTATCTCTTAAAAACGATGAAGAAGAAATTCGTGCATATATTGAGGGTGTACTATGAGTAAAATTTGGCAAATCTCAGTTCCTGGAAGCACAGCCAATTTAGGTCCAGGCTTTGATTCAATAGGACTTGGCTTGTCTCTTTACTTAAAGCTTTCTGTTACCCTACAAGAACAATGGGAAATTATTCATCTTGATGATAATGGTCCTAAAGAGTTTGAGCTTGAAGAACACTTACTATACGTTATTGCTAAAAAAACTGCAGATCTATATGGTCAACAGCTACCTGCTTGTCGTGTAGAGATGGCTAGTGAACTTCCGTTGGCACGAGGACTTGGCAGCAGTGCAGCAGTTATTGTTGCAGGTATCGAACTTGCAAATCAAGTATGCGAGCTTGGATTAACAATTCAAGATAAACTCAATCTCTCTTCACAAATTGAAGGACATCCAGATAACGCAACTGCTTCAGTTTTAGGAGGATTAACGATTTCTTCAATGGATGACAAAGGCATAGTCGATACATTCCACATCAATGATATCGATGCCTCCTTTGTTGTATATGTACCAGATGTTGAATTAAAAACGAGCGAATCCCGTTCTGTTTTACCAGAGCAATTTAATCGCTCCTATGCTGTTCATGCTTCAGCAAATGCGAATATGTTAGCTGCTTCTTTAATGGCACGTGATTTTGAACGTGCTGGACGTTATATGGAGGCAGATTTATTCCATGAACCGTTTCGTGCAAAGCTAATTCCTGCTTATGAGGAAATTCGTATGGCAGCAAAATCGAACGGTGCATATGGTACTGCTCTAAGTGGCGCTGGACCAACATTGATTTCTATTATTCCTTCTGCTATTGCGCCTGACTTCGTTCAATTAATGACAAAGCAATTCCCTGAGCATCAAATTATTTTAACAAAAGCTGATGAACATGGTATACAAGTCAATGAATGTATGAAACGTCTACTATAATAGTAGGCGTTTTTTCTTGAAAGTAAGTACGTATAAAACTAATAATATAGAAGGATAGAATTAAACTTTTTAAATGTGCTTTTCTAAGGAGGGATTGCCTTGAAACCCATTATATTCTGTGATTTCGATGGCACGATAACAGAAACAGATAACATCTTTTCACTTATGACTGAATTTGTACCAGAAGAATCTGAGAAAATTGCCCAAGCGATGATGGAACAAACCATTTCATTTAAAGATGGGCTATCAGCAATGTTTCATCTACTTTCTACTCACCAAAAAGATGAAATCATTCAATATCTAATGGATTCAGCAGTCATACGTGAGGGATTTGGAGATTTTGCACGCTATGCTCAAAACAACAATATTCCATTTTATATTGTAAGTGGCGGAGTTGATTTTTTCATCGAGCCTTTAGTTGAAAAATTTGGTCCTTTTTCAGGCATCTACTGTAATAGAGCTGATTTTTCTGGTGAACAAATAGAATTAATCTACCCCAATAGCTGTGATGAGGCATGCGCGAAATATAGCACACAAGGTTGCGGCTGCTGTAAGCCAAGCGTGATGCGGAAGCTTGCTAAGGAAGATCATTATAAAATTGTAATTGGTGATTCTCTATCAGATTTTGAAGCAGCTAAACTAGCAGATATTGTTTTAGCTAGAGATCATCTTATCCAACGCTGTGAAGAGCTTCATGTTCCATATAGACCTTTTACCACATTTCATGATTGTCTCAAAATAATACAAGAGCTAGTGGAGTCAAAAAAAGCTGTTCTTACACGTTAATAGAAAAAAGAAAAAGGAGCCACTTTTACAAAGATGTCTCCCTTTTCCTACTTACTTATGCTAATAATACTAGGCTAATGGCCATGACCGCCATTCCCCCTACTAAACCATACATCGATAAATGTGTTTCATCATATCTTTGTGCAGCCGGTAGCAATTCATCTAGTGAAATAAAGACCATTATCCCTGCGACCCCAGCAAAAACGATACCAAACATGACATCCGTTAAAAAGGGCATAAGGAGCAAAAAGGCTACTAATGCACCAACAGGCTCTGCCAATCCTGATAAAAAGGATAATTTAAAGGCTTTCCTTCGATTACCTGTTGCAAAGAAAATAGGAACAGATACAGCAATGCCTTCTGGAATATTGTGAATAGCAACTGCAATGGCAATAGCAATCCCTACATTCGGGTCATTAATAGCTGACATAAATGTAGCGATCCCCTCTGGAAAATTATGAATGCCAATCGCCAGAGCCGTAAAAACGCCCATCTTCATCAAATGTTCTTCATTAACCTGTGGTTTGATAGCATTAACATCCTCTACTAGCTTTACTTCATGAGGATTAGTAGCCTTCGGAATGAATTTATCAATCAAGGCAATAAATAACATCCCACCGAAAAATCCAAGGATTGTCATCCAATAGCCATTTGTTGTACCTAATGCATTGGTTAAAGCATCTTTAGCTTTCACAAATATTTCTACAAGAGATACATAGATCATTACCCCTGCTGAAAAACCCAATGCTAAGGATAAAAATTTTGTATTTGTTCTTGATGTAAAAAATGCTATTAAACTACCTACACCTGTTGCAAGTCCGGCAAAAAGAGTTAATCCTAATGCCAGTAAAACATTTCCGTCCATACCCTTCTTCCTTTGCTCTTTTTCTTATTGTACTCATCTTAGCGTAGAAGTTTCCTTTACGCAATTCTTTTTTATAAGGCAAATATCATTCTTTACAATGTCTCAATTAAACGTAAAAAAAGCAGTATCTATCCTGTGAAATAGATACTGCCTGTCTTTTTATTTATGATTTGATTGAAATAAGCGTTTACGGCGTTCGTACCAGATGACACAGATGATAAACCAAGTATAGCCGATGCTCCAACCAGCAAGTACATCTGTAGCAAAATGTCGAGCTCCTGCAATACGTGATAAACCAATAAGCACCATCAAAATCGTTGCTCCAAGCCATAGAAGGATTTTACGTCCTTTACTACTATTCTCCGCTAAAATATAAGCAAGTGTAAATAAATAAAGAATACCTGTCATCGAATGTCCCGATGGAAAACTAAAGGATGTCAGCTGTTCCTCAATTTCAGGTCGTGGACGTTGCACCCATTTTTTTAGTAATTGGTTCAGAACATTGCCTACTGCAAAAGTTAGTACAACAAATAGCATACCTCGATAATTTTTTACCTTCCAAGCTAAATACGCCATTAAAACTACTGCAACAGCAACAACAAATTTGGGCTCACCAATATAATGAAAGATCTCAATAAAACGATTACCAAAAAGAAGCTCTGCCATCTTTGCATCAAATGTTTTCAGAAACTCACTTTGATAAGTGACTCTTAATACAATAAAGACAATTAACGTTAAAACTGCTAAAGGATATGCCCATTTTTTCATTTTTTCACCTCAAAAAACATTCATGCTATATTCTTCACATCATAACACAAATCGATCTTTTTTGAATGAAAAATAGGCATTCATTTTAAGAAAGGTTTACGCCATTGACCTCTTGATAAATGGTGATAGATTCTTCTTCGTGTTTGTTAAAATAATTGGAAACGGCCAATGCAACAATGAATAATATGGCTACTATAGGTAGTATTCTTCTAAACACCTTAAACACTCCCTTATTCTTTACTATTCCAAATTTGTCCTACTTGATTAGCACTGGATCAAATAGCCAATCTTTTGGACCAAAGTTTGCATCCTTTTCTCCTCTAACTTCACGCGAAATACCATATTTTATAATAGTTTCTCTAAATCGTTTGCTAAACAATGTTTTTCTATATAGATATCTTCCATCATGACTACACTCGGCTGAGTAAAAAACATCGCCTTTTAGATTTTTCAAATCTTCATGGTGATAAATATCAGGTCCATTAATGACTCCGTTTAAGCCACAACTGCATGGAGGTTGCTCAGTTGCAAAGTATAATTTAACTCTGTCCTTACTACACTCAGGTAGCATTTGTACAGGAATAATTTGATAAGCTGGCTGTTTGCCTTCTGCAGGTCCTTGATGGATTACCTCTAAAAGCTCATAGCCTTCTAGCTTTTCTCTTTGCATTAATGATACTAATTCCTCAGAAGCTACCCAATAACCATTTACATGCACTAAATGACGGTCTTTCATCTGCGTAGTATCAATGACTATTGGTGATAACTGCTCTTTATCCATGAGCCCACAACACTTACAATGTGTACTTAAAGAAAATAGTGTCCCCTTATCTTCTAAGAACATTTCTGGTGAATTACCTGTTGAATTTAAAGTAAATAATGGTGCACGTTCATACTCTATATCCGAGAATTCAAAATAAAAACGTTCTCCAATCGAAACGATTCCAAATTCACGCTCTAAAGACTCATATAAAGCTGTTACCTGCTCGTATGTTACACCTTCATTTAATGTAAAGATAGGATTAAATTTTGTTTTTAAGTTTCTTTTTCTCAATTCAGGCGCACCAATAGCAATACCATGACGATTATAAACGTTAATAACTTGATCTTGACTAGTTTCATCTATGGAAAACAAATTTTCAAGTTCTACTTTCACAATACACGCCTACCTTTATAAAGTTTTATGGTGAAGTATATTGACTAGCTAGTAACATTCTACAATCTACTAACGCTACTTTATTCATAGATAGTCAGGCTGCTTATTTTAATAAAATGATTTATATATTACTTACTAAAGCAAATCTACTTAACCACTGTTAATTTAAGCGTACCAGTAGTTATACCGTTATTTCAACTTCGGGTTTACGCCAATTTTCTGGCGTGATTCAGACAAATTTTTGGCGTGATTTGGCGGTTATAAAAAAACACCGCCACTTTTTTGGCGGTGTCTTTTATATTTCATAGGCTATTTAACACAGAAATTTGGATTTATTTAACTGAGGGAAAATATAGGCTATTCAATTCCCATAATGCTCCCTATTAATTGAAAAATATACCAACAGTATAGCATAGAAGTTGTTTAGAGTAAATTCATTCTCTCAGCAAGATTTACAGCTTCTGTTCGTGAGTCTACATTTAACAAAGAAAAGAGTTGAGTTAAATATCTCTCCGTTGTTCGTTGAGGAATATTTAATTCAATAGCGATTGCTTTATTTGTATGGCCCTCTGCAATGAGTCTTAAAATTTTCTTTTCCTTTTCATTTAAGTGAATGTTTTTAGCACCTTGCAGTTTAAATTTATCATCCAGAAAATCTAAGAAATTTTTAGGTAAAACAATTTCGCCGTTTGCAATTGCCCTTACTGTTCTTAATATTTGCTCTTTCGAAGCTGTTTTAGCTAAAATGCCTTCTATTTTTCTTTCTAAAATGAGTGGATAATAATCCGTAATATCATCGCCTGTGTAAAGAATAACAGAAGCATTTGACTGAATAGCTTTGATATTACGGGCTAGGTTAATTCCATTTTCTAATGGCATATTGATATCTATTAGATAGATATCGTACGGTTTATTCTTTATCCTTTGAATGACACAAGTTGCATCACTTTCCGTATCGATGATAATATCTTCATTCTCTTGAAATAAATTTTTAGTTCCCTCTAACACTATAGGGTGATCATCCACTATGAGCATCGTAATCAAGTGTTTCACTCCCTTCTTTCACCATGATTCTAATAAACATCCCTTCATTGATATTCGAGTCAATAGCAAATTGCCCATTAAACGCTTTTACACGCTCCTGCATGCCTTGAATGCCCATCGATTCTGCTACTATAATGTCCTCTACATTACAGCCTACACCATCATCTTTATAAATGATTTCGAAACCATCGTTCATTTCTTTTAAATGAATTTCAACAGAAGCTGCATAGGAATGCTTTAACGCATTATTAAGTAGCTCTTGGAATAAACGATAAATCATTAAATTCATGCGCTCATCCTCTAAATAAAGTCGATCAATTGTGTAAATAAGCGCGAAGTTAGCTCTTTCTTGGACTTTCCGAATCAACTTTTCTAATGCAGCATTTAAACCTAATGTATCTAGTAACGGAGGTTTTAGGTTTTCACAATAAGTACGTAATTCATGTAAGGATGCAACCATTTGTTTATGAATTTTTGCAAGCTTTTCTTGAATATCCGTTGTATTTTTTGCATTTACTAGGACATCCACCTCGCGGGCAATATGAAGTTGCTCCTGTAAATTGGTGTCATGTAACTCTTGAGCTAACTGGTATTTTTCTTCTTCAAACCTTAGCCATAATAGCTTATTTAGCCATGGTAACTGACCATCATCAGCTTGCTTCATATGCTTCAGTTCCTCTAGCAGTTCTTCCACCATCTTGGTATTTTCAATAAAATTATTTACATATAATAAGAGCAATTCAAGCCATAAAAGCTCCTCATCTTTTAATTGAATCGTATTATTATGCCCTAGCACTAAAGCTCTTTTAAAATGTGCATCCTGATGGAGAAATGCTATATAAACTTTGTCAATCTTTCGTATTTCACCTAATCTGATTTCTTCCATTATGTCAGGATCAATCGTAATACTTTCTCCAGCAATTGTTATGAATTCATTTTTGTCATAGTTATATGTTAAGACAAAAACATCCTCTAACTCCAGATGCATGGAAACCTCGTAAGCAAACTTCTCTAAAAGTTCGTTAATTTTAATTGTTTTCCCAATTTTATCTACGGCAGTATATAGCTGATGAATATAGTCACCCTTTGTGGAGAATAATATTTTCCGCTTGCGATAATCAACCTTCTCTTTTACGTAAAAAAGTATAACTAATGAAGCAAATGTAAAGAAAGCTACCCCTGACATGACAGTCATTGTTAAATAATGCCCTGCAATAAGATATAGTCCCACTGTGAACCATACAGTAAAGATTAAAGAGAATATAACATAATAACGTAATCTTGTAATATGGTATTCAATATCAAATAATCTCTCTGCTAATTGCGTAAAAATAAAGCTAAAAGGTATAAGCAATAAAAATAACGAGCTTATCTCAGATGAAAGTATATACGTATGAAAAAGTATTTTTGGGAGTGCATATAAAAAAAGAAATGGAAGAAACGGTATTAGTATACTATTTAATAAAATTTTCAACTGAGGTGAGCTGTACTTAAAATAGCTTATTAATAAAATACTAAGGATGATCACAAGGAGAATAAAGAAAATAGCCAATATAACATTGGAAAGAATATCATTTGAAGCAGGATAAATAGTGCCCACACAGCCTAATATAAAAGCTATGAAAGGAAGTATATAAAAGAGCTTGATATTATTTGTAAACACCCAATTAGTTTTCACAAATGAGTAATAATTTCTCAAAAAATGTAACAGTATAACTAAACATAACAGCATACTACTTCGATTTACGATAATGCCAATCGTATCCATTCTACCAGAGACACCACTGCTTACATAAGCCAAAGAAACCGTTAACATAAAGAGAATTAGTAAATCAGCTAATTTTGTATTTCTTTGTTTAAAATGTAAATAAAATGCAACGAATAATGTTAATAAATAATAACAAGCTGGAATGATTAAAACATAGATAAATTGTTGAGGGATATCCAAATGCTTAATATGTATATTGATTAGATCTCCATCGGGCTTCAGTATTGTTATTTCATTAGCAGATAAAATTTTTGATTTATACCTCAGTTGTTTTAATTCGTTGATGGGTTCAGTATCTACAGTTAAAATTGCATCACCAACAGAAATATTTTGACCCTCTGCCCAGTCTTTATAATATAGTTGAGAAATGACCCATCTGCCATTCTCTTCTTCTAATCCAATCTGTATATAAGGCTCGCTATAATTCACATAATTTAAATAAAAACCAATAATTAAATAGAGAATTATAGCGGGCCAAAACAACTTACTTCGCAACTTTCTTAGTTCCAAATATCACTTTCTGTATTCATTTCACCGTTAAACGCTTCTAAAATTGCTTTTTGTTCTACAGATGAAACTCCAACTAATGAGGCTTTTTGTTCTCTTAATAGTGCAACTAGGCTTGGATTTTGCTCTAAATATTGGATTACATTAATCATTCTTATCTCTCCTCATTTCAATAGTTTTTGTAGGTATTCTCTACCTATCTCATTTATAGCTACATTTTCAAGATAATTCAATGCTTTAAACTTGTAGACGTTTTTTATCGTAATGGCATAACGTATTGCCCCACCATTTGTCAACGCGTCTTCTGTTGCATTATTATCCAAATCTGTAACTATATCATCATTATAATAGCTAGAAACAGATTTTGAAACATCATTTTTCTGTGATAAAAGATAAATAATAGGCAGAGAATACCTTTTATTTAGCAAATCATTTTTAGGACCCCACGCCTTTAAGCTTTGAATATCATTTTTAATTTGTTGGATGATGCCTATGTATTTCCCATATTCCTCTACTTCTTGAGATATTTCTCCTTTTGCAAGTACTTCACCAATCAAGCAACCCATTGCTGTTAATGAGCCAGATTTCAAGGTAATCATTTGTACATAGGAATCTTCATCACGACAACTATTTAGCAAGTCTAATTGCTGTCCATTTATACTTTTTAAAGCGTATTCCTCAAGTAGCTTTATAGCCGCTCTTTTATGGACAAAAGAGGTTTCATCTATTGTTTTAGATGCCATGACCAGCATAGCTAAAGCAACGTTTAATGATAATTCAGGTGTTTTGTTCCAACTATAGTCTGAATCCTTATCCTGCAGATCATCAATAATATCAAAAGATAGTATAAGAAGTTCAATTGCAGCAGCTACCTTGTAGATATCTTGATTTATACTACTTGAAAATGCTTCATAATGCCAAAAACACAATTTACCAAAGGAAAAACCTACTGATGTTTTTTCTTCTTTAAAGCTTTTTAGCATTAACTTGAGCTCAGGGCCAAGTAATAATTCATTTTCTATAAGGATGTCTAATGATTCATCGATATGTGCATCTAAATCCTTCAATAGTCCTCTCTCCCATCTAGTATATTACTAGATATTATATAGATTAGTGGGAATTAATACTAGTAGTATAATTCTATAATACATTAAATACCATTATTTCCTCTATGAAGTGAAAGACCGCCAAAAAATGGCGTTATTCAAGCAAACCACGCCAGAATTTTGTTAATAATTACTAAAAAAATGGCGGTAGAGAACCAAGTACCGCCATTAAAGTGGCGTAAACTTACCATTGAAATGGCGTTCTAACAGATGTTACGCTTAGATTAGCCATAAAATCTTATTTTTAAAGTCAGGATAGATTGATGCACATGAAATCTTTTTGTACTGGGAGTGACTTAAAATGAATGAAACAGTTTTCATACTTACGGCTACTTTTTCATGTAATATCTCTGTCTCAACTGAAGAAATTACAATTAAACAGCCAAGCAATGATCAACGACAAATTGAAAAAATCATTATACAATCGGAATTAAAAGCCTATCAAGAAACATTGGCTGCGTATAAAAACATTTCACCCTACTCAAAATATATTAGTGATATTCCTGGATTTGAGGATACATTTCAACAAAAACGAGATTATTATATTGAGCAATATGGAATTATTAGAATATCAAACGAAAGTATTTCTAGTATGTCATTAGTCAATCCTTTCACTTTTGGATTAAATATAGATTCCCCTATAGTGTATGTAACGCCACACGACACAATTATTAATGCTAGAGGGCTAGCAATGGCGGCCAACGCATCTAATAATAACAATCACCCAGATAGTTTGGATGAACTTTGTAATACAAGTATTTCAGGCTTGTCCATTAATGAGAACACGATATCCTTTAATATGGATTCGACATTTAGTAAATGGAGAAAGCCATCTATTAAACATTAAACCTATCCACTTAGCTAAGCAGGTCACACTGATTGTGACCTGCTTTTTGAGTAATAAAACGACATCTCTACATAGTGTTGATAAACAAAGCAATCAATAGCATTATTATAAAAGATGAAAATGAATTTCCGTTGCAGGCTACTTGCTTTCCCGTAGGCGAGCGCCGATTCGCTTCCTCAGCTACTGCTCCGTTTAAAGTTTTGCCTGTCTCGCTATTCCATGGTAGTCCAGTAGCCCACCACTAAAAACCGCTTTTTAGCAAAGGTTTTCAAATAAAGTGAAGGTGTTCATTACTCTTTATGAAGAGGTGTTGTCACGCATCACTTCTCCACATTGAAAATAAGAGCTTATCCCCTCTAAGAATACAGATAATGGGCTATTTGATTGTTATGCTACTATGAAAAAAGTAAAGACACTTTGCAGAATGGTTGATTGGAGTGGAGCCAGCGTCACTCCTAGGGGATTTAGCGTCACTGAGGAGACCCTGGAGCGAGCGCAAGTGAGTGAAGCGGCTCATCGGACGCCCCCTGGAAAGGACGCTGGCGGAACGGAAATCAACCCCTCACCTTGCTAAAAGGGCTTTTTCTGCTAGTGACATTCTTTTTTCAACAACAAGAAAAGGTGTCTCAATCCCTTGAGACACCCTTAGATGATTAACCTTTTACATAATAAACTTCTTGTCCGCTTTCAATGATATGATCAGGCTTCGGTTTACCTGCGCTTGCCTTATGGCCTGCAATATGCTCAGGACTCTTCTCCCAATTTTTCCATGCTTCTTCTGATTCCCAACGAACCATCACAAGCACTTCTTCATCACCACGGCGAACTTTCTTAACAAGTACCTGTTTATCAATGAAACCAGGTTGTTGTTCAAGTAATGATGGTCCGTTTGGATTAGCACCAAAACGTTCCACCACTTTATCCGAATTCCCTTCCTTCACAACAATACGTTTAATTTGTACAAACATATTAGTTAAACGCCTTTAATACATCTTCAACTTTTAGTGTTTCAGATTGTAAACCGCCACCTGAAAGGTACCAAACTTCTGGATCTAGGTAGAACACTTTACCGTTCTTCACCGCATTAGTTGCACTTACGATTTCGTTTTCAATTGCAGCTTTAGTACCTGACTCACCGTTTTCATTTACTACTGCATCACGGTCAACTACAAATAGAATATCAGGGTTCGTATCACGAACATATTCAAAACTTACATTATCACCATGTGTTCCAACTTTAACTTTCTCATCTGCAGCTTTCACACCAAATACATCATGGATAACACCGAAACGTGAACCAGAACCATATGCTGATAACGCGCCTTCACTACCTAATACGATTAAAGCTTTCTCTTCTGATGCAGTTGCTTTGCCTTTTACTTCTTCAACTTTTGCTTCATATGCAGCGATCGCATCTGCTGCTTCTTTTTCTTTACCAAAAATTTTACCAGCTAATTCTGTATTAGCTTTGAATGATTCTAGGAAGTTTTTGTTATCTACACCAATGTAAACTGTTGGTGCAATTTTAGATAATTCAGCATATGCTGCTGACGCACGACCAGAGATAAAAATAATATCTGGGTTAATTTCAGATAATTTTTCATAATCAGGCTCGAATAATGTACCTGCGTTTACATAAGCACTATCTTTATATTTACTTAAGTAAGATGGTAATGAATCTTGTACTACTGCAGTAGGATTAACACCTAATGCATCTAGAGTATCTAGGAAACCATTATCAAAAACAACAACTTTTTCTGGTATTTTATCAAGTGTTACTTCTTCAAACGTAGTATTACCATCGCGTCCTTCAATTGTGCTACCTGGAATAGTCAGTGGATAGGCTGAAGATGCCTCGTTTTGTTCTTCTGCCGGTTTGTCAGTTGACGTACCTTTATCATCTTCTTTTGCTTCGTCTTTCGAACCACAAGCTGCTAATACTAGTAGCATCATTGCCATTAACACTGTAAGTAATTTCCATTTTTTCATTATGAAATTTCTCCTTTAATTAAGTTATTTGATAGTTAGATGGTCCATCCATCTGTAACTATTTTTACGAATTAAAATAAACACAAATTCGACAACCATCTTGCTCTTGAACAGGTATATCCATATCATAAATTTCCTTCAATGCATGTGAGTTAATAATGTCATTTGTAGGACCATTTTTAACAACACGACCATCTTTTAATGCAACAATATAATCAGAGTAAACAGAGGCAAAATTAATATCATGTAAAACGATAACCACCGTTTTGCCTAGCTCATCAACCAGCTTACGTAAAATCTTCATAATCTGGACAGAATGCTTCATATCTAGGTTGTTTAATGGTTCATCCAGTAAGATATATTCCGTATCCTGGGCAATAACCATTGCAATAAAAGCACGCTGACGTTGACCACCTGAAAGTTCATCTAAATAATTGTGTTGCATATCTTCTAAATTCATATAGCGGATAGCTTCGTCAACTTTTTCTTCGTCTTCTGGCTTTAAGTGCCCTTTTGAGTAAGGGAAACGGCCAAAGGATACAAGCTCGCGGATCGTTAGACGAACATTCATAAAGTTAGATTGCTTTAAAATCGATACGCGTTTAGCAAAATCATCCGATTTCCAGCTACGTACATCTGCCTTATCGAGTAGTACTTCGCCAGTATCTGCATTCAGTAAACGGCTCACCATAGAAAGTAGCGTGGACTTCCCTGCACCATTCGGTCCAATAAACGATGTGATTTTTCCTGAAACAATATCAACACTTACATCTTGAACGACAGGTTTTTTACCAAAAAACTTCGTAATTTCTTTGACTTGTATCATCCTGCTGACCTACTTTCTCTTAATAATAAGTAGATGAAGTAGACCCCACCCACAAAATTAATAATGACACTAAGTGTAGTAGTGAAACTAAATAAACGTTCAACCATCCACTGCCCACCGACTAAAGCCACAATACTCATTACACAGGAGCCAGTAATTAAGATGGAATGCTTGTATGTTCTAAAATACTGATACGATAAATTTGCAACGATTAAACCAAAGAATGTGATTGGACCAACGAGCGCCGTCGAAACCGCAATCAAGATTGAAGCTAAAATTAACATACGTTGCACCAGCTTATCGTAAGGTACACCTAAATTAATTGCTGTGTCTCGTCCAAGGGACATGACGTCTAATTGATTCATATGACGAGCACCGTAGACAAATGTTATTAATATGATAACGCCTGCTAGCCAAACTAAATCTGAATTAACATTATTGAAACTTGCAAACATTTTACTTTGTAAGCCTAAAAATTCATTCGGATCTATTAATACCTGGAAGAACGTAGTAATACTTCCTAAAAACGTACCAACAATCATTCCAACAAGCAGTAAAAAATAAATCGGGCGCTTTCCTTCTTTAAACAATACTCGGTAAAAAATTAAAGCGAATAGAATCATCGCCCCAATTGCAAGCGTAAAATTATAGTAAATATTAATAACTAATATGGATGTAGAGCCAAAGAAAAAGTAGATGCATGTTTGAATTAACATATACAAAGCATCTAAACCCATGACACTTGGCGTTAAAATACGATTATGTGTGATTGTTTGGAAAACTACTGTTGAATAGGCAATCGCTATACCTGTTAATGCCATTGCCACTACCTTTATGACACGGCGCGGAAAAGCATAGTGATAGTTACCATTTAGTTCCCAAAATAAATATAGGACAACTGCTATAACAGCGAGACCTAGTAAAATCAACATTTTTGTACGATTACGCATATGCTCTCCCCCTAAACAACATGAATAGGAAGATGGCACTTCCAATTACACCAACAGTCATACTTATTGGTATTTCATAAGGGAAAATCAGTACTCGTCCTAAAATATCACAGAATAATAAGAATGACATACCAAGTAATGCTGTATGCGGCAAGGTTTTCGCCAAATTATCACCTTTAAACAGGGAAATAATGTTCGGAATAATCAAACCAAGGAACGGAATGATACCGACTGTTAACACCACTGTCGTGGAGATAAGAGCTACCAACACTAAGCCTAAATTGACTACAAATTTATAGGATAGACCAAGATTTTTTGCAAAATCCTCTCCCATCCCAGCCACTGTAAAACGATTTGCGTAAATGTAAGCCAAAATGAGTATTGGTACACTTACGTATAACAGTTCGTAACGGCCTTTCATGATTAATGAGAAATCTCCTTGTAACCATGCGGAAATGTTCTGGATAATATTCGCCTTATACGCAAAGAATGTTGTAACAGAGGACAATATATTCCCAAACATTAAGCCAATAAGCGGTATAAAAATCGCATCTTTAAACTTAATTCGGTTTAATATTTGCATAAATAGTAATGTGCCGGCTAAAGCAAATATGAAAGCGAAGGAAATTTTTTGGAAATACGTAACATTCGTAAAGAACATCATTGAAATCAATACACCCAACCGTGTGGCATCTAATGTACCAGCTGTTGTTGGTGATACGAATTTATTCCTACTTAAGCTTTGCATAATTAAACCAGCAATACTCATACCTGCACCTGCTAGCAAGATGGCAACAAGTCTAGGTACACGACTAATTAAAAATAGTCTAGTTTCTTCTGATTGGAAGTCTAATAGGTCGCTAGGCTTAATATCAACTACTCCGATAAATAGCGACACAATAGACAGCAAAACAGTTGCTGTTAAAAGATATCTTATTTTCATAGTAATCCCCGGTAGATTTCATTTTTGTGCGTAACTCACTTATTAGTGAAAATGATTATCATTACTCACGATTTCCATTATAAGCATGATTTTATTCTCAGTCAACCAACAAATGAGAATTATTCTCGTTTTATTTATGATTAACTAAAAAATATGCCAAATTAACGAAATATCAGCATTATCGCAAATCAATTGAACCGAAATAATTCACTATTTCTACAATGTTTTTATCCAAATAAAAAGGTAATTGAGAATAAAGTCTATCGCTCAATTACCATTTTTATATTAAATAATTTTCTTAGTGCCTCTTAACCATGCAGAAATAATGAATATGATTAATACTAGCCCTACATAGCCCATCACTGCATATAGTTTAGCTACTAGCGTTGTAAATCCTACAAGGCTTGCTAAAAAACCGAGACCACCTATAAATATGACTGCAACCCTAAAGCTTGCTCTACTAGGCTCAAAAAATCTTACCATAAAGGAATATAGCATCCCTACTGCCGTATTATAAATCATTCCCAAAAGAGAAATAGTCATTAATACTCCAACAATCGGATGAATTTCATTAGCTAACGCTAGCATCGGAATGTCTAGTCCAACAATGATATTCATCTTTGCTAAAAGGGAGAAATTCACAAGTAAAATTAAAGCACCTAACAAAATCCCACCAATTATACCACCCATGCCAGCTACCTTATGATTGCGTATAGAACCACACATAACAGTCAATAAAGAGAAGCTAACCCCTACATTGAACGACATGTATAATAAAGCCGTTACCCACCAACTTTTCTCACTTATTTGAGCCTGTTGAGCAATAACAGCTTGCTCTGCAAAGGTAAAATCCATCGTTGCAATAGCATAGATAGCGATGATGGACACAACGGTTAGTAGATACGGTGTAGCAAGTGCAATGATATTAATGATGCTTTTCACATCCATCATGACTGTGGCTACTGTAAGCAAGATCATACAAATACTCCCAAGCCAGATAGGCAGTCCAAACATTTGCTGGAATGTTGCACCAGCCCCAGCAAACATGATGACAGCTACACCAAATAAAAAGAGTGATAAAACTAAATCCAATATAAAGCCCATAGCATTCCCTGAAATTTGATAAATCAAATCCTTATGGGATGCTGTGCGAAGCCTAGAGCTCACTTGAGCAACACACATTCCAACAATTGAGAAACCAACCATAGCTAACAATGCTCCATATATGCCTTTAAAGCCATAGCTTGTAAAATAAAGGACAATCTCCTGCCCTGATGCAAATCCTGCTCCAACGATAATCCCCACATAGGCACCACCGATTTGCAAGCTTTTTTTCAATCAGTTCTCTCCTCATTTTCCTATATACTAAATGATTGACTAAGTACTGCCTTATTGATAGATTTCTTTGCTAATCGTTAATTTATCAATAACAGCCATATTAGGCCTAAAACCAATACCTACCGACTGGGGTACCTCAATATAGCCATCTTTGACGTTTACTTCTGGATCAATGATATCCTCATACCAATAATGACTAGAGCCTGCTGTATCGCCAGGTAATAAAAAATGACTAAGAGATGTTAAGGCAATATTATGTGCTCGTCCAATCCCTGCCTCTAACATTCCTCCACACCAAACTGGAATATGGTTCGCTTTACACAGATCATGAACTCGTTTCGCTTCCGTTAAACCACCTACTCGTCCAATCTTGATATTTATAACACCACAGCTTCCAAGTTCTATTGCTCGTCTGGCATCCTCATATGATGTGATGCTTTCATCTAAGCAAATAGGCGTTTTTAACTTTTTCTGCAATGTTGCATGATCGACAATATCATCAGTAGCTAATGGTTGTTCAATCATTAATAAATTAAAGTCATCAAGCTGCTGTAGTATTTCTATATCATCTAACGTATAAGCAGAGTTTGCATCTACCATCAAGGGTAAATTTGGCAGTTCCGCACGAATTGCCCGTACTACCTCGACATCCTCTCCAGGCTTTATCTTAATCTTCACTCTTTTGTAGCCTTTTTCAATATGATCTATTATTAATGCTATCAACTGCGCGATAGATGGTTGAATACCCACGCTGACTCCCACTTCAATACGTTTTTTTTGACCACCTAACGCCTGTGCAAGTGATTGCTTTGTTTGCTGAGCATAGATATCCCATACAGCACCCTCAATTGAAGCTTTCGCCATGCAGTTTCGACGAATAGGTGCAAATAATGAGGTCACCTCATCTGGATGCCCGATCTCTTTATGTAACAAGATGGGTATCAAAAAATCTTGTAGCATGTGCCAAGTTGTTTTTAATGTCTCTTCTGTATACCATGGTGCTACAAAGGCAACCGTTTCTCCCCATCCTGTGATCCCTGATTTATCTTTTGCCTCAATTAATAGCAGTTCCTTTTCATCAACAGTGCCAAAACTCGTTGTAAATGGTGCTTTCATAGGCATTTTTAAATGCCTTAATGTAATCTTTTCTAATCTCACAATGTTCACTCCCTATCATGATTATAAAGCTAATAAGGAGCGTCTGACTAACAGATAGCTATGAACATATTCTGGATGTTTCTTCATGCGTACAATGGCATAATCTTGGTTAAATAAGGTTGTTAGGATTGTGCGAACTTTATAACGCCAGTCCTCTGCAAGTTTTGGACTTTCCACTTTCATTTTCTGTAATGATTGAGGGATTGGTAAGAGATAGGCGTCCTTATAAAAGGATTGTTCCAACTGAAATGTATTTTCTACATCTAGAACCGGTAATCCGTCGACTGTTAATGTCCAAGGTACAATTTCCTGCGCTACTTCTTCTAATTCATCAAGGCTATCTGCCATTTGATCGTGCTCAATCCACCATTCAACGACTAATCTATCTGAAGGTAGTCCTTCATTAAAGTCATCTCGAAGCGGACCATAATAATCATTTTCATATTGATAACTAGTGGCGTTCAATTTTAGAAATGCTAGATTCGCCAAACGTGCTTCTAACGGTTCAATTAACCAGCGGACAAGTTGAAAACCATGCTCTTTGGCATATTCTTGTTGGGCATGCTTCAATAATTCACCCACACCTTGTTCACGATATGCTTTTTCTACACCAATCATGTGCGAATGTAAGTACATTTCTCTATTCTGATAGCCAACGAAGCAATAGTTAAAGCCAATTAGCTTTTCATCTAAATACGCTCCTAATACGATTCCCCCATTTTGTACAGCAGCTAGTAATTGATGGGAGGGAATTGCTTGGCTGCCCCATATTTCAGCATTTAATTTTTGGATTTCTGCAATTTCTTTCGGTGTCATTACTTTGTGAATACGTACTTGCTCTAACATTATGCTGACGCCTCCTTTTTATGCCCTGTCTCCAAAGCTAATAAAACCGCTCTTGTAAGTATCTCCACTCCTGTGACAAGTCTTGCTTGTTTAAATTTCATTTTCGGATGATGCAACCCTGGTGTTAATCCACAACCCAAGCCTAGCATGGTTGTTTTTAAATGTGGCCGTTGTACAGCATAATGGTGAAAATCCTCTCCACCAGGAGTATGAACGGGCTTTCTTAAATTTGATAATCCAGCAGCCTGTATAATTGCCTGCTCCATCAAATATTGAGCACTTGTATCAACTTCAGCAGCTACGATATTGGCAACCGTACGTAATTCTATTTGTACCTTATGCAATAATTTAGAAGAATCTATCACACGCTTTACACCTTGTGCTAAATCGTCCATCACCTTGTTTTGTTGTGCACGAATATCAATCGTAAATGAGGCATTACCTGGAATAATATTGCCCGAATCTCCCCCTGCATGGAATTTCGTCATCTTTACAGATACAGGAACCATAGGATCTGTATGAATGGTTCGCAAATCTTCGATAATTGTTGCACCTACTTCAATTGCATTAATACCAAGGTGTGGCCTTGCAGCATGGGCATCCTCTCCGATAATCTCGCCTTCAAGTAAACGAGAGGCACCATGATATAAGGCCGCACAATAAGTGCCGTCCTCTAGCTCATGAACAGGTCTTACATGGACACCAAATAAATAATCTAAGTCATCAATAACGCCTTCTTCTATTACGGATAATGCTCCAGTCCCTTTTTCTTCAGCAGGTTGGAAAATAACACGAATTGTACCATTAATAGATAGCTGTAGTTCTTTTAAAAGTAATAGTGTACCAATGGCCATCGTCATATGCCCATCATGTCCACATGAATGATTCGCACGGAAATGGCCATCTACTTCTTGCCATAAAGCATCTATATCTGTTCTTAATCCTACTTTGGGGTCACCGTTGCCTACATCAACATATAATCCTGTGGAATTTTTAAATCGTCTAGGAGAAAAACCTTCTTGCGTTAATAGCTCCACTATATAATTGGTGGTTTCTACCTCATGCCAGCTGATTTCTGGATTCGCATGTAAATACGTAAAAATCTCCATTAATCTTGGCCTCAAATAATCTAACTCTTCCTTCATGGATTCCAACCCCTTAAATTTTCATATTATTAAAATTATTATAACGAAAATGTTAATTTTCTACATAGAAACTTTACCCACATTCAATAAAATAACTACTTACGATAATATATTTCGCTCTCAGTTTCTTAGGTAGACTTTTATTTAGATAGCAAAAAAAGATGCAAGTACAGCTATTAAGAAAACTGTACTTGCATCTTTCATTTAATTAATACCCTTCATCGCTTTTGAAATAATCGGTGAAAGAATTAATATAATAATTCCGACTACAATAGATAAGGTACCTAAGAAACCAAAGTATGTGAATTCGCTTACAACTTCATAGACCTTAACTAATTGTGCATTAATTGCTTGTGCTGCTGCACTTGTTAAAAACCATAAAGACATCGTTTGTGCTGCGAAGGCCTGTGGTGCCAATTTCGTTGTAGCAGATAGACCAACTGGTGATAATAATAACTCACCAACAACTACTAAGAAGAATGACAATACTAACCATAAAGGACTCACTAATGTATTTCCACCAGATAGGTGTGCTGGAATCATCATCACTAAAAATGAGAGACCTGCAAAGAACAATGCATATGAGAACTTACGTGGTGTTGTTGGCTGCTTGTCTCCCCATTTAAGCCATAGCATCGCAAATAATGGTGCCATTGTAATAACAAATAATGGGTTTAACGACTGGAACCAAGAAGATTGAAGCTGAATACCACCAATACTTAGCTGTGTACGCTCATCTGCATAAGTCGCTAAAATTGTTGCGCCCTGTTCTTGAATAGCCCAGAACATTACCGCTGATAAAAATAAGGGAATATAAGCAAGTAAACGAGACTTTTCATCTTTTGTTGTTTTTTTACTGCGATACATATAAATAAAGAATGCAGTTGGAATTAATACACCAAGAGCTGTGATGATAAAACTAAATACATTCATTGTTAATGTACCAGTTTTAATACCAATAGCACCTAAGATGATAATCAGTAAAGCTGCAACTCCGAATTGTGTAAAGACTTTTTTACGTTCTTCAGGCTTTAGTGGGTTATTTACTTGTAAGCCCGCTAAGCCTAAATATTTTTTCTCTGTTAATTTATAAACAATTAAACCAATAAACATACCCAGGCCAGCTAAACCAAAGCCAAGGTGGAAGCTATATTTTTGTCCAATTGTTCCGACAATAAATGGTGCAATGAATGCTCCCATATTAATACCCATATAGAAAATAGAAAAACCTGCATCACGGCGGCTATCTGTTTCAGCATAAATGTCCCCAACAATACTTGAAACGTTTGGCTTTAATAAACCAGTACCCATAACGATAAATGCCATCGAAGCAAATAACATGCTCACACCACCAGGCAATGCTAGCAGTAAGTGACCAATCATTATTAACACGCCACCATAAAAAATGGTTTTTCGTGTTCCTAAAACTCGGTCGGCAATCCATCCACCTATAATACCAGACATATAAACAAGTGAGCCGTAGATGGCCATAATAGAGTTCGCAGTTCCGCGGTCTAGACCTAAGCCACCCTCATGTAATTCGTAATACATAAAGAAGATGAGAATTGCTCGCATACCATAGTACGAGAAACGTTCCCAAAATTCTGTGAAAAACAAAGTAAAGAGCCCTTTAGGGTGTCCAACAAAGCCATTTTGAGGGACAGATTTTACAACTTCATCTTTACTAGACATACAATACCCTCTCCCAATATAAAATTATTCTCCAAAAACATCATTACCCTAAAATAAGGATAAAAAAACTTTGTTTCATCATACTAAAGCGTTTTATAAACTTTATCAAGAGTTTTAAAAAATGTTGAAAATTTGTCATTTTTCTATAAATTCTGATTGATTACTATCTAAATTATTAAATCCTTTGATATATCTAAGTTTTCTCACACTTTATATCCAAAAAATTATTACACATACAATGAATTATTCTAAAATATATAAAATTCAGATTTATTACTTTACTTACAAATTTATACTCTTTTTCTATAACCTTTTAGATACACCCTTCACATTGCTCTAGATTCTACTATTCCCTCTAATGACAAAAAGCATGCCAAAAATCTTTTGGCATGCTTTGGGAAGTCCTTAATTTTTAATTAACAACATAGTGCTGATACTTTGCGTAATCTGCTGCTTTTACTTCAAGAGACAATAATGTCCCACCCTCTTCATAGGATGTATTAAAAACAGAGGCATTTTCATTTAAATAAGAGACAACGTTCCCTTGATCATAAGGTATTAACATGTCAACCGTTACATAATGCGAGAAGATGTGTTGACGAATTAATTGTATTAATTCTTCTAAACCAATCCCCTGCTTTGCTGAAATCCAAATATTATCTCCACTCACTACAGGGTATGGAACAGTTGCTATATCTGCTTTATTGTATACATAGATTGTGGGAATGTCCTCAACACCAACTGCTTTTAGTGTTTCGTTCGTCACATCCATCATAAATCCATGCTCAGCGTTTGAAACATCTACCACATGGAGTAAAAGGTCCGCATCTCGCGCCTCTTCCAAAGTGGAGCGAAATGCCTTCACTAAATGGTGAGGTAATTTACTCACAAAGCCTACAGTGTCTGTCAGTAAAAATGTCTTTTTATCAGGTAGTTCAATCTGACGTACAGAAGTTTCAAGAGTTGCAAAAAGCATATCCTTCTCAAAGACTTGTTTATGCTCTTCTTGTCCTATTTGTGTAAGCAGTTGATTCATAATCGTTGATTTTCCAGCATTTGTATAGCCAACAATCGATACAACTGGAAGAGCGTTTTTACGACGCTGTTTACGCTGCGTTTCTCGCTGCTCCTTCACGTGCTCAAGATCCTTTTTAATTTTAGCAATTTGATCTTCAATTTTTCGTCGATCCAGTTCCAGCTTTGTTTCACCAGCACCACGGTTTTTAAAGCCTCCCCCAGTACCTCCACCCTGACGGCTTAAAGAGGCATGCAAACCCACTAAGCGAGGTAGCATATATTGAAGCTGTGCTAACTCCACCTGCATTTGGGCTTCACGTGTTTTTGCACGTCTTCCAAAAATATCTAAAATCAGCATTGTTCGATCAATGACCTTCGTTGCTAAATCACGCTCTAAATTACGGATTTGCGAAGGAGACAGTTCATCGTTAAATATAACAAGGTTTGCTTGTGCTTCTTCATAAAAATTTTTGATTTCTTCTATTTTACCTGTACCCACATAATGGGAAGGTGTTACACGTTCCAAATTTTGCGTGACCGTCCCAACCACTTCTACCCGCAAAGCCTCAGCTAAATTTTGTAACTCTTCCATAGAATAGTCAAAATGCTCGTCATTTCGTAAATTCACGCCAACTAGGATGGCCTTTTCAATTAATACATCAACTTCCTTAATTCTATCCATTAGAAACCTCCCACCAAAGCCCGGTATCGCTACGATAAATTTTCTTCATCTTACCATAAAATACTCTTTTTCGTATTTGAAGATCATTGTTAACCTTTCTAAAAAATGCGCCTCACAGAAAGGCGCATCTCAACTATTTTCTTTCTTCTTTTAGCAATGCTTCTGAGCGTGTGAACTCTTCTTCAATTTCTTTATTAGGTCTATATGTCAGCATACTGACAACAACCGCAACAATTAAACAAACAAGGAAGCCCGGAACAATTTCGTACAACGCACTTGATAAAGCATCTACTTTACCCCAAATAAACGCAGTTACAGCTCCTGTTACCATCCCACTAAGTGCTCCATAGTTCGTTAACTTTCTCCAATATAAAGAAAGTAAAATAACAGGTCCAAATGCGGCACCGAAACCTGCCCAAGCAAAGCCAACTAAGCTTAAGATGGAACTGTCTGGATTCCATGCTAGGATTGCTGCAATAATCGCAACAACTAATACAGCCATACGTCCCACAAAAACATAATGCTTATCGTCTGCTGTTTTATTAAATAATGCTTTATAAATATCTTCTACAAGTGCTGAAGAAGTTACGATTAATTGGGATGAAATTGTACTCATAACAGCTGCTAAAATAGCCGCCAGCATAATCCCTGCTATAAATGGATGGAATAAAATCTGTCCAAGTACAATAAATACTGTTTCAGCGTCTTTTAGCTCTCCAGCATTTTGCTGATAATAAGCTACACCCACCAAGGCAGTTCCAATAGCTCCAAATAAGCTTAACATCATCCAGCCAATACCAATGCGTCGTGCTTGCTTCGTTTCTTTAACGGAACTAATCGCCATAAAGCGGACAATAATATGAGGCTGTCCAAAATAGCCTAATCCCCAAGCAACCGACGAAATGATCCCTGCTGCTGTCGCAGTGGCCGGTAATAAATTTAGAAGATCTGGATCAACAGATTTAATAGATGAAATGGTTTCACCTATACCACCTGTTACAAATAAACCAAATAGCGGTACAGTAATAAGTGCTAAAAACATGATAAGTCCCTGTAAAAAGTCTGTATAACTTACAGCTAAAAATCCACCAAATAATGTATAGGCAACTGTTACACCTGAAACGATTAATAGCCCTGTGTGATAATCATAGCCAAATGAGCTCTCAAAAAACTTGCCCCCTGCTACCATCCCTGACGATACATAAAATGTAAAGAATATGAGGATGATGATACCTGAAGCAATCCTAATAAGCTTTGTATGATCACGTAATCGATTATCCAAATAACTTGGAATAGTAATGGAATCATTTGTAACCTGTGTATATACCCGTAAACGCGGTGCCACAAGTAGCCAGTTTAGGTAAGCTCCTATTGTTAATCCAATTGCAATCCAAGCTTCCACAAGACCTGATAAAAATATCGCACCTGGTAAGCCCATTAGGAGCCAGCCAGACATATCCGCAGCACCCGCACTTAGCGCAGTAACCGCTGGACCTAAGGAACGACCGCCAAGCATATAATCTGTTAAATTCGAGGTTTTAACAAATGCATACCAGCCAATCGCTAGCATGGCGACCATATAAATAACAATCGCTAATAATTGATACATGTTATCCGACATATTTTCTCCTCCTTATTAATCCTTAGTATCACTAATTCAAAAAGAATTACTATATTTAAGATACCATGAATATACAATTCTACCTATAAATACTCGGAAATTTTATTAAATTAATTCCGAATCCAAAGTATCCATTGTCTATTATAAAATGTGTTAAACTAGTGCCATCTATTACACAATAAAGTAGGCGAAAATGTATGACATTTGAAGAAATGAAAGCTCTGCTCACTGAGCAAATATTGCAACAACAGCTTGTGACAGCTACAATCAGTCAACCACGTATGAAATCAAACGAAATAAAACGTATAAAATTAAAACCATTAATGTTAAAGAATCAGTACCATATACAAATTGAATACCAATATGAACGGATTTTAAAACATGAAAATATTCTATTGGCTCATTTTCCTTCCAAGCTCGACGCGTTTTTTGAAGAGTATCGTCAAGCCCATATTGATTTCGTAGATGAGACGGTACAAGTGCAATTGTCAAAAAAGAACAAAGTCCTTTGGAAATCAGATAAAACGGCTTCACCTAAACAAGTCTATTTAAGCCATAATCGTAAAAAAAATTATTTACTATCTGATGATCAACCCTATCCATTTTTAATAAGACTGGGGGTACAAACAGAAGAAGGAAAGGTTAAAAAACAAAAGTATGATAAATTTAAACAGATTAACCGCTTTATTGAGTTTATTGATGATGCCTTAACATACTTACCTCAGGATCGACAGGTACGGATATTAGATTTTGGCTCAGGTAAATCCTACTTAACCTTTGCTTTGTATCATTATTTAAAAATTGAAAAAGGCTTAGACATTCGTGTTACAGGTTTAGATTTAAAAAAAGAGGTTATTGAAGAATGCTCAAGAATAGCACAGGATCTAGGCTATGATCAGCTAGAATTTCTTGTAGGAGATATCAATGATTATAATGATGAAAGTGCTGTAGACATGGTAGTGACACTCCATGCATGCGATGTAGCAACAGATATGGCCTTGGCTCGTGCTGTGAAATGGGGAGCAAGTGTCATTCTAAGTGTGCCTTGCTGTCAGCATGAGTTAAATCGTCAATTAAATACACCTGCTCTCGATATTATGTTGCAACATGGACTTGTTCGAGAGCGATTTGCGGCACTTGCTACAGATGCTATTCGAGCTGAAATTTTATCGCTTGTTGGCTATGAAGCACAGCTTTTAGAGTTTATCGATATGGAGAATACACCTAAAAACATATTAATTCGAGCATATCAAACAGGTAAAAAACCAACTAAAGAACAACGTGCCAGCTATGAAGCCTTCTTAAATTTATTGAATGCAACGCCATTTTTAGCGAATGAGTTAAAAGAGTATTTATAACATACAGATGTACTTCTTTCCAAATAAAAGGCGATCCAACGTTAAACTGTACCCTTTGTAAAGGACATTTTAAAAAAAGCTAGGTAACTTGTTGAAGCTGCTGTCTGTATTTTGCAGGCGGCAGCTTTTTCAAATGCCATTGCCCTCGATAATGGTTGTAATACATCATATAACTCTTAATTTCTCGTTTGACTTCTTCTAATGTTTCACATTTCTCGATAGTTGTTTCATCTTTAAAATGTCCAAAAAATGATTCTTGTGGCGCATTGTCCCAACAGTTTCCACGGCGAGACATGGATTGTCCTAACCCCATTTTCTTCACAAGTTTTTGGAATTGTGGATTGGTATAATGGAATCCTTGATCCGAATGAATAAAGGCATCTTCCGTTAAATGGCGGTGTTTCTTCAATTGATGAAGCGTATTGAGGGCAATATCTATACTTAATGAAGACGACACTTCATACGCTAAAATTTCATTCGTTTCAGCGTCTTTAATCGTTGATAAATAAGCGCGTTTACTGCTTCCATACGTTAAATAGGTGATATCTGTCAGTAACACTTTTCCGGCCATACCCTGTTTAAAGTTGCGTTGTAATTCATTTGGGCACGTACGATGTTCTTTCGTTGCTTTTGCCATACGTCGAGTTGGATTCGCTTTTCGAATCGGGCAGATAATCTGATATTTTTTCATCACACGGCGAATACGTTTCAGATTGTACGTAATTCCATATTGATTTTCTAACGTCATTTTAATTTGACGTGCTCCTTTTTTTCGCCCTCTGAAATGATACGCTTTTAAAATGATTTCCTTTACCACTTCATCTGCTTGTTCTTGCTCCACACGCTTCTGAGCTGATTTTTCTAAAAAATAATTGTAATAGCCAGACCGAGATATACCCATCACATCACATAAATAGCTGACTAAACGCTTTAATTTATACTTTTTCATCGTGTGATGGATGAGTTCAAATTTTAGTGTCGTAGCGATTTTTATTTCTTCTTCAACATCTGCCTTTCGAGTAGATCGAGCTTTTTTAACAATTCATTCTCTGCTTCAAGTAACCGATTTTTCGCCTCTAAACGCTTCAATTTTTCTTCTAATGTCAATTCGCGTTCGGAAGGTCTACCTGAATTTGTTTTACGTGTATCTTGTAAACCTCCGACACCTGCTTTACGATAAGAAGCTCGCCAGCGTTTGCCTGAAGATTCGATTCGTTTTATACCGATTAATTCAACATCTAAACCCGCATTTTCAAAAATTTCTCTTGGGAATTTACCTTTTTCATTTTCCGCAATAAAATGACGTTTAAATTCGTCAGTATATGTGATCGCTTTCTCGCTAACTGCTTGCACATTTGGATTACATTTTAGTTGTTCTTGTTCCATTTTCGTAAAATATCTTTTGGTCATTTCACTCTACCCCAACATCTTTTTTCTCATTATAAACAAAAGTACCCTATAGGATAGACTTTTTTCAAAGTGTCTATCTTATAGGGTACAGTTTACGTTGATTGGATCGCCTTTTTCATTATAACTCTTGTCGTAAAGCTTGAATAACATCGATTTTAGTTGCTTTGCGTGCTGGGCGATAACCTGAAATCATCGCTACACCAACACTAATGGCCGCTGCAATAATGACTAGTTGCCATGGGATAAGAGAAAATGTTATATCATTTGTTGCAAACGCTTCCTCCCCTGTTGCCGCCTTAAGAATTAATGGTAATGCTGCATTAGCCGCAAAGCTAATAGCATAAGAGATGACAACAGCAATTAGCGTACCAAAAATACCGATAAATGTGCTTTCCATTAAAAATAACCGTTGAATAAGCTTTGGACTTGCCCCAATCGCCTTTAACACACCAATTTCGCGTGTCCGCTCTGTGACAGCCATTGTCATTGTATTAAAAATACCGATAGAAGCAATCAACACAGCAATTGTGCCTACAAAGATTAAGCCAATTTTTAATACAAGGAAAAATACATTCATTTGTTCTAATTGCTCCGTTACTGAAAATACACTATAGCCCTTATCTTTTAACTTCTCTAAAATCGGCTTAACGTTTTCTAAAGTATCCGCATAAATATTAAATTCGGAGTAAAACAGCTCATCCTCTGCCATGTTACTATCTGTAGATAAATTTTCAGCTAATACTGCCTTTTGCTCTTTATCCATATGAATAGCGTTATCAACCATCCAATCATAAGAAGGTTTCTCCATTACGCCAACAATTGTATAACTCATTTTTTGCGTTTCATCATTTGTACCCGTGTGGGGAACTAAGGACAGGTCTATGTTTTTTCCAAGCAAAGACTCTTTATAGCCCTCTTCACTGCCATCATAATACGTGCCCTCAGCTTCAGCCTTTTTACTTTTTTCCGCAATGACGTCACGTTCTGTATCATTCAATAATGTTTGAGCAAAATGATAGCCTACAACAATTTCATTAGATTTTGTTGGATAGCGGCCTTTTGCAAGCTTTCCATTTACCTGTTCAAAGTCCTGCATATCTGACAATATTAAATTAGAAGTTGTATCACGATCCTCAAAAAATGATTGCGCGGAGGCATTGACACTAATTGTTTCAAGCACTGTTTCTACATGTTCCATTTTTTTAATTTCTTGTACTTGTTCTTCAGTTAATTGCTTATCACCATATACTTGAATTTTTGTAACTGTTTCGTTTGAAAGAATTTCATTGCGTAAAGATTCCTGTAATCCAAAACCAACAGATGCTAGCACGATTAGAAAGGCACAGCCCATCGTTGCAGCCAGTATCGTCATAAACACACGCAGCTTATTTTTCTTGATATGTTGTGTTACAAAATCTAATTGATCCTTAAATAACATGTTAAGCTTCCTCCTTTACCAGTTCTCCATCGTACATGCGGAAGCGTCTATGTGCGATAGTAGCCACTTCTTCATCGTGTGTGATAATAACAAAAGTAAGCCCTAATTCACGATTTAAACTTTGAATAAGCAATAAGATATCCTGCTCGGTTTCTGAATCGAGACTCCCTGTCGGCTCATCTGCAAGTAATATGGGAGGATTCGTAATAAGGGCTCGTGCAATGCTGACACGCTGTTGCTGTCCACCTGACAATTCATTGGGATAATGGTCTGCTACTTCTGTCAAACCAACCTTATCCATTAATTTCTTTACTTTTTCTTTGCGCATAGCCTTACGCAAACCCTGTAGCTTTAAAGGTAATTCAATATTTTCGAAAGCCGTTAAACCAGGCATCAATTGAAAGTTTTGAAAAATAAAACCGAATTGACGTAAACGAAAGGCAGCACTTTCTGTTTCAGTTAGATGGGCTGTTTCCTTTCCATTTACTTTAATAGAGCCCTGTTCAGCCTTCATAAAACCAGCTAGAACTTGTAATAAGGTCGATTTTCCTGAGCCACTTTTGCCTACAATAGCAACAATTTCCCCTTTATTGACCTCGAAGTTCACGCCTTTCAATACAGGCACTTGCTTTTCCTTCCCTCGTTTTCCAATTAAAAATGTATGTTGTAAGTTTTCAACTTGAATCATTAGTTAATAAACGCTCCTTTCTTCTTCATTTTCCATTGTAGAAAACAATTCTTAATAAAGAGGGAGGATAAAAATGAAGATATTCTTAAGAATAAGAAGGTACTCTTCTGGTTATCAAACGAATTTACAATACCTTTACAATTCGGATGCGCTATTCATATTATCTTCTATTATTTTTCGTGTCTTAATCTGTACTAATAAGTCATCACGATAGAAGAATTTCCCGTTATCACAAGGTTTTATCTGTACTCATAAAAATAAATACAGCAGGATCATCTCACATTTTGTGAACGAATTGTATATTACAGCAATGTAAATTTTCGTGTCGAATAGTAAATTTTTATGTAGATAAATTAAAGATTTTGTTATGATAGTAAAGTTTAGAGGTCGATTAATTTATTTATATCCAGGAGGATTCGATTCACATGCTTAACTCAAAAAAACAAGACCCTTTCTTTATTGCATTGCATAAAATTGCTGAAAATATGAGAGAGGCTGTACATTACGCAAATGATTTTCGTATTAACAGTGTGGCTGACCTAAAAGAGATTAGCATTACAATGAAAAATTACGAAACTGCTGGTGATAAGCTTATTCATGAACTGATTGTCATGTTAAATAAATCATTCATGACACCAATTGAACGTGAGGATATTTTAGAGCTTGCCATTCGTATGGATGATGTTTTAGATGGAACAGAACACTGTATTGCACACTTTGAAATGTTTTCGCTCACTGAGATTGATGAATCTATGCGCATTTTCTTAGGGTTTATTTCGAAAAGTGCTGATGAAATAGTCAAAGCGACAGAAGAGTTAAAGAAAAAGAATCTAATTGGCATGCGTCCACACGCAATTCTTATTAAAGACTATGAACGTGAATGTGATGAGGTACAACGTACTTCTATTAAGAAGTTATTTTTAAATGAAAAGGATCCAATCCGCCTCATTAAATTTAAGGATATTTATGAACAACTTGAAGATATCGCTGATCATTGTCAAAACGTAGCAAATACTATGGAAACAATTATCATGCGTAACGCATAATTAGGAGATGGGCACTTTACAATGAACACAATCATTATATTAACCGTACTGGTCGTCATCTTTGCCCTAACATTTGACTTTATCAATGGCTTCCATGATACAGCAAATGCTATTGCAACTTCGGTTTCTACTAGAGCATTGCCGCCACGCACGGCAATCATTATGGCCGCAACGATGAACTTTATCGGTGCTATCACCTTTGTAGGAGTGGCAAAAGCTCTAACAAAAGATATTGTAGATCCTTTTGCTTTAAATGCTTTTGAAGGAGACACAACAGGCTCAGTCGTTATTTTAGCAGCATTAATTTCAGCTATAATTTGGAATTTGTTGACATGGTATTTCGGTATTCCCTCAAGCTCTTCACACACATTGATTGGGTCTATCGCTGGTGCTGCTATCGCATCCGCTGGTTTCAATGTGTTAAACTATAGCGGCTTTACTAAAATCATCATGGCGTTAGTGCTTTCACCATTACTTGCTATTTGTGCAGGCTTTATCATGATGACACTTTTTAAATTATGGTTTAAAAATTTAAATTTATATCGAACGAATAAAGGTTTCCGTACAATGCAAATTTTTACTGCTGCCATCCAATCATTCACCCATGGTACAAATGATGCCCAAAAAGCAATGGGGATTATGACAATGGCGTTAATCGCTGGTGGCTTGCATACTGGAGATGAAATTCCTTTCTGGGTACGTGCTGCTGCAGCTACAGCAATGGGGCTAGGTACCTCAATTGGTGGTTATAAAATCATTAAAACGGTTGGCGGTAAGATCATGAAAATCCGCCCTGTGAATGGTGTTGCTGCAGATTTAGCTTCTGCTACTGTTATTTTTGGTGCTACGCTAATCCACTTACCGGTATCAACAACACATGTCATTTCTTCATCCATTATGGGTGTTGGTTCAGCACAGCGTGTACGTGGGGTGAACTGGGGCATGGCTCGAAAGATTGTTACTACTTGGGTGATTACGATGCCAATTTCAGCTGTTATGGCATCTGTTATATATTTTGTATTATCATTATTCTTTTAATAATAAGACTCCTGTCCAAAAAGTGGATGGGAGTCTTTACTTTGTCACACGACAAAATGTGACACATCCTTTACACTAATTGAAAAGGGGGATGTATAAACAACTATGAAAACTTTTTCAGCTTATATTACAGCACATGCGAAAGCAATCGTAGTCATATGGCTAATTATTTTTCTAGCAATGGCGTACTTTGCTTTACAGCTTCCAGGTAAACTTCAAGGTGATGGTTTTTTTGTCGAAGCAGATCATACCTATGTTACCAACGAGCTAGCAGAAAAATTTGATTTACCATCTAATACGATATTGGTTGTCTTTGATCCAGCTGATGATCAGAAAATTGAAGACACTTTAAAAAAATTAGATAGCAAAAAAGAGATTCATTCTATTCAATCACCTTTAGAAGACTCCTCTTTACGGAAAGATGGTATTGCCTATGCTATGGTTCACATAAAGAACGATGTAGAAAACCTTCCGGACATTGTTGAGGAATTCCGCTCATTAATTGAAAAAGACGGTGTTAGTATTACTGGAGGTCCTGTTATTTCTGCTGACATAAATACTGCTAGTCAAAAGGATTTAGCATCAGCTGAAGCCATTGGATTGCCAATTGCCATCGTGGTTCTCTTATTAGCGTTCGGTACAGTTGTTGCCTCTATTCTACCAATCATCATTGGTGTTGTGACAGTGGTTACGGCCTTTGGTATGATGACGTTACTTAGTGCTAATGTAAATCTATCTATTTTCGTCTTAAATATTGTCCCGATGCTTGGGCTGGCTTTAAGTATTGATTTTGCGTTGCTGTTTATTAATCGTTACCGAGAAGAACGCGCACATACTTCTATTGCACAAGCTATTCAAACTGCTATTCAGACAGCAGGCCGTTCTATCATTTTCTCCGCAGTCTGTGTCATGATTGGCTTAGGTGCGATGATTGTCATTGATGTAGAAATTTTTCACAATATTGCGCTAGGAGGCACTATAGTCGTCCTGTTAGCCGTTCTTTCTGGCTTAACATTCCTTCCTGCCACCATGATGCTATTAGGAGATAAACTTAATAAATGGCGCTTAATACGCGTTAAACCAGGTGGAGCAAATCGTTGGCGCGGCTTTGCAGGTTTTGTCATGAAGCATCCAGTAGCTATAGTGATTTCAGCATTATTGTTACTAGGCATTGGCATGATCCCTTTAAAGGATATCCGATTAACCATACCACAGGTGGACTCCCTACCAACAAAATATGATGCACGTGTAGCATACGATAAATTAGATGAAACGTTTGGACTAGGTGAATCCTCTACATTATATTTGTTAGCTGAACGAAAAAATGGCTGGGAGGACACTGAGGGTAGAGAGCTAATTTATACGATTCAAGAAAAGCTATTACAGGACCCATTAGTGACTAATGTTTCAACTATATATACAGCTGCTAACATTCAAACACCAGAGGAGCTCTCTGCTTCTTTAGCTATTCCACAGGTTGCAGAACAATTAAAGCCTGTTATAAGTACTTTTTCAAAGGATACACAGCTATTTGTCCCAATCACAATTGATGCAGCGGGTTCTTCCTCTACAGCTCAAAAATTTGCCCGAACATGGATGGACAAAGACTTAGGCGTAGATTTTAGACTTGGAGGACCAGCTAAATTCAACCAAGAAATTTTTGATGAAATTGCTAATAAAATTGTTTTGGCTATAGCGATTATTATCGTTTCCACATTCTTTATTTTAATGTTGGCGTTCCGTTCTATCTTAATTCCGTTAAAGGCAATAATCATGAACATTATTGGGCTTTCATCCGCATTCGGTATACTCGTTTATATTTTCCAATATGGACATTTTGGTATTGAAGCAGGCTCCATTGTACTGATCATTCCAGTTATTGTTTTTTGTCTTGTATTTGGCTTAAGTATGGATTACGAAGTCTTTTTAATTTCTCGTATCCAAGAGGAATATTTAAAGGGCTCCGACAATACGCGTGCAACAATTGATGGCTTAACCTCTACTAGCCGAATAATTACATCGGCAGCGCTTATTATGATTGTTATTACAGGTGCGTTTGCTTTTACTGATGTGATGCCTGTGAAGCAAATTGGCGTTGGTATCGCCATTGCTGTTGCAATTGATGCAACGATTATTCGTCTTATGCTTGTGCCTAGTCTCATGAAGCTATTTGGCGACTGGAACTGGTGGCTTCCTTTCTCAAAGAAAAGTAAATAACATAATGAAAATCCACCTCCTTTTATAAGTGAGGTGGATTTTTCAATTAAGCATAGATGCTGTTATACCATTCTTTTGCTGCTTGAACTTCAGGCATTGTTAGTTGATGACCAAAATTAAACCATTTCGTCGTTACCGTTGCACCTGCAGTACTTAAAAGGGTTTCTAAATCCTCAGATTCCTGTGCTGTACACATTGGATCATTCGTACCCGCACCGATAAACACAGGTGTTGGAGAGAGCTGCGTTAATTCAATACCACGTCTTGGTACCATTGGATGATGTAAAATAGCTCCTGCTAACGCATCATCGTAGTGGAATAATAAGCTTGCTGCAATATTAGCACCATTCGAATACCCTATTGCTACAATTCGTTGGCGATCAAAGCCATATTGCTGTGCTGACGTCTGTAAAAATTCATAAAGTTCCTTTGTACGAAAGATTAAATCTTCCATATCAAAGACACCCTCCGCTAATCGGCGGAAAAATCGTGGCATTCCATGCTCAAGTACATTCCCACGAACACTTAAAATATTAGCTGTTTCATCTATTTCTTTTGCCAGCCCAATAAGACTTTCCTCATTACCACCTGTACCATGTAGTAATAATAATGTCGGCTTCGTTTCGTCTGTACCTTTATAATAAATATGTTGCACTGACAGTCACCTCTCAATTATCTTGAATTCGAGATAATTGTAGCCTGTGGCAAAATTAAATTCAAGCTCTTTGACTTATTAATTTCACGATTTTCACGATTTGGCTGTTCTTCGTGATTTTTATAAAAATTAGTAATGGTATAAACTGAAAATAAACATGCCGCAATCACAACAACAATAACAATTCCCACTAATTTCTTTCCGTTCATCTATCATGATCCCCCGTATTTCTTATTTCTTTGTACGAAAGCCTTCTTCTAGTAAATATTCCTTTGCTGCCTCATACGTACCAAATGCCTCTTCAAGATTGTCTCCATGATACACGTTCCAAGAACGCTGCTCAAAAGCTAGCTGCAACTGACTACCATCTCGGCTATTCCAAATCTCTACAATTGGCTCCTGCTCTTCTACTTCTTCAGATAAATATTGGATAGCGTCTTCAATAATTTCACGAAGCTGTAGTTCATCATAATCGCGGATATTAACTAATCCTTTATCGTTAGCCTCATTCTCATAGCGCAATAAATCTCCCACAAAGACAAAGCCATTGCCATTTGGATGTAATTTCTCCACTACAATCGTCTTTTCGTAAAGACTGTCCATGTAATGATAATTTAGGCGCTTTAAAGAAATTTCTTTTTTTGTTAGCTCAGAAAACGATTCAATAATCGCTTGTTTTTGTTCAAATGTTAGCATATAAAAAATGCTCCTTTTCTTTACAATCTATCTAACAGTATAACTCATTTTTTCCTATTATATCGTGTTGTTTCTAAATCATTTTGCACAAGAAAATAGGACAAGCTAATTTTATAGCTTATCCTATTTAAACTTATGAGGTTTGATTAAATATTTTTTCACGTGTGAATTTTATCACCTGTGCAACATACAATTCCCGATAAGGAACAAATTGTGCAGTACCAACTGGTCTGACAATTCTCACACGTTGACCATCTGGGAAATATTCATATCCTTCAATATTAAGCGTCGTCGTTTCCCCCAAGAAGAAAGCCTCCGCCTCATTTAGCCTCGCTCTTACTACACCTGATACTTCCTCATACTGCAAAGCAAAGGAATCCCAATCATGCTTGAAAGGATATATGTAGACATGGCAAAATTCATTGTCGATCATATTTTCAGAAACGATACTACAAGAGGTCATGCCCATTTTGACTACCTCATGGACATCAATATTGAGTCCCAATTCTTCTTTTACTTCTCGAATACCTGACTCTACAGTCTCAATCGCTAAAAGATGCCCTGCTGCTGTAATATCAAGCAACCCTGGATAATCCTTTTTCTGTGAACTACGTACTTGAAAATAAATATAGTCTTCATTGACAAGCCAGCAATGAAAAGTCTCATGCCAAAGCCCTTTTTCATGTACTTCCGCTCTCGTAGCTGTCCCAATTTGCTCATGCTGTTCATTAAATACCTTTACAATTTCTTGTTCCATTGTTTCGACTCCTATACTGACTTCGTCGCTTTTTTCTTAATCGCATTACGTTGATCATAAATATTGGATACGATAACCTTTAAGACTGCATAAAATGGTACAGCGATAATAATGCCAATAAAACCTGCTATATTACCTGCCGCTAAAATAATTGTAATAACGGTAAGGGGATGGATATCAAGTGATTTCCCCATGACATTCGGTGTAATAAAGTTGCTGTCTATTTGCTGAGCGACCAGCGTCACAACCGAAACCCACACCACTAAAATTGGATCTTGAATAACTGCCACAATCAGGGCTGGCGCAAAGGCAATCCAAGGCCCAATAAATGGAATCATATTCATAAAGAATGCAAAAATCACTAGTAATAGCGAATAGTCTAATCCGATAATTAAATAGCCTACATACATTATTAGTGCTAATAAAAAGCTAATTTGCAGTTGGCCCTGAATGTAGGTACGTAATACATCATCAATTTCACTTAACGTTTTCTTTACCCATTGCTGACGTTCACCACTGAAGTATTTATAGATGGATGGAGCAAACTTCTCATGATCCTTCAGCATAAAAATAAAGAAGAATGGAATTAAGATGGCTAATAACGACACAGATACAATGGATTGTAAAAAGGACACAAAACCTCTACTCGCCACTACTGCAATATCTTGTACTGAATTCGCCATTTTTTCGATAACATCATTTAATTGCTGAGGGAAGTTATCCTTATTTTGCGTTACATAGTCTGTTAGTTGCTGAATGCTCGTACTAATACTCGTACTAATCATAGGCGCATTCTTCACTAATTTATTGACCTGCTCGGCAATTGGGTTACCAATTATCCAGCCAAAAATACCTACCATTGCTATTAGTCCGAACACAATCGTCAATATACTTCCCCATCGAGGAAATCCACGTTTTTCTAAAAACCTCTGAATTGGCTCAGTTACATAATAGAGAACACCACCAAGTAGTAAAGGCACAAAAATGGCTTTTAAGATGATGACAAGTGGTGAAAAAATCCAATGAATTTCTATAAAATATTTAATGATTAGTAGTGTAAGTAGTACCCCTACTCCTACTTGAAACCAAACTTTCCTCGTCACTTTAAATTCACTTCCTTTAAATGCAGTTACTGAAAATACTACTGATATATTAACCATTTCGCAAGTATCCTAGTATTTTTTTACAGAACCCCTCTGACAAACTAAAAAATTCGCTCACTTCCACACTAGTTATCGTGGAAGTGAAACGAATTTAAGTCATCAATTATAGAGAAGAATCATCTATTGAGTTTAAGAATGTCTCAATTTCTCCTATAACCGATTCAACACAGCCATCCTCAAATGGTGAGATTAAACCTGCCTCTTTTACAAGCTTTGTAAAGGACATCGAGCCACCTAAACTACAAAGATGAATATAGTCTTTCCAAGCCGCTTCAAATTCTTCACGTGAACGCTTCCAGAATTGGAAGGCACAAATTTGCGCTAACGTATAATCAATGTAATAGAACGGACTTGCATAGATGTGGGCCTGACGTTGCCAAATGCCCCCAGCCTCTAGGTAGCTGTTATGATCATAGTCGCGATGTGGTAAATATGTTTCCTCAATTTTTTTCCATGCAGCTTTACGTTCAGCAGGTGTCATTGTAGGATTTTCATAAATAACATGCTGAAACTCATCTACTGCCACACCATATGGTAAGAATAAAAGACCACTACTTAAATGTGTAAATTTATATTTCTCTGTATCACCTTCAAAGAACAGCTCCATCCAAGGCCATGTGAAGAATTCCATACTCATCGAGTGAATTTCACAAGATTCGTAGGTTGGCCATAAATACTCAGGAATGCCTATGTTACGGCTTGAATAAACTTGGAAAGCATGTCCAGCTTCATGTGTTAATACATCGATGTCACCTGAAGTACCATTAAAGTTTGAGAAAATGAAAGGAGAATGATAGTTTTCAATAAACGTACAATAACCGCCACTTTCTTTCCCTTTCTTCGCTACAAGATCCATTAAGTCATGATCAATCATGAAATTGAAGAATTCTCCTGTTTCAGGTGAAAGCTCCTCATACATTTTTTTACCGTTTGCTACAATCCACTCAGGATTCCCTTTTGGCGTAGCATTACCTGATAAGAAGTTAAGTGCTTCATCATAAAATTTAAAATCTTCAATGCCAATTCGCTTTGCCTGACGCTCATATAGCTTCGTTGCAACAGGCACAATTAAATCACGAACCTGATCACGGAATTTTTTAACCATATCAGCATTGTAATCAATACGATTCATACGAATATAGCCTAGTTCAACATAGTTGTTATAGCCCAGTTTAATCGCAATTTCATGGCGTACCTTGACAAGTTCGTCATATAAACGATCGAATTCATCTTCATGCTTTGCAAAGAAGCCAAAACGAGCATCCGTTGCGGCCTTACGTGTTTCTCGATCCGTTGACTCTGCAAACGGACCAAGTTGAGCAAGCGTTAATGTTTCCCCGTTAAAGTCGATTTGTGCAGAAGCAACAAGCTTATTGTACTCAGAAACAAGTCTGTTTTCTTTTTGCATCAAATCAATAACTTCTGGTGAGAAGCCTTTAATTTGATAAGTTGCTAGATCAAATAATTGTTGACCCCATTTTTCTTCTAATTGCTCGCGAAATGGTGAATCAATTAAAGCTTTATAATATTCCGTCGTTACTTCTTCTAGCTCAGGACCTACTTCATCGAAATAATCACGTTCTGCTTGATAAAATTCATCGTTCGTATCGATTGAAGCACGAATATACACTAAATTAGCCATTGTCGCAAAGTCATTACTAATTGCATTGTGCTTTTCTATGATATTACTTTGCTCGTCCATCGATTGTGCTTGTTTAAATTGCTCAATAAGTGCTAATTGCTGCTCTTTCATCGATGCCACATTTGGTCGGCTGTATTGATAATCTTTAAACGTTGTCATTAAAGTCCCCTCTTTCTGTCCTATACCCCGTAATATTTCTATTATATGCCAAATGGAATCTATTAAGAAACAATTATCTCTTTTCTGTTGTGATGATTTTTTGTGAGAAAGAAATGTAAAGGCGTTATTGTTTTAATAGCCCACAATATATGTTTTTAATAAGGCAGCTCTTTCTCTTATTCTTAATTTTGCTTCTACTGATTTTGGTGTTTTTGCTGATAGGACATCTACTTCAAAATCTAACGTTTCAGCAAGATATTTTGCACGTTTCAAATGAAAGTCATTTGAAACGATGGTAATTTTCTTTGTCTCTTCTGGTAATAATTCTTTAGAGAATACTAAATTTTCATAAGTAGACGTAGATTGATCTTCTATGATAATTCTCGTGGCATCGATGCCATGCTGTTCCAAATAGTCTTGCATTACAGATGCCTCTGTACGGTCTTCATCTGGCCCTTGTCCACCTGACACAATGACCTTAACATGTGGGTATTTTGTTAAGTATGGAACAGCCACCTCTAATCTACTTTTTAATGAAAGCGATGGTACACCACCTGGCCTTACTTTTGCTCCCAATATAATCATATAATCAGCTGAACCATTGGCATTTGGTTCTATACCCTGATCAAGTTCTCTTCCCAGCCAAATATAAAGAACGATTCCAATACCGATTAAAATAACACTAACTGTCACCAACCATCTTTTCACAAATCATTCCTCCTTTACCTTTTATTAACGATGGCAAAAAGAAAAGGATGCTTGTTAACCAAGCATCCTGAAAGATATTATCTCAATATAAATCGTTTAATAGACTCCTGTAAAGCAGATATTTCATCGGTTAAATCATTGGATGATTCGCTAACGAGTTGTATTGCGCGTTGTTGCTCATCTACAGATGCTGTTACCTCTTCAGACGCAGCAGCATTCTTTTCACTAATCATCGCAATACTTTCAATCGATTGCATAATATTATTCTTAGAGCTATTTAAATATTCTACACTATCCGTCGTATCGCCTATAATGGCTATGATTTTTTCAACAGCTAATTTAATTTCTTTAAAGGATGATTCTGTAACCATGACAGAATCATTTTGTTGACTTACAATGATATGGGTTTTCTGCATTTCATCATTGACTAAGTTTGTTTCACTTTCAATGCCTTTTAGCGTCGTGCGTACTAGCTCAGTTGCTACAGAGGTTTGATCAGCAAGTTTACGTACCTCTTCCGCGACAACTGCGAATCCTTTACCATGTTCACCCGCTCTTGCTGCTTCAATAGAGGCGTTAAGTGCAAGTAAATTTGTTTGATCTGAAATCTCCGTAATCGTCCCCACGATGCCTTCAATTTCACGTACCTTGACAATTAAGCTACCAAATACAGACTGAATATTCTGAACGAGATTTGAAGACTCCTGCGACTTATCCTTTAAGCTTTCTAGATTAACTAGGCCTTCTTCATTTGATTTTTTCATATGCTGTGAGGCATCTAACATTAATTCATTTTTATCATGCAATCCTTCAATTTGCTGCGCAAACTCGATAGCCGTTCTGTTTGTATCCTCTGCATCAGATGCTTGCTTGACTGCGCCCTTGGATACTTCATTGATTGCTTTGACGATTTCATCACCATAGGCATTTGTCTCCTCAGCTACTGCAGTTAAGTTCGCTGAAGTTGATTGTATTTCTACAATCGCTTCCTCCACATCTGAAATAAGTGTTTTAAGTTGATGTACCATTTCATTAAAGCCATCATTTAACTGTCCTATTTCATCCGAGCGCTGTAAATGCTCAATTTCAACCGTTAAATTCCCTTTTGCTACTTCACGCACACGTTTAGATAATTTTTGAACTGGTAATGCAAGATGTCTTGATACAAGAATGACAACGATTGTCCCAATAATGATGGCACCTACTAATGTCAAACCAATTACTAGCAATAAAGAATTTGCCTCTGCATTAAAATCCTGCATATATGTACCTGATGCAATAATCCATCCCCAATGTGGATCTTTCTCAGAATAAATAATTTTATCCGCTAAGACATTCTGACCTGGTAGTTCAAATTCATATTGTGTAAAGCCACCACCATCAAGTGCCTTTTCAGTTACTTCTCGAATAAAGTAATTGCCACTGCTATCTTGGTCATTCCAAAGATTATCTCCTTCTCGTGTTGGATGTGTTGTTAATGTTCCCTTATCATCCAGCACATAAATATAGCCATATTCCCCTAAATCACCAGGATAATTAATCGGCCGTTTTCCTTCGCTATCTTTCGGACCAAGAAATGCTTCTCGTACTCGTTCCTGTGCAACCTCTAATGGAATGTTACCTTTCTCAACACTTTCGTTTGCGAGCTCGATTAATTGCAAAGCAGATTCAACACTATTGTAAAGTACCTGCTCTCCTATATCCTCCATCCCATTCTTAGCCTTACCATAACTAACTATACCTATTATTAAACTTGGGATAATTAGTAGTGCCAATGATATAATAATCAATTTCCCCTGTATTGAACGTAAAAACTTCATACTTTAGCCCCCTATTTTCTTCGTTCAACAATATATTACTTTATATTATGTTATGGTTTGGAAGTTTTCACAATGGGTAAAGCACAAATTATTTTCTAATTTCCCTTAATATGGTTCGTTTTAATACTTTCATGCTAACCTCTTGATATATTTTAATGGCCAAAAATTTATAAAAACTATTTCTCCACAAGACGTACACTTATAGAGAAATAGTTTTGTGCTTATCATAATTTAAATGTATTAATCGTTTCTATAACCTCTTTCGTTGTTTGATCTAATATGGTTACAACTTCATTTAATTCAGAAACCATCGTTACTTGTAAATCCGAGGCAGTTGCTACTTCCTTTGTTCCTCGCACACTATGCTTCGCAATAGCATTCATCTGCTCGGTAGTAGCTAATACTTCCTCAGAGCCTGCTGACATTTCTTCAATTACAGCAGAGTCATCTTGAATTTTATTATTCACCTCAAGGACAGAATGCAATATTTTCTCTAGACTTACGCCTATGTGTTGCACTGATTTATTGCCTGCCTGTACATCTATTGTACTGCTAGCCATCTCCTGTAATGCTCGATCAGTAATTTTCTTAAAGCTTTCTAAATGCATGTGTATTTCGTCAGCAGATGCTTTAGACATCTCTGCAAGTTTACGAACTTCATCTGCCACGACTGCAAAACCTTTACCAGCCTCTCCTGCTCTTGCTGCTTCAATTGCAGCATTTAAAGCCAGTAAGTTGGTTTGATCCGCTATACTTGTAATGATTTTCACCATCTCTTCAATTGATTGGAACTTATCACCCATTTCCTCGACATGATTAGCCGTACGTAAAACAGAAGATTCTACGTTTTGAATTTGGGATACAACTTCTTGAGAATGATTAACACTTGTTTCCACAAGTCCTGTCATGGCTGATGATGACTCTGCAATCTCTGAAGTTGTATCAGCCAGTCGTTGAATACCAATTGACATCTCATTCATAGTTAATACAACTTCTTGATTATTTTGCTGTTGTTGCTCACTACCAGCAGCAATTTCGATAATTCGATCTGCAATTTGAGCGTTTGATTCTTCCACATGTTGAGAAGTCTCATCAATTTTTTGAACAACATTTTGTAAAGCAAATGTGCGTTGTTGAATCGTATGGAAAGTTTCTTTTAATTTTTGTAGTGATTCTCTGAAGGATTGTGCAAATATTGTAATTTCATTTGCTCCTTTTAACTGAATTTTCTCCACTTCTATCGTTGCCTTAGCAATATCTCCTAGAGCAAAACTTTGTGCTGCAACACCGAGATGCGCTAAAGGTTTTAATGCTCCATTAATATAACGATATAAGATAAACATCACAATACCTGTTAAAGCTAATATGACAACAATTAATGCAGGTAAAATAGCCGTTAATACTGCATTCGTAACATTACTTACCTCTGTTGCTTCTATATCGACCCCTACAAAGGCAACGATATTACCTGCCTCATCCTTTAATGGAACAGTACCTGACAAATAATCTCCAAAATCACTATGTAAAATATCAGAGTAGTAACTTCCAGTATTCTTTACCTTCTCAATATCCTTGTAGTATGTGGAAGTGGACTCATCCCCTATAGCTCCAGCATTTTCTTGATCATCTGCTGGCATACCGTCCACTAAAAAACGTACCTTTTTATCTTCCTGTGGTACTGCGAAGGTATAGGCATAAAGAACACCATTTATTTCACGTAACTCGTTGAGCTCTTCCCGCAGTCGCCAATATAGCTCAGATTCTTTTGGTTCCCTTGATAGCTGCTCATATTCATCTGCATTTAAATGTTTTGCAATATTCTCAGCAACTGCAACTGCCTGTGTTCCCATGGTTTTATTAACAGATGATTTTGCTGTGTAAATTGTTGTTATAACGAAAAAAGATAACAAAGCCACTAACATTACTAATGACATTAACACTATTTTATTGCTTAATTTGCCTGTCGCTCGCATACTTTCCTCCTTTAATATACTGATATACTAATATCTTAATAGTTCCTATTGTACTATTTTTTCAACTATTTCGACAATAAATCTATGATATTAAGCATATCCAAATAATTAATGCAATTAAAGTGGCGAACAGTGTCGGAATGGTAAGAATAACACCGATTTTAAAATATTGTCCCCAGCTAATTTTAATGCCTTTCTGGGCTAATATATGAAGCCATAGCAATGTTGCCAATGAACCAATCGGTGTCATTTTTGGACCTAAATTCGTACCAATTATATTTGCATAAATCAGTCCCTCTTTCATCATGCCCGATGCGCTTGTTTCTGAAATCGCCAAAGCATCTATCATAACAGTAGGTAAATTGTTCATGACAGCAGACAAAATGGCAGCGACAAATCCCATTGTCATCGTTGCTACTACGAAGCCCTGTTGTATAGCTAGTTCAAATAAATTTGCTAACATTCCTGTCATCCCTACATTTTTTAACCCATAGACAACCACATACATGCCAATTGAGAAGAACACAATATTCCATGGCGCTCCTTTTACAACTCTTTTTGTATCTACCACAGAGCTACTCTGTGCTAGCCATAAGAATATTGCAGCGACCCCACATAAAATAAAAGATACAGGGATGTGTAAAACCTCACCAGCTAAGAAGCCCGCTAATAGAATCCCAATTACATACCAAGCGATCGAAAATAATTTGGGATCTCGGATTGCCTGACTTGGTTGCTCAACTGCCTCAAGAGAATAATGTTGTGGTATGGAACGGCGAAAAACAATGTAAAGTACTACTATACTTGCCACTAACGAAAAGAAATTCGGTACAAGCATATGAACTGCATAATCTATAAAGCCTATATCGAAAAAGTCAGCGGATACGATATTCGTTAAATTGCTAATAACGAACGGTAACGAGGTTGTATCTGCTATAAATCCACTTGCAATAATAAATGGAAAGATCATTTTTTCACTCAAGTTCAGTTTTCTCACCATCGCTAAAACGATTGGCGTTAGAATTAAAGCACCCCCATCGTTCGCAAACAAAGCCGATACAACAGCTCCAAGGCAACTAATATAAACAAATAAGCGAATTCCACTTCCCTTTGCAAGTCGTGCCATATGTAGAGCCGCCCATTCGAAAAAGCCAATTTCATCTAAGATGAGTGAAATTAAAATAATACCAATAAATGATAGTGTTGCATTCCAAACAATCCCCGTTACCTCTAACACATCATGCCAGGTTACTACACCTATTAATAGTGCAATAGCTGCTCCTATACAGGCTGACCAGCCAATTGATAGTTTTCGTGGTTGCACTATGACAAAAAATAATGTAACTAAAAATAAAATAATGCCTAAAGCAGTCTGCATCATTTTCCTCCCTAATTAAAAACCAGTAGCGTACATGCTACTGGTTTACTCATTTTGCTAATTGGTTTATTCGCCTAAATCTGCATTGTGGAAGACATTTTGTACATCTTCTAAATCTTCTAATGCATCAATTAGTTTTTCAAACTTCGCTACATCGTCGCCAGTTAAAGTCACTTCTGTTTGAGGAAGCATAGAAAGCTCTGCTACTGTAAATTCTTCTACGCCTGCAGCCTTCAATGCTTCTTGTGTCGCAAAGAATTGATCTGGCTCTGCATAAATAATTACGGCTTCTTCCTCTTCTAGAATATCGCGAGCATCAATATCAGCTTCCATTAAAATCTCTAGTACTTCATCAGCCGTTTTGCCTTCTAAGCCAATAACTGCTGTTGAATCGAACATATAAGCTACAGATCCACTGACACCCATATTCCCGTTATTTTTACCAAATGCTGCACGTACATCAGATGCTGTACGATTTACATTGTTTGTTAAAGCATCCACGATAATCATTGTGCCGGCTGGTCCAAAACCTTCATATCGTAATTCATCAAAGTTTTCATCACCGCCACCTTTTGCTTTGTCGATGGCTTTTTCTATAATATGTTTTGGAACACTGTATGTTTTTGCGCGTTCAAGTACTACTTTAAGTGCACGGTTTGACTCTGGATCTGGTTCGCCCGATTTAGCTGCCACATAAATTTCTCGTCCAAATTTTGCATTAATACGGCTTGTGCTTTGATCTTTAGACGCTTTCTTTTCTTTAATATTGTTCCACTTACGACCCATTGTTTCCACTCTCTTTCAAAAGATAAATTTATAAAAATAATAGATACGCAGTTGCATATCTGTAAATGGTAATTAAATACTTATCGTATCTTTACTCTGCAAATAATAACACAATGATGCTTACAAAGCTAGATATACCAATGTTTAAGGTAGCATTTTTCTGAAGAAATCACTGTTAAAATTTACGTTTTTAGCGCACTCTTACAACAGCTCTTGTTTAATTTTTTCTAGTAATGCCTGACAACCTTCCTGCACCAAATCATAAGTTTCCTGAAAATCACCTGTATAATAAGGATCTGGGACATCCTTACGATGCGGTGTTAAATCTAAAAAGCGAAAAATCTTTGGCGAGTTTGGATTGCCTAGTATTGTGCGGATATTACGAATATTGCTTTCATCCATTCCGATAATATAAGCAAACTTTTCAAAATCTGACTTTTGTAATTGTCGACCTTGCATACCTATTGTGGAAATACCATATTCCCTAAGCTTATCCTGTGTACCCCGATGTGGAGGTTCACCGATATGCCACGAACTAGTAGCAGCAGAATCCACTTCAATTTTATCTTCTAAATGCTCTTTCTTCACCAAGTCGCGCATAATCGCCTCTGCCATGGGGGAGCGACAGATATTACCTAAACACACGAAAAGTACTCGAATCATTTTATTTTCCTCCTACAACAAAGCACTCAAAATCAATTTGATTCTGAGTGCCATTTTCTTTTATTTTACGGGAATACGTTTCTGTAATTCTTCTGTTAGAGCGACTAGCTCATGCTCAAGGTGTTGAGTAAACTGCTCACGGCCTTCTTTTCCCTTACCTGTTACATAAAATGGCTCACCATAAATTAAATAGCCTTTGCCACGCTTCATGACATCTCCAGCATTACGCGCACCAACATAAGCAGCTGGAACAATTTGCGCCTTTGCCAACTGTGCAATGGTAATAGCACCTTGTTTTAAATCTGTTCCGTCTGCACTGCGTGTACCAGAGGGGAAAATCCCTACAATTTTCCCTTCCTTCAATAACTGTGAAGGGATTTTAATCACGCTTGGTCCAGGATTATCACGGTCTACCGGGAAAGCGTTTAAATGCTTAACAAGCCAGCCAAGCCCTTTCATTTCAAATAATTGCTTCTTCGCCATAAAGTGAATTTCACGGGGGTACATGGCTACACCAAGGTTTAAAATATCAACATAGCCTGTATGTGTACAAGCTATAATAAATCCACCCTCTTTTGGCAAGTTTTCTTCTCCATACACACGAGCCTTTGAACCCATTAATTTTAATATTACTTTGACAACATTTGCTGCTAGTTTATACACTGTTACATTCCTACCTTATTCAATAGTTATTCCCATTGTAATCGAAAAGACCAGTATACTGCAATTGCAGGTGACCAACTTAAACCTTCCCTACTAATAGATCCACATCAATCGTAATTTCATTTAATACAATGGCTGTTTCCTCTTTTTTATGCCAGCCCATTGGTGTCATTTCTAATAGCGCAGGTACTAGTTCATCTGCAAGCGGTAAAGTATAAGTTATGCGTTCTACGTTTACCTCACGAAAACTATCTTGAAAACGAGCCACAATTTGTTCATTTGAGTAAGTTTCCTTGCTGGAATCTGCATATAATTGAGCACGCAGTTCTTGCAAATATCCACTTTGTGGAACAACCTTTACAAGACAGCCATTCGGTTTAAGAAGTCGTTTAAACTCCTCATAATTTGCTGGCGATAATATATTTAAAATTGCATCGAAACTTGTCTGAGCAAATGGACTTTTAGCTAAATCCCCTACACACCAAATTTGTTGAGGATAATGACGTGCTGCAGCCAAAATGCCCTCCTTTGCTATGTCAATTCCAACACCAATACCATGATTTCTATCATTCATAATGCGAGCTAAATGTGAGCCTTCTCCACAACCAGTATCAAGCACCGTTTTTGCTGAGCTTATAAGCTCACCGATTCGGGCTTCTACAGCATCATAAATCCCACTATCAATAACAGCCTTGCGGGATTCAAAAAGGCTCTTACTATATTTAGAAGCAGCGCTATGTGTCAACATGTTGACATAGCCTTGTTTCGCAATATCAAAGGAATGGTTAGAAGCACAAACCAATCTCCCTTGCTCATAGACATGCATTGATTGCTGACAGATCGGACAAGCAAAAAGGGTGATATGTTGATCCATTAATGCTGCCCCGATAGCACGTTTCGATAATGCGCCCATTTCTATGCCTCCTTCTTGTCGTTCGGTGATACAAGAGCATAACGCTCCCATTTACGACTTTTCCATCTAAAGTATACAATAATCGCCCGCACCCATTCATCTGCTGAAATGGCTAGCCATACTCCGACCAAGCCCCAATCCAACACAAATACAAATAAATAGCCAAGCGGCAGACTCATGCAAACCATCGATAGGAAACCAATTTTCACTGGGAATCTAGCATCCCCAGAAGCGCGTAAAGAGTTAATGACAACGATATTCATCGTGCGACCAGTCTCTAGTAATATACTTAGAGCTAACACGGACGCTCCAATTTTAATGACCTCTGGATTATCAGTAAAAACCTGCATGAGGGGCTTACGGAAAATCGTAACGACTGCGACCATAATTATCGTAAAAACAAATGCTGCTCGAACACTTTTCCATAGCTGATGATACGCCTCATCTTGCTCGCCTGCACCCACATGACGACCAATAATAATGGCTGTTCCTGTACCAATGGCTATCGCAAATAAATACGTAAACATCGAAATATTCATAGCATACTGTCGTGCTGCTAGCGTTTCTGCTCCTAAGTAAGTCGCATAATATAAAAAGATGATTTGACAAAATTGATAAAGCACCTGCTCAAACGCAGATGGTAAACCAATGTTTAGTATTTTTCTTACATATTCCTTTGAATACTCAAAATAATATTGTAACTTTACGCGTACTTCCATTACCTGATATAGCAACCAGAAAAATACTAGTACGGCTAGTCCGCGACTAATGACTGAGGAAATAGCCGCTCCTTTCACACCAAGCTCTGGTAAACCTAAATTCCCAAAAATAAGACCGTAGTTTAGCACAACATGTAAGACGTTCATGCCAAGTGAAACGTACATAGTTTGTTTTGTCCAACCATGTACACGAATAATTGCAGCAAGTGCATTAATAATAGCCTGCAGGAAAATAAAACTCCCAATGATGACTAAGTAACTTTGTGCATAGTGGAGTACTTCTCCCTGCAGGTTCATCATTGTCATTAAATGTCTCGCAAAGAAGAAAAATAAAATACTCATTAAAAGCCCAACGACCAAATTCATCGTGACCGCTAACGCCGAGATTTTCGCCGCCTCAAAAAAGCGTCTGGAACCTAAATACTGGGAAACAACAATAGATGCACCATTGCCCACTACTTCCAGTATTAAGATGGCAATATGGATATATTGATTGGCTGCACCTACTCCTGATACAGCATTATCTGATAAAGCACTGAGCATAAAAGTATCGGCTAGTCCCATCAACATAAATAGAAAAACTTCTAAGAAGATCGGCCATGTTAAATGGAATAGACTTAACTTATTTGTCTCTTTAATTGTGTCTGCCAATACTTTCACTTCTCCTATATTTTCTTAAAAATCTATTGTATCTTATCACAAATATTTTGACTGTAAAGAGATTTATAGGAAGACAGCGCTTCCACATAAAAAAACCCCTCTCACATAGGAGTGAAGGGGCACATTTTTAAATTAAGCAATAGGATTGCAATTGCTCTCGTTTTTCAATTGTTAGGCCAAATTCCTGCTCTAAAAACCCAGCCTTTGAACCATAGCGACCATCCATAGCATCCAGTGCTGCTTGTAAATAGTCTTCACGGGCGGACATTAAAGCATAAAATTGCTGTAGTTCTTGCTCATTATACTGATGCTGAATAGCCTGAGCCATTCTTTCTACCATTGGACGTAAATACATATTGGTATCTAAATAGTCCTCCATGATAGTCTCCTCAGGTACATCTAAAGCTAGTAAAATAAGGGCTCCCCCAATACCAGTTCGGTCCTTACCAACTGCGCAATGGTGAACAAGACCTAGATTATCAGGATTTTGAATCGTTTGCATTAACTCTTTAAATGAAGGATTGTTAAAAGGCATTTGTGCATAAAAATCCCGGAACATATCAGGGCTTACCTCTTTATAGAAATCTCTACCACCAGCATTGGTCGGCATTTCAAAAGCATGCTTACCCTTCGCTGGGATTTGAATATATTGAGCATTCGAGAACACTGGGTTAGGATTATGATATGCCTCATTGTTATCGCGATAATCAAAAATAGTTTTAATCCCTAGCGTTTCAAATAGTTCTTTATCCGCCAGTGTCATTTTCCCAAGGGCCGCTGAGCGGTAAAATAAACCGTTCTTTACCCTACGGCCATCCCTTGTCTTATATCCACCCATGTCTCGGAAATTATAGACTGCCTCAAATGGAATCACCTTTGTCTCTAATTGTTCCAATCACTACACCTCCTAAAATTATCGAGCATACTTACTTTTATTCTAAAGAACAAACTACATTAATTCCAATTTTCACGCTAGGTAATAATTAAAACACAAAAAATACTAGCTGAAAGGCTAACAGCTAGCATGGAATAATATTTTATTTAAATAACTCTGGATATACAGCTTTCGCTACTAATTCTACAGCTTCACCAATACGTGGACCAGGTCGATTAGAGATATCTGTATCAAGAGACAACACCGCTTTGTTTTGAATAGCTGTCACTGTATTCCAACCATCTCGTCCAAGAATTTCCCCTATAGGATCTTCTGTATAGTTTACTGTCGTTAAAATAACATCTGGATTTTTCGCAATAACATCTTCCTCATTCACTTTTGCCCAGCTATTCAGGTCAGAAAAAACATTATTAACATTAGCTGCATCCAATATTTCTTGTTGGAAAGTACTAGAGCCTGCTGTATAAATGTCTGGCTTAGGGCTAACCTCTAAATAAACATTTTTTGGCGTTTTTACGTCCTTCACCTTCGTTTGGACTTCAGCAATTTTCGCTTTAATCTCTTCGTTTAATTTATTTCCTTTATCAGGAACATCCATCACAGCAGCAATTTGTTCGATATCTCCATAAACATCGTCGAAAGTAGTCGCAGATTGAATAACAAACACTTTAATTCCTGCGTCCTCAAGCGGCTTTAGTGCATCCTTATCACCGATTGTATAAGCAATGACAACATCTGGCTTTAACGCTATAATTCTTTCACTATTAAAGTTCGTAGTATCAGAGACACGTTCAATTTTTTGTGCTTCCTCTGGGTAAGTATCGTACTCAGTTGCTCCTACAATTTTATTGCCAACACCTAAAGCAAACAAAATTTCAGTATTACTTGGTTGTAAAGATACAACTGTTTTTGGTACTTCATTAAACTCTATTTCCACTCCACGGTCATCTGTCACTTTATAGCTTGTTTTCTCTGCTTGTTGTGTATCTTGCGAAGCATCTTTATTTTTTGTATCTTCAGCAGTGCCACAGCCTGCTAATACCAGTGCAAGTAAGAGCACTGATAGCCATTGGAAATTAAATACTTTTTTCATTGTTATTCTCCTTTTTCTTTTTCATTGGGTAGGATTTACTAATAAACGGTATTTCCGCTATTCCAGCTTGCTGATTCATAAACACAGCCATAACAAAACATACATTAGCTAATAAGCCAAGGTAATCGAAAAGAATAGCAGGAACCTCTCGTTCTTCTGATACTTTGTGTAAGATACGATATGATTTTTTCGCTTCACTGCGGCAAAGATGTAGAGCAGCAGCGGCCTCTGTTCCTTGTGGTAAAACAAAACTTTGAATCTCTTCCTTCACATGGCGAACGTAAAAATCATACCGCTCACTTAACCAAGATAAATCCTCTTCAGTTACTGCTAATTTCCCACGAACTGAGCCATTTACATGATAAGCCATAGGTAAAATAAGCAATAAATCCTCAGCAACAACTTGAACATCCTCTTTTTTTACTGCAGCTAATGCAACTCCTAAATGTGTTGTAAGGCTATCTGTTCGAATTTCAAAATCTACCGTTGAAGCTTTCTCACGCATAAATGGATAACAAGAATAACGGGCATCTTTTTTCACTTGCTTCCCCCCTACTTTCTATAATGAAAAATTCTTACTTGAAAGGCATAAAAAAATCGCTCCTTTTGCAAAGGAACGACAAAAATAACATAATAAGTACCATCAAACTGGACATAGCCTATGTATTTGCCGTATATCCTCCTAGCTTCCGAGAAGTTTTTATACGTTCAAATAAAGGTCGGTCTCCTGGCTTGTACAGTTCATCACATGAAACAAATGAGTTATAAAGGACCTTCCCATCTTCTTTGAGACAGTGGTAAATCTTTATATTGGCTGTACTTACAGTTGCGGAAACAGCTCCGGTTTTTCACCGAATTCCCGATTATGCTAACTAGCACCTTTATTCTGCAAGAATATTTCATTTGTAAAGCAGTTTATCATATATGCTTCAGAAAAAATAGCTATACTTAGAATGGATAACTTTAAAATTACAGCAATATTGCTACTTTAAGAGAAAAATTAAAACTGTTTAATAAGTTTACTACAATAGTGTTTCAATTGCTTGTTCAATATCAAGCTGTGAATCTGTTGGTTCAAAGCGAGCAACGGTTTTACCATTAGCATCTACTAGAAATTTTGTAAAGTTCCAGCGAATATTACGACCATCTAAAAAGCTTGGAGCAAGTTGAACTATTGCTTCTGCCAGCATTTTCTCCTGCATACTTGCCTTCCCAAACTCTCGGTAATCCACTTCATGCTTTAAATAATTAAAGAGTGGATGTGTTGCCTCTCCATTTACCTGTACAAGCTCAAAAATCGGGAATGTGACTCCATAGTTTACCTTGCATAGATGCTTAGTTTCCTCTCCATTTTCAGGATTTTGATGACCAAATTGATCACAAGGGAATCCAAGAACTACAAAATTCTCTTTTCCATATTTATCATACATTTTCTGTAAGTCTTCAAATTGATATGTAAATCGGCATTGGTTTGCCGTGTTAACAATTAACATTGTTTTTCCACGATATGTTTCCATCGATAAAATTTCACCATTAGGCTTTCGTACTAGATAATTATAAATGCTCATGCCATAACCTCTTTTTTTCATTCATTATAGTTGACTATTCTACAGTTCATCAAAGAATTTGCACAAAAAAACACCATCTCGCTACTTTGAACGGATGGCTGACTTATACTTCTTTTTATATTTAGCATCTTGTTCCTCATTAATTAAACGATGGGCAATGTCTAATAATTTCGAGTCATTCGTTTGATCATATAGCTTTTTAAATGACATAATAATATCCTGGCGAATAAGAGATGGCTGTTTTTCATCTATACATGTTTGAAATCTTTTAGCTAGATACGACACAACCAAATCTCTTTGTACCTGACCCGCTTGTCCAATTTTCCAAATTGCTTGTAATGCATGCCTCGCTGTAGCATATTGATCATCGTAAGTCACAGCCCAAATCTTTAAAAAATCCTCCAAGACCCTTTCTTCTGGATCACTTTTTGCAGCTAAAGCACATAAAATTTGTGCAGCACGTGCACGAGAATAACCATTATTGTATGTAAGTGCTTTTATTAGCTGTTCCCAAACTGCATATGTCCAATCTACAGGTTCCTGCATAATTTTCATTAATTCCTCGTAAGATTCATATTGAATATCGCGATCATGCTCTGTTAGATTACTAAAAAGTTGCAAAATCTCTTTTTCCATAATTTATCCCTACCTTTATTGTTTCAGAACGTAATAAAACTTGATTTATGGTACACTTAACTTAATTTTTTTCGCAAAGAAGGTGAGTTTATGAATAAATTTCATGCTAGGAAATTGATTTTTCGGTTGATTGTGATTTTATCACTACTTATAGCTGCCTATTTTGTTATCCCCGTATCCATGCCTTTAATACTTGCTGGGATTAGTGCATTTTTCTTAGAACCGATTGTCATGTTCTTTAAACGGAAATGGAAAATGTCACGGAAAATAGCAGTTGCTTTTATTTACATAGTGAGTGTTATTGTTATATCTATTATTTGTTATCTTTCTATTACACAAATAATGACACAAATAATTTTACTATCTAAGCAAGCTCCCTATTATATTTCTAAGCTATCAGATATGTGGCTTCATATGCAAGAAAATATTTCTAAATACACAGAAGACTTTCCACCTGAAGTAAGTGCTTCGCTTCAAAAAACCACAATGGATTTCATAAAGAAAGTTGAAGAATCCTTTTTAAGCTTCTTTAATTATAGCAAAGTTTCTGCCTTCTTTTCAGAGATACCCAGCCTATTTATCAGTCTTCTCGTTTATATGATTGCGCTATTTCTATTTATGCTTGATTTGCCTAAGTTAAAGCAAATCACTTATAAATATTTAAAGCCCAATACAGCAAAGAAAATAAAAATTATTTTAAATCGCCTAAAAGATGCTACATTTGGCTATATGAAGGCTCACTTATTTGTAAGCTTTATTATTGGAGGCGTCACACTCATTGGACTGCTGTTAATCCAACCGAAATACGCAGTAACAATGACGATTATTATCTGGTTAATAGATATTGTACCATTCCTAGGCTCTATCATTATTCTAGCGCCCTGGGGACTCTACCACCTGTTAATGGGAAACACCTCTATAGCTGTAAAATTATTCATCTTAGCTGCTATTTTACTTATTATTCGTCGAGTAGTCGAGCCTAAATTAATGGGAGACCATATCGGTTTATCTACTTTGCCAACATTAATTTCCATGTTCATAGGTCTACAGTTATTTGGTATTATCGGTTTACTTGTCGGCCCATTCGTTATTATTTTCTTTATTGCCTTGAAAGAGACAGGTGTCATCAAAGTAAATTTTAAAATTTGATATTAATCTAGCTTACTAGAAAAATCTCTCTTCCAGGATAGAAGTAGCAGTCTTGTTTCTTTTGAAAGAAAAGCAAAATAAAAAGGTCATCTTTGTATATTTTTCTCTACAAAGATGACCTTTTTCTTATGTCAACCGTCTATATAATAGTGAGGCCTATTGAATACGTCCGAAGCCTACTAAGTATTGATTCCACCAATCAAGTGATTCAATTACGACACCATTGTTTTGAGCATCGATCATTGTGTTGTTACCTAAATAAATACCTACGTGTGCTACCCCTGAACCATAGCTGAAGAATACTAAATCCCCAACACGTGCTTCACCTGCTGAAATGCGTTGTGTTGCTAGATATTGCTGTGATGCTGTACGAGGTAAAGAAACACCCGCTTGCTTATATGACCATTGTACAAGACCTGAACAGTCAAAACCTGTTGATGGGTTGCTACCACCCCAAACATAAGGACGTCCTAGGAATTGTTTAGCCGTTGAAATGGCATCTCCTGAAGAAACAGTACCAGCTCCTGACCCAACAATAATTTTTTGTGGTTCGCCTCCACCATTATTTTGAGTTGCTTGTATAACTGGTGTAGCTGCTTGAAGTGCACGTAAACGAGCTGCCTCTTCTTCAGCTGCTTTACGCTCTGCCTCTAAACGTTCTTCTTCTTGTTTCGTTGCAATTTCAGCTTTTAGTGCAAGTGATTTCGCTTCGTTCTCAGCTTTCTTCACTTCCATTTCGCTTTCTTTTTGCTGAAGCTCTTGGAATTGTTTTTGAAGTTCCTTTTGCTTTTCATCTAATGTAGCTTTTTGTTGCTCTAAGCTTGCTTTATCTGCTTCCTGTTGATCCACTAATTCTTGGTCTGCATCCATTAATGTTTTTACCGCTACGACACGATCCATTAAATCTGCAAAGCTTTTTGCCTCAAGAACTACGTTTAAATAAACACCTACAGTGTTGTCTTGCGCTTGATATGCAGCCATACGTTCACTTAAAATTTTTGAACGTTGCTCGATGCGTTTTTGTGTTTCAGCAATACTAGCATCCACTTCTTTAATATCAGCTTGTACTTGTTTAAATACCTTTACTTTTTCGTCGATCTCTTGTTGTAGTTTCGTTAGTTCTTCTTGTAATTTTTTAATTTGTGCATCTATTTCAGCCTTTTTCTCAATCATTTGTTGAGAAGTTTCTTCGGCATGTACTTCTGTTGGTTGAATTGTATTAAATAATAAGCCGCCAGCTAGTGCTAATGCTAGCACCATCGACTTACGCCATTTGTTACGCTTAGCCACGTTACCTTCATTTCCCTTCGTCTATCAATTTCGCTCTCGATATTCTATGTAATCACTTGAACGATTTCTATTTTAATTAAATGTTCTTATATTTATTTTAGCCTTTTAAAGTTTAGCATTTTCTACATAACTTTTATACTATTTCATGTCTATTTAATACATTAGTAAAACTCGAAATATTTCTGTAACATTCACACTTAAACTACATTATTCTACAAAACGCGATTTTCTTCTACACAGTGAAACTATTAGCTAAATCGACATTAGACCCAAGAGATGTTTTGTAATGGTTTTGTAATATTTCATGGTATCAAAGAAAAAAGGTAGGGAAAAAATTCCCTACCTATTGCTTCATCGACCTTAGTGCTTGTATAGATAATCTCACTAACAAAATAGCACATAAAAATAAACCTAAATATGCCGCTGTGTTCAAATAAACCGCATAAGAATCATGGATAAATTGTGAAATTGCTAAAAGAGCGACAGATATAATACCAAAAGTTATACCCACCAGCAGCAATACAAATTGAGAAAACAAATGTGTAATAAAACGTGCATTATGTTCATCCGAAAAGACATCATGATGTAAAATGATTTTTCCACTTTCAACTCGCTGAATGAGCTGATCGACTCTTCTAGGCATTTTACGTAAAGTCGGTATAAGCATAGATAATTCTTCTTGCAGCCTCTCCTTTGTGGCCATTGGTTCTTTAAATGGCTTAAGGAAAGAGGCACGCATATATGTAGCAGAAAAATCCTTTGCCTCTGTAAAAATATCAAAACGTGGATCTATTACCCGTAGTGTGCCATCTAACGTCACTAAGGAACGGAGAGCCAATCCCACCGCTGGATAAAATGCAAGTCCAAAATCTCTTACCACTGTAAAGAGCGCGTGAATTAGTTCTTCAGTAGGTATACGGTCAACATAGGAAATTTTCAGTAATATTTGATCGATTGCCTGTTCCATTCTCGCACGTTCTGCATGATCAGCATTTTCCACTAATAGTGTTAAACCATCGTATAAAACGCTTGAATCATTTAGTTGAATACCCATCAAAAATAACTTCAAGCCTTCTTGCTGTGTTGCACCTAAACGTCCTACTGCGCCAAAGTCAAGCAACACTGGTGTGCCATCTGTTTCATCTATGTGGATATTTCCTGGATGGGGGTCTGCATGAAAAATACCAGAGAATAGCATCTGCTCAAAAAATGAATACAGTACGGTTCTTGCAAACTGCCTACGATCAATAGACAAACGATTAAATTCAGATGCCCCATCTGCCACACTTTGTCCACGAATATACTCCATCACAATAACATTTTCATTACTGTAAGGCGTAAATATTTTAGGAATTCGAACCTTGTAATCACTTTTCGCCAGTGCATTCTTCACCTGTAGCGTATTACGTACTTCAATATCTAAATGAATCTCCTCACGTAGTCCATCTGCAAATCCCCCAGCCAACTCTCGAAAGCCTAATGATTCTGCCCACGTCGATTTTGTAGATAGCCAATTAGCAAATTCCTCTAAAATTTCAAGGTCATCGCGCATAATTCCCTTTACTTCTGGACGCAATAGCTTGACTACCACTTCTTCATAATCTTTAAGCCTTGCTTTATGCACCTGGCCAATAGAGGCTGCTGCAATGGGTTCCATTTGAAATTGGCTAAATATTTCGCCCATAGATTGCGGAAGAGACCTCTCTAAAATTTGTTTCACTTGCTCCTCTGATAAAGGTTTTACTCGGTGTTGGAGTCTTTCTAATTCATCAATAAAAATAGGTGAAAAAAGCTCTTTTCGTGTGGAGAGTACCTGGCCAAATTTGATGAAAATCCCACCGCATTGTTCTAGTGTTGCCCGCAAAGCAATCGCAAGCTCTTTTTCATTTTCCCGTTGCCTCGCATATTTAATCGTTTGTACAACACCGTTTGTAACAGCAATTTTTAATACCTGACGCAGGCGTTTCTGCTGTCGCCAATAGCTACGCAATCGTAATAATAAAGATTTTTGGCCGTTACGGCGATCTCCATTTGTAATGCCACTTGGGTCAAAAAGCTCAAATACCAAATAAAGCAACATCGAAATTAGCAGCATACTACCGATCCAAATTAGTGTGCTTACCTCAGTTACTGTTTGCATCATCGTTTCTGATAAAAAATCTGTATGGCGCAGATAAGAATACCAGTAAACAAAAGAGGTTAATGTCACACTAATAACGACTGACAGCACTCTTCTCACGAAATTAATATTTGAGCCAATTAATCGTCCACTCACAATATAAATCAAACCCGAAACTACCAGTATTTGGATTAAAAATTTCAATATGATCAACAGTGTCACCCCCCTGTGCCATTTCCATTTCCTACTACCGCTAGTATAGCAAATTTATGCACCAACTTTCTTGAACGAGGAACACCACCGAAAATTTATTTACCTCGCACCTTGATAAAATACCCTTTAGGGTATATTATTTATTTGTAGTATTAAAACTACATAATTCACCTATTTTTAGAAACAAAACCTTTATTTAAAAGCTTTTAAATACCCCAATATGTATTTAACGAGAAAAGGAGTGTTTATAATTGAGTAAAAAATTTTTAGTAGTCGGTGGCGTTGCAGGTGGTGCATCCACAGCGGCACGTCTTCGTCGTCTCGATGAAAAGGCAGAAATTATTATGTTTGAAAAAGGGCCGAATGTTTCATTCTCTAATTGTTCTCTCCCCTTCCATTTAAGCGGGATTGTTGAAGATAGCGACAAATTAATTTTAATGACGCCCCAAGGCTTTCAAACAAAATACAATATAGAGGCTCGTGTTCTGCAAGAAGTTGTACGTATTAACAGAGAGCAAAAAACCATCACCATTAAGGATTTAAAAACGAATAGAGATTATGAGGAAAGTTACGATACGTTAATTCTATCCCCAGGAGCAAGTCCTATCGTACCTGACTTAGAGGGCATCCATTCTAAGCACGTCTTTACCATTAGAAACGTGGCTGATATTGACCGTTTGAATCGACATCTACAAACAGATAATGTACAGGATATTGCAGTGATCGGCGGAGGCTTTATTGGCGTAGAGGTAGCGGAAAATTTGAATCTAGCAGGCTATAATGTATCTCTAGTTGAATTCGGCCAACAAATTATGGCCCCTTTTGATTATGATATGGCTCAAATTTTACACAAGGAAATGTTCGATAAAGGGGTTCAAGTCATTGTCAATGACGGTCTGGCAAAAGTTACACTAGATAATGTGACGTTAAATTCTGGCAAACAATTGAAAGCACAGGCAGTAGTATTAGCGATTGGCGTTCGCCCCGAAATCCGCTTAGCTAAAGAGGCCGGGCTAACAATCGGTGAACTCGGAGGTATTCAAGTTGATGCAAATTACGTGACGTCCGATCCTTCCATATACGCCGTGGGAGATGCAATTGAAGTATTCCATCAGCTTACCCATAAACAGACGCGCCTTGCTTTAGCCGGACCCGCTCAACGACAAGCACGTGCTGTAGCTAATCATATGTATAACATCCCTCATCACAACAAGGGAGTCATTGGATCTTCAAGTGTACAAATTTTCGACCTCGCATGTGCGACAACAGGCTTAAACGAAAAAACAGCCCTGGCAAATGGTTTTCAAGCGAAAAGTGTTTATTTGATAGCTCCCGACAAAGTAGGACTAATGCCAAATAGTAATCCACTTCACTTTAAGCTCGTTTATGAAACACCCACGGGTAAAATACTAGGGGCTCAAGCAATAGGTAAAGGTAATGCAGATAAGAGGATTGATGTTATAGCTACCCTCATCACAATGGGCGGTACTTTAGAAGATTTAAAGGAGCTAGAGTTATCTTATTCTCCAATGTTTAGCACTGCCCGTGATATTGTCAATTTGGCAGCTCTTGTAGCTCAAAATCTATTACACGGACACTTTAAGCAGGTAAAAGTTGATGAAGTGAGGAAACTCATTGAAAATCAAGCCTATTTCTTAGACGTTCGTGAAAAAAATGAATTTGAATCTGGTCATCTCATCAATGCACACAATATTCCTCTTAGTGAACTTCGGGAAAGAATGAATGAAATCCCAAAGGATCAAGCAGTATATGTACATTGCCGATCCGGTCAACGTAGCTATAATGCTGTTATGGCCCTTCAAAATAGCGGTTTTTCTAACATCTTTAATGTAAGTGGGTCATTCCTTGGCATTAGCTTATATGAATATTTTACAGATATCACAACAAACAGAGATAAAATAGTAACTGCGTATAATTTTAAATAACTTAAAAGGGATGCCAATTATCAGCATCCCTTTTCTTCGTTAGTTTGTAGACAAAACTTTCTCCCAGTCAATCGTACCATTTTTAACTTGTTCACGTTTTTCCTTATTCATGATGTCATTTGGACGCCCGCCTTTTGGCCAGTCTTTTTCATGGTTTGCCCACTCTGGACGATCCTGCGATAAAATAAAGGCAGCTAAATCTGCAGCTTCTTGATCTGTTAATGTTCCTGCTGCACCTATTGGCATATTATTTTGAATATAGCCAGCCATTTTTGACATACGTGCCATGCCTGCGCCATCATTAAATGAATTATCTCCCCATAAAGCCGGGCCAGTATTAGCACCAGTTCCTGCGCCATCTGCTGCATGACAGGCTATACAGGACTGCGCGTAAAGCTCCTCACCATCTGCAACATTTGGGATCGGCACATTCTTCATATCACTAGTGCCCGCCCATTCACGTTTTGCTCCAATCGGAACACCTTCAGAAATATAAGCAAAATACGCCACCATAGCCTCTAGTTCATCACTATTCATTTCGAATTTTTTACCATTCATACTACGAACCATACAGCCATTAATACGCTCCTCTATTGTAACCACACCACCCGAGCGTCCAATATACTGTGGATAATTTGCCATTACACCTACTAATGAGGAGGCTTGCTCATCATAGCCAGCACCAGCATGACAGCTTGTGCAAGATAATTGGTTGCCCACATATTCATCTGCCGCAACATGCGTGTTATTTACAAGTTCATAGCCATATAATATTGCTTCTTTCATTGGACCTTCTGGTACTTCCTCAATACTCGGCGGAGCATAGACCACTGACTGAGCAGCTGCTGTTGTTGGTAATTGTGTTTGCACTGTCGCTTCTTTCTCACTCACATTCGAATCAACTGTAATTTTGTCACTGACAAACGTCCCAACAAAAATGGCGCCTGCTAACAGTACTGTTCCTGCTACTCCTGCTACTATAGGTTTCATCTATAATACCCCCCTTTGTATTCTCACTTATATTTTAGCAACATAACAATTTATTGGATGTGATTTTTCTCACACCACAATAAAATAGAACCATTGAGATGATAAAAATGGATATTTTATACATTTTATTTTGTTCTATAACACAGAAAACAAGACTTAATACCTCTTGCAGTATTCATCTACTTCCCAAACAAAAAAAGCGTCGAGTACAAATTCGCACTCGACACCTCTTACGTCTTATAGTTTACACTGTCCATCAGCACATGCCGATTCTCCATTACCATTTATCGTTACTGTTGGCTGAATACCAGCTATTCCCGCAGCTTGATGCAAAGTCCGCACAAACACTTCATTCGGCTCAGCCCCTTTAATACCATAACGGTTTTCAAATACAAAGAACGGTACACTTCGCACGCCAAGTTGCTGTGCTTCATAGCGATCCTTGTCTAGCTCTTCACTAAAATCAGTTGAAGCTAATATTCCCTCCGCAGCTTCTCTATCCAAATCTAATTGCGCAATAACTTTTAATAAGAATTCATCTTTATTTAAATCTTCACCATCTTTAAAATAACCAGCCATTAGTAATTCAGTATATGCTGTCGCTTTACCAAATTGCTGCGTCCATTTAGCTAAACGATGCGCCTTTTCTGTATGCGCTGTTTTCATCTTAGCAAAATCATAATGCAAACCAACTTCCGTTGCTCTCGTAGCTATACCCTCGACCATATCTTTCACTTCATCTAGCGTGACATCATACTTTTTAGCCAGCGCCTCATAAAAAGATGGTGCATTCACTTTCGGGGTATCTGGGCTTATTTGAAATGCTTTATATTCTATTTCCACTAATCCTGTATAGCCTGCGATGTCAATCGCCCGTTCAAGTTCTTGCTTACCAATATAACAAAATGGACATGTAAAATCAGAGAAGACTTCAATTTTCATTACCATATCCCCTTTATAATATATCCATCCAAATTTTAATAGCTGTTGCTAATATAAGAACCGCTAAAATAATTTGTAGGAATTTTGTATTTAACTTGCCCCCTATTCTCGCACCTAGAGGAGCAGCTATTAGACTAGATACAATCAAGATGAGCGCTGGATAATATTCTACTTGCCCAGTCATTAATTTACCAATGGTACCTCCTATTGAGGAGATAAACGTAATAGCAAGGCTTGACGCAATAGTCATACGAGTAGGAATTCCTAATACCACAAGCATGATTGGTACTAATAAAAATCCACCAGCTGCCCCCACAATCCCGGAACCGATACCAACAACGAAAGCTAATAGGACCGCCAATGGTTTATTAAATGTAACAGCCTGCATTGGTCTATCATCAATTTGCTTTTTCGGTATGAACATCATCACAGCTGCAATTAATGCAAGAATTCCATAGACAATGTTAATACCAGACTCTGATAAAAATTTCGAACCGAAGCTACCTACAAAGCTTCCCGTTAATATGGCGCTCCCCATATAGATAATGAGTGATTTATTTAAATACCCACCTTTGCGATAGACCCAAACACCTGAAAGAGCAGCAAAAAGCACCTGAATCGCACTTATCCCTGACACCTCATGTGCCGAAAAGGCCGCAAACCCTAGTAATGGCGGTATATACAGTAGCATTGGGAAATTAATGATGGCACCGCCAATACCTAACATCCCCGATACAAATGAACCGAGAAAACCAATAAGTAAAATGGTTAAGATCCATGCAATATCCATTTATTTTTCCTTCTTTCTGGCTGTATTCAATAAAAGGAAAGAAGGGTTGTTCTACTGTAATAGACAACCCTCAATCAGCCCTATGCTTTTTGAATGAAAAATGTAATGACGCCAGCCTCTTCAGATTGATCTAAAATGATATGACCTCCAGCTTTTGCCCAAGCAGGAATATCCGCTAAAGCTCCTTTATCTGTCACCTGAACTTCTAAAACTTCCCCAGGCTTTAGGGTATCTATTGCTTTTTTTGTCTTCACAATAGGCATTGGACAAGAAAGGCCTTTTGCATCTAGTTGTAAACTTGATTTCATCATAATCTCCTTCTACTCGGCAAAGGTTGTAAGCGATTTTGCCGGTTCATCTTGTTTTATATCTTCATGCGCCTTCAATTCCCGAAATTTACAGGCATACTCATTGCACTTTAGCATGTTTTATCGTACTGCACAGCGATTTGGTCCAATTTCCATTTCTGTTTGCTCATCTAACCCAGGTGTTATTTTCCCCATATTCACCTGACGAATTTCCTGATAAGCATTGGGCTGTGGAGGTAATTCATCCGTTACCACACGTCTAAATTCTTCTTCATCTTGAATATTTAATCCATGGTTTTGTACAAATAAATCCCCTAGTCGTTTCGCAACCGTTCCATCTTCATTTAGCTCATCAATAATCATAAAATGTGCCGGTAAGACAATAAGTTCATCAGACAATTCTCGATAACGCTTGTAAAGCGTGTCTCGTAAATCTCCAACCCAATCATCAGCAAGGCCAGCTAAATCAGGACGTCCGATTGAATCGATAAATAAAATATCTCCAGTTAATAAATATTTGCTGTCAACAACAAATGAAGTAGAGCCTATCGTATGACCAGGAGAATAGATAGCTCCTACATCTATTTTTGATGCACCAATTTGAACAGTCGTGCCATCAGCTAATGGTGTATAGTGGAACACAACTTCCTCAGCGTCCTTAGGTGGCAAATAATAGGTTGCGCCTGTCATCTCTGCGATATGGCGCCCACCTGAAATGTGATCAGCATGTAAGTGTGTATCAAAAACATATTTAATTTGGACATTTTTATGTTCTGCAAAGGTTATAAACATATCTGTAAAACGTACAGCATCAATAATAGCTGCTTCACCTTCAGAAAGGACCATATAAGACAGACAACCCTTTCCTAAACGAACAAACTGGTAAAGCTCACCACCGCCTGTTAAATCTCCTATTTTGACTGGCTCTAAATATTCGCTCCAGGATTTCATACCTCCTGCTAAATAGGCAACCTCAATACCTGCCTCTGCTAACATTTCAGCGACCATTAAAGATGATCCTTCTTTTGCACATACGACTAAAACTTCTTTATCAGTTGGGATATTCGGTAAAATATTATCAATACCATCTAACAGTTCAAAATACGGTACATTTAAATACTCAAAGCGATGTCCGTCGATTTTCCAATCTTCGAATGCATCCGCATTACGAACATCTAAAATAAATAATTCCTCATTATGAATAACCTTTTTAGCTACTTGTGACGCACTCCATTTTTGAATTGACATCTCTTTTACCCCCATTGGTATTATTTTTATGTTTTTTATAGCGGAGAAGGGTATCCTCTCCGCTTTTAGAACACTAGAATGTAAGTGACGGTGCTGCGTCTTTCGCGAATTCAAGGAACGTTACGGCTCCCCCCACTTCAATACCCTCAATGAAATCTTCAGTAGTTAAACTCATTACATCCATTGTCATCTGGCAAGCAATAAATTTCACACCTAATTCTTGTGCCATCTCTACTAGTTGAGGGATAGCTGGCACATTTGCTTTTGTAAAACCTTCAGCATAATGTTCTGCTCCAGCTGGCATTGGTAATGCATGCATACCTTGCTTATGAATTAGATTCAAACCTTCAAATGTAAAGAAGATCGCTACCTCTTTCTCAGAAGCTGCTGCTGCAGTTGCGATATTAAACACCTTATACGCATCAAATAAACCACCGTTACTTGCAATAATTGCTACTTTGTTCGACATAATAAAATTCCTCCAATTTAAATGTTTTTTGTTAAATCGCCTGACCAAGATGTCATACCTGGTAGTACGTTAAATATTTTCGTAAAACCATGTGAAGCCAGCTTTTGCGCAGCCATGTCACTGCGTTTTCCAGTACGACAAATAACATATATCTCCTGCTCTTTATCAAGCTCAGAAAGTCGCGTCTCCAGTTCGCCCATTGGTATCGATTTTGCTCCCGCAATATGCCCAAAAGCGAATTCTGTTTCCTCACGTACATCAAGAATTAATCCTTTACGACTTGTGATTTGCTCTAAATCAATTGTTTGATCAAACATCATTTCTTCTATTTGGTCGTTTGTACATTTACGAATATAATGTTTCAGTACACCATCATCTTCTAAAGTACCAATATACTGATGACCTACAGTTTCAGCCCATGCTGCAATATCAGCTTTTGACCCTTTATCTGTCGCAGCTACTTCTAAAATTTGACCATCTACTAAATCAGCCATCGCTTTTTTTGTTTTCACAATCGGCATTGGGCAAGAAAGACCCTTGGCATCTAGCTGAAAATCCGCCTTCATAATTTTCTCAACCTCCACATACCTACAAGGGTATTATTTTACTCAAAAAAATATAGCAATAATCTATAACTGTACTTTACCCTCCCAAGCTAACATACCACCAGTCATGTTAGTTACATTAAAACCATTACTTTCTAATATTTGAGTAGCTCGAGCACTTCGTCCACCTGATCGACAAACCATAATATACGACTCTCTCTTATTTAATTCATGTAGTCGAAACTCTAATAAACCTAGCGGGATATGAATAACGCCTGGGATGTGACCAGCCTCCACTTCATCTACCTCTCGCACATCAATAAGATTCAGCTTCCCTCCTTGCTCCATCGTTTGCTGAACTTCTTTGGCTGTGATTTCTTTCATTTTTTCTCCTCCTAGTATGCACTCATTCCACCACGAACATTGGAAACACGCTCAAAGCCTTGCTTTTTCAGTTGCTTACAAGCCTGACTACTTCGCATGCCACTCTGACAAATAACTATGATCTCTTTATCCTTCGGTAGGTTTTCAAAGCTCGATCCAAGCGGAACATTTTTAAATTGCGAGATATGCCGACCTTTATACTCAGCAGGCGTGCGTACATCGATAAATATCTTATCCTTATCATTCAGCATATCTTTTAATTGGGCTGTAGATATTGATCGAACGCCCTTCGCTGGCTTCATTCGCCAAAAGAAAAAGGCTGCGACAAGCACAATAATAATCCATATTTCCATAGGATCAGTCCTCCCTTATATACGATTATGGGTATATCTTAGTTATCGACTTTTCACGACCAAATCCATTGCCTCTTGGATAGCAACATTCATTTTTTCAGCATTACCTTCAGCAGTCGATACACAATCTAATAAATTTTCACTTACAATGACACCAATCGTCCGATCAACAGCAGAACGCACGGCAGACAGCTGTGTAATCACATCTTTACAGCTTTGACCTTCTTCCATCATGCGTAAAATACCGCGCATTTGACCTTCCATACGTTTCACACGATTTGCAGTGTTTGGGCCATATGCCATTCTGTTACGCCCCCTTTCAAAACGGTTGAGTGAACTTCCTTACGAGATTCATATTATACCCCTATAGGTATATTGTCAATATGAAAGCTTCAAACTTTTTTATAGGGCTAAAATTCAGGGGCACAATGTTCTCCTCATTTCTTTAACCCCATCCATCTGCTTCCTTATTATTTCAATAAAAAAACCCTGCTACGAGTTATTACTCATAGCAGGGAAATCATTTTTATTTAGCTAATTGCATGGCTGGTCCAAAGAATTCATAGTGAATCTTCTCATCTTTCACGCCAATTTCCTGTAAATTTTTAATAACCGCTTCCATAAAGCCTACAGGGCCACATACATAAACATCTGCATTATCAGCTACTTTTTCAGCTAATAATTCTTTTGTAATAAGCTTGTCTTCATCAGAGTATAAAGCTGTATAGGATGCATTTGGTAATACGTTTACTTTCTCTTGAATGTCATCACTAAACGCTACAACTTTCTCATTACGAGCACATTGGATAAAGTTCACTTCATTCACTGCATTATCATTTAAAGATTGCAGCATACTGTTTAAAGGTGTTACACCGATACCACCACTCACAAATGTAATTGGTGCATCCGTTTCTTCTAACACAAATAATCCAGCTGGGGCACTTACATCCACTAAATCTCCAACCTGTAAGTGATCGTGAATATAATTCGACACTTTACCATTTGGCGTATGATCGCTTTCTCGTTTCACCGAAATACGATAGCCATCTTCTGCACTTGCTTGAGAAAGTGTGTATTGGCGGTTCATTAAATACTCTTCTCCTGGCACTTTCACTCGGATAGAGATGTATTGACCTGGTTCATAAGTTGGTAGCGGTGATCCATCTTCGTTTACAAAATAAATAGAAGTTACTAAGTCACTTTCCACAACTTTTTTCGCCACTTTTAATGGTTTAAATAGACGCCATCCACCATTGTTCTCAGTTTTTTGGTATAACTCTTCTTCTACTTGAATGAAAATATCTGCGATAACGCCATATGCCTCAGCCCATGCACCAATAATATCATCTGTTGCTGCATCACCAAGTACTTCTTTAATCGCTTTTAATAAGTTTTCACCCACGATTGGGTAATGTTCAGGTAAAATTCCTAAACTACGGTGTTTATGTGCAATAAGCATTACTGCTGGTAAAATTGCTTCTAAGTTTTCAATATGAACTGCTGCAGCGTAAACAGTATTAGCTAATGCTGTTTGCTGACGACCTTGTTCTTGGTTCGTGTGATTAAAAATATTTAGTAATTCTGGATGAGCTTGAAACATATTTTTGTAAAACGTCTTTGTGATTTCAACACCGTGAACTTCTAATACAGGTACTGTTGCTTTAATAATTTGAATTGTTTCTTGTTTTAACATATCGCTTACCATCCTTTCGTGATTACAATATAACGCTTTCATTCTCTTAAAGCAATATATAAAATACATCTTTAACAAAATAGACATATTTGATGTATTCTAAATACATCTTTAAAAAAAGGTTGAAGATATTATACTTCAATGTAAAAATGCTATAATTATTATGAATTATAGAAAGTAGGGTGTTCGGATGCGCTTAACTTTATACACGGACTACTCTCTGCGCACACTTATTTATTTAGGCGCAAAGGAAGATGGTCAATTATCAACTATTCAAGAGATATCAGATGCTTATAATATATCGAAAAACCATTTAATGAAGGTAACACACCAGCTTGGCTTATTAGGCTATATTGAAACTATTCGTGGACGGGGTGGTGGTATTCGCCTAGCCATCGATCCAAAAACCATTACTATTGGTGAAATTGTTCGTCATACAGAAGAAGATTTTCATCTTGTAGAATGTTTCGATAAAGAAAATAACCTATGTAAAATAGCTCCTGAATGTCAGCTAAAAGGTGTGCTGTATGAAGCTTTGCAAGCCTATTTGAACGTGTTAGATCAATACACCTTGGACGATTTCCTTCATTCCAAGGAAAAATTAATGGCTCTACTGCTCGGTAAATAAAAATACCCGCTCCACCTTTGTTGAACGGGTATTTTTTTATGAAGTTTGCTTATAATTGCTTTGTAAAGAAAATCATATCCAATGCACGAATACCATTTTCATAAATTGGTTCTGGGTAATGACTGAAGAAATCCTTTTCAATAGCCTCCATGCGAAAGCCTGCTTTTTGATAAAAAGCGATATTATCAATACTAGAGTTCGCCGTTCCAACCAATACTACCTGATAGCCTTCCTTACGGCACTTTTCAGTAAGTTGTCGTAATATCTCTTTGCCTATTCCCTTCCCTTGATACTTGGTTTCAATAGCAATATTCTTCAATTCAATTGTAGTGTCAGATTGAGGAATGACCAATGCCACTCCCACTAGCAGTTCTCCACAATTAATTTTATATAATGTACCCTTATCTAAATATTTCCGAACCGCTACCTCACTTTCATCCGCTAATAAAAGCTGGGGTAAAAAAGCTTCTCGGTTTCCTTCTACCTTTTCTAGGGATGTTCGATAACGGACATAGTCTTCTCGTTCAAAAACATTTAACACACATGGTTGCTTTTCCTTCACTTCTAACCACGAATGCTCCTCAGGATAATCTTTTTCCACCCCTACTCGAACAAAAGGTAGTTTTTCTTGGGCTTTTTGTGAACGGATATTAACCTTCCGTGCTCCTGCAAATACACGTAATAATCCTAGTTCAAAAAAAGCAATATCTAAGATAGCCTTTTTTGCTTCAAGATTATAGCCCTTTCCCCAAAATTGATAGCCAAGCCAAGAGCCAATATGACAGCTCTTTTTATGACGATCAATAAACATTAATGATGTCACACCAATGACTTGCCCCTCCTCATCTAAAATCACACGAGGAACGGTCTTACCTTCTTCTTCATCTATACGTTCACGCTTAATAAAATGAATCGTGTCTTCTACCTTGCCAGCAGGTAAGCCAAGGGCATCTCGAACCTGTGGCATAGAAGACAACGCATGCATAGCCTCGGCATATTTGATATCGTGTCTCACTAAAGTTACCGTCATCTTCTATTCTCCTTTATTTCTGTTAACAATACATTTTCTTTATTGTAAAGCTTACGAAAAACTTTTTCATCGACTGGAACATACATAAAATGTAATCATCTTTGTAGCCTTACAAACTACTTTAAATAAAGGCAACAAAAACTACAACAAAACGTGTTATAAAAAAGTTTACTTTATTAATGCTTTCAATATTCTCTCTATTAAAAAGTTAACTTTATTTTATGTATTACTCACTTTGCTACATTTTGCTATAAAACATTTATTGGAATTTAAATCAAAAGAGGAAGTGAATCGAATAAATATTTTGGAAGTTAGCTTCTGTAGCCTTAGCTACAACTATTGTCGGTGGTGAATTTAATAGCAATGCTATCGCTTCTGAATTAGAAACAATTGCAGTAGGAAATACATACGAGGTTCCTGCATCAGCTTTAGAAGAATCAATCAACTCAACTGATGAGTTTAAAGTTACAGTTACTTTTGTGCCTGCGGATGGATCTATCAACACTCAAGATCAACATATTAACACATTTGTTGGCTCTAGCATCGCGTTGAAGGGTCGTCATTGGGCAATTTCGAAAGGAGAGAGTTGTCCGTCAATGTAGGGGACGCTGTAGTTCAAGCTTATAAATCTAGCGGTGCACTACTTTGTACTTTATTATTTTTAAATAGGAGGATAGTTTGAAGTACTAAAAAGTAAAGAAAGTGAGCTTTACCTCACTTTCCTTACTTTTTTATTCTTTTGAGTTAATTGGTATTGTTATTTCTAGCTCTGAAATGTATTGAATGATCGGGTCACCGTTTTCATTCTCTTGATATGTTCCTTTTGGGTAGTCATTATAAAGATGGATATATGGTTTGATCGTAATAGCTTTTGGTAAGGTTTCAAATGGATGTAACCGTAAATCCATAATGAGATCGCTATTTCCTTTATTTGTCTCACGTCTACCATTGCCATGAATTAGTTTTAGTTCATGCCCTTGTTCATCATAAACTTCGATACTTATTCCTTCCCGGAAATCTACAGAAGTTGATTTATCAAGCAAGGCTATTCTTGTCGTAATACTAGTTGTAATAGGAGTTAGCATAATTTGTTCAATAGTAAACTGATTATTCTTGTACTTTCTACTTATATTAGGTTGTAGGTTTACATAGTTACCAATATCACTCACTGGAATATCCATTTTAAAAGGTTCAGAGATCCCAGTTATTGTAGCAGATAATGTCAAATTAAATTGCTTTGGAAAAGGACTTCCACCTTGGTTTTTCAAATCTGCAAATTCAAGAATTACGGAATTCTTATCCTTACTTGGTTGTTCAAAAACACTACTAAAATTGGTGTGATTCAATGGTTCACCATTTAGTAAAAATTCAATATTACTGATTTGCTCTGATAAATTTTCTTTGGCATTTTCACCTTCTTTATCATGGCGTTCGATCCCAATTGCAACACGTGTACCATCATACACTACTTCTGTTACATTTAATGTAAAGCCTTCATGCGTAGCGCTTATATTCAATTTTGTTGAGAGTCCCTTTTCATCTGCGGCGTGTAAACCAAGATCCCCTGTAAATTTAAAAACAGATGATAATAAAGGCACTTCTTTCATCGTCGCAGCCATCGTTGGTGAAATTAAACCTGTAACAATAATCAAACTAAAAATCATTGCTGCGGAGACGGTAATCATCATGACTCTTGGACGTAAGTTCTTACGAGTTTTAAATTTTTTAGACGGCTTTGTGTCACGGCTGCTTTCATATTTGTTCATTGTCCGATTTACTAAATCCACTTCCACAGGTGTTTCCCGAATAAACCTTTCTATCTGAGTTAACTCCTTAACCTCCAATCTTGAACGAGTGTCCATAAATATCCCCTCCTAACATATTTTCCTTCATCAATTTTTTACGTAATCGTTCATACTTTTTTCTTACTGTGGCTGCTTTCATATCCATAATGGCAGCAATTTCATCAAAGCTATACTCTTCAATAGAACGAAGTAATAAAATCCTTTTTTCATCTACATGTAAGTTTTCCAATAGCCTATGCACCATTTCATCATATTCAGGTATCGGAGCTTGCGTCTGCTTCACCTGTTCTTGCTTCATATTTAGCCAAAATTTATAGCCCCTATTTTTGGCTTTTATGACATCAATACAATGATGATGGGCAATTTTATAAAGCCATGCCGATAAGGAAACCGTATAAGAAAAGTTATGAATATTTTCTAATCCTTTAATAAAAATATCTTGTGAGGCATCCTCCGCCTCCTCTTTGGTTCCTAGCATATAGTAACAATAAATATAAATTTGCTTTTGAAAACAACGAATGATTTCTGCATAGGCACGTGTGTTACCTGATTGAACTTGCTCCACAATGGATTGAATATCTATATCAGCTCGCTCTTTTGATTGATTTAGTGCAGTCAAAGTTGTTCCCCCCTTTCCAATCTATATAACTGAAATTAATAGAAGTTTGTGACACTAGATAAAAAATCTTAAAAATATTATTGAATGTCAACAAGTTACTTGGAGAAATGTTTTACATCTTCCCTTCCTCGCCTATATAACTGAAATCAACAACCATTTGTGACACACATTAAAAAATTTTTTCACAAAAATAAAACGCTTAAGGATATCCTAAGCGCTTGAGTTTCTATTTTATTTTGGAGCTTGTTATAAACCCTTTAATAATTGGGATCAATACAACTATCAATACAATGGGTAGGAACCACCAGCCTAATGAATTTACCTCACCAAGACCAATCCGAACCATCTGAATCGATATAAAGGCAAATAAAATGAGGCAGATATTTTTCACCTGATTTAGTATTTTTCTGCTATTCAAATAAAATGCTGTTACATTACTTTCATTCAAACGTGACGGATAATTATGCATATGAGGTGCTTTTTCTAGCAGCCCCATTACAATCCATAAAAATAAACCGATGAATGGAAGAATAAATAATTCAATTTTTGAACCCCAGCGATCAACCTCACCCATCCCATTAAAATGACCAGGTATTTCATCAGGCAACTTACCCCATGCCAATATAATATAAAAGATGGATAAAATAAATATACTACCACCAATATAGTCCCATATCTTTTCTGATTTCGTTTTAGGTAACTTTAAAATTGGCCTATACATTTTCTCCACCCCTGTTCTTTTCCTTTACTGCTTCTACGTTATGACTACTATTAAAGTTTCAAAATTTATGAAAATTGACTTAATATTCAACATGCACCATTAACTATCCCTATTATTAGTAGCATTATAGCGGTAAAATCTACTTTTTTTATTACTTCATATATAATTTATACCTATTTTCAAACTGCTAATTACTGTAGAAATACTCATAATACTTTGTAAAATTCATATAATCTGATATAAATGATATATATACATATTTCATTATTTTGTAACATTTCTACTAATTACTGAGAAAGGATATTTCAACTATGCGATTTACTATCTACAAGAAATTATTACTCGGTTTTTTTATAGTTATTTTGGTACTCGTTACAACAATCGGCTTAAATATAAAACAGCTTGATTCTGTAAATAAGACCTATCGTACATTATTGGAGGAACAAACTACTAAATCTATAAGTATTCAGGAATTAAGGGTGATTGCAAAACAGGAAATTGTCAGCATGCGAGGCTACCTACTACTTGGAGACAAACAAAACTTTCAAAGTAATCAAGCCTCACGCGAAGAATTCAAACAAAAATCAGAAGAATTAATGGCTACTTTAGATTCAGAAAAATCAATTAAGCTGCTTGAAGCTATTAATAAAAGTGAGCAAAATGTTCAAGAATTTGCAGATCGTATGTTTGAGTTAAAAGCTGCTGGCGAAACAGAGAAGTACGAAAAATTGGATAGTACTCAAGGACGCTTAATTATTAAACAATTCGATGAACGTGTTGAAAACCTTTCTAATTATCAAAATGAATATGTAGAAGGTAAAATGGCTGCTACATCCAATCAAATTCAAGATATCAAGCTCCAAATGATGCTTCTTGGGGTCTTTGCAGTTGTCATAAGTCTGATAATTGCTATGGTGGTTGGTAGTCTAATGTCTCGTCCAATTAACGGTATGGCTAAGGCTGCGAAAAAAATAGCTGAGGGTGACTTAACAGCTGAACAAATTCGTATAAAGAATCGTGATGAAGTGGGTGATTTAGCGCTTGCGTTTAATCAAATGGCTACAAATTTAAAGGATTTAATTACGAATGTTCGCCAAAACACTGTACAAGTAAGTGGTTCTGCTGCTGAGTTAACAGCTAGTGCAGAGCAAACTATCCAGGCTACAGAACAAATCACTTCTTCTATTCAAGAGGTTGCTAGTGGCTCAGAGGCTCAAGGGAAAAACGCAACTGAAAGCTCAGAAGCAATGAAAAACATGACAAAGGGTATCCAACAATTAGCTTCTACTACTGCTGCTGTTTCTGAACTGGCAATCGAAACAAATTCAGAGGCTAAGAAAGGGAATGATTCATTACATCGTGTTATCTCTCAGATGACAACAATCAACACGGCTGTTTTAGAGTCAGCAAGTGTTGTTAAAAATCTAGACGGGCACTCCATTGAAATTGGCAATATCATTGGTATTATTACTGATATTGCAGAACAAACAAACTTATTAGCACTTAATGCTGCAATTGAAGCGGCTCGTGCAGGCGATCATGGACGCGGTTTTGCAGTCGTTGCAGATGAAGTGAAAAAGCTAGCAGAGCAATCAAAAAAATCCGCTGAGCAAATCGCTACCTTGATTTCTGAAATACAGCAGGATACAAACCGTGCTGTAACGGTGATGGATACTGGAACTCAAGAGGTTCAAATTGGTATGCAAGTAGTGAAGGTAGCAGAAGAAGGTTTCTCTAAGATTGTTGAGCTGATTGAGCAAGTATCCATGCAAATCCAAGAAGCAACGACAGTGTCAGAGGAGATGTCCTCTAGCGCAGAGCAAATCTATGCTTCCTTTGATGAAATTGCAACTATTGCACAGATGTCCTCATCTAATTTACAAAATGTTGCTTCTGCTTCCGAAGAACAATTAGCTACTATCGAAGAAGTAGCCGCTTCAGCAGCAACACTTTCAAATATGGCAGAAGAACTTCACACGCAAGTCTCTCGTTTTAAGGTAGAATAAAAAACTGCTCGTTTTCTTTAGGTTTATAGAAAACGAGCAGTTTCTTCATACAAAGAAAAATAGCATGATTTTTCTACCTATCGTATGCTAACCCTACTCACCATTTTCCCCCAGTAAATACATTCTTCACTACTTTATTTTACACTTCACCAAATATCAAATCTTTAATAAAATAGACATTACTTAAGACAGAATTAAATAAATTTTTAGAATATTATTGACAGGCAGTTAATATCCAAGTAATATTGCTTTCAACAACACATTGCAGGCCAAGATTGGAAATAGTAAAAGTGTTTGTGTACTTGTAGAGAGCCGATGGTTGGTGTAAATCGGTAGGCACACATTTTGAACTCGTCCATGAGCTACTCCCTGAACTTTTTAGTAAGGGATGTCGGTTTCCCCCGTTAACAGGATAGACAGTGATAGCTGTCGATAAGGGGACTTTTTCTATAAAGAGAAGGTCAATTAGAGTGGTACCGCGAGCATAAACTCGTCTCTATTTTTAAATAGAGACGGGTTTTTTATTTTTTTAATGACTTATTGGCCTAAGTGTAGATTTTAGATACTAATCACTAAAAAGGAGTGTTTGAAAATGGGAAGAAAAATTTGGGTGTTTGATACAACTTTACGTGATGGCGAACAGGTGCCTGGAGCAAAGCTAAATCTTTATGAAAAAGTAGAGATCGCTCAGCAGCTGAAAAAATTAGGTGTCGATATTATTGAGGCTGGATTCCCCGCTTCCTCTCAAGGTGATTTTGATGCAGTCAAAGCTGTAGCTGAAAAGGTTGGCAATACAAACGACATTATGATTACAGCATTAGCACGTGCTGTAAAGGCTGACATTGATGCTGTCTATAATGCTGTGAAGTATGCTCAAAACCCGATGATTCACATGGTACTAGGAACCTCTGATATTCATGTGGAGAAAAAATTCAGCAAGTCAAAAGATCAAATTTTACAAATAGGCGTGGATGCTGTGAAATACGCTAAAACATTATTGCCGCAAGTTCAATATTCCACAGAGGATGCCTCTCGTTCTGACTTTGAATATCTTTGGAAAACAATTGAAGCTGTTATGAGAGCTGGCGCAACGATGATTAACGTTCCTGATACGGTTGGCTTTGCAGAGCCAGAGGAATTCGGAGAAATGATTTTTAAATTAAATGACCGTATGAAAAACTTAGATGATAGCGTTCTTTTAAGCGTTCATTGTCACAATGATCTTGGCATGGCAACGGCTAATACGCTAGCTGCAATTAAAAATGGTGCAGATAAGGTAGAGTGTACAATCAATGGTATCGGTGAACGCGCAGGTAATGCTGCATTAGAAGAAGTTGTCATGGCACTTAAAACTCGTAGCTCCGTCTACAATGCAGAAACACGTATTAATACAAAAGAAATTATGAATACTTCACGTCTTGTTTCTAGCTTTATGGGCTTAGATGTACAGGTCAATAAAGCCATTACAGGAGATAATGCATTTGCCCATTCTTCTGGTATTCATCAAGATGGTTTGTTAAAATCGCGTGATGCTTATGAAATCGTCCATCCTGAGGATGTAGGTCTTGATGATATGGAGCTAGTACTAACAGCTCGCTCTGGTCGCCATGCAGTGAAAAATGCTCTTGAAAAATTAGGATTTACTAATCTTTCAACAGAGGAATTTGAAGGTATTTTCGAAGGATTCTTAAAGCTAGCCGATGCAAAGAAAGAAGTATATGATCACGATTTATATGTTATTGTTGAAAGCTATTATGAAAAACATGATGCCAATAATAAAAATGCTACACATTATAGTGAGCAATTCTTTGATTTTGATGATCTACAAGTCGTCAGCAATACAAGCTTCCCTTCAGCAAGTGTTAAGGTTCGAAAAGGCGGCGAAGTATTTAAAGCTAGTGCAGTAGGCTCTGGTCCAATTGATGCCCTCTATTCAGCCATTGCAGAAATTACAAATATGGATGTAAAACTAGTGGAATATAATATCAATAGTGTTTCACGAGGCAAAGAGGCTTTAGGTAAAGTAAAAATTACGATTGAGCATGAAGGCGAAAAGTATATTGCAAAAGCAGCAGATACAGATATTCTTAAGGCAAGTGCATTAGCCTATATTAATGCGATCAATAGCATTGTAGTGACAAAATTAACACCTGTTATGAATTAAATGAAAATAGCAAAGCAGTATGGCACTTGTGCCATACTGCTTTTTCAATCCTAGTGACTATCCCTAACTAGTTTTTGATATTCCTCTTCGATTCGTTCGATATCAAGACGTTCAAATAATGGTGTCACCTCTCGAATGACTTTAGGGAGATCTACTTGCTCATGCCACATCATTTCATTTATACCTAACATATTTCTTACTTTCTTTGCTGAAAACGGTAAGAAAGGATGCAGCAGCTGTCCTAAATTCGCAATGATATAGACGCAAGTTGCTAATGTACGATTACCTGCCTCTACGTTTTCTTTTACCTGTAGCCATGGCTGTTGTTCATCAAAATAACGATTAGCACCGCGAATATACTCAAAAATCGATTCTAACGCCTGTTTGAAATGACCACCTTCGATAAGAACACCCGCTTCATTAAACAATTGTACGGTTTGTTTTCGAATGTCGCTATCCACCTCCGCTTGTGGCACCTGACAAGCAAATGATTTCTCAATAAACTTCAATGTACGGTTTACAAAATTGCCATAGGCTCCGAGTAGTTCGCCATTATGGCTATAAATAAATTCCCGCCATGAAAAATCAGTATCACGATTTTCTGGCGCATTCATCGTTAAGAAGTAACGAATAGAGTCCGCATCATAACGACTTAAAATATAAGGAACCCATACAGCCCAATTCTGACTAGTAGATAATTTGCGTTTTTCTAATGTTAAATACTCATTAGATACGATATGGGTAGGTAATGCCTTGGATCCAATTCCCATTAAAATGGCTGGCCAAATAACTGTATGGAATGGAATATTATCCTTCCCATGTACATAGTATGAAATGGTCTCTTCATTCCATAAATCTTCAATAGCTATTTGATGCTCTTTTGCCCATTCCAAGCTTGCTGTTAAGTACCCTGCTACAGCTTCAATCCATACATATATTTTTTTCCCTTCAAAACCTGGCACTGGAACATCTATGCCATTCGGTAAATCTCTTGTTACCGCTCGGTCAGGAACTCCCTCTGCCAAGTATCGCTCCGTTAACCCTAAAGCATTGTCACGCCAACGTTTCTCGGCTTTCGCTTGTGCTAAATAAGACTCCAACCTTCCTTGAAATTGACTAAAGGTAAAATAAAAGTGCTCAGTTTCCCGAATAACAGGTTCGTTCCCACAAATTTTGCAGCGCTTATCAATTAAATCCAATGGGTCTAAAATTTCTGAGCAGTTATCACATTGATCTCCCCTTGCTTTCGCTCCACAATTTGGACAGAGCCCCTCGACAAATCGATCTGGTAGAAATTGTTTATCCGTCTCACAGTAAGCCTGTTCAATTTTCTTTTTGTATAAGAAATTATTAGCCAGTAGCTGTAAGAAAAGGGCCTTAACGGATTCATGGTGGTGCTCCGCATCCGTTCTTGTGTACAAATCATAGGTAAATCCTAAATCATGAAAGCATCTAGTAAACTCCTCATGATAGTGATTAGCTATAGCTTCTGTCGTTGTATTCTCTTGTGCGGCCCGTATAGAAATGGGTGTACCATTACAATCACTGCCTGATACATATAAAACCTGCTCGCCTTTTTGTCGGTAATATCTAGCCAAAATATCACCTGGTAATAATGCGGCAACATGCCCTAAATGCAAAGAGCCATTTGCATACGGCCAAGCGCCTCCAATAACAATCGTCATTCTAAATTGCTCCCCTCACAGAAAAAATGGTAAAAAAAAATCGCCCTAATCAAATCTGATTAGGACGAGTATACCCGTGTTACCACCTATATTTACAAATAGCTTACACTATTTGCCTCTATCAGTACGTCTTCACTCAAAAAAGAGATACTGCTGCTGTTGTAACGAGTGCCCATCTCGTCGTAATCTACTGGCTAAAAAGCTTTCGGTACGAAGCTCAAAGGTCATTTTCAAAAGGGTTCATTTACCTCATTTCCACCAACAGAGGCTCTCTACAAAATGCTAATCCAATTTACTTTTCCTTCTCAATGCTTTTTCTATAGGATTGGCATTATTTTACGCCTTCTTGTGAGGAAATGCAATGATTGTTGTAAAAGCGTCTTTTTTTTGATTCATTTTCTCGAGTTAATCTAATGTAACCTTTAGCAAATCAGTTAAATCATCAATTACTATATCTGCTTTTTCTAACTCCTTATCTTGTGCAAAGTCAAAGCGAACACCTATTGATAGTAATTGATTGTCCTGTGCAGCTTGGATATCCGAAGAACGATCTCCTACCACTGCTCCATAATCAATTTTATTTTCATCTACAACTCTTTTGACCAGATCCGATTTATGCCCACTTGCAATTGCTTGAATGCTATAGATTCCCTTTATAAAACGCTCCAACTGATAGGTTTCGACGATTGCTTGTAAATAGTCAACCTGTCCATTACTCGCTATGTATAACGGATAATTCTCTGACAATGTTGCAAGGGTTTGTTCAGCGTTTGGATACAAAGCACCTTTATGTCCACGTATTTGCTCAATCAGCTTTACATGGAATAATACATTGCTCTCTTCTCGTATCTCTAAAGCATGCATAGGACATAATGTTTCCCACACAACAGGTAAAGGAACCCCCATTATTTCTCTATATTTTTCTATAGGTGTTTCTCCCTGCCACAAGCCGTTTGTCCGCAGCACATCAAATGTTGCATCGAGCGCAGGCTCTAAAATAAGATTGGTTTGAAATAATGTTCCGTCCATATCAAAAATAAACGCTTTATTCATAAAATCGCTCCTTAATTAGTTATCCAAAAACACCATATGCTGCTTTTCTTGCTTATAATAATCCAAACGATCCTGCAAAGTTCCTGTATGAAATTCAAATTTATGGCCATCAGGATCTGTAAAGTAAATCGATTTTTTATCCTTTTCATCTCTTTGCCGACCTGCTAAAATATTGACCTTTAGCTGCACCAATCTGTCATACATTTTATCAAAGTCATCCTCAGTGATTGTGAAGGCAATGTGTGTATAGGAATGATGGATGTCATTACGGGGTATATCCTTTTCTACATTCAGAGCTAGCCACAGCCCATTTACATCAAAATAGGCTGTGCTGTTCCCCTTTACTAGCAACTTGGCATCGAATACTTTTTCATAAAATGTGATGGATTCCTCTAAATTAGAAACTGAAAACAATAAATGATTGATGTTTTGAATTGTCATGGCTGTGCTCCTATTGATTATTTCTTTCCCTTTTTCATTCCCTTGGCTATTTGCTTCCACTTGCGCTGCTCCTCAAGTTTTGCTTGCGTATTTGTTTTGCGCTCCATATAAGCCAATTCTCTTTGCAGCTTAAAATAGCTTTGTAGACGATATTGGTCCAAGTCCCCATCTACTATAGCTTGCTGCACAGCACAATAAGGCTCTTTTTGATGTGTACAATCACGATAACGACAAGCTGTCGCTAGTTCCTCAATATCTTGAAAGCTAGAAGCTAAACTATCCCCTTGATCCCACAGTTGAAGCTCACGCATCCCTGGCGTATCAATTAGACAGCCACCAGCAGGCAATACTACTAGCTCTCGATGGGTTGTTGTATGTCGTCCCTTGGCATCATCCTCACGTATACCCGCTACTTTCATCAGTATCTCACCACATAAAGCATTTGTTAATGTGGACTTCCCTGCTCCTGAAGACCCCAATAGTGCCCCCGTGACCCCCTCTGTGAATAGCTTCTGAATTTCCTTTAGACCTTCGCCCGATAGAGCACTCGTTACGAAGATATCCACACCAAAGGCTACAGACTCCACTTCTTGTACTAAGCTCGAAACATCCTCGCATAAATCAGCTTTTGTCAGGACAATAATGGGCTTTGCACCTGAATCCCAAGCAGCCACTAAATATCTCTCCAAACGTCGAATATTAAAATCTGCGTTCAAGCTCATAACAAGTAACACAATATCGACATTTGATGCGACAATCTGTTCTTGAATTTCCGTTCCTGCAACTTTACGTGAAAATACAGATTTTCGTTGGAATAGCTGATGAATAATTGCTCGTTCCTCACCAGGCATTTTCTCCACTAGCACCCAATCACCAACTGCTGGATAGTCCTCCCGAGCTAAAGAGGTATACGCATAATGACCAGCAATTGTCGCAAGCCATTCTCCCTCTTCAGCTAACACCCGATAAGAATGCTTATGCTCTAAAGTAACCCTTGCAGGCACACAATTTTTTAATTTAGCCTGTTTTTTCATTTCTATCATTTGCTCTTCAAAATATGTTGTAAAACCTAATGTTGTTAAATTCAATTTATTTTCCTCCTAAACGTATGATGCCTCAGCGAAAATAGTTGTCATCCGCAAGAGGCCCTATCGCAATTCACCTTTTGGAACTACAATAAAAAACCTTGTAGCTGCAATTCGGCAGTTACAAGGTTTCACAGGCACGTTTAAAAGATACACAAATACCCCGAGTTATGGCACGGCGTCACTTTGTATATTTTAGGCGTGTGAAATTGAACAAACCGAATTGCAGTTCGCTAATTACAGATCTATTCATCATGTCACATCACCTACTTTCCATTTAGTTGTTATCAATATAGCTAAATTTTCAGAAATTGTCAATTACAATATTATAAGCATTTATTCCAATCATCCACGCATACAATGAACAAAACCATTAAATGCGAGGAGATGTTGGATTGCCTAAAATCATTTCAATTAGCACATATCAACCACCTTACACATTACAGCAAGATAACGCAGAGGAACTAACGAAAGAGCTTTTTTATGCAAAAATTCCAAAACTAGAGCGCTACTTAAAGGTTTTTGAAAATGGTGGCATCAACACACGCCATTTTTGTGTGCCAGCTGAATGGCATCGTACGAATCACTCCTTTGAAGAACGTAATAATTTATATATTGAGTTAGCTACACAATACAGCGTAAGTGTCATTCAAGCATGTTTAGCTAATACAGCTTTTTTATCCTCACCTATTCCTACTGAGGACATCGATGCCATCATTTTTGTTAGCAGTACAGGAATTTCAACACCTAGCATTGACGCACGTGTTATGAACAAAATTCCCTTTTCAGATCGACTTAAACGCATTCCTCTATGGGGTCTTGGTTGTGCAGGAGGAGCCGCTGGTATAAGCAGAGCCTATGATTTTTGTAAAGCCCATCCACATGCAAAGGTACTTGTCGTTTGTGTCGAGTTATGTAGCCTCACTTTTCAGCCAAATGATTTTTCTAAAAGTAATTTAATTGGTGCTTCTCTTTTTGCCGATGGTGCAGCATGCATACTTGTTTGTGGGGATGAAGTAGCTATCGCAACAAAAAGGCCAACCCCTAATATTCTAGCTACAGGTTCCAAATGGATGCCAGATTCGGAAAATGTAATGGGTTGGGATGTGAAAAACAACGGGCTTCATGTCGTTTTCCAAAAAAGTATTCCTTCTATTATTACCAATTGGCTTGGACCTTTCATGGAGCAATTTTTAATGGCACAAGGACTGTATAGCGAACAATTGACTCATTTTATTGCGCATCCTGGAGGAAAAAAGGTATTAAAAGCTTATGAAGATACACTTTATCTATCTCCCCAAAAAACCGACATTTCTCGGGAAATATTGAGACGACATGGTAATATGTCATCACCAACAGTGTTATACGTATTAGAGCAGTTTATGTTAAATGAAGGACAAGTGGAGGATACAGGCTTGCTCGTAGCTCTTGGCCCTGGTTTTTGTGCAGAAGCTGTATTATTAAACTGGAGGGAGTAACATGATCTTCTATTTTATTTTTATCCTTGTCGTTCTACAAAGATTGACAGAGGTTGTTATTGCCAAGCGCAATGAGAAGTGGATGCTTTCTCAAGGAGCCTATGAAGTAGGTGCTTCACACTACCCCTATATGGTAGCCATGCATATTAGCTTTTTTCTGTTTTTAATAGTGGAAATCGTCACAAACAACAATGGTATCTCGCCCTTATTTCCGTTATTTTTTATATTATTTTTAGCTGTGCAGGCTTTAAGAATCTGGTGTATTCGCTCTTTAGGCACTTTTTGGAATACAAAAATCCTCATTTTACCTGACGCACAAGTTGTTCGTAAAGGGCCATATGAATATATGCGCCATCCCAATTATGCGGTAGTTTGTTTAGAAATCCTTTTGCTACCACTCATGTTTCAGGCATACTTTACAGCATTTTGTTTTACATTACTCAATATTACAATGCTTTCTGTACGAATACCTATAGAAGAAAAAGCATTACGAGATGCTACTAATTATAATCGTGTATTTCAAAAGAAGATTTCGGAGTCTTAGCCGAAATCTTCTTTTCTTCTTTATTGCCATTCCCAGTTAAAGGGATCTTGTAGACGTTCCCAAGGGTTCTGAAACTCTTCATTTGTTAACAAACAGTTGTCCAACTGTTTAGTGATGTCTTCTCGATCTAGATCAATGCCAATAATCACAAGTTGTGTCATTCGATCTCCGTACTCTTCATCCCAATCTTCCAATACTTCAGGGCTTTGCTGGAATACATCCTGCTGCTGGGCTTGAGAAAGAGCTGCTACCCAATAAGAGACTGGTTCAATTTTTGCAGATGACCCCGCTTGCGATAATAATAGCGCAACTTCCTGATGTCTTGCACTCCAAATAATACCCTTCGCTCGTACTATTGAGTCTGGCATGTGATCACACCACTCAACAAAGCGCATCGGATGAAACGGTCTTTTGCGTTTATAGGTAAAGGAAGAGATACCGTACTCCTCAGTCTCTGGTGTATGGTTTTCGTGACCAAGCTCCAACTCCTTTAACCAACCAGCCGATTCAGAGACACGTTCAAAGTCAAAACGCCCTGTATTTAAAATTTCAACCGGATCGATAACACCATTTGTTGTACGTATAAGTTTTGCCTCAGGCTGTAATGCACGTAAAATACGCTCTAATCGCTCAAGCTCCTCTGCGGATACTAAATCGCACTTATTTAAAATAAGGACATCACAAAATTCAATTTGATCAATGAGAAGGTCTGCAACATCACGCTCATCTAATTCACCAACAGCTTCCTTGCGCTCCAATAAGCTTTCCCCAGACTGAAAATCATGCCAAAAACGATGGGCATCTACAACCGTAACCATTGTATCTAATCGACAAAACTTCGTTAAATCAATGCCAAGCTCCTCGTCTAAATAACTAAACGTTTGTGCAACTGGAATCGGCTCACTAATCCCTGTCGATTCAATCAAAATGTAATCAATATTGCCTAGCTTCGAAAGACGTTCCACCTCCTGCAATAGATCCTCTCGTAATGTACAGCAAATACAACCATTCGATAGCTCCACAAATTTCTCTTCTGTACGTGATATACCGCTACCATTTGCGATAAGCTCCGCATCAATATTAATTTCACTCATATCATTCACAATAATAGCGACACGTAAATCCTTTTTGTTTTGCAATACATGATTCATCATGGTTGTCTTACCAGAACCCAAATATCCACTCAATACTGTAACAGGAATTTTCTTTGTCATTATTACAACTCCTTAAATCGTAATCATTACTATTTATAATTTGTAATTAAATCATATTACTTTGGAAAATGCAAAGCTTTTTATTACTAGTGAAATTAAACTTGACAATATCCAGCGAGAAATATATTGTTTAAATCGTAATAATTACTATTTAAAAGGAGGCCCTTCAATGCGTGTACAAGTAACACTAGCCTGTACTGAAACAGGTGATAAAAACTATATTACTACTAAAAATAAACGTAATAATCCCGAAAGATTTGAGCTTAAAAAGTACTCTCCTCGCCTGAAACGTGTAACCCTGCATAGAGAAACAAAGTAATATTGGAATGGGGATCAAGATGATATCTTCTGGAGCGGATCTAACCTGTTTTGGCGCGGTGCCTTCTACTATGTGAGTGGCTAGAGAGTCTTCCTCTATGAGCGGTTTGACCCTTCTTAGAAGCTTCCTATTCGAAGCAATAAAAAATGACTGTTTCAAAGGCATACTTTTGAAACAGTCATGATGAAATTTCCCCAGCTAAAGCTGCTCACTATTGATTTCTAACGCTAGTTCATTCAATTTCTGATCTAATTCATCGAGCATACGTAATCTAAAATCTATTTGCTCATCAATATTAACCCCTTGTTTTATTGATGTGCCATTATCCTTAGATTGTTTTTTTACTGCATCTAATTCATTGGATAGTCTCTCAATTTCTAGATTTTTCGTCTCTAACTCCCTTAATAAATGTCGATGAAGGCTGTCCGAATCTACTTTCTCTCTATGGTATTTTTCTAGTTTCTCTATAATATTCTCCATTTGTTTACCTGCTATGATTGTATAGTCACTTAATTTTTTATCTATGCTTTCAATTATAGATCTTTCATTTGTATTGATCGTAGCTTCCTTTGATGCTTGAATATTGTCCATCAATGACTTATTTTCAGCTCGTAATTCTGCCAATTCCTTTAATAAAGCCTCAATGGATGCAATTTGTTTTTTTCTTTGCGCTTCTCTTTTCTGAATTTGTTCATCGTAAGCTTGTAATTCCTTATCAAAGTCTCTTTTCAACTTTAGTAGCTCCATCGAAAGATCTTTTTTATGCCTTGTTAATTGAACATTTTCTCGTTCAAGTCGAAGAACCAAAGCGTAATAATCACTATCTCTAAGTCTCTTCACCTCATTTTTGTACTTAGCTAACTCGGCCCTTAAAAAAATAATCATTTGTTGGAGCTGTATTGGATCATTGTTTTTCACAATCTCATTGTCCATCATCACACCCCCTAGCCTGAATATCTTTTTAGTAAATCGACCACCTCTTCAAACTGCTCTCTACTTTCCTCTAGTAATTCATCCAGCTGCTTCATCCACTTTCCTTCTAATTGTGGATTCTCTAGTTGTTCAACATGACTCTTTTCGCCTGTAACAAGATAGGCAATTAATAGCTGTAATGTGCTTTTTTCAAGAAATGCAAAGCTATTATCTTGTTCATTACGACGACTTAGCTGTTCCTTCACTAATTGCTGAATTACACTACCAAACTCTTGTTTTGAGTTGTCACCCATTGTCTTCCTCCTGTGTTTGGCCCATTCCATTTAGATTTATAGGATTTAAAACTACAACACCTTCTGTGAGCTGATCGCAATATGTAAAACCCATAATCGTCCCTGAATATGATAAATTATGGGACCACTTTATTTGAAAATTGGTAAATGAAATGGTTTCATTCGGTTCGATTGTTGATTTACCAACCGGTCTCAGCCAATATTCTTCTTTGCTTGATTTGTCATTAAAACGCTCCCACTGACTCTGCCCCTGTGTCTTAAAATTGGGCGTGAAATTTTCATGAACATATCTCCCCGAAAAGTAAAACGGTGACTCCTTGGGTATTGTTATACACAGAGATGGGTTCGTGATGGCTGCACTTCCAATATTACGAATATGATAAGAGCCTAAACATAAACTCTCTTGCTCAGGATCATAGGAAATATTTAACGAAGTTGTAAAATAACTGATGAGGTTAATCCTATTCGGAATTGCTAATCCCTCAACCAACCTTTTAATATCATGAACATAGGCATTTGTTTGTTCTTTTAGTGCCTGTATCTTGTCTTCAATACGATCTGTCACTTTAAACCTCCTTATTATTTCCATTAAAAAAAGAGAGGATTACCCTCTCTTCCATAGTATGACTTTCTTCTTTTTGTTATCACAATTAACCAACAGTTGGGAAAATAACTGGGCATTGTTGTGGACGAACCGCAGTTGGACATGAGAATGGTAAGTCTGCTCTTGGTTCGCAGAAAGTTGCTAAAAATTCCACTGTAACTGGGAATGTAGATTGAATACTTTGACAAACAGCAACAGTAATTGTTAACGCAGAGAACGTGATTGTACCTGCTGCAGCACCTGTTCCAACACTAAGTGTTCCTGTTGTACAAACGAAGCAATCTAAATCTGTGTATAAAATTTCAACGTCTGTTCCCTTAGGTGCACATAATGTCACTTGCTCACAGCGAGAAACTGGAATATTATTGCTTGTGAAAACAGTACCATTAGGTAAAGTAACGACAATTGTTAGAATGAAGTTCTTTTGAACATTTAGGTGTTGCAGACAAACAGTTGATCCATCAATAGAGAATTGGCGATTCTCACGGTTCAGAATCACAATTGGATTTGTAGTTGCTGGAATTACTCGACAAGTAACAATAGCACCTGTTAAGTCAGTAGTTGCTGTAACACCTGGGAATGTAATTGGTCCAGTAGGTGAAATATCAAACGACATTTCTTTTACAATCCAGTCGTATACCTTATCAACATTTATACAGATTAGTTCCTGCGCCTGGGATGGCATATGCTCTTGCATCCTTTTGACACCTCCATAAAATTTTTATCTTTCGTTTGTAGCATATGTTTTTCAGCTATAAGTGCATGGGCTAACAAATAGTTACATTGGATATTTATTAAAATCAATCAAGATTTGTTTTCATACACTTCTCTCATTAACGATACGAATCAAAATGTTGAAAGAACCGTTATATTTGTAACAGAAAGTCAATATTTTTAATAAACTAATAATGGACTGAAAGGGGTGAACTACAATGGAAGAGTCAAAATTGTATACCACTCAAGAAATTGAAAATTTAAAGCAAAAAATTGAATCTTATAGAGAATCGTTAACCTCGTTAAAAACGGGGAATTCAATTGAAGATTTCCTTTATATGAAGCAGGAGTTTGATGGACTAAAAACACAGATGGCCCATTTAGAAGGGATCACAGAGACATTGGATACTAAACAAAATTCATATATAAAAGGATACGACGATCAAATTAGGGTTCTTTCAACACAGCTTGAGTCTTTGAATCAAACCATTGAAGGAATGAACCAAGAGATTTTATCAATTTTAAATAAACTATTGCCAGTTAAAGGAAATGATACAAAAACCGTACCTCCCTCCATTGACATGCCTGCTCAAACTTATCCTAATCTTTTACCTAGACAACCTAGAATGACCCAAACCGCAGATCAAACTACAATTACATCAGCACAACCTTCTTATAGACTATTACAAAGTGTGGCAGGAAAAGCCAAAAACCACCAACCTAATGTAAACATCGGGGGTCCCTCTCCTCAGAATGGTCTACCGGAAACTAAACCTGAAGAACGGCATTTTAATCAGCAATATTTCCAATCAATCAATACACACCCCAGCCAAATATACAATGGTTTATACAGAAACACGACAGTTGAATCCACCTTCCATTTTAAAAATGCCATGGATGCAAAGGAAGTTCCAGTAAGTGTTTATGATCCATCTGCCGTACAGCCAGCTTCAAGCGAGGAAAACATCGAGAATGATACTTTACAATCTTCTATTGTTAATGAATCAGATAGCACTAAAACTGAAACATTCAATAATCCTGCGGAGGTTGTAAAAACTGAGAATGAGCATAACAATCTGGAGAAGCCCATTGTAATTAATGACTCGATAGAACAAGTTATCTTAGAGCAACCTAGCGAGCCTGTTAGTCAAGACATTGAAGCAATAGCTAGTGAGCCTCTCAACCAAATCATTGCAGAGACAGTAGCAGAACCTACAGATATAGATCATTCTCCTTCATTGGAAACAGAAGAAGAATATGTTGAAGTGTATCATGCTGATGCAACCTATGAGGTTCATCCGTCCTTTGATGAAGAGATCATGCAGCTTGAACCTGTAAACAAGCCGATTGAGGAAGAACCTAAAAAAGGAAAAAACTCATTTTTCGATTTCTTTAAAAGATGGAGTTAACATTTTCTTAAACATCCACTATGTCAAAACATACATAGTGGATGTCTTTATGTGTCAAATAAAAGCTGTCATTAAGAAATCATTGAATTTATAGGTGAAGTAGATAATTGCCCTTAACCCCTAATCTGAAATGAATAGAATAATGAAGAAAGGGGGTGTAAAAATGTGTTTGAATAACTCAATGTGTGGCTGTTCTGGTAACGGTCATGGTAACGGGGAGTGTACTGCACTGGGACCATTTGTTGCAATTGACGCTGCATGTATTACTCCACCAGTAGCTACTGGTTCTATTATCCCATTCTCATCAGGAATAACTCCTGTTGCTTTAGTGTCTCTTGCTACTGGATTAGTTGGTACTGTGAGTCTTGTTGGATTTGGTACATCTGTTCCAGGGGTTGCTCTAGCTGGCGTTAATATTGATTTAACATCTTCTGCTGCTACAGAAGCATTTACGGTTCCACGTCCAGGTACTATTACATCTATTTCTGCTACAATCTCAGCAACTGCTGCTTTAACTCTAACTGGAACAGCGACTGTCAGAGCACAGATTTACCGCGCAGTTCAAGGAAGCAATGTATTCAGCCCTACTGCAGCATTTGTTGATTTATTACCAGCTTTACCACTAATAGCATTAGCAGTAGGTACGATTGCAAGTGGTAATGCAAACGTTTCAGTACCTGTAAGTACTGGTGATCGTTTACTAATGGTATTCTCTATGACTACTACAGGAGTTGCTGCTACACTTGCTGGTAACGCAAGTGCTGGTATTACTATCGTATAAAATAAACTTAAATAAAAAATGAAAACAAGTGATTTCCTCATTAGCAGAAATCACTTGTTTTTTCACAAAATATTTATTTAACCAATGCATTCTGAATATGTGCCAAATGATGCTTGCCATGCCATGCATACAGACCGATTGCATGCTCAAGAGTCGTCCGCCCTGAATCAGGATGATTAAAGGCTCTTTGTAATTGTTCATGTGATAAGCTTGTCAGTAAATAAACCCACCGCTCATGTAAGCCTTCAATTAAATTATAAGAAGTTGCTACTGGCATTTCTGAATCTGGTAGCTGTGCCCATTCCGCCTCATTGTATGGCTTAATGGTTGGCGTATCCTCTGTTAACGCTAGTTTAAAACGGATATAGCTATTCATATGGCTATCGGCAATATGATGGACTAGCTGTGTCACGGTCCAGCCATTTTCACGATAAGATTTTGCAAGGTCTTGCTCGCTTGCACCATTTAACGCCTCTGCAAGTTGTTTTGGTAATAAACGAATTTCATCAATCCATGCTAGTACTTGCTGTGAATTCACTTCTTTTGGGAATTGGAATTGTCCAATTGGATATCGTAAATCAGTCATATTGCTCTCCTCCGTTTTACTTTTTATATTACCAATTTAATATTTTACTTGCTACAACCATGCACTATAATTTTCTTCGTTCGGTAGATAATTCGTTCATCTCTTGTAGTTTAGTAGCATGATTGGAAGCTTCGTTTGCACTCACACACCTTTCTTTTACATACTTATACAATTTAGAAACTACAAATGTATAAAACCCTTATTTTTAAGTATAGGTACTTACAAAATAAGGGTTCTTTATTATTCCTGGATATCGTATATCAACGTATCAAAATATTTTCCATTTGTATACAGTAAAATAGCCCATTCACCAGACTGAGGAATTTTCACATGAGAAGGTGTATGTGCATCTGCTCCATTAACAGGTCCGCCAAGCCCTATGCTCCAGCCATCCACTAAAATCGGTTGTACGACTTTAGAGTCTCTATGGTATCCAATAATCGTTAACTCCGTATCCCGTACTTCATCTATTCCCCATAGATGCCACATCCATTTTTGTGTGCTTAAACTTGGCATATTCGCACCGATGACACCTGATTTATCGGCATTACCAATAATACCTCTATCACCAAATTCCACTGCCTTTTTATCCCAATCAACGGATGCAAAATCATCTTCTTGCACAAATTCAGGTAGATCCTCAGGTATTGTTACCTTTGCTTCATCTTTACAACCCACTAAGAATAATAGCACTATACATAAAAATACAATTCGTTTCATAACATCCCCCTTTCCTATGAAACGTTTGTTTCAACGATATTGTTACAGATAATTCTGTAAATTACGAAACTATTACTTCATCGTACTCTTTACAATATTCACTAATGGCTTTAATGGATGAAGAATTTTAATCCTAGTGCGATCTTCAAATTGTTGTGCTGCATCCACCATCGATAGCTGGGCAACCGATATGGATTTTTGCTCAGCAGATAAAGTATGCAAAGTTCTTAAAATAACCTCGTCATAGGCTTCTTTTTTCCCCTGCATAATAAGATCAAATGTATGTTCAATAACTTTCACTACCACATCTACTGATATTCCTTGATGCTTAGCATATTGGTGAAGTCTTGCCATCGTTCCTTCTACAGTTGCTGGATTTGTGAAAAGTATCGTTTGAGGCTGATGCTTACTACATATACTTTCAAAATAGGGCTCATCAATCTTTATGATGGGGATCGGGAGATTGGACAAAGTTTCATCTTTTAATAAAGCTATATAATTTGTACACGTTATTAAGATTGCATCCACATCACAGCTAATTATCCATTCAATTTGCTCCTTAACTTTATGTACTAAATCATTACTCCCTTTAGACACATGCTTTATAACGCCAGGGTCTACAAAATGGATTATCTCTATATCTTCATCGCTTTGAAAAGCCTGCTCAATGTATTCTATATTGGAATAATGAGCATGCAAGCAGCCGACCTTTTTTCTCAATTAAACTCCTCCTCATTGGAAAGTCTCTTTTCCATTGTTACTATTGCTAGAGAGTTACCATTACGATTCTTCACCATTTCCTCTTTCGTTACAACATAACCTAATGAACGATATAACTCAATATTACGCGGAACACTCATACGTACTTTGCACTGACTAATTGTTACCCCTTTCGATAGTGCATATTGTTCGAGCTGACAGATCAGTACTTTTGCTAAACCTTGACCTTGTCTTTCTGGGATCACTGAAAGTCTATAAAAATAAATCCCCTTTGAACTGAGCGTAAACCTTGCAATGGCAACTGGTTGTTTATTGATATACCCAATAAATGCTTGTTCATTTTGCTGCATTGCCTGTTCTATTGAATCCACCGTTTCACTTAGTGCACTGGATGGTGGAGTAGCTTTTTCATATTCTTGAAACGCCCGTAGCATCACCTGATGTATAACTGGGGCATCCTTGCTCTGTGCTAAAACAATTTCCATCCTAAAGCACCTCTTATCGTTTTTTATTCATAATAGTGCATGTTAAAACAAAAAGAAACCGTATTATTTCGAATACGGCCTACTACTTAGTATGTTTATCTTTCACTTTTGCTTCCTTTTCAATATGCTTTCTCGCTATTTTCAAACGTTGGATATCCTTTTTCTTAAGAGGAATAATCTCTTCCTTCATCATCTTAATATAAGAAATCATTAATAAAAGTAACACCACTGTAAAGGGTAATGCAGCAATTAACGAGGCCGTTTGTAATGCTTCAAGACCTCCTGTATACAATAAAACACCTGAAATAGCTGCCATTAAAACACCCCATACTAGCTTTGATAAAATTGTGGGATTTAAAGAACCTTTTGTCGTCATACTCGCCATAATAAAGGTGGCCGAATCAGCAGAGGTAATTAAAAATATTATGATTAAAAGTATTCCAATGGTAGATGCAATTGTTGAAAGCGGTAAGTGTTCTAACAGCTGGAAAAGTGCAACCGTTACATCATTATGAACAGATTGAGCGATTTGTGCATCTTGATGTAAATCAAACCACATTGCGGTTCCACCAAAGGTCGCAATCCAAAAGCAGGCAATAAGGGGCGGGATAATTAAAACCCCTATAATAAATTCTCGAATAGTCCTGCCTTTAGATACACGAGCTATAAAGGAGCCTACAAATGGTGACCAAGCGATCGCCCATGCCCAGTAAAAGATCGTCCAATCCTTCACCCAAGTCCCACCAACGTATGGCTGCATCCTTAAACTATATTGAATAAAGTTTGAAATATAATCCCCAATAGCTAATGTAAAGGTTTCAAGTATAAAGATTGTTGGGCCTGTAATAAAAACAAATAAAAGTAAGACAATTGCTAAAGTCATATTGACATTACTCAGGATCTTCATCCCTTTTTGTAGACCTGTTGTGGCTGATAGCATATAGCCAATAAACATGATAAGAATAATGGCCACTTGCAAGATAAATGTATCTGGCAAACCAAAGACGAAAGTTAAACCGCCATTTGTTTGTAATACGCCTAGCCCTATAGACGTTGCTACCCCCATGACGGTAGCAATTACTGCGAGAATATCGATCGTTCCTTTAACGACTCGATTTGTTCCAGTGACAGGCTCTAAAGCAGTGGAGATGAGCATATTTCTTTTTTTATTGAATTGTACAAAGGCCATAACAAGGCCCAATATGGCATAAACAGACCACTGGCTTAATCCCCAATGAAAGAATGAATATCCCATCGCAAGTCGGGCTGCATCCGTTGATAGCGGTTTTGTGTCACTGAAGGGTGGTGAAAAATAATGACTCATTGGCTCAGCTACTCCCCAGAAGACCAAACCTACACCAAGTCCAGCTGAAAAGAGCATGGAAATCCATGTTAGAAAACTAAACTCAGGACGACCATCTTCTGATCCTAAGCGAATTGTTCCGTATTTACTAATTGCCAGACCGAATAAAAATAAAACGATAATAAAGACGGACATTAAATAAAACCAGCCGAAATAATCCGTTGTCATATGAAATACGCTGTTTGCTACGTTCTTAAATTTTTCCGGTATCGTTGCTCCGATAATGACTAAGAGAAAAATTGCTCCACTAGAAATAAGAAATACTGGGTTTTTTAAAATTTTATTTTGCATACAGCGCCTCCATTTATCCCAGACAGATGACCAAATTTCCTTTATTATGCGTACAATTCAGTTATTTTATTAATAAATAAAAAAAGAAACCGCATTATCAAAAGACATGCGGTCTACCTATTAATGTGTTTTATGCATAAAACGCAGGGCTCTACTCATAACAGTTGGTACAATCGAAGCATGATTTTCATCTAAAGCCTCGTAAAAATCTACCGCCATTATTTTTTTTAAAACTGCTGCCATTTGTCGCGCATCATCCACCATAAAGGTTTCAAGTTCACCTGCGCTCATAAACAAAGTTTCGTCCATGTCCTGATGCTCGTTCAGAAATACTGAAGCACATTGTACTAGCTCATGCTCATTCCACCAAATAGATGGGCTAATAGCTAGATAGCGTTGGAAGCTGGATTGGTGGTGAAATAGTTGCCAAAGCGCAAAGTATCCTCCTAGGGAATGACCAAATAGAGCTTGCTGTACTTTATTTACTGGATATTGTGACTCAATCGTTGGCTTTAACTCTTCTTCAATAAAGCGACTAAAATCCACTGCTCCTCCAAGCTTTTCATGACCTTTTCCTTTAAATCTTTCTGGATATATATATGTCTCTGCTGGCGCTGTAAAATCATAAAATCTTCTATCACGCATATCATCGCCATGACCAATTCCAATAACGATAGCTGGAAGGACACCTGTTTTTGGTGCATTACGACTTTGTAGACGCACCGCTTCCTTTACAAGGTTAAAATAGGATGAGCCATCGAGTACATACAAAACTGGGAAGCCATTTTGTGGCGCTTCCTCCTCTGGCACATAGATATTAATCGTGTACAAATAATTTGTCAATTTTGAAGTCATATGTTGTGTAATGTAGTCTACTTTAGTTGTATTCATTAGATATCCTCCTTCAAAATTTCATAGCCATAACATACAGGTGTATTTGTTACAGGATCTTCCATAATGCGTGCATCAATATTAAATACTTTACGCATTACCTCAGCACTTAAAATTTCCTGTGGCGTGCCAGTTTGCATAATAGTACCCTTACGCATTGCAATAAGATGATCTGAATATCTGGCCGCGTGGTTAATATCATGTAGAACCATCACTACTGTACAGCTGTGGTGCTCATTTAAACTTTTAACAATGTCCAATACCTCTAGCTGATGTGCCATATCTAAATAAGTAGTAGGTTCATCTAATAGCAAGATATTTGTTTCCTGCGCTAAGGCCATCGCTAGCCAAACACGTTGACGTTGTCCTCCTGAAAGCTGTGCAAGGTCTCTATTTCGGTATTCCATTGTATTGGTAACCGTTAAAGCCCATTCAATCATTTCCTCATCCTTATTTGTTAAGCGATTAACATTGTTGCGATGTGGATAGCGACCATACGCAATTAACTCCTCCACTTTTAATTGACCAGGAGCAACAGGTGTTTGAGATAATATTGCTAACTTCTTGGCAATATCTTTGGTCGATAAATTTTGCATATTTTGCTCCTGCAAATAAACCGTACCTTGTTGTTTTTTTAAAATACGTCCTATCGTTTTAAGAAGGGTAGATTTACCACAACCATTTGGACCGATAATTGTCGTCACTTTGCCCTCTTCTATCGTTAAATTTAACCCTTCAAAGACACGTACCTGCTCATAACCTGAAGCCAGATTTTCCATTCTAAATGCAGTTTGCACGCCATTTCCTCCTATGCCTTAGATTTCACCAGTAAATACAAGAAATATGGAATCCCAATAATTGAAACGACAATACCTACAGCCAGTTCCGATGGTGCAAAAACGGTTTTACCAATAAAATCAGCTAAGATTAACAGACCTGCACCAATTAACGCACTTACTGGCATAACATAACGGTGCTGAATACCAACAAGCTGCTTGGCGATATGGGGAGCCATTAAACCTATGAATCCAATACTCCCTGATACAGATACACAAGCGCTGACAAGACCTACACTGGCTAATAACAGCTTCATTTTCTCCTTTTCAACTGCTATTCCTAAACTTGTGATGCTATCCTCTTCAAGCTGGAAATAATCGAGTAAATATGATTTTCTGTGCACATATAGTCCTAAAATCAAAAGCCAAGGTAGCATCGTAAGCGCAAAGATCCAATTCGAATTATAAATAGAACCCGCCATCCAAATAGCCGCTGATTCAAAATCTTGTGCACTCATTTTTAAGGATAGGAATAAGGACAAAGCTCCAAATCCACTATTGATAGCAATACCTGTTAAGATTAATCGCTGCATATCCAGATGACCATTTTTTAAAGCAAATGAAAAAATCAAGATAGCTGCAATTGTTCCACCGATAAAACCAAATAATGGCATCATTAAAATTGACATCCAGCTACTCATATCGGCACTTACTAGCTTTAATTGCAAGAAGAACATGAATATGACGACTGCTGCACCAGCCCCTGCATTAATCCCTAATATACCTGGATCTGCTAGTCCATTGCGTGTAATCCCCTGTAATACAACTCCCGCCATACCTAAGCCAATACCGACAAGTCCAGCAATAACAATTCGAGGTAAACGGAATTCAAAAATAACAAGATCAAACTTTGAATTGGACTCAATCCGCAACAATGTTTTAATGACATCCATTACAGACATATCAAAAACACCATTTGTAATATGTAAATAGCTCGCAACGAAAATCAATAAAATAAGCATCGACATGGTTAAAAAGAATAAACTTGAGGTTTTTTTATGCACGTTTTTCACCTCCGTGCTTACGAACTAAATATAAGAAGAATGGTACACCGACCAATGCGGTTAAGACACCAATTGGCGTTTCAAATGGATAATTGACAACGCGGCTCAGGACATCACAAAGCGCTAAGAAAAAGGCTCCAATAACAGCTGCACAAGGAATAATATAGCGATAATCAACACCGACAAGGAAGCGTGTAATATGTGGTATGACTAACCCTACAAAAGCGATTTTCCCTACAAGGGCAACCGCTGTCCCTGTCAAACATACGACAGCTAGCATGCTAATAATACGTACTGTTTTTGTTTTCTGCCCAAGCCCCATGGCAATATCTTCACCTAGCGAAGTAATGGTAATCGCTTTTGCCGATAATAAAGCCAAGATCAACCCAGTTAAACCAAATGGAATAGAAAGGATCAGCATATCCATATTTACCATATGTACCTTTGTGTTATACCAAGCACTTACTGTTTGTGATACTTGGAAATACATCGCAATGGCAGTAGCAATACTACTTAAAAATGTGCCAATGACCGTTCCAATTATGGCTAGCCTTACTGGAGATAAGCCATTGCGGATTAACGAGCCAAAACCAAAGACAATACCAGCTCCCAATGCAGAACCAAGCATCGATAATAAAATCATTTGATAGTTTGGTAGCCCTGGAAAAAAAACAACGGCTAATGTAATGACAAATGCAGAGCCATCATTTACACCCATTAATGAAGGCGAGGCTAAATAGTTTCGTGTAATCCCCTGCATGACTGCACCGGCAACTGCTAAAAATGCTCCAACTAGTAATACCGCGGCAACTCTTGGAATACGGCCTGTTCTTATAATTTGATGATCGACATCCGATGGATCAAATGCTGTCATCGACTGCCATACTGTAATGGCACTAATATCTTTTGTCCCATACATAACAGAAATAAGTGCCACAAGGGCAATAAGGAAAGGAGATATCGCTAATATTGAAAACGACACTTTGTTTGTTTTTTTCAACTTTCACACCTTTTTCTTTATCCATTTTGCGGTACACAATATCAATCACTTAAGTGTATACCCTTAACAACTGCCTGCAATGAAAAATGCCACATCTTACAAAAGGCCGGTAATAGCCCGGTGATATCACCAAATCTACTACCAGCCCGTTTATACTATTTAAGTAATTTTTCAGCTGCGACATCTAAGAATTTCACTTTAGACCAAGCAGTACCACCTTGTGCTAATGGCTCAATTGTGTTGACAAAAACTTGATTATTTTGTGTTGCCTTTAAGCTAGTGAAAATTGGATTCTTTTGTAGCTCCTCTAAAGCTTTTGGCGTATCCTTATTCTCTGAATCCTCGAATTGCAGGAAAATCACATCTGGATTTACTTGTGCTAATGTTTCAAGTGATAGTTCCGCTTGCGCCTTAGCTGTTGTAACAACTTCTGGTACAGGTGCTCCTAAATCTTCATATAGAACAGGGTTTAAATAAACGCCTGCTGGATAGATGTACATCACTCCACCACGAACACGGATGATTAATACTTGCTTATCTGCTAATTGCTCCTTGGATTTTACTTGGGCATCAGCAACTTTGGCTTCATAGTCAGAGATGATTTTCTTTGCATCATCTTCCTTCCCAGCTAATTGTGCAAGCAATGTTAAATTTTCTTTCCAATTTGTTGAAATATGTGAGTATGGAATCATTGTTTGAATTTTGTTGAGCTTTTCAGCCGTTTCTTCAGGGAATTTCGAAGTACCCACAATTACATCAGGATCCAGATTAAGAATGGCTTCTGCATTTGGCTCCATTTTATTTCCTACAAGTGTAGCTCCTTCAAAATCTGTTGCTAGATAGGCAGGAACTTTTCCACCTACTTCTAGAACACCTACTGGCTTAATACCAAGCATTGCCGCATCTTCCATTGATTCAAGACTGGCAGCGACAATGTTCTTTACTTCGGCTGGTAGCTCATATTGCTCGCCTAAGTACGTGATGGTCTGCGTTGATTTAGCTTGCTCTGTCTGTGATTCTGTTGCACTTGTCTCTGCTGTATTAGCTGTTGATGTTGATTCCTCTGCTTTGTCTGTTCCACATGCGGCCAGTAATAATGCTAATAGTGCTGGTGCACACATTTTAAAATATTTATTCATAGATATTCTCCCCTAACGAGCTCATATTGATAATGATAATCGTTTTCATATATAAGTCAATATATAATTGATACTCATTATCATTTACGGATACTATCCTAACAAAGTGAAAAAAGATTGTGAATGGACGATTTCGAAAATGACATGGATTTTTGCCGATTTAAGCAATAAAAAAACTGCTTCTTTTTTATAAGAAACAGTCAATTATACATATCTGGCTTCCTCTATTTTTAACTTGCGATAGGCTGAGGGAGATAAACCCGTACACTTTTTAAATACTCTGCTAAAATAAAAACAATCTACATATCCAACACATTCTGCAATTTCAGCTACAGGTATTCCACCATATTCTAGTAAGTCTTTCGCACGTCGTATACGGTATTCTGTTATATATGTACTTGGATTCATACCTGTATGCTGCTCAAATAAATAAGCAAAACGACGACGCTCAATGCCCAATTCCATCGAGATATTTGATACTGAGATTTGCTGTGCATAATTTTCATGTATATACTGTAATGCCTGTTCCATTAATTCGCTGGCACTATCTAAAACCTGCATTTTTGCCACTACAAGGATATCTTCCAACAAATTCATAAATAATGTCTTAGACTTGAATACAGCCATATTACCAGGAAAGGAATAGCTTTCTACTAATTGCTGAACATGGCTAATAATTTGTGTGTTAAAGCCTGTATTGATTAGAAAATGTTGCTCGGCTAGTGGATATAGATTTATTTCTTCTGTAGGTAGGCTGTAATGAACAACTGCATACTCCCAACCTTTATGGCCAGTCGCTCTCACTTCTATCGGCATCTGGGGGCCAGCATGGGCAATCATTCCCGGCTCCATCATATAGGGGGTTCCATTAAAGCTAAAGATCGCACTCCCTGCAAGTGGCACTACTAAACCACACTTTTCTGGGGCCGTTGTTCTACCAACATCCACTTCACCTGGCTCCATTTTTTTAGTAAAAACATCTGTAAATTTTACAGAAGCATGTGCAAAGTAATCAATTAAATATTTGATATCCATATGCAAACTCCTATACATGTATTACATTCTGAATCTGTGAAAAATGATGTAAATCATGATTGATTAATCCTACAAAATAGTCGATTATAGTCATTTCTGACTGCCCAATTTTAAATGACTGTTGCCATTGCTCATCTGTCCATTGCTGAATGTCCTGCAATAATTGACGCCTTGTGGAAATAAAATCATTCAATGTTTCCTCCATTGTTTGTTCACGGCTTTTCTTAGCTGCCATCGTATTCAAATGTGCTACATCTGGCCCTTTCGGCAGACGCTCATCTGTAAAGAGAAAAGGAATTCGGTAATTTTGCACAAACTTGTCCCATGGAGGAAGATGCCCAATTACCTCTGCAACCGACCATTTCCCAGGTTCAATGGGCATACGCCATTGTGCCTCAGATAACCCTCGTAAATTATCTATCCAATCTAAAGATTTTATATAGTGTTTAATGACATAGGTTATATCTTGTTGCAATTGTTCCCCCTCTTTCTTTTTTTATTGAAGATGAATTTTCAATTCTGGCCAACATAAATGCCATTGTTTTTGCTGAATTCTTTGACGATAAATCGCATAGGCATACTTATTTTCTAGGTAAAACGATGTTGGCTCTACTATGCCTGCTCCTAAAAGATGAATACCGTACGGTGCTGCAATCTCTAGTACCCCATCTGATAATTTTACTCCAATTGCCGTTGGGATTTCTGGGAAATGAGAGATTCCATCAACAGCAGACTGATATGGTTTACTACCATTTAGGACATGCATTCGTGCTTGATTTTTCACGGACCAAGGCTCGTTTGGAGATAACTTTCTCAGTTCTCGCTCATACTGCTTCTCTACTTCTTCTGCTAAATTTTCTTTATCAAAATATATCACATCAATATCAGCAATTGGTGTTCTTTCCTCCTTATTATGAAGGTAATCCCATACCTTTGAGCGAATAATTCCTGCGCATATCCACCAATCTGGTAGTTGCAAGTTTTCTACTGTGGATAAAATGCTCATCACCCAGTCATCAGATGCAATTAAGTTCTTCAGCTCTTCCTCCGATTGAAGCAACCTCATTCTGTCAGCCTCCATTAATATAAATTAAATTTATAAATCACTAAAAATTATATATTAGATTTATACATTAACACCATTTACCCTAAAGCTAATAAAAGAAAGGGAGAAGCTTATGAATAAAATGATCATGCTGTTATTATTTGTACTACTTAGCTTAGTTGGACTTTTCTATACAAACATTTCTTTAACACTCATATGTATCGGAATGGTAGCTGCTTTTATTGGTACACTTGCGGGAGGTGGTGGACTAATTACACTTCCTGCCATGATGCTTGTCGGTATCCCTATTCAAACAAGTATTGCCACAAACAAATTTTCGACAGGCATTTCGTCTTTATCCAGTATTTTTTATCTACTCTATCAGAAGGAGCTACATCTCACATCTATCATCAAATATATAGCTCTTGCTATTGTTGGGGGGATTTGCGGCTCACTTTTAGCGGTTTCGCTGTCTGAGCAAACTATGAACTATATGGCCTGTGTACTACTTCTTTTGGCTTTAGTCGTAACTTTAAAAAATAAGGCGTGGACGGAAGTTCCTGATTCGCTAGAACATCAAGCACCTCATTTTTGGCAACCATTTTTCATCGCTATGTATGATGGTGGTTTCGGCCCTGGCTCTTCGACATTTAGCATCTTACACTATCTACGTACTCATCATACTTACATAAAGGCTGTACAGCTCACTCGAGTACTCCTCTTCGGGAGCTGTACAGGAGCATTTATTGTGTTTTATCACACTGGCTTTATTCAATGGCACTATGCAATTGCTATGGCAGTTGGCTCCATTATAGGCTCCCAATTAGGTCTTATAGTGCTCCCATACATTCCATTAAAAATAGCCAAAACACTACTAACATTGATTATTATATTGTTGCTTGTTCAAGTTACATTGAAAATAATTTAATGACCACTACTCAAATGCTCATGAATTACCTTCCATTGATCGTTAACTAATGTAAAAATATTAGTTGCTCTACCGCTACCTGATACAAATTTTTCGTTATGATAGCCTTCATAGTGATATGTATAAAGACAGGTAGCCGTCGTTTCATCAACGGTTAACCATTTTACATCAGTAGCTGAATAAACCTCTTCTTTAATGACATTCCATGCATGCTTGAAATAAGCCTCAATCTCCTCTGTTGTTGTGCATGTTTTATCAGAGAACCAATAAATTGCTTGTGGATGCAAAATAGCCTTTACTTGATTAAAATCATGGGTATTTGTTGCTTGAATATAATGTTCCAATGCTTGTTGATGTGTCATCTTCACCCCTCCTTTTTTAACAATTTTATCCTAAAATTGACTTCTTAGAAATGATAATTGTTGCATGACCTTCTGCTTGGACAGCTACTGAAGAACATCTATAATGAAGTCAAAACTATAAAGACGGAGGATGTCTATGCTAGCTACTATTGAAAAACAATCCAATCACCATATTGCTACATTCAAACGACCATTACCACATTTAAAAAATGCCGTTTGGGCCGCCATGACTAACAATGAAAACCTACAAAAATGGATGAGTAATTTAGAAATCATTGAGCTACGTAAGAACGGGAAAATACATTTTAATATGAATGATGGAACAGGTAATTTTGAGGAAATAACCATCACAGATTATGCCGAGAAAGAAGTACTAGCATTTGATTGGGGAACGGATACGGTGAGATTTGAACTATCTTCTACTGACAAGGGTTCTTTATTGGTATTAGTGGAGACACTTCAAGAGCTGACAGAGCATACTCCAAAGGATTTAGCAGGATGGCATATTTGCCTTGATATGTTAACAGATTTACTAAATGGCGTAGAACATCAACATTTCCCCATGGATGAATGGCAGCAACGATTCAGTGAATACAAAAAAATGCTAAGTACTGTGAAATAAAATAAGACAAAAAATCCTAGAGCATTATTACTCTAGGATTTCTATTATTAATAAAAAGCTGTGGCTATTGCTAGTGCTTTTAAAGGATCTTTGATTGAATCGAGTGTGTAAACAAGCTTTTCATCCTGCCACACAATTAAATTACCTGATTGATAGACATCTAGCTGAGCCATGCCATATTGCCTTGGGATAGGCAGCATGTGGTTTTCTAAATACGTTACTGCCTGCTTAGCCAGTTTAACACCTGCATCAGGATTATCAGTTCGTGTATGAGTGGCAATTGCCCATCGCCCTTCATTCCAACCAGTCCATAATGATCCGGCACCTGCATCTTGATAACCTTTTATATTGTAACCAAGATCAACCTCTTGCCCACCATTTTGATTAAAATTATCAAACGCTATCTGTGTGCTTGCACCTTCCGCACTTTTATATTTCTTGACCAGCAATCTTCCAATAACAGTCCCTGATTTTTTTAAACGAATATCATTAATTGGCATGTTCTCTTTGCTCTCATAAAAGATAACTTCAACCTGGTCGCCCTGTGTCCTTGTTGTAGCTGTTAAAAATGAACCCTCTCCAATAGGTAACGTTGATGGCATTTTTAATGGAACATCAAAATGAATCTGCTCCTTTATTTGTTGAAGAGCTTCAGTTTGTGCTTGAACTGTATCACTTTTATCATTATTTGATTGTGTTACAGATGTATTGATTTTATTGTCATGCTCTGGTACATTCTTATCCCGTTCAGCACAAGCACTTATGCTACAAATGCTTAACAATAAAAAGAGAAATACTACCTTTTTCACCATGTTAACCCCCATTTAAGAAATGCCTTCTCTCCATATTTTCCCCTGGAAAAGGTTAACTTAAACGCTTCAGCTATTGAAGTTCATTGATGCGCTTCGTCAGCTCATTAAACTTCTGGTCAAGCATTGCGTAGTCCTTATCTTTTACTGTTAGAAAGCTCAATTTGCCTAAGATCTCTTGCCTTTCCGTTTCAAGCTTTAAACGGATAGCCGCTGTATCATCCACTTTATTCGGTGCGACTTCTGTCCACTTTTTTTTGATGTGCTGATCGTGAAGCTCCCAAACACTATTCGTGACTTTTTCTAGAAAATATCGATCATGTGAGACGACAAGCAATGTCCCATTATATTGGGAAAGAGTGTGCTCTAACTGCTCACGAGAGGGTAAGTCAAGATGATTTGTCGGCTCATCTAAAATTAGTACATTTTTATCCTCTAAAATATAAGCCATCAGCTTACACTTTACGCGTTCTCCCATACTCATTTTGCCTATGGGAGATGTCCAATGTGTCAGTGTAAACCCTAAATTCTTCATCAAGTTGCGAACTTTACCACGTTCTTCAAATGTCTCCTGATAAAAGTATTGCTCTGGTGTTTGATCAAGTGGTAAATCAAATACTTCCTGTGTCAAATAACCAATGTTTGCAGCAGGTGATAGCCATACTTCACCCTCAGCTTCTAGCTTGCCTAAAAGTATTTTCAAAAAGCTTGTTTTCCCACTACCATTCTTCCCTGTAATAGCTATCTTATCTCCAAATTGAGCTGTAATATTAACATCGTTAAATAATGTGCGTTTATCAAATTTTAAAGATAAATGCTTGGTTTCCAGTAAGCGCTTGCCAACTCGTTGATTCGTGCCTAAAGAAAAACGAATCCCTGCTTCTGGCTTCACCGCTTCCACGCTTGCCTTCGAAAGTTCAGCTTCTAATCGCTTTTTCTTAGATTTCACCTGCGAGTCTAAGCGCTTTGCTTTCACACGATGGTACTCCTTAAAGCCTTCCAATTTTGTTGATTGAGCGTGGCCTTTTTGTGACCAAGACGTCAGTTCCGACATTTGAGCCTCAATCCGTTCAATATTTTTTTGTTGCTTCTCATAGGCTCGTTGTTGTGTTAATCTTCGGTGCTCCCTATCAGCCATATAGCTTGTATAATTGCCATCATGTTCAATAAGACTCTTATCCTCAATAGACCAGATTTTTGTGGCCACCTTATCTAAAAAATAGCGATCATGCGACACCACGATGATCGTTCCCTCATAGTTGTGTACTTGTTTGATAAGAAATGCGGTACTTTGTTCATCTAAATGATTCGTTGGTTCATCAAGTAATAAAATTTGAGCATTCTGGGAAAAACCTTCTGCAAGACGCATTTTCAGCTTTTCGCCCCCACTTAACGCTGCAAATGACACATTAGGTACCTGCCACTTAGCCAGCAGATCAGCTTCTCTTGCGGATACTTCTAGTTTGTCAAAATGAGCTAGCTCCTGTTCAACAAATGTAATTTTTAAAGCCTGTGCTCCCTGAATTACTCCCATAGTTGGTGATAATGTACCTTGAATCAATTGTAATAATGTCGATTTCCCAGCACCATTCCTCCCTATAATGCCGATGACTTCGCCTTGTTTTACTGTGCCTGTCACATGCTCAAATAACAACATATCCTTTATTTCATAACGTACATCCTGTAATTTTAAAAGTTCCTTCATACTATCCATCCTCTCCAGTTGGAGGGACAAAAAAATCCCTCCAATTCATTTGGAAGGATTAGTCGCTACAATATCATACACAAATAAGCTCCAAAATTATTGTGAAAACAAGCTTTGGAGTAGCTAAATATCGGCAGTGGTTTGCAAATATAAAGCAATTATTATGAAAAATGGGCAGACTAATCCTATTTTTGTTGTTCGTGAAATATAAAATTTCCTATTCAAAAATTAAGATTAGTTATTCATTAGCCACCCATCTTCCCTTCATTTATCGTTATCGCCATTGTAGCATCATTTTTTTGAAAATAAAACTCCCTACCTTGAGCGTCTATCTAAAACATTCGTAAGAGCGAATTTGATTTCTTGAAATGGTACGGAAATACCAGCCATATCTTCGGCTCCATCGGAAACCAGCAATGATTTCCCTTCCTATAGCTGTAGGGAAAAACCAAAAACTTCTACCACTATTCAGCCAAATATACGTATTTCTAAACAAACAGGAACGTATACCACTTGATCCTACTCGCCAATCGGTAATCGGTGGCGAAAAACCTGGTGGTGTGCTCATTGGCATTTGTCCTGCTGGAGTGGATCCGAAAGGAGTTGGCCCAAATGGCGTTGTTTCAAAATCATTATAATCTCCCCAACCAGGTCTTCTAAAATTATCTTCTCTAAATGGATTATTAGACACACAAACCCTCCTTTTACATTATTCAATATATGTAAAAGGGCGAATAACCGTTGAGCCATTGCCCATTTATCGAAGGTAATACATTTCCTATTAATGTATAATGGAAGGGATATTTTTCAAAAAGGAGCGCTTATGAAAAAATTATTGTTACTTTTATTAGCCACGCTCATCGCAGGGAGTATGTGGATACTGCTTGCTAAAAATCCAGTATCTTCTTCCACTAGTATCCAAGCAAAACTTGCTGATGTGAAAGATTACAAATACTATTTAGATAAAGGCAATGATGCCATTGGTAAGAGCATGACGAAATTAGATTTAGTGATTGTAGAACCTATTGAAATGCAGCAGAAGTATATCGTCAATGCTCAAAAAAGCGGTACTTTAGTGTACGGCTATATTAATGCGATGGAGGCAGACAAATGGAATACAGCACTCTATCATCAATTGAAACAAGAAGATTTTTATCGAGATAAACAGGGTGAAAGAATGTATTTTGCCGAATGGGATTCTTTTTTAATGAATTTGACTTCTACGCACTATCAAGACATTTTGCTAGCAGAAATAGAGAAGCAAATTGTTCAGAAAGGCTTAGATGGCGTGTTTTTAGATACGGTCGGTAATATCAATTCTTATTTACCTGAAGATGAACAAAAAAGGCAAAATGAAGCCATGTTATCTTTTATCCAACAAATTAAAAAACGTCATCCCGATTTATCTGTTGCTCAAAATTGGGGATTTCAAACACTTGCTGATTATACAGCGCCATATGTTGACTTTATTATGTGGGAGGATTTTTCTTATCCTGTGGTAGGAAAAGATGAATGGTCACTCGATATGATGCAAAAGCTTGTCCACATACGCAATAAATTTGGTACACAGGTGATGGCAATTGGTTTTGAAGAAGAATTAAAAAGCCGTGCTTTAGCGGAGAAGTATCATTTCAAATTCTTTTATAGCCCTGCTGGCTCTTACTATAATAGCTGGCAATAATCCTTACCTCCCCCTAACAAACGACTGTTTTGGAGGATGTTTGTTTAAGAGCTCTTCTCAGGGGTAGACTAAAGGAAAATCAGCTTGAGGTGATAGGATTGGATATGACAAATACGTATGAAAAGCAAAAACCTAAGCACGAAAACCGCTTTCAATATAAGAAGCAGAACATGTGGACTGGGATCTTATTTGGGCTTGGGGTTGTGGCATTTATAGATGAGGTAATTTTTCACCAATTATTACACTGGCATCATTTCTATGATAAGTCTACAGCTGCTATTGGACTAGTTTCAGATGGATTATTTCATGCATTCAGCTTTTTTGCTACGATTGGATCTGCTTTTTTATTGGCTGACCTACATAGAAAACATGGGTTTTGGCTAAAAAGATGGCTAGGCGGTATTTTTCTGGGAGCAGGCACATTCCAGCTTTACGATGGCATCATACAGCATAAATTCATGAAACTTCACCAAATTCGTTACAACGTTGAAATACTCCCCTATGATATCGTTTGGAACATATTTGCGGCGCTATTAATTATTATCGGTATTGTCTTACTGCTCCAAACAAATCAAAAAGGACGATAGGAGGTGGCGCATCTTGCATTCTCATGAAGCTCATGCTCAAAACTTTCCCATCATGGTTCAGCTACTTCTGGCTTTGCCATTTTTTATAGCCCTTATATTGTATATCCTCGCTGTTATTATTTCGAATCAACATAAAAAACAATGGCCTCATTTTCGTACTATCTGTTGGATAATTGGGAGTGCCTGTGCTCTCATCACATTAATCGGCCCATTGGCTACTCTTAGTCATATCCATTTTGACGCACATATGATAGGGCATTTATTACTTGGCATGCTTGCCCCATTACTTATGGCATTAGCAGCTCCCATGACACTACTGTTAAGAACCTTACCAGTAAACAAAGCTCGTGTTCTTTCTCGGCTATTGAAAAATCCATATGTTCGTTTTATTTGTCATCCAATTATTGCTTCTATTCTAAATGTAGGCGGCCTATGGTTACTCTATACAACCTCACTTTTCAATTTGATGCATGAACATATACTACTGTATGTATTCATTCATCTTCACATTTTTCTAGCGGGTTATCTATTTACTATTGCCTTTATTTATTTTGATCCTACTCCACACTCATATTCTTATGTCTTTCGATCTCTTACATTAGTAGCAGCATTAGCAGCTCATGCAATATTAGCAAAATTTATTTATGCAAATCCGCCTCATCATGTACCAGCCACAGAGGCCGAACTAGGTGCTAAGATCATGTACTACGGTGGTGATGCTATTGAAATCCTTCTTGTGTCTATTCTCTTTTATCAATGGTTTAAAAGTACAAGGAATACTATTCACTCCAAGGCAGCTACTTCATCACGCTAATCTCGCTCTGTTGATTAGGATAAATAGGATTGGATAATCCGCCAGTCCTCTAGCTTTTCAGTGAACGTTTTGATATTTTTCCCTGGTATTGGACTTGTTGATGGCATTTTTTTATAGGCTCGTCCATCAAGAAGCTCTAAGCCAATATGCTTTTTAAAAACCTCAAATGCTTTCGCTCCATTAAAAAGCACTAATTGGATATTAGGGTATTGTTCAAAAAGGGTTTGAAAATCATTGGGCTTTTCATTGCGTATCGCTGCATCTAAACTTCCTTCGCGTTCACAAGTTGCAATCGTGTCCCAAAGACCGATTGCATTGTTTTTTAATAAGGCTATTCTCTCTGTATATTCATTTGGAATCGCTATCTCTAACAACTCACCAATAATGGGCCAAAAGTGATTGCGTGGATTGCCATAGTATTGCTGCTTCTCTAACGATTGTCTTCCTGGCATTGATCCAACAATGAGCACCTTTGTTGCTGAGTCTACAATTGGTAATAATATATTTTTTAATTCATTGGACACAACAATCACTCCTTTTCTCTATTGTAGCGGAAAATTCGAACCAGCAAGTAAATCTTGGCTTGAAATGAACAAGGGATGTTGGCATGAATTGTTCATTTTATACGACTGTACAATTTTGTAGCCTATACAATAGCCTATCCATTGCGGAAGGTCCCCCCCATATAGAAATGGATGATGCTGTTCGATTCCTTGAAGTTGTAACTGCGGTAAAAAATGATGCCCCCATAAAGCTAAAAGCTCTTTATCTGAGTAGGATTGTAACCAAGGAGCAATCCATTTTTCCCCATATAAATCTTTCACTGCATCTTCTGCTAAGCCTTCTAAAATGAGAGAATCCAATAAAGTCATCTCATCTAAAGTTTTTTTTAAGATGTGTATACGACAAACATGGTTATATTCATGAGCAAATAACGCTTGGAGCTCCTGCTTTTGTAAATCGCCCACAAATAAAAAAGCGAATGAGGATAAGCGACACCATTTTTATTGGTTATCGTTTGCCGCTGAGTAATCGGGAAAATATATATTGGTATTGAGGGTCCATTCCATTTCCGCTGTAAGTATAGGAACTCCTGCTGTACACAATCCCATACTTTTTGCTTCTTTAATTTTTCAACATCGACTTCCTCATGTGGTAAAAAAAGACCCTGTTGCTGTAATGTATAGTGAATTTCTTCTGGAAGCCCATCTCGAAATAGTTTGACTAATCGATTGCAAAGAATCGAGCATTGTAAGCTTGTTAGCTCATCCTTTCTAGTGAACTTTCTAGCATTTACAAATTCATTTAACCACTTATCTGTTGACACAACAGCCATATTATCACCTCTTCACAGCATATGTCTTGAATAGACAATCGGCTAGTGATAAATGCATCAAATCGCATATATTAGCTTGTAATGTCATTGAAAGGAGGGAAATGTGTGAATCCAGCTGATGCTTATAGTCTTTGCTGTAAATATCATGGTAAACGTGTTCGAATCTCGGATTCATCTGGTAAAGTACATGTAGGAGAAATCACAAGGGTAGATAGAAGACAGGTATGGATTCTACCTGATAGAAGATATAGTGGTTATGGTTTAGGATTTTGGGGATTTGGAGGATATAGAAGAGAAGGTTTTGGCTATGGAATTGCTTTAGGAACAATTTTAGGTATTGCGCTAGCTCCAATTATTTTCTTCTAATTCAATCCTTTTATTTAAATGAAAAAGAAGCCATTTCAAACTTTGTTGAGATGACTTCTTTTCATTATTGAACTTGCTCTTGTTGCTGTTTGCTTTCAATCAGCTCGGATATTGTAACAAATGTGTACCCTTGCTTTTTTAATGCAGGTAGAATTTCTTCTAGTGCTTGAATTGTTTGTGTTCGATTCCCGCCACCATCATGAAATAAAATAACATCTCCAGGCTTTGTCCCCTTCATCACTTTTTGGACAATTTTCCTTACACCAGGTTCTTTCCAATCTTGCGTATCCTGATGCCAAGACCACATCACAACCTTGTAGCCATCCTTAACAGCTGCATTGATCATTGCATCCGTGTAATTTCCACCAACGGGACGGAATAAAACTGGGGAAAACCCAGTAATACTATAAATCGTGTCACTTGTCTGTTGAAGCTCCTCTTGCAATTTTTTGATGGAAACTTTAAATGGATGTGTATACGTATGATTTGCTAATTCATGGCCTTCTGTATAAGAACGTAAAACAAGCTCTGGATATTTTTCTGCATTTTTTCCAATAATAAAAAAGGTGGCTTTTGCATCATATTTTGCTAATAAATCTAGCACAGCAGCTGTGTATTTAGGATGTGGACCATCATCAAAGGTGAGTGCAACAATTTTATCCTCTGTTTTGATATCCCAAACAACTTCACCTGTCTCCTCATAATAAGGACGACCTCTATCTGCGTAGCCTTCCTGCACTAAAAATCCCGAGATGATTAAAAAGAAAACCATAAAAATGAATACGTAATTACGTGTCATAGCATCACCTCCCAAGTCCGAAATCACAGAACTCCGTCAACTTACTATTTACGAATTGCCATGAAATATACTTGAGAAGGATTGACTGTTTTCTCCTTTTCATTATTTCAAAAAAATTTTAAACGTTATTTATAATTTTGAACAATATGTGAAAAAAATTGAATTGCACTTTATTTTTTTCTTTATTGATGTAAAATAAAATCATCATTGATATATAACAGTTTAAATAATATTTAAATGTTATGCAACACAACGAAGGGGATCACATATATGTGGGTTATTACAGTATTTGAAGAAAACACTTATCGCATGTTTGAGTATAGTTCTAAAAATGAGGCAACAATTGCATTAAACAAATTTAAGCAAACAGCTTTGCTTTCTTATACAAGATAAAGAATAAAAGGAATCTATTCATCAGAGTAGATTCCTTTTTGGTTAAATAAAGTGCCTCCCATGCTTTCACTAATCCTCCTATTCACTTTCCTTATACATCTAGCAACAGGTTTAGTTAATTGTTATGAATTTTTTCATGAAAATGTCGAACACCTTGCTAGTCATCACCATATGTATATAGAGAAAAGGAGTGATTTCAATGGTGACAATTGAGCCTATTATGATTAAAGGGCATTTCTTCACCGCAGTAGTTGTTCAATTACCTAAAACAACATTACTGACCATTTCTAATGATACAGGCTACATTATGTGTGGTGCTTTAGATGTTGGTCTATTAAATAGTCGCTTAGTTGATCGAAAAATTATTGCTGGTCGTGCAGTAGGCGTGAAAACGATTGATGAGCTATTAACAGCTCCATTAGAATCCGTAACATATGAAGCAGAACAGCTTGGTATTACAGAAGGAATGACGGGTGTAGAGGCGCTTTTAAAAATGATCTAATTGGCTAAAAAAAGCGTCAACAAGACGCTTTTCTTTTTTGTTTGCTAACCTAATTTGAATATGCAATTTCCCCATTTCCCATACTGTGGGACAAAGGGAGTTGTTAATATGAATAGTAGGCAACATGTTAAAATACACGCCACCTTACTTATTGTTGTTTTAATTGTTTTCATCTGGTCTGTTATAAAGCCTTCCTCCTATTTAGATTGGCTAGCTGAGGTTAGTCCTGGAATTGTGGCAATAACAGTCGTTGTTTGCATTTATTATAAATTCCGCCTCACCACATTTTCTTATTTTATCATCGCTCTCTTGTCGATTCTGACATTTATAGGTGGACATTATACCTATTCGGAAGTCCCTCTTTTTAATTGGATAAAAGAAGAATTTCATTTACAACGTAATCACTATGATCGCTTTGGTCATTTTTTAAAAGGTTTATTAGCCATCGTAATAAGGGAAATACTAATCAGGAAAACACCACTTGCAAAAGGAGCTTGGCTTACAGGTATTACAATCAGTATTTTGCTCGCAATCGCTGCTTTTTATGAAATCATTGAATGGTTAAGTACAAGAATCTCGAAGGGTAGTAAAGGAGCAAAGGATTTCTTAGGCATGCAGGGAGATCGATGGGATGCACAATGGGACATGTTTTTAGCCTTACTGGGAGCTATTTTAACTTTACTTCTATTCACAAAGCTCCATGACAAATTTTTAAAAAGAATAAACAAATCATAAATATTTTTGCATAGCATGATTATATAACCTATGAAAGGTGGTATTAGATGTACTATGCACAGGTCAATCAACTAACACATCATCCGTCACGTACTATGATTGTAATCGGCAATGGACAGATAATGGCTACACCTAGCTCTGTACAATTACAAATTGAAGTCCAAACACAGGGCAACCATGTACAAGGTCCCCAACAGGAAAATGCGGCAATCATGAATGAAGTTATGCAATCACTTATTGCACTTGGTATTCCAAGAGAACAAATTCAAACTGCTAGTTATACAATCACACCACTCTATAATTTTGAAGATGGTAAACAAATTTTTAATGGCTATGAAGTAGTCAACGCCATTTCCGTCAACGTTTCGGATACCAATGATTTGGGCTTAATCATTGATACCGCTGTAGAAAATGGGGCAAATCGAATAACCAATATTCAGTTCAAAATGGACCATACCGATGCTTACTATCAGCAAGCATTAAGTTTAGCACTACAGAATGCTCAATTGAAGGCGAAAACAATTGCAAAAACTATGCACCTGCCTTTGCAGCCACTCCCTGTAGAGATTGTGGAAGAACAGGCTAACACACCGATCCTTTATCGCTCTATGACTGTATCCTCGGGAATTACGCCTATAGAACAGGGACAAATTGCTATTGATGCTACTGTTCGTGTAAAATTTCAATACTAAAGTGAAGAGCCTTCTGCTAGTCAAAATGCAGAAGGCCCTCGTTTATTTTACAAGTGTATTTTTTTCAATAAGGATTTTATCATCCTGTGTTTTAATAACCATATCAAAATGCTGGCAATGTGGATGCATAAATAATTCATATTGAATACGTCGCTCATCATGTGACTGCTTCAAATAATTGATATCTATTCCTCTCTCAAACACATCTCGACCCGATCTTCTTATAAATTCTGTTTTACCATCTGTATAAAAATAAAGTTTCAAATCAAATAGATTAGGATCAATAAATGCTACGCACATCCCTTCTACTATTGTAATTTTCTTTTTTGAAGAAATAAGTGTGCTTCTCAGGTAATGTGTATCGATTGTCATTAAATCAAATCCAGCTCTTATCATTTGGACGTCCCTCTCCAATGATGGTAGATGATGAGCAGCGGGATGACAAGCCGTCATTTTAAAACGATGATGCTCATTTTGATATGTATACTCAAGCATTGTTTGTTTGCGAATATCTGAATTCACAATATACGGATCAGTATTCAAATAATTCACTTCATCTTGTTCTAAAGTCTGTATAAGTTTTTGAGCAAACGTTGTTTTTCCAGCAGCTCCATGACCAGAAATGCCAATCACAATCCTTTTATCCGCCTTCATCACCCAATTTAAGATGTCTTTTAAAATAGTCTCCATTGTACTCTCCTTATTAGAAAAGGTATGGTAAGCAGCCACTCCCTCCATACCACCTTATTATTCACTTATGCTGAGAACTCCATATTCTTTCTATCGTTACTTCGTTATGCTTAGGACTTAATAGATAAACATCTGGGTTGCTTAAATTCTTCCAACAGTGAAAATCAATAGTCATATCATAATACTTCAACAGTAATGAGATGATATTGCCATGACTCACGATTAATGTATTATCAACATCCCTAGCAAATGCGTCTTTTACAACGTCTACAATTCGATTCATTGCCTCATTACTGGATTCTCCACCATCATATTTTAAATCCATATCAACAAATGTCGCCTGTAATTTTTCATACCAATCTGGAAGGTCTCTAGTACTTAAACGGCGCTCCGAAAGACGTTCATCAATTTCAATCGTTATACTTTCTCTAATACTTAAAGGTTCAATTGATTGTATTGCTCGTAAAAAAGGGCTAGATAGAATTCGATTAATTTTTATGCCCTTGAAAAAATCAGCTAAACTTTCTGCTTGCTCAATTCCCTTCTGAGTTAAGGGTGCATCTAGTGATTGTCCTTGTGCTAGACAATGTCTAATAACATATATCTTCCCCATAAAAACCTCCTAGTGTAGAAATCCATTTATTAACAACTATTATACTTTCTTTACTAACTAGTTCCAAAGAAGCTTATGCAAGTTGCGCAAATCATATTCAGCAATCTATAGCAACTCATCTTGTAGAGTATCTATCCTCTATAGAGATCTGTATGCATAGCATCTCCTTCTACCGAGACAGGTGAAACAAAATATTTTGCTAGATCCAATTAACTGCAATTATTTAGATGTATTTTATCATTAACGTATGATAAAGCTAACTGTATCGAATGAATACGAATCCCAGATTGAGCATAAGAGAACATGCACTAGACCTTCATCACACGAGCAATTATTTCTAAAGAACCTTATTCATGAAACCTTATTGTAGCTCATATAATGAGACATCATAAATTGGTTCAATAAGGAGGATTCAATGCAATCTGAAAAATTGCGACTAAGGAAAATCCAACAACTAGCATATGAAATTATGGATGAGATGCACAATGAGAAGCATCGCACAGAAATGCACAAATTAATTCCGATTATTGATAATTTGTCGCGGGCAATTGGGGATTTAACAGATTCTGTTGGTAAATACTCACTGGATTATGTAGAGGAAAAAGTAAAAAATGCTCATGCTCTTTTATTCAACAAAGAAAAGGTGGATATTTATTAATAAAGAGAGGGAAAAAGGGTAACCATATACATGGTTACCCTTTTGGCATTAATGCGTTTCAGGTTCGAATGTTTTACAGTCTGTTTCCTCACTGTTGGAAGCATGTTGTCCCTTTTGGCTGACAACATAAATTTTTTCGGCTGTGCATTTGTTACCAGAATCCCAAAATGTGCAGTTATTGACTTCACAAAGAATTTCTTGTGCCATCGTCTCACACCTCCTCTTTGTTATCTTTAACAAATTAGAGGTAATCAATACGTTATTCAAAAAAGTCAGGTCTCGATTTTATTAGTACTGTCTGATTCACTCCATACTGAAATCTAGATTAGTAGGATGATTAGATAAATGTTCCTGCGTAAGCATATTTGTTGAGGGTACTTTGTTGTCCACTTCTTCAAAACGGAAGCCATCTGCCCAGACTTTACCCGAACCAATTAGTAACACACCAAAATAAATGGAATAACCTTCTTCAGGTACATCTAAGACAATAGAATAATGATTCCATTCAGTAGAACCTGTTACAGAGCGTTGATCCATATTATCAAATTGAATCGTATCGCCTGTACCATTGTCAATACGCATCCATGCACCACACTTTGTAGCATCTGCCGTCTTTAAATAGCATGACATCTTCAAGCGTTTCCCTTTGTAGTCAGCTGCCTGAAAACCCTGCATCATTGTAGCAAATTGACCATGATTTGCTGAGGCAGTTGTGGAATACAATACTCCTGAGCGGTTCCCTGAATGAAATACCTTGTCATCTGTATGAAATTTATACAATTCTGGATTAGCTCCACTCAACACCCAACCTTTAACCTGTTCAACTGTTTCCATGTAATGTTCCTCCTCCATCATATTTAATGATTGCATTACTTTTCGATACTTCCCTGGTGGTAAAGCATAAACTTCTTTAAATGCTCTTGTAAAAGCTTCTTGTGATTGAAACTGAAGTGTAACGGCAATCGTTAATATCGATACATTAGAGTACATCAAATAACTCGCTGCCATAGCTAGCCGACGTATACGAATATATTCACCAATCGTAAATCCCGTTTCTTGCTTAAAAATTCGGCTTAGATGGTACTTCGAATAACCAGCAGTACTAGGAAGACATTCAAGAGAAATTTCCTCCATCAATTGCTCCTCGATATAGGCAATAGTTCTTTGCGTCGCTTGACTATACTCCATGTTACTCACCTCATCTTTATCATACTGGAGAAGGAAACAGATTTTTTGATGAAGGTTGCTAAATTTCACTTAATCAATTATTTTTGTTGGGGTTGCTTCTTGCACAACGATGAGACCATCATAAGCTTCCTCAGGTGTCATTTTAATGGTGTACAGCATTTGTGTCAGCTTATACCATGGACGAAAATCATCGCCGATATTGCCCATTCTTTGCTTTTCGGAAAGAATATTCGCCAGCTCCTTTGATTGTTTGGCAGCTTCAAAATCCACATAAAAGATGTTATTATCAATGTCACTAAAGGCATCCACTAAAGCATTATAATGCTCAACCGTATATTCCTTTCGTGCACCAGACCCATTTTGTGCCTGGAATGTATTTTTTACAAAGTCTGTGCCAATCGCAAAATAATGATCTTTATATTGCTCACTTAAATAATGCCCCATTGATTGATAGCCTGCCATCGTAGCAGAAGTTTTCTCAATATGACCATTATGAGCAGACATTAATACTTTATCATGGCCTTGCGTTGCTTCATATTCAACGATCCATTGTAAATTTTCAGCTAAATATTCGTCCCGTAAATTCATATAATTACCATCATTTAAAAATAATTGCGTACGCTGCTTCATAATTTGCGCATATTGAACAGCAAAGGAGAATTCATTCTTTGAAGATTTTTTCTCATACATCGCTTTGTTTGATTGTAAATCATTGATTATTGTATCAATCGTTTTATCAAGCTCGATTAGCTGACTATTCGATAATTCTCTCATCGTTTTGTTGGAAACATGCTCTAGTTGAGTCGTGAATTTTTGTGCATTGTCAGCATGTACCTTGGCATAATAATCAAGCAACCCTTTTTTGCTGTAATCATAGCGTTGCATATCATTGCCATAAAAATAAATTTTCTCTTGTTCATCAACTGTCTGATTATAGTCATGCATCCATTGCACAAACCCTACCATTTGTTCAGTTTTGTAGATGCCGTAGTCTAACGCTTTTATAGCTTCCTCCGCCGTTCCTACACCATTTACGATAAATTGATTTATCTGCTGGGCTCCCCCAAAATCTCCTTCTAAGACAAAAACATGAACATTTTCATTTTGTATCATCGCTTCAAATAGATCTTTTTTTAATGTTTGAAATTCAATATTGCCATGTGTTGCTTCCCCAAACCCAATAATTTTTACATCATCAGGAATGTTGATGTCTTTAATTTCATTCGTATATTGTGCGGCATCTTTTACGGCCTCTCTCTGTCCACATCCTACTAAAGCTACTAATAGCATCGATGCAGTTAAAAAACGTAAGCTACGTTTCAGCATTCTCATTCTCCTTTTAGCTTAAATAGATTTTCGCTGGAAATAGTAATATCCTCCGAGGAAAAATAGGATGAAACCGCCTCCTACTACGGTTAACAATTGCTCCCACGGTACAAAGAATACATCGTCTGTATTGCCCCCTATATACATCATCGAAAAGGGTTGTGCCCAAGGATAATACGGACCAATTCTTTCAGAATTCACTGCTAAAATTGATGGTAAAGTAAATATGACATTAACAGCAAATGGAGCAGCAAAGCTTTTAAACATAATGGACAGCCACAATTGCAAGGCTACTAATGGCAATGTCGCTACCCAGCCTCCTACTATGCTTTTCCAAACAATCTCCATAGGAAAAGAATCTGTATAGCCTTTTACCATCCCAACAGCAAAGACCGAGCCTAAATACAATATCTGCATTGCTAAAACAAGCAGCATAATCAATATGTATTTAGCTACAAATACTTTCCCTCTTGTTACTGGTAATGCTAAAAGTTGCTTCCATCCACCAGACTGATGTTCATACCTACAAATAAGACTGGTAAAAACACCAGAAATAAGAGGTAAAAATAATAGAGCATATGTTAAATTCATCGAAAATAACGATATATACCACTCATTGATTTCAATCCCCTGCATGTTGTCCTCTAAATTAGCGGATAGTCCTATAAAAAGTCCAATCATGGGTCCTGCTAAAATAATTGGTACCATTTTTGATTTACGTAACTTAAACCACTCAGCTTGAAGTAAAGCAATCATTATTTCACGTCCCTTCTTGCAAAATCAACCATGCCGATAATATAGAGTAAGATACCAATTCCTACGCCTAATAAGACATTGATCATCGGTTCATTCCATTGGTTCATCAATGATGGCCATTTCCATATCATCCAATCTGGAAGAACATGGGAAGAATAGGCAAAAATCACCCCAAAAATGCCTACAGTTATAGGAATCCCTTGATTATGACTTACACTCGCTATCCACAATTGAAGTGCCAAGATAGGTAATGCTGCAAAAGCAGGGAAATAACTATATTTGGCTAGCTCCATGTAAGGTACCGTGTCACCTAATTCTAAAAACAGCCCGTAGCTCAGCGTAAAAAACATTAATAACGTTGAGGCGAAGAATAGTAAGATAACTAACAACGTAAATTTAGACAAATACACGGTTAATTTGGAAACAGGTAATGCAATGAGCTGCTTCCAAGCATTGGTCTCATTTTCAATGCTTGCTATGAATGACGTAAGAATGGCAATACCCAAGACTATGGCAAGCGGTGTAAATGAATGCACATTTAATAAGAAATAGCCCCAATCATCCTCACTTTGCTGTAAGAGATAATCCTTTCTTACTCCATAATTGACCATTTGCAGAGCAACCACCCCTAAAGGGCCAATAAGCGTTAGAAGCCATAATCCTTTACGTTTGATTTTTAAGAAGTCAGCAGTTAATAGCTTTCCCATCATATCCCCTGTTCTCCCATCGTCATTTGCAGGAATATATCCTCCAATGAACGTTTCTCTTCCTCGACTCGGAATACCGATATACCCTCCTGAACAAGAACTTGGACAATATGAGCAACCTTTTCATCCGAGCACTCTTCTAAGAAAATCACACCACCCTGATAATCTGCCTTAATACCATTTGCTAATAAGAAGCGCCATCCTTTTTCACCATTGTTTACTTTAAAGGTAACCTTTGGTTGGGCAAATCGACGCATAGCCTCAATAGAATCTTGGAAAATTAATTTCCCTTTCGAAACAATCCCAACTTGTGTTGCCATTTGATCAATCTCTGATAATAAATGGCTGGAGATTATAATGGTCATGCCATATTCCTCTGGTAATCTTTTAATTAAATTACGAATCTCTATAATGCCTGAAGGATCTAGGCCATTCGTTGGTTCATCTAAAATAAGTAATTCAGGACTATGTAGTAAAGAAGCAGCAATACCAAGACGTTGCTTCATTCCTAAAGAGAAACCTTTGACCTTTTTATGGGCAGCTTCCTTCAAACGGACAATTTCCAAAACTTCATCGATTCGAGTTTTCGGTACACCTAGTATTTTTCTTAGTGCCTCTAGATTCTCATATGCTGTTAAATGTGGATAATAAGAAGGGTTTTCCACCAACGAACCAATCTTAGCTAAAATTTGGATACGTTCCTTCGTAATATTCTTTTCAAAGACTTTAATTGTTCCAGAAGATGGCTTCATTAAACCTAGAAGCATTCGAATTGTAGTCGTTTTACCTGCCCCATTCGGACCTAAAAATCCATATATTTCACCTTTGCGTATTTGCAAGTTCAAATTTGATACAGCTTGCTCTTTTCCAAAGCTTTTTGATAAGTTTTGTGTTTGTACGATATATTCCAATGTCCTCACCTCTTTAACTATCTTAAAAAGGGAAGTTTAAAAAAAGGTATGGGCTAAGTTTAAATTTTGTTTAAAAAATCATTTCTATCATAAAAAAAATCTGCGAAGCATTTATTTCTCAAGCTTCGCAGATTTTTTTATGATAATTTTTGTACCAGAGTGATCGGAATGGATATCCCATTCAAGATGCATGCCCTTTATCATGACATCAACAATTGATAAGCCGATTCCAGCGCCCTTTGCATTCGACTCATTTTTCATCCCTTGACCATGATCCTCCACAATAAATGCTGTATAACACTCCGTCGATTCCGTTTTCACACTTATATATTTACCACTACTCGCGTGACGCAGTACGTTTTGGAAAATATTATCAAATACTCTCCCTAACCATAATGGATCAACACGCCATTCTACAGGTTCAAATGGCTGTAGCTCAATATCGATTGTAAAACCTTCTCGCTCGAAAACTGGATACCATGTCGTTAGATGCTCCCTTACAAACCGGATAACATTGATGTCTTTCGGTTCAAATTTATATTTACTTGCCATAAGCAATGTATAGGACATCAAATTTTCAATTAAAGCATCAATATTCACTATGGATGTGTCCATAGCCTTTAATGCCTGCTTCCCTTCCTCAGATAACGATTCTTTGCTAATTGTATAGGATTGAGCTCTTACCTTCGTTAAAGGTGTCCGTAAATCATGTGATAGATTAGCAATCAGTTCACGTCTTAGCTGTTCTTCCTTCTGTTGACGTTGTTTACTGTCTCGCAGTTCACAAACCATTCTGTTAAAACTATGCTCCAATTGCCCAATCTCATCTCGTTTTTTCACCTGAATTTCAATAGGTAGACCATCTACATCACGTATTTCCATAGCCTCTTGCAGATGTAATAGTCTTTTTCGAATTCCCTTGAAAAATAAAAGCGAAACTACAATAAAAAATAAAATAACTGCAATAACACCAAAAAATAAAAAGTTACCATAGTTATCATAGACCTTTATAAGTGGAGGATTAAATGCTACCCTTGGAATCTCTAATACAATAAAGCCATTTGATATATCATCACCTAAGAAGGCAATAACAGTAAATGGATCATCTCCATAACGTTCTTTTATAAATTGAGTTGTATAGGCTGGTGTCCACTTTGCTGGTAACTGATCCTTCACATTCCATGTAGTCAGTAAGTTCCCCTCTTCACTTACCCAAAACATAGAAGCCGTAGGAAATTGCTCTTGCCACTTTTGAAATAACTGCGTAATCGCATCATCTGTTGCATTGGTCATATTTTTAGCCTGTGCATGCCATTGCTCTTCAATATCACTTTCTACAAGTACTCCACTTGAAAAATCTCCTGTCCCTGTCTTTGTAATGCCTAATACGAAAATAGCAACACCCAGATAGGAGATTTGCACAATAGATATGGCTAATATAATAATGAGCATATATTTCGCTAATAATGATCGAAAAAATTTCATTGTTTCACCCTATAGCCAATGCCTCGGATTGTTTCAATAATCATAGGCTTTGCAGGATTGATTTCTATTTTTTCTCTTAAGTAACGAATATGCACCATGAGTGTTTTATCACCTTCAATATAGCTCTCACCCCATACGCCCTCATAGAGTTGTTCCTTTGTTAAAATTTGATTTAAATGACGAATAAAATATTGTAATAAATAAAATTGTTTTCCAGTCAAAAGAATTTCTTCTTCATTCATCGTATTGATAACTTGCATATCTTTCGTATAAATTTTAAGATGCTGCAATGCCAGTACATCATCATTTTTTTGATACCTTCTTAATAATACTTCTAGCCTTGCAACGAGCTCATCAGGGTGAAATGGCTTTGTTAAGTAATCATCAGCAAAATGTAGCCCTTCAATTTTATCCTCAACAGCTGTTCTTGCTGATAACATCAGAATTGGCAGGTCTTTATTTTCCCGTTTAATTCTTTTACCTATGGAGAAACCATCCAATCCAGGTAGCATCACATCCAATATAGCAATATCTTTTGAGTTAATATGTTGCTCAAGCCCCTCCCCTGATTCTAGCCATGTCACATCATAACCTCGCTCCGTTAATTCCTTGCTTACCCATTGTCCGATTTCTTTTTCATCTTCTATGTACAATATACGAATCAATGTTCATCCTCCTTGATACATTTTAAAGATTTATAATTTCCATACATGGTTATTATAGGGGAACTGTTATTTATTTTCTTAAGAAATTCAAAACCACCAATTTATTGAAAAAAGTAACTAATAAAAGTTGCTCTTTTATAGTATACGTTGCTACTTTATCACCTGCTTCAAATTCATTTAGAAAGGTGTAGGGAATCGATATTACAAGGCACACCCCAAAGCATGGCAAGAATCATATACACCTAAAAAATGGAATTATTTTTTCATCAACGTTGCCCGCTTCACATTTAGGTGCTAGAAAAAAGAAACTTCACTTCTTTTTTCTTTGATAAATATGCTAACATGGCCCTAACTATATTAAAAATATTAGAGAAATATAATTTTCTTAGGTTTTACCTATAATAGAGGGGTGTTTATGTTTGGATATAAGACAACTACGCTATTTTATAGCAATTGTGGAGGAAAAAAAGATTTCTGCTGCGGCTGAAAGGTTACATATTTCTCAGCCACCATTGAGTCAGCATTTAAAAACGATGGAGGAAGAGCTCGGTTCAAAGTTGGTAGAAAGGAGCGGCAAATATTTTGAAGTAACTGAGGCGGGAAAGACCTTATATAAGTATGCATTGCAGGTTGCACAATTAATGAAAGAGGCAGAAGCAGAGGTTAAGGATGTTGGATTAGGCCTGCATGGTCGATTGACAATAGGCATCAATACATTTTCAGTTGTTGAGCTGCCTCAATTACTACAACAATTTCAACAACACTACCCAAAGGTGACTTATAAAATTCAACAAAACGAATCTTCTTATCTTTGTAAATTAGTAAGGGACCGTGTTGTAGAACTTGCCATCATTCGCTTACCTTTAGAATTAGATGATTTCTCTGTCCTACATATGTACACTGAACCATTTTACTTTATACAATCCAAAAAGTTCGACCTCTTAGAACACGACGTTGCTTTAGCTGAAATACAAAATTGGCCAATCCTTTTACCAAGCACAGAAGGCTTGGGCGTACATTATTCAATACTAGAAGCATTTTCTCGCCTCCAGTTGCAGTCCCATATTGTCGGAGAATGCTCAGATACAGCACTGTTAATGAACTTAATCGCTTCTGGCTTTAGCTCCTCTATCGTGCCTGAAACTATTTTAAAGCAATATGGTGATCTACCACTTCATGCATACAAAATTTCCTCAGCAGAACTATCCACCTCAGTAGGACTCGTATGGCTGAAGAATCATAATTTATCCAAAGCCGCTCAAAACTTTGTGGATTTAATGAGGGAGCATTATTGTTAACGGTTAATAAAAAAGAAAGCAAACTCGAAGCGTTAGTTTGCTCTCTTTTTGAACAGTTATTGAATAATCAACATATCATTCTCATCAAACTGCCACATGTCGCCATAGGCAACTTCCCAATAGTAGCCATTTGGATCTTGAAAATATCCACTATAGCCACCCCAAAATACAGTTACGGGCTCCTTAATAATTTCTGCACCCGCCTTTTTTGCTAATGCAAAGACTCGATCTACTTCTTCTTTTGATTTACCATTATAGGCAAGCGTGATTCCACCAAAGCCTTGGCTAATTTCTGGTGGATTAGATTCATTAATATCTTTGACTAAACGTTCAATTGGAAATAACGATATTTTTGTTCCTCCATTATTAAAGAACATGACATCGGGATTCGTCTCCTCTCCGTATACCACCACTTCAAAACCCAGTCCCTCTCGATAAAAATTTAGAGATTCCACCATATCTTTAACACCTAATGTAATTAAATTTAAACGATTCATCTTCAAAATCCCCTTTTTAAAGTATTACTACTTTAATTCTCTACCGAACGTATATTTCCTTTTATTACCTCAAGAAAAATATTTGTTTAATTGTCTCCAAAGCCTTTTGTAGGTTACTCGATATTTTTTACTAGTAGTTAAGACCAATCAGATGCGACATTTTTATTTAATCGCTTCATCAATAAATATTTTTATTCCTCTAAGCATTGCCAGCTCACAAAAGTTACCTCTACGTTTCTATGACACAAAAAAGTACGTACTTTTTTTGAGAGTATGTTAGCAGCATAATGAGTAAGCAATCAAATAATCACAAAACATGGAGGACTAAAAATGATTACTCATTTACAAGATACAATCACTTTAAATAATGGCCTACAAATGCCTGGTATGGGTTTAGGTGTTTTTCAAGTAGAAAATGATGCTACGGCTGAGATGGTAAAAAACGCTATTGAAGTCGGCTATCGAAGCATCGACACTGCTGCTATTTATGGCAATGAGGCAGGTGTAGGAGAAGGTATTAAACAAACTCTAGCATCTACTGGCTTACGTCGTGAAGATTTATTTATCACATCTAAAGTATGGAACGATGGTTTAAGCTATGATGAAACAATTGCAGCATATGAAGAGAGTCTAAAAAAATTAGGATTAGATTATTTAGATCTTTATCTAATTCATTGGCCTGGTAAAGATAAATATGCTGAATCATGGAAAGCACTTGAAGACCTATATGAACAAGGCAAAATCAAAGCAATCGGTGTATGTAACTTTACTGTGGCACACTTGGAAAACTTATTATCATTTGCTCGTATTAAACCTGTTTTGAACCAAGTGGAATTCCACCCACGCTTACAACAAGTGGAGCTTCGTTCATTCTGTGACAAGCATCAAATTCAACTTGAAGCATGGGCACCTTTAATGCAAGGTGGACTTCTTGAAGATGAAACAATTTCAAAAATCGCAACAAAATACGGAAAATCAAATGCTCAGGTTATTTTACGCTGGGATGTACAAAATGGAGTGATTACAATTCCAAAATCAGTACGTAGAGAACGCATGATGCAAAACGCTGATATCTTTGACTTTACTTTAACAGACGAAGAAATGACATTAATCAATGAGATGAATCGTGAACAACGTGTTGGACCAAATCCAGATGAATTTGACTTTGCTCTATAGGCATTAAAATGAGGAAAGAGACTGTCTTGTATATGACAGTCTCTTTCTCCCCTCATTATGATGTTTGCTGCATAGCTATATCTTCATCACGTTGTTTTAACAGAACGTCTTCACCTTTATCCTGTAGTAACTCAACATGCTTTTCGCCCCAAGTGCAAAGCATATTCAAAATGGGCTCCATCCCTTGGCCATAAGACGTTAAGGAATACTCCACTTTAGGCGGAACTTGATTGAAGACCTTTCGATTGATTAATCCAGCTTGCTCTAATTCTCTTAATTGACTTGTAAGCATTTTTTGTGAAATTCCAGGAATCAATCGTCGAAACTCATTTGTTCGAATTTTACCATGGTGGTTTAAATGACAAAGAATGACTGGTTTCCATTTACCACCAATAACTTCAAGCGTAGCTTCAACACCAATATTATAAATTTTTTGCATTGTAAACCCCCGTAATATTCAAAAGTAACTAAAAGTACTCTACACAACTTTTAGGTATGTATGAATATTACTACACATGATAAAAAAAATCAAAGGAGATATTAGTAAAATGACACAATCAAAAAAGCCAAATGCAAAATTGACATTGCTAGCACTTGCAATTAGTGCATTTGGAATAGGGTCCACTGAATTTATCAGTGTCGGACTTTTACCATTAATTACTGATGATTTTGGTATATCTTTAAGCACAGCCGGTTTAACTGTTTCTATATATGCACTAGGTGTTACTATTGGAGCTCCATTACTAACAGCCTTAACATCTCGTTTAAGTCGAAAAACAGTTTTACTGCTTGTAATGACTATTTTTATAGCAGGGAATTTAACTGCAGCTATCGCACCTGTTTTTTCAGTTCTGATAATAGGTCGTATAATATCAGCTTTAGCTCATGGTGTGTTTATGTCCATCGCTTCTGTTATAGCAGCAGATGTAGTGGAACCAAATAAACGAGCAAGTGCTATCGCCTTTATGTTTACTGGCTTAACATTAGCTACTGTAACAGGTGTCCCACTCGGTACATTTATTGGACAAGTAACAGATTGGCGTATGTCATTCATCTTTATTGTCGTTATTGGAATTATCGGTTTAATTAGTAATGCATTGCTAGTACCTAGCCAATTATCGAAGGGCAATCCCATCTCTATTCGTGATATTGGTAAGGTATTAGGCAATATTCGTATGATCTTAATACTATTCATTACCGCAATTGGATACGGCGGTGCTTTTGTTGTCTACACATATGTTTCACCTATTTTAGAGCAATATATGGGGTATTCACCACATACAGTCGTCATTATTCTAGTTGTCTATGGTATTTGTGTAGCTATCGGTAATACTCTTGGTGGTCATTTTGCTAACCAAAATCCGCTACGTTCAATCTTTATAATTTTTGTTGGACTTGCCTTAGCATTACTTGCCATTGGCTTCACTCTTGAATCACCGATCATCGGTTTAATCATGGTACTGACAATGGGATTATTTATGTTCATGAATGTTCCAGGATTGCAGCTATACGCCGTTCTACTATCTGAAAAACATGTACCATCAGCAATTTCAATGGCCTCAGCATTGAATATTTCTGCTTTCAATATTGGCATATTTTTAGGCTCATATATCGGAGGCTTTATTATTCGCCACCAATCGTTGGCACATACGCCTATATACGGATTCCTGATGGTTATGCTAGCTGCAATTGTTACACTTTTATGGTTACTTTTCGATAACAAAAAACAATAACTCTCTGAATTTCATTTTGTATAAAAAAGTAGTAGAGAATGTGTATTGTTTGTTGATATGTTGTATCCTATAATTTACTTGAATCAAACGAGAATGATTATCATTCTAAATTAAGGGAATACCCTTACTGTTTTAGTAAATCTATAGGAGTGAATAAAATGCGTAGAGGTCGATATTTTTCATTTGTAGTTTTCTTTGCACTAATGTTCTTATTAAGTGCCTGTGGCTCAAATGAAGTAAAAGAGGATACAGCTACAGAAGAACAAACATCTAAAGATACAAGAATTGTAGAAGACGAGTTTGGAAAAGTAGAAATTCCTACAAATCCACAGCGTGTAGCTGCTATCTATTTGGAAGACTATTTAACTGCTTTGGATGTAAAACCTGTTGTGCAATGGTATCACCCATCTTGGGGAAAACAAGACTATTTAGGATTAGATGTTCCTGAGTTCGACATTACTGGTAGCATGGAAACATTATTACAAGCCAAGCCTGATTTAATCATTGTAGATGGCGCGGCGGATAAGGCAAAGTATGAGGAGTACTCAAAGGTAGCGCCTACTTACCGCTTGAAAGAAGATATTCTACAAGATCCACGTAAAATTGTAGAAACAATAGCTGATGTTTTAAATATTCCTGATAAAGCAAAAGAAATGGTTGATCAATATGAGCAACGTGTTTCCGATTTAAAAGCAAAACTAGATGAATCAATTGGAGACGAAACAGTTGCTGTTGTACGACTAAATGTAGCTGATAATACATTAGCGTTATTTGGCATTAAAAATCGCTACTCTGGCTATATTTACACAGAGACAGGCTTAACACCACATCCATTAGCCCGTGATATGACAGAGTTCCACGAGGTTTTATCGGAAGAGGCTATCACGGAATTAGATGCGGATCATATCATCCTTTTCCCTTCAAACGGTACATGGGAGTCTAAAGAGAACCAAGAAGCCATTAAATGGTTAGATAGTACACTATGGAAAACACTCCCTGCTGTAAAAAATGGGCATGTCTATATTGCTGAGCGCACATATTGGCAATCTGGCGCAATCACAGCCAACTTGCAAAAGTATGATGATCTAGAGAAATGGTTCGTCAAATAATTTACAAAAGAAAGCTCTTAATGAGGGCTTTCTTTGTGTTGTTCTGCCAATTCAAAAAAAGGGGTGAATTATCAATGGGTAACTTAACACATGTTTATACGTTTCAAAATATCTCTTATTCAATTCAACCGTCAAAAAAGTTATTGATTAGTAGTGATTTCTATACACTTTTTATCGTAATGAATGGTAGCGGAAAGCTAGCCATAGATCATGACACCATTCATTTTAGTGAAGAAAAGTGCATATTGATTCCGCCAAATAACACGGTTAGTATCCACATTCAAAGTGAACACCTTTGTTTTTATCAGTTACAATTCAACATTGTCAATCTCAGCAATAGTCAAAATTCATATAGTCATTTTACAAGTATCAGCGAACGACATCTTCTCCCCTTTTCACAATGTCATAGACTGCTAGAAGTCATCTATCAAAACCGGTTAGCGGAGGATGAACACACGATTTTTGAACAGCATGTGCACTTTCAAGAGCTGATGTTATTACTCTTACATCAAACCATACCCAAGCAGATGAAAAAAAATGATCGCCAATCTGTTGAGCAGTCCATTAACCAATTACATAAACATTTTGAAAAAGAGTGGACGGTTGAGCAGCTAGCACAGTTAGCTGACGTCCCAAGGTGGAATTATACGCGCATTTTTAAAGATATTACGGGACAAATTCCTCTTCACTATTTAAATAACATTCGTATTGAAAAAGCTAAGCAATTATTAATAACAACAAATGATCGAGTATATGAAATTAGCCAGTCTGTCGGATTTAATAATGAGTATTATTTCAATCGTCGTTTTAAAGAACATGTCGGCATTTCGCCAGGACAATATCGAAGAAGTCAAAGCAGCCATCTACGTGTATTTGCACCATTCTTAGAAGATTTCTTTGTTGCCCTTGGGATTACGCCAATTGCTCAATTCAGTCATTCAAAATGGGGAAAACAAGACTATTTAGGTCTACAGGAAGTGCCAGATATCGATGTACAAAATAGAGAAATGGATCGACTCCTTTACTATAAGCCAACTTTAATTATGCTAGATTCTGGTGTAGAGCGTTGGGAATCCTTTCCGCATTTAAATGAGGTAGCCCCCGTCTGCCATCTCTCACACCCTGGAGAGAATTGGCAATCTACGTTATTTAAAATTGCAGATCTAACAGGAAAAACCTCCTTGATACAAGACGTAATCCTACAATATGAAGATAAAGTACAACAAGCAAAAGGAATTCTTAGTAAATCCGTTTATGGGCAAAGTGTGGCATTTCTCCGTATTTCAGCCATTGGCATCACTCTATACGCTGGTCCTGAGTGTGGCTATACGGGCCCCATTTTATATCATGACTTAGGTTTAATGCCCCATTCACTAGTATGGAGTATTCCGCCCAATCAACGTAAAGCCCAACTGACATTTGATCGATTGATGCAATTAGATGCCGATCATTTATTTATTACATTTGATAAACAACATTCCATTCATGAGAATGAAGAACGTGCTATTTTAAAAACACCTACTTGGAAAAACCTAGAAGCTGTTAAAACCAACTGTGTCTATGAAGTAGACTTTTTAACATGGATGAATTATGGCATTTTATCACATAGTAAAAAAATTGATGATGTCTTGGATGTACTTGGCTAAAAAGGAAGCTCACTTTAGCTTCCTTTTTAAATGTTTAGGACAAACATTGTATTGTAAATAACACCGAAAGTCGTTTGGCTACATAAGATAAGATATCAGGCTATAGGATAGGAGGAATGATCTTGTATTACAATCCTTATCCGTATTTTGTTCATCCCTATCATTATCCAACATCGCCAATTGCAAATCATTTTGCCGTTAGACCCTTTTCTCAACATCTAGCAATGCCGACCAATAATCCTTTTCCACCTGTCGATACACACAAATTAAAAGCTTCAGCAACACGGATAAAGGCGATGATGCAGCAAGCTCAATTACTTACGGATAAAATAGATAGCTCCCAACAATTCGCACATGATTTAATGAATGCTGCTCAACTTTCAAATAAAACAGAGGTTGAAAAATTAATCACATCAACAGGCATTACGATGAAATTTGAAACGAACTATACACCAGACAGTTTTAGAATACGTCTTATTGATAATGATTGTTGTGGAGTCACCTTGAATTTGAATTGGTGAAAATTCCTAGTGAACTTGTAAACTATAAAAAACTATGCTAAAGTGTTTGTATTGTTATTTCTGAAAATTCTTATATTACTTTTCTTATCAAGAGAGACGGAGGGATTGGCCCGATGAAGTCTCAGCAACCAGCTAAACAGTATGGTGCTAATTCCAATTGGCAAAATGATCAGCCTTGAAGATGAGAAGAACTACCGTTGTTTCAGCAGGAGTCCTCTTCTATAAGGGGACTCCTTTTTATGTACCACTATTTTTAACAGAAAGCAGGGAAATAGATGTCTAATGAACTTTTACAAGCATTGCAATTATTAAAATCGAAACAGTGGGTTGACTTAACACATACATTCGGCCCTAATTCACCACATTTTTTTATGTTTGAGGACGCTAAATTTGAAACGTTATTCTCTCATAAGGATGGCTTCTTCGCCCAACAATTTACGTTCCCCGGTCAATATGGCACACATATCGACCCACCCATTCATTTTGTGCGAGATACTCGCTACTTAGAAGAATTAGAACTAAAAGAGCTTGTTCTCCCCCTTGTTGTCATTGATAAATCACAAGAGGCTGCAAGCAACCATGACTTTGCATTAAGTGTTGAAGATATTCTTGATTTTGAGGACAAGCATGGAGAAATAGAAGCAGGAACATTTGTAGCATTACGTACAGATTGGAGTAAGCGCTGGCCAGATAAAGAAGCTTTCAGTAATAAGGATGCAGATGGACATAACCATATCCCTGGCTGGGGTTTAGAAGCTTTACAGTTTTTACTAAAAGAACGCAAGGTAAGCGCAATTGGTCATGAAACATTCGATACGGACTCTGCCGCCGATTTTCGTAAAAATGGCAAGCTAGATGGTGAATATTTCGTACTTGAACAAGACACCTATCAAATTGAGCTAATGACGAATTTGGACAAGCTACCTGCGAAAGGCGCTATCATCTTCAATATCGTACCTAAGCCAGAAAAAGCATCTGGCTTCCCTGTGCGCTCATTTGCTATTTTGCCATAACATAAAAGTCGGTATAGCGTATACCGACTTTTATGTTTGTCCATTTCTTTTTTTGAATAGAAAGTAAGCAATGAGCATCCCTACAATAAATAAAAGGATAAGATAGATACTATAATGAGTCAGATAGTATCCAACAAATCGCCATTTCTCTCCAAGCATCTTTCCTAATGATATAAATGTGAACGTCCAGATAAATGCCCCTGTATAGGCAAAAAGCGCAAACTTTCTATAAGGATAATTATTAATAGCCGCAATATACGCTGTCAAATGACGTACCCCGGGGATAAAATAGCCAATTAATAATAGGGTAGGTCCTATTTTTGTAAACATCTTTTTCGTAAAGTCAATTTTTTGCTCTGTAATATGAATTTTAGGCCCATATTTCTGCAATAACGGTAAGCCAAAACGATAACCAATATAGTAGCTTAAGGTAATGCCTCCAACCGCACCAATCATTGCACTGACTAAAGCAGGAATATGTTCAAGACTTTCTCGGTAAACACTATAGCCTACATAAGTTAGAAACACCTCATCAGGAAGTGGCACCCCTACAATACCTCCAATTAGAATCACGATAATTCCAAAGTATCCGTAATGTTCAATTAGAGACTGCACGTGATGTGCCATAAATCATCCCACCTAAAATTTATTAAAATTTACCTGCTATATATAGTGTAGCCTCAGCGCTCTAAATGACTTGAAGCTGACGTAAAGCAAAATCGATACCGTTATCAGTAGATTTCTTTGTAACAAAATTGGCAGCACTTTTTAGAGCTGTGCTACCATTCCCCATGGCAATTCCTAATCCTACATACTCCAACATGTCAATATCATTATCCCCATCCCCAAAAGCAATCGCATTCTCAGGGTCGATGTTAAAATGATCCAGTACGGCTTTAATAGCTATTGACTTCGAAACATCCTGCTGTAATACATTCACAATATAAGGATGCCATCGCTGCAAAAATATATTCGAAAACTGGCTAGTATATCTTTTTTCAGCCAGCTCATCCGCATATAGACACATGAGAAAAACCTCTTCATCTACAATTTTTTCATTTATAAGTGGAAAATCCCGTAAAGATAAAGTTTCCTGCATCGCTCTTAAAGCTACTGGACTTTGTATGCTATTCATATATAGCTTCTCTGTAAAAAATGTTAGGCTATGCTGCTGTTCCTGTGCAAATGCCTGTACATTTCGGACAATTTCTTTGGCAATCGGAGTTTTATGTATGACAAGATCCTTATGTTTCACATAGGCCCCATTTGCAGTAATAAAGGTTTCAATCCCTAGCGCTTTTAACTCATAGCACATAGATAAGGGTCTTCCAGTAGCCGCTACAAGATGGATTCCTTTTTCTTGCAATAGCTGAATAGCTTGTTTTGTACTTTCTTCCACACAGCCATCCTCGTAATTAATCAATGTGCCGTCTACATCAAAAAACACGATATTATACTTCATTTTGAGCACCTCCTTTATAATCATTTAGAACCAATTTATAATTTTTCTCCCATGAAACATGTGAAAGTATTTTGACAAACTTTAAGCAAACTATATAACTTCCTTTTGCACCACCGATAAAAACTATTACAAGCGTATTTATAATAATATTTAACTAAAAATTCCTTGAATATTTTTAATTTAATAATTCTAAAGGAGTATACCAAAGAACACAAAATTGTTAAAATAATAGATAATACCTTAAATACATTGAACGATAAAATCTTACGTATAAATAGAACAAAAGAAATAGCGCGCAAAGGAGTTGATTCTTATGGCATTTAACATTTACTACTATGAAAGTAGTGTAGACTGTAAATTTTGCAAAAAGCAGTTTACCACATATAAAGTTCGCCCTAATCGATATAAAATTATCGAAGAACAAACGGATTTCATGCCTGTTTATGATGGTCTAAACCCTTTGCTGTATGAAGTTGCTGTATGTCCACATTGTGGCTATGCCTACCATAAATCTATGACACGGACATATGGACCTTTCATGCTACTCATTGATGAACTATACATTAAAGAGCTCCAGAAACCTATGGATATCTGTCAGGAACGTACAATTGATGATGCCATTATCAGTTTTAAGCTCGCCTATTTAGTATCCCGTGCGTCAATGGAAGAATCTCTTTTAATGGCTAATTTCGCTCTAAAAATTGCTTGGCTCTATCGATTAAAAAAGGACGAAGAGTCTGAAAAGCGCTACCTTTTTGCTGCTAGAGATTTTTATAGTAAATCCTTTGCCTCCAATCAAGAAGGTGGAGAGAGAATTCAGTTTTTACATGCTGAATTAAGCCTTCGACTTGGTGATATCCCTGAAGCTAAAAAAGGTTTTTCACGTTTAATTGCAGATCGAAATGTTTCGACGAAATATCGTAAGCTTGCACGCAATCGTTGGGAAAATTATAAATATGACGAACAACCCATAACAATTAATGAAATCATTAATTAATGGGACGAGGAGATGATTGGTTATGTTGCTATTTCAAAAGAAAATTGATGTGAGAGAAGAGGATATATATTCAGAGCTACATCATTTTTTATTAAGAAAAAATAATCGCTACCTAACAAACGAAGAAGTTGTCGCTCTAACAGGCGTATCATCCGAATTGCTTTATAAATGGGTAAAAGCAGGAAAATTAAAGAACACCATTTTCCCTAATTTAGGGGCACCATGTGAACGATGTGGACAAATTACACAAGCTAAAATTTGTGTTAGCTGCTCTTCCTCCATTGTTGGTACATTAAAACAAGAAGAAAAGGATCGTGCATGGTTTAACCAAATTCAACGTAACCATGTAAGAGCAAGTACGTATCACTATAAATAGCATGCCAACCTCCATCAATTGGAGGTGTTTTTCTTTTTTACATACTAAATTTAAACTAATTTTAAACAAATTCTTCCTAAACTTTAAACTTGCCTTTCTATAATTAGTATCAATATAAAGTGAAGGGCTGATAATTAATGAGGAAAGCTAGGAAGCATAAGGTTTTATTAAGTTTTGCATTGGCAAGTTTAATGACAGTAAGTGGAGTAGTAAATGTCTCTGCTGCTGTCCCTGTAAATGAGCAGATTATTAAAAACGATTCTGCCGTCAAACAAGCTAGGACTTCTAATGAAACATTACTTGATTGGAAAAAATGGGTGAATGACCATGCATACAGCCTGTCATCCATCCAGCCTGAAACGTTTGCCGGACAAAAAATTCCCGCTAACAAATTTGACGATTTAGAGATGCTAAAACCTTTATTACATGATAAACGTATTGTCTTTTTAGGGGAAAGCTCTCATGGAGTGGCGCAATTCAATCTAGCGAAAACTCGTTTAATACAATTTTTACATCAAGATATGGGCTATAATGTCCTTGCCTTTGAAAGTGGTATGGGTAATGTGATGAATGCTCAAGGACAAATTGATAAACAAGCAGCTCTACAAACAATGAAGGATGCCATTTTCGGCGTTTGGTGGACAAAAGAAACTTTGCCTCTGTTTGACTATGCAAAATCGACTCAAGCAACAGAGCAACCTCTTGTACTTACTGGCTTCGATATTCAACAGCAAGGAGCATTTACGAACGGAGATTGGCTGCAAAACCCTAAGTTGGCTCAGCAATTCAATGAAGCTGAGAAGCAACTTGCTGAATGGAGCTCGGGAAAAGATTTGAAGGGCTATCAAAAAGTAAAAGCTACTATAATTGATGTGTATAAACAGGTAAAATCAGAAATACAAATCAAAGAAAAAGAGCTACAGGCAGCTTATCCAAAAGAGCCTCATATTGTAAAACTAATGGATCGCACTCTAGCAGATCGTATTCGACTAGCAGACGAATATATAGAGTTAACAATTCAGTCCAATATCGATATTGAACAAAATAATATAGAATCATTTTTGCAAACTATGGAATGGCGAGATCAAGCGATGATGGAGAACTTACTTTGGTTAGCTGAAGAGGTGTACCCAACAGAAAAGTTTATTGTATGGGCTCATAACGATCATATTCGTAAAGCACAATCGGATGTAATGGGATCTCCTTACCCAGTTAAATTAATGGGGGAACGTTTACCTGATATCTATAAGAAATATAGCTATGTATTAGGTCTATACATGACTAGTGGAGAGACATCAAATAATATGGGAGAACCTATGCCTGTTTTACCTCCTGTCAAAGGATCTATTGAAGATATTCTGTCTTCAACAAATAAACCTTACACATTCATCGATTTACGCAATCGACAAAATGAACGAGGCAACTCATGGATGTTTGAACCACGCTTATCCTATAGTTGGGGAATGATACAGGAAAGTCTTGTTCCGCGCGACCAATACGATGGTATACTTTTAATAGATCAGGTGAATAAACCAACTTATATTAAATAATCTCTCTTATTAAACAATAGCAAACTAGATTTCCTAGTTTGCTATTATTTTAAGTATCCATCGATATAGTATCCCATTCTTCGCCTTGATATCCAATCATCCAAAATAAGCCTCTCCGTCTTTCCATCACAACACTTTCATTTAATGCTAAAGGAGCTTCTTGTCCATTGATGCGGCTATCTACACAAGCCCAATGTAATCTGTAAATTTTATCCGCCTCATCCACTATATCTTCCTTACTGCGCAGTACCGTTTGACCATAAAATTGCTCAAATGTCTCGCAACGGGAAACTACTTGAATTGCATATTCACAATCACATACATCGTCAGGGAAATTTAGCTCTTCCACAAGCCCCAATGCCCAAATAAGTGTCCAATAGGCTTCATATTGCCATGATATATTGACTGCTTCTTGAGCACCAGGATGCTGAGCCTCAAGAAAGAATTTTTCATGCTCCGTTAAAAATTCATGCACCTCATATGTGTGTAGCATATTGGTAAAGAATTCTCTAGACTCCTCAATATCACCCCTCTGTGCTACATCACATGCGAATTGAATAACAATTAACAGGGCAACCGCTCTTCTTGCAATATCCTCTTGGCTTTTAAATTGAAGATTTTCTACTGGTGGTAGCTGAGGAAGTGATGATGCATAAGGAATCTCCTTATCCGTTAAAAAAGCTATCGTTCTATTTTTTCGTGCTTCTCCCTGTGCTGACGTCATCTCATGTGCATGTATCTTTCTTGTACAAGCATGTGGTCGAAAAACAGATGGACCCGATTCTCCATTAGGATAAACGATAACCATACCATTTTGATCCAGCAAAGTACCATCTGATAGGAATCCAATCCCCCCTATGCTTGCTAGTAATTTTATAAATTGCTGCATATGGTCATCTGTCATCTCTTTGTCCATTTCGATTGCAACGACAGTATTGAGCACGGATATTTGAATCATTACTTGTTCTTTTAGCTGTTCATCTTTAAATGGAATTGAATTGTAAAAGCCCATCATCCCAGGTATATTTTTTGCAAAATAATCAGGGTTCGTATCTTCAGTTAAAATGTTTATGGTGCATCTATATTTATTAAATAAACCTCTTGATTTTAATAAATATTCATTATCGTTTTTTTCAATAGTAAAGCTTTTTGCTAATATATCAGATAGCTTATCCTCTATATCATCCGTATCATTTTTGGAAGCAAATATCGTAAAATGGTTCAATCTACTCTCCCCTTCGTTGCATATAGCATTTTAATATCCAATTTTCCAAACAACTAAGTGCTTGGCTAAACAGCTGTTTATTTTTCCGTAGCACCTCATGTTCAACCCAATACGCCAGCAAAGGGCGCCATTTTTCTTCGTCTATCATAGTTGTTGGTGTGATTCCACGCTGCATCATCTGACAAATGGCACGAATGGATGTTAGCCTCTCTACTTCGTTGCCATTTAACCACTCGTATAACGTCTCTGCACTTGGCTGTGACTCAGCTAAAAGTGTATCCCATCCATCAATGGGAAACGTGACATAGTATCTCATCCAGTCTATGATATTTGGGTGATGAAATTGACGTAGACGATACAGGGCAGTATAGGCATCAATTCTATCTTTTTCGATATCCATTAAGATGAAAGAAAGTCCTTCATCAGCTGGTAAACAATGTGCTGTTACATAATCACGCAGCCAGTCTGGTACGTCACTCTGTACTTGCCAAAGTTCCCTCGCCCAATTTCCTGCCTCACTCGGGCATACCTTGACTAAAACTTCACTCCACGCTTTCTGTTCTGATGGAGATTGAGCGCGCTCTAATTTATGTCGAAGTGCCTGATACACCTGCACACCATCAAAATGCAAAAATGTCTCCTGCACGCTTGTTTTTTTCACACCATGCATGGAAACATAATGAAGTAAAGAATCTAAGCCGGATTGAGCCTGCTGTAAATTAGAGCTTAAATATTGTTCTAGCCAAGTTAGCCATAATTGTGAGCTAGCCAATTCAATATCCAATCCATTTTCGCTACAAAATTGACGATGCTGTCCGCAGTCTACTCCGATACACCCTAAAGCTGTCATATTATCAACGTACGAATGAAAGCTGGCAGCAAGCAAATCAAGCTCATCTTCTTCATGACTCCAATACCAAATCGTTTCATCCTCGAGCTTAAGGAGAAGAGCATCTCCATTACCTGCCGTAAAAAATTGTAAATATTGCTGTTCATCCGATTCATCATTCTCTCCAAAGTAAGGAAAGTCTAAGTCGTTTAAACTCCAGCCAAACTCCCCAGAAGGCGTATCAAGCAATTCAATAGGAAGGATCGCCTCCTCAGGTAATGACCAATAAATACTTACTTGCTTTGAGCAATTTTGCAATAGTTGACGAAATCCACTAGGGATTTGTACACCCAGTCTTGCCTCCACCTGCAGTACCTCTTGCTCAGTAGCGACTGGTTGTATTTCAATCGGATGTACACAAGCTTCTTGTTGTTTCAATCGCTCTACTAAATGATTCCAACGCTCAATCCACATTGTCTCTAACCTCCATATAAAGCCCATGAGATGTCATACTTCTTATTTATCGTCAGGAAATCATTTACTGATTAGGATAACTTTAAACAGGATGATAAAATGCTATTATTTTACTGGCATCTAAACCTTCGTATATGATAAATGACTCAGCTATATTCATTCTTTTCTATTATGTTTTATTTTACTTTATTAACTTCCATCATAATTTTGGTTACATACTCTTCTTCTCGATTTTTCATTACAGCATCATAAATGTATTCCTCGTATACATATTGGCCTAGCTCATACCCCTTTTCATGCATGACATTAAATAACCGTGTGTATGTCTCACCAAGTTTTGAAGAGGGGCCAACATGATAACCAATCACAAATTCACCCTCTATCGCCTTAAAATAAGGATGCCCTTCTCTTGGATGAGGTTGCTCAATATATAAATAACTGTAGTTGTCGTAATTTCCAGCTAACACTTGCTCTCTTCTTGTTATCCCTCCAATTGGATACCCCGTATCTAATTGAGAGCGATCCAACTCCTCAATAAAGTCAGATACAGCCTTCACAAACTGCTCTTCTGTGGAATTCTCGATATTTTTACTCAAATATAATGTGTCTTCAGGAAAGTACTCAATCGTGATGTCCTTAAAATTTAGATGCAGTGCTTCCTCTGTTGTTTTGATTTTAACATCAATAATATTCTCAATCATTTCTAGTTCTCTACGTTTCTTCGCAACATGCTCTTTTTGTTGATGCATCAATTCTAAAAAATTTTCAGGTGATTTCTCTGCCATATACCGCTGAATATCCTTTAAGGACATTCCCACTGCCTTTAATAATTCAATAACACCGAAAAAATCATATTGAGCAAGTGAATAATACCTATAATCCTTACTATCCTTCATGATGGGAGATAGTAAACCAATTTGATCATAATAAATAAGTGTCTGTTTATTTACTTTACATAATTTTGCAAATTCCCCGGTTGTAAAATATTTTACATTTTTATTAAGCATTTTTTGAGCTTCCTCCCTTGACTATATAGTTACTATATACTTTAGATTGTATCTATTCAAAATAAAAATAGAAAGGTTTTGACATTATGTTCACGGAGATTCGTGACATTACAGCTTTTAACAAGAAAGAAATTTTAGCATTACGCATCGCTGACAGTCAGCAACATTTTATTGAATCTACAGACCAGTGCTTAGCAGAGGCAGAAATGGATCGACGCTTTACGCCTTTAGGTCTGTATAAAGATAACACCGCTATAGGCTTCGCTATGTACGGCTTATTCCCTCATGATGATTACAGTCAACGCGTATGGCTTGATCGCTATCTAATTGCAGAACAATACCAAGGACAAGGTTTAGGAAAACATTTTTTACAGCAGCTTATTCAATATTTAACAGTAAAGTTCAACTGTCTTCAGATATATTTAAGTGTTTATGACAATAACGCTGTAGCTATCCAACTATATAAACAATTCGGTTTTATATTTAATGGTGAGCTAGATGATAAAGGGGAAAAAGTGATGGTTTTGGAGGTGCATGGTTATGACAACCATTAATCCAATTGAAACAAGACCACTGAAGCCATTATTTTTATCATACTTATTCCCTGCAATGATCGGGATGCTTTTAATGTCCGTCAATATATTGGTAGATGGCATTTTTGTTAGTCATGGCGTGGGACCTACAGCTTTAGCTGGAGTTAATATCGCTGTTCCTATTTTCTCCATTTTGCTTTCTATTTCTCTATGGATTGGCATGGGAGGAGCTACCCTTTTCTCGATTTCTCTAGGAGAGGGCAATAAGCAACGTGCTCATCAACTATTTACATTGGCGTTTTCTATAATGCTAGTGGTTGTCATCACAATTATTGGATTTCTCGCGTTAAATCTAAAGGACATTTCTTATATATTTGGGGCGAGCGATGATACGTATCCTTATGTGCAGGAGTATCTACATGTCATTTTGCTCTTTGGGGTATTCTACACAATTGAAAATCTCTTAAGTATTTTTATTCGAAATGATGGCAACCCAAAATTAGCTATGCTGGGCTTAATTACAACATCGGTTTTGAATATACTTTTAAATTATGTTTTCATCTTCGTACTAGATTATGGTGTGACTGGTTGTGCCTTAGCGACAGCAATAGCCACAATTATAGGTACGTCTGTGCTATGTCTTCATTTTTTCCGTCCTCAATCTGAGTTAAAGTTTGTCACTTCATTTTTTAATCTATCAGATCTGAAAAAAATTTTTTCAATAGGTTTACCTAGCTTTATTGTCGAAGCTTCCGTTGCAGTTATCGTTATTTTGTATAACGTTACCTTTTTACATTATTTAGGCGCAAATGGCGTTACAGCCTATGCAATGGTCAATTATATCCATACTGTCTTGCTGACTATTTTTCTTGGCGTTGGTATGGCCCTACAACCATTAGTTAGTTATCACCATGATGCAAAATTACTAGAAAGATTAACAGCTTTATTAAAAATCGGTTTAGCTACCGCATTTATTTTAGGGTTAACAACTGCTCTTATAGCTCTTATTTTCCCTTCACAATTAATGGCTTTATTCGGAGATAGCTCATTTGAAATTCGCAGTATGGCGGCACAGGGCTTTGTTCATTTCGCCATTGGCTATGTATTTTTAGGGATCAACATGGTGTTCGCAGAATTCTTTCAATCCATTGAAAAAATTCGTATTGCCACAACAATTATGTTACTACGTAGTATTATTTTATTTATCCCTACTCTCATCATACTCCCCAAGATACTTGGCTCGCAGGCCATTTGGTGGACCTTCCCAGTAGCAGAAGGGATTACAGCCTTGCTTATTTACTTGTACATTAGAAAAAATCCAAGAACCCTTGCATCTCCTAAACATGCTTAAATAAAAGAAACGGGGACAAAAGGGTTTTAGCCAACAAAAATACCGAACTATCCACTAAAACACTCACGAAGTGTTTCGAATAGTTCGGTTTTTTTATTTTAAAAGCATCTTATAATACTATCGCTATCTTCCTCACGTATTTCTCTTAAATAGACCTGTGGGCCTTTTATCAATATAAACACCTCTTGTGCAGTAAATAAGGAATCATCAGATGTGTAGATGATTCCTTTGTTAGAACTATTCCATTTGTTTTTCAGTTGGTACTTTCACCGATTTCTTCGTAGGGTCTTCCGAGGAGGTTACACCTAGAATATCAAGCATAAACATAAATAGTGGAATACCTATGATTAGTCCCCATACACCAAGGAAATGCTCCGAGAAGAGAATGACCATAAACGTATAGAAAATCGGTAAATCTGTTTTTGCGGACATAAGCTTTGGGTTTAAGAAGTATGCTTCAATGGCGTGTAAAACCATGACAATGACCAAAATGTAGACGATGTACATCAAGCCACCAATGCTATATGCGATAATGCTTAGTGGTATTAACGAAATAATAACTCCTGCGACTGGAACTAAGCCTAAAATAAAGAGCATAATTCCAAGTGCAATCAAATGTGGGAAGCCCATAATGGAAAGGGCAATTACGGATAATACACAGTTAACAGCAGCAATAATAAATTGGGCCTCAATTACTTTGCCAAAAGAGCGGATGAAGATTCTTGAGAAGTAATGAAGCTCATCATAAAGCGGCCCAATTTTACTATCCTTGAACTTGGCTGTAAACTCAATAATACGATTCTTCTCTAACAAGATGAATAAACTCAATATTAGCGAAATCAAAATTTGCATAATGATTTTACCAATATTCGTAATATTTTTAAGAGTTAAATCCACACCTTGCTCTAAATATTTCCCGAGCTCTATCTTCTCAAAAGTTGGTGCTAAGTATCTCGCAATCTCATTGTCATCTGGATCGAGATTAAAACTTGCAATGAGGTCGAAAAGCTGCGTAATTTGCTGGGTTACAATTGGTAAATACTTGTAAATGACTGCGACAATACCTGCAACAAGTAAAAGGTATAACGTTACCGTCACAGCTTTTTCATTCATTGGCGTGTATTTTCTTATGCTTTTCGTTGTCTTTGTCGTAAGCTGGTTCATCAAATAAGTAATAATAAACGTAAGTAAAATTAGATTGATCATACTACGCATTAAATATAATGCAAGAGCAATGCCAACTAGAATAATAAAACGCTTAAATCCATTACTCCGAAAGAAATTATTCATTTATTCACTCCTTCTACAAAACGGCCTCGCTGCCTCTGCTACCTAGGGCTACACTATAAAATTGATTTATAACAATACGCATCATTCTTATGTAAAAATTTCCCTCTCATTTAATGAGTATAGCCATCTACCTTCAAAATAAGACGAAATGTATGTTTCTTTTAGAAGTGTCTCTATAAAACCTAAGGCGGGGGTGAAGTGAATTGTATGTCTTGTCAAATTAAAAAGTCGATACTTTTATCCTTTGTGAAAGCTTTATCAGCGTATTAGCCAAAATTCTATAAATCTATTATAACCCTTTAATCCAGCATATCCAATTTGTATGTTCATTTATAATGGTATTTGTATAGAACTTTTATCAACTATTACTTTATGCTATTTTGATTAGAGATATAAATAAAATAGAGACAGGACTGATTCTATGAAAATCGCGAGAAATCCTCAGAACATTCATCCACCCGTTGCTCCTTATGTTCATCAAATTGAGGTGACAGGACCTCAGAGATCGTTAACGTTATCTGGACAGATTGGCATGATGACCGATGGATCTATACCTGAAGATGCAATAGGACAATTGAAGATAGCACTTGAAAATATTAAAAAAAATCTAGCTAGTGCCGATATGGAAATTCAGGATATTACAAAGCTCGTATTTTATTTAGTGGGGGATATGGATGCTAATCGACGAAAGGAAATTATCAATGACTTCTTGGGGGAACATCTTCCATGCACAACATTAATGTATGTCGTTGCTCTTGCTACACCTGCATTAAAGGTTGAGATTGACGCATGGGCTTGTAAGGAATTATAAACTCATAATATGTAGAATGTTATAGAAATATGTGGTTTCTTTATAGAAAATACCCCTCTAGATGGCTCTAAAGGGGATCACATATTATTATTACTTTTTATCAGTAAAGCTTATTTTAGCATGTTTATAGCCATACAATAAGTAAACAACTAAGCCTATAAACAACCAAATGAAGAAGCGCAAAATTGTAAATAGTGGAAGACTAAAGATTAGCGCTAATGAACCCCCAACGCCAACAATTCCCACAAGCCAGATTGCTGGCACTTTAAATGCGCGTGGTTGTTCTGGCCTTGTGTAGCGAAGAACAATTACACTAACTGTCGTTAAAGCAAATGCTGTTAGACCTCCAATGTTAGCAAATTCCGCTAATTCACCGATAGATAAAAACCCTGATAACATAATACCTGTCAATACAACAATGACAATTGATAATACAGGTACACCAGTCTTTTTATTAGTTTGGGCAATTCTCTCAGGGAGAAGTCCATCACGGCTCATCGCAAATAGAACACGTGTAGCACTTGTAGTATTTGCAATCATTGTTGCAAGTAACCCAAATATAACTGCTACTGCAATGATTGCACCTCCCCATTGAATTCCTACAGACTGTAATGCAAACACAGTTGGGTTGGGAACATCTAAATCAGGGAATGGTACAATCCCTGTCAAAATTGCTGCAACAAGAGCATAAATCAGTGTTAATACACTTAGTCCACCAATTAATGCTTTTGGTATTGTTTTCTGTGGATTTTTTACTTCTTCTAGTACAGTTGTTACCCCATCAAAACCTGTAAAAGCAAAAAATACTAATGCTGCTCCTGCCATGACACCCGACCAACCAAATGGTGTAAATGGCGTCCAGTTTACAGGATTTACATGGAAAGTTCCTATAACAAGAAATAAGATAATTGCTCCAACCTTCGCAATGGTAAATAATGTATTTGAACGACCAACATTTTTAATACCACTTAACGCAATCCAAGCTACGATTAGCCACCCTATGACTGCAGGTAGATTTACGATTCCACCATGTGCAATATCTTTTGTTAGAGCTCCTGGTAAATGGATACCGATAGATTGTAAAAATGAATCTACGTAACCGCTCCAGCCAACAGCCACTGTACTAGCAATTACGGTAAATTCCAATAATAAATCCCAGCCGATCATCCATGCAATAATTTCCCCTAATGCAATATAAGAATAGGTATAAGCGCTTCCGGCGACTGGGGCCATTGCTGCAAATTCAACATAAGCTAGTCCAACAGCAATTGTGACCAGTCCACCAATGAGGAAAGAAACAATTACCCCTGGTCCCGCATGTAAAGCAGCAGTCGTTCCAGGCAATACGAATATCCCTGCCCCTATTGTAGCCCCCAAAACATATAGCATTAACTGCCATGATCCTAGTTCTCTTTTAAGTTTAAAGCGTTCTACTTCAGTTATTTTATTGGCCTGCTCGATTGACTTTGTTCGTAGAAAATTCGCCATAATAACCACTCCACTTTCACTAATTGATGTTTTCTATCATTTTTATACATTTTTAATAGTAATTAGTATATTATATAATTTTCAAAATATAGTCAATGATTAGATTATTATCATAATTCCTTTTTATTAGAATAATTTGTGTGTCATCATAAATCAATCTGTTTTATTAATCTTTTACTTCTCTAACTAGAAAAGCTCAAAAAAACCCTTTAAAATATTATTTTAAAGGGTTACATAGACTCTCAATTCTATACTTTCAATAGTTATTTAAGTAATGTCAGCGTCGTTGCAATGGCATTGTCAACAAATGAGCGTTGTGGCTGCGATTTCAGCATAACTGTTAAACCTATTAACGAAACAATTAATGCTTGCGCTAAAGACTTTGCATCCGTGTTCGCCTCTAATTCTCCTGATTGAATTCCCCGTTCAATTGTCTCCTGAAAAATTACTGACAGATAGAGTTGATGCTCTCTCGTCAAAATCTCGAACTTCTCATCATGTGGAGCTAATTCAACCATTGTATTGATACAAAAGCACCCATTGCTAAGATCTTTTGTATATTCAGCAGTAATTACTTCTTCAAAAAATATAGAAAATGCCTGTTTTACAGAGGCGTAACTTTGGAGTTTAGTCCGTATTTCGGATGCGCGAGATGTCGTATATCTACGAAGTGCCGCTTCAAATAGCTCCTTTTTATCCCCAAACGTTGAATAAATACTAGGACGCTGAATCCCCATTCTAGCAGTAAGATCACTTAAAGAAGTCGCTTCATATCCCTTCTCCCAAAATAACTGCATTGCTGCCTCTAACACTTTTGCCTCATCAAATTCACGAGTTCTAGCCATTAAAGATACACCACCATTATGAAGAAATATTAAATTAATCATTACTCTTTATAATACCAAACAGTATGTAATTATTCTATAATCAGATGTTTTTATTGTCCATTTTATTTAATCCTTCCAATTAATTGGATTATGCATTTCTAAATTTAGATTGACATATCCAACAACTTTAAGCTATATTTACCAATAATTATATTGTACCGAACGGTATGTTATAATTATTATTCGATAAAGAAAGGAGAATGCTATGTGAAGAATACAAATGCTGCACTTAATATACATCAGCAGTTTCCTATGTCTCGAGCTGTAACATTATTGTTCGCAACAGCCTGCGGAATGTCTGTTGCTAATATTTATTTTGCTCAGCCGCTGCTAGATGAATTATCGAATGATTTTGCTATTGATCAATCAATTATTGGTTTGATTATTACTATCACACAAATTTTCTATGGGCTAGGCTTACTTCTTCTAGTACCACTTGGAGATTTACTAAACCAACGACGCTTGATTATTGGACAAATGCTATTATCCACAGTGGCTTTGCTTATAGTCGGTACTGCCTCCTATGTTGTAGTGCTATTTGCAGGTATGGCCTTAGTTGGTCTACTTGCAGTCGTGACTCAAACCCTTGTTGCGTTCGCTGCAACTATGGCTTCCTCTACAGAACGTGGTCGTGTCGTAGGCATTGTTACAAGTGGCATTGTCATTGGCATACTACTTGCTCGTACCTTTGCTGGGTTAGTAACTGATCTTGCAGGGTGGCGTTCTGTCTATCTAGTCTCCGCCGCTTTCATGCTTCTAATGGTTGGTATGTTTTTAAAAGTGTTACCAAGGAGTGAGCGTGAAGTAAAATCACTAACCTATTCTCAGCTAATTCAATCCGTGTTCACGCTGTTTATTCGAGAGCGAACATTACGCATCCGCTCAATTTTAGCCATGCTAATTTTCGCTGATTTCAGTATTTTGTGGACACCACTTGTTCTGCCACTTAGTTCATCACCATTGGCTCTATCACACACTGTAATTGGCGCTTTTGGTCTTGTAGGTGTGGCAGGTGCATTAGCTGCTGCACAAGCGGGGAAAATTGCTGACCAAGGCTATGGACAAAGAACGACAGGTATTGCTTTAACGCTTTTACTTATCTCCTGGATATTTATTAATTATTTAGATAGTTCATTCTTGGCATTAATTGTTGGCATTGTGTTACTTGACTTGGCAGTGCAGGCAGTACATGTCACCAATCAGACGATGATTCTTCCATTACGTACAGAAGCACGAAGTCGACTGACCGCAGGCTATATGGTGTTCTACTCTATTGGTAGTGCTAGCGGTTCAATCGCTTCAACTCAGATGTATGCACATTTTGGTTGGGGAGGGGTTTGCTTACTCGGAGCCTCTATTAGTACAATTGCTCTTCTGTTTTGGGCAACAACTAAACGATTTACTAAATAAAAATTAGAATTGGAGAGATAACAAATGGAAATAGGAATTACTTCTTTCGTAGAAACAAAACCAGACGTTCACAGTGGTGAAGTAATTAGTCATGCACAGCGTTTACGTGAAGTAGTAGAAGAAATCATTCTTGCAGATCAAGTAGGATTGGATGTCTTTGGCATTGGCGAGCATCATCGAGAAGATTATGCCGCATCCTCTCCCGCAATGGTACTATCTGCTGCTGCTTCGCAAACGAAAAACATTCGACTCGCAAGTGCAGTAACTGTCCTTTCTTCAGCTGATCCTGTACGTGTCTTTCAGGATTTTGCCACATTGGATGGACTATCAAATGGACGTGCAGAGATCATGGCAGGTCGTGGTTCCTTTATCGAATCCTTCCCCCTATTTGGCTACGATTTACATGATTATGATGAATTATTTGAGGAACATTTAGATTTACTAATCAACATTCGTCAGTCTGAGAAAGTAGTTTGGGAAGGTAAACATCGACCAGCAATCAATCATTTAGGTGTGTATCCTCGACCGGTTCAACAGTCTCTCCCAATCTGGGTGGCTAGCGGAGGAAATCAACAATCTGCTATGCGTGCTGGCCTATTAGGGTTACCCCTGATGCTAGCAATTATTGGTGGCAACCCAATGCAATTTGCACCGATTGTACAGTTATATAAAAAGGCAGCGCTTCATGCGGGTCATGATTTATCAAAACTTCAGATAGGTTCTCATTCAATAGGTTTTGTTGGACCGAATACGGAATGGGCAGCAGACACATTTTTCCCATCAACAATGGCTGGTATGAATAAATTAGGCAAGGAAAGAGGCTGGCCTTATTATGATCGTTCTAGTTATGATGCTGCAAGAAGCTTTGAAGGAGCATTATATGTTGGTGATCCAGATACAGTTGCTGAAAAAATTATTCATCTTCGTAAACACGTAGGAATTACACGGTTTATGCTATATGTTCCTTTAAGTACCATGCCACATGATCAAGTCATGCAAGCTATAGAACTACTTGGAACAGAAGTTGCCCCCCGTGTACGTGAAGAAGTCGCCAATTGGGAAGCTGAAATGGCTCTAGAAGGAAAGCCATTGTTTTAAGATTTCAATATTCAACAGGAGGAATATATATGACCATTATTAACCGAATTTTACCAGAATTAAGGCAGGCTTACTCAGAATTTCCTGGCTTTCGATTGGAGGAGGATTTAACTTGGAGTCGAAGTCTCTTGTCCAATCCACCTTCAAAAAAATCAGAACATGTATTTACGACCAACTGTTTGATTCCTAGAGGGGACGGGAACGAAATGCTGGTTAAAATCTATGAACCAGCTAAACGGAAGCAGGATAAACTTCCAGCTATGCTTTGGATTCACGTAGGTGGCTTTGTCATGGGGCACCCTGATATGGATGATGTTTTATGTGAACGCTTTGTTGAGACAGCTAACTGCGTTGTCGTATCCATCGATTACCGACTAGCGCCTGAACATCCCTACCCAGCGGCTATTGAAGATTGTTATGCTGGATTAGTTTGGATGACTAATGAGAACCAATCACTTGGTATCGATGTCAAACGGGTGGCAATTGCTGGTGCAAGTGGTGGTGGAGGATTAACAGCAGCACTAGCATTAATGGCTCGTGATAAAGGAGGACCATCAATCATATTCCAGATGCCACTGTATCCGATGCTTGATAATCGAAATGTAACACCTTCCAGCTATGAGGTTATTGATGATCATGCAACATGGAGTAGAACAAATAATTTGACTGCTTGGCGTTTGTACTTAGGAGAGGAAAAGGACATCAATGCACTTTCTCCGTATGCGGTCCCTGCAAGAGCGGAAAACTTAACAGGATTACCGCCAGCCTATATATGTATTGGCCAACTTGATTTATTTCTCGATGAAACCATTGATTATGTAACACGTCTTGCACAGGCAGGAATTGATGTTGAATTCCATCTTTACCCTGGCAGTTACCATTGTTTTGATGTCTTTGTGCCGGAAGCAAAAGTAAGTCAGCAGGCTATTCAGAACTATTTAGATGCCATGGCACGTGCACTCCATTTTTGATTAGCACTTCACCTTCTAATAATAAAAAATGCGAAAATGTTGGCTATCAACATTTTCGCATTAATTGAAAATATATTGTGGACGTTCTATCTCAAAAATCTCGCCAACTTTAGCTTAGTTTGATCCTGCAAGCCTGCTTAATCAAGCTCACGTACTTTAATCGGAATTAATGTTCTCTCTAATTGTTCACGATGCTGCTCGTATTGAGGGGGCAACATTAATTGGCTACCCATTGTCTCTGGTGTCTCGTCATGAGCAAATCCAGGAGGATCTGTAGCGATTTCAAATAAGATTTCGCCAGGTTCACGGAAATAAATCGCATTAAAATAATTACGATCTTTTACTTCTGTTACATGTTGTCCATGATTCATCACATACTCTTGCCATTCTAAATGATCTGTATTATCTTGGGCTCTCCACGCAATATGATGCACAGTTCCTACACCCATTTGGCCACGTTGACCTGCAACTGTTTTTAAATCCACTGTATTGCCGATCTCTGCGCTAGAAGTAAAACGCGTATAGTCACCTTCCGTCGCTACCTTTTCAAGACCCATTACCTCTGTTAAAACTTTGGCAGTTTCTTCAGGGTGACTTGAGAATAGTGTAGCTCCACCAAATCCTTTGATAGCAACCTCAGGTGTTACTTCACCAAATGACCATTCGTTTACTTCACCTTCCGTACGTGCAACGAGTTCAATATGCAAACCATGCGGATCATCAAATTGAATGACTTGCTCACCAAAACGTTCAGCTTTTTGAAAAGGAATCGAGAATTTCGCTAAGCGATTAACCCAAAATGGCAGTGCCCCTTCTGGTACAACATAAGTTGTAACGCCAACCTGACCATCACCAATACGTCCTTGATAAGCATTAGCCCATGGGAAGAAGGTGATAATTGTTCCTGGTTTTCCACCTTTGTCACCGAAATATAAATGATATGTGCCCGGATCATCAAAGTTTACTGTTTGCTTTACTAAACGTAAGCCTAATACTCCTGCATAAAAATCAATATTCTCTTGCGGATGTCCTACGATCGCTGTGATATGGTGTATACCTGCTGTATGTTTTTTCATGTTAACAAGTCCTTTCATGACTTTTTTCTCACCTATACTGTGCCCAATTTATCCCTACCTCAATCTGTAAAAGCTTAGCGAATTGTATATAACGCTTTAGACCACGGGATCAATTGATCTAACATTTGGTTTACTGAATCTATTTGTACTTCTTTTGGTTTAATTTCTGTGCCATTTTCAAAATCTGTGAATAATGATAGTGCTGGGTGAACACGCACATCTGCGATTAAAAGCTCTCCCATAATTCCGCGTAAATGTTCTGCTGCACGAGCACCACCAACAGAACCATAAGATACGATTCCAGCTGCTTTGTTATTCCATTCAACACGTAAGTAGTCTAGTGCATTTTTTAATGCCCCTGTGATAGAGTGATTGTATTCTTGTACGATGAATACAAAGCCATCTTGTTTAGCAATAATTTCTGACCAACCTTGTGCTCCTGAAGCATCCTGTCCTGGCTCACCCAATAATGGTAATTTATAATCAGCAATATCAATCACTGTATAATTGGCATCTCCGCGTTGATCTGCAATTTCCTTTACCCACTGTGCTACTTGAGGGCTTACACGACCCTCACGAGTTGATCCAATAATAATACCGATATTTAATTCTGCCATTGTTTGTTCCTCCTCTTTTTTTGTACGAAAGAATTTATTAAAAAACCCCATAATTATACCTCCTGACGAAGCTAAAGGTTCGAATTCGTTTATCTTGAATTTATTTATCTTGAATTCGAGATAATAATAGCACGAAATTTTTATAAACGTCAACAACTTTGTTTTTAAATTTAAAAAGGCAGAGAAAATTAATTCTCTGCCTTTCCTAAATGCATATAAACTTGTGATTTTAAATAACAATATTGACCGTCATTAGTATCTTGAAAAGCCTCTTCTCTATTTGAATCAATGTCTTGGTAGTCGATTAGGCATGGAAATTGTTCCTCCGTGAAATCCTTTCGTTCTCCATTAATGACATTATAAAAGTGCCAGCCTTCCTCAAGAAATGTCTTTCTAATTTCTCCTCCAAGAATATCCTGCACAACTAATGAAGTGACGCCACATTGTCCTTTTGCAGGGTTGTCCACACTCCATTTAGAACTTGATTGAATGGACCATGATTTTCTTAAGGCATTTAATACATCTTTTTCCATGCTGTAACTCCTCTCAAATACTTTAAAATGGGACTTCATCTATTTTTATTGGTGTCGACTTCCCTACTACCCAATCATCTTTAATGGCACCATAGACAATACTATCTGTCACGGTACCATCCCCATTTTCCCAAGCATTTCTTAAATACCCTTCCTTCACAAAGCCAGCTTTACTAAAGCATTTTCGCATTCCTATATTATCAACTCTTGTGTAGCCTTCAATACGAATTTTCTTTCTTTCGGCAAACAGATATTCTTGTAGCCAATGAAGTGCTTTGACACCATATCCTTTGCCTCGATAATTTGCATCTAAACGGAGATCAAAAAGAGGGATCGTATCGTTTATATCATGAATAAAGATAATCCAACTTTATCTCCATCTTCAAGTATCCAATGTGTTTCACGATTGTTCTGATAGTCTCCTTCGGCATATGCAGCTCGTATAGCCTCTTCTTTTAAGTAGGAATTCGTGTGATACAACCATCTATTTTGCGTTAATAAATGAACTAAATCATCAATTTCTTCTTCAAATAATTTGATTTCCATACATATCTCCTTTCATCTAAACGTCCTCACATATATCTGAAAAAATAAAATTAGTTTTTGTATGTGCATATGGCTGTAATGCATCAATAAACTGCTCTACATCAGGAAAAGATTGAAAATGCCCCTTTAATAAAAAACATGACTCACCTGAAATGCGATAACAGAAGTCTATATTTGTATAAACCTTCAGATGTTCTTTAAAGTCTGCATAGCGGTTATTTTTGATTGTCGCCTCAACAATCGCTTCAATTGGATAACCCAATGCTTTTTTATTAATAGCCAACGTATATCTCTTAATGACCTTCTGTTCCTCTAATTGTCTTATTCTTTCACGAACTGCTGGTGCAGATAAGTGAACCCTTCTTCCTAGCTCGCTCATAGAAATTCGACTATCTGCCTTTAATTCTTTTAGTATCATTTCATTAATGAAATCCATCGTGTAGATATCCCTTCTTTTTGAAAGAAAAACATCGTATTTTCCTTCGAATTTATATGTTAACCTCGTTATTAACATTTTACACTATTAATAGAAGGAGGAATGACTGATGACACTTATTCAATTACATAACAAGGGCTTAACACCCTTTCAACAATTATTAGGCTACAACGAGGGAATTCAGCTTCACTGGCAGCAGTTAGGGGACGTACTAGAAAAAGAGGGGCATCTATCTGCTCCATTAAAAGAAGAAGTTCGAAAAACATTAGCTCAAAAAAACGGATGTCAGTATTGTCAGGCTAAAGGCAAGCCCAATCCTCAGGACTATGATGAGAAAACAGCAGTATGTACAGGTTTTGCAGAAGCGTTCCTGGCTACCAAAGGGCACACTGCCCCAAATATCACAGCTGTATTAAAAGACTATTTAACAGAAGCAGAGATTAGTGAGCTACTAGCATTTATTTGCTTCACGACAGCACAGCAATATTTTGGCGCACTCATGCAATTAACATAATAAGAAGCTAGGGGAGAACCCCTAGCTTCTTATTCAGCATGCTTCCTTTTAATTAAATTTTATTAGCTATATCTACAATAAATTTCTTACTAAGCTCTTCTTTCATATTATTTTCAGCATCCACCATCACTTGTTCAATGAGACAGCCTTGATGATGGAAGGAATCATCATGTTCAGAGGAACAACTAAATAATGAGGTTTGTCCCTCAATCGCACATATCACATCTAAAAACGATATTTCTTGGGAGCGCTTAGAAATACGATAACCACCGTTGACACCTGGATTCGACTCAATTAAACCTGCCTTCACAAGCTTAGTTAATATTTTGGAAAGATAGGTTGGTGATAATTTTTGCATTTCTGCTAAAGCCTCTACACTCATTGATTTCCCTTTAGGATTGAGTGTTAAAAATACCATTGTATGTAAAGCATAATTTGTTGCTTTTGAATACTTCATCATTCATCACCCTTCATTCAGGACCTTTATTATCTGCAATTAAAACACATTCTATCATAGTTAAAGAAAAAAGCATGTTTTGTATGAAAACACGCTTTTAAGATCTCTTAGTCATGCTGTCCATAACCCGCTTCTTCAGCCATAGCATCAGCCTTTGTTACATGAACAGTCCCAAATGGATGATTTGGTGGCGCATAAATTGTGTAAAGCTTCAGTGGTTTATCCCCTGTATTCGTAACATTATGCCATGTTCCTGCTGGTACCATAATAGCCGTATCTTCTGCGACATGTCTCTGATAGTTTAAATAATCTCTAGTTGGCCCCATTTGCGTTAATCCATGCCCCTCTTCAATACAAATGAATTGGTCCACATGTGGGTGTACTTCTAAACCAATATCTTCTCCGACATTAAGACTCATCACCGTTACTTGTAAGTTTGACCCTGTCCACAGTGCTGTACGATAATTTTTATTGCGCTTTGTAGCCTCTTCAATGTCGATAACAAATGGTCTTGGTCCAAAATCATTCTGGGTATTACTTCTTGGTGCTTGTTCTACCTGATTTGGATAAGCCCAATAAACAGGTTGATAGCCGTAATGATACGATTGATAATTACCGTAATAAGGGTGGTACATTTATCTCAATCCTCTCATGCATGATAACGCTATAGTATGCAGTGGAATGAAAGAAGGTACTCACATGTAGTTTGACTTAATTGAGTAATATTTATATAGACTGGAAATAGGTATCTGTATGCTACATTAGCAGAAAAGCTTGCAGGCACTACTGCGATTAAATGGTTTTCTGGACACGGTCATGGTATTCTCTCTATCCATCGTCTTAACTACTTAATGAATGACATGATCTATGAATAGGCCTCTTCTTTCTCAGAATTTCTTAAAAAACGGATTGAGGAGCGTAGTCAATAGTATGAGTTGTCTTATCTAAGGACGCAACTCACAACTCGGAAAATTCCTCTTTCAAACGCTTACGAAATGTATCATCTGTAAGAAATTTTAATTGAAAACTATTCATACTATTTGAGAGCTTAATCTGCTCCATTGTATTTAAGTTGTTAGCGAAAAAGGCTATCTCTGTTTGATTTCCATCTTGATCTTCCGCATAGGCTGCGAGTGTTAACACAAATGCAGTCGATCCTCCCTTTTGACCAGCATGTTTTAACCATGCTTGATTTCTAGGATTCTGCATCAATTGCTCCAACACAGGATCTAAATATTTATGTACCTCTGGACTAAAGAAATTTTTATCATTCAATTTTTTTAATATAGAGATGTAATCATTTGTTGTGGCCCTTATTAAACGATCAGACCATATCTTTTGAAAATCCATATTAAGCATTTTTTGAGCTTTTATTTTCTCCTCAATTGTCAAAGGATGTTCTATCCAATTCGAATGAATAGCCAATGCACGCTCACGATATTCAACCATATCCATTTTTCGCAAAGCCGTTAATGTTGCTTTTTTCGTTAAATTTTTTTCCTCCATCAAGTGAATGGGAATATAAAGCGCACTTACAATTGGATACAAAGGTTCATGATCCTCTACATTTAGCTGTATAAGTACATCATTAATCATTTGAAAGTCTAATACATGCATTAAATATTCTGTATTTGCATTGGAGCTATAGGCAATCATGCCATTTGCTACTTCACTTAAAGGTACACTTTCTGTCCCCTGAAGGTTTAACTGCGCTAACCATGCTTTATGTGCGCCGCCATCTGTTTTAGGAATATAAAAAGCCTCTAACTCCTTGAGATTGACTTGCTCTTGAGGATTAATACGGCCATCCGCTGCTTGTTGAGCATAGGCGATGGCTACGATTATTTTAACCGTACTTGCTAATGGTAGCTGCTCCTTGGTGTTTAGCTCCACCCAATGTTGTTGATTATAGTGAATGGCTACGGAAATATTTTCATCCTCTTTATGTTCCTTGATAAATTGCACGATATATTCAGGATCATTCTTCTTGATTTCTTTTTGAAACTTCCAAAAAATAATGCTACCTACAAAACCTATACAAACCAAAACACCGCCAATCATCCAATACAACTTTTTCATATTCATCCCTCCATCATTCAGCTGCTTCTAACAACCATTGCTGTAATACTGTAGACGACTGGTTATTTAATCCTTCTGGCGGCATCACTTCTAATACAGAATCCCTTGCTTGATTCACCTCGAATAGTCCTTCTTCATCTTAATGGTAGAGATGGAAGGGCGCTTATTAAAACACTGCCGAACATTCGAAAAATGATCTTCTCCATAGCAATAATAAGGGGAATCTGCATAAGACCATTAGATAAGGGATGCCCTCTCAGATATGTCACAGTTAGTCTGTTTAGCAGCCTGTTCGTTCTGGCGCTTCCCATGACCAAGCTGAAACGCACGGAGCACGCCCTTCTCCAGTGGTGCACAACGATGCAGTAATAATATCGTTCACCATTTTTAAAAAGATCCAGAAACGTTTTTCTCGCTGCACAAACTATTTCAGCTGCCAATTGCTTGATGATAACGATCGTTGATATACCTTCTTAATGAATTAGAGAAGCTCTTAAATTGCTAGCCCCATTTTCTAAATATCCTTTAAGGCATGTTAATGTATAGACCCAACCCTCTTTTTGGCCCATCATTTTTGCCACAATTTCTGGATCATGTGCATTTAACCCTGATTCTACAACAGTAATAATTGTTTCACTTTGTGATTCTTCAAGTGTGATGGTTACCATCGTCACTTCACCATGCTCTTCTCCCCAAACAAACACAATTTTTTTATCCATCTCCATTTCAAGGACGGTGATCACACCCTCTGCACCATACTCCTCATATTTAAGCGTGATTCTTTTACCTTCCCCCCATCTTTCAGAACTGCTAGAAAACCAATAATGCCCGATTTCAGTAGGGGAAATAATGGCTTCAAATACTTTATGGGCTGGTTGATTGATTTTTAGTTTCGTTGTCACATCCGTATTTATCATCATTCATCATCCTTTTTTCATATTGTCTATCTACACCTTCGCCGAAATTTTCCATTAACCTTCCTTTCTAATAAAAATTCACTAAAAAAGGTGCGATTCTCCTAATGGAATCGCACCTTTTCACTTAAAATATTTTTTTATTATGAATATTTTTAAATCAGTGCCAGCAAACTGCATGGAATGAAGTACGCTTCCTTTTCCATATTGCTACCTCCCGAAATGATCCTCCGTGTCAAGTTTCGAAAGTTCTCTCTAAAGACACACTAATTACTGTCGATATATCACAAATGAACATTCCAAAAAGTATATCATTTGGTGAAAACCTGATATAGTATGGAATTTAAGAAAAATAAAATTTGATTTGGTGGTGTTATGTGAATGAAGAAATACGTTATCGATATTTTAATGATTATGCTTGGATCACTGCTTTTTGCCCTAGCAGTTAACTTATTTGTTATTCCAAATGATTTAGGTGAAGGTGGCGTAACAGGCTTAACGATTATTGCTTATTATCTGTTCGGATGGTCGCCAAGTATTGTTAGTTTTGTTATGAATGCAGCTTTACTTATCGTGGGTTATAAATTTTTAAATAGACAAACAACAATTTATACAATCATTGCGGTCTCATTCCACTCTTTATTTTTACATTTAACAGAAACGTGGTCTATTTCTTCAGATGAGATTATCGTCAATACAATTTTTGGTGGCGTATTTGCAGGAGTCGGTATTGGCTTGATTATCAGAGTTGGTGGTACAACAGCAGGTTCTACCATTTTAGCGAGAATCACTAACAAATATCTTGGATGGAGTATTAGCTATGGACTTTTATTCTTCGATTTAATTGTTGCTTTTTCATCCTATTATATCATTGGTGCAGAGGCATTAATGCTAACAATTGTTATGCTATATGTTGGTACTAAGGTAATGGAGTTTGTTATTGAAGGAGTTAACCCTAAAAAGGCAGTTACCATTATCTCTAAGAAGCCAGAAGACATTGCTGGACAGGTAACTGCTTATATGAATCGTGGGGTAACTGTGCTATCAGGTCATGGTTATTACACAAAGGAACAAAAGGAAATTCTGTATATTGTTATCAGTAAGCAAGAAGTTGTTAAGCTCAAAAAAATTGTCAAAGAAGTCGACAAGGACGCCTTTATTGCCATACATGATGTAAGGGATGTTTTCGGAGAAGGCTTTATTGAATTAGCAAAATCATAAACAGTCAATAACACCTTTTGTAAGTAACAACAAAAGGTGTTTTATGTTGTTGAAAAAAGATTCATGTTACTAGCAACAAAAGATCTTTTGGCAAAGCGAAGGGGGATTTCCTTTTCACCAGCGTCCTTTCCATGGGGCGTCCGATGAGCCGCCTCACTCACTTACGTTCACTCCAGGGTCTCATCTGTGACGCTGGCTCCTCTCCAATCAACCATGTGCAAAAGTGTCTTTTCCTTATCTTTCATACTAACAGTAGAAGTAGCTTGCAACGGATATCCATTTTCACCTTTCACAAAAATTCTATTGGTGGTTTTGTTTTTCGATTTACTTATTCCTATCAATCTGTAAAGAGCTTTCAATAATACTGTCTAATAGTGCTGAATAGCTGATCCCCGCTGCAAGGGCACTTTTTGGTAGGAGGCTATTTTGCGTCATGCCAGGCAATGTATTAACCTCCAACACATAAGGAACACCATCCTTAATTAACATATCTACTCTTGCATAAACACTGCACTTTAAAGACTTGTAACTAATCATCGCTGCTTTTGCCACTCGGTCATGAATCGCAAGGGGCAGTTCCACAGGCTCCTCTACTGTAGAAGCATCGTCATATTTTGCCTGGTAGTCAAAAAATACTGCTGTATGTTTGATTGACAGGACTGGCAATAGTTGTTCATTGAGTATTGGGCATGTAATTTCGTCGCCAATCAAATATTGCTCAATAATGATTTCGCTATCCCAATTTAATACTTCTGTAACAGCAGCCAATAAGGCACTCCGATCATGAACAATTTGAACACCCACACTAGAGCCACCAGTATTCGGCTTAACTACAAGTGGATAACCCATAAGCTCTATATCCTGTAAGGGCAGCTCATCCCCCTTTATGAGATGCACCCAATCTGGTGTTGCGACACCTTCATATCGAAGAATTTTTTTAGCCATATTTTTATCCATGCACAAACTACTTGCTAGAAGACCGCTTCCTGTATAAGGAATACCCAATGTTTCCAGCACTCCCTGAATCGTACCATCCTCCCCGAACTTACCGTGAAGTGCTAATAAAGCCACATCAATGTTACGCACCTTGTCAATTACCTCTTTGTTGTCATCTAATGTAATGGCTACAACTTCGTATTTTCGCTTATCTAATTGAGTGACCATTTCCTTACCTGTCATGATGGACACCTGCTTTTCAGAGGAAGTACCACCCATAATTACGCCAACCTTCATTTTTTCAACTCCTCATAACGTTTTTCAATGTATCACCAATGATTTGAATACCTCGAACAATATCGTCATCTGCTAAACGAGAAAAACCTAAACGAAATGTATTACTACCTCTCCCATTTGTATAAAATACATCGCCTGGATAAAATACTACGCCCTTGTCATAGCACTTCTCCAGCAACAAACGTGCATCTACTGCCTCTTCTAGCTCTATAAAGAGATGAAGCCCCCCATCCCCTGTTATCCTGCTAAAGGGAATGTATTGCATACAGGCTTGACGGGCAAGCTCATATTTTTTCTTGTAAACAAATCTTGCTTTCTTTAAATATTTTTCAAAGTAACCATCCTGTAAATATTGATATAACACTGCCTGATCCAGTGTTGATGTATGAATTGTTCGCGCTCTTTTCATACTTTCCAAGCTATCAATTAACTCCTTATCTGCTAAAATCCAGCCAACACGTAAGCCAGGGAAAAGAATTTTAGAAAAGCTACCAATATAGACAATGTTATTACCTGTACCACTAAAAGCGATTAGTGGTGCCAAATGAGAGCTTGAATACCTTAATTCCTCATTAAAACCATCTTCTACAATGGGTATTTGATATTTTGAAAAAAGCTGAAAAATAGCACTCCTTTTCTCGGAGGAAGTGACAATTCCTGTTGGATTATGATAGGACGGGATAAGATAGGCAAAATCGAAATCCTTATCTGCTAACGTTTTTTCCACCTGTTCCATGTCAATCCCGTCATCTTGCATATCGATGCCATGTATGTCTAGCCCATGCAAACGGAAAAGCTTCAATGCTGCGTGATGTGTAGGATTTTCACATAGTACACACCCTGATTTTTTAGCTAAAGAGGTCAATAAAATATCGAGACCTTCTGTAAAACCATTTGTAATTAAAATATCTTTATTAGAAATGTCTACACCTTTCATCTCCATATAGCTAAGAAGATGGTCAATTAAAGGCTTATATCCCTTGGCATAGCCATAGTTCAAGACAATATCTCCTTCAATCGACATTCTTGTGAGAAACGCCCTTTTGAAATTTTCAACATCAAAAAGCTTTTCTTCTGGGGCAATACTCGTAAACGAAATCATGCCTTTTTTCCAGTGTATATCTTGCCGTATTAAATCGATTTCATCTGCTAATAAAGAGGTTTCATTCAGCCTTTGCTTCCAATCTATTTCAATAGAAGAAGTTTTCAATGTAGTAACCTTTCCGATAAAATGCCCTTTTCCTTTCACTGCATAAATGATGCCATCTAGCTCTAATTCGGCATATGCATTCAGCACCGTATTCCTACTGACCGCTAATAGCTTACTAAGTTCACGGGTAGATGGAAGCTTTTGATGTTCCAACAGATGCCCCTTGACAATCATGTCTTGAACATAATCCTTCAATTGTACATAAATTGGTCGTTCATCCATAAGCTTAAAATCACTAAACACTTCCTAACCCCCTTGCTTCATTTTTGCATAAACCATGATAACCAAAAAGGTCCACGCATTATGTAATTTCCTGTTAGAGTGGTTGCTCTTCCTTCTATCATATTTCAATATAGTCATAAGCATAAAAAGAAAACTCCTCTTTTGAGAAGTATATCTTCAAAAGAGGAGTTAAATTATTATTTTAAAATATCATTTAGACCATTTTCATTTTTATCAGGACATACTAAAGACACGACTACTCCAACAATTAAGCAAATAAAGAATGTCGCTGCCTTGGCTGACACAACAGCCTCCATAGGTGACAGGGACCATGCAATCGCACTAATAAAGCCGACAATAATTGTCGCAATGACCCCAATGCCTGAAACACGTTTCCAGAAAAAGATTAAAAGGATCACAACCGAAAACGTATTGCCAATCCCTGCCCATGCAAAGGATACTAAGCTATAAATCACAGAACCTGATTTAAGTGAAATGATAATCCCCACAATCCCACTAATAACAGCCACTAGACGCGAAAGGTGAACTAATTTTTTGCTAGAAATATTCCAACGTAATGTTTTATGAATTATGTCCTCACTTATCGATGTTGTGATGACTAACAATTGAGACGATGCCGTTGACATAATAGCTGCTAAAATACCAGCCACAATAATTCCTGCAACCCAAGGTGGTAAAATTTCAAACACCATATGCGGTAATATCATTTCAGGATCCTCAATAGAGCCTTGTTTATACAAAGTGGACGCAAAAATAGCAGATAGAAAGGCACCCACATAGACAATTAATGTCCAAATAATTGCCATATTACGGCCAGTAATTCGCTCTTTTTCAGTCGTAATAGCCATAAAGCGAGAGCTCAATTGAGGTTGCCCCCCTAGCCAGCCAAAGAACCATGATAGATTTGTAAATAGCATCGCCCCTAAGGCAAGACCATTTAAGCCTCCAACCCAACTATCCGCCCCATTGCCCATTTGTGCAAGCTCTGTTGAAATGCTTAAACCCTGATGTTGAATTTCCATATAAGCTGCAATTGGTACAATAACGAACGAGATCAGCATTAAAAAACTTTGGATTGTATCTGTCCAAACAACAGACATAAATCCTCCCATACATGAATAGGCAATTATTATTGCACCAATAATAATTGTTCCCCATGTAATGTTAAGTCCTGAGAATGAATAAATTGTTTTACCCATTCCTGAAAATTGAGCTGCTAAATAACAAACAAAGAATAACACCATTACTGCAGAAGCTAACCAACGAATTATATCTGCGTGCTTTGGAAATTTAACGGCAATATAATCTGTTAGGCTATTCACTTTATATTTTTGTTGCTCTGTCATAAAGCGTTTTGATAAAAATAGCCATGATGCAACAACGCCTAAAAGCATGCCAGATAAAATCCAAATACCAGACAGCCCAGCCACATAAATAAAGCCAATTGCCCCTAAAAACATATAGGCGGATTCACCCGTAGCACGCTCAGAAAAGGCTAATGCCCAGCCCGGTAGTTTATTTCCCCCTAGAAAGTAGTCATTATGTGATAAATCTTTTTTACTGAAGTAAATACCTACTCCTAACATAGCGAGTAAATAGATAAATATTTCAACATAAACAATTGTATGCATATACCCAAAGTCCTCCATCTGATTAATCTAAACAATCCCAATTGGTTTTATCAGATAATAGTTCGGGTTTTTTTAATTGTCAATAACTAATTTTGTAAAAAGGAGGCAAAGTATTTCGATATTTCTACAAACTTTAAAGCTCCTGGAGAAAGAAGAATACTGTGTTTATGTGCAATTCCAACCTGTCTAATATATGCTTGATAAAATTTTTTTCTAATCAGGTTACTTGGCGCATGTAGCAAAAGGGAATTCGGCACAATTGAAATGCCTAAATTTTCATTGACCATCGTCAAAATGACTTGGTCAACCGATAATTCATAGACCACATTGGGATGAATTTTATGTTTAGCCAAAATCCTTGATACATCTCGATCAATTGTACGTTTAGGCATAATCCAGCGCTCATCCTGCAATTGCTCTAGAGAGAGCCTGTCTTCATTCGCCAATGGATGATCCTGTGCCATAATGCAAACAAGCTCATCATTAAAAATCGCATCGAATACAAGATGTTTAGAACTTGGCTGCACTAAAAAACCAATATCCACAACTCCATTGTGAAGCCAGTCCTCGATTTGATCATAATCTCCCTCCATCAAACGAATTTGTAAGTCTGGATGATGCTGTTCGAAATACGCTAAAACCTTTGGTAATAAGACCAATGAAACACTTGGTAGAATACCAACCGATAATGTACCCCCAATGAGATTTTTTAAATTTGCCACAGAGGTTTCAAGCTGTTGTTGTTGCTGCAATATTTTGGATATATGTTCGTAAACAATTCTCCCCTCACTCGTTAAAACAATATTATTGCGGTTTCGAATAATTAGAGAAAGTCCTAATTCTGCCTCTAAATTACTAATCGTATGACTAATTGAAGACTGTGTGAGATTGAGCTTTAATCCTGTTTCTGTAAAATTCCCTGTATCGATAAGTGTATGGAAAGCAATATATTGCGCTAATGTAGCCATGCTATTCTGCCCCTTTTATGATTTTTTTTCATATATGATTGTGCAAATATTCATTTGATTTAAATTACTAGCCACCTCTATAATAAAAATAAAATCCAAGTAAATCAATATGATTTGTTAATGAGGTGGCTCATAAAATGGCAGAGGAAAAATTAATGATGAAGGCTTTATCTATGGACATAATTACCGCAAAAATGTTTACAGAATTACATCTCTCCATTACAGAGCAGTATGGAGAGCATGGTCGGACATTAGTACAAAAAGGTTTAGAGGCGTTTGGTTTAAAGGATGCTGAAGCAATGGCGAAAAAAGCAACAGCTGAAGGTGAAAATCATACTTTCTTTGAATACTTACCCCAAATCGTTGTAGGTGAAGAAAAATTTGCTAATTTAACACCGTTTGCTCGATTTTCTAAAATGTTTGCACAGATTGCCAAGCCAGTTGTTGATGAATATGGAGAAGCTGGTGAACAAGTGATTATGCGGGCAGTAGAGCGTTTTGGCCATAAGCGAGGCCAAGGCATTGCTCAACGTGCACGCACAAACGGCCTAGCAAATTCAGTGGATAACTATTTAACAAACTATGATATGGGTCGTAGTGATTTGTTTGAAATTGAAACGGTGTATAAAAAAAATGAGGTAGAACAAACGTTTACTCACTGCCCACTAGGTCAACAATGGGCAGATGATGATATGGGTAAGTACGGCATTTTATATTGCAAAGTCATCGACCCCTCAATTGCCAAAGGGTACAATAAAAATCTAGAGGTGGTACATGATCAATTTGTTTTACGTGAAGGACAGTGCCACTTCCAATTCCAAATGAAAGAGTGATGGTCATGATTAATGGAGTTAGGCTCTTACAGCATCTTCAAGACTTAAGTCAAATTGGTCGCAATGAAAAGACAGGTGGCATTAACCGCTTCTCGTTCACGCCAGAAGAAAAGCAAGCCATTGAGTTAGTCACAACTTATATGGAACAAGCAGGGATGAGTGTTACAATCGATGCTGTTGGAAACCTTATTGGTACATATGGTGAAGGAAATGAAACCATTATGCTGGGATCTCACATCGATACAGTACCAGAGGGTGGCAAATTTGATGGAGCATTAGGGGTACTAGCAGCTATTGAAGTGGTACATACTATCCATGAGCAACAGTTGCTACCTTCTAAAAAAATCCAAGTTGTCGCTTTTAAGGATGAGGAAGGAACGAGATTTGGATTTGGACTCCTTGGCAGTAGTGCTATGGCTGGTCTTTTAACAGAGGAGCAATTACAGCATACAGATGAAGCTGGCATTGCTATTGAACAGGCCATGAAGGATTTCCATTTATCACCTTATCCTTTAACACAAGTTCATCGTCATGATATTAAAGCTTATTTAGAAATGCATATCGAGCAAGGAAAAGTGTTAGAAAATGAAGACCTACCAGTCGGTGTAGTCACAGGTATTGCTGCCCCTTTATGGCTAGAGGTTACAGTAACGGGTGTCAGTGAACATGCTGGTGCAACACCTATGCCCATTCGTCAGGATGCCCTAACTGCAGCAAGCGAAATGATTTTAGCTATTGAGCAACTATTAAACAATACAACAGATTCCGTTGCAACGGTTGGTAAGCTAATGGTCTCTCCAAATGGGACAAACATTATACCAGGTAAAGTCACATTCTCCATTGATCTTCGTGATATTGACGAAAATAAAGTAAGTGCATTAGAGCAAGAAATTATGCAACAACTTCAACAAATTGCTGAACGAAGACATGTTACATTGACTTCAAAAGTGTTGCAGCGCATTAAACCCGCAAAAACGGATGCCATGCTACAACAGCAACTCACTATAAGTATTGAAAAGCAAGGTATACGACCTTATTCTCTCATAAGTGGTGCTGGCCATGATGCAATGAATATAGCTGAAATTGCACCGATTGGGATGTTATTCGTCCGCTCAAAGGACGGCATTAGTCATAATCCATTAGAATATAGCTCAGATGAGGATATTATTGTAGCAACGAATATTTTTTACGATACTGTTGTCGAGCTCTCTAAATAGCCCATTCTATAGAAGAAAGCCATTCTCTAAATTTTTTTAGACTGGCTTTTTTAATATTTTTCATAGCCTTCGTTTTTAGCTTGAGTAATTATCTTTTGAATGAAAGGCTCTTTTTTCAGGGTATATGTTGGGCGATCATATTGAAAATGATAGGCAAGCTGTTGCTTTAAAGTTTCATATTCATGTGCCGTTTGAGCATTTAATCGAAGATAATCTCGGAAAAGGCATTTGTCAATCCATTCACTACTGTTATATTCACATATATGTAAATGACAAGTTCCTTGCCCCCATAGCCCTTTTCTAAAAAATCTTCTATCCATTAGCTCAGGTTTAGGAACATATTCATACCCAATTATTCTTAAATCCTCTATTAGTTCCGAGACTCCTTCTTTACTTTGGACTCCTAGCAGAATATCAATAATGGGCTTAGCCTTTAAACCTTTGATAGAGGTACTGCCAATATGTTCAATCCCTAAGTTAGAATGACCAATAGCTTCTTGTATACTCCTTTTCTCAACTAAAAATTGTTCTTCCCAATTTGGATCATAGTCAGACAATACCACTTCAATTTTTTTCATGTGTCATCCACCTCTCTTTTTGAAATAAGTCAACTATAAATAAAGCGTATTTACCTTAAAATAATCAATCAATTTCGTTTTTCAATCTCCTTTAATATAAGAAGATCTCTCTAATTTTGATTGAATTGGTTTCATTTTAGTATAAGGAATATTATCTCTTTTAATATGATATAGTGTAATTATGGTTAAATTTTCTAAATAATTGAAAGGGGCTATAAAATGGAAGAGATTTTAACAATTACGAATTTAACGAAGAGTTATGGAAACAAGGAAATCTTGAAGGGGATTGACCTTCATGCAGCTAGAGGTGAAATCATCGGTTATATTGGCCCCAATGGCGCGGGTAAAAGTACAACTGTAAAACTTATTCTAGGGCTAGAAGGTGATTATGGCGGTGAAATTAAGCTTTTTGGGAAAAGCATAGGGCAAGACCAAATTGATTATAAACGGCGAATCGGTTATGTCCCTGAAATCGCTGATGTTTATGATAACTTAACAGGCTATGAATATTTAACCTTTATCGGCCAGCTATATGGATTAGAGCTAGAGGAGGCGGCTGACAAATCCAAATCACTAATGGAGCTGTTTGGAGTTGGTGAAGCGTACCATTCTAGAATTTCTTCTTATTCTAAAGGTATGCGTCAAAAACTACTAATTATTGCAAGCCTAATACATAATCCAGACCTGCTATTTTTAGATGAGCCGATCAATGGCCTAGACGCAAACAGTGTCATGATTTTTAAAGAAATCTTAACGCAATTAGCTGCCAACGGAAAGACTATATTTTACTCATCTCACATTATGGATGTAGTTGAAAAAATCAGTAGCCGTATCATTCTGCTGTATGATGGAAAAATTGCAGCGGACGGAACATTTGCCCAATTACAAGCAGATAATACTGAAGGAACATTAGAAAGAATTTTTAACCAGTTAACAGGATTTCATGAACATCAGGAAATCGGAGAAAAATTTGTGTCCGTCGTTCGTGGGGGACAATTATGACAGATTTCAAAACGCTACGATTGCTTGATAAGTTCCGATGGCTTTTTATCAAAATGGGCATTGATTATGACATGATGAGAAAAATCCTCCATATAAAATTAACAATGGATGAACGGAAAGTACCTACCCTATTTAATCAAAATAAAAAGAAAGACAATCAAAAGTACGGCTACATTAAGTCTCTATGGATTTATATGTTATTCGGGCTTATACTCATCCCGCTTATGGGATTTGGTCAAAATTATTTATTTCAAATGAGTATTGCCTTTGCAATGATCATCTTTTTGATTATGACTTCATTGATTTCTGACTTTTCTTCTGTGCTTTTAGATGTACGAGATAAAAGCATACTTTCAACTAAGCCTATTTCAGCTAAAACAATTAATGCAGCAAAATTTATGCATATTTTTATTTATTTATCCTATTTAACATTGGCCCTAACAGCCATCCCTCTAATAGTCAGCCTTTTTACTCAAGGAATTGTGTTCTTTATTTTAACAGGTCTTGAAATTCTATTAATGAATTTATTTATCGTTGCCATCACAGCCATTTTATATATTGCCATTTTACGCTTCTTCGATGGTGAAAAGCTGAAGGATATGATTAATTATGTACAAATCGCTTTATCTCTAATGCTGATGATTGGCTATCAAGTTCTTATTCGATCCTTTGAATTCGTCAATTTAGATATGGTAGTATCGTTTCATTGGTGGAACCTCTTCTTAATACCGATGTGGTTCGCTGCCCCTTATGAACTCATACTGCATGGTGACACATCTTTATTGACAGTCATTTATACCATCTTAGCAGTGATTGTACCTATTATTTCGATTTGGATCTATATTAAACTCATACCAACCTTTGAACGCAATCTCCAAAAACTGCTAAGTACAAGTAAATCGAAAAAGGAAAAGAACAATCGACTAAAGTCGTTTTTATTAACCCTTGTGTGTAGAACACACGAGGAACAAGCTTTCTACCGCTTCGCCACTCTGATGATGAAGCAAGAGCGAGAGTTTAAGCTAAAGGTTTACCCATCTTTAGGCTTTTCATTTATTATTCCCTTTATTTTCATGTTTACTTTTAGCAGAGGGGAAGAAGTCGATTATGCTAGTAGTATGAGCTATTTAAATATCTATTTTAGTATGATGATTATACCATCCGCTGTCCTTATGCTTGGTCACTCTTCTAAATATAAGGCTGCATGGATTTATAAAACACTCCCGCTTAAAGATTATACAGAATTACAAAAAGGTAGCTTAAAGGCATTTTTAATTAAATTGTATATTCCGTTATTTTTAGTACTAAGTATAGTCTTTAGCTATATTTATGGTATTCGAATTATCCCTGATTTACTAGCTGTTTTGGTAACAAGCTGGTTATATACCATCCTTTGTTTTGTCATGATGACAAACAAATTACCCTTTACCAAACCCTATGATGAAGTTAACGATGCACAGGGCTGGAAGATTCTTTTATTATTGCTCCCTTTAGGTTTACTTGTAGGGCTGCACTATTTGATAGCTCAGATAACATACGGCTCTACGATATATTTCATTGTGCTTTTCTTCATCAACATCTTGATATGGAAGCTTGTTTTTAAATCGGAAAAATAACCAAAAAAAAAACGGCTCAAATCCTATAATAGAGTGGGATCAGCCGTTTTTTTCATGTTATGTTGTTTAAAAGATAAACGCAACGATTTCTTCCTCACCGCTTTTCATATCTTTTATTTTATACATATTTTGATTGACCTCATTATCTCCTAATACAATAACCTTTGGCGTGTTTTCACGATTGGCTTTTTCCATCGCCTTTTTCACTTTTTTCCCACTTAGCTCAACTTCTATTTTATATTTTTCTCGCCGTAATGCAGTTGCTAGCTTTAGTGCCTCTTTTTCTGTTCCGAGAGGAATAATATAAATATCCACACTAGGAGCGTTTTGATCTATTTTTCCCGAAAGCTCCAATGCTGTATAGATGACATCTAAACCAAATGAAATACCAACAGTAGCATAGGTTTGATTTGTCTCTAAAAGGCCACCAATAGCATTGTCATAGCGTCCCCCACTACCAATACTTGAGCGGATTGTTCCATCTGCTAAAAAAATTTCATAAATTGTTCCTGTGTAAATTTCAAGTCCCCTCGCTAAAAATGGATTGAAAATACATTGGTCACTTATTTCAAGTGCCTCTAAATAAGAAGTTAGTTCCATTAATTCCTGTAAACCTTGTTGTAAAAAGACATTCTCGGTCGCGAATCCTTCAAAATACGCCATACTTATTTGAGGACGTTCATCTAAAAAGTGCTTTATTTTATGATTACTATTATCTGATAACCCCAATGCCTTCAATTCTGCGAGCATTGTTTTCTCGTCTATTTTTTCAATCTTATCTAATGTTAAAATAACTCGATTCATTTGTTCCTGTTCAACCTCAAATAATTGCAGTAAACCAACTAAAAGCTTGCGATTATTATATTGGAGATTAATTTTAAGTTTAAGCTGATCAAAGGCATCTATCGCCATCATCATTAGCTCCGCCTCAGCAGCCTGTGATTCTACCCCAACAATATCTACATCACATTGTGTAAATTCGCGAAAACGACCAGCCTTGATGGGGCCATCTCGAAACACTTTGCCAATCTCATATCGTTTAAATGGCATAGCAATCGCTGGATTCATCGCTACAACTTTTGCAAATGGAATTGTTAAATCATAGCGTAACGCTAAATCTCGCTCACCTCGATCTGTTAATGTATACATCTCCTCTAAAATCTCAGCACCACCAGCATATTTAGAAGCCATCAACTCTGTATAGTTAAGAATAGGTGTTTCTAACGGCTTGCAGCCATAGGCTATAAATGTATCTTCTAACGTACGGCGTATCACACGACGAGTAGCCTCTTGCTCTGGTAAATAATCTTGTGTTCCTCGAACATTCTGATAGTCCATTTTTTTCATCATAATCTCCTCCTCATTTTTTGAGCAATAAAAAAACCGTATAGCGATAAAGCTTCAAATCAGCTTTATTTATACGATTACATGAGAAATAGTCTTCCTATTCAATATTAATAAGTTAATAAGGATAGCAAGACTAGTGATGATGATGATGTTTTGTTGTGAATGATTGGACAAGAGTAATGACCATGTTTATTCCCCCATTTATTTTAAGGGTTACTATAAGATACACCTAACAAAATGTCAAATTTTTTCTAAAATTCACACAGTATTTTTTTCATTTTTTCTAGAGTAGCTAACATTTCAGCTAACTCTTCAGTTGTTAAGTGAGCATGGTACTTTTCTGTAATCTGTTGATTAAAGGCTTCGACTTCCTGTTTATATAATAGACCCTTCTCGCCTAATTCGACAGAAAAGGCACGCTTATCCTCCTCATGCTGCCTTTTCATTATATAGCCATCCTGTTCAAGCTTGGTTAATTGCTGACTCACTGCACTTTTTGTAATAGCCATTTTATCTGCTAGTTCTGAAGGCGAGCAGGATGGATGACGCATCACTAATGTTAAAAGAACATATTGCTGATTATTTAAGGAGAAATTAGTATAAGCCCTTTCCATTTTCTCAAGCATGATCCAAATATCTTCAATGGTTTGATTTATTTGCTCTGCTACCTGGTTATTCTTCATTTTTTTGAGTGTCACCTTTTTCTCGCCATTTTTTAGGATTTAGATAGCTTTTAAATTTGTTGGCTACTTCTTTTCCAACAAGTAAAGCACCAAGCCAAAATAAGATTTCAGCCATAATAATACTTCCTGGTATAATCCCTGCCTTTACTTTTGTAGGTATCGGTGTGAAAGGTGTAATAATTGGGATTAACCATAAAGAAAGTGAAAAGATAATAATGCCTAGTCCAAGCTTATAAGCAAAAGATTTTTGTGTTTTTTCGTTAGAGGTCATGTATCTTCTCCTGTACAAATAATTAATTTAATTAAGTTAACTAAACTATATTATACAATTCATTTTATGTAAAGCTCTTTTATCTTCAAAACAAAAATCCCCATCTATTTGAATAGTAAAGAATCAAATAGATGGGGCTGCTAATACTGTTATTTTCCAAATGTAAGTGGTATACGAAGCTCTGCATCTGGATAATTCGTAGTATATTTCCAAATATAAATATCAAGATCTTTATCTTTAAAATTCTTATACTCATCCATCTGCTTATTATTTTCATCACCAAGTATGCCAGCCATCATAGGCATTCCATAATTTCGCTCTTTATGATCTAGATAATAAGTCTGAGAGACACCACCAAATGTAGGTTCAGTGCTAAAGGATTCCACATAGAGATTGCTATCTTTCTTATAGTAAGTCCATGTAATTGAATACTCCCCAATCGTAGATGTCTTACTTTGAGGTGTATCTGATATATTAGTCAAATGAATCGGTTGCTCGTCACCATCTTTTATATCAACGCGATGTTTAGCTACCAATGCCACAGATTGATTCGCTAACGAGGTCACATCCACTCCAGTCAATTCAAAATGAAGTTCGGTTTTATAAGGATCGTTTTCTATATCCCATCTACCTCCATCCAAAAGTACGCCACCAATATCCAGCTGATAGTCCATGTAAGGAATATGTGCATATTTTTCCTTATGGGTCAGTATTAAACGTACCTGTGTTGGAGTAACTTTCATTTCATGAATTACTATTCCATTAGATGCATTTTCTAAAGGAATATTGACGACTTTTTTAAATGATCCCTTGTTTAATTGTTCTTTGGATAAATTCATCTCTATATTCCAATTATCCTTTGCAATATCTAATGTATGTTCATAAGTTAGTTGGAACTTTGTATCCTTCGCTCGTAAGCTGTCTGAAGTGAAAATTTGCTGACTAAAGTATTCACCAGTTGCACCAGGAGTTCCAAAAACTGGTGTTTCCACTTCTTTAATCGTCTGATTTTTATCATCTAGCGCCTTAATTCGTACCCATTTGTTCTTCATTTCAGAATCTGTAAATTGAACCGCTGATTGGAGCATTACTTTCCCGTCTGATTGTTCAAAGGTTTGTAGAATTACATTGTCAATTCCATCCTTTTTAATGGTGAAATTCTGCGTTTGAGAGTCATTAGGGTTGTAATTAATAGGCAGTTCTTTATCACCAATAGAATGAATATTCTCCATTAAAAATTTAATGTCTGACTTCTGATTATCTGCCACCCAGTCTGTCTCAAAATACCCTTGGAAAAGACCAAGATCTTCATTCCAGCGATGTGAGTAATTCCCTTTAATAAAATCACCATTCGCATCTTGAAGCCCGATTTGATCAAAACTCACATTCATTCCATCCCAAGAGGCCTCAGGTTTCAAACTATACAAAAGAAAGGTTCTGTTATCATCGATAAACGCCGTATGTACGGTCAACGTAAACCCATCCTTCGTAACGGATTTCTCAATAGTCTGCCCTAAGCCCTGGTCTAATGCAGACTGAATACCAGCTCTATAAGATAGAATAGTTGACCAATCGTAATTCAGTGCTGCATAGACAGGTGTAGCCATTAGAGCAACAGCTAATCCTGCGACCAAAACAAATCTCTTTCTTTTTCGAGGTAGAAGTTCGATCGGTTCACCTACCATTTTTAGTTCATCCTGCTGGATACCATTCCACATTTGTTCAAAGTCAGGATACTTCATGTTATGGTCTGCGTTCATCTCTTTTTTCAATTTCTTTTCAATGCGTTCCAAATTGATTCTCTCCCTTCAACCATAAATTTTGATTTTGTTCTAGTTTTTTGCGCATGATTTTCAATGCCTTATGGAGTCTCGATTTCACTGTTCCCACTGGAATCTTTAGCGTTTCCGCAATTTCCACTAATGATAGCTCACCAATGTAGCGTAGGGTGACAACAGCCATTAACTTTTCTGGTAGCTGTCTGAGTAGTGCCTCCCACTCCTCCTCAGCTGCCTTCTCCAGTACAATGGTGTCTACAGATTTAACTGATGCCGTAGTTTGCTCCTGTAGCAACTGTACCTGACTCACTTTTTTTAACTGAGCCTGCTTTCTTTTAAGCAAATTTAAACATTGATTCATCGCAATTCGTAAAATCCAAGCACGTGTATGCTCTACACTTCTCCAATCCTGACGAAAGACGGTGACAAATACATCATGGCAGAGATCTTCCGCATCTTGGGCGTTCCGTAGCATGTAATAACAGGTACGGTAAACATCTTTGTTGTATGAATCGAATAATTCACGTTCTGTCAATCCAAGGCACTCCTTTCTGATGGTTCTACGTTATAAACAAATGACTACTAGAAAAGGTTCATTTTTTTGAAAGTACATATTTCACGTTATATATTAAACACAATAACCCCGCTCTAATTAAAGAGCGGGGTAGGATTCAAAGTTGCAAGTAATTGAAAAATGTTTGTTAAAGAAAACAAACTAGTATTACTGATACTAATATCAGTAATAGAACTAGAGACTGTAATATTATTGTTAATAATTCGATCAATTTCAACAAGGAAAACTTTAATGGCAATATTCATTGAATTGAAATGTCTAGATAATACTGACACAAATCTTTAAAGGAAAGGCAAATTTAATGTATGCTTATAACAATAATATTATTTATTCAATATGATTTGATACGCCCTCATTGCCATGGTCAATACATCTTCTCTAATGGGTTCATTCGGTTAATCTTTTTTCTAAGTATTTTGAGGTGGATATATATGTTAATAAAACATAAATTTATTGAATGTATCTCTTAAAAATATCTTAAATCAATTATAATTTCACACTTTATACTTGTAATAACAAAAATTATTTGTCTAATATAGCAAATGATGTTCTTTTGCAAAATCTACTGCTTGATTACGTGATTGTACATTTAATAAAGTGAATAATTGTGTTAAATACCTTTCCACTGTTCTTTGTGTTACATTAAGTTTCTCTGCAATTGCATTATTTGTAAAGCCTTCTGAAATTAAATTTAGTATAAATTTCTCTTTTTCGTTGAGTTCAATAATATTTTTAGGTTTATTATATGTTTCTAAAAAATCCAAAAAACTTTCATTTAATAAAATTTCACGTCGAGCAGCAGAACGTATTGTTCTAATAACCTGATCTTTAGGTGCCGTTTTAGAGATCACTCCCTCAATCTTTCTTTCTAAAACTAGAGGATAGTAATCTATAATATCGTCACCTGTGTAAAGAATTATTGCAGCATTTTTTTGTATGTTTTTGATATCTCGAGCTAATTTAATTCCATTTATTACAGGCATATGAACATCTATTAAGTAGACATCGTAGTTATTTTTCTTTATTTTTTTCAATGCGGTTGTTGTATCTCTCTCTGTGTCAACTTTAATATCATCAATATCCAGAAATAACATTTTTGAGCCCTCTAAAACAATAGGATGATCGTCTACAATAAGAATTTCTATCAAGGTTTGACCCACCCCTTATTTAATTAAAAATCTATATTACAAAAAAATTAAGACACATTGTTTCAATTATCTTTTTACAATAACATATTGTTTCAATTTACGAAATAATTAAACATTTATTTATTTCTTAGTCAGACCGAAAATTTAATTGGCGGTTTCCGACCAAAAAAATGTCGGTTGCCATGTCGGTGATCAAAGTGATACTGTTTGAATAACTCGAGTATTAAGAAATTGCTATAGTAATTAATCGAATTATCTACACAAGCAAATAATTATTTTACAAAGAGTAGCTGTAATGAATTATGTTTAAAAAAAAGCTTTTAACAAGTGCTATTGCTTTTACTACTATTTGTTCAACAATAACACCATTATCCGCCCTTGCTAATGAATCAACACAAAATTCATACATATTCTTCAGAGTATGTAACTCAATCCATATCTTATGAGAATACTCAGTATGATTATCAAGTATTACAAGATGATGAATTTATTAGAAAAATTCGGGTAACTACAGCAAACGAAACAAGCACTGCTGAATACAATAAAGTAACAGGGGAATATACACTTTTTGATAGTAATGGAGAGATCTATCAAAATCAAATTAGCCCATCAACAGTTCAATCTTCAAATGAATTAACTATAACTCCTTATGGAACTACTATTACCAATGTTTATAATCAAGTTGATAACATTTGGTTTTCTCAATGTAAAGTAGATAGATATGATTACACTTATCCTACATCGACTAAATACGTATGGTTTATCTCTACTAACAATTCAAACGGAAAGAGTGTTATGGAGAGTACATCTAATAATGGAGATTTAAGTAATTTTAAAGCTGCTGTTAAAACAATGAAAACTAAGGAAGTAGAGGCAGCAGCAGCACTTGCAGGTGCCTATGCGGCAGCAGTAGCTGCTTTAGCTACTGCTGCACCAACATTAGGAATGTCAGCTGTAATAGCACTGTTAGGTTCAGTTGGAGCAGTTGGTACAGGGGCAGTTCTACTTTGGCAAGCATACGATGCTCATAACGATGCAATATTTTATTATGGTCGAGTATAATAACCCAAAATAATTAATTTAAATCTTTTATAAAAATGGAACTCTGTATTGCTTTATTAGAGTTCCATTTCTATAAATTAAATCTTAAGTTATTGGAGGTTTTTTAATGTATTATTTGATAATATTTTTGGTAATAATTAATTTAATTATTAATGTTTATATTTCCTATATACGCAAGAACACCCAATTTGAAGGTATACTTAAATTTCTATCTATAACAAATATAATTATACTTGTTTTATTAATCATTTTTCTAGTAAAAATTCGTTTTTTCTAGGTTGAATTCAATACCCTTTAAACCTTAACAGCTTTATGAACTATCTTTCTTCTTAATTTGCTTACAGTTATAAACTAAATCAGATGAAACATTCCCTAAATATTAATGTATTTCAAATGCATTATTTTTTAATTAAATACTAAATTTAAAAATGATGGTTTGATATTTGATATAGGAAAGATTGATAGCTCGGCTTCCACCTTTAATTCCAAAATTATATTAGAGGTAAATTGAAATTACAAATTTTTTATATTTTCAATACAATCTCTTCCTTCAAACCTTCAGAGGCAGATTTTGAATGCATAAATACATATAAAACTAGGGAGAGGAAAATAGCTACAATTCCAAAGACAATGCAGACCATTTGTAGGGAGAGCCATTCCGCTAGCAACCCTAAAGCTAACGTAAAGACAATCTGCAGCACATTCATGACCATCGTTGAAACACTACCGAAACGGCCCATAATTGATGCCGGTACACATATTTGATAAAAAGTGCTGTAGCCTGCATTACAAAATGACATACATATTCCTAATGCTATAAAGCTAACAATCGCCATTATCACATTCGGTGAAGAGTAAAACAATGTATAGCAGATTGTGGTCAAAAGCAGACCATAGACAATATATTGTCTTGTTGAAAACCTTTTAGCATAACGAGCAGCCATTGCTCCACCAATAATAGCCCCAATCCCAGCAATACTAACGATGACACCATATAGACTATCTGAAGCTTGTAGGTCTTGTTTAATAAATGTTGCTTCCTGTGAATCTAATGCAAAGGCAATCATCATTGCACCCTGAAAATATAGAAATACTTTGGCAAAGACTTGCTCTTTTTTTATATAGGCATAGACAATACCATAATCCTCTTTTAGCAAGCTCCAAGTAATGGGTTTTCGGTGCATGTCCCGATGATCTTCTACTGCGGGAAGCTTAAAAATTGAGAGTGCACAGATAAAGAACGTCAAGGCATTAAACCAAAATGCTATAGATATATTTGAAATGGCAATGATAAACCCAGCCAATGCTGGCCCAATTAAAAATGAGCCTGAGCTAAACATTCCTAATATTGCATTAAAGGATTGTTTATCTTCGTCTGGAACATATTTTGAAATATAATAGGTACTACTCGGTCCAAAAAAGCTACTTGCTATATTAGATAAAAATAATACGCTATAGATGAGCCAAATAGAGGACGTAAAAGGTAACAATAAAATCAATATGCCACGAATGATATCACTATAGATCATTAATTTTTGTTTATTCGATCGATCAATAATGGAGCCTGCAAAAAAGCTTGTTAAAATTCGAGCAATCGGTCCTACAATAAATATACTAGCCATAGCAGTAGGCGACTCTGTTAAATGCCAAACTAATAAATTGAGGGCAACTAGATTCACCCAATTTCCTAAATACGAGAAACCAAAGCCAAATAGAATGAGCCAATACTTCCTAGCAATGCTCATAAGTCCCCTTTCTATCACCAAAATGAATGATTGGTCTTTTTTGACATAAAAGTATTCCTTTAGATAATCATATCTATCGATGAATAGCTGTGCAACTAAAAATAGCAACCCTTAGCTAAGTTCATAGCTTTGGGTTGCCTTTTTAGTTAGTTGAATCTCGCTGAATTAATATCGGTTTGAAGCGGTATAGTTTTTGGTCATCAGCTAGATGTTCTTTTTTTATTTTTGCTAAGAGCAATGATGCCGCTTTCTGTGCCATTGGTAAAATAGGCTGTTGTAATGTTGTAATGGAAGGTGTTAAAAAATTGGCATATGGTACATCATCCACAGCGATTACTTGTACATCATTAGGCACATGTAAATTTCTTTTTTTAATATAGAGCATTAATTCTTGGAAAATACGATCATTAGCCGCAATGATTCCCCTAGGTGGTTGCTCCAATGTAAATAACTGATTAAAAATCTCTGTCATCTCAGCTGGCTCACCATTTTTTATATAGCGCTCATCAATCAACAAATTCCTATTTCTGAGCGCTTGACGAAATCCTTCTAAACGTTCGACACGAGGAGTAATCGGTAAGGCTAAAGAAGTAGTGATAAAGGCTATTGGTTGGTTTTGAAATGTCTCCACAGCCGTATTCATGGCAGAAAAATTATCAAGCAATACAGCAGGAATATCTACTCCCTCAATAAAACGGTCAATAAAAACGATTGGCATTGCCTGTTGATGAAGTCTTATGTAGAGATTTTTATTTTCTCCTGTTGGAAAAACGATTAAGCCATCTACCTGTTTTTCTAGTAAAGTTTCGATATGTTTTTTCTCTTTTTTAGGGTTATCCGCCGAGTTACACACAATCATATGAAAGCCTTCTTTATCAAACTCTGCTTCCAATGCATTTATTATTTTTGTTGAAAAGTCATGAATAATATTCGCCACAATAATACCAATTGTAAAGGTAGATTTCTGTTTTAAGCTACGAGCCATTAAATTCGGACGATATTGCAATGCTTCAATAGCCTCTTCAATTTTCTTACGAGTCTCTGCACTCATATATTCATATCGCTTATTCAAATATTGCGATACTGTACTATTTGAAACATTTGCATATTGTGCAACATCGGCAATTGTTGTTTTTTTCACTAAAATCAATCTCCTACCTATAATATAAAACTCTCCTTGGTATTATGTAGCATAGCATACTTTACTGGTTAAATTAACTAGTCAAATAGTTATATACTTGGTCAGGTAAGTCAATGCCCTTATCCATTGTTTCCACACTACGTATCTGTTCAATTTCACCAGGCACTAGTACCTGATCAAAATTTGGTGCTGTTGGCGCATCATGTAATTCATTTATCATTTGCGAGATATTTGCTTTGAATTGATCAACATCTCCAAAAATATTTGGATTTAATACATATAAATATTGCCCTAAATTACGTTTCTGTTCGTAATTGCCATACATTTTTGAAATGTGAGGACCAAAAGCTGCATTTGCTAAAATTCCAGAAAGAACATCTACTACAAGTGCCATACCATATCCTTTTGGCCCTGCAAATGGTGTTAAAGATTTTACTTGATGTGGGTCTGTAGTTGGTGCTCCCTGTGCATCAACTCCCCATGTATTTGGGATTGTCTCCCCTTTTTCACGTGCATATAAAATTTTCCCAAGCGCTACATTGCTTGTTGCCATGTCCAAAATAATCGGTTTATCGTTGGTTGGAAAACCATAAGCTATTGGATTCGTACCAAAGTAAGGCTCTTTTCCGCCAAAGGGAACAACTGCGGAGTCCGTTTGAGAGCACATAATAGCAATTAAATTTTCGCTCGTGGCTTGTTCAAGAAAATAGCCGAGTGCCCCACAATGACTGCTCTCTTGAATAATCGTTGTACATGAGCCATGTTCCTTAGCAACTTTAATGGTTTCATCCATCGCTTCCTTACAAATGACATGCCCTAAGCCATTATCACCCTTAAAAAGAAGGTGATTTGTGCCTCTTTTTTCTACTGAAAAATGAGGGTTTTTCGTTATGCCACCTGCCTTTAAACGTGTTATATAATGCTCCACACGCATAACACCGTGAGAACTGACACCACGTAAATCGGCATAAATCAAAACATCTGCTACTTGTGCTGCTGTTTCAGCGTCAACACCTTCAGTTGTGAATTTTTGAACTACTATTTTTTTTAATGCTGATACAGAAATATTCATTGAAAATCCTCCCCATTATTTAACATAGATTTGTGCTTTATTTGTGTTGTATTGTTTTGCCTCAAAGTAAGAAATCACTTCATCGAATGCAATATTTTTCGTGACATAGCCTTTCTTTATAGCTCCTGACTGCATGTAGTTCATAACCGTCTCAAAATCTTCTGCCGTAGCATTACGACTGCTTTTCAATGTTAATTCCTTTGAATGAAATTCAGGATCATTAAATGTAATGGTTTTCTTCATTAAACCAATAAACACTAATGTGCCACTATTCTCTACGTACTGGAAAGAAGATTCCATTGATTGTTGATTGCCTGTTGCATCAAAGACAACTGTAGGTAGTTCACCATTAAATTTTTCATGTAACTGCGCCATTATGTCATGGCTGCCAACAATCACACCATCTGCTTCCGACCATGCCTGTCCTTCCTTTAAACGTTCTTCGTTCAAATCCATTAATACTGTTTTTGCGCCACGTAATTTAGCAAAACGTGCAGCTCCTAATCCAATGGGCCCTGCACCGATAACAAGTACCGTATCATTTTCTGTTAGTTCCGAACGACGTACTGCATGAGCACCAATAGCTAATGGTTCTGCAATGGCTAATTGGTCACCTGACACAGCATTATCAGTAATTACAATACTGTCCTCAACTACGATATATTCGCCCATACCTCCATCGATATGTACACCTAATACTTTCAAGGACTTACAGCAGTTCGTTTGACCTCGACGACATGCAACACACTCCCCACAATGGATGTATGGAATAACTGTTGCACGATCACCTACTTGAATGTCCGTAACTGCTTCACCGACTTCTTCCACGAAAGCAGCTAGTTCATGGCCTAATACTCGTGGATAACGAAAGAATGGCTGTTCACCTGCAAAAGCATGTGTGTCTGTTCCACATACGCCAATATGCGTGATTTTTAATAAAACATCATGACTTCCTTCAATACTCGGCTTGTCTACTTCACGTTCCACCATTTGAAACGGTTCATTAATGATCAATTGTCGCATGCTATTTCCTCCAATAAACTAGTAATTGTGGCTAATTGCTGAATAACCTCTGCTGCATCACACTGGAAATAATGTTCGATAAATTGTTGCATTGGCTCTGTCTGACCTTGTTCAAAATCGTTATGGATTTCAGTCAGTTTTTCAATAACTTGATCAGATTCACGAATGGAAAAGCGTGTTGGATTCATTGCATATATCCCTATTGCTAAAGCTTGATAGTATATTTCTGTTTCAGTGTATGGGGCAATACGTGTTTGCCACTTGGATAACTCATTTAATTGAATATCATAGAGCTGATGCTCAATAAAGGGGTTTAAAAAACGTTCAAAGACATCTTGCTGATAATGTTCATCCACTTGGAAGCGTTGGGTAAAATCGTTTGTTACTTTTTCAATAAAGGCTCGAACACCTGCATGAGAAAATGCCTCTCTTACAGTTGTATGGTTAAAAATCTTGCCGAATGCTGAAAGCAAAATATGACTACCATTTAAAATGGCGACTTTGCGTTTCCGATACATGTCTAAATCATCAAAGACAAAAGGTAAATCAAGACTTGTTGGCCAATGTTTAAATGGCTCTTTTTCATCAATTACAAATAAGAAATAGGGTTCACAAACTGTGTAAAGGGCGTCCTTCCCCTGATAATCTCGGGGATAACCTGTTACAATACGGTCGACTAGTGTATTACAAAAAGTTAACGTAGCAAGCCATTCATTAAATGCTGTAGGCAAATTCCAGTCTTTAGCGTGCTGTAGACAAATCGTTTTTAATGTAGAGCCATTCAGTTCTATTAATTCCAAAGGCACAATTGCCAATTGCTTTTCACCTTGAAAATGATTGTAATATTGTTCTAGAAAGACGGTTAGCCTTGCTGCATAGCTTGTTGGGCAAGCCGTGGGATAAGGAATATTTTCATAATAAATCCCTGCCTCTGTTGTATTAGACACAATCATTTCTAATGTTTCAGACTGCGCATATTGTAAAAATGTATGCCAGTTCTCACACGGGTGAATCGTATCTTGAATAATCTTAACAGTGGTTTCTTCTTCTACAACCTCACCGTTTTTTAGCCCACGTTCCATCACTTTGAACTGTAACTTTTGTTCTTCTAGCTGTTTGAGTGTTTTTCCTCTTGCTGTTGCTGCGACTGAAACGATACTGCAAGGGACTTGTAGTTTTTCAACTGCTAGATCAAAAAAGCCTCTGATAAAATTCCCATCACCTATTTGCATTATTTTAATAGGATGTTTCATATCATTTCTCTCCTACATCGTGACGCCATCTTTAAAAATGGCGATTTCTTTGAATCCATATTTCTCATTATTTGTTTGCACTTCACCTGAAGCTAGCGCTATTATATAATCCATAAATTCATCGACTAATACATCCATCGGCTTCCCTTCCACTAACTGCCCTGCGTTAAAGTCAATCCAATTTTTTTTACGTTCATAAAGTGGTGTATTTGTTGAAATTTTAACTGTAGGTGTAGGTCCCCCAAACGGTGTACCTCTACCTGTTGAGAAAAGAGCGATTTGGCAGCCTGTGGAGGCAAGTGCTGTTGTTGATACAAGATCATTTCCTGGACCGTTTAGTAAATGTAGCCCCTTTGTCGTCATACGTTCACCGTAATCAAGTACCTCTTTTACTTCTTGGAAGCCCCCTTTTTGAATACAGCCAAGTGATTTTTCTTCCAATGTTGTTATTCCACCCGCTTTGTTTCCTGGAGAGGGATTTTCATAGACAGGTTGATTATATTTAATAAAATACTGCTTAAAATTATTTACTAAATGTACAATATCCTCAAAAACAGAGGCATCTTTTGCACGTTCCATTAAAATCTGTTCAGCACCAAACATCTCTGGAACTTCCGTTAACACCGTTGCACCACCCGCTGAGATCAATTGGTCAGAAAATACGCCTATCATCGGATTAGCTGTAATGCCAGAGAAACCATCACTACCGCCACATTTCAAACCAATTTTCAATTCTGAAATAGGTAATGCTTGTCTTTCAAATGTCGCCACATAGTCAAAGGCTTTTTCAAGCAATAGTTGACCCTCTTCCATTTCATCTGCTGATTCTTGAACATTTAAAAAGGAAACGCGTTGTTCGTCATAATGACCGATTGTTTTCTTAAAGAGCTTAATATAATTGTTCTCACACCCTAGCCCTAATACAATAACTGCCCCTGCATTTGGGTGGTGAATTAAATTAGCTAAGATTTTTTGTGTATACGTTAAATCATCACCAAGTTGTGAGCAGCCATATGGATGAGGGAAATGCTGTACACCATCAAAATTGTCAGCCTTCAATAATTGATTGCCCAACTTCGCCAGATTTTCAGCTACTTTGTTAATACATCCAACCGTATTAATGATCCAAATTTCATTTCGAACACCAACCTGACCATCTTTTCTACGATAGCCTTTGAACATGCGCTGTGCGTGACGAGACTCCGCTACGGGATGTGTTTTTGGAATAAATTCATAGGTTAATTCACCCGATAAATTGGTTTTCATGTTATGTGAGTGAACCCAGCTACCTGCTGGGATTTCTTCTGTCGCATGACCAATTGGAAAACCATATTTCATGATATGTGCATCTTTAGAAAGAGTTGTGATGGCAATCTTATGCCCAGATAGTACCTGTTGCTGTAACGTTATTTCTTTTCCATCCAATGGAAGTAAAAAGCCTTGAGGAAGATCACTCAAGGCTATGGCAACATTGTCCATCGGATGAATTTTAATAACTGCTTGATTGTTCATTTGAATCCATCCTTTCTATTTCTAAGCTATTTCTTTATGAACTATTGGTGTAACAAATTTAATAACTGCTAATGAAGCGATAACCGCTAAGCCGCCTGCAAGTAGGAAAGCTGCGGAGAATGTTCCTGTTCTGTCTACTAGGAAACCTGTTAAAGTTGGCCCAATAATACCAGCTGTGTTTGCAAGGAAGTGCATAAAGCCACCAACAGATCCAACATACTTAGATTCCACCACATCATTAATGATTGCCCAGTAAATAGCTCCTGTTAAATATAAGAAGAAAACAGAGGTAGCAACAAGCGCAACAGCACTAACTGTTGTTGTTACAATGCCTGCGCAGCCAATCGATACAGCTGCTAAGAATAAACATGTAACTAGAACGACTTTACGAGAGAATAAAACTCCCTTACGCATAAAACGTTTATAAATGAAATCTGAGACAATTCCGCTCAATGCTAAACCTAGGAATCCTAAAATCCACGGAATAACCGTTACAATACTCATATCTTTTACAGCCATTCCACGAGCTTCTACTAGATAGCTTGGGAACCAAGTTAAGAAAAAGAATAGAATATAGTTATAGGCAAAGAACGAAAAGGCTGTAAACAATACTGTTGGCTGTTTTAAATAGTATGATAGACCACGACTATGATTGATATCTTCTGCTGCAATCTCTAAATTTGCCATTGGTTCTACACTGTCTTCTTTATTTGGCTTTTCTTTTACCACCTTAAACCATACAATTGCCCAAATAAACCCAAGAATCATAATCGCAATAAATGAATATTTCCAGCCATATGCTAATGCAATATAACCAACGATTGGACCTGCAATCGCACCACCTAGGGGTGTACCACTATTAGCTAGCCCTACTACAGAGGCACGTTTATCCGCCGGGAACCAGTTATTCACCATTTTATTTATGGTTGATGACAAGGGTCCTTCCGCCATACCAAATACAATACGAACAATAATCAACGAAGCGAACCCAACGACTAAAACCATTGCTCCACTAAATAAAGACCATACAATCATCGCTACAAATAGCGTTAACTTGGCACCAAATTTATCGGAAGCCATTCCACCTAAGAAGTTGAAAATGGCATACCCAACAGAGAAGCTACTAAAGATAATCCCTAATTGTGTTGACGTTAGATGAATATCTTCTTGAATAAATGGTGCTGCAATTGATAATGCTGAACGATCTAAATAGTTTATGACACCCGCTAAAAATAGCATGACAATAACAACCGTTTTGCCGTCTCCAAAAATACCTTGTTGTTTCATATCATTCACCCCTAAATTTGAAATAAATCCCCTTTGCTAAACGCCTGAATAAGCCATAAATCCACCATCAACAGGAATTGTTACGCCAGTGACAAATGCTGAGTATGTATCATCAGCTAAAAATAATAAAGTTCCTAATAAATCTTGTGGTTTTCCAAAACGCTTTTGTGGTGTAGCTGTAATGATTTTTTCTGAACGTGCAGTTAATGAACCATCTTCTGTTAGCAATAAATTACGGTTTTGTTCGGTAATAAAAAATCCAGGTGCAATGGCATTAACACGTAAACCTACTTCTGCAAAATGCACCGCCATCCATTGCGTAAAGTTATTAATCGCTGCCTTTGCCGCGCTATATGCAGGCACTTTTGTCATAGGGGCATAGGAGCTCATGGATGAAATATTAATAATCGTCCCCTTCGTTCTCAGCAATGCTTCACCAAAAACTTGGGCAGCCAAAAATGTTCCTGTAAAATTATTCGAGAATACGCTTTCAAAACCACTTGGTGTTAATTCAAAGAAATTTGGTGTAGTCGATTGTTCTTTATATACTTCATCAGCCGTAATGGCATCTGGATGATTGCCGCCCGCTCCATTAATCAGTACATCAATTTGACCATATTGCTGTAAAATTGCTTGTCTCGCTGCTATTAACGACTCTTTGTTTAAAACATCCACAGAAAAATTAATTGCTTCTCCGTCATTTTCTGTAATCGATCGGACGACTGCTTCTCCTTTTTGCGCTGTACGATTTAAAATAGCAACTCGCATACCTTGCCTAGCCAATTCCATTGCCATCTCTGAGCAAAGAACACCACTACCACCCGTTACAACAGCCACTTTATTTTGCAATGCTTCATGCACCTTACTCACCTACTTTTAAAATAACTTTACGTACTTCATTTTGGTTTTTTTCTATATATTCAAATGCTTCTTTTGCTTCATGTAATGAGAAAGTATGTGTAATTAAACCTTGATGCTGTAGCTTTCCAGCATCAACAAGCTTCACTACATTTTCAAATTGGAATGTTTGTAAACGTGAACCTTTTATCGATAATTCCTTTTTCGTAATTGGTAGTGGGGCAAGCTCAATGGCTTCCTCTCCAAAGCTAAGGACTACTACTCTCCCAGCAACTGAAACAGCATCGATAGATTGCTTAAATGTTAGTGGAATACAAACTGCATCAATAGATACATTGACACCTACTCCATCTGTCCATTGGTTAACAGCCTCTAATAAATCTTGCTCGTTTACATTAACAACTACATCTGCACCAAGTTCTTTTGCAAATGAGAGCTTTGCTGGATCCAGATCAGAAATCATCACGCGTGCATCTATTAATTTAGCCATCTTTAAAATACAAATGCCAATCGGTCCGGCCCCTTGAATCAATAGTGTCTCACCAGCCTGTAATTCACCACGATATACTGCCTGCGCGCCAATTGTATAAGGTTCAATTAAGACTGCCTCTTCTAAAGAAGTGTGGTCTGCTACTTTATGCAATTGCTTTTCAGCTACAACAAAACGCTCACGCATGCCTCCATCTTCATGAACACCAAAAACAGAAAGTTGTTCGCAGACATTTGGTTGTCCTTTACAGCAAGCATAGCACTCACCACAATAACGAATTGGTTCGACTACAACCTTGTCACCAGCTTTTAAACCTTGTACGTCTTGACCAACCTCTAACACTCGGCCAGCAACTTCATGCCCAGGTACACGAGGCAATGTCGCTACTGGATTCGAGCCATGATAAATATGCATGTCTGAGCCACAAATACCAACATATTCTGTTTGAACAAGGACATCTGTTGACTTTGTTATTACTGGTTCTGCTACGTCAATTAAAGCCATTTCAAAAGGTTTGATTACTTGTAGTGCTTTCATACACGTCACCTATTTCTTCAGATTTTCATAAGCATCCCAAAGTCCATTTAAATACATAATGCCAAGTGCTCGATCATATAAGCCGTAGCCTGGACGACATTGTTCTCCCCAAATATGACGACCATGATCTGGACGTACATAACCTTCATAGTTTTGGTCATTTAATGTACGTACAATATTTTTAATATCGATTGAACCATCCGATGTAAAATGTGATGTTTCAAAGAAACTACCATTTTCCACAATCTTGACATTGCGGATATGAGCAAACGGAGCACGATATGCATATTTTTCAGCGATGGCTACCATATCATTTTGTGGGTCTGCTCCCATTGAACCTGAGCAGAACGTAAAGCCATTTGCCATGGAATCAGAGATTTTAATTAATTTTTCATAGCTTTCTGCTCCTGTAATAATGCGAGGTAAGCCAAAGATTGAATACGGTGGATCATCTGGATGAATCGCCATTTGAATACCTACCTCTTCCGCAACTGGTAAAATAGCTTGTAAGAAGTAAGTTAAGTTATCCCAAAGTTTAACTTCATCTACTTCTTTGTACTGCTCAAATAATTCTGAAAGTCGAGCTAATCGTTCTGGTTCCCATCCTGGAAGGGTTAAATCCGAAGATGCGCTTACTTCATTCACCAGTTCTTGTGGATCTAAGTTCATGACCTTTTCCTTATCAAAATAGAGAGCCGTTGAGCCATCTTCTAATGGATGGAATAAATCTGTACGTGTCCAATCAAATACGGGCATGAAGTTATAGCAAATAACTTTGACACCCACTTCACCAAGGTTGCGAATAGATTGTTTATAGTTTTCTATATATTGATCACGTGTTGACAATCCTAATTTAATATCTTCATGGACATTGACACTTTCCACGACATCTGTATGGAATCCGAACGATTGAATATAGTCAACTTCATCTTGAATAGCCTCTTTAGTCCATACCTCTCCTGCTGGTAGGTGATGGAGTGCCCAAACAATACCTTTTACATTTGGTATTTGCTTCACATCTTCTAATTTCACTGTATCATTGCCACGACCATACCATCTAAATGTCATATTCATACGTCATTACCTCCTAGTTTGATAGATTTTCGATATATGCTTTGGCACGTTCCACTACACCTGCATAGCCATCTTTTACAAATGCTTTATTTAAATCACTTCCAATCCCAACTGCAACTGCGCCTGCTTCTAACCATTCATTCATATTAGCCAAACCAACACCACCTGTAGGCATAATTGTGATATGTGGTAGAGGCCCTTTAACGGCTTTAATAAAGTTTGGTTCAAATTGATTTCCCGGGAATAGTTTAATAATGTCACTTCCACCTTCAAGTGCTGTCACCATTTCTGTAATGGTCATACAGCCTGGTAAATATGGAATGCTATAGCGATTGCAAAGCCTTGCAATTGCAGCGTTGTAGCTTGGACTAACAACAAATTTAGCACCGTTTAAAATCGCGTGGCGTGCAGTTTCAACATCCAATACTGTGCCAGCTCCAATTATTGCATCGCTATTGCGTAATGCTTTAAAAGTTTCTTCAACAAAAGGCGTTGTATACGTTATTTCAATTGCTCGAATACCACCTGAGATAGCACCTTTTGAAATTTCCGTCGCTTCTTCAGGTGAATTCCCACGAATAACAGCTACAATTTTCGCATCTGACAACGCTTTCAAAATTTCGATTTTTTGCATTCCTGACAACTCCTAACGCTCAATTAGTTTTTCATCACCAATAAATTGCCTTAATTCTTGCAGGGATGGAAGCCCTTCATTATCTCCTTTAATTGTTGCTACCAATGCACCTGCACCATTAGCTAAACGGAGGCGTTCTACGATATCATCACCATTTAAATAGCTATAGACATAGGCAGCATCAAATGCATCCCCTGCTCCAACTGTATCAATGGCACGAATGGAAAATGCTTCTCGATCATACTGTTCAGTGGCTGTATAAACCGTGGCGCCTTGTTCACCTTTTTTCACAATAATTTCATCTATTTTATAACTCTCTTGAACGTCTTTAATTGTACGCCCTTCAAATAAAAGCTCAAATTCATCCTGTCCTGTTAACAGAAGATTGATAGATGGATACACTTTTTCGTATACCGCTCGGGCATCTTCTATAGTCCATAGTTTTAAACGTAAATTTGGATCAAAAGATATTGGAATATTTTTCGCCTGTGCTAAAGTAATTAATTTCAATGCAACTTCAATGTTATGTTCACATACCGCTAAATACACGCCGCTAATATGTAATAGGTCCACATCATCCAGTACTGACTCATCTATACGATCTTCTGTCAGCTCAAGTAAAGGTGATGGGTTGCGGTAGTAAAACGATTTACCTGCACCGTCTTCCCGTATTTCCTTGAAGTAGATAGACGTTGGAATATGTGGTGTTCGTAAAACATGTGACACATCGATTCCTTCACCACGCGCAAAGTTATAAATTAACTTGCCAAATTCATCGTCTCCAATACAACTAATCCATTTTGCTTCCATATCTAAACGTGTAACACCTATCGCAAAATTTAATTCTGCACCACCAACAGCTCGCTCAAAGGAAGGAACGAAACGTAGAGGACCTGTCTTAGATGGATTAAAAACGACCATTGCATCCCCAATCGTTGCAATTCGTTTATTTCTCAATATTTTCATCCCCTTCACAAGTAAAACGTTTTAGTAAAACGTTTTACTAATACTAACACGATTTTTTTTTCGTTGCAACAATAATCCGATTATTTAGATTGTTAGAGTCAAATGATCATTATTGTCTTACATGCATAAAAAAACCTCGTAAAAGACAGAAAATAATCTATCCTTTTACGAGGGGAAATCGATTTTATTGATAAAACGGCTTTACCTTGTAGCCGTTTTTCTCCAAATGATAGCGAATATTTTTATCGATTAGGAAGTGACCTGAACCAACAACAACAAAGTACTTACCTTCTTTTTCTTCCAGTACATTCATGATTTTCTTTGCCATCTGTTCATCGCGTAGACCAAATAGCATTTCATTAAATTCAGAGGATGTACCTTCCATTGCTTGGAAGCTTTTTGCAAACTCTTCAACATTTCCTTGCTTCCAGCTTGTAAACCACTCTTGAAGAACTTCAGATTGATTTTCTTCAGATGGATTAATGATACTATCCAGTACAGCGACTAATGACTGCTCCTGTGCCTCTGGTGATAATCCTTCAAACATATCAACCTGTGCTCTTGTACCTTCTAATTCAATTACTGGCTTTTGCTGCAACTGTGCGTTTAATAAAAAGTAGATATCAATACCGTGCATTGCCATCTCTTGTGGAGTCATACCAAAGGAATCGTCCATAGCTAACATCGATAGTGCGCTAGAAAGCATCCACGGCTTTTGCACTGTTAGCTGCTCCATTGGAAGACCATAAAGCTTTGCCACTTGTTCAAGCTTTGCATATGTTTCTGGTGCAACAGCATCTTTCAATGTTGAGCCATCTGTATACATTGCTTTTTCTGAATAGTATTCCAGTGCTTCTGTATCTAAAATGTTTGCTTCTACTAACAGTGCATCAGATTCATCAAACGCATTTACTAATTTTTTATCGAATGGATATAAGTCTGGTGTCCCTAAATGAATCGAACCTAATAAGTAGATAAGTGTATCCTCATCCTCTACTACCCAGGCTACCCCTTTAGATCCTTGCTCTGCAAGTGCATATGTACTCTGAATGAAACGAACAGCTAGTAAAACAGCCTGTTGAGTCGTTGCCTTTTTCTCTAACTGAAGTCCATTGGGAGAGCCTTGTAATATATTTTGCTCTTTCATAAATTGAACAGCATCTGTACCAACAGGTAAATCATAACGCGCCACAATATTATACAAGCGCTTTACAATATCCCCACGTGTGTTATCATTTTTCACACTTACTGGTTTGTATTGTTTATTTTCAGCTAGGCCTAGAGAGGCAACTTTCTTTTCCGTTAAAGCTAGTAGTTCATTTACTTTATCCACTGAAATTTCTTGAAGGAAGCCATCAAAATACCATTCAGTTGAGTAAATCCCGTATTTTTCGCCCTCATTTAAAGTTTCTATCGCCCATTCACTTATCGACGGTACTAGGGGTGGTGTTTGCTCTTCTGCATGAATAACAGGGACAACTGTCGTCAGCATTAATGAGGCACCAAGCAATGCTGCACTCGTTCGTTTCATCATCTTTTTCATCAAATTCTTTTCTCTCCCTTTTCCTTTTTTATGTATCAGTATCGTATGGAATTATACCATATACCATCCAACTATTTTATACTTAAAGGTGAAAATATTGCCAAATATGTATTGGCAATTATCTATTTTGAAATAGTGGTAAAGAGACCAAAATTAATAAGACGATGACAAATTATTATGTCATCGTCTTTTTGCTTAATAGTATAGAAGGTTTATTGAATAAATTTAGGATCTAATATACCTAAACCACTGCCTTCAAGTTCAAACTTCACTTTTGAAGCACCCTCTAAATTAACATGAACCTTTACCTTGTCTTTGATTGCTCCACTATCATAAGCCAATTTACCATCTGCGTAAATTTTCAGGAAACCTATTCCGGAAGAATTAGCTGCTAACTTTTTAATTGGTGCCAGATAGGTTTCGAATCCCTTGTAATTTCCATTGGCTAAGTATTCCACTGTATGGTCTTGAACTGCGCCTCCTCCATGATAACCACCAAGTTGATAGGATCGCTCAAACTTCTCACCTGTACTAATAGTGACAGAGCTTGGATTGTGGAAGAAGTGGTCTTCCTCACTCCCAATAGGTTTTACATCTTTTAAAGCGGTGAATTTGGGAACATCACCAATATAAACAGACTTTGTTTTCCCATCCCATGTTACTTTTTCACCTAAAGATTCAGCGATAAAACGCATTGGGACATATATTGTGCCTTGATAATTAAATCCAGATTGACCTTCTGACGGCACTTTTTCAACCTTATCTACATAGTAATTAATCGGATCCTGAAACACGCTGATCTTTTTCATGTCACTTGCTGCTTCCGTTGTTGAAAAGTAGGTAAAAGTCATACCTCCTAATATAAAAAACCCTAAGTAACTAGTTATTATAAATAGCTTCTTCACGACATCACTCCTCAAAATAAACATAGATTTATGTAATTATACCAGAAATTTCTTACAGACTTTAATGATTTTATACTAGAATATTTTTAAGGGAAACTGTTAGCTAGTTCTGAATCATTTACAGAATTATAGTTTTAGCTGTTAAAAAACAATTCTCCTTTAATAATGAAATGATGAAAGCCTTTTTTCTATTTTTCAGGAATTTTTTTATACTCTTTAACCCTCTTCCCTTTCTACTTGTATGCCGCAAGAGGAGATATGAACCTAACTCCAATTGCGGCTATATATGGTTTACATGCTAATGTTTCATTAAGGAATATCGTTGGAAACATCCTATTTTTTATGCCCTTAGGTTTCGGTATTTTATCAACTTAGACCCTCAGGGTAGAAAATAGTGATATTTAAGTATAAGCTCCTATAGGGGCAAAAAAGAAACCCCCTTTTAGTGGTTTCTTTTCAACAAAGTTGCTGATTAGCTATTTGATTTCTTCAGCGAGCTCTAAAATAATTCCTTCTGGCCCACGCACGTAGCATAATTTATAGGCGTTTTCGTAGCTATAAATGTCACTAATAAGTTCTACGCCCTTCTTTGTCAAATTGTTAACGAGGGCTTCAATATCTTCAACATTGAAGGCAATATGTTGGAGACCCTTAGTATTTGTTAAAGGATGCTGGATGCTTATTGGATTTGATGGCGCGTTAAATTTTACTAGTTCAATATTCGCCTCGCCGTCTGGTGTTCGCAACATTACTATTTCTAGATTTGCGTCACTATCTGACGTTTTTGCAACGTCCTCTTTAATACCTTGAAGCCCTAATACCCGCTCCATCCTCTTCACCCATTCACCTTCCACTTTTCCTTCCCCTAGCACCTCAAGACCAAAGTCAAGAAAAAATGCTTTCACTGCAGGAAGATCATTGACGATTATCCCCACATGATCAATCTTACGGATTTTCATATTTCATACCACCTTTCTCCTATTTTAATAATTTCTTTTTAATTGCAGAATAGAGCACTAATAATCCTAAGTCTCAATATTTTTATCGTATATGATGATCGTCCTTTTTACGAATAAAAACATTTTAAAGCGCCTATCTGAAACATCCTTCTAAATAATTTCCAGTTTATGTAGTTATTCGAATATGAAAATAAAAAAGAAGCCCATTAAAATAAGGCTTCTCTTACACTTATAAATAAATGATTTTCACTAGGTAATCTTTTTCGCCCCATGAGCCGTGGCATTTATAGGGGGAAGATCCCCAATACTACACAGACAATAATCATGACAATTGTAGAACCGAATGCCCACTTTAAGAAGATACGTTGTAGTGTCCCGAAATCCTCTCCTACCATACCTACTAATAAATAAGTAGAGGGAACAAGCGGACTTAGAAGGTGTACTGGCATACCTAAAAGAGAAGCTCTACCGATTAAGGCTGGATCAATGCCATATACTGCTCCTGCCTTTGCAAGTAACGGCAGTACGCCATAGTAAAAGGCATCATTAGACATAAAGAATGTAAAAGGTGCGCTGAGAATGGCTGTAACAACAGCAAAATGAGAACCCATTGCATCTGGAATATAATGAATCACTGAGTTTGCCATCGCATCTACCATTGATGTACCTGAAAGAATGCCTGTAAATATCCCAGCTGCAAAAACCATAGAAACAACAGATAATGCATTGTCAGCATAATTCGCAACACGTTCCTTCTGATCTTTCAATTTTGGATAGTTTACAGTAATCGCAATCGCAAAACCAAGCATGAATAATGCAACAGGTGGTAATAACTCCATAATTAACGCTACTAAAAGAACAATTGTCAGAGTATAGTTAAAGATAATCAGTTTTGGACGTTTCAAATAGTCATCTTCAGCTGTAGCAGCAGGCTGAGCTGCCGCTTCATAATCATATTCTATAATACCAATCCGCTTTTTTTCCTGTCTTCCAAGGGTAAATGCCATAAACAGAACAAAGATAGCCCCGCCAATCATCGCTGGAATCACTGGTGTAAAAACCTCAGACATTTCCAGATTCAGGGCTGTCATAACTCTTGCTGTTGGTCCTCCCCAAGGTAGAAGGTTCATCACACCTGAAGCTGAAACGGCAATACCAGCTAATACAATTGGTCGCATGCCAATTCTTTTATAAAGCGGTAGAAAGGCAGAAATAGTAATCATGTATGTTGTCGTACCATCACCATCTAAAGAAATAAAAAGGGCTAATACGGCTGTTCCGATAGCAATTTTTACAGGATCCCCTTTTACTAGTCTAAGAATCGTTTTAATGATTGGATCAAATACGCCAGCATCGATCAAAATACCAAAGAAAAGAATTGCAAATAAAATCATAATCCCTGTCGGAGCGACACTTTTAATCCCATCCAACATCATAGGTCCCATTTCACTTCCGAATCCACCAATAATTGCGAACGTAATTGGAACTACAATTAATGCAATCATTGCTGTAAGACGGCCAGTCATAATCAAAATCATAAAGACTATTATCATTAAAAAACCTAAAATTGCTAGCATAATACTCCCCCTAAATGCTTTGTGAAATTATTTATTAATTTGTTAAATAACTAATTTTCCGAATATTACACCTTATAATAAAATAACATCGGCCAAATGTAATCGTTTACAAATTAATGTTTATTAATTTCTTTATAGCTACTTCGTACATTTTGTTCACGGAAAGCATTGTATGTTTTTGCTAAACAAAAAAAGAGGCTAACCTTGGACTATGTATTCTCTCCACCATCGGATGAGACGGTAGAAAGGAAAACACATAGTTCTCAATAGTCAACCTAATAAAAAAATTGTACATAATAAGAGTATTTTACTTAGTAAATCTCCAATAATTTCTCATATTTCTTATTTTCCTCATCAAGAAATCTAGATGTATCTCTACTGTTCATATAAAAATCTTCCCACATATACGTCTGCAAAATTTGTTTCCACTCTTTGGTTTTGACCATTTTTGCAAATGTCATATCCCAAAATTCGATTTCCTTTTTTGACATATTAGGTGGTCCCATAATACCGCGCCAGTGTTTAAAAACTACATCTATTCCCTCTTCCGTCCATGTAGGAATTTCGGGGAGCTCCTTTAAACGTTTCTCCGAGGAAATGACAAGCAATTGTACTTGATTCAAATCATAATATTTTTTAGCCTCGGATAAAGTCATCGTTGCCACATCAATTTGCTTTTTTAATAATGCATCAACTACTTGACCACTATTCTCATAAACAAAAAAATTTAGTTTTTCAGGTTGCACTCCTGCCTGTTTACTCGCTAATACAAAAGAAATTTGATCATCATTGCCTAATCTCGGGGAAACTCCTATTTTATATGCTTGAGGTGTTTCTTTGAGCTTTTCCATTAAAGCTTTTGCACTTTTTATTTCTGAATCCTTGGAGACAATTACGACACTCCATTCTGTAGCCAAAGTGGCAATTGGTGTAAAATCTTTGTAGGTTAACTTACTTTGCCCCAACAAATGATTAGTAATGAGTAGGCTTGAATTCATTGCTAGCACATGTTTTTTTTGTTGTTTAGTATATTTCCATCCTAGCTCTCCACCAGCACCAATTTTATTCAGTACATGAATATCCTCATCAATCAAATTGTTACTCAGTAAAATGTCCTGTATGGCTCTTGCTGTTTTGTCCCAACCTCCACCAATCGAGCTTGGGGCAATGATTGTTACTGTATCTGTTATCGCTTCATGCCCCTCATCTTGTGAACAACCAAAGCAAAGCATAACAACAAGCCCGAAAATAAACATTATTTTTCTCATTGTTCATCCCTTGTCCTAATTTTTGAGTTAACCTTGTTGTTATTCTTTATAGTAATATTTCCTCTCAGGTCTTCCAACAACTCCATATTCATGTTTTGCCGTACAGACATCAATTGAAACAAGAAACTCTAAATACCTTCTCGCAGTTGTTCGAGATGCACCGATTTGTTCACCCATCTCCTCGATGGAAATACCACCTTTTAGTTCTTTCATTACCTCTTTCACTTTTTCTAAAGTATGACGATCAACACCTGAAGGTAAGTCTTTTTGAGCTGAGGACAATTGATTAGCAACGCCAAAGTATCGATCAATCAATGTTTGGTCGACCTCATCACGATAGCTTAGAAGTTTTTTCTTTTTTTTATATTCTTCCACCGCTTCAACAAATTTCTCCATTGTTACTGGCTTCAACAAATAGTTACTCACACCATATCTGACTGCTGTCTCAAGCATCGTTTTTTCTGTTGCAGCAGTCACTATAATAATATCAATTGTTGGATAATGATCCCGTATCTTTGCTAACAAATTTGTTCCAAGATCATCGGGCATATAGATATCCAAAAAAAGCAAGTCAACTTCATATTTCTCTAGTATGTCCATCGTTTCCTTTGCATTCAATGCCTTCTGAACGGCCTTTACATCTGGTACCTTATGCAAAAACTGTTCTTGCACTTGTGCAATACGAAAATCATCTTCCGCAATGACAACCTTAATCATTTTTTCCCTCTCCTTCTTTTATCTCCCTATGCTGATATTTAGACATCCGATTTAGATAGGAGTCCCCCATCTCACTGAGTAAATTTCATTTTTTCGGTAGGAATACCGTAAAAATGGCCCCACCATTTTTGTCATTTTTCACTTCTACTGTTCCACCTAAAGATTCTACAATTTGTTTAACATTAAATAATCCATACCCTCTATTTTTTCCTTTTGATGAACTACGTAAATCAAATATAAAATCTAACATATCTTCAGCAATTCCCTTTCCGTTATCTGCTACTTCTATAATGATATCATTCCCAATTCCTGTAATTGAGAAAGATACCCTTCTCTCTTTTCGATCGGCTACAGCATCAAATGCATTATCAATAAGATTTCCAATGATTGTGATGATATCCGTGATTTCTATGTGACTTGGTAAGACATCTACATAACTATCAGGATCAATTTCAAAGGCAATTTTCTTTTCTGATGCATTGCCCAGTTTCCCTAATAAGATCGCTTGAACATTTATATCTTGAATTTGATTAAATAGGATTCGGTTTTGGTGCTGGTGATTAGCTGATTCCTTTTGTATAAATTCAAAGGCATCCTGATATCTCTCTAATTGGATTAATCCTGACAATAAGTAAAGTTTATTAGAGTACTCATGCGTTTGCGCACGGAGTCCCTCAGAATATTCACGAACCTCTGTGATCGTATCAATAAGCTTTTTAAGCTCTGTTTTATCACGAAAACTAGAAACCACACCCATAATCTTTTCATTTTCGATAATGGGAATAAAATTAAATATATATACTTTATCATTAATTAATATCTCTACATTATGAATGGGCTTACCTTTCTGTAATACACCATCGATAGTAATTGCTGGTAAGACAAATTGGATATGTTGACCAATCAAGGATTCATCCTTGAGGTTCAACATCGACCTAGCAGAATGATTGATTAATGTTAAGAAACCATTTTGATCGATTGCAATGATTCCTTCCATAACGGATAACAGAATGGCACTTCTTTCTCTATATAGTGAGGAGATTTCATGCGGTTCCAACCCCATAGTATCTTTTCTAATACTTTTGGTTAAAAAAACACCACCAATGATTCCTAAAATTAAAACAATCAGAGATGCGATGAGAATGGACTTAATTCGTTTATAGATATTTTGAAAAATCTCTTTTTCTGCGTATTCAACCGCTACGGTTCCAATTACACGAGTATATTCTCCATTGTCTGCTATGATAGGAACCTTCCCGATTAAAACAGAACCACTCTCTCGTTCTAATTCAAAATTATTAGAACCTCCAAATATTAACCCATAATTATTTGTATGATCAAAACTCTTCTGACCAACTTGACTTGGGCTTCTGTGCGAATAAATAATCTTCTCTCGATCTTCAATAATAATATTTTCTGCATTTACCTGATCTATTACTTGATCAGCAATTGGACGAAAACGTAGGTCTAAATCACTTTTCCCAATGGATTCTTTAAGTTCTGGCATAAGAGAGATTGTCATAGCGGATTGCAATGCCAATTGTTTAACTTGAGTCCTTGCATCGACATATTGTAAATAAGCAAATATACTGGCAAGAAGAAAAACAATAAAAAGAATTAACGTGCTAATCAATCCTAATATTTTTGTTTGTAATGGTATCTTTTTTTTGTTCAATATACTTAACCTTCACCCTTTTCACCTAGTATAATTCATATAACCTTTATCCTACTTTTATTAAGAATATACCAATATGCTTATCTAAAAAGTTAAATTCTTTGTTGCCGTATTTAAGAAAATATAACAGACGTAGCTCATGGTAATTTGACTTTCATGATTGTTTTAACTAAAAAAATCAAAAGAACTTACTAAAATATCAGAGGAAAACCTCCAGCTTAATTTCTTGATTATACTATAACTCAAAGGAATTTTTGAATTCATAAAAATCTTCCACCAAAATCGGTGGAAGGTTTATATAAATCAATAATAAAATCTTATAAACACATTCGGAAAGTCCTGTTGTTCATGCTCATCAAAGAAACGCTTATACGCTAAGTCTCCATTTTTTAATTCTTAGTCAAAATAAACTTGTGTCTCTTAGCTATACATTTTCTTCAGGATGAAAATAGAATAAACATGAATTTATTAATACCATTAAAATAAAGATGCTCCTCTTCTTACAGAAATGCGCCAATGTCTGTTATCTCCTTTGAAACTTCCACTAATTTTTTTCTCCTTATAGTTTGAAAGAGTTTAATAAAGGATATAAAACACTATAACAAAATTTTTAAAATACAAAATAGGAGATGGATAGTATGAGTTTCATTTGGTTTTTAATGATTGGCGGGCTTATCGGTTGGCTTGCAGGTATAATTTTGGGTAAAGATATTCCAGGCGGAATTATTGGTAATATTATTGCAGGTATTATTGGTGCATGGATTGGTGGTATGCTTCTTGGAAGTTGGGGTCCTAAAATTTCTGATTTCTATATCTTCCCTGCCCTCATTGGAGCAATTATACTAGTTTTCATTTTGAGTTTAATTCTGAAATCATTGCGTAATGCTTCGTAAGCTAAATAGATCTCTTAATTTATTTCTATACAATTAAGTGAATCAGATGTAACCAATAATAAATGGTGACTTGCTTATAACAAAAAGGCGGCCTTCCACACTATATCTGTGGAGGACCGCTTTTACTTTGTTCGTCATTAACTTAACAATCCTCCTCTCCGTGAATGCAAGAAGAACAGAACAGCTTATACAACAATAGCGCCTGCAAAATGGTGAAAAGATTGCTGTAATTAAAAATTTAGATAGCACAATTACAAATTTAACGAAACGTATCCACATTGAAGCAATCAATGATGAAATCGCTTCTCTAAAGGCTATAATGTATCAAACGTTTGTACGTAAATAACATTTGATAGCAATGACAGAATTGATTCTACAAGAATTTGTAGTTTTATCCTGTCTTTATTTTTGGCTGTTTTCTTAAATATTGTTGCTATTCAAAACGTAGCAGGTAATGAAGATGGTAGCAGCAAAAGGCAACAATCCAGCATTTGTTATGCTTGATGGACGAATTTATTCCCTTCAAAAGAACATCCTATGATAAAGAGGTGGGATTAATGGCAATTAGGGTTTTATTATTAATACTATTTATTAGTTTTAGTTTTTCAATAGGTGCTTCTGCTGAAGGTCCACTTAAAGCTGCTTTCATACGAGACCACCAGCTTTGGATAAAAGAGGGTGATAAGGAACTACAACTTACGACAGGTCAGTACGTATCCTCTCCAAAGTGGTCAAAAGACGGTCAATTTATTGCCTATTTAGCAGGTAAGGAGGAGGGTGGAAAAACGAATTTATATATTTATGATGTAAAGAAAAAGGAAAGTTATAAGCCGTATCCTATAATTGAAGCAAATGAAATCAAATGGTCGCCAACATCCAATCAACTAGCTTACAATTCGGGAGGTATCCTAAACGTTACAAAAACCAAAAATGGGCGACCACAAGGTTTTGAAAATGTATCTCTAGGTGTTAGTGATTTTGAATGGTTCCCCGATGGAAAAGCATTTATCGTTTCATCTCAATCTAATTTACTTCCTACTGGCTGGGAACCTGTTCGACTTTTTAAAGTGCCAGTAGATGCCAATCTTGATACGAATAAAATAAAGCCCTTTTACACCATTCAAACAAATACAACGGATTTATTCGCCATCGATGCTGATTATTTAACGTTTAGTCCTGATGGGAGCTGGATTAGTTTTCTATTAACACCCACAGCGTCTTGGTCAAATGATAGCAATACATTATCAGTACTTTCATCAGTAGGGGATCAATTTCAAGTGATAGGGAAAATGCTTGGGTATGAAAATTGGATAAAGTGGGCTCCATCAAAAAATCAACTAGCCTTCATATCGGGTGAAGGAAGATTTTTTGTTGAAAACAAAGATACAACCGTTACCGAGATTCCTACAGCGAATAAACAAAAGGGCTATACACCCAAAGGATATGTAGATCTAGATTTGGAATGGCTTTCTCTAGATGAAATAATTGTTGCTCGAGCAAAAGAAAACAAAGCGTGGAAATTGGGACCGGTTCCAACTATGTTTACAGCGCTATATGTAATTAATCTTGAATCAGGAGAACAAAGGCAGATTACATTTCCAAAGAACAATAAAATAGATAATACTCCTCAAGTAGTTGGTTCAACGATTACTTGGTATCGAACATCTAAAAAAGAAAACCAAGGAGATGTTTGGATTAAAGATAGAGTAGATGGTCTAGAATATCGGTGGTTAAAAAATGTAGACACTGCACCAACTTTTTTTATAGCAAGTAACTGAAAAATCCGCACAAAAACTTATGCCATATAAGCATGAAACCCTTTTTTAAATTAGAAATGTTATTCAATTAAATGGCCCTTTAATGAAAAAGAGAGCTTATCCTTCTTGCAGAATCACGCCCTATTCGGAAAATGTATAACTAATATTTCACCTGCAGATTATCTTGTAGTATTTTCTCTGCAAGTTTAATGTTTTCTTTTAGAAATAAAGGTAGTTCCGTATGTGCAAGAACCTCTGATGTAGTCATCCAAATAACATCATCCACTTCTTCAGTACTTTTAGCGTAAGGTTCTCCAGATTTATGATGACATAGGAAAACTATATCGATTACATTTATCCCTGATTCTGTCACGAAGGAGGAGCTATTTACATATTTAATGTCTGTAATTTCGCTACCTACTTCTTCAAAAACTTCTCGTTTTAATGTTCTTTCCAGAATATGAGACGAATCGCCTTCAATTTCACACTTTCCTCCTACTAATGAGAGACCTCCACCAGCATGCTCCTCCTTTTCACTTCTGCGGATTAAAAGCCATTTCTCATTGCGACGAATTGCCCCTTCTACATTTACTACAAACATAAAATACCCCCTAAAATTTATATTTTATCCATAAACACTTGGCCTATTTCATTTCGTAGATGCATTTTTTTCTGCAGAAATGCGCCCGGTTATAGAACCTTCAAACAATATCCCATTGATCATATCACATTCCAATTATTACCACCATGACTCCAGCACTTTAATTTGAACTCTAACTTTTTCGATTATTTACAATCTCCACAAATCTTATTCCTTAGCCAGTTTTTTCTGGTTGACCTTTATCTTTTGGGTCTTATTATAACGGTAGTCGGGGTAGAACGTCTGGCCCGTGGGACTAGTTCCCGTCCGCGAAACTGTTCACCCCTCAGCCATCTCTGCAATAGAAAGACCTTTTTTCCAATATTCGTCATACTCTTTAGCAGTTAACCCTAATAATTTATAAATTTCATCATATTTATATTGAAATTGGTAAACCACTTCACCTTCACTTGTAGCTATATCATCTAAATGTTCTGCTTGAGAAATTGAGGGAAATTTAGACATATAGAAATTAAAAACAAGGATAAAGCTGTTTTTAAAAGGAGCTTCAACATAACACCTCCTTCATTTTTTATTTTAACTTTGTTTTATTTATGTGGGCATTTCAAAATTTTATGCAGTTCACCAAACACGGAAATAGTAAGATTGATTTACAAAACCCTCCCCTTTGACTTAAGTGCACTGTTTCACAAGCTCAAATCAAGATTAACATAAAATACCATCTTCAATTTAGTGTTATTCAAAATGGCCCTTACCATGAATAAAGACGCTTTCCTTATTTCAGAAAAGCGCCCGATTGGTGAAGAGTTGATACTACTGCTTCAGTTACTTTAAGAACATTTTAACCTATCTTTAGGTGTACAATTAGCTCATCGGAATTTGAACCAAAAAATTACTCCGTCTTCACAATTTCTAGCACCATATTGGAATTTAAGCAATTCTAATATTGAACGTGATATGCTTAATCCTAGACCTGTACCTTTTGTATTCCCACGTGATGCTTCACCTTTTTTGAAAGGCAGCCATATTTCATCGATTTTTTCTTCAGGTATATGGCTACCACTATTGAATATTTCAAGTGTATTGTCGGAAATTGTGATGCGAATTTCGCCCGCTTCAGGCATATTTTCGATCGCATTAATGAAAAAATTGTCTATTACTCTCCCAATTAAAGAACGATCCGCCTTGATATATGCCTCCCCTTGAAGAATTGTAGTTATTCGTCTTTCCGCACAAACATGCTTATAGCGAATTAAAATTTCGTTGCACAGCTCGTTAAGTGGAAAATCTTTAATAGTGATTTTAAGAGAGTCTGATTCTAATGTTGTTAACTCTAACATCTCCCTTATTATTCTATCCATTCGGTCTATGTTTGCTTGAATGTGTTTAACATAATGCCCCCTTTTTTCAGTAAAGATGTTTTCTTGTAAGTTCTGGGCGTAACCCGAAATAATACTTAAAGGGGTTTTTAAATCATGGGCCAACGCTTTCGTCATTTCCTTCCGTTGTCTATCAAGGTTCTCTCTTTTCTGATAAGTATTATAAGTTTGTCTAGAGAGTATGAATGCAACAATCATAAATATGATGAAGCAAGAAATCCAAACAAAGACTAATGTGTTAGAGCATTGTTCCCACAAATTAACGTCACGACCAAAAACAAACCAAAAATCACTAATTAGATCTTGTCCATCATAAAAAGCTGTTGGATAAGGTTGTAACTGATAAAAACGATAGTTTAATAAATCTACTCGTTGCGAAAGTGGCTTTGTTAGCATTATATGTGATAATGTTTCTTTTAAATATTCAGAGTCTATTACCAATTGTCGTAGCTCATTCTGCTTTTCATTGTTCGGATTACCGGTATTCTCTGGTATGACACTAGCGAATTCAAAGTACGGTAATCCTTCAATATTTTTATGATTTGAGCGGTAATCAGTATAAGTGTCCGGAATACCTCCGCTTGCACTTACATCCCCATTTTCATCAAATTTCTGTGCATACATTTCAGTTACGCTAATTTGTTCAGGAATAATGTTTTCATTATCAACCCAAAAACCCTTTACATCAACTAAGTAACCTGATAAATCTCCTTCCTTTTTGGCCTTTGGTTGGGCATATAAATATCTTTCAATGTCTTTTATATTTTCTTCGCTATACCAATCTTTAGGATTAATAAAACCGTATTCTGTTGAAAACTTCTTAACATCATTATTTGAATAACTAACCTTCCAGTAATTAGTCGTATTAAAAATCAGTTTGTACTCACCTGTAAATATAGCTATTTCTGTAAGTTCAGTCGTGAAGGAATTTAACTCATTTGCAATTTCCTTTCTTAATAGGGTAATGTCCTTAATATGATTCTCGCTGTCCATATTTTCTTTTAGGATATCCTCAAATTTAGCACTTACTTGTAATGCGTATGATCGTAGGTCCATTTCAGCCATTTTTTTTTGCTGAAATACAAGATAAACGCTGAATCCTATCATAAGAATTAGATATATAGCCAAAAATGAACTAAATATCCGCAAATAGGTCGAATGCTTTGTTTTGTTTTTTTTCATCATTGCACCTCCAGTTTGTAACCTCTTTTAAAGACTGTTTTTATCTGAGTAGAAGCACTGCCTAAGGCTTTTCGCAGCTTTTTAACATGGTTATCCACCACTCGATCATTACCTTCAAAATCATATCCCCAAATTTTAATAAGGAGGCTTTCTCGACTTACTACTTTACTAGGGTTGTCCATAAGTATTTTCAAAATTGAGAATTCTTTCGGTGCAAGAATGACTTCTTTATCATTTAGAAAAACTGTACATCGATATGGATCTAGTTTTATTGATCCTGCTACCATTATTTCATTTCTTACCATACCTTTTGATCGTCGGAGTAATGCATTTACTTTTGCATAAAGCTCTGCTAAAGAAAATGGTTTTGTTACATAGTCGTCGCACCCGAGATGGTATCCATGTAATCTTTCATTCTCTGTGTGCCTTGCAGTAATAAATATAATCGGAACATCACTATTTTTCCTAAGCTCCCTACAAATTGTAAATCCATCGACCTCTGGCAACATGACATCTAGAAGTATTAAATCATATTCGTCTTCAACGATTTTTTGTTGCCCTTCATTTCCTGTCTTGGCCGAATCTATCTTAAAATCTCCATTACTTTTTTGTATAAAATAATCTGTAATAATTTCTCTAATCTCAGCATCATCTTCAACTAAAAGAAGCTTGAAAACCATATCTTCACCTCCAAATATAGGTTAGCACACAAATATGTCTTTTTTGTATCCATTTGGAAGTTATTTATCTGATGCTTTATTTATAGAAGAATGAAAAAGAGACGTTGTATATTATAAAAACAAAAGAAATAAACCAACGTTATAGAGCAACGTTGGTTTAATCTAATCGTTTTGTAATTATCCCATTAAAGTCGTTATTCCACAATAAGGCCCGTTCGTAATATGAGGTTAACCAGTTTTTTCTGGTTGACCTTTTTCTTTTAGGTCTTATTATAACGGTAGTCGGGGTAGAACGTCTGGCCCGTGGGACTAGATCCCGTCCGCAAAACTGTTCACCCCTACTTGTATAAACATGTTTCGAGCTGGTTGGGACAAGGATCCCGTTTAACAAGCGAACCTATGACATTACAAGCAGCTTTAGGGGTTACCGACGAATTTAGTTTTCTTTAGGAGGAGATGTAATTATGAATCCAGTCGTTGGTCTGGATGTTTCAAAAGGAGAAAGTCAGGTTCAAGCCTTTTTAGATAAAGGCAAACCATATCGTAAGAGCTTTAGTATTAAACATACTCTTGATGGTTTAGATAGTTTATTAGAATTTCTAAGGGAAATAGAGAAACTAGCTGATGGTGAGCAACCTTCGGTTATTTTAGAATCTACAGGTCAATATCATATGCCTGTCATTCAATTTTTGGAGGAGCAACAATACGTTTATATTATTGTAAACCCACTTATCTCTCATCGAGCTAGAAGTACAAATTTACGCAAAGTAAAGACCGATGCCATTGATGCCTATCAACTATGTGAACTGTATTACAAGGAAGAGTTAGAACCATATAAAAAAAGGGGCATACACCTCTTAAATCTTCGTAATCTCACTAGACAACAAGAAACAGTATCAAGCACAGCTGTACAAACAAAATTACAGCTACAATCAATCTTAGATCAAATATTTCCTGAATATAGAGGTGTCTTTGGGGATCTCTATTCAAAAATTTCGTTACAGATTCTATCAATCTTCCCAACCTCCAAAGAGGTTTTAAGTGTTAGCGAATCGGATCTTACTAATAAAATTGCAGAATTATGTACAACTGTAACCGTCAAGTTGAAATAACAGTTTTTGCTCGTTTGAAATGAACACTTTTGCTTAAAACACATGCTGTCTATTTTTCATTCGATAACTATCACCATTCATATGAACAATTTCTACACGATGTAATAGTCGATCTAGAATGGCTGTTGTTATACCTTCATCGCCCATTAATTCACTCCATTGCTCAGGGCTTTTGTTTGAGGTTAATATAATTGAACTCCGTTCATACAGATGATTAATCAGCTGGAAGAATAGGTTTGCTTCGCGCTGATCCATTGCCATGTACATTAGGTCATCAATAATTACTAAGTCAGAAGCTTGTAATCGTTTTATCTGCACTTGTGACTTATGCGCAAACTCTTGTGTTTTCAGTAGCTGAATTAGTTCTCCCATCGTTATGAAATACACTTGAAAACCTCTTTGAATTGCCTCTATACCTAGCCCGATAGCTAGAAATGTTTTTCCTACACCAGGCGGTCCTAAAAATATTAAATTATACTGTTGTTCTAACCAACTGAACTCTAGAAGTTGCGTCAATTGTCGTTCTGTTAGGGCTGTTTGTTCATCTATATTAAACTCTTGAAGTGTTTTTATAAAAGGGAAACGAGCCCATTTCATTCGTCTCTCAATACTTTTAGCTTCTCGTTTATTTAGTTCGAATGTTGTAATTGCTTCTAAAAACTCTAAATAAGTCCAAGATGCTTTTTCAGCTTCACGAAGGAGCTGCGGGAGCTCCTCTGCGGTTTCAGCTAAACGTAATTGACGAAAGTGTTCTTGTAATTCTTTGACTGTTTTATTCATTAATTACGTCCTCCTAAGATACTTGTATATGTACTAAGAGAACGTGTCGTTACCTTAATTTTCGTGTTAGAAGTTAGCGTGCTATTACTTTTTTTAATATCTAATATAGAATCATTACCTAATTTCTTTAGATAACTAACGACATCACGAAAATCGTTGGCACTATAAAGATTTTCATCTATACATTTTTCAAGTGTTTGATTAATCCACTGAGGTTCACTTTTGATAACAGATAAAAGAATTGCTAATTGGTCACGACGATAACGATTATACAGTTGGCAAATTTCATTTACATATATCGTTGCAGCTTCTCGATTCTCAAAACTAAAAATGACACTTTGTTTTAACTCTTCAATGCCTTTAGATCTGTCTCTTGTGTGATTTCGATTTTTAATCAGTTTTCCTTTTTGCGTACTAATCTTATGTTCAGCTAGGATTTCACCAGCTGGTTGTTCACGAATAATCAATGTATTTTGTTTTGTTTGAAGGTACACTTGGTTATCATGTAGCGTACCGTAAGTCCCTAATGGGACTGAGTAACGATTTGACTTAAAGCGAATCGTATTGTCCTTATTTACGTTCCTTGCTATAATAACTTCATGGTTACTTTCTAATGAAAGTATAGGGGAGACTGGTTGTAAGTGTTGCTTTTCGACGAGAAACACTTCTACTGGTCTCTTTTTTGTTGTATTGTGTACGTTTTTATTTCCTGTTCGTTCTAACCACTGGGTTGCACTTATATTCCAACTTTTAATATCTTTAAAAACTCTACTATCCGCAAAATTACCTTTTATGTATTTCACTACATTTTCAATCATTCCTTTTGACTCTGGATCTGCCCTTCGACATAAGTGCACACGAAACTTCCGTTCTTTTACATACGCTTGAAATTCGGAGGTTAAGATTAAATCGCCGGCATTCTCACTAACTGTGATTAAGTGGTCTTGGTCATAAACAATTTCCTCAGTGCTTCCCCCAAAAAAGCTAAATGCATTTTCATGACAGCGAATGGCATCCTTTGTCGTAAAAGGCCGGTCTTGCCACTCCATATATTTATATCTTGAATGTGCTAATACAAAAGCAATGAAATACAGTTTTATTTCTTTTTTCTCTGTAGTTTTCTGTTTTGTTTCGCCCCAGTCCACTTGTATTTGTTTACCCATTGGCTGTTGTGGAACGGCTTCGTATTGTCTAACGATATTTCTTTTCTCAATCTGATATATTTCACGAATTTCTTTTACATAAGAGCGTACTGTGCTTTCTCCAATTTCTAAATTAGGATACCTCTCTAGTAACCAATCTTGAATTTGTGCTGCACTTAAATGAGGATATTCTTCCAACCAAGCCACAATCCAATCCCGATAGGGATCTAGTTTTTTAGGCTTTCTAAGTGCATTCCCTAAATACTCCTGTGCCTCTTCAAAGGACATTGCTAAATACTTATAAACAGTTCCACGATTTACTTTTAAATATTTAGCAATTTGTGCAATTTTCATTTTCCGTTTAAATAATTGATGAATCTCAACATATAACACTAACTTTTCCTCCAAGTCTCTTACCTCCAGTAAACGAATAATTCTAGTTTACTAGATAGTCTATTTGGTTAGCGAAAGTGTTCACGTGATTCGAGCGAAAACTGTCTATTTTATTCTAGCGGTTACAACAACCCGTTCAGAAAAATGGGCAAAAGAAAAGGCAATTAAATTGAGAGAAGCTGCATTACGTAATCCATTTCAAAACAACTTGTACCAAAGCCATATCTTTAACCTAAGAATGTTTATTAACATTGTTCTTCAATATCAAGAGCATCTATCGAAGTTAGCAGCAGAAATAGATGCCCTCGCTAAAGAAATTGAAGAATATGAGATAATCCAGTCTATCCCTGGTGTTGGAGAAAAGATTGCGGCAACAATCATCTCTGAAATTGGAGAGATAGAACGGTTTAACCATCCTAAAAAGCTAGTAGCATTCGCCGGGATAGATCCTAGCGTTTACTCTTCTGGCCGGTTTACTGCTTCCATCAATCGCATAACCAAAAGAGGTTCTAGCAGGTTAAGACAAGCGTTGTTTATGGCTGTACAATGCGGTATAAGAGATGCACGTAAGCAAAAAACAAGTGAAGAAATAATCCCTAGAAATAAGAAATTAAGAGAGTTCTACAATAAAAAACGCGAAGAAGGGAAGCCTTTCATAATTGCATGTGCTAATAAGCTTTTACATTGGATTTATGCCCTACTAAAAAGAAAAGAAGCCTTCCAAAATGCGGTTTAAAAATCACATTTAAGTACATTGAGAAAAACCTTCCAATTTTAAAGAGGAAGGCTTATTTGCTGTACCCTTTTTTAGTATATCATGCGAGTTTTAATTTTTTTATTGAAAAATCTTGACAACTATTAGCTGGTTTTGTTGAATAAAGCCGATTTTACCAGCTAAGGTTTCCTCGGCTTACGTGGCATATAAATGGATTTTCATGATGTGTGGGATATACATCTGCTTAATCCCTTGTGGAGATAGAACTGTGACTTAGGCTGTATTGTTCAAGGGCAATTACTTGATTGTTCCTTCAACCTATCCAAATCGCCATTCTTCCAATACTGAATTCTAACAATACTATGCGTTTGTACGGCCATTTGGATTTGATGTGCGAATTCTTTAAAGTCATATTCATCATGTTTTGGCTCTTCAGCCTGCCGTTCACGCAGTGGCTACACATGTTCAGGTAGCATTACCGCTGTCTGTCCATTTAATCGTACCATGATCTCGGTTTCTTTTTATATCCGTTTTATCACCAACGAATAAGAATACATGTTTCCATTTTATATAGGGATGATTAAAAAAGAAAGTATAGCAATGACATATATCAATTTTTTGGTTAATGAACATTCCTAAATTTCTTCCAATTAATAAATGTGGATTAAATGTCAATTTTAATTATAAATAGCTTATGTGTTATGACTATTATGAATAGGTCAATAGTAAGCCCGAAATATAAAAAATAGCGCACCTTTTCGGTACGCACGACGAATGGCCAGCTATCTGAAATTTTTTTCGGATAGCTGGCTATTTTGCACAATTGGCTTGGATATTTTTCGACCAAGGCATGTAATCATTTAAAAGTTCTGGCTGTTGATTAATTGGCAAATTCGGCAACTCGGTCATCAGCTTCACGAGGTACTGATAGAAATCGATACCGTTCACTTTTGCCGTTTCTGCCAAACTTAAACAGATGGCATTTGCTTTAGCACCAGCTTCACTAACAGAGAAGAGCCAGTTTTTGCGACCAATTACATTTGGACGAATCGCATTTTCAGCTGGATTATTATCAATTTCAATCCGACCATCAAACAGAAACGCCTTTAACCCATGTACACGATTTAAAGTGTATTCCGCTGCTTTTGCGAGTGCGCTTTTCCCGAAGAAAGGTGATTCATCTACCCATTTCAAGAATTTCTCTACAATTGGCTTGGAATATTTTTGCCTTGCTTTTCGGCGTTCACTTGGTGAAAGCTGCTTAAATTGGCGTTCTAAGTGATAGAGTTGATCACAATAATTAACGCCAATTTGCCCGTTTTTACTATCGGCTTTCAGCCAATAACGTCGAACGTGCGCCCAACAGTTAGCGAAGATGACATTAGGTAGATTACCGTATGCAGAATAACCATCACAAATGAGAGTTCCTTTAAAGCCAGCCGTAAACTCTTCCAGTACGGTACGACTTCTAGATAAAGCGCTCTGGAAAAGAATAATGATTGGCCCTTGGCTTGGAACACTTCGGAATACCCAATTATAGGCGTTTGATTGACCGCATTTCCCGTCTGATCGTTTAATAATTTGTGCATAGGTTTCGTCCACATGGAGAACAGATTTTGCTATTAATATCTTTTTCATCTGTTCATAAACCGGTAGAAGCCAATCTTTAGCTACACGAATGACCCAATTCGATAAATTCTTATCATTAGTAAGTAAACCATATCTTTCCCATTCTTTTACCTGACGGTAAAGGGGTAAATATTGAATAAACTTATCGTAGATAAGCTTTGCTAAAACAGTCGGTCCTGCAATGCTTCGCTGAATGACAGCTTGCGGTGCTTTCCCTCTTTTGATTTGTGCTTTTTGTGAGGTATCCTTTTTACAATGCCTACACTCATAAGCATGTTCGATATGCTGAACACGCTTCATTGTAGCTGGAACGAATTTCGCTTCTTCACGTGCAATTGTTGTACCAATTTCAATCATCTCACCATGGCAACAGTCACACTGCGTATTGTCAGGATGATGGTGGACTTCTTCCACTTCAATCCCATCTAAAAAAGCATCATTCCGTTTTTTCTTATGTAGTTTCCGAACAACTGTATAAGTAACAGTTGGCGTGCTTTGTTCTTCTGTGTGCTCAGAATCGCTAAAAGACGGATCATCTTCAAATAATGAACCTTGTCCATCGGGCGCTTGATACTTAGATTTTTCTGATTTAGAACCGTATAAAGCCTTTGTTAATTGGCGAATTTGTTCAGCTAGCACCTGATTTTGGGATAACGATTGATCCAGCTTAATCGAAAGCTCTTCATTTTGTTTTTTCATATAGGCTAATTGTTCTTCAAGTAATCGAATCACTTTTTCTGTTGTTGAAGCGTTATCCAAATCATTCACCACATTTCGTTCAATATAAGTTATGGATGATTATATCATTTAGATGAATTAATTTAAAAGACACCTTTTGCAGATTTTGAAATCGCCTTTGGCTGTTGAATTGATAACCCTTCTAATAGCCAACGAAGCTCCTGTTGCGAAAGGTTACGTACCTCATTTTCATTTTTCGGCCATTGCAGCTTGCCGTTATCTAATCGTTTATAAAGCATGGCGAAGCCATCGCCATCAAAGTACAGGCATTTATAACGATCCTTGCTCCATCCTGAAAACAGAAAGATGGAATCACTATACGGATCCAATTCAAATGAATCTTGAATGAGGGTTGCTAGACCATCAATTCCTTTCCGCATATCCGTTTTGCCACAGATGATATATATGTTTTTTACACTTGTAAAATTATGTTTCATCGACTGCTCAACTCCCTCATGATGACTTGGATAATGTGCTCATCTACACCATTGAAGAAGGAAATTTCAACATCAGTTGATTTAATTATGCAGCTTGGAACATGGGCTTGTGGTTGTGATGTTACAGATGAGAGGTTGTTAATAATAGGATCTAATGTCACAGGGACAATCGTTAATTTTGTGGTTGGCATAAAATTGGCACCTCCTTGAATTGATATGTCTATGGTATCGGAGATGCCAATGTGTTTATATGCGTTATTTGATTACGGGCTTACGGTCAATAAGAAAAAAGAAAACCTTGATACAGCAAGCATTCTAGCTGTATCAAGGTAATATTTGATGTCACTTTCAATTATAATTATGTGACAAGATTAATTAAAACTCACAAATGTTGGTTTAAAATAAAGTTTGATTAAAAGGATGCTGCAAACGTTGATTTTATAATAGAAGAAACCCACGCATTTTGAAAAAAGATCGATCAAAATGCGTGGATATAGTTTTTGGTGTAGTATGAAGTTTTATAAAAAAGATTAATAAAAATGCTTATTAGTGTTTGACTATCAGCAATTTAACATCATCTACTCTTATTTCTCTTGAACTCATCCTCATTTTGAATATTACCTAAATAATATACTAAATATTGTTGACGTTCATATTGCTTTGCATAAGTCGTAATATCTGCATTTATTACTTCTATAATTTTTGATTTTTTCCCTTACGCAATAACAACGACTTTATTATTTTAGCACAATTTTATCTGAGAATAAAACATGCTAGGCATTCTATAAAAATCAAAATTTGTCTGCGAGAAATCACACTAATAGAATTTTTCACAACATAAGACAACAGGTTGAAGAGTCAATTTAATATGATTTTTAAATGTATCAATTGGCTTAATTGATATCTAAAAACTCCTCGATAATTCCAATATCATGTTGATCAAGATTATAAATTTTATATACTAGCCTATTTAGTTCTTTTTCTTTTTCTAAAAGGCATTCCCCTTCACACGATGCTCTTAAAATGTCGTCAACTAAAATGACCAATTTTTTATACTCTGAATCCCGTTTATTCAAGAAAATTATCGGGTATTTTTTCATAACTGGCGACTGAAATCGATATTTTTTTGAATGAAGATGAATTGGATTCAATTGCTTATGAATAAATAAAGTGATATTACTGTTAAGTATTCCAAGCAAAAATTTATAATCGTCCAATTCATAGCTTTCCTTTAGGCGAATTGAATAGACAGTTCCATTGAAAAAGAACCCTGAGGTATCAAGGGAAAACCTACATTCAGATGCTAAGTCTGGCGTTAATATCTTCATATTCTTAAAGGTATTATGGGATCGTTCTACCCATGGTTCAAACCACTCTTTTGTACCTTTTTCCTTAATATATGTTCTTTGCTTTAAAATAGACTTATTCTCGAGTAAATAACTCATAACATTGGGGTATTTCTCCAATTGAATCCTTTGAGTTTTTCCATTTTCTTCAGTATAGGGATATAAAATGAAAGTATCAGAAGCTTCTATATCTCCGGTCCAATGATGGCCCCATTTTTTTAGATTTTTCCCTCTTAACATGGGAAAAAACAATTCTTTTTCAAAATAATTTTTTTCAATAAATTCTCTAGTCATATATTTGCAAAAAACATCATCTGCTGTAGTTTGAATACCAACTAAAATACTTTTAATGTACTCTTTTAATTCTTTTGCTTTCGGTTGTTGCAATATCTTTTTAAATACAAATTCAGTTTTAATACCGGTATATCTCCATGTATCACCTAGATAAACAGTTCCTAATTGCCTTACGAATAGCCTTTCATTTTCTTGAATAACCTTCTCCCATCTTGGTTCATTTATAGATTCTCTTTTAGGTGCTTCAAAAAAATAAACTGCTGACAGTACTGCTGCCTTGAAAGGAAATATATCACTTAAATCTAAAACCTTAGTTAAATTAATATTCTGTTTTATATAATCTCTAATTGATTTACCATATGCAGCTGTCATAAATTTATTAGAGCAAACAAGAGAAACTTTACCAGTTTCATTTTTAGAAAGTTTAACCGACTTTTCTATGAATAGCGTATATAAATCAAATTTACCTTTTGCCGAAAAATACCTCTTCTTATAAGCTTCTCTTTTATCTTCGCTTAAAGAGTGATAACGTAAATATGGGGGATTCGTTGCCACTATATCATATTGATTGTCTTTTAATACTTCACTGTCATCATCGCTCAAACTATCTAATTGGAATATCGGCAGTTTTTCATTCGGTCTTATTTCTCCAGAAAACTTAGTAATTGTCATTAATAAACGAAGTTTTGTAATTAGACAGGTATATTCTTGTATATCTACTCCAGTTATTAGTTTTCTCGAATATATCTTCTCAATTATTTCTCTTAGGATTTCGGGAGAATTCTTATACTTAGATAATATTCTGTACACATAAATTACTAAAAAATTACCTGATCCGCATGCAGGATCAATAATAGTTTTATTTATATTTTCCTCGATTTTATATTCAGTAAAAATAAGGTTAATCAGATCTATCCGAGTATAATGTTCACCTAATTTTTTTCTTTTTTTCTCCTCAGAAAGCACTAAATATATTGTACCTAATATATCTTCAGTTGTTTCAGGTGGTGGATTCTTTGCTAACCAATCTAATATTTTTATAGCAGAATCGGAGTATTCATCTAGATATTGAAAAATATCACAACTCAATTTATTTTGAGCTTCATTTTTAAGCTCATCTAAATTAATCTCTTTATAATTATCTAAAAAAGAATTTAAGTTAATATATTTATTACAATATGAAATCCCGTACAATAAGAGAAAAGTTTTTAATTCACTTGCATCCAATTTTTTTAAAAATAATACAGCTTTATTAATATAATTATTCATCATCGTTATTTTCACATATCTTAATTATTGTTTCTTTTAAATTACTTACTAACCCTTTAAAATTTGTATTTGCACATAAGAAAAGTGGTCTCTTTAATTCTTGATCACCTGAACCCCATACAACATACTCTTCAGAATTCACATCGTTATTATCATTGAAATATGCTACTGTAATAAATGCTTTAAATATACCTGCGTATCTCTGTGTAATTTTTTGTGTGATATCTTTTTTTACAGTATTGAATTCACTTGCATACCGTTTTGACTCTATGGCAATAATCTCCTCAGTATTTTTTTTTCTATTTTTCACTCGAAGTAATACATCTATGTCTCTAGAACTACTTTTCGGTTCCCCATCTCTCTTTAAATCAAATTGAAGATCCGCAAATGAACTGATGATATTATAGTCACTTTGTTCAGCCTGCATTTCTTTCTGAACCATTTCCACTACTTCCTGTACAAAATCTTGATGCCAGAAAATTCTTATGTAGTTCAATAAATGGAATGTAGGAGCAAAAATTTTTTCAAAATCATTATTTTCTTCAATCCTCTTGGGATCATTTTTGTTCCTTTCATTAAAAATCAAACCTAATGAAGGATCTATCCAAACCCCTTTTTCTGGGAAGTTATTACTGATTAATCTGTGATAAGGGGAAAAGAATTTATTTATACTTTTTTCTGAAGAAATCTCATCATTAAATTCTTTTTCTGTTAAATATCCTTTATTTAATAATTTCTCTAACACAAATGATATTTTTTTTTCTAATGCATCTGCTTTAGTAACCTTCAAGAAAGATTTCATAAGCTCATTTTTGGTAATATGTTCATCTGCAATACGATATCCAGAGGATACATTTCTACTCATCAACCAATTCCAATTAATGTTATCTTCCCATGTAACTTTTAGTATCCAGTCAAAGCTATGTAAACTGTCTATAATATACTTTAGCATATCATATTTAAATACTTTAATAGTTACCCTAATCCCATTATTAATTTTCATATAGCCAATAATTGCAAAACCTAAAGACAAGGTTTTTAATTTAAATATGGCTATATTTTTACATCGAATATTGTGGAATAAAGGTGTCTTTGAGTAGTGCCTTTCAGCATAATCAACAATTGTTAAAAACTCAGATTCTTTATCATAGTTAATTACTTCCCCATCTTGAATTCTCACTAAATAGTTTATAAATTCATGTTCTTTCAAATCATCACTCTCGATGTTAAAGCTAAAAAGTATTTCCTGTGATTTATATGTTATAAAATTAAAAAGTTCTTCATCAAACTCATCTTCAGAATCATTTAGTTTATCTACAATAAGCTGATATATTCTTGACTTAAAGGTCTCTATTCTAGTTTCATCTGGTGTATTTTGTATATCAAAAACAACTATCTGATCAATTAAATATTTATATTTAAATTCAAGTGATTCTAGAACCTCAACAATATCCGATTCATCAAAATCAATTCCTTCAGGGGTAGAAAACTCTATAAAAAACCAACTGTTTGCTTTTTCAGTATTCACGTTAGACACCCATTCCACTAATAAAATAAGTTATTTGTAAATATTTCCATTTTATTAAAAAGTCTATTTTTCAAAGCTTCAGTGTTTGCCTTATTATACGCTAATAAATTTAATAACTCGCTATGTTCTAAAGACAAGCTTATAATATCAGGATGATTATTTTGATATTTTATAATCGTCTCTGTCTCAGCTTCTTTCTGGTAAATAAAAACAGTCTTAAATTCATCATCATTAATATTACTCAATTCATCTTTAAATTCCAGGCACTTTTGAAATTTATTCCCAAGGCTCTTAGGATTTGAAGCTGTTGCTATATATATTAATTTTTTACTCCCTGATTTCCGAACATACAAAATTGAAGCTAACTCTTCTATACCAAATTCCTCTTTGAACCGTACAATTTCGTATTGTGAGTCAGAAAATAGTTTTTCTAGTGATGATTTTATCAGTCCTGGACGCTGATTGTGATGGGCTTTTTGCCACTGAGCATTTACTTCTTCTAATATACGTTCCTCATCAGTTTTCACAATAGGTAAAGACTCGATATTTACAAAATCATCTATAGGTATATCTGAATCTATCCTATTCTTTTGATAATCCGCTAAAGTTTTGTCTTTTAGTCTTAAATCATCCATAATTTTCAGCATATTGGATATTGCATCACGATAGCTAATCGCATGGGTTGTATTACCTCCTAAATAATCCAAAAACTGCTTTTTCATTTCTTTAGGATAATCAATACCTATATCATATTCATAACCTTTCTTGTACCTAACTGCTAATTCAAGAAATAATTCTTCAAAATCATTCACATTTGAGGGTTTAAACTCACTCAACTCAAGTACATGATGTTCTAAACGAGTCCATATAGCATATTCACGCTTAGACACTTCTTCCTTTAAATTACCTTCATATTGTTCTGTCACAGATGTAATTAACGCAACTGCTGGAGGCTCAAAACTAATAACCTTATCGATAAATTCCTTATAACTAATAAAGAAGTTACGTCTAGCAGCAGTAGTTAAAGCTGAAAAAGCATGCTCAAATTCATCTAGCAATATAAGTAAAAACCCTTCTTTTGGTTTGTATTTTATAAAAAATTGAATGATATTTATATAATCGGAATTATTCAGCTCTTTAATGCCTACTTTGGTTATTTCTGTTCTACCATGAGATGCTCCCAATATTCGTATTGCTGCACTACTCTTATCACCGCCTTTATAAATAGTATAAAGGACTGTTGCTAAACTACTTCCAATTTCAAATTTTTCACATATTTTACTTATAATCGTATCTTTATCGAGATCTGTCTTAATATTTGCATCTGCTATAAGTCTATTAAATGCAAGTGAAAAATCACTAAAGTAAAGTTGAAACAACTTAGAGGCAATCATTCTTACAAAGCTATATTTTACAATATTAGTTTCTTGTACTTGAAATTTAACTATATAATAATCACCTTGGTCTTTTAAACGAGATTCAATCCAATTTAAAAAATGAGTTTTCCCTCCACCAACTCTCCCAGTCAGAACTACATGTGCAAAATCCCATCCCTTATCACAATCAGAAAGTTTTTGAGTAATTCTATCTTTGACATTTTGTTGATTTATAATAAATGTAGGTGATTTTGGGGGTTGTGAGTTCTTCATACCGTTTAATTCTTTTCTGACAATCTCTACAGTTAAGTTTTTTTCATTTTCAAATAGATTATTTATCACTTTCATATACCTCCATTATTCTTTAATAAAAGGTTTATTAATTTTTATATAATACAAATCTTCTTTCAATATGGAGTAGTAATCTTTTTTGGCAAAATCAAGATTTACAGTTGAAAAAGAAGTATATGTAGCAAATATAGGATCACTATATAGCAGTGAAATATTTCTTTTTATACCTTCTTCTGTATAACCTTTTTTTTGCAATGCATCAGCTAATTTAGATATAACTACATTCTTTTGAAATCCACTTGCCAATAGCAAATATTCACTTTGTAGAGTAGTTAGAAAGTGTATATACTGTTCATATTCTAAGAATGGATTTGAATTATTTTCAAATTGACAAGATTTTATTAATCGTTTTATAGCATATAACTTTTCAGAAGCAGTTCTTCTATTCTCTTCTGTATAACCATGCTCTAAAATCTTGTCATATAGAGCTTGGTTTGACACAGAAAATTCAGGATCAATCTGACATATTAGTTTACAATTATGAAATAACTCGTTAATTTTGTAAGAATTATGAAGCAATAGTCGATTAATGCTTCTGTTCAAGTCAATATATAACTGAGTCTCCCAAGTAAGGGAAACTTCATATCCTAATTCTATTAACCCTAATTTCCCCAAGTCTTTTATCTGTATATTAGTTCTTGAAGCACGTTTTCCATACAGTTGACTAACTATCTCCCTCAACTTCTCAATAGGTAGAGAAGGGCTCAAGTCAATTATTTTAAGCAACTTTTCAAGTTCTTCTAAAGAGGGTGGGAACTCGTATAGAGGATATAATTTCATTTTATTCCACCTCTTCCTAGGGATTTATCGTTTCATTCTGTTTATCGATATTTAAAGTTTATCGATAAACAAGCCTTTTTGTCAATTTAATATTGCTTCAGCTAGGATTAAATTTATTCATAATTATCCCCATATAAAAGGTTTTATATAGTAGCTCCTTTTCCTGATCATATCACCTTTATAAACGCCCTATATTAGTTCCAAATATGAATTGTTAATGTGATGCAACCTCAAAACATCTCTAACCAGCAAGAAATATTAGCTCTATAAATAAGATTTTCTCATGATTTTCCTAGCCCTATGTAACATCTTTCTTTCCATGACGTAAAGTTAAAAAATTTATTTTGTTACAATGTAACTGTTCCTTATTCCAAGTTCCATGATTATCAACTAATCTAGTTAAAATTTGTTGATAACAATAACTTTTATACTGCTGATGATTTATTAAACATAATAAAGTTGATAATGCCCTATCCTCGCGTTCCACTTCAAATACGCTAATTTCTTTATTTTGTCTTAAATCTTGATTAGTAAGTAACCAAACTAATTGATAGAGAAAAATGTCTTTTGTGTATTTACGATGATACAGTGATGAAAAATCTAGCTGGAGTTTATTTCAAATAGCCTATAAAGTAAAAAGCGATTTGGTGCTAAAATACTTCGTACAACTTCAACCAACGGAAGAGTATAGTTTTTGCTATTAGAAGAAACGATAATGCTACGTGACATATCTTTATCATTTGTGCCCAAAATGCTCCATTCTTTCTCGAAATATCTTACAGAATTAGGATAAACAGTTATTTCAATATCTTTTGCCCCTGTTGGTATGATACTTTTGTTAATATTGCCATTCATATAATAATGTTGGATTGCTAACGCTGGCAACGTTCCCTAATCTGCTAATACCTTTTCAGTTTTTCCATTAGCTCTGAAATATGCATAGATCAGAATTTTTTTAGATTGCCAAAAAGGGGAGCTTATCCAAGTTAATTGTGCTTTATCTCCTTTTTTAAATGGCCAATTATCTAATTTAACTTGTTGTTTGCTCATCGTTTTTCATATCCTGCTTATGATGCACATAATTCTCTAAATAAGGTTTAATCTCATAAAAATGATGCGATTTCACTGCTGCTCTCCTTTGTACCTTCCATAAAATAATTGGCTCATCCTTCATTACCATTTGGTCAATTACTATACAACAACGACGAATTTGAAATTGTTGAACAGATTCTGTAATCTCGGACAGAAGCTTCTCAGTATTCGGTAGTTTATCTAAATGTCGTTCTAAATTCGCCAAAATACCAAGCCTTCTACCTATTAAAGAAAGTGTAAAGCGGACAGGCTCCTCTAACTATGATAATTCTTTATGGATCTTTTTTATTTTTACTACATAATCTTGATCTCTTTTAGACCAGTTAACTGTTATTGTAGGTTGCTGTCTCTTTTGATTAAAAGGCAAAACACTCATTAGCCATTCTTTATCATGTCGATATAAGAACATGTATTGTTTCTTACATTTCTTACGCAATGTAGTGCGGGATAATTGCGGATACTCTTGAACAATCTTTTCAATGTCCTGTTTATACTTTGCTAATAGCTCTTGACTGTATTCTAACGTTTCTTTGCTTACTTCGACACTCTTCAATAAATACCTTTTTACCGTTTTAGAATCTACACCTATTTCTCTTGCAATTGCCCTAATACTTATATCACTCTTAGCTAGTTGCTTTAGTTTTTCTTGCCATACATGTCTAAATTCTTTTACTCTACCTATATGAAAACGGTCTTCTGATGTTTTATCAGGACCCTTTCTAGAATAGATAAATCCGTAAGTACATTTAAAGGTTCCAACTGGAGCATTTGTTTTATAATCTCTTGTTACATCAACAGATGATATAACTAACTTATGATAATGTAATGCAGCTCGATTTAAACATGGAAATGGGCCTTTACCAAAAGGGCCAATATCAGTTTTTAAATCTATTGTGAATTCATCTATCTCTTGTTCTAAAAAAAGGATGTACGTGACGCTTCGTATTTCGTATTCATTAGCAACATCCACTTTACTTTCATAATGCACTAAGAAATCAACTGGTAATACCTGTTTTAACTTCTTATAAAGATCTTTTTGTCGAATACGGTTAGACGCTGTAACCAATTCTAAATCCCTTAATAATCCACGATATTTCAATGAAACGACTTGCCATGATAATAGATGCAATGGTTTCTGTAATAGTATATATGCTTGTTTTGCTAAATGGATTTTTACTTCTGCATAGGGTCAATTTTATAAATATGCGCTAAATCCATCTGCTCTAATTCAAATCGTATAAACCCAATTCTGCTCATTGCATAAAGTGTAATCGAGTATTTTTTTAATAGCACTTCATGATGCGGGCAATAATCAATTCCTTGTAGCTGATGCTCTCGGTGAATATATGGCTCACCATATCGCAACAAATCTGCCCTTACACAATCAACACAAATAGTACAGATCATTTTTTCTACAGATGCTTCCCGCGACTATACCTAATCTCGTATAAAGTCCCTGTCCATCGTTTGCAACATCCTGAATAATTTCTTGCTGCAGATTCTTTGAAAGAAACATAGCATAATAAGGATAAATTGTGTGGTTAGCCAATAGTGATTCTACAGAATATTGAGCACCTAGTTTTTCTGCTAAAACAGAAAAATAGCTACCAATTCCTATACTCGGTATCACAGAACGATTGTCAAACAACTCTTCCAGCGTATCTTTACAATCAATATTACCACTATAAAAATGATACCTGGCAATTGCTGAATATATATTAATTCATTTGGATAAGGATTTGTAAAAACGGTAACACCTAATGTCCCTCTAGAAATATTCGACTTATTTCTATAATGTCGATATAACTAGCTTTTCAAACATAAGATGTTACCCTTAGTTATGAAAAAGTATCATAAATCATTTAATAAACTCCTCTAAAAACGGTTTTATATATCCATTAACTTTTAATAATTCATACGGATGCTTTTTTCTTTCTAATGATTTCGCTCTTAACTTTACTTATGTGTATGATTTAATTTCTGTTGTTTTTCTTTTGATTTAAAGTCATTGCATTCTGTATAGCTTCTAACTTTAAATTGTTATATTCACTTTCAATTGGCTGGTTATCTACAACTTTGGAAACCAACCTTCTTATATCGTTAGGATTTAAGGTATCGAAAATTCCTAATGAAGCAATCTCATAACTAAGATTTTCAGTTATCTCTAGTTGTCTGTACTGAAGAGTATTTTGACGCTCTGTCATAGCTTCCTTGACTTTACCCTCATATTCAGTATTCTTCTTATGATTAATCATAAGATCATCTAGATTAATCATAATATCCTCATATTTGTACATTGCCTTTAAGTCATTTGTACGTAATGCATTCATCATTGGTTGGATAATTTTCATATCTTCTCTTGCTGTTTTCTTTATTACTTTAGGTGTAATCCTTTCATCTCCATTTATTTCATCAAATAAAGCTCTTTCTTGAGCTAAGATTGAACAAGTTTACTGCTACCGAGGTAATTCCTTGGCATTCTTCATAAAATGTTTTTTTCAACTCTTCTGTTAGTTCCGAATGAATCTTTAAACATTGAAATGCCCATAGAGTTTCCAAGAAGAGTTTCCTTTAAATAGTTGTTGTGCTTTCGAGGTACCAATTAACACAGTTGGTATTCCTACTGTGTTTGTTAATGTCACAAAGAAATTTAGCATTTCTTCCTGTCATTTTTTGAATGTAGCAAATGCTGAATTTCATCAATGACAAGAACGCCAATCCCATACATACTCGCTAGTGATGTCATGCGTCATAACATTGTTGAGGTAACACGGTTTAAATAGACAAATTTCTCTAAATAACGTGTACCTAATAAATCATCAATTGCTTTGAAAAAACTTTTACATAAAGTCGATAAACTACCGTCATACGGACAGTCTATTTTTAGCCAAACGATTTGTGTACGATTAAAAGGCTGCCTTTCATACCATTCATGCTTAATGACTTGTGGATACATTAACAACAAACGTTCAATTGCGGTTGTTTTACGATACCTGAGATGCCAATAATCGATAAACTATCTGCCGTTGAACGAATATGGTTTAAGCGTTCATCAATATATTGATGTGCCTGCTCTTCATCCTCACGTAGGTGATGCAATATTCGAATCCGTTCAAGGAATGATTTATCTAACAGGTTTCGGGCTAAATAACCACGACGAATTAAAGTCGATAACCGGCGCTCTACTTCAAAATGGATTGGCAACGGCTGAATGAAGTTTTTCACACGTTTTAAAACATGATAACGAATATTCGCTTCACTCTTCTTATCTTGTTCACTAATACGCGGCGTCACCATAAAACGATCCAATACATCATCTTCATCAAAGATTGGCGGTAGGGCTTCAATAAAAGGATTATGAGCATATTCAGTAAGATTTGAGTCTTATAACTTGCTTCTTCCATATCTCCTTTTAAGACGACATTATTCATCTTTTCCAAATTCCTCATCTCGCTTCCTCTTTAATTTTTCCATAAGACGTGAAGGTGACTTCTTTTGTGGTTGCTCTTCTAGTTGTATTCTTGATGTAAATCCATGATTTCTGTTGAATGTTCAGCTACAGTGGGTGACAAATCAAATTTTTCTTCCTCGCGATTAGCTTGTTTTTCATTCACTTTATTATCTCGAATCGCAGCTAGTTTTTCCTTTTTACTTGTTGGTTGATGTAGAGCTTGTTTTTTCTTTTGCTCTGCTGCCTTAATAATTTGATTCATCTTCTTATCTGTATTAATCGTAAGCTGCACTTGTTTAGAGCGTTCCTCTTCCTCTAACTCATTTCGTAGTTGATGTTGAAAAACGACTTCTTCTAAAAAATCCATTTTGTATTGCACGCTAGGCTCTAATAAAATGCACGTTTCATAATCCATTCTGTTGTCATTCGGAATATAAATTCGGTCTAAATGACGTGGATCATACACAATATCAATACTTTTGTTTTTCAGCTTTACATACCATTGTTCTTCGATTGCTCGCTTTGATCCATACAGTAAATTATTAAATTTAATGCCTGCTCTCGAAATAGTTGCTTTACCACGTGGTAACACATTTAAGCGCAAAATATTTCTATCTACTGTTCGAAGACAACCTTTGCGATTGTGGATGCCCCAATTCCAGAGATTAATAGGTGTTGGTACTAAACTATCTGTAATCATCTCTTTTTCCATTGGATACTTATCAATGATTTTATGATTATGTTGCAATATCATCGTAATGATTAATGCTGTAAATTCCTTTAAATTAAGTGTAGCGTCTAGCCTATAATCTCTATCTCCGCGCTCTCGATATTCTTTTTAAATAGCACCAGGCGCTTTTTGTTTCACTTTGTCATTAATCGTTCGGAATTTGCGCTCAACAATACCTTTTAAATCTCCTCGATAAGCTGTTGTATTTTCAATTTTTATATTTAAATTATTAATCCTAGCCATTTCTTTAGGAATCCCCAGCTCTGTTACAATGTCCCAATCAATTTGCCTTCGCTCCCAATAAACTCGTTCAATCTCAAACTTTTCAATAACTCGTTGTTTTAGTAGCTCGTCTTTCATTTTTATTGTTCGTGCAAGCTTACTAACCCATTTCCTTTATCTACCGTTAATAAAAAATCCGTTGTCATTACAACTGGCTGATTCGTTTTAGGGTCTGTAGGATGTTTTAGACCTAATTCATCAGCAATGACAATTGTTTCTTCCAACGGCAATAAAGGAAATTGTTCTCGAATATCAAAAACAAAATCCGAATATTCAATTAAAAAAGTAGTTTCGTTCCAAATCTGATAAAAATTCGTGCTGCCTTTCGTTTTAATACCTTTTAAACGAGTGGATCTTTCCAATGAGGAAACATCTTGAATATTCAACCACGGTTTATAATCGGCACCGATTCCCGAGCCACGACCTTCTTTAATCCACTTTTCAACTTTAGATGTTCTAGTTCTTTTAGACAAAAAAACACCCCTTTGGCTAAATAATAACCAAAGGGGTAAAGCTTCGCAACTTTTTTACAATCGTCGCGACTTTATTTCAAATCTACAACAAAATGTAGGGTTGAAATAAAGATTGATCAAAAGTGGGCTACAAACGTTGATTACATAATAGAAGAAACCCACATATTTTGAACAAAGATTGATTAAAATGTGTGGGTTTAATTATAGTAATGTTGAGGTTTTTATAAAAAAGATTGATCAAAAATATATCAAGAAATTACATAGTTTTAATTTTCTACGGTTTGCTCTACTAAAGGTAAATCATAAAATCTATCACAGTGAATAAAATCTATATATTGTTCAATTATGCCGATTTGAGTTAATTTATTTCTAAACGTCTCAATATGATTCTCATCATAATAATATACATGCCATTGTGTATCTCTACTAACATGTGCCTTTACTTCTTCAAAATATGGCAAATCTACATCACCTAAAGAATGCCCAATTATAATTACTCTTTCAATAGCCTCAAAATTCAATGAAAATAATTTATGTATATAATTATTTACATCTTTATATGTTTTAGAACAATAATCAGTTAAAACATTATATATTGGTGTATTTTGCTCATCAAACCTATTTTGATAGTCAATATATTTTTCATTAAAGTAATTTATTCTAGATAAATTTGAATGCCCCAACACCAATTCCTCATTTAAATCTACTACACCGTGTATATGTAAAACGTTTCTTCTTGGAATATTGTAAATCTCCTCTAAAGTAGTGGTGTAATTAAAGTTTATAAATATATCTTGATGGCTTTCATTGATTAAAGATGTTCTTCTGTTCATTCTATTCAACTCATGATTTACTACTTCAATCCATTCTTTCAAATAGACAGTTAATTCTTCAATATACTTAAATTCGTCTGCAAAGTAATCATTCAAAGTATCTTCTATACCAATATTACCACTTTCTAACCCCAAATCCGTACTTTGAAACATTTTTTCAACCAGTACATCTTCATCAATATTAGCTAAATTAAATTCCAAATCGCACCACAGATAATTTTGTAATTCTTCTCCCCATAAATAATATTTCTCTTCAAAATCCCTCAAGAAGTCTCCTCGATGTTCTTCTAAATAGCAACGAAAATTCCAATACCTCGTAGGTAAACCGTGACCTAAATCAAAACCATTCCCAATAATAAACAAATCCACTTATATCACCATCCTAATTAAAAATCTATAATAAAATTACAATGGAACTTACAAATTATGTTTTTTAAAAATTATATTCTAAAAAGAAATTGATTTTTAATTCAAAATCATTGCTGCTAACACCATGTTTGAATCCCGTACTTACACTTAAGGAGTACAGCAAAATTTCTTGGAATTTTTTCAGAGTGAATTTTTGAGTCTCTGAAACCGTATTAAATATTTCCTCAATATTTTGTATACTTCTTGATTCCAAGAAAGCCATCCAATATCGTAAAACCCCTATAATCAAATCTGAAATTTGCACTAAACGTTCATCTTTTGAATCAACGAATTTATAATCTATGCTTTCATGTCCTGATAATTCAATCGGATTAGCATTCAAAATTTCTTCAATCAACAATTCGTGATCAAAAATATGCTTTGCTTTAGGGTAAATAATTATTACATGAGAATAAAAAGTTGAATAATCTCCTATTGCAACTCTATCTTCATTATTTTGTAAAAATATCAATTGCTTCTCTCTGTAGCTTTTAAGTGATTGCCGTAAATATTCTAGATAAAAATTATTATTAATATTAATTGACCATATCCAATCAACAAGTTTTTCAACAAATTCATTATGATTCTTAATATTAGGATAATCCATTTCAATTAGTAAGCTTAAAAACCAATCTTGATTTTCCTTAATCAATAAAAAAAGACTATTTTTTAGTTCTCGATTTAATTCTGGTCCCCCAAACCATGATTCTTCCATTGAATCTACTATATCAACTATTGTGTAATAGAAATTATCAATGTATGAATAATGGATTATGTATTTTTTGTCATAAAGCCACTCAATAAGAGCAGCTACCCTTGGTTTTGATATCAACGTTAAAAGATCTGGTGCATTTTGACGTATATGCTTAAATTTAATTTCTTTAACATTGTTCTGTAATAAAAGTGCATCAAATAATTCATCTATATCTTCTGATGATGCAAAATTATCCCCTTCAAAACCAATTCCTCCAAGAACAAAAAATTCATGTTCCTTAACATTAAAGCCTTTATCGGTGATTTTAAAAGTACGAGGATTATTTGTTTCGTCGTAATATAGTATATAGGGTTTATCTATATTAGTTACTCCTCCTACAGAAGCAATAAAGTTGTATACATCAGTATAATCCATTTAAATTTCTCCCACAGTTAAAGTACAAAAGTTTTTATTAAACTTATCTTAAAACAAAAACCTCAGGTTACTTATTCAAAAATTTAGTAACCTGTGGGTTTGAAATAAGTACTATTCTAGTTTTTGTTTTGCTTCTTCGAATAGTAAGTCGAAACAGTCATTAACTAATTTAACAATACAATAATAAATTAGGGCATTCTCACTTTTTAAACCTCTATCACCATATAGTATACCTGCACTCAAATTATGTGCTATCCTGTTTCTAAATTTAGACAATCCCAGATATTCGTCACTATTTAAAATTCGTTTTAAAGTATTTAATACTTCATCATTATTGTTAGGGGTAACGGATTTTAAATTTTTAAAATATTTTATATTTTCTAGACCCCTCGCGGAAGCATAATACTGTGAAAATTTATCATATGCAGAATAAATTCTAGACATACTCGCGTATATAAACATTCTCTTATCAATAAAACTTGAGATATCCATTCCTATAGTATGATTCCAATAGCCTTCAAAAGTATTTTCTTCTAATCTATAAACATCAACTATACATTTTTGTATTTCTTCAAGTCTAAAGAAAATATCCCATAAGAGTTGAAGTTCTAAATTATACTTTTTATCTCCTTTGGGAAGTTGAATTAACATATTGAAAGCTGCATTTTTCCTAAAATCAATCCCTTTAATGTTAAAAGTCTCATTAATCTGTATCTCATATAAAGTGTACTTTTCGTATTCATCTTTCATTGGTATTTGTAAATTATCAAACTGATTACAGTTTAACTTTACATCCTTAACTATTTCTAAGAACACTGAGTATAATTGCTCTACAGCCGAGATAGTTTTATTTACTTTCGGTTTTAAGTGTACACCATCAAAATAGTTAGCGTTTTTTTCCTCAAACATTTTTTTAGCATTCTTATTCGATGCTATTTTATTTATTTCTTGAATATGAATAGAAGAATTATGAGTATTATCTATTCTTATAGAACTGATAAACTTAGCACTTTTTTGATTATAAATAAATAGTTCTTTATAAATTGGTGTAGTTTTTTCATCTAATTCCTTAGAAAGAAAGTCTGTTATTTTAAAGGTACCATTTGCCTCTAATTTATTTTTAAATTTGAATCCATACTTTAAACCTAGATACACTACTATTCTTTCAAACGCATACCATATAGCTTCGATAGCGTTATAAAAGAAAAATCTTGCTGAGTAAAAAGGCTGATTCTCTTTAGTTTTATTTACTTCAAGTGTAATATCAAAAAGAGACAAATCTTGACATGCTCTTAACAAAAAATAATGAATATCTTCTATTAAATTTATTATGTAACCAAAGTTAGTTGGCTTTTCTGGAATTACAGTTATTCCTTCATTAATCATATAGTTTACAACAACATCATCTATATCAATCTCTGTATATTTTTTCTTTTCAAAAAGATAATTTAGTCTATCCCCTTCTTCTTTTCTAATATTTCCAAACGAAATAGGTTTTGAAAATTTCAGGAAGTTTTCTAGTTGAATCTTTTCGTTAAAGTAAAACAATTCTTCAATCTCATCTCTATTAAAAAAACCATTAAAATTATCTTCTTCCACTTTTTCTAGGTGTACCTCACAACCATTAAAGCACTCTACTATATCCCCTTCAAGCATACGAATTGAAAATTCACTGCATTCTGTACAGAAAATTTTCCTGTAAAACTTCGTGAAATTTTGTTTTGTAAAGTCAAGATTAATCATTTAGTTTTCCCCCTTAACAAATAGCCCACTTTAATATTTTATACTAATTATACCTTCTGATTACATATATTGTTATTGAAGGTTTTTGCAAGCGAGATATTTTTAATATATATGGCTTAACAATGAATAGATAAAAAAGGAGCATTCTTATGCTCCTTCCAGACTGTAGACAAAAGCCATCGAGAGGTTGAACTGCCCCGTAAAAGTTAGACACCAATCTAACTTTTACGGGGGTTTTTTTATGGCAAAAGTAAGTGCTGAACAACGTATTCAAGCAGTTCAACGATATTTAAATGGAAATGAAACTTTGATCGAAATTGCGAAAGATATCGGTGTGACAGCTCAGATCGTCAGTGAATGGGTTCGCCGTTATCAAAAAAATGGCGTAGAGACTTTCTTAAAGTCCTATACAAACTATTCAGCTGACTATAAAATGAATGTACTTAATTATATGAACGAGACAGGTACATCTTCGAGAGACACAGCTGCACTATTCAATATTTCATCTCCTGGCATGATTCGGAATTGGAAGTTGAAGTTTGAAGTTGGTGGTTATGATGCCCTTGTTTCTAAGAAAAAGGGGCATCCATCTATGAAAAAAGAGACAAAAAGAACAACGAAATCAACACCAGCTGAAGGATCTGTTGAGGCGTTAGAAGCACGAATTAAACAATTAGAAATGGAGAATGCGTACTTAAAAAAGTTGAATACTTTAGTTCAAATGCAAGAAAAATTACCAATCAAATCAAAGCGCAAGTAATTTATGAACTGAAGGAAATCTATGAAGTAGTGGAATTAATCAAAGTCGCTGATATTCCACGTAGTACGTATTATTACTGGGAAAAGCGTTTGAATCGTCATGATAAATACGCTGATGTGAAAGTCGCAATTCAGTCCATTTATCATGAACATAAGGGACGTTATGGTTATCGTCGGATCACCAAAGAATTAAAAAAATTTGGTATTCATCACGATCCAAAAACGATTAACTGCTTGATGAATGCCATTGGCATAAAGTGTGAAGTCCGCATGAAGAAATATCGTTCGTATAAAGGTAACGTCGGAAAAATTGCCCCAAACATATTACAACGCGATTTTACAGCGGAAAAAATGAACGAGAAATGGGTAACAGACGTGACAGAGTTCCATCTATTTGGTGAGAAACGCTATTTATCACCCGTCCTTGATCTATGTAATGGCGAAATCATTGCATACACGGTAATGAAGCGTCCAGTGTATAAACTAGTCCATAATATGTTAGAACAAGCATTGGAGCGCCTCGAATCAGGTGATCAAGTCATTCTTCATTCAGATCAAGGTTGGCATTATCAAATGAAAAAGTATCAACAAACATTAAAACAACACGGGATTACGCAGAGTATGTCCCGTAAGGGCAATTGTTTGGATAACGCAGTTATTGAAAATTTCTTTGGCTTATTAAAATCTGAACTCCTGTATCTACAAGAATTTGAGTCCATGGCACATTTTGAACAGGAACTCCATGACTATATTTACTATTACAATCACAAACGAATGAAGGCAAAATTAAAAGACCTAAGTCCGGTGGAATACCGAATTCAGGTCTTAGAAGTTGCTTAACTAAATATGTCTAACTTTTTTGGGTCAGATCAGGTTCACTCTCGATGGCTTTTGTCATTTTTCTTCCTATTTCTTTTTTAGATTTGGTCCTATACAACCAAATCTAGCATATTCTTCGAGCATAGTTGCTCTCTTAAGCTACTTGCCACGTCCAAGTAGCCAGTTTCTTTAAATTCATGGCAGCAAAAGTAAGCATCGCCTGCATGGACAATTTTTTTAGACCTCTTAAGGTTGTCCATCGCATACCATGCTTTTCTTTTGCATCTGCAAAGATACGCTCAATCGTTTCTTTGCGCTTTGCATAGATTTGTTTGATGTCATTGGAATGGCGTAAATGTTCTGCTTCCTCTACATACGATTCCCAAATATGACGTTGAATGAGTTTTTGATGTTGCTTACTTTCTGTACATTGGGATAGGCTCGGACACTTCGCACAAATCAAAGGATTCGATTTATATTGACGATACCCTTCTTTAGTCGTTGTCGTATACTTCAATATCTGTCCTTGTGGACAAAGATAACAATTATAGTGCTCATCATATATATACTCATGCTTTCGGAAGAATCCATCTTTCGTTTTAGGACGTGTATAAGGAAGAACAGGCAACATTTGATTCTCTAATAAAAAATTCGTAATCGCTGGTGTTTTATAGGCTGCATCTGCCGCAACAGCTAATGGTTTTTGAACGTTTTCAATGACTTTTTCCACAAGTGGCTGTAATACATGACTATCGTGCACATTTCCCGGAGTTACAATGGCACCCAAGACAAAGCCCTTTTCATCTGTCGCTGCATGAAAAGAATACGCAAACTGTCTCGTACGTTCATCCTTCACGTAATAGCCACTTTCAGGATCTGTCGTGCTTTCCTTTATTTCTTTCCATTCTTCCTTTTCAAACTTCTCCGGGGGAAAGGGCTTTTTTCCGTGTTCCTCACGATCCATATTTAACTCTAATTGAAGTTTCTCTTCATAAGCCCGTGTTTCTTTTCGCACAACTTTTTTATCATACTTTCGTTTATTCGCACTCGCTTTCACATGCGTAGAATCGATAAATAAATGGTCTGCATGGAGGAGTCCTTGATGCATAATCTCCTTTAATATACGATAGAATATCTGCTCAAATATATCAGTGTCTTGAAAGCGACGGACATAATTTTTACCGAAGGTAGAGAAATGCGGGACTTCTGTATGGAAGCCAAATCCTAAAAACCAACGATACGCCATATTCGTTTCAATTTCTTTGATGGTTTGACGCATGGACCGTATACCAAAAACGTACTGAATAAACGTCATTTTAAAGAGAACAACAGGATCAATACTAGGGCGTCCTTTAGCAGAGTAGAGGTTTTCTACTAAAGGATAGATAAATGAAAAATCAATAGCCGCCTCTAGTTTTCGTACTAAATGATCTTGGGGAACTAATTGATCAATCGTTAGCATTTCTAATTGTTCACGTTCATTGATTTGATTTTTCGTCATCATGGTTAATCACCTCGAAAGTGTACTTTTTATCAATAGTTGAATTAGGAATTCTTTATGTAGAAGTTGATTGGAACGAAGGGTGGCGACTCCTGCGGGAAAAGCAGGAAAGTCGAGATCCTGGACTGAGCGAAGCGAGGGAAGCAGCTCGACCCCGCCCGCGGAAAGCGTCCGCCCGTAGTGGAAATCAACGGCTTTACTTTATTTTATTGTAAAAGAAAAAAGACTGTAGGCAAACTCAAAATTTCATTGAGTTTGTCTACAGTCTGAATGAGGGTGGGACAAAACCCACCTTTGAGCTGAAAAAGCCGTTGAAATTTTACGATGAGTAAAATTTCAACGGCTTTCAATAATTATTGAATAAAAATAAGGACCACTTCTGATAAAATAAAGTTACCACACAAAATTTTACAGGAAAGAAGGATCCTTATGTTCAAAAATTATAACATGAATCAATTAGTTTTGCCTCTAGATTTAGAAGTTCCATTACAAGAAAATGATATTGCTTTTGCCATCCATCATTTAGTCGAAAGTATTCCTGAGAGAACCTTCGACTCCTTTCAACGCCAAACAGGTTGCCCATCTTATCACCCACGCATGATGCTTAAAATTATTTTATGTGGCTACACGCAATCGGTTTTCTCTGGCCGTAAAATAGAAGACCTAACCAAAGACAGTATACGGATGATGTGGCTGGCCCAAGGGTATGAACCAAGCTACCGTACGATCAATCGTTTCCGTGTTCATCCCGATATGAAAGAGCTCATTCGCCAGTGTTTTGTGCAGTTCCGTGTCCAGCTTGTCCAAGAAAAAATCATCGATCAAGAGGCCATTTTTATTGATGGTACGAAGATTGAAGCAAATGCCAATAAATTCACGTTCGTTTGGAAGAAAGCAGTGGAAAAACATCATCACAATCTCGTTGAAAAATCGAATCAATTGTATAATGAGCTACTTGAAAAACAAATTATACCAGCATTGCAACGTGAAGATGAGGAGCAGCTTTCTATGGAAGAACTCACGCAAATCGCTGAAAAGTTAGAGGAAGTGGTCGAGGACTATACACAAAAAATCGATAGTACGGATGATGTCGGGATGCGGAAACAGCTGCGTAGTGAACGAAAAACGCCAAAGCAACTGTTAAAACAAGTACATGACTGGCTGATTCGTAAGCAGAGGTACGAAAAAGATTTTGAGATTTTTGACACACGCAACAGCTATTCAAAAACGGACAAAGATGCGACGTTTATGCGAATGAAAGACGATTACATGCAGAATGGACAACTAAAACCAGGCTATAACGTACAAATCGCAACAGAAGGTCAGTATGCGCTTGCCTACAGCATTTTTCCGAACCCAACGGATACACGTACGTTCATTCCATTTCTAAATGAAATCGAGCAGCATTATTTCGAGTTACCGCAATACATTGTCGCAGATGCAGGTTATGGTAGTGAACAAAACTATGAGGAGATCCTTTCGAACAGAAAACGAGAAGCACTGATTCCCTATACCATGTATGAGAAGGAGCAAAAGAAAAAGTACAAACAAAACCAATTTAACACCGATAACTGGCCATATGATAAAGAAACAGACACCTATACATGCCCGAATCAGAAACGTCTCGAATGGAAAAATCAAACTGTACGGAATGATCGGACAGGCTTCCAACATACGTTCAACATCTACGAATGCGAGGACTGTTCAGGATGTCCATTCCGTTCATCATGTACAAAAGCAAAAGAAGGCACCAATCGAAAAATGATGGTGAATGAAAAATGGGAACAACAAAAAGAATATATAAGAACAAAGCTTTCAGAAGAAAAAACGCGTACCATTTATCGTCAACGCAAAATTGACGTGGAGCCAGTTTTTGGATTCTTGAAGGCTAATTTGCGTTTCACTCGATTTTCTGTACGAGGAAAATCGAAGGTAGAAAACGAAATGGGGCTCGCATTACTGGCCGTGAATTTACGAAAATACACGGCCAACAAACAAGAACATATAAAATTAAATAGTAAAAAATGGAGAAAGGAGAATTTGAGCGAACTCAAATTCTCCTTTCTCCTTATTCGAAGCTAGTTCTGTCCCAGCCTCTTAAAATGTACTTATATGATTCTTCAGGAGTTTTTGCACCTCACATAGTCTTAGAGTGAGGTGATAGTATGGAACAGTTAGTTAATATTGTAGGGGCAAATATTAAAGAAATTCGTAAAAGAAAAAAATGACGCAAGAAGAGCTAGCTGAAAAGTGCGGGTTACAAACATCTTATTTAGCTGGGGTAGAACGTGGAGATAGAAACATCACACTTCAAACATTAGAAAAAATCACAGCAGGTTTAGAAATTAACGCAAAAGATCTTTTTGAATTAGATTCTCCTATGAAACAATTACCTATCGAGACTGAGCAACTTATACATATGTTTGCTGAGCAACTAAAATTAAAGTCTGATATAGAAGTAAAATTAATTTTCAACTTAGCTAATAGAATATTCGAGACATATTCAAAATAAAAAGAAGACTGCATTCAAATTTAAACTGTACCCTATAAGATAGACACTTTGAAAAAAGTCTATCCTATAGGGTACTTTTGTTTATAATGAGAAAAAAGATGTTGGGGTAGAGTGAAATGACCAAAAGATATTTTACGAAAATGGAACAAGAACAACTAAAATGTAATCCAAATGTGCAAGCAGTTAGCGAGAAAGCGATCACATATACTGACGAATTTAAACGTCATTTTATTGCGGAAAATGAAAAAGGTAAATTCCCAAGAGAAATTTTTGAAAATGCGGGTTTAGATGTTGAATTAATCGGTATAAAACGAATCGAATCTTCAGGCAAACGCTGGCGAGCTTCTTATCGTAAAGCAGGTGTCGGAGGTTTACAAGATACACGTAAAACAAATTCAGGTAGACCTTCCGAACGCGAATTGACATTAGAAGAAAAATTGAAGCGTTTAGAGGCGAAAAATCGGTTACTTGAAGCAGAGAATGAATTGTTAAAAAAGCTCGATCTACTCGAAAGGCAGATGTTGAAGAAGAAATAAAAATCGCTACGACACTAAAATTTGAACTCATCCATCACACGATGAAAAAGTATAAATTAAAGCGTTTAGTCAGCTATTTATGTGATGTGATGGGTATATCTCGGTCTGGCTATTACAATTATTTTTTAGAAAAATCAGCTCAGAAGCGTGTGGAGCAAGAACAAGCAGATGAAGTGGTAAAGGAAATCATTTTAAAAGCGTATCATTTCAGAGGGCGAAAAAAAGGAGCACGTCAAATTAAAATGACGTTAGAAAATCAATATGGAATTACGTACAATCTGAAACGTATTCGCCGTGTGATGAAAAAATATCAGATTATCTGCCCGATTCGAAAAGCGAATCCAACTCGACGTATGGCAAAAGCAACGAAAGAACATCGTACGTGCCCAAATGAATTACAACGCAACTTTAAACAGGGTATGGCCGGAAAAGTGTTACTGACAGATATCACCTATTTAACGTATGGAAGCAGTAAACGCGCTTATTTATCAACGATTAAAGACGCTGAAACGAATGAAATTTTAGCGTATGAAGTGTCGTCTTCATTAAGTATTGATATTGCCCTCAATACGCTTCATCAATTGAAGAAACACCGCCATTTAACGGAAGATGCCTTTATTCATTCGGATCAAGGATTCCATTATACCAATCCACAATTCCAAAAACTTGTGAAGAAAATGGGGTTAGGACAATCCATGTCTCGCCGTGGAAACTGTTGGGACAATGCGCCACAAGAATCATTTTTTGGACATTTTAAAGATGAAACAACTATCGAGAAATGTGAAACATTAGAAGAAGTCAAACGAGAAATTAAGAGTTATATGATGTATTACAACCATTATCGAGGGCAATGGCATTTGAAAAAGCTGCCGCCTGCAAAATACAGACAGCAGCTTCAACAAGTTACCTATCCTTTTTTAAAATGTCCTTTACAAAGGGTACAGTTTAATTTGAATAACAGTCTTCTAAATGCTACATTATTTAATTATTTTTAGATCATTAATTGAAAAGCTTTGCTGGTTATCATTAAGATACTTTACAAAAAACCCCTCTTCAATCCCAGTAATGCTTGCTATAAATTTTATATCCACTTTTAACTCCTCAGTTAATTGTTCTAAATTGATTATCTTCTTCTCCAAAATTAGCTGAAGTATACTTCTTACCTTCATTGGCTTCTCAATAGGAAGAATAGCATCTAACGGTTCCTCTTTTCTATATCCATTTTTATTTATGGACATAAAAAAGTAGCGAAATTGTTGATGCGTAATTAATTCCAAGTTTCTAGCTCTCATAGCCATAGCCTGTAATGAAACTAACCATTTTTCTTTTAATTCTCTATATGCATTAGGATTAGATACCTTATTGATTTTTGAAACATCCTCAGTAAATGCTTCCATCGGCATTAGAAACTCTGAAGCAAATAAATGAGCCTCATCCTCTTTTATTTTATAAGATGGCTTATCAAGCATATTAAATTCTGTTTTGTAATGTAATAATAAATGGCCTAATTCATGGGCTAAATCAAAATTCCGTCGCGCTGCTGATTTTTTTATATTACCTAATACAATGTACGGAATATCATCTTCTGTCCATAAACTATATGCATCAATAGTTTCACCAATTGATTTTTCAAAAATAAATACACCTGATTTTTCTAAATGAAACAAGAAATTTTTATTATTATCATCCGATAAATTAATATGCTTTCTAGCTAATTGTGCTATAAAGCGAATTTGTAACTCGCGTTCAACATTCTGATTAGAATTCAAATACTCTAATACCTGTTTGCGCAATGATAATATTTCATTTTTAGGATATTTTATTTTTCGGCCTATTTTCTTTATAAATGCATCTAAAAACTTTACATGCATCAGTTCACTTTGAGTCTTCATTGCTGTATTGATTGACTCTGAACGATAAGCTATTCTTTCGATCCGAATATTCTCTGGTTGATCGTTCTCTAATAAATCTTCTCTAAAAAAATAAGCTGATTTAACTTTAAATAAAGTTTTCATCTTATTTACTACTTCTAATTTAGGAGACACATAACCATTTTCATATTGCCAAACAGCTTGTTCTGTAATACCCAATTCTTCAGCTAACTGTGAACGGCTTAGCTCATTTAAAATTCGGATATTAGTTAAGCTTTTACCAATAAACAAATTAGTAGCTCCTTTCTTAATTCGATATTAACTTTCTCCAGTTGCTTCATCGATATCATCTTCGACAATTTCAATATCATATAAACTTGCATCAGGCATTTCAGTTGAGTTTTGTAATATTGCTTTAGTTTGTTCTTCCATTTCAATTATATGAGATGTTTTAGTGTTAATATGGTCAGATAGGTCTTCAACCAAATAAGCTTTATTATCTAATGGATTAGGCATCCATAAATTAATAGTACTAATTAAAAATTCTTCATCAATTTCATAAGTAACAATATAAAACCTGTCATATTGTTTAGCTATTTCTGACACTTCTTCATTCGTTAAATAATCGAAGGGTAGCTCTTCAAACAATACTAATTGGCGTGATTGACCACCTAGAGTTTTATTAGTCTTACTAGGAAACTCTACATCCTCATTAATACTTATAAATTCTTCCATATAAGCTGATTTCTTACTTTTAGAACGTCCATAAGTATCCTTACCTCTATCAACAGCTTCTGGATCAAAATAACGTGCATTTTTTATCAAAAATAGTGTTTTGATATCATCAACACTAAATTGTAAATACTGCCACGTAACTCCAGCTTTTGAAACCTTACTTTCCACCCCTAATTTTTCACATTGAACTGCCACGTGGTGATCAATATGATTTCCTTTTACCCATGCGTAAGCACCATGAACTTTTAAGTTACGCGCTGCTTCTTTTCTTACACGTAAATAATCCTTATACCCTTCAATAATTCCATCAACAATGCTTTCATTTAGCTCTTCTGACAAACGAAACTTTTTCATCAATAAACCAATCCCCTTTGCATTTCATGGATAAAATCACAACAAAAAATGATTTTCTTTAATTATAATTAAAGTTTAAGTGTATTAAAAGGATTATTTATTAAACGTCTGAGATTTTATTGAATACCAACTTTTTAAAGTTACTCGTGTGCTTTACTTTATAAATTGCTAGGCTCTTTTCCCATTTAACTAAACCTTCTTTTAACCAACTACCTGAGCTAAATATAATGTATTTTAGTAAAGGCTCAATATGCAACTTAATATTTGAACCATCTAAGGATGTAATAATTAAAGTAGAGACACTACGCCCAGCGCGTTCAACTTCTAACAATGCAACTTCTTTTCCATTCCTTAGTTTTACATATGCCACTATATATTTTCTAGGAGTAATCCCATCATCTAAAAACGCAAATGAACGCTCTCCTATGTCAGTTAACTTACCAACATATGCCTCCACACTTTCTACAAAATAAGCTCTTGATAACTCATTTAATACTTCTTTAAAGTCCGCTAATTCACCATTAACATATGTATTTTGTAATGACTTAACTTCTAAACCTCTTAATATACTTGTTCCGCCAATATCGCCCATTGAACGGCTATTATTATCTACTTTTACTGTCTTTTTTGTATTATCATCAATTCCATCACGTTGTTTAGTTAAGACCATTCTTTGTCTAGTAATTAATAGAGCATCTGTGTACTCATGAGTTAAAGTATCTGTTACTACCTCATCAAAATCACTTGTACGTCCATCAACTGTTGCATCAGCTTCATAATCACCTGAATTGGAAAGGGGGAGAATTATACGTTTTCTTGGCTCATTCGATTTTTCATGACGAACAAGGCTAGGGTGAGTAATCTCTAAATTAGAAATCTGTAGTTCTTTTTCTAGCATCACTTTGATATTTAGAACTGTATATCCTGTTGCCGTTTTTTTCACACGCAGCTTAAGTTTAATTGGTGTTTGAAATGGCCATTCAAACTTTATAGAGTTATTAAAATGAAAGTTACTAGACATGTTCTCATAGACTTTGCGAACGTTATTATTCATTAACAACCAAACTAAATGATGCAAATACTCATTCTTTAAATAATTTGTATTATAAGAAGATGTGAAGTGTAATCGTAATAAATCTGGCTCATATTGCTCTGTAAAATATAGCGGGAAAGAGTTCATTTCAAATAAGCAATTCAATAGAAATGCATTCGGTGCAACTATTCCTCTCAGTACTTCAATTAACGGTAAGTAGAAACGCTCTCCATTGTATTTGATAACAAAAGTTTGCGATGTTTCCGTATAGTTTGTTCCACGTATTGAATAGTTTTGTTCAAAATAGCCAACGTAATTTGGATCTATTATAATTATAATTTCTTCAATTTGATTAGGTAAGATGGGTTTCGTAATAACTCCATCTACGTAATAATGCTGGATTATCAAAGAAGTTAATACGGTCCAATCAACTATTAACTTTTCAGTTGTATAATACCCATTAACTTTTCCACTAAAATAAACTGGCAGCACGACCTTTTTTTCGTATCTAAAAGGCGCACCGATCCATTCCAATTTCACGCGTGCACCTTTATCAAACGGCCAAGATTTAAGCTTTATATCTTTGCTATTCATCGATTCCACCTTCCTGTAAATATACCTCTAGTATTGGTCGAATTGTTTTAAAACCCTTTGACTTTATTCCTGCTTGCCTTTGAACACGCCATAATTTTACATCGCTCAATTCGCACTTCAGATTATCAATGATTTTATAGCATCGGCGAATTTGAAATTGCTCCACACTTTCCGTAATTTGCTCAAGTAAACGCTTTGTAATAGGCAGCTGGTCTAAATGTCTTTCAAGATTGGCTAATATCCCTAAACGTTTCCCTAAAAGAGATGTTGTAATTCGAATAGGCCTTTCAGACGTCCACAATTGCTCATATAGCGTTTTAATTACATTTGAATATTGTTTATCTCTTTTATTCCAATCAACCGTTTTAACCTCGTTATAACGCTTTTGATGGGCTGGTAATATATTAAACAACCATTCTTTATCGTGACGGTATAAATACATATATTCTTTTTGGTAAGTTTTACGTAATTGCGTTCTACTTGATTGCGGATGCTTTTGCACAATCGTAATAAATTCAGCTTTATATGAATCTAAGTTTGATACTGTCATAGGAACCTTTTGCTGGTCCTGTTTGAATGATGGCTGTTCTAAATATTTTTTTACGGTTTTAGAATCTACGCCTAACTCTCTTGCAATTGCTCTAATACTTATGTTTTCACATGAAAGTTCAATTAATTTTTGATGCCATACATGACCAAACTCTTTTACTCGACCTATCTTGAATATGTCTGTCGATTGTTTTCTTGCATAAATAAACCCACATGAGCATGTAAATGTGCCAATTAAATTTTTCGTTTTAGAATCCCTTGTTACGTCTACATCTTGAATGATGAACTGCTTGTAATGTGATTCAGCCTTATTTAAACAAGGAAATGGACCATTACCAAATGCACCTTGATCAGCTGAAGTAGTTCCAAAACTCTCTACATCCTGTTGTAAAAAATCCAGCAGAAATAAATGACGTAGCGGATGTACATGACGCTTGGAATTACGCAATAACACCTTCAACCAATTATATTCGTATGCCTCGTTTAATTCACTTTCATACAGTTGCAAAAAGTCCTTTGGGAAATGTGACTCGAACGCTTGATATAACTCCTTTTGTCGCACACAATTTGAGGCTGTTATTAAATTGCGCTCTCTTAATAATGCTCGATACTTAGAGCTTATGATTTCCCTTGAAAGTCCATGTAAGGGTAATTGCAACAGTTGATATGCCTGCTTTGCTATTGTTACAGCTATATCCTTATATGGATCCGTTTCGTAAATAGCTGTTAAATTCATATGTTTTAATTCAAATCTGACATATTGTATCCGACTATCTGTTGTAGTTGGATATTTACGCAAAGACACTTCATGATGTAGACAATAATTAATTCCTTGAAGCTGATGCTCTCTATGAATGTACGGTTCTCCGTATTGTGCATCATCCGCTTTAGCACATTCGGCACAATAATATAAACCATCCTTTTTACAAACACTTCCTGCAATCATGCCAAGCCTTGTATATAATGCCTGTCCATCTTGTAATACATCCTGCAAAACTTCCTGCTGCCGTGCTTTCGATAAAAACGAAGCATAGTACGGATAAATCGTATGGTTGGATAAAAGCGATTCTACCGAGTAATGCGGTCCTAGCTTTTCTGCCAAAACAGAAAAATAGCTACCAATCTCCACACTCGGTATCACACAACGACTGCCAAACAACTCTTCCAACGTATCTTTACAATCAAGATTCCCACTATAAAAGTGGTAACGAGCAATGGCTGAATACAACAATTCATTTGGATATGGGTTTGTGAAGAAAGGTAGCATTTTGTCACTCCCTATATTTTATTGAGGATGAACTTTGTAGAAAGCGTTCTGGGTCCTTTTCAATTTTCTGTATTAACTTTTGTTTTTCAGTTTCTGAAAGCTGCTCTCTGGCTTGAGCTAACTGTTGCGAAAAGTAATCAATAATCTCGCTATCTACTACATCACTTTGCACTCTTTGAGACTTATTAAATTTCCCTTTACCACTTTTAACATAAGTATTTTTATAGCTATCAATAGGGTCCTTTTGTATTACAGTAATAACTAAAATCCCTGCTAACACATGGAAAACATATAAAGACCCTTTATTCCTATTTCCGAATACATAACCTAAAGTAGCATTACAAAATTCAGAATAAGAGATACATTCGTGCCCAACTACTTCTGTTTTTTCTTCCAAAAACACTAAATGATTTTCTACATTTAAAATAGATTTCGATTCGTCTAACAAATATTTACGCATCAAAGATTCTGTATTCGCTAATTTTTGATACTGTTTTTCAGAAAAACCATTTCCTATAAATTTGGCTTTATCTGATACATCGTCATACATAGTTCTCCAACTTAAAGAAATAATAAAATAATATAACCATGAATCATATTCAAAATTTGTACTTCTATTATTTCTGAATGGTCTTAAAACTTTTTGAATGAATAGCGTTTCTTTAACACTAAATCTTTGCTCACATTCACCGCATAGCATATATTTTTTGTCCAAATCTTGAAGAGGCGTATTCGGATCATGAACACTTCTAAAACGCTTTGTGAAGGAATCTTTTTTTATAATTGCGCCTACAGATTTCGGTATTCTGTGACTTAATTTTAAAACCCTCTTCTTCTTACATAAAGCACATTTACCATACATAAAAACTTTTTTAGGTGGTTTAATACGTATATATTTTTTCATTTTATTTACCTCCTAATTTATTTTGCGATTCCTTCGATTAATGTTTTATCCTCGGATAATTTTAATTTGAACGGCTTTAAATAATACGCTGGATAAACAGTACATTTCAAATTCTGTAAATCAAATGCTTCTATGATTTTTTGTATCAGTTGTTTATTAGCCTCTAATTCATCCTTAAGAGCTAATAAAAAATACGCTATTTTTTTGTCATGTTTTTCTGTATTAAATACAATAACCATATCTTCATATTTCACATAATCAGATTCATTTAATTTTAGATTTTCTAAAACGCTATTTATTTCCTTCTCTTCAACATATGGTGGAAATAATACTTTATAAGTTGGATATTTTATGTGTAACATGTCATCCATCACAAAAGCAGGAAAACGTTCTGCTACTTGTTGTACTGGTAAATAATTTTTTTTCATAAAAAAATCTAGACATTCATTAGCTTTTCTCTCCAAATAAATTAAATTATGGATATTTAGTAAATTATCAAATTCCTTAGAAGTAACGATTCCAGGAATTGAATTACGTAATACTGCTGATTTTGTTGATTCCGTTTTATTGGCTATATTTTCTAAAGAATTATATCCTTTGTCTTCAATACGGACTTTAATATTTTTTTCTTTATTGTTCATGTACAATACCTCCTTGTCCCACTTTTTATTTTTGTGGGACATTTTTTATTTGTACATACAATGTAATTGTATTTTTCTGAAAAGTCAATATAAAAATTCTTCTTGAGGATTTTTTATATAGCCCTCTTTCAACAAGGCAAAATATACATGATTTTTATCTTTTAACGACTTTTCTCTGAGTTTTAATAACGGTAATAAATTCACGCTAACAACAGCTGGTTTATTTATAACCTCTGAGTTCATTTGTATTAAAGCTGCAATAATTTCGCTTTTAATCTTACTCTCCTCTATTGAAGCAGGGGTTTGTGAAACATGCTTATTTACTGTTTTACGTATTTTTTCTATAGTTAAATTATCAAAAATTCCTATTGCTGAAATTTCTAGAGTTAATGATTCAATTAAATCTAATCTTTTATACTCTAACGTATTCTGCCGTTCCTTCATCGCAGCCTTAACCTTACCTTCATACTGCACATTCCTCTTATGATTCATCATCAACTCATCCAAATTAATCATAATATCCTCATACTTATACATCGCTGCAAAGTCATTATTACGAATGGCATTTAACATTGGCTGGATGATTTTCATATCCTTCTTTGCTGTCTGCTTCAGCACTTTTGATGTAATAATTTCATTTTCATTATTTTCATCAAATAGTGCTCGTTCCTGAGCCAGTATAAAGAGATTTACAGCTACAGATGTGATGCCTTGGCATTCCTCGTAAAACGTCTTTCTAACGTCTTCTGTAAGCTCTATACGTGTTTTTAGGCATTGTAATTCCCATAGTGTTTCTAAAAAGAACTCCCACTCTTCGCTATGCTCATCCATACGGTCCCAAATAATTGCACCATCGCTGGCCGCACGCCTGGCCTGGCGGAAGTTACCTTTAAATAATTGTTGTGCCTTTGATGTGCCAATTAAAACAGTTGGGATCCCGACTGTATTTGAAAGGGTAACAAAGAAATTAAGCATTTCTTCTTGGTCATTTTTTGCGTGCAGTAGGTGCTGAATTTCATCAATGACAAGTACACCAATACCATACATGCTTGCTAATGAGGTCATATGCAAAAGCATTGTCGATGTAACACGATTTAAATAACCAAATTTCTCTAAGTAACGTGTACCTAATAAATCATCAATTGCTTTAAAAAAGCGTTTACAGAGCGTTGAAAGACTACCATCATACGGGCAATCAATTTTAAGCCACACAATTTGTGTTTTATTGAACGGCTCATCTTCATACACTTGATGCTTAATAACTTGTGGATACATTAACAGTAAGCGTTCAATCGCTGTCGTTTTCCCGATGCCTGAAATGCCTATAATGGACAAGCTATCAGCAGTTGAACGGATATGATTTAATCGTTCATCAATATACTTGTGTGCCTGTTCCTCATCTTCACGTAAATGGTGTAACGCTCGGATCCTTTCGAGAAATGATTTATCTAACGGGTTGCGTGCTAAATAGCCTCTACGAATTAATGTTGATAGGCGCCGTTCAACTTCGAAATGAATAGGTAACGGCTGAATGAAATTTTTTACTCGCTTTAAGACATGATAGCGAATATTTGTTTCACTTTGCTTATCTTGCTCGCTAATACGTGGTGTCACCATGAATCGTTCTAATACATCATCTTCACTAAAAATAGGCGGTAGCGCTTCGATAAATGGATTAGAAGCGTATTCTGTCAGATGTTGTAGTTTATAGTTTGCTTCTTCCATGTCGCCTTTTAAAACGATATTATTCATCTTTTCCAAACTGTTCATCTCGCTTCCTTTTTAGTTTCTCCATTAGACGTGAAGATGCTTTCTTTTCTGGCTGTCGTTCTAATATTGTACGTGATGCTAAATCAATAATTTCTGCAGGATTTTCCGCAACAGTAGGGGATAAATCGAACTTTTCCCCTTCACGATTAGCAGCTTTTTCAATCGCCTTATTATCTCGGATAGCATCAAGCTTTTCTTTTTTGCTTTTCAGCTGATGCTGTGCCTGTTTCTTCTTTTTCTCTGCTGCCTTAATAATTTGATCCATCATCGTATCTGCATTAATCGATAGCTGTATTTGTTTCGCACGCTCCTCTTCTTCTAGTTCATTTCGTAATTGTAGCTGGAACACAACATCTTCTAAAAAATCAAGTTTGTATTGCTGACTCGGCTCTAATAAAATACAGGTTTCGTAATCCATGCCATTATCACTTGGAATATAAATTTTATCTAAGTGGCGAGGGTCATAAACAATATCGATGCTTTTATTTTTCAGCTTTGCATACCACTGTTCTTCAATTGCTCTTTGCGAACCGTAAAATAAATTTTTAAACTTAATACCTGCTCGTGAAATCGTTGCTCTACCACGTGGTAATACATTTAAGCGTAAAATATCTCGGTTCACTGTTCGTAAGCGTCCTTTACGGTTTTGAATGCCCCAGTTCCATAAGTTAATCGGCGTTGGCACAACCCTATCCGTGATCATTTCTTTTTCCATTGGATACTTATCAATGATTTTGTGGTTATGCTGCAAAACTAACGTAATGATTAACGCTGTGAACTCTTTTAAATTTAACGTAGCATCTAAACGATAATCTCGGTCTCCACGTTCTCGGTATTCCTTTTGAATAGCTCCAGGGGCTTTTTGTTTTACCTTACCGTTAATCGTACGGAATTTACGCTCTACAATACCTTTCAAATCGCCTCGGTACGCTGTTGTATTTTCAATTTTGATATTTAAATTATTAAGAAGTCCTTCTACTGAATACCCCTCAAACTCACCTCGGTCGGCAATAATAATTTCAGGTAGATGATAGGTCGTGTAGTCGCAAAATTAAAGTGTTCCCTCCCCCCTTCTTCCAAACCCTTGCCACTCCTGCCTCACTCCGATTTTCCAATTTCTGTCGTTAAACATAAACGGTAAATATCCCTCGCTCTCTTGCTCCTGCTTTTTGTCAGAAATCAGGATTTTTAGGAAAACATAAACGGTAAATGGAATGACAAGAATTAGGAGGTTAAAGAATAGATTTCCCGTAAGCCCGAAATATAAAAAATAGCGCACCTTTTCGGTACGCACGACGAATGGCCAGCTATCTGAAATTTTTTTCGGATAGCTGGCTATTTTGCACAATTGGCTTGGATATTTTTCGACCAAGGCATGTAATCATTTAAAAGTTCTGGCTGTTGATTAATTGGCAAATTCGGCAACTCGGTCATCAGCTTCACGAGGTACTGATAGAAATCGATACCGTTCACTTTTGCCGTTTCTGCCAAACTTAAACAGATGGCATTTGCTTTAGCACCAGCTTCACTAACAGAGAAGAGCCAGTTTTTGCGACCAATTACATTTGGACGAATCGCATTTTCAGCTGGATTATTATCAATTTCAATCCGACCATCAAACAGAAACGCCTTTAACCCATGTACACGATTTAAAGTGTATTCCGCTGCTTTTGCGAGTGCGCTTTTCCCGAAGAAAGGTGATTCATCTACCCATTTCAAGAATTTCTCTACAATTGGCTTGGAATATTTTTGCCTTGCTTTTCGGCGTTCACTTGGTGAAAGCTGCTTAAATTGGCGTTCTAAGTGATAGAGTTGATCACAATAATTAACGCCAATTTGCCCGTTTTTACTATCGGCTTTCAGCCAATAACGTCGAACGTGCGCCCAACAGTTAGCGAAGATGACATTAGGTAGATTACCGTATGCAGAATAACCATCACAAATGAGAGTTCCTTTAAAGCCAGCCGTAAACTCTTCCAGTACGGTACGACTTCTAGATAAAGCGCTCTGGAAAAGAATAATGATTGGCCCTTGGCTTGGAACACTTCGGAATACCCAATTATAGGCGTTTGATTGACCGCATTTCCCGTCTGATCGTTTAATAATTTGTGCATAGGTTTCGTCCACATGGAGAACAGATTTTGCTATTAATATCTTTTTCATCTGTTCATAAACCGGTAGAAGCCAATCTTTAGCTACACGAATGACCCAATTCGATAAATTCTTATCATTAGTAAGTAAACCATATCTTTCCCATTCTTTTACCTGACGGTAAAGGGGTAAATATTGAATAAACTTATCGTAGATAAGCTTTGCTAAAACAGTCGGTCCTGCAATGCTTCGCTGAATGACAGCTTGCGGTGCTTTCCCTCTTTTGATTTGTGCTTTTTGTGAGGTATCCTTTTTACAATGCCTACACTCATAAGCATGTTCGATATGCTGAACACGCTTCATTGTAGCTGGAACGAATTTCGCTTCTTCACGTGCAATTGTTGTACCAATTTCAATCATCTCACCATGGCAACAGTCACACTGCGTATTGTCAGGATGATGGTGGACTTCTTCCACTTCAATCCCATCTAAAAAAGCATCATTCCGTTTTTTCTTATGTAGTTTCCGAACAACTGTATAAGTAACAGTTGGCGTGCTTTGTTCTTCTGTGTGCTCAGAATCGCTAAAAGACGGATCATCTTCAAATAATGAACCTTGTCCATCGGGCGCTTGATACTTAGATTTTTCTGATTTAGAACCGTATAAAGCCTTTGTTAATTGGCGAATTTGTTCAGCTAGCACCTGATTTTGGGATAACGATTGATCCAGCTTAATCGAAAGCTCTTCATTTTGTTTTTTCATATAGGCTAATTGTTCTTCAAGTAATCGAATCACTTTTTCTGTTGTTGAAGCGTTATCCAAATCATTCACCACATTTCGTTCAATATAAGTTATGGATGATTATATCATTTAGATGAATTAATTTAAAAGACACCTTTTGCAGATTTTGAAATCGCCTTTGGCTGTTGAATTGATAACCCTTCTAATAGCCAACGAAGCTCCTGTTGCGAAAGGTTACGTACCTCATTTTCATTTTTCGGCCATTGCAGCTTGCCGTTATCTAATCGTTTATAAAGCATGGCGAAGCCATCGCCATCAAAGTACAGGCATTTATAACGATCCTTGCTCCATCCTGAAAACAGAAAGATGGAATCACTATACGGATCCAATTCAAATGAATCTTGAATGAGGGTTGCTAGACCATCAATTCCTTTCCGCATATCCGTTTTGCCACAGATGATATATATGTTTTTTACACTTGTAAAATTATGTTTCATCGACTGCTCAACTCCCTCATGATGACTTGGATAATGTGCTCATCTACACCATTGAAGAAGGAAATTTCAACATCAGTTGATTTAATTATGCAGCTTGGAACATGGGCTTGTGGTTGTGATGTTACAGATGAGAGGTTGTTAATAATAGGATCTAATGTCACAGGGACAATCGTTAATTTTGTGGTTGGCATAAAATTGGCACCTCCTTGAATTGATATGTCTATGGTATCGGAGATGCCAATGTGTTTATATGCGTTATTTGATTACGGGCTTACGATTTCCCTTCTTTTTCTCCTGCCTTTTTTCGCTATTTCCTTCCTGCCTTCTTTTTAAAAACTGTTGGTTTTTCAGGCCTTTCCCCCGCTTTTATATTCGCTTTCCTCTTGCCTTTCTCATGCTTTTTCCAGGCTTTTTAGAAACAAAAAACACGAGGAAAACTGGAGAGTTGCTCCAATTTCCACTCGTGCTATTTACCGTTTATGTTTGACCATTTTACATTTAGTTTTGCTATTTACCGTTTATGATTTGCGGTAACATAGAAAGGCAGAATGTAGGGTTTAGGATTTAAGGAACAATCATTTTCCTATCTCAGCTAAAATCCCACTATTTTATTCCTTATTCTTATCTAATCCACTTTTAAGAACAACTGCTAACATTCCAAGAGCAACAAATCCGCCATATTTAATCCCCTTTTGAATGTAATCACCAAAACTCTTTTTCGTTTCCTTTTGTATATCTTCTACTCTATCATCTGTTTTATCGAGCAATTTTATAAGTTCTATCCATTGTTCGGGAGTGAGATTATCCTTTTTTAAATTTTCAGCAATGATTTCTTTTGTTTTATTAAAACTTTCGAGTGCCTTAACAGAAACCTCTTTTTGCTCCTTTATACCATTTAGTATAAAATCCTGATTTTGCTTAAGTAGATTTGTCACATTAGGAATTGCTGGGAGCATTTTCTCTAAAACTCTTATATCAAGTCTATTAGTTAAACCTAAGAATCTTAAGAAATTGCTGTTTTCTGCAAGTTCAACCTCACTCTTAATTCCTATTTCATTTAACACAGCTTCACGACTCAAGAGCATCAATTCTTCTTTTTCATTTGTTTCCACTTGTCTTACCCTCCCTATTTTCCTTAACAAGATTTTAAGAAAGCTAATCCTTAAAACGATTAGTTTTTGTTATTATGATTCATTTTTAAATTCTCTTAAAACCTCTTTTTTATCATAAGAGTATGTAATATCTATTGTTTGTCCCTTCGTCTTTTCACTTGATGAAAAATCTTTAGGAATTGTATGAATTGTACCTTCTGGCAAGACCAGTGCATACTTACAAGGTAACAACAAATACTTTAATGTCTGTTGTGATTCTTCTAACTCACTTTCGATAGTATCTGGTCCTGCAAATGGTAGATAAACCTGATAACAAAAATTTCCGAAGCAAATTAAAAAGATACCAAATGGCGTTTTTTCTCTTGATTCCCATTTACGTATAGCCAAGACCATTTCTATATCAGCAAATGGTTTTCCCCCTGGAATAAACTGTTCAAAAACTTTACAAACCACTTTTCCATGTTGTGAATGGTCTTCCTCTCTAATCCAATCAAGTGTCTCCCAGAAATAAGGCAAATAATGTTTGGGCATTATCGAAAGGGCCATTTTTACAAAACATTTATAAACAGCCATTGGGATAAACGGAAATCTCTCTCCCTTTATCGTAAAGGAATTATCAGTGGCATCATCAACAATGTTTCCGCTGTCAATATAATCTTGAATGATGAACCTATTGCTCTTTTCTTTGTCATGCTCTATCCTTAAACCGTTTTTATGCTTATAGGTTGGAATCCCAGTTTTCCCTCTTATACCTGTGGTAGAGCGTTCAAATGAGAGATAATTTGCTAACTCACTTTCAAGTTTAGAGAATACTTTATTACATTCATCACATTCTTCAAATGAAATCAAAACCTTATTCCCAACTAATTCAGGTATAGCATGGGCTACCTTTTTAAATGTTGTTTCTTCTTTTTCTTTTCCGCAAAATCTACACTTTCTCTTATTCTTATCCCCTATAAACTGCTTATCCCTATTCCCAATATTTTCAGTCTTAAGTGTTCGGGGATAAATATTATAGTTATCCATATAAAACCTAATATGTTCTTTTACCTCATTTTGGTTCACTCTATTCACCAACAATTACTATGATTTTATTTATTATGATACCGTTACTCAAAATTGATTTTATGGATATATAACCTTTCTTATTTCAGGCTTTAACTGATATGTAAACTTTAAATTAAAACCAAAAATCTCTAATATTTTTTCTCCATGTTTTTGCATTTGTTCTTCCTGGAATCGATATGCATCCTTTTCAGATGGCAGTTTAAGATATGAATCGAGATTTCCATCAATTGTAGATATTTCTTCTTCAATTTGGAACAACTTGTTTTCATTTTGCCAAGCATGGCGAATCTCATGATATAAATTACCGATTAAACTAATGATTTCATTAGGGTCTCTTTTTATATCCCCGAAAAGAAATAGGAAAATTTTTATTCTCCCCATTTCTCCAATAGTTACACCCGCAGTCTCAGTTTCACCATTGAATATCTGTGTATATTGCTCCGCCTTCATATCAGGCTTATTTTTTTGTTCTTTAAGGAGTTTTTCTCGGTTTTCATAAAAGTATATAGTGTAATTTAAAGATGCGTATTCTTCTCCTAAAAGAGCAATACATTTGTTAATTTTTATTTCCAATCCTTTTTTTAAGTTTCTTATATTTAACCCCATAAATTCACCTCTTGCTTTTCACTCGTTTATTAATACAACAACTTAGTCTTTTACTTGTATTGCTCGTAAAGTCTATGAATATATTTTATATCATCATTAAAAGACTCTTTAGTTGCCCGAATATGCTGAGTCTCGGTAGGCTGACTGTGTCCAGTCATCCAACGACAAGATTTTTCAAATAAATCAGTTACTGAAGCAAGTTCATTAACAAAGTCACCCTTAATATCCTTAACTTTTGTAAACATGATATTTGGCTCATATCTCCGTATAACATTATTAAAGAAACCCTCTTCCACAATTAATTCACACCAAGTTCGGATATCCGCATATGCTTTCTTCAACGCCTCTTCTAATGTATCTCCAAAACAAGTTTTAGAATTAATTGTTTGTTCTTGAGCTTTTAATTTTTTCATTACTTCTTTCAGATTTTCTAATCTACCACTAAAAGACTCTGACACAATCCCTTTGTTCATTTTGTCAAATTCATCTACCTTGAAAAACTTGTTCTCTTTGTTTTTCATTTTTGCACTTGCATTATAAAGGTAGTAGTAAAACATAATATTGTGTGTAAAAACAACAATCTGTCTATCTAATGACAATTGATATATCAAATTGGCTATCATTTCTGACCTTTTATAATCTAATGAAGTGACAGGGTCATCAAAGAGTATAGTGTTAAAGTCATTACGAATGGTTATATCAGTAGCGAACTCCACCATGGCTAATGCTTTTTGTTCACCTTCGCTCATAATTTGAGATACCTTATATTCCTCAGAGGAGACATATTTCTTTCTCATTGTTTCCCCTTTTTTTGGAACAAGTTTTAATTCAACGTTTGACACTTTCAGTTCTTTAGCAAATCTGTTAAACGTCTCCAAATACTCACCCTGTACAATATTTTTGAAAGCCTCAGCTTGTTTTTTTGTCAAAGTATTCGTAGAAAATTTACTCTTTACCTTTTTATATTCCTCAATAGATTCTTGGAACTGAAACCAATCCTCTAAGAGCATCAATGAATTATGCAGTTTTTCATTTTTTTGTAGGGTTTCTTTTAATGACTTACGTGAGTCAATAATCTCAGCTGTTTCTCCATTGGATTTTCTTAGATTTCCAATCCTATCACTCAATAAATCAATTTCCATATTAATCTCCTGAATCACATCTGTTACATCTAAGACTACTTTTTCATCGATAACTTTTTTTGATTTTATACTTTTACTAAATACATCTATATTTCGGTTCACTAATTGAATAACCGACTTAATTCTTTCTATAAATTTTTCACTTTCAAATAATGCGACCTCTTCTTCAGCAAATGCTATCATCACATTTGTTACATCGTGTTTTAATATCTCTTTTTCAAGGAAATTCAACTTCCCTTTATTACTATTACTAACATGTTTCATATAGCTCTCAATCATGTTAACACTTGTTGAATTAAGAGGGTTACTACAAAAAATGCAGGGTTCACCTAATTTGAGTTGAGTTTTGCTAATAGAATCGAAATACTGTTTACCTGCCTTAACAAACACTAACCATTCATTATTTACAAATTCCAGAAAGGATACATTTTTTTGAAAGGATTCGTTAAATTCACGTTCCTCCTGAATTTTTTGTTCAAACTCCATAATCAGCTCATTGACCTTTTCTAAGTTTTGCTGACTTAAGATAGCGGACAATTTTTGAATAGATTCCCTAATTGATACAAGTTTTGTTTTCTGTGCATTTAATATTTTAATCTTATCTTTTGGATTAGAGGATTCCAACTCACTGATTTGAGTGTCAATTTCCTGAATTACCTCTTCATATTCTTCACTGCGGGGGTAGTTGCTATCAAGATAAACCTTAATCTTCTTATAATCTTTTACTCCCTTAAAAATATCCTCAAGTTCCTCTCGGATAAAATTATAAGAAGAATCTATAAAAATTTTATCCCGCTTAACTATCATGGCTTCAATAGCTTCATTAATTTTGTTCCGTAATGAATCTAACAGGTCAGAAATAATTTGGAATTTCTCAAATCCTTTTGGAAGGATGCTAAAAGTAAGGTCACTATTTATCAAAGGAATAACAGAGTCACTGTCGAAGACATTTATTTTACATAATGCTGGATGTTTTTGATTAATATGTACAATTTCATTTTTCTTTTTGTCACCCGATGAATATGTAACTTCAACGGTTTGTAACAATGGTTTATCAATTGATTCTTCCATATAGACATTTGGGATTATTGCCAAATCCCTTTCTGAAGTAAAATAGTTATCTGCTAATTTACGGAACATACGAACATAAGAAGATTTTCCAGAACCATTTTCTCCGTAGAATACATTGAGGTTTTTTCCTAATGAAAAGCGAACATCACTTGATAACGCATTAATATTATGAGGAGCATTTATTTCATCTATAACCAACACTGTTTCATCTAAATATTCTCCGTCCTTATCAAGAATTTCATCGAGCTTTTCTTTACTTTTTATTAATCGGAGAACATCTTCTAAAAGTTGAAAGGAATCAATATCACAATTTGTTTTAACTTTGTTAAGAATATGTATTTTCCACGCTTCTTCCCCTGCCCATTCAGACAAAAACTGAAATGCTGTTGTCATATAATCCCCTCCAATAGTAATAAGAATTACTTCGACAACATCCTACAAAATCCTCCCATTATACTAAATTTCACATATCTATCATTATTTCAGTTTTTACTCTTCTTTTTTACAAGAACAAAAAAAACACGAAGAGGAACTGTATGGAATAGTCCAATTCCTGCTCGTGCTGTTGTTACATTGTTTTACTTTGAACAATATACTTTTATATTCGCCAATATTGACTAAATGTTTTGTCGGATTAAATCGTTCTATAATAGATATTATAAAGAATTAACAACCTTAGTACGATACTCTTCCCAATAGTTATCTTCATCGCCCCATACACTGTGCAACCATATATACATAAATATAATTTCAAGGTACTGCTTCTTTCCTTTTATAAAAGGTTTCTTTGAAATCTTTGTGTAAAGTGAATTTAGATTAAATAGATTTGTTTTTTGCTTATAATCATAAAAATATGGTTGCCATTCTTCATTGCTCTTAATTTTATGTTTTAATGGCCATAAGGAATCGTCATTAAAAAATCGTGACAAATAATCTGTAGCAAAAGTCCAAATATTCACTTTGTACTTATTCCAAGTCTTTTCTAACCACTCGTTGATTTCTTCGGTTAAAAATACTGAAGGGGTATTTATTTCTTTTTCACTTTCAATCCTATAGTAATCTTTTATAAAAAGGAATAACATCTCTGTTTGACCTTTTAAAAATGAGTTCTTTTTTATTAACTGAGCATAAGCATCATAAGAACAACTTCTAAACTCTTCCTCTTTATTGTAAAGGAAAAATAGTTCATCCTTCTTGAGAAAACTTATTATAGAGCGATGGATATGCTTTTCATGTACATCATATATACTAACTAACTATTCCTGAATTTCATTATCATACATTTCCAATTGATTTCTGAACTTTACTAAACGTTCTTCGTTTAAAAATGTTTTTTGTTCCATTTCTTCAATATTTAAATACTGATTAAAATATTCAAAAACGTAATTCACACAAATTCGCATGTTATCCATTCTGGCATCAATATCATATTCATTTATTTTATCTTCTCTTTTTCTTTTTGAAATATATTCTTCAAGAGAAAGCATCTGATTCACACCCTATTTACTTTTCCATAAACATTCATTATTAAATCCTATATAACAGTATTCAATCTCAAAATTGCAAACGCACCTACTACACACAGTTCATCCCCTTCAATTCCAATTATCACATTTTTAATTTCACACTATAAAAACGCATAGCTTCAAGACTACCTTCTGACTCAAATACTCCTTTTTCTATCAACTCCCTAAGCCTATACTCCAAAAATCCATCTCCTACATATTGGTCTAAATGTCCCAACACTTCACCAATTAATCTTGCAGATTTCATAAAGTCTTTTTTCTTTTGTTTAGCATGTAGCCTTTTAGCCTTTTTAATAATAAATTTATCATAATAGTCTTCAGGAACGCTCTGTATTTTTCCGTTTCTCCATATTCTTAATGTTTCTTGATTACCTAAAAGGGACAGCCATTCTTTTTCTAAGTCCTCTCTATCATGGTCTGTAAAGAACTTTCCACGACCCTGTTCATATATGATTTGGAGTTTTTCAGGGGATATCTCACCTGAATAAAGTGGAGTATATTTAACCTTTTTCACCTGAAATAGCTCTTCGTACTCTGCTGTCGTGTTGATAAGGCTGATATCAACATTTTTTTCCTTTAAAAGATAAACAACAAATCGCAACCCTGTCTGTTCATGTGCGTTATCAGAAGTCCAAATTGTTATATGAACTCCCTCTGGTATAGAGTTGATTTGGTTAATTGTCTTTTCAAACCCTTTTTTATAATCGAGAAATTCATCATATTTATCCGTAATTATTTTTTTCATCCATTCAAACCTGGCCTCTTTACCACTTTCCTCATGCAACTGCCAGACTGGACCAATAGAGAATATGTCCCAAAAAGAGATGACCTTTTCCTTTTTATCAAGACCCATTTCCCGTAAAACATATTTTAAACTACCTGAAGCTGATGCTCCGAATAGAATATGTATCATATTTATTAATTCCTCTCTACTTTAGCAATAAAATATTTTTCGGCACCACTTATATTATTCCACTCAATCTTATACTCATGATTAAGATGATACCTAATATCCTTCTTACCAGTCGGCTTTTGAATTGTTCCCTTTAACCGCTTTTCTTTCCTAAAAAGACGATAAATCCCTTCCTCTCCCTTATTGCTGTAAAATAACGGGTCATTTACAACAACCAAGCAATACGAATCTGAAAAACCTGCATCAACCAGTTCTTCAAGGAATTTAATATCCTTACACATGGAAAACATCTGCTCTGGATACTGCCCGTTTGTTGGATACTTAATCTCAATACAGTGTTTTTCTTCCGTAGATGGATTAAAAACAACAATATCCATTTCCTTTTTAAGAAAATGCCCTTTATCCAATCCAAAGTAATTGATATTCCGTTCTAATTGAATTTTATATTCTTTCGGCAAATTGGCTCTTAGAAAGATTGCTAATTCAAACTGAATACTGAACTCATTGTAAATTTCTATACTGCCATTGGAAATTTGGTTTATGAACTCCACTAACTGAGCTTGTAAATCCATACTTTTCACGACTTTCATAAGTTACCCCTTTGAAGTGGGGCAAAATCTTCATCAAAGCACATATAACAGTAGCCTGACTGGTCTTGTTTGAAAATGGCATTTCTCTCCTCATTTAATCCCTCTGGCGTGATACTATATGCACGAATTCTTTGTAAATCAAATTCATTATCGTGATAACGATAAACCATTAAAACATTCGACTTTTGAACCTTATTCTTTTGAAGAATCAATTCGTTAAGATAATCTATCCTTTCAGCAGATTCAATGTATTGTATCCCAATAACATTATGTGGAATATACCCATCATTTGTTTGTGAAAATAGCTTTTCAATTGTTTCAATATCCCTCTTGGGGAGACTCTCTCTCTCCAAATGTAAGGCAAGATATAAAAACTGTTCATCTTCAAATCGGGCATCCCACTTCCACCAAGACAAATCCATTGGTCGGGAACGCCCTTTTAATTTATCAAACTTAGAATCCTCAATGAATGCATCGAAGCCAAGCATTTCTCCTAATTGGGCAAAAAAGTCAATTTCCCTTTTTGTGAACATAGAAACATTATGTAGGTAGGACAAGTTCATTCTTCGATAATTCCTTACATAGCCCTCAAAAAATTGTACGAGATTAAAATATTGTTTTTCCATCGTAATCTACCTTTCCTGTACTTAAATCAATAATAATTGAAATTTCAAACTACCACACTTTAATTCTATGTTATTATTTGATATTGGGAAAGTCTGTATAAAATTTGAAAATTGTATGGAGGGGAAGCAATGCCAAATACTGATTGGACAAAACTAAATTCATTGCAAATAGGGCGATATGCGGAGTATTATTCAAAGATGGAGTTTGCCTCATATGGGTGCGATGTTTACACTTCGGAAGTAGATGACCATGGCGTAGATTTTATTATAAAAGATAAAAATGGTCGGTTCTGTGAGATACAAGTTAAATCTCTTAGAGGAACAGGATATGTGTTTATGCAAAAAAGCAAATTCGATATTACTAATAAAAACCTATACCTGGCTCTATTAATTTTTAATGTTGGGGAAATGCCAGATATTTTCCTTATACCAGCTCAAGCATGGGAAGTACCAAATGAAATGTTCGTTGATAGAAATTATGATAAATCAGGGCAAAAAAGTGCTCCCGAATATGGAATCAATATCTCTAAAAAGAACTACTCCATACTTGAAATTTTTAAATTTGAGGATTCAATTGGAGACTTTTTGAATTAAATAAGAAAGACCACCCTTGTCCAGTAAGGTGGTCTTCTCAGTGAACCATTTGGAAATTCTATTCTTGTAGTCTCTATTATATCATTTCCTTTTTGACTGTAGCAGGACTTATTGAAAAATTCCTATAATATCCTCACACATCTATTTTCATCAATAGACCTTTCAGTTCCTTTATTGATTCAGATGGAAGAACTCTCACAAGATATTCTAAACCAAAATTCGCAATATACGTCAACAATATCGCCCTTTTTTCGCTCTCCATAAATACAAATTCCCCTTTAAACAATTCAGTCGGCTTTTCTGGGAACTGTTCGATTTCTGCATAGGTTATTTTTTGACCATTTGCCCTCGGAACTAAGTTTGACAATATCCTCTCTCCTTAATAAGAATACTAATAAACAAAATTTAGCCTAATTTATAGTAATTCAAGGTTAAAACTCCCTACTCCACGTTTTTAGACAAAACGGACATTTCCAAGCAAAAATTGAATCCCAATTGGAAATACCGATTTTTTCATTTACATAACTTAGATTGTATTTCTTTTGTTCTTGCTCAGTAAGAACTCTTATCAAATTCTTTCCGCAAAACGGACAATATTCTTTAGGTATTTCTTGCTCATTCTTCAATTTTTTCTTCATCACTTTTAACAATACGACATAGCCCTTCTTTAAGAAGAAGACTTACATCTATACAGGCTTCTAAAAAATCTATTTTTCTATACAGCTCTTGTTCCCAAAAATTGATTTGGACTTTATTACGGATGATAACATGTACATTCTCCAACATTTGATAGTGACTCAACATTTTCCCTCCAGCATTATGTTAATCTTATTCGTGTACCTACTTTCGTAGCCTTTAATTTGTATCATCAGATATAACCTTTACCCCAAGTATAAAGTTATTGCCCCCTCTTTTTCAGCAGTTTCTATACAGCAAGATAAGAAACGGAGCAACCTCTCCTTTTCTTGGTCGGTATCAAGTTGCATGGGATGCATACCCGAAAAGATTAACACCGCAGGATGCAACAGTTCTCTTTTGGCTTCACTATAAAACTTTTGATTCTCCACCTCGTTGAAGGCTTGTTTTAGCGTTTGATAAGAAACAGTGACTTCTTCTCCTCTCCCACTGAAATCTATCCCATATGGATTAGCCAGACCCAATGGCACATATAGATGCTCAACATTTGGATTCCAGACCTGAAACGATTTCGTTGCAAAAACCTCATTCTTTTTATTTCGTGCTTCAATATAAAAACCCATAATTCCTTCTCCCCTTATCTCTCCATTAAGTGACTTGATAACTCCTCCAGCATTGCCAAATACTCCTTTTCGCTGTCAGGTTCACCGAATCCATATTCCTTCAACTGTACAGTAGGTGTCTGTAACCATTCCCGAATATCCTTGTCCATTTCCAGGTCCTCCAAAAACAAAACCTCCTCCACCAATTCGTTTATATCTGCATCTTTTTCCTGCATAATTTCATTGCTCATTCTTATATCCCCCTTATTCTTAAAACACTCCATTAACAAGACCACCTACATCAAAAAGAAGACTTTTGCGTAATACCCCATAACTAAGGCAATTGCTATCATCAGAAAGTCCCCCAGTAATTCAACCGAAAGATTCAGCAAGGATTCTTTCAACTTTGTTTTATTCAGCAACATTTTCTATCCCCCTTTCAAATAGAGTTTGGAAACAAACAATATAAAAAACGCCCAGTCGGGTTGACTGAGCGTTAATATATGTAATATGAACTTTTATTGGAGATAACTAAAGTCCTCATTTTGTTTCCTCGTTTCAGAAATCTTAATATTTTATAAATCTATGATAACTACAGTTCTTCACGATATCAACTCGAATTTTAGTAAGCCCATCTAAAAAATACCACCACAAATATTCTCAAATTCCTCTCTCAATTCTTCAATCCATTCTTCACGAATACCAGCTATCTTAGCAACTCTCCACCATTGTAAGTCGTAGCCTACCTTCTCACACTCTTTAATCGCCCACTTGATTCTACGTATCTGATAATCTCTTACCGATTCAACATTTTGTAGCAAGTATTCATTAGTTCGGGGCAATTTGGATAGATGCTTTTCCAGCAAGGATAATTTGTCTACTTTCTTCCCAACTCTGCTTATAGTTACTCTTTCAGGCTTATCATTGGAATTAAGTATTTCATCTACAATTGTTTTTACTAATTCAAGAATTTCCACATCTCTTTTTTCCCAATCCACCCGATTATTTACCGTAGTAATTTGCTTCTTTTTTGGAGAGTTTGAATTTAACCACTCCCTATCATTGCGATATAGCCAAGTATAAAGACCACTATTAACCTTCCGAAGTTCCGTTTTACTCTTTTCGGGATATTGCTTCTGCAAATCCAGCCATTTATTACGAAAACTATCCTTGTTAATAAGATTGTCTTTGCTTTTATTACCAAGTTCCGCTTCAGTTTCTCCTAACTTCTGACCATATTTCTTTACCGTATTTACGTCTACCTTTAATCTTCTTGCGATTTCTCTCATACTTAAATTCATTTGAAAAAGTTCTTTTAGCTTTGATTCCCATACTTCTCCAAACTCTTTTACTCTTCCAATCTTGTACCTATCATCTTCACTGCTATCAGGCCCTTTTCGTGCGTAAACAAACCCACACGAACAGCTAAATGTTCCAACTGGCCGCTTGATTTTGCTATCATATCGAATGGTCATATTTGTAACTATAGGCTTTAAATAATGGTCTGCTCCTGCATTCAAACATGGAAAAGGGGCTTTACCAAAAGGATTATAACCATTTTCCTTATTCCATAGCTCTTCCAACGTAATCCCTAAAAACTGAATTAACAGTAGATGTCTAATAGGATGAACCGTTTTATGTGGCTTTCTAACCATCATACTCAGCCAAGAACTGTCACTATTATTTATAGAGGATTGCACTATTTCCAAAAGTGATTCTCCATAATACTCAATAAATTGCTCTCTAAGTTCTTTTTGTCTTACACTTCCATTCGTATTTGCTAATCCCATCAACTTTAACCCCTCTTTGTATTGAGAGAAAAACCATTCAGATGGTTTATTGGGATAACGATGGTTTAATAGCTTATCCACATTATCCACAACATGAATATATTTTGGGAGAAATTCACTTCCTATGACGGTTTCTATATTCGGAGAAATTATATATTCTTCATTAAAAGTGCAATTATCTGTAGTTGCTGGAATAAATTCATGTTTATTATAGGGATGTATAAAAACTTTGCTGTCGTACAGTAAGGTCTTATGTTTTGGGCAAATAATAACCCCTGGAATTTGGTGGCTTCTCCCCCAATATAATTCGCCATAAGTCTTCAATGATTCTATTGCACACTCCCTGCACACTTTGATATATCTATTTTCCTCAATTGTACTTGCCATAACCCCTATTCGATTATGGATGCTTCCACCACTGTTTCCTTTCATGGATTGTAAGATTGTTTTTGCACGTTCTGGAGGAAGAAAAGCACTATAAAATGGATATAACGTATTTTCCATTATCAGTTTTTCCGAAGTTTGATTATTACCTATTGGCAAATTACTTATCAAGCTGTCTATATTAGCTGGTAAATCCACAACTGCCGTTACAGAGCGAGAGCCAAATAACTCTTCAATTGTTGCTTTGGGGCTGATATTTCCGCTTCTTACATGATACCGAGCCAGTATCGAGTAGAGCAGTTCTCCTTCTGGATATGGGGTAGGAAAGAAAGTAATCATAACCATCACCCTACACTAAAGAAATCATTTTCTATTACTTTTATGATTCCTTTTTCTTTGAGAGATTCATGTGCGGACAAGCCCTTCTCTTTGCCTTCCGAAACAATCAATCTTAAATCTTGTTTGTTTGGCAACTCCATTTGCTTTAGTTTTTTAGTTGGCTGAGGAGCAATTTCCTCTATATTTATAAACAGCTTAAATGCCTCTTTTACAATTCCCCTTATATCCAATTCTTGTCCTTGCTTTTCCATCACAGAATTAATACACTTTTTTGCCTTACCTGGTTCAACATCCAACTCAATTAACTTTAAGATAGCCTGTTCCCTCACGTTTTCCTTCCAATTTTTCTCCTCCTTTTTCTTCGCTTTTTGAATATCTTTTATTTTATTATTCATAGAAACAGAAGCAAATTCCTGATTAATAAACCCTTCTACATCTATAGGTGTAATATCTTCGTATCTTGAAATAGCTTTAATGTCTCCGCTTCTTAAAGCACGAATCATCGGCTGGATTAGTTGTAAATTCTCTTTTGCCACTTTTCTTATTAATGCAGGAGTTATTTGTTCCTTACCACTGGAAATTGCCCTGACTTGAGCCATCACGAATAGTTTGATTGCAATGTCCGTTATTCCACCTGATTCATCGTAAAGTACATCCTTAAATTCTTTAGTAATTGGAGTCGGTTTTCTTACCCATTGATAATCCCACATACCTTCAAGAATTAAATCCCAATTCGTATCCTTTTTTAGTCTTTCAAGTACCATATCCCCTTGACCGCCACTACTGCCTCTTCGAGCTTGGCGAAAATCTCCCCTAAGATAAGGGATTGCCTTGGGTGTACCTATTAAAAGCAATGGAATACCCATGTTGGATAGATAATGGAAAAAATTCATCATTTTCTCCGCTCCTCCTGATTTAGCAACACTTAAACTCTGAACTTCATCAATAATAATTAGTCCAATTGCATTTGTCCTTGCAATTTGAGCAAGGGCTGGTTGCATAGAGGCAATTGGTTGTCGGCCTGAACCGAACTTACGATAGTAGGAACTCCCCAATAATGAATCCACTGTACGGAATAGGTCTATACATAATCCTTTAACAGTGCCATCAAAACTACAGTCTACTTTAATCCAAGAAAGCTGGTACATATTAAAGTCTGTATTATTATACCGAGAATGCACAATGCTTTGCGGAATGGTTTGTAACACCTTTGACACACTCGTACTCTTACCAAGCCCCGATGTACCTATCATTGTCATAGTAGATGGATTAGCTTTGAAATTATTATTGTATGCATCTATGTGTCCATTAATAATCGCCTTGTAACGTTCTTGCAATTCCTTTGCAAATTCAGTCTGAAAAGGATTTCGGTGAACATACCCTCTCCGAATCATCCTTGAAATTCTCGACTCCAAGTCTAAAGTCTGGGCAAGTGGTTGGAAATATTGAAATAGACGCTGAACAAGATGAAGTCTTATATGACTCTCCAGATTTCGTTCACTTTCATTGAATGAAGGATAAAAAGCTAATTTATCAACCACTTCCTCTTTGGAAAGAATAGGAGGAAGAGCTTCAATAAACGGATTTTTTCGGTACTCCATCACTTCCTGCTCTCTATATTCCGCCATTACAGCTTCTCCACCGTTTGGAATCATCACTTTATTCATTTTTTCCATACGCTCTCTCCTTTTGTTTCTTTCTTAATAGAAATATTTCATTATCAAGTTCATCTTGTTCTTCTTCGGGTTCTTGACTATTTACTCTATTAAACGAAAGAACTTGCCCCTTTTCACTCGTCACTTTCTTATCCAATTCAAATGCCTCATTTCCCCTATTAATCATCTTTTCTATTTGTCTATTTTTACGAATTCCCTTTAATTTTTGGGTCTTGCTTTCCGTTCCATCCTGCTGTTCTTTTGTCATTTTTTCCGCTTCTTGGACAATGTTTTCTATCTCTGAAATTAAATCTATTTTAGATTGCAACTGCTCGTCTTCTTTTTGCTTTTTCTGCAATTTTTCATACTCCTGCAAGTATTCCAGCTCTTCAAGGCTCTTGTTTTTATGGGCTTCTTGATAATCAAGGAGATGGCATTTCTCAAAGCTTTTTCCGTCTTCCTTCTTTATATATATGTAGTTTAAATTTCGTGGGTCATAGGCTATCCGAATCTTCTCCCCACTGCCTGTTATACGAACACGTTCAAAACTACCTTCCCTAATAAGAGTTGAAGAAGTATAAAATAATCCCTTGAATTTAATTCCTTTTCCAGTTATATAAGCATTTGCAGTTGGCATCAAATTCAACTTAACAATATCTTCTGAAACAGAGCGTAACAAACCAGCTCTATTTTTCATTCCCCAGTTCCATAGCTTTAAGGGAATCGGTTCTATATCGTCTGCTATCATCATTTCCTCACGATTGTAGTTGGAAAGCATATTTTGATTATGATGTAGACAAGATTTAATCATGATTTGGGTAAATTGAAAAAGGTCAAGCACCCCGTCTAAACGATAATTCCTATCCCCTCTACCAGCAATAGGATTAACCGCACCTGGAAGTAATGGTTTTATCACCTTATCGTTAATTATTCTAAAGTTTCTCTCAATTATTCCTTTGGCATCCGCTCTGTAGGGGCTTGAGTTCTGTACCTTGATGTGTAAGGAACTAATAAGTGACTCCGCTAAATTGCCTTCTAATTCTCCTCGGTCAGCCATAAGAGTGTCACATAAATGATGAACAGGCCATTGCTCTTCGTTAATCTCAATATCGTATAATTTACAAAACTCCACCTTATTCATTACTGTATTAGAAATAGCACTCATTGCCCCGCTCCAAGAAGGCCCTTCTAAACCAACGTATAATCCTGTAATTATTCTGGAAAATCTGTCTACACAAAGGTACACTACAGGGCGACCGATTATCCAATTTCTGTTATATCTTGAAACCAGATAGACATCCGCAATTGTTGCATCGATTTCATAGTATCCTGGACCATAAGCCTCTACTGTAGAGTTCCCCAATAAATATCTATGATTTTGCAGATACTCCTTCGACCCTTGTCTTGTGTATATTTCCTTCTTCAAATTCCTTTCCTTGTAAAAGAAATACTTGAATTGTCCAAATGACGGAACACCTGAAGACGATTTTAATAACGGTTTCTCTACTCCTCTCTCGACTTTATAGCCCTCCGTATAAAATTCCTTTCGCATTAATTCGTAGGCAGTCTTTAAAGAGTTATTATTACCGATATTTGTATAATAAAATTTGTTAAGTGCAACACGAAAAATCCTCTTTGTTTCTTCAGTTACATTAACTCCTTCCCCTACAACATCCTTGTATTTTTTAGGTCTTCCAACCTTTTTATTTGTTACCTTTTTTTCCTTACCTATGTTTCCGAAATCGGGCAAAAGGGCATTCTTATGTTTCCCCCTTTGCCAATATCTCCTTAAATATTTGTAAACAGTCTTAATGCTAACATCAAAATTTTCACTTGCTTTAGAAACAAGTTCTCCTCTTCTCTTTGAATAAAATATCTCTGGTTCATTTTCCTTTTCTGCAATTGCTCCTATGATGCTCCACGCTTTTTCCCGTACCTTTTTCTCCTTCTCACTTATTTCATCCTCAATCCGAAAATATTGAAAAGGGTCTTCTTTAACAATTATTGCTTTGCCAGTATCTATATCAACCTCTATATCTTTAATATTTTTAAAAATTGGAACGCCTTTATCAGCATAAACATCAATCAAAACTGCAACTGTATAATCACTGCTAACCCACAAAATTCTTTCAACGGAATCCTTTAACGAATCTCCCGTATAACCGATTAACGTATTAACGGTCAATAGCAATTTTTATCTCACCCTGCCTTTCTTGAGGAACAATCTCTAATGCTTCTGCCGATTGATTTAAGTCAATTTTCTTATCCATATCTATTTTTATCTGTTTTGTTGCTAAAAGGTGTTTTAATAACAATAAAGCTGAACCAGCTTCAAGATTTAATTGCGAATCAACTGAATTGGTTATATCACGAATTGACCTTTTATTTTTATAAAGTAATTCCAAGAGAATTCCAGTAATATATGAAATGTCATCTTTAGTGAAATCCGTTGTTTCCTCTAAAAACTTCGCTGGATGTATCCACTCAATGTTCTTTGCTTTAATCAATGGAATTTCCTTATTTGTTACCAATGCCCAATCAACACCTTTTTTGTAAAAGTATCTCCTGATTAACTCGAAACGTTCAATCACCGCCCTTTTTTCCAATTCATGACTTGCTTTGACACTTCTTGCTACTTCAAAAGTATTTCCGTCTTTTCCCCTAACTGTAATTAAAAAAGTCGTGGTTAGAATGTATGGAAATCCAGATTGTTTATCCTTAAATTTCCTAATATCGATATCTTCCTGCTCCCCAACCACGTCTTCGTAATTCATCAAGGGAAAATGTTCTTTCACCTGTAAAATTGAGTCATCAAATTCTGTTAGGTAAAAATATCTTGTCTCTATGTCAGAAAGCAAGTGAACAATCCTATTACACTTCCATGTCCTTATACGACTGCTCCTGCCGAGACTGCCAAAATCGTGAATTTGGGTAAATCCCTTATAGGATTCATATTCTCCCTGCCCTCTACCTTCCTTTATATACCGTTGCAATTTCTCCGCATTCCATTCATTTCTCATTTTCAACACCAGCTTTTCTATTTCTCTTTAACAAGGCTTGAACCTTTCCGAAAACAATTTTATTTACTAAAGGAGTATGATTGCCTTCAATAATTAAATCGGAATGCCTCAACACCCCCTTGTAAAAATCATTTCTCAATATCTCTACCAAAGACTGTTTACTAAACTTATTACCTCTGCTGGTTTTAAATCCTGAAACGTCTAAAAAGCTTTTCAATTTCCCAAGACTGCCAAGCTCCAAATATTTTTTGAAAATCAATTCAATAATGGCCGCTGATTCGTCATCGACAGTAATCTTTGCTTTATCATTCCACTTATAACCCAAAGGAGCATTGCCACATGCTTTATATCCCCCCTTTGCCTTCGTTCTTCTACCTTTACTTAGTTTCATAGAAATACTCATTCGTTCATACTGGTCCAGCAGTTCCATCATCCCATTAACTAAAAAGTCATTTGGATTTTTATTGTAAATTCCGCTATAGTTGGGCTGTTCAATACTGATAACATCCGCTGAGTGTTTCTGAAACTCTCTGTGAACTAAGACTTTGACCGTATCACTTCTCCAAAGACGGGAGGTATTTAATACCACGACTATTTTTACCTCACCAAAGGAACTAATTAAATCGTTTAGACCGTCTCTGTTTGCAATCGTTCCAGAGATTCCTTCATCACGAAATACTTCAATTAGGTTGTATCCATTCTTTTGGCAAAAATCTATGATTGCTGATTCTTGAGTTTTTAACCCATACCCATCCATTTGGGTTTTGGTGCTTACTCTTATATATCCAAAAACATCCAAATCGATATCCCCCCTGTACATAGATAGTCAAGTATTATTCATAATGTCTGACTTAAAAGCTGAAAAAATATAGGACTATCAATGTCCAGTTGCTCTTTAAGTCGTATGTTAGTGAATTGGTCAATTCATTAGTTAATTGCAAAGCCCTTTTCGGTATCACCTCCTTGAATATAGTCATTGGGCATAAAAAATAGCCAGTAGTCAATCCAAATGGTTTTTTTTTGGAAAGGCTACTGGCTATTCTAATTTTTTTATAAAAATCAAAAGGGCTAAATCTTGTCCTCCGCCCTTAGATGTTTTTCGTTTGTCATCATCTTATCTCAAGAAGTAACAAAACTCAAGCAGAAATTAACTGAAATCTTCACTTTAACAAATTCATAAGAGGATATAGGCGGTTATTGTGTTCACGTTCAAAGTTCACTCAGGTTAGTAAGATAAACAGCATTACTGCTATCGTTCTTGTCTACAATAGAGTCCTTGGTAAAAATGTATTTGCTACTATCCAGTGTTTTCCTAATGCTTTTGAAATAGGTTTCTGCCTCTCTCCTTGTGTAGAATATTTCTGTGTTCCCCATATTCCCCCAACACTCGACAGCCCAATTCTTTTCCATTTTAATTTCATCCCTTTATTCCGAGTTTCTTCTATTATATATGTTATATTTTATAAATCTGGATTCATTTATACAAGAGCCTTGTTATTTAAACCGACCCTCACATTCCGAAGTCATCATACCTCAATAAATATGAAAGAAAATCTATTCAAATAACAGGCAAAAAGAAAAAACTGCAATAATTAACTCGCAGTTCTTCTAAGACTGTCCTAACCCAAGTTCTTCTTTATTCTTATTCCAATCCTTTTACTTAGTTTTATATTGATAATCAGACCTCCTATACACATCACACCAATCACACCAGTAAACAAACCCATCAAAAATGTCATTTCTTTTGTAATATAGTCGCTAATATTTATTACCATAATAAGAATGATAAGGGCAAATATTGTTCTCCGATGGCTTTTCAATATTCTCATGCTCTTTTTATCATCTTCAAGATTACTTTTTATTCGATGGACTGACCCTAACATATTTAGCACTTTCTCTGCCTCCTTTTTTGTCGTTGTATTTTATTATAGATTTAGCGAAGATATCTATAATCTAAAATAATGGAAATTGAAGGAGAATTACTAAGCCCTGATTAATCATCTTCTAATAGGGGATTTTTCTTATAAACTACAAATTGCTTTATCTCCTCTTCCGTTAAGTCTTCTACATCGACATTTTTCGATTTACAATACTCCAGCAATGCCCGAACTTTGACTTTGTAATGTGATGGAACAGCATAGACACCATCATCAATATCCAAATCATCATCAAACATATTAACACCTCCATTTACCCAGATATATTCTCAATATCTCAATCAATATAACATTTAAATGCTCCAGCAATTGACCATCTCTTACTCGATTCCCTTACATTATTTTCAATAAATCTTAAGAAGGAATCATATCCTTCCATAAATATCTTGCCTTCAACAAAGAACACCAACAAAAAATTTTTAATTTCCAATGACCTCCAAGCTGATACCTTTATTTCATCAACTGTCTTATTAGATTGAAAACAAGGAAATCTCCCCTCTTCTGCCAGTTCAACTAACTCTTTTAATGATGATAATTCACCAATCATTTCCGAAGCCGATACAAAACATCTGTGTCCCTTTGCTCTTGAGGATACAGCGAATACAAAAACTGCGTAAATTCCAGCAATTGCTCTAATGCTACCGTTTCTTTAATCTCGATAATCACTTCTTCATGAGTTTCATTTATTTCGTACAAGGTAATATCCAAGTGTTTATTTAACTCATTTATCATTCCCTCTAATGTAACCTCTAACTTGTCCAATCTTTTTTTATCAACTTCCAATCTATAACAAATTCCCATTTGAAGATATTGTCCCATTATTATATCTCCCCTTTTCCTTCAGCCTTACTACTTGCCTTTTCTTTCTCCTCTATATATTCAATCAGCATCTTTTTCAAGTCCTTCGATAAAATCTTAGAACTGCTTATTATTTCTTGGGGAGGTGTGTCTTCGATATCTCTCTTTGCAGATTCCAAACGACATTGATAAATCCTTCCCATTGATTCTTGGTCAAAAAATCCGTCATTTTCTACATAACTATCAAATTTATCTTTCACATATTCTACGAATTCCGACTGTTCCACTACCTCCACAGCTCGATGATAACAAAATCGACAGTGCTCTATAATTTTTGGCAGTGGCAAATAATCCAAACAATTTACTGCTAATTGCATCCTGCTTTCATCAGATACTTTTGCTGAAATAATTTTTAAAGCCTCAACAAATCCAGCTTCAAAACCTTCATTATATCCAATATTGTATGGTTCAGAATTTCTCATGCTTTACTTCACCTTCATTCCCTAAAACATGGTCAATATTTACACTTTCTGCAAATAAAACATCATGGTCAAAATCCACCCCATTCTCGAACACTACTGTTCGTGCTATTCCATCTACCCTTGCAGTTCGGAACAAATCAATATCTAAAATTTCCTTTAACACACCCCTATCCCTTTTCAAAAATCTTTTCATATCCAAGAGCCGATATTCCCGATTATCAAATTCAAGTATCAATTTAAAATTGACGGTTGCAAGAACAGAAGTAATTTCCAAATTATTTTGGTAAATACACTCTAAATCTGTTCCTTCTCTTAACTTTGGCTCTCCTTTCTCTATCTGCACTCTTTTCGGTCTTAGCAATAGCTTTACTCTTGCAAACATACTGCCTTTTTCAATATTGCTGTCCAGGATTTCATATCCCTGTTCGGCATACAATTTCCTATTAGATTCAATCTGGGCATCAACTATATCAGGATGGCATCCAAATTTTGATACCCATGTTCCTTCCCATTTCCACCATTCTGGCTTCTCCGCATGTTTTATAGTTTCAAATTTTTCAGGCATCTTTAATCCTCCTCTTGTTATTGCTTATAGGAAAAAAATAAAGGCATCTTGACAATAGACAAAATTTTTCCTTTTTTTAAAAGAAAAACCTCTATTGCAAGATGCCTCTATAAATTACGAAAATGCAAATGCAGATTACACCGCAGAATTACTCTTAAAAGCAATTAGTCGATATAACTTTGCTATACATTACAACAAATTATGAACTAATCAATCTGTTTTAATTTTAAAAACTTATCAATATTACCTAATAACTCATAATCAATAGAAAGAGTCAATTTTTTTTGGTTTTCATATACCTTATTTAGATATTCTGCTAATTCTTCCATCAATGGATTATCATCAACAACTACTATGCCTTTATGACCGTCAAAGCTCTTGATAAAGAAATGTCCGTCTTCACATCTGAATAGCATATGAAAGTTTCCTTGTGAGCGAAATTTATATTTTACCTTTGCTGGAATAGAGTGTACTTGATTGATAATAAGCTCTGTTGTTTGGTAGTCATCATTATCTTTTACTTGAATTGTTCCAAGAATGTGTGTATATTCATAATCACAAACTGAACAATGAACATTTCTACTCATTTTCCATCCTCCTATATATCATAGCATGATTGATATTTTACAAACTTATCTTATAAGCTATATTTTTATTCATATTTCACTGCAAATTTATTTAACTCTATTAATTTTCTAAAAAATTAACAACTCTTGTATTAAGAATATCTCTACATTTAAGGAAATGCAACTGCCATTGCTGACCCATTGACAACATTTAAGCTCCATACTATTTGTAAATCACTACAGGAGTGGAATTATCTCTCTCCTGTAGCATAGATTTATAAGCAATTAATAGGATTCATCTTTCACATTAAAAATCGCACTTAGTAATTTTCCATTTTGATTGTCCGTATCAATCGCTTCTCTGTATCGTGAATACAAAAATTCATAAGCCATTCTTATTACAGTAAAGGCCTGGAACTCTGATAGTTGATTTAATTTCTTCAATAGCTTATCGACATCAACACCAAATATTTCATCAGCTACGTTAATTTGAATATCGTCTTCTACATTAGCAACTAACACTGTTTTATTGGGCAATTCAGGGGAATATAAATGTCCATTAAACGCATTGACTATAAGCCTCGCTTCATTTAAATCAAAAAATCCTTTTAGTTCTCTTTTTGTACCTTGATAAACTTCATTCAGCATATGCACCATCTGTTTAGCTTTGAAGGAATAATCGTCAAGCTCTGTTTCCATAGGGAATTGATTAAATCCCCACCACTCAGGTTCAAAATCAAGAAAATCCATTTTAAATTCATGTTCAATTACTACATCTTGCATTTTTTACTTCCTCCTTAAGATTTGTTTTCTCAATATAATAATCAAAATCTGTAAGGCTTAAATTTAAAGAATCCACAACGTATGTCCAAACCCATAAAAGAATCCGACCGTATCATCGTTTGTTGCTTTACGCAGAAATGGTATTAACGTTTGATGGTACTCTTCATTATTAATATCTTCTATATACAGCATGACAATTTCTCTAAAACCGCTCGGTTCTTGTTCATCTACAATTCCTTCAATTTGTGCTCCAATATAATTGGAGTCCCGTTCAAAATATCTTTCTACCATTTCTAAAATTCTTTGAGTTCTTTTCACTTTAATTCCCATCCTTTCATTTTTTATGTTTTTGAAAACGCAAAAAAGGCTAACCTATTTAGCCTACACACCCACATAGACTGACAGAATTTAGCGTAGAGTAAACCCTCGCAAATTAAGTCAAACTATATAGCTGTATTAAACTAAATACGTTAGCCTCTTACTAACATCAGATGATAATACATTTATAGAATAAATGTATTAATTAGTCTCAAAAAATCTTCTTTAGGCAACAAATTAATTTGCATTGCCTGTATTCATAATTTACACCCCTATTTATTATATGTCAATAACTTTTTTATCGACTATTGTCTTACTAAATATATCATGGTGGATATTTTTTGGGGAAAATGGCTTCTTTATATTAAGCAATCTCTCTCTTTACCTTTTTAATTAAAGCAATAAGCATCTTTATTATTTCGCAAATTTCCTTTTCTAACTGCTGGTAGGTTTCTAAATTTACGTAGCCAACCCGATAAATTAGCTCAATTTGTGCTCTTACCTCGTATGCAGAACCGTTCGCAATTGCGTAGAAATGCAACATCTGATTAGGAAAGAGACCTGCATAACCTTGTCCCTCAGCGAGATTGCTTGAAATCGACACCGATGCTCTCTCGATTTGAGACCTTAGACCATATTGTTCGTGTTACGGAAAACTCTTTGTCAGCAAGTAGATTTTTTCTGTTAATGACACTGCTTTTTTCCAAACCCCTAATTGTTTAAAGTCTCTTGCGAAAAGGTCCTGTTCGTTCATATCCTTTTTCACTTTTTCTCTCTCCCTTCTTTTCTATTAAGCAGTTCTGTATAGACTTTCAAGTTTTCTAACATCCGCTGTTGCGTCTTCTTTTAACTCCTCTTTTAACCTAATTTCAATATTTGCGGATGTTTCCAATAACCGAAATCGAATATGCTCCAGTTCCTCTATATCCAAATCCTTATACGATAGCCATAAAAAGGATTCTATCAATTTTTCAACGTTCACCTTTTGTATCTTTAATTCTTCTACATCGAGTCCGTATAATGAATCAAAAAACATGAAATTTTCAACCTGATTCAAGCTCCATTTAATTTGGTCTATGGACATTCAATTAGCTCCTTTCATTGCTTGTTTCCTTATAATTAAATTGTAGCAACTGACAAGGATTTTTTGGGGTAAAAGTGGTCGGATGATGTTCGAGCACCTTCAACCCTGTGAGCTACTTTTCTTTCCCTTCTATCCACTGCAACAACTTTATAAAATATGTTTCAAACACTATTCATTTGTTAAAAATTTACATATAGATACTTTATTAGACTAAATCACTAAAATATTGTTTTGCACGTTCGCTTGATGAAAACCTTGAGTTGAATTATGTCGAAATACTTTCAGAAAAGTTGTATTAGTCCTTTTCTTATATAATGGGATATTTATTTTTATACAACTTTTTGGGGACTTTCTCATAAATGAATCAACCAGCATCATACAGAACTACTTTTAATGTGCCAATAGCACAAATAAAATTCTGCTTTTCCGAAAAATCTAAGGTCTTTAAATAACAGGAAACTTTTACATAAAGCCTTCGCTTTTCTATGATTTTAAAAAGTCCATATCTATTGAAAAAGGGATTTGGCAAAACCATCTAATGCAATAATCAAATACCTTAAGGCAAAAGTTCACATATAACAAAACACTGATACATCAAAACATCACGATGATTTGGAACTATAAGGTTCAACAGATACAATTCAATGTGCAGTAGCACCTAAAGCAGATATCCGTAAAGCTATGGTACATTGTAAATACCACTGAAGATTAACAAATACATTGGCAACTGCATCTCCAAAAGAGTCAAGAGGCATCTGAAAAAGGCTCTTTTATTACCAAAAGAACCAAAACCATCTATCGAATCGCCATAGTGCAATTGAAGCAGCCCTAAACAATTAACTATAAACAAAACATTCAATGAATATTTGTGTAATACCAGTGCTATATGTTTTTACAAAGGAGCTGTATAATACAAAGCAAATGGATAATAGCACTGTTGACCTTACGTTTAGATGTTGTTTTTCTTTATCCATTTGGCTTATGTAAAAGTCGGTTTTCATTTTAAATCATTCAGTGGTTTAGTAATAAAGGTTTACTTTACTATTGCAGACAAAGACGACTATAGTCACTTGATACCGATGACACTTTCTTCTGACTCTTGAACCGAATGAACATGCAATACAACTATTACCGATTTATCATAAAAGGGTGTCCATAAAGACACCCTCTAACCCTATGATTTAAAAATGAACTTTTGACCTTTATTGGTAATTTGATTGACTTGTAGAAATGGCAGTAAATCATCCAATAACTTTGTGAAATTCCCACTACTCTTTATTCCAATTTGAGTACGGACTTCCTTTTTTGTAATATCAGATTTTCCTGATTGTTTAATATTTGTAAGGATGGATTTAACCTCTTCGACTCTTTTATCAGTCAGGCTTGGCTTCTTCTCTTTTCCTTGCTCTTTTGCTCCTGCCTCTTTCCCTACCTTACTCACTTCGATTTTGCATTTATGATATTGAATACCTGGCATCTGCTCCAGAACCGTATCTATCACTTCTTGATTGCTATTAAATACATGAATCTTGGCATTTGTTAGATTATCACGAGCAATTCGTCTGATTGCCTGATATATCTCCCCAGCAATTGTTGATAATCTAACTTTTTCAATATCTTCATCTTGGAAAATGGAAATAGTAGCAATCGGAAGGTTTTCATGATATTTGTAAAAGAAGTTAGTGAGGGCATATGTCCCATAGTCAAAATTCGGGGTTTTCTGTACAATGACCGTATTAAACTTGCGGTAATTATTTTTTCCAATTAAGTTACCAAAGTAATCAGTAACTATTGGGATACCTAATGTTTCTTGCATTCCCTCCAAGGTGTCATTGAAATATGCCTCAATCCCTTTCTCTACTTGCTCCTTTTGCCCCTGTTCCGTAACGAACAGCACACCACTACTATCTTTCAAATCTATTCGTTCTAATGCCTTTTCTGTAAGATTTATATAGTTTTTTAATGCCTTTTTACTGGTATTTAAATCGTAATGGTAAAATTCTGCTTGTGAGTAATCAAATATTTTAGGCTGTTTAATAACGTTGAATTTGGTCGAAAGAGAATATCTATAGTCGAACCAATTTGCATCCAATATGATATTGCAATCTAACATTGCAAATTTAGGTGTAGAATCAAAAGTGTGAAATCCCCCTTCGTAGTAATAAGCACCATTGTTCAGAATCTGTTGGAACTTGAACAACAATTCTTTTTGCTCATTCCTCTTTGACAGTCCAACCTTTTTTAGCAATTGCTCGATGACCTCTTTGTATTTGTCATATATTTCTGATTGGAAATTTACGAATACCATTTCCTTATTTTTCAGAACCTCAGAATCATTCGAGTATTTATTCGCCATATCCCTTAAAAGACTTGCAAGGTCATCTGTTTCCGTAAATCCATATTGGAATATTTCAGTCCATAACTGCCCTATCTCTTTGTTTGTTACGGAAATCTGTTCTAACAAGTCTGGGTATTCGTCTATTACTAAAATCCTTCTATCCGCTATTAAATCCTGATGGTCTCCTCTGCAGATATTAGAATACATTTTATGGGTAATACAAAGAGTCCTTGCCTCGATTGCTCTTTTTCTTGCCCTTTTCTTTTTCGTATCTTCACCTGTAAATGCCACCGCAATTTCTTTCCCAGCCAGTGAATTAATCCGCTTTGCAGTAGCATCCAGTTCCCCATCCTTTGAAAATCTTTGCACGTATAACGCTCTATCTTCTGTTTCCGCTAAATACTGCTGTGCACTCCTGCTCTTTCCAGCTCCAGCCTCGTATCCATAAACTGAAAACACTTTGCTATTCCATTTGTTTCTATCGAATATTTGATTTTTTAAATCATAAAATACGCTTGTTGATACTACATTTTCCAATTTATACTTCCTCCTTTGTTGACTAATGTCACTTGTTGAAAAAAGTATAATTCGGAAAGTCAATTGAAAATATAGCACTTCTGTCGAACAACGTCTTACCTAATATTTTACAAATAACAACTACTCATTACTTCTTTAAAAGATGTCCATCTCCAAATTGGAAATTTTGGTATTTGGCAATTTTCGGCTTCAACTGGTTTTTTCATATAGATAGATAATCCGTTAAACTGTTCTTGGTTTTATTGAACTTAGATTTGTACTAATTTAATCGCATACTGGCGATTCAAATGTAAAAGTTATCCTTTACATTGTAGTGACGACAACTTCAATAGATGTTGTATTCCCAAAAGGCTTTTGACGTTTTGTAAGATGTATGACTTTTTTCATCCCTCGTTTTATAAGAATGATAGATTTAATTTTTCCCTTTACAGCTTGGCTGTTGATAAAAGTTATTTTTTTGCAATTACACTTTAGATTTTTTAAAATAGTCGAGGTTTTTAAAAGAGTCTTTTGACATTTCGTAATAACTTTTCCCTGCAATATTCAAATCAATTTTAGATTTTATTGAGGACTATATAGGTTTATGTATTCCGAAAGTTACAAAGCCTGGTTCACCTTACAGCCTCAAGGGAATGAGACGTTTCAAAACAGAAAGAATCCAAAATTTTTATTCTTGCTTTTCTTCCCTCTTTTTCTCAAATGGAGTTGCATTTTAAACTCTTTTTAATTATCCCACTTCTTAGTCAGACGGTATCGAACATTGAAAACGTAGTATCGGTAAGTAGGTCTTGGTATAATAAGCATTGTTAAGAAGTCGGTAAAAGGTTTAGGGGGGAGGAAAGGAACTGTTCATGTTCGTTAAAGCAAAGGACTTGAAGGCAGGAATGATAATCGAATTGGAAATGATGGCTTCCTATCATGCCAGGAAGAATAAGGTGACTAAAGTGGTGGAAATCGAATAAGACGTTTTTTATTCAGAGGGAGATAAAGAGATAATAGTTGATTTTATTGAATGGGAAACGAAAAAGGGTGGGGTCATTATGCTCAATCCATTGAAGGAGAATAAACTGGTCCAGGGAGGGGCTTAGGGCTTCATCCGTCTCTTTTCAAAATTGAAATAGACAACTAAAGCCCAATCCTATCACTGTTGATTATTGAGCTTCCGAATTAGGCTGTTCAACGTCATCAAAATTTATATCAAGTGTTTCTACATAATGAACGATAGTCTCAACGCTTTTGTAAATATTTGTTTCACGCAAAGGGGTGTCGCTCATTGCCCAAGCAAGAAATAGTTGACCAAGAACCGTCAGAACTGGTAATAGAACCTTTTTCCAAGTGCTTACTTCTTCTCCATTTAAATTTCCACTTTGAGCTTCGGCATCTGTAACATTTACAATAATATTGATTTTAAGAGCCATATCGAAAAAGTGTGGCCGCTTAATTCTCACTTGAATATCTTCTTCATGTAGTTCCTCTATTTCTTCTACGTCATCCTCTGTATCATGAATATATTCACTTAGATTTTCCACAAAGGAACTGTTGATTGCAGAAGATATCTGATTAAAAAAGGGAGCAAATTGGGAAGCACTTGAGAAAGCTAAACCTTGGTTGCTCAAACTTGCTACAGCACTTGCCATTTGAGAAAAGTCATGACGTGGAATATTAGCCATTGTGTGCATAGGATTATTAATTAAATGAGCAACCACACCACTGTTCATCAATTCTAAGATATTGGACTGCTTATAAATAGCAAATGCATCACTGTTCATTAATGTACTTGCCATTGTATTTGCTTTTTCAAACGCACTTGCATGTTCCATATAACTTGCAACAACACTACTATTCGCCATTTTATTGGCTAACTCACTGGCTCTGGTAATACGATTTATCATTTCTTGATTCCTATTTATTTGATTCATCACCTTTTGCCATTTTCGTAAATGCTTAAACGAATCATCCATTACTATTCACCACTTTTAAATATCCTTATTTGAAATCATTTCTTAATCCATACTGTTTTTGCTCAATTAACAGTCTTTTTAAATTACTTAATACAATAGAGCTAAAGTTTTTTATCTGGAGCTTTTCTTCAAACTCCTTGTAGATTACAGGTAAGTTATATGATTTTCCTTTTATATCAGATTTTCCAAAAGGAGCATCAGTTTCAATAAGCAACTTATCCAAAGGTACAGCTTTTATGATGTTTAGACCCTTTATTGAGGTAAGCATTGAATAGTTTACGGATAAGTAATACCCATTTCTAATGATTTCTTTTAAAAGGCTTTTACTGCCAGAATACCAGTGAAATACTGCAAACTTAACCCTATTTTCTATTAAAATTTCTAAGGTGTCTTTCTCAGCCATTCTGGAATGTATCGACATTATCTTGTTTGTCTCTCCTGCTCTTTTACAAATGTATTGAAATGCTCTTTGTTGTTCTGTTTTAGTTGCTATAAATTCTTTAGAATAATCTAAACCAACCTCACCAATATATTTAGTATGAGGAAGCCATTTATCAAACAGCCTCATGTTGAATTGATGCGTCTTTGCTAATTGTGGGTTGTAACCCAAACCTATCTTCACATACTTATTATCAGGAAATTCCCTCTTACACTTCTCAAATATTTCAGGTAAATTCGTAACAAAAAGAGCATATGTTTTGTTACGATTAAAGTAATCATACATTTCTCTATAATTTTTGTAATAATCTATATGAATATGAAAATCAACTAAGCTGGGCATCTTCTATTAAATCCTTTAGCCCCAAATATTCCATTAAACCGCCTCCACTTTGTGCATCTTCAAACTTCACCATTTCTAATAATTCATTCATAGATTTGTGATACAACCGCTCGTAGGCAGTAATTTCAACCATAGATAATGGTCCTTGCCGAACCAAGAGCGTTCTAATGTATTCCTTATCATCTTTATGTTTGGAATATCTCCTTAAGCTAAATAGCACAGCCTTTAAATCACTTGCCCTGCCTTGCAATTTGCTATATTGGGTTATAAACTCGCTATTTAATTTATATACCGAATTATAAACAGTGTTATCCTTACCGATTGCTAAGAATGAGGCTCTTCTAATAAGACAAGGGTAACAATATCCACAATTACAAGGAATCTCAATACTTTTATCGTATTTTCTATCATACCTTGATAAACAAGGGTGGGAACATGAAAGAGTTCTATGAGCATTATCCTGGAAAACAAGATTCCCTTTATGCTCTGCTACAATTTCCCCTTTGGATTTATCCCAATAAAAAATCGAGATTGTATGATTTAACCCGACCAATTGCAGGATTTGATTCAGTGTCTTCAAAAAGATTGGATGGGTCGTTCTCGTACTACAACTTCCAATTCTGCTATCAGTTAAAGGAACATTAATGCCAATAAATCCGTTCTCTGGAATATACACAGGCGTTCCTTCTCCTATTATCGATGCAATCGCAACTGCTCCAGCTAAAAATAAAAATGACCTGCTTCTACTTGAACTCTCAGCACCCAATCTGCCCCTTTCCCCATTCCATTGAATCGGAGCTAAGGGATTCGCATTAAATAAAATTAGCTCTTTGTTTATCGCAGGATATGCCTTATCAATCTCATTAAAAAGTTCGTGCTGTCTGCTTGTCAAAAGATTGTATTCCCTGAAACCCACAAAACAAGTGTTTTTTTGTTTTTCAGATAAGGTTAAAGCTCCGCAGAATGAGTCCAAACCACCAGAAAATAGACTTACTGAATCATATTTTTGTTTGTCGATAAGTTTATACTTTGTATTTTTCTTATTAGACCTAAACTTGCTTGTTGATTGTCTGAATTCAAATGTCCAGTTATCGCCACTTAAAAATCCAAGAGTTTTTTCCAGTTCATTTTTTACTACAGTCCATTTTTCTACTTCAAGAACAGGCAAGTGGAGTTTAATACGTCTTGTCCAATTATCAGTTGATTTTTTTCGAGGTATTCTTTTATCTGCACAAAAAACACTTATGGCTATTACCAACAAATCCTCACTAATGTCCGATAGAGATTGACTTCCAAATCTTCTCCATAGTTGTTCTGCATCAGTCTTAACATTTGATTTGTTGTTCTTATCGAAAAGATTAAACACTAAAAGATTTTCAGTTTGGTTTCCGCTATTTGCTAAATCATCATCTTGCTTGTTAATCCATATGTTAAACAAGTGTCTCACTCCAAACAGATAATATTTCAAATGCCTTGTTACATTTCTCTGTAATAATTTGATTGCCTTGCTGTCCATTCCAGTCAACTTTTTGAATGTCCACTATTGTAAACTCAGACTCTAAGGATGTACGAATATACGTCTTTACACTTTTTTCTGCAATATCAAATTTATCTAATTTGTCAAACATTGTAAGAATTTTCTCCGCAAAATTAGCAAAGAAACAGTTTTGAATAAATTTTACAATGAATTCCCTAATGAATTCACCAGTGTTAATCGAACCAATTATATTATTATAATCATCTTCATCTTCTGCACTTTTTAATAGTTCACGCATAAGCTCACTCATACTTTGCTGGGCAACGCTGCCGTAAAAGTCACTTCCGCTATCATTAAAATATTCTAAGAGACCTGAACGAAGGCCTTCTGAAGACTGACCTCGCAAATGCGATAGTCCTACCTTCTCTAAAGCATCGAGAAATCCATAACTCTTAACAGCTTCAATAAAATTAACTGCCTTTGTTCCTATTTTAGCAACTGAACCTGAATAAGATTTTCCTCCACCGCCCATTGCCTTTGAAAAGCTCGAAACTGCTTTACCTATTGTAGAAGGAGTAAAACCGCTTTTTACCATACCCGTTACATCTCTTTTAGCTTCTGGCCATAAATATCCTGTTGGCGGTAAATATCCTTTAGATGTTCCCATACCTTTATCACCCTATCTCCCATAGCTTTTTAGACGAGTTCTTTTCGTTAATATAATAATCTTTAAGTTTATCGAATGTTTCTTTATCCATTTGCTTAAATAACAATATTTCATTTGGAGTGATTGAGCCTCTCTTATACTTTTTTAACTCTTCAAGTATTTTTGGCTTATATTGCTGGAACATCTTATAGAGTTCAATTAACACCCATAGATGATTCTTGTCCTGATTATATTTACTAATAATTCCTTTTATAATTTCGTTTCGAGTAACCTCATCCATCTCTTTTAGTTCTTCAATCTTTTTCTTTCTAATAATTTCAGAGACGGTTGGATTACATATTTGATTTATTATTTTTCTTTCTTCCTGATTTAAGTTTATTGAGAATAGTTTTTTGTCTGAAACGGAATCACGAGCTAAATAGAAATATTGCGACAAATCAACTTCAGATAAATTAGTTGGTTCAACACCAATCCATCTTTTTATTTTGTCTCCAAACCAAGCACTATTTTTCTGTTCTTGACTCGTTTTAGGCTTTTCCTCATCATTTAAACCTTCGTTTAATACCTGATTTTCAATATCTGATAACGGTTTTGGAATTCCAGCATTTTCAAACTGCCACTGATACAATTCTCTAAATAAATCCCTGTCGGTGTATTCAAGAACCATCAACTTTGCTAAAACTGATAAATTCAGTTCTATTCTTTGTATCTCAGCAAGACGTTTTCTCATATAGAATGTATTTAAAAATCGTTTGGTTTGTCTTGGATTCCCTTTAAGAGTGGCCGCAATTACACTTCCAATACTATTGAATATTTGAATTTGTTCTTCAAAATCCGATTGGCTGTAGCCCTGTTTATACTTGTTTCCATTCGCACTTGTTACACAATTGATTATTTCTACTATCTCTTTCCCGCTTATAATTTCCCCTTTAACAAAAATACCCTTATCCCTTAGCTGATTGATTAATTGGTTTAATACATCTTCACTTAAGTACATTTCGCTTATCAAAAGAAGCATATAATTTTTTATGTCGGTCTCAGCTAACTCAGCTATTCTGATAGGAAGCTGAACTATTTTTTCAATGTAATCAGTCGATACATCTATATCTACATCATCCAATTGAGGATATTTTCTCTTGATTGAATAGGTGATGATGTTCTCATCCATAGCAATAACAAAAGTAGTCTTTTCGACAGCAAGAAACAGCTTAATAGCTTCAAGTGTTTCGATTATTCTGTCGGGATTACATCTATCTAAGTCATCTATCATTATGATTAAATTATCTATCTTAGATGTACGAATAATGTTCACGAAATCCTCTCTGAATTTTCGTACATTTTCAATGATATTTTCTTGTTGCGGGGCGTTGATGTAGTCTTTTTTCATTTGAGATGCCTTGTCCAAATGCTGTCCAATCTCTTTTTCTGAATCAAAATTTTCAGGATTGAAACCTCCGAGAAGCATTGGCAAAGGATTTCCTGCTAATAGACTCAAAGATAAAGGAATGCCCTTTTTTAAGGCTGTACTACCTACCCTTATCCAATCAACTCGTTTAATTAAGTTTTTAATCTTATCCGTTGATTCCTTAAAAAATGTTTGATTTTCTTGGAGACTTTGCAGAATTGACTCCATTAATGCTGTCTTTGCATCATCATACCCCTCAAACATCCAAGCATTTACTGTAACAACTGCAATTCTTTTTTCAGTTTGATTCATGGTATTCTGTTCAATCAGATGAAGCAAAGTCGATTTTCCACTTCCCCAATTGCCAAATAATCCAATTGTCAGGGGATTCATTCGTTCGCTTGTTGCAATTTCACAAATAAGATTTGCGTAAGGTTCATATGCCAACATATCTATCTTTGAAGCATCATCAGCCCACATACATAGCACTCCATTCATTTTAAAAGAGGTTTTCCATAAAAATAAAACATACGTTCTCAAATATTTTAACTTACAATAGATTTACTTTTCAAACACTATTGTCTAATCTTATTGTAGCTTATTTACTCTATTATGTTGGGTATAAATATAGAAAGGATTATGAAGGGAGAATAATATGCCTGATAACATGTCCAAAGAAAATAGAAGCAAAACAATGAAAGCCATCCGCTCTCAATCAAAACTTGAAAATCGAATATCAAAAGAACTATGGAGAAGAGGATATAGATTTAGAAAAAACTCAAAAACCTTGGTTGGTAAACCTGATATTTCTATACAAAAGTATAAAATAGCTATATTTATCGATTCTTGCTTTTGGCATGTCTGCCCCTTACACAGCAATCAACCTAAAAGCAATCAAGAATATTGGGAAAAGAAACTTCTACGTAACCAGCAACGTGATAATGAGGTAAATGATTATTACATAAGTAACGGTTGGAATGTAAAAAGAATATGGGAACACGAAATTAAAAAGGATTTATATGGAGTGGTAGAAGATATTGCGGATTTCATAGAAAATGTAAAAAGGTCAAATTAAAAGAGCCTTGGCAGTCAAATTGCTGACCCAAGGCTGATTAAACACTATACCGTAAATTCGACCTGCTCTTCTTTTGGAGCTTCGTCATTATTTTTCTCTTTGTTTTTCTTCTTTGTTGTTGAACCTTTTCTATTTTTCTTCGTTTTACCTGTTGATAGCATTTCACTAAGCTCTTCTTCCCATTTAGAAGACTCTGTTTCATACTCTATTCCAGCAAAGGATTTTAAAACGGCCTCAATGATTACTTTTGCTCCCTCTGGCGGAACAGCCATCCCCACTTGCCTTCTAACGCTCTCTTTGCCCCCGATAAATTCAAACCAATCTGGGAACGTCTGTAGTCTTGCTCGTTCACGACTGGTTAAAGCCCTTGGTTCATTATAATGATACATATGAGTACCACCGCCACCACTTCCAGTTACAGTATAGGCTGGTGCATTAGGGTCTAATCTCTTATAAATATTAGACATCCTTGCACCCTTCACATTCAGCCTTAAATGTTCAGGAATTCCTTCATACCAAGCGTTTTCCCCTGGAGGTATGTACTCCAACATTTCTATTACCTTACTTTGGTGTTTTGTAAATTCATGATTAAAGGCATCTTCTGAAATCGGTGGTTCTTCCAATGCTTGACGAGAAGTTTGCCAAGACGTAGAATCTTTGAACGGTGCTTTTGGCACTTTAAATGTCCATCCAAAGTCTTTGTGAATACCAACAATAATTATACGATGACGTGATTGCGGTACTCCATATTCTTGGAATTTATATAGGTGAGGTGTAATATTGTATCCCGCCTCTTCCATCTCTTGTAGGATTTTAATAAACGCCTGTCCTTCATTAGCACTTTCCAACCCACCAACATTTTCAGCAATAAACCATTTTGGTTTATGATGTTTTAAGACTTTTATTCCATACGTATATAAAGGACCATACTCTCCTTCTAAGCCTTTTGATTCTCCAATAATTGAATAGTCATTGCATGGAAAACCGAAAGCAAAGGCATCAATTTCAGGAAGTTTGGTAATATCCAATTTCCGTACATCACCACAAATAACTGTTTCGGGGTTGTCTGGACAAATATTATGACGAAAGGTCTCGCAAGTTGCTTCATCGTAGTCATTTGCCCAAGCATGTTCAACTTTAAAAAGTTCCCCGTCTTTTTCAACTTCAGCCATTTTTGCACCAAGCGTTAAACCGCCAGGTCCGCAAAATAGCTCTCCTTTTTTAAATATCATTTACGACAACTCCAAATGTTCGTTCTTTGTTCGACATATCAAATTATACACTATACAAGTTTTATTGAAAATAATCAAGACTTACTAATAAAAGACTCCAAATAAAGGAGTCTATAATGAATCTATTTCTGACATCGTGATTACAGAGTTATTTGCAAACAATATTCTAAGTGAATTATGGTCAATTGGAGTAGCTTGGTAACGTTGAAGCAGCCTAATAACATTTCTTGCAGTAATAACACTACCATTTACATTTGTTCGGTCAGCTATATTCTGAACCTGAGAAGCGATGTTGCTTCCGAAACCGTCAGCAACATACATAAAAAACTCAACATTGCCATATTGATTTTGATAAGTTGGTATATAGTTGTTTACCATTCTATTTCTATGGTCATTATTAATCGTATAGGTTCGGTATGCTTTTGTATCTATTATTCCAGAGTAATTTTGTGGCGACTCCACAAATATGTCAGGATGCAAAGCATGATTACCGACATGCTCCGCATGGAATCCTAATTGTTCAAAAATACCACGAGTCGCAATTTCAAATTCTGTTGCCAGTTCCGTTCCGCTTATTGCCATATTAAGATAACTTGCCTCAAATTGGCTAAAGGTATCTGGTCTGAATCCATCCAACGCATCTTCCACTTCACGAATACTATAGCCTGTTGAATCAGCAATTTCTCTGACTAAAGAAACTGTAAAGTTTGTGATAGGTCTCGTACCCGCAATATGAAGCAAATCACTGCGAATCCTTCTCTCTCTATATAAATTATCCGTAACTGTCTGACCGCCAAAATTGCGGTTATCTCTGTTTTGCCCAGGTGCTAAACCAAATCCTCTTTGAAAGTTTTCAATACCATAAGGATGGTTCGTGTCAAGCTGTCTTATATTAGTGCCATCATTTAAAATTGCATCTACATCACTGATTCTGTCCTGTGGTATATAAATACCATTTGAATTTCTTTCGATAAGTTGCGTGTACTCTAAATAATTTATAAATGTATTTGCAATATCCTCTAAATACGATAGGGTCTTTTCTCTTGAACGCAAACCAGTTGTACTACTTAGGTACTGCTCTTCAAAATCAGAAGGTAATATTGCATCTCCATTTAAACGGTAGCTGATTATTCTCTGCACAACATGTTCAAAACAATTACGTGATTCATTCTCACCTTCTGTGATTACAAACCGACCGATTTCCTCTTTAGATAAAGACTGGACTCGGCTATCAGCAAGTAGTCTTAATAAAAATCTAAACGGTCTTACTTGGAAGCGATAATGTATATTTACTCTTCCTCTAACTGAATATGGAGACGGATACTGCAACTTCATTAACTGATTTGTGATAATAGGTACAGGAGGCTGACCAGCTAATAACGCTTCTCCTGCTAATGTTGTTCGGACAATATCTGTATTTGTTTCCCTAAAAATAAGACCTAAATTGTATAGCCATGATTCATAAGTTCTTGCTCCACCCGCTCGTCTATCTCGCCTTTGCCCAGCCCTTTTTAACCCATATCTTTCTAATTCTGCTTCAAAATCCAGTTGGCGGTTTAAGTTGCTTCTCCAATTGTCTCCTAAAGTTTGTAATGTAAAAAGCGAAAGAACATCAACCACTGGGTACAATTTTCGCTTGTTTCGAGGAACTTGCCAATTATTAATCATAGTTGCAACTCCAATGCAAAAGTTTTCTTATATGTAAAATGCCTAACCCACACTAAAAAATCTTATATATACTATAGTCAAAATTATAGCAAACATTAAAAAAACTGTAATCAAAGTTTTCTAATGGATTTGAGTGTGTTTTTAAGTTCAATCAAGGGTAGGTATGGTATTTGTTAAAGATACTATATGTGAGGTGTACAGAATATTCTTTTATCCTGCAGCCACACTTAATTAATGAGAGTAAAGAGAAAGTGTTTAACCGAAAAAATTGCTAAAACACAGCTGCCATTTTTTATGCTATGTTAGAGCTATAAAATATAGTTGAGGTGGTAGCTTTGGCGAATACAGTGCAAGTTGAGGATTTATTAAATCGTGTGGGGAAAAGAATTTTTGTAAAATACTATGAAGATTTTAAGGAATTAGAAACGAAGAATGTTCCAAACCAAGTAGTTGTTGAAAAGATTCAGGAGGATTTCACACAAAAGTCTAAGAATTCAAGAACTGCAAAAGCTAAGCGTATATTCGTTGAAGGAAAACAAATAGAAGCACTAAAAATTATTGTAGAATCCAATCATCCGAGTGTACATTCATTTCAAGGAAAAGCAAATGAGTTGCTCCGTAAAGAATTAAATAAAGAACTTATTGTGTAATTAAAATAAACTATGCTTTACTCAATACAAACAATTTTCGACTGCATTATGCAGTCTTTTTCTATTAAAATATCATTTTATTTAACTCACTAAAAAAACACCATAAAAATGGCGTTCTCTACATATCTCTATTTTTCAATCCCTCAACAAAGCCATTCCACATTTCTTTCTCTTCTTGTTCAATCTCTTCACGTTCTTGTTGAATTTCAGCATTATCCTTTTCAATTACTCTTACTATCTCAGGATTCTTCAATTCGTTTTCAAGATACATTTTAACTAAATCTATGTTAGAGTATTCTGTTAGATAATCCGAGTCAATGGATAGATTTCTAAGCAACTCGCCAACTTCATTTAAATAAAGAGCCACTACTTTATTGCCAATATTATAGTCCCCTTCTTTTTCTGGAAAAGACATCCCGTTTTGAGAATCACTAATAAGCGTTTTTGTAGCTTTCACATGTAAATCCAATCCGCCAAAATGAGCCAATTCTTGGTCATCTACACCTTCACATTTAATCATAATATCATTTCCCTTACGGTCAACACTATGTACTTCAAACCAGCCTTTTTCCATTATGTATATCTCCCTTTATTAATTTCTCACTTTATTAATTTCTCAAAAATTATGGTTGGTTATATTTTGAAATAATTTAATTGTTTTGTCTATCCTTTATTCCCATATTATTCAATAGTGTTTTCATACCTTTTAACCTAATCTTTATATTCAGGGTGATTATGGCGATTGCAACCATAGAGATAACACGCTGTCTGGATAGATGTATCGAATTCCATAGCAGGAACATAGCCAGACGAGACTTTTTCAAACATTTGCTCATATCCTTTCTTTTCATTGAGCAATTCTTTAATATGGGCTTGTTTATCACTCTCTGTCCAATCTTCATCGCATTCTTCTTCATGTGCATCTTTAATTTCTTCTATTTTTACGTTAATTGCTTCATTCAACAGTTCTTGAGACCGAGTAGGATTGTTTATTTTTAGCAATGAATAGATATATCGAGCAATCCAATTTGGTTGTTTCCAGTAACTATTCCAACCTTTTTCAAACCATTTTATCGCATCTTCATAACAGCTTAACTCAACATATAAATCTGCCACATCCACTTCTCCGACAAATTCATCATCATTCTCGGAAAAAGTATCAAGTTTACGTTTTGCTTCACCGCTATTTCCTAATTCAATCAAACACTTTACATGGCTATAGAAGGCGAAATCAGACGGTTCTGAAGCTAAAAGGAAATACTTTGAAGCATCCTCTATATTCCCCAAATGATAATTAGCAACCGCTAAGTTGTTATAAGCAGTTTTTGAAGACTGGACAGAGATTGCCTTTTCCAATATATCTCTTGCAGATTCCCATTTTTCTTGTCTACAATAAATCTCTCCAGCCAAATTATACGGAAAATGAGAGTTAGGATTCATATTAATAGCTTCATCTAATAAAGGAAGAGCCTTTGTGTCATCATATTCCTCGTAACAATAAATCCAAGCAAGGTTATTTAGAGATTGGACATCTCTTGTTATTTCTACAGCTTCTTTAAATAACTTTAACGATTCATCATATTGATTTTCTTCCAGCAATTCAATTGCTTTACGATTGATGTTCAACAGATTTCCCCCTTACGTAGATGGCTAAACTGCTACCCTCTACAAGATATTAAACTCCAACCATTCATTAGTTTCCTTGAAACCAAACTTCTTATATACAGGTTTACCCAATTTTGAAGCCCCAAGCCATATGTTTGAGATACCTCCAGCTTTTGCTTCATCAACTAATTTAGTCATCAAAGTGGTGGCAATGCCTTTTCCTCGGTAATTTTCATTGGTGTACATATTTGTAATATAGCCCTTCTTACCGCTTTTATTGGTATATGTAGGTGGAAATTCATAATAAATAATTGCACCACAAGCAATCATTTCTTCATTATCTTCTACTACCCATTGAATTAAAGAACCATCACTTAGTTTATTTTTAAAGAAATTACTCAGTTCGTTATCAATATCTATAGTTGGTTCTATCCCCTCGTCAATCAATTGCTTTTTCCTCAAATGAATTAATTTATCGATGTCATCAATGTTTGCTTTACGATATTTCATCTTTCAACCACTCCTATTTATAAAAAACCATCGCACATTATGCCCGTCACTTGAATAAAGGTAACTTACATTTCTTATTCGCTAACTCACTTAACATCAGAATAATTTGATGGCAAATTGCTTTTCCGTTTTATAACTTACTATTTTATCTTAAGGAAGCCTTTTATATGATTCAAGTATGACTCGAAAAAACTGTGAAATCCATTTAACAAATTTTCTGTCAGTGTCCTTACATCAATGTTGATTGTTTTCAAAATCTATTGGCAGGTAATAGATTTCCCTACCCTATTCTATAATCTATTAGGCTAATAAACAGGGGTAATCATTTACAACAGTAAAGGTGGCAGAGCATGAAAAAGGTGGAGATAATTCTTACAAAAGAGTTAGAAAAAGAAATAGGTGAAATTGTACAACTCAAGTCTTATGGTAATTATGTAGCAAAGGAAGAAGATGTTATTTTGAAGGTATTAGAACTGTACACAAGCCGATACAAAAGCATGGTGAAAGGCTCAATAAATGCCATTGATAAAGCAACAAAAAGAAAATAGAAGCTCCTTCACAGGGGCTTCTGATACTATCCTATTTCTCTTTCATTTACAAACTCAATTTCACCCCCATATTTCTCTTTTACCTTGCTCAAATCGCCTGTAAATGGCTTTAGCGTAAGCCATAATTGGGTCTGATAGCATTTAAATTCTGTCAGCCTGTATAGTTTTTCATTCAGCTTAATGACCCTTTCTTTTCTATACCAGCCCATAAATACTGGCTTATCATCTACTTCCCTTTTAAGGATAGTCCATAAATTATGGTAAAACACGTCTTCATATTTTCTTTCAATTTCAATTATTTTCCTCACCTTCATTCCTCCGTTTCTTTAAATTACGATTGAATTTAATATTTTAGTAGATTACATAAATCATATTGATAGCGAGTTCGCTTTAATTTTTGCGGAATCAGAATCCCCTTGTCTCTTGCCCATTCTAATGAAAAACTCTTGCGTTCTCCCATATGGTAAAAATGATAAACAGTTACCGCATCTACAAAATACGTTTCATTGTTATCACGATAATTGAATACAAATCCAGCTATTATCCCCTTTATTTTGTTGTGTCGGTACAATGATTCAATTTGATTGGGTTGTATAGCTCCGAATGGAATGGATTTACCTTTGTGGCTCTTCAGTTCTAAAAGGTAGATGTTAGGGTTTTTATATAGGATAAAGTCGCAAGGATTCTTCACATTAGCAAATCCTAAACTGTCGTCTTTTAACCGATAAGAAAATACAGCTTCATCCGCTGGAACGGAATCATAAAACTCCTTCTCAAAAACCTTCCCTGGATTCCTACTGCTCCTATTCTTTTTGTCTTTCGTTGCAATTACTATGGTTGTCCCTCCCTTCATGTCCAATTTGTATATGATAGCAATTGAACATGAAATACATAACAGTTACCCTGTTCAACCCTTGATTACTGAATTTTGAGCCACTGCGATTATATATCATGAGCCATATTGCTTTTACACTGAAAAGCCAATAAATGAGTTTTGTTATTATCTACAATCATCCTATTTTTAGTATTTTGCTTACTGTGATTTTTCAAAAGAAATGTAGACTTAATGAGGTATTAGTAATTGGTTTTAATTATATTGGCATTTTTTAGAGACCTGAGATATTTGGAAAGAGGCTTTTATCCAAAAACAGCTTGGCTGTGATTAAAAGTTCCCAATGTTGTTACTGAGGAATGACGACTTTTTTAATAGACAGAGGTCTTTTGGAAGAGGTCTTAGACATTTAAAAAAGAACCTTATATCGCATTTTGCAAATCAATTTCAGATGTTTTTTTGTACTATATAGGTTTATGTTTTCCAAATGTTACGGAGCAATTCTAACCCTTGATACGACTCGATTCATAGGCAATTTCAACCCCAAAATATCAATCTCATTTTACAGGAGGTTTGCATCGGTCAATTGTTGAATAGGAGTCTATTTCCTGTACAAATGTAGATATGTTTCAAACAACTTTTAACCTCCTACCTTTACTTTTAGCACCGTTCTCCCATACGAATCACTGCTTAAAATAGCTCCGACAGAGTGCAGTTATAAAGGCGAAATAAGTCTACTATAATACTAAAAAACTAATAGAAAGGGGCAAGAGGTATGAACAAAGATAGATTTTTTACAATGGATGTTGACAAACGAGTAGAAGAAATCAACAAAATGCTGGTAAATAGCGATTTAAAGGGGGTTGCAGAGGCTTTAGGGATAGCCTATTCCAGCTTCACAAAATCTATGCAGTCTGGCGACTATACGTATATAGCCAGAGAGAACCAATACTTCAAGTTTATTCGGGATAAAGAATTATTAGGAACTGTAAAACCCTCTACTAAAGCAACAACTGGCTTTCAAGAGGAACTAACTTTTATAAAAGAGAATATTGAAACCTTAAAAAGACTGATTAGCACCATTGATGAAAGCCCTACACTTGTTTTAGATAAAGAAATATACAATTCTAAAGCCAGATACGTGAATAAAAACCTGAAGCTAAATGAAGCCATTTATGAAAAGTTCTCAAAGTTGTGCGAGAACCAGTTCCCCCACCTTAAGGTTCAAGACTTAATTGCCCAAGCCTTGTTATCTTTTACAAATGACTTTCAGACAAATGAATAGAATGTATTTATATTAGGCACAGTTAAAAGCTACTGTGCCTTTTTTTCAATTCTAAACCAGAAATCCTTCCATAATGACTTGCATTACCGCAGTTTCTATTAATAAAGACATGAATATTTTCATACTTTCTATGTAATTGCTCCGAACAATTACGAAAATAACAAGAATTATTATGAATCTATTTCGGAATTCTTTCTCAATTGTTACGATATATTTATGGAACAAACACTATTTAAACAAAGCTACTTAACTTATGTAAGTAGAATATGAGAAACGAAAAAAAGGATTATATGTGAGGTGGCATTATGTACAGGCAGTTTTCTAAAGAAGTGATTAATAAGCTAAAGTATTATGTTTATATTTACTCTGACCCCGAAACCGAGGAAATATTTTATGTGGGGAAAGGCATCGGCAATCGGGTATTTTCCCATTTAACCGACTCTGAGGATTCGGAAAAGACCCTTTATATTAAACGCATAATGGATAGAGGACAAGAGCCCAAAATTGAAATTCTCACTCATGGCTTAGAAGACGAGCACACAGCGTTAAAAGTTGAGGCCGCTATTATTGATTTAATTGGGAAGGATAGATTAACAAATAGAGTTCGGGGATGGCAAAGTGGAGTCTTTGGAAGAGTGGAAGTTAATCAATTGATTTCACATTATGAAAGAGAGCAAGTCGATATAGATGTACCAGTGATTTTAATTCGTTTAAATCGTTTGTTTCGCTATGATATGACCGATATTGAACTATATGATGCAACAAGAGGGGTTTGGCGAATAGGATTAGACAGAGAAAAGGTTGAATATGCCTTTGCAGTATTTGATGGAATTGTTCATGAAGTCTACGAGGTGATAGCATGGTTTCAAGCTGGAAGTACATTCAATACAAGGGGTTCATTAGAAGATGAACCAAATCGCTGGGAGTTTGTCGGTCAAAGAGCCGAGGAAACTCTAAGGTCTAAGTATATTGGGAAATCAGTTGAGCATTACCTGCCAAGAAATGCACAAAACCCTATTAAATACGTTAATATCAAGGAAGATTAAAATGATATTAGATAAGGCACTGGGATAACCCAATGCCTTGTTCCTGCTTAACTATAGACTATATTCAAATTCTCCCCACATATCAAGTCTCTCCTCCTCACCATAAAGAACATCATTACTGAATGCCAAGATAAATTTCTCAGCAACATCTACTAACCTATCAACTGTTTCTCTTACACTCCTTCCTCTTGATTTAAAGGAGTAAGTTATGGTGTGTTTATCATCCAAAAATTTTAGCTCCTCCCCAATTAATTCTTTTGCCTTCTCTTCTCTCTCCTTTATTTTGTAATAGATTGGTGGACTAAACTCTCTAAATCTTAACTCTACGAACGCACGATAACGCATATCCTCTACTGTTAGCATAAGCGACACACCAGATTTTCCGAATCCACATGGGATAATCCTCAAATTATCAAGATTGGATTTCTGCCTTTGGAATGATAAAAAATATGGAATCCTTTCTCTTAATTGCAGTAAGAGATAGTTGTTTACATCCTCCCTATTAGTAAAATCCCAATCAATCTTTTCCGTATATTTCTTGTTCCCCTTAATTGGTCGAATAATGCTCATTTCCTTTTGTAATTGGATGGGATTAGAGACTTCATTGAGGATATGAAGGTTTTCATAGACTTTCAACTTATGTGTTCCACTATTCAATAAGTCAATTCCCTTAAATAATTCAGGATTAATCGTTACAAAGTAAAGGTTGACTTTTTTGCTCGAATTCAATATTTTATCTCTCAACTGCTTTACGTATTTATCCTTAAACCCTACCGCTTGATAAATAATAATCCCTTTATCAATAGCCTCTATCAGCTTAAGAAGTCGGTATTGGTGAGAATAATCCGATTTCAACAACACATTCTCTACAAAGACCTCTACTCCTAAATCCTGTTCTATCCCATACATATCAATTTTCAACCCTGCAAATTTTGTTTCTAATTCTAATCCTGCTAATTTCAAGTTCAATTCCTTTTCTAAAATTTGAGGATTTTCAAATTGCGAAAGTGTAAATATGAATTCACGCTCACTTGAATTTTTAGACATTTTTCTCTAACCTCCAAAAAATATAGAAAAAGAGAACCAGTAAAAAATACATAGTTCTCTTTCCTCGCCTGTTTGATGATTATTTTAAAGACCTTAAAAATGTATCAACTCTGTTTAAAATCTCCACAGAATCCAAATGTTTACTATGTTCTTCCCATTCACAATCAAGTAATGCCTCTATTAATCCTAATAAATCCTCCCTTGTTTCCATAGTCGGAAGTTTCCCTTTTATAAGATATTCTTGATTAACCATAACTTCTTGAATACTTTTTAAAGGAAGCTCACCCTCGCTTGGTTCAATATCAATCAAATCAGTAATATCTACTTTTAGTGCCTTTGCCAAATTTTTGATTATGGGATAGGTAGGCGCTTTTTTCTTCCCACGCTCTAAAGAATTTACGTAGCCTGGGTCAATTTTCGCCATCATTCCCAATTATTTACAGGTATAACCTCTGAGACCTCTATAATATTTTAATTGTTGAGCAAATGTTCTTGGCATCTCTCGTACTTCTCTACTACTCATAAAAACTCATTCCTCCTGGTTTATCTGTCTAATCCGAATTGATAGATTAGAACATCCTGTTTTTATAGGTTTCTTAATAGAACCCTTGTTTGTATTAACCTTATATTATAGATAGGAAAGTTTGATTTATAACTGATAGAAAAGGAGTCGCACATAGTTCGGCATGTTGACACAAAAAGACACCTTACCACTGCGAGGCAAAGTGTCTATCTCTACTTAATATTGTCTATTCTTAAAAATGCTTTTCACTCGTTGATTCGGTATTCTTCCAAATACTCATTTTCAGTATAAATTCTCAAAATATCAGAAACTCGTACATAAGCATCATTTTTCAAATTAGAATAACAATCGTCTATACTATTGTAAAAAAGGTCATTGTTTATTCTTCTTAATGATTGATTTATAAGCCATTTTATTTTCCTTATATTAATTTCACTTTCATCCAAATAATTGATTTCATTCTTATCAATATCAAAATTCCAATCAGCGAATCGTGAGAGTGTTGCCTTATATTTTATGACATAACAAGATATATCATTCATCCAGTCATATTCTATATTTGGCACTCTTAAAAATTCAGCCAAATTATATAGAAACTCAGGTCTCCTTCTAATCCCTCCGCCATATTTAAGCACATTGTCAGAATAAAAGAATGAATTTAGTTGGAAGTCCTTATACAATTTGTAGATAATCCAATCAATCGGTTCACTTATGCCATTATAATCTTTGCTTATATCAAAGAGCTTATCTTGATATTGAATTTGTTTCTTTTCAATTTCAATGCGAACTCCGTAATTCCTTAAATAAGCCCTTAAGGGCGTATCCTTTATGATGGCTTGTTGCAAATTTAAAAGTCCATACTTCTTTAAGGATGAACAATTATCCTTATCCGTAGTTACGTGCAATGAAGTTATATAAATCTCAAAATCCAACAGAGAATGTTCACTTAATCCTAACAAACTTAAAAAACCCTCTGCATCATAATCATCCTTATGACTTGCACAGTATTTCGTAATTTGTCGTTCATCCACACCCAATAATTTGCTCATTGAGCCAATTGTATCTTGAAGTGTAGTCATGTCATAAATAATTTGCTCCCCCATAAAACCTCTCCAAATTAAGATTTTATAATTAGCATAGCACAGAACTATAGAATATCATCAAAATTCCAATCTTTTGCTATTTCCTCCCTTTACCCTCTTTTCCTACTTAGTTCAGAATCACGTTAGATTCCATCTCAAAAAATCCCTGCCTTCTATGTAGTCGCAAAATTAAAGTGTTCCCTCCCCCCTTCTTCCAAACCCTTGCCACTCCTGCCTCACTCCGATTTTCCAATTTCTGTCGTTAAACATAAACGGTAAATATCCCTCGCTCTCTTGCTCCTGCTTTTTGTCAGAAATCAGGATTTTTAGGAAAACATAAACGGTAAATGGAATGACAAGAATTAGGAGGTTAAAGAATAGATTTCCCTTCTTTTTCTCCTGCCTTTTTTCGCTATTTCCTTCCTGCCTTCTTTTTAAAAACTGTTGGTTTTTCAGGCCTTTCCCCCGCTTTTATATTCGCTTTCCTCTTGCCTTTCTCATGCTTTTTCCAGGCTTTTTAGAAACAAAAAACACGAGGAAAACTGGAGAGTTGCTCCAATTTCCACTCGTGCTATTTACCGTTTATGTTTGACCATTTTACATTTAGTTTTGCTATTTACCGTTTATGATTTGCGGTAACAGGTCGGCCATTGTTCTTTTGTAATATCGATGCCATACTGCTTACAAAATTCGACTTTATCAGCAACCATATTATCTAAACCCATCATCGCTCCTAACCATGAAGGTCCTTCTAAGCCTACGTAAATACCTGTAATGATGCGTGAGTAAACATCAACAATGGCATAAATTACAGGTCTACCAATAATTCGATTGACATCAAAAGAACTCACCAAGTAAATGTCTGCAATCGTTGCATCAACTTGAAAGCGTGTGCCCGGTCCATTCGTTTCCACTTTAGAATTACTTAATATCGGACGATGTTTCAGCTCATACTCTTTTGCACTTTTACGAAATTCAATATCCTTCTTCGGATCTTCTAATTTCTTGAACCAATAATAAAACTGGTGGTACGACGGAATGCGATTAGATTCCCAAATACGATAATGAATTTCTCCGTTTTCCTTATAGCGGTCTGAGTAAAAGTCCCGCAAAATAAACCCATACACGTCCTTTAAAGAATAATTATTCGATTTACGGTAGTATTTGTTTATTGCATGCTCAAATTGTGTTTTGATTTCATCTGTAATGTTAATACCACTTCGATATTCACCGTTAACTGTCACTCTACGTGGACGTCCTACTTTTTCATCGTTTAGTTTTTTCGCTTTACCTCGACCGCCTGAGTTTGCATAGTCGGGAAGCATCGCATTTTTATTCATGCCACGTTGCCAATAGCGACTAAGTAATTTTTTAACCTTTGTCGGCGTAACATTCAATCTTACAGCTATCTCTTTAATTTTTATTTCTCTACCATTCTTCTGAAGCAAATTGCTCATTTCTTCCAAACAGTACGTTTGAATGATTTCCCAATCTACATTTCGTTTTTGAATTTGCACTTCTGTTAATTCTTCTTCTGCGACTGCACCTGCAAAAGGATCTGCGATAATAATCCATTCTTTTTGTTCTATATCCGTTATTAACGATGAGTAGAGTTCTTTTTTAGGCATGGATGTATTAGCATCAATATTGACGGTATACACATAAGATTCTTTAATTTCAATAATACGAATACGAGTTGAATCTTTTACAGATTGAAGTACTTGGTTAATATAAATCATCCATATTTCACCTTCTTCAGTTTACTTTCATCAATTGACTGAATGACAAGCGGTTGCTCTACGTTTAATGGCTCTAACATATCAATACGAAGCGTTTTAGTAGCGAGTAAATGATAAAACAGTGTCATACCACTACCTAAAGGCATATGCGTATCCTTATCAAATTCATTCGTAATAGCTTTAACACTTTCGTTATTTGTTAAAAGGCGCTGCAATAGTGCCATAGCTAAATCTTCGATGTGCTGAGAACTTAGATTTTGAAAAGCATCATAATGCTCCAAACTGTAATAATCATGAATATAGCTAACATTTCTAGCCATTTCTTTCGGAATTTCTAGCTCCGTTACAATGCCCCAATCAATCTGTCTTCTTTCCCAATACACACGTTCAATTTCAAATTTCTCAATGACACGCTCTTTTAACAGCTCATCTTTCATTTTTATAGTTCTAGTAAGCTCAACTAATCCTTCACCTTTATCTACGGTTAATAAAAAATCCGTTGTCATAACAACTGGCTCATTTGTTTTAGGATCGGTAGGATGCTTAATACCTAGTTCATCTGCAATGACAATTGTTTCTTCCAACGGTAATAAAGGAAATTGTTCTCGAATATCTACAACGAAATCAGAATATTCAGTTATATAAAAATAGTTTCGTTCTAAATCTGATAAAAACTCATGTTGCCTATTAGTTTTAATACCTTTTAAACGTGTAGACCTTCCTAATGAGGAAACATCTTGAATGTTTAACCAAGGCTTATAATCCATACCTATTCCAGATCCTCGACCTTCTTTAATCCATTTTTCAATTTGCGATATTCTGGTTCTTTTGGACATAAAAACACCCCTTTAGATTAATATAATCCAAAGGGGCGAAACGGTGCAACTTTTTTACAAACGGTATAACTTTGTTTCAAACAGTACATCTTTTTTATAAACGGTATATCTTTATTTTAAGTCTACACAAAAATTAAATCTAATTTCTGTTCTTACTCAACAGTTACCGATTTTGCTAGGTTACGTGGTTTATCCACATCACAGCGGCGGTGAAGTGCAGCATAGTAGCTAATTAATTGTAAAGGTACTACTGATACAAGCGGTGTTAGTAATTCATGAACATGTGGAATGACTAAACGGTCGCCATCTTCATCAATGCCTGCCATCGCGATAATACATGGATATGCACCACGAGCCGCTACTTCTTTGACATTACCACGGATGTTTAATCCTACTGAAGCTTGTGTGACAAGCGCAAACACAGGTGTACCTTCTTCGATTAAGGCAATTGTTCCATGCTTCAGTTCTCCACCAGCAAAGCCTTCTGCTTGGATATACGAGATTTCTTTTAGTTTTAAGGCACCTTCAAGGCTGACATAGAAGTCCATATTACGGCCAATGAAGAATGCGTTGCGTGCGATTTTTAAGTAATCTTCTGCAATGTCTTCTAACACATCTTTTGAATCAATAATTGTTTGGATGCCATTAGCGGCAATCGCGAGCTCTTGTTTTAAATCAAATTCTAAGCCTTTGCCATTTGCCTTTGCTGTTACATAGGCTGCTAATGCAAGTACTGCTACTTGTGCCACATAAGCTTTTGTAGAAGCTACAGCAATTTCTGGACCTGCATGTAATAACAATGTATGGTCAGCTTCACGTGATAACGTAGAGCCAGGTACATTTGTAATCGTTAATGTTGGATAGCCCAACTCTTTAATTTTTACAAGTACTTGACGGCTATCTGCTGTTTCACCTGATTGTGTAATGAAAATAAATAATGGTCTTTCTGAAAGTAATGGCATGTTATAGCCAAATTCACTCGAAATATGCACTTCTACAGGGATACCAGCCATTTTTTCGAAATATTGTTTACCAATAAGACCCGCATGATAGCTAGTGCCCGCTGCAATAATATATAAACGATCTGCTGCTCGTAAGGCTTCTAAAATCTCCGCATCAATCGTTAAATCGCCATTGTCACCTTCATATGCCTGAATGATTTTACGAATAACTGTAGGCTGCTCATCCATTTCTTTTAACATATAGTGTGGATATGTGCCTTTTTCAATATCACTCATATCAAGCTCAGCAGTATATGGTGCACGCTCTACTACAGTACCATCTAATTTTGTAATTTCCACACTTGCTTTGTGTACGATAACTACCTCTTTATCGTGAAGCTCTACGTATTGATCTGTTACCTGTAGCATCGCCATTGCATCTGACGCAACAACATTGAAGCCTTCACCAATTCCAACTAGAAGTGGTGATTTATTTTTTGCTACAAAGATTGTATCTGCTGCCTCTGCATCTAATAGTGCTAGTGCATAGGAGCCATGTAATAGAGATAATGTTTTACGGAAAGCGTCTGCTGTGCTTAGACCATCTTTCACAAATAACTCTACTAATTGCACAATAACCTCTGTATCTGTATCAGATTTCATTGGAATGCCTTTTAAATATGTTTTTTGCAATAAGTGATAGTTTTCAATAACCCCATTATGCACAAGTGTAAAGCGTCCTGATGCACTTTGATGTGGGTGAGCATTTAAACGATTTGGTACACCATGTGTTGCCCAACGTGTATGACCAATACCAATTTTAGCCGTAACATCTTCATCTACCGCTTCTCGTAAATCTGCAATACGTCCTTTTTCTTTGAAAACCGTTACGCCTTCCTCATTACGTACTGCAATACCAGCTGAGTCATATCCACGGTATTCTAGCTTTTCTAAGCCTTTTAATAAAATTTCCTTTGCATCTGATTCACCAATATATCCTACAATTCCACACATAAATTCTCGTCCTCCGATAATGTCAATTTAATGCAATGACAAACTAGGCCTCATCCTATCGAATTTTTTGAATGTACAAGCATTGCTTTATTTTTATGAAAAATAAAGCACTCCAATACACACAAGCTACTCACTCTACTCAGCCAACTGAATAGAGATCTTCGATATGTGAAGCTTCATCTATTTATCTATTGCTTTTACAATACCTTCTCCATTTTCTGTACATTCAATCACTCAAATGCTTTCAAAATGGAAAATGACAATCGGGTATGTCGATTGGGAGGCATCCGCCGAATTTTCGATAAACCTCCACCTCGTCTGCTGAAGATCTTTTCGTCCGATTTCTTCAGCTCAGGCGCTATAATTGTTTTCCGATTTTGCGCTTTCTTCCCTCCTTAGGCGCTCGTTAAAGGATAAGGTCGGACCTCATCTTCAACTTCTCCATCATACTCAATCATATGCTATCCGTCAAATTTTCGTTATAAAAAACACCTAGTCCTAAGGCTTTTTCGTGACAAATATGTAGACAAAGCGATATATAAGCACTTTGATAAGCATTGTAATACAAAATAGGCACAAGCATATAAAATGCTTGTGCCTCTCCTTTATTTACTGTCTAATAATTTAACGATTTCTCGATTAAACGCAGGAAGATCGTCTGGCGTTCTACTTGTTACAAGCTGCTTTTGACAGACAAATACCTCTTCATCATGGAAGTTTGCCCCTGCATTCTCTAAATCCACTTGAATGGATTTATAGCCTGTGGCGTCACGACCATTTAATGTCTTTGCAGTAATGAGAAGTTGTGGTCCATGACAAATGGCAAAGGTAGGCTTCATTTCATCCATAAAGGACTTTACAAATGCTACTACACGATCATCCGCACGTAATATATCAGGAGAAAAACCACCAGGAATAAATAACGCATCGTAATCAGTAGCTTTTACTTCATCAATGCCTTTATCAATTTTCACTGACTCTCCATGCTTACCCTTAATTTCCTTACCCGCTTCGGTATCAATTGTTACAAGCTGATGCCCAGCTGATTCTAAAGCTTCCTTAGGGCTCGTAAACTCAATGTCCTCAAACATATCTGTTATAACTGTAGCAATTTTAGCCATATCAATTAAACACTCCTTGTTATTGTGACTCTTAATTACTGTTCCCCATCTCGCTTATTTAAAACATTTCTTTCAAATAAGTAAACCCGATTTCCTGTTTACGGAAATCGGGTTTACACTATATTTCTTATTCTGTTAGGCCCATTTCTGCACGTACCACATCCGCAATACGCTCGACAAAACGCTCGCAATCTGTTTCTGTTGCCGCTTCCACCATGACACGTACTAATGGCTCTGTACCTGAAGGACGCACTAAAACACGACCATTTCCAGCCATTTCAGCTTCTACCTCTGCAATTACTGTAGCTACTTTCGCATTATCAGTCACAGCATGCTTATCTGTTACACGCACATTGACAAGACGCTGAGGGTATATTTTCATTTCATCTGCTAGTTCTGAAAGCTTTTTACCCGTCGCTTTCATAATGTTGACAAGCTGAATTCCTGTCAGTAAGCCATCACCTGTTGTATTAAAATCTAGGAAGACGATATGCCCTGATTGCTCGCCACCTAAATTGTATTCATTGGCACGCATTTCTTCCACAACATAACGATCTCCTACAGCTGTTTGTATACTCTGCATACCATTGTCAGCCACAGCTTTATAGAAGCCCATATTGCTCATTACTGTTGAAACAATTGTTTGCTTCTTCAAACGCCCTACTGCATTTAAATGCTTACCAATGATAAACATAATTTGGTCACCGTCAACAACTTTTCCGTTTTCATCTACAGCAATTAAACGGTCTCCATCGCCATCAAAAGCTAAACCAACATCTGCACCTTTTTCAGTAACAAATTTTGCTAGCCCTTCTGGATGTGTTGAGCCTACACCATCATTGATATTTAAGCCAGTTGGAGAAGCGCCCATTGTAGAAATGTCAGCTTCTAAATCAGCAAATAAATGTGTAGCTAAAGAGGAAGTTGCACCATGTGCACAATCAAGCGCTACATGGATACCATCAAATTCTTCATCCACTGTTTGCTTTAAGTATTGAATATATTTTTGACCACCTTCGAAATAGTCACTTACAGATCCTAAATCTGCTCCTATAGGACGTGGTAATGTATCCTCTTGTGCATCAATTAACGCTTCAATTTCCGCTTCCTGTGCATCTGTTAGCTTAAAGCCATCAGGACCGAAAAATTTAATACCGTTATCTGCAACTGGGTTATGTGAAGCTGAAATCATGACGCCTGCATCTGCGCTCATAATTCGAGTAAGGTATGCCACACCTGGTGTTGAAATAATACCAAGTCGCATTACCTCTACCCCAATTGATAAAAGACCAGCCACAAGTGCACCTTCAAGCATCTCACCTGAAATACGTGTGTCACGACCAATTAAAACCTTTGGACGGTCAGTTGCATCTTTGGTTAAAACATAGCCGCCTATACGACCAAGTTTAAATGCAAATTCTGGTGTTAATTCACTATTCGCGACGCCACGGACGCCATCTGTTCCAAAATATTTACCCATTCTACTTATTCTCTCCTTCAATGCAAGACAGTGCCTAGTGAGTTTCTATCAAGCATTAGACACTTGTCCGCTTACTTTTGGAAAAGTCTGCTTTTGTTCATTCGTTGGTAATTATTAATTTTCCACTCTGCCAGTTTGATTGATGAAATCTGAATCACAAACCTGATTGGATTTTTGATTTAGAATCAAAATAAAATTATAGTCACATATTGTTTAAGAATCAATATCTTCCGATTCCTCGGTTGACGTATTTTTATCAGTTGTAGTGTTCTCATCTGTCACATTAGGTTCTTCCGTTGGAGGTGGCGTTTCCTCTGTAGAAGCTGGTGTTTTCTGCTGTTCTTCTTTCTCAATCTTTGTAATATCCGCCTTCACTTTTATTTTCTTGTCAGATATTTTTGTCACACCATCTGGTAATTTTACATCAAATTCATAAGTTTTGGACTCAGTAATTTTTGACAGATCAACTGTTATTGGAATGGATGTTAAACTATCAATAATTGATTTTCTACCATACACTTTGACCATTTTTGGTGTAAATGTTAATGAATTAATGGTAATGTCTTCCGCTGCTTGCCCTGTTTCCTTAAGGACAACTGGGATCTCTCGACTATACTCCGCTATATCTACTTGAACCTTCACAATTTCAGGTTCAATAGTCACGTCTAACTTATTTAAATCTCGATCTAATACTTTTACAGCGGCTTCCTGAGAGAACGATTCCTTCAAGCCTTGCTCTCCTGTAACAGTTGCTTTTACATAACTAATGCTTTCAATAGCACTTTTTGCACCCGTTACATAAACAGTTGGCGGATTGGCCGTCATTTCTTTTAAGATAAAACCTTCTTCGATTAAACGTTTGTTCATTTCAGGGTCCACTCGGAACTCCTGTGTGACCTTTTCCTCAATATTAACATGAACAGTTGCAGGGTCTAATGTCACCTTTAACTTTTCTGAAATATTTTCGTATTGCAGTTTTACATCATGCTCTCCAAGTAATAAGTTGCTTAAATCGGCAAATATAGAAAAATCCTTAGCTCCCTTTGCTTTTAAAACCAATGCCATCGGACCTTCTATCGTTACATCTACGGTTTCAGGTAAACCTGTCACAATAAGATTCTCATTATCGTAATAAACATCTACTGGAACATCGCGAATAACATCCGTTTGTTCATTTGAAGTAGCTTTATTTAATGGTGACAACTCGGTACGCACTGAGAAAAAAAGCAAAAATGCTAAAAATAGCGCGATGATTCTTAATACCCAAGGGCTATCCATCATTTTATCCATTCTTTTTCCCCCTCCAAGTCAACTTAGAGGATGCATTTGATTCTTGTGCTGATCCGAACCACATTTTTCGTAATAATGTTTCGAACTCCTCTAGAGAAAGATTTCGATGGAGATTACCATTTAATGTTATACTAATTGCGCCTGTTTCTTCTGACACAACAATTGTAATAGCATCTGTAACTTCACTTAAGCCGAGAGCAGCACGGTGGCGTGTCCCTAACTCTTTTGAAATAAATGGGCTTTCAGATAAAGGTAAATAACAAGCTGCTGCTGTCACTTTATCTTTTTGCATAATAACCGCCCCATCATGTAGCGGCGTATTTGGTATAAAGATATTTATCAGTAATTCTGATGAAATTTCAGCATTTAGCCCTATACCTGTTTCGATATATTCATTAAGACCTGTTTCTTTTTCAATAGAAATTAACGCACCTATTCGACGTTTAGCCATATAACTTACAGACTTCTTCATTGCCTCAATAAGTCTTGTTTGTTCTTCTTCCTCTTGACTAGATGAACGTTGGAATAGCTTTCCTCGCCCAATTTGTTCTAAACCACGTCTGATTTCAGGTTGGAAAATGATAATAATCGCTAGGAAACCAAACTCAATAACTTGTTGTAGCATCCAGCCAAGTGTTTGTAACCCTAAAAGGTCTGTTGCAATTCGTGCAATAATAATGACGAATATTCCCTTAAGTAATTGGACAGCCTTCGTACCTTTAATGAGGGTTAAGACTTTATAAACAACGTACCAAACGAGCAGTACATCAATGAAGTTAATAACAATATTCACAGGCGTTAAATCCGTGAAATGTTCGATAATTTGCACGTGGCATCCCCCACTTTTCATTACGAATCCATACACATTCAAGTATATCACATTCTTAACAAATGTAACTTTTTTCAAATAAAAAGTCTACTCAGAAGAGTAGACCTTTCAGCCTCTCACGTGCACTATTTTTTAGGACGTATAGAGTGTTATTTAGTTTCTTCTTTTTCCTCAAATGTCATGGCAGTCTTAACAGAATTTTTAATCGTATACCATAACCATTCAAATACTTCGTCTATTTCTTCGATTCTCCCTGAAACTACCGCTGAAGATGCCATATATTGCCCGTTAATTACTGTGACGTTGCCATCAACTTCACCTTCAACAATCAAATCGCCATTTTTTACAACAATATCGCCTTTCACCACTTCCCCTTCAGGGACAATCACTGTTTGACCTTCAACAACTAAATTAGGTTGCTTGGTCACTGAGAAATGCTGGTCATCCATGAAGCTACCCAATAATGTAGCACTCATGAATAAGCAAAATACTGCTGCTGCCACAAAGAACGGATGCCGGCGAATCCATTTTTGTATACCTACTCGACTTTTTGGTTTTGGTAAACGAGCCATCACTGCTGCTTCAAAATCCGGAGGCGCTGTAATATGGGAAGCACTCTTCACAAAGGCGATTGTTTCACTCAATTCTTGCATCAACTGTTTACAATCATTACATGTATGCAAGTGTTGTTTCAACTCTTGCTCATGCTCACGACTAATGTCACCGTCTAAATAATCATGCATATAGTCTATAATATGCTCTGGACAAGTATTCATGATGCTCCCCCTCCTACAGATTGTTTAATTGCTTACGTAATGCCTCACGTCCGCGGTGAATCCTCGTTTTCACCGTTCCAAGCGGCATATCTAAAATCTCGCTAATCTCTTGTAACGATAACTCTTCTATATATTTCAATACTATAACCGAACGGTATTTATCCGGCAATCGTCCAATTTCATATTGAATGCGATCTTGCAGCTCCATTTGTTCTAACTGCTCCTCTGGTAGCTGGTCGTCTGCTGCGATTTGCGAATACATATCAAGCCCTTCTGTACCAGCTACTTCTGCATCTAAATAATAATCCGGTTTCTTTTTTCGAATCCGGTCAATGCAGAGGTTTGTCGCTATGCGATAAAGCCACGTTGAAAACTTTCTTTTCTGATCAAATGTATGCAAGTTCATATAAGCACGCACAAAAGCCTCTTGAGCAATATCTTCAGACTCTTGTTTGTTGCCTAACATTCGATAGCATACTTGGTACAGTTTGTGCTGATAGAGACTCACAATATCGGCAAATGCGTTTTGATCGCCTTTAAGCACTTGTTTTATTCTCTTATTTACTAACGCATCCATTGTGTTGACTTCTCCACCTTTACAACTGTCTTATACTATACGAAGCACCGATAAGAAAAGTTTCGTTTTAATTCAATTATAGCAAAAGATTTTTATGCAATGTGGCAACAGGCAATTTTTTGTCAAATTTTCTTTAAACTAGTGTTTCGCCAAATAAAGATCCCATTAATGCAACAGCCACATTTGCTGTTGTATTCTTTTCATCTAATATAGGATTTACCTCTACAAACTCTGCTGAAGTTACCATGCCTGATTCTTGTAACATTTCCATTGCTAAATGGCTTTCTCGATAAGTAATTCCGCCTGGGACTGGTGTACCCACACCTGGCGTATAAAGTGGATCTAGTCCGTCTAAATCAAGCGATAAATGTAAGCCATCAACATTTCGTTCCTTTAAATAAGCAAGTGCATCTTCCATCACACGTGTCATGCCAAGTCGGTCAATTTCATGCATTGTATATACTTTAATTCCTTGTTGACGAATCAATTCACGCTCTCCTGGGTCTACTGAACGAGCTCCAATAATTATAACGTTTTCTGGCTTAATTTTTGGAGCATAGTTACGAATTTGCACTAAACGCTCATGTCCTAGCCCAATACTAACTGCTAACGGCATCCCATGTATATTGCCTGAAGGTGTTGTTTCAGGTGTATTTAAATCTGCATGAGCGTCATACCAGATAACACCAAGATTTTTGTAATGCTCGCCTAATCCTGCTAATGTTCCAATAGCAATACTATGATCTCCACCAAATACTAGTGGGAATTTTTTTTGTTCCACTACTTCATGTACACTATTGGCTAATGCAGTGCTAACTTCTACAACTTCCTCTAAATTTAGTAATTTTTCATCCACAGCTCCGTCTGCAAGCTTTTGACTAACACGAATATCCCCTTGATCCTGTACATCGTGTCCGATAGCCTCTAAACGTTCAACAACACCTGCATATCGAATAGCACTTGGTCCCATATCTACACCACGACGTGTTTGTCCGTAATCTGTTGGTACTCCAATAATAGAAATATTAAGTTTATTCATGTTTTTATACCCCCTAAAAGTTATAAGATTATTGTAAAGCCTACATACCACTTGGCTCAACTCGACAAAAAGTTGTATATTTATTCATTCTTAAATGACATAAAAAAATCTCCTACTGTTTTCAGCAAGAGATTAGTTATCTGTAGTTAATATAACACTTTTGAATAATTTTCATTCTAAAAAAGTGAGCCATGAAGGACTCGAACCTTCGACCCTCTGATTAAAAGTCAGATGCTCTACCAACTGAGCTAATGGCTCATAAAAGAAAAAATGGCTGGGGTACTAGGATTCGAACCTAGGCATGACGGAATCAAAATCCGTTGCCTTACCGCTTGGCTATACCCCAATCATTTATAAAACTGGTGGAGGGGGACGGATTCGAACCGCCGAACCCTAAGGAGCGGATTTACAGTCCGCCGCGTTTAGCCACTTCGCTACCCCTCCGAAATAACACAATAAGAATGGTGGAGGATGACGGGCTCGAACCGCCGACCCTCTGCTTGTAAGGCAGATGCTCTCCCAGCTGAGCTAATCCTCCATAGAAACAGGTGTTATATCACAGTTTATATTCTTTATAAAGCCTATGTTTTAAATGGTGACCCCTACGGGATTCGAACCCGTGTTACCGCCGTGAAAGGGCGGTGTCTTAACCACTTGACCAAGGGGCCAATATTACGTCTCAAACAAGACAAGAATTATAATAACATTTTTCATTAATAATTGCAATGCTTTTCCACAAATTTTTTTATGTATTATAGCATTTGAAAAAAGGACAAAAAAATGGCTCCGAAGGCAGGACTCGAACCTGCGACAACCTGATTAACAGTCAGGTGCTACTACCAACTGAGCTACTTCGGAACAATGCTATTCACTTTGGTTTTAGACAACCTCTTAAGTACATTTATTATTATAGCAAGCATTATAAATAATGCAACACATTTTGTGAAAATTTTTATATTTTTTGTCGAAGTATGCTCCTATATTCGTTTGAAAGCATAATAGTTCTCTATTAATTCTAATATTTCTATTTAACGTACTAAATATTCTTGCTGTATATTATTGTAATTGTTAAAATAAAAATAGTTTTATGAATTTTCTATCAAATTTTCTGGGGGAGGATGTTCAAGATGGTATCAAATGATTTAATTGCACCTGAATTTTATAACATCACAGAGGAATTAGAAAAATTTTCGCAAGATAGTGATCGCCAAGCAATACGTTGGTTAAATACACAACAAGAGAGACGTACAGTTTCTTATTTGGAGCTTAACCAAAAAATGAATCAATACGCAAACGCTTTTACGGAGAAGGGGCTTCAAAAAGGTGATCGTGTATTAGTTATTATTCCTCGACTTCCAGAAGCCTATTTCGTTTTTCTAGGCTGCTTAAAGGCTGGTATCGTACCCATTTCATGTTCAGAGATGCTACGTGCAAGCGATTTAGAATATCGGATGGAACATTCTTCTGCTAGTGCAGTTATTGCTTATGAGGCTTTTACTAGTGAAGTTGATCAAATTGCTTCTTCTGTAGACGCATTGAAAAATAAACTAGTGATCGGTGCTGCGAAAGGAGATTGGACTTCTTTAGATGAATTAGCAAGCAGCCAGCCAGCTACATTTACAGCCGTAGCTACTACACGTGATGACATGGCATTCCTTTCTTATACATCTGGTACCACTGGCAAACCTAAAGGCGTTGTTCATTCACATGGCTGGGGATATGCACATATTAGAACTGCAGCTTCAAAATGGCTTTGTGTACGTGAAGGAGACCTCGTGTGGGCAACAGCTGCTCCTGGTTGGCAAAAGTGGATATGGAGTCCTTTTTTATCCACAATCATGCTCGGTGCTACTGCATTTGTCTATCATGGTGGATTCGATGCAAAAACCTATCTTCAATTAATGCAGGATGAAAAAGTTAATGTTCTATGTTGTACACCGACTGAATACCGAATTATGGCGAAAATCGATAATTTACAAGACTACAATCTATCATCTCTACGTAGTGCCGTTTCTGCTGGTGAGCCTTTAAATCGTCCAGTTATCGAAACATTTATGAATCATTTTGGACTAAAAGTACGTGACGGCTATGGACAAACAGAAAACACATTATTAATTGGTACACTCGAAAACACAGAATTACGTCCTGGATCTATGGGTGTTCCAACTCCAGGTAATATTGTACGTATTATCGACAATGAAGGGAATGAAGCGCCAGTTGGAGAAGTTGGTGATATTGCTGTTCACAAATCTTCACCAGCTTTATTTAAAGAATATTATAAAGAACCAGAGCGCACACAAGCTGCATTCCGTGGGGATTGGTATATTACAGGTGATCAAGCAAAATGTGATGAAGACGGTTACTTTTGGTTTGAAGGCCGTGGGGATGACATAATTATTTCATCTGGTTATACGATCGGACCATTTGAAGTTGAAGATGCATTAAACAAACATGAAGCTGTACAAGAGTGTGCAGTTGTAGCTGCGCCAGATGAAATCAGAGGACATATCGTAAAGGCATTTGTGATCTTACGAGAAGGCTTCAAAGAGCGTAATGAAGATGAGTTAACAAAGGAGCTACAAGAGCATGTTAAAGCGTTAACAGCCCCTTATAAATATCCTCGTAGCATTGTCTTTATTGATGAGTTACCAAAAACAACATCAGGGAAAATTCGTCGTATTGAACTACGAGCTACTACAGTTCATACACATTAAGTATTAAAATAAGAAGGCATCCTCAATGGATGCCTTCTTATTTATGCGTTTATAAATAAAGAATCCGTTCAAATAAAAAAAGCCACTACTGAGTGTATCAGTAGCGACTTTTTGCGCCTAGCGACGTCCTACTCTCACAGGGGGAAGCCCCCAACTACCATCGGCGCTAAAGAGCTTAACTTCCGTGTTCGGTATGGGAACGGGTGTGACCTCTTTGCCATCATCACTAGACTTTGTATTTAATTGAAAGATTTATTCTTTCAAAACTGGATAAACGGTGCATTGAATGTTTCAAACGTTTTGGTTAAGTCCTCGATCGATTAGTATTCGTCAGCTCCATGTGTCACCACACTTCCACCTCGAACCTATCTACCTCATCGTCTTTGAGGGATCTTACTTACTTGCGTAATGGGAAATCTCATCTTGAGGGGGGCTTCATGCTTAGATGCTTTCAGCACTTATCCCGTCCACACATAGCTACCCAGCGATGCCTTTGGCAAGACAACTGGTACACCAGCGGTGTGTCCATCCCGGTCCTCTCGTACTAAGGACAGCTCCTCTCAAATTTCCTACGCCCACGACGGATAGGGACCGAACTGTCTCACGACGTTCTGAACCCAGCTCGCGTACCGCTTTAATGGGCGAACAGCCCAACCCTTGGGACCGACTACAGCCCCAGGATGCGATGAGCCGACATCGAGGTGCCAAACCTCCCCGTCGATGTGGACTCTTGGGGGAGATAAGCCTGTTATCCCCGGGGTAGCTTTTATCCGTTGAGCGATGGCCCTTCCATGCGGAACCACCGGATCACTAAGCCCGTCTTTCGACCCTGCTCGACTTGTAGGTCTCGCAGTCAAGCTCCCTTGTGCCTTTACACTCTACGAATGATTTCCAACCATTCTGAGGGAACCTTTGGGCGCCTCCGTTACCTTTTAGGAGGCGACCGCCCCAGTCAAACTGTCCGCCTGACACTGTCTCCTGCCCCGCTAAGGGGCATGGGTTAGAATTTCAATACAACCAGGGTAGTATCCCACCGACGCCTCCTTCGAAGCTGGCGCTCCGAGATCTCTGGCTCCTACCTATCCTGTACAAGTTGTACCAAAATTCAATATCAGGCTACAGTAAAGCTCCACGGGGTCTTTCCGTCCTGTCGCGGGTAACCTGCATCTTCACAGGTACTATAATTTCACCGAGTCTCTCGTTGAGACAGTGCCCAGATCGTTACGCCTTTCGTGCGGGTCGGAACTTACCCGACAAGGAATTTCGCTACCTTAGGACCGTTATAGTTACGGCCGCCGTTTACTGGGGCTTCAATTCGCAGCTTCGCTTGCGCTAACCACTCCTCTTAACCTTCCAGCACCGGGCAGGCGTCAGCCCCTATACGTCACCTTACGGTTTTGCAGAGACCTGTGTTTTTGCTAAACAGTCGCCTGGGCCTATTCACTGCGGCTCTCATGCGCTTGCACGCTCAAGAGCACCCCTTCTCCCGAAGTTACGGGGTCATTTTGCCGAGTTCCTTAACGAGAGTTCTCTCGCACACCTTAGGATTCTCTCCTCGACTACCTGTGTCGGTTTGCGGTACGGGCACCTCTCACCTCGATAGAGGCTTTTCTTGGCAGTGTGAAATCAGGAACTTCGTCCATACGGACTCGCCATCACAGCTCAACGTTACAGTGTGCGGATTTGCCTACACACACGCCTTACTGCTTGGACGCGCACAACCAACGGCGCGCTTACCCTATCCTACTGCGTCCCCCCATTTCTCAAACGGTGAGGAGGTGGTACAGGAATATCAACCTGTTGTCCATCGCCTACGCCTATCGGCCTCGGCTTAGGTCCCGACTAACCCTGAGCGGACGAGCCTTCCTCAGGAAACCTTAGTCATACGGTGGACGGGATTCTCACCCGTCTTTCGCTACTCATACCGGCATTCTCACTTCTAAGCGCTCCACCAGTCCTTCCGGTCTGACTTCAACGCACTTAGAACGCTCTCCTACCACTGACATCGTAGATGTCAATCCACAGCTTCGGTGAATCGTTTAGCCCCGATACATTTTCGGCGCAGCGTCACTCGACCAGTGAGCTATTACGCACTCTTTAAATGATGGCTGCTTCTAAGCCAACATCCTGGTTGTCTGTGCAACGCCACATCCTTTTCCACTTAACGATTACTTTGGGACCTTAGCTGGTGGTCTGGGCTGTTTCCCTTTTGACTACGGATCTTATCACTCGCAGTCTGACTCCCGTGTATAAATATCTGGCATTCGGAGTTTGTCTGAATTCGGTAAACCGGGATGGCCCCCTAGTCCAAACAGTGCTCTACCTCCAGTATTCTCATCACGAGGCTAGCCCTAAAGCTATTTCGGAGAGAACCAGCTATCTCCAAGTTCGATTGGAATTTCTCCGCTACCCACACCTCATCCCCGCACTTTTCAACGTGCGTGGGTTCGGGCCTCCAGTAAGTGTTACCTCACCTTCACCCTGGACATGGGTAGATCACCTGGTTTCGGGTCTACGACCACGTACTACTTCGCCCTATTCAGACTCGCTTTCGCTGCGGCTCCGCCTTCTAAAGCTTAACCTTGCACGTAATCGTAACTCGCCGGTTCATTCTACAAAAGGCACGCTATCACCCATTAACGGGCTCTAACTACTTGTAGGCACACGGTTTCAGGATCTCTTTCACTCCCCTTCCGGGGTGCTTTTCACCTTTCCCTCACGGTACTGGTTCACTATCGGTCACTAGGTAGTATTTAGCCTTGGGAGATGGTCCTCCCGGATTCCGACGGAATTTCACGTGTTCCGCCGTACTCAGGATCCACTCAGGAGAGAACGAACTTTCGACTACAGGGCTTTTACCTGCTCTGGCGGACCTTTCCAAGTCGCTTCATCTAACTCGCTCTTTTGTAACTCCGTATAGAGTGTCCTACAACCCCAAGAGGCAAGCCTCTTGGTTTGGGCTCTTCCCGTTTCGCTCGCCGCTACTCAGGGAATCGATTTTTCTTTCTCTTCCTCCAGGTACTTAGATGTTTCAGTTCCCTGGGTCTGCCTTCAAGACGCTATGTATTCACGTCAAGATACTACGCGATTAAACGTAGTGGGTTCCCCCATTCGGAAATCTCCGGATCAAAGCTCACTTACAGCTCCCCGAAGCATATCGGTGTTAGTGCCGTCCTTCTTCGGCTCCTAGTGCCAAGGCATTCGCCGTGCGCCCTTAATAACTTAACCAAGTTATTAAGCCTATAAAAAAACTTAAAAAATAAATGTGTTTGTTACAATTTCAATGTCGTTTTATCCAGTTTTCAAAGAACAAGTTTTGAAGTATTTCATTCAGAAAGAATGAACCTTCAAAACTGAACGCAAAACGTAATCTTACAAACCCAAGGTTTGTATTCCGAAATAATCCTTAGAAAGGAGGTGATCCAGCCGCACCTTCCGATACGGCTACCTTGTTACGACTTCACCCCAATCATCTATCCCACCTTCGGCGGCTGGCTCCAAAAGGTTACCTCACCGACTTCGGGTGTTACAAACTCTCGTGGTGTGACGGGCGGTGTGTACAAGGCCCGGGAACGTATTCACCGCGGCATGCTGATCCGCGATTACTAGCGATTCCGGCTTCATGTAGGCGAGTTGCAGCCTACAATCCGAACTGAGAACGACTTTATCGGATTAGCTCCCTCTCGCGAGTTGGCAACCGTTTGTATCGTCCATTGTAGCACGTGTGTAGCCCAGGTCATAAGGGGCATGATGATTTGACGTCATCCCCACCTTCCTCCGGTTTGTCACCGGCAGTCACCTTAGAGTGCCCAACTAAATGATGGCAACTAAGATCAAGGGTTGCGCTCGTTGCGGGACTTAACCCAACATCTCACGACACGAGCTGACGACAACCATGCACCACCTGTCACCGTTGCCCCCGAAGGGGAAACTATATCTCTACAGTGGTCAACGGGATGTCAAGACCTGGTAAGGTTCTTCGCGTTGCTTCGAATTAAACCACATGCTCCACCGCTTGTGCGGGCCCCCGTCAATTCCTTTGAGTTTCAGTCTTGCGACCGTACTCCCCAGGCGGAGTGCTTAATGCGTTAGCTGCAGCACTAAGGGGCGGAAACCCCCTAACACTTAGCACTCATCGTTTACGGCGTGGACTACCAGGGTATCTAATCCTGTTTGCTCCCCACGCTTTCGCGCCTCAGCGTCAGTTACAGACCAGAAAGTCGCCTTCGCCACTGGTGTTCCTCCAAATCTCTACGCATTTCACCGCTACACTTGGAATTCCACTTTCCTCTTCTGCACTCAAGTCCCCCAGTTTCCAATGACCCTCCACGGTTGAGCCGTGGGCTTTCACATCAGACTTAAAGGACCGCCTGCGCGCGCTTTACGCCCAATAATTCCGGACAACGCTTGCCACCTACGTATTACCGCGGCTGCTGGCACGTAGTTAGCCGTGGCTTTCTAATAAGGTACCGTCAAGGTACAGCCAGTTACTACTGTACTTGTTCTTCCCTTACAACAGAGTTTTACGATCCGAAAACCTTCTTCACTCACGCGGCGTTGCTCCATCAGGCTTTCGCCCATTGTGGAAGATTCCCTACTGCTGCCTCCCGTAGGAGTCTGGGCCGTGTCTCAGTCCCAGTGTGGCCGATCACCCTCTCAGGTCGGCTACGCATCGTCGCCTTGGTGAGCCGTTACCTCACCAACTAGCTAATGCGCCGCGGGCCCATCCTATAGCGACAGCCGAAACCGTCTTTTAGTCTTTCGCCATGAAGCAAAAGAGATTATTCGGTATTAGCCCCGGTTTCCCGGAGTTATCCCAAACTATAGGGTAGGTTGCCCACGTGTTACTCACCCGTCCGCCGCTAACGTCAAAGGAGCAAGCTCCTTTTCTGTTCGCTCGACTTGCATGTATTAGGCACGCCGCCAGCGTTCGTCCTGAGCCAGGATCAAACTCTCCATAAAAGAAATTTGATTAGCTCAAATTGTTTTGCTGGCATCATGTTTGATGTCCAAAATTGTGTTTCGTTTACTAACTCAAGGTTAGCTACTAAAAACTTTATTGATTACGTTTTGCTTGTTCAGTTTTCAAGGTTCATGTTTTCTTTATTTCGTTGTCACCTCTTGGCGACTTATACATAATAACATCGATTATTCATGAAAGTCAACACTAAATCATAAGTTTTTTTAAGGAGATTCATTTTTTATTTTATATTTTAGAAACGAGGTTATCATTATGGTCCGTAAAACGTTGATTTCACTGCTTTTAATCGTAACGCTCTTTGCCTTTCTAAAGCCTATAAATTCAACGATGATTTCTGTATTCAATATTGCGAATGCACCAGTAGTGGTCACGAAAGGACATTATGGCATATCTCTGATTGTAGAGATTTCTTTCTCTGATGACTCTCTATTAGAATGGCTACAAACGGTGAAGGAGCCTTACCCACTTCTACTTTTAGATGCCGACTGGATTAAACGGTCACCCGATCATTTAAAAATTATCCAACAACGAAAATTGCCTACAGGATTACTTGGGCCGGATGATTCAGTAGAAGAACCCGTTGATATTGCGCTCATCCAAAAGGATATTGATACTTACGAAAAATATTTAAAAGAAAAACCTTTATGGTTTGCTACCCGAAATCATCAATATTCACAGGATATACAGAAAGCTTTATTCCAACAACAAATGAATTTACTATCTCCTTCTCTTATTTGGCAAGGTGATAAAACTCCGAAATTACAAAAAGGGGATTTTGTCTTTTTCCCACTACACCAAAAAAATCAAATATCCTTTAAAGAGCTTAACACGCTAATACAACAACATAAGTTTATGTCGATTGAAGAAAATATATTTGGTTATAAAGTTCAAACTAAAAAAGCCCCATAAAAAAATTGCCTCCACTAGAGTGGGGCAATTTTTTCCTTATGCGTTTTTAGCCTGTTCACGACGAGCTTTACGGCGTGCTTCTAATTTTTGACGATCCTCATCGGATTTTGCATTATATTTAGGTAATACTAATAATTGATACGCATTAACCGCCAATAACGGGAATAATAAAAGCGCAACATACTCATTAATATTTTCATCTCGACCCATCAATGCAATTGTCCATTCCAACGTTGTAATGACAACCATAAAGAATAGTGCAGAAATCATTACATGTTTTTTCCCTGTTAATTTTACTTTTTGAACAGCTGTTGCTATGGCCCCAAAGATGAGCACAATTAATAGTCCTACATAGAACAACCAGCTTTGCCCATCCTTAACTCCAGGAATAAAGCGGAAGAAAATAATATCGAAAATCGTAATGGCAATTAATAATAGTTGTACCCAATTCCATAATGTCAGTGTTCTAAAAATATTAACACCTACCTGATGAAGTGTTAAATAAGCGAAAAAGCCAGCTTGTGCAATAACACTCATTGTAAACCCTAAGAAAACCATCCATAAAAGTCCTGCGAAAAACTCACCCCATTGACCGTTTGCTATGTATGGTTGGAAGAATTCCCAGCGAATAAATAAACTAAAAACTCCGTTGACTGCACCACCAACGAGCATTGCAAAGAAGAAAAACTTTGCCCAATTTCGTATCGTCACAACTAAAAGTCCCCCAATTTCTCAATATATCTGTCCTTATTTTATCAATGCCTTGTTAAAAAAGCTATTTCTCATCCTAACCAATACATAAAGTCCTCAGAAATGTGAACAATAATTGAAAGAGTCTCTCTAGAGAAAGGACTGATTGCCGATGCGAAAATTCACCTTATTACTGATTCTAATGCTTTTTCTTTCTGCCTGTTCACAAGATAAAACCTCTACCATGTCCTATGATGAAATAAAAAAAATCATGATTGACTCTTTGCAAACAGAGGATGGTAAAAAGGCATTGCGACAGCTTTTGGAGGAGCCAAGTTTCCGTGAGCTCTTGATTTTAGAGCATGATGAAGTGAAAAAGGCTACCGAGGAAACTTTACTTTCCAAGGAAGCAGAAGACTTTTGGAAAAAAACCTTTGAAGATCCAAAGTTTAAAGAAACTGTTGCGAAAAGTATGCAAAAACAGCAACAGGATATTATGAAGAACTTAATAAAAGATCCGACTTTCCAAAAGGATATGGAGGCATTTTTCGGGCAGCCCGATATGCAAAAGCAGTTGGAGACTATCCTTAAATCTTCCAATATGCGCAAGCAAATGGAGGAAGTCGTAAAGGAAACGATCGAAAGCCCTTTAATGCAATCTAAATGGCAGGAACTTATTAAAAAGAGTGGCGAAACAAGTTCATCAGGAAGTGGCAATAAGAAAGAAGCAAGTGGCGATAGCGGTGGTGGATCGGGTAAGGAACAAAAAGGTACCGAGTAACCTTGGTAATGTAAAAACGGATTTCCCCATAAAAGTGGTGGAAATCCGTTTTTTATTATTTATTTAATTTACCGATGATTTTGGTAGCAATATCTAAATAAATTTGTCCTGTTGTATGTTTTTCAGCATATACAGAAGGAGCAAAATCTTCATCTGTCCAATCTGGTTGCCCAAGCGGGATTTGTCCAAGTAGCTCTGTACGTAATTCATCAGCTAGCTTTGGACCTCCTCCTTGCCCAAAGACAAATTCTCGGTCACCTGATTTAGATTCAAACCATGCCATGTTTTCGATAACACCTAAAATTTCATGGTCTGTTTGAAGCGCCATTGCCCCTGCACGTGCCGCAACAAATGCTGCTGTTGGGTGTGGTGTTGTTACAACAATTTCTTTTGATGAAGGTAACATTTGATGGATATCTAATGCAACGTCACCTGTGCCAGGAGGTAAATCTAATAATAGATAATCTAATTCACCCCACTCCACATCACGGAAGAACTGATCTAATACTTTACCCAGCATTGGACCACGCCATACGATCGGTGCGTTATTTTCCACAAAGAACCCCATTGAAATCATTTTTACCCCAAAGCGATCTACTGGGAAAATACGATTATCGACTACTTTAGGCATATCCGTCACACCCATCATATCAGGCACACTAAATCCATAAATATCTGCGTCAATTAAGCCGACTTTCTTTCCTAGTCGAGCTAAAGCAACAGCTAAGTTAACTGATACCGTCGATTTACCTACTCCACCTTTACCAGAAGCAATTGAAATTACTTGTACTGTGCTTAGCGGTGATAAAATATCCTGTGCTTCTGACTCTGTTGCTGTACCACGGAAGCTTTGTAATTTTTCTGTTGAAAGTTCTTCAAAGCGGATACCAACCGTGTTTGCACCCGCTTCTTTCAACACCTCAACAACTTTCATTTGTAGTTGTAATTGTTCAGGTGTATTCAGTTTAGCAATGGCAATTTTTACACTGACATGATTTTTTTCTTCTTTTATTGCTACGTTCGTTATACCATCTGTTTCTGCAAGCGATTTATGTAAAAATGGATCTTGTAGTTGTCCTAGTATTTCTCGTACTTGTTGTTCAGTAATCACGACGAACACTCCCCTTATATTGTCTCAATATTAGTATATCATAATGATTTGATTTACGTTGTAGATGTTGCTCTACTCAATTTTAGCTAATAAATAGTCTTCTATACCTTCAACTATGGCATCTGCCATTTTTTCTTGATACTTTTTATCAACTAATAATGCTCGTTCCTCATCATTACTAATAAAACCAGTCTCTACTAAAGCTGCAGGTACTTCCGCTTTCTTCAATAAATAGATTTGCTTAATTGACAATGCTTCACGGTCTGTATTTTTTAAATTTGTACGAATTGCTTGTTGAATACTCTTGGCAAGAATCTCTCCATCAGCATGTCCTTCCTTATGGTAAAATACCTGTGCGCCACGCCATTTTGTTTCAGGTATGGCATTTGCATGAATAGTTATAAATACATCAGGCTTTTCCTTTTCCACGATATCCTTTCTTAAGAAGATATCTTGCTTTTTCCGTTCTCTCATTGTTCCATATTTTTCTGATGGCGCATGCTCATCTATTACATCCCCATTTTTTGTTCGTGTCATTATAACCGTTGCGCCTTTTTTCTTTAATTGCTTCTCTACATGCTGAGCAATTGCAAGTGTAATATCCTTTTCAATCACTTCGCCCTTTGAAGCTCCTCCATCCTCACCACCATGCCCTGCATCAATGACAATTTTTATGCCACCAAGTGGGTCCGGTAAGAAGAAGTTACGGTCCGAAGCATTTGTTTCATATGCCACGACCACTATACTCATAAGCATAATTACTCCTAGTGCAAGCCAGCGCTTCACCCATATCCACCACCCTTTTACATTTAGTGTACGAAATTAATGGATAAACTATGCCAGAAAGTAAAAAAAACTCCCAAGTCGCAAACTTGAGAGTTTTCTTCTATATTAAGGAAGGAAGAACAACTTATTGTATTGTAAAGGTAGGGTTAAATTCACCTGTATATGGTTCATGCTCAACAAATACAGTTATTTCATTACCCTCTTTGTCTTTACCTGTTCGTTTATACGTGAACTTCTTATCGTTGATTTCTGTAATTTCAAGAGCGACACCATACTTATTATCACCGATAGAAACATGCGCTCTTATTTTATTATCATGAATGACATCAAAGTAACCATAGTCTCCACGACTTTCACCTGTTTCAGGATTGAAGAACTCATATCTATTTGTATTTGCATCATACTTTGCAATGCTGATGAAATTTGAATTGAATTCTGTTACATCATTACCCGCTTCATCTAACACAACAGTTCCATGCCATAATGTATCAGCTAAAATTTTGTCTCCGTCCACGTCTGTAACAATATCACCTGTTGAAGCATCTAACGTTTTATCGGAATCTGTAAATGCCAGTTCCTTTTCTTTATAAGGTATATGTTCCACGAATACTTCCACATCATTGCCTGTAGCATCTTTACCCATTCTTTTATAGGTAAAGATACTATCGTTTAGCTCAGTGATCTCGACAACCGCTTGGTATTTTTTCGATTCTGAAATTAATATTCTTTGTTTCCCATCATTTGTGATAAAGAATGTCCCTTTATCGTCACGGCTTTCACCTGTAGCAGCGTCAAAGAATTCATAATGACCTGTCTGAGCATCATATTTTGCTAACCCAATGAAATTTGCGTTCTCAGCTGTTAAGTCATTATTATCTTTGTCGTAAACTTTTGTACCTTGCCAATTTGTACCACTTAGAATATTAGCCATTTCTTGTCCCTTTGTTAATTGCTCTTTGGCAGTATTTTCTGTTGAAGCACTTTCGGTTTTGACTTCCTCACTATTCGTTGTATAGCCTTTTGTAGGCGCCTTATCTTGACATGCTGCCAGTAATGCTATTGCTGCAACAGATACTATTAATAATTTTTTCATAACTACTTACCTCCATCGGTTAGTTTATATTTGGAGTTACATCAAACCTATAACGATAATTTTTTAAAATGAAAGGTTTGTTGTACCTTCTGAAACTATATTAAAGTGGAATGTTAAACCCCCCCTAAATAATTTCTTAAAAAAACATAAACTTATACGAAAATATTTTTAATATATATTAAATCTGCACAGAAATAGTGTTGTCTATGTAAAAAGCTAATGATTATTTTCTAGATCTTCTTAATCTCCAGCAAATACCTTCCTATTATTTATTATATGAAAAAACTAAGCACAGCATATTTTTTTAATATTACTCGTACAATTCGTAACGTGTTACCATATTTTTATAAACGAAAAAGTAGGATACAGTTATATACACTAGTCATTTGGCTGTTATATTGCTGGACACCTCCAAAGAAAAGAAGGTGGAAAAATGAATGATCAATTTATACTTTCAGCAGCGAACGGTGATACTGACAAAGTATTAGCACTTCTGCAAAATGGCATCAATATTAATATAACGGATCAGAATGGAAGAACGGCTGTTTTAGCTGCCACTTATAATAATCAGGTGGATACTGTGAAGGTGCTCATTGAACATGGTGCAGATATTAATATTCGAGATAATAACCTTGAGAACGTACTTTTGCATGCAGGGGCATCAGGCTATTTAGAAATCGTTAAACTTGCCATAGCGGCAGGGGCAGATACAAAGCTGACTAATCGCTTTGGTGGAATTGCCATCATCCCTGCAGCAGAACGCGGGCATGTTGAGGTAGTTCGAGAGCTACTTAATCACTCAGACATTGATGTCAATCACATTAATAATTTGCATTGGACTGCTCTATTGGAGGCAGTCATATTAGGCAGTGGCGGGGAAAAGCATCAAGAAATTGTGCAATTATTAGTAGATTATGGTGCTGATATGTCTATCGGAGATCGAGATGGTGTCACGCCATTGCAGCATGCAAAAAAACTAGGCTTTTATGACATTGAGCAAATTTTAAAAGAAGCTGCATCCGAACGAAATAATGGTTAACACATAAGGAGGTTTTTTCATGATCCAGGACGTAGATCTAAAGCATCTAGAGAGATGCATCGAGCTTGCCAAAAATGCGCTGGAAGCAGGAGATGAGCCCTTTGGTTCGATACTTGTAAATTCAAATGGCGAGATACTGGCAGAAGAACAAAATCGTGTATCGGGCGGGGATCACACACAGCACCCAGAGTTTGCATTAGCACGCTGGGCAGCACAAAATATGAGTCTCGAGGAAAGAGGCTCAGCAACCGTTTACACTTCTGGAGAACATTGTCCAATGTGTGCTGCAGCCCATGGATGGGTTGGGCTTGGAAGAATTGTTTACGCTAGCTCATCTAAACAGTTAGCGCAATGGCTAAATGAGATGGGTATCATTTCTACATCACGAGTTCGTAATTTATCCATTCATGAAGTCATTCAAGATACTATTATAGATGGCCCCGTTCCTGCATTAGCCGAGCAGGTGCATCAACTTCATCTTCAGTTTCATAAGAAATAGTGTTAAGCAATCTTTGAAGTAACTTCAAAGATTGCTTTTTATGATGGAATGACAAAAGACTCCTTCCACGAAAGTAGAAAGAGTCTTTGTATAGAAAGCAGATATTAACGTTTTGAGAACTGAGGTGCACGACGAGCGCCGCGTAGACCTGGTTTTTTACGTTCTTTCATGCGTGAATCACGAGTAAGTAATCCAGCTGATTTTAATGCAGCACGGAAATCTGGGTCTACTTGAAGTAGAGCACGAGCGATACCGTGACGAACAGCACCAGCTTGACCAGTGTATCCACCACCGTTAACGTTTACGTGGATATCATAGCTTCCTGTAGTTTCAGTAGCTACTAATGGTTGTTTAATTACTTCGCGTAATGCAGCGAATGGTACGTATTCTTCGATTTCACGTTTGTTGATAACAATTTTACCTGTACCTGGTACTAAACGTACGCGAGCTACAGAGCTTTTACGGCGACCAGTGCCGATGTATTGAACTTGTGCCAAAGTAATATCCTCCTCTTAATTTATATTATCCGCGAAGCTCGTATGCTTCTGGTTTTTGTGCAGCATGTGGATGCTCTGTTCCAGTGTAAACATTAAGTTTAGTGAACATTTTACGACCTAAAGAGTTTTTAGGAAGCATTCCTTTAACTGCTAATTCGATCATTCTTGTTGGGTATTTATCTAACATTTCACCAGCAGTACGTGTTTTTAAACCACCCGCAAATTGAGTATGGTGACGGTATAGTTTACCCTCTAATTTGTTACCAGTTAAATGGATTTTGTCAGCGTTGATGATGATTACGTGATCACCTGTATCAACGTTTGGTGTGAATGTTGGTTTATGTTTACCACGTAAGATTGCAGCTACTTCAGAAGCTAAACGTCCAAGAGTTTGGCCTTCTGCATCAACTACTAACCATTTACGGTCTACTTCGTGACCTTTAGCCATGAATGTTGTACGCATGTATATATCCTCCTAATCGATTCGATTACCGTTATTTTTCATTAGACTACACTATAAGTTTCGGGGCTTATTTGTGGTGGTAATGAAAATACCATCTGTTATCATATAATGAATGACTTTTAAAGTCAAGCAATTTCATTAAACACCTGGTGAAGTTGTTCAGAATTGTAGAACGCCACTAATAGAACACTTTTTCTAAGTACAGCCCTTGTGGTGGTGCGGTTTTTCCCGCCTTATCACGATTACCTGAAGCAACTACCTCGGACACATTTTCAATCATACGTCGACCTATGCCAACCTCCCAAAGAGTACCTGCAATAATACGCACCATATTATATAAGAAGCCATTCCCTTCAATCACCATATGTAGCTCTTCACCATGCCATTCAAATTGCAATAATGTTACTGTGCGTACTTTATCTTTCACACTTGTATTCGCCGCGCAAAAACAAGAAAAGTCATGTGTACCAATAATAGCCTTAGCTGCCTCTTGCATCGCCTCTACGTTAGGTTTGACTCCATTTGTCTCTACAGTATAATATCTGCGGAATGGACTTTGGATAGGCTCACAAGACCAAATATAGCGATATCTTTTTCCAGCCACGTCATAACGCGCATGAAAGTCATGAGCCACTTCCTCTACCGATAATACACGAATATCTCGTGGCAGTTGCACATTCAAAGCCTTACTATACTTTTCTACAGGTATGCCAAGTGGTGTGTCGAAATGCAATGTTTGCCCTGTCGCATGTACTTTAGCATCTGTACGACCACTTGCAGTTACCTTAACCGATTCTCCCTTATGCATAATGGCTAGAACACGCTCAAGCTCAGCCTGCACTGTACGTTCCCCTGGCTGTATCTGATAGCCTGAAAAAAGTGTTCCATCATAGCTAATAATTACTTTTAATCGTCGCATATAGCCTACTCCTTTAACTTCTATAGAAGAATAGCAATACGCCTATTGCTACTAATAACACAAGCGCAAATGTGTCCCCCATATCCCATTTTAACCTGCGGTACCTAGTGCGCCCTTCACCACCGCGATAGCCTCTTACTTCCATCGCTGTTGCTAAATCCTCAGCCCGTTTAAATGCACTGACAAAGAGAGGCACAAGCAATGGTACTACTGCCTTTATACGGTCCTTAATTGGCCCAGATGATAAATCAGAGCCCCTTGCCATCTGTGCCTTCATAATTTTATCCGTCTCATCCATTAAGGTTGGAATGAAGCGTAATGAGATGGACATCATTAAAGCCAATTCATGGACGGGTACTTTTATTGCTTTTAAGGGATTCAGCAGAACCTCGATACCGTCTGTTATGGAAATTGGTGATGTTGTAAGGGTTAAGATTGACGTCATAAATACTAATACTAGAAAACGAATTGAGATAAATATCCCCCGCCTAATCCCTTCATCATAAATCGTAATGAATTTTGATTCAAACACAGGGACGCCTTCCTTCGTCATAAAAATATGGAGAAGGAATGTAAAGGCCATTAAAAAGAGCACTGGTTTGAGTCCATTAATTAAAAAATAAAGGCGAATGCGCGATATTAATACAATCAGTAGCGTGAATGCGAGTAACATCGCATACGTCACGGTATTATTGGCTAAAAACACAATAATAATAAAGGCGAACACAAAGATCAGCTTTGACCGTGGATCAAGCTTGTGTACGGGTGAGTCACCAGGTAAGAAGCGACCAAAGATCATTTTTTCCATCATGACTCTGCACGCTCCTCTCTAAGTGCTTGAGCAATTTCAGCAGCAAGCTCTTCCTCTGTTAAGCAAACCTTAGACAAGGAATGACCCATCATGTGTTCAATCTTTTGCTGAAAGCGGACAATACGTGGAGGCTCTAGACGGAATTTCTTTAATGTTTCAACATCTTTAAAAATAATTCGTGGTGTTCCACTTAAGACATTCTTTCCTTCATGCATGATCACAATATTATCTGCGTACCGAGCTGCATCCTCCATACTATGGGTTACTAGAATGGTTGTAAGATGACGTTCTTGATGGAGCTGATAAAACATATCCATAATTTCCTTTTGACCTCGTGGATCAAGACCTGCTGTTGGTTCATCTAAGACAATAACCTCAGGATCCATCGCCAAAACACCTGCAATCGCTACACGACGCATTTGACCACCTGATAAATCGAAAGGTGATTTATCCAAAACACTATCAGGCAAACCGACTAAGCTGACAAGTTCTCTTGCACGAGCTTCCGCCTCCTCCTCTGATATACCAAAGTTCATTGGGCCAAACATAATATCCTTTAACACTGTTTCTTCAAAAAGTTGATGCTCTGGAAATTGAAAGACAATGCCCACCTTTTGTCTTACAGCTTTTAAATCCTTTGCTTTTTTCCCAGCTATAATAAGTCGATCTCCTATATGTACTTCTCCTGAAGTAGGTCTTAGAAGCGCGTTAAAATGCTGCAGAATCGTTGATTTTCCAGAACCCGTATGGCCAATTATCGCTTGATACGTATGAGATGGAATGTCAAAATCTACATCGAATAATGCCCGTTTTTCAAAGGGGGTTCCTTGTGCATAGGCATAGCTTACTTGTTGAAGTTTGATGTCCATAAATCATTCACCAACTCTTCTTCTGTCATATGTTGCCCCATTAATGGAACACCTTCCTTTTGCAATAGCTTTGATAACTTCAAGGCAAATGGCAAATCTAGTCCAAATTCAACTAGCTTGTCTCCAAGTGCAAAGATTTCAGCAGGTGTACCTTCTGCAAATTTCTTACCATCATTCATAAAAAGAACACGATCTGCTAACATTGCCTCTTCTAAATCATGGGTAATAGATAAAACTGTTAATCCTGTTTCTGCACGTAATGTTTGCACCGTTTGTAACACCTCTGCACGACCCTGAGGATCTAACATGGATGTAGCCTCATCTAAAATTAAAAGCTTCGGCTTTAAAGCAAGTGCCCCAGCAATGGCTACACGCTGTTTTTGTCCACCAGATAAATGATGTGGCTCATGGTCTAAAAACTGACTCATTTTTACCTGTTCGAGTGCCGCATGTACACGTTTCACCATTTCTTCAAAAGGGATACCGTTGTTTTCCAAAGCAAATGCTACATCATCCTGTACCGTTGCCCCAACGAATTGATTGTCAGGGTTTTGAAAAACCATTCCCATCAAGGAGCGAGATTCCCAAAGATTTTCTTCATTTAAAGGTTCTCGTAATATTCGTACATCCCCCTGTTGAGGAAACAATAAACCATTCATCAGCTTGGCAATGGTGGACTTACCAGAACCATTATGTCCTACAATAGCAATCCACTCACCTTCATCAACAGCAAAACTAACATTTTCTACAGCATTACGACTGTTTTGAATTTCTGGTGTATATGAAAAAGTCACATTATTTAAAGATAAAATTTCAGGCATATCTAGAACTCCTCTCTCTAAGCTCAGCTCTACTAACTAACTTACACTTTTTTATGTATGAATTCTACTACAATCCGTATGTCGATAAAAGAAAAATACTACAATAGCAACTCAAATTGATAATGGACTAATTGAATTACAAAATAACGCCCATATATTAAAAAAAGCACCACAAATTGGCGCCATCTAATCTAATAAAAAAGCGCGCACCTCATTCGATAGAAATGCGCTAGTCGTTACATTTACAAGAAATATGGGTGCTCAAGCCCTTATTTCTCCTGAATGAGGTGCGGAGAGCTAAACGAGACGCCACACTAATAAGTGTCCGCTCATCATAACGCTCAGCTTAATTATTTGTCGTATAAATCATTTATAAAGAAAGAGGGTGGTGATTCCCACCCTCTTCACCACAAGTTTTCTCTTATGATTAAACTAGTTCAATCACAACAACAGGTGCACCGTCGCCACGACGAGGACCTACTTTAAGAATACGAGTGTAACCACCTTGACGCTCAGCATAACGTGGTGCAACATCATCAAATAACTTTTGAAGTGCAAATGATGTTGATTCGTTACCTTCTGCATCAGTCGTTGTTACTAGTTCACGACGGATAAATGCAGCAGCTTGACGGCGTGCATGTAAATCTCCGCGTTTACCTAAAGTAATCATTTTTTCAACAGCTTTACGTACTTCTTTAGCGCGAGCCTCAGTAGTTTCGATACGCTCGTTGATGATTAAATCAGTAGCTAAGTCACGTAACATCGCTTTACGTTGAGAACTTGTACGACCAAGTTTTCTGTAACCCATGGATGTTTCCCTCCTTTATAGAAAAAAATCTGATCTTGTTAGTTGTGTTTAAATCGCTTAGTCTTCTTTGCGTAATCCTAAACCAAGCTCTTCTAACTTCGCTTTTACTTCTTCTAATGACTTGCGTCCAAGGTTACGAACTTTCATCATGTCGTCTTCTGATTTATTCGCAAGTTCTAGTACTGTATTAATACCAGCGCGTTTTAAACAGTTATAAGAACGAACAGAAAGATCAAGTTCTTCAATAGTCATCTCTAAAACTTTTTCTTTTTGATCTTCTTCTTTTTCGACCATGATTTCAGCAGTTTGTGCCTCATCTGTCATGCCAACGAAGATGTTAAGATGCTCGGTTAAAATTTTTGCTCCGAGCGAAATCGCCTCTTTCGGACCGATGCTGCCATCTGTCCACACATCAAGAGAAAGTTTGTCGTAGTCAGAAGACTGACCAACACGAGTATTTTCCACTTGGAAATTGACGCGTGATACTGGAGTGTAAATAGAGTCGATCGGGATCACGCCGATAGGAAGATCCTCACGTTTGTTTTGATCAGCAGGAGTGTAACCACGGCCGCGTTGTGCATACATACGCATACGTAAATGACCGTTTTTAGCGATTGTTGCAATATATAGATCTGGGTTTAAAATTTCTACGTCACTGTCATGTGTAATGTCAGCAGCCGTAACTGTACCATCGCCTTTAACATCAATCTCAATAACTTTTTCTTCGTCAGAGTAGATTTTAAGAGCTAGTTTTTTCACGTTCAAAATGATTGAAGCTACATCTTCTACTACGCCTTCTACAGTTGAGAATTCGTGAAGAACACCATCAATTTGAATTGAAGTGACAGCAGCTCCTGGTAATGAAGACAGAAGGATACGACGTAAAGAATTACCCAAAGTGTTTCCATATCCGCGTTCAAGCGGTTCTACAACAAACTTTCCATATTTGGAATCTTCGCTGATCTCCACCGTTTCAATCTTTGGTTTTTCAATTTCGATCATTTTATTTACCCTCCTTCAAAACATCGAATGTATAGGTTCTTTCCATCATAGATTCGATCGTCAATGACGTATCGTTTATTATCTGCACAAGACAGTCTGTACAAAAAATGATGTTCTCATACAATATGAGACGCACCCATTACACGCGACGACGTTTTGGCGGACGGCAACCATTGTGAGGAACTGGAGTAACGTCTTTAATAGCAGTTACTTCTAAACCAGCAGCTTGAAGTGCACGAATAGCAGCTTCACGACCAGCACCAGGACCTTTAACAGTTACTTCCAACGTTTTCAGACCATGTTCAAGGGATGTTTTAGCAGCAGTTTCTGCAGCCATTTGAGCAGCGAATGGTGTAGATTTACGTGAACCACGGAAACCAAGAGCACCAGCACTTGACCAAGATACAGCATTACCTTGCATATCTGTAATCGTTACGATTGTATTGTTAAATGTAGAACGAATGTGTGCAATACCAGATTCGATATTCTTTTTCACACGACGTTTACGAGTTTGTTGTTTACGAGCCATGTTAAGAAGGAACCTCCTTTACCAATTATTTTTTCTTGTTCGCAACTGTTTTACGAGGACCTTTACGCGTACGCGCATTGTTCTTCGTATTTTGACCACGAACAGGTAAGCCACGACGGTGACGGATACCACGGAATGAACCGATTTCCATCAGACGTTTAATATTTAATGAAGTTTCGCGACGTAAGTCACCTTCAAGTTTGTAAGAATCTAATTGTTCACGGATTTTGTTTAACTCATCTTCAGTTAAGTCGCGTACGCGTGTATCTTCTGAAATACCTGCATCAGCTAGTACTTTCTGAGCTGTAGTTTTACCAATACCGAAAATGTACGTTAATGAAATTACCACGCGTTTGTCGCGAGGAATATCAACACCAGCAATACGTGCCATGTACGTTGTGCACCTCCTTTAGAATTAACCTTGTTTTTGTTTATGTTTAGGATTTTCACAGATTACCATTACTTTACCGCGTCGGCGAATTACTTTACATTTTTCGCAGATCGGTTTCACAGATGGTCTCACTTTCATCTAACCTAACCTCCTTAGTAGTCCGGAGCGCAAAAGATTATTTAAAACGGTATGTGATACGACCGCGAGTTAAATCATAAGGAGATAACTCAATAGTAACCTTATCTCCAGGTAGAATACGGATAAAGTGCATACGAATCTTACCAGATACGTGTGCTAGAATCACATGTCCATTTTCTAATTCTACCTTAAACATCGCGTTTGGCAAAGTCTCAACAACTGTCCCTTCGACTTCAATTACATCATCTTTCGCCATCTACTCTGTCTCCTCTCTATATGCAAATTAAAGTTCTCATCGTTACATCAAACGGATATCTGCTGCAACTTTAGAAGCAACCTCGTTTCAACATATGTTTGGATTGTATGAGAGATGTTTGAAAGACGCTCGTCTGGTTTCGCTTCACACAATCCACGGAATATACAGAACCAGTAAGGGCACTGAATCTCCCATGTTTACACGAATACCGGAATGTCTTGGATGAGATATTCATACCCGTTACACAGATGCTTCCACGAAACCCATTATACTCCTCCAAAAGGTATGTTGCACTTTTTAGAAGAAATATATACCGGGCACAATATGCTTTTGCAACTCTCAAAAAAATTATGTTTCGTTGTTGCTCCCGCATGCCTCCCGCGGAAGCAGTACTCTGCGCCCGGAGCCGGGTATCAGCTGCGGCTGCCCTGTAATAGAGCATCAAGATCAGCAAACACTTTGTTAATATCTTGCTGTCCATCTATATTAGTTAACACGCCTTTAGCTTGATAGAAATCAAGTAGAGGTTGTGCTTGTTTCATATTTACTTCCAGACGGTTCGCAACCGTTTCAGGATTATCATCTGCACGTGTATAAAGCTCGCCACCATCTTTATCACATTTCCCTTCCTCGGCAGGAGGATTGAAAATTAAATGATAAGATGTACCACAAGTTTTACAAATACGTCTACCTGAAAGACGAGCAATTAGCTCATCCTTTTCAACTTGAATGTTTAATGTATGCTCAATAGCTTTACCTAGATCAGCAAGAATGCTATCTAAAGCTTCAGCTTGAGGAACAGTACGTGGGAAACCATCTAATAAGAATCCTTTTTCACAATCAGGTTTAGCCAGTCGCTCACGAACAATACCAATCGTTACTTCATCAGGTACAAGTGCACCTTGATCCATAAACGACTTAGCTTGTAAGCCTAGTTCAGTACCTTCTTTAATTGCAGCACGGAACATATCGCCTGTAGAAATATGAGGAATTGCGTACTTCTCAACAATTTTATCTGCCTGAGTACCTTTACCAGCACCTGGCAGACCCATTAAAACGATATTCATTAGGAAATATTCCTCCCACAAAAGGTTTGCTGATTAAAGGAAACGATGGAACGTTCCCTAAAAACCAACATTATTTCATAAAGCCTTTGTAGTGACGTTTAACAAGTTGAGATTCTAGCTGCTTCATCGTTTCGAGCGCTACGCCGACTACGATAATAATACTAGTACCACCGATCTGCACTGAGGCAGGTAGATTCATAAAGTTTATGAATATAACCGGCATTACTGAAATAACAGTTAAGAAAATCGCGCCGACAAATGTCAGACGATATAACACGCTTGTTAAATACGTTTGAGTGTTTTCACCAGGACGAATACCTGGAATATAAGCACCTTGCTTTTTCAAGTTATCTGCCACATTTTCTGGATTCACTTGTACGAATGCATAGAAATATGTGAATGCGATGATTAATGCCACATAAATAATCATTCCAACAGGTTTTGTATGATCAAACGTGTTATTAATGAAGGTTGTAACATTATTTTCACCGAAGAACGGAACTAACGTACGAGGTGTCATCAGAAACGCTGAAGCAAAGATTACTGGAATAACCCCTGCAGCATTTACTTTTAACGGTAAATGCGTTTGTTGACCACCAGTTTGTTGATTTCGCCCAGTAACTCGTTTTGCATATTGAATTGGAATTTTACGTAGTGCTTGTTGCACGTAGATAACTCCAATAACAACAGCAAGCAAGATTAAAACAAGTAGACCAAGGATAATTAGGTTGATAAATAGCTTATCACCAGCACCCTCGATTTGTTGTGCATAGATTTGGTTGATACCTGTAGGTAATGCCGCAACGATACCTGCGAAAATTACAACAGAAATACCATTACCAACGCCATGCGCAGTAATTTGATCAGCAAGCCATACTAGGAATGCTGTACCCGCTGTTAATACAATAGAGATTATAACATATGTTAAAACTCCTTCTTCCTTAATCAAAGAACCGCCGTACATTCTATTAAAACCGAATGACATCGCGAATGATTGAATAAAAGCAAGAATAATAGTAAAGTAGCGTGTAAATTGTGCAAGTTTACGTCTTCCGACTTCACCTTGCTTTGCCCATTCAGCAAACTTCGGTACTACGTCCATTTGCAATAACTGAACAATAATTGAGGCTGTGATGTAAGGCATAATCCCCATCGCAAAGATCGAGAAGTTCTTTAAAGCACCACCGCCAAAAGTATTGAGGAAACCAACGAGGTTAAACTCATCAGTTGCCTTTAATACATTAGCGTCAACGTTAGGTACTGGAATGAAAGTTCCAATACGGAAAACGATTAACATTAAAAGTGTGAAAATGATTTTATTTCTTATATCTCGAACACGCATAAAGTTAGAGATTGTCTGAAACATTAAATCACCTCAGTAGTTCCGCCGGCATTCTCGATTGCTTCTTTCGCTGAAGCTGAGAATTTATGAGCTTTGACAGTAAGCTTTTTATTAAGTGTTCCATTACCTAGAACTTTAATTCCAGCTTTTTCATTGCTCACTAGACCAGTTTCAAGTAATAATGCAGCAGTTACCTCTGCACCGTCTTCGAAACGGTTTAAAGCATCAAGGTTAACGATAGCGTATTCTTTACGGTTAATGTTCGTAAAGCCACGTTTTGGTAAACGACGGAATAATGGGTTCTGACCGCCTTCAAAGCCTGGGCGTACACCGCCACCAGAACGAGCGTTTTGACCTTTATGACCTTTACCTGCTGTTTTACCGTTACCAGAACCGATACCACGACCAACGCGGTTGCGTTGCTTACGAGAACCTTCTGCTGGTTTTAACTCATGCAGTTTCATAGTGGGTGGCACCTCCTTGTTCAATAATTAGAAATTAAATTTCTTTTACAGTAACTAAGTGAGCTACTTTATCAAGCATACCGCGAGTAGCTGCGTTATCAGCTTTCTCTACAGTTTGGTGTAATTTACGTAAACCTAAAGCTTCAACAGTTTTGCGTTGTGCAGGTTTAGTACCAATCACAGATTTAGTAAGGGTGATTTCTAATTTGTTAGCCATTATCTTTCCCCCCTTATCCTAATATTTCTTCCACTGATTTACCACGTAATTTAGCTACGTCCTCTACGCGTTTTAATTCAGTTAAACCTTGAATTGTTGCACGCACCATGTTAATTGGTGTGTTAGATCCAAGTGATTTTGAAAGAATATCAGTAATACCAGCAAGTTCTAGTACAGCACGTACTGGACCACCAGCGATAACCCCTGTACCAGGAGCAGCAGGTTTGATTAGGATTTCTCCTGCACCAAAGCGACCTTGCACTAAGTGTGGAGTTGTTCCACCTACGCGTGGCACTTCGATTAAGTTTTTCTTCGCGTCTTCAACAGCTTTGCGGATAGCATCTGGCACCTCTTGAGCTTTACCAGTACCGAAACCTACATGACCGTTTCTATCGCCAACTACAACTAATGCTGTGAAGCGGAAGCGACGTCCACCTTTAACAACTTTAGCAACGCGGTTAATAGTAACTACGCGTTCTTCAAGTTCTCCAAGTTTGTTTGCGTCAATACGACTCATGAAATGTGTCCCTCCTTCTTATTAAAATTCTAAACCGTTCTCACGTGCAGCTTCAGCTAAAGCTTTCACACGTCCATGATATAAGTAACCACCACGGTCAAATACTACAGCAGTAATATTTTTTTCCGCAGCGCGTTTTGCGATTGTTTCACCGACTTTAGTTGCTGCGTCAACATTGCTACCTGCACCTTCGAAACCATTTTCTTGAGAAGATGCGCTAACAATTGTTACGCCTGCTACGTCATCGATAAGTTGCGCGTAAATGTTCTTGTTAGAACGGAATACGTTTAAGCGTGGACGCTGAGCAGTACCCGAAATTTTAGAACGAACGCGAGCATGACGTTTTTTACGAACCTGATTTTTATCTTGTTTCGTAATCACAAGGGTCACTCCTTTCTAATGCTTAAGCTGCATTATTTACCTGTTTTACCTTCTTTACGACGAACATATTCGCCTTCATAACGAATACCTTTACCTTTATAAGGCTCTGGTGGACGAACGTCACGGATGTTAGATGCAAGAGCACCAACGCGTTCTTTACTAATACCTTTAACGATGATCTTAGTGTTTGAAGGAACTTCAATTTGTAGACCATCTTCAGGTGTGAACTCTACTGGATGAGAGTAACCTACGTTAAGTACAAGTTTATTACCTTGTAATTGCGCACGGTAACCTACACCGATAAGTTCTAAAGCTTTTTCGAAACCTGCAGAAACACCAGTAACCATGTTCGCAAGAAGCGCACGAGTAGTACCGTGGTTTGTGCGGTGTTCTTTTGAATCAGAAGGACGTACTACAGTGATTACGTTACCCTCTTGCTCAATTTTCATATCTTGGTGGAAAGAACGAACAAGTTCGCCTTTAGGACCTTTAACAGTAACAGTGTTGTCAGCTGCAACAGTAACAGTTACGTTAGCTGGTACCTCGATAATTTTTTTACCTACACGAGACATTTAGTTGCACCTCCATTCATTTATTGCTAATTACCAAACGTATGCTAGAACTTCGCCGCCAACTTGTTTAGCGCGAGCTTCTTTATCTGTTAATAAACCTTGTGAAGTTGACACTAAAGCGATACCAAGACCGTTCAATACTTTAGGTACTTCATTTGTTTTAGCATATACACGTAAACCAGGTTTAGAAATACGTTTTAAGCCAGTGATAACGCGCTCGTTATCTTTTCCATATTTTAAGAAAATACGGATGATACCTTGTTTGTTGTCTTCCACGTATTCTACGTCACGTACGAAACCTTCACGCTTTAAAATTTCAGCGATTTCTTTTTTCACGTTGGAAGCTGGTACTTCTAACTTCTCGTGACGAACCATGTTCGCATTACGAATGCGAGTAAGCATATCTGCAATCGGATCAGTCATTGTCATTACATTTACCTCCTTCCCAAATTAGGGGATTACCAGCTGGCTTTTTTCACGCCAGGAATTTGTCCCTTATATGCAAGTTCTCGGAAACAAATACGGCAAAGTTTGAATTTGCGATATACTGAATGTGGACGACCACAGCGTTCACAACGTGTATACTCTTGCACTTTAAACTTTTGCTTACGTTGTTGTTTAACGATCATAGATTTTTTAGCCACGTTTTCGCCCTCCTTGTTTGATTACTTTTGGAACGGCATACCGAATTGTGTCAATAACTCGCGAGCTTCTTCGTCAGAGTTCGCTGTCGTTACGATCACGATGTCCATACCGCGTACTTTTGAAACTTTATCGTAATCGATTTCTGGGAAAATTAATTGTTCTTTAACACCTAGAGTGTAGTTACCGCGACCATCGAATGCTTTTTTAGAAACACCACGGAAGTCACGTACACGAGGTAGTGAGATAGAAATTAATTTGTCCAAGAATTCATACATACGCTCACCGCGTAATGTAACTTTAGCACCGATAGGCATACCTTCACGAAGACGGAAACCTGCGATCGATTTTTTAGCTTTAGTTACTACTGGTTTTTGACCAGTGATAATTGTTAATTCTTCAACAGCTGCATCTAACGCTTTAGAGTTTTGAACTGCATCACCAACACCCATGTTGATAACGATTTTCTCAACTTTCGGTAGTTGCATAACTGATTTATATCCAAATTTGCTCATAAGAGCTGGAGAAACTTCATTTAAATATTTTTCTTTTAGGCGGCTCATGTGTGTACCTCCCTTCTATTTATACTAATTAGTCGATTACTGCACCTGATTTTTTTGCTACACGAACTTTTTTACCGTTTTCGATTTTATAACCTACACGAGTCGGCTCGCCAGATTTAGGATCGATTAGCATTACGTTCGAAACGTGAATTGCAGCCTCTTGGCTAACAATACCACCTTGTGGATTCAATTGGTTAGGTTTAACGTGTTTTTTCACGATGTTCACACCTTCAACAAGAACGCGATCTTGTTTTGGGAAAGCAGCAAGGATTACGCCTTCTTTGCCTTTATCCTTACCAGTGATTACCTTAACCTTGTCACCTTTTTTTACATGCATGCTGTCGCACCTCCTTGATTGGCACTGTCATGAAATTAAAGAACTTCTGGAGCTAGAGAAACGATTTTCATGAAGTTGCTGTCACGTAGTTCACGTGCAACAGGTCCGAAAATACGAGTTCCGCGTGGTGATTTATCATCACGAATAATTACACAAGCATTTTCATCAAATTTGATGTACGTGCCGTCTTTACGACGAACGCCTGATTTAGTACGAACGATAACAGCTTTAACAACGTCACCCTTCTTGACAACGCCACCTGGTGTTGCTTTCTTAACTGTACAAACAACGATATCACCGATGTTAGCAGTTTTACGGCCAGAGCCACCAAGCACTTTAATTGTAAGAACTTCACGTGCACCTGAGTTGTCAGCAACTTTCATACGACTTTCTTGTTGGATCACTTAGGTTACCTCCCTTCGGAAATTGGTTGTTCCGAAATAGTTATTAAATAATAACCGCTTTTTCTACAACTTCTACTAGACGGAAACGTTTAGTAGCTGATAGCGGGCGAGTTTCCATGATACGTACGATATCACCGATTTTCGCTGTGTTTAACTCATCATGAGCTTTAAACTTTTTAGAGTATTTTACACGCTTACCATAAAGCTTGTGCTTTTTGTAAGTTTCAACTAAAACAGTAACAGTTTTGTCCATTTTATCTGAAACAACGCGGCCCGTGTAAACTTTGCGTTGATTGCGCTCAGTCATACTTGAAAACCTCCTTTATCAGTTATTTGCACTGATTTCTCTTTCACGAATAACAGTTTTCATACGCGCGATTGCTTTACGCACTTCACGAATACGAGCTGTGTTTTCTAATTGACCAGTCGCCAATTGGAAGCGAAGGTTGAAAAGCTCTTCTTTCAGTGATTTCACTTTTAATTCTATTTCAGAAGTAGCAAGGTCACGGATTTCATTAGCTTTCATTAGATTCACCACCAGTTTCTTGACGTTTTACGATCTTACATTTAACAGGAAGTTTGTGTGATGCTAAACGAAGTGCTTCACGTGCAACTTCTTCAGATACGCCAGCAATTTCGAACATTACTTTTCCTGGTTTAACTACTGCTACCCAACCTTCAGGAGAACCTTTACCAGAACCCATGCGGACTTCTAGAGGTTTTTTAGTGTAAGGTTTATGTGGGAAGATTTTAATCCAAACTTTACCGCCACGTTTCATGTAACGAGTCATCGCGATACGAGCAGATTCGATTTGACGGTTAGTAATCCAGCTAGCAGTTTGAGCTTGTAAGCCCCATTCGCCGAAAGTTACTTCTTTACCGCCTTTCGCTTCGCCACGCATGTTGCCGCGGTGTTCACGACGGTATTTAACGCGTTTAGGCAATAACATATTATTTGCCTCCTTCCACAGATTTCTTCGTAGGAAGAACTTCACCACGGTAGATCCATACTTTAACGCCTAATTTACCGTAAGTAGTATCAGCTTCTGCGTGTGCATAATCGATGTCAGCACGTAGAGTATGAAGTGGAACAGTTCCTTCACTATAGTGTTCAGCACGCGCGATATCAGCGCCACCTAAACGACCAGATACTTGTGTTTTAATTCCTTTTGCACCAGCGCGGATTGTGCGTTGGATCGCTTGCTTTTGCGCACGACGGAATGATACACGATTTTCTAATTGACGAGCGATGTTTTCAGCTACTAGACGAGCGTCAAGATCTGCACGTTTGATTTCAATGATGTTGATGTGTACACGTTTACCAGTTAAATCGCTAAGGTATTTACGAAGATTTTCAACTTCAGTACCACCTTTACCGATTACCATACCTGGTTTCGCAGTGTGAATTGTAATGTTTACACGGTTTGCAGCACGTTCGATTTCTACTTTAGAAACTGAAGCGTCTTTAAGAGCCGTTTCAATATATTTACGCACTTTGATGTCTTCGTGAAGTAGAGTTGCATAGTCTTTTTCAGCGTACCATTTTGACTCCCAGTCACGAATAATACCAACGCGTAGTCCTATTGGATGTACTTTTTGACCCACGGATTAACCCTCCTTCTTCTCAGATACCACTAGAGTAATGTGGCTTGTGCGTTTGTTAATTGCGCTTGCACGTCCTTGTGCACGTGGACGGAAACGTTTTAAAGTTGGACCTTCGTCAACGAATACTTCAGAAACTACTAAAGAGTTGATGTCAAGATCGTAGTTGTGCTCAGCGTTAGCAACTGCAGATTTTAATACTTTCTCAACGACTGGAGACGCCGCTTTTGGAGTATGACGTAAAATTGCAACTGCTTCACCAACTTGCTTACCTCGGATTAAGTCTACAACTAGACGTACTTTGCGAGGAGCAATGCGTACTGTACGAGCGATAGCTTTAGCTTGTGTCATTAGGATTTACCTCCTCTCAAAATTAGCGTCTTGTTTTCTTGTCGTCTGCACCGTGACCTTTATAAGTACGTGTCGGTGCGAACTCACCAAGTTTATGGCCTACCATATCTTCTGTTACGTATACAGGAACATGTTTACGTCCATCATATACAGCAATCGTTAAACCGATGAAGTTCGGGAAGATTGTAGAACGGCGTGACCAAGTTTTGATAACTTGTTTTTTCTCAGAAGCCTCTTGCGCTTCCACTTTTTTCATTAAGTGGTCATCGACAAAAGGTCCTTTTTTCAAGCTGCGACCCATGTAGGAACCTCCCTCCGTGATTCCACCACGGCTCTCACATAGAACCGTAGTTTAACCACTTTATTTTTTACGACTACGGATGATAAATTTATCCGATTTGTTTTTCTTCTTGCGAGTTTTGTAACCAAGTGCTGGTTTACCCCAAGGAGTCATTGGTGATTTACGTCCGATTGGAGAACGTCCTTCACCACCACCGTGTGGGTGATCGTTAGGGTTCATTACAGAACCACGAACTTCTGGGCGTTTACCTAACCAACGGCTACGACCTGCTTTACCGATGTGTACAAGTTCGTGTTGTTCGTTACCAACTTGACCGATTGTAGCGCGGCAAGTAGCTAAAACTAAACGTACTTCACCAGATTGTAAACGAACGATAACGTACTTATCTTCACGACCAAGTACTTGCGCAGAAGTACCAGCTGAACGTACTAATTGTCCGCCTTTACCAGGTTTTAACTCGATGTTATGGATTGTAGTACCCATTGGAATGTTTGCTAATGGTAAAGTGTTACCTACTTTAATATCAGCATCTGGACCAGAAACGATTGTTTGACCAACCTCTAGACCTTTTGGTGCTAAGATGTAAGCTTTTGCTCCATCAGCGTAGTTGATTAATGCGATATTCGCAGAACGGTTTGGATCATATTCAATAGTAGCAACTTTTGCCGGAATGCCATCTTTAACACGTTTGAAATCGATAACACGGTATTGCTTCTTATGACCACCACCATGATGACGAACAGTGATTTTACCTTGGTTGTTACGACCAGCTTTGCGTTTAGTTGGTTCAAGCAATGATTTCTCAGGCTTGTTAGTTGTAATTTCCGCAAAGTCTAATGACGTCATGTTACGACGACCATTAGAGGTAGGTTTATACTTTTTAATCGCCATTGTGTTTTCCCTCCTTCTTGAGTGTTCAAATCATAAATCCGTTAGGATTACATTTCGAATAATTCAATTTCTTTGCTATCAGCAGTTAGTTTAACGATCGCTTTACGACGTTTGTTAGTGTAACCACCGTAACGGCCTACGCGTTTGAATTTACCTTTGTAGTTAAGAACGTTTACTTTCTCAACTTTTACGCCAAAGATTTCTTCTACAGCGTCTTTTACTTGAGTTTTGTTAGCGCGAGTGTCTACTTCGAAAGTATACTTTTTCTCTGCCATAAGTTCTGAAGAACGCTCAGTAATGACCGGACGTTTTAAAATATCACGTGCTTCCATTATCCAAGCACCTCCTCAACTTTTTCTACTGCAGACTTAGTGAATACAACTTTATCATGACCTAATAGATCAAGAACGTTGATTCCGTTTGCAGTTAAAACTGTTACACCTGGGATGTTACGAGCAGATAATGCTACGTTTTCATCTAGGTCAGCAGTTACGAATAAAGATTTTTTCTCTAAAGAAAGATCTTTAAGGATTTTTGTGAATTCTTTTGTTTTTGGTGCTGCTAGAGTTAGAGCATTAAGAACTAAGAAGTTTTGTTCTACTACTTTAGCTGATAAAGCAGATTTAAGAGCTAAACGACGAACTTTTTTAGGTAATTTATAAGAATAGCTACGTGGAGTAGGACCAAATACGATACCACCGCCGCGCCATTGTGGAGAACGGATAGAACCTTGACGAGCACGACCAGTTCCTTTTTGACGCCATGGTTTACGACCACCACCAGCAACTTCAGAACGGTTTTTAACCTTGTGATTACCTTGACGAAGAGAAGCGCGTTGAGCAACTACTGCGTCGAATAATACTGCTTCATTTGGCTCGATTCCGAAGATCGCATCGTTTAATTCGATTTCACCAACTGAAGCACCTGTTTGACTAAGTACAGATACTTTTGTCATTCCTGTTTCCTCCTTTCCTTAAGTGATTACTTAGCTTTAATTGCAGTTTTTACTGTAACTAGAGCTTTTTTAGAACCAGGAACATTACCTTTAACAAGTAGTAAGTTACGATCTGTGTCAACTTTCACGATTTCTAAGTTTTGGATTGTAACTACATTGCCACCCATTTGACCAGGTAATTTCTTTTGTTTGAATACGCGGTTCGGAGCAACTGGACCCATTGAACCAGGACGACGGTGGTAACGAGAACCGTGGGCCATAGGACCACGAGATTGTCCGTGGCGTTTGATAACACCTTGGAAACCTTTACCTTTAGTAACTCCTGTTACATCGATTACATCGCCTTCTGCGAAAATTTCTACTTTGACTTCTTGACCAACTTCGTATTCTTCCACGTTCACGTTGCGGAATTCACGAATGAAGCGCTTAGGAGCAGTGTTCGCTTTTGCTACGTGACCTTGTTCTGGTTTGTTAGAAAGCTTAACGCGCTTGTCTTCGAAACCAACTTGAATTGCTTCGTAGCCGTCTGTTTCAACAGTTTTCTTTTGAAGAACTACGTTTGGAGTAGCCTCGATAACTGTTACCGGGATTAAATCGCCGTTTTCAGCGAAAACTTGTGTCATACCAATTTTTCTACCTAAGATTCCTTTAGCCATTTGTCACACCTCCTGTAAGTTTTAAAAGTTATATTGTTTTTACCATTAAAGTTTGATTTCGATATCAACGCCAGATGGTAAATCAAGTTTCATTAACGCATCAACAGTTTGTGGTGTTGGGTTAACGATATCGATCAGACGTTTATGCGTACGCATTTCGAATTGTTCACGAGAATCTTTGTACTTGTGAACCGCACGAAGAATTGTGTACACAGACTTCTCAGTTGGAAGTGGAATCGGACCTGATACACTTGCACCTGAACGTTTTGCAGTTTCCACAATTTTCTCAGCAGATTGATCTAAAATACGGTGATCATACGCTTTTAAACGAATACGAATCTTTTGTTTTGCCATTATTTTCCCTCCTTCTCGCCTATTTTCTAGACATTCTCCACGAAAATTTTCCCACACATCGCCATGGCAAAGCGGCCGGGTGTGTCGGCAACCTCTCGCTTCATCGCAGTCAAAGACCAACATTCAACATTATATACAATAAAAAAAGAATAAGCAAGTCTTTTCGCTAAATTCTTTTAAATGTTGCAGATATTCTTAGTACTACTATTTCTACGCTTTATTAAGCCGTTTATTAGTATATAAAATTTCTATTCATATTGCAACACTTAAGGTTGTCATATCAACATTTTCGCACATTTCAAATAACTCTAAAATGAAAAGTAGTTTCTATTTTATATAGAAACTACTTTCTTGTTATAGAAAGAACACACAGGCAATCCAACCAAATAGGATTAGTGGTATGTTAATGAAAATAAATGTCGGAACACAGGTATCCCAAATATGATGATGCTGACCGTCTACATTTAGGCCAGCAGTTGGCCCTAATGTAGAATCAGATGCTGGAGAACCTGCATCTCCTAAAGCGCCAGCTGTACCAACTAAACAAAGTATCGCTAATGGACTCATATCTAAGCCTTGTGCAAGCGGAACAAAGAGTGTAGCAATAATTGGCACCGTTGCGAAGGATGAGCCAATTCCCATCGTCACAACTAATCCTATGACTAACATGATGAAAACAGCAAGACTTCTATTTCCTTCTAATACGGTGAGTGAATTTGCAATTAAGCTGTCCACATCACCTGTTGCATTGATAACCGCCGCGAAACCATTTGCTGCGATCATAACAAAGCCAATAAAGGCCATCATCTTCATTCCTTCAGAAAGAATATCATCGGCTTCTTTCCATTTAAGGGCACCTGTAAAATACATAATCATAATACCTGCAAACGAGCCTACAATCATTGAATCTGTTAATACTTGAGCGCATAGTGCTATCACTAATGCCAGCGCTGTAGAAAACATAATAAACTTGCTGACGTTTACATTTAAAGATTCAGTCTCCACTTCACTATGTTTATAATGCCTTGGCTTGCGGTATACAACAAAGGCGATTACCAATCCAATTAGCATTCCTAATACGGGAATCCCCATTGCTGCAGAGACATCACGTGAAGATACAGCCATTCCTGCCTCTGACACTTGTGTAGCAACGATATCTTGAAAGATTGCTCCAAAACCAGCAGGTACAAAACTATAAGTACCAATTAAGCCTACTGCAATCAACGTTGCAATTATACGTCGGTCGACTTCTAGCATATTTAAAATCTTTAAAATAGGAGGAATTAATAATGGAATGAAGGCAATATGAATAGGAATGACATTTTGAGATAAAATTGACATCACAAAGATAAGGAAGAAAATTAATACCTTGATAAGACCTTTTCTATTACTTTTACCCTTTAATATTTTTAACATCCCAGCTATCATTAATTCGGGTATTCCTGTCTTGGCAATGGCGATTGCAAAACCACCAAGTAAGCCATAACTCAATGCAATGGTTGCTCCTGCTCCTAATCCTTCCGTAAATGATCGGACTGTTGACTCGATGCCCATCCCACTAGTTAGACCACCTACAAATGCTCCTAGAACTAACGAGAGAACGACATTGATGCGAAGCAAGCTTAATATTAACATAACGGCAACAGCCGCAATTACTGCATTCATTGTTACACTCTACTTTCATACACTAAATTACTAACATGTTAAACTTTATTATTCTGATAATTGAAAGTCAAGGGTTTTTGTAATTTCTATATTTCAGCACTAAAAAACAGTGTAATGATAAACACCACACTGTTTCCGAGTTTCTTCTTATTTAATATTACAACGACTGACGTACAACCTTTTTATAATAGCCTACTGACAGAATGGCAAAAACCGTATATAAGGCTATATAACAGCACATTGCAATCCACAAGGGAGCTGTTAACTCTGTTCCGAATAAAAACCACCCTGACTTAACAGCAAAGTAGCTATGCAATAACCCAATAACTAATGGAACACCGAAATTAAAGGCCTGTTTCATATAAATACCCTTCATGATATCTTTTTCAGCAAAGCCAATCTTTCGTAGGATTGTATAGGAATCACGTTCTTCCTCTGCCTCAGACATTTGTTTAAAGTATAGAATACTACCTGTTGTCATTAAGAATGCTAAACCTAAAAATGCTGTTGTAAATATTGTCAGACCTAATGATTCAATATTGTCTTTACGTTTGCCTTCATAGGATGATTGTGTATATTGCTTTGTTTTCCCTTTATCATCAACAGCCGTAATAATGCCTGCATTTGATTGAATATATAATTTTTCTGCTGTCGCGATATCTTCGTTCGACTTTAAAGTAATTGTTGTTTGATGATGCCAAGGATAAAGAGCTGCCTGTGTAGTTAAACTTTTAAACATATCATCTGTCACCACAAAGACAGGTCCACCACCCCCAGCCGTTACAATACCACTTATCACACTTTTATCGTGAACATCAACGACATGAAAAGTTTCTTCCAGTTTTCCTGCAGATACTACTAAATCATGATCTTTCTCTAACGGGAACATCTCAGCCATATAACCACCATAGTTTGTTAAGATAACCTCGTTCCCAGATAGCTTGGCTTCTGGAACACTCTGTTGATAATCTGAAAGCGGAATGGTATAAATTGTACCTTCCATCGTATATAAAGGGTTATCCTGCTGTTTTTTAGACATCAGCTGACCTACAGCAGCGGTTACCCCCTGCAAACGGTAGTCAATTTTATCATAAGCAATGTTATTTTCCTCTAACTTCTCTAAGAAGGCTTTCCCTTGCTCTTCAAGCAATATGAAATCACCTGGTACTTGGCTATATGCAGATGCTGCTGAGGAGTAATAGGCAATATAGGAAAGCGTCGTCACGCCTAGAGAAACGCCTGTTAACACGGTGATTAGCGTTAATGACTTTGCATTGCTTTTCATGCGATGCATTATGGGTGTTAATGCCAATACATCCTTTATGGATAAATGCCCTTTTTTCTTTAGGCGAATCGTATTCATAATAAATGCTACAGAGAAACGGAAAACAAGGAATGTTCCACCAATTGTAGTAGCTAAAATAATGATCATATTAATAAATAAATTACCTGCAGATTCGATATCGAACAGCTTTGTTGATGCATAGTAGCCATATACAATCAGTATAAGACCCAAAAAGCCAATAACCATCTGCAACGCACTAAAACGTCTTACGCGCTCATCTGCTTGTTTTGCTGCACTAAATAATGATAACAATGAAACATGATGAATCATCCAGGCCATCTGTATAAGAACAATGATCAATAAGATGGTAAATACAATCATCGACTGCTGTAAAGCTTGTGTACTAAAAGTCATGGTTACGAGAGCTTCTTTTTCAAGCACACGAAGCAAAATCATTGCAAACACACGAGAGCTAAAGAAGCCTGCCAACATACCTATAATAACGGCTCCAACGAATAAGAGGATGTTTTCAATCGCTAATAAACGCACGATTAGACCCTTAGTCATGCCAATCAGTTGATACAAGCCTATTTCCTTACTACGACGCTTCATAAATAAATGGTTTGCATATAAAACGAAAAACAAAACGATAAAATATAGAATATAAGTTGCTGCCTTAAATCCTGCCGCAGCCGTCCCACTCATTTGAACAGCAGCCCACACTTCCGTATTATTTTGCAAGGTGACAAAAGAAAAATACAATGTAACACTAAAAATAAGTGCAAAAAAATATAAATAGTAGTGTCTCATATTTTTCTTCATACTTCGAAGTACTAGCTTACTAAGACTCATACCCATCACCGCCTAGCACACTTTGTGTATGCATGATTTCTTGGAAAAAGGCCTGCCTTGTTTTATCGCCCTTATAAAGCTCACTATAGATAAGGCCATCCTTTAGAAATAACACACGTGTACAGAAGCTTGCAGCTACTGCGTCGTGTGTAACCATCATGATTGTAGCTTCTTTTGTCTCATTAATATTTTGTAGATTTTGAAGCAAGGCTGTGGCAGATTTAGAATCTAATGCACCAGTGGGCTCGTCTGCAAATACCAATGACGGATTGGTAATAAGTGCGCGTGCAGCAGAGGTACGCTGCTTTTGTCCACCCGATATTTCGTTGGGGTATTTATTTAAAATTTCTGTGATTCCCAGCAAAGAAGTGAGTTCCTTCACTCGACTTTCTGCAACGGCTTTTGGTAACTTACTGATGGCTAATGGTAGAAGAATATTTTCTTTTACTGTCAAGGTATCTAATAAATTATAGTCTTGAAATATAAATCCCAGCTGCTCTCGTCGGAAGTTTGCTAAAGCCTTTTCTTTCATACCACGTAAACTATGACCGTTTATCTCAATAACACCTTCCGTCGCAAAGTCAATTGAGCATAAGACATTTAAAAGCGTTGTTTTACCAGAGCCAGAAGGTCCCATAATACCTACAAATTCACCTTTATTCACTTCTAAATCAATACCCTTTAATACTTCTTGAGCTGTTGATTTTTTTCCATACACTTTCTTTATTTTACGACCGATTAAAACTGTCACTTCATAACGCCCCTTTCTATAGTCCAAGTGTACCCTGACAAACCTAATCATTCGTGCGTTTTACATGACAATATAAAAAGGTAGGTGACATTTTCGTCATCTACCTTTTAGTTTCGCATATTCATTTTGTAAGGGGAAACGTAGTGTAAATAGTGAGCCTTCACCAACTTTAGATTGAACATTAATACGAATACCAATTTTATGGGCTACATTAGATGCTAAATAAAGACCCATACCTGTAGACTGAGAGGATTCCCTTCCCGCTGTTCCTGTATAAGATTTTTGAAAAATCCTAGGTAAATCCTCTAAAGGTATACCCCTACCTATATCTTTAATATGTAGTAATGTAGCACCTGTAGAATCATGTTCTGCAAAGATTGTTATCTCAGAATTCGCTGGGCTATACTTGATGGCATTTGAAAGAATTTGTCGAATAATAAATGCTAGCCACTTGCCATCTGTCAAAACTGTCTCAGTAAGTTCAGCAATTTCAAAGCCAATGCCTCTCTCAAGACACCAGGCTTGCATAGCTCTGATTTCTTTATAAACAATGGGCTTTAGTTCAATCTCATTTAAATAATTATCCTTTTCAATAGAAGATAATCTTGTTTGATGCAGTTGTTGATCAACCAAAAGATGCAGTCTTAGCCATTCATTCTCTAATTTTCGACGTAGCTGTAAATCCTCAATATGTTCAAACATTAAATTAATAGCAGTTAAAGGAGCTTTTACTTCATGAACCCAAGCTAATAGCTCATCTGAATATTCCTGTAGCTGCACTTTGGCTAGATTTAACTCCATATTCTTTTCAAAAAGGATATCTTCCATTTTTCGAAAGTATACTTCTTGAAAAGGAGATAAAGCTAAACTATTTCTATGTGCATCATCAAGATAGCTATCCATATTTCCCAGGAAATCTTTTAATTTCCCAACTTCGATGACATAGCGATACCCCAAAAAGAGTATAAAACTAATAAGCAAACTAATATTCACATACCAAATAGACACTCCATTTAAACCAACGTCAAGAGAGAATAGTACATTTAGTATTATCAAAGTAAAAATAAAAAAAACTATCCAAGCAAAGCGTTCTCTAATAAATAATAATAACAACTTCCCTCACGTCCCTCAGCTTACTGCCATATAACCAAGTCCCTTTTTTGTCAGTATTACTTCATGTAAACCAATATCCTCTAGCTTTGTACGTAACCGATTAACATTGACCGACAAAGTATTATCGTTTACAAAACGTTCGTCATCCCATAGTTTTCTCATTAACTCATCTCTTGAAACTATTTGATTAGCCTGTTCCACTAATATTCTTAAAATGAAAAGTTCATTTTTTGTTAAGGAAGCAATGACACCATTATACATAATTTCACTTCTTGCATAATCGATGATGGCATCGTTAAAACGTGTAACATTCATTTTCTCTTCAACGTAATCATAGGTTCTACGTAAAATAGCCTGTGCTTTTGCGAGTAAAACTTCCATATGAAAAGGCTTTTGAATAAAATCATCTGCTCCCATTTGCATAGCCATTACCATATCCATCGGGTGATCTCGGGAAGAAAGAAATAGGATTGGCACTTTGGATAAATGACGAATTTCACGACACCAATGAAAGCCGTCATAGGCAGGCAATTGAATATCAATTAACACGAGATGTGGCTTCTCCTCTATAAAGTCATCCATCACCTTTTGAAAATTTTTAGGTCCAACAACGTGTAATGACCACTGTTCAAATCGTTCTTGAATCATACTAAAAATAGAAGGATCATCTTCAATCAGCAAAATTTTCATGTCCATAGTCAATTCCCCTTTCCCTTTAATTATTTACCCTAGATGACATGCTTACCGTTATGTACACATACACTAATTAAAACTCTAATTTTTCTTTATTTTAACACAAAAAACCAATCTGTAGGCGTCCCTACAGATTGGTTTAAAATTAACGAGAGTTAAAATTATTTTTGGATAGAAGCAACTACGCCAGCGCCTACAGTACGGCCACCCTCACGGATAGAGAATTTAGTACCTTCTTCAAGAGCGATTGGAGCGATAAGTTCAACTGTCATTTCGATGTTATCACCAGGCATTACCATTTCAACGCCTTCTGGTAAGTTACAGATACCTGTTACGTCAGTTGTACGGAAGTAGAACTGAGGACGGTAGTTAGAGAAGAATGGAGTATGACGGCCACCCTCTTCTTTTGATAAAACGTAAACTTCAGCTTTGAAGTTAGTGTGTGGAGTAATTGAACCTGGTTTAGCTAATACTTGACCACGTTGGATTTCTTCACGAGCAACACCACGTAGTAAAGCACCGATGTTGTCACCAGCTTCAGCATAGTCTAATAATTTACGGAACATTTCTACACCAGTTACAGTAGTAGATTTAGCTTCTTCAGCGATACCGATGATTTCAACTACGTCACCAACTTTAACTTGACCACGTTCAACACGGCCAGTTGCAACTGTACCACGACCAGTAATAGAGAATACGTCCTCTACTGGCATCATGAATGGTTTGTCAGTTTGACGTTCTGGAGTTGGGATGTAAGAATCTACAGCGTCCATTAATTCAACGATTTTTTCTTCCCATTCTGGTTCACCTTCAAGAGCTTTAAGAGCAGAACCTTTAATTACAGGAATATCGTCACCTGGGAAGTCATATTCAGATAGTAGATCACGGATTTCCATTTCTACTAATTCTAATAATTCTTCGTCGTCAACCATATCACATTTGTTCATGAATACTACTAAGTAAGGAACACCTACTTGACGTGATAAAAGGATGTGCTCACGAGTTTGTGGCATTGGGCCGTCAGCAGCAGATACTACTAAGATACCGCCGTCCATTTGAGCAGCACCAGTGATCATGTTTTTAACATAGTCAGCGTGTCCTGGGCAGTCAACGTGTGCATAGTGACGAGTTTCTGTTTCGTATTCTACGTGAGAAGTATTGATTGTGATACCACGTTCTTTTTCTTCTGGAGCGTTATCGATATCAGCGTAAGATTTAGCTGTACCACCCATTTTTTTAGAAAGAACTGTAGCGATTGCAGCAGTTAAAGTAGTTTTACCATGGTCAACGTGTCCGATTGTACCAATGTTAGCATGCGTTTTAGAACGGTCAAATTTTTCTTTAGCCATTAGAGATTGCCTCCTCAAAATTGTATGTTTTAGATTTAAAATTTATAGAATGAATGCTGATAGAGAACGGGCCCATCCCCTATCCTGCAATCATAGCTTACAAATTAGTTATACTTTATGCAAGATGAAATTTCAATTATTCACCTTTATTTTTTTTGATGATATCTTCAGAGATTGATTTTGGTACTTCTTCATAATGATCGAATACCATTGAGAATACACCACGACCTTGCGTTGCAGAACGTAAAGTTGTTGCATATCCAAACATTTCTGAAAGTGGAACCATCGCACGAACAACTTGAGCGTTACCGCGAGCTTCCATACCTTCTACGCGACCACGGCGAGAAGTGATGTTACCCATGATATCACCAAGATATTCTTCAGGGATTACAACTTCAACTTTCATCATAGGCTCTAAAAGAACTGGACTACATTTTGATGCAGCAGCTTTAAGTGCCATAGATGCAGCGATTTTAAATGCCATTTCGTTTGAGTCAACATCATGGTATGAACCATCGAATAATTTCGCTTTGATGTCGATTAATGGGTAACCAGCGATTACACCGCGGTCAAGCGAGTCACGAAGACCTGCTTCTACAGCTGGAATATATTCACGTGGTACTACACCACCAACGATAGCATTTTCGAATTCAAAGCCTTTACCCTCTTCATTTGGAGAGAACTCGATCCATACGTCACCGTATTGACCACGACCACCAGATTGACGAGTGAATTTACCTTGAACTTGAGCAGAGCCACGGAATGTTTCACGGTAAGATACCATTGGAGCACCTACGTTAGCTTCTACTTTAAATTCACGGCGCATACGATCAACTAAGATATCAAGGTGAAGCTCACCCATACCTGAGATAATTGTTTGACCAGTTTCTTGGTCTGTATGTGCACGGAATGTTGGATCTTCTTCTTGTAGTTTTTGTAAAGCTTGACCCATTTTATCTTGGTCAGCTTTTGATTTTGGTTCTACAGAAAGAGAGATAACTGGTTCTGGGAACTCCATAGACTCAAGGATAACAAGGTTTTTCTCTTCACAAAGAGTGTCACCAGTTGTTGTATCTTTAAGACCTACAGCAGCTGCGATATCACCAGCAAATACTTTTGAAATCTCTTCACGGCTGTTTGCGTGCATTTGTAGGATACGACCTACGCGCTCACGTTTACCTTTTGAAGAGTTTTGTACGTATGAACCTGATTCAAGAACACCAGAGTACACACGGAAGAACGTTAATTTACCTACGAATGGGTCAGTCATAACTTTAAATGCTAAAGCTGAGAATGGCGCATCGTCTGATGATGGACGTTCAGTTTCTTCACCATCTGGAGTTGTACCTTTAATAGCAGGTACATCAACTGGAGATGGTAAGTAGTCGATAACCGCGTCAAGCATTTTACGAACACCTTTGTGTTTGAATGCTGTACCGCAGATTACTGGGTAGAATTCTACAGCGATTGTCGCTTTACGGATAGCCGCTTTAAGCTCTTCTTTTGTAATTTCTTCACCAGCAAAGTATTTTTCCATGATTTCTTCGTTAACTTCAGCGATTGCTTCGATTAACTTCTCACGGTATTCTTCAGCTTGCGCTTGGAATTCTTCAGGAATTGGTTGACCTTCACGTAATGCTGTACCTTCTTCGTTATCGTAGTAAGTTACATCCATTTCAACTAGGTCAATAATAGCTTTGAACTCATCTTCCGCACCAATTGGTAATTGGATTGGATGAGCATTTGCTTGTAAACGCTCGTGTAAAGTACCTACAGAATATAGGAAATCTGCACCCATTTTATCCATTTTGTTAATGAATACGATACGTGGTACACCGTAAGTTGTAGCTTGACGCCATACAGTTTCTGTTTGAGGTTCAACACCAGATTGAGCATCAAGTACAGTTACTGCGCCGTCAAGTACACGTAAAGAACGTTCTACTTCTACAGTGAAGTCTACGTGTCCAGGAGTATCGATGATGTTTACGCGGTTGCCTTTCCATTGAGCTGTTGTCGCAGCAGAAGTGATTGTGATACCACGTTCTTGCTCTTGCTCCATCCAGTCCATTTGAGAAGCGCCTTCATGAGTTTCACCGATTTTGTGAATCTTACCTGTGTAATAAAGGATACGCTCAGTTGTTGTTGTTTTACCAGCATCAATGTGAGCCATGATCCCAATATTACGAGTATTCTCTAGTGAGAATTCGCGTTTCATTAGGTATTTCTCCTTCCATATTGGGCTTATGCTATGTTTAGATTACCAACGGTAGTGAGCGAATGCTTTGTTCGCTTCTGCCATTTTGTGCATATCTTCACGTTTCTTAACTGATGCACCAGTGTTGTTAGAAGCATCAAGGATTTCGTTAGCTAAACGCTCTTCCATAGTTTTTTCACCACGAAGACGAGAATAGTTAACTAGGTAACGAAGACCTAAAGTTGTACGACGTTCTGGGCGTACTTCAACTGGTACTTGGTAGTTAGAACCACCAACACGGCGAGCACGTACTTCAAGAACTGGCATTACGTTATTTAGAGCAGCTTCGAATACTTCGATTGGATCTTGACCAGAACGTTCTTTAACTAGTTCGAACGCACCGTATAAAATCTTTTGAGAAGTACCTCTTTTACCATCAATCATCATTTTATTGATTAAACGAGTTACTAGTTTTGAATTATAAATTGGATCTGGTAACACGTCACGTTTGGAAACAGGACCTTTACGAGGCATGTGTTTTCCTCCTTTCATTGAGTAAATATATTGTAGGATTTAAATTATTTTTTTTCTTTAGGGCGTTTTGTACCGTATAAAGAACGTGATTGCATACGACCGTTTACACCAGCAGTATCAAGAGCACCACGAACGATATGGTAACGAACACCCGGTAAGTCTTTTACACGACCGCCACGGATAAGAACAACACTGTGCTCTTGTAAGTTGTGGCCTTCACCAGGAATGTACGCTGTAACCTCGATTTGGTTAGTTAAACGTACACGAGCGTATTTACGTAACGCTGAGTTTGGTTTTTTAGGCGTCATTGTACCTACACGAGTACAAACACCACGTTTTTGTGGAGATTTAACATCAGTTAAAGATTTTTTAAATGAGTTATATCCTTTGTTTAACGCTGGTGAATTTGATTTCGTGATTTTAGATTTACGAGGCTTACGTACCAATTGGTTAATTGTAGGCATCGATTTTTCCTCCCTTCATTCCTTCTTTTTTAATACCACACATCCAGGTGGTTCATTTTTTGGGTAAAAACAAAGTCTTTGTGCATTTTACACAAAAACTACTCTACAGTAATCGCAACTACCGCAGCTCCAACATGGATTCCACAGGCTTTGCCCAGTTCCTTTTTGGACTCGACAAGAATAACTGGTATACCGATTTCTCTCGCGAAAGATATGGCCGAATCGGTTACCCAATTGTCTGCATCAAGTGCCACAAAAAGTTCTTTCACTGAACCAGCTCGCATTGCTTTTACTGCTTGCTTTGTACCTATGATTGTTTGACTAGCCCTTACTTTATCATAAGACATTTGCATATCCTCCGAAGTACAGACAGTTAACTATCAACCTTCAATATATTATCATTACTCATTTACACTGTCAACTAATATCTTGAAAAAGTCCGAAGAGATGATGAAAATATGCATCTCTTCGGCCTAATTTTAATGTTTATTCAGCAGAAACGACTTCTGTGTCAAGCTCATCTTTTTCGATGCGGATTTGACGATAACGTTGCATACCAGTACCTGCAGGAACAAGTTTACCAATAATTACGTTTTCTTTTAATCCAAGAAGCTCGTCACGTTTACCCTTAATTGCTGCATCTGTTAACACACGTGTTGTTTCTTGGAACGATGCTGCAGATAAGAATGATTCTGTTTCAAGAGAAGCTTTTGTAATACCAAGGATAACAGGTCGACAAGTTGCAGGGTTTTTGCCATTCATAACAGCGTCTACGTTTGCCTCTGTGAATTGGTGGATATCTAGTAATGAGCCAGGCAGTAATTCTGTATCTCCAGCTTCAATTACACGAACTTTACGAAGCATTTGGCGAACCATTACCTCGATATGTTTATCCCCAATTTCTACCCCTTGCATACGGTATACTTTTTGAACTTCTTTTAATAAATATTCTTGAACAGTTGAAACGTCTTTGACTTTTAGCAATTGTTTTGGATCGATAGAACCTTCTGTTAAAACTTGACCACGTTCTACATTATCACCTTCGATAACTTTCAAACGTGCGTTATAAGGTGCTTGATACTTACGAGTTTCTACGTCACCTTGAATTGTAATTTCTTTTAAGCCTTCACGAATTTCTGTGATATCTGAAACCGTACCAGCGATTTCTGAAATAACAGATTGACCTTTTGGATTACGTGCTTCAAAGATCTCTTGGATACGTGGAAGACCTTGTGTAATATCGTCTCCGGCAACCCCACCTGTATGGAATGTACGCATTGTTAACTGTGTACCTGGTTCACCGATTGATTGAGCAGCAATAATACCAACTGCTTCCCCAACTTCAACCTTCTCACCTGTCGCCAAGTTCATGCCGTAACATTTTTTACAAACGCCGTGTTTTGTATTACATGTAAATGCTGAACGGATTGTCACTTCTTCAATACCAGCATCGATAATTGCACGAGCGATATCTTGATCGATTAAACCGTCTTTTGCAAGAATAACTTCACCAGTTTCAGGGTGGAAGATTGTTTTCTTCGTATGACGACCAACAATACGTTCATCTAGAGCCTCGATTAATTCAGTGCCTTCCATTAATGCACCGATCGTTAAGCCACGGTCAGTACCACAGTCATCTTCACGGACGATAACATCTTGAGCAACGTCAACAAGACGACGCGTTAAGTAACCTGAATCGGCAGTTTTTAGGGCTGTATCGGCAAGACCTTTACGAGCACCGTGTGTCGAGATGAAGTACTCTAATACTGTTAAACCTTCACGGAAGGAAGATTTGATTGGAAGTTCGATAATACGACCAGCCGGGTTGGCCATCAGACCACGCATACCAGCTAACTGAGTAAAGTTAGATGCGTTACCACGGGCACCTGAATCAGACATCATGAAAATTGGGTTTGTTTTCTCAAGTGACTTCATCAGTTTCGCTTGAATTTCATCTTTTGCAGCACTCCAGCTTGAGATTACACGATCATAACGCTCATCCTCAGTAATGAAACCACGACGGAATTGCGCTTGAACTTTATCTACTTTCTCTTGAGCTTCTGCTAAAATTTCACCTTTATCAGGTAATACCACGATATCAGATACACCTACAGTAATACCTGCACGTGTTGAATATTTGAAACCTAGGTTTTTCATACGGTCAAGCATTTTAGATGTTTCAGTAATGTGGAAACGTTTAAATACTTCAGCAATGATATTTCCTAAGAATTTCTTACGGAATGGATTTACAACTGGTACTGATGCAAAGTATTTACGCAATACAGCTGTACGTTGTGCATCAATTTTCCCTTTTTCATCTAAGTTATTATAAGCACTATCTGATTCAAGCTCTTTAAGCGTTTCTTCATCAATTGTTAATTTAGCGAAGTATTTTTCTGGTGTTACTTGCTCTAAGTTGAAATCAGTTGGCTCATTAATATAAGGGAATGATTTTGGCAAGATTTCATTAAAGATTACTTTACCAACAGTTGTTAATAAGAACATATTATTTTGTTCTTCAGTGAATGTTGGATTATTTAATGAGCTTGCTTTAATCGCGATACGTGTATGCAAGTGTACATGTCCAGTATCATATGCAATTAAAACTTCATTTGGACCATAGAAAACAGTACCTTCACCGCGTGCGCCTTCACGTTCAAGTGTTAAGTAGTAGTTTCCTAATACCATATCTTGAGAAGGTGTTACAACAGGTTTACCGTCTTTTGGATTCAGAATGTTTTGTGCAGCAAGCATTAAAAGTCGAGCTTCAGCTTGAGCTTCTGCTGATAATGGTACGTGAACCGCCATTTGGTCACCATCGAAGTCAGCGTTGTAGGCTGTACATACTAATGGGTGAAGACGAATAGCACGACCCTCAACTAGTGTTGGTTCAAATGCTTGAATACCAAGACGGTGAAGCGTTGGTGCACGGTTTAGTAATACTGGATGCTCACGGATAACATCTTCTAAAACGTCCCATACGTCGTTATTTAAACGTTCAATTTTACGTTTAGCAGATTTAATGTTATGAGCAAGGCCGCGCTCAACCAATTCTTTCATAACGAATGGCTTGAATAATTCGATAGCCATTTCTTTTGGTAAACCACATTGGTACATTTTTAAGTTTGGACCTACTACGATAACGGAACGACCAGAATAGTCAACACGTTTACCAAGTAGATTTTGACGGAAACGACCTTGTTTACCTTTCAACATATGTGAAAGTGATTTTAACGGGCGGTTACCAGGACCAGTTACAGGACGTCCGCGACGACCATTATCGATTAATGCGTCAACAGCTTCTTGTAACATACGTTTTTCATTTTGTACGATGATGCTTGGAGCACCTAAGTCTAATAAACGTTTTAAACGGTTATTACGATTAATTACACGACGGTATAAATCGTTTAAATCTGAAGTCGCGAAACGACCACCATCTAATTGCACCATTGGGCGAAGCTCTGGTGGAATAACAGGTAGTACATCTAGAATCATCCATTCAGGTGAGTTTCCTGAGTTACGGAAAGATTCAACAACTTCTAGACGTTTAATGGCACGAGTACGTCTTTGACCTTGAGCAGATTTTAACTCTTCTTTTAAAGATTGTGTTTCATCTTCTAGGTCAATTTTACCTAATAATTTTTTGATTGCTTCTGCACCCATTGATGCTTCGAATGTGTTACCGAATTTTTCACGGTATGCACGATACTCTTTTTCAGAAAGTAATTGTTTACTTTCTAAATTAGTAGCACCTGCATCGATCACAACGTATGAAGCGAAATAGATAACTTCTTCAAGGGCACGAGGTGACATATCTAAAATTAGACCCATACGGCTAGGAATACCTTTGAAGTACCAGATATGAGAAACTGGTGCTGCTAATTCGATATGTCCCATACGTTCACGACGAACTTTAGCACGTGTTACTTCAACACCACAGCGATCACAAACTACGCCTTTATAGCGCACGCGTTTATATTTCCCACAATGACACTCCCAGTCCTTAGTTGGACCAAAAATACGCTCACAGAATAAACCATCTTTTTCTGGTTTTAGTGTACGGTAGTTAATTGTTTCAGGTTTTTTAACCTCTCCATATGACCAAGAACGAATCTTGTCAGGTGATGCTAAACCAATTTTCATATATTCAAATTCATTAACGTCTATCAAGGAGCCTACCTCCCTCTAGTATAGGTCTTTATAAAGACTCTTTTACGCAGCTCGATAATCGTTTGCAAAGATTGCCTCTTTGGCAAAGGATTAAAAATAGAATGATTTATTAAAAGAAAAAGCCAGGCAGGGCGTTAAATCCTGCCCGGCTAATTTGAAAAATAAGTTTGACCTTATTCACATTTGTGAATTTGGTTTTCCATTATTCAAAAGACTCTACTGGCTCTTCTTCTGTATCTGGCTGTGGTGCAATGTTAAGTGCATCAGCTGGCTGAAGATCGTCTTCTTCGTCTAAATCGCGAAGCTCTACTTCTTCATCATTAACTGTTAACATCTTAACATCCATACCAAGAGATTGAAGTTCTTTAATCAATACTTTGAATGACTCAGGAACACCTGGCTCTGGTACACTTTCACCTTTAACGATGGCTTCATATGTTTTCACACGACCAACAACGTCATCGGATTTAACCGTTAAGATTTCTTGAAGTGTATACGCAGCACCATATGCTTCAAGTGCCCATACCTCCATCTCACCAAAACGTTGTCCACCAAATTGCGCTTTACCACCAAGTGGTTGTTGCGTAACAAGTGAGTAAGGACCAGTTGAACGTGCATGAAGTTTATCATCAACCATGTGAGCAAGTTTAATCATATACATGATACCAACTGATACACGGTTATCGAATGGTTCACCAGAACGGCCATCATACAGGATTGTTTTACCATCACGGTTCATTCCAGCTTCTTCCATCGTTTCCCAAACGTCTTCTTCATTAGCACCATCAAATACTGGTGTTGCCATGTGAACGCCTAGGTAACGAGAAGCCATACCTAAGTGTAACTCTAAAACTTGTCCGATATTCATACGAGAAGGTACACCAAGTGGATTTAACATGATATCAACAGGCGTGCCATCTGGCATGAATGGCATATCTTCTTCTGGTAAGATACGAGAGATAACCCCTTTGTTACCATGACGTCCGGCCATTTTGTCCCCAACACGAATTTTACGTTTTTGAACAATGTAAGCACGAACTAATTGGTTAACACCTGGTGGTAATTCATCGCCATCTTCACGGTTAAATACTTTAACATCAAGAATGATACCGCCAGCACCGTGTGGTACACGTAATGAAGTATCACGAACCTCACGAGCCTTTTCACCGAAGATTGCATGTAATAAACGCTCTTCAGCAGTTAATTCTGTAACCCCTTTAGGCGTTACTTTCCCTACAAGAATATCACCGTCACGTACTTCCGCACCAATACGGATAATACCACGTTCGTCTAGGTTACGAAGTGCATCTTCTCCGACGTTTGGAATATCACGAGTGATTTCTTCTGGTCCAAGCTTTGTATCACGAGATTCTGATTCATATTCTTCAATATGAACAGATGTATAGACATCGTCTTTTACAAGGCGCTCACTCATAATAACAGCATCCTCATAGTTAAAGCCGTTCCAAGTCATGAATGCAACCAGTACGTTACGTCCAAGAGCTAGTTCGCCTTTTTCCATTGATGGACCATCTGCTAAAATATCACGAGGTTTCACACGTTCGCCTACTTTTACAAGTGGACGTTGGTTATAAGAAGTACCTTGGTTAGAACGAATGAACTTTTGTAATTTATATTTTGTTAAATCGCCTTTAACCTCTTTGCCGTCTACAACTTCAATGCGGCGAACATGGATAGAGCGAGCTTCAACGTGCTCAACAATACCATCATACTTCGCTACTACAGCTGCACCAGAATCACGCGCATCAACATGTTCCATACCAGTACCAACGAATGGTGCTTCTGGGTTAAGAAGTGGAACTGCTTGACGTTGCATGTTGGCACCCATAAGTGCACGGTTCGAGTCATCGTTTTCTAAGAACGGGATACACGCAGTCGCTGCAGAGACAACTTGTTTAGGAGATACGTCCATGTAGTCCATTTGCGCTTTATTGAATACCGTGTTATCCCCACGGAAACGACCTACTACTTCATCATTAGCAAAAGTACCATCTGGATTTAACGGTGAATTTGCTTGTGCTACATAGTAGTTATCTTCTTCATCAGCTGTTAAATAATCAATTTGCTCCGTTACTCGACCTGTTTCGTGGTCAATACGACGATAAGGTGTCTCAATGAAACCAAATTTATTTACTTTGGCAAATGAAGATAATGAGTTGATTAACCCAATGTTTGGACCCTCTGGTGTCTCGATTGGACACATACGACCATAGTGAGAATAGTGAACGTCACGTACTTCGAAACCAGCGCGCTCACGCGTTAAACCACCAGGACCTAATGCAGATAGACGACGTTTATGCGTTAACTCTGCTAATGGGTTTGTTTGGTCCATGAATTGTGATAATTGAGAGCTTCCGAAGAACTCTTTAATTGACGCAATCACTGGACGGATATTGATTAATTGCTGTGGTACGATCGCAGCTGTATCGTTAATTGACATACGCTCACGTACTACACGTTCCATACGAGACAAACCGATACGGAATTGGTTTTGTAGTAACTCACCAACAGAACGTAGGCGACGGTTACCTAAATGGTCAATATCATCCGTTGCTCCTACTTGGTAAAGTAAGTTGAAGAAATAGCTTACTGAAGATAAAACATCAGCAGGAGTAATATTCTTCACTTCTTCATCAATGTACGCATTACCAATGATATTAATTTCTTTTTGCGCTTCATCTTTTGGAGCATAAATCTTAATAGATTGGATAGTTACATCATCTTCAAGCACTCCACCGACTTGTGATAAAGTGCGATAACCAATACCTTTTGATGAATCTTCTAGGTAAGGTAGAATTTTATCTAAAGTACGACGATCTAGTACTGTACCTTTTTCTACTAAAATTTCGCCTGTTTCTGGATCTACAAGCGTTTCAGCAATCGTTTGGTTGAATAAACGATTTTTAATGTGAAGCTTTTTATTCATTTTGTAGCGACCAACATTCGCTAAATCATAACGTTTAGCATCGAAGAAACGAGAGTATAATAAACTCTTCGCACTTTCTACTGTTGGTGGCTCACCTGGACGTAAACGTTCGTAGATTTCTAAAAGTGCTTTTTCTGTACTTTCAGAGTTATCTTTTTCTAACGTATTACGTAGATACTCGTTATCACCGATAATATCGATAATTTCTTGATCTGAACCGAAACCTAATGCACGCAGTAACACTGTTACTGGTAGCTTACGAGTACGATCAATTCGCACATAAACTACGTCTTTTGCATCAGTTTCATACTCTAACCAAGCACCGCGGTTTGGAATAACTGTAGCTCCAAAACCTTTTTTACCGTTTTTATCAGTTTTATCATGGAAATACACACTTGGTGAACGAACTAATTGTGAAACGATAACACGTTCAGCACCGTTGATAATGAACGTACCTGTTTCTGTCATTAACGGGAAATCACCCATGAAGACATCTTGTTCTTTCACTTCGTCTGTTTCTTTGTTGTAAAGACGTACTTTCACACGTAATGGAGCTGCGTAAGTAACATCTCGCTCTTTACACTCATCAACATCATATTTAGGCTCACCTAATGAATAATCGATGAATTCTAATGAAAGATTACCTGTAAAGTCCTCGATCGGCGAAATGTCACGGAACATTTCACGTAAACCTTCTTCAAGGAACCACTCGTAAGACGCCGTTTGAATCTCAATCAGATTTGGAAGCTCAAGCACCTCTTTAATACGCGCAAAGCTTCTACGCTGGCGGTGTTGTCCGTACTGAACTAGTTGACCTGTCAACTCATTCACCCCTCAATAAAGCGATATTAGGTCTTTGCAAAATCATACAAATAGTGTATGATTTCGAAAGACAAAAAGAAAACGAGTCTTCAAAAAGATCTCATTTTCGGTTAACTAAACTTATCTTGGCAAGTATACCCATATTAAAACAATTCTATACAAAAAGGGCATACGACCTCAAAATAATATTTTTGCATTGTATCATATTATCATAGCCGATTTGTCAAGTCAATAAATTATACATATTTCATTTATTTTTTTGCGCGTACTATCCAGTACCCTTTTTTCTTTTCTACTACATCGACTTCTGAAAACTTTTCTTCTAAGTAACTTACTGTCGATGGCGCTCCTTGTTTCTTCTGAATGACTACCCAGAGTTCACCCGAAGACACTAGCCGATCGTAAGCTCCATCGTAAAAGCGGAAAATCGTTTCCTTCCCCGCACGAATTGGTGGATTCGTTAAGATAGCTGCTGCATCTACATCTTTATCAACCATCGATAGGCCGTCACTCACAAATATTCGCACATTTTGAACACCGTTCACTTGCGCATTTTTTTGCGAAAGCGCAACTGCACGTTCATTAATATCCATCATAAAAACGGTACGGTCTGGATTAGTTTTGGCAATTGATAACCCTATCGGACCATATCCACAACCTACATCAAAAATCGCACCATCAATATCAGGCATTTGAAAAGCGTCTATTAAAACACGGGATCCAAAATCTACTTCGCTTTTACTAAATACACCTGCATCCGTTTCAAATGAAAACGTATACCCTAGTAACTTGAATGTCCAGTGACGTGGTTTACTTTCAGTTTGAGGCTTACTTGTATAATAGTGATCTGACATTTTCACGCCTCCTCAGAATGAAGAAAAAAGCTCGCCAAAATGACGAGCTTTCCTTTTGTTAAAAAGTAACGCGAGATTACTTAACTTCTACAGATGCGCCAACTTCTTCAAGTTTAGCTTTGATTTCTTCAGCTTCATCTTTAGAAACGCCTTCTTTAAGAGCTTTAGGAGCGTTATCTACTACTTCTTTAGCTTCTTTAAGACCTAAACCAGTGATTTCACGAACCACTTTGATTACTTTGATTTTTTCTGCACCAGCAGATGCTAATACTACGTCAAATTCAGTTTTTTCTTCAGCTGCAGCAGCACCACCAGCAACTACTGCTACTGGAGCAGCAGCTGTTACACCGAATTCTTCTTCGATAGCTTTTACTAAATCGTTTAATTCAAGAACTGTCATAGCTTTGATAGCTTCTAAGATTTGCTCTTTATTCATTATAATTTCCTCCTAATTGGATAATGTTTTATTTTTTTGCGATCAGGCCGCAGAAGTTTCAGTGCGTACTAAATTACGCGCCTTGTTCTTCTTTTTGTTCTGCAACAGCTTTTGTTGCAAGTGCGAAGTTACGCACTGGAGCTTGAAGTACAGATAAAAGCATAGAAAGTAGACCTTCGCGTGATGGAAGTTCTGCAAGTGCTTTAACATCTTCAACAGAAGAGATAGTACCTTCAATAATACCAGCTTTAATTTCTAAAGCCTCGTTTTTCTTAGCGAACTCGTTGATGATTTTAGCAGGCGCTACAACATCTTCATTTGAGAACGCAATTGCGTTAGGACCAACTAATACGTCGTTGATTCCTTCAAGGCCAGCAGCTTCAGCAGCACGACGAGTTAAAGTGTTTTTGTAAACTTTGAACTCAACGCCAGCTTCACGAAGTTGTTTACGAAGCTCTGTTACTTGTGCAACATTAAGACCACGGTAATCCACAACTACTACAGAAGCAGCGCCTTGGAATTTTTCAGTAATCTCTTGAACTTGTACTTGTTTGTTTTCGATTGCTTTGCTCATGATGACACCTCCTATTAGAATGGGTCATTTATACCGACAAAAGAAAAGCCTCCGAGTCAAATAGACACAGAGGCTGAAAGTCATCATCTTTAAATAAGAATCTGAATTCCGATGTCCTCGGTAGGAACATTAAGTGACAAGTCACTCCTACTGTCTACGGTACAAATGGATAATTCACAACAGCAACTATAGTATCACGTATAGCTGCTATCGTCAATACATATATATAAATTATTTTACTACTACGTTAGAAGCGTCAATTTTAACCGCTGGACCCATTGTAGTTGTAACATTTACAGATTTCATGTAAGTACCTTTAGCTGCAGCAGGTTTTGCTTTTTGAACTACATCAAAAACAGCTAAGAAGTTTTCTACTAATTTTTCTGCTGAGAAAGAAACTTTACCGATAGGAGCGTGGATAATACCAGCTTTATCAGCACGGTATTCTACTTTACCAGCTTTGATTTCTTCAATTGCTTTTGTTACATCAAAAGTAACTGTACCAGTTTTAGGGTTTGGCATTAAACCTTTAGGTCCTAATACACGACCAAGTTTACCAACTTCGCCCATCATGTCAGGAGTTGCTACGATTACATCGAAGTCAAACCAACCTTGTTGGATTTTTTGGATGTATTCTGCATCGCCTACATAGTCAGCACCAGCTGCTTCAGCTTCTTTAAGTTTTTCACCTTTTGCAAATACTAATACGCGTTGAGTTTTACCAGTACCGTTTGGTAGCACTACTGCACCACGGATTTGTTGGTCGTTTTTACGAGTATCAATACCTAAGCGGAAAGCAACTTCTACAGTAGCGTCGAAGTTTACTGTGCTAGTTTTTTGAGCAAGTTCGATTGCTTCTTGTGCAGTGTATAGTGCGTTACGATCAATTAATTTCGCTGCATCTTGCAGTTTTTTACCTTTTTTAGCCATTATATATTTCCTCCTTGATTGTGGTTATAGCGGATTTTACCTCCCACGAATAAAGGTTGCGTGTTCACAAAGAAACTTCGCAACCTTCCAAAAAACAAAACATCAAGTAAATGGGATTAGTCTTCGATAACAATACCCATGCTTCGTGCAGTACCTTCAACCATTAACATAGCAGCTTCTACTGAAGCAGCGTTAAGGTCTGGCATTTTAGTTTCAGCGATTTCGCGAACTTTATCACGTTTAACCGTTGCCACTTTTTTACGGTTTGGTTCACCAGATCCAGATTGGATACCAGCTGCTACTTTAAGTAGAACTGCTGCAGGTGGAGTTTTTGTAATGAAAGTGAAAGAACGATCCTCGAATACTGAAATTTCAACTGGAATAATAAGACCAGCTTGATCAGCAGTACGCGCATTGAATTCTTTACAGAATCCCATGATGTTCACACCCGCTTGACCTAATGCAGGACCAACCGGTGGAGCTGGGTTAGCTTTACCAGCAGGGATTTGAAGTTTTACGACTTTAATAACTTTTTTAGCCACGAGACACACCTCCTTAAGTCCGTGATGTGGTAATTGGGTTGCCCCTCCCACTCAATATCTGTCTGTCAGCTAAGTGCCGATAACATTAAAATTATCATTACAGACGTCAAACAAAAGTATGACAGTCTGACCTATGAAATGATACCACTTTTAATTTTTTTAAGCAAGTAGTAATTAACAAAATCTGCGAAACATCTACCAATTAGCATGTAATATTCTATTGGTAGAACTATAATTTTTGAACTTGTTCGAAATCTAGCTCCATAATTGTTTCGCGACCAAACATATCAACCGTCACTTTAATTTTACCTTTTTCCGTGTCAATTTCTTCAACACGCCCTTGGAAATGAGCAAACGGCCCTTCTAATACTTCTACTGCTTCACCAACAGTAATGTCCACTTCTACAACTTTATCAGTCATACCCATTTGTTGCAGTAAACGATCTGCTTCTTCTGGTAATAACGGTGTTGGTTTTGCTCCTCCACCTGATGAACCGATAAAGCCTGTAACACCAGGCGTATTTCGAACTACATACCAAGAGTCATCTGTCATGATTAACTCTACTAACACATAACCAGGGAAAACTTTACGCATCATTGTACGTTTTTTTCCATCTTTCATTTCTGTTTCTTCATGCTCAGGAACAATCACACGGAAGATTTTATCTTGCATTCCCATTGTTTCTACACGTTTCTCTAGGTTTGCTTTTACACGGTTTTCATACCCTGAATACGTATGAACAACATACCAATTTTTCTCCATAACTACTAGGACTCCTCGTCCGTCCCTCCCTTACAAATAAAAGTGAAAATGAATCGCGATACGCTCAATGCATTTTTACTCTTTTCACAAACATCTCATTAGAAAAATATAGCTTTCGCTAATTGCTTGCGAAAGCTCGATGATATATACCGAAACTAGCATAGTCATCTATCGCTACTATCATACTCTCCTAGTAGTATTTATCATAATGAGGAGATTTTACTGCTTTGCGCTTCACTTCACCCATCTCATCAATCCAATTAGATGGAGTTTTCTGCTGAATGAAGATAAAACAAACGAAAAAACCCGTTATTGCAATGGACGGGCTATTTCAAAAATATGCTATTTACTAAATTATAAATCTAAGTACCAGCGGAATAATGATGAAATACCTAAGTCAACTAACACAAAAAATAAAGCCATAATGACAACAGTTGAAATTACAACGACTGTATATTTCGTCAGTTCTTTACTTTTCGGCCAGCTTGTTTTGCGCATTTCTGACATTACATCGCTGAAAAAGCTTTTGATCTTGCCCATTCTAGCTTAACCTCCGAATCAATCAAATCTGTCTATTTACATATCATTTTATAGCGTTTGTTTATGCATTGTATGTTCATTGCAATGCGAGCAAAATTTCTTTAATTCGAGACGTACAGTTGAACCTTCTTTAGCTGGGAACGTGTAATTTCTCGAACCACATTTCTCACAATTTAGCACGACTTTTTTTGCCATATAATCACCTTTTTCGGCACTTTGTCTTTTTAAGACTAACACCTATATTTGTCAATGTCAATAAAGGCCTATATGGACTAAGACATTTCCTCAAGGACTAAATGACGTTCTAATTTGCGCTTTACCCGCTGCAATGCATTATCGATAGATTTGACATGACGATTTAATTTAGCGGAAATTTCATGATAAGATTGACCGTCTAGATATAAGGCTAAAACTTGAAGCTCTAACTCACTTAAAATCTCACTCATCTTTTCTTCTAAATATCCAAACTCTTCTCTATGAATCATCAATTCTTCTGGATCATCCATAATAGCACCCGTTAGTACATCCATAAGCGTTCGGTCTGACTCTTCGTCGAATATAGGCTTGTCCAAAGAGATATAGGAATTTAGAGGTATATGCTTTTGCCTAGTTGCTGTTTTAATAGCCGTAATAATCTGTCTTGTTATACATAACTCTGCAAAAGCCCTGAATGATGCAAGCTTATCTCCTTTAAAATCACGAATAGCTTTATATAAGCCTATCATGCCCTCCTGTACAATGTCTTCCTTATCTGCTCCGATTAAGAAATAGGATCTTGCCTTCGCCCTTACTAACAAACGGTATTTCGTAATTAAATAATCCAACGCATCTGTATTACCTTGATGCACCATTTCAATAAGCTCTTCATCATTGAATCGTTCAAAATCTTGTGTCACTTGTACAATGCTATTTTTAAACATGGTATCACCTCAGCCACAACAGATAATTAGAAACAGTATAACGGAATTGGAAAATATGCGTCAATCAATCATTTCAACCCACGTCGCCATTTTTCAAAGGCGAGCGCAACATCTGGCTTTAATTCTATACGAGAAGGCGGCTTACTTTCTTGCTTCCGCTTCACATCGTGGGTAATTTTATGTTGGATAATACCTGTATCAATTTCTAGCTCTCTAGCCGATTTCCTTAGGGCGCCATTCCCAAATATAACACTTTGCTCTGCCATATCAGAAGTTGCTACATGAATTTGTACATTTCTAGCCTTTAATTCGTGTGTCATTTTTTCAATGCGTTCATCTGCTGTTTCATTTTTTCGTGTATAAATGACTTCTACATCATTTTCTATATAAGATTGCTCTACTCCTGGTACAAGATGTGCGTCAAAAACAATAATTACGCGCCAACCCATTGCTGCTTTATATTCAGCCATGAGTTCTATCAACCTTCTTCGTGCATCCTCAAAATTCGTATCACGCAATGGCCGCAGCTCTTTCCAAGATCCAATCATATTATAGCCATCAACAAGCAAAATGTTTTTCATTGTTATTCAATCGCTTCTTGACGTTTACGATACACTTCGTACATTAATAAAGCTGCTGCTACTGATGCGTTCAGTGATGTGACATGACCAACCATCGGTAAGTGATATAAAAAATCGCATTTTTCTTTTAATAAACGCCCCATCCCTTTACCCTCACTGCCAATAATGATGGCTAATGGTAATGTTGCATCCATTTTTCGATAATCTACAGATCCCTTTGCATCTGTACCTGCAATCCATATACCGCGTTCTTTTAATTCATCTATTGTTTGAGCAAGATTGTTTACACGTACAACTGGAACGTGTTCAATCGCTCCTGTAGATGCCTTTGCCACCACTGCTGTTAAACTCACTGATCGGCGCTTAGGGATAATAATACCATGTGCTCCTATAGCATCAGCCGTTCTCATAATAGACCCTAAATTATGAGGATCCTCTAACTCATCTAAGATTAAGAAAAAAGGATCTTCCTGTTTATGAGCTGCAGCTGCAAATAAATCCTCAAGTTCAGCATACTTATAAGCGGCAACAGAAGCAACGATTCCTTGATGATTGGCGCTTGATAATTGATCAACTTTCTTTTTTGGAACAAATTGAACTATGACACCACGTTCACGGGCTAAATCTAGCAGTTCATTGACACCAGATTTCTTTACACCTTCTGCAATCCATACTTTATTCATATCGCGGCCTGAACGAAGTGCTTCTAACACTGGGTTTTTACCGGCAATAATTTCACCATTCTGTTCTGCCATTATTTAGACACTCCTTTTGATTCCTCGATTATTTGAATAGCATATGCAATGATTTCGTAGACGCGTTCTAGTTCATTCAATAAATATAAACTACCAAGCACCGCCTCAAAGCCTGAGCTATTACGATAGGTTTGGACATCCGTATTTTTTGGTACAGAGCCGGATTTGGCATTGCGTCCACGGCGGAACACTGCCAATTCCTCCTCTGTTAAATAATTTTCATCCATCATGCGATGAACGATCATAGATTGTGCTTTTGCTGAAACGTAGCGAGTTGCCTCTCGATGCAGTGTGTTTGGTTTAACACGACCAGAGCGTAGCAAATATTCTCGGACCTTTTGTTCCAATACAGCATCACCCATATAGGCTAACGCCAGCGCATTTAATTGTTTAACATCTTCATTGCGAAGTTTATCCAACTTAATTACCCTCGTTTCCATCTAGTTCCTTGTCGTGTATCTTCTAAAATGATACCTTGGGCTTGCAAATGGTCACGGATCTCATCAGAACGAGCAAAATCACGATTTTTACGTGCCTCGACGCGCTCTTGTAGTAATGCTTCAATTTCTTCGTCTAATAGTTCTTCTTCTTTTGCAAATTCTATACCTAAGACGTCACCTAGTACTTCAAAGGTTTCAATAAAGGTTTCTAATACCTTCTTGCAAGTATTGGTTTCATTTAAGTAAATATTAGCAATGCGAGCTATTTCAAATAACACAGAAATAGCGTTGGCTGTATTAAAATCATCATCCATTGCCTCTTCAAAATGCGCTTTTTGTTCCGCAATTTTGTTCAGCCATTCTTCAGAATGATCACCTAAGCTTACTGTAGTAGTAAGGCGATGCTTCACATTGTTGTAAGCTGTACGAATACGCTCTAAACCTGATGAAGCAGCTTCTACTAGGTCCTTCGCAAAGTTAATTGGATGACGATAGTGGACAGATAACATGAAGAAACGTAGTATCTGCGGGTCAATTTGTTTACGGATATCATTCACAAGAATGAAATTCCCAAGTGATTTGGACATCTTTTCATTATCAATATTAATATACCCGTTATGCATCCAATAACGCGCAAATGTTTTATCATTGTGTGCCTCTGATTGAGCAATTTCATTTTCGTGGTGAGGGAAAGTTAAATCCTGCCCACCAGCATGAATATCAATAGTATCTCCTAAATGTTCACGAGCCATTACAGAACACTCAATATGCCACCCTGGACGGCCATCTCCCCATGGGCTTTCCCAGAAAATCTCACCTGGCTTAGCTGCTTTCCATAAAGCGAAATCTAGCGCATCATCTTTTTTCTCGCCTGCTTCAATACGAGCACCGATTTTTAAATCATCAACGGATTGGTGTGATAATTTACCGTAGCCATCAAATTTACGAGTACGGTAATACACATCTCCAGCAGACTCATAAGCGTAGCCCTTTTCCATTAACACTTGAATAAATTGAATGATATCGTCCATATGCTCTGTCACACGTGGATGAACATCTGCTTTTTTGCATCCTAGTGCCATAACATCCTCAAAATAAGCTGCAATAAAGCGCTCTGTTAATTCATGCACTTCTTCACCTAGCTCATTTGCCGCTTTTATAATTTTATCGTCTACATCCGTAAAATTGGAAACAAACTTTACATCATAGCCTTTATACTGAAAATAACGACGTACTGTATCATAAACAATTACAGGACGTGAATTCCCAATATGGATATAGTTATAAACTGTAGGACCGCAGACATACATTTTTACCTTGCCTTCTTCTAGCGGTACAAAGGTTTCCTTTTGTCGTGTTAATGAGTTAAAAATTTGAATACCCATTGTATTTCACTCTCCTTTTCTATTGAATAAAAAAGCGCCCCTATCACTCCTAAAAGGAATGACAGAGACGCTCGATTTGCGTGGTTCCACTCTGATTGAAGACAAAAAGCCTTCCACTTTGGACATCCATTAACGGGGATGACTCGATAAAGCCTACTATCGTTCAGCTTTATGCTCAAAGGTGCATTTCAGTTTTGCCTAGGCTCAGACCACTTTCAGCCGGTGATGGTCCTCTCTTAAGAGCATGCGCCACTTACTTCTCCTTATCAACGCTTTTTCAATGTAAATACATTTTACAACGAAAGAATGAATTGTCAATAAATTTATCTTTATTGTGCAAATTTTTCTACACGGTCAATTGCTTTCTCTTTACCAATTAAACAAATGGCGTTCGGCAACTCTGGTCCATGTGTTTCACCTGTTGTCACAACACGGATTGGCATAAACAGATTTTTACCTTTATGACCAGTTGTCTTTTGTACAGCTTTAATCGCAGCTTTTACCGCATCTGGTGTAAACTCTTCTAGCTCTTCCAATTGTGCTTTAAATGCTGCCATTACTTCAGGTACTTGCTCTCCTGCTAAAACCTCTTTTGCTTCTTCATCATATTCAATATGGTCGTTAAAGAATAGGCTAGATAATTCGACAATTTCTGCGCCAAAACTCATTTGGTCATGATAAAGTGCGATTAAATCCGTCGCCCAAGCACGTTGCTCCGCAGTAAGCTCTTCAGGTAACAAGCCTGCTTTTTGTAGGTGAGGTAAAGATAATGCTACAACTTCTTCTAAAGACAGTTTTTTAATATATTGATTATTCATCCATGTTAGCTTTTGCTTATCAAACATAGATGGTGATTTTGAAAGACGTTTTTCATCAAAAATTTTGATAAATTCTTCTTTTGAGAAAATCTCTTCCTCTCCCTCTGGAGACCAACCAAGTAGTGCAAAGAAGTTAAACATTGCTTCAGGAAGATAACCTAAATCTTTATATTGCGTAACAAATTGAATAATCGATTCATCACGCTTAGATAGTTTTTTACGGTTTTCATTAATAATTAATGTCATATGACCAAAGCGAGGATATTCCCAACCAAATGCATCAAAAATCATCATTTGCTTTGGTGTATTCGATAAATGCTCCTCACCACGGAATACGTGAGAAATTTCCATAAAGTGATCGTCTAAAACAACTGCATAGTTATATGTTGGAATACCATTTGCTTTTACAAGTACCCAATCACCAATATCTTTAGACTCAAATGTAACTTGTCCACGAACTAAATCTTCAAATTCGTATGTTACATTTTCAGGTACACGCATACGGATTGTGTATGGCTCACCTGCAGCTTCTTTAGCAGCGACTTCATCTGCTGATAAGTGGCGACATGTACCATCATAAGTAGGCGCAGCTACACCTCTTGCTTTTTGTTCTTCTCGAGAAGCTTCAAGCTTTTCAGAAGAACAGAAACACTTGTAGGCTACACCTTGCTCTAATAGTTTTTCAGCATGCTCTTTATAAATATCAAGACGTTCCATTTGACGATAAGGCGCATAAGGTCCACCAATATCAATGGACTCATCATATTCAATACCTAACCATTTTAGGTTATCTAGCTGAGATGCTTCTCCGCCCTCTACATTACGTTCAATATCCGTATCTTCAATACGTACAATGAATTTACCGTTATGATGTTTTGCATATAAATAATTGAATAATGCTGTACGCGCTCCACCGATATGTAAATAACCTGTTGGAGATGGCGCGTAACGAACGCGAACTTCTTTCGTCATAATTAAAAGCCTCCTAAATTTTCGATCAAAAATTGACTTTGTTCATTTTACCACTCTGTTACAGGAAATAAAAGCGGGGTTCATCCACATTTATTTCTTAATCAAAAGAATTGTTGCCATTGCCGCAATACCTTCCTCACGACCTGTAAAACCTAATCGTTCAGTTGTCGTTGCTTTAACATTTACCTGTGAAGGCTCTGCGTGTAATAATTCAGCGATACGCTGTTGCATCTGTCCAATATAGGGTGCCATTTTAGGGCGCTGTGCCATAATGGTACAATCCACATTACCTAGAGAATAGCCCTTATCCTCAACAATTTTCCAAATGTACTCTAATAATTTTGCAGAATCCGCGTCCTTAAATGCAGGGTCTGTATCTGGAAAATGACGGCCAATATCCCCTTCTCCAATTGCTCCTAGAGCTGCATCTGTGACAGTGTGTAAAAGAACATCCGCATCTGAATGTCCTACTAGTCCTTTTTCATGCGGAATGGTAATGCCACCAATAATTAATGGACGACCTTCTTCAAATGCATGTACGTCAAAACCTTGTCCAATTCGAAACATATTCATCTTCCTTTAATTAATATTTATCATTATCATATCAAAATTTGCCATAGGTTGTTTGAAAAGCGCCTTAATAATTATCCTCCTATAGCAGTAATGGGCAGTTTAGAAAGCTACACTCTCTAGACTGCCCTACATTCATTAAATATGATACTCTATATTTTTCATTTGACTGTTGCTAATATTCGGAGATGGCTGTGAATTATAGACACGTGAATAAGGAGGAACAGAGTGTGTTAGCCAAATATTACTTCCTAAAACGGAATCGTGCCCAATCGTCGTCTCGCCCCCTAAAATAGTGGCACCAGCATAAATGACAACATTGTCAGCAATATTCGGATGACGTTTAATGCCTTTAATTGGATTACCATTTTCATCTAACGGGAAGCTTAGTGCACCTAATGTTACACCTTGATAAATTTTTACATTCTTTCCGATAGTACAAGTTTCACCAATAACGACACCTGTTCCGTGGTCAATAAAGAATGATTCTCCTATTGTAGCCCCTGGATGAATATCGATACCCGTTAATCGGTGCGCATATTCTGACATAATTCGAGGCACAATTTGTACGCCCATTTCGTATAACTCATGTGCAATGCGGTGAATATAAACAGCCACAATAGATGGATAGCTTAGTAAAATTTCTTCTGTGGAGAGAGCTGCTGGGTCACCATTATATGCCGCTTGAATATCTGTTTGTAGCACTTGGCGAATGGCAGGAAATCGATTAATCAAATTCATAACAATTTTGTCTGCTTGTTCACGGCAATACTTCTCGCAATTGGCAGGGTCACTGTCCTCCATATTATAAAATAATACTTTTTCGATAATATCCCGCAAATCTAATGCCGTTTCACGCAGCTTATTACTGCAAACTACGTTCACCCTTGTTTCATCAATCGGTCTTGTCATATAAATGCCAGGAAACAGCACCTCATGGAAATTATCTATTATTTTTATAACCCGATCCCGTCCATCAAAGCCTATTGAGTTGTCAACGTCGATGTACTGTTTATTTATACTAGTTAATGAACCTGTAATTTCTGGAACCTTTTGATTTAACCAATCATTTAATGACACAATAAACACCCCTCACATCTTTTCATCTATTCTATTACCTTATTAATCATATATCCACTATTTCATTTTACACGTAAAACGATCATACACGGATAAAACCACTTTATGTGAGCTTATTCTAACTTTTTATCCTTTTCCTAGCCTTCGTTTCTCATTCGGCTATAAGGATGTCATTATCATACATATATAATGGACATAATTCGCAACCAAGAGGTATTCCTGCACCATGGACTTTTACCCAACCAAAACAAATAAAAAAGACTATCCATCCTCAACAAACTACGAATGAATAGCCTATATTTCTTAATGATTGAATGATCCACGCTTACGCAAGATTGCCTCACCAAATACTAAGTCTTCTTGTGTTGTCATTTTTACATTTTCATAACTACTTTCTACGATGTGTACCTGATGTCCGAGACGCTCCATTAGCATCGCCTCATCTGTCCCAAGAAAACCTACTTTTTCAGCTACGTCCTCTGCTTCCATAATTAATTCAAAACGGAATGCTTGTGGAGTTTGCACCATCCAAAGGCTTTCTCGATCAACCGTTTCCTCTATAATGCCATTCATTGATACTTTTTTCATCGTATCTTTCGCACGAACCCCTGCAATTGCTGCACCGTGATTATGGGCGTTCTGTACAAGCTTTGCAATAATATCATGCGTAATAAACGGGCGTGCTGCGTCATGAACAAGCACAATATCTACCTGTTGCATCTCTTTCATACACGAATGAACCGAATGCTGTCGCTCAGCACCTCCATCAGGTAAGCCCTTCACTTTGGTAATCTGATAGTCCTCTAGCATTTTTTGAATATATGCACGTTCTTCTGGTTTAACGGCCAGCCAAATACCTGTGCAAGAGGGATCTTGTTGAAACACTTCTAGCGTGTGTACCAGAATAGGCTTCTCCAAAAGCTTTAAAAATAATTTATTTTGCCCTGCACCCATACGCTTCCCACTTCCAGCAGCAGGTAGAACCACTTCATATTGCATTTTCCCACATCCTAATCGTCCTTCGGCTTAGCAAAGATCATACGACCTGCCGATGTTTGCAGCACACTAGTAACTGTAACTGTAATTGCCTGTCCAATATAACTACGACCACCTTCAACTACAATCATCGTTCCATCATCTAAATAGGCAACTCCTTGGTTATGCTCTTTACCATCCTTTATAACCACAACCTGCATGTCCTCACCTGGTATGACCACAGGCTTCACTGCATTCGCTAAATCATTAATATTTAATACTTTTACATGATGGAGTTCACAGACTTTATTCAGGTTAAAATCATTCGTAACAATTTGTGTGTCGTTACCCATTTTTTTTGCAAGACGTACAAGCTTTAAATCTACCTCTTGTACATCTTCAAAATCCTCGTCCGTAATTTCAACTTTTGTCTTACGTTCATCTTGTAGTTTTTTTAATATATCTAAACCACGCCGACCTCTTGTGCGCTTTAAGGTGTCGGAAGAATCAGCTATATGCTGAAGCTCTGTGAGCACAAATTGAGGTACAACTAAGATACCCTCAATGAAGCCTGTTTCAGAAATATCAGCAATACGACCATCGATAATCACACTTGTATCTAGCAGTTTGTAGCTTCCACGAACCTCTTGAACTTCAGCACCTTCACTAGCTTTTTTCTTCGTATTGCCACTTCGTAATGTAAAAAGCTGTATGAGCTCATCTCTTTTTCTAAAACCTAGACGGAAACCTAAATACCCTAATACAAATGACAGGATAATAGGGAGTACTTCCGTAATAACAGGGAATTTTACACTATCAATGGCAAAGCCTAAAAAGTAAGCGACAATCAACCCAATTATTAAACCAAACGTACCAAATAATAAATCTCCGATAGGAACCTTAAACAGAACTTCTTCCATCCAGCTAATGAGCCTTACAAAGTAATCGGAAAATGCAAAAGATAGTGTAAACAGTAAAAGTGCGCCTAGAGCTACTGATACATAAGGATTATCTAGCCAAGGATTAGATGATAAATGAAGCAATTCGTATAATGGCGGTAAGAAAACAAGGCCCAATGCTCCTCCAATCAGTAAAAACGCAATTTGAACAAATTTTTTCACAAGCTGTCACCTCCTAATTGTTAGTTAAGATTATACATAGTTTACGGCAGAAAATCTTTCATGAGCTCAATCAAATTCTCATTATTTTTGATGTTGTGAAACAAGGATAAGTTAGTTAGACATAATTTTACAAATTTCTATTTTTGCATGTAATAGATGACAATCCTTTATTCCTACATCAGCTATTATTTAGGACGATGATTCCTTTATTTGAGTTTCCGATATTAGCATTAAAAATGAAGGAAAATGCATGTCAGCATAATGTCCAACATGCACAATCTCCTTTATAGCTCTCTAAAGCATGCATTTAAAGCATCCTTTATCGTTTCTACACCAACAATTTCAATTCCCTGTGGAAATTCCCAACCACCGATATTCGAAGCTGGAATGAAAGCTCTTTTGAATCCAAGCTTCGCCGCTTCAATGACTCGCTGTTCTATACGTGACACTCGACGGACCTCACCTGTCAGTCCTACCTCACCAATAAAGCAATCCGTTGCACGCACTGCCTGATCCTTAAAACTAGATACAATGCTTGTCAACACTGCTAAATCTATAGCTGGCTCATCCAGCTTGACACCACCAGCAACTTTAATATATGCATCCTGAGCTTGTAGCATGAGACCCATACGCTTTTCTAGTACAGCCATTAGCAATTGTACTCGGTTTTGATCGACACCTGTGGCCATACGTTTAGGATAGTTAAAGCTTGTAGGTGTAACTAAGGATTGAATTTCAACAAGGATAGGCCTTGTCCCCTCCATTGATGCAACAATAGTTGACCCCGCCGCACCTTGTGAACGCTCCTGTAAAAATAACTCAGAAGGGTTTAGAACTTCCTTTAACCCACCCTGAAGCATTTCAAATATGGCAATTTCATTTGTAGAACCAAAGCGATTTTTTTGGCTTCGTAAAATACGATGATTATGATGTCTTTCCCCTTCAAAATACAGTACAGTATCAACCATGTGTTCTAAAATACGTGGCCCAGCTATTTGCCCCTCTTTTGTTACATGCCCTACTAGAAAAATAGCAATACCTTTAGTTTTAGCGATTCGCATAAGCTCAGCTGTACATTCACGAACCTGTGATACACTACCTGGGGCGCTTGTTACTTCTGGATGAAAGACCGTTTGTATAGAATCCACAATGACAAATTTAGGTTGGACTTCATCAATGGTTTGATTTAAAAACTCTAGGTTTGTTTCGGAATATATGTAAAGCTCTTGAGAAATCACTCCTAAACGCTCTGCTCGTAATTTCGTTTGACGAATGGATTCCTCTCCAGAAATATAAAGTACGCGATGCCCTTTATTTGAGAGTAATGCGGAAACCTGTAATAGTAATGTTGATTTCCCTATTCCGGGATCGCCCCCAATTAATACTAGAGAACCAGGTACAATGCCGCCGCCTAATACACGATTGAGCTCGCCCATTTCTGTTACTACACGCGATTCCTCAGTTGCTTCCACCTGGATAATCGGGATTGCCTTTTGGGTAACTGTAGCAGAATGTTGAAATGCTCCACGTGGACCTTTAGCAACCATCTCCACTTCTTCGACCATTTTATTCCATTCACCACACCCTGGACATCTTCCCATCCATTTAGCAGATTCATAGCCACAGCCTGAACATACAAATTTCGTTTTTTTCTTTGCCAAAATGCTTTCACCTCGAATATTTGTTCTTATCCTTAATTGTACAGAAAAAAAGACAGCTTGGCACTTAAAGCCTTACTGTCTTTCCTTGAAATTATTTAGAGATGGATACTCCCTCTTTTTTCTTTACAACAAACTCATCGTTTACATAATCAATGACAACCTGATTACCCTTTTCTACATTACCTTTTAGTAATTCTTCCGATAATCGATCCTCTACTTGTTTTTGTAATGCACGACGTAGTGGACGAGCACCATATTGAGGGTCATAGCCTTCTTCAGCAATTTTTTCAAGTGCCGCATCTGTTAGCTCTAACGAAATGTCTTGCTCTTTCAAGCGTTTTGTTAAAGCATTGCCCATCATCGCAATGATTTCTTTTAAGTGCTCTTTTTCTAATGCGTGGAAGACAATCATTTCATCGATACGGTTTAAGAATTCTGGACGGAATGCTTTTTTCAATTCTTCTAACATCGTACCCTTCATGTCTTTATGCTTAGACTCTGCACCACCTACATTGAAACCAAGGCTCTTTTGGTATTTTAATGCATCCGCACCAACGTTTGAAGTCATAATGACCACTGTATTGCGGAAGTCTACTACACGTCCCTTAGAGTCTGTTAAACGACCATCTTCAAGCACTTGCAATAGAATATTGAATACATCAGGATGTGCCTTTTCAATTTCATCTAATAAAACGACTGAATATGGCTTACGGCGAACTTTCTCTGTCAGTTGGCCACCATCATCGAAGCCTACATAGCCTGGAGGTGAACCTACTAAACGAGAAGTCGAATGTTTCTCCATATACTCGGACATATCAACACGAATCATCGCATCCTCATCGCCAAACATTACTTCAGCCAGTGCTCTTGCAAGCTCTGTTTTACCAACACCTGTAGGTCCTAAGAAGATAAATGAACCAATTGGTCGTTTTGGATCTTTTAAGCCTGCTCTTGCACGACGTATTGCACGAGAAATCGCTTCTACCGCTTCACCTTGCCCTACTACACGTTTGTGTAATTCTTCTTCAAGCTGTAGTAACTTCGAAGATTCTTCGGAAGCAATTTTAGCAACTGGGATTCCTGTCCACATTGATACAACTGCTGCTACATCATCCACAGTCACCTTAGATTCGGCTTTACCTTGCTCTTCTTTCCAATTTTTTCGAGTGGCTTCAATTTCATCCTTCAGCTTTTGCTCCGTATCTCTTAGCGCTGCTGCCTTTTCAAATTCTTGACCGGATACGGCTGCATTTTTTTCAGAACGAACATTTTCAAGCTTATCCTCGAGCGCCTTTAAGTTTGGTGGCACTGCGAATGAGCGTAAGCGTACTTTAGAACCTGCTTCATCGATTAAGTCAATCGCTTTATCTGGTAAGAAGCGGTCAGAAATATATCTATCACTCATTTTTGCGGCTGCTTCAATCGCTTCATCTGTAATTTTTACACGGTGATGCGCTTCATAACGATCACGTAAGCCTTGAATAATTAGAATAGCCTCTTCCACTGTCGGCTCATCCACTTGGATTGGTTGGAAACGGCGCTCTAAAGCAGCATCCTTTTCAATGTACTTACGGTACTCATCAAGTGTTGTGGCACCAATACATTGCAGCTCACCACGTGCTAAAGATGGTTTTAAGATATTTGATGCATCAATCGCACCTTCAGCACCACCCGCACCGATTAATGTATGCAATTCGTCAATAAATAAAATGATGTTGCCTGCTTGGCGAATTTCATCCATCACTTTTTTCAAACGATCTTCAAATTCTCCACGATATTTTGTACCTGCAACAACTGTCCCCATATCTAGTGTCATTACACGTTTGTCTCGAAGGATTTCTGGCACTTCGTTATTAATAATTTGCTGTGCCAATCCTTCAGCAATCGCTGTTTTACCAACACCTGGCTCACCAATCAATACAGGGTTATTTTTCGTACGACGCGATAAAACTTCAATAACTCGTGTAATTTCCTTGCTTCGGCCAATAACAGGGTCTAATGTACCTTCACGTGCAATTTGTGTTAAATCACGTGCTAGACTATCTAATGTTGGTGTATTGGCAGCTTGAGCTGCTTGTTGGCCAGATTGGGCATTATCATTATTACCTAATAGCAATAATACTTGCTGGCGAGCCTTATTTAAACCAACTCCCGCATTGTTTAAAACGCGAGCTGCCACGCCCTCACCTTCACGTATAAGCGCCAGTAATAAATGCTCTGTGCCAATATAGGAGTGACCTAATTTACGTGACTCATCAACAGATAATTCAATTACTTTCTTAGCTCTTGGCGTATAATGAACGATTGGACCGACATCTTCTTTGCCCTTACCAACTAATTCTTCAATGCCAGCTTCAATCATTTGAGGACTAATATCAATGGCTTCTAACGCTTTCGCAGCAATACCGCCGCCTTCACGTATAAGCCCTAATAGAATATGCTCTGTACCGATAGATTCGTGCTTCCAACGAATAGCCTCTTCCTGAGCAAGCTGTAATACTTTTTGCGCGCGTTGTGTAAAACGATTAAACATCATATAAATCCTCTCCTTTTTCCCCATTTATAGGCTTATTCGCATGTTCTTGAGATAATGTCTCACGAAGCATCTCCGCTCGAACACGATCCCTCTCAGCAGGTGGTAATGCCTCACCTGCATAGTGCTGTAAAAAACCTGGTTGCATACTAACAACACATTCATTTAAGGTCGTTGCTTGTATACCATCAATCAATTGTAAATCTACTCCTAAACGAACATTAGATAGGCAAGTCGCGGCTTCCTCACTTGTTAAAATTCTCGCATGTGTAAGGGTGCCTAAAGCCCGATATACTCGATCTTCTAGCGCAAGCTCTGCCTTTTCCATTAATTTACCTCTTGCATGTCGTTCTTTTTGAATAATCTTTTCAGCGACACTTTGTATGTCTGCTAAAATATCTTCCTCTGTCTTTCCAAGTGTAATTTGGTTAGACACTTGATAAACATTCCCTAAATTTTCGCTTCCTTCACCATATATACCTCTTACAGTCATTCCTAAGCGTGTCATGGCATTTATAATTTGATTCATTTGCCCTGTTAATGTAAGAGCGGGTAAATGCATCATGACTGACGCTCGTAGACCCGTACCAATATTCGTTGGACAACTTGTTAAATAACCAAAAGTATCTCGAAAAGCATACGGTAATACTTTCTCTAGGATACGATCAATCTTATTTGCTTGTTCATAGGCACTTTGAAGTTGAAAACTTGCTGTCATACATTGAATGCGTAAATGATCCTCTTCATTCACCATAATGCTCACGGATTCATCTTCAGAAAGTAGTATAGAGCCCACTTGCTCTTTTTTAGCCAGTTGTGGGCTAATCAAATGCTTTTCTACAAGAATTTGACGCTGTAAAGGCGATAAATCCTTTATAGCAAAATAAGCATAATCATTTTGAAGCATTGGGCTATCGCTTACAGCATGTGTAACAGCCTGTTCTACCTGCAGTGCCTCATTCTCTGAAAACGCTAATGGAAAACGATACCCATCTAAATTTCGTGCGAGGCGTATCCGTGTACTAATGACGATATCTGAGTAATCATCTTTGATATGCATCCAAGTTGGTGTCGCACGCTCTAAAAATGATTCAATCATCATGACACATCACCACCTTCAAATTGTAGATGCTTCTCTAGCTCTTTGACTTCATCACGTAGCTTCGCCGCTTCTTCAAACTGTTCTTCATCTACGGCGGATTTCATACGCTTGCGGATATCTTCTATTTGCTTTTTAATAACATACACATTACTGCGAGCACCAGGCATTTTACCAATGTGTTGTGGACCTGCCTGAATGCGATTAAATAGCTTTGGCAAATGATCACCAAATGTGTCATAACAGCTTGGGCACCCGAATTTTCCTTCTTTTAAAAATTGCTTATACGAAAATCCACATTGTGGGCATGTTTGCTGTTGTGGTTGTACCTGTTGTTTTTCCCCCACCTTTTGCCATGTAGGAGAGCCAAACCAGTTAGACAATAACTGTTGAATAGATACTGGCTCTTGTTTAAACTCTGCATGAAATGGATGGAATTGTGAGGCGCAGACGTCACAATAATGATGCTCTACTTTTTGCCCACTTTGAACTTGTGTTACTGTAACTGTCGCATTACGTTGTTTACAATGTTCGCATATCATTTCCATCACCTCACTATTTTTGTTGTTCATATTTAATTGTTGTCAGCATTGCTCGCAATATTTTTGATCGAATGACATCTCTTAATGGGAGATGCAGGTCGATCGTGGAGCGATCAATTGCTGCTAACATTAATTTCGCTTCTCGCTTGGAAATTACCTGCTCATCAATGAGTCGATAAACCAAATCTTCCGCCATCGTTTGAGATGCTCCACCTTCAATTTGCCGGAGAACATCGTCGATTAAATCAATCTGTGAATTCGCGCGGACACGTAAAATTCGAATGTATCCACCACCACCACGTTTGCTCTCAACAAGGTAACCCCGCTCGGCAGTAAATCTTGTATTAATGACATAATTTATTTGTGATGGTACACATTGAAATTTATCAGCGATTTCACTACGTTTAATTTCAATATGCCCTTCTCCACCTAATTCAAGTACTTGCTTTAAGTAACCCTCTATGATGTCTGATATATTACGCATTTTAGGAATACACCTCGCTTGCTTCACTGACTTTGACTATCTTTGACTTTCTTTGAGTATATTATACAAAACGCCTGAAAAAAATTGCAATGATTTCGCCCATAGAAAAGTGGAAAGTCTTGAAAATGCCCTTTAAGGCAACAAAAAGAGCACTTTTTTAATTATTTGTGTACGGTTAATAATTTCCTCATACATTTAATGTACCCTTATTAGTCATAGAAAAAACGCAAGCATATGCAACTAGCATATACTTGCGTCTATGAAAATTATACCCAGCGACCAACAATTGGATAGCGCCAAGGTTCATCAGACAATGCTTTTACGATACCAATAATCGGTACCACAAATAGCATAATGCCGAAAATGATTAAAAATGGTAAGCCAATAAGGACAAAGCTTAAAACAACAGAGATAGCAATTAAAACACCCATGACAATTTGGAATAGCAATGCTTGAATAGAAATTGCCTTTACTTCCTCATCAGAACTAATTAAAAAGAAAATAATGGGCACTAACCATGGCGCAAAAAATGCACTTGCGTGTATGATTACTTTAGACCATTTAGTCTCCATATATATCAACCCTTTCTTTGAACTTTATCTATGTTTTATGTACTACTATTTACGGAACTATACCCGCAATAGTTTCACATTTAAAAGGATTTTTTAAAATTTTTTTGAAAGGCTGTGAGGAGAGTTGGAATTTAACAACACATTAGCAAATGAATATGAAAAGGGTATTCGCCGTACATTGCCTAGTTATGATGCCATGCTACGTTTAATACAAACTTTTTATCACTCTAGACTACCAGAAAATGCTAACATGTTAATCGTGGGAGCAGGGAGCGGCAATGAAATTATACAGCTGGCAGAAGGAAGGCCACATTGGTCATTCACTGGCATTGATCCATCAGCATCCATGCTTAGCATAGCTAAAGAGCGTTTACTCGCTCTACCAAATAATATGTCATTCCATCAGGCTACAATACTAGATGCTTCGCTGCCCTTCTCACAGTATGATGCAGCAAGCTGTGTTCTCGTCTTGCATTTTATTCAGGACTATAAAGAAAAGCTAGACACGATAAAAGAAATAGCAAAACATTTAAAACCTGGAGCACCATTTGTCCTTGTTTCAAAATATGGTCAGCTAGGCTCTTTAGAAACAGAACTACAATTTGATTTATGGCGTTCCTATTGGCAACAGCATACTAGACTTTCTTTGTCTGAATTAGCAGAGATGGAAAAATCCATTCGTTCTCTTTCTTTTATGAGTGAAGAGGAAATTGTAACACTTTTACAAAGGGCAGGCTTTACTAAACCTTCTAGATTTTTTGCCACTACTTTGTTCGGTGGATGGGTATGCTTTAAAGAGGAGCACTAACTATTTTGTAGTAAATAATTTGAGGTGAAAACCGTGATAAGCACCATTGGCATTACAAAACAACAACATCTGTTAAAAGATTTTCCCTTAGAGGAGATACATCAGCAAGAATTTGAATGGTATTGGGTTGATTTTAATTGTCCTACAGCCGAGGAAGAATCATTGTTGGATACATTTTTTCATTTTCACCCTCTTGCTATTGAAGATTGCTTAATGAGATTACAGCGTCCGAAGCTAGACTTTTATGATGATTTTCATTTCTTTGTCATTCATCGAGTGAATGAAGAGACGTTAGCTGCGGAGGAGGTTAATATATTTGCCTCCAATAAATTTATCGTAACCTTCCATAAAAATCCTGTCCCTGAAATAGATAAGGTGCAGAAGATGCTGGAAAACCAACCGAAGAATTGGGAGCGCGGTACTGTATACTTAACGTATCAAACCATTGATAAAATCGTTGATAGTTATTTTCCACTCGTTTACAAAATTGAAGATCATCTAAATGCTTTAGAAGGTGAACTTACATACCAAAGCAATGTAAATGCCATGAAAATTGTCTTCGAGTTCCGTAGTGACTTACTTGATTTAAGACGTACTATTTTACCAATGCGTGATCTTTTATATCGCGTTCTTAATTCTTACCGTTTCTCATTAAAGAAATCAGAAAGAGCTTATTTTGGAGATATCTACGACCATCTACTTAAGCTAACAGAGATGGTTGAATCCAATCGAGAGCTTACCGCGGATATGCGAGATAGTTATATGGCTATGAGTTCGAGTCGCATGAATGGCATTATGATGACTCTAACAATTGTCTCAACAATCTTTATCCCACTTACCTTCATTGCTGGTGTATATGGAATGAATTTCGATAATATGCCGGAGCTTCATGGACAATATAGCTATTTTATTGTACTTGGAATTATGATAATTATCGTTATCTTTATGCTGGCCATCTTTAAACATAAGGGATGGTTTAAACTATTTAAACCATAAAAAAAGACTGCTCGTTTTGTTGTGAAACGAGCAGTTTTTTAATTAATTAATACGGTCCTCTATCATCAATTTTATTATCGCCCTGCTGTGGAAATAAAAAATAGGCTAATACCCCTGATCCTAAAGCTGCACATATTGTAATTAATAATTGCTCAACATCTGGTACCTCAGCATAATAGTTTCGTAGCATATAAACAGAACCAATTGCAACAATCACCATGACAGGAATAACAAATTTAAAGCGTTTTTTCTCCATACTATCCCTCCTCCCATTCTTTTTTTCGTACGATTTTTATATTGCTAAACAGTTCGTATTTTACAGGTTTCCTATTTTAAATTCAAATTTACATCGCTTCACCATTTGGACTAACAATAAAGTAAAAAAATAAAGAAATAACCAATTTTTTAACCAAATATTCAGCAAATAATAGTAAAATAGATTTAAGCCCATTTATTTATTAAATTTACAAACCTAACAAATTTCAAAAGTGCTTATTTACTTACAATTTATAATGGATATTAAGAATGGAGCAAATAATAATGAGTTGGTTTTCAAAAAATAGTAGTTCTAGCTACTCAATTACATTAACACCAGAAAATTTTAAGAGCAGTGTACAACTAGATGTATTGAACCACCCCAATCTTCAAAAACAATTACAACTTTTAAATTTAACACTTGAGGATTTAGCTATTATTAAGCAACTACAGCCCTTAGCTAAAGACTTAATTCCTGAAATGGTGGAGAAATTTTATGCAGCCATTAGTTTGAGCCAAGATTTACTTGATATTATTAATAGAACATCACATATTGATCGTTTGAAAATCACGTTACATAAACATTTAAGCGACATTTTTGAAAGTCATATTAATGATGCCTACATTGCTGAACGAAAAGCCATTGCTGAGGCTCACGTTCGAATTGGCTTGCAGTCAAAGTGGTATATTGCCTCATTCCAATCACTCACTACTACTTTTGCAAACTTTGTGAACGAAGTGGATATTTCTAAAACAGATGCTATTCGTGCTATAAACGCTTTTTGTAAAATCATTAATTTTGAGCAACAGCTTGTGATTGAGGCCTATGAAAAAGAGGAAGAGCGTATTCGCTCAGTAGCAGATGCAACAAAAAATTCCCTTGTCACGACAATCCAAAGTACTGCTGAGGAGCTTAATGCCATTAGTGAAGAAACAGCCGCTTCATTATTAGTGATCTCCTCACAAACAGATGATATTGCTGTAGCGACTAAGCAAGGATTGAGCTTCGTAGCAGATACACAAGAAAAATCAAGACGTGGTCAACAGCAGTTGAAAGAACAAAATGATTTAATCCAAGTTATTTTGCAAAGTGTCAATGGTCTTGAGGTAACGATGAACCAACTACGTACCTCTTCTCAAAAAATTTCTGAAATCGTTGGGCTAGTTACAGGCATTGCAGATCAAACCAATTTATTAGCATTAAATGCTTCTATTGAGGCAGCACGAGCAGGAGAACATGGGAAAGGTTTTGCGGTGGTTGCTGAGGAAGTTCGTAAACTTGCTGAGGAAACAAAAAACGCCGTCCAAAATGTTTCTCATCTTATTAAGGAAACGGAAAGTAATATTACGACTATGGCTAATTCAGTTATCAATGTTGATCAAAAAATTCAGCATAGCGTCAATACACAAGAAAGCTTATCCAAGTCATTTAATGATATTGCTGATGCAGTTTCTGGTATTCAACAGCAATATGTAAATACATCAAGAGATATTTCAGCCATTTCCAATTTAATTACTGAATTATCGCAGGGCGCTACGCTAGTATCTTCGTCTTCCGACTCGCTCATTAATGTTGTTAATGAGTTAAATATGTAAAAAAAGGGAACTCGTTTAGAGTTCCCTTTTTCCTTAATGCGGCAATGCACGTTTTTGTTTACGGTGCTCTCGTCTTGCTGGCCCAGTTTCAAATAAACGCTTTTCTTCATCTGTTTCAGGGTAAATCGCAGGAACTGGTACTGGTTTCCCTTCCTCATTTACTGCAACCATCGTGACAAATGATTCTGTCGTTAATTTTTCCTCGCCAGTCTCAATATTGCGCGAAACAACGCGAACATAAACCTCCATTGAAGAACGTCCTGTAGACGAAACAATACTCTCGATTTCAAGAATATCTCCTACATGTGCAGCGGATAAAAAATCAACCGAGTCAATAGAAGCTGTCACTACAAGGCCTTTTGCATGTTTCATTGCTGTAATAGCAGCGATTTCATCAATATAAGCTAACACTCTTCCACCGAAAATAGAATTGTGATTATTTGTGTCTGGGGGTAATACGAGACGCGATTGAACCGTACGTGATTGGCTCATTGGTACAGCGTTGTTTGGCATAATTCTTGCAACTTCCCTTCTCATGTTGTTCTTTCGTCATCGTATCGCAGAAAAAGAGCTGATGCAAATTTAGAACGATTTTTTCATCGAAATAAATTTCATGTCAGTCATTTCCTCTAGAGCCCACTTAATTCCTTCACGTCCGTAACCACTCATCTTTACTCCACCATATGGCATGTTATCTACTCGGAATGTCGGAATGTCATTAATAATGACAGCACCAGCCTGTAATTCATCTGCTGCATATAAAGCATCTGACAGTATATTCGTGTAAATACCTGCATTTAGACCAAGGTCCGACTCGTTTACAAGTCGAATTGCGTCGTCTAATGTTTCATATGAAACAATTGAGACGATTGGTGCGAATGTTTCCTGACAGACAATTTTCATATCAGCTGTCACATTCGTCATAACTGTTGGTGTTAAAGTACGTTCAGTAAATACGCCTCCAGTTGCAATTTTAGCCCCCTGTTCCTGTGCCTCCTCAATCCATTCCCTGATGCGTTCCACTTCATTTGGATTAATCATGGCACTGACATCTGTAGTTTTATCTAATGGATCTCCTACTTTAAGCTTTTCTGTTTCTGCAACAAAGGCTTTAGTAAATTCATCAATAATGGAAGAATGCACATAAATACGTTGTAATGAAATGCATACTTGTCCAGCAAAGTTAAAAGCCCCGCTTACACAACGATTGATAATTTTATTTATTGGCGTAGAGGGTTCGACAATTACCGCTGCATTAGAACCTAGCTCTAAAGTAACTTTACGTAAACCTATTTTTTCTTTAATTTTCAAACCAACTTTACCACTACCTGTAAACGTTACTTTTTTGACGTATGGATGTGTGACAAGTGTATCACTAAGCTCGCCTCCACTGCCTGTCACAATTTGCAATGCCCCATCTGGTAATCCTGCCTCACGGAAAATTTCAGCCATAACGATAGCACTTAGTGGCGTTTGTGTTGCTGGCTTTAATACAACTGTATTGCCTACTGCAAATGCTGGACCTAACTTGTGAGCCACTAAATTGAATGGAAAATTAAATGGCGTAATGGCTGATACCACACCTAAAGGTTCTCTTTTTGTCCAGCCTATTCGATCCCCTGCTCCAGGGGCTGCATCCATTGGCACAGTCTCACCTTTTGACTGTTTAGCTCCCTCTGCTGCAAATTGATAGGTGGCGATTGTACGGTCAATTTCAGCTAAACCTGCAACTATAGGTTTTCCAGCCTCTAAGGCTAAAATCTCTGCAAGTTCTTCTTTTCGTTGGCGCATCTTATCAACAACTTTATATAATATTTCGGCACGTTCGTAGGCTGTTGTCTTTTTAAACGATTGGAATGCCTGCTGTGCACCTTCGATAGCTTTCTCTACATCTTGAATAGATGCTTTAGCTACATGAGCAATAACCTCACCGTTATATGGAGAAGCTAGCTCATAGCTTTCCTCTGCATCATGCCACTGGCCATTAATCCACAGTTTTGTTTCCTTCATCCTTCAAATGCACCTCCAAATAATCATGTTCTTCTTTATTCTATCACGAAGAACTTGAACTAGACGCAATGGTAGCTGCACTAACCGCTGCAATCATTGCTGCTTGCTGCGCTTGAATTAATAGCTCAATAGAAGACATAATGGTCATGGACAAAGACTTTTGTACCTTTGCCATATCATAAATAGCAAATTGTACAGCCATAAAGAGCACAAATTCACGATGCCACTTTAATAACTTCATGTCTTTTAATTCATGGTATAAATCAATCAACCCTTGAAGTTGTGCTTTATCCAGATTAAGTATGGCTAAAAAGCCAAGTAAAGGATAATGCATAGCCTTGACTTTAACGTTTTGCTTTTTGAGCCCATCACGAAGGGTTACAACATCGGGTACTAGCTGACCATCAAATTTGGGTGATAAAAATGTTAATACCTGTGAAAGCCATTGGAGTTCATTGCCAGCATTAAAATTAGATGTTCTTAGTTCTTTATAGTATTGATTCATGGTATCCGCGCGCAATTCAACATCATCAGATGGACTGCTTAATAATATGGCATAAGGAATGTCCTCATATGAGGTTAAAAATGGATGATGTTTACGAATAGCATCAAATAAGGCTCTTGCCGCCTGTGCATGCGTCTTTTTATCCTGTTCATCTTCCGTCAAGAATTGTGCTCCAATATAGCTAAAATTGCCGCTTCTGAATTTCGCTTCCTTTAAGATGCTCACATTTGTAAGTAAATTCTTCACTGCCTTTTCTGCATCATCTTGCTCCATGAGGTTGGCAGCAATACTATATCCAACGGTTGTCCGTAAAGGAGACAGCCATGAAGATTGCTTCTTCATCTCTAGTAAAACATTTTTATACTTCGTTGCATCAAAAGTTTTTCCTGAGGCTACAAATGTACTAGCAATAGCTAATACAATTTTACGGTCCACCGTCCAGCCTGCAGCCTTTGATACCTCCTCTACTGTATTGGCAAATTCATTTTCAATCATCACATAATCCATATTTATCACACTCCTTTACCCGTTTTACGTAACATAATGTGAGAAAGATTCACCCTCTTTGTAACAATTAACATAAAAAGTAAACATAATTTAATGTATGTTACTTACTTTATTTGATTTAATAGAAAATATTAACAACCTATGAAGGAGGTATGGCCGATGTTAGCAAAAACCACAAAGAAACTATTATTTACCATGACCTTAAAGGATCGATTAAATCTATTCCTTTTCCTAAAAAATTCATCCAATAATATCGCTTTACATACTCTTTTCCATAAAAATTAATATCAAAACACTTGAACACCCAAAATCAATATTCATCATTCCTATAAGAAAAGAGTCATGTGTCCTAAAGCCTCCCTTTCCATACAATAACTTTTCTACTTCCAGATAAAAAAACAGCGGCAGAAAAACTTTGCCGCTGTACAGATAACTTGTTAAATTAACCCTAGCTCTTGCAGTTCTTCAGAGTTGAAGGCTCTTGACCTTGTTAGGAAACGTTTTCCTTCTACGCCCTCGAGTGAAAACATGCCGCCTCTGCCGTCCACCACATCCAATATGATTTGTGTATGCTTCCAGTAATCATATTGATTTTTGTGCATATAGAAAGGGGCACCACCCACTACACCAAGGCACACATCCTGATCTCCTATTAGCAAATCCCCTTCTGGATAACACATTGGTGAGGAGCCATCACAGCATCCGCCTGATTGATGAAACATAACGGGCCCATGTTTCTCTTTTAATAGATCGATTAGTGCTAGCGCTTCTTCCGTAGCTAATACACGTTCAACCACGCTCATGCACCTCCCTACGAATTAGAAGAAACCAAGTTTGTTTTCGCTATAGCTAACTAATAAGTTTTTCGTTTGTTGGTAATGCGCTAACATCATTTTATGATTTTCACGACCAACACCCGACATTTTGTAGCCACCGAATGCAGCATGTGCAGGATATGCGTGGTAACAGTTTGTCCAAACACGACCAGCTTGAATTTCACGACCGAAGCGATATGCCGTATTTATATCTCTCGTCCAAACACCTGATCCTAAACCATATAATGTATCATTCGCAATTTCCAATGCTTCCTCTTTCGTTTTAAATGTCGTGACAGCAACTACTGGTCCAAAAATTTCTTCTTGGAATATACGCATTTTATTATGTCCTTTGAAAACAGTTGGTTTAATGTAGTAGCCATTTTCGAAGCCTTCACCTACATTATTTTTGTCTCCTCCAATTAGACATTCTGCACCTTCTTGCTTACCAATATCTAAATAAGAAAGAATTTTTTCCATTTGTTCACTAGATGCCTGTGCACCCATCATTGTGTTTGGATCAAGTGGGTTGCCAACTTTAATGGCTTCTACTCGCTGTAATACGCGCTCCATAAATTTATCGTAAATAGATTCCTGAATCAGTGCACGTGAAGGACAAGTACATACTTCCCCTTGATTTAGAGCGAATAGCACAAAGCCTTCAACAGCTTTATCTAAAAAGGCATCATCTTTATCCATAATATCTTCAAAGAAAATGTTTGGCGACTTACCACCCAGTTCTAATGTTACTGGAATAAGATTTTGAGAAGCGTATTGCATAATTAAACGCCCTGTTGTTGTCTCACCTGTAAAGGCAATCTTACCAATGCGTGGATTTGATGCAAGCGGTTTCCCTGCTTCTAAGCCGAATCCATTCACAACATTAATGACACCTGGTGGTAGTAAATCTTCTATTAATTCTAAAAGCACCATAATAGATGCTGGTGTTTGTTCTGCAGGTTTTAATACGACACAGTTTCCAGCTGCAAGTGCTGGCGCAAGCTTCCATACAGCCATTAATAACGGGAAGTTCCAAGGTATAATTTGGCCAACTACGCCAATTGGCTCGTGGAAATGATAAGCAACTGTATCGTTATCTATTTGGCTTACTGAGCCCTCTTGAGCACGTAATACCCCAGCAAAATAACGAAAATGATCAATTGCAAGAGGGATGTCTGCATTTAATGTTTCGCGTACCGCTTTACCGTTATCCCATGTTTCAGCAACGGCTAGCTTTTCTAAATTTTGCTCGATACGGTCCGCAATTTTAAGTAAAATGTTTGCACGTTCTGTTGGTGATGTTTTACCCCATGCTTCCTTAGCAGCATGTGCCGCATCTAATGCATGTTCAATATCCTCAGCTGTGGAACGTGCTATTTGTGTAAAAACTTGTCCAGTAACAGGAGTAACGTTATCAAAGTATTGACCCTTCACTGGGGGTGTCCATTCGCCACCGATATAATTATCATATTTCTCTTTGAATTGAACTACCGATCCTTCAGTGTTTGGAAATGCATAAACCATTTTACTTCTCCCCTTTACACAATTTAATGAGAACTATCTACAAAAAACGTTATTTTATATCGGAATAACAATATTTTCATAGAAACCCTCTCACCTAATATATTGTCAGAAACATAAAATAATTTCAACTTTTTAAAAAATTTTTCCAACTAATTTATTTTTGCTAGAAAAGCTTCTAGCATTCACTGTATGTGTGACGTTAAGGTATACTTAAAAATAATATAAAATATAGGAGAACAATATGCGTATTAATAAATATTTAAGTGAAACTGGCATCATATCTCGTCGTGGGGCTGATAAATGGATAGCAGAAGGGAAGGTAACGATTAACGGGGAGCTGGCTACAGTTGGTAGTCAGGTTGAAACAGGAGACATTGTTTGCGTGGATGGAAAAGAGGTAAAGAAAGAACAACAGCTTGTTTACATTGCTCTGAATAAACCTGTTGGGATTACAAGTACAACAGAACGTCATATAAAAGGCAATGTCGTTGATTTTGTCAATCATCCTTTGCGTATTTTTCATATCGGGCGTCTTGATAAGGAATCAGAGGGGCTATTGTTGTTAACGAATGATGGTGATATCGTCAATAAAATTCTACGTGCTGAAAATCATCATGAAAAAGAATACATTGTTCAAGTTGATAAGCCTATAACTGCGCAATTCATCCAAAAAATGGGGGCTGGGGTCGATATTTTAGATACAACAACTTTACCATGTCGTGTGGAAAAGATTTCAGATAAAGTATTTAAAATCATTTTAGAGCAAGGCTTAAACCGCCAAATTCGTCGAATGTGTACTGCACTAGGATATTCCGTTAAGCGTCTTCAACGTATTCGAATTATGAATATTAAGCTTGGTAATTTAAAGGTAGGGCAATGGCGTGATTTAACAGAGAAGGAACGAACAGAACTATTCAAACTACTCAATTACACACCAAAATAAACACATTTAAGGGGAGGGGCGAGGACTATGATATCCATTCAAAGCACAGAACAACTAACAGGGGTAAGAATTAGCGCGGATTATTGGGATTTAGATGAACTAATTAATGCTATTTATAAAGTAACTGGTGACGAAAATAAATACTATGATTATCAGGGTCCTCGACTACGTATTTTAAGCGTTTGCTATAAACTAAGACATGCTATGCTCGGTGAACATCACCTAGAGTTTGTTAGTAATGGACTTAATAAGAGTGTTCTAACACAACATGAGCTCATCTTTCCAAGTAAGAATGTCTATTTTTCAACAGAAATTCTTTGGCCAGAAATTATCTTTAGTGCCATCGCATTAAATGATTTTATTGACCTGCACCAAAAGTTAAACAATGCTTCTATGTGGAATCATGAAATAGCTATTATACGCAAATTTCAAGCGGCTATTGCTGAATGTCTAGAGCAAGAGGTAAGTGAAGAAGATTATGCTGTGTTTTTAAGAATGTTACATGCTAAAAATCCCTTAACTTTCCGTTTTGCAACCCAGTACGTGGATGTTCTAAATCTAGAATATATCGAATTAAGTAAAGAGGAACGTCAGGCTCATTTAGCGGCATTTGCTGTGAGATTAATGGTAGAGGACCATGAATATGTAGCTTTAAAATCCCACCTGATGGAAGCAGCTATAGCAACAAAACAAGCATTACATGATATTCAAATTCAACTAAATTATCCTGAAGAAATATTCTGGTGAACAAACCATGCCGTCTCAACATAATTGAGACGGCTGTTTTTTCTATTCTATTGTTTTGTAGGCCATTTTACGAATAACTTCCTCGTGCTGAGGATAATCTGCTAAAAGCTCTTCCTGTGTGAACAATTCAAAATCCTCAAAGTCAAAGCCTGGCGCCACCATACATCCTACTAAACTAAACGAATCAGATTCCTCCACCGACGAGCCGAAAATTGTATGCTTTGGTACTGCGATTTGAGGGACCTCCCCTGCTTCTACATTCAAGCCAAGCTTCTTCGCTTCATATGTCCCATCTGGGAAAATCATATGCACTGTTAGTGGGCTTCCTGCGTGATAATACCATAGCTCGTCCGATTGTAAACGATGTAAATGTGAAATATCCTGTGAGCGCAGGAGGAAATATATACTAGTATAAATCGGTCTCTGTACATCTCTCACTGCTATATCGTCCGATGCACGAAACGATGAAATGTAATAGCCCCCTTCAGGATGTTCGGCTAACTTTAAATGTTCAATAAAATATTGTGCTGAATACTTCAAAAAGCATCACTCCTTTTTTCAACCTTACCAAAAAGTAAAGTGGAAATGCTACCTCTGATTCTTTCAACATACAAGCCAAAAAGGACATCTCAACATGAGATGTCCTACCATTTTTATAATCCGCCTAAATAAGCTGCCTTTACTTGCTCGCTCTCTTGTAGCTCTTTTGCTGAACCAGATAAAACAATACGCCCTGTTTCAAGTACATATGCACGGTTAGCGACAGATAATGCCATATTAGCATTTTGCTCTACAAGTAAGACGGTTGTTCCTTCTTTATTAACCTGCTCAATAATATTAAAGATATTTTTTACCATCAACGGTGCAAGACCCATTGAAGGTTCATCCATTAATAATAGTTTTGGTTTTGCCATTAAGGCGCGTCCCATCGCCAGCATCTGCTGTTCCCCACCAGACAATGTACCTGACTGCTGTTTTCGGCGCTCTAATAATCGTGGAAATAACTCGAAAACATGATCCATATCTTTTTTAATACCTGCTTTGTCATTTCGCAGATATGCACCAAGCTCTAAGTTTTCCTCAACTGACATATTGGCAAAAACACGGCGTCCTTCTGGAACGTGAGAAATCCCTGATTTAACAATAGTCTGTGCCGCTTTCCCAGCTATCGAAAAGCCTTCATATTCAATAATGCCACCTTTTGGCTTCAATAAACCTGATAATGTCTTTAAGAGCGTGCTCTTTCCAGCACCGTTTGCACCGATTAACGTTACAATCTCACCCTCGTTTACTTCTAAAGAGAGGCCCTTTAATGCTTGGATGTTGCCATAATAAACATCGATATTTTGTACTTTTAGCATTAGCCGATAACCTCCTCACCAAGGTACGCTTCTATTACCTTTGGATTGTTGCGAATTTCTTCTGGTGTCCCATCAGCGATTAATTGTCCATGATCAAGTACGTAAATACGTTCACAAATACCCATAACTAAGCTCATATCATGCTCAATCAGCAATATTGTTAAGCCGAACTCTTTACGAATAAATGCAATTAGCTCCATTAAATCGTGAGTTTCTTGTGGGTTCATCCCTGCTGCTGGTTCATCCAATAGAAGCAGTTTGGGATTTGCTGCTAACGCACGAGCAATCTCTAAACGACGTTGCATCCCGTATGGCAAATTCTTAGCTAGCTCATCTTTATAGACATCTAAGCCAAAGATTTTTAAGAACTCAATTGACTGTTGCTCCATTTCGGCCTCTCCTTTGAAATGCGTAGGTAAACGAAAAATAGAAGCCCACATAGAATGCTTTGCAAGTGAATGATTGGCTACCTTTACATTGTCAAGAACAGATAGCTCTTTAAATAATCGAATATTTTGGAACGTACGGCTGATCCCTTTCTGTGTAACCTGATAGGGTGCAAGTCCATTCAATTTCAGACCATTAAAAGTAATTGTACCTTCCGTAGGTGTATATACCCCTGTTAACATATTAAAGCTAGTTGTTTTCCCAGCTCCGTTTGGCCCAATAAGTCCTACCAACTCGCCTTGGTTAAGGTACATATTAACACCCTGTACTGCCTTTAAACCACCGAATTGAATACCCATATTTTCAACATTGATAAGAAGGTTTCCAGTCATTATTTCGTACCTCCCTTTTTACCAAACTTAAATAATTGTGTTATCTCTTTCGTTCCCATTAAGCCTGTTGGACGATAAAGCATCACGATAATTAATACTAAACTGTAAATAATCATACGCGTTTCTGGGAAGTTTGCTAGATAAGTAGACACGACTGTTAGGAAAATCGCAGCAATCACTGAACCAGAAAGACTTCCTAAACCACCAAGTACAACGTAAATTAAAATATCAAATGATTTTAAGAAACCGAATGTTGTCGGTTGAATAATGTAAAAGTTATGTGCAAAAATGGCTCCTGCTAGACCTGCGAAGAAAGACCCAATCGCAAATGCAACAACTTTATAGTAAGTTGTGTTAATACCCATCGCATCTGCTGCTATTTCATCTTCTCGAATGGAAATACACGCACGCCCATGACGAGAATTTGTAAAGTTTGAGATAACTAGAATTGTTAGCACTACGCCAAAGAATGCATATGTCCAGTTCGATAAATATTTAACCTGCATCCCTGCTGCGCCACCAACATAATCCGTATTTAAAAAGATAATACGAATGATCTCTGCAAATCCAAGTGTAGCAATTGCTAAGTAATCCCCTTTTAAACGAAGCGTTGGAATTCCTACGATTAAACCAGCAACTGCTGCTGCTACAGCCCCTAATAGGATGGCCAATGGGAATGGTAACATTAACTTTGTTGTAATAATAGCGGATACATATGCTCCCACTGCAAGGAATCCAGCATGTCCAATCGAGAATTGTCCAGTAACACCAATAACAATATGCAAGCTGACAGCCAGCATGATATTAATACACATTGTGATCAACATATTTTTATAGTACAAATCAATTACTTCTGTTGTAATCAACAATTGTACAACTGCATAGATGACTAGCGCTATTACGGCATAGCCCCAGAAAACTTTAGACTTTTTCATAAAACCGCTCACCTACACTTTCTCACGGGCGTTTTTACCAAAGATACCCGATGGTCTGAAGATTAAGATTAAAATTAAAATAACGAATGCCGCTGCATCACGCCATAACGAGAAGCCAAGGGCACTTACTAAGGACTCTACAACACCTAGTAACATACCACCAACCATAGCGCCAGGGATGATACCAATACCACCAAGAACAGCTGCGATAAATGCTTTAACCCCAGGAATAACCCCCATTAACGGGTCAATTTTTGTATAATAAACCCCAAAGATAACACCTGCTGCACCAGCTAAAGCTGAACCAATCGCAAACGTTGCAGAGATTGTATTGTCAACGTTAATACCCATTAAGCGAGCTGCATCTGCATCGTGGGAAACGGCACGCATCGCTTTACCGATTTTTGTTTTATGTACGATGAATTGTAAAAGAATCATCAGTACAACTGCGACTGATAAAATTAAGATGGAAGTACTGCTGATTTGAACGCCAAAAATATCTAATGATTTATTTTTGAAAACTTCAGGATATGCTGCTGGTTGTGCACCTCTGAAGAAAATCGTTGTATATTCAATTAATAGCGATACACCAATCGCTGTAATTAAAGCTGCGATACGTGTCGCATTTCGTAAACGTTTATAGGCAATACGTTCAATTAATACACCAAAAATTGCACAAACTAACATCGCCAATAATAATGCTGGGAAGAAGCCAAGCTCCCATTTAGCAATAGCGTAAAAGCCAATAAATGACCCAATCATGAAGACATCACCATGAGCAAAGTTAATCAGCTTGATAATACCGTATACCATCGTATACCCTAACGCTATTAACGCGTAGATACTTCCAAGTGAAATACCATTCACAAGTTGCTGTATCCATTCCATGCGCATTCACTCCTTTAAATTTTCTGAAAATTGAAAAATAAATACATAGATCTATACTAAAAGTTATGTTTTGCTCTATGATTCTAGTTATCTAGCACACAAAAAAGGAAGGCGTGTTTACCCGCCTCCCCCTTGCTTACAAAACATTAAGGATTAACTTTAGAGTTGAACACTTGTTTACCGTCTTTAAATTCAAGAACTGTTGCTGTTTTAATTGGGTTATGATTTTCGTCAACTGAGAAAGTACCTGTTACTAAAGAAAGATCTTTTGTTGCAGCTAATTCATTTTTAATTGCTTCCCCATCTGTAGAGCCTGCACGTTTAATCGCATCTGCAATGTAGTAAATTGTGTCATAACCAAGTGCGTTGAATGCGTCAGGCGCTTTGTCACCATTTGCAGCTTTAAATGCCTTTACAAAATCTTGAATTTTTTGATCTGGGTCTTCAGCAGAATAGTGGTTTGTGATGTATGTGTTATTCAATGCATCCGCGCCAGCTAGTTCGATTAAAGTTGGAGAGTCCCAACCGTCAGCCCCCATTAGAGGTACATCAATGCCCATTTCACGTGCTTGTTTAACAATCAAACCAACTTCTTCATAATATCCAGGGATAAAGATAAAGTCTGGATTTGCCGCTTTAATATTTGTTAATTGTGTACGGAAGTCTGTATCCTTCGCTACATAAGCTTCTTCTTTTACAACTTTTCCGCCACTCTTCGTAATCGTTTCTTTAAAGGATTTTGCTAAACCTTTTGCATAGTCTGATGCATTATCTGCGAAAATAGCTACATTTTTCGCATCTAGCTCACCTGAAGCAAAGTTAGCTGCTACAATTCCTTGGAATGGGTCAATAAAGCATGTACGGAAAGCATATTCATTAACACTGCCATCCTCGTTTACTGTGATATTCGGTGCTGTACCAGAACCAGTAACAATAGGAATTTTATTATCATTTGCAATTTGAACAGTTGCTACTGTATTACCTGAAGTTGCAGGTGCTAGCATTGCTACTACTTTATCCTGCGTTGCTAGTTTAATAGCAGCTGAAGTTGCTTCAGAGTTCTCTGATTTATTATCTACTTTAATCAATTCAATTTTCTTACCATCAATACCGCCAGCATCATTAATTTCTTTTACAGCCAGTTCTGCACCTAGCCCAATAGAGGAACCATAAGATGCTACATTCCCTGAAAGCTCTAAGTTGGCACCGATTTTAATTGTATCGCCATCAGATGAACCTCCGCCTGATGATGAGCCTCCGCCAGAACTTGAATCGTCTCCGTTACCGCAACCAGCAAGAACACCAGCAAGTAATGAAGATGCTACTAAAAGTGAACCGAACTTCTTAAGCTTTTTGCTCTCTCTCATAATTAAATTCCCCCTGGAAATTTCTCAAATATTAGATATTTCTGATAATTATAAACAATTAAATTCATTTACTCAATAGCCAAAATAATTATTTATAACTATCTAAAAACAAAACAAAAATATTATTCATATAAGCCTTTTTCATTGTAAAACATTCTTTATATTTAGTCTAGAGTGATTTTTCAGTATAATTAGTTATTTATGAATTATCTTTTAATTCAAACTATACACTAGTACAAAACTATCAGATGAAATTATTTTTTCACAATAAAGTCTAATTACTTTAAAGAACTCCCAACTATTAAAATTATTTCCCTGAAAATAATCATAAAACTACAAGTAACTACTTGTATCTGTACTTTAAATAGTAAAAAGCTTAGAGTGGGTTTCCCCATACTCTAAGCTTTTTTTAATTCAAAGACACAAAGGCGCTCATTAAGATTTGTTTCATTTTCTAAATGCACTTCATGAAGCAACTCAAATGGTGTTCCATGATGTAAAAATTGTAAATAATCGTAAGGCGGATAATATAAAATTATATGAATATCTCGCATACGGTGCTCATAGGATTTCCAAATATTGTGAATGACTGTGCGAAAAATATGGATGGAAAAAGGATTAAAAAAGAAAAACACATTATCACGTGACTTTATTTCATATGCCTCGGCTATTGTATGAATAAACTTAATAGGGGCATGCGCTCTCATTTTTTGAAGATAACTACGTTTGTTTTCTTCAGCCTCAGTATAAAATCCTGCATCCATCTCTATCCCAATGGTTGGTATATGGAACTTATGGTGCACATAAATAGGAACTCGCCCTTTCCCGCATCCCATATCAATAAATACTGGATTGTCAGGCATCTGATACGAAGCGAATAATTGCTCCAACCCGCTGTAGGGCGTTGGCTCGTAACGATGATAATGCGCAAGCTTAGGAAAACCATATTGCTCTCCCACTGTGCTTATATGCAAATGTTTATCAAATTGCTGTTCATTCATATGAAAAGACTCCTCAGAAAAAGAATGCTTTATTTTAACACGATAAAAAGCAAAAACCATACCCAAAGCTATTGGATATGGTTATTTTCTAACGACCTCTACGTTTAAATTTGACAACAAAGAGAAGAGCGATAAGGAGTAGCACTAGACATGTAATGGCCGTAAACACTGTATTTTTATCAATAACAGGCTCCTGATTCGCAGCTTTACTATTTACACCAGGCATTCCCATTGGAGCTCCATTTCCATTAGGAGGTTGCATTTGTTCTCCATTTTGTCCTGCTCTCGGACCCTCGCCATCTAAAGGCGGGCTCTTTGCTGGGTCAAAGTCCTCTGGCAGCTGACTTGGATCAAAATTGTCTGGCATCGAATTCATTTCACCATCTTTATTTGGCATTTGCATACCCGTATTGCCCTGAGAAAACGTAGATGCTTCCACTACAAGCTCTCCAGACAGTTGCTTTAATATAGATTCTGAGCGCTGTTTAGCAAATGCAGGCAAGCTATTTTCGCCTTCAACTGCTTCTAAAAACTGCTCCGTAGTGGAGAATTTGGTTGGATCTGCCTCAACATAAGTTGTTAATAGCACAGCTAACTTTTTAGTAATAGATTGCACATAATCTTCTGTTAAATAAGTTGTTGCTAGCTCTTCTAAATAACCTTCATATTTGGCACGATATTCCTCATTCGAAAGCAATACATTCAGGAGTGGCCGCTCCTCTAAAGTTGTGCCAGAAACAGGCGTAATCACACTAAAATTAATAGCACTATCATCTAATAGGTTGCCCGACATGCCCATGTTGAAGCCGGCACCTTCTTTTTTCATACCCCCATCAACAGCTTGATCGGATTGTCCATTTTTTTGTGCCAATGGTTTTTCCATATTAGTAGAAGCGTCAGCTAGATTTTCGCCGTTTCCTCCTGCTATTCTACCGCCTCCAGCCCCAAAGCCACCAAAGGACATGTTGTAATCCCAAGGAATAATAGAAAACACACCGTTCTGTTCATATAAATAATAGTTATGTTTCATATTCCCTTGATAACTATCTAAATTCACAAGTGCTGTGTTGACGGCAAAATAACGTAACATTTCATCCACATCGATATACTTTTCTATGTCTCCCCCATTATTAATTGCGTCTAGCATTTCAACTAATTTGGATTGATTAATATTACCTTCATTTGTTTTTAATCCGATACCTGTATAGTCTTCGATATCGTCGCTTATATATTTTAAATCGCTGCCTGTCCCATCTGGCTTAAATAAAAAACCATCATTAGAGCCGTAATTATTAGCCAGGAATGTCTCATCCACAGCTTCTACCCCTAAGAACAAACCCCGCTCCTCACCATTCACTGTGACATACATATAGGAGTGTGCTGGTGTTGGTAAACCCATTTGCTCCATCAGTTCATAGGAGATATACTCTCTCATTAATGTAGAGTCACTATAATTATTGTTTAAATTTAATTTTTTTAAGCCATACAAGCTTTTTGTATCATCATAATAATCAAAATCGATTTTTAAGCTATAGCGATCTGAGTCACTATTGACAACCGATCGTAATGATAGATTGCCCTTTGTACGAATAGCAACATTCTCAACTTTCTTGCCGTTTACTGTAATATCTGCTTGTTTTAATTCTTCAGCAGAAGCATTTTCGAGCATGTCAGTCCAATCTTCCTCAGCAATTTCAATATCAACTGTTGTTACTTTATTGCTATTAAATACTATATTCTCATAGGAGAACTCAGAATTTTTCGTTTCAATGCCTACATTTGGAAGTACAGCATATATCACGACAAAGAGAAGGAGTAAAATCACCATGCATAGATAGACAATTCGTGTTTTAATCATAGCCGTCACCTCTCATCGTAGTTCTATTTGTTAATGAGGTCATTACGCTGTGAAATTCCCATCATAGCTCAGCATAATGGCTGATTTTACACCAGCTACCTTTGTTAGTTCATCCATCAATTTTGCATCATTTTGTTTTACACGAATTTCATAAGTTGTTTCGATTTCATTCTGTTGCATAATGGATTTCGATTTGAGAGCGAATTTTTTTGTTTGCGCAGCAATAATTCGCTCAATTTCAGCATTAGCCAATTCCTCTTCAAACTTTACAATTAGTAAATACGGATTTTCTACCGTTATTTTATTAACGAATATTAGCAATACAAGTCCGATTAATATAGCACCAATAATCACTAATGGAATAAAGCCAGCACCACATAAAATACCTGAAACAATTGCCCAGAAAATATAGACTAAATCCATGGGATCCTTAATAGGTGTACGGAAACGTACAATAGATAAAGCACCAACCATACCAAGTGACAGCAGAACATTTGAACTGATTCCCATAATCACTAGTGCTGTTGCCATTGTCATTATAAGTAGTGAGATATTGAAGGAATGTGAGTAAATGACTCCATTAAAGGTCTTCTTATAAACAGCATAAATGAAAAGCCCAATAAAAAACGCTACTACTAAACCAATAATTGAATCGATTAATGAAAATGAGGTTGTTTTTTCTAAAAAGTTGGATTTAAAAATATCACTAAATTTAATTGTATCCATTGTTCATTCTCCTTTATTATTAGCCGTACATACGACTAAGTTGATATTTTGAATAGGCCTCAGCACGAGTATCCACTGACTGTAGTAAATATTTGATGATGTCTGGTAGATATTCATCGTACTTTACCTCTAAAATTACAAGATTCGGCTCCAGCACATCGACCATAGGCAAGTTTTTATTAAACATATCCGTGTTGCGTAGACTCGATTGCACCTTACTATCAAATGTCACACGCACATTGCCAAACGGATAGATATAGGCTTCTCTCTCGTAATCAACTACCGTAGTAGGTCGCAACTGGTTGTAATTCATCTCATGATATAAATCTCGAATTAGCGCTCGGTCATCATTCTCCATCCAGGCTATCTCGCCAATACGTAGTTTTTCATACTCAGCTTGAGATATTGAACATTTTGTTTTAAAGGTCACATTGTTACGCTTACTCTTCCGCTCAAGATTAATAACATTATTAGACTTGCCGTATATGCGTACTCGATATTTATCTCGATTAATAAAGCCTTCTTTTTTCTCATTTAACACTTTATTGGCAAAATTATCGAAGTACGTACTACGAATTAAATATTTACCGTCTAAGCCAGCATGATGATCACGCTGCATAACATGCTGAAGCTTGGCTTTTAATAATGCATAATCTGGATAAGAGATCGCTTGCTTTATTTCTTGGCGACCATTTGGATTAAATGAAGTAACTATTGGCATTTCATCACTCTCCCTACTTGTATTAGTGTCAGACTGACTAACCTTTAATGCTGCTCGTCCCTTTGTTCATTTCCCGTCTACATCGTTTACTATAAAGGGCTTTTGTGTCAGGCAGATGTCAGCTTTACAAATTCTTCAACTCTCTTTTACAAAACAAAGCAGATTTCTGGGAGACGGATTAAACCAACACTAAGAAGGCTACTACGCTCTTATAGCGTAGTAGCCTTTTGCAATACTAATTCAAAATGTGTTCCAGAGGGATTGCTTTCAATTAATCGCAAATCGCCCCCAACAGATTGGGCCATCATTTTACTAAGTGGTAATCCTAAACCCAAGCCGCGAACAGTATATTTTTTATTTTCCCCTCTATAAAAGCGCTCAAAAATAAATGACTGATCCTCTAGAGGGATTCCATGTCCTGTGTCCTTCACCATCACTGACAGAGCCTCGCCATGATCTATCAACCTCAAGGTTATTGTTCCTTTGTCCATCGCCTGTTTAGCATTGGTTAATAGGTTTGTAATGATCTGTTGGATACGAACAATATCTATCTGTACAAGCACAGGTTTTTCCAACAAATGTAAATGAACTTTTACATGTTCATCTTCCTGCATGACCTCCCACTGTGCCACCGCCTCTCGCAGTAGCTGATTAACATCTACTGACTCTATCTGCACAGGAATAGCATCGACAGCAAAATGGTTAAAGGCAAGTAAGTCACCAACCATTGTTTTCATTTTTGTCGTTTCGACCATAGCCATTTCAATGAATTCCATAGCATCCTGTCCCGTTACAACACCATCTCTTACAGCCTGTAATAAACCACTTATAGAGGTGACAGGTGTTTTCAATTCATGGGTGACACCTGCTAGTAATTCTGTTCGAGTTTTCTCCAGCTGTTCTAATTTATTTGCCATATTTTTAAAGGAGGAAACAAGCTCATAAATTTCCTTTTCCTTACTATATTGAGGCAAATCAATTGCATAATTGCCTTCCTGTACATGCTTGGCAGCCTCAGCTACTTGTTTAATGGGATGGGCCAAACGCTTTGACAGAAAGTAAATAGCGATCCAGCCTAATAATGCTAATGCTCCAATTAATATGGCAAGCTGTCCATATGCTTGGTTAACTCTTGTTAAATTCTCCTTCTTCTCCATCACCAGGGCCCAGCCCAATAACTCATGATTATTTTCTATCTTTCTTTTCACTACATATTCAGGTTCAAGTCCATCCTTTATTTCCTTAGTACCTTCTTTTCCATCTAACAAGCCAGCTACATTTTTAGCACTACCAGGTGGTACAGGACGGTTGCTAGTCAGTATATTTCCCTCTGTATCTACAACATACAAAATCGGATCGATCTCTTTCATATTAAAACGCTGACGATCCCCTATGAAACCTGGAATACCATTTATAGGTCCATTATTAGGATTTGTTGTATCCGTTAAACGATAGACCGTTTCGTCTGCTAAAAACTCCATTAATTCTAATCGATTTTCAAATGTTGTATGTCGAATCCACGCTGCTGAGATTAAAGATATAATAGCTAAGCCTATAAAAAGTGTCAGTAAATATCGGCTCGTCCAATATTGAAGTAAGGATATTCGCTTATTTTTTTTGAACACTTAGCTGATACCCCAATCCACGTAGTGTCTTTATTTCTCCTTCCGCTTCATCCCATTCTTTTAAAGCCTTCCTAAGCCTCTTTATAGCTAAATCTACAGCACGATCACTACCCTCATACTCCCATCCCCAAACTTGATCTATAAGCTGATCCCGGGTAAATGTTTGATTAGGGTGGTCAGCTAAAAACATGAGCACTGATAAATCTCTTGGCGTTAATACAATCTCTTCTCCACCCAAAAGCACTTTATGCGCTTTACAATCAATCACTAGAGACCCATACTGCTTACTAGTAGCTGAATCAGAACTACCTACAGCACGTCTTAAAACAGCCCTCACTCTTGCAACAACTTCATCTGCGATAAAAGGCTTGGCAATATAATCATCTGCCCCATGATCAAACCCCTCTAGACGGTAATTAACCTCACCTAATGCTGTTAACATGATAACTGGGCAAGTACTTCGTTCTCTTATTTCTTTTAAAATGGACCAACCATTTTTTTCTGGTAACATAATATCTAGCAACACTAGATCTGGCTTTGTTTCACGAAACATGACCAAGGCTTGACCACCATTAAAACATTGTGTCACACTATAACCCACTTTTTGTAAATACACCTTTAAAACCTGGCTTATTGGATATTCGTCCTCTATTACTAGAATGTTTGCCAAAGTCAATCACCTCGCTACTAGTTCACTCTTATATTCATTATAGCACTGGATTATGTCAGTTAAATGTCAGCCTATCCATTACCCATAAACTACTAGCACAGATTATATAGAGGACATCTATTGACAATGTCTTCCTCAGCCACTTATCATTGAGTGCGAATGATAATCAATGATAATTCATTCAAAAACCTAGTAAATGAAATTAAGGGGGGTAAAAGCATGATTATTGTAACTAATCGTATTCAAGTAAAACCCGGTTTTGCTGCGAGAATGGCACCAAATTTTACAAAGCCAGGTCCTCTGCAACAGTTTGAAGGCTTTCATAAAGTAGAGGTATTAATTTCAACTGATGATCCTACTTATGATGAAATGAGTGTTAATATGTATTGGGAATCTAAGGAGCATTTCCAAGCATGGCGTAATAGCGATGCATTTGCTGCAGCCCATCAACGCCCAAATTCGGGCTCTGAGGGAGAAAAGGCTGACAGTCCAATTATCGGCAGCAAAATAGTGGTGGCGGAATTAGCTTCTTCTATTGAAGCCTTAAATTAATAAACGACGATTAAATTACTTATACATTATCTTCTGATTCTATCTAAAAAGCCCTGCATGGTTGAACGATCATGCAGGGTCTTTTTTCTTGGTATAAGAAACATTGATTAAATCAATATAAAAGAATGACTAGTATATAGCCCAGCACGGATAGACAGACCGAGCCAATTAAACCTGCAATAAATGCCTTTACACCTAGCTCCTTAAATGTTTTCATTTCAACATTTAGCCCTAGACCAGCCATTGCCATCGCAATTAAGATATAAGCAGTATCTACTAATGCTTGCGATACATTCGCCGGTATAATCCCTAAAGAGTTGATAGCACTCATCGCTAAAAATCCTAAAATAAACCACGGTATGATGGATAAAGAAAAGGCTTTTTTCTCTTCACTTTTGTCCATTCTTCGATAGAAAATACCAATAACAATTGCTACAGGTACGAGTAGGGCCACTCGTGTTAATTTCACGATGACGGCTATATCAATTGCTTCATTTCCACCAGCAGATGCAGCTGCAATTACATGCGCAATTTCATGTAATGTCCCCCCTGCGAAAATCCCATACGCAGTAGGTGTTAAATCGATGATGGAATAAAGTACCGTATAAATAAGTGTGAAAATAGTCCCCAATAACGCAACAATCGCTGCCCCTACCGCCGTTTCCTTTTCATTTGCTTTAATTTGAGGTGCAATTGCCACTACTGCAGCAGCTCCGCAAATGGCAGTCCCGCAAGCCGTTAATATCCCTAGCTTTTGATCGACTTTAAATATTTTTGTTAGGCCGTACACAACAATTAAGGCAAATAGCAGATTAATGACTGCAATTAAAAAAACGTTAGCACCCGCATGATAAATATCTGCCAAATTTAAGCGCATACCCAATAAAATAATACCAAAGCGTAATAGCTTCTTGCTGGAAAATGAAATACCTACTTGCCAAGAATCTTGTACTTTAAATGTTGCTCGCCAGGTCATCCCTAATATAATGGCAATAACCAACTGTCCCAATATTGAAAGGAAAGGAAATGTGGCAATATATTTCGCTACTAAAGCAATAAGAAGCGTTAACAATATCCCCTTCAAGAAATTTGGATTAAGAGTAGATTTTAATTTAAGCTGTCTATTAACCATGATGTTCACTTCTTTCTCCCTTGTTGATTATTACTTTAATAAAGAGTGCACTATTAGTAAAATACATATATATAATTATTATTATTAATATTTCTAATAATAGGGGTGAAAATATGCAATTGGATGCTTTAAAAACATTTATCACACTGGTTGAGGTCAATAATTTTACAAAGACCTCTGAAATACTTCATATTTCACAACCAAGTGTTAGCTTACACATTAAGAATCTAGAGCAAGAATTACAAACAACCTTATTTATTCGTTCCCCAAAATCGGTGCAAATTACACCAACTGGTGAAATTCTTTATAAACGAGCAAAGCAAATCATGGCGATAGCTGAAGCTGCAAAAGAAGATATCGCTGCCTATCATCAAGAGGTACAAGGTACGCTAGTCATTGGGGCAAGCTTTACAATTGGCGAATATATATTACCTCCAATTATTGCAAGCTTACAGCAACAATTCCCACAACTTGAACTTCAAATTATTATTGGCAATACAAAAGAAATCATTCAATATACAAAATTACTGCAAGTCGATATAGGTCTAATTGAAGGACAGGCTCATGATAATGAACTAGTCATTAAGCCATTTATGCAAGATGAGTTATTTATTGTTAGCGACAGTAAACATCCTCTTACAAAGCAACAACCTCTGACTGCTGATAAACTCCAGCAGCAAAGCTGGGTTGCGCGTGAAGAAGGCTCTGGAACACGTTATTATCTGGATCATTTATTCAGAGCAAATGGTTTACAGATTCATTCGCTTTTGACTATTAGCAGTAATCAGGGCGTGAAGGAGAGTGTAATGCAGGGACTTGGTCTTTCTTTATTGTCTGCCTGTGTGATAGAACGTGAATTAAAAAATGGAGATATGACTATTCTGCGCCTTGAAGGACAGCACTTTATGCGAACATTTTCTTATCTTTGCTCACCTACCATGAAAAATAAGCGCAATGTCGACATACTGATTGATATCTTAATAAAAAAAGCATAGCGATTCTTTTCTCTAAACTGTACCCTTTGTAAAGGACATTTTAAAAAAAGCTAGGTAACTTGTTGAAGCTGCTGTCTGTATTTTGCAGGCGGCAGCTTTTTCAAATGCCATTGCCCTCGATAATGGTTGTAATACATCATATAACTCTTAATTTCTCGTTTGACTTCTTCTAATGTTTCACATTTCTCGATAGTTGTTTCATCTTTAAAATGTCCAAAAAATGATTCTTGTGGCGCATTGTCCCAACAGTTTCCACGGCGAGACATGGATTGTCCTAACCCCATTTTCTTCACAAGTTTTTGGAATTGTGGATTGGTATAATGGAATCCTTGATCCGAATGAATAAAGGCATCTTCCGTTAAATGACGGTGTTTCTTCAATTGATGAAGCGTATTGAGGGCAATATCAATACTTAATGAAGACGACACTTCATACGCTAAAATTTCATTCGTTTCAGCGTCTTTAATCGTTGATAAATAAGCGCGTTTACTGCTTCCATACGTTAAATAGGTGATATCTGTCAGTAACACTTTTCCGGCCATACCCTGTTTAAAGTTGCGTTGTAATTCATTTGGGCACGTACGATGTTCTTTCGTTGCTTTTGCCATACGTCGAGTTGGATTCGCTTTTCGAATCGGGCAGATAATCTGATATTTTTTCATCACACGGCGAATACGTTTCAGATTGTACGTAATTCCATATTGATTTTCTAACGTCATTTTAATTTGACGTGCTCCTTTTTTTCGCCCTCTGAAATGATACGCTTTTAAAATGATTTCCTTTACCACTTCATCTGCTTGTTCTTGCTCCACACGCTTCTGAGCTGATTTTTCTAAAAAATAATTGTAATAGCCAGACCGAGATATACCCATCACATCACATAAATAGCTGACTAAACGCTTTAATTTATACTTTTTCATCGTGTGATGGATGAGTTCAAATTTTAGTGTCGTAGCGATTTTTATTTCTTCTTCAACATCTGCCTTTCGAGTAGATCGAGCTTTTTTAACAATTCATTCTCTGCTTCAAGTAACCGATTTTTCGCCTCTAAACGCTTCAATTTTTCTTCTAATGTCAATTCGCGTTCGGAAGGTCTACCTGAATTTGTTTTACGTGTATCTTGTAAACCTCCGACACCTGCTTTACGATAAGAAGCTCGCCAGCGTTTGCCTGAAGATTCGATTCGTTTTATACCGATTAATTCAACATCTAAACCCGCATTTTCAAAAATTTCTCTTGGGAATTTACCTTTTTCATTTTCCGCAATAAAATGACGTTTAAATTCGTCAGTATATGTGATCGCTTTCTCGCTAACTGCTTGCACATTTGGATTACATTTTAGTTGTTCTTGTTCCATTTTCGTAAAATATCTTTTGGTCATTTCACTCTACCCCAACATCTTTTTTCTCATTATAAACAAAAGTACCCTATAGGATAGACTTTTTTCAAAGTGTCTATCTTATAGGGTACAGTTTACTCGTCGCTAAGCTCTTTTTATGGTTCTTCTCGTATTAAAATGTTTACTTTCAATGATTTCAACAAATTTCATTGCTGCTCTAGAAAGAGGTACTGACTTCAAATAACACATACCAATACTTCTCGTAGGAATACTTTCCCTTAAAGTTAATTCATAAAGAAGTCCACGTTGAAGATAGTCCTTTGAAAATTCCTTTGTTACACATGCAATGCCAAGGTTACTACGCGCAAATTCGAGTACTAAATCATGTGAGCCTAGCTCAAACTCTGGCTCTATGTGAACGCCTCTTGCAAAAAGATAATCTTCCACATACTTCCTTGAATTCGATTTTTTCTCTAGAAAGATAAGTGGAAATTTTAAAAGGTCCTCATAGTTTAAACTTTTAGATGAAAGTGTTTTATATTTTTCCCCACAGACAAAAATATCCTGAATATCTGTACATACCGTTAACTGTAATGTTGAATCTTCAATTGGAAAATTACAAAACCCTATATCTACTTCACCCGATTTAATAAAATTACAAATTTCAGAGGTTGTGCCATTTAGCATTTGCAATTTAATATTCGGATACATTGTATGGAATGCTTCTAAATAAGGCATTAAAAAGAAGCGTGAGATCGTATCACCTACACCTATTTTTAATTGCCCTGTTGTTAAATTTTTGAATTCAAGTAACTTTTTTTCACCAGCATCTAAAAGCCCTAAAGCAGAATTAGTATATTCAAAAAGTAGGCTACCCTCTGTTGTTAATGTCACACCTTTAGGAGTTCGATTAAAAAGACGTGTGCCAAGTTCATTTTCTAATTGCATCATTGCCTGACTTACAGCTGGCTGTGTCATATATAAATCTTTTGCCGCACTAGAAAAGCTATTATTTTTTGCTACAACACTAAAAACACGATATAAATCTAATTTCCCTATCATATAAGCACCTCTTATAGCTATTATATGAACTATTAATTTTACTTATATCATTAACGAGCCTTATAGTAAAATCATATGGTTTTTATATCACTTTACGCTAGATAGAATGAGGAGAGATTAAATTGGAACGTGTAATCGGTACAGTTGTAAGAGGTCTTCGTGGTCCTATTATTAATGAAGGCGATAATATTGAACAAATTGTTGTAGATACAGTGTTAAATGCTGCACAAATTGAAGGATATGCAATCGAGGATCGTGATATTGTGACAGTAACTGAATCTGTTGTGGCACGTGCTCAAGGTAACTATGCAACAATTGATGATATCGCTGTAGATGTGGCAGCAAAATTTGGTGACGATACAGTGGGTGTGATTTTCCCAATTTTAAGTCGAAATCGCTTCGCAAACTGTTTACGTGGTATTGCTAAGGGTGTTAAAAAGGTTGTTTTAATGCTAAGCTACCCATCTGATGAGGTTGGCAATCATCTTGTAGATATTGACGAGCTAGATGTAAAAGGCATTAACCCTTGGACAGATACCTTAAATGAGGTTGAATTTCGTGAGCACTTTGGCTATAAAAAGCATACCTTTACAGGTGTAGATTATATTGAATACTATAAAGAGCTCATTGAAGCAGAGGGCGCTACATGTGAGGTTATCTTCTCGAATAACCCTAAAACTATTTTAGATTATACCAAGAGTGTGTTAACATGTGATATTCATACACGCTTCCGCACAAAACGTATTTTAACGGCGAACGGTGCTGAAAAAGTTTATAGCCTTGATAATATTTTAGCTGAATCTATTAATGGCTCTGGCTTCAACGCTGAGTACGGTTTACTTGGCTCCAATAAAGCAACGGAGGATAGTATCAAGCTATTCCCACATACATGTCAGCCAATCGTTGATGGTATCCAAGCAAAAGTTAAAGAAGCTACTGGAAAAACTATCGAAGTTATGATTTATGGTGATGGCGCATTTAAAGATCCTGTCGGAAAAATTTGGGAGCTTGCGGACCCAGTGGTCTCCCCAGCTTTTACAGCAGGATTAAATGGGACACCTAATGAGGTTAAATTAAAATACCTAGCGGATAACGATTTTGCAGACCTGCGAGGAGAAGAACTAAAAGCAGCCATTTCTGATTATATCCAGAATAAAGATGAGGATTTAACAGGTCAAATGGCTGCCCAAGGGACAACACCTCGTCGCCTAACAGACCTTATCGGCTCCCTATCTGACCTAACATCAGGCTCAGGCGATAAAGGAACACCAATGATTTATATTCAAGGCTATTTTGATAACTATACAAAATAATAAAAAAGTGGATTTGGCAAATGCATTATTGTCCAAATCCGCTTTTTATAGTGCTTTAAAATAATTAAAACCGAGGCATTTTCACGTGTGAAGTACCATTCATAAGGAAACAAGATGGCATGTAATCGCAGTTATGTACAAGTAGGATTTTAAAAAATTAGGCTACTTAGCGCCCCTAAAATTTAGAGGGCAAGCAACCTAATATGTTTCTTAAAAGAATATAAACCAATTAATTAGGAAAGTGTTTTGTTAGCATAGGGCAATAATATTTGTATGAAACTCTCAAAAACTCAATCAGACTAGTTATTATTCCACACTACTAACTTCATCTCTGTCATTTCCTGAATCGTGTATTTAATGCCTTCTCGTGCATTTCCACTTTGCTTAACTCCTCCATAAGGCATCTGATCTACCCTATAGGTTGGAATATCATTTACTATAACTCCACCTACTTTTAGTGCAGAAATAGCTTTAAAAGCCTCTTTAATATTCTCTGTGAAAATGCCTGCTTGTAAACCATATTTAGAATTATTAATTGCTTCTATTCCCTCATCAACAGAATTTATTGAGGAAATTGTCACTACTGGACCAAATATTTCTTCACACGATAATTTTGCATCCACTGGCACATTACTTAATATTGTCGGTTTTAAAATACCATTCATTACTTCCCCACCCGTTAACAATGTTGCTCCACGTGATAAGGCTTCATCAATCCACGTCAATATTCTCTCATTCTCTTTTTGATGGATCAAAGAGGAAATATCTGTATGAGCTTCTAAAGGGTCTCCTAAATTAAGTTTTTCTGTAGCTTTTTTAAATAATTCAATAAACTCTTCCATCAATTCCTGCATAACATAAATTCTTTGTAAGGATATACATACTTGTCCCTGATTTGAAAAAGCCCCCACTACACATGGCTCTATAATTTTTTGTAAGGTAACATTCTTATCAATGATTAATCCCGCATTTGAACCTAATTCTAAAGCAACTTTTTTCAACCCTGCTTTATTACGTATACCTATTCCAACTTCAGGGCTTCCTGTAAAAGTGACCATGTCAATTTCATCGTGTTGAACTAGGTAATCTCCAATTAATCCGCCTTTTCCGGTTATTACATTAAATGCACCTTTAGGTAAATCCGTTTGATCTAATAACTCTGCAATAAAATAAGCAGAAAGAGGCGTTTGAGATGCTGGCTTTAAAACTATAGTATTTCCACTAGCAATGGCTGGACCGATTTTATGTGCTACTAAATTAAATGGAAAGTTAAATGGTGTAATCGCTGCAATAGCACCTAAAGGTTCTCTCTGCGTGTAAGCCACTCTCCCTTTACCGTTTTTAGCGGCATCCATTTGAATGGTTTCTCCCGAAATTCTTTTAGCCTCTTCTGCAGAAAATCTATAAGTTTCAACCGTTCTATCAATTTCTGCTAATGAATATTTTAAAGGTTTTGCAGACTCGAGAGAGATTATTTGAGCTGCTTCCAATCTTCTTTGTTCTAGTATATTCGCTAAGTCTGTTAAAATTTTCGATTTTTCGAGACTTGTTAAGTTTGCCATTTCTTTTTTTGCTTGACTAGCGCTTTGAATAGCTTCCTCTACTGTATCAATATCCGCAACAGGAATTTGTGCTATTGCTTCATTTGTAAAAGGCGAGTACAAGATTGTGTAAGTAGTCGATTCCTTCCATTGCCCATTAATATAGAGTTTTTTCAACATATTATTCTACCTCCCTAATACTCCACCATCGACAGGGATTATTGTGCCTGTTACATAATCCGATAATTCAGATGATAGGAATAACACTACTTTCGCAACATCTTCCGCAGTCCCCCATCTTTGGGCAGGAATTCTTGCCACTACTTGAGGTGCTCGAACAGGATCATTCATTAAATCATTATTCATTTGTGTTTGCATATAGCCTGGTGCCACCGCATTTACTTGTATACCATATTGAGCCCATTCATTTGAAAGCGATTTTGTTAATTGAGTAATAGCACCTTTACTTGTGGAATAGGCAGCCGCATTAAAACCACCAAAATTAGATAAAATAGAACCAAAGTTAATTATTTTCCCGCCACCATTATCTTTCATAAGATTAGCAGCTAATTGAGACAGAGCAAAAACAGAAACAACATTAAGTTGCAAAGTATTGTGCCAATTTTCATTTGTTAATTCGAATGCTGGACCACGTTTAATAATGCCCGCTGAGTTAATTAAGACATCAATTTTGTCATCTAATAATTCAATCGCTTGATTAAATCCAGTAATTAACTCTTGTTCTGCCAATAAATTAGCTTTTACATATAGTAGATCCTTTGCCGTATCTGAATAAGCTAGTTCGTCTACAATATCAATGATGACAATTTTCGCACCATATTTTAATAGTAATTCAGCAGTGGCTCTTCCAATTCCTTGCGCACCACCAGTAATAATAATTCTTTTATTAGATACATCAACCATAATTTACTGCTCCCTTCTCTATTTTATCCGTGTAATGTTTTACCAATAGCCTGATTAGCAACCTCAAAAAATGTTTCTGATAAAGTTGGATGCGGCTGTATCATCGTTGCTAACTCATCAATTGTCCCCTCTAAATGCATATAGCTTGTCATTTGACCAAGCATTTCTGTTACATTTTGTCCGACAAGCACGGCTCCTAAAATTTCTCCATACTGTGTATCAACAAATAATTTTGTAAAACCAATTCTATCTCCGTTCGTTAAAGCTTTACCATTTACGCTATGTGAACTATATTGGACTGAATATTTAATATTCATATTCTGTAACATACTTTCCGAATGTCCTATACTCGCAATTTGTGGCATCGTGTATACACAACGTGGAACAAGATCGTATGATATTTTATTCTTTAATTCCAAGAGATTTGAAACGGCTGTTAACCCCTCAAAACTTGCAACATGGGCTAGTTGATAGTTTCCAATGACATCTCCAATAGCAAATATATTTTTGATCGACGTTTGTAAATAATCATCAACTTTTATAAACCCTTTATCCATAGCTAAATCCAAAAATTCTACAGCAGATAAATTAGCTTTTCTACCTGTACATATCAAAACCTTTTCACTCTTCAAAACTTTATTTTCGCCATTTTTTTTATCGAGATTTACTGCAATTTCCGTACCACTGTTAGAAACTTGCACAACACTATGCTCTAATAAAACATTTACATCTTTAGTTTGAAGGGTTTTCAAAAGCACGTGTGATGCCTCAGGATCTTCAGAGGGAATTAATCTATCGCTAAACTCTACAATATTTACATTTACTCCCAAACCAGAAAATATAGTAGCAATTTCAACGCCAATGACACCGCCACCAATAATCGTCAGTGTTTTAGGTAACTTCTCCATATCAAAAATGGTATCACTCGTTTCATAGCTGATTGTCTCTAATCCTTTAATAGGAGGAATAGCAGGACTGCTACCAGTTGCAATAATAATTTTTTCAGCGACAATCTCACTTTCTTCATTATTAATAGCAATTTTTTTAGTGTCTTTTATTTTTCCTATCCCTTTTACTACATCAATCTTTCCTTTATCTAAAAGATAACGAATCCCATTTCTTAATTCTGTGAGAATAGAATCTTTTTGCTGCTTCATTTTATCTAAAGAAATTGAATAACCAAACAGCTCAACCCCGAATGAGTCGGACTTTTTTATAGTTTCTATCACCTCAGCATATTTTAAAAATGTTTTTGAAGGGATACAGCCTCTGTTTAAACATGTTCCCCCTAAAAAATCTTGCTCAATTAATACCGTTTTCATTCCATCACTCGCAGCACGAATTGCTGCAATATAGCCACCTGGACCTCCGCCAATAATTGCAACGTCATAAGTTTTCATTCAACTCACCTCACAATAGAGCTTCTAACGGATGTTCAAGAATATATTTTAAATCCGTTAAAAAGGCTGCTGCTGGTGCTCCATCAATCACTCGATGGTCAAACGATAAACTAATGTTTTGTGTCGTTCCGATAGAAATTTCATCATCTATTACTACTGGCTTTTTAGTCATTCTACCAATCCCTAGTATTGCTGTATTAGGTTGATTAATAATCGGTGTAAAGCCATCTACCTCATACATTCCTAAATTACTAATAGTAAATGTACTACCTTGATAATAATCTGGTGATAGCTTTCCTTCTCTCGCGGATTTAGCTATTTTTTTCACTGTTTTCGTTAATTCTTTCACTGTAAGATTATTGACCTTATGAATTACAGGTACTACTAATCCATCATCTAGGGCAACAGCTAAACCGATAGAAATATCTTTATGAGCAAGAATTTCATCATTTACGATTGTTTGGTTTAATGTTGGATGCTTTATTAAAGCCTTCTCTGTTGCTTTAATAAACAATTCTGTATAGGAAATTCTCAGTGACAAATCTTGCTCAATTATTGGCAGTAATTGATTTCTTAAATTTATTAAAGGATCAACATTTACCTCAACATGCATCGTAACATGCGGTGCACTATAGAAGCTTTGTGAAATATTATCAGCGATAACTTTTCGCATACCCTCAAGTTTTTTGCCAATATATTCTTCAGCATAAGCAGGTGTTTCATCATGAATGAGATTTAACACATCTGCTTTTCTTATCTTTCCAGTCGTTGAATTTTCCAACTCTGACATATCTATTTTTTTTGCATCAATTATTTTTTGTGCCAAAGGTGTAACATTAAGCTGTTTAGCAAGTTGGGCTTCAACATCTTTTTTTACGATTAAACCATTTCTACCAGTACCATTCACCTTATTCAGATCAACAGCATTATCTTGTGCAAGCCTTCTTGCAGCAGGTGTTCTTTTAATTTTTTGATTTAACACAGCTTGTGGTTGATTTGTCGATTCATGAAGAGCTACCTGTTCATTTTTTGCCCCTAAGTGAGCGATAGGTGTAAATACAGGAATTTCCTCTCCCTCATTAATTAATTGAGAAAGAAGATACCCATCCGAATCAACCTCTATTTCTTGAACTATTTTCTCTGTTTGTACTTCTGCAATAGGGTCACCGTTTTCTACAAAATCACCCACATTAACTAGCCATTTGATTAAAGTGCCTTTTTCCATAGTAGCCCCAAGCTTAGGCATTTCAATTATTTTTGCCATTTAATTTTCACCTCAATAATTCATTAATTTACGACATTCTTCAACAATATTATTTACTTGAGGTACAGCCGCTTTTTCTAATGTAGGGTTATAAGGCATAGGCGTTTCAATTCCTCCCAGCCTTGAAATAGGTGCATCTAAATAGCCAAATGTATCATTCTCAACAATTTGAGAAACGATTTCTGCACCATATCCGCCTCTTTTTACAGCTTCATAGACAACTAATACTCGACTAGTTTTTTCTACAGATTTTAAAATGGTATCAATATCTAATGGTACAAGCGTACGTGGATCAATAATCTCAACGTCTATATGTTCTTTCTGTAATATTTCAGCAGCCTCTAAAGCGCGGTTTACCATAACACCAGTAGCAACAATTGTAATATCTTTCCCTGTTTTTTTAATATCTGCAACACCTAGAGGCACTTCGTATTCTTCCTCAGGAACACGGCATTTTGTTTGATATAATAATTTATGCTCATAAAATAAAACCGTATTATCGTCATTCAATGCCGCCCGCATTAACCCCTTCGCATCATAGGCATTCGATGGCTGTACAACTTTTAAACCTGGCACATGAGCCATCCATGCCTCTAAACTTTGAGAATGCTGTGCGGCAAATCCTGCTCCTGAACCACCCGGTAATCGAATAACAAGTGGTACCTTTCCTTTTCCACCAAACATATATCTTGTTTTAGCAGCTTGGTTCACAATATTATCCAAGGCAATCATAATGAAATCTGAAAATTGAATTTCCAAAATGGGCTTCATTCCTGTTAAAGCAGCTCCAACAGCCGCTCCACTAATAGCCGCTTCAGAAATAGGTGTATTTCTAACTCGTTCAGGACCAAAGATTTCAATCATTCCGTTTGTAACACCAAATGCACCGCCATATATTCCTATATCTTCGCCTAAAATAAAGACATCCTCGTCTTTATTCATCGCTTGAATCATAGCTTCACGAATTGCTTCAGAATAAGTTATTTCTCTCATTTCTTTTCCCCCTAAGCAAAAATATCCGTAGTTAAAGTTTCAATTCCCGGTTCTGGACTCTCTTCAGCAAATTGAATTGCCTGCTTTAACTCATCTTCTAATTTTTCTTCTAGTATTTTTAATTCAATATCCGTTAGTAAATTTTCAGCTATTAATTGTTCAACGAATAAAGCAATAGGATCACATTCTTTGCGCCACGTTTTTTCTTCCTCCCGTGTTCGATATTTCCGCGCATCACTTTTGGAATGCCCTCTCCAACGATAGGTTTGTGCTTCAATTAACGTAGGACCTTCTCCATTTTTTGCTTTTATTACCGCTTTAGTAGTTGTATCAATAATTTCCAGCACATTATTTCCATTAATCGTAATCCCCTCAAACCCATATGCAATCGCTCTCGTTGAAATATTGTCCACTTTGGCCATTTCCTTAATGGAAGAGCTCATAGCATATAGATTATTTTCACAGAAGAAAACAATAGGTAAATTCCAAACAGCCGCTAAATTCAGCGCTTCATGAAAAGCACCTTCATTCGTTGCACCATCGCCAAAGAAGCATAGTACAACATAGCCCAAATTTTTCATTTTAGATGTTAAAGCAGCCCCAACTCCTAAAGGTAATCCTGCTGCGACAATGCCATTTGCACCTAAATTGCCAACATTTAGATCTGCAATATGCATGGAGCCGCCTTTACCCTTGCAATAACCTGTTTCTTTACCTAAAAGCTCTGCTAACATGCCCTTCATTTCCATGCCTTTTGCTAAACTATGTCCATGTCCTCGATGATTACTTGTGATTTTGTCCATATCAGTGAGTGGAAAACACGCTCCAACAGCGGTAGCTTCTTGACCTATGCAAAGATGCATCGTACCATGTACCTTTCCTTGCTGGAATAATTGTTCTACCGTTTCCTCAAAGCGTCGAATTTCCATCATATCGTAGAGAATTTTATGTAATTCATCTTTTGATAGATTAAGATCCTGAATTAAATTCTTCATTAAGATTCCCTCCTTTTGGTTTCTACTAGTAATAAAGCAATTTTCATGCCAAAAACTCAGTATGCCAAAAGAAAATCTATAATAATCCTAAAAAAGACCCTGTTATCCAATAAAATAGATGAAATAACATGTTTTAGCAGACTTAAGACGTTATTTGATTTTTTTATAGGCCGCGTTTAACATGTAGTTGTAAAGCAGAATTATGAATTATCGCATTTTTCATGAAAATTTACATTTTCGGAGGGATAAATATGCTCAACTCGATAACGTCAAAGTTATATATTTTAGATGTAATTGAAATAAAAAATGATAATCGAATAGTCTTCCATAATAATTCACATGAATATGAATATTATTTAGAAATAATAAAAAACGAAATACAACAAGATACAGACTTTTTTTGTTTAATCGAGCCTGCTTTAGAAATCCAAATCATTAAAACGACAGAATCTATATTAATTTTTATAAAGAACAGAACAGAATATATGAATTTAATTAATGAAATTGGCACATCCAATGCTTTAAGACATGAATTAAATGAATTGATAAATGGTTCATTCGATGGCATTGTTATTGCAGACAATAAAGGAAAAATACTATTTCAAAATCCCTCATACAAAGAAATTACAGGACTTTCTCCTGAACAATGCATTGGCAGAAAATTGAGCGATTTAGAAAAAGAGGGCGTCATAGATGTTTCAGCTTCTTTAAAAGCATTAAAGGAAAAACGCGCACAAACTGTACTACAAAAAATTTCGACAGGAAAAACAGTGCTTGTTTCAGCAGCTCTTATAAAGGATAAAAATAATAATATTTCGAAGGTTATTAATAATGTTCGAGATCTAACTTATCTCAATCAATTAGAAAATGATATTAAAAATTTAGAATTGAAAAATAAAAAAATAAATGAGGAATTAAATTTATTAAAAGAACAATCAAATGTATTTCACTCTATTATCAGTACATCAACTATAATGAACAATCTTGTTAACAAAGCTTTGAAAGTCTCTTCTATTGATTCAACAGTATTATTACAAGGGTCTTCAGGTGTTGGGAAGGAGAAATTTGTTGAATTAATACACAATAATAGTTATAGAAAGGATACCCCTTTAATAAAAATTAATTGTGGTGCTATCCCTGCTGAATTATTAGAATCAGAATTATTTGGGTATGAAGCAGGTGCCTTCACTGGCGCTAGCTCTAAAGGAAAAAAAGGATTATTCGAATTAGCAAATAATGGTACAATTTTCTTGGATGAAATTGGGGAAATGCCTTTGCATCTACAAGTAAAATTATTGAGAGTAATTCAAGAGCGCGAAATGATGCGTTTAGGCGGAACAAAAGCAATAACTATAAATGTACGAATAATTGCTGCGACTAATCGGGATTTACAAATGATGGTCGATAATGGAGAATTTCGAGAGGATTTGTATTATAGATTAAATGTCATACCGATATCAATACCTGACCTGAAAGATCGTCCAGATGATATTATGCCACTCATCTTACATTTTACATCCATTCTTAATACTAAATATGGCCTAAATAAATCCTTTAAAACAGAAGCACTTACTATGCTCCAAAAATATAAATGGCCTGGAAATGTACGGGAGCTACAAAATATAGTAGAAAGATTATTACTATTATCAGAGGGTAGTCAGGTGACCTCAGACGATATTCTGCGAGAATTCCCCTTGATCCAATCTAGTCATAGAAATCAACATTTTAATAAATCTAATGAGGATTTAAATAAATCGTTAAAAGAAATAGTGTCAGACTTTGAAAAAGAGCTGATTATACAAAATTTAAAAAAATATCGAAGTATTAAAGAAGCAGCCGAACATTTAAGCTTAGATCAATCCACATTAGTAAGGAAAATTCAACGTTATAATATAAATAAAAAGGAAATTCATTAATTAAAAATAGAGAAACCCGAAATGTAACCATGAACTTCGGATTTCTCTATTTTATTCTCTTCACCTTTTAAATTTATTTTCTTCAATAAACTCATATTTCTTAGAAGATTTGATAGCATGTATATCACTGTAATTAACGTTTATTAATACTTTATTTTTATAACATTGCTTATTTCGATTTCTAGGTACTATATGCATAGCCATACTCCGTTTGAAAGATAGAGAAATTCTAAGAGGATATCCAACCACCATCGACGTAGATGGTTTGACCTGTTACATAATTTGACGCTGGGGAGGATAAAAATACAGCAATGCCCTTTAAATCCTCTGGACAACCCGTTCGTTGTAAAGGAATCCTTGCTAAAGTTTTTCCCTTCCATTCCTTATTTTCAAATAGTTTTTTAGTTAGATTTGTTTCAAAATATCCTGGAGCAATTGCATTCACATTTACATTTGGTGCTAACTCCATTGCCATTGCTTTAGTCATTTGAGTAATACCGCCTTTTGATGCAACATATGGCATCATATTTGGTAAACCAATATAGCTACTTAATGAACCAATGTTAATGATCCTTCCAAATTCGTTTTCAACCATTTTTTCTCCAATGATTTTTGATAATAAAAAAGTCCCTTTTAAATTAATAGTTAGAACATCATCCCAATCCTTTTCAGACAAATCAAAAAAATGCCCACGTCTGTTTATACCCGCACAATTTACTAAAATATCAATCTTCTTATACTGGGCAACTACATTTTTTATCATTTCTAAATTTGTAATATCGAGAGTATGATAGTTATATATTTTTTTGTTCAAGTTTTCGTTTAGATTTACTTTGCTTTTAGAAATAATATCCGTTATTATCACCTTGGCATTTACATCTGCTAATGCCTCTGCAATACTCTTCCCAATATCACCTAAACCACCTGATATGAATGCTATTTTCCCTGTCAAATCAAACAAATTAACACCTTCTTGTCATCTTATATAGCTAAGAGAATCCTTCTTTAATGAGAAAGATTCTCTTAATAAACTAAAATGTTAAATTTTTCATTTCAATACCATTAGCAGCGCAAAAATCTTGATAACGTTTCATTCTATAAAAAATATCATCTTGTAACATAATATTTCCCTGTTCATCATAATATTCAATGACACCGCTTAAATAAAATAGTGTGATCATATCTTCCTCTCCTTCAACAACGAGTGTATGCACGTCTCCTGGAGGCTCATAAACAAATGTTCCCGGCTTTGCCACCCAATCACGCTCTAAATAACGCCACTTTCCTTGAATTGTATAAGCAAGCACTGTTCCTCCAGTATGTTTATGTTGCGCGTTACCTTTCCCTACCTTAAATTTAGATAAATGAATCCATTGTCCCGTTGTTAAATCAAATCGAATAGGTTTAAAAAATACTTCATCACTACCTTCAAAAGTTGGAACCCATGGAATCTCATCTATATCCACTACTTGATCAGGAAGATTTACTTTTTCAATATACACATTTATGTTCATACTTCTGCCTCCAAATGAATTATTTTTCCATCAATTCGATAATATAGCCATCAGGATCGTATATATACATAGCTTTTGCTCCTTTATTTACACCATGGGTAATTTCTACAACTTCTTTTGATCTGAATAATACACCGTGCGTAGATAATTCATTATATAATTGGTCTAAATCTGATACTTGCAAACATATATGCCCTGCACCAAAATCACAAGGTCGTGCACTCGCCGAATATCTTTCTATCCCTTGATACTCTAATAGTTCTAGAATGTTTCCATCAGGAAGTTCAAGAAAGGCAATATCTATCGCAGTAAGCCTTGGTACATCAACGATTTTTTTTGTATATTCATGATTAGCTAGTTGTCGAGAACGAAGCTTTAATTTAAGAATATCAATATAGAACTTTAAGGATAAATCTAAATCCTTTACCGTAATACCTGAATGCATAAATCCTTTCACTAAACTCATCAAAATCCCCCTTGTAATTATTTATTTTTTTCAATACCACAAGACTCGTAACTCACTAAAGCGAAATCTTTACCGCGTTTTTTCCCCACCGTTTCATGAGTAAATAATAGCGTCATTAAGAAAGCCAATGCCATAAATCCTGCTAATATATAAATTCCAACTTGATATCCAGAATGACTCTCCCAACCGCCACCTAGGTTAATAAAGTATCCAAGAAACATCGGTGAAAGACCACCTAAAAACAGCCCTGTTAATTGAATACCTAAAGCCGTACTCATATAGCCTTTTTTAGCAGAATCAGAAACATATGCATATAAAACTGGATATACTGCATTTGTCGATAAACCAATAAATAATTGGATTAAGACAAGCCATAGTAAACCATTAGCTGTGAAGGGGAGTAATAAAAAACCTACTGTTAACCAAGCAAAATTAAATAGTAAGCTAGCTTTTCGGCCAAATTTATCAGATAAACTTCCCCAAACAATTTGTCCAATACCACCTGTAATTGTAAAAATTACAGAATAAGTTGCAGCTTTCGCAATATCAAACTCTGCAACATATGTTAAATACGGCGTTAACCAGAAACCAATCCCTATATAGCCAGCCATTGCTAAAAATGAAATAAACGTTACAACCATAACATTTGGATTTTTTAAAATTGCTTTAAAAGCTCCTTTTTTATCCGCTTGTTGTATTTCTTCATATTCCTCGTTTACAGTTGGTGTAAGGCCCATTTCAATCGTTTTTCTTTCATAATTTCTAAAACGATTGGGTGTCGCAAAGAACCAATAGCCAATTAAAACTGGAATCACTAGAGGAGGAAGAATTAAAAAAATCATTCTCCAATCATTATTAGTAGCAAGTAGGATACCTGTTACCAAGAAGCCACTAAGTAATGTTCCCCATGGATATGCTGTATGGTGAACACCTAATGCAAATCCTCGGGATTCTGCTGGCCACCACTCTGCCATTGATGCTACTTCGATTGATTCACCTACACCACTAGCTGCATTTCGTAAAACATAAAACAAGACAAATAGCCCAATACTAACAGATATAAATGAAATACCAATAACTAGTAAGAAAATCGTATAACCTAAAATAACCCATATATTACTTTTCTTCCTTGCCCATCCTCGTCCAATTTTATCCGACCAAATACCTCCAATTATTGCTAAAAAACCTGTGGCGATAGCAATTAGAGAAGCAATATTTCCCCAAGTTGAAGCTGTAATTCCGTATTCTGAGACGATCAATGGTGAAACACGATTTAATAATTCACGACCCGCCCCATTAAAAGCAAAAATAACCCATAAAAACCCTAATGCTGCCCATGAAATTCCTGGTGCCTTTGGAAGCCATGTCGCTTTTCTATTAGAAATAGTAGTTTCTTTTACTTGTGTCATTGTTAAACACTTCCTTTTTCCGAATTTTCAAACTTTTAAGAAAGTCTTCAATATAAGTAAATTTATATTGAGGACTTTCTTATTGTGTTATTTTTGCCCTGTAAACCAATCAATGACATTATGTTTCATCATCAAATCAATATCCCCCTGTGAAACACCCTTCTCTAATAATGCGGGAATAAGTTTATCTGTAAGGTACGTAATTGACCATTCTGGACTATTTTTATAATGCTCATGATCCGCATCAAACCAATCAATACTACAGCAATAATCTTGAGATAAAAACATTTTATTTGAATAGCCTTGTTCAATTAATTTCATCAATGTAATATTTCTTTTTGGAATTGAAAGAGGGCCCTGACTATATCTATCCATACCGATAAATACACCTTTATTTAAAATTTCGTGTAAATAATCAAGATCTTCCGTATCTCCACAATGTCCAATCATCACTTTTGAAAAATCTACACCCTCTTCTTCAAAAATTCGAATTTGATTCAAGCCATTTTTTGAAGCCGGATGAGAATGAGTCATAATTGGTACACCCGTTGCCTTATGAGCTCTTGCAACTGCACGAAAAACTTTATCGAGATCTTCTGTAATCCCTTTTGCATCTGCAGCACATTTCAGAAAACTAGCTTTGATATCTGTTCCTTGTATTCCTTTTTCAATATCATGAATAAATGCTTGTGCGAGATAATCAATCTCTCTATTCGCAAAATGAGGGGGGATTTCATTAAAGGAATAAACCCCTGTTGCCGCAATCACTTGTACATTTGTTTCTTCAGAAACGCGTTTCATAAAATCTACATCTCGACCAATTCCCATTACAGTTGGGTCACAAATAGTATCAATACCACGTTGCTTCACTTCTTTTAAAGCTGTTACAGCCTTATCATATAAATCCGCTTCGTCATATAAATGTGGGAATTGAGCCGTTACTTCTTCCGAACGTAATAGTAAATGTTCATGAATTAATGTTGTACCTAAATCTGTTAACTGTAGTTCTCCTGTTACCGAATAAATTTTTGTCATAATTAAATCCTCCCTATTATAATTATCTGCCTAAAAATCCACCATCTATTGGAATCACTGCTCCACTAACATAGCTAGCTTTATTTGATGATAAGAATTGAATGATTCCTTTTAATTCTTCGGGATTTCCAAATCTGCCTTTTGGAATACGACTAACTAAGGAATCCAATCTTTCTGGATCATTTAAAATGTGATTATTCAATTCTGTTGTGAAATAGCCTGGAGCAATTGCATTGACATTAATCCCTTTACTAGCCCACTCATTTGACAAAGATTTCGTTAAAAGAGCTACTGCTCCTTTACTAGTGGAGTATGCAGAAGCATTAAATCCTCCCTGTGTAGCTAATACAGATGCAATATTAATAATTTTTCCTTCGCCATATTTAGACATTTCTTCCGCTGCATAACGTGCTAATTCAAAAACAACCGTTACATTAACATCAAGAATTTTACTAAACTCCTTAACCGGTAATTCAAGTGCAGGCATAGGTTTATGTATACCAGCATTATTAACTAAAATATCAATTTTTCCGTTCATCTTTTTTAAAGCGTTTTCAAAGGTAGTTTTAAGTTCTGATAAATTAGATAAATCCGCTTGCAAACCATGTACCTTAAAACCCTTTTGTCTTAAAGACTGTACAGCGTCTTCTAAATTTGAGGAGATATCTAAAATACATACCTCAACGCCCACCTCACACAATCCCTCTGCCATGGCATAACCTAATCCTCTTGCAGCACCTGTAACAATAGCCTTTTTTTCAGATAAATCAAACATTTTACATCCCCCTTCAATAAAATCCTTCTATTCACAAGAGTTATCAAAAATTAATTTTTGCAGATTTTTTAAACTCTCTATACTTTTATAAGCAAATTATATGCCAATCGTTTTTAGATAGATAAATCCCTATATCTCCCCTTAATTGAAAATAAAAATATGCAAAAAATCATTTTAACGTGAATTAATGCATAGTAAATTTTAGCTTTAAAGAGCAATTTAATGTTTATAAAAGAAAAAATATTTACTTAAATGAATTTATCACTTAAAATCATATCTTAAATTAAAATGTTCAATGAAAAGAGGGAAATAGAATGAAAATGGGGATAAATTTAACTAATAAAATGTTGACAAAATTAACTGTAGATCAAATTCAGTCTTTAGATTTATTACAATTATCTTCCCTAGAATTAAAAGATTTTTTATATGAAAAATCTTTATCTAATCCATTAATCGCATTCCCAGAACCTGCTCAAGATACTAATCAGCAAAAAAACATTCCACCTACCCTAAATATGCCTAGTTCAGCTTACAAAAATTCTATTAATGATCATCACTTTAATTTTGAACAAATAAATATCTATGAACAAAGGTTAAATAATTTATATGAGCAAATCCCTCTAAATCAAAAATTAACGACAGTTGATATTAAAATTTTAAAATATCTGATAGATAACCTAGATGAAAACTATTTCCTAGATATAGATTTAGACGTGATTTCAAATAAATTTAATGTAACTAAACAAAAAGTACATCATCTATTAAACATTTTAAAAACATTTGAACCTCTAGGAATTGGATGTAAAAATATTCAAGAGTTTTTATTATTACAGATGGAAAATGATAGTAATGCACCTTTTTTAGCTAAAAATATAGTAGAGAACGATTTTGAAATATTAAGTGACCCTTCTCTAACAAATCTTTCAAAAAAATATAGTGCTCCCAAAAGTGAAATAGAATACGCATTAAAGTATATTAAAAAATTAGCATTAAAACCCCAAGGCACTGGTTTTGCAAAGAAGCTTGAACATCAAATACCTGATATTTTTATAGAAACTATACACAATGAATTAATTATTACATTCAATAGTTTTTCAAAATTAAATATCGAAATGGATAATGAATATATAAAATTACTTAAAGAACATACTGAAGCAAAAGAATATTATCAAGAATATATGAAAGAATTTAAATCCTTAATGGCTGGTATCGAAAGACGGAATGTCACAATTTACAAAATAATGGAGGCTCTAATTGACCTTCAAAAAGATTTTTTTCATCATGGCGAAAATTATTTAAAACCATTAAAATTATCCGAATTGTCAGATATTTTAGGATTTCATGAATCTACAATAAGTAGAGCAATAAAACACAAATACTTCCAAGTCCATTTCGGTGTTTTTCCTTTAAAAAAATTATTTCCTAAACCAATCCCAAATATTACAAAACGATCAAATTCCGTGGTTTTATTAAAAATGAAAATTCAAGAAGCGATAGAAAATGAACCAAAAAATTCGCCCTATTCAGATCAAAAAATTGTTGATATTTTAAAAAATGAAGGAATCAAGATATCGAGGAGAACCGTAACAAAGTATCGAGAGGAGCTAAATATTTTAAATTCAAATAAACGACAAATACAGGCGTTATTAATGAGTAATCAGTGAAATTTTTATATAGATTAACCGACCTCTATAATTATCTCAAGATAACATCTATCTCCATATAAAAACCATGCACATTTCACCGTTCTGTGCATGGTTCCTAATTCATCATTATCAATTATTCTAAGCGATTCAACTTGAGCTGGTCCTAATCTAAAATTGATAAGAGAGGTAAATTGAATAGCAGGAGGTATAACCATCCACAATTAGATTTTGTCAAATGCTTCATTTTACAGTAACATGTGAATTCAACTTATATCTTCTACAGCCTTTAACTCTAAATTGGAAATACCATACTCTATTGATTTTTCTTGAAATTCGCTAAGATTAAAAGATCCTTCAACAGATTCCTCATTAACATTTAAAACCCAATAATAAAACTCACCTTTAGAATACAGTTGTTGCTTTGCAATGATGTAGTCTGCATTCCAATTAACTTCAATAACTTTAGCAGGAATCCTATTTTCTTCTCATATACCCTCTTGATCCTCGCTTTTTGGTGCGATTGTAATATTAGTAGGAGAGGTGAATATACTCCCGTTAAATCCATATTCTAATCCGCTAAGCCAGCACAGCCTCCTAAAAATAAAACACTACATAAAATTAAAAGCTTCTTTATGCTATCGCCCTCCTTCACTACTCCTTTCCAATACAACTTCAAATCAAATATATCTTTTATAATAAAGATAAGCGTTTATAAAGGATATTGGGTAATACTTATTAATAGCAAGCAACAAAAACAATCTCCTTATCATAATCTTATTAAAAACAGGAATACTATTGGAGCATTCTTCATAATAAAAAAGGACTGCTCCAACTATTTATGGAACAGCCTCTATCATTCAATTCACTCTTACTTTGTACCTTTATTATAACATAAATTTACAAAAATTATTAGTCTATATTTCTTTCGTAACTAGCAGTATGATAAATTTCTTAAATGATTATGGAGAGGAATGTGAGGAGACGTTGGAAAATCAAAAGGACTGGCTAGAGGAAAAACATTATCTTGCACATTGTTTAACGATCATTGACCATAAAATAAAGGAACTCCTGCATAAAGAAAAGGGCTTTAAAGAAAATGCTGGCACAATTAGGAAAACCTTTTGGGATGATGTTCGTGTCAATTTAGATACTGCTGAAGATGTGGATGAAACATTTATGGCAATTAAACAACAAGTAGAGCTGTTATCAGATTCTGAACTTGCACAACAGCGCGCAATCCGAAATATGAAGGTGTATGAACGTTTACAGCAATCTCCCTATTTTGCGCGTATTGATTTTTTACAGGATGGTCAGCAAGAGCCCTTAAAGATTTATATTGGTGTTGCTACATTATTGGATCAACAGGATGAAAATATCGTCATTTATGACTGGCGAGCGCCTATATCCAGTATGTATTATGATCACACCCCTGGCGATGCTTACTATACAACAAGTATGGAAGAAATTCATGGCAAGATGCTACTAAAACGACAGTTTATTATTAAAAATGGCGAGCTCCACTCAATGTTTAATACTGGTCTTACAATTGGTGATGATTTATTGCTTGATATTCTTGCACAAAATGCCAATGAGCATATTCGCAGTATCGTTGCCACAATTCAGGCTGAGCAAAATAAAATTATTCGCCACCTTCGTTCACGCTATCTAATTGTAGAGGGTGTTGCAGGTAGTGGTAAAACGGCTGTTGCCCTTCAACGAGTTGCCTATTTATTGTATCGTTATCGTCATGATATAACAGCCGATCAAATTCTACTGATCACACCTAACCAGCTATTTAATCAATATGTCCATACCGTTTTACCTGATTTGGGTGAGGATAATATGCAGCAGCTAACGTTTACAGAGTATATCGAAAAGCGTTTAGGCCGCCAGTTTCAGTTGGAATATCCTTATGAGCAGCTTGAACAGCTTTTAACGGAAAAGGATAGTACCTTTTATGAAATGAAGCTGAATAGTATTACTTTCAAAGCAAGCCTTGCTTACAAGCAATTAATGGATGAATATATCAGCTATTTGTCTAACAAAGGTTTATTATTTAAAAATATTGTTTTTCGTGGAGAACGAATTATTACGGCACAGGAAATTGCTGAATACTTTTATTCATTTCCTTCCTCTCTTTCCATACCAGATCGTCTACAGCTCGTAAAGAAATGGCTATTGCAAAGACTCACAAAATTTGAAAAGACGGAATGGACAAAGGAATGGGTAGAGGAGGCCACGGATTTATTAGATACGGAGGCTTACACTAAATCTTATAGCGAACTATTATACGAAGGGCATTTTACGGAAAATTCCTTCGATGACTTTGATCAAGAACAAAAGAAATTAGCCAAGCAAATTGTTAAAAAGCAGTTAAAGCCACTACGCAACTCCATTAAACACTTAAAATTTGTGCATGTATTAGGCATTTATCGTCAGCTCTTTGATTTGAATAATACTGTTTATCAAAAATTACAGCATCTTGTACCAGATCATTGGGAGGATATTTGTCAGCAAACGCTTCCCTATTTAGCCAAACGTACGATTACTTATGAAGATGCTACACCATTTTTATATTTACAGGACAAAATTGAAGGACAGCAAACCAATACAATGATTCATCATGTTTTGATTGATGAAGCACAAGACTATTCACCATTTCAATTCATATTATTACAACAACTATTTCCAAAGGCGCACATGACCATTTTAGGTGACGGGCATCAAACCATTCATCCCCATACTTTTGATAATCCTTCTCTGCTTAATTCCCAATTATATGGCGAGCAGGCAGAAAAAATGATTTTAACGAAAAGCTATCGTTCGACAAAGCAAATTATTCAGCTTACAGCTAAAATTTTAAATAATGGCAGCGAGGTAGAGGCATTAAATCGAAATGGGCCCGAGCCTTCAATTACAATTGTGCCAAATGAAGTAGAATTAACGGCACAAATTATTCAAAACATTCATGACCTATCACATAAATTCGACACGATCGCGGTTATTTGTAAAACTGCCGCTGAATGTGCCGCTGCCTATAAGCAATTAAATCGTCAAGTAGATATTCAGCTCATTACCCATAATACAAAGCAATTTAAAAAGGGTATTTTACTGCTACCAGCTTATATGGCAAAAGGAATCGAGTTTGATGCTGTGATTATCTATAATGCCTCTGCTGCTACTTATTCAAGGGAAACGGAGCGTTATTATTTTTATACAGCCTGCACACGAGCTATGCATGAGCTGTATATTTATTCTATCAATAAATTAACACCTTTCCTGCAATAACACTAAAAATCCACCTCGCTATCATACTGAGAGTGGATTTTTGCTGTTTATTAAATATAGAATGTATAATCCTCTGGAATGACGCGCTTTAAAAATTTTCTTGTACGCTCCTCTTTTGGGTTTACAAAAATATTATGGGGATTGCCTTCCTCAACGACAACACCGCCATCCATAAAAATAATACGATTGGCAACATCTTTGGCAAAGCTCATTTCATGTGTGACCACAAGCATCGTTGTACCCTCTGCTGCAATATTTTTCATAACCTGCAAAACCTCACCTACTAGCTCAGGGTCAAGCGCAGACGTTGGCTCATCAAATAAAATAATATCAGGATTTAATGCGACAGCACGTGCAATTCCTACTCGCTGCTGCTGACCGCCAGATAGCTGACTTGGATAGGCATCATATTTTTCAGATAATCCTACTTTATCAAGCGCCTTTTTTCCAATGTCAATTGCCTCTACTTTTGGCACTTTACGTCCAATAATCAGTCCCTCCGTCACATTCTCCAATGCTGTTTTATTGGTAAAAAGATTATAGTTTTGGAAGACAAATGCGACACGCTGACGAATGGCATGTATATCCTTTTTCTTAATATGTTGAAAATCAACTTCAATATCACCAAATGTCCCATGTCCTTGATCAGCCTTCTCTAAAAAATTAATACAGCGCAATAATGTTGTTTTCCCTGAGCCACTAGGACCTAAAATAACAACAACATCCCCTTTATCAATCACTAAATCGACACCTTTTAAAATTTCATTAGCCCCAAATGATTTATGGATATTTTTAATTTCTAACATGCTTATTCACCTCTTAGACATTCGCCGCTTTGTATTTGCTTAAATATTTTTCATAAAGCTTAAATAAGTATTCAACCGTACTACATAAAATTAAATATACAATAAAGATATCCAAATAAGCCTCTACATAATTGTAGCCAACGTTTGCCGCTACTTTTGCCTTCAGTGTAATTTCAGGAAGCGACATTGCGTAGCCTAGCGATGTAGCTTTAATAAGATTAACTGTAGCTGTGCAAATATTCGGCAATGCCACTACTAATGCCTGTGGAATGATGATGCGAGTATATGCTTGGAATGTTGACAAACCTACTGAGTGTGCAGCCTCTAGTTGCCCCTTTTCAATGGTACTTAACGCCGATCGAAAGACCTCAATCAAAATGGCTGTTGAGCTGAATGCAAATACAATAAACGCATACCAAATTGGATTGATTTTATAAATATCATACGCAATATGATATTTTTCAAAAATAATTTTTAACATTAAAGGTATACTGCTATAGATAATAAAAATTTGTATAATAATCGGCGTTCCTCGAACAAAAGAAACATAAATCTTCGCGAGGTGATGAATAACTGGAATTTTATTGATCCTAGTTAGTGCTAACAAAAAACCTAGTGGCAAAGCTATCACCAAAGCAACAACTGTGACTAGGAGCGCTATAGGAACACCAGACAAAGCTACGAAAAATGTTTCAAGTAAAAATTGATAATTCACCCTCACGCCTCCTTAAGTTGTTTCTAGGGTCTTCTTACCCTTACCAAATACCTTTTCTAATATAGTAAATATTTTTTCTATAATAATAGATAACACCCAATAGATAATAGCCAATGCAATATAAATTTCTAAGGCATGAGCATTGATGTTACTTGCAATAATTAGATTTGCCTTACCTACAATATCAATTAGACCAATTGTATAAGCGAGTGCACCTTCCTGTAATAAAGCAATCATGCCATTGCCAAAGTTCGGTAAAGCGACGACCAGCGCCTGCGGAAAAATAATTCGACGGTAGGCTTGGAATGGCGTTAGCCCGACACTAACGGCTGCTTCAAACTGCCCTTTTGGAATGGCTAAGTAGGCAGACCGTATCACCTCAGACATTATTGCCGTGAATTGTAAGGTGAATGTTACGACAACAAATATGGCCGTTTCAATTGAATGGAGATTAAGACCAACATTTTCCGCTAATGCTGGGACACCATAGTAGACAAGAAATAACAAAACAATGGAGGGTGTACAACGCATAATCGTTGTATACAGATTGGCGAATTTAGTTAGCCACTTGACTGAAGATAGCTTAGCAGCCGCCAGCAATAAGCCGAATAGGGTACCTAAGATAATGGAGGACCCTGCAACTAAGAACGTAATTTTTAAAAATGGCAATAACACTGGGATTGCGTTCCAAATGTAGGTTGCGTCAAAATATTTATCCATTTCCTCACCAACTTTTGTTTTTATGAATAAAGACTGCTGAGCATTACTGACTCAACAGCCTTACTATTCGTTCCGTTTTAAACTAACGATTTACGTTTTCCAGTACTTCAAATAAATCACGGCCATAGAATTTTGTACTTAATTCATTTGTTTTCTTTTGTTCTTTAACCTGTGCTATTGCTTTATCATAAGCGTCAGCAAATTCCTGCTCTTTTTTATTGAACAGTGGCCATGTTTTTATAACAGCAAATTCGTTATAGACAACGTCATCTTTTAGGTTATAATATGGTCCATCTTCTGCAAGTACTTGTTGTTTAAATGGGCCTTCAATCATGACACCGCCATCAACACGGCCTTCATTTACCCACTGCACTACATCGACAGTAAAGGCGTCACCGGCCTCAAGTTTTACTTTATTATCTGGATTTGCCGTATTATACTCATCGATAATTGTATATTGAGCATTATTTGCAGCAATCGGTGCTAAAGAATAGCCCTTTTTCGCAAAATCCGCTAATGTTTTCACGCCTTCATCCTCTTTACGCAAAACTAAACCTGCGCTACTTAAACCTAGGAATTCCTTTGGGAAAATAAATTTCTCTGTTCGTTCCTGAGTAAAGAATGCGTTTTTAACCCCTACTTGATATTTCCCTTGCTCCACACCAATTAATAAATCATCACTTGTTGTACCTACATACTCAAATTGATAGTCAGGTAGCAATTCATCTACTAATTTCATTACTTCTACATCATAACCAGTTGGATTTCCATTATCGTCGATGTAACTAATGGGTTTTGACGCTTGATCGTAAGCTACCTTTACTGTACGTACTTTTTCACCATCACTTGAATCTTTATCTGCAGAGTCTCCTGAATTACAACCTGCTAATAATGCTATAGATGCCAAACCAATTGCAGCAAATTGAAAAACCTTATTCTTCTTCATATGTCATTTCTCCTTATTTTTCACATAATTTATTCAGATAATTTCTGCTGTTCAATAGCGGCAGTCGCTAATTTAATAATCGTCATATCATCCATCGGTGGATTATGAAGTCCTGCGCGAACATTGCGATAATAGCGTTGTAATGGATTGGATAGCTGCAAGCTTTTTGCCCCCACCACACGCATCGCTTTATCGACTATATCTATTGCGATGTTTGTTACTGTATGTTTAGCAACAGCCATTTCATTTGTTATTAGTCCACGTCTAGCAGGATCATCGTAAGCCTCAGCCACTCCATATAAGACAAAACGTGCTTGATGGAGCTTTAATTCAATATCCCCTAAAAGCTGTTGTACATTTGGCAACGTACTAATTGGCGCATTCAGGCTATTCGGTTGATGGTGATTAGCAAAATGAATAGCATAATCACGAGCTGCTTGTGCAATGCCTAAGTAAGTTGCTGGGATATGGAGTATCCAGCCATTTATTTTGCCGCCACTCGGATGACTTGGTAACTCTACTAAATGCTCTGTTGCCACAAGGACATCCTTTAACACAAGATCGTGGCTGCTTGTGCCTCGCATTGCAGACATCTCCCAATTCTCCTCAATGGTTAGACCAGCTGAATCCTTATGAATGAGGAAGAAACCAACTTGCTGCTTTTCTTCAATCCAAGCAGAGGTAAGGAAATAATCGAGCACAGGAGAAGCAGTCGTAAAAATCTTGCGCCCATTTATCAGCCAACCCTCTTTAGTAGAAATGGCATTTGTCCCTGGCCGCCCTCCTCGCGTTGGGCTACCTGTTGCCGCCTCACTAACAGCTCTATTAATCATGGCACCTCTCTTTATTTCTTCAGCAAAAGCTATTAATAGATCATCCGTCCATAGTTTTGTTTCATATATTTCACCGACAACGCCTAATGTCCATCCAAGGGAAAGAGAAGCATTTTCGTCATAGCTTGCTAGCGTCTCTTGTACGAGGACCATATCATAGACAGATAAGCCTTCTCCGCCATATTGTTTCGGTAAAGTAAGTTGAGGATAGCCAATTTGTAAAAGTAATCGATGTGCTTCGAACGGAAAACGAGATTGCTCATCAACCTCAGCAGCCTGTGCTTTGATTGGCTCAGCAATAGCAGCTAGCTGATCTAACCAAAATCGTTGTCGCTCTGTTTTTACAAATAAATTCTTCAAATGAATCTCCTTCTTCCCAATATATATAAATCATATAAATTTACTAAGAATTGATAATGAAAAAAAATCTCTGGCTACATTCATGTAGTGAGATACTATTTGGTACTGAATTTTCTGATTCGTTGACACTTATAATACTTTTCGCATTAGAAAATGTCAATGGGTGAAATTCAAGTTTTTTTGTAAGTTTAATATGTATTACAAAGTTTCATTTTTTATCTTTGAATTATGCACCAAGCTTTTCTTACAACATATGCTAAAACTAATGAAAGAGGTGCATATATGACAAATAATTTAAATTCGCCACTAAACGGTGGAATCATAACCCATTCGGCTCCACAAGTTATTCAAACTAAGTTTGGAGATATTAACGGGGATGGTTTTTTTGAAACCATTTTTTTAATGGGCACTAAACAGCCTGATAGTCCTTTCTGGAGAAACCTAACACTGACTATTTTTTATGGGCAAACACGACAAATGGAGCATATTCCATTGAAACAAAATATGGGCTATAATCCGACTATTTTTTTGGGCGATTTTACTGGTAATCATGTTGAGGATATTCTTGTTGTGTCTGATACAGGAGGTAGCGGTGGAATTGTAAATGGTGAGATTTTTTCCTCCATCAACAATCAAGTTCGTTCCATCTTTGATGCAGAGTCTTTTAATAATAAACTTAAATATAAGGTCAATTATGTAGATCATTATAAGGCTGTTGTTCAGAGTTTTAATCCTGCTATTAAATACACAATTGATTTACAGTATAAAGGAACCGACTACTTAGCTGAAATTTATAACCCAGATGGTACCTTGAAGCAACCAATTGAAGGCTGGGTAGATCCTTTTGGAGGACTATATCCTGTTGATTACGACCGAGATGGAACATATGAAATTTTAGGTTATCAAGAAATTGCAGGTAGATATCATGCTGATGGATTAGGCTATGTAGAAAATATTTTAAAATGGAATGGCCATGAATTTGTAATAGATCGACAAACGGTTGGAATTTTTGGTGAGGATTTATCTTAGACGATAAATCTAGCTATTAAATAAGTTAAAACAGGAATCTGCTCATTTTTTTACATAACTAACAAAAAACAAGCAGATTCCGTTATTTACATTTTCTTTTCAACCAAGGCAAAGTAGTTATTTTCAGGGTCAGCAAAGTTAAAAACTCTACCCATTGGCATCATGACTAGATCTCCTACTTTAACGCCCTTTGCCTGAAAATCTTGGTACATCTCTTCAATTTTATCAGCATAAAACATTATGGAAGGTGTGCCTAAATTTAGGTCAGGTTGCATTTTAGCAATCATTTCTTTGTTGTGAAGCACAAAGGATGTTTGAGCTTCCTTCGTTGGTGCAATTTCAATCCAGCGCATGCCTGCCTCTTCCTGTTCAGAAATGACAACAAACCCCACTTTTTCTGTCCAAAACTTCACAATTGTATCTTGATCATTAACATATAACATTACTTGTCCAATTTGATGAATCATGACTTTTACCCTCCTCTTTTGAGCTTTAGTATACATCAAAAAGTGGCTTTATATAGCTTCTAACGCAATCAATTTAGGGAAATTTCAAATAATTGATAATGATATACATTACTAAGAAATAATTAATTCAAAGTACTTAACTTTTCTTTTATTTCTGATAGAATGAGTATTATTTACCTTTAAGGGAAAAGTATAGAATAAAATATTATGTGAGGATAATACAATTGAAACAACTAAGTTTAAGAAAAAAGCTTATTTTTTCGTTTTTAGCCATGCTTCTCATCCCAACACTATTGATTGGAATAGTATCTTACCAAAGTGCTGAACAGCAAATTTCAGAGGAACAACGCGCAAGTGCGACTGAAAGTGTGCGCATTCTAAATGCCAATATTACAAACATGATTGAACCTAAATTGAAAGATGTACAATATTTTTCACAAAAATTTAGTGAAACCTACTTTCAAGATGATAGCATTTTAAAACTGAAGTCATTATTAACGGAATATGTCAATATGCACCCTGAAGTAGACCTAATATATATTGGGACTGCTGATGGCAAACTATTTGATCAGCCTGTTCAAGAGTATCCTGATGGCTTCGACCCTCGGACAAGGCCTTGGTATAAGCAGGCTTTAGCTAATAATGGCAAGACCTCAATTACTGCACCTTATGTTACACAATCTACAGGTGACATTGTCATTACAATTACTCAGGCATTACCAGATGGTTCTGGCGTTTTAGGATTAGATCTAAATATTTCTACATTAAGTGACATTACGAATAATATACGTATTGGAGAAACGGGCTTCGCTTCTCTTTTAGATAACAATAAAATTTATATTGCCCAGCCAGAGAAAGAAAGTGGTACAGAGGCTACAGAAAGCTATATTCCAAAAATTTATGAGCAGGAAAGCGGTACAATTATTGAAAAAGACCGTCACTTACAATTTGTTACGAATGAGTTAACAGGTTGGAAGGTAATTGGCACCATGTTTACTGCGGAAGCTGCAAAAGCTGCGGCATCCACATTGAATATTAATTTAATTATCATTGCGGTTTCTATTCTCGTTGGCGTTATTTTTATGCTCTTCATGATAAAGTCTATTGTTAACCCAATTAATCAACTGAAGCAAAGTGCATTGAAAATTAGTGATGGTAATTTAACGGAGTTTATTGAAATCCATTCTAAAGATGAAATTGGGCAGCTTGGAGAAGCCTTTATCTCTATGAAGGTGAGCTTAAAAAAACTAATTCGTAATGTTGATCAAAGCTCACAGCATGTCCAAGCAGCCGCTCAAAATTTATCTGCTAATGCAGAACAAAACATCGCTGCCTCAGAGCAAGTTGCTGATGCTATGCAACAAATGGCAATTAGTACAGAAAAACAAACAACAGGTATAGACCAGAACGCCATTTCAGTTGAAGAAATTGCTAAAGGCGTTGTTGAAGTGGCAGACAGTTCCATGCAGGTTTCTGACCTATCTAGCCATGCTATCCAATTGGCAGAAGAAGGTGGACAATCGGTAAAACAAACTGTACAGCAAATGAATTCAATCCATAATTCTGTAACGCTATCAGATACAATGATTAAAGCACTCTATGATCGCACGAAAGAAATCGGCTCCATTTTAGAAATGATTAGTGCTATTTCAGATCAAACAAATTTACTAGCGCTTAATGCTGCTATAGAAGCTGCTAGAGCAGGAGAACATGGCAAGGGCTTTGCGGTAGTGGCTGATGAAGTACGCAAATTAGCAGAGCAATCTCATCAATCGGCAGAGCAAATTTCTGCGCTCATTACTACTATTCAACAGGATACGGCAAAATCTGTAGAGACAATGGTCAAAGCATCTACAGATGTTCAAGAGGGCTTACAATTGACAGAAGAAACAAGTAGAAAATTCGCGAGTATTATTGAAAGTTTACGAAACATCGCCCCGAAAATGGAGGATATTTCAGCATCTGCTCAAGAAATGTCTGCCGTTGTAGAAGAAGTATCAGCGACCGCTATTGAACTTTCCGATCACGCAAAATTAAATGCTGCTGCTACGGAAGAAGTTGCCGCTTCCACGGAACAAACTTTATCTTCTATGCAGGATATGGCTTCGTCTGCCAAAACCCTACTTGATATGGCGGATGAATTGCAGGGTTATGTCAATCATTTTAATTATTAATTATTTAACTGCTAGATCTGAGTTCAAGATAGTATTGAACTCAGATTTTTTCTATTCCAAAAAGATAGGAAATTACAAAATAAAATATTTTTCTACAAATAATAGCGTTGCATAACTTTATTTTCCGGATTTTTCAGAAAATTGTGTTGATTATTATTCATTTTCCTCTTAGAATCAGATTAAACATTTGAACGACTTAGGAGACTACTAGTGTAATAAAACCAATTACGTAGTTAGTTGTATGAAACTTCAATAACGTCGTTTAAGGAGGAATACTATATGAAACGAATTAGTTTAAGAAAGAAGCTCATCTTTGCATTTTTAGTCATACTTCTCATTCCCGCACTTTTAATCGGGTATACCTCCTTTAAAAGTACCAAAAATCAAATACTAGAAGAGCAGCAAGCAAGCGCCAAGGAAAGTGTGCGTATGCTTAATAGTAATATCACCAATACAATTGCTCCTAGAGTTCATGATATCGAATATTTTGCCAAGAAATTAAATCAGTCTTATTTAAAAGATGATAAAAAAGCTGAATTAAAAGGTCTTTTTCAGGAATATGTAAATACACACCCAGAAGTGGAACTAGTATATATTGGGACTGCTGATGGGCGAATCATTGATGAACCTGCCCATGACTATGCAAGTGATTATGATCCTCGGAAACGTCCTTGGTATATAGAAGCCATTGATAATAAAGGGCATGTATCCATCACTTCTCCATATATCTCAAAATCAACAAATAACATCGTTGTGACAGTTATGCAAGCTCTTCCTGATGATTCTGGCGTAATTGCCTTAGATTTAAATATCTCTCTTCTAAGTGCACTGACAGATCAAACACGTATCGGAGAAACGGGCTTTGCCTCTCTGTTAGATAATAATAAGTTATATATTGCTCAAAAAGATAAGGAAAGCGGCACAGAGGCAACAGAAGATTATGTTTCAAAAGTTTACGAAAAGCAGGAAGGTATTATTACTGAAGGTGACCGTCATTTACGCTTTGAAACAAATGAAATCACAGGCTGGAAGATAATCGGTACAATGTTCATTGCAGAGGCTACTAACGCTGCTACCTCAACCTTTACTATTACATTACTCATTATTGGTATTTCTATTATAGTAGGTATTATCTTTATGCTCTCAATGATTAAATCTATTGTTAACCCGATTAAACAACTACAGCAAAGTGCTCTGAAAATTAGTGAAGGTGATTTGACAGAGTATATTGATATTCATACGAAAGATGAAATAGGACAGCTTGCTGAAGCATTTGTCTCAATGAAAGTTAGCTTAAAAAGGCTGATCCGCAATGTCGATCAAAGCTCACAACATGTTCAAACCTCAGCACAAGGTCTTTCAGCAAATGCTGAGCAAAATATCGCTGCATCTGAGCAAGTGACAGAGGCTATGCAACAGGTAGCAATTAGTACGGAAAAACAAACAACAGGAATCGATCAAAATGCTGTTTCTATTGAGGAGATTGCAAAGGGTGTTGTAGAGGTAGCTGATAGTGCCCTACAAGTTTCAGACCTATCCAGCCAGGCCATCCAATTAGCGGAAGAAGGTAGTCAATCTGTTGAGCACACGGTTAATCAAATGGTATCCATTCATGATTCTGTGACTCAATCCGATACGATGATTAAATCGCTATTTGATCGTACAAAAGAAATTGGCTCCATTATAGAAATTATTAGCGCTATTTCAGACCAAACAAACCTTCTTGCTCTGAATGCTGCTATTGAAGCAGCACGAGCTGGTGAACACGGTAAAGGCTTTGCAGTTGTAGCCGATGAAGTCCGTAAACTAGCGGAGCAATCTCATCAATCAGCAGAGCAAATTTCTACTCTGATTACAGGTATACAACAAGATACAGCTAAATCTGTACAAACAATGACAAAAGCTTCTGCAGACGTTCAAGAAGGATTACAGCTATCTGAGGATACGAAAAAGAAATTTACAAGTATCGTTGGAAGTCTTCGAGAAATTGCTCCAAAAATGGAGGATATATCAGCTTCAGCACAGGAAATGTCTGCCGTTGTTGAGGAGGTATCCGCAACTGCTATTGAACTGTCAGACCATGCAAAACTAAACGCAGCTGCATCTGAAGAGGTTGCCGCTTCAACGGAACAAACATTATCTTCCATGCAGGAAATCGCAACCTCTGCTAAAACATTACTCGATATGGCAGATGAGTTACAAGGCTATGTAGATCGTTTTAATTACTAAATAAGAAAGCACGATGATACTTGGTTTAGTCCTATCATCGTGCTTTTATCATGCTATATTTTTATTCATTTACCTCATGGCTAAATTGCCATTCAACGCCAAATTTATCTGTAAGTGAGCCGTAACATTTGCTCCAAAATGTTTCTTGAAGCTCCATTCTCACGTTACCACCTTCTTTAAGCTTATCAAATGCTTGACGCATTTGCTCTTCATCATCGGATACAACAGCTAATGTGACATTGTTCCCTGTGGAAAATGGCATGCCTGGAAATGTATCTGAGAACATAATTCTACTACCGAATACTATAAGTCGTGTATGCATGACAAGATCTTTTGCTTCTTCTGGTAATGGGTAGTCTGGATTTTGTGGTGTCTCTCCAAACGTCATAATTTCAGCCTTGTCCGTATTAAAAACGTCTTCATAAAACGCAACTGCCTCTCGACAATTTCCATTAAAATTTAAATAAACCTCTACTGCCATTTTCAACACTCCTTTGTCATTTTTTGAAACAATTCTATTGTACATGGATTACAAATGATAACACAAATTATAACTAGAATATTTCATCTTCAAAGTAAGTTTGTTTGCTTTCTGTTTAAATTTTTTATTTATTTTCACAAATGCTTTGACATTTACTCAAAAATCATGTAAATTACCAAATGGCGAACAATTTAAATTAAATCTTAAAAAATATTCGTATTTTAGGAGTGTATATAATGGATAACGTATTTGACTATGAAGATATTCAACTAATTCCCGCAAAATGTATTGTAGAAAGTCGTTCAGAATGTGATACTTCTGTTACTTTAGGTGGACACACTTTTAAACTTCCAGTAGTACCTGCAAATATGCAAACAATTATCGATGAAAATCTAGCGAAGAAACTTGCTGAAAACGGTTACTTTTACATCATGCACCGTTTCCAACCAGAAACTCGTCGTAACTTTATTCTAGAAATGCAAGGAAATGGCTTAATTGCTTCTATTAGCGTTGGTGTAAAAGATGAAGAATATTCATTTATCGAAGAATTAGCAGCTGCTAATTTGGTACCTGATTTTATTACAATTGATATTGCACATGGGCATTCAAATGCTGTTATTCGTATGATTCAGCATATTAAAAAGCATTTACCAAACAGCTTTGTCATCGCAGGTAACGTAGGGACACCTGAAGCGGTACGTGAGCTTGAAAATGCTGGTGCAGATGCAACTAAAGTTGGGATTGGACCAGGTAAAGTATGTATTACTAAAATCAAAACAGGATTTGGTACTGGAGGCTGGCAACTAGCTGCACTACGTTGGTGTGCAAAGGCTGCTACAAAACCAATTATTGCTGATGGTGGTATTCGTACACATGGAGATATCGCTAAATCTGTACGTTTTGGTGCTTCAATGGTAATGATCGGTTCATTATTTGCTGGTCATGAAGAATCACCTGGTGAAACAATCGAAATCGAAGGTAGAACAGTGAAAGAATACTTCGGCTCTGCCTCTGAATTCCAAAAAGGCGAACGTAAAAACGTCGAAGGTAAGAAAATGTACGTTGAACATAAAGGTAGCATTAAAGATACATTAATCGAGATGCAACAAGATTTACAGTCATCTATTTCTTATGCTGGTGGCACAAAGCTAGAGGCTATTCGCAATGTTGATTATGTAATCGTGAAAAACTCTATTTTCAACGGAGACAAAGTATACTAATCGGTGTAAACCCACTAAATCAAGATTCAATATCACCCCAATTAAGAGCTGACTGTTACTGTTTACTCTTGATTGGGGCGATTTTTTTAGGAACTATTTCTCTTACTTATTCAAAAAATGCTCTAAAATACGGTATTTATTTTCAGAATTTTCTATTTTATTAAAAAACTATATATTATAATAGAACTATATTGAAGTAATGAAGGAACGGGGGTTGTATCCAATGAAATCAGTACGTAATAAACTTGTTAGTCTTGCCATTATAGTTATTCTACTATCAACAGGACTAGTTGGGGCAGTCAATTATATGGTGGTGAAAGGAGAACTCGATCAGGTAGGTCGAGATAGTCTTAAAAATGGCACACTTGGCATACTTGAACTAATTGCACAGTTAGATACTCAAGTTCAAAATGGGAAATTAACGCTAGAAGAAGCTCAGGAAAGTGCTAGAACACAGATCGTTGGTAATAAAATTGAAGATAACAAAAGATCCATTGATAATCCTGTTAAATATGGAGATAATTTTTATTTCTATGCTTTCCAAGATAGCGGTATGGTTGAAACCCATCCATCTCTTGAAGGAAAAAATATTTCAGACTTACAAACAGAGGATGGGCGCTATTTTGTACGAGAAATGATTGAAGCAGCAAATGCTGGAGGAGGATATGTACGTTATGATTGGGCCCTTCCCTCAAATCCTGATATCGTTGCGCCTAAGATTACTTATGTAGAAAAGGACAAGCATTGGGGCTGGATTATAGCAGCTGGTACATACGAAATGGACTTTAATGCAGGTACGAATAAGGTTTTATATTACACATTAGGCATGACCATCCTTGCAACGATTATTGGTGTATCACTCTTCTGGTTCTTCTCTGGACGAATGACAACCTATATACGGAAAATTATGGTCATTACATCTGATATTGCTAAAGGCAAGCTAACTGGTGATGACATACCTGTTACTACAGAAGATGAACTAGGTATACTAGCTAGTAATGTGAATAATATGAAACATAGCTTACATGAAATGGTCAACAATACAAAGGATAGTGCATCCCAAATGCGAGTTTCTTCAGAGATGCTGAGTGCCATTACTGAGGAGACGACTGCTTCTGCTGATGAAATTCATCAAGCCATCAATGATATATCTAAGGGTGCTGTAGTACAAGCTGAGGAAGCAGAAATGGCCATTAATAAAGTTGAAACACTGTCCTCGCTTATCTCAAATGCTACAAATAAATATAGTGAGATTACAGAAAATATGAATATTATTAATCAATCTCAAGAAAATGGTAGAGAAAAAGTAGATGTATTACTGCAAAATTCAAGTGCGTTTACGCAAGTAATTGAGGAACTACGAACAAATTTCTCAAGCTTAACGAGCCAAATGAAAGAAATTCATCAAGTCGTTCAAACGATTACATCCATTTCCGAACAAACAAATCTATTAGCACTAAATGCAAGTATTGAAGCAGCTCGTGCAGGTGAACATGGTAAAGGGTTTGCTGTCGTAGCTGAGGAAGTACGTCATTTATCAGAGGATACGAATGAAGCCACTAATCGTGTTAGAAATCTATTACAGCGTATTGAGGTGGATACCGCTAATTCAGATGCAAAAATGATACACACGCTTCAACTTTCGCAAAATCAGGCAATGTCGATTTCGGAAGTAAAGGGTGCCTTTACTTCCCTAGCAGACTCCATTCATGACATTACAAAGCACCTTGTTTCTCTAGACAAAGGAATGAATGACATGGCGGAAAATCGAATAATCGTGATGAACGCTATCAATGAAATTGCAAGTGTCGCTACACAATCTGCCGCAGCTACCGAACAAATTAACGCCTCTATTGACGAACAAAAGTCAGCAGTGACATCTATCATGCACTCCTCTATGGAGCTTCATACAGAGGCAGAGCGTATGCACGACTTAGTAGAACGCTTTACGTGACAAATACCATATAAAAAAGAATGCTACGCATACCCGTAGCATTCTTCTTAACATTATAGTTTGTTAATTACTGCGTGGATTGTTTCCTTAAGCTCTGCATCATGATCAGCAAGATCTACAAGATTTCCTAGACGTTCACGTAATACAGGGCGCTCAATTACTAATTTTTCATCAAGTACTTGTACCAGTAGCTCAATAATAAGACGATCACGAACATTCAACGCTTCTTCTAAACGTTCTGGTGTAATTTTCGCATCATTTTTTGCAGATTTTGCCATTTCAAAAACCCCTTTTATATTTTATATTCATGCACATCTATTTTAGCATACCACTAAATTATTTTGAAAACTTTCTTTCAGAAAAATATACCAAAACTTTACAAAATCAATAGAAAAGATTTACGGCAAATTGTTATATTTATATCATAATACACTACTACACGACCATATGATGATGTATTTACAAAAATTGATTGGAGGAATTGGGTGAATCAAAAAAATACGACTTATTTACAGCTCATTAAAGCTGTTCCGAAATCTCTACAGCTATTTCTCAATGTTTGCCTTGTACTATTAGCTCTAATCCTTTCTTTTTTGCTTATTAAGGAGCTAATTGAATTTCTTAAAATATTATTATTCGCTAAGGAAGATGGTGATTATAAATTATTCCTTGCCAATATACTTATTTTCTTTTTATATTTCGAATTCATCACAATGATAATTAAATATTTTAAGGAGGATTACCATTTTCCACTCCGTTACTTTATCTATATTGGCATAACAGCAATGATACGATTAATTATTGTGGAGCATGACCATCCTCTAAATACGTTAATTTATTCATTAATTATCCTAATACTAATTATAAGCTACTTTATTATTAATATCACGCCACTTGAAAGGCCAACACGTTCTTCCATTCTCATTAAAAAAGAGTAAAAGCCCTCAAGCCCATTCTAAAATGCCGATATACATGTGGGCTTTTCAAACACATAGAAGAATTGCTGTAAAGCCTGTAAATACTGAATATCGCTAATCTGTATTCGACTAAGCATAAATAGCTCTTGGACCGTTACTACGCCCATTATTAGTGATGAAAGCTCAGCCACATCTATCGTTACTTCAACATCATAGCTATCACTTTCTTTCATTTTAATTGTACCGTTAACAGCCTCAACAATAAGTTGCTGATTATTTTTTGCCAGTAACGAATCCATAACATTCAATTTAAATGTCAAAGTGACACCGTTAAAATTGCGTGTTATTAGCTCATCAAAAAAGCCCTTCACATTAATAATACGGTACATTAGTCCAACTCCTGACACGGCATTTGCATGGTAGACACTTGGTATTAAATGATTTGTGCCATTTCTTACATCCCCTAAAAAGAAATGGACATTTTCTTCTTGTGTATTCCATTCGATTCGGTTTACTTGGTCTGCCTGACTGTTTAAAAATGTACTAAGCTCTAGCAAAGCCTCAGGAGTTTCATAGATCCACTCTTTAATCACCAAATTATTTAGCATAAAATTACTCTCGCTTTGTTTATTAAAAGAAAAGACAATATAGCCCTGTACTGTACCTTCCTGTTCCATTGCAATCACATAGTGATCTGGATTATTAAAAATAAAGGATAGTTCTGATTGTGTTTTAAGAAACATCCCATGTTTTTTAGCTACTACCCTGTTGTAGCATTCTACTAACTGTTGTTGATCTTCCACTGTCAAATATTTAAGGTGCTTTTTGGTTGGTCCTTTAGGGAAGCTTGAAGGCTCTACCAAGTATTGATAGATTTTCGGTCCATAACCAAAACCCATTTTCTTATAAAAATCTGGTCTAAACGGATACAAAGCCACAAAGTGAATATTTTTATCTAAAAAAATGTTAAAGAAATGTTGGATTAATTCTTTTGCAACCTTCTCTTTTTTATGTAATAAATCAACGGCAACAAGTCCTACCCCACCAACTGGTAGCATTTTAGAGAACAGATTCATTTGAAAGTCATGTAGTCGCATACCACCAACGAGTTTGTCATTTTCCCAAAGTCCATAATAATGAAGAGATTCATCATTGTGCTGATTTTGCATAAATTGCTTTTTCAGCTGTTCTTTTGTTGTGTGTGCCCCATTCAATCTTCCTGGATACGCTCCTACAACGATATTCACAAAGGCTACAAAATCTTGCTCTTTTAATAATTTCTCTACAACCCTCATCATGTCCCCTCCATTTTCAAATTGTTGCATGTTGTTCACGAATTTTTCACATTAATTTTTATACCCCATAATAACATATATTACCACGACCAAATAATGAGTACTGAAAATGATTAAAGGAGGAAAATGTATGACTTTAATTGATTCGTATATTCACGAAGTGTCTAAAAGACTACATAAAAATAAACGTGACAAAATCAAGGTTGAACTAAAGGCTACGATTGAGGATATGCTGCCAGATCAATATTCAGAAACCGAGGTGAAGGAAGTACTCAGGAAACTTGGAAGCCCTGTAGAAGTTGCTGCAAGCTATCAGGATACTCCCCACTTTTTAATAGGTCCAGAGAATTTTGAGCAATATACAAGAACCATCAAGCTAATTATACCTTGGGCAGTTCTCATTACGGTTATTGTTCAAATAATAGAGAAAATTGTTCTCTATTCTGGAGAAGAAGCATTGCTCACAACCATTATTACAGCATTTGCAGGGATCGTTGTTGCCATTATTGCTGTTTTATTTCACATTTTATTTTGGGTTACGGTTATTTTTATCATCAAGGACCGTTCTGGGGCTGAAAAGATTTCGATCCCTTTTTTGAAAGATACCAAGCCATGGTCACCTGATGATTTAGTACAGATTAAAAGGATTCCCAAAGATAAAATCATTCCTGTAAGTGACACGATCTTTAGCCTTTTAGGAATACTTATTTTTTCTTTTGTTTATTGGAATGCCTATCGTCTTTTAGGTATTTATACAACAAATGACAACGGCAGCTTGAAATTTGTTATGCCTATCTTTAATCAAACTATTTTACAATCGTTTGTTCCCATGGTCTTACTATGTATTATTCTAAGTCTCACTTTAACCTTATTAAAATGGCGTGCAGGACAGTGGACAATGCTTATTGCTATCACTAATGCCATACTTCAAAGTGTTGGAACGATTGTGTTTATTTTAATAGTGATACACCCAGATTTTATTCATAGCGCCTCGATCCCTTATATTGCGGCTATTACAGAAACAACCTCAGCTAAAGTTGCCTTCACTATTGATAAAATCCTACTTGTCAGTATGATTATTGCTGTTTTAGCAAATGCATTTGATATCTATCAAGGGTTTAAAAAAGCTAAAATATAAATTCCTTCTAATTCATGTATTTAGTAAATCACACATTCAAATCGCCAAAATACCTTTATTCTTTGATGTTTTGTATAATGATAAAGTTGAAAGTATTTTATATACATGAAAAATAATCTGCACAATTCAATCAGAGTAAGGGGAAAGTACTATGACCATTCTTCTAGTTGATGACAATCAAGTCAATTTATTTGTCATTGAGAAAATACTAAAAAATGCAGGTTATGAAAACTGTGTTTCTCTTTCATCTGCTTATGAGCTATTTGATTATTTACAATTAGATGCACCCAATGCGACAGGAAATTCAGTAGATTTAATTTTGTTAGATATTATGATGCCGGAAGTAGATGGTATTGAGGCCTGCAAACGTATTAAGCAAAATGAGAGATTGAAAGATATTCAAATCATTTTTGTTACAGCACTCGAGGATAAAAACAAACTGGCAGAAGCCCTCGACATTGGTGGCGTAGATTATATTACTAAACCAATTAATAAAACAGAGTTGCTTGCCAGAATGCGTGTTGCCTTACGTTTAAAGGCGGAATTAGACTGGCACACACAGCATGAAAAGAAAATACAATATGAACTTGATTTAGCTACCCATGTACAAAGGAGTCTTCTTAGCCCACCGTTAAATGAGAAGGACATCCGTATTGAAGTTTCATATTTACCATCCTCTAATTTAGCAGGGGATATGTATTACTGGTACAAAATAGACGATCATCGTTATGCCATAATATTATTGGATATGATGGGTCACGGTATATCTGCAGCGCTGGTCTGTATGTTTATCTCCTCTGTTCTAAGAGAGGCGGTTAAGCAATTGGTCGAGCCTGAACTTGTCATTCAAGAACTGAACCGTTATATGACCCTATTGCAAGATGGGAAAGAGAATAATCTTTATTACTTTACAGCGATTTATTTAATCATTGACACAGAGCAAAAAACAGTCGAGTACATAAATGCTGGCCATCCTCCTGGATATGCACTAATCGATGAAAAAACATGTATTCCATTAGATCAAGGTAGCTGTGCAGTCGGCTTCTTTGATGAAATTAAAGTGAAAAAGCAATGTATTCAATATGAGCATGATATTCAAATTGTGTTATTTACTGACGGTGTATTAGAGGCGATGGGGCCTTGTGAACTAGAATCAGAAAAGCATTTGCAAACGCTAACATCCTCTAAGTGGGATTATTCGCAATGCCTAATCGATAACCTATTGCCTAAGGATAAACAAGAAAATCAGCCTGATGATATGTGTGTTTTAATGATTCAAGCTAGTTCTAATACTATATAAAAAAGCAGAGGCTATCAGTTAAAGATAGCCTCTTACTCGTTAATATATTTTCTGGTAAATTCTTTCGTTACCAGCAATTTCCCTATATTTTGAAATAACCTCTTCAAATCGTAATGTTTCTTTATCCCCTAAGCATAAAAAACCTTCGTCACTTAAACTTTCATAAAATAATTGATGTACCTGGCTCTGCAACTTAGGCGAAAAATAAATAAGGACATTTCTGCATAGGACAACATGAAATTCATTAAATGAATGATCTGTTACTAAATTATGTTGAGCAAAAATAATATTTTTCAATAATGTTGGATGGAAGTAAGCATATTGATAATCTGTTTGATAGTATTCTGAAAATGCATGGGCACCTCCAGCAAGCATATAGTTTTTTGTATATGCCTGCATCTTATGAATTGGAAAGGCTCCCTTCTTAGCTTTTTCTAATACTTGCTCGTTCATATCCGTTGCATAAATAACAGACCTCTCTATAAGCCCCTCTTCCTGAAGCAAGATGGCCATAGAATATACTTCTTCACCTGTGGCACACCCTGCATGCCAAATACGGATTTCCGGATATTCTCGTAAAACCGGGATGACTGTTTCACGAAAAGCCTTAAAAAAGCTAGGGTTACGGAACATCTCCGTTACATTTATCGAAAAATCATTTAATATCTGCTCTAAAAATTCTTTATCATGTATGACCTTTTCTTGTACACGTGAAATCGTTGGGATGTTATTTATTCCCATCCTATTGTAGATTCTACGCGAAATGGAAGAACGATTGTATTGGCGAAAATCATAGCCTGATAAACGATAAATAGCCTCAAGTAACAAATCTATTTCTAAATTTGTTTGCTTATTTAATTGTATATTTTGCTCCAAAGGCTGAAATTGTTCCATGTCATTAACTCCCCTTAGAAACCAACCATACTCTTAAAACGGATATTAATTGATCTAAATTCAATGGCTTACTAATATAATCAGATGCACCTGCCTGCAGTGATTTATCACGATCATTTTTCATCGCTTTAGCAGTCAATGCAATGATTGGCAAATCGATACGTTTCATTTGCTGACGAATAATAGTCATCGCTTCATAGCCATCCATATTAGGCATCATTATATCCATTAGAACAAGATCGATATCTGGATTAGCCTGCAAGACCTCTAAACATTCTAGCCCATCTTTGGCAACTAGAATGTGCATGCCTCTTTTTTCTAATGCCGTTTTCAACGCATAAATATTACGGTTATCATCATCAACTATTAAAATATTTTTCCCTTGAAACACCTCAACCTCATGTTGAAGGGCTTCTTCCGTTGCTAATGGCTGCTCTTTTATTTGTTCCTCTTCCACCGTCGTAACAGCCACTTCGTTCATGGCAAGCTTTTGGCAATGCTCCTCTTCAATTCCATTTGGTAGGCTTGGAAGCGTTAACGTAAAGCTACTACCTTGTCCTTCAGTACTTTGTAATGTAATCCAGCCACCAAGTAATTTTGCAAATTCCTTACAAATAGAAAGGCCAAGACCTGTTCCACCATATTTTCGGACCGTAGCTCCATCTGCTTGCTGGAATGATTCAAAAATCAGCTGGTGTTTGTCTTTTGGAATACCTATTCCTGTATCTGAAACAGTAATTTCTAACCAATCCGTACTTATATCCTGCATATTGTTTGTTAGTTGTTGTGGTGCAAGCTGGTTAATATCTAATGTGACAGATCCCTGCTCAGTAAATTTAAAGGCATTCGATAATAAATTCTTTAAGATTTGCTGGAATCTCTTCTCATCCGTATAGAATACATCCACAACATGATCCGCCTTTGAAATATGGAATGCTAAGTTTTTCTTCATCGCAACTGGTGCAAAGGTATGTTCAATTTGCACAGGTACTTCGCTCATATTTACTTCATTAAAAATAATATCAAGCTTCCCTGCCTCAACTTTAGATAAATCTAATATGTCATTGATTAGAGCAAGTAAGTCCTCTCCAGAAGAATGAATAACCTTAGCAAACTCTGCTTCCTCGTCAGTTAGGTTGTGTTGGCTATTCTCTGCTAGCATCTCCGATAGGATTAGTATGCTATTCAAAGGTGTTCTTAATTCATGTGACATATTCGCTAAAAATTCGGATTTGTAATTGGAGTTAAGGATAAGCTGCTCTGCACTTTCTTCTAATTCCTTCTTCGCTTTCTCTAGCTCTCTTGATTTTGACTCTGCCTCCTTCGTGCGCTCTTCAAGCTGCTCATTAATCATTGTCAGCTCTTCCGTCTGCATTTGTAATTCCTCAGATTGTGTCTGAAGCTCTTCTGATTGAACCTGTAATTCCTCAGTCATTGCTCTCGATTCATTCAATAGACGAACAATTTCCATACGCCCTAAAACGCTATTCACTGTTAGCCCAAAGGTTTCAGTGACCTGTCTCACTAATTCTTGCTGTAACTTACTGAACTTAGCCATTGTCGCTATTTCAACAACCGCTATGACTTCATTTTCAAAAATGACAGGAATCAATAAAATATTTTGTGGTCTAATTTCACCTAATCCAGTTTTGATTAAACGATAATCTCGCGGAATATTATCATAGAATAGTACTCTCTTTTCTAATGCACATTGACCGATTAACCCTTGTCCTATTTTGAAACTCTCCATACCAACACAATCATCCGTGTCAGCAAAAGCAGCCTTTTTCACAAACTGTACTTGGTTCTCTGTTACTTCCCGAACATAAAATGCGCCAAGGGATGCTTGGGTTTTCTGTGCGACTTCTGATAGGAAGGTCTCCGCCAATTTGGTAATGGCCGAAATACCTTGATAATTTGTCACGATTTCAGCAACATTGCTTTGTAGCCATTCTCTCTTTTCGACTGACTCTAAGAGTGTATTGGTTGCATTAGCAAGTTCATTCACTTCATCGTTTGTATTGACGTGGATTCTTCTCTTGAAATCACCTTTAGTAGCTGCTATTTCTTGAATTGTTTGTGTTACTTCCGTTATCGTTTTTACAATGGAACGGGATATGCCACTTGCAATGGCAATGGCTATTGTAGAAACTAAAATTAATATCCCAAATAAAGCACTTGTTAATCTACTATTTTGCTTGTCTAACTGTTTTGCCTTCTCCTGTGTATAAGCATTTTCAGTGGCGCGGAATGAATCAAATAATTTGCGCATTTTCTCCATATCCTGACGACCATTATCTACTCTAAAAAAATCATTTAATGCTTCTACATTATTATCCTTTTTAAGTTGAATAGTTGGTTCGCCTGAAGTTGCAATCCAATGTTCAATGGTTTCCTCTATCTCTTTTAATTTGTCCTGCTGAGTTGGTTTACCTTCCATTTGTTGATAGAGCTCATTAAAATCTATTTTCCAATTTTCAGCTGCATTATCATAGGGTTCAAGATAACTTTGCTTACCTGTAATGATGAAAGCACGCTGACTCGATTCCATATCCAATATATATTTTTCAATTTCATTTGTTAAAGTTAGAACATTAGAATCATACTTAATAATAAAATTTCTTTCCTTTTGCAAAGATGTAATTTGATTATTTAATATGACAACTGTCGCAAGTAAGCAAAGAATGATTACGATATAACCTAATGTAATCTTTGAGCGTATACCCATTTTTAATCTATTTAACATTTGGTTTTCCTACCCTTACCTTTCTTTTACTTTAATATTATTACTAGTATACATCTAAAAATAACTCATTTTATTGTCTTTTAGATTCTTAATAAAGAAATTTTGCTGATTTTGTATTAATAAGTCTATGCATTTTTCATATACATTTTATATTGAACCATTTCGAATTAAGGAGAGAAAACATGTGGATATTATCGTAAGGCCAGGAAATTCACTTTGGCATTTCAGTGAGGTATTTAAAATTCCTCTTCAACTCATTTTAGATTCTAATGAAAATATAAATCCCCAATTTTTAAGAGTTGGACAACGGGTCCGTATACCTGGTTTTGTGACCAACAACTATCAAATTAAACAAGGAGACTCTTTTTGGCAGATTGCCCAGAGCCGAAACCTTCCCCTAGTCGCCCTATTGCTTGTTAATCCTGATCTCAATCCAAATCGATTACAAATCGGTCAAATGATTCGCATACCCCAACGTATCACATGGCGTTTAGTTGAAGGTAAGCAAAATTACACGTATACCCATATGATGAACGATCTCAGAAAGCTCCTTGACGCATATCCTTTTCTTCATAGCTCTAACATTGGCAACTCCGTTTTAGGGAAAGAGCTACCTGAGCTGTCAATTGGCCATGGTGCAAAACGTGTACACTATAATGGCTCCTTCCATGCGAACGAATGGATTACTACACCTATTATTCTAACATTTTTAAATGACTATTTGCTCGCCCTCACCAATCAAAGTAGTATTCGTGGAATTTCTCCATTTTCTCTTTATCAGCAAACATTCCTTTCTATTGTACCTATGGTAAATCCTGATGGAGTAGATTTAGTAATACAAGGCCCACCAAATGATGAAGCATTAAGAAATCAACTAATTGCATGGAATAATGATAGCGCTGATTTTTCTGGCTGGAAAGCAAACATTCATGGAATTGATTTAAATGACCAATTCCCTGCCAAATGGGAGCTTGAAAGTGCCCGTAATCCAAAAACCCCAGGGCCAAGAGATTATGGTGGGGAAAGACCATTATCAGAACCTGAAGCCATTGCAATGGCTGATTTGACCAAGCAACGTGATTTTTCAAGAGTATTAGCCTTTCATACACAGGGACGCGTTATCTATTGGGGCTTTGAAAATCTAGAGCCCCCCGAATCAGAGGTTCTTGTAAATGAATTTAGTAGAGTAAGTGGCTATGAGCCCATTCAATCTGCTGGAAGCTATGCTGGTTATAAGGATTGGTTTATTCAGGATTGGCGTAGACCAGGCTTCACCGTTGAATTAGGAAGTGGTACAAATCCTTTGCCAATCAGTCAGTTCGATGACATTTACGAGGAGTCTTTAGGGATTTTCCTTGCTGCATTGTATATGTAAAAAGAATAGACGAACTCCATTCGCTAAGAAATTGTCCTTATGGGCTTTTTAGCGAATGGAGTTTTTTTTATAGGAAGGTCTCATCATCATTGTAAAAAAAGGGGAATAAATTACTTTGACAGGTAGAGTAATGTTTGCTATTATTACTCTGACAGATAGAGCAATAAAATAAAGTAGGTGACTTATGGTTCGCAGTGATATTATCCGAGGACATTTGGATTCGATTATTTTACGGTTAATTTCAGAAAAAGACCGTTATGGCTACGAAATTTCTCAGGAAATAAGTCTCCGTACAAACAATCGGTTTCAAATAAAGGAAGCAACTTTGTATGCTGTTTTTCAACGTCTCGAAAAAAAGGAAATTATTGAAGCCTATTATGGAGATGTCTCACATGGAGGCAAAAGAAAGTATTACCGTATTACCTCATTAGGTAAGGCCTATTTAAATGAGCTAGTGAAAGAATGGTCGGAAGTAAAGGAAATAATCGATTTATTTATGGAGGGCTTAGAATGAAAAGAATAAAAAACCATATTGATGAGCTTTTTAAAGACATTCCTCGAAATAACGAAACGGAAATGGTTAAACAAGAAATCATTGAAAATCTTGAAGAAAAGGTATTTTACTTGATGGACCAAGGTAAAGAACAAGAGGATGCCATTAATAAAGCCATCGTAGAATTCGGAGATATTGAAGACTTAAAGCACGAATTGGGTGTTAAAGAGCCAGCAAAGAAAAACATGGCCAAATTAAACTTAGAGTTCTCGATTTGGGGTAGTGCCTTAATCATTGCATTTTTTATTTTTATTAATCTTTATTACACACCACACACTATTTGGGCGATCTATCCGATTTTCGCAATACTTTGGTGGCCTTTATCAATGTACTTTGTGTGGTCCCGTAAGAAATGGGGTGAATGAACATGAGGAACTTTATTAACTTTTCTATAGCAGGGAGCTTGATGACAATGGTTTTTTTAGGAATTGTTAATTATACGACATCTCCTCAAACAATGTGGTTTGTATATCCATGCTTATTGCTACTACTTTGGCCCATTACTTTATTCTTTATGGCTAAAAAATTGTATAAACAATACTCCATTGTTTGTAGTGCCTTGATTATTGCGTTTCTAATAATTGAAAATTATATTTACGCACCCAATCATTTATGGTTTGTCTACGCTATTTATCCAATTATCTGGTGGCCCATCCTTATGTATTTAGATGAAAAGGCTAAAACGTTAAAAACAGCACTAATTGGGTGTGCTTCTACAATCATCTATTACACTATACTGAATATAATTGTATCTCCTCAATACCCTTGGGCAATCTATCCTGCCTTTTTAGTGATATGGTGGCCTCTAGCTTTATATCACGCGCAACGAAAAACCTTTGTAGCATTCTCCGTTACAGCTACGATACTAATTAGTATCTTTTTCATTACCGTAAATGTAGTTTCTTCACCAAGCGTTATATGGGCGATCTACCCTATTTTTATTACACTATGGTGGCCTCTAAGTATGTATTTTTATGTATATAAAAGAAGAATGTATCATGCTACCTTTGCGAAACGCATGTAAGAAGGTTTAGTATGTAAAACAATAAAAAATTCATTCAATAAAATAATTCTACACTTGGTACCATTCATTTAATTGCTATATAATTTAATTATTAAATATTTTAGCGGACGTGATTATATGGCAGAAAACCTAGACAATGTAGAAATTATTATGAAAGAAATGCTAGAAATACAGCAGAAATCGAAAATGTTTGTTGATCTTTTATCTGAAGGAGAAGCGTTATCACAAAACCAATTAATATTGCTTCTTCAGCTAAAAATAAATAATGGGATGAAGGCAACAGAAATTGCTGAATTCTTTAGTGTAACACCCGGAGCTGTAACTTCCATGTGTGATAAACTGGAAAAACTAGGACTCATACAACGAATTAGAGAAAATAATGATCGACGTGTGGTCAAAATGGCTTTAACCAATACTGGTGACATGAAGGTCCAAGAAATCTTTTTAAAGTTTTCTCAGGATAAACTCATAGACATGGCTAACATCTTACGCGAAGTAAATCAATTAATGAATAAAATTTTTTAGGATTTCAATTTGCTGAAATCCTTTTTTTATTGCTCATTTTTAGGCAATGTTTGTTCTTGACAAATAGAAGTCACATATAATTTAATTAATATATATTTTAATAATTAAATTATATATTAATTAAATTATAATGAGGTGACTTTTATGTTTCAAAAACTCCGAACCCTTACACTAACAAATGGCACGATTAAACATTTGGAAGCTGATTATGAACAATTAAACATTCGAGGAGCTGTATCGTTACATAAAGAATTACACTTAAAAAAAGTATCTACTCATGGCCATAGCTCCTTCTATTATCCAGTTACAGCACAAATATTTAATAGCTCTGGCTCGTGTAAATTAAAGGATGATTGCCAAATCGGAGAACTTACAAATGCCGGGAATATTAAAATACGTAATGGTTTTATCCAAAAAATCAATAGTTCTGGAAAGCTAATGGTTGAGGAGAAATTACAGAGCGAGCAAATTGATGCCATTGGGATAGTCAAGGCTGTGGAAATAACCGCTCATCACTTTCATTTGAAGTTATCGGGAGAGAGCAAAATTGACAGGTTAAGGGCTGAAAATGTGGTAATAGAAAAGGATAGGATAACCCTTCTTCCATTATTTAAGAAAATATTACGTTGTCACACTGTAAGTGGAAAACACCTACAATTATCTAATACAAATGCAGAGTTTGTGGAAGGAGAAGTTGTCCATGTTGGGGAAAATAGTGTGATCAGGTCACTTTACTATACGGATGATTATTCGATAGCTGCCAGTTCAAAGGTGCATCATATTATACGGAGGGAAAAAGAATGATACTTCTAAAAATGCTAAAGACCTTTTTTTGCTCATTAGCTTTAGTGGTATTATCTGTACTTTACGTTGGATTACTTTTAAGCGCTGGCTTATCCATACTCGCTGGCTTTTTACGAACATTTGGAGTCGATCAAATTAAAATGGGTATTTGGTATGGCGTAGACCTTCCTGTTATGTTTATCATCCCCTTTGCCCTGTTAGTAGCACTACTGTTGTTCTTTTGTGCCACATATATTAAACGTTCTATTGTTTTTTGTTTGTCAATTATTCGTATATAGAGCAATAAAAAGTAAGCATATTTTCTGGATAGAATATGCTTACTCTCATCGACTTTTAAATTGAATAGCAGGAAGGCTCATTTAATAAGCATCGCTAAAGCTCTCCTTCAAGAAAACGGATAAGGTATATTTCAGGTCTAGCAATAAATTCTTTAAAACTACATAAATTAGCATACTCCTCATGCTCCACATCATAGCACCCTATTTGGCCCTCTCCTTTTGGGTTCCAGGCTATATGCAAATCAGAGTAATTGTCGATATTTGCAGAAAGAAGGAGGAGCTTTCTATGACCTAGCTTCATCTCAATTGTATCGGTTAGTTGGAAAAAATCGATATAGTGAATGTCGTAATCATTTGGTGCAAGCTCTAGATGCAATCGATCTCCTGTCAGAAAATTAACCAATTCATCTGGTAACTTGTATTTTTTCAATCTCTCTTTTTTGTTTTCAATAGTATGAAGTTCTATAGGTTCTAGAGCCTTTAAATAATTTGCTAGTTCCCTATTTTTCATACGTACTGCAATTGTATAAGCTCTCTCACCATCTTTCTCCGCTAAAGTGACGTTTGCCCCTCGTTCAATCAAATACTTCACCATAGCTATATTACCCATTCGTGCTGCAACTGTTAATGGAGTTGCTCCATAGGGATAGACCATATCAGGCTTTTGGTAGTTAATATCTACTCCGTGATCAAGTAAAAAAGTGACTGTTTTCATGTCGAAATTCGACACAGCCTGACGCAATACAGCACCTCCATGCTGCTTTATATCAAGCCCAAGTTCTTGAATAAGAGGGATATTTCTTTTATTGCCAAAGTAAGCCTGAGAATAGGCCCCAGATCCAACTTGATTATAGCCATCTAATTTCGCTCCTTGTTCAACAAGGTAACGTACTATTTCCTCATTACAATATCGAACAGCTCTTAAAAATGCAGGATTTTTTTCAACATTTAAATTGACCCCATCTTCAACTAATAATTTTACTACATCAAATCTTTGTGTAATCAATGCTAAATCCAACGGGCTTAATGATGTATGCTGATTTAAACATATCTTTTCTTCAATATTCCAGCCTTTATCCCTCGCAGCCTGCAAAGCATTGACATTACCAGTATAGATATACATTGCAAGCTCTGGTAGTTCTGGAAATGTTCCAATACCTTGTAGCTTAATCATCTATAGATTTGCTCCCTTCTTATTTTTATACAAAGTATAGAAAACTACCGTTTATATAACAATGGTACATAGAGCTATAGTGTTATAAAATACAGGGCAAGATTTATATTAAATTTGTTGGTTCTTTTATTAAAAAGAAGACAATTGAATTAAAAATTTCCCAGGAAAGAATTTATTCAAATTAAAAAGAGGGGCTGGGACAAAACCCATCTCTAAACTAAAAAGCCGGTGAAATTTTACGATCAGTAAAATTTCATCGGCTTTCAATTTTTTCATAAAAATAAGGACCACTTCTGATAAAATTAAGTCACCACAACCAAATTATACAGAAAGAAGGATCCTTATGTTTAAAGATTATAACATGAATCAATTAGTTTTGCCTTTAGATTTAGAAGTAAAATTACAAAAGAATGATATTGCCTTCCATGTCCATCATTTAGTCGAAAGTATCCCGCCTGAAGCGTTTGAACCATTCCTTCGAAATGAGGGCTGCCCTGCCTACCATCCACGCATGATGCTTAAAATTATCTTATGCGCCTACACGCAATCTGTCTTTTCTGGTCGTAAAATTGAAGCGCTTTTAAAAGACAGTATTCGGATGATGTGGCTAGCTCAAGGGCATGAACCAACCTACCGCACAATCAACCGATTCCGTGTCCAACCAGACGTAAAAGAGTTAATTCGTCAATGCTTCGTTCAATTCCGCTGCCAGTTGGTACAAGGGGGATTAATTAACCAGGAAGCTATTTTTATTGATGGAACAAAGATTGAAGCGAATGCGAACAAGTTTACATTCGTGTGGAAAAAGTCGATTGAAAAATATCATAACGGACTAATTGAAAAGTCAAACCAGCTATACGATGAGCTGCTTGAAAAAGAAATCATGCCAGAAATTGAACGGGAAAATGAAAATGAATTAGCATTGGAAGACCTCGCTCGAATGGTTGAAAAAGTAGATGAAGTGATTTCTGAATATGATCGAAAAATTGAGGATTCATCAGATGTAGCAGAGCGAAAGGCTTTAAGAACGGAACGGAAATTCCCAAAGCAAGCTCGGAAAAAATTAATCGACTATATTGAACGCAAACTAAAATATCAAAGAGACTTCGAAATCTTTGACGAACGAAATAGTTATTCGAAAACAGACCCGGATGCGACATTTATGCGTATGAAAGATGACTATATGAAAAATGGTCAATTGAAGGCAGGTTATAACATACAAGTGGCAACAGAAGGTCAGTATGCGCTTGCCTACAGCATTTTTCCGAACCCAACAGATACACGTACATTAATCCCATTTTTAGATGAAATCGAACAACGTTATTTTAAGTTACCCAAACACATTGTCGCAGATGCCGGATATGGCAGTGAACAAAATTATGATGATATCCTTTCGAATCGTAAGAGAGAAGCCTTAATCACGTACAATATGTATTTAAAAGAACAGAAGAAAAAGCATAAGCACAACGAATTCAATACAGCGAACTGGGATTATGATAAAGAACATGATCGATACACTTGCCCAAACCAACAACAGCTTGTATTTAAATATCGTACCACGAAAACGGATCAATATGATTTCAAGCGTGAGTTTAAGATATACGAATGTGAAGACTGTTCCGGATGCCCTCTCCGTTCATCGTGTACAAAAGCAAAAGAAGGAAATAATCGTAAGATAATGGTGAATGAGAAGTGGGAAGAACAAAAAGAATATGTGCGAGCAAAGCTTTCAGAAGAAAAAACAAGTACCATTTATCGTCAACGTAAAATTGACGTGGAACCAGTTTTTGGATTCTTGAAGGCTAATTTGCGTTTCACCCGATTTTCTGTACGAGGAAAATCGAAGGTTGAAAACGAGATGGGCCTCGCATTAATGGCCGTGAATTTAAGAAAATTCACAGCCATTAGCTAAGATCTATAGGAAGACTACATAAAAAATAGAGAAATCCGAATTTGAATTCATTCAAATTCGGATTTCTCACTAATTGAAGCTAGTTATGTCCCAGCCTCTCTTTCTTAAACAATTACATGACTTACTATTATTTTAAGCCAAGTGCTTTATCTGTTGTTGCATTTATTTCTTTTAGAAGCTCAGGGTTTTCTGCTAATGATAGACCATAAGATGGAATCATTTCTTTAATTTTCGGTTCCCACTCCTTGATATGTTGAGGGAAACATTTATTAAGAACCTCAAGCATAACATGTACAGCCGTAGATGCACCTGGTGAAGCTCCTAGTAAAGCTGCAATCGAGCCATCAGAAGCACTTACAACTTCTGTACCGAATTGAAGTGTTCCTTTACCACCAGCTTCTGTATCTTTAATTACTTGTACACGTTGACCAGCTACGATAATATCCCAATCATCACTTTTTGCATTTGGAATGAACTCACGTAACTCTTCCATACGTTGTTCTTTTGAAAGCATAAGCTGTTGAATTAAATACTTTGTTAAGCCCATCTCTTTCACGCCCGCAGCTAATAAAGTTGTGATATTATGCGGTTTAACAGAAGCAAATAAATCCATATTTGAGCCTGTTTTTAAGAACTTAGGTGAGAAACCTGCGAATGGTCCAAATAGTAGTGATTTTTTATTATCAATATAACGTGTATCAAGATGCGGTACTGACATTGGTGGAGCACCAACTTTTGCTTTTCCATACACTTTTGCATGATGTTGTTCAGCTACTTCTGGATTATTACATTGTAAGAATAGACCACTAATTGGGAATCCACCAATATGTTTCCCTTCAGGAATACCAGATTTTTGTAGTAATTCTAGGCTTCCTCCACCAGCTCCAAGGAAGACAAATTTTGCTGAATGATATTCCATTTTACAGCCGTCTAAATCGTGCACGCGTACTTCCCATGTACCATCACTAGCTTGTTTTAAACTTTCAACACTATGATTGTAGTTAACATCTACATCTTTTGCTTTTAAGTGATCAATTAACATACGTGTTAAAGCACCAAAGTTAACATCTGTACCAGTGTCAATTTTCGTTGCAGCAATGTCTTCACCTGCAGGACGATTTTCCATGATAAGTGGAATCCATTTTTTTAGAGTTTCAGGGTCATTAGAAAATTCCATTCCTTCAAATAAAGGATTTTTTGTCATCGTTTCATGACGTTTCTTTAGAAACTCAACATTTTCTTTCCCCTGTACTAAACTCATATGTGGTAAAGGCATAATGAAGTCTTGTGGATTATTGATCAGCTTATTGTTTACAAGATACGACCAAAACTGTCTTGAAACATGGAACTGTTCATTAACATTAATCGCTTTTTTGATATCAATTGATCCGTCTTTTTTCTCTGATGTGTAGTTCAGCTCACATAATGCAGCATGTCCAGTTCCCGCATTGTTTAATTCGTGAGAACTTTCTTCGCCCGCTTTTTCAAGCTTTTCAAACACTGTAATTTTCCAATCTGGTGCTAATTCTTTGAGTAATGTTCCCAAAGTTGCACTCATGATTCCGGCACCAATTAAGATAACATCTGATTTAATTTGTCTGTTACTCATTTTTACCTTCCTTATATATTAAGATTTGCAGAAAGGATGTAAGCACTCCCGCTTTAGAAGTACTGTAGCCATGGAGCAACCTCGGAGCACACCATTTCTGTATCAATTATTACCTTATTGCAGTTTATCACAATTAGTTCAAGAATAAAATATCAACTATTTATATGAGAGTTATCAGCTTTTTTCGAGCCTTTCCAATCATAATTCAAGCAAAAAAATGACTTTTTGTTCTAGATAAAATTTGAATTATTTAAGCTTATTGGAATAATCGGCCTAAAAATGGTTGACATTTTCATAAAAAATAGGTTCTTTTTATTATTATATCTGTATAATAACATGCAAATATGAAGCTCGTCTTGTATTTGAACTAACTTTCCTTTCCCCAAAGATTAACTATCGATTGGGGATTTTATATGCCAGCCATCTATATGAAAACCGCCCATTTGTATGAACACATACTCCACTACTGCTTCATATAACGCCATCATCTTTTCAGCATTATCCTCTTGCATTGCTCTCATAAAAATTTCTCTAAAGTCCTCATCTGGAAATGCTGACTTACTATATTTTTGTAAGTAAATTGGATCTTCAAGATAGGCATAGATTTGATAAAAGGGTATCGTTTCTAGATTTAAAAACTGACAGTATGCCAAAAATAAATTGGCTAATGAGTTATGGTAGGTAAAGGAAAAGTCCATTCTATCATGCTCATAACAATCCTTTAAATTATCTAGTGCATCCCATAATTCATATTTTTTTAATTCTAAGACCGTTTTATTCATTGTGTTATATTTTTCTTTTAGCCATTCCCCTGCTTCAAATTTTAAATCTTTTACTATTCCAGTATAATCAAATATAATTCTACCTGTTTTAAATTGGACCATCGACATGGTTCTTCTTTTTTTAAAATCATCTTGGAAATACCCACGAATTTGACTTGGTGGATTTGCAAAGTATTCAATTAAAAAACCATCAATAACACGATTCCCTCTTTCCCTCCACCCCACATTATCCGCCAAAATAATATGGACATCGATATCAGAGCGCTTGGAAGGATTTCCAGTAATATAGCTCCCACATACGAGTGCTCCTACAACTTCCTCTTTATCTTGCCATTCTTTCAGGAATATTTCTAAGGCTATATTCCATTTTGCCATTGATCATTCACTCCCTTTTTAATTGATTTATTTCTACAATACTATTGAAAAAACAGAAAACCTTTAATACGTTTTCTGTTTTTATCTACTTCTTATTTAATTTCTTTAACAGTTAATTTCTTTTGGCTAACTTCATAAGTTACTACTACATTTTTAATAATCGCCGTATCATCATAGGAGAGACTAGCTTCAAATTCTATTGTAGCATCACCCTTCCATCTAAGATGATCCACATAGCTATAGTTTTCATGATCTGTTCGAATCCAAGTATCCATCCCTTGCTCAGCACCATATTTAACCCTTGAAGATTCTACTAACTCTGGGCTTACCATTCGCTCTTCCACATTGATGACTTCAACAAATTCACTTTTATTAGAATTCGTAACAATAGCAATTAATTTATGATCAGGTGAAGGGATAATTTCTTTTATATACATTGATGGACTGGAGAAGCTAGAATATGCCTCTAGCACATCGTCTTTTATCCGCCAAAGAACATTTTGACTGCCGTAATCAGAATAATTATTGAATAAAGTAAAGAAGACGCTCCCATCTGCTAATTTATATACATCCTGACTTTCAAAGCTCCCTGATAAAATATCTACTGCAAAAATAGCCGCATTTGCAATTTTTTCGTTATCACTTTGTATAAATGGCTGAATAGCCTTTAACGCCTTATTTCTCAACTTTTCATCATTATAGCTCTCTACTAGTCTATTTATGGCAATATAGATATACTCCTCTTTGTCACTATCTAGAGCTTTTAGAAATTTATCTGCATCATATTGTGTAGCTGGCATTAATTCCATATCCTCTGTTGATAAATAACGAATATAAAGCTCATTATTTTGATGTTTATAGTAAGCTGCTGCTATTGTGGCAGTAGAAATTGAGCTTACGATCATCATACCTATTACCATAGCGAGCCATTTTTTAGAAAAACTTTTTTTCTTTTCTCCATAGTTGGCTGCTTCAATTAATTCTTCCTCTATTAAGCCAATTTCACGATACAACTCCTCTTTTTTCATATATATAACCCCTCGCTTTTCAAATAAAATCTTAGTTTATTACGTGTCCTAAATAAATTCGACTTTACTTTACTACTACTCATTTGAAAGTGTAAGGAAATATCTTTTATTGAAGAGGAGTACCAATATCGCTGAATAAATATATTTCTAGATTGTTCATCTAAGGTATATAAAAATTGGCTAATGTATTGAGCAAGTTCACCCGCTTCATAGGATGTTTCTACCGTATGAGAAGAAGCTAGACATTCTTTCAGCTCTGTGAGAATGACCTCAAACTCATTATTTCTTTTTTTGGCTGTATTATAGCTATGCTTATCAAGTGCAATATTTCGTATGATTCTCCCTAAAAAAATAGATAGTTTTCTTGGTATTTGTGGAGGGATTGTGTTCCATGCAGCTAGGTAGGCATCATTTTCACATTCTTCAACATCCCTCAAATTTGCCAAGATTCTTCTTGCTATTACTCTACAGTATGCTCCATATTTTTTTCTGGTTTCCAAAATAGCCTGCTGTGAGCGTTGTATATATAAAGCAACTATTTTTTCATCGTCCATTTGCATTTTCTCCTTTTATGTACTCTTACTTATAAAGTAGATAATCCAAACAATTGGTTGCATGTTATGGCAAAAATTCTGCTAATGAAAAAACCGCACTCTTTAGGTACGGTTCTCCACATTTCAAAATAAATTAGATAAAAATGTTTGTATTGATGTAGGTAATAGCTGAAAGAATAATCCTTTATATTTAATATCCAGTATACCAGCGATGACAATAACAACGAAAACTAACAATAGAAAGATTTTCTTATTTTTAGCAATCCAATTCAATAGCTGCCACTCCTCTGACATAATAGTAAGCATGTTAAGTATAAGTTGATTGCTATCAAATAGCATCCTATTAATTGTCTGTCACCTTATTTTACAATGCTACATAAATTAAAATGATACGCTAAAAACGAGAAATATGTAAGAAGGGAATGGCTATGGTCAATTTTAAATCTTTTCGAGGTGTCATCACTCAAATCAGTGATTTTCCTGTTGGGCAAAACGGAGATAAGAGCGGTTGTTATAAAATGATGACCTTAGAAGATGGTGCTGGAGGGATCGTCAATTTTATTATTTCTCCCTCCACCTATTTTGTTAATCGTGAAATTGTAACAACTGGTGAATGGGTAACAGGATATTATGATGGAGATGCGCCTGTTCCAATGATTTACCCGCCACAATATCGTGCTTTAATTATTGTCAAAGAAAGCAATTATCAAAATGTAAAAGTAGATTTCTTTAATCAACAATTACTGAGTAGTGATGGACAATTACAATTAAACCTTTCTCCTACTACGATTATTTCACTTAAAAATGGGCAGCCTTTTTCCAATAGTCCTGCCAATCGAAACCTCATTGTTGTTTATGGCCCTACCACTAGGAGTATTCCTGCTCAAGCCACTCCCTATGAAATCATTGTTTGGTGTTAATTTAATCAATTTGAACAACGGCTTAAGCCTCACTACGTGAATTTAAGCCGTTGTTGACTGTTATTATTTATTCATATCATTTTTCATTTCATGTAATTGTTGTTTAATCTGCTCTAGATTTTCCTTATTTTGCTGAACAGTATCCAAATGTTCACCATATTGTTCTGCATTGAAACGTGCATTTTCAGCATGCTTAATCTGATTAAATGCATGTTCTATTGCTATTTCCTCTGGATGTGACTTTGCATGCTTTAATAGACGATCCGCCTTTTGCACAGAGTTACTAAACAATGTGCTAGGATGATCCTGCTTCCAACTTGTATCGGAGTGCTTAGCCAATGTATATATCTCCCTTCATAAAAAAGTTTTCATTGTTCTAGATGTAGTATTAAGAAATGCTTTGAAAATATGTATGGAAGAAAATAACGTGAAGTTGCTAAACACAATATTTCCCAGGCTATATTCAAAGAACTAAGGCTCATGCCTTAGTCCTCCTCTCAATGTAATGAATAGTTGTCAAATATAAATTAGTGCCATGCAGTCCTCTCACTGACTGGTTGCTTGATATCTGTTTTTCCTTGTGTTTCAGCAAAGTTATTGATTTGTGCTGAAGATGAATCAAGCTCAAATTCAGTACCAAACTCCTCACGATGAAGTGTCTGACGCTGTTGATTTGTTTTATTTGCACTTTTCGTATCATTTGATTTGTTACGATTTGTATTCATATTTGACATAACCATCCTTCATCGATTATTTGAAAAGCTTTAAAACCTTGTATATGTTTTATGAACTTTTCATTCTAAAGTTTGTCCAAGGAGGAAAAAAGAATGTGCATTAATTATTTTATTTAGCTAAGTATAAAGTTGAGGCTTTTTCAATTTTTGATTGTTAGTAAGTCGCTTGCAATCTTATTTTCTTTCTGACTATAATACTTGTATACAAGTATACTCCAAATAAAAAAGGTGATAGTATGAGCGAATATAATGATTATTTATATCCACAAAAGTGGCTTTCTAAGGCTTCAACAGGTGATCGCGTAGCATATGAACTTAGAATGCGTATTATTTCAGGTTTAATTGAAAGCGGTACCATTCTTTCAGAAAACAAACTAGCAGCTGATTTTGAAGTAAGTCGTTCACCCATTCGTGAAGCCTTAAGAATTTTAGCTTCTGAAAATATCATTCGATTAGAAAAAATGGGTGCTGTTGTCATCGGTTTATCAGAAAAAGAAATAGAGGAAATTTATGATGTTCGCTTGCTTATTGAAACATTCGTATTTGAACGTCTGATTAAAATGGATACAACAAACTTAGCACTGGAGCTTAGCAAAACGTTAGAAATGATGAAAGTTGCCATTAAATACAATGATGCGGATGAATTTTCCTATCAGGATGTTATGTTCCACGAGACTATTATTCGTTCTATTGGGCATTCCTATATCACCATGATTTGGAATAATTTAAAGCCAGTAATGGAAGGCTTGATTTTGCTATCTATGCGCATGCGCTTCAAAGAAAAATATGAGGATTTTACTCGCATTGTGAAAAATCACGAACTATATATTGATGCTATTAGAGCAAAAGACCGAGAGCTCATGATTAAATCCCTTCATGAAAATTTTGATGATGTTCAAGGCAAAGTAGAAGATTTATGGCGGTCACAGCAAATGCTATCTAAAGGGGTTGAGCCACAAAATGACTAACTATATGTTAGGTGTTGATATAGGGACTACTAGCACAAAAGCAGTTTTATTTAGTGAACATGGGAAGGTTATTCAACAAGAAAATATCGGGTATCCATTATATACACCGGATATTTCGACAGCAGAACAAAATCCAGAAGAAATCTTTCAAGCTGTACTGCAAGCCATTTCTAACATTATGAAAGTCCATTCAGATAAATCATTATTATTTGTGTCCTTTAGTAGTGCTATGCATAGTGTAATCGCCATAGACGAAAATGATCTACCGTTAACACCCGTTATTACATGGGCTGATAATCGTAGTGAAGCATGGGCACATAAAATTAAAGATGACTGGAATGGTCATGAAATTTATAAAAGAACAGGTACACCTATTCATCCAATGTCACCACTAAGCAAAATTACTTGGCTTGTGCATGAACATCCTGAAATCGCCCGCAAAACAAAGAAATATATCGGTATTAAAGAATACATTTTTAAAAAGTTTTTTGATCAATATGTCGTCGATTATTCATTAGCTTCGTGTATGGGTATGATGAATCTCCACACATTAGATTGGGACGAAGAAGCTTTAGCTGTTGCAGGTATTACAAAAGCACAATTATCAACACTCGTACCAACAACTCAACTATTTTTGAATTGTAATGACCTTTTAGCTAAACAAATTGGTATTGACCCACACACACCTTTTGTCATTGGTGCAAGTGATGGCGTGCTCTCTAATCTAGGTGTGAACGCCATTCGTGAAGGTGAAATTGCTGTCACTATTGGGACAAGCGGTGCTATTCGCACTATTATTGATAAGCCTAAAACTGATGTGAAAGGTAGAATTTTCTGCTATGCCTTAACAGAGAATCATTGGGTTATTGGTGGACCCGTAAACAATGGCGGTATGGTGCTTCGCTGGATTCGAGATGAATTTGCGTCATCCGAAATTGAAACAGCCAAGAGACTAGGGATTGATCCATATGAAGTATTGACCAAAATTGCGGAACGTGTAAGACCGGGTGCTGATGGACTGCTATTCCATCCTTATTTATCAGGTGAACGTGCACCTTTATGGAATCCAGATGTGCGCGGTTCATTTTTTGGTTTAACCATGTCTCATAAAAAAGAACATATGATACGAGCGGCACTGGAAGGGGTTATCTACAATTTATATACGGTCTATTTAGCATTATTGGAATGCATGGAAAGCCCCGTCACTCGTATTCAGGCAACAGGTGGTTTTTCACGCTCTGAGATTTGGAGACAAATGATGGCGGATATTTTTGAATCCGAAGTGGTAGTTCCTGAAAGCTATGAAAGCTCCTGTCTTGGCGCTTGTATTTTAGGCTTATATGCTATGGGAAAAATCGATTCCTTTGACGTGGTCGCTGACATGGTTGGTGACACTTATAAACATACGCCAATTGAAGAGGCGGCCAAAGAATATAGACAGCTGCTCCCAATTTTCATTCGTTTATCTAGAGTATTAGCAGACGACTATGCGTCAATTGCTCAGTATCAAAGGAGCTTAATTAAGCCCGACTAAAGAGGAGGAGAATACATGCCATTAGTTATTGTAGGTATTGGTATTATTGCGCTGTTAATTTTAATAATGGGCTTTAAATTAAATACGTTTATTTCATTAATTATTGTTTCATTCGGTGTGGCATTAGCTCTTGGGATGCCTTTAGATGTCATCGTAAAAACGATTGAAGCAGGGTTAGGCGGAACATTAGGCCACTTGGCATTAATATTTGGTCTTGGTGCGATGCTAGGAAAATTAATTGCCGATTCTGGGGGTGCACAGCGTATTGCCATGACCCTTGTGAATAAATTTGGAGAAAAGAACATTCAATGGGCAGTTGTAGCAGCATCCTTTATTATCGGTATCGCCCTTTTCTTTGAAGTAGGTCTTGTGCTATTAATTCCAATTGTCTTCGCTATTTCAAGACAATTAAAGGTTTCTATTTTATATTTAGGAATTCCAATGACCGCAGCATTATCTGTCACACATGGATTTTTGCCACCACACCCAGGACCAACCGTTATCGCTGGTGAATTTGGGGCAAATATTGGTGAGGTGCTGCTTTATGGCTTTATCATCGCCATTCCAACTGTTATTTTAGCAGGGCCTTTATTTACAAAAGTAGCGAAAAAATTAGTGCCTGAATCATTCAACAAAACTGGAAACATTGCCTCTCTAGGTGAACAAAAAACATTTGAACTAGAGGACACACCGAGTTTTGGAATAAGTGTTTTCACTGCACTATTACCCGTTATTTTAATGTCCATTGCTACTATTATTACACTGTTGCAAAAAACAATTGGCTTTGATGATAATGGCTTCTTAGCAGGTATCCGCTTCATCGGTGAAGCTGGTACATCCATGTTAATTTCCCTATTAGTTGCCGTCTATACAATGGGTATTGCAAGGAAAATCCCTATTAAGCAAGTAATGGAATCATGTACGACAGCAATCTCCCATATCGGTATGATGCTCTTAATTATTGGGGGCGGTGGCGCCTTCAAACAAGTATTAATCGATGGTGGTGTTGGTGATTATGTAGCTGAACTCTTCCATGGAACTACCTTATCGCCAATTTTACTAGCATGGATTATTGCCGCTATTTTACGTATTTCATTAGGGTCAGCTACAGTTGCTGCTTTAACAACAGCTGGGCTAGTCATCCCAATGTTAGGTCAGAGTGATGTGAATCTTGCTTTAGTCGTACTGGCAACAGGTGCAGGAAGCTTAATTGCTTCACATGTCAATGATGCTGGTTTCTGGATGTTTAAGGAGTATTTTGGATTAAGCATGAAGGAAACATTTGCTACATGGACCTTGTTAGAAACAATTGTATCTGTAGCTGGTTTAGGATTTATTTTATTACTAAGTTTATTTGTTTAAAAAAGTTAAAAAGGAGCAAGCACAATGTTAAATACAATTGGCGTTATCGGATTAGGCGTTATGGGAAGTAATATCGCTTTAAACATGGCTAATAAGGGCGAGCATGTAGCTGTTTATAATTACACACGAGATTTAACCGACAAACTTTTACAAAAAGTCGAAGGACAAGCGCTTACTCCCTACTATGAAATAGAAGAGTTTGTACAAGCTTTAGAAAAACCAAGAAAGATCTTTTTGATGGTGACAGCTGGTAATGCCATAGATTCAGTTATTCAATCAGTAGTGCCCTTCCTTGAAAAGGGCGATGTCATTATGGATGGCGGTAATTCTCACTATAAAGATACAGAACGTAGATATGATGAACTTAAAGCTTCAGGAATTGGATATTTAGGAATTGGGATTTCCGGTGGTGAAGTAGGAGCATTGACAGGGCCATCTATCATGCCTGGTGGCGATCAAGAGGTCTATGACAAAGTTGCACCTATACTGACAAAGATCGCAGCACAAGTGAATGATACACCATGCTGTACGTATATAGGTCCTAAGGGTGCAGGTCACTTCGTCAAAATGGTCCACAATGGAATTGAGTATGCGGATATGCAACTCATTGCGGAAGCCTATACGTTTTTAAGAAAAAATATAGGATTATCCGTTGATGAAATTGCTACTATTTTTGAAACATGGAATCAAGGTGAATTGAAAAGCTATTTAATTGAAATAACAGCTGAAATTTTAAGGAAAAAAGATGAGGTAACAGGGTTACCATTAATTGATATGATTCTAGATAAAGCTGGTCAAAAAGGGACTGGGAAATGGACAAGCCTACAATCGATAGATAATGGTATTCCTACATCAATTATTACGGAGGCTTTATTCGCTCGTTATATTTCATCATTAAAAGAAGAACGAATTAGAGCAGAGGCAATACTAACTGGACCAAATTACAATCAGCAAAATCTAGAGAAGGATGTCTGGATTGAATACGTTCGCCAAGCCCTATATATGGGGAAAATCTGTGCTTATGCGCAAGGATTTACACAATATAAAATGACATCTGAGCTTTATAAATGGCATTTACCATTAAAAGATATTGCATTAATTTTCCGTAGTGGTTGTATTATTCGAGCGGAATTTTTAAATGTTATTAGTGAAGCCTATCAAAAGCAACCTTCACTAGATAATTTATTAATTGATCCATACTTTGCAGAAAAGACGAAGGACTATCAAAGTGGCTTAAGAAAAATAGTTTGTGAAGGCATCCAAGCAGGAAATGCATTCCCATGCTTAAGTGCTTCTCTCACATATTACGATAGTTATCGAACAGGTTCATCTAATGCTAATATGTTACAGGCACAACGTGATTATTTCGGTGCGCATACGTATGAACGAATTGATGCACAAGGTGTTTTCCATACAAATTGGTAAGTAAAAAGCTAAAATATACATCATTGCCTCAATGATTGTATATTTTAGCTTTTTTATTCTAGAAAAACATGTACTCGATTACGGCCTGCTTGTTTTGCCGCATACAGTGCTTTGTCCGCATTGTTTAAAAGCTGATACAGTGTCTCTTGTCCCTTTGTACCTTCTGCTACACCACAGCTAATAGTAGCACGAATTGCTCCCTCAGTAGTCATAAGTGGCTGGGATTCTACGCTATTACAGAGCAAATTAGCTAATGCTTGCCCCTCTAATAATGTAGAGTCCTTGAGTGCAAGAACAAATTCCTCACCGCCATACCGTGCAAACAGTTCTCCTTTTTTCAACACACTCTGACAAACCTTTACGACATGAACTAGTAATTGATCACCGATAGCATGCCCATACGTATCATTGACGTTTTTAAAATGATCGATGTCCATTAAAATGACAGTAAAAGCTGAGGATGATTCTCTTGCCTCGCTGTAAGCCTGATTACATTGTTGAAAAAAAGCTCGACGATTATAAATTTGTGTAAGTTCATCGTAAAAAGCGAGTTGCTCTAACTGTCTTTGTAGCTCCTTCAACTCTGTTATATCAGTGAAAATAAGTAATAACCCCTTACCATGATTAACATGTTGCAGCTCTGTAACACGCACTTGATAAGTATGATCAGAAAGCACCATCTCGATGTCTTGCGTATTCACCACTGCCTCCAATGTAAATGGCATCGGTTGTCCAGTTACTTCAAGCCATGTTTTCCTAATATCCCTACCAATCATTGATCTGGTTAGCTGAGGAAATACCTTGCTGCAGGCTTGGTTAAACTCTATTAATCGGGCAGATTCATCTAAGACAATAACCCCATCATTGATACTATGAAATATTGCATCCTTGGCAACAGGCATCACCCTAAATAACCGTGAGGAATTAATAGACCATAAATATAAAAATGAAGAAGCCCATAATACCATAGGGACAGGATCAACTCCTTGAGGTGTTAAGCCCAATAAATAGATGAATGCTGTTATCATAGGAATAAGTTGACCACACATTAAGGCAATTAATTGTTGCCGGTAGGCCTTAGTAGTCTCTTTCCAATGGATTAATACTAATAAAAAAGATACGAACATACAGCCAAAAGTAAAGATGCCATGAATGATATACCATATGCCAATTTCCTGATGAACATAAGGTGCCCCTAATATAGGATCTATTTCAAATACTCTATAATGAAAATGGTGTATATCATTTGTAGCAACCATGATTAAGCTAATAAATGGAATGGCAAGAAGAGCCATTATCTTTTTCCTTGTCAGATGAAAGCCTAGGTATTGCATGATAAACAATAATCCGAGAGGCGTTGAAAAAGCCATACCTACATATTGGATGGCCGTCCAAACCTTTATGGCACTTAATGTTGTAGCGATTAAACCAAAAGCAGAGGCAAAACAATATACCGCAATTAATGCGGTATAACTAATAAACAATTGAGCAATTTTTGTATAATTGTAGCGTTTTAGAAATACGTATAAACATAAATACAAATTTAGTACACCTGATGTGCAGCTAAGAGTAATGAAAGCAGTCAATTGCGAATTCATGTCTATGTACCTCTTTATATTTTTAATTTTAATGTAGCATACATATAAAATTTTGTGGATTTATTTATTGATTAAATTGCATCAAAAAGTGAATTTAAAGGAGTAACGAATATGATCAATAAGGATAACTCAGAAATCATTTTCTTTTCCGATCCAGCAGAAAATCTAACCCACCCCTTTTATAACAAACAAATTGTATTTACAGGCGCCCTTTCTACCATGACACGATCCGAAGCCGCCAAACAAGTAAAAGCCTATGGAGGGTATTTACAGGGAGCTGTTACACAGCAAACGGATTTCGTCGTTCTTGGTGATAAACGTCGCGGTATAAGCGCCAAGCAGTATAAAGCTGAGCAGCTAATTAACCAGGGACAAGATATTCAAATATTAATAGAAGATGATTTTTTATGGCTTATTTCAATACCAAAGGAAATGGACAAGTAAAAAGAGTATGTAAGGTTGTCCTTCTTACATACTCTTTTAAAACAATATTCATGTGTTTAACACATGAACTATTTATTGACCTTAGGTGCTGGATAATCAAAGCCCTTTGTATCCACCTCTACCTTTTTCATTTGCTGATCTTCTAGTGGTTTATTTGTAGCATCTCGCTCTGCTCCAACAATGGCATCAACTGTTTCCATTCCCTCGATTACCTTGCCAAAAGCAGCATATTCCCCATCAAGATGTGATGCTTCCTTTACCATAATGAAAAATTGTGAGCCTGCTGAGTTTGGATCATCTGAACGAGCCATCGAAATAACACCACGTTCATGCTTCATATTATTTTCAAATCCATTTGAAGAAAACTCACCATCAATTGAATAATCAGGCCCTCCAGTACCATTCCCCTTTGGATCTCCACCCTGAATCATAAAATCAGGAATAACACGGTGGAAAATAAGACCATCGTAAAATCCATCTTTCGCCAAAGCAATAAAGTTGGCTACTGTATTCGGTGCTACAGTAGGCTCCAATTCAATAACTATTTTTTCATCATTGCTCATCGTAATCGTCACAATTGGATTTTCCTTCACTTTTGACGCGTAATCCACTTCTTGTTGTGTTTCCTTAGTCGTGTTACTCTCTGTTTTCTCACTATCCTTCGCTGTACCACAGCCTGTCAAAACAACCATAATGGCTAGCAGTGATAGCATAAAATACATACCTTTGTTACGTGCAAACATATCCTTTTCAGCTCCTCTTGTTATGCATTTCATTATAAAACTATCCAATCTTTAGGACAAATTCAAGAGAGACAATGACAGGATATTCATGTCATCGTCTCTACTTTTTATTTCTATTATATTAAGTCGTATGCTGCAAAATCAAAATATTCCCTGACCGACTATACATTGGAGTTTAGTTGTTTTATTAATTCACAGGATCTCAATAAATCATAACCGCCTTGTCTAGAACAGATTGATTTTGTACTTGATTCCCTAAAATATATAGTTTTTTTAAGTTAGGCAAATTCACTAAGGGTTCCACATTCGAAATGGCATTATTTTCTAAATGAAGCACCTCTATTTGTTGCCAATTTCCCAAGAAATTTAACGATTGTAGTGAACTATCTTGTAAAGTGAATGAACGTAAATTTGTAAAGCCAGCAAAGTAAGGCATGATCTTATCTACTTCTTGCACCCATTCCCCATTACCAATTTGAATGGAAACATCATTTAAAGTTAAATGCTCCAGCACGTTGTTCGTAAATGGCTTGCTATTCACCTGAAAATTACATTCATTACAGTTTAACATTTTTACATGCTGCAAATTGAATAAGTCATTGGTTTCATAAAAGAGGGTCTCATTTAAATTGATTGTTTGCAAATGAGGTAGGTCATTTAATGAACGAATACCTGTAAGAGTTCCATACTCCATGACTGTAAGCTGTTCTAGCTGTGGGTATTTCATTAGTTCTGAACCATTCAATTGCGAATCCGATCCACTTATAGAAACCGTCAAATCTCTTAAAGCCGGTGCCTCTAGCTTTGGTAAAAATGAGCTCTTCAGCTCTGCTTTTTTCAAATGGGGCGCTACAATCGATGAAATATCACCATGATAACCAGTTAACGATAACTCCGTCAATGACGTTAGACTGTTTACCATATCCAACAACTCCACTTGACCAGGAGAAGCTAAACGTAGCTTTGTTAAAGATGACATATTTCTAAGTCTATCTAAATTGATTATATTCATGTTTTCAAGATCTAAAGACTGTAGTTTAGGCATGTTTTGTATAAAATCAAGCGTTTTTAAATTTCTTACTGAAGTAAGTTTTAATTCTTGTAATTGAGTCAATGCGTATAGTGGGCTAAAATCTGTAGCTTCACTAATGTCTATTGCTAACGACTCTAAATCAGTGAATGTAGACAGCCACTTTAAATCATTGATCGATGTTAAGGAAAGTGATTTTAGCGATAATTTATTTAGAATCTGGAAATCTGTCACCTCTTCAGCCACATAAGATAGTTCAAGCGATTGAAGATTGGGGAACTCTAATAATAAAGCAAGTTCATCATTACTTCTAATTTGGATAGAGAGATCTTTAACATTTGACTTATCACTAAAATATCCTGCGATTTTACTAAATGATTCATTAAAGCTACCTGTATAACTTTTTAAGTTTTCAAGATGGTGAAAGCTTACTTTTTCACTTTGTGATATTTCATAATCATTCATGAGCTTTAAAACCGTTAATCCAGTAAAGGCCTCAAAGTCCTTTTGTTCAATTTCTTGCGTATTTAATAACTTATCCATAATGATATAAGTTGAAATTTTAGCTTCCTTATTTGTAAAAGGATCTTCTAAGCTATAATCAAAATGCCATTGATTGTCAGAATAGTAGGCAGCCAAATATCGAATACTTGCAATCTCTTCTTTTGTTGGCATCGCCCCACCTTTATCAAAAATATCTTTTAAAAAGAACAGAAGAACTTCACTTTCAGGCATTATCCGAACAGATAGCTCTTCACGGTTTCCATCCTCTGTTTGATTACTACTTAAAAGGAAATACCCAAGGAATACACACATCATGACAATGGGTATCAGAAGGAGCAGCTTTAAATTTGTTTTTGGACGGGATATTGTATTAGGAGAAGCTGTTCCATAATAATTATTAATCGTTTGATCTACATAATAAACTTTATTCTCTTTCAACATGATTTCAGTATCACAAAAAGGACATTTAAATGTTTGCTCTTCTTTATATTCAATTTTCCCATTACAATTTGGACAATTTAATTTAATAAATTCCACTGGCAGCCCCCCAGCACTATTTTCCATTAAGCTTAGTTGTCTAAAAAATAAATGTCAATATATACGAAGTATAGGTAAGCAATCTAAAACTATATTTGAAGTGCCTAGCCAGCTAAATACTTAACTAAATTTACAATAACTCTATACTCGGGTTGTTAAAGTTTGCCCATGCTATATCACTGTTAATGTATCTAACCATTCTATAGGCTACTGGCTTAAAACCGCACTTAGGCCAAAAAGTCGATGCAGCAAGATTCGTTATTCTCCAATCTGTAATGATATTCTCATAGCCCGCCTCTTTCATCCTTCTACAGCCTTCATTCATCAGCTCTTTTCCCACACCTCTTCCCATTTGAGAAGAGTAAGTACCTGCAATCGTTAGCTCTATTGCATGCTCAGGTGTCATCAAATCTGAATGTATAGGGTAATATTTTTGAAATCCTAATTCCTGCCCATCCTTTATTGCAACGAGACATGTATCATCATTATCCTCTACTATACTTTTATATGAGGCTTTTATGCTCATAACAACTTCAGGGAATACGGGCTCAAATGTAGGTGCGGCATTTTGATACGATTGAATGATCCTAGACATTTTCCCCATCATTTCACTATCCATTTTATTAGCAACCCTAATCTCTGCATTACATACATTTTCGAATGGTTTGTAATCCCCTATGTTCATTACGCCATGTACTTGCTGTATAGAAAAGCTTAATCGTAGGTAGGCATCATAATAAGCCTGATTTCCAAGTGGGATTATCGTGTAATGCATAAAGCACCCCTGCTCTAGCCACGCCACTGAAACCTCTGTATAGAGATTCCTTATAAGCTCAGAGGATTGATCCTTTCTGATTGCCATTCCCTCATAGGGTACCCATATATGTCTGCCTCTTACCGTGTCAATCTTAACGACTCCGATTATATACCCTACTAGGTCATCTTTAATAAATGCCCCCACCCCATTGACATTATTATGAACAAATAAATTTTCAAGCATATTCGTTATATGTTCAGTATTAAGATAGTTGTTGTTTAAAAATGGATATACCTCCCCTTCGAAGCTCTGTCTATTAATGAGTAACTTAGCCATTGCGGGTATATCATTCATACTGATTGTTTTATACTCACATTTTCCCATTTCAACTCTCCCCCTAAATTTTCACTTTATATTACCTATTCTATCATTATGGATAAGACAGGATTTTGTTGGAAATTTCCATCCTTAAGCTAAGCCAATTAACTATGTAGAAATAAAGTAAGTAAATATGATATCTTTTTGCAAGATAGTATTTTGGAAAGAGAGGGTATTTATCAATGAATCAAAATAATTTCTGGCTTGATTTACCAAGGCCGTTTTTCATTTTAGCTCCTATGGAGGATGTGACAGATGTTGTATTTCGTCATGTCATTCAGGAGGCAGGGCGACCCGATGTATTTTTTACTGAATTCACCAACACGACGAGCTATTGTCATCCAGATGGCTTAGATAATGTACGTAGCCGCTTAGCTTTCACAGAAGATGAGCAGCCCATTGTTGCACATATTTGGGGGGACAACCCTGAACATTTTCGTCAAATGAGTATTGGTATGAAGGAATTAGGCTTTAAGGGAATTGATATTAATATGGGCTGCCCAGTTGATAATGTAGCAGAAAGAGGTAAAGGCGCTGGCTTAATTCTCCATCCTGAACTAGCCGCAGATATTATTCAAGCAGCCAAAGCAGGAGGCTTACCAGTTAGTGTCAAAACAAGACTTGGCTTTACGGATGTAGCAGAATGGCGTGAGTGGCTTACCTATATTTTAAAACAGGATATCGCCAATCTTTCTATTCATCTCCGTACACGGGAAGAAATGAGTAAGGTTGCTGCACATTGGGAATTAATTGCAGATATCAAAAAACTACGTGATGAAGTTGCTCCCCAAACATTACTGACAATCAACGGTGATATTCCTGATCGTTTAACAGGTCTACAACTAGTTGAACAATATGGTATTGATGGTGTAATGATTGGACGCGGCGTATTTTCAAACCCATTTGCCTTTGAAAAGGATCCTAAAGAGCATAGCGCCAAAGAATATCTTAACTTGCTATACCTACACCTGGATCTGCATGACCACTATTCCAAGGAATTCGAAACACGTTCATTTAAAGCATTGCAACGTTTCTTTAAAATATATGTACGTGGCTTCAAAGGAGCCAGTCAATTGAGAGTTCAATTACTGAACGCAAATTCTACAGATGAAGTCCGTGAATTATTAGCTACGTATATTGCCGACAAACTAACGGAGTAAACCTTTAATATAAGCTGATATAAAAGAGGAGACTGGCTATCGCCAATCTCCCTTTTACTTGAAATCATTTATTGGGCCTTTACCCATTAGAACTTCTACCGTATTAGAAGATCCCATGTTAAAAGAAATGCCGTTAACGAAATATATCAATAGAAAATTCGGGTACTATTTACAAAATCCTTCTTAAGGGGAATCTTTGGAAACAAATACTGACAGCATATAAGGAAAACCAATCTAATTTCTCATAAAAACATTTTATGCTATGATATTTAAATTGTGTCTACTAAGTAACACAGTTACATTCATCTAAGAAAGAGGTATTTATGCATCATACACAGTTATCCAAGCGACATTGGTTACTTATCTTAACACTTGCATTATTAACATTTGTTCTTGGGACAAGCGAATTTGTTATTGTCGGGATCTTAACTGATATTTCTTCAAGCCTTCATATGACTAATGCAAAAGCAGGTACACTCGTTTCTGCGTTCGCTCTTACATTTGCTATCGCCACACCACTCGTGATGTCAGCAACAAGCCATTTTCCAAAGCGTAAATGGATGCTGTTTTTGATAGGTTTCTTCATTGCATTAAATGCTCTGTGCGTAATTTCAACGAGCTATATTATGCTCCTTGTCCTTCGGGTTATGACAGCGATTGTGACAGGCGTATTGATCTCTCTAGCCATGATTGTTGCGAGCGAAACCATGCCGACTAACAAACGCGGTCTTGCTATATCATTCGTTTTCAGTGGTTTTACACTGGCAAATGTAGTTGGCGTTCCCATTGGAATTGTTATCGCCGAATGGTACGGCTGGAATGCCATATTCATGTTAACCACTCTTCTCGGAGGGTTGGCGTTTGCGGCATCTTTTTTTGTCTTACCTACTCGGCTCAGCCAAGTACGAAGCTCCATACGCGATCAATTTTCTTTACTAATCCAGCCACGAATTTTAATTGCCTTTTTCATTCCTGCTCTCGGGTTTGGTGCAACCTATGCAGTCTTTACGTACCTTGTTCCTATTTTAAAGGGGATGGGTGCACCAAATAGTTCTATAAGTCTAATCTTATTCGGTTACGGGTTTCTTTCGATTTTCAGCAACATTCTTGCCAATAAAATCGCCAGTCACAATGCCATTGGTCGACTTCGGTTTGTTTTTCTCGTCCAAGCAATTGTACTGACAACTTTATTTTGGACGACAAATCATTTTATTTTAGGACTAGCAAACATTGGATTAATGTCACTAATGGCCATCCTCTTAACAACATCTACTCAGCTTTATTTAATAGATTTGGCCGAAATTTATAAACCAGAAGCTAAAGGACTCGCAGCTTCTCTTATGCCAGTGGCAAGTAACGTAGGCATCGCTTTTGGGTCTGCATTAGGCGGAATTGTGTATCATCAAGGAAATTTGATGAATGTCACATGGGTCGGTGGTATAGTTGCCATCTGTGCAAGTCTGCTAACTTTCTTTAGTTATCATCTAGACCATAAACAAAAGAAAATGGCATAAAACAATAGGTACTTTAGTAAAAATATAAATTAAACAGACCCATGCGCATAATGCGAATGGGCCTGTTTTTACTTTTGATACTTATCTTCATAATAAGGAAGCCTATTTCAAAGAATTATCCTGAAATAAGATGTTTTTCTTTCATTGGTCCTACTTTATTTAAAATGATTGCACCAACCATTTGAATAATCGTCTTCACAATAATTTGCCCTATAATGGCGGCAGGTACCGCTTCCCATGGCAATATATTGGCACCAAGTGGACTTAGGCCGATTACGACAAAAATTGCAGAATCTAGAAATCCTCCAACAATGCCACTGTAGAACACACGCCAAGCCATTGGTAATTTTAATCGAGTATAGATTTCTGTATCAGCTGTTTCAGCGACAACAAATGATAGTGCTGAGGCTACCACAATCAAAAGTGTATCACCCAGTAGGAATGACACCACAGCTGATAAAATTAAAGCTGTAATAATAAATAAATACGTCTTTTTTCTACCATATTTATTTTGTACTAGATCCCGAAAAATAAAGGTTGCTCCAATTAAAAGCGTTCCCATTGGGACAATAAACATGCCAAAATGTAATGGTGCAAATGCTGCCGTTACTACATTAGCGATGACAATAGATAATAAATAAAATAAAATTCTCATACTTTTACTCCTCAAGTAAATTTAAAGACATTTTTGCAGCGGCTCACTATACACCTCTTTTATTTCCCCAAACGAGGGCATGTAACTGTGGCAGTACTTTAACATCTCTTAAATCCTCATCCTTTATTACTCTATCAATCAGCGCATGATATTTATCTAATAAATGCATCATTAATTGTGAATTATCAGTTGTCGCGAGATCATCATTACCAACTTGAAGATAAAAAGGAATCAGGGGATATCGATGGTGAATTTGTTTAGCATAATCGTAATCCTCTTGATTAAAAACGACTATTTTGAGGGATACATGGTGATTGTTGTTTCGATCTTTAAGTTTTTCGAAGATATAAGAGAGCACCGAGTAGTCTGTGGTCATTCCAGAACTAGGTGGCTTTGGTGAAATCGTCAGTTCATCAATCTCATACATCCATTTTTGCCACCTACTCCCCTGTGTTTCTACCCCGATTTTTATGCCATTTTCTTTTAATATGGCAATGAGCTCTGCTAAATTCGGATTGAGTGCAGGATTGCCGCCTGAAATCGTAACAAATGAAAAACCATTGCCTCCCAGCTGCTTGAGCTCAGCCCAAATCTCTTCCGCTGTCATTTGGACAATAAGATGCTTTCCACTGCCATCCCACGTAAACGCTGAATCACACCAAGAACAGGAGTAATCACAGCCTGCGGTTCTCACAAACATTGTCTTCTGGCCAACGACCATTCCCTCACCTTGAATTGTTGGTCCAAAGATTTCAATTACAGGTATTTTACTCAACTTCCATCCACTCCCGTCTCGTTTCTGCATAGCTTGTCGGAGTTTCATAAAGTTTAATAAACTCTACACGCGCACCGTTATATCCTTCATCAAGCAAGGCCTCAGTCAACTTTTCGTATATCCACACAACAATGTTCTCTGCTGTCGTATTCATGGGCGGAAGTGTTTCATTTAAATAACGGTGATCTAAATGAATCTCTATTTTTCGTTTCCATATTTCTTTTATATCGCCAAAATCAATTATCAAACCACGTTCATCTGTGTAGCCACTCAGCCCTAATATAACTCGATAGGTATGACCGTGAAGATTTTTACATTTCCCCTCATAATGGTGCAGATGATGAGCAGCATCGAAGGTAAATTCTTTGCTGATGAGGACACGCTTTGCATGGTATTTCAATTGATTTCTTTGAATATCCACATCCATTTTCTGGAGTCTCTCAACGATTTTAAAATCTGACATGTCTTAAGACTCCTTCCTATAACTTAAATACTCATCAAGCCCTTTATTTCGCAATTTACATGCTGGGCATTCACCACAGCCATCTGCTATGACACCGTTATAGCAAGTCAACGTTCTTTCTCGTACAAACTCAAGTGCCCCAAGCTGATCAGCTAATTCCCATGTCTGTGCCTTATTCAGCCACATCAACGGAGTATCAATCACAAAGGAATCATCCATCGATAAATTTAATGTTACATTCAAGGATTTAATAAAGACATCACGGCAATCCGGATAGCCACTAAAATCAGTTTCACAAACACCTGTTACAATATGCTTCGCTCCTACTTGGCTCGCTAAAACGCCCGCAAATGAAAGAAAAAGGAGATTGCGACCAGGCACAAAAGTCGATGGGAGCTCACCATTTCCTCCGTCCTTCACCTTTATGTCTTGTCGTGTCAATGCATTCGGAGCAAGCTGGTTCAGAAGTGACATATCAAGAATATGATGCTTGATACCAAGTTCACTCGCTATCTCCTTTGCACATTCAATTTCAAGACGATGCCGTTGACCATAATCAAAAGTTACTGCCTCAATCTCTTCAAAGCGTTCTTTTGCCCAGAACAAACAAGTTGTGCTGTCCTGACCTCCACTAAATACTACAATTGCTTTTTCCTGCTTCATCTAGAAAACTCCCTTATATCAAAAAAACAGCACCCTAAGAAAAAGTGCTGCTTTTTTCTTAGTTTTTTTAAGAGGGTAGCTAAAAACCTCTTTCTTGCTTCATTTATCGATTATCAATTTTTTCTGGATTAAGATCGTGGTTCATTAAACGATAATTGGCGATTTCTTCGTATTTCGTTCCTGGCTTCCCATAGTTACACCATGGATCAATCGAGATACCCCCACGTGGAGTAAATTTTCCCCACACCTCTATATATCTTGGATCAAGTAGTGTAATTAAATCATTCATAATGATATTTACGCAATCTTCATGGAAATCGCCATGATTTCTAAAACTGAATAAATATAACTTTAGTGATTTACTTTCAACAATTTTTTTATCTGGAATATACGAAATGTACATCGTAGCAAAATCCGGCTGATTTGTAAGCGGACATAAACTAGTAAACTCTGGGCAATTAAACTTAACAAAATAATCTCGATTAGCATGAAGATTATCCACTGCCTCTAATACCTCAGGTGCATAATCATAGGAATACTTTGTACCTTGATTACCTAATAGGGTCAAATCCTTTAATCCTTCTTCATGACTTCTGCCAGACATAAAAAAACCTCCTTGTAAAATGTTTCCCAACACTTTTCAAGAGAGGCATCACCAATTCAGTCTATTAAAACATAAGTAAAAACATAAAAAAAGCCACGTCCGATATGGACATGGCATATTGTCATGTTTCCATAGTTTTTTATAGAGGGTATCAGCTATGAACCTCTCCCGTTTTAGTCCGGGCATTCTTTTCTTCCATATCGTACAAAAAATAATACAGAACGTCAAATAGATTTTTTATAGAATTCTTCCTTGAGGATTAAATGATAAAAAGCATGAATTACTGTAAGTCGATACTCATTTAAAAGTTCTACTTTTTTATTAAATTACTTGGAAAATAGAATTAATTCATTTTTGACAAAGTCATACTAATTATCAATATTTTGAGATTTTTTAATATTCCGATATTCGAATTATCTCACCTGTGATAAATTGGAATTATCGCACTAAACTGAAAAGTGCGGTAATTAAGAGTGGAGGGAGAAATGAGATTTGAAAAAGTTTAAGTTTACGAAGTTTTTAAGTAGTATGATAGCTTTCGTTATGGTGCTTTTTCTATTGGTTCCATTATCGAATGCCAATGCTGAAGAATCGAAACCATTCAAGCAGGATAGTCAAAGTGAAAGCACACTTCAACTAAAGGCGGCTATCGCTGAACAGCTAAGCTTGTCTAAAGATGGTCCAACTCTTCACGAAAGCTTACAAAATGTATCAGGCAATCAAGAAGTTGCTGTCATCGTACATTTATCTGAAAAGCCTGTGGCACTAGAGCAAGGTATAAGCCAAGTGAAAGGCCAAAAGTTCTCTAATGCGCGAGCAAATGAAGTTCGTTCAAATGTAAAATCTCAACAAGCACAAGTTAAAAAAGAATTAGCTACTAAAAATGTTCAAATGACTCAAGGCTACACATTTGATACTGTTTTAAACGGCTTTGCAGCAACTGTGAAAGCAAATGACCTCCCGAAGCTGCTTTCAATAGAAGGAATTACATTAATCGAACCTGATGCGATTGTTTACGCATCAGAAGACAATACAATGAAATCATCAGAACTTATTAAGGAAGATCAATTAGAGGCTCAAATGAATACAAGTATTTCTTTCCTCGGCATCGAACAGCTTTGGAAGGAAGGAATTGAAGGACAAGGTATAAAGGTGGCAGTATTAGATACTGGTATTGACGCAGATCACCCCGAGTTTGCTGGAATTTACAAGGGCGGGAAAAACTTCATTCCAAATTCATCAACTTACACAAAGCCTCGGGCAGATGACGATGCATCGGAAACATTGCCTTCTGAGCGTCCTGCCGGAACACCTGAATTTAATGAAAAAGGAAGCTCGTTCTATACTTCTCACGGTACCCATGTTGCTGGAACCATTGCAGCAATTGGAGCTAACAATTTCGGCATTAAAGGAATTGCTCCAAAAGTAGACCTTTATGCTTACCGTGTTCTTGGTGCATATGGAAGTGGGGCTACATCTGGTATTGTTAAAGCAATAGAAACGGCTGTAACAGAAAAAATGGACATAATCAACCTTTCTCTTGGTGGGGGGGCTAACTCTGAAACGGACGCTGGTTCATTTGCTATTAATAATGCAATGATGGCTGGAACAATCGGAGTAATTGCAACAGGGAACTCCGGCCCAAATCGAGGAACAATGGGCACGCCTGCAACTGCTCGTTTAGGCATTGCTGTCGGTAACACAACAAATCCTGAAACAATGTATAACGGTGAAGTGAATGTTACAGTTGGTGACTACAACTTAACAAAACAGCTCCCATTAATGGGAACAACTTTTGGAAGGGATTTAGCAACACAGCTTCAAGGAGAATTTGACCTAGTTGCTATCCCTGGAAACGGAGAAGTAAAAGACTATGAGGGAATCGATGTAGAAGGTAAAGTAGCATTGATCTCTCGTGGCAGTATCGCATTTGTTGATAAAATTGCGAACGCAAAGGCAAATGGGGCGGTCGCCACAATTATTCATAACTTTGCTGGTGGAACAAATGCACCTAATATTTCAGGTACATTCCTGGGGGATTCCTTTGCTTTTCTACCAACATTTGATATGTCCCAAACGGATGGCAATGCAATTCGTGCTGCATTAGCCGGTGGAACTGGAAAAGTTAGCTTTAGTCAATTTACTTCCACAAAGACACTGGGAGATGAAGTAAACGATTCAAGTTCCCGTGGACCTTCTACACCAAACTTTGACATTAAACCAGATGTAAGTGCACCTGGAACAAACATTATGTCAACGATTCCAATGTATAAAAAGGATTTCCCTGATGCAGATTATGCAGAGGCATATGATCGTAAAACAGGAACTTCTATGGCAACACCGCATATTACAGGTATTGTTGCATTACTTAAACAAGCAAATCCTGATTGGAATGCGTTCGACATAAAAGTGGCGCTTTCTAATACAGCAAAGGTTTTAGATAAAACAAAATACGATGTGTTCTCTCAAGGTGCAGGTCGTGTAAATGCTTATGCTGCAGCACATCCAGAAATTCTTGCCTATGCATTGGATAATGCAATTTTAGATGGAACTGGAGCTGTTTCAGAAAACTTAAAAGGGACAGTTACTTTTGGTCCACAATCACTTAAAGACCAGGATATTTCCGTAACGAAACAAGTTTTAGTAAAAGATATAAAGGGGAATGGCGGTAATTATAACGTATCAATTGATGTGACAAAAACATTTGGTGATGCAACTGTTACAGTCGACCAGCCAACATTTAATCTAGTTGGTGAGCAAGTGTTAAATCTTACATTAACTGCTTCACAAGCTACAGCACCAAACGGCTCAGAAATACTGGGGTATATTCACATCAGCGGTGGTGCTACAGAAATTTCATTGCCATTCGCAGCTGACTTTGGAAGCGAGGCAGTAACTGAAATTAAAGATTTAAAGATTACAGAAACAGATCTATCCTTTAATGGAGATGGCGTGAAAGATTCAGCTGTACTTTCATTTACATTAACTGGCGATGTAACAACTAACTATATCGAGCTATGGGATATTATGAATCCTCAGGGTGGAGAATATGGTGATGGCTACATCGGTTATCTACATGCAGGTACTGCGCTAGGAAAAGGCTCTTATACGCTGAATATCGCTGGGCAATACAAACCATGGGGAACAGAACCTGCCACAACAATTCCAGATGGTCTCTATACTATTGACTTTACTGGTCTTGCGGCATCAGGGGTAGTTTCAGATTATGTTGGGCCAATTATCGTGAAAACGACTAAGCCAGAAATTACTGGTTCAGTAGCTGAAGGTGTCGCTACAGGACAGGTAACAGATAAGTATATCGACTACAATGAAGAGTTATATTTATATGGTTTAAACTACAATTTAAATGATAAATTAAAAGCTTCCTATATTTCGACTGTGAATGGCGAAGTACAAGCGCCAGTTCCTTTTGAATTAAATCAAGATGGTAGCTTCACATTCCCAGTAACATCAGAAACGAATGCTGTATCCGTAAAAATTGAAGACGCTGCTGGAAATGTTGGTGAAGCATTTATATTTGAAAAAGATGTAGTTGAACCAAAAGTGACACTTTCCGTCAATCCAACTGAGCTAGACCTAACAGTTGGAAAATCTGCACAACTTACAGTAACAGAGACGTCTACTCCTCCAGAAGGTGAAGCAACAGAGAAAGATGTAACTTCACAAGCGACTTATGTTGTGGGAGATGAGAATGTTGCAACAATAGCAAATGGATTAGTAACTGCTGTAGGTGAGGGCACGACTACGATTACTATTTCATACGGTGATCATGAGGTTATGGTAAATGTTACAGTTAAAGCACCTGTTGTAGAAACACCAATCGTAACACTAGAAATTGACCAAGCTCAGGTTGAAACTAGAATAGGTAAAGAGGTTACGGTTAAGATTACTGAAGTAACTACTTTTGAGGGTAAAACAACAAAAAAAGATGTTACTACGCTTGCAACCTACGAAGTAGCAAATGATAAAATAGCTACTGTAAAAGCAGGAGCTGTAAAAGGAAAAGGTCAAGGTACTACGACAATTACGGTAACATACGGTGACCACACGTTAACATTCGGTGTGTTGGTTGAAAAGCCTGGTAATGGTAATGGTAACGGCAATGGCAACGGCAACGGCAACGGCAACGGTAATGGCAAAGGTAATAATGAAGTTACCGAGGTTGAGTTATAATTAAATAAGTACAGTTCAGCAAAAAGAGAAATTGCGCTTTGCAATTTCTCCTTTTGCTATTTAAATTTCACTTACTTATGATAAGGTTGGCTGTAACTAGTCTAAGTGCAGTTTTTCTGTAGAAGCTTTATCTAGTAATCGAGAGACCGTTCAGGACCTTTTAGTTTTATTTAAGCATTGTTGCAGTTAAAAATTCTCGTGTTCTCTCCTCTTTCGGTTGGTTGAAAAATTGTTCAGGTGTGCCGCGTTCAATAATTTTTCCATCATGCATATACACAATCCAATCAGCTACCTCTTTTGCGAATCCCATTTCGTGGGTTACAACAACCATTGTCATTCCTTCTTCAGCCAAGTCTTTCATGGTTGTTAAAACCTCTCCCACAAGCTCGGGATCGAGTGCCGATGTTGGCTCATCAAAAAGCATAATGTCTGGTTCCATCGCAAGTGCTCTAGCAATCGCCACCCGTTGCTTTTGCCCCCCTGATAGTTTACTAGGATAGACATCCGACTTATCCTCCAAACCTACTTTTTTCAGTAATTGTTTTGCTTTGATGATGGCTTTCTCTTTGTCTACACCCTTTACCATAACAGGTGCTTCAATAATATTTTCTAAAACCGTTTTGTGTGGGAATAAGTTGAAATTTTGAAACACCATCCCAACCCTTTCTCTAATTTTGTTAAGATCATCTGTCCGAGGATTGACTTCATTTCCCTCAATTATAATATTGCCACTATCTTTTCTTTCTAAAAAGTTCAAACAGCGAAGGAGGGTGCTTTTCCCTGACCCGCTCGATCCTATTAGACAAACAACATCGCTCTCGTAGACTGTCATGTCGATATTTTTCAATACATGTAAGTCTCCAAACGATTTATTCAATTGACTTATTTTAATCATTTCCTTGGTGTTCAATCTTTTCAGCTCCTATCTGTCGCTAACTGCTAATTTTAGTTCAGTTCGATTCACTACAAATGTCATCAACGCTACCAGCAATAAATAGTAGACTGCTACAATGAGTAAGTAGGTCATTTCATCAAAATTATTCGACCCAAGTGTTGTCGCCACATTAAACAGCTCATTCATGGAGATAAATGCGGCTAACGAAGAATCTTTTAAACTGATGATAAATTGATTGCCTAAAGGCGGCAACGCTCTACGGAATGCCTGTGGGAGAATAATCCTTCTTAATGTCAGTGTCTTTGTCATCCCCAAAGAGCGTCCTGCTTCAAATTGACCATTATCGACTGATTGAATTGCTCCCCGAAGGATTTCAGAAATATAAGCTCCATTATGTAGCGCTAGAGCAAGTGAAGCAGCCCAAAAATCAGGAAGAAGGAAAATCCCGCTAATTCCGAAGTAAAGGATAAATATTTGAACAATCAGTGGTGTTCCTCGCACCAAATAGACATATATATCTGAAATAAGTTCTAAAATTTTTATATTAGAAATTTTTAATAAGGCAAAGACTAGTCCGATGATGATTCCAAGTAAGATAGAAACCACCGTCAGCTCTAATGTTAAAAGCATAGCTTTAAAGAATACACCTTTTGTTTCGATTAGTATTTGAAAGAAATGTGAAAAACTTGGCAAAGTACTACTTCCTTTCTTTTATAGCATTGATTTATTCTGGTTTTGTGGTAATGTCCTCACCAAAATATTTGATACTGATTTGAGTCAGTGTTCCATTTTCCCGAAGTTGTTCCAAAGATTCATTTACTCGCTTCAATAGATTTGGATTATCCTGGGGCAACACAATCGCTTGTTCACTGCGATTAATTAATTGCTGTCCTTTAATCTTAAAACCTTCCTTTTCAGCAGTTTTTCCTGTAACAAAATCTGTAATTACTGCATCATGACGCCCACTACTCAACGCCTTTAATGCTGTAATATCACTGTCATATGTTTTTATTTTGTCTGTATACTTGGAAGCTGTATCGGCATATGTTGATCCTTTTGCAACAGCTACTTCCTTTCCCTTTAAATCTTCGACAGTCCTAATTTTACTATCGGATCTGGTGAAAATTTTCGGTCCTGAATAATAATAGGGGGTAGAGAAAGAAACATGTTTACTCCGCTGCGGGTTAATTGTGTGACTTGCAACGGCTGCATCCGCTCTTCCCGTTTTCACCCCTTCAACAATCCCCTTGAACTTGATTCGTTTCTGAACCGGCTCAAGGCCCATTTCCTTTGCAATCGCTTCACCAACCTCAATATCAAAGCCCGACATTGTAAGATCGTCATTTATATAACTAAATGGCTTAAATTCACCAGAAGTAGCAAAAACAAATTGATTTTTATTTATCAGTTCAGATCCATCTTCAAGCTTCTGCTTCTCTCCACAACCAGACAACATGCAGGCTACGATTGTACTAAAGACCAATAAAAACTTTTTACTCAACAACATGTTGGCTATAACTCCTTTCCCTTTCGATTATTCTTACAATCCTTTCTTGCTATATAACTTGCTTATGATAGTTAATACCCAATCCACTCCCAATAAAACAAAAAAGTATCAGGCACTTTTAATAGTGCCTGATACTTTTCTACAAAATTCGCATTATATAATTATCTTTCAGGTATTCTCTTTCCTCTAAAATGTAGCTTTTTAGATGTATAGAACTAAGAAAAACGCACTTACTTATGATACGGTTCACCGTAAAAATTTAAAAGGCAAAGAACAGCTTCGGGAATGCGTTTCCTGGAGCTGTTTTGTTCATTTTCCGATTAATTTGACCGTCGATAAATATTATTTTATCAAAGTTTTATAGACGTTCACACCATGTTGAGCATAAACACTAAATTTATAGGGACAATTACGTTTTATAAAAATTCCATATTTACCCTAATAAACTTATTTGTACGCTACTCGTACCACCAGCATAGCGCGCTCTATTATGTTCATCTTCTGAAGAGCAAAAGATTATCGTTATACTGCATTTTTCAGGAAATACACACTCTCTCATAGTATTAACAAATTCCTTGTAAATCATATCCTTTAGATTATAATCATGTACTTGAAAATCGAGTGTTTCACTTTCTCCAACAATTAAAAAATCATTATCAGACGCAAAGAATTTAGGGTTGGATAATTGATGAAGATTATTGCAATCATAATACTTCCCTCTTAAATTATTATTATTACTGATGTCACGATCATGTCTGTCTATTCTTTTGCATTGATCAATACCATAAAAATCGCTAACAAATTTTTCAACAAACTCTATGCTATGATCCATAGTAAACATAAAGAATACTCTTATCTCCGCTTTATAAATTTGTAAATCATATTTAATTAACACAAAATCTCTCCTCGTTTTTAGACAAAAAAATCCGCACTATTGACCACACATTTTGTACGCAATCCCGCTTTCCATAGCGCACTTAAGTTAAGTACATTTTTAATGTCGGCAAAACAAAAAGCGCCATTGTTTATAGGCTACGCAAAAAATGTGTTTTTTTTGCAAGACTATACAATAGCGCTTGAATTAATTGAATTTATAGTATGTTGTTAAGCATTTCTATCATACTTATTTGATTAAGTTTTTTCAAGTATCTTCGAATATTTAGAAGACAATTGTCTATAATATAGCATCAAAATTTAAAGGAGATGCTTTATGAATAAAGAAAAATTTCTTGCTCTTGATTGCACGCAGAGAGTTGAATACGTGAATGATTTATTAAAAAATAATCATGATTTACAACAAATTGCTGATTCTATCGGAATCAATTATTCTACGTTCACTAAATTAATGACTCAAGGAGATTATATTTTTGTAAAACGGGATGGCCAGTATTTTCGCTTTATCAGAAACGGTGACACCATTTCGTCTATTAACAATTCTGCCGACGACTTCACAGCATTTCTCAATGAGAATAAAGACGTCTTAAAACAGATTATCGAGAAACACAAAGCCAACAATGACTTCACAATTGATAAGAAAATATTCTCTTCTAAACTTTCAACTAAGACGTTTCGTATGCCAGAGGAGTTATATCAGCAATTCGTCCTTACTTGCGAAAGAGAGTTCCCACACTTGAAAATACAGGACATTATTGCGCAACTTTTATTAAACTTTAGTAATAATTATTCGAGCGATTAGAAGTAGTTTAGCAACTTAAACTACTTCTTTGTCATTTCTTAAATGTTTTGGAAGCATAAAGTCAATCTCTTGATCCGAGAAAGTTAGCTCTTCATTAACTTTTAATGCGGATTGAGCTTTTTTATATGCCTTAGCAGATGTTATTGGCGCATTACTATATATTTCTGACGTCCTTAACTGTAATTCGTCGCGCGCATTTCTAATTTCTTCAATGCTCATAGAATCCATATCCGCAATTAATGAAATATAGTCCTCACGTATAACCCATAATGTTTGCGCTACATTTCTATGTTTTTTCGAATTACCATCGAAGTCAAATTCCCGCATGATTGTTGTAACTACCAATAACAATAAGGATATAAATGTGCCGACCCAAGTTGTTATTTTACCATCACCCAATAACACAATTAAAAATGCTCCAGCTACTAAAGTAGACAATATTAACTGAACCGTTTTATATCGTGTTTCTTTCTTCTCTAATAATACCGCACTTATATCATGTGTTTTTTGAGTATATGCAACGCGCCCGTAACATTCTCTAATTTGACTCATTAGTTTATTTCGTTGCTCCACTTCAGCTTGGGAATTTTGTTCCAAAAAGCTCCCTCCATTCCCTTTTAGAAGAATAATCATTGCCGTTTGATTCGTATTCAATTGCTTTTAATGCTAAATTTTTAGCTTGTTTAGCCTTATAAGCAAAATTATGCGTTGCTTCTATTCTTCTGTTACTGCCAGGTACATACCAATATGTTTTATCAGATTGTTCTATTAAAAACTCGAAAAAGTCGCGAACCATCCAGTCATAGTATATATAAGACTTATCACTATATGACCAGTTTTGCATAAACCTATAACATAGTGTATCAATCAGATAACCGCTCATTTGAACATTATGTTTATTTTTCCACGCTCTAATCATCCTGCAAAGTCGCTTAAGATTTTTATTACTGCTCTTGTTCAATTCATTAAACGCTTTGATTTCTGCTTTGGGATTAGTTGTTTGCCAACTACCTCCATTGTTTGTATCAGGATATGTGTAACTCTCTTGATCTTTATTAATAAAACAAGGCACAATTTCATATGAAGTTCCATCAGTAAAATCAATTTTAACAACTTGTCCATCTGCTCGTTTATATGATGGATACGTTTTTTCAATTGACTCTTTCACCGCTTGTAATAAAGCAGATTGTCCATTAGAGCTATAATTATTGTATTTCTCATAAGTCGCGTAAGGTAAACGAACTAATAAATCAATATCGCTTGTATGAATATCCGTTCCACGTCCATATGACCCCGAGTAGAAACTGTGATCCGTTTCTGAAGTCGATCCCCAGAAATCTTTATTTAATTGTTTAGTGATGCGCTTTGTTCTATAACTAATGTTATTTACTGTTTCATCACTCATTCTTAAATTTTGGCAAAATGTTTCAAAGTTACTTGCTACACCCATATATATTCCCCCTATAAAAAGACAGTTTCCTCGCGTAATGCTAAGAAACTGTCAAAAGTTAAATATTCATGATGTGTTTTCTAAGATGTTATAGTTCGCGCACAATTTCTTCATCTAATATCTTTTTGCGCTTCTCCCAGTCTGGCATTAGCGCAAATAACATATTGTAAAAGCTTTCACTGTGGTTGTTGTATTTAAAGTGTATTAATTCATGCAGTATTACATAATCAATGCAGTATTTTGGTGCTTTGATAAGCTCTGTATTAATAAGAATCGTTTTGTTATCAATATGCGCAGAACCCCAGCGCGCTTTCATAACGCGGATGTCGAGGGCAGGCTTATCAACGCCATACTTTTTCATTACGACAGCCATCTTATTTAATGATTCACCGAATACTTTATATGCCTTTTCATTATACCATGCTTCCATCAGCTGTTCCTTTTTACAATAGTCGGTTGGATCTGATACGAGTAAATGAATAAAGCCTCGAAAATACTTGACCTTTTCCTCCGTAGAAGGTTCAACGCGCAGGCGATATTGCTTGCCTAAATATTTGAACGACTCACCGCTCACATATTCGCGTTCGCTTTGCTTAAGCGGAAGTACATCTTCAAACTGCTTTACGTTCTTTAAAATCCATGAACCTTTGCTTTTCACAAAGTCATATATAAAACTTAATGGTACTTTTTCATTTGCTGACACTGCGATGCTCATGTCAGGCTTAATGTTTAAATTGACGTTTTTAACGTCCTTTCGTTCGATCCAAAAATCAATGGGCTGAGTGCCATAATGAATTTGGTGCTTTTCCATATTGCTCACTACCTTAATAACGCTTGATGGCTACTGTTTTTACTTGTTCAATCACTTTATCGATTGTGTCGAAGTCTAATGTTACATTATTTTCATTTGAGAAATCAAACAATAAATCATCAATGTCCTGCGCAATACGATTATGAATTTGTGGGTTGTTATGCCAGTCTACCTTTTGATGTTGTTTAATAATTGCATCCATTTTTATTGCTAAATTTGCAAAGTCTTCGTCGCCATACGACACTTGTTCATCCGTCATCGTTAAAAGGTCCTTTGTCACGCCATAAAAAGCTTGTGCATGACCGTTATCTTTAATGATGGCTGGATAATCTTCTTTCGGCTCACCTTGACGGAATTCGTTTAACAATTCATTCATTGAGTTTAAATAGTCTGCCTCAGAAATGCGCTTTTCTTTATATTGATCGATTACTTCTTGAATGCGCTCTGAGAACTTCTTATAGTAAGCAGGATTTTCATCCCATTTCGTGCTCACGCTTTTCGTTAAGCGAGTGCGAATTGCGTCCGCCTTTGCACGCTTTGATCCAAGACGGTCAAGCTCTTCCTTGAACCCTTTTTCATTCAAAATGTCGACGGGATTTGTAATACGAATAATATCCTCAGCTGAAATATATTGGTCCATCAGCTTTTGCATTTTCGCTTCGTATTCTTTATGGTCAATCGAATCTGAATAGCGTAACTTCACTGCCTTGCGTAGCTCTTGGAAGAACTTCAAGTCTTTCTTATACTTAGAAAGCTCCTCTTCCTGCAAGGCGTTATATATACGCTCCGATTCTAAAGCAATAGCAAGATTACGGGCGAACTTACTTAAGATATTATAAAAATCGTTGCGTAATTCTTCATCTTCTAACAACACTTCAAACTCTTCGACATCAGACTTATTACGAATAGGTGCAAAAATATCCCATAATTGCGAATGATACTGGCGCAATTCACCAATTATTGTAATGACGTCATAAATCGCACCTTGAATGTCCTCGGGGTCGAAGTTTTCAAGTCCAGCACCTGAATACATTTGTAACGCTTCGTCTAACTTTTCCAGCAAGCCTCGGTAGTCGATAATTAAACCATAATCTTTACCTTCGTAAAGTCGGTTAACGCGAGCAATCGCTTGTAATAACGTATGCTCTTTCATCGGTTTATCAATGTATAGAATCGATGCCCGTGGCGCGTCAAATCCAGTTAATAGCTTATCTACGACAATAAGTAAGTCAATTTCATCCCCGTAAATAAATTCTTCTTTGATTGCATCTTCATAAGCATCTGGTGTTCCGTAGCGATCCATCATCTTCTTCCAAAAACGCTGTATTAAATCTTGTGAATCTTCGTCAATCTCGTCATGCCCTTCTCGTTGGTCTGGAGGTGAAATAACAACAGCGCAATTCAAATCCCCAAACTCCTCAAAGAAACTCAAATAACGAATAGCTTCCATTTTACTATTCGTCGCAAGCATCGCCTTAAACTGTGAACCTTGCGTTTTATAGTTTCGATTAAAGTGTTCATTAATGTCAAATGCAATCATACTAATACGTTGGTCTGAAGAAGCAATGCGTTCAAAATGCGCCCATTTTTTCATCACTTCTTCTTTTTGATTGTCATTTAAATGGCGAGTAATCATGTTTAGTCGGTTATCAATTGCTGTCTTGTTAACTGTTTGGTCGACCATTTTTCCTTCATATAAAAGAGGAACAATGGCTTTATCATTCACCGCATCCGCAATTGTATATTTATGAATGAGCTTACCGAACTTAATCATCGTGCTCTTTTCTTTTTTCATTAAAGGTGTACCAGTAAAGCCGAGATACGACGCGTTCGGGAATACTTTCTTCATTTTGTTATGAAGCTCCCCATACTGTGTGCGGTGCGATTCATCGACAAGTACGAAAATATCACGCGAATCATTTACTTGTTGCTTCGCCTGCGCTGTGTCAAACTTATGCACTAAAGTTGTGACGATGTCAGTGTTACCGTCATTAAGCAATGCAATTAAATGATTACCTGAATTCGCACGGCTTGCTTTTAAGCGCGTATGATTAAACGTCTTATGAATTTGTTTGTCTAATTCTACACGGTCTGTTACGACAACTACTTTCGGATTCACATTTGATAGCTCTGTTAAAATGTAGCGCGCGAGCATCACCATTGTTAAACTTTTCCCCGAACCTTGCGTGTGCCATATAACACCTGATTGGCGGTTGCCGTTTTCATCACGCTGTTCAATCGTTTGCAATATTTGTTTGATTGCAAAGTATTGCTGGTATCGAGTTACTTTCTTAACATCTTTGTCAAATAGCGTGAAAAATGCCGTTAGTTCTAATAAACGCGCTGGGTGGAATAACGAAATAATGTTTTTATCCTGCGTCGTTGGTAAGCGATCTGTTACAGCGTTTTGTAGCAACTGCTCTAACCACTGTTGCTCTTCTTCTTTCCAAACAGACCAGAATTTTTTAGGTGTACCGCATGTTGCGTACTGCGTTTCATTTTTATTGGTCGCCATGACAATTTGAACAAACTTAAACAACTGCGGGATATATTCTTTCTTTTGGTTACGAATCATTTGGCTAATGCCTTGATTCATAGAGATGGATGCTTTTTTACATTCAATAACTGCCAAAGGAATACCATTTATAAAAAGTACAAGGTCAGGACGCACAAGCTTGCCATCCGCGCGCTCAACAGAAAACTCTTCAACGACATGAAAAACATTATTTTCGATATTATCCCAGTCAATAAATTGTAGTGTAAAAGATTGCTTTGAGCCGTCTGGAAGGAACTCCGTATAGCTTCTTCCTAACATAATTGTTTCATAAATCGCTTCATTCGCCTTTACAAGACCATTCGTTAACGGCTCGTCTAAATCGCGAATCGCTTGTTGAATATTATTTTCGCTGAAAGCATGATACTCATTTTTATATTCGTAGCGATTAATTTTGTGTAGTTGATATTCCAGCACGTCCCGAAGTAATACGTTATAAAGATTCCCGCGCATTTGCTCCGCTTGCTCAGTTGGAATTTGAGTATACCCAAGACGTTGCAACACTTCGAGCGCTGGCTGTTGGCTAATATTAATTTCATCATAAAGTTGCTCAGTGGACACATCGCCACCTCCAATCTATAAATGAAGGAAAGGAGTAAAGGCGTTACACCTTCACTCGGATTTTTCCTGTAAGGAGTTGTTGCATGAGAGCTTTTTTTTGATTTATTAAGGCACTCAATTCCTTTTCACTAAGTTCTATTCCTTTTTCGATAGTTTTAAATAATTCGGCAATACATTTTTGCTCGTTCACTGAAGGGACATTTAATATTAATTCTTCGAGTTTAGAAAAATAAATATAAGTTCTTGATCCACCTTGCTTTTGATTTTTCGCAAACTTCCTAAATTCGTTTCCTTCATTTAATTTTAATAATAGAAATTCACTATTTAAGTTTTTAGTTGTAAAAACTGGATATAAGGTACTTACTATACCTCTTTCCACTATAGTATTTATATTAAATTTAAACATTAAATCATCACTCATATGTCTATAGGTGAAATAACCATACGGTACTACATTGTAACCTGTGTTATCGTCACTTGCGACTTCATTACCTAAATAATATTCTTTTTGTAAAAATATCCCCTTTCTTGAGGAAGTAAGAACTGGGTATTGATTATTATATTGCGACTTTTCATTATGCTTTATTAAATAGTCCCCTAATCTAATCTTTGTCCACTCTTCTTGAAAACCTGGCAACCTTACTTTCCCCGTTAATAATTTCTGAAATAATCCCCTCCTCTGTACTTTCTTCTTAGCAATAAGTTTCTCTAAATGTTCAATTGCTTTGTCCCATGTACTTAAAATATCGACTATTTTTCGCTGTTCATTTAAGGGCGGTAAATCAATATACATTTCCTTCATTATCTGTGTAGTAAGATTATTAAACACACCACCCATTGTTGCAGAGGATTGCATTTTCTCATGCAATTGCTCAAATAAATAATAAAGATACTCAGGTACTAAATCCTTGAAATTATCAAATCCAAAAAAACCATCGTGGATACATGCAGGAACCGCCAATATTCCAGGGATTGCCACTCTTGTTCCAGAACAACTAAGAATTACAGAGTCCTTTTCTAAGTACCTGCTCTTTTTGGCACCTTCCTCTGTTAAACTATCTACACGAGGTGTAACATACTTACCGTCACGTGTAACATCTTCAATTAATACCCTTGGAATAGACCCACCATAGTAACGTGGATCACCTTTAGGTCTGGGACTTGCTCCACGAAATACTCTGACAACCTCTTGAAGTTGAACAATTTTCCATTCTTTTATTTCAATATCGGGCGCTTGCATCCTTTACACCTCAATCTTTTTTATTTTAACAACTCTATTTTTCCTTGTTTAATAATTTCTTTTGTTCAATTCTCTCAATTTGCTTAATGCTTTTCTCAGGTGTCGGTAAATCTTCAGGCATTGTTCCCCCAAGGTCTTCAATAGTTTGTCTAACTTTTTTACCGACCTCATAATGCGTACGGTTGGCATTATCTTTACCTTGTATATTTTCTCTTCTAAGTTTTTCATCTGTTTGTGTTGCGCGGAACAAGTTGGCCGCCAGCTCGGTACTTCCCATATGATCTAAAATTTTATGACTTTTTTTCAGACCTTTACGTGCATGTATTCCTTTAGCATCTAAACCACCATACAAACCTTTATAACCGTGATTCTGGAAAATTGCATAATCTAAATTCGTTTCTACACCTGCAAGCATGGCCGCCTCTTGTAATGATTTATTGTGCTCTTTTAACTCATTTCGAATTGCTAATCGTTTTTTGTCTTCATCTAACGTTTCAAATTGATCTTGAAGTTCCTGTTTTCTTGTTTGTACCGCAAAATATGTTTGTCCTAATGCAACAACTTCTTTTTTTGGATCAGCGTTTTGGACAACTAAATAGCAAGCATATCGCGAAAGTTCATAATCTTCGACTTCTCTAATAGCACCTGATCCGAGCTCAACCATTTTTCCCACTTGGGAAAAATGGTCTTCAACTTCATAACCGCTATTTATACAGGCTGTTTTTGCCTTATCAATAACATTCAAAAACTTATCAAAACGTTTATAGTCTAATATCTGAGCTAAATCTCTTGCATACCAAAAATCTTCTCCGTATTCATTGACATTTCGATGTTGTTCAAAAGTTTGTTCACTATATTTTTCAATTTCACTCATATTGCATCCTCCCTTTCTTTCAACTTGTAAGAGTTACTTACAGGTTCAACTCATTTTGTTCATCTCTTCAGGAACTATTCGGAAAAACCGAATAGTTCCTTGTAAAATATCAGTTATCAAGAATTACTTGACAACTTAAAATCCTAATTCTTTCAAATACTTCTCCATCTCAGCTTCCACAACAGCTAACTCTTTCTTAATATCAGCGATGTTTTGCTTCACTACTTCCATGTCAACTGGAGCTTCTTCCTCAAATGTATCAACATAACGAGGAATATTTAAGTTGTAGTCATTGTCTTGGATTTCTTTTTTAGTCGCTTTATATGAATACTTATCAATCGTTTCACGGCTATCATAAGTAGCGACAATTTTTTGTAAATCCTCTTCACGTAGCTTGTTTTGATTTTTGCCTTTTTCGAAATTGCCCTCACCAGATGCATCGATAAATAATACATCTTCGCGCGTACGATCTTTCTTGAATACAAGGATACACGCTGGGATACTTGTACCGTAAAACAGACCTTCTGGTAAACCGATAACCGCGTCCAACAAGTTCATTTCAATGATTTCTTTACGAATTTTCCCTTCACTCGCACCACGGAACAAAACGCCATGTGGTAAAATTGTCGCCATTGTTCCACCCTTTGCTAATGAGTAAAGCATGTGTTGTATAAATGCATAGTCACCTTTAGACGTCGGTGGTACGCCCCATTCAAAACGGCGATGTTGATCTAAGCTTGCTTCCATCTTAAACTTCTTATCATCGTTACCGTCACCCGCAAAGCCCATCGCCCACTTGTCTAAAGAAAATGGCGGATTTGCAACGATTTTTTGGAACTTCATTAGTTTACCGTCCTCTAAGTGAAGTGGATTAGCTAATGTATCGCCCCATTCAATGTTGGCATCATCAATTCCATGCAGATACATATTCATTAATGCCAGCGAGTGTGTTGCGCCGTTACGCTCTTGTCCGTAAATTGCTACTTTGTTATTAGGTACTTGTTTTGCTACACGAATTAAAAGTGAACCTGATCCACATGTTGGGTCATAAATTCGGTCGTTCTCCTGTGGTTTCACTAAACGTGCTAATAATTCAGATGCCATCGTTGGCGTGTAGAACTCCCCGCCCTTCTTCCCCGCATCTGACGCGAATTGTTCAATCATATATTGATAAGCGTTACCGATAACGTCTTCATCACCAATAACAGATGGCTTTAAATTCAGCTTGTTAATGTCTTCTAACAATGTGCGTAGCATCGCATTACGCTCTTTTGGCTTTCCTAAAACTGCTTCGTTATTGAAGTCAATATTACGGAATACACCACGAAGCTTGCCTGTATTTTCGTCCTCAATTCGTGCTAATAGCTTGTTAATGATGTCGCCAATTTCAGAATCAGTACGTTTGCTGTAAAGATAATCGAATGTTGATTCATTATCTAATACAAAACGTTCACGTGTTAACGCGCGTTGAATGCGCTGTTCATCACCGTTATAGCGTTCTGTGTATTCCTGTAAATGCTCTTTATATGAATCACTTAAATATTTAATGAACATCATCGTTAAAATGTAGTCCTTATAAATACTTGAGTCGATTTTTCCGCGGAACGTGTCCGCGGCCTGCCATAATATACTGTTAATTTGCTCTTGCGAAACTTTCTCTGCCATGTGATTTCCTCCTGTTAAATCCCTTGAAGCACTTTATTTGTTTGTGCTTGGAATAGCTTTTCTTTTTCTTCTATTAAGCTTGTTAGCAACTGTTTTTCTTGTAAATGAAGCTTGTACAACTGCACAATACTTCGTTGCTTTTCAATAGCGATTTGTTCTATTGGAATCGCGTTTAAGGTTGTCTTGTTCGTGCTCGGAATTTTCGTTCCCGACTGCCCTTTTTCCAACTCTTTCTTTGCGAAAGCCGTATTTAAATACCACGCAACATACTCTGGTAAAAAGAAATCGACCTGCACCTTAATGACCGCAAAAGTAGACGGGATTAATAGTTGCTTTTTCGATGCATCAATATACGTCGCCGAATACGGGTAGTTTAGTCGGAACAGTATGTCGCCTTCTTCTGTGAAGTGTTGCGGACTTAATACACCATTACTTTGAAATTGCTCGAATGGCTCATTTAACGCATCCACGTTTTTCAGCGTAAACATGTCATAAGTTGCTTTTACCTCGTTCTTATTCATCGCTTTTTTGCGCGTAATAACCATACCTGAGCGTATATCTGCTATATCTCCTAATTGCAAAAAGCACACCCTCCGTTTCGTTAAATTGATTATTTAACAATTAAGTTAAATGCATCATATAACAAAATGGTTGTGGTTGTAAAATGTTTTTTCATATCGTTACAAAGGCAACGATTTCAAATATGCATAGTAAATATAATCGAACATCTAATCGAACTTCGATTATAATCGCTATTCTAATTTGAAATAGATGCGCGAACATATTGCGATTATGAATACAATTGCAATACAACTCGATAGCAAATAGATTCATGAATAGCTTTACGATTATATTCAAACTGTAACTGAACATCTAATTACAGTTCTATTTGCACATCCATAACAAATAGCAGTTGTTATTTAAGCTTCGCGTATAAGTCATTTAATGGGTTTTCAAAATGGCGTGGAGCTTGAGGAAAGTTCTTTGGAATCGTGATAGGGTTTATATTTAAGTCGCTCAAATAATTGAGCATTTTATTATAAACGTATTTTGAGTAGAAACGTTTTGCTGTCGATAAACTTTTATAGGCGGACTTTTTAAGGAATTCTTTAAGAAGCGCTTTATCCGTAGCTTTTAGTGGCGCGTAGTCGATCCATTTTTCGACGTATGCATATTTATAATAGTCTCCTTGGGGATAAATACTTAAAAGATAGGAATCTAAATAGGAATAGTAGACACTTTCTTTAAAGTAGCTTTCCAATTTCATTGGAACAGGGGTTTTACATCTCTTGCTTGCCTTATAGTATAAATGGTTGTAAAGAAGCCTTACTTCAAAGCGTATTACATCTTTTTCATATGGTTGAATTTCACATCCTTTTGCGATTCTTTCTAAGTTCTTATCGTATGCAGTTGTTACAACAGATTTCGAATTATGATATACCGTTGTTTTAAATTCTTCAAACTCACCTGAAGCATCTATCTTTCCTGTACACTTCACTTGATGACGGTATTTTTCTACATGCTTCTTAATTAGATGGAAGTATAATTTGCGCAGTTTTTCACAGTTGATTGTTACATCATGACGGAAATCTAACCTTGCCAGTATGTGCGAATCGTAATGCGTTGCGTGATTAAATAACAGCATTAGGCATTCCAATATGTTTAGTTTTATCTCCTTGTAATCCGTTTCTGCTATATCGGATTTTTGTAACAGCGCCACCGCATCAACAAATAATGATAAATATCATTTCCCATGACCTTTTGTGATTTGAGGGATTAACGCGAAATTGAAGAATTCACCGTATACCTTTTGGAAATATTGATTCAGATGTTTGTAATCCGTTCCGAATTTAATTTGCGCTACGTTTACATCTTCATCAGTAATTGGGAACTTCATTAGAAAAGTATGAAGCATATGTGATCACTCCTAATCTATTAGTATGTAATTAGGTTTAGCTAACTATTTGATTTCATAGCATTAAGGAGTTTATTTTTTTCCCAATTCAAATATATTTATTATTCACGAGAACGTGAGCGCGCAGACATAAAACACCCCCAAATACAGAAGCTTTGTCGCGCCAAATCAATATGCGATTTTCAAAGAACAAACATACACGAGAAAAATTTCGAAAGGGATAAAAAGTGATTGAGAGGAATTGAGAGGTTTTCAAAAAACATTATACATACAACTTGTTATTTGAAAAGCCCCTCTCTTGTCGGACCATGTTTGATACAAAAAAAGACCGAGAACATAACGTCCTCGGCGTTTGGTCATTTTACATTCTTCAACTTGTTAATGGCTTCGCCTAATTCAGCAAGTTCATGCCACTGTGATTCTCTACTCCATTCAAATTCCACTATTCGCTCTATCATTTGCAACACCAGCATCGTTTCTTCTTCCGATAACACTTTATCTGCAACGCGCAACGGGGATTTGAACATAATCGAGTACAGATCAACAACCTCTTCTTTATCGACTAATCCTTCCGCTAATGTCAGCACATCTACATTTAATGCATTTGCTAACGCCACAAGGATTGGGAAAGATGGAGATTGTTTTTCATTGCGTTCTAATCTTGAAATATAGCTGGGGCTACAACCACTCAAATCACTAAGACGTTGTAAGCTCATTCCGCGGGACTTACGAAGTCGTTTCAATTTCTCCCCAAATGCTTCATCAAATACTTTTACTGCTTTCATATCCTAACCTCCTAAATATGCCCTTATAGCATCCCTTAATATTTTTTCTATATTTTAGTTGTCAGTTAAATTTTTATAACAATATTAAGCAGTTTTTCTGTTGACAACGAAAAAAATATTTTGTATTTTATATTTGAAAAATTGAATATAGGCAACATAACATATAGTTTTTTGTTTAATCGTTTCTCTTATTTTTAGCTGGTTTATTTAAATGTACATGTTTTTATTTAGAGCGCTTTTTAGCAAACAGTGGGTGTAGTGCGCCCATTTATAGGCTGATTGCGTCCTCTAAGCATGTATCTTTAAATAAGCCAGTTTTTTTGTGCCTTCCTTCTTACATAGGCTACTTGCGCATTTTCCGCCTTAGCCTTCCTCAATAAAATTCCACGAAAGGATGAACCTCTATGAAACAATCCCCTTCTTTAAACTTCCACGAAGAAATTGAAAAACAATTACTCATTGGTGCTGATTTGGAAAAGTACCATGCCCGCCATTTTTTAAATGTGCTTTCTGAAATGATCTTAAAATATGACCAAGCTTCCTGCGAACAACAACAAAATCAATTAGGAGCGTGATATGTATGCGTGCAGTTGGCTACGTTCGTGTAAGTACAGAAAAACAATTAGGTAACACCTCTATTGCAAAACAAACCGAGGAAATTAAGAAGTTTTGTAAAACTAACGGCATGACTCTTGTCCAACTATTCGATGAAGGTGCTAAATCAGGTAGAACATTTAATAACCGCGATAAATTTAAAGAAATGTTTGCGTTCATTTTAAACAAGGCAAATAAAATCGATTGTGTCATTGTATATGATTCAGATCGCATTTCACGTAATAATGTGGAGGCGCTTCAGTTTTATCATCGATTAAATCAATTAAAAATACGACTCGTTTGTATTGCTGACAATATCGATACAGATTCCCCACAGGCTAAACTTATGTACTACTTCTCTTCACTAATGGCAGATATAGAAAGGGATATGATTGTTAGTAGAACGAGTTCTGGTATGCAAAAACGCGCGTCTAATGGCTTATTTAACGGAGGCATTGTTTACGGCTACACATGCTCCTCTAAACAGCTAAAAGTCGTCCATAAAGAAGCTAAAATCGTAAAGTTTATTTTCGATAAATACGCAAACGAGCAATGGGGCTATAAAAAAATCGCTTCGGAGTTAAATGATATAGGTATTCGGACGAAGAAAAATAACTACTGGACTATTTATGCTGTAAAAACGATTTTGACGAATCCGATTTATATCGGGAAAATGAAATGGAATGGTGAATTACACCAAGGACAGCATGAGCCAATTATTAGCATTGAATTATGGGATAAGGCACAAGATGCAATGAAGCGAAATAGTCATTATCAAGAGAAAATTCACCCTGGCAGTTTTCCGCTATCTGGTTTACTAAAATGCCCACAATGTGGCGGTCCAATGGTTCAAGGAAATAGTAGCCCAAAGTATAAGTATTACCAATGCTCGCGCAACAAAAACAGCGGTTCCTCTGCCTGCTCGGCAAACCTGATCCCGAAGGAATATGCCGAAAACACCGTATACGCACAAGTATTTGCCACTTTACAAAAGCATAATCTCATTGAGCCATTAATAAGTACGCTCCGTTCTAATTCAATGAATGAAGTGATGGACCTACAACAGCAATTGAAAAAACAAGAAGCTGATTTAACAGTGCTAAAACAAAAAAGAAAAGAACTAATGAATTGGCGATTGCGGGACATCATTACAGAAGAAACTTTCGAAGAAGAAATGCGCGATGTACAGCAGGAGGAACAAGCACTTATAAAGCACATTGAAAGCATAAATCAGCATATTAAACTATGTGACAAAAATGTCTTAACAGCTATTGTTACTCGTTCACTTAAGGATTTTGCTGAATTTTTCAGCTTGATAGAGGACACGGACAAAAAGCTCCTTTTACAAGATTTAATTAAAGAAATACACGTTAATCCTGGTGAAAAACCAAAGAACCGAACAATTAAGGACATCATTTATAAATTTGATTTAACGTATTTAAATCAGGCGATTTAAGAGAAAGGTGCGCTTCCTTTCTCTTTTTTTTCGTTTCATATTAAAATGGCAGTGAAAGGAGGATTTTTCATGAATGAAATTAGACGAGTAGCCATTTATTGTCGAGTATCGACCGAGGAACAAGCAACGGAAGGTTACAGTATTTCTGCGCAGTTACAAACATTGCGCCAATACGCACAGCTATACGGGTGGGAAATTGCTGGTGAATATGTTGATGAAGGGATAAGTGGTAAAAACATTACTGGGCGCCCCGCAATTCAAAAGCTTATTGCTGATGTGGAAAAAATAAAATTTGAAGCTGTCCTTGTTTGGAAAATCTCGCGTCTATCGCGTAACATGTTAGATACGCTTACGTTATTAGACCTATTTGAAGCGAACGGTGTAAAATTCATTTCTTACTCTGAAAACTTTGACACAGGTAGTCCAATCGGACGTTTAGTTGTTCAGCTTATGGCGTCAATTGCTGAAATGGAGCGCAATACGCTATCAGAAAACGTAAAACTCGGTATGAGGCAACGCGCATTACAGGGGTCTTGGAATGGTGGAAAAATCTTCGGCTATGACGTCGTCGATAAAGCGTTAGTCATTAACGAAAATGAAGCATCTATTGTTAAATTAGCCTTCGAACTATACGCAGAAGGCAAAGGATTAAAAGCAGTTGCTAATCACTTGAACAAGGCAGGTTATCGAACGAAGCGCGGACGTCATTTTTCAGTGAATGGTGTTGCACAAATTTTGGATAATATCGTTTACAATGGCAAAATTAGTTGGGCAAAAGTTGAAAACTGCGATAACAAGCGGAAAAGAGCTAAAAACCCAAACCCAATTGTTGTTGAAGGCAAACATGAGGCAATTATTCCAGATGATCTTTGGAATATCGTGCAAGCAAAACGAAATAACAGGTCCTTTAAACAGCGCCAATCAAATGAACCTTTTTTACTTAGTAGCCTTCTACGCTGTCCTACTTGTAATCAAGGTATGGTGCCTGCAAGTACGACGTGGAAATCTAAAGACGGCACTAAAAAGAAATACCGCTATTATGTATGCAGTGACTTTCATAATAAAGGCTCGTCTGCCTGCCGTGCGAACTCAACGAAAGCGTATGAAGCAGAAGCGCAACTCATTGAGCGAATTGAACAATTTGCACATAGCGAACAACAGCTGTTCTCAAAGCTACAAGCTCTTAACACGACATCTATTGAATTGCTCCATTCCTTAACCAACGAGCTTGAGGACATAAAAAAACGACTGCTCGAAATACAGTCGCTTCAGCACCAATATTTAGATGCCTTTGAACAAAAGACGCTCCCCGTTACAATACTGCAAGAGCGCCTGCAAAAACTAACTACTGAAAAGACAACTTTAGAGCAAAGACAAAATGAAATTACCGCGCAACTAAACTCTAACGATTCAAAGGTTATTCAGCCTGAATTAATTCAGACATTGCTATTACGATTTTTAGACGCCTATCAATGTGCGCCACGTGAACATCAAAAACGGTTACTACAATTACTAATTGGACAGATTACTGTGAAACATCAAAACGGTAAACCGCGCTCCATTGATACGATTGAACTCGACTTCGATTTTTCGGAAGTAAACGTGTCGAAAACATTTATACTTCTTCATCTTTTATATCGTGAAGCAAATACGGAAGATGAATTTTCATCCCAAAAATTCGCTTACGACCACAAAATACCACCTTATTTACAACTTTTTTTGCCTCTATTTATGATACGGTTCTCCCTTCATAATCCTAAAACTGCGGTAAATCTGCTCGACTAGCACAAGCTTCATGAGCTGGTGAGGAAGTGTCATCTTACCAAAGGATTGCTGTTCGTCGGCTCGTTTTAGGACATCTTCGTGCAGACCGAGCGAACCGCCGATGACGAAGGCGATTTTGCTTTTGCCGTAGGTCATGAGGGATTCAATGTCGGCTGCCATTTGTTCGGAGGTTTTCATTTTGCCGTTGATGGCTAGGGCGATTACGTAGGCATCTGGACTGATTTTCGTTAGGATGCGTTCGCCCTCTTTTTTCTTGACGATATCCATTTCAGCTTCACTTAGTTGTTCAGGTGCCTTTTCGTCTGGCACTTCAACCAAATCCATTTTTGCATAGCCGCTAAGACGTTTTACGTACTCATCGATCCCCATTTTTAAGTACTTTTCTTTTAGTTTGCCGACTGATACAATCGTTATATTCACACGTTATCCACCTTTACAATTCATTTACAAACAAATTATCCACAAAAGTTATCAACATATCCACAAGCATTCTCTATATATTGTGTAAAGTTATTTACTTGATACAATATATTCTGCTGGCTGTTCACAGTAGCTACACTTTGTGGATAACTTTTTATCCTCTTCGATTTTATCCATAATTGGGAACACTTTTTGCTCTGCTACAAACATGTCTAAAGCGTGATCTATATGGCTTTCACAGCTGTACTTTTCCATTTTTTGATGTCTCCTTATTTTCCGAAATTTCCACAAACTTATTCACAAATCAGTCTATGTTATCCACAATCTATTGTAACAAAGTAATAGCATGTATGGAAGAAGTGCCTTTTACTCCCGATTTGCTGTGCGGAATTAGTATTCACAATTTTCTAGTTATCCATAATATTTCATAAAAGTATTTTCTCCATCCTCATAAAAAAAGCGATGGAGATTGATTAGATCTCCATCGCTTTTCATCTTCTTTACAATGTATTACCGTTTGTTAATGTTAGTGATAGCTCGACTAATTTACCTTGACGGTACACTTTTAATGTTAGTTTATCACCAATTTTTTTGTCATTATATAAATGCTTGCGTAAATCAATGGTTGTTTCAATTTTTTGACCATCCATCTCTACAATAACATCGTATTGTTGAACCCCTGCTTTTGAGGCTGGTGAGTTATTCATGACATCTGTTACAACAACACCTGTTGTCACCTCTGCAGGTAATTTTAATGTTTGTTGTTGATAGAATGATGGCACATCTGTTAAATCTGCAAGTGAAACTCCCATTGTTGGACGTTTCATTTCTCCATTTTTCTCTAGTTCCTCGATAATTGGAATAGCTGAATTAATTGGAATAGAGAACCCTAAACCTTCCACTGAGGATTCAGCAATTTTCATGGAGTTAATTCCTACTAATTCTCCAGCTAAGTTCACAAGTGCTCCACCACTATTCCCTGGGTTAATCGCAGCATCTGTTTGCAATACTTCTTGTTGCCAATCTTCTGTGCCATCACCATTTAAGTCTACTGGTACAGAACGGTCTTTACCTGAAACAACACCAGTTGTCACAGAACCATAGAAGTCTAAACCAAGTGGGTTACCAATGGCAATCACTGTTTCACCTTGTTTTAATACATCCGAATTCCCGAATGTCGCAACTGTTTTAACATTTTTAGAGTTAATAGAAATAACTGCAAGGTCCGTCCAAACATCGTGACCCACTAATTGTGCAGGTTCTTTTGTTCCGTCTGGCATTGTGACCTCTAACTGCTTTGCCCCTTCAATAACATGGTTATTTGTGATGATAAAGGCTTTGTCACCTTCAATTTTATAAACGACACCTGAACCGCTTCCTGCTTCTTTTGTTGTTGTGGATGGTGGGCTCCAAAAGCCTCCGCTTGTTACTTCTTGAATATTTGTGATACCAACAACTGCTTGTGAGGCTTTTTCAACTGCTGTTGTCACATCTGTCGTTACTTCTGTAGCTACCTGATTAATTGTTGTGTTATTTTTTCCTGTATTACTTGTTGTTGTTCCAGGCATTTGATTGACAAGTCCTGGTAGCATAAGCCACACAAGTAAAGCACCTATAATGACACCGACCAGACCACTAAAGAAATAGCCGCCTTTACCTCCGCCACCTTTCTTTTTCATGCGCTTAGTCTGCATTTCTTGCTCCTCGCGCTCTAGTCTTTCTTGAAGAGGTGATTTCGGTACTTCATCATTTTTTAGGAAATCACTGTTTTTATCATCATCTTGGAAATAGCTCATGTTCGTCATCCTTTCCTTTGAGTGCTATCTAATTAGTTGTTACCCTAATCTTACGATTCAAACATTAAAATCAGATGAAAAACAAATAAAATAGGCATAAAAATAGCTGTTCAATGCATTTTTTTTATGCGTTGAACAGCTTCAAGTTTTGCCTAAATAGCCTTTGATTAAACCGTCACCAATTTTGTTGGTTCTTCTGCATCCGTATCAAATAGATGAACATGCTCACCAACAAGGATGCCACAAGATTGTAAGGTTTGTGCGACACTCATACGTGCTAGCTCTTTCATATTATTATCCTTACTCAAATGTGAAAGATAAATATTCGTCGTCTTATCAAATACAACCTCACTCATTGCAATTGCTGCATCCTCATTAGACACATGTCCTACATCACTTAAAATACGACGTTTAATAGACCAAGGATAGCGTCCCATTTGCAGCATATTGACATCATGATTACTTTCAAAGACAAAAGAATCAGCGCCTCGAATAATTCCTTTCATACGATCACTGACATAGCCTGTATCTGTAATAATAACAAGCTTGCGATCATTTTCATGAAAAGTATAGAACATTGGATCTGCTGCATCGTGTGAAACAGCAAAGGATTCCACAGCTAAAGAACCAAAATGCTTCACTGTATCCATTTCAAATTCAAAACGTTGCTCAATAGGAATGTCTCCAATTAGCCCGTCCATTGCCTGCCACGTTTTGGCGTTTGCGTAAATTGGTACATTATATTTCCGTGCCAGTACACCAATTCCTTTAATGTGATCACTATGCTCATGTGTAACAAAGATACCACTGAGCTGTTTCATATTACGGTCGATTTTTGTAAATAACTGCTCCATCTTTTTCCCACTAAGACCCGCATCGACGATAAAAGCATGATCGTCATTCTCTACATAAATCGAATTCCCTGTACTGCCACTTGCTAAAACACTAAATCGCATTATTCAACTCCCCAGTCTTCTTCTTCGCTCTCTTGCTTGTCCTCCTGGATTTCGATGACTTTACCTTCTACTGCATTCACAAAGTACTCCTCTTTTGTCCCATCAGATAATTTCACTTGAACTTCCCATGTTGGCACCAATACCTGAGTACGTGTCAATTTAACAAGCGTTGAGTAACCTAGTTTCATTTGTGTAATGCGCGAGTCTGGTTTGAGCGGTCCTTTTGCATACAAAGTTTGAATAATTTGAAGTGGTGGAATAACTGTTTCCTGCTGTTCCATTTCTTCAATGTTATCAATCATTGTTTGTTCATACATTGTTACTTCGTTATTAGCATTCCATTTTATTTTTAATGAACCGCTATAATAGAACATTCGATTGTTTGTCTTTTGGAAAAAAATTGCGACTCGTTCTTCGCGGTCTACTTTCCATAAAGCATAAGATGAACCTTCAATGATGTTTGCCAGGGCAAAATCTGTAAAGCTTGCATCATCACTTACATTACGTAATTTAACAGGCCTCATAAAAATAACACGGGCCTTCGTATTATTATCATCCTTAAATTTAACTTGCTGGTTACTATTACTAAATTCGGCTGGTGTGAATTTATGCACTTGAGCTGTCATATACGAAGCAGATTCAATATTATTTGGTAATGTGCCATACGTAATATTATCATCTTTTAAACGAGCCTCTATCGTTCTTTCACCTGGTACCTCAATATCTTTCGCTTCATTGTAGCGATTGACATAAAGTGAATACAAGAAGATGTTCAGTATTAAAAAAACGAATATAAAAATAGATTTTGTTCTATTCCAATCCATTTTTAACACCTCCTAATACTTCAGGAGTCAGTTTAGTCCAGGTACCATTACGAATAACAAACCAACAAGGTTCAAATATAAATATATTCTGTTCTTGATTTTGTGTTAAATAATAGCCCAAGACAATTTCATCAATTTCAGACAAAGGAATACTATTAGCGTTCTTTAATCTCTCTGCAATCTCTGCGCCAGATGCTAATTCTTTAATTTCTTTCTCTAAAGATATATCCATATCCAATGAGAAGTATGGACGCTTGTAATGGAAAATTCGACTATCTCCCCAAATCGTTGTCATTCGTGTAATAACATGATTGCTATAGACAGGGAAGCCTTGCAAATACATTTGATAATCTATTTGATTTTTATTGGTATTGGATGAAGCATAGCGGAAATCTGCCGTAAATCCTCCATGCTCATTAATAAATTCAAAGCTATCCTTTAAAAGCTTCGATGGCTCGACTCTAATACTACTTTCTGCAGCTGGATAAACATAGTTTAATGATTTAAGATTTGTTTCTAAGGTCATTAATGACATACCATCTGTATATTTTTCAGAGGATGCGCTTTCGACATTCCGCTGTACAATATTTGGATCAGGGAATAACACATTTTTAAATAATTCTGGTGTAATATCCTCAATAAAGTACGTATATTTTACAGATTCAATATTACTGTTCGCCAGATAAAGAGATGTATAGCCTTCTCTCTCTACTTCTTTGAAAACCTCATATTTTTTTGCAGGCTCAATGACTTCCTGTATAAATTGATTCATGTTTGGCACACTGACACGTGAGCGGAATAATGATTGGTTATTACCACTAATGTAATACAACATTAATTCTTTGCTATTGTAATTACTCCAATCTATAATCATTCGATTGAACGTTGTTTCTGGTAATTCCTTATCAGTGAACTGAAAGGTTGTGTTAAAAGCTGAAAATGGAATCTCTCCCGTAAAAAAGATTGTCATTCGATGATCTGCGCCAATAATTTGATTCACATAGTTTGCAGAAAGATTATTGTTTACAGGCACCAAATCTAAAACATTCCAGCCTTTAAACACTTTCATCATATCTTTCATAGCTGCATTAGAAACTGTGCCTGTAAACTCTTCTTCAGAACGGAAAATAGCCTTGTACGGTCGAATAATATCCTCCATATCCTTTTGCGGCTTAATTAAAATTTCCTCTCCCTCTGTTTTTTCAATATATTTATAATCAGGTGTATAGGTCCAAATTAAAAAAGTTAAAATCACGCTCAGCATGACAAGTAGAAATAATACAACAGATTTAACTGGCTCTATATATTTCATTCCCACTCACCTGCCTCACCAAATTCATCTGCATCATATGGTAATGTGAAGAAAATTGTTGTACCCTGTCCTTCTTCACTTTCAGCCCAAATCTTACCGCCATGCGCTTCAATCATTTCCCGCGCAATAGCTAATCCCAAGCCTGTTCCTCCCATAGAGCGAGCGCGTGCACGGTCCACACGATAGAAGCGATCAAAAATTCGGCCAACGTTTTCTTTAGGAATACCCATGCCATCATCTGAAATCATGACCTTCAGCATGTCTTCCTGTCCAGTAAAGCCAAAGCGAATATTGCCGCCATCTGGAGAATATTTAATAGCATTGGAAATGATATTATCAATAACTTGTGTGATTTTATCCGTATCAATTTCTACATAAAAGGATGTTTCAGGGAATAAACGTTCAAATTGTACCTTGTCAGACTTAGACATTTCAAATCGGTCAATAATGCGATTAAAGAACGAATTAAATAAGACAATATCTTTATTCAACTCGTAATCTGAGCTATCCATTCTTGATAGCTGCAATAAATCATTCACTAGACGAATCATACGCTCTGTTTCGGTTTGTGTCACATTTAAAAACGTAGGAGCAATATTTTCGTCTTTCCATGCACCATCTGCAAGTGCCTCTAAATAACTGCGCATTGTTGTTAATGGCGTTCTTAACTCATGTGATACATTCGATACAAATTCCCTACGATCCATTTCAATCTTTTCTTGCTCTGTTATATCGTGCAAAACAGTAATCAGCCCATTAATAAAGCCCGTTTCTTTTTGAATAACAGAGAAATTAGCGCGAAGTATATAGGGCGCATCAGCTGTACTAAAGTTTAAATTCACGGCATCATTCATATGAATTAAGTCTTCAAAGCTATATTCCTGATCAATCCCCAATACAGAGGCGATAGGACGCCCTAATGTAATATCTCTTGAAATATGCAGTAATTCTAGTGCGGGGTCATTGATGAGAATAATACGTCCCTTGCGATCTGTTGCAATAACGCCATCTGTCATATTACTCAGCACTGAATCTAGCTTTCGACGTTCAGCTTCTGTGGTCGATTGTGCTTCCTGCAAACGGTTGGTTAGATGATTAAAGGTGATGGCTAGCTGTCCGATTTCATCCGTACCATATACACGTACCTTGCGAGAATAGTTCCCCTTCGCCATTGCCTGAGCCTGCTTTCGCATATCAGCAATAGGCTGTGTAATCGTTCGAGCCACAAGAATACCTAAGAAGATGGTAATGACCAAGGACATTGCCGTACCACCAAGGAAAATCTGATTAATATCATTCATTTGTTCAAAAACAGATTCAATATTGGCTTCAATATAGAGTACACCAATGATTTCGTCGTCTGGTCCTGCACCCGCACGAATGGGGTTCGCTAAGACCCACACACGATTTCTCGTTTTATTGTCGAGCTTAATAATATCAAACAGTGTTTCGGCAGATATTGCTCGACGTACAAGATCAGTATTAGAGCGCTGACCTATTAAATTCTGGTTTTCAAGCTCAGATGTTGCAAGTATTCTTTGTCTATCGTCAATGACACGAATTTCTAAAATATCACCATTTGAAACATCCCTTAAACCAGTAGAAAACTCCATAACAATTGACTTTAGGCTCTCCTCTAGTTTAGGCATGCTTTCATCGCGTTCCTTTAAAATTTCCTCACGAAGACTATATTGCATCAAGTCAACTCGCTGAAAAATGGAATCTTGGAAGTTGCTCTTCAAATTTCTTTCTAATTCACGAGCGAAATAGATACCGATAATTTGTAAAGCAAGCAATATTAATAAAATATAAATCAGCACTAGTTTGACATGAATGGATTTAAAGAAGCTCACTTTCTGCATTCCTATTACTCCTGTTCAGGATTTCGTAAATAATAACCTACACCACGTCGTGTGACAATCCAAGCGGGATGACTAGGATTATCCTCAATTTTTTCACGTAAACGGCGAATTGTTACATCAACAGTTCGTACATCACCAAAGTAATCATAGCCCCATACTGTTTGTAGGAGGTGCTCCCGTGTCATTACTTGTCCAATATGTTTCCCTAAATAATGAAGTAACTCAAATTCTCGATGTGTCAATTCAATTGCTTCATCACGCTTCATTACTAAATAAGCATCTGGTTGAATAACAAGCGAACCTACGACAATCTCATTCGACTCCTCCTCAGCCTCTTCTGCTGCTGGAGCGACTACTTGTAAACGGCGCATATTGGCCTTTACACGTGCAATCAGCTCTCTTGTACTAAATGGCTTTGTGACATAATCATCTGCACCCATCTCTAATCCTAATACTTTATCAATTTCAGAGCCTTTAGCTGTTAGCATAATAATCGGAAAATCATATTTTTTACGTACTTCTCTACAAACTTCCATCCCATCACGCTTTGGCAGCATAATATCTAAAAGCATTAAATCTGGTTGCTCTTCCTCTACTTTCTTTAATGCCTCATCACCATCATAAGCACAAATAACTTTATAGCCTTCTTTTATTAAATTAAATTGCAAAATATCTGCGATTGGTTTCTCATCATCAACAACTAAAATTGTTTTATTCATACATACTCTCCCTTTCGCTTCTTATCTATTCTTAAACAATGTGTATTTGTAAATTCACTACTCTTAACTCTATCATGCTTTCGGATTCTATGCATTAATCGATATTCAATCCCTCTAATACTGTGACAAAAAGCGATGTAATTCAACAATTATTTCTCGGGAAATAATAGAAAAAGACAGTCCATTATTCGGACTGCCTTCTATTCAACATGTTTTATCGGCCTACATAAGATAACGGATTTTCTAATGAACCGTTCTTTTCAACTTCAAAGTGCAAATGTGTACCTGTCGAATTTCCAGTGGAACCCATAATACCAATCACAGAACCTTTTTCCACTACTTGTCCGACTTCAACATTAATTGAAGATAAATGTCCATAAAGTGTTGTAAAACCATTATTGTGATTAATAACAATACGATTACCATAGGTGCCAGAAGTGCCAGCAGCAACAACTACACCATTATCAGCAGCTAAAATATTATAGTTACTTGGTCGAGCGATATCAATACCACGATGGAAGGCTCCCCAACGTTCACCCATACCACTTGAAATATAGCCCCCGACTGCTGGCCATGCAAATTCTCCAGTTCCACGTGAAGAAATAACCTTTGTACCAACTACTTCAATTTCATCTACTGGTTGTTGAAGTATTTTTTCCTCTAAGGCAACTTTTGATGTCTGTGTACCATTTTCAGATGTTAATGCATAAGTTGTTTCTTTTTTTCCATTAACACCTTCTTGCTTGATGACCTTTTCACCTTTATACATAGTAGGATCTTCTTCAATTACTTTTTTAAACGGAATGACTTCCGCAACTTTCTTTTCCTTTTTTACTTCAAGTGTCACAAATGGCTTTGCCACAGTAACATTTAATTCTTGTCCAATTTGTAAAACTGTATCTACTGTGATATCCGGATTTAGAGCTAGTAGTTCACTTGTTGTTAAATTATGTTTTTTAGCAACTGACCCTAACACGTCTCCTGATTCAATTTTATATGTTTCTTGCTCAAGATAGCCTGTCATTAAAAACTTCACGGCTTGCTCAGGTGATAATATATCAGTGGGTGTCACTTTTTGTGATAACCCTGAAACTCCTTGTTTAAAGGAAACATTTAGAAGTCTAGACTCACCATCTTTTAATTCTTGTAGATTATTGCTAGCTTGGCGTTTTGATAAGTTATCTAATTCTTGCTGAGAAACATATTGTAGCTTTAACATTTGAACAGTTTTCTCATAAGCTTCCGTATTCTTTAGTGATACTACTGGTTTGTGATTTACTAATAATGTAAAGGCATCTGATTTGGCCACTAAAGATTGCTTAAGTTTTGATAATGTTTCTGCATCTTTTGTTTCATTTGTAAATACTTGTTCTGGGATTATTTTAACAGCTGAGCTAGCATCAATGGATAAACCTTTGAATTGCTGACTTGCCACTTTTTCTTTTGATGCAATTATTTCTTGAATTGCTTTCTCATCAGATACTGCACCAATATATTCATTCCCCACATATACGTGGTAAATTTTATTTAAGTTTTCTTTGTTATATTCCTTAGCAAATCCCATGTTAATCGTTAGGCTTGTCATTAAAACTACAATGATTGAAGCCTTTTTAAAAGAAGAAAAATTGTAGGTGAATCTATTGTTTTCTTCTTTTCTTTTCCAAAACGAATTCATCAATAAAGCCCCTTCCAACTTTACCCTACTGTAGGATGATTTACCCACAAGGATTTTTTGCACCCCTATAATGTACCATAAAGAAAATGACGTTTGAACGATTTCACTCTTTTGTAATGTAAATGTATTATTTATCTACTTATTGTTACATAGAATATATTTTATATAGTTTATAAATACTGTAATTTTATTCATATATTGGTTCTTAAAATTCAATTTAACTATCATCGGTATACTATTCTCAAATTTTTTCAAGTGAATTTTGACTTAATACTTTTTACTTTTTTAATATTCCGATAAAATATATATAGAAGGTACACTATTTGATTGGAGCGATTAAATTGAGTGATTCACAAACCTCTGAGATCACAACAAAAATGTTGAGACCTCAGAAAAGTAGCATGCGTAAAGTTATTGCAAGAATTATTATGGTGTCGCTAGGTGCGATAATAATGGCATTGGGCTTGGAACTGTTTTTAGTACCCAACCACATTATGGATGGTGGCATCGTAGGTGTTTCCATTATCACATCTCATTTATTAAAATTACCCCTTGGTATTTTCATCTTCATTTTAAACTTACCTTTTATTTTTTTAGGCTATAAACAAATTGGTAAAACCTTTGCATTGTCCACAGGTCTAGGTATTACCGTACTCTCATTTTCAACACTCGCCTTACATAATATCCATCCATTTACGGAAGACACATTATTGGCAACAGTCTTTGGAGGAATGATTTTAGGAGTTGGTGTCGGAATTGTCATTCGTTATGGAGGTTCATTGGATGGAACTGAAATATTAGCTATTTTAGCTAATAGCAAAACACCTTTTTCAGTTGGTGAAATCATCATGTTCTTCAATATCATTATTTTTACGGTGGCAGGATTTATTTTTAATTGGGAGCAAGCCATGTACTCCATCATTGCATACTATATTGCCTATAAAATGATTGATATTGTTATTCAAGGATTGGAAGAATCTAAATCTGTTTATATCATAAGTGATGACATTGATGAAATTGGACAAACGATTATGGATCGACTTGGTCGTGGCGTTACTTTCCTTCACGGAGAGGGAGCTTATACGGGGAATGACAAGAAAGTCATATTTACCGTTATTACTCGTTTAGAAGAATCTAAATTGAAAACAATCGTCGCTGAAATAGATGACAATGCTTTTCTAGCCATCGGTAATATCGCCGAGGTAAAAGGTGGTCGCTTTAAGAAGAAAGATATTCACTAAAAAAGGGCATGCCGCATTTGGCACGCCCTTTTCATTTTATTTTATTATGCTTCCCAAACGTCCACTAACACGTTTGTTTGCTCACGTGCAGGTCCAACAGAGAAAGTAGCAATTTGAATGCCCGTTAGTTCGCTGATACGCTCCACATAGCGGCGTGCATTTTCAGGTAGCTCTTCTAAAGTTCTGCAGCTTGTTACATCCTCAGACCAGCCTGGAAGCTCCTCATAAATCGGCTCACATTGTTCAATAATATGAAGGTTTGCTGGATACTCTGTGATTGTTTCACCTTTATAGTTATAGGCTGTACAAATTTTTACTGTTTCTAAGCCCGATAAAACATCGATAGAGTTAAGAGCAAGATGAGTAATGCCACTTACACGGCGTGAGTGACGAACAACGACTGTGTCGAACCAGCCTACACGACGTGGACGACCTGTTGTTGTACCATATTCGCGACCAACCTCACGAATTTGTTGACCTACTTCATCGAACAACTCCGTTGGGAATGGTCCATCTCCTACTCGAGATGTATAGGCCTTAGATACACCAATAACGCTTGTTACGCGTGATGGCCCAACACCTGCACCAATCGCTACTCCCCCAGCAACAGGATTTGAAGATGTTACATATGGATACGTACCTTGATCGACATCAAGTAAAATTCCTTGTGCACCTTCGAATAGCACTTTACCGCCCTCATCTAGGACATCGTTCAAAATTTTAGACGTGTCCGTAACATACTTAGCAATTTCTTGTCCGTAACCATAGTATTCCTCGAAAATTTCTTCGAATGTTACGCCTTCAACTTCATAGAATTTCTCAAATAACTTATTTTTAATGGCTAAATTATGACGTAGTTTTTCCTCAAAGATTTCCTTATCAAGTAAGTCAGCCATACGAATCCCAATACGTGCTACTTTATCTTGATAACAAGGTCCAATACCTTTACAAGTTGTGCCGATTTTATTGTCTCCACGACTTTCTTCATCCGCAATATCTTGTTTAATATGATAAGGCAAAATCACATGTGCACGATTAGAAATACGTAGATTATCTGTATTAATACCACGCTCTTGTAAACCTTTAAGCTCTGTTACTAATGATTTTGGATTCACAACTAATCCATTACCAATTACTGAAGTTTTATCTTTATAGAAGATCCCTGATGGAATTAAATGTAATTTATAAGTTTCACCATCAATTTTAATGGTATGTCCTGCATTATCTCCACCGGCAAAACGAGCGATGGCATCGGCTTTGTGCGAAAGGAAATCTGTAATTTTACCTTTTCCTTCGTCTCCCCACTGTGTTCCTACAACTACTACTGATGTCATAATCAGCACCTCCGTTAGATACCTTTGTATCTCAATTTTCAAGCCTCAATTATTGTAACAATGATAGAAACAACTCGTCAATAAAAAATAGCGAAAAAACACGAACATAAAATCAAAAAATCTGATTCAACGTTCGTGTTTAATAACAGAATGGTATGAATATTATCGAACATTCAGATTAATTTAATCTAAGGGTAATATTTCATTACTAATAGGCAACTTATCTGAATGACGAGTAACTTGACTAATCACGTGGCGGTGGAGGTGGCATTTGTGACCAATCCACATTAATGAATTTATTGAATTCTTTTTTAAAGGCCAATGTAACAGTTCCTGTTGGACCATTACGTTGTTTCGCAATGATAATTTCGATCATATTTTTATTCTCAGATTCTTTATCGTAATAATCATCACGGTATAAAAACGCAACAATATCAGCATCTTGCTCAATACTTCCCGATTCACGTAAGTCACTCATCATTGGCCGTTTATCTTGTCGTTGCTCAACACCACGAGATAACTGTGATAACGCAATAACAGGTACCTTTAATTCACGGGCTAATCCCTTTAAAGAACGGGAAATCTCTGATACCTCTTGCTGACGGTTTTCTCCTGGCTTGCCGCTCCCCTGAATCAACTGTAAATAATCAATTAAGATCATTCCTAGTCCATTCTCCTGAGCTAAACGACGACATTTTGCACGGATTTCATTGATACGTACACCTGGAGTATCATCAATAAAAATCCCTGAATTCGATAAACTACCCATTGCCATAGTTAGTTTACCCCAATCTTCTGTAGTTAAAGCACCTGTACGTAAAACTTGTGCATCAATATTTCCCTCTGCACAAAGCATACGCATGACCAGTTGCTCTGCACCCATCTCTAAAGAAAAGATTGCAACATTTTCACGAGCTTGTACAGCAACACTTTGCGCAACATTCAATGCAAAGGCTGTTTTCCCTACAGATGGACGAGCAGCAACAATGATTAAATCGTTGCGTTGAAAGCCTGCAGTAATGTTATCTAAATCACGGAAGCCAGTCGGGATACCTGTTACTTCTCCCTTTTGTGATTGCAGTTGCTCAATATTATCGAAAGTTTCCACTAGCACATCTTTAACATGCTTAAAGTCACCTGCATTCTTTCGATTGGCAACCTCCATCATTTTCTTCTCTGCCTCGCCTAATAATGCCTCTACTTCGTCTTCACGTGTATAGCCGTCCTCGACAATTTTCGTAGCCACTCGAATCAATCGACGTAAGAGGGCCTTTTCCTCAACGATTTTGGCATAATGAGCGACATTGGCAGCTGTAGGGACAGCATTGGCGAGCTCTAGTAAATAAGAAAGCCCGCCAACGTCCTCAATCTCTTTTTTAGCTGATAATTCTTCTGTAACTGTTACAACATCTATCGCTTTTCCTTGATCACTCAAGCGCAACATCGTTTCGAAAATTTTCTTATGGGCATTTAAATAAAAATCATCTGCCAATAAAATTTCTGATGCTGTTATTAATGCCTGTGGCTCAAGGAAAATAGCACCGATAACCGATTGCTCCGCCTCCCGGTTATGCGGTGGAACGCGGTCCATCATCGGTTCACTCATGGATTGTCGCTCCTTATTCTTCCGTTACATGTACTTTTAACGTTGCTGATACTTCATGATGTAGTTTTACAGGAACATTTGTAAAGCCAAGTGAACGAATCCCATCAGGTAAAGTCATTTTACGTTTGTCAATTTTAATGCCGTGCATTTTTTGTAATGCATCAGCAATTTGCTTTGTAGATACTGAGCCAAATAAGCGGCCACCATCACCTGATTTTGCTTTTAGCTCAACTGTTAGTGCTTCTACTTTTTCCTTTAATGCTTGTGCTTCAGCTAATTCGGCAGCAGCATTTTTGGCCTCTAATTTCTTTTGCCCCTCTATTTGGCTTAAAGCTTGCGCATTTGCTTCCGCTGCATAGCCATTCTTGATTAAGAAATTTTGTGCATAGCCATCAGCTACGTTTTTAATTTCACCTTTTTTTCCTTTTCCTTTAACGTCTTTTAAAAATACTACTTTCATTAGTCAGAACTCCCTTCAAAGACCTCATTTATGGCCTCTTCTAAATGTTTTTTCACACCATCGATGGATTTAGCATCTATTTGGCAGGCAGCATTCGTTAAATGTCCACCGCCGCCAAGCCTCTCCATAATTAGCTGTACATTGACCTCGCCAAGTGATCGTGCACTTATACCAATTTTGCCATCTGCCCGATGTGCAATGACAAAGGATGCACTAACATCCTTCATCGTTAGTAATATATCGGCTGTTTGCGCAATTAAGACAGAGTCATACACTTTTGATTCCTCACCTACAGCAACAGCTACTCCTGGTTTTACGAACTTAACTGTTTGCACAATTTTGGAGCGCTCTATATATGTGTCCACGTCCTCCTTCAAGAGACGTTGGACCAATACTGTATCGGCACCATTTGTTCGTAAGTAAGAAGCTGCTTCAAATGTACGTGCTCCTGTTCGAAGTGTAAAGCTTTTGGTATCAACGATAATACCCGCTAGTAATGCAGTAGCTTCTAGCATATTAATTTTTGCACGCTTCGGCTGATATTCTAGTAACTCTGTCACTAGCTCTGCTGTGGACGACGCATATGGCTCCATATAAACGAGTGTAGGATTTTCGATAAAGTCCTCACTTCGACGATGATGGTCGATTACAACCACCTTTTCAGCTAATTTCAATAGGTGTGCATCAATTACTAAATTCGGCTTATGTGTATCAACAATAACGAGTAACGATTTCTCAGTCATTTTACCAGCGGCTTCCTCTGGTGTAAGGAAATTTTCATAGAAATCTGATTTACTCTCTATTTCATTCATTAATCGTGTAACGCTACCATTTAATTCATCAAAATTGATAATGACATAGCCCTTTACATCATTCATTTGTGCCATTTTCCGTACACCTACAGAAGCACCAATGGAGTCCATGTCAGGATTTTTATGTCCCATAATAAACACTTGGTCACTGTCTTGAATTAAATCGCGTAATGCATGTGAAATAACGCGCGCTCTAACACGTGTACGTTTTTCGACTGGATTTGTTTTTCCACCATAGAATTTAAGTTTTCCAGTAGGTTGCTTTATTGCCACTTGGTCTCCACCCCGTCCTAATACAAGATCAAGACTGGATTGTGCCAACTCACCAAGCTCCACTAATGAGGATGATCCAGCTCCTACACCAATACTTAATGTTAATGATAAATTCTTTTGAGCTGTTTTTTCTCGAATGGTATCTAATATAGCAAATTTTTTCTTTTCTAGCTCCGTTAAAATGGATTCATTTAATACTGCTAAGAAACGATCTGATGATATTCGTTTGACAAATACACCATGCTCTGCAGCCCATTCATTGACAATTGAAGTAACCATTGTGTTGGTTAAACTACGTGGTTGATCGTCCATGGCTTGCGTGATTTCATCGTAATTATCGACAAACAATATAGCGATTACTGTTCGGTCTGCATAGTATTGCTTTTCAATGGCAATCTGTTCAGTTATATCAAAGAAATACAGTAGTCGTTCCTCTTTTTTATAATAAACACGATATTTCCGATCACGTAGTGTAATCGTCGCCTCATTAGTCTCCTCGGTCTTCATTAATACATAGATGTCATCAGATATATTTACAATACCTTCTCCAACTAGTGATTCCATATTTAAAATGCCCTGCATATATGGATTAGACCATTCGATTTCATACTGCTCATTAACCAGCAATATCCCAATTGGCATTTCAAGCAGTGCCTCTTCCCCCACTTTTTTCATACGGAAGGAGATAGATTCAATGTGCTTTTCTGTTTCCTCAAAAGCTATCTTCTCTACTTTCCATGTGTAGGCCATCAGTAAAACAAAACCTACACCATAACCGATGCCTATCCCGATATTCCAAATACATAGAAGCACGAACGTCACAGTTCCAAATATGGAAAGAACAAAAAGCGGATAGCGAATTGGTCGTTTTCTAAATGTCCCCATTACAATCAGCCCCTTATTCTTTAGTCTTCCCCTTTACAAGTGAACGCACGTCAAAACCTAAATCAACAATACCGAGTAAGATCATAAAGGATGATAATGGAATTGCTAATAAAGTTGCTACCCATTTAACTCCATTTGGCATCCCCTTTTTAGAGATAAAATAATGGATAAAAGATATTCCTTGTAAAATCAGTAACAACCATAAAATATAAGAAACATTTAATACAATAATATCTAGCGTAGAGCCAGCCTCAGGACGCATGAATAAATTAATACATAAAACAATCATGTAATACCATAAAATAGAGCGTGGTAATCTCATATTTTGGAATGGAGCAAATTTTGGAACATCTACCCCTAGTCGTTTTAGAGCTGGTAAATTGACTGTAATGATAATAAATGCAGCAAAAAATGCTGAGATTGTTATCGTTGCAGGCATAGTCAGTTCAATTGTTTTAAACATTGCCTCAAGCTGCTCTGGATTAATGGCTACTTGGCCTGTTACATTCTTCGCAAATTCATTAGATTGCTCATAATTTTTACGTGCCATCTCTAAACTCATGCTTATGAAGTCAATCCCTGAAAGCTTTACATAAGCAACATAAACAATTGCCATCGAAAGGAGATTAGCAATCCCCGTTGACATAAATAAATAAAGCTTACTCTTCTTCAAATAAATGGCGTTACCCATAACGACACCTACTAGCCCTAAAATAAATGCAAATGGCAGCATGGATATTCCACTCGTTATAGTGGTTAGGATACAGCCTACTATTGCTACGAGTATTGATGTGGAACGCTTGTAATTTGCGCTATACCAAGCAATCGGTAGTGGAGCGAATAATAAAGCTACTATAAAGATGAATGGTACATATGCAGAAATTAGCATTAAGATTGTAAAAAGTGCAACCATCATTGAGCCTTGTACAAGCGCTTTTGTTTGATTATTCGGCATTGAAAACCTTCCTTTTTTTCAGTCAAACTTACTACCCTTTATTGTACCATTTTTTCATAGTATTGAACAAAAATCACTTAGATCACTATGTACATTGTCATTATTTTTTCAATTTTAATTCGAACTTTTACCTAACTAGTTGATAATTTTCCTTTTAACCATAACAAAAAACCAGCATACCCGATACGAATATCGTAATATGCTGGTAGTTAAAATTGATGTAAGGTCAGTTACCTTAACGTCATCAATCTTATTTATCTTCTGCTACGAATGGAAGTAATCCCATGATACGAGATACTTTGATAGCTGAAGTTAATTTACGTTGGTACTTTGCACTTGTGCCAGTTACGCGACGTGGTAAAATTTTACCGCGCTCAGAGATGAATTTTTTTAATAAATCTACATCTTTGTAGTCGATGTGCGTAATATTGTTTGAAGTGAAGTAGCAAACTTTACGGCGTTTGCGGCCTCCGCGACGTGGTGCCATAGTGTGTCTCCTCCTTATCTTTTTTTATCATTTAGAAGCATTAGAATGGAAGATCATCCTCAGATACTTCTATTGGCCCTTTGCTATTCGCAAATGGATCCTCATCTACACGTGTATAATTCGGCTGATTCATAGGTGGTTGATTTTGCTGATACGAATCGCCGCCATAGGAACCCTGCCCTGGCATAGCGCCACTAAACTGTTGTTGTGGTTGACCACCGCCATATGACGGTTGGTTATTACCGTAAGTTTGTCCACCATATTGAGGAGCAGGAGCACCGCTACCATTACGGGGTTCTAAAAACTGTACGCTATCCGCCACGACATCTGTTGTGTAGTAGGATAAGAACCCGACGCCTTTCTAAAATTCCATTATTTTTCCGTTCATACAGTCAATTGCTCTCTACGAACTGAAATTACTGTCTTAATGTCTTTTAGTAGGTTTTCAAGAACTCTCCCCCAAACCGTACGTACATCTCTCGATGTATACGGCTTTCCACTTATACCATTCTAAACTTTATTAGTTACGCATTTTAGTCTAATTTCCCGTTGTGTAAATCATTATGGCAGTCATGACATAGGGCTATTGTTTTACGATTTCTTTCAATCATAAATCTTTCCCATTTTGTCTTTCCTTTTAGGTCTTTTAGCTTTCTGATGTGGTGTATTTCCAGGGGTACGCCTTTTGTTTTACACCATTCACATTTGTTTGCTTCTAACCTATCTATAAGGTTTGTTCTGCCTTTATACTTTATAGTATTAGGGATTTCATCTACTTTGTAACTTTCAATTTCGGATGATTTTACTAATGGGTCATCATAGAAATAAATGGTTCTTTCTATTCCTTTTTTGTTTGTATAACTTATTCCAAATCTTCCGTTTTTGTTGAATTTTTTTGCAATGTCTTTAGCATTGGTTTTATATTTATTGGCATATGTTTTTAACATACTCCATTTCATCCAATATCTAAAATCATTCAACATATGAACATCACTGGCTAACTTGTAGTAGTTATACAGACCTCTGATTTCCGCATTATATGTTAGTAAAATTTCAAGGTCGTCATTGTTGAGTAATGAAGCTCTATGCATTGCTCTGAATTGCGTGTTGTCTTTTGTGTAGACAATCGCTTTTAATTCAAACAATTTTCCTATCCATGCTTCTTTTGGCATTGTGAGATTGACTGCATTATTGTATCTTCTCTTTGATACGCCGTTGGCGTCCTTACTTCTGTTGTCGTTTTTTCCTATTCGTATTTCATATCCAAGGAATTTAGCAAAATTACTTGCGTGAGTAATTAAAGTTTTCTCTGCTGAGAGATTTAGGTTCAATTTTTCCCTTAAGAAATTTGTAAGGTCTTGCTTGATATTTTCAGCGTCTTGCTTACTTCCGATTACCCCTATAAGGAAATCATCTGCGTACCTTACATATTGTATTCTCTTAAAGCTTTCATCAAATGGGTCAGTATTTGGCACTCTGTATTGTTCAGCACGCAATTCCTTTATCCTTTTGATGCATTGTTCCTTTTCCTCTTGTGATAGAGTGTCCTTTAATTCCTCGTATTTCTTTCTGGCTCTGTAAACTCTTTGGTCTGCTAATTTATATTCTTTGTTCTTTCTACGTTGTTTTCCTCTGTCGAATTTGAGTTTGTATTCCTCAATGTATCTGTCGAGTTTATCCAAGTAGATATTTGCGAGAATAGGACTGATTATTCCACCTTGAGGAGTTCCACTAATTGTTTTGTGATATTTCCATTCTTCAAGGTATCCTGCTCTTAAGAATTTATAAATTAGTCTGATGAATTTTTCATCCTTGATTTTTTCTCTAAGGATGTTTATGAGAGTGTGATGGTCAATATTGTCGAAGAAACCTTCTATATCGCCTTCTATCCACCACTTAGCACCAGTTCCAAGGCTTTTGAATTGTTTTAGGGCTGTGTGACAACTTCTGTTTGGTCTGAAACCATGTGACCTATCAGAGAATTTATTATCATAAATACTTTCTAAAATTAGTCTTACCACTTCTTGAACTAACTTGTCGTCAATTGACGGAATGCCTAAAGGTCTTTTCTTCCCATTTTTCTTGGGAATATAGACTCTTTTTGCTGGTTGTGGTTGGTAAGATTCATCTTTTAGAGTGTCTATGATTTTGTCAATTCTTGCCATACTCATTCCATCTATTGTGTTTTCATCGCTCCCCTTGGTCATGTTTCCTTCTTTAGCATATATATTGTTATATGCCATTAAGAAAAATTCCCTATTGAATAGGTTACGATACAATCTATGGTAGACGTATTTTTCATCCTTATCGTTTAGACTGTCCAATACCGAAAGTGGATTTCTCATAGTGCCTCACGCACCCTTCCATATTCTTATTATTGAACTTATAAGCTGTTCCCCTTCGCCATGTAATAGGCTTTCCCTATCTCGGACTACTACGAGAACTCCGTTACCGTATTGGATATTCAGACACAGATTGTCATAGCCCTTTTTTGAGCATTCCAACTTAGGTAATCCCCATTAAATACAATGAATACAGCGATTCGTATGATGTCGGTTGCACCTTTCATCCTTTTATATCTATGATATATAGCTGACGTTCCTTCACAGCGTAATACAACCGAGTCTAATTTGTATTACTGAACGTCACATGACATGTTCAGCCATCTTTTGTCATGGGTGGCATTGTTCCGCTTCAGATTAGTGTTCAAGCAGTATAGCCTTCAACCTCGTTCACACTACTTCTTTCGTCTTGCGATTCAGTTTTGGAATGATGACTTTCCAACTTATCACTTTACAACCATGCTACACTCCCCGTTTGGTTTCCCTCTCGGATAAGGTTGTTGACGAACAGGCGTACTTTCGTACATTGTGAATTTCCTGTATGCTTACGCTACAAGCATTTTATTCATTGCACCTGATGGGCGCACTACTCGCTTACCATCTTGTCCTTCATAACTGCCTGTCTGGATACGACCTTCTACCCCAATTAAACTTCCTTTTCGCATGAAGTTCGCTAGGTTTTCAGCCTGTTTACGCCAAGCAACACAGCTAATGAAATCAGCTTCGCGTTCACCTTGTTGATTTGAGAATGCACGGTTTACAGCTACTGTAAATCTTGTAGACGCAACTCCATTCGGTGTATAACGTAGCTCAGGATCTTTTGTTAGTCTTCCAACTAATACGACACGGTTAATCATCAGAATACAACCTCCTTTTCAGCGTTTTGTAAAAAATTAATTATTAAGCTTCTTCACGAACTGCAATGTGGCGAATGATGTCTTCGCTGATGTTAGCAAGACGTGTATACTCGTTGATTGCATCTGAAGTAGCGTTTACTTTTACGATTTGGTAGTAACCTTCGCGGAAGTCTTGAATTTCATAAGCTAAGCGGCGTTTGCCCCACTCTTTTGATTCGATGACTTCTGCACCGTTAGAAGTTAACATTTCGTTGAAACGTTCAACTAAAGCTTTCTTCGCTTCGTCTTCAATGTTCGGACGTACGATGTACATTAATTCGTATTTTCTCATCTGTTTACACCTCCTTATGGACTTAGGCTCTCCTAATTAAGGGAGCAAGGAGCAAGTAATTAATTATTACTCACATCAATGAATTGTAACATATAGGTACATGTCTTTCAAGTCACAAACTAATAATTCGTTATATAATGGCAGTATATTTCATTATCTATGAAAGGAGTGCCTTCATGTTAACCAACGATAAGGAGCCTATCGTTATCGAATTAGATTTAAAGAAGTTAATGATCGACAATTTTGTGATTACAAGTGGTCTTGTCATATTATTTATTGCCATTCAATATATTTGCTTTAAAGATTTCCATTTTTCTTTTTGGAAGATGATTGGTGGCACAGCACTATTTGTTGTGCTGTATATAATTTTTATTATCCTACACGAGGCTTTTCATTTAATTGGCTTTATGATTTTTGGCAGAGTTCCCTTTAAAGCTTTAAAATATGGCATAAATTTAGAGCAAGGTATTGCCTATGCAACTACTGAGCAACCTCTCCCCAACCATGCTATGAAAAAAGCTTTATTACTGCCATTCTGGACGACTGGAGTACTTCCAACCATTGTTGGGTTTTATCTTAACAGTACTGTTTTAATATTGATAGGGGCGGTGTTAATAGCTGGAGCTGTAGGCGATTTTGCCATGTATAAAGAGCTACGTAAATATCCACGTAATGCTATCGTACAGGATGATCCTAAATTACCAAAGCTGTATGTTTATCTATTGCAGGAAAAGGATCATCATTAAAATAAGACTACATAATTAAATAGAATCTGTAGATTAGAAATGAACAACTACAGATTCTATTTATACTTTAAGGAGTTAAAAATCCATGCTGGGCTGCTGTATATAAATTTCTCCAAATACGGTTAATCGTAGATGTTTCTGTAATAGCATCCATACCAAGACAGCGTATTAAATTATTCGCTATCTCTAAGCAAGCAGCAGCTATATCCTTAGCCAATTGAGTAAATTGTGATAATTCCTCTTCCGTTAATTGTTCACCTTTTTGATGCTGTTGCCAAAAGACAGATAATGTTGCATAAAACTGTTCCTCGCATTGCTTGAAACGTTTATGCTGCTGCATCAATAAAAATTGGAAGGCTCCAATTCGCTCAGTTCTGCTTCCATCATGATTTCGTTGCTTCATTAAAGCAAAAGCTTCTTCTAAAAAATTCTCTGTCATCCCAAGACAAACGCCTAAAAAAGAAGCCTCTGCAAAAGTGGTAAATGGAAAGCTATGTACTGAATTGCCATAATCATTTCTGATGACCCCTAATTGAAAAGTAGCATCCTGTGGTACCCAAACATTGTTTACACGGATTGTATGACTAGCTGTTGCCTTTAAACCCATTGCAGACCAATCATTCAAAATTTCTACATCATGTGGATTTACTGAGCAGCTAATAATTTTTTCGGTTTTGATACCATCTTCTTCAATTAAACAATTCATCGTAAATGTTGATGCATAATTAGAACCACTACAATACTTCCATTGCCCTGTTACATAATAGCCTCCAATTGTTTTTACAGCTATCCCTGTTGGATATCCACTACCTGCTATAACTGCTTCTTTAGGAGAATAGATTTTTTCACAAATTTCCTTACTGAATGTTGGAATAAATGCGTTTCCACCTGTACCAATAGTAATGAGCCATCCAAAATTGCCATCAAGTGCAGACATCTGTTGAAATATCTTTACACCTTCTACTAAATTTAAATCCATACCACCTAATTCTCTTGGAGTGAACAATTTGAATAATCGTTGTTCATAAATATAATCTAAGACATCTTGTGGTAACATCCCCAGTTGCTCAAACTCTAAACCACGTTCCTTAATTTGCACAGGATTCATTCATAAGTCGCCTCCATACATTAAAAATTCTGATAACTAAGCAATCGAAAAAGGGCAACCATTTTAGATTGCCCTTGTAAGTTTTTTATACATTAAAGCGGAATAACATAATATCGCCATCTTGTACTTCATATTCTTTACCTTCAAGACGTACTTTACCAGCTTCCTTAGCCGCTGCTTGCGAACCTGCCTCAAGAAGATCATCATATGCCACTGTTTCTGCACGAATAAAGCCGCGCTCAAAGTCAGTATGAATAATACCTGCACATTGAGGTGCCTTCATTCCTTTACGGAACGTCCAGGCACGTACCTCCTGTACACCTGCAGTGAAGTAAGTAGCTAGTCCTAATAAGTCATAAGAAGTACGAATTAGTTGATCTAAACCAGATTCTTTAATTCCTAATTCTTCTAAGAACATAGCTTTTTCTTCATCATCTAACTCAGAAATTTCTTCTTCGATTTTTGCACAAATAGTAATGACCTGTGCACCTTCAGCGGATGCATACTCACGTACTTTTTTCACATACTCGTTGTTGTCTGCATCTGCTACTTCATCTTCTGAAACGTTTGCTACATAAAGCATTGGTTTAATTGTTAGTAGATGAAGACCTTTAATTACCTTTAATTCATCATCTGATAGCTCAGCTGCTCTAGCTGGTTTACCGTTTTCTAGTTGCTCTTTAATTTTTAGAAGCACTGGCTCTTCTATCATAGCCTCTTTATCTTTTTGTTTCGCCATTTTGCTAACTCGTTGTAAACGTTTATCCACAGATTCTAAGTCAGCTAGTGCAAGCTCTAGATTAATAACTTCAATATCGTCAATTGGATCTACTGCACCAGAAACGTGAGTAATGTTTTCGTCTACAAAACAACGTACTACCTGACAAATTGCGTCTACTTCACGAATATGAGCTAGGAACTTATTTCCTAATCCTTCACCCTTGGAAGCACCTTTAACAATTCCAGCGATATCTGTAAATTCAAATGCAGTTGGCACAGTTTTTTTCGGTACCACTAATTCTGTTAATTTATCTAAACGTGCATCAGGTACTTCAACTATACCAACGTTTGGATCAATCGTTGCGAATGGATAGTTTGCAGCCAATGCGCCCGCTTTTGTTATTGCGTTAAATAATGTTGATTTTCCAACGTTAGGTAAACCAACGATTCCAGCTGTTAATGCCATGGATGGACACAACCTTTCTATACTCAGTTCAAATTTTCTCTCTTATAACCTTATCTATTATATTGATTCACCCAGAAAAAGTCTAATATGCCTGATGTTACGACTCTTCCGCAGAAAATAAAACCTTTTTCATTTTTTTCTCAAATTCACGACGTGGAATCATGACACTATGCTGACATCCTTCGCATTTGATACGTACATCCGCCCCCATACGAATAATTTTCCATTTATTAGTACCGCATGGATGTTGTTTTTTCATTTCAACAATATCGTTTAAACCAAATTTTTTTGCCTCCATCTTACACACTTCTCCCCTCATCTTTGCCATAGAACATCATTTTTGGATAGGCCATTGGTATATTATTTTCTTCAAAGAGTTTCGTAATATCGCGGCGTATGGTACGTGCTACTCCATATTGTTGCTGCGGTAATGTTTCAGCAGCTATACGAATGGTTACTTCTGTCCCTTTCACATTTTGCACACCTAGAAATACCGGAGCTGCAATTAATTCTTTATGCATCTTAGGCAATGTCTCTAAATACTTATTAATAACCCCTTCTGCTTTCTCAAAATCAGCATCCGCGGCCATTTGTAAATCTATAAAAATTTTGGAGTTGTTAACAGAATAATTGACGACTTCGCCTATGGCACCATTGGGAATGATGAACTGTTCACCAGTAGCACCATTAATTTTTGTTGTACGTAAGCCAATTTCTACAACTGTACCTTCTGCAGCATTTATTTTTATATAATCGCCTACACCAAACTGGTCTTCAAAAATAATAAAGAATCCAGTAATAACATCCTTTACTAAGCTTTGAGCACCAAAACCTATTGCTAAACCAACAATTCCTGCACCCGCTAATAAACCTGCTACCTTTATATTTAAGGAAGAAAGTATACCAATGATTGCAGAGAAATAAACGACATAGGAAATCACGCTTTGTAATAATCTTGAAATTGTTCGTTGGCGTCGCTCTGAGTGGCTCAATGGTGAACGCATACGGATTAAAAACACCTTTTTAATAAATTTTTTACCTAATCTTACAGCGATCCACGATACTAATAGAATGAGCAAAATTTCTATAGATGCATCAATAACCTTTTCCCAAAGATCCTCAGATGTGAGCTTGTCCCAGTATTTCTCCATTAACTTTTTATTCTTTTCCATCATTACCACCTCTTGAATAACTTGCTAAAAATTTGCGTATACTGCATAAAAATTGAGCACTTCTAAAAATAAAAAGAAAGTGAGTTTTTTTATGAATACTATACCAAATTTGTTACTACCTTATTCCCTTCATCACGAAAGTAAAAATGCTGTTTGGCAATTAAGTACATTATTTTTAGAACATATACCGTTTCATCATGAAAGACTAATTTTTTGTTGTATTGGCAGTGACCGTTGTACGGGTGATACACTTGGGCCATTAACTGGTAGCTTTTTAAAAAAATCTGTTAGTTTTCCTTATGAAATTGTAGGTTCCTTAGAAGACCCTTTACATGCTCTAAACTTAGATTCTACAATGCAACAGCTACACAATCATACTACAAAACCATTCATTATTGCGATTGATGCCTGTCTTGGCAGTGAGCAAAATGTTGGTCATATTTCAGTTCAAAGTGGCCCTATCTTCCCTGGAAAAGCTGTAAAAAAAGAATTACCCCCAATTGGAGACATTTCCGTGAAAGGAATCGTCAATATTGGAGGATTTATGGAGATGCTTGTTTTACAAAATACAAGACTTCATATTTCTTATGCAATGGCTGAAAAGCTTTCAAGAGCATTATTACTGGCTGCTCATCGTTATTCACTAAAAAATGTAGAAGATAGCCACCATAATACCAACAATGACGATACCTGGCAGCAGGTTAGCAGCTTTGATCTTAGCTAAGCCCGCAATGTTTAACCCTATTGCCATAATCATAACCCCGCCAACTGCCGTCATTTCTGTAATGAACATTTGTAATGCGGCATCAGGGATAAAGGAACTTATAACACCTGCAAAAAGAGCTATTAATCCTTGATAAACAAAGACAGGTACAGCGGATAGCAGTACACCTATACCTAATGTGGATGCTAAAATAATGGATGTAAATCCATCTATTAATCCTTTTGTAATGAGGACATTATGGTCATTACGAAGACCACTATCGAGTGCACCAATAACAGCCATTGATCCTACAACAAAAATTAGTGAGGCAGTGACAAAGCCCTCTGCTATGCTAATTTGATTTTGGTCATCCCGTTTCGTATGAAATAAACTCTCTACCCATTTACCAAGACGATTCATTTGTTTATCTAAATCTAACCACTCACCTATTACTGTACCTACCACTAAACTTACTACCAAGATAATAAAATTATCACTTTCAAAGCCCATTTTTATCCCTAATAATGTGACGGCTAAACCAATAATAGATAGGACCGTAGATTTCATAGATTCAGGGATATTTTTAAAAATCCGCCCTACTAATGCTCCTGCTATAATTAACAAAGCATTTATCAATGCTCCTAGTAATACCACACTTAAGCCTTCTTTCTCTCTAAAAAATAGAGAGCGCCTGTTTGCTTGGCGCTCTGATTAAGTTATAGGAATATTATTTTATTCTTCCTGTATGTTTAATATTTCCAATATACGTTCTAAATCATCTTCAGAATAAAATTCAATTTCAATTTTCCCTTTATTATTTGTTTTTTTAATTTGAACATTTGTTCCAAAGTAATCTCGTAATTGTGACTCCTTTGCAGTTACAAAAATATCTTTTTTCTTAGGTGGGATTGTTTCACGTGAAACTTCTTCATTTAAGTTTTGCACTAATAATTCAACTTGACGTACATTCAATCCTAGATTTATTACCTTATTGGCCACTTCTGATATTCTTCTTTTATTTTTTAAGCCGAGTAATGCTCGTCCCTGCCCCATTGATAATGTTCCATCATTCATCAATTTACGTACATCTTCTGGTAAGGCTAGTAGCCGAACATGATTGGCAATATGTGGTCTACTTTTTCCTAGTCGCTTCGATAACTCTTCCTGTGTTAAATGTAAGTTTTCCATTAAACTCTGATAGGCTTCAGCTTCTTCAATTACAGTTAAATCCTCACGTTGGAGGTTTTCTAAAATAGCGAGCTCCATCATTTGTGCATCTGATAGCTCTTTTATAATGACAGGAATAACCTCGAGGCCAGCTAATAGGCAAGCTCTGTAACGACGCTCCCCCGCAACAATTTCAAACTTGCGTGCTTTTTTACGCACGGCAATTGGCTGCAAAATCCCATGTTCTTTAATAGAATCAGCTAATTCTTGTAAACTTTCTTCATCGAAAATTTTACGAGGCTGAAATGGGTTCGCAACAATTAAATCTAATTGGATTTCTTCCACTTGCCCACTGTGTTCTAAAGACTCTCCTGGAAATAATGCACCAATACCCTTCCCTAGACCTTTAGCCATTTTTAATCACTTCCCTCGCCATCTCTAAATAAACTTCTGCACCTCTAGATTTTGCGTCATAAGTGATAATTGGTTGACCATGACTTGGTGCCTCACTTAATCGCACATTACGAGGAATTATTGTTTTATATACTTTATCTTGGAAATATTTTTTCACTTCATCAATAACTTGCAAGCCTAAGTTTGTGCGTGCATCCAGCATTGTTAATAAAACGCCATCGATGTAAAGCTGTTGATTCAAATGCTTTTGAACGAGGCGAACTGTTGATAATAACTGACTTAACCCTTCCAATGCATAATATTCACATTGTACAGGGATAATGAGCGCATCTGAAGCTGTTAACGCGTTGATTGTTAAAAGCCCTAAAGATGGTGGACAGTCAATAATTATATAATCGAAATCTTCTTTCACATTTTGTAGAGCATGTTTTAAACGTACTTCTCTTGAAATAGTGGAAACCAATTCAATTTCTGCGCCTGCAAGCGAGATTGTTGCCGGCACGATAGATAAATTTTCTACCTTTGTTTTTTGAATGACATTTTGAACATCTTCATCATCAATGAGCACATCATAAATGCAACCCTGTATCTCTCCTTTATTAATACCAAGTCCACTTGTTGTATTCCCCTGCGGATCAGTATCAATTAAAAGCACCTTCTTACCTAAGTATGCTAGGCAAGCGCTCAAATTGACCGAAGTTGTTGTTTTACCTACGCCACCCTTTTGATTGGCGATTGCTATAATTCTACCCATTTAAAAGCACCTGCTTTCATCTATCAAAGTTTACTTTGACAAATCATTTGTAAAATCACTATTTAATCCGCTATCTAACTTTCATTCTATCAAAAAAAATGAAGAGAGTTGTATAAAATATTAAGAATATATACAAAAAAGGAGACATCTCAATTAACCTTCTGAGATATCTCCCCTGTACAGTGATGAATTTGATCCATATATTACTTTTCTAAAATAATTTACTATACTTTTTTCTTTTTAGGAATTTTCACTGTAATTTGATAGTATTCTTCTGTATCTTCTTCTTCAGTTTTCACCGTAATCCCGCTTTTTGTTACCATCGTTAACGACTGTTTGATGGTATTCAAAGCAATACGCACATCCTTACTTATGGCCTTACGTTTTGGCTTCGCTTTTTTTGGGATTGTTTCTTCCTGCTCGTCAGCTACAGGATGTAATATACCCTGAATGTGCTCCTCTAGCTGTCGCACATTCCAATCATTATCAATTGCTAGCTGTAAAATTTCTAATTGCAATGGTTGATCTTTAATAGCAATTAATGCACGTGCATGTCGTTCAGATATTTGTCGCTTCAAAATAGCTTGCTGTACTTCATCTTGCAGCCTTAATAAACGTAATTTGTTGGCTACAGTGGATTGTCCTTTTCCAAGTCTTTGGGCAAGAGCTTCCTGTGTTAGCTCATGAAGCTCTAATAATTTTTGATAGGCTACCGCTTCTTCAATTGCAGTTAACTCCTCACGCTGCAAGTTCTCTATTAACGCAATAGAAGCTGTTTCCTTATCAGTTAAATTACGTACAATAGCAGGGACTTCTGTCCATTGTAGCTTTTTCATCGCTCGATAACGACGCTCACCAGCGATGATTTCATATTGATTTTCTGATGTTTTACGTACAACAATTGGCTGAATCACACCATGTGTATGAATGGTTCTTGATAATTCTTCAATTTTTTCATCATCAAAAATAGTACGTGGCTGAAAACGGTTAGGTACAATTTGATCAATAGGCAACTTTATGACTTCTTCCGCTGCATGAACCGCCTCTGCTTGTTCTACTTCATTTTTCACAATAGGCTCTGTTTTACTGCCGCCTCCAAAAAAACGTGAAAAAGGACTTTTCATCCAAGTGGCACCACCTTTAAGTAACTATCTTGCTCTGTGTCATTCTATTATTATTTATTATATTTCTTTAAATGTATATAGTTCATAGATGTCTTTTGCGTGAACCATCCATAACTAGTATGTATGCTCAAAATAGAAAAAATATTTTCCACTTTGAGAAGTTTCACATGAAACACTAATTATTGAATCGGTGTTTTATTTGGTACACCTGGCTTACGCGGATATTTTTTCGGTGTTCCTTTTATTTTATCAAATATATATAAAATGCGGTCACTTTCTTCAACAGGTAGCTTGAAAGAAAATTCCTCTCTCAGTTTAACACCTAATGTTGTTAAAGCTTTTTTAGCATCCTTTAATTCTTCTGCTCCAGCTGCGGCTTTTAAAGCAACAAAATATCCATCTTGTTTTGCTAAAGGTACGCATAGCTCTGCTAGAACTGATAAACGAGCTACAGCACGTGCCGTTACCACATCAAATTGTTCACGGTATTTTAAATTTTGGCCAAACTCTTCCGCTCGAGCATGTACAAAATGCATATTCTCTAATTGTAACTCATCACTTAAATGATTTAAAAAGGTAATTCTTTTATTTAATGAGTCGACAATTGTAACTTGTAAATGTGGGAAGCAGATTTTAATTGGGATACTTGGAAAACCAGCTCCTGCCCCAACATCGCAAACAGTTACTACTTTTGAAAAGTCAAAGTAAAATGAAGGACTAATTGAATCGAAGAAATGCTTTAAATATACGCCTTCTAAATCTGTTATAGCGGTTAAGTTCATCTTTTCATTCCACTCAACAAGTAATTCAAAATACTTTTTAAATTGAGCAATTTGCATATCAGAAAGTTCGATACCTTTCTCTTTCAGAGCCTCAATAAATTGTTGTTCGTTCATGGAAAGTCTCCTTTGTTATCTAGCTATACAACTCCAACTAATAGTATAGCCTTAAAAATAGGAAGCGGGCACAATGGTATGCCCGCCTCTTATTCACTTTACTGTTGTTGATGATCAGCTGCTTACTTTCGCAATTTTACCTTGTTCAATATAAACAAGCAGAATTGAAATATCAGCTGGATTAACACCAGAAATACGAGAGGCTTGCGCAATAGACAGTGGTGTAACTTGTTTTAATTTTTGACGCGCTTCTGTTGCTAAACCTGAAATAGCATCATAATCAATATTCTCAGGGATTTTTTTGTTTTCCATTTTGTGGAGTTTCTCTACCTGCTGCAATGCTTTTTCGATATAGCCTTCATATTTAAGCTGAATTTCAATTTGTTCTTTCACTTCATCCGTCAATTCAATTTCTGCAGGAATTAAAGAAGAAATTAACTCATAATGCATTTCAGGGCGTTTCAATAAATCTGCGCCACGAATACCGTCTTTTAATTCACTACCACCAACAGAACGAATAACAGATTGTGTCGCTTCATTTGGCTTAATAATGACTTCACGAAGACGTGCAATTTCATTTTCAATCAGCTCTTTTTTCTCATTGAAACTAGCATATCTTTCTTGTGGAATCATCCCCATTTTATAAGCTAGCTCTACTAAACGTAGATCTGCATTATCGTGACGTAATAGTAAACGATATTCTGCACGAGATGTTAATAAGCGATATGGCTCATTTGTTCCTTTAGTCACTAGGTCATCGATTAAAACGCCAATATAAGCATCCGAACGGCTTAAAATCAATTCCTCTTTACCTAGTACATTAGCAGCAGCATTCATGCCCGCCATTAAGCCTTGCGCGGCAGCTTCTTCATAGCCAGATGTACCGTTAATTTGACCTGCTGTATATAAGCCTTTAATACGTTTCGTTTCTAAAGTTGGCCATAATTGTGTTGGCACAATTGAATCGTATTCAATAGCATAACCAGCACGCATCATTTCCGCATTCTCTAAGCCAGGTATAGATTTTAGTAAACGTGTTTGAACATGCTCTGGTAGGCTTGTTGACAAACCTTGAACATAAACCTCACGTGTATTGCGGCCTTCTGGCTCTAAGAAGATTTGATGTCTTGGCTTATCATTAAAACGTACAACTTTATCTTCAATAGATGGGCAGTAACGTGGACCTGTCCCTTTAATCATCCCTGAGTACATCGGTGAAAGATGTAAATTTGCTTCAATAATTTCATGTGTTTCAGGGCTTGTGTATGTTAACCAGCAAGGTAGCTGATCCATGATGAATTCAGTCGTTTCAAAACTAAATGCACGTGGAACATCATCTCCTGGTTGAATCTCTGTTTTGTCATAGTTTATTGTACGATTATTCACACGTGGTGGTGTACCTGTTTTAAATCGAACTAGGTCAAAACCTAGCTCTTTTAAATTATCAGCTAAGCGAATTGACGGTTGCTGGTTATTAGGACCACTTGAATATTTAATATCACCGATTATGATTTCACCACGTAGGAAAGTACCTGTTGTCACGACGACTGTTTTAGCACGATAAACGGCACCAATTTGTGTAATGACCCCTTTTACTTCCCCATCTTCAATAATTAACTCTTCAACCATCCCTTGATGGATTGTTAAGTTTGGTGTTTCCTCTAATACTCGTTTCATTTCCTGTTGATACAAAACTTTGTCCGCTTGTGCGCGCAATGCACGTACAGCTGGGCCTTTCCCTGTATTCAACATTCGCATTTGAATATGCGTTTTATCTATCACTTTCCCCATGACGCCTCCTAAAGCGTCAATCTCACGTACGACAATTCCTTTGGCAGGACCACCAATAGATGGATTACATGGCATAAATGCAATCATATCTAAATTGATTGTTAGCATTAATGTGTTAGCGCCCATTTTAGCCGCAGCATGTGCAGCTTCTGAACCTGCATGACCAGCACCAATCACAATCACATCAAACGTGCCTGCCTCATATTTTGTTGGCATGCTCGTACCTTCCTTTCTTTCTAAAAATTATTTTCCTAAACAGAACTGAGAAAATAGTTGATTGATGAGGCTTTCTTGAACAGTATCACCAATGATTTCGCCAAGTATTTCCCATGTTCTTGTTACATCAATTTGTACCATATCGACTGGTACACCATCCTGTGCAGCTGCTATTGCATCTTCTACCGTTGCTTGCGCTTGGTGCAGAAGGGCAATATGTCTTGCATTTGAAACATATGTTAAATCGCCCGCTTCGATTTGTCCCTCAAAGAATAATGCAGCAATGGCTTCTTCTAGCTCTGTAATACCTTCCTCTTGTAGCAGAGAAGTTGTTACAATGCGATGCTCACCAGCTAATTCCTTGACATGAGCCAAATCAATTTTTTGCGGTAAATCTGTTTTATTGACAATGACAATGTAATCCATCGCTTCAATTGTTTCGAATAGACGCTCATCCTCAGCAGTTAATTCATCTGCATAGTTTAATACAAACAGAATTAAATCAGCTCCACGAAGAGCTTCCCGTGAGCGTTCTACTCCAATTCGTTCAACAATATCTTCTGTTTCCCGAATACCCGCTGTATCCACTAAACGAAGTGGAACACCTCGGACATTGACGTACTCCTCTATAATATCACGAGTAGTCCCTGCAATATCTGTCACTATGGCCTTATTTTCTTGTACTAAGCTATTTAATAGTGAAGATTTCCCAACATTCGGACGACCTAAAATAACTGTTGATAATCCCTCACGTAAAATTTTTCCTTGAGAAGATGTTTGCAAAAGTTTTATAATTTCATTTTTTACCCATGTACATTTCTCTACTAATACAGGTACAGTCATTTCTTCTACATCATCATACTCTGGATAATCTATATTAACCTCTACTTGGGCTAATGTCTCTAGTAAAGCTTGGCGCAAATCACCAATAAGTCTCGATAATTTTCCATCCATTTGACCCAGAGCCACATTCATCGCACGATCTGTTTTAGCTCTTATCAAATCCATTACTGCTTCAGCCTGTGATAAATCAATACGTCCATTTAAAAAGGCACGTTTTGTGAATTCACCTGGCTCAGCTAGCCTTGCTCCATTTGTTAAAGCAAGTTGCAACACGCGTTTGACTGAAACTAATCCACCATGACAGTTTATTTCAACTACATCCTCACGTGTGAATGTTTTTGGCCCACGCATCAGTGATAGCATTACTTCCTCTACTACCTCATTAGTTTTAGGATCGACTAAATGTCCATAATGAATAGTGTGCGAATCTTTTCTTGTTAAACTTTTTCCCCCAGGTGATTTGAATATTTTATCTGCAATCGTCACAGCCTCGTCTCCACTTAAACGAACGATGGCTATGGCACCTTCACCCATCGGTGTGGATATCGCAGCAATTGTATCGAACTCCATTTAATGACCTCCTCAACGTTATCCACATGTGGATAATCAAAACCGACCAATACTTACTAACACCTTAGACTAACATATTTTCAGCAAAATCTAAAGTAAGGATCATTTCCAAATGTGGATAAAAGCAATTTTTCGCTAATCATATTTTCGACAAAATTTGCTATGTTTCATTAAAAAAGGCCATTTTATCCTAAAGATAAAATGACCTTTCAAAATATATTGTCTGTATGATTATAAGAAACAATCTAATTATTTTTTACTGGTTCAATTACTAAATAACGATTAGGCTCTGTACCTTCTGAATACGTTTCAAGATCTAGACGATTTGCTAATTGATTATGAATTATCTTTCGTTCGTAAGACGGCATAGGTTCAAATGCCACACGTTGATTTAAGCGTAATGCTTTATCCGCCATTCGATCCGCAAGTAATTCTAAAGCTACTTGTCGACGCTCGCGATAGTTTTCTACATCCAGTTTCACCATTAAGAACTGCTTTGCGCTTTTATTTAATACGAGTTGCGTTAATTGCTGTAAGGAATTTAATGTTTGACCTCGTTTCCCTATAAGCAGTGCAGCTTTTTCACTTTTCAGTTGAAATAATACATATTTCCCTTCGCGTGTCGTAGCAATCTCAAGATCATGAATAGCCAATTGTTCAGCAATACTAATTAAATAATCCTTTGCCTCTTCAATTGGGTTTAATGCGTCAGCATCCTCATCTTGTCCTTTAACGACTTGTTGAACTTCTTCCATTTCACTTGGTTGTTCAGAAACTTGTGAACTTAGTGTTTCAACATCATCTACTACTATTGGTTCATTTAATTGAGTTTCTACCTGCGATTCAGCACTGTCGCCTTCAATTGTCGGAACCTGAACTTCTTTTACTGTTACACGTACCTCTGCAGAACGTGCACCAAAACCGAAAAATCCTTTTTTACCTTCTTGTAAAACTTCAACATCTACTTGTTCACGGGTTTTGCCAAGTTTCTGTAACGCCAATGAGATCGCTTCTTGTGTTGTTGCGCCTATTTGCGTAAGTTGTTTCACTTTTTAGCCCCTCCATTTTGAGCAGGTTGTGTTTTATCTTTATTCCAAGGTTTATAAATAAACAGGTTTTGGAGAATCGAAATAATATTCCCGATTACCCAATATAGTGATAATGCAGCTGGTAAGGCCATACCAAAACCAATAATCATGAATGGCATAATATACATCATGATTTTCATTTGAGGATTATCCATTGCTGGTCCTGTACGTAAAACGATAAATTGCATTAAGCCTGCTGTAATAGCTAATGCTGGTGCAGGATCTGCTAACGGGAAGATAAAGAAATTCCCTAAATCAAATGTTGATGTAGCATTCATACGATTTATTGCATGATAGAAACCAATTAAAATTGGCATTTGAATGATTACTGGTAAACATCCTGCAAGTGGATTTACTCCAGATTCACTCATTAACTTCATCATTTCTTGCTGATATTGTTGTTGTGTCTGAGCATCCTTAGAAGCATACTTCTTTTGCAGTTCCTTCAATTTTGGTTGAATTTCTTGCATCTTTTTAGAACTCTTTGTTTGTTTGATCATCAACGGCAAGATTGCTAAACGAATAATAATCGTTACGGCAATGATCCCCCATGCATACGTACCTAGCAGATCAGCAAAGTATTTTATCGCTGATACCAACGGCCAAACAATGAATTCATTCCAGAAGCCTGTGCTATCTTTGGAAATTGGTTCATTGAATTCTGTACAACCAGAAAGTAGTAAGGCTACTGCTACTAGTGACAAAATTACCCAATGTTGTTTTTTCAACCTTCTTCCCCCTACAATTACTATTCACTTTTTCTTATTCTATATGCTTCTTTTTGTACTGACAGTTTCCTATCACATAATCGTTTAACCGTCAGTAGCCTTATCTTAATTTCAGTCCACTTTTGAGAGTCCTCGATGAAGATAAAGTTATCAGTTATTTTATCATGCCTATAACATTCACTCTACTAAATATTCTAACTACACACATTTATTCCTAAGTTAAGTTGTGAATTTTACATATTTTTAAGCGAAAACTCCCGCTACAAATACCCCTGTGCGTATAATTCCCTTACTTATAATTGTAAACAAAATCACATATTTTCTATTCTATTGCTAACAGTACAGGCGGAATTTCACCACTTGGTTGCATACATTACACTTTTTTCATTACCTTTGCGATTCGTAGTACATGCTGCAAACTTTGTTTCACTTCATGAAAATCCATAGTGGCCGCCGGATGTCTGGCGATAATAACATAATCCATATTCGGCTTTAGATCATCTTTTAATTCATGAATACTTTGTCGAATATAGCGTTTTACTTGGTTGCGTGTTACCGCATTGCCAAGCTTCTTACTAACTGATAAACCTACACGAAATTCCGTTTGTCCCTCTTTTACTAAAAAATAAACAACAAACTGACGATTAGCGAAAGATTTACCCTTTTTAAACACCTTTTGAAAATCATCATTCTTCTTCACTCGTTGGCGTTTTTTCATTTCTTTCACCTGCTATTAGATAATATCTTTTGATCCTCATTTCTAGGTTTACCAAAAATAAAGAAAAAAAAGACCACTGATGTGGCTCAGTGGACTTATTTTATGCTGATAAAACTTTTCTTCCTTTACGACGACGAGCAGCAAGAACTTTGCGACCGTTTTTCGTGCTCATACGTGCGCGGAAACCGTGTACTTTGCTGTGCTTACGTTTTTTTGGTTGGTAAGTACGTTTCATTTATATAGACACCTCCTGATATGAGTTGAATTTTTCAACATACAGACTCGAATATTATATAAAGTATCTAGTTATTTTGTCAATGAATTTCACAAATTTCTTTTAAACAGTCGAACTTTCTATTTATTCTATTCTCAATTTTCTAGTGTTCGGATCTATGTTTTATTCATAAACATAAAAAATATTTATCCACAGAGTACTTGTTTTTTTTACACAGAGTTGTGTATAGTATTTTTTGCATTATTTTTTATCCACAACAATTATCTACAGGTTTCTCACATAAGCAGTGCTTGTGGACAACTCTAAAGTGCATAACTGTAAGCTATGTGGATAAGTTTCACAAACTATTGAAATAGCTTTGTTTTTCTGATACGATTACTGTGCTTCACTTTGTTGAAAACTAAAACGAACATTTTAATTATCCACAACTGTTAATATGCTGTGGATAATTTTTATCACAGCCTTTGGTTAACTTTTATCCACAACTTGTGATTATGTGGACGAGTTATAAAATGAACGTATTTACAATTCTATAAATGCGATTTTTTTTTGTATTGAACACTGTAAAGGAGATTAGCAGC